>NZ_KQ948450.1 GCF_001514065.1 Streptomyces antibioticus | reverse complement strand
ACGATCACGCCCTCGGCCGATCCCGAGGCGGACTCACCACCAAAATCCATCTCGCCTGCGACGGCAGGGGCCGCCCGCTCGCGATCCGGGTGACACCCGGCCAACGCAACAACAGCATCCGCGCGCGCCCCCCTTCTGGAACGCATCCGTGTCCCGCGCACCGGGCCGGGCCGACCACGCTGCAGGCCCGACCAGGTCATCGCAGACAAGGCGTACAGCTCCCGCGGCTTCCGCGCCTACCTGCGCAAACGCGGCATCGGCCACACCATCCCAGAGAAGACCGACCAGCAGCGACACCGGCACGACCGCGGCTGCAGCGGCGGGCGACCGCCAACGTTCAACCGGCAGATCTACCGCCAACGCAACGTCATCGAACGCTGCTTCAACCGACTCAAGGCCTTCCGCGGCATCGCCACCCGATACGAAAAGACCGCCACCTCCTACGAAGCGGCAATCACTCTCACATCAGTCCTGCTCTGGGCAAGATCCGTTTGAAGACGGACCCC
>NZ_KQ948449.1 GCF_001514065.1 Streptomyces antibioticus | reverse complement strand
TCGTTCACCACAGCCGCGCGTATCTGGGGCTGCTGGCAGCGCTGCGGGGCCAGATCGAACACGCCCGCGAACTCCAGGCCACCGTCGACACCTGGGCCCGCCCCCGCGGCGTCGGCTTCCTCACCCAGATCACCGACACCATCGGCACCACCGCCGCCCTCGCCGAAGGCGACTACGAAGCCGCCTACCTCCACGCCATCGGCATCACACCCCCCGGCACCTTCCACCCCTACGCCCACCAAGCCCCCCGCACCCTCCTCGACCTCGTCGAAGCAGCCCTCCACACCGGCCGCACCCAACAAGCCCACCAACACGCCCAAGCCGCCCACCACGCAGGCCTCCCCCACATCAGCCCCCGCCTCGCCCTCACCACCTACGGCGCCCTCGCCATGACCACCCCCGACCCCACCCAAGCCGACCACTACTACCACCAAGCCCAAACCCACCCCCACGCCCACCACTTCCCCTACGAACTCGCCCGCATCCACCTCGCCCACGGCATCCGCCAACGCCACACCCACGGCCCCAAAACCGCCCGGCCGTATCTGACGGTGGCCG
>NZ_KQ948448.1 GCF_001514065.1 Streptomyces antibioticus | reverse complement strand
CACAAGACGATCGGGACGCTGTACCTCGTCACGTCGTTCGCGTTCTTCTGCATCGGTGGCGTGATGGCGCTGCTCATGCGCGCCGAGCTCGCCCGGCCTGGTCTGCAGATCATGTCGAACGAGCAGTTCAACCAGGCGTTCACGATGCACGGCACGATCATGCTGCTGATGTTCGCGACGCCGCTGTTCGCCGGCTTCGCGAACTGGATCATGCCGCTCCAGATCGGCGCCCCCGACGTCGCCTTCCCCCGCCTGAACATGTTCGCCTACTGGCTGTACCTGTTCGGCTCGCTCATCGCGGTCGGCGGCTTCCTCACCCCGCAGGGCGCGGCCGACTTCGGCTGGTTCGCCTACAGCCCGCTCTCCGACGCCGTCCGCTCCCCGGGCATCGGCGCCGACATGTGGATCATGGGTCTGGCCTTCTCCGGCTTCGGCACCATCCTCGGCTCGGTCAACTTCATCACCACCATCATCTGCATGCGCGCGCCGGGCATGACCATGTTCCGCATGCCGATCTTCGTGTGGAACGTGCTGCTGACCGCCGTCCTGGTCCTGCTCGCCTTCCCCGTGCTGGCCGCGGCCCTCTTCGCGCTGGAGGCGGACCGCAAGTTCGGCGCCCACGTCTTCGACTCCGCCAACGGCGGAGCGCTGCTGTGGCAACACCTCTTCTGGTTCTTCGGCCATCCAGAGGTGTACATCATCGCGCTACCGTTCTTCGGCATCATCTCCGAGGTCATCCCGGTCTTCTCCCGCAAGCCGATGTTCGGCTACATGGGCCTGATCGGCGCCACCATCGCCATCGCCGGCCTGTCCGTGACCGTGTGGGCCCACCACATGTACGTCACCGGCGGCGTCCTGCTCCCGTTCTTCTCCTTCATGACGTTCCTCATCGCCGTGCCAACGGGCGTGAAGTTCTTCAACTGGATCGGAACGATGTGGAAGGGCTCGTTGTCCTTCGAGACACCGATGCTCTGGGCCACCGGCTTCCT
>NZ_KQ948447.1 GCF_001514065.1 Streptomyces antibioticus | reverse complement strand
GGCCCGGTTGGGGGCGGCGTTGACGCCGGAGGTGGACGCGGTCCTGGCGGCGCACCCGCTGCGGGAGTTCGTCACCGCCTCCGAGCCCCTGCCGCTGCTGGTGGAGCGGGAGCGGGCCCTGTACGGGTCCTGGTACGAGTTCTTCCCGCGTTCGGAGGGCACCCCGGAGCGGCCGCACGGCACCTTCCGCACCGCCGCGCGCCGGCTGCCCGCGATCGCCGCGATGGGCTTCGACGTGGTGTACCTGCCGCCGATCCATCCGATCGGGACGACGTTCCGCAAGGGCCCCAACAACACCCTGTCGGCCGGGCGGGACGATGTCGGGGTGCCGTGGGCGATCGGCTCGCCCGAGGGCGGCCACGATGCCATCCACCCCGACCTGGGCACCATCGAGGACTTCGACCACTTCGTCGAGGAAGCGGGCAGGCACGGTCTGGAGATCGCCCTCGACTTCGCGTTGCAGTGCTCCCCGGACCACCCCTGGGTGCAGAAGCATCCGGAGTGGTTCCATCACCGGCCGGACGGCACCATCGCGTATGCGGAGAATCCGCCGAAGAAGTACCAGGACATCTACCCGATCGCCTTCGACGCCGACATGGACGGTCTGGTCGCCGAGACGGAGCGGGTGCTGCGGCACTGGATGGACCACGGGGTGCGGATCTTCAGGGTCGACAACCCGCACACCAAGCCGGTCGTGTTCTGGCAGCGGGTGATCGCGGACATCAACGCCACCGACCCGGACGTGATCTTCCTGGCGGAGGCGTTCACCCGCCCGGCGATGATGCACACCCTGGGGCAGATCGGTTTCCAGCAGTCGTACACGTACTTCACCTGGCGCACCACCAAGCAGGAGCTCACCGAGTACCTGACCGAGCTGTCGGGGGAGGCGGCCGCCTACATGCGGCCCAACTTCTTCGCCAACACCCCCGACATCCTGCACGCCTACCTCCAGCACGGCGGCCGGCCCGCCTTCGAGATCCGTGCCGTCCTGGCCGCCACCCTCTCCCCCACCTGGGGCATCTACAGCGGCTACGAACT
>NZ_KQ948446.1 GCF_001514065.1 Streptomyces antibioticus | reverse complement strand
GATCGTGTCGAGTACTCCGGTGGTCTGCTGACGGATCTGGTGGACGCACAGGCCGCGGCGACCCCGCACGCACCCGCGGTCATCGACTCCGAGACCACCCTCTCCTACGCCGAACTCACCGGCCGCGCCAACCACCTCGCCACCCGCCTCCGCAAAGCCGGCATCGTCCCCGACACCCCCGTCGGCCTCTGGATGGACCGCTCCACCGAAATGGCCGTCACCCTCCTGGCCATCATCAAGGCAGGCGGCGCCTTCCTCCCACTCGACCCCGACCTGCCAGTGGGCCGAGTGGTGACCCTGCTCACCGACGCCGGCGCCCCCCTCATCTGCGTCGACGAACAACGCGCCCAGTCACTGGCCGGCACGGCCGGGCCACTCACCATCCTGGACTGCGGACCCGGCACCCTCACCGACTCCTCCCCGACCGCCCCCCTCAACGGTGTCACCGGAGACAACCTGATCTCGGTCTACTACACCTCCGGATCCACCGGCACACCCAAAGGCGTCGCCTCCACCCACGCCGGCTGGACCAACC
Source organism: Streptomyces antibioticus (assembly GCF_001514065.1). Taxonomy (GTDB): domain Bacteria; phylum Actinomycetota; class Actinomycetes; order Streptomycetales; family Streptomycetaceae; genus Streptomyces; species Streptomyces antibioticus. The sequence continues at coordinate 986 of NZ_KQ948446.1, read as the reverse complement.
GCATGCAATGGATGCAGGCCCAATACCCCCTCACACCCGGCGACACCACCCTGCACAAAACCGTCCTCAGCTTCGACGACTCCGCCGTCGAAATCTTCTGGCCCCTCATCGCCGGTGCCACCGTCGTCATGCTCCCCCCCGGCCTCCACCGCGACCCCCGCGCCATCGCCGACTGGACCACCAACCACCACATCACCGCCCTCCACTTCGTCCCCTCCATGCTCACCCTCTTCCTCGACGAGATCACCCCCACCCGACCACCCCTCACCCACCTCCGCCACGTCATCTCCAGCGGCGAAGCCCTCCGCCCCGACCTCGTCACCAAATTCCACAACCGACTCGCCCACACCCCCGCCCGCCTCCACAACCAATGGGGCGCCACCGAAGTCTCCATCGACTCCACCAGCCACACCTGCACCACCGGCGACCACGACGCGGACGTCCCGCTGGGCCGTGCCATCGCCAATAACGAGGTGCTGCTGCTGGACGAGCACCTCAATCCCGTCCCGGACTGCATCCCCGGGGAGCTCTACCTGGCCGGCGTGGGCCTGGCCCGCGGCTACCTGGGCGACCCCCGCAAGACCGCCGCGGCCTTCCTCCCGCACCCCGAGGTGCCTGGGGCCCGGCTATATCGCACGGGCGACCGGGGTATCCGGCGCGCCGATGGCTCCTTGGTCTTCCTGGGGCGCGCGGACAGCCAGGTCAAGATCCGGGGCATCCGCATCGAACCCGCCGAGATCGAACACACCCTGCGCCGCCACCCCGACGTCAACGACGCCGTCGTCACCAAATGGGAACCCGTCCCCGGCGACCAACGCCTCGCCGCCTACATCACCACCCAGCACACCGGCCCCCAGGACGAACTGCCGGCCCAACTCACCACACACCTCAGCGATCTGCTGCCCCGCTACATGATCCCCTCCAGCATCACCGTCCTCGACCACATCCCCGTCAACGCCAACGGCAAGACCGACCACAAGGCACTG
>NZ_KQ948445.1 GCF_001514065.1 Streptomyces antibioticus | reverse complement strand
CCCCGGCCGCGCTTCGAGGCGGACGCGGTCGCGGTGCGGCCGGCCACCGAGGCCGAGCAGCTCATCGACGGCATCTGGTCGGAGGTGCTGGACCGCACCGACCTGGACATCCACGCCAACTTCTTCGCCCTGGGCGGGCATTCGCTGCTCGCCACACGAATCGTCTCCCGACTGCGCTCGGCGCTGTCCGTGGACATCCCGCTGGCGCTGATCTTCGACAACCCGACGGTCCACACCATGGCCACCGCCCTGGAGAACCTGCTGCTGGACGCGGTCGGCGACCCGGAGACGGATCAGGCCGGGAACGCGACCGCCGAGAGGACCCGCTCATGAACACGAGCAGGACACCCCAGGCGGACCCGCGGGAAGCGCGGCGCGCGCAGGTCAGGTCGCTGCTCCGGGGTGCCCGCACCGCCCAGCGCGCCGACGCGGCGGCGACGGCCATTCCGGTGGCCGGACCGGACGCGCGGGTGGCGTCCCACTCGCAGGAGCGGATGTGGCTTCTGGAGCAGATGATGCCGGGCTACAACACGTCCACCGTGATCCGGGTCCGGGGCGCGCTCGACGTCGAGGTGCTGGCCCGGAGCTTCACAGTGGTGGCCGGCCGGCACGAGGTGCTGCGGACGGTCTTCGACGAGCGGGACGGCGCCCCCGTCCCCCGGGTGCTGCCGGCCGCGCCGGTCCCGGTGCGGGTCCACGACGTCGTCGGCGACAGCGCCGGTGAACGGTACGCGGCGGGCGTGGAGTTCGCCCGTACGCTCATGCGCGAACCGTTCTCGCTGGCCACCGGGCCCGTCTTCCGCGTCGCGGTGGTGCGGCTGGCCGAGGACGACGCACTGCTGGTGCTGGTAGTCCACCACATCGCGGTCGACGGCACGTCGATGCGGGTGCTGTGGTCGGAGCTGTCCCGGGCCTACACGGCCCTGGCGGCCGGCCGCGAGCCGGAACTTCCGCCGTTGCCCGTTCAGTACGGGGACTACGCGGCGTGGAGCCGGGAGCACCAGACGCCTCAGCGGCTGGGGCACCAGCTGGAGCACTGGCGGCAGCGGCTGGCCGGCGCGAGCACCGACGAACTGCCGACGGACCGGCCCCGGCCGACCGTGCGCACCGGGAACGGCGCCCAGATCTCGTTCACCGTGGACGGCGAGCTGGGGGCGGCGGTCAACCGCTTCTCACGGGAGCACAACGCGACCGCGTTCATGACGCTGATGGCCGCGTTCAGTGTGGTCCTCGCCCGGCACTCAGCGGCGCGGGACGTCACCCTGGGCACGCCGATCGCCGGCCGGGTGCGTCCCGAACTCGACGAGCTCATCGGCTACTTCGTCAACACCCTGCTGATCCGCACCGAGCTGGCCGACGACCCGTCGTTCGAAGAGCTGCTGGCTCGCACCCGGGCGAACACTCTCTCCTCCTACGAGCATCAGGAACTCCCCTTCGAAGCCGTGCTGGAGGAGCTCCAGCCGGAGCGGGATCCTAGCCGCAACCCGCTGTTCCAGGTGCTGTTCGCGCTGGGCGACGAGGAGACCGACGACCTGGTCCTGCCCGGTCTGGCGACCGAGCGGGTGGAGCTGGTCGACGGGAAGTCGCGGTTCGACCTGAGTGTGGCCCTCACGCGCTCCGGCGACACGTTCTCCGGGATCGCCTACTACGAATCGGATCTGTTCGAGCCGGCCACGATCAGCCGGCTGATGGGGCACTTCGTCACGTTCCTGCGCAACGCGCTGGCCGAGCCGGGCCGTCCCGTCTCCGGTGTCGGCATGGTCGAGGCCGCTGAACGCGAGCGGCTGCTCGCCACGGGGTTGGGC
>NZ_KQ948444.1 GCF_001514065.1 Streptomyces antibioticus | reverse complement strand
CATGCCAACTGAATGAAGTATCACGTCACCAAGTTCGCTCCTGACCTGCGGACATGAAGAAGCCCCGCCCGCCTCACGGGGATACAGCCAAGAGGCGAACGGGGCTTCGGCCGCCCGAACCCCCTGCGGATGGGGCGTCGACGTCGGGCGGAGCTTGGGGCTCCGTCCACCTCCACGAGGGACGGAGGTGGACGGAGCTCTTTCCAGACAGGACACAGCCGGGAACGCGGGCGACTGTGCCGCATCGTCACGCCGCCGGGCTTGATACTCCGGCACCCCGGAGGCGGGACGTTCGGACGCAGGCAGGAGCCGGGTGGGCCGACCTCACCGGCACTCCGACTCCTGCCGCGCCCTCCGCGAGCCGGCGCCACAGGGCGCCAGTCCGCGGGCTCATGGGGGCTACGACGACGAATTGAGCGGGCGGTAGCCAGGGCCCCAGAAATGCTCTCCTTGGTAGCCGTCGTCGACGGTCACCGCGCCACTGTGAATCACTTCTTCTGGAGCGCACTGGTGGGGCGCGTCGTCACACGTCACGGTGACTCCAACCCACCGGGGGTCGATCTGCTTCGTTTCCTCGGTGTCCGGGAAGGTCTTCGCGGCGCCGCACGTTTGCTCGTGACTACTCATCGGCTCGACGACTCCAGGCGCCAGTAGGTCTGACTGACGATTCGGAAACCGTCATGCGTCGGGCGCTCTCTGAGGTGGTTCGCAGCCCACTCCTGCGTGCTGCTCTCGTCCCGGCTGGACTGTAAGCAGCGCTCACATTCGATCCACTGCCGGATACGGACGCCTGTGGGCTTGAGGACCGGGCGTGGTACTTCAGGAGCCTCGGGGACGGGGTGAGCGGCCATCGCTAAGGCCTCCCCGAGGAACGAGCATTGGAGGCTGCGAGGCGGGCTTTAAGACGCTCCTCGTCGGTCGCCCCGCGGACGTATTCGGGGCTGACTTCCCACTCCGTCCCCCCGCCTACCGGCCGAAGACAGAACTTGCCCGCGACTTCCCCGCGGTACTCGCCGACCCTATTTCGCGCCGTATCCGTCAGGAGCTCCCCGACGTCTGGCGGCTCTCTCGTTTCAGGGCGTACCACGACGCCTCCTAACCCCTGCAAGTGATGACCCACTGTGCGCGGAATGGCACTGCCAGTGTGACGAAAGTCGGCGCAGGAATGCAACCCGACTGGTGAAATCTGCAAAATTGCAGTCCGCCATATCGGACGTCGATCCACTGTGGAAAGCTGTACGTGCGCCTACTCACACGAGGCGAGGATGACGACAGGACCGACGAACGGGGGAGCTATGGGAGCTGTGGGTGAGCCCACCGTCCGTAAGCGGCAGGTGGGCTCCAAGCTGCGTCAGCTTCGCCATGCCCAGGGCCTGAAGCTCGAAGACGTTCAGGCCCAGACTGGGCTACCCGAGTCGAAGGTGAACCGGATCGAGTCGGGCCGTCTGGGCATCAAGACGGACGATCTTGACAGGCTGCTCGACCTGTACAACGTCGAAGACGCGGCCCTCCGCGCGGCTCTGCACGCCATCTCGCGCCACAGCAGCAAGCGCGGTTGGTGGCAGACCTATCGCGACATCATCTCGCCGGCGTACGCCGACTTGATCAGCCTGGAGGACGGCGCGGCGTCCATGCGGACGTACGAGTCAGCCCTCATCCCTGGCCTCCTCCGGACTGCTGCCTACGCCCGCGCGACCATCGAGGCCATCCGGATGGATTCGCAGCCGGAGGACGTAGATGCGCTGGTCGACGTCCGCATGGCGCGTCAGTCGGTCCTCTCACGTCGCGATCCACTGGAGCTGTGGGCCGTGATCCACGAGGCCGCGCTCCGTCCCCGAGTGAAGAGCAGTCCAGAGCTCATGCGAGAGCAGCTTCAGACGCTGCTGGACAAACAGAGACTTCCGCATGTGTCGATACAGGTTCTTCCGCTCGACGCGTCGCCGCATGTAGGTATGAGCGGCGCGTTCGCGGTGCTGGGCTTCCCCGAGGCGTCCGACCTGGACGTTGTCCTCGTGGAGAGCTTGACGAGTGCCCTGTACGTCGAAGACACAGCGGAAGTAAGTCGGTACGGGAGCGCGTTCGAGCGGTTGAGAGCCGCTGCGTTGCCGTTCGACGAATCGGCCGACCTCATTGCTCAACTGAAGGACAGCATCCAATGACCAGGATCATTGACCCAACCGTCCGCGGGCTCGTGTGGACCAAGTCGTCGTACAGCGGCGGAGACAACAACTGCGTGGAGGTCGCGTTCGGCGCCGTCCCCGCAGCGCTCCCCGTGCGTGACTCCAAGCGTCCCGCCGGCCCCGCGGTCGTCTTCGCTGACAGCGCGTGGGGCGGTTTCGTCGACGCTGTGAAGCGCGGCGACGTCGCCTGACGCACAACGTAAAGAGCCCCCGCCGGGTCATCCGACGGGGGCTCTGTCACGTGCCGATGTCCACCCCGAGAACCGCTCCAGGACGGCAGAACTCGCACTCGTCGAGCTGCTCGTCCACGAGCGCGATGCGCGCTTCGTGCGCCGACAGTGCTTGCGCCAGGGGACCGACCATCTTGCAGTCGTCGAGGTGGACGGACGAGGCGACTGGACCGTCCGGGGTGCGCATCCGATCGAGCTTGAAGCCCTCCGACTCGCCCGGGGTGCGGTCCGCCGGCCGACGCTCCTTCGGCTGCTCCGGGGCGGGCTGCGGGGTCCATGCGTCGCGCGCCTCCGCCGCCTTCAGCGCGTCCACCACCTTGTTCCGCTGGATGTCCAGGTACGTGTGAACGATCGCGTTCTCGGCGAGCGCCTCCTCCAGGTGCCGCAGGATGACGCGGAGACGTGCGGGGTCCGGGGGCAGTTCGCTCACGCGTTCGATTATGTCACTCCGGATACACGAAAGCCCCCGCCGGTCGTCGACGGGGGCTCAGCATGGTTCAGCTCTTCTTCTCGCGCTCCAGCTCCAGCCTGGCCAT
>NZ_KQ948443.1 GCF_001514065.1 Streptomyces antibioticus | reverse complement strand
GTCTGCTCCGCAGACACGACGCGCCGCCGCTACGCGGCGGGACAACTGCCTTGCTTCGCAAGGCAGTTGATGGATCGTCACTCCGTGACGATCGCCGGATCACTCCGTGATCCGGGAATCTGGCCTTCGGTCAGATTCGTTCTGTGGCGGCCTGCTCCGCAGTCCGTCACAGAACCTGACGCCCCCTCCGGGCGCGTCAGAGGCAGCAGCAAGAACAGCGCTGGTTTCCGGCCGTCTTGAGGGCGCATCAGTTTGGCCTAATCGATGAAATGTGGCCTGATTAACTGTCACCGCCGACGCTGTGTAGCGGATTGAAGCGAACTGCCTTGCGTTTTATGGGCGCTGACAAAATTCTACATATCAGGTGATCGATAGGCTCTGTCTTGTTTTTCGAGAATACTTCAACTCCCCATTCTTGCGAGCCTGCTCAGGAAATATAATTGGGCTACTCGGTAAGGCGGCAACCTCACCGGGTGGAAATTCTCTCGAAGCAACTCAAGGAGTCAGAATGGCGAAGTTGAAGCCGATTTCTCCGGCGCGGATCGCGGAGGCCCGTGAGGAGGCCTATGCGGTGTTGGCCCGTCTGATGGGCCGTCTGGCGCCGGGTGAGCACGTGGTGCGGCTGGGCGTGACCATGGACGGTGAGGAGAAGCCGCTGGCGGCGGCGCTTCGGGTGACCGTGGAGGGTGACGGCGGCCTGGACGACCTCGTGGGCGCCGAGGAGAAGTACCTGGACAACATGGCGTTCTTGCTGATGGTCGGGCTGGCGCAGCCGTTGTCGTACGGCACCCTGTACCTCCGCTCCCCCGCGCCGGACGATCAGAGTGCGGCGTACGTCGTGCGGGCCTGGCACCTGGCCTACTGCGCGCTCAGCGAGTGCACCGCGTCCGAGGCGGCCGAGCTGATCGGTGAGCGTGGACCGGCGGTGTTCGTGGACGCGTTCGGGCTGCATGGCAGCGACGAGGACGAGGAGGGTGAGGCGGTCTATCCGCCGGTCGCCTACACCGTCCTCTAACTGCCCCGCTGGCGGGCTGGGACGGCGCGGCCTGGCCCGCCCCCTGCCCGCGAACCGCCGGACACGGAGCAGGCCGGGGGTGCCGGTCAAGGGACCCCGGCACCCCACCCACATGCGACGCGGAGCGTCGTAGCGAAACGAGGTAGGGCGGCCCGCTCATTGCGGGCCGCCCTACCTCGTGCATCGCGTAGCGATGCCACCGCCGATCCCGTCCGGGCGCGGAGCAGCCCGGGTGTCCGCCGCGTAGCGGCGGCGCGACGCGTCTGCGGAGCAGACCGCGCGCAAAAGGGAATCAGGGAAGTCGAGAGCGGGAAATCCGCGGTGCGGCGCTTCCAGGGCATCGTGATCTGCTGCGCCTGCGCCCTAACTATTACTGGAATTTGCCTGCTGACGGGGAACGGCAGATCCGGAGGGTCGGCAAACCCGTACCGGAACTCCCCGCCAGCAGTGCCTCTCTCGAAGCGCTTCCATCGTAGGTGATGCCTTCCTGTCGCAAGAGGCTGCGTGCTCTTGGGCCGTGCCGAGGGTGAGCGTCAAGGCGAGGCCGCGCCCAGTCGTCTTGCGTCGTGGGCGCGTCGCCGGCGATGCGGGATCGTATCGCTCGCGCTTCAGGGTGAGGCTGTCGAGCTGACTGAGCGCGGAGTAGCGGGCGCAGGTGACGAGTTGGCGGTGCGCTGATGGTGTGTGTTCGTCTGCGGGCGCCGGCTGTTCGGCGCTTGGCGCGGAGGCCGTGCCGACGCGCAGCCAGAAGAGAGTGGCGCCCCGATCCCCCGATGCGCGCGCCCCACCCGTCCCCGCCCTTCCCTTTTCTCTTCTTGTCTGGGGGCGTGGGGGTGTGCAGAGGGGGATGTCGGGCTGCTGACCATGCCTGGTCAGGGGTGGTGAGCTGCGGATACACCGTCAGGCGCCGTGGGTGTAGGGGTTGTTGTGGGTGGGGTTGTCGGCGGGGTTATCGGCCGGGTTATGGGGCTGGTTGTGGGCGGGGTTATCGCATCGTGACGCTGGTCAGGCCTGTGTGGTCACTGTTGTGGTTAGGGGCAGCTGCTGTCGTGGGCTCACACGGTGCCCGGCCGGGTGGCGCCGGCTGTTGGGAGGGGCTCGCTGACGATGGATACCGATCCGGGTGCGGGTGGTGGGGACCGGCTCGCGGTGGCGGTACTGGCGCAGTACCGGATGGCCACTACCGAGCAGCTGCACCGGCTGCTCGCGTCCGGGGTGCGGATTGAGCAGACCCGGCGCAGGCTGGCCCGGCTGCGGGAGGAGGGACTCGTGGATCGGATCACGCTGCCGCAGGCGGGCCGGACACGGGTGTGGTTCACCACCAGCTACGGGGCCGAAGTCGCTTCCGAATGGCCGGAGTTACGGGGGTGGCGGCCTGCCCGGCTGGGCGCAGATCCCACCGCTGTCCGGCTACGGGCTGGACACGGCCTGACCGTCACCGAGACTGGGCTGGCGTTCGTTGCAGATGCCCGCCGGGGTGGGGATGTGTGCCAGCCGCTGGACTGGATCCCCGAAGTCCACCACCCGCTGGGGGGCGGAGAGGCCGTCATCCCCGACGCGCTCCTCTACTACCGCCGCCGTCTCGACGACGGCGACAGTGAGGGTGAGGGAGTGATGCTGCGGGCGTTCGTGGAAGTCGACCGGGCCACCATGGGACCCGAACGCCTCGCCGCGAAAATCCACGCCTACGAACGGCTGTTCACCTACGTGCCCGTCACCGTCGGTCGGCCCCGCGCGCCCCGGGCTGAGACAGCGGAGGAGGGATGGCGGCGACGGTATCCCGTGTTCCCACGACTGCTGTTCGTCCTCGCTGGCACCGGTCCCGCTGGCGTTGAGAATCGCATCAGCGCGCTGACCGCTGGTGCGCGGTTGACCGGGCCCGGCTTCCACACCAGCGTGCCCATCCTCGCCGCCTCCCTCACCGACCTCCTGCGCGATAGGCCCTCCGCGCCCATCTGGCGACCTGTCACCGCCCCCGGACAGCAGATCAGCTGGA
>NZ_KQ948442.1:4318-5737 GCF_001514065.1 Streptomyces antibioticus | reverse complement strand
AACACAGTGGACGCGAGCAACTGAGGACAAGCCCTCGGCCTATTAGTACCGGTCACCTCCACCCATTACTGGGCTTCCAGATCCGGCCTATCAACCCAGTCGTCTACTGGGAGCCTTACCCCATCAAGTGGGTGGGAATACTCATCTCGAAGCAGGCTTCCCGCTTAGATGCTTTCAGCGGTTATCCCTCCCGAACGTAGCCAACCAGCCATGCCCTTGGCAGAACAACTGGCACACCAGAGGTTCGTCCGTCCCGGTCCTCTCGTACTAGGGACAGCCCTTCTCAATATTCCTGCGCGCGCAGCGGATAGGGACCGAACTGTCTCACGACGTTCTAAACCCAGCTCGCGTACCGCTTTAATGGGCGAACAGCCCAACCCTTGGGACCGACTCCAGCCCCAGGATGCGACGAGCCGACATCGAGGTGCCAAACCATCCCGTCGATATGGACTCTTGGGGAAGATCAGCCTGTTATCCCCGGGGTACCTTTTATCCGTTGAGCGACGGCGCTTCCACAAGCCACCGCCGGATCACTAGTCCCGACTTTCGTCCCTGCTCGACCCGTCGGTCTCACAGTCAAGCTCCCTTGTGCACTTACACTCAACACCTGATTGCCAACCAGGCTGAGGGAACCTTTGGGCGCCTCCGTTACTCTTTAGGAGGCAACCGCCCCAGTTAAACTACCCATCAGACACTGTCCCTGATCCGGATCACGGACCCAGGTTAGACATCCAGCACGACCAGACTGGTATTTCAACGACGACTCCACAACCACTGGCGTGGCTGCTTCAAAGTCTCCCAGCTATCCTACACAAGCCGAACCGAACACCAATATCAAACTGTAGTAAAGGTCCCGGGGTCTTTCCGTCCTGCTGCGCGAAACGAGCATCTTTACTCGTAGTGCAATTTCACCGGGCCTATGGTTGAGACAGTCGAGAAGTCGTTACGCCATTCGTGCAGGTCGGAACTTACCCGACAAGGAATTTCGCTACCTTAGGATGGTTATAGTTACCACCGCCGTTTACTGGCGCTTAAGTTCTCAGCTTCGCCACACCGAAATGTGACTAACCGGTCCCCTTAACGTTCCAGCACCGGGCAGGCGTCAGTCCGTATACATCGCCTTACGGCTTCGCACGGACCTGTGTTTTTAGTAAACAGTCGCTTCTCGCTGGTCTCTGCGGCCACCCCCAGCTCGAGGAGCAAGTCCTCTCACCAGTGATGGCCCCCCTTCTCCCGAAGTTACGGGGGCATTTTGCCGAGTTCCTTAACCATAGTTCACCCGAACGCCTCGGTATTCTCTACCTGACCACCTGAGTCGGTTTAGGGTACGGGCCGCCATGAAACTCGCTAGAGGCTTTTCTCGACAGCATAGGATCATCCACTTCACCACAATCGGCTCGGCATCAGGTCTCAGACTAT
>NZ_KQ948442.1:2398-3989 GCF_001514065.1 Streptomyces antibioticus | reverse complement strand
TCGATGTTTGACGCTTCACAGCGGGTACCGGAATATCAACCGGTTATCCATCGACTACGCCTGTCGGCCTCGCCTTAGGTCCCGACTTACCCTGGGCAGATCAGCTTGACCCAGGAACCCTTAGTCAATCGGCGCACACGTTTCTCACGTGTGAATCGCTACTCATGCCTGCATTCTCACTCGTGAACCGTCCACAACTCGCTTCCGCGGCTGCTTCACCCGGCACACGACGCTCCCCTACCCATCACAGCCTCCGTTGGGAGTATTGCTGCAATGACACGACTTCGGCGGTACGCTTGAGCCCCGCTACATTGTCGGCGCGGAATCACTAGACCAGTGAGCTATTACGCACTCTTTCAAGGGTGGCTGCTTCTAAGCCAACCTCCTGGTTGTCTGTGCGACTCCACATCCTTTCCCACTTAGCGTACGCTTAGGGGCCTTAGTCGATGCTCTGGGCTGTTTCCCTCTCGACCATGGAGCTTATCCCCCACAGTCTCACTGCCGTGCTCTCACTTACCGGCATTCGGAGTTTGGCTAAGGTCAGTAACCCGGTAGGGCCCATCGCCTATCCAGTGCTCTACCTCCGGCAAGAAACACACGACGCTGCACCTAAATGCATTTCGGGGAGAACCAGCTATCACGGAGTTTGATTGGCCTTTCACCCCTAACCACAGGTCATCCCCCAGGTTTTCAACCCTGGTGGGTTCGGTCCTCCACGAAGTCTTACCTCCGCTTCAACCTGCCCATGGCTAGATCACTCCGCTTCGGGTCTTGAGCGCGCTACTATATCGCCCTATTCGGACTCGCTTTCGCTACGGCTTCCCCACACGGGTTAACCTCGCAACACACCGCAAACTCGCAGGCTCATTCTTCAAAAGGCACGCAGTCACGAGATGGAAGCAAGCTTCCATCCGACGCTCCCACGGCTTGTAGGCACACGGTTTCAGGTACTATTTCACTCCGCTCCCGCGGTACTTTTCACCATTCCCTCACGGTACTATCCGCTATCGGTCACCAGGGAATATTTAGGCTTAGCGGGTGGTCCCGCCAGATTCACACGGGATTTCTCGGGCCCCGTGCTACTTGGGTGTCTCTCAAACGAGCCGTACAGATTTCGACTACGGGGGTCTTACCCTCTACGCCGGACCTTTCGCATGTCCTTCGCCTATCCATACGGTTTCTGACTCGTCCCACGGCCGGCAGACCGTGGAAGAGAGATCCCACAACCCCGTATACGCAACCCCTGCCGGGTCTCACACGCATACGGTTTGGCCTCATCCGGTTTCGCTCGCCACTACTCCCGGAATCACGGTTGTTTTCTCTTCCTGCGGGTACTGAGATGTTTCACTTCCCCGCGTTCCCTCCACATACCCTATGTGTTCAGGTATGGGTGACAGCCCATGACGACTGCCGGGTTTCCCCATTCGGAAACCCCCGGATCAAAGCCTGGTTGACGACTCCCCGGGGACTATCGTGGCCTCCCACGTCCTTCATCGGTTCCTGGTGCCAAGGCATCCACCGTGCGCCCTTAAAAACTTGGCCACAGATGCTCGCGTCCACTGTGCAGTTCTCAAACAACGACCAGCCACCC
>NZ_KQ948441.1 GCF_001514065.1 Streptomyces antibioticus | reverse complement strand
AAGTCCATATACGGACCGGACCCGAAGCCCTTGATCGACGCATACACAACCCGCGGATTGATCTCCCTGATCCGCTCCCACGTGAACCCCATCCGGTCCACCGCCCCCGGCCCGAAGTTCTCCACCAGCACGTCGGAGCGCCGGATCAGCTCGGTGAGGATCTCCTTGCCCCGCTCGGTCTTGGTGTTGAGCGTGATGCTGCGCTTGTTGCAGTTGAGCATGGTGAAGTAGAGGGAGTCGACATCCGGGAGGTCGCGGAGTTGCCGGCGGGTGATGTCGCCGCCCGGCGCTTCGAGCTTGACCACGTCCGCTCCCAGCCACGCCAGCAGCTGCGTCGCCGACGGGCCCGACTGCACGTGCGTCATGTCCAGGACGCGGACGCCCTCAAGAGCCATCGCTGTCACGGTCACCTCGCTTGGCACATTGCATACAGTCGACGAATACTGTATGAAGATTGTTATCCCGCATCCGATGGGTGATGTCCAGGGGTCGTGCACCACTTTTAAGACGGGAGCCGAATCATGGACCTGTACGAGCATCAGGCGCGGGGACTCTTCCAAGAGCACGGCATTCCGGTGCCGCGGGCGGAGGTCACCGACTCGCCGCAGGGGGCCCGTGAGATCGCCCGCAGGCTCGGTGGCCGTGTGGTCGTCAAGGCGCAGGTGAAGACGGGGGGCCGGGGCAAGGCGGGCGGTGTGCGGCTCGCCGCCGATCCGCCCGCAGCGGAGCTCACGGCCCGTCAGATCCTGGGCATGGACATCAAGGGGCACACGGTCGGCAAGGTCATGCTGGCCCAACCCGTCGACATCGAGGCCGAGTTCTACGTCTCGTACGTCCTCGACCGCGCCGCCGGGCGCTTTCTCGCCATCGCCTCCGCCGAGGGCGGTATGGACATCGAGGAGGTCGCCGCCAGTCGGCCGGAAGCGGTCGCGCGCATCCACATCGACCCGGTCGAGGGCGTCACCTCCGCGAAGGCGGGGGAGATCGCCGACGCGGCCGGTCTGCCGGCCCGGACCGTCGACGTTCTCGTACGGCTGTGGCAGGTGCTGGTCCGTGAGGACGCCGTCCTCGTCGAGGTCAACCCGCTCGTCCGTACCCGGCAGGGCGAGATCCTCGCGCTCGACGGCAAGGTCACGCTCGACGACAACGCCCGCTTCCGGCAGGCGCGTTGGGGTGACGAGAGTGTTGCGCACGACGATCCGCTGGAGGCTGCCGCAGCCGCGAAGGGCCTCAACTACGTCAAGCTGGAGGGTGAGGTCGGCATCATCGGCAACGGCGCGGGCCTGGTCATGTCGACGCTCGACGTGGTCGCCGGCTGCGGTGCCCGGCCCGCCAACTTCCTCGACATCGGGGGCGGAGCCTCGGCCCGCGTCATGGCCGACGGGCTGTCCGTCATCCTCTCCGACCCCGCCGTGAAGTCGGTGTTCGTCAACGTCTTCGGCGGGATCACGGCCTGCGACGCGGTGGCCGACGGCATCGTGCAGGCCCTGGAAGCGGTCGAGTTGACCAAGCCGCTCGTGGTGCGCCTCGACGGCAACAACGCCGTCCGCGGCCGCGCGATCCTCGACGGCCGTGCCCACCCCCTCGTCCAGCAGGCCACCACCATGGACGGTGCCGCCCGCCGCGCCGCCCAACTCGCCAACACCAGTTGAAGGAGCGGGACATGGCCGTCTTTCTCACCAAGGAGTCCAAGGTCCTCGTCCAGGGCATGACCGGCGGCGAGGGCATGAAACACACCCGGCGCATGCTCGCCGCCGGCACGAACGTCGTCGGCGGCGTCAACCCGCGCAAGGCCGGGCAGACCGTCGACTTCGACGAGCGGGCCGTCCCGGTCTTCGGGGCGGTCGCCGAGGGCATGCGGGCGACCGGGGCCGACGTCACCGTCGTCTTCGTGCCGCCCGCCTTCGCCAAGTCGGCCGTCGTCGAGGCCGCCGACGCCGGCATCGGGCTGGCCGTCGTCATCACCGAGGGCATCCCCGTCCACGACTCCGTCGCCTTCACCTCGTACGCGAAGGAGAAGGGCACCCGGATCATCGGTCCCAACTGTCCCGGCCTGATCACTCCGGGCCAGTCCAACGCGGGCATCATCCCCGCGGACATCACCAGGTCCGGCCGCGTCGGCCTGGTGTCCAAGTCGGGCACGCTCACCTACCAACTCATGTACGAGCTGCGCGACATCGGCTTCTCGACCTGTGTCGGCATCGGCGGCGACCCCGTCGTCGGCACCACCCACATCGACTGCCTGGCCGCCTTCCAGGACGACCCCGACACCGAACTCATCGTTCTCATCGGGGAGATCGGCGGAGACGCCGAGGAACGGGCCGCCGCCTACATCCGCGACCATGTCACCAAGCCGGTCGTCGGCTACATCGCCGGCTTCACCGCGCCCGAAGGCAAGACCATGGGCCACGCGGGCGCCATCGTGTCCGGCTCCTCCGGCACCGCGCAGGCGAAGAAGGAAGCCCTGGAGGCGGCCGGTGTCAAGGTCGGAAACACCCCGACCGAGACGGCCCGCCTTGTGCTCGACCGGCTGGAAACCGGCGCCTGACACCGCCCACGCTGGATCCTGGCACCACCTCATGGTTGACACGGAGACCCTGCCGGGAACAACGGAGTAACCCGCGGGGCGCACATCCGGCGCCACCGCAATCTCCCCGCACGAGCGGCCGTTGGCCGCGCGGACACGCGTTCCCACGCAATCCGGCAGACATCACCCCCCGCCCCCGACTGTGCACCGAGAGCGGAGACACCGCATGACATCCACCCTCAACTCCACCCCGTTCGTGGTGAAGTCCGGCACGACCTGGAACGACGCGTGGCAGCGCTGCCTCGCCGTCGCCCCCGAGGCGTTCCGCGACGACCGCGTCCTCAACCTCTGGAACGCCGCCTGGCAGGCGGACGGCCGGGCCCTGCCCGGCACCAGCCCCGTCGACGGCAGCCCCATCGCCGGCCCGCCCCGCCTCGACCGCGACGCCGCCCACCAGGCCGTCCGCGCCTCCCTCGACCAGCACCGCGCCTGGCGGCACGTCCCGCTCGCCGAGCGCCGGGCCCGCGTCGCGGCCACCCTCGACGCCCTCACCCAGCACCGCGAGCTGCTCGCGCTCCTCCTCGTCTGGGAGATCGGCAAGCCCTGGCGGCTCGCCCAGGCCGACGTCGACCGGGCCATCGACGGGGTGCGCTGGTACGTCGACGGCATCGAGCCGATGGTCGCGGGCCGGGCACCCCTGGACGGCCCGGTGTCCAACATCGCGAGCTGGAACTACCCGATGAGCGTGCTCGTTCACGCATTGCTGGTCCAAGCACTGGCGGGCAACGCGGTCATCGCCAAGACCCCGACCGACGGCGGCGTCGCCTGTCTCACCCTGGCCTGTGCCCTCGCCGCCCGCGAGGGCATCCCCGTCACCCTCGTCAGCGGCGGCGGCGGCGAGCTGTCGGAGGCACTGGTCAAGGCGCCCGAGATCGGCTGCGTCTCCTTCGTCGGTGGCCGCGACACCGGCGCCGCCGTCGCCACGGCCGTCGCCGACCTCGGCAAGCGGCACATCCTCGAACAGGAAGGACTCAACACCTGGGGCATCTGGAACTACTCGGACTGGGACACGCTGACGGCCGTCATCCCCAAGCTCTTCGACTACGGCAAGCAGCGCTGCACGGCGTACCCGCGCTTCGTCGTCCAGCGCGAGCTGTTCGACGCGTTCCTCGCGGCGTACCTCCCGGCCGTGCGCTCGCTCAGCGTCGGGCACCCGCTGGCCGTCACCCACGCCGACGACCCCTATCCGGCCCTGGACTTCGGCCCGGTCATCAACGCGGCCAAGGCCAAGGAGCTGCACGACCAGATCGCCGAGGCCATCAGCCGCGGGGCCGTCCCGCTGCACCGCGGCTCGCAGGCCGACGCCCGCTTCCTGCCCGGCCAGGACACCTCGGCGTACGTCCAGCCCGTCACCCTCCTCAACCCGCCCCCGTCCTCGCCGCTGCACCACGCGGAACCCTTCGGCCCGGTCGACACCATCGTCCTGGTCGACACGGAGGCCGAGCTGCTGGCCGCCATGAACGCCTCCAACGGCGCCCTGGTCGCCACCCTGTCCACGGACGACCGGTCGACCTTCGACCGGCTCGCGCCCCAGATCCGCGCCTTCAAGATCGGGCACGGCAAGCCGCGCTCCCGCGGCGACCGCGACGAGCTGTTCGGCGGCTTCGGCGCGTCCTGGCGTGGGGCGTTCGTCGGCGGTGAGCTGCTGGTGCGCGCGGTGACGCAGGGGCCGGCGGACGAGCGCCTGCCCGGAAACTTCCCGGAGTACCAGCTGATGCCGTAAGGCCGACGCGGCGGGCGGCGCCCCGGCATGGGCGCCGCCCGCCAGCGGTGAACACAACACTCTGACGGTATGCAATATGCAAAACAAAGAGGGATGGGGTGGCGAGCATGACGATGGCTCTTGAGGGTGTCCGCATCCTGGACATGACGCACGTGCAGTCGGGTCCGTCGGCGACGCAGTTGCTGGCGTGGCTGGGAGCGGACGTGGTGAAGGTGGAGGCGCCGGGCGGGGACGTCACCCGGGGTCAGTTGCGGGATCTGCCGGATGTGGACTCGCTGTATTTCACGATGCTCAACTGCAACAAGCGCAGCATCACGCTGAACCTGAAGTCCGAGCGGGGCAAGGAGATCCTGACGGAGTTGATCCGGGGTTCGGATGTGCTGGTGGAGAACTTCGGGCCGGGGGCGGTGGACCGGATGGGGTTCACGTGGGAGCGGATCAGGGAGATCAATCCGCGGGTCGTGTATGCGTCGATCAAGGGGTTCGGGGAGGGGCCGTACACCGGTTT
>NZ_KQ948440.1 GCF_001514065.1 Streptomyces antibioticus | reverse complement strand
CGGGCTCGCGAAGCGCCTGACAGCCCGGGGCTCGGATTGCCAAATCCTGACCACGGTCTGACTGGGGCTTTCTCAGGGTGCGGAGCGACAGGGCCATACAGCGTCGCCATGGACCTCACCACGTGCCCGGGCCTGGGCGCACTTTCTGCGGTGTCCCGTTTTTTCGATCGCCTCCGGATCTGCATTCTGACTCAGTTTGAGGGGTAAGCAGGAAGCGCCACGTGCTTGACCGCAGGCATGGTGCTCAGGCGCAATGGGGGTGGGGTAGGTGCGACCGGTGGTCAATCTGCAATCTATTGCACAGAAGTTGCTGCTGATCGCCCTCCTTTTCGTGATAGGCGGGTCGATCGTCGCGAACCTTTTCGCATGGGACGTGAAGTGGCAGATACCGCTCATCTATGCAGTGCTTTACGTCCTGCTCTCAGTTGTTGTTGAGATTCGTGATCGACAGGCCCCTACAACTTCGACGCACTACCGCACCAGTGACGAATTCTTCTTGTCGTTTGCCCGTTTCGTGCGCACTGCCGAGCGTCACGTCTATACGAGCTATGTGCGGAACACGCCGCCGCCGAGTTTCCAGTCCCCGGCCGCGCAGCAATACTTCAGGGCTGCGGCCGACTGGACTCGGCGTAACCCCGGCGCGTCATTCCACCGCATCATTGGTGTCCCTGCCCAGGAGCCCGGGAAGAGCGAGATGCGTCTGTGGCTGCGGGAGCACTACGAGGAGATGCGTGATCTTGGTAATTATCACGCCCGTGTGGTGACTACCAACAGTGGTGTCGACGCGGTCAATGTGGCGATCATTGACGACACAGCGGTCCTGTTGCTCCTGACTGCAGATGGATCTTTCATGAGTGGCCACAGCCTGGAGACGGCTGAGGCCGTCAATTCCTTCCGGGACTACTACAGGTCTTGGTGGGCGTCGGCAGAGCCTTTGGAAAGCTACGCGCAGCGCACCGACCTCATGGCTCCCGGCCACTGACCTTCACGGAACTGCCGCCGAATCCGCTTTCAGAAAACGTCATCATTGTGGCTGTTTCAGGCACGGCCTCCCTCACAGGGTCTCCTCCGTAAATCGTGTGGTGTCGCGTCCATAACCCGGCCAGCGTGTTGCATGGGCCGTGCGGTGCGTAGCGCTGACCAGCCGTGGTCGGGAGTGAGAGCGGAGAGGCCAACCTCATGACCGGGGCTGGGTGCAGGCGCGGCCGCCCCTGTGGTCGGCCCCATGGTCGCAGCGGGAGCGGTGCCATTCAGCGGTCCACGGCGGACAGGCGGCCAAGGAAGGTGTCGAGCATGATGCGGTCGAAGGTCTCGTGCAGGGTGCGTCGGCGCCGATGACGGTCTCGATGCCGCCGCGCAGCAGATCGCGCGCCCGGTACCAGTCGCGCAGCTGGCTCTCGTCGACATCGTCGGCGATCGGCTTGATGGCATGCCGGGCGAGGGTTTCACCGAACGGCACGTCCAGGTAGTAGCCGTGAAACTTACCGCGGTGGTCGGTGCGCAGCTGCGCGAGCATGTCGCCGCAGCGGTCGGCGTAGAGGATGCCTTCGATGGCGACGTGGAACCGACAGCAGGTGTTCACCACTTCGCAGGCAGGTCTGAGGTCCCGTTCGATGCCAGTGGCGCTACCGTCCGCATCCCTGAAGCAAGTCAGCTGGGGGATCAGACTGGTCAATGACCGAACCATGGACTGCGCACGGAGCTGCGCCGGCCTGGACGTGCCGGTTATGGTCCTTCGTCCCCATGGCGGTGGGCAACCCGCCACCGCCCGTCCTCGCGGCGGTAGATCTGTGTCACCCGGAGCGTGTAGCTCCTGGGGTCGCCGTTCACGGACACGGACGTGCGCTCGAAGGCGGCCGTCCAGGCCACGTCACCCACCACGTCGTACGCCCGCAGTTCGAACGCATACGACGTGCAGTCGGTGAAACTCTCAGCGAGGCGGGTGAAGAGCTCATCAACCTCGCGCAGCCCGAAGGCGTTGCGCCAGGCGCCGAACACACTCACCGGCTCCCTGCGGGACCACATCGCCCTACGCGGACCCGCGTCACCGTTGTGGAGGGCCAACTCCGCCGCATACAGATCCGATCCCACCCAGGCCAGGAAGTCGTCGCGCTCGCTCATGGCAGCCATCGAAGCGCCGCTGCGGCCTGACCGCCTCCCAGCCCGGCAGCTGGGTGAGCTGTCTTGCGCCGTCCGGCGGATCATCGGCGGCGCATCGACCCTCGCAAGTCGGCATGACCGCCCTTGAGGACGAAGCCGCCCCTGCCGTGCCATCGGCCCGACAACCACTAGACCGTCCGCATTCCGCAGTCACACCGCTGCCCCCGAAGCGGTGGACATCCCCTATCGGTTCACGTGAACAAAGCCACCTCGTCGTGTCGGTGGGCGGAGCTGCTGCCTGCCTCACGTCAGCTGGGAAGGGCGCGCTTTCGGTGCGCGGCCAGCTCGTCGAGGCCGAAGTCCGAGCGCGGGTCGCGCCACACTGAGTGGGCGTGGTTGCCGTTGCGCTGGGTGTTGTTGTACTCGATAAGGATGCTGGGTCCTTGAACGCGGTAATAGTGCGGTTCACCCTCGCCGGTGCCGCCCGCCCAGCCGACGTGGACCTCGTCGAGCACGCAATCACGTGCGTAGGAGGCGTCATGTGCTGCGGCGAGGTCCTGCGGTGCCCGGCCTGTGTAACAGGTGAGCAGTGTCCTCAACAGATGGCGTTGATCTTCGCCGAGGTCCCGGGCGCTGACCCCCTTGGGTGGGAAAGTGATCGCCACGCGCGCGTGGTCGGCAGCGGTGTAACCACTGCTCTCCTCCGCTCGACGATCGATATCGTCGACAAGTTCGTCCAGCGTGGTGTCTGAGAACCGTCCTCGCCACAGGTCTCGAAGCGGCATCATCGTGTCGCCGTGGCCGACTTGTGGCCGGTTGCCGGAGACGATGTTGGACATGGCCGACGGGTGGAGCAGCGCTTGCCGGAACTGGCCTGCGTCAAAGGTCCGGATCAGCTGGTGCGCTGTCTCCTCCGAACCCTGCAGAGGACACAGGAAGCCTCCCAGCAGTTTGGTCCTTGCCGGATCGGCACCCATGAAGCAAGGCGTCTCAGAGATGAGCCGGCCGTCGATGATCAGGTAATTCAGAGAGATGTGGTGGCCGCCGAACCGCCAGGCCCAAACCCGGTCGCTTCCGGGGCGACCGAAGAGCCTGAGCCAGTACAGGCCAGGGTCACGTCCTCGCCGGCGGCCCCAGTGAGACCCCCACCCCTCGACCTGGTCCAGGACGTTCTCCAGGCCCATCACCGTGGTAACGATGGCGAAGCCCCCGGCAGAGAGCCCGCTGGCGACCACTTGCATCGCCAGGCTCTGCTGGTGGGCGTCCTGGTCACGCAGTGCGAGTCCGCCGTGCTCCGTCGGCGTGAAGAACCAGCGCAACCTCTCGCTCTCCGCGGCGGGATCCAGCGGGGAAGAGTACGCGCCAAGAAGCAGCTGATCGTTGTTCAGAGCGCTCAGCCACGCCTCGGCAGCCGCGGCCATGGCGCCCGCGGTCTTCTCGCGTGCCTGCGCCATGGCGCCCGCCACCGCACAGCTGTCGTCACTACTCACACGGA
Organism: Streptomyces antibioticus; assembly: GCF_001514065.1. Classification (GTDB taxonomy): domain Bacteria; phylum Actinomycetota; class Actinomycetes; order Streptomycetales; family Streptomycetaceae; genus Streptomyces; species Streptomyces antibioticus. The sequence goes on along the minus strand of NZ_KQ948440.1, from coordinate 7,310 downwards.
CTCCAAGCCTTCGCGGGCGCCCAGTATTGCCTCAAATCGCGGTCCTTATCGGGACTTTGGGGGAACCATGGGCGCACTCGCCCTGTCTGTTGATATACCGGTACGTCGGCGAGGGGATGAGCGGGTGATTCTCAATATTGTGGCGATCGGCCTGTCCGTCATGGCGTTGCTGAGCTCGACCTATTTCGCCTTCCAGCAGGTGTCGTCCATGAAGCGCGCCAACTACCTCCCGGCATACCTGGCGTTGCTCAATGAATTCCGGTCACCGACGTTCCACCAGCACCACCGGTACGTCATCCAGCGACTAGGGGCCGAGCATGATCCAGATCACGGGATCTCCGGCCTGCCCACCGAGGCCCAGGAAGCCATCTACGACGTCGCCTTCTTCCTGCACAACTTCGTGATCCTCAAACGCCTGGACATCATCGACGACCGCTACCTGACGACACTCAATGACCGAGTCGTCCGCACCTGGCAGGCCATCGGCCCGTTCGTACAACGCGAACGGGAACTGGTCCCCCTCCCCCACCTGCTGCAAATCCTCGAAGACTACGCATCAGCTGCCGCCGCCCACCCACCCGACTCAGGCCGGAGCCTGCTCCGACCCTGACCCACCAGAACACCACGCACCCGACCCACACCACCAGGCGTCACCCGGCCGCCGCCCGCACCGCCCGGACGGCCCGCACCCCCGAGAGTCTCGGCCCACGGCTCGACCCACATGCTGACCGTGTCGAAGGCATAACTCCGGTAGGTCAGCGGTGAGTTGTCACTCAACGCAAGATCCCGCAGGTACTGAACCACCGGCTCAACTCGCGCTCCCACGCCGTCGAGCGCCGCGTAACCGCGGTACGACGTCTCTACTTCCATGACTGATCCGACCCGCGGCACATCGGTCCGCCCCTCGATCAGGGTGCGGTGGAGGTCCTGCAACAGACTCTTCTCAGGGGGACCTGACTCCCCTCACTCGACGAATGGGAGAAGGCACCGTGCACACGGGCCGATCTGATTCCGGTTGCAGCCGAGCATGACCGCTGCCGACGCGGGGTCAGTCAAGGGGGCGATACCTCTGGCAGAGCCGTTCGTGCGTCCGAATCTACTTCGCATAGTGGCCTGTGACTGGGCGTCTCGGTTGGCCACGTTGGCCAACCGAGACGCTCAGGAGGTGACGGCCCCTCGCCAAGACTTGAACGGGGCCGTCACCGCGCTTCGCGCGGCACTATTGGCCTTAGCGGTGCTGAACGGACCCCGTCATGACTCCGACAAGAGCAGCGACGCCCGAGAGCCAGTCGGGGCTCACGCCAGCGCATGCGAGCACAGTCACTGTGATCGTCACAGTGATCACGATTACGTGCCACCGCTGCGCACCGTGTACCGGGCCGTCGCCCGGGGAATCCACACATTGAGGTACTGTCACGTACTTCTCCTCTCAGGTTCGCCTGGGAGCTAGGCCCTTGGTACGCGTCAGGTTGGGAAGCCAGGAACGCGCGCCGAGGGCCTTTCTTCTGCCATCTGTGGCATACCCACCAGGTGTACTGGAGCCTAACTATCCGTGCTTGCGCATCGATCGGCGCACGTACGCACAAGGGGGCGCGTGGCCAATATGGTCAGGTCGTGACGGCGACGTCCGGCTCCTTCCCTCGCAGGCACTCCCGCACCCAGCGGCTCACTCTCGGCGCGCCGCGCGCTTGCGACCAGCACAGTCAGCTGTTCCTGGCCATGACCCCGGACACCGAGGCGACTCGACTGGTGCACGCGGACAAAGATCCAGTTGGGCTTGGCCGGTTGCCTGGAGCGCCCTGCAAGGGGGCGCACGGCACATCCCATGCGCCGAGCAGCACTGAGGGAGTGCAGGTCACACTGACCGTGGAACACGCGTGGCCATTGAGCGCCCGAGTGGCCATCAAGGCGCTCCATAGCCAGCTGGGGTGCTCAGTCACACAGCCTCGGTGGGCGGCGGGATATTCGGTGGGCCCGCGGCGGACGACGGGCCGGAACCGCCCAAGCGCCGCGATGGCCCACCGGCCCCTCGTAGCCGCAGGGAAGCCAGCGGCCCTGTGACCAGTGCGCATGTCCTGGGCAAGCCTGGGGCGTTGGGTGGGCAGGCCTTCTCATTGCGGGCACGCCACCAGCAGGTTCAGGGGGCGGCAGCAGAGTTGCCGGGAAACCGCGCGGGAGCCGAAGCGGGCGCGGGCGGTATCGGCGGTCTACTCGATGGAGCGCGCTTTGTCGTCGGCTGGATCAAGGGGGAGAGCGATGCGGGGAAGTCCCCCGAGTCGAGCCGCACGACCGGGCCGTCCCGGCCGTGCAGCCCGCGAATCGCCACGTCGGCGGTGGGGTCAGGCAGGCTGGTGGCGACTATCACCGGACGCGTGTCCGTCACTGGGCATCATGGTCCGCTGGCCATCGAGCTGCGTCTTTGGTACGTCGAGCACGAGTTGCGGCCCCGCGGAGGCACGTCGCTGCGCGATGCGGTGGACCGTGTCGACGCCCGCACCCGCCCCCTCGCCCCGAGGCCGACCCGTCCGCCTGAGCCCCTTGCACCGCCTGTCTGCGGGCGATGGAAGGGGCGCTCTTTCGCCTGTCCTCGGCTGCCGCATACGCTCGCCCGCATGGCTGACTTCCTGCAGGTTTCCACGGCAACCCCCAACCGCGACCAGGCGGTAGCCCTCGCCCGTACAGCCGTAGGTGAGCGGCTCGCGGCCGGCGCTCAGATCATTGGCCCGGTGACGTCCGCGTTCTGGCATGACGGAGAGTTCGGTACCGGCGAGGAATGGCAGCTCCTGCTGAAGACCACCCGGGCTCGGTATCCGGAACTTGAAGCCCATCTGTTGGAGCATCACCCCTGGCAGAACCCGGAGATCGCAGCCGTGGCGATCGAGGCCGGGTCGAAGGGGTGCCTGGAGTGGATCGAGGCCAACACCACGCCCGTCGAATAGATCAGCTACGGGCCTGTTCCAGGACGTCGGCGACCGAGGGCAGGTCACTGTGTTCGCTGAGCCGTTGGAGGACCGGCACGAGGCGCTCTCGTGGCCGCACCGACGCCACGCCAGAGGAGAGGTCGAGCGCGCGGCTGATGACCGTCGCCGCCTGCTCGATCTCCCCCGCGGTCAGGTAGGAGTCGGCGAGCCACGACAGGTACAGGGCCTTGTCCCGTGTGTGTGAGTCGTCGTACTGGGCGAGCGCTGCTTCGAGAGTGGGCACGGCCCGTAGCGGCCGGCGTAGTTCCGTCCAGCATCGGCCGGACATGATCTGCAGTTCGGTCTCGTCGACCCACGCTGTCCAGTCGGGCTGCGGCGTGCCGTCGATTTCGGCGAGGGCCGTCAGTGCGGCATCGAGGGCGCGCTCCGTCTCGTCGGCGTGGCCTGCCACGGCGTGCGCCCACGCGAGCCGCTCGCTGAGCAGCGCGCGTACGCCAGGCGCTGCGGCTGGTCCGGCCATGGCGCAGGAGCGGGCAGCGGTCTGTACGGCGCTGTGGCGCTCTGTCCGGTCGCCTCGTAGCCCCTGGTAGGCGAGGAAGGCCAGCGCGTTCCCGGCGAGCGCGGCATCTTCTGCGTCGACTGCGGCTGTGTGGCTTGCCTCGTACAGGCCGCGGGCCTCGGCGTGCCTGCCGCCATCGAAGGCGGCCCACCCGGCTTGTTGTGCTTGTTCGGCGAGGACGGACAGCAGTTCGCGCCCGGTCTCTTGCGTATAGGAGTTGTGGCGCAGGAGTGATCTGGTCGACTGGTACTCGCCCAAATAGGTGCGGTAGGTGTCGCCGCCGCCTAGGACATCGTCGAGGCGCCGCAGGCGGGCCGTACGCTGACGCAGTTTCTGGGGAAGGTCTCCGCCGACGCGGCCACCTGCAGTGGGGCGGGAGAGTTCGGGGAGGCCCACGGCGAGGCTGGCAGCCGCGGTGTTCTTGAGGAACTCTCGACGTGGCGCGATGGATTTGGGCTGGGTCTCCCACGGCCGCGGGGCGAGTGCCACCATGCGGCCGGGGATGCGGAACGCGTCGGCGATGCGGGCGATCTTTTCGAACGTCGTCACCTTGCCGTGGCCCTTGGCCAGCGTCCCCACCCGCTCCGGCTTGATCCCTGTCTCCGCTGCGATCATCGAGTAGCTGATGCCCGCCTCGGCACGCGCGACGTAGAAGACCGTGCCGAAGTCGTGGGTTGCCAGGGCAGATCGCACGTCGGGGCGCTCAAGGAGGGCTCGCGGGAGGGCGGTTGGCGGTTCGTTACCGGACATGTGACACCCCGTCGCGCGTGGTGATGGCGTGGTCTGACGTGAGGGTACCCATCGTGGGTACCTCCCGGCGGGAAGTCAGAAGCCCTACGCGCTCGCAAGGTTGAGTATTCGGACCCCGGCGAGGTGTTGGCCTCCCGGGGCGTGGCCAACCTGAGAGAGCAGGTCGACATGCCGAACCGTACAGTTCAGGCGGACAGCCGGGTCAAGATGACGATCCGGGTCTACACCGTCACCCGCGAAGGCGTCGTGTCACCACCGCGCGCCGAGGTGAGCGTGCCCCACGGGTACGAGCCCCAGCTGGAACCACTCAACACCCAGCTGCCGCCGTGCCAGTGCCCGCGTCACCGTCGCAACGGCGTGACCCGATGACGGCCGGCGAGAAGGTCGCGGTGGATGTGGGATCGATCCGTGCGGCCGCGGCCGGCTACCTGAGCGACGACATCCTGCCGCGCTACGAGATCATCAAGTGCCACAGTGCCGAGTTCAGCCGAAGCGCATGGGCGCTGATCAAGGAGATCGAGGGCATCGCCTCTGGCAGGCCTGACGAGACGGTCGTGAACGTAGCGCTCGCTGCGGTCGAGGGGGCGAGAAGCCGACTGTTGGAGATCGAGCGGGCCGGACTGCTCGGGGAGCACGAACGGGTGCAGCGGCTCGCGCGATCGGTCCTGGCGTTGTGCGACCACTTCGAGACGCTCACCGGGACGGTTATGTGCCTGGCCTGTGACCAGAAGATCGAGGACACGGACGAGTGCCTGCCGTATGCGCCGGTGGGCTCCTCGACGGGCGCCATCAACCCGGGCCGCATCCACGCCGGATGCGAGAGCAGGGGACGTCCTGACCGCTGACCGCGCCTCGCTCGCCCGGGCGACACAGGGCCCCACGGCGACCGCCGGGTCAGGGTCGCACCCACATCGCCCTTCCCCTCGGAGGACCTCAAGCCTCCGGCGGAATGGGTCCCCAACTCCCGCCCCGGGTTCCCAGCCCTGGACAGGTCGAGCGCCCGGGGCGGGCCTCACACACTCCCACCCACCACCAGGAGGCTCCGTTGACGACAGCCCTGTCCCCGCAGACCACCAACCCGGCGCCGGCCGGTATCCGCTCGGTCGAGCTGGAGATCACCGGCCGCTGCCAGCTGACATGCCAACACTGCTGCACCAGCTCCGGCCCCATGGCATCCGCCGGCGCGATGACCCGTCAGGACTGGAATCAGGTCATCACCGACATCGCCGAACTCGGCATCCCCGCCGTGCAGTTCATCGGCGGCGAGCCGACCCTGGCCCCTTACCTGCCGCAGTACATCGACCACGCCCTCGACCTCGGCCTGGGAGTGGAGGTGTACTCCAACCTCACCCACGTCCGGCCCGCGCTGTGGGCGGCTTTCGGGCGGCCCGGCGTGTGTCTGGCCACCAGCTACTACAGCGACCAGGCCGCACAGCACGAGCAGATCACCCACGGCCCCGGCAGCTACCTGCGCACCCGCGCCAACATCGTCGAGGCCGTACGCCGCGGTATCCCGCTGCGCGTGGGCATCGTCGAGGTCCTGGAAGGGCAGCGCGTCGATCAGGCCCAGGAGGAATTGCGCGGCCTGGGCGTGAGGACCATCAAGGTCGACCGGGTCCGCAAGGTGGGCCGCGCCGCCGACCCGGCCGCGTCCCTCCCGGGCATGGGCGAGCTGTGCGGGAACTGTTTCCGCTACCGGGTGTCCGTCAATCCCGACGGCCAGGTGTCGGGCTGCATCCTGTCGAGGTTCCTCGTCGCCGGGAACGTGCGCGAACAGCCCCTGGCCGTGATCCTCGGCAGCGACCGGTGGCAGCAGCTCACCGATGCCGTGCCGCTGCCGCGGGCCGCCTGCACCCCGGACGACTCGGGCGACTGCGACCCGGCCAGCACCGAGGCGTGCGACCCTGCCTATGGCATGGCACCCGCGCCCGTCCTGGGAGTGATCGCGTGACTTGGGAAATCGCCGCCGCAGTCCTCGCCGACCGGGTCACCCACCGCTCCTCCCGGTGGCGTGGCCCCGTCGCAGCCACACCGCGCCACCTTTTCGTCCCGCAGTGGTGGGAAGTTTACGGCGGGCAGTGGACTCTGCGGCAGCCGGTAAGCGACGAACAGTGGTTCAGTGCTGCCTACGCCGACCGCTCGCTCATCACCCGCGTCGGTCCGCTCCATGCCGACCAGGCCAAAACGGACGAGCACCCGACCGGCAGACCGACGTCGTCGGCCACCCTGCCCAGTCTCATCGTGCGCATGTTCCAGCACGCCCACCTCGACGACGGCGACAGGCTGCTCGATGTCGGCACCGGCAGCGGCTACGGTGCCGCGCTCGCCGCACACCGACTCGGCCCGGGAGCGGTCACGAGCGTGGACGTCGACGCGTACCTGGTCGAGGCCGCCCGTGAACGCCTCGACCTGATCGGGCTGCACCCGGCCGTCGAGACGGTCGACGCAACCGGCCCGCTGCCCGTACGCGAGGGGCAGTTTGACCGCATCGTCGCCACGGTCGCCGTCCGCAGCGTCCCCGCCAGCTGGCTGACATCCCTCAGTCCGGGGGGCCGACTGGTCACCACCCTCGCCGGCACCTCCCTGATCGTCACCGCCGACAAGACCGAGGACGGCGGCGCGGTGGGCCGGGTGGAATGGGACCGCGCCGGGTTCATGCACGCCCGCCACCACACCGACTACCCCACCGGCCAAGCCTCGCTCCTCGCCGCCGCGCACGACCAGGACGGCGAGGACGTCACCCTCGGCCCCTACCCGGTCGTCGACGTGGCCAACGCCTGGGACCTCGACTCCATGCTCGCCCTCACCGCACCCGGCATCGAACACGCCTACCACGAAACAGACAACCAGCGCACCGCCGTCATGGTCCACGCGGACGGATCATGGGCCCGCGCCACCGCCACCGGCAACGAGCGGCCCACCGTCCACCAGAGCGGACCCCGACGCCTGTGGGACATCCTCGACGCCATCCGCACCTACTGGCTCCAACACGGCGAACTCCCCGCACGCGGCGCCCAAGTACACATCACACCCAACGGCCACACCCACCTCACCCGCGGCCACTGGCACACAGTGCTCTG
>NZ_KQ948439.1 GCF_001514065.1 Streptomyces antibioticus | reverse complement strand
GCACTCAGCGCAGAGCGGGCCGGTACCGGCTCCGTACTTCGGCGTCGGCGCCTGGCATCCGGCACAGGGACCGAGCTGCGCGGGGCCGGCAGGCGGCGGACGGTACGGGCTGGGCGGCACCGGGAATGTCATCGTCTGTCCTCCATGGGCTGAGGATACGACGAAGCCCCCGCCAGTGTGTTCGACGGGGGCTTGTGTCATTCGCGGTTGCGCGCGGCGTCGAGCATGTTCGCCAGATCCCGAACGCCTCGCGCACCTAGCGGGTACTCGATCCCCGCCTTCCTCAACTCGTCGTCGACGGCTGCGAGCTCCAGGCGGAGGCGAGCCTCCTCGGAGACACCAGACTCCGCCTCATCAGCCGCGCGGAGGAGGACTGCGGCGAGTGCTCGCGCGTGCGCGGGCTCCATCCACGACGGGCCGGCATAGTCGCCGTGCCCGATCTCCATCGTGATCTGTCCCGGGTTCGACTCCGTGTCGACGTAGACGTGTCCCGCTGCGTCGGTGATGACCTCGTTCACTTGCCCGCCTCCCTCTGAGCCCGCTTCCTCGCTCGGTACCGCACAGCCGCCTCACGGCTCTGCTTCCGGTGGCACGCTAGGCACCGCCGTTCGTGCGTCACGGAGGGTACGAGGTTGTCGTCTGTCAGCGCATGATCGTTGACGCAGTGAGTTTTGGCGGCGTTGTGGCCCTTGACCACTTCGACGTGAGTCAGGCAGCGCTCCACGTCGCACGTTCGCGCAACATCGAAGTCGTCAGGTACCCGGACGCCGGAGAGCTGTGCCATGACCTGGCGGGCGGAGAAGTCGAACCGCCCGACCCTCCAGGTTGGCGACCCGTCGCGTACCTGCCCCTTCCACACGGTGTGCTCACCTTGCCGACGAGTCCAGGACAGGAAGCACGCCCGACCGTCCGTCGTGCGGGTCCACGCCTCCACGTCAGTCCGGTCCGTTTTCACTCCGACTCTCCCATCTGTTCGCGAACCCAGTTCACGACGTTCCGCGTCGCTCGACGACGCTCCGCCACGGACAGTTCAGGGCCCGTACGCGGCATCGTGCGCATCATCCGACGCGCCCTCCGGTCACTCCGCAGCTCCAAGCACCACACACCACACGTCCGCGAGGGCGCGCGGCACCCGTCGCACCACTCCCCCGGGTGTAGCGCCCTGTAGTCCTCGTCGTGGCGGAGACGCCAGTCGTGGTGCCACTGCTCCAACTCGTTTATGCTGCGCTGAAGTTGGACGAGCCGCTCCTCACGGGCCTCGTCCGCCTCACGCTGCTTCCGCTCGCGGCGGGAACGGAGGAGGGCCCCGAACGTCCCGGGCATGCAGTCCTCGTAGTGTTCGTGGCGACCGTCGACGTAGTGGACTTGGTACTTCATCGCTCTCTCCTCACGCGTTCACGGGTCGCCAGTCGGCCCGACGGACCTCGTGGAGGTCGACGCATACACGCCGCGGGTTCGCGGGGTTGGGGTACTTCGTCAGGCGCGCGTTCGGTCCGTTGGCCGCACCCCTGACCGTCTCGGGCGCGACGCCCACCACCTCCGCGGCCTCCGCGTATGTGACGAGGAGGGGGCGTGGAGTGGAGTCCAGGGGCTCCGGGACCTCTTCCTCCTCCGACGCCTCCGCGGGCTCTCCAGCCGGCGCCTGCGGCTCCGTGGGTGCCTTGCGGGAGTGGACGAGGAGCGAGCCTCCGAAGAACGCGAGCACGGGCCACACAGCGACGAGGACACGGAGCGCCGTCGGAGGCTGCTCCAGGTCGATGACGCCGGCCGTCGCCACGTTGGCGCTCATCGACGCCGCGAGCGAGAGCCAGAACCACAGACGGGGCGCGGCGGACGACTCGCCCTCCTCGACCTCCCGCACGCGCTTCCAGGCCATGACGAGGAGGAGGTCAACGCTCACCGGATACGCCCACGCCTTCCAGCCGCCCTGCCCCGCAGCCTCCGCCACGTCGTGGATGTGCGCGAAGGAGAGTGCGGCGGCGATGACGGCCTGGATCAGAAGGGGGTCGGTCAGTCTGGCTCTCATGGCTCCTCGGTTCGTGTGCGTGGATCGTGGGTGGTGGTGCGACGGAGCCCCCGTCACCGCAATTGACAGGGGCTCCGCATGGAGGGGCGGTCATCCCGCCACGATCTCCGTTCTCTGCGTCCAGCCCCGCATACCCGCGGGCAGCGCCGTGTCCGACGTCACGAACACTCGCCTACCGGGCTCAGAACTGTCGATGTCCTCGGTGAACTCGAAGTAGTCGGGGCGCACAGTAGCGCCGACGGTGCCCGTCTTGACGAACTTGACCTTCCCGTTCGGCTGGACGCGGGTGATGCGGACGGTCATACCAGCGGCGATGGTGGTCATTTCGAATCTCCTCCGTGAGTGCTTCTCGTTGTGCTGCAAGCATGACACGGTTATGTCGTCCGGTACAACCCTTAACGGCAAAGTTCCGTGAGTCGTTTTACGGAACTCGTCTCACGCGGCCTTCGTGACGTCGCGCGGGTTCGCCGCGATGATCGCCCGGATGGCCTTCAACGACGGGCATCCGCGGGTGGCGGGCTCGTCCGGTGTTACAGCCGTCCCCTGCCCGAAGCGGCGCACCTTGCCCGGTGCGCAGTCGCGCGAGTGCCACGTGAGCTCGTAGACCCATCGGTCGCCTCGGTGTCCGTCGCGCTCCTCCCCCGTCAGCAGCCGCCCCACGCGGACGTTGACGAACGGCTCGCCTCCGTAGCCGAGGGCAGTCCACAGAGCCTCCGTGCTCCAGCCGTGCGCCTTCGCGTACGCCATGAGGTCCGCCGCAGCCTTCGGCAGGGAGTAGCCCGCCGGCGGGAGGGAGAGGAGCTCCGTCAGCTCCCTCGCGACGTCCCGCATACGCTCGCGCTGCTCGTCCGTGCGCTCGTCGGGGTGGACGCGACGGAGGGAGCGGAACTCAGTCGAGAGTCGGTCGTAGCGCTGGACGTCGGTTTCGGTGTTGGTCATGGTTCCTCTTCCGTGAGTCGTTTTACGCAGCCCCCGCGATGATCGCCACCATGCGCCCGCCGGGGAGCGTCACCACGTGCCCTCCGCGGACCCTGGTGACCGGGTGCCGGCGCCGGATGGCGTCGCGGAGGAAGTGGTCCCGGGACGTCGACGAGAGCGTCTTCGTCGGCCCGTTCTCGAAGGTGAGGAGGTAGGTCATGACGCCACCACCACTCGCTTCACGGTGAGCGGACGGTCCGCGCTGATGAATGCGTCTCCCCCGCCCACGAACGGGATGTGAACGGTGCTGCGCCCCGTCGGCCACGCCGGTCCCGCGGCTACCCGCTCGTGCCCGTGGAGGACGAAGCGGTCGCCACGGCGGACGGAGCGGGCGGTGATGTTCTCTTCGACGGTGGTGATGTTCATGGCTCCTCCGAGAGTGACTGGCACTACGGGAAGAGCCCCCGTCACCGCAATTGACAGGGGCTCAGTGGTGGTTAGAACAGAGCGAGCGACTCCGCGGCCTCATCGGTTGCGTAGTGCCCCGGCTCGACCTCGACGAGGTACTCCGGGACCGTCTCCGTGAAGCGGACGGGCGGGTGAGGCTTACGCATCGCTGCTACGTCGTAGGTGCCGTGCGAGGTGAGGGTGCCCCGCTCCGCGCGTCGGACAATCCGCTTCGTGGCCTCGATGTCCCGGTCCCTGCCCGGGGACCACGGCGCAGCTTCCAGCGTCGAAAGTGTCAGCTTGTAAGCATCCAGGTTCGCCCGGCGCATCTCGACGAGAGCCGCCTTCACGGCCTTCGTGTGCGCCGTTTCGAGCTGCTTCGTGGTGCGGATCTTGCCGCCGTCCTCCGTGCGGACGACGCGCTCGACCCCAGCGACGCGGACGAGGGTCTCTCGGTGCTGGGTGACGGGCGCCTCCATGACCTCCGGCTCCTCGACGGACGCGGCCTCCGCGGCGCGCTGAAGCTCGCGGTAGGCGTGGATAGCTTCGCCAGAGAGACGGACCGTCGACATGCCCGCGCGCTCCGCGGCCTCATGGAGGTCCCGGGTGCCGTAGTGCTCCTCGTACCACGCCGCGAGGAACTCACGCTCCGCGGCCCACGCTGCCTCACGCTCGGCCCTCTCAGCCTCACGCTTCTCGTCGGTCGCGCGCTTGACGCCGGCGCGGACCTCCTTGACCGTCCAGCCGGCGGCCTTAGCGGCGCAGGAGGTTCCGAAGTAGCAAGCCTCCCCGCCCTCGTTGCCGTCGTCGTCGAGCGGCATGAGGACGACAGTCCCCTTCAGCTCCGGCTTGAGGCACAGCTCGCAGGTGGTGACGTCGTCCGTCGTCCCGAGAACCTTGTAAGCCTTCATCGCTGCCTCCTCCGTGAGTGCCTCTCGCTGAGACAACTATGACACAGTTATGTCGTCCGGTACAACATCTAACCGCGAGGTTCCGTGAGTCGTTTTACGGAGCTCCGCCACGACTGTCGTTCCCGCCGGCGTCGAGCTCGACGGGCGACCGTCCGCCACCTCCCCGGCGGTTGCCCGCAACAGGAACAGTCACGGCCTCCGGGACCGTCAGGGCAGAAGCGCCCGAGCATGCGCATAATCCGATCTCCCTACATCTCATCCGCCCCCGTCCGCAACCGAGTTGACGAGGCGGAGGGTCGGTGTTGTAGCTTCCTCTCGTGACAGCAAGGCGTCGCCTCCAAGGCGCTCGTCGGAGTAAGGCATATCTCGTCCCCCGCGCTCATTGAGACTGGGACGAGCGGGGCTTCTGTACGCCCCATGAGGTTCGTCGCCGTGGCCGCGACGAACCGCCCGCACGACAAGGAAGCAGTACGTAAGGTCGACGCACAACGACCTCAACGAACAGCGGCTCGCGGGCGCCGCACTGACAGGCAAGACGTCTGTCCTTCGTTGGGGTTGGAGCATCGTCAATGGGGCGATGCGCCCTCTCGAAGGCAGCTTTGAGAGGAGACGTTATGTCCTTCGACACCGTTCCGCCGTGGCTGCTTGCTGCTCTCGCGCTGCTCGCGCTCGTCTTCGTCGTCATGGCCGGCGCCGTCATCGCTCTCGCCATCGGGTTGCGTGGCACGTCGGGACCTGCGAAGCCGGAGGTAATCCGTGCCCTGGGGGACTTCTTCCGTTCGATCCTCGACGCGATCTTCCGATGGCGTCCGCGCAAGTGACTGACGCTGTTTCGTCCTACTCCCCCGGCGTCGCTGAGCTCGTCGACGTGGCGCCGGGGAGGGGCGGGTATGCGGGCGCCTGCGGGTCGACCGCGAACGCCCGTACGGCCAGGAGGATGATGAGGACCCAGACGGCCACGCCGACGGCGACGATGGCCGCCCACGCGGCTGCAATGCGAACGCTCTGCATGGGGTCCCCTCCCGGGGCCGTACTCATCCATCGAGGGACGCGACTGGATCGACGCTTCATCTCTCCTCCTAGGGGTCACTGCTCGTCGAGTGCCCCGCCGCGGATTCGAACCGCGCGCCCGCCGGCACTGCGGGTGCCGGGTGTTGGACGATGCCTAGACGGGGCGGGTGGTTCAGAGGACGACGAGCGACTTCAAGGCGTCGCCAGTGACGTGCGCGCCCCACACCTGACGTCCCGCGGGCGTGGTGAGCGGCTCGTCCGTCCGCACGACGACCGACTCCAACCGACCGTTCCGGGACCCGGTGGTACACACCCGGCCCATGAACTCCTGGCCCTTGATCTCTCCGGACACACGCACCCCCGGCTTGATCTCCATCTCTCCTCCTCTGCGGCCTGCCATCCTCAGCGCGGGTAGGCCAGTTCCCGCGGACGCCCCGGAGGGCGTTTCGGCTAGATCCACTCCTCAACCTGAATGTCCGACCCCGACCACAGCCGCCCCGGGCGGATGCAGTCGGTTATGTACTGCGCGCATCCCTCGTACGTGTGGGGGCTCGTCAGGACGGCGGCGTACCACCCGGGCCAGTCGCGCAGGACGGACCAGCCGAAGTGCGATGCGTAGCCGATGCGGTAGGTCTCGCGACCTCCCAAGAGGGGGTTCTCCCACGACACTCGGGTTGCGAGACGTCGGGGCCCGAGCGCGTGGAAGTCCTCGCGGGTTAGCGGGAGCATGACCTCCCACGCCGGGACGACGGACGAGACACCGGGCGCCTCGATGGGGGCGGTCCGACCGTCCTCGAAAGTCACCATGCGAGCCATCTCGTCCCCTCCCCTGGGGCGCCCCGTGTGAGGCGCCCCGCTTCCGTGAGTCCCTTGCGGTGAGACGACTATGACACGGTTATGTCGTCCGGTACAACCCCGTCGGGTGAAGTTCCGTGAGTCGTTTTACGCTACTTGCCGACGGCGAAGCGGAGGAGGCTCGTCTGATCGCCCTGCCGGACCGTCCCGCGCTCGTTGATGACCTCAAGCTTCCAGTACGAGCCGGCCCGGAATGCCTTCGCCACGGCCACGGCATTCCCGGACCCGAGGAGGGAGGGCCAGATGTCGGCGACCTGCGCCGTCGAGCCGCCCGACCCGTCGTAGACCTTGAAGGAGACGTTGGCCGCCTTCGCGAAGTCGCTCCCCTTCTTGAAGGCGGCGGCCACGAAGACGATCGACGTCACGTGCGGCGGGATGCGGGCGAAGTCGACGGTGATGGTCTCGTCGTCGCCCTCACCGTCGCCCGTCTGATTGTCACCGGAGTGGGTCACGGCGCCGTTCTGGAGCGGGTCGAGAGAGTCGAAACCGGCGAGACGGACAGGGTCGCTGCCCGCCATCAGGATGGCCACGGCGTCGAGGTCGGTGCCGCGCGCCTTGCGCAGGGCACCGAAGACGCCGCCGGCCCCTCCGGCCGTCTTGTCCCACGAGACGCCGATGGCCATGTGCGTGACGCCGTCGAGGTCCGCGGGGCCGGAGTCCTTCGTCAGGGTGATGATCTGCGGGGCGGTAGTCATGGGTTCTCCTCTGTGAGTGACTTGTGATGAGTGGGCAGGCTAGGCGAGCGTCTTCTCCGCGGCGTCCTCGATCTCCTCCACGGCGATGTGGAAGCCGTAGGCGTAGTAGAACGGGTTGCCTGAGCTCCATCCGACGGACAGTTCGAGAACGTCGCCCATGTCCGCGTAGATGTGCCACGTGTTGTAACCGTCGGTGGTGCCGACGCCCGTGATGATGTGGTCGATCCGGTCCGCATGGAGGAGGAAGCTCTCCAGCTCCGTGTAGGCGCAGCAGTCGCTACCGCCCACGAGCGAGACTCGCTTGCCGTTGTCCAGCGTGATCGTGAGGTCCGCCGGAGCGCGGTCGCCCCACGCGTCAGTGGTCGACTCTCCTCGTTCCACCTTGACGATGCGGTGACCGACGACCGCGTCCGCCAGTGCGCCGACGTTCTCCGGCATCGTGCCGTCGTCCTCATACTCGCCCAGCTTCTCGGCGGGGTACAGGCTCATGCTCTCTCCTCTGCGAGTGATTAGCGCTTCGTGAGTCGTTTTACGGAGCTACGGCCGGTCGGCGAGCTCGCGGGCGAGGGTGATGACGTCGGCCCCGTAGTGCGGGGTGTCCTCCAGGAGCCGCTTCGCCTCCTCGATGTGGGCGGCGAAGGGGTTGCCGGGGGCAGGCGTCGTCACCTTGCGGACGCTCACCGCCCAGACCGTCCCCTCCTCCTCGGTCTCGACGAGGTACGGGGTGTCGTCGTCATCGATCGCCCGCAGGGTGCCGCGCAGCCCTTCGTACTGGCTGCTGTAGCTGCGGTACTTCACGACCTCGACGCGGTCCCCGATCCGAGGGCGGTCGTCGCCCAGGCTCAGCCCGGCGTCGTCCAGCACCTTCCGCGCGAACTCCGCGAACTCCTTGGGGCTTGCGTATATCAGGCGGCGGAGCCCGCTGCTGAAGACCGACAGTCGGACATCCCCGTCGGCGTCGATGTACGCCTCCGCGTAGTCGCCTTCGGACACGCGGCACTTCAGGGTGTACTCAGTCACGCTCTCTCCTCGTATGTGGTTGACGCTGCGTGAGTCGTTTCGCGCTACTCGCCGGCCGCGAGCCACTCGGCGAGCTGGATGACGTCGTCGACGCTCGATGGCATGCCGGACAGCAGCTCCTTCGCCTCCTCCACGAACCGGGCGCGGGAGGAGCGTGCCGGGGCGGGCTCGCTCGCCTCCAGGAGGTCACGCTCCCAGTCGGCGAGGGGCTCCGGCGCCGGCTCGTCGACGAGCGCGACCTCCGCGCAGTACCAGCGGCCGTTGTCCTTGTCGCCGTGGGCCGCGCTTCCGTCCCCGAAGTACACCAGGTTGGGCAGGATGTCATCCGGCCTCACGGACTCCAGCGTCCCGACCAGCCCGACGTACTGACCGCTCCGGAAGGTGCTGCTGTCCTTCACAACGCGAACTTTGTCGCCGACCTGCGGCGTCCTAGTCGACGTCTCCACAGCCTTCGCCACCTCTCCCCCGTCGATCCTGTCGGCCAGGGCGAGGATGTCGCGGGCGAAGGTGCGGGCGTCCTCGGAGCTCGCGTAGACGCTGACCTCGAACTCGCCCGAGCAATAGCCGCGGAGCCGAACCTCTCCTCCCTGCCGGTCGGCCGTGACGTAGTCGCTGGAGTCCTGGTTGCACGTGATCCGGTGCTCAGTCATATCTCTCCTCGTGTCTTCGAGTTGCGTGAGTCGTTTTACGGAGTGGTCAGACGGCGTCGACGGAGAAACCGTCGAGGTCCGTTGAGTCACTCCGGGCCTCCACCGCGTATCTGATGTCGTCGCCCCACAGGGCGGCTTCGTCGGGGCTGACGCCGGAGACGTCGTAGTCGTCGAGGGAAGGGAGTCGGGTCATGGTCGGTGCTCCAGTTCGGTTGATAGCGAATGACTTACGCAGCGAGCCCGTGAGCGTCGGCCACCTTGCGGGCGGACGTCGCGCCGTTGCTGCGGAGCTTGCGGAGGGCGGAGGGCTTCACCGCCAAGTCCGCGCATGTCTCCTGCTCCTCCTGTCGGGTCATGCCGACGCCGTAAAAGGCGCGGAGCGCGAGGGATTGACGCTGCGGGATCTGCGTCATGAGCCACCGGGCGAGATCGCGACGCTCGACGGGGTCGGTCACTTCGGAGGCGGGGTCGGCGATGACGTCGACGAGGGTGAGCCCCGATCCATTACCGGGGTTGCCGCTGCTCAGTCCGCCCTTCCGGTCGTCTGCCGGAGCGTCGAAGCTGATCGTGTCTGCGAGTGCCTCGATCATCGCGAGGAATGCCTCCCGGGACATGCGCTTCGTCACCGACGTCGCGTCGCGGAACGTCGCCCACGCTGCCTCGACGTCGCCCCCGCACTCCCACAGTGCGCGGCGCACACGGATGGCGGCCGTCGGGTCGATCGTCAGCGGCGTGCGGTTCACGACGTCTGCCTCTGCGATGGCGCGTCGCGCAGCCTGGTAGACGTAGGAGGAGAGCTGAGCCGACGAGGCGGACGAGTTGTAGTCGCGGATGTGCTGGATCAGAACCGCGCGTGCCTCCTGGAGGTAGTCCTCCGCGTCCTCCACGCTCGCCCTCGGGGAGACGCTCCGGATGATGCTCTTCAGCATCGGGTCGAAGGCGCTCACGATCTCCCACATGGCGTCGGAGTCGCCCGACTGCGCTGCACTGATCTGCTCGTCCGTGATCTCGATGCGGCTCATCTGCTTCTCCTTCGTGAGTGCCTGTCGCACTCAGGTAATGGGGGAAATCCGATGCGATGTGACGCGAGAGCTGAAGTGACCTGCGTCACACCCTGATTCGGGTACACGAAAGCCCCCGTCCCGCGTCGGAACGGGGGCTAGGTCCGTGAGTCGTTTTACGGACGTCAGGCGTCTAGGTGCTTGATCGGGAGATCCAGCGCCTCCGCGATCGTCACGTCAGCTACGGCGAGCGCACAGGCCTCCCACCCTGGAAGGCAGTAGAGCGCCGTCACTGCTGCCCACTGAATCGCTGCGCTCCACGCGGGGACTCCGTCGAGGAGCTCCGCGGTTTCCGCGATGAACCTCCGCCCTTCGTCAGTGGCTTGCGGCCCCGTTACGATGATCAACTAGTCCCCCCGGGTGGGCCGGATCATCGCCCTCCCCCTCCCAGTGAGCTAGGGCGCGATCCATGGATGCGGAGACGCCAAGAACTACCGCTACCGCGTAGGGGAGTTGTTCGGCGCCGATCTTCAGTTCTGCTTGAAGAGCTGCGCGGCACTCGTCGAGCGCCACGCGTTCCGTCGGGCGGGAAGGTCCGTGCGTCGCCTGCCGGCCCCCGTCCGCATCCACTCCTGGGTGTCGGCGCCCAGGCATGGTTACTGCGTCGCCGTAAGCGGCAACGAACTGACGTATCTCTACGACCGCTTCTGTCAGCCGGTCGAGGAGTTCGATCATTCGTTGTCCGTCTGCGACGTGATCAGGACTGTAAGTCACACAACCTCCACAGGCAATGAACGAACGGCCGGATCAGTTCCGCTATCCGTACCGCTATGAGGGCCTTAGTCCGGTTTTCACATTCGGGTTGGGCAACCGGTTTATGTCGGTCGACCAACCTCACCTGGTGTTATGTCGGTCGACACAACACGGAGTTCAACATTCCAGCGTTATCAAGTCGTAACGTTGTGAACGACTTGTGGAGGCCGTCAACTCCCCGTGTGGCGCCCCTCCGTGACGACACGACCCTCGTCGGTGAAGCTCTCACCTGCGATGTCTGACAGGAAGTCACGGACGTCCCGGTCGGCCTTCAAGCGGTTGCAGAGGGCGCACGCGGGCGCCAAGTTGGACCACTCGTGAAGACCTCCGCTCGCAAGCGGATGAACGTGGTCCACCTCTGCTACAACCATTTGCCCGAACGAGCAGTCACAGTAGGCACAAGACCACTCATCCAACTCCTCCCACCGTCGCAGAGCGTCACGGCGCGAGGGGTGAAGGGGCGGTTCCACGGGGCGCAGAGGGGGCGTGATGCGGATGGGGCGGGACACGGACCGCACGGCGGAGGGGTTAGATCCCGCCACCGTGCGGCTTACGGGGCGCGCACGTCCCGCAGTTGGAGGCGCGAGACGTGCCGGCCTCATGCTGCGAGCCCCACGTTCGCGTACCACTCGTCCTCGCGCGCACGGAGGGCGTCGTCGTACTTGCCCTTCGCGTCCTTCATGTAGAGCGACCCCCACGAACGGCCCCCGACCTCGGGGTCTGTGTCGAGCGGGACTCCGAAGAAGTCCATCCGCATCGTCTCGCCCACTTCCCGCGCCACTTCCTCCACGATGTCGACGGGTGCCGAACCGAGGCACTCGTCATGGATCGGGAGGAGGAGGTACTCCGTCAGACCCTTGTCGTGCATGTTGAGCAGCGCTTGACACAGCACGTCACGGGCGGTGCTCTGGACTGCGTAGTTCGTCGCCGCGTACACCCGGTCGCGGTCCAGCGGGAGGCGCCGGCCCGTGGGCGTGATGACGACGTAGCCGTTGGCCCGTGCCTTGCGCTGGACTTCGCGTGAGTAGCGCTTGATCCCGGGGTACACCCGGTCGTACGCCGCAATGGCCACCTTGACTTCGTCGATGGGGGCGCCAGTCTGGCGGCTCAGAGTCGCCGCCCCACCCCCGTAGACCTTGCCGAAGCCCACGCCTTTGCCCATTTTCCGGTGCGCCTTCGTGAAGTCGGGCCCCCAGATGAGTTCCGCGGTGAAGTCGTGGAGGTCGCGCCCCTCCGCAATGGCTCGCTTCATCGTCCGCTCGTCCGCCAGGGCGGCGAGTACGCGCATCTCCACCGCGGAGTAGTCCACGGAGAAGATGCGGTGCCCGACGTCGGCGATGATCCCGCGACGCACGCGCCAGTCCGATGACGGAAGTTGCTGCGCCGGGAACCGGGAGATCGACATACGGGCAGTGCGGGCCTGGAGGCTGTTGATGTTCGCGTGGAGGCGGCCGTCGACGTCGACGTCATCGCGCATGACGAGGCCGTACGACGTTCGCCACTTCCCCGCGCGCTTCGACCGAAGGACGGCGTCCGCGAGCGGGTTGGGCGTACGCGTCCCGCGCGGCTGCCACTGCTGATCCATGTCCGCAAGGTCGAGGAGGACGGACTTATCGACCTTCAGCGCGCCGGAGTCTGTGCGCTCCGTCAGCTTCTCCCCCATGCCGACGAGCGCATCGGCCACCTGCTTCGGGGCGTTGACCGACGTCACGCCGTACTGCTTCGCCTTGCTGGCGTGGAGCTCCGCCTCCTCCCAGAGTCGGTCGACGAGGCCGCGCACGTACTCCTGATCCACGAGCATCCCACGGCGCTCCATCAGCGCGCAGACGTACATGACCCGGTGCTCGAAGTCCACAAGTGCTTGGCGGACCCCCGCCTTGCGGAGCCGCGCCTCCCCGATCGGGAGCCACCGGGAGACGAGTATCGCGTCAAGCCCCGCGTATTGGAGGTAGATCGGGTGGTGGATGTCGATCTTCCGCCACCCCGTCGCCTTCGTCTCACCGATGGACCGAAAGACGGCCGTTAGGTCTTCCTGTGTGTCCGGTGCCGACGGGTCGACGTCCTTCGCGCACAGCTCCTTCAGGCGGAGTCCATATCCGCCCTCGTGACGGGGTCGCGAATCGAACAGATGCGCGATAATCTTCGAGTCCGTCACCCTCGGGGCCAGCGTCGCCAACGGGACCCCGAGGTGACGGTCAATGACGAGGAGGTCGAAGGGTGCGTTGTGCGCAACCAGACGAGGCAGCGTCAACAGTGCCCACCGCGCGGCCTCCGCGAACAGCGACCCGAGTTCGACGCAGATCACCCACGCCTCGCGGGCGTCGCCGAACTGCGCCGTACGCAGGCGGTACGTCGGGGAGAAGGTATCGAGGCCCGTCGTCTCCGTGTCGAACCCGACCATCTCGCCGGCGATCGCCTTGCGCTCCACCCACCGACGGAACTCGTCGAGGTCCGCGGCCGTCTCGGGGACGCGGGTCATCGTCTCCTCGCCCGCGATGGTGTAGGGAAAGTACTTCACGCTGCCTCCTCTCGGTGTTGCCCGAAGATGTCGGTGTCGGTCGGTTCGTCGTCGGGCGTCGCCGTCTCCTCAGCGCGCGCTGCCTGGAGCTCCTCGTCCGTCATGAGACGAAGGCCCTCGAAGCCCCAACGCCCGCCCCGCTTGCTCTTGGGGAAGTCGCGCGACTCCAGCTCGACGCCAAGAGCCCAGCCGGAGAGCACCTCCTTCCGGCTCAGTCCGGCGTCCTCCGCCCACTCCGCGTAGGCCCGACGAATCGCCATCGGAGCGACGCGGGCGTCAGGCTCGCGGACACAGCGAGCCGTGAGGAACTCCTGAAGCCGGTCCTCCGACTCCCGGTAGTCCTGCGTCGCGGCCTCGACGGAGGCAGGCTCCTGGAGGCCGTGGGCGTACCACTCCATGGCGCCGCGGACGGCCCACGCGAGGATGCCCTCCGCCTCGTCCCGGAGCTTCGCGGGGAGAGAGGTGTCGGCCTTCGCGCCGCGGAACGTCGCCTCGAAGGGGACGAGCTTGACGCGTCGCCACACGCCCAGATCCTGGCTCAGGATCGCGGGCTTGTAGTTCCCGGCGACCATGAGGAGGAACGACGGGACGTACGTGAACGGGTTGCCGTACAGACGTCGAGCCGTCACCGGGTCACCGCCGGTCAGTTGCTTGACGAGCGCCTCCGCAAGGCGGCTGTACTTCTCCGTCTCGCTCGCCGTCACCAGCCGCGCCCCGCGGAGTTCGGCGAGTTCGGGCGACGCCTGACCCACGGCCGTGCGCTGCTCGAACGTGGAGAACTCCGTCGACTTCGTGACGCCGCGGAAGACGTAGATGAGGGCGTCGAGAAGGACGCTCTTCCCGTTCGCTCCCTGCCCGTGCATGAAGCAGAAGCACTGTTCAGCCGTCGACCCGGTGATGCCGTAGCCGACGAGCCGGCGCATGAACGCGGGCATCTCCGGGTGGTTGGGGAAGACCTCCGTCAGGAACGACTCCCACCGTGGCGCCTCTGCCTCCGGGCGGTACGCGATGGTGAGGCGCCGCGTGATCATGTCCGCCGGAGTGTGCGGGTGAACGGCCCCCGTCCGCAGGTTGATCGTTCCGTTCGCCACCGACAGGAGCTCCGGGTCCGCGTCGAAATCACCCGCCGACGCCGGGACTCCAGGCACCGACGGGAGAACCTTGATCACGTCTTCGATCGTCCGGTTCGTCAGTGCCTTCAGCGCGAGCTTCCGAGCTCCGTCGTCGCCGGACGCGATGAGCTCCGCACCCATGTGGAGGAGGGCGGAGCGGACCACGGTGTCGCCCGGTGCCCAGACCGTCCCGTCCCACACGAGGAAGCCCAACCCCGAGGCGTGGCGCACTCCCCCACCGTTGCGTGTCATGTAGTCGCGCAGGCGCACGGCAATGCCGACATCGGTCTGATCGAACGCCTCCCGCGCGGACTGCGGCATCGTCTGAAGGGTGGCGTCCGTGGCGGAGAGGTCCGCCTCCGTCGAGGGGGCGGGAGCCGGGGCTGAAAGCTCGACGACGGCCGCGGACCGGACCGCGCGGTGAAGCTCCGCGGGGAAGTCGTCGGTCGTCCGCTCGCGCCAGGCCGTCAGATCCTCCTTCGCGTTGGGGAAAGCGAGCTGCCGCGGATGGTTGCCGTCCTCGACGAGAGCCGTCGCCAGAGCACC
>NZ_KQ948438.1 GCF_001514065.1 Streptomyces antibioticus | reverse complement strand
CCCGCCCAGCGGGGGCGTAGCGCGCTGGCCTACCTGCGGTGCCAACGCCGCCCGACAAGGCTGCTCATCGCATCACTCGCTGTCCTTCGGGGGACGAGCTTTTCGGAAGACGACCACACGGCCAGCTCACAGCCGTACCAAATGACTTTCGAGTCCTGCCAACCTGGGTGCGGAGCCTCCGAGAGGTGCTGCTGGAGCTTGAACAGGGTCCACCCAATCCGGCACCTGGTGTTCGCCTCCCGGCAGGTCGTTGACGGTCTTTCACGTCGCAGATGGCTTCACGTGAAGGAGCAGCAGGTCGAACTCGGGGCCGTCTGCGGTGTTCCGGTAGGCGCCTGCGTACGCGTAGCCGAGGCGGGCGTAGAGGTCTTTGCCGCGGTGGTTGGAGGGGAGCGCGAGCAGGGAGGCCCATTGGGGTGCGACGGCCTGGAGCAGGTGCTGGTGCATGCGGCGGCCGATGCCCTGGGACTGCCAGGGAGGGCGGACGGCCAGCTCGCACAGGCCCATGAGGCGTTCGGTGCGGGCGCCTTCGGGGACTTGGTCAATCAGGTCGGGGCCGAACCAGTAGTCGGCCGAGCAGGGGAATCCATAGGCAAAGCCGACGGCGGTTCCGCCGGCGTAGGCGACGACCAGGGTGAAGCCGGAGTGCCTGAGGTGGCCGGTGATCTGGCGGCGCAGGGCGGGCACGGACATGCCCATGGCCTCGGCGCCGGGGTTGTCGACGAGTTCGGGGTGGGCGTCGGCCCAGATGTCGGCGAGGACGTCGACCAGCGGCTCGACCTTGCCGGGGCCGTAGGTGCGGATCACCACGTCGGTGCGGGTGCTCGGGGTCGTCACCGTCTCCTCCTCAGCGAACGCCGGTCATGGTGCGGTACTCGTCCAGCCAGTCGGCGACCGCCGGGACGGCAGCGTGCCGCTGGAGTGCGCTTTCGACGTTCTGCAGCTGCTGCAGCAGGCGGTCGCTGCGCACGGCGGGGAGGTAGGCGAGGACGCGACCGGCGGCCTCGGCGGCTGCTTCTGGCTCCGGTCGGTCCCTGACGGAATGTTGGATGGCGACGTCGGCCTGGTAAAGAGCCCGGTTGCGGGCGAAAGCGTCGCCATGGAGGAGAACGGCCTGCTCGGCGCCGGCGGCGGCCCGGTCGTGCTGAGCGAGGTCGGCGCGGGCGAGTGCTTCGAGGCCGGCGAGTTCGGCGGGAGTGAAGAACTCCAGCCAGTCGGGGTCCGCCTCGGTTGGACCCTCGGCGTAGAGGTGGTGAGCGCGGACGACGGCCCGGTCCGTGGCGCTCGCATCGCCCATCAGGGCCCACCCCCCGGCCTCGCGCATCGCCATCAGGGCCAGCAGTCGCGGTGAGCCGTAGGTGCGCACGGCGCTCTGGGCGCCCTGGGCGGCAGCGATGGCCTCGCGCGGCCGACCCGACGCCTTGGCCAGGAGCGCCAGACATCCGAAGGCATGGGCTTCGAGGCCGCGGTCCTCGGCGATCCGCGCGGCGGCCAGGGCCTCGGCGTACAGGCTGCGGGCGTCGCCGGCGCGACCAGAGTCGTAGGAGAGCCATCCGGCGGCGATGCTCAAGTGCCCGGTCGCAGAGCGCAGTTGTCGCTCGGTCCGGTCGGTGAGCTGTCCGTCCTGGAGCCAGCCGTAGGCGGTGTGGAGGGCCTCGGACGCCTGCTGGCGCAGGGCGGCGGACCCGTGGTCGTGGTCGTGCGCGTAGAGAGCGCCCACGGCCTCGTGGACGGCGTGCACGCTGTGCATGCCGATGCGTCCGGGGGTCCGCTCTCCTGCCGCGGTGAGGACGGGGAGCAGGGCCACGGCGGCGCCGGCGGTGTCGGCGAGGAAGGCGCGGCGGTCCGGCGCCGCGTTCTCCCACCCGCCGTTCGGTGCGCTCGGTGCGGCGGCCGAGGCGGCACTCGCGACCGGGGTGGTGAGCCGGAAGCCGAGCTGCTCGGTCGTCCGCCCGGTCATCCGCGTCAGGATGCGCCGGTACACGCCCCGGGGACGCTCGACGTCCCCGTCCTCCCACGCGGCGACCAGGCGCGCGGTACAGCCGACGCTCTCGCCCATCTCCTCGCCGGTCGTGACGATGAGTCGGGCAAACTCGTGGCGGGACATCTGGAACTCCCGCTCGCGCAGCCGGCGCAGCGTCACGTTGGGGGTCTTGCGGCGGTCGGCCATACCGGCTCCGGGGGCGGCATTCACTAGCAGGTGCGGTGACGGTACCGCTCCCACCCATGTCATGCCCTGACTTGACCAGAGTTCACCCCCGCTGGGCCGGACTTACATCGTTCTTGCATCGCGGTGACGTCGCACCCGCCGGGCGTGTGCTGCTTGCGTGGACTGTGACGTGACGACTGGTCAGGGAGGCGCCGTGGCAATCGCGACGAACAGCAGAACCGCCGCGCGGCCGGAGCCCTGGAGCGCGGCCGGGCCGCGCCTGGAACCCGTCGACGCCGACATGATCCGGGAGACGTACGGGCTTGTCCTGGGCACCGGAGGCGTCGCCGCACTGCTGGGGGAGCGGCTGCTCGGGCACGTGCATCTCCTGCTCTTCGACGTCATGGCAGGCGTGCCCCGGATGCGGGGAGAGTGGCAGCGTGCCGCCGAGCATGTCGTGGCCCAGACGCTGGAGATGCTGGATGCCGGGGTCGATCTCCACGGTGACCTGTGGGGACTCGCCGTCCAGTGCCGGGCCCTGCTGTGCCTGCGCCAGTGCCTCGTCCCTCTCGAACGGTCCGCCGACGGCGAGGACCGGAGGGAAACGACATGACGGAAACGACCGCGGCTCCGCGGCGCAACGGGTATCCCGGCTACACCCGCACCGGACGGCGGGTGTCGGCGTCGGCAGCGGAAGGCAGGGAGCTGGTGCGGGCCGCGCTGGCTGCATGGGAGCTGGACAGTCACGCGGACACAGCCGCGCTGCTCATGTCCGAACTCGTCACGAACGCCGTCCGGCACGCGAATGGCCCCCTGCTCCGCATGACGGTGAACCGGCCTGCCGACGCATGGGTGCGGGTGTCCGTGGTCGACACGACACCCAGCCGTCTTCCCCAGCTGCAAGACCCTGGTCCGGGTGATGAGCACGGCCGCGGCCTCATGCTCATCGAAGCCTTGGCCAACCGCTGGGGCTACGACTATGTGGGGGCCAGCCACAACCCGTGGGGCAAACGCGTGTGGGCAGAAATCCGAGTCGCACCATGAGGCTCCACAGGCCCGTAATCGAGCCCCTGGTCCTGGTCCTGGTCGTCGGCTCGCTCGTCTCCGTGCTGGTGCTCGCGCTCATCCGGCCGGACAGATGACCTTTCCGAAGCGTCGTCGAGTGCCATCCCCCGTGCAGTGGCCTGGACGACGACAGGCCCCGGTGGCTGTTCCTCACCGCAGCTGCCGGGGCCTCCTCACGTATGTGGCCTGACGTGCTGAGACGGCCCCGCAGGTTCCACGAACGGAGGCAGGGTGTCCGTCGGCGAGGGAACCAGCACCCGCCCGGGTCTCAGCCGGAATCTGCAGGTCATCGTGGGTAGCGCCCATGCAAGATCCAGCCATCCTCCCCGAAATGCGGCGGTGGCCGGAGGGCCGGGCGTTCGGCTGCCCTCTACGCCGCGGGGCTTCCTTCTCTGATCAGGGATTTTCGGGCTCTCGGGCAGGCTAAGGACAGCCGTCGCGGTGGTCGGGGAAATGGGCATGGTTCTGCCGATGCAAGGCGGCTTCGTCCACTTCAGGTCACGACTGGTGATCTCTCCATGACTGACTGTCAGTGGCTGCTGCTTTCATGGTCCGTTGCGCCATGTCCGGCGCGCTGGCTGGAGGGGGAGCAGCAGTCATGCCTTGGGTAAATGCGTACGAGCGAGGGGACGGCACGAAGGTTCGGGGCTACTCGCGGTGGGCCCCGGGTGCCCGTTCCGAGATGGCAAAGGTCGCCGTGATCGCCCTGGTGATCCTGGGGTTCGGCGGCGCGGGTACGACAGCCGCGACCAGAGGGAGCGGGTCGGGGGAGTTACCGACGCCGAAGTCCACCGTCGTGTATCCGATCGAGTTCCCGGGGCCGGACGCGGGGAGTGTGCCGAGGCCAACCCCGACGGTGTCGTATCCGATCCCGTGGGACCGCGGGTAGGAAGTCGCGGCGGAGGGTCCGGCTACAGGCCTGTGGGCTCGCCGCTGATGTGGGCGATGGTCGCAACAAAGCGCCGGCGGTCGGCGATGGCGTGCCGGGCCCGGCCAAGGGCCACCCGAAGTACTACCGTTGAACCGGTGCGGTCAGCGCGAGCAGGAGTTCCAGCTTGTCGGCTTCCTCGCGCTCCGACAGCAGGAGGATGCGGGCGTTGCCGGCATACTCAACGGCGAACTGGATCAGATGGCGTGAGGGCCAGCTGCCCGCGTAGGTCATGACGTTGTCGATCAGTCACAGGGTGGCGTCGTCCAGCTGCTGCAGCCAGCGGTTCCGCTCACCGGCGAGGCGCTCGCGCGTGACTGGTGTCCAGCCGGGCTCGTCGTCCGGCGGGAGCTGGAATTTCTGGAGCAGGACGCAGGCGGAGATGATGCGCAGCATGGTTGTGCCGAAGGTGTCCCGCGCGGTGTGGACCTCGCCCAGCCTCTTCTTGCGGGCCTCCATACGAGGGGTGACGAGCAGGCCGACGGCAAGGGCGGTCACCACGGCGATGATCGCGGCCACGATGAGAGTCCACATGGTGCTGGGCATGGCGGACATCGTCCCGCATGGTCACGGGTTCACTGGGCCGATGGACTCATCGGGTACTTGACCTCGCCCTGCGCCGTCCAGAGGCTGCTCAGGTGTTCGCGGCCGTCGGTCACCTCGATGAGCCGGATCTCCACGGTGGGGTTGGTGCCGTACAGCCCGACCCACTCCGTGTACCGGGCCTCAGCTGTGTCCGCGATGCCCCAGTCGCCCTCGACGGCCGGCGCGGTCGCCTGCAAGGAATGCGACGCCACGGTGGCGCTCGGGCCGCTGCTCGACCCGACGTGACCCTCTACCGGTTGGCGGGCCAGTCGGTGCGGGGTCGACGGCGTGACTGGGCCAGGGGCTTCATCCCAGGAGGGGTCGCGCGCAGGGACGGTAGTGGCCCCGACACGGAGCAGGAGCGCAGCTGCAACTCACTCCGGGCTGTTCCATGAAAGTGCCCGCGCAAGTTGATTGAGATCAACTAAAGTGATAGCACTGTCGGCACGCTTCGATGTGAAGCACTGAACCGGAAGGTCAGCCGTATGGATGTTCCTGTTTCCGCTTGGGCCGTGGAGTTGTTCAACGACGAGGAGACGGCGCGGGAGGTGCGCGACAGGATCGGTCAGGCGCTGGTCGACATGCAGGCCAACGCTCGCTCCTCGCAGCAGGACGCCGATGTGTCGTCCACTCAGGTCCACGGCGTCGCGCGCTACCGCGGGGCGTTCGAGCGGGTCAGCGAGGAGCTGGCGGACCTCCCGGGCGCGCAGCTGGTGAAGCCCAATGGCTTCCAGTTCGATCTGGTGCGCATCGGGAACGGTCTGCTGTATCCGTTCTGCTTCTCCAAGAAGGATAGCAACGTCCGTAGCGCACGGATCCAGAACGTGTGGTCGGTGATCCGGGAGCTGTTTGCCTTCGCCCCGCCCTCGGAGCAGGCGGACCTCTTCGGGGGGTACGGGTTCGACCCGAGTGCCGTGGAGCTCCGGCCGAGGCTCGCGGCCCTGGCGAAGGACACGCGTCTGGTCCTCATTCCCTTCGCCTGCAACGCGGCCGGGCTCCTCAAGCCCTACTGGGGCGTTGCGGCACTGGCGGACGAGAACGGCACCTTGGAGTGGGTCATCGACCCCGAACCCCTGCCGTTGCCGGACGCTCCGAAGGCGAAGCTGACGATTCCGCAGCAGCTGGCGGGACACCCGGGCTTCGACGAGGGCGAGCAGCCCATCGTCGCTCTCGCGCCCCGCCCCAGCGCGGAGCGCAAGCAGGACCTCCCTCCGGTGAGCGAAGTCGCCCCGATCGAACCCCTGACGAACGAGAACGATGAGAAATGACCACCCAGTCCTTCCCGGACTGGAGGACCGCACCGCCACCCCCCGCGCGGTGTCCGATGCGTTCGACCCCGCACGTCTGACCCAGGCCCGGCGCCTCGCCGGCCTGACCAAGAAGGACGTGGCCGAACACCTCGGCGTCACCCCTGCGGCGGTGGGCCAGTACGAGACGGGTGTCTCCCGCCCGCGCCCGGACCTCCTGCCACAGCTGGCAAAGGTCCTCAAGGTGCCGGTGGAGTTCTTCATCGCCGGCAGGCCGAGCCAGCGTCTCGACTCCTCGATGGCCCACTTCCGCAGCCTGCGCAGCACGCCGAAGGCTCAGCGCGAGCGGGCCCTGGCGTTCGCCGAGCAGGTCTGGGAGCTGACCTACGCGCTGGAGCGCCGGGTGCAGTTGCCGCCCGTGGACCTGCCCGGCTTCGCCGGCGGCGAGGTGCATCCCGGACTGGCCTTGCCGTCGGAGCCCGTCGCTGCCGCACAGGAACTGCGGCGCCAATGGGGTCTCGGGGACGGCCCGGTCACCCATCTCGTCCGGCGCATGGAGGCGCACGGCATCGTGGTCGTCCTGCCGGCGGAAGCCGACGCAGCCGCCTCGACGGTCGACGCGTTCTCCTCGCGCTCCGCACGCCCGCTGGTAATCCTCACCAGGAACCGGGCCAACGACGTCTACCGCCACCGCTTCACCGCCGCCCACGAACTCGGCCACTTGGTACTGCACGGCGACGCCATCGGCGACAGCAGGCAGGAACGTGAAGCGGACGCCTTCGCCGCGGAGTTCCTCACGCCACAGGCGAGCATCCTGCCCCTGCTGCCGCGGCGAATGGACCTGAGCCATCTGGCAGGCCTGCGCCGTACCTGGGGCGTGTCCGTGCACTCCCTGGTGTACCGCTGCCGCGAACTGGGCGTCATCTCCGACGCCACCGCGAGCAGGACCTACCAGCGGCTCCGCGCCCTGGACGGCCAGCCCGGCTTCGCCGCCGAGCCAGTTAGCGGCTACCCGGGAGAGCAGCCGGTGCTGCTATCCCAGGCGTTCGAACTGGCGACCAAGGAGACCGGGCTGGGCGTACGGGACCTGGCGAAGGAACTGGCCTGGCCACTGGGGCGGGTCAGGGAGTTGTTGGGGATGCCGGACACCAGGCCGGTGCTGCAGTTGGTGTAGCCGCTCCGCCGACTGTGGCCCGCCTCGATCGAGGCGGGCCACATGCACGAAGGGCCCCGGACGGTTCGCCGCCCGGGGCAGCCCTGTGCTGTATCTGCTCGCTGTGCGGGGCAAGTGCTACCGGTGGTGAGTGGCCGAGACCGATGCCGACTGCGACGGCGTGGTGCTGGCCGGTGCCTTGCTGTTGGTTACCGGTCCGCCAGCCAGGGCCAGCAGTAACAGGAGCAGCAGCAGGCCTCCGCCCCCGGTGCCTGCGGCCACGGCGATGGTGCGCGGGCTGATGGACCGGTGGTGCCCGCGCACGCGGGTGCCGTCACGGCGGTAGTGGGGGCGGACGTAGGTCGTCGGTCCGGTGCGGACCGGGCGGGGTCGCTGGGTGGTGCGTCGGGGCGCCGTATGGGGCTGCGCGGCGCGCGGCCGGGTGCGGCGGTTGTGGCCTTTGACGTAGGTGCCGTCACGGCGGTAGTGGGGGCGGACGTAGGTCACGGGCGGTCCTCGGCAGTAAAAGGGGGCAATGCCCCCAGGCGGGGCCGGGAGTTCCTCGGCGCAACATTCGACGGTAGCGACCGGCACTGACACTCCAAGGCGGCCAACTCCTCGACTGTGCGCAGTCGTTGGGCAGCGGTCAGCGATTTTCAGACGGGTGATCTCGACGGCGGGCCGACTGTCAGTGCCGGGTGCTGTCATGAAAGCGGCGGGGATCTGCAACGTGGGGGGGAATGTGCCCGGGAACAGGGGATACGAAGACGTCGATCACACCGGCCGGGATCGGCGCGGGAGGCTGTGCACCGTGGCGGCAAGGGTCTTGCGGTGAGCCCGCGACGGCGTCGGCGCAAGAGCGACGACGATCTGCTCGTCGCCTTAGGCGGGCTCGTGGTCGTCGGGTTGGTGCTGGTCAAGGTCGGACAGTGGGTGTTAGCGCACTGGTGGGTCCTGGTCGTACTCGGCCTGCTGGCACTCCTCACCCTCGCGGGCTGGATCTACCGGCAGGTTGACCAGATGCGGTCCGCACAGCTGCGGGTCGAGGGCCTGACCTACTCGCTCAGCCAGCTCGACGCCATGCACCACAGCGCCTTCGAACACGCCGTACGTGACCTGCTGGCCCGGGACGGCTCCCGCGACGCGCTGCGCTGCGGGGGCCGGGGCGACCTCGGCGCCGACGTGAAGGGGCACGATCCGTTCGGCCGGCTGTGGGTAATCCAGTGCAAGCACCGCAGGAAGGGGCTGAACGGCTCCGCTGTCGGGACTCCGGAGCTGCAGACGCTCAACGGCACCGGCCGGCCGGTGCACGGCGGTGACGTCGTCGTGATGGTGACCAACGGACGGATCTCCGGGCCCGCCTGCGACTTCGCCCGGCAGCAGCGCCTGCACCTAGTCGACCGGCGAGTGCTGGAGCAGTGGGCTCGGGACGGGCGACCACTGTGGGAGCTCCTTCCGGCTGTTCCCCCGCCCCGGAAGCCTCCGCAGCTGCGCTGAACTCACCACAACGGTGGGCGGGACGAGTTGGTCCCGCCCACCGGCATGTGGTGTTCAGGCGTCGGGGTCACCCCACCCGTACTCCGCGGCGTACTCGGCGAACGCCTCGTCGTCGAAGTCCACGGACAGCAGCTCCGGCTGGAACAGGTCGCTGTCCGGATCGAGCGCCTCGGAGTGCGCCATCAGCTGGACTATGAAAGTCTGCGCGGCCTGCAGGGCATGCGGGTCATCGAGCCACATCCCGAACTCCAGATTGTGCCTGCTCCGTGCGGTGGCGTTGGCGCTGCCCACCCACAGCCGCTCCGGACGGAAGCCGATGACGTCGGTGACGCGCCCAGGGCGTCCTCGTCGTGCCACCACAGTTCGCCGAGCAGCATCATCTTCGTGTGGAGGAAGGGCACCATGTCCTTATTGGGCTGGCGGCGGAACCCGTTGGTCCGCAAGGGCGGGATCACCACGTCGGGCATCGACGCGCCCGGCCCCAGCACCTTGGCGCGGCCCTCCTCGCGCCAGTCCAGATCAGTCAGCTCGGCGAAAACACGAGCCGGCATGCCGTTGTCGCCGTCGGCAAACGGCTGGAGTCTGCCCAGCTTCTCCAGGTCGCGTTTGCCACGCCCCTGCTTGGAGACGACGACGCAGGTGTGGGCGAACCGGGCCAGGCAGGCGGCCAGCTCCGGATCGTCAAGCCAGAGGAACCCGCCTAGTCAGCTGTAGATCGTGATCTTGTGTCTTGCGGCGGCGAAGGTTGAGGGCGTGCCTCCCGACAACGGGAGTGCCTCGACCTGGTCGGAGGCGCCGTAGCGTTACATGTTCTGGCAGGCCTTGGCTTTGAACTCCGCTATGGAGACGGTGACTGCGGATTCGTCGTTTTCCGAGATGCTGTTACAGCGGACCTTTCCCGGAGTGAGCCGGTCCCGGTCGGCCAGGGTGAAGGAGATGCTGTTCGCTGACCACGAGTTGTCCTTGGTCCACCCGTAGAGCGCGTAGGTGGTCTTGGTGGTGAGCGGAGCGAGGGATCTGGTTGCGGTCCAGCCGGCAGCAGGAGAATCGAGAGTCCAGGTGGCGAGGCCCGGCGTGAGGGGGCGGTGGGCGGTCCATGAACCGACCGTCACCTGCTTGTTGACGTCGTTGCTGTCCACGTAGAGGGTCGCGCCATCGATCTGATGTCCGCAGACCATCATGACGCCGAGCAGATGGCCGTCGACGGTCACGGAGATGCCGGCGACGGCGTCGGCGGGAACGGAGCATCCTGAGGTTGCGGCCAGGCCCATGACGACCGCGACGGCGCCGCCGAAGCGCCGGAACACCGGACGTGAAGTGGTCGACCACATGCTTAGCCCCTGCCCGGGGTGTGCGTGGGCCCCCTGCCCCCGGGTGGTAGGGGTCGAGCGGGGTCTGGCCGCAGTGTCGCCACCCACCCGTTGCGCGCTCGTTGTTGCCTTGTAGTCGCTTGGCTGAGTCAGCCCGATCACGGCACCGACGCCCCGGCACCTTGTGCTAAACGATCGGTGGCATGCGAAACGGATGCGACCACCGATGATCATCGATGTGTGAAGACAGAAGATCAGGCGGTGGCCGCAGGTCACAGCATAGATCCAGCCCGCTGGCAGGACATGTTCGAGGCTCTGATGGGCCGCATCGCGGGACGGTTCACCCGAGTAGAACCACGGCGGCGGGCGCGGGAGTTCGTGCTCGGGCTCTTGTCAGACCTGCCACGCAAGAGCTGCTGGACGCTGGCCGAGCACGCCGGCAATGCCACCCCGTACGGCCTTCAGCATCTGCTGTCGAGGGCGAAGTGGGATGCCGAGGCGGTCCGGGACGACCTGCGCAGCTTTGCCATCGAGCAACTGCACGATGAGGACGCCGTGTTGGTGGTCGATGAGACCGGCGACCTGAAGAAGGGCACCGCCACTGTCGGCGTGCAGCGCCAGTACACCGGCACTGCCGGGCGCATCGAGAACAGCCAGGTCGCCGTCTAGCTCGCCTATTCCAGCCGACGCGGGCACGCGGCGATCGACCGGGAACTGTATGTGCCACGCTCGTGGATCACGGATGCTGCCCGCTGCCGGTTGGCCGGGATTCCCGAGGAGGTCGACTTCGCCACGAAGCCCGCGCTTGCCCTCCGCATGATCGACCGGACCCTGGATGCCGGGATCCGTGCAGCCTGGGTGGCCGCAGACGAGGTCTACGGAGGCAATCCGCAGCTGCGCAGCGCGCTGGAATACCACCAGGTCGGCTACGTCCTCGCGGTCGCCTGCGATCACCAGATCGCCACCCCGGCTGCGGAAGCTGACTGCGCACCATCACGCAGACTCGATGCGCAACGCGGGCTGCGCAACCGTCAGGGTGCGCAATGGCGCAGCCGTCTCGCTGCGCAGCGTCGGACGGATTTCTGGTAGGGCTGCGTGCGCATGGCCGCGCAGCATGGTGCGCACGCCCCTGTCGGGTACGGCCAAGCCTCCGACTGCGCACACCGACATGGGTGCCGTTTCGTGCTTGCGCAGCGTTCGTTGCGCAAGCGCGCAGCCGTGACCGCTCATCCGTCGCGCAGCCGCCCGTGGTCGGCGCATGGTCGGGGTGACCAGGGGTTGACCAAGCCGTTTGTGTCCTCATCGTGACCGTGGTCGGCCTGACCTGGTCGATGGTCTGGTCAGGGCTGGCAGGTTTTCTTACCAGCAACATCCGTGCCGAATCGAGGGGTTGACCATGCCTTGCCGAAAGCACGGCAGCCGCAGTGGTGGCAGGTGTGCGCATAGCGGCGATGCGGTGCCTGGTGTGCTTGGCGGGCCTCGCACGGCCGGGTGAGTGCTGCGCAGACGATGGGCTGCGACCGCAGTCTTTGGTGCAGCCGTGCGTTCCCTAGGGGTTCAGGGGATTGAGAAGGGTGACGCCCGTGCCGGCGTACAGGTCGGAATCCAGGGACAGCAATGTCGTGTCGTCGCCGCGATCTCCTACCGGCCGTCGGCTTCGCGAGCTGATGCTCCGCGTTACCTCCCAACCTCGGTGCTCACGACCGGCCGCAGGCCATATTGCAGTCCTGGGGGCTACCGGGCGGCAGTCAGCCTGTCGCCTCGTCAGCGCTGACGAGGATCAATGAATTCTGCTTGCCGCAGTTGCGTGAATCCCCCAGGTCCGGACCCCAGTGTTGTCAGACCCAGGTGACAGGATGGCGCCGTACACGTCCCGTCCGCGCAGCGGACGTGACAACCCGAGGACTACGGAGCACCCCTCATGAACCGCAGTGACCTGATCGCAGCCCTCGCCGAGCGCGCCGAGGTGACCCGCAAGGATGCCGACGCCGTGCTGGCCGCCCTCGCCGAGACCGTCGGCGACGTCGTCGCCAAGGGCGACGAGAAGGTCACCATCCCCGGCTTCCTGACCTTCGAGCGCACCCACCGTGCCGCTCGCACCGCGCGCAACCCGCAGACCGGCGAGCCGATCGAGATCCCGGCCGGCTTCAGCGTGAAGGTCTCTGCCGGCACCAAGCTCAAGGAAGCCGCGAAGGGCAAGTAGGCCCCAGCCTCCTGCGCGCAGCGGGCCGGCACCGAAGAGCCCGAGGCCCGCTGGGCGGCACAACTTGCACGCCTCACCCGCGCGGAAGCCGGATTGGTGTCCCGTCTACGGGGTAGAACGGACGCCGGACACCCTTCGGTGACGGAGGGCACCACCCACAGACCGACCGGGCAGCACCCGGCGATTTCGAAGGACAAACGCATGGCCAGCGGCACCGTGAAGTGGTTCAACGCCGAGAAGGGCTTCGGCTTCATCCAGCAGGACGGCGGTGGACCGGACGTCTTCGCGCACTACTCCAACATCTCCGGCAACGGTTTCCGTGAACTCCTTGAAGGCGAGCAGGTCACCTTCGACGTGACTCAGGGCCAGAAGGGCCCCCAGGCCGAGAACATCGTCCGCCGCGGCTGACCCCGGAAAATGAGCGCCGCCCCGCGACGGCCACTGTGTAGAGTGACATCACCGACGCGGGGTGGAGCAGCTCGGTAGCTCGCTGGGCTCATAACCCAGAGGTCGCAGGTTCAAATCCTGTCCCCGCTACTGACCGAGGGGCCCGGATCCGTCCGGGCCCTTCGCCATATCCGAACCCCGCACAGCCCATGGGCCAGCGACCTCCTCGCCTCCTCCCGGCGCAGCTGCCCGAGCCCCTCCCCTCATGCTGACGTCATTCCGGCATCGGCCGAGGCCATGATCCGGGCCCGCTCGTCAACGCTTTGGGCGACGGTGAGGGAGTAAGTGTCGTACTGCAAGGTGCGGATGACAGTCAGTTCTTCTTCGAGTCACTGGCGAGCGCGGAGGGCGCGGTCGGGATGAGTCCGCTCGGTCTCAGCAGCAACCGAGAGCAATGCAGGTGTCGTGCGTAGTATCACTACCAGAACTGCGTTGCGGTAACTGGTACTGCTCGCACAGCACCAGGCGGAAAGCCCAAGTTGAACGTTGCACACGCCGCACACTCGCTGACCGCGGCGCCCAGAAAGGGTGTGAGCACCATGTCCGAAACCACCGAACTGACCTCGCAGTACAGCGCGCAGGTAACCGGCGACCTTGAACGCAACCTCAAAGAGCAGGAACGCCTCAGCGGCGAAATCGAAGCGCTTCAGGTGCAGTTGGCTGCTCTGCGGCACGACCACACCGTTCTGGTGAAGATTCAGCAGGCCCTCGGCGTCTCCGCGACCACCTCTGCTCCTGAGCCCGTCGCGACGGTGCCGGCCGCCCGCAAGAAGGCAGCAGGCACATCGGGCACAACCAAGAAGTCCCCCGCGGCAGGCAAGCGAACTGGCAAGAAGGCCGCGAAGGCGGCGGCCGCACCGTCAGCATCGCCGACGCTTGTCAACCTCGTGCGGGAACACCTGGCAGATCACAACGAACCCCGCTCCGCTGCCGAAATCGCCACCTCGCTGGGTCAGCAACACCCCGAGCGCGCCATCAAGACCACCGTCGTGCGCACTACGCTCGAAGGGCTCGTGGCCAAGAGTCAGGCTCAGCGCACTAAACAGGGCTCCTCTGTCTTCTACGTGGCGGCCAACACGACGGAGCCGGCACCAGCCGAGACCGAAAGCCAGCCCGAACCGGCCAAATCCTGACCCGGTCTCTTGATGTGCATCCCCTGCTGCCCGGCGGCTTGATGCCGCGAGTGCCTGATCGGAAGGCAGGGGAGCCCAGCCCGGTCATCACAGCAAAGTGGAATGCCGCGAACTCCTCCGAGGTACTCATCTTCACCGGTAAGCCGGCAGGAACCTCCTGATCTTCGCTCTCCCTCGGCAAGACGGCTCCTTCTGACTATCCAGGAGTAGATAGAACGCGGGCGCACAGCCGCCCGGTGCGACCCGCCTCATAGAGGGCCTCTCGCCGCCCCAGCGTGCAACACGCTCCGTTGCCCCCGCAAAAGCCGCGCCAGTCCCCTCCGCTCATCGCGCCGTCTGAAAGGCTCGGCCTGCCGCCGTGGCCGCCGTGGCGTCCGTAAACAGCCCGCTGCTCGGCTTCGACGGGTCTGCGCCCAGCCCGAACCAGGCGTAGCGGTGAACATAGGGCAGGCCGTTCAGCATCGCTGTGGACGCAGTGACGAACGCTGCCTGTTGTGCCGCGGAGGGGAACCGCGTCCCCTGCGAGAAGTCGATCAGCGCGTACTCGGTCAGCCAGATCGGCTTGTGATAGCGCGTATACACCTGCGTCAGGTAGGACTTCAGCTGATCGACCGCCTGCGAAGTACGGAAGTCACCGCCGTACCAGTGCAGCGTGATGAAGTCGACCCGGTACCCCTTTTCGGCGGCTCCGGCCATGAACTGGTCCAGCCAACCGCCGGGTGTCGCCGCTCCCGTCGCGACCGCGGGACTGCCCAGGATTTTTCCGGCCGCCATCAGCTTCGGCCACAGCTGGAGCGCCTCGTCGACGGACATGTTCGACTGCTGTGCGAAGTCGGGTTCGTTGAAGGCCAGCAGGTACGGCCCGGCAGCACGGGCCTGTGCGAGCGCCTCGTCGGTGACGGACGCGGCACCCCAGATCATCGGCACGAACGAGGCCGACCTCGGGGTCGTCACACCCTGGTGCTGGGTGTTCCAGGTGTAGTACCAGCTCGCCCCGCTCGCGGCGAGCGCCTGACTCACTCCGTTGAACGTCCACACCCCGACCCCCTTCTTCGCTCCGGACGCGATCGGCACGGACGGCGGCGCCGAACGCTTCACAGGACTCGGCTTCGCCGACGTCTTCGCTGACGGCGATGGGGATTTGCTGGGGCTCTGGCTCTGGCTCGGGCTGGGAGGGGGCGCGGGGCTGCTTGAAGTGGCGGTCACAGGGGCCGGAGGGGGAGCTGTCGCCGCTGCCGGCGCGGACGGGCCCGCCGTCAGCCGGGCAGCGACCAGCGCGGTCACCGCGATGACCGCGACAGCCGCCGAGCCGCCCATGACGGCCTTCTTCCCCGCCACGCGCCTGCCTGTACGTGCAAGCTGCCGATGCCCCCGGCGAGCGGCCCGGCTGCCGCCGTGACCGGAGCGAGCGGACTGCGGCGAACTCCCGGCCCCCGAGGAATCCGTGGACGACGGGGTGGTGGAGGTGCGGACGTGGGCGAGGACTGCGGCCGGGTGGAGACTGTCCGGCGCGGCCACCAGTGGCAGCCCGCCCAGCAGCCGTTCCATGGGCAGCAGCCCTCGTTCCAGCCTCTCGCACACTCCGCAGCTCCGCAGATGGCGGGCGAACCGCTTGCGCCACAGCGGGCTCGGCGTGCCGTCCCACTGCACGGCGATCTGATCCAGCTCCGCGCAGCGCGGCTCGGCGCCGAGCGCCCGCACGACACCCCGCGATATCTCCATCTGCCTCTTCATCCGCTGCACGCGCACCGCCGCGTGACGGTCGGACAGCCCCAGCGCACCGGCCAGCTCCGGGCGCTCCAGCTCGCCGGTCTCCTCCAGCCACCACAGGGACAGCAGCTCCTGGTCGTCCGGATCGAGCCAGCGCGTCGCCTCGGCAACCTCACGGCGCTGCTCGGTCAGTCCCAGTCGCAGGATCGTGAGCCCGGCAAAGTCGAGGGCCGGATCGGTGATCGTCTCAGCGTCCTCCAGGTGCGTCCTGCGGCCCCGGTCCGTGGCCCGCGACTGCTCCCGGTTTCGTATCTGCCGGATCGTGATGGCCACCAGCCAGGACCGGAACGCAGAGGGATCCCGCAGCTTCGGCAACCCACGCACCATGCGCAACAGCGTCTCCTGTACGACGTCGTCGACGTCGGCGTGGCCGTTCAGGGCCCGGCCGACGATGTTGTAGACCAGCGGCAGGCAACGGCTCACCAACTCCTCAAGGGCCGGTCCGTCACCTGCGCGGGCGGCCGTGACCAAGCCGGGGTCAGGGCCTGTCCGATGGTTGTCGCTCATGTGGGTTTGTTCCTCCACGCAAAGATCCGGCTGTCGGAGTGGAGACCGGCCGAGGTTCACCGGGACAACAGAAACTGGGGAATCGGCGTCGGAACCTGTTCCGGCTTCTCGATTGTTGTTGTACGTGTCCCGTCCGCGAGGTCTCCGAGAGGAAGGCAGACATCTTGCACAGCCCGAGGAAGGCACAAGGATGGCACGCGGACGAGGACGTAGGAGACACGGTGCGAGGCCACCGCGAGGCCGCCGCTGGTGGCACGCCGCAGTAGCGGTCCTTGTCGCGGTCACGGCCGTAGTGATCGTCTACGACGCCTGGACACCGTCCGGCGGCCGCACCGTCAGCACAACGGACGGCGCCCGCACCGCCGAGGCGCTGCCGTCCAGATCGCAGACCGCGTCGCCTACCGCTTCGGCTTCACCGAGCCGCGACGCCAAGTCCTCCACCTCACCGCCGCCCGCGGCCGGGCGCAAGGCTCCGGCAGCGGACACCGGCAAACCGGCTGCCGCAGCAGGCACTTCAGGTCAGGCTCAACAGCAGCCGACCACCGCCCCCGCCGGCAGACGACTGATCACCGTCGTCAACAAGACGCAGAAAACCATCTGGGCCGTCATCACCAACACCGCCGCCTACCCGGCAGGCCGCAAGCTCACACCCGGCCAGAGCACGTCGGTGACCGTGGCGGACAACTGGGGCGGCCGCATCTGGGGCCGCACCGACTGCGCCACCACGGCCGCGAGCACATGCGCCACCGGCGACTGCACCAGCGTCTGCTCCGGCGGCAACCCGCCCACCACACTTGGGGAGTTCACCTTCTCAGCCTTCGACGGCATGGACTTCTACGACGTCAGCATGGTCGACGGCTCAAACCTGCCCATGTACATCAACGTCTCTCACACCACGACCGTCGACCCGGTCAGCTCCTCCGGCTGCTACCAGGGGCGCTGCACCACAGAGGTCAAGTGCCCCCAGGCGATGCAGGCCCTTGTCAACGGGCAGGAAATCGGCTGCAAGCCACCCTGCGCGGCGTTCGGCGGCGACACCTACTGCTGCCGCAAAGCCTGGGCAGGCCGAGAGAACTGCATCCCCGCAAAGTGGCCGGTCGATTACACCCAGGTCTTCAAACAGGCCGCGCCATACGCCTACTCATACGCCTTCGACGACGCGGCGACCATGTCCTGCAACGCCGAGTGCTACTACCGCGTGACCTTCGGCACCACGAACGGCACCTGACAGCACCCGTCGGCAGGCCTATGTTTCGCGCAGTCAGCGATTTCCGCCCCGTTCCTGCGCGAGCCGAGAGGGAGCCGATCGCGGCGGCTCCGGCGCGGGTCGGGGCAGATCAGGTGCGCCGCCTGTGGCGAGGGGGCGAGGGCCTGCGGGGAGCCTAACTCCGTTGCAGGCGGCGGAGGTTCGGGGGCAGGGAGAGGTCGGTGCGGGGGGTATCGTAGGGGTTCGGCCGATGGGTGCGAAGGGTGGGACGGGCGGTCCACACCTCACCCCGGCCGGGTCACGCGCTCCCGGGCGGTCGGGTCGTCGAACGGTCGTGGCCGTGTGCCATGCCGTGCCACCGACCGGCCCGCGCCCCGCGCCGGGCGGTCCTCTCAGGTCCCGGCATGCCGTGCGTCCACGGGCATCCCGCCGCACGTCATGCCCGACGACCAGAGGAAGGCCCTCTCGTGCACGTGTCCACCCCCGATCAGACCGCCACCCCCACGACCCGGCCGGCCGGTCTCCCCCGTGCCCTGTG
Source organism: Streptomyces antibioticus (assembly GCF_001514065.1). Classification (GTDB taxonomy): domain Bacteria; phylum Actinomycetota; class Actinomycetes; order Streptomycetales; family Streptomycetaceae; genus Streptomyces; species Streptomyces antibioticus. Next base: position 4,683 of record NZ_KQ948438.1, on the reverse strand, counting down.
CTGGATCCCCGGCCTGCTGCGCGACACCGCGTTCCGGCGCTACTGGACCGCGCAGACCGTGTCGTACCTCGGCGACCAGGTGTCCGCCCTCGCCCTCCCCCTCATCGTCGTCACCGTGGTGCACGCGGGCGCGGCCCAGATGGGCTATCTCAGTGCCGCGCTCTGGCTGCCGCACCTGCTGTTCGGGCCGTACGCCGGACTGTGGGCGGACCGCCGCAGGCACCGCCGCCGTGTCATGATCGCCGCCGACCTGGGGCGCTTCGCGCTGCTGCTCGGCCTGCCTCTCATGTACGCCTTCGGCACACTGACGTTCACCGTCGTGTTCACGGTGGCGTTCGGTGTCGGGCTGCTGTCGGTCCTCTTCGAGGTGTGCAACCCCCCGGTGTTCAAGGCGCTGGTGCCACCCGAGCACTACGTCGCCGGGAACTCGCTGGGCAGCGGCAGCCGGGCCATGGCGAAGGTCGTCGGCCCCAGCGTCGGCGGCTTCCTGGTTCAGCTGTTCTCCGCGCCCGTCGCCCTGCTGGTGGACGCGGTGTCGTACCTCGTCTCGGCCGTGCAACTGGCGCGAATCGCGCCCCAGGAGGCACCGCCCTCGAAGGAGCGTCCCCGGCTGCGGGCGGCCGGCAAGTTCATCGTCCGCTCCCGGACCATCCGGGCGGCGCTGGCCGCCACCGCCACCGTCAACTTCTTCTGCTTCGTGACCACCACCCTCTTCGTGCTGTACGCCACCACCACGCTCGGCCTCGGCGCGGGCCTGCTGGGCACGGTGCTGGGCGCCGGAGCCGTCGGCGCGGTGGTGGGCGCCGTCTCCGCGACCCCGCTCACGCGGCGCCTTGGGGTGGGGCGGACCTTCCTGCTCGGCTGCCTTGCGACCCCCGCCCCGCTGCTGCTGATCCCCGCGGCGCACGGGTCCGGGGGTACGGTCCTGCCGATGCTGGTGAGTGCCCAGTTCGGCTCGGCGATGGGCGTCATCTGGATCGACATCACCGCCGCGACCCTGCTGACCTCGCAGGTCCCGGACGCCATGCGGTCCAGCGTGTTCGGTGCCTACCAGGGGGTGAACCTCGGCATGCGGCCGCTCGCCGCGCTGCTCGCCGGTGCCGTCGCCGGGCCGCTGGGGCTGCGGACGACTCTGTGGTTGGCCGCGGCCGGGGCCCTCACCGCCTGCCTATGGATCCTGCCCTCGCCGCTGTCCCGCAGGACCTCGACCGGGGCCGTCCAGGAGTCCTGAGCGGCACAACCGGCAGCCGGAAGTGCCGCCCGGACTGCCTGTGACAGTGCCGTTCCGGCCGTCGCGGCGCGGTTAGCGTTCTTGTACCGATCGATGATCGCCGTCGCAGCACCGCTCAGGCAGCTCCCCTGCCCCACCCCTTGCCCGGACGTCCGCCCGCGCCTGCCCGCAACCGCCGAAGCAGGGCGACCGGGGGACGGGGGCGTTCCGCGGCAGGCCCCTCCGGGCCGGCTGCGGAACGCCCCCGTCCCCCGGTCCTCGCCCGTCCGTCACCGCCTTTCATGGAGACTTCCGTGACACCAGCAGATTCCGGACACTTCCTCGACAAGTTCCTCCGGCAAGCAGCAGCAACCCCCGACCGCCCCGCGGCGGAGCTCGGCGATCGGCACCTGACGTACGCCGAACTCGACGCCCGCGCCCGTGCCCTGGCCGCCCGGCTGCGCTCCCTCGGCGTGGGTCCGGGGGCGACCGTCGGTGTGTTCCTGGAGCCGTCCCTCGACCTGGTGACCTCGGTCCTCGCCGTCGCCCGCGCCGGCGCCGCCTGGCTTCCGCTGGACCCCTCGTACCCGGCCGACCGGCTGTCGTACATGATCAGCGACTCGGGTGCCGCGCTGGTGATCGCCGAAGCGGACGCGCCCGAGTGGCTGCGCTCGCTCGGCGTGCCGCTCGCGGATCCCGCCGACGACACCGCGCCGGCCGAGTCCCTCCCGCTGCCCCGGCTGCGCCCGGAGTCCGCGGCCTACGTCATCTACACGTCCGGTTCCACCGGCCGTCCCAAGGGCGTGACGCTCACCCAGCGCGGGCTCGCCAACCTGGCCGACGCCCAGCGCTCCACGTTCACCGTGGGACCGGGCCACCGTGTGCTCCAGTTCGCCTCGCCCAGCTTCGACGCGTCCGTCTTCGAGCTGGCCATGGCGCTGTGCTCGGGCGCCACCCTGGTCCTGCCGCCGCGCCGCGACGTTCTGTACGGGCCCGGGCTCGGTGACTTCCTCGCCGACGCCCGGATCACCCACATCACCCTGCCGCCGAGCGTGCTCGCGATGGTGCCGGAGCGGGAACTGCCGCATCTGGAGACGATCGTGTGCGCCGGTGAGGCGCTCCCCCAGCAGCTGGTCGACCGGTGGGTGCCGGGCCGGGCCATGTTCAACGCGTACGGCCCGACCGAGACCACCGTGTGGGCCTCGGTGTCCCGGACCGTGCCGGGCGGCGGCAAGCCGTCCATCGGCCGGGCCATCGACGGCGTGCGCCTCTACGTCCTCGACGAGTCGCTGCGCCCGGTGGCACCCGGCGAGCCCGGTGAACTGGTCATTGGCGGCCAGGGAGTGGCCCGCGGCTACATCGGCCGGTCGGCCCTGACCACCGACCGATTCGTGCCGGACCCGGACACCCCCGGCGAGCGGGCCTACCGCACCGGCGACCTGGTACGGATGACGCCCGACGGCGAGCTGGACTTCCTCGGCCGCATCGACCAGCAGGTCAAGCTGAACGGCTTCCGCATCGAGCCCGACGAGATCGCCGCCGTGCTGCGCGAACACCCGACCGTCCACGATGTCGCGGTGGTCGTGGGCCGGGTCGGCGACGAGGACCGGCTGGTGGCCTACGCCGTGGCGCCGTCGGCGGAGCCGCTGGAGCTTCGCGAGTTCGCCGCCGGCCGGCTGCCGCACTTCATGGTGCCGTCGGTCGCGCTGATCGACCGGCTGCCGCTGCTGCCCAACGGCAAGCTGGACCGGGCCGCCTTGCCCGCGCTGGACCGCGCGTCGCTGGGGCTGGGCAGCGGGGCCGAGGCCCGCACCGGGACCGAGCGCCGACTGGCGGAGATCGCCGCCGAGCTCCTCGGCATCGACGGGGTCGGTGTCGAGGACGACTTCTTCCAGCTGGGTGGCCACTCGCTGCTCGCCGGACGCCTCGCGGCGCGGGTCCGTTCGGAGTTCGGCACCGAGCTGCCGATATCGAGCATCTACGAGAAGCGCACGGTGGCCCGGATGGCCGCCGAGCTGGACCGGCTGGGCCGCGAAGCGCCGCCGCTTCCGCCGGTGGTCCGAGTGCCCCGGGACCGTCCGCTGCCGCTGTCCTTCCCTCAGGAGCGGATCTGGTTCCTGGAGCAGCTCTCCCCCGGCAACCTCGCCTACAACGCCCAGGCCACCATCCGGCTGCGCGGCCCGCTCGACGCCGAGGCGCTGGGCGCCACGCTCACCGAGGTGGTCCGCCGTCACGAGATCTTCCGTACGGCCTTCTCCACGGTCGACGGCGCACCGATGCAGGAGGTCCGTCCGCCGACGGCGGTCCGGCTGCCCGTGGTCGACCTCCAGGACGTGCCGGAGGCGGACCGTGAGCGGCGGACCGAGGAGGTCGTACGGGACACCATCCGCCGTCCCTTCGAGCTCACGGACCCGCCGCTGGCCCGCTGGCTGCTGATCCGGCACGCGGCCGGCGATCACACCCTCGTCCAGGTGGAGCACCACTTCGTGCACGACGGCTGGTCGTTCGGCGTACTCCTCGACGAGATCCGGGCGATCTACCCCGAGCTGGCGGCCGGCCGCCCGTCACCGCTGCCCGAACCGCCCATCCAGTACGCCGACTTCGCCGCTTGGCAGCGCGCCTGGATGCGCGACGACGTGCTGGACCGTCACCTGGAGTACTGGAAGGGGCACTTGGAGAACGCCCCGCTCGTCCTGGATCTGCCGACGGACCGGCCGCGGCCCCGTGTCCCGTCCTTCCAGGGCGCGGCCCTGCGGATCGAGCTGCCGGCCGAACTCAGCCGTGCGTTGCGGGAGTCCAGCGAGCGCTCCGGGGTGACGCTGTTCGCCTCGATGCTGTCGGGCTTTGCGGCCCTGATGAGCCGCTACTCGGGCCAGAGCGACCTGGTGGTGGGTACGGGCGTCGCGAACCGCAGGCTCGCGGAGACCGAGCGCATGCTGGGCATGGTGGTGAACACCCTGCCGCTGCGGCTGGACACCTCGGGCTCGCCGGGCTTCGAGGTCCTGCGGCGCCGGGTCAACGACGTGCTGGTGGAGACTTCGGACTGGCAGGACGTGCCGCTGGACCGATTGGTGGAGGCCGTGGCCCCGCCGCGGGTTCCGTCCATCAACCCGCTGTTCCAGGTGATGTTCAGCTTCCACAACGCCATCGTCCCGGACCTGGAGTTCGGGGGTGTGCGGGGCACCGTCCTGGAGCGGCACAACGGCTCGTCCAAGATGGACATGAACATCGTGGTGGTGCCGCGGGCCCAGCAGCGGGCCGGCCGTGAGGACCACCCGGACCGCGACCGGATCACCCTGATCTGGGAGTACGCCTCGTCGCTGTTCGACGAGGACACCGTCCGGCGGATGGTGGACCACTACATCGCCCTGCTGCGGTCTGCGGTCGCCGCCCCGGAGCAGCCGATGGACCGCATCGGGCTGGAGTCCGGCACCGCGGAGCGCGAACTGCCGCCGCTCGGGGGCGGGTTGGGT
>NZ_KQ948437.1 GCF_001514065.1 Streptomyces antibioticus | reverse complement strand
GATGCCGCGCGCGCCGGCCTCGTCCGGGTCGAAGGCCAGGACGACGTCACGGCCGCGCAGATGCTCGACGAGCTCCGCGACGAGGGCAGCGTTCCGGGCCAGTCCCGCGCCACGGATGATGAGCGCGTCGTAGCCGACACCGACCGACGTCAGACCATCCCCCGGTCCCTCCGTCACAAGGATCGTGTCGTACCCGGCGCCGCCCTGGAGGACGCCGTATTTCGCCCACGTCCTCCCCTCGACGTTGGTCAGCGAGACCCAACGGGCCGGGCACTTACCGGAGAGGTCGCGTCCCTGGAGTCCGCGGATCACGCCGTCGAAGCCCGTGAGCGGAACCGTCAGCCGCGGGTACCGAGTGAAGGCGCGGCTGAGCCACGGCTTCGTCCGGTCACCCGGCTGCGAGTAGCCGACCCCCAGCTCTTCGCACTGCTCTGGCGTGAGCCCGAAGCGCTCTGCCGCGTACTCCCGCGGGCGGTACTCGTTGCGCACGTCGGCCGCCATGAACTCTACGACCGTCTCGTCGACGAACGCCCGCAGCCCCGCAATCTCCGCGATGCCGACGGCCTCCACGGGCTTCGCAGAGATGGTGCTCACGCCCATGTCGTTGATGACGTCGAAGAGGTCCGACTCGCGGAGGCGCATCTTCGCCAGGACGTCAGCCTTGATGCACCCCGTACGGCAGACGAGGAGGAGCTTTCCGTCCTCCTTCAGCGTCAACTTGAGCGACGGGTGCGCCCGGTCGTTGTGCGCGGGGCAGAGCGCAAGGTGCCCGTCGTGGTCCTCCTCCACTCCGTCGAGCCGCCCCAGGATCTCCGACAGTCGCAAGGTCTCTCCCCTCTCGTGCATGCGGAAGGGGCGCCCCGGAGGACGCCCCTGTGGTGGTGACTTGTGTGAGTCGTTTCGCGCTACTCGTCCTCGTCGTGGTCCTCGTACGTGATGGACGTCGGACCGCCCCACGACGAATAGCCCGACGCGTGCTTGTCTCCACGGGCGAGTGCGTGCCAGACCCAGCCGCGAGCGTCCTCCATGGACATCTCGCCGCCCTCGTACTCGTCGCCGTCGGGATAGACGGTGAGGGTGCCGGAGAACTCGATGACTGCCTTCTTCACGCCGCCTCCCGGTGTGCTCTGTCGTGCTGCTCGAACGAGTCCGGCGCGATGTTCCGGAGGAGGTTCTCCGCGGCCTTCAGCCGGTTCAGGAGGCGCACGTCGGTGCGCAAGTCCCTCACGACGTAACCGTCCGCCACGCCCCGCATTCGCCGCTTGACGACCGCGCACCCGAAGGGTTGGCCGGCATGGATCGCCTCACGGTTCGCCTGCGCGATGTAGTCGGCGAGCGTGATGGACTTCTCCGCCTTCGCCTCCAGGGCGTGCAGGTAGTAGCCGTCGACGTCGCCAATGTCGCGGGCGCCCATCTGCACGTTGCGATGGGCGCCCGGGTCGTGATGCTCGCGCAGGTAGGCGACGATCGCCGACTCCCACGCAGTCCCCTTAGTCTTCGATGGGTTTGTCGCTGTCCTCACCCCTCGTGACCCACACCTCGACGAGGTCTGAGCCGTCATCCGAATCGATCACCACGGGTTCCGACTGAACTCTCCACGTCGTCCCCCGGTACGTCAGGTGCCCTTCGTCGTCAGCCCCGCCCCGCGTGCCTGCCTCGTCAGTCACTACCCGCACCCCTCTTCCCTCGGCATCCGCTTTATCGTACGCGTGTTCGATAGAGCAGATATATCCACGACTAAGGTTCAACGCTTCCGTGGACACGGGGACACTGGCTTGCACGCGGTCTTCACGCTGCGACCAAGAGACCTCCACCTCCCCCACCCGCATCGACGAGGCGGAGGCCGCAAGGGGTGCCGAACTCGCCGGACTCGATGACGCCGTCACCGTCGAAGGAGCGGAGCGTCTTCACGCGTTCCTGCGCGTCGACCTCCTCGACGTACGGACCCCACACCTTCCCCTCCGGGTACCGGAAGGCGCTGACGGTCTGGACTACTCGGAACACTGCTTCTCCTCACTGCGGGTACACAGCCACGCCAATCCGAAGACGAACGAGGCGAGCGCGACGAAGACGGGGGCCAGGGTGGCGGCGATCAGAATCTGTTGCCACATGTCGTCACCAGATCTCGCGAATGATCACGAGCGCCTCGCCGTTGTCGAGCTCGTCGACGAGATCGAGGATCGCCGACGCAGCGCTCAGCTCCTCGCCCTCACGCGTGGAGATCTTCTCCGTCCCGTCGTGGACGGGCGGGATGAGGATCTGATCACGCGCACCGCACTCCGCTGTGGTACTGACCTTGTGGACGTTGATCCGGCTCACTGGCTCTCCCCCTTCGACTGCGCATGCTGAACGGCCCGCCGGACTCGGGACACCGTCGGTCGGCTGTCCGCCGGCATGTCGTCCGTCTCCGCGATCAGGTCCGCGGCCTCAGCCTCCGTCAAGTACACGCAGATCCGGTGCCGGGTGGACCACTTGAAGTACGACCTCACTGCTCCTCCAGCTCCCTCATGAGCTCCTCCGTGATCCACGAGGCATACACGCATCGCGGCTTGTCGAAGACGACGGGGAGCGGGTCGGGTACGGGGCGGACGATGACGGTGTCCGGCTCGCGGATCACTCGATACCCTCACACACAGCGCTGACGATGTCGTCGAGGAAGACGCCGATACCGGGCCAGTCCTTCGCAGCCTTCGCGCGGAGGTCCGCGATCACCTGGAGCCGGACCTCTTCCTCTATCTGCTCGACGATCCACGCGTCCCGGTACGCCTTATCCCGCCATCCCTCGAAGACCTTCCACGCCCCGGGGCTGATGCTGTAGGACTCGCCGTCGATCTCCATGGCCATCAGCCACTCACCCCCGTCACGTGCGTCGGTACGGTGCCGTCGGCCTTGCGAAGGACGAGGGAGTTCGAGCCGACCTCACTGCGACGCTGCGCGCCACGCCAGTTGGAGGCCGTCACCTCCATCATCGCTCGACCGGACGGGGTGAAGTAGACGATGCCCAGCTTGAAGAGGCCCGTCGACGAGGCTGCGGAAAGGACGTAGTCGCCGGCCTCGACGCGGGTTCCGAAGGAATCCGTCACGCTGCCTCCCATCCGACGGGCCGGACCTCGACGAGGGGGCCGTCCCTGCCCTCGACAGACGCAGCGGGCATGACGTCGAACGGGATCACGTCGGGGTCCCCGTCCGCGTTCGCCGCGAACATCAGCGCGTTCGTGGACACTGCCTGCCAGATGTCGCCGTCTCGGTCGCGGTAGAAGTGTCCGGGTTCGATGGTCACTAGCTCTCCTCTCGATTCATCACGCACACGAGCGCGCCACGCCCTAACGCGACGCCGACGGCCTCCCAGTACTTCGGGAAGTCCTTCCTCGACGTCGCGTCGGGGCGGATGTAGATGCAGTCGCCTTCGCCGGCCGCACGGACGTCGCCCAGTGCGGGGGCGTTGGCGGAGTCGATGAGGTGGAGGGTGGTCACTCGTCCTCACCCCGAATCAGGGTCCGCCCCTCGTTCTCCGCCACCCACTTGAAAAACTCCGTGACGGCGTCCTCGTCTCGGAACTTGGCGAGGCTGTGAAACACAGGACCATTCCGGGTGCAGAGCCACTTGCCCTTCCGCCCTGGGATGGCCGACACGACGAGCTCCCGCCCGGGGAGCCCCTCGCGCTCACTCACTCCACGCCCCGCGAGAGAACGCGCTCGATCTCGTCCGCCTGCGAGTCGTCCGCGGCGTACCAGTCGCCGTTGTTGCTGACGGAGAACCTCAGCGCCTGGCGGATGAGCTCCACCTCCCGCGCCGTGAGCTCCACCGTCATCCCGCTGTTCGCGATCACCTTCGCCATGCTCTCCTCCTCAGACTTCCTCGTACGTCGCGGCGAAGACCTCCGGCTCGCACGCGTAGTGCTCGCCCTTGATGCCCTCGATCAGCTGCCACCCCGGCGGGATCACGTCCGGCTCCGCGCCGCGCTCCATCGTGCGGATAAGCAAGTGGAGGCGTCCGTCACGGAGCTCCGTCCCTTCGAGGTCATCCCCGAGGAACGTGTAGACGTCCGGGAGGTCGCTCGCCTGCCCGGTCCACAGGTGAGCGCTGATGACGATGGGCCTCTTCCTGTACTGCTTCGGCACGATGCCTCTCCTCTCTCCTACGCCCAAAGCCCCCGGGACCGAAGTCACCGGGGGCTGAGGGGGGTTAGGCGTCGACGCGAGTGAGGGGGCCGAACAGCGCGACGACGTTCTCCAGCGGCTCCGTCACGGTCGACGGCTGGTAGCCGTTGCACCCGCCGCGGACCTCGTCACCGAACCGCTTGAACGTCCACGGTTCGTTGTCGCGGTCGTTGTAGGTCGCGGTGAGGTCGTACGTCACGCCGTCGTGGGTGTAGGTGTTCTCGTCCTCGACGCGCTCTACTACCTGGCACCACCACTGACCGTTGGGGTCACCGTGGTACCCGCTACCATCACCGAACTCGACGAGGTATCGCAGGCGGTCACCTTCGTCGTCCTGCTTCAGTACGCCCACCTGCCCGACGAACTTCGTGGTGTCGTCGCCCTTCACCACTCGCACCCGGTCACCTACCTTGACCGGCTCGACGACCTTCGTCATCGCGTGCGCCATGGCTGTGAAGGTCTGCGGGTCGTCGGGGTTCGCCGGCGGGTCGAGGAGCTTGACGACGTAGACGTCTCGGTTGTCGAAGGGGCCGTACTCGACTGTCGCCTTCGCGCCGGAGCGCGTCGCCAGGGTGACCACGTCGCCGACGGCGAAGGTCGGGGTTTCGGGGATGGCGGAGAGCCGCTCCGCAGGCACGATCACTTCGTTCGTGCGTCCGTCTTCCTGGACCAGGTAGGCGCGCGGCATGAAGGTATTCTCAAAGGGGCCGTAGGTGACAGTCACCACGCCTCGAAGACGGTGCTGCACACGCTGTCCGACCTCGAACGTCACCGTCACTTGCTCTCCTCCCTGGTGTCGGCGATCACTACGACGTGCTCCGCGGCCACGTTCTGGACCGCGAGTGTCTTGCGGGCGATGAAGCCGGAATCCCGGCCCGTCGGCTTCACCTTCAGCATGGGGACGACGCGCCCCGTGCTCCTGTCCGTCGACGTCTCCAGGACGACGGCCTCCGAGTTGCGCACCCGGTTCCCCTGACGGGACGGGTACGCGATGACGACGCCGGGCTTGATCTCCGCGCCCGTGAAGTCAGTCAGTCGGGCCTTGCCCATTGCTCTCCTCAGTGTGCGTAGTATCGTGAAGTACACCCGCTCTCCCCACCGCAATTGGGGAGAGCGGGTGTCGTTATGTGCGCCAGTAGCGCGAGCCGCTTACGCAGCCTTGCCGAGAAGGTCGGCCGCCGGGTCGCCCGCGTCCTCGTAGACGCCGAAGACCTTGATGACCGGCTTGTTGTACGAGACCGTCTGGCCCGCACGGGGCCCCTTCTTCGGGACGTACGTGACGTTCTCGATCGTCAGTGAGGCACGGACCGGGACGCCCTCCGCGCCCGTCTCCTCGTCGCCGGCGTTGCCGTAGCGGTCCAGGTCCCCGAAGAGCGGGCCGAGAGCCTCGACGAGCTTCCACGAGCCGGAGTTGAACCGGAACTTGCCCAGCTCCGGTGCGTCCAGGAGGCGGAAGGTGACGTCGACGCTGGGCTTCGCGCCGCCGCGCTGCGCCTTCAGCTTCCGCTCCGCGATCAGGGTCGGGCACCCGCACGCCTTGCCCTGGTCCTCCTCGGGGACGCTGAGGATCTTGAAGCCGTCGCAGTGATGCGTCATGCCGACGCCGGGGATGAACTGCTTGAAGCTCGCGTCGACGCCGTCCGGCTCGATGATGATGCTGACCGTCTTCGCCTCGGTCAGGACTTCGAGCCGGTCTTCCTTCTCCGGGTCCCACTCGACGGGCTCGCCGCCGAAGAGCTCCGCGACCTTGTCCGCGACGGTCGGGTCACCGGTCGTGACGCGCCACTCGTTCAGCGCCTCCGGCGTCTCCGTACGTCCGGACTTGACGAGGCGACCGGAGCGGAAGCGGCCCACGGTGTCGTTCTCGAAGCTGGGAAGCTCCCGCGGGGCGGCGTCGGGGTCGGCGTCCCAGATGCTGGCAAGGTTGTTGGCCATATGTGAATGCCTCTCGTAGGGGGCGTGTGCGTGTCGGTGTGCGGCCGTTCGGCCTTACACAGTGGTTATGGGGGAAACGAGCCCCGATGTGACGCGGTCCGTGAGTCGTTTTACGGAACTTCGCCGCCGTACCTCTTCAGGACTTCGTTCTCCTCGCGCAGACGTAGGAGCTCGACGTTCTTCAGCTCCAGCGCTTCCATGCCGAAGTTGTGCTCGTCCGCGGCACGCCGGCGGGCGGAGAGCCAGGCGAGGCGGTAGCGGAGGATGCGTGTCCGGTCGTTGAACATGAACTTCCACGACGTCGCCCACTCCTGCGCGTTGTCGTCAGCCCTCTGCGCGTGAGTCCATCCGGCGTCGGCATCGCGCTTCGACGTAGCTAGTTCCGTCTGTAGCTCAGCAACGAGCAGCGTCAGACGGTCGACCTCTGCCCGCGCCTCCGCCACGTCCGCATGCATGCCTGTGCACATACCGTCGGCGTCCGCGCCTAGCTCGTCCTCCAACTCGACGATGCGCTCCGCCATCTCGCGGGCGCCCCACCCCTGATAGATGGTCTCGATGCGATCGTCCCGGTTGTACTCGTCGGAGCTGTCGTAGACCTCCTCACGCGACGTCACGGGCCAGCCTCCACAGGTCCCGGTCCGTCGATGTCACACGCTTCGCGGCGAGCAATTTCCACAGATCCCCCGGCGTGACGTCGCCCGGGAGCCGGCCGTCGTCGAAGAGGTGGACGTCGGCGCGGAGGTACGCCTCGTCGACGAGCTGAGAGCAGATCAGGTGCCCCGAGTCGGCGACGAAGTCACGCACCCACGCAGGGCGAACGCGGTAGTGAGCGAGCGCGATGGAGGCGTAGTCGAGGAAGGAGTACGGCGTCCCAACGAGGCCACGCGCGGCACCGACGATGCGCACGCGATCCACGGCCGTCAACGGGATCTTCCCCGTCGACCACACGACAGGCTCGTTCGCCTCCTCCAGCGGGATCAACTCCGCCCCGCCGGGCATGGCCTGGACGATCTCCCCGTTGCCGACGTAGATGAAGGCGTGTTGGACGGGAGCGGCGTCGCCCACGAGCCATTGGCCCGTGGCTACGAACCGCCCAGTGAAGCCGCCGATCTTCGTCAGGGCGAAGTCGCCAGGCTGGGGGTAGGTCATCGCTGCCCCCACTTCGGCCCGCGGAAGGTCTCGGGGACGAGGGGCGGGAGCACGTGCGGACGCTCGACGGCGATGAGTCGCGAGTACAGGTCCAGCCTCTCCGGCGATCGGAGCGTCAGCTCCTGCGGTGTCCGGTCGTACTGCGCGGCCCACGTCTCGAACAGAACTTCAGCTAGGAATGGGTACATTGCGCCTCCTTGTAGGTCGTCACGGCGAAGGCGAGCGCCCTCGTCCATCTCTCGCTCGCGCGCTGAACGGCACGCTCGTATGGCTCCATGTGCGCCCGCATCGCGTCGGCCGACGAGCCGGGAACCCTGTCCAAGATCCGGCGCAGACGCAGGTATGCGATGTGGCGCCGGTACATCCGGGTACGCTCGCGCTCCTGCTCCAACAGCCACCGGTCCCGGAGCGCTAACTCGTCGACGTACCGCATGCCGTCACAGTCCCGGCACTCTGCGCGCCGGCCGTGCCACGGGGTCTCACGGAACTCCTCCCGGTCCTTCCGCCGTCGGCAGAGCCCGCCGCACAGGAGCGTGTTCTTCCCGCGCGGGTGCGTGCGCTCGAACTCCCGGCGGATGGCATCGGCGAGGGTGTAGGTCACGCGTCCCTCGCCTCCTCCTCTGCAAGCCACTTGCGGTATGTACCGAGGAGGTCGCCGCCTGTCCGCTCCCAACCAATCGGCTCTCCTCCCGCCTCCAGTTCGGCGATACGCGTCCGGAAGCGCTCCATGCGCTGCTTGCGAATCGCCTGCGCCTTCTCCGCGTCCGTCGGAAGGTCGCACGGCGGGAGTGCGTCGACGATGACGAGCCGGTCGGGACCGACGTGCACGCGTTCCCGCGGCTTGCTCCACGTCGTCATGCCGTAGGAGCGGCGTACCACCTTCAGCCACACGCGGCCGGCGTCGGTGAAGCCGTCGACGATGGCCTCCACGAGGGCGATGGAGCGGCCAACCCCGGCTCCGTAGACGCAGGTTGCGCCGACGTGGATCGGGACACCACGGGCGTCCTTCAGCGGGTCCGGCGTGCTCACCGCGCCACCTTCTTCCCCAGCCACCCGAGCGCCATGAACGGGCTGATCACGACGAGGAACGCCGGACCGAAGATGACGATTGCGGCGATCTGCATGAAGTCGTCAGACTGGTAGCCGCGCAACTCGTCAGGACCCCAACGCACGAGCGCCAGACCGGCACTCAGGTAGGCGACGACGATGGCAACGGCGATCAGGATGCTCACTCGCTCTCCTTCGAATCGATGAAGTCCGCAGCCTCCTGCGGGGTGTCTGCGCAGCACCCGACGCCCGCACAGCCCTCGTCCCACTCGTGCGCGCGGATGCGCTCCGCGGCTTCGTGCTCCACGGCTGCGCGGTAGTCGTCGAGGGCACCCAAGAGCGAGGCATTCACGAATCCCTGCGGCTCCATGGCAGCTGCCTCGAAGACGGCCTGACGCGCGGCCTCCGTCTTGCCGATGGCGACGACGACGTCACGCCCGATTCCGGGGCAGTCCTCCGCGGAGTGGCCCGAGCGCATCGTCTTGCACGCGGCCGGCGGATGCTGGTTGCACGTCTCGTCAACCTTGTCCTGATCGACGAGCCCGCACGGTTCGAGCTCGCAGGGACACGAGGCCTCGATGTGGCCGCCTCCGCCGAAGGATCGTCCGATGTGCATCACACGCAGCCTCCGAATCCCGCTCCGTAGCCGTGCATCCGGCCGTTGTTCCGCGACTCCCCGCAGCCCACGCACCGCGGGTCGATCAACCCCGCGGCTCTGGCGCGCTGGTGCCGCTGGAGAAGGTGGATCTCGAACGGTGCGGTCCGGATCTTCTCCGCCAACACGTGGGCATGACGGTCGAGGAAGTCGCGGGCGAACTCCTTCGCCCTCGGCTTGTCGCCACTGATCCGGTACTCCATCGACCAGAGCTCCTCGAAGAGCTCCGCCTCCTCGTCGACGGGCTCCGTGCAGTTGCCGGGGCATGGGTCGAAGAGGCTGTGTGTCCCGGGAGGGCACTCAGGCATCGGGGACCTCCGGGTCGATTTGGTTCAGCGCGTCGTGCCAACCGGCGACGTAGCGCGTGACGAACTCCGACTCGCCGGGGTACGCGCGGGGGCCCATGAGCTGACGGGATTCCTCAGTGAGGGCGTGCGCGTGCTCCTTCACCGCCTCGTCGACGAGCCGCTCCGCCTCTGCGCGGTGCTCGTCCATGCGGCCGTTGCGGGTTCGGGCGAGGAGGTTGGTCAGGGTGGTGACGAGGGTGTCGCGGGCGGTCATCGCGCCCACCAGAAGCCCGCGGCCAATGCCTCCGCGCGGTTGCGCTGAACGAGCCGCTCGAACGCCGCCACATCGTCCGCATCCCAGCCGAGTTCGGCGTCCGGGTAGTGACGCAGCTTGTCTGCGAACTCGTCCAGGATGTCCTTCATGACGCTGATCTCGTCGTTTCGCTCGCTCACCACCCCTGCACCTCCTCCGCCTCCGCTATCAGCGCGGCGAGATCGTCGGCGTTCATGACGACCGTGGCTATCGATCGGCCGGCGGCACTCTGGACGTGGAGGTCGTACTCGATGCCGCGGGGTGTGATGCTGACCGTCGAGCCGTCGGCCGTGTGGATGGTGGTGGACTTGATCATGTGCTCTCCTCAGCTCTCCCCGGGACCAAACCCGCTCGGGTTTGATCGGGTGCTGTTTGCGCGGATCAGTGGGCGCTCCTACGCCGAAAGCCCCCGGCGCCGAAGCGACCGGGGGCTGGGTTCATGCGTGTGTGACTGGCGCTACAGAGTCGGCGCCTTGCCGACGGCGAATCCGACGACGAGCCCCACGACGAGACAAAGCAGTTCCATGCGTCCTCCTAGTCCGGCGTCGGGCACGCGGACCGGTGGCAACCGTGGCGGTGACACCAGTCAGGGCTACGCTCGGGATCGGTCGACATCTACCGCCTCCTCTTCGCCGACGGAGCGCGGTACGCCGGCGCCTTGCGCTTCGTGGTCTTCGGCGTCTTCTTCGCCTTCGGGTGATCGATGTCGATCTCGATTCCCGGGGACTGCGCCGGTTCGGCGTCCCAGTCGCACGAGGCGAGGAGGAGCGCCAGGACGAAGGCGATCAGGACGACCGGAGCGAGGAGCGTAAGTCGTTTCACGCTGCTGCCTCCCACTTGCCCGCGTCCTCGTTGTCGAGAGTGACCTTGAAGACGTTCCGGGTCTGCGTGTGGAAGACGCAGACGCCTTCGGGGTTCATGAAGCCAGGAGCGGCGTGGGAACCGTGGAGCTTGAGGCTCATCAAAGCGTGGTGAATGCGCGCCTCGCTGAACACGCCCTCGTAGAGGACGGGCACTGGACCGACGGGAACGCCGCCCACCTCCGTGCCCGGGTTCTCGAAGTGCCGCGCGGTGTTGAAGAGGCTGAACCGCTTCCCGTCGACGTCGTAGCCGCGCTGGATTCCGCGTCCCCACCACTCACCGAAGTGCGTCCCCTCCCCCAGGATCTCGACGAGCTCCGCGGCGTTGTCGTAGACCCACGCGGCGAAGCCATAGTTGTCGCTGGTCTTCCCCGGCGTGATGATGCGTCGTCGGGACTGCGCGCTCAGCGCGTACCACTGACCGGCAACGTACGTCAGCCGCGCCCCTTCCGGCGTCGCCGTCAGCTCGTCGTCCCGGACCTTGCTGATGTGGACCGCGCTGTTCGTCCCGTCCAGCTTCTCGGACACGATGACCGGGCGGAACAGCCTCTTCGTCTTCGGCCACTCAACGAACTCGTGCACGCTCTCTCCTCCGTGTGCATGCGAAGCGGGGCGCCCGACGTGGACGCCCCGCGTGTGTGACTGGCGTTACTTGCGACGGAGCCGGCGGACGACGCGCACCACGGCCACCAAGCCGACGACCGCGAGCACGAGCGTGAGCGGATGGGTGACGGCGAGCACCAGGAGCGCTACGCCCAGCGCCGCGGACAACAGCAGCGTCAGCAGTCCGGCGGCTGCGATGCTTGCCGGGTTGGGTCGGTCGGTCATTCGCTCTCCCCTGTCAGTCGTGTGATCTCGTTCGCCTGGCGAACGACGGTGGCCTTCAACTCGTCGAGTTCGGGGCCCCTGTCTTCCTCCCACGCGTTCCGCCAGTAGAACGCGTCCCCCATGGCCGTCGCGTGGAGCCTCTTCAGCTCGTCGCGCTCACGCTCCGCGGCTTGCAGCTTCAGGCGAATCGGGGCCGTATTGTCCTGGCGCTGAGCCAGGGACTTCCAGAGCTCCGTCTCCTTCTGCTGGTTCTCCGCCTCCTGCTGCCAGTGGTCGCGGTCGTCGGAGAGCCGCTCGATCTGGCTCAGGGCGGCGTCGAGAGAGCGCTTCAACTCCTCGCGTACCGAATCACCCTCTCTGATCTGTTCGGCGAGCTCCTCGAACTCCACGCGGTCGACAACAAACGCGTTGTAGGGGCGCGCGGTTCGTCGCTCCTCGGTGTAGCCGCCCTCTGGAAGCCCAATCCGAACCCGACCGTCGGGGCGGTAGAACGCCCTCACGCCGCCCTCCGCTGCGTGCCCGTGACGAGCTCGCCACCGGACGCGATCGGCTTGCCGACGACCTTCTTCTTCGTCACCGTCTCCCAGTCGAAGGTGTGCCGGAGGCTCTGGAAGTGCTGGAAGATCTCCTCGTCGCACTTCACCGGGACGAGGCTCCAGCCCTCCGGACGGACGTGGAGAACGGCTCCGCCGGCCATCTGCGGGACGGGAACGCTCTCCCCGGTGTCCGCCAGGATGATGCGGTCCGCGTAGCGGTAGGCGGACAGCTGGAGCGCCACGGAGTCGTAGACCTTCGCGGACGTCTTCCAGTCGAGGAGGACGATCTCCCCGTCGATCTCCGCGATGGCGTCGAAGCTGCCGGCGTACTTGTGGGCGTCCGACCACACCGTCTCCTCCAGGTAGAGGAAGCGCGGCTGGAACTCCGCGAGGAACTCACGGAACCATCGAACGTGAGGCTTCACATCCATGTGGACGGACCGGTCGGAGACGACCTCCCCGCGCGCCAGGCGCTCGAAGTAGTCGTGAGCGGCCGACCCGAGATCCGTCGCCGCCTTGCTCTTCCGTCGGTGCGCGTTCTTCAGGTAGTCGACGGCGCCCTTCGGGTCGCGCTTGCAGAGCTCCGAGACGATGTCCCAGTTCTCGACGGCCGCCTCCGCGGACTCCTTCGCAGCCCAGAACGTGAGGTAGTCCTTCGGCAGCATGTTGCCGACCGACGTCACACCCGGGACCTTGATGTCCCCGTCGTCCGGGTCAATGTAGAAGCGGGAGCCGCTTCGCTTGATCGTGTCTACTCCGGCCACTCGGCCTCCTGTGTCGCTCTCTTGCTGACACAGTGGTTATGGGGGAATCGAGCACCGATGTGACGCGAGCCGTCGAGGAACTTCCGCCTCCTCCCCGTCGGTCAAACTGCGTGCCGAATCGCCAAACTAACCCCCCACTTTCAATTTCTTCCTAACGCGTTAGAGAGAAGTTGAAAATAGGGGGTTGGTTTGACGTTCTGTCCTGGCGGGAGGACGAGGATGCGGGCTGACGAGGAGGGGAGCTAGCGCGCTGACCTGGACTTTCGGGTGTGCTTGCGCAGCTCAGCGATCGCCTTCGAGATGGCTGCGAGCTCCTCGTCCAGTTTGGCACGCTGCCCATCGGTCATGTCCGTTTCGATGACGTCCGGGCGCATCTGGGACAGGATGCTCCGCGCAGCGCCGGCGAGTCGGAGGTGGTCGGCCGTCGCCTTCACCTCCGCGCCCGACAGGAGTGCAGCCGTGGCGGGCTTCACCTCGCCGCCCTTGGGCTTCCGTCCGGGCGTCTTCTTCGGCTCGGCGGGCTCCGACACGAGCTCAGCGTCCGGGATAGCGATGATCTTTGCTGCCGTCACGAGGGCTTTTTGCGTCGCGCGTGTGTCCTGTTGCCGCTCCAGCGCCGACGTGGGCTGAAGTCCGGCGCGACGGAGTTCACGCGGCGTCAGATTGCGCCGCAGGACATTGCTCATGTGGTAGCGAACGTTCGCCTGGACGCGCGTCCTGTCGTCAGATGGCACCACCGAGTACACCTGCGCGGCTAGCTGACGGTACTCGTGCGACTTCCCCGTCAAGTCATCGAGCTGCTTGCGCAGCGCCAGGAGGACGACGGCAATGTTCCGGTTCAGTGTGGTCGTCGCGTCCTCGATCCGCACGACCTCTTTGACGTATGCGGAGCCACGAGCAATGAGGAGCGCTTGATCCTCATGCTCGATGTCCTCCAGCTCCAGCGTGGGGAGGTCGGCGGAGCTCGCCCACTTAAGGGTGTGACTGGCGCCTGCCTGACGCACAATCTCCTGTGAACTCATCCCGACCTCTCCGACGTCATAGGGGCGCTACCGTTCCCGAGGGTAGCGTGAAACACTGCTCTTAGGGCGACCTTACAGTAAAACCTCTGTACTTGATCACTCTGCCTTGAAGGGCTCCCCGCACACTCCGCAGATAATCGGCCCCTGAGCTGCGACGGTGCGACCGATTCTGAACTTCCGCGGCGGAGTGCAGCTACAGGACATCGACAGTCGGTCCGTGCGGCCGGCGCGAGACGTCGACGGAAGCTCCAGGTGCGGCAGGACGAGCGGGATGATCTCTTCTAAGGCGAGTAGATCCGGGGCGTGTCTCTTCCTCGCTGCGTCGCTCAGGACCGGGTTAGGGAATCCCTTCCCCTTCACCCTCTCCGCGCCGTCCGGCCAGACGAGCCCTACCTCCTCCGCGGCCGTGAGGAAGCTCTGATTGTGGTACACCCCGTTCATCGTGGTGTCGCTGACGCCACGCAGCCAGTTCAGTACATGCGCGGCGTCGTGGAGGACGGTCTCCAGAACTGCTTCCGGTCCCTCTTGGGCAACCTGCCCAGTGACGACGAGGCCAGTGAGGAGGCCTTCGTCGTCCCTCGACCAACGGGGACGATGGTCCGCGAGTCTCGTGGTCGGCGAGACAACGGGCCTAACAGGTGGTAGCTCCGGTACTTCTGCGCGTAGCCGCTCCCATAGAGCGGAGAGCGCTGCCAGTAGCGGGCCGGGTGAGGTCGGCATGCGCGGAGTATAGGGGGCATGTCGACCGGTACAACTAGCCATCCGTGAGTCGTTTTACGGTCCTGAAAATGCAAAAAGCCCCCGCATCCCAGATGGGACACGGGGGCTCAGGTCTATACCGGTGATGTGAGGCTCGTCACTCGGTTACGGAGTGAACGCTTTCTGTCTGTGAGGCGTATCCATCAGGACTTTGCCGGGGTCACGGTCGCTCGCGGCTGACGAGGATGGCGATTGCGGCGTCCAGGTCGACGCCCTGCTCTGCCAGGGCTTCCCGCAGGTAACCCCACGGCTCCTTCGTCCCCTTCCCGCCGGCTCCGCGGTTGCACGGTATGCATGAGGGGACGAGGTTGAAGAGGGCGTGCGGCCCATACTTCGACAAGGCGTAGAAGTGCTCCACCTCGTAGCCGTCGACGAGGGAGCCGCCGCAGAAGAAGCACTCGTAGAGGTCGTACTCTTCCCAGTCGTGGCGGAGGTCCCGTGCAGTGAAGGACTCGACCGTGGCGTTTCGCTTTATAGCCCGGTGTCTGGAGGCCTGCGCTCTGTTGTTGGCTCTGTACGCAGCGGGATTGGACTCCCGCCACGCATCGTTGACCTTCCGGCAGTGCTCGCGCTTCTCCTCATACCGGGCTCTGTTGGTCCGTATCCCACACGCAGCGCACTTCAGCTGGCGACCGTCGCGTACGCCGCTCCGAACGTTGAAGTCCGTTAGGCGCTTCACCTTGAAGCACGCGTTGCAGATCTTCACTCCTGCCCGCTGCTCCCACAGGAGTCGGTTTATGCGCCGCCGAACACTGCTGTCACTCAGATCCATCTCTCCTCCTACGCCAAAAGCCCCCGGGCTCCGAGGAACCAGGGGGCTCAGGTACTACTTCGTCGGCGTTACCTTCGACCGGGCCGACTCCCCGACGAGGATCGGGAGCGCGACGACTCCGACGGCTCCGACCGTCTCCGCCACGTCGGCGTTGACCGAGGGGAAGACGACGGCCGCAGCGAGGACCAGCGACGTCAGAGCCGCCCGCAGCCGTACGGGCTCCTGCGTGGCGAACGCCTGGACCTTCGCCTTCGCGCGGAGGGCAACGATCTGGAGGTACGTGATCAGCGGGTTCATGAGTGCCTCTCGTTAGAACTTCATGGCGAATCGTGCGGACTCGATGGCGTGGATCTCGTCCCAGATGCGTTCGAGCTGCTCGCCCAGATGCGGGAGGTCCCCGTCGTTCTGGACGAGGTAGTGCGCCGCCTCCGGGCCCAGTCGCTCCGACTCGTGGTCGAGCTGCGGGATGCCGGGGCGGTTGATGTGGAGGAGACGGAAGCCCGCGCGCTTCAACGCCTCCACCTCGTTCTCGTACCTGACGTCGGTGACGACGACCGGGACGCCTGCGTCGTTGGCCTCGATCGCCTTCTCCAGTACCGGGCGAATCCAGATGTCCGGGTCGACGGCTCGCATGGCGGAGCCAAGCTCCTGGAGGAAGCGGCGGACCTCGGGGTACGCCTTCGCAGCCTCCCATCCCTGCCCCGTGATGAGGCTCGACAGCCGGGAAGTACCCACGTTGCTACCGCCGGAGTCGACCGTCATGAACGCCGCGACAACCGGGTTCACCTTCAGCGCCGCTTCCTTCAACGCGTCCGCGAAGGCGAGGCGCCTGTACCCGTGCCCGTCGACGAAGAACTTCCCCGCCGTGTCCTTACCGCTCCGTGCGCGGCCGATGATTCCTAGGTTCACGTCCCTCTCCCCTCTCTGTACCCCGGTAATGGGGGAATCGAGAGGGGATGTGACGCGGGGCTGTCAGGAATCTCAGACGGAGTACCAAGCCCCGCCGGACGGGACGAGCCGCACCGACGCTCCAGCCGCGACCGTCTTCGTCGCGCTGCCGTCGATCGTCTCCGCGCCGGCGCCGTCGAGGGTCAGCGTGTTCGTCCCGGTGTTCTTGAAGACGAACTCGCACGCGGTGTTGCCCGCGCTCACCAGGTTCACCGTGAAGCCTGCGCTCGACGTGTCGCAGAGGAGGACGCGATCCGTGATGCGCACCGTCGCGGTGGAGTTCAGGGTCCGGATGCCCTCCGGGTTCTGCCCGTCGATGATGCGCAGGCCCGTCGGGTAGCCGCCCGCCGTGGCGATGTTGGCGACCGTGTAGAGTCCCGTCAGCTTGATCGTCCCCCGGGCCGTCGAGAGCCCGGCGCCGGAGTTGTCGTCCTTGAAGACGGGGAGGCTCGTCTCCGTGTCGAGTTGGTCGATGTCCAGGAACACGCCCTTCGAGTCGGAGCCCGTCCCGAAGATGTGGACCAGGTTCGTGCACACCTCGATGGAGATCTGACCGATCTTGAAGGCGTGCGTCGCGCCGACGCCTCCTCGGTAGACGCCCGTGATGCACAGAGCGCTCCAGGAGTAGAGAATCCTCACCAACTCCGGGGTGCAGTGCTCCGTCACGAACATCGCGTAGGTGTAGCCACCGTGGCACGTGACGTTCCGCAGAACCACGTTGTCGTTATTGCCGTTCGCCGGCAGGAGGAGACCCGCGCTGAGCCCCGTCGCGAAGCCGTTGACCGACGCGTAATCGCCCGTCGCCACAACGCCCGTCGTTCCGTAGGCGAAGTCCTCGATCGATGCGTTCGCCACGCCGGAGAGGTCAACCGCGCCATACGTCAGGCCGTACGAGCTGTAGGCCGTGACGATCGACAGGCTCCGGATGCTCACGAGCATGTTCGAGAACACGCCCGGTGCGACACCGTAGCCTCCCGCCTGGTTCGCCGCCCCGAGGACCACGGGGTTCGCGTTCGCCGTGATCGACGCCGACTGTGCGCCCGTCGAGGCGAAGACGCCGAAGCTGACGAGGCACGAGCCGGACAGCTGCGGAACCGTCTGATTCCAGTGCTGGACTCCGGCGCCGTTGACCGCGCCCTCGATCGTCAGCACGATCTTCCGCGCCGTGTCCGCGACGACAGGGATGGTGAGCTGCGCGTTGCCCTTCGTCGCTCCGCCAGTGACTAGCGCTCCACCGATGCCGTAGAAGCCGGAGGAGATCGGGATGAAGACGCGCGCTGCCCCACCGTTCGCCGTCGCCCACGTCACGGCGTCGTTGATCGCGTTCTGGATCGCCGTCGTGTCGTCCGTCGCCCACAGGACGACCGCGTTGGTCACCGTCGTCGAGGCGCTCGCGGAGAGCGTGACGCTCGTCGACGAGGTGAAGGCGGAGATCGTGCCCGTCAAGGTCGTAACGCCCGTCGGGCCGGCACCCTTCACCATGACGCGCTTGCCGACGTCGCCCGCCGTGAAGGGGGCGGAGGTGGAGCACGTCAGTACCGCGGAGCCGGAGGTCATGGCGCCGTCCGTCCGGACCTTACCGTCGCCCACGGCGCCGTAGGCAGCAGCCTTGACGTTGAAGACCCAGTCACCCGTGTCGGCCTTACCGATCGGCGCGTACGCGGCGTTGGCCGCTGCGGGAGTCAGTGCGCCGATGGTGGCGGGCGTGACGTCGAGGTTGGCGCGTGCCGTCGCCGGGTCCGTTAGGTCGGCGAGGTTGCCCTCCTTCGACAGGTACTTCCCGTCAGCTCGGGTCACCTCACCGCTGATGGCCGACGAGATTGCGGACGTCACGCTCGCCGACGAGGCGGCTCCGGTGATGTCGGCAACCACCAAGTTGACGGCGCCCGTCTTCCCGTTGACGCTCGACACTGCGCCACCGGAGCCCAGAGAGTGACCCGAGGGCCACGTCCCGCCCGCCTTCGGGCCGTAGATCGTCCACGAGGCCGTGTCGATCCAGAAGTCGCCGTCGACGCCCGTTCCGGCGGAGGGAGCGCCCGTTCCGTTCAGGATCGTCTTCCCCGCGGGGCCAGAGACGAGGAGGTACTCGCCGTCGCTCTGTACCGCCGGGGCGATGTCCGCAAGGTTGATCGTCCCCGTCGCCTGCGGAAGGGCGATGTGATACGTCCGGGAGGCAACGCCCGTGAGCGCTTCCTCTACTTGGTACGTGAAGTTGATGGGGCGGGCGTCCTCGTTGTCCGTCGCGATGAGGACAACGGAGAAAGCGCCCGTCGTGTCGAGCGCCACCGTGACGGAGCCGCCGGCCGTCGTGTCGGCGCCAGGGATACGCACGTACTCCGGGGCGGAGAAGGTGACGTTGCCTGCGAACGGGGTGCCGTCCGGGCGGACGTAGCGACCCGTCAGGGTCACGGTTGCGATGCCTGCGGGCATGGTCATGTGGTGTCGCCTCTCTGCGGGCGTCCGAGCAACAGGTGTTCGGCGTCGTGGCCGGCCTGCCAGGCGCGGACCTCCGTGACGTGCTCGCGGATGTCGTCGATGTCGTCACGCACGTCGTTGATGCGGGTGTTGAGCTGCTCCGCTATGGCGTCCAGTGCGGTTCGCGTGGCCGATCCCTCTGCCTCCACGGCGCCAGTCGTACGGCGCTGGAGGGTGAGGAGCGCGGGGATAGCCGCGATCAGGGCCGCACCCATGACGGATGCGGCCGTGATCAGCGAAACGAGGACTTCGGGGCTCAAGCCTTCGCCGTGAAGTTGCGGCGGGCGGCGAGCTTCTTCAGGGACTCCAGACCGACGGCGCCCTTCGCCTCGTCGCCCTTGTAGCCCATGCGTCGGCGGAAGGCGTTGTACGCGTCGTCCGTCTTGGTCCCCCAAGAGCCGTCGGCGTAGCGCTTTTCGAGGAGCCCCTCAGCGACGAGGGCTTCCTCCACGACGTCGACTTCCGTCTTGTAGGTGGTGTGACCCGTCGGGGCCGGGATGTCCTTCCGCCGCGCGGCGTTCAGGTGCGCGACGGAGACGACGGGCTTCGTCGGGGTGGACGGCTTCGGGGGCGTCGGCTTCGGCGTCGAGGTCACCGGGGCCGCAGCGAAGAGTGCGGCCTTGTCGATGTTCCCCGGGTCCCAGTGATCGTTGCCCGGGACGTTGCAGTGCCCGTAGTGGCCACCCTTCGTCAGCCACGTCGACCGGGTCCGCTTCGCCGCCGGGTCGCCGTACTGCGACGCCAGAGCACCCATGGGGAAGACGTCCGGGACGCCCCACGAACGGATAGCCCGCATGAGCGCCTTGAAGTTCGGACCGGGCTTCCAGGTCTTCGTGAACGGGGAGCCGGCACGACCGAGCACCTCGATCTGAATGCACACCTTGCCCGTGCGGTTCGTCCTCGTCGTCCCGTCGTTCTTCAGCGCACGGGCGCTCTCGTTCAGCGGTCCGTACTGCGCGAGACGGTCGGTCGTCGGGTCGTAGAGGATGTGCGGCTCCGCGCCGATGGTGATCAGGTACTTACCGACGGCGTTGAAGGAGCTGTCACCCTGCCCGCTCTCCGTCGTGTGCCAGACGACACGGCCGGGGTTGCCCGGCGTGTCCATCGCGCCGCCGATGCTGCCGTCGCCCAGCCGCTCCGCTTCCTTGATCCAGATCTCACCCATGCGTGATCCCCTCCAGGGCATGAAAAAGCGCCCCGCTGCTGCGAGGCGTGAATGTCTTGTGGTGTGGGCGTCAGTCGCCGGCGGGGCTGAACATGATTCCGTCGAGTCCGAACCATCCGGGGCTACCGGTGTTGCTGACTCCGCCGCCGGCTTCGCACGTGTAGGACATGAGTCCATCGCTGTCGATCTCGACGCGCGCCGTGTAGCGCGAGACGCCGTCGGTGGTGATGCGTTTCGACGGGGCGATGTAGTAGCGAAGCGCTGCGGGCGCTACAGCCGCGGGGATGGACGCGAACGGCGTGACCGTTCCGTCGTCGACCAGAGATCCGGAATTGCTTCGCTGGATTCGACCGCGGAGTTCGATTCCGCCTCCCGCCTTTCTCCTCCAGCCGGGAGAACCGCCGTTCGCGGTGTAGCCCGATTTGTAGGTCAACGGTTGCCACGGACCATCGGACAACAGCAACCACGTGCCGTCACCCTGACGTCCCTCCCACCGGTCCTCCGCGATGAGATAGGTAATCATCCCGGGAACGGGCTTTGAGGCTCCGGTGAGTGTCGCCGCACGGGCGTTGGCGTTCTCGAAACGCAAGACAACCTGCGGGACGATGCCGTTTACCAGCGTTGACAGTGCCGTTTCGATGTTCGGCACGTCGGCGAGAACTGGATACTGAACGTTCTGACCGTACTTATCGCCCTTGGGCATAGCGGTAGTCCCCTTCGTTTATCGGAATTCGGTAGAGCGACTACCGCTAATTCGTCGCCAGGGCGCCGATGACGACCCAGTTCCCATCGGAGTTGGTGAGGACGACGACGAGGTCATTGACGGCCGCCGTGTAGCCCTTCAGCCGTCGCACCTTTGGGACCGGCCCGTGAGCCGTCGAGATGTCCACTGTGCCGTCCGTGTAGGTGGCCGTGACAGTCGCCAGGCGCCATCCCGCGGCCTCCTGCGTGACCGTGCGGCTTGCCGCGCGCTGAACGGCGTCAGCGACCTTTGCCCTGTTCACGATGTGTCTTCCTTCCCTCCGCGCAGCCCTACGGAGAAGGTCCCGTCAGCCGTGAGCGGGATCGTCGCGGACTGGAGGATGAAGAGCTCCCTCCGGCCGGCGTAGCTGATCCGGAGGCAGTCCCCGCCCTCCAATGCCGGATTCGGAACGGCGTCGATCGAGGTCGAGATGTTCGGCGCAACGGCATCGAAAAGGGCGTACCGCGCTGCTGCCTGACAGGCGCCAACCGTCGTCCAGAGGGCAGATGAGATGAACTTCGGGACCCTGCCGAATGGGCCACCCCACCGGGTCGGGCTCGACGGAGAATCGTCATAGGCGATGGCGCTCACGGGCGCTGAATTCGAGGCTGAGTTCTCACCCGAGGCCACAACGGCGTTGTAAACGGCCGTTCTTGACATCTGCCGGGAGGCGCTCATCAACGTGCCGCCCTCCCCCTCCGCGATGTCCCACACGACGCGAGAGGCCAACACCTCCGGAACGTCGGTAATCACGAAGCGGTCGAGCGCGTCAACGTAGATGTCGGCTTGCATCGACAATGCGATCTGCTGAACCGCATCCCAACGATCCGAATTCGCATCCCAGTTCTTCACTGCGACGGACGGATTGCGGCCGCCAGAAGTGGCATTGACGACAACGGCGTCCGGGAGTGTTTCACGGATCAACGCCGTGATTGCGTCGACGCAATTCGCGTAGCCACGCGTGGACTTCGGCGTCAGGAACTTGTCGTCGATGATGTAGCACTCCGACGACTTCCCCGTCAGGGTGACCGGCCCTAGGTGCACGTCGCCTTGCGGCTCGTCGATGCGGAAGGTCCCGAGAGGAACCGTCTCCTCTAGCCCGTTGGAGTATCGGATTCCGCGGCGGACGACGAGCGTCTGACCGTAGACCGCGAGCGGATCGATCGATCTCCACGGGAGTAGCTTCGGGTCGCTCACCGTCAGCGAGATCGTCCGCCTGATCTTCGATCCGCGGTCGATGGTCACAGAGCCGTCGGCTATCGGGATGTCCGACTTCAGCAATGCGCCGGCGTAGTGGACGTCGACCCTGGTGACCATGGAGTGAGAGGTCGTCAGGGTCTGGAGAAACTGAGGGGTGACGGCGTACATCAACCCCCCTGGATTCCGGTGTAGACGTCGAGCCACGACGTCGCCTGCGTCATCACGTCGAGCCAGTCGGTTCGCGTGTCGAGGACGGATTGCCATGTGCGGTCCGTCGAGCCCGTGATACCTCCGACGGGACGGTCAACCTCCGTCAGCGGGACGCTCCACGTCCGATCCTGATAGCCGGCGTACTCGACGACGTGGGCTTCGGTGACGTCGCCAACCTGGACGTACACGTCGCGCTCGCCCCACTCGGACGGCCACTGGAGAAGCAGCGTGTTGCCTGTCTCCAGGAGCCACCACATGGAGTCAAGCTCCTCGCGGGTCTCCGTGACGAGCGTCATCGTCCCCGTCCTCGACGTACGGACGTCAGAGATGATGACGGGCCGTGCACGTCCGCGGACCGGGTTAACGCCCTGTCGGGCGCTCCTCGTCCAGTCGGGCATGCCTCCCCTGGCGACAACCGCCTCCGCCCATCTGGCGGGAAGACCAGGGTCCTTGATGATCACGGCGATGTCGTCAGGCTCCGGCAGAGTCACGGGGTCGGACGTCGAAGCTTGATAGACGGAGCCCGTCCACACCTTCACGTAGTAGCGGTACTCGACGCCTAGCGGCGCCTCGTAGTCCTCCACGACGGCAAGATCACCCGTGACCGTGGCGCTCGTCAGGTCACCAGTGGGTCCGCGGAGAGGCGTCATGGAGCCGTCGTCGAGCATCCGCCAGATGCCCCACTTCGTCAGCCCGTCGGTGGTGAGCCCTTGTATGGAGACTCTCGCGCCGTAGCTTCCGTCGATGAGGTCAGCGACCGCGCCAAGTCCGCCGGGAGCGATGTTGACTGCATCGAGGTAGAACAGGTCGTCGAGAGCGACGTTCAGGAACCGCAGACCGACTCGGCACTTCGCGGCTCCGGCTGGAGCGACGGCACTACCGACAGGGGCGTACCACGCCGCATCCGTGCCCATCGTCCACCGGTACGACGACGTAGCGATCTGCGCGTCCGTGGCGGTGTACCACGTGAACAGGAGGTCGACCACGGGCGCTACCGTCCGCCCGTCGTGGTAGACGTGTGGCGTCAGCCGGTATGCCTGACGAGGTGTGACCGGCACCGTTCCGACTGTCCGAACGGTGGCGTCCGTCGCTTCACCGTTGGCTCCGATCAGCAACGATCCGATGCCCTGGAACCAACGCCAAGTAGCGCGTCCGGTCCAACATCCTCCGTCCGCCTTCCAGTCGTGGGTGTCGACCTCCATCGACTGAGCATTGAACCCGAGCAGCCCACCAGGAGTTACCGGGGCGACGATCATCGCCATCTGGTCGCACAACCACACCTGACCCGACGCCGTAGCAACGGGCTCCAGGAGGAGGCGAGCAGTCACCGCCCCCGCGGGGGCTCTGTCGATGACGGCGCATCGGGTCCACGTCGACGCCGTCAGTGTCCAGGTCTGAGAGCTGGACGAGATCAGGTTCCCGCTTGCGTCGTACCACCGGATTCCGGTGTGCCACTCCGGGGCCGACGCAGGCGCGTACACCCACGCGTAGCCCATGTACTCGACTCCGGCCGTCACCGCGAATGACGCCACCTGCGTAGCGCGGCAGGCTCCCGTCGCGGTAGACGTCAGGGAGAGTGACCTCCACCCCTCGTACGACTGAGACGCGGAGACTCCGACGCTCGCTTGCCAAATCCCCTGCCATCCGCTCGCGTCCACCTCCACGCTTGCCACGCTGTACGGCAGGAGGTTTCCGCTGATCGCCGCTGGAGGGCCGAAGGAGATGACGTCCGTGACGATCGCGGCGCCGGCAGTGAGCCCGGTTGCCGTGACCGTGACGGACGCGTACGCCGCTCCAGCGGGGGCCGTTGCGATTACTACGGGGGGCGGCGTCATCCATGCCGTGGAGTTCGGCAGGGACGAGGCCGCGCTAGTGACTGACGACAGAGCGGTTCCGCCCGTCACAGCCGCGTACCACGTGACCGTGACCGTCGAGGCCCGCCCCGATGCCGCTACGACGTTGGAGAAGTACGCGTACGCCGTGTAGGTACTGCCGGCCGTCACCGCCACGCGAGCGGACGTGGTGGCGGTGACAGAACCTGCGGCCGTGGCAGTGAGCTGCAACGACGTCGTTCCGGAGTATGCCCGGCTGGTGGACCGCGCGAGAGTCGTGTTGCTCCCTGCGGTCCACCCGGACGTGTCCGTATCGATGTTGCTCGTGTTCGGCGCCAGGAGGTTGGTTGCGACGCTCACTCGTCGACCTCCCTCGTCGGCTCAATGCCGCGTCGAGGGAGCGTGTCGGGGCTGACGACCGGCTCCGCGGTTGGTGCCTCGTAGACGGGGATGTCGTCCGCCTCGTCCATCAGATCCACCTTCCATCGTCAATGGCCGAAGCCGTGAGTGATTCGCGTGCGTCCACCTCCGTGCGCACGATGTCCGTGATCTCTCGGTCGCCGACGAAGACGCGGACGTCGGCGTGGATCTCGGTCGTCCCTCCGCCGCCCTTCGAGGCGCGGATGTCGTCCCACTGACCGGACGTGAAGATCGGCTCAGGCTTACCCGTACCGTTCGCCACGAGGGAGAGACCCGGCGGGAGGTAACCGCCGTCGTCGTACCAATGCGGGCTACGGCTCAGCCACTTCGAGTAAGCAGCTGACGGGGAGCCGTAGTCGGGACGGTCACGGATGTAGTCCAGACCCCACAGAATCTGAGTCGCCGCGTTCGTCCTCCAGTCGGGGCCGGCAGAGGCCATCTTCGTCGGGGGAAGAGCCTGCGGGATGCCGTACGCGCCGCTCGACGGGTTCTCCGCGTTCCAGCGCCATCCGGACTCGCCTTCCCACAGCCTCTCCAAGGGAGCGAACTGCGACGGGCCCCAGCCGAAGTAGCGGAGCTGCCCCTTCGCGAAGTTCTTAGCCGCCGCGATGGACTGCGAGACCTTCGAGCCCGCACCGAGCGACGTCAGGTACGGCATGGGGTCAACGGCCTTGCCATTGAGCCGCGCCTCCAGGTGGAGGTGAGGCCCGGTGACGTTGCCCGTCGCTCCAACCTTGCCGATCGTCTCGCCCTGCGCCACGTACTTGTTCAGGCCCGCGAGGGTCTTCGACATGTGCGCATAGAGGGAGGTGAGGCCTCCGCCGTGGCTGATCTCGATGTTGTTGCCGTACGGGCCACCGTGACCAACGCCGACGACCGTTCCGCCGGCCACCGCGTGGACCGGGGTCCCGACGGGAGCCGGGAAGTCGAGGCCCGTGTGATGGCCGGAGCTCCACATCGAGCCCGCTACGCCGAACTTCGTCCCGTACGGGACGTTGACGGGCTTGATCCACTGACCGACTCCGCCTCCCCCGGCGAACATCCCGGAGACGGCGTTCACGATCATGTCCTTCAGACCGCCGACCATCTTCCCGGGTAGCTTCGTCAGCGACTTCGCCATGGGCGACGTGCCGATACCGTCGGGGATCTTGCTGAGGATCGGGGCAGTGAGCTTGTTCCAGATCTTCGACGGGTGTGCGATCAGATCCGCACCCGTCTTCGCCCAGTCGATCCCCTTACCCACGACGTCGCCGACGGTGTCCTTCGTCCAGTCCCACGCGGACGAGAAGCCGCCGAGGATGCCCCCGGATTCGAGGAGCTGCGTCCCCGCCGCCTGATGGAGAGCAAGCGCGCGAGAGCGGTACTTCGGGTCCGTCGGAATGACGTACTCGGGGTAATTCGGGTTTCCCTCGCCGACGATTGCCGTCGGACGGTTCACCCGCATAGGAACTGCGGGACCCCACCCATTTCCGACCGTACCGCCGGCCTCCAGGAGCTTCGGAGCATCGGGGAGCGGATCGAGTCCGACGAAAGAGGCCACCTTATCCCAGACGGCCTTGATGCCTTTCGTGTAAACCCACTTGATGATGAAGTTAACGGGCGTTTTCGTGATGTCCTTCAGTTCGCCCCAGGCATCCGAGATCGCGTCACGCGCACTCTCGAAGGCGTCGCCGACTAGGCCGACTCCGTCCTTCATGAGCTCGAAGGCGGGGCTGAGCCCCTTCTCCCAGAGCCACTCGGAGCGGTCGGAAATCCAGCCGAACGACGGCTTCACGGCGTGGTCGTAGAGCCAGACGAACTTATCGCCCACCCACTTCAGACCGTCCCAGATCCAGCCGAACGCCGGATCAAGCCCGTTCTCCCACAGCCACGCCGCCTTTTCGGCGATCCAGTCCGCGGACGGCTTGAAGGCACTGTCGTAGAGCCAGACGAACTTGTCGCCGACCCACTTCGTCCCGTCCCACACGAGGCCGAAGAACGGCTCCAGCGCGTACTTCCAGAGCTGCTCAGCCGCCCATGCGATCCCGTCGTACGTCGGCTTGAAGCAGTCGGTGTAGAGCCATCCGACGAGGAGGCCGACGCCCTGAATCGCGAGCCAGAGGGGCGTGAGCAGCGCCGTTACGACGATTGCCACGGCCGTCCGGACGATCAGCGATATCCCGGCGAACGCGGGGGCGAAGATCTCTTGCCAGAGCCAGACCGCACCGTCACCGACGAACTTGATCGCGTCCCAGATGCCGCCGAACGTCGGCGCGAGCACCTTCGTCCAGGCGAACTCCGCCGCCTCCTGGATTCCCTCCCAGGAAGCCGTGACGATGTCGCGGAACCACTCGAAATGGTCCCAGGCATAACGCACGGCGAGCGCCAGGCCCACGAGCCCGAGAACGACGAGGCCGATCGGGCTGCTTGCCATAGCGAGCGACCACAGCTTCGTTGCAATCCACAGTCCGTAGATCAACTGGATTGACCACGGCGCGTTTTCGGCAACCCAACTGATTGCGTCCGAGACGTATCCGAGGAGTTCAAGCGTCACCGTCGAGAACGGCTCCAGCGCCTTCGCGAGATCGATGACCGCTTCCGCGATGTCGCCGAATGCCTCGCCAACAATGGGTCCGTGCTCCGAGACGTAGTCAAGGAACTTCTCGAACTCCGGTGAGCCTCGGAGGTTGGTTCCCCAGTTGGCGAACCGACCGGTAATGCGCTGCATCCGCTCCGATATGGAGTCCATGTGCGGGAAGAATGCGTCGACTACGCCCGCCATGCCCTTGAAGACGTTCCCGAAGGAGACTCCGAGGCCGATGATCGCGGGTTCGGCATTCTCGACGATGCCCTTTTTGAAGCGGTCCCAGAACGGCGAGTCGAGTTCCTCGCTCGCACGGTCCATGAGCTCACCGATAGCGTCCGCGGAGTTCTCGACGAGCGGCGTCAGGCCAGGGAGCGAGTTCTTCGCGCCGTCAACTCCCCGCGTGAAGAGCGGGAGGACTTCAGGCTGTAGCTCGCGCGACCACTCCTTGAAGGCGGCCGTCAGACCATCCGGGCCGGCGATCGAGTCGTACAAGTCTCGCTGCTCTGGGGTGAGCTTCGCGAGCGCCTCACGGTACTCATCCGTCTTGGTCGTCGCCTGAGCCGTGGTGTCGATGCTCGACAGGCGTGCAGACTCGACGCCACGCTCCGCGGAGGCGATGGACTCCGCAGCCTGAACCTGCGTGTTGGCCGCGTTGTCCACGGCGTCCGCAAGGTTCCGCTGTGCGGCGGCGACAGACTGAGCCGCGTCGACCTGAGCCTTTGCGGCCTCACGCTGAGCGTCAGCGACGGCCTGAACCTGGTCCCTGACCTTCTCCTGTGCGTCAGCCAGGCGGTTCGCAGCGTCCTGGACATCCTTGTTCCCGTCGACGCCCGCCTTCTTCGCCGCGTCGGCATCCTTCTGGAGCTGCTCGTAGTCCTTCGAGGACTGCTTCGCGTTGGCTGCGGCTTGGTCGTAGGCGAGCTGCGCCCGCTCCATCTCCAGCTCAGTCGCGTTGCCGGCGTCGTAGGAGGCGCGGACCTCCGCGAGCTCCTGTTCCGCCTCCTTCAGACGGAGAGTGGCCTCACGCTCGTCGAGCTTCCCGCGCTCCAACTGGTCGTTCAGGTCAGCGAGTTCCCGAGCAGCCTCAGCGCGAGCCTCCGCGAGATCAACCTCCGCACGCCATGCGTCGCGCTTCGCGTCGGTGAGGGAGCGCTCCGCGTCCTCCACCCGCCTTGCGGCCTCTTGGCGCTGCTCCATCGCGCGAGCCGCAGCCTGACCGAGGGCGCGTTCGGCGTCCTCAACCTGACGGTTCGCCTGAGCGATGGAGCGGGCAGCATTGCGGTGCGCGGAGGCAAGGGACTGCTGCGCGGAAGCCATCTGCAACGCGCTTTGCGCGGCACGCTGGTTCGCGGCAGCGCTGTTGTCCGTCGCGGAGGCGGCTTGCTTCTCCGCAGCAGTCTTCAGCTGAATGACGCTGGTGACGCCCTTGATTGCGGGGATGGCCGCGAGCACGAGGGCGCCGACCCCAGCAGCGGCCACCGTCGTAGCTGACGCGATGGCGCCGATACCTGCGGCTGCGATGGGGACGACCGGGAGCGCTGCAAGAATTCCGAGCGACACCGTGAGCTGGAAGATCGCCGACTGTGCCTGCGCCGTGTTGGCGAAGACCCGGATATTCACCCGCTTGCGGTCGACGGCGTCCGCCATCTCCTTGATCAACTTCAGCTCAGCACGAGCCGCAGCCGTGTCCGCGCGGACATTGATGTCCGGGTGCTTGGCTCCGAGCCGCTTCAGCTCAGCGTCGATTGCCTGGATCTCCGCCAGGGCCGCCCCGGCGTCCACGTCGACACCGACGGTCTTCCGACTCAGCGTCTCCATGCGAGCCCGGAGACGAGCCAGGTCGGCGTTGAAGCCCGTGTCCGAGAGTCGGACGTCGGCCTTCGGCAGGGATCGGAACGCGATCTCCAGCCGGTTCTTGATGGACCGGGCGAACGCACCGCCCACCTGATCACCCTGACGGCGTGCTGCCTGCTGCCCCGCCTGACCGCCACGGTTGATGGCGTTGGGGATGGCGATCACGATGTTGTTCGAGATCGCCTGGCCCATGCGTCGGCCGGCCTCCTCGCCCACTCGGTCCGCAGCGGGCAAGACGATCGCTTGCAGCTTCGTGTGGAACGTCGGGGCGATGGGGACGACGTCGACGGCTGCTGTACCGACGATGTCCAGGTCCGGACCGGCCATGCGCTACGCCTCCTTCGGCTGGTTTCTCAGCCGCGGGTCAAGAGCGCGGCGCTGCTCGTCGGTCATGGTTCGGCGCGACTTCTGCGCGCTCTTCGGCGGAATGCCGGGGCGGGGCGTGGGGGTGAACTCACCGGGTTTGCCGCCGTTGGCAGCGACGAGCACCATCCGCGTGAGGCGGATCTCGTCCTTCACGGCCGCGAGGAGGGTCTCCGTGCCGCTCCACGGCGCTAGGTCGGGACGCCCCGCGTCAGTGCTGCGTTCGAGCTCCTCGACGGGAATCGCGTTCCGGAGCGCCGTCTTCGTCGCACTCTCTGGAGGAAGGTGCTCGATCAGTACGCGGAGCCGGCGCAAGGAGAGCCGACCCCGGTACACGTCGAGGAGATCGGTACCGGGGTAATAGCGGCAGAGGTCAGCCTCTACCGCTTCCGCGTGGTCTTCGAGCGTGCGGAGCGTGCGCCAGACTTTCCCGGGGCCTCCCCGCTGGACTGCATCACAGCGGCGGTGAACTCGCCGATCTCGTCGAAGGTGGCGTCGATCTCGACGAACTTCTCAGCGTCGTCCTCGTGGAGCGCCCCCGCGGCCCAACCCTCGAAGTCGCCGTTGCGGAGCGCCTTCAGGTACGAGGGGCGCCACTTCCCCATGGGCCGCACGCGGAGCGGGGTCCCCGCCAGCTCGTGGGTGGTGTACTCCTCCGCCGTGGCCTCGTTCTCCTGCGACTCAGCGGGGGTGCTCGTGGTCTCAGACATGCGCGGGTCTGCCTCTCTCAGATGGGTGCGCGCGGGTCGTTCCGTGAGTCGTTTCACGGTGGTCATGCAGCGGGGCCCGGACCCGCGCAGATACGGGCCCCGCTAGTCACTTACGGCGTGGTCGGGAAGAAGCCCGAGACGTCCACGTCGCCGTAGTCGATCGAGCGGTTGACGGCCTTCGCCGTGGCTCCCTTGTAGAAGCGGAAGCTCATCTGAACCGGCATGACGTCGGTGGTCTGGGGCTGTTCGTCCCCGCGGTCCACTACCTTGCCGTTCGGCATGTAGAGCCTCATCCTTTTGTCCCCGTCGAGCGTGTCGAAGACGAACGCGTATCGCAGATCGTTCGGCTTGTCGGGGAGGTCGTACGAGGCGATGCCGGTCGTCTCGGACGGCTCCAGGGACGTGATGGGGACGTTGTCGTACAGGGACCGGACCAGCGGGTTCAGACCCTCCAGGAAGGTCACCTGAAGCGACTTCGTGGACTTGGTGCTCAGGGTCCGGATCGGCTCCAGGGAGCCGGCCGCGTCGACATCCTTGGTCTCCTCCTCGATCTTGAAGAGCCCGCCTTCGGTGGTCACCCACCCGAGCATTTGCCACGGCGTCGCCGGGTCGGCGAACCCGGTGGGCTTCGCCGTGTTGATGGCCGCCATGTAGACGAGGTAGTCGGTTGCGCCGAACGTCAGGTCGGCATTGCGGGTATCCATGAACCCTCCACGGGGCATGCGAGAGACCCGCGGCAGGCGGGTCAGAGTGTCAGTGGTTTACGCGTCCCGGAGGCTCACGGTGTACGTCGCGCCCCGTCGATGAATCTCGGTGTTCGCCCACGGTTGCCGGGAGGGGCCGGAGTCGCATCGGACGTCGCGAATCACGGCGCCAGGGACAGGGCCGCGGAGGAAGAGGAGCGCGTCCCGTATGGCGTTTGCCAGGGTGCGTGCCTCGTCTGCCGTGGCCGCGAAGACGTCGACATAGACGCGGGGGCTTCGGGAGAACCGGTCGTCGCTGCCTCCGCCCCGCTCGATGCGGATGACGGGGAGGCGCTCCTCCAGATCGGCAGGTGTCTCAGCGCCGGCGAAGACCCCGAAGGTCTGCTCTGCCCACGGGTTGAGAACGGCTTCGATGTCAGCCACTGTGCGCCGCCTTCATCGTGTCGATGGCCCGTTGCATGACCGCGTACCGCGGGACTCGTCCGTCGCCGTACTCCACGCGCCAGGCATGCGGAGCGGTGTTGATGAGCCTCGCGCCGGCACGGAATCGCGGCTTGCCGCGGAAGGGGACGTTCTTCCAGAGCGGAACGACGTCGAACGCTTCTTTGTAGGCGCCCGGGTGACGGTCTCCGTCTGCGGGGTCGCCGACAGGAGCGATCCCCTCGCATATCCCCTTCATCTCGACGGCCGCCTTGCGGCAGGCTCGCTGAACTCCGGGGCGTTGAAGCATGCGTCCGATACCGGAGTACCGACCGGTGTACTTCGACCGGAACTGACTCGCCATCAGCCGGTCACCCACTCAACAGGGGCTTCGACGCGGGCGAGGGACGTCAGCGGTAGGACCATCGGTCGCCCTGTGACTGACCATCGCTCCGTGCCGCGGATGATGACGTCGTCAGGACGTACGTCAGTGCCGAGGGGCGCCACGAAGACGCGGTCCGTGTCGACGGTGTTCGACGCGTTGTGCGTCTCCGAGGAACTGCCGACCGTGACGCCGTACGGGCTGATGATCCCGCAGCCGGTCACGGTGATCTGTACCTTCGTTCCCGGCACCACGGAGCCCGCCGAGTCGCGGATAGGCGTCCCGGTCCGCTCGATGATGAGCGTCTCCGACATGAGGCGAGCTTTGAGGGTCATTGCGCCCTCCAGACCGTCACCGTCGGACCGCACTCACGGGGTGCGATGTCCAGTGAGGACGCGCCCGCCGACAGACCCACGGCTCGCCGGAGGGTCCGCCGCTCGTCCGCCGTTATGGCCTTACCGATCTGCGTCGCGAAGTACGAGATCAGCATTCCGCCCGCTTGCTCTGAGCTGACGCCCGCAGCGTTCACGAGGACTCGTGCGGCGATGGTCAGCGCCACCGACCTGATTCCCGGCTGAGGGGGGTCCGTGATCCGGTCCCCCACCTCACCTCGGATGCTGTCGAGCGTCATCATCGAGATGACGTCGTACTCGTCTGGCGTGTACGTACGGCTCGTCAGCGCTTCGAGCTGCGTCTTAGTCAGCAGATCCACTCGCCGCCGCCTTCCGTCGCGGTGCGGCACGCTTCGACGGGGCCTTCACCGCAGGCGCGGGCTCTAGCTCCGTGAGTCGTTTTGCGGGACTCGGAGCCTCCGCCCACGCCTTCGGATTGTCGATGAGTACCTGAGCCCACTCGGGGACCTCGTCCGCGGGGCCGAACACGTGGGCCGTCCCGCTCTCGTCCGTCACGTGGACGTTCGTTGCCAGGGTTGCCATGCGTGAATGCCTCGCGTTTCAGGTCAGAGGACGTCAGCGACGAACGTCAGGTCGGGGTTGCCCAGCACCGGGAGGACGATCGAGGTCGCGCGCGTCCACACGGTCTGCGGGTCCTCGGACTTGTAGCCACCCACAGCCACGCCGGCCGCATCGCCCTGGAGGCCGTACCGCGGGTCGTTGGCCTCGACGGGGACGCCCCAGAGGGTCTTGCCGAGAGCGTCACCCTGCGCCGGGAGGAACGCGAGCTTGTCTTCGGGAGTGACTCGCGTTGCCACACCGTCGACCGACACCTGAGCGTCGTAGATGATCGGCTCCGGGATGTCGAAGTCGCCCAGCACCGACGTGAGCTGATCGCGGGTGAGCACCGTGGGGGCGTTCGTCGAGCCGGCGAAGAGCTCCCGGAGCTGCTTGTTCCGGCGGAGGAAGTTGTAGATCTTCCGGGACATCAGCGTCGCGCCGGGGAGGCTCCCGTTCGTGGCGACGTAGGTGTCCAACCACGACTGGAAGTAGTCGTACGCGAGGGACGTCTCCGTCGAGCTGAACAGGATCGCGGCCGTCACGTTGTGCGCCGCGTTACGACCGAAGTCGACGCTCGCGCTCACCCGGTTCTCGTTGATCGTCACGGAACCGTTGAAGATCGCGTCGCCACGGGCGAGCTCGACACGAGCAGCGATGGCGTTGACGAGCTTGACGGAGTCGGCCTCCATCGCGTCCCGGATCTCCGCCGCCTGCGTGTCGACGTTCCGCATACGGATCTGCTCGTACTCGCCGACGGGCATCTTCCGCGAGATGGGCGGCAGTTCGCCGCTCACGCGCGTAGCGCCGGCACGGGTACCGATGTCCGACTCAGCGTCGTACGCCCGGTACACGGCCGCCTCGACGAGGCCACCGCCACCCCGGTTGAACCGGTAGGTCAGGTCGTTGATCGTGTCGTTGGGGAGCCAACGGTTGAGGGAGAACTGATTCTCCTCGCGGTCCCGGAGCGCAGCGCGGGCGTATCCCGTCAGCTCCGCGGGGGTCGCGTACTCAGTGAAGAGCTGCATGCTCTACCTCTCAGACGAAGATGATGCGGCCGGCGACGTCGGTCTTTCCGGCTGCGTCGATGGCGACGGGGAGCTTCGCCTCACGGATGAAGCAGTGCAGGAGCATCGAGCCCACGACCTTCGTCGAGGCGACGCCGCGGGCGTTCACGTCCTGCGCGGTGAAGAGGAAGCCGACGGCCGTCTGTCGGCCATCCGAGGCCGCGTCGTCGTACGGCCCGTAGAGGCCCGTCGCGGTCACCTTGCCGAGGGGAATCCCCGACTTGATGTAGCCGTCCGGGTAGTGCGTGCCGGCGGTGAACTTGGAGACGTCGAGCGTCACGGAGACAGGCGCGTCGGTGCCGTGGGCGGACCCCAGCCAATTGCGCTTGTCCTGCGTGAACGACTCGACCTTCAAGCTGAGGTCCATCTGTCCTCCGATGGTGGGTGGTTACTGCTGCTTGCGGTGCTTCTGCGCGTAGCGGTCAGCACCTGCGCTGATAGATCCGGGGTTGCCGACGTCGCCGCCCCGGTTGCCACCGGAGCGCGGGGGCGGAGGCGTAGTGCCCGTGCCCTGACCCGAGTTGGAGCCGGAGCCACCGAAGAGGCTCAGGAGCGTGTCGGCGTCGGCCTCCAACTCCGCCTGCGTAGAGCCGCGGAGTCGCTCCGCCTGTTCGAGCGTCAGCCCCTTCGCCAGGGCGACCTTCAGGCGCGCGTTCTCGTCGGTGAGCGTCGTCACGGAGGACTGCGCGGAGTCGCGCTCCTGCGTGAGTGTCTGGCGCTCGTGGTCCGCGCGCTGGGCGTCGGTCAGGTTCTGCTCTTCGATCGCCTTCAGGGCGGCATCACGGTCCTTCAGCCGCTGGATCTCCGCGGCATCCGGGGCCTGACTCGCGCGCTGTTCGTGCTTCCTCGCGTGGTGCTTCCAGTACGCGGCTTGCTGCTCCGCGGGCATGTCGGCAACCGGAGTGTTGTCCGGGAAGCCGTGCTCGTTGACGGCCGGCGCACCGGTACCGCCCCCACCGCCTCCGGTGCCCGGGTCTGCCTCGAAGAGCGTCCAGGGCTCGTGAGCCAGAGTCAGAAGCGCGTTGCGGCGTGCGAGAGTGCGTCGAGGCATGCTGAAGAACCCCTGTCGGGTGTCGTCGGCCCATGGCGGGCGTCAGGTCGGAAGGTTGATGTCGTCGGGGCCCGTGAAGCGCTGCCCCCGGTAGCCCAGAACGGGCCCGATCTCGCCGTGCTCGCGAGAGACGATGATCTTTCGGTAGTCGACCGCTCGTCCTCCGCGGTCGAACTCCCCGAGGGCGCTCTCCACGGCGTCGTGAACGCGGTTGAGGAACTCCTCGTCGATGACCTGCCCCGGGTCGTAGTCGGCCGTGACCGTCTTGACGAGGCAGTCACAGCCGGGGTGGATCGGGGCGAGATCGCGCTTGTGGTACCTCTGCGTCGACGCGATCATGCAGAGCGCGCAGTCGTACTCACCCTGGAGCTCGCGCACGGTGTAGGTGAAGCGCGGCATGTCCGCCGCAACCTCCCGCACCGTGTGCGTCCGGGCGAGCTGGAGGTCCGTCTTCGCGATGGTCTCCAGTCGGTGAGCTCCGCGGGCGACGGCAGCGTCCAGCGCTTCTCCGTTTGAGAGCGCCGTCCACACTTCCTTGAAGGGGCGCTCGTAGACCTCAGTCGGGTCGACACCGCGCAAAGCCTTCCCCGTAACGGCGTCCACATCGAAAGCGATGTTGCGGGCGCGAGGGTTGCTAGCCCGGTTCAGCTGATCCAGGTAGGACGCCGTCAGGTTCGCTACCCGTCGCTCGCCGGCGAGGATGATCGGAAGCGTCTGCCGCTGGAAGGTGCGGACATCTGCGTCTCGCCAGGACCCAAGCCCCGACCACGAGCGGTTGACGCGCCCGAGGACGTTCGTCCATACGCTCCGGACTGCCGCGCCGTACTGCCGGTCAAGCCGCGATAGCGCCATCATCACCCCGCCCGATCACGGGCCGCTGGTCACGCGCCGCGCGAGCATCGTCGAGGGACGTCGGCTGAGGCGCCGTCGGGTCGGTAGCCGTCTGCGCGTTGATGGCGTCCGCCGCCCGGTCGATCTCCATGCGGGAGATCTGCGCCGGCGTGTAGCCCATGTCCTCCATGCGCTGACGCCACGGAACACCCGCGGTGCTCTTCTTCACGGCAGCGTCCGCGAGCTCCGCAATGCTGCGGGACTCCGGGTCACGCCACAGGGTCTCAGCGGTGAAAGTCGTCGCCTTCGCCTCGTCACCGAGGACACGGAAGGCAAGCCGCATGGTCTGTTCCCAGCTCTCACCGAAGGATCGCTGACGATCACGAACCTTGCTGATCAATCCCGTCTCCGCAGCCTTCAGCGCGTCGCCGGAGACGTTGACGACAGCTCCGATCAGGTAGTGCGGGGGCGTCCTGGAGATGGCCGCGAGATCCTGAACAGCCGACTGAACGGCAGCGACGTACGGCTTGAGGTCCGTCGCGGCGAACTCGCCGAACTTCACCTCAGCGTCGTCCGTCGTCCACAGACGCCGGATGTCGAGCTGGAACGGTTCGATGGCCTTCCCGGTGACGGGGTCTTCCCCGACCTCCAGACCTGCGGCCCACCTCTGCCGGAACGCGCCGTACTTCATCGCAGCGAGGAGGTTGATCAAGCTGAGGTTGATCCGGTTCTGGATCGTCAGTACGTCCTCATGTTCCGCGAACCCCGTCAGCCGTCGGTTACGGCGGTTGATGAAGGGGACGAGCGGGACCATGCCCAGATCGTTCGGACGCTCACCGTCAGGCGAGTCCGGGAGGACGAGGGCATCCCACCCGCGGAGCTCCGCGGCGTTCCCGGAGAACTGGACGAGGTCCGTCTCCGACACGAAGTCGAAGATCCGATCCGGCGTCCACAGCGTGGCCCGCGTGTTCCCCGTCCAGTCGTCGCGCCAGAGCTTCAGACCAGCCGCGAGCTTCCGCCGACTCCCCTGTTCGTGCTCGACGGCCACCTGACGCGGTGTCTCGTGGGTGATGACCGGGCGGCCGTCGTCGCCACGCTCGACGAGAGCGAACGCCCGTCGCTGCGAGAGCGCGCCGTAGTGAATGAGGTCGGCGTCCGCGTCGAGGCTGTTCTCCTGCCAGATGCGGTTAGCGTCCGTGTCGGCCTTACGCGCGTCCTCACTGTCGTCGTCCGGGTCACCGAAGCGGAACCCGTCGACGTGCATTCGCTCCGCCGGGGAGTCGAGGACGAGAGCGGTCCAGTTGGTCCGCGCGTCCTTCATCCACTCGCGAGCTTCACGCGGGTCGACCCCCAGCACGTGAGGGACAGGCGGACGCCCTTCGGCGAAGTCCCGGAGCGTGTCGAGTCCCGGGGTCGTCTCACCGTCGGTGCCGGTGCTGTCCTCACGCTCGTCGAGGAGCTTCTTCCCGAGACGCTGAAGCCACCACCCGGGAGACTCCACCTTCGAAGCATCGATAGGCACTTACGGACCTCCCTCAGAAGGCGACTAGTCGACCGGTCTTTTTCTTGCGCTTCGTGATGCCTGCGGCCACGGCGTCGGCGCGGCACTCGTAGGCCAGGCACGCCGCCATCGCGGCGTCGATCTTCTTGGGCGACTTGGCGTGCTCCTTGCCGATGCCCATGTGATTGCGGCCCATCTCGCGACGACGAGCGTTCAGCACGTGGCGCGTGAGGCGGGCGCCCCGCTGGAGGTACTCCGAAGAGACGTCAGGGTCGAGGGACTCCGCGTGTGAGAGCTCCTTCGCATCGACGGCCTCGACGAACCGGTTCAGGCTCGCCTCCATGGCCGTCGGGCGATTGGTCCACCACTCGATGGGGGCTTTCTGCGTGGCCCGGACCTTCAGGTCGTCGCCGAAGTCCCGCGTCCAGCGGTCGATGTAGTCCTGCCAGTGAGGCGGGTCGCCGTAGAAGCCGCATACTTCGTAGGTGTCGAAAGCACGGGCAACGGCGGAGTCGACCGCGTTGCGGTCCACCTGCCAACCCTCGCCTTCGGCGCCCTCTGGCTTCTCCCAGACCCCGAGGAGCATGAGGTGACCGTCCGAGACACGACAGGCGCATAGGGCCGTGGCGTCATCCTTGATCGAGCCGTCGAACCCGAGCGTGATGAGCTCGCCGGGGGCTATCTCCTCGTCGCGTCGGCACAGGGCCCACGCATCGGGGTCCATCCACGCATTCGAAGCGACGGTCCGGGAGTTGAGGAAGTAGCGCCGTCCGTCCGCGGAGTCGTTACGCGTGTCGTAGAAGTCGTCGACGAGCGCCTCAAGGTCCATCCACTCCATGGCGTCGCCGTAGGCGTCGATGAGAGCGGCACGGAGAGCGTCCTCGTTCTTCAAGTCGGGGCACTCGCCCCAACGGTGGTCGTACATGAGC
The DNA here is from genome assembly GCF_001514065.1 of Streptomyces antibioticus. Classification (GTDB taxonomy): domain Bacteria; phylum Actinomycetota; class Actinomycetes; order Streptomycetales; family Streptomycetaceae; genus Streptomyces; species Streptomyces antibioticus. Next base: position 6,487 of record NZ_KQ948437.1, on the reverse strand, counting down.
CGCGCACGACCGCGCTTCTTACGACCGTCGCGGATCGCTTCGGCTTCCTCGTAGGTGCGCTCAGCGACGGAGTCTTGCCCGGGGGCGAACATCGTGGTCGTTTCGAGGTACCACGGTTCCGCGAGCCGCTTGCGCTTCCGGAGGTTACGCGTCACCGTGGCGTACATGCGCCGCAGTTCAGGCGTGTTGTAGAGGTGGGTTTCGTCGAAACAGACCCACGTCTCCTTGCCGCCGTCCTTCGAGGAGGACGAGGCAGTCGACGGCGTGATCTCTCCGCCGTCGGGGAGGTTGATTCGGGTGATCCCGACGTCGAGACCCGGGATGCTGCTGAGGAGCGACGCCTCGTCGGTCAGGTTGAAGTGAACGGTGTCGAAAACATTGCCCGTCTGGCCTTCCTCCGTGGCCATGATCCGGATGTACGGAACGGACACAGGGCGCCCCATGGGCTCGCCGGCTTCGTAGACGTACTCGAAGCCAAGACCCCACGGGTCGCGGTAGACCTCCCCGCCTTCAGCCCACCCGTCGAAACGGGCTGGGCCGAGAGCCTCGAAGAGCGCCAGGCGGGCGCCTAGGCCCGACTTGTCGCAGCCCTTCGGGCGTGAGAAGAAGGCGGAGTCGTAGAAGCGTCGGCCGTCGGCGTCGAGGCCGTAGCAGTCGACGACGAAGCCTGTGTACTCGTCACCATGCCGTACGGGCATGCCCTGGACGTCACCGGGGCCGTGTACGACGAAGTACTCCATCCATGCAATCGACAGCCACCCAAGGGAGCGGCTTCGGTCGTGACCGGGGGCGCGCACGATTGCGCGCGGCATGGGTCCCCTATCCGGTCAGGCGAGCACGTCGGCTCGTGATGTCGCTGACGTTGTCGGGGCGCTGTGCGGCCCTCTGCGGGACGTTTGAGGGCTCGTCGACCTTGAGCTTCAGTCTCGCCCTGTCTTCCGGCGTGGCGCCGAACTTGGCCGCTCTGAGCCGCACTTCGGAGGCGAAGTCCCATCGCCCTGCGGACCACATCTTGTGGTGCATGAGCGCTGTGTCGATCAGGAAGTCCCAGTCGGTTGCGACGAAGGTCTGAGCCATCGGCGACGTGCGCCAGGACTCCCACCACGCAACGGTCCGTGGGTGCCATTCGACGATCTCGCCTGTGTCCTCGTTGACGCCCAAGACGCCGTCAGGGAGCTCCGGACCGCGGAGTTCGTCGTCCGGGACGACGACCGTCTCCGGATCGCTCGTGTTGCGCCGGCGCCGCTTTGTGGGGTCCTTCGGGGCGGGTCCACGACCAGCCATGACACCTCCCGGGTAGGAACGGCTAGGCCGTCCCGTGGCGGGAGCTAGCGAGCCGTCAGCTTGGAAACCACCGCGGAGAGGTCCGCGAGGATCGACGGGGACGAGCCATGTCGGCGCCCCGTCATTGCGATGTATCGGCCGGTCCCGTAGATCTCCACGGCCGTACCGTCGGGACGTCGGATGCGGCGTCCCTGTCGGACGTCCGCACGACCCCAGATGTGCAAGCCGTCGCCGGACGGGGACACCTCTACGTAGGTGGCGCCCGCGTCGCGGATGACGGCTGCGGCCCACGGGGCGAGTTGCCCAGTGAGCGGGTTGAGACAGTGGTCCAGGTCGAGACAGACGATGTCGTCGACGTCGGAGAGGACGAAGCCCAGACCTGCGCCGACCGTCGAAGCGGCGGCATCCTTGTGCGTGCTCCACGTGCGGTCGTCGGTGCTCGATGCCGCCATGCCGGCGACCGTGAGCGGCCTCTTATCCGCGGAGCGGCGTACCCACCTGTCGCGGGTCGTCAGCTCGACGGGGAGCGGGTTACGCGCCTTCGCGCGCGACAGTGCCTTCCGGCACCGAGGCGAGCACGTCTTAGCGTGGGCACGCGCCATGATCGGCATGGGCCCGGCGCAATGCTCGCAAGTCGTGTTCATGGGTCCATCCTAGATGCGGCCGGTCACACTTTCAAGGCTCTGACCAGCACATATCCAAGTAGCTGTGTGACCGAAGCCCTGTGTGCCCGTCTCCCGGTTCGGGGTCCGGATCAGTCCGGCGAGCCGGCGTTCGGGCCTCCTGCGGGCTCCTGTGGACGCCTCGTGCCACTTCCCCAGACCCGTACAGACAGCGAGCCCCAGCACCTATACGGTCTGCAAGGCGGGCCGGCGGGGATCACCCCCCTGGGGTGGGGCTAGTCGATCTTGGCAGCGAAGCCGGCTCGCGGCTCTCGACGATCACCGTCGGCGAGCTCGCCGCGGATCTCCAGGCGGCTCGGGACGAGCGTGATCATGATCTTCGTGACCTCGTCCTTCGTGCCGACCGTGATCTTCGGTGCCTCAGCGAGCCGGCCAACGTCGACACCGTTGACGATCACGCGCGTGACGATCACTCCATCTGCGCCTGTGTCGTCGTCCTCCTCCAGCACCACGTGTGCGCCGCTCATGGGCTAGTCCTCCAGGGCCGGATGGTTGGGCTTGGCTCGCTCTGTGCGCACGCGCTTGCGGGCTGCTGCTGTGCCGCCCTCACTCGCGCTCTTCCTGGCGTGGCACCACCCGCACAGTGCCCTCAAGTTGGCCATGCTGTGGTCGTCACCAGCCTCGATGTGGTCCACGTCCGTGGCGGGTGCGCCGCACAACTGCCCCTCACTGAATCGGGCTTGGCAGATGTAGCCGTCACGTCGCAGCACACGGCGCCTAATGGCGGGCCAGTTGCTAGGCAGGCGTGATCTGCGTGTGCTTCCTTGCCACGCCATTCGCCGCCTGCCTTACGCTGTGGCTCCGTGTGGCTGGGGAGAGCCACTGATTCATGGGGGGTTGCGCATGCGCGCCTACGTCCGCCGTGCCTGCGTGCCGGCAGTGCTGATGTCCGCCGTTCTGTTGGCGGGGTGTTCGTCAGGGGGCGACAGCGATGACGCCGCTCCGTCGAAGTCCGCGACCGTGGAGGCCGTGGCTGAGGAGCCCACGCCGGAGCCGTCAGAGACGCCGTCCTCGTCCGCTCCCGCGGCGCCGGTCCTGAAGGTCGGGCAGGCAGGGGAGTTCACAGCCGTGGACAGTTCAGACGAGTCGGTGACGACGACGTTGAAGGTCACCGTGAAGTCGGTGAAGTACGTGACGCCGGCCGCCCTGGACACGTCGAACAAGCCGAAGAACGGTCAGTACGCCGTCCTCACGCTCACCGTGGCGAACGTGGGCGATCAGCCGGGGCGCTTCAGTCCGTACGGGGCCATGCAGTGGATGGACGACCAGACGGCCGCGCAGGACTGCACGACGCTGGAGTCCGTCGACGGGCAAGACGTCGACACGGAGTATCGGCCGGGCCAGTCCGTGACTGGCGGCGTCGTCCTCGACGTTGGCCGCAAGGGCGGGACGGTGCTGTACTTCGATGACGCCGGCGAGGCTGCGTTCACCGTGGCGATGCCGAAGTCCTGAACGTAGTCAGCCCCGCTCCCGGGAACTCTCCTCCGGGGCGGGGCTCGTCTGCTAGCGTGGTTTTTGCTGCTCCCCGCGAAGGCGGGGGTGAACCAGTGGATGAGCCTGTCGGTTTTGGCTCTGACTTCTAGGTCACGCAGCATTCCCCGCGCGAGCGGGGGTGGCCCGTCGACAGGCACTAGTGAGCCGTCAGCGGTGTTCCCTGCCATCCGCAGGGATGAGCGTCGAAGAGGTCCCGTTGCCGTCACGGGGCCTCTTCGCTATGTGGAGCCCCCGGCGCGACTCGAACGCGCGACTTCCGACTTACGAGGTCGGCGCTCTGGCCAACTGAGCTACGGAGGCAAAACCCCGCCCACGAGGGACGGGGTGGGTTGTCGCTGCCTTCCTCCACGGCGTCACGCACCGCTTCGGCCCGCCGTCCGCCTCGTGACAGGCGTCAGGCTCGCCCGACCCTGCGTAGTGAGGGCGTCAGCTTCGGGAAGTACCGCACGAGGGACTCGAACCCCCAACCTCCTGATCCTGAATCAGGCGCCTCTGCCGAGATTGGGCTAGTGCGGCATAACGTCGAGCCGATCCGCGGCCCCTCCGGTTGTCCCGGTAGCGTGCGGCACCAACGTTCTCGGGGAGGTGGATTTTCCCGCCAGAGCGGCCCCTTACCTGAGCTCCTCACCCGGGATTCGAACCCGAACTACCCACTCCAGAGGCGGGCGTGCTGCCGGTTACACCAGCGAGGAAGTGAGACGAACCGGCGGACCGCACGGACATGCCGTCATCCCCGTTGCTCCGGCTCGTCGTAGACGCGGCGGGATTTGAACCCGCGTTCCCACCCTTCGCCCAACTGCCGGACGGGTAAGGATCTTGGCAGTGTCACCCCATCGGCCGCTCGGGGCACGCGTCCACCTCATCCGCCAGGCCCGCCCGACGGGAAGTCTTGGACGGCCGGACCGCTGCAACCGCGCTTCAACCCGGAGGAGAGTGCGGGGAACGTCGGGAGCGGTACCGGCCGTCGAGGAGGGAAGCGGGACGCCGCGCCATTCGCCGGCGTCGCCACGTCCTCCCCTCCTACTACTGTTATGGGGGAGCTGTGACGCGTTAGCGATCTTGGAATCGCCCTCCGACAGACTTGGCCCAAACTGCCAAACTAACCCCTGTTTTCATTTTCTCTCTATGCGTGTCGGAAGAAATTGAAAGTAGGGGGTTGGTTCGACACTTTGGCCGTTGGATCGACCTCGACGGTTGCGGTCTGTGACGAAGTAAACGATCCACGTGACTCTATGGAGTTATCCACAGCCGCTTGTGGACAAGGAGGCTGCGGGCCGACGTGACAGACGAGGACGCGAAGGCCGTCGAGGGTGCCAAGAGCCCCGGCGTACAGCTCCCGGGGCTCCTAGCGTCGTTATGAACCTGTTACCTCAGAGGCTCTCTTGGTAGGCCACATCGTCGAGGGCGTCTTGCTCCGGGTCGACGTGAGTCCCCACACGGAACGTCAGCCGCTCCGAGATGTCCTGGCGCCACCCCGTCGACGGAGCGGCCTCCACGCGCACGCCGATGGCACGCATCAACTCAGCCCGCTCATACCAGTCGTCAGCGGCTCGCCAGGCGTCGCCCCATGTCTGGTCAAGCGTCACGACCTCCTGACGCGGCGGGATGTAGGGCGTCTTACGGAGTTCAGCGAGCCTGTTGGAGCGTCCGGTGAGTTGCTTCTCGACGGCATCCGCGGCGGGACCGGTCAGTCGCCCGAGACGCTCCGCGAGCTCGTCCACGGCCGCTTCAAGCTCCTCGATCTCGCCTCGGTGGTCGACGCCGGGGGTTGTGATCACTTCCGTTCGCTTGAACGGGCCGACGTTCGCCATGAACTGCTCGTCGAGCCACTCCAGGGTTTCAGTGCGTCGGACACTGAGCCCCGGAACGCCCTTCGGGTGGTACTTGCCGTTGCACCGGAAGTTGTAGACGCGGACGCCGGTCGGCACACGGTTTCGCCCCTTCCCCTTCGTCTCAGGCGTCCACGACTGGACCAAATTCCGGTCGCAGGCACCACAAACGATGATCTCCAGGAGTTCGTGACCGTCACTCCGGGGCTTGCCGGCGAGGCCGTTCTCCAGCTTCACCAACGCGTCTTTGAGCCGATACGCCGTCTCGTCGTCGATGAGTGGCTCCGCCTGGAGGCGCGGCGTCCCGTCATCCTCACGGACAATCGTCCCGTCGCGCTTCACGATGTACCCACGGTTCAAGGCCGACTGCAACATGTCCCGGACGACGGTGACGTTCCACTGGCTTTCGGGGTCGATATCGCGGGGAGGATCGGCTAGAAGTGCCCGGTGGTTGAACGGCGTGATGGCGTGCATTGCTTCTAGCCACCTCGTGATTTCCGAGAATCCCTGCCCGGAAATTGCCCGTGCGATCATTCCCCGGCGGATATCCGACGTGGATCGCGTCGGTTCTTCGTCGGTGTGGAGGAATAGCCACCACCCGTCCTTCCCGTCTTCGAAGGTCTTCCGTCCGGGCCTCCACCCGTAAGGGACCGGCCCTCCTCCCCAACGGCCGAGCGATTCAAGGTGCGCAGCCGCACCCTGATTCCGCTCCATAATCGTCTGCCCCTCCATCTGGGCAGCGAAGGCCAGGATGAGCGTGATGAGCTCAGACATCGGAGATCCGAAGTCGAGTTCAAGCATGTCGCCGCCGGGGCCGGACGCGAAGATGAGTCGCTTCTTGTGCTTCTTCGCGTAACGCCCTAGGTCCGCCATGTCCGCCATGGACCGCACCGCGCGGTCCATACGCTGCCAGATGATGACGTCCCAGTCGTCGGGATGCTCCAGCCAATGCGCTAGCTCAGGGCGCTCCCACGGTGTCGTCTTGAGCGCCGACAGATCTAGATCAGTGGCCCATCCGACGAAGGAGCCGCCCACACGCCGTTGGGCGGCAGTGATCATTTCCTCTTGGACTTCAGGCGACGTGGTGGCGTCTGTGTAGCGGCTGAGCCGCACCGCCCCAACGACCCGGAGCCCTCCCATGTGCGGTACGCGCCGCACTTCTCCCGATGCCATGGTCCCACGATAGTTGATGAGATT
>NZ_KQ948436.1:11260-208712 GCF_001514065.1 Streptomyces antibioticus | reverse complement strand
GCCGAGCTGCACGCCGATCGCGGTGCCCGGCGCCTGCGTGTGCACGAAGTCGGTGATCCGCTTCCACCCCTCGGCCTGCTTGCCGTTGTAGAGGCCGGTGCAGCCGGGGGTGATGCGCCCCTCCTCGCTCACGCACACCATCTCGGTCATCACCAGGCCCGCGCCGCCGAGGGCCCGCGCTCCGAGGTGGACGAGGTGGAAGTCGCCGGGGAGGCCGTCGGTGGCGGAGTACATGTCCATGGGCGAGACCACGACCCGGTTGCGCAAGGTCAGTCCGCGCAGCCGGAACGGCGTGAACATCGGGGGCGTACCGGGCGGGCAGCCGAACTCGCGCTCCACCGCGCCGGTGAAGTGGGCGTCGCGCAGGCGCAGGTTGTCGTGGGTGACGCGGCGGCTGCGGGTGAGCAGGTTGAACGCGAACTGGCGTGGCGGCTGGTCCAGATAGCGGCCCAGGTCCTCGAACCACTCCAGGCTGGCGCGGGCGGCGCGCTGCGTGGAGGCCACCACGGGTTTGCGTTCGTCCTCGTAGGCCTGGAGTGCCGTGGGCAGGTCCGGCTGCTCCTCCAGACAGGCGGCGAGGGCGAGGGCGTCCTCTACGGCGAGTTTGGTGCCGGAGCCGATGGAGAAGTGCGCGGTGTGGGCGGCGTCGCCGAGCAGCACGGTGTTGCCGTGGGACCAGCGCGCGGTGACGACCGTACGGAAGGTGGTCCAGGCCGAGTTGTTGGCGCGCAGCGGCCTGCCGCCGAGGGCGTCCGTGAAGATCTTGGCGCAGCGGTCGAGGGAGCCCTGGGTGTCGAGTTCCGCGAAACCGGCCGCCTGCCAGACCTCTTCGCGCATCTCGACGATCACGGTGGAGGCGTCGGGCGCGTACGGGTAGCCGTGCAGCTGCATCACGCCGTGTTCGGTCTCGGCGATCTCGAAACGGAAGGACTCGAAGGCGAAGTCGGCGGCGAGCCAGATGTAGCGGCAGCGGTGGGTGGTCACCTGGGGGCGGAACACCTGCCGGTGTGCCTCGCGGGTCGTGCTGTTGATGCCGTCGGCGGCGATGACGAGGTCGTGGGTGGTGGCTAGGTCGGATGGGGCCTCGGTGCGGAAGCGGAGGTCCACGCCGAGGTCGCGGCAGCGGGCGTGGAGGATCTCCAGGAGGCGTTTGCGGCCGAGGGCGGCGAAGCCGTGTCCTCCGGAGGTGTGGCGGGTTCCTCGGTGGACGATGTCGATGTCGTCCCAGCGGATGAAATCCTGTTGGAGGGCGTTGTAGACCACGGGGTCGGCGTGTTCTATGCCGCCGAGTGTTTCGTCGGAGAGGACCACGCCGAAGCCGAAGGTGTCGTCGGGGGCGTTGCGTTCCCAGACGGTGACTTGGCGGGTGGGGTCTCGGCGTTTGAGCAACGCGGCGGCGTAGAGGCCGCCGGGGCCTCCTCCGATGATCGCGATGCGTGGGGGGTGGTTGGGCATCGTTGGCGGCTGCGGGTTCGCTGTGGCTGGTCGCGCAGTTCCCCGCGCCCCTGAGGTTGGCGTAGTCACCGTCCGCTCCATTTGGGAGCTCGCTTTTCCTTGAACGCCTTGTGGAACTCCGCGTAGTCCTCCCCGTTCATCAACAGTGCCTGCGTCGCCGCATCCAACTCCACGCTCGCCGCCAGGGGCATGTCCAGCTCCGCCGTGAGCAGGGCCTTCGTCTGGGCGTAGGCCAGGGCTGGTCCCTCGGCCAGGCGGCGGGCCAGGGTCTGGGCTGCCTCGTCCGCGTGGCCCTCCTCCGTGAGTTCGCTGATCAGGCCGATGCGTTCCGCTTCCGGGGCCCTCACGGGGTCGCCCAGCATCAGCAGGCGGGTCGCGTGGCCCAGGCCGACCACCCGGGGCAGCAGATAGGCCGCGCCCATGTCGCCGCCGGACAGGCCCACCCGTGTGAACAGGAAGGCGAAGCGGGCGGTCGGGTCGGCCACCCGGAAGTCCGCGGCGAGGGCGAGGACCGCCCCCGCGCCGGCCGCCACCCCGTGCACCGCCGCGATCACCGGGAACGGACACTCCCGTACGGCCCGCACGACCTGTCCCGTCATCCGGTTGAAGTCGAGGAGCTGGGCCGTGTCCATCGACAGGGTCGCGCCGATGATCTCGTCGACGTCGCCGCCGGAGCAGAAGCCCCGTCCCTCACCGGCCAGGACGAGGGCCCGCACCGAGCGCTCCCGTGACAGCTCGGCGAGGAGGTCGCGCAGGTCGGCGTAGGCGCCGAAGGTGAGCGCGTTGAGTTTGTCGGGGCGGGCGAGGGTCACGGTGGCGACGCCCGCGGTCAGGTCCACCCGCAGATGCTCCCAGCGGGCGGTTCGGGCGGCGGAGCCGGTGAAGGGACTCATGCGTGCGGCCTCCCCAGGTGAGGTGCGCTCTACCCGCGCTCTACGCGCTCTGCCCTTCGAAGTTATCACTCATCTTTGACTGTCGTCACGAGCCCGCGATAAGGCCATCCGGATGTGACCCGGCCCCGTCACATCCGTCACGGCTCGTCGACAGGGCGGCAACGACGGGAGCAGCCGTGCGAGGCGGGGCGTTGTCGGGGGTAAGCCGCCGGTAGCGGGGCCGAAGGTCCCGCGCGGTGCCCCTCGGATGCCTCTGCCGGTCGGCGCCGTACCATTCATAAGGTTGAAAGCAGGACAGCCTGCTCATGAACGGAACCGCCTTGCAAGAACGCCCCTCAGCCTCCGCCTCCTGGCGTATCGCGCTGCCGCACTCCGCCGCGGCGGTGCCCGTGGCGCGTGCACTGGTGCGGACGGCGCTCGCCGAGCTCGAGCACGGGGCCGACTGTGACACCGCTGAGCTGCTGACGGCCGAGCTGGTCGCGAACGCCGTCGAGCACACCGCCGGGGACTCCCCGATAGAGCTGGTCGTGGAGTTGCTGCCCCATGGCTGCCAGGTCGAGGTGCATGACCCGGACCCGGCGCCGCCCGGCGATCTCACCCGCCCGCACGGCGGGGAACCCGACCCCTGGCAGGAGCACGGACGCGGGCTGCTGCTGATCCGCGCCCTCAGCTCGTCCTGCGGGCACCGCCCCACCGAGTCCGGCAAGGCGGTGTGGTTCAGGCTGCCGGTGGTCCCGGCACAGTGGCGTCCGGCGTGACCGTCAGGCCAGAGTCGCGACCAGTACGGCCTTGATCGTGTGCAGCCGGTTCTCCGCCTCGTCGAAGACGACCGAGTGGGCGGACTCGAAGACCTCGTCGGTGACCTCGAGCGAGTCGAGGCCGTGGCTGTCGAATATCTCCTGCCCGACCTTGGTGCCCAGGTCGTGGAAGGCCGGCAGGCAGTGCAGGAACTTCACGTCCGGGTTGCCGGTGGCGCGCAGCACGTCCATGGTCACGGCGTACGGCTTCAGCGCGGCGATCCGGTCGTCCCAGACCTCCTTGGGCTCGCCCATGGAGACCCAGACGTCGGTGGCGACGAAGTCGGCCCCCAGTACCCCTTCCTCCAGGGACTCGGTGAGGGTGATGCGGGCGCCGCTGTCGACGGCGAGCTGGCGGGCCCGCTCCACTACGTCCTGGGCGGGCCAGTAGGTCTTGGGGGCGACGATCCGGACGTCCATGCCGAGCAGGGCGCCGGTGATCAGGTAGGAGTTGCCCATGTTGAAGCGGGCGTCGCCGAGGTAGGCGAAGGCCGTCCGTGCGACCGGCTTGCTGGTGTGCTCGGTCATGGTGAGCACGTCGGCGAGCATCTGGGTGGGGTGCCAGTCGTCGGTGAGGCCGTTGTAGACGGGCACGCCGGCGTAGGCGGCGAGCTCCTCGACCTTCTGCTGGCTGTCCCCGCGGTACTCGATGCCGTCGTACATCCGGCCGAGCACGCGCGCGGTGTCCCGTACGGACTCCTTGTGGCCGATCTGCGAGCCCGACGGGTCGAGGTAGGTCGTCGAGGCCCCCTGGTCGGCGGCGGCGACCTCGAACGCGCAGCGGGTGCGCGTCGAGGTCTTCTCGAAGATCAGCGCGATGTTCTTGCCCTGGAGGTAGCGCGTCTCGGTCCCGGCCTTCTTCGCGGCCTTCAGCTCCGCGGCCAGCTCGACCAGACCGAGGAACTCCTCGGCCGTGAAGTCGAGCTCCTTGAGGAAGTGACGCCCGGCGAGGGCAGTGGGGACAGTCGCCATGGGGCGCTCCAGAGATGCGGGGACACGAACTCCTGGAAGTCTATACGACGCCCAGCATTTATATACAGTCTGGCGTACGAATATACGGCCGCCCGTTCTACCCGACCGACCGTTCTACACGGCCGCTCGCTCGACGGGACAGCTCATACAGCGCGGCCCCCCTCTCCCCCGCCCCAGCTCGCTGCCCGGGATCTCGATGACCTCGATGCCCTGCTTGCGGAGGTGGGTGTTGGTGGTGGCGTTGCGTTCGTAGGCGATGACGACGCCGGGCTCGACAGCGAGGACGTTGCAGCCGTCGTCCCACTGCTCGCGCTCGGCGGCGTGGACGTCCTGCGTGGCGGTCAGCACCCGGATCTCGTTCAGCCCCAGCGCGGCGGCGATCGCCCGGTGCATGTGCTCCGGCGGATGGTCGGTGACCTTCAACTCCTTGTCGCCGACGCCCGGTTCGATGGTGTACGAGCGGAGCATGCCGAGCCCGGCGTACTGGGTGAAGGTGTCGCCGTCGACCATCGTCATCACGGTGTCGAGGTGCATGAAGGCGCGCCGCTTGGGCATGTCGAGCGCCACGATCGTCTGCGCCGAGCCGGCCGCGAACAGCTTGTGCGCGAGCATCTCGACGGCCTGCGGGGTGGTGCGCTCGCTCATGCCGATGAGGACGGCGCCGTTGCCGATGACGAGGACGTCCCCGCCCTCGATGGTGGAGGGGTAGTCGGCCTGCCCCTCGCTCCAGATGCGGAAGGTCTCGTCGCGGAAGAGGGGGTGATGCCGGTAGATCGCCTCGAAGTGGACCGTCTCGCGCTGCCGGGCGGGCCAGCGCATGGCGTTGACGGAGACGCCGTCGTAGATCCAGGCGGAGGTGTCGCGGGTGAAGAGGTGGTTGGGCAGGGGGGCGAGCAGGAAGTCGTCGAGGTCCATGACATGGAAGCGGACGGAGACCGGCTCCTCGTGCGCGTCGAGGAACTCCCGTTTGGTCATGCCGCCGACCAGCGCCTCGGCGAGCTGGGGCGCGGGCAGCGTCTCGAAGGCGGCGCGGAGATGGTCGGTGGCGAGGACGCCGTACTCCTTCTCGTCGAAGACCCGGTCCAGGACGAGGGTGCGGGCCGCCGGGACCGACAGCGCCTCGGTGAGCAGGTCGCCGAAGAGGTGGACGGTGACCCCGCGGTCGCGGAGCACGTCCGCGAACCCGTCGTGCTCGGCGCGCGCCCGGCGCACCCAGAGCACGTCGTCGAAGAGGAGGGCGTCCTTGTTGCTGGGGGTGAGCCTTTTGAGCTCGAGATCCGGCCGGTGCAGGATGACGCGGCGCAGCCGCCCGGCCTCGGAGTCGACATGGAATCCCATGCCTCCATCCTGACCACCGGCGACCGCATTCACCCCCTTCTTGACCACTTCCCTTTCTCGTCCTCTTGACGATAAACGCGCCCCACGGTTATCGTCGTCAAGACGACAAGGGGGCTCTCGTGGCCGACATCACCCGGCGCCTGGGCTGGCGCCATCTCCGTGGCGCACCGACCGCGCACATCCGGCACCACCGCGGCGGAAAGCTGCTGCACGACGGGCCCGGGCTGAGCTTCTGGTTCCGTGCGCTGACCGCCGCCCTCTCCGAAGTGCCGGTCGACGACCGGGAGTTGGCGATGACGTTCCATGCCCGTACGTCCGACTTCCAGGACGTGACGGTGCAGTCGACGGTCACCTACCGGATCAGCGACCCGGCCCTCGCCGCCGCCCGCCTGGACTTCTCGGTCGACCCGGACACCGGCGCCTGGCGCGGCACCCCGCTGGAACAGCTCGGCACCCTGCTGACGGAGACCGCCCAGCAGCACGCGTTGGACGTCCTCGCCCGTACGTCGTTGTCGGCGGCGCTGGTGGACGGGGTGACGGCGGTACGGGAGCGGGTCGCGGCCGGCCTCGCGGCGGAACCGCGGCTGCCGGCCACCGGCATCGAGGTGGTCGCGGTGCGCGTGGTGGCCCTTCGCCCCGAGCCGGAGGTGGAGCGGGCCCTGCGCACCCCCGCCCGTGAGCAGATCCAGCAGGAGGCCGACCGGGCGACGTACGAACGGCGGGCGGTGGCGGTCGAGCGGGAGCGGACGATCGCCGAGAACGAACTGGCCAGCCAGATCGAACTCGCCCGGCGCGAGGAGCAGTTGGTCGACCAGCGCGGCACGAACGCCCGCCGCGAGGCCGAGGAACACGCGGCGGCGGACGCGGTACGGGCCGGGGCGGAGGCGGCCCGGTCGGTCAAGCTGGCGGAGGCCGAGGCCGCGCGGGCGGTGAAGCTGGGCGAGGCGGAAGCGGCCCGGTCGCTGAAGCTCGCGGAGGCCGAGGCCGCGCGGTCCGTGCAGTTGGCTCGTGCCGAGGCCGAAGGGGTGCGTGAGGTGGGTGAGGCGAAGGCCCAGGCGCAGGAGGCGTGGCTGCGGGTGCACGCCGACGTCGACGTGGCGACCCTGCACGCCCTCACCGGCACCCGGCTCGCGGAGAACCTGCCGCACATCGACAGCGTCACCATCTCGCCGGACGTCCTGACCGGCCTGCTCGCCAAGCTCGGCACCCCGCGGGACCCGGCGTGAGCCTCGCCCCGCGGGTCGTCCTGGTCCACCGCACCACGGAGTACGAGGAGTTGGTGGCCCACCACGGCACCCACGGCCAGGCCGCGTTCTTCCTCTCCTCCCGCGGCCGGGACATCGAGGAACTGGCGGACCGCCACCGCCGTACCCGCGCCGCGCTGGCGGAGGTGACAGCGGCGATCCCGCTGGCCTGGCGGCAGAGCCAGGTGGAGCGGCGGGACCTGGACCGCTTCCTGTTCGCGCCGGAGGACGTGGTGGTCGTGGTCGGCCAGGACGGCTTGGTCGCGAATGTCGCCAAGTACCTCGCCGGACAGCCCGTGCTGGGTGTGGACAGCGATCCCGGCCGCAACCCCGGTGTGCTGGTACGGCACCGCCCGTCAGCGGTGGCCCGGCTGCTGGCGGTCGCGGACCGGGAGGTCGACGAGCTGACGATGGTGGAGGCCGTGGCCGACGACACCCAGCGGCTGCTCGCCCTCAACGAGATCTATCTGGGCGCCGCCGGTCATCAGACCGCCCGCTACCGCCTGGGCCTCGACGACGACGGGGGTGCCGTCGAGGCCCAGGCCTCGTCCGGGGTGCTGGTGGGCACGGGGACGGGCGCGACCGGCTGGCTGCGGTCGGTGTGGCGGGAGCGGGGCGCGCAGCTGCGGCTCCCGGGCCCCGCGGAGGAACGCCTGCTGTGGTTCGTACGCGAGGCATGGCCCTCGCCCGCCACCGGTACGTCCCTGGTGGCGGGCGAGTTGACGGCCGCCGCCCGGCTCCGGCTCACGGTCGAGTCCGAGCGGCTGATCGTGTTCGGGGACGGCATGGAGGGTGACGCGCTGGAACTGACGTGGGGGCAGTCGGTGCGGGTGGGGGTGTGCCGGGAGCGGCTGCGGCTGGTGGGGTGACCGGGGCCCGAGGGGCCGGGGAAGCGGCTGCGGCTGGTGGGGTGGCCGGGTGCGGCCGGGTGACCGGGCCCCGAGGGGCCCGGTCCCGTCACAGCCGTGGGTCCACCGGCTCCGACTCCAGCGCCAGCACCCCGAACACCGCCTCGTGGACCCGCCACAGCGGCTCGCCCTCGGCCAGCCGGTCCAGTGCCTCCAGACCGAGCGCGTACTCGCGGATCGCGAGCGAGCGCTTGTGGTTCAGGAAGCGTCCGCGCAGGCGGGCGAGGTTCTCCGGCCGGGTGTACTCCGGACCGTAGATGATCCGCAGGTACTCCCGGCCCCGGCACTTGATGCCGGGCTGCACCAGCCGCCCCTCGCCGCTGCGCACGACCGCGCCCAGCGGCTTGACGACCATGCCCTCGCCGCCGCGGCCGGTCATCTCCAGCCACCAGTCGACGCCCGCCTGAACCGACTCGGGGTCGGCCGTGTCGACATACAGGCGTCGGGTGGTCTGGAGCAGACCGGTGCCGTCGTGCTCCACCAGCCGGTCGAGCAGGGCCAGTTGCTCGTCGTGCGGCAGGCCCGTCAGGCTGCGGCCCTGGACCGCGAGGATCTGGAACGGTGCCAGGCGGACGCCGTCCAGGCCGTCCGTGGTCCAGCAGTAGCGGCGGTACGCCTCCGTGAACGCGGCCGCGTCCGAGGCCCTCGCGCGCTGCCGGTCAAGGAGGTCGCCGACCTCGACGCCCCGCGCCGCCGCGCCCTCAAGGGCGGCGACCACGCTCGGGAACACCGCCCCGGACGCGGCGCCGACGGCGGCGTACTGCGAGCGCAGCAGCCCCGACGCCTTCAGCGACCACGGCATCAGCTCGGCGTCCAACAGCAGCCAGTCCGTGTCGAGTTCGGACCACAGCCCGGCCTCGTCCACCGCCGCGCGCACCCGCCCGAGGATCTCCTCGGTCACCGACTCGTCGTCGAAGAACGGACGGCCGGTACGGGTGTACAGCGAGCCGGTCGGCCCGTCGACACCGAAGCGCTTGCGCGCCGCCTTCGCGTCCCGGCACACGAGCGCCACCGCCCGCGAGCCCATGTGCTTCTCCTCGCACACGACCCGCGCGACCCCGTCCTCGGCGTACTGCTTGAACGCCTCGGCCGGGTGCTCCAGATAGCCGTCCCGGTGGCTGGTCGCCGTCGGGGCCATGGTCGGCGGGAGGTACGGCAGCAGCCGCGGGTCCACCGCGAACCGGCTCATGACCTCCAGCGCCGCCGCCGCGTTCTCCTCACGGATGGCGACGCGGCCCTGGTGCCGGGTCTCGACGACCCGCCGCCCCTGCACGTCCGCCAGGTCCAGCGGACGGCCGTCCTGCCCGCCGGGCGCCTCCGACTTCAACGGCTTCGTCGGCTCGTACCAGACCTTCTCCGCCGGTACGTCGACCAGCTCACGCTCCGGCCAGCGCAGCGCGGTGAGCTTGCCGCCGAAGACGGCGCCGGTGTCCAGGCAGATGGTGTTGTTGAGCCAGGTGGCCTCCGGGACCGGGGTGTGACCGTAGACCACGGCCGCCCGGCCCCGGTAGTCCTCCGCCCACGGGTAACGCACCGGCAGCCCGAACTCGTCGGTCTCGCCTGTGGTGTCGCCGTACAGCGCGTGCGAACGCACCCGCCCCGACGTCCGGCCGTGGTACTTCTCCGGCAGACCGGCGTGGCAGACCACCAGCCGGCCGCCGTCGAGGACGTAGTGGCTGACGAGCCCGTCGATGAACTCCCGTACCTCGGCACGGAACTCGTCCGACTCGCTCTCCATCTGCCCGATGGTCTCGGCGAGGCCGTGGGTGTGCTGGACGTTGCGGCCCTTGAGGTGACGGCCGTACTTGTTCTCGTGGTTTCCCGGCACGCACAGGGCGTTGCCCGACTTCACCATCGACATCACGCGGCGCAGCACGCCGGGGCTGTCCGGGCCGCGGTCGACGAGGTCGCCGACGAAGACCGCGGTGCGGCCCTGCGGGTGGACGCCGTCGACGTAGCCCAACTTGCCGAGCAGGGACTCCAGTTCGCTCGCGCAGCCGTGGATGTCGCCGACGATGTCGAAGGGGCCGGCGAGGTGGGTCAGGTCGTTGAACCGCTTCTCGGTGACGACGGTGGCGTTCTCGGCCTCCTCGACGCCGCGCAGGACGTGCACCTTGCGGAAGCCCTCGCGCTCCAAGTGCCGCAGGGAGCGACGGAGTTCGCGGATGTGCCGCTTGATGACCCGGACCGGCATGTCGGCGCGGTCGGTGCGGCCCGCGTTGCGCTCGGCGCACACCTCCTCCGGCACGTCCAGCACGATGGCGATGGGCAGCACGTCGTGCTTCTTGGCCAGGTCGATCAGCTGCTTGCGGGCGTCCGACTGCACGCTGGTGGCGTCCACGACGGTGCGCCGGCCGGCGGCGAGCCGCTTGCCGGCGATGTAGTGGAGCACGTCGAAGGCGTCCTTCGTCGCGCTCTGGTCGTTCTCGTCGTCGGAGACCAGGCCGCGGCAGAAGTCCGAGGAGATCACCTCGGTGGGCTTGAAGTGCCTGCGGGCGAAGGTCGACTTGCCGGAGCCGGAGGCGCCGACGAGGACGACGAGGGAGAGGTCGGTGACGGGCAGCACCCGTCCCTGGGTCCGGGTCAGGTTCTCGGTCATGCGGCCTTCGCCTCCTTCTCCTTGCGTACGGTGAACACGGCCATCTGCGTGGGCGGACCCACCTCGGGGTCATCGGGCCCGACCGGCACGAACTCCACGTCGTAGCCGTGCCGTTCGGCCACCGACCCGGCCCAGGCGCGGAACTCCTCCCGCGTCCACTCGAAGCGGTGGTCGCCGTGCCGGACATGGCCGGCCGGGAGGGACTCCCAGCGGACGTTGTACTCGACGTTCGGGGTCGTCACGAGGACGGTCCTCGGGCGCGCGGCGCCGAACACCGCGTACTCCAGGGCGGGCAGTCGCGGCAGGTCGAGGTGCTCGATGACCTCGCTGAGCACGGCGGCGTCGTAGCCCTTGAGCCGCTTGTCGGTGTAGGCCAGCGAACCCTGGACGAGCTGGACGCGCGAGGCCTGCCGCTCCCCCATGCGGTCCAGCTTCAGCCGCCGGGAGGCGATGGTGAGCGCGCGCATCGACACGTCGACGCCCACGATCTCGGTGAACCGCACGTCCTTGAGCAGCGCCTGCACCAACTGGCCCTGTCCGCACCCGAGGTCGAGCACGCGCGCGGCACCGGACGCCTGGAGCGCGGCGATGATCGCGTCCCGCCGCTGCACGGCGAGCGGCGTCGGCCTCGCCTGCTCCTCGGTCTCGGCCTCGACGGCGTTGTCGATCTCCTCGACCTCGCTGTCGTCGGCCTCGGCGAGGCGCACCAGCTCCAGTCGCTCCATGGCCTGCCGGGTCAGCGACCAACGCCGCGAGAGGTAGCGGCTGGTGATGAGCTTCTGCTCCGGGTGCTCGGGCAGCCAGCCCTCACCGGCACGCAGCAGCTTGTCGACCTCGTCGTCGGAGACCCAGTAGTGCTTGGCGTCGTCGAGGACGGGAAGCAGGACGTACAGATGCCGCAGCGCCTCGGCGAGGGTCAGCGTGGCGGACTCCAGTTCGAGGCGGACGTAGCGCGAGTCGCCCCACTCGGGGAACTGCGCGTCCAGCGCGACGGGTTCGACGACGACCGTCCACCCCAGCGGCTCGAAGAGCCGTCGTACGAGTGCGGGGCCGCCCCTGGCGGGCAGCGCGGGCACCTCGATGCGCAGCGGCAGCGGCTGCGCGGCCCGCTCGGGGCGGGCGGTGCAGACACCGCGCATGGCGCTGGAGAAGACAGCGCTGAGCGCCACGGCGAGCAGCGAAGAGGCCGCGTACGGACGGTCGTTGACGTACTGCGCGAGCGCCGCGTCGGGAGCCCCGCTGCGCCCCTTGCCCTTCCCCTTGCGCACCAGCGCCACGGCATCGACCTCCAGCATCAGCGCCGCGGTGCACCGCTCGGGCCGCGCCTCGGGGTAGAGGACATGGGCCGTGCCGTAGGAGGTGGAGAACGCCTGCGCTTTCTCGGGATGCTTGTGGAGCAGGTAACCGAGGTCGGTGGCGGGGCGTTCCGGGGTGCCGGTGGTGGTGATCGAAAGGAACACGGGCGGGCCTCAAGTAGGGTCTGAACTGCTGATATGCCCACCGTACAGACCGGACATCGGCAGCACTCGGGAATTATTCGCCCTGGAGGCCCCACGTGACAGACACCGGATCGGGCGCGCACCCCTTGGACACGAGCAAGCCGCACTCGGCGCGGATGTACGACTACTTTCTCGGCGGGAAGGACAACTACCCCGTCGACGCGGCCGCCGCCGAGCAGGTGACGGCCCTCTTCCCCGCGGTGAGCGCGATGGCGCGGACCAACCGCGCGTTCATGCACCGCGCGTCCCGGCTGCTGGCCGAGCGCGGGGTCCGTCAGTTCCTCGACATCGGCACCGGCATCCCGACCCGGCCCAACCTCCACCAGATCGTGCAGGGGATCGCCCCCGAGGCCCGGGTGGTGTACGCGGACAACGACCCGATCGTCCTGCGGCACGCGGAGGCGCTGCTGCACAGCACGCCGGAGGGACGGACGGCGTACGTCCAGGGCGACGTACGGGAACCCGGGAAGATCATCGCGGCGGCCCGCGAGACCCTCGACTTCACACGGCCGATCGCGCTGTCCCTGGTGGCGCTGCTGCACCTGGTGGGGGACGAGGACGAGCCTCGCCGGATCGTACGGGAGCTGCTCGCGGCGCTGCCGTCCGGCAGTTATGTGACCCTCTCCCATGCGACCGGCGACTTCGATCCGGAGACCTGGGAGCGGGTGGTGGAGGTGTACCGCAAGGGCGGCACCGCGGCCCAGGTCCGCTCCCGCGCGGAGTTCACGGCCTTCTTCACGGACCTCCAACTGCTGGATCCCGGCGTGGTGCTGGCCGCCGAGTGGCATCCCGGGCTCGGCGAACGGCAGGGCGGTACGGAGATTCCGCTGTACGTGGGGATCGGCCGCAAGCCGTGACGTGCGACCGTCCGGTGGAGGACGTGTTCCACCGGACGGTCGCCACGCCGCTCAACCCAGCTGCGACTGCACCTGCGAGGCGATGAGCTCCAGGTGCTCCAGGTCGTCGAGGTCGAGGAGCTGGAGGTACAGGCGCTGCGAGCCGATCGCCTGGTACCGGCCGATCTTGTCGACTACCTCGGCCGGGGAGCCGGCCAGGCCGTTGGCCTTCAGCTCGGGCACCTCGCGGCCGATCGCGGCGGCGCGGCGGGCGACCTCCTGGTCGTCCTTGCCGACGCAGACGACGAGGGCGTTGGAGCGGACGAGGGCGTCGGCTCCGCGGCCGGCCTCCTCGGCGGCGGCGCGGACCCGGCCGAACTGGCGCTCGCTGTCCTCGACGGAGGCGAACGGCATGTTGAACTCGTCGGCGTACTTCGCGGCCAGCCGCGGGGTGCGGGTCGGGCCGTGGCCGCCGACGAGGACCGGGATCTTCTCCTGGGCCGGCTTGGGGAGGGCGGGCGAGTCGGTCAGGTCGTAGTACGTGCCGTGGAAGTCGAAGGTGTCGCCGAGCTTGGTCTCCCACAGACCGGTGACGATGGCCAGCTGCTCCTCCAGGCGGCCGAACTTCTCCTTCGGGAACGGAATGCCGTACGCCTTGTGCTCCTCCTCGAACCAGCCCGCGCCGAGGCCGAGTTCGACGCGGCCGCCGGACATCTGGTCGACCTGGGCGACCTGGATGGCGAGCACACCGGGCAGCCGGAAGGTGCCGGCGGTCATCAGGGTGCCGAGGCGGATGCGCTTGGTCTCGCGGGCGAGTCCGGCGAGGGTGATCCAGGCGTCTGTGGGCCCGGGGAGGCCGTCGGCGGACCCCATCTTCAGATAGTGATCACTGCGGAAAAAGGCGTCGAAGCCAAGATCCTCGGTGGCCTTGGCGACGGTGAGAAGGGTGTCGTAGGTGGCGCCCTGCTGGGGCTCGGTGAAGATGCGAAGATCCATACCTCCATCCTGCACGCTGCGGTTCCGGTCAACCCCACCGGTCCCTCCGGCCCCGCGCCGCCCCGGTCGGGTGAAAATCCGTCAACGCGGCGCACGGCGGCTGCCCGGGCCAGTGACCCGGCGGAGGTGATGATCGTTGCCCGGGCGGAGCCGGACCGACCGGCGCCCGCGCCGGCCGGTCAGCGCCGGGCGTCAAGGTGTCGGCCTCCGGTGGAGGCCTGGGCCGAGGAGGCCGTCATGTCCGAAGAATCCGTCCCGCAGCAAGGTGGCGAAGCCGGCCGGCCGAAGGGCTTGCTGCAGCAGATGGAGGAGCTGATGGCGGCCCTCAACGCGGACCTCTCCGCCCTGGACGCGGACCTCCAGTCGGCGGGACGGGGGGCGGAGGAGACCGAGGCCAAGTAGGGCTTCGGCGGGGACTGTGCCGCTGGTGGACATGGCGGATCGGAGCCGCGGGACGGCGCCGAACGCCCTCACCCCGCCTCCCGCTCCGGTATCACCGGATCCCCCTCCGCCAGCTTGCGCAGCATGTCCCGGACGCGGTCCCGGGATTCGTCGGCCGCGTCGATCGCCTCCATGCACTGCCAGTACGTGCCCTCGTCGTCCGCCGCGCAGGCGAGGCCCACCAGGGCTATGCCCACCTCGCCGAGGAGGCCGCCGAGGTAGACGAGGGCCTGGCGGGCGTCGCCCAGTTCGGTGAGCTGGGCGGCGCGGAGGTCGGCGGTCGCGAGGTCGGGGCGGTCCAGGACCCCGCAGCCCCGGCCCGCCAGCTCCGTCAACCCGAGGGCCTCGCCCCTCAGTCGGGGCGGTCCGAAGACCGCGAGTCTGCTTCCTATCGCCTGCGCCAGCGCCTGCGCCTGCCAGACCTCCGTCAGGATCTGCGGCGCGTCTCCGCTTCCCGCGAGGGCACGCCTGCTCGTCACGATGAGCCGCACCGCGTCCATGCCCTGCCCCCGTCCGCCCGAACTCCCTTGTTCACTACCCAGAGTGAAGGCCGCCGAGACGAAAAACCAGAGGAAGGCGGAAATCTGTGGACAACGAATCGATTTCAGGCCGGAATTTGACTGCGGAGAGTGAAAACGGACCGAGCGGCTCCCGACCCTCCCCTCACGTCCGCTCCCGCGCCCTCAGGGTGCCGGAAATCTCCGCTCGTTGCGGTCGATCTTCGCGTCCAGCGCCGCCAGCGGATCGATCCCCAGCACCTCGCACAGTTGCAGCAGATACGCGAGGACGTCGGCGACCTCGTCCGTGACCCGGTGCGCGGTGTCGGCGTCGTCCATGACCCGCGCCGACTCCTCCGGCGTCAACCACTGGAAGATCTCCACCAGTTCGGAAGCCTCCACGCTGAGCGCGGCGACGAGGTTCTTGGGGGTGTGGTACGGCTGCCAGTTCCGCGCGGCCGCGAACTCGGCCAACCTGCGCTGCAAGCCCGCCACATCGAGATGATCTGTCACGGCTCCAGGTGTACCACCGTGACCCCGTCCGTTCCCGCGGCCCAGCCCGCGTCGGCCGTCGTCCCCAGCAACCGGATGTGCCCCCGATCGCACATCCGGGCCGCCAGCCCCAGGAGTTCGGCCCGTTGCCGCGGGTCCAGTCTCCGGTCGACGTCGTCGGCGAGGACCGTCAGCGCCTGCATCGCCGCGGGCACCTCACCGGCCGGGTCGACCTCCAGCACCCCGGGCCCGGTGAACAGCACCAGGGCGAGGGCGAGATACCTCAACTCCCCGTCGCCCAGCCGCCCGAGTGCCGTACGCACACCCTGGCCGCGGTCGAGCACCGCCCGCACCGTGCCGTCACCGAGCGGCTCAGCCAACACGTCCGCCACCGAACCCGCGCAGCCCTGGCGCACGGCCGAGACGAACTGCGCATGCCGCCGACCGCACTCCGCGCGGGTGCGCCCCAGCACGTCGGCGAGGTTGTCGCAGCCGCCGAGCAGCCGCCCGGAGCCGACTGGGACGGGCAGCCGCATCCGGTCGGGGCGCGGATCGCAGGCGAACACCGACCGCAGGGCGACCACCATCTGTTCGGCGGCGGCGAGCACCCGTCGCTGCCCGTCGGTCTTGCCCGCGACGCGTAACGGGAGCAGCGCGGTGCCGAGCCGGTCGTCGGGCAGCGGGGCCCGGGTCACCGGCGTGGCACCGGCGGTGTGCCAGGCGGCCTGCACGGCACGGCGTGCGGGATCGCGCAGCGCGGTCTCCAGCAGGACGAGGCCGCCGGACGTCAGCCGCTCGCCGACGATCCGCAGGTCGGGCTCGGCCTGGACGGCGACGTCGAGCCGTACCGGACCCTCGGGGCCGTCCGCCGTACAGCCGATCCGGAAGCCGCGCCGTCGCTGGGTGTCGGGCCGGGCCCGCTCCGGCACGCACGCGTGCGGATCGACGAACACCGCCCCGAGCTCGGCACCGCCGCCGAGCCGGGCCAGCGCCTCGTACGCCCGCAGCGCGCTCGACTTACCGCTGCCACTGGGTCCGGCGAGCAGGGTGAGCGGCCCCAGCGGGAAGGCGGCGCCGCGGTGTGACGCGAAGGCGGAGAGCCGCAGTTCCGTGAGGTGGGGCCGGAGCGGGCGGTGGTCACCGGATGCCGGGAACGCCGAGGAGGTTTCCGCGTGCCGCGCCCGTCCCTGGGACGGCACCACGGGATCGACGGACACCACCGGCACGGAACACGCTGAGAACGCTGAGGGCACGGCCATATCCGGACCGTAGGACTCCGCCACCGGCCGAACCGTTCCTCCCAGGCACGCTTCCTACGATCGAGGGACCACGGCGCCCGGGAACGCCCCGCTCACACGTCGGTGAACCGGTCGCCCGGGAGCGCCCCGCCCACACCTCGGTGAACCGGTCCCGCCGGAGCGCCCCTCACCCCCCGTGACCCGGTTGCCCGGAGCGTCCCCCTCACCGGAACGTCTCGCTCACACCCCCGAAGCCCCCGCCCCCTCCATCAACCCGCTCACCTCGGTGCCGGGCGGTGTCAGCAGGAACACGTTCCGGTCGACCCGGTGCATCCCGCTGGACAGCCCGAAGACGACGCCCGTGCTGAAGTCGAGGACCCGCTTGGCGGTCTCGGCCTCCGCGCCGGTCAGGTCCAGCAGCACCGGAATGCCCGCCATGAGCGTCTCGGCGACCTCGCGGGCGTCCCCGAACACATTGACGCGGAGGACGACGAACCGGCGGCGCGGCTCCGTGGGCGCCTCCGGCATGGCCCGGTGGTCCACCGCGGACGGCCAGGCGTCCCGGCCGCGCAACGGAACGACCTGGGCGAGCCCTTCCCACTGTTCATCGGTGACGTCGTGGCTGTTCACCGGCTCCCCCCGAAATCGCTCGCCTTCATTGCCTGCACCAGCCAATTCTTACGCCAAGTCACCCGTTCGGCCCAACAGCGACACGGACCGCCACCGTCACACGCACGGGAAGCAGCCAGACAACGACCAAGCAATATGTGCGGAATGTCAACTGACCGCACTTTTTTACCGATCTCACACCGGACTCTTCACCTCCACCCACCACCCCCCTCACCGGGCCCGATTACGTTCTCGTGCCGTGCACTTGGCAGACACGAAGCCGGTGACATCCGGCCGGCGGACGCAGTCGGCGGTGTCCGCCGCCCCGGAACACCCGGCGTCAGAACCTCCGGCGCAATGGCACCGCGTGCTCACCCTCCTCGCCGACATCAGCCTGTTCATCGGCACGCGCGCGGTGTGGACACAGGCGGCCTCGCACCGCCCGGCGGTGGCCGCGGTCATCTCGGTCTGCTACGCCTCGATCCTGATCTGCGGCGTCCTGGCCCTGACCGTGCGCAGCCGCCGCTCGCTGGCCCGCCTGGACCTGCTGATCCTGCTGACGGCGGTGACCCTGACGCTGTGCGCCTGGGTGCTGCTCCACCAGGGCAGCGACGAGGCCCAGTTGACGACCCAGGCGGCGAAGGAACTGGCCGCGGGCCATCCGATGTACGGCAGGCCG
Organism: Streptomyces antibioticus; assembly: GCF_001514065.1. Taxonomy (GTDB): domain Bacteria; phylum Actinomycetota; class Actinomycetes; order Streptomycetales; family Streptomycetaceae; genus Streptomyces; species Streptomyces antibioticus. Next base: position 191,219 of record NZ_KQ948436.1, on the reverse strand, counting down.
TGGCCCTGGCTGTTCGGCCACACGGTCGCCCTCACCCCCACGGTCACCGGCACCTACGACCTCACGTACGGCTACCCCCCGCTCGCCCCGCTCCTGACCGCACCCCTCCTCGGGCTGGGCCACGGCGCGGCCCCGGCGACAGCGGTCAGCACAGCGGCACTGATCATCGGTGCCCTGCTGCTGTGGCGGATGCTGCCGACCCCGTGGCGCCCGGCGGCGACCATGGTCTTCCTGGGCTTCGGCATCCTCCCCCAGTACGCGAGGCTCGGTTACCCGGCGATCGTGGCCCTCGCCCTGCTGGTCCCGGTGGTGGTGGCCTGGCCGCGCATCGGAAAGGGGGGCCGCCTGGGCGCGTCCGGCCTGGCACGGGCCGCCTGCCTCGGCGCGGCCTGCGCGGCACAGCAACTGCCGTGGTTCCTGGCCCCGTTCCTCCTGGCCGGCCTCTACGCCGTACGCCGAGGCGAACTGGGCCCCCGCCGGGCGGCCCTGCTCCTCCTCCGCTTCACCGGCACCGCGGCCCTCGCCTGGCTCCTGCTCAACACGTACTTCATCGCGAGCGAACCGGCCGCCTGGCTCGACGGCATCGCCCTCCCCCTCACACAGGGAGCGGTGCTGCACGGCCAGGGCCTGGTGGACGTGTCCCTGTATCTGACACACGGCAGCGACCGTCTCGACTGGTACTCCCACGCGAGCCTGCTGCTGGCGGCGGGCCTCTTCGCCGTCTTCGTGCTCTTCATCCGCCGGCTGGGCCCCACGGCGACGATCCTGCCCTGGTGCGCCTTCTTCCTGGCGACGCGCTCGCAGGACGGCTACTACCTGATGATGACGCCGCTGTGGCTGGCCTCGGCGGTCACGGCACCGGCGTCGGAGTTCACGCAGGCCTGGCAGCCCCGCCTGGGCGCCCACCGCACCCGGATCGCCCTCGCCGCCCTGGCCCTCACCCCGGCCCTGCTGGCCGCCACGCTCGCGGCGACGGGCGAACCACCCCTCCACATGCAGGTCACGGCCCTGCACCGCTCCCGCCCGGTCACGGCCTCCCGCCTGCACCTGACGGTCACGAACACGTCCGGGACCGCCCTCACCCCCCACTTCATGCTCACCACGGGCCAGGGCATGAGCCGCTACTGGCGCATCGTGCACGGCCCGAAGCGTCTCCCGCCCCACACCACGGCGAGCTACGACCTCGGGCCGCCCACCACCCCGTACGGCGGCCGGTACGTCATCCCCAGGGCCGGCGCGCACCTGCGTCTGCGCGCCTTCACAGCCACCCCCCAGACCCTGTCGACCACCTACGTCAGCTTGCCGTCCTGGTGAACCGGAGCGTCGCGGACACCGTCGTGAGGCCGCGGATCATGCCCAGCTGGTTCCAGCCCATGCCGAACTGCTCGCGGTCCACGGAGAACTCGGCGTCCAGAGTGAGCGCGTCGGCGTCGGCGCCGACGAGCCGGGCGGTGAAGGACTGGGGACGGCTGATGCCGCGCACGGTCAGCTGACCGATCACATGAACCTGCTCCCCGTCACGCAGTTCGGCGCTGCGCACCGCGAAGGTGATCTCGGGGTGGTTGTCGGCGTCGAAGAAGTCGGCGCCCTTCAGGTGCGTGTCCCGCTTGGCGTTCTTGGTGTCCAGGGAGGCGACGTCCAGCGTCAGGGTGCCCACGGCGGACCCGTCGCCCCGCACCTCGCCCTGCCCGCTCACGGCACCGAAGGTGCCCTTCACGGTCACCAGGTTCCACATGGTCTTGTGCTTGATCCCGACGGTCGAGGCGGCGGCGTCGAGCTGCCAGGTCCCGGTCTCCACGGCAACGGTCATGGTCTTTCACTCCTGCGATCTGTAGTCCAAATTTGGATGACAACGCCACCGTAGCCGCTATTCCAAAATTGAACAACAGATACACTGGAACCCATGGCCGCCGACTCCACCACCCCCTCCGACCACTCCGACTGCCCCTCCTCCACAGGCGACGGACTGCTCCCCCCGGAGCTGCACGCCTGGATGCTGATGCTGGCCGCGACCGGAGCCGTCGAACAGGAGCTGCGTTCCGTGGTCAAGGAGCGGCTGGACGTCTCCCACGACGAGTTCCTGATCCTGTGCCTGCTGGCCGGACACCCCGGCGAGGCCCTGCGCATGACCCGCGTCGCCGAACTCCTGGGCCGCCCCAAGACCCGCCTCACCTACCAGATCGCCTGCCTCCAGCACGCGGGCCTGGTCACCCGCCAGTCCGTCTGCGGCGACAAACGAGGCGTGGAGGTGGCCCTCACGGAAAAGGCCCGAGGCCTCCTGAAGGACGCCTCCGCACCCTTGGCCGAGACGGTGAAGGAAGGCCTGGCCCGCTTCATGGGCCCGGCCCAGTGCGAGGCGATGCACGCTTTGATGCCGGAGGCGACCCCAGAACACCCCGTCACGCCGGAGGCGTAGAGAACCTCTGTGCCCCATCCCACGGCACAGGCCCACCAAGCTCCACTCTCCGCAGGCCACCGGCCGGGAGGGAGCCGTAGGGGCGCGCCGGTGTCGAGAGCGCGAACGCGCGGAGGCCCGAAGGGCTGAGCACGATCGCGCTCTCGACACCGGCTGAGAGCGCCCCGAAGGCGACCGACCCAGACATTCGGCACGCCAGCTGCAGGAGGCGCCTTCTCAGCGCACCGAACTACAGAAGGCGCCCTCTCAATGCCCCGAACCACACAAGGCGCCTCTCAACGCCCCGAACCACAGAAAGCGCCCCCTCAACGCCCCGAACCACAGAAAGCGCCCTCTCAACGCCCCGAACCACAGAAAGCGCCCTCTCAACGCCCCGAACCGCCCAAGGCACCTTCTCAGCGCACCGAACCGCAAGAGTGGGTACCCGGCCCCCATGCCCACCCTCGAATCAACCCTCCGCCACCGCGTTAACGGCGAGGTCCGCTTCGATGCCGGTTCGCGGGCCGCTTACTCCACCGACGCCTCCAACTTCCGTCAGACCCCGATCGGCGTGGTGGTCCCCCGTACTCCCGAGGCCGCGGCCGAGGCCGTGGCCGTCGCCCGCGAGTACGACGCCCCCGTGCTCTCCCGAGGCGGCGGCACCAGCCTCGCCGGCCAGTGCACGAACACGGCGATCGTCATCGACTGGTCGAAGTACTGCAATCGCGTCGAATCCGTGAACCCCACCGCCCACACCTGCGTCGTCCAACCAGGCATAGTCCTGGACGACCTCAACCGCCAACTGGCCCCCAGCGGCCTCCGCTTCGGCCCGGAGCCGGCCACGCACGCCAACTGCACGATCGGCGGCATGATCGGCAACAACTCGTGCGGCGCCACGGCCCAGGCGTACGGCAAGGTCGTGGACAACATCGTCCGCCTAGAAGTGCTGCTCTACGACGGCACCCGGTTCTGGTGCGGAGCGACCAGCGACGACGAGTACACGGCCATCGAACGCCAGGGCGACCTCCGCGCCACCCTCTACCGCCGCCTTCGCGCCCTGCGCGACACCCACGCCGACGAGATCCGCCGCCGCTTCCCGGACATCCCCCGCCGTGTCTCCGGCTACAACCTCGACTCCCTCCTCCCCGAGCACGGCTTCGACGTCGCCGGCCTGCTCGTCGGCAGCGAGTCGACGCTCGTGACCGTCCTGCGCGCCGAACTGAAGCTCGTGCCGGTGGTGAAGGAGCAGACGCTGGTCGTCCTCGGCTTCCCGGACATCGACGCGGCCGCCGACGCCGTACCGGAGATCCTGCCGTACGAGCCGATCGCCCTGGAGGGAGTCGACTCGCTGCTGATCCGGGACGAGCGGATCAAGCATCTCAATCCGAAGGCACGCGCCCAACTACCGGAAGGCGACGCCTATTTGATGGTCCAGTTCGGCGGGGACACGGTCGAGGAGTCCGACGAGCACGCGCACCGGATGCTGGACGGGCTGCACGAGTCCGCGCACGATCCCACGGTCGCCTTCCTCGACGATCCTTCCCACGAAGCGGAGTTGTGGCAGGTCCGCGAGGCCGGTCTCGGCGCGACCGCGCACATCCCGGGCCGCCCCGACACCTTCGAGGGCTGGGAGGACTCGGCGGTGCCGCCGGACCGGCTCGGCGACTATCTGCGTCGACTGCGGCACCTGTACGAGGAGTTCGGGTATCTGAGCGACACCGGGCCGAGCCTGTACGGCCACTTCGGCCAGGGCTGTGTGCACACCCGCATCCCCTTCGACCTGTACTCCGCGGACGGGGTGGCCGCGTATCGCAGGTTCATGGAGCGGGCCGCAGACCTGGTGGTCGAGTTCGGCGGTTCGTTCTCCGGCGAGCACGGGGACGGGCAGAGCCGGGGCGAGCTGCTGCCCCGGATGTTCGGGGAGCAACTGGTCAGTGCCTTCAACGAGTTGAAGGGTGCCTTCGACCCGCTCAACCGGATGAACCCGGGGAAGGTCGTGGCCCCGTACCGCCTCGACGAGAACCTCCGTCTCGGCGCCGACTGGGCGCCCTACGCGCCCCGGGACCTGCACTTCGCCTTTCCGGACGACGGCGGCTCGTTCGCCGAGGCGGCCAACCGCTGCGTGGGCGTGGGCAAATGCCGCCAGCTCACCACCGAAGACTCGGTGATGTGCCCGTCGTACCAGGTCACACGGGAAGAAGAACACTCCACGCGCGGCCGGGCACGGCTGCTGTTCGAGATGCTCGACGGTCATGGCGACAGCGCGATCCAGGACGGCTGGCGTTCGCAGGCGGTGCATGACGCGCTCGACCTGTGTCTGGCCTGCAAGGGCTGCAAACGGGACTGTCCGGCCGACGTCGACATGGCGACGTACAAGGCGGAGTTCCTGTCCCACCACTACGAGGGCCGCTGGTGGCGCCGGCCGCGCGCGCATCTCTCGATGGGCTGGCTGCCGCTGCTCGCACAGGCGGTGGGCCGCTCGCGACTGGCCCCGGCCGTGAACGCCCTCGCCCACACGCCATTCCTCTCGCGTGCGGCGGTCGCCGCGGCCGGTGTCGAGGACCGCGAGATACCGCTGTTCGCCGCCCAGACGCTCCAGCAGTGGTTCGCGCGCCATGAGCCGTCCGGCGACGGCGCGCGCGGGAGCGTCCTGCTGTGGCCGGACACCTTCACCAACCACTTCCATCCGCACGTCGGCCGGGCCGCCGTGGCTCTCCTGGAACACGCGGGCTGGCGCGTGGAGTTGCCCACCGAGCCGCTGTGCTGCGGGCTGACCTGGATCTCCACCGGACAACTCGGCGTCGCCGAGCGGGTGTTGGGCCGTACCGTACGACACCTCGCGCCGCATGTGCGGGACGGCGGGCGGGTGGTCGTGCTCGAACCGAGCTGCGCTGCGGTGTTCCGCTCGGACGCACAGGACCTGTTCCCCGGCGACCGGGACGTACGGCGGCTGCGCGACCGGACGGTGACGCTCGCCGAGCTGCTGACCGAGCACTCCCCCGGCTACGAACCCCCGCAGGTCCCGGAGCGTTCCGCGCACGCCCTGGCGCAGGTGCACTGCCACCAGCACGCGGTCCTCGGCTGGGACGCCGACGCCGAACTGCTGCGCCGCGCGGGCGTCGACGCCGAACGGCTGGACTCCGGATGCTGTGGGCTGGCCGGGAACTTCGGCTTCGAGCCGGGGCATCTCGACGTCAGCGAGGCGTGCGCGGAACGCGTCCTGCTGCCGAGACTGCGGGACGCGGCACCGGAGACGGTGGTGCTGGCCGACGGCTTCAGCTGCCGCACCCAGGTGGCCGAGTTCGACAGCGGCGGCCACGAGGGCGTGCACCTCGCGGAGTTGCTGGCGGTGGGGCTGCCGGGCGGGGCCGGTGCCGCGTACGGCAGCGCGTACGGTGTGGCGCCGGACGCCCGCCCGACACCTCCGGGCCGCCGGGCCCGGGCCCTCGCCCTGACGGGGAGCGGGGTGGCCGCGGCGGGGGTGGTGGGGGCGGCGCTGGGGGTGGTGCGTGCGATACGGCGGTGAGGGCGCGGTCGGTCCTCTCCTGCCGGACGCCGGTGCGCCCCCTCACTGACCGCACGCGCACCAGCGCACCCCCACCCCCACACCACCCACCCTCAGCCGACCGACACAGCGCCGGCACTCACCTCAACGACCACCCCCCGCTCCCGTCCCGCCTCCGCCTCCGCCAGCAGCGCGGTCAGCGTCTCCCGCGCCCGTGCCACGCGCGAGCGCACCGTGCCCACCGGGCAGTCGCTGATCTCCGCCGCCTCCGCGTAGGGCAGGCCGAGGAGCTGGGTGAGGACAAAGGCCTCATGGCGTTCGACGGGCAGCGCGGCCAGCAGGTCGAGCAGGGCCACGCCCTCGTCGAAGCCGGGCAGCCCACGCGGCTGGGCGAGTTCGGCAGCCAGCTGCCAGTCCGCGGTGTCGGAGAGGCGGGGCCGGGCGGCGGCATAGCGGTAGCCGTCGATCACGGCGCGGCGGGCGATGGACAGCAGCCAGGCACGGGCCGAGGACCGCCCTTCGAACCGGTGCAGGCTGCCGAGCGCACGCAGGAACGTGTCCTGTGCGAGGTCGTCGACGGCCTGGGGATCGGCGCACAGATGGGCGACGTAGCGCAGGACGTCGCGGTGCAGGGCGCGGACGAAGTGCTCGACGGCGACGGCGTCGCCACCACGGGCGGCCAGCGCCCAGGCGGTCGTCGACTCGTCCGGGGCTCGCGATTCTTCGCGCCAAGCGGGCAGGGCAGGAGTGATCACCTGATGTCCTTCTCGGTCATCGGGAATTCCGGGGGTGCCAGGGATTCCGGGGGGCCGGGGGGCTCCGGGTCCGCCAGGGCTCCGGGGCTGCGGGGCTCCGGGGACTTGGGGTCGGGGCATGGGGCTCGGGCTCCAGCCCTGCGGACCGCCAGGCCCCCAGGCCACCGGGGTTCCAGGGCTCCAGGGCTCCAGGGCTCCGAAGATGCCGGGGTCCGAACCCCCGGGCCTCCGAGCCTTCAGAGCTCCGGGACTCCGTGACTACGGACCTCCAGCGCTCCGGGACTCCAGACACCCGACGGCTCCAGGGCTTCCGCGGCCTCCGGGGATTCCAGGGCTTAACGGGATTCCGTGGGTTTCCGGACCCACCGGCCGCGTGTCAGGGCGCGCGGCGAGGGTCCGGTGTTGCGGGGAGATCGCCGCACGGCGCCTGGGCGGTCGTGCGGCTGACGCCCGAGGCGCGCGCGGGCGGCCTCGGGTCAGTGGCTGTCAGGCGACAGCGGTCCCCGCGGGAGGCCCCCGTGTGGTGATCGCATGGCTGAGAAGGAGGAGCCGCGGCGCCCGCTCGGAGCGGCGCCGGGGCCGGCCGGTGCGCGGCCGGTGGGCCGGCGTGGGCAGGGCGAGCAGCAGGCGCAGCGGCGCCGCGAGCCATCCGGCGACGGCCCGCAGCAGCCGGAAGGCGGCCCGTTCCCCGTACGCCAGCCACAGTCCGCACAGCAGCGCGGCCAGCAGGTGGGCGGCGAGCATGCCGAGGGAGGAGGAACCGGCGCCGGTGTGGTCCGCGCCCATGTGCGCCATGTCCATGGGGTCCATGGAGTGCAGGTGCGTCGGGCCCATGTGCATCAGGCCCATGTGCGCCGAACCCATGTCCATCGTGCCCATGTCCGTGGCGCCCATGGCATCCGCGCCCGCCATGCCCGGCTCCGCCATGCGGCCCGGCTCCGCCGCCACCGGCTGTGCCAGCGAGAACCCCTCATGGAGTGCCGTCTGGGCGGCGACGGCGAGCCCGACCACCGTCGGCAGCCCGCGTTCGCGCCCCGCCAGGCACCAGGCCGCGGCCCCGGTGAGGAGCGTGCCGCCGGCCAGTGCCCAGGCGGGCACGTGCCGGCCGGACATCAGGACGTGGCCCAGGGCGGCGAGCAGCACGCAGACGGCCGCGAACACCGCGGCCCGTACTGTGCGCGTTCCCCACCCTGACGTCATGGCGTCACATCCTCCCATCCGGCCCCGGCCCACCGCAGTCGCCCTAAGGGTTTTCCTGCGGTCAAGGCGCGCGCCATCAAACTGGGAGGATTCCTTTTCTTGAACTATTCGTGTTTACGGGGGTAGGTTGTCCCGCATGACTGCACCCCAGCCCCCGACTCCCGCCGAAGAGCTGCGCGGGGCCGGCCTGCGGGTGACGGCCGCCCGGGTCGCCCTGCTGGAGACCGTCCGCGCCGGGGACCACCTCGGCGTCGAGATGATCGCCGAGGGGGTGCGCGACCGGGTCGGCCACATATCGCTTCAGGCCGTGTACGACGCGCTTCACGCGCTGACCTCGGCCGGGCTCGTCCGCCGTATCGAGCCGCCGGGCAGCCCGGCCCGGTTCGAGGGTCGTGTCGGCGACAACCACCACCACCTGGTGTGCCGTTCGTGCGGAGTCGTCGTCGACGTCGACTGCGCGGTCGGTCACGCCCCCTGTCTGACCGCGCAGGACGACCGCGGCTTCACGGTCGACGAGGCCGAGGTCATCTACTGGGGCCTGTGCCCCGCCTGTTCGTCCGCCGGCGGTTCCTGAGGACCACTGGCAGTACCGAGCACCAAGCACCACCACCAGCAGCACCAAGCACCACCACGAGCAGTTCCTGAGCTCCAACGATCCGCCCCGTCCGGAAGGATTCCCCCATGTCTGAGAGCAACGCCGCCCCCGAGGGCAAGTGCCCCGTGGCGCACGACCGCGCCCTGCACCCCACCCAGGGCGGTGGCAACCGCCAGTGGTGGCCGGAGCGGCTCAACCTGAAGATCCTGGCCAAGAACCCCGCCGTGGCGAACCCGCTCGGTGAGGAGTTCGACTATGCGGCGGCGTTCGAGTCCCTGGACCTCGCGGCCGTGAAGCAGGACATCGCCGAGGTCCTCACGGACTCCAAGGACTGGTGGCCGGCCGACTTCGGGCACTACGGCCCGTTCATGATCCGTATGGCCTGGCACAGCGCGGGCACCTACCGCATCAGCGACGGCCGTGGCGGCGCCGGCGCCGGCCAGCAGCGCTTCGCCCCGCTGAACAGTTGGCCGGACAACGGCAACCTGGACAAGGCCCGCCGTCTGCTGTGGCCGGTGAAGAAGAAGTACGGCCAGAGCCTGTCCTGGGCCGACCTGATGATCCTCGCCGGCAACGTGGCGCTGGAGTCCATGGGCTTCGAGACCTTCGGCTTCGGCGGCGGCCGCGAGGACGTCTGGGAGTCGGAGGAGGACGTCTACTGGGGTCCCGAGAAGGTCTGGCTCGACGACCAGCGCTACACGGGCGACCGCGAGCTGGAGAACCCGCTCGGCGCGGTCCAGATGGGTCTGATCTACGTCAACCCCGAGGGCCCCAACGGCAACCCGGACCCGGTCGCCGCGGCCCGCGACATCCGTGAGACCTTCCACCGGATGGCGATGAACGACGAGGAGACCGTCGCCCTCATCGCCGGTGGCCACACCTTCGGCAAGACCCACGGTGCCGGCCCGGCCGAGAACGTCGGCGCCGACCCCGAGGCCGCCCCGATCGAGGCCCAGGGCTTCGGCTGGAAGAGCACCTACGGCACCGGCAAGGGCGGCGACGCGATCACGTCCGGCCTGGAGGTCACCTGGACCGCCACGCCGACCCAGTGGAGCAACGGGTTCTTCAAGAACCTCTTCGAGTACGAGTACGAGCTGTCGGCGAGCCCGGCCGGCGCCCACCAGTGGGTCGCCAAGAACGCCGAGGCGATCATCCCCGACGCCCACGACGCGTCGAAGAAGAAGCTCCCGACGATGCTCACCACCGACCTGTCGCTGCGCTTCGACCCGGTCTACGAGCAGATCTCGCGTCGCTTCTACGAGAACCCCGACCAGTTCGCGGACGCCTTCGCCCGCGCCTGGTACAAGCTGACCCACCGTGACATGGGCCCGAAGTCGCTGTACCTCGGCCCGGAGGTCCCGGAGGAGACCCTGCTGTGGCAGGACCCGCTGCCGGCGGCCGAGGGCGAGCCCATCGACGCCGCCGACGTCGCGGCGCTCAAGGCCAAGCTGCTCGACTCGGGTCTGACGGTCTCGCAGCTGGTGTCCACCGCGTGGGCGTCGGCCTCGACGTACCGCAACAGCGACAAGCGCGGCGGTGCCAACGGTGCCCGTATCCGCCTCCAGCCGCAGGCCGGCTGGGAGGTCAACGAGCCCGACGAGCTGGCCCAGGTGCTGCGCGTCCTGGAGGGCATCCAGGCCGGGTTCAACACCGGCGCCAAGAAGGTCTCGATCGCCGACCTGATCGTCCTCGGCGGTGCCGCCGGTGTCGAGAAGGCCGCCAAGGACGCCGGCTACGACATCGAGGTGCCCTTCACCCCGGGTCGCGTGGACGCCACGGAGGAGCACACGGACGCGGAGTCCTTCGCCGCTCTCGAGCCCACCGCCGACGGCTTCCGCAACTACCTCGGCAAGGGCAACCGCCTGCCGGCCGAGTACCTGCTGCTCGACAAGGCGAACCTGCTGGGCCTGAGCGCCCCCGAGCTGACCGTCCTCGTCGGCGGTCTGCGCGTCCTGGGCGCCAACTACCAGAACACCGCGCACGGCGTCTTCACGAAGACCCCGGGCCTGCTGACGAACGACTTCTTCGTCAACCTGCTCGACCTGGGCCAGACCTGGACCGCCGTGTCGGAGGACCAGACGGTCTTCGAGTCCCGCGACGACGCCACCGGCGAGGTCAAGTGGACCGGCACCCGTGCCGACCTGGTCTTCGGCTCGAACTCCGAGCTGCGGGCGCTGGCCGAGGTGTACGCGAGCGACGACGCCAAGGAGAAGTTCGTGAAGGACTTCGTGGCGGCGTGGGTCAAGGTCTCCGACGCGGACCGCTTCGACCTGGTCTGATCCTCGGATCGCCTGATCGCCTGATCGCTTGATCCGCTGCTGTGGGGCGGCCCGTACGGGTCGCCCCACACGCATGTCCGGGTCCCGATCACCTATGTTGACATAGGTATCCAGGCATACTTATCCTTCCGGCATGCGCCAGGACATCGACCACGTGGCCGCAGGCCTCGCGGCGTGCCTGCCCGCCCTCTACCGGGCCCTGGACCGCCAGATCGACCAGGACTTCTCGCACCCCAAGCCCCCCGAGGCCCAGCTCGCGCTGCTGCGTCATGTCGAGGCGCACGAGGGCGTGACCGTACGCGAGACCGCGGACGCCCTGCTGATGAAGCCGAACAACGTCAGCGCGCTCGTCACGCAGATGACCGAGCAGGGAATGCTGGAGCGCCGCCAGGACCCCGCCGACAAGCGGGTCGCGCATCTGCATCTCACCCCGACCTCCCGGCAGCGGCTGGCCGAGGTCCATCAGCTCACGGGCGCCCATCTCGCGCGCGCCCTGCGTGCTCTCACCGACGGCGAACTGGCCTCCCTCGGCTCGGCGTTGGGCGCACTCGAGTCGCTCAGCGGACGTCTCCACTCCCACGCCCGCTGATCACTCACGCCCTCCCGAAGGACAGGCACAGCCATGCCATCCGACACTTTGACCACGTCCACGGACGCCCCGACCACGACAACACCCAGCAGTCTGCGCGCCAATCCCTGGCTGACCCTCATAGCCGTCGCCTTCGGCCTCTTCATGGTCGGCCTCGACGGTTCCGTCGTCTCGATCGCCAACCCGGAGATCGGCCGGGATCTCAACGCCTCCACGGCCGACCTCCAGTGGGTCACCAACTCCTATCTGCTGGCGCTCGCCGCCGCCCTGATCCTCGGCGGCAAGCTCGGCGACCGCTTCGGCCGCCGCACCTTCTATCTGGTCGGCGTCGCGGGCTTCACCGCCGCGTCCGTCGCGATCGGCCTGTCCGGCTCGATCACCGGCGTCATCGTCTTCCGCGCGTTCCAGGGCTTCTTCGGCGCGCTGCTGATGCCGAACACCTTGGGCATGCTGCGCGCGGTGTTCCCGCCGAAGAAGTTCGGCATGGCGGTCGGCATCTGGGCGATGGTCTCCTCGGTGTCGACGGCCCTCGGCCCCATCGTCGGCGGACTGCTCGTCCAGCACGTCGACTGGGAGTCGGTCTTCTACATCAACGCCCCCATCGGCGTGGTGGCGATCGCCTTCAGCGCGGTGGTGCTGCCGCAGAGCAAGAACACGGCCGCGGCGGACGAGAAGTTCGACATCGCCGGTGTCGTCCTCCTCGCGCTGGGCCTGCTCGCCGTCGTGTTCGGTGTCGTCAAGGGCGAGACCTGGGGCTGGACTTCGGGCGGCACGCTGGGCGCGATGACGGCGGGCGTGCTGCTCCTGCTGGTCTTCGGCTGGTACGAGACCCGGGTGGCGTCCCCGCTGCTGCCGATGCGGCTGTTCCGCAACCCGGCGCTGACGATCGGCACGGTCATCACCGCGCTGAACTTCTTCGTGCTGCTCGGTGTGATCTTCTTCGTGATGCTGTACCTGCAGAACGTGCGCGGCTTCTCACCCGTCGAGGCCGGCGTCCGCACCCTGCCGCTGAGCCTGGCCTCGGTCGTGGCGTCGCCGCTGGGCGCGGCGCTCACCGGCCGCTTCGGCCCGCGCCTGACGATGCCGCTGGGCATGGCCCTCCAGGCGATCGCCTGCTTCACGATGCTGAGTTGGGGCGCGCACTCGTCGTACACCACCATGTGGCCGCCGTTCATCGCCCTCGGTCTGGGCGTCGGCATGGTGATGGCGTCCTCCTCCGACGCGATCGTGGGGAACGCGCCGGTGAAGGACGGTGGCGTGGCGGGCGGTCTACAGGCGACCGCGCTCCAGATCGGCGGCGCGCTCGGTACGTCCGTGCTCATCTCCCTCATTACCAGCCGCGTCGGCGCCACGCTGACGGACGAGCTGACCTCCGCCGGCGTCCCCGCCGGGGCGGCGAGCGGCCTGGCCGAGGCGAAGGACGCGGTGGCCATGGGCGCCGCCCCCGTCTCCGCCGAGATGCCGACGCAGCTGAAGTCGGCGGTCGTCGAGGGCAGCCACCAGGCCTTCATGAACGGCGTGCACACCTCGGTGCTGGTCGCGGGCGTGCTGTGCGTGCTGGGGGCGCTGATGGCGGTGACGGGGGTACGACGGGCGCCCGAACACTAGGCCGGCGTACGCCGACGGCCGGACGCTAGTTCAGCGTGCGCACCGGGCTGCCGTCCAGGAACGCGGCGATGTCCTCCACCGCTTCCCGGTAGTACGTGCGGTAGTTGTGCTCGGTGACGTAGCCGAGGTGGGGCGTGGCCAGCACGTTCGGGAGGGCGCGCAGGGGGTCGTCGGCGGGCAGCGGCTCGGTGTCGAAGACGTCGAGGCCGGCACCGGCGATCCAGCCCTCGCGCAGCGCCCGCAGCAGGGCGGCCCGGTCGACGATCGCGGCGCGGGAGGTGTTGACCAGGAAGGCGTGCGGGCGCATGGCGCGCAGTTCCGGCTCGCCGAGCAGGCCGCGGGTGCGGTCGGACAGCACGAGGTGGACCGAGACGAAGTCGCTGCTCCGCAGCAAGTCCTCCTTGCCGTCAGCGAGTTGCACCCCTTCCTCCGCGGCCCGCTCGGCGGTCAGGTGCTGGCTCCATGCCACCACCTCCATTCCGAAGGCGGTGGCGACCCTGGCGACCCGGCTGCCGATCTTGCCGAGCCCGAGCAGGCCGAGGGTGCGGCCGTGCAGGTCCTGCCCGACCGTGGACTGCCACGGCCCGCCCTCGCGCAGGGCGCGGCTCTCGGTGGTGACATGCCGGGCGAGGCCGAGCAGGAGCGCCCAGGTGAGTTCGACGGGCGGGGTCGAACTGCTCGCCGTACCGCAGACGGTGACGCCCTGGGCCGTGGCCGCGGCGAGGTCGATGGAGGCGTTGCGCATCCCGGTGGTCACCAGCAGCCGCAGCCTCGGCAGCCGGCTCAGCAGGTCGGCGTCGAACGGGGTGCGCTCCCGCATGGCGACGACGATCTCGCAGTCGGCGAGCTCGGCGGCCAACTTGTCCCGGTCGGCGATGTGTTCACGGAACGCCCGCACCTCGACCCTGCCGTCGAGGGCACTCCAGTCGGCCAGGGTCAGGGCGGCGCCCTGGTAGTCGTCCAGCACAGCGCAGTAAACGGTCATGCGGCCCATTCTGCCGCCCGTGGATCACCGGTCGCCGACTGCCCACCGCTCACTGCCGGCTGCTGCCCATCTCGGCGGCGAAGAGCACGGGGTCGCTGTCGTACCCCCGGACCATGCCGCGGAACCGCCACGCCCCGGACTCGTCCCTGGTGAATTCCGCGACCGTCGCGGCCGTGGCGTCGGCGACGGTCGTGAAGTCGTCGGCGAGCAGCGGCCGATAGCCCTCCAGCACGACCACCCCTGCGTTGGCGATCTCGCCGAAGGTGCGGGGACCGCTGTCCTGATGGATGCCCACCCCGACCACCACCCGCCCGTAGGCGGACGACACCCGGTCGAACTCCAGCACCATCGCCTCGACGAACCCGTACCCCATGCCGGTCTCGCTGTGCCGGGTCATGTTGATCGTGCCGTCCGGGGACCGGCTGTCGTGGTGCACGACATACACCGGCCGCCCGTGCGGATCGTCGACCGAGTAGGTCGCGGCGATGATGTCGAGATGCCGAGGAGGCTCCCCGTACGGGCTCGGATCCCAGCGAAGCTTCACTTCGACCTTGCCCAGCCCGTCCCCGACACCACTCACCCGGTCACTCCCCCTCACGCCCTGGCGAGACGCCCCCGCACCGTGAAGTATGCGGCGCGGCCGGCACTTTGACGCCTGGTCAGCGCTCCCAGGGTTCGGTCAAGATTCTCTCCGCCCGCTCAACGATGCTCGGGGTTCTCCGCCCCTGGCCGGCATCCGGCGTCCCACTGCGAGCGCTGGTTGCCGTAGGCGGGGACGCCCCCGGCGCGCTTCAGCAGCGCGGCGAGGTGCATGAGGTTCCAGGTCATGAACGAGGTGTTGCGGTTGGTGAAGTCGTTCTCCGGACCGCCCGAACCGGCGTCGAGATACGACGGCCCGGGTCCCGCCGGACCGATCCAGCCGGCGTCGGCCTGGGGCGGGATCGTGTAGCCGAGGTGCTGGAGGCTGTAGAGGACGTTCATCGCGCAGTGCTTGACGCCGTCCTCGTTGCCGGTGATGAGACAGCCGCCGACGCGGCCGTAATAGGCGTACTGCCCTTGCGAGTTGAGCAGTGAGGAGCAGGCGTAGAGCCGCTCGATCACCCTCTTCGTCACCGAGCTGTTGTCGCCCAGCCAGATCGGACCGGCGATGACCAGGATGTCCGCGGCCATCACCCGTTCGTACAGCGCGGGCCACTCGTCGACGGCGAAGCCGTGCTCGGTCATGTCCGGATAGACACCGGGGGCGATGTCGTGGTCGACGGCCCGGATCTCCGACGTGGTGACGCCGCGCGCCATCATGATCTCCGCGCTCTTGTCGATCAGCCCCTGGGTGTGGCTGAGCTGCGGGGACGGCTTGAGGGTGCAGTTGATGTAGAGGGCGGTCAGGTCGTCGAAGCGGTACGAGGCGTCACCAGGGGCCGCGGCTCCGGCGGCGGGTTCGGCTGTCATGGAGGCAGCGTCTCGCGTAGGTCCCGGTTTGTCCCGGTCCGGCGCGCCAGTCCGCGCGGCGGCCACGGCGACCGCACCCGCCGCACCGAACCCGGCGACGGGTCGGCCCAGGCGACCCCTGGGTCAGGCGCCCTTGGCCACCGGCTCCAGAATCGCCACGCACTCCACGTGATGCTTCATCGGGAAGAGGTCGGCCTGAATGGGTCCCAGAAAGGCCCTGGTCAGAGCCCGCTTCTCGGCTCCTCATCCTTCGTACAGACGCCCAGAGCGTCAAACGAGTGTCAAGACCGAGAGCCCATCACACCCAGGGCTGAGCAGGCTGCGGCAACCAGCTCGTCCGGCGACCCGCCCTCCCGCTCGCTCAGGACGCCAGCTCGCACATCATGACCTTCGCAACCTCTCCGGCCGCCATGATGGATTCATGCGCTCCAGCCCACAACTCCCCGAGGGACGTCTCGGCCGCGGAGGACAAGGACCTCGCGCTGTACCGGAAGAAGTTTCGCCGCCGTCTGCCGGAGTCGCTGGACGAGCTGCGCGGCCCGACCCAAGGGATCGTGGAACTACCGCTGCACCTGGCCTGGTCCGGGATGACCTCATACGACCTGGGCAAACCGCGCCAGCGCATGGGCCTGTACCGCACCGTCCTGTATGAGGGACTGCGCGACGACCTGCCCCGCTACCTCGACTCGGGCGTGCTCCTCCAGCTGTGGCCGGTGCTGCGCACCCTCGTCGATCGCACCGTGCGCGCCGTATGGGAAGACGCGTTCCCTCATCTCGCCTCCCGCATCCGATAGCTGCATGACGGACATGTCGGGGCCGAACACGCGGCTCCTGGCCGAGAACAGCGACTATGGGGGCGAGCCCACCAAAGCATGGGTGGCGATCAAGAGCAACTGCGGTGCGCGGGCCTGAAACTCCCCGGGGAGCAGGGCCTCGCGCGTCCCGCGCTGCCTTCGGGGTGCACGACGTGAGTGGCGCGACATAGCAGTCGGCCTCGCCCGTCTGAGTGTCGTCGCTATTCGGAGTCAGGGTGCATCTGTACCCACCGGCCGTCGATGAACTTCATCTCCACGCCGTAGTACGGCTGAGGCGGGGCGCCCAACCGCTTGCCGCGGTGTGGCGCTGTCGGTGGCTTGGGGCGGCCAGCGGGCTGCACCTGAGCTGCGCCCGGCTTCATTTTGGGGTCGCGCTTCCGCAACGCTTCGATCCTCTTGAGGAGTTCGGCGCGACTGATGTCTTTGGGTACCCGGGTCACACGAGTCGGAGCCGTCGAGCGGGGCGACGAGCGGTCTATGGTCGACCGGCAGGCGCGGTGTACCGGCAGTCCGCCCGGGGCGAAGACCAGCTTCTTCCTGGCCACCGGCAGGCGGCATACGACACAGCGCTTGAGCGCAGACTTGGACCTGAACGCGTCGGACACGATCCCCCCCCCCCCCGGATGGTGACGCCTTGGCGGGACAGCACAATAGGCGCGCTGGTGACCGCCCGGGAGAGTTTGGGCGAAAACCGTTGCGCCTCCAAGAACGTGCCGCCCACCGAGCAGGGCGGTGGATCCGCAGCGACAGAAACCCTGCGGCCAAGCGATCTGCCCACGAATACGAGACGGCGAAGTGCGCTACGGCGGCACTTGCGTACCGGATCGTGATCAACGCGATGAGCGTCAGCCGGTGAGCAAAGACCTCGAAGGTCGTGGAGTGAGGCACCTACCGCTCCTCATGCCCTGCGGTAGGCATCGCTCCTCGGCAGCTGAGAGCAGGCTGGCAACTGCCATGACAAGCAGGCGACGGCCACAGAGGGATGTGGGGCAGCATGCATGAGCCAGGCAATACTCCGGCAGAGATGGAGCGGCTGCAAGGACACGCAGAACGCGCCTTCGTCGAGGTACAGCGGGCAGATACGAAAGCAACTGCTTTGTGCGGAATAGCGGGTGGCCTGCTGGCTGCAGGGGTTGCCGTGCTGTCGAGTGCACACGGCATGCCCCCCATCGCGGTGTTCTCCCTGGTCCTGATGTGTCTGTTGCTGATGGCCGCGATAGGAGCTGCGCTGCTCGCGCTACGGCCCGCGGTCCCAAGGGCGGGGCTACATACCGAATTGATGGGCGAGGCACTTGTGCACCAGCGGGTCGCTGTGAGTTCGGCTGCGCATGGGGAGCTTGAACGGCATGTCGAGGGCCGCCGTCTACAGGTGCTGGCCTGGCTGGCGGACAGGAAGCTGCGAGCGGCCCGGTTGGCCGTCGACTTTGCCCTAGCAGCACTCCTGATGGCTGGAATGTGTCTATTGAGCAACATTCTGGTTAGTTGAGACGATCACCTAAGTGTGTCGGGGCCGCACAGCAGGGGGACGCGTGTATCAGCCGCATGCCACGGTGATCGGCGACAAGTTATGGGCACACCTGAAGGCGCTCGCACCGCAGCGCGTCAGGCCCGCTCGGAGTGTGCTGCTCCGCCAAGGAGATCCAGCAACTCATGTGATCGTGCTGGAGTCCGGGTCAACGTTGATCACCCTGGCCGGGGCCAGCGGAGAAAGGACGCTTCTCGCCGTGCGCGGCGCCGGCGAGTTACTCGGCGAGCTGGCCGTGTTGGACTCCCAGCCGCGCACCGCCACGGTCATCGCCGCCGAGACCTGCCAGATCCGCATCATCCCGGCTGCCGCTTTCCTCACGTTCGTTGAGGAGCATGACCTGCTGGCCCCCCTCCTGCGCCATGCCATCGCCCGGGTCAGGGAATCGGAGGCCGTACGACTCGAACTGGCCACCGCGTCTGTGCCGCTGCGCCTGGCATCGGCTCTCTCACGACTGGTCGAGGCCGCATCCGCTTCGGCTTCGGATCTCGCCGTGCGTCTGACTCAGACGGAGCTGTCTCAGATGATTGGCGCTTCCCGAAACGCTGTGGTCAACGCGCTCAAGCCCTGGCGCGAGCAGGACTGGGTCCGCACCACCTCCAGTGGCGGGCTCCTCGTTCGCGACATCCATTCGATTCAGTCGCACGCGCGTACGCAGACGTGACGGGCCGCACTTCAGGCGTGCCCACTACTGGGCAGCGGCGGCCGTCCCGCCCGATCAGCATGGGCACTCTTCCCTGACCGCCTGTGCTGAAAGGACGGTGCCCGATGGATGCGCCGCTGCACGCAGAGCCCCTGGACGTGCCCGCCGAACTCGCCCTCGTGGCTATCGACATGGAGAAGTACAGCCAGTTCCCCGAGGCGAAGATGGCCGCCGCCCGGTGCGACGTGGACGACATCGTGGCGACGGTGCTCGCCGAATGTCGGCTGCCCGACCCGCAGGAACTTCCCGGCGGCTACAAGGACAGTGGCGACGGGGCGATCCTGCTGTTTCCGCCCTCAGTGCTGGCACGACTCGTGGATCCGCTCCTGAGCCGGCTCGATGCGGCTCTGGTGCGCTACGAACAGCAGCGGCTGGCAAGTAGTCCCGTCCTGCGGCTGCGGGCCAGTGTCCACGTCGGCCCGCTGTCCCTGCCCGACCACCGCGGTAGCGCCATCAATAACACCACCCGGCTACTCGACAGCCAGGCAAACCGCCAAGCGCTGTCCGCCGCGAAGGACAGCGGCGGCTTCCTAGCTGCCGCACTCTCCGAGATCGTCTACCAGCGCACCGTGCACGCGGGACGCACGCAGGAGCTGGGCCCACACCACTTCCTCGAGGCGGTTGCCCGCGTCAGTGACAAGCCCGGCTTCGAGCAGCCCTGCCGGATTCACGTGCCGGGCCTGACCGGACCGGCCGTGCGCCTCTACGTCACGGACGCCGCATCGCCGGCCGCTCCCTCCTCCACCACGCAGCCGAGCGACGCGCCATTGACACCGGTTGCCAGTAGTGGCGGAACGTTCCAGTTCCACGCTCAGGTCAGCGACGCCACGATCGCCAACAGCATCGACACCCTGCGGATCGATCGCGGCCAGCGGTGAGTCGCCTGGCCTTTCGCCCTGCTGCCCACAACGCACTCACCCTGGAGTTCCAGTATGTCTGACGTACCGTTCGACCCCACTCGCTCCAACGCAACCCCACCGAGCGGCGAAGGTGGTGAGAGCCAGTCCAACGGCTCCGGCAGCTGGCTGCATCGCTTGCGTCCCGGAACCGGCTCTGCCGACCGGCCTGGTGCGAACCCTGACGACTCGTTCCCCTCTCCCGTTCCCTTGCCACCGGGCGTTGTGCCGCCCGCGCCGCGTGTGCACGAAACCGACGGTGCAGCAACACACGTGTACGGGGACCCCGAAGTGGTCGCCCACCACATCGAGCAGTTGATCCTGGAGACTCGAAAACGGGACCTGCTGGAGGGCGTGGAGCAAAGTCGGGAGCAACTACTCGACCAGCCGTTCGTTCGGGACCCGCACTGGGACCTGGTCTGGGAGCAGATTGTCGATCCTGTCACCCGCCGTCCTCGCCAGCCGGTCATCGTCATTGTGGCACCGCGTTCGTGTGGCTCCACCACCTTCGCTCTACGACTCCTGGCCGAGCACACTGCTGATGACACCACCGTGGTCCAGTTGGACGCGGACTGGGACATCCCCCGCCAGGGGCGCCTGCCTCTGGAAAAGGCGCATGCGTACCAACTCGATCTCAAGCATCCGGAGAACGACCAGGTATCCGCTGACTTCCTGAACGCTCTCTCGAAACATGCCTCCCACCTGCGCGACTGCCGTTCCTATCTCGCACTGACCGTCGCACAGGGCCTGTGGAAGGACCACCGCCTCAGCGATCGTCACGGCATCCAAGTAGTCCACCTGCACGAGCCTCCCGATGCCCAGCGCGTGGTCGAGGCACACCTGACCGCCTACGGCTACGACCAACTCGTCACGTCACTCCAATCCTTCTCCAAAGCCACCACATCCTTGCGCGGACTGACAGCAGTGGCCGCTGTGCGGGCCGCGCACACCGTCGTCATGACCTGGAAGGAGCACACCCGCACCAGCTCCCAGCAGTCGTTGTTGCAGGCCGAAGGCGAGGCAGAAACCGACAGCACCCTCGAAGACCGCGTCATCGCAGCGCTAACCGACTGGCGCGGGGAACTCGACAGCCGGTTCGGCGAGATGAACAGCCTGTACACCCACGACAACCCCTCACTCACCGTGGACGACCGTTGTCTGCTGCTGGCCCTGGCCGTGCAACAGTCGGCACCCCTGCCCGTCGTCGCGCGCAGTGCAGCCGCTCTACTGAAAGCCATCGAGGACGTTCCCGGCACCTCCGGCACAACAACTGGATTCTCACCGACGCGCAGTGCACTGGCCGGACGGGGAATGCGTCGGCGCATCCAGGATGTCGGGGGTCAAGTCGATATGCAGGACGCCGTGGTCTTCGACCGGCCTGTCTATGGACGCGCGGTGCTGGAGTACGTCTGGGACAACTACGACGCCATGCGTGAGCCCTTGTTGACCTGGCTCGTCGCGACGGCTCAAAGCGCCGATCCGGAAGACCACGCAATCGCTGCGTTGGCCGAGCTCACCGTGCGGCACGGATCGGTGGACTACCTCACGACACTGGGCAGCCTGGTCGGTAGCAGTCATCCAACGGTGCTTGGTGCGGTCATGGAAAGCGCCGTGCGCAATGAACACGTCGGACGCCTGGCGTGGGAAGCACTGTACGGGTGGGCGGAGAAGGAGAGTTACGCGCCTGCCGTGATTGCGCTGTGCCGACGAGTCCTGGAGGACTCCTCCGTCGCCACATCTCTGGCCAAGCGGGCAATGGTGCGCCTGCGCCGGGTCGCGCACAAGAACACCGACGCCACCGTGGTCGGCCAAGTCCAGGCTGCCTTCGACGCTCTGGTCCAACACCCCACCGTCGCACAGCGACTGACCGGTGAGGTCCAGAGCTGGCAGCAAGGCAAGGTCTCCTCCGCACGCAGCGGCGCCCTGGCCTTCCTTGCATTGATGACCCGCCGGCACGACGGCACGCCGTGGCTCGTGGGCTCCCCGCCCACGGACATCGACGTGCAGCGCGGCGTCCACGACCTGCTGTCCTCTTCGGAGACCGCCGCCGAGGTCATCTCGCGTCTGACGGACTGGATCCGTGCTTGTGCCGACGATCCCAGCGCCTACACGCAGTTGCGCGACCTCTTACTGCCCGCGCTGCGCGGCCACAACATGTTCGAGGCCGGCTGGAGGTTCATGAACAGGCTGCGTGGCATCTCCACCGTTGAGGGCGTCAGCGTGGCCGACGACTTCTACAACCACCTCGTCGACAGCCGTGTGCGCACGGTCTTCCCGCTCGAAGAGAACCTCGTATGAGGTGGCCATGGCACCGCGCAGTCCGTACAAGTAGGTCTGCCCAGCCACGGTTGCTGCCCAGCGCCACCAACGGCGTCGCCTTCGAGGCCCTCTACACGATCACGTGGCGACCGCTGTGGCGGGTGCCTCCCAACGTAGAGGAGACAGCACGCGCCACTGTGCATGCCGCAGCAACCGAGACGGCGGCGCGTCTGCGAGCCTCGGACTTGCCCGCCGCGCAGGACGCCATCAACGCCGCCCTCGACTGTCTGCCTCGCCGTGCCCCGAACTACTGCCTGCTGAACGTCAAGGCGACCCTCGGTCTGCCCAGCGCAGCACAGGAGCTGCTGGCGCAGCGGGCAGCGGACGAGCAGCGCGTCCGCCGCCTGCGCTTCTTGAAGGAAAACCTCTACGACCACCCGGACCTCGTCGTCCTGGACCAACTCGAGCACCACGCCCCCGGTGCCCTGGGCGACGAGCACGTTGCCGAACTCCAGCGCCTTGCTCGCCTGATCTGCTCCTGCGACCGGTGGTGGTTCCCG
This sequence comes from Streptomyces antibioticus, assembly GCF_001514065.1. Taxonomy (GTDB): domain Bacteria; phylum Actinomycetota; class Actinomycetes; order Streptomycetales; family Streptomycetaceae; genus Streptomyces; species Streptomyces antibioticus. The sequence goes on along the minus strand of NZ_KQ948436.1, from coordinate 169,101 downwards.
CTCCTGCAGCAATGGGAGCAGGTCGGCCAAGGATTCACGAACATCGAGAAGCGCCAGCAAGCAATGGTCGTGCTGTCCGACTCCCTCAAGGCACTGAACGGCGGCAGCCTTCCCAGCAGTGTCGAGCCGGTGGACATGCCCGGGCTCGACCGATCGCCTCGAAGGGCACATCCATGAAGCTTGTCCTGTGGCGGGCGCTGCTGGCCCCCCTGACCAGCCTCCGAGCCCTGCTCGTTCAACGACGCAGCGCAACGCCCCTGTCCTACGACGCTGCCTGGCGCCAGGCTCGCCTGGACCGTTGTCCAGACGAAATGGTCTATCGGCTCCACGGCCACCAACCCACCACCTCCGACCAGACATCCAGCGCCCGGCCACCCTCTGTACCGACCAGGAAGGACGAGTCGACCGACCGTCGGCCCTGACTCGAACACTTTCAACGCATAGACGTCCTTCGCCCTGTCCATAAAGGACAGGGCGAAGTGAACCGCTCTGGGATCGGTGGAGGCTCTATGCGTTGACTCCAGCCGCCGGTTGGGGCTGGAGTTGAGAGTAGTAGTTGGTCTCGTGCTCGTGCGGTGGGATGTCTCCGATCGCTGTGTGGAGGCGCTGGTTGTTGAACCAGTCGACCCATTCCGCAGTGGCGAGTTCGACGTCAGCGAGGCCGTGCCAGGGCTTGCGGGGTTTGATCAACTCCGTCTTGTAGAGGCCGATCTGGGATTCCATGAGCGTGTTGTCCAGGGCATCGCCGACGGTGCCGATCGAGGCGTCGATGCCGGCGTCGAGAAGGTGCGCGGTGAACGCGAACGATGTGTACTGACTGCCCGCCTCCGAATGATGACCCAGCCCCGGGCCAGCGGGAGTTCCGGCCCGGTCCCGGCGCCACAAGGCCATGTCAAGGGCGTCGAGGACGAGCTTGGCCCGCTTGCTGGTGGCGGCGGACCAGCCCACGATCACGCGGGAGAACACGTCCACGACGAACGCGACATAGATGATCCCGGACCAGGTGGCGACATAGGTGAAGTCCGCGACCCATCGCTCGTTCGGCCGGGATGCGGTGAAGTCGCGTTTCAGCAGGTCGGCGGCCCGATCATGGCCGTCATTCCGGACAATGGTGCGGATTTTCTTCCCTCGTCGGGCGCCTCCCAGGCCCAGTTCGCGCATCAGCCGTGCGACGGTGCAACGCGCCACTGGTATGCCCTCGCGATGTAGTTGCCGCCTGACATTCCGGACGCCGTAGACGCTGAAGCTGTCCGTGTGGACACGGCTGATCTGCGTCTTCAGTACAGTGTCGCGGACCGACCGGGTGCTGGGGGTGCGGTTCTTCGCCGCGTAGAAGGTGCTCGTTGCGATCTTCAGTCCGAGGCTGGTCAGGATTCTGCAGATCGGCTCGACTCCGAACACATCGCGGTGAGCGACGATGAACGCTACGAGCCTTTCGACGGCCGGTCGAGCTCGGCCGCGAAGAAAGCCGACGCCGCTTTCAAGATCTCGCTGGCCCGTCGCAGTTCGGCGTTCTCAGCCTTGAGCCGCTTGATCTCCGCGGCCTCGTCGGACGTGATGCCGGGCCGTCGGCCGACGTCGACCTCGGCCTTGCGGACCCACGTCCGCACGGTCTCTGCGGCACCGATGCCCAGCTTCGCCGCTACCGCCTTCATCGCGGCCCACTCGGTCGGGTAGTTGGGGCGGCTCTCCGCGACCATGCGCACCGCGCGCTCACGAAGCTCGGGCGGGTAGGGGGACAGACGTGCCATGACTCGATCCTCTCAGGGAATCGAGCCTCCATCAGACCCGGAGCGGTTCACACTCCCTCGCCGCCATGCCAGCGGCTCCGAACATCTCAGTACTACGGGCGCATGGCGACCGGCCGCACCTCGGCGAAGACGTTCAATGACTGACGTCTGCCGAGCCAGCGTGCCGCACGTCGCCGCCAAGCTGGTCAACTTGCGCCAAGCACGCGCTATTCACTGGCGCGAGCCTCACCCGGTCGCAGAGCCTGCTCGGCCACGATGCGCATGAACGGGTGCACCGAGCGATGGGCACCCGCATGCCCGCGCATCCACTCGAGCAGCGATCGAACCTGCTCCTCGGAATACAACCATTCCTCGTCCATGACCTCGATGTACATAGCACTGAACTCCTCGGGGAAACAACGGAATGCATCACGCAAGGATCAGCGCGACAGGTTCAATAGTCTGCGGAATCGCCGGTTTCGGTAACTGGCGATCGTCGGCTATGTTCCATCCGACACAGCGCTCACGACATCCGGGCGTATGCGGAACAGCAGGGCGTAGCCGCGCTGTTCCGGACCGCTCTAGGTTTGCTTGCTTCGCCGCGTCATTCCAGTCCGTTGCACCCTCAATGTGTCTGCCGTCGGCGAATCAGAACACCCCAGCATCACGCAGGAGCGCCGCTACCGTCGCGCTCGCCTTGCTGTCGACGTCAGAGAACAGAGCAGGCGCCTTCTAAGCGCCTGCCCTGTTGTCAGCGGTGGCAGCCAGCAATCACTGGTCTGGACGACGGCCGAACGCTCAGCCGACGCCGACAGGGACTCAAAGTTTCGTGCAATAGAGCCGTCCAGCAGCCTCGTAGACGCGCGGGAGGGGCCCCTACGAGGCGATGCCCAACTCTGGAAGATCCCGTCCGCCGAACAGGTCGTCGAAGCGGCGGGCTCCTTGCGTAGAAATCAGAAAGTACGGGGCCCCGGAGCCGACAACGCTGTGCGGCCCTTGCTGCCCCGCGATGAGGACATCATGTGGCGCCCACACGTCGAGCCCATCGAACACGTAGTAGACCGGGAGACTGGTCCAGGCAATGAGCTGCAAGTGCGCCAGAACTGCTGAGCGTTCAACGGCATGACGCCCTGTTCGCTGGCTGGTCATCCCACCCTTACAGTCGATCAGCACCAGGTCCCGTGCCTTCGCCGCAATGAGATCCGGAAACCAGCGAATGGAGCTGTCCGTTCTCCGGAGCGCGCATTGGAGCGCCCGGCTCAGTAGACCCTGCCCCCAGAAATCCACTTCCCATCCTCGCCCGATGAGTTGCTCGGCGACGTGCCGCTCGTGCGCATCGCCTATCGCTTTCCGCTGCTGGAAGCTCGCCATGAATGAAGTGTGACCCGCCGAGCGAAGTAGGTAACTCTCCGTGGTTCAAACCAAGCCAGTCCCACTCTGTCTCAGTAGTTCTGACTGTGTTCGGGCCAGTCCGTGGACGTCCGGCAACGTCCGCAGACGCTCTCCTCAACTTGGCCGAAATGCAACGGCAAAGGCCGCCTATCGACCGCTCCCGATGCAAGGGGAAGCCGTCTCTCTGCGCCCGTGGCACTTCCGTACGCCCCCAGAGCGTTCGAAACTGCGACAACGGCCGATCCTCACGCACACAGCCGCGACTACATGTGGACGGTGGGGTCTCAACTCACCGGAGCGGAGCCAACACTGTAGTTGCTTCGCGATCTGGTGCATTGACAGTGCCCACTCACTCCGCAACGACGGCATCCGGCTCAGAAATCACCCACTACGGAAGCTGGACGGCGTGCCTGGCCGTTCGCCGTCCCTGACACCTTGACGACGCCTTCATGCAGAGAGCTGGACGTTCACACCCAGCCAGCCAACCGCCTTCAAGTCACGGACGAGCCACTCATAGGCAAGCTCAGTCGCCGGGCGGGATGAGCCAGTGGATAGTTCGCGATCTACGTAGTAGGGCCGATGGAAGTTCGTCTTGGAATCAACCGGCCCACCGGGGAACGGCGAGGTAGGGCCGAACCCCGGCTCGGTCCACAGGTCCAGGTCCACCTCAGGTGGGTCATTACGGCGCCCTGCGGCCTTGGGACGGAGGGTATGGATCAAGCCGCTGTGCGACCCGTCCGTGTCGTCCTCCGGCATGACCACCATGCCTTCGGCGCTCACGGGCAGGGCGCTGTACAGGCCCAGCGCAGAGGCGAGGGAGGGGAAGTTCAGTTCGACCAGCTGTCGGTAGCCGATGAGGGCGTCCCGCAGAATCTGCCTGGTGATCCTCAGCGTCAGCAACGGGGAATACCCCTGCCACATCCGTCCACGCTGCGGGATTTCCTGATCCGGTTCGCCGTATGGTCTGCGCAGCACCTCGTCGGTAACACCGGCCAACTGGGAGTGCAACCACCGGATGTCCGCCGAGTCGTAGGTGTAGCCCGCAACTTGATGGGTGTACCGCACGGATGTCCGCACATGCTCCATCATCGCCTCAACTCGCCGGCGCACTTCAGGCACAGAGACGCCATCGCGGGGCACGTTTCCCTGGCGGAGTCGCTGCGCAAGGTGCCACAGCCTCTCATGGGCCAACGGAGAATCCGGCGGCACTAGAAGAGCACCACGTCGTACTACACGCTCGAGGGGCTCGCGGATCCGTCCGCGGGCCCAGCCCCACCTGCCCAGCGGATCGCCGGGAAAGAGGTGCTGACTCCACCATCGCCATTCGGAGTCTTCACGGTTCGACGGGTGCGAGGCCAGTGGAGTCACCGCGGGCGGCTCGGAAGAGTATCTCGACGGAGAAATGGCCACCCAGCCCTCCTTCGCCCACACTCCCCACCGCGGCAGCCGTCCATCTCGCATTTCAACAAGCGAGCCGCTCAGCGGACCGAAACCCTCAACAAGGGCTTCGAGCGCCTCCCGCAGCCAAGTGCCTGCGATTTCAGCCGTTCGGAGTTCGTCGTCGTCCGCCCTGCCGAGTCGGGCGATGGTGGTCCTGGCCCTGTCTTCAGCCTCGCGCATGCCATGATGTTGCTCCTTGCCCCGGGCGATCTCGTCGAACGCCCAGGAAACGGCTGCGGGGTTGGCCCGAGCAAGGCGGAGCATGAGGTTCTCCGCTTCGTCCGGGGCACTCGCGCTCACTGCGAACGCGATCGCGTAGCGCCACCGGGGAAAAGCGTCGGCAGTGACGATCTCCTCGGGCAGTACGGAACCCTTGCGTAGAGCCTGGGCGCCGAAGTGCTGCTCGAAGACAGGCAGGGCGAAGCGGAGGCCCGCAGCTTCCTGGACGACCAGACCGGTGTCGGTCAGCTCCCAGACCTCGGCTTCATGCCCGAAGTGCTGAGCGGGGACTGGGCCTCCGGCATTCAGGATGTGTACGGCGAGACGAGCAAGGCGGTCCCAGGTCTGTGAGGTTGGGGAGCCCTTGCGCCGTCCTTTGATGACGGAAGCGGCCAGACCGGACAGTAGCTCCAGGCTGGACACCCGTGCGTCTTCACCGGCCAGGAGACGAGTGGCGACGGACAGGACTTGAAGGGGGCTGGTCAGCAGGTCCTGCACTTCACGCTCTTCGAAAAGCATGCGCGCGTCGTCCCCGGCCACAAGGTCCAGAAGTTCCGCGCCTCTCCGCACTGGCCACGGGGCGACCTCGTGCACGACAGCCCTGCCCAGCTCGATTCCAGGTCTGCACGTGGCGAGAATCCGGGCCATCGGGTGGGCGGCCAGCAGGAGTCTGGCCTCATACAGGAGCTGTGCAACCTGCTCGGGTGAGAGCCTATCGAGATCGTCGATCACGATGCGTCCGAGTCCACTCGTCGGCTCGCCGCCCGCGCGCGTGATGGCATCCAGCAGATCCGGTACGACCTTGCCCGCATCCACCCATACAGGGATCACTACATCAGGGTCACCCGTAGCCTCGCGGAGCCCTTCCCGCCACCAATTCTCGGCTTCCTCACTCTTGCCGGCTCCCATTGGGGCGACCAGAACCGCCAGAGTGCCGGCGGGGACGGTCACCACCCGCGATGAGGATTTGTCAGCCCAGTCCAGAACGGCATCGACACGTTCCTCGGGCACAAGACTCAGTCGTGCCTCACGGCGGTACTGCGAGGCACGGGTCGCATCGGTGAGGGCATCTGACCTGGACTTGTGTCCGGCGGACACGGCGTCGAGCATCTGCGCGAGGACGTCACCAGAGGTGATGGCACCAGCGTAGGTACGGCGGATGGAGTCGTACCGATCGAGGTAGCGGCACAATTGGTCGTAGGACCATACTGCCCAGCCCTTGAGCCCGAGGCGTGCCGCATACGAGGACACGAATTGGTCGATCTGGGCAATGCCTCCGCTGCCCGGCACGGGAGTCAGGATCACATTCGTGGTGAAGATCAGATACTCGGGCAGCCGCTCCCGCTTCGAGGCCGGGCTCAGCCACGCTTCGAGTTCCTCTTTGATCTGCCCCTTCAGCCACGAGACCGCATCCTGGGGCTGTTGATCCGTGCGCTGCCGGAACTTGGCCTGCACGACCCCGTAGCCGTCCCATGCCTCAAGCTCGCTCGGATAGGGCACCCGCCCCTCGAACGTTGCCTCACGCCCGCCGTCCCTCCCGTCCCCGAAGACGGAGACGCCCGGCCCGAGGATCGCCTGGGCCAGTGCCTGCGACACGTGCTCGAACTCCCGGGTGCTCAGCCCGCTGAGGTTGTAATCCACCCCGTCATGATGCCGCCGCGGCTATCCCGCGACCGCCCAACGGGACTTTCTCCCCAGCCGGGCCTCTGCGACCACGCCGATTCACGTGGCTTGACCAGCCCAGCAGCACGACTGACAGCTCATCAGAACAAGCGTCAAATGAGCGTCATTTCAGCATCAAGATATCGCCCGTAACGCCCACACCGCACATAATGCGCACCGGCAAAACCGCAGGTCAGGAGCCCTTTGCGGCCGGCTCTAGAATCGCCACGCACTCCACGTGATGCGTCATCGGGAACAGATCGAACACCCGAAGCGTCCGCACCCGGTACCCCCCGTCCCGGAAGTACCCCAGGTCCCGCGCCAACGCCGCCGGATCGCACGCCACGTACGCGATCCGTCGCGCCCCCAGTCCCGCCAGGTGCTCCACCGTCTTGCGGCCCGCGCCCGCGCGGGGCGGGTCCAGGACGATGAGGTCGACCTCGGTGATCCCGGTGCGCGGCAGGACCGACTCCACCTTGCCCTGCTCGATGCGGACACGGTCGAAGTCGGCGAGGTTGTGCCGGGCGTCCTCGACGGCCCGCTTGCCGGACTCGATGCCGAGGACCGCGCCCTGGTCGCCGAGGCGGTCGGCGAGCGCGCCCGCGAACAGGCCCACCCCGCAGTACAGGTCCAGCGCCATCTCGCCCTTGCGCGGCAGCAGCCCCTGCATGACCGCCTTGACCAGGGTGTCCGCCGCCATCGGGTGGACCTGCCAGAAGCCGCCGCTGCCCACGCGGTGCGTCCGCCCGTCGGCCCGCTCGCGCACGAACGCGCGGCCGTGGACGCGGTGGATGCCGCCGTCCTTCTCGTCGACGCGCATGACGGACACGGGCTTGTCGAGTTCGACGAGGGGGAGGCGGGCGCCCGGGCGGGGCTCAAGGATGACCATGCGGTCCTGCGAACCCGTCGCCGCGATCGCGTCCACCGACGCCATCCCGGACCAGTCCCGCGCCTCGATGCCCAGCTCGCTGACGCCCGGGGCCGCGATCATGCAGTGGTCGATCGGCTCGACCTCGTGCGAACGATGGCGCCGAAGGCCCGCGTTGCCGTCCTCGTCCACCGCGTACTGCACGCGCGTGCGCCACGCGGGCACCTCACCCGCCGGCAGCTTGTCGCCCTCGGCGGGCATCACCGTGCCGTCCCAGCCGGCCTCCTCGGGCGTGAGCCCGGCGAGCCGCTGCAACTGCTCGGCGACGACCTCGCCCTTCAGCCTGCGCTGCGCACCCGGCTTGGCGTGCTGCCAGTCGCAGCCGCCGCAGCGGCCGGGACCGGCGAAGGGACAGGGCGCCTCGATACGGTCCTTGGACGCGTCCAGGATCTCCACGGCGTCCGCACGCAGGAACCGCGCCCCCTCCTCGCCCTCGGTCACCCGCGCCACGACCCGCTCGCCGGGCAGCGCGTGCCGGACGAACAGGACCTGGCCCTCCGCCGTGCGCGCGATGCAGTGGCCGCCGTGTGCGACGGGACCGACCTCGACCTCGTACGCCTCCCCCACCAGCGATTTCTTCGGTTCAGCCTGCATGGTGGGGTGACTCCAGAGAAGAGAAGGAAACGAAAGGGAGAGAAACGAGCCGGGACAAGAGACAACAGCCCCCCAGTCTACGGCTGCGAGGACGTCTCCTTCGCCCGCTCGTGCGCCGGCCCGCGCCGCACCGCGCCCGGCGCGTTCCACTCCTGCCGCTTGCGGGCCCGGTTCTTCGCCGCCTCGGACGACTGCAACTGGTAGGGCACCGAGGTCACCATGACGCCCGGGGTGAACAGCAGCCGGCCCTTCAGCCGCAGCGCGCTCTGGTTGTGCAGCAGGTGCTCGTACCAGTGGCCGACGACGTACTCGGGGATGATCACGGACACCGCGTCCCGCGGCGACTCCTTGCGCAGGCTCTTCACATACTCGATGACGGGCCGGGTGATCTCGCGGTAGGGCGAGTCGAGGACCTTCAGCGGTACGTCGATCCCGCGCCGCTCCCACTCCTCGCGCAGCGCCTTGGTCTCGACCGGGTCGACGTTGACGCTCAGCGCCTCCAAGGTGTCCGAGCGCAGCAGCTTGGCGTACGCCAGCGCCCTGAGCGTCGGCCGGTGGATCTTGGAGATCAGCACCACCGAATGCACCCGGGACGGACGGACGCTGTCGTCGCTCGGTCCCTCGGGGGCCGCGATCTCGTCGGCGACGCGGTCGTAGTGCTTACGGATGGCCGACATCGTCGCGTAGAAGATCACCATGCCGAGCAGCGCGACCCAGGCGCCGTGGGTGAACTTGGTGACGAGGACGACGACCAGCACCAGACCGGTGAAGAAGGCGCCGAAGGCGTTGATCGCCCGGGAGCGGACCATGTGGCTGCGCGTCGCCGGGTCCTTCTCGGCGGCCAGGTGGCGGTTCCAGTGCCGGACCATGCCGGTCTGGCTGAGCGTGAAGGACACGAACACACCGACGATGTACAGCTGGATCAGGCGCGTGGAGTCGGCGCCGTAGATCCAGACCAGCAGGCCCGCCGCGCCGGCGAGGAGCACGATGCCGTTGGAGAAGGCGAGGCGGTCGCCGCGGGTGTGCAGCTGGCGCGGCAGGTAGCGGTCCTGGGCGAGGATCGAGCCCAGCAGCGGGAAGCCGTTGTAGGCCGTGTTGGCGGCCAGGAACAGCACCAGCGCCGTCGCCGCGGCCAGCACGATGAACAGGAAGCTGCCCTTGCCGAAGACGGCCTCGGCGACCTGCGAGATCACCGGGTTCTGGACGTAGTCGGAGCCGATCGCGACCCCGTCCTTGAGCAGGTCCTCGGCCGGGTTCTCGGCCATGCGGACCTTGGTCTCCATGGCGAGCGCGATGATGCCGCAGAACATGGTGACGGCCAGCAGGCCCATCGCCGCCAGCGTGGTCGCCGCGTTCTTGGACTTCGGCTTGCGGAACGCGGGAACGCCGTTGGAGATCGCCTCGACACCGGTGAGCGCGGCACAGCCCGAGGAGAAGGCCCGCAGCAGCAGGAAGACGAGCGCGAAACCGGCCAGTCCCTGGTGCTCGGCCTTGATCTCGTAGCCGGCCGTCGGCGCCCGCATGGTCTCGTCGAGGACCAGCCCGCGGAACGCGCCCCACGCGATCATGATGAAGACGCCCGCGACGAACACGTACGTCGGGATCGCGAACAGCGAGCCGGACTCCTTCACGCCGCGCAGGTTCATCAGCGTGAGCAGCACGATCACCGCGATCGCACAGAGCACTTTGTGCTCGACGACGAACGGCACGGCGGAGCCGAGGTTCTCGATGCCGGAGGCGATGGACACGGCGACGGTGAGGACGTAGTCGACGAGCAGCGCGCTGGCGACCGTGAGCCCGGCCTTCGGGCCGAGGTTGGTGTTGGCCACCTCGTAGTCGCCGCCGCCGCTCGGGTACGCGTGCACGTTCTGCCGGTAGGAGGCGACCACCGTGAACATCAGCACGACGACCGCGACCGCGATCCAGGGGCTGAAGTGGTAGGCCGACACGCCCGCGATGGACAGGACCAGCAGCACCTCGCCGGGCGCGTACGCCACGGAGGAGAGCGGGTCGGAAGCGAACACGGGAAGGGCGATGCGCTTCGGCAGGAGCGTTTCCCCGAGCCGGTCACTGCGCAGTGCGCGCCCGATCAGGATCCGTTTGGGCACGTCGGTCAGTTTGGACACAACAGAGAAGCCTAAGCGTTCGAACGGGTGCTCAACCACCCGCCACCCCACATCCGCCATCGATCTGCAATCCGAGTGAAATCAGCCAGCGGTCCGGCAACGGATTCCGCACCCCTCCGCGTCCTCATGCCTATATGACAAGCCCCCCGCCCGCACCGCCCCCCGGAGGTCCCGTGCACACCACCGCAGAGCTGATCGGCGCCGCCGCCGCTCTCCTCGGCCTCGGAATCCTGACTCTTGTGAGCCTGCGCAGCATCAGCCGCCGCTGATCACGCCGAGCCCTGCACAGGGGTGCCCGGCACGGACCGCGCGTGTGTAGCTTGGTGGCCGGTCTGAGACCCTGTTAAGGCCAAGTCAACGACTCTTGACATTCGTCATTCGGAAGGACGGTCGTGCACATCGTCATCATGGGCTGCGGGCGAGTGGGTTCCGCTCTCGCCCAGACCCTGGAGCAACAGGGGCACACGGTCGCCGTGATCGACCAGGACCCCACCGCCTTCCGTCGACTGGGCTCCGGATTCGGCGGCCGCCGGGTCACCGGCGTCGGCTTCGACCAGGACACCCTGCGCGAGGCCGGCATCGAGGAGGCGGGCGCCTTCGCCGCCGTCTCCAGCGGTGACAACTCGAACATCATCGCCGCGCGCGTCGCCCGCGAGATGTTCGGCATCGAGAACGTCGCGGCCCGCATCTACGACCCGCGCCGCGCCGAGGTCTACCAGCGTCTGGGCATCCCGACGGTCGCCACGGTCCGCTGGACCGCCGACCAGATGCTCCGCCGCCTCCTCCCCTCGGGCGCCGAGCCGCTGTGGCGCGACCCCACCGGCGGGGTCCAGCTCGCCGAGGTGCACACCTCCGCCGCCTGGGTGGGCCACAAGATCAGCCGCCTCCAGGAGGAGACGGGCGTCCGCGTGGCGTTCCTGACCCGGCTGGGCGAGGCGATCCTGCCCACCTCGCAGACGGTGTTGCAGGAGGGCGACCTGGTGCACGTGATGATGCGCACCGACGAGGTCGACAAGGTCGAGGCGTCCTTCGCCAAGGGTCCCGAAGAGGAGGGCGGTCACTGATGAGGGTCGCCATTGCCGGTGCCGGTGCGGTCGGCCGCTCGATCGCGGGCGAACTGCTGGAGAACGGCCACGAGGTCCTTCTCATCGACAAGGCTCCGACCGCCATCTCGGTCGAGCGGGTTCCCCAGGCGGAGTGGCTGCTGGCCGACGCCTGCGAGATCACGTCCCTGGACGAGGCGGCGCTCCAGCGCTGCAACGTCGTGATCGCCGCGACGGGCGACGACAAGGTGAACCTGGTCGTCTCGCTCCTCGCCAAGACGGAGTACGGCGTCCCGCGCGTCGTCGCCCGGGTGAACAACCCGAAGAACGAGTGGCTCTTCAACGAGTCCTGGGGCGTGGACGTCGCCGTCTCGACGCCCCGCCTGATGTCGGCCCTGGTGGAGGAGGCGGTGAGCGTCGGCGACCTGGTCCGCCTGCTCCGCTTCAGCCACGGCGACGCGAACCTCGTCGAGCTGACGCTGCCGGAGGAGTCGGCGCTGGCCGGCACGCAGGTCGGCGATGTGGAATGGCCGCAGGACACGTCCCTGGTGACGATCATCCGCGGCACCCGCGTGCTGACCCCGTCCCGCGAGGACTCCCTGGAGGCGGGCGACGAACTCCTGTTCGTGGCCGCGCAGGCCCGCGAGGAGCAGCTGGAGGATCTGCTGTCGGTGCGTCGCGAGGACGCGTCCTAGGCGGTACGACGACGGAGGGCGCCCTGAGAGTTCAGGGCGCCCTCCGTCGTCGTAAGGGAAACTACGCCTCGCGCCGGTGCCGTGCTCCGGTCGTCTCACCGCGCTCTTCAGCCAGGGCGGCCTTCCGCTCCTCCTCCGCCTTCTCGGCGGCCTCCATCTCGGCGAACACGTCGATCGGCGCCGGTGCCTTCGCCAGGAAGACCCACGTCAGCCACACGGCGAGCAGGAACGGCGGGATCTTCAGGGCGACCAGGACCCAGCCGAGCTGCGCGGTGTTGGCCCACCAGTACAGCGGGAAGAGGATCGCGCACTTGGCCAGCAGGATGGCGCCCCAGGCGTAACTCGCCTTGGCGTACGCCTTCTTGCGGCCCGGGTTGCGGGTGCGCCAGGAGAGGTTCTCCTTGAACACCGGCCCGAGGATGAGGCCGATCAGCGGCACCCCGCACAGCGTCGTGATGATGTACGCGAGGCCCAGCCCGAGCGTGTACAGCATGCCGGGCAGATAGAAGTCCTTCGCGTTGCCGGTCATCATCGCGAAGACCACACCGAAGGCCACGCCGAAGACACCGCTGAAGGCGTGCTTGACGGTGTCCCGCATCACCAGCCGGACCACGACCAGGACCAGCGACACCGCGAGCGCGGCGATCGCGGACATGTGCAGGTCCTTGTTGATCGTGTAGATCGTGACGAAGAGCAGGCCGGGCAGCACCGTCTCGACCATGCCCCGCAGGCCTCCGAAGGCCTCGAACAGCGCGGCCTCGGTCACCGCCCGGGCGTCGTGCTGATCGGTCTCTTCGGTCGGCTTGTCGAGCGACGTCACCGGCTACTCCCTACCGAGGGGTCTCAGTTCGTACTTCGGGTTGAACAGCACCCGGCGGCCCCGGCTCATCGAGATCCGGCCCGATGCGATCAGCTTGCGCCCCGGCTCGATCCCCACGATGGAGCGCCGGCCGAGCCACACCACGTCCAGCGCGGCGGAGCCGTCGAACAGCTCGGCCTCCAGCGCCGGGACTCCGGCTCTGGGACGCAGCGTGACCGTGCGCAAGGTACCAGTAACCGTCACGATCTGTCGGTCGTGGCAGTCGCCGATCTTGATGCAGCCGGCGGTCTCGGCATCCTCCCGCAGCTCCTCCGACTCCAGGTCCTCCTGGGAGGTGGAGAGCCGGTCGAGCATGCGCCGGAACCGGCCCACCGGCTTCTCGGAACGCGGAACAGCACTCATATCTGAAGCGTACCGGGGTGTGCTGACACCTTCGTACCCGCGGTGCTAGCCCTCGAACCGATAGCCCATCCCCGGCTCCGTGACGAAGTGCTTCGGATGCGACGGATCCGCCTCCAGCTTGCGCCGCAGTTGCGCCATGTACACGCGCAGATAGTTGGTCTCCGTCCCGTACGACGGCCCCCACACCTCCTGGAGCAGCTGCTTCTGGCTGACCAGGCGGCCGCTGTTGCGCACCAGGACCTCCAGCAGATGCCACTCCGTGGGGGTCAGGCGTACGTCCTTGCCGCCCCGGTTGACCTTCTTCGCGGCGAGGTCGACGGTGAACTCCGCGGTCTCCACCGTGGTCACGTCGTCCTCGCCCGGGCCGACCGGCTCGGCCCGGCGCACGGCGGCCCGCAGCCGGGCAAGCAGCTCGTCCATGCCGAACGGCTTGGTGACGTAGTCGTCGGCGCCCGCGTCGAGCGCCTCGACCTTCTCGTCGGAGGAGTGCCGGGCGGACAGCACGAGGATCGGCACCCGGGTCCAGCCGCGCAGCCCGCGGATCACCTCGACGCCGTCCATGTCGGGCAGGCCGAGGTCGAGGACGACCACGTCGGGGTGGCGGGCGGCGGCCAGCTGGAGGGCGGTGGCGCCGTCGTGGGCCGCGTCGACCTCGTACTTGCGGGCCTTGAGGTTGATCACGAGGGCGCGCACGATCTGCGGCTCGTCTTCGATCACGAGCACCCGGGTCATGTGGCCTGCCTTTCGGGTTGTACGAGCGGTCGTGGCCCGGGGGCCGCTTCCGCCGCTCTGAGGGTCAGCACCATGGTGAGGCCGCCACCGGGAGTGTCCTCGGCGTCGAGGGTGCCTGCCATGGCCTCGGCGAAGCCGCGGGCGACGGCGAGGCCGAGTCCGACTCCGGCGCCGCGCGGGGCGTCGCCGTAGCGCTGGAAGGGCGCGAAGATGCGTCCCTTGGCCTCGTCGGGGACGCCGGGGCCACGGTCGACCACCCGGACCTCGACCCGGTCGGCGATGGCGCTGGCGGAGACGAGGACGGGACTGCCGGGCGGGCTGTACTTGACGGCGTTCTCCACCAGGTTGGCCACGGACCGCTCCAGCAGCCCGGCGTCCACGGCGACCATGGGCAGCGTCTCCGGGATGTCCAGCTCCACGCTGTCCTCCGGGACCCCGCCGAGCGCCATCGGCACCACCTCGTCGAGGTCGATCTCCCGGATGAGCGGGGTGACGGTGCCGGTCTGGAGGCGGGACATGTCCAGCAGGTTGCCCACGAGGTGGTCGAGCCGGTCGGCGCCCTCCTCGATGCCCTCCAGCAGCTCGGCCCGGTCCTCCTCGGACCAGGCCACGTCGTCGGAGCGCAGCGAGGACACCGCGGCCTTGATCCCGGCGAGCGGGGTCCGCAGGTCGTGGCTCACGGCGGCGAGCAGGGCGGTGCGGATGCGGTTGCCCTCGGCCTGCGCACGGGCCTGCTCGGCCTCTTCTTGGAGGCGCCGCCGGTCCAGGGAGACCGCGGCCTGCGCGGCGAACGCGGCCAGCACCCGGCGGTCCTCGGCGGGCAGCACCCGGCCGGTGAGGGCGAGGGCCATGTGGTCGCCGACCGGCATGTCGACGTCGGCGTCCTCGGGCCGCTCCACGGGACGGCCGAGACCTGCGCGGCCCGCGCAGGTCCAGGGTTCGACGTCGCTCGCCCGCTCCAGCAGGGCCGCCGACTCCATGCCGAAGGTCTCCCGGACCCGCTCCAGGAGCTCCTCCAGGCTGGTCTCGCCGCGCAGTACGTTCCCGGCGAGGAAGGACAGGATCTCCGACTCGGCCCGCAGTCTGGCCGCCTGATGCGTGCGCCGGGCCGCGAGGTCGACCACCGAGGCCACCGAGATCCCGACCCCGACGAAGATCACGATGGCGACGATGTTCTTCGGGTCGGCGATGGTCCAGTGGTGCAGGGGTGGTGTGTAGAAGTAGTTCAGGAGCAGCGAGCCGACCGCGGCCGAGGCCAGCGCGGGCAGCAGTCCGCCGAGCAGGGCGGCCGCCACCGTCAGGGTCAGGAACAGCAGCATGTCGTTGGCGAGGCCGAGGTCGACGGTGTTGAGCAGCACCGCCAGCACGGCGGGACCGGCGACGCCGACCGCCCAGCCCCACACGATCCGGGCCCGCCCGAGCCGCGCGCCGCGGGCGACGGGGAGTCCGCGTCCCTTGGCGACCTCGTCGTGGGTGACGATGTGGACGTCGAGGTCGGGCCCGGACTCCCGGGCGACCGTGGCGCCGACACCCGGCCCGAAGACGTACTGCCAGCTCTTGCGGCGCGAGGAGCCGAGCACGATCTGGGTGGCGTTGACGCCGCGCGCGAAGTCCAGCAGCGCGGCCGGTATGTCGTCGCCGATCACATGGTGGAAGGTGCCGCCGAGGTCCTCGGCGAGGGTGCGCTGCACCGCGAGTTCCTTGGGCGAGGCGGACGTCAGACCGTCGCTGCGGGCGATGTAGACGGCGAGCACCTCGCCGCCCGCGCCCTTCTCGGCGAGCCGCGCGGCCCGGCGGATCAGCGTGCGCCCCTCGGGGCCGCCGGTGAGACCGACGACGATCCGCTCGCGCGAGCCCCAGATCTTCGACACCCGGTGGTCGCTTCGGTACTGCTTCAGGTACTCGTCGACCCGGTCGGCCACCCACAGCAGCGCCAGCTCGCGCAGGGCGGTCAGGTTGCCGGGGCGGAAGTAGTTCGACAGGGCGGCGTCGACCTTGTCCGGCTGGTAGATGTTGCCGTGCGCCATCCGCCGCCGCAGCGCCTCCGGCGACATGTCGACCAGCTCGATCTGATCGGCCCGCCGCACCACCTCGTCCGGCACGGTCTCCTGCTGCCGTACGCCGGTGATCGACTCGACGACGTCCCCGAGGGACTCCAGATGCTGGATGTTGACCGTCGACACGACGTCGATGCCGGCCGCGAGCAGTTCCTCCACGTCCTGCCAGCGCTTGGCGTTGCGGGAGCCGGGGATGTTGGTGTGGGCGAGTTCGTCCACCAGGGCGACCGCGGGAGCGCGCCGCAGCACCGCGTCGACGTCCATCTCCTGGAAGACGGTCCCCCGGTACTCCAGGTCCCGGCGGGCGATCTGCTCCAGGCCGTGCAGCATCACCTCGGTGCGCGGCCGGGCGTGGTGCTCGACATGGGCCACGACGCAGTCGGTGCCGCGCTCGATGCGCCGGTGCGCCTCGGAGAGCATCGCGTACGTCTTGCCGACGCCCGGTGCCGCACCGAGGTAGATCCGAAGCCTGCCGCGTCCCATGGGTCCCATTGTCTTCCGGTCACTGCTGCCTGCGCAGCGTCGACCTTACGGCCACCAAGTGCGGCAACTGGGGTCGAGGGCCCCTCGGCGGACCGTCTTTGACGCAACCCTGACGCCGCCCCCGGCGCGTCTCAGACCTCGACGATCTCCCCGTCGCTCAGCTCCAGCACCCGGTCGGCCAGGTCCAGCAGCGTCGCGTCGTGCGTGGCGACGAGGGCGGTCACGTTCTCGCTGCGGACGACGGCCCGCAGCAGCTCCATGACGGCGTGCCCGGTTTCGGCGTCGAGCTGGCCGGTGGGCTCGTCGGCGACGAGCAGCGAGGGGCTGTTGGCGAGGGCACGGGCGATGGCGACGCGCTGCTGCTGGCCGCCGGAGAGCTCGGTGGGCCGCTGGCCGGCGTGGTCGGCGAGGCCCACCAGGGACAGCAGCAGCTCGACGCGCTCCTCACGCGCGCGTGCGTCGGCCCGGCGCAGTCTCATGGGGACGCCGACGTTCTCGGCGGCGGTGAGGATCGGGATGAGTCCGAAGGACTGGAAGACGAAACCGATGTGGTCCCGGCGCAGCGCCAGCAGTCCGTCCTCGTCCAGGCCGGCGAGGTCGCGCCCGCCGACCTCGACGCGCCCCTGGTCGGGTGCGTCGAGCCCGCCGACGATGTTGAGGAGCGTGGTCTTCCCGGAGCCCGAGCGTCCCTTGAGGGCGACGAGTTCCCCGCGCGGCACCTCCAGCGAGACCCCGCGCAGCGCGTGGACGACGGCGGCGCCGCGACCGTAGGACTTGTGGACGTTCTCGACCCGGACCATGGTCTCGGTGACCACCTGGCTCATGTGCCCCTCCCCCGTGAAGCCGACGACCGGGCGCCAGTATCACGAAGGGCGCCCGGCATGTTCAACGGTCGGTCAGCTCGGATTGTCCCCGTGGGTGAGGGTCTCCCAGGCGACGAAGAGGTTGTTGGAGCCGGCCGGGCGGTTGCGTTCGGTCAGGGTCTGGGTGTTGGTCATGGCGGTGCCGAGGCGGTTGTGGAGGGCGTTGTAGCCGACCTCGGTGACCGGTCCGAGGCCGAGCTTGAGCGAGCCGCCGCACAGCCAGTCGGGCACGGCGGTCCCCAGCTCGTACTTCGCCTGGAATCCCAGCGCCTGCCGCAGCCGTTCGCCCACGTCGGTGCCGTAGAGGTCCTGTCCCTGGATGCGGCTGGCCTCGGCGATGTGCGAGATCGCCGATATGCCGTAGCCGGTGTGCGTGAAGTCGCGGCAGGTCTCCTGGGTGAGGCCGGTGACGAAGGTGGACTGGCCCTGCCAGTACGCGACGATCTTCGCGGTGGTGTCGAGGTTCTGGCTCGGCACGGTCCTGGGCACGGAGCCGTCGGAGGCGAGGTAGACGTAGGCGGCGGTGCGGGTGCGGAACTTCGCCATGGCCTTGTCGTACGACGTCCTGTCCTCCAGGAAGACGGAGATGCCGACGGCGGCCTCCATCATCGACAGCTCCCAATTGCCGTTGGAGTTGGAGCCGTTGATGACCTCGGGGAGGTAGACGTTGCGGAGCATGGTCGCGAAGCGGCCGGAGCCCGCCCAGCCTCCGGTGTACGTGTACTTGATGATCTCGGCGGCCTTGGGCCAGGAGGAGCCGGCCCAGCCGGTCTGGAGGGGCGCGTTGCTGTTGGTGTGGTCCGTGATGGTCGCGGACCAGGCGTCCATGAGCTGGATGGCCTTCTTGGCGTACCGGTCGTCGCGGGTGATGTACCAGGCGAGGGCGTCGGTGTACGCGGCTATGGCGTCCTCGCGCTCGTCGGTGCAGCCGTAGTTGGGGTTGGAGTACGAGCCGCACTCGACGACCGCGCGGGGCTTGGGGGTCCGGTTCAGATCGGCGTACTTGCTCGCCAGCATCTGGTCGAAGGCGCCCTTCCAGGGCTGGGCGCCGGCGTTGACCTTGCCGCGGGCGAAGTCCAACTGGCTCTGGGAGACGGTGACTCCGGGGTGGACGAAGGTGGTGGGCGCGGCGTCGGCGGGCCAGGCGAGGGCGCCGGCGACGAGGGCTGCCGCGGCCGTGAGGAGAGCGGTTCTGCGCGTACGTGGGGGCATACGTGGAGGGCCTTCCGTTCTCGTATGTGAACGTGAAGCGCCTTTATGAACAGACGCGTTGCGCCGAGACGGTAGGTACAGACCAATGCGCCGTCAAGAGTCCACGCACGCAAAAGGGCCGCACCCCGCGGCGGGGTGCGGCCCTCTCGTACGTCTGACTAGCGGACCTCGGTGATCTCCGGGCCGCGCTGCAACTGGCCCATGCCGCCGGAGAAGCGGGAGCCCTCCTCCTGCTGCTGAACGCCCTCGGGGACCATCTGGGCGTCGTTCGGCAGCTTCAGGACGATCGGGTCGCGGGGCGCCATCGGGCCCTCGCCGCGGACCACGACCGTGTCCCGGAAGATCTGCTCCAGCAGACCGGCCGCCTGCGGCTGCACCGCGCCCTGCCCCGAGATCACACCGCGCAGGAACCAGCGCGGACCGTCCACACCGACGAACCGCACGACCTGGAAACCGCCCGTGCCGTCCGGCAGCTGCACCGGCACCTGCGCCCGCAGCTCCCAGCCCAGCGGACCCTCGACCTCGTCGACGATGCCGCCCTGCTGGGTGATGCCGGTGGCGATCTCCTCGCGCACCTCGCCCCAGATGCCCTCGCGCTTGGGCGCGGCGAAGGCCTGCAACTGGATGGCGCTGTCGCGCAGCACGACCGTGGCCGCGACGATCGCGTCGCCCGCGACCTCGACCCGCAGCTCCATGCCGTCCACACCGGGCACGAACAGACCGCCGAGGTCCACGCGGCCCTCGCCGGGCTCGCGCACCTCGGAGTCGTCCCAGGGCCCGTCGGGCCGCGGCTCGGGCTCGAGCCTCACGCGCTCGCGCTCGCCCTCGTCGTCCGCCTCAGTGTCGACACTGTCGACGACCTGCTCGGCCTCGCCGGCCGCGCCCTCGGCGGCATCCTTCTTCTTGCGACGTCCGAACACGTCACTGTCCTTCCCGGTCGGATACGACCGAAGCGTATCGATTCCCACCCGTTGTGCCGCCGACGGCGGCCTGACCGCTTGTGCTGTTCGTACCGGCCACCGCGGCATGGCCTCCGGTGGACCCGAAGCCCCCTTCGGCCCGCACCGAGTCGGGCAGCTCCGCGACCTCCTGGAAGCTGACCCGCTCGACCTGCTGGACGACCAGTTGGGCGATCCGGTCGAAGCGCTCGAACCGCACCGCCTCGCGCGGGTCGAGATTCACCACGATCACCTTGATCTCCCCACGGTACCCGGCATCCACCGTCCCCGGGGCATTCACGAGAGCGACACCGCAGCGGGCGGCGAGACCGGATCGAGGGTGCACGAAGGCCGCGTACCCCTCCGGCAGCGCGACAGACACCCCGGTGGGCAGCACGACTCGCTCACCGGGCTTCAGTTCACAGCTCTCGGTGGTGCGCAGATCGGCTCCCGCGTCGCCGGGGTGCGCGTACGACGGAAGCGGTACGTCGGGGTCGACGCGCCGGATCAGCACGTTCACGGGTTCACGGCTCACGGGTTCACCTCGAAGGCACGGGCACGCCGGACCTGGTCCGGGTCGTTCATGGCCGCCCGGATCTCCTCCGGGCGGCCGTTGTCGATGAAGTGGTCGACCTTCACCTCGATGAAGAGCGCGTCAGCGCGGACGGCGACGGGGCCCTCGGGGCCGCCGATCCGGCCGGTCGCGGTGGAGTAGATCTTGCGCCCGGCGACGGCCGTGACACCGGCCTCCAGGTACAGCACCGTGCCCACGGGCACGGGCCGCGCGAAGTCGGTCTCCAGCCGTCCCGTCACCGCGATCGTGCGCAGCAGCCAGTTCAGCGAACCGAGCGTCTCGTCGAGGGCGGTCGCCAGCACCCCGCCGTGCGCGAGACCGGGGGCGCCCTGGTGAGCGGGGCGGACGGTGAACTCGGCGGTGACCGAGACCCCCTCGCCCGCGCGGGCCGCCAGATGCAGCCCGTGGGCCTGACCGTCACCGCAGCCGAAGCACTCGCCGTAGTGCGCGCCGAGCAGCTCACCGGGCGCGGGCGCGTCGGGATGACGCACCGGCGGCGCGGCGTCGGCCGGAGGCTGAAGAGCTGCGGAAGTACCACTCACAGCCGCAGACCTTACCCGCGCGTCGGCCGTGAACTAACACCGTGCCAAGCTTGGATTCATGCAGCTCTCCGCGACCCCGTACGAAGAACGCCTCACCGCGCCCCGCTCGTGGTGGCTGATCTCGTTCCTGGTGGGGGTCTCCTTCGCCCTCATCCTGCTGCCGTTCGGCACCCTGCCGCTGCTCGGCGGCCTGGTCGGCGGCACCGCGGCGGCGGCGGTCCTCGCCAGCTCCTACGGCTCGCAGCGCATCCGGATCGTGGGCGACTCGCTGATCGCCGGAGAGGCGAAGATCCCGGTCACCGCCCTGGGCGAGACGGAGATCCTGGACGCGGAGGAGGCGCGCGCCTGGCGCACGTACAAGGCCGACACCCGCGCCTTCCTGCTGCTGCGCGCCTACATCCCGACGGCGCTGCGTGTGATCGTCACCGATCCCGAGGACCCGACGCCGTACCTGTACCTGTCGACGCGTGAGCCGGAGCGGCTTGCGGAGGCGATCAGGCAGGCGCGGGAAGCCGCGTAGAACATTCGCGCCAGTGGTCACCCGGCAGGCGTGGCCACGGGAATCTCACGCAACTCTTACCGGTCGCGGCGGTCCTCGCCGTGCCCGCGGCCGAGTTCCTTCGCGACGTCCCCGACCGTCAGGGGGTCCGCGGGCGACTCCAGCGGCGGGAGCTCCGGAAGCGCGTCCCAGGGCACCTGGATCTTGCGCAGGTCCGCGCGGATGCGTCCGGCGAGCTTCCTGGTGTCCCGGCGGTTCATGACCGCGCCCACGGCCGCGCCGACCATGAACGGCATGAGGTTGGGCAGGTCGCGGATCATGCGCTTCATGATCTGCTGCCGCAGCTGGTTCTTCATGGGGCCGCTGAGGGCGGAGTTGATCGTCGACGGCTTGGTCACGTCGATGCCGCGCTCGCCCGACCAGGAGTTCAGGTAGGCGGTGCTGCGGTCCTTGAGGGTGCCGGGCGGTCGCACGCCGTAGACCTCGTGCAGCTCGGCGATCAGTTTGAGCTCGATCGCCGCGACCCCGGTGATCTCCGCGGCCAGTTCCGTCGGCATCGCGGGCGGTACGGGCAGCATCGCCGCCGCGCCGACACCGGCACCGACCGTCGCGGTGGCCGTCGCCGCGCCCGCCACGAGCTTGTCGGCGAGCTGCTCGGGCGTCAGGCCCGGGAACTGCCTGCGCAGCGTCTGAAGGTCGCGTACGGGGATTCTGGGGGCGTTGTCGATGATCCGGTCGGCGAGGTACGCCAGGCCCGCCCTGGCGCGGCTGCCGCCCTTGCGGACGCCTTCCCCGACCTTTTCCCGGATGACCGCGGCCCGCCGCTTGGCGACGGGCGCGGGGTACTGCTCCGCGGACGCCGGGAGGTCACTCCGGCCGGCCGCGGGTTCGAGCGAGGCCGATCCCGTATCGGAAGGTCCCGTACGGGATGAGCCCCGCTCGTCGTCACGCGCGCCATGAGAGCCGTCGGACGGCCCTTGGTCCGCTCCCGCCTGTCGGGAGCGGCGCTTCCAGGGAGGGGTCGAGCCAGTCACGGCCGACCCGTCCTCAGTCGCAGTCGCGGCAGATCGGCTGACCGTTCTTCTCTCGGGCCAGCTGGCTGCGGTGGTGCACCAGGAAGCAGCTCATGCAGGTGAACTCGTCCTGCTGCTTGGGCAGGACCCGGACGGCCAGCTCCTCGTTCGAGAGGTCCGCGCCGGGCAGCTCCAGGCCTTCTGCGGCCTCGAACTCGTCGACGTCCACTGCGGAGGTCGACTTGTCGTTCCTCCTGGCCTTCAGCTCTTCAAGGCTGTCCGAGTCGACGTCGTCGTCGGTCTTGCGTGGGGTGTCGTAATCCGTTGCCATGTCGCTCTCCCCCTCTGGGTGTCTGCGGTGTCTCCAGCGCACGTAACGCGTGAGAGGCCGGACTTGTGCCCGACCCGAGGCGGAGATTTTGCCTCACATCAAGGTCTGTTACTCAATCGACACCCAACCGGACTCCTCATGAGTGATCGGCTGGGATGGCGATGGGGACCGTACACGGTCCGAATGCCGCACTTCAAAGGCGTCTCACCGTGTACTTCCCGTGATCAAGGCCCCCGAAAACCCGGACTTTCCCGGCTTTACGGCTGCATTCTTGATCACTGTCGGTAGATGGCCGGAAATTCGCCCTTGTGATCGATCACACACGGGGCGGCTCGACGAGTGCCCAGAAAATTCCGCGCAAAGCGAACATCCCCGTGTGTCGGCGACATGGTCTCAGATCGGCAGGGTGACCCGCATCACGAGCCCTCCTCCCTCGCGCGGCTGTGCGTAGATGTGGCCGCCGTGCGCCCGCGCGACCGACCGCACGATCGACAGACCGAGCCCGACACCCTTGTCGCTGCCGGTCCGGTCGGCCCCCCGCAGCCGCTTGAACGGCTCGAAGAGGTTGTCGATCTCGTACGCCGGCACGACCGGCCCGGTGTTCGACACGACCAGCACCGCCTGTCCGTGCTGGACCTCGGTGGTGACCTCCACCCAGCCGCCCTCCTGGACGTTGTACCGCACGGCGTTCTGGACGAGGTTCAGCGCGATCCGCTCCAGCAGGACGCCGTTGCCCTGGACGACCGCGGACAGCCGCTCACCGCGGATCTCCACGCCCTTGGCCTCGGCCTCGGCGTGCACCTGGTCGACGGCCTGCTCGGCGACCTCGGCGAGGTCCACCGGCTTGCGCTCCACGATCTGGTTGTCGCTGCGGGCGAGCAGCAGCAGGCCCTCCACGAGCTGCTCACTGCGCTCGTTGGTGGCCAGCAGCGTCTTGCCGAGCTGCTGGAGCTCCACGGGCGCGCCCGGGTCGGACAGGTGCACCTCCAGCAGCGTGCGGTTGATCGCCAGCGGTGTTCTCAGCTCGTGCGAGGCGTTGCCGACGAAGCGCTGCTGGGCCGTGAAGGCCCGCTGGAGGCGCTCCAGCATGTCGTCGAAGGTGTCGGCCAGCTCCTTCAGCTCGTCGTCGGGTCCGTCCAGCTCGATCCGCCGCGACAGGTCCGAGCCCGCCACCGCGCGGGCGGTCCGGGTGATCCGGCCCAAGGGGGACAGGACGCGGCCGGCCATGGCGTAGCCGAAGGCGAAGGCGATGATCGCGAGACCGAGGAGGGCGAGGAGGGAGCGGCTGAGGAGGTTGTCGAGGGCGTGCTGACGCTGTTCGTTGACGCACTCGTTGAGGGCGTGATTGAGCTCGGCCGCCGACAGCTGGGTGGAGGTGATGTTGCAGCTCTCGCTGGACACCGTGCCGGTGACGACCTTGAAGGGAAGGTCGCTGCCGACGTTCAGCGCGTTCGCCGCCAGCAAGTAGATGATCGAGAGCAGCAGGATGCCCGCGATCAGGAACATCCCGCCGTACAGCAGGGTCAGCCTTATGCGGATGGTGGGACGCAGCCAGGGGAACGGAGGCTCCGCCCTGCGGGGGTCCCAGGTGGGCTTGGGGGGCGCCTGGGGAGGCGCGGGGGTCGCGGCCATGGTGCGGCTCAGATCCGGTAGCCCGAGCCGGGGACGGTGACGATGACGGGCGGCTCACCGAGCTTGCGGCGCAGGGTCATGACGGTCACCCGGACGACGTTGGTGAACGGGTCGGTGTTCTCGTCCCAGGCCTTCTCCAGGAGCTGCTCCGCGGAGACGACGGCGCCCTCGGAGCGCATCAGCACCTCCAGGACGGCGAACTCCTTCGGCGCGAGCTGGACTTCCTTGCCGTCGCGGAAGACCTCGCGGCGGTTCGGGTCGAGCTTGATGCCGGCGCGCTCCAGGACGGGCGGCAGCGGCACGCTGGTCCGGCGGCCGAGGGCACGCACGCGTGCCGTCAGCTCGCTGAACGCGAAGGGCTTGGGCAGATAGTCGTCGGCGCCGATCTCCAGGCCCTCGACCCGGTCGCTGACGTCGCCGGACGCGGTGAGCATCAGCACGCGCGTGGGCATGCCGAGCTCGACGATCTTGCGGCAGACGTCGTCGCCGTGGACGAGGGGGAGGTCGCGGTCGAGGACGACCACGTCGTAGTCGTTGACGCCGATGCGCTCCAGGGCGGCCGCACCGTCGTACACGACGTCGACGGCCATGGCCTCCCGGCGCAGTCCGGTGGCCACCGCATCGGCGAGCAGCTGCTCGTCCTCGACGACGAGTACGCGCACGTCGCTTGTCCTTCCTCTGTCCACCCGTGTCCACTCGCGTAGCGCTTCTCGGGCACACGGGCAGGGGTGTCGGTGACTGTGTTGGCCTCCATCCTGCCCTTTTCGGCCATAAGTCGGCTGTAAGGCGGGTGAGCACCGTCTGAACGACAGGTATGAAGCCCGGGAATGCGAGATTTTCTCGTGCGGTTGAGGTTTCCGTGGAGGGGAGCGGGGGGAGGACGGCTTTACACCCCGCGATCACGCTCTGCATGTGCCGCAGCACCATGCGGTACAGCGCAATCCGCTTTCCGCAGAGTGGGCGTGGGTGTCCGGCGCCGTCGCCGCCCAGCAGGGCAGCGCTGGGCATCTGCAGTCAGGCGTGATCGTCCCTTCCGAACGGCACACCCCCGTGCCACCGACCCACGACCCAGGACGAGGGGGCGCAGCATGGACGCATTCACCGCAGGACTTCTGCAGCGCATAAGGACGACCGAGTCCGACCTGACGCGGGCTCGCGACGAGGGCGACGACTTCCTCGTCGAGGTGGAACAGGCCGAGCTCGACGACCTGCGCCGCCTGGCTTACGAGCACGGTGTGGAGGTCGGCGCGTAGCGTCTGATCAGTACCTCAGTACGACAGCACGGCAACAACCCCCGGTGAATCCAGCACCGGGGGTTGTTCTGTCGGGTCGGGGCGTCAGTCGTGCCAGGCGCCGAAGTCCTCCAGGAGGTGCTGGAGGGCCTCGAAGACGCCCGGGGTGGCGGCGATCGCCAGATGGTGTGCGGGGCGTTCTCCGGGGCGTCCACCGGTCAGGGCGCCCGCCTCCCGGGCGATCAGGTCGCCCGCGGCGAGGTCCCAGGGGTGCAGGCCGCGTTCGTAGTAGCCGTCCAGGCGGCCCGCCGCCACGTCGCAGAGGTCGACCGCGGCCGAGCCGCTGCGGCGGATGTCGCGGAGGAGGGGGATCAGTCGCTGGGCCACCTCGGCCTGGTGGGTGCGGACCTCCAGGACGTAGTTGAAGCCCGTCGAGACCAGGGCCTGGTCAAGGGGCGGTGCGGGGCGGCAGGCCAGCTCGCGGTCGCCGGACCACGTGGGGCCCGTCGCCCAGGCGCCCTCGCCGCGGACCGCGTGGTACGTCTCGCCCCGCATGGGGGCGGCGACCACGCCGACGACCGTCTCGCCGTCCCGCTCGGCGGCGATGGAGACCGCCCAAGTCGGCAGTCCGTAGAGGTAGTTGACCGTGCCGTCGAGAGGGTCGATCACCCAGCGGACGCCGCTCGTGCCCTCGTTGGAGGCGCCCTCCTCGCCGAGGAAGCCGTCGTCCGGGCGGTGCGCGGAGATCAGGTCGGTGATCAGCTTCTCCGCCGCGATGTCCATCTCCGTGACCACGTCGATGGGGCTCGACTTGGTCTTCGCCACCTCCAGATCGGCCGGGCGGCCGTCCCGGAGCAGGTCGCCGGCGCGACGGGCCGCCTCCTGGGCGAGCTTGAGCAGTTCGGTGTGGAGGGGGTCGGTCACGGGGGTCCTCACGCGTAGGGGCTGTCGGCGCCTGCGGCGGCCGGGCGGGGGGCTCGGGCGGGGCAGCAGCCGACCGGGCAGAGGTTGTGGCTCGGGCCCAGCGCGCCGAGGGCGCAGGGGGTGACCTCCTGGCCGCGTTCGGTCGCCGCCCGCTCCAGGATCAGGTCACGGACGGCCGCCGCGAAGCGCGGGTCGGCCCCGACCGTGGCCGAGCGGCGCATCGGCAGGCCCAGTTCCTCCGCCCTGGCCTTGGCCTCCGTGTCGAGGTCGTAGAGGACCTCCATGTGGTCGGAGACGAAGCCGATGGGGGCGATCACGACGGCGGGGACGCCGGCCTCGTGGCGCTCCTCCAGGTGGTCGCAGATGTCCGGCTCCAGCCACGGGATGTGCGGGGCTCCGGAGCGGGACTGGTAGACGAGCTGCCAGGGGTGGTCGATGCCCGTGCGGTCCCGGACCGCCTCGGCGATCAGGCGCGCGACCTCCAGGTGCTGCTTCACGTACGCGCCGCCCTCGCCGTGCTCCTCCTCCGGGCCCGAGGTGTCCGCCGAGGCGGTCGGGACGGAGTGGGTCGAGAAGGCGAGGTGGGCGCCGTCCCGGACGTCGTCGGGGAGGTCGGCCAGGGACTTGAGGACGCCCTCGATCATGGGCTCCAGGAAGCCCTCGTGGTTGTAGTAGTGGCGGAGCTTGTCGACCTTCGGCAGCTCCAGGCCCTCGGCCTCCAGGGCCGCGAGGGAGTCCGCGAGGTTCTCGCGGTACTGGCGGCAGCCCGAGTACGAGGCGTAGGCGCTGGTGGCGAGGACGAGGACGCGGCGGCGGCCGTCGGCGACCATCTCGCGCAGGGTGTCCGTGAGGTACGGGGCCCAGTTGCGGTTGCCCCAGTAGACCGGCAGATCCAGGCCGTGGTCGGCGAAGTCCTTGCGCAGGGCGTCGAGCAGGGCGCGGTTCTGGTCGTTGATGGGGCTCACGCCGCCGAAGAGGAAGTAGTGCTGCCCGACTTCCTTCAGGCGTTCCTTGGGGATGCCTCGCCCGCGTGTCACGTTCTCCAGGAACGGGACCACGTCGTCCGGGCCCTCGGGGCCGCCGAACGAGAGCAGGAGCAGGGCGTCGTAGGGGGTGGCATCGCGCGCGTCTGGCATGGGTCGATCCTGTCATCCGGTACTGACAGGCGGGAAACGGCGGGGTGACGGACGGGGTTCCCGGGCCGTCCGAGCGGGTGCATTAGGGTCGCCTTACTCGTAAGCTGTATCGGCCGAGTTCGCGCCTTACCGAGCCGCCGGACACGGACACCGCCGAGCCGCTTCACTTCCCTTGACCGGAGAGCCCCCGTGCCGAGCCCCTACCGCGCCCTGTTCGCCGCCCCCGGCTCCAAGGGCTTCTCCGCCGCGGGGTTCCTCGGCCGGATGCCGCTGTCGATGATGGGCATCGGCGTGGTGACCATGGTGTCCCAGCTGACGGGGCGGTACGGCCTCGCCGGGGCGCTGTCGGCCACCATGGCGCTCGCCGCGGCGGTGGCGGGGCCGCAGGTGTCGCGGCTGGTCGACCAGTACGGGCAGCGGCGGGTGCTGCGGCCGGCGACGCTCCTCGCGCTCGTCTCGGCCGCCGGGCTGCTGTGCGCCGCGCACTTCGGGTGGCCCGACTGGACGCTGTACGTCTTCAGCGCGGGGATCGGGTGCGTGCCGAGCGTCGGCGCGATGATCCGCGCGCGGTGGGCCGCCCTGTACCGGGACACCCCGCAGCTGCACACGGCGTACTCGTTCGAGTCGGTGGTCGACGAGGTGTGCTTCATCTTCGGGCCGATCATCTCCATCGGGCTGTCGACCGCGTGGTTCCCGGAGGCGGGGCCGCTGCTGGCCGCCTGCTTCCTCGCGGTCGGTGTCTTCTGGCTGACCTCGCAGCGGGCCACCGAGCCCGCTCCGCACCCGCGTGAGCGGCACGGCGAGGGGGGCGGCAGCGCCCTGCGCTCCCCCGGCCTCCAGGTCCTGGTGGCCACCTTCGTGGCGACCGGGGCGATCTTCGGGGCCGTCGACGTGGTCACCGTCGCGTTCGCCGACGAGCAGGGGCACAAGAGCGCCGCGAGCGTCGTGCTCGCCCTCTACGCGGCGGGGTCGTGCGTGGCGGGGCTCGTGTTCGGGCTGTTGCGCTTCAAGGGAGCGCCGGAACCTCGCTGGTTGCTGGGCATATGCGCGATGGCCGTGAGTATGATCCCCCTCCTACTGGTCGGAAACTTGCCGTTTCTGGCCGCGGCGCTGTTCGTGGCGGGCCTGTCCATCGCTCCGACGATGATCACGACGATGTCCCTGATCGAACAGCACGTACCACGCGCGCAACTGACCGAGGGCATGACCTGGATCAGCACCGGGCTCGCGGTCGGGGTCGCGCTCGGCTCCTCCGTGGCCGGCTGGGTCATCGACGCGGCCGGGGCGCAGGCCGGGTACGGGGTTCCGGCGGTGTCCGGGGCCGTCGCGGTCGCGGTCGGTTTCCTGGGGTACCGCCGGCTCAAGCGGCCGGTTCCGCGTCGGGGAGGCACGGTTGAGCACCACAGTGAGCGGCAAGAACGGCACGTGGCGTAACTGGGGCGGCAATGTCGCCGCGCGGCCCGCGCGGGAGGTCGCTCCGGCCTCCGTGGAGGAGCTGGCGGACGCCGTCCGGAAGGCTGCCGAGGACGGACTGACGGTCAAGCCCGTCGGTACCGGGCACTCCTTCACGTCGATCGCGGCGACCGACGGTGTGTTGATCCGCCCTCAGCTGTTGAGCGGCATCCGCAACATCGACCGGGACGCCATGACCGTCACGGTCGGGGCGGGCACCCAGCTCAAGAGGCTCAACCTGGCGCTCGCGCGCGAGGGGCTCTCGCTGCGGAACATGGGCGACATCATGGAGCAGACCGTCTCCGGCGCCATCAGCACGGGGACGCACGGCACCGGACGCGAGTCGGGTTCGATCGCCGCCCAGATCAAGGGACTTGAGCTGGTCACCGCCGACGGCTCGGTGCTCACCTGCTCCGAGAAGGAGAACCCCGAGGTCTTCGCGGCGGCCCGGATCGGCCTGGGCGCGCTCGGCATCGTCACCGAGATCACGTTCGCGGTGGAGCCGGTCTTCCTGCTCACCGCGCGCGAGGAGCCGATGCCCTTCGACAAGGTGCTCGCCGACTTCGACGAGCTGTGGGCCGAGAACGAGCACTTCGAGTTCTACTGGTTCCCGCACACCGGCAGCACCAACACCAAGCGCAACAACCGCAGCGCGGGCCCGGAGAAGCCGGTGCCGCAGCTCCAGGGCTGGATCGAGGACGAGTTCCTCTCCAACGGCGTCTTCCAGGTCGCCCAGTGGGTCGGCCGCGCGGCGCCCGGCACGATCCCGGCGATCGCCCGGATCTCCAGCAAGGCACTGTCCGCGCGGACCTACACCGACATCCCCTACAAGGTCTTCACATCGCCGCGACGGGTGCGGTTCGTGGAGATGGAGTACGCCGTCCCGCGCGCGGCCGCGGTCGAGGTGCTGCGTGAACTGCGGACCGTGGTCGAGCGTTCCGGACTGAAGGTCAGCTTCCCCGTCGAGGTGCGCACCGCGCCGGCCGACGACATCACGCTGTCCACGGCGTCGGGGCGCGACAGCGCGTACATCGCCGTCCACATGGTCAAGGGCACGCCGTACCAGGCGTACTTCACCGCCGCCGAGCGCATCTTCACCGCGCACGAGGGGCGGCCGCACTGGGGCAAGGTGCACACGCGCGACGCCGAGTACCTCTCCGAGGTCTACCCGCGCTTCGGCGAGTTCACCGCCCTGCGGGATCGGCTTGATCCTGATCGGCGGTTCCAGAACGACTACTTGCGGCGGGTGCTGGGGGCGTAGTCGGCGGCGGCTCGGACGCGCTCGGCGTCGGCGTCCCACTGCTCTCGGTCGGGTTGGGCGTCGGCGTCGGGCTGGACGTCGTACCACCGCCGGACGAGGCGCTGCTCGACGGTGAGGTGTCGTCGCTCGGAGTCGTCGAGGGCGTGGAAGTGGTGTCCTCGGCGCCGGACTTGCCGGAGTCGGGGGAGCCGGAGGAGCCGGAGGAGTCGCCGGACGACGTGTCATGGCCGGTGACGGCGTCGGCGACCGTGGTGCCCTTGCCGCCGCTGAAGCTGTTGCCCGACGCCAGTTCATAGGTGGTGATGCCGGCCATGGCGACGCCGAAGACGAGGGCCGCGGCGATCAGGGGCCGCTTCCAGCTGCCGACCCGCGCGCGGTAGACGGTGCCCTTCGTGAACTCCCCGAGGCGCGGCGGCTGTTCCGGCTGCGGTGGCCTGGTGGGGCCCGTGGCGTCCCGGAGTTGTTCGCCGGTACGTCTGAACAGGTGCTGGAAGACCGAGCCCCCGCAGGTGGCGACCACGCTCACGAGGCCGGCGCCGAGGATCGTGCCGTACACCCCGAACCAGGAGGCGAGTTTGGCCGCCACCACGGCGGCCAGCGCGGCGCCCGCCACCTGGGGGACGTTCAGATCGATCCGCTTTTCCCTGACATCGGGCCTTTCACCCATCCCGGAACCTTGCCTGCCTTTCCCGTACTTGATCAACCAACTGCACGACAAAGGGACGTACGAACGAAAACGTTTAGTTCCGTTTCTGGTGATTCCGTGAAGTACGCCACGTTCAAGATCCGCAAATCCTTGCCAGGGACGGCCAAGTCCGGGCCCTCGCAGGAAGTTGGGCGGCGCGGCAATCCACGCACGTGGTCCAAATGGAGTACTGTTGCGAGCCCTGGGTCCGGTCTCCCGCCTGGGCGTCCGTGGCCTTCAAGGACCGCCTGGAGGGGGCTAGTTGCACAGGGTGACGGAGTTGGTCACTTAGCGTTGCGAATAGATAACCGTGCCATAACGGCGATCCAGGGCCTCGGCCCGACACGCCGGGCAACTCGGCAAGGTTGTGGCAGGCTGCACCCGGGCAGGCCACACTCGACTAGCGGAAGCAGCGACGCACGTGACGTCGGCAGGCACCACCCGGGAGGTCCCCATGCCCGAACTGCGTGTCGTGGCCGTCTCGAATGACGGCACACGGCTGGTGCTGAAGGCTGCGGACAGCACGGAGTACACGCTTCCGATTGACGAGCGTCTGCGCGCCGCCGTACGCGGCGACCGTCCCCGCCTCGGCCAGATCGAGATCGAGGTGGAGAGCCATCTCCGCCCCCGCGACATTCAGGCACGTATACGCGCCGGTGCGACGGCCGAAGAGGTCGCGCAGATGGCCGGCATCCCCGTCGACCGGGTGCGCCGTTTCGAGGGCCCCGTGCTCGCGGAGCGCGCCTTCATGGCCGAGCGGGCCCGCAAGACGCCCGTCCGCCGGCCCGGTGAGAACGCCGGACCACAGCTCGGCGAGGCCGTCCAGGAGCGACTGCTGCTGCGCGGCGCCGACA
Source organism: Streptomyces antibioticus (assembly GCF_001514065.1). Classification (GTDB taxonomy): domain Bacteria; phylum Actinomycetota; class Actinomycetes; order Streptomycetales; family Streptomycetaceae; genus Streptomyces; species Streptomyces antibioticus. The sequence continues at coordinate 137,630 of NZ_KQ948436.1, read as the reverse complement.
AGGACACCGTCCAGTGGGACTCCTGGCGCCGCGACGACGGCACCTGGGAGGTCCTGCTCGTCTACCTGGTCGCGGGCGAACCGCACTCGGCGAGCTGGACCTACGACCCGCCCCGCCGGCTCGTCCAGGCCGTCGACGACGAGGCGCGCTCGCTGATCGGTGAGTCCGACGACCTCGCGGCCTCGCCGGAGCCCAGCTTTCCCTTCGTACCGCGCATCGCCCGGCTGCCGCGCGACCGGCCACTGGACCGTTCCCTCGACCGGGAACGCCTGGGGCTGCCCGGCCCTGCGCCCGAGCCGGTCGAGGAGGAGACCGCGAGCGAGCGCGACTCGCTGACCAGCCTCCTGGAGGCGGTGCCGAGCTTCCGGGGCGACCTGGTGGTGCCGGAGCGCCCCTCGGAGACCCCCGCCCCGGTGGAGGAGCCCGTCGACGAACCCGCGGCGGAGGAGCCTCCGGCGCCCGCGGCCTCGGCCGGTTCCGCCTATGCGGACGTCCTCATGCCCCGCTCCGTGGGCGCCCACCGCGACCGCCTCGTCGGCGCCACCGACCGCCAGGCCGAGGCGGACGGCGTCCGCCCGGGCCGCCGGGCGGCGGTCCCGAGCTGGGACGAGATCGTGTTCGGGACACGGCGGAAGAAGCAGGAGTAGCAGGTCGTACGACGTCCATGAGGGCCCGCGCCGGTCGGCGCGGGCCCTCATGCGTCCCGTACGGCGGCTACTGCGGGTCCGGGCCCACGGCGACCGGCCGCGACGGATCCGACGACCACTCCGACCAGGAGCCCACGTACAGCGCGGCCGGGATGCCCGCGACCGCCAGCGCCAGCACCTCGTGCGCCCCGGAGACTCCGGAACCGCAGTACACGCCCACGGGGGCGTCGTCGGAGACGCCCAGGGCCTTGAAGCGGGCGTGCAGTTCCTCGGCGGGCAGGAAGCGGCCGTCGGCGGCGACGTTCTCGTTCGTGGGCGCGGACACCGCGCCCGGGATGTGCCCGCCGACCCGGTCGATCGGCTCCACCTCACCCCGGTACCGCTCCCCCGCGCGGGCGTCGAACAGGACCCCGGAACGGGCCAGCGCCGCGGCCCCGTCGGCATCGAGAAGCTCCACCGCGCCCGGCCGCGGCACGAAGTCGCCCTCCGCCGGAGTCGGCTCGGCCGTCTCCAATGCCCCCTCCCAGGACGGCAACCCGCCGTCGAGGACCCGCACGTCCGGGTGACCCGTCCAGCGCAGCATCCACCACGCGCGGGCGGCCGCCCAGCCCTGTCCGCCGTCGTAGACGATCACCGGCGTCCCGGCCGAGACACCCGCCCGACGCATCGCCGCGCCGAAGTCGGCGACCTCGGGAAGCGGATGCCGGCCGCGCGCGCCGGGGGCCGCGGCGAGCTCCCGGTCCAGGTCAACGAAGACCGCGCCCGGAATGTGCCCGGCCGCGTACGCGGCGCGGCCGTCGAAAGGCGGCTCTCCGGCCGCCTTGGCCACGCTCAGCTGCCAGCGGACGTCGAGGACCACCGGCGGGTTCGAGCCGGTCAGGTCGCTCGCGAGTTCGGATGCGGAGATGATGGCGTTCATGACCACCATCCTTGCGCACGGGGTGGCCGCATCCTCCATGTCCGGCTACTCTGCTCCGCCGGGCAGGCCCGATCACGAGGCGTACGGGATCGGGCACATGCTGTACAGCCGATCGACATCCGTCAGCAATCGCGCAGAAAAGGACGGGCCACCGCGCACCGGGCATTCTGCCGGAAGGGGCGGAGAGCAGCGGCGCGCCCGGAGCGCGCGGCACCACGGGTGGTGCGAGCATCGGCACGGGGTTCCGGAGCACGGCGGCGACACGGCCCCCGCGAGGGGTCGAGGAGAGAGTGACGATGACCGAGGCACGGGGGTCGGCCGGCCCGAACGGCACACCCAGCTGGGTGAGTCTGATGGTGCACGGGCTGACCACGACCCAGGAGTTCTACGGCGAGCTGTTCGGCTGGGAGTTCCAGCCGGGCCCGCAGCAGCTGGGCCCCTACGTGCGCGCCCTGCTGGACGGCCATGAAGTGGCAGGAATCGGCCAACTTCCCCCCGACCGCCATCTGCCCATCGCCTGGACGCCGTACCTCGCCTCGGACGACGTGGACCTGACGGCGGAGACGGTACGGCTGTGCGGCGGCACGGTGGGCGTGGGCCCGCTGGACGCGGGGGACGCCGGGCGCCTCGCGATCGGCTCCGACCCCTCGGGCGCGGTCTTCGGCGTGTGGCAGGCGGGCGTGCACCGCGGCACCGGCATCTCCGGCGTCCCCGGCACCCCGGCCTGGCACGAACTGCTCACCTTCGAGACGGCGAGCGTCGCCAAGTTCTACGAAACGGTCTTCGGCTACGACGAGGAGCCGATCGTCTCCGCCGACTTCGACTACGTCACCCTCCAACTCGCCGGCCACCCGGTCGCCGGCATCCACGGCGTCGGCACCTCCCTCCCCCGCGACCGGGGCCCGCACTGGATGACGTACTTCCAGGTCTCCGACACGGACGACACCCTGGAGCTCCTCACCGCCCTCGGCGGCCACGTCCTCAAACCGCCCCACGACACCCCGCACGGCCGCGTCGCCACGGTGTCGGACCCGGAGGGGGCACGGTTCTCGGTGGTGCAGACGACGCCCTGAGGGCGGACGATGGTGACATCAGCCGCTCCGCAGCACCTGGAGGAGCGATGCGTGGTCGTACCGCACCGTTGTTGGCTTGGGCTCCGACCGATCCTGACGACTTCCAGCCGGATGCGCGGCGTCACTACGTGGCCGTTCCGTTCCGTCTGAAGAACACCGGAACAGCCGTCTACAAAGACTCCCCGTCCAATGGGGCAACCGTGATCGACAAAAGCATCACCGTGGGTCCCGGCAAGACAGCCCTGGGCTTCATCACGTTCGAGGTGTCGGACGGGTCGCGTATCGTCACCGTCCAGTTCGCCATGGACAGCGGCTTCGCCGACGACGTAGGCGAATGGGCCGTGCCTAAAGCGAGTTGACCGGCAGTACGTCCGGTGACAGTGCCGCCGCTCTCGCCGTTGCCGATGTCATGCGGCGGCGGTGGTGGCGGCGGCACAGGACCTCGTAGCCGATGGCTTCCGACTGGTTGACGTCGCCCACCACCACTTGGGCGCCCTCCACGACCATCTCGCCCCCTATCGTGCGGGCGTTGTGCGTGGCGCGGGCGCCGCACCAGCAGAGGGCCTCCACCTGGAGGACCTCGACCCGGTCGGCCAGTTCGACGAGGCGCTGGGAGCCGGGGAAGAGCTTGGAGCGGAAGTCCGTGGTGATGCCGAAGGCGTAGACGTCCAGGCCCAGGTCGTCGACCACGCGGGCGAGTTGGTCGATCTGCTCCGGCGCCAGGAACTGGGCCTCGTCGGCGATGACGTAGTCCGCGCGGCCGCCCTGGGAGAGGTGGTCGACGAGGTAGGCGTACAGGTCCTGGCCGTCCTCGACCTCGACCGCGTCCGTCACCAGGCCCAGGCGGGAGGAGAGCTTGCCCTCGCCCGCGCGGTCGTCGCGCGTGAAGATCATGCCCTGCAGGCCGCGCGCGGAGCGGTTGTGCTCGATCTGGAGAGCCAGCGTCGACTTCCCGCAGTCCATCGTTCCGGAGAAGAACACCAGCTCGGGCATGGGGAGTTACGGACCTTTCGGCGACAGGGTGAGGAGAAGGGGGCGGGCGTCAGGAGCGTACTTCGAGCAGCGGGATCAGCTGCTCGGCAGGGGTCATCGAACCGTGGTTGCCGACCATCGCGGACTCCTTCGGCTCCCGCTCGGACGCGATGATCAGGACGTCGTCCCGCGCGGCCGCCACCACGTCGCCGAGGCGGTCGTACACCCGGTCGTCGATGTGCGGGCCGAACCAGCCCGCCGCGATCGCCTCGTCCCGTGAGGCCACCCAGAACTGCTCGCCGAGCACCTCGCGCCAGCAGGTCAGGACGTCGTTGGCGGCGCCGGGGACGGCGTAGACATGGCGCGCCCGGCCCTCGCCGCCGAGCAGGGCGACCCCGGCCCGCAGCTCCCAGTCCTCGTCGAAGTCGATGCGGTGCTGCTCGTCGAAGGGGATGTCGACCATGCCGTGGTCGGCGGTGACGTAGAGCGCGCTGTGGGGAGGCAGTTGTTCCGCGAGGCGCTGGACCAGGCGGTCCACGTGCATGAGCTGGCCGCGCCAGGTGTCGGAGTCGACGCCGAAGCGGTGGCCGGCGCCGTCGAGTTCGGCGTAGTACGTGTAGACCAGCGCGCGGTCGGCGGCGGCCAGTTGCTCGGCGGCCAGGTCCATACGGTCCTCGCCGGACAGCCGGCCGAGGAACTTGCCGCCGCTCAGCGCGACCTTGGTCAGCGGTGTGTTCTCGAAGGTCGGCGAGGACACCTGCGCGGCGTGCACCCCCGCGTCGTGCGCCAGCTGGAAGACGGTGGGATACGGCTGCCACGCGCGCGGCTGCGTCCACGGCTGCCAGCGCAGCTGGTTCATCAGCTCGCCGGTGTCCGGGTTGCGCACGGTGTAGCCGGGCAGTCCGTGGGCGCCCGGCGGCAGGCCCGTGCCGACCGAGGCCAGGGACGTCGCGGTGGTCGCCGGGTAGCCGGCGGTCAGCGGGCGGCCGGTGCCGCCGCGGGAGCTGCCGAGGAGCGAGGTCATGAAGGGCGCGTCCTCGGGGTGCGCCCGCAGCTGCTCCCAGCCGAGGCCGTCGATCAGGAACACGCAGTTCCGGTCGGCGGGGGCCAGCTCGGTGATCGTGGCGGTCGTCCCGGGCACGCCCATGCCCGCGGCCAGCGTGGGCAGGAGGTCGGCGAGGGAGCCGCTGCCGTACTGGGGAAGGGGCGCGGAATCCACGGCCAGCGGTTCCGGATGCGGGTCCCAGGCGGTCGGCTGTGCCATCAGCGGGTGATGTCCGCGGTCGCCTCGGAGAGGGCCTGCGCGAAGGCGAGGGCCTGGCGCACCGTCTCCGGGCCGTCCCCGGCCTCGCTGACGCGCAGGCTGAGGTCGTCCGCCGTCGAGTTGCCCGTGTAGCCGTGGTCCGCCTCGCAGTTGGGGTCGCCGCAGGCGGCGGGCTCCAGGTCGATGCGGGAGACGGCTCCCCAGCCGATGGTCAGGACGACCTCGCGGGGCAGGGTGCCCGGCTGGTACTGCTCCGGGTTGGCGACGACGCGGCTGAGCACGACCGACGAGATCCGGCCGAGCTTGACCGACTCGGTGGAGGTGGTGGCGTACGGCGTCGGGGACGTGTTGTCGGCGGCCTGCTCGTCGGTGTGGCTGACGATGAAGCGGTGCTCGGTGAGGACGAGCACGGTCACATGCCGCCGGACCTCGTTCTGGTCGAACGTCGTCTCCTGGTGGACCAGGAACGACCGCATGGGCTCGCCGCCCACGGCGGCCTCCACCGCCTCGGCCACGAGGGCCGGGTAGTAGCCGCTGCGCTCGATCGCCGCGCGCAGCCCCTGGGTCGTCGTACTGGTCTTGGCCATGACGTCCATCCTACGGGGGTGCACTGACTGCGAGGCACCGCTCACGAAGGTCTCAGTACGCCGGGAGCGTCCGTGGGCCCAGGTCGTCGCGGGCGGGAGGGGGCGCCAGCCGGACGGAGGCGCCGAGGACGCTCAGGCCGTGCGGGGCGACGACGACCGGCTCCAGGGTGACCGCGACGACCTCGGGGTGGTCGTCGACGAGGCGGGACACCCTGAGCAGCAGCTCTTCGAGGGCGGCGGTGTCGACGGGCGCCGAACCGCGCCAGCCGAACAGGAGAGGCGCCGTCCGGATGGACCGCACCAGGGTGGCCGCCTCCCGGTCGGTGACCGGGATCAGCCGGTGCGCGGTGTCGCCGAGCAGCTGGGAGGCGGCTCCGGCGAGCCCGAAGGAGAGCACCGCGCCGGCCGCCGGGTCGATGACGGCCCGTATGACGGTGTCGACGCCGCGCGGGGCCATCCCCTGCACGACCGGGCGCAGCTCGTCCGGCGAGCCGAACAGCTCGGTCAACTCGGCGTACGAGCGGCGCAGTTGCTCCTCGTCGGCGAGGTCGAGCCGGACGCCGCCGAGGTCGGCGCGGTGGCGCAGGTGCGGGGCGGTGGCCTTGAGGGCGACGGGGTAGCCGAGGGTGCGGGCGGCGGCGGCCGCGTCGTCGGGGGTGGGTGCGGGGAGGGCGCGGTGGACGGGGATGCCGTACGTGCCGAGGAGGTCGCAGGTCGCGTCGGCGCCGAGGGTGAGGCCCTGCCCGCGCGTGAGGAGGCCGTCGATGAGCTGGGCGGCGCCCTTCTCGTCGATGTTCTCGAACTCGGGCACCTTGCCGGGGGCGGCGGCCTCGCGCTGCCACTGGGCGTACTTCACGGCTTCGCCGAGGGCGCGGACCGCGCGTTCGGCGGCGGGGTAGGCGGGGATGAGGCGGGGGGTCGTGTCGGAGGTCTCCTCCGGGGCCCTGGCGGCGAGGCGGTCCAGGGCGCGGAAGGGGTGGGTGGCGCTCGGTGTCGCGGCCTGCGGTGCCGTGCTGGTCGCGGCCGACAGGGCCTCGGCCAGTCCGCCCAGCTCGACGTGGACGACGAGGACGGGCTTGCCGGGCACCCGCTCGGCCGCCGACCGCAGCGCCTCGGCGAGGGCGGCGTCGCCGGCGGCGCCCTCCCCCACGGACGGGATCGCGGTGACGACGACGGCGTCGCAGGTGTCGTCCGCCAGCACGCGCGCGAGCGCGGCGTGGAAGTCCCGGGCCGAGGCGGCCGTCGTCAGGTCGAGCGGGGGCAGCGGCCTGAGGCCCTCGGACAGGCAGGCGTCGTAGGTGAGCAGGCCCAGTGACTCGGAGTTGCCGAGGATCGCCACGCGCGGGCCGCGCGGGAGGGGCTGGCGGGCGAGCAGCAGGCCGGTGTCGACCAGTTCGGTGATGGTGTTCACGCGGATCACGCCGGCCTGTCTCAGCAGCGCGGACACGGTCGTGTGCTTCAGCCGGGTGGCCCGTACGGCGTGCCCTTGCGGGGCGGAGCCGGCGCCCTGGACGACGACGAGCGGCTTCGCGGCGGCGGTACGGCGGGCGAGGCGGGTGAACTTGCGGGGGTTGCCGATGGACTCCAGGTACATGAGGACGACGTCGGTGTCCGGGTCGTCGTACCAGTACTGGAGGACGTCGTTGCCGGAGACGTCCGCGCGGTTGCCGGAGGAGACGAACGTGGACACTCCGGTGACCCCCGTGACGCCGCCGCCGCGCCGGTGCAGGCGGGAGAGCAGGGCGATGCCGATGGCGCCGGACTGGGCGAAGAGGCCGATGCGGCCGGGGCGGGGCGTCTCGTTGGCCAGGGAGGCGTTCAGCCGTACGTCCGGGTTGGTGTTGATGACACCGAAGGCGTTGGGGCCGATGATGCGCATGCCGTACGCGCGCGCGTGGCGGACGAGTTCGCGCTGGCGCTCGCGTCCGTCGGGGCCGCTCTCGGCGTACCCGGCGGAGATCACGACGAGGCCCTGCACGCCGTGTTCGCCGCACTCGGCGACGACCTCGGGGACGTGCTCGGCGGGCACGGCGACGACCGCGAGGTCGACGGGGCCCTCGATGTCGCGCACCGAGCGGTGCGCCGGGACCCCGTCGATCTCCTTGTCCATGAAGGCCTTGTTCACGGCGTACAGGCGGCCCGTGAACCCGGCGTCCCGGATGTTGTCGAGGATGCTGCGGCCCACTCCGCCGGGGGTGCGGCCGACGCCGACGACGGCGACCGAGCCCGGCTTGAGGAGCCGCTCCACGGACCGCCCCTCCGCGCGCTGTTCGCGCGCGTACTGCACGGCCATCGAGCGGTCGGTGGGCTCCAGGTCGAACTCCAGGCGTACGACGCCGTCCTCGAAGCTGCGCTTCTGGGTGTACCCAGCGTCCGTGAACACCTTGATCATCTTGTTGTTGGCGGGCAGCACCTCGGCGGCGAAGCGGCGGATGCCGCGCTCGCGGGCGACGGCACCGATGTGTTCGAGGAGAGCGGAGGCGACGCCGCGTCCCTGGTGGGCGTCCTGGACGAGGAAGGCGACCTCGGCCTCGTCGGAAGGGGCGGACGCGGGCATTCCGTCGGCGCCGATGCGGTCGTAGCGTACGGTGGCGATGAACTCGCCGCCGACCGTGGCGGCGAGACCCACCCGGTCCACAAAGTCGTGGTGCGTGAAGCGGTGGACGTCCTTGGCGGACAGGCGAGGGTAGGGCGCGAAGAAGCGGTAGTACTTCGACTCGTCCGAGACCTGCTCGTAGAAGCTGACCAGGCGATCGGCGTCATCAACGGTGATGGGGCGGATGCGCGCGGTGCCGCCGTCGCGCAGCACCACGTCGGCCTCCCAGTGGGCGGGGTACTCGTGCCGGTCCGACGAGGTCTGCATGGGCCCCAGAGTACGGCTCGCGTACGACAACGGCGCGAGGCAGTCTGTGGAGAGCGCAAGAGGATCGCAAGAGGACGGAAGCCGGACCGAGGCCGCGGTCCGACGACCCACCCCGGACGGGACGTACGACCCGATCCGGAGACACTTCACGTGTGGGAAACTGGTCTAGACAACCCTGAACACCGAAGGGCAGCATCACATGGCTGAGCGCCGCGTCAACGTCGGCTGGGCCGAGGGCCTCCACGCCCGCCCCGCTTCCATCTTCGTCCGGGCCACCACGGCCTCCGGTATCCCCGTGACGATCGCCAAGGCCGACGGCAACCCCGTCAACGCGGCCTCCATGCTGGCGGTCCTGGGCCTCGGCGCCCAGGGCGGCGAGGAGATCGTCCTCGCGTCGGACGCCGAGGGCGCGGACGCCGCCCTCGACCGTCTGGCGAAGCTGGTCTCCGAGGGCCTCGAGGAGCTCCCCGAGACCGTCTGATTTATCGGCGCCGACTGATTCACGGCACCACTGAAGGGCTCGTCCGAGTTTATCGGGCGGGCCCTTTGCAATTCCCTCTCGCGGGCAGCATAAATAGTTCCCCACGAATTACTGCTTCTTTGTATACGGCCCTCGTGTTAATGCCGCAGGCTCGGCATGTTTACGGGATGTTGCGAGTTCCTCACACGTTCGGGCCGATCTCCCGCGGCGCGGAATCGAAGGCGGTGCGCCGCGGTCGAGCGCTCGGTGTGCAGCGCGGTGACCGCACGCGCGCGTTCCGCGTCCCCGCGCGCCACGGCGTCGACGATCGCGCCGTGCTCCGCCCAGGACTCCACGGGGTTGGCGGGCGCCTCCACGGAGTACATCCAGGAGATCTTGTGGCGCAGCTGGGTCAGCATCGAGGTCAGTGCGGGGCTGCCGGAGGCCTGGGCGAGCGTCTCGTGGAACCAGCCGCCCAGGGAGCGCAGATCCTCGCTGTTGCCCCGCCTGGCCCGCTCCTGCCCCAGCCTGACCAGGCCACGCAGGACCTTCAGGTGAGCCTCGGTGCGCCGCTGGGCGGCCCGGGAGGCGCCGAGCGGCTCCAGGAGCATCCGCATCTCCAGCAGGTCGGCGGCCTCCTGCTCGGTCGGTTCGGCGACGCACGCGCCCGCGTGCCGCCGCGTCACCACGAAGCCCTCGGCCTCCAGGGTGCGCAGGGCCTCCCGGACGGGGACACGGGAGACGCCGTAGCGGCGGGCGAGGAGTTCCTCGGTGAGGCGGCTGCCGCGCTCGTGGACACCGGAGACGATGTCGTCCCTGATCGCGGTGCATACCGAGTGCGCCGGAATACGCATGACCGACCTCCGCTTTAATCCCCGTGAAACGTCGACGATTGACGTGTGTTCAGTGACTCTATTGCAAGGAACGGGAATTTCCGATGGCGGACCGGAATCCATGCATATTTTTTGGACAGCCGGGTGGCGAAAACGGCGAAACCCCGGCCAGGTGAGCCGGGGTTCCGGGAGATCTTGCGGTCCGCCGTCGGAGGCGGACGGTCACGCCGCGCCTCAGACGTTCACACCGTGCGAGCGCAGGTAGGCGACGGGGTCGATGTCCGAGCCGTACTCGGGAGTCGTCCGGGCCTCGAAGTGCAGGTGCGGACCGGTGACGTTGCCGGTCGCGCCGGACAGGCCGATCTGCTGGCCCGGGGTGACCGTCTGCCCGACCGAGACACCGATGGACGACAGGTGACCGTACTGGGTGTACGTGCCGTCGTTCATCCTGATCACGATGTTGTTGCCGTACGACCCGCCCCAGCCGGCCTCGACGACGGTGCCGGACCCGACCGCATGGACGGGGGTGCCGCTGGCGGCGTGGAAGTCGACCCCGGTGTGGCTGCCGGAGGACCAGACGGCGCCGCCGGCCTTGTAGCCGGTGGAGATGTACGAGCCCGAGATCGGGGCGACGAAGGTGTTGAGGCGCTTGCGCTCGGCGGCGGCGCGGGCGGCGCGCTCCTTGGCCTCGCGCTCCTTCTTGGCCTTGGCGGCGGCCTTCTTGCGGGCCAGCTCCTCGGCCTTCTTCTGGGCGGCCTCCTCGGCGGCCTGCTCCTGGGCGGCGGCCTGGGCGTCGATCTGGTCGGCGACCGAGTCGCCGATGCTGATGACCGGGACGATGCCGGTCTGCTCGACCGCGGGCTCCGCGGCGAGGGCCGGGGCGGCGAGGGTGCCGAGGACGCCGGTGGTGGTGAGGGCCGCGACCCCCGCCGCGCGGGCGGTGGTGCGCTTCATCCGGCTCGGGGCACGATGCTTCCCGGTGGGGCGCGTGAACGCCATGAAGTGGCTGATCCTTTCCTTCCCTCTCGCCTACCGGGTTAGCTGACGGGTTCGGAGCAGGAAGGTCTCCTACGGACCCCCTCGCTGCACGCGCGGGCGTCCGATTCACCCCAGGGACTACGTGGGTCCCCGGCTCCCCTGGCTCGCGCCGTACGGGGACTCGGCGATGACTGTCCGGTGCCGCGGGCGCGGCGCACTGCCTGACGGACAGCCGGGATGACGCTAAGGGGGGTCACTTTCAATCCCCAAACGGATCAGGCAGTTTGTAGCACATCCCACAGGGCAAACAGGCAACCAGCCTTCAATTCATTCCTATTCGGACATTAAGGGGCCCTGGTGACGCTTCCGTCACCAGGGCCCCTTCACGCGCGCGTGCTTCTGCCGTGCTTCTACTCGGCTGTCACCACGGTGACTTCGCCGATGCCGAGGGCCTCCACGGGCTCCTTGATGGCCGCCGCGTCGCCGACCAGGATCGTCACCAGGCGGTCCACCGGGAAGGCGTTGACGGCCGCCGCGGTGGCCTCGACGGTGCCGGTCGCGGCGAGCTGGCGGTACAGCGTGGCCTGGTAGTCGTCGGGCAGGTACTGCTCGACCTGGTCGGCCAGCGTGCTCGCCACGGCTGCCGCCGTCTCGTACTTGAGCGGGGCCACCCCGACGAGGTTCTGCACGGCGACGTCGCGCTCGGCGTCGGTGAGCCCCTCCGCCGCAAGGGTGCGCAGCACCGTCCACAGGTCGTCCAGCGCGGGACCGGTGTTCGGGGTGTCCACGGAGCCGCTGATGGCGAGCATCGCGGCACCGGTGCCGTCCGGAGCGGAGCGCAGCACCTGGCCGAACGCCCGGACTCCGTAGGTGTAGCCCTTCTCCTCGCGCAGGACACGGTCCAGACGGGAGGTGAGGGTGCCGCCGAGGCAGTACGTGCCGAGCACCTGCGCGGGCCACACGCGGTCGTGCCGGTCGGCGCCGATACGGCCGATCAGCAACTGCGTCTGGACGGCGCCGGGGCGGTCCACGATGACGACCCGGCCGGTGTCGTCGGCGGTGATGGCCGGCACCGGGCGCGACTCGGCCGCGGAGCCGGTCCAGGAGCCGAGGGTGTCGCCGAGCAGCCCGTCCAGGTCGACGTCCGTGAGGTCGCCGACGACCACGACGGTGCCGGTGGCGGGCCGTACGTGCTTCTCGTAGAAGGCGCGTACGGCGGCCGAGTCGATGTTCCGGACGGTCTCCTCGGTGCCCTGGCGGGGGCGCGACATGCGCAGGTCAGCCGGGAACAGCGTCCGGGAGAGCTCCTTGGCGGCCCGGCGCGAGGGGTTGGCCAGCTCGTGCGGGATCTCGTCGAGGCGGTTGGTGACGAGGCGCTCGACCTCGTCGTCCGCGAACGCGGGTGCCCTCAGGGCGTCGGCGAGCAGTCCGAGCGCCTTGGGCAGCCGGGAGACGGGGACTTCGAGGCTGAGGCGGACGCCGGGGTGGTCGGCGTGCGCGTCGAGGGTGGCGCCGCAGCGCTCCAGCTCGGCGGCGAACTCCTCGGCGGAGTGCTTGTCGGTGCCCTCGGAGAACGCGCGCGCCATGATCGTGGCAACGCCGTCCAGGCCCGTCGGTTCGGCGTCCAGGGGGGCGTCGAGGAGAACCTCGACGGCGACGACCTGCTGGCCGGGGCGGTGGCAGCGCAGCACGGTGAGGCCGTTGTGCAGCGTCCCGCGCGTGGGGGCCGGGAACGCCCAGGGCTTGGCCTCGCCCGCCTGGGGCTGGGGGTGGAATTCCATCGTGGCGAGCTCGGTCACTTGGCCGCCTCCTCGTTCTTGTCGCCGGCTTCGACGGTGGCTTCGGCCTCGGGGTCCTCGGGCGGGTCCGCGTCCTCGGCGGGCTCCCCCGCGACGGGTTCGTAGACGAGCACCGCGCGGTTGTCGGGGCGCAGGCGGGCCTTGGCGACCTCCTGGACCTCCTCGGCGGTCACCTCCAGGACGCGGTCGACCGCGGTGAGGGCGAGCTGCGGGTCGCCGAACAGGACGGCGTAGCGGCACAGTTCGTCGGCGCGGCCCGCGACGGTGCCGAGCCGGTCCAGCCACTCGCGCTCCAACTGGGCCTGGGCGCGCTCCATTTCCTCGGCCGTGGGGCCCTCCGCGGCGAACCGGGCGAGCTCCTCGTCGATCGCTGCCTCGATGACCGGCACCTCGACGTCACCGGACGTCTTCACGTCCAGCCAGCCCAGGGAGGGCGCTCCGGCCAGCCGCAGCAGACCGAAGCCGGCGGCGACGGCCGTACGGTCGCGGCGCACGAGCCGGTTGTAGAGGCGGGAGGACTCGCCGCCGCCGAGGACGGTGAGCGCCAGGTCGGCGGCATCGGCCTCGCGCGTGCCGTCGTGCGGCAGCCGGTAGGCGGCCATCAACGCGCGCGCGGGGACCTCTTCCTCGACGACCTCGCGCAGCTGCTCGCCGATGATCTCGGGCAGCGAGCCGTCACGCGGGGCGGGCTTGCCGTCGTGGGAGGCGATGGAGCCGAAGTACTTCTCCACCCAGGCGAGCGTCTGCTCCGGGTCGATGTCACCGACGATCGACAGGACCGCGTTGTTGGGCGCGTAGTACGTCCGGAAGAACGCGCGGGCGTCCTCCAGGGTGGCCGCGTCCAGGTCGGCCATCGAGCCGATCGGGGTGTGGTGGTAGGGGTGGCCCTCCGGGTAGGCGAGGGCGGTGAGCTTCTCGAACGCCGTGCCGTAAGGGACGTTGTCGTAGCGCTGGCGGCGCTCGTTCTTCACCACGTCCCGCTGGTTCTCCATCGACTCGTCGTCGAGGGCGGCCAGCAGGGAGCCCATGCGGTCGGCCTCCAGCCAGAGGGCGAGCTCCAGCTGGTGGGCGGGCATGGTCTCGAAGTAGTTGGTCCGCTCGAAGCTGGTGGTGCCGTTGAGCGAGCCGCCCGCCCCCTGCACCAGCTCGAAGTGGCCGTTGCCCTTGACCTGGCCCGACCCCTGGAACATCAGGTGCTCGAAGAGGTGAGCGAGACCGGTACGCCCCTTGACCTCGTGGCGCGAGCCGACGTCGTACCAGAGGCACACCGCCGCGACCGGGGTCAGGTGGTCCTCGGAGAGCACCACGCGCAGCCCATTGGCCAGGCGGTGCTCCGTTGCTGTCAGGCCTCCGGTGCCTGCCTGGTCTGTGGCCGTGTGACCCATGGGCATGTACGTCCCTTCGATCGCGGTGCGGTTGCCGTAACCGCGTTTTTCTGCCGGTCCTGCCACTGTATGCAAGCGTGTGGGGCACCGGTGGAGTTCCCGGTGGTCGTACGCCGACAGCGAGATCCCGTAGCCTGCGGACGGGCCGCCGTGCGGCGCGGGTGAACCACCGGCGGGAGAGCTGATGTCGGGTCGTCGTCCGCGTTGTCAGTGCCGGGGTCCACAATGGTCCGCGTCAGACCCCGTTCACCCTTGAGCAAGAGTGAGCCGAAGGGACGCGAGCGACCCGTAGGCGAGCGACCAGAAAAGAGGAGCCGGCAGCGATGGCCCGCCGCACCACGAAGACCCCGCCGCCCGACGACTCGTACGAGGAGAAGATCCTCGACATCGACGTCGTCGACGAGATGCAGGGCTCCTTCCTCGAGTACGCGTACTCGGTCATCTACTCCCGCGCCCTGCCGGACGCCCGCGACGGCCTCAAGCCGGTCCACCGGCGCATCGTCTACCAGATGAACGAGATGGGGCTGCGCCCCGACCGCGGCTATGTGAAGTGCGCCCGCGTCGTCGGCGAGGTCATGGGTAAGTTGCACCCGCACGGCGACTCGTCGATCTACGACGCCCTGGTGCGCATGGCCCAGCCCTTCTCGATGCGCGTCCCCCTGGTCGACGGCCACGGCAACTTCGGCTCACTGGGCAACGACGACCCGCCGGCCGCCATGCGGTACACCGAGTGCCGGCAGGCGCAGGCGACGAGCCTGATGACCGAGTCGATCGACGAGGACACGGTCGACTTCGCGCCGAACTACGACGGCCAGGAGCAGGAGCCGGTGGCCCTGCCCGCCGCGTTCCCGAACCTGCTGGTCAACGGCTCGTCGGGCATCGCGGTCGGTATGGCCACGAACATGCCGCCGCACAACCTCTCCGAGGTCATCGCGGCCGCCCGCCACCTGATCCGCTACCCGAACGCGGATCTGGACACCCTGATGAAGCACGTCCCCGGCCCCGACCTGCCCACGGGCGGCCGGATCGTCGGCCTGGCCGGCATCCGGGACGCGTACGAGACGGGCCGCGGCACCTTCAAGATCCGCGCGACGGTGGCGGTGGAGACGGTGACGGCCCGCCGCAAGGGCCTGGTCATCACCGAGCTGCCCTTCACGGTCGGCCCGGAGAAGGTCATCGCCAAGATCAAGGACCTGGTCGGCTCGAAGAAGATCCAGGGCATCGCCGACGTCAAGGACCTCACCGACCGTGCGCACGGCCTGCGTCTGGTCATCGAGATCAAGAACGGCTTCGTGCCGGAAGCGGTCCTGGAGCAGCTCTACAAGCTGACGCCGATGGAGGAGTCCTTCGGCATCAACAACGTCGCGCTGGTCGACGGCCAGCCGCTGACGCTGGGCCTCAAGGAGCTCCTGGAGGTCTACCTCGACCACCGCTTCGAGGTCGTCCGCCGCCGCAGCGAGTTCCGCCGCACCAAGCGCCGCGACCGCCTGCACCTGGTCGAGGGCCTGCTGACCGCGCTGCTCGACATCGACGAGGTCATCCGCCTCATCCGGCAGAGCGAGAACTCCGCGCAGGCCAAGGAGCGCCTGATGGAGCGCTTCGCTCTGTCGGAGATCCAGACCCAGTACATCCTGGACACCCCGCTGCGCCGCCTGACCAAGTTCGACCGCATCGAGCTGGAGTCCGAGAAGGACCGGCTCAACACGGAGATCGAGGAGCTGACCGCGATCCTCGACTCGGACGCGGAGCTGCGCAAGCTGGTCTCCGCCGAACTGGCCTCGGTGGCCAAGAAGTTCGGCACCGACCGGCGTACGGTCCTGCTCGAGTCCGCGGGCGCCCCGGCGGCCGCGGTGCCGCTCCAGGTGGCGGACGACCCGTGCCGGGTGCTGCTGTCCTCGACGGGTCTGCTGGCGCGTACGGCCAACGGCGAGCCGTTCCCGGCGGACGCCGACGGCAAGCGCGTCAAGCACGACGTGATCATCTCGGCGGTCCCGGCGACCGCGCGCGGCGAGATCGGCGCGGTGACCTCTGAGGGCCGCCTGCTGCGGATCAACGTCGTGGACCTGCCGCAGCTGCCCGAGACGGCCTCCGCCCCGAACCTCGCGGGCGGCGCTCCCCTGTCGGAGTTCGTGTCCCTGACCGACGGCGAGTCGGTGGTCTGCCTGATCACCCTCGACGAATCGTCCCCGGGCCTGGCGCTCGGCACGGAACAGGGCGTCGTGAAGCGTGTCGTCCCCGACTACCCCTCGAACAAGGAGGAGTTGGAGGTCATCACGCTCAAGGATGGCGACCGGATCGTCGGCGCGGTGGAACTCCGTACCGGCGACGAGGACCTGGTCTTCATCACGGACGACGCGCAACTGCTCCGCTACCAGGCCGCCCAGGTCCGCCCGCAGGGCCGTCCGGCCGGCGGCGTGGCGGGCATCAAGCTCGCGGACGGCGCGAAGGTCATCTCCTTCACGGCGGTGGACCCGGCGGCGGACGCGGTGGTGTTCACGGTCGCGGGCTCCCGCGGGACGCTGGACGACTCGGTCCAGACGACCGCCAAGCTGACCCCGTTCGACCAGTACCCGCGCAAGGGCCGCGCGACCGGTGGCGTCCGCTGCCAGCGCTTCCTGAAGGGCGAGGACTGCCTGTCCTTCGCCTGGGCGGGCGCCGTCCCCGCGAAGGCGGCCCAGAAGAACGGCACCCCGGCCGACCTCCCGGAGATCGACCCGCGCCGCGACGGTTCGGGTGTGTCGCTGGCGAAGACGGTGTCGGTGGTGGCGGGACCGGTCTAGAACGCGGGGTCCTGAAGTTCTTCTCCGGGACCCTGTACGTAGCGCAGGACACCCCACATACCGTGCTCGTCGGCGGTGTGCGGGGCGTCGCTCTTGCACGCCTCCAGTTCCTTGCCGAGGGCGGGGGCGTCGATGCCGGCGCCGATGAGGACGAGCTGGGTGAGGCGGGCGCCCTGGGCATCCCACGGCTCGGGATAGAAGCGCAGGAAGCGACCGACGGCGTGGACGCCATACCGGTTGAGGGCGTCATGGGCGCCGAAATCGACGTACCCCTTGATCCGGTACAGCCCCTCGGGCCGGCTGTCGAGGAACTGCATCAACCGGCGCGGGTCGAGGGGAACTTCGGAGGCGAAGGAGAGGCTGTCGTAGGCGGTGTGCAGATGGCCGGCGTGGCTTTCTTCGGCGTCTCCGTGATGAAGGTCGTCGAAGGACAGCTGCCCGATGCGCTCCTCGCTCGGCTTGCAGTCGAACAGGAACTCGGGGTCGATACGCCCGAAGATGGCCGGTACGACGACGGCGGCGCGGTCGGCGAGGTCGCGGACCAGGCCAAGAACCCGGTCACGGTCGTCGGCCCGGTCGAGTTTGTTGACGACGACGAGGTCGGCGAGGGCGAGATGCCGGTCGAGCTCCGGGTGCTTCACGCGGGTGTCGTCGAACTCGGCGGCGTCGACGACCTCGACGAGCCCGCCGTAGACGATGCCGGGATGCTCGCTGGCGAGCAGCATGCGCACGAGTTCCTGCGGCTCGGCGAGCCCGCTGGCCTCGATGACGATGACGTCGATGCCGGTGTCGGGCCTGGCGAGGCGTTCGAGGTAGCCGTCGAGCTCACTGGCGTCGACGGCACAGCACAGGCAGCCGTTGCCGAGGGAGACGGTCGAGTCGCCGAGGGCGCCGGCCACCGCCATGGCATCGATCTCGATGGCGCCAAAGTCGTTGACGATGGCGCCGATGCGGCTGCCGCCGCTGCGATGGAGGAGGTGGTTGAGGAGGGTGGTCTTGCCGGAACCCAGGAATCCGGCGAGGACGACGACCGGGATCTGCCGCTGACCGGGGCTCGACTGACGCAACGTGCGACCTCTTTCGCGCTGGTACGCGCGCCGGATCGCGGTTCCGGCGCATGTACGAGGTTTGAATGCCGGACCAGGATACGAGCGGGAAGAATCACCGCGAAGTGAACGATTGTTAGCAGCTCTTGCGGGGCAGACGTTGGGCATGGCGCCGGTTCGTGCGACCCTCGCTTCCTTCCGTGCGCCTCCTCTCCGCCTCCCCCGCCGATCAGAGCCGCTCGGCACCCTGGGAGACGGCAAGCGCCGCCCACCGCTCGCCGGTCCCCAACAGTCGACCCGCACCCCGACGACCGGCGGACGGCCGCCTGATTCGGGGGTTGACATGGCCACACAGAAGTTCGGGCTACGGAGGCTGATGGCTGTCGCCTCCGCCGGGGCCGGGCTGGCGGCGGGCGCCGCCGTCTCCTTGGCCGCACAGCGGCCCACGCTCAGCGCCTTACGCACACGCGTGGAGCTTCTGGAACAGGCCGCCCAGAAGCAGCACCAGACCAACTTCGCCTACCAGCAGCGCCAGCACTGGGAGTTGCTGAGCAAGGCCATGGACGATCCCGACCTGGCCGAGGTGCTGGACGCTTACAACGGCACCGTGCCGCCCAGGAAGCAGCGGCAGTTCCTCTTCGCCAACGCCCTTTACACCAATGCGCTCTGTTACTACCGGATGGGCAACATCACCCGCGACGAGTTCTTCGGGTTCGCGCGGAGCATGCTCCAGAATCCGGTGTTCCGCGAGTACTGGTACGCCACCCGCCCGCACCGGGCGACGCTGATCGACACCTCCGACGAAGCGAAGCTCGGACGCATGGTCGACGACCTTCTGGCCCAGTTGGAGGAAGCGGACGGCGACGAGTGGTGGGTGGTCGGCGAACCGCCGAGCGAGTAGGGCGTTTCGACCGCTCCCGGCGCGCGTCACGTCCAGTGCTCCAGCCGCTTGCGCACATCACACGGTTGGGCGGTAACAAAGCAGTAAACCGTCGCGTTGCCCCAGGTGCCAACAAGGTTGACTACTGCGCATCTTGCGGAACGGGCCTACCCCCGCCGTACCACCGTCCACGCTGCTGGTTGTCGAGGCCGTGACCCCACCCGGGCCGCATCACAACGCGCAGCACCAGTGCGCACCCGCCTCGACATCAGAAGGAATGCCAGAACAGTGAGCCAGATCATCCGTCGGATTGGTACCCCGCCCAGCGCCAGGGGAAGCGCCACCGGTGCCAATTGCCCCGATATCTTCGAGCTCTCCGACGGAAGGTTCGCTGTCATCGGCACGGACATCACCGACGAACTCGACGTCCAGCTTCCCTCCGACGCGTCCAGAGCCGACTACGAACGCATCGTCGTGGTCACCCGCGAGACTCTCATCCACGCCAAGGCTGACATTCCTGACGCATAGTCGCCGGGGGCAGTCCCCTCCCCCGGCGTGCTCACTTGCTCAGTCAGCCTGTGTTCGTTTGCCCTCGACAGTCCCAGTGCCCTGCGATTCCCTCCGCAGGGCAGCTCGGGGCGGCAACAGCCTGACCGCAAGGTCCCACACGAAAGGCCGACTCCATGGGAGCGACCATCGTTCGCCGCATCGGTGACTCGCCCAGTCAGCGAGGCAGCATGTCCGGACAGTCCTGCCCCGACATCTTCGAGCTCAGTGACGGCAGCTTCGCCGTGGTCGGCAGAGAGGCCACGGCGGAACTCGACTCCGAGCTGCCGCCGGACGCCTCGCGGGCGGACTACGAACGCATCCTTGTCATCACACGCGAAACCCTGATCGCGGCCAAGAAGGACATCCCCGACGCCTGACCTCGCGCTCAGGCCGACAACGGGCTCGGCATCGTTCGGTGCCGAGCCCCGCGCGGGCGCACGCGACCGTCACACCGTCGCCGGCACCGCCACCGGCGCCCCCGGCCCCACATACCGCGCCACCGGACGGATGATCTTCGAGTCCTCCGCCTGTTCCAGAATGTTGGCGCTCCACCCCACCACCCGCCCCGCCGCGAACGTCGGCGTGAACATCTCGCGCGGCAGCCCGCACAGCTCCATGACCACGCCCGCATAGAACTCGACGTTGGTGTGGAGTTCGCGGCCGGGCTTCAGCTCGGCCAGGATCGCTTCCACCTGCCGCTCCACCTCCACCGCGAAAGCGACGCGCGGCCCGCCGAACCCCTGCGCGATCTCGCGCAGCATCCGGGAGCGGGGGTCCTCGGTGCGGTAGATCGCATGGCCGAAGCCCATGATGCGCTCGCCTGCGAGGACACGTTCACGGATCCAGGGATCGATGCGGTCGGGGGTGCCGATCGCGTCCAGTGTGTCCAGCGCACGACTGGGCGCACCGCCGTGCAGTGGCCCGGACAGTGCCCCTACGGCACCCACCAGACAGGCCGCCACATCCGCTCCCGTTGACGTGATGACTCGCGCCGTGAAGGTTGATGCATTGAAGCCGTGATCAATGGTTGAGATCAAGTATTGCTCGACCGCCCGAGCCTGTCGTGGTTCCGGTTCCGAACCGGTCAACATGTACAGGTAGTTGGCTGCGTACGAGAGATCCGCGCGCGGCTCGACCGGCTCCAGCCCCTCCCCCAGCCGGTGCAGTGCAGTCAGCAAGGTGGGTACCACGGCGGCCGCCACGATCGTGTCCCTGCGGCGCTCGTCCGCGTCGATGTCGTACACCGGCCGGAAGCCCTTCGCCGCCCCCAGCAGCGACAGCGCCGTGCGCATCCCGGCGAGCGGACCGGAGCTCACCCCCGCGGCGGCGATGGCGGGCAGCGCCGCGCGGACGCCTTCCGGCAGCCGGCGCAGCGCCGCGGTCTCGGCGGCGAAGGCCGCGCTCCGCGCGGTGTCCGGCAGTTCGCCGTGGACCAGGAGATGCCAGACGTCCTCGAAGCTGCGGGTCTGCGCGAGCTCGACGGCCGAGTACTGGCGGTAGTGGTAGAAGCCCTCGACCCCCCGGACGTCACCGATCTCGGTGTCGGTGACGACGACGCCCGCGAGTCCTCGCGGTACGTCGACGAGGGTGGCTGCGGCCCTGTTGACGGACATGTTTCCTCCCTGGACTTGATTCGACTGTCGATGATTGACTGGTTAGCTGTCAATATTGATTGAATCAATATGCCGTCCATACGGATACGGTGTGCCCCATGCGCGATCACGAACCCGCCCCCTCCCTCCACGGAGACCGGCGGCTGAGCACCAAAGAGGCCGCCGAGCTGCTGGGCGTGAAGCCCGAGACCGTGTACGCCTATGTCAGCCGCGGTCAGCTCAGCAGCCGACGCGTGCCCGGTGGCCGCGGCAGCACCTTCGACGCCAAGGAGGTGGAGACCCTCGCCCGGCGCAACAAGCGGGAGAGCGGCGGCAGTTCGGGCTCCGGCGGCGAGCTGTCGGTACGGACCCGCATCACGCTCATCGACCCGGACCGGTACTACTTCCGGGGCGTGGACGCGACAGAGCTGGCGGCACGGCACTCCTACGAGGAGATCGCCGAGTGGCTCTGGACGGGGCGGATGCGGCCCGGCACGACGTTCACCGCCCCCGACACCTCGGTCGCCGTCGCCCGCCGTGCCGTGGACGCCCTGCCCGAACACTCCTCGCCCACCGACCGGTTGCGGGTCGCGGCCATCGCCGCCGCGGCCGCCGACCCGCTGCGTTTCGACCTCTCCGAGGACGCCGTACTGGGCACCGCGCGCACCCTCATCCCCACCCTGGTCGCCGCCCTGCCGCCGGTACGGATCGGCCACCGCGACGAGGGTTCGCTCGCCGAGCGGCTGTGGGCACGGCTCAGCGCCCGCGCCGCCGACGAGGCCTCCCTGCGTGTCCTGGACACGGCCCTGGGCCTGCTCGTCGACCACGACCTCGCGGCC
This sequence comes from Streptomyces antibioticus, assembly GCF_001514065.1. Taxonomy (GTDB): domain Bacteria; phylum Actinomycetota; class Actinomycetes; order Streptomycetales; family Streptomycetaceae; genus Streptomyces; species Streptomyces antibioticus. Next base: position 116,164 of record NZ_KQ948436.1, on the reverse strand, counting down.
TCCACACTGGCGGTGCGCGTCGCGGCTTCCGCCCGGGCACACGCCTACGCGGCCGTCTCCGCCGGGCTCGGTGTGCTCGAAGGTCCGCTGCACGGCGCGGCCAGCGGGCTCGCCCACCGGCTCCTCAACGACGTACTCGAACAAGGCGACGCGGGCCCCGTCATCGCCGACGAACTGCGGGCCGGGCGCCGTATCCCCGGACTCGGTCACCGGCTCTACCGCGGCGAGGACCCACGCGCGCGTGCCCTGTTCGCCCTGCTGGAGGAGATCCCCCGGGCCGAACCCGCCCTCCTCGCGGCCCGGGACGTCGTCGCCACCACGGCCCGCCACACCCCGCTGCACGCCAACGTCGACCTGGCGCTCGCGGTGCTCACCGCCTCCTCGGGGATGCCCGCCACGGCCGGCGAGACGATCTTCGCCGTCGCCCGGACGGCGGGCTGGATCGCGCACGCCCTGGAGGAGTACGGCGAGCGCCCGCTGCGCATGCGGCCGAGCGGGCTCTATGTCGGCGCCAAGCCCCCTCAGCCCCTCCCCGAGTAGCGCGCCCGGAAGTCACCGTCGGGCAAGTCAGGTTAGGCTCACCTCTGTGAGTACGTGCTCAACCGTCTCCCGGGACCTCGACGAGCCCATCGCGGGCACCGTGGCCACCGCCAGGACCTGGCTGCTCCTGGAACAGCCCGGCCCCTGGGGCGCCCACGCGCTCACGTCGAGCCATCTGGACCCCTTGCTGGGCCGTGCCCTGGAGCGGGCGGCGAAGGGCACGGGCGTCCGGGTCGCTCTCATCCGCCGCCCCGGGCGGCACGCGGACTGCGGCACACCCTCCGCGCGCCAGGTGTACGTGTCCCACACCGCCCCCGGAAGCACCTGGCTGCGCAGCGCCACGATCTGCGATCCGGAGCGCCTGCTCGACCTGGACTTCCCCGCGCTCGGCTCCGGCGACCACCGCAGCTTCGACGCGGCGCTGCACGGGCGGGCCCATACCGGCGCCCCGCTCGCCCTCGTCTGCACCAACGGCAAGCGCGACCGCTGCTGCGCCCTCCTGGGGCGGCCGCTCGCGGCCGAGCTGTCCGACTCCGGGGTCGAGGGCGTCTGGGAGGTCACCCATCTGGGTGGACATCGCTTCTCGCCGACGCTGCTCGTCCTGCCGTACGGCTACGCGTACGGCCGCGTCGGGGCCCACGCCGTCAAGGAGATCCTGCACAGCGTCCAGGACGGCCGGATCGTCGTGGAGGGGTGCCGCGGGAGTTCGGCCTGGGAGCGGCCTGGGCAGGCCGCCGAGCTGGCCGTGCGTGCGATGGCGGGCGAGTACGCGGCGGACGCGCTGGCCGTCGTACGGACGGAGGGCGCGGCGCCGCGCTGGGAGGTGACCGTCGCCCACGGGGACGGGCGCCGCTGGCGGGTCGTCGTGGCCCAGGGCGCGTCCCTGCCGCCCCGCGCGGAGAGCTGCGGGACGTCGGTGCTCGGCTCGCCCGCGCGGATGGACGTGATGGCGGTGCGGGAGTTGACTTCCCCCTCGGCCCTGGCGAGCTGAACCAGCCGAACAACGTGGTCAAGGGCCTCGTCCACCGATCAATTGTGTTGATCAAGAGATCCACGCCACACCCCTACGGCCGCCCGCACCCCTCCGCGTACCGTCATGGGTATGAGCCGCCCCACTCCCCCCGCACGACGCCTCCGCCTCGGGCTGCCGCGGCGGATGTTCTCGCAGGTGCTGCTGATGCAGCTCGCGATCGCCGCGGGAGTCACGGTGCTCGCGACCGGGCTGTTCCTCGCACCGCTCAGCAACCAGCTGGACGACCAGGCCATGCGCCGGGCCCTCGCCATCGCGCAGACGACCGCCGCGCAGCCGCAGATCGCGAGGGACCTGCAGACCACGCCCTACTCGGTCGACGGGCCGGTGCAGAAGGAGGCCGAGCGGATCCGCAAGGCCACCAAGGCCGAGTACATCGTGATCATGAACAAGGACGGCGTCCGCTGGTCGCACACCGACCCGAACGAGATCGGCGGGAAGGTCTCGACCGACCCCGCGCGGGCGCTCGCGGGCGAACAGGTCATGGAGATCGACGAGGGCACCCTCGGCCGCTCGGCCCGCGGCAAGGTGCCCCTGCGCGACAGTGACGGGCACATCATCGGGGCGGTCTCGGTCGGCATCGCGTACGACAGCGTCCGGGCCCGCCTGATCCACGCCATCCCGGGCCTGCTCGCCTACGCCGGCGGCGCCCTGGCCGTCGGCGCGCTGGCCGCCTGGCTGATCTCCAGGCGAGTCCAGCGGCAGACCCGCGATCTGGCCTTCTCCGACATCTCGGCGCTGCTCGCGGAGCGTGAGGCGATGCTGCACGGCATCAGGGAGGGCGTCGTCGCCCTGGACCGCGCCGGCCGCGTCCGGCTCCTCAACGACGAGGCACAGCGGCTGCTGGGCATCGGCGACGAGGCGGTGGGCCGCTCCCCCGACGAGGCGCTCGGCACGGGCCGTACGGCCGACGTGCTGGCCGGCCGGGTGACGGGCACCGACCTGCTCACCGTCCGCGGCCAGCGGGTCCTGATCGCCAACCGCATGCCCACCGACGACGGCGGCGCCGTCGCGACCCTGCGCGACCGTACGGAGCTGGAGCAGCTCGGCCGCGAACTCGACTCCACGCGCGGGCTGATCGATGCCCTGCGCGCCCAGGACCACGAGCACGCCAACCGCATGCACACGCTGCTCGGCCTGCTCGAACTGGAGATGTACGACGACGCCGTGGAGTTCGTCGGAGAGGTGGTCGGCGATCACCGCGCCACCGCGGAGCAGGTCACCGAGAAGATCGAGGATCCGCTGCTCGCCGCGCTCCTGGTGGGCAAGGCGACCGTCGCGGCGGAACGCGGGGTCGCCCTGTGGATCTCGGACCGCACACGGCTCCCGGACCGGCTGATCGATCCCAGGGGCATCGTCACGGTGGTCGGCAACCTGGTCGACAACGCGCTGGACGCCGTAGGAGGCAAGCCGCACGCGCGCGTGGAGGTGGAGTTGCGCGCCGAGGGCCGTACCGCGGTCCTCAGGGTGCGCGACACGGGGCCCGGCATTCCGGCGGAGCAGCGCGAACTGGTCTTCACCGAAGGGTGGTCCACGAAGAAGCCGCCCGCGCACGGCAAGCGCGGCATCGGGCTCTCCCTGGTGCGGCGGCTGGCCGAACGGCAGGGTGGCAGCGCCGCCGTGACCGAGGCCGACGGCGGGGGCGCGGAGTTCGTCGTCGTCCTGCCCGAAGCGCTGGCGGGGGACGATCTGGAGCCCGCGTTGACCGTTCCGGCCGCCCCCGAGGAGGAGGCGTGATGATCGAGGTCCTGGTCGTGGACGACGACACGCGGGTCGCGCGGGTCAACGCCGCCTACGTCGAGAAGGTGCCGGGCTTCCATGTGGCGGGCGAGGCGCACAGCGCGGCGGAGGCGCTGCGCCAGGTAGAGCTGCTGCCCCGTGTCGACCTGGTCCTCATGGACCACTACCTGCCCGACGAGACGGGTCTGTCGGTGGTCCAGGAGATGCGGCGCCGCGGCCACCAGACCGACGTGATCATGGTGACGGCGGCCCGGGACATCACGACCGTGCAGGCCGCGATGCGCCACGGCGCGCTCCAGTACCTGGTCAAGCCGTTCGCCTTCGCGGGGCTGCGCGCCAAGCTGGAGGCGTACGCCGAGCTGCGCCGCACGCTCGACGGCGGGGGCGAGGCGGAGCAGGCGGAGGTGGACCGCATCTTCGGCGCCCTGTCCACGCCGTCCGAGCCCGACCTGCCCAAGGGCCACTCCCCCACGACCGCCGAGCTCGTCCGGCAGTCCCTGATGCACGCGGAAGGGCCCTTGTCGGCACAGGAGATCGCCGAGCGGACCGGAGTGAGCCGGCAGACCGCCCAGCGCTATCTGAAGCTCCTGGAGCGCACCGGACGGGCCCGGCTCACGCTCAAGTACGGCGACGCGGGCCGCCCGGAACACCGGTACGTGTGGGCGACCCGCGCCTGAGGGCACGGCCCGTGGGGGCGGGGGAAGGAACCGTGCCCTCCCTCTATACGGATGCGGGCGTCACGGGCTTCAGTCGGTGACCTTGTCCACGAACTCGGTCGTGTACGTCTTGCCGAGGTCGACGTCGGCCTTCTGGACGGCGGGGTTGAACGCCTTGAGCACCTTCTCGACGGTCTCGGGGCCGTTCTTGGGCATCACCCCGTCGTCCGTGAACATGGGCAAGGTGCTCTCGATGGCGGAGGCGTAGAGGACCTTGTTGCCCTGGGAGTAGTCGGCGGGCATCTTGTCGGCGATCTCGCTCGCACTGTGCGTGGACATCCACTTGAGCGTCTTGACGAATGCATTGACCATCTTCTGGACGGTGTCCTTGTGTGCATTCACCCAGTCCGTCTGCATGTACAGACTTGACGAGGGATACGGGCCTCCGAGCGCCGCCTGGGAGCCCGCGGGCGTGCGCATGTCGAGGAGCACCTTGCCCGCCTTCTTGGCCAGGATGTTCGCGACGGTCGGGTCCGTCGTCATGCCGCCGTCGATCGCGCCCTGCTGGAGCGCCGAGATGAAGGTCGGTCCGGCGCCGACGGCGACCGGCGTGAACTCGCTGACCTCCACGCCGTTCTTGACGGCGAGGTACTTGGTCAGGAAGTCGGTCGACGAGCCGAGGCCGGTGACGCCGAGCTTCTTCCCCTTGAAGTCCTTGGGCGAGGTGATGTCGCCGGCCTTCTTGGTGGACACGATCTCCACCTCGCCGGGCGCGTGCGAGAACTGCACGACGGACTCGACGTGCTTGCCCTTCACCTGGAGGTCGAGCGTGTGGTCGTAGAAGCCGACCGCCCCCTGGACCTGGCCGGAGACGAGCGCGGTCTCGGCCTGGACACCGGCGGGTTCGCTCAGCAGCTCCACGTCGAGGCCCTCGGCGTCGAAGTAGCCGAGCCGCTGGGTGAGCATCGCGGGCAGGTAGATGACCTTGTCCAGGCCGCCGACCATGATCTTTACCTTCGTTCCCTTGCCGTCGCCCTTGCTGCCGGAGGAGGCGGTACTGGCCGCGTCATTGGCACAGGCGGTGAGCGAGGAGAGGGCGAGCAGGCCGGCGGCGGCCAGGGCGGAGTATCTGGCGGTCTTGCGCATGAGGGTTCACGTCCTTGTGAAGGGGGCCTTGTGAAGGGGAGAGGCGAAGAAGGGAGCGGGGACGGCTCGGGTCAGCTGTCCGAACCCGTCGGCTTCCAGCGGAAGATGCGGCGCTCGGCGAAGGTGAGCAGCCCTTCGGCGACGAGCGCGACGACGGCGAGGATGACCATCGCGGCGTACACACCGGCCGCGTTGAACGTGCCCTGCGACTGCGCGACGAGCAGGCCGATGCCCTTCGTGGCGCCGATGTACTCGCCGACGATGGCGCCGATGAGGGCGAAGCCGAAGCTGACGTGGAGGCTGGTGAAGATCCACGACGTCGCGGAGGGGATGACCACCTGAAGCGTCACCCGCCGGTCGCTCGCGCCGAGGATCCGCGCGTTGGCGACGAGGTTGCGGTCGACCTCACGGGCGCCCTGGAAGGCGTTGAAGAACACCGGGAAGAAGACGAGCACGACCGCGGACGCGACCTTGGAGGCGGGACCGAGGCCGAACCAGATCACGAAGATGGGTGCGAGGACGATCCTGGGGATCGAGTTGAGCACCTTGATGTATGGACCAAGGACATCGGCGAGAAAGGCGATCCGCCCTAGAGCGATACCGAACACCACACCGGCGGCCACCCCGAAGACCCAGCCGAGCAGCGCCTCGTGGAGCGTGTACCAGATCTGTTCGCCCAATGACCCGAGCGCGGTCCCGTGGGTCACCCAGGTCCAGATCTGGTCCCAGATCTTCGAGGGCATCGAGAAGTTGAACGGATCGATGACGTCGGCACGCGCGAGCACCTCCCACAGCCCGAGGACCACGACCAGGAGCAGCGCCCGCGAGGCCGCGACGACGATCTTGCGTCTGCGAGCGGCACGCGCGCGTGAATGGGCGCGGTCCGGCGGCGTCTTGGCCGTGTCGACGACCGGTGTGCTGAGAACCTCAGGCGACATGGGCGGCACCCCTCTCGCGCGTGATGCGGACCTCTTCGCCCAGGGACTCCCAGATCTCGCGGTAGATCTCGATGAACCGCGGCTCCAGGCGCACCGACTCGACCTTGCGCGGCCGCGGCAGGTCGATCTCGAACACGTGCTTGACGGTGGCTGGCCCGGCGGTCATCACGACGACCCGGTCGGCCAGCGCGATGGACTCCTCCAGGTCGTGGGTGACGAACACGACGGAGGCGCCGGTGCCCTCCCACAGCTCCAGCAGCTCGTCCGACATCAGGGCCCGGGTCTGCACGTCGAGCGCCGAGAACGGCTCGTCCATCAGCAGGATCTCGGGGTCGTTGACGAAGGTCGCGGCGAGTGCGACGCGCTTGCGCTGCCCGCCGGACAGCTGATGCGGATAACGGTCCTCGAAGGCCGACAGCCCGACCCGCGCCAGCCACTCACGCGCTTTCCGCTTCGCCTCGGCCTTCGGCACACCGCGGAACCTCGGGCCCGCCATGACATTGGACAGGACCGTGCGCCAGGGGAAGGTGGCGTCCTGCTGGAAGACGAACCCGACCTTGTCCCCCACGCCACGGACCGGCTCCCCAGCCACCACGACCTCACCCTCGCTGGGCTCTTCAAGGCCGCTGACCAGGGTCAACGTGGTCGACTTGCCGCAGCCGGTGGGGCCGACGACGGCCACGAACTCGCCACGCCGGACGGTGAGATCAAGTCCCCGGACCGCCGTGTGCAGGCCCCCCGAGGGGGTCCTGAACGTCTTGCTCGCGCCCCGTAGCTCGATGGCGGGGCTGGTGTCTGCGCTCATGGCCGGGGACGGTAGGTGCGACCCGGGTTACAGCAGCAGCCTTCTGGGCGCATGCCGTTCTTTTGCTTGCAACAGCCTGTTGTGCTCGTTTTGCGCGCGCTACAACAGCGGAGCCGAAACACGGGCTTAACGCCCGCCAGGCCTTGACAGAAAGAGGCCCGATGATTGACGTCCTGGTCGTGGACGACGACTTCCGCGTTGCCGAGATCAACGCCAAGTACGTGGGAAAGGTTCCCGGTTTCCGGGTCGCCGCCCGCGCCCACACCGCCGCGCAGGCCCTGGCGACCGTCCAGCGCGGCACCATCGACCTGGTCCTGCTCGACCACTACCTGCCCGACCAGACGGGCCTCCAACTCGTGCACCGCATGCGGGAACAGGGCCATGGCACCGACGTCATCATGATCACCGCCGCCGGCGATGTCACGACCGTCCAGACCGCGATGCGCCTGGGCGCCCTGCACTACCTGGTCAAACCGTTCACCTTCGCCGCGCTGCGCTCCCGCCTCGACTCCTACGCGGCCCTGCGCCGCACCGTCGACCGCGTCGGCGGCCGCGGCATCGCCGGCCAGGAACAGGTCGACCGCATCTTCGGCGCCCTGCGCACCACCCCCGCCCCGCCCTCACCGGGCCTGCCGAGCGGCCACTCGGAACCGACGACCGACCTCATCTGCCACGTCCTCCACCACGCCGACCACCCCCTGTCCGCCCACGAGGTGGCCGCCGAGACGGGCCTGAGCCGCTCCACCGCCCAGCGCTACCTCCGCCACCTCGAACAGGCCGGCCGCCTCCGCCTCTCCCTCAAGTACGGCGACACGGGCCGCCCGGAACACCGGTACGCGTGGGTGGCGCCGTAGGCATGCGGCTGCGGGTTCGACGGTCGTACGAGGATGACGACGCGGTAGGCCACTGAGGATGCCGTACGGCGCTGAGGACGCCGCCTCTACGCCGCCCCCGCCCCCGTCAGCGACCGCACCTCGGTCTCCGCGTGCTTGGCCTCGTCCGCCACCTCCGCCGAGGTGACCGTGCCGAGCCAGCCGGCGACGAAGCCCAGTGGGATCGAGACGAGGCCGGGGTTCTGCAGCGGGAAGTACTGGAAGTCGACGCCCGGGAACAGGGATTCCGGGCTGCCCGACACCACCGGCGACAACAGCACGAGCACCATGGCCGGGATCAGCCCGCCGTACACCGCCCAGACCGCGCCACGGGTGGTGAAGCCGCGCCAGAAGAGCGAGTACAGCAGCACCGGCAGGTTGGCCGACGCCGCGACCGCGAAGGCGAGGCCCACCAGGAAGGCGACGTTGAGATCCCGGGCCAGCAGGCCCAGAGCGATCGCGACCACGCCGATACCCACGGCGGCGACACGTGCCACGGCGACCTCGCTGCGCGGCTTGGCGTCCCGGCGTCGCAGGGAGGCGTACAGATCGTGGGCCACGGACGCCGAGGAGGCCAGGGTGATGCCGGCGACCACGGCCAGGATCGTGGCGAAGGCGACAGCGGCGACGATCGCGAACAGAACCGTTCCACCTGTGGAGTCCGCGCCGCCGCCCAGGTCGAGGGCCAGCAGCGGAACGGCCGTGTTCCCGGCAGCGTTGGACCCGCGCACCGCTTCCGGTCCCACGATCGCCGCCGCCCCGAACCCGAGGACGATCGTCATCAGATAGAAACCGCCGATGAGCCCGATCGACCAGACCACCGAGCGACGCGCCGCCCGCGCGGTCGGGACGGTGTAGAAGCGCGACAGGATGTGCGGCAGCCCTGCCGTGCCGAGAACGAGGGCGAGCCCCAGGCTGATGAAGTCGAAGCGCGCGGTCCAGTCCCCGCCGTACTTCAGCCCGGGCGCCAGGAACTTCTCGCCATGCCCGCTGCGTTCGGCCGCGCTGAGCAGCAGTTGGTCGAAGTCGCCGTGGAAGCGCACCAGGACGAGCACGGTCAGTGCGATGGTGCCGCCGAGGAGCATGACCGCCTTCACGATCTGAATCCAGGTGGTGGCCCGCATCCCTCCCAACGACACATAGATCACCATGAGCGCGCCGACACCGATGACGGTCCACGTCTGCGCGGCCTCACCGGTGCCACCGAGCAGCAGCGCCACCAGGCTCCCCGCACCCACCATCTGCGCCACCAGATACAGAACGGACACGGTGACCGAGGAGGTTCCCGCCGCGATGCGCACCGGCCGCTCGTTCATCCGCGCGGCCACCACGTCGGCCAGCGTGAACCGCCCGCAGTTGCGCACCAGCTCCGCGACGAGGAAGAGCACCACCAGCCACGCCACCAGGAAGCCCACCGAGTACAGCATCCCGTCGTACCCGAAGAGCGCGATCAGCCCGGAGATGCCCAGGAACGACGCCGCCGACATGTAGTCGCCCGCGATGGCAAAACCATTCTCCATCGGCGAGAACAGTCGCCCGCCCGCGTAGAACTCCTCCGCCGAGCCATGCCGGTTGCGGCTCACCCAGGTCGTGATCGCCAGCGTGACCGCGACGAACACGCTGAACAGCAGCAGCGCCAGCGCCTGATGATCGCCGGTCACGACACACCACCCCGGATCCCACGCGTCAGCTCCTGGGTGTCCCAGCGCAGCTCCAACGCGGCCCGGTCCCTGCGCAGCCGGGCATGCCGGGCGTACGCCCAGGTCAGCAGGAACGTGGTGAGGAACTGGCCGAGTCCCGCGACCATCGCCACGTTCACCGCGCCCGCCACCGGCCGGGCCATCAGACCGGGCGCGGTCGTCGCGGTCACGACGTACCCCACGTACCAGCCGAAGAACCCGATGAACGCCGGCACCACGAACCGCCGATACCGACTGCGCACCTCCTGGAACGCCGCGCTGCGCTGCACCTGGAGATACACATCCGCAGCCGCGTCCACGCGCTCCGTACGCCCTGCCTCGACGGCCGGCAACGGAACGGCCGCACCAGCACCAGCCCCGGCGCCGGTCGATTCGCCCCAGCCGGAGGCGAGTGCGTCGTACCAGGGATCGTCGTACCTCACGGCTGCGGGCGCCTCGAGGAGGGCCGGGTCGAACCCGTCGTGGTTTTCGGCCGCGCTTTCGGGACCACCCCTGCCGCCGCGGGGCCGACCATTACTTGACTGCATGCCCAAGGATGGACAGAACGGGAAGATCCCCGACTCTTGTTCCCTTTGCACTTCACCCCATCAGGTGATTCAACCCGTGGGTGGCCGCACAAGCCCCTTCGCGTAGGCGTAACGCACCGCCTGCGCCCGGTCCTTGAGCCCGGTCTTGGCGAACAGGTTGTTGATGTGGGTCTTCACCGTCGCCGTGGAGACGTGCAACGCGCGGGCGATCTCCTGGTTGGTGAGGCCTTCGGCGATCAGGAGCAGCACCTCGGTCTCCCGCGCGGTGAGCCCGTCCGGGGGCTCCGCGGGCTCGGCCGACCGGGGCTCGGGCTCCGACAGTCGCTCCAGCAGCCGCCGTTGGACACTCGGCGACAATCCGGCGTCCCCGGACAGCACGCTGTGCACCGCCCGCACGATCTCGTCGCCTCCCGCGTCCTTGGTGAGATAGCCGCGCGCTCCCGCCTTCAGCGCCGGGAAGAGCGATTCGTCGTCCCCGAACGTCGTGAGCACCACCACCTGAGTGCCCGGGTATTCGGTACGGATCCGCCGGGTCGCCTCCACACCGTCGCAGCGGGGCATGCGCAGGTCCATCAGCACCACGTCCGGAGCGAGTTCGGCGACCAGCCGCACCGCCTCGTCCCCGTCCCCGGCGGCTCCGACGACCTCGACCCCCGGCAGCAGTCCGAGCAGCATCACGATGCCCTCGCGGACGACGGTCTGGTCGTCCGCGACCACCACCCGCGCGACCTTGCCGTCGAACTCCTCCGTCATACGGGCACCTTCAGCGTCACCGTGAATCCCTCCTCGTCCGGCCCGGCGTCCAGCGAACCGCCGAGCAGTTCGGCACGCTCTCGCATGCCCAGCAGACCGTATCCGCCCCCCGTGGCGGTGAGTTCGCCCCCTGATCCCCCCGAGTCCCGTACATCCAGCGTCACTTGGTGCTCCCCGTAGGCCAGCCGAAGCCGCACCTTGGCGCCCGGCGCATGTTTGCGGACGTTGGTCAGGGCCTCCTGCGCGACCCTCCGCACCGCCTGCGAGGCCTCGGCCGACAGGGCTCTGCGCTCACCCGTAATGGTGACCTCGGCCCCCGCACTCGTCTCCACGAGCTGGGCGAGGAAGTCCTCCAGCGGGGTCATGTCCCCGCGCAGGGCCGAGAGTGCCTGTCGCGTCTCGGTGAGCCCGTCCCGTGCCATGCCCCGTGCCGCCACGACCCGCTCGAGGATCTGGTCCCGGTCGGCCCCCCGCTCGATCAGCAGCCGCGCGGCCTCCAGATGCACGAGCTGGGCCGAGAGACTGTGGGCCAGCACGTCGTGGATCTCCCGGGCGATACGGGCCCGCTCCGCCAGGGCCGCCGATTCCGCCTCGGCCGCCCGCGCGGCGCGCTCCTGGGCGAGCAGCCGCTGGGCGCTGCCCCGGGCCTCGGCGTCGAGGCGCAGCGTGTACCCGGCGAGGGCCAGTCCCAGGCAGGTGACCACGGTCGTCAGCACATCGTCGTCGTTGAGGGCTCCGTAGGCCCCGAGCGCCATCACCGCGACCGGCGTGGCGACAGCCAGGGGCAGTCGCTCCAGCGCGGCGACGGCGGACGCGCACCAGATCACGAGGGCCGGTACCAGCAGCCCGGAAACCTGGGCCAGGACCGCGACTCCCTGGAGCAGCCCCCATGACAGCAGGGCGGGCCAGAGCCGGTGCTGAAGCGTGGACCGGTAGAACATCCACGCCAGCAGGGCGGCGACGACGAACCCGCCGGCACCGGCGGCGATTCTCCAGCCATGGGCGGAGCTGCTCGTCAGGGCACCCCACAGCAGCAGGGAGATGAGCAGCAGCCTCACTCCCCAGGCCAGCAGGCGCCGAGGCCGCGAGAACCCCTCGCGCCCGAGCGCCTCCCGGGAGGGCCAGCGTGTCCACACGTTCTCCGTCACACACGCTCCTTCCAGGCGGACCCGGGCACGGCGTCACCGTACGCCGAACCCGGTACGGAAGCGGGGTGCGGAGACTGGGCCCGCCAGGCGAGGATGCCGGCGCGCACGAGCAGCGTGGCAGCCAGGGCGAGGAGCAGGGCGGACGACTCCTGGTGGATGCCGAGCGCGGCGCCGAGGGCGTAGAGGCCGGCGCGGAGGGCTATGCCGACGAGCCAGACCAACCCGCTCGCTTTGGTGCTCTTGCTCCACACGGCGCCGTCGGGCTCCGTCCACACGCGGGAGGTCCAGGCCCAGGCTGCGCCGGTGGCGAGACCGATGAGGAGCTCTGCGGTGAGGAGGGCAGCCGAGGCGGTGTGGTGGTGGGCGTCTATGAGGCCGGGTTCGCGCAGGGCGACGACGGCCAGCACGACCGGCAGCAGCCACCAGCGCCGCTCGGTGTCGATCCGCTGCGCGCGGAACTGGCGCGCGATCACCACGACGACAACGGCCGCGATCAGGAATCCGTCGACGAGCCCGGACATCGGTGCCTCCGTGAGCGAAAGGGGACGCTGCCGACAGCGAGCGCTGCCGACGCCTTCGACGCTACGGAAATTCGCAGGTCAGCGGATCGGCGCTGGGGTGGATCAAAGGTGGAGGCAGGGAGACGGGGGCGTCCACCCACGGGTGGAGAACCCGATGGAAGCCGGGTCCGGACAAAGCGTCGGGGCAGGGCATCCGGGCTTGGCATCCGAGCCGGGCGCAGTCCGAGAGATGGGACCGGGCCGGAACGGAGCCAGGGCTGGGACCGGGAACGGGCCTGGGGCCGGGCCGGCCTCCGACCCGAATCCGGCCGGGACCGAACCAGCCCCAAAACCGAACCCGCCCGAAACTGAACCCGGCCCGAAACCAAACCCGGTCGGAAAACAAACCCGCCCGCGGCCCAGATCAACCCAGACCAGCCCGGCCCCACCCCGCCCAAGCCAAGAGCAGCGCCCCGCAGCGCCCCGCAGCGCTACGCGTCGATACGCGACCGATCGAGCGTCGCCGCCGAGCTGGAGATGAACTCCTTGCGCGGCGCCACATCGTTGCCCATCAGCAGGTCGAAGACCTGCTCGGCGGCCTCCAGGTCGGAGAGGTTCACCCGGCGCAGGGTGCGGTGGCGCGGGTCCATGGTCGTCTCCGCCAGCTGGTCGGCGTCCATCTCACCGAGACCCTTGTAGCGCTGGATGGAGTCCTTGTACCGGACGCCCTTGCTCTGGAACTCCATGAGCTTGTCGCGCAGCTCGCGGTCCGAGTACGTGTAGACGTACTTGTCCTGCCCCTTCTTGGGCTGGACGAGCTCGATGCGGTGCAGCGGCGGTACCGCCGCGAAGACCCGTCCCGCCTCGATCATCGGCCGCATGTAGCGCTGGAACAGCGTGAGCAGCAGGGTCCGGATGTGGGACCCGTCCACGTCGGCGTCGGTCATCATGATGATCTTGCCGTAGCGGGCCGCGTCGATGTCGAAGGTCCGGCCCGACCCTGCTCCTATGACCTGGATGATCGCCCCGCACTCGGCGTTCTTGAGCATGTCGGTCACAGACGACTTCTGGACGTTGAGGATCTTGCCGCGGATCGGCAGCAGCGCCTGGAACTCGGAGTTCCGGGCCAGCTTCGCCGTACCCAGCGCGGAGTCTCCCTCGACGATGAACAGTTCACTGCGGTCGACGTCGTCACTGCGGCAGTCGGCGAGCTTGGCGGGCAGCGACGAGGACTCCAGGGCCGTCTTCCGGCGCTGCGCGTCCTTGTGCTGGCGGGCCGCGATGCGCGTCCGCGCGGCGGCGACGACCTTCTCCATGACGACCCGGGCCTGTGCCGCGGCGTCGCGCTTGGTGGAGGTCAGGAACGCCTTGAGCTCCTTGGCGATCACTGTGTTCACGATGCGGCGGGCCGCCGAGGTGCCGAGGACCTCCTTGGTCTGGCCCTCGAACTGCGGCTCGGCGAGGCGCACCGTCACGACCGCCGTGAGACCTTCCAGGGCGTCGTCCTTGACGATGTCGTCCTCGGCGACGCGCAGCAGCTTCTTGGCGCGCAGCACCTCGAGCATGGTGCTCGTCACCGCGGTCTCGAAGCCCGCCACATGGGTGCCGCCCTTGGGGGTGGCGATGATGTTCACGAACGACTTCAGGGTCGTGTCGTATCCCGTGCCCCAGCGCAGCGCGACGTCGACGTCGAGCTCGCGGGTGACCTGGGTGGGCGTCATCTGGCCGTGCTCGTCGAGGACGGGGACGGTCTCCCTGAAGGTGCCCTGGCCGGAGAAGCGGAGGACGTCGCAGACCGGCTTGTCGGTCGCCAGGTACTCGCAGAACTCGCTGATGCCACCGTCGAAGCGGAAGGACTCCTCGCCCTTGCTGCCGCCCTCGCCGAGCCCGAACTCGTCGCGTACGACGATGGTGAGGCCGGGGACGAGGAACGCGGTCTGGCGGGCTCGCTGGTGGAGGTTCTCCAGGGAGAGCTTGGCGTCCTTGAGGAAGATCTGCCGGTCGGCCCAGTAGCGCACGCGCGTGCCGGTGCGGGTCCTGGGGATCTTCTTGGCCTTGCGGAGGCCACTGGTGGCGTCGAACTTCGCGTCGGGGCCGGCTCCGGCGAAAGCGCCGGGAACGCCGCGCCGGAAGCTGACCGCGTGCGTGTGCCCGCTGCGGTCCACCTCGACGTCGAGCCGCGCGGACAGGGCGTTCACCACGGAGGCGCCCACGCCGTGCAGACCGCCGGAGGCCGCGTAGGAGCCGCCTCCGAACTTGCCGCCGGCGTGCAGCTTGGTCATGACGACCTCGACGCCGGACAGACCGGTCTTGGGCTCGACGTCGACCGGGATGCCGCGGCCGTTGTCGCGGACCTCCACCGACCCGTCGTCGTGGAGGATGACCTCGATGTGGTCGCAGTAGCCCCCGAGGGCCTCGTCCACGGAGTTGTCGATGATTTCCCACAGGCAGTGCATCAGGCCACGACTGTCGGTCGAGCCGATGTACATGCCCGGGCGTTTGCGCACGGCCTCGAGCCCCTCGAGGACGAGGAGGTGCCGCGCGGTGTAGTTGGAACCGTCCCGGTCTGCTCCTGCCAGCAGAGCTGTGGACGGCACGGACGTCTCGGCGGTCACGCGGTTCGCTCCTCGCTGAATTTCAGGTGTGGCCCTTGTGGGTAAGGGCGCGGCTTCGGCCGCCGCCAAGAGGGTACCGAGGCCTGGTAGAGCCGTTGTAACGCCACCCTCGTCAAAACTCACACTAGTCCAGAGTCGCATGCATGTTCGATCCCTCGATGGAGTGAAGTACATATCACGTTCCCTTCGGGGCATGAACCATTTAGGCTCCGGGCACGTCCTCAAGAACAACCGGCAAGCCAGCCGGGAGGACCGACATCGACAAACAGCGCGAACCCGTAAGACACATAGACACGCAATACGGCACATTCGCCGCCAACCGGCAGCAGACGGCCGGCCTCGAAGATTTTTTTGAGGAAAAGCCCCGAGCGGGAACGTTTTAGGGCTGGTTGGATGTTGACCCTGGTACGACAGCTCGTCGAGCTAGAGAAGAGGCGACGTGACTACTGTTCTGACCCCCGCGAGCCCGTTGACGGCCGCCGATCGCTGCGACCGCTGCGGCGCCCAGGCATACCTGCGCGTCGTCCTGCTCAGCGGCGGTGAACTGCTCTTCTGCGCCCACCACGGTCGCAAGTTCGAGCCGGAACTCAAGAAGATCGCCGCTGAGATACAGGACGAGACGGAGCGGCTCACGACCGTTCCGGCATCCGTCTCCGAAGAAGAGCGCTGACACTTCGCATCCACGACGAGCCAGCACCGGCACAGGCCGACATGCGGACGGCCGCCCCTGAAAGCAGGGGCGGCCGTCCGCGCTCGTACCGACGATCACCTCGCGCGACCACCGAGGGCTCGCCGACAAGCACTCATGGCCCCACCACGGCCCCTCAGGGGCCGTGGGAGCCTTCTCCCGCCCTGCCACCCGACCCGAGCGTCCGTACGACGTCGGACACGCGCGTGTAGACGCCAGGGCTCCCCGGTAGCGCACAGCCGCTCCCCCAGGACACCAGCCCGATCAGCCGCCCCTGAGCGACCAACGGCCCACCACTGTCTCCCTGACAGGCGTCACGACCGCCCTGTTCCTCTCCGGCGCAGAGCATCGAGTCGGCGGCATAGGCGCCGTCCGCAGTGCCCGGATAGGCCCGCTCGCACAGGCTGTCGGACAGCACATGGATGCCGGCGGCCCGCAGACTGTGCGCATAGTCACCGCTCCCTGTGACATCGCCCCACCCGTAGACCGTCGCGTCCGTACCGGGCGCGTAGGCCGGGTCACCGCCGGCCGCCATGGTGATGACCGAGTCCTGCGACAGTGGTTCGGCGAGCGTGAGCACCGCGAAGTCCCCGGCGTTGGTGGCGGGGTCGTAACCCGGGTTCACCCAGGTGTCCTGTACGCGGATCTCCCGGCCCTCGTCCGAGAGCAGGTCCGTACGGCCCGTGATGACCTTGAGATCGCGCACCCGGTTGGGGGGCGCCCCCAGGACGTCCTCGCTCACACAATGGGCCGCGGTGAGCACGGTGGTCCGGCCGATGGCCGCGCCACCGCAGAACTGCCCCGCGCGCGTACCCCCGAACCGGTCACGGCTGGACAGCGCCACGGTCCACGGGCCGTCCGAGATGTCGACGGGAAATCCGCCTACGACGATGCTGTCGGCGGCCACGGGGGCGGCGGACGCCAGCGGTATGGCACCCGCCACGGCCGCCAGGACCAGCGACCGGTTCAGCGCCCGGGCAAAAGGACGACGCATGCACATTCCTCACTCTGGGTCGGACTGGGGAAACCCAGAGTGATCCACGCCGCCACGCCCCGCACCCGCTGGGACGAGCCCACGGCCCGCGCCCCGGCCGCGCCCGCCCAGCACGAAGGCCCGGCTCCCTGGGCGGGGAACCGGGCCTTCGACGTCGTACGACCGCGTCCTAGTCGAGGTAGTCGCGCAGCACCTGCGAACGCGACGGGTGGCGCAGCTTCGACATGGTCTTGGACTCGATCTGGCGGATGCGCTCGCGCGTCACGCCGTACACCTTGCCGATCTCGTCGAGGGTCTTCGGCTGACCGTCGGTGAGACCGAAGCGCATCGAGACGACGCCCGCCTCGCGCTCGGACAGGGTGTCGAGGACGGAGTGCAGCTGCTCCTGGAGGAGCGTGAAGCTGACCGCGTCGGCCGGGACGACCGCCTCGGAGTCCTCGATGAGGTCACCGAACTCGCTGTCGCCGTCCTCGCCCAGGGGGGTGTGCAGGGAGATGGGCTCGCGGCCGTACTTCTGGACCTCGATGACCTTCTCAGGGGTCATGTCGAGTTCCTTGGCCAGCTCCTCCGGGGTGGGCTCGCGGCCCAGGTCCTGGAGCATCTGGCGCTGCACGCGCGCGAGCTTGTTGATGACCTCGACCATGTGCACCGGGATACGGATGGTGCGGGCCTGGTCGGCCATCGCGCGGGTGATCGCCTGACGGATCCACCAGGTGGCGTACGTGGAGAACTTGTAGCCCTTGGTGTAGTCGAACTTCTCGACCGCGCGGATCAGACCGAGGTTGCCCTCCTGGATGAGGTCCAGGAAGAGCATGCCGCGGCCGGTGTAGCGCTTGGCCAGGGAGACCACCAGACGGAGGTTGGCCTCCAGGAGGTGGTTCTTGGCGCGGCGGCCGTCCTCGGCGATGATCTCCAGCTCGCGCTTGAGCTTCGGGGCGAGCTTGTCGGCGTTGGACAGCTTGTCCTCGGCGAACAGACCGGCCTCGATGCGCTTGGCGAGCTCGACCTCCTGCTCGGCGTTGAGGAGCGGGACCTTACCGATCTGCTTGAGGTAGTCCTTGACGGGGTCGGCGGTGGCGCCGGCGACGGCGACCTGCTGGGCCGGCGCGTCGTCCTCGTCGTCGTCGGAGAGGACGAAGCCCTTGCTCTCGCCGCCCTCCTCTTCCTCTTCGCCGGGCTTGATGTCCTCGAGAACCTCGTCCTCGACGACCTCCGCGTCGTCCTTGCCGGCGGTCGTCTTCTTGGCCGTCGCCTTCTTGGCGACGGTCTTCTTCGCGACGGCCTTCTTGGCGGTCGTCGCCTTCTTGGCAGCGGCCTTCTTCACAGGAGCCTCGCCCTCGGCGGAGGCCTCGACGGCGGGCGCCGCCGGGGTGGCGGTGGCAGTGGCCTTCTTCGTGGTCACCGTCTTCGCCGCGACCGTCTTGGTGGCGGTGCGCTTGGCCGGACTCTTCGCTGCGACGCTCTTTCGGGTGCGCTTGGGCTCCGCGGCACTGACCATCAGCGTCACACCCTCTTCCTCGAGGATCTGGTTGAGGCTGCGCAGTACGTTCTTCCACTGAGTGGCCGGAATCTGGTCAGCTTCGAAGGCCCGACGCACGTCATCGCCGGCGATCTGCCCCTCAGCCTTTCCCCGCTCAATCAGAGCCATGACAGAGACGGACTCGGCGATCTCCGGCGGGAGCGTACGGGATGTGCTGGCCGACACGAACAACCTCTCGGAACGTTGGAAAACGGCTTCCGGCCCCGTCCGGGATGGACAGGAACCGACCACCGGCCGTGGGGATGGGCCGACGGTGCGGGCGGGGGCCGGGAAGATGCACAGCGCCATTCATGGCGTCCGTATTCCCTCCGCGGCTGTCACCTCTTAGGTCATCGCGTTGTTTCCACGAGCGTTACGCCCAATCTGCGTGGCCCGAGTCACACCCCGTAAGTGCGCAAAAACGGTCAGACACGGACAGAGGGAGTCACCTGCGGGCGCCGGGAGGAAGAAAACATCTTGCCAACCGCCTCGGGAACCTCTTCGCCCGCACCGTCGGACCCCGCAGGATTCCGAAGGATCCTGCGGGGTCCGACGGGAGGCGGCCCTTCGGCCGGACGATGCCCAGGAGGGGGAGGCACCCTCCGGCCGCGCCGCCCGCGGTGCGTGGTCAGTGCTCGCGCGGCGCCGGCACCACGCGCTCCACCTCGGGGTGGACGGTCAGCAATTGGCGCATGGCGGACTCGGCGGCCATGCCGTCGCCGGCGGCGAGGGCGTCGACGATCCTGCCGTGCTGCACCAGGGAGGCCTCGTTCGGCCGGTCGCACCCGGTGACCGGTCCGCCGGAGACCTGGAGCGCGGCCGACACGATCCCGGAGAGGTGCTCCAGCATGCGATTGCCCGCGACCTGGATGAGCAGGGAATGGAACTCGGCGTCCGCGCGCGAGAACGTCAGCGCGTCACCCTGCGCCATGGCGTGCCCCATGATCTCCACCATGTCGGCGAGCCGCTGCTGCACCTCCTCGCGCCCATGACCGGCGGCGAGGCGCGCGGCGAGCGGCTCGATGGTCCAGCGCAGCTCGTTCAGCTCGCGGCGCTGGTCGTCGCGCTGCGGCCCGAAGGCCCGCCACTCGATGATGTCCGGGTCGAGGAGGTTCCAGTCGCTGACCGGGCGCACGCGCGTGCCGACGTTCGGGCGGGCACTGACCAGGCCCTTGGCCTCCAGGACGCGGAGCGACTCGCGGACGACGGTGCGGGAGACCTCGAAGCGCTGGCCGATCTCCTCGGGCACCAGCGGGCGGTCGGCGCCCAGATCGCCCGAGACGATCATCTGGCCCAGCTGCTGGACGAGTTGGCCGTGCAGTCCGCGTCCACGGCTGCCCGCGGCGCGTCGGCCCACGCGGCCCAGCTCGGGTTCCGCGGCGTCCCAGGCGGAGGCGCCGAGGCGGTCCGCGGCGGGCGCATCCGCGTAGGGGTAGCGGTCGAGTTCGCCCGGGCCGGCGAGACCGGAGTCTGCGGAGCGGGCGGCGGTCATCATGGTGTGCGCAAGGGTACTCACGGATCCTTTGTCGGCGCCGTCCCCAACTCCCTTGAGGTCTTTGGTGAAAAGCACACGAAAGGGTGATCGCTCACCCCGTCGCAATTGACGCCTTATCGGAAAGAAATGGGCTTTCCCTGGGGAGTTGCGCACAGAGCGGGACCGGAAGGTCACGGATGGTCGTCATCGGACCCTGCTTCGCAGCGTCGTGAGCAGATATGCGCAGAGCAGGGCCGTCAACGACAACGTCAGCGCCCCGCCGACGGGTTGGCCGATCACCCGCGCCACACCCGACAGATAGCGCTCTCCGCCGAAGGGCCACTGGAGCAGAAACGTCTCACGCAACCGCATCGGGAATCCTGCGGCCGTCCGCACAGCCGGTCCCTCCAAGGCCTTTTGTACGAGGGGTACGACGACGACGGGTACGGCGACCACGGCGGCCAGCCCGGCCGTGGTGGACCGGAAGATGCCCGCAGCCAGCACCCCCGCCCAGGCACAGCCCACGACGAGCCCTGTCCAACTCGCGCCCAGTGAGAGCCAGTCGGCGGGAACTCGCGCGAGCTCCCGTCCGTACACGAGATAGAGCACTTCGGCGTCGCAGCCCACCGTGAGGAAGGCCAGCAGCAGCGCGGTGGCGGCGGATACGACGAGCTTGGCCGCGAGCAGCCCCAGCCGACGGGGCACGCTGCCGCGGTCCGCCGCCAGGGCGGGGTGGCGGAACTCGTCCCCGAAGGCGAACGCCCCGAGCAGCCCCGCCCCGAGCGCCGCGGGCGGCAACGGCAGCTCGCGCGGCCACGCGGCGAGCAGCCGGTGCTGCGGGGTGTGACCGATGCGGGCGAGCAGGACGGCGGTCAGGGCGGACATGACCACCACGGCGGCTCCCGTGAGGAACCCGGTCCCGATCCCGGCCGCGCGCCGCAACTCGTACCGGAGCGGGCGGAGGGGGCTGGGGGCGGGGCGGACGGAGATGGGGGGTGGAAGTTCGGACAGGGCGACGGGCTTGGCGATCACCGGGGGGTGGGTGATCCGCGCAGAGGTTGACGTGACCTTGGGGGCGGCGGGGGGTGAGGGCGGCGCGGAGGCCCGCCTCGACTCGGCATCGACGGAAGGCGAGGGCCGTCCAGGGATTCGCGTCGACTCGGCATCGACGGAAGGGGAAGGCCGTCCAGGGATTCGCATCGACTCGGCATCGACGGAAGGGGAAGGCCGTACCGGGATTCGCATCGACTCGGGATCGGCCGGCGGTGGGGACTCCTCAGGAGGGCGCGGCGTCTCGGGATCGGCAGAGGGCAAGGACACTTCCAGGTGGGGCTTGCCGTCTCGGGCGCGGTCCGGCGGTGCTGAGTCCGTCGGGGGGTGCGCTACGGCGCTGAGGTCCGTCGGTTCCGGCGAAGGGCCGGCGGTCCCCTGAGCGACGTCTGCTCGGCTGGGTCGGTCGGTGTGGGCCGGGGGCGTGGGAGGCGTGCCGGAATCCTCCGCAGCATCGTTTTCTCCGGGTACGGCGGTCGCAACCGAGTCCGCCGGAAGGGCACCGGAGCCTCGCGCGGTATCCGCGGCGGGCCCTTCGCCCCATGGAGACGCTCCCGCGCCCGGCCCCATGTCGCCGATCTCGTCCGCGAGTTGGTGGACGAGCACGCCGTGACGGAACGCGATCTCACCGACGTCGGCGCAGGTGCTGCCGTACACGGAGAGACGGTTGCCGCCCTCGCGGACGACCTCGACGGAGCGGTGTGCCGTGCGGGCTTCCTTGGCGAGGAGGGCGGCGAGGCGGGTGGCGTGCGGGGTGCGGACGGCGACTCTGGGGCGCAGCCGGGTGCGGGAGAAGTCGGCGGCCTCCTGGTCGGCGACGAGCCTGCCCTCGTCGAGGGTGACGACCCGGTCGGCGGTGCGGGCGGCCTCTTTGGGGTCGGCGGTGGTGAGGAGCACCGTGCCCCCCTGCGCCGCGTGGGCGCGCAGCATGCCGTACAGCCATCTGCTTTCCCTCGCGGAGAGCCCTTCGGCGGGGTTGTCCAGGACGAGCGTGTGCGGGTCGGACAGCAGGGCGCAAGCCAGGCCGAGGCGGCGGTCCATGCCGCGCGACAGTGTGCCGAGCCGTTCCTCGCGCAGGCTGACGAGACCTACGACCTCCAGCACCTCGTCGGCACGCCGTACCGGGACCCCTGCGGCGGCGCACAGCATCCGCAGGTGTCCTCGCACCGTGCGCGCCGGGTGGCCCGGCACATCGCCGAGGAGCACGCCGACTTCCCGCGAGGGATGGGCGAGCCGGTGCAGGGGGCGGCCTCTGAAGTAGGTGACGCCGCGGCCCTGTTGGAGTTCGAGCATGAGCCTGAGCGTCGTCGTCTTGCCCGACCCCGGCGCGCCGAGCAGCGCGGTGACGCGGCCTGCCCTGGCTTCGAAGGAGACGTCGTCGACGGCGGGCGGAAGCTCCTTGCGGGGGTTGCTGGTCAGTCCGAAGGCCTGGATCACCCGCAGCAAGATAGCGCGCTATGTCCGTTTTTTCGGTACCGCAAGGCCCGCTCCGCAGGCGGTAGTCAGGCCTTTCGGACCAGTGTTCGCCGCCCAACCACCCCTGCGGACAGCACTCGATGCCCCGACGGAGGATGCCGCCACGTCACACCTCGGGGCGCAGCATCGGCGGATTGAGGAGGGTGGCGCCGCCGGCCCGGAAGAGCTGCGCGGGGCGGCCGCCCTGCCGTGTGGTCGTACCGCCGGTGGGGACGAGGAAGCCCGGCGTCCCCGTCACCTTGCGGTGGAAGTTGCGCGGGTCCAGCGCCACGCCCCACACCGCTTCGTAGACGCGGCGCAGCTCTCCCACGGTGAACTCGGTGGGGCAGAACGCCGTGGCCAGCGACGAGTACTCGATCTTGGAACGGGCGCGTTCCACACCGTCGGACAGGATCTGCGCATGGTCGAAGGCCAGCGGCGCGACCGGTTCGCCGTCCCGGCCGTAGCCCCCTTGCTGAAGCAGTTCCTCGACCGGCGCCCAGCGCGCGTTGCTGGCGTCGCCGCCCGCCCGGGGCGCGGGCAGGTCGGGGGCGAGCGCGAGGTGCGCGACACTGACCACCCGCATCCGAGGGTCCCGCTTGGGGTCGCCGTAGGTCGCGAGCTGCTCCAGGTGGGCGCCGTTGTCCTGCGCCGGGGCCGCCGGTTCGTGAGCGCGCAGCCCCGTCTCCTCGGCGAGTTCGCGGGCCGCCGCCTGCGAAAGATCCTCGTCGGCCCGTACGAAACCGCCGGGAAGCGCCCAGCGCCCCTGGAAGGGCGGTTCGCCCCTGCGCACCGCCAGCGCGCACAGAGCATGACGGCGCACGGTCAGCACGACCAGGTCCACGGTGACGGCGAAGGGCGGAAAGGCTGACGGGTCGTAGGGCATGCGGCGATCATAGTCGTCTGCCTGACGATAAACACTCCCTTCGTCGGCCGCACAGGTGGCTGATCCACTTCCGTCCGGAACGCGCTCCTCACCCGCCCCGACATTGCCACGGCAGCGTTTCGTACGAGGTCACACTCCCAGTTGCAGCCCGTCGGCCGCCTCCTCGACCATGGCCAGACCGAGGCGGCCGACCCGTACGGAGAACGGGGCGCCCGCGATCCGCAGTCCCGTCAGGACGATCTCTCCCAGCGGTGCACTGCGCACCGGACGCAAGGTGACCGTCCCTGCCGGGGCGTCGGGGCGGACGCCCGCGAGCGTGGTCAGCAGCAGCACCCCCGCGGCCGCCGCCGTGGCCGCGGGCCGGCAGGCCGCCGGATGCGGGACGGGTGCGCTCCCGTCGGTGCGCTGCTCCCCCGCGTACATCTCGGGCAGCCGGTGACCGAAGGTCTCGGCCGCCGCCAGCATGCCCCGGAGGAGTGACGTCGCCTGCTTCTCGTACCCGGCGGCGGCCAGGCCCGCGACGGCGACCGCTGTCTCCTGCGTTCTGACGGCGCCCCCACGGTGGCCGAACGGGTTGTACCCCGCCTCCTTCGCACCCAGCCCGCGCAGCCCCCAGCCCGAGTCCATGGCGGGCCCGCCGAGCAGTCGGGCGAGCTGTTCGGTCTGCACTTTGTCGAGCAGCCCGGGGGCCAGCTCCCCGCCGCCCAGCAGACCGGTGTCGAGGAGGTGGACGGCCGCCGCGCCGAGGTGCGGGACGGGACGGCCGTCCGGGGCACGGGCTGCCGCGGGTCGGCCGCCGCCCAGGTCGTCGATCCAGAAGTCCTCCCGGAAGGCGGCCCGCTGCTGCTGCGCCCACTGCCGCAGCCCGGCACCACCGGGTCTGCCGCAGCTGTCCAGCAGATCGGCGCCGAGCAGGGCCGCGCGATGGGCGTGTGCCTGCGTCTCGCAGCGTTGAGGCCCGCCGGGCTGCGGATCGCACAGATAGGGGGCGTCGCCGACGGTGGTCCGAAGCCAGGTCAGGCAGCGCTCGGCGGCGGGCAGGAACTCCTCCGTCTCGGCCTCCGGCAGGCCCCAGCGTCGGGCTTCGGCGAGGAGCACCGGGAAGAGCAGCGTGGCTTCCGTACCGGTACAGCTCGGTGGCAGATGCGTGCCCGCGTCGCGTCTGGGCCCGGGGATCATGCCGGACTGCGGACCCGGGCCCTGGAGCTGGGTGCGAGCGAGGGTGCGCAGGGTGCCCGCGGCGAGACGGGTGCCGAGCGGCAGGGTCATCCGGGCCGCGGCGAGCGCGTCGGCCGGGGACAGACCGCAGCGCCAGGGCGCGCCGGCGGCGAGGTGGGTGTCGGTGGGGTGCGCGGGGTCGCGCAGCAGCAGGGCCTGAAGATCCTCGACGCTCCTCCGCATGAGGTGCTGCGCCCTGTGGTCGTCGCCCATCGCACGGGCAGGAGCGAGCGGGCTCGTCGCCGCCCGGCCGGCGGCACGGACCGGTCCCGCGCCGTCCGGGCGGACCCGCAGCTCGACGCTCGCGCTGCCGCCCGGCGGCATGACGAACTCCCAGCGCAGCAGTCCGGCCGAGGCCAGCGCGTCCTCGGGGGGCGGGTCTGCCGTGACCGACGCGTTCCCGACGGGCGACGACCAGCGCAGGCCGGAGTCATGGACGCTCGCGGGCAGTTCGGGTCCGGGGCTACCGGCCGCGATGGCGCCCAGATCGGCCAGATCCGTGCCGAGGGCCACCTCGACCGGCAGCCGCAGCGGACGAACGGCCACGCTGTGCACGGTGATCCGCTCCGTACCGTCGGCGTGCCGGATGCGCTCGACGAGCACATCCGGGTCCGGGCCCACATGCGGGGAGGTGCGGACGGTGCCCAGGAACCGCGCGCTGTCGGCCGAGGTCATCCGCGCCTGCACCACGAGCGGTTCACGCCCGGCCACCCGAACCTGACAGCGCGACAGCACACGCCGACCGGCCCGGTAGAACCCCTCCAGTCCGCGACCGGTCAGCTGGCCCTGCTCCGTGGAGATGGCGAGGCCCGGGAGGGCGACGCAGATCAGGGTGGTGTGGGTGGATGGCAGATCGACGGGACGACGGGGCGGCGGGAACTGACCACCAGGGGCCGCAGGGGCCGGTGCGACCGACGAACGATGTGCCTGCGCCGTGGTGCGGGTTGGCCCCGGGGCGTGGGGCATGTGCCGGTCTGCCATCGGCCGGCTTGGGGTAGGTGGCTGCTCTGCCGGGGGCAGGCTCGCGGGACGTGGCCGGCCCGACGGCGGTGGGCTCGCGGGACGGGGCCGGTTCGAAGGCGGTGGGCTTGAGGGATGCGGCCGGTCTGACGTCCCGGTAGATGGCGGGCTGTGCTCTACGACCGGGTCCGGCTGCCGTAAGGCCGTCGAGTCCGAGGCAGAGCGGTGATCGTCGGCGGTGGAGGGCGGAGTCGGCTGATACATGGGCGGCCTCTTCTGCGCTCGGTGCGCCTCGGGCGGGTGCGACATCGGCGGGGCGGGATTCTGAACCGTGGCGGGACGGTGAACGGGGTGCGGCGGCAGGTCCGTCCAGGCGTTCCGCCACTCAGGTGAACGGAGCAGAGCTCCTCGGGGTCACGCCTCCGACCGCCGAAGCAGACCGGATGGCGGCGGGGTCGGCCGGCCACGCCACGCGGGTGTGCCCGCCGCCGGCCCTTGCCCCCGCCCCCGCCATCGCCCTCGCCCTCGCCCTCGCCCTCGCCCTCGCCCTCGCCGACCATGCCCCACACGCCGGCAGTCCCCGCCATCACCTCCGCCGCAGTGGCAGCCACCGCCGGATCAGCCATCCCCACCCCACACGCCCTCACACAGTCCCCGCATCCCCCACGCCCCCAGACCGCGCACCACCCCCGCGCGACCCCCGGCCACTGCCGTCAGCCCCCTTACGAGCACGACCGGCCCGAGCCGAATCAGGCCGCGTGCCTCCCTCGGGCCGCGTGCCTCCCGCCGACGTACGCGCCGCGCCAGGCCGCGCGCCTCCCCCCGCCGCAGTACGAGACCGGGAACCCACACCCGGACCACGTCCCTCCCGCGCCCCCTTCGCCGAACGAGCCCCGCTCGCACCCGCGTCGGCGGATCGCGTCCGGCGTCGACGGCCGGCGCCCGCCGCGGACTCCGAAAGCGGCACTGACGAGGCGGCCTCGCCGGAGCGTACGGCGGCCCCCTCGGTCTCGTCGGCTGCGATGCTTCCCGCGGCCGGCCTGTCCGGCCGCCCCACCCCCGCCACCGACTCGACGGCTCCCCCAGGCTCCGCCCGCCCCCTCTCCCCCCGTTCCGACCGCAGACAACGGCGGATCGACTCCGGATCCAGGCCCTCGTTGCAGGCTTGGTGGAGCAGGCGTGCGAAGAGGTAATCGGGGTCCGCGCCCAGGGCCATGGCCAGGGCCTCCCTCGCCTCCAGCTGATCGCCGGTCGACCATGCGACCCAGCCGGCGAGGGTCAGTGGCGCCGCTGCGTGTTCGCCGTACGGCCCGACGCAGCGTCGGGCGAGGGCTCGCCAGAGCCGTAGGGCGGGACCTGCCGCCTCCCCTTCCATCCACTCGGCCGCGCGGTCCCGGGTCGTGCGGTCCTGGAGGCCGAGGATCAACGATGCGGCCTCGTCGTGGCCCAGCAGCTGGTCGTCACGGAGATCAGCGGTGAGGATTCCGGACACGGACGGCGCCTGCTCGAAGCGCCGCATGACCTGTTCGGCGAGCTCCAGGGTCTCCGCGGCCACACCTGCGCGACCGGCCTCGTCGAGGATCCTCGGGACGATGGCCATACCGGCAGCGTCGAGGGCGATCTCCTGGGCCAGGGCGGCGGCGTTCTCCCAGGGCATCAGCCTGGCCCGCAACTCCCGCAGGGTGCCGCGCACTTGGAGGCCGGCGTAGGTGGCGGCCGCGGCCAGCACCGAGGTGCCCGGCAGGCCCATCGACTGCCCCTCGGGCGGACAGCACGCCTCGCTCACGCAGCAGTACGACCAGAAGCGGCCGTCGGAGATGCACAGCGCCTCGATCACCGGCACGTCGCGGGTGCCGCACTCGACACGCAGTTGCTGGGCGAGCGGCCGGAGTCGTTCCATCACCTCCCGGCCCGACTCTCCCCGGCCCGGCTCCTGGCAGAGGTAGGCGACCATCTGGTCGGGGCGGGCTCCTCTGCGCTCGCTGCCGGTGACCAGTCCGTGGGCCAACTGCCGGGCCACGGCAGGCCAGTCGTCGGCGTTCGCGGGAATGCCGAGCCGGGCCCGGCCCCCGAAGCGGCCGCGTCCGTCCTTGTCGCGGAGGGCGACCAGGACGATGCTGTCCTCCGGCCGGTAGCCGAGCAGGTAGGGCAGGGCGTCGGCCAGTTCGGCCGGGGTGCGCAGGGTCACCTGTTCGTCGCCGTGGCCGTCGTACGCGAGGGAGTCGACGCCTTCCGCCGGCTCAGGGCACTCGTCTCCTGCACCGAGCGCCTTGCGGGGGCTGCTTCCCGGCGTCTTGCCGCATGCGGGTGCCGTGGAGATTTCTGCGTCGGATGCCGTGGTTTCGGCAGGTCCGTGGCTTTCAGGGGATCCGGTCGTTTCGCCGTGGTTCGTCATGCCCAGACGATCTCGCGAATCGCAGGATTCCGCTTGCGCCTGTGGATAACTCGGGCCAGGGACACGTCAATTCGCCGCTCGCGCTCCACCGACCGCCTGCCGAGCCGTGCACGCGAGGCGTGGCTCCCGGTGAGGCGGCTCAGCCCGCCGCAGCAAGCACGAGGGGCAGCACCCGCTCGCTCCCCGCCCGGAGAAGCAGCCGGGCCGCGACCGCCAAGGTCCAGCCGGAGTCGGTGTAGTCGTCCACGAGCAGGACGGGGCCGGGTGTGCGGGCCAGTGCTTCGGCCAGTTCGTCGGAAACGGCGAAACTGCCGGACAGCGCCCTGAGCCGCTGGGCGGAATTGCTGCGCCGGGCCGCGTGCGCACCCCCCGGACCCGTGTACGTCAACGTGCCCAGGAACGGGAGGCGGCCGATGCCGGCGATGCCCTCGGCCAGGGAACCCACCAGGCGTGGGCGGGCCAGGGACGGTACGGCGACGACGCCCACCGGCCGGGCGGCGGCTTCCCCGGCGCCGGAGGCCCACCCGCCCGGCGAGCGCGCCCAGTCGGCGAGAACGGCCACCGCGGCCCGCAGCACGTCGTCGGGGACCGGGCCGTCGGGAGCGTCCTCGGCCAGCAGCGGGCGCAGCCGGTTGCCCCAGCCGATGTCGGAGAGCCGCCCCAGGGCGCGCCCGGTGGAGCACTGCTCCTTGGCCGGGATGCGGCCCTTTAGGTCGATACCCAGGGCTGGCATCCCGGTCGGCCACATCCGGCGTGGTTCGACCTCCACGCCCGGACGGTCCAGTTCCTTCGTCGCCGCCGTCAGCGTCTCCGTCGACACGGAGGTGTCTGCCCAGGGCCCGGCGCAGTTGTCACAGCGGCCACAGGGGGCCGCCCCTTCGTCGTCCAGCTGGCGGCGCAGGAATTCCATCCGGCACCCGGCCGTGCTCACGTAGTCGCGCATGGCCTGCTGCTCGGCCGCGCGCTGGCGTGCCACCCAGGCGTACCGCTCGGCGTCGTACACCCATGGCTCGCCGGTGGCGATCCAGCCGCCCTTGACCCGTTTGACGGCCCCGTCGACGTCGAGGACCTTGAGCATGGTCTCCAGCCGGGTGCGCCGGAGGTCCACGACCGCCTCCAGGGCGGGCACGGACAGGGGCCGGCCCGCCTCGGCCAGCGCCGCGAGGGTCTGGCGGACCTGCGCCTCCGGCGGGAAGGCGGTGTCGGCGAAGTAGCGCCAGATGGCCTCGTCCTCCTTGCCCGGCAGCAGCAGCACATCGGCGTGGGCCACGCCGCGTCCCGCGCGGCCGACCTGCTGGTAGTAGGCGATCGGTGAGGACGGCGAGCCGAGATGGATGACGAAACCCAGGTCGGGCTTGTCGAAGCCCATGCCAAGCGCCGAGGTCGCGACGAGCGCCTTGACCCGGTTCTCCAGCAGGTCGGTCTCGGCCTGGAGCCGGTCGGCGTTCTCCGTGCGTCCCGTGTAGGAGGCGACCTGGTGGCCTCGCTGTCGCAGATGGGCGGTGGCCTCCTCGGCGGCGGCGACCGTCAGCGTGTAGATGATTCCGGAACCCGGCAGCTCGTCCAGGTGCTCGGCGAGCCAGGCCAGGCGGTGTGCGGCGTCCGGCAGCCGGACCACGCCGAGGCGCAGGCTCTCCCGCTCCAACGGGCCGCGCAGCACCAGTGCTTCCCCTGCGCCGGTGCCGAGTTGCTCGGCCACGTCCGCGGTGACGCGCGCGTTGGCCGTCGCGGTGGTGGCCAGCACCGGAACCCCTGGGGCCAGCTCGGTGAGCATCGCGCGCAGCCGGCGGTAGTCGGGCCGGAAGTCATGCCCCCAGTCGGAGATGCAGTGCGCTTCGTCGACCACCAGCAGACCGGTCGTGGCCGCCAGCTTGGGCAGCAACTGGTCGCGGAAGTCGACGGAGTTGAGACGCTCGGGGCTGACCAGGAGCACGTCGGTCTCGCCCCGCTCCACCTCCTCGTGGATGGTGTCCCACTCCTCGGGATTGGCCGAGTTGATGGTGCGTGCCCGGATCCCGGCCCGCGCCGCCGACTCGACCTGGTTGCGCATGAGCGCCAGGAGCGGCGAGACGATCACCGTCGGGCCCGCACCGCGTCGGCGCAGCAGCGCGGTGGCGACGAAGTACACCGCCGACTTGCCCCAGCCGGTGCGCTGCACCACCAGCGCGCGCCGTCGGTCCTCCACCAGCGCCGCCACCGCCTGCCACTGGTCCTCCCGCAATCGCGCGGAGCCGTCCGGGGCCCCGACCAGCTCGGCGAGGACGGCATCGGCTTCGGCACGGAGCTCCAGGTTGTCCATGTCTCCATGCAACCCGATGGCACTGACAATCGGCCACTTCACAACGCGTGACACCGGGCATCCTGTGCGTCAGGCACGCGCGCGTGTCTGGCATCGCAGCAGGAAACACCGGGTAGGGATATAAACCACACACCGTCAGATAGCGGACGGTGGCCCCAATTGCTCGTTGCCGCATTCAAGTTCGACAGGAAGAATTGAACTCCGCTCCCCGCACGGCTCGCCCGTGGTCCGGTAGGGCTCTGCTGCGGCGTGCGTTCCCCCGAATCCGACCCCGCCCGCAGTGTGGGCGCGTAGCCGAAGGGAGGACCGTGACCTTCGGATTCGCTCCGTCCTCGGCGGCATCCACGTCGACGTCTGCCGACCTGTCCGCCGCATCCAACCCGCTCACCCGTCTGCTCGAACCCGCGGAGTGGGCCGCAGCCGGGATTCCCCTGCTGCGCAATCCCCGCGAGGTCGTCAGCGGACTGCACTCCCGGCATCGTCCGACGACCGCGACGGCGATCGTCGCCGTCCTCGACGCGGACGAACGGCTGCGCGCGAGCGCCTCGTTCACGCGCCGCCCGGCACCGGCCGACGGTTGGATGTTCCGCAACGCGCTGCTCGCCCAGCTGCGCCGGGTCATCCCGCACGACCTGCGCCGCCGTACTCCGGTGCGCACGGCCGTGCTGCTGTACTGCCGTGACGGCGACGCGCGTTGGACGGAGGAGGACGGCGCGTGGATGTGGGGGCTGCGCGACGCCTGCACGCTGCACGGACTGCGCTGCGGCGCCTACATCACCCTCACCCGTGACGGCTGGCAGGTTCTCGGTGAGGGCCGCGGCGGCCGCCGGCCGAACTCCACGTCGGCGCCGGAACCTTTCGCCTTGTCCGAGGCGCCGCCTCTCCTGCCGCGCACCGGCGGTGCCGCGTCAGAGGTACTGCGCCGCGCGGCAGCCCGCTGAGACGCCGGAAGCCGCCCCGAGGCGTCTTCCGGTACGACCAACCGGTCGTCCGTCCACGGCATCCACGGATCACTCGGCTCCGCCGTACGTTCATGTCGTACGGCGTCGTACGACATCGCAGGCGAACGTGCGGCGTCGCGAGGCGTCGTACGGCGCGAGAGTCACGCATGGGGGAAAGCCCGGGCTCACCGGGCAGCCGCGCCGGAGCAGACCTCCGCGAGGGCACGCGCACGGACCGCCCCTGGGCGTCCGCGCACGACAAACCCCCCACCGTGCAGGCGCCGCCGCGGCGGCGCCTTCGTCACCCCGGCGTTCCCCCGGGTTCACCGGTACGGGCTCAGACTCCCGCGCCCAGCACCGAGTTGATCTGCTGCGGGTCGCCGCAGACGATCAGCAGAGCGCCGGCCCGGCTGTGGGCCAGGGGCAGAACGGTGGCGGCAACGGCGTCGGCACCGCCATTGACGGCGACCACGACGACGGGGCGCGTGGCGGCACGGCTCACGGCGTCGGCGTCCAGGTAGAAGACGTCGTCGCCCGCGTCGTGCTGGGCCCAGTAGGAGGCTTCCCCGAAGGACAGCTCGTGAGTGGCCCACGGGTGCTGCTCGCCGGTGGTGATCACCAGCACGTCACCGGGGGCGCGGCCCGAATCCAGGAGCAGGTCCACGGCTTCCTCGGCGGCGTCGAGCGCGCCGTCGGCGGAGGCCGGGATCAACTGGATCTGCGGGGTGACCGGGGCCGGGGCGGCGGCGCGGGGCGCCGGGCCCGACGGTCCGGGCTTGGCGGCCACGTCATGCGGCGCACGCTGCACCGGAGGCGTGGGGCGGAGGGGGCCGGGACGACCGGGACGCGGGTGCGCCGCGGGCCGGGGGCCGGGTACAGGGCGGGGGGTCGGCGCGGTACGGCCACTGGCCGGAGTGGCGCGGGGACCCTGGGCACTCTCGTGAATCTGAGGCTCCTCGGGAAGGAGAGGCATGAGCTGACTTTTATCAAACATTGGTGCGGTTCGCCTCGGCGGGTGGCACATAAGTGCGAACGGGCCGATCAGAAATCGAAGCCGAGCTGGCCCTCGATCTCCGGAACGCGTCCGTCCGCCCAGCTGCGGACCTTCTTGAGGTGCCGCCACTGGGGCAGCGCATCAAGATACGCCCACGACAGCCGGTGGTACGGGGTGGGTCCCCGCTCCTCCAGCGCGGCCTTGTGCACGGGTGACGGATACCCGGCGTTGTCCGCAAAACCGAAGTCTGCATGGTCGATACCCAGTTCGGCCATCATTTTGTCGCGCTGAACCTTGGCGATCACCGAGGCCGCCGCGACCGCCACGCACGACTGGTCACCCTTGATCACCGTACGAACCCGCCACGGGACCCCGAGATAGTCGTGCTTGCCGTCGAGGATCACCGCCTCGGGACGGACCGGCAGGGTCTCCAGGGCGCGGACCGCCGCCAGACGCAGGGCGGCCGTCATGCCCAACGCGTCGATCTCCTCCGGAGAAGCATGCCCCAGGGCGTACGACGTCACCCACGTCCGCAGCTCCTCGGCGAGCGCGGTGCGTCGCTTGACGGTGAGCAGCTTGGAGTCGGTGAGGCCTTGGGGGGGTCGGCGCAGTCCGGTGATCGCCGCGCAGACGGTGACGGGGCCGGCCCACGCACCGCGCCCCACCTCGTCGACACCGGCAATGACCTTGGCTCCGGTCGTGGCACGAAGGGAGCGCTCGACGGTGTGTGTAGGTGGTTCGTACGGCATGGCGCCCTTAGCGTACGCCGCCTGGATCACCCGGCGACACCCTGGTTCCACGAGTGGCGTCACGGTGGGTGCGAAGCCCCCTCCGTCAGTGGCCCGACGGCCGCTGCGAGACCCCCTCAGTCGCCGCTCGGCCGCAGCAGCGGAACCATGAACTGGTCGATCAGCTCCTGCAGCTCCTGGTCGCTCCATTCGCTTCCGCTCATCTTGGAGCGGTACATCATCATCGCCGGGATCGCATCGAAGACATACCTGTTCGCGGCATCGACACGGACCTCTCCGCGCTCGATTCCACGGGTGATGACCTTCCCGAGCAGCCTGAGCGTCGGCTCCACGACCCCTCCGAAGATCACGCCATGGAAGCGCTCCGCCTGAGCGTCGTCGCATTCGTGAATCACTGCGCGGAGCGCGAAGCCGGGACGTGAATACATCGCGTCACGCGCCTGCCGACAGAGCGCGAGGAGGTCTTCGCGGAGCCCTCCCAGGTCCGGCGCCTCCTCGATCAGCGGCAGTCCGGCCTTGAGCGCGTCCGCGACGAGGTCCTCCTTGGAGGGCCAGCGCCGGTAGACCGCGGCCTTGCCGGTCTGGGCGCCCGCGGCGACGCCCTCCATGGTGAGGCCCTTCCAGCCGACCGTACTGAGCTGCTCCAGCGCGGCGTCGAGGATCGCGCGTTCGAGCACGGCGCCGCGCCGACGGAGGGAGGCCGCCTGAGCGGGGGCGGCCGTCCAGCGCGAGGTAACCATCTGAGTTTCTCCAGCGAGCAGGGGAAGCGGGGATTCCGGCGACACGGGGACGACGCGCGGCGACGACGGGGGGATACGCCGCACGACCACAATCTAAGTGAACGCTTGCGTTCACTATGACGGACTCACTACCGTGGACGCGACAGTGAACGCGAGCGTTCACTAACGCACTTGTGGGGGACCCTTAGTGACAACCTCTCAGTTGATCAAAGATCAGAAGCCAGGTGCAGCGCGCCGAGAAGGACATCCCGGCATCGCGCTCGCCGTCATCGCGGCCTGCCAACTCATGGTGGTACTCGATGCGACGATTGTGAACATCGCACT
The DNA here is from genome assembly GCF_001514065.1 of Streptomyces antibioticus. GTDB lineage: Bacteria > Actinomycetota > Actinomycetes > Streptomycetales > Streptomycetaceae > Streptomyces > Streptomyces antibioticus. Next base: position 82,508 of record NZ_KQ948436.1, on the reverse strand, counting down.
CCCGCACATTCAAGACGCCCTGAACTTCAGCACCACCGACCTCACCTGGGTCGTCAGCGCCTACACACTCACCTTCGGCGGCCTGCTCCTCCTGGGCGGCCGGGCAGGTGACATCCTCGGCCGACGGCGGGTGTTCACCGCCGGCATCCTGCTGTTCACCTTCGCCTCGCTCCTCGGCGGACTCGCCCAGGAACCCTGGCAGTTGCTGGCGGCGCGCGTCCTGCAGGGCGTGGGGGGCGCGATCGCGTCGCCCACCTCGCTGGCCCTCATCACCACCACGTTCCCCGAAGGCCCGGAGCGGAACCGGGCCTTCGGAGTCTTCGCCGCCGTCTCGGCGGGCGGCGGCGCGATCGGACTGCTCGCGGGCGGCATGCTCACCGAGTGGCTCGACTGGCGGTGGGTGCTCTTCGTCAACGTGCCGATCGGTGTCCTGATCGCCGTCCTCACGCCGCTGTACATCAGTGAGTCCGAACGGCACACCGGCCGCTTCGACATCGCCGGCGCACTGACCTCGACGGCCGGCATGGCGTCTCTGGTCTACGGCTTCATCCGCGCGGCGGACGAGGGCTGGCGGGACGGTCTGACGATCGGGTCCTTCGCCGCCGCGGTCGTCCTGCTGCTGTCCTTCGCGTTCATCGAGACGCGCGCGAAGGAACCGATCACCCCGCTGCGGATGTTCGCCGACCGCAACCGCTCGGGCACGTACGTGATCATGCTGAGCCTGGCCGCGGCGATGTTCGGCATGTTCTTCTACATCGTCCTCTTCGTACAGAACGTGCTGGACTACACCCCGATCGAGGCGGGACTCGCGTTCCTTCCGGTGACGGTCGTGATCGCGCTCGGCGCGGGTCTGTCGCAGCGGTTCCTGCCGGTGCTCGGCCCAAAGCCGTTCATGCTCGTGGGCTCGGCCCTCGCGGTGATCGGCCTGTTCTGGCAGACCCTGATCAGCTCCGACAGCACATACGCCGGAGGCGTGCTCGGCCCGATGCTGGTGTTCGGCTTCGGCATGGGCCTGAACTTCGTCACGCTGACCATCACCGCGGTATCCGGGGTCGCCCAGCACGAGGCGGGCGCGGCGTCCGGACTGCTCAACGCGACGCAGCAGGTGGGCGGGTCGCTCGGCCTGTCCATCCTGACCACGGTGTTCGGCTCGGCCAGCAAGGACGAGGCGGAGAAGCAACTGCCCCACTTCATGGCCGACGGGACCGCGGAGCAGAAGGCGGAGTTCGCCAAGACGCATCAGCTGCCCGCGCCCTGGGGCCACGAGGTGCTCACGCAGGGCATCTCGACGGGATTCGTCGCGGCGGCCGCGATGGCCGTACTCGCCCTGGCCACCGCCTGGCTGGTCATCCGGGTCCGCAAGAGCGACCTGGAAGCGCTCGCGGGCACGGCGGGCCCCGGGCTCGGCTGACCGGAGGCCCGCACAGAGGCGTGGATGACCGGACCCGGACCTCGTCCGCACGACGGAGGACGAGAACGCCGGTCCGGTCATCCATGCAGCGAGGCTCAACAAGCCCACCAGGACCCACATCCCGTACATGCCACCCCCCTGCGCCCCTCGTACGACACCTGGCCGCGTGTGCCCATGGATCACACAGCGGATGCCACGACAACGCACGAGCGATTACGCAGAGTTCCCACCCTGCACGGAGAGTTTCGACTTACCCGGTGATCGACCGGACCCGCCCCGCGGGCGGAGAGCGACACCGCTACCGCACGGGCCGGCTCAGCCGGCCACCGCCATCCATTCCGGCAGCGCCTCGGTCCGCCCCACCCACTCGGCAGGCGGCGCTCCCGCCTTCCCCGAGGCGATGATGCCGCCCACGATGGCGCAGGTCGTGTCCACGTCGCCCCCCACCTGGGCGGTCGACCAGAAGGCCTCCTCGTAGTCACCGAGAGACCGGGCGGCCGACCAGATCGCGAAAGGCACGGTGTCATGCGCCGTCGTACGCCGGCCGCAGCCCAGCACGGCCGCGACGGTGCTCGCGTCGCCGTAGTCGAGCATGTCCCTGGCGCGGCGCAGGCCCGCTCCGACGGCGGACTTCGGGACGAGCGCGACGACCCCGTCGAGGAGCTCCTCGGCGGTGGGCGGGCCACCGGGTGCCGCGACCAGCGAGGCCGCCGCGGCGACCGCCATGGCACCGACCACGGCCTCGCGGTGCTGGTGCGTGGGGTAGGCGGAGATCTCGGCCTGGTGGGTCGCCTGCTCCGGGTCGTCCGCGTACCAGGCACCCAGCGGGGCGATCCGCATCGCGGCGCCGTTGCCCCAGGACCCCTGTCCGTTGAAGAGACCGGCGGCGAGCTCACGCCAGTCGCCGCCCTCGCGGACCAGTCGCAGCAGGCGGTTGACCGCCGGGCCGTAGCCGCGGTCGAAGTCGTGATGATGGGCGAAGGACTGAGCCAGCGCGTCCTGGTCGATGCGGTGGTGGGCGGCCAGGACGGCCACCACGGAGCAGGCCATTTCGGTGTCGTCCGTCCACTGCCAGGGCTCGGACGGCAGCTCGCGGCGCTTGAGCAGCGGGTAGTTCACCGGCACGAAGAACTGTGAGCCGAGCGCGTCCCCCACCGCGAGCCCGCGCAGGCTGGACAGGGCGCGGTCCAGGCGCCCGTCGGGAGAGGAGTCAGCGGTCATCGCTCTGCCACTCTATCCGGTGATCCCGTACGGTTCCGGATCTCGCCAGCGGTCAAACGGCCGGTCAAGGGCGTACCGGCCGTCGTCACCGAGAACGAGCATCCGCATCTCGGCGTTCCCGGGATTCGCCAGCGACTCGAATTCCGCCACGGTCCAGTGGAACCAGCGCATGCAGAACAGGCGCATGGCCAGGCCATGGGTCACCAGCAGGACGTTCGGCGGATGGTCGGGGGCCTCGAAGCTGCGGAAGAGACTCTCCAGGAAGCCGCCGACCCGGTCGTAGACGTCGGCCCCCGACTCCCCCTGGGCGAAGCGGTAGAAGAAGTGGCCGTACGCGTCCCGATAGGCCTTCTGCAGCCGTACGTCGTCGCGGTCCTGCCAGTTCCCCCAGTCCTGTTCACGCAGCCGCGGCTCCTCACGCACGCGTACCTGCTCGGGATCGACGTGGAAGGCGCGAAAGGTCTCGTGGGTGCGGCGGTACGGCGACACGTACACGCTGACGCGTTCGCGGCCGAATATCTCGCGCAGCCGTTTACCTGTCTCCTCCGCCTGCTGCCAGCCCCGCTCGGTCAGTGCCAACGCGTGGTCGGGCTCGCGCTCGTACACGGTGTCATCAACATTGCCCGTTGACTCGCCGTGCCGGACAAGGACGATGCGCCGTGGTCGTGCCATGCCAAAACCCTAGATCGGTTCGGGCCGGATCGAGCACCCGTACGGCCTCCATACGGCGTAGGTCACACATTTCCTGCACCACAGGCCTCACAAGGACTCACGCGCAGCGGGTCCGGATCTCAAACCGTCCAGCTCGGTTCGAGCTGCACGATGTCTCCGGTGAGAGAGGCCACGTCGGCCTCGATCTGGGCCCGCAGAGCCAGCCGCTCGACACGTTCCGTGCGGTACTTGCCGTGCTCGGCGGCCGACTGCCACATCGACAGGACGATGAACTCGTGGCCCGGCGCCTCGCCGAACAGGCCGCGGATCATGCCGGGCGAGCCGGCCATCGCCGGGTTCCAGACCTTCTCCTGCATCAGCGTGAAGTGTTCGGCCCGTTCTTCGTGGACCCGGCAGTGCGCGACGCGCACCAGGTCGGCGTCGGTGAAGCGCGGCTCGAAGCCGGTCTTCACGTCGAAGCGATAGTCGAAGAGCTTGACCTGCGCGTCCTTGAACGTGCCTGACTGTGCGGACGCCAGCCGGTCGTGGGAGCGGGCCATGAAGGAGTCGTAGAACGAACGGCTCTCCCAGAAGGAGAAGATGTGTGCCACTCCGGTCCGCCCCCGGCTCCAGCCTCCGCCCTGTCCCCGAAACCCCGGCTCACCGAGTAGCCCCGCCCACTTTCGCTGCCCCCGCTCGAAGCCGCGGCGGTCCACCACGGTGCAGCGAATCCACTTGACCAGCACCGCGCCATCGTAAGGCCACGCAGCGTGGCGTCGGTCACGCTCCGGCAGAGATCTCTCCCGCGCGGGGTGCCGAGTGCGTGGCAGGATGGACAACCGGCCCTGACCTCACGGCAGTTCGGGCCGCGACACACGGGGAAGGGGAAGCCTGGTGAACGCCCTCAACAAGGGGATCCGCAAGGTCGAAGTCGCACTGAAGTGGGACCCGAGTCCCACCGGACACGCGCCCACCGACCTCGACATCGTTGCCGCGCCCTATCCGACCACCGACCCGTACGGTCCCCCTGGTTACGTGGTGCACTTCGACAGCCGCTCCCCCGACGGCACCATGTACCTCAACCGGGACAGCAAGGACGGCAAGGGCTTCGGCTGGGACGAGGTCATGACGCTGGAGCTCGACCGGCTCGACAGCCGGTACGCGCGCGTGGTGGTCGGCGTCGTCATCCAGCAGCGTTCCGAGGAGCGTACGTTCGTCGGCGTGGCCAACCCGGCGCTGCGCATCCGTGAGGGCTACACGGTCCTGACCGAGGACGACTTCGGGACGGTGCTGGGGGCCACGGCGGCGACCGTCGCGGAGTTCGTCCGGGACGGCTCCGGGACCTGGGAGTTCCGTCCGGGCATCCATGGCTTCGAGGATGACCCGGCGGGGTTCACCGCGGCCATGGGGAAGTCACACCAGCCCTGACCTGCGCCGCACGGACATGCAAGAGGCGGTGGAGCCGGAACCGGCCCCACCGCCCTCACATGTCACTCACGCGTGCGCGATCAGCTGCAACCGCTGGTCGAGCCGCAGCCCTCGCAGATGTAGCAGGAACCGGCCCGCTGCATCTTCGTACCGCAGGAGAAGCAGAGCGGGGCGTCGGCCTGGATGCCCAGCTGCATCTCCACCAGCTCGGCGCTGGTGTGGGCCTGCTTCGGGGCGGGCTTGGCCGCCTCGACCTCGGCCTTGGGCGTGACGACGGCCTTCAGCTCCTGAGCGCGCGGCGCCGACTGGGCCAGGCCCTCGACGTCGACCTCTTCCTCGGTGGGCTCGTAGGAGCCGGTCTCGAGGTGCCGCTGACGCTCCTCGGCGGAGTGGATGCCGAGCGCGGAGCGCGTCTCGAACGGCAGGAAGTCCAGCGCCAGGCGGCGGAAGATGTAGTCGACGATCGACTGCGCCATCCGCACGTCCGGGTCGTCCGTCATGCCGGCCGGCTCGAAGCGCATGTTCGTGAACTTCGAGACGTACGTCTCCAGCGGCACGCCGTACTGGAGGCCGACCGAGACCGCGATCGAGAAGGCGTCCATCATGCCCGCGAGGGTGGAGCCCTGCTTCGACATCTTCAGGAAGACCTCGCCGAGACCGTCGTCCGGGTAGGAGTTGGCGGTCATGTAACCCTCGGCGCCGCCGACCGTGAAGGACGTCGTGATGCCGGGACGGCCCTTGGGGAGGCGCTTGCGGACCGGGCGGTACTCGACGACCTTCTCGACCGTCTCGCGGATGGTCGCCTCGGCCTTGGCGGTGACCTCGGCCTTCTCCTTCTCCTTGGTCTTGGCGGAGAGGGGCTGGCCGACCTTGCAGTTGTCGCGGTAGATGGCGAGCGCCTTGACGCCCATCTTCCAGGCCTCGAAGTAGATCTCCTCGACCTCCTCGACGGTCGCCGTCTCCGGCATGTTGACCGTCTTGGAGAGCGCACCGGAGATCCAGGGCTGGATCGCGGCCATCATGCGGACGTGGCCCATCGCGGAGATGGAGCGCTCGCCCATGGCGCAGTCGAAGACCTCGTAGTGCTCGTGCTTGAGGCCGGGGGCGTCGACGACATTGCCGTTCTCGGCGATGTGGGCGACGATCGCCTCGATCTGCTCCTCCTGGTAGCCCAGGCGGCGCAGGGCCTGCGGGACGGTGCCGTTGACGATCTGCATCGAGCCGCCGCCGACCAGCTTCTTGAACTTGACCAGCGCGAGGTCGGGCTCAAGACCGGTGGTGTCGCAGGACATCGCGAGACCGATGGTGCCGGTCGGGGCGATGACGGACGCCTGGGAGTTACGGAAACCGTTCTTCTCACCGAGACGCAGCACGTCCTGCCAGGCCTCCGTGGCGGCGGCCCAGATCGGCGTGTCCAGGTCGTCCATGCGGACGGCCTTGGTGTTCTCGTCCGCGTGCTGCTTCATGACCCGCAGGTGCGGCTGCGCGTTGCGGGCGTAGCCGTCGTACGGGCCGACGACCGCGGCGAGTTCGGCGGAACGCCGGTACGACGTGCCGGTCATCAGGGAGGTGATGGAGCCGGCGAGGGCACGGCCGCCGTCGGAGTCGTAGGCGTGGCCGGTCGCCATCAGCAGGGCGCCGAGGTTGGCGTAGCCGATGCCGAGCTGGCGGAACGCGCGCGTGTTCTCACCGATCTTCTGCGTCGGGAAGTCCGCGAAGCAGATGGAGATGTCCATCGCGGTGATGACGAGCTCGACGACCTTGGAGAAGCGCTCGACGTCGAAGGACTGGTGGCCCTTGCCGTCGTCCTTGAGGAACTTCATCAGGTTCAGCGAGGCGAGGTTGCAGGACGTGTTGTCCAGGTGCATGTACTCGCTGCACGGGTTCGAGCCGTTGATACGGCCGGACTCCGGGCACGTGTGCCAGTGGTTGATGGTGTCGTCGTACTGGATGCCCGGGTCGGCGCACGCCCAGGCGGCCTCGGCCATCTTGCGGAACAGGGCCTTGGCGTCGACCTCTTCGATGACCTCACCGGTCATCCGCGCGCGGAGGCCGAACTTGCCGCCCTGCTCGACGGCCTTCATGAACTCGTCGTTCACGCGGACCGAGTTGTTGGCGTTCTGGTACTGGACGGAGGTGATGTCCTCGCCGCCCAGGTCCATGTCGAAGCCCGCGTCGCGCAGGGCGCGGATCTTCTCCTCTTCCTTCACCTTGGTCTCGATGAAGTCCTCGATGTCGGGGTGGTCGACGTCGAGGATGACCATCTTGGCCGCGCGGCGGGTGGCGCCACCGGACTTGATGGTGCCCGCGGAGGCGTCGGCACCGCGCATGAAGGAGACGGGGCCCGAGGCGTTGCCGCCGGAGGACAGCAGCTCCTTGGAGGAACGGATCCGGGAGAGGTTCAGGCCGGCACCGGAGCCGCCCTTGAAGATCATGCCCTCTTCCTTGTACCAGTCGAGGATCGACTCCATGGAGTCGTCGACGGCCAGGATGAAGCAGGCGGAGACCTGCTGCGGCTGGGGCGTACCGACGTTGAACCAGACCGGGCTGTTGAAGCTGAAGATCTGGTGCAGGAGGGCGTACGCCAGCTCGTGCTCGAAGATCTCGGCGTCGGCGGGCGAGGCGAAGTACTTGTAGTCCTCGCCGGCCTTCCGGTACGTCTTCACGATGCGGTCGATCAGCTGCTTGAGGCCGGTCTCGCGCTGCGGGGTGCCGACGGCACCGCGGAAGTACTTGCTGGTGACGATGTTGACCGCGTTCACCGACCAGAAGTCGGGGAACTCGACGCCACGCTGCTCGAAATTGACCGAGCCGTCGCGCCAGTTGGTCATGACGACGTCACGACGCTCCCACTGGACCTCGTCGTACGGGTGCACGCCGGGGGTGGTGTGGATGCGCTCGATACGCAGTCCCTTGGTGGCCTTGGTGCCCTTGGCTCGGGAACCTCGTGCCGGACCGCTCGCCGTCTCTGTCATGCCGCCTCCCTGGTACGGGCGAAAACGCCCTGAAGTGCCCCGTTGTTCCCGTGGCACGGTGTTCTGTCTTGTATTGCGGGCACCCACTCGCTACCGCCCGCAACAGGTCTTCGTCGCCGCCGTCCGGCCGACCCGGGCTCCGACGACCGGGCCGCCCCACTGATCAGTCGGCGGCACCCGCGGGCTCGGGGACCGATACGGCCTCTCCCGCCCCGCGGTCGTCTTCTTCCTGGCTCCCCACGTCCGCGTCCACGTCGGGACGCCCCGTCGCCTCCCTCAGTTCCACGATCGCGGCCTCGAAGTCCTCGAGCGAGTCGAACGCCCGGTAGACGGAGGCGAATCGCAGATAGGCGACCAGATCGAGCTCCTGCAACGGGCCGAGTATGGCCAGCCCCACGTCGTGGGTGGTCAGCTCGGCGCTCCCGGTGGCCCGCACCGCCTCCTCGACCCGTTGGCCGAGCTGGGCGAGGGCGTCCTCGGTGACAGGTCGTCCCTGGCATGCCTTGCGCACGCCGTTGATGACCTTGGTACGGCTGAAAGGCTCGGTGACTCCGGACCGCTTGACCACCATGAGCGAACACGTCTCCACGGTCGTGAAACGACGGGAGCAGTCCGGACACTGGCGGCGCCTGCGGATCGACGTGCCGTCGTCGGTCGTACGACTGTCGACGACGCGGCTGTCGGGGTGCCTGCAGAAGGGGCAGTGCATGAACTCCCAACCCTCCTCACAGCAGACTCAATAGCCTCGCCGGGGCCCATGGGCCCCTCGAAGCAGCCCCAAGCATAGGCGATCTCAGAGGCCGTGAAGACCCGGGGGACCACAACTTCTGGGCTGCTGTAGCAATCCAAGCACTAGATGTAGGGATCGTCACCGCAAACACGCCGTACGCGCGTGTTGCTCTCGTATTGGCATGTGCCGCATGACCGAGGCGCCACGCGGGACATGGCCGTGCACAGGCGTACCGCTGCGGCACATGCGGAGATACCGTGGGCGCCACACGGAGAGGACGTGGGACTCCCGCGCAGATGAGGGCCGCATCCCGGTTGCCGGGACGCCGGATGGCAGACTGGGTCGACAACCCACGAGGTCGCCACCCGGCGGTGAAGAGTACAACAAAGGGCCCTTTTGTCCGCCAGGCGCCGCGTTGGCCATACACCCAGACACATGATCACGTCAGGTGAAGCAGACTTTTTCACTCGAACGTGTGTTTGGCGCAACCTTTCGAAAGCAACTACCGTTGTCCAGCAGGGAGACCATCGAGAGGGGCCGACGTGACCACCACCGCAGACAGTGCCACCATCACTGCCCAGGACCGCTCCCAGGGCCGACTCGAGCCGGTGCATGCGATGAACGAAGCCGTGAATCCCGAGGGACACAAGCGCTCCCTGCCGGGCCGACCTCCAGGCATCCGCGCCGACAGCTCGGGACTCACCGACCGACAGCGCCGGGTGATCGAGGTCATCAGGGACTCCGTGCAGCGGCGCGGCTACCCGCCGTCCATGCGGGAGATCGGACAGGCGGTCGGCCTCTCCAGCACATCCTCGGTCGCACACCAGCTCATGGCACTGGAGCGCAAGGGCTTCCTGCGCCGCGACCCGCACCGCCCGCGCGCGTACGAGGTGCGCGGCTCCGACCAGGCCGCCTCCGTGCAGCCCACGGACACCGCCGGCAAGCCCGCCGCGTCGTACGTCCCGCTCGTCGGCCGCATCGCCGCCGGTGGCCCGATCCTCGCGGAGGAGTCCGTCGAGGACGTCTTCCCGCTCCCGCGCCAGCTCGTCGGTGACGGTGAGCTGTTCGTCCTCAAGGTCGTCGGCGACTCGATGATCGAGGCTGCGATCTGCGACGGCGACTGGGTCACGGTCCGCCGCCAGCCGGTCGCCGAGAACGGCGACATCGTGGCCGCCATGCTCGACGGCGAAGCCACCGTCAAGCGCTTCAAGCGCGAGGACGGCCACGTCTGGCTCCTCCCGCACAACGCGGCGTACGAGCCGATCCCCGGCGACGACGCGACCATCCTCGGCAAGGTGGTGGCAGTGCTGCGCCGCGTGTGACGGCTGCGGCAGGCAGGCCCTTTCGAGGTCCGCCCCCTGACCGGGCCCCGGGACCCCTGCGCCGGTTCCGGGGCCCAGTGCTGTGCGGCGTCCTTGGACGCCTGGCACGTGGGTCTGCCTGACCGATGCCGGTCAGGCAGACCCACGCCCTCTCACTCCGCCTGCTTCGCCACCGCATCGATCGCGGCCAGCGACTTCCGGACCTGGTTACGGTCCGTCGTGTACCAGAAGTCGGGCAGTGACGCCTTCAGATAGCTCCCGTACCGCGCGGTCGCGAGTCGCTGATCCAATACGGCCACCACACCACGGTCCCCGGACGCCCGTACGAGTCGGCCGGCGCCCTGGGCCATGAGCAGCGCCGCGTGTGTGGCGGCGACCGCCATGAAGCCGTTGCCTCCCGCGTCCTCAACGGCCTTCTGGCGGGCGCTCATCAGCGGGTCGTCGGGCCGCGGGAACGGAATCTTGTCCATGACGACCAGCTGGCAGCTGGGGCCGGGGACGTCCACGCCCTGCCAGAGCGAGAGCGTGCCGAACAGGCAGGTCTTCGGGTCGGCCGCGAAGTTCTTGATCAGCTCGCCGAGGGTCTCCTCGCCCTGGAGGAGGATCGGGAACTCGGGGACACGGGAGCGCAGTTCCTCGGCGGCGAGCTGTGCGGCGCGCATCGAGGAGAACAGGCCCAGGGTGCGACCGCCGGCGGCCTGGATCAGCTCGGTCAGTTCGTCGAGCATGTCCGCGCGGTCGCCGTCCCGCGCGGGGCGCGAGAGGTGCTTGGCCACGTAGAGGATGCCCTGCTTCGGATAGTCGAAGGGCGAGCCGACGTCGATGCCCTTCCACTGCGGGAAGTCGTCGCCCTCGGTGCCCTCGGGGGCCAGCCCCAGTGAGGCGCCCACTCCGTTGAAGTCACCGCCCAGCTTCAGGGTCGCCGAGGTCAGGACGACCGAGCGGTCCGCGAAGAGCTTCTCCCTGAGCAGGCCCGACACCGACATGGGGGCGACGCGCAGGGACGCGCCGAAGCGGTCATGGCGCTCGTACCAGACGACGTCCCATTCGGAGCCGTTCGTGATCCGCTCCGCCACGTCGTGCACGGTCTCCACGGAGGCCAGCGCCTGCTTGCGGACGGCGTCCTCGTCCTGGACGGACTTGTCGCGGGTGGTGCCGATCGCGGAGATGACGGTCCTGGCCGCGTCGCGCAGGGCCATGAGCGCGTAGCCGAGGTCCTCCGGGATCTCCTCCAGGCGGCCGGGAAGGGCGAGCTCCATCAGCCGCTCGAAGCCCTCGGCGGCGGTCTGGAGCTGGTCCGCGGCCTTTTCGTTGACGAGCTTCGCCGCGCGGCGCACCGCGCGGTTGACCTGGCCGGGCGTGAGCTCACCGGTGGCGACGCCGGTGACCCGCGACACCAGTTCGTGCGCCTCGTCGACGATCAGCACCTCGTGCTGCGGGAGGACCGGGGCGCCTTCGATCGCGTCGATCGCGAGCAGCGCGTGGTTGGTGACGACGACCTCGGCGAGCTTGGCGCGCTCACGGGCGTTCTCCGCGAAGCACTCGGCGCCGTAGGCGCATTTCGTGGCGCCCAGGCACTCGCGCGACGACACCGACACCTGGGCCCAGGCCCGGTCGGAGACGCCGGGGGTGAGGTCGTCCCGGTCGCCGGTCTCCGTCTCGTCCGACCAGTCCCGAAGCCGCAGCAGGTCCTGGCCCAGCTTGCTGGTGGGGGCGGCCGCCTCGAACTGGTCGAAGAGGCCCTCCTCCTCGTCCTGCGGAACGCCCTCGTGCAGTCGGTGCAGACACAGATAGTTCGATCTGCCCTTGAGCATCGCGAACTCCGGGCGGCGGCGCAGCAGCGGGTGCAGGGAGTCCACCGTGCGGGGCAGGTCACGCTCCACGAGCTGGCGCTGGAGGGCCAGGGTGGCGGTCGCGACGACGACTCTCTCCCCGTGCGCGAGCGCGGGCACGAGGTAGCCCAGCGACTTTCCGGTGCCGGTGCCGGCCTGGACCAGCAGATGGGAGCCGTCGTCGATCGCCTCCGCGACGGCTTCGGCCATGGTCACCTGACCGGGGCGCTCCGTGCCGCCGACGGCAGTGACGGCAGCATGCAGGAGTTCGGGGAGTGAGGGCTTCGTCATAGCGCGACAACCCTACGGCCCGGCACTGACAAACGAGTGGTCAAGGGTGAGACGAGGGGCTGGATCGGGCCTCGGTGAGGGCAGAGGCACGATCGCTTTGGGGTCGCTCGGGCGCGACTGGGGTCGGGAATCGGTCGCTTGCGGTCAACACCGGCCGACTGTGTATACGCATGCCGGGTTTCGGCGGAATCCGCTCGGCTGGAAAAAGCTGTCCCGCGAGTGGGAACCGGATCGGCCCGAGCGGTGTACCAAAAGTGATGACGATGTGACGCGAGGTGACATCGCCCGGTGTCGCCTCACAGCACATCGCGCAGCGACCGGTCCCGGACCATCAGGGCCGCTCGCTTCCCGGGCAGATTGATCTCGGCGGAGAAGTGGAAACCAGCGCTCAGGAAGGCGGAGACGGAGGAAATGTTGCGAAGGTCGGGTTCCGCGATGACGCGTGCGCAGGCGGGCCGCTTGTCCAGCGCGAGATCGGCGACGGCTCTCAGGAGCACGCTGCCGAGGCCTCGCCCGCGGTCGGCGGCGGCTCCGATGAGGAGGTGGATTCCGGTGTCATGAGGTCGGGCGGGATAGTGGCGGGCCACGGGATCGAGGTCGGCCCGGTAGATCTCCCAGTAGCTCATGGCCGTGCCGTCCAGCATGCCGAGACAGGGCACGCTCCGCCCGTCACCGGAGAGCTGGGATCGCACATGGTCCTCCGTCCGGTTCTGGGGCCCGGCCAGCTCCCAGAACTCCGCGACGGTGGGGTCGTTCATCCAGCGGCCGAGGAGCGGAAGGTCCCGCTCGGCATGTACGGGAACGAGGTGGAAGACGCCCACGGGTGTGTTCACGGGGCCCCAGTCGGCCACTCCGTCGAGGAGGTCGTCGCGGTGCGGGCCTCCCGCGCCGAACTGCGCCCGGTTCTCGGCACCGCTTGGTTCCGCATCGGCGGCGGCCTCCTCGGCGATGAGGGCGAGGAATTCGTCGGGCAGACGCAGGTCGAGCGTGTCCTCACAGTCCGTGCCCGGAGCCTCGACCGGACCGAGGCCGGCGCCGGCGGCTGCACCGGCATGGACGGTCGGGGCGGGGGCGGTGGTGGCTTTGGCGCTCGCGTCGGTGGACGGCACGGCGGCGCTCCTCTCAGGAGACGGGTCGAGGCATGTTCCTCAGGAATGAACGGACAGAAATGGCGCGTATGGCGGGTATTGGACAGGCATGGTCGGCGGAGTTGATTCAGCCCAGAAACCGCGGGGCGATCGAAGTGAAGGGGGTCAGGTGCGAAGGGGGTTGGCGATGGTGACGTAGACGGACTGGGTGTCCACCGGGCCGACGAGTTCATCAAGACCGTGCAGTCGGGTCAGCAGGTTGGCCTTGCAGCGCAGGACCGGTGAATCCAGCAGGCGGGCGGGCAGCGTGGTGCGCAGTCGAGCGGGTCCGGAGGCGACCTCGCCCAGAAAACGGCGGAAGGCGGCGAGCAACAGACCTTCGTCGGCCAGGCGTTGGGAGCCGAAGGCGCCGATGAGCCCGAGGACGTTGTTGAGGGCGAGGTAGTACGCGAACCGTTCGTCGGTGACCTCGTCGGAGACGAATGTGTCGCTGTGCTCGCCGATACCGGGCAGCCGGGCGTCGAGTTCGGCGCGCCGCGAGTCGCGGAAGTAGTAGCCCTGGTTGTCCCGGTAGCGGCCGCCCCTGGGCCAGCCGTCACCGTCCAAGAGGACCAAGGTGTTCTGCTGATGCGCCTCCAGGGCGATCCCGGCCTCCGCGTCGAACCACAGCACCGGGCGGACGACCTGCTCCAGGTAGCGCAGGAACCACTCGGCGGCGACGGCGCCCAAAGGTCGCCCCGTGCGGCCCGCGAGGCGGGTGACGACCTCGGCCAGCCGGGACCGCATGGCCGGCTGGTCCACGGCCGCCCCCGCGCCGGCACTGATGGGCCAGGCGGAAGGCCTCGGCGCTACGAGTCCGGCGATGCAGGAGACATCGTCGCCAGGGGTGAAGGGATTGTGCCGGATCATCACGTCGAGGCCCGGCACAGGCCTGCCGTCCGGATCGTCGACAGCCAGCCAGGCCGGATCGCGGACGATGTCGAAGCCGGGGTGCACGGCGTGCCACTGCTTGGCGAGTCCGCTGCGCAGCAGCCGGTGGACCTCGACGCCGCGATGGAGTTCTTTGCGGAGGTTCTGACGACGGGAGTTGGTGATGCGCAGGCCGAGCGACAGTTTGAGCATGGCGACCGCGCCGGACCGGTGGACGGTGCGTACGGAGGAGGTGGGGTGCCACGGAGAGCCGTGTGGTCCGAGATCCCGGAGCAGTCCGGAGTCGAACAGTGCGGCGGTCGCGGGGTCGTGCCGGACTCCCCGCAACTGCCAAGGGTGCAGCGGCAGAGCCGCGTGACCCTCGGGGAGCGCCAACCCCGATCCGGCGAGACCTGCGGTGAGTTGAGGGGCGGGAATGAGGCGTCCGCGCTCGGTCCAGGCCGAGTCGGCGGCGAGGAGGGAGGGGGCGACAGCAATCCAGTGCAAGGGGAAGGCACCACGCAACTCGGGTGAGTAGAGCTGCGCTTCGGTGTCAGTCAGGCCCTCACGGCTCTTCGGTGTGGGGTGCAGGGGATGGCCGAGCACCAGGGCCTGTTCGGCCGTGAGGAACAGGTCGGGCTCGTCCGAAGGATGCGCCCTGCGCTCGCGGATGAAGGTGGCGGTGCGGCGTACGGAGTCAGCGACGCGGGCGACGAGGTCGGTGCCGTCTGTGGGGGTGGCCGGGGCGGTGGCATGAGTTATGGCTGTGGTGGCGGAATGAGTTCCGGCCGTGGTGGCGGGGACAGAGGGTGTGCCGGCGGGAGCGGAGGGGGTGTCCGCCGGCCTGTCTGCCGAGGGCTCTCGCGCGAGCAGTGCGGCGAGGGTGACGGCGTCGAGAGAGGGCGAGTGTTCGGGGGCGTCGGCCAGTTTCGGTGGGCCGAAGCGGTGCCAGCCAGTAGGGGACCAGTAGTGGACGGGAGCCAGCAGGGCCGTTCCGCTGGCGGGGAGCGGGATGCGGAGGGGCCCGTGGGTGGGGGCGGGGAGGTCGGCTTCGCGCACCCAACAGCGCAGCAGGTTCTCCACGGCAGCGGACTCGGCGGCGGTGTGCGGGTCGGGGTGGTCCAGGGGGTCCGCTGTGGCGCCGCGCAGCCAGTCGGCGTTCAGGTGGGGTGCCGGTGGACGCGGGCGGCCCATCGGTGCGGAGGTTTCACCTGGGCCTGTCGCCGGCTGCTCGCCGGAGCAGTCGACTCGCCTGGTGGTCGTCCGCTCCCCTGCGGGCTGATCGTCATCGGGCCCCGGCCGTGCCCGCTCCTGCTCCCGTGGCCGCTCCTGCTCCTGCTCCCGCGGCCGCTCCTGCTCCCGCTCCCAGTCCCGCCGCCCACGGCCTTGCTCCGGGACTCGTTCCCGCGAGCGAGTCGCGGAGACGCCTGTCGGTCCAGCACCCGGCCCCGGCTCGGTCTGCTGGGGAGGCTCCATCGTGGCGTGGCCTGATGGCGGCGTGTGGCTGGGGCCTTCGGGGGTCGGGGTGGTGTTCAAGGCTGTTCCTTGTGAGCGGAGCTGGGAGGGGTGAATGTCATTGATCTGGACGATCTGCACGATCTGGGTGATCTCGATGATGCGGTTGCGAGTGCTGCACCAGATCGCGGTCAAGCCGCTGCGCCAGCCGCCTCCGCTTCGGCTGCGGGCGCTGCTCCGATCGCCTCTCCCCGCGCGGAGTGCGGCCATGGGCAGCGGCTTCCACCGCGTCGGAAAGACGGTCGAGCACCGCCTCCGCCTGCTCGTCGGTGATGGTCAGCGGCGGAAGGAGCCGGACGACGTTCCCCCTGGGGCCTCCGAGCTCGACGATCAGGCCGCGGCGCAGGCACTCCCGCTGTACGGCGGCGGCAAGTTCGGGAGCGGCAAGTCGAGGTCCGGCGGCGGAGCCGACCTCACCGTCCTCCACTGCACCGTCCCCCACCGCACCGTCCCCCACTCCACCGTCCTCCACCGCACCGTCTCCCACCCCGCCCCACGCACCCACCACACCCGCGCCCTCTGGCTCCGCCAGCTCCGCCAGCTCCACCCCGAGCATCAGCCCCCGCCCCCGCACGTCGCCGACGCACGCGAACCGCCCTTGCAAGGAGCGGAGATGGGCGAGCATGCGGGCGCCGAGGAGGGAGGCGCGTTCCGCGAGGTGGTTCTCGCGGACGTGGGCGAGGGTGGCCGTGCCCGCGGCCATGGCGAGTTGGTTGGCGCGGAACGCGCCTGTGGAGGCGCTGAGTTCATGGGCACCGAGGTCGTCGCGGTAGACCACGACCGCGAGCGGGAGGCTGCCTCCGATGGCCTTGGACAGGACCATCACGTCGGGAGTGATCCCGCTGTGCTCCACGGCCCAGAAGGCGCCGGTGCGGCCGACCCCCGTGCGGGTCTCGTCGGCGATGAGCGGGATGGACCGCTCGGCCGTGAGCCGGCGCAGACGCCGCAGCCAGGCGTCCGGCGCGGGGATCACTCCGTCTTCGCTCTGCACGGGTTCGACGATCATCCCGGCGGCACCGTTCGCACCCGAGGCGGGGTCGTCGAGGACGGATTCCGTCCAGCGGGCGGCGAGTTCGGCACCCCGTGCGCCGCCGACGCCGAAAGGGCAGCGGTAGTCCTGCGGGTAGGGCAGCCGTGGGGCCCGTACGTCGGCCAGGTCCCCCGCGGCCGCCAGAGCAGCGTCGGTCATGCCGTGACGGGCGCCGGTGAAGGCGAGCATCCCCGTGCGCCCGGTCGCCACCCGGACGAGCCTGTACGCGGCCTCCACGGCATCCGTGCCGGCCGGCCCGCAGAACTGCACGCGCGCGTGGTCCGCGAGGCCTGGCGGCAGGGTGCGGAACAGCTCGGTGCGGAAGGCGTCCTCGACAGGGGTCGCGAGGCCCAGGGCGTGCAGGGGCGCGCCGGAGTCGAGAACCTTGCGGATCGCCTCCAGCACGACGGGGTGGTTGTGTCCGAGGGCCAGTGTCCCCGCGCCGGAGCAGCAGTCGAGGTAGCGGCGACCGTCCGCGCCCTCGATGGTCAGCCCGCGCGCCCGCACGGGCACGATCGGGAGGGCACGCGCGTAGGTGCGCGCCGCCGGTTCGCGCGCCGTTTGACGCCGCAGGATCCCCTCGGACGCGTATCCGCCGTGCAGAGCCTCGGCCACGTGTTCCTGTCCTCCCGCCGTCGTCCGAAGCCCCGGCCGGGCCGCACTCCCGCCACGGGCCCGGAGGACCGCGCCCGGACAGCAGGCCCCCCAGCGCTACCAACCCCGGATGCCGCACCGGGTTACGGGTTGCCTCAAGATCCTTGCCGTGACGGAACCGTTGCCGTTCCGTGGGAAGTCCCCCACAGCGAGCGCATAGTGTGTGATGCCGTTCCACCAGGCCGTGGGAGCACACACCCGGAGCTTCCGGGGACCGGGCCGGGATCGATGCCAACCGGCTTGCGATCAGACCGTGTTCGGCGTGGGCTCACGGCCGTCGCGCCAAGTTCGTTCACCTCAGGGGGAGTCAGATCATGCGATCCACAAGGCCGTCATTCACCGCCCGCCGGGAAAGGGGCGCGCGCCGCAGAACCTCCCCCGTGCTGGCCGCCGTCGCCCTCGCGGCGGCGCTCGCGCTGACCGCCACCGCCTGCGACTCGGGCGACGACCAGGCAGGGGGCACCGCCTCCGCCTCGGCTTCCTCCGACGGGAAGATCACGATCCCGGACGACATCAAGGACCGGCTCAAGGAGCACGGGATCGATATCGACAAGTGGAAGGACGGCGCCTGGAAGGACTGGAGCAAGGACGACTGGCTGCGTGAGGCCCAGGACTTCGTCAACCCGATCATCGAGGGTCTGTGGGACCCGGACCGGATGCGCGGTGCCGAGGACCCGGACGAGGGCAAGGGTGTCGACGACAGCGACATCTCGGGGGACCAGGGCGTGACCGACCCGGAGCCGGCGCCGGTGGACGCGAAGGCCGTGTCGGCTACGTACCACGACAGCGTCCCCGTGGCGGGCAAGGTGTTCTTCGACTCCCCCGAGGGCACGATGGTCTGCTCGGCGACGGTCGTGCAGGACCCGGCCAACCCCGGCAAGTCCAACATGGTGTGGACGGCGGGCCATTGCGTGCACGCGGGCAAGGAGGGCGGCTGGTACCGGAACATCGCGTTCGTGCCGTCGTACAACAACGACGCGCTGTCCGCGGCGGAGTTGGCGAAGGCCTCCCGTGAGGAGGTCGCTCCGTACGGTGTCTGGTGGGGCGACTGGGCGCAGACCTCGGACCAGTGGATCGAGCAGGGCGGTGAGACGGGCGGGGACGGTGCCTCGTACGACTTCGCTGTGATCCATGTGACGCCGGAGAAGGGTGGCTCGGGCAAGTCCCTGGAGGAGACCGTCGGTTCGGCCCTGCCGGTGAACTTCAACGCCCCGGCGGCGGCGAAGATCCAGAGCCTGACGGCGACGGGTTACCCGGCGGCGGCGCCGTTCGACGGCGAGACGATGTACCAGTGCCAGGACAAGCCGGGGCGGCTGTCGATCAAAGCGTCGGACCCGACGATGTACCGCATCGGCTGCACCATGACGGGTGGTTCGTCGGGCGGCGGCTGGGTGGCGGCCGGTGCGGACGGCAAGCCGGCGCTGGTCTCCAACACCTCCATCGGCCCGGTGACGGCAGGCTGGCTCGCCGGACCGCGGCTGGGCGACGTGGCCAAGGGTGTGTACGACTCGGTCAGCGAGAAGTTCACCGGCCAGTGACGTGACGCTCGGCGAGTGACGTGACGCTCGGCCAGTGATGTGAAGCGCGGTCAGTGACGTGATCGACGGCGGGGCGGGCCCAAGAAATCTTCACCGCCCCGCCGCCGTTCACCCTCAACTGCACGGGCATAGTGAGGTGTCGCGCCCGAGAACACCGCTCCACCCGTGACACGCACATGACACCCGAGCGACCTCGGCGCGCTCGTCAGCTCAATCACCAGCGCAATCACCAGTTCAACCATCGGCACAACAACTGCTCCAACGGGGGTCAACGCACCATGCGTTCCACACGTACGTCCCGTACGTCTTCCACGCGGCGCCGCACCACGCTCGCCGCCACCGGTCTGGTCGCCGCCCTGGCGCTGACCGCGACGGCCTGCAACGGCTCGGACGAGGCGAGCGACAAGCCCGGGGCCACCACCTCCCAGGCGGCCGACAGCGGCAACGACAAGATCCAGATCCCGGCCGACATCGCCGACAAGCTCAAGAAGCACGGCATCGACGTCGACGACTGGAAGGACGGCGGCTGGAAGAACTGGGAGAAGGACAAGTGGCTCAGTGAGGCCAAGGACTTCGTCAACCCGGTCATCGACGGCCTCTGGAAGCCGGAGCGGATGAAGTCCGCGAAGGAGGCCAACAAGACGTACTCGACGAAGGACGCGGCGGCCGACTCGGGCGTCACCGACCCGGACCCGCTGCCCGTCGAGGCGTCCGCGGAGAAGACGCCGTACCACGAGAACGCGGCCCCGGTCGGCAAGATCTTCTTCGACACCCCCGAAGGGCATGCCGTCTGCTCGGGCACGGTCGTCAAGGACGTCAACCACCCCGGCAAGTCCAACCTGGTGTGGACGGCGGGCCACTGCGTGCACGCGGGTTCGGGCGGCGGCTGGTACCGCAACATCATGTTCGTCCCGGCCTACAACGACTACGGCAAGTCCGAGGCGCAGCTGACGAACTCCAACCCCACGGAGATCGCACCGTACGGCCAGTGGTGGGCGGACTGGGCCTCCACCTCGAACGAGTGGATCGCGGGCGGCTCGGAGACCGGCGGTGACGGGGCGGCGTACGACTACTCCGTGCTGCACGTGAAGCCGGAGTCCGGCGCCAAGTCGCTGGAGGAGACGGTCGGCGCCGCGCTGGACATCGACTTCTCCGCCCCCTCCGCCACCGAG
The DNA here is from genome assembly GCF_001514065.1 of Streptomyces antibioticus. Classification (GTDB taxonomy): domain Bacteria; phylum Actinomycetota; class Actinomycetes; order Streptomycetales; family Streptomycetaceae; genus Streptomyces; species Streptomyces antibioticus. The sequence goes on along the minus strand of NZ_KQ948436.1, from coordinate 62,741 downwards.
GTCGCCAAGATGGGCGCCTGGGGCTACCCGCAGGCGGCCCCGTACAACGGCCTGAAGATGTTCAAGTGCATCGACCGGCCGGGCCGTCTCTCGCTGAGCACGACGCTGCCGACGATGTACCGCATCGGCTGCACCATGACCGGCGGTTCGTCGGGCGGCGGCTGGTTCCGGGTGGTCGACGGTGAGACCAAGCTGGTCTCGAACACGTCGATCGGCCCGGCCGACAACACCTGGCTGGCGGGCCCGCAGCTGGGCGCGACCGCCGAGGCGATCTACCAGAACATGAGCAAGACGTACGGCGGTAAGTAGGCCGTACGCACGGAAGGCCCGCCCCTCACGACGAGGGGCGGGCCTTCACGCGTATCGCTGTTATGCCACGGGCGCCGGAACGTACGGCGCGAGGTCCGCCGCCAGTTCCTCGTGCACCCGCACCTTGAGCAGGGTGCCCTCCGGGGTGTGCTCCTCGGAGATCACCTCGCCCTCGGAGTGGGCACGGGCGACCAGCTTGCCGAGCGTGTACGGCACGAGCGCCTCGATCTCGACCGAGGGCCGCGGCAGCTCGTTGTCGATGAGCGCGAGCAGCTCCGCGATGCCCTGGCCGGTACGGGCCGAGACCGCGATGGAACGCTTCTCGATCCGCATCAGCCGCTGGAGGGTCAGCGGGTCCGTCGCGTCCGCCTTGTTGATCACGACGATCTCGGGGACATCGACCGCGCCGACGTCCCTGATCACCTCGCGCACGGCGAGCAGCTGCTCCTCCGGGTTCGGGTGCGAGCCGTCCACCACGTGCAGGATCAGGTCGGACTCGCCGACCTCCTCCATGGTGGAGCGGAACGCCTCGACCAGGTGGTGCGGCAGGTGCCGTACGAAGCCGACGGTGTCGGCCAGGGTGTACAGGCGCCCGCTCGGGGTCTCCGCGCGGCGGACGGTCGGGTCCAGGGTCGCGAACAGGGCGTTCTCGACCAGGACACCGGCGCCGGTCAGGCGGTTGAGCAGGGAGGACTTGCCGGCGTTGGTGTAGCCCGCGATGGCGACGGACGGCACCTTGTTGCGCTTGCGCTCCTGGCGCTTGATCTCGCGGCCGGTCTTCATCTCCGCGATCTCCCGGCGCATCTTCGCCATCTTCTCGCGGATCCGACGCCGGTCCGTCTCGATCTTGGTCTCACCGGGACCACGGGTGGCGAGGCCGCCGCCCTTGCCGCCGCCCATCTGACGGGACAGCGACTGACCCCAGCCTCGGAGCCTCGGCAGCATGTACTGCATCTGCGCGAGCGCGACCTGCGCCTTGCCCTCTCGGGACTTGGCGTGCTGGGCGAAGATGTCGAGGATCAGGGCCGTACGGTCGATGACCTTGACCTTGACGACGTCTTCGAGATGGATGAGCTGGCCCGGACTGAGCTCACCGTCGCAGATGACGGTGTCGGCACCCGTCTCCAGGACGATGTCCCGCAGCTCGGTGGCCTTGCCGGAGCCGATGTAGGTGGCCGCGTCGGGCTTGTCGCGGCGCTGGATCACGCCGTCCAGCACGAGCGCGCCCGCGGTCTCCGCGAGGGCGGCGAGCTCCGCGAGGGAGTTCTCCGAGTCCTGCGCGGTCCCCGAGGTCCACACGCCGACGAGCACGACCCGCTCCAGACGGAGCTGTCGGTACTCGACCTCGGTGACGTCCTCGAGCTCGGTGGAGAGGCCCGCCACGCGGCGCAGAGCCGCGCGCTCGGAGCGGTCGAACTGGTCGCCGTCCCGCTCTCCGTCGATCTCGTGGCTCCAGGCGACGTCCTCTTCCATCAGGGCATCGGCCCGAAGGCCTTCGGGGTATGTGTGCGCGAAGCGCTGCTCGTCCTGGGAAGGGGATGAAGAGGAGGTCATTGGGTCCTTACGTCGTTGGGGATGCCGATTCGGCGATCGTGACTCCGTCATGGGTCACAACGCACGAGTACCCCGGGAGATTCCCGTTGTCCCGTGCCGCGCCGACCGGAAGATGGTCGCACGGGACGAGGCGGCTCGTCATTGCCTTATCTGCCTGCTGTGACGGACTTCCACTCCGGGTGGCCCGGCATCGGCGGGGTCTTCTCGCCGTACAGCCAGTCATGGAAGAAGTCGCCGAGATCGCGCCCGGACAGTTCCGAGGCCAGGCGCACGAAATCGTCCGTCGTCGCCGTGCCGTCCTCGTGGCGGCTCACCCAGACCCGTTCCAGGCGCTCGAAGGTCTCGCGGCCGATCTCCTCGCGCAGGGCGTAGAGGGCGAGCGCGGCACCGTCGTAGACGTTGGGGCGGAAGATGCCGATCTTCTGGCCGGGGTCGGGCGCCTTGGGCGCGGCGGGCGGGCCGCCGGCCGCGCGCCAGCGGTCGGAGGCGCCGTACGCCGCCTTCATCCGCGCCGCCATGGACTTGCCGGCCTTCTCCTCGGCGTACAGGGCCTCGTACCAGGTGGCGTGCCCCTCGTTGAGCCACAGGTCGGACCAGGCAGCCGGGGCGACGCTGTCGCCGAACCACTGGTGGGCCAGCTCGTGCACCATGATCGACTCGACGTACCACTGGGGGTAGGCGGGCTCGGTGAAGAGCTCTCTCTCGAAGAGAGAGAGCGTCTGCGTCTCGAGTTCGAAGCCGGTGTCCGCGTCGGCCATGAGGAGGCCGTACGTCTCGAAGGGATAGCGGCCGACCTTGCTCTCCATCCAGGAGATCTGGTCCGGGGTCTTCTCCAGCCAGGGTTCGAGCGCCGTGCGGTGCTTGGTGGGCACGACGTCGCGGACCGGCAGTCCGTGCGGGCCCTCGCGGTGCAGCACCGTGGAGCGGCCGATCGACACCTGGGCGAGCTCGGTGGCCATGGGGTGCTGGGTGCGGTACGTCCAGGTGGTCGCCCCGGCGGCCCGGTCCACGCCGGTCGGCAGCCCGTTGGCGACGGCGGTGTAGCCGTCGGGCGCGGTGACCCGGATGGTGAACATCGCCTTGTCGGAGGGGTGGTCGTTGCACGGGAAGACGAGGTGGGCGGCGTCGGCCTGGTTGGCCATGGCGAGCCCGTCGGTGGTCCGCACCCAGCCGCCGTCACGGTCCTCGGCGGAGACCGGGTCGCTGGTGTGCTTCACGGTGATCCGCATCCAGCTGCCGCTGGGCAGCGCCTCCTCGGGCGTGACGACGAGGTCCTCGTCGGCAGCGGCGAAGGACGCCGGCTCACCGTCGACCTCGACCGACTCGACCTTCCCGTGCGCGAAGTCGAGGTTGATGCGGTCCAGTGGGGTGGTCGTCCAGGCGTCGATGGTGGTGACGGCCTGGAGCGGCTCGCTGTTGGAGCCGGGATAGGTGAAGGAGAGGTCGTACGACGCCACGTCGTATCCGGGGTTGCCGAGGTGCGGGAAGAGGCGGTCGCCGACCCCCAGCGGGGCGGCGGGGGCGCTCGCGGCGACGAGGCAGACGGAGACGGCGGAGGCGAGCAGCGCGGCCGCCTTCAGCCGCCGGGGCGTCCTGGCGTGGGGGGTGAGCAGCATGCACCACCGCTACCAGCGCACCCGCGCCCCACGGCGACGACTCGCGCCCGGCCCACCCGAACGAGTGCGGCCGAGGTGACGCCGTGACGCCGCCTCAATCAGCCGCCGCGGTCCGCTCCCGCGTCAGGCCCCCTGCGTCTGCGCCCGGCTCACGTCGTACACCCCGGGCACGTTCCGCATCGCCCGCATCAGGGCGGGCAGCAGGGCCGCGTCGGGGAGGTCGACCGTGTAGGTGTGGCGGACGCGCTGCTGGCTCGGGGGTTCGACCGTCGCCGAGACGATCTCGGCGCCTTCGAGCGCCATGGCCTCGGTGAGGTCGGCGAGCAGATGGGGTCGGCCGAACGATTCGGCATACAGCGTCACCCGGCACTCCGCGGTGTCGCCCCAGCGCACCTCCACCTCCGGCCGCCCCGCCTCCTTCATGCGGGCGACGGCCGGACACTCGACGCGGTGCACGGTGACCGCTCCCCCGCGCACGGCGAAGCCGGTGACGTCGTCGGGCGGAACCGGCGTGCAGCAGCCGGCCAGGCGCACGGTCGCGCCGGGCTGGTCGACGAGGACGTCGGCGGTGCGCGAACGGGCCGGGGCGCTGTCGGTCGTACGAGGGCGGGTGCGCTGGGCGTCGACGGCAGCCGGGGCATCGGCGGACCCGGCAGGCGCATCGGCGGTGGCCTGGAGGCCCTCAGGGCGTTCCACCGTGCCGTGCAGGCTCTCGCCCAGCCCCTCCCCCGGCGCCTCGGGCGCGGGATGCGTGGAGAGCCACCGTTGGATGGCGATCCGCGCGGCGGGCGTGTGCGCGTGCTCCAGCCACTCCCTGGAGGGCTCCGAGGCCGGGTCCTGCCCCATGAGGAGCTGGACGGTGTCGCCGTCCCGCAGAACGGTGCTCAGGGTCGCCAGCCGGCCGTTCACGCGGGCGCCGATGCACGCGTGTGCGTCCTCGCCGTACTGCGCGTACGCGGCGTCCACACAGGTCGCGCCGTCGGGCAGGCCCAGGGTGCCGCCGTCGGGGCGGAAGACGGTGATCTCGCGGTCCTGGGCGAGGTCCTCGCGCAGTGTCGACCAGAACGTGTCCGGGTCGGGCGCGGCCTCCTGCCAGTCGAGGAGCCGGGAGAGCCAGCCGGGCCGGGTCGGGTCCTCACGCTCGCCGTCGACGGGCTCCTCCGAAGGAGGAGCGTAGGGATTGCCGAGCGCGATGACGCCGGCCTCGGCGACCTTGTGCATCTGGTGCGTGCGGATGAGGACTTCGGCGACCTGGCCGTCGGGGCGGGCGACGGCGGTGTGCAGCGACTGGTACAGGTTGAACTTCGGTACGGCGATGAAGTCCTTGAACTCCGAGACGACGGGCGTCAGACAGGTGTGCAGTTCGCCGAGCACGCCATAACAGTCCGCGTCCTCGTTGACGAGGACGAGCAGCCGGCCGAAGTCGGCGCCGCGCAACTGACCGCGCTTGCGGGCGGCGCGGTGCACCGAGACGAAATGCCGCGGCCGGATGACGACTTCGGCCTGGATGTCGGCGTCGCGGAGCACCGCGCGCACCTCGTCGGCGACCTCGGCGAGCGGGTCGTCCGCGCGGGAGGCGTTGTCGACGATCAACTCCCGCGTGTGCTCGTACTCCTCGGGGTGCAGGATCGCGAAGACCAGGTCTTCCAGTTCGGTCTTGAGCGCCTGCACGCCGAGCCGTTCGGCGAGCGGGATGAGGACGTCGCGGGTCACCTTGGCGATGCGCGCCTGTTTCTCGGGGCGCATCACGCCGAGGGTGCGCATGTTGTGCAGCCGGTCGGCGAGTTTGATCGACATCACGCGGACGTCGCTGCCGGTGGCCTTCAGCATCTTGCGGAAGGTCTCCGGTTCGGCGGCGGCGCCGTAGTCGACCTTCTCCAACTTCGTGACGCCGTCGACGAGATAGCGCACCTCGGCGCCGAACTGCTCGCCGACCTGATCGAGGGTCACATCGGTGTCCTCGACGGTGTCGTGGAGCAGCGAGGCGGTCAACGTCGTGGTCTCGGCGCCGAGTTCGGCGAGGATCAGGGTCACCGCGAGGGGGTGCGTGATGTACGGCTCGCCGCTCTTGCGCATCTGGCCGCGGTGCGAGGACTCGGCCAGCACCCAGGCGCGGCGCAGGGGTTCGAGGTCTGCGTCGGGGTGGTGGGCGCGGTGGGCCTCGGCGACATGGCCGATGGCGTCGGGCAGCCGGTCGCGGGCGGCCGGGCCGAGCAGGGCGGCGCGGCCCAGGCGACGCAGGTCGATCCGCGCCCGCCAGCGCGCCGCAGGCCCTGTTACCGGACCTGGGGTCGCGGGGTTCGTGGCCTCCGCACTCATGGGCACCTCCGGCTGCATTGACCGGCGGACGGGGTGCCCCAGGGCGGACACGGCACAGGGGATGGCATCGGTCCCCCGTCCGGGCCGGTGCTTGATGCTACCGAGCCCATCACGCGCGGCTGACCGCCTCTCGTCGAGCGTGAAACGGATCACCCATTCGAGCGACGGTTTTCAGGTTTACGGTTTCGCGCCACCCGACCTGCGGTTCTCCGTCGTTTCGTATCACCGGTGCCGGGTGAGGCTGTGGATCCCAGCGTTCCGAACCGCCGGAACCCACGTTTCACCCCATCAACGCGCGGCGCTTTCCAGCCATTCCCGGTCGATCTCGCCCTCGGCCACGATCACGGCCGGGCCGGTCATCTCGATCTCCCCGTCGGGCCGCTCGGTGATCACGAGGGTGCCGCCGGGCACATCGACGGTGTACGTCGCCGGGGTCCCGGTCACCGCCGGGTCGACGCCGTCCCTGCGGGCGGTGGCCACGGCGACGGCGCACGCGCCCGTGCCGCACGAGCGCGTCTCGCCGGACCCGCGCTCGTGCACCCGCAGCGCGACGTGCCGCGGGCCGCGGTCGACCACGAACTCCACGTTGACCCCGTCCGGGTAGGCGGAGGCCGGGCTGAAGGGCGGCGCGTCGTACAGGGTGCCCGCGTGGGCGAGGTCCTCGACGAAGGCCACCGCGTGCGGGTTGCCCATGTTCACGTTCCGCGCGGGCCAGCTGCGCTCGCCGACGCTGACCTGGACGTCCCCTTCGGGGAGGCGGGCCTTGCCCATGCCGACGGTGACGTCGCCGTCCTTGGCGAGGTGCACGCTCTTCACGCCCCCGCGCGTGGCGATGGCGAGGTCTCCCTCGGTCACCAGACCGGCGTGCTGGAGGTAGCGGGCGAAGACGCGGACGCCGTTGCCGCACATCTCGGCGATCGAGCCGTCGCCGTTGCGGTAGTCCATGAACCACTCCGCCTCGGCGGCCATGTGCTGCGCCTCGGAGTGCTTGGCGGACCGCACCACGTGCAGCAGGCCGTCACCGCCGATGCCCGCGCGGCGGTCGCACAGGGCGGCGACGGCGCTCGGGGGCAGGTCGATGGCGTTCTCGGGGTCCGGGACGATCACGAAGTCGTTCTCGGTGCCGTGGCCCTTGAGGAAGGCGATCCGCGTGCTCATTCCTCGATCGTACGGGGTGGGTACGACAGCCGGTCACCGGCGGCCTCCGCCGCTCCACGCGCGCGTGGATCAGCGCAGCCGCGCCACGCGGAACACCGCCAGCGCGACCACCGCGGCCACGAGCACGACGTACAGCAGCACGACCCGCCAGTCCACGCGCCGACCCGAACCCCGCTGCGGCAGCCCCGGCAGCGTGTATCCCACCCGGCGGGCGGCCATCATGCCCCAGCCCGCCGCGCACGAGCAGATCAGCAGACCCAGCATCGCGATCACGGCCCCGCTGTCGCCGAAGTCGAAGGCGAGCGGGAAGGCGAACATCAGGGAGCCGAGCGCGGCCAGGGACACGATCGGGGCGAGCTGCCAGATGCGCATCCGGCGCTGCGGACGGAGTTCGACTTCGACCTCGGGGCCGTCGGCGAACATCTCCTCGGGCTCGGGGCCGTCGGCGATCACACCACCCTGCGTCTCGTCGGGCCCGTCGGGGCTCAGACGGTCGCCGTCCTGCTCCGGTTCGCCGCTGTCGGCGGTACGGGGCTCGGTGCTTCGTGCGGTGTCGCGAGGGCCGGCCTCCATCGCCACGCGCCCTCCCAACTCGGACTCCACTTGGTCGATCGAAGCTCGATGATGGCACGGCGCCGACGGGCCGGATGACGGCCTGAGCGTCCCGATGCCAGGACGTGATCAGGCTGTGACCGGTCGTTCGACCAACGCCAGTGCGAGCTGGGGAAGTTCTGTGAGATCCGCCGCAGCCCCACTGAGCCAGTGCACCCGCGGATCGCGCCTGAACCATGAATCCTGGCGGCGCGCGAAGCGCTTGGTGGCGCGTACGGTCTCGACCCGGGCCTCCTCCAGCGCGCACTCCCCGGAGAGCGCTGCGAGCACCTGCTGGTAGCCGAGCGCTCGCGAGGCCGTGCGCCCGTCGCGCAGCCCCTGCGCCTCCAGTGCCCGCACCTCGTCGACGAGTCCCGCGTCCCACATCCGGTCGACGCGGCGCGCGATCCGCTCGTCGAGTTCGGGACGCGTGACGTCGACGCCGATCTGGACGGTGTCATAGACCGAGTCGTGGCCGGGGAGGTTGGCGGTGAAGGGGCGGCCGGTGATCTCGATCACCTCTAGGGCCCGGACGATCCGGCGGCCGTTGCTGGGCAGGATCGCGTGCGCTGCCTCGGGGTCGGCGGCGGCCAGGCGGGCATGCAGCGCGCCGGAGCCCCGGAGCGTGAGCTCCTCCTCCAGGCGGGCCCGGACCTCGGGGTCGGTGCCGGGGAACTCGAGGTTGTCGACGGCGCCCCGGACGTACAGGCCGGAGCCGCCGACCAGGATCGGCCAGCGTCCCTCGGCGAGCAGCGCGTCGATCCGCTCGCGGGCGAGGCGCTGGTACTCGGCGACGGACGCCGTGACGGTCACGTCCCAGATGTCGAGGAGGTGGTGCGGGACGCCGCCGCGCTCCTCGGGCGTCAGTTTGGCGGTGCCGATGTCCATCCCTCGGTAGAGCTGCATGGAGTCGGCGTTGACGACCTCGCCTCCGAGACGCTGGGCCAGGAAAACGCCCAGATCGGACTTTCCGGCCGCGGTCGGTCCGACGACGGCGATGACTCGGGGGGCGGGGGGTGCGCTGCTCACCGCCCCAGTCTCGCAAACGTCGCGGTGTGGCCTCGAACGAGTTACGTGACGGCACGGGTCCGGGGTCGTTGCCCGTTGCGAGGTTTTCGCCGCCGGTTCACGGAGGCGGCACCCCGGTCAACGCAAATGGGCGCACCGGGCGACGCGGGATTTCGCCCGCACGAGTAACGTATGGAGCGGATATGGGTGTTTTCGCACGACTTCTCCGGAGGTCGAAGACTGCGGAGGAGACGTCAACCGCCGAGGCGGAGGCCGCCACACTGACGGCCGCTGCCGAGTCGGACGAGGCGACCGAGCCGGCAGCGGCGAAGGAGCCGGCCGAGGCTCAGTCGGAGGCCGGAGCCGAGCCCGGGGCCGAGACCGGGGAAGCGGCCGCGTCGACGGAGGCGGAGGCCAAGGCGGAGACGGACGCGGAGCCGGCGACGGAGTCCGGCGAGTCCGGTGCCGCCGACGGCGTCGAGATCCCCAAGCAGCAGTCCGCCGAAGCGGCGGCCGACAGTGAGGCCGGCGAGAGCGCCCGCACGTAACTGCCCCCGCGCGGGAAGGTGAACGATGGGTCTCCTGGACAATTTGAAAGCCAAGCTCAGCCCGGCCAAGGACAAGGTCTCCGGCCTCGCGCAGCAGCACGGGGACAAGATCCAGCACGGTCTCGACAAGGCCGCGAAGGCCGTCGACAAGAAGACCAAGGGCAAGTACAGCGACAAGATCCAGACGGGCACGGGCAAGGCCAAGGACGCCATGGACCGACTCGCGCACAAGGCCGACGGTGGTACGGGCGGCTCGACCACGCCCCCGTCCTCACCGCCGCCTGCTTCCTGAACGGCACATCGGCGGACGGCCTGGAGCAACGGCTCCCGGCCGTCCGCCGTTTCATGCCCGCGTCAGGGCAGCGGACGGTCAGGACCAGGCCGCGACCACATACCCCACCCCGTACGGCGCGGCCTCGTAGAGCAGCTGCCCGCCGAGCCCCGCGCCCTCGGCCGCGCCCGCCAGGACCTGCCAGGGGGCCCGGCCGGAGGCCTTGAGCTCGTACGCCAGCTCCGCGTCCAGCGCTTCGAGGGCCGCCACGTCGGCCGCGCCCAGCGCCCGCGCGACCTCCGCGTCGAAGGGTGCCGCGCGCTCGTCGAGGTAGCCGGGTGCCTTGAGCGTGCGGCAGGCGCTGGCGTCGCCCATCACCAGCAGCGCCACGCGCCCGGCCCGCGCGGCGACGTCCCTTCCGACTTCAGTACACCGCTCGGCCGCGAGAGGTTCCCCCACGCCGAGCCCCTCGATCGGGGCGTACGACCATCCGGTCCTCGCCAGCAGCCACGCGGCCACGGACAGCGAGGGCGGCAGCGTGTACTCGGCCGCGTCACCCGTGTCCCGACCCAGTCGTGCGTCGATGTCCCGGCCCAGTCGTACGTCGACGTCCACGCCGAAGCCCCGGAACGAACCGCGCGCGCCCTCGGCGTGATTCCCCCGCCCGCTCTGCTCGGCGGGGCCGACCACCACGAGCACGTCCGGCCGGGCGGCGGCGAGCACGCCGAGCGCGTCCGTGCAGGCGGCACGCGCGGCATCCAGCTCGGGCGCGGCACCCGCGGCGACCTCGGGCACGAGGAGGGGCGGACAGGGGCAGACGGCGGCGGCGACAAGCATGATCGGCAGCGTAACGCCGACCGACGCCCCCGCGTCACTCCTCGATGCGCCTGAGCCTCAGTGCGCCGCGCACCCGCCCGTGGCCGCTGGCAGCGGCTCCGGTACGCCGATCTTCGGGAGGCCCAGCAGCACGCCGGCCGGCTTGGCCGCCTCGGCGGCGTTGCGCTTCTCCCAGGCGTCGCCCGCGCGCGTGCGGCGCACGTTCAGCACGGGACCCTCGGCGAGGAGGTGGTGCGGGGCGGCGTACGTGATCTCGACCGTGACCACGTCGCCGGGGCGGACCTCCTCGTCCGGCTTGGTGAAGTGGACCAGGCGGTTGTCGGGGGCGCGGCCGGAGAGGCGGTGGGTGGAGCCGTCCTTGCGGCCCTCGCCCTCGGCGACCATCAGCTCCAGCGTGCGGCCGACCTGCTTCTTGTTCTCGTCCCAGGAGATCTCCTCCTGGAGGGCGACGAGACGCTCGTAGCGCGCCTGGACGACCTCCTTGGGGATCTGCCCCTCCATGGTCGCGGCCGGGGTTCCGGGGCGCTTGGAGTACTGGAAGGTGAAGGCGTTGGTGAAGCGGGCCTCGCGGACCGTGTGCATGGTCTGCTCGAAGTCCTCCTCGGTCTCGCCGGGGAAGCCGACGATGATGTCGGTCGAGATCGCGGCGTCCGGCATCGCGGCGCGCACCTTCTCGATGATCCCGAGGAAACGCTCCTGCCGGTACGAGCGGCGCATCGCCTTCAGCACCGTGTCCGAGCCGGACTGGAGCGGCATGTGCAGCTGCGGCATCACGTTCGGCGTCTCGGCCATGGCGGCGATGACATCGTCGGTGAAGTCGCGCGGGTGCGGAGAGGTGAAGCGGACGCGCTCCAGGCCCTCGATCTTCCCGCAGGCCCGCAGCAGCTTGCTGAAGGCCTCGCGGTCGCCGATGTCGGCGCCGTACGCGTTGACGTTCTGGCCGAGCAGCGTGATCTCGGAGACGCCCTCGGAGACCAGGGCCTCGATCTCGGCGAGGATGTCGCCGGTGCGACGGTCCTTCTCCTTGCCGCGGAGCGCCGGGACGATGCAGAAGGTGCAGGTGTTGTTGCAGCCGACGGAGATCGACACCCAGGCCGCGTAGGCGCTCTCGCGCCGGGTCGGCAGCGTGGAGGGGAACGCCTCCAGGGACTCGGCGATCTCGACCTGCGCCTCCTCCTGCACGCGCGCGCGTTCCAGCAGGATCGGCAGCTTGCCGATGTTGTGCGTGCCGAAGACGACGTCCACCCAGGGCGCCTTCTTGACGATGGTGTCCTGGTCCTTCTGCGCCAGGCACCCGCCGACCGCGATCTGCATGCCGGGCCGCGAGGCCTTCCTGGGGGCGAGGCGGCCGAGGTTGCCGTACAGGCGGTTGTCGGCGTTCTCGCGCACCGCGCAGGTGTTGAAGACCACCACGTCCGCGTCCCCGTCGGAGCCCTCGGGGGCGCGCACGTACCCGGCCTCCTCCAGCAGTCCGGACAATCGCTCGGAGTCATGGACGTTCATCTGGCACCCGTAGGTACGAACTTCGTAGGTCTTGGGCACTGAGACGTCCACTGCCGGGCTCCGGTCGCTGCTGATGGTCATCCCTCAAGAGTAGGCGGTCCCGGGAACGGCTTGCGCCGGGCCGGGGCGCCCCCGGGGTGCGGGGTCCACGGGGCGCGATCACCATGAGGAGCAGGTGGCCCATGGATTCCGTGACCTCGCGCAGGGTGCTGCGCGTCCTCGCCTTCGCCGCGGCCGTGCTGTGCACGCTGATCGTCGCCGTGGCGGCCACGGCGCGTGCCACGGTCGTCTCGGCGGGGTTCTACGGGTCGGTGCTGGACGAGGAGTCGGCGTACGACCGGGTCTACGACCAGGTCCTGGTCGATCCGAAGGCCGCGCCCGTCACCCGGAACCTGCTGGCGGGGCTGCCCGTGCCGGAGGCCGTGGTGACCTCCAACATCAAGCTGGTGCTGCCGCCGGAGACGGTCCGGGACCTCACCCAGGAGCAGATCGGCAACGCCGTCGGGTACCTCCGCGGCGACCGGGACACCCTCGTGCTGTCCGTGGACCTGCGCCCGGTGCTGGACAACGTCGACGACCTGGCCCAGGTCTACTTCGGCGATCTCGTCGCCTCCGTGCAGAACCGCACCGAGCCGGACTTCGCCGCGTTCTCGGCGGATCTGTCGGCCGCTCTGGAGCACGTCGTCGCCGGCCGCGTCCCCGGTGCGCTGCCCGCCCTCCCCCTCACCGAGGAGCAGGCCGCCACGGCCGCCGCTCACCTCCTCGCCGCGCTTCCCGAGGAGCAGCGGGAGGCGCTGCGGCCGGACGTCGAAGTGGCCCTGGGCGACGGGGACATCGGCACCGTGCTCGCCACCGTGGCACCCGCGGTGGTCTCCGAGCGCACCCACGAGGCCGCGGCCCGGCTGCGGACGCTCGCGGGAGGCAGCCACTGGAACCTCGACCACCCCCTCGACCTCGCGGCTCTGCACAGCGTTCGCCCCTATACGGCGGTCGGGCTCGGCATCGTCGAGGCGGTCGCCGCCGCGCTGCTGGTCGCCGCCCTGGCGGTGCTCTGGTTCACCGGTTCCGCCGCGCCCGGCCGCAGACCGATGCTGCTGGGCTGGGCGCTGGCCGCCGGTGGCCTGCTGACGGCCCTGGCAGTCGTCCTCGTACGGCTTGTCGGCGGCGGCCGTCTCGTCGATCCGCCGGCGAGCTGGCCGACCGGCCTCGCCCGCCTGGTCGACGACGTCCAGCGCACGGCCGTAGAGGACATGACGGCCGCGGCCCTCGGCAGCGCGCTGGTCCCGCTGGTGGCCGGGGCGCTGCTCGCCGGGCTCGGGTGGGCTCTTCAGGTACGCCCCCGGCTGCGGACGGCGTCCGCGGCCGCGTACATCCGTCCGCTGGCGGCCGGCGCGAGCGCCCTCGCCCTCGCCGGTCTCGTGCTGGTGCCGCTGGCCGCGCCCGAGGCGCCGCGCCGGTGCGAGGGCAGCGCGCGGCTGTGCGACCGGCCGTACGACGAGGTCGCCTTCGTGACCTCGCACAACGCCATGTCGACCACCGTCGACCGGTTCATCGGCCCGCTCCAGGACCCGGCCATCACCACCCAGCTCGACGACGGCGTCCGGGCCCTCCAGATCGACACCTACCGCTGGGAGCGGCCCGACCAGATCACCGCGCGGCTGAGAGAGTCCGACTTCTCGCCCGAGCAGCGCGCACTGATCACCCACGTCGTCAACCGGGTCAACCCGCCCCGTGAGGGGCTGTGGCTGTGCCATGCCGTGTGCCGGGCCGGGGCGATTCCCCTGGTGCCGGAGCTCCGGGAGATCGGCGACTGGATGCGCGACCATCCGACGGAGGTGCTGACCCTGATCGTGCAGGACGCGATCTCGGGCGAGGACACCGCGGAGGCGTTCGCGCGGGCCGGGCTGGGTGACCTCGTCTTCACGCCCGACGACGATCCGTCGGAGCCTTGGCCGACGCTGGGCGACATGATCGGCAGCGGCCGGCGGCTGGTGGTCTTCGCCGAGGAGGCCGACGGCCCGGCCGCGTGGTACCGGAACTTCTACCGCTACGGCATGGAGACGCCGTTCTCCTTCCGGCGCCCCGAGCAGATGAGCTGTGAGCCGCACCGGGGCGGCACCGGCAAGCGGCTGTTCCTGCTCAACCACTTCATCACCGCGGGCGGCGGCAGCCGCCTGGACGCGGGCGAGGTCAACGCCCGCGACTTCGTCCTGGACCGGGTGGAGAAGTGCGAACGGGAGCGGGGCCGGCCGGTGAACTTCGTCGCCGTCGACTACGCGACGATCGGCGACGCGCGCGGGGCGGTGGACACGCTCAACGCCGACCGGTGACGCGAGCCATTAGGGCCCACCGAAGTGGCCGGTCCGTCCCGTCGCCCGCAGGATGGTGACGAACCATGACAATTGCCGCCGAGAGGACCTCATGCTCTCTTCCACCCCACGGCGCCGGACCGCGACCGCTCTCACCGGACTCGTCCTGGCAGCGGTGAGCGCGGCGTCGCTCGTCTCGTGCTCGGACAGTGACAACGACGGCTCCTCGTCCAGCGCTTCAGCGGCCGCCACGGCGTCCTTCTCCGGTTCGGCCCCGTCCGCCCTCGCCTCCGTCAAGGAGTCGGTCAAGGAGTCGGTCTCGGCCCTCGCCTCCTCCGCCTCCGCACAGGCCTCGGCATGGCTGGCCTCGGTGTCCGCGGAGACCGAGCGCGCCAACCGGGCCGCCAAGAAGGCCCTCGAGGACGTCGACGGCAAGGGCAACGCCACCGCCGACGTCTCCCTCACCGGCAAGCCGCGCGCCGAGACGGCCGGACTGCTCGCCGTCGTCGTGAACATCACCAACAGCACGGACGAGACCACGTCCTACGCCGTCCAGGTCGACTTCCGCGACCCCGACGGCAAGGTCGTGCAGACGCGTTACGTCGGCGCGGAGGACCTGAAGCCGGGCGCCAAGGCCCAGCCGCTCGCCATCAGCACGGAAGCGGGGGAGCAGCAGCTGACCGCCGTGGTCGCGAAGGCGCAGCGCTACTGAGACAGGCCCCGCAGGGCGCTCACGGCTCGATCAGCCCCGCGCGGATCGCGTACCGGGTCAGCTCCAGCCGATCCCGCATCCCGAGCTTGGCCAGCAGGTTCGCGCGGTGCCGTTCGACCGTCTTGGTGCTGATGAAAAGCAGCTCGCCGATCTCCTTGGACGTGTGCCCCTCGGCGACGAGCTTGAGGATCTCCTCCTCGCGCTCGGTCACGGCCCGCGCGGGCAGCGCGTCACCCCGGTGCAGCCGGTCCAGGTACGACCGTACAAGAGCGCGTTCCGCGCCGGGATAGACGAACGGCTCGTCGCGCACCGCGCTCCGGCAGGCCGCGACCAGGTCCCGGTCGGCGACGGATTTCAGCACGTAGCCGCTGGCCCCGGCCTTCAGCGCCTCGAAGAAGTACTGCTCGTTGTCGTACATGGTCAGGATGAGGATGCGCAGCCCCGGCAGCCGCCGCGACAGCTCGCGGGCCGCCTGGAGGCCGGTCATCCGGGGCATGGCGATGTCGAGGACCGCCAGATCGACCTCACGCGCGCGTGCCAGCTCGACGGCCTCCGCCCCGTCCCCGGCCTCGGCCACGACCGTCAGATCGTCCTCGCCGTCCAGGATCAGCCGTACGCCCCGTCGTACGAGGGTGTGGTCGTCGGCGAGCAGTACCCGAACGGGGGTCATCGATTCCCCCGGACGAGCAGTCGCACATCCGTTCCGCCACCCGGAGCCGCCGCGAGGGTGAGGTCGGCCCCGATGAGCAGCGCCCGCTCCCGCATGCCCCGTATCCCGGCTCCCTCGGTGGCGTCCCCGACGCCCTTGCCGTTGTCCCGTACGAGGAGTTCGACGCCGTCCGCGACCGGCTGGAGGCGGATCTCGGCGCGGTCGGCGGCGGAGTGCCGGGCGGTGTTGGTGAGGCCCTCCTGGGCCACCCGGTAGAGCACGAGTTCGGACTCCTCGGTCAGGGGCGGCAGTCCGCCGGTGACGTGGTGACGCACCGTCAGGCCGGGCGCGCTGAACTCGCCGGTGAGCGAGCGCAGGGCGCTGGCCAGGCCGAGTTCCTCCAGGACGCCGGGGCGCAGCCGGCGGGCGATGCGGCGGATCTCGTCGAGCCCCGCGCGCGTGGCCTCCTGAGCCTGGGCCACCTCCTCGCGCAGTTCCTCGGGGGCCCGGTCGGCGACGCGCTTGAGCTGGAGGAGGACGGCGGTCAGGGTCTGGCCCACCTCGTCGTGCAGCTCGCGGGCGACGTGGTGGCGCTCGCGTTCCTGCGCGGACAGGGCCCGCCGTGCTCCGGCGGCACGCTCGGCCTCCAGCCGGTCGAGCATGGTGTTGTACGTCGTGATGAGCGCCGCCGCTTCCGTGGGACCGGCGACGGCCGCGCGGGCGCCGGGCCGGAGCAGGTCGGCGGCAGCCATGGCGTGTCCCAGCCGCCTGAGCGGGGCGAGGCCGATGCGCAGGACCAGCGCGTTCGCCGCGAGCAGTCCGGCCAGGCCTGCGACCACGACGACCGCCTCGGCCGCGGTGACGGGCGTCGACACGGTGACCGGACCGAGCAGCAGCGCGGCGGCCACGACCAGGCCGGCGGCGTTGAGCGAGAAGATCCGCCAGAACAGCGACACGTTCCTGTTCCCCCCCCTCTCCCCTGATGCCTGCCCTACCAGACTCGGCCCGTCTCCCCGCCCGCGTATATCCGTGACGCCACCCATGTCGCCACCGTACGGGGCGGTGGCAGCATGCCCATCCGGTGCCTGCGATCACCGACCACGACGATCACCGACCCTGAGGGGAAGAAACGTGTCTGCACCGCGCCTGAGGGCGACGCCGCTGCCGGGGATCGGGGTCCAGTACGACCTCGTGACCCGGGAACACCGCCATCTGTCCGTGGTGGCGCACCGCGACGGCGCCCGGACGGTGAGCGTGTACCGGGCCGACGACCCCGACTCCTGCGCCCAGTCGCTGCGGCTGACCGGCGCGGAGGCCGGCTCGCTGATCGACGCGCTGAAGCCGTCCCACCACAGCGCGAACCTGCTCTACACCACCGACCTGGGACTGGTCGCCGAGCGCATCGAGGTCGCGGCGGCCTCGCACTGGAACGGGCGGCTGCTGGGCGAGACCCGGATGCGGACGGACACGGGCGCGTCGATCGTCGCCGTGCTGCGGCGGGCCGAGGCGATTCCGTCCCCGGCGCCGGACTTCCGGCTCGCGGGCGGGGACACGGTCATCGTCGTCGGCACCCGCGAGGGCGTCGACGCCGCCGCGGCGATACTCGGGCGGGAGTGAGGGAACCGGTGCACTCCGCCGTCCTGTTGATCGAGTTCGGTTCCATCATCCTCGGCCTCGGCCTGCTCGGCCGGTTCGCCGCCCGCTTCCGCCTCTCCCCCATCCCGCTGTATCTCCTGGCCGGGCTGGCCTTCGGCGAGGGCGGGCTGCTGCCGCTCGGCGCGAGCGAGGAGTTCGTCGCGACCGGCGCCGAGATCGGCGTCATCCTGCTCCTGCTGATGCTCGGCCTCGAGTACTCGGCGGGCGATCTGGTCACCAACCTCAAGGCGCACTATCCGTCGGGGCTGGTCGACGCCGCCCTGAACGCCCTGCCGGGAGCGGCGGCCGCGCTGCTGCTGGGCTGGGGCCCGGTGGCCGCGGTGGTGCTGGCGGGCGTCACCTGGATCTCGTCCTCCGGCGTGATCGCGAAGGTCCTCGGCGACCTGGGCAGGGTCGGCAATCGCGAGACCCCGGTGATCCTCAGCGTGCTGGTCCTGGAGGACCTCGCGATGGCGGTCTACCTGCCGATCGTCACCGCGCTGGTGGCGGGCGCCGGGCTGCTGGCCGGGAGCCTCACGCTGGCGATCGCGCTGGGAGCGGCGGGCCTGGTGCTCTTCGTCGCGGTCCGCTACGGCCGCCTGATCTCCCGTTTCGTCTCCAGCGACGACCCCGAGAAGCTGCTTCTGGTGGTGCTGGGGCTGACGATCCTGGTGGCGGGCGTCGCCCAGCAGCTCCAGGTGTCGGCGGCGGTGGGCGCGTTCCTGGTGGGCATCGCGCTGTCGGGCGAGGTGGCCGAAGGGGCGCACACGCTGCTCAGCCCGCTTCGGGACCTCTTCGCCGCCGTCTTCTTCGTCTTCTTCGGCCTGCACACGGACCCGGCGAGCATTCCGCCCGTGTTGTTGCCGGCCCTCGCGCTGGCGCTGGTCACGGCCGCGACGAAGATCGCCACCGGCTACTGGGCGGCCCGGCGGGCCGGCATCTCCGAGAAGGGCCGCTGGCGGGCCGGCGGGGCACTGGTGGCCCGCGGCGAGTTCTCGATCGTCATCGCGGGCCTGGCGGTCGGCGCGGGCATCGAACCGTCCCTCGGTCCGCTCGCCACGGCGTACGTCCTGATCCTGGTCGTCCTCGGCCCCCTGACCGCGCGTTACACGGAGCCGCTGGCGTCGAGGTGGACGGGGCGCCTGCGCACCCGCCGGGAGGAGCCGGCGGTACGGGAGCCGTCGGTGGTCGACTGAGTCAGGCCACCTCGTCCGCCACCGGAGCGCCGCTCCCCTCCGGCGCCCACCCCTGTCGCCGCAGCACCCCCGCCACATCCGGCGCCTCGTAGTGGTCCCCCTTGAGCACCTTGCCGTCGGCCCGGCGGGCCACGCGTCCGTCGGGTCCCAGCTTGGTCATGTTGGAGCGGTGGATCTCGGCGATGACCGCGTCGAGGTCGATGCCGTGGACCAGGGCGGTGCCGTACGCGACATACACGACGTCGGCGAGTTCGTGCGCCAGCTTGTCCAGGGGCCCTTCCACGGACACCTCGGCGACCTCCGCGGCCTCCTCGGCGAGCAGTTCACCGCGATGGGCGGCCAGCTCCGGCGCCACCGCGGTCGGCGTGCTGCGGGCGTCGAGCCCCATGGCGAGATGGAACGCACGGACGAGGTCGGCGGGCGAAGAGCTCATGCGCCGACCCTATCCATCGGGTGCCGCCCCTTTCATCCATCGGGTGCCGCCCCTTTCCCCTCCTCGCACCCCCTGTGACCCCCGCCCTGGCCAGCACCGCGTCCCGCCTGGCAGGATCGCGCGCATGTCCCGCATGTTCCCCCGCATCAGCAGGAGCCGGGCGCTTCAGGGCGCGGCCGCCGGTTTCGTGGCCTTCGGGCTGCTGCTGTGGTGGCTGCTGCCGCTCGGTGAGGAGCCTCCCGGCGGGACGATCACGTTCAGCACGGGCTCGCGCGGCGGCGTCTACGAGGAGTACGGCAAGCAGCTCAGCAACGAGTTCGCCAAGGACATGCCCGAACTGAAGGTGGACCTGGAGACGAGCGCCGGCTCCCAGGACAACGTCGCGCGCGTGGCCTCCGGCGAGGCCGACTTCGCCATCGCGGCGGCCGACGCCGTGGAGACGTACGCACTCGACCACCCGGCCGAAGCCGCCCGGCTGCGCGGTGTCGCGCGCCTGTACGACGACTATGTGCAGCTCATCGTCCCGCCGGACTCCGACATCCGGTCGGTCGCCGACCTGAAGGGCAAGCGGGTGGCCGTGGGCCTGCCCAAGTCGGGAGTCCGGCTGATCGCCGACCGCGTGCTGACGGCGGCCGGCATCGACCCGGACAAGGACATCACGGCACTGCCGTACGGCATCAACGACGCGTCCCGACTCGGCCGTACGTTCGACGCGTTCTTCTGGTCCGGCGGACTGCCCACCAGGGGGCTTCAGACCCTCGCCGAGAGCGAGTCCTTCAAGTTCGTGCCGATAAGCAGCAGCCTGATCAGCGAGCTGCACACCCAGGGTGCGGCCATGCGCTACTACCGCCCGACCAACATCCCGGAGTCGACCTACGACGTCCAGGAGGGCTACTCGGTCCCGACGATCGCCGTCTCCAACCTGCTGATCACCCGCAAGGACCTCGACCCCCGGCTCACCGAGTGGCTGACCCGGACGGTCCTGCGCAGCCGGGACAGGATCGGCGCCGAGGTGCACTCGGCCCAGCTGGTCGATCTGCGCACGGCGATCTACACCTCCCCGCTGCAACTCCACGACGGCGCCCGCCGCTACTACCGCTCGGTCAAGCCGTAGCCGCCACGGCCCTCAGGCGTTGCGCGGCACCGTCACCGTCACCTTCAGGCCGTGCGGTTCGTGGTGCTCGTACGAGATCGCGCCGCCGCCCGCGGCCAGCAGGGCGCGGGAGATGGACAGGCCGAGGCCGGAGCCCTTGACGTTCTGATGGCGGCCGCTGCGCCAGAAGCGGTCGCCGACGCGGGCGAGTTCCTCGTCGGTGAGGCCGGGGCCGTTGTCCCTGACCACGACGTTCGCCCTCCCGCCGGTGGACGAGACCGTCACCTCGACGCGCTCGCCCTCGGGTGTGAACTTCACGGCGTTGTCGATGACCGCGTCCAGCGCGCTGGACAGGGTGACCGGGTCGGCCCAGGCGGTGATCGGCGGGCAGTCGCCGACCAGTGTCACGCCCTTGGCCTCGGCGGTCGGCGCCCACGCCGCGACCCGTTCGGCGGCCAGCGCGCCGATGTCGGTGATGCGCAGGTCCGCGTCGGTGTGCTCGGCCAGGGCGAGGTCGAGCAGGTCGTCCAGGACCTGCGCCAGGCGCTTGCCCTCCGTCTGGACCGAGGCGATCTCCTTGTTGCCCTCCGGGAGTTCGAAGGCGAGCAGCTCGATGCGCAGCAGCAACGCGGCGAGCGGGTTGCGCAGTTGGTGGGAGGCGTCGGCGACGAAGGCGCGCTGCTGCTCCAGGACGTCCTCGACGTTGTCCGCCATCTCGTTGAACGAGTGGGCCAGACGCCGCAGTTCCGGCGGCCCGCCGGCGGCGGCGACCCTGGACTTCAGGCTGCCGCTCGCGATCGCGTGCGTGGTGGCGTCCAGGACGCGTACGGGCCGCAGCACCCAGCCGGTGAGCCGCAGCGCGGCACCGACGGCCAGCAGCATCGCGGCCATCAGGCCCGCACCGATGACCAGCCAGTTGTGCAGGATCCGCGAACGCATCTCCCCGGTCGGCGAGTCGGTGACGACGACCGCCACGACGTCACCGTCGCGGATGACCGGGGAGGCGACGACGAGCCGGGTGCGCTCCCAGGGCCAGATCTGGTGCGGGTTCTGGCTGCGCCGGCTGAGCCGCGCCTCCTCGAACGCCTCGCGCACCTCACCCGTCTCCGGGAGGAACCAGGTCGCCGGCGCGTTGGCCATGGGCACGTCGGTGCGGTAGAAGACGCCGACCCGGATGTCGTAGACCTCGTAGTAGCTCTCCAGTTCGCTCTCCAGCGTGTCCTGACGCTCGTCGTCGGGACCGGTCACGTACTGGGCGAGGGCCGCGAAGTGCGCGGTGTCGTCGATCCGGTCGACGACCACTTTCTGCTGCTGGGCCGAGGCCATGCCGATGCCGAGCGGGATGCCCAGCGCCAGCAGCATGGCCGCCATCAGGACGATGAGCAGCGGGAGGAGTCGTGTGCGCACCCGGGCCTGCTACGAGGAGGGGGCGACGAGCCGGTAGCCGACGCCGCGTACGGTCTCGATGAGGGCCGGCATGCGCAACTTGGCGCGCAGGGAGGCGACATGGACCTCCAGGGTGCGCCCGGTCCCCTCCCAGCTGGTGCGCCAGACCTCGCTGATGATCTGCTCCCGGCGGAAGACGACGCCCGGGCGCTGGGCCAGCAGGGCGAGCAGGTCGAACTCCTTGCGGGTGAGCTGGACGACGGAGCCGTCCACGCTGACCTGACGGGTCGGCAGCTCGATGTGGACCGGCCCGAGGACCAGCGTGGTGTCGGCGCCGCCCGGGGCGTCCTCGTGCGCGGTGCGCCGGCTGACGGCGTGGATCCGGGCGAGCAGCTCTCCGGTGTCGTAGGGCTTGACCACGTAGTCGTCGGCCCCGAGGTTGAGGCCGTGGATGCGCGAGCGGACGTCGGAGCGGGCGGTGACCATGATCACCGGGGTGCTGGTGCGCTTGCGGATCTTGCCGCAGACCTCGTAACCGTCCTGGTCCGGCAGCCCCAGGTCGAGCAGGACGACGCCGAACCCGTCGCCTTCCGGAACAAGGGCCTGAAGAGCTTCCTCCCCGCTTCGGGCGTGCGTCACGTCGAACCCGTGCCGGGCCAGGACCGCGGACAGGGCGGCGGCGACGTGATTGTCGTCCTCGACGAGGAGCAGTCTCATCCGGCCCTCCTTCGCTTCATCAGCCGTACGATCAAGTTGTGTACAAAAAGCGTGCACGCGCGCGCGTGCACGTTGCAGTCACGCTGATGGAAGAGGACGACGTCAAGTGGGTTCCGGTTGCGGGCCGCTTCCGTTACCCGGCCGATATGCGGCCTGCTCGCAACTGCTACGACACGTGTCCGATTGCTATCGGATCGTGATGCTCAGATTCCCCTCAAAGGTAATGACGCAGGTCGCGTGGGGTCACTACTGTCCACCGAAACCGAGGAGGACGGAGCCCGAGAGCGATGACCGAAGTATCGGTGGCCAAGCAAGACGCGGCCGCAACCGGCGAACTGGTCGTCCTGAAGAGCGTCAACAAGCACTTCGGCGCGTTGCATGTTCTCCAGGACATCGATCTGACGATCGCCCGCGGCGAGGTCGTCGTCGTCATCGGACCCTCCGGGTCCGGTAAGTCGACCCTGTGCCGCACCATCAACCGCCTGGAGACGATCGACTCCGGCTCCATCGCCATCGACGGCAAGCCCCTGCCCGCGGAGGGCAAGGAGCTGGCGCGACTGCGGGCCGACGTCGGGATGGTCTTCCAGTCCTTCAACCTCTTCGCGCACAAGACCGTGCTCGAGAACGTGATGCTCGGCCAGATCAAGGTCCGCAAGGCGGACAAGAAGACGGCCGAGGAGAAGGCCCGGTCCCTGCTCGACCGGGTCGGTGTGGGCAGCCAGGCGGACAAGTACCCCGCACAGCTCTCCGGCGGCCAGCAGCAGCGGGTCGCCATCGCCCGGGCACTGGCCATGGACCCCAAGGTCATGCTCTTCGACGAGCCCACCTCGGCACTCGACCCCGAGATGATCAACGAGGTCCTCGAGGTCATGCAGCAGCTCGCCCGCGACGGCATGACCATGATCGTCGTCACCCACGAGATGGGGTTCGCCCGTTCGGCGGCGAACCGAGTGGTCTTCATGGCCGACGGCCGCATCGTCGAGGAAGCTGTGCCCGACCAGTTCTTCAGCGCTCCGCGCAGCGACCGCGCCAAGGACTTCCTGTCCAAGATCCTGCACCACTGACAGCGACCACCGCCCCTCACTGACAGCGCGTCAGACCCGCGTCACCCGCCTCGACGGCTCGCATTCCTCATCACACAAAGGATGTTCACCATGAAGCTCCGCAAGGTCACCGCGGCGGCCGCCGCTGCGCTCGTCCTCTCGCTGACCGCGACCGCGTGCGGCGGGGACGACAAGGACAGCGATACGGGCTCCGGTTCCGGCGGTGGCGGCAAGATCAAGGTCGGCATCAAGTTCGACCAGCCCGGTCTCGGCCTCAAGAAGCCCGACGGCTCCTTCTCCGGCTTCGACGTGGACGTGGCGACGTACGTGGCCAAGGAGCTCGGCTACGAGCCCAACCAGATCGAGTTCATCGAGACCAAGAGCGCCGACCGTGAGAACGCGCTGGCCCGTGGTGACGTCAAGTTCATCGCCGCGACCTACTCGATCAACGACGAGCGCAAGCAGAAGGTCGACTTCGCGGGCCCGTACCTGCTGGCCCACCAGGACCTGCTGGTCAAGACGGACTCGGACATCGCCAAGGGCACCGACCTCAACGGCAAGAACCTGTGTTCGGTGACCGGTTCGACCTCGGCGCAGAACGTCCACGACACCATCGCGCCGAAGGCCAACCTCAAGGAGTACAGCGGCTACTCCGAGTGCATCGCGGCCCTCCAGAGCGGGACCGTCGACGCCGTCACCACCGACGACTCGATCCTCGCGGGCTTCGCCGCCCAGTCGCAGTACAAGGGCAAGTTCAAGCTCGCCGGCCTCAAGCTGAGCAACGAGAACTACGGCATCGGCGTGAAGAAGGGCGACACCGCGACCCTCGACAAGATCAACAAGGCTCTCGAGAAGATGGAGAGCGACGGCTCCTGGGACAAGGCGGTCAAGGACAACTTCGGCCCCGCGAACTACAAGAACGAGCCCGCCCCGAAGATCGGCGTCGTCGTCAAGTAACAGCGCAACGGTCCAGAGGCGCGCCGCCGTCCACCGCGATGTCGGCGGCGGCGCGCCGTGCCGTCCACGTACGCCACCCACCCGGAAGCGCGGGACATCGTGTTCGACTTTATCTCCGACTATGACAACCCGACCCTGCTCGGCGCCTTCTGGATGACGGTGAAGCTCACGTTCTTCTCCGGCATCGGCTCCCTGGTCTGGGGCACCCTGCTGGCCGCGATGCGGGTCAGCCCGGTGCCGCTCATGCGTGGGTTCGGCACCGCCTACGTGAACATCGTCCGGAACATCCCCCTGACGGTGATCATCCTGTTCTGCTCGCTCGGCCTCGCGGACATCTTCCACGTGACCATGGGCGCCTCGGACTTCAAGGTCCAGGGCTTCCGGCTGGCGATCCTCGGCTTCACCGCCTACACCGCGGCCTTCGTCTGCGAGGCGCTGCGCTCGGGCATCAACACGGTGCCGATGGGCCAGGCCGAGGCGGCCCGCGCGATCGGCCTGAACTTCACCCAGACCCTGCGGCTCATCGTGCTCCCGCAGGCCTTCCGGGCGGTCATCGGCCCGCTGGCCAACGTGCTGATCGCGCTGACGAAGAACACCACCGTGGCCGCCGCGATCGGCGTCGCCGAGGCCGCGTACCTGATGAAGCAAATGATCGAGAACGAGGCTCAGACGCTGCTCATCGGCGCGATCTTCGCCTTCGGTTTCGTGGTACTGACCCTGCCCACCGGCCTCATCCTGGGCTGGCTGAGCAAGCGACTGGCGGTGAAGCGATGAGCTCGGTCCTCTACGACACTCCGGGCCCCCGCGCCAAGCGGCGCAATGTGATCCTCTCGGTGGTCTTCGTCGTCCTGCTCCTCCTGCTGGCGTGGTGGGTCTGGTCGGCACTGGACGACAAGGGCCAGCTGGAGTGGTCCCTGTGGAAGCCGTTCACCGAGTCGGAGGCGTGGACGACCTACCTCCTGCCGGGCCTCGGAGAGACGCTCAAGGCGGCAGCGCTCGCCATGGTGATCGGCCTCCCGCTCGGCGCGGTCTTCGGCATCGCCCGCCTCTCCGACCACCGCTGGGTGCGGGGCGTGGCCGGCACGGTGGTGGAGTTCTTCCGCGCCATCCCGGTCCTGCTGCTGATGCTGTTCGCCAACGAGGTCTACGCCCGCTCCACTGACGTGAGCACCGAGAACCGGCCGCTGTACGCGGTCGTCACCGGCCTCGTGCTCTACAACGCCGCGGTCCTCGCCGAGGTCGTCCGGGCCGGCATCCTCGCGCTGCCCAAGGGACAGACGGAGGCGGCCCAGGCGGTCGGCCTGCGCAAGGGCCAGACGATGAGGCTGATCCTGCTTCCGCAGGCTGTCACCGCGATGCTCCCGGCCATCGTCAGCCAGCTCGTCGTCATCGTGAAGGACACCGCGCTCGGCGGCGTCATGATCGGCTTCACCGAACTGCTCAGCGAGCGCGCGACGCTGGCGGCGAACTACGCCAACGTCATCCAGAGCTTCGTCGTCGTGGCACTCATCTACATCGTCGTGAACTTCCTCCTGACCAGCTTCGCGAGCTGGCTGGAGAAGCGGCTGCGGCGGAGCAAGCGGAGCACGGGGGCGGTGCTCGGCGAGGACACGGAGATCAACCCCGCCGCGATCCCCGGCACCTTCGGAACCGGTGAGAACACCGGTGGTGGCGGCTGATTCTGATGATCCGTCAAGATGCTTGACCCGCACGGAGGCAGTGGCATGATCGCCACTGCCTCCGTCACTTGACGCAAGCACCGGCAATGGGTTGCATACGTTCTGTGATCGCGCACCCTGCTCCAACCCTCTGTTCACCCACGTCCCCCGGGACGCCGCCACGGACAGGGGGCGCCGCGCCGTGGACCCGGTGATCATCGTCGGAGCGGGGCCCGTCGGGCTCACGCTCGCCCTCGCGCTGGCCCGCCAGGACGTGCCGTCCGTAGTCCTCGACGAGGGTCCCGGCAAGGACGAACCCCGTCTTGCCCGCACGGTCGTGCTCCGCGAGGACACCGCCGCCCTGATGGAGCGGCTGACCGGCGTCGCGCTCGACGGGGTCGGCTGCCACTGGGCCGGATGGCGGTCGTTGCGGCGCAAGCAGGTGATGCGCGAGGTCGCCTTCGACGACCCGGCGGAGCCGGCTCCCCTGCACATCGCCCAGCACGTCCTGACCAGCCTGCTCCGCGAGGCCCTCGCCGACGAACGGCTCGTCAAGATCGCCGTCGACAGCCGCCTCGACACCGTGGAGCAGGAGAGGTCCGGCGTCACCGCGCACACCCGCGGCCCCAAGGGCACGTGGTGGCGCGGCAGTTACCTGGTCGGCTGCGACGGTCCCCGCTCCACGGTCCGCAAACTCCTCGACATCCGCTTCCCCGGCCGTACGGCGGTGGAGCGCCACGCCGTGGCCGCGCTGCGCACGGAACTTCCGTGGGAGGGCGAGGCGTTGCTCCACCGGATGCCGCCGTGGCGGACGTCCGGACCTTCGGCCGGGGAGATCACCGGGCGCCCGTTGCCGGACGGGGTGTGGCGCCTGGACTGGCTGCTGCCCCCGGGCAAGGACCTGGTCACGCCCGAGCTGCTGGTGTCCCGCGTTCGCGAGACGCTCGCCGGCTGGACGGGCGGTCCGACACCGCCGTACGACCTCCTCGACACCGGTGTGCACACCGTCCACCACCGTCTGGCGCGGCGCTGGCGGGCCGGCCGGGTGTTCCTCGCCGGGGACGCGGCGCATCTGCTCGGCGCGCTCGGCACGCAGGGGCTGGACGAGGGGCTCAGGGACGCCGACAACCTCGCCTGGAAGCTGGCGCTCGCCTGGCACCACGGCCCGCACGAGGCGCTGCTCGACAGCTACCAGGCCGAGCGCCGTGGCGTCGTCGCCGCCCGGCTGCGCGCCGCCGACCAGGCCCTGCCGCTGCTGCGCGGCGGTGGCGGACTGCGCGCCTACGTCCCCGGCTCGGCCCGGGGCCATGACGCGCTCCTCGCCGACGGCCATCTGGGACGCGGCGCACTCGGTGCGCCGGGGGCGTACGCCGGCTCCCCGCTGGCGCCCCGGCACCTGGAGGGCGAGGTCCCGGTGGACACGGAGCCGGGGGCACCGGTCGCCGATGTGCGGGTCACCGCCGAGGACGGCTCGTTCGTACGACTCCGCGACCGGCTCGGCCGCGGGGCGCTGCTCGTCGTCCTGATCGCGCCGGGGACGGGTGTGTGGGACCGCAAGCACTGGGTGACCGCCGGGGTCATGCCGCGTCTCGCGGCCGCCGTGACGGCGCTGCCGCACACCGCCGAGCTCCTGGTCGCGGAGAGTTACCCCGGGGCCGCCGCGCACAGCGTCCTGCTGGTACGCCCTGACAGCCACCTCGTGACCGCACTGAGCGGGGTCCGGCCCGCCGACCTGTACGCGGCCGCGGAGGCGACGCTGGGCGGACCGACGAAGACGGAGGCCGAAGCGGGGGCGGGGACGCGCTGAGGTGGGGGAGGGCGAAAACGCGCTGCGGTGCGGGTTTGTTCGAGAACGCGCTGAGCCGGGGTGGGGGCGGGACCGCGCTGTGGTGGAGCGAGGGCCGAGACGCACTGGGGCGGGGCCGCGCTGAGATGGGGAGAGGGCCGGTCCTCGCTGGTACGGGGGTGCGCCGAGCCGGTCGCGGCGTTCGCACGGGCGTGCGTTCCACATAGTGACGCTGAGTTGACCGTCTCTGCACCGTGATGCTGTAATCCGCAGCATGACCGACACCTGTGTGCGCCTGTGGCGGAGGGTCCATATGGACCTGGTCCGCTATGCAGGCTGCGTGTGTCGTCCGTCGTTCTGATTCGCATCCTTTCTCCCGCGCGTGCCGTGCCCGTGGTGCCGTCGCGCGCGTTCCGCGAACGCTCTTCAGGACGGTGCCCGTGTCTGTCTCCCCTGCTCCCTCCACCACCGCTTCCGTCGGCGCGTCGGCGCCCACGCAGGCAGAACTGCTCGACTTCGTACGGCGTACCGCCGCCGACGCCGAACTGATCTCCGCGCTCCCGCTCGACCCGGAGGGCCGCACCTGGGTGCGCCTGGAAGGGCCCGGCGGCAGTGAGGCCTGGCTGATCGGCTGGCCGCCCGGCACGGGCACCGGCTGGCACGACCACGCCGAGTCCGTCGGCGCCTTCGTGACGGCCTCCGGCGAGCTCAAGGAGAACTCGCTGGCCGTCCGGCTGCCCGCGGACGGCTGGAAGACCCTGGAACTCACCGACGGGGTGGACCGGGAACGGCGGCTCCCGGCCGGCAAGGGCCGCTCCTTCGGACAGCACCACGTCCACGAGGTGCTCAACGAGTCCACGGACGAGCACGCGATCTCGGTGCACGCCTACTACCCGCCCCTGCCGCAGATCCGCCGTTACAGCCGGGCCGGGCAGGTCCTGCGTCTGGAGCACGTGGAGCGTCCGGAGGACTGGCAGTGAGCGAAACACGCGAACAGCCCGTCGGCATCGACGAGTTGCTGGAACAGGTACGCGAGCGCTACGACCGGGTCGAGGCACGGGAGGCGTACGACGCCGCCCAGCGCGGTGAGGCGCTCCTGGTGGACATCCGCTACGCCGCCCTGCGCGACCGGGACGGGCTGATCCCCGGCGCCCTGGTCGTCGAGCGCAACGAACTGGAGTGGCGCCTCGACCCACGCGGCAGCCACCGCGCCCCCGAGGCCACGAGCCATGACCTGCGGGTCGTGGTGATCTGCAACGAGGGCTACGCCTCCAGCCTGGCGGCCGCATCCCTGCACCAGCTGGGGTTGCGCCGGGCCACGGATCTGGTGGGCGGGTTCCAGGCCTGGCGGGCGTCGGGGCTGCCGGTGACGTCGGCTTAGTAGCGGGCGCGCGGGCGCTTGGGCGGCACGGCGCCCCTACCAGCCCGCCTCACCCCCCACCTCAAAACCCCTCCCCCTCAAGGAACTCCGCGTCCTCGCCCTCCTCCTCGAGCGCCTGCCGCACCACCCGCAGGGCCATGCCCTCGGGATACCCCTTCCGGGCGAGCATCCCCGCGAGCCGGCGCAGCCGCTTGTCCCGGTCGAGGCCGCGTGTGGCACGCAGCTTGCGGTCGACCAGCTCACGCGCGGTCGTCTCCTCCTGCTCGGAGTCGAGCTGCGAGACGGCCGCCTCGATGAGCGTGGAGTCCACGCCCTTGGTCCGCAGTTCCTGGGCGAGCGCCCGCCGGGCGAGCCCCCGGCCGTGGTGCCGGGACTCCACCCAGGCGTCGGCGAACGCGCTGTCGTTGATCAGTCCGACCTCCTCGAACCGCGACAGCACCTCCTCCGCCGCCTCCTCCGGAATCCCCTTCTTGCTCAGGGCGTCCGCGAGTTGCTTACGGGTGCGCGGGGTCCCGGTGAGCAGGCGCAGACAGATCGCCCGCGCCCGCTCGACCGGGTCCGCTGAAGACTCCCCCTTCTCGGCCCTCGACGAGGAGGAGACGCCTCCGTCCGCATCGGACGAGTCGTCGGCCGCTTCCCCGTGCGACTCTCCGAAGCCGCGCCGACGGCGCCCACGTCCCCCGCGTGAGCCACCCTCGCCGCGTGTACGGCGGCCGCCCCGGCGCGAGCCCGCACCGGTGGAGTCGGCTCCGTGGCCGGAACCGCCCTCGGGCCACTCGTCGCCGCCCGACCCGCCCTCGCTCGGCGCGTGTTCCCCCCACGCGCCGTCCGGCACGCCGCCGTCGTACTCCCCGTCCGTGCCGTACGACGGCGTACTGCCGTATCCCCCGTGACTGCCCTGGGCCTCGGCGCCGGTGGCGCCCCTTCCCCGGTCGCGCGGAGCGTCCGGGTAGGCGTACTCGGCCCAGTCGGTTCGCCGAGTCACCGCGTCAGCTCTTGGCTGCCGCGGCCTTGGTCTTGGCCGTCTTGGCCGCCGCCGGTGCGGGGACCGTCTTCGCGGCGTCGTCCGCGGGGGTGGCGACCGCCGCGTCCGCGCCCGGCTCGGCGGTCGGCTCCTCGGGACGGACGCCGACGCCCAGCTTCTCCTTGATCTTCTTCTCGATCTCGTTGGCCAGGTCGGGGTTGTCCTTCAGGAAGTTACGGGCGTTCTCCTTGCCCTGCCCGAGCTGGTCGCCCTCGTACGTGTACCAGGCGCCGGCCTTGCGCACGAAGCCGTGCTCCACGCCCATGTCGATCAGACCGCCCTCGCGGCTGATGCCCTGGCCGTAGAGGATGTCGAACTCGGCCTGCTTGAAGGGCGGCGCGACCTTGTTCTTGACGACCTTGACGCGGGTGCGGTTGCCGACCGCGTCGGTGCCGTCCTTCAGGGTCTCGATACGGCGGATGTCCATGCGCACCGAGGCGTAGAACTTCAGCGCCCGGCCACCGGTCGTGGTCTCCGGGGAGCCGAACATCACGCCGATCTTCTCGCGGAGCTGGTTGATGAAGATCGCGGTGGTCTTGGACTGGTTGAGGGCGCTGGTGATCTTCCGCAGGGCCTGGCTCATCAGACGGGCCTGCAGACCGACGTGGCTGTCGCCCATCTCGCCCTCGATCTCCGCGCGCGGGACGAGCGCGGCGACGGAGTCGATGACGATCAGGTCGAGGGCACCGGAGCGGACCAGCATGTCCACGATCTCCAGGGCCTGCTCGCCGTTGTCCGGCTGGGAGAGGATCAGGTTGTCGACGTCGACGCCGAGCTTGCGCGCGTACTCGGGGTCGAGGGCGTGCTCCGCGTCCACGAAGGCCACCTGGCCGCCGGCCCGCTGCGCGTTGGCCACCGCGTGCAGGGTGAGGGTGGTCTTGCCGGAGGACTCCGGGCCGTACACCTCCACCACTCGGCCACGCGGGATGCCGCCGACGCCGAGTGCGACGTCGAGTGCGGTCGACCCGGTGGGGATGACCTCGATGGGCTCGTTCGGCCGCTCGCCCATGCGCATGACTGCGCCCTTGCCGAACTGCCGTTCAATCTGTGCGAGCGCGGCGTCGAGCGCCTTCTCGCGGTCGGTTCCTGCCATGGGTTCCACCCGGTTTGCTTGAGTCGATCGCTTCACGTGAAAGACGCTAACGCCTGCCACTGACAATGGGCCTCGACGCCCGTCCGGCCTGTGGATAACTCGGGCACTTATCCATCTGAACCGTGCCGAAATGCCCACCGCGGACCCTTCTCGGGTCTCGCCCGCGCCTCCATGAGAATGGATGTTCGATTTTTGTGTCAAGCGCACCACGCGGCACATCCGAGCCTACGTCCAGGAGCCGACAATCCCAGGGATCCCGGGCCACTCGTCCAGCCCTCCGCGCCTTCCATACTTGCCGTCATGGCCACTTACGACACGCTCGGTGCGACCTACACCCGGACCCGCAGGCCTGATCCGCGCATAGCCGCGCAGATCCTCGCCGCGCTCGGTGACGCCCAGGACGTGGTCAACGTCGGGGCGGGCACCGGTTCCTACGAGCCTCCACAGACGGTGCTCGCCGTCGAACCCAGCCAGGTCATGATCAGCCAGCGCCCGGCGGGAGCGGCACGAGCCGTGCAGGCCGTCGCGGAGAACCTGCCGCTGCGCGACAACGCCGCCGACACCGTCATGGCCCTGCTGACCGTGCACCACTGGACGGACCTGAACGCCGGGATCAGGGAACTGCGCAGGGTCGCCCGCCGCCGCATCGTCGTCCTGACATGGGACCAGCGCGTCTTCCGCGAGCGGTTCTGGCTCGTCCGCGACTACCTGCCGGAGGTGGCCTCGTACGACGACATCCGGGCCGTCCCCGTCGACCATCTCCTCGACCTGCTCGGCGGCGGACGCCAGGAACCGGTCCCCGTCCCCCACGACTGCGTCGACGGCTTCGGCGCCGCGTACTGGCGCCGCCCGGACGCCTACCTCGACCCGCAGATACGCGCGGGTGTCTCCATGCTGGCCCAGACCGACGACGACACGCTCGCGCCGGGGCTGAACCGGCTCGCGGACGACCTCAGAACAGGCCGCTGGCAGACGCGCTACGCCGAACTGCTCACGCTCGGGACGATCGATGTCGGTTACCGACTGCTCGTGACCGACCTGGGACCGTCCACCGCCTAGGAACCGGCCTCGCCCTCGGAATCCCGGTCGCCGGGTCTCCGTGACCAGAGGTCACGCGCGCGCTTGAACAGCCCCTCCGAGACGCGCTGCCGGTGGCCGTGCACGCGCGGGTCGTCCGTGACGTCGTACCGCTTCACATACGCGCCCAGGAACGCCTGGAGCGTGGCGACCGCCGGGATGGCGACCAACGCGCCGACGGCGCCCAGGAGGGCGGTGCCGGCGATGACCGAGCCGAAGGCCACGGCGGGGTGGACGTCGACGGTCTTCGAGGTCAGCTTGGGCTGGAGCATGTAGTTCTCGAACTGCTGGTAGACCACGACGAAGATCAGCACCCACAGCGCGTACCAGGGATCGACCGTGAAGGCGATCAGCATCGGCAGGGCGCCCGCGAGATACGTGCCGATCGTCGGGATGAACTGCGAGACCAGGCCCACCCAGACGGCGAGCACCGGCGCGTTGGGCACTCCCAGTGCCTGCAGCAGGATGTAGTGCGCGATGCCGGAGATCAGCGCCATCACACCGCGGGAGTACAGGTAGCCGCCGGTCTTGTCGACGGCGATCTCCCAGGCGCGCAGCACCTCGGCCTGCCGGGCGGGCGGCAGGACGGAACAGAGCGCGCGGCGCAGACGCGGGCCGTCCGCGGCGAAGTAGAACGAGAACAGCGTGATCGTCAGCAGCTGGAAGAGCCCCCCGAGGACCTGTGCGGACAGGTCGAGGACACCGGTGGCGCTGTTCTGCACGTAATTGCGCAGCCAGTCGGACTTGAGCAGGCCCTCCTGGACGTCGATCCGCTTCAGATCGGTGTGGAAGTGCGTGTTGACCCAGCTGATGACGGAGTCGATGTAGTCGGGGAAGTCCTCGACGATCTTGATGATCTGTCCCGCGAGCATCGACCCGAGCAGGGTGATGAATCCGGCGGACACGATCATCACGGCGAGGAAGACGAGGAAGGTGCCGACCCCTCGGCGTATCCCGCGCGAGGCCATCCAGCTCACCGCGGGTTCGATGGCCAGGGCCAGGAAGAACGCGATCAGGATGTTGATCAGCAGCCCGGTGAGCTGGTGGAAGGCCCACGTGCTCAGCTGGAAGGCGGCATAGAGGCCGAGGGTGAGCACCACGGCACGCGGCAGCCAGCGCGGCATGCGCGCGTTCGCCCCGGCGACGCCGTCGGCAGGGGGCCGGGCGGGCGGGGTCGTGCCGAACGGGGACGCGTGCTGGGGGACGTCGTCGGTCTCGTCAGTGGGTGCCACGGTGCAAGTTTCGCCTACGCCGCTGACAATCCGCTGCCCCCCTGCGATCTTCGTGACCGGCCGGCGCTCGACCTGTGACCGATGCGCGGGGGGACCACGGCATGTTCACGACCCGTCAACGCTTCTCTTGCGGCACATTCATGACGGTGCACACCACACGCCACACGTCCTTGGCGTCCCAGCCGGCGTCCAGAGCCTCGTACACCGTGCGCCCGCCGAGCTCGGCCATGACGTGGTCGCGCGCGAAGGTGTCGTCGTACCCGGGACCGAAATGATCCGCCATCCGCTGCCAGAAGACCGTCAACCGCATGACCCCAGTATCCCGCCCCTGGGGGTGGGCCTCGGCCGGGACCGCTTGCCGAGACCGCTTTCCGCCCTACGGTCTGACGCATGGCCGAAACAGGAGCTTCCCCACTCCCCCCGACGCCCCCGGCGCACTCCCCGCTCTTCCGCGCCGAGCACTTCGTCTGGCTCACCGCGCGCGTGCTGGAACAGCGCCTCTTCGCCCACCACTTCCTGAACGGCGACGCCGACCCGGTGGAGACCGCACTGGACGCGTACCTCAACGAGGACGGCGGTTACGGCCACGCCCTGGAGCCCGATCTGCGCGGCCCGGTCAGCCAGCCGCTGCACACCGGGCACGCCCTGCGCGTCCTGGACGCCATCGGACGCTGCGGCGGCCGACGCGTGGAGCACGTGTGCCGCTATCTGACCTCGGTCTCCACCGCGGACGGCGCTCTGCCGGCGATCCTTCCCGGCCAGCGCGGCTATCCCACGGCCCCGTTCATCACGATCGTGGACGACCCGCCCAGCGAGCTCCTCGCCACCGGCCCGGTCGTCGGCCTGCTGCACCGCAACGAGGTCTGGCACGCCTGGCTGTTCCGCGCCACGGACTTCTGCTGGCACGCGGTCGAGTCCCTGCGGCAGTCCCACCCGTACGAGGTCCAGGCCGCCGTCACCTTCCTGGACTCCGCTCCCGACCGCCCGCGCGCGGAGGCGGCCGCGGACCGACTGGGCCGCCTGGTGCGCGAGACCCGGCTCGCGGCCCTGGACCCGGAGCACCTGGACACCCAGCCCGTCTCTCCGGGCTACGCCCCGAGCGAGCACCACTTCCCGCACGACTACGCCAGGACGCCGTACTCGCTCGCGCGCGCGTGGTTCACGGACGAGGAGATGGAACGCTCCCTGGACTACTTGGCGGCCGCACAACAACAGGACGGCGGCTGGCCGATCCGCTGGCGCCAGTGGGCACCCGGCACCGCCCTGGAGGCCCGCCCCATGGTGACGATCGAGGCGCTGCGCACCCTCAGGGCGTACGGCCGCTCCATCGGCTGAGCTCACCCGCCCAGGGCCCGGACGCCCGCCGTGACCACCACGGCCGCCGCGACGACGAGCAGGAAGGGAGCACGCAGCAGGACCGCCACCGCGGCCGCGGCAACCCCCGCAAGCCTGGCGTCCAGCACCAGCTCACGCCCGTCGGCAAAGGTCTGCTGGGCCGTGAGAGCGGCCAGCAGGGCCACCGGCAGCAGCGCGGCCAGCCGCTTCACCAGCGGCCGCTCCAGAGCACCCGCAGGCACGAGCAGCCCGACGAGCTTCACGACGTAACAGCCCACCGCGGTGACGCCGATCGCGATCCAGACGCTCATCGCTCCCCCCGCCCACCCTGCCGACGGCCCTCGGCCCACAGCACCAAGGGAGCCGCGAGAGCGGCCGCCAGCACCGGCACCCCGGCAGGCAGCACGGGCAGCAACCCGAGCCCCAGCAGCACGGCAAGCCCGGCGACAGCACGCTCGGTGCCGCTCTTCAGCATCGGCGCGAGCAACGCGAGGAACACAGCCGGCCCGGCGGCATCAAGCCCCCAGGCGTCGGTGTCCCCGATGGCCTCGGCCCCGAGCGCGCCCAGCAGGGTGGTGAGATTCCACAGCGCATAAAGACTCAGCCCCGTGACCGCGAACCCGATCCGCACCTGCCGCCGCCCCCTCTGGGCCAAGGCAACAGCCGCCGTCTCGTCGATCACCCACTGAGCGGCGAAGGGCCGCACCACGCGCGGGAGCGCCAGCAATTGCGACAGCCGAAGCCCGTAGAAGGCGTTGCGCACCCCGAGGAAGAACGCCCCCGCAGCCGCGGTCAGCGGATTACCCCCAGCCGCCAGCGCTCCCACCAGCGCAAACTGAGAGGCCCCGGTGAACACCAGAAGACTGAGCGCACACGTCTGCAACACGGTGAGCCCACTCCCCGCCGATGTCACCCCGAAGGCGAACCCCGACAGTCCCACGGCCACCCCGACTCCGAGGGCGTCCCGTACGACGGAGGCGTCGGCCTTCCGCCCGTCACCGGCGGCTATGTCTACGAAAGCTGTCCGTTCTCCCACGCGTCGGACGCTAGTCGAGGCCCCGTCCGAACGTCTTGTACGTTCTTGCGCTCACGCTGGTACGCCCCGGGCGGCACCCCGACGATCCGCGAGAAGTGCCGATTCAGATGCGGCTGATCACTGAACCCCACGGCCACGGCGGCCTCCCCCGGCGACGTGCCTCCGTCCAGCAACAGCCGGGCCCGCCGCACACGCGCGTCGGTGAGCCAGGCATGCGGCGGCATCCCGTACAGATCCCGAAAGGCCCGCAACAACGCGAACGACCCGACACCCAGCTCCTGCGCCAGCGCCTCCAGGCTCGGCGGCTCGGCCATCCTCTCCTCCAGCAAGGCACGCGCGCGAACAGCCACCCGAGCCCCCGCCGACCGCACCTCCCGCCGCGGCAGCACGCCACCGTTGAGCCGCAGCAACCGGGTCACGGCAACCCGCAGCAAGGTGTCGGCGGCCAGCGCATTGCCCTCGTCAGCGGCCCGCAGCACCTGATGCACCAACCCCACCGCGTACGGATCATCAAGAACCGGGTCGACGAATCCCGGGGTCCCCCGCATCGACGTGGTCTCGGCAGCGATCCCGGCCACCACCTCACGCGACGGATACACGGCCCCGTACCGCCACCCCTCGGGCACCCCCGCCCGCCCGGTATGCGCGGTGTCCGGATTGACCAGCGCAAGCGCCCCGGCCCCCGCGTACCGATCAGCACCCCGATAGTGAAAGACCTCGACCCCGTCCGCGATGGCGGCGATCACAAAGCTCTCATGGGTGTGCCGCACGAAGTTCTTCCGCACATACCGAGCCCGCAGCAGATCGACCCCCGGCAACTCGGCATACCTCCAATGCCGCGCCCGCTCACCCGAACCTGCCATGAACCCATTCTCCGCCACACCCGCGAAGGGCAGGATGCGCACCACCGCGGAGCCGCAGCGCGCGACGGCGGGAAGGGGACGTGTCGGGGGGTCCCGCCCGCAGCGGTTGGCGCGTCAACACGGGCGCCCCTGATGAAGGACCGATTCCGCGCCGTTCCGAGGACGGACACCCCCCGGCGCGGCCCCGACCCACATCGCACCGCCCGCGCCAACGCGCGAACCCCCACCGAGCCGGGCCCAGCCACGAATGCCCAGCTCACCAGCCGTTGTCAGTCCCCGGGTGCAGGATGGACGCATGGTCAGCTCCACACACCGAGCCCTGGACGGCTTCTCCCCCGCGACCCGCGGCTGGTTCACGGGAGCCTTCGACGCGCCCACCGCGGCCCAGGCAGGCGCATGGACGGCCATCAAAGAGGGCTCGGACGTCCTGGTGGTCGCCCCCACCGGCTCCGGCAAGACCCTCGCCGCCTTCCTCGCCGCCCTGGACGACCTGGCCTCCACACCCCCGCCCGCTGACCCCAGGAAGCGCTGCCGAGTCCTCTACGTCTCCCCCCTGAAGGCCCTCGCGGTCGACGTGGAGCGCAACCTCCGCAGCCCCCTCACCGGCATCCGCCAGGAATCCGTCCGCCTCGGCCTGCCCGAACCCGAGGTGAAGGTCGGCATCCGCTCAGGAGACACCCCGGCGGCCGAGCGCCGCGCGCTGTCCACCCGCCCCCCGGACATCCTGATCACCACCCCGGAGTCCCTGTTCCTGATGCTGACGTCGGCGACCCGCGACGCGCTGACCGGCATCGAAACAGTGATCCTCGACGAGGTCCACGCGGTGGCCGGCACCAAGCGAGGCGCCCACCTAGCCCTCTCCCTGGAGCGCCTCGACGAGCTCCTCCCGAAGCCGGCCCGCCGCATCGGCCTCTCCGCGACCGTCCGCCCGGTCGACGAGGTCGCCCGCTACCTCTCCCCCCGCCGCAAGGTGGAGATCGTCCAACCGAAGTCGGGCAAGGAGTTCGATCTCTCGGTGGTGGTCCCCGTGGAGGACCTCGGCGAACTCGGCGGCTCCCCCGTGGCCGACGGCACCGAGGGCGCGGAACGCCCCTCGATCTGGCCGCACGTCGAGGAACGCATCACCGACCTCGTCCAGGCCCACCGCTCCACCATCGTCTTCGCCAACTCCCGCCGCCTCGCGGAACGCCTGTGCAACCGCCTCAACGAGATCGCGTACGAACGAGCGACCGGCGAACCCCTGGCGGAGCACCACGCCCCCGCCGAGCTGATGGGCGGCTCAGGAGCGGCCCAGGGCGCACCCCCGGTCATCGCCCGCGCCCACCACGGCTCGGTCTCCAAGGAACAGCGCGCCCTGGTCGAGGAGGACCTCAAGGCAGGCCGCCTCCCCGCGGTGGTCGCGACCTCCAGCCTGGAACTCGGCATCGACATGGGCGCGGTGGACCTGGTCGTCCAGGTCGAGTCACCCCCCTCCGTGGCCTCCGGCCTGCAACGCGTGGGCCGCGCGGGCCACCAGGTCGGCGCGGTCTCCACCGGTGTGGTCTTCCCGAAGTACCGCGGCGACCTGGTCCAGGCCGCGGTCGTCACGGAGCGGATGCGCACCGGCTCCATCGAGTCCCTCAAGGTCCCCGCCAACCCCCTGGACGTCCTGGCCCAGCAGCTGGTCGCGATGACGGCGCTGGACACCTGGCAGCTCGACGACCTCCTGGCCACGGTCCGCCGGGCGGCCCCCTTCGCCTCGCTCCCCGAGTCCGCCTTCACCGCGGTCCTCGACATGCTCGCGGGCCGCTACCCCTCCGACGCCTTCGCGGAACTGCGCCCCCGCGTCGTCTGGGACCGCGTCGCCGGCACGATCACCGGCCGCCCCGGCGCCCAGCGCCTCGCGGTCACCTCCGGCGGCACCATCCCGGACCGCGGCCTCTTCGGCGTCTTCCTCGCCGGTGCCGACCCCAAGAAGGGCGGCGGAAGGGTCGGCGAGCTGGACGAGGAGATGGTCTACGAGTCGCGCGTGGGCGACGTCTTCACGCTCGGCACCAGCTCCTGGCGTATCGAGGACATCACCCGCGACCGTGTCCTGGTCTCCCCGGCCCCGGGCGTCCCGGGCCGGCTGCCGTTCTGGAAGGGCGACCAGCTGGGGCGTCCGCTCGAACTCGGCCGCGCGGTCGGCGCGTTCCTCCGGGAAGTCGGCTCGATGCCCAAGGAGAAGGCCCGCCCCCGCCTCCTCGCGGCAGGCCTGGACACCTGGGCGGCGGACAACGTCCTCGCGTACCTGGACGAACAGCGCGAGGCCTGCGGCCACATCCCTGATGACCGCACGATCGTCGTGGAGCGCTTCCGCGACGAACTCGGCGACTGGCGCGTGGTCGTCCACTCCCCCTTCGGCGCCCAGGTGCACGCCCCCTGGGCCCTCGCCCTCGGCGCCAAGCTCTCCGAGCGCTACGGCATGGACGCCCAGGTGATGCACGCGGACGACGGCATCGTCCTCCGCCTCCCCGACGCCGACCTGATGGGCCTGGACCTGCTGGACCAGGAACCGATGAAGCTCGGCACGGAGTACGACGCCGACCAGGCCCCGGTCGGCGCTGCGGACGTCGTCTTCGACAAGGGCGAGGTCGACCAGATCGTCACCGACCAGGTCGGCGGCTCGGCCTTGTTCGCGTCCCGGTTCCGCGAATGCGCCGCCCGCGCGCTGCTGCTGCCCCGCCGCAACCCCGGCAAGCGCACCCCGCTGTGGCAACAGCGTCAGCGCGCCTCACAACTCCTCGAAGTGGCGAGCGAGTTCGGTTCCTTCCCGATCGTCCTGGAGGCGGTCCGGGAGTGCCTCCAGGACGTCTTCGACGTCCCCGGCCTCGTCGAGCTGATGGGCGACCTGGAGTCCCGCAAGGTCCGCCTCGTCGAGGTCACCACCCCCGAGCCCTCCCCCTTCGCCCGCTCCCTCCTCTTCGGCTACGTCGCCCAGTTCCTGTACGAGGGAGACTCCCCGCTCGCCGAGCGCCGCGCCGCGGCCCTGTCCCTCGACTCCCGTCTGCTGGCGGAGCTGCTCGGCCAGGCGGAGCTGCGCGAGCTGCTGGACGCCGAGGTCCTGACGGAGCTGGAGCGGGAACTCCAGTGGCTCACCGAGGACCGCCGCGCGAAGGACGCCGAAGGCGTCGCGGACCTCCTCCGCCTCCTCGGCCCGCTCACGGACGCGGAGCTGGCCCAGCGAGGCGCGGAGCCGCAGTGGGCGCAGGACCTGGCCAACGCACGCCGCGCCATCCGGGTCCGTATCGCCGGCACCGACCACTGGGCGGCGATCGAGGACGCGGGACGGCTGCGCGACGCGCTGGGCACCGCTCTGCCGGTCGGCGTCCCGGAGGCCTTCACCGAGCCGGTCAAGGACCCGCTGGGCGACCTCCTGGCGCGCTACGCCCGCACCCACGGCCCGTTCACCTCAGCGACCGCGGCGGCCCGCTTCGGTCTGGGCGTGGCGGTCACGGAGGGCGCGTTGCAGCGCCTGGCCGCGAACGGCCGTGTCGTGCAGGGGGAGTTCCATCCGGCGGGCATCGGCCAGGAGTGGTGCGACGCCGCCGTGCTCCGCCGCCTCCGCCGGCGCTCCCTGGCCGCCCTGCGCCATGAACTCGAACCGGTCCCGCCGCCCGCGCTGGCCCAGTTCCTCCCCCAGTGGCAGCACATCGGCAAGGGCCACGGCCTGCGCGGCATCGACGGCCTGGTGCGTGCCGTCGAGCAGTTGCAAGGCGCGTCCGTGCCCGCCTCCGCCCTGGAGAAGCTGGTCCTGCCGTCCCGGGTGGCGAACTACACCCCGGCGATGCTCGACGAACTCACCTCCGCCGGCGAGGTGGTGTGGGCCGGAGCGGGCTCCCTGCCCGGCAAGGACGGCTGGGTCTCCCTCTACCTCGCGGACGCGGCCCCCCTCCTCCTGCCGGCCCCGCACCCCCTGGAGCTGACGGCCCTCCACGAGTCGGTCCTGACCGCCCTCTCCGGGGGCTACGGCCTGTTCTTCCGCCAGATCGCCGACCAGGTCCGCGCGACCACCCATCCCGACGCCACCGACCCCCAACTCGCCGACGCCGTCTGGGACCTGGCCTGGTCCGGCCGCCTCACGAACGACACCCTCACCCCCATGCGCTCCCTGCTGGGCTCGGGCCGCACAGCAGGCTCCACGGCCCACCGTGCCAAGCGCACGATCCCGCGCGGCCGCTACGGCTCCCTCACGGCCGCCGCCCGCCCGGCGTCCCGCACCGGCCCGCCCACCGTCGCCGGCCGCTGGTCCCTGCTGCCCGCCCGCGAGCCCGACCCCACCCTGCGCGCCCACGCCCTGGCCCGCACCCTCCTCGACCGGCACGGCGTGGTGACCCGGGGCGCGGTTTCCGCAGAGGGCGTCGAGGGCGGCTTCTCTGCCACGTACCGCATCCTGTCCGCGTTCGAGGAGACCGGTCAGGCCCGCC
The DNA here is from genome assembly GCF_001514065.1 of Streptomyces antibioticus. Lineage (GTDB taxonomy): Bacteria > Actinomycetota > Actinomycetes > Streptomycetales > Streptomycetaceae > Streptomyces > Streptomyces antibioticus. The sequence goes on along the minus strand of NZ_KQ948436.1, from coordinate 21,967 downwards.
GCGGCTATGTGGTGGAGGGCCTCGGCGCCGCCCAGTTCGCGATGGACGGCGCGGTGGACCGCCTCCGCGCGGTGGCGAACGCCCGCGAACGAGGCCAGACCGACGCCGCAGCCCCGGCGCCCGACGGCTTCACCACGTACGCCGACTTCGGCACGCCAGAACCCGGCGCCGACTTCTGGCAGACCGACGGAGACCAGGCCCCCCTGGGCCTCGACGACAGCTACGAGCCTCTGCCCCCGGCCCAGACCCCCACCTCACGCGACCACTACGTCTCCCCCCGCGACTACCGCGACCACGCCCCCACGCGCGCCCCTCACCGCCGCGACCGCCCCTCCCCCGACACCCGAGCCGTCGTCCTGGCAGCCGCCGACCCGGCGAACGCCTACGGCGCCGCCCTCCCCTGGCCCGAGCCCCCGACCGGTGCCGGGCACAAGGCAGGCCGCAAGGCGGGCTCCCTGGTGGTCCTGGTCGACGGCGAGCTGACGCTCTACATGGAGCGAGGCGGCAAAACCCTGCTGGCCTGGCCCGAGGACCCGGTCGCCACACCCACCGACGACCCCCGCCTCCAGGCAGCGGCCGAAGCCCTGGCGGCAGCAGCCCGAGCCGGCTCCCTGGGCACGGTCACGGTGGAACGCATCAACGGCGCCTCAGCCCTGACCTCCCTGTACGGCACCCTCCTGGAAGGAGCAGGCTTCATCGCCACCCCCCGGGGCCTTCGGCTAAGAGCATGAGCCTTATGGAATGACGGCAGCGCAACCCCCAGGGGCGCGGGGAACTACGCGACCAGCCACAACAGACCCGCACCCGCCACACCAGCGCCCACCCCCCTGGGCGCCTCCATGCCACCCTTGACCCATGCCCGAAGGAGACACCGTCTGGCAAACAGCGCACCGCCTGCACAACGCCCTCGCCGGCCAGACCCTCACCCGCAGCGACCTCCGCGTCCCCAAGTTCGCCACGGCCGACCTCACCGGCCGCACCGTCCTGGACGTCACCCCGCGCGGCAAGCACCTCCTGACCCGCGTCGAAGGCGGCCTGACCCTCCACTCGCACCTCAAGATGGACGGCTCCTGGAAGGTCTACGCGAACGGCAGACGCTGGACCGGCGGCCCCGCCCACCAGATCCGCGCGATCCTCGGCAACGCCGACCGGACCGCCGTCGGCTACCGCCTCCCCGTCCTGGAACTCCTCCGCACCTCCGACGAGGACCGCGTCGTAGGCCACCTCGGACCCGACCTCCTGGGCCCGGACTGGAACCCCGACCGCGCTCTCGCCAACCTCCTCGCGGATCCGGCCCGCCCCCTCGGCGAGGCCCTCCTCGACCAGCGCAACCTCGCCGGAATCGGCAATGTCTACAAGAGCGAGCTCTGCTTCCTGCTGGGCGTGACCCCCTGGCTCCCGGTGGGCGCGCTCCCCGCCGACCGCGCCGCCAAGCTCCCCGCGCTCGCCAAGAAGGTCCTGGAGGCCAACCGCGACCGCCCGGTCCGCACCACCACGGGCCGCCATGGCCACGACCTCTTCGTCTACGGCCGCGCCGGCACCCCCTGCCTCCGCTGCCGCACCCCCGTCCGCGTCGCCAACCAGGGCGACGGCTCCCGCGAACGCCCCACCTACTGGTGCCCGGCCTGCCAGACGGGACCCGCCCCGGGCACCCCCTCACGTCCCGGAGCCCCACACCGTACGACCAATTGACGACCCGTCAGAAACCCTCGTACCGTCCCCACATGACCGTCAGCGCGTACGACCTCACCGGACGCACCGCCTTCGTCACCGGCGCCGCAGGCGGTATCGGCCGCGCCTCCGCGGTCCTGCTCGCCGAAGCGGGCGCCCTCGTGCACTGCGCCGACCGCGATGCACAGGGGCTGCACGAGACGGCAACCCTGATCAAGGACGCGGGCGGCACCGCCCGCACCCACCACCTCGACGTGACGGACCGGGATCAGCTCCGCGAGGCCATCGCCTCCTGCGGGCAGCTGGACGTCCTGGCCGCGATCGCCGGCATCATGCACAGCAGCCCGGTCCTGGACACGAAGGACGAGGATCTCGACCGCGTCCTGAACGTCAACTTCAAGGGCGTGCTGTACGCCTGCCAGGAGGCGGCCCGCCTCATGATCGCCCGGGGCACCCGGGGCAGCATCGTCACCATGGCCTCGGGCGCCGTGGACACCGGCGGCCCCGGCCTGCTGGCCTACGGCGCGGCCAAGGCGGCGGTCGTGCAGCTGACGAAGACCCTGGCGAACGAGGTCGGCCGGCACGGCATCCGGGTCAACGCCGTCGCCCCGGGCTGGATCCGCACGCCGATGACCGACCGCCACGGCGCGGACCAGGAGCGGACCGAGGCGCTGATGGCCCGTATGTCACCCCTGGGCCGGGTAGGCCAGGCCCCCGAGGTCGCCCACGCCGTGCTGTACCTGGCGTCCGACGCCGCGTCCTTCACGACGGGCCAGATCCTCCGTCCGAACGGTGGTGTGGCGATGCCGTGGTGACGGCGCCCGGGGCGACCCGTACCGCCGTACCGCGCCAGGCCGCCCGCCACTGCCCCACGGCGAGCGCCCCGGCCGCCCGCCCCCTGGGCACACAGTGCACCGGCAGCAGGCTCAGCCCCCATCCTCCGGCGGCGACGGCACCCTCCAGCACCCCGGCGTCGGAGGCCAGCGCCAGTCGCAGCACAGCCCACCACCACAGCGCGCCCAGCGTGAGGGCCGCTCCCCACCGCACTATCGGACGGCCCACGACCCCACCTCCAGCCCGCAGACCCCGAAGCCCTCAGGGCGCCCGACAGAACCACAGTCCCCGACGCTAAGCGCGGACCCCGTCCACCGACAGGGCGCACCAAGGGCACACCGAGGCACCCCCAGCCCCCGCCTCACCCGTTCTCGGCCTGGAACATCCAGTGATGCTTCTCCAGATCCGCCGTGATCCCGATGAAGAGGTCCTGGCTGACGGGGTCGGCGTCCCCGGTGGCGGCCACCCGCTCCCGCATCCGCCCGATCACCGCGCCCAGCGCGTCCACCAGCGTCCCCACCGCGTCCGCGTCCTTGACCCACCCCTCGGACACCGCCCCGATGCCGCTGCCCGCAGCCACGGTGGCCGCACGCCCGTCGGGCGGGACGCCCAGTGCGGAGGCCCGCTCGGCGACGGTGTCGGAGTGGGTGCGCGCGATGTCCACGACTTCGTCGAGTTGCAGATGCACGGACCGGAACCGGGGCCCGACCACGTTCCAGTGGATCTGCTTCGCCACGAGGGCGAGGTCCACCAGATCGACGAGGGCCCCTTGCAGGGCCTCGGCCACGGTCTTCAGGTCCGCGTCGGACAACGGGCTCTTCACGACGTACATGCGCATGCTCCGATCCCTGTACGGCTACGGCCCCGAGCCCCGCCCGTCCCACGATGCACGAAAGCCCCGGCCGACGCCTCTCCAGATGTTCGGAGAGACCCGGCCGGGGCCTCGCGCACTTCGCAGAGTGCTTTGCACTTCTCAGTGCATCGTCAGCTCGTCCTCGAGCGGAACCCAAGGACGTACGCGCGTGACGCTCAGGCGGCGACGACGTCCACTGCCTCGGCGGGTGCCTTGATGGTCACCCGTTCCGGTGGCACACCGGTCACCGACACCGAACCCAGCATCGGGCGTACCGGCGCGGGTACGGGCTCGCTGGGGGTGGCCGCAGCGGACTGGGCCAGCTCGGCGAGGGCGAGCTCGTCGCTCACTTCCCGCATCAGTTCGGACATCCGTACGTCCAGCGCGTCGCAGATGGCGGAGAGCAGCTCGGAGGAAGCCTCCTTCTGCCCCCGCTCCACCTCGGAGAGATAGCCGAGTGAAACTCGGGCGGACGAGGAGACTTCGCGCAGAGTACGGCCCTGGCGTTGGCGCTGCCGACGCAGCACGTCACCCAGCAGGCGACGGAGCAGAATCATCGGTGGCTCCCTCCTCGGACCGCGTAGCCGCATCCTTCACGCCCCACCGTACCGCCTTGCGCCGCGGCCGTGCGGGGAGCGATGTCGTGTTCACTCAGGGCTGCAAACATCAAAACCCCCCGTTCCGTTCCGTATCCTGTGCCCGCTCATTCCCGGTCTGTTCGCCCGCAAGCTCCTGAAGGAGCAGTGCGAGTACGCTCCGTACACTCTCCATACGAATTTCCGCGCGGTCGCCGTTCAACCGCAGTGAGGCGACTTTCCCGCCATCCGAGAGGCCCGGACCGGGTCCGTCGACCGCCACGTAGACCGTTCCGACGGGCTTTCCGTCCTGTTCCTCCGGTCCGGCGACTCCCGTGGTCGCGAGGCCCCAGTCGGCACCGAGCGCCTTGCGTACGCCGACCGCCATCTGGGCCGCGACCTGCGGGTCCACCGCTCCGCGCGCCGCCAGCAGGCCGGCGTCGACACCGAGCAGTTCATGCTTCAGTTCGGTGGCGTAGGCCGTCACCGAGCCGCGGAAGGCCTGGGAGGCCCCGGGCGCCGCTGTGATTTCCGCCGCAACCAATCCACCGGTGAGAGACTCGGCGACCGCGAGCGTCTCGCCCCTCACCGTCAGTAGTCGCACCACTTCAGTGGCCGGGGAATTCACGCTTCCGACTCCTCCAACGCCGCCTCGCGCTCGGCGATTCCCTGCCTGCGCAGCACAATGGCCTGTCTCACATAGTCGAGTCCGGTCGCCACGGTCAGGACGACCGCCACAGCCATCACCCAGAATCTCGCGGTCGCCAGCCATCCCGTCAGCGCCAGGATGTACATCCCGACCGCGATGCCCTGCGCGAGGGTCTTGAGCTTGCCGCCGCGGCTCGCCGGGATGACGCCGTACCGGATGACGATGAAACGCAGCAGCGTGATCCCGAGTTCCCGGCCGAGAATGACCGCGGTCACCCACCACGGCAGGTCGCCGAGCGCGGAGAGACAGATCAGTGCCGCCCCCATGATCGCCTTGTCGGCGATGGGGTCGGCGATCTTCCCGAAGTCGGTGACGAGGTTGTACGTGCGGGCCAGATGACCGTCGAAGAGGTCGGTGATCATGGCGACGGAGAAGGCGGCCCAGGCGAGCGAGCGCCACGCGGGGTCGTGCCCGCCGTCGGCCAGCATCAGGGCGACGAAGCCCGGCACCAGCAGCAGCCGGATCATGGTCAGGATGTTGGCGATGTTCCAGAGGCTGGCCTCGTTGACGGCCGCGGCCACGATCTTGCCGCTCCGCGGGGACTTGGCACCGGAGCCGGCGTCGGAGGCGCCCGCCTTGGCGCGGCCGCCCGCAGCGGATGCCGGTACTCCGGTCATCTGCCCGCCTCCTCACTACACGCGAGCGAGTCCGTCACCGGCTCGGCCACCAGGTCGACACCCTCGGTGCCGACCACCTTCGCCTCGACGATACGACCGATGCTCAGCCCTTCGCCGCTCGTGAGCAGCACCTGGCCGTCCGTCTCGGGCGCCTGGTGCGCACCGCGCCCGTACACGCCGTCCTCGTCCACGGACTCCACCAGCACGTGCACGGTCTCGCCCACGCGCTCCTCGGCCCGCTGCGAGACGAGCTCCTCGGCGAGCCGGGAGACCCGCGCCAGCCGCTCGGCGACGACGTCCTCGTCGAGCTTGTTGTCGTACGTGGCCGCCTCCGTGCCCTCCTCGTCGGAGTAGCCGAAGACGCCGATGGCGTCCAGCCGCGCGCCATTGAGGAAACGCTCCAGCTCGGCGAGGTCGGCCTCGCTCTCGCCGGGGAAGCCCACGATGAAGTTGGAGCGCACGCCCGCCTGCGGGGCCTTGCTCCGGATGGTGTCGAGCAGCTCCAGGAAGCGGTCGGTGTCGCCGAAGCGGCGCATGGCGCGCAGCACGTCGGGCGCGGAGTGCTGGAAGGACAGGTCGAAGTAGGGCACGACCTTGGGCGTCGACGTCAGTACGTCGATGAGGCCGGGCCGCATCTCGGCCGGCTGGAGGTAGCTGACGCGCACCCGCTCGATGCCGTCGACCTCGGCGAGCTCGGGCAGCAGGGACTCCAGCAGGCGGATGTCGCCCAGGTCCTTGCCGTAGGACGTGTTGTTCTCGGAGACCAGCATGATCTCCTTGACGCCCTGCTCGGCCAGCCAGCGCGTCTCGTTGAGCACGTCCGAGGGGCGCCGCGAGATGAAGGAGCCGCGGAAGGACGGGATGGCGCAGAACGTGCAGCGCCGGTCGCAGCCGGAGGCGAGCTTCACCGAGGCGACCGGGGAGCCGTCCAGACGGCGGCGCAGGGGCGCGCGCGGGCCGGAGGACGGAGCGAGTCCTTCCGGGAGGTCCACGGGGCCGTGCCCGGGCAGCGCCACCTCGGCGGCCGACTCCTGGCGCTCGGCCGGGCTGATCGGCAGCAGCTTGCGCCGGTCGCGCGGGGTGTGGGCGGCGTGGATGCCGCCGGACAGGATGGTCTGCAGGCGGTCGGAGATGTCGGCGTAGTCGTCGAAGCCGAGCACGCCGTCGGCCTCGGGGAGGGCCTCGGCGAGGTCCTTCCCGTACCGCTCGGCCATGCAGCCCACCGCCACGACGGCCTGGGTTCTGCCCTGTCCCTTGAGGTCGTTGGCCTCCAGGAGGGCGTCGACGGAGTCCTTCTTGGCGGCGTCGACGAAGCCGCAGGTGTTGACGACGGCGACGTCCGCGTCCGCGGCGTCCTCCACGAGGTCCCAGCCGTCCGCCTCCAAGCGGCCTGCGAGCTCCTCCGAGTCCACCTCGTTGCGGGCGCAGCCAAGAGTGACGAGTGCGACGGTACGGCGTTCAGGCATGGGCTCAAGACTACTTTGTCCCACCGACAACGAACGTCGACGGGGTTGGTGAAGATCACCAACCCCGTCGAACACGCGCCGAGCCTCAGCCGACCTGCGGGTCGCCCTTCGTGTACGTCAGGCGCTCCACGGCGCCGGGCGCCCAGTCGTCGTCGATCTTCTTGCCGTTCACGTACAGCTGGATCGCCCCGGCGTCACCGAGGACGAGGTTGATCTTCTCGCTGTCCTGGAAGGTCTTCGACTCGCCCTGCTGGAGCAGGCCGTCGTACAGCAGCCGGCCGTTGTGGTCCTTGGCGGAGATCCAGCTCCTGCCGTCGGGGGCGCTGACCTTGACGGTCACCTTGTCCTGGGGGGCCGCCGCGATGGCGCTGTCGGACGGGTCCGGCTTCGGCGACTCGGGCTTCTCGCTCTTCGGGGTGGGTGAGGCGGACTTGTCGGCAGAGGGCGAGGAACCCTCGGCGACCGGTGTCTTGGCCCCCTCGTCGCCTCCCTTGAACGCGGTGAACCCGACGAACCCGATCACGGCCACGATCGCGGCGACCATGGCCGCGGTCCAGTTGGGCCCGCGGCGTTCGGGACGGATGCGTTCCGCCTCGAACAGCGGGGCGGCCGGGGTCGGCGCCGGACGGCCGCCGTGGTCGGCGTCGTACTGGGCGAGGAGGGGGGCCGGGTCGAGGCGTACGGCCTTGGCCAGGGTCCGGATGTGGCCTCGGGCGTAGACGTCCCCGCCGCAGGGGGCGAAGTCGTCCGCTTCGATGGCATGCACGATGGCGATACGGACCCGGGTGGCGTTGCTGACGTCGTCGACGGTCAGCCCGGCCGCGATCCGTGCCTGCTTCAGGGCACGGCCGACGGAGATTCGGGCTTCCTCACGGTCGTCTTCGAACGGACGCTCGTCTTCAGGGGAGTTGCCGATGGACACGGGGGCGCCTTTCGAGCGTTTTAGCCACCTGTGCTGGGGGTTCAGTCTAGGGGGGGTGCGAAAGGGTGGGGCAACCGGGCGGTGGGACTTTGTACGCCATCGGTATGGCCGGACACGCCGATGGTGGAGCAGCAGCTTTTCGCTTCCCTCAACTTGACGTACGCCGAAGGGAAACGGTTGCTCAATGATCCCTTACGGGTGAGTCACGATCGAACACCCATCGGCGGCCCGCCCGCCCGCGAGGTGACCCTTGCGCCCCGTTTCCGGAGGCGACGTCCCCTTAAGCCTCCCCGCGGATCACCGCGAGCACGCCATCCAGCTCATCAGCCTTCACAAGAACGTCACGAGCCTTGGATCCCTCGCTCGGCCCGACGATCCCGCGCGACTCCATCAGGTCCATCAGGCGCCCCGCCTTGGCGAACCCGACCCGCAGCTTGCGCTGGAGCATCGACGTCGAACCGAACTGCGTGGAGACCACCAGCTCGGCCGCCTGGCACAGCAGGTCCAGGTCGTCGCCGATCTCCTCGTCGATCTCCTTCTTCTGCTTGGTGCCCACGGTGACGTCGTCCCGGAAGACGGGCGCCATCTGGTCCTTGCAGTGCTGCACGACGGCCGCGACCTCGTCCTCGGTGACGAAGGCGCCCTGCATACGGGTGGGCTTGTTCGCGCCCATCGGCAAGAAGAGCCCGTCGCCCTTGCCGATCAGCTTCTCGGCGCCGGGCTGGTCGAGGATGACCCGGGAGTCGGCCAGGGACGAGGTGGCGAAGGCGAGCCGCGAGGGCACGTTGGCCTTGATCAGACCGGTGACGACGTCGACCGACGGCCGCTGCGTGGCGAGCACCAGGTGGATGCCGGCCGCGCGCGCGAGCTGCGTGATGCGCACGATCGAGTCCTCGACGTCACGCGGCGCGACCATCATCAGGTCGGCGAGCTCGTCGACGATCACCAGCAGGTACGGGTAGGTCTTCAGCTCCCGCTCGCTGCCTTCCGGCGTTTTGAGCTTGCCGTCGCGGATGGCCTGGTTGAAGTCGTCGATGTGCCGGTACCCGAACGCCGCCAGGTCGTCGTAGCGCAGATCCATCTCCCGTACGACCCACTGGAGCGCCTCGGCGGCCCGCTTCGGGTTGGTGATGATCGGCGTGATCAGGTGCGGAATGCCCTCGTAGGCGGTCAGCTCGACCCGCTTGGGGTCGACCAGGACCATCCGCACGTCCTCGGGGGTCGCGCGGACCATGATGGAAGTGATCAAGCAGTTAATGCACGACGACTTACCGGAACCGGTGGCTCCGGCGACGAGCACATGCGGCATCTTCGCGAGGTTGGCCATCACATAGCCGCCCTCGACGTCCTTGCCGAGCGCCACCAGCATCGGATGGTCGTCCTCGGCCGCCGCGGCCAGCCGCAGCACGTCACCGAGGTTGACCATCTCGCGGTCGGTGTTCGGGATCTCGATGCCGACCGCGGACTTGCCGGGGATCGGCGAGATGATCCGTACGTCGGGACTGGCGACGGCGTACGCGATGTTCTTGGTCAGCGCCGTGATCCGCTCGACCTTCACGGCGGGGCCGAGCTCGACCTCGTAGCGCGTGACCGTCGGCCCGCGCGTGAAGCCGGTGACGGCCGCGTCGACCTTGAACTCCATGAAGACGTTCTGGAGCGAGGCGACGACCGCATCGTTGGCGGCGCTGCGCGTCTTGCCGGGTCCGCCGCGCTCCAGCAGGTCGAGGGACGGCAGGGAGTACGTGATGTCGCCGGACAGCTGGAGCTGCTCGGCACGCGGCGGCAAGTCGTCGGGCGCCTCGGGCGCGGGCTTGGTGAGGTCCGCGACCTCGACCTTCAGCTTCTCCTGCTTGGGACGCGCGGCGGGCGCCGGCACCGGGCTCGGCGACGGCACCGGCGTAGGCGTGGTGTCCTCACGGTCCCCGACGCTCACCCCCTGGGTGAGGTCGGCGACGATCGGCGACGGCGGCATCCCGTGCAGCACAGCGCCGTCGAGCGCGGCAGCGGCGGCCGCGGCGACGTCCACGGCGTCCATCTGCCGGTCCATGTCGGGCTGCGGCACCGCGGAGCGCCTGGGGCGGCCACGACGCCGCGAGAGGGCCTCCTGCTCGGCACTGTCGGGGTCGTACGCCTCGGGCGCCGCAGCGCGCTTGCGCCCGCGTGCGGGCAGGGCCTCGCGCCACTGCTCGTCGTAGCGCTCGTCGTCCACGGAGAACTCGTCGAACTCGTCCACGGCCGGGTCGTGCACCACCCCGAGCCGCACGCCGAGCTCCCGCAGCCGCCGCGGAATGGCGTTGACCGGCGTGGCCGTGACGACGAGCAGCCCGAACACGGTCAGCAGCACGAGCAGCGGTACGGCCAGGACCTCGCCCATGGTGTACGTCAGCGGAGTGGCCGCGCCCCAGCCGATGAGCCCGCCGGCGTCTCTTATGGCCTGCATGCCGTCACTGCGGGCGGGCGCGCCGCACGCGATGTGGACCTGCCCGAGCACGCCGATGACGAGGGCGGACAGGCCGATGACGATCCGGCCGTTGGCCTCGGGCTTCTCGGGGTGCCGGATGAAGCGCGCGGCGATGACAGCGAGCAGTATCGGCACGAGCAGGTCCAGGCGGCCGAAGGCACCGGTCACGATGATCTCGACGAGGTCGCCGACCGGACCGCGCAGGTTCGACCAGGTGCCGGCCGCGCAGATCAGCGCGAGGCCGAGCAGCAGCAGCGCGACGCCGTCCTTGCGGTGCGCCGGGTCGAGGTTCTTCGCGCCGTTCCCTATGCCGCGGAACACCGCGCCCACGGCGTGCGCCAGGCCCAGCCAGACGGCGCGCACGAGGCGGTAGATGCCGCCGGTCGGGTTCGGCGCCGGCCTCGGTGGCGGCGCGGCCTTCTTGGCCGCGGCCTTCCTGGCGGGCGCCTTCTTCGCCGGAGCCTTTTTCGCAGCGGCCTTCTTCGCCGGAGCCGCCGCCTTCTTCGCGGGCTGCTTCTTGGCAGCGGAGGGACGTGAGGCCATAGAGGTGAGGTTACCGGTGGAGGCGACAACGGACACGTGTGGCGGGTGCTTCACCC
>NZ_KQ948436.1:0-10413 GCF_001514065.1 Streptomyces antibioticus | reverse complement strand
GCTGGCAGTTCTTCATGTAGAGCTCGACGAACACGGAGACCTTCGCGCGCAGCACCCACGGGTCGAAGGGCTTGGAGATGTAGTCGACCGCGCCGGCCGCGTACCCACGGAACGTGTGGTGCGGGCCGTGGTTGATCGCGGTGAGGAAGATGATCGGGATGTCCCGGGTGCGCTCCCGCCGCTTGATGTGCGCGGCGGTCTCGAAGCCGTCCATGCCCGGCATCTGGACGTCCAGCAGAATGACCGCGAAGTCGTCAGTGAGCAGCGCTTTGAGCGCTTCCTCCCCGCTCGATGCCCGCACCAGTGTCTGATCGAGCGCGGAGAGGATGGCCTCCAGCGCCAGCAGATTCTCCGGCCGGTCATCGACCAGGAGGATCTTGGCCTTCTGCACCATGGCCCGCCCTCCTCGCCCCGGATGTGCACCGGGCGCCGCCCCTGAGGACGACTCCCTTTCGCCGCCCGTCCTTGTGCCGGTCATGGTAGCCGCACCCCGCCCGTCGCCACACCCTGTCACCGCGATGTCACTGTGCACGTAGCAGAAACGCAAGCGGAGACCAGAAGGTTCCCCGAATCCCGTACTTCTACACGGCTTCGAGCACACTGAGTCAGCAACTCCGCGTGAACACAGAAGGTTCCCTCAGCATCCCCGCGAAGCCCGACCCGTCCGGTCACGCGACCCTCACGCCGCCCCGTCACGCACCCCTCACGATTCCCGCACCGCTTCTCCCCGAAGGGGCCCCGCGCGCATCGCTTCCCCCGAAGCGGCCCCGCTCGCTTCCCGCACCGGCTCCACGCCGCGAGGCCCGCACACTCCCCGCATCGGCCCCGTCACGCGCCCCGCATCCACTGCTCCATGACCGCGAGCAGATGATCGGGGTCGACCGGCTTGGTCACGTAGTCGGAGGCGCCCGACTCGATCGCCTTCTCCCGGTCGCCCTTCATCGCCTTCGCCGTCAGCGCGATGATCGGCAGGCCCGCGAACTGCGGCATCCTGCGGATCGCCGTCGTCGTCGCGTAACCGTCCATCTCCGGCATCATGATGTCCATGAGCACGACCGTGACGTCGTCGTGCTGCTCCAGGACCTCGATGCCCTCGCGGCCGTTCTCGGCGTACAGCACGGACAGCCCGTGCTGTTCCAGGACGCTGGTGAGCGCGAAGACGTTGCGGATGTCGTCGTCGACGATGAGCACCTTCTCGCCGCCGAACCGGATACCGCGCCGCACCTCCGTCGCCTGGTTCTGCTCGGTCGCCGACCACCGCTCCTCGGGCCGCTGTTCCAGCTCCGGCAGGGTCCGGCGGCGGCGCCGGAACAGCGCGGCGGCACCGTTCTGCGTCTCCTGGTACGACCGCACCTCGGCCGGCGTCTCGACCTCCACCTCGGACAGCCCGTTGCTCTCCGAGGCGAGCAGCTCACCGGCCTCCAGGGCGGGCATGGGCTGCTGGTAGCCCTGCGGCGGCAGTTCGCTCGGGTGCAGCGGCAAATACAGCGTGAAGGTCGAGCCGCGTCCGGGCTCGCTCTGGGCGTGAATCTCGCCGCCGAGCAGCTGGGCGATCTCCCGCGAGATGGACAGCCCGAGGCCCGTACCGCCGTACTTGCGGCTGGTCGTGCCGTCCGCCTGCTTGAACGCCTCGAAGATCACCCGCATCTTGCTGGCCGCGATCCCGATCCCGGTGTCGGTGACGGAGAACGCGATCAGAGCGGCGTCGGGGTCCCGCAGCGAACCGGTCTCCAGAAGCTGCTCGCGGATCTTCATCGGCACGTCCGCGCTGGCCGGCCGGATCACCAGCTCGACCGAGCCCGAGTCGGTGAACTTCACCGCGTTGGACAGCAGGTTGCGCAGCACCTGGAGCAGCCGCTGCTCGTCGGTGTGCAGCGTGGCGGGCAGCTCCGGCGACACCCGTACGGACAGGTCCAGGCCCTTCTCCGCGGTCAGCGGACGGAAGGTGGCCTCCACGTAGTCGACGAGCTGGACCAGCGCGATGCGCGTCGGGGAGACGTCCATCTTGCCCGCCTCGACCTTCGACAGGTCGAGGATGTCGTTGATGAGCTGGAGCAGGTCGGAGCCGGCCCCGTGGATGGTCTCGGCGAACTCCACCTGCTTCGGGGTGAGGTTGGCGTCCGCGTTGTCGGCGAGCAGCTTGGCGAGGATCAGCAGCGAGTTGAGCGGCGTGCGCAGCTCGTGCGACATGTTGGCGAGGAACTCGCTCTTGTACCGCATGGACACGGCGAGTTGCTCGGCCCGCTCCTCCAGGACCTGCCGCGCTTCCTCGATCTCGGTGTTCTTGACCTCGATGTCGCGGTTCTGCTGGGCCAGCAGCTCGGCCTTCTCCTCCAGTTCGGCGTTGGACGCCTGGAGGGCCTTCTGCCGGTTCTCCAACTCGGCCGAACGCTCACGGAGTTGCTCGGTCAGCTCCTGCGACTGCTTCAGCAGCACCTCGGTCTTGGTGTTGACGGAGATGGTGTTGACGCTGGTCGCGATCATCTCGGCGATCTGATTGAGGAAATCCTTCTGGATCTGCGTGAAGGGGGTGAAGGAGGCCAGCTCGATCACACCGAGCACCTTGCCCTCGAACAGCACCGGAAGGACGATCACTTGCGCCGGAGGCGCCTCGCCGAGCCCGGAGGAGATCTTCAGATAGCCGCTGGGCGCGTTCTCCACGAGGATCGTGCGCTTCTCCTGCGCGGCCGTCCCGATGAGCGCCTCACCCGGCCGGAAGGACGTCGGCATGGAGCCCATGGAGTAGCCGTACGACCCGAGCATGCGCAGTTCGTACGCATCCTCCTGGTCGGCGCTCGCGTCCTTGCCGTCGACGAGCGGCATCGCGAGGAAGAACGCGCCGTGCTGCGCGGACACGACCGGCGTCAGCTCGCTCATGATCAGCGAGGCGACGTCCGCGAGGTCGCGGCGGCCCTGCATCAGCGCGGAGATACGGGCCAGGTTGCCCTTGAGCCAGTCCTGCTCCTTGTTGGCGATCGTGGTGTCGCGCAGGTTGGCGATCATCTTGTTGATGTAGTCCTGGAGTTCCTGGATCTCCCCGGACGCGTCCACGTCGATCTTCAGGTTCAGGTCACCACGGGTCACCGCGGTCGCCACGCGCGCGATGGCACGCACCTGCCGGGTGAGGTTCCCGGCCATCTCGTTCACGGACTCGGTGAGGTCCCGCCAGGTGCCGTCGACGTCACGCACGCGTGCCTGGCCGCCGAGCTGTCCTTCCGTGCCCACCTCGCGGGCAACCCGGGTGACCTCCTCGGCGAAGGACGACAGCTGGTCGACCATCGTGTTGATGGTCGTCTTCAGCTCCAGGATCTCGCCGCGCGCGTCGATGTCGATCTTCTTCGTCAGGTCACCCTTGGCGATGGCCGTGGTCACCATGGCGATGTTCCGCACCTGACCGGTCAGGTTGGACGCCATCTGGTTCACGGACTCGGTGAGGTCCTTCCAGGTACCGGCCACACCGGGCACCCGCGCCTGTCCGCCGAGGATGCCGTCCGTACCCACCTCGCGGGCCACCTTGGTGACCTGGTCGGCGAACGAGCTCAGCGTCTTGACCATGGTGTTGAAGGTGTCCGCGAGCTGCGCGACCTCACCGCGCGCCTCGATCGTCACCGTCCGGGTCAGGTCGCCGTTGGCGACCGCGGACGCCACCTGGGAGATGTTCCGCACCTGCATGGTCAGGTTGTTGGCCATCAGGTTCACGTTGTCGCTGAGGTCCTTCCAGATGCCGACAACGCCCGGCACATGGGCCTGGCCGCCCAGGATGCCCTCGGTGCCCACCTCGCGGGCCACCCGGGTCACCTGCTCGGCGAAGGACGACAGCTGGTCCACCATCGTGTTGACGGTGCTGACGAGTTCGAGGATCTCGCCCTTGGCGTCGACGGTGATCTTCTTCGACAGGTCGCCCTTGGCGACCGCGGTCGTGACCTCGGCGATGTTGCGCACCTGAATCGTCAGGTTGTTCGCCATGAAGTTCACGGACTGCGTGAGGTCCTTCCAGGTGCCGGAGACCCCCTGCACCTCGGCCTGGCCGCCGAGGATGCCCTCGGTGCCCACCTCGCGCGCCACGCGCGTGACCTCTTCGGCGAAGGACGACAGCTGGTCGACCATCGTGTTCAGGGTGTTCTTCAGCTCCAGGATCTCGCCGCGCGCGTCCACGGTGATCTTCTGGGACAGGTCACCCCGAGCCACCGCGGTGGCCACCTGGGCGATGTTGCGCACCTGGCCGGTCAGGTTGGACGCCATGCCGTTCACGGAGTCCGTCAGGTCCCGCCACACACCGGCGACGCCGGGCACCTGCGCCTGCCCACCGAGGCGGCCCTCGGTACCCACCTCGCGGGCCACCCGGGTCACCTGCTCCGCGAAGGCGGACAGCTGGTCGACCATGGTGTTGATGGTGTTCTTCAGCTCCAGGATCTCGCCGCGCGCGTCGACGTCGATCTTCTGGGACAGGTCACCCCGGGCCACCGCGGTCGTCACCTGGGCGATCTGCCGCACCTGAGAGGTGAGGTTGCCACCCATGAAGTTGACGGAGTCGGTGAGCTCCTTCCACGTACCCGACACACCGGGCACGACGGCCTGACCGCCCAGGCGGCCCTCGGTGCCCACGTCCCGGGCCATCCGCGTCACCTGGTCCGCGAAGGCCGACAGCTGGTCCACCATCGTGTTCACGGTGTTCTTCAGCTGGAGCATCTCGCCGGAGACGTCCACGGTGACCTTCTGCGACAGGTCGCCGTTGGCCACGGCCGTCGTCACCTGGGCAATGTTCCTCACCTGTCCGGTGAGGTTCCGGAACGCCGTGTTGACGGAGTCGGTGAGGTCCTTCCAGGTACCGGCGGCCCCGGGCACCTGCGCCTGCCCGCCCAGCTCACCCTCGACACCGACCTCACGCGCCACCCGCGTGACCTCGGCACCGAACGCCGACAGCTGGTCCACCATCCCGTTGACGGTGTTCTTCAGCTCCAGCATCTCGCCGGCCACGTCCACCGTGACCTTCTGCGACAGGTCACCGCTGGCCACGGCGGTCGTCACGGCCGCGATGTCCCGCACCTGGATGGTCAGGTTCCGGAAGACCGTGTTCACCGAATCGGTGAGGTCCTTCCACGTCCCCGCCGCGCCCGGCACGTTCGCCTGCCCGCCGAGCTGGCCCTCGGCACCGACCTCGTTGGCCACACGCGTGACCTCGTCCGCGAAGATCCGCAGCGTCTCGGTCATCTGGTTGATCGTGTCCGCGAGCTGGGCGACCTCGCCCCGCGCCGACACGGTCACCTTCTGCGACAGATCACCACTGGCCACGGCCGTCGTCACCTGGGCGATGCCGCGCACCTGGGCCGTCAGATTGCCGGCCATCAGGTTCACCGAATCGGTGAGGTCCTTCCACACCCCGGCCACACCGGGCACCTGCGCCTGCCCGCCCAGCTCGCCCTCGACGCCCACCTCGCGCGCGACGCGGGTCACCTCGGAGGAGAAGGACGACAGCTGGTCCACCATCGTGTTGACGGTGTTCTTCAGCTCCAGCATCTCGCCGGCGACGTGCACGGTGACCTTGCGGGACAGATCACCCTTGGCCACGGCCGTCGTCACCAGCGCGATGTCCCGCACCTGAGCCGTCAGCCGGTACGCCATGGTGTTGACCGAATCCGTGAGGTCCTTCCACGAACCCGACATCCCGCGCACCTTGGCCTGCCCGCCCAGCTTGCCCTCGGTACCCACCTCGCTGGCCACGCGCGTGACCTCGTCGGTGAACGTCGACAGCTGGTCGACCAGATTGTTGACGGTCCGCCCGACCTTCAGGAACTCCCCGCGCAGCGGATGCCCGCTCCCGTCCGGCGCCTGCGTCCGCAGCTCCATACGCGGCGACAGATCACCCTCCGCGACCGCAGAAAGCACCCGACCGACCTCGGAGACGGGTCGTACGAGATCGTCGACCAGAGCGTTGGAGGCGTCGATGGCCGTCAGCCACGATCCCTCACAGGCGCCGATTTCCAGCCGTTCTGTGAGCTTGCCCTCACGGCCCACCATCCGCCGCACCCGGGACAGCTCACCGGTGAGATGCAGATTACGGTCGGCCACCTCGTTGTAAACCGCCGCGATCTCGGACAACATGCCGTCGCCGGACACCGTGAGCCGCTTGCGGAAGTTCCCGTCCCGCATCGACACCAGGGCCGCCAGCAGCCGGTTCAGGGCGGCCGTGTCCACCGCGGTGGTCCCGCCGCGCGGTTTGCCCTGGTTGTTCGGGGACTGTCCGCCTTTCGCGCGCGTCTTAGTGCCCCGCGTCGCTGCGCCAGACTCCACTGTGTCCCTCCCGCAGGGGTCGACCGTTACTGCTGTGCTCCGGTACTACTGCCCGACGTACCAGTTAATGCCGCTGTGTACCCGTGCCGGACATACCAGGCCGCACCACGGGCTGCTGCCCACTCGCGGCAGATGACACCCGGCCTGCCCGGACCTTCACAAGAAGCTTGCCCAGTGTTTCACCCTGGCTGAACCCGGCCATAACAGTTCGGCAGCTTCGCACATCGTCCGCACACCCTCCGGACGGATACAAAACACTGGTGACCGGCATCCGCATGGACGGGGAAGGTAAGTAACCTTGCATGCGGCTGTCCAGCCGCGCCGGTCCGTCCGGCCTGGGCGGTGGCACGAGTACGAGCGGGCATCGGAGGGGCGGCCGCACAACATGACCACCGGACTGATCCCGGGGGAACACCCCCCGGACCGCCGGCCGACGGACGGCCTGCCGCACCAGCGGCACGAGCCGGTCGGCCACGGAGCCCTGCACGCCGACAACCGGACGAGGAGTTCAGTGATCACCGCGCGCGCGGCCGCCAGCTTCGAGCCCGTCGGGCGATCGGTCGCGAGCGCCCGCTCCTTCGTCCGCGACACGCTCCAGGGCTGGGGCTTCGCGGACATCGTCGACGACGCGGTGGTCCTCACCAGCGAACTGGTGACGAACGCCGTGGTGCACGCGGGCACCGCCGCGGACGTCCTGTGTCTACGCAGCGACGACGGCGTAAGGATCGAGGTCGCCGACCGCTACCCCGAACGCGAGATCCCCCTCCAGGGCCACCCCTCCACCATGGGCAGCCCCGACCGCGAGGGCGGCCGCGGACTCCAGCTGTGCGCCGCCCTGGCGGGCCGCTGGGGCGTCGACTACACGCCCACGCACAAGCAGGTCTGGTTCCAGCTCGACCTCCCCGAACGCCCGGTGGGCACCCGCGCCGCCGGCCCCTCCCTCCCGGCGAACCTCCTCCCCCTCGCCGACGGCCGCGTCCGCGTGGCGGTCGTCCAGATCGACCGTACGGCGGCCATCACGGCCTGGAACGAGGACGCGGAGGAACTCTTCGGCTACCCGGCCGAACAGGTCACCGGCAAGCCCCTGACCGACCTCGCGGCCTGGCCGCACACCCCGGGCACCAGCACCGGCATCGCCGAGGCCCTCCAACTCTCGCGCTGGGAAGGCAGTTACGGCATCCGCGGCGCCAACGGCCGTGTCACCCCCGTCTACGCCTCCCACCTCCGCGTCCGCGACACCGGTGGCGAGCCCTCCACCGTCTGCCTCCTGGTCCGCGACCACGAACGCGCGGTCCTCCAGACCCCGTTGCGCATCCCCACCTCGGACACGTCCCCCACCGCCGACGGCCAGAGCGCCGACCCCTTCGAGGTGTTCATCGGCTCCCCGGCCCCGGACGACCTCGACGGCCTCCTCCAGCGCACGGTGGAGCGCGCCCGCGACATGCTTGACGGCGACTCCGCCTTCCTGCTCCTAGCGACCGACGACGAAACGGAGCTGGAGGTCCGCGCCTCCACCGGCCTGCCCTCCGCCCGCCAGCGCTTCGCGCGCGTGCCCGTCGAAGCGGGCCCCGGCCGCTACGGCTCGGCGCGCATGCCGGCCGTCCACGACGACCTGTCGGCCGTCCCGGGCGCGGTCCCCCTCCTCAGCGGCACCGGCATGCGCTCGGTCGTCACGGTCCCCCTCAAGGTCGAGGGCCGCCTCACCGGCTCCCTGGGGGTGGCGGCCGAGGCCCCCGGCAGATACTCGAACGAAGAGGCCCTGCGCCTCCAATTCGCCGCCGACCGCATCGCGTTGGCGGTCGAGTCGGCCCGCCTAGGCGAACTGGAACGCCTGCGCCGAGGCTCTCTCAGCTTCCTGGTCGAGGCCTCCGACCTCCTCGCCGGCACCCTGGACCGCGACCAGACGCTGGCCCTCATGGCCCAGATGACGGTCCCGACCCTCGCCACCTGGTGCGCGGTCTACACGATCGCCGACCAGGCCTCGGAGCCGTATCTGTCGTACGTCCTCCACGAGGACGAGGAACTCATCGACGGCATCAAGTCGTTGCTCTCGAAGATCTCCCCGCCCGACCCGGTCCCCACCCCGGGCGCCCGCGTCTGGTCGGCGCCCGCCGAGGCGGCCCACCAGGCAGCCCTGCGCACCTCCATGCGCAGCCTCGGCCTGGGCGAGCCGATCGGCCGCCTCAGCACCGGCATCGGCCCCACCCTCGCCACGGCATCGGCGGTGGGCGGCGAAACAGTGGTCCTTCCCCTCGTCGCCCGCAACCGCGTCATCGGCATGCTGACCCTCGGGAAGCCCACCGACGAACACTTCCGCCAGGAAATCCTGGAACTGGCCGAGGACTTGAGCCGCAGGGCCGCCCTGGCCCTCGACAACGCCCGCCTGTACTCCGAGCGCACCGCCATCAGCCAGTCCCTCCAGCGCAGCCTCCTGCCCCCCGAGCAGCCCGCGATCGAGGGCATCGAGGTCGAGGTCATCTACCGCGCGGCCGGCGAGGGCAACGAGGTCGGTGGTGACTTCTACGACGTCTTCCCCATCCGCGACGGCGTCTACGGCTTCGCCATCGGCGACGTCTGCGGTACGGGCCCCCACGCGGCGGCGGTGACGGGCCTCGCCCGGCACGCCCTGCGCCTGCTCGCCAGGGAGGGCCTGTCGGGCCCGGCGGTCCTGGAGCGCCTCAACTCCGCGATCCTCGACGAGGGCGCCCGCAGCCGCTTCCTGACCCTCCTCTACGGCGAGATGCGCCCCCAGGAGGACGGCAGCGCCGAGATGAAGGTCGTCTGCGCCGGCCACCCCCTCCCGCTCCGCCTGCGCCAGGACGGCACGGTCGAACCGGCCGCCGAACCCCAGCCGCTCCTCGGCGTCATCGAGGACCTGGAGCTGTACGAGCAGTCCGTCACCCTCGACCCCGGCGACGTTCTCCTCTGCGTCACGGACGGCGTCACGGAACGCCGCGAGGGCACCCGCATGCTGGGCGACGACGGCCTCACCGACGTCCTCATCACCTGCACGGGCCTGACGGCCGGCGCGGTCGCGGCCCGCGTCATGCGCGCGGTCGAGCGCTTCGCCTCGGACGCCCCATCCGACGACATGGCAATCCTCGCCATGCGAGTTCCCGGCCTGCACAAGGACTGAGAAGGGCCTGAGAAGGGTACGCAAAAGGCCCCGCCCGATAGGGCGGGGCCTTTCAGTTGGAGCCCCCTAACGGAATCGAACCGTTGACCTTCTCCTTACCATGGAGACGCTCTGCCGACTGAGCTAAGGGGGCCTGTTGCTTTTCCGAGGTTTCCCTCGCGGCAACGGAATAGATCATAGCCCGAACAGACCCGTGCTTCCAAACTCGCTCAGAAGGCGGCCTGAAGCAGCCCGCCGAGCGCATTACAGGCACCCACGACCCGCTGCATGTCCCGCTTGGTGAGCGAGGCGTCGACGGGCAGAGCCAGCGTCTCGTCCGCCGCCAGCTCGGTCTCCCGCAAGGACACACACCGCCGGAACTCGGGCAGCCGGTGCACCGGAGTCTTCACCGGCACCCGGCACTCAACTCCCCGCCCACGCAAGGCCCGAGCAAAAGCATCCCGATCGGGCCGCCCGTTCCCGGGCACCCGCACGACGTACTGCTGATAGGTGTGTCCGTCCCCGCCATCAGGAGTCCAGACCCCCTTCAACTTCCCATCCAGATAAGCGGCCCGCTCCCGCCGCTGAGCCACCTCGTCGTACGGCGCCTCGGACTCCCCCTGCTCCAGCACCAGCAGCCCGTGCCGCTGCCCGACACCGTGCAGCGCCGCGATGTCGGCCCGCCGCCCAAACCGGTGTACGACAACCACGGCCGCCGTCCGCGGAGTTACGGCCGCCTCGACGGCAGCCACATCAAGGCAGTACGTCACCGGATCTATGTCGGCGAACACCGGAAGCGCGCCGGCCAACACGACCGACTCGGCCACCTCGACGTTCCCGAAGGCCGGTACGACGACCTCGTCACCGACTCCGACGCCGGCGGCCCTGAGCATTGCAGCAGTACCCATGCTGTGGATGCTCCTTGCGCAACGTGAACTTCAAGTGACGCAGAACAAAAAAGGGTTGGACCCCGAACCGAAGTTCAGGATCCAACCCTTTCAAAATTT
>NZ_KQ948435.1 GCF_001514065.1 Streptomyces antibioticus | reverse complement strand
GGCGCATGCCGGCCGCAAAGCTTCTACCGAGCGGCCCTGGAAGGGTGGCGCGCCCATCGGGCCGGAGGCCCACGGCTGGCAGCCGCTCGGGCCGAGCCCGGTGGCGTTCGACGAGAAGCACCCGGTGCCGACCGAGCTGACGGTCACCCAGATCCAGGAGATCGTCGGCCAGTTCGCGGATGCCGCCCGTCGTGCCCTCGCCGCCGGTTTCGAGATCGCCGAGATCCATGGCGCCCACGGCTACTTGATCGGCAACTTCCTCTCCCCGCACTCCAACCACCGCACCGACGCCTACGGCGGCTCGTACGAGAACCGCACCCGCTTCGCGCTCGAAGTCGTGGACGCCGTACGGGAGGTGTGGCCGCAGGACAAGCCTCTGTTCTTCCGGATCTCGGCGACGGACTGGCTGGAGGAGGGCGGCTGGACGCCGGACGACACCGTCCGGTTCGCCGCCGACCTCCAGGCCCACGGCATCGACCTGCTCGACGTCTCCACCGGCGGCAACGCCTCCGGCGTGCGGATGCCGATCGGCCCCGGCTACCAGGTGCCGTTCGCGGCCCGCGTCAAGGCCGAGACCACGCTGCCGGTCGCCGCGGTCGGCCTGATCACCGAGCCCGAGCAGGCGGAGAAGATCCTGGTCAACGGTGAGGCGGACGCCGTGCTCCTGGGCCGTGAGCTGCTGCGCAACCCGTCCTGGGCTCGGCAGGCCGCGCGCGAGCTGGGCGGGGACGTGCACGTGCCGGACCAGTACCACCGGTCGGTCTGAGCCGGCGGCCCGCGGCCTCGGGGGGACCGGGACCTGGGGAGTACGTCCCGGTCCTCCCGAAGAAGTAGGGCACCCCCGGCGGTTGCTCCCCCCAGGTCAGGGGTAATGCCTTCCCAGGCACGATGTGCCAGGCGCCCGCGACAGCGAGGCTGTTGGTATCAGGCATGAGGAGGGCGTCATGAAGGGCCAGACCCGTATCCGTGTCATCCGCAGGCCCGTTCCCCGCCGGGACGAGACGATCGACCGCAGGACACCGTCCGGACGGCTGCTGCCGTACTGACGGCGCCTGCGGCCGGATCACGTCAACCGACTCCGTGGGCCGATCCGTTGAGGCTGCATCACCTCAACCGACCGTGCAGGCCTTCCCGTTGAGACTGAAGGCGCCCGGTGCCGCACTGTTCCCGGTGTGGGTCGCCTGGTAGCCGATGCCGACGCTCGCGCCCGGGGCGAGCGTCGCGTTGTACGAGGCGTTCGTCGCCGTCACCGCGCCCGAACTCGGCGCGTACGTGGCGCTCCAGCCACTGGTGATCGTCTGCCCGCCGGGCAGCGTGAAGGCGAGCTGCCAGCCGTTGACCGTGCTCGTGCCGGTGTTGGTGATCGTCACGGACGCGGTCAGGCCGCTGCTCCAGGCGTTGGTGGTCACGGTCACCTTGCAGGGGCCGGCCGGGGGTGGGGGCACGGTGCCGCCGCCGTCGAGGCCGAAGAAGGTGAGCACGCGGGCGCCCATGCCCGAGGCGTACACACCGTGGCCGACGCCCTGAAGGCTGATCGCCTCCACCTGGGCCCGGTCACCGGTGCCGCCGTAGCGGGTGCGGGTCCAGCCGGCCTGGGGCGAGTCGGTGGCGGCCGGGGTCTGGCTCACCCCCTGCACGTTCGTCCACTGTTTGATCTCCTCACCGAAGTTGGGATAGCGCAGCGTGTCGTCGGCGGTGCCGTGCCACAGCTGCATCCGCGGGCGAGGGCCCGTGTAGCCGGGGTAGGCGGCGCGGGCGATGTCGCCCCACTGCTGCGCGGTGCGGGTGATCGTGCCCTGCGCGCACGCGCTGTTCCACTCGGAGCCGTCGCTGGTGGCGAAGCAGCCGAAGGGCACGCCAGCGAAGGCGGCGCCGGCGGCGAAGACGTCCGGGTAGTCGCCGAGCAGGACGTTGGTCATCATCGCGCCGGAGGAGATGCCGGTGACGAAGACGCGGCTGGTGTCGGCGTTGTAGCGGCCGACCGTCCAGTCGACCATCGACTTGATGCCGACCGGGTCGCTGCCTCCGCCGCGCTTGAGGGCCTGCGGCGAGGAGACGTCGAAGCACTTGCTGGAGCGGGTGACGGACGGATACACGACGATGAAGCCGTACCGGTCGGCGAGCGAGGCGTACTCGGTGCCGGAGTACATCGCCGGGCCGGAACCGGTGCAGTAGTGGACGGCCACCAGGATCGCCGGATGCGCGGTGACGCTCTGGGGGACGTACAGGTACATCTGCAGGTTGCTGGGGTTCGTGCCGAAGTTGGTGATCTCGGTGAGGGTCGCGGTCGGGGCGGCCTCCTCGGCGGCGGCCGGAGGTGCGGTGAGGAGCGCGGCGGCGAGTAACGCCACCAGCATTCCGTGGAGCGCGACAAGGACCGCGCGCAGCGGTCTCCTCGCGATGGTGCCGGCAGTGGCGGACACGTCGGGTCCCTTCGTGATGACGGCTCGTGGGGGCATCGCTGAGGGGAGCACCAGGAATGGTGGCATGCACATGGCCGTCATGGAAGCGCTCCCACGCCATAGAAACGTTCCGCGCGAGGCGTTGACCAGAAAGCGCTTACCCTCTACGTTCCGTTCAGCAGGGTGACCGCACGGCGCGCCTCCCCGCTGGAGAGCCGCACGAACCTGCGCGCGTCGTTCGTAATCGAAATCAGCGTTCATGTACGCGATCAACGACCAACCCCCGCAGAGAAGGAATCGGGACATGACTTCTTCGCCACCTCCCCGCACACGCCGACGCACACTGACCGGCGCGGCAGCCGCGCTCGGCCTTTCGGTTGGCATGCTCATGGCAATCAACGCACCGACGGCGAACGCCGCCACCTGGCCCACCCCCACCAGCAGCAAGGCGGTCACCGCCACCATCTCGCTGTCCGGCACCAAGGACTACGGGATGCAACGCCTTTACGGCGACGGCGAGTTGGGCAGCGACAACCAGGACGAGGACCAGGGCCCGATCCTGAAACTGGCGGCCGGCACGGTTCTCAAGAACGTCATCATCGGCGCACCCGCGGCGGACGGCATCCACTGCGAGGGCAGCTGCACGCTGCAGAACGTCTGGTGGGAGGACGTCGGCGAGGACGCGGCGACGTTCCGCGGCTCCTCGTCGTCGAACGTGTACACCGTCTCCGGTGGCGGCGCGAAGGAAGCCAGCGACAAGGTGTTCCAGTTCAACGGCGCCGGGACGCTCAACGTCTCCAACTTCGCGGTGAAGAACTTCGGTACGTTCGTCCGCTCGTGCGGCAACTGCTCTACCCAGTACAAGCGGACGATCAACCTCAGCACCATCGAGGCGACCTACAAGGGCGGCAAGCTCGTCGGCATCAACACCAACTACGGCGACAGCGCGACCCTGCGGGGCATCACGATCGTCGGGGACTCCGGCAAGAAGATCGTCCCCTGCCAGAAGTACATCGGCAACAACACGGGCAAGGAGCCGACCACCAACGGTTCGGGGCCTGACGGGACTTACTGCAAGTACGCGTCCTCGGACATCACCTACAAGTAGGCACGTCAGCCCGTTCCCCCCTCGGTGAAGGCGGCCGTCCGAAGCGTCCCCGCACGGCGCTTCGTACGGCCGCCGCGTCGTGTGCGGCTCACCGCGTCCCGAGTTCGCGTCGGTAGCCGGCGTACGCGGTGCGCAGGGCGGTTCCCGGCCAGTCGGCGGGCAGGAGTTCGGCGGGCAGGACGGGGTCCGCGAGCAGATGGCGGACGACCGCCGCGAAGGCGGTGAAGCGGTCGGCGGGGCCGTCCACGCGCGCGGTGTGGGCGAGCAGGGCCCTGCCCTTCGCGGCCCAGGCGTCCAACGGCCAGAGGGTGACGGCCAGTTCGGCCGCGGGGCGGTCGGGACGGGCCGTGTACCGCTCCCCCACCTGGGCGAGGTCGTCCGGCAGCGGGCGGCTCACATTGGCAGGACGCAACCAGACGCCCTCCCTGAGCTCGGCGAGGCGCAGCGCGGCCAGCCGGGCGCGCAGATCGGCCCGTTC
Organism: Streptomyces antibioticus; assembly: GCF_001514065.1. Lineage (GTDB taxonomy): Bacteria > Actinomycetota > Actinomycetes > Streptomycetales > Streptomycetaceae > Streptomyces > Streptomyces antibioticus. The sequence goes on along the minus strand of NZ_KQ948435.1, from coordinate 330,228 downwards.
GGCGGGGCCGCGGCCCGTCGCCGTGATCACGAACATCTCCCAGTCGCCGTCCCACGCGCGCGTGCGGGGATGCACGGCGTCGTCCTGGCGCCGCTGACGCTCCAGGAGCCGGTCACTGAGGCGGTGGACGGTGTCGGTGCGGCGCAGGTCACCGGCCGCGACCATGCGGCTGAGCGCGGCCCGCGCGGTGGAGCCGCCGACACCGAAGGGCTCCACCCGGCGGACCAGCTCCTTCACCGGCAGCTCGGGCGGATGCGCGCCCAGCAGCAGGCTCAGGACCACCGAGCGCGCGGACAGGGGACGCAGTTCGAGCTGGTCGGGCTCAGCCTGGTTCGTCCGCATGGTCACGTACTGTATTGCGTATTGCAGCATTGCTACAGCCGTAGCGAGAGTGCAACACTCGATCCATGGTCTTCTCACCGGCGCACGAGGGCAACGCGACACACGACGTCACCAATCAGCCCCCTCCCCTGGCCCCGTACGACGCGTCGGAGGACGCAGCCCTGCTGGAGGGGCTGCGCCGGGAGGGCGCGGGCTGGGCCGAGGAGGACGTACGCCGGATCGGCCGGATCGCGGGCAGCGTGCAGGCGCAGGAGTGGGCCGATCTCGCCAACCGTCACGAGCCCGAACTGCGGACGCACGACCGGTACGGCCAACGCGTCGACGAGGTCGAGTTCCATCCGAGCTGGCATCACCTGATGCGGACCGCGGTCGCCGAGGGACTGGCCGGTGCGCCCTGGGCCGACGACCGGTCCGGCGCCCATGTGGCGCGTACGGCAGGCGGGTTGGCGTGGGGGCACACCGACGCCGGGCACGGCTGTCCGACCTCGATGACGTACGCCGCCGTCCCCGCGCTGCGTCACCAGCCGGACCTCGCGAAGCTCTACGAGCCGCTGCTGACCGCCCGGGAGTACGAGCCCGGACTGCGGGTGCCCACCGAGAAGCGCGGGCTGCTGGCGGGCATGGGGATGACCGAGAAGCAGGGCGGGTCCGACGTCCGGACGAACACGACGGTGGCCGCGCCGACCTCGGAGCCGGGCGTCTACACCCTGCGCGGGCACAAGTGGTTCACGTCGGCGCCCATGTGCGATGTCTTCCTGGTGCTGGCGCAGGCGCCCCAGGGGTTGTCCTGTTTTCTGGTGCCGCGCGTCCTGCCCGACGGCAGCCGCAACACCTTCCGCATCCAGCGGCTGAAGGACAAGCTCGGCAACCGGTCGAACGCCTCCTCCGAGCCGGAGTTCGACGGGACCGTGGCGTGGCTCGTCGGGCCCGAGGGGCGGGGGGTGAAGACCATCATCGACATGGTCAACTGCACCCGCCTCGACTGCGTGATGATGTCGGCCACGCTGATGCGCAAGACGCTCGTCGAGGCGGGGCACCACGCCCGGCACCGCAGTGCGTTCGGGGCCCGGCTGAGCGACCAGCCGCTGATGCGCAACGTTCTCGCCGATCTCGCCCTGGAGTCGGAGGCGGCAACGACCCTGACCCTGCGGCTGGCGGGCGCGGCCGACCGGGCGGTGCGCGGGGACGCCGGTGAGCAGGCGTTCCGGCGGATCGCCACCGCCGTCGGCAAGTACTGGGTCACCAAGCGGGGCCCGGCCTTCACCGCAGAGGCCCTGGAGTGCCTCGGCGGCAACGGCTACGTCGAGGACTCCGGCATGCCCCGCCACTACCGCGAGGCTCCCCTGCTGTCGATCTGGGAAGGCTCGGGGAACGTCAACGCCCTCGACGTACTGCGGGCGTTGACGCGGGAGGCGGGGACCGCGGAGGCCCTGTTCGGTGAACTGGCCCTGGCGCAGGGGGCGGACGCCCGGCTGGACACCGCGGTGCACCGTCTGAAGGGCATGGTGCGCGAGGGCTCGGAGGCCGGGGCGCGGCGCCTGGTCGAGCACATGGCGCTCACGCTCCAGGCCTCTCTGCTGGTCCGGCACGCCCCGTCCGCGATCGCCGACGCGTTCTGCGCGACCCGGCTCGGCGGCGACTGGGGGCACGCCTTCGGGACGTTGCCGGACGCGGCGGACGTGGGGGCGGTCCTGGGGCGGGCGTTGCCGAGCACTGGCTGACAGGACGCTGCCCCTTGGCCGATGTCGGCATGGCCGACAGACCGTCACCCCGTGATTCCGCTTGGTTGTCAGTGCCGTGGTGCAGACTCGGGATCACTTGGCACTACGCCTGGGGAGGGCAGCGTGTTCACGGGGATCGACGAGGTCGACTGGGCTTCGATGCGGCATGCGTACGGCAGTGCGGAGGACGTTCCCGGACTGCTGCGGGGGCTGGCCTCCGCGGACCCGGCCGAGCGGGAGATCGCGCTCGACGGGATGTACGGCGCGGTGCACCACCAGGGAGACGTGTACGACTCGACACTCGCCTGCATTCCGTATCTCTTCGCGCTCGCCGCGCGCGAGGAGGTGCGGGACCGGGGCGAGATCGTGGAGCTCCTCGTCAGCATCGGCGGTGACGGGGAGACCTCCGAGGGAATGGACGAGGCCGGCGCCATGGCCCGCGTGGCGGTCCGGGCCGGCGGCGAGGTCCTCGCCGGGCTCACCGGGGACCCGGACCCGGGGGTGCGCCGGGCAGCCGCGAATGCCGTGGTTCGCTACCTCGACGAGCCAGGGCGGATGCTCGGTCTGCTGCGCGGGCGGATCACCGTGGAGCGGGACGACCGGGTCCTGATCGCGCTCACCGAGAGCCTGGGCCTGCTGGCCCGCCGGCACCCCGGGCACGCGACCGAGGCCGTGGATCTTCTCACCACCCTGGGCACCGCACCCTACGGCCCCGGTCAACGGCTGGCCGCGCTGGGGCAGTTGGCGGGCTGCGCCCCCGACCGGCTCCCGGCCGACCTCGTGCCCACGGTCCTCGGCCTGCTCCGGCAGCGGTCCGAGCAACGCGCCCGCCCCTCGTGCGAACCCGATCGCCCCGACACGAACACGCTGGTCGGCCGACTGCGGCGGCTGCGCCCTTCGGACGAGGAGGGCTCCCAGCTTCTGCGCACCCTGCACACCGCTCTCGACGGACGGGTGGCCGACCGGATCGCCCTGCTGAACGGGCAGTTGACCAGCACGGACCCGACCGTCCGGTGCAACGCGATGTGGATGTCCCTGGGACTCTTCCTCGACTGGCGCGCCGACTACAGCACACCCGTCGCCCTGATCGGCGCCCAACTGGCCGCCGAGGAAGACCAGTTGCGTTATGCGGCGATCTCCGTCCTGGATGACCTCTACCACCTGGCCGCGCCCGCCGCGGACGACCTCCACCGGCTGGTGACGGCCCGCCCCGACCTGTGGGTGCAGCACCGGCAGTACGGCGGGCCGGCGCTGGGCGGACCGCTCAAGGCGCTGGCCAGGAGCGGGGATCCGCGCGCGGTGCCGGTGCTGGCGGAGCTCCTCGACACCCCCGGCACTCCCTCCGACCTGGGGCATGTCGTCGGCCATCTGGGCACGAGCGCCGGCTGTCTCGCACCCGCCCTGCGGGAGAGTCTCGCCGGCCTCCGTCTGGATGCCCCGGACATCCACGACCGTGCGGAGGCTTTGCTGTCGGCGCTCGGGGCGCTCGACGACACGGAGAGCGTGCCGCTGGTGCTGCGGCTGCTGACCGGTCTCCCGGAACACCGGCTGCGGTCGGTCGTCGTCCACACGGCGCTGCGCACGCTCCGCGGGTTCGGGGCGGCGGCTCATGAGGCGATACCCGTGGTGCGCGGGCTGCTGGAGGGCGAGAGCGCGGTCGAGGCGGCGGACGCGCTCTGGGCGCTGGAGGGGGACGCCGATGCCGTACTGCCCGTTCTGATGACACGGGACGGGGACGTCGTCGGGCACCGAGACGCAGCCGAGGTGCTGGGTCGTATGGGGCCGGCGGCCGCACCCGCCGTGGCCGGGCTCCGGCGGATGCTCGACTCGCCGCACGAGTGGCAGCGGACGGCGGTGGCGTGCGCGCTGTGGCGGATCGGCGGCGAGACGGAGGCGGCGCGGGTGCTTCCGCTGCTGCGCGGGGCGTGGACGGAGACGCCGAACCGGCGTCAGCCGATCGCTCAGTGCGTCGCGGACCTGGGACCGGCGGGAGCGCCGCTGCACGACCTGCTGCGCACCGAGCTGGCATCTCCGCAGCGGTACACGGGGCCCTCCGGGGGGTTCGGTCCCGTGGCCGTCCTGTCGGACGAGCGGTTGCTGCGGATCTGCCAGGGGGTGCTTGGGGTGAGGTGAGCGGGGATAGGGCCCGCGGGTGCGGGGGCCGTGGGTCGGCTGAGCGGGGGCGGGCGAGTGGCGTGCCGGGTCCTTCGGCGGCGCCGGTTGCTCAGCCCGCCGTCCCCCGTCGCCGCCCATGTCGGCCGCCCAGCCTGCCGACCCGCCTCTGCTCCGGCGTCGGTGGCGCAGCCCGGCGTCCCGTCACTGATCCCGGCGTCGGGAACTCAACCAGCCGTCCGACCCCGCTGTTGTCCGAAGCGGGCCCAGTCCGCGTCCCATTGGTCGATCCGGCGGCGTTCCAGGCGGGCGCGGAGGGTGCGGCCGCCGACGAACGGCACGATCGCCGCGCTCGCGCCCACGAGGGCGCCGATCAGGGCGGCTCGGAGGTGAGCCTGCCCCGGGGTCGTGGGGCGGGTGACCAGACGCCCTTCCGCGTCGGTCCAGACGGCGACCGGGGTGCCGGTGGCGCTGCCGGGGCGGACGCGGACCTGGCCGGTGTGCGAGGAGCCGTCGGGGGCCGCCCAGCGGACCTTCGCCCACACCTGGTCGCTGCTCGCGGTGCCGGTCTGCCCGGCGAAGGTGCCGGGTGCCTTCGCCACGAGCCGGGCCTCGACCTGTCGCCACTCGACGCGCTCGCGGGCAAGGGTGCCCTCGACGGACCGGCTCGTCGCCAGGCCGGCGACGACTCCCGCGAGGGCGGTGAGCAGCCAGGCGCCGAGCACGACCCAGGCCTCCACCTTGTCGGCTCGGCGCCGGAGCGGATTGCGCCGCCACCGCCACAACCACACCTTCGAACCACGGAACGCCATCGAAGGCTTCCTCCTCATGTGCGCGTGAACATGCCGGGCCGCCCTTCCATACGGGGGACGTCGCCGAGGTGCTCACGGCGAGTCCCCTCAACTCGACCGTCGCACAGGTGCCGCGGGCCCGCGCGGTGTTCGCGAAAGCGGCCCGCGGATCGCCGACACGCGTTACCATCACCGCCCTGACCTGCGGCGAAGCCCTTTCCGGGGGTAACTGTCAGTGGCTGGGTGCAGACTGGCCGATATCTGAGACAAGGACGTCGCGGAGGTGATCGGCATGACCGAGGTACTGCTCGCCGTGGGGACCCGCAAGGGCCTGTTCATCGGGCGCAGGCGAGGTGGGACCTGGGAGTTCGACGAGGGCCCGTATTTCAACGCGCAGGCCGTGTACTCGGTCGCGATCGACACCCGGGGCGAGCGCCCGCGGCTGCTGGCGGGCGGCGACAGCGCGCACTGGGGGCCGTCGGTGTTCCACTCCGACGACCTCGGCCGGACCTGGACCGAACCGGCCCAGCCCGCCGTCAAGTTCCCGAAGGACACCGGCGCTTCGCTGGAGCGGGTGTGGCAGCTGCATCCGGCGGCCGCGGAGCCGGACGTGGTGTACGCCGGCACCGAACCGGCGGCGCTGTACCGCTCCGAGGACCGAGGCGAGACGTTCACGCTGGTCCGCCCGCTGTGGGAGCACCCGACCCGGTCGAAGTGGGTCCCGGGCGGCGGCGGGGAGGGGTTGCACACGGTCGTCACGGACAAGCGTGATCCCCGTGCCGTCACGGTCGCCGTGTCGACGGCCGGGGTGTTCAGGACGTCCGACGGCGGCGCGAGCTGGACGCCCTCCAACTCCGGTGTCTCCGCGGTGTTCCTGCCCGATCCCGACCCCGAGTTCGGCCAGTGCGTGCACAAGGTCGCCCAGGACCCGGTGACCCCGGACCGGCTGTATCTGCAGAACCACTGGGGCGTCTACCGCAGCGACGACGCGGGCGCGCACTGGACCGACATCGGCGAGGGGCTGCCGTCCAGCTTCGGCTTCGCCATGGCCGTCCACCCGCACCGCGGCGACACCGCGTACGTGTTCCCGATCAACGCCGACGCGGACCGGGTGCCCGCCGACCACCGCTGCCGGGTCTTCCGTACGACGGACGCGGGCAAGAGCTGGGAGCCGTTGTCCGCCGGCCTGCCGCAGGGCGACCACTACGGCACGGTGCTGCGCGACGCGTTGTGCACCGACGACGCGGACCCGGCGGGGGTGTACTTCGGCAACCGCAACGGCGAGGTGTTCGCCTCGGCCGACGACGGCGACAGCTGGCAGCAGCTCGCCTCGCATCTGCCGGACGTGCTGTGTGTGCGGGCCGCGGTGGTGGGATGAGCCACGCGGGGGGACCACCGGGCCTTGGCCACCGGTTGATCGCCGTTGCCTGTACGGCAGTAGGGTGACGCCCGTGGCACCACGACCCTTGCATGAGATCGTCGAACCGGGCTGGGCGAAGGCCCTCGAACCCGTCGCTGGACGGATCGCCGAGATGGGCGACTTCCTGCGGGCGGAGATCGCCGCGGGACGCACCTATCTCCCGGCCGGGCCCAATGTCCTGCGGGCCTTCCAGCAGCCCTTCGACGACGTCCGCGTCCTGATCGTCGGTCAGGATCCCTACCCGACGCCCGGACACGCGGTGGGACTGTCGTTCTCGGTCGCGCCGGAGGTGCGTCCGCTGCCCGGCAGTCTGATCAACATCTACCGCGAGCTGAACACCGATCTGGGGCTGCCGCAGCCCTCCAACGGTGATCTGACGCCGTGGACCCAGCAGGGCGTGCTGCTGCTCAACAGGGCGCTCACCACGGCCCCGCGCAAGCCGGCCGCGCATCGGGGCAAGGGCTGGGAAGAGGTCACCGAGCAGGCGATACGGGCGCTCGCCGCGCGCGGCAAGCCGCTCGTGTCGATCCTCTGGGGGCGCGACGCCCGCAATCTGCGTCCACTCCTCGGCGACCTGCCGTCCGTGGAGTCGGCGCACCCCTCCCCCATGTCGGCGGACCGCGGCTTCTTCGGCTCCCGTCCGTTCAGCCGGGCCAACGACCTGCTGGTCCGCCAGGGAGGACAACCGGTGGACTGGCGCCTGCCGTGACCGCGACGGGCGGGGGCGCCGGGGGACGTGCGACCGGCGCGGGCGACGGGGGCTTTCGGACGGGCGCCGACCGCCGGAGACGTGCAACCGGCCCCGGTGACCGGGGACGCGCGGCCGGCGCGGGCGAGGGAGGGCGTGCGACCGGCCCGGGTGAGATCAGGGGCCTTCCAGCCGCGACCGACCCGGGAATCCTCGCCGTCGACTCCGGCGGCTCCGGCCTGCGGGTCGCCCTCGGTACGGCGGCGCGCGGTGCGCTGGGAGTGCGGGAGTCGCGGGTACCGGTGCGTACGGGCGCGCGGGGCATCGACGCCGCGCATCTGATGGAACAACTGGTGCCGATGGTCCGGGAGTTGGCCGCCGAGACGGGGGTGGCCCGGCCGGGCACGGCCGTCGTGGGGGCCGCCGGGCTGACCACGCTCGGCGACGCCCTGCGCGCCGACCTCCCGGGCGCCCTGCGGCGGGAGTTCGGGGTCGGGCCGGTCGCCCTCGTCGCCGATGCCGTCACCGCCTACGTGGGCGCCCTCGGGCCGCGGCCGGGTGCCGTGGTCGCGGGCGGTACGGGGCTCATCGCCGTCGGCACGGACCTGACCGGCTGGCGCCGTGCGGACGGCTGGGGGCATCTGCTGGGCGACTGTGGCAGCGGTGCCTGGATCGGCCGGGCGGGGCTGGAAGCGGCCCTGCGGGCGTACGACGGGCGGCCGGGCGGCTCCGCCGGGCTGCTGGCCCGCGCCGAGGGCGAGTTCGGACCGCTGGCGGGGCTGCCCGGCCTGCTCTATCCGCGCCCGGACCGGCCCGCCGTCCTCGCCTCCTTCGCCCCGCACGTCGCCGCCTGCGCCGACGGCGACCCGGTGGCCACCGGCATCCTGCACACGGCGGCGCGGCACATCGCCGAGTCGGCGGCCGCGGTCTGCCCGACCGGCGGCGAACCCCAGGTGGCCGTCACCGGCGGGCTGTTCAAGATGGGCGCCCCGCTCCTCGTACCGCTGGACGAGGAGTTGGCGAAACGGCTGCCGCACGCGCGCCGGGTCGAGGCCGCCGGGGACCCGCTGCGGGGGGCGGTGCGGATCGCGACGGACCTGGCGACAGGGGTGCTCACTCTGCCGGGTGATGCGTCGATGGTGCACGTGATGACCGGAACGGGCGACTGATCCCGACACGGCACCCGCGTCCGATCCGTACGTAACTCATCAGACAAAACCGGACGGATACCGCTCACCTGCACCCTCCCCGAACAGGGAAGCCCAGTAAGCCAGTAACATGCGGCGCCATGAGCTCCCCCACTGGGCCCGCCGGCCTGCCAGTACGAATGCCGCGCCCCCGCCAGCCCGGACGGCACCGCCGTCCCGAGCCGCTGGCGGCTCCCGAGGGCGCGCCCGCGCTCGTCCTCGCGGTGCCGGGCACGCCGAGCGCTGCCACGCGCAGCCTCGCCGAGGAGGTCGTGAGCATCGCCCGCTCCGAGCTCCCCGGCCTCGACGCGCGGATCGGCTACCTCGACGGGGACGACGCGGAGTTCCCCACGCTCCAGTCCGTGCTCGCGCACGCGGGCGAGGAGCGCACCGCCCGCTACGAGCAGGCCAGGGCCGCGGGAGTCGACGTCAAGGAGCCCGAGGGCCCCGTCGCCGTCGTCGTGCCGCTGCTGGCCGGTCCGGACAGCGCGCTGCTGCGGGTGGTCCGCCAGGCCGTGATGGACAGCCGTGTGGCGGCCGACCTCACCGATGTCCTCGGTCCGCACCCGCTGCTCGCCGAGGCGCTGCACGTGCGGCTGTCCGAGGCCGGTCTGGCCCGCGCCGACCGTGCCCGGCTGTTCACCGTGGCGACCGCGGCGGACGGCATCATCCTGGCTTCCGTGGGCGGTGAGGAGGCCGTGCAGGCGGCCGGGATCACCGGCATGCTGCTCGCCGCGCGCCTCGCCGTGCCGGTGATGGCGGCCGCGCTCGACCAGGAGGGTTCGATCGCGTCCGTGGCCGAGCAGCTGCGGGCGTCGGGTTCGCAGCAGCTGGCGCTGGCGCCGTACCTGATAGGGCCGGAGATCGACCCGGGCCTGATCGAGGAGGCGGCCAAGGAGGCGGGCTGCTCCGCGGCCGAGGCGCTCGGCCCGTACCCGGCGATCGGCAAGCTGGCGCTGGCGAAGTACACGACGGCGCTGGGCATCGCCCCGCAGCAGGCGCAGGGCGCGCCCACGCGCTGAGACGCGCGTACGGCATGCGTACGACATGAGCAACGCCGAAGGGCCCGCTCCCACTACGGGAGACGGGCCCTTCGGCATACGACAGCGAGGGCCGGGGCCGTCTCAGCCGAGCACCACGCAGGACGCCGCCGGCACCTTCACCGCACCGGCGCGGGCCGGCAGCCCCGTCTCCGGGTCGAGCGCGAACCAGGTGACCTCGCCGGAACGCTCGTTGGCGACGTACAGGAACCCGCCCGACTCGGCGATCGCCCGAGGCCAGTGGCCGCCGCACGGGACGGTGGCGACGAGCCGCAGTTCGTCACCGGCGACGGCGAACGTGGACAGGACGTCCTCGCCGCGGGTGGCGGTCCACACGAAACGGCCGTCGGGCGAGACGACGACGCCGGAGGGGTAGGCGTCCCCGGCCGGGGCGTCCGCGAGCACCTGGACCTCCGTCAGCGGCTTCAGCAGGCCTTCCGTGGCGTCCCAGCGGCAGACGGTGAGGGTGGGGGCGAGTTCGTTGACGACGTAGGCGTACGTACCGTCCGGATGGAAGGCCAGGTGGCGCGGTCCCGAGCCGGGGCGCAGGGCGATCTCGCGGTGCGGTTCCGGCGTGCCGCCGGTCAGGGTGCAGACGCGTACGGAGTCCGTGCCGAGGTCCACGCTGACGGCCCACCGGCCGCTCGGGTCGGCCTGCACCTGGTGGGCGTGCGGGGCCTGCTGGCGCCGCGTGTGCGGGCCCGAGCCGGTGTGGCGCAGGGTGCCGGAGGCGGGGCCGGCGAGGGCGCCGTCGGGGCGCAGCGGTACGGCGGTGATGCTGCCGGAGCCGTAGTCGGCGGTCAGGACGTGGCCGTCGTAGAGGCCCAGGTGGGTCGGTCCGCCGCCGACCGGCACCGGGCGTCCGGCGGGCTCGGGGCGGTCGCCGGTGACGCGGAAGGCGGCCACCGTGCCCTCGGCGGTCTCGCTGACCGCGTAGAGCGTGCCGCCGTCCGGCGCCAGGGTCAGGTAGGAGGGGTCGGGAAGGCCGTCGTAACTGCTCAGGGGCGTGAGCGCGCCGCTGTCCGGGGTGACGGCCGCCGTCACGATGCCGGGGCCTCCGGCCGCCGTGAACGAGCCGATGTAGGCCTTCCGCTGCCGCTCGCCACCGTCTGCCACCGCTGTCCCCTCTCGGTCCTGAGCCGTCGGGGCTGACGGTAGCAGCGGTCTAGACCATGCGGCGAAGGTTTCGCCCCGCCGCGGCGGACGTCAGTACCGCGCCGGTGCGGTCCTAGACGGCCGCGGAGGTCTCAGGCCCCGACCAGGGGCGAACCCGGCGGTGTGCGCAGGGGCGTCGCCAGGTCGGCGAGGGCTCGTTCCAGGCCGTGCAGGTGGGCCAGGGCGGGGCCCTCGGCGGGCGGGTGGTCCGTGACCGGCAGGTCGCCGTGGGTGCCGCCCGTGAGGGCTTCGACCGCCGCCTCCACGCGCCAGCAGGCGGCGGCCAGGCGGGCGTCGTGGGACGCCTCGGGATCGGCGGCGACGGCGACCAGGCCGCGGATCTCGCGGGCGCAGTCGTCCAGAAGCGTCAGGACCCGGCGGGCGCGCCGCTTGCGGCCGAGCATCGGGTTCAGCGGGTGCACGAGCGGGGCCACGGAGAGCCGTACCCGGGCCAGCAGCTGTTCCAGTTCGGCCACGCGCGGGGCCGGGTCGGCGTCCGCCCCGGCCAGGCGCGCGGCGGCCTCGGCGGTGCAGGCGTGGACGCAGCGCAGGGCGCGCTGGATCCAGGCGTCGGTCGTGATGTGGGTGGTGACGGGCAGGACGAACAGCACGGCGAGGGCCGCGCCGAGCGCGCCGATGCCGGTCTCCGCCAGGCGCAGCGCGAGCAGGTGCGGAGTGAGGACGCCGAGGAGGCCGTAGAGCAGCTCGGCGAGGACGGTGACGCAGAGCATCATCCAGGTGTACGAGACCGCGGCCGTGTAGAAGATCCCGAAGACGCAGGCGGTGAGGAGCACGGCCGTGGGGAGCCCGGCGCCGTTCAGCGGGACGGCGACGAGCAGGCCGAGGCCGATGCCGATCACGGTGCCGAGGACCCGGCGGAAGCCGCGCACGAGGGTCTCGCCGCGCGAGGTGGTGTTGACGAAGACCCACCAGGTGGCGCCGACGGCCCAGTACCAGCGGTCTCCGGACACCAGCTGCCCCACGACGAGGGCGAAGGCCGCGCCGACGGTGGCCTGGACGGCCTGCCGGGTGGTCACCCGGGCGAGGCCGGTGCCGGCGGGCGGGGCGGGCACCGGAGCGGGCGGCAGGCGGCGCTCGTAGCACCACAGGCCGAAGCGCACGGCCGCGGCGGTGGCCACGGAGAGCAGGACGGCGGCGTAGAGCTCGGGCAGCCGGTCGCTCGTGGCGTGCAGGAACTGGGCCACGAAGAAGGTCATGAACGCGAACACGCCGAGGCTGTGCCCGCGCGGGCCCCAGCGGCGCGCGTACACGCCCGCGCCGATCACGGCGAGGAACGTGAGGTCGCGGGCGACCGGGTGGTCGTGCAGCTCGGCCGCGGCGGCGAGTACGGGCAGGCCCACGGCGGGCAGCAGTGCGGTGGTGACCGCCTGGCCGCGGACGGTGGCGTCGGTGACGGTGAACAGGGCGAGCAGCGCGGCGAGCCCGCCGGTGACCGCGCCGACGAGGGAGTGCCCGGCGAGCCCGGACACCACGACCGCGAGCCCGATGCCGACGACGGCCCGCGCCGCGAAGCGCAGCCGCACCCGGCCCGGGTCCGGAGCAACGAACACCCTCTTCAGCACTGCTTCCCGCCCCCTGTGTCACTCGGCGCCACGCCGGCATGAAAAAGGCGCCGCGGAGGTCCGCAGCGCCATCGACGGGTTCATTGCAGCACCAGGCCCGCGACTGGCTCAAGTGGCATCGAATATGCTGGACCATTGGCACGGACAAAAGGGATGCCGCCCGTCCACCGACGGGCCAACGGACCATGAACGAGGAGACCGGACGCGATGGCCGTGGACGAGCTCGACACCCGCATCCTGCGGCTGCTGCTGGAGCAGCCGCGCACGAGCGTGCGCGAGTACGCCCGCATCCTCGGGGTCGCCCGCGGCACCCTCCAGGCCCGTCTCGACCGGCTGGAACGGAACGGAGTGATCACCGGCACGGGGCCCTCGCTCTCCCCCGCCGCCCTGGGCCACCCGGTGCTGGCGTTCGTGCACATCGAGGTCACCCAGGGGCGGCTCGACGACGTGGGCGACGCACTGGCCGCGGTACCGGAGATCGTCGAGGCGTTCTCGATCGCGGGCGGCGGCGACCTGCTGACGCGGGTGGTGGCGCGGGACAACGCGCACCTGGAGGACGTGATCCAGAAGGTGATCAGTCTGCCGGGCGTCGTCCGCACCCGTACCGAGGTGGCCCTGCGCGAGCGGGTGCCGCACCGACTGCTGCCGCTGGTGGAGTCGATCGGCCGCGCGGCCCGGAACTGACCTTTGACATCCTGGACGCCATGAGCATTCTCGGTCCGACCTCGGTCATCTTCGATCTCGACGGAACGCTCGTGGACAGCGAGCCGAACTACTACGAAGCCGGCCGTCAGGTCCTGGCCGAGTACGGCGTCCCCGGCTACAGCTGGACGGACCACGAGCGGTACGTCGGGATCAGCACCCTGGAGACGGTGGAGGTCTGGAAGCGGGAGTACGGACTCGCGGCCACCGTGGCAGAAGTGTTCGACGCGAAGAACCGCCGCTATCTGGAGCTGGCCCGCGCCGCCACGCGCGCGTACCCGGAGATGCGCAGGTTCGTGGAGCTGCTCGCGGGCGAGGGCGTCCCGATGGCCGTGGCGTCGGGTTCGTCGCCGGAGGCCATCGAGGCGATCCTGGCCGGCACCGGCCTGGACGCCTTCCTGCACACCGTCGTCTCGGCCGACGAGGTCGAGCGCGGGAAGCCCGCCCCGGACGTCTTCCTGGAGGCGGCCCGCCGGCTCGGCGCGGCCCCGGCCGACTGCGTGGTCCTGGAGGACGCGGCCCCGGGCGCCGCCGCCGCGCACGCGGCCGGGATGCGCTGCATCGCCGTCCCGTACGTCGCCGCCCAGGCCGGTGCCCCGGAGTTCGCCACCGCCGATCTGCTGCTGCGCGGCGGTCAGGAGGAGTTCACGGCCCGGGCCGCGTACGACTGGCTGGCGGCCTCGGCCCGCCCGTCCTGACCGGTCGGCGATCGCCGCGGTGCCCCGCCCCGCAGCCGGGGCACCGCTCGCCCGACGCGCGGACTACGGTCGTGACCCGTGCGTCGGCTTCGGCGCCGGCTGGATGTTCTGGTTGAGGCGGAAGACGTTGTCCGGGTCGCGGTCGGCCTTGACGCGGGCCAGACGGGCGTAGTTGTCGCGGTAGCTGGCCCGGACCCGTTCCTGTCCCTCGTCCATCATCATGTTCACGTAGGCGCCGCCCGCCGAGTACGGGTGCAGGGCGTCGAAGTAGTCGACCGTCCAGCGCTTGATCAGCTCGGCGTTGGCGGGGTCGGGGTCCACTCCGGCGTACACGGACGCCCAGTTGGCATGGCGGTAGGCCCAGGGCGTGGCGTCCTGGCCGACGTCGTGGGCGGCGCCGTCGATCGGGTAGAGGTGCATGGTCGACTGCATGGTGGGGACCTCGGCACCGAACTTGGCGTGGAGGGCGACGGCGTCGTCGGGGATGGTCTCGACGAAGTCGGCGCGCCAGTACCACTGGTGGCCGGGCGGGTAGAGCCCGTCGAACATCGTCTGGAGTTCGGGGTGTTGCAGCACCATGGGTGCGTGCAGCAGCGGCGCGGGCAGCGCGTCGAGCAGCGGGGCCATCTCGCGGGCGGCGGCCTCGGGGTCGGCGCCGGTCCAGCACCAGACGATGCCGGCGGTCTTGCGGAGCTGGATCTCCTCGGGGAACGGCGGGGCGGGCGGCACGGTGCCGTGCAGGAAGAAGCCGTTGAGTTCCCGGGGCGCGTTCAGGATGAAGTCCCGGTAGGCGGCGAGGACTTCGGCGCTGTCCTCCACCGGCCAGAAGGTGGGCCCGGCGACGACCGTGCTGATGTCGTGCAGCCGGAACAGGAACGAGGTGACCACCCCGAAGTTGCCGCCGCCGCCACGGACCGCCCAGAACAGGTCGCTGTTCTCGTAGCCGCTGGCGGTCACCTTCCTGCCGTCGGCGAGGACGATCTCGGCCTCCAGCAGGTTGTCGATGGTCAGCCCGCACTTGCGGGTGAGGTGGCCGAGCCCGCCGCCGGTGGCGAGGCCGCCGACGCCGGTGGTGGAGATGATGCCGCTGGGCGTGGCGAGGCCGTGGGCGTTGGTGGCGCGGTCGACCTCGCCCCAGACGCAGCCGCCGCCGACCCGGACGGTGTGGGAGTCGGGGTCGACCTCGATGCCCTTCAGCGGGGACAGGTCGACGACGACGCCTCCGTCGACGGTGCCGAGGCCGGCGCCGTGGTGGCCGCCGCCCCGTACGGCGAGGGGCAGGTCGTGGGCGCGGGCGAAGGCGATGACGCGGGCGACGGCGTCCGCGTCGGCGCAGCGGGCGACGAGGGCGGGGTGCCGGTCGATCATCGCGTTGTAGACGCCTCGGGCCTGCTGGTAGGCGGTGTCGTCGGGGCCGATCAACTCACCGTTGAAGACGGTGAGTTCCGTGCGCGCCGCGTGGGCGATGGTGCTGGACATGCGGTCCCCCGTTTCGGAAATTCGTGTCGATTCGCCCGTTCTACTCGCGTCGCCACCGAACGGACATCCGTGTGCGTCACCCAGCTCGGGGCCGCCGGGTACCTACGTTTCGGTGTGCGGAAGCGGCCCCTCGGGCTCCGGGGGCGGGCCTTCGTCGTCCGCCAGCAGTCCGAGCCGTGCCGCACGGTCGGCCGCGTGCCGTCGGGTGGGGGCGTCCAGCTTGTCGAGGACGGCTCGTACGTGGTTGTCGACCGTCCGTACCGACACCACGAGCCGGGCGGCGATCTCCGCGTTGGTCAGTCCGTCCGCGAGCAGCCGCATGACCTGGAGCTGGCGCCGGGTGAGGCCGGCGGGGTTCTCCCGGGTCGCGGCGACCGGGCCGCGCGGGATGTGCTGGACACCGATGCGGCGCAGCTCGGTGCGGAGCAGCCGGGCCCGTGGTTCGGCGCCGAGGGCGTCGAGGGTGGTGAGCGCGGTGAGCTTGTCTGCGGGGTCGGGGCTCTCGGCGAGGGCGCCGGCGTGTTCGTAGGGGCAGCCCGCCTCCAGCCAGCGGGTGGCGGCCTGCCGCCAGAGGCCGCGGGCCTGGAGGGCGTACGGGTGGTCCGAGTCGTCGAGCCGGACGGGGTGGCCTGCCTTGGTGAGCCAGTAGCCGAGCTCGGCGCGGTAGGGGACGCCGGGCAGCCGGTCGGCCTGGGCGTGGACGGGCCCCGCGGCGGCGGTGAGGGCGGCGAGGTCGCCGCGCAGCCAGGCCGCCTCGGCGAGGGCCGCCGCGACGGGCCCGGTGCGCTGGAGTTCCCTGGTGCGTACGGCGATCCGGCGGGCCTCGGCGAGGAGTTCACCGGCGCCGGGGCGGCCGCAGCGGACGCGGACCCGGGCGAGAACGGTGAGCGCGGGGCAGCGGGCCGGGACGAAGTCGTGCATGCCGAACTCGGCGTGTTTCTCGGCGGCCTCCCAGTCGGCGGCGGCCAGACGCCGTACCGCCAGCTCGACGTGGAGGTAGTTGAGGAAGCCGAGGTGTTCGGCGCGGTCGGCCAGGTCCATCGCCGGGGGCAGGAACAGGTCGGCCTCGGCGTACCGGAGGTTGTCGAGGAGGGTCCAGATGAGGTTGGCGTAGGCGCGGCAGGCGTGCTCGACCTCGCCGGCGGCGAGCGCCACCTCCAGGCTCTCCTCCAGCTGGAGCCGCCCGCCGGGGTCGCCCCCGCGCCAGCGGGCCGTGCCGACGTTGTTGAGGGCGTGGGAGAGGATCGCCGCGTCGTCGGCCTTGCGGGCCAGGGTGATGGCGCGTTCGCCGAGTTCGACGGCCTCGGCGTAGCGGTCGGAGAGCATGCGCAGTTGGGCGGTGTTGCTGACGGCGAGGGCGAGGAGCCGGTCGTCGCCGGCGTGTTCGAGGACGGTGACGGCTTCGCGGGCGGCCTCCTGGGCCTGGTCGGCGTCGCCGGCCCACCAGTGGATGCGGGACAGCCAGCGCAGGTCGGCGCCGAGCCCGAGGGTGTCGCCGAGGGAGCGGCGCAGGCCGACGGCCTCGTGCTGGGCGGTGACGGCGGCGGCCGAGTCGGCGATGGTGTAGCTCTCCACGGCATAGCGTTCGAGGAGGTCGGCGAGGTCGGCCGGCCCGTAGCGGTGCCGTTGGCGCAGCACGAGCCGGAGTTGGGCGGCGGCCTCGCGGTGGGCGCCGGCGCACGCGGCGTCCTTGGCGGCGTCGGGTCCGTAGCGGGCGATGGCGTCCTGGTCGCCGGCCTGGTCGGCGTGGTGGACGATGCGGGCGGCGTCGCAGCCGGGCCGGGCGACGAGCGCGGCGAGGACCTCGCGGTTGAGGGCGATGCGGCGGGCCGCGGGCAGGGAGTCGGCGACGGCCCGCCGGATCAGCTCGTGCCGGAACGCCACCCGGTCCGGCTCCACCGTGAGCAGTCCGCGCTGCTCGGCGGTGGCCAGCACGGCCACGCCGTCGGTGAACAGGGCGTCCACCAGGGGCCGTTCGACGGCCGAGGGCACGACGGCGAGCTGCTCCAGCGCGTCCACCGTCGCCGGGTCCAGGCCCCGCAGCCGGGCCAGGACGGCGTCCACGACCGTCGGGGGCACTCCCCCGGTGCCGCCCGCGGCCACGATCTCGGCGACGAAGAACGGGTTGCCGGACGTCACCTCGTACACCTGGGCGGCATCGAGCCGGCGGGAGGCACTGAGCGCCCGCACCGCGTCGAGGGAGAGCCGGGCGAGGGGCAGCCGGTGCACCCGGGACGTGCGGGAGACCTGGCCCAGCAGGTGGCGCAGGGGGTGTTCGCGGCTCAGCTCGTCGTCGCGGTAGGTGAGGACGAGCAGCGCCGGCAGCCCTTCCACCCGGCGGACCAGGAAACGCAGGGCGTCCAGGGATGCCTCGTCGGCCCAGTGGACGTCCTCGACGACGAGGACCGCCGGGTGCGGGGTGGCGGCGAGTTCGGCGTGCAGGGCCTCGTAGACGCGGTGGCGGTCGCCGCCCTCCATGACGCTGCGGGCGAGGTCGGCGCCGACGCTGCCGACCAGGTCGCGGAACGGGCCGAGGGGGCGGCGGGTGGCGAGGTCGTCGCACTGGCCGACGAGGACACGCGCCTGCGCGGGCAGCCGCTCCGGCATGGCCTTCACCAGACTGGACTTGCCGATGCCGGCCTCACCGAAGACGAGCGCCACCGAACCGGCACCGGCTGCCGCCTCCCGGGCGGCCGCGGCCAGTCGCGTCAGCTCGCGCTCGCGTTCGAGGATCCACCGATCCACGGGCCGATTCTGCCAGAGCGCTCCGCTGGGGAGCCGGGTCGGGCAGGGACCGGATGTGGTCATTCTGCCGGGCGCGGCAGTGCCGAGCCGAGGGTGCCGGATGTGGTCATTCTGCCGGGTGCGGCCGTGCTGAGGGGAATGCCGGCTCCGGCCGATCCAGCGAGCGCGGCAGTGCCGAGCGGAAGGTGACGGATGCGGCCGATCTGCCGAGCACGGCAGTGCCGAGACCGGCCACGCAGGGGTCAGTGCACGGAGAGGCCGCCGTCGACGAAGATCGACTGGCCGGTGACGTACGCGGCGGCGCGGCTCGCGAGGAAGACCGCCGCGCCTTCGAAGTCCTCGGCGAGGCCGTTGCGCCCGACCATCGTGCGGGCGGCGAGCGCCTCGACCTTCTCCGGGTCGTTCGCGAGGCGGGCGTTGAGGGGCGTCATCACGAAGCCCGGCACGAGCGTGTTGCAGGTGACGCCGTACGGCGACCAGGCCTCCGCCTGCGACCGGGCGAGTGATTCGAGGCCGCCCTTGGAGACGCCGTAGGCGCCGCTCTGCACGAAGGCGCGGTGGGCCTGCTGGGAGGTGATGTGGATGATCCGTCCGTATCCGCGCTCGGCCATGCCGGGGCCGAAGCGCTGCCCCAGCAGGAAGGGCGCCTCCAGGTTGACGGCGAGGGTGGTGTCCCACACGTCCTCGGTCAGCTCGCCCAGCGGGGGCCGCAGGTTGATGCCGGCGGAGTTGACGAGGATGTCGGGCTCCCCGAAGGCCTGCACCGCCTCCTCGGCCGCGGCGCGCACGCCGTCGCGGGTGCCGAGGTCGGCGCCGACCCATGCGGCGCGGCAGCCGTCGGCCGTCAACCCGTCCACGGTCGCCGCCAGTTCCGCTTCCTTGCGGGCCAGGACGACGACACTCGCTCCGGCGCGGGCCAGGGCGCCGGCGACGGCGCGGCCGATGCCGGAGCTGCCGCCGGTGACGAGGGCGACGCGGTTGTCGAGGGAGAACAGTGCGGAGAGGTAGGCCTGCGAGGTCATGCCCGCACCCTATTTCAGTACCGTCGGGCTGCCTTGATCGCCGATGATGACGGCATGACCGCACCCCTGACCGTGCACCGCGTCCTCGGCGACCGGCCCTTCGCCGAGATCGGCAGGCCCACGACCGTGGCCGTCGGTGAGGAGCGCGGGCTCGTCGTCGTGGGCGGTGATCTCGGGTATCTGCAATGGTCCGCGGACGGCACGGCCGGCAGCCGCTGGCAGCAGTACCGGGTGGGCGTCTACGGCGCGGACGATCTGCGCTGCCGAGGGGTCGTCTCTTCTCGTTGGCCCGTCCGGTGCCTCGCCTTCCACCCCACGCTTCCGCTCGTCGCGATCGGCACGGGGTCGTACGACGGGGGGTATTTCTTCGAGGGCGAGTTGCTGCTGCTCGACCTGGTGTCGGGGCGGGCACGAACGGTCATGCGCGGGGCGCGCGAGGTGCTGAAGCTGGAGTGGAGGAGCGCGCGGGCGCTGCGGCTGGTCCTGGCCCCTCCGGACGAGGGCGAGTTCGACGAGGAAGCGCACGCGCACGGCTTCGACGTGATCGTCGAGCGGCCCGACTGGAGTGCCGTCCCGCAGGGCTCGGTGCTGCAGGAGGAACTGGGCGGGCGGCGGGTCACGTTCGAGCGGTCGGCGCACGAGGACGCCGTCGAGGCCGTGGCCGCGCTGACCGGGGAGCCGGGGTGGGAGCCGCGCCGTCAGGTCTGGGACGTCCACGGGCTCGCGGACGGGCGGGTGCTGGCCTGTCTGGAGGAGGTGCTGGCCGAGGCGTGGCTGCCCGACGGGCGCCTTGACTGGTGTGTGCCGGACGAGGAGGGCGGACGGCAGCTCGTCGTCCGTGGGCACGAGGTCTGGGTCAACGCGGAGCGACGACGGGTGCGCCGGGTGGGACGGGAGTGGGTCACCCCGTCGCCGCTCATCGCCCGGCTGTCACCCGCGGACGGGAAGTCGCTCGGCACCCTCGCACTCGGCTTCCCTGCCGTGTTCACCACACGCCGGGACGGCTGGCTGGCGCTCCGGTCCACGGACGTGCACAGGCGGCGCGACGCCCAGCCGGTCGGCCTGGTCCCGCCCGCGGGGGAGGCCCCGGAAGCGACCGTGCCGTTGAGCGGCTACGACCTCTTCAACCACGCCTTCCCGATCCGGCGCAGCGGTCGGCTGCTCTTCCTCCAGGGAAACGGCCGCGAGCCGTGGCGGGACAAGTGGGTGGTCGAGGTCGATCCGTACGGCAGCGACGGGCCGCGTCGGCTGTTCCCGCTCGACTGGCGGACGCCCGCCAGGCATCTGTTCGGCGGGCCGGGTGTCGAGGTCGGCGGGGATCTGGTGCACGCGGGGGCCGTGCACGACGGTGCCGGACTGCTGCCGGGCAACGCCTTCGTCGTACGCCGCAGCCTCACGGACGGGGCAGCGCGCTGGGAGGTCACCGCCGACCATCCCGCGACCGCGGTGGACGGCGACGAGGACACGGTGTACGTCGCGTACAACTCGGGTGAGCTGGTGGCCTTCAACGCCGGTGACGGGACCGTCCGTTGGCGGCACCACCTGACGGTCGACGGTCAGCCCGTCGTCGCCCTCTCCCTCGAACTCACCGCCGCCGACCGGCTGTTGGTCGGCACGGTCGACGGGCGCATCCTCGACTGTTCGATTACACCGTAGGCCTACGACCTGCGTTTGGGCTTGCCCCGCTTGGCCGCCGGCGGCTTGCGGCGTCCGCCGGCGGGGGCCGCCCGCTTCTGCTGCGGCTTCCTGGGCTGACCGGCCGCCTTGGCCTTCGCGGGCTTCGCCTCGGGCTGCTCCTTGGCACGGCCCCGTGTGCTGTTGACCGTGCGCCCGCGGACGATGCCGATGAAGTCCTCGACCAGGTCCGTGGTCGCCTCCTCCGGCCACGACAGGGCGACGGAGGACTCGGGGGCGTCGGTGACCGGACGGTAGGTGAGGTCCTTGCGGTGGTGCAGACGGGCCAGGGACTGCGGGACGACGAGCACCCCGATACCGGCCGCGACCAGCTCGATCGCGTCCTCGGTCGTCGCGGGGCGCTCGAAGGCGGGCTCCCCCGGTGGCTGCTCCCACTCGAAGACGTCGTCGAGGGGGTGGAGCACGGTCTCGTCGGCCAGATCCTCCAGGGTCACCTGCTCGACCGCGGCGATGACGTGGTCCTTCGGGACGACGACGACCGTGGTCTCGGTGTAGAGGGGGATGGCGCTGAAGACCGTACGGTCGACCGGCAGCCGTACCAGACCGGCGTCCGCGGAGCCGTCCCGCAGCGCGGCGACCGCCTCGGCGCCGGACAGCTGGAGGAGGGTCAGCGGGGTGTCCGGCAGCCGCTCCTGCCAGATCCGCACCCACTTCGCGGGGGTCGCTCCCGGGACGTAGGCGAGCCGGAACGCGGGGGGTGCTGCCGGGCCTGTCTTCGGGGGTTCGTCCACGCCTGTCACCTGGCCAGGTTACCCGCCGTGGTCGGCGAAGGTTCACCCAGTCGATACCCTGGACCCCATGACGCAGCACCAGAGCACCCAGACGATGAAGCCCGCGACCGCGGCGAAGAAGCTGGGTGTGTACCTCGAGGCCACCCCCGCCGAGTTCCGTGAGGGTGTCGTCTCGCGGGCCGAGCTTAACCAGCTCCAGGCCGATCCGCCCCAGTGGCTCCAGGACCTGCGTGCCAACGGCCCGCACCCTCGTCCGGTGGTCGCGGCCAAGCTCGGCGTGTCCATCGCCGGTCTGGCGCGCGGCGGCGTGACCGAGCCACTCACCACGGAGCAGATCGAGGCGCTGAAGCAGGAGCAGCCCGAGTGGCTGGTCAAGGAGCGCGCCACGCAGGCCGAGGTCCGCAAGGAAGGCGCCCGCGTGAAGAAGCTGCACGCCGAGAAGGCGGCCCGCGCCGACCGGGACTGACGCGGGACGCTCGGCTCTTTGCCTCACCGACACATCTTGCGGACCAGCTCATGGTCGACCCGCCAGTAGGTTGTCCGGCATGAGCGAGAGCACGACCCGGCTGGCCGGGAAGGTCGTCGTCGTCACGGGCGCGGCCCGTGGCCAGGGTGCCGCGGAGGCGGCCGCCCTGGCCCGGGCCGGGGCCCAGGTGGTCGCCACCGACGTACGTCCCGAGGGCGACGGCTGCCGTCGCCTCGACGTGAGCGAGGAGAGCGACTGGGCGGAACTGGCCGCCGAACTCAAGGAGACGTACGGGCACGTCCACGGCCTGGTCAACAACGCCGGGATCATCCAGCGCGGCCGGCTGGGGGACGTGAGCGCCGAGGACATGGCGCGGGTGCAGGCCGTCAACACCACCGGTCCGCTGCTCGGCATCCAGTACCTGGCCCCGCTGATGCCGCCGGGCTCCTCCGTCGTCAACGTCGGTTCGTCGGCCGCCCTGACCGGCTACTATCCGGTCGCCTACACGGCCAGCAAATGGGCGCTGCGCGGGGTGTCGAGGATCGCGGCGATGGAGCTGGGGCCGCGCGGCATCCGGGTCAACACGATCCACCCGGGCTACATCGAGACGGAGATGACCGCCGCCGCCACGGAATCCTTCCGCGAGACGACCCTGCGGGAGACGCCGCTGGGACGCAGCGGCACCGTCGCCGACATCGCCCCGCTCGTGGTGTTCCTGATCTCCGACGAGTCGTCGTTTATCACCGGCACCGACATTCCGGTGGACGGGGGCCTCACGGCGCACGGGGGCGTCAAGTCCATCTCGGACGCGATGCGGCCGGACGCCTCGTAGGCGGCGCTTGCGTGCGGGCCGCCGGTCCCCCGTTCCGGCGGCCCGCACGCAAGAGGGAGAGAACCAGGCACCCCCTCCGGGCCTGTTCTCCCCCGCTGTTGCATTCTGGAACGGCGGAATCACCCGCAGGTATGGGTAGAACTGCGTACGTGAGCGGGCGGAGAGGGAACGTGGCACAGGGGCTGGGCGGGGCCTACGAGCGGATGCTGTCGGTGGCCGTGGCCGCACTCCACGAACGGGACCCCGACCTGCTCTGGCCGCTGGTGGCGGCCGCGCTGCCGGAGCTGTGCGGCGGCGAGGCGCTGATCTACAAGCTGGACGACTGGAGCGAGGACGGCGGCACGCTGGGCCTGTCCGCGGAGGCCGCCCCGGAGTTCGGCGGGCTCGGGGAGGAGGCGATGGGGCTGCTGCGCGCGGGCTACCCCTTCGCCGGGCACTACGCGGCCGTGCCGGACCGGACGCCGGTGACGGCGCGGACGGCGGCGGGGCGGGCGTGGGGCACCAGCCGGACCGCGCGGCTGCTCGACGACCTCCTGGACGTCGACCATGTGCTGGGGATACCGCTTCCGGAGTCCGGTTCGCCCATCACCGGCTGTCTCGTCTACCGCTCGGGCCGGGACTTCACCGAGGACACGGTGCGGGACGCCGGGCAGCTCCAGCCCCTCCTCTCCGGGATCGAGCAGCAGCGGCAGCTCCTGGAACGCTGGCGGCGGACGGTCGCACCCGACGCGGGTACGGCCGAGGCGGGGCTGACGCCCCGGGAGACGACCGTGCTGCTGCTGCTCACCGACGCGCTCACCGCCGCCGCCATGGGCCGCAGGCTCGGCATCTCGGAGCGGACGGTGCACAAGCACGTCGCGAACATCTACCGCAAGCTCGGCACCCACGACCGGCTCGGAACCGTCCTGCGCGCCCAGCAGTTGGGGCTGGTCCCGACGCCCGCCTCACGGCGGTGAGGGCATTCCGCCGCCGTTGCCCTGGAGCCGCTCCAGGTCGGACGGCCGTACCTGAATGGCGAGTACGGCGATCAGCGCGGCGACCGCGGTGAAGATCGCCGCGACGATGAACGCGGCCGAGACACCGGCGGTGAGCACCTGGTCGGCCCATGTGCCGGGCAGTTGTCCCGTGCGCTTGAAGAAGAGCCGCTCGGCCGGGGTGGCCTGCTCGAAGAACTTCTCGGTCTCGTTGCTGCTGGCCGTGCCGTACGTGGTCACCAGGATGGACAGCCCCAGCGAACCGCCCACCTGCTGGGTGGCGTTGAGGAGCCCGGAGGCCGCGCCGGTCTCCTGCACGGGCACGTTGGAGAGCGCCATCAGCGTCAGCGACACGAACTCCATGCCCATGCCGAGGCTGAACACCAGCATCGGGCCGAGGACGCTGCCCGCGTAGGTGGAGTGGATGTCGGTCAGCGTCAGCCAGGCGAGACCGGCCGCGGCGAGGATCGCGCCCACCACCATGAAGGGCTTCGGCCCGTAGACGGGCAGGAACCGCGAGGCCAGTCCGGCGCCGACCGCGATGACCGCGCTGACCGGCAGGAACGCGAAACCGGCCTGCAACGGGCTGAAGTCCAGCACGTTCTGCACGAAGAGCGTGAGGAAGAAGAACATGCCGAAGATCGCCGCGGCGAGGCAGAGCATGATGCCGTATGTCCCCGCCCGGTTGCGGTCGGCGAACATGTGCAGCGGCGTGATCGGCTGCCGGGAGCGCCGCTCGATGAGGACGAACGCGGTGAGGACGACGACGGCCGCGCCGAACGAGCCCAGCGTGTAGGGGTCCCGCCAGCCCTCCTGGGCGGCTCTGATGAACCCGTACACCAACAGCACCATGCCGACGGTGGAGGTCAGGGCGCCGGCGATGTCGAAGTGGCCGGGATGGCGCTCGGACTCCTTGATATAGCGGGGTGCGGCGGCCGCGATGAGCAGTCCGATGGGGACGTTGACGAACAGCACCCAGCGCCAGTTGAGGTACTCGACGAGGATGCCTCCGGCCAGCAGTCCGATCGCGCCACCGCCCGCCGACACCGCGGCAAACACCCCGAACGCCCGGTTGCGTTCGGGCCCTTCACGGAACGTCGTGCTGATCAGGGCGAGCGAGGTCGGGGAGGCGATGGCGCCGCCGACGCCCTGGAAGGCGCGTGCGGCGAGGAGTTGGGCCTCGTTCTGGGAGAGCCCGCCGAGCAGCGACGCGAGCACGAAGAGCAGCACGCCCACGATGAACATCCGCCGCCGCCCGAGGATGTCACCGGTCCGCCCGCCGAGCAGCAGCAGCCCGCCGAAGGTGAGCGTGTAGGCGTTGACCACCCACGACAGGCTGGTGGTGGAGAAGTCGAGAGAGCGCTGGATGTCCGGGAGGGCGATGTTCACGATGGTGATGTCGAGGACCACCATCAGCTGACACGAGGCGATGACCAGCAGCGCCATGGCGTTTCCGCCACCCCCGGTGCCGGGGGTGGCCGTCTTCGCCGCGGAACTGGAGCTGGTCATGGGCGCATCGACTCTCGGGAGTGGCACCGTCACCACGGGTCAGTGAACGGTGCCGTCCACTAGACGACCGTACGCCGGTGTGACGCCCGTCACCACTCGATCGGGAAATCCGACCGGGCGGCTCAGCCGATCACGAACAGCAGATCGCCGCCCTCCACCTGCTGGATCTTGTTGATGGCCAGCCGGGAGACCTTGCCCGCCTTGGGCGCGGTGATCGCGGCCTCCATCTTCATCGCCTCGATGGTGGCGACCGTGCCGCCGGCCGCGACCTCGTCGCCCTCGGCGACCGCGAGGGTCACCACACCGGCGAACGGGGCAGCGACATGGCCGGGGTTGGAGCGGTCGGCCTTCTCGGTGACGGGGATGTCGGAGGAGGCGGCGGTGTCGCGGACCTGGATGGGCCGCAACTGGCCGTTGAGCGTGGACATCACGGTCCGCATGCCGCGCTCGTCGGCCTCGCCCACGGCCTCCAGACCCATCAGCAGCCGGACGCCCGGCTCCAGGTCGACGGCGTACTCCTGGCCGGGGCGCAGCCCGTAGAAGAAGTCCTTGCTGTCGAGGACGCTGGTGTCGCCGTAGGTCTGGCGGTGCGTCTCGAACTCCCGCGTGGGGCCGGGGAAGAGGAGCCGGTTGAGAGTGGCACGGCGGTCCTTCTCCAGGCCGTCGCGGTCCTCGGCGGTCAGCTCCGGTGCCGGCTTGGGGTCGGCGCGGCCCTCCAGGGCCCGGCTGCGGAACGGCTCCGGCCAGCCGCCGGGCGGGGTGCCCAGCTCGCCGCGGAGGAAGCCGATGACCGAGTCGGGGATGTCGAACCGCTCCGGGGTCGCCTCGAACTCCTCCGGCGACACCCCCGCGCCCACCAGGTGCAGGGCGAGGTCGCCGACCACCTTGGACGACGGGGTGACCTTCACGAGATGGCCGAGGATCTTGTCGGCGGCGGCGTACATCGCCTCGATGTCCTCGAAGCGGTCGCCGAGCCCGAGCGCGACGGCCTGGGTGCGCAGGTTGGAGAGCTGTCCGCCGGGGATCTCGTGGTCGTAGACCCGGCCGGTCGGCGAGGCAAGGCCTGCCTCGAAGGGGGCGTAGATCCGGCGGACGCTCTCCCAGTACGGCTCCAGGTCGCCGACCGCGAGCAGGTCGAGGCCGGTGGGCCGGGCGGAGTGGTCGGTGGCGGCGACGATCGCCGACAGCGACGGCTGGGACGTCGTACCGGCCATGGAGGCCACGGCTCCGTCCACGGCGTCCGCGCCGGCCTGGATCGCGGCCAGGTAGGTGGCGAGCTGACCGCCCGCGGTGTCGTGGGTGTGGATGTGCACCGGCAGGTCGAACTCCCGGCGCAGCGCGGACACGAGGGTGGCGGCGGCCGGCGCCCGCAGCAGACCGGCCATGTCCTTGACGGCCAGGACATGCGCGCCGGCCTCGACGATCTGCTCGGCGAGCCGCAGGTAGTAGTCGAGGGTGTAGAGCCGCTCGTTCGGGTTGGACAGGTCGCTCGTGTAGCAGAGGGCGACCTCGGCGATCGCGGTGCCGGTCTCGCGTACGGCCTCGATGGCGGGGCGCATCTGGCCGACGTCGTTGAGCGCGTCGAAGATGCGGAAGATGTCGATGCCGGTGGCGGCGGCCTCCTCGACGAAGGCGTCGGTCACCTCGGTCGGGTACGGGGTGTAGCCGACGGTGTTGCGGCCGCGCAGCAGCATCTGGAGGCAGATGTTGGGGACGGCCTCGCGCAGGGCGGCGAGCCGCTCCCACGGGTCCTCGGCGAGGAAGCGGAGCGCGACGTCGTAGGTGGCGCCGCCCCAGCACTCCAGGGACAGGAGTTCGGGCAGGGTGCGGGCGACGACCGGGGCGACGGCGAGGAGGTCCTTGGTGCGCACGCGGGTCGCGAGCAACGACTGGTGGGCGTCGCGGAAGGTGGTGTCGGTGACGCCGATGGTCGGGGACTCGCGCAGCCAGCGGGCGAAGCCCTCCGGGCCGAGCTCGGTGAGCTTCTGCTTCGAACCGGCGGGCGGCACCTCGTTCGTGGGCCGCGGCAGCTTGCTGCTGGGGTCGATGAGCTGGGGGCGCTCGCCGTGCGGCTTGTTGACCGTGACGTCGGCGAGGTAGGTGAGGAGCTTGGTGCCGCGGTCTGCGGAGGTGCGGGAGGTCAGCAGGTGGGGACGCTGCTCGATGAACGAGGTGGTGACGCGGCCCGCCTGGAAGTCCGGGTCGTCCAACACGGCCTGGAGGAACGGGATGTTGGTGGCCACGCCGCGGATGCGGAACTCGGCGACGGCACGCCGGGCACGCTTGACGGCGGTGGAGAAGTCCCGGCCCCGGCAGGTGAGTTTCACCAGCATGGAGTCGAAGTGGGCGCTGATCTCCGTACCGGCGTGGGTGGTTCCGCCGTCGAGGCGGATGCCGGAGCCGCCGGGCGAGCGGTAGGCGCTGATGCGGCCGGTGTCCGGGCGGAACCCGTTGGCGGGGTCCTCGGTGGTGATCCGGCACTGGAGGGCGGCGCCGTGCAGGGTGACCGTCTCCTGGGACAGCCCCAGGTCGGCGAGGGTCTCACCAGCGGCGATGCGGAGTTGGGACTGGACGAGGTCGACGTCGGTGACCTCCTCGGTGACCGTGTGCTCGACCTGGATGCGCGGGTTCATCTCGATGAAGACGTGGTTGCCCTGCGGGTCGAGGAGGAACTCCACGGTGCCGGCGTTGCGATAGCCGATCTCGCGGGCGAAGCGCACCGCGTCGGCGCAGATGCGGTCGCGCAGCTCCGGGTCGAGGTTCGGCGCCGGGGCCAGCTCGATGACCTTCTGGTGGCGGCGCTGGACGGAACAGTCGCGCTCGAAGAGGTGGATGACGTTGCCCTGGCCGTCGGCGAGGATCTGCACCTCGATGTGGCGGGGGTCGACGACGGCCTTCTCCAGGAAGACGGTCGGGTCACCGAACGCGGAGGCCGCTTCGCGGGCCGCCGCCTCGATGGACTCCCGCAGCTGGGCCGGGTCCTCGACGCGCCGCATACCGCGCCCGCCGCCACCGGCGACGGCCTTCACGAACACCGGAAAGCCGATGTCCTCTGCGGCCCGCACCAGCTCGTCCACGTCGCTGGAGGGCTGGGAGGAACCGAGGACGGGCACGCCGGCCGCTCGGGCCGCGGCCACCGCCCTCGCCTTGTTGCCGGTGAGTTCCAGGATCTCCGCGCTGGGGCCGACGAAGGTGATCCCGGCTTCCTCGCAGGCGCGGGCCAGCTCGGGGTTCTCGGAGAGGAACCCGTAGCCCGGGTAGACGGCGTCGGCACCGGCCCGCTGAGCTGCGCGGACGATCTCCTCCACGGAGAGGTAGGCCCGCACCGGGTGGCCCGGCTCGCCGATCTCGTACGCCTCGTCGGCCTTGAGCCGGTGCAGTGAGTTGCGGTCCTCGTGGGGGAAGACGGCGACGGTCCTCGCGCCCAGTTCATAGCCGGCGCGGAAGGCGCGAATCGCGATCTCGCCTCGGTTGGCTACCAGTACCTTGCGGAGCATTCCCGATCCCTTCGGCCTGCCGGTGACGGACACCATGGTCGCGGCTATGGCCTCCGGGTGCCATGAGAGGCAGGTCACTCGGAAACGGAGATTTAACCTGTTTGCCCGTTGTGACCCCACCGTACGTGGAGCGCGGCCGGCTTCCGGAAGACGAGACCGTACGGTGCCGCCGGGTGCTCCGCGTCGAGCCGCAGGCCCGGAAGCCGGGCCAGAAGAGTCCGCAGGGCGATGCGGGTCTCCAGGCGGGCCAGGTGGGCGGCGATGCAGTGATGGGGGCCGTGGGCGAAGGCCAGTTGGAGGCGGGCGTTCTCGCGGCGGACGTCGAAGCGGTCGGGGTCGGGGAAGACGGCCGGGTCGCGGTTGGCGCCGGCGAGGGAGACGGTGACCAGGTCGCCGCGCCGGATCGTCGCCAGGCCCAGGTCGGTGTCGCGGGTGGCGTAGCGGTCGACGACGGCGGCGCCGGGTTCGAGACGCAGGGACTCCTCGATCGCCCCGTCAAGGAGGTCGGACTCGGCCTGGACGAGGGCGAGTTGCTCGGGGTGGCGCAGGAGGTGGAGGACGGCGTTGGTGATCATCGCCTCGGTGGTCTCGATGCCGCCGAACATCAGGACCGCGGCGTTGGAGGCGACCTCCGGCAGGGACAGCCGGTCGGCGGCGGCGCCGAGCAGGGAGGACGTGCCGCGGGTGGTGTCCACGGCGGCCCTCAGCTGTGCGTAGGCGGCGGTGCCGGCCGGGCTGGGGGCGTGCCCGGCGGTGATGTCGGAGACCGACGCCACGATGGCCTCGTACCAGGTCAGGACGGTGTCGGTGCTGACGCCGGACAGGCCGAGCGCCTCGGTGACGACGGCGACCGCGAGCGGGCCGGCGAAGGAGCGGCGCAGTTCGGCGGCGCCGGCGGGTTCGAGGGCGGTGACGAGCCGGTCGGTCTCCTGTTCGACGAACGCGGCGAACCGGTCGTGGGTCTGCCGCGGCCGGAAGGGGGCGGCGAAGGGGTCGCGGTGCCGGGCGTGCTCGGGACCGTCGAGGGACAGCATGCTCGGGCCGACGACCTGGGCGGTGGAGAAGCGGGGGTCGTCGACGGTGAAGGTCCTGGCGTCCCTCATCACCGTCAGGGCCAGATCCCGGCGGGTCACCAGCCAGCCGTCGAGCTCGGGCAGCCAGGACACGGGCTCGTGGGCGCGGAGCAGGGCGAGCCGGGGGTGGGGATTGTCGGCGAGCTCGGCGAGGGTGGTCGCGGCACCCAACGGGAACGATTCGAGAAGGCTCATCACAGTTCCGGGTGGGGTTGGGGGAGACCGGGGGTGGTCATGAGCGAGGCTCCGGGCGGGGTTGGGGGAGGCCGGTGGCCGTCATAGGCCAGGCTCCAGGCGGGATTCGGGGAGGCCGGTGGCCGTCATAGGCCAGGCTCCATGCGGGGTTCGGGGAGGCCGGTGGCCGTCATAGGCCAGGCTCCGGGCGGGGTTTCGGGGAGGCCGGGCGCAGTCATACACGACGCTCCGGGCGAGCTTCGGCGAGGTCAGGGGCCGTCACAAGCGACTCCGGGCGGGGTACCGGGGGCAGGGGCGGTCACGGGCGACGCCCAGGGCGAGGGCCGGAGAGATCACGGGCGGTCACAGGCGACGCCCCAGGGCGAGGAGGGTCCGGCGGTACGAGCCAGTCCTCGCCGCTCAGGGTCGCCGTCAGACGTCCCCCGTCGAGGGCCACGCGCACGTCCATGCCGCTCGCCACGGCCGGGGCGAAGGCGGCGGGCGGGGTGTCGTCGAGGAGGAGAAGGAAGTGCAGGGCGTGGGTCGGCAGGTCCTGCGGCAGTCCGTCGGCGTCCAGCCGCAGGTTGGCCTGCCAGGCGGCCTGGCACAGGACCGAGACGAACAGCCCGAGGAAGTCGGCGTTCAGCAGCGCGTCGGCGTGGTCGATCAGGACGGCCGTGTCCCGCGGGCCGCCCCCGCAGGAGTGCCGGTCGCGCAGACAGTCCACGAGCGCGTCCCAGTTGCGGCCGAACCAGCCGGGGAAGGACAGCGCGTCGGCGAAGGCGGTGAACACGGCCGCGGGGTCGGGGAGTTGCCGTCCGTCGAGGCGGACCACCTCTCCGCCCCGGGCCCGCAGCTCGGCGGTCCCGGCCGCCGACCACGGGTCGTCACGGCCGGCGATCACGACCCACGGCGGGCGGCGTTCGATGAGCCAGGCGTTCATGACCTCAGCGCGCCAGGAAGTCGGCCAGGCCCGTCAGGAGCCGGTCGACGTCGTCCGCGTCGTTGTAGGGCGCGAGGCCGATGCGCAGGCCCCCGGTGTCGCCGAGGCCGAGCCGCCGGGAGGCCTCGATCGCGTAGAAGGAGCCGGACGGCGCGTGGACGCCTCGGTCGGCGAGGAAGCGGTAGGCGTCCACCGTGCCGTGTTCCTCGAAGGTCAGCAGCAGGGTGGGCGTGCGGTCGGCGGCCCGGGAATGGATCGTGATCCCGTCGAGCGCTGCCAGCCCCTTGTCCAACTGCGTGCGCAGGACCTGCTCGTGGGCTTCGAGCTCCGCGAACGACGCCTCCAGACGCTGTCGTCGCGTTCCCGATGCCGTGGCGTCCATGCCCGCGAGGAAGTCGACGGCCGCCCGGGTGCCGGCCAGGAACTCGTAGGGCAGCGTGCCCAGTTCGAAGCGTTCCGGGACGACGTCGGTGGACGGCAGGAGCTTGTCGGGGTGCAGGGTCTCCAGCAACTCCGGGCGGGCGGCGAGGACTCCGTGGTGCGGGCCGAGGAACTTGTACGGGGAGCAGACGTAGAAGTCGGCGCCCAGCCGTGACAGGTCGAGCAGGGCGTGCGCGGTGTGGTGGACGCCGTCGACGTAGGCCAACGCCCCTGCCTCGTGGGCCAGTCGGGAGATCGCGGGGATGTCGGGGCGGGTGCCGATGAGGTTGGAGGCGGCGGTGACGGCGACGAGCCGGGTCCGCTCGGAGAGCACGGCACGGATGTCGTCGACGGTCAGCTCGCCCGTGGCCGGGTCGAAGTCGGCCCAGCGCACGACGGCTCCGACGCGTTCGGCGGCCTGTACCCAAGGGCGGATGTTCGCGTCGTGGTCGAGCCGGGTGACGACCACCTCGTCACCGGGCGACCAGGTCTTGGCGAGGGTGCGGGAGAAATCGTAGGTGAGCTGGGTGGCGCTGCGGCCGAAGACGATCCCGGACGCCTCCGCGCCCAGCAGGTCGGCCAGGGCGGCGCGGGTCTCGGTGACGATCGTCTCGGCGTTGCGCTCCCCCGGTACGCCGTGACCGCGGTTCGACAGGGGGTGCGCCAGGGCGTCGGCGACGGCGTCGATCACGGGCCGGGGTGTCTGGGTGCCGCCGGGGCCGTCGAAGTGGGCCGTGCCGGCCGCGAGGGCGGGGAACAGGGAGCGGAGGGCGGCGATGTCGTACGTCACGTGCAGCTCCTTCGATGGTGGCCGGTGCACGAGTCAACCTCATCACGCGGGCGCGGGCGACCTCGCCCCCGGGTGACGGAGCCTGAACGTCCGAGGGGTGAGCGGCGTCCCAGGAGTGACGTGCTCCGCGGGGGCGACGAACGAAGGGACCACGATGACGGTCGTACGCACGGGTGCCGGGCTGCTCGCCACGGCCGGACTGGTCTGCGCGGTGGCCGCCTGCGGCGCGGAGTCGTCCTCGACCTCGGCCCGGCAGGAGGTGACGTGGGAGGAGCCCGCCGCGTACACCTACACCCTGACGTCCAGCGAGGGCGAACGCTCCCTCATCGGCAGGTTCCGGGTCACCGTCAGGGACGGCAAGGTCACGGAGGCGGTCGGTCTGGACGACAGCGCACGCCAGTTCGTAGCACGGACGCCGGACCTCGTGCCCACGCTGGGCGCCCTGCTGGGCGAGCTGGAACAGGCCCGGAGCGACGGCGCGGACACCGCCGAGGCCGAGTACGCGGCCGACGGGCACCCGGAGCGGATCTTCCTGGACTGGGACGAGAACGCGGTCGACGACGAGGAACGGTACGTCGTCGAGTCGTACGAACCCGCCTGATCCCCAGGGTCAGCGGATGCTCATGGCGCTGAGCAGCCGGAGCGAGGCGGCCGTCTCAGAGCCCGGCTCGACGTTGTAGACGCACAGGGTCTGGTCGGTGTCGCCGGGCGGTTCGAAGGACTCGTAGGAGAAGTGGAGTTCACCGACGAGGGGGTGGTGGTAGTACTTCGTGCCGTGGGTGCGGTGGAGCACCCGGTGGTCGTTCCACCAGCCGCTGAACTCGGGGCACATCAGGGTGAGTTCGCCGACGAGGTCGGCCAGCTGCCGGTCCTGCGGGTACCGTCCGGCCTCCAGGCGCAGCACGGCGACCGTGTCGGTGGCGATCTGCTCCCAGTCGCCGACGCGGGTGCGGGCCTCGGGGTCGAGGAGGTAGTAGCGGGCCAGGTTGCGGCGGTTGGCGGGGAGCGCCTCGAAGTCGGTGAGGACCTCGCGGGCGAGGCGGTTCGCGGCCAGGACGTCGGTGCGGCGGCCCAGGACGAACGCGGGCACGTGGTCGAGGGTCTGGAGCATCAGGTGCAGGCCCGGCCGGACCCGCTGCGGGGCGACCGGGGCGCGGCGCGGTGCGGACGGGCGGGCCAGCAGGTCGGTGAGGTGCTCGCGCTCGGAGTGGTCGAGCTGGAGGGCGCGGGCGAGGGCTTCGACGACCTCGGGTGAGGGGTTCTGGGCGCGGCCCTGTTCGAGCCGGGTGTAGTACTCGGTGCTCACCCCGGCCAGGCGGGCCGCTTCGTCGCGGCGCAGCCCGGGGACCCGGCGGGCCCGGCCGTCCTCGGGCAGCCCGGCCCGGTCGGGGGTGAGGCGGGACCTGCGGGAGCGCAGGAAGTCGGCGAGTTCTCTGCCACGGTCGTCCATGCCGTCCAGTCTGCCGAAGGCGCCCGTGAGCTGCCCCGGCGTAGGTGGTCCTGCCAGTACCTGCCTCGCGGATACCCGCCCGGTCAGGGCACTTTCCGGCGCCCCGCGGGGGCTCGGCGGGCGGTTGTCTGGATGAGGGCCGCAGCGGCCCCTTCTCCACTCCTCGTTCCGTACTCCGGAAGGCATCCGTCATGACCACCTCCGCACTCCCCCTCTCCGGCCGCGTCGCCGTCGTCACCGGCGCTTCCAGCGGCATCGGCGAGGCCTCCGCCGAGCACCTGGCCGCGCTGGGCGCCCGGGTCGCCGTGCTGGCGCGTCGCACCGAGCGGCTGGACGACCTGGTCGCTCGTGTCGCGAAGAACGGCGGCCGGGCCCTCGCCCTCTCCGTGGACGTCACCGACGCGGCGGCGGTCCAGGCGGCCGCCGACCGGGTGGCGGCCGAACTCGGGGGCGCCGACCTGCTGTTCAACAACGCCGGCGTCATGCTCCCCGCGCCTGTCGAGGAGTTGGCGACGGAGCAGTGGCGGCAGCAGATCGACCTCAACGTCAACGGGCTGATGAACGCCATCGCGGCCTTCACCCCGCAGTTGGTCGCCTCGGCGGCCGAGCGCGGTGTGGCCGACCTGATCAACACCTCCTCGATCGCGGCCCAGAACATCTACCCGGCCTTCGCCGTCTACTCCGCGACGAAGGCGTACGTCACCCATCTCTCCCGGCATCTGCGGGCGGAACTGGGCGCGAAGAACGTCCGTGTCTCGGCGGTCGAGCCCGGCATCGTCGGCACCGAACTCCAGGGCCATGTCACCGACGAGGGCGCCCTCGCCTGGCTGGACGGCGCCCGGGCGTCGATGGAGTGGCTCGTCCCGCAGGACATCGCCGAGACCGTCGGGTTCATCGCCTCGCTGCCGCCGCGGGTGAACGTCCAGCAGGTCACGGTCATGCCGACGGGCCAGGCGAGTTGACCGGCGGGGCGTGGGCCGCAGGAGACCACGACTCAATGTTGTGCACTTTATTGACGGCAGTTATCTGAGGGCCTAGCTTCGCGGTGTCCTTCCCCGCTCATGAGAGACCGCTCCCCCCGGGTCACCGCTCTCCAGGGTCACCCCTCTCATGGCAGACCGCTCTCAAGGGAGACCGCGATGCCCTCGTCCCCCGTCGCCGCACCGCCCACGGCCTCCGAACGGACCCGCCAACTGCGCCGAGTGGCCCTCTCCGGGCTGCTCGGCACAGCCGTGGAGTTCTACGACTTCCTCGTCTACGGAACCGTCGCCGCGCTCGTCTTCGGCGAACTGTTCTTCCCGGGCGCCGACCCGGCCGTGGGCACGATCGCCGCCTTCGGCACCTTCGCCGCCGGCTATGTCGCCCGCCCGCTCGGCGGCGTCCTCTTCGGCCACTTCGGCGACCGGCTCGGCCGCAAGTCGATGCTGCTGCTCACCATGGGCCTGATGGGCGGCGCCAGCTTCCTCATCGGCCTGCTGCCCACGTACGACACGATCGGCGTGTGGGCGCCGGTCCTGCTGATCGCCCTGCGCGTCGTCCAGGGCATCGCCATCGGCGGCGAGTGGGGCGGCGCCACCCTGATGGTCGTCGAGCACGCCGGGGAGCGCCGCCGCGGCCTGTGGTCCAGCTTCACGCAGATGGGAGCCCCGCTCGGCTCGCTGCTGTCCACGGCCGTCGTGGCCTACGTCGTGACGCTCCCGAAGGAGGAGTTCGCGGCCTGGGGCTGGCGGGTGCCGTTCCTGCTGAGCGTCGTCCTGCTCGGCGTCGGCATGTTCGTCCGGCTGAAGGTGGTGGAGAGCCCGCTGTTCGCGGAGGTCAAGAAGGACAGCGCCGAGTCCCGGCTGCCGATCCTCGACGTGCTGCGCAACCCGCGCCCGGTGCTGCTGGCCTGCTGCGTGGGCATCGGCGCCTTCACCGCCCAGTCGCTGCTGACCAGTTACATGATCGCGTACGCCACGGGCATCGGATACGCCCGTTCGCAGGTGCTGGACGCCCTCACCGTCTCCGCCTGTGTCGCCCTCGTCGTGCTGCCCTGCGCCTCCGCGCTCTCGGACCGCGTCGGCCGCCGCCCGGTCGTGCTCGCCGGAGCCGTCGCCTCGGCCGCGCTCGCCTTCCCCGTGCTCGCGCTGGTCGACTCGAAGTCGCCGGGACTGCTGATCCTGGCCGTGGTCCTCGGTCACGGCATCGCCCAGTCCACGATGTACGGCCCGCTGGGCGCCCTGCTCACCGAGATGTTCGGCACCAAGGTCCGCTACACCGGCGCCTCGCTCGGCTACCAGGGCGCGACCCTCATCGGCGCCGGCTTCTCCCCCATGATCGCCGGGAGCCTGGTGGCGGGCAGCGACAGCGGCACGCCGGTCGCCTGGCTGCTGTGCGGCGGTGCCGCGATCACCGCGCTGACCGTGTGCTTCGTCCGCGAGACCCACCGCACGACCCTCACCGAGCCCACCGCACCGTCCACCACCCCCCACACGGAGGAGATCTCCGCATGACGACCCGCGCCCGCACGGCGTCCGCCTCAGCCCTCCTGCTCGCCGTCGCCGCCCTGCCCGCCGCGGCAGCGGCGGCCACCGCGGAGACCAGCCATGTCGAGGGTCAACTCCCCTCCGGCGCCGCGTACATGATGGACGTGCCCGCCGACTGGAACGGCACGGTCCTGCTCTTCAGCCACGGCTACCGCGCCAAGGGCGGCCCCAACCCCGCCCAGAACGCGCCGGACGACCGCACCAAGTCCCTTCTCCTGCAACAGGGTTACGCCCTCGTCGGCTCCTCCTACGCGAGCACCGGCTGGGCGGTGACGGACGCGGTGCCGGACCAGCTCGCCACCCTCGCCACCTTCAAGGACCGCTTCGGGGCGGCGCGCCGGACCATCGCGTGGGGGCAGTCGTACGGCGGGCTCGTCACCACCGCCATCGCCGAGCGCGCCCCGCGGCGCATCGACGGTTCCCTGGCGATGTGCGGCCTCGTCCACGGCGGCGTCGCCAACTGGAACAACACCCTCGACCCGGTATTCGCCCTCAAGACGCTCCTCGCACCCGACTCCGGCATCCCGCTCGTCGGCTTCCCGGACCAGGCGGCGGCCACCGACGCCGCCAACACCCTGACGGCCGCAGTGGATGCGGCGCAGACCACGCCCGCGGGGCGGGCCCGGATCGCGCTGGCCGCCGCCCTGCACAACATCCCGGGCTGGAACGACCCCTCCCAGCCCCGGCCCGCCGAGACCGACTGGGACAGCCGGGAGGCAAACCAGTACGGCGCCCTCAAGGGCCTGGTGCAGCTCCCCGCGTTCAGCTGGCGGCTGGAGGCCGAGACCCGGGCGGGCGGCAACATGTCCTGGAACACCGGGGTGGACTACGTGCGGCTCCTCGGGAAGTCCTCGGTCCGCAAGGAGGTCACCGAGCTGTACAAGAAGGCCGGTCTGTCGCTGCGAGCGGACCTCGCCACCCTCAACAAGGCTCCGCGGATCGCCGCCGATCCGTCCGCCGTCGCCTGGATGAGGGGCACGAGCGCCTTCACCGGCAAGCTGACCAAGCCGCAGCTGGACATCCACACCATCGGTGACGCCCTCGTCCCGGTCCAGACGGAGAGCGCCCTCAAGCGCACGGTCGCCGCCGCCGGAACGTCGGCCCTGCTGCGGCAGGCCTACGTCGACAACGCCGGGCACTGCACGTTCAGTCCGGCCGAGCAGCTCGGCGCCCTGCACACGCTGGAGGACCGCATCGGCACCGGCAAGTGGCCCGCGACGGACGCCGCCTCCCTCAACTCGCGGGCCACAGCCGCCGATTCCACGACTCCGGCCCGCTATGTGACGTACCGCCCGACGCCGTACCTGCGGCCGTACGACCTCGCGCACCCGGGTGACGGGCGCTAGAGGGAGGGGCAGCCCTCGTCCGTGCCGGTGGCACTCCATCCGCTGCCGTCGGTCACCTTGACGGTGACCGGGGCGGCGGACTCGGTGGTGATCCGGTGGGCGCCCGCCGCCGTGCAGATCACCTGCCGGTTCGCGACGGGGTTCAACGGGCCGGTGCCGCGGGGCAGTCGGAGGGTGATGCGGTCGCCGTGCACATCGGCGGTGGGTGCATCGGTCGGCGGCTGCGCTTGCAGGTCGGTGGGTGCGTCCGTCGGCGGCTCGCTGAGGGCCGGCTGCCACTCCGGCTCGGCGGTGGAGGGTGCCGGCGAGGCCGGAATCTCCCGGCGCTCCCGGATCTCCGTGGTCAGCCGCTTCCCCGCCTCCGCGGGCGTCGGCCCCTGCAGCAGCAGTCCCACCGCCTCCCCGGCGTCCCCCGGGTACGCGGTCGTGCGGGGGACGGCGACGAGCGCGTCGTCGTACACGAAGTAGACCGGCGTGATCGGCCGGATCCCGCTCGCGGGCTCTCCGGCCTCCACCACGCCGGTCGTGGGGATGTCGCAGGAGGCGAGCGCGAGCAGCGCGGGCACGGCGAGCAGCGCGAGGCGGCGTGGGGCGTTCATGACGGCTGCTCCTCGGTCACCTCGTGGCGCTGCAAAGGGAGTTCCACGGTGAAGACGGCACCGCCCGCCGGATGGTTCGCCGCGCGGACGGTGCCGCCGTGGATGCGGACGTTCTCGGCGGTGATCGCCAGGCCGAGGCCACTGCCCTCGGAGCGGCTGCGGGCGGTGTCGGACTTGTAGAACCGCTCGAAGACATGCGGCAGGACGTCGTCCGGGATGCCGGGACCGCTGTCGCGCACCTCGATGACCGCGGCGCGTTCGCCGGAGCCGTGCACGTCCAGGCGCACCCGGACCGGTGTGCCGCCGTGCTTGAGCGCGTTGCCGACCAGGTTGGCGACGACCACGTCGAGGCGGCGCGGGTCCACGCGTCCGCGGGCCGCGTCGGGAGGCGGCAGCCGTGTGTCCACCGTGTCCGACCAGCCGCGGGCGGCGAGCGTGCGCCGGATCGACTCGGCGAGGTCGATCTCGTCGAGGTGCAGCACCGCCGCCCCCGCGTCGAATCGGGATATCTCCATCAAGTCGTCGACGAGACGGGTGAGTTTGACGGTCTCCTCGCTGATCAGCCGGACCGCGGTGGCCGTGTCGGGGGCCAGCCGTGCGGCGTCCTCGTCCAGGACGTCGGTGACGGCCGACATCGCGGCGAGCGGCGTGCGCAGCTCGTGCGAGACGTCGGCGGCGAAGCGGCGGGCCCGCGCCTCCATCTCGCGCAGCTCCGCCACCGACGTCTCCAGCTCGGCGGCGGTCTCGTTGAACGCGTGCGACAGCTCGGCGAGTTCGTCGGCACCGTTGACGTCGAGCCGGGTGTCGAGGCGCCCCTCGGCCATCCGCCGGGTGGCCTGCCGGAGCGCGCGCACCGGCACGAGGACGCCCCGCGCGGCGAACAGCGCGAGCACCACGGCGAGGCCCAGCGCCGGCACCATGGCCCGCTCGACGGCACTGACCAGGGCGTCGACGGAGGCCTGTTCCGTGGTCTGCGGCACGACCAGGAACACCCGGACGCCGGACGCCAGCCGGGACCCGTCCGGGTCGCCGAAGGTGACCGACATGCCGACGACCAGGGTGGGACGGCCGCCTTCGTTCACCCGCTGGAAGACGGTGGCCCGGCTGGAGGCGACGGCCGTACGGACGGCGGGCGTCAGCTCGGGGAAGCGGTCACCGGGCACGGAGGACGCGCTCAGCTCCCGGTACGTCACCAGCACGCGCCAGCTGCCCGACGCGTCGGCGGCGGAGACGTCCGTCGCGAACTGTCGCAGCGCGGACTCGCCCGGCGGGTAGGGGAGTTCGGGGGCCCGCTCGCTCAACCGCGCCCGCAACTGCCCGATCACCGCGTCCTGGCTCTGCTGGAGGACTCCGATGCGGGCCTCCCGGAAGGTCAGCGCCCCGGTCGTGGCGGCGGCGACACCGGCGACCAGTCCGAAGGCGACGACGAGGCGCGGCCGCAGCCCGCGCAGTCGGCGGCGCTTCACGGGGCCGCGAAGCGGTAGCCGAAACCGCGGACCGTGTGGATGTACCGGGGTGCGCGCGGCGGTTCGGACATCTTCGTGCGCAGCCGCTTGACGCAGGCGTCCACCAGCCGGGCGTCACCGTGGAAGTCGTGCTCCCAGACCGCCTCCAGCAGTTGCTGCCGGCTGAACACCTGGCCCGGCGAGGCGGAGAGCGTCAGCAGCAGCCGCAGTTCTGAAGGGGCCAGCGCGATCGGCTCATCGCCCAGCCTGACCGTCAACCCGGCCCGGTCGACGGTCAGTTCGCCGTACGTGTTGATCTTCGGCAGCCCTTCACCGGCGGGCACACCGCCCGAGCGGCGCAGGACGGCGCGGATGCGGGCGTCGAGCACCCGGGCGGTCACGGGTTTGACGACGTAGTCGTCGGCTCCCGCCTCCAGACCGATGACGATGTCCACTTCGTCGCCGCGGGCGGTGGCCATGATGATCGGCAGCGCCTGGTCGAGGGCGCGGATCGCGCGGCAGACGTCGAGTCCGGGCATGCCGGGCAGCATCAGATCGAGGACCACGATGTCCGGCCGGAACGACCGCAGTTGCTCCAGCCCCTCCTCCCCCGTCGAGGCGGCGGCGACGTCGTGGTTCTGACGGCGCAGCGCCAGGGCGACGCCCTCACGGACGGCACGGTCGTCTTCGATCAGCAGCACTCGTGGCATGGGGTCAGTATCCACAAGGGCACCACCAGCCACGGGAGTTACCTTTTCGTTATCTGTCGGGCCAGGTCCGATCACATTCCGATCACAACGTGATGGACGTGACCAAGCACAAGCGAAAACCCGTCAGCAGCCATCGCCGGAGGGCCGCCGGCCCACGCCGCAAAGGCCAACTGGCCTTCGGTCTGGCCGCGTTGACGGTCCTCGGGGCCGTGGGCTGCACGGTGGTGGCATGGCCGCCCTCGCACCCGCCCCTGCGGTCGTCGGACAACTCCCTGTCGGAACCGGCCACCAGCAGGTCACCGACACCGTCACCGACACCGACTCCGAGCCGCACGCCCGGACCTCGAACGTCCCCGAGCGCCACGAAGTCCCCC
Organism: Streptomyces antibioticus; assembly: GCF_001514065.1. Classification (GTDB taxonomy): domain Bacteria; phylum Actinomycetota; class Actinomycetes; order Streptomycetales; family Streptomycetaceae; genus Streptomyces; species Streptomyces antibioticus. The sequence goes on along the minus strand of NZ_KQ948435.1, from coordinate 289,990 downwards.
GCCCTCCCCCGGCAGGGCCCGGGGACATACGTCACGGCACCGGGCGGGAGCGCGCGGGCGGGCAGGGGAACGCCGTTTCGCTACCGGGTCGAGGTGGAGGAGAACATCGACCTGTCCGCGGCCGGGGTCGCCGAGGCGGTGGACCGCATCCTCGGCGACCCCCGCGGCTGGACCGCCGACGGGAACTCGGCGTTCCAGCGGGTCGCCGACGGTCCCACCGACTTCGTCGTCCGCCTGGCCACCCCCGCGACCGTCGACGCGGTCTGCGGGCGCAGCGGCCTCGACACGGGCGGCAAGTACAACTGCTCCGCGAACGACCAGGTCATGGTCAACCTCGACCGCTGGGTCCTGGCGACCCCCGTCTACGCGAAGGACGTCACCGCCTACCGCGCGCTGATCATCAACCACGAGGTGGGCCACTTCCTCCACCACGGCCATGTCACCTGCCCCGGCAAGGGGAAGCCGGCCCCCGCGATGATGCAGCAGATAAAAGGCATGCACGGCTGCGTCCCGAACGTCTGGCCGTACGACGCCGAGGGGCACCTCATCACCGGCCCCGCCGCCCCGTGACGCCACGCCCGCCGAGGTCGCCCTCACCCCCGCGGCTTCGGCTCCCCCTGCGCCGCCTGCAGATCGGCGAGCAGCTCGGCCTGGCCGGCCAGGACGCCGGAGAGGATGGTGCGGGCCACGCGGAGGAGTTCCACGATGTGCGGGCTGGTCAGCGAGTAGTAGACGGTCGAGCCCTCCTTGCGGGTCACGACCAGGTTGGCCCGTCGCAGCACGGCCAACTGCTGGGAGAGATGGGCGGGTTCGATGCCCACCTCGGGCAGCATCTCGGCGACGGCGTGCTCGCGTTCACTCAGCAGCTCCAGGACCCGGATGCGGGCCGGGTGGCCGAGCGTCTTGAAGAACTCGGCCTTCAGTTGGTACAGCGGCGTACTCACCCGGCCGTCGCCTCCCCGGTGCGGCAGCAGGGCCCGGAACCCGGCGGCCCCCCGGCCGCCCCTCGCGTCCACCCACTCGTCAGGTCCATGCGCCCCATCCTCGCCTGTACGCCGGACAGCACCGAATCGGACCTGATCGCGCCGCCACCGCTCACTCCGCCGCGCGGTTCAGAGGGAGGCCGGTGACGGTCCAGCCGGTGCCGTGCACGGCCCGGATCTCGTCCACCTGGTACGCCGTCGTCGCGGCCACCCCTTGAGCCGGGACCGGCGTACGGATGACCAGGCGTCCGTGCTCCCGGACGTGCCGGGCGGGCCGGACCGTCGTCAGTTCCCGGTGGGCGTACACCAGCCGGCCCGGGCTGCTGCCCTCCAGCAGCCACAGCGCCTCCGCGCCGGAGAGTTCGACCATGCGGAGAAGGGGCGGGGGTGTGCTCATCGGACGGTTTCCTCGCCGGCCGTTCGGGACGCGTGCTCGGCGCGGGCCGGCAGCAGTCCGGCCGTCTCCAGATGGTCGCGGGCGGCGCGGATCGCCTCGGGTGTCGTCGCGTACTCCCGGCCCTCGTGCCGCAACAGCTCCAGCGCACCCGTGGAGCCGAGGACCTGGCGCTGGCCCGGGCGTATCCCGGAGGCGAGGACGAGGATGCCGCGGCGGTGCAGCTTCTCCACGGCGTCCCTCAGGAGCAGCGCGCCGGTGGCGTCCATCGTCGACACCCGGGACATGCGCAGGACGACGACCCGGACGTCGGCCACCTCGGTCAGCTCCAGCAGGAAGCGGTGGGCGGCGGCGAAGAACAGCGGCCCGTCGATGCGGTACGCCACGATGTGCTCGGCCAGCAGGGCGTGCTCCTCGGCGCTGTGGTCGCCCCGGTCGAGCGGCACCTGGTCGAAGCGGGCCTGCTTGGCCACGGCACGCAGGGCGAGGGCGCCCGCTGCCACCAAGCCGATGATCACGGCGTACACCAGGTCCAGGACCAGGGTCGCGGCGGCGGTCAGGACGAGGATCAGGGCGTCGGAGCGGGTGGCCTTCGCCATCGCCCGCAGCGAGCCGGTCTCGACCATGCGGAGCGCGGTGGCCAGCAGGACGCCGGCGAGCGCGGCGAGCGGGATCTTCGACACCAGCGGTGCCGCCGCGAAGACGATGACGGCGAGGATCGCGGCATGGGTGAGGGCGGCCAGCCGGGAGCTCGCGCCGGTGCGGACGTTGACGGCGGTGCGGGCGATGGCGCCGGTCGCCGGGACCCCGCCGAACAAGGGGGCCGCGATGTTGGCCACGCCCTGGCCGAGCAGTTCCCGGTCGGGGTCGTGCTTCTGGCCCACCGTCATTCCGTCGGCCACCGAGGCGGACAGCAGGGACTCCAGGGCGGCGAGCGCCGCGACCGCCACGGCGGGGGCGAGCAGGGTGCCGAGCGAGCCGGGCTCCAGGAAGGACAGCGAGGGAGCGGGCAGCCCGGACGGCAGGTCGCCGATCGGCCGCGCCGCGTCCAGGCCGGCCGCCTGGGCCACCACCGTGGCGCCGACGACCGCGAGGAGGGAGAACGGGACGGTGGGCCGCCATCTGGCACCGACGAGCATGACCACCGAGACGGCGACGGCGAATGCGAGCGCGGTCCAGTTCGGGGACTTCGCGAACGCCTCGACCGCCCGCCAGGCCACCACCAGCACTCGGTCGCCCTCGGGCTTGGGCACGCCGAGCGCGTTGGGGACCTGCTGGAGGCCGATGACACAGGCGATGCCGAGCGTGAAGCCCTCGACCACCGGGGCGGGCACGTACTGCATGTAACGGCCGGCCCGCAGCGCGGCCAGGGCGACGAGCATGACGCCGGCCATCAGCCCCACCGTGAGGACGCCCGTCGGACCGTACGCGCCGACGATCGGGACGAGGACCACCGTCATGGCGCCGGTCGGACCCGACACCTGCAGGTTCGATCCGCCGAGGACCGCGGCGAGCGCGCCCGCGACCACCGCGGTCGCCAGTCCCGCCGCCGCGCCCAGCCCCGAGGAGACCCCGAAACCGAGGGCCAGCGGGAGCGCCACGATCGCCACGGTCAGCCCGGCGAGCAGGTCCCGCCGCGGATCGCGCCGCATCTCGGCGAGGTCGTCACGGCCGGGCAGCAGCGGGCCGATCCGGGCCCAGGCCCGGCTGAACGCCGTGGTCATCACGTGTGGCTGACCCGGCTGGTACCGCGGAACGGACACGACGCCTCGGCTTCCCCTGCGAGCCCCACCCCGATGGCGGACGCGAAAGACCGTGCCCGCGGCTACCTGCGAGCACAGCCGACACAGCATCTAACCAATTGCGAAATTATGCAATTGCGCATCAAGCTACGCCGCTCGCGACCCCGCCGACGAGCGGGCTCGCGCGGGGGTGTCAGGCCTTCTTGACCACGCTGGACTTCAACTGCATCGCCCCGAAACCGTCGACCTTGCAGTCGATGTCATGCTCGTCGACCCCGTCGACCAGCCGGATGTTGCGCACCTTGGTCCCGGCCTTGATCCCGGACGGGCTGCCCTTGACCTTGAGCGCCTTGACGACCACCACGGTGTCGCCGTCCTGGAGCACGTTGCCCACGGAGTCCTTGACGACCCGCTCACCGGCACCGGCCTCAGCCTCGGTCGAGCCGTTTGCGGGAACCCATTCGTGGCCGCACTCGGGGCACACGACCAGGGCGTTCATTTCATAGGTGTACTCGCAGGAGCACTTCGGACAGGGGGGAGGATTCTCGATCATCTCGTGAGGGTAGCCACCCACCCCATCGTCCTCATCGGAGGCATCGATGTTCAGAAATCGCCGCACCACCCTCAGACGCTCACGCTTATGCGCCTCGGCGCTGGGCCTGCTGATCCTCGCCGCCGTCGCGGGATCCGGCACCGGCGCCGCGGCCGCGGCCACCACCCGCGCCTCGCTGACCGGCGCGGCCGTCGCCGTCGAATCCCTGGGGATCGCGGGCACGAGCTGGGTCGCGGACGAACGCACCGGGCGCTTACGGGTGTTCGCCGACGCCGCGGTCTCGGACCCGGACCTGACGAGACTGCGGCAGACCACCGGACGGTTCACCGGCGCCGCGACCCTCACCCGCCTCGACGGCCGGCTGCGCACCCTCGTGTCGGGCGGGGACGGCATCTACACGGCCGGCCGGCGCTGCTCCGCCGGGGTCAACGTCCAGAGCGGAAGCACGTATTACTTCATCACCGCCGGCCACTGCACCGACGGCGCGGCCACCTGGTACACCGGCTCCGCCCTGACGACGGCGATCGGCCCGACCACCGCCACCAGTTTCCCCGGCGACGACTTCGGCGTCGTCCGCTACACCAACTCGGCCGTACCGCACCCCGGCACCATCGGCACCGTCGACATCACCGGGACCGCCACCGCCTACGTCGGCCAGGCCGTCTGCCACCGGGGAGCGACCACCGGCGTCCACTGCGGCCGGGTCACCGCGGTGAACGCGACCGTCAACTACGGGAGCGGAGACGTGGTCTACGGGTTGATCCAGACCAACATCTGCGCGGAACCCGGCGACAGCGGCGGCCCGCTCTACGCCGGCGACAAGGTGATCGGCATCCTCTCCGGCGGCTCCGGGAACTGCACGTCCGGCGGCACCACCTACTACCAGCCGATCCAAGAGGCGCTGACCGCCTACGGGTTGTCGGTCTACTGAGCTCCGCGCCGGGGTGGTGAGGACGGCGAGACAGGCGATGACGCACGCGATCCCGGCCCAGCCGGCGGCCGGGAGGCGTTCGCCGACGACCAGGACGGCGAGCACGGCCGCGACCGCCGGTTCGAGCAGGGACAGGGTCGTGGCGGTGCTCGCCGGGACGTGCGCCAGCCCCCAGCCGAACAGCATGTACCCGGCGAACATCGGGACGACGGCCATGTAGGCGCCGACCGCGGCATGGGACCAGGAACTGACGAGCGCGCCACCGGTCGCCAGGAGGACGGGCACGAGGAACAGCCCGCCGAGCCCGAACACGGCGCCCATCGCCGCGCGGGAGGGGATGCCACCGATGATGAGCCGGTGCGCGGCCCAGGAGTAGAGGGCGTACGTCGTGGCGGCGACCAGGCCCAGACCGATGCCGAGCAGCGTGGCCGCCATGGACCCCGCGCCCGTGTCGTCGTCGGCCTGGGCGGCCTCGGCGACGCACAGCAGGGCGGTGCCGAGCAGTCCGAGGGCGGCGGCGAGCTGCCAGCGCCGGGTGAGTCGGCGGCGGTCCAGGACGCGTTCGATGACCGCCGACGCGAGCGGGGCCGTGCCGATGGAGACGACGGTGCCGACGGCGACTCGGGCCAGGTGCATCGAGGTGTAGAAGGCGAGCGGATAGATCGCCACCGCGGCGGCGCCGAGCAGGACCGTGCCGCGCCGCGCCCGCAGCCGGTCGGTGTCGCGGGCGATCCGCGGTGCGGCGACGAGGGCTTGGAGGAGTCCGCCCAGGCCCATCGCGACGGCGCCGATGGCGAGCGGGCCGACCTCCGGGGCCAGGGTGGCGGCCGTGCCGGTCGTCCCCCACAGCACGGAGGCCGCGAGCACGCACAGGGCTCCCGTCGTGGCGGAACCGCCGTGTGCGGTGCCCTTCACAGCCGGTCCAGCAGAGTCGCCGCGAGGGCGCGGGCGTGCCGGAGGCGCTCGCCGTCGCCTTCCAGGCCGGCGCGGGCCATCGCGCCCTCCAGCAGGAAGGAGAGGTGCTCGGCCGTTGCGCGGGTCACGTCGGGGCGGTCGGGCAGCAGCCGCTCCAGATGCCCGGCGATCAGCTGCTCGACCTGCTCCTTGTGGGCACGGACCACGGCTCGGCCCTCGTCCCCGGCCGGGAGTTCGGCGGCGGCGTTGAGCAGACCGCAGCCGCGGAAGCCGTGCTCGTAGGCGAACGCGGCGTGGTCGGCGTAGGCGTCGAAGACCGCCAGCACGCCGTCGCGCGGCCCCCCGGCCTGCTCCAGACGCGCCCGGTACAGCCCGAGCCATTCCTCGTGCCGGGCGTCCAGATAGGCGCGGACCAGTTCGGCCTTGGAGGAGAAGTTGTTGTACAGGCTCATCTTGGCCACACCGGCCTCGGCGGTGATCGTGTCGATGCCGGTCGCGGCCACGCCGTCGGCGTAGAACCGGCGGGCCGCGGCCGCCAACAGCCGTTCCCGGGCGGGGCGCCGCCGCGCCTTCCCGGCGGCGCCCGCGTCGGTCTCACTCATCGCCGACTCCAAACTAGGTAGGTAGGTCTACCTAGACTGTAGCGGACCGAGCCGCCGCCCGGACCCCGGTGTCGACCGTCTCAGGAGCCCGCGAGGAACGTGAGACGCACCTTGCGCTGCGGGTTGTCCTTGTTGGTGTCGACCAGGCACACCGACTGCCATGTCCCGAGCTCCAGCCGTCCGTCGATCACCGGCAGCGTCGCGTGCGGCGGCACGAAGGCCGGGAGGACGTGGTCGCGGCCGTGACCGGGGCTGCCGTGCCGGTGCTGCCAGCGGTCGTCGGCAGGGAGGAGGGTGTGCAGGGCGGAGAGCAGGTCGTCGTCGCTGCCGGCGCCGGTCTCGATGATCGCGATCCCCGCGGTGGCGTGCGGGACGAAGAGGTTGAGGAGGCCGTCCCGGCCGGCGGCGGCCTCGCGCAGGAAGGCCGCGCAGTCGCCGGTGAGGTCGACCACGCGCTCGGCCGATCCGGAGGTGATGTTCAGTACTCGGGTGGTGAACGTGTCTGACATACCGCCATCGTCACCCATCCGTCAGGCCGCAAGGGCGATCCGGCGCCCGCTCTGCGATACGGCGGGTCCACTCCGCGAGACGCCATTGACCATGGCCACGCCATCTGGCTACGTTCGACGGCATGTTGCGTTCAGTTCTGCTCACCACGCGCGGTCACATCGACCTGCTGCGGGTGGCCTCCGCCGCGTGTCGCCGCGGCTGCTGACGCCTTTCACCGCCTCTTCCGCGCTTCTCGCATCCGCGCCACCTCCTGCCCGTCCCCCTGCCCGTCCGCGTTTCTGACGCGGCGGCGCTCCGGCGCACCCCGCTCTCCCCCTCCGTGGAGCACTCATGAGCATCAGCCATGCCCCACCCAGCGCTCCCGAGCCGGATATTTCCGAAATACCCGGCAAGGACGGCTCGTTGGAGCTCGAACCCCTCGTCCCCGCCTCCTCCCGCCGCACCCGTGTCCCCCGCTGGTTGCGCCGCACGACCGGTCCCGTGGTCCTGGTCCTGCTGTGGCAGGTCCTCAGCGCCACCGGCGTGCTGACCTCCGACGTACTGGCCTCCCCGGGCCGGATCGCCGAGGTAGGGAGGGATCTGATCGCCGACGGATCGCTGACCTCCGCCATGGGCACCTCGCTCCAGCGGGTCGCGGCGGGGCTGCTCCTCGGCACGCTCGTCGGCACCGGACTCGCCCTGGTCTCGGGCCTGTTCAGGATCGGCGAGGACCTGGTCGACGCGCCCGTCCAGATGCTGCGGACCGTGCCGTTCGTCGGTCTCATCCCGCTGTTCATCATCTGGTTCGGCATCGGCGAGGCGCCGAAGATCGCCATCATCACGCTCGGCGTGACCTTCCCGCTCTACCTCAACGTCTACGCCGGCATCCGCGGTGTGGACTCCCAACTCATCGAGGCCGGTGAGTCGTTGGGGCTGTCCAGGTGGGGGCTGGTACGGCACGTCGTCCTGCCGGGCGCCCTGCCCGGTGCCCTGACCGGCCTGCGGTACTCCCTCGGCATCGCCTGGCTGGCACTGGTCTTCGCCGAGCAGGTCAACGCGGACTCCGGGATCGGGTTCCTCATGGTGCAGGCACGGGACTTCCTGCGGACCGACGTCATCGTGGTCTGCCTGATCGTCTACGCCTTCCTCGGCCTGCTGGCCGACTTCGTCGTCCGCTCCCTCGAAAGGCTGCTGCTGCAATGGCGACCGACGTTCACCGGCCGGTGACCACCCGCCGGAACGCCCCGGCGGTGCGCGTCGAGGGGCTGACCCGCTCCTTCGACGGCCGCGCCGTCATCGACGATCTCCGACTCGACGTCCGACAGGGAGAGTTCGTGGCCCTCCTCGGCCGCAGCGGCTGCGGCAAGTCCACCCTGCTGCGCATCCTCGCCGGTCTCGACCGGGACATCGAGGGCACCGTGCTGGTGCCGCGCCGCAAGGCCGTGGCGTTCCAGTCGCCCCGGCTCATGCCGTGGAAGAAGGTGTGGCGCAACGTCCTGCTGGGCCTGCCCGGCAAGCCGGGACGCCCCGTCGCCGACCAGGCGCTGGAGGAGGTCGGCCTCGGCCACCGCGCGGACGCCTGGCCCAAGACCCTCTCCGGCGGCGAGGCCCAACGCGCTTCTCTGGCACGGGCGTTGGTGCGCGAGCCCGATCTCCTGCTGCTCGACGAGCCGTTCGGGGCCCTCGACGCCCTCACCCGTATCAAGGCCCAGCGCCTGGTGGGCGAGTTGTGGCAGCGGCGCGGCTGCGCGGTCCTGCTCGTCACGCACGACGTCGAGGAGGCCGTCCTGCTCGCCGACCGCGTCCTGGTGATGGACGACGGGGTCATCGCCCACGAGCAGCACATCGACCTCGACCGCCCGCGCGACATCACCGACCCCCGCTTCGCCGAGCTTCGCGCCGGCCTGCTGGAACGGCTCGGCGTCGACACCGCCGCCGAAGCCGCCTGAACCACCCCCACCCCGAGAACGGAACCACCATGCGACGACGCCTCGCCCCCGCCGCCCTGCTCCTCCCGCTCGCCCTCCTGCTCACTGCCTGCGGCGGCAGCGCCTCCGCCGGCTCCGACACCGACGGCCAGGGGTCGCTCACCCTCAACGTCGGTGACCAGAAGGGCGGTTCGGAGGCGATCCTGCGAGCCGCCGGTGAACTCAAGGGCCTCGACTACAAGATCAAGTGGTCGACGTTCACCTCGGGCCCGCCGCTGCTGGAGGCCGTCAACGCCAAGGCCGTCGACATCGGCGGGGTCGGCAACACGCCGCCGGTGTTCGCCGCCGGCGCGGGCTCGAAGATCACGGTCGTGTCCGCCTTCCACGGCACGTCCAAGGGCGACGCCATCCTCGTACCGAACGACTCGAAGCTGACGAAGCCCGAGCAGCTCAAGGGCAAGTCCGTTGCCGTGGCGCAGGGTTCGTCGGCCAACTACCAGCTGGTCGCCTCCCTGAAGGCAGCAGGGCTGAGCCTGGACGACGTGAAGGTCAAGTACCTCCAGCCGGCCGACGCGCTCGCCGCGTTCACGTCCGGCAAGGTCGACGCGTGGGCGGTGTGGGACCCGTACACCTCTCAGGTGCTCCAGGCGAAGCAGGGGCGGATCCTGACGACCGGCGACGGGGTCACCAACGGGCTCACCTTCCAGGTGGCGGCGCCCTCCGCGCTCAAGGACAAGAAGAAGGCCGCCGCGATCAAGGACTACCTGGAGCGGCTGCGGCGGGCCACGACCTGGGTGCACGACCACCAGGAGGAGTGGGCGAAGGTCTGGGCGAAGGACACCGGGCTGCCCTACGAGGTCGCGCTGGCCTCGGTGAAGCGGACCAACTCCACCCGGATCTCGGTCGCCGTCGACAAGCCGCTGATCGCCTCCGAGCAGGAGATCGCCGACACCTTCACCGGCCTGAAGCTGATCCCGAAGAAGGTCGACTTCGCCGAGTACGTGGACACGCGGTTCAACGCCGATCTGCCGCCGTCGACCACACCGGCGCGCGGCGAGGGCTAGTCAGGGAAGATCCCGGGCCCCGACACAGTTGGTAGAAGGGTGAACAACACTGAGGTCGTCGTCATAGGCGCTGGTCAGGCAGGTCTCTCCAGCGCCTATCACCTGCGCCGGACCGGATTCGAGCCCGAGCGCGACTTCGTCGTCCTTGACCACTCCCCCGGCCCGGGCGGCGCCTGGCAGTTCCGGTGGCCGTCGCTGACGTACGGCAAGGTGCACGGCATGCACGCGCTGCCGGGGATGGAGCTGACGGACGCCGATCCCGCGCGGCCGTCCTCCGAGGTGATCACGGAGTACTTCGACAGCTACGAGCGGACGTTCGACCTGCGGGTGCGGCGGCCCGTGGACGTGCACGCGGTTCGGGAGGGCGAGGGCGGGCGGCTGCTCGTCGAGACCTCGGCCGGCACCTGGGCGACGCGGGCGCTGATCAACGCGACCGGGACCTGGGACCGGCCCTTCTGGCCGCGCTATCCGGGCCAGGAGACCTTCCAGGGGCGGCAGTTGCACACCGCGCAGTACCCCGGACCCGAGGAGTTCGCGGAGCTGCGGGTCGTGGTGGTGGGCGGCGGGGCGTCCGGCACCCAGCATCTGATGGAGATCGCCCCGTACGCGGCTGCCACCACCTGGGTGACCCGGCGGCCGCCGGTCTTCCGCGAGGGCCCCTTCACCGAGGACATCGGCCGGGAGGCCGTGGCGATGGTCGAGGAGCGGGTGCGGCAGGGGCTGCCGCCGAAGAGCGTGGTGTCGGTGACCGGGCTGCCGCTCAACGACGCGATCCGGCAGGCCATCGCCGACGGCGTACTCGACCGGCAGCCGATGTTCGACCGGATCACCCCGGACGGGGTGGCCTGGAACGACGGGCGGCACATCGACGCCGACGTGATCCTGTGGGCGACCGGCTTCCGCGCCTCCATCGACCATCTGGCACCGCTGAAGCTGCGCGAGCCCGGCGGCGGCATCCGCGTCGAGGGCACGCGCGCGGTCGCCGACCCGCGGATCCACCTCGTCGGCTACGGCCCCTCGGCCAGCACCATCGGCGCCAACCGCGCGGGGCGGGCGGCCGTGCGGGACATCAGGCGGCTGCTGGCCGGGGAGCCGGTCGCCGCCTGACGTCCCGGGACGTCACTTCGCGGGCTGTGCGCTCTTCTTCTGGTTGGCGTTGAACTCGGCCACATTGCGCAGGTGTTCCTCGTAATTGGCGGTGAAGCGGGTGTCCCCCGGCTTCACGGTGACGAAGTACAGCCAGTCGCCCGGCGTGGGGGTGATCGCGGCGCGCATCGCCTCCTCGCCCGGGTTGTCGATCGGCGTCGGCGGCAGGCCCATGCGCTGGTACGAGTTGTAGGGGCTGTCGATCCGGGTGTCGGCGTCGGACGTCTTCAGCGTGGCGCGGTTGAGCGCGTAGTTGATGGTGGAGTCCATCTGGAGCGGCATCCCGCGTTCGAGGCGGTTGAAGATGACCCGGGCCACCTTGCCCATGTCGGCCTTGGAGGCGGCCTCCGCCTGGACGATGCTCGCGATGGTGACGGCCTGGTAGACGTTCATCGAGTTGCGCTGGGCGCCGGCGGCGGTCGGCGCCCCGTTGAACTTCTGGTTCGCGGTGTTGACCATGAACGACAGCAGCGACTCGGGGGTCGTCTTGTCGTTCAGCGGATACGTCGCCGGGAAGAGGTAGCCCTCCGGGTTGCCCTCGGCGTCGGTCGGCAGCTTCAGCGCGGCCCTGGCCAGCGCCTTCTTGGCGGTGCCCGCCGGGCGGGCGAGGGCCTTGTCGACGGCGTCGTACACCTGGCCGGCGCGCCAGCCCTCCGGGATGACCAGTGCAGTGGGCTTGGCGGCCTTGTCGCTGTCCAGGCTCAGCAGCGGCACCGCCACGGCGGTGCCGGCCACGACGGCCCCGGTCGCAATGAGGACGAGTCGGCCCCGGCGCGTCAGTCGAATCGTGCTCCGTGACGGAGTGTTCTGGTACATGCGGGCACGGTAACCCTCATATCGTTACAAACCCGGCATATCTTCAGCTTGTCGGTTCCAGTTGAGCATCCCGGCGTACGAGGGCCGCGTACCGTCCGTCCAGTTCCAGCAGTTCCTCGTGCGTGCCGCGTTCGGCGGTACGGCCGGAGTCCAGGACCACGATCTGGTCGGCGCCCCGGATCGTGGACAGCCGGTGCGCGATGGTGAGCGTGGTGCGGTTGGCGGACAGGGCGTCGATGGCCTCCTGGACGGCGCGTTCGGTGCGGTTGTCCAGGGCGCTGGTCGCCTCGTCGAGGATCAGGACCGGCGGATCGCGCAGGATCGTGCGAGCGATGGCCAGCCGCTGCTTCTCGCCGCCCGAGAAGCGGTGGCCGCGCTCGCCGACCACCGTGTCGTAGCCGTCGGGCAGGTTCGCGATGTGGTCGTGGATCTGGGCCGCCTTCGCCGCCGCGTGCAGTTCCTCGTCGGTGGCGTCCGGCTTGGCGAAGCGCAGGTTGTCGGCGACCGAGGCGTGGAAGAGGTACGTCTCCTGGGAGACGACGCCGACCGCGCGCGCGAGCGTGTCGAAGTCGAGGTCACGGACGTCGACGCCGTCCAGGGTGACCCGGCCGCCGGTCACGTCGTAGAGCCGCGGCACCAGGTGGCCCAGGGTGGACTTGCCGGCGCCGGTCGGGCCGACGACCGCGAGACTGGCGCCCGCGGGCACGGTGATGTCGACGCCCGTGAGGGTCGGGGCGCTCTTCTCGTCGTAGCGGAACTCCACGTTCTCGAACCGGACCTCGCCCTTGACGGTGTCCAGGTGGACGGGGTTCTCGCGCTCGGTGATGTCTATCGGCAGGTCCAGGTACTCGAAGATGCGCTGGAACAGCGCGAGGGAGGCCTGGATCTGGACGCCGGTGCCGAGCAGGCTCACCGCCGGGCGGAACAGGCCCTGCTGGAGCGAGACGAAGGCGACGATGGTGCCGATCGAGACGTCCGGGCCGCCCATCTGGAGGGCGAGTCCCGCGGTCCAGTAGATGACGGCCGGCATGGCGGCCATGACGATCGTGATGACGGCCATGCGCCAGCGGCCCGCCATGTTCGACCGCACCTCAAGGTCGACCAGGCGCTCGGACTCCTCCGAGAAGGACTGCGTCAGCGAGTCGGAGCGGCCCATGGTGCGGCCAAGGAGGATGCCGCTGACCGAGAGGGACTCGGTGACGGTGGCGGCCATCGCGGCCATCTGCTTCTGGCGCTGGGTGGTGATCTTCTTGCGTTCGTTGCCGACCCGGCGGCTGATCCACACGAAGACGGGGAGCAGGAGCAGCGAGACGACGGTCAGCCGCCAGTCGAGGGCGACCATCGCGACGATCGTGGCGACGACGCTGGTGGCGTTGGAGACCAGGGAGGTCGCGGTGGAGGTGACGGTGGCCTGCATGCCGCCGATGTCGTTGGCGATGCGGGACTGGACCTCGCCGGTGCGCGTGCGCGTGAAGAACGCGAGCGACATGCGCTGGAGGCGGTCGTAGACGGCGGTGCGCAGGTCGTGCATGACGCGCTGGCCGACCGTGGTGGAGATCAGGGTCTGGAGGACGCCGAAGACGCTGGTCAGGACGGCGCTGAGGATCATGCCGAGCGCCAGGAGGCTGAGCAGCCCGGTGCGGCCCTCGGGGATCGCGACGTCCAGTATCTCCTTCAGCATGAAGGGGGTGGCGACGGAGACCAGTGAGGCGGCGCCGACCAGGAGGCCGACGACGGCGAGGCGGCTGCGGTAGGGGCGGAAGAGTTTCAGGATGCGGCGGACCTGCCGGGGCTGCTCCGGTGCGTCGCCGGCCGGTGTCCACTTGGGTTCGTTGTCGGGGTGCATGGGCTCCTTCGGGAGACTTGTCGGGTGAGACTCACGGACCATAGCTCATTGTTACCTATACTCACAATGCACATGGTCCTGTTATTGTTCCCGTATGAGTGACCCCGCGTCCGTGACCGCCCCCGCGCCGGCGACCGCCCCCGATTCCGACAGCCTGCTCGCCGAGCAGTTGCTCCGGTTCACCCGGCGTGTGCATCGCATCCAGAAGCGGCACATCGAGCAGAGCGGTCTGGGGGTCACCCCTGCCCAGTCACGGCTGCTGCGCACCCTGGCGCATTACGGCTCACCGCCGCGCATGGCCGACCTCGCCGAGCGGCTGGAGGTCGTCCCGCGCGCGGTGACCACGCTGGTCGACGGCCTGGAGGCGGGCGGCAAGGTGCGGCGGGTGCCGGATCCGACGAACCGGCGGGTGATCCGGATCGAGCTCACGGACGAGGGGCGCAAGGCGCTGAGCGAACTGCGGGGGGCACGGCGGTCGGCGGCGGCGGAGATTCTGGCCCCGCTGACTCAGGAGCAGCGACGGACCCTCGGCGGACTGCTGGACACGCTGGTCGACGGGGACGCGCCCGAGGCGGGGAAGCGCTGTTGAGGGCATGAGAAGAGGGCCGCGGCTGATCACCGCGGCCCTGTCCGGTGGCCGATGTCAACTGGCCTCGGTCACCGTCTCCTTGGTCTGCTGGGCGGGAACCTCGGAAGTGGCTTCCGGAGCCGCTTCGACGTCACCGTCCAGCACCTTCTTCGCCTTCTCCAGGTCCAGCGCCCCCTCCCACCGGGACACCGCGAACACGGCGACGCAGTTGCCGAGCAGGTTCGTCACGACGCGCATCGAGTCCATGATCCGGTCCACGCCCAGCAGCAGCGCCACCGCGCCGGCCGGGATCGCGCCCAGCGAGGACGCGGTCGCGGACAGGGCGAGGAAGGCGGAACCGGGGATGCCGGCCATGCCCTTGCTGGTGAGCATCAGCACCAGGACCACGGTGATCTGCTGGCCGAGGCTGAGGTCGACGCCGACCGCCTGGGCGATGAACAGCGTGCCGATGGACAGGTAGAGCGAGGCGCCGTCGAGGTTGAAGGAGTAGCCGGTCGGCAGCACCAGACCCACGGCGTCGTCGCGGGCGCCCGCCTTGCGCAGCTTCTGCATGACGCGCGGCATGACCGACTCGGTGGAGGCGGTGCCCAGCGCGAGCAGCATCTCGGCGCGGATGTAGCGCAGGAACTTCCAGAGGCTGAGCCCGGTGACCAGGCGCAGGGCGATGGCGAGGAGCGCGATGAAGAACGCGGCGGCCGCGTAGCACAGGACGATCAGCTTGGCGTAGGTCTCGATGACGCCGAGTCCGTACTGGCCGATGAGGACGGCCATCGCGCCGAACACCGCGATCGGGGCGAGCCGCATGATGAAGCCGACGACCGCGAAGATGATCTCCTGTGCCTGCTCGACGGCGGGCAGCACCTTCGGCACCTTGGTGTGGCCGAGGTGGAGCAGCGCGGCGCCCACCAGGCAGGCCAGGATGAGGACCTGGAGGAGGCTGTTCTCGGCGAAGGCCCCGATGAAACTGGTCGGGATCGCGTTGACGATGAACTCGGTCGTCGAGGGCAGCGAACCCCCGCCGGTCTTCGCGTCGACCGCGGAGGCGTCCAGCGTCGACGGGTCCACGTGCATGCCGGAGCCCGGCTGGACGACGTTGGCGGCGAGCAGGCCGATGACCAGCGCGAGCGTGCTCGCGACCTCGAACCAGATCAGGGCCTTGAGCCCGATCCGGCCGAAGGCCTTGAGGTCACCGGCCTTGGCGATCCCGATGACGACCACGCAGAACACGAGCGGGGAGATGATCGTCTTGATGAGCCGGGTGAAGCCGTCGCCGAGCGGCTGGAGGTCGGTGGCGAAGTCGGGCCAGAGCTTGCCGACAACGATGCCGAGGACGAGCGCACAGAGGACCTGTACGAAGAGAGAGGTACGCAGTATGTGTGCGACGCGTCGCGGCAGGGACGGGACGGACGGCGGCACGGGCACTCCTTGTGGGGGACGTCGGCGCGCGGAAGTCCAGGGGGAGAACTTCTGCGATACGGAAAGCGGCTTCCGTGGCGATCACTTTGACCGCGCCGTTGATCACCCACGAGACCGCCGTGTTTCGGCCCCGTAAATCACGCCGTGAGTGACGCATCGCACACAACTGGCGTCAGCAGCCCGCGCGATCCTCGGTGAGCACCCCCTGGGCGGTGGTCAGGGAACGCTCGTAGCAGCGGCCCGGGCTCACGAGCCGGTAGCGCTCACTCGTCGTGCCGACCGCGTGCCGCTGGTCACGGGGGACGTTGAGGGTCCAGGTGGCGTCGCCGGTGTAGGTGTCGTCGAGGCGTTGCCGCAGACGTCCGTCGGCGACGACCGAGGCCCGGTCGCCGAGCGTCAGCACCGTCCGCAGCCGGTCGTCCGTGCCGATCGTCGTGGTGCCGTTCATCGTGTACGTCCGCTGCGTGCGCGTCGTGTGCGCCGGGCCGGGTCCGTCGACGGTGACCGACTCCGTGTCCGTCCAGGTCGCGTCGAGTCCGTCGACGTTCTCGCCCTCGGTCCAGCGGTGCGTGGAGGTGTTCGTCAGAGACCGGCGGACGGTGGTGGTCACCCGGCCGTGCGAGGTGTCGACGTATCCGGCGACGGTGAGCCGGTGGGCTCCCTCGGTGTCCAGGCGGTGCTCCGAACCGGGTGTGTGGACCGAGGAGTTGGTGAGGTCGCCGACGGTGTGCGCGGTGAGTTTCCCGGTGACGTGGGCGCGCTTCGCGTCCTGCCAGACGGCGACGTTCACGGGTGCGCTCCAGCCGCTCTGCCCTTCGGGGACGCCGACGACATCGACCTGCACGCGGTGCGGCTCGCCGTCGTTGAGGAGACCGGCGAACGGGGTCAGGTCGTATTCGATCGGCTTGACGTCGAAGGCGCGCGGTCCCGGAACGACGTACCAGAGGAAGGGATTGGACCAGCCACCGGTCCACACGTGCGGGAACGGGGCGGCGATTCCGGCGAGTTGGCCGTCGACCTTGATCTGCACCTCGCGGTAGGGGCCGCCCGCGGCCTTGCAGGAGTACGGCGCCACGTCCGGCACCGTCAGATACCAGTACTCCTCGCACCCACCGCCGGAACCGGTCGCGTACACCTCGGCGACGATGCGTTCGCTGTTGCGCGGAGTGGTGACCGTGCCGTCGGTGAGCGGCAGAACCTGGTCGGGGATCTTGGCCGCGTCCGGCCTGCCCGCGTAGAACGTCAGCGTCACCTTGACGTCGATGACACCCGTGTACGTGTCGTCGACGACGTTGCCGATGAGCATCTCGACGTCCTGGCCGGAGCGGAGGGTGTCGCTGTAGCGCGTGACGTCATTCTCGACCGACCACTCGATCCCGTCCGGCGACGGCTCCGGAGTCGACGTACGGAAGATCTCGATTCCGCCGACCCGCAGATAGCCGAGCCGGTCGTACTGACGGCCCTTCACCTTGCCGTCCATCCGCAGGACCACCTTGCTCCAGCGGTCGCCGCAGCCGTCGGGGGGCGTGTAACTCCCCTTGTACGGCGTGAAGTCGCGGAACCGGGCGTCCGCGAGCGTGACTTGGCAGGACTTTCCGGAGGGCCTGCCGACGGGCGGGGCGGCGGTGACCGGGTCGTGCCAGTCACTGCCGAACTCCGCCGGTACGTCCGCGGATCGGGCCGGCGCCGCTCCCAGGAGGGTGCCCGCGAGGAGGGTCGCTCCGGCGAGCATGGACATGATGATCCGTCTCTTCATGGCCGGTGTTCTACGGCGAGTCGGGCGCCCGGCGCAATGACGCCTCCGGCACGAGGACTAGCCCGCCAGGGCGGCCCTGTCTCCCATCACCACCACGGGATGCCGGTCCGGGTCGAGCGTGCGCAGCAGGTACTCCATCGCGGGCCTGGAGAGGCTGACGCAGGCCGACGTACCGCTGCCGTGGTCCATGTGCAGCCAGATCCCGCCGCCCTTGCCGTCGCCCTCGGGGCGGGTCGGGTCGTTCGGCGGGGTGCCCTTGACGCGGTTGTAGTCGATGGCGATGACGTAGTCGAAGTCGTGCCAGTGCGACTTCGCCCACCAGCGCGGGGCCGCGAAGGCGGCGGACTGCGTGTACGGGAGTTTCGAGCCCGGGTCCTTCAGGACGCCGCCCGCGTCGCTGAGCGTGAACACGCCCACGGGGCTGCGTTTGTCGCCCTCGTGATGGTCGGTCGTCCAGCCCTTCTTGCCGTTGTGCGCGGGCCAACTCCGCGCGCGGTCCCAGCCGGTGCCCCGCCTCGTGTAGAGCACGACCGTGGAGTCCGGTGCGTCGACGCCGTCGCCGTAGACCGCGACGACCTGGTCGGCGTCGGCGGGGATGCGGCGCTGGAAGCGGTCGCCGATGTCGGGGATGCCGGTCGGAGTCGCGGCTGTGGTCGCGGCTCGGGCCTGCGGTTTCGCCGGTGGGCCGGCGTCCCGGGGCCCCGCGCAGCCGCCCAGGGCCAGCGTCAGAAAGCCGCAGAGCATCGCACGCCGTACATCGATCGCCACCCCGCCATGGTCGCACCCGGCCGCACGGAAAACCGTTTGCCTCCGAGCACGCAATGACGCGAACCTTTCACGGTTTGCTACCGCCGTCCGCGGTCCCACCCACCCCCCTGACACGAGCCACTGGGACGTCATCCGTCATGCAGATTCAAGACCTTCCCTATCCCGACCCGGGAGTGCCGGACGCGCGCTCGGGTCCCCGATTCCTGTGGTGGCTCTTCCGGAATCAGCTGGGCGGCCAGGTCAGATCACTGGCCTGGGGACTGGTGCACTTCCTGTCCGTGTCCGCCCTGCCGTTCTGTGTGGGCTACGCCGTCCAGGCCGTCGTCGACCGCTCCGGCACCCGACTCGCCCTCGCGGGCGGGCTGCTGGCGCTGGCCTGCGCCGGCAACGCGATCGGCGACACCTTCCTGCACCGCGCCGCCATCACCAACTGGATCACGGCCGCCGCCCGCGTCCAGCAGCTGCTCGCCCGCAAGGCGGCGACGCTGGGCTCGGCGCTGACCCGGCGGGTCGCGGCCGGTGAGGTCGTGGCCGTGTCCACCGGCGACGTCGAGAAGATCGGCTGGTTCGTGGAGGCCGTCTCCCGGTTCACCGCCGCCGCGCTCACCATCGTGTTCGTCTGTGTGGGCCTGGTCGTCTACCAGCCCTCGCTCGGGGTGGTCGTCGCCGTCGGGCTCCCCGTGCTGGCGCTCGCGGTGCTGCCGCTGCTGCCCCGGGCGACCCGGCGCGCCGACTTCCAGCGCGAGAAGGCCGGCCGCGCCACCGAACTGGCCTCGGACACCGTCGCCGGGCTGCGGGTGCTGCGCGGCATCGGCGGCGAGGAGCTGTTCCTCGACCGCTACCGCAGCGCCTCCCAGGAGGTGCGGCACGCCGCCGTGCGCAGCGCCCGGATGTGGTCGCTGATCTCGGCGATCCAGGTGCTGCTCCCCGGACTGCTGCTCATCGCGGTCGTCTGGCACGGCGTGGGCCTGGCCCGCGAGGGCCGGATCTCCGTAGGCGAACTGGTCACCGTCTACAGCTCGGTCATGGTGATGACCTACCCGCTGCGGCACTTCGAGGAGATCGCCATGGCGTACTCCTTCTCGCGTCCGTCGGCCCGCCGGGCCGCGCGGGTGCTGTCGCTGCGGCGCGCCACGTCCGAGGACGGCTCGCAGGCCGGTACGGCACCCACGGGTGACCTGTACGACCCGGCGACCGGACTGCTCGCGCCCGCGGGCCGGCTCACCGCCGTGGTGTGCGGGGACCCGGACGCGGCGGGACGGCTGGCGGAACGGCTGGGCGGTCACCCGTCCTCGACCGAGGGGGAGCCGTCGGTGCTGCTGGGCGGCGTGCCGCTGGACGAGCTGCCGCTCTCCGCCGCGCGCACGGCCGTCCTCGTGCAGGACAAGGACCCGGTCCTGCTCTCCGGCACCCTGCGCGAACTCCTCGACGTCCCCGCGTCGGGGGACGTCGACGCCCGCGAGGCGCTGACGGCCGCGCAGTGCGAGGACGTCCTGGCCGCCCTGGTGCAGGGCTCGCTCGGTGCCGAGGACCCGCTGGACGCCCGGATCACGGAACGCGGGCGCTCCTTGTCGGGCGGTCAGCGCCAGCGGCTCGCGCTGGCCCGGTCGCTGTTCACCGACCCGGAGGTGCTCGTCCTGGACGAGCCCACCTCGGCCGTCGACTCGCACACCGAGGCCCGGATCGCTACGGGCGTACGGGAGTTGCGGGCGGGCCGCACCACCGTGGTGTTCACATCCTCGCCGCTGCTGCTGGACCGCGCGGACCGGGTCGTCCTGGTCCACGAGGGCGAGGTCGTGGCCGTGGGCGTGCACCGCGAACTCGTGCACAAGGAACCCCGGTACCGCGCGGTCGTCACCCGCGAGACCGAGCCGGAAGAACTGCAAGAACTGCAAGAACTGGAAGAGATCGAGGAGACGGCATGATCGGCGTGGCGCCACCGGCGTACGACCCGGCGGCCCCGACGACGGCGAACACCCTGCCCGTCGGGGGCTCCGCGACCGTACGCGCCTATGTGGCCGAACTGTTCCTCCGGCACCGCCGCGCCTTCCTCGTCCTCGTCACCGTCAACACGGTGTCGGTGATCGCGTCGATGGTGGGGCCGTGGCTGCTCGGCGGACTCGTGGACCGGGTCTCGGAAGGGGCCCGGGAGGTTCATCTGGAGCTGACCGCGGGCCTGTTCGTGGCCGCGCTCGCCGTGCAGGCCGTGTTCGTACGGCAGGTGCGGCTGCGCGGCGCGATGCTCGGCGAGCGGATGCTGGCCGACCTGCGCGAGGACTTCCTCGTGCGCTCGGTCGGTCTGCCGCCGGGGGTCCTGGAAAGGGCCGGCACCGGTGACCTGCTGTCCCGGATCACCACCGACATCGACCGGCTGGCCAACGCCATGCGCGAGGCCGTGCCGCAGCTGTCGATCGGCGTGGTGTGGGTGGTGCTGCTGCTGGGCGGGCTCGTCGTCACGGCGCCGCCGCTGGCGGCGGCCGTGCTGCTCGCCCTGCCGGTGCTGGTGATCGGCTGCCGCTGGTACTTCAAGCGGGCGCCGTCCGCCTACCGGTCGGAGTCCGCCGGGTACGCCGCCGTCGCCGCCGCGCTCGCCGAGACCGTGGACGCCGGGCGCACCGTCGAGGCGCACCGGCTCGGGGAGCGTCGCGTCGAGCTGTCGGAGCGGCGGATCAAGGAGTGGACGGCGTGGGAGCGCTACACGCTCTGGCTGCGGTCGGTGCTGTTCCCGTTCATCAACGTCACCCACGTGATGATCCTCGGCTCGGTCCTGATGGTCGGCGGGGTGATGGTGCTGCACGGCTGGATCGACGTCGGCCAGCTGACGACCGGTGCGCTGATCGCGCAGATGCTCGTCGACCCGGTCGGGCTGATCCTGCGCTGGTACGACGAGTTGCAGGTCGCCCAGGTGTCGCTGGCGCGCCTGGTCGGCGTCCGCGAGGTCGAGCCGGACGCCGGTGACGCGGCCGTGGCCCCCGAGGGACGCCATGTGCACGCCGACCGTGTGCACTTCGGCTACCTGGAGGGCGTGGACGTGCTGCGCAAGGTGTCCCTGGAGGTCGCCCCCGGCACCCGGATGGCGCTGGTCGGCCCGTCCGGCGCGGGCAAGTCGACCCTGGGCCGGCTGCTCGCGGGCATCTACGCGCCGCGGGACGGCCGGATCACCCTGGGCGGCGCGGAGCTGTCCCGGATGACGGCGGAGGGCGTCCGCTCGCATGTCGCCCTGGTCAACCAGGAGCACCACGTCTTCGTGGGGTCCCTGCGCGACAACCTCCTCCTCGCCCGCACGGGCGCCGAGGACGCCGAGCTGTGGGCGGCGCTGGGCGCGGTCGACGCGGACGGCTGGGCTCGGGCGCTCGACGACGGCCTCGACACCGAGGTCGGCTCGGGCGGGCTCGCGCTCACCCCGGCACAGGCCCAGCAGATCGCGCTGGCCCGTCTGGTGCTGGCCGACCCGCACACGCTGGTCCTGGACGAGGCGACGTCTCTCCTCGACCCGCGCGCGGCACGTCATCTGGAGCGGTCCTTGGCCCGCGTCCTCGACGGCCGCACCGTCGTCGCCATCGCCCACCGGCTGCACACCGCCCATGACGCGGACGTGATCGCCGTCGTCGAGAACGGCCGCATCAGCGAGCTGGGCAGCCATGACGAGCTGGTCGCGGCGGACGGGGCGTACGCGGCGCTGTGGAGGTCCTGGCACGGGTGAGTCTCGGCGTGGGTGAGGAGACCTGAGGGGGCCGTCGTCTTCGGGCGACGGCTCCCTTTCAGTACCCGGAGCCGCTGTCGCCGTCACCGTCCGACGAGGGGGCGGCCTGCTTCATCGCCGTGCCCTTCGCGTTCAGCACGTACCAGATCCCGTCGATCCCCTGCCCCTTGCTGTCGCCCGGCGCCTTGTCCTTCGCGTAGTAGTAGAGCGGGTGTCCGGCGTACGTCGCCTGCGGTGCGCCGCCCTTCGTGGTCCCGATGAGGCTCGCGTCGGCACCGGAACCGGCCTTCGGTTCGCCCTCCACGGGCGGCCACTGCTTGAGGCACGCCGTGTCGCACTTCATGGAGTTGGTGTCCTTGCCGTCCGCGGTGAACAGATAGAGCGTGCGGCCGCCGCCGTCGACGAGGATGTCGCCGAGCGGCGAGTCGCTCACCTTCACGGTGGAGGTGTCCGTCGCGGCGGAGGAGTCCGTCGCGGCTGGTGTGGCGGAACCGCCGCCGTAGGAGCCGCCCCCGCCGCAGGCGGCCAGCCCCAGTGCCGCCACGCAGGCGATCCCGGTCAGGGTGATCCTGTTTCGGCTCATGATCGTCTCCGTTCCTTCCGACGGAGGTTGTACGGCTGCGGTCGGCGAACGGATTGCCGCGCAATCCCTCCGCCCGGATCGGACGTATACAGAAGCGTGGAACTGTTCCCCCGCGCGGACCGGGTCGACGACGCCTCGCTCGTCGCCGGATTCGCGCTGGGCGACGAGCAGGCCGCGACCGCCTTCGTCCGCCGCTTCCAGAACGCCGTGTACGGCCTCGCCCTGTCGGTGACCCGCGAACCGGGCCTCGCCGAGGACGTGAGCCAGGAGGTGTTCGTACGGGCCTGGCGGGCGGCCGGCACCTACGACCCCCGCCGGGCCTCCGCCCTCACCTGGCTGCTGGCCATCACCCGCAACGCCGCCATCGACGCCGTCCGCGCCCGCAGACCCACTCCGGTGCTGGCGGAGACCCTCGAACGGCTCATCGACGTCACCCTGCGGTCCGACGCGGAGGAGGCCGACGGCACGGAGTGCCTCGCCTTGGTCGCCCTGGAGAGCGAGCGCGCCCTCGCCCGGCTGCGGTCCCTGCCGGCGGAACAGGCGCGCGCGGTCGCCCTCGCCGTGATCGGCGGCTGTACGGCGGCGGAGGTGGGCCGGCACGAGGACATCCCGCTGGGCACCGCCAAGACCAGGATCCGCACCGGCCTGCGCAGGCTGCGCGAGGCGCTGAAGGAGGGAGGCCGCGATGGCACGTGACCCCGGGCCGGACACCCACCCCGACGAGGACGAACTGCTCGCCCTGGCCCTCGGCACCCTCCCCGGTGAGTCGGCCGTGCTGCTGCGCCACCTCACCGTCTGCCCGGCCTGCCGCACGGCGTACGACGACCTCTCGGCTGCCGTCGACTCCGTACTGCCCGCGGCACCCTCCGTGGCGCCTCCGGCCGGATTCGAGGCGCGGGTCCTCGAACGGCTGGAGCTGCCCGCGTCGGCGGGGCGCACGGGGCGGCGGCGGTCGTACCGGAGGCCGCTGCTGGTCGCGGCCGCCGCGGCGGCCGGGATCTGTCTGGGGGCGGGCGGTGCGGTGGTCGCCGGCCTCGGGTCGCCGCCCGCCTCCCAGGTGGCCGTGAGCGACCGGGGGGCGCTGCTGGTCACCGGGTCGGGGACGGCCGTCGGCACCGTCGAGCCCAGCCGCTTCGGCGCCGAGCCCGTCCTCGTCATGCAGATCACGGACGGCCGGCCCGGCACCCACTACACCTGCCGGCTCCTCCTCAAGGACGGCACCACCCGCGAGGCGGGCCAGTGGTGGCTCCCGTCCTCCGGCCGGGCCACCTGGATCGCCTACGGGGCCGCCGGTTCCGTGGACCGGGTGGAGCTGGTGACGGACGGGGGGCGGGTGTGGTCGTCGGCGGGGCTGGACTCCTGACACGGCACAGCACGCGCCCGTGCCGTTGCGCAGTTCCGACAGGGGGTGGAAGGCTGGATAACGGCACCGGCTCGGGGAGTGTCCCGTCCCCATCACCTGGAGGTACCCGTGAACAGCGCCGACGGATGGGGCGACGACGTCTACCAGCCCGACGGATCCGAGATCCAGGAGGACTCCGGGCTGCTCGACGTGGAGGACACCCTGGAGGACGACGGTGTCGGCGACCCCCTCGACCGGGGCTGGTCCCCTCCGGAGCGCCCCTGGGCGGTCGAGCACACCGGTGTGACGCCGGGCGAGCACGAGAGCCTGGACCAGCGGCTCTCCGAGGAGGTGCCGGACCTCCCCGTCCCCGACGGCGACGGCATCGGGGACGTCGACGGCACCGACGGCGAACTCCTCGACAACGAGGTCGGCGCACGTCGCTCCGGCCGTCTCGTGGCGCCCGACGAAGGCGCTCACGAGGACGAGGAGAGCGCCCTGATCGCCACGGACGTGGGCATCGACGGCGCCGCCGCCTCCGCCGAGGAGGCCGCGATGCACATCGTCGACGAGGACGCCGAGGACGCCCTGTCCGGCTGACCCCGAGGAGCACGCATGCAGCAGGACAAGCACCCCGACTACCACCAGGTCGTCTTCCGTGACCGGTCCGCCGGTTACGCCTTCCTGACCCGGTCGACCGCGACCAGCGAGCAGACCATCGAGTGGGACGACGGTGAGACGTACCCGGTGGTGGACGTGGAGATCTCCTCGGAGAGTCACCCCTTCTACACCGGCAAGGCCCGCACGGTGGACACCGAGGGACGCGTCGCCCGCTTCGAGCGGCGTTACGGAAGTGCGGCGGGCCAGGACGCCGAGGGCTGAGCGGCGCGCCCCCGGCGCGGAGTCCCGTGCCGGGGTCAGATGAAGTTCAGCGCCGCCGCGCAGCCGACCCCGCCCAGCACCATGAACACCGGCATCAGCACCTTCAGCTCGACCCAGCTGCCGGCCCGGAACCGCATGGCCTTGGGCGGGCCGATCGGGTACCAGCGCTTGCGGCCCACCGGGATCGGCCACAGGATCGGGCAGCCCGAGACCGTCAGCGCGTCCCCGATGTCGTGGACCAGCGCGCCGAGCACGATCGGCAGGCCCAGCCACAGGTACTCCTGGCCAGGGTCCGTGAACAGCCAGTCCGAGCCGTTGCCCGGCTTGTCCAGCACGCCGGCGATGATCCAGGCGCTGGTCGCGGCCAGCAGCCAGACCAGGACGTCGGCGCTGGAGCCGCGGGTCGCCCGCCACAGCAGGCCCTCGATGGCGAGCACCATGTGCACGAAGAGGATCGCGAGGACGGCCCAGCGGCCACCGGTGATCGCCGCGACCGAGGCGCCCGCGCCGCACAGCACGGCCCACAGCCATGTGTGGGTGAGCGTGCGGTGCCCACCGGAGCGACGGGGGTCGCCCTGCTTCTTGGTGGCCTTGTAGACGGCGTACGAGAGCTTGTCGACGATCTCGCAGAGCCCTCGGGAGATGGGCCCGAAGGCGCGCGAGATGGTGGCCGCCTTGTGGTCGAGGTCGGGGGCGAGCGCCGCCCCCGCGCAGATCAGGGCTCCGGCCAGCAGGACCGGCCACGGCATCGTGTGCCCCGCAGCGGCGGCCGCCGCTCCGACGCCGAGCCAGGCCGCGGCCCCCGACAGTGAGTGTGCTGGTCCCATCATCGCCGTTGCCCGCCCCATTCCTCGTGTACCGCTGCGCAGTTGACCGGAGGCCCTGACGCCTCGTCGGCGACACAGCGTACTGCTCGTGATCTTCGTCCCCGCATCCGATTCCCCTGTAGTGGGGTGGGGCAGGCAAGATGGGTGGGTGACCCTCATCGATCAGCTGCCGCAGACCGCAGACCCCGACGCCCTCTACGAAGCCTTCGAGTCGTGGGCCGAGGAGCGCGGGCTCACGCTCTACCCCCATCAGGAGGAGGCGCTGATCGAGGTGGTCTCCGGTGCGAACGTGATCGTGTCGACGCCCACCGGCTCCGGCAAGAGCATGATCGCGGCGGCCGCCCACTTCGCCGCGCTCGCCCGTGACGAGGTCACCTTCTACACGGCTCCGATCAAGGCGCTGGTCTCGGAGAAGTTCTTCGAGCTGTGCAAGATCTTCGGCACCGAGAACGTCGGCATGCTCACCGGCGACGCCTCCGTCAACTCCGACGCCCCCGTCATCTGCTGCACCGCCGAGGTGCTCGCGTCGATCGCGCTGCGCGACGGCAAGCAGGCGGACGTCGGCCAGGTGGTGATGGACGAGTTCCACTTCTACGCGGAGGGCGACCGCGGCTGGGCCTGGCAGATCCCGATCCTGGAGCTGCCGCAGGCGCAGTTCATCCTGATGTCGGCCACGCTCGGCGATGTCTCGATGTTCGAGAAGGACCTCACCCGGCGCACCGGCCGCCCGACGGCGGTGGTCCGCTCGGCGACCCGTCCGGTGCCGCTGTCCTACGAGTACAAGTTCACCCCGCTCACCGAGACGCTGACCGAGCTGCTGCAGACCAGGCAGGCGCCTGTCTACATCGTGCACTTCACCCAGGCGCAGGCCGTGGAGCGGGCGCAGGCGCTGATGAGCATCAACATGTGCTCGAAGGAGGAGAAGGAGCAGATCGCCGATCTGATCGGCAACTTCCGCTTCACCACCAAGTTCGGCCGCAACCTCTCCCGTTACGTACGGCACGGCATCGGGGTCCACCACGCCGGCATGCTGCCCAAGTACCGGCGTCTGGTGGAGAAGCTCGCGCAGGCGGGCCTGCTGAAGGTCATCTGCGGTACCGACACGCTCGGCGTGGGCGTCAACGTCCCCATCCGCACGGTGCTGTTCACGGCCCTGACCAAGTACGACGGCAACCGCGTCCGCACCCTGCGCAACCGCGAGTTCCACCAGATCGCCGGCCGCGCCGGGCGGGCCGGGTTCGACACGGCCGGCTTCGTCGTCGCCCAGGCGCCCGAGCACGTCATCGAGAACGAGAAGGCCCTCTCCAAGGCCGGCGACGACCCGAAGAAGCGGCGCAAGGTGGTCCGCAAGAAGGCGCCGGAGGGCTTCGTCGGCTGGACGGAGAACACCTTCGAGAAGCTGATCGCCTCCGAACCGGAGCCCTTGACCTCCCGCTTCCGGGTGACGCACACGATGCTGCTGTCGGTGATCGCCCGCCCCGGCAACGCCTTCGACGCGATGCGGCATCTGCTGGAGGACAACCACGAGCCGCGCAAGGCGCAGCTGAAGCACATCCGCCGGGCGATCGCCATCTACCGCTCGCTGCTGGACGGCGGCATCGTCGAGAAGCTGGACGAGCCGGACGCCACCGGACGCATCGTCCGCCTCACCGTCGACCTCCAGCAGGACTTCGCGCTGAACCAGCCGCTGTCCACCTTCGCCCTCGCCGCGTTCGAGCTCCTCGACCCCGAATCGCCGTCCTACGCCCTGGACATGGTCTCCGTCGTCGAGTCGACGCTGGACGATCCGCGGCAGATCCTCGTCGCCCAGCTGAACAAGGCGAAGGGGGAGGCCGTCGCCGCGATGAAGGCCGACGGCGTGGAGTACGAGGAGCGCATGGAGCGCCTCCAGGACATCTCGTACCCGAAGCCCCTGGAGGAGCTGCTCTTCCACGCGTACAACACCTACCGCAAGAGCCATCCCTGGGTCGGCGACCATCCGCTCTCCCCGAAGTCCGTCATCCGTGACATGTACGAACGGGCCATGTCGTTCACGGAGTTGGTGTCCTTCTACGAGCTCGCCCGCACCGAGGGCATTGTCCTGCGCTACCTCGCCAGTGCCTACAAGGCGCTGGACCACAACATCCCCGACGACCTCAAGTCCGAGGACCTCCAGGACCTCATCGAGTGGCTCGGCGAGATGGTCCGCCAGGTCGACTCCAGCCTGCTGGACGAGTGGGAGCAGCTCGCCAACCCGGAGGAGATGACCGCCGAGCAGGCCCAGGAGAAGGCCGACGAGGTCAAGCCGGTCACCACCAACGCGCGCGCCTTCCGCGTCCTGGTCCGCAACGCCATGTTCCGCCGCGTGGAGCTCGCCGCCCTGGACCAGGTCGAGGAGCTGGGCGAGCTGGACGCCGACGCCGGCTGGGACGCCGACGCATGGGGCGAGGCCATGGACAAGTACTGGGACGAGTACGACGACCTCGGCACCGGCCCGGACGCCCGCGGGCCGAAGCTGCTCATCATCGAGGAGCAGCCGGAGAACCGTCTGTGGCGGGTCCGGCAGATCTTCGACGACCCGAACGACGACCACGACTGGGGCATCAGCGCGGAGGTCGATCTGACGGCCTCCGACGCGGAGGGCCGCGCGGTCGTCCGGGTCACCGACGTCGGCCAGCTGTGAGTACAGGAGAGACGCGGTCATGACGACGAACCCGGCCGAGCGACTGGTCGACCTGCTCGACCTGGAGCAGATCGAGGTCAACATCTTCCGTGGCCGCAGCCCGCAGGAGTCCCTGCAGCGGGTCTTCGGCGGCCAGGTGGCGGGCCAGGCGCTGGTCGCCGCCGCCCGCACCACCGAGGGCGACCGGCCCGTGCACTCGCTGCACGCGTACTTCCTGCGCCCCGGCCGGCCGGGCGTGCCGATCGTGTACCAGGTCGAACGGGTGCGGGACGGCCGGTCGTTCACGACCCGCCGGGTCACCGCCGTGCAGCAGGGCCGCACGATCTTCAATCTCACCGCCTCCTTTCACAAGCCTGAGCAGGGGTCGTTCGAGCATCAGCTGCCGCCGGCCCGCAAGGTCCCGGACCCCGAGTCCCTGCCGACGGTCACGGAGGAGATCCGCGAGCATCTGGGCGCGCTGCCGGAGCAGTTGGAGCGGATGGCGCGCCGTCAGCCCTTCGACATCCGTTATGTGGACCGGCTGCGCTGGACGGCCGAGGAGGTCAAGGACGCCGAACCGCGCAGCGCGGTGTGGATGCGCGCGGTCGGGCCGCTCGGGGACGACCCGGTCGTGCACACCTGCGCCCTGACCTACGCCAGTGACATGACGCTCCTGGACGCCGTGCGCATCCCGGTGGAACCGCTGTGGGGGCCGCGCAGCTTCGACATCGCCTCGCTGGATCACGCGATGTGGTTCCACCGGCCGTTCCGCGCGGACGAGTGGTTCCTCTACGACCAGGAGTCCCCGATCGCGACCGGCGGACGGGGCCTGGCGCGTGGACGGATCTACGACCTGGAGGGGCGCCTGCTGGTGTCCGTCGTCCAGGAGGGGCTGTTCCGGGCGCTGTAGGTCCTGGGCCGGGCGGGTACGTGTCGTGCGCGCCTTTCCGTCATGCGCTTCTGCGGCGCAGCCAGCCCATGAACCCTCGGGGTGCTTGCCGGGATGCGGCTTCCTGGGGCGAGGGCGGGGGTGTCGGCGGCCGCTGCTCCCCCGCCGGGCGTGGCGCGGGCCGGAGGATGCGGGCGTCCTCCATCGCCCGAGCCAGGTCGGCCCGCAGCCGGCCGATCTCGTCCGGGTCGTCGGCCGTCATGATCTTCTCGGTGAGCTGCGCGGCCGGCGTGCCCGGTGCGCCCTGGTTCGGCGGCACGGGGCGGAAGCGGTTCAGGTAGGAGCGCTCGTACGGGTCCCGGACGAGCTCGGCGATCTGGGCGGAGTCGAGGAAGCCGGCGAGGGCCCCGGCGCTCTCCCACGGGCCGTCGGACATCCGCAGCAGGAACTCCCGGTGCCGGGCACGCCAGTTGCGGGGACGCAGATCCACTCCCTCCGCCAGCAGGCCCCGCATCCCCTCGGGGGTGCGACGGGCGTGCAGCAGCGGGGTGTTGCGCTCGTCGGCGGCGAACTGCTCGAGTTCCTCGGCGAGATAGAGCCAGACGACGGCCCGGTACCTGTTGAGGTAATAGCGCACCGGCGCCACGACGCCGAGGCGCGCCAGGCGTGTGAACCTGCCGGCGGGGATGTCCATGACGTCCGCGCCCTCGGTGGTGCCCACGACCCGCACCCGCCGCTGGAACGCTTCGGGGAAGTCATTCTCCGCGCGCAGCCGGTCCAGTTCGGTGCGGGGGACCCGGCGGCCCCCTCCCCCTTCGTCGGGCACGGTCCGGATATGGCCGAGATGCACGCCCAGGTCGAACTCGTTCCGCTTCAGACCCAGTTCGCGCGCCGCGCGGCCCGGAGTGAGAGTGAGCTGCTGGGGCCTGGTGAGGGTGCTGCCCGTCATGGTCGTACTCCCCCGTGGAGTCGGTGCTCACGCTGTGTGCGTTCGCCGTGACAAAAACCGTAGCCCGTCGGGCTAATCTCCGAGCGGGCCTGTGGATAACTCCACGGAGGATGACGAAACAGCAGGTCAGAGGTCCGCGGCCGGGCTCCGCTCGGGCTGTCGGACGTCCACGCCGAGGTGCTCGCCGACCCGATTGACGAGCAGCGTCATCTCGTAGGCGATCTGACCGATGTCGGCCTGCGCGCCGCTGAGCACGCACAGACAGCTGCCGGTGCCCGCCGCGGTCACGAACAGGACCGCGTCGTCGAACTCGACCATCGTCTGGCGGACTCTGCCCGCACCGAAGTGCCGGCCGGAGCCCTTGGCCAGGCTGTGCAGTCCGGACGCGACGGCGGCGAGGTGTTCGGCGTCCTCGCGTCGCAGACCCGTGCTGGCCCCCGCCACCAGGCCGTCGTTGGACAGCACCAACGCGTGCCGGACGTGGTCGACACGCTCGGTCAGATCGTCCAGCAGCCAGCCGAGTCCCTGGTTCTGCGCCATGTCTCCGTCTCCCCGTGTGGCGTCTCCCCCTGGCTGGAGGAGTTCCTCGCCACCCTTCCCGACGACTGGCGTCAGGGGCAAGGAGAACAGGGCATGGCACGGGTAAGAACGGCGGCCTTCGGTCAGTTCGCCGCGGCGGGACCGTGGCACTCGGGCGGTTCAGCCGACCGAGTCCAGGAGCCGGGCGGTGTGCATCCGCCCGGCGTACTCGACGAGCCGGATCAGCACCTCCTTCCCGGAGTCGCGGTCCCGGGCGTCGCACAGCACCACCGGGGTGCCGCGGTCCAGGTCGAGGGCGCGCGAGACGTCCTGGGCGCCGTAAGTGCGGGCTCCCGTGAAGCAGTTGACGGCCACCACGAACGGGATGTGCCGGTGCTCGAAGTAGTCGACCGCGGGGAAGCAGTCCTCCAGCCGCCGGGTGTCCGCGAGGACCACGGCACCGAGCGCCCCCTGCGACAACTCGTCCCACAGGAACCAGAAACGGTCCTGTCCGGGGGTGCCGAAGAGATAGAGGGAGAGGCCGGAGCGGATGGTGATGCGGCCGAAGTCCATGGCGACCGTCGTCGTGACCTTCTGGTCCACGCCGTCCGTGTCGTCGACCAGCTGACCGGCCTCGCTGAGCAGTTCCTCGGTCCGCAGCGGCCTGATCTCACTGACCGCGCCCACCAGGGTCGTCTTGCCCACGCCGAATCCGCCGGCGACCAGTATCTTCAACGCCAGCGCGGTCTGCTCGCCGCCCTGGGCATCGGAAGTCTCGGAGACCATCGATCACTTCTCTCGGGAGTGCCGGCAACGGTCGGCCGTGCAGGTGCGTGAAGTCAGCATGATGACAACTGCGGCACCCCTTCGAGGGGTTGGACCGCTATTAGACCGATGTGACCGAGTCGTGCGTGTGCGCTTTCGAACTTTCATCTACAGAGCTCGCAGTCCTTCGATGACCTCGCGCAGAATCCGTTCGTCAGGAAGCTGCGCGGGCGGCACGGGGCGGCTGACGGTGACGCAGCCGAGTTCCAGGAGGTCACCGAGCAGTACCCGGACCACGCCCAGGGGCAGGTCCGCGCCCGCGGCGAGTTCGGCGACGGACTGGGTCTCCGGACGGCACAGTTCGATCAGCGCCCGGTGCTCCGGCCCCAGCGAGGTGTCCTCGTCGGGGCCGGGTGCCGCCGCGTCCAGCGTGACGAGGGCGATGAGGTCGAAGCGCACCCCGGTGGGGCCGGGTTTGGTCCGTCCGCCCGTCATGGCGTACGGGCGGACGAGGGGTCCGGCCTCACCGTCGTACCACTGGCTGCCCTGCTCGCGCGGGGCGCCCGTCATGTCCTCCGTCATGGGCGGACCGCCTTCTCGTCTCATCCGGCGGGCGGCCGTGCGGCTACCCGCGGCGCCGTGTACAGGTGCTCGCCGACACGTTTGACCAGGCGGGCCATCTCGTAGGCCACGAGGCCGATGTCGGCGGTCACGGCCGTGAGGAGCGCGAGGCAGGAGCCGTCGCCTGCGGCGGCCACGAACAGGTAGCCGTCGTCCATCTCGACCATCGTCTGGCGCACCCCGCCCGCGCCGAAGTGGCGTCCGGCGCCCTTGGCCAGGCTGTGGAAGCCGGAGGCGACCGCGGCGAGATGCTCCGCGTCCTCGCGGCGCAGGTCGGTCGACGCCCCCACGGCGAGGCCGTCGTTGGACAGCACCACGGCGTGCCGTACCTCGCTGACGCGCAGTACCAGGTCGTCCAGCAGCCAGTCGAGTTCGCCGGACCGCTGAGCGGCCCTCATGGCCGGATCCTGGATCATGCGTGGTCTCCTTCGCTGCTGTCTCTTGGCCCCGGGGAATCCGGGGCGGCGCCGTGTCCGGGCCTGCGGCCGCCGCCGCGTGCCCAGCCGTCGCGGTAGGCCGCCATGCGGTCCCGTACGAGCTCGGGGGTGCGCCGGTCGTCGCCCTGCGGGTCGGGCCGCGGTTCCGGTTCCTCGGTGCGCGGCGCGCGCAGTTGAGGAGCCAGGTTTGCCTGCCGGACGCGGCGCGGGAGGTCGTCCGTGGCGTCCGGTCCTTCGGGGTCCTCCTGGGGGCGGTGCAGACGCAGGGTGGCGACTCCGGGGGGCGGGGTGTCGCCTGCGGACTCCGCCCTCGCTGTCGCCCTGTGCTCCGGCGGGGCCGGTGGTGCGGGGGCCACCAGTGCGGGTCGGTCGGCCGGCGCGTGGACGGATTCCTGGAGCCGGACGGCACTGGGCACGCGCGCGTACTCGCGTTCCGCGTCGGCCGCCTTGCGGGGGGAACGTTCCTCCGCGCCGCTGTGCAGCAGGGCGGTGGGCAGCAGGACCACCGCGGTGGTGCCGCCGTACGGCGAGGTGCGCAGGTGCACCTTGATGCCGTGCCGGGCCGCCAGCCGGCTGACCACGAACAGGCCGAGCCGGTCGCTGTCGAAGAGGTCGAGCGCCTCGGACTGCTCGATGCGGCGGTTGGCCTCGGTGAGGGTCTCCTTGCCCATGCCGAGCCCGCGGTCCTCGACCTCGACGGCGTAGCCGTTGCCGACAGGTTCGCCGGTCACGCGCACACGCGTGTGCGGCGGCGAGAACTGCGCGGCGTTCTCGACGATCTCCGCGAGGAGGTGGGTGAGGTCGGCGACGGCGCCGCCGACCACCGACGCCTCGGGGAGCTGACGTACCTCCACGCGCGCGTAGTCCTCGACTTCCGAGACGGCCGCGCGGACCACGTTGGTCAGGGAGACCGGCATGCGCCAGGCCCGGCCGGGTGCGGCGCCGGAGAGGATGATCAGGCTCTCCGCGTGCCGCCGCATCCGGGTGGTGAGGTGATCGAGGCGGAAGAGGTCGCTCAGTTCGCCGGGGTCCTCGGAGCGGCGCTCCATGCTGTCCAGGAGGCTCAGCTGACGGTGGACCAGGACCTGGCTGCGCCGGGCGAGGTTGACGAACACCCCGGAGATGCCGCTGGCGAGCTCGGCACGCTCCACGGCGGCCCGCAGCGCGGCCCGGTGCACGGTGCCGAGAGCCTCGGCGACCTGCCCTGTCTCGTCCTCGGAGGGCGGCCCGGCCGGGGCCTCCGCGCGGATGTCGATCTCCTCCCCGGCCCGGAGTTTCCGCATGGCCTCGGGGAGTTTGCGCCGGGCGATCTCCAGGGCGCTGTTGCGCAGGCTCACCAGCTCGACGACGAGACCGCGTCCGATGCGCACGGAGATGACCAGGGAGGCGGCGACGGCGAGGAGACCGAGCAGGACGGCCGCGCCGGCCGGGGTGAGCATTCCGCGGGTGAACGGGTCGGCGCGGTCGGCGACCCCGCGTCCCGTGTCGGCCTCGATCGTCCGCATGCCGTCCTGCACGCGCGCGTGGGCCTTCGCCCAGGTCGCCTCGGGTGCCGCGTTGATCGCGGAGGCGCCGGCCCGGCTCGTGAGGACCCTGTCCTCGACGGTCGCGACGGCGACGTAGTCACCGCTGTCGGCGAGGTCCCGCCAGGCGTCGCGTTCGGAGCCGCGCAGATCGGCGACGGCGGCCTCGGTGAGGGCGCGGCGGGTGTCGACGGCGCCGGTGAACAGCCGCAGCCGTGTGCCGTCGAGGCGTCCGACGAGCCGTGCGCTGGAGAGCACGACGTCCTCCTGGGACAGGGCCTCGCCCGCGCGGGAGAACTCGAGCAGCACGCGCGCGTCGGAGCCCAGTTCGGCGTCCTGGATGCCGGTGAGGGCGCCGCCGACGGAGAAGGCCGTCGAGATGGTGCGCGTGTAGCGCCCGTACGTCTCGTCCCAGCCCGCGCGGCGGTCGAGGACCGCGGTGCGCAGGGAGCTCAGTGCCTCGGCGCCGCTGACGAAGGTCTCGAGGCGCTGGGCCACACCGGCGGGCAGCTCCTCGCTGTCCGCGACGGTGTTGTTCTCGCCGAGCCGCAGGTGCGCCACGGCCTTGTCGGTGCGGTCCGCGAGGGCCTTGAGGTCGCCGGCCCGGCCCGCGGCCGGGTCGGTGGCATAGCGGACCGCGGCCGCACGCTCGGCCTGGAGGGCGGCGACGGCCGCCGCGACCGGGGTGCGGATCTCGGAGTCGACCCGCTGCAACTGCCGCAGCCGGGAGACGTCCTGGGCGGTGCTCACGGTGGCGTACGCCCACAGGGCGAGCAGGGAGACCACCGGCACCATGAGCAGGCAGACGATCTTGGCGCGCACGGTGCGCGGGCGTATCCGCCAGCCTCCCGCGTGCATGGGCGGGTCGTCGGGGACGGTGCCCATCGGGTCGTCCGGCCCTTCGTCGGCCGGTGGTCCGGCGTGTGCGCGGCGGCCGCGGGCCGGGCCGGCGGAGGGCGGTTCGGAGCCGTTCGTGGGGGTCCTACGGGGTGTTCGCATGGCCTCCTGCCTCGGAGAGTGGTTCGGCTTGCCCGGAGGGCCCTCAGTGGGCGGCGACGCTCTCGACCGGCCGCTGGGCGGAGGCGGATGCCTCGCGCTCTCCCGTGGAGGGCGACAGCGCGACGAAGGCCGAGGTCAGGAACAGATAGGACCCGAGCCCGACGGCGAGCGGGAAGATGAACTGCATCGCCGTCGCCCCGGGCAGCGCGGCGCCGGACGGTGTGACGCGCACGCCCACCGCGAACATCCCGGTGTAGTGCATGCTGCTCACCGCGGCGCCCATGATCAGGGAGGCGATGGTGACGGCGACGGGCGACTTGATGTTGAGCGCCGCCCACAGCGCGGCGGTCGCGGCCACCACGGCGATCAGGACGGAGAGTCCGACGAGCACCGGGTCGTAGTGCACCTGCCCGTGCAGACGTACGGCCGCCATGCCCAGGTAGTGCATGCTGGCGACGCCGAGTCCGGTGGTGAGCCCGCCGAGGAAGAGCGCGCGGGCGCGGTCGCGGCTGTAGCCGACGGCGAAGACGCCGGCACAGACGACGAGCATGGCGACGAGCAGGCTCACGATGGTGAGCGGCACGTCGTAGCGGATGTCGGTGCCGCTGACGCTGAAGCCGAGCATGGCCACGAAGTGCATGGTCCAGATGCCGGTGCCGATCGCCGAGGCCGCGGTGATGAGCCAGTTGCGGCGGGAGCGTCCGGTGGCGCCGAGCGCGCGCATGGTGCAGCGCAGGCCGAGTGCGGCGCCGATGCAGGCCATCACGTACGACAGCACGGGGGTCAGCCAGCCGAGGGCTGCGTGGTCCAGGTGTCCCATGGCCCCGGGACGCTAGTGGGGGCACGGGTGCACAAAGGGGGCGCATTTCGAAAGCTGTTGGAATATGACGCAGCGCTGCACCTGAACGATCGCCTCCCGCTCGAACGTGCGCACAGAAGCGTCACCCTTGTCGGTGAGGGATCATGCCGAACATGAGCGACGACCACACACATGTCCAGGAGTTCTTCGGCGCCCGGGCGGCCGACTGGGACGCCCGGTTCCCCGACGACGGGCCCGCCTACGCGGCCGCGGTCGC
Source organism: Streptomyces antibioticus (assembly GCF_001514065.1). Taxonomy (GTDB): domain Bacteria; phylum Actinomycetota; class Actinomycetes; order Streptomycetales; family Streptomycetaceae; genus Streptomyces; species Streptomyces antibioticus. The sequence continues at coordinate 254,296 of NZ_KQ948435.1, read as the reverse complement.
CGAGCTCGGCCTGCGCGAGGGGGACCGTGTGCTGGACGCCGGCTGCGGCACGGGACGCGCCCTGACGCCCCTGCGTGCGACCGTGGGCGGCTCGGGAGTGGTCCTCGGGGCCGATCTGACCCCGGCCATGCTCCAGGCCGCCGTACGGGCGGGACGGGACCGCGACGGGCAGCTGCTGCTCGCCGACGTGGCCGCGCTGCCGGTGCGCTCGTGCTCCCTGGACGCGGTGTTCGGGGCGGGGTTGATCTCCCACCTGCCCGATCCGGCGGAGAACCTGCGGGAGTTAGCGCGCGTGGTGCGCCCGGGCGGCATCCTGGCGCTGTTCCACCCGATCGGCAGGGCGGCGCTCGCGGCGCGGCAGGGGCGCCGGATCACCCCGGAAGACCTGCGCGCGGAGCCCAACCTCCGGCCTCTGCTGGCCGGTTCCGGGTGGCGGATGACGTCGTACGTCGACGAGGACGCGCGGTTCCTGGCGCTGGCCGTGCGTGAGGGCTGACGAGGGTTCCCGGAGCCGGCCTCATTAGACGGCTGGACCGTCCGGATGTCGTACGGGGCATCCGCGTACGCCCGGAACCGGGCGGGTGCCCAGCTCCGCCAGCCTGTAGCCGTCGGAGTAGCCCTTGATCTCCCAGTTCTGCCGGGCGAAGTGCGGTGCGCTGCGCGGCGGGAGCAGCCGGACCGCCCGGCCGCGCAGGCGTACGGCGGCCCGCACGAGCCGGCGGGTCGCCGCGCCGGGAGCCGGATAGCGGAAGGCGCGCAGCAGGGGCTCGTCGAGGAGGGCGAGCGTGGAGGTCCGCAGCAGGGGTGCCAAGGGGCGCGGGTACCAGGACGCCATCAGGTCGAGCGTGGCGTCCGAGACGCGCCGTGCTCCCTCGTCCCAGCCGAAGTGGGCCTTCTCGTAGGCGTCGAGGCAGTCCTCGAACTCCTCGTAGGTCTCCGGGATGTCCGTGATGCCCATGTGCCGCCCCAGGGTGCGGTAGTGGACGGTCGAGGCGACGATCTCGTGACGGGAGAGTCGACGCCAGGCGTAGGTGTCGATCCACCGTCTGGGCATCACGACGAACGTGCACAGGACGTAGCGCATGTCGTCGTTCGTGATGGCGTAGCTGCGGTGCATCTGGTTGATGCGGCGGATCGCCGTACGGCCCTCCTCGCTGCCGAAGCCGTGTTCGACGACGGCGTCCAGGAGCAGCGAGGTGTCGTCGTACCGCTTCTGCGTGCGGTCCGTGAGCTCCGCCGTCTCGGCGAGCAGCCGGCCGATGCTCGGGACGGCATAGGTGCGGTAGAGGGCCAGCTCCAGGGAGCGGGTGAAGTCCCAGGGGAACTCGTACGCGGCCATCAGCCGGTAGATCTCCGAGGCGTCCTCGTACGGGTCCATCCGCCGTATCCGCTCGAGCCGCTCGTACCGCTTCACTGCGGCGTCCCCCTTCTGCCGTCGAGGCTCCAACTCTACGTTGGGTAAAAGGAGATGAACGATCAGTACAGGCGTCACACCACGCAGGGGGAAGGTGGTCAGCATGTGGGGCAGGATGCGCAAGTCGTTCGTCAGATTCGTCAACACCGTGCGCGCCGACATCGACAATGGCCGGGACAAGCGCACGCACAACCTGTTCGAGGCCGCGGCGGCCTATGTGTCGGCCTGCGCGGAGGACGACCAGGAGCAGATCGACGAGGCCGCGGGCTGGGTGTCACCGGAGGCGTTGTCGTTCGGGGTGAGCGAGCTCGCGTGCCGGGCCGTCATCGCGCTCGCGCGGGAGCGCGACGAGTCGCCGCAGACCGTGGCCCGTGCCCTGCTGGGGCTTCCGGCGGCCTGAAGGAGGGCCAACCGCGGTCGATTCGCCCCGTCCGACCGGAAAACTGCAGCTCCGGGGTGCATGGGAGTCGTGACAAGCTGCTTCCGCTCGCACTAGGGTGCGCGCCGTTGGACGAACCGATGGGGAGGCTGGGATGGCCGGGACGGACGAGGACGCCGTCGCCGCCGCGGACGATGCGCTCTATGTGCTCACGGCGGTGCTGCTGACGCCGGCGAAGTTCCCGAGCGTGCTGGGCGACGACTATCCGGAGGCCTGCGCGGCGCTCGGTCTCGCGCCGCTCGCCGACGGGTACGGCCTGGTGCTCGGCCAGGACGGCGACGGCTCCCGCTGGACGGTCGTCATCGACGACGTCTCGCTGGTCGCCGTCGCCATCGCGTCGTGGGACTGCGGCATGGAGTACGACCTGTCTCCCGACGAGCACACGGTCGTCGCCGCCCTGCCGGGCTGGCCGCTCGCCGTCGCCGTCGCCGCGCCGGGCGTGCCCGCGCCGCACGATCCCGGCCCGGAGGTGGCGGACCGCCCGCCGCTGACGCCGCCGGACACCTCCACGTGGGGGCCGGCCCAGCGGCGTCTGGGCGCGGACGAGATCGCCGTCCAGTGGTCGCTGTGGCGGGAGCAGATCGACGACGCGGAGTTCCCGATGCCGGGAACGGCCGCCGAGGCCTCGGGGGCGGCGGAGAGCTCGGAGAAGACCGAGGGCAACGGGGGTGACGGCGGCCATCAGGGCATCCGGCGCGTTCTCGCGGAGGCCCGCGGGTACGTGGACACGCCGCCGCCCCTGGGCCGCGTCCGGTCGTCCTTCGCCCCCGGAGACGCCCGCACGCTGCGCGCGGACGGCCCCGGCTGGTCGCTCGTGGCCAGGACCGACGACATCGCCTTCGTCCTGCTGGACGAGGAACCGGGCGAGGTGCTCCCGGTCGGCCGCGGCCCGGAACTGCCGGGCCTGCTGGAGGCGCTCGACAAGATGGCGGTACGACCGCTCTGAGCGGAGGCGGCCGGGACGGCTGATCCGGCTGGCGGGCGGTGCGCGGCGGAACACCCGTGTCGCGGCGTCATTCCATGTGGTCCCACCCCATGGATGACCCGGCGGCGCACTCGCACCATGGGGCAGCTCTCGACTCCCCGTCCCGCCCTGGAGGCCGGTCATGCGTGTGTCCCGAGGTGTTCCCGTCGTCGCCCCCGCCCTGGTGGTGACCGCCCTGACGACAGCCCTGGCCCTGCCCACTCCCGCGGCGGGCACGGACGCCGTGGGCGGCCCGTGCGCGCACCAGGGGCGCACCCGGGTACCGGGCGCGGCCTTCCAGCAGAGCGCCTGCCTCGCGGACCTGACCACGACCGGGCTCGCCGGTACGCCGTACACCGACCCGGCCGACCAGGCGGGACTGACGGCCCAGGGGACACGGACGCCGTCCGGGGTGCCCGGCGTGCAGATCGATGGCTACTTCCCGGACTCCTCCGGCTTCAACGCCACCCATGGCTGGAAGCACGACGCCCAGTTCGTGATCCGGTTGCCGGACCACTGGAACGGCGGGCTGGTGGTCACGGGCGCCCCGGGGACGCGCAGGCAGTACGCGACGGACAAGGCGATCTCCGACCGGGTGCTCGCCCAGGGCTACGCGTACGCCGCGACGGACAAGGGCAACAGCGGCGCCGACTTCTACCGCGACGGCACCCGCCCCGGCGATGCGGTCGCCGAGTGGAACACGCGTACGACCCAGCTCACGCGCGCGGCCAAGCGCACCGTCGCCCGGCACTACGGGCGGTCACCACGGCGGACGTACATGACCGGGATCTCCAACGGCGGCTATCTGACGCGCTGGCAGCTGGAGAACCACCCGGAGTTGTACGACGGGGGCGTGGACTGGGAAGGCGCCCTGTGGACCGAGGACGGCACCGGTCTGCTCACCTCGCTGCCCACCGCCGTGGCCCGCATGACGGGTTCGGCGACGGACGACGACCTGTACGCGGTGGGGTTCGCGCGCGGCTCCGAGTTCCTGTGGCCGTACCACGAGAAGGCTTACTGGGGGGTCACGCAGAAGATCTACCGCGCCGAGTTCGACCCGGACTACGACCCGGACTGCCCGGGCCCGACGGCCGGCACGACCACGGAACAGATCCTGGCGCCATGTGCCACGGACGCCGCCTACGACCTGGCGTCGCGCCCCGAGTCGGTCCGCCGCGCCGTGGCCAGGGTCGCGCTGACCGGTCGCATCGGACGGCCGCTGATCACGCTCCACGGCGACCTGGACGCGCTGCTGCCCAAGGCGGCGGACTCCGATGTGTACACCCGCATGATCGACGCGCGCGGCAAGGGCCGCCTCCACCGCTACTACACGGTCCAGGGCGGCACGCACGTCGACGGGCTGTACGACAGCTATCCGGACCGGCTGCGTCCGATCCTGCCCTGCTATCGGACGGCCTTCGACGCGCTGGTGGCGTGGGTGGAGCGGGGCACCCCGCCGCCCGCGGACCAGGTCGTGGACCGGCCCGCGAGCGGCGACGTGGTCGACTCCTGCGCCCTGGACCACCGGGCCGCGGCGGCCCGGTAGCCCGCGGGTCTCAGCGACCGAGCTCCTTGCGTGTGACACGGCGCAGCCTGCGCCGCTGCGAGGGGTCCAGCGTGAGGTACGCGGCGGCCGGCACTCCCAGGACGATCAGGAGCGCGGCCCACCACGGCAGCCAGAACAGCAGGATGATGCCGACCGCCACACCGCCTGCGGCGATCTTCGCGTTCTTCGACATGTGTCGCCTCCTTCGCGGCCACTGCCGCTCTCTGTCCTGAAAACGGCCCCACGCTCCCCGCGGTTCCGCACCACGACCCTGAGACGTCCCTGAGGAGCGCCCCCTACGCGTCCCTGAGAGACGTGCCCTGAGATCCACGTCCCTGAGACGGGCATACCCATCCGCCTACCGAAGTGACCCGGCTCACAGCCGGGTCATACCGGGCTCCCCCTGACGGTGCTGTACCCTCGGCCATCGCGTCGAGTAGTCAAACTTGAGGAGTGCTGCATTCCTGTGCCGAGGATTCCCGCGGCAACACCGTCCGAGATCTCTGAACTGGCCCGCTGCTGTGCCGTGTTCGTACCCGGCGACCCGGCTCGCACCGGTCGCGTCGCCTTCTGGGACCCCGAGGCCGACGCGCCGCCCGGCGTCGCGTCGGGGACCGTCGAGGACCTGAGCGTCGTCGTGCCCGGCGAGGGCGGCGTGGCGGCCATGACCGTACCGGCGGTGCTGCTGCCCGTGCGGTCGGCGCTGCCCGTCCTCACGCGTGCGCGTGCCGTGGCCGACGGCCACCGGGCGGCCGTGTTCTGGGGCGCGGCCGCCGTGCACGCCCTCCAACTGGCGGCCCGTGGGCTGCTGCTGCCCGGCCTGTCCGAGGGCGACCACGACGCATGGCGGGCAGGGCCGCTGCGCGCCGAGGACCTGGAGCGCATCCGCGCACTCGCCGCCGCGATGCCGCCCGAGGCGCACGCCGTGCCGCTGGGTGACGGCGAGCCGGCGGGCGACTTCGACTCCCTGCGCCTGCCGGACCCCGAGCGGCTGCTGCGGGCCTTCCTGGACGCGGTGGCCGACGCCCTGCCGCGCTCCCCCGCGGCCTCGCTCGTGACGGGCGGGCCCGCCTATGCCGTGCCGGAACCTCGGCACCTGCCCGACCTCCGCCCCTGGGCCGCCGATGTGGCCGCAGGCCATGACGCCGGTGTGCGGCTGTCGCTGCGGATCGAGGTGCCTGGCCTGGAGACGGCGACACAGGAGGGCGCGGGCCTGGTCTTCCGGGCCGTACCGCAGGTGCACAGCGTGAGCGATCCGGGTCTGGTCGCGGACGCCGCCGCGGTGTGGACCGGCGCCCAGGACGCCTTCGGCCCGCGCGCGCGGATGGACGCATTGCTCGCGCTGCGCCGCGCGGCGCGCGCCTGGCCGCCGCTCGCGCCGCTGCTGTCGGCTCCCGTGCCGGACGCCGTCGAACTGGCCGACGACGAGATCACCGACCTCCTCACGGAGGGCGCCCGAGCGCTCGGTGCCGCCGGGGTCGACGTCCACTGGCCCAAGGAGCTGGCCCGCAAGCTGACGGCCCGCGCGGTGGTCGGCCCACCGGACGAGGAGTCGGGCCCCGCCAGGGCCTTCTCCGACACTCCGTCGTTCCTGTCCGCCGACGCGCTGCTGGCGTTCAACTGGTCGTTCGCGCTGGGCGAGCAGCGGCTCACGCGCGAGGAACTGGACCGGCTCGCCGAGGCCAACCGCCCGGTCGTGCGGCTGCGCGACCAGTGGGTCCTCATCGATCCCCAGGAGGTGCGCCGGGCCCGTGACCGGCAGGACCGCAAGGTCACCCCGATCGACGCGCTCGCCGCCGCTCTCACCGGCTCCACGGAGGTCGACGGCCGCCGGGTCGAGGTACAGCCCACGGGGTGGCTGGCGAGTCTGCGGGAACGTCTCGCGGACCCGGAGGCACAGGAGCCCGTCGAGCAGCCCGCGGCGCTCGCGGCGACCCTGCGCGACTACCAGCGGCGGGGCCTGGACTGGCTGGCCCGGATGACCTCCCTGGGGCTGGGCTGCTGTCTCGCCGACGACATGGGACTCGGCAAGACCATCACCCTCATCGCCCTGCATCTGCACCGGCAGACCGATCCCTCGGCCGCCGGTCCCACGCTCGTGGTGTGTCCGACGTCCCTGATGGGCAACTGGCAGCGCGAGATCGAGAAGTTCGCGCCCGGCACGCCCGTGCGCCGCTTCCACGGGCCGCGCCGCGACCTGGACGCCCTCGCGGACGGGGAGTTCGTCCTCACCACCTACGGCACGATGCGGCTCGACGCGGGCCGGCTGGCCGCCGTGTCCTGGGGCATGGTCGTGACGGACGAGGCCCAGCACGTGAAGAACCCGTACTCGGCGACGGCACGGCAGCTGCGGTCCATCGACGCACGCGCGCGTGTGGCGCTCACCGGCACTCCGGTGGAGAACAACCTGTCCGAGCTGTGGGCCATCCTCGACTGGACGACGCCCGGTCTGCTGGGCCGCCTCGGAACCTTCCGCACCCGGTATGCGCAGGCCGTCGAGGGCGGCCAGGACCCGGCCGCCGCCGAACGGCTCTCCCGGCTCGTGCGCCCCTTCCTGCTGCGCCGCCGCAAGTCGGATCCGGGGATCGCCCCGGAGCTGCCGCCGAAGACGGAGACCGACCGCGCCGTCTCGCTCACCGCGGAACAGGCCGGTCTGTACGAGGCCGTGGTGCGCGAGACACTGGCGGAGATCTCCGGCGCCGACAGCATGGCGCGCCGCGGACTCATCGTGAAGCTGCTCACCGGCCTCAAGCAGATCTGCAACCACCCGGCGCAGTTCCTCAAGGAGGAGCGGCCGGCCATCGCCGGACGGTCCGGCAAGCTGGAGCTCCTCGACGAGCTGCTCGACACGATCCTCGCCGAAGGCGCGGGCGTGCTGGTCTTCACGCAGTACGTGCGGATGGCCCGCCTCATCGAGCAGCACCTCGCCGGGCGCGGGGTGTCCTCGCAGTTCCTGCACGGAGGGACGCCGATCGCCGCGCGCGAGGCGATGGTGCAGCGCTTCCAGGACGGTGAGGTGCCGGTCTTCCTGCTGTCGTTGAAGGCGGCCGGGACCGGGCTGAACCTGACCCGGGCCGAGCATGTCGTGCACTACGACCGCTGGTGGAATCCCGCCGTCGAGGCTCAGGCCACCGACCGCGCGTACCGCATCGGCCAGCACCGGCCCGTGCAGGTGCACCGGCTGATCGCCGAGGGCACGATCGAGGACCGCATCGCCGACATGCTCAGCCGCAAGCGGGAGTTGGCCGACGCGGTGCTCGGGGCGGGCGAGGCGGGGCTCACGGAGCTGACGGACGCCGAGCTGGCCGACCTGGTCGAACTGCGAGGGGGCGCGCGATGAACACGTACGACGAGACGACGGAGCGGACGTTCGCCGCGTTCCCGCCCGCGCAGGGGCGGGGCTTCGCGCAGACCTGGTGGGGGCAGGCCTGGCTGAAGGCGCTGGAGGACACAGCGCTGGACACGCGGCAGGTGAAGACCGGGCGCGCGCTCGCGCGCGCGGGGGCCGTCGGCGCGGTGTCGGTGCGGCCGGGCCGGATCACGGCCGTCGTCCAGGACCGCGACCGCACCCCGCACCGGGCGGACGTGCTGCTGGAGCAGCTGTCGGGCGAACAGTGGGACCGCTTCCTGGAGACGGCCGCGGAGCGGGCCGGTCACATCGCGGCACTTCTGGACCGCGAGATGCCTCCGCACCTGGTTGAGGACGCGGCTACCGCGGGCGTGGACCTGCTGCCGGGCCTGGGCGATCTGGAGCCGGAGTGCGACTGCGGCGCCTGGGACCACTGCGGACACACGGCGGCGCTCTGCTACCAGGTCGCACGCCTGCTGGACCAGGACCCCTTCGTCCTGCTGCTGATGCGCGGACGGTCCGAACAGGCCGTGCTGGACGACCTCCAGGCCCGTACCGCCGCACCCGCACCGGTCGAGGCGCCCGCCCGCCAGGAGGGCGTGGACGCGGCGGAGGCGTTCGCGGCCGGGGACATCCTGCCGCCGCTCCCGGCGCTGCCGGAACTCCCCGCGGAACCGGGCATACCGCCGTCCCTGGACACCGGTTCACCGGCCCCGCCGGACGTCGACCCGGCCGCTCTGGAGTTCCTGGCGGCCCGGACCGCCGCGGAGGCGCACCGGCTGCTGATCGAGGCGTTGCGTGAACAGGGAGCCGCGGAGGAGGAGCTGACGATCGGGCAGGACGCGGTCCGGCTCGCGCTCGGCGACCCCGGCGGGGCCGTGACCGAGCGGTTGGCCGCGGGGTCGGGCCGAGACCCGCAGGAGCTGGAGACGGCCGTACGCGCTTGGCGGTACGGCGGAGTGGCCGCGTTGTCCGTACTGGAGGAGGAACGCACGGTCGAGGGCGAGGAGCTCGCACGCGCGCGTGCCGTCCTCGACACGGCATGGGACGAGGACGAACGGCCGTCGCTGTCCGCGCGGGGCTGCCGGTGGACCGTCGCCGGCACCCGGAACCAGCTGCGCCTGGGGCGCGACGGCCGCTGGTGGCCGTACCGGGAGGAGCGGGGACGCTGGGTGCCCGTCGGCGCGCCGGCCAACGACCCTGCGACGGCGCTGGCTTCGGCGGAGGAGGCCGCCACCACCGGTTGACATCCGGGGCTCGTCGAAGTGCCGCACGCTGGGCGGAGGAGGCCGCCACCGCCGGTCGACACGGAGGGCGCGTCGAAGTGCCGCACGCGAGCTCGACGAGCCCCCGCCACGCCCCGTTCACCCGGCCGTCGTACGGCGTTCCGCGCGGGGCCCAAATCTGGCCGCTGTCAGCACACTTGTCCCCAGGAGGCCCGATGTCCCCGCACGCCGCCGGCCGGCGCCGCGTCCACCGTTCCGTCGCGGCGGGCGTGCCCCTCGTCGTGCTGGCCGCGCTCGTGGCGGCCGCCCCCGCCGAGGGCGCCACGCCCGAGGCAGCGCACGTGACGCGCACCGCGACCCTCGGGGACATCCCGCTGGGCACCTTCAGCAACACGCTGCTGCCCGGCACGGTGGACGACGACCGGGGCGTGGACCTCGGCGGCATCGGCAGCGATCTCTACCCGGCAGGCCGCAAGGGCGAGTTCTGGACGGTCACCGACCGCGGCCCCAACGGCCAGATCAAGATCGACGGCAAGAAGCGCCGCACGTTCCCCGTGCCGGGCTTCGACCCGGCGATCGTGCGGATCAGAGTGTCCGGGAACACCGTCGAGGTCCTGGACGCGATCCCGATCACGACCTCGTCCGGCAAGCCCGTCACCGGGTTGCCCGACCAGGAAGGCCGCGACGAGGCGCCGTACACCTATGACGCGCGGACGCGGCTGGCGTACGACCCGAACGGGCTGGACACCGAGGGCGTCGTGCGGGCCGCGGACGGGAGTTTCTGGCTCGTGGACGAGTACGGGCCGAGTCTCGTGCACGTCTCCGCACGCGGGAAGGTGCTCACCCGGTACGTGCCACAGGGGCTGAACCTCACCGGCACCGACTACCCGGTGGTCGAGGCGCTGCCCTCCGTGCTGCTGCACCGGAAGATCAACCGCGGTTTCGAGGGGCTCGCCCAACTCCCGTGCGGCGACCTGGTGATGGCGGTGCAGAGCCCGCTGTCCCTGCCGGACACCGCCGCGGGCGAGGCGTCGCGCACGACCCGGCTGCTGCGGTTCTCGCCCAGGAAGAACGCCGTCACGGCCGAGTACGCGTACCGCTTCGACCCGGTGGACGTCGTCGACCCGGGCGAGGACGACACCTCGGAGCTGAAGATCTCCTCGGTGGTCGCCGTGGGCGGCGACCGGCTGCTGGTCGAGGAGCGCACCGACAAGGCCGCGCGGCTTCAGCTCGTGCGCCTGGAGCGGGACGCGGACATCCTCGGCGGCGCCTGGGACGACGACACGACGTCCCCGTCGCTGGAGCAGCTCGACGACCCGGCCGCCGCCGGGGTGCCGGTTCTTGGCAAGCGGCTCGTCGTCGACCTGGGGACGGTCGACGGGGTGCCCGGGAAGATCGAGGGGATCGCGCGCGTGGACCACGACACGCTCGCCCTGATCAACGACAACGACTTCGGGATGACCGACGGCGCGGGCGCGTTCGACGCGCAGGGCCGGCTGGTCGACAGCGGTGTGGAGACGACGGTCACGTACGTGCGGCTGCCGCGCGGGATCTGATCACGTCAAGGGTTGCGTGAGCTTTCGGCTGCCGGCACCCGTGTCGGCGGCCAGGCTGCACGCGACGTCGTCGATGCCGACCCGGTAACTCGTGGCGTCCGGGTACTGCACGAGGATGCCGCGCACGGTGTCCTCGGGCTGGCTCTCCGCCTTGCTGTTCAGGGTCCGCTCGCACAGGTCCGAGGCGGCCTTCTTCAGGGCGCTGTCGGTCGCGTAGTCGCCTTCCAGCTCCGTCACTTTCACGACCTCGGCGTCATGCGGTTCCCGGCAGGAGCGCTTGGCGGCCTGTCCGGGCCGGGCGGCGTCGGTGTCGAAGCAGTCTCCCGCCTGGAGCAGGTAGTACGGCATCTCATCGGCCGCCAGGGACGGGATCAGCGACTCCAGGCCGCTGGGGAACTCGCTCGGCAGCTCGGTGGGGAACTGCGACGGCAGCCGCGTAGGCACCTCGCTGGGGAGCTTGCTGGGCAGCTCGCTCGGCAGGCTCAGCGTGGGGCGGGGTGAACTGCTCGCGCTGGCAGTGGGCTTGTCGTCGGGTGAGTCGTCGTCGTTCCCGGCACCCATCAGGACGACGGCGGCCACGGCGGCGCCCACCGCGAGCACGGCGAGCAGGACGAACAGCGGGTTGCGTCCCGGACCGCGCCGCCCGCCCGGGCCCTCGGGCGGGTCCGGCGGAGGCGGCGGCTGCCATCCTCCGTAGGAGGGCGGGCCGTTGCCTCCGGGAGGAGGGCCGTACCCTCCGGGAGGCCCGTAGCCCCCTCCTGACCCGGGGCCGAAGCCCTCAGGAGGCGGTCCGAAACCACCGCCGGAAGGCGGTGTACCACCCGGCGGCCCGGGCGGTTGAGGCGGTACGGGCGGCATGGCCATACCGTCCAGAGTCGCCGCGCAGCGGGCAGGGCGCGACCCCCGCACGGAAGTTGATACGGACTCATGCCATGGACGGCATGATTCCGGAGCATTCCGTGCGGAGGCCGGCCGCCCCTACACGCGCGCGTGCCTGACAAAACCGGCGGCGGCAGATGCGCCGCGGGTCCACGCGCGCGTGCGTTCATGACGTGCGCACGCGCACGGGTCAGCCGCGCGCACCCAGCAGGTGGTCCATCGCCAGCTGGTCGAGCTGCTCGAAGGCCATACCGCGCGCGGCGGCCGCGTCCACGTCGAACTCCTCGAACGCGGTGCGGTCGGCGAGCAGCGACTTCAGGCCGTCCGCCGCCGTGGGCTGCGCCAGCTCGTCCAGACGCGCGGCACGCAGCGCCTCCTGGACCGCCGGGTCGGCACGGAAGGCGGCCGCACGCTCCTTGAGGATCAGGTAGTTGCGCATGCAGCCCGCGGCCGACGCCCAGACGCCGTCGAGGTCCTCGGTGCGCGGCGGCTTGAAGTCGAAGTGCTTCGGGCCCGCGTAACCGGCGCTCTCCAGGAGGTCCACCAGCCAGAAGGCGGCACGCAGGTCGCCCGCGCCGAAGCGGAGGTCCTGGTCGTACTTGATGCCGGACTGACCGTTGAGGTCGATGTGGAAGAGCTTGCCCGCCCACAGGGCCTGCGCGATGCCGTGCGGGAAGTTCAGCCCGGCCATCTGCTCGTGGCCGACCTCGGGGTTGACGCCGTAGAGCTCGGGGCGCTCCAGGCGCTCGATGAACGCCAGCGCGTGGCCGACGGTCGGGAGCAGGATGTCGCCGCGGGGCTCGTTGGGCTTGGGCTCGATGGCGAACTTCAGGTTGTAACCCTGCTCGGTCACGTACTCGCCGAGGAGGTCGAAGGCCTCCTTCATGCGGTCCAGAGCCACGCGGACGTCCTTGGCGCCGCCGGACTCGGCACCCTCGCGGCCGCCCCAGGCGACGTAGGTCTCGGCGCCGAGCTCGACCGCCAGGTCGATGTTGCGGATGACCTTGCGCAGCGCGTAACGGCGCACGTCGCGGTCGTTCGCGGTGAAGCCGCCGTCCTTGAAGACCGGGTGCGTGAAGAGGTTGGTGGTGGCCATCGGCACCTTCATGCCGGTGGCGTCGAGGGCCTCCCGGAAGCGCTTGATGTGACCCTCGCGCTCGCTGTCCGAGGACCCGAAGGGGATCAGGTCGTCGTCGTGGAAGGTCACACCGTGGGCGCCGAGCTCGGCCAGGCGCTGCACGGTCTCGACAGGGTCCAGGGCCCGCCGCGTGGCGTCGCCGAACGGGTCCCTTCCCTGCCAGCCGACGGTCCACAGGCCGAAGGTGAACCTGTCCTCGGGGGTGGGCTGGTAGTTCATGCCGCGGCTCCTACTCGCTGACGACTGCTCTCCACGACTATTTCGTCATGGCGGTTTACAAATTAGTATGCACACGCGTCTCAGGGAAGAGACAAGATGTCTCCAGAGGGAGACACGCCGCACATGAGGGAGAAACCCGATGTCAGCTGCCGAGGGTCCGCTCGTCGTCGGCGTGGACACGTCCACGCAGTCCACCAAGGCGCTGGTCGTCGACGCGTCGACCGGCCGGGTGGTCGCGAGCGGTCAGGCGCCGCACACCGTGTCGTCCGGCGCCGGCCGCGAGAGCGACCCGCGTCAGTGGTGGGACGCCCTGGGCGAGGCCCTGCGCCAGTGCGGCGACGCCGCGCACGAGGCCGCGGCGGTGTCGATCGGCGGTCAGCAGCACGGCCTGGTCACGCTGGACGAGCGGGGCGAGCCGGTGCGCCCGGCCCTGCTGTGGAACGACGTCCGCTCGGCGCCGCAGGCCGCCCGCCTGATCGAGGAGCTGGGCGGTCCGAAGGCCTGGGCGGAGCGCACCGGCAGCGTGCCGGGCGCCTCCTTCACGGTCACGAAGTGGGCGTGGCTGGCCGAGCACGAACCGGACGCGATCCGCGCGACGAAGTCGGTGCGCCTCCCGCACGACTACCTCACCGAGCGCCTCACCGGCCAGGGCACGACCGACCGCGGCGACGCCTCCGGCACGGGCTGGTGGGCGTCGGCGATCGAGTCGTACGACGCCGAGATCCTCAGCCACGTGGGTCTCGACCCGGCGCTCCTCCCGCGCGTGGTCCGCCCCGGCGAGGTGGCGGGCACCGTGCGCGACAGCCACGACCTGCCGTTCTCCAAGGGCACCCTGGTCGCCCCCGGCACCGGCGACAACGCCGCCGCCGCCCTGGGCCTCGGCCTGCGCCCCGGCACCCCGGTGCTGAGTCTCGGCACCTCCGGCGTGGTGTACGCGGTGTCCAAGCGGCGTCCCGCCGACCCGACCGGCACGGTGGCCGGCTTCGCCGACGCGCACGGCGACTGGCTGCCGCTGGCCTGCACCCTGAACTGCACCCTCGCCGTCGACCGGGTCGCCGCCCTCCTCGGCCTGGACCGCGAGGCCGTGGAACCCACCTCCGACGTCACGCTCCTGCCGTACCTGGACGGCGAGCGCACCCCGAACCTGCCGAACGCCTCGGGTCTGCTGCACGGTCTGCGCCACGACACGACCGGCGGCCAGCTGCTCCAGGCCGCCTACGACGGTGCCGTGCACGCGCTCCTCGGCGCGCTCGACCTGGTCCTGGACGAGGACGCGGACCGTTCGACGCCGCTGCTGCTGATCGGCGGCGGCGCCCGGGGCCGGGCCTGGCAGGAGACCGTACGACGGTTGTCGGGGCGTCCCGTGCAGATCCCGGAGGCCAAGGAGCTGGTCGCGCTCGGCGCCGCCGCGCAGGCCGCCGGCCTGCTGACCGGCGAGGACCCGGCCGCGGTCGCCCGGCGCTGGAACACGACCGCCGGTCCGGTGCTGGAAGCCGTGGAGCGGGACGAGGCGACGATGGCGAGGATCTCCGGGGTACTCTCCGACGCGGCTCCGCTGCTGGCGGGCGGTCATTGAGAAGCACACCCGATGGCCGAGGACTGCGTCACTGAGGGACTGAGGGAGGCATGACCGCACCGCTGCACGACACCCACGCGGCCGGTCCGGGGCGCGCGCTGCCCGACACCCAGCAGGGCATGCGCCGCCGCAACCTGGCCCGGGTGCTGCACGCGGTCAGCGCCGAGGGCCCGCTGTCCCGGGCCGCGGTCGCCTCCCGGATCGGGCTGACCCGGGCCGCCGTGTCCAGCCTCGTCGACGAGCTCATACGCTCCGGCCTGCTGGAGGAGCTGGGCCCCGAGCGGCCGGGCCGGGTGGGCCGCCCCGGGTCGGCACTCGCCGTCAGCGGGCACGGCCCCGCCGGGATCGGCGCCGAGATCGGCGTCGACCATCTCGCGGTCTGCGCGGTCGACCTACGCGGACGGGTGCGGGCGCGGGCCGAGCGGCACGTGGCGAACCGCGGCCGCGCCCCCGGGCCCGTGATCGAGGAACTGACCGAGCTCGTGCACCGGGTCGTCGCCGAGGCACAGGACGAGGGGCTGTGGCCGGCGGGGCTCGCGGTGGCCGTGCCGGGCCTCGTCGCCCGGGACGCCCGCACCGTCGTCCGCGCCCCGAACCTCGACTGGCACGACATCGATCTCGGCGCCCTGCTGCCCTCCACGTACCCGCTGACCGTGGACAACGAGGCGAACTTCGGCGCGCTCGCGGAGCTCTGGCTCGGGGACGCCACACCGCACGACTTCCTGCATGTGTCGGCGGAGATCGGTATCGGTGCGGCGCTCGTCGTCGCCGGCGGCCTGCTGCGCGGGACCCGCGGCTTCGCGGGCGAGCTGGGGCATGTGCCGGTGCAGCCGGAGGGTCCGCCCTGCCCGTGCGGGGGGCGCGGGTGTCTGGAGCAGTACGCCGGTGAGGAGGCCGTGCTGCGGGCCGCGGGGCTCGAACCGGGCGAGGACCGTGTCGGGCTCCTCGCGGGCCGGGCCGCCGACGGTGACGAGGCCGTACGGCGTGCGCTGCGGGAGGCGGGGGCGGCGCTCGGGGTCGCGCTGACGGGAGCGGTGAACCTGCTGGACCCGCAGAGCGTCGTGCTCGGCGGCGCGCTGTCCGGGCTCGCGCCCTGGCTGCTGCCCGCGCTGGAGGCCGAGTTGGACCGGCGTACCGCGGGCCCCGCCTGTCCGGTGTCGGTGTCGCGGCTCGGCCCCGAAGGACCGCTGCTGGGCGCCGCGCACTCGGTGGTCCGCGCGGTGCTGGACGACCCCGCCGCGGTTGCCGAACGGGCCTGATCCCAGGCCTACTTCACCCTCACGGGTGAGTGAGATATCCACAGCTCGGTCGTCGTCCACCGAAACCCGCCTCGCCCCGCTGCCCACCCCGCCCGCGCCGTACCGTGATTCACGCGAGGCGCAACCGCCATGACAGCGGGCCCCCTGAGCAGAACGGAGCAGTGCAGCAATGAGCGAGCCCCGGATCCTCACCGTCCGACCCGAACCGGGCGAGTACGCCTGGACGTTCGGCGGCGCGCCACCCGTGGCGCGGATCGCGCCCGGTACCGTCCTCGACCTGTACACCGAGGACTGCTTCGCCGGCCGGGTGCGGTCCGAGAAGGACCTGGTGTCCGAGGTGTGCGAGTTCCCGTTCCTGAATCCGCAGACCGGCCCCTTCCACATCGAGGGCGCCGAGCCGGGCGACACGGTCGCCGTGCACTTCGTGTCGATCGAACCGGCGAGGGACTGGGCCGCGTCCACCACGGTCCCCCTGTTCGGCGCGCTCACCTCCACACACACCACGGCCACCCTGCAACCGCCGCTCCCCGAGACGGTGTGGCTCTGGCAGCTGGACCGGACACGTCGCACGGCGTTGTTCCGGGCGCGCGACAGCGACATCGAGGTCGAGCTGCCGATGGACCCGATGCACGGCACGGTGGGCGTGGCCCCGGCCAATCTGGAGGTCCGCTCGGCGCTGGTGCCGGACGCGCACGGCGGGAACATGGACACACCGGAGATGCGGGCGGGCGTCACCTGCTACCTCGGGGTCAACGTGGAGGGCGCGCTGCTCAGCCTCGGCGACGGGCACGCCCGGCAGGGCGAGGGCGAGACCTGCGGGGTCGCCGTCGAGTGCGCGATGAACACGGTGGTGATCGTGGAGCTGCTGAAGGGGCTCGCCACACCCTGGCCGCGCATCGAGTCGGACACCCACATCATCTCGACGGGATCGGCACGCCCGTTGGAGGATGCGTTCCGGATATCCCAGCTCGACCTGGTGCGGTGGCTGGTGCGGGACTACGGGTTCAGCGAGCTGGACGCGTACCAGTTCGCCACCCAGGCCGTCGAGTCGCCGCTGGCCAACGTGTGCGACACCAACTACACATGCGTGGCGAAGATCCGCAAGGAGTGGCTGCCCGCGCGGGAGACCCACCGAGGCGTACACGCCCGACTCAAGGAGACGGCCGCAACCCTGCTCGCCTGAGCCGCGTCTCGATCAACACCGCACCAGCGAGAGGCTCTTCGACCATGGAACGGGCAAGACCCCTGCCCAGCAGACGCCGATTACTCAAGGGCGCCGCCCTCGCGGCTGTCCCGTACGCCCTGCTGCCCGACCCGCCGGCGGGCGCGGAGACCCACGCCGTCGACCACACCACCGCCGAATGGCAGCCCGCGACCTCCGCCAACTTCACCGCTGCGGACCGCTCCACGCCCCGCCCGGTCGATCTGGTGATCATCCATGTCACGCAGTCCAGTTACCGCAACACCCTGGGGGTCTTCCGGAGCGCCGCGAAGAAGGTCTCCGCGCACTACGTGGTCCGCTCGCGGGACGGGAACATCGCGCAGTGCGTCCGGGAGGCCGACATCGCCTGGCACGCGGGGAACTGGGAGTACAACACGCGCAGTATCGGCATCGAGCACGAAGGGTGGGTGGACCGGCCGGCGTACTTCACCGGCGCCCTGTACGAGCAGTCGGCGGCACTCACGGCGGACATCTGCGTCCGGCACGGCATCCCGATCGACCGGGCGCACATCATCGGCCACCACGAGGTGCCGGGCACGGACCACACCGACCCGGGGCCGTACTGGGACTGGAGGCACTACCTGAGATCGGTCGAACAGGCCGCCCGGTGACGTCGTTCGAGTGACTGCGGTCGAAAAGGTTGTCGGGGCGCCTACCGGGAGTGACGATGGCACCAGCCGCATCGTCTTTCGGGGAGGCCGACTTGACCGATCCGTGGGTGGCCCTGGAGCCGGGGGCCGACCCTGCCGAGCACGTGCGCATGCTGCGCCGGGCCCACGAGGCGTTCACCGAGTGGGGTACCGTGCCGCGGCCGGTGCGTCCGGTGGTGGCGGACTCGTGGCGGCGTTCCGCGCGGGCCGGCGTCGGTCCGGACGCCACCCCGAGCGTGGAACTCCTGGACGGCGACCTCGGTGCCTACCGGGCCGAGCATCCGCTGGCGCGGGTGATGCCACTGTTCCGTGAACTGCTGGGCACGTTCGCGGCGGACGGCGAGCATCTCCTCGCGGTGTGCGACGCGCACGGCCGGCTGCTGTGGGTCGAAGGGCATGCGTCGACCCGGCGGCGGGCGGACCGGATGAACTTCGTGCCGGGTGCGCGCTGGGCGGAGACGGCGGTCGGGACGAACGCGCCGGGTACGGCGGTGGCCGTGGACCGGCCGGTGCAGGTGTTCGCGGCCGAGCACTTCATCCGGCAGGTGCAGCCGTGGACCTGCGCGGCGGCCCCGGTGCACGATCCGCGCACGGGCCGGGTGCTCGGTGCCGTCGACATCACCGGCGGCGACGGACTCGCTCATCCGCACAGCTTGGGGTTCGTGCAGGCGGTCGCGCGCGCCGCCGAGTCCCAGCTGGCGCTGCTCGCGCCCGAGATGCCCGCCGCCGACCTGGCGGAGCTCAGCGCGCTGGGCCGGGACGAGGCGCGGCTGCTGGTCGGCGGGCGTGCGATCCGGCTCAGCCGCCGGCACAGCGAGCTGGTCGTGTTGCTGGCCCGCCATCCGGAGGGGCTGACCGGCGACGAGCTGCTGTGCGCGCTGTACGAGGACGAGTCGGTGACACCGGTGACGCTCCGGGCCGAACTGGCGCGGCTGCGCCGGGTGCTCGGGCCGGGGCTGCTGGAGTCCCGCCCGTACCGGCTCACGGTGCCGGTGGAGTCGGACGTGGCCGTGGTGGAGCGACGGCTGGGTACCGGCGCGGTGACGGCCGCGGCGACGGCGTACTCCGGTCCGCTGCTGCCCTCCTCGCAGGCCCCGGCGGTGGTGCGGCTGCGGGAGCGGCTCGCCGACGGGCTCCGTACGGCGCTGATCGCCCGCGGCGACCCCGACCTGCTGACGGACTGGGTGCACACACCCTGGGGCGAGGACGACTTCGACGTATGGCGGGCACTGGCGGCGGTGCGGCCGACAGCGGCGGTGCGGGCCCGGCTCGCGGCCCTGGAGTCCGAGCTGGCCTGGCGGCGGCCGGCGGCAACGTAGTTGCAACGTCCGCCTGCCTAGCCTCGCGCCGAGAGCTGCCCAACGGCGGGCAGCGCTTCGCAGGGAGGCAGAGCAGCATGACCCGTTACGCGGCGCCCGGCACCGAGGGCGCGATCGTCTCCTACCAGGCGCGCTACGACCACTTCATCGGCGGCGAGTACGTGCCCCCGGCCCGCGGGCAGTACTTCGAGAACCCGTCGCCGGTGAACGGGCAGCCGTTCACCGAGGTCGCGCGGGGCACGGCGGAGGACGTGGAGCGGGCGCTCGACGCGGCGCACGCGGCGGCGCCCGGCTGGGGGCGGACGTCGGTGGCCGAGCGTTCCGACATCCTGCTCAAGATCGCCGACCGGATGGAGGCGCATCTCGAACCGCTGGCCGTGGCGGAGAGCTGGGAGAACGGCAAGCCGGTGCGCGAGACGCTGGCCGCCGACATCCCCCTGGCGATCGACCACTTCCGCTACTTCGCGGGCGCGATCCGCGCGCAGGAGGGCTCGCTCGGCGAGGTCGACGACGACACGGTGGCGTACCACTTCCACGAGCCGCTCGGGGTCGTGGCGCAGATCATCCCGTGGAACTTCCCGATCCTGATGGCGACGTGGAAGCTCGCGCCGGCGCTCGCCGCGGGCAACGCGGTGGTGCTGAAGCCGGCCGAGCAGACCCCGGCGTCCATCCACTACTGGCTGAGTCTGGTCGCGGACCTGCTGCCGCCGGGGGTGCTGAACATCGTCAACGGGTTCGGCGTGGAGGCGGGCAAGCCGTTGGCGTCCAGCCCGCGGGTGGCGAAAGTGGCGTTCACCGGCGAGACCACGACCGGCCGGCTGATCATGCAGTACGCCTCGGAGAACATCACCCCGGTCACCCTCGAACTCGGGGGCAAGTCCCCGAACATCTTCTTCGAGGACATCTGGCGGGCCGACGACGACTTCCGCGACAAGGCGCTGGAAGGCTTCACCATGTTCGCCCTCAACCAGGGCGAGGTGTGCACGTGCCCGTCGCGGGCGCTGGTCCAGCGCGGGCACTACGCCGAGTTCATGGAGGCCGCGGTCGCCCGTACCGAGCTGATCAAGACCGGCCACCCGCTCGACACGGACACGATGATCGGCGCCCAGGCCTCCAACGACCAGCTGGAGAAGATCCTCTCCTACCTGGACATCGGCCGGCAGGAGGGCGCCAAGGTCCTCACGGGTGGCCAGCGCATCGAGCACGACGGCGAGTTGAAGGGCGGCTACTACGTCCAGCCGACCATCTTCGAGGGCGACAACCGTATGCGGATCTTCCAGGAGGAGATCTTCGGCCCGGTCGTCTCGGTGACCTCCTTCGACGACTTCGACGACGCCATCAAGATCGCGAATGACACGTTGTACGGTCTCGGGGCCGGCGTGTGGACGCGGGACGTCAACACGGCGTACCGCGCGGGCCGCGCGATCCAGGCGGGCCGGGTGTGGACGAACTGCTACCACGCCTACCCGGCGCACGCGGCGTTCGGCGGTTACAAGGGCTCGGGCATCGGCCGCGAGACGCACAAGATGATGCTGGAGCACTACCAGCAGACGAAGAACCTTCTGGTTTCATACAGCCCGAAGAAACTTGGGTTCTTCTAGAGGCTCAAGTCGGTTGCCTGGAGACTCCGTTCCGCTCCAGGCAACCTCTGGAACTCCGGCGCGTCGACGTGGCTGGCGGCTGAGCGAGAGCGCTACGCGAACGGCTCGCGCCCAGGCCGGTCCGCGAGGCTGCTTGCGTGAGTCCGGAAACCGCGCGGCGGTGGCGGACGCGGGCCGGGTGACGACCCGTCGTGGCGAGCGCGCCGGCCGTGGAGTGCCGGGCGGGGGCCGCGGCGATCCACCGGTCCCGTACCGCCGGATCGTGGTGGCTCCCCACCAGTACGATCTGGCTCCGGTCAGCAGCGCCAGCGAGCGCAGCCGGTAGTGGCGGCTGGGCCACCTCCCGGGCGTCGGCCGGTCAGCGGGTGGTTGCGGGGTGGCTCTGCGGCCCGAGCGTGCTCCTGCCCGCCTTCGGACTCGTCCTGCCGCTGATCGCAGGAGTGGGCGCGGGCTCGACCCAGACCGGCGCCCGCCTGATGGCCGGCCTCCCGGTGCGTCTGCCGACGGGTCCCTGCACACAGCCCCGGGAGCCGTTGCGCGAGGTCGGGAGCGGGCGGGAAGGCAGGTTCGAAGGCGGCGTGCTCCGCGGCCAGTTCGACGATCCGTGGCAGGTCGGCGGGGTATGCGTGCCCGTACAGCGCTGCCGGGTGAGTGCCCCGACCAGGTGGGGCGAACCGAGTCGGGACTTCGATGTCCAGGGACCACATCGGTCGGTGGGCGGGCCGTCGCCGGGTGCTCCGACTGCGTTCAGAAGGGGGATGTGGGCAGGTCGGCCAGGCGCCGTGCCCAGAAGGGGTGGTGGGTCCAGCGGACTTCCTGGGCGTGGACGAGTCGGTGGCCCCGCAGATACGCAGTCCGCGCGGCCTCGACCTCGTGCGCATAGGCGGCGAGGCCGGAGTCCGCGCCGCGATGCACACGACTCAGGTGGGCGTCGACGGCCAGGCCCGCGCTCATCCCGGTGTAGAGGGCGGTGAGGACGCCCTGGGAGGAGAGCGGGTCGAAGGCGATCGCCGCGTCCCCGGCGGCGGTCCAGCCGTCCCCGTACACCCGGTCCAGGTGCGCTGTGTGCGCAGCGGCCCGGCGTGGCGCGACTGGTGGCGCAGGCGGGGGCCCGTGCCTGTGGGTCCACCGGGACACGTGCCTGGTGGCCGACAACCGTCGGTGGAAGTGGCGCGCGGTGTACGGGGCGGCAGACAGGTCGGTGTCGGTGAAGTAGGCGACGAGGCGCCCGCCGGAGGGCTGTGGGGCGGTGTACCACCAGCCGTCTTCGTCTGATTCGACGAGGGAGCGGCGGTCGGTGTCCCGCGGGTCCGTCTCCAGGTGCGCGTAAAGGGCTGTGAGCCGGTCCCGGACCCACCGCCGGGCCCCGTGCCGGACGGCGATCGCGGCAGCGCGGCCGGTGGCGTCGATCACCCAGCGGCAGCACACCGTGCGCTCGCCACCCGCCCCAGGATCACCGGCTGGGCCCGTCCCGCGGCGCAGAGCCAGGGTCCAACCGCCCTCCGGCCTCCGGGTCGTGCCGCGTACGGCCGTGCCCTCGGCGACCTCGGCTCCCGCCGCGCGGGAGGCGTCGCGCAGTCGACGGTCGAAGAGCCGCCGGTCGAGATGCCAGCCGTGGCCGTGCGGATCGTTGATGAAGTCCACGGCGTGCAAGTCGGCCGAACCCCATGCCGAGAGGCTCCCGTAGCAGGGCAGATGGCCGGACCCGAGGACATGGTCGGCGACGCCGAGGTCACCCAGCAGGACCCGTGCGGCGGGGACGAGGGTCTCGCCGATCTTCGGCGGCCCGGTGCCGGCATCCGCCAGCAGGACCGTACGGCCGGCCCGGGCGAGGGTGATCGCGGCGGCGGCGCCGGCCGGGCCGCCGCCCGCCACCACCACGTCGTACGTTTCCGCGCCTTCCGATGCGGAATCGGCGCTCACTGGTTCTCGCGGAACGGGTCGAGTCGCTCCAGGTATCCGGCCGCGATCTCCTCCTCGGAGTAGCCGGTCGCCTGCGCCGCCGCCCTGACCGCCTGTGCCACGTGGTCGGCCTCGACGGTCTCGGGGGCGAGCCTGTCGGTGGGCCGGGTTCCGGCCGCTGCGGCCCGCACGGACGGACCCGCCTCGGGTACCTGGAGGTTGACGAGGTTCGCCGTGTCCAGTGCCTGGTCGAGCGGGGCTGCCGGGCGCGATTCGACCTGTATCCGTGCGGGGAACCTGCCGTCGCCCACGGTGTAGTCGCGCACCTCGACGATGCCGAGCTTCGGCCAGTCCTTGATCATCTGTGTGCGCTGCGCGTTCATATCGCCCATGAGCCCGCGCAGCCAGGTCGCCCGCCGCTCGAACGCCTCCTCCCGGGCGCTGTCGTCGGCGTCGGCCGACGGCGCGTTGACCTTCTCGAAGTCCTCGAGCTTCAGCACGTGGTTCGGTACCTGGGCGGGCCAGAAGGTCGGAAGGTACGGGCTGTAGCGGGGGCCGAGGTTGGCCAGCACCTCGTAGCCGGAGCGGCAGCTCGCGGTGTCCGTCTGCCAGGGGGCGGCCATCCAGCGGGTGAGGTCGCCGGGCCCCTGTGCGAACAGCGGGCCGTTCGCGGCGGTCGCCTCCTGGGGGGTGAGGGTGGGCCCGTAGTCGGGTTCCGCGGTGTTCGGGGATCGGTGCTTGATGCGGAAGGGCGCGCTGTACATGCTCGGGGTCCTGATCGGCCAGGTGACTTCGATCCCCGGGTGGAACGCGTCGGCGGCGCAGCTCTCCAGGGCAGCCCGGTCCAGCAGTCCCGGCTGCTCGGCGACGGGGGCGGCGTCCACGTTCGGTCGGGAGGGCCGAAGCGGTCCGGCCTGGAAGGCGCCGTCGGCCCAACGGCTCAGCATCCAGTCCTGGGTCGGGGACAGTTTGCTGTGCTGACGCACGGACTTGGGCTTGCTGGCCATGGCGTCGCCGTAGAGCCACGGCCACGGCACCGGGGACGTGCCGTCGCGGTCGTAGTCGCGCAGGGAGACGTACGTCTGGCGGCGCAGTTCCCGGTTGCGTGGGGACGGATCGGCGAGCCGCTTCCGCATCTGAGGGGAGAGGAAGTAGTTGGGGCCGTTCCAGCCGAACTGCGTTGCGAAGCCATGGTTGACCCATTGCAGATCGCAGAACCGGCGCAGTATCGGTTCAATATGGTCGGCGAACGAGATCTGCGACGGGCGGGTCAGCGAACCGGCCTTGACGAAAACATCGAAAAGCAGGTCGTAGAGGGTGCGGACGGATTTCACGCCAGGGGCGTAATGGGGAGGTCCCACCACGACCCAGGCAGGGGTGGCGGTGAGATCGGTGCCGTCGATACGGACCTTCGCCGTGACCGGGCCGTCGGACACGTCGTCGTACCAGGTGTCGTTGTTCGTGACTCCGGTGATCGGCTTGTTCTTGTAGGAGGCGGAATTTCCTCTTCCGCCGAGCACCAGCAGGCGGCCGTCGGATTTGGTGGAAATCTCTCCGAGATATACCGCCTTGTCCATGATCTTGCCGGTATCGAATTTCTGCGTCTCGGTCATCGAGCCGTGAACGGTGCGGCTTCCGGGGTCGATGACCAGCTTCTTCCGGTTGGCGCCCGTGACGTCGGCGTTCCGCAGGCCGTACTGCTCCGGCGCGAGCGCCTTGCCCTCGGGAATGTCCAGCGGCAGATGGAACTGGTACCAGGCGGCCTTCTTGTTGGCCAGGTGCACGGTCCACTGAATCTCGGAAACACCCCCTTCGCCCGGCTTCAGCTCCCGTACGACCTCTCCCGCGGCGTTGTAGCCGTATACCCGGAAGCGGGCGGCCTGCCTCCGGATCGCCCCGGAAGCGTCCTTGTACGCGCCGGCGTCCGCGGGTTTCTGGTCCGGTGATTCCGGGCCGATGAAGGGTGCTTCTTTACTGTTGCCGACCCGGGCGACACCAATGGCAGGGTGAATTTTTACCTGCACGATTTTAACGTCCATCGAACAGCCTTCCGTTTCGGGATCGCCAGTTCGATCTTAAGCGGAAGATCTCGCGATTTCGGCCGAACATCGAGATTGCCGAATGGCTGTGCGGATGCATCCTGGGGTCCAGAGCAAGATCCGGACCATGTCCGGACCAGCTCCCGACCGAAGACTCCTACAGCCCGACGAAGCTCGGATTCTTCTAGAGCCTGAAGTCGGTTGTACCGAAGTGCTGATGGCGCTCCGGACAACCGAGTCGACAGCGCCCTGTGTCTTCTCCCTAGGTATGGGCCAGGGCGTTCGCGTCTTCGTCGGCAGGTGCGGCGTAGTCAGCCGCGGCCCATGTCTCTCGGCGCAGGACGAGCCCGGTGATGAGTGCCGTGACCGCCGCCAGGGCCGCGCCGACGACGGCGACGGTGTTGAGTCCGTGGACGAACGCGGTGCTCAAGAGGTGTTCAAGGGCGGGCCGGGCGGTGACCGGAGCCTGAGCGGTGATCGCTTGGGCGCCGCCTCCGGTGAGTTGCTGGGCGGTCGCGTGGGCGTCGGCGACGTGCCCGGTCAGTGCGGACTTCGCGGCGGCGGCCATCACACCGGCGAAGACGGCGACGCCGACGGCGTAGCCGAGCTGCTGGAAGGTGGTGAACGCCCCCGCGGCCATGCCGGCGCGGCGGTGCGGGACGGATTCGATCGCGAGCGTGGTGGCGACCGGGAAGACCATGCCCATGCCCAGGCCGCCGATGAACAGCCCGGCGATGACGCGGCTGCCGGTGGAGCCGGGGGTCAGGCCCGCCTGTGCGAGGGCGCCGAGGGCGACCAGCAGGAGGGCGACGGGCAGCGAGTAGCGCGGGAGGAAGCGCCGTAGCCAGCGACCGGCCATCATCGAGACGATCATCGACGCGGCGGCACTGGGCAGCATGATCAGGCCCGCGCCCAGCGGGGACAGGCCGGTCAGGGACTGCAGCCAGATGGAGGTGTACGCCATGAAGCCGTAGGCGGTGAACTCGCCGACGAACATGGCGACCAGAGCGGCGGCGAAGGCGGGTCGGCGCAGCAGCGACAGATCGAACAACGGGTGGGCGGTCGCGCGCTGCCGCAGCACGAACGCGAGCAGGGTGAGGGCGGAGACGCCGAAGGCGATGAGGGTCTGCGACCCGGTCCAGCCCGCGGCGTGGGAGCGGATGGTGCCGTAGAGCAGGGAGCTTGCGAAGAGCGCGAACAGCAGCATGCCCGCCACGTCCAGGTTCGGCGCTGCGCTGCCGGGCCGGTGTGCCGGCTTGGGCACCACGCGCACCGTCAGCGCGATCGCCGCGATGCCGATCGGGACGTTGACGAAGAAGATCCACCCCCAGCCCAGGCCCTGGGTCAGGACGCCACCGGCCAGCGGGCCGAGGGCGGCCGCGCCGGAGGCGACCGCGCCCCACACGCCCATGGCGATTCCGTAGTCGCGTCCCTGATAGGTGTGGCGCAGCAGAGAGACGGAGGTGGCGAACATCCCCGCCGCCCCTGCGCCCTGCACGATCCGCATCGTGATCAGCAGGCCCGGCGTGTCGGACAGTCCGCAGATCAGTGAGGCGATGGTGAACACCGCCAGCCCCGCGAGGTAGACCCGGCGCTGGCCCCACCGGTCGGCCAGGGTGCCGGCCGCGAGCAGCGCCGCCGCGAGGGCCAGGGCGTAGCCGTCGATGACCCAGGCCAGCGCGTCCAGGGACGTGTGCAGAGAGGAGGAGATGTCGGGCAGGGCGACCAAGGTGATGGTGACGTCCATGATCAGCATGAATGTGCCCAGGCCGACCGCGAGCAGCGGCGCCCACTTGCGCATGATCTGTACCTTCCGTAGCCAGGACCGGCGGTGATCACGGTGTGCTGGTGTGCCGGTTCGTTCGCTCCACCATCCCGCTCCCCCGCTCGCGATGACGTCACCAGGGCGTGGATGATGGAGTTAACCGACACGCTGGAGGCAGTTCATGCTGGAATCCGTCACCTTGGACGAGCTGGATCGGAAGGTGCTGCAGGCCCTCCAGCTCGACGGACGGGCGTCCTTCCGACGGATCGGCCAGGTCCTGGACGTCTCGGAGAACACGGCCGCCCGCCGCTTTCGCAACCTCCGCGAGCTGGGTCTGCGGACCGTCGCCCGTCCCGTGCCGGCACGGCTGGGCCGGACCGAATGGATCGTGCGCATCCAGGTCACGCCCGACGCCGCGACACCGCTGGCCGAGGCGCTGGCGAAGCGCCCGGAGACGGCGTACGTGTCCATCGGCGGCGCCGGCACCGAGCTTCACTGCGGCATCACCGCGCCGGCCACCGAGGAGAACGACGCGCCGCTGCTGCCGAGCCTGCACCGGATGAACCGCGTCACCGCCATCAACGCTCACTGTCTGCTGCATGTCTACGAAGGCGATCCCCCGGTCTGGGCCACCAAGCACCACCCCCTCGCACCCGAGCAGCATGCCGCCCTGGCGCCTGCGGTGCCGCGCACCGTGGAACCGGACGCCGACATCGCGGACCTCGACGAGGCCGACCACGCACTCATCGCGGCACTGGCCGAGGACGCCCGGGCGACCTACCCGCAGCTCGCCGCGATCACGGGGCTCACGAACTCCACCGCGAAACGACGGGTGGACCGTCTGGTGGCCGAGGGTGTCGTGCTGATCTGCACCGAGTTCCCGCCGAGCCGGCTCGGCTTTCGCCTCATGTCGTACCTCTGGCTTCGGGTGGACCCCGCCCGGCTCGAAGAGGTGGGCACCGCCCTCGCCGCGCACGCGCCGATCAGCTTCGCCGCGGCGGTCACCGGGCCGCACAACATGGTCGCCACCGCGATGACCCGCAACACCGGCGGCCTCTACCGCTACCTGGCCGACCACGTCGGCACGCTGCCGGGCGTGCAGTACGTCGAGACCGCCCCGGCTCTGCGGCAGATCAAACGACTCACTCGCTGACCTGCACCGCCCCGAAGACGTCGACGGATTGCTTCATTTCATGACTCTCGACTGACGGTTTCTTGCAACAAGGCCTCCTCTCCAAG
Source organism: Streptomyces antibioticus (assembly GCF_001514065.1). Lineage (GTDB taxonomy): Bacteria > Actinomycetota > Actinomycetes > Streptomycetales > Streptomycetaceae > Streptomyces > Streptomyces antibioticus. Next base: position 226,994 of record NZ_KQ948435.1, on the reverse strand, counting down.
CCTGCGGAACAGTCTCGATACATCGTTACCGCCTGAGCCCGAAGGAGGTCATTGTGAACAGTCACGGCCGTCACGACCACGGCCACCGCGGCCACTACGAGGGTGGATGGCATCACCACCACGGCCATGAAGGAGGCTGGGGGCGGTCCCGCATGCGTCGTGGTGACGTACGGGTCGCGATCCTGGCCCTTCTCGCCGAACAGCCCATGCACGGGTACCAGCTCATGCAGGCGATCACCGAACGCGGCAACGGCCGCTGGACGCCGAGCCCCGGCGCGGTCTACCCCGCGATCAGCCAGCTGGAGGACGAGGGCCTGGTCACCGTCACCGCGCAGTCCGGCCGCAAACTCGCCGAGTTGACCGAGGCCGGGCGGGAGGCGGCCCGGACCCAGGCCGACCAGGCCGGCGACCTCTTCGCCGCCACGGAACCGCACGACGGCGCCCCCGACCTCAGGTCCCTTCTGGGACGACTGCACGACGCAACCCGGCAGGTCGCGCGCGGAGGCACGGACGACCAGGTCGTGGCCGCCGCGGAGATCCTCGACGAGGCCCGCCGCTCGCTGTATCTGCTGCTCGCCGGAGAGACGCCCGCGAACAGCTGATACGGCTCAGCCTCCCGAAACGCTGCCCCCTGCGCCGCACCGGGTGCAGCCACGCGCCCCGTCATCCGAGCTGAAAGAAACAGCCGATGTCATCGACAGCAACTCACCCGGGCCGCGAGGAATCGCGTCTCACCCCCAGACTCTGGGCGATCCTCTCGGTCATCCTGGCCGCGGCCGCCCTCGACCTGATGGACTCCACCATCACCAACATCGCCGCCCCCACCATCGTCCGAGAACTGGGCGGCGGCGAAAGCCTCGTGAAATGGCTCGGCGCCTCCTACGCACTCGCCCTGGGTGTCCTGCTCGTGGTCGGAGGACGTCTCGGCGACCGGTTCGGCAAGCGCCGGGTGTTCCTCATCGGGATGGCCGGATTCGGCATCACCTCGCTGCTGTGCGCGATCTCGTTCGACCCGGCCATGCTCATCGGCGCCCGCTTCCTCCAGGGGGCCTTCGGGGCACTGCTCATCCCTCAAGGGATCGGCATCCTGATCAGCACGTTCTCACGGGCCCAATTCCCCACAGCGGCCAGCATGTTCGGGCCCGTGCTCGGCGGCGCGGCCCTCGTCGGGCCGATCTTCGCCGGCTTCCTCATCGGCGCCGACCTGTGGGGTCTCACCTGGAGGCCGATGTTCCTCATCAACATCCTGCTGTGCGCCGCCGGTCTGATCGCGGGGTGGCTCATCCTGCCCAAGGACACAGCCCTTCAGCCCGTGGCGATCGACGGACTCGGTTCGGGCCTTCTCGCCGTCACCATGGTCGGCTTCATCTACGGCCTCATCGAGGGATCGACAGCGGGGTGGGGCCCGACCCCCCTGCTCGCCCTCTTCGTCGGCCTCGTCTTCCTGGGCCTGTTCGTGTGGCGCCAGCGGCGAGCGAGCAATCCGCTCATCCTGCCGTCGCTCCTGGGCAACCGGGGATTCGTCAGCGGGCTGCTCGTCGGACTCGCCTACTTCGCCGCCGTCAACGGGTTCGCCTACGTCGTGTCGCTGTACTTCCAGCTCGGACTCGGCTTCGCACCCGCCCGTGCCGCTCTCGCGATGTCGCCCATGATGCTGGGCATCATCGTGTCGTCGTTCGCCGCGCGGCCCCTGATCCCGAGACTCGGGCGCCGGCTCGTCATCGCGGGGCTGGTCGTCACGATCGCGGCGGTCGCGGGCATGTTCATCACCGGCGTCGCGCTGGGCGACGGGGTCTCCGCGTGGGCGCTCGCTCCCTCCGTGCTCGTCCTGGGTCTCGGCATGGGCGCGTGCCTCGCGAGCATCTACGACGTGACCATCGGCGACGTCCGCAGGGAGGAGGCCGGCAGCGCCGGCGGCTCACTCTCCGCGGTTCAACAGCTCGCCAACGCCTTGGGAGCGGCGATCGTCACCACCGTCTACTTCGACGCGGTGTCCACAGGCGGGCAACGGCACGGGTTTCTCACCGCGCTCGGCGCCATAGGCGCAGTCCTCGTCCTCTGCTTCGCGTTCGTGTGGCTCCTTCCCCGCGAGGCACCCGCGCAGGGCCGCCACTGAGCGGGGCCCTCTGTCCGTCAGGACTCCGCACGCGGAGGGGATTCCGGTGCCGGGGCGGATGTGGCCCCGGCACCGGTGTGTCACGCCTCGTCGCGCAGGCGGGCCGCCAGGGCGGTGAGGGACTGCGTCTCCTCGGTGTGGCCCAGGGCGGTCAGGCGGGTGATCGCCGCGTCGAGGCGGGTGAGGGCAGGGGCGGGGCGTTCCAGGTAGAGGCCCTCGACGGCGCCGGCGAGGCGAACACTCTCGGCCCACTCCCCGGCGTGGTCCTGGTCCTGGCCCGGCTCGCCGAGCAGGGCGAGGGTCTTGTCCAGGGCGATCAGCGCGTCCTCGTACTCGCCGGCGTAGGCGTTGATCCGGCCGTGCTCGTAGGCCAGGGCGCTGTCCAGGGAGCGGCCGTGGGCCTCGTAGCGGGCGGCGCGGGCCTCGTCGGCGACCCGGCCGGCGTCGGCGAGAAAGGCGCGGGCGTCGGCGAGACCGTCGGCGCCCTGCTGCTGGGCCTGGAGGCGGGCCAGTTCGCGCAGGCAGTTGCTGAGCATCTCGTAGCGCGGCGCCTTGGCGTGGGCGGCGAGTGCCTGGTCCGCGACCGCACGCGCCTGGTCGAACTCGCCGGACTCGCCGAGGAGTACGGCCGTCTCCGCGGCGATCATGGCGTGGCTGCCCGGGTCGTCGTCCCAGCCCGCCGACTCGGCCGCGAGGGCGACGAACTCGGCCGTGGCCGCCTTGAGGTCCTCCCCCGTGCGCAGCGCGCGGGCGCGGGTCAGTCGCAGCTGGGCGACGAGCCGGTCGTCCAACTCGCCGGAGACCACGTCCGGTTCGATCAGCAGGGAGTCGAGCAGCGCGATGCAGTCCTCCACGCGGCCCAGGTCGAGGCTGAGCTGGGCCGCGTTGCTGTAGGAGCAGAAGGCGTCCGTCCGGCTGCCGCGGCGCAGGTCCGCCTCGGCCGAGCGCGTCAGGTGCCGCAGGGCCTCCTCGGGGCGGCCCAGACGCATGCAGGTCTCGGCCAGGTCGCCGAGGAGCCGGGTGGTGTCGACGGTGTCGGCCGGCCAGTCGGCGGCCAGCCGCAGGCCCTCGCTCAGGTCCGCGTACGCGGCCTCGGCGTCCCGGAGGCCGAGCTGGAGCCGGCCGCGCAGCCCGAGCGTTCGCGGCAGATGCCAGGCGGGGCCGTGCTCCTTCAGCAGGCGGAGAAGGGCGTCGATCTCGGTGACCGCGGTGGGCAGGTCGCCGGAGACGGCGTGGGTGCTGGCCCGCAGCAGGAGCGCCCCGGAGATCTGCCCGTCGAGCCCGTGCCGGGTGGCGAACGTGTGCAGCAGGTCGATCTCGGCGTGGACCGGCGCGATGTGCTCCTCGTTCCCCGACGTCTGGAGGCGTACGGCGAGCGTGGTGGCCCGCAGCCGCAGCAGTCGGGCCTCCTGGAACGGAGCGAGGTCGGGCGTCTCCTCGTGGAGCCGGACCATGGCGGCGTGGGCGTCGGTCAGCCCGGCGACCCGCACCTCGGCGGCGTCCTCGCCCTGCGGGGGGATCTCGGCGGTGGCGAGCAGCGCGCAGGCGCGGGATACGGCGGCGTCGGCCGGTTCGCCGGCGTCGTCGTACAGGGCCGCGGCCTCCTCGTGGAGGGCGGCGGAGTCGGCGTACTCCTCCTTGACGCCCGCCCGGTGGGCTTCTTCGGCCAGCAGGTCCGCGCGCAGGCGGGCGAGCGGGCCCACGGCCGGGTCGTCGGGGTGGCTGTAGCCGGGGTCGGCGACGAGTGTGCGCAGGCGGGCCCAGCAGGTCTGTGCGTCCGGGTGTCCCACCTCGTCCAACGCCCTTGCCCGGAGGATGAGTTCGGGCAGGGACTCGGGGACGGCGGGTGCCGCCGGGGTGGCGGGCGCCGCTACCGGGGCGGCCTGGGCCACGTCGTCCAGCTCCCGCGTGCGCAGGGTCAGTTCGAGTCGCTCCAGCAGCGGGGCCCTGTCGAGGCGGGCCCTGCGGTGGTCGGCGTGGGTGGTGGTCCCGTTGCGGGCGTCGAAGCGGGCGGCGAGGTCGTCGGCGCGGCCGCGCACCTCGGCGCGCAGCCCGGCCACCGTCCAGGTGCGGCCCGGGTATCCGGCGGCGGGCAGGTCGCCGTGGCCGAGGGCCTCGACACGCTGGAGGAGGACCTCCACACCGGTGAGGAAGCCGAGTTGGTCCAGCGGCGAGTCGACCTCGTCGAAGAGGTTCCGGTTCTCGGCGAGCAGTTCCAGGCCGCGTGCCTCGTTGCCGGTGAGCGCGCAGAACTCCAGGTGCCGGCCGGCCTCTTCGGACATCGAGGGGTTGCGGCGGCAGGCGCGGTAGCCGGTGAGGTGCAGCGCGCGGGCGCGGTCGGTGTCGCCGGTGCGCAGCAGCGGCAGCAGCGCGTACGAGGCGGAGCGGGCGGGCTCCTCCTTGCAGGACTCCTTCCCGGCGAGGACCGGCTCGAAGGCGCGCAGGGCCCCTTCGTCGTCGCCCGCCCGGAGCAGGTAGTGGGCGCGCTGGCAGGTCTCGCAGGCCTCGCAGTCGCTCAGCCGGGTGCGGGGGCGGGCCGCCCAGAGGTCGTAGGCGAGGGCGGTGTCCTCCCCTACGTGCGCGGCGAGTTGGTACGCCTGTCCGTAGTACGGCTGGAGGCCGAGGTCGGCCTTCTCGTACCGCTCGCGCATCTCCGTGAGCCACTGGCGCAGGCTGGTCAGCGGGATCTCGGGGAGCTGGCGCAGGGCATGGGCCACCCACTTGAACCGCCAGAACAGCTGGTGGCGCAGGCGCTCGTCGAAGACGTCGGGCTGCTCGTCGAAGAGGGTGAGCAGGCGCGCGAAGACGACAGGGGACTTACGGGGTTCGGAGCCGTAGGTGTACGCCTCCTGGAGTTCGAGGAGCGCGTCGATGAGCGGGCCGGGCTCGCCGAACTGCTCGGCGGCGTCTACGAGTTCCTCGGCGGTGACGGTGCGGGTGCGGCCGTAGGGGCGCCGGTCGTTCTCCTGGAGCGCCTGGTACAGCTCGTCCGTGCTCTGGGGCTGGGGTGCGGTCGTCATCGTCAGCTGTCCTTGCGGAGGGCGTGGGCGAGGAGGTCGAGGAAGGAGCGGTTGATGAGGCTCGACTCGGCGGGCCGCAGCGGGCGCCGGGACAGCATCGCGGCCTGGCCGTAGAGGGCTTCGGCGCTGGTGCGGGCCAGTTCGGGTTCGTCGATGGTGACGGCGGTGCGGACCAGCGGGTTGAGCTGGTTGAGGATCAGCTGGGCGCGCGGCGCCTCCTGGCGCAGGGCGCCGAGGATGTCGCCCCACAGGCCGCCCTCCTGCTCGCGGGCGAGCTGGGAGCGGGTGCGTTCGTGCCGGGCCTCGCGGCTGTCGACGAGGAGCGCCGGGGCGGACGCGGGCTGGAAGGTGCGCAGGGCGACGTCGCAGTCGAAGACGGCGAGGGCGTCGCGGGCCTGGGCCAGATAGGCCGCGGCGGCCAGTTCCGTCTCCCGGTCGACGGGGTCGAGGTGGGCGGTGAGGGTGGCCGGGTCGAGGTCGGCGACGGTGACCTCGGGCCTGATCTCGGGCAGCCGGTGGACCAGTTGACGGTCGTAGGTGTAGCCGCCGTTGACGACACCGAGTCCGGCGGCCGAGGCGATGGCCGCGACCTGGCGGAACTCCTCGACGCTGGACGTCACGAGGACGGTGCGGTGGGTGCGGGCGAACTCGTCGAGGGTGCAGTGCCCGGCGGTGGTCTCGAACGGCAGCCACGGCAGCAGCATCTGCAGGATCTCGTCGTCGTGCACGGCGAGGGACTTCACGGCCAGGTGGTGGGCCTGGAGGAAGCGGCCGAGCAGTTCGGGGTCGCTGGCGGCGGCGCGGGCGATCCACTCGCGCAGCCGTTCGGCGAGGGCGTCGCGGACGGCGGCGAGGGTGTCGTCCTCGTAGAGCGCCTCGCGGGACGCGGTCGGGCGCAGGCTCTCGGCGTCGACGACACAGCGGACGAAGAAGGCCCACTCGGGCAGGATCTCCTCGGCCTGCTCGGACAGCAGCATGCCCTTGACGTGCACGCGGTGGCCGTGGCGCCGCCCGGCGGGCACCGCCTCGGGCAGCACACAGGCGATGCCCTTGAGGCCCACGGCCGGGAGGTCGAGCTCGATGGTGTCCAACGGCGTGAATCCGAAGACCTCTTCGCCGTACGCGGCCAGCGCGCGGGAGCGGGCTCCCGGGGTGGGGTACGTGCTCGCCCAGGGCGCGGGCTCGGGGTTCACCGGTACGGCCGCGCCGCCCGAGCCGTCGTGGAAGGTCACCGGGTGGCGCAGCAGGGAGCCGAAGTGGCGGGCCAGCGCGTGCACTTGGGTGGGGCGGGTCCACTCGTCCGCGTCGGCGCGCGGCGTCAGCGTGACGGTCGTGCCGGGCCGGGGGCGGGCGGAGGCGGGCAGGGTGCGGACGGTGTAGCTGCCGTCGCCGCGGCCGCGCCATTCCACGGCGGGGGCGTCGGGGGTGCGGGCGGAGCGGCTGACGACGTGGATCTCGTCGGCGACCAGGAAGCAGGAGAGCAGGCCGATGCCGAACTGGCCGATGAAGTCGGCGCGTTGCTCGGCGACCTGGTCGGCGCGCTTGCTGCTGCGGCCGATCGTGGCGAGGAAGGTGTGCACGTCGGCCTCGGTGAGACCGACGCCGTCGTCCTCGACGCGGACCGTCGTGCCGTCCGCGTACAGGCGGATGCCGAAGCCGCCGGCGGGCTCGATGGCGTGCCGTGCGGTGAGGGCGTCGACCGCGTTCTGCATCAGTTCGCGCAGGTAGACGCGGGGGCTGGAGTAGAGGTGGTGGGAGAGCAGGTCGACGAGTCCGCGGAGGTCGACCTGGAAGGTGCGGTCGGTGGCGGCGGGGTCGGCGGCGTTGTGACGCAGGGGCATGGGTCAGTCCGGGGTGAAGGAACGGCGGAGGTGGGCGGTGGCCGGTGGCCTGTGACTCAGGGGGCCTTGCGGAGGTGCCTGTTCGCCTTCGCGGTGGCCAAGAAGGCCTTGCGCAGGCGGGTGTGCCCTTCCTGCGTGGCCGGTGGCTCAGAAGGCCTTGCGCAGGCGGGAGTACACCTTCTGCGGGTCCGACATGAAGACCCACGGCCACTCGGTGTACACGCCCTCCAGCTCGCGGAAGACATTGGAGGCCGTGCTGCTGCCGGCCAGCGCGAGGGCCATGGCGAAGATGTTGTAGTCGCCCTGCCAGCCCAGGCGGCGCTCGTAGGCGTGGTGCAGGATGCTGCGCTCCGCGGCCTCTCTCAACTCGGTGCGGATCCGCGGGTCCTGGAGGCAGTCGCGGCGGTCGGACTCCACCCACTCCTCGATCCGGGCCATGGCGACGACACAGCCGAGCCGGTGCCCGTCGGGGGCGGCGGCGAAGGCCTTCTGGGCGAACTCCAGGGCCTGGCCCGGCTTTCCGCCCCAGCGGGGCTGGAGGTGCGACACCCATTCCAGGTGGATGTCCAGGTTCAGCGGGTCGCGGCGCAGACCGGCCGCGAGCCGGGCGTCCTGGACGTGGTCGTCGAGGGACATGCCGCGTCCGGAGGTGAGCAGTTGACGCCAGGGCGTGACCCAGTCGGGTCGCAGCTCGGCGGCCTCCAGCAGGTGTTCCTCGGCGATGTTCAGCCGCTCGTAGAAGGTCTGCCACTGGTCGCGGCTGACGTCCACGGCACGGGCGGAGGTGCGTGCGTCCCAGCCCCAGGAGATGTGGCGCGCACCCGATATCAGCAGGGCGGTGGCCCGGAGTTCGTCGTCGCCCTTGTCCTCGTCGGCGGCCTTGACGATCCACTCCTCCAGACCGTCCACGTCGGACAGTTGCCCCAGGACCGCCTGCTCGTGGCCGAGGTCGAAGGGGGCCAGGGCGGTCTTGACCGCCGTCCAGTCACGCGCGCGGGCCGCCTCGACCAGCGCGAGCACCCGCGCGTCCCCGAGGGCCTCCAGTTTGTACACCCCGCCCCGCGGCCTGCGCGGGACGGGAAGCGCGTGCGGATCCTCCGCCGACGCCGCGCTTCTCCCGAACAGCTTCCCCAACATGCCGTGCCCTCCCCTGGCCCCGCCTGATCGTTCGGTGCAGCATAAACGGCACCACCGACACCGCTTCCACAGGGTTTTCACACCCGTCGCACGCCACCAGGCCCTATGTCTTCGTCTCTCCGCCCACCGCGCGCAGCACGAACGGCAGCAGCCGGTCCGCCGCCGCCCGTGCCGTGGTCTCGGCGACCTCGTGGGGCGGTTGCGGGGCGAGGGTGAACATGCTGACGACCGGGCCTATGACCAGGTCGCCGACCAGGTCGCGGTCCTTGAGGGGCGGGATCTCACCGCGGGCGAGCGCACGCTCGACGATCACGTCCACGCGCTCCCGCACCGGCGCCATCAGCGCGGCCGTGAGCGCCTCGGCCAGGGCGTCGTTGTGGGCGGCCTCGCCGATCAGGGTGCGGATCAGCTGGCCGCTGCGGCCGGTCAGCGCGACGGCCTTGTCCCGCAGGAGGTCCCGCAGATCGCCTTCGAGCGTGCCGGTGTCGGGCTGCGCCCCGAGGTCCCCGGCGTAGGCGGCCACGGCGGCGATCACCAGGTCCTCCTTGGAGGACCAGCGGCGGTAGAGGGTGGCCGTGGAGACACCGGCGCGGGTGGCGACGGCGGCCGTGGTCAGCCCGCCGTACCCGCTCTCGGCCAGGACGGCGAGCGCGGCCTCCAGCAGGGCCCGGTCGCGCGCGGCGTCACGGGGCCGGCCCCGCTGCGGTACGGCGTCAGCCACGCGTCAGCCCCGGGAGGTGCTCGGCGAGGTGCAGGGCGTGCAGGCGTGCGAACTCCTCGTGTGTGCAGCGGCCGTACGCCGGATGCGGTGCGTGCTCCGCGGTGTGCGCGGTGAACAGGGCCACGGCGTCCTCGAAGTCGGCGACGGCGTCCGCCACCGGCCGGTCCGCCACCAGCGGCGGGGCGCCGTCGATCTCCGCGCCGAGCGGGTGCTTCATCGCGCCGCGGCGCAGGAAGAGCCGCTTGGCGAGCGCTCCGGCGGTGGCCCGGAACAGGGCGGGCTGGAGGCGCGGGTAGCCGACGACGGAGTAGCGCACGGTCTGGGCGCAGTGCTGGAGCGTCTGGGAGAGGTTCCACGGACCGCCGGGGGCGAGCAGCTCCCGCTCGGGGCGGTCGAGGGCGCCGCGGAGGAGCGCCGCCGACTCGTGGAGGGCGGGAGGACTGGAGGAAGTGGCCGAACTCATGGGTCACAGAATAACCCAATACCGAAACGAAAAGCTTTCGTTTCGTTTATGCTCCCCCGCATGTCCTCCACCACAGACCTGGCACGCCCCGACACGGCGGCCGACACCGTCTCCCGTCTGAACGCCGCCTTCGCCACCGGCCTGACCCGCCCCGTGGCCTGGCGCAAGTCCCAACTCCGGGCGCTGCGCCGGATGGTGACCGAGCACGAGGAGGTGTTCGCGGCGGCCCTGCGCGCCGATCTCGGCAAGAGCCGCACGGAGGCGTACACCACCGAGATCGGGTTCCTGGTCAACGAGATCGACCACACCCTGCGCCATCTGGACCGCCGGCTGCGTCCGCGCCGGGTCGGCGTGCCCCTCGCTCTCGCTCCGGCCCGGGCCCGCACCGTGCGCGAGCCGCTGGGCACGGTCCTGATCATCAGCCCCTGGAACTACCCCCTCCAGCTGGCCCTGGCCCCGCTGGTCGGCGCGCTCGCGGCGGGCAACTGCGCGGTCGTCAAACCGAGCGAGCTGGCACCCGCGACCTCGGCCGCCCTGGCCGAATGGCTGCCCCGGACGCTGAACCCCGAGGCCGTCGCCGTCGTAGAAGGGGGAGTGGCAGAGACGACAGCCCTGCTGGAACAACGGTTCGACCATGTCTTCTACACCGGCAACGGCACCGTGGGGCGCATCGTCATGGCCGCCGCGGCCCGGCACCTCACCCCCGTCACGCTGGAGCTCGGCGGCAAGAGTCCCGCCGTCGTCGAACCCGGCACCGACCTCACCGCGGCCGCCCGCCGCCTCGCTTGGGGCAAGTTCATGAACGCCGGGCAGACCTGCGTCGCACCCGACTACGTCCTGGCCGTCGGCGACACCGCCGACGGCCTCCAGGACGCGCTCGCCGCCGCGATCCGGGAGATGTACGGCGCGGACCCGGCCGCGAGCGAGGACTACGGCCGGATCGTCAACGAGCGTCACTTCGACCGGCTCGCCGCGCTGCCGGCCGGCGGCAAGGTCGTGGTCGGCGGCGAACACGACCGCTCCCGGCTCTACTTCGCGCCCACCGTCCTCGCCGACGTCGACCTCGACTCCCCCGTGATGCGGGAGGAGATCTTCGGACCGATCCTGCCCGTCGTGCGGGTCCCCGACCTGGACGCGGCGATCGCGTTCATCACCGCGCGGGAAAAGCCGCTCGCGCTCTACGCGTTCACCGCCTCGGCGGCGTCCAAGCGCCGGCTGACGGCGGAAACATCCTCCGGCGCGCTGGCTTTCGGGGTGCCCAACGCCCATCTCGCCGTGCCGGGGCTGCCGTTCGGCGGCGTCGGGGAGAGCGGCCTGGGCCGCTACCACGGGACGTACTCCATCGACACGTTCAGCCACGTCAAGGCCGTACTCGACAAGCCGCGGCTGCCGGACACCCTGCGGCTGGCCTATCCGCCGTTCACCCGCGGCAAGGACCGGCTGCTGCGCCGGTTCACCTGACCTGACCGAGAAAGGCCGTCACGCACGTGAGAACAGCAAGCCGGGCCCCCTCCATGCGGAACTGGCGCATGGCGAAGCGCCTGTACGTCGTCCTTCTCATCCCCGTGCTCGTCGCGCTGTCCCTCGGTGCCTTCCGGGTGAAACGCTCGATCGACACGGTGCAGGACGCCGAAGACGCCGTGCGGGTCGCCCAACTGGTGCAGACGGCCAACAAATACGCCAGTGACGTCATCAACGAGCGGGACGTCTCGGTCGTCCCGCTCCTCAAGGGGAAGCGGTCGGACAGCGCGATCACCAAGGCCCGCGCGATCACCGACCAGGACCGCGAGGACTTCGACAGGGCGGTGGCGAACATGCCGCGCTCGACGCGCCTGCTCAAGCGCGTCGCGGCGGTCCGCGCCGGCGAGAAGGCGCTGACGGAACTGCGCGCGAACGCCTTCACGGACAAACTCCCGGGCGTCCAGACCGAGGAGAAGTACCACCTGATCCAGCATCCCCTCATGGAGCTCTCCAACGAGCTGGGGTTCGGCAGCAACAACCAGGCGAGCTTCGGCCGCACCCTGTACGCCCTCTCCCTGACCCAGGCCGCCGAGTCGCTGACCCGGGCCATCGGCCAGCGCGTCCTCGTCCAGGACCGCGACGACCTCGCGGACGGTGAACTGGACGTCCAGCTCGCCACGTTCCGCTCCTACGCCTACCTTCAGCAGGTCGCGCTCCAGGAGTTCGCCGGCGCCGGCACCAGCGCGGACATGGACCGCCTCGAACGGGCCATGGACACCGCCCAGAAGAAGGGCCAGGCCCTCGCGGCCAAGGCGGCGCAGCAGGCCGCGGACGCCGGGAAGCCGTTCGTCGCCCCGCCGCCGCTGGCGGAGATGATCGAGCGGATCTCGTCCGGCGCCACGGCCGAGAAGCTGGCGGCCGCGGGCATCACCCGGGAGTCGTTCTTCACCGCCTCGACGCTCGCCTTCGACGCCTACCGCAGCGTCGAGGTAGAGCTCTCGGACACCGCGCTCGCCAAGGCCGAGGACATCTCCGACGGCGCCCGGCGGGACGCGATCGTCAACTCCGCGGTCGTCGTGGCCGCGGTCGTGCTGGCCTTCCTGCTGGCCATGTGGGTCGCGCGCTCGATGACCGGCAGCATGCGCCGGCTGCGCGGGGCCGCTCTGGACATCGCCCAGACGCAACTGCCCGCACTGGTCGAGAAGTTGTCCCAGCCGCGTCCGCATCCGGTGAACACCCGCGTCGCCCCCATCCCCATCGACACCAGGGACGAGATCGGCGAGGTCGCCAGGGCCTTCGACCAGGTCCACCGCGAGGCCGTCCAGCTCGCCGCCGAACAGGCCCTGTTGCGCGGCAACATCAGCGCCATCTTCACCAGCCTCTCGCGCCGGTCGGAGGCGCTCGTCGAGGGACAGCTGCATCTGCTCACCGACCTGGAGAAGAACGAGGCGGACCCCGAGCAGCTGGAGAACCTCTTCCGACTGGACCACCTGGCGACGCGTATGCGCCGCAACGGCGAGAACCTGCTCGTCCTCGCCGGGGAGGAACCCCGGCACCGCTGGGATCAGCCGATGCCGCTGATCGACACCGTGCGGGCCGCCGCGTCCGAGGTCGAGCAGTACGAGCGGGTCCAGATCTCCGGCATCCCCGAGACGCTCGTCCACGGCCGCGCCGCGAGCGACCTCGTACATCTGCTGGCCGAACTCCTGGAGAACGCGACCGCGTTCTCCCCGCCGCGTAGCCCGGTCCGGGTCACCGCGGCCCAACTCCCGGACGGGCGCGCCATGGTGGAGATCCACGACGAGGGAGTCGGCCTGACCCCACAGGACTTCGCCGAGCTCAACCGCAAACTCGCCGACCCGCCGACCGTGGACGCCGCGATCTCCCGGCGCATGGGGCTCTTCGTGGTCGGCAGGCTGGCCGAACGGCACGGCATCCGGGTCCAGTTGCGGCCCGCCCGGGCGGAGCACGGGGCCATCGCGCTGGTCATGCTGCCGTACACCACGCTGGCGGACGAAGGGGCACCCGCCGCGTACACCACCCTCTGACGCGACGGCGCGGGGCTGCGCGGCTCAGGGCGGCGCGGCACAGGGCAGCGCGCACAGGGCAGCGCGGCACAGGGCGGCGCGGCTCAGGGCAGCGCGGTCCAAGGTGGCGCGGCACAGGGCGGCCCATTCATCGGGTGGATGAGCCGGATACGGGATTCGGATCGCGGGAGGGATGGCGGTGGCCGGGCCCGGCCGCTCATAGTCGTCCCCACCTGGCCGCCCCCACCACACCCCGCTGGTCTGCTCCAGCGGGGCAGCCATCGGTGGACGTCCTCCGCATGCCTGCGCCGTCGGCGCCCCGCCCGGCATGCCCGCTCCCGCACCCGTCCCTGGAGTCGCCATGCCCGCTTCCGTACCCCGGTCCCCCGCCCTGACGGACGACGACACACCGCCGGCGTCCCCCATCGCCGTCGCGGGCCCTGCCCATCTGCTGCGCGTCTCCCTCCTCATGGCGGGCAGCTGTCTGCCGATCCTGGGCGCGGTGCTCATCGCCCCGGTCCTGCCGAAGATGCAGGACCACTTCGCGGCCGTCCCCGGCGCCAAGGCACTCGTGCCGCTGGCCCTGACCGTCCCGGCGCTGGCGCTCGCGCTGCTCGCGCCGTTCGCCGGGGTGATCGTGGACCGCCTGGGCCGCAGACGGCTGCTGATCGGGGCGACCCTGCTGTACGCCGTGTTCGGTACGGCCCCGCTGTGGCTGGAGTCCCTCGGCGCGATCATCGCGAGCCGGGCGCTCGTCGGGGTCGCCGAGGCCGCGATCATGACGTGCTGCACCACGCTGATCGGCGACTACTACAGCGGGCAGCAGCGCGTGAAGTACCTCGCCCTCCAGACCATGTGCGCCTCCGCGTCGGCCACCGTCTTCTTCGTCCTCGGCGGGGCCGTCGGCGCGGCGGGCTGGCGGGTGCCGTTCTGGGTGTACGCCGTCAGCCTGGTCCTGGCGCCGCTGATGGCCTCGGCGTTGCCGGCACCGGTGGCCGTGGGCACCGTGACGGTCATCGAACCGCGACGCGCCTTCCCCTGGCGGCAGTTGGGCGGCATCTGTGCGCTCACCTTCTTCGGCGCGATGGTCTTCTACACCGTGCCGGTCGAGATGTCGTACCTCCTCGACGACCTCGGTGTGGAGAGCTCCGGCGTGATCGGGCTGGCCACCGCCGTCGCCAGCGCGGCGACCGTGGTCGGGGCCGTCACCTTCGCGCGGCTGAAGCGGGCGCCCGGGCCCCTGCTGCCGGGGGTGCTGGCGGTGTGCGCGGTCGGCTTCGGCGTGATGGCCGTGGCCGGGAATCCGGCGCTGCTGGTGGTCGGGGCGGTGATCAACTGCGTAGGTACGGGGATGCTGCTGCCGGCCCTGCTCACGAGCGCGATGTCCCGGCTGGCGTTCGAGGATCGCGGGCGCGGGACGGGGCTGTGGACGGCCGCGTTCTTCGGCGGGGAGTTCGTCTGCCCGCTGGTGCTGCTGGGCGGCGAGGCCGTGGTGGGGAGTCTCGCGGGCGCGGTGGGGGTGTTGGGAGCCGCCGCGGCGGTGGTCGCGGGCGGCCTGCTGACGGCCCGGCGCCGAGGCCCGAGGACCGAGCCGCAACCGGTGTCCTGACGCGTCCGCGGGAAGGCCCGAGGACCGAGCCGCAACCGGTGTCCTGACGCGTCCGCGGGAAGGCCCGAGGACCGAGCCGCAACCCGTGTCCTGACGCGTCCGCGGGAAGGCCCGGGCATCGGACCGCGGCCGTTGTCCTGACCAGCAGCCACCGTCCTAACGCGTCGCCGTCAGCTCCGCCCCCACCTCCTCCGCCTTCCCCCGCAGCCAGATGTGCGCCGCGTCCTGCGTGTGCACCGGGTGCCACCACATCGCCTGGCTCACCGGGACCGCCTCGAAGGGGCACGGCAGGACCCGTACCGCCGCCGACCGGACCGCCCGGTGGGCCAGGCGTTCCTGGATCATCGCGATCCGGCGGGTGCCCTCGACCATGTGCGGGAGCAGCTGGAAGGTCTGCACGGAGACCTCCACACGAGGGCTGATGCCGAGCATGCTGAGCTGCCGGGCGACGGGGGCGTCGTAAGGGCGCTGGTAGACGGCCCAGGGAAGCTGCGCGAGGTCGTCGAGGGTGAGCGCGTCGCCGACGTCCGGGTGGTCGTCGGCGAGCAGGCACAGCCAGCGGTCCTGATAGAGCTCGACCGCGGGGAAGCCGTCGATGACGCCGTGCGGCATCAGCAGTCCGTCGACGGTGCTGAGCACGGTCGCGGTGTTCTCGACGACCGAGGGCGCCGGGTGCTGGAAGGTGAGCCGGACGCCGGGGGCCTCGTCGTGCAGCGCGCGGGCCAGCGCGGCGCCGAAGACGGCGGCGCCGTAGTCCGAGGCGAGCAGCGTGAACTCGCGGGTCTCGGCCGCCGGGTCGAAGTCTGCCTGGCTGGAGAAGAGGCGTTCGAGCAGGTCACAGGCGCTGGCACTGCGGTCGCGCAGGGCGACGCCGAGCGGGGTGAGCTCGTACGCGTTTCCCGTCCGCGCCAGCAGGTCGTCACCGAAATGCCGGCGCAGCCGGGACAGCGCGGCGCTCATCGCGGGCTGGCTGAGCCCGACCCGCTCGCCGGCCCGGGTGACGTTGCGCTCCTCCAGCAGGGCGCGCAGGGCGAGGACGAGGTTGAGGTCGAGTCGGGACAGGTTCACCGGGCACCACCTGGGACGTCTGGGGCTGATCCATGAAGGGCTATCCATGGCATGGATGTGGCTCATCCGCAGGATCTATTTCCGTGATTTGCCGATCACGGTCAGAGTAGACCGCATCCCAGCAGGAGGAAATCTGATGTCAACCTTCGCGCAACCTGCCGGCCCCTTCGCGCTCGGCACGTTCTCCACCCCGGGCGGGGCTCCCTTCCCCGGCCTCCTGGCCCGGGAGCGGGTGCTCGACCTGAGCCGGACCCTGCCGTGGACGCCGTCCGACGTGCGGGCCGTGGTGGAGCGGTGGGACGAGGCGCTGCCCCTGCTGCACGGCCTCGCGGCCGACGACGCCCTCGACCGGCTGCCGCTGGAGGGGCTGCGCGTGCACGCCCCGCTGGAACCCCGGCAGATCTTCCAGTCCGGCGCCAATTACCGGCAGCACGTGATCGATCTGGAGGTCGCCCACCGCTCCCCCGAGGACCCGCGCACGGTGGAGGAGGCCCGCGCGGAGATCGCCGCGATCATGGACCGCAGGGCCGCCGAGGATCTCCCGTACGTCTTCATCGGCCTGCCGAGCACGATCTCGGGGCCGTACGACGATGTCGTGCTCCCCTCCTGGGCCGAACAGCCGGACTGGGAGCTGGAGTTGGCCGCCGTGATCGCGAAGCCGGCGTATCGGGTGACCGTCGAGGAGGCCTTGGACCACGTCGCCGGGTATACGATCGCCAACGATCTCACCGACCGGGCGACCGTGTTCCGCCGGGACATGAAGGCCATCGGCACCGACTGGCTGCGCTGCAAGAACGCGCCCGGGTTCACGCCGCTGGGCCCCTGGCTGGTGCCGGCGGAGTCGATCGCCGACCCGGGTGATCTGCGGGTGACCCTCAAGCTCAACGGCGACACCATGCAGGACGAGTCCACCAAGGACATGCTGTTCGGCGTCGCCCGGCTGGTGTCGTACATCTCGCAGACCTCCCGACTCCTGCCCGGTGACCTGGTGTTGACCGGCAGCCCTGCCGGGAACGGCCTGCACTGGGGCCGGTTGCTGCGGGACGGCGACCTCATGGAGGGCTCGATCACGGGTCTCGGCGTGCAGCGCACGCGATGTGTCGGGGTGAGAGCGTGAACCGCCACGACCCCGAGGGCGCGATCGCCGAGGCCGCCAAGAAGTTCTCGAACTGGGGGCGTTGGGGCGCGGACGACGTCCTCGGCACCCTCAACTTCCTCGACGAGGCCAAGCGGCGTGCGGGCGCCGCCCTGGTCCGCCGGGGTGTCAGCTTCTCGCTCTCGCAGCGCTTCGACATGAACGGCCCGCAGAAGGGCTGGCGCCGGCGGACCAACCCGGTCCACACCATGCTCGACACGGGCACCGACGCCGCCCTCGGCAACCAGGGCTTCCCGCACGGCATCGGCGGCGCCGACGACGTGATCGCGATGCCGTTGCAGTGCTCGACCCAATGGGACGGGCTCGGGCACATCTTCGACCACGGCAAGGCCTGGAACGGGCGCCCGGCGGAGCAGGTCGTCACCTCCGACGGCGACCTCGTCACCGGCATCGAGCACATGGCACCCCACGTCGCCGGACGCGGCGTCCTGCTGGACGTCGGCCAAGTCTGCGGTGACGGGGGCGAGTTGCCGGACGCCTTCGCCATCACGGAGGAGCATCTCAGCGCGACCGCCGCAGCCCACGGGGTGACCGTGGGCCGCGGTGACATCGTCCTCGTACGGACCGGACAGCTCGCCCGGGTGCGGCGCGACGGCTGGGGAGACTACGCGGGCGGACCCGCGCCCGGGTTGTCGTTCACCAGTGCCGGCTGGCTGCACCGCACCGAGATCGCCGCGGTCGCCACCGACACCTGGGGGTTCGAGGTCCGGCCCAACGAGTTCGAGAACGCCTTCCAGCCGCTGCACCAGGTCGTCATCCCCAACATGGGTCTGCTGATCGGCGAGATGTGGGACCTAGACGCGCTCGCGGCGGACTGTGCCGACGACGGCGTGTACGAGTTCTGGCTCACCGCGGCACCGCTGCCCATCACCGGCGCCGTCGGCTCCCCGGTCAACCCGATCGCCGTCAAGTAACCGGGTCCCTGGGCCAGTTCACCCATCAGCGGCACACGACAGCCGCGTACGACAACCGCACCCCACAGCCGCCCCCTCCCCCCCCACCCCCGCACCACCTTGGCCCGCACCCCGCGGGCGAGCCGCACCCCCGCCGCCCGATGTCGCGCGGCCCCACCCGGGAGGTATCCCCGACATGGCTGACAGACGCACCCCTTCCGTCCTCATCATCGGCGGAGGCACCTCCGGAAACGCCCTGACCGTGCTGCTGCGCCGGGCCGGGATCGCCGTCGACCTCGTCGAGGCGAGCGCCGACTGGAAGGCCGCCGCCGGCTCGGGCATCACCCTTCAGGGCAACGCCCTGCGCGTGCTGCGCGAGGTCGGGGTCCTAGACACGATCGAGAAGGAGGGCTACAAGGCGGAGGGTGTCGCCATCCTCGCCCCGGACGGCACGGTGCTGGCCGCCCACGAGGAGTTCCGCACCGGCGGCGACGACCTGCCCGCGCACATGGGCATGCAGCGACCCCGGCTCCAGCAGCTCCTGATCGACGCCGTCCGCGCCTCGGGCGCCGGCGTCCGCCTCGGTACCCGGGCCACCGCCTTCGAGCAGGACGCCGAGGGCGTGGACGTCACCTTCACGGACGGCACGAGCGGCCGCTACGACCTGGTCGTCGGCGCCGACGGCCTCGGCTCCGCCACCCGCCGGATGATCGGCGTCACCGAGGAACCCCGTCCCACCGGCATGGGCATCTGGCGCGCCCCCGCGCCCCGGCCGGCCGGCGTGCGCCGTACCGAGATGGTCTACGGCGGCCGGTGTTTCATCGCCGGCTACTGCCCGACCAGCGAGGACACGGTCTACGTGTACCTCGTCGAGCCCGCCCGCGACCGGGCCGCGATCGACCCGGCGGCCTACGCCGACGAGATGCGGGCGCTCAGTGCGGGCTACGGCGGGGCGTGGGACGAGATACGTCCGGCGCTGACCGATCCGGCGGTCGTCAACTACACATGGTTCGACCGGCACTTGGTGGAGGGGCCCTGGCACCGCGGCCGGGTCGTGCTGGTCGGCGACGCCGCGCACTGCTGTCCGCCGACCCTCGCCCAGGGCGCCGCGATGTCCCTGGAGGACGTGCTCGTCCTCGCCGAACTGCTGACCGGCCTCGACGCCTGGGCCGCCGGCCCCCTCGACCGGATCCTGACCGACTACCACGCCCGGCGGCTGCCCCGCGTGCGTCTGGTCGTCGACGCCTCCGTCCAGCTCGGCCAGTGGCTGCTGGACGGGGTGCGCGACGCGGACGTGCCGGGCCTGATGCACCGCACCATGACCGTCCTCAAGGAACTCCCGTGACCACGCCCGCACCCCGGCCTCCCACGATCGACGTCCACGCCCACCTCCTGCTCCCGGAGGTCGACGAGGCAGCCGCCGCTCACCCCGGTCTCGCCGAGGCCCGCGCCCTGGACGCCCGCCGCAACGGCCCCGCCGCCCTGGCGGTGAACGGCCCCATGGTCGGCGCCCGCATCCCGAGCCTGACGGACGCCGCCGTGCGCCTCGCGGCGATGGACGAACAGGGCGTGGACGTCCAGCTGATCAGCCCCTCCCCCTCGCACTACCACTACTGGGCGCCCCCGGAACTGGCCGCGACGATGGGCAGGTTGGCGAACACCGGCATCGCCGAGCACTGCGCCAAGGCCCCCGACCGCCTCCTCGGCCTCGGTCTCGCCCCGCTCCAACACCCGGACCTCGCGGTCGAGTTGCTCGATCACGCACTGGACCTCGGCCTCCGGGGCGTCGAGATCTCCTCGCACGCCCCCGGTCACGAGCTGTCGGACGAGGCGTACGAACCCTTCTGGTCCCGGGCGGAGGAGACGGGCGCCCTGGTCTTCCTGCACCCCTTCGGGTGCACGCTCGACGAGCGCCTGGACCGGTGGTACCTGTCCAACACCGTCGGCCAGCCCACCGAGAACGCGATCGCACTGTCGCACCTGATCTTCTCCGGCGTCCTGGACCGCCGTCCGGGCCTGAAGCTGATCGCGGCACACGGCGGCGGCTACCTGCCCACCCACATCGGCCGCTCCGACCACGCCTGGCGGGTCCGCCCCGACGCACGGCGCTGCGCACGGGAACCGAGCAGCTATCTGCCGCAGCTCTACTTCGACTCCCTCGTCCACGACCCGGCCGTGCTGCGCGCGCTGATGGCCGCCGCCGGCGCCGACCGTGTCCTGCTCGGCTCCGACTTCCCCTTCGACATGGGCACGGACGATCCGCTGGGCGCGCTGCGCGCGGCGGGCCTGCCCGACACCGACTTCGACGCCGTACGGGGCGGAAACGCGGCCGCCCTCCTCCGGAAGGACTGACATCATGCGCCTGCTCACCCACCTTCGGCACGTCGACCTCGCCGTGCCCGACTACGACAAGCAGCTCGACTTCTATGCCGGCGTCTGGGGCCTGACCAAGGTCGAGGAGGACTCGGGGATTTCCTTCCTGGCCGCCGAGGGCAGCCCCGAGCGCTATGTGATCCGGCTGCGCAAGGCCGAGGAGAAGCGCCTCGACCTGGTGTCCTACGGGGCGGCCTCGGCCGCCGACGTGGACACGCTCGCCGGGCAACTCCTCGCCGGGGGCGTCCAGTTGATCTCCCAGCCGGACAAGGTCGACACCCCCGGAGGCGGCTACGGCTTCCGCTTCTTCGACGTCGACGGCCGCACCATCGAGGTCTCGGCGGACGTGGAGGTGCGACAGCACCGCAGGATCGAGGAGAAGGAGTCGATCCCGGTCAAGCTGTCGCACGTCGTGCTCAACTCCCCCGATCTGAACCGCACACGGGAGTGGTACGAGACCCATCTGGGCTTCCGGCTCTCCGACACCCTCTCCTCACCCCACATGGGCGAGGTCATGCACTTCATGCGGATCAGCAACCAGCACCACTCGATGGCGATCGCGCAGGGACCGCACACCGCGCTGCACCACGTCTCCTTCGAGATGCGCGGCATCGACGAGTACATGCGCGGCTCGGGCCGTGTGATGCGCTCCGGGGCTCGCAAGGTCTGGGGTCCGGGCCGGCACATGGCGGGCGACAACACGTTCACGTACTTCCTCGACCCGCACGGCAACACCGTCGAGTACACGACAGAGTTGGAGAACCTCGACGAGGACACCTGGCACCCGCACGTCTACGACTTCTCGCAGCCCGAGGTCACCGACCAGTGGGGCACGGCCAATCCGATGAACGAGCTGGTCGCCAAGGAGTCGTTCAACGACGTCGACCGCGGCTGCTTCGTCGCCCCGCCGGTCTGACCCGACCCGGTCTGACCCGCCCGGTCTGACCCACCCCGGTCTGATCCGACCCTCCCGACAGGACCCCTTCCATGCGTTTCGCAAGCTACGAGTTCCGCAGCCGGCGGCAGGTGGCCGTCGTCGAGGCGGACGGCACGCTGTACCCGCTGCCCGCCGTGCGCTCCCTGACCGGGCTGCTCGCCGAGACGGGCGGCCTGGACCGGCTGCTCGACGCGGGCGCGACCGCGCTCGACGTGCCGCCCGGCCCGCACGTCTCCGAGGTACGGCTGCTGCCGCCGCTCCAGCCGCCCACCGTGCGGGACTTCGTGACCTTCGAGGAGCACGTGGAAGGGGTACGCCGGTCCGTCGACGGGAACGCGGGCGTACCGGAGCAGTGGTACGCCGCGCCGACGTTCTACTTCACCAACCCCTATGCGATGTACGGCCCTCACGACGACATCCCGGTGCCGCCCGGGTCGGCCGTCCTCGACTTCGAGCTGGAGGTCGCCGCCGTGATCGGCCGGGAGGGCCGGGACCTCACCCCGGAGGAAGCCCGCGGGCACATCGTCGGCTACACCGTCTTCAACGACTGGTCCGCGCGCGATCTGCAGTCCGCCGAGATGAAGGTCAACCTCGGCCCGTGCAAGGGCAAGGACACCGCCACCACCCCCGGCCCGTACCTCGTCACGGCCGACGAGATGGAGCGGTACCGCGACCCGGACGGCTTCCTGCGTCTCGCCCTCACCGCCTCGGTCAACGGCGAGGTGGTGGGCAAGGACCTGCTGTCCCACATGAGTTGGACCTTCGAGGAGATGGCGGCCTACGCCTCGCGCGGCACCTGGGTGCGCCCGGGTGACGTCCTCGGCTCGGGCACCTGCGGCAACGGCGGCTGCCTTGCCGAGCTGTGGGGCGTACGCGGCCGCCAGGACCCGCCGCCGCTGAAGCCGGGTGACACGGTCACGCTCGCCGTCGAGGGCATCGGCGCCGTCTCCAACACGGTCGTCGCCGGCGCCGCACCGGTGCCGCTCCCGACCGGTCGGCGCCGGGGCCGGGAGCGGCCGTGAAGCGCCTGCTGGGCAAGGTGGTCGTCGTCACCGGCGCCGCCCGCGGCCAGGGTGCGGCGGAGGCGGAGGCCCTCACCCGGGAGGGCGCCCGGGTCATCGCCACCGACGTGACGGACGCCCCGGGCTGCCGCCGCCTCGACGTCACCAGCGAGAAGGAGTGGGCCGAACTCGCCGCCGCGCTCGGGGAGTCGTACGGCCAGGTGCACGGCCTGGTCAACAACGCGGGCATCACCTGGCGGGCCCGCCTGGACGACGTACGCCCCGAGGACTTCGCACGCGTGCACGCCGTGAACGTCACCGGACCGCTCCTCGGCATCCAGTACCTCGCCCCGCTGATGCGACCGGGTGCCTCGATCGTCAACGTCGGCTCCACCGCGGCCCTCACCGGCCACTACCCGGTGGCGTACACGGCGAGCAAATGGGCGCTCAGAGGCCTGTCCAAGGCGTCCGCCCTGGAGCTCGGCCCGCGGGGCATCCGGGTCAACACCATCCATCCCGGGTTCATCGAGACCGAGATGACCGCGTCCGCCGCGCCCGCCTTCCGCGAGGCGAACATCCGCGAGACGCCGCTCGGCCGCACCGGGACCGTCGAGGAGATCACCCCGCTCGTCGTGTTCCTCCTCTCCGACGCGGCGTCCTTCATCACCGGCGCCGAGATCCCGGTCGACGGCGGCCTCACCGCGCACGGCGGGGTCAAGTCGGTCTCCGAGGCCCTGAAGAAGCACTGAAGCCCCCAAATCCCCAAGAGGTTCTGAAACAGCAGAACCGCACGATCGGAAAGCTCCCATGGACAAGGTCAGCGCCGGCGCCGCCGATGCGGTCGCCGACATCCCCGACGGCGCGTCGCTGGCCGTCGGCGGCTTCGGCCTCAGCGGCGTCCCCGAGGTGCTCATCCGGGCCCTGCACGCCCAGGGCGCCCGCGGCCTGGCGGTCGTCTCGAACAACTGCGGTGTGGACGGCCGCGGCCTCGGCGTCCTGCTGGCCGCCGGCCGGATCGCCCGCGTCACGGGCTCCTACGTGGGCGAGAACAAGGAGTTCGCCCGCCAGTACCTGTCCGGCGAACTGGAGGTGGAGCTGGTGCCGCAGGGCACGCTGGCCGAGCGGCTGCGGGCCGGCGGGGCGGGCATCCCCGCGTTCTACACCCCGGCGGGCGTCGGCACCCAGGTCGCCGACGGCGGGCTGCCCTGGCGCCACGCGGCCGACGGCTCGGTGGCCGTCACGTCCCCCGCGAAGGAGATCCGCACGTTCCGGGGCCGCCCGCACGTCCTGGAGCACGGCATCACCACCGACTTCGCCCTCGTCCGGGCCTGGCGCGGCGACCGCCACGGAAACCTGGTGTTCCGCAGGTCCGCCGCGAACTTCAACCCGCTCGCCGCCACGGCGGGCCGGATCACGGTCGCCGAGGTCGAAGAACTGGTGGAACCGGGCGAGTTGAGCCCCGACGACGTGCACGTCCCCGGCGTCTTCGTCCAGCGAGTGGTCGAGTTGACGGCACGTCAGGCCGCCGACAAGCACGTGGAGAAGAGGACGGTACGCGCATGAGCTGGACCCGCGACCAGATGGCCGCCCGCGCCGCCGCCGAACTGACCGACGGCTCCTACGTCAACCTCGGCATCGGCCTGCCCACCCTGATCCCCGGCCATCTCCCGCCCGGCGTCCAGGTCGTCCTGCACTCCGAGAACGGCATCCTCGGCACCGGCCCCTACCCCACGGAGGCCGAGGTCGACCCGGATCTCATCAACGCGGGCAAGGAGACCGTCACCGTGCTGCCGGGGGCGTCCTTCTTCGACTCGGCGCTCTCCTTCGGCATGATCCGCGGCGGCCACATCGACACCGCCGTCCTCGGCGCCATGCAGGTCTCCGAGCTCGGCGACCTGGCGAACTGGATGATCCCCGGCAAGATGGTCAAGGGCATGGGCGGCGCGATGGACCTGGTCCACGGCGCCCGCCGCGTCATCGTCCTGATGGAGCACTCCGCCAAGGACGGCACCCCGAAGATCGTCAAGGAGTGCACCCTCCCCCTCACCGGCAGGGCCTGCGTGCAGCGCATCATCACCGACCTGGGCGTCCTCGACGTCACACCCACCGGCCTCGTCCTCGTGGAGTGCGCGCCGGGCGTCACCGCCGAGGACATCGCCGAACGGACGGACGCGCCGATGGCACGACCCGAGCGTCACACGGCCGTGTAGCCCGACTGCCGCCTCCCTGGACGAGCTACTTCCGGCCGACTCCCCCGTAGAAGCCGATCTGCTCGGCCCCGGCGGGCGGCGGGGTGTCCGGGCGCCAGAACGGGACCTGGGTCAGGCCGGGCTCGACGAGCTCGAAGCCGTCGAAGAGCCGCTCGACCTCGGCGCGGGTGCGCAGGTTCATGGTGGCGCTCGCGTTCTTGTAGACGGCCTGGGCGTCGCTGCGCTCGGCGAAGTCGCCCGTGGCGTGGGAGAGCACCAGGAAGCTGCCGGCCGGGAGCACGTCGCGCAGGGCGGCGACGATCTCGGCGGGCCTCTCCGCCGCGGTGACGAAGTGCAGGATCGCGACGAGCAGCAGAGCGACCGGCTCGTCGAAGTCGATGACCCTCCGGACGTCCGGGTGGTCCACGATGCTCCGCGGGTCGCGCAGGTCGGCCAGCACGATGCTGGTGGAGCCCGAGCGGCTGAGCAGCGCGTCGCCGTGCGCCTTCACGATCGGGTCGTTGTCGACGTAGGCGACCCGGACGTCGGGGGCCGCCGCGTTGGCGATCTCGTGCACGTTCGGCGAGGTGGGCAGCCCGGTGCCGATGTCGAGGATCTGGCGGACGCCGCTGCCGACGACGTACTGGACCGCGCGCCGGAGGAAGGCACGGTTGGCGCGGACACCGATGCGCGCCTCGGGCGCGACGGAGATCAGCCGCTCCCCCGCCTCCTCGTCCACCTCGTAGTGGTCCTTGCCGCCCAGCAGGTAGTCGTAGATCCGGGCGGGGTGCGGCCTGCTGGTGTCGATCTCCTCGACCATGCCGTCCTGCGTCACGTTGCACTCCATTTTGATCGGCTGACGACAGTTTCACACATCAACTTCTGCCCGAGCGGACGGAGTTGCCCGACGGCCCGTGGACCGGCCGGCGGCGGCTCCACCTCGCCTGATCAATACCCCCAGGGGTATCTGTTACCTTGAGAGAGCAGATACCCCCGGGGGTAATTTCCCGCGAAGGAGAAGTGCCGTGTTCTTTGTCGACACCCTGGAGACCGAAGGGCTGGGCAACCGCAGCTATCTGGCGGGCGGCGCCCGGACCGCGGTGGCCGTGGACCCGCCCCGCGACATCGACCGCGTGCTCGCCCGGGCGGCACGGCGCGGGGTGCGGATCGTGGCCGTCACCGAGACCCATGTGCACAACGACTACGTCTCCGGCGGCCTGGAGCTGGCCCGCCTGACCGGCGCCCGCTATCTGGTGCCGGCCGGCGCCGAGGTGGCGTACAGCCGCGTCCCGGTCGACGACGGGGACCTGGAACCGGTCGACGAGGACCTGACCCTGCGGGCGGTGGCCACGCCCGGGCACACCCCGCACCACACCTCGTACGTCCTCCAGGAGGCGGGGCACGCGGTGGCCGCCTTCACCGGCGGTTCGCTGCTCATCGGCGGCGTGGGCCGCCCCGACCTGGTCGAACCCCGGCTCACCGAACGGCTGGCGCGGGCCCAGCACGCCTCCGTGCACCGGCTCGCCGCGGAACTGGCCGACGAGGTCCCCGTCCTGCCCACGCACGGCTTCGGCAGCTTCTGCTCCTCCTCCGCCGCGGGCGGCGAGGGCGGCACGATCGGCGGCGAGAAGGCCGCCAACCCGGGGCTCCTCCAGGACGCGGACACCTTCGTGAAGGAGCTCCTGGCCGGGCTCGACGACATACCCGCCTACTACGCCCACATGGGCCCGGCCAACACCGGCGGCCCCGCTCCCGTGGACCTGACGGCGCCGCGCCGCGCCGACGCCGAGGAGATCGGCCGGCGGCTCGCGGCCGGCGAGTGGGTCGTGGACCTGCGCGGCCGGGTCGCCTTCGCCGCCGGGCATGTCGCCGGGGCGTTCAACTTCGAGGTCGACGGGCAGCTCGCCACATATCTCGCCTGGATGATCCCGTGGGGCAAGCCGGTGACGCTGCTCGCGGAGAGCGCCGCGGACCTGGCCCGCGCCCAGCGGGAACTGACCCGGGTCGGCATCGACCGCCCGGCCGCGGCGTCCGTCGGCACCCCTGTCGACTGGATCGCCGACGGGACCGCGCCCGCCGCCTTCCGCCGGGCCACGTTCGCCGACCTGGCCGCCGCCCGCGAGCGCGGCGAGGACGTGGTGATCGTCGACGTGCGCCGGGACGGCGAACGCGCGGGCGGCTGGATCGAGGGCAGCGTCCACCTCCCCGTCCACCAGCTCCACCGCCGGCTGGACGAGGTGCCCGAGGGCACGGTGTGGGTGCACTGCGCGGGCGGCCTGCGCGCCGCCATCGCCGCGTCCGTGCTCGACGCGGCCGGCCGCGAGGTGGTGGCCGTGGACGACGGCTACACGGCGGCCGCCGAGGCCGGGCTCACGCTCTGTACTTCCGAGTGACGCGCGGGATCAGGGAACACGTATGAGGTACGACTCCCATGGCGCCCACCCCCCGCACCGCCGCCACCGGTCCGCCGGGACCGTCATATGACGGCCCTCGCCCTCGCCCTGATCGCGGGCGGCCTGGTCGGGCTCGCGCTGGGCGCGCTGGGGGCGGGCGGGAGCATCCTGACCGTCCCGGCGCTGATCTATCTGCTCGGCTTCAGCCCCGCCGCAGCGGCGACGGGCAGTCTGGTCATCGTGATCGTCACGTCGGTCACCGCCCTGGTGGCCCACGCCCGGGCCGGGGCGGTGCGCTGGCGGGCCGGGCTGCTGTTCGCGGCGGCCGGTCTGCTGCCCGCCGCCGTGGCCGGCGCTCTCGCCGCGCGGCTCCCCGAGGCCCTGCTGACGCTGATGTTCGCGGCACTGGCCGCCCTGGCCGCCGTACGCATGCTGCGTCGTCGTACGCCACGGGGAACCGGAAGCGTGTCGACCGGCCGGGCGGCGGCTGCCGGGTCCGGGCTCGGGGCGGTGACCGGGTTCCTCGGGGTCGGCGGCGGCTTTCTCGCCGTGCCGGCGCTGGTGACGGTGCTGGCGGTGCCGATGAGCGCTGCCGTGGGGACGAGTCTGCTGGTCATCGTCGCCAACGCGCTGGTGGCGCTCATGGCCCGGGCGCAGTCGGCGGTCCAGCTGGACTGGGCGCTGATCATGCCGTTCCTGGCGACCGCCGTGCTGGGAGCGTGGGACGGCAGACGGCTGGCCGCGAAGGTGTCCCCCGCGGTGCTTCAGCGGGCCTTCGGGGCCGTGCTCCTGACGATCGCCGTGGCCATGGCCGTGACGATCGCGTGGTGATCACAGGCCGGCCGGCGACGTCGCGACCTCAGGCCAGTGAGAGAAAGAGCTTCTCCAGCCGGGCCCGCATCTGCGCGGAGTTGCGCACCTCGGGGTCCTCGCTGGTCATGCACTGCTCCAGGCCGGTCGCGATGATCGAGAACCCGGCCCGGTCCAGGGCCCGGGAGACCGCGGCGAGCTGGGTGACGACGTCCTCGCAGTCCCGCCCCTCCTCGATCATGCGGATCACCCCGGCCAGCTGGCCCTGAGCTCGGCGCAGCCGGTTGAGCGCCGACTTCAGCTCCTCGGCGGACATGTCGAGTTGCACGTCTTCTCCTCCTCTATACCCCCATGGGTATCGTACCCGTGGGGGGCAACGCCTCATCGAAGGGTTCTGTTCCATGACGCCCCCCGTCACCATGACCACCCCCGTCACCGTGGCCCCCGCCCGGCTCGCCGAGTTCACCGTCGTCGACGTGCGCACGCCCGGCGAGTTCGCCGGCGGCCATGTCCCCGGCGCGTACAACATCCCGCTGGACCGGCTCGACGAGGCCGCGAGCGCGCTCCGGGCGGCCGCCGCACGCGGCCCGCTGCTGATCGTGTGCGCCTCCGGGGCCCGCTCCGCCAGAGGCTGCGACCGGCTCGGGGCGCTCGGCATCGAGGCGCTCTCCCTGGACGGCGGCACCGGCGCCTGGGTCACGGCCGGCCACCCTGTGGAGCGCCCGGCACGGGGCCGTACGCCGTGGCCGATGGACCGGCAGGTGCGGCTCGCCGCCGGTTCGCTGGTGGTGGCGGGCTTCGCCGCCGGTCTGGCCCGGCGGCCCGCGCACTGGCTGTCCGGACTGGTCGGCGCCGGGCTGGTCCTCTCGGCCGCCACCAACACCTGCGGCATGGCGATGCTCCTGGCCAGGCTTCCGCACAACCGGCCGGACGCGGACGCGGTGCCCTTCGAGGAGACGCTGCTGCGCCTGGCCGGGTGAGCCGCCGGAGGGTCGGGGGTGATTCCTGCCCCCGCCCCTCACCGTCTGGGTGCGGCCGGGCCCGTGGTCGCGTACCTATGAAGGACACGCCCTTCATGAGGACACCGTGTCCCTGTGAAAGGCACCGCGTCGCCGCGACCCGACGGAGAGCCATGACCGACGCAGACCCCAAGGCCCCCGCCCCGGCCGATCCCCCGGAGGACCGTGCCCCCGCCGCTCCCCAGGCCCGTGCCGCCACCCTGCTGCGGGTCCCCAAGCTCTGGATCGTCCCCACGGTCCTGAGCGGACTGCTCGCCCTGCTGCTGTCCCTCCTCTACATGGGCGGCATCGTCAACCCGCAGGGCGATCTCAAGAACCTGCCGATCGCCCTGGTCAACGGCGACACCGGCAAGCCGCTGCCCGGCCAGCGGCAGAACCTGGGCACGCAGATCACCCGGTCGATCCTCGCCGACACGTCGAACGACAAGGCCGAGTGGCGGCAGCTGAGCCGGGCCGAGGCCAAGGACGAGCTGGACTCCGGCAAGGTCTACGGCGCGCTCGTCATCCCCGCCGACTTCACGGACTCGGTCGCCGCGCTCACCACCACCGGCGCCGCCGAACGGCCGACGATCACCGTGCTCACCAACCCCGGCAAGGGCAGCCTCGGCTCGTCCCTCGCCAGTCAGATCAACACCCAGGCGGCGCACCAGGCCTCGCAGACCATCGGCAAGCAGCTCGTCCAGGCGGCACCACAGGCCACCGCGACCGACAAGCTGCTCCTCGCCGACCCCGTGGCCGTCGCCACCCAGGTCGGCCATCCCCTCGGCACCCACAGCGGGCTCGGGCTGACCGCGTTCTACTACACGCTGCTGCTGGTGCTGGCCGGGTTCATGGGCGCCAACGTCATCAGCAACGGCGTCGACACCTCGCTCGGCTACGCCGACAACGAGATCGGCCCCTGGCACACCCGGCTGCCCACGGTGCCCATCAGCCGCACCCAGACGCTGCTGCTGAAGATGGCGATGACCGCGGGCATCACCCTGATCACCGTGTCCCTGGTGATGCTGGCCTGCGTCACGCTCCTCGACATGGACGCGACCCATCTGCCGCTGCTGTGGATCTACTCGTACTGCGCGTCGCTGGCCGTCGGCATCGGCGTGCAGGCCATCAACGCCGCGTTCGGCGGCATCGGCCAGCTGGTCTCCATGTTCGTGTTCATCGTCCTGGGCCTGCCGTCCTCGGGCGCCACCGTGCCGCTCCAGGCGGTCCCGGGCTTCTACCGCTTCCTGTCCCACTTCGAGCCCATGCGCCAGCTCAGCGACGGCGTCCGCGCGATCCTCTACTTCGACGCGCGCGGGGACGCCGGTCTGAGCCGCTCCTGGCTGATGATCGCGATCGGCACCGCCGTGGGGCTGCTGTTCGGCTTCGCGATGACCCGCTACTACGACCGCAAGGGCCACCGGCGCCTGACGCCACAGCCCGCGTGAGGCTCAACCCACCACCGGCTGGCCGCCACTTGGCGAGCGCTGCAACCTGGTCGCAACCTCCCGTGTGCTGCGCTGGGTCGTATGGATGAGGAGATCCCGCGCGTCGAGCTCACCCCCGCTGCCGCCGACCTGCTGCGCAGACTGCGCGAGGCCCACGGCCCGCTGATGTTCCACCAGTCCGGCGGCTGCTGCGACGGCAGCGCCCCGATGTGCTACCCCGAGGGCGAGTTCCGCACCGGCGGCTCGGACGTGCTGCTCGCGGAGCTGGCGGTCGAGGGCGTCGCGGAGCCGGTGACGTTCTGGATGTCCCGCAGCCAGTACGCGGCCTGGAGCCACACCCGCCTCATCGTGGACGTCGTCGAGGGCCGCGGCAGCGGCTTCTCCCTGGAGGCGCCCGAGGGCGTACGGTTCCTCATCCGCTCGCGTGTGCTCGGCACCTAGCGATCACGTTGAGCCAGCTCGTCGTGACGAATGACCTGCGTACCAGAACCTCACTGCGCACGACGTCCGTCCAGCTGTCGACGGCCTCGAAACCCGAGGCTTCCAACACCGACAGGAACGACCGGGCATCGGAGTAGCGCTCGAAGAACCGACCGTACGAACCAGACAGTCCGAACTCGTCGGGGGACTCGATCCGGTGTCCCTCGCCGAGCGGCACGTTGGCGAAGAGCACTCCACCCGGCTCGAGGACCCGACGGAACTCGTCCAGTGCCCCTCCCACTCCTGCTGACGAGATGTGGGGCAGCGAGGCACATGCCCAGACCCCTCTGAAGACCCCGTCGGAGAAGGCGAGATTCGTCATGGTCATTCTGGCGAAGACCTTGGCGTCGCACCGGGTCATCGCACCCGCCACGGTCTTCTGGGAGATGTCCACTCCCATCGCCACACGCCCACAGGATCTGAAGTACCGGGTGTACTGCCCCGGCCCGCACCCGACGTCCAGGACACGGGACCCCGCGGGCACGTACTGGAGGAACCTCTCGGCCAGCGGGACACTGGGTCGGCCGAACCAGACCTCCGCATACCGCTCCGCGAGCAGGTCGTAGGCCCTGGCCGTATGCTGCTCGGAACTGACCCGCGCCACATGGCTTGCGCCGACTGCGGCCGTCGCGGAGCACTCGTCGTCGGCCGCGACGC
Source organism: Streptomyces antibioticus (assembly GCF_001514065.1). GTDB lineage: Bacteria > Actinomycetota > Actinomycetes > Streptomycetales > Streptomycetaceae > Streptomyces > Streptomyces antibioticus. The sequence continues at coordinate 196,196 of NZ_KQ948435.1, read as the reverse complement.
TCAATTGATCACCTTGTCCCCCAGCAGTGCGATCAGAGCTGCAGTCTTCACGCCATGCCTTCCCAGTTCCGCGGCAAGAATGCGCCCGGCCATCTCACGGTCTCCCGCCGAGAACGCCTCCCGAACCCGGTCCGCGACCACGTCGAGTTCGCGAAGCCGGACACTTGTCCACGGGGCACGCCGACACCCGGGCAGCACCAACAGCCGGCTCATGTTCCCGGAGACCACGTAGTCGAACAGGCCCGGCTCATCGTCATATCGGTCGACGTGGGACACGAGCCACCGCAGCGAGCGGGCCCGGACCTTCAGCGCATTGCTCCGAGTGTCTGAATCGAGCACCTCCAGGACGGGCTCGGCGTGCAGCACCGACAGCATGAGGGCGACGAGCCCAAAGTCGGCGCTCCCCGCTCCGGACCAGAATCCCAGTGCCCCGTCGTCGTCGACAGCCTCAAGAAGTGTGCTGACGCCGTCTCGAACCCTGTCGCCGAGGAAAGCGAGCTCCCGGTCGCACACTAGGTCGACGACAGCGAGGAAGGAGTACCAACGCATCCTGTCGAGCGACCCGTACGGCCGGAAGAAGGGGTAGTGCTCCGGGTCGATGCGCGCCAGGGCGCCCAGCATCTCGAGGTCGGCACCAGGCGGCAAGGGGCGGGGCCACCCGGCACCCGGCTCCACGCCCGCGTTCCGCTCACAGCTGCGCGAGGCACTCAGCGTCGCGGCGAGGACCATGCCCGGATAGCGGTCCTCTCGGACAGCGTTCGACGCCAGCGTCACCGCGTTCCACCCGCCGGAGCCGACGAGCCTTTCCAGCGCAAAACGCAGCGCGTCCACCAACACCGTGTTGCAGCGCCGCAACTCCGCCAACGCGAAGCCCGCTTGAGCCGTGTGCCGGCATGTGGACTCGATGAGAGGTGTCGCATCCCGGAAGGCGTTCCGCAGATAGCCTATGGATCCGTCTCTCGAGGACTGCCGAACCCTGAAGTACTCGCGGCTCCGTGTCGCCCACGGCGTGGCCGCGACAGGGCCGTCCACTGACGACCATACGTGCGCCAGACCTTGGCAGCAGAGCGCCGTGGTCTCTATCCCGCCCTCGACACCGATGGCGCTGTGCAGTTCGAAGTCGGCCCGCTCCTTGCCGACCTCGGTCATCCAGGAGGCCACACTCCTCCCCCAGGACCCGCTGCCGAGTTGGTCCAAGCGTGTGAACAGATAGCCGAACTCGAGCATCGCTGTCAGTCGTCCCTGATCCACGTGCTCGTCGGCCCCGCACAGGGCGCATCCGATGTCGGCCGTCGGCTCGGACGGACGGAACAGGTGCGCCAACCGGGAGAGGGCGCTGTCCCACGAAGGGAACAGGTCGAGGGTGTTGCGATCGCGCAGCCGACGCGGAATGGTGCAGTTGTCGATCCGGCAGGGGATCACAAATCGCTGATCGTCCGGAGTCTCGTCCAGGATGTCCAGGGCCTCCCGGAGCTCCTTGTGGACATAGCCCCGCTTGCCGACAGAAGAGGCGGAGAGCAGGGCGACGAAGTAGTCGCTCCGCTCGATGGCGTCCGACACCGCGGACTTCCAGTTGTCGCCGGGCAGCAGATTGTCGATGTCGAGCCACACCTCGGCGCCGAGACGTCGCAGTTCGGCGGCGAGCCGTACGGCCGTCTGCTGATCCTCCCGGGAGTAACTGAGGAAGACCGTCGGCCCTGCCGCAACTGTCATACCCCTTACGGTTCCAGACGACTTCCCCGTCGACCAGCCCTGGTCGCGAGCGGATCGCCGTCCCCTCGGCTGTCGTCTGGCGCGTAGCCGATGTGCCCTGAGAGAGTTGACGCGATCTCAGGGAGTGATGTGACTCATAGTCAGAAGTGGTTCGAGAGCTCCAGAGCGGTCCTCACGTTCCTCACGACGCTCACCATCCTGACCTCTCTCACCCTTGTCGGAGCGAGCCCCTCCCACGCGGCCCAGGATCTGTCCCGGCTGGCTTCCGGCGTCGTCTACGAACAGTTGGACGAAGAGGCAGAGCACGGCCCGGTACGGCTCCACCTTCTCCGTGTGGATCTGCGTAGCCCTCACGTCCACCTGGAGCTTCTGTATCCGGGCGCCGTGGCGGCTCGGGCCCCGGTCTCGGCCATGGCCGACGCGCGCACGGCGGTCGGCGGTGTGAACGGAGACTTCTTCAACATCACGGAGGCGCAGCACCCGGGCGTCGAGGCCACGGGCGCGAGCGTGGGCCCGGCCGTGGCGGAGGGCCGGGTCCTGAAGGCAGCGGTGCCGAACGGCCAGCGGTTCGGGCCTGCGTTGCCACCTGGGGCGAGCACCGAGGATGTCGTAGGCGTCGGCAAAGACCGGCGGGCACGGCTGGATCGTCTGCAGCTGGAGGGCACGGTCACCACAGGGGAGGGCACTTTGCCCCTGGGCGGGCTCAATCAATACGCCCTTCCCGTGGATGCCGTGGGCGCGTTCACCCATGACTGGGGCAGTGTCTCCCGAGTGCGAGCCACCTGTGGTACGGACACCGAGAGAGCCGCGCCCTGCAGTACGGACACCTTCGAAGTGACGGTTCGCGACGGACGGGTCACCGCCACGGCCGACCGGCCCGGCAGCGGACCCATCGACGCGCACACCGTCGTGCTCGTGGGCCGCGAGGCCGGCGCCCAGCAGCTGCGGAAGTTCTACGAGGGCGAGCGCGTCACCGTTCGACACCGCCTCTTGGCGTCTGCATCCCGGATCCCCTATCGCTTCACGCTCGGGGGCTATCCGGTACTGCGGGCCGGACAGATCGTGCCCGGCCTCGACACCACAGCCTCGGCGGTACGCACCGCGGTGGGGATCACAGCCGGAGGCCGACAGGTCCTGCTACTCGCGCTGGACGGAGCAGCTGAGTACCGCACCGGCATGACGATCGCCGAAATGGCCGGCACTTTGCGAGACTTGGGCGCCACCGACGGCTTCAGCCTGGACGGCGGCGGCTCGTCCACGCTGGTCGCCCGCGATCCCGGCGCGACCGTCGTGACGGTGCGCAATCACCCCACGGGCGGCGCGGAACGCCCCGTCCCGAACGGCATCGGGGTCTTCTCAACCGGCTGAGCCTCGGAGTTCAGAAGACAGCCTCAGGGTCTGAGGCTGCTGACGATGTCCGCGGTGGCCGTCAGGCCGCTGCTGATGGTGGGCGCGATGCTCGTACCGGCCAGGAAGAACCCGAGCAGCGCGCACACCAGGGCGTGGGAGACCTTCAGCCCGCCGTTGCGCAGGAAGATCACCGCCAGGATCAGGAGCAGCAGCACCACTGAGATGGAAATCGCCATCGCCAACCTCCTCCGCCACGCCGTTCCGTCCGGTTCACGGCGTTCGGCCGTAAGTGTGGCGTAGCGGAGGGTTCGTCCGGGCGGCTGACCTGTCCGCCGAACGTGTGGTTTCCGGCCCTAGCGACGGGCGTCGAGGAAGGCCTCCAGGCCCGCCAGGTCGTCGGTGTTGAGGTAGTCGACGCCCGCGTCGAGCAGTTCGCCCCACAGCGCGTCACGGGCGGGTCCCGCCAGGTCCGGGGTGGCCCAGAAGCGCACCTGCTGGCCACGCGCGTGGGCGGCGTCGACGATTCCGTGCAGCTTCTGCCGCTCGGCTTCGGGGAAGGCGCCGACGCCCTGCCAGGTGAAGTTGAGCGTCCAGTTGTCGCTGATCAGCGAGATGAAGGAGGCGGGCGCCGAGGAGCCGAGGTCGGTGAGGCGGCCGTCGTAGAAGGCGCGTCGGACGGTCTGCGCCTCCATGGGCGTACGGGCCGCGCGGTCACCGGAGATGACGGCGGTGACCGGCCCGGGGAACACCTTGCCGTGGGCGTAGGTGGTGAACAGGTGCTTGTAGCGCCGGAGATGGCGGTCCAGCTCCAGGTACGTCGACGAGCCCTCGGTCTTGATGTCGATGAGCAACTGCACCGGCCTGCGCCAACCCCGGTACACGGAGCCGTGGTTGGCCCTGACGATCCTGGCCAGCGGGTCCAGGTAGAGGGACTCCAGCGTGCGGCTCGGGTCGAGGTCGTCCACGGTGTGGCCGATGAGGAGCTGGTCGCCGACGAGGAAGATGTCGGCCTCGACGCTGCCGAAGCGGTGGTCGAGGGCGTCGAAGAGCGGCCGGGGATGCTCGTAGTCGTTGTGGGCGTGGGCGCGCCACAACGGCCGTGGCCGGTGCTTCCGTTCGCCCGCGAGGGCCTGCGTGGCGGGCAGGGCGACCGCGCCCGCGAGGGCGGCGCCGATGGTGGTGAGGGCTCTGCGACGGGTGGTGAGGGCCATGCTCTGCCTCCCTTTGGGGCGGTACGAGACATGGGCGAGTATGCGGTCGCCCGCACCCCAATGGGCATGGCCGTGACAGGAGTTGGCCGGAGTGCCGCCCTCTGTTCATCGCCCCCGCGAAGGGCGCACGAAAAAGCCCGCCCCAGGTGGGGCGGGCTTTGTTCGGTGAACGTCAGGGGGCTTGCAGGTCCACGAGTGCGGCCAGGGCCTCGCGGTGGACACCCGCCGTGCCGTACGCGATCGAGTCGGACTTGGCCCGCTTGAGGTACAGGTGGATCGGGTGCTCCCACGTCATGCCGATCCCGGCGTGCAGCTGGAGCGCCTCCTCGGCGGCGTGCACCGCGACGGGCGCCGCGTAGGCCTGTGCGACGGCGACCGCCACGTCGGCGTCCGTGCCGGTGGTCAGCGCGTCGGCGGCGTTGCGGGCGGCGGCCCGGAGGTTGACGATCTCCAGCCACAGCTGGGCGAGCCGGTGCTTGAGCGCCTGGAAGCCGCCGACGGGACGGTTGAACTGCTTGCGCTCCTTGAGATAGCGCACGGTCTCGGTCATCAGCCAGTCGGCAGCGCCCAGTTGCTCGGAGGCGAGCAGCCCGGCCCCGGCGCGCAGGGCGCGGCGCACGGCGGGTTCGGCGTCGCCGAGGAGCCGCCCGGGGGCGCCGTCCAGGGTCACGGTCGCGAGCGGCCGGGTCAGGTCGAAGGACACCTGCGGGGTGACGGTCGCGTCGGCGGTGTCGACCGCGTACAGTCCGCCGTCGTCCGCGGGCACGAGCAGCACATCGGCGACCGTGGCATCCGCGACGCCGGTCAACTCCCCGTGCAGGGCTCCGCCTTCGTGCCGTACGACCTTGTAGGCGCCGCCCACGGCGACGTTGAGGGCGACGGCGAGGGCGCCGATCTTCCGCCCTGCGGCCAGCTCGGCGAGGAGGGCCTCGTCCCCGGTCTCCAGCAGGGCCTCGGTGGCGACGACCGCGCTGGTGAGATACGGGACGGGAGCCACCGCGCGCCCCAACTCCTCCAGCACCACGGCGACTTCGCGATGTGTGGCGCCCTGGCCGCCCTGCGCCTCCGGCACCAGCAGGCCGGCGAGGCCCATGCCGTCGGTGAGCGCCTTCCAGGCGGCGAGGTCGTGCGGGGTGTCCGACTCGGTGCGGGCGATGACGCCGGGGGCGTCGCAGTGGTCGGCGAGCAGGTCCCGTACGGCGGACCGGAGCGCCTCTTCCTCCTCGGAGTACAGCAGGTCGCTCATCGGGCCAGGTCCTTCCATGCGACGTCCTTGTCGGTGCGCGGCTCGGACGGCAGGCCCAGGACGCGCTCGGCGACGATGTTCAGCAGGACCTCGCTGGTCCCGCCCTCGATGCTGTTGCCCTTGGAGCGGAGGTAGCGGTAGCCGGCGTCGCGGCCGACGAAGTCCACCAGCTCGGGCCGACGCATGGTCCAGTCGTCGTACAACAGGCCTTCCTCGCCGCGGAGTTCGACCTCCAGGCCGCTGATCTCCTGGTTGAGGCGGGCGAAGGCGAGCTTCATGCCGGCGCCCTCCGGGCCGGGCTGGCCGAGGGCGAGCTGCTGGCGCAGGCGTTCGCCGGTGAGGCGGGCGACCTCGGCCTCGACCCAGAGCCCCAGCAGCCGCTGGTGCAGGTCGTGGGTGCGCAGTTCGGGGCGTTCGCGCCAGGTCCTGGAGACCGGGCCGATCATCCCGCCCTCGCGGGGCAGTCGCATGCCGCCGATGGCGACGCGCTCGTTGTTGAGGGTGGTCTGCGCGACCTTCCAGCCGTCGCCGATCGCGCCGAGGCGGCGGGAGTCGGGGATGCGGACGTCGGTGAGGAAGACCTCGTTGAACTCGGCCTCGCCGGTGATCTGGCGCAGCGGCCGGACGTCCACGCCCGGGTCGGTCATGTCGCACAGGAAGTACGTGATGCCCGCGTGCTTGGGCACGTCCGGGTCGGTGCGGGCGATCAGGATGGCCCAGCGGGCGTTGTGGGCGCTGGACGTCCACACCTTCTGCCCGTTGACCACCCAGTCCCCGTCGCCCTCACGGACGGCCCGGGTGCCGAGCCCGGCCAGGTCGGAGCCGGCGCCGGGCTCGCTGAAGAGCTGGCACCACACCTCCTCGCCGGTCCACAGGGGGCGCAGATAGCGCTGCTTCTGCTCCTCGGTCCCGTACTTGAGGATGGTCGGCGCGGCCATGCCGAGGCCGATGCCGTTGCGCCGGGGGTCGTTGTCGGGGGCGCCCGCCGCTTCCAACTCGGCGTCCACGACGGCCTGGAGGGAGCGTGCGGCGCCGAGGCCGCCGAGGCCCTCGGGGTAGTGCACCCAGGCGAGCCCCGCGTCGAAGCGGGCCCGCAGGAAGTCCAACCGGTCGGTGGCGGCCGGCGGGTGCGCGGCCAGCAACTCCGCTGCGCGGCGCTTGAGTTCGGCTGCGTCGGTCATGCGGCGGCTCCCTTGCCGAGGGCGGGGACGACGGCGACCCGGCCGGTGGTCACCCCGTCGCCGACGCGCTGCACCGCGGCGGCGGCCTCCGTCAGCGGCACCCGCTCGCTGACCAGCGGCTTGATGGCGCCCCGGGCGGCGAGTTCGGTGAGCTGCTCGTGGCAGTGCTGGACCAGCTTGGGGTTCTTGGTGTTGTACAGGCCCCAGTGCAGGCCGAGGATCGAGTAGTTCTTCACCAGGGCGTGGTTGAGGCCGGGGCTGGGGATGGTCCCGCTCGCGAACCCGACGACCACGATCCGGCCCTCGAAGGCGACGACCTTCGTGGACTGGGTGTAGGCGTCGCCGCCGACCGGGTCGTAGATCACGTCGGCGCCCCGCCCGCCGGTGGCCTCCTTGGCCGCGGCGACGACGTCCTGCGCACGCCGGTCGATCACGACGTCGCAGCCCAGCTCCCGGGCCACGGCGGCCTTGTCGGCCCCGCCGACGACACCGATGACGGTGGCCCCGGCCGCCTTGCCGAGCTGCACGGCGGCGCTGCCGACGCCACCGGCGGCGGCATGGACGAGCAGCGTCTCCCCGGCCTCCAGGCCGGCCCGCCGGTGCAGTCCGAACCACCCCGTCTGGTAGCCGATGTGCAGCGCGGCGGCCTCGGCGTCGTCCAGCGAGTCGGGCGCGGGCAGCAGAGCGGCGGCGTCCGCGACGGCGTACTCGGCGAAACCGCCGTACGGCAGGGCGGGGTTGGCGAGCACCCGGCGTCCGTCCTCGGTCTCGCCGCAGATCTCCACGCCCGGCGTGAACGGCAGCGGCGGCCTGACCTGGTAGTGGCCGCGGCACATCAGCACGTCCGGGAAGTTGATGTTGGCGGCACGCACCTTCAGCAGGACCTGGCCGTCGCCGGGCGTGGGCGTCTCGACGTCCGCGAGCCGCATCACCTCACCCGGCTCACCGTTCTCGTGCACTTGCCATGCCTGCATGCGATGCCTCCACGCGACTACGTCGTACGACCTGGGGTAGTCGCATACTAAGCGGTCGCTTGCCATTCAGGGAACAGTAGCGTCCGTCACGACCGCTTCGGCTTCGCCCGCACATGCATCCGCTCGCCCTGCGGCCCGAACAGACTGAGGAACTCCGCCGGCCCCTCCCCCGTGGACCCGAACCAGTGCGGCACCCGCGTGTCGAACTCGGCGGCCTCCCCCGCGCTCATCACCACGTCATGCTCCCCGAGGACGACCCGCAGCCGCCCCGCCAGCACGTACAACCACTCGTAGCCCTCGTGGGTACGCAGCTCGGGCTCCTCGGTGCGCTGCGGCACCAGCACCTTGTAGGCCTGGAGGCCGCCCGGCTGCCGGGTCAGCGGCCAGTAGGTGCGCCCGTGCCGCACCATCGGCGCGGCCCGCACCCGAGGATCGCCCACCGGCGGCGTCCCGACCAGCTCGTCCAGCGGCACCTGGTGCGCCTGCGCGATCGGCAGCAGCAGCTCCAGGCTGGGCTTGCGCAGCCCCGACTCCAGCCGGGACAGGGTGCTCACGGAGATGCCGGTCACCTCGGACAGCGCGGCGAGGGTCACCTCGCGCTCTTTGCGGATCCGACGCAGCCGGGGACCGACATCCGCCAGCACGCCCTCTACTTCTTCTGCACTCATGCCCGTATTGCAGAATCGGCAAAGACGTTTGTCAATCCCGCACCCGCAGCGCAACCGTGGCGGCATGACTGACACCCACGCATACGAAGTGATCGTGATCGGTGGCGGCGCGGCCGGCCTCTCCGCGGCTCTCGTCCTGGGCCGCGCGAGGCGCCGGACGCTGGTCGTCGGTGCGGGCGAGCCCCGCAACGCGCCGTCCGCCCACATGCAGGGCTACCTGACCCGGGACGGCATGTCCCCGGCCGAGTTCCTGGCGGCCGGCCGCGAGGAGATCGCCCGGTACGGCGTCGAGCTGGTCCGGGACCGGGTGGTCGAGGTGGCCGAGGGCTTCGCCGTGACCCTGGAGAGCGGTCGCACCCTCACGGCACGCCGCCTCGTCATCGCCACCGGCCTCAAGGACGAGCTCCCGGCCGTCCCCGGCGTCGCCGAGCGCTTCGGCAAGGACGTGCTGCACTGCCCGTACTGCCACGGCTGGGAGGTCCGCGACCAGGCATTCGGCGTCCTGGCCACGACGCCCTTGAGCGTGCACCAGGCGCTGATGGTGTCCCAGTGGTCGAAGGACGTGACGTTCTTCCTGCACACGGTCGCGGAGGAGGAACTGTCGGACGACGACCTGCGCAGGCTCGCGGCGGCGGGCGTGAAGGTGGTGCCGGGCGAAGTCGCGAGTCTGCGGGTCGAGGACGACCGCCTGACGGGCGTACGCCTGGCCGACGGCTCGGTGCACGCACGCGAGGCGCTGTTCGTCGCACCGCGGGCGGTCCCGCAGAACGGGCTGCTGGAGAAGCTCGGTGCCAAGTTCACGGAGACCCCTTTCGGCTCGTACCCGGTGGTCGACCCGACCGGGCTTACCTCGGTGCCGGGCGTCTGGGCGGTCGGCAATGCGATGGGCTTCTCCGAGCAGGTAGTGAACGCGGCGGCAGGCGGGTACCGGGCTGGAGCCACCATCAACGGGGAGTTGCTCTTCGCCGACCTGGATGCGACCCCCTAAGGGGCGCGGGGAACTGCGCGACCAGCCACGACGCACCCGCAGCCGAAGGACAAGCGTTCCTCGGCATGTAACTCTGGACGCATGCTTCTTGCCCGGCTGGCCCAGGTGTCCCAGGAGGTCGCCGCGACCTCGGCACGGTCGAAGAAGACCGCGCTGCTCGCGGAGCTGTTCCGGGAGGCCGAGCCCGACGACGTACCGATCGTCATCCCGTACCTCGCGGGACGACTGCCGCAGGGACGGCTGGGGGTGGGCTGGAAGGTGCTGAGCCGTCCGGTCCCCCCGGCCGCCGAACCCAGCCTCACCGTCCGCGCGGTGGACGCGCTGCTGAGCGAACTCGGAAAGGTGTCGGGCACCGGCTCACAGGCCGAACGGGTAAGGCTGGTAGGCGAGTTGATGAGCGCGGCCACCGAGCCGGAACAGCGCTTCCTGCTCGGCCTGCTCAGCGGCGAGGTGCGGCAGGGCGCCCTGGACGCCGTCGCCACCGAGGGCCTCGCCCAGGCGACGGAGGCGCCGCCCGCGGACGTCCGCCGCGCGGTCATGCTCGCCGGTTCCCTCCAGACGGTCGCCGAGGCGTTGCTCGCGGACGGTCCCGAGGCCCTCGACCGCTTCCGTCTCACCGTCGGCCGCCCGGTCCTGCCGATGCTGGCGCACAGCGCCACATCCGTGGCCGAGGCGGTCGAGAAGCTCGGTGCGTGCGCGGTCGAGGAGAAGCTCGACGGCATCCGCGTCCAGGTGCACCGCGACGGCGACACGGTCCGCGTCTACACCCGCACCCTCGACGACATCACCGACCGCCTCCCCGAACTGACCGCCGCGGCACACGAGTTGAGGGGTGACCGGTTCATCCTCGACGGCGAGGTCATCTCCTTCGACGCGGCCGGGCGGCCCCGCTCCTTCCAGGAGACGGCGGGCCGGGTCGGCTCCCGCGTGGATGTGGCCACGGCGGCCGAACAGGTCCCCGTCTCCCCCGTGTTCTTCGACGCCCTGTCGGTCGACGGCCACGACCTCCTGGACCTGCCCTTCGCGCAGCGGCACACGGAGCTGGCCCGGCTCGTCCCCGAGCCGATGCGGGTGCGCCGGACGCTGGTGTCCGGGCCGGACGACCTCGGCGCGGCGGAGTCCTTCCTCGCCGAGACGCTGGAGCGCGGCCACGAGGGCGTGGTGGTGAAGTCCCTCGACGCCCCCTACAGCGCGGGCCGCCGCGGCGCGTCCTGGCTGAAGGTCAAGCCCGTCCACACCCTCGACCTGGTCGTCCTGGCCGCCGAATGGGGCCACGGCCGCCGCACCGGCAAGCTCTCCAACCTGCACCTGGGAGCGCGGCAGGAGGACGGCTCCTACGCGATGCTCGGCAAGACCTTCAAGGGCATGACCGACGCGATGCTGACCTGGCAGACCGAGCGGCTCCAGGAGCTGGCCACCGGCACCGACGGCTACGTCGTGACCGTACGCCCCGAACTCGTCGTGGAGATCGCCTACGACGGTCTGCAGCGGTCCACCCGCTACCCGGCCGGCGTCACCCTGCGCTTCGCCCGCGTAGTCCGCTACCGCGAGGACAAACGCCCGGAGGAGGCGGACACCGTGGAGACCCTGCTGGCCGCGCATCCCGAGGTGAAGCCGTGAGGACGAGCGCCGGTCTGCTGCTCTTCCGGCGCACCGAGGCCGGCGTCGAGGTGCTCCTGGGGCACATGGGCGGTCCGTTCTTCGCGCGCCGGGACGCCGGGGCGTGGACCGTCCCCAAGGGCGAGTACGTGCCGGACGAGGAACCGGCCTGGGAGGCCGCCCGGCGTGAGTTCGAGGAGGAGCTCGGGCTGGCGCCGCCGGACGGGGACGCGGTGCCCCTGGGCGAGGTCAGGCAGTCGGGCGGCAAGCTCGTCACCGTCTGGGCGATCGAGGCCGATCTCGACCCCGCGACCGTCGTACCGGGCACGTTCCGGATGGAGTGGCCGCCGAAGTCGGGACGGGAGCAGGAGTTCCCGGAGCTGGACCGCGTGGCCTGGTTTCCCGTGGCGCGCGCCCGCGAGGTGATCGTCGCGGCACAGGCCACGTTTCTCGACCGGCTGGCGGAGCACTCGCCCTGACACGTTGCGGCGGGGCCCGTCGCGCGGGAAGGTCGAAACACAGGTCCGCTCCCCCAGGAGGTCGGTCATGCCCATCGCGACGGTGAACCCGGCGAACGGCGAGACGCTCAAGACGTACGAGGCCATGGGCGCCGAGGAGATCGAGCGCCGGCTCCAGCTCGCGGAGGCCACCTTCCGCACCTACCGGACGACGCCGTTCGCCGAACGCGCCAAGCTGCTGCACCGGGCGGCCGAGCTGCTCGACGACATGCAGCAGGACATCGGCCGGGTCATGACCACCGAGATGGGCAAGCCCGTCAAGCAGGCCCGCGCCGAGGCCGCCAAGTGCGCCAAGGCGATGCGCTGGTACGCCGAGCACGCCGAGTCGCTGCTCGCCGACGAGGAGCCCGCCGGTGCCGACGTGAAGGACTCCGGCGCCTCCCGGGCCTTTGTGCGCTACCGCCCGCTGGGCCCGGTGCTCGCGGTGATGCCGTGGAACTTCCCGCTCTGGCAGGTCGTCCGGTTCGCCGCGCCCGCGCTGATGGCGGGCAACGTCGGCCTGCTCAAGCACGCCTCGAACGTGCCCCAGACCGCCCTGTTCCTGGAGGACCTGTTCCACCAGGCGGGCTATACGGAGGGCACCTTCCAGACCCTGCTCATCGGCTCCGGCGCGGTCGAGGAGATCCTGCGCGACGAGCGCGTCAAGGCGGCCACGCTCACGGGCAGTGAGCCCGCGGGCCGCTCGGTCGCCGCGACCTGTGGTGACATGGTGAAGAAGACGGTCCTGGAACTCGGCGGCAGCGACCCGTACGTCGTGATGCCGTCCGCGGACATCGACCGCGCGGCCGAGATCGCCGTGACGGCACGGGTGCAGAACAACGGCCAGTCGTGCATCGCCGCCAAGCGCTTCATCGTGCACGCCGACGTGTACGACGCCTTCGCCGAGAAGTTCGTGCGGGGCATGCAGACGCTGAAGGTCGGCGACCCGATGGACGAGGCCACCGACGTCGGCCCGCTCGCCACCGAGCAGGGACGCGCCGACCTGGAGGAACTCGTCGACGACGCGACCCGCAGCGGCGCGCGGGTGCTCTGCGGCGGCGAGCGGCCCGAGGGCGAGGGCTGGTACTACCGCCCGACCGTCCTCACCGACATCACCCGCGAGATGCGCATCCACCGCGAGGAGGCCTTCGGGCCGGTGGCCACGCTGTACCGGGTGCACGACCTCGACGAGGCGGTGCTGCTCGCCAACGACTCGCCGTTCGGCCTGAGTTCGAACGTGTGGACACGGGACGAGGCCGAGGTCGACCGTTTCGTACGGGATCTCGAGGCCGGTGCCGTGTACGTCAACGGGATGACCGCCTCGCACCCGGCGTTCCCGTTCGGCGGCGTGAAGCGCTCCGGATACGGCCGTGAGCTGTCCGGGCACGGAATCCGCGAGTTCTGCAACATCACGACGGTTTGGCACGGAGCGTGACGCTTGCGCGGCTACGATCCCCCGTGTGAACCGTGAAGTGACTCTGCCGCTGATCGTCGACGACCGGGGCACCTTGCAGGTGGCCGCGGCCGATGTGAGCAAGTTGTTGCGCACGGTCGGGGGACGGTGGCTGCATCTTGTCGAGGCGGGCGAGGAGGGCCTCGACGAGGACACGGTGGCCGCGCTGACCATCGAGTTGGCCAAGCTCGCCGATCGCATCGATGTGGCCTGCATTGCGCACAGTAGCGGCGGCGCGTCGTGAAGGTCGTTGCGCCGGTACCGGTTTGGAACCTGACCCGTCCCTGAAACGGAGTAACCCCGCGCGAAGTCGTCTGCCCCTCGGGTGATCGTGGACTGGACCACCCTCTGAGGCGAAAGCAGGCACGGATCATGGCGACTTTGTGCAGACCCTCGGTGTCCGTTCCAGAGCACGTGATCACGATGGAGGAGACGCTGCAGCTGGCGCGCTCCCTGCACGCGGACCATCCCCAACTGCCGCTGGCACTCCGACTGATCGAGAACACCGGGGTCCGCACACGGCACATCGTGCAGCCGATCGAGGAGACCCTGAAGCATCCCGGCTTCGAGGAGCGCAACAAGGTCTATGTGGCCGAGGCGAAGGCCAGAGTGCCGGCGGTGGTGCGGCGAGCACTGGACGACGCCGAGGTCCTGGCCTCCGACATCGATGTCATCATCTATGTCTCCTGCACGGGCTTCATGATGCCGTCGCTGACCGCCTGGCTGATCAACGAGATGGACTTCCACAGCACCACCCGGCAGATCCCCATAGCCCAGCTGGGCTGTGCGGCCGGCGGGGCGGCGATCAACCGGGCGCACGACTTCTGCACCGCCTACCCGGAGGCCAACGCCCTCATCGTGGCCTGCGAGTTCTGCTCGCTGTGCTACCAGCCCACCGACCTCGGCATCGGCAACCTGCTGTCCAACGGCCTGTTCGGCGACGGCATCGCGGCCGCCGTGGTGCGCGGCAAGGGCGGCGAGGGCATCGCCCTGGAGCGCAACGGCTCGTATCTGATCCCCAAGACCGAGGACTGGATCATGTACGACGTCCGGGCCACCGGGTTCCACTTCCAGCTGGACAAACGGGTGCCGGCCACCATGGAGCCGCTCGCGCCGGCGCTCCAGGAGCTCGCCGGGCGGCACGGCTGGGACGCCGCCGACCTGGACTTCTACATAGTCCACGCGGGCGGGCCCCGCATCCTCGACGACCTCAGCAAGTTCCTGCAGGTCGACCCGCACGCCTTCCGGTTCAGCCGGGCCACGCTCACCGAGTACGGGAACATCGCCAGCGCCGTCGTCCTGGACGCGCTGCGCCGGTTGTTCGACGCGGGCGGGGCACCCGACCGGGCGCGCGGGCTGCTCGCCGGGTTCGGGCCCGGCATCACCGCGGAAATGTCCCTGGGCCGCTGGCGGCGCACCGACGAGACGGACTGACATGACCGAAGAGACGATCACCGAGATCCTGCCGCCGATCCGGCACTGGCCGGCCCTCGACCTGAGCGGGACCGACTTCGACCCGGTGCTCACCGAGCTGATGCGGGAGGGGCCGGTCACCCGGATCCAGCTGCCCAACGGCGAGGGCTGGGCCTGGCTGGTCACCCGGTACGACGACGTACGGATGGTGACCAACGACCCCCGGTTCAGCCGGGAGGCCGTCATGGACCAGCCGGTCACCCGGCTCGCCCCGCACTTCATCCCCGAGCGGGGCGCCGTCGGTTTCCTGGACCCGCCGGACCACACCCGGCTGCGCCGCACGGTGGCCGCCGCGCTGACCTCGAAGGGCGTGGAGCGGGTCCGGGAGAAGTCCCGCACGATGCTGGAGGAACTGGTCGACGAGCTGGTGCAGGACGGGCCGCCCGCCGATCTCACCGCCACCGTGCTGACCCCGTTCCCCATCGCCGTGATCTGCGAGCTGATGGGCGTCCCGGCGGCCGACCGGCACGTCATGCACACCTGGACCCAGCTGATCCTGTCCTCCGCGCACGGCAAGCAGGTCAGCGAGAAGGCCAAGAAGGAGATGGGCGCCTACTTCGGCGACCTCATCGGGCTGCGGGAGGGCAGCACGGGCGAGGACGTCGCCTCGCTGCTCGGCGCCGCGGTGGGCCGGGGTGAGGTGACGCTGGACGAGGCCGTGGGGCTCGCGGTGCTGCTCCAGATCGGCGGCGAGGCGGTGACGAACAACAGCGGGCAGATGTTCTACCTGCTCCTGACCCGCCCTGACCTGGCGGACCGGCTGCGCACGGAACCGTCGATCCGCCCCCGGGCCATCGACGAACTGCTGCGCTACATCCCGCACCGCAACGCGGTCGGCCTGTCGCGGATCGCGCTGGAGGACGTGGGCATCCGGGGCGTGCGCATCCGGGCCGGCGACCCGGTCTACGTGTCGTACCTGGCCGCCAACCGCGATCCGGACGTCTTCCCGTTCCCGGAGACGATCGACGTCACCCGCAGCCCCAACCCGCATGTGTCCTTCGGCTTCGGCCCGCACTACTGCCCGGGCGGCATGCTGGCCCGGCTGGAGTCGGAGTTGCTGGTGGACGCGCTGCTCGACCGGCTGCCGAATCTGAAGCTGGCGGTGCCCGCGGACCAAGTCCCCTTCAAGAAGGGCGCGTTGATCCGCGGTCCCGAGGCGCTTCCGGTGACGTGGTGACGGCTCCCGAAGGGCTGCTGGTCCCCCCGGGGCACGGCCGGGTCGTGCAGACCCCCGCCCAGCACGTGACGTTCAAGGTGACCGGGTCGCACTCACGCGCGGCCTCCACCTTCGAGGTCGTCGTCCCGCCCGGCTTCGACGTGGGCGCCCATGTGCACACCCGCAGCGAGGAGTTGTTCTACGTCCTCGAAGGCGAGCTGGACGTGCTCGCCTTCGAGCCGAGGGTGCGCACACTCGACAACTGGCAGCGCTGGGAGTCGCGTTCGGGCAACCGGGTGGTACGGGCGACACCGGGCACGGTGATCGTCGTACCGCCCGGATGCCCGCACGCGTTCGCGAACCCGACGGACTTCCCCGCGAAGATGTTCTTCCAGGCGAGCCCGCCCCCGGATCACGAGCGGTACTTCGAGGAGCTGCTCGACATCCTGGGCGGCGGGGGCCCGCCGGATCACGCGGCGATCGAGGAGCTGCGCCGACGCTACGACATCGAGCAGCTGACGCCGCTCAGGCACCGTTAGCGGATCGGCATCCCGGACAGGGTGCGGGCGATGACCAGGCGCTGGATCTCGCTCGTGCCCTCGAAGATCGTGTAGATCGCGGCGTCGCGGTGCATGCGCTCGACCGGGTACTCGCGGGTGTAGCCGTTGCCGCCGAGGATCTGGACCGCCTGGGCGGTGACCTTCTTGGCCGTCTCGCTGGCGAACAGCTTGGACATCGAGCCCTCGGCCGCGGTGAACGGCTTGCCGTTGATCGCCATCCAGGAGGCGCGCCAGACCAGGAGCCGGGCGGCGTCGATGGACGTCCGCATGTCGGCGAGCTGGAAGGCGACGCCCTGGTTGTCGATGATCGGGCGGCCGAACTGCTCGCGGGTCTTGGCGTAGTCGAGGGCGACCTCGTACGCGGCCCGGGCGGTGCCCACCGCCATCGCGCCGACCGCCGGGCGGGAGGCCTCGAACGTGGCCATCGCCGCGTTCTTCACGCGCTCGCCGCCCTGCTGGGCCCGCTCGCGGGCCCGGGCGAGGCGCTCGTCGAGCTTCTCCTTGCCGCCCAGGAGGCAGGAGCCGGGCACGCGCACGTTCTCCAGGACGACCTCGGCGGTGTGCGAGGCGCGGATGCCGTGCTTCTTGAACTTCTGGCCCTGGGACAAGCCGGGCGTGTTCGGCGGGATGATGAAGGAGGCGTGGCCCTTGGAGCCGAGCTCCGCGTCGACCACGGCCACGACCACGTGGACGTTGGCGATGCCGCCGTTGGTCGCCCAGGTCTTGGTGCCGTTGAGCACCCACTCGTCCTTGGCCTCGTCGTACACCGCGCGGGTGCGCATCGAGGCCACGTCCGAACCGGCGTCCGGCTCGGAGGAGCAGAACGCGGCGACCTTGACGTCGTTGACGTCGCCGTACATCTGGGGGATCCAGGTGCCGATCTGCTCCTCGGTGCCGTTGGCGAGGACGCCGACGGCGGCGAGACCGGTGCCGACGATCGACAGCGCGATGCCCGCGTCACCCCAGAACAGCTCCTCCATCGCCATGGGGATGCCGAGGCCGGTGGAGTCGAAGTACTGCTGGGCGTAGAAGTCGAGCGAGTAGATTCCGACCTTGGCGGCCTCCTGGATGACCGGCCAGGGAGTCTCCTCACGCTCGTCCCATTCGGCGGCCGCGGGGCGGATGACGTCGGCGGCGAAGCCGTGCAGCCAGTCCCGGACCTCCTTCTGTTCGTCGTTGAGCTCCATGGTGAACTCGGCCATGTCCCCTCCAGCGGCGGCGCAAATACATGTTACTAGCGGTAACCCGAGTCTGTTACCCACCGGTAGGAAAAGTCAACTCCTGATGACGCCTCGGCAGCCCGTTCGATGCATGCGGCATGGTGAGTGCTAGTTTGCGCAGGCGTCACCGAATCAGCAGGGGTGGGGAGAGCTCATGGACACCACGCAGCGGACCGATCAGCAGCGGTCCGCCGACCGCCGTCGGCGCGAGCTGCTGGAAGCCGCGGACCGGGTGGTCCTGCGTGACGGACCGCAGGCCTCCATGAACGCGATCGCCGCGGAAGCGGGCATCACCAAGCCCATCCTCTACCGTCACTTCGGTGACAAGGGGGGACTTTACGCGGCATTGGCCAAGCGGCATACGGACGCACTGCTGGATTCTCTGCGAGCCGCGCTGGACGCGCCCGCGGACCGGCGGGAGCGGGTGGAGGCCACGCTCGACACGTACCTCGCGGCGATCGAGGCGCGGCCGCAGGTGTACCGGTTCCTGATGCACCCGGCGGAGGGGGGTCAGGTCGCGGACCAGGGGTTCGACGTCGGGAAGCACTCGGCTCCGCTGCTGCGGCGGATGGGCGAGGAGTTGGCGCAGGTCATCGAGGACCGGCTGGATCTCGGGCCCGGGAGTCAGCAGTTGGCTCGGGTGTGGGGGCACGGGATCGTCGGGATGATGCACGCGGCCGGGGACTGGTGGCTGGGTGAACGGCCGTGTTCCCGGGCTGAGTTGGTGCGGAGCTTGGCGGACCTGTTGTGGGGACGGCTCGCTGCGGCGGGGGACAAGGTTGGCGGTCCCGGGTTCTGAAACCCCCTGGGGGCGCGGGGAACTGCGCGACCAGCCACAGACGGCCCGCGGTCGCACGAACTCAACGCCCCCACGGCGCCTTGGCGGCCTGCCGCAACACCCGTCGCTTCCGCCACCCCGTGAGGTGATCGACGTAGACCCGGCCCTCCAAGTGGTCGCACTCGTGCTGCAAGCACCGTGCGAACCACCCCGTGCCGTGCACCGTCACCGGCTCGCCCGTCATCGTGAAGCCCTCCACCACCGCGTGGTCGAAGCGTTCCGTTCCCGCCTCCAGGCCCGGCAGGGACAGGCAGCCCTCCGGGCCCCGCAGGACCAGGCCGTCCGCCTCCACCAGACGCGGGTTGACCACATGCCCCAGATGCCGTACGTCCTCGTCGTCCGGGCAGTCGTACACGAACACCCGCAGCGACTCCCCCACCTGGTTCGCCGCGAGGCCGACTCCCTGGGCCGCGTACATCGTCGCGAACAAGTCCTCCACGAGCGTCGCCAGTTCCGGGCCGAAGTCCGTGACGTCCTCGCACGGGGTGCGCAGGACGGGGTCACCGAGCAAAGTGAGGGGCCGGACCCGTCCACGGGTGCCCGGAATGGAGCTGTTTCGCATGGCCGCAAGGGTACGGCGATTCGGGACTGCGAATGGATCTCGATAGGCTGACCACCACCACGTTGCCGTCAGGCGCGGCGCGTACGCAAGGAGGATCGAGAACTGATGGCAGGCAACTCGGACCCGCTCACGCCGCGGGCCAAGATCGCCGTGACCGCGGGCAAGGCGGTCGCAGCGGCGTCGCGCGCCGCGGGGCGCGGCAGCGGTTCGGTGATCGGCGGCCGGGTGGCGCTCAAGCTCGACCCCGACCTCCTCGCCCGGCTCGCCCAGAACCTGGATGTGGTTCTGGTCTCGGCGACCAACGGCAAGACCACGACGACCAGGCTGATCGCCGAGGCGCTGCGGGCCGCCGGGCCCGTCGTGTCCAACGCGCTCGGCGCCAACATGCCGGCCGGCATCACCTCGGCGCTCGCCGGCAACTCGGACGCCCGCTACGGCGTGATCGAGGTCGACGAGAAGTACCTCGCCGGCGTCGCCCGGGACACCGACCCGAAGTGCATCGCGCTGCTCAACCTCTCCCGCGACCAGCTCGACCGAGCCGCCGAGACGCGGATGCTCGCCGAGAACTGGCGTGAAGGGCTGGCCGGCAGCAAGGCCGTCATCGTCGCCAACGCCGACGACCCGCTGGTCGTGTGGGCCGCCTCCTCCTCCCCCAACGTCGTCTGGGTCGCCGCCGGGCAGATGTGGAAGGACGACGCCTGGTCCTGCCCGTCCTGCGGTGGTGTGATGCAGCGGCCGGGCGACGACTGGTTCTGCGGAGAGTGCGGCTTCCGGCGCCCGACGCCGAGCTGGGCGCTGTCCGGGGATCACGTGCTGGACCCGCACGGCTCCGCCTGGCCGATCCATCTGCAGCTGCCGGGGCGTGCCAACAAGGCCAACGCCGCCTCCTCGGCCGCCGTCGCCGCCGTGTTCGGCGTACCGCCGCAGGTCGCGCTGGAGCGCATGTACCAGGTGCAGGCCGTCGCCGGGCGATACGACGTGGTGCAGTTCCAGCAGCGTGATCTGCGCCTGCTGCTCGCGAAGAACCCGGCCGGCTGGCTCGAAACGTTCAGCCTGATCGATCCGCCGCCGACCCCGGTGATCCTCTCGGTGAACGCGCGCGGCGCCGACGGCACCGACACCTCCTGGCTGTGGGACGTCGACTACACGCGGCTGACCGGCCACCCGATCTGCGTCATCGGCGACCGCAAGCTCGACCTCGCGGTGCGTCTGGAAGTCGCCAACCAGCACTTCCAGGTCTGCGAGAACCTCGACCAGGCCGTGCAGCTGTGCCCGCCGGGCCGTATCGAGGTCATCGCCAACTACACCGCCTTCCAGGACCTGCGCCGCCGCGTCGGCAACTGACACTCAGGGGACTTTTGTGAGCGACAACCAGCTGCGGGTCGTCTGGATCTATCCCGACCTGCTCAGCACGTACGGCGACCAGGGCAACGTCCTGGTCGTGGAGCGCCGGGCGCGGCAGCGGGGCCTCGACGTGGCCCGGCTCGACGTGCGCAGCGACCAGCCGATCCCGACCTCCGGGGACATCTACCTCATCGGCGGCGGCGAGGACCGCCCGCAGCGGCTCGCGGCGGAGCGGCTGCGCCGGGACGGCGGACTGCACCGGGCGGTGGAGAACGGCGCCATCGTGTTCTCGGTGTGCGCCGGGTACCAGATCCTCGGGCACGAGTTCATCAACGACCTCGGCCAGCGTGAGCCCGGTCTCGGGCTGCTCGACGTCGTGTCCGTCCGCGGTGAGGGCGCGCGGTGCGTCGGTGACGTCCTCGCCGACATCGACCCGCGCCTCGGGCTGCCCTCGCTGACCGGCTTCGAGAACCACCAGGGCGTCACCCACCTCGGCCCCACCGCCCGCCCGTTCGCCAACGTCCGCCTGGGCAACGGCAACGGCACGGGGGACGGCACGGAGGGCGCGTACAACGACACGGTCTTCGGCACCTACATGCACGGTCCCGTGCTGGCGCGGAACCCGCTCATCGCCGACCTGCTGCTGAAGCTGGCGCTCGACGTGAACGCGCTGCCGCCGACCGACGACCGCTGGTACGAGGCGCTGCGGAACGAGCGCATCACGGCTGCGCAGCAGCCGGCGTAGAACAGCCGCGCAGCAGCCCGCGTGAGCTGGGAGTTCACCAGTACTCAAGGGTCACTTCACCAGCCCGTCTGACGATGTCTCCGCACACCTGAGCGGGGCCGTCCAGCAGGCGGACGCACGGTTCGGTCCCGCCCCCTCCTGCCGCTAGGGTGGCGGGGATCGAGCCGGACAGCGTGGTCCGGTCCCCGGCCCACGTTGAGAAGGTTGTTTCGGGCTATGCGCATTGGTGTCCTCACGTCCGGCGGCGACTGCCCCGGCCTGAACGCCGTCATCCGGTCCGTCGTGCACCGTGCCGTCGCCGACCACGGCGACGAGGTCATCGGCTTCCGGGACGGCTGGAAGGGTCTCCTGGAGTGCGACTACCTCAAGCTCGACCTCGACGCGGTGGGCGGCATCCTCGCCCGCGGCGGCACCATCCTCGGCTCCTCCCGGGTCCAGCCCTCCCATCTGCGTGACGGGGTGGAGCGGGCCAAGGGGCATGTCGCCGAGCTCGGTCTCGACGCGATCATCCCGATCGGCGGCGAGGGCACGCTGAAGGCGGCCCGGCTGATGTCCGACGCGGGCCTGCCGATCGTCGGCGTGCCGAAGACGATCGACAACGACATCGCCGTCACGGACGTCACCTTCGGCTTCGACACGGCCGTCGGGGTGGCCACGGAGGCTCTCGACCGGCTCAAGACCACCGCCGAGTCGCACCAGCGCGTGCTCGTCGTCGAGGTCATGGGACGGCACACCGGCTGGATCGCGCTGCACTCCGGCATGGCGGCCGGCGCGCACGCCATCGTCGTACCGGAACGGCCCTTCGACATCGAGGAGCTGGCGCGACGCGTCGGCGAGCGGTTCGAGGCCGGCAAGCGGTTCGCGATCGTCGTCGCGGCGGAGGGTGCGAAGCCGGCGCCGGGGTCCATGGCGTTCGACGAGGGCGGCAAGGACATCTACGGGCACGAGCGCTTCGCCGGGATCGCGCGGCAGCTGTCCATTGAGCTGGAGCAGCGGCTGGGCAAGGAAGCGCGGCCGGTGATCCTGGGGCATGTGCAGCGGGGCGGTACGCCTACCGCGTACGACCGTGTCCTTGCCACGCGGTTCGGGTGGCATGCGGTGGAGGCCGTGCACCGGGGGGAGTTCGGGCACATGACCGCGCTGCGGGGGACGGACATCGTGATGGTGTCGTTGGCCGAGGCCGTGGAGACGTTGAAGACGGTGCCGGCTGAGCGTTACGAAGAGGCCGAGTGCGTCCTGTAGAACAGAACGTCCGGCACTGAAGAAACTGCCCCCGGCCGCAGCTGCGGCCGGGGGCAGTTCTAGTCTGTGTGCGGACAGACTTGCACAACCCCCACGAATCAGGAGCCGGCGTAATGGATCACAGCGGGCACGGCATGACCATGGATCTGCCGCCGTTCACGCTGGGGCGGGGGCTTCACTGGTCGGCTGACCCGTTCTTCCTCGTCGCCTGCCTGGTGGGGCTCGGGCTGTACGGGTACGGGGTCTTTCGGCTGCGGCGGCGGGGGGACGCCTGGTCGGCGGGGCGGACGGTCTCGTTCGTCGTCGGCGTGCTGACGATCATGCTCGTGATGTGCACCCGGCTCAACGACTACGGCATGGTCATGTTCAGCGTGCACATGGTGCAGCACATGGTCATCAGCATGCTGTCGCCGATCCTGATCCTGCTCGGCGCTCCCGTGACCCTCGCACTGCGGGTGCTGCCCGCCGCCGGCAAGGGACGCAAGGGGCCGCGCGAGCTGCTGCTGGCCCTGCTGCACAGCCGGTACATGCGGATCATCACCCATCCGGCGTTCACGATCCCGCTGTTCATCGCGAGCCTCTACGCGCTGTACTTCACGCCGATCTTCGACTTCCTGATGGGGTCGAAGACCGGGCACATCGCGATGATGGTGCACTTCCTGGCCGTGGGTGTCGTCTTCTTCTGGCCGATCATCGGCGTCGACCCGGGGCCGCACCGGCCGGGCTATCTGATGCGGATGCTGGAGCTGTTCGCGGGCATGCCGTTCCACGCGTTCTTCGGTATCGCGTTGATGATGGCGTCGACCCCGATGGTCGAGACGTTCAAGAACCCGCCCGCCTCGCTCGGAATCGACGCGCTCTCCGACCAGAACGCCGCGGGCGGGATCGCCTGGGCGTTCAGTGAGATCCCGTCCGTGCTGGTGCTGCTCGCGCTGCTGTTCCAGTGGTACGGCTCGGAGCAGCGGCAGGCCCGGCGCCAGGACCGGGCCGCCGACCGGGACGGCGACAAGGAACTCGAGGCATACAACGCCTATTTGGCCTCATTGAACGCACGTGGGCGCTGAAAGGCCTTTTGCGACTGGGTCATTCAGTAGCATGAAGCGCGTTGGGGGAACCGCCGGGGGGAGCGGTGATGACATTTCGCGCATTTATGCAAAGGCTCGCGACAAAGCTCGCGTGTCTGTTGGTTCTCGTTCTCGCGGTGAGTGGCTGCGACAGAGGAACGCCTTTGCTGGTGGTGAAGGCGGTCGCGGCCGGTGTGCCGTCGCTCGCGCCGTTCTTCGACGAGACGAGCGGGCTCGGCCAGGACGCGCCGGACGTCAAGGCGCAGCCGGTGCGGGGGAGTCTGCAACAGGGCGACACTCCGGGTCTGTACGGCGGCTCGAGGCAACCAACCGTCTGTGACGTCAAGAAACTCAAGGCATTCCTCACCGATCCCACGAACGACCAGAAGGCACAGGCGTGGGCGCGTGCGCTGGGAATCACCACCGGTGAGATACCGGAATACCTGGATCGGCTCACACCGGTTCTGTTGCGTCACGACACTCTCGTCAAGAATCACGACTACAAAAAGGGAAAGGCCGTTCCCTACGACTCGCTGCTCCAGGCCGGAATCGCGATTCTCGTCGATCAGCAGGGACAGCCGGCCGTGAAGTGCAGCTGCGGAAATCCACTGCGTCCTTTCACGGGTGACACGAACCGTATCTCGGTCAAGTTCGAGGACGGGAACAAGGAGTGGAAGGGGTACGACCGTTCCTCGGTCGTCGCCGTGCGGCCCGCGGCCCGTCCGCTGGAGAAGATCGCCCTGGTCGACGTGGACGATCCCGACCGCGGGATCAACCGGCCGGTCGGCACCGGGGGCACGAAGGACGCCGTCTTCGACACCCGGAAGACCGAGGCCGTCCCTAGTCTTGCGGGGAAGACCTTCGGCG
Source organism: Streptomyces antibioticus (assembly GCF_001514065.1). Lineage (GTDB taxonomy): Bacteria > Actinomycetota > Actinomycetes > Streptomycetales > Streptomycetaceae > Streptomyces > Streptomyces antibioticus. The sequence goes on along the minus strand of NZ_KQ948435.1, from coordinate 172,245 downwards.
AGGCCCGTCAGGCGCTGGCCGACAAGGGGCTCGCGGCCGGGTACGACACCGGGTCGGTACCGGCGGACGGCGCGCGGGTCACGGCGACCGATCCGCCGGCCGGGACCGAGCTGCGGTTCGGGCAGTACGTGATGCTGAGCGTGGCGGAGGGTTCGTCCTCGTCGTCCGGAGGCGGCGACACCACCTCTCCCCCGCCGTCGGGGCCCTCGGTGTCCGGGCCGTCGACGCCCGGTACCTCGGCGCCCGGGTCGAGCGGCAGCACGTCGAAGGCGCCGTCCACCAGTCCTTCGGACAGCCCCTCGACGAGTCCTTCGACGAGTACACCGTCCGGCCCGTCGACATCCACGTCCCCGTCGACGTCCACGTCGGTTTCGACCTCACCCTCGACTTCGCCGCCGACCGTGACCAGCGCACCGCCGCCCTCCCCGCCACCGCCCGAGACCACGAGCGCTCCCCCGGTGACGACCAGCGCGCCGCCGCCGGTGACGACCGTCGCGCCGCCGCCGAGCAGCGAGTCCGCGCCCCAGGTGCCGACCGCAAGCGTCTCCACTTAGCGCCCCCGAAGAACCCGGGAGTCACCGGATGCCTTCAGGACCATCGACATCGGGAGTGGGCCGGGTCATCGCCGGCCGCTATCTGCTGCTGAATCAGCTGGGCAGCGGCGGCATGGGCCATGTGTGGCTCGCCCACGACCAGAGACTCGCCTGCGAGGTCGCGCTCAAGGAGATCGTCTTCCGGGATCCGTCCGAGGCGGGCCACGAGCGGGAGGCCCGGGTCGCCCGGGCTCGCGCGGAGGCCCGGAACGCGGCCGGGCTGCGCGGCCATCCGCATGTGGTGACCGTGCACGACGTGCTGGAGCACGACGGGCTGCCCTGGATCGTCATGGAGTACGTGCCGGGCGCGGTGGACCTGCGTGAGCTGATCGCCCAGCGCGGCCCGCTGGCGCCCGCCGAGTGCGCGCGCATCGGGCTCGCCGTCCTCGACGCGCTGACCGCCGGGCACGAGCGGGGCGTCATGCACCGGGACGTGAAACCGGCGAACATCCTGCTCGCGCCGGACCGCGGCGGAGCGCCGTACGGCCGCGTCCTGCTCACCGACTACGGCATCTCGGTCCAGCCGGACGCCGGGGAGACGCGGTACACGCTCACGTCCGTGCTGGTCGGCACGGCCGGCTATCTGGCGCCCGAGCGGGCCACGGGCGGCTCGCCCACGCCGGCCGCCGACCTGTTCTCGCTGGGGTGCACGCTCTACCACGGGGTGGAGGGGTGCGGTCCCTTCGAGCGCGACTCGCACTTCGCGGAGATCAGCGCGGTGGTGACGGAGGAGCCGCGGCCACCGGTACGGGCCGGTGCCCTGGCCCCCGTACTGGCGGCGATGCTGGTCAAGGAACCGGAGCTGCGGATCTCCGCCGCGCAGGCGGAGACGGCGCTGTCGCAGATCGTCACGCCGCAGGCCGATCCGTTCGCCCGGACCCAGACCGACCTGGGCTCGCAGCCGCCGTGGGCGCAGCCGGCGCCGCCTCCGCCCGGTCCGGTGGCCCCGCCGCCGTTGGTGACGAGTGGTGGCGGGAGTCGGCGCCGTACCCGTCCGCGGGCCCTGCACTCGGCCCTCGCCGGGCTGCTGGGGCTGGCGCTCGCCGGGGGCGGGGTCTGGTACGCCGTGGCGCAGCAGCCGCCCGGGGAAGGTGGTGGCGGCAGTGGCGCGACGGCGGCGCCGTACGGAACGGACGTCGGGCTTGGCAGGGCCCTGCGGGACGGGGACTGCGTGACCGTGGACTGGCCGGGTGAGGCGCCCTTCGCGGGCACGCCCCAGGTGGCCCTGGACACCGAGTGCAGCGGTCCGCCGGACGGGCAGGTGATGGCGTTCGTCGCCGCCGCGTCGGCGGCCGAGGCGCGGGCACAGGGGCCGGCGCGCTGCGAGGAGGTGACCCAGGAGATCCGCGGCAAGCTGGCCGATGTGCGCAGCCTCGCCCTCGTACCGACCGCGCAAGGGTTCTCGGCCACGGGACGCCGTACGGCATGTCTGGTGGTGGGCGCGCACGGTCCGGTGTACGGGCCGCTCGGCGGGCATCGGAAGCCGGGGACGAAGTTCCTCGACGTGTCGTCGATGCAGAAGCGGGACTGTCTGGAGGTGCGGTCCAACCGGGACGCCCGGCTGGTGTCCTGCGCGGGGCCGCACGACGAGGAGGTCCTCGGGTTCACCCGACTGGCCCAGGACGTGACGCTGGCGGAGGCGGGTGCCGAGGCGGCGGACCTGGCCTGCGGCAAAGAGGTCGCGCCGGGCGACTACGGCTTCGATCCGTCGGTGTACCGGGCGGGGTCCTGGACGAGCGAGGGCCCGTGGAAGGCGGGCACTCATTTCGTCGTCTGCACCGTGAGAAAGCAGAACGGGGGCACCATGGAGGGGGACGGATCCTGAGGAATCCCGAGGAGGGTGTCGCGATGCCCGGTTCCACGGACGGCTCGACCAGAACGATGGGGGTGCTCACCGTCGGCGGACTCGTCGTGGTGACCGCCTACACGGTGGCGCTCGGCAGCAACGGCTGGCTGTGGTTCGGCTGGGTCGTGCTGGGACTGATCACGCTCGGCATGGTCGTCACCCGCAGCACCTGAGGCCCCGCCTAGTGGACGCCCGGCTGGTACTTCGGCAGCCGGGCGGTGATCCTCATGCCGGCGCCGACGGCGGTCTCGATGACGAGGCCGTAGTCGTCGCCGTAGACCTGGCGCAGCCGGTCGTCGACGTTGGACAGCCCGATTCCGCCCGAGGGGCTGACCTCGCCGGCGAGGATGCGGCGCAGCACGGAGGGGTCCATTCCCGCGCCGTCGTCCTCGATGACGACGAGGGCCTCGGCGCCGGCGTCCTGCGCCGTGATCTGGATGTGGCAGGTGTCGGGCTTGCCTTCCAGGCCGTGCTTGACGGCGTTCTCGACGAGCGGCTGGAGGCACAGGAACGGCAGGGTGACCGGCAGGACTTCGGGGGCGATCTGCAGGGTGACGGAGAGGCGGTCGCCGAAGCGCGCCCGCACGAGCGCCAAGTAGTGGTCGATGGCGTGGAGTTCGTCGGCGAGGGTGGTGAAGTCGCCGTGCCGGCGGAAGCTGTAGCGGGTGAAGTCGGCGAACTCCAGGAGCAGTTCGCGGGCGCGCTCGGGGTCGGTGCGCACGAACGAGGCGATGACCGCGAGGGAGTTGAAGATGAAGTGCGGGGAGATCTGGGCGCGCAGGGCCTTGATCTCGGCCTCGATGAGGCGGGTGCGGGACTGGTCGAGGTCGGCGAGTTCCAGCTGGACGGAGACCCAGCGGGCGACCTCTCCGGCGGCCCGCACGAGCACGGCGGACTCGCGGGGCGCGCAGGCCACGAGGGCGCCGTGGACGCGGTCGTCGACGGTGAGCGGGGCGACCACGGCCCAGCTCACGGTGCAGTCGAGGGCGTCGCAGGTCAGCGGGAAGGCCTCGCCGCGGCCGGTTTCCAGGGGCCCGGCGAGGCGTTTCATGATCTCGTCGCGGTGATGGCCGCCGACGCCGTCCCAGACGAGGACCCGCTCCTGGTCGGTCAGGCACAGGGCGTCCGTGCCGAGCAACGTCCTTAGTCTGCGGGCCGACTTGCGGGCCGTCTCCTCCGTCAGGCCCGCGCGCAGCGGCGGTGCGGCGAGGGACGCGGTGTGCAGGGTCTCGAAGGTGGCGTGCTCGACGGGCGTGCCGAGGCCGCCGAGGCTCTGGGGGCGCGCGGTACGGCGGCCGAGCCAGAAGCCGGCGGCCAGCAGGGGCAGGATCGCCACGCACAGCCCGGCGAGGAACCCGCTCACCCCTTCACCTCCGTCCGCAGCTCTTCCGGCAGATGGAACCGGGCCAGGATCGCCGCCGTCCCGGCCGGGACCTTGCCCGGGGTCGCCAGGGACACCAGGACCATCGTGAGGAACCCCAGCGGCACCGACCACAGGGCCGGCCAGGCGAGCAGCGCGTGCATCGCGCCGGACCCGGGGAATCCGGCCATCGTCGCCGCGACCGCCACCAGCGCGGAGCCACCGCCGACCAGCATCCCGGCCGCCGCGCCCGGCGGGGTCAGCCGCCGCCACCAGATGCCGAGGACGAGCAGCGGGCAGAAGGAGGAGGCGGACACCGCGAACGCCAGGCCCACCGCGTCGGCGACCGGCAGCCCGCCGACCAGGGCGCTCGCCGCCAGCGGTACGGCCATGGCGATGACCGTGCCCAGGCGGAAGTGCCGTACGCCGCGCGACGGCAGCACGTCCTGGGTGAGGACGCCCGCGACGGCCATGGTCAGCCCGGAGGCGGTGGAGAGGAACGCGGCGAAGGCGCCCCCGGCGACCAGCGCGCCGAGCAGGTCGCCGCCGAGGCCGCCGATCACCCGGTCCGGCAGCAGCAGGACAGCGGCGTCCGCGTCCCCGGTGAGGGTGAGCTCGGGGGCGTAGAGGCGGCCGAGGGCGCCGTAGACGGGCGGCAGCAGGTAGAAGGCGCCGATCAGGCCCAGGACGGCGACGGTGGTGCGGCGGGCGGCGACGCCGTGCGGGCTGGTGTAGAAGCGGACGACGACGTGCGGCAGTCCCATGGTGCCGAGGAAGGTCGCGAGGATCAGGCCGTACGTGGCGTACAGCGGGCGTTCGCCGCGGCTCTCGGCCTGGGAGGGCGACAGGCCGGCGTCGCTGCGGCGGTCGGCCTCGGGGACGGGGTCGCCCGCGGCGAAGGTGAGCAGGGTGCCGGCGTCGATGTGGTGGGTGCCGGAACGGAGGCGGAGCCGGGTGTCCGTGTGGGTGCGGCCGTCGACGGTGCCGTCCACGGTGACGGTCAGCGGGCGGTCCAGTTTCAGGGCGAGGTTCTCGCCGACGCGGACCACGCGCTGCTCGCGGAAGGTCGCCGGTTCCTCGAAGGCGTGGCTGGGGGCGCCGTCGCCCTGCCAGGCGAGGATCAGGAAGAGGGCGGGGACGAGGAGGGCGGTGAGCTTGAGCCAGTACTGGAAGGCCTGCACGAAGGTGATGCTGCGCATGCCGCCGGCGGCGACGGTGGCGACCACGACCACGGCGACGATGACTCCGCCCAGCGAGTCGGGGGCGCCGGTCAGCACCTGCAACGTCAGCCCGGCGCCCTGGAGTTGGGGCAGCAGGTACAGCCACCCGACCCCGACGACGAAGGCCCCGGCCAGTCGCCGTACCGCCTGGGAGGCGAGCCGGGCCTCGGCGAAGTCGGGGAGCGTGTAGGCCCCGGAGCGGCGCAGCGGGGCGGCGACGAAGAGCAGGAGGACCAGGTATCCGGCGGTGTAGCCGACCGGGTACCAGAGCATGTCCGGGCCCTGGACGAGGACCAGTCCGGCGATGCCGAGGAAGGAGGCCGCCGACAGGTACTCGCCGCTGATGGCGGCCGCGTTCAGCCGTGGCCCCACGGTGCGGGAGGCGACGTAGAAGTCGGAGGTGGTGCGGGAGATGCGCAGGCCGAAGGCGCCGACGAGGACGGTGGCGACGACGACGAGGGCGACGGCGGGCACCGCGTAGCTGGAGTTCATCGGTCCTCTACGAGGCGTACGAAGTCGCGCTCGTTGCGCTCGGCGCGCCGCACGTACCAGCGGGCGAGCAGCACCAGCGGGACGTACACGCCGAAGCCGAGGACCGCCCATTCCAGGCGGCGGGCGTCGGGCATCGCGGCGAACAGCAGCGGGAGCGGGCCGATGAGGAGGCCGAGGACGGCGAACACGGCGAGTCCGGCGCGGAGTTGGCTGCGCATGAGGGAGCGGACGTAGGTGTGGCCGAGGGTGGTCTGTTCGTCGATCTCGGTGCGCGGGCGGTAGTAGCCGGAGGCGCGGCGGGTGCGGCGGGGCGGGCCGGTGACGACGACGCGGCGTTCGGCGGGGTCCTGGTGCGGCATGTCAGGTCCTCCGCATCAGCAGGTCGCGCAGTTCGCGGGTGTGGCGCCGGCTGACCTGGAGTTCCTCGCTGCCGACCAGGACACTGACCGTGCCGGCGTCGAGGCGGAGTTCGCCGATGTGGCGCAGGGCGACCAGATGGCGGCGGTGGATGCGGACGAAGCCGCGGGAGCGCCAGCGCTCCTCCAGGGTGGACAGCGGGATGCGGACCAGGTGGCTGCCTCTGGTGGTGTGCAGCCGGGCGTAGTCGCCTTGGGCCTCCACGTGGGTGATGTCCTCGACGGAGACGAAGCGGGTCACGCCGCCGAGCTCGACGGGTATGTGGTCGGGGTCGGGTTCGTGCACGGGGATGCGGGGTGCCTGGTCGTCGGGTTCGGCGGGGCGTCGTACGAGTTCGGCGGCGCGTCGTACGGCCTCGGCGAGCCGCTCCTTGCGGACGGGCTTGAGGACGTAGTCGACGGCCTTGAGGTCGAAGGCCTGGACGGCGAAGTCCTCATGGGCGGTGACGAACACGACCAGCGGGGGCTTGGCGAAGCCGGTGAGCAGCCGGGCCAGGTCGAGGCCGTCGAGGCCGGGCATGTTGATGTCGAGGAAGACGACGTCGATCGCCTCCGGGCCGTCCGGCCCGGACTCCAGCGCGCGGTTGATCCGGCGCAGCGCCTCGGTCGCGTCGCCGGCGCCCGCCGCGCTGCCGATACGGGGGTCGGCGTTGAGGAGGTAGAGCAGTTCCTCCAGCGAGGGGCGTTCGTCGTCGACAGCCAGGGCGCGCAGCATGAACCCGGAGTGTAGGAGTAATTCGTACGTCTGGACATGTGCCGAGGCGTGGACGTTCCCGCTGGGTATCGTGCCGCCATGAACAGCAGGCCCCCCGCGTTCGACGCACTCGACCGGAAGATCATCAGCGCGCTGATGGCGAACGCCCGGACGTCCTTCGCGGAGATCGGCGCCGCGATCGGACTGTCCTCCACGGCGGTCAAACGGCGGGTGGACCGGCTCCGGGAGACCGGGGTCATCACCGGCTTCACGGCGACCGTGCAGCCGTCCGCGCTCGGCTGGCGCACCGAGGCGTACGTCGAGGTGTACTGCGAGGGCGCGGCCCCGCCGCGGCGGCTGGCGGAGGTGGTGCGCAACCATCCGGAGATCACGGCGGCGATGACGGTGACCGGGGGCGCGGACGCGCTGCTGCATGTGCGGGCGCGGGACGTGGAGCACTTCGAGGAGGTGCTGGAACGCATCCGCGTGGAGCCCTTCATCCGCAAGACGATCAGCGTGATGGTGCTGTCCCATCTGCTCCCGGAGAGCCCCGAGGCGGGCGCCACCCAGGCGGCTCCCGCACCGTCGCCCTCGTCATCACCCGAATAAACATCCGAACGCGCAGTGAAGCTGCGCGTTCATGGTCGAAGACGCATCATTCCTGCGCAGACACGCAATTCTCGTTGCTTGTCGGGTGTGACCGTCACTTCCTACCTTGGTGTCAACCCCAGTCGACACCGCAGGAAGCGGAGGAACCCCTCTGTGTCCGACTCCCGTGTGCCGCGCCGTCGGCGTTTCCTCGTCTGCGAACCCAGACATTTCGCCGTGCAGTACGCGATCAATCCCTGGATGCAACCCGATGTCCGCGTCGACGTGGACCTGGCCCGGGAACAGTGGCAGGCGCTGATCGGCGCCTACCGGGCCCACGGCCACACCGTCGACAGCGTGGAGCCGGCCCCCGGTCTCCCCGACATGGTCTTCGCCGCGAACTCGGCGGTCGTCGTGGACGGCCGCGTCTTCGGCTCCCTCTTCCACGCGCCCGAGCGGCGCCCCGAGTCCACGCACTACGACACCTGGTTCAAGGCGGCCGGCTTCGCCGTCCACCGCCCCGAGTCCGTCTGCGAGGGCGAGGGCGACCTGGTCTGGACGGGCCGGTACATGCTGGCCGGCACCGGTTTCCGCACCACCCGGGAGGCGCACCGCGAGGTGCAGGAGTTCTTCGGGCACCCGGTGATCAGCCTGACGCTGGTGGACCCGCGCTTCTACCACCTGGACACGGCGCTGTTCGTCCTGGACGACTCCGCCGAGGGCAACAACATCTCCTACTACCCGGAGGCGTTCTCGCCGGGCAGCCGGGAGGTGCTGGCGCGCCTGTTCCCGAACGCGGTGCTGGCCACCCTGGACGACGCGCTGGCCTTCGGCCTGAACTCGGTGTCCGACGGCCGGAACGTCTTCATCGCGCCCCAGGCCGAGTCCCTGTCCGCCGCCCTCGCCGACCGCGGCTATGTCCCCGTGCCCGTCGACCTGTCCGAGTTCCGCAAGGCAGGCGGCGGCATCAAGTGCTGCACTCAGGAGATCCGTTCATGACCGCTCCCGTGACCACGCGCACGTCCGCCGACCTGATCCGCGCCGAAGAGCCGGTCCTGGCGCACAACTACCACCCGCTTCCGGTGGTCGTCGCCCGCGCCGAGGGCACCTGGGTCGAGGACGTCGAGGGCCGCCGCTACCTGGACATGCTGGCGGGGTACTCGGCCCTCAACTTCGGCCACCGCCACCCGGCCCTGATCGAGGCCGCCCACCGCCAGCTGGACCGCCTCACCCTCACCTCCCGCGCCTTCCACAACGACAAGCTGGCCGAATTCGCCGAGCGGCTGGCCGAGTTGACGGGCCTGGACATGGTGCTGCCGATGAACACGGGCGCCGAGGCGGTCGAGTCCGGCATCAAGGTGGCCCGCAAATGGGCGTACGACGTGAAGGGCGTCCCGACCGACCGGGCGACGATCGTCGTCGCGGCGGAGAACTTCCACGGCCGTACGACCACGATCGTGTCGTTCTCCACGGACGAGACGGCGAGGGCGGGCTTCGGACCCTTCACCCCGGGCTTCCGGATCGTGCCCTACAACGACCTCGCGGCCCTGGAAGCGGCGGTCGACGAGACGACGGCCGCGGTGCTCCTGGAGCCGATCCAGGGCGAGGCCGGCGTGATGATCCCCGACGACGGCTATCTGACCGGTGTCCGCGAGCTGACCCGCCGCAAGGGCTGCCTCTTCATCGCCGACGAGATCCAGTCGGGCCTCGGCCGCACGGGCCGCACCCTCGCCGTGGACCACGAGTCGGTCGTCCCGGACGTCCTGCTCCTGGGCAAGGCGCTGGGCGGCGGCATCGTGCCGGTGTCGGCGGTGGTGGCCCGGCGTGACGTCCTCAGCGTGCTGCGCCCCGGTGAGCACGGCTCGACGTTCGGTGGAAACCCGCTCGCGGCGGCGGTCGGCACGGCGGTGGTGGAACTCCTGGAGACCGGCGAATTCCAGCGCCGGGCCACCGAGTTGGGCGTGGTCCTGCGCGACGGCCTGACCGAACTGGTCGGCAAGGGCGTCCTCGGCTTCCGCGCACGGGGCCTGTGGGCGGGCGTCGACATCGACCCGTCCTTCGGCACGGGCCGCGAGATCGGCGAACGGCTGCTGCGGGAAGGGGTGTTGGTGAAGGACACCCATGGCTCGACGATCCGCCTGGCACCGCCGCTGACCATCACGGCTGACGAACTCACGGGTGCGCTGGGGGCGTTGGAGAAGGTCCTGACGCGGGACTGAACCGGAGGTGCGGCTCTCCGGTGCCGGAGAGCCGCACCTCGTCCTGCACAAGCCCTCGCGGAGAGCCGCAGCCGGTCCCGCACAAGACCCCCGCGTCCGCCACTCATGCACGTGTTTCCGTCATCGTGCACCCGATCACGTTGCCGCCGAACCCTCACCCGCACCAGGCTGTCCCCCGCGGTCATCCCCACCCGCGTCCCCGTTCCCCGCGCTCCCGCATGCACTTACACTGGCACCCCCACGACACGCCGGTTGACCTGCTGGAACGCGGCGGTTGAGCCGATATGCCGGAGTGAGGAGCGTCCCCTTGTTCTATTACCTGCTCAAGTACGTGTTGCTGGGTCCCCTGCTGAGACTGGTCTTCCGGCCTCGGATCGAGGGTCTTGAGCATGTACCGGCCAACGGTGCGGCCATCATCGCGGGGAACCATCTGTCCTTCTCGGACCACTTCCTGATGCCGGCGATCCTCAAACGGCGCATCACGTTCCTCGCGAAGAAGGAGTACTTCACCGGACCCGGTGTGAAGGGGCGGCTCACGGCGTTCTTCTTCCGCAGTGCCGGGCAGATCCCGGTCGACCGTACCGGCAAGGAGGCGGGGCAGGCGGCCATCCGCGAGGGGCTCGGAGTGCTCGCCAAGGACGAGCTGCTGGGGATCTACCCGGAGGGCACGCGGTCGCACGACGGGCGGCTGTACAAGGGCAAGGTCGGCGTCGCGGTGATGGCGCTCAGGGCCGGGGTGCCCGTGATCCCCTGCGCGATGATCGGCACCTTCGAGGCGCAGCCGCCCGGGAAGGTCATCCCCAACATCCACCCCGTCGTCATCCGCTTCGGCGAGCCCCTCGACTTCTCCCGCTACGCCGGCATGGAGAACGAGAAGGCGATCCTGCGCGCCATCACCGACGAGATCATCTACGCCATCCTCAACCTCTCCGGTCAGGAGTACGTCGACGAGTACGCGGCCGTCGCCAAGGCGCAGGAGGCGGAGGCCAAGGCGGAGAAGGAGCGGCGGTTCCCGCGGATGCCGCTCGGGTGAGCTCGCCTGGGGTGAGCTCTGCTGTGGGCAGAGATCCCCACACGGGTCGGCCCGGCCGTCGTAGCGTCGCCGTATGACACGACGTGCTGTGGTGATCGGGGCCGCCGGACAGATCGGGCGGGCGGCCGTGGATGTGCTGGCCCGCGACGGGTGGGACGTCACCGCCCTCTCGCGGGGTGGTGGGCGCGACGACGGGTGGCCCGAGGAGGTGCGGGCCGTGCCGGGCGACCGGGAGGACGACGCCGTGCTCGCCGAGGTCGTCGGTGACGGGTGCGATGTCGTCGTCGACGTCGTCGCCTACGGAGGCGGCCACGCACGGCAGTTGGTCTCCCTCGCCGACCGGATCGGGTCCGCCGTCGTCATCTCCAGCGTGTCGGTGTACGAGGACGACAAGGGGCGGAACTTCGACACGCAGGAAGAACCGGACGGCTTTCCCGAGTACCCCGTGCCGATCACCGAGCAGCAGCGCACGGTCCGGGCCGGCGACACCTCGTACAGCACGCGCAAGGTCGTCCTCGAACGTGAACTGCTCGCCGCCGGTGAGCAGTTGCCCACGACCCTGCTGCGGGCCGGTGCCATCCACGGGCCGTACTGCCGGACCCCGCGCGAGCTGTACTTCGTCAAGCGCAATCTCGACGGACGGACCCGGCGGGTCCTCGCCTACGGCGGGAAGAGCCGGTTCCACCCCGCAAGCGTCCACAACATCGCCGAGTTGATCCGGCTGGCCGCCGCCGACCCGGGCAGCCGGGTCCTCAACGCGGTCGATCCGGACGCGCCGACGGTGGCGGAGATCGCTCGGGCCATCGACGCGGTGATGGGTGTGGAGAGGGAGGACGTGCTCGTCGACGGGCCGCCGCCCGCGCCCACCGTCGGGGACACGCCGTGGTCCGTTCCCGTGCCGGTCGTGTCCGACATGTCCGCCGCCGAGCGGGAGTTGGGGTATCGGGCGGTGGTGCGGTACGCCGACCGGCTGGCCGAGACCGTCGCCTCGATCGAGGAGCAGTTGTCCGGTCGGGACTGGCGGGAGGCCTACCCGAAGATGCTCCAGTCCTACGGCGATCTCTTCGACTACGCGGCGGAGGACGCCTGGTTCAGGGCATGAGAAAGGGGCGGCCCGACTGCGGGCCGCCCCCCGGGTGTTACGGCTTCGGCGTGGCGTGCGGTCCGCACGTCACGTCGGCGGCGTCCAGCGTGCCGCTGAGCAGGTAGGCGTCCACCCGCGCGTTGATGCACGGGTTGACCAGGCTGGTCACACCGTGCGAGCCCGCGTCCTTCTCGGTGATCAGACGGGAGCCCTTGAACCGCTTGTGCAGCTCGACCGCGCCCTCGTACGGGGTCGCGGCGTCACGCTCGGACTGCACGATCAGCACACCGGGCAGACCCTTGCCGGTCTTGACGTCCACCGGCGTCTGCTGCTTGACCGGCCAGGTGGCGCAGGGCAGGTTCATCCAGGCGTTGGCCCAGGTGAGGAACGGGTAGTCCTTGTGCAGCCGGGTGTTGTCCCGGTCCCACTTCTTCCAGCTGGTGGGCCACTTGGCGTCGGTGCACTCGACGGCCGTGTAGACGGCGTTGCCGTTCTCCGAGCTGATGTTGCCCGCGGTGTCGGTCAGGTCGGGCGCGGCCGCGTCGACGACCGCCTGGGTGTCACCGGCGAAGTACTTGCTGAGCACGGTGGCGGTGGAGACCCACGCGGAGTCGTAGTACGGGGCGCTCTGGAAGAAGCCGATCAGCTCGGCCGGGCCGACCACGCCACCGATCGGGTTCTTCTTCGCGGTGGCCCTCAACTCCAGGTACTTCGCCTGGACTTCGGCGCGGGTGGTGCCGAGGTGGAAGGCGGCGTCGTTGGCGGCGACCCAGTCCTGCCAGTCGTTCCAGCGCTTCTCGAAGGCGACGTCCTGGTCGAGGTTGGCCTCGTACCAGATCTTCTCCCGCGACGGGTTGACGACGCTGTCGACGACCATGCGGCGGACGTGGCTCGGGAACAGCGTGCCGTAGACGGCGCCGAAGTAGGTGCCGTAGGAGACGCCGAGGAAGTTGAGCTTCTTCTCGCCGAGCGCGGCGCGGATGACGTCCAGGTCACGTGCGCTGTTCGGCGTGGTCATGTGCGGCAGCATCTCGCCGCTGCGCTTGTAGCAGCCCTCGGCGTACTCGCGGGCCAGCTTGCGCTGGGCGCGCTTGTCGGCCTCGGAGTCGGGCACCGGGTCCATCTTGGGCGCCTTGACGAACTCCTGCGGGTCGATGCAGGAGATGGGCGCGGAGTGGCCGACGCCGCGCGGGTCGAAGCCCACGAAGTCGTACGCCTTGGACGTGTTGACCCACACCGGCGCCTTGGTGACGACCCGGCGCGGGAAGCGCAGACCCGAGCCGCCCGGTCCGCCGGGGTTGTAGACGAGCGCGCCCTGGCGCTCGGCGGGGGTCCCGGTGTTGCCGATGCGGTCGACGGCGATCTTGATCTGCTTGCCGTTGGGCTTGGCGTAGTCGAGCGGCACGGTGACCCAGCCGCACTGGATGGGCTTCTCCAGCCCCCAGTCGGCGGGGCAGTCCTGCCAGTCGATGCCGGCCTTCTCGGCCCGGGCGGCGGCGATCGCGGCGCCGCGGGCCTCACGGTCCTGGCCGTGTCGTGCGCCCGCATTCGCGTTGGCGGTGGGCGCCGCCACGGCCCCGGCTATCAGGGTCGCCGTGACGAGCACTCCGGCCGAGCCGAACGCCGCGGCCCGCCTGGTCGATCTGTGGCGCTTCAAGTGCGACCTCCCCGTACGTCATTGATGAGTACGGGGATCCTCTCGGCTGTGGGTTCCCTGGGAACAGGGTCCGTCGGTCTTCTTTGCCAATCCGATAACCGGAGAGGGTTGTTCGCTAACCGACCTTCATCACTCGAGCGACACCAGGGCCTCGTCCAAGAGCTTCCTCAGCCGCAGCGCGTCAGGGGCGACGGCGCTCACCAGCGCGGCGGGCCCGGCGAGCGGCATGATCACGGCGCCGTCCCCCAGCACCCGGGCGGGCGCCGGATCGGCGGCGAACTCGGGTCGTACGACGACGAGTTGCCCGACCGCCCGATGTCCCGCCAGCACGGCCGGACCGTCCCATCCGCCGGGCGCCCCCGGCCCGCAGGCGAGTGCCTGGTCGAGGACGGTACGGCCGCCGACCCGCACCACGAGCCGGCTGCCGAGCCGCCCCGGCTCCTCGGCGACCCGCCCCAGCACCTGCTCCTCGCGCAGCACGAGCCGACCGTACGCACCGACGTCGACCTGTGTCGAGACGTACAGCTCACTGCCGTTCGCGGAGATCAACTGCTCGGGCAGCCAGCGCAGTTCACCGCCGTCGGCGACGGTGAGGCGGACGTCGTAGTGCGCCTCGCCCTTGGCCTGTCCGGGCAGGGCGATGGTGGCGGCGGCCGACCCGACGTGCAGCCGGGCACCCTCCTCCACCACCGCCTCGACGGTGAAGTGGTCGCCGCCGAGCGGCCCGCTCATCGCGCCTACGAGCATGACCCGCGCCTCGGCGCCGCTCCCCCGCGTCCGGCGCAGCGCCAGCGGCCCGTCGCCCTCCAGCACGGGCAGCGAGGTGCCGCCGCGCCCGTCGGCGCGGGCGAGAATCCGCGCGGTCGCCTGTACGCCGCCGCTCATGCCGTCCACGCGGCGAGCTGCGAGCGCACCCACGCGGCGACGTCCGTGACCCCGGCCTCGGTCCGCAACGACTGGAAGACGACCGGCAGTTCGGCGCGCTGCGCCTTGGCGTCGGCCGCCATCCGCGCGAGGTCCGAGCCGACGTACGGGGCGAGGTCGGTCTTGTTGATCACGAGCAGGTCGGCGGTGGTGACGCCGGGACCGCCCTTGCGCGGGATGTCGTCGCCGCCCGCCACGTCGATCACGAAGATCTGCGCGTCGACGAGCCCCTTGGAGAAGGTCGCGGTGAGGTTGTCGCCGCCGCTCTCGACGAGCACGAGATCCAGCGGCCCGACCTCGTCCTCCAGGTCCTCGACGGCTTCGAGGTTGGCGGAGATGTCGTCGCGGATCGCGGTGTGCGGGCAGGCGCCCGTCTCCACGGCGGTGATCCGCTCGGGCGGCAGGACGGCCTCCCGGAGCAGGAACTCGGCGTCCTCACGGGTGTAGATGTCATTGGTGACGACGGCGAGGGACAGCTCGTCCCGCAGGGCGCGGCAGAGCGCGGCTACGGTGGCGGTCTTGCCGGAACCGACGGGACCGCCGAGGCCGATCCGCAGGGCGCGATGGGAGCCGTCGGGGCGGTGCGCGTCCGCGCTGACGGCGGCGGGTCCGTCGTGGGGGTGGTCGAGATGCATGATTACGGCTCCTTGAACTACGACGAACTATGAGGAACTACGAGGAACTACGACGCGAACAGCCGCACGGGCCAAGCGGCGTGCAGCTCCGCGGAGATCTCCAACAATGGCGCGGAGGCGGCGGGAAGGGCATCGACGCCCACCTCGGCGACCTCGCGCGCCGCTTCCACCGCCCGGTCCGCCACCCGGTCCAGCTCCGGCGCCAACCGGGCCAGCACCGCCGTGGCGTCGAAGGGGTCGAGGCTCAGCAACCGCACGGTCGCCGACGCCGGCCCGCTCACGCTCTCGTACGCGGCGCAGTAGGCCGCGTCGACGGCGTCCAGTCCGGCAGCACGGGCCGCGACCCCCAGCACCACCGGCTGATGTGCACCCTTGGGGAACTCACGTGCCAGGGCGTCGAGTTCGGCCGAGGGCCAGGTGGCCCGCGCGGCCCGCATCAGCTGCCGCCCGAGCTTGCGCGCGGCGGTCCGCAACGCGGGAGACGGCGTGCGGGCGTCGGCCGCCGCGTCCAACTCCACGGGGTCCACCCCGAGTACGGCCGCGGCGGACAGGGAGGCCGACACCAGTCCCGCGGTGTGCAACCGCCCCCGGCAGAACTCCTCCAGGCTCGAAGCCCCGTTGATCCGCCCGGCCTTGACGGCCGCCTCCGCCCCGCCGGAGTGCGCGTGCCCCCCGGCGGGAAAGCGGCCGTCGGCCAGGACGAGCAGTGCGGCCCTAGACATCTGAACCCCGCCCCATCAGAACAGGAAGTAACGCTGGGCCAGGGGCAGTTCGGCCGCCGGGGTCGCCTCGACCAGTTCCCCGTCGATGTGCACGGCGAAGCTGTCGGGATCGACCCGCACCGAGGGACGCGCGTCGTTCTCCCGCATGTCCGCCTTGGTCACCCCACGCGTCGACTCGATGGCGACGAAGCGCTTGCCGAGTTGCAGCCGCTCCGGCAGCCCGTCCTCGATCGCCAGCGGCGCGACGAAGTTGAACGAGTTGGTCGCGGGCGCCCGCCCGATCGCCCCGTACATCGGACGCGGCAGGATCGGCTGCGGGGTCGGGATCGAGGCGTTGGCGTCGCCCATCTGCGCGTAGGCGATCTGGCCGCCCTTGACGACGAGATGCGGCTTGACGCCGAAGAACGCGGGCTCCCACAGCACGAGGTCGGCGAGCTTGCCGGTCTCCACCGAGCCGATCTCACGCGCCAGACCCTGCGCGACGGCCGGGTTGATCGTGTACTTGGCGACGTACCGCCGGACACGGTGGTTGTCGGCCCGGCCGTCCCCGGGCAGCGCGCCCCGCTTCCGCTTCATCACATGCGCGGTCTGCCAGGTCCGCATGATGACCTCACCGACCCGGCCCATGGCCTGGGCGTCGGACGAGATGATCGAGATGGCGCCGAGGTCGTGGAGGATGTCCTCGGCGCCTATGGTCGTCGGCCGAATCCGGGACTCGGCGAAGGCCAGGTCCTCCGGCACCGCCGGGTTGAGGTGGTGGCACACCATCAGCATGTCGAGGTGTTCCTCGGCGGTGTTGACGGTGAACGGCCGGGTCGGGTTGGTCGAGCTGGGCAGCACGTGCGGCTCGGAGACGACGGTCATGATGTCCGGCGCGTGCCCGCCGCCCGCACCCTCGGTGTGGTACGCGTGGATGCCGCGTCCGGCGATCGCCGCGAGCGTGTCGCCGACGAAGCCGGCCTCGTTCAGGGTGTCGGTGTGGATGGCGACCTGGATGCCGGTCTGGTCCGCCACCGTCAGCGAGGCGTCGATGACCGCGGGCGTCGAACCCCAGTCCTCGTGGAGCTTCAGCCCGAGCGCGCCGCCCCGGATCTGGGACAGCATCGCCTCGTGCGAGACGGTGTTGCCCTTGCCGAGGAAGCCGATGTTGAGCGGGTACTGCTCCATGGCTTCCAGCATCCGCGCGAGGTGCCACGGGCCGGGCGTCACCGTCGTGGCCTTGGACCCCTCGGCCGGACCGGTACCACCACCCACCAGGGTCGTCACACCGGCGGCCAGCGCCTCGTCGGCGATCTGCGGGCAGATGAAGTGGACGTGCGCGTCGACGGCACCGGCCGTCAGGATGCGCCCGTTGCCGGCGATGACCTCGGTCTCGGGGCCGAGCACCAGGTCCGGGTGGACGCCGTCCATGGTGTCGGGGTTGCCGGCCTTGCCGATGGCGGTGATCCGGCCGTCGCGGATGCCGACGTCGGCCTTGACGATCCCCCAGTGGTCGATGATCACGGCACCGGTGATGACGGTGTCCGGGGTGCCGTCTGCGCGCGTAGCACGCGCCTGCCCCATGGACTCGCGGATCACCTTGCCACCGCCGAACACGGCCTCGTCACCGGCGAGTCCGGGACCGCCGGAACGATCCTCCTCGATCTCGACGATCAGATCGGTGTCGGCGAGCCGGATGCGGTCGCCGGTCGTCGGGCCGAACAGGTCGGCGTACGCGGCACGCGAGATCTCAGGCATCGAGGGCACCTCCGGTCTCCCCGCGCAGTCCGGGCACGATCCGGGCGCCGGCCAGCGGGACGAGTTCGACGTCGACGGGGATTCCGGGCTCGAAGCGCACGGCGGTGCCGGCGGCGACGTTCAGCCGCTTGCCGCGCGCGGCGGCGCGGTCGAACTCCAGGCCGGGATTGGCCTCGGCGAAGTGGTAGTGGGAGCCGACCTGGACGGGCCGGTCGGCGGCGTTGAGGACGGTCAGCCGGGTGACCTCACGGCCCTCGTTGTAGACGATCGGGTCCTCGGCGAAGAGGATCTCTCCGGGAATCACGGCAGCCCCCGTCAGACGATCGGGTCGTGGACGGTGACGAGCTTGGTGCCGTCCGGGAAGGTCGCCTCGACCTGGACGTCGTGGATCATCTCGGGGATGCCCTCCATGACGTCGTCCCTGGTGAGCAGCTTGCGCCCGGAGGCCATCAGTTCGGCGACGGTGCGGCCGTCACGGGCGCCCTCGAGAATGTGCGAGGTGATGAGGGCGACGGCCTCGGGGTGGTTGAGCTTGAGCCCGCGGGCCCGGCGCTTCTCGGCGACATCGGCCGCCACATGGATCAGCAGCCTCTCTTGCTCGTGCGGGGTCAGTTGCACGTCCCACCTCACAGTCCTCGCTCCGGACCGTGCGGGGTCCGGTTGCCGCAGCCGCCGGGCAAAGTCCCTGGTGGCGTGCCGAGAGGCTAGTTGGACCGGGTTTCAAGCAAGTTAACCGAGCTGTGATCCACCGGACGTGACGCGGCGCTCACCGTCGGGGGCGTCCCGCATGCTCATCAACGCCCGCAGCCCGTCCCGGAGGACGTCGGTCGACGCCGGCCCGAACAGAGCCTGCTGGGCGAGGAAGCCCATGGCCGCGGCCATCATGGTGCGGGCGACGTGGTCCACGGACACGTCCGAGCGCATCACCCCGGCGTCCTGGTAGGCCTGCACGATCCGTCCCCAGGTCTGCCGCACCGCGCCGTAGCCGTCCCGGAGGACGGCCGCGAGTTCCTCGTTGCGGAGTGTTTCCGTCCACACCTGGACGACGAGCCGCGGGAAAGCGGGACGCCCGTCCACAGTGAGGAGCTCCTTGGTGGCGAGGATCCGGCCGAGCACCGATGCCACCAGAAGGTCCGGCGGCGGGGGCGGGCTGCCCAGCGCCGCCTCCTCGAAACCGTCGCGGACCTGGCCGAGCACCTCCTCGACGATGGCCGCGATGAGGGCCTCTTTGCCGCTGAAGTAGCGGTACACGGCCCCGGCCGACAGGTCGACCTCTTTCAGCACGTCCTGCATGGACGTGGCGTGGAAGCCGTTGCGCGCGAAGCAGATCGCGGCGCCGTCGAGGATCTGCCGACGGCGGGCGTCGAGGTGTTCCTGGGATACGCGGGCCATGGCCCCCAACTTAAAACGAACGTTCCTTCTTGACAAGACGCGCTCCGGGCAGGACGGTGGGAGCGAAAGAAAAACGAACGATCCTTCTCTTTAAATCCAAGCCCGTCCGGGCCGATCCGAGCCTGTGGGCCGATCCGAGCCCGTCCGGGCCGATCCGAGCCAAGGAAGGCCACCCCATGTCCACCGCTTCCGCTACGACACCCAGCGGCACCCCTCGCCGCCTGCTCGCGGTCGTCGTACTCGTACCGCTCCTCGCCGCACTCGCCCTGTGGGCCTTCGCCTGGCCCGCCGCCCGCACCGCACCCCGTGACCTGCCGCTCGGCGTGGCCGGTCCGGCCGCCGCGACCGCCCAGGTGGAGGCGCAACTGGCGCGGCACGAGGGCGCGTTCGAGATCCACCACTTCGCGGACGAGGCCGCCGCCCGGGACGCCGTCGAGGACCGGACCGTGTACGGGGCGGTCGTCGTCTCCGCCCAGGGACCCGAGCTGCTGACCGCGTCGGCCGCGAGCCCGGTGGTGGCGCAGCTGCTCCAGCAGGCCGTGGTGCAGCCGGCGGCGGCCGAGGGCACCCAGGTCAGGACCGTCGACGTGGTGGCGGCACCCGCGAAGGACCCGCGCGGCGCGGCCCTGAGCGCGAGCGTGCTGCCGCTGGCCCTGGCAGGGATCGCCGCGGGCGCGGCGGTCACCGTGAGCGGGCTGCGCGGGACGCGTGCCGTGGCCGCGCTGGTCGGCGCCTCCGCCCTGGTGGGCATGGCCGCCGCCGGGATCGCGGACAGCTGGCTCGGCGTCCTCACCGGCGACTGGTGGGCGGAGGCCGGGGTGTTCGGGCTGGCGACACTGGCGGTGAGCGGTGCCGTCGCCGGTCTCGCCGCGCTCCTGGGCACCGCCGGGATCGGGATCGCCTCGGGCGCGATCATGCTCCTCGGCAACCCCTTCTCCGGGGCGGCCTCGGCGCCGCGGATGCTCCCCGAGCCGGTCGGCACGATCGGCCAGTGGCTGCCGCCGGGCGCGAGCGCGACCCTGCTGAGGTCGGTGGCGTACTTCGACGGGGCGGCGGCGACCGGCCCCGCTCTGACCCTGACCTGGTGGGCCGCGCTCGGCCTGGGCGCCGTACTGCTGGGGAACGCGCTCAAGGCGCGGAAGAAGAGCCCCGCACCCGCGGCCGAACGGGAGCTGGTCCCGGCCGGCTGACCCGGGCACTCTGGAACGGGCCGCGCACCTCCGCTGTAGCGGACGGGGGTGCGCGGTCTTTTTCGTGCCCTGCCGGGAGACGTCCCCCCAGGAGACGTCCCGCTGGAAGACGTCCCGCTAGGAGGCGCCCGTGCCCCGGTGGTGGGCCGCGATGCCGAAGCGCTGCGGCTCACGGGAGGGCGAGGACAGCTCGCGCACGGTCGAGACCGCGCTGATCACCTTCTCCTCGGCGGGCTCCGGAAGCTCCTGGAGCTCCTCCAGCCGTTCGAGATCGGCGGCGGAGACCAGGGCGACGAGCGGCTTGCCGTGCCGCGTGACGACGACACGCTCACCGCCGTACACCACTCGGTTGATCAGGTCGGCGAGCTCAGCCCTGGCTTGCGTCACCGGAATCTCGTAGGCCATACCCCCATCATAACGTCACGTACATCCTGTACATTTTTTACAGACGCCGAAGGAGGGGTACCCATGACCCGACCGACCGCCCGCCATGTCCTGCCCGAGTTCACCGAACGCACGAGCTCCGGCAGCAAGACGATGGATCCGTACTCGAAGCTGCTGGAGGAGCGGATCGTCTTCCTCGGCACCCCGGTGGACGACGTCTCGGCGAACGACGTGATGGCGCAGTTCATGCACCTCGAGTACCAGGACCCGGACCGGGACATCTCGCTCTACATCAACTCCCCCGGCGGCTCCTTCAGCGCCATGTCGGCGATCTACGACACGATGCAGTTCGTCACCTGCGAAGTGGAGACGATCTGCCTGGGGCAGGCGGGATCGTCCGCGGCCGTGCTGCTCGCGGCCGGCACCCCCGGCAAGCGGTTCACGCTGCCGGGTGCCCGCATGGTGATCCACCAGCCCTCGCTACCCGAGCCGGTGGAGGGACAGGCCAGCGATCTGGCGATCCAGGCCGAGGAGTTGGGGCGGGTCCGCGGCCGCCTGGAGGAGATGCTCGTCCAGCACACCGGGCGCACCCGGGAGCAAGTCACCGAGGACATCGAGCGGGACAAGATCCTCACCGCTCAAGAGGCTCTGGAATACGGCCTGGTGGATGAGATCATCCCCAGCCGCAAGGCCTCGCGCCCCGCGCCGGGCACCCGGTGAGCGGGCGATGCTGCCACCGGAACTCCCGCCGCTGCCCGCGCTGACGCGCGCCGAGGGCGAGTTGATCGACCGTTACCTCGACGTGGTCGATCTGCTCGGCCGGATCAACCCCGCGCACCACGGCGACACCTACCGCGGACTGCGGGCCGCGCAGGCGCTGGTCGCCAAGGCGGCCGAGCTGCGCGACGCGCTGGCGCTGATGCACCAGCGGGGCGAGACGGAGCTGCATGCCGCAACCCTGGCGCGGGCGCTGCGCGTCCTGGACGGTGAGCGGCGCACGGCGCGGGTCACGGTGCCGCCGCACTCCGGCAATTGACGCGGACGCACCCGGTCCGGGCCGCCGGCCACGACGGCGAAGCGTCCGGACCGGCTTTCAAACGAACCAAAAGACGTACCCCCGTTTGGAGTAGTCGCCGGTCGTCCTGTGGGGCCGTCAGGGTTGCGCAACGCGCGTGGCTCGAGGCCGGAATGGGACGTTCCGTCGCTGGTCCGAGGCTCCTCGACCCCCTCGACAGTCCCTCGAACAGAGGAGTGTCCACCCGAACGGGTGAGTGGTGAGTAACGCCACAAATCCCCGATTCCATTGGGTTTTTCGTGTGTCCGTGCGTGAAGATCCCTGTCTGACGACAAGACCCCGCCGCAGCGGCGGGGCGATCCGGGTGGACGCCGAGTCCTGCCGCCACCCGGATGACCGGTCGACAGGAGTGGATCGGCAGGAGTGGAGGACCCAAGCACGACGGGTCGCCGGAACAGCGCTCAACGGCCGTTCCGAGCAGCCCTTGGGGTGAAGCCGCAGTACGCGGCCGGGCAACTTCGCCAGCCCGAATCCGACAGGTCATCCTTCACAGGCGGCTGACGAAGGGTTGCGCATGTCTGCGCTCAATCGTGTCCCGTCGCTGATGGCCCGAGCCGGTACCGCCTCGGCCCTCACCATCGCCGCAGTGGGCGGCTCCATCGTGGTCCCGGGCGTCGCCTCCGACGCCGAGGCCGCGACACCGGCGACGAAGGCACTCCAGGTCGCGGCTTCCAAGAAAGGCTCCCCGTACAAGTGGGGCGCCGCGGGGCCGCACAGGTTCGACTGCTCCGGGCTCACGCTGTACTCGTACAAGAAGGCGGGCAAGAAACTGCCCCGGACAGCGGCTCAGCAGTACAACAAGACCCGGCACATCTCGGCCGGCAGCCGCAAGGCCGGCGACCTCGTGTTCTTCCACTCGGGGTCGAGCGTGTACCACGTCGGGATCTACGCCGGGAAGGGGAAGATCTGGCACTCCCCGAAGAGCGGGGAGGTCGTGAAGCTCCAGAAGATCTGGACGAAGAGCGTCTGGTACGGCCGGGTCAAGTGACCTTCCCGCGGGGGTGACGGCGACCTGACCCGCCGTCACCCCTGCGGGGCCTCAGGCCCCGTTGAGCACGCCGTCGGTCAGGGCTCCTGCTGTCCCGCCGCCGACACCGGCTGCGCCGGTACCGTCCACGGGAGTTCGATGGAGACCGTCTTGCCGCCCTCGCGGGTGGGACGGACTCTCAGCTTGCCGCCGCACTCCGCGGTCAGCCAGCGAATGATCACCATGCCTCGGCCGTTGTCCTGCTGGACGGCGGCCGGCAGCCGTTTGGGGAAGCGGGGGTGGCTGTCGGTGACTCCGATGCGCAGCTGCTCGTCGCGGTCGAGCTGGATGTCCACCGTGAAGGTGGGTGACTGACCGAAGGTGTGCTGTACCGCGTTGGTGGCGAGTTCGGAGACGATGAGCCGGATCGTCTCCGCCGCTTCCGTGTCCGCCGGCAGGCCCCACTCCGAGAGGGTGCTCAGGACGTAGGCGCGGGCCGCGGAGACCGAGGCGGGATCGCTCGGCAGAGTGACGGATGCTTCCAGATGGTCTGCCATGGCGAGGTCGTCCCTTTCCCACGGGACCGCAGTCCGACACGGAGCGGATGGTTCGAGTACGGTCCCGGACTGGTGCTTCTTCGCCAGACTGCCATTACCAGGCCGGTCACGGTGCCGATCCACCAAGATATGCATATATCTGTCGCTCGAAGCGGTGAACTCTCCGACGGAAGACCGTATTTGGGCGGCCCGGAAGGAGTAAGGAGGAGCCCATGCAGCACGGTCCCGCGGTACGCCGCCGGAAACTGGGCGCCGAACTGCGTGCGTTGCGCACCGGTGCGGGGCTCACCAGTGGTGAGGCGGCCCGGCTGGTGGGCTGGCACCAGTCCAAGGTGAGCCGGATCGAGACCGGCGCCAGCGGGGTGAAACCGGCCGATGTGCGGTTACTCCTGGACGTCTACGAGGTCCAGGACAGCCAACTCAGGGAGTTGCTCCTGGTGTTGGCGGGGTCCGACGAGGGCGGCGGACGCCACCACTGGTGGCACGCCTACCGCGGGGTGCTGCCCCCGACGTACCGGGACTTCATCAGCCTGGAGTCCCAGGCGACCGCGATGCGCACACTGGAGATCTCCGTCGTCCCCGGGCTGTTGCAGACGCCCGAGTACGCCCGTGCGGTCACCCGGGCCGCGGTCGGCGGCCTCGACGGCGAGACCGACGAACGGCTGGACGCGCTGGTGGAGGTGCGGCTGGCCCGGCAGGACGTGCTGCGGGCCGACCCGCCGCTGGAGCTCGCCGCGGTGCTCGACGAGGGGGTGCTGCGCCGGGAGATCGGCGGCCCCGAGGTGATGGCCCGGCAGTTGCGGCGGCTCGTCGAGGCGGCCCGGCTCCCCCAAGTCAGACTTCAGGTGCTGCCGTTCGCCGCGGGAGCACACATCGGCATCACCGGCCCTTTCGTTATCTTCTCATTTTCGCGCACTTCTGATCTGGACGTGGTTGTTCTCGACCACTTGACGAGTAGCCTCTACCTCGAACGGAAAGAAGACCTCCGGGCCTACACCGAGGCCTTCAACACCCTTAAGGGCCACGCCCTTTCGCCCGAGGACTCGTTGGATTACATCGCCGGGATAGGTGACGGCGCGTAAGGAGGCACCATGTCTGCACTGCCTCGGAACGTTCCTACCAGTACCGATCTGCTCGACGTGGGCTGGCTGCGCAGCAGTTACAGCACGGGAGCGAACAACTGTGTCGAGACCGCTCGGCCAAGGTCCGGCCCGCGGGCCGGACTCGTCGCCGTGCGCGACTCCAAGGACCCGTCCGGACCCGCGCTGCTCTTCTCCCCCGGGAGCTGGGCGGAGTTCACGGCCGCGTTCTGATCAGTTCCGATCCGATCCGGACACGGCCGTGTCACGCCGACTCATGGTCGTGTCTCACCGATCACCTGTACAGCGCGTTCGATCTGCGCCTCGGAGAGGTCCGCGCGGGCGGTCAGCCGCAGCCGTGAGATGCCGTCGGGCACGGAAGGAGGACGGAAACAGCCCACGGACAGGCCTGCCGCACGACAGTCGGCCGCCCACTGCACGGCCTCTTCCGGGGACGGCGCGCGCACGGAGACCACCGCGGCGTCCGGTCGTACCGCCTCGTGACCCGCGGCGGTCAGGCGTGCGTGCAGTTCGGCGGCCACCTCGCGTGCCCGGGCCGCCCGCTCGGGCTCGCGGCGCAGCAGGCGCAGCGCCGACAGGGCGGCCCCGGCCGCCGCCGGCGCCAGGCCCGTGTCGAAGATGAACGTCCGTGCCGTGTTGACCAGGTGGTCGATCACCCGGGCCGGGCCGAGCACGGCCCCGCCCTGGCTGCCGAGCGACTTGGACAGCGTGACCGTCACGACGACGTCGTCGGCGCCCGCGAGCCCCGCCGCGTGCGGGGCGCCCCGGCCGCCGTCGCCGAGCACGCCCAGGCCGTGGGCGTCGTCGAGCACCAGACCGGCGCCGTACTCCCGACAGGCCTCGGCGTGCGCGGCCAGCGGGGCGGCATCGCCGTCGACGGAGAAGACCGTGTCGGACACGAAGACGGCCGGGCCCGGTCCCTCATGGGTCTGGAGCGCCTTGCGCACGGCGTCCGGGTCGGCGTGCTCCACCACCTGTGAGGCGCCCCGGGCCAGCCGGCAGCCGTCGATCAGCGAGGCGTGGTTGCCGGCGTCCGAGACGATCAGCGAGCGGAGCGGCGCCAGCGCGGTGACCGCGGCGAGGTTGGCCGCGTAACCGGAGGAGAAGACGAGGGCCGCCTCGAACCCGCAGAAATCGGCCAGCTCGCGTTCCAGCTGAGCATGGAGCTCGGTCGTGCCGGTGACGAGTCGAGATCCGGTGGAGCCCCCGCCCCAGGTCCGGGCGGCCCGCGCGGCCCCCTCGACCACCTCGGGATGACGGGTCAGGCCCAGGTAGTCGTTGCTCGCGAGATCGAGCAGCGGCGAATCGGCGGGGCGCGGGCGCAGGGTCCGCACCAGGCCCCTGCGGGTGCGCACCCGCACCTGCTGGTCGATCCAGCCGAACGCCATGGGTCCTCCGGAGGTTTTGTAGGCAGCGAACAGACACTAGTGGGACAAGCAGCCGCCCACTGTGTGGCAATACCCACACAGCGAATGGCAGCTGTTGTACGAACTCTCCTTGGCCGGAGACGGCTCCTTAGGACAGGATCAGCTTTCATGGACCTGCTGAACACGCTGGTGGACAAGGGGCTTCGGCGCGAGCTGCCGACCCGCGACGAGGCGCTCGCCGTCCTCGCCACTTCCGACGACGACCTGCTCGACGTGGTGGCCGCGGCCGGAAAGGTGCGCCGGCACTGGTTCGGCCGACGCGTGAAACTGAACTACCTCGTCAACCTCAAGTCCGGCTTGTGCCCCGAGGACTGCTCCTACTGCTCGCAGCGGCTCGGCTCCGAGGCCGGGATCCTGAAGTACACCTGGCTCAAGCCCGACGAGGCCTCCAAGGCCGCCGCCGCGGGTCTCGCGGGTGGTGCGAAGCGGGTCTGTCTGGTGGCGAGCGGGCGCGGTCCGACGGACCGGGACGTGGACCGGGTCGCGGGCACCATCAAGGCGATCAAGGACCAGAACGAGAACGTCGAGGTGTGCGCCTGTCTCGGGCTGCTCTCCGACGGCCAGGCCGAGCGGCTGCGCGAGGCCGGCGCCGACGCCTACAACCACAACCTCAACACCTCCGAGGCGACGTACGGCGACATCACGACGACGCACACCTACGCCGACCGCGTCGACACCGTGCAGAAGGCGCACGCGGCGGGCCTGTCGGCCTGCTCGGGTCTGATCGCGGGCATGGGCGAGTCGGACGAGGACCTGGTGGACGTGGTCTTCTCGCTGCGTGAGCTGGACCCGGACTCGGTCCCCGTCAACTTCCTGATCCCGTTCGAGGGCACCCCGCTGGCCAAGGAGTGGAACCTCACCCCGCAGCGCTGTCTGCGCATCCTGGCGATGGTCCGGTTCGTCTGCCCCGACGCCGAGGTCCGGATCGCGGGCGGCCGTGAGGTCCATCTGCGCACCATGCAGCCGCTCGCCCTGAACATCGCCAACTCGATCTTCCTCGGCGACTACCTGACGTCCGAGGGCCAGGCGGGCAGGGCCGACCTGGAGATGATCGCGGACGCCGGCTTCGAGGTGGAGGGCGCGGGCGAGGTCACGCTGCCGCAGCACCGGGCGGACGTGGCCGCCGCCGCGGCGGGCGGATGCGGTTCGCATGCCGAGGCCGGGTGTGGTTCGCATGCCGAGGCCGGGTGCGGTACCGGCTGTGGTTCGGTGTGCGGTTCCCATGAGCCCGCCGCCGTTCCCGAGGCCAACGAGCCGCGCACGGATCTGGTCGCCGTACGCCGTCGCGGGGCCGGGACGGATCTCGCGCCCAATGCCTGAGCTGCCCGTGTCCGAGCTGCTGGAGCTCGACCGGCGGCATGTGTGGCATCCGTACGGGCCGATGCCAGGCCGCGTGGAACCGCTCGTCGTGGAGTCGGCGAGCGGGGTGCGGCTGTGCACGTCCGCCGGGGAGCTGGTCGACGGCATGTCGTCCTGGTGGTCGGCCATCCACGGCTACAACCACCCGGTGCTGAACGAGGCCGCCGCCGGGCAGCTCGGCCGGATGAGCCACGTGATGTTCGGCGGGCTCACCCACGAGCCCGCCGTACGCCTCGCGAAGCACCTTGTCGACATGTCGCCCGAAGGCCTGGAGCATGTGTTCCTGGCCGACTCGGGTTCGGTGTCCGTCGAGGTCGCCGTGAAGATGTGCCTCCAGTACTGGCGCTCGCTGGGACGCGGCGGCAAGCAGCGGCTGCTGACCTGGCGGGGCGGCTACCACGGGGACACCTGGCAGCCGATGTCGGTCTGCGACCCCGAGGGCGGGATGCACGACCTGTGGACCGGGGTGCTCCCGCGCCAGGTGTTCGCGGACGCGCCGCCGCCGGAGTACGAGGAGTCGTACGCCGACCAGCTGCGCGCGCTGATCGAGCGGCACGCCGACGAACTGGCCGCGGTGATCGTGGAGCCGGTGGTGCAGGGCGCGGGCGGGATGCGGTTCCACTCCCCCGCGTATCTGCGGGTGCTGCGCGAGGCGTGCGACGCGCACGACGTGCTGCTGGTCTTCGACGAGATCGCGACCGGCTTCGGGCGCACGGGCGCGCTGTTCGCGGCGGAGCACGCGGCGGTCACCCCGGACGTGATGTGTGTGGGCAAGGCGCTGACCGGCGGCTATCTGACGATGGCGGCCACCTTGTGCACGGCGCGCGTGGCCGACGGCATCTCGCGCGGCGAGGTGCCGGTGCTGGCACACGGCCCGACGTTCATGGGCAACCCGCTCGCCGCCACCGTGGCCTGCGCCTCGATCGAGCTGCTGCTCGGGCAGGACTGGCAGTCCGAGGTCAAGCGGATCGAGGCGGGGCTGGTGGAAGGCCTCGCTCCGGCGAGGGAGCTGCCGGGCGTCCGGGACGTCCGCGTCCTCGGCGCGATCGGTGTGGTCCAGCTGGACCACGAGGTGGACATGAAGGCGGCCACGGAGGCGGCCGTGCGCGAGGGCGTGTGGCTGCGGCCGTTCCGCGACCTCGTCTACACGATGCCGCCGTACGTCACGGGCGACGCGGACGTGGCCCGGATCGCGCGCGCCGTGTGCGCGGCGGCGGGAGAGGGTTGAGATGTCTGTCCTGGTGATCACGGGCACCGGCACGGAGGTCGGCAAGACGATCACGACCGCCGCGGTCGCCGCCGCCGCCGTCGCCGCGGGCCGGTCGGTGGCCGTGCTCAAAGCGGCCCAGACGGGCGTACGGCCGGACGAGCCGGGCGACGCCCAGGAGGTCGCGCGACTCGCGGGGCCGGTCACGACCGCCGAACTCGCCCGCTACCCCGAGCCGTTGGCCCCGGCGACGGCCGCGCGCCGAGCGGGCCGCGCTCCGGTGCGCCCGCAGGAGATCGCGGAGGCGGCCGCCAAGCTGGCGACCGACCACGACTTGGTGCTGGTCGAAGGCGCCGGCGGGCTGCTCGTACGGTTCGACGAGGCGGGCGGGACTCTGGCGGACGCGGCGCAACTCCTCGGAGCGCCGGTGCTGGTGGTGGCGACGGCCGGGCTCGGCACGCTCAACACCACCGACCTGACGGCCCGTGAACTGCGCTCCCGGGGCCTGGAGTTGGCGGGGGTCGTCATCGGCGGCTGGCCCGACTCGCCCGATCTGGCGATGCGGTGCAATGTGACCGACCTGCCAGAGATCGCCGACGCGCCGCTGCTGGGGGCGCTGCCGATGGGCGCGGGGGCACTGGCACCGGCCGACTTCCGTGCGGCGGCGCCGAGTTGGCTGGCGCCGCGGCTGGACGGGGTGTGGGACGAGGAGGTGTTCCGGGGGCGGGAAGCCGCCTGAGTGCGAGGCGGTGCCACCGCGTCATCTCCCGTCCGCGTGCGCGGCGGGGCGCCCCCGCGTCGTCTCCCGTCTGAGTCCGAGGCGGTGACCGCCCCGCCTCATCTCGCCCCCTCCCCCTCCGCCAGCAGCCGCACCAGCTCGATCCGTGACCGGATGCCCAACCGTGCGAAGACGCCCCGCAGATGGTGGTCGATCGTGCGGGGGCTGAGGGCCAGCCTCGTCGCGATCTCGCGATTGGTGGCGCCCTCGGCGGCCATGCGGGCGACCATGAGCTGCTGGGCGGTGAGACGGGTGGTGGGATCGTCCGGAGCCGCTGACGTGGGAGTCGCGGGGGTACCGAGCGCGCGGAGTTCCGTCCGGGCCTGGGCGGCGCAGTGCGGGGCGCCGAAGTGCTCGAAGGCCTCCAATGCGCTGTGCAGCCGGTCGCGGGCCTCGGTGCGGTGCCGCAGCCGGCGCAGCGCGCTGCCGAACAGCAGCTCCGTGCGGGCGCGTTCGAAGTCGCGGGTACCCCGGGCATGCAGGTCGAGTGCGGTGCGATAGTGGTCGACCGCTTCGGCGCCGGGCGCCAGCAGGGCCTGGCAACGGGCGCTGAGCGCCAGGTCGTCGGGGCTGCGGACGGCGCTCGCCCAGCGGTGGTAGTCGGCATGAGCGACCCGGGCCACCCGGGTGTCGTCGGTGCGGACGGCCGCCTCGACGTAGTGCGGGGTGGCCAGGTGCCGGATGGCCCGGTGGCCGTGGCCGGGACCGAAGCCGGCGAGGGCGCGCAGCCGGGCCGCCGCGGCGGCGAACCGGCCGCTGCTGAGGTCCAGGTAGGCGAGCGCCCACTGGGCGAGCGCGGCGGGCAGACCGAGACCGCGCCCGAGGGCGTACGACCGGGCCGTCGCCGCGCGTTCCCGGCAGACGTCGGCGTCGCCGGTGAGCGCCGCGAACATGGCCAGGGCCGCCTGGAGATGGCAGGCGCCGTTGTCCTGGCCGGTGGCGTACGCCTGCCAGAGCGCGTCGGCCGCGGCGGCCTCCCCGGCGCGCGGGCGCCCGGTCCAGAAGTCGGCGTAGGCACGGAACTCCATCGCCTGTGCCACGGCGACCGGCGCGCCGCGCACGCGCGCGGAGGCGGCCGCACGCACGGTCGCCG
Organism: Streptomyces antibioticus; assembly: GCF_001514065.1. Taxonomy (GTDB): domain Bacteria; phylum Actinomycetota; class Actinomycetes; order Streptomycetales; family Streptomycetaceae; genus Streptomyces; species Streptomyces antibioticus. The sequence goes on along the minus strand of NZ_KQ948435.1, from coordinate 142,496 downwards.
CGGTGGCCCGCGTGTGGTCGCCGAGCAGGAGGGCGGCGATGCCGGCGTGGATCAGGAGGGTCGGGTCGCCGCCGGGGCCGCAGCGCCCGGCCGTCGCGCCGAGCAGGTCCCGCGCGTCCTCGTAGCGCCCCTCGAAGGCCGCCGCGAGCCCGCCGAGCGTGCCGGGCGGCTCGATCCCGAGCCTGCGGGCGACCCGGTCGGCCTCCCGGCATCGCCGCAGGTCACCGGTGTAGATGGCAGCCTCGGTGGCCCGGGCGAGGAGGTGGAGGGCGGGGTCGGGGACGTCGAGGGTGGCGAGGGTGGGGCGGGAGGTGCCCAGTGTTACGGGAGAAACGTTCCGGCCAACGGCGCCAGGAGCGTCACCGTCGGCACCCACACCACCCACCTCCCCCGGTTCCCGCACCACGGCCGTCAGCAGCGCGTCGAACGCTTCGGCCGCGTTCCCCGCCCGCAGGGCGAGTACGCCGGTCAGCGCGTCGTCCTCGGTGCGCGCCGCCAGGGCCCGCGCCCGGTCGCCCGCACCGGACTGCCAGGCGTATCCGGCGGCACGTGTCACCAGACGGGTTTGCTCCGCCCGGTCGGGGCACAGCGCGGCCGCGCGTTCGGTGAGGGCGCGGGCCAGCGGGAGACGGCCCTCGTCGCGGGCCGTCGCGGCGGCCGTGGTGAGTTCCGCGGCCAGCCGGGCGCTCGGGCCGAGCGCTCCCGCACCCCGGTGCCAGGAACGCAGCGGCGTCTCGCCCTCCGTGCGCAGGACGCGGGCCAGCAGCCGGTGGACGTCGCGCCGGTCCGCCGGGGAGCCGGTGTCGTACGCGGCGATCCTCGTCCAGGCGTCACGGAAGGCGACCCCGTCGGCGCGCGCGTGGGCGAGCCCGGCGGCCTCGGCGGCCTCCAGGGGGCGGGTGTCGAGGCGCGCGGCGGCGACCGCGCGCAGGAACGCGTGCGTGGCGACCGGGTACTGGTCGGCCGCCGCGAGGAGCAGCAGGAGGCGGGTGTCGTCGGGCAGGGCGCGGATCTCCGCGCGGTGGGCGCGCAACAGCGACGGGGCCAGTTCGGCGGGTTCGGCAGGGAGGGGGTCGAGGCCGGCCGAGCGGCGGTCGCCGAGCAGCCGTACGGCCTCGGCCGCCGCGCGCGGATCGCCGTGCACGGCGTGCAGGAGCCGTACCCGCACGCCCTCGGGCAGGGCGGAGAGCAGGCCCTGCCGGGCGTCCGTGACCGGCGGTGGCGAAGTGGGGGCAAGGGGCGGGGGGTTCACCGGAGTCACCACGCCATCGACGTTACTGGCGAGTTAATTGACCCGTAAAGACTGGCGATTTCACCGATGCGGCGCGCGTAGACCCGGCCGCACCCTCCTGACAACCCCACCCGTATCAGGAGGCATCATGCAACGCCGCATGCGCCGCATGTCAGCGGCCGTCTCGGCCGTGGTCGCCCCGCTCCTTGTGTCGCTCTCCCTGTCCGCGGCCCCCGCTCAGGCCGCGACCCGCAATCCGATCGTCTTCGTCCACGGTTTGAGCAGTGACGCGAGCAGCTGGGACGACTGGATCGCCGACTTCAAGGCCGACGGCTACACGTCCTCGCAGCTGTTCGCGTTCTCGTACGACTGGTCCAAGTCGAACGTCACCACCGCGAGCCGGCTCTCCAGCTACGTGAAGACCGTGCTGTCGCAGACCGGCGCCTCGAAGGTGGACCTGGTCGTGCACTCGATGGGCGCGCTGAACTCCCGCTACTACCTCAAGAACCTGGGCGGGACGTCGTACGTGGACGACTTCGTCTCGGTGGCCGGTGTCAACCACGGCACGACGACCGCTTCCTGGTGTTCGTGGCTGTACACGTCGTGTGCCGAGATGTACACGGGCAGTTCCTTCCTGACCTCGCTCAACTCCGGTGACGAGACCCCGGGCAGCGTCAGTTACGCCAGCTACTGGTCGAACTGCGACGACGCGCTCACCCCGGACACCACCGCGATCCTCAGCGGCGCCACCAATGTCGAGGTCGGCTGCATCTCGCACACCGACATGAACAACGACCACGGGGTCTACCAGCAGGTGCGCGACTTCGTGGCGTAGCTCCCGGGCGGGAGGTGCACGGAGCGTGTACCGGGGGACAATCACGGTAGGGCCCGTCCTTTCGGGAGGTCGCCATGCCGCTACGGTCCGCCGGCTCGGGCAGGTTGCCGAGCGATCCCGTGCACCACCCGTTCTTCGCCCGTTACTACGCCCGCGTGAGCGTGGGCGCCGAGACCCGCTGGGGCATGGCGGGGGTGCGTGACCGGCTGCTGGCCGGGCTGTCCGGGCGGGTCATCGAGATCGGCGCGGGCAACGGACTGAACTTCGCGCACTATCCGCGGACGGTGGCGGAGGTCGTGGCGATCGAACCGGAGCGCGCTCTGCGGCAGTTGGCGGTGGAGTCCGCTCTGCGCTCCGAGGTGCCCGTGGACGTGGTGCCGGGCGCCGCGGAGGCGCTGCCGGTCAAGAGCGAGGCGTTCGACGCGGCCGTGGTCTCGCTGGTGCTGTGCAGCGTGCGGGACGTGCCGCGGGCGCTCGCGGAGATACGGCGGGTGCTGCGACCCGGTGGTGTCCTGCGGTTCTTCGAGCACGGCCGGGGCGGCGGAGCGGCGATGCGGTTCACCCAGCGGGCGCTGGACCGGACGGTGTGGCCGCCGCTCGCCGGGGGCTGCCATCTGTCCCGGGATCCGGTGGCCGCGCTGCGCGAGGCGGGGTTCGAACTCGGGCCCTACCGGCGGGTGTTCATGCCGGAGAAGGGGCCGAGGACACCGGCCTCCTTCTGCGTGCTGGGCACCGCCTGGCGCCCCGCCGAGTGAGCGGCCCGGCGCTCACAGGCTCCACTGCCGCAGTTCCTCCGCGATGTCGTGCACCGAGGCCTGCCCGCTCTTGACCAGCCGGGCCAGGTCACGGACCTGTTCGGGCGAGGTGACGACCTTGAGGCCGCTGGCGACGAGGTAGGCGTAGGCGACCGAGGACGCGAACAGCGCGTTGGAGCGCTCCAACGCCGGTACGTGGATCAGGAGTTGGAGCAGGGCGGCGGCGCGGGTCTGCGGGCTGTCGTAGACCGGTACGTCGAATATCTCGGCCTGGTGGCGCGCGACGGCCGCGACGAGGGCGCCCCAGTCGACGACCTGCGGGTCACCCGGTGTCTTCTGCTCGGCGAGCATGAGGAGCCAGGCGAGGTCGATTCTCACGTTGTCGCTCAAGAGGTCAGCGACGTCCCTCGTGCTCGGCGCCGAACTCCTCGGCGAACACGTTCTCGTACTGCTTCATGAAGTCGGCGGCGGCCTCCACGAAGGTCTGCCCGACCTGCCCGGCGTCCTGCTTGACCAGCTCTTCGATGTAGCGGTTGACGCTCATGCCGCGGGCCAGGGCTCGTTCGCGAGCCGCGCGGGCGGTGCCCTCGTCCACCCGTACGTTCAGCTGGGTCTTCGCCATACCTCGACGCTAGCGCCGAACCGCTAGCACCGGCAAGGGGTCCACCCGGGGATGGAGATTGCCCCTTACACCGGTATCAGGGGCCCGACCTGGGGTGGAGACCGCCCTGCACTCCAGGGGGATACCGGGTGTGGGCGGGGTCACATTACCCTCGGCCGGACAAGGAGTCGGTACGTCCAGCGAGCAAGGAGGCAGTCTTGTCCACATCTGCTGCGGAGCACGCCCCCGGCCATGCCTCGGCCGACGGGATCGCGGCCCGCGCCCGCGGACTGACCAAGGCGTACGGCTCGGGCGAGACCACGGTGCTCGCCCTGGACTCGGTGGACGTGGAGATCGCGCGCGGCCGCTTCACCGCGGTCATGGGGCCGTCCGGCTCCGGGAAGTCGACCCTGATGCACTGTCTGGCCGGGCTCGACAACGTGTCAGCCGGCCAGGTCTGGCTCGGCGACACCGAGATCACGGGGCTGAAGGAGCGCGAGCTGACGCGGCTGCGGCGGGACCGGATCGGGTTCATGTTCCAGTCGTTCAACCTGATCCCGACGCTGAACGCGGTCGAGAACATCACCCTGCCCATGGACATCGCGGGCAAGAAGCCCGACGAGAAGTGGCTGGACCAGGTCATCGACACCCTCGGGCTGCGGGACCGGCTCAAGCACCGGCCCGCCCAGCTCTCCGGCGGTCAGCAGCAGCGGGTGGCGTGCGCGCGGGCACTGGCCTCCCGGCCGGAGCTGATCTTCGCGGACGAGCCGACCGGCAACCTGGACTCGCGGGCCGGTCTGGAGGTGCTGTCCTTCCTGCGCGACGCCGTGGACGACCTCGGGCAGACCGTCGTCATGGTCACTCACGACCCGGGCGCCGCCGCCCACTCCGACCTGGTGCTCTTCCTCGCGGACGGACGGATCGTCGACGAGATGGAGCGGCCGACGGCGGAGGCGGTGCTGGAGCGGATGAAGCGGTTCGACGTGATCCGCGGCCAGGCCGACACCGCCGGCGACACATCCTCCGACGTCTCCCTCGACAAGGACTGAACCGGTGCTGAAGGCGACGCTCCGCAGCTTCCTCGCGCACAAGGGACGGCTGCTGCTGTCCGCGCTGGCCATCGTCCTGTCCGTGGCGTTCGTCGCGGGCAGCCTGATCTTCTCCGACACGGTGACCCGCACCTTCGACCGGCTCTTCGCCTCCACGTCCGCCGATGTGACGGTCGAGCCGAAGGACGACCTCGACTCCCAGGTCCCGACCGGCGAGGCCCGCACCCTGCCCGCCTCGCTGGCCCAGCAGGTGGCGAAGGTCACCGGGGCGGCCTCGGCCCACCCGGACGTGAGCGTCGAGAACATCACGGTCGTCGACAGCGACAACGAGTCGGTCGGCCCGACCACCGGCGCCCCCACCATCGCCTCCGACTGGTACGTCACCGACCGCAGCCCCGTGAAACTCACCTCCGGCCACGCCCCGCGCGGAGCCGCCGAGGCCCTCCTGGACGCCGACACCGCGGACAAGAAGCACGTGAGGATCGGCGACACGCTGACCGTGCTGGCCCAGCCGGGCACCTTCAAGGTCCGCATCGTCGGCATCGCCACCTTCACCACCACCAACCCGGGCGCGGCCCTGGTCTTCCTCGACCCGGCCACCGCCGCGGACCAACTGCTCGGCTCCCCGGACAAGGCCACGAGCATCTCGGTGGACGCGGCCCCCGGCGTGAGCGACGCCCAGCTCAAGAGCCGCATCACCGCCACGCTCGACACCGGCACCTACGACGTGAAGACCGCCGACGAGCAGGCCGACTCCGCCGCGGAGGATCTCGGCGGGTTCCTGGACGTCATCAAGTACGTGATGCTCGGCTTCGCCGGGATCGCGGTGCTGGTCGGCGTGTTCCTGATCGTCAACACGTTCTCCATGCTGATCGCCCAGCGCACCCGCGAGCTGGGCCTGCTCCGGGCACTCGGCGCGGACCGCCGGCAGGTGCGCCGCTCGGTGCTGACGGAGGCGGTCCTGCTCGGCCTGGTCGGCTCGACGCTGGGCCTGGCGGCAGGTATCGGGCTCGCGGCCGGGCTGATCAAACTGATGGGCGTCTTCGGGATGAACCTCAAGGCCACGGAGATGGTGGTCGGTTGGGGAACTCCCGTGGCGGCGTACGTCGTCGGCGTCGGCGTCACCTTCGTGGCGGCGTATCTGCCCGCGCGGCGCGCGGCGGGCGTCTCACCGATGGCCGCGCTCGCGGACGCCGAGATCGCGGGCATCGGAAAGCCCCTCAGGACCCGGGCGATCGTGGGCTCGATCGTCGGAGCGCTCGGCGCGGCGGCGCTGGTGGGCTGCGCGACGGCGACGAAGACGTCCTCGTCCGCGTCCCTGCTGGGACTGGGCGTCGTCCTCACTCTCATCGCGACCGTGATCGCGGGACCGCTGCTGGTCCGCCCGGTGATCCGGGTCCTCGGCGCGGCCTTCCCGGCCCTGGTCGGCTCGATCGGCCGCATGAGCCAGCGCAACGCCCTGCGCAATCCCCGTCGTACGGGCGCCACCGCGGCGGCCCTGATGGTGGGCCTCGCGCTGGTCGGCGGCATGTCGGTGGCGAGCGCGTCGATGTCGAAGTCCTTCGACCAGCAGATCGACAAGACGCTGGGTGCCGACTTCGTCGTGCAGAACAGCAACTTCGTGCCGTTCTCGCAGACCGTCACCGACGCGGTCCGCGACACGGAGGGCGTCGGTCTCGTCGTACGGCAGCGGTTCGCGCCGCTCGCGGTCCGGCTGCCGGACGGCAAGCGCGTCGAGACGACCGCCGCGGGCTACGACGACAAGGTGGACGACGTCGCCCATGTCACGTACGCGGACGGGGACTCGGCGGCGGCGCTGGCGCCCGGCAGCCTGGGCATGGACGTCGACTTCGCCAAGGACCACGACGTGAAGATCGGCGACACGCTCCCCGTGGAGTTCCCGGGCGGGCAGCGCACCGAGATGAAGGTCGCCGCCTTCACCGACCAGGACGGCTCGGACGGGTTCGGCATGCAGGGCGGGCTGTTCTTCGGCATCGCCACGGTCGAGAAGTACGTGCCGGGCGGCCAGGACTCCGCGCTGTACGTCAACGCGGCCTCGGGCACGAGCGCCGACCAGCTGCGGGCCCGGCTCGACAAGTCCCTCGACCCGTATCCGCAGGTGCAGGTCCGTGACCTGGCCGACTACAAGAAGCTGGTCCACGACCAGATCGCCGTGCTGCTCTACCTCGTGTACGCGCTGCTCGGCCTCGCGATCGTCATCGCGGTGCTCGGCGTGGTCAACACCCTTGCCCTGTCGGTGGTGGAGCGCACCCGGGAGATCGGGCTGCTGCGCGCCATCGGGCTCGGCCGGCGCCAACTGCGCCGGATGATCCGCCTGGAGTCGGTGGTGATCGCCGTCTTCGGCGCGGTCCTGGGGCTGGCGCTCGGGCTGGTGTGGGGTGTGTGCGTGCAGCAGGTCCTGGAGTTGCAGGGCATGAACGCGCTCGCGATCCCGTGGTCGACGATCGTCGCGGTCGTGGTCGGCTCGGCGGTCGTCGGCATCGTGGCGGCCCTGCTGCCGGCGTTGCGTGCCTCGCGCATGAACGTGCTGGCTGCTATCGCGCACGAGTGAGGGAATCGGCGTGACCTCAAGTCGCACAGGTCCGAGGAGAGTTCATGCCGCGTCCGTTCCGCTTCGGCGTCAGCCTGCTCGACTCCGCGCCCGCCGCGGAGTGGCGCGCCAAGTGTCGCCGGGCCGAGGAGATCGGTTACGACGTGATCCTCGTCCCGGACCATCTAGGCATGCCCGCCCCGTTCCCGGCGCTGGTCGCGGCGGCCGCGGCCACGGAACGGCCGCGGCTCGGCACCTTCGTGCTCAACGCCGGTTTCCGGAACTCGGCGTTGCTCGCCCGTGAGGTGGCGACGACGGACGCGCTGACCGACGGACGCCTCGAACTCGGCCTGGGCACCGGGTACGTACAGGCGGAGCACGACCGGGCCGGGCTGCCCTTCGGGTCGCCCCGCGCGCGGGTGGACCATCTCCGGCACACGGTCGAGGAGTTGGGCCGACTGCTCGACACGAAGGTATCGCTGCTGCTCGGCGGCAACGGCCGGCGGATGCTGCGGCTCACCGCCGAGCACGCCGACATCGCCGCGTTCACGGGCGCGTGTCTGGTGCCGGGGAACACCGAGGGCAAGCTGGTGCCGACGCCTTGAGGAGTTCGACGCGCGGTACGCCCGGTACCGGGAGCTGGCGGCGGGCCGTGCGGAACCGGCGGAACTGAACCTGCTCCTCCAGATGGTGGTCGTCACGGATGAGCTGGGCGGCGAGTAGTCGTGTGGTGTCCGGATGCTGGAATTCCGGGTCTCGCCGCAGGGTGGGTGATGGGATCGTCGTATGACTGATCTCCACATCAGAGCCGCCGCCCCCGAGGATCTCGACGCCGTGCTGGCCTTCTGGAAGACGGCCGCCGAGGGCACGAGCATCAGCGACGACCGGAACGGCGTCGAGCGGCTCGTCGCCCGTGACCCGGAGGCGCTGATCCTGGCCGAGCGGGACGGCGAACTGGTCGGCACGGTGATCGCGGGCTTCGACGGCTGGCGCTGCCATCTCTACCGGCTCGCGGTGCATCCGGAGCGCCGCCGCCAGGGCATCGGCTCGGCGCTGCTCGCCGCCGCGGAGGAGCGGTTCGTGGCGCTCGGCGGACGCCGCGGGGACGCGATGGTGCTGGTGCGCAACGAGACGGGGCAGGCAGCGTGGCGGGCGGCCGGGTACGCGCCGGAGGAGCAGTGGCGGCGCTGGGTGAAGCACCTCGCGAATTGACCGGCTTCGCTCTTCTCCACCGGTTTCGCTTTTCTTCACCGGTTTTGCTTTTCCTTTGCCGCGGGTAGGTCACCCGACCTCCCGGCGAAAGGTGTGGGCTGCCACGCCCTGACCGATCATGGGACGGAGGTGACCCGATGACCGAAGTGCTCCTGCTGCTCGTGGCGATCCTGCTCTCCGTGGCCTGTGGCGCCTTCGTCGCCGCGGAGTTCTCGCTGACCACGGTCGAGCGCGGCGCCCTGGAGCGGGCTGTGGAGCGCGGCGAGCGGGGCGCCTCGGGCGCCCTGAAGGCCGTACGGAATCTGACCTTCCAGCTCTCCGGGGCGCAGCTCGGCATCACCGTCACCAACCTGGTCGTCGGCATGCTGGCCGAGCCGTCGATCGCCAAGCTGATCGCCGGCCCCCTGGAGTCGCTCGGCATCTCCGCGTCGACGGCCTCCTCGCTCGCGCTGGTGCTGGGCACGGCGCTGTCGACGGTGTTCCTGATGGTCGTCGGCGAGCTGGTCCCGAAGAACTGGGCGATCTCCTCGCCGCTGGCCGTGGCCAAGCGGGTGGGCAACGCGCAGCGCTGGTTCAGCGCGGCCTTCCGGCCCTTCATCACGCATCTCAACAACACCGCGAACCGTGTCGTGCGCCGGCTCGGCGTGGAGCCCACCGAGGAGCTGGCCGCCGCGCGCGGGCCGAAGGAGCTGGCGGCGCTGGCCCGCTACTCCGCCAAGGAGGGCGCCCTGGAGGCCGACACCGCCGAACTGTTCGTCCGCACCCTGAACCTCGCGGACCTCACGGCGGAGAACGTGATGACGCCGCGCGTGCAGGTCATCGCGCTGGACGCGCAGGCGACCTGCGAGGACGTCGCCAACGCCACGCGCGCGACCGGCCTGTCCCGCTTCCCGGTGTACCGCGGAAGTCTCGACTCGGTCGTGGGGACCGCGCACATCAAGGACGTTTTGACCGTCCCCGCGGAGCGCCGGCCGCGGGTGCCGGTCTCCGAACTGATGCGCGAGCCGCTGCTCGTCCCGGAGTCGCTCACCGTGGACCGGCTCCTGGACCGGCTGTCCGGCAAACGCACGATGGCCGTGGTCATCGACGAGTACGGCGGCACGGCCGGGGTGGCGACCTTGGAGGACATCGTCGAGGAGGTCGTCGGCGAGGTCCGCGACGAGCACGACCCGCACGAGACGCCCGACCTGGCCCCGGCCGGGACCGACGACGAGGGCCGCACGCTGTACTCGGCCGACGGCTCGGCCCGCGTCGACCAGCTCGCGCGCGTGGGACTGCGGGCGCCCGAGGGGCCGTACGAGACGCTGGCGGGGCTCGTGGCGACCGAGCTGGGCCGTATCCCGGTCGTCGGCGACACCGTCGAGGTCGCCGGCTGGCGGCTGGACGTCGTGGACGCCTCGGGGCGCCGGGCCGCGCGGGTGCTGCTGCACGCGCCGCTCGAAGAACCTGCGGACGGGGAGGTCGGGCCGTGATCGCCGTCCAGTTGCTGATCGGTCTCGCGACCCTCGTGGTCAACGCCTTCTTCGTGGGCGCCGAGTTCGCGCTGATCTCCGTGCGCCGCAGCCAGATCGAGCCGTACGCCGAGGACGGCGACCGGCGCGCCAAGAGCGTGCTGTGGGGGCTGCGGCACGTGTCGGCGCTGATGGCGGCCGCGCAGCTCGGCATCACGCTGTGCACCCTGGTTCTCGGTGTCGTCGCCGAACCGGCGATCGCGCATCTGCTGGAGCCGGTGTTCCACGCGCTGGGCGTGCCGAAGGGCGCGGGGCACGCGGTGTCCTTCGTCATCGCGCTGACCGCGGCGACCTATCTGCACATGCTGCTCGGCGAGATGGTGCCGAAGAACATCGCGCTGGCGGAGCCGGTGCGCAGCGCGCTGACGCTCGGCCCGCCGCTGGTCGCCGTGGCCCGGGGGCTGCGCCCGGTGATCTTCGCGGTCAACGCCTTCGCGAACGCCCTGCTGCGGCTGCTGCGGATCGAGACCAAGGACGAGGTCACGGCGACCTTCTCGGACGCCGAGCTGGCCCGCCTGGTGAAGGACTCCGACGAGGCGGGGCTGATCGACGACCGCACCCGGGAGCGGCTGCACGACGCGCTGGAGCTGGGCCGCCGCCCGGTGGGGGACGTGGTGCTCCCCCTGGAGCGCGTCGTCTACGCGCGCGTGGGCGTCACTCCGGAGGAGCTGGAGCGGCTGTCGGCCGAGTCCGGGTTCTCCCGGTTCCCGGTCGTGGACGAGACACGCAGGATCGTCGGCTATCTGCATGTCAAGGACGCACTGGACGCCTCCCCTCGGGACGTGCCGTTCCGGGTGCGGGACATGCGGCCCATCGCGCGGGTGCGGGAGAGCACGCCGCTGGACGACGTGCTGACCGCGATGCGGGGCAGCCGCACGCATCTGGCGGCGGCGGTCGGGGACGACGGGCGGCTGGCGGGGCTGGTGACGATGGAGGACGTGCTGCGGAGGCTGTTCGGGCAGCGGGCCTGAGCGCAGAGGCCAGAGGTGTCACCAGGGTGACCGACCGGCGGGTATGTGCACGGGATACCATTTCTGTCGCCATGCAGAAGAACCCCACATACACCAGCCTCGTCGCGGTCGGCGACTCCTTCACCGAGGGCATGTCGGACCTGCTGCCGGACGGCACCTACCGCGGTTGGGCCGATGTCCTGGCCGGCCGGATGGCCGCCCACACCCCCGGCTTCCGCTACGCGAACCTCGCGGTGCGCGGCAAGCTGATCCAGCAGATCGTCGACGAGCAGGTCGACGTGGCGGCCGCCATGCAGCCGGACGTGATCACCCTGGTCGGCGGGCTGAACGACACCCTGCGACCCAAGTGCGACATGGTCCGCGTCCGGGACCTGCTGACCGAGGCCGTGGAGCGGCTCGCCCCCTCCTGCAAGCAGCTGGTCCTCATGCGCAGCCCGGGCCGCGAGGGCCCCGTCCAGCAGCGCTTCCGGCCCCGCATGGAGGAGCTGTTCGCCTGCGTCGACGAACTGGCCGAGCGGCACGGCGCCTTGGTCGTCGACCTGTACGGGGCGCCGTCGCTGAGCGACCAGCGCATGTGGGACGTGGACCGGCTGCACCTCACGCCCGAGGGGCACCGCCGGGTCGCGGAGGCCGTCTGGCAGACGCTCGGCTACGACCCCGAGGACACCGAGTGGCGTACGCCGATGCCGGCGACGGTGCCGCCGCACTGGCTCGCGCGGCGCATCGCCGACGCCCGCTTCGCCAAGCAGCACCTGCTGCCCTGGATAGGGCGGCGCCTGACAGGCCGGTCGTCAGGGGACGGGCTGCCGCCGAAGCGACCGGAACTGCTGCCGTACCAGGACCCGACGGCCTGACCTGGCGTGACGCAGGTCTCGTAGGTTCCGCCCAACGCACCCGTGGCGCTGGCCTGCACGATTCGCCAGTAGAATCCGTACACGTGACTTCTGCGCCCGCCAAGCCCCGCATCCCGAACGTCCTCGCCGGACGCTACGCCTCCGCCGAGCTCGCCACGCTCTGGTCGCCCGAGCAGAAGGTGAAGCTGGAGCGGCAGCTCTGGCTCGCCGTGCTGCGGGCCCAGAAGGACCTCGGCATCGAGGTCCCGGACGCGGCGATCGCCGACTACGAGCGTGTCCTCGACACCGTCGATCTGGCCTCCATCGCCGAGCGCGAGAAGGTCACGCGGCACGACGTGAAGGCGCGGATCGAGGAGTTCAACGACCTCGCCGGGCACGAGCACGTCCACAAGGGCATGACCTCGCGCGACCTCACCGAGAACGTCGAACAGCTCCAGATCCGGCTCTCCCTGGAGCTGATGCGCGACCGTACGGTGGCCGTGCTGGCCCGCCTCGGCAAGCTGGCCGGCGAGTACGCCGAGCTGGTCATGGCCGGCCGCTCCCACAACGTGGCCGCGCAGGCCACGACGCTGGGCAAGCGGTTCGCGACCGCCGCCGACGAGCTGCTCGTGGCGTACGGCCGCGTCGAGGAGCTGCTGGGCCGCTACCCGCTGCGCGGCATCAAGGGCCCGGTCGGCACCGCGCAGGACATGCTCGACCTGCTGGGCGGGGACGCCGGCAAGCTGGCCGACCTGGAGAACCGGATCGCGCAGCACCTCGGCTTCTCGCAGGCGTTCACGTCGGTCGGCCAGGTCTACCCGCGCTCGCTGGACTACGAGGTCGTCACGGCGCTGGTGCAGCTGGCGGCGGCGCCTTCGTCCCTCGCCAAGACGATCCGTCTGATGGCCGGGCACGAGTTGGTGACCGAGGGCTTCAAGCCGGGCCAGGTGGGCTCCTCGGCGATGCCGCACAAGATGAACACGCGGTCCTGCGAGCGCGTCAACGGCCTGATGGTCATCCTGCGCGGCTACGCGTCGATGACCGGCGAGCTGGCGGGCGACCAGTGGAACGAGGGCGACGTGTCCTGCTCGGTGGTGCGCCGGGTCGCGCTGCCGGACGCGTTCTTCGCGCTGGACGGTCTGCTGGAGACGTTCCTGACCGTGCTCGACGAGTTCGGCGCCTTCCCGGCGGTCGTGGCCCGCGAGCTGGACCGCTACCTGCCGTTCCTCGCCACCACCAAGGTGCTGATGGGCGCGGTCCGCGCGGGCGTCGGCCGTGAGGTCGCCCACGAGGCGATCAAGGAGAACGCCGTGGCCTCGGCGCTCGCGATGCGCGAGCAGGGTGCCGAGCGCAACGAGCTCCTCGACAAGCTGGCCGCCGACGAGCGCATCCCGCTCGACCGCGCCCAGCTGGACGCGCTGATGGCCGACAAGCTGTCCTTCACGGGCGCCGCGGCCGACCAGGTCGGTGTGGTCGTCGGCCGGATCGAGGAGATCGCGAAGCAGCACCCGGAGGCCGCCGGTTACACCCCCGGAGCGATCCTCTGACGCGCTTCACCGCCGCCGAGTTGGAGGCCGCCCGCGACCGTCTGGTACCGGACGTCGTCGCGGACGGTCTCCGCGTCCTGTTCTGCGGGATCAACCCCGGTCTGATGACGGCCGCGACGGGCCATCACTTCGCCCGTCCGGGCAACCGCTTCTGGCCGGTGCTCCATCTGTCCGGCTTCACGCCGAGGCTCATGAAGCCCGCCGAACAGCAGGAGTTGCTGTCGTACGGGCTCGGCATCACGAACGTCGTGGCGCGGGCGACCGCGCGGGCGGACGAGCTGAGCGCGGAGGAGTATCGCGAGGGCGGGCGGCAACTGGCGCTGAAAGTGGCCCGGTTGCGGCCGCGCTGGCTGGCGGTCGTCGGAGTGACCGCGTACCGGGCGGCGTTCGACGACAAGAAGGCCGAGGTGGGTCCGCAGGAGCGGACGATCGGGGACACGCGCGTGTGGGTGCTGCCGAATCCGAGCGGACTGAACGCGCACTGGACGGCGGCGACGATGGCCGAGGAGTTCGCGCGGCTGCGGGTCGCGGCGGAGGCCTGACGGGTGACGGCAGATGCCCGGCGGCTCACCGCAGACGTCTGATGGTCACGGCGGGTCCGTCTCCGTGACGGCGGCCCATATCCGCGGCCGGCTCTCGTGCTCCCGGTCGGCCACCGCGAGGGTGACCCGGCGGACGCTGTCGGACACCTCCCACGTCCGCACGTCGATGGCCAGAGCGGCGAGCGACAGCCAGGGTTCAGGTATCTCCTCACCCCGCGCGATGCGCTCCTCCAGGGTCACGGTCCCCCAGCGTGCGGCCGCTCCCCATCTCTGGGTGAACCGCTCTATGAGCGCCGCCTCGTAGGCGTAGCAGTCGCCCACGTCCGGCCAGTCCCCCGGCCCTAACCACGCGCTGTGGTAGCGCTCGTGCTCCGAGGGAAAGGGCCGGGCGCACAGCAGGTCGATCAGGGCGAGGTCCTTCGCGATGTCCATGTGATCCAGTAAACCGGGCCCCACTGACAACTGGTGTGCCGTCAGGCATCCCTGCGTCGCAGGCTCCAGGCACCCGCGATGATCGTCGCCGCGGTCCACAGCGCGGTCACCGCCAGCCCGGACCACGGCCCCAACCGCCCGTCGTACGTCTCGTACAGCACGATCTGGCCCGCCCGGTCGGGCATGAGGTCGGTGACGCCTCCGGGCACGTCCCCGATCACGAACGAGACGACGAGGATGAACGGGATCAGCAGCGACAGGGCGCCCACGCCGCTGCGCAGCAGCGCCGCGAGCCCGGCCGCGAACAGGGCCATCAGCATGAGGTAGATGCCGCAGCCGACGACACCGCGGAGCTGTTCGCCCGCGTTGAGTCCGCTCGCGGCCTCACCGAGGCCCGCGCGGGCGACGACTAGGGCGGCGACGGCGGTGACCAGGCCCACCAGCAGGGCCGGTACGGCGACGGCGGTGAGCTTGGCCGTGAACCACCGGCCCCGTTGCGGTACCGCGGCGAGCGAGAGCCGGAGTGCGCCCCCGTGGAACTCAGAGGAGATCGCCATGGCGCCGAAGGAGATCGCGGCGATCTGACCGGGCATGACGCCGGACAGTGCCATGAACAGCGGGTCGAAGTCGGGGTCGGACGTGTTGGAGACGCCGGCGATCGCGGAGAACGCCGTGGTCGCCGCGAACAGGGCCAGAAGCGCCCCGAGCAGGGAGCGGAGCGTGCGGATCTTCAGCCACTCCGCGTGGAGGACGGGAACGAACGGCATCTCAGGCCTCCTGCGGCTGTGCGGTGAACTCGGTCTCGGTGGCGGTGAGGTCCAGATAGGCCTGCTCCAAGGTGGCCTCCTCGGCGGCCAGTTCGAGGAGGGGGACGCCGGCGGCGGCGGCGAGGCGTCCGATGTCGTCCACGCGTGCGTGCCGCACGCGCCAGTGCCCGTCCTCGTGTTCGGCGGCGTCATGACCGTGCTCGGCAAGGACCGCCTTGAGGGCGGTGGGGTCCGTGGTGCGGACGCGTACGGTCGGCTGCACGCGCGCGTGGATGAACTCGCGCAGCGGGGTGTCCGCGAGGAGCCGGCCGCGGCCCAGCACCACGAGGTGGTCGGCGAAGGACGCGGTCTCGTTCATGAGGTGGCTGGAGACCAGGACCGTACGCCCCTCCCCCGCGAGCCGGCGCAGCAACTCCCGTATCCAGATGATGCCTTCGGGGTCGAGCCCGTTGGAGGGTTCGTCGAGCATGACCACCGCGGGGTCGCCGAGCAGGGCGGCCGCGATGCCGAGCCGCTGGCGCATGCCCAGGGAGTACGTCTTCACCCGGCGCCGGGCCGCCGGGGCGAGGCCGGTCTCCTCCAGCAGTTCGTCCACGCGACGGTCCGGGATGCGGTTGCTCGCGGCCAGCGTGCGCAGATGGTCGCGTCCGGTGCGTGAGCCGTGGGCGGCCTGCGCGTCGAGCAGGGCGCCCACGTGGCGCAGCGGCTCCTGGAGGGTGGGGTAGGCGCGGCCGCCGATCGTGGCGGTGCCGGAGGTCGGCCGGTCGAGGCCGAGGACGAGCCGCAGGGTGGTGGACTTTCCGGCGCCGTTGGGGCCGAGAAAGCCGGTGACGCGGCCGGGGAGGACGGTGAAGGTGAGGTCGTCCACGGCTCGCCGGGTGCCGAACTCCTTGGTGAGGGCGTGGACTTCGATGCTGGTCATGGCAGCAGCCTGGCCGCCGGGGGCGGGGCGGGGCCTCCCCCGCGGGTGGAGATCGTCTCCCCCGTGCGGGGGAGGCTCGTTGTCAGTGGCGGCTGGCACGATGACGCCATGGCCCGCTTGCTGCGCCCGTTCGGTCGGGCGGTGACGTACACACGATTGCTGCATCTGTACATCGCGATCGTGTGGCCGGCGATGTGGCTGTTCATCGAGGAGGCCTGGTGGACCTGGGTGGTGGCGGGTGTGGTGCTCGCCCCGGCCGGGCTGGTGCCGGCGATGCGGACCGTGGAGGGTCTGCAGGCGCGGCTGTTGCTGACCGGCCACCGGCACGACAGCGAGAGCACCGAGATCGTCGTCGCGCCGTCCGCCTCCTGGGGTGACCGGAGGCGGGTGGTCCTGTGGCTGGAGGTGCGGCTGCTGCTGGGCTGCGTGACCTCCATGTTCACCTTCCGGCTCCTTCTCACGTCCGTGGACCTGGCTCTGTCTCCCTTCGGCGGTGACGCCGACGAGGGCGTGCCGTTCCTGCCCCAGGGCCACCATGGGTGGCACGTGTTGCTGGTGCCCGTGACGCTGGCGGTGCTGGGGGCGTCCGTGGTGGGTTCGGGGCACTTGATCACCGCGCTCGCTCGCCGCCTCCTGGGTCCGTCCCCGGCCGACCGGCTCGCCGCCATGGAGGAGCGCACCGAGCAGCTGTTGGAGCGCACCCGTATCGCCCGTGAGCTGCACGACTCCATCGGCCACGCCCTGACCGTGGCCGTCGTCCAGGCAGGTGCGGCGCGGGCGGCCGCCGATCCCGCGTTCACGGACCGGGCCCTGGACGCCATCGAGGAGACCGGGCGGGCCGCCTTGGAGGACCTGGAGCGCGTCCTCGGCATCCTGCGCGAGTCCGGGCGACCGGTGAGCAGCCGGCCGACGCTCGCGGACGCGGGCCGGTTGCTGGAGTCCGCGCGGGCGTCGGGCGCGAAGGTCGACGTCGACATGAC
Organism: Streptomyces antibioticus; assembly: GCF_001514065.1. Taxonomy (GTDB): domain Bacteria; phylum Actinomycetota; class Actinomycetes; order Streptomycetales; family Streptomycetaceae; genus Streptomyces; species Streptomyces antibioticus. Next base: position 125,757 of record NZ_KQ948435.1, on the reverse strand, counting down.
CGGCCCCCTCGACACCGTCCCCGGACCGGTGTCCCGCGAGGGCTACCGCATCCTCCAGGAGGCGCTGACCAACGTGCTGCGGCACGCGGGCGCCGTCCCCGTCCGGGTGCGCGTGGCGGTGGCCGACGGCGCGCTCGTGCTGGAGGTCCGCAATCCGCTCACCGCCGACATACCCGGGCCCGGCAGAGGCAGCGGGCTGCGCGGGATACGCGAGCGCGCGGCTCTGCTGGGCGGGCGTGCGCACACCGGGCCGGACCAGGGTGACTGGCAGGTGCATGCAGAGCTGCCGGCCCGCTGATCTACGCTGGCCGGATGCCGGTCACCGTTCTCCTCGTCGACGACGAACCCCTCGTACGTGCAGGTCTGCGGGCCGTGTTGGAGGCGCAGCCCGACATCGAGGTGGTCGGGGAGGCCGCGGACGGGGCGGCGGTGATTCCGCTGGTGCGGCAGCTGCGGCCGGACGTAGTGGCCATGGACGTACGGATGCCGCTGCTGGACGGGATCGAAGCCACGCGCGCGGTGCTGCGGACGGTGACCGAGCCGCCGAAGATCCTCGTGGTGACGACGTTCGAGAACGACGAGTACGTGTACGAGGCGCTGCGGGCCGGGGCTGACGGGTTCCTGCTGAAGCGGGCGCGGCCGGCCGAGATCGTGCACGCGGTGCGGCTGGTCGCCGAGGGCGAGTCGCTGCTGTTCCCGGCGTCGGTGCGGCAGCTCGCCGCCGAGTACGGCGAGGGCGGCGGGAACCGCGCGGCCCGCGCGGCGATGGAGCGGGCGCAGCTGACCGAGCGGGAGGCGGAGGTGCTGCGGCTGATGGCGCGGGGGCTGTCGAACGCGGAGATCGCCGAGCGGCTGGTGGTGGGCACGGAGACCGTGAAGTCCCATGTGAGCGCCGTCCTGGCCAAGCTGGGGGCGCGGGATCGCACGCAGGCGGTGATCGCGGCGTACGAGTCGGGGTTCGTGGCGCCGGGCTGACCGGAGCGGCGCACCACGCCCGGTCGGGGCAGCAAGCGATCTCTGCGTCCCCGCGCTCGCCGGGGTCCGCCGTGCCGAGTACGATCCGCCCAACACGCGCACTAGCTGGGAGGACGGACGGTGGGGCGGCTGACCGGCGGGGATCCCTCGCTGCTGCGGAGGATCAACTCCGCGGTGGTGCTGCACGCGCTGCGCGCCACGGACTGCGCGACGCTCACCGAGATCACCCGCGTGACGGGCTTGTCCCGGCCGACGGTCGAGGGCGTGGTCGAGGGTCTGATCGAGGCGGGGTACGTCGTCGAGAAGGCGGCGGACGAGAGCGTCGTACGGCGGCAGGGGCGGCCCGCGCGGCGGTTCCGGTTCCGGGCCGAGGCGGGTCATCTGCTGGGCCTCGACATCGGGCCGCACCGGGTGGCCGCGCTCCTGTCCGACCTGGACGGCCGGGTGCTGGGCGCCGTCGCGAAGGACGTCACCGAGACGGCTTCCGCCGACGAGCGGCTGGAGCGGCTGCGGACCGCGGTGGCGGAGCTGCTGCGCCGGGCCGGGGTGTCACGGGGCTCGCTGCGGGCCGTCGGGGTGGCCTCGCCGGGGATCGTGGAGGCGGACGGCACGGTGCGGCTGTGTGCCGCGCTGCCGGAGTGGACGGGGCTGCGGCTGGGCGAGCGGCTGAGCCGGTCCTTCAAGTGCCCGGTGCTGGTGGAGAACGACGCCAACGCCGCCGCGGTCGCCGAGCACTGGAAGGGCGCGGCCACCGAGTCCGACGACGTGGTGTTCGTGCTGGCCGGGCTGAGTCCGGGCGCGGGGTCGCTCATCGGGGGGCGGCTGCACCGGGGGTTCGGCGGAGCGGCGGGCGAGATCGGCGCGCTGCATCTGCTGGGCCGTGAGGTGACGCCGGAGACGCTGCTGTCCACCACGGACGAGCCGTTGCACCCGCTCGACGAACAGGCGGTCGCCGAGGTCTTCGCGCAGGCCCGCGAGGGCGACCAGCGGGCTCGCGCGGCCGTCGAGCGCTTCATCCAGCGGCTCGTCCACGACGTGGCCGCGCTCGCGCTCGCCCTCGACCCGGAGTTGGTGGTGATCGGCGGCTGGGCGGCCGGTCTGGACGGCGTACTGGAGCCGCTGCGGCGGGAGTTGGCGCGCTACTGTCTGCGGCCGCCGAAGGTCACCCTGTCGCTCCTCGGCGAGGCGGCGGTGGCGACGGGCGCGCTGCGGCTGGCCCTGGACCACGTGGAGGAGCAACTGTTCGCGGTGGAGGGCACGGTGACGGCGCGGCGGTGACCGCTTCGGCGTATCGCCACTGAGCGATGGGACGTATCACCGCTGACCGATTCGGTGCACGGCCGCTGACCGATTCGGTAAACGGCCGCTGACCGATTCGGTGCACGGCGGCTGATCGATTCGATGGAGCGCCGCTGACACACCGCGCGCCCCGGAGCAGCTCCGGGGCGCGCGGCGGGTGATGCGTCGGCCGTGGCGACGGTCAGGACGCCTGGCGTTCCGGCTGCTGGTGGATCTCCACGCCGCCGGAGTCGCCGAAGGTCAGCCGGCAGGTGTCGGCGCGGTAGGTGGCGACGGAGAGCGCCGCGGTGCGGCCCCCGGCGAAGAACCGGGTGGTGACGACGAGGACGGGGGCGCCCGGCAGCCGGTCCAGCTGCTTGGCGTCGTCCGCGCGGGCCGAGCCGAGTTCGACCGCGCTGTCCTGCCCCTCCAGCTCCAGGCGCTGCAGCTCACGCAGCACGGCACGCGCGCGTGCCGTCCCGGAGGGGGCGTCGATGGCCGACAGCTCGGGCACCGACGACTGCGGGACGTAGAGCAGTTCCGCGGCGACCGGCTGACCGTGGGTCATCCGGGAACGGCGCACGATGTGCACGGTGTCCTCGGGGCCGGTCTCCAGCGCGGCGGCGACGGCGGCCGGCGGGAGTTCCAGCGCGCTGTCGGCGAGCTGCCAGGCGTCGGTGGCGGTGCCCGGCCAGGCGTGCTGCTCGGTGCCGACGGCTACCCCCACGCGCGGCGGCGCGACCGTCGTACCGACTCCGCGACGGCGCTGGAGGCGGCCTTCCAGTTCGAGCTGTTCGAGGGCCTGGCGGAGCGTGGCACGGGCGACGCCGAAGCGGGCGGCGAGGTCTCGCTCGTTGGGCAGGATCTCGCCCACGGAGAACTCGGAGTCCAAGGCCTCGCTGAGCACGGTCTTGAGATGCCAGTACTTCGGTTCCGGCACCGATTCCAGTTGCGTGGTCCCCACCCTGTCCTCCGCAATCGCCGTGGTCCGGCGGCGTTTTAGCGCCCTTGTTTATTAAAGGTTGTTGCACTTCTCTGCGACCATAGGGCGGCCCCCACCCTTGGTCAAGACCAATCCTCGATCCCTCGCGGCACTCACAGGGACGCTGCCGCGGAGCGTTCATGAAGCGTTCGTACCGGGCGGTGTTCGTGACAGCACGGCAAAGCCCCCGTCGCACGGGACGGGGGCTTCGGGCGCAGGCGCCGCTAGGCGGAAAGCGATTGCAGCTTGTCGGGGTTGCGCAGGATGTAGACGGACTGGATGCGGCCGTCGGCGATGTCCACCTGGTAGACCGAGTCGGGCTTGCCGCCGGACAGGACCAGCACCGCGGGGCCGCCGTTGACCTCGACGAAGCGCCAGGTCATGTCCGCGACGCCCTTGCGGGCGGCACCGACGATGAAGCGGCCCACGTGGTCCGCCGACTCGAGGACGCGCAGCGGGGCCCTCGACTTGCCGCCGCTGTCGCCGACGAGGCGGACGTCCGGGGCCAGTATCGCCATGAGTCCCTCCAGGTCGCCCTCCGCGGCGGCGGCGAGGAAGCGTTCGGTGAGGTCCCGGCGCTGGACGGGGTCGACGTCGTAGCGGGGCCGGCGTTCCTCGACGTGCTTGCGGGCCCGTCCGGCGAGCTGGCGCACCGCGGGCTCCTCGCGCTCCAGCATGGTGGCGATGTCGGCGTACGGGTATCCGAAGGCCTCCCGGAGCACGAACACCGCGCGTTCCAGGGGCGAGAGCGACTCCAGGACGACGAGGACGGCGAGGGAGACGGAGTCGGCGAGCACGGCTCGCTCCGCGGTGTCCGGGACGACATCCCCGAAGTCGGTGACGTAGGGCTCCGGCAGCCACGGGCCGACGTAGGCCTCTCGGCGCGCCTTGATCTGGCGGAGCCGGTCGATGGCGAGGCGGGTCGTGATCCGCACGAGGTAGCCGCGCGGCTCGCGCACGTCGTCCCGGTCGGCTCCGGACCAGCGCAACCAGGCTTCCTGGACGACGTCTTCGGCGTCGGCCACCCGCCCCAGCATGCGGTAGGCCACGCCCAGCAGGACGGGGCGGTGCTCTTCGAACACGTCGGTCACGGTGTCGGTACTCACGGCTCCATCCCATCCGACGCACCTCGTGCTGTCCAGGCGGTAACAGGGGTCCGGGCCACAAGGGCTACCCGCCGGTAGTAATTGCTGACAAGCTGTCCACCAGCGTCCGTCAGCGAGCCCCAGACGAGGAGCACACCCCCATGGCCGCCACCGTCTCGTTCAAGGTCCCTTCCCCGCACGGCCCGCGGTCCGTGACCGTCGACTACGCGCGCGTGGGCAGCGGTGAGCCGCTGCTCCTGCTGCACGGCATCGGCCACCACCGGCAGGCCTGGGACCCGGTCGTGGACATCCTGGCCACCGAACGCGACGTGATCGCCGTTGACCTGCCCGGCTTCGGCGCCTCCCCGGCGCTGCCCGACGGACTCTCGTACGACCTGGCCACCACGACCGCCGTGTTCGGCGCGCTCTGCGAAGAGCTGGAGCTGGACCGGCCGCACGTGGCGGGCAACTCGCTCGGCGGTCTGCTCGCCCTGGAACTCGGCCGGGAGAAGCTCGTACGGTCCGTCACCACGCTGTCTCCCGCGGGCTTCTGGTCGGAGGCCGAGCGGCGCTACGCCTTCTCCGTGCTGCTCACCATGCGGGGCATCGCCCAGCGGATGCCGCTGCCCCTGGTCGAGCGGCTGTCGCGGTCGGCGGCCGGCCGGACCGCGCTGACGAGCACCATCTACGCCCGTCCGGGCCGCCGTTCACCCGAGGCCGTCGTCGCCGAGACGCTCGCGCTGGTGAACGCCACGGGCTTCGCCGACACCCTGCGGGCGGGCGGCTCCGTCCGGTTCACGGACGACATCCCCGGCATCCCTGTCACCGTGGCCTGGGGCAGCAAGGACCGGCTCCTGCTGCGCCGCCAAGGAGTCCGCGCCAAGCAGATCATCCCCAAGGCCCGCCTGGTGCGGCTGCCCGGTTGCGGCCACTGCCCGATGAACGACGACCCGGCGCTCGTCGCGCGCGTGATCCTGGACGGCAGCCGCTGACGACTTTCGGTTTCCGGTGAACACCCCTGATCCCAGGGCGACTCCGGCGCCGACGAGGCCGCTGCCGACGGCCTGGGCGGCGCCGTAGGCGCCCGTGCCGACGAGCGGGGCGGTGCAGGCCGCGGCGACCGGGATGAGGCCGGAGAACAGCGTGGCGCGCTCCGCGCCGATCCGCTGCATGCCCATGTACCAGCACACGAAGCCGACGACCGTGACGACCGCCGCCTGCCACAGCAGCGCGGTGGCCTCGGTGCCGGTGGGCCGGCGCAGCCATGCCGTGCCGTCCAGAACGAGTCCCGCCGCCAGCGACTCGGCAGCGGCGACTCCGCACACCGTGGCGGACAGCAGCCGCGGGCCCAGGGGACGCAGGACGGGCACGGCGAGGACCGCGAAGCCGACCTCACCGGTCAGGGCGCACACGGAGTAGGCGATCCCGGCCGCGTCCGTGCGCCCCCAGCCCTGGACCGTGAAGGCCCCGACCGCCACGAGCAACGCCCCGTACAGGACCGCGCGTTGCGGCCGGCGGCCGTCGAGCGCCGGGACGACGACGGCGACCACGACCGGCGCGCAGCCGACGAAGACGCCCGGCACGGCCGGTTCCGCGGTCCGTTCGGCGGCGATGACGGCCATGTTGAACGCGACCATGCCGACGGCCGAGAGCAGCGCGAGGCGGCCCCACTGGCGCGGCCCGAGCGTCCGCAGCCGGGCCGGGGCGCCCCGCCCGGCGAAGGGCAGGAGCAGCAGACAGGCCAGCCCGTAGCGAAGGAACTGGCCACCCGCGTACGGGTAGTCGCCGAGCTTGCTGTTGGCCGTGAAGGACGCGCCGACGAGGACGCAGGCGAACCCGGCGAGCAGCGCTCCGCGGGTGGTGGTGGCGTTCATGGAAGCGACGCTAGGCAGCAGGGCGGTCCGGTTTAAGGTCCATTTGTGGGACGTGATCGGGGACCAATCGGGACAGGCATGGATGTAGGGCAGGCAGGGTCGGCGCCGGCCTCGGACGGGCGTGGCGGCTCGGTCGCCTGGGAGGTGCTGCTCCCGGCGGCTTCCGCCCCCGCACGCGCGCGTGGGCGATCGTTGCAGGCCGCGTTGCGGGAAGCGGTGCGGTCGGGGCGGCTCGCGCCGGGGACCCGGCTGCCGTCGAGCCGGGACCTGGCGGCGGACCTCGGGGTGTCGCGGGGCCTGATCACTGAGGCGTACGAGCAGTTGACGGCGGAGGGGTATCTGCGCAGCGGCCGGGGCGCGGGGACGTGGGTGGGCGGTGCCGTACGGGCCGCACCGCCCCGCGCGCGTGACCTCGCGCCCCGTCCGCCGGGCGCCCGGGCCGACTTCGTGCCGGGGACCCCGGACCTGTCGCTGTTTCCCCGGACCGCCTGGGCGGCGGCCCAGCGCGCGGTGCTGGCGGAGCTGCCGCACCACGAGCTCGGCTATCCCGACCCGCGCGGGCTGCCCCGGCTGCGCACCGCGCTGGCCGAACTCCTCGCGCGCCGCCGGGGCGTGGTCGCCGATCCGGAGCGGATCGTGGTGGTCTCCGGGGTGGCCCAGGCCACGACGCTGCTCGGTTTCGCGCTCCACGCGCGCGGGCTGCGCACGGTGGGCGTCGAGGATCCCGGCAGCCCGCAGCACGACGACCTCTACGCGGCGGCGGGCGTCACACCGGTGCCGGTCCCGCTGGACGGCGAGGGGATCGCCCTGGACCCCTTGCGGGCGTCCGGCGTACGGGCGGTCGTGACGACGCCCGCCCACCAGTACCCGACCGGCATCGCCTGCTCCGCGCGGCGCCGGGCCGAACTCCTCGACTGGGCGCGTTCCGTGGACGGGTTCCTCCTGGAGGACGACTACGACGGCGACTTCCGCTACGACCGCGCCCCCGTCGGCGCGCTCCAGGGTCTCGACCCGGAGCGGGTGGCCTACGCGGGCTCGGTCAGCAAGTCCCTCGCCCCGGGGCTGCGGCTCGGCTGGCTGCTCGTGCCTGAGGCGCTCGCCGACGAGGTGATCGAGCGCAAGCGGACCATGGACCTCGGTCATCCCACCCTCGACCAGGCGGCCTTCACCCGGTTCGTGGAGCGCGGCGACTACGACCGTCAGCTGCGCCGCTGCCAGCACGCCTACCGCGAGCGCCGCGACGCGCTCGTGGCCGCGCTGGAGGAGCACTTCCCCGGCTCGCGGGTGTCCGGGATCGCCGCCGGACTGCATGTCATCGCCACGCTGCCGCAGCGCTACGGGCCCGAGGAACGCTTCCTCACCCGGGTGGCCGCTGCGGGGGTGGCCGTACGTCCGCTGTCGGCGTGCGCCCACGCGCGTACCGGTGACTCGGCGGAGGTGCGGCTCGTGGTCGGCTACGCGCACCTCTCGCCCGCGCGCATCCGTGAGGGCATACGGCTGATGGCCGAGGCGGCCTCCGGGTGACCGCCCGGCGCTGAGAGCCGTACACGCGCGCACGCTGTCGCGAAACGCCGGTCCCTTTGCGTATGCGGTCAGTTGTTCACTTGTGGTTTCCGTGTGCGCTGCGGCGCACCAGTAGTCATGACATCGCACACTGGCCGGATCCCGTCCCTGGAGGCGCATCCATGTCCCAACGTCCGTTCCCCGGCCGCCGCAGCGTGCTGCGCGGCTCCCTGGTCGCGTCGGCGGCCCTGACCCTGCCCGCCGCGGCCGGCGCGGCGCCGGCGTTCGCCCTGTCCGGGCGTCCTGAGGCGGGGTGGGGTGTACAGACCGGAGACGTGACCGCGCACTCCGGGCTGGTGTGGGTGAGGTCCGACCGTCCCGCGCGGATGATCGTCGAGACGTCCGCGACCGAGTCGTTCCGCAACGCGCACCGCTGGCACGGCCCGCTGCTCGGCGCGGACACGGACTTCACCGGCACCACCCGCCTGCACGGCCTCCCGGCCGGTGAGCAGATCCACTACCGGGTGCTGCTCGCCGACCCGGACGACCCGCGCCGTACCGGCGAGCCGGTCACCGGCACCTTCCGCACCGCGTCGGCCGGGCGCCGCGACGGGGTGCGCTTCCTGTGGTCGGGCGACCTTGCGGGCCAGGGCTGGGGCATCAACCCGGACTTCGGCGGCTACACCATCTACAAGGCGATGGCCGCGCTCGACCCGGACTTCTTCCTGTGCAGCGGCGACAACATCTACGCCGACGGCCCCATCTCGGCGACGGCCACCCTGCCCGACGGCAGCGTGTGGCGGAACATCACCACCGAGGAGAAGTCGAAGGTCGCCGAGACGCTGGCCGAGTTCCGCGGCAACTTCCGCTACAACCTGCTCGACGAGAACCTGCGGCGGTTCAACGCCCAGGTGCCGTCGATCATCCAGTGGGACGACCACGAGGTGCGCAACAACTGGTACCCGGGCGAGGTGATCGCGAGCACCGACACCCGCTACACCGAGAAGAGCGTCGACGTGCTCGCGGCGCGGGCCCGGCGGGCGTTCTCCGAGTACTTCCCGATCTCCACGCTTCCGACGGGCAAGCACGAGGGCCGCGTCCACCGGGTGCTGCGGCAGGGGCCGTTGCTCGACGTGTTCGTGCTGGACATGCGGACGTACCGCAACGCCAACTCGGCCGACGATCAGACCGTGGACCCGCAGGGCATCCTCGGGCGTGAGCAGCTGGAGTGGCTCAAGCGGGAGCTGTCGCGGTCGCGTGCGGTGTGGAAGGTGATCGCCTCCGACATGCCGCTCGGGCTGGTCGTGCCGGACACCACCGAGGGCAAGGCCAACATCGAGGCGGTGGCTCAGGGCGACCCGGGCGCGCCGCTCGGGCGGGAGCTGCAGGTCGCCGAGCTGCTGCGGTACATCAAGCACCGGCGGATCACCGGCACGGTGTGGCTGACGGCCGACGTGCACCACACCTCGGCGCAGCACTACCAGCCGTCGCGGGCCGCGTTCACGGACTTCGAGCCGTTCTGGGAGTTCGTTTCGGGCCCGCTGAACGCCGGCGCCTTCCCGGCGAACGCCCTCGACAACACCTTCGGGCCGGAGCGGGTGTTCGTGAAGGCACCGACGGCCGCGAACGTCTCCCCCGCCGGCGGCTACCAGTTCTTCGGCGAGGTCGACATCGACGGCGCCAGCGGCGAACTGACGGTCCGCCTGCGCGAGCAGGACGGCACCGTGCTGTTCACGCAGACGCTCCAGCCTGGCCGCGTGGGTCAGTAACCCCTCGTCGGCTCCCGTACCCTCGACAGCGAGCCGCGTACCGGCGTCATCCCCCGGTACGCGGCCGTCGCAACTCCCGCTCCCGCAGGGCATTTTCGCAGGTCAGAGCCGATTGTCAGTGGTCGCCTCTACGGTTTTTCCATGACGCGATCTTTGCAGGCCGTGGCCTATCGCCGACCCTCCGCGCTGGAGTCCGCGGCGGGTGCACAGCGCCTGGGACTGGAGACCTCGCGGGGTGCCACCCCAGCGGGCATGGCGGACCATCCGCGGTTCTTCACCGGGTTCCTGACGTCTCCTCAGGTGGCCTCCGCGGGTCTGCTCGCGGTCGCCGACGTGGCGGCGGCCCGCTACTACCAGCGGCAACGGCCCACCTCGCTCGACCCGGTGGTGACGGGCAACGGCGACCGGCTGCGCTTCGAGTCCTTCTCGGGCTGCGGCGGGGTGTACGCCCGCCTGGACGCCCTGGACGCGGGCCTCGACGGCGGCGAGGTGGGGCACGGCACGACGAACGTCGACGTGAACAACCCCCTGCGCGAGGCCCTGTCGCGGATCGGCGCGGACGATCCGCTCCATCTGCGGGTCGGGCCCGAGGAGTTGGCCGTGACCACGCTGGACGGTCCGGTCGTGGAGAAGAAGGTGCCGCTCCCCGACCGCTGGCTGCGGGGCTTCGCGGAGGCCCAGGTGATCGCGGCGGGCTTCGACCTGCGCGCCGAACTGTCCGCCGCCGAGGCCGTGCGGTTCCTGCGCTCGCTGCCGCGCGGCGCGGCGCGGGGCGGACCGCGCTGGGTGGCGCCGGCGGGCGGCACGCTGCGTCCGACGACCCGTGCGGTGCCGGGTGCGGTCTGCCTCCCGGGCCCGGAGCGGCTGATCGCCCTCCAGCGGGTGCTCCGGCACGCGACCGCGCTGCGGGTGTACGGCCCCACGGTGGCGGCCGGGGCCGCCGCGACGGCCAGTGCCTGGGAGGCCGTCCTGCCGGGGATGCGGCTGACCCTCACCCTGTCCCCCGACGCCTCGCGCGGCTTCTCCGGCGAGGGCGGTGTCCTGGAAGCGCTCGCCGGTGACGAGGCCGCCGAGGACGCGGAGCTGATCTCGGTGCTTCTGGCCTGGGAGCCCCGCGTCGACGTGGCCGACCTCGCCGCGGCGGCGGGTCTCGACGCCGAGCGGGTCCGGGCGGCGCTGATACGCCTCGGCACCTCGGGCCGCGTCGGGTACGACACGGCGGAGGCGGCCTACTTCCATCGCGAACTGCCGTACGACGCCGAGCGCGTCGAGCGTCACAACCCCCGGCTGCGTTCGGCCCGGGCCCTGGTGGCGGCCGGCGCGGTCGCGCTGGACGGCGCGGGGGGAACGGTGACGGCGGAGGACGGCCATGTGCACCGAGTGCGGGACACAGCGGGGGTGTTCACGTGCACCTGTGTGTGGTGGGCGAAGTACCGGGGCGGGCGCGGTCCGTGCAAGCACGCGCTGGCGGTACGGATGGTGCGACGGGGTGCCACGGTGGAGCGGGGCACTGCGGTGGAGCGGGCTGCCGTGGTGGGTCGGGAGACGGTGCGGGGCGACGGGGGTGTGCGATGAGCGCGTTGATGGAGGCGGTGCGGGCGGGGCGGACGGGTGAGCTGCCGGGCCTGCTGGACGGGATGACGGACGCCGAACGACGGGCGGTCTTCCCGGAGCTGAAGGAGCTGCGCAAGGAGCTGAGGGCGGATCGGTGGAGCGTGCAGGCCGGGCGAGCCTATCCGTCGCTCCACGTGGCCGGGGCCGCCTGTCAGACCGGTGCGGCCGCCGTGGCGAACTGGCTGGCGGCCGCCGACATGAGCTGGCGGCAGGCGCCCCCTGCGGTACTGATCGACGTCCTGGCCGACCGCGAGTCCGACTGGCTCGCCGATGTGGTGCACCGGCTCGCCCAGCGCCCGCCGAGGGCGGAGGTGCCGTACGCGCTGATGGCAGGCCTGGTCCGGCTCGCGGCCTGCCGGGTCCCGACGACACCGGCCTATGTCGAGGGCTGGGTGCAACACATCGGCAGCGTCTGGCAGCGCGGGGACACGCTGCTCGCCCGGCTCCGCAAGGATCCGCACCTCCCGCAGCTCGTGGCCGCGCTGTTCGAGACCGACGACATCGGCGGCACCCTGCAGTGGCCGGCCGAGGAGGGCCCCGACAGCTGGACCGGAGCGCTGGCCCAGCTCACCGCCGAGGGCGCGCTGGAGCGCGGGGCGATGGTCCGCGCGTGTGTGTCCCGGCTGCTGCGGGGCGGATCCGCCGCCGATCACCGAGGGTTCCTGCGCCTCCTCAAGGCCCTCGCCCTCACCCGCGGCGAGGAGCGGGAGCGTACGGCGGAGTGGCTGGCGCTGGCCGCGGACGCCCCCTCGGTGGTGGCCGGGTACGCGCAGTCGGTGCTGGGCGGCCTCGCTCTGGAGGGCGAGTTGCCGGCGCGTCAGCTGGCCGAGATGTCGGGGGCGGTGCTGTTCCGCACCGAGAAGAAGCTGGTCCGCGCCCAGCTCGTCCTGTTGGGCAAGGTCATGGCGCGCGAGGCGGCCACGGCCGACGAATTGCTCCCCGCCGCCGCGCAGGCCTTCGGGCACGAGGACTCGGACGTCCAGGAGCGGGCGCTGAAGCTGGTGGAGCGGCACCTCAAGAAGGCCGGCCCCGGCACACGGAAAGAACTCGCGTCAGCGGCCGAGCAGTTGATCCCGACGCTGCACACCCGGGCGGTCGCCTCGCTGGGCGCGGCCCCGGCGGCCATGGGGCCGTTGGTGTACGAGGAGGCGCTGCCTCCGGTGCCGGAGCCCGTGCGGCTGGCGCCCGCTCCGGCGTCGGTGGCCGAACTCGCCGAGGAGGTCGGCGCGTCGCTGGTGTCCGGCGGTGACGTGGCGGCGTTCGAGCGCACCCTGGACGGGCTGGTGCGGCACGCCCACGACGACCGGGAGGTCCTGGTCGAGGCGCTCGGCCCGGCCGTGGCGCGGGTGTGGTGGGTCACCGCCGATGACGAACGCGTCCGGGAGAGCACGTACTTCGACCACTACAACCACCTCCACCTCGTGCTCGCCTCGCTGCTGGGCAAGGTACGGACGGCGGCGTTGCGCGCGGCCGTCGTGCAGGGGACGACGGGGCAGACCTGTGTGCACAGCGCCCTGGACCGTGCCTTCCGCGCGCGGATCGCCGAGGTGGCGTACCGGATGCGGACCGACCCGCTGCCGTTCCTGCTGTCCACCCCCACGTGCAGCACGGGCCTGTTGGAACCGGACGAGCTGGTGGAGCGCCTGATCGAGTACCGGCGGCTGGGCGCCCGGCCCTCGGACGCCGACTTCGCGCAGGCGCTGCTGCGGGTACGACTCGGGGACCGGGCGGCGGCCGCATCGGCGGCGGAGCGCGCGGCGGCCCTCGGCACCGAGGAAGGCGACCGGCTGGCCCAGTGGCTCACCTCCGGCGGCCCGCAGCTCCCGGTCGGCCGGCGCCGCACGGCCCACGCCCGTGTTCTGGTGGAGTGCGATCAACTCGAGGAACTGCAGGACGACTTCCCGCGTGAGTTCCGGCCGCTGGGGCAGCCGGTGAGCGTCTACCGGGAGCGCTGGTACTGCTACCACTGGGACGACGCGATACGTCCGCACTGGCTCGCTGTGCTTCCCGAGCGCCGTGAGCTCGTCGCCGCCCGGATGCTCCGCGACCTCTCCACGGTCGCCGTCGAGGACACCCGCGGTGCCGCGGCGGTACTCCCCCTGCTCGCCGAGTCCGGCGGCGAGGCGGGCGACGCCGTCCATCTGTGCGTGGCCTACGGACTCGGCGCCCGCCACGAGGAGGATCGGCTCGCCGCGGTGGACGCGCTGCTGGTGCTCGCGGCGCGGGGGCAGCTCGACGCGGCACTGCTGGGCGCGGACCTCGGGCAGCTGATCCGGGACGGCGCGGTCAAGCCGCTGCGGCTGGCCGACTCGCTGCGCACGGCGGCCGCGACGGGGGCGAACGCCACGATCTGGGGGATGCTGCGCCACACCCTGCCGCTGCTGCTCGGCGACCTCGCGGCCGGCGGTCCGGACGGACAGGCCGCCAGGAGCCGGGGGCTCGGCGAGCTGCTGGCGGTGGCGGCGGAGTGCGCCGAGCGGTCCGGAGCGCGGGGTGAGCTGCCGCATCTCGCCGGGGCGGCGGCGCGGCGGGGGTCGTCGCGGCTGGTGACGCAGGCGCGGAGGTTGCAGGGGGCGTTGGGCGAGAAGGCGGCGGCGTGAGAGAACAGTAGGGAATCAGACAAAATGCCCAGATCCAGTCTTTACCGCCCGGTCACAAACCGTTCGTGATCACGCAACACCCTTCCTTCACAGTGGCTGCATGAGTCGAGAAATGTCTGATGTGACGCGTGCGAAGCATGGACGTCCGGTCCACCACTGGCGCCGGGACGTCATCGAGCTGGCGGCGCTGTTCACGGCGGTCGCGGTGGCGGACGCCGTCGCCAATCTGATCGGGCACGGCCCCGAGGGTCCCGAGCTGCTGCTGGCCTCGGCGGTCGTGCTGGTCGCCACGGCGGCGTTCCACACATGGTGGTCACGCCGCCACGGTCACGCGCCGCCGGTGAGCGATATCGGTGCCCGGCCGCCCTCCGCGGAGGTGCAGGCCGGGCCGTCCGGCGACACCGGCGAGAGCGTGCTGTGGCGGATGCGGACGACGGTGAAGGACGAACCGGGGTCACTGGCCGCGCTGTGCACGGCCCTCGCCGGCCATCGGGTCGACATCCTCAGCCTCCAGACGCACCCGCTGGCCGAGGGCACGGTGGACGAGTTCCTGCTGCGGGCGCCCGGTGAGCTGTCGGCGGCGGAGATCACACGGGCGGTCGCGGTGGCCCGCGGTGCCGGCACGTGGATCGAGCGGGCCGACGCCCACGACCTGGTCGACGCGCCGACGCGGGTGCTCGGACTCGCCACCCGTACCGCGCTGGACGCGGCGGAACTGCCGCTGGCCCTGCGGCAGTTGCTGGGCCGCTGCACCATCAGGTCGCTGCCCGGCACACCGGCCGGAGCGGGCCGGGGTCCGGAGAGCGTGCCCGTGGAAGGCGTGCTCGACGACACCGTGATGAAGCTGCGGGCACCGGAAGGCGGAGTGATCACCGTGGAGCGGCCGTATCTGCCGTTCACCCCGACCGAGTTCGCCCGCGCTCGGGCGCTGGTGGAGCTGGACACGGTCCTCGGACCGCGCGTGCCGCACAGCCAGGACGTGCTGACGCTGCCCGAGGGCAACGACATCACGGTGCGCCGGGCGGACATCGGCGATCTGGAAGCCGCGAAGGCGATGCACGAGCGGTGCAGCCCGCGAACGTTGTCACTGCGCTATCACGGGCCGGTCGGCGACGCGGACCGGTATCTGAACCATCTGCTCAGCCCGCGGTTCGGGCGCACGCTGGCCGTTCAGACCACGTCGGGGCGGCTGGTCGGGCTCGGTCATCTGCTGTGGGACGGGGACGAGACCGAGGTGGCGCTGCTCGTCGAGGACGAGTGGCAGCGGCGTGGGGTCGGGGGCGAGTTGCTGCGCAGGCTCGTGGGCATGGCCGGTGAGGCCGGGTGCGAGAGTGTGTACGCGGTGACCCAGTCGTCCAACACGGGCATGGTCGCGGCGATGCGGGATCTGGGCCTCCCCCTCGACTATCAGATCGAGGAGGGGACCCTGGTGATCACTGCGCGGCTGGATGTGCAGGGAGCTGAAGACGTGGGTTCGGCAGTCGCTGAGCGCCGTAGGGGTTAATGACTGACGGCGGGTGCGGGTGTGCTGTGGCTGGGCGCGCAGTTCCCCGCGCCCCTGAGGGACGTCACCCCGAGGGCGTTGTTCAGATCCGTCCAGAGATCTTCTATGTCCTCCAAGCCCACCGACATCCGCAGCAATCCCTCGCTCACCCCGGCGTTCCGTCGGTCGTCCTCGTGCACGATGCGGTGGCTGATGGACGCCGGGTGCTGGATCAAGGTGTCCACGCTGCCCAGGCTGACCGCCGGGGTGATCAGGCGGACGTTCGCGATCACCTCGTGCGGGTCGCCGTGGACCTCGAAGGCGATCATCGCGCCGCCGATGCGCGGGTAGTGGACGCGGGCGACGCGCGGGTCGGCGGCGAGGCGGCGGGCCAGTTCCGCGGCGGTCGCGGAGGCCGCGTGGACGCGGACCGGGAGCGTCGACAGGCCACGCAGGAGGAGATAGCCGGCCAGCGGGTGCAGGACGCCGCCGGTGGCGAAGCGGACCTGGCGGAGCCGGCCGGCGAACTCCTCGTCGCAGGCCACCACTCCCGCCATCACGTCCCCGTGGCCGCCGAGGTATTTGGTGGCGCTGTGCAGCACCAGCCGGGCGCCCTGCTCGGCGGGGCGCTGGAGCACCGGGGTGGCGAAGGTGTTGTCGGCGAGGAGCGGGACCGTGCCACAGGCGTGGGCGACCGCGCGCAGGTCCACCTCGGCGAGCGTCGGGTTGGCCGGGGACTCGACCATGACCAGACCGGTGTCGGGGCGCAGTGCGTCGGCGATGCCGGCCGGGTCCGTCCAGGTCACCTCCGAGCCGAGCAGGCCGGCGGTGAGCAGATGGTCGCTGCAGCCGTACAGGGGGCGGACGGCGACCACATGGCGCAGGCCCATCGAGCCCCGTACCAGCAGGACCGCGCTCAGCGCGGCCATGCCGCTGGCGAAGGCGACCGCGGACTCGGTGCCTTCCAGGCGGGCCAGGGCGGTCTCGAAGCGGGCGACGGTCGGGTTGCCGAGGCGGGCGTAGACGGGCGGGCCGTCCGGATCGGCGCCGGTGGCGGCGAAGGCGTCGATGCGGGCGGCCTCGGCGCGGCTGTCGTAGGAGGGGTAGGTGGTCGACAGGTCGATGGGCGGGGCGTGCAGTCCCTGCCGGGCGAGGTCGTCGCGGCCGGCGTGGACGGCCTCGGTGGCCAGGGCTCTGGTGGGCACAGGCGTCGTCTCCATGCGGGACAGGGTGAACATCGACCGGGGTGGCGTGGGTGAAGACCGTGTTACGTTCGGGCCATGGCCGAATCTGTCGTACTGGATCCGGTGGACCTTCATCTTCTGCGGCTGTTGCAGAACGACGCCCGGACCACCTATCGCGATCTCGCCGCCCAGGTGGGGGTCGCGGCGTCGACCTGTCTGGACCGGGTGACGCGGCTGCGCCGGGCCGGCGTGATCCTCGGCCATCAGTTGCGGCTGGACCCGGCGAAGCTCGGGCGCGGCCTTGAGGCGCTGCTGTCGGTGCAGGTCAGGCCGCATCGGCGGGAGTTGGTGGGGCCGTTCGTCGAGCGGATCAGGGCGCTGCCCGAGTCGCGGACCGTCTTCCACCTGACCGGGCCCGACGACTACCTCGTCCATGTCGCCGTCGCGGACATGACGGACCTGCAGCGGCTCGTCCTCGACGAGTTCACGGCCCATCGGGAAGTGGCCCGGGTCGAGACCCGGTTGATCTTCCAGCAGTGGGACTGCGGGCCGCTGCTCCCGCCTACGCCCTCGGCTCAATCCGGGTGACGTGCGGTATCCCCTCGTACGAGGATGGACCGCATGTCACAGACCAACAGCCTGCCCCGTGAGGTGGCCGACGCCTACGTCGACGCCCTCATCGCCATCGACCCGGTCACCGGCACCTACCTCGGCGTCAAGGAAAGTTCGAACCGTCTTCCCGACACCTCGCCCGCGGGCCAGGAGAAGCTCGCCGAGCTCCAACGGGCCACGCTCGCCCGCCTCGACGAGGCCGAGCGGCAGCCCGGCGCGGACAGTGACATCGAGCGGCGCTGCGCCCGGCTGCTGCGCGAGCGGCTCACCGCGGAACTCGCCGTGCACGAGGCGGACGAAGGCCTGCGCTCGGTCGGCAACATGGCGACGGCCGCGCACTCGGTGCGCGAGGTGTTCACCGTGACGCCGAGCCAGACCGACGAGGACTGGGCGGCGATCGCCGAGCGGCTGCGGGCCGTGCCGGCCGCGTTCGCCGGCTACCGCGAGTCCCTCGCGCTCGGTCTGGAGCGCAAGCTGTACGCCTCCCCTCGCCCGACCGCCACCTTCGTCGAACAGCTCACGGAGTGGGCGGACACCGGGGAGGGGCGCGGCTGGTTCGAGGACTTCGCCGCGGAGGGTCCTGAGGCGCTGCGTGCCGAACTGGACGAGGCCGCGCGTGCCGCGACCGCGGCGGTCGTGGAGCTGCGGGACTGGATGCGGGACGTGTACGCACCGACGATCGAGGGCGCCTCGAACACCGTCGGCCGGGAGCGCTACGCCCGCTGGGCGCGTTACTTCAACGGCACGGACCTGGATCTGGACGAGGCGTACGCGTACGGCTGGTCCGAGTTCCACCGGCTGCTCGGCGAGATGAAGCGTGAGGCGGAGAAGATCCTGCCGGGCGCCGAGACGCCGTGGGTGGCGCTCAAGCACCTCGACGAGCACGGCACCCGCATCGACGGCGTCGACGAGGTCCGTGAGTGGTTGCAGGGTCTGATGGACCAGGCGATCGAGTCGCTGGACGGCACGCACTTCGAACTGGCCGAGCGGGTACGGCGGGTGGAGGCGCGGATCGCTCCTCCCGGCGGCGCGGCGGCGCCGTACTACACGCCCCCGTCGGAGGACTTCTCCCGCCCGGGCCGTACCTGGCTGCCGACGATGGGCCAGACCAGCTTCCCCGCCTACGACCTGGTCTCCACCTGGTACCACGAGGGCGTCCCCGGCCATCACCTTCAGCTGGCGCAGTGGGTGCACATCGCCGACAGCCTCTCCCGTTACCAGGCCACGGTCGGCATTGTCAGCGCCAACGCGGAGGGCTGGGCGCTGTACGCGGAGCGGCTGATGGACGAGCTCGGGTTCCTCACGGACGCGGAGCAGCGGCTCGGCTACCTCGACGCGCAGATGATGCGGGCGGCGCGGGTGATCGTGGACATCGGCATGCACCTGGAGCTGGAGATCCCGGCCGACTCGCCGTTCCACCCGGGCGAGCGCTGGACGCCGGAGCTGGCCCAGGAGTTCTTCGGCTCGCACAGCAGCCGGCCGGCGGACTTCGTCGAGAGCGAGCTGACCCGCTATCTGACGATCCCCGGCCAGGCCATCGGCTACAAGCTGGGCGAGCGTGCCTGGCTGCTGGGCCGCGAGAAGGCCCGGCAGCGGCACGGCGAGGCCTTCGACCTCAAGGCCTGGCACATGGCGGCGCTGTCGCAGGGCTCGCTGGGCCTGGACGACCTGGTCGACGAGCTGGCGCAGCTGTAAAGGCGGGGCTCAGCTGTAAAAGCTGGGCTCAGCTGTAAGGGCGGGGCTCAGCCATAAGGGGCCGGGCTCAGTGCCGGAAGCCGCCCTCCGAGTCGATCACCTGTCCCGTGATCCAGCCCGCCTCGTCCGTCGCGAGCCATGCGATGAGGCGGGCCGGGTCATCGGGCATCCCCCAGCGTCCGGCGGGGAAGCGGGCGGCGACGGCCTCGTACACCTCACCGGTCAGGTAATCGGTGTCCACCGGGCCGGGGTTGACGGTGTTCACGGTGATGCCGTGCTCGGCGAGCGCCGTCGACAGGGAGCGGGTGATGGAGGCAAGGGCGCCCTTCTGGAGGGCGTAGGCGATCTCGCCCGGCATGCCTCCGGCGATGTCCTGTCCGGAGGTCATCATCATGATCCGGCCTCCCGAGAGGCCCGCTCTGTGCCGTGCGAAAGCCTGCACCAGCAGCAGCACCGAGCGGGTGTCGACCGCCCAGTGCGCGTCCAGCATGGCCGCGTCGATCTCGTCGAGGCTGCCGTCGCTGCCGCTCAGGGCGTGGTTGGCGACCAGGATGTCGAGCCGGCCGCCGAGCGCGCCGGCGGCGGTGGCGATCAGTTCGGCCGGTGCTGCGGGGTCCATGAGGTCACCGGGTCCGGTCACGACCCGCGCCTCGGAGTCGCCGAGTGCGCCGCGCACGGAGGCGAGCACGTCCTCGGGGCGGTCCGCTCCCCAGGGCTGGGCGGCGTCGTGCGGCACATGGTGGTGCAGATAGACGCTCGCTCCGTAGGCCGCCAGTCGCCGGGCCACGGCATGCCCGATGCCGCCGCGCCTGCTGGCGCCGGTGACAAGGGCGGTGCGGCCGCGCAGGGGCAGCGGGTCGCGGCGGAGCTCTTCGGGGGTGGGGTGGGGAAGTCGGGGCATGGACGACCATGATGGGGAAGGGGTTCGTGCGGCGCACGGGAATTTCCCGGCCGTCCCTGCCCCGGGCGCCCAAACCGCCGGCCGTACGCCGGCCGCCCCGGTCGCCATCCGTGCGCCGGCCGCCCCGGTCGCCATCCGTGCGCCGGCCGCCCCGGTCGCCATCCGTGCGCCGGCCGCCCCGGTCGCTATCCGTGCGCCAGCGGCCTCAGTTGGACGAGTCCCAGCCATGTCTCCGGTCCGGGCCGCACATGCGCCGCGCGCACCGCGTAGCGGCCGGGGTCGAGGGCGATCCAGACGTGGTCGGTGCGCAGGGAGTCGCTCCCCGGCCAGGCGGCGTCGAACAGCAGCACCGGGCCGGGCACGTGCCAGGCGACCTCCGGTCCCCACACCGCCGCGTCGAGCGCCGCCGGCACCTCGGCGAGCAGCTGTTCCTCCGACTCCGCCGCCGACCACCGTACGAAGACGCCGCGGTCCGGCAGATACGTGGTGGAGGCGGGCTCGTCGCCGAAGACCAGGGCCGCGCTGTCGCCGACGGGCAGCAGGCCGACGTAGCCGTCGATCTCGCAGGCCCGGTCGTAGTCCGAGGCCGTCTCGTCGCCGTCGGCGCCCGCCCAGAACGGCAGCACGGTCTCCGGGACCGCTATGAGCGGCCCGCCGCCCGACTCCACCCACTCCGCCGCGCCCGGCTCCGCGTATCGCACCATGGCGCGGAATCTACCTGGTACATGACAGTGCGCGTCGCCGGTTCCGGGAAGAGCGGAATCCGTAATTCAGCGACGTCACGGCCGCGGCTCAGCAGCCGCAGTTCTCCGCGTCCACCGGCGCCGTCAGCGGGTCGGCGTCGCGGGTCTGCTTGCCCTCCCAGGTCTCGTACGCGAAGCCCTCGCGCGCCCAGTACTCGAAGCCGCCGAGCATCTCCTTGACCTGGTAGCCGAGTTCGGCGAGGGCGAGCGCGGAGCGGGTGGCGCCGTTGCAGCCGGGGCCCCAGCAGTACGTCACGACCGGCACGGCCTTGTCGAGGAGCTGCTCGGCCTGCTCGGGGATGAGGGCGGTCGGCAGGTGGACGGCGCCGGGGATGTGGCCCTGGTCCCAGGCCTCCGTGGAGCGGGAGTCCAGGACGACGAAGCCGGGGTCGCCCCCGGCCGAGAGCGCGGCGGCGACGTCGGAGACGTCGGCGTGGAAGACGAGGCTCGCACGGAAGTAGGCGGCAGCCTCGGCCGGGGTCGCGGGGGCGACCCGCAGGACGGGGTTGACGGTGTTCGTGCTGACGCTGCTCATGCTCGGGCCTTTCCCTGACAAGACGCGCGGGGCTTCTCGTCGGGCCTCGTCGCCCTCCCCGCACCCAGAAATCTACGTCGGCCGATCACCTCCCTGAAGGGGCGATCCCCGGCGTTCCGTTTGATCCGCCGGGGATTCCCCTGGTATCTCTCCGGCATGACCGAGTTTTCCCCGGACGCCACCGACTGGCGCATCCTCGATGTCCTCCAGCGGGAGGGCCGGGCCAGTTTCGCCGAGCTCGCGCGGGCCGTCTCCATGTCCCCGAGCGCGGTCACGGAACGGGTGCGCCGGCTGGAGGAGGCCGGCGTGATCCAGGGGTACGCGGCGGTCGTCGACCCGGACCGGCTGGGGCTGCCGATCCTGGCGTTCGTGCGGCTGCGTTATCCGAACGGCAACTACAAGCCGTTCCACGACCTGGTCGGGACGACGCCGGAGATCCTGGAGGCGCACCACGTCACGGGCGACGACTGTTTCGTCATCAAGGTCGCCGCGCGGTCGATGCGGCACCTGGAGGAAGTGTCCGGCAAGATCGGCTCGCTGGGCGCGGTGACGACCAGCGTCGTCTACTCCTCACCCCTGCCGCGCCGCCCGCTGGGCCGCTGAGCGCACCTTCAGAGTCGAGCCGGCTCTCCCCTTCACGACCTCCAACTGGGCGTGGATACGCCGCCGCAGGTCGGCGACATGGCTCACGATGCCGACGCTGCGGTCCCGTTCGCGCAGTGAGTCGAGCACGTCGAGGACCTCGTCGAGGGTCTGGTCGTCGAGGCTGCCGAAGCCCTCGTCGATGAAGAGCGTGTCGAGCCGGACGCCGCCCGCCTCGTCGGTGACGACGTCCGCGAGGCCGAGGGCGAGGGCGAGCGAGGCGAAGAACGTCTCGCCGCCCGACAGCGTGGCCGTGTCCCGTTCCCGTCCGGTCCAGGCGTCGACGACATGCAGCCCGAGCCCGCTGCGGCCGCGTCCGGCGCGGTCGTCGGAGTGGACGAGGGTGTAGCGGCCCGAGGACATCCGCAGCAGCCTGACCGTCGCGGCGGCGGCCACCTGTTCCAGGCGCGCGGCCAGCACGTACGACTCCAGGCGCATCTTGCGTTCGTTGTCCGCCGAGGTGCCCGCGGTGAGGGAGGCGAGGCGGGCGACCCGGTCGTACTCCTCGCGCAGCGGGGCGAGGCGGCGGACGGAGACGGCCGCGCGCGCGGAGAGCCGGTCGAGGTCGGCGCAGCGCCGGGCGGCGGCGTCGCGCGCGGAGGCCGCGTCGCGGACCCGCTGGGCGGCGAGGGCGGCGGTCTGCTCGGCCGAGGTCAGGTCGGCGGGCGGCAGCTCGGCGGCGGCCGCGGTGTCGGGCTCGGCGAGGACGGCCCGCACGGCGGCCTCCTGGGCCTGCCAGTCGTCGAGCCGCCGTTGGAGGTCGCGGTGGGCCGCGTCGTCGAGGAGGGCTTCCGCCGCGGCCTGCGGGGTGTCGAAGCCGGCCCGGAACGCGGCGTCGGCCAGCCGGGCGTCGGCGTCCTTGAGCCGCTGCGCGGTGTCCTCGGCGACGCGGGCCGCGTCGGCGGCGTCGGTGAGCAGGGCGACCTGCCGTTCCAGCTGGTCGGCGCGCGCGGCGACGCTGTCGAGGGCGCCGCGCGCTTGCGCCAACTCCTCCTCCAGCGCGGTCCTTTCACGGTCGAGCCGGTCCCGGTGGCCGACGCGGGAGGCGGCTCGCACAGCGGCCTCCTGCCTTACGGTCGTACGCCGCTCGTGCTCCTGCTCGGCGCGGCGCAGCTCCTCGTGCGCGGGGTGCAGCACCGAGGCGGCGAGCCGGGCCTGCACGTAGAGCCGCTCCAATTCCTCGGCGGCTTCGGCGAGTTGCTCGGTGGAGGCGTCACCTGCCTCCGCGGTCGCGGCGGCCAGCGCCTCGCGTACGACGCCCAGGCGCCGTTCCCGCTCGCTGTGCCGTTCCTCCGCCTGCTGGTAGGCGGCCAGCGCCTGCTCCTCCGCCTCCCGGTCGACGTGCCCGGCGTCCTTGCGGGCCGGCGCCGGGTGTTCGGTCGCCCCGCAGACCGCGCAGGGCTCCCCGTCCGTCAGCTGGGCGGCGAGTTCGGCGGCGATGCCGTTCAGCCGCTGTTCCTTGACGTCCAGCCAACGGGCCTTGAGCGCCAGCGCGTCCGCCTGGGCGAGGCGGACCTGTTCGGCGGCCGTGTCGGTGTCGCCGGCCAACTGGTCCCGCATCCGCGCCGCGCCCAGCCGCTTCTGCGCCGGCTCACGCTGTACGCCGAGCTGCTCGGCCCGGGTCGCCGCCTCCTGGGCGGAGTCGATGCGGGCCTGGAGCGCGGCGCGGGTCGCCTCCCATCCGGTGCGCCAGTCGTCCGCCTCGCGCAGCACGTCGTCGTCGGCACGCTCCTGCCGGTCGAGGCCGGCCCGCTCCGCGACCAGGTCGGCCAGCCGCTGCTCGGCCCGGCGCGCCGACTCCAGACCGCCCAGCTCCTCGGCGGCCCGGCGGGCGGCGGACGCGAGCCCGGCCGCGCCGGCGTCGGCGAAGGTGTCCGGCAGCAGGGCACGCGTGCGTGCCTGGGCCGCGTCGGCCCGGCGGTGCTCGGCGTCGGCGGCCTCCCTGAGCTCCAGCGCCGGTGCCACGGCCTCGGCCTTGCGGGCCCGCTCCATGCGCGCCAGCGCCTGCCGATAGCCCTCGGACCGCTCCTCCATCAGCGCGGCCCGCTGCCGCGCCTCGGCGAACCTCTGCTGCAAACGGGCCACTTCGCGTACGTCGGCCAGCGCGCGCTCGGCGGCGGCCTGCGCGGACTCGGCGGCCGTGAGCCGACTGTGGGCGATGGTGAGCTGCTCGCGGGCGGTGCTGCGGGCGACGGCGGCGGCGCTCATGACGGCGTCGGCGAGACCGGGCTCTCCGGGAGCGGCGTCCGGCAGGGCCATCGCGTCGCCCGCCGCCTGCTGCATGCGGTGGGCGTCGGCGAGCAGCTCGGTGTCGCCGTCGCGGACCTGTGCCTCGGTGGCGCGGCGGCGCTCGGCGAGCCGCTTCTCGACCTCGGCGAAGCGGTGGGTGTCGAAGAGCCGGCCCAGTAGCCGGCCGCGCGCCTCGGCATCCGCGCGCAGGAAGCGGGCGAAGTCGCCCTGGGGCAACAGCACGACCTGGCAGAACTGCTCGCGGCTCATGCCGAGCAGCTGGGTGATCTCCTCGCCGATCTCCTGGTGGGAGCGGCTGAGGTCCTTCCAGGCGCCGGTCCGGGCATCGTACTCGCGCAGCCAGCTCTGGGCCTTGTCGAGGGTGCTGCCCGAGCCGCGCTTCTTGGGGCGCTCCCAGGGCGGCTGACGGGTGATCTCCAACCGGCGTCCGGCGACGGTCAGTTCGAGACGGAC
Source organism: Streptomyces antibioticus (assembly GCF_001514065.1). Lineage (GTDB taxonomy): Bacteria > Actinomycetota > Actinomycetes > Streptomycetales > Streptomycetaceae > Streptomyces > Streptomyces antibioticus. The sequence continues at coordinate 101,579 of NZ_KQ948435.1, read as the reverse complement.
CTCAGTGCGGGTGCCGGGGGCGGCGTGGTCGCTGCGCAGGGTGAGGCCCTGGCCGGTCTGGCGGGCACCGGGGACGGAGCCGTACAGCGCATAGCAGACGGCGTCGAGGACGGAGGTCTTGCCCGCGCCGGTCGGTCCGTGGAGCAGGAAGAGGCCGGCGACGGACAGCTCGTCGAAGTCGACGGACTGGGCCCCTCCGAAGGGCCCGAAAGCCGTGATGTCCAGCCGGTGCAGCCTCACCGAGCGCCCTCCCCTGTCTTCAGCCGACGCACCCTCATCGGCCCCTCTCCCCCGCCGTCAGCCTGCGTCGGCCTCACCGAGCGACCTCCTTGACCGCCTCGTCCGCCCGCACCGCGTCGAACGCGTCCCGCAGCACGCCCTGTTCGTCCGCGTCGGGGCCCGCGCCCCGCACATGGGCCACGAAGTCCTCCGCGATCTCCTGGTCGCTGCGCCCCGCGAGCCGCTTGGCGTAGGACACCTCGGGGTCGTCCGGGGCGCGCTCGGGGTCGAAGACTAGGCTGAGGGTGTGCGGGAAGCGCTCGGTGAGGCGTGCCATGGGGTCGGCGGGGCGGACGGTGTCGGTGAGGGTCGCCTCGACCCACGCCTCCTCGTGCCGGACGAGGTCGGGATCGGCGAGCAGTTCCTCCAGCGTGCCCCGCAGCCGGGCCAGCGCACGCGGCACCGGGCAGTCGACGCGCTCGGCGGTCACCGCGCCCTCGGCGTCGAGGTCGACGAGCCACATGGTCTTGCGGTGGTCGGCCTCGGAGAAGGAGTACGGCAGCGGGGAGCCGGAGTAGCGGACGCGGTCGGTGATGGTCTGGCAGCCGTGCAGATGCCCGAGCGCCGCGTAGTCGACGCCGTCGAAGACGCCGGACGGTACGGCGGCGACCCCGCCGACCGTGATGTCCCGTTCGCTGTCGCTGGCCTCGCCGCCCGTCACGAAGGCGTGCGCGAGGACGACTGAGCGGGTGCCACGCGCGCGTGTGGCGAGGTCGGCGCGGACGCGGTCCATGGCGGCGGCGAGCACGGCCTCGTGCCCGGGCTTCTCCACCCCGAACTCGTCCTTCACCAGGGCGGGTTCGAGGTACGGCAGACCGTAGAAGGCCACGTCACCGAAGGTGTCCTGGAGCACGACCGGTGTCCCGCACGCCGCCGGCTCGGTCCGCAGATGGATGCCCGCGCGGTCGATGAGGCCCGCGCCCACCCCGAGCCGGCGCGCCGAGTCGTGGTTGCCGGAGATCATCACCGTCGGCACGTCGAGGTCGGCTAGCCGGTGCAGGGCGTCGTCGAACAGCTCGACCGCGGCCAGCGGCGGCACCGCGCGGTCGTACACGTCTCCCGACACGACCACGGCGTCCACGCCGCGCTCACGCACGGTCGCGACGAGCCGGCCGATGAACTCGGCCTGCGCCCCGAGCATGTTGACCCGGTGGAACGCCCGGCCGAGATGCCAGTCGGAAGTGTGCAGCAGTCTCATGATCCCCGAGACTAACGGCCGGGTCTGACAACACGGGTGGTTACCTGCATTTCAGGCATCTCCGTACGCCTCTCCACCCAGTTCGAACCCGGCCGTCCCGGCGGTCGCGTCCGCGAGCCAGGCCTCGAAGGCGGGTACGTCTGCGTCCGGGAGGCCGATCTCCAGGGTGACGGCCTCGCCGTAGCGCACGTCGCGGACCTCGCGGCCGGTGGAGCGCAGGTCGTTCTGGAGCTTGCCCGCGCGGTGGTGGTCCACGGTGACCGTGGCGAGCCGGAAGCGGCGGCGGGTGATGCTGCCGAGGGTGTCCAGGGCCTCGCCGACCGCGCCTCCGTACGCGCGGATGAGGCCGCCGGCGCCGAGCTTGACGCCGCCGTAGTAGCGGGTGACGACGGCGACGACGTAGCGCATGTCACGGCGCAGCAGCATCTGGAGCATGGGGACGCCGGCGGTGCCGCCCGGTTCGCCGTCGTCGCTCGCCTTCTGGATCGCGCCGTCGGCGCCGATGACGTAGGCGAAGCAGTTGTGGGTGGCGTCGGCGTGCTCCTTGCGGACGGCCGCGACGAAGTCCTGGGCCTCCTGCTCGGTGGCCGCCGGGGCGAGGGCGCACAGGAAGCGCGAGCGGTTGACCTCGGTCTCGTGCACGCCCGCGCGGGCGACTGTGCGGTACTCGTCCTGCATCGGGCCAGCCTAGTCCGTGGCCGACCCGGAGCCGTCCCCGCCTCAGTCGGAGTTCTCCCAGGCCAGACAGCCCGGCCCGGCCGGGGCCCGCACCGGTATCCATGCCTCGTCAGCCTCGCTCGCCCACGAAGGTCGCCTTCAGGTCGCCGTCGAGATCCCGTCCGAAGAGGGGGAGGAGACAGCCCTCCTGCTCGTACGGGACGCAGCCGAAGCCGCCGCCCTGGTCCGGTGGACCACGCCGGTCGGTGCCGCCACGACCACGAACGCCCAGCCGTGCTCGGTTCCGCTGCCGTCCGCGTCCAGGAACACGTACCGCCTGCTCACTTCTTCTTCCCCCGCGGCACCGTGACCGCCGTCAGCAGGGCCGTGCCCGGGGTGAGGGCGTCCCAGGCCGTGCCGCGCCAGGCCAGGACGGCGATGGCCGCCGTGGGGAACTTCACCCGGACCGTGTCCAGGGTGTCGTCGAGGCCGTCGCCGGCGAGGGCGAGGACGAGGTCCTCCAGGCCGGGGTTGTGGCCGACCAGCAGCAGCGTCTCGACCTCGGCGGACACCTCGTGCACGACCTCCAGGAGTTCGGGCACGTCGGCGCCGTAGAGCCGGGCGTCGTGGCGGACCGGGGGCGGGGTGCCCCACTGGGCGGAGGCCAGGGCCCAGGTCTGCCGGGCGCGTACGGCGGTGGAGCACAGCGCGAGGTCGGGCAGGCAGTCGGCCTCGGCGAGCGCGCGGCCCGCCGCGGGGGCGTCGCGCAGTCCGCGCGGGGCGAGCGGACGTCGGTGGTCGCGGACACCCTCCGGCCAGGCTGATTTCGCGTGGCGCAGCACGACGAGGCGGCGCAGCGGACCGGCTCCGGCGCGCGCGATCATGCGAGCGCGCCGATGTCGCGGGTGAGTTCGAGACCGAGGAGCCGGTCCGCGTAGGCGTACGTCTCGAAGCGGGCGCCGGCGGGGATGTCGGAGGTCTCGACCCGCCCCAGGACGCGCAGGACTCCGGGCACGTCGAGATCGTCCTCCCATGCCGTGCGCAGCTCTGCGCGCACCTCGTCGGGGACCGGCCGGGACGGCTCGCGCGCCCACGCGGCCACGGCACGCCGCCACCGTACGAGGGTGTCGTGGGCGTCCTGGAGGGCGGCCGCGTCGAGCCGCGCCGCCTGCGTCCGGCGCCGGGACAGCAGGGCGAGCCGCAGTACGCCGGGGTCGACGTCCTCCGCCGGGTGCTCGGCGGGGGCGACGGCGACCTGGACGCCGACGGGTGTCACCTGGTCCTCGGCCGCCACATGAAGGACCTGCGTCCCCCCGGGGCCGCTGTCGTGACCGTCCTCGAAGGGGCGGATGCCCAGCGCCGCGGCGCTCGCCTGCACCTCCGGCCGCTGCCCGGCGGCGTCGAGCCGGGCCCAGACCGGTGTGCCGCCGAGTTCGAGGGCGCGTACGAGGGTGTCGGCGACGAGCAGGACCCGCAGGGCGGTGCCGTCGAGGCCGGGCACATGGGCCTCAACGCGGGTCAGGCCACGGCGGGCGGGGGCGGCCTCGACGGGCTCGCCGGTTCGGGCGTCGATGATGCGCAGCACGTGGTGAGCGTAGGCGGGGCGAGGACCTTCCGCAGGCAGGTGGCACGGATTCCGGACAAGGGGGATGCACTGAGGTGGCGGCCGGCGCCGCATGTGCCACTGGTCGGCGTGCTCGCGCTCGGTCCCCTGCCACCCACCTCGGGTCGTTCAGGCGTTCAGGCGTTCAGGCGTTCAGGCGTTCAGGCGAGCGTGCCCAGGAAGCGCACGTGCGGGCGCCCGTCCTCGCCGTCCCTGGTCACGGCGGCCCGTACGCCGTACACCTCGGCGATGAGGTCTTCCGTGAGGACGTCGCCGGGGGTGCCGCAGGCATGGACGCGGCCGGTGTGCAGGACGGCGACCCGGTCGCAGTACATCGCGGCGAGGTTCAGGTCGTGCAGGGCGACGACCGTGGTGACGGGGAGGCCGGCCACCAGGTTCAGGAGGTCCAGCTGGTGGTGGATGTCGAGGTGGTTGGTGGGCTCGTCGAGGAGGAGTTCGCGGGGCTCCTGGGCGAGGGCGCGGGCGATCTGCACGCGCTGGCGTTCGCCGCCGGAAAGGGTGTGCCAGGGCTGGTGGGTGCGGTCGGTGAGGCCGGTGCGGGCGAGGGCGGCACGGACGGCCTCCTCGTCCCGTGCGGTGGCCGGCGTCCAGGCGCGGCGGTGCGGGACGCGGCCGAGGCGTACGACGTCCACGACCGTCAACTCGACCTGGGTGTCGGCCTGTTGCTCGACGACGGCGAGCCTGCGGGCGACCTCGCGGCGGGGCAGGCCGGCCAGCGGGCTGCCGTCGAGGGTGACGACCCCGGCCGTGGGCGCGAGGAGCCCGGCCAGAAGGCGCAACAGGGTTGACTTCCCTGAGCCGTTGGGGCCGAGGAGACCGATGACGGAGCCGGGCTCGGGGGCGAGGGTGACGCCGTCCAGGATGAGATGACCGTCGGTCGTGCGGCCGACGCGGTCCGCGTGCAGGCTCATCGCGCACCTCGCGTGGGGCCAACCCGGTCGGCGTCGCGCCTCATCGCGCACCCCGGGTCCGGTACAGCACCGCCACGAACGCCGGCACCCCGATCAGCGAGGTGACCACGCCCACCGGCACCTCCTGCGGGTCGAGGACGGTACGGGCCAGGGTGTCGACCCAGACGAGGAACACCGCCCCGGCCAGCGCCGACAGCGGCAGCAGCCGGGCGTGCCCGGGTCCGGCCACGGCCCGGATCGCGTGCGGCAGGACGAGGCCCACGAAGCCGATCGCGCCCGCGGAGCTGACCAGCGCGGCCGTGAGCAGGGCGGTGACGCTGAGCAGGACCCGCCGGGTGCGGGCGACGGACACCCCGAGGGCGGCTGCGGCGTCCTGCCCGAAGGCGAAGGCGTCGAGAGTACGGGCGTACGCCAGGCAGACCACCAGGGCAACGGCGCGGACCGCCCCGCACACCCCCACGTCGGTCCAGCCCGCGCCGCTCAGCGAGCCCAGGAGCCAGAACAGGACGCCCCGGGTGGTCTCGGCGTCGGCGGCGGTCATCACGACGAACGACGTGAGCGCGGAGAAGAGTTGCATCGCGGCGACGCCGGCCAGGACGACCCGGTCGGTGCTGCCGCCGAGGGTGTGGCTGAGCAGCAGCACCAGCGCGAAGGACATCAGGGCGCCCAGGAAGGCGCCCGCCGGGACGGACACCAGGCCGCCGCCGATGCCCAGCACGACCACCGCGACGGCACCCGTCGACGCGCCGGAGGAGACGCCGAGGACGAACGGGTCGGCGAGCGGGTTGCGCAGCAGCGACTGCAACACCGCGCCGCAGACGGCGAGTCCGGCCCCGCACACCGCGGCGAGAAGGGTGCGGGGCAGCCGCAGCTGCCAGACGATGCCGTCCCTGATCGGCGTCAACTCCGAGGTGCCGACGCCGAGATGGGCGACGACCGTGGACCAGACGTCCGCGACCCGGATGTCGGCCGGGCCGATCGTGATGGCCAGCGCGACGGACACGGCCAGCAGGAAGGCGCCGGCCACTCCCAGGGCGAGGGGCCGCACCGTCACTTGGCGAGCCCGAATGCGCGGAGTGCGGCCGCGACCTTCTCCACGCCCTCCACCGTGCGGATGGTCGGGTTCATGGCCTGCCCGCTGAGCAGGACGTACCGCTTGTGCCGTACCGCGTCCATGTTCCTGGTGACCGGGTCGGACTCCAGGAAGGCGATCTTCTTCGCGGCCGACTCCGCGGTCTGCGACTTGCGGGTCAGGTCGCCGATGACGAGGACGTCCGGGTCGCGGTCGGCGACGGTCTCCCAGTTGATCTGCGGCCACTCCTCGTGGGTGTCGTCGAAGACGTTCTTCGCGCCGAGGGACCGGGTGATGATGCCGGGGGCGCCGCAACAACCGGCCATGTAGGGCGAGTCGGAGTTGGCGAACCAGTAGAGGAGAGTGGTGCCCGAGGCGTCGAGGCCCGAAGTGGCTTTCGTCATCCGCTGCTTGAGGGAGGCGATCAGCTTCTCGCCGCGGTCCTCCACCCCGAACACGGCGGCGAGGTCGCGGACTTCGCCGTAGACGGCGTCGATGCCGAGGGGCTGCTTGCGTGCCCCGTCCCCGTCGCCGGAGTTGTCCTTGCCCGCGCAGTCGGACGGGGAGACGTACGTGGGGACGCCGAGCTTCTCGAACTGCTCTCGGGTGGCCACGCCGCCCTTGCCGAGGGTGGAGACGAAGGAGGCGGCGACGAAGTCGGGCTCGGTCTCCAGGACCCGTTCGTAGGAGGGGGCGTTGTCGGCGAGGCGCGCCACCTCGGCGTTCGCCTTCTCCAACCCCTTCGGCACGGGGTCGGTCCAGGTGGCCGTGCCCACCATCCGGTCGGCGAGGCCGAGCGAGAGCATGATCTCGGTGGTCCCCTGGTTCAGGGACACGGCCCGCTTCGGCGGGGAGTCGACGCGGACGGTGTGACCGCAGTTGTCGAGGGTGACGGCGGTCTTGGGGGTGTCTGCGGCGTCGGACGCGTCCGTCGCGGAGCAGGCGGTCAGCAGCAGGGCGCCCGCGGTCAGCAGGGCAGCGCGTGCGTAGGGCACGGGAGTCGGTTCCTCAGTCGTCGAGGGCTCGAACGCGGAGCCCGGTCGTACGGGTCTCCCCCGCCGTCCATCGACCGCGGGGGCCACCAGCAGGTCTTCGGACTCGGGTTCCACCGGCACGGGGCGCCTTCCCGGATGCCGTACGACCAGCTCGGCCCGTACGGCCCTCCAGTGGCGAAAGGCCCCGCCCGTCCCCCTCACCGCTGCGCGTCAGCTCCGGATTCGCACCGGATTCCCTGACCCACGTACATGGGTTCGACTGGCCCCGGCAAGCTATCACGGCGGGGAATCAGCGGGAGCGGCGCGCTGTTGTGCGAAAGGCCCCGGCAGCGCAGACCCTCTAGGAGACCCACGGTGTACGGCGACGACGCGACGGTCCGCAAGATCCTCACCGAGAGCGGCGACACCTGGGCGGTGGTCGGCCTCTCCTCCAACCGACGCCGGGCGGCCTACGGCGTGGCCGAGGTGCTCCAGCGGTACGGCAAGCGGATCGTGCCGGTGCACCCGAAGGCGGAGACGGTGCACGGCGAGCAGGGGTACGCGTCGCTCGCGGACATCCCCTTCGACGTGGATGTCGTGGACGTGTTCGTCAACAGCGACCTCGCCGGTCCCGTCGCCGACGAGGCGATCGCGAAGGGCGCCAAGGCGGTCTGGTTCCAGCTGGACGTGATCGACGAAGCGGCGTACGACCGGGCGCGGGCCGCGGGCCTGGACATGGTCATGGACCGGTGCCCGGCGATCGAGATCCCGCGCCTGGGCTGAGCGCCGCGGTGACTTGGCGGGCGCCCTCGCGCGCGTTGAAGTAGTGCAGCTCTGTCTCCACCCGGTCCGCCGAACCTCCGGACCAGAACGGGCGGGTGCCGTGGCCGGTGGGGACCCGGATTTCCACGGCACTGGGTTCCCGAGCTTGTGAGGGCGCGGACATAATGCTCGGGTGACTGAGGTCTCCCCCTTCCCCAGCGGGGCGCTCCCGCTCCACAAGCCGGTCGTCGTCATCGGCGCCGGGCCCGCGGGTCTGACGGTCGGCAACATCCTGCGGGCCGTGGGCGTCGACTGCGTGGTCCTGGAGACGGAGACCCGCGCTTTCATCGAACAGCGGCCCCGCGCCGGGGTGTTGGAGGAGTGGGCTGTACGCGGCCTCGAACAGCGGGGCCTTGCCGCGAACCTGCTGGAGCGCGCGCAGCGGCACACGGAGTGCGAGTTCCGGGTCGGCGGGGAGCGGTACCGGTTCGCGTACCAGCACCTGACGGGCCATCACCACTGGGTGTACCCGCAGCCGTTGCTGGTGACGGACCTGGTGCACGAGTACGCGGACGTCCGCGGCGGCGACATACGCTTCGGCGTCCGGGGCGTACGGCTGCACGGCCTGGACTCGGACCACCCGGTCGTGGAGTACGTCGACGACCTCGGCGAGGACCGCCTGATCCGCTGCGACTTCGTGGTGGGCGCCGACGGGGCTCGCGGAGTGACCCGCACCCTGCTCACCCCGGGCCGCGCGCTCGTCTCCCGGCACGACTACGGCATCGGCTGGCTGGCGCTCCTGGCGGAGGCACCGCCGTCCAACGACTGCGTGGTCTTCGGCATCCACCCCAACGGTTTCGCCGGGCACATGGCACGCAGCCCCGAAGTCACCCGCTACTACCTGGAGTGCCCGCCCGGCGACGACCCGGACAACTGGTCGCACGACAGGGTGTGGTCGGAGCTGCGACAACGCCTCGGCGCGAACGGCGCTGCACCCCTCACCGAGGGCCGCCTCATCGAGAAGCGCGTCCTCGACATGCACAACTACGTGGTCGAACCCATGGTGTTCGGCCGTCTCTTCCTCGCGGGCGACTCCGCCCATCTCACCGCGCCCATCGCCGCGAAGGGCATGAACCTCGCCCTGCACGACGCCTTCCTGCTCGGCGACGCACTCGTCGCCCAGCTCACCAAGGGCGACTCCACCGGCCTGACCGGCTACTCGCAGGCGTGCCTGGGCCGCGTCTGGGACTACCAGGAGTTCTCCCAGTGGCTGTCGGACATCTACCACGGCACGTCGTCCGGCGACCCGTACCTCGCGGGCACCACCCAGGCCCGCCTGCGCCGCCTTTTCAGCTCCCCGGCGGCGGGGCTCGCGTTCGCCGAGCAGTACCTGGGCAAGGACCCAGACTACTGACGCAGAGCGTCAGTCGTGCACCGGCTGGCCGCCGATCCGGTGGTCGGCCACGTTCAGCGCCTCGTCGACCAGGCGGCGCAGATGCCCGTCGCGCAGGGAGTAGATCACCCTGCGCCCTTCCTTCCGCGTGTTCACCAGCCCCGCCAGCCGCAGCCGCGCCAGATGCTGGCTGACCGCGGGCCGCGCCGCCCCGCACGCCTCGGTGAGGGTCGTGACGTCCGCCTCGCCGCCCGCGAGGGCGTGCAGCAGGGCCAGGCGGGTGCGGTCGCCAAGGAGGGCGAGCAGTTCGGCGGCGAGGGCGAACTGTTCGTCGCCCGGAGTCTGCGGGTGCGCATGATGCGCAGGTGATAGGTGCATGCGTGCGCTCATACGCACATAATGGCGGTGTGGGCGGCGCGCGTCCACCGCACGCACCGGAAGGGGCCTCACGTGAGCGACCGGCACCACCACGGCCATGACCATGAGCACACCCATCACCATCCGCACCGGCATTCCCTCGGCCACCGTCTCAAGCACCTCCTCACCCCCCACTCCCACGAGACCGCCGACAAGCTCGACCCGGCGCTGGAGTCCTCGGCACGCGGCATGCGTGCCCTGTGGGTGTCGCTGGTGGTCCTCGGCGTGACGGCGCTGGCGCAGGGCGTGGTGGTGGCCGTGTCGGGTTCGGTCGCGCTGCTCGGCGACACCGTGCACAACACGGCGGACGCACTGACCGCCGTACCGCTCGGGATCGCGTTCGTGCTGGGCAGGCGCGCGGCGACCCGTCGGTTCACCTATGGCTACGGGCGGGCCGAGGATCTCGCGGGCATCGCGATCGTGCTGACGATCGCCGCGTCGGCCGCCTTCGCGGGGTGGACCGCGATCGAGCGGCTCCTCGACCCGCGTCCCGTGCAGCACGTCCCGGCAGTGGCGGTCGCCGCGCTCGTGGGGTTCGCGGGCAACGAGTGGGTGGCCCGCTACCGCATCCGCGTCGGCCGTGACATCGGCTCGGCCGCGCTGGTCGCCGACGGACTGCACGCCCGCACCGACGGGTTCACCTCACTCGCGGTGCTCATCGGCGCCGGCGGTTCGGCGCTGGGCTGGCAACTCGCAGACCCGATCGTGGGGTTGGCGATCACGGCCGCCATCGCGCTCGTGCTGCGGGACGCGGCGCGCGAGGTGTTCCGGCGGGTGATGGACGCCGTGGACCCGGCCCTCGTGGACCGGGCCGAGCAGGCCCTGCTGGAGGTCGAAGGGGTGCGCGGGGTGGGCGAGTTGAGGCTGCGCTGGATCGGGCACCGGCTGCGCGCCGAGGTCGCGGTGGTGGTGGACGGCGACGCGACGGTACGGCAGGCGCATGCCATCGCCGTCGACGCGGAACACACCCTGCTGCACGCGGTACCGCGCCTCACAGCCGCCCTGGTGCACGCCGACCCGGCGCCACTCCCGGGCGAGACCGACCCACACCTCAGCCTTGCCCACCACATGGCGGCCTGAACTCAGACGCCCAGCCCGTCCAGCACCACCGCACCCGGCAGCTCCGCGAACGCCTTGCCCGGCACGAGGAGTTTGCCGCGCCTGCGCCCGCTGCCCACCAGGACGTAAGGCAGGTCGACGACGGCCGAGTCCACCAACAGCGGCCAGTCGGCGGGGAGTCCGATCGGGGTGATGCCGCCGTACTCCATGCCGGTCTCCCCCGTGGCCGTGTCCATCGAGGCGAACGAGGCCTTGCGGGCGCCGAGTTGACGACGTACGACACCGTTGACGTCGACCCGGGTGGTGGACAGCACGACGCACGCGGCGAGCGTGGACTCACCACCCCGCTTGCCCGCGACCACGACGCAGTTCGCGGAGCGCTCCAGCAGGTCCTGTCCGTAGTGCTCCACGAAGACGGCCGTGTCGGCCCACTGGGGGTCGGTGTCGACGTAGACGATCTGCTCGGCGGGCACGCTGCCGCTCCAGCGGCGTACGGCGTCCGCGACCGGGGCGGTCAGTTCGTCGAGGCAGTCCGGAGCAGGCGTGGCGTGGTCGAAGTGTCCGATGGGTGCGTCCATGACCGCACGCTAACAGCCGCGCCGCGGGGGCCCGCCGGGTGTCTCAGGTCGCGGGCGGCACCGAGATGGCCAGCACGAACTCCGCCGGTTCGGTGCCCTGATTGCCGTAGGTGTGCGCGGCGTTGGCGTCGAATGTGACGCTGGAGCCGGCCGGGACCCGGTGCTCGGCGCCGTCGACCGTGAGGGTCAGCTCCCCGGCGGTGACATGGCCGATCTCGACGGTGCCGACCGGGTGCGGATCGGAGGAGCTGCTCTCCCCCGGCATCAGCTTCCACTCCCACATCTCCAGCGGGCCGGGCGCCTCCGTGCCCGCGAGCAGCCGGCTGTAGCTGCCCGCGTCGGTGTGCCAGAGCCGCACGACCTGCTCGGGCGGGACGATCCGCACCTTGGGGCCCTGTTCGTAGTCGAGCAGGGTGGTGACGCTGACGCCGAGCGCGTCGCCGATCTTCACCACCGTGCCGATGCTGGGGTTGGTACGGGCCTGTTCGATCTGGATCAGCATGCCGCGGCTGACTCCGGCACGGGCGGCGAGCACGTCCAGGGTGAAGCCGCGCTCGGTCCGCCAGCGCTTGACGTTGCGCGCCAGGGACTGGGTCAGCAGGTCGAGGTCCGACACTTCACGTCCAATATTTTGTATGACAGCGTGCAAGTGGATGAACTACGGTGGGGTGCACCGAATCGTTCATCGAACTGTACTGCGAGGCGCTCCCGTGACAGCACTCTTCGCCCTGGCCACGAGCCTGTTGTGGGGCCTCGCTGACTTCGGCGGCGGACTGCTGACCCGGCGCTCCCCGGCCCTGACGGTGGTCGTGGTCTCCCAGGCGATCGCGACCGCCGTGCTCGGCGCGGTCGTGGTCGCCATGGGCGCCTGGAGCGAGGCGGGCCCGCGCCTGTGGTTCGCGTTCGCCGCGGGTCTCGTCGGCCCGGTCGCGATGATCTGCTTCTACAAGGCGCTCGCGCTCGGCCCGATGGGCGTCGTCTCCCCGCTCGGCACCCTCAGCGTCGCGGTCCCGGTCGGAGTGGGCCTCTTCCTCGGCGAGCGGCCCGGCCCGATGCAGTTCGCGGGCATCGCGGTCGCGGTCCTCGGGGTCGTCCTCGCGGGCGGCCCGCAACTCAACGGCGCCCCGGTACAGCGCGAGGCGATCGTCCTCACCCTCATCGCCGCCCTCGGCTTCGGCATGGTGTTCGCGCTGATCGCGGAGGCGTCGACGAACGTCACGGGCCTGTTCCTGGCGCTCTTCGTCCAGCGCGTCACGAACGTCGCGGCGGGCGGCGCGGCCCTGTACGCCTCCGTCCGCAAGGGCAACGCAGCGCTCCCCGCGACCGGTTTCCCCTGGTCCTCCCTGCCGACCCTGGCCTTCGTCGGCCTGGCCGATGTCGCGGCGAACGGCACCTACGCGGTCGCGGCCCGCCTCGGCCCGGTCACGGTGGCCGCCGTACTCGCGTCGCTCTACCCGGTGGTGACGGCCCTGGCCGCACGCGGCTTCCTCAGCGAACGCCTGAAGGCGATCCAGGCAGCGGGCGCGGGCCTGGCCCTGGTGGGCACCCTGCTCCTGGCGACCGGCTGACTCAGTCGAGCTCGGCGAGCTTCGCCACGCTCTCCTCGTCCAGCCCCGCGAGGGCGTTCAGCTGCTCGGGCGTGATCCCCTCGGGTATCGGCACCGGCGCCGGGGTCCGCAGGGGCGGCTGCCACCCCTCCTCGGCGGTCCAGCGCCGTACGACCCGCGCGGGCGCCCCCGCCACCACGGCATGGTCGGGCACGACACCCCGCACCACCGCACCGGCGGCGACGACCACGTTCCGCCCGATCCGCGCGCCCGGCAGGATCACGGCACCGGTCCCGATCCAGCACCCCGGCCCGATCTCCACCGGCTCCATGCGGGGCCACTGCTTGCCGATGGGCTCGTGCGGATCGTCATAGGAGTGGTTCGTCGAAGTGACGTATACATAGGGCCCGAAGTAGCAGTCGCTGCCGATGGTGACGGTCGTGTCGGCGATGACATGGCTGCCGCGGCCCAGCACCACGCCGTCCCCGATGCGCAGGATCGGGTCGGGGCCGAGATCCAGGTCGGGCATCAGCCCGGCCGTCAGGGTCACCTGCTCGCCGACGATGCAGTGCGAGCCGATATGGATCCACGGCTCCCCGAACACCGTGCCCAGCGGGAAGGCGAGCCTGGTACTCGTTCCCATCGCGCCGAAGCGGAAGCGACCCGGCTGCTCGGCGGTCACGGAGCCCGTGCGCTGCACCCAGGCCCAGCCGGCATGGACGGCACGCTGCGCCACGCGGCGCGGCCAGGACGAGAACGTGTTCTTGCGCTTCAGCACCCGCTCACGGTACTGAGAGGACGGCCCCCGTACGGGGTCGGGGGCTTGTGATCTTCGCCCTACCGGGTGGCGTACGGTGCGGGGGTACCGAGGACGGCCAGGAGGAGCGAGGCGATGACGCACAAGGCGTTGATCACGGGCATCGGCGGCAGGGAACCGAAGATCGACGGGGAGGCCTTCGTGGCCCCCAACGCGACGGTGATCGGAGACGTGACCCTCGCCGCGGGCGCCAGCGTCTGGTACGGCGCGGTGGTCCGGGGCGACGTCGAGACCATCTCCGTGGGCGCCCGCAGCAATATCCAGGACAACTGCACCCTCCACGCCGACCCCGGTTTCCCGGTGACCATCGGCGAGCGGGTGTCGGTGGGCCACAACGCGGTGGTGCACGGCGCGACGGTGGGCGACGACTGCCTGATCGGCATGGGCGCGACGGTGTTGAACGGCGCGGTGATCGGCGAGGGATCACTGGTGGCCGCGCAGGCGCTGGTCCCGCAGGGCATGCAGGTGCCGCCGGGTTCACTGGTGGCGGGCGTACCGGCCAAGGTGAGACGCGAGCTGACGGAGGAGGAGCGTCAGGGGGTCACGCTGAACGGCACCCTTTACGCGGACCTCGCCAAGGCTCACGGCGAGGTGCACGAGACGCCGTGAACCTCAGTCGGCGGCCGGGACGACCTCGGGCTCGGCCGCCTGCTTGTGGGCCGTCGCCTTCTTGGCCTTCCTCTTCACCACCAGCATCGAGGTCAGCCCGATGAGGACGGCCAGCACCAGCCCCAGCCAGGAGAACCGCTTCAGCCAGTCCTCCGCGACGACACCCACGTAGTAGATGACGGCCGTCGTACCGCCCGCCCAGATGATCCCGCCCAGCACGTTGGCGATCAGGAACTTCCAGTACGGCATGTGCAGCACACCCGCCAGCGGCCCCGCGAAGATCCGCAGCAGCGCGACGAAGCGGCCGAAGAACACGGCCCACATGCCCCACTTCTCGAAGGACCGCTCGGCCGTCGCGATGTGCCCCTCGCTGAAGTGCTTGGGGAACTTCTTCCCCAGCCAGGCCAGCAACGGCCGGCCGCCCTTGCGCCCGATGGCATAGCCGATCGAGTCACCGATGACGGCACCCGCGCTGGCGCAGGCGCCGAGGACGAACGGGTTGATGTCACCGTGCTGGGAGGCGAGCAGCGCGGCGGAGACGAGGATGATCTCGCCCGGCAGCGGGATGCCCAGGCTCTCCAGGCCGATGACCAGGCCCACCAGCAGATAGATGCTGACCGCGGGTACGGTCTCGAGCCATTCCTGGACGTGCACCGCCGGTTCCTCCCGTGTCCTGTGATCCCGTGTGATCCCGGCGCACGCTCGCGGGAGCGTGCGCCGGAAGCCTACCCGTTAGGAGACGGCGGCCGAGTCCCAGAGGTTGCACCGATGCGCGCTGTGGACGGCCGTGCTCACGGCGTTACCGCCCGCGGACGCGGTCCGCAGCGAGAGCACCCGCCCGGAGCCGGAGGGCATCGCGGGCTGACCGTCCGCCCGCGGCACCCCGCCCCGCACGAAGGACCCCCAGTACTGGACCATCTGCCGGGACAACGTCCGCTGCTCCGCGTTCAGCGGGGACTCCAGGCCGAAGTGCTTGAAGAGGTACTGCACCTCGTTGACATGGGTCGCGCCGAAGTCGAAGTCCGTCCCGAGGTTGCGCAGCGAGGCGAAGGCCGGCCCGGTGCGGTCGGCGAACTCGTACGCGTAGACCGGTCCGCGTGCGGCGAGCACCCCGTCGAGCCGGAGCGCCGGGCAGGCGAAGAGCACGTCGCCGAGGGCCGTGGCGTAGCCGATGGTCGGGGACTGCTGGTCGGCGAGCGGGTAGCTCCGGAGGGCCTCCTCGCCGAACTCCTCCCGCATGACGTTCGGGTACTGCTCGGCCGTGAGCGGGTTGCCACTGAGGTCGAAGCGGGCGAACGCGAACAGCCGGCCCTCGTCCTGGTTCGCGCCGTTCATCACCGGCACGCCGGCCGAGGCGCCGTGGGCCAGCGCGGTGGACGGCTGCCGCGGCAGGAAGCGCCCGCCGGTCACCGGCCCCCAGTCGAAGTCGCCCTGGGCGGCGAGGAGGTCGGCGGCGGACTTGCCGCGCAGACAGGCGACGGTGTCGCAGCCCAGTTTCCGCGCGAAGTCGGCGCCCTGGGCGACGGCCGTCTCGTGCGGGCGGGCGGCGCAGTCGTCGTACGCCCCGCTCTCGATGATGCCCGCGCGGAACAGCCCCTTGCTCGTGGGTGAGGCGAGCTGGGTGCAGACCGAGCGGCCGCCCGCCGACTCGCCCGCGATGGTCACCCGCCCCGGATCGCCGCCGAAGCGGCCGACGTTGGCGCGCACCCAGCGCAGCGCGGCCTGCTGGTCGAGCATGCCGAAGTTGCCGGAGACACCGTCGGACGCCTCGTCGTCGAGGCCGGCGGTGGCGAGGAACCCCATGGCGCCGAGGCGGTAGTTGACGGTCACGACGACCGTGCCGGTCTGCCGAGCGAACGTGTCGGGCACGATGTCCTGACCGGCTCCGGCGGTGAGGCCGCCGCCGTGGAACCAGACCAGGACCGCGTTGCGGCGGGCACCCTCGGGGACGTAGACGTTGAGGTCGAGGCAGTTCTCGGTGTACGAGGGCTGCTCGTATCCCGGGTCCCAACTCGCGCCCTGGACACACTTGTCGCCGAAGTCCTGTGCCCCGCGGACCCCTTGCCAGGCCTTGACCGGCCGGGGCGCGGTCCAGCGCAGCTTTCCGACCGGCGGCTCGGCGTACGGGATGCCGAGGAACTGCCGTCCCTCGGCGGTGACTTCGCCCCGCACCCGGCCCGCTTCGGTGCGGACCACGGGGTCGCCCGACGCGGCCCGGGCCGACACGGGAAGCACGAGGGAGGCCGCAAGTGCCGTCAGTGCGACGGCGATCCGGCGCATCACCGCGCCACCCCCGCTCGCGTCCGCAGCCGCAGATCCCCGGCCGACGCCCCGACCCACACGTCCCGGCGCCCGGTTCCGAGCACCCAGTCATGGCGTTCCGGGTCCCAGGAGGACAGGGTGCGGGCGGCGACGCGCACGGTGATCCGCTTGCGCTCCCCCGCTCGCAGGGCGAGCCGGCGATAGCCGCCCAACACCCTTACCGCCTGGTCGAGTCGGAGGTGCGGGGACGGTCCCACGTAGACCTGGGGCACGGCGATTCCTTTCCGGCGGCCGGTGTTGCGGACGGTGAAGGTCACCGAGAGACCGTGGCCATGGGCCTCGGCGGACAGGTCCTCGTAGGCGAAGGTCGTGTACGACAGGCCGTGGCCGAAGGGGAAGAGCGGCCGTACGCCCTCGGCGGCGTACCAGCGGTAACCGACGTGGATGCCTTCCGAGTACTCCTCGACGCCGTCCACGCCCGGGTAGCGGCGCGGGTCCCCGGCGACCGGGTGGTGGTCGTCGTCGGTCGGGAAGGACTGGGTGAGCCGGCCGCCGGGGTCGGTGTCGCCGAACAGGACGGCGGCGGTGGCGGCCGCGCCCTCCTGGCCCGGGTAGTACATCTGGAGGACGGCTCCCGTGCGCTCCATCCAGGGCATCGACGTGGCGGAGGAGGTGTTGAGGACGACGGTGGTGCGCGGGTTGGCGGCCGTGACGGCCTCGATGAGCCGGGCCTGGTGGCCGGGGAGGGCGATCGTGGTGCGGTCCTGCCCCTCGGTGGCGTCCTCGTAGGCGAACAGGACGACCTGGCGGGCGCCCTTCGCCGCCGCCACCGCCTCGGCGACGTCCGCGGCCCGGGTCGCCCCGGTGATCCGGCGCAACCGGAAGGTCTGTCCGGTGTCGCCGCCCTGCGCGGTGATCTTCAACGTGTGTGCGCCCTTGGCCAGTTGCAGCGTCCTGCGGCGCACGAGCAGTCCGTCGGGCGCGGCGGAGACGAGGCCGCCCGCGAAGTACTCGCCGTAGCCGGGCAGCACCGGGAAGAGGTCCTCGCCGTCGAGGAGCACCTTGGGCCGGGAGGCGGGCGCGCCGGTGAAGTGAAGGACGAAGGTCCACTCGTCGGCGTCGGGGACGGTGAGCGTGCCGTCGTACGTCCACGTCTCGCCCGCGCCGACCTGATGGCCGTCGCTGTCGAGGGCGGGGCTGATCGCGGACGCGGGGATCGGCTTGCCGTAGAGGTCCTCGCCCAGGGCGTAAGTCACCCTCCTCACGCGGGACTTGAGGGCGTCGAGGGGGCTGTCGGCGTG
Source organism: Streptomyces antibioticus (assembly GCF_001514065.1). Taxonomy (GTDB): domain Bacteria; phylum Actinomycetota; class Actinomycetes; order Streptomycetales; family Streptomycetaceae; genus Streptomyces; species Streptomyces antibioticus. Next base: position 84,119 of record NZ_KQ948435.1, on the reverse strand, counting down.
GTCGGGGACGACATGGGCGCTGCCGCCGCCGCTGACGAAGGGCAGGGAGCCGGTCGGGCCGATGACGGCGATGCTGTCGGCGGTCAGCGGCAGGGTGCCGTGCTCGTTGCGCAGCAGGGTCGCGCCGGCCTTGGCGACCTCCAGGGCGACGGCCGCGCCCGCCTGCGCGTCGCGTTCGGGGCGGGCCGGGGCGGTGCCGTCGAGGAGGCCGAAGCGGTCCATGACCGTGAGGATGCGGCGTACGGACCGGTCGACGTGCCACTCGGGCACGCTGCGGTTGCGGACGGCCGTCTTCAGCGCCGTACCGAAGTACGTGCCGTCCGGCATCTCCATGTCGAGGCCCGCCGCGAGGGCCTCGCGTGTGCTGTGGGCGGCGAACCAGTCGGTCATCACCCAGCCGTCGAAGCCCCAGCGCTCGCGCAGGACGTCGGTGAGCAGCGTCCTGTTCTCGCAGGCGAAGGTGCCGTTGACCTTGTTGTACGCGCCCATCACGGCGCCGGTGCCGCTGCCGACGGCCGCCTCGAAGCCGCGCAACTCGACCTCGTGGAGGGTCTGTTCGTCGACCCGCACGTCGATGGACATGCGGTCCTTCTCCTGGTTGTTCAGGGCGAAGTGCTTGACGGTCGCGACGAGGCCCTCGGCCTGGATGCCCTCGATCTCGGCGGCGACCAGGTCGGCGGAGAGCAGCGGGTCCTCGCTGAAGGTCTCGAAGTTGCGGCCCGCGTACGGGGTGCGGATCACGTTGACCATCGGGGAGAGCAGGACGTCCTGGCCTAGGGCGCGGCCCTCTTGGCCGATGACGCGTCCGTAGCGGCGGGCCAGTTCCGGGTCGAAGGCGGAGGCCAGCAGCACGGGGGCGGGCAGGGCGGTGGCGTGCCGGGTCACGCGGACGCCGGCGGGGCCGTCGGCGAGGCGCAGCGGAGGGATGCCGAGGCGTGCGACGCCCGGGACATAGCCCGCCTGTCCGAGGCTGGCGGGGTCGGTGGCGCCGTGCAGGAGGGAGATCTTCTCGTCGAGGGTGAGCCTGGCGAGGAGCCGTTCGACCCGGCGTCCGGCGCCGTGGCCGGGTCTGCCCGCGGCATGGGCGGGGGGCGCGAGTCTGCCGGTGGCCGCCGCGGCGACGGTGATCGCTCCGCCCAGCAGACGCAGGGCGGAACGCCGGGAGGCGGTATCGGTCATGTGCCGTCACTCCTTCGGTATCTGAACGCACGGTGCGACAAGAAGGACTTGACGCGGGGTCAGAAACGCCTGGGACGCGGCGGGAAAACTATGACCGCTGGTGACTCGTGTCAATGAAATGAACAAGGACCGCCCCCGAAGGGACGGCCCTCGTGATCAGCGCAGGACGGAACCGAGAGCCGTGACGACGGCCCCCACCTTGTCGGACACCTCCACCGGCGCCTGGAGAACCTCCCCGGTCTCCGGCTCCGCGTGGTGACCTACCTGCGCCACCCGCGTCTCGTAGGGCTCGGGGTCGTCGCCCTGGGGCCGGTCCCCGCTCGGGGGTTCGACGGGCAGCCGCGGTGCCGGCACGGCAGGGAGACGGCCGTCGCCCTTCTCCTCCTCCGGCACCGTCTTCTTCCCCTTCTCTCCCGGCCCGCTCTTCTTCCGCGGCTCCCCCGTCACCGCGGAGTCCGTCGTCTCCAGCACCCAGCGCCGGCCCTCGGCGCCGTCCCGGTCGACGAGCACGACCTTCCCGTCCGCGCCGGAGGCGAGGGCGCGGTCCTTGTGCCAGCGCAGCAGGATCTCGCCGCGGACCGTGAGGTCGTACTGCACCTCACCGGCGTGCACCAGGCAGCCGGCCAGGACGACCGCCCGTCCGCCGGGGTCGGAGTCGAGGCAGAGCGTGGGGTCGGCGAGGCTGCGCAGCAGGCCGTCGTCCTGGTACGACCACTGCTGCGACACGGCCGTGGAGCAGGCGGCGAGGGCCGCCGGGACACCGTCGGCGGCCGTGCCGCCCTGGAGGTCGAGGCAGAGGTCGGTGGTGAGGTTGCGGAGTCTGCCGTGTCCGATCTCCACGGGGTCGGTGGCGGAGGCGGCCGAGGGAGAGCTCACGGGGCCCGGCCGCGCCGAGGGATCGGTGTCCTGGCCGCTGGGGGCGCCCCAGGTGGCGCTCGGTTCGGGGACACCGTTGTCGGTGGACCAGCCGCGGGCGGCGAGCACGGTCGCCAGCAGGGCCAGGGAGGTCAGGCCGACGACGGCGACGGCCTTCACGTGCCGACGCGGTGCGACGCGGCGCCGGGCCGGTGCGGGGCGGTGCCGGCCGCCGCGCGGGCGGGCGACCGGGGTCTGGATGGTGCCGCCGCGGCCGGGGCGGGAGTCGAGGTAGCGCCGGGCGCCCCAGCCGAGCACGGTCTCGGCGAGCAGCGCCTCCAGGCCGCCGTCGAAATGGCTCAGTTGCTCGGCGGCGTGCCGGCAGTAGCGGCACTCCATCAGATGCTGCTGGACATCGGGCAACAAGGCGCCGCCGCGACGGATCGGGACGTCGAGGAGGCGGTTGTAGAAGCGGCATTCCTGGGAGGGCGCGAGTTCCCGGTGGGCGCGGACGCAGCCCTGCCGGAATTGCTCGCGGGCCTGTTCCAGTGCGTCCGCCGCGCGGGCGACGTCCACGCCCAACAGACCGGCGGGTACGGATATGGGCTCGGCCTCGACCTCGATGTGCCACAACAGGCATTGGGAGGCTCCGGGAAGCGCCTGGAATGCCCGCTCGGCGAGCTGCCGCCTTTCGGATGTGACGCCGCGCGCCGCACGCAGTCCGCGCCCTCCGGTCGGCTTGCCCAGTTCCGGCAGAGCCGCGGAAATACGGTCCTCGGCGGCCCAGTCCTTCACCGTCTCCCGTACGGCGGCCAGGAGTTGAGGGCGTACGGCACCGCCGGTCGCGCGGCCGAACACCTGGTGGAACGCGGCGGCGGCCACGAGTTCGGCCGAACCGGACGACGAGGCCAGGCAGATGACCGCGTAGTCATGTGTCGCCCGCCAATGCCGGGCGAGCAGCAGGGCGACCGCGCGGGCGCCGCCCTCGGCTCCGCCCAATTGGGCGACGAGATTGCGGTCGGACTCCCCGGGGCTCGCTCCTGGGCGTGGCGGGTAGGGGGGTCGTGGGGGGTACGGGGATTGCACGGAACCATTTCCTTCCAAGCCGCGGACGCGCGGGGAAAAACACGTACGTCGGAAAAGCAGGTGCGTGATTGGTGCATACCTATGCCGCGTCAGCTACTGAGCGATCACCAGGGGGCGCTCACTTTCGCACATACGAATCATGGGAAACAAGAAGTTCGAGTGACCGAAGTTCAAAACGCTGTGAATTCAGAAAAGTTACCGGCGGTATCCGCACCCGCATTCGAAACCGCCGGGGCGGGGGGACGTCAAGTTGTGTGCGAGGAGGGGTGGTTGACACACAGAATCTCCAACCTTCGCGCCGCTGACGCCAGATGCACAGACGAAAGGGGCGGACCGGCGCCGTAGCGCCGATCCGCCCCTCCTCGACTACGGGGACGCAGCTCAGCCGTTGGGCCGCAGCGTCCAGAGCACGGTCATCTCACCGGTCACCGCGCCGTCGCCGCGCCGGATCTCGATCGCCACCGGGAACTCGGGGCGCTCCCCCGCGTCCAGCTCGGCGACGACGTCGGCGGCCGGACGCCCGAGCGTCGCGGTGGCCGTCACGGACCCCATGGCCAGCTTCTTGTAGGCGATCTCGGCGCTGACCGCGAGCGGCACGGCACGCGAGAGCTGGTCCCCGAACGCGGCGAGCACGATCGCGCCGCTGGCGGACTCCCCGAGCGTGAACATCGCCCCGGCGTGCGGCCCGCCCACATGGTTGTGGAACTCGCCCTGGTCCGGAAGGGAGACCACGGCCTTCTCCGGCGTGGTCTCCAGGAACTCGAGGTTCAGGGTCCGGGCCATGGGCACCGTGGCGGCAAGCATCTCGCCGATGGACATCTGGTCTGCGCTCATGACGGGCATGTTACCCATGAGTAGCGTTTGCTGGCCAGAGCGGTGCGATGATCGTCGTATCCTTGCGCCCCATGTGGTCAGGAGAGCGCTCGCCGGGGGACGGCACCGATCCGCAGCAGCACGCGAACCCCTACCGGCAGCCCGGATACCAGCAGCCGAACCCGTACACCGTCCCCGTGCAGCCGCCGCCCGCGCCGCAGGGCCCGGACCCTCGTGACCGTCGTACGAGAGCCCTCGCGATCGCCGTGGCCGCGGCCGTCGTGGTCGCCGCGACGGTGACCGGAGCCGTGCTGCTCGGTGGTGGCGACGACGAGGCCGGGCCGGACCCTGCGCCCACCTCGGCTTCCCCTTCCACATCCGCCGACCCGCGCGCCACCGGCGAGCAGAAGCCGACGGTGGCCGGCTGGAAGGTCGTCGTCAACCCGGGCCTGGGGGTCGCGTTCGACGTCCCCGCGGACTGGGCGCTCGAGTCGCCCGACTGGGTGTCGTACGTCGCGGAGAACGACGACCCCGAAGACACCCCGCTCGTCGCCATGAAGGCGCCCGCCGTCCTGAAGAAGCAGTGGTGCTCGTCGGACGACGACAAGGACGGCCGTACGGAGGACACCGCGCTGGCCAGTGCGGGCTCGCGCGGGAACAACGGGGCCCAGGGCACCGAGGAGATCGCCCGCGCGGACTCGGCGGCCTGGGTCTACGGCCTGTACACCCAGCCCGACAAGAAGAAGGTCAGCACCGGGCCCGTCACCTCCTTCAGCACCGCGTCCGGCCTGACCGGCAGCGTCGCCACCTCGCGGTCCTCCGGCGTCGTACGGCGGGGCAAGTGCGACTCGGACGGCAAGGCGACAACCTTCGCGTTCACGAACCGGGCGGGCGACTTCGCCTCGTGGTCGTTCGTCGGGGCCAGCGGGGTGGCGGACGAGGTTCCGCAGGCCACGGTCGAGAAGGTGCTGAGCACGGTACGGGTCTTCACGCCGAGGGATTCCTGACTGCGCCCGTACCGCTTGCTACGTCCCTGACAAGGGTCGGTGACCGAACCGATGCACACGCGCCACTAAGGTGGCCTCCCATGTGGCCAGGACAGCAGCCGCCCGGGGGCGAGCAGAACCCGCAGGACCAGAACAACCCGTACCAGCAGCCGGGATACCAGCAACCCAATCCGTACCAGCAGCCCGGCTATCAGCAGCACAACCCCTACGCACAGCAGCCGCCGCAGCCGCCCACGCAGTGGGACGCGCCGGGTGTTCCGCAGGCCGCGCCCGGCGGCGGCAGCGGCGGGGGCGGCAACCGTACGAAGGTGACCGCGATCGTCGCGGCTCTCGCGGTCGTCGTGGCCGCCGGTGTCACCGGGTTCCTGGTGCTCGGGGGTGACAAGGACGACGAGGCCGACGGCGGCTCAGGCAAGGACGGCAAGTCGGCGGCCCCGTCGAAGTCCACCGCCACGGACCCGAGCGCCTCCGCCTCGGGCTCGGACGACAATCCGCGCGGCGGCGAGGCCGAGAAGGCGACGATCCCCGGCTGGAAGGTCGTCATCAACCCCAAGTGGGGCACCGCCTTCGACGTCCCGGCGGACTGGAAGGTCGAGTCGCCGGGCATGCTCATCGGCTTCGAGAAGGACGACGCCAAGGCCGGCGACAAGCCCATCATCACCATGTCGGCGCCCGCGTACCTGAAGGAGAAGTGGTGCACCTCCGACGACGACAAGAACGGTGACACCGAGGACACCGCCCTCGCCACCGCGGGCACCAAGGGCGCGAACGGCGCCAAGGACACCGACGAGGTCGCGGTCAACCAGGTGCCGTGGTGGGTGTACGGCGGCTACACGCAGCCGGACAAGAAGAGCATCACGTACGACGAGAAGGCCAAGGCGTTCACGACCACGTCCGGCGTCGAGGGCAGCATCGCCTGGGCCCGCTCCAAGAACACCCCCCGCAAGGGCAAGTGCGCGACCGACGGCAAGGCGGTCACGTTCGGGTTCAAGAACTCCGCGGGCGACTATGTGGCGTTCAGCCTGTACGGCGCCACGGGTGTGAAGGACGAACTCCCGGACTCCACCATCATGAAGATCCTCGGCACGGTACGGCTGCACGGCGAACCCACGGAGTGACCGGCCGGCCGGACCGGCCGGAATTCGGTTGGCAGGCGAGGACCGCGGCGGGGATAGTCGGCCGGTGACCTCAGCCGACGCCTCCGCACGCCGCCGCAGACCCGACTGGGCCGGCCGCAACTACACACTGCTGACCTCCGCCGCGTTCATCACCAACCTCGGCAGCCAGGGCGCGCTGATCGCCGCCGCGTTCGCCGTGCTGGAGAGCGGCGGCGACGGCGGTGACGTGGGCCTGGTGGCGGCCGCGCGGACGCTGCCGCTGGTGGTGTTCCTGCTGATCGGCGGGGCGGTGGCGGACCGGCTGCCCAGGCACCGGGTGATGGTCGCGGCGAACGCCCTCAACTGCGCCTCGCAGGGCCTGTTCGCCCTGCTCGTCCTCGCCGGCGAACCGCGGCTGTGGCAGATGATGCTGCTGACCGCGCTGGGCGGCACCGGGCAGGCGTTCTTCGGCCCGGCCGCCGAGGGCATGCTGATGTCCTCGGTCTCCGGCGAGCAGGCGAGCCGGGCGTTCGCGATGTTCCGGATGGCGATGCAGGGCGCGGCCCTGGGCGGCGCCGCGCTCGGCGGTGCGATGGTCGCCGTGATCGGTCCGGGCTGGGTCCTGGCGGCGGACGCGCTGGCGTTCGCGGTGGCCGGGGCGCTGCGCTCGTTCCTGGACGTGAGCCACATCCCGCCGCGTGCGCCGGGCAGCGGGCTGCTGTCCGATCTCCGGGAGGGCTGGCGGGAGTTCATCGGCCGGCCCTGGCTGTGGGGCATCGTCGTCCAGTTCTCGATCGCGAACGCCGTCGTGGCGGCGGCCGACGCGGTCTACGGCCCGCTCGTCGCCCGGGACCACCTGGGCGGGGCGGGCCCCTGGGGCCTGGCCCTCGGCTTCTTCGGGGCGGGCACGGTCGGCGGGGCCCTGCTGATGACCCGCTGGAAACCGCGCCGCCTGCTCCTCGCCGGAACGCTCTGTGTCTTCCCCCTGGCCCTCCCCTCGGCCGCCCTGGCGATCCCGACGTCGGTCCCGGTGCTGTGCGCGGTGATGTTCTGCACGGGCGTGACGGTGGAGGTCTTCAGCGTGAGCTGGATGACCGCGCTCCATCAGGAGATCCCGGAGGAGAAGCTGTCCCGGGTCTCGGCGTACGACTGGTTCGGCTCGGTCGCCATGGTGCCGCTGGCGACGGCGCTGGCCGGCCCGGCGGAGTCGGCGTTCGGCCGCTCCCCGGCGCTGTGGGGCTGCGCCGCGCTGGTCGTGCTGGTGACGGCGGCGGTGCTGTGCGTACCGGACGTGCGCAATCTGCGCCGGACCGGCGGCAAGACGGTGATGGCGCGGCCCGCCGGCTCGGACTCAGCCGATGCCGAACGTGCCGTCGGGGGGCTCGGGTGACGGCACCGCGTCCTCGTCCCGCACAGGGTGCGCGGCGCCGGTGAACCTCCGCAGGGCGTCCCCGTGCTCGACCCGGGCCGGGAAGGCGTCCGCGGCGGTGCGCCGGGCCAGCGCGGCGGTGTCGAGGGGCTGCCGGGCGGCGACGACCACGGCGTTTCCGAACCGCCGCCCGCGCAGCACCGCCGGCTCGGCGATGAGCGCGAGCTCCTCGAAGGCCGTTCCCAGGGTCGCCAGTTGGGACCGCAGGAACGCGAAGGGCGCGGCGTCGGCGAGGTTGGCCAGGTAGACGCCCCCGTCCCGCAGCACGCGCCCCGCCTCCCGCGCATACTCCACGGAGGTCAGATGCGCGGGCACCCGCGAGCCCCCGAAGACATCCGCGACGAGCACGTCCACGGAGTCACTGGGCGCCTTCTCCAGCCACGTACGCGCGTCGGCGGCGTGCAGCGCCGTGCCGGAGCCGTCGGGAAGCGGCAGCTGCTCCACGACGAGCTCCAGCAGCCCCTGATCGACCTCGACGACGTCCTGCCGGGAACCCGGCCGGGTGCCGGCCACGTACCGGGGCAAGGTCAGCGCGCCTCCACCGAGGTGCAGCACGTCCAGCGGCTTTCCGGGGTCGGCCACCAGGTCCAGGACATGGCCGAGCCGACGCACGTACTCGAACTCGAGATGCGTCGGCTCGTCCAGATCGACGTACGACTGAGGCGCCCCGTCGACGGTGAGCAGCCAGGCCCGTGCGCGATCGACGTCGGGCATGAGCTTGGCGAACCCGTGATCGACGGTGCGGGCGACGGGGAGGGCTTCGGTCACTTGTCCATTGTGCCTGCGCTGCACGCCCCTGAGGGGCGCGGGGAACTGCGCGACCAGCCACGACGGCCCCGCAGTCCCCCACTCACCTCAGCCCCCTCACACGACGGCGGTCACGGTCCCGGCCCCCACGGTCCGGCCACCCTCCCGGATCGCGAACCCGAGCCCCGGCTCAAGCGGCACGTCCCGCCCCAGCTCGACGGTCATACTCACCGTCTCCCCGGGCCGGGCCACCGCCGACTCACCAAGGTCGACGTCCCCCACCACATCCGCGGTCCGGATGTAGAACTGCGGCCGGTACCCCGTCGCGACCGGCGTCGTACGCCCGCCCTCACGCGAGGACAGGACGTACACCTGAGCGGTGAACCGCCGTCGCGGCTCGACGGAACCCGGCGCGGCGACAACATGTCCGCGCCGCACCGCGTCCCGCGGAACGCCCCGCAGCAGCAACGCCACGTTGTCCCCGGCCTGCGCCTCCTCCATGGGCTTGCCGAAGGTCTCGAGCCCGGTGACCACGGTGTCGACGGAGGCGCCGAGCACTTCGACCCGGTCGCCCACCTTCACGGTCCCCCGCTCCACCGCACCGGTGACCACCGTCCCCCGGCCGGTGATGGTGAGCACGTTCTCGACGGGCAGCAGGAACGGCGCGTCCAAGTACCGCTCCGGCATGGGTACATACGTGTCCACCGCGTCGAGCAGCGCCTCGATGGACGCCGTCCACCGCGGGTCGCCCTCCAGCGCCTTGAGCCCGGAGACCCGTACGACAGGGACCGTGTCCCCGCCGTAGCCCTGCGAGGTGAGCAGGTCGCGGACCTCCAGCTCGACGAGGTCGATGAGCTCCTCGTCGCCCGCGTCGGCCTTGTTGAGGGCGACGACGAGGTGGTCGACGCCCACCTGCCGGGCGAGCAGGACGTGCTCGGCGGTCTGCGGCATGATCCCGTCGAGCGCGGAGACGACGAGGATCGCCCCGTCGAGCTGCGCGGCGCCGGTGACCATGTTCTTGACGTAGTCGGCGTGGCCCGGCATGTCCACGTGGGCGTAGTGCCGGGTGTCGGTCTCGTACTCGACGTGCGCGATGTTGATGGTGATGCCGCGCGCCGCCTCCTCCGGGGCCCGGTCGATGCGGTCGAACGGGACGAAGGTGCCGGCACCGCGGTCGGCGAGGACCTTGGTGATGGCGGCGGTCAGGGTGGTCTTGCCGTGGTCGACATGACCCATGGTGCCGATGTTCAGATGCGGCTTGGTGCGCACGTATGCCGTCTTGGGCATGGCTGTACCTCGAAGTCTCTTCGTCAGGAAAGCGGGGACCCCAAGGACTTGCCGACCCTCCCCCTGCGGGGTCCGCCGGACGATCCGGAGAGGGTCAGCTTCGGGCGCCGTCGACGGCTGTCAGAAAGACGGGAACGGCAGCCTTCGGCGCATCCGCGACTGCGGATGCTGCGAGGAGGAAGGCGTGCCGGAACATGGGGTCGATCATTGCCGACACCGGGCCCGACGTCGAACGATTTTTCCCCGTACGGGACTTCACGCCCCGATGTTCTTCAAGGCCTCCCGCACCGACAGCGGCGCGAAGCGGCCCTTCTCCCGCGCGAGGAAGCCCCGTACGGCCTCCGGGTCGGTCTTCGCGTACTCGCGCAGCGCCCAGCCGATGGCCTTGCGGATGAAGAAGTCGGGGTGTCCGGACTGGTGGAGGCAGTAGGTGAAGAGGCGTTCGGTGTCGGTGCGTTCCTTGTAGCGGAGCTGGTGGAGCAGTGCGGTGCGGGCGATCCACAGGTCGTCGTCGACGATCCAGGCGTCCATGTCCGCCTTCAGCACCGGGTCGGCCGCGACGAGGGCGCCGACGACGTGCGCGGCCAGCAGGTCCACGGTGTCCCACCAGGGGACCGTGGAGACCAGGTGCCGGGCCACGGGCAGAAAGCCGGACGACAGCACGCGCGCGTGGCGGCGCAGATAGTCGACGGCGAAGTACTGGTACTCGCGCTCGGGCAGCCGCCAGCAGCGCAGCGCGACGGCCGTGCAGTCCGCCTCGTCGGGGCGGGGCGTGCCTTCCACCACCGTGCGGGACAGGGCGCGGCGCACGGGCGTGGTGAGGCCGAGGAAGGGGGCCACGTCCTTCATGTACGCCCGCATGGGCTCGGCCCGCGCGGGGTCGGCCGCGGCCCCGTAGGTGGCCGTGAGCCGCCCCAGCACGGTGTCGGCGAGAGGGCTGCGCGGCAGTGAGGGAGATCCCACACCTGTGACGCTCATGAGACGAACCATACGGCGATCACACACATCGGTCGGTTAGTGTCACCGGATGCTCGATGCCACCACCCGCTCTGGGGGCACCGCCACGGCCACTCCCCCGGCCGCCGCCACGGAGCTCGCGCTCACCGCACCGGTCCCGGCGGGCCTCGCCGCCCGCTGGACGAGAGTGCTGCTCTCGCCCTGGTCGCGGCTGTCCCTCCTCGTCGCGCTGCTCTTGGCGGCCGCGTCGACCGTGCTGCTCTTCGAGCCACAGCGCCTGCTGGCGGACGGCTGGCCACCCCAGCTGGGCGGGGCGGCCGCGGCGCTGGTGTTCGCCGGGGCGTACGGCCTGTGCGCGGTGGCGTTCGTACCGCGCCCCTTGCTGAACCTCGCGGCCGGCGCCCTCTTCGGCTCCCAACTGGGCATCGGCGCCGCCCTCGCGGGGACGGTGCTCGGCGCGGGCCTCGCCTTCGCCCTGGGCCGGGTGCTCGGCCAGGACGCCCTCCGCCCCCTGCTGCGCGGCCGCCTGCTCCAGGGCGCGGACAGCCAGCTCAGCCGCCACGGCTTCCGCTCGATGCTGGCGATCCGCCTCTTCCCGGGCGTCCCTTTCGCCGCCGCGAACTACTGCGCCGCGGTCTCGCGCATGGGCTACGTCCCGTTCCTGCTGGCGACGGCACTGGGTTCGATCCCGAACACGGCGGCGTACGTGGTGGCGGGGTCACGCGCGTCGGCACCGACGTCGCCGGCGTTCTTGATCGCGATGGCGGTGATCGCGGTCCCGGCGCTGGTGGGCGCGGCGGTGGCATGGCGCAAGCGCAGCCATCTGCGCGGCACCTGAGCACGCCGAGCACGCTGGCGTTTTTAGGGGCGCGGGGAACTGCGCGCCCAGCCCCCACGCCCCCGCAGCCGCTCACACAAGCTCAAGCACCATGGCGTTGGCGAGTCCCCCCGCCTCACACATGGTCTGCAACGCATACCGCGCCCCACGCTCCCGCATCGCATGCACAAGCGTCGTCGTCAGCCGCGTACCACTCGCCCCCAACGGATGCCCGATCGCGATGGCACCCCCGTGCACATTGACCTTGCCCAGGTCCGCCCCGGTCTCCTGCTGCCACGCCAACACCACGCTCGCGAACGCCTCGTTGACCTCGAACAGATCGATGTCGTCCAGCGACAATGAAGCCCGCCGCAGCACCTTCTCCGTGGCCGGGATGACCCCCGTGAGCATCAGCAGCGGGTCGGACCCCGTGACCGCGAAACTGTGCAGCCGGGCCAGTGGCCGCAGCCCGAGCCGGGCCGCCGTCTCACTCGACGTGATCAACACGGCGGACGCCCCGTCGTTGATCGGGCTCGCGTTGCCCGCCGTGACGTTCCACTCGATCTGCGGGAACCGCTCGGCGAAGGCGGGGTCGTAGTACGCCGGCTTGAGCCCAGCGAGAACCTCGGCCGTGCTGGACGGCCGGACGCACTCGTCCCGCGCCACCCCGTCCAGCGGAGCCACCTCCGCGTCGAAGAGACCCGCGGTCCACGCGTCGGCGGCCTTGTGGTGCGAGGAGACCGCGAAGGCGTCCATCTGCTCGCGGGTGATCGACCACTTGGCCGCGATGAGCTCGGCGCTGATGCCCTGCGGGACGAGGCCCTCCTTGTAGCGCTCGGCGACTCCGGGGCCGAAGGGGTCCTTGCCGGGCGGCACGTTGGACCACATCGGCACGCGGCTCATCGACTCCACGCCGCAGGCCACGACGAGGTCGTACGCGCCTGACATCACGCCCTGCGCCGCGAAGTGCACGGCCTGCTGGGATGAGCCGCACTGGCGGTCCACGGTGGTCGCCGGGACCGTCTCCGGGAAGCCCGCCGACAGGACGGCGTTACGGGTGGTGTTCATGGCCTGCTCGCCGACCTGATCGACGGCGCCGCCGATGACGTCGTCGATCAGTGCCGGGTCGACGCCGGAGCGCTCCACGAGGGTGCGCAGGGTGTGGGCGAGGAGCTCGACGGGGTGGACGTGCGCGAGGGAGCCGTTCGGCTTGCCCTTGCCTATGGGGGTGCGTACGGCTTCGACGATCACTGCGTCACGCATGGTGCGGCCTCCGCGGTCACCAGACAGCTACCGGTCAGTAGGAAATCCAAACTCACCATAACTCCATGAGTTGGAAAATCAAACCCTCCCCTAGAATCGGGCTCATGGCCGCCACCAAAGACCCGCGCCCCTGTTCCATCGCCGACGCCCTGGCGCTCGTCGGCGAGAAGTACTCCCTGCTCGTGCTGCGCGAGGTGTGCCTCGGCAACGGCCGCTTCGACCAGCTGGTGCGCAACATCGGCGCCCCGCGCGACATCCTCGCCACCCGCCTGCGCCGACTCGTGGACGCCGGGATCCTGACGAAGCGCGCCTACAGCGAGCGGCCGCAGCGCTTCGAGTACCGGCCCACCCAGGCCGGCCTGGAGCTGGAGCCGGTCCTCATGACCCTCATGGCCTGGGGGGACAGGCATCTGCGCGAGGACGACAACCGGCCGATGGTCGTCGAGCACTCCTGTGGCAACGAACTGCTCCCGGTCGTCACCTGCCGCGCCTGTGGCGAGACCGTGCGCCACGAGGACCTGAGCGCCCATCCGCAGGTCCCGGGCTGGACGGTGGCGGGGCCGACGGCGGCGTGAGGACGCGGCCGGTCAGCGGTGTGCGCGGCAGAAGGCGCGGACGGCCTGGTTGAAGTGCTCGGGCGCCTGGAGGTTGCTGACGTGCCCCGCGCCGGGGAGCAGCACGAGCTCGGTGTCCGGGATCGCCGCCTCGAACGCGTGGGCGACCTCCAGGGGCGACCGCTCGTCGAGCTCGCCCCACAGCAACAGGGTCGGCACCTCGATCCGGGGCAGCAGGTCCCGTTGGTCCGTCTCGGCCATCAGGAGCAGCTGCGTCGCCATCGTGGCCCGGCGCACGTCCTGTGCCAGCGAGTCGAGCAGCGGCACGTACTCGGCGGGCGGCTCCCCCGCGAAGAGTCCCGGCAGCGCCGGGTCGAACTCCTCGGGAGGCACCTCGAGCATCCGTCGTGCCCCTTCGACCCGCCGGGCCACCTCCTCGGGCGGCAGCGAGCCCTTCCAGCCGGCGTAGGTGTCGGCCAGCAGCAGGGTCCTGACCAGCTCCGGGCGGTGCCGGTACAGCTCCAGCACGACCGTTCCGCCCCAGGAGAGTCCGCCGACGTGGGCCGGGCCGAGTCCCACGTCCTCGATCACCGCGGCGAGGCAGAGGGCGTAGTCGGCGAGGGTGAAGCCGGCCGGCAGGTCGGAGGAGCGGCCGGCGCCCGGCTCGTCCCAGGCCACGACCGTGAACTCGTGGGCCAGTCCGGTCAGCTGCGGCCGCCATATCCGCGCGGCGTCCCCGGCGCCGTGCGCGAGGACCAGCAAAGGTCCCTGGCCGACGCGGTCATAGGCGATCTCCACGCCGCCCACCTGCACCGTCGCCATGACTCCAGGCTAGACGCGGCCACCGCCGATGTCGCGACGGACCGGAATCCTCAGGCGCCCCGGTAGACGTCCAGCCGCCCGCACATCCCGAACTTGCCTCGTTCCGAGGGCTGTTCGGACCGCACGACGGCGGCGGCGAGGTGCGAGAGGTCGCCCTGCTCCAGACGGTCGAGCTGCTCCTCCGTCGCCGCCGCGGCGGCCGCGGCACCGGCACGCCAGCGCTCCCGCCATGCGGCGAGCCGAGGCCGTACGAGGGCTGCCGCGGCCCGGTGGAACGCGGCCAGCGCCTCCGGGCCGTCCGCCTCCCGCAGTAGCCGGTATCCCTCCAGGGCGAGGTCGCGCCGGGCCCGGGCGATCCGCTCCCGCTCCGCCTCGGGCGCGTCCGCCGGGATCGTGGTCGCGGCGGCGTACGTCTCCGGGTCGGTCAGGTACTCCGGGGGCAGTGTCAGCACCGCGTCGCCCGCCTCCGGCAGTCCGCTGTTCTGCATGAGGACGGTGATGCGCAGCTCGCCCTCGTTGACCAGCCGGTGGACGGTGCCCGGCGTGAACCAGGCGACCGTGCCGGGTACGAGGGGCGTGACCTCGTACCCGACCGTAGTGAGGGTCTGCACGGCGCCCCGGCCGCCGGTGACGACGTACGCCTCCGAACAGGTCAGGTGCACATGGGGCGTTCCGCCGTGCAGGCCGTCGGCGGCGGGCCAGTCGTAGACGCACAGGTGCGACACGGCGACCCCGCCGGGGAGCCCTTCGTAGGAGGTCACCAGGGGTGGGAGTGCAGGTACTTGGCGATCTCCTCGCGCTCCCAGGCGCCGTCGGCGACGACGACGCGGTAGCGGCGGGTGAGGGTGGCGCCGGGGGCGAGTGCGAGTTCGTCGTAGAAGGCCCAGGAGGGGGCCACGCCGGCGAACGGGTCGTTGCGGACGAACCAGTGGGCGGGGTGGGCGCCCTGGGTGCCGAGGTGGTCGTTCTCGGGGGCGTGCTCGAAGACGAGGGTGGCGTGCCCGTCGGTGCCGTCGTGCTCGCCGGAGAAGGCCAGCCAGGGGGCCTGGGCACCGAGCAGACCGGGGCCCTCGGCGTCGGGAGCGGTGATCCGGCCGTCACGGAAGGCGCGCGGACCGCGCCAGAACAGGCCGGTGTACCCGGCGAGTTCACGTCCGGCGGTGGTCGGGCTGCCGAAGAGCAGCGGCTCGTCGCGCCGGTTGGTGATGGCGCTCGTCCAGGTCAGCGCCCAGGAGCCGGACTCGGGGTCGACGTCGTGGACCTCGATCCGGCGCCGCTCGTCGGCCCACAGCTCGCCGCTGTACGGATGCCAGGTGAGGCGCTCGGCGATGACGACCCGGTCGTCGTGCGCGGCGACCTCGTCGAAGGCGACGTGGGCCATCGAGCCGACCCGCTCGGGGAGTTCGAGGTACCCCTCGCCGTGCACGTAGGAGTTGCCGCCCCACAGGTTGGCGCCCGAGACATGGGACGCGGTCAGCGACAGGCCCTTGTGCCAGCGGTGGTCGTTGGGGCGGTAGTCGGTGACGACGTCCCCGGCCAGGGTCCGCAGCGGGTGGATGTACGGCTTGGGGGCCTCCCAGGCCGCCTCCGGGCGGTAGACGTACGCGAGCAGTTCGACGCCGGTGGCGGGGTCGGTGACGGTGATGCGGTCGCCGTGCGCGTGGACGATGCGCAGCGCGCTCATGCGGGCACCTCCTCGCCGACGGCAGGGGCGACGGTGGCCGGGGCCCAGCCGGGGGCGCCGCCGTGCATGGCCGTGTAGAACGGGTCGCCGGGGCCGATCTCGCCCGCCTTCACCGTGACGTCCGTGAACGCCGACTTGTAGAGCGCGGCGACCAGTTCCAGGCTGGTGCGCCCGTCGGCGCCGCTGCTGCGCGGGCGTTCACCGGCCCGCATGCTCGCGACGAGTTCGCGCAGCTGCTCCAGGTGCGAACTGGGCACGTCCGGGCCGAAGTCCCGCCAGGCGGCGGCCTCGTCGCCCGGCACGCCCGCGGCCGGGGTGATGTGCCAGTTCGCGTTGGAGTGGCCGTACAGATGGGTGAGCTCCACGGTCGCGCGCTCGCAGTCGATGCGGATGCGGCTGACCTCGTCGGGGCTCAGGACGCTGTTCACGATCGTGGCCACGGCGCCGTTCTCGAAGCGGACCAGGGCGGTGGAGACGTCCTCGGTCTCCACGTCGTGCACCAGCCGCGCGGCCATGGCGCGGACCTCGCTCCACGGGCCCAGCAGGTCCAGCATGAGGTCCATCTGGTGGATGCCGTGGCCCATGGCCGGGCCGCCGCCCTCGGTCGCCCAGCGGCCGCGCCAGGGCACGGCGTAGTAGGCGGTGCCGCGGTACCAGGTGGTCTGGCAGTGGACGACGAGCGGCCGGCCGAGTGCCCCCTCGGTGAGCAGCCGGCTGACATGGCGGGTGCCCGAACCGAAACGGTGCTGGAAAACGATGGAGGAGTACGGACCGCTCTCCGCACCCTCCTCCGCCTCCACCGCGGCGTAGTCGGCCAGCGTCGGCACCGGCGGCTTCTCGCACCAGACCCAGGCCCCGGCGCGCAGCGCGGCGATGCTCTGCTCGCGGTGCAGGGTGGGCGGGGTGCAGATGGTGACCAGGTCGGGCCGCTGTTCGCGCAGCATGCGGTCGAGGTCGGTGTAGGCGTGCGGGATGCCGCCCGCCGTGCAGAAGTCCTCGACGGACGTGGCATCGATGTCGACGGCGGCGACCACCTCGGTCTCGCCCTCCTCCGCGAGCTTGGCCAGCGCGGGCAGGTGGGAGTCGCGCGCGATGGCGCCGGTGCCGATGACGGCCACGCGGATGCGGCGCCCGTCGAGGGGAGTGAGGGGGGACATGGGCGTGATCAGCACTCCTCTTACGAACGGCGGACGGCGCCGACGCCTGCCACCCGACCAGCAAGCGCTTTCTCTCCGCAGCAACCTAAGCGGCGGGACTATGACCGGTCAACAGGTCGTACTCCAGCCCACGGCGTCTTCTCACCCCCTGGTCACCACCTTCCCCGGAAGCCCCCGTGGCGGGCCTGTCACCGCCGGACGCTAGGCTGCCCTCCACACCTGTGATCACCGTGGCCCGGCGGCTCGGTGTGCCCGTCGCTCCTCCCACGATCAGCGCTTGGACTCCGTACCTTCATGTCTTGGTTTGAATCGCTCATCCTCGGACTCGTCCAGGGGCTCACAGAGTTCCTCCCCGTCTCCTCCAGCGCACATCTGCGGCTGACGGCGGCCTTCTTCGACTGGGAGGACCCGGGCGCGGCCTTCACGGCGATCACCCAGATCGGCACCGAGGCGGCCGTGCTGATCTACTTCCGCAAGGACATCGGGCGGATCATCTCGGCCTGGTTCCGCTCGCTGACGAACAAGGCGATGCGCAGCGACCACGACGCCCAGATGGGCTGGCTGGTGATCGTCGGCTCGATCCCGATCGGCGTGCTCGGCGTCACCCTCAAGGACCAGATCGAGGGCCCGTTCCGCGATCTGCGCATCACCGCGACCATGCTGATCGTGGTCGGCATCGTCATCGGCATCGCCGACCGGATGGCCGCGCGCGACGAGAGCGGCGGCAAGCACCGGGCGCCCACCCAGCGCAAGTCCTTGGAAGACCTGGGCGTCCGGGACGGCCTGATCTTCGGCCTCTGCCAGGCCTGCGCCCTCATCCCGGGCGTCTCCCGCTCCGGCGCCACCATCAGCGGCGGCCTCTTCATGGGCTACCGCCGCGAGGCCGCGGCCCGCTACTCGTTCCTCCTCGCCATCCCCGCCGTGCTGGCCTCCGGCCTGTTCGAGACCAAGGACGCACTGGAGGGCGGCCATGTGGAGTGGGGGCCGACGATCTTCGCGACGGTCGTCGCCTTCGTGGTCGGATACGCCGTCATCGCGTGGTTCATGAAGTTCATCTCGACCAAGAGCTTCATGCCCTTCGTCTGGTACCGCATCGCGCTCGGCATCCTGGTCATCGTGCTGGTGTCGGTCGGTGCGCTCAGCCCGCACGCGGCGGAGTCGGCGGGCTGACGCCCCCGGGGACCAACGAGGTTGCACCCGAACGGAATTCAACATGTTCGCCCAGTGAACACCGTGACCAATCACATACGTTGTGCGTAGCCGTTCGGTAGCGCAGTGTCAGTGCTTGCGCCTACGCTTGTCGGCATGTCCCCCGATTCCATGGCCCCTGGTTCCGTGCGGTCTGCTGCCGAAGTCAACGAGCAGATCCGTGCGCTGTGGCTGCGGGCGGGCGGTTCGCTGTCCACCCAGGAGCGCGAGGAGTACGAGCTGTTGGTGGTCGAGTGGGCGGCCGCGATCCGCGGCAATGTCATCGAGGCGGCCTGACCCGGGCCGCCCGGCTCAGTCGTTCACCGCTCCGTAGCGCAGATTCCCGCCGCGGGGCAGCAGATACGCCATGCCCCGCTTCTCGGGCAGCACACCGCCGAGCGTCTCGGCGTCCGTCAGGCCGGAGACGCTCCACCCGACCAGGCCGAGACTGAAGGCCGCCTCCCGGTACGCGTCCTGGCCGATGCCCGCCAGCCACGCGTCAGCGGCGGCGCACCGGAAGTACGGACCGTCCTCGAACTCCACCCCGGCCTGCCTCAAGGCCGACAGCGGCACTCCGAACGCCAGCCAGTCCCCGCTGTCGTCACCGCCCCGCACCGCCGTGACGTCACACACGACGAGCTCCCCCGAGGGCAGCAGCACCCGGCCGAGGAGCTGCCCGAACTCCTCCAGAGCGGCGACCGTGCGCGGCACCGTCTCCTGTTCCTCCGGCTCCCGGTCCTTGTACCCGTAGCAGCCCCGCACCCCCGCCGCGTCCCACACCGCGTCCAGGACGGCCTGTAGCCGGACGTCGTCCGTCGACCCGACCTCGATGGCCAGCTCATAAGTGCCTTCGCCCCAGAACTGGTGGCGGAAGAGGGCGGCATGAGTCATCCGCCCATCATCGCCCACCCCCGCCCCTCCTAAGATCCACCCCATGGAGCACCTCGACAGCGTTCCCCCACGCCAGGGCCTCGTGATCTTCCTGAACGGCACCTCCAGTTCGGGCAAGTCGAGCATCGCGGCCGAACTGCTGCGGGTGCTCGACGAGCCGTACTTCCACCTGCCCGTCGACGCCTTCCACGCGATGCGGTCGAGCGCGCCGGTCCCGCCGGAGGAGCTGGGCGCCGTGCTGCACCGCACCTGGCAGGGCTTCCACCGCGCGGTCGCCGGGATGGCCGCCGCGGGGAACAACGTCGTTGTCGACCATGTCCTGAGCGCCGAGTGGCGGCTCCGCGACTGCCTGTCCCTGTTCGTCCCGCAGGACGTGGTGCTCGTCGGTGTGCACTGCCCGCCCGAGGAGCTGGAGCGCCGCGAGCGCGAGCGCGGCGACCGCCCGGCCGGGCTCGCGGCACGTCAGCTGGAGCAGGTGCATTCCCACGGGATCTACGACATCGAGTGCGATACGAGCCGGGCCACTCCGCTTGAATGCGCCCTGCGCGTCAGGGAGTTCCTGCCCGGCCGTCCGACCCCGACGGCGTTCGAGCGGCTGCGCGCGGACTGGTGACCGCCCCGGCTCAGCCGTCGAGCAGCGCGCAGGCTTCGCGGAAGTCGTCGTACGCCTCGCCGTACTGCTTGGCCGCGACGAGGAACATGGCCCGGTCCGTCAACGCCTCGGCCAGCGGCTGGGGTTGGGCGAGACGGCGGGTGAGCGCCACCCGATCGTCGAAGAGGGGGCGTAGTGGCTTGAGGATGCGATGGTGGCAGCGCTCCCGGTACACGGCGGTGCGGACGACCAGTCTGCGGTGCTGGACGATCAGGTCGGGGAGCGGGGTCGACGGGTCCTCGCGCAGCGCGGCGACCTGTTCCTCCAGCGGTCCCAGCCCCTCGAAGTAGGCGTCCCTGACATCCGGCGACCAGTCCAGATACGGCATGCCGAATCCCGGCCCCGGTGCCTGCGCGGTCGGGACGGGCTCCGCCGACCGGCCAGACAGGGCGAACAAGGTGACCCACCACGACAGGATGTTGCTCCAGGTCTTGCGCTCGCCGGTGAGATCCAGCTCGGCGAGAAGACCAAGGGCCTCCTGCCGGACCGCCACCGCGTCCGCCTGACGACCGGCAGTCGTCAACATGCGCGCCAGATGGACCAGTTGCCACACCTGGATCGCCAACGAGGTGCTGTCCGTCGCGACTTCCGCCCGGGTGACGTCCACCAGCTCGGAAAAGGCGTCCAGAGCCGTCTCCCGCCGCCTGGCGGCTTCCAGTGCGGCCACCCACTCCACCACCGACCAGAACGAGTTGTCCCCCGGCCTCAACGGGCGCTCCGCCTCGACGGACTTCCCGCAGACCTCCGCCGCCTCGCCGTACCGCCCCTCCTCGGCCAGGACCGCCGCCAGCCGTCCGTGCCCGTACCCCGGGCTCTTCACCTGCCCGTGCTCGAAGCCCCAGCGCCCGGCCGCGGCCATCTCCTCGCACACGGCGAACCCCTCCGCCCGGCGTCCCGCGGCGTAGAGGCCGTGCTGACAGGAGTCCAGGGCCCGGACCAGCAGCTCGGTCCGCCGCGGATCACCTTCGTCGATGCGCCGCGCCACGGCCGCCGCCTCCGCGTGCCGGGCCAGCCGCACCTCCGGCAGCTCGCGGACCTCCGGCTCGTATCCGTACGACACCAGCGCGTCGGCCAGTTTCGGAACATAGGTCAGCGGGCTCACCGCCGACAGCACCCGGTACGCCTCGACCTGCCGCGCGACGCTCGGCCTGCCCGACTCCAGCAGGATCGTCCGCGCCCTGAGCACCGCATCCTGATCGACCTTCTCCGAGTGATTCATGACGGCGATTCTGAGAGCCGGGGCAGGGCTGCAACAAGGCTCCCGAGCAGTGCCGTTCGTCCTACGAAAACCGGCGCTGACCTGTCATGATGGAGACGTCTTCGCTACCGTCGTGCCATGCGAGCGATCGTCATGGGCGCGGGCATCGGAGGGCTGGCCGCGACGCTGGCGCTGCGCCGGGCCGGGGTCGAGGTGACGCTGGTCGAGCAGACACCGCGGTACACCGAGGCAGGTGCCGGTATCCAACTCGCCCCGAACGCCACACGGGTGCTGCGCCGGCTGGGGCGGCTCGACGAGGTCGCCGCACTGTCCGGGCCGCCCGGCCATCTCAGCTTCCGTACCTGGTCCGACGGGACGGAGATCTGCCGTTACACGCTGGGGCACGAGGTCGACGACGAGTTCGGCGCGCCGTATCTCCAGGTCCACCGAGCCGATCTCCAGCAGGCGCTCGCCGCCGCGGTGCCGCCCGAGTCGGTACGGCTGGGCACCGAGGTCGTAGGCATCGACCAGGACGACAAGTCGGCCACCGTGACGACCGCGCGCGGCGAACGCCTCTGCGCCGACCTGGTGGTGGCCGCCGACGGCATCCGGTCCGCCGCCCGCCAGTGGCTCTTCGGCACGGACGCGGCGGTGTTCTCGAGAACGGCCGCCTACCGGGCACTGCTTCCGGCCGACGCGGTCGCCGATCTGGAGCTGCCGGACACCGGGATATGGCTCGGACCCGGCCGGCACTTCGTCCACTACTGGCTGCGCCGAGGCGAACTCCTCAACGTCGTGGCCGTGTTCGGGACGGACACCGCACACGAGTCCTGGACCGAGCGGGCCGAACCGGGGGAACCGCTGGGGGCGTTCGAGGGGTGGGACGATCGCGTGCTCCAAGTCCTCACGCGCGCCGGGCAGATGTACCGCTGGGGCATCTACACCCGTGCCCCGCTCCCCCGTTGGCACACCGGCCGGGTGACCCTGCTGGGCGACAGCGCCCACGCGATGGTGCCGTTCCAGGCACAGGGTGCGGCCCAGGCCATCCTCGACGCGGCCGTGCTCGGCGCCTGCCTGACCGACGTGACCTCGGACGACGTACCCGAAGCGCTCGACCGGTACGTACGGCGACGGCTGCCGGCCGCGACCGGTATGCAGGCCCGTTCGGCGAGCGCCGGCGAGGAGTTCCACCTGCCGGACGGCCCCGAGGCCCGGGCCCGCAACGCCCGGATGGCGGCCCACGCGGCGGAGCACCGGTTCTGGGCGGCATCGAGCGCCTGGCGCACGGACATCCTCGAAGACCCGCCCCAGCGATGAACGCCCCGCGCCCGGCCAAGGCCCGGCGATGCGCGCCGCGCCCCCAACTGGCCGCCCCCGCCGTCCGATTGTCCGCGCACACCCCTTGGCCCGGCCCGTCCCATGCCCAACACTCGGCCCATGACGCAGCGTGTGGAGCTCGCCACCGTGATGGACCGACTGGCCGTCGACGAACTGATCACCGACTACGCCGTGGCCGTGGACGACGGCGACTGGGCGGCGTACCGACGCCTGTTCGCCCCGGACGGCCGCGCGGACTACCGGTCGGCGGGCGGGGTCGAGGGGGACGCAGGGCAGGTCGCCGCCTGGCTCGCGGAGAGCCTCAGCCTGTTCTCCATGCGGCAGCATCTGATCGTCAACCGGCGCATCACCTTCGGCCCGCTGGAGCACGACACCGGCGACACGGCCCGGGTCCAGGCGGACTACATCAATCCGATGCGCTTCGTGCGGGACGGTGACGGCGAGGGCTCCTCCGCGCCCGACTTCGTGTGCGGCGGCCGGTACGCCTTCGGGCTGCTGCGCACGTACGACGGCTGGCGGCTGCGCGAGGTGGTCGTGCAGGAGAAGTGGCGGCGTCTTCCCGGTCCCCGGCCCGCGCCCGTGATCAACTGAGCCGATGCCCTCTGTCCCCGGGGCGTCCGTACCGAGCACACTGGAGGGACGCACGGGGTAGGGAGGCGCCGCATGAAGATGTCCGGCCACTGGCTCACCACCCCGTGGCGGAGATCCGCGGTCGCCGCCCTGGCCGGTGCGCTGCCCGTGCTCGCGTTCCCGGCGCCGTCGCTGTGGTGGTTCGCCTACGTCGCCCTCGTCCCCTGGATGCTGCTGGCCCGCTCCGCGCCGACCGGGAAGCGGGCGGCGTACGACGGCTGGGCGGGCGGTTTCGGCTTCATGCTGGCGATGCACCACTGGCTGCTGCCGAGCCTCCATGTCTTCACGCTCGTCATCGCGGCCCTGCTCGGCGGGCTGTGGGCGCCCTGGGGATGGCTGGTCCGGCACTTCCTCAGGGGCGCCGGCCGGCGGATCGCCGGCGCGTTCTTCGTGCTGCCGTCGGGCTGGCTGCTGGTGGAACTCGTCCGGTCCTGGCAGGGGCTCGGCGGGCCGTGGGGCGTGCTCGGCTCCAGTCAGTGGCAGGTGGAGCCCGCGCTGCGGCTGGCCTCGGTGGGCGGGGTGTGGCTGATCAGCTTCCTGATCGTGGCCGTGAACGTCGCGTTCGCCGTCCTGGTGGTCCTTCCGCAGTCCCGCGTGCCCGCCCTCGCCGCCCTCGTCGCCACCGCCGCCGTCATCTCCGCGGCCTGGATGTGGTCACCGCGCCCCGACGCGCACGGGCGGGTGCGGATCGCGGTCGTGCAACCCGGCGTCATCGACGGTCCGGGCAGCGGTGACAGGCGTTTCGCCCGCGAGGAGCGGCTGACCCGGGACCTCGCCGGGCAGGACGTCGACCTGATCGTGTGGGGCGAGAGCAGCGTCGGCTTCGACCTCGGCGACCGGCCCGACCTGGCCGGACGCCTGGCGACGCTCTCCCGGGAGACCGGCGCCGACATCCTCGTCAACGTGGACGCCCGCCGCTCCGACAAGCCCGGCATCTACAAGAGTTCGGTGCTGGTCGGCCCGGACGGGCTCACCGGCGACCGCTACGACAAGATGCGGCTCGTGCCGTTCGGCGAGTACATCCCGGCCCGCTCCCTGCTCGGCTGGGCGACCTCGGTCGGCAAGGCCGCGGGCGAGGACCGGCGGCGCGGCAGTGAACAGGTGGTCATGGACGTCGGACACGGGCTGAAGATCGGGCCGATGGTCTGCTTCGAGTCCGCGTTCCCCGACATGAGCCGCCATCTCGCCGAGTCCGGCGCCGAGGTGCTGCTCGCCCAGTCGTCGACGTCGTCGTTCCAGGACAGCTGGGCGCCCGAGCAGCACGCCTCGCTGGCCGCCCTGCGCGCCGCCGAGACGGGCCGCCCGATGGTGCACGCGACGCTCACCGGGGTGTCGGCGGTCTACGGCCCCGAGGGACAGCGCATCGGTTCATGGCTCCCCACGGACGCCAGCACGTCCGCGGTCTACGACGTCCCGCTGGCGACCGGCGTCACCCCGTACGTCCGCTACGGCGACTGGGCGACGCACGCGGCGCTGCTGATCCTGGCCGCCTGGTGCGTCGTACAGGGACTGAGGGCCGTACGGCTCAGGCGGCCCGCTCCCGCACCGCACGTACCACCCGCTCGCACAGCTCATGGGTCGCCAGCGCGTCCCGGGCGCTGAGCACCTTGCCCGCGCGCACGGCGTCGAGGAAGGCGAGCACCGCCTGCTCGATGCCGCGCTGCCGGGCCACCGGCACCCAGTCGCCGCGCCGGCGCACGGTGGGCTGGCCCTTGTGGTCGATCACCTCGGCGAGATTGACGACCTGACGCTTGGTGTCCTGCCCGGAGACCTCCAGGATCTCCTCGGCCGAGCCACTGAGCCGGTTCATCACACCGAGCGCGGTGAAGCCGTCCCCGGCGAGCTGGAGGACGACATGGTGCAGCAGTCCGTCCTGGACCCGGGCGCGCACGGTGACGTCGTCGACCGGACCCGGAGCGAGGAAGCGCAGCGTGTCGACGACGTGGATGAAGTCGTCGAGGATCATCGAGCGCGGCTCCTCCGGCAGCCCGATGCGGTTCTTCTGCATGAGGATCAGCTCGCGCGGGTGGTCGGCGCACTGCGCGTACCCGGGCGCGAACCGCCGGTTGAAGCCGACCGCCAACGACACCCCGCGCTCCTCGGCGAGCGCCACCAGCCGCTCGGAGTCGGCGAGTTCGTACGCCAGCGGCTTGTCCACGTACGTCGGTACGCCCGCCTCCAGCAGCCGCGTCACGATCTCGGGGTGCACGGCGGTCGGCGCGTGCACGAAGGCCGCGTCGAGTCCCACCGCGAGCAGCGCGTCGAGGTCCTGGTGCCGCTGTGCCTCCGGGAGGCGCAGGCCGTCGGCGACCCGGGCGAGGGTGGCGGGCGTGCGGGTCTGGAGGTGGAGTTCGACGCCGGGGAGGCCGCCCAGCACCGGCAGGTAGGCCTTCTGGGCGATGTCACCGAGTCCGATGCAGCCGACCTTCACTGGTGGGTCTCCTCTTGCGCTCGCCCCGTGCCTGACACGACGGCAGCATACGGCGACCGCGGCGGCCGCCCACCTCCAACGTCACGTCCCGCGTCGCCGTCACCCCCGGCGGCGCCGCGCCCTCCGTACGGGGCCGGAGATCACCCGTGCGGAGCAACCTGTGCTTGTCCGCTGTCCCGAACCCGGCGGTAAGCAGCAGAGTGGCGCAGGTGCATCGAACGACGACCACCGCAACGCTCCTGGTCACCGTGGCTGTCTCGGCCCTCTCCGGCTGTGTGACGGTCCAGCGACCGCCCGTCCCGGGCCCACCGGCGGCGCCGTCCCTGCCGGCCGCGCCCCGACCGGACGGTCAGAGCGAGCCGCAGATCGTGCAGGCGCCGGCGCGGGAGGCCCTGGAGCTCATCGGCCCGTCCCGCGAGGCGAAACCCGGGGCGCCCGCCACGCATCGGGCGGCGCCGCCGTCCGCCGCGCAGGAGCGGGCGCCGCAGCAGGAAGCACCCCGCACGCACCCCCAGCACCCCGCCCACCCGGCACACCCCGAGAACCGGCAGCCGCCGCAGCCGCGCGTCGAGATCCCCGACGTGGCGACGGCCGTACCGAAGAACCCGGACGTGTGCGGCCTCGGCAAGAAGTACGGGGGCTGGCACAAGGACAGTCCGGAGGCGAGGATCTGCGAGCAGACGTACGGCCGTTAGGCCTTCCCACGGCTCACGGGCGCTGTCTCGGCGGCGCCCATCCGCCTTCCTCGGGCGATCCCTCCCCCAGCCGCAGCTCCAGCCGGCTGATGGCGGCTCTCACCCCGTCTCCGTACGTGTCGTCGGCGAGGGCGTCCGCCGCCCCGCGCGCCCGGCGGAGGTGGGTGCGGGCGGCGTCGGAGCGGTCGAGTTTCACGTAGTCGGCGGCCAGATTGAGATGCAGCGAGGGGTACAGGGCGCGCACCGCGAGCGTGCTCTCGTGCTCGGCGAGGCGGTCGTCGGTGAGTTCCTCGGCGGCCGTCAACGCCCGCAGGTCCCAGGCCAGTTCGTCCGAGGGATCGTCCTGGGCGTCGGCCATGTAGTGGGCGAGCGTGCAGCGGTGCAGCGGGTCGCCGTGCTCGCCGATCTCCGCCCACAGGTCCAGGAAGCGGTGCCGGGCCTCCTCGCGGTCCCCCGCGTGATGCAACATGACGACCTGCCCGATCCGCGTCATCACCGCATCCGGCGCCGCCTGCTCCTGTCGCTCCGCCACCGCGTCCTCCACACCGTCAGGCCGAACTGATACCACCTGACGCTAATAGGAGGCACTGACAATCACCGCGAGGCGGGGCCGACCCGGTGGATCGGCCCCGGGGCCGGTCAGCCCAGGTTGGGGATCGTCCAGTCGATCGGCTCGTGCCCCTGGAGCGCCACCGCCTCGTTGATCTGGGTGAAAGGGCGGGAGCCGAAGAACTTCTTCGCCGACAGGGGTGAGGGGTGGGCGCCCTTCACGACCACGTGCCGGGTCTCGTCGATCAGCGGGAGCTTCTTCTGGGCGTAGTTGCCCCACAGGACGAAGACCGCCGGGTCGGGCCGGTCGGCCACCGCGCGGATGACCGCGTCGGTGAACTTCTCCCAGCCCTTGCCCTTGTGCGAGTTGGCCTCACCGGAGCGGACGGTGAGCACCGCGTTGAGCAGCAGGACGCCCTGCTGGGCCCACGGCAGCAGATAGCCGTTGTCCGGGATCGGCGTGCCCAGCTCCTCCTTCATCTCCTTGTAGATGTTCCGGAGGGACGGCGGGGTCTTCACACCGGGGCGGACCGAGAAGCACAGGCCGTGACCCTGGCCCTCGCCGTGGTACGGGTCCTGACCGAGGATCAGGACCTTCACCTGGTCGTACGGCGTCGCGTCGAGCGCGGCGAAGACCTCCTCGCGCGGCGGAAAGACGGGACCCTTCGCCCGCTCCTCCTCGACGAACTCGGTCAGCTCCTTGAAATAGGGCTGCTGGAGCTCGTCGCCCAGGACCCCGCGCCAGGACTCGGGCAGCATGGCGATGTCGGTCACGTCAACGTCCTTATGTCGTGCGGTCACTTCAGTGCTCAGAACCTACAGGCGACCACTGACAACGGACCGCACACCCCGAAAGCCCCCACTCACCAGCTCGTCTTGCGGTACAGCTCGCCCATCATCATGATCGTCGACGGGTCCAGGGCCTGCTCGCCGCCGGAGATGTCGTCGTTCGCGGCGACGTACTGCCTGCCCTGCCACAGCGGCAGCAGCCGGGCGTCGTCGGTGATGATCTGCTGGGCCTCCTCGAAGTCCTTGACCACGTTGGCTCGGTCGCTCTCACCGCGCGAGCGCGGCAGCAGGATGCCGGTGATCTTGGGTTCGGGGTAGGGCGTGCCGAGGGCGTTCTTGTCGCCGACGAACGGGGAGATGAAGTTGTCGGCGTCCGGGAAGTCGGGGAACCAGCCGCGCCCGAACACCGGGTACTCGCCGTTCTGGTAGCCGGTGACGTAGGTCTTCCACGGGCGGCTCTTGAGGGTGATCTGGAAGAGCCCGGAGCCCTCCAGCTGGGCCTTGAGCTCCTCGAACTCGGCCTTGGTGGCGGAGCCGTAGCGGTCCGTGGTGTACCAGAGGGTGAGCGGCACGGTCTGGGTGATCCCGGCGTTCTGGAGGATCTTCCTGGCCTTGGCGACGCTGGGGTTGCCGTAGTCGTCGAAGAAGTCCGTGGTGTGGCCGGTGAGACCCTTGGGGACCATGGAGTACAGCGGCTCGACGGTGTCCTTGTAGACCTTGTGCGCGATCGCCCCGCGGTCGACGAGCTGGGCGATGGCCTTGCGGACGGCGAGCTTGCCCGCCCAGGGGTCCTTGGGGTTGAACACCAGGTAGCTGATCTCGGTGCCGGAGCCGTCGAGGAGCTGGAGATCGGTGTCGTTCTGCTCCTTGTCGATGCTGACGATGTCCTCGGCGCCCAGTCCGCGGAAGGCGACGTCGAGGGAGCCGTCCTTCAGGCCCTTCACCATGGGCGCCGAGTCCTTGAAGTAGCGGATGGTCACCGCCTCGTTCTTGCGCTTGGCGTACCCGTCGTAGTCGCCGTACTTGACGAGTTCGGCCTTGTCCTCGCTGTACGACTTGAGGGTGTACGGTCCGGAGCCCACGATGCTGTCGCCCTTGCGCAGCGCGTTCGCCGGGTACTCCTCGGGGTCCACGATCGACATGGCGGGGGTGGCGAGGACGAACGGGAAGGTCGCGTCGGGCTTGTTGAGGTGGAAGACGACCTCGCGCTCGCCGAGCGCCTGGACGCGTTCGAGGCTGCCCAGCAGACCGGCGGGGCCGCCGTTGACGTTGATCTTCCCGATCCGGTCGATGGAGTGCTTGACGGCCTTGGCGTCGAGCGGGTCGCCGTTGGAGAACTTCAGCCCCGCGCGCAGCTTGCAGCGGTAGACACGGCTCCCGCTGTCGGTGAACTTGCAGCTCTCGGCGGCGTCGGGCTGGGGCGTGGTGGCGCCGGAAGGGTAGCTGAGAAGGGTCTGGTAGATGTTGCGGAACAGCTCCCAGGAGCTGTCCCAGGAGGCGGCGGGGTCCAGGGTGCTGGGGGCGCTGGTGGTCCCGACGACGATCGGCCCCTGGTCGTCGGAGGAGTCCGACGACAGGACACCGCACCCGGCCACCAGCGACGATATGGACGCGAAGGCCGCCATCCGACGAAGGCCTCGGTTCCGGTTGAACACGCGCACGCTCCTCGATCTGCCATGCCAAGGGTTGGCAGACCATACCGCAGCCACGGGCGAGCCGAACCGGGTCATCCGGCTGGTTCTCGACCGCTGAGATCGTGGCAACGCTGTCAGAAGTCTGTGCGGTTGTCGTGTGTCCGATCTGGGGTTGTTTGTACGTCGACACGGGCGCCGTTTCTGTCGAGCGGCGCCCGTGTCCGTCGTACGGCGTGGGTCAGCCGACGCCGGCGTTGAGGAAGATGCCGCCGTCGACGACGAGGGTCTGGCCGGTGACCCAGGCGGACTGCTCGGAGGTGAGGAACTCCGCGGCGCCGCCGATGTCGGAGGGCACGCCGAGCCGGGCGAGCGGGTAGGCGGCCGCGGCCTCCTCCTCCCGGCCCTCGTACAGGGCCTGGGCGAACTTGGTCTTCACCACGGCCGGGGCGATCGCGTTGACCCGCACCTTGGGCGCGAACTCGTGGGCGAGCTGCTGCGTCAGGTTGATCAGGGCGGCCTTGCTGACGCCGTAGGCGGCGATGAAGGGCGAGGGCGCGATGCCCGCGACGGAGGCGATGTTGACGATCGCACCGCCGTTGTCCTTCTGCCAGGCGTGCCAGGTCTTCTGCGCGAAGCCGAGCGCCGAGATCACGTTGGTCTCGAACACCTTGCGGGCCACGTTCAGGTCGAGGTCGGCGATCGGGCCGAACACCGGGTTCGTACCGGCGTTGTTGACCAGGAAGTCGACGCGGCCGAAGGCCTCCATGGCACGCTCGACGGCGACGGCCTGGTGGGCCTCGTCGTGGGCCTTGCCGGCGACGCCGATGACACGGTCGGCGCCGAGCTGCTCGACGGCCTCCTTGAGGGCGTCCTCGTTGCGGCCGGTGATGACGACCCGGTCGCCGCGGGCGACGAGCGCCTCGGCGACGCCGTAGCCGATGCCGCGGCTGGCGCCCGTGACGAGGGCGACCTTGCCGGAGAGTTCGGGGAGTTCCACCGAAGTCATGTTCCTGTTCCCCTAGTCGAGCGGTCCGCCGGCCACGTACAGCACCTGGCCGGAGACGAAGCCGGCGGCCTCGTTGGTGAAGAAGGCGATGGCGTTGGCGATGTCGTCGGGCTCGCCGACGCGGGCCACCGGGATCTGGGTGGCGGCTGCCGCCTTGAACTCCTCGAAGCCCATGCCGACGCGGGCCGCGGTGGCCGCGGTCATGTCGGTGGCGATGAAGCCGGGGGCGACGGCGTTGGCGGTGATGCCGAACTTGCCGAGCTCGATGGCGAGGGTCTTGGTGAAGCCCTGCAGACCGGCCTTGGCGGCGGAGTAGTTGGCCTGGCCGCGGTTGCCGAGCGCGGAGGACGAGGACAGGTTGACCACGCGGCCGAAGCCGGCGTCGACCATGTGCTTCTGGACGTACTTCGTCATCAGGAAGGAGCCGCGCAGGTGCACGTTGAGGACGGTGTCCCAGTCCGAGGCGCTCATCTTGAACAGCAGGTTGTCGCGCAGGACACCCGCGTTGTTGACGAGGATGGTCGGCGCGCCCAGCTCCTCGACGACCCGCGCGACCGCGGCCTCGACCTGTGCCTCGTCGGAGACGTCGGCACCGACGGCGATCGCCTTGCCGCCCGCCGCGGTGATCTTCTCCACGGTGTCCTTGCAGGCGGCCTCGTCGAGGTCGATCACGGCGACCGCGCGGCCCTCGGCGGCCAGTCGTACGGCGGTGGCGGCACCGATGCCGCGCGCGGCGCCGGTGACGATGGCTACCCGCTGCTCAGTGGTGGACATTGCTGCTTCTCCTCGCCCTTGAAGAATGTGCGGCCCGGTCGGTGAGCGACCGCTTAGTACCTTCGGCAGACGTGACGCTAGAAGGCCTGGCACCCGGTGTCAACGTCACGCGGCCCGGGTGTGATCCATTACCTGACCAGGAGGTCCAGCAACCGCTCGGTCTCGGCCGCCGGATCCAGCGTGAGCCCGGTGTGCACGGGGCCCGGCTGGACGACGGTGGAGCGGGGCGCGATCAGCCAGCGGAAACGCCGTCCGGCGTCGTCGGAGCCGGCCTGCCCGGCCCCGTCACCGCCCCCGCAGACCCGCTCGACGGCGCTCAGGGCCGCCCTGATGCCGGCCACGTCGGCCTCCGCGTCCAGGGCGCGCAGGCGGGCCTCGTCGAGGTGGGTGCGGGCGCCGACGTACCCCTTCGCGCGGCAGTAGACGAGCACCCCGGCGTTGATGCACTCGCCGCGCTCCACGCGCGGGACGACGCGCAGCAGGACGTACTCGAAGACGTCCCGGTCGTTGCCCTCGCCGCCCTTGATGATGTGGCGTTCGACCACGCTGCCGGCCATGTGGATGTGGCGCTCGCTCACTTGATCCCCTGGATGCGGTCGTGGATGACGGCGGCCCGGGCCAGCAACGGCCGGGTGTAGGCCCGGCGCAGGTCGTCCGGGGTGTCGAAGCCGGGTTCGTCGGCCAGCCAGGCGTCCGGGATCTCGGCGGTGACCTCGGCGAGGAGGTCCTCGGTGACGCGCGGGGCCAGTTCGGCGGCGGCGCTCGCGAGGTCGGGGGCGAAGCGGGCGAGGGCGTGGTCGGCGGCGTCGTAGGGGCGGGCCGCGGAGGCCTCGGCGCCGGGCCAGTTGTGGTGCCAGATCATGGTGGCGCCGTGGTCGATGAGCCACAGCTCGCCGTGCCACATCAGCAGGTTGGGGTTGCGCCAGGAGCGGTCGACGTTGTTGATCAGCGCGTCGAACCAGACGATCCGCCCGGCCTCGGCCGCGTCCACCTCGAAGGCGAGCGGGTCGAAGCCGAGCGCGCCGGAGAGGAAGTCCATCCCGAGATTGGTGCCGCCGCTGGCCCGCAGCAGGTCCTGCACCTGCTGCTCGGGCTCGCCGAGTCCGAGCACCGGGTCCAGGTCGAGCGTCACGAGCCGCGGCACCCGGAACCCGAGCCTCCGGGCCAGCTCACCGCAGACGATCTCGGCGACCAGCGTCTTGCGGCCCTGTCCGGCGCCGGTGAACTTCATGACGTACGTCCCGAGGTCGTCGGCCTCGACGAGTCCCGGCAGCGAGCCGCCCTCACGCAGGGGCGTGATGTAGCGGGTCGTGATGGCTTCCTTGAGCATCGCCCCAGGTTACTGGGGCTCCTCTGAACAACCCGCACTCCGGGCCCGTACCTCAGGGCAGTTCACGAGGTATCCGCGGAAGGGACGTCAGCATGGCCAGCGAATCGCTTCATCCCGCTTCGGCACCGAGCCGCCGTACGGTCGTGGCGGCGGTGGGGGCGGCAGGGCTCGCCATCACCCTGAACGCGTGCAGCTCGGACGACGAGGGGTCGACCGCCGCGGCCGGGACCGCGCTGGGGAAGACCTCGGACATCCCGGAGGGCGGCGGCAAGATCTTCGCGGACGAGGGTGTCGTGGTGACCCAGCCGACGGCGGGCACGTACAAGGCGTTCTCGTCCAAGTGCACGCATCAGGGCTGCGCGGTGACCGGGATCGCCAACGGGGTGATCACCTGCCCGTGCCACAAGAGCGAGTTCTCGGTGACCGACGGCAGCGTGAAGAAGGGGCCCGCCACACAGCCGCTGCCGGAGGAGAAGATCACCGTGAGCGGGGACTCGATCACCCTGGCCTGAGGGTCAACCGCGTCGGCGCCGGTTCAGGCAGGCCAGCAGGTCGGCCGTCGTCGTGAGCGTGGCGACCAGGGCGAGGGTGTTGCGGATCATCGCCGGGGTGTAGTCGGAGGGCACCCCGGCGATGGCGTCCGTGGGCACGACGGCGGTGTAGCCGCGGTTGACCGCGTCGAACACCGCGTTGGGGATCGCCACGTTGGCCGAGACCCCGGTGACGACCAGGGTGCGGCAGCCCAGGTTGCGCAGCAGCGGGTCGACGTCCGTGCCCTGGATCGGCGACAGTCCGTGCAGCCGTCGTACGACGAAGTCCTCCTCGGAGACCTCGATCGGGGCCGCGACCCGCACCGCGCTGGTGCCGGACAGCTGTTGGACGGGGAGGCCTTCGACGACGCGGAAGAGGCGGGCGTTGCGGTTGGCGCCGCGGCCGTCGGGGCGGCGTTCGGCGATCGCGTGGACGACCTGGACGCCGTTCGCGTGGGCGGCCGCGACCAGACGGGCCACATTGGCGAGGGCGCCCGACGACCGTGCCTCCTTGGCGAGTTCGGGGAGCGCGCTGTCCGGGCCGACGACGCCCTGCTGGCACTCGACCGTGAGCAGCACGGTGGTCTCCGGGTCGAGGAGTTCGCTCAACTGCTCGTGCGACGGCACGTTCCGCCCCCTTGTCGCCGACGGTGTGGGCGGGCGAGCGTAACCACCATTGCGTGTTGAGGGAAGACACCGCATTGTTTTCTGACGCATCGTCAGAAACCGAGCAGGAAAGAGGGGGGCGGATGACCGTCACTCAGCGTCGGGGCCGGAAGATCATGATGACGCCGGGCGAGCTGGACGAGTTCCTGACCAGCCAGCGCACCTGCCGGGTCGCCACCGTGTCGAAGGGCGGCGCTCCGCATGTGAGCACGCTCTGGTTCGCCTGGGACGGCACCTCGTTGTGGCTGTACTCGGTGGTCAAGAGCAGGCGCTGGACCGATCTGCGCCGCGACCAGCGGGTCGCGATCGTGATCGACACGGGCGAGGAGTACGACGAGCTGCGCGGCGTGGAACTGACGGGTGCCGTGGAGTTCGTGGGCGAAGCGCCCCGGGTCGGGGACCTGTACGCCGAACTCGACGTCCCCGAGACGCTGTTCGCGCGCAAGAACTTCGGCCTCGACGAGATGCCGCACGACGGGCGGCACGCGTGGGTGCGGCTGACGCCGGACAAGATCGTGTCGTGGGACTTCCGCAAGCTGGCTGCGCTGTAGGGGAGTTCGGCCCCGTCGCGGCCGGCTTGACCGCAGGGGAGTTGGGCCCGGTCGCGGCCGGCTTCTCCGCAGGGGAGTTGGGCCCGGTCGCGGCCGGCTTCTCCGCAGGGAAGTTCAGCCCAGTTTCGCTGCGGCTTCCCTCAGTGCCTGCACCGCCGCCCTGATCGACGGGCGGCGGTCCGCGTCCGCGCGCCAGACGACGTACACATGGCGCTGCACCCGCTGCTTCAGCGGCACGGTGACGACACCTTCGGGCATCGGGTGCCGTCCCAGCAGCGGGGCGATGCAGACGCCCAACCCCGCTGCCACGAGCCCGAGTTGGGTGTGGGTCTCGGCGGCGCGGTGGCCGACGATGGGCTCGATGCCCTTGGAGCGCAGGGTGAACATCAGCCATTCGTGACAGAACTCGCCCTGCCCCCAGGTGATCCACTCGTCCCCCGCGAACTCGGCGAGGTCCACCTCGTCACGGTCGGCGAGCCGGTGCCCCACCGGCATCGCCACGTCCGCGGGGTCGTCCAGGACGGAGGCCTTGACCAGGCCGTCCGGGAGCGGCATCGGCTTGTTGTACCAGTCCAGGACCACGGCGAGATCGAGGTCGCCGCGGACCACGCCGGCGATGCCGAGCTCCGGCTCCAGCTCGCACGAGCGGACCCGCAGGGCGGGGTGTTCGGCGACGAGCGCGGCCAGGGCGGCCGGGAACAGCCCGCGCGCGGCCGTGGGGAACGCGGAGATGCGCAACTCTCCCACCACCTGGCCGAGTTGGGCCTCCAGGTCGGACTGGGCGAGTGCGACCTGGGACAGGATTCGGGCCGCGTGCTCGGCGAGCAGCCGGCCCGCGTCCGTGAGCCGCACGCCGCGGCCGTTCTTGGCGAGGAGCTGCTGGCCGACCTCCCGCTCCAGCTTGGACATCTGCTGCGAGACGGCGGACGTCGTGATGTGCAGCCCCTCGGCGGCGCCGCTCACCGAGCCGTGCCGGGCGAGGGCGTCGAGGGTGCGCAGGCGCTCCAGGTTCAACATGTAAGCGATACTACGAGGTACCGGGTCGGAAATCTCGATTGTGCTACGAGGTTTTCGGCGCGATGGTTGCTGCCATGACCACCGCCGCCCGCACCCGCGCCCCTTCTCTCGACTGGCGACTGCGTTTCGCCGCACTCGCCCTGATCTGGGGTTTCAGCTTCCTGCTCATCAAGGTGGGCACGGACGGGTACGCCCCCTTCCAGGTCACCTTCGGACGGCTGCTGTTCGGGACGCTGGTGTTGGCGGCGGCGATGGCGGTGAAGCGGGAGCGGCTGCCGCGCGGCGCCCGGATCTGGGGGCATCTGGCGATGTCCGCCCTCCTCCTCAACGCCCTGCCGTTCTCGCTCTTCGCGTACGCGGAGCTGACCATTCCGTCCACGCTGGCGGGCATCTGCAACGCGACCTCGCCGCTGTGGGGCATGGCCCTGTCCGTGGTCGCCCTCTCCGAGGACCGGCCCACGCGGGTCCGGGTGGCCGGGCTCGGCATCGGGTTCCTCGGGGTGCTGACGGTGCTGGGCGCCTGGCAGGGCTTCCAGGGGCTGGACGCCGGGGGCACGGCGATGGCACTGCTGGCCTCGCTGAGCTACCCGATCGGCTGGATCTACGTCCGCCGCACATTGGCCGGGACGGGTCACTCCCATCTCTCCATGACGGGGGCCCAGTTGCTGCTGGCGACGCTACAACTGGCGCTGGTCACCCCGCTGTTCACGTCCGTCCCGACGCACTTCGCGGGCGTTCCGCTGCTGGCGATCGCCGCGCTGGGCACACTCGGCACCGGCCTGGCCCTCCTCGTCCAGTACGGCCTGGTCGCCGAGGTCGGCCCCACGACCGCCCAGATGGTCACGTACTTCATCCCGGTCATCGCCACGGGCGCGGGCGTCGCGATCCTCGGGGAGCCGCTGAGCTGGTCGACACCGGTGGGGGCGGCGATCGTGCTGGCGGGAGCGGCGCTGACCCAGGTGAAGCAGACACCGCGGGCTGCGGGCGAGGCGGTGTCGCCCCGGGTACGGCAGCCTGCACCCGTCACCAGCACGCCCCGCACACCCACCCCGGTCACCGGCGCCACCCGCGTCCCCACGCCGGCCCACAGCGGCCCGAACACCCCCAGCCCAGCCGCCCCTCCGCGCCCACCGACCAGCTGAGACGCCCGTCCGACACCACCGACACGGCGAGCCACAGCCCGGCCCCGACCGAGAAGGGGCCCACAATCCAGCCCCGGCTGACTAGGAGGGCCACACCCTCAACCGCACCGACCGGGCGAGCCACACACTCGCACCGACCGACGGCGTCACGCGCACCCCCGCCCCCGCCGACGGCATCACACATACCCCCGCCCACGGCATCACACATACCCCCGCCCCGGCCCAGGCCCCACCGCCGCCGCGATCGCCTCGGCCAGCGGTGCCGCCTCCGACTCGTTCAGTCTCGCGATCGTGACGCGGATGCCGGGGGCCGCGTCCAGTCGGAAGCGGGCCCCCGGGGCCACCGCCCAGCCCGCGTGGAGGAGGCGGGACACGGCGCCCGTCTCGTCGGGGACCGGGATCCAGACGTTCAGGCCGCTGCGCCCGTGCGCGGGGACGCCGTGTTTCGCCAGTTCCGCGATCAAGGTGTCCCGGCGGGCGGCGTACGCGGCCGCCACCGCCTTCGGGTCGATCGCTCCCTCGGCCCACAGCCGGGCCACCGCTCCCTGCGTGATCCTGCTGACCCAGCCGGGCCCGAGACGCTGCCGTCCGCGCACCCGGTCGACCGTGACGGGGTCGCCCGTGAAGACGGCGAGCCGCAGGTCGGGGCCGTAGGCCTTGGCGGCCGAGCGGACGAACGCCCAGCTGCGGGTGGTGCCGGCCAGGGGATGCAGGGGCAGGTCGACGATGCCGTGGCCGTGGTCGTCCTCGATGAGGAGGGTGTCCGGATGCTCCTTCAGCACGGCACGCAGGGCACGCGCGCGTGCGGCGGTCACCGCGGCGCCGGTCGGGTTCTGGGCCCGGTCGGTGACGATCAGGGCGCGCGCACCCGACCGCAGCGCCCGCCGGACGTCGTCCGGGAGCGGGCCCTCGTCGTCCACGCCGACCGGGGCCGTACGCAGTCCCACGGCCGGGATCAGGTCCAGCAGGCTGCCCCAGCCCGGGTCCTCGACGGCGACCGTGTCGCCCGGCTTGAGGTGGGCCGCCAGGACGCGTTCGATCGCGTCGAGCGAGCCGGAGGCCACCGCGAGCGGGCCGTCCGGGACGCCGTCGGCGTCCAGCGCGGCGCGCGCGAGCCGGGCCAGCTCCGGGTCCACGGCCGCCTCCCCGTACATCACCGGTTCCCGGTCGTTGTGCCCGGCCGCCGCCGCGAACGCTCCCGCCAGCGCGGGCAGCAGCTCCGGGTCGGGGTTGCCGCTCGCCACGTCCCGTACGCCCTCCGGCACCTCCACCCGGATCGACTCCCGCGCGGTCGTGGCCGGCTTGGGGCGCACCCGGCTGCCCCGGCGCCCCGCGGTCTCGATCACCCCGCGCTCACGCAGGACGCGGTACGCCGCCGCGACCGTGTTCGGGTTCACCCCGAGCTCGCCCGCCAACTCCCGCATCGGCGGCAGGAGTTGTCCCGGCTCCAGCTCACCGGCACCCACCGCACGCTCGACGCTCGCCGCGATCTCGGCTGCGCCCCGCCCTTCGATCCGATATCCTCCTAGCACAAAGCAAATTATGCACTAGTGCAATAGCTCTCGCAACTCACACCGCTGTTGCCACTCGTACCGCTATGGAGACCGCCATGCAGGGGACCACGCAGCCGACGACACAGCCCGCCGCCTACCCGGCGACCGACCGCACGGTGCCCACCCGCTCCGCGGACCGCGCCTCGTACGACAAGGACGTCGTGCACGCGATACTCGACGAGGCCTACGTCTGCCACCTCGGCTTCGTCCGCGACGGCGCCCCGGTCGTGCTGCCGACGCTCTTCGCCCGGGTCGGCTCGCGCCTCTACGTCCACGGCTCGACCGGCTCGCGCCCGCTGCGGATGACCGGCCAGGCCGACCCCGGTCTCCCGGTGTGCCTGACGGTCACGCACGTCGACGCGCTGATCCTGGCCCGCTCGGCCTTCCACCACTCGATCAACTACCGGTCCGTGGTGGTCCACGGGACCGCGTACGACGTGACGGACCCGGAGGAGAAGCGCCTCGCCCTGGACGCGCTCGTCGACCACGTCGTGGCGGGCCGGTCCAAGGACTCGCGGCCCGCCAACAAGAAGGAGCTGGCCGCCACCGCCGTCATCCGCCTCGACCTCGACGAGGTCTCCGCGAAGATGCGCACCGGCGGGGTGAACGACGAGCCCGAGGACCTCGCCCTCCCCCACTGGGCCGGCGTCGTCCCGCTGCGCAAGGGCTACGACACCCCGGTCGGCGACCCCGACCTGGCTCCCGGCACCAGCCTCCCCGACTACCTCACGGCCCTGTGATGCTGATCCACCCGTGGGACGCGCCGCACGCCGACGACGAGTGGCAACAGTGGCTCGCGGTACGGGACTTCGGCACGCTCGTCGTCAACGGCCTTGACGGCGAGCCGCCGTACGCCCAGCCGCTGCACTTCCTCTACGACGCCGAGCGCGGCGAGGTCCTCACCCACCTGGCCCGCCCCAATCCCCTGTGGGCGGCGCTGTCGGCGCATCCAGACGTCGTGCTGAGCGTGGTCGACGACTACGTGTACGTCCCCGGCCCCTGGCAGGCCGACCCGGACGTCCCGGCGGAGCACGGCACGCCGACCAGCTTCTACGCGGCCGTCCAACTCCGCTGCCGGGCCCATGTGGTGGACGACCCGGCCGAGAAGGCCGCGCTGCTCAACCGGCAGGTCGGCCACTTCCAGCCGGAAGGCGGTACGGCCGAAGTGGCGGTCGGCGAGGTGCCGTTCGACCGGCTGCTGTCGGGCCTGCGCGGGGTGCGGCTCGAAGTCACCGGCGTACGGGCGAAGTTCAAGTTCGCGGGGCGGCGGAGCGAGGACGTCCAGGACTCGATCGCCGTACGCCTCGCGGAGCGGGCCGGTCCGCGGGACGCGGCGGCGCGTGCGCACATGCTGCGCCGCCGCGTCGGCTGAAGCCGCTACACCGGTACGGGCTCCCCGCGCCGCACGGCACGGGTCTCGGCCACCGCGAGGCCCGTGACCGACCCCAGCATCAGGAAGGTGCCGACAAGTGTCGGCGCCGTCAGGTGCTCGCCCAGCAGGACCACCGCGAGCACCGCCGCGCTGACCGGCTCCAGGAGCATGATCACGGACACCGTCGCCGACCGTACGGCTGCCGCACCCTCGAAGTAGAGGGCGTAGGCGAGGGCCGTGGGGACGGCGGCGAGGTAGGCCAACAGCCAGAGCAGCAGGCCCGGTTCGGCGGTGTGCGGGACCAGGCCCTCGGCCAGCGCGAACGGCAGCAGCAGTGCGCTGGTGACGGCGAACACCCCGACGGACGTGGCGGCCGCGTCCGTCTCGCCGTCACGGCCCCAGCGGCGGGTGAGCAGGGTCATCGCGGACCCTCCGGCCGCCGACGCCAGCCCGTACAGCACACCCAAGGGGTGTACGGCGGACCCGCCGCCCCCGAGGGTCAGCACCCCGAGCCCGGCGAGCGCCCCGGCGACGGCGACCGTGCCGGCGCGTCCGAGCCGCTCCCCCAGCGTCAGCCGGGCGCCGAGCGCGACGAGGACGGGCCCGGCGCCGAGCGTGACGACGGTGGCCACGGCGAGTCCGGTGGAGCGCACGGCCGCGAAGTAGCCGGTCTGGAACACGGCGAGCCCGAGGCCCGTGGCCCCCGCCCGCCACACCCTGCGGCCGAACGGTCCGCGCGCGGCGGTACGGCTCCGGGGGCGCAGCAGGCGTACGGCGGCCAGCAGGACGAGCCCCGACGCGCAGCGCCAGAAGGACAGGGCGACGGGCCCCAGATCGCTGACCCCGTAGGCCAGCGCGGCGACCGCGCCCGCGGTGCCCCAGGCGACACCGGCGACGATCAGACAGAGCAGGCCTCGCCCGACGGGCAGGCCGGAAGAAGCAGGCGAAGCAGCAGTAGCTGGAGAAGGAGCAGTAGTTGGAGAAGGAGCAGTAGCTGGAGAAGCATTCGACACTTGTCGTCTCCGCAGACATGGAGAAGCGGGGAACCCGGCTCAGCGGGGTCCGTGGACTTCGTCTGCGGGCAGCACCGTTCCGCCCTGCGTGCGGCAGGGCGGGGATGACCGGAGGGCCCGCCTCAGGCGGCCGGCGGCGCGATGACGTAGTGCGTGCTCATGATCGGCAGCCTAGGCAGCCGTCGAACGGCGGGACAACTCCCTTTCCGGCCCGCCGCTCGCCACCGGTTCCGGGGACGGCTTGACCGGGGTCGAGGACTGCGCGATGAAGGCGCCGAGCAGGACGATCACGCCGCCGAGGATCTGCGGGGCGGACAGGTGCTCGCCGAGCAGGATCCAGGCCAGCACGGTCGCGACGACGGCTTCCAGACAGGCGACGACCGTGGCGACCTGCGGGGAGAGCCGGCGTACGGAGACCACGCCGGTGACGTAGGCGACGACCGTGGCGATGAGCACGATCCAGGACAGCAGCAGGGCGGCCGCGACGGAGGTGCCGTTCATGTCCGCGGTGCCGCCGAGCACGGACCAGTCCATCGACCACGGGCGGGCGACGACGGTGAGGACGGCGGCGCCGACGAGGAGGCCGTACGCGATGACGCCGAGCGGGTCGGGGGTGTCGGCGCCGGAGTCGGTGCCCTGGTCGGACAGGACGAAGTAGCCGACCTGGCAGCAGGCCGCGCCCAGCGCGAGCAGCAGACCGACCGCGTCGATGCTCAGCCCCGACCAGACCTCGACGACACAGGCGAGGCCGCCCACGGCGAGGACCACACCGACCGCGGCGGCACGCGTGACCGGCCGCCGCTGCACGAACCGCACCCAGCACAGGACGAGAGCGGGCGCGAGGTACTCGATGAGCAGCGCGACGCCCACCGGCAGCCGGGAGATCGAGGCGAAGTAGAACGCCTGCACCCCGGCCACGCCGAGCAGTCCGAACCCGGCGAGCAGCGCGGGGCGGCGGCGCAGCAGTGCCCGGTGGCGCACGGCGAGCGGCAACATCACGAGGGCCGCGCCGGCCACCCGCAGCCACACCACGTGGAGCGGGTCGAGGCCCGCCTCGATCAGCGGCTTGGCCGCGACACCGGAACCTCCGA
Organism: Streptomyces antibioticus; assembly: GCF_001514065.1. Taxonomy (GTDB): domain Bacteria; phylum Actinomycetota; class Actinomycetes; order Streptomycetales; family Streptomycetaceae; genus Streptomyces; species Streptomyces antibioticus. The sequence continues at coordinate 43,325 of NZ_KQ948435.1, read as the reverse complement.
AGGCGACCGCCGACGCGAGAGCGAGCCCGAGCCCGACGCCTCTGCCGCGGTGACCTGCACTGCTGTCAATCGTCTGCACCGGCACATGATGACAGGCGATGACATGACCGTCATCCCCTTTGACACCTGTCTCAACGGTTGGACGAGGTGGGGGCTCTGAGGGGGCTATGTGGCGGGGGCCGGTCTGGGCCGGCGGCTGTCTTGCGTGAGGCCTGCCTGGCGTCGTCCGTCTGGGCCGGCGGCTGTCTTGCGCGGGTCTGTCGGGGCCGGCCACCCGGGGGGCGCCTGCCGAGCGCGGGCCTGCCGAGCGCGGGCCTGCCGAGCGCGGGCCTGCCGAGCGCGGGCCTGTCGAGCGCGGGCCTGCCGCGTCAAGCGATGGTCCGGGGCCGTGCCCGCCCGGCGTGCGACAGTCCGGTCCGACGCCTGCCCTGTCAGTGGCAGTCACGCCGGCCAGTGGTGGCCCGGTTTCTCCGTCGGCCATTGGTTGCCCCGCCGGCTAGTAGCTGTCCCGCACGCGCCCCTCAAGCCCCGTCCGGAGCGCCTCCGTGTCGATGCCGGCCCGGGTCAGTACCTCGACGGCGCGGGCGTCGGGGTCGGTGACGACCGCTGCGAGCAGGTCGATGCCGTTCGCCCGGGCCGCGCCGCGACCAGCGGCGCGCTCGTGGGCGTACTCCATAGCGCCCGCGGCCAGCGGCGAGAGACCGTCCGCGTCCGTCTCCGTCACCACGGGCACCGCCCCGGAGTCCTCGACGCTGCCCTGCCAGCGCAGCCCGTAGCCGATGCTGCGCTGCACGAGATAGGCGAGCAGCCGGGCGAGCTGCGGCCCGCCCTCGAAGACGCCCCGCACCTCGGGGTCGTGCTCCAGGAGGGAGTGCAGCAGATGGGCCGTGTCGATCTGCCGGTCCCCGTCCCTGACCGCACGCCGACGCGCGCCGGAGACCACCGCTGCCAGCTCTTCGCCGAGCCGGACATCGTGGTCCGCGCGATGACCTCCCGGCTCGCTCACCGACTGCCGGGGTATACGGGGTTGCACATCCCTCACCCCATCAGTCCCGCCGGACCGCGTCATCCCCGGCGGGAACCATCTTCGCGTCCCACGCAGAGTGGACCCGGACGGCCGGAATCTCCTCCTTGCGGATGAGATCAGGCCGTTCTTCCGTCGAGGGCGCGCGCCGCCTTGATGCACGCCCGGCACGCAACCGCCATGCCCCCTCGTTCGTCCCACAGGGACATGGAGAGCAGGTGCTGGCTGGTGGCGCTGCCGGCCGTCGACGGGATGCAGTACGTGTACCGGGTGTACGCCCCGGAGGACGCACTGCTCGCCGACCTGTTCTGGGAGGCGTGGCACTGCCACGACGAGAGCGCGTTCCCGCGGGCGTGGGACGTGTTCGACGCGGCGGTGATACGGCTGGTGGCCTGACCGCTCGCCGAGCCGGCCCGACCCGTCTCCACATTTTCTGACGGTCCATCAGCATTGAATGTTGCGGGCCCTGCGGCTACGTTCCGCGACACCGTAGCCGGAGACGAAGGGGTGGTCGCATGGCCGAAGTCAGCGCGGAGGCACGGATCGAGGCGCCGGCCGAGAAGGTGTGGGGCCGGCTCACGGACTGGTCGTCGTACGGCGAGTGGAACGCCACCCACACCAGCTTCCCCGAGGGCGGTCCGAAGAGCCTCGAAGTGGGCGGGACGTACCAGGAGAACATGAAGCTGATGGGCTTCCCGGCCGAGGTCGAGTGGACCATCGACGAGGTGGAGCCGGCCCGGGTCTTCGCCACGAAGGGCAAGGGGCCGATGGCGGTGAGCCTGGTCAACCGCTACACACTCGTCCCGGACGGCGACGCCACGACGGTCCGGATCGACAGCGAGTTCACCGGCGCGGCGGTGTCGCTGATGGCGGGAAAGCTCAGGGATTCGGCGACGGCCGCGCTGAACGAGTCGCTGCGGAAGCTGGCGGGACTGGTGGCCTGACCGCCGGACGTAGGAAGGCGCCCCGCGGAAAGATCCACGGGGCGCCGACATCCGGCCGCGAGGCCGCCGGTCAGTCCTCTTCGGCGAGGATCAGGTACAGCTTCTTGCGGGCTTCGTTGATGACGCCGACCGCCTTCTCGCGCTGCTCCTTGCTGCCGGTCTTCCAGACCTGGCCGAAGGCCTCCATCAGACCGAAGCCGGCCTGCCGGATCTCACCGAGCGCCTCGAAGTCCACGCCGCGGGAGGCTTCCTCCCAGGGCGCGTCGGGGCCCTCCTCGGCCGCGGTGCGGCCCGCCTCGGTGAGCGAGAACAGCTTCTTGCCGCCCTCGCTCTCGCTGGCGATCAGGCCCTCGTCCTCCAGCAGCTGAAGGGTGGGGTACACCGAGCCGGGGCTGGGCTTCCACGCCCCACCGCTGCGCTCGGCGATCTCCTGGATCATCTCGTACCCGTGCATGGGCCGGTCCCTGAGCAGGGCGAGGATCGACGCACGTACGTCGCCACGCCGCGCCCTCCCCCGGGGCCCGCCGCGCCCTCGTGGGCCCCAGGGGCCCGGACCGAAGCCGGGCCCGAAGCCAGGACCGCCCGGGCCGCCCGGCCCGAACGGACCGAAGGCACCACGCCGTCCTTCGAAACCACCTCGGCCGCCGCGGGGGCCGGGTCCACCGTGTCCACGTTCGAATCCATGGGAACGCATCGCCATCACTCCATCCATCGTTGATCTGTCGCGATGCGTCAACGATATATCGGAAGAGTTCGCATGGCAAGGCCCCGAGGGGATACGTCTGGCTGGGGGGCCATGCCAGGCCGGGGGGGGCCACGCCACCCGGCCCGAGCGCTCAGTGCCCCCGAAACGCCTCCTCCAGCCACCAGGCGCCGTGCTCCCTCGTCACCTTGGCGTCCACCAGGAGGGGTGCCGAGCGCGGCCCCGCCACCCAGTCCGCCACCGCCTTCAGGTCGGCGCGGTCGCGTACCGTCACCGTCTCGAAGCCGTGGCCGCGAGCCACGGCGGCGATGTCCGTCGGGGGGAAGGTGACCGTGTCCAACGGGAAGCCGTCGGGGCCGAAGTGGTGGACCTCGGCTCCGTAGGCCTCGTCGTCGTAGACGATCACGACCATGGGCAGTCCGAGCCGTCGTACGGTGTCCAGCTCGGCCACGCCCATCAGCGCGCCGCCGTCGCCCAGCGCCGCGACGGGCAGCCGGTCCGGCTGGGCCAGGGCCGCGCCGATCGTCGTGGCGAGGCCCAGGCCGATCGACTGGAAGGCCTGGGTGAAGCAGAAGCCGTGGTGGTCGGGGACGGACAGGTAGGCGCTCGGGTAGCCCATGAAGTTGCCCGAGTCGACGCCGACGACCCGCTCCGCCGGAAGGATGTCGTCGAGGGCCGCGCTCAGCGTGCGCGGGTCGATGCGGTCCCGGGTGCTCTCGTCGTCGTACGGCACGTCCCGCCATCGCCCGCGGGTGCGGAGGGCCCGGGCGACGGCGGCGGTGCGATACCCCTCGTGCCGTTCGGAACCCTCAGCGAGCGCCTGCCGGGCCACCACGGCGACGTCGCCCGTGACGCCGAGGTGGACCTCGCGGTGCGCGCCGAGCGCGGAGGCGTCGTCGTCGACCTGGACGACGACGGTGTCCGGGCCGATGAGCCGGCCGTGCCGCATGGTCCACATGTTGAGGCCGCAGCCCCAGCCGACGATCAGGTCGGCGCCCTGGATCAGTTCCGCGGCCAGGGGTGTCGCGAAGCCTCCCGAGATGCCGAGCGACCAGGGGTCGTCGTGGAACAGCCCGTGGGCGACGGCGGAGGTCGCGAGGAGGGCCCCGTGGTGGCCTGCGAGCGCCCGGAGGGCGTCCCGGCCGCCCGACGACCGGGCACCCCGGCCCGCCACGAAGACCGGGCGACGGGACCGTGCCAGGGCGGCCACGAGAGCCGACACCTCGGACGCCGAGGGTGCGACGACGGCCCGCGGCGGTGGCGGTACGGCGGCGATGGCGGCGGCGTCGGGGACGTCCAGTGCCTGGACGTCCAACGGGAGGTTGAGCAGGACGGTACGGCGCTCGTGCAGGGCGCGTCGGACGGCACCGCGGGCCTGCTCGACGGCGACGTGCGGGGACGTCACCCGTTCCGTGACCGCGCCCACCGCCTCCGCCAACGCCTCCTGGTCGACGTAGAAGTTGGAGGTCGGCTGAGTCGCCTCCGGGGCCACGACGAGCAGCGGGGTGCGGCTCTTCGCGGCCTCGGCGATGCCGGTGAGGGCGTTGGTCAGTCCGGGCCCCTGGTGCACGCTGAGCGCCGAGACCGTACCGCTCGTCCGGGCGTAGGCGTCGGCCATGGTGGCCGCCCCGCCCTCGTGCCGGGCGGCGACGAAACGGGACCCGGCCGCGACCATCGCGTTGGTGAGATGGAAGTTGCCGGAGCCGACCACGCCGAACACCTGGTGCACCCCGGCCGCGGTCAGGGCCCGCCCGACCGCCTCGGCGACCTTCATGAGCGCTCCACCAGCGCGATGACGCGGGCGGGTGAGCCCGAGCCCCGCACGATCGGCAGCGGCCCCGCGATGACCACGGCACCCGTGGCCGGCAGTGCGCCGAGGTTCTGGAGCTGCGTCAGTCCGTACTTGTCGTTGCCCATGAGGTACGAGTGGCAGGGGAAGGCCGGGTCGAAGGAGTGGGCCGCCCCGGCGTCGGTGCCCACCGTCTCGGTGCCGAGCCCGATCACCGGGGACTCCTCGGCGACCCAGCGGGCGCACTCCGGTGACAGACCCGGGGTGTGGGGGCCGTTCTCGTCGGCGTTCAGGAACTCCCGCTGGGAGTCCGAGCGGGCGTCCCAGCCGGTGCGCAGCAGCAGCCAGCCTCCGTCGGGCAGCGGACCGTTCTCGGCCTCCCACGCCTTGATGTGATCGACCTCGACCAGGAAGTCGGGGTCCTTGGCCGCGGCGGCGGAGAAGTCCAGCACGACCGCGGGCGCGATCAGCCGGCTCACCGGCACGGAGGCCACGTCGGCGAGGTCCTTGCCGGTGACCCAGTGGTTGGGGGCGTCGAAGTGGGTGCCGGTGTGCTCACCCGTACGGAAGTTGTTCCAGTACCAGGCCGGCCCCCGGTCGTCGTACCGGCTGATCTCCTCCAGCTCGAACACCTGCGTCTGTCCGAACGGCTCCGGCAACTGGATCACCGGTGTCGCGGAGGACAGCGGCGCCGTGAGATCGACGACCTCGATCGCACCACCGCGCAGCCCGGCCAGCAGGGCTTGGAGAACGGACGGCTCGGACATGGCGGCCTCCTGAACTGTCGTGAGTGGGTGACGCGTTGACGACAGTCGCACCGCTGAGGCGACGCGTCCAGACACCACCCCGGAAGCCGAAATCAGGCCAGTGGTCCCGAATTGGCCTTGGTCCGGCCTGCCACTCCCCTTTAGCGTCGAGCCCATGCGGATCCGAATCGTCGACGCCTTCACCGACCGTCCCTTCGCGGGCAACCCCGCCGGAGTGCTCCTCCTCGACTCCTTCCCGGACGACGCGTGGCTCCAGAACGTGGCCGTCGAGGTCAACCATGCCGAGACGGCCTTCGCGCACCGCCTGCCCGCGGGCGGGGACGCCGACTGGGCGCTGCGCTGGTTCACGCCGGCCGCGGAGGTGAACATGTGCGGCCACGCCACGCTGGCGACCGCCCATGTGCTGCACACGACCGGCGCCCATGAGGGCCCGGTGCGGTTCGCCAGCCGCAGCGGGGTGCTCATCGCGACGCCGGGCGAGGACGGTTCGATCACCCTGGACTTCCCCACCGCGCCGCTCACCCGGACCGAGGTGCCGGACGGGGTCGCCGCGGCGCTGGGCGCCGAGCCACTCTCGGCATTCGACACCGGCCCGAACGTCGGCGACCTGGTCCTCGAACTCGCCGACGAGAAGACCGTCCACGCCCTCGACCCGGATCACAAGGCCCTCGGCGCCTTCTCCGAGCGCGGCCTCATCGCGACCGCCCGCGCCGAGGACCCGTCCCAGGGCTACGACTTCGTCTCCCGATGCTTCTTCCCGAACGTCGGCATCGACGAGGACCCGGTCACCGGCAGCGCCCACACCGCGCTGGCCCCCTTCTGGGCCGAGCGCCTCGGCCGCACCGAGCTGACCGGCCTCCAGGCCTCCCGGCGCTCCGGCCGCGTCCGCACCGAACTGCGGGGCGACCGCACGCTCCTGACGGGCCGCGCGGTCACCACGATCGAGGGCGAGCTGCTGGTCTGACGCGTCACGCCGTGGGGAGCCAGCCCACCTTCCCGGCCAGCAGCGCGTACCCGACGAACGCGCCGATGTCGAGCAGCGAATGCGCCACCACCAGGGGACCCACCCGGCCCCATCGGCGGTAGAGGTAGACGAACACCACCCCCATCGCCATGTTGCCGAGGAACCCGCCGATGCCCTGGTAGAGGTGGTACGACCCGCGCAGTACGGAACTGGCCACCAGCGCGGTCCCCGGCGTCCAGCCCAACTGGCCGAGCCGGCGCAGCAGATAGCCGACGACGATGACCTCTTCGAGGATCGCGTTCTGCAGCGCGGACAGCACCAGCACCGGGTACTTCCACCACACCTCGGGCAGCGCCTCCGGTACGACGGTGAGGTTGAAGCCGAGGCCGCGTGCGGCCAGGTAGAAGGCGATTCCGGTGCTGCCGATCACCGCCGCGATCGCCGCGCCGCGGGCCAGGTCGAACCAGGGCTTGGCGCGGTCGAAGCCGAGGACGCGCAGACTGCTCCCCTCGCGCAGCAGCAGGTGCGCGACGAGGGCGACGGGGACGAGCGACGAGGCGATCCCGAAGAGCTGCCAGGCGAGATCGAGCCAGGGACGGCCGGGCGCAGCCGAGGCGTTGAGGGTGGCCGCCTGGTCCTTGAGGCCGCCCGGTTTGGTGACCGATCCGACAAAGCTGATCAGTGCGGACACACCGCTCGCACCGAGCGAAAGCCCCAGAACGAGCAGGGTCTCGTCCCGGAGAATCCGTCGCGAGGACCGCTCCGGCGGAAAAGAATCAGCCACCGCACCCGCCTCTGCCTGCACACCTGACTCCAATTCAGTAATCCCGTCTCATCCCCCGCGAAGCCCCGCTAGGGTCCTCGAAAGAACGTACGAAGATCGTGCGAACTTACGACGATCGTGCGAGACAGGCCGTTGGGGGACGGACACCGTACGGGGCGCACCTCCCCCTTTGCCCGACATGCGGCCGGAAACCGGCAGAAGGTCCGACAGGGAGGGGCACCACCGTCATGGGACGTCACAGCTTGCCCGATCAGTATGGGGCGGGCGGCAGCGACCCCCGCCCACGCACCCGGCGCCGCACGGTGGCCCTCGCGACCGTACTCGTCCTCACCGTCGCCGGCGGGACGGCGGCCGCCGTCCAGAGCGGACTGCTCTCCTTCGGCACCTCCTGCCAGGAGGACGCGGTACGGCTCAAGGTCGCGGCCTCTCCCGACGTGGCCCCGGCGCTGCGCGCGGCGGCGGAGCGGGCCCATGACGACGGCCTCACCTCCGACGGCCGCTGCGTGGACGTCACGATCACCGCACAGGACTCCTACAAGGTCGCGGACACGCTGCTGGCCGGCCGGAAGTCCGATGCGCAGGTGTGGGTGCCGGACTCGCAGGTGTGGGTGGAGCGGGTCGGGGCGGACACGGGTGCCACGGAGGTGACGCCGGTCGGCAGCTTCGCGTCCTCGCCGGTCGGTGTGGCGGTGGTGCCGCGGGCCGCGAAGTCGCTGGGGTGGCCGCAGAAGACGTACAGCTGGATCGAACTGGCCGGTGCCACCATGCGCGACGACGCTCTCAGGCTCGGCGCGGCCGACCCGGCGCGCAGTGCGACCGGCCTGCTCGCCCTGACCCGGCTCAGCCAGGCCGCCGGCGCGATCGAGGGCGGGGACACCCAGGCCGCGGCCATGATGAAGACGCTGTCGCAGCGCACCTCCGACAGCGACACGCAGGTCCTGGACACCCTCCCGCGCGACGCGTCCGGCACCGAGCAGGGCAACCCCAAGCGCAACCAGGCGCTGATCCTCAGCGAGCAGGCGGCGTTCGCGTACAACACCGCCGACGGGGGCGACGGTCTCGACCTCTTCTATCCGAAGGACGGCTCACCGCGGCTCGACTTCCCCTACACGCTGGTCGACCAGGCGGTGCTGTCCACCGACGAGAGCCGGGCGGCCCTGCGGTTCGTGAACTATCTGCGCAAGCCCGAGCAGCGGAAACTGCTGCACTCGTACGGTTTCCGCACCTCCGACGAGCAGGTGGACGCGGCGGTCGTCACGCACGCGGGCGGCAGCAAGCCGCAGCCGTACGCGAAGGCGGCCGTGCGCCCGGCGTCCCAGGCGGCGCTCCAGGAGGCCCTCGGCACCTGGACGATCACGGTGCAGAGCGCTCGCATCACCACGGTCGTGGACGCGTCCTCCTCGATGTCCGAGCGGGTCACGAGCGACGGCCAGTCCCGGATGGACGTCACCAAGGCGTCCCTCCTCCAGGCCCTGGCCACGTTCACGCCGGACGACGAGATCGGCCTGTGGGACTTCTCCACCAAGCTGGACGGCGACAAGGACTACCGCGTCCTGGTGCCGACCGAACGCCTCGGCGCCGCGCAGGGCAACGGCACCCAACGCGACTGCCTCACAGCGGCGTTCAGCAGCCTGACCCCGGTCCCCAACGGCGCGACGGGCCTGTACGACACCACGCTCGCCGCCTACAGGTCGGCGGTGTCCTCCTACGCCAAGGGCAAGTTCAACGCCCTGGTCATCCTCACCGACGGCGTCAACCAGGACCCCGGCAGCATCTCCCGCGGCGCCCTGATCAACCGCCTCCGCCAACTCACCGACCCCGACCGCCCGGTCCCCCTCATCATGATCGCCGTCGGCCCTGACGCGGACCGCACGGAAGCGACCCAGATAGCCACGGCCACCGGCGGCTCCGGCCAGGAGGTCACCGACCCGTCCCAGATCCACGAGGTGATCCTGAAGGCGATCGTGGCGGCGGGGGCGGAGGGAAGCGGCACAGGCTGAACAGCGGAAGCGGCGCGGGCTGAACAGCAGAAGCGGCACAGGCTGAACAGCGGAAGCGACGCAGGGTGAGCAGCGGAAGCGGCACAGGCTGAGTCACCGAAGGACTCCGCCCCCCACCCCTCCCCTCCCAGTCTGCCGACCCTGATCACCCGCCGCGACGGCGCTCAGCCACCACGGCGCGGCCCGGCGGTGCCCAACCGGCCGCGCCCCCGAACCCTCCCGGCCTTGCCCCGCAACCCCACCGGCCGCATCCCCGTCACCCCAGCGGCACCGGCTCCGGCAACCCCACCGGCCAGGTGTGCACCGGGTCGCCGGCGAGCATCAGCTCGCGGTACCGCCGGGTCAGCGCGGCGAACGCGGCGTCGCGGCCGAGGCCCTTCTCCACGGCCCGGTGGAAGGTCGCCGCCTGCCAGGTCGCGCCGTTGGCCCGGCGCCGGCAGCGTTCGTCGATGACGCCGAGATAGAAGTCCCGGTCAGCGGGATCCACGCCCCAGGCGTCCAGCCCGGCCTCGGCCAGCGGCAGCAGCTCCTCGCGTACGAGAGTGACGGCGTCGACCTGGGTCAGCCCGCCGTAGCGCCCGCGCCGCGGCCAGTCGAAGCGTGCGTCGATCCCGTGCCGGCAGGCCGCGTCGAAGTTGGCGGCGGCCGACTCGAAGGGCAGCCGCGTCCACACCGGCCGCGACTCCTCGGCGAGGGCGCGGACGACGCCGTAGTAGAAGGCGGCGTTGGCGATGACGTCGGTGACGGTGGGCCCGGCCGGGAGCACCCGGTTCTCGACGCGCAGGTGCGGGACACCGTCGGCGATGCCGTAGACCGGGCGGTTCCAGCGGTACACGGTGCCGTTGTGCAGGACGAGCTCGGCGAGGCTGGGCACGCCGCCCTCGTCGAGCACCTTCAGCGGGTCCTCGTCGTCGCAGATCGGCAGCAGGGCGGGGTAGTAGCGGAGGTTCTCCTCGAAGAGGTCGTACGCGGAGGAGATCCACCGCTCCCCGAACCATGTGCGCGGCCGTACCCCCTGCGCCTGGAGCTCGGGCGGACGCGTGTCGGTGGACTGCTGGAACAGCGGGGGCCGGGACTCGTGCCACAGCTCCTTGCCGAACAGGAACGGCGAGTTGGCGCCGACGGCGATCTGCGCGGCGGCGACGGCCTGCGCGGCGTTCCACACGTCCGCGAAGCGCCCCGGGGTGACCTGGAGGTGCAGTTGCACGGAGGTGCAGGCGGCCTCGGGGGCGATGGACTTCGAGGTGCAGCTCAGTCGTTCCACGCCGTCGATGTCGAGGGCGAAGTCCTCACCGCGCGCGGCCACGATCTGATCGTTCAGCAGGGTGTAGCGGTCCACGTCGGAAAGGTTGGAGGAGACCAGGTCGTCCCGGTCGAGCGTCGGCAGAATGCCGATCATCACGATCCCGGCGTCGAGCTCTCCCGCTTTTCGGTCCGCATATGCCAGCGAGGTACGTATTTCCTCGGCGAGCCGGTCGAATACGCGCCCACCCAACGGATGTGGGGCTATGTTGACTTCCAGATTGAACATGGCGAGTTCTGTTTGGAAATCTCGGCTGGCGATCCGCTCGAGTACCTGCGCATTCAACATTTTCGGCATACCGTCGGGGCCGGTGAGATTCAGTTCGATCTCCAGCCCCATGAGGTTCTTCGGCCGGTCGAACCTCTTCTCCGCCAGCAGCCGCTCCAGGCCCGTCAGACACTGCCGGAGCTTGCCGCGGTAGTGCTGGCGATCGGACAGATCGAACCGACCTGCCACGACCTTCTCCCCCATCGAAGCGTCCCTCCTCGGATGGGCGTGCCGTAGATCGGCCGCCGGGCGTTGCGGGTCAGGTGGGATGATGCCCAGCGGAGGCGATCGATAACGTCCCGCGCGGGCCCGAGACCCGCTAGTCTGGCGCGGATGACCGGGGGCACATTCACCGGGCATGCGGCACTGTGCAGTTTCGAGTGCCCTGAACAACTCGTGAAAAACGCCGACGAGAATTGGCCGTCCACTTCCCCGGCATTCCCCGAGGTCATCACCGTACGGCCGACGCGGAATCGGGATGATTCCCACGTATCGACGACCGGATGAACCCTTGCCGTTCACCTCGGAAACGGCTAGACGAAACATCGTCTGAACACGTGTCGTATAAACTCCGCGAACGAGGCAGAAGGTTGGCGCCCCCGGTCGAACGATCCTGCCGTCAAGGTGACGAGCGGCAGACCTCACCCTCACCACGCATACGCACGACCCGGCCCCCGCCTCTCTGGCCCCGCGAGCTGACAGCGCCGTCCGCCCACGCCCTCGCGCCACCGTGCCTGTCGAATGAGAGGCGACCCACCATGCCCCTGCATGTGCCCCCGGCCCCCGCGCCCGCCCTTCGCTCCGTCCTCACTGCGCTCGGTTCGCCCACCGCGGTCCGCGAGGCCCGAACACCGTCACTGCGCAACGCCCAGGGGCCCGCGACCCCCGAACTCCCGCTGCCCCTCCATGTCCTCGACGAGATCACCGCCGCGGGCGTGGCCGCGACGCGGCTGGCCGGGTGGCGCTTCCTGATCCGGTGCGGCGACCGTGCCGTGGCCGCGGCCGAGACCCGGCTGACGCCCGACGGCTGGGCCTTCTCGCACTTCTTCGAGGGCCCGTACGTCGCCTCCACCGAGCGCGCGCTGCGCCAGGCCGAGACGATGCAGCAGCCCTACCAGCCCCGCCTGCTGTCGGTCCCGGGCCTGTACATGCTGACGCTGTGGCTGCACGGCGACTGCGCCGCGGACGGCGCCGACGGCCACCCCGCGGCCACCGATCTGCTCGTCCCGCTCGCACCCGCGCCGCCCGGTATCGCCGCCCACCGGCCGCACCGGGTCGCCGAGCTGCTGCCCGTGCTGACGCATCGGGCGACACCGGCGCCGGCACCTCTGCTGAGCCAACCGGCCTGAAACGGGCGCCTCCGACTGCGGCTCGTACGAGCGAAACACGGCTCGTACGAGCCTCTTTCGTGCCCGCGCCCGTCCGGACTAGCCCCATCCGGCCATCGCGAACCACCCGAAGAGACAGTGCAGTTGGGATGAACCGTCCGGCCGGGTGATGCGTCATCAACCTGTGAGTAGCGGTGCTGCCAAATCCCTGCGGATCGAGGCCCGTGGGGCAACACTGGTTCCGACCGACTTATCACAACGGGGGCAGCGATGAAAACCACGACCAAGGGAAAGATCCCACCCATGTGCCAGCACCAGCCGCCGTGCCCGACCGCCGACTCCGCCGACCGGGAATCCGCCCGCCTCGTGGCGCACCACCCGGAACAGGGCTGGAGTCTGCTGTGCAACGGCGTTCTGCTCTTCGAGGACACCGGCGAGCTCCTGCCCGACGGCCAGATCATCGCCCCGCACCGCCCGCTGGGCGCCGACAAGGTGATGACCGCCGCCTGAGCCACCCGCGGGCGGCCGGCGCACCGCCCGCAGATCCATAGGGGCCGGCCCGCAGACACACGCTGCGAACCGGCCCCGACGCATGTCCGGTAGTCGTCACTCCGCGTAGCCCGGCATGCGGAATCCGCTGATCCCCGTACTGCCCTCCGGTCCCCCCTTCCCATCCGTGCCCGTTTTCCGGAAGACTCCTGGAAGTTTCGACACAGCCACGGAGGTGGGGAGTTGGCAGCACACGAGGTCGGCGCCGACGGGCCGGCCGCGCCCGGGGGCCGGATCACGATCACCGAGATCGCCCGCCAGGCGGGTGTCTCCGTGCCGACCGTGTCCCGGGTCGTCAACGGCCGTTCCGACGTGTCCCCCAAGACCCGGGCACGGGTCGAGGAACTGCTCCAGCTGCACGGCTACCGCAAGCGCCCCACGTCCTCCGGGACCGGCGCGGCCCTGCTCGACCTGGTCTTCAACGACCTCGACAGCCCCTGGGCGGTGGAGATCATCCGCGGGGTCGAGGAGATCGCCCACGCGACCGGCGTCGGCACGGTCGTCTCGGCGATCCACGGCCGCTCCGGCGACGCCCGCGAGTGGATGCGCAATCTGCGGGCCCGCGCCTCCGACGGCGTCATCCTGGTCACCTCGGACCTGGAGCCGGTGCTGCACGAGGAGTTGCGCATCCTCGGCGTCCCGCTGGTGGTCGTCGACCCGGCGGGCTCCCCCGCGCTGGACGCCCCCACCATCGGCGCCGCCAACTGGTCGGGCGGGATGGCGGCCACCGAGCATCTGCTCGCCCTCGGGCACCGCAGGATCGCCCTGATCGCGGGCCCGCCCCGGCTGCTGTGCTCCCGGGCCCGGTTCGACGGCTACCGCGCGGCCCTGGAAGGCGCCGGGCTCGCGGTCGACGACTCCCTCGTCGTCCCCGGCGACTTCCACCCCGAGTCCGGCTTCGAGGGCTGCAACGCCCTGCTTGACCTGCCGGAACCGCCGACCGCGATCTTCGCGGCCAGCGACCAGATGGCGCTCGGCGCGATCGAGGCACTCCGGCAACGCGGACTGCGGGTGCCCGAGGACATGAGCCTGGTCGGATTCGACGACCTTCCGGAAGTACGCTGGTCCGCCCCGCCCCTCACCACCGTCCGTCAACCTCTGGCGGACATGGGCAAGTTGGCCGTCCGTACGGTACTCAGGCTGGCCCGCGACGAGCAGCCGGACTCGCCCCGGGTGGAGCTGGGCACGGAGCTCGTCGTCAGGGCCAGCACCGCGCCCCTGGCCCGCTGAGAGGGCACCGGCCCTGCGCTGAGACGGCACCGGCCCTGCGGTGGGACGCACCGCAGGGCCGGGCCGCACCCCGGCGGACTCCCCTCCTTGCCCAGCCGCCGGGTGTTCTGGGAACGCGCGCTACTTCAGCGCGTCCCTGATCGCGAAGTACGCGGGCTTCGGCTGGAGTTGCTCGTCGTACGGCAGGGCCGCGCCCTCGCCCTCGAAGAACGCCGGTATCCAGCTGTACTTGTCGGTGTAGTCCCAGATCGTGATCCCGACGCACCTGCGCACCGCCAGGCAGGCGTCGGTCAGGTTCGCGTACCACTCGGCCTGCTCGGCGAGCTTCTCCTCGGTCGCCGGCAGGATCATCCGGATGTCGACCTCGGTGAGCGCGGTGTCGAGCCCGAGCTTGGAGAACCGGCGGAGGTTGTCCTCCAGCGTGGTCGGATAGCCGTACTGGAGGGCGAGGTGGGTCTGGAGGCCGATGCCGTTCAGCGGGACACCCTGCTTCTTCAGCTCCTTGGCGAGCTTGTAGTAGGCGTCGCTCTTCGCCCCGATGGCCTCGATGTTGTAGTCGTTCAGATAGAGCTTGACCTTCGGGTCGGCCTGGTGGGCCCAGCGCAGGGCGTCGGCGATGTAGCCGGGGCCGAGCGTCTTGTAGAAGATCGTCTCCCGGTAGGTGCCGTCCTCGTTGAACGCCTCGTTGACGACGTCCCAGGCGAAGACCTTGCCGCGGTAGTGCCGTACCTCGGTCTGGATGTGCTTCTTCAGGACGGCCCGCAGGTCCTTCGCCGTCCACTCCTTGCTCGTCAGCCAGTCGGGCAGCTGGCTGTGCCAGACGAGGGTGTGGCCGCGCACCTTCTGGTGGTGGGCGCGGGCGAGGTTCACGATCTCGTCGCCGGCGGTCCAGTCGAAGACGCCCTGCTGGGGCTCGGTGGCGTACCACTTCATCCCGTTGCCGGGCGTGATCTGGTCGAACTCGCTGCCGAGAACGGCCTTGTAGGGCTCGTCGACGAGTTCCGGGTTGTCGGTGGCGCTGCCGAAGTAGCGGCCGTGGCGCTGGGCCAGGTCGGCGAGGGTGGGCTGCTTGTCGTGCGCCTGGGCGGGTGCCGCCATTCCGCCGGCGACCAGGACCGCGGCCAGGGCGCCGACGAGTCTGAGACGGTTCTTGTGCATGGTGGTGCGACTCCTCACGTGCGGGGGTGGGGGCCGTACTGCCGCCGTCAGCCCTTGGTGGCGCCGGCGGTGAGGCCGCCGACGAGCTGGCGCTCGGCGACCGAGTAGAAGGCGAGGGCGGGAACCATCGCCAGGACGAGGTAGGCGAAGACACGGGCGTAGTCGGAGGAGTACTGGCCCTGGAACTGCTGGACGCCGATGGGCAGGGTCCACCAGGTGTTGTCGGTGAACACCAGCAGCGGCAGCATGAAGTTGTTCCAGCTGGTCACGACCGCGAGCACCGAGACCGTGCCGAGCGCGGGCCGGGCCATCGGCAGCAGCACCCGCCAGAAGAACCCGAAGGGACTGCACCCGTCGAGGGTGGCCGCCTCCTCCAGCTCGCCGGGGATCTCCCGGAAGAAGGCCCGCAGGATGATGATGGTCATCGGCAGCCCGAACGCCGCCTGCGGCAGGATCACGCCCAGCGGGTTGTCCAGCAGGCCGAGGTAGCGCAGCAGCAGGAACAGGGGCAGCGCGGCGACCGCGAAGGGGAACATCAGCCCCATCGTGAAGAGGGTGAACAGCACCTCCCGCCCCCGGAAGGCGAACCGGGCGAAGGAGAAGGCCGCGAGCGCCGACGCCGCGACCACCAGCACCGTCGTGGCGACCGCGATCAGGGTGCTGTTGCCGAGCAGCCGCCAGAAGTCCCCGGAGCGGAGGATGCCGGTGTAGTTGCCGGTCAGCCAGTGGTCCGGCAGCCCGAAGGGGTTGCGGGAGAGCTCGTCGGTCGACTTGAAGCCGGACAGGACGGCGTACACCAGGGGTACGACCATGAGCGCGCCGACGGCGATGAGGACGAGGTGCAGCGGCAGCGTGCGCGGTGTCCTGCTCTTGCGGCCCACGGCCTCGCTCTTGAGGCTCACGCCCTCGCTCTTGAGGCTCATTTCCCGTCTCCCCTCATCGTGGTGGTCGCCCCTTCGAGGTCACGGCGGAGCACGAAGCGCTGGTAGGCGAGGGCGAAGACGAGGCAGATGCCGAACATGACCACGCTGATCGCGCTGGCGTAGCCGACCTGGTAGCGCTTGAAGCCGTACTGGAACATCGTCACGGCCATGGTCTCGGAGTGGTGGTCGGGACCGCCCTGCGTGATCACCCACACCAGGTCGAACAGCTGGATGGCGCCGATGACCGCGAGGAAGATGCTGATGCGGATGGTGGGCATCAGCAGCGGCAGCGTGACGCTGCGGAAGCGCTGCCAGGCGCCGGCGCCGTCGATGAGCGCCGCCTCGGTCAACTCCCGTGGCACGGACTGGAGTCCGGCCAGGTAGAGCATCATGTGGAAGCCGAAGTACTTCCAGGTCATGACGATGAACAGGGTCGCCATGACCCACGACGGGTCGGCGAACCACTCCCCGCCCAGGCTGTCGAGGCCGATGCTGCCCAGGAGATGGTCGGCGAGCCCGTCGTCCGGCGCGAACACCATGCTGAAGAGCACGCCGGTGATGGCCTCGGACAGCACGTACGGCGCGAAGAACAGCATCCGGTACACGGCCCGGCCGCGCAGCCGCTGGTTGAGCAGGACCGCCATGGCGAGCGCGAACGGCAGTTGCAGCGCGAGTGTCAGCAGCACCAGGACGAGGCAGCGCCACAGGTCGCCCATGAACACCGGGTTGTCGAAGAGGTCGGTGAAGTTGTCGACACCGATGTAGTCCTCGGGCATCCCGAAGCCGCCCCAGCGGAAGAAGGCGGCGTACAGGGCGAACAGCATCGGCAGCAGCACGAGTCCGATGAACAGGACCAGTGCGGGCAGCTGGAAGCCCACCGCGGTGAGCCAGTTGAGCGCGCGGCGCCGGGCCCGCCCCCGGGACCTGACGGTGTCCGGGGGCGGGGCGTCGGCGCCGGGACGGCTCCGCTTGTCTGCGAGGATGGAGGTCATCGCCTGTTACTGCTCTTCCTTCGTGACCTTCGTGATCGACTGGGCGACCTGCTCGGGGGACTTGGAGCCGGCGATGAGCGCGGCCACGCTGTCGTTGACCTCCTGGCCGACCGCGGGGGCGTACGCCTGGTCGAGGTAGAGCTGGAAGCCGGTGGCGGCGTTCAACTGGGCCTGTACGGCCTTGAGGTTGGGGTCGGAGACGGCGCTCTCGGCGCCGGGGACCACCGGGAGGGCGCCGGTCTTCTTGACCAGTTCCAGGTCGGTGGCCTCGGAGGCGAAGAACTTCAGGAAGTCGACGGCCGCCTGCGGGGCGCCCCGGCGCAGGGCATGCGCACCGCCGCCGCCGAACACCTCGGTGATGGCGCCCTTGCCGCCCTCGACCGCCGGGAACGGGAAGAAGCCGAGGTCCTTGCCGAGTCCCTTGCCCGCGTCGGCCTCGACCTGCGGCGCCCACTGGCCCATGAGCTCCATGGCCGCCTTGCCGTTGCCGACGCTGGCCGCCTGGCCGGTCGGGGAGGAGTAGGCGGCGTTGAGGAAGCCCTTCTGGAACGGCTGGAGCGCGACGAGGTCCTTCAGGTGGGCGCCCGCCTGGACGAACTCGGGGCCGGTGAAGTCCTTGTCGTCGTACGCCTTCTGGAGGGCGCTCGCGCCCGCGGTGCGCATCGCGAGGTAGGCCCAGTAGTACATGCCGGGCCACTTCTCCTTGCCCGCGAGGGCGATGGGCGTGATGTTCTTCGCCTTCAGCTTGCTGACGGCGTCGAGGAACGCGGCCCAGGTGGTGGGGGGTTCGGTGATGCCGGCCTGCTTGAAGAGCGCCTTGTTGTACCAGAACCCGATCATGCCGATGTCGAACGGTATGCCGTAGACCTTGTCGTCGATCAGGTAGGCCTCCTTGGAGACCTTCAGCAGGTCGTCGGCCCACGGCTTGGTCTTGTCGGTGAGGTCCTCGACGAGGCCCGCGTCGACCTGCTGCTTGAGGACGCCGCCGCCCCAGGTGTGGAAGATGTCGGGGAGCTTCCCGGAGGCGATCAGCGCCGTCATCTTCGACTTGTAGGCGTCGTTCTCCATCTGAACGATCTTTACCTTGACCTTGGGGTTCTGCGCCTCGAACTTCTTGGCCAGCTGCGCCCAGACCGTGTGAGCCGGCTCGGTGGTGGAGATGTTCCACCACTCGATCGTGGTCGTTCCGTCGGACGACCCACCGTCCGAATCGCCACCGCAGCCGCTCAGTGCCGTCATGCCCAGACCGGTCGCGGCGGACGCCGCCAGGAAGCCGCGGCGAGACAGTGCCGGGTCGCCCATTTTGCACTCCTTGGGTACGGGACGGCGTGTCCACTACACCGTCCTCAAGACCGAAAGTTTCGGAGTTGATCCAGAAAGCTTCGTTGTTGCCGCACCCTAGAGACAGCTCCCAAACCGTGGCAACCCCTTGTACGCGGTGAATCTGCGGCCAACTTCCACGGCGTCCGCGGCGCTTGCCTCCACCACGACCGGACCGAACGTTTCCGAAGCCTTCCGGAACTACCGCGAGGGCCCGGCCTCGTAGGCGAACCAGTCGAAGGCCGCGCTGCCCTCGGTGACGTACATCCCGATCACCCGGCCGGTGAATCCGCCGGCCACCTGAGTGGACAGATAGCGGCCGTCGAGCGCGACGAGCGGTTCGCCGTCGACGGCGAAGGTGATCGCGTCGGGCCCGCCGTCCCGGAGCCCCGGCAGGTCCTCACCGGTGGCGGTGACCAGGGGTTCCGTGCGCACCCCGACGGTGAGGGTGAGCGGCCCGGCGCCCACCGCCCGCCGCGTGACGCACTGCCGCGCCGGCCCGACACGGGCGATCACGCTCGCCTCTCCGCCGGCGATCTCCAGGTCGTAGTGATGGGCCTCGTCGATCCGCACGGACAGCCCGGCACGCCCCTGCCCGGGCTCCAGGAGGGCGTCCACCCGGCACTCGGGGTGCTGCTGGCGACGCCCGACGAAGGTGTGTCCCGGCCGGTCGAGGCTGTCCCCGGTGGCGTGCAGGGTGAGCGCCCCGGGCCGCTCGACGAGCGACCACGACCCGGCCGGCCTGCGGCGCGGGGAGATCCAGTACGGGGCGAGCTCGGCGGCATCGAAGTCGTCCCGCTCCGGCTGCGGCGGTACGGGGTGCCAGGCGGCCGGCGCCGGATGGCTCTCCCGCACCGGCCCCACCCGCGGCCAGCCGTCGACCCACTCCACCGGCGTCAGGAAGGTCTCCCGGCCGAGCACATGGAAGCCCGGGAAGTAGCCCCGTGGACGGGTCGCCAGCAGCACCATCCACCAGGTGCCGTCGGCCGCCTCGACGAGGTCGGCGTGGCCGGTGCACTGGATGGGCAGATCGGTGCTGCGATGACTCAGCACGGGGTTGCCCGGGGCGCCTTCCCAGGGCCCGCGCGGCGAGCGGGCACGGGCGATCGACACACTGTGCCCCTGGGCCGTGCCGCCCTCGGCGAGCATCAGGTACCACCAGTCGCCGATGCGGTAGAGATGCGGCGCCTCGGGGTGCTCCAGCCCGGTCCCGGACCACACCGGAAGGGGCCCTTCCAGCACCTTTCCCGTCCCGGGGTCGATGCGCGCGAGGCTGCATCCGGCGACCGTGCACCAGCAGTTGCCGTCCTCGTCCCACGCCAGGTCGGGGTCGATGCTGGGCACGTCGACCCATACCGGGTCGGACCACGGACCCTCGGGCCGCTCGCTGCTGACGATGAAGTTCTCACCGGCGCCGACGGCGGTGGTGATCATGTAGAAGCGGCCGTTGTGATGACGCAGGGTCGGGGCGTAGATCCCCGCGGAGGCCGGGATGTCGTCGGAGAACTCCAACTGTCCCGGCCGGTCGATCACGTTGCCGATCTGCCGCCAGTGCACGAGGTCACGGCTGTGGAAGATCGGGACGCCGGGAAAGTACTCGAAACTGGAACAGACCAGGTAGTAGTCATCACCGACCCGACACACGCTCGGGTCGGGGTGGAACCCGGGGATGACGGGATTGTCGTACGTCCGCATATGCGTCAGCCCTTCCGACGGGCCGATCGAAACATTCGGCCCCGTTGGCGAACATTACGGAGCGGACTGTACGAGGATGCAGGGACGGGAACAAGAGAGCGCTTGCCCCGAGGCCGTGGAGTTCTCGTGACGCGACTGCCCTGTTCACGTCTCGAAGCGGTACCCCATGCCGGCCTCGGTGATGAGGTGACGGGGGTGGGCGGGGTCCGCCTCCAGCTTGCGGCGCAGTTGCGCCATGTAGACGCGCAGGTAGTTGGTCCTGTTGCTGCGGGACACACCCCAGACCTCCCGCAGCAGGTGCTGCTGGGTGACCAGGTGCCCGGGCCGGGCCACCAGGATCTCCAGCAGCTGCCATTCGGTCGGGGTGAGGCGGACGTCGCGACCATCGCGTACGACCCTCTTGGCCAGCAGGTCGATGGTGAACCCGGCCGTCTCCACCCGGATCGTCCCCGCCGCGGGCACGGACTCCTCGGTGCGTCGGACCGCCGCTCGCAACCGGGCCATCAGCTCGTCCATGCTGAACGGCTTGGTGACGTAGTCGTCGGCGCCCGCGTCGAGCGCCGCCACCTTCTCGGCGGAGCCCAGGCGCGCCGACAGCACCAGGATCGGCACCCGGGACCAGCCGCGCAGCGCCCTGATGACCTCGATCCCGTCCATGTCGGGCAGGCCGAGGTCGAGCATCACCACGTCCGGCTGACGCGCGGCCGCCAGCCGGAGGGCCGTGGCGCCGTCGGGCGCCGCGTCCACTCCGTACCGGCGTGCCCGCATGTTGATCACGAGTGCCCGTACCAGTTGGGGGTCGTCTTCCACGACCAGCACTCGGGTCATCGGTCAGTCGCCCTCGACCAGTTCCCTGAGCGCGATGTTGAGCTCCAGGACGTTCACCCGCGGCTCCCCGATGAAGCCCAGGGTGCGGCCCTCGGTGTGCTCGTCGACCAGCTTCCGCACCTGGGCCACGGGGAGGCCGTTCCTCTCGGCGACCCGGTGGACCTGGAGGTCGGCGTAGGCCGGGGAGATGTCCGGGTCGAGCCCTGAACCCGAGGAGGTGACCGCGTCGGCGGGGACCTGGAAGGGCTTGACCTTGTAGTCGGCGGTGGAGTTCTCCTTGACGACCTTGGCTTTGGCCTCCTTCACCCACTTGATCAGCTCGGGGTTGTCACCGGAGCGGTTGGTGGCGCCGGACAGGATCAGCTTGTACTGCGTGTTGACCGAGTTCTCGCCGAGCCCGTTCGCCGGACGGGGCTGGAAGTAGTCCAGGCTGTAGCCCTGTTGGCCGATCAGCGAGGACCCGACGACCTTGCCGTCCGCCTTGATCTCGGAGCCGTTGGCCTGGTGGTGGAACGCGGCCTGCGCGATGCCGGTGACGGCCAGCGGATAGAGGACGCCGGTGACCAGGGTCAGGACGAGCAGGGCCCGCAGGCCCGCCCCGAGCAATCGGGCGGTGTTGGACACGGAGTTGTTCATGACGATCAGCACGCCTTTGAATAGTTACAGCCCGGGGATCAGGGAGATGAGCAGGTCGATGAGCTTGATGCCGATGAACGGGGCGACCAGGCCGCCGAGCCCGTAGACGGTGAGGTTCCGCCGCAGCAGCTTGTCCGCGCTCACCGGCCGGTACTGCACGCCCTTCAGGGACAGCGGCACCAGCGCGATGATGATCAGCGCGTTGAAGATGACCGCGGACAGGATCGCGGAGTCCGGCGAGGACAGGCCCATGATGTTGAGCTTGTCCAGGCCCGGGTAGACGGCCGCGAACAGTGCCGGGATGATCGCGAAGTACTTCGCGACGTCGTTGGCGATCGAGAATGTGGTCAACGCACCGCGGGTGATCAGCAGTTGCTTGCCGATCTCGACGATCTCGATGAGCTTGGTCGGGTTGGAGTCGAGGTCGACCATGTTGCCGGCCTCCTTGGCGGCCGACGTACCGGTGTTCATCGCGACACCGACGTCCGCCTGGGCCAGCGCGGGGGCGTCGTTGGTGCCGTCACCGGTCATCGCGACGAGCTTGCCGCCCGCCTGCTCCCGCTTGATGAGTGCCATCTTGTCCTCGGGAGTGGCCTCGGCGAGGAAGTCGTCGACGCCCGCCTCCTCGGCGATCGCCTTGGCGGTCAGCGGGTTGTCGCCCGTGATCATGACGGTCTTGATGCCCATGCGGCGCAGTTCCTCGAACCGCTCCCGCATGCCCTCCTTGACGACGTCCTTGAGGTGGATGACACCCAACACCCGTGCGCCTTCGGCGTCTTCGACGGCAACGAGCAACGGCGTGCCGCCGGCCCCGGAGATCCGGTCGGTCACCTCCCGGGCGTCCGCGGCGATTTCACCGCCCTGCTCGGCCACCCAGGCGATCACCGAACCGGCCGCTCCCTTGCGGATCTTGCGCCCGTCGACGTCGACACCGGACATCCGGGTCTGCGCGGTGAACGCGATCCACTCGGCCCCGGCGAGCTCACCCTGGTGCCGCTCGCGCAGTCCGTACCTCTCCTTCGCCAGTACGACGACGGAGCGGCCCTCGGGCGTCTCGTCGGCCAGCGACGACAGCTGGGCGGCGTCGGCCACCTCGGCCTCGGTCGTCCCGCGCACCGGCACGAACTCGGCGGCCTGGCGGTTGCCGAGGGTGATGGTGCCGGTCTTGTCGAGCAGCAGCGTGGAGACGTCACCGGCGGCCTCGACCGCACGACCGGACATGGCGAGGACGTTGCGCTGGACCAGCCGGTCCATGCCGGCGATACCGATCGCCGAGAGGAGCGCACCGATGGTCGTCGGAATGAGGCAGACCAGCAGCGCGACCAGGACGACCATGGTCAGGTGGGTGCCCGCGTAGTCGGCGAGCGGCGGCAGCGTGGCCACGGCCAGCAGGAAGACGATCGTCAGCGAGGCGAGCAGGATGTTGAGGGCGATCTCGTTGGGCGTCTTCTGCCGGGCCGCGCCCTCGACCAGGTTGATCATCCGGTCGATGAAGGTCTCGCCGGGCTTCGTCGTGATCTTGATGACGATCCGGTCGGAGAGCACCTTCGTCCCGCCGGTGACGGCACTGCGGTCGCCGCCCGACTCCCGGATGACCGGGGCGGATTCACCGGTGATGGCCGACTCGTCGACGGACGCGACCCCCTCGACGACGTCACCGTCGCCGGGGATGATGTCGCCGACCTCGCAGACGACCAGGTCACCGATCCTCAACTCGGTACCGGCGACCACGGTCCCGTCGGCCTTGCGCGCCACGGTGTCGGTCTTGGCCTTGCGCAGCGTGTCGGCCTGCGCCTTGCCACGGCCCTCGGCGACGGCCTCCGCCAGGTTGGCGAAGACCACCGTCAGCCACAGCCAGGCGCTGATGGTCCAGCCGAACCAGTCGCCCGGGTCCTTGAAGGAGAACGCCGTGGTCAGCACGGACCCGATCCACACCACGAACATCACGGGGGACTTGACCATCACCCGCGGGTCGAGCTTGCGGAGGGCGTCCGGCAGCGACTTGAGCAGCTGCTTGGGGTCGAAGAGGCCGGCACCGACACGCCCTTCCGGGGACTTGTGCCCGGTGGGCGCGTCCGGATGGGGCGCAAGGGTGGGAGTGGACATCTCTTCGCTTTCGGTACGGGTGGTCATGACGCCAGCCCCTCGGCCAGCGGTCCCAGCGCGAGCGCCGGGAAGTACGTCAGACCGGTGACGATGAGGATCGCGCCCACCAACAGGCCGGTGAACAGCGGCTTCTCGGTGCGCAGGGTGCCCGCGGTGGCCGGCACCGGCTTCTGCTCGGCGAGCGAACCGGCGAGCGCCAGCACGAACACCATCGGCAGGAAGCGGCCGAAGAGCATGCACAGGCCGAGCGCCGAGTTGAACCACTGCGTGTCCGCGTTGAGCCCGGCGAAGGCCGAGCCGTTGTTGTTGGAGGCGGACGTGTAGGCGTACAGGATCTCGGAGAAGCCGTGCGCGCCGCTGTTGGTCATCGAGTTGACCGGGGTGGGCAGTGCCATCGCGGCCGCGGTGAAGACGAGCACCAGCGCCGGAGTGACGAGGATGTAGCAGGCGGCCAGCTTGATCTCGCGGGCGCCGATCTTCTTGCCGAGGTACTCGGGCGTGCGGCCGACCATCAGACCGGCGATGAACACCGCGATGACCGCCATGATCAGCATGCCGTAGAGGCCGGATCCGGTGCCGCCGGGCGCGATCTCGCCCAGCATCATGCCGAGCATGGTGATGCCGCCGCCGAGGCCGGTGAAGGAGGAGTGGAAGGAGTCCACCGCACCGGTCGAGGTGAGGGTGGTCGCCGTCGCGAAGATCGACGAGCCGCCGACCCCGAAGCGGACCTCCTTGCCCTCGTACGCCCCGCCGGCGATGTCGAACGCCGGTCCGTGGTGGGCGAATTCGGTCCACATCATCAGCGCGGTGAAGCCGATCCAGATGGTGGCCATCGTCGCGAGGATCGCGTAGCCCTGCTTGACCGAGCCGACCATGACGCCGAAGGTGCGGGTCAGGGCGAACGGGATGACGAGGATCAGGAAGATCTCGAAGAGGTTGGTGAAGGGCGTCGGGTTCTCGAACGGATGCGCGGAGTTGGCGTTGAAGTAGCCGCCGCCGTTGGTGCCGAGTTCCTTGATGGCCTCCTGCGAGGCGACGGCACCGCCGTTCCACTGCTGCGAGCCGCCCATGAACTGACCGACCTCGTGGATGCCGGAGAAGTTCTGGATCGCTCCGCACGCGACGAGCACGATCGCGGCGACGAAAGCCCCGGGCACCAGGATCCGTACGACACCTCGCACCAAGTCGGCCCAGAAGTTGCCGAGTTCACCGGTCCGCGACCGAGCGAACCCCCGCACGAGTGCCACGGCGACGGCGATCCCGACGGCCGCGGAGACGAAGTTCTGCACCGCAAGACCGGCGGTCTGCACGACATGGCCCATGGCCTGTTCGCCGTAGTAGGACTGCCAGTTGGTGTTGGTCACGAAGGACACGGCCGTGTTGAACGCCTGGTCCGGGTCGATGGACGCGAACCCGAGCGAACCGGGCAGCACGCCCTGCACGCGCTGGAGCAGGTACAGGAAGAGAACACCGACCGCGGAGAAGGCGAGGACGCCGCGCAGGTACGCGGTCCAGCGCATCTCGGTGTCGGGGTCGGCGCCGATGCCCTTGTAGATCCACTTCTCGACACGCCAGTGCTTGTCGGTGGAGTAGACCTTGGCCATGTAGTCGCCAAGCGGGATGTAGGCGAGAGCCAGCGCGCCGATCAGGGCGAGCAGTTGGAGGACGCCTGCGAGGACGGGACCCATGTCAGCTCTCAGAACCTCTCCGGGAAGATCAGGGCGAGGACGAGATAGCCCAGCAGGGCGACGGCCACGACGAGGCCGACGATGTTCTCGGCGGTCACAGCTTCGTCACCCCCTTGGCGACGAGAGCCACCAGCGCGAAGCACGCGATCGTGACGACGACGAAGGCCAGATCGGCCATCGTGAGCTCCTGGAGTGAGGTTCGTTCGAACAGGGACACTCAGAGCAAACATCCGCACAGCGCGGGATCCCCCGCCGTTGACACCTCCCATACGGCCCACGGCACACCCTTGACGCATCCCTGACGCCCAGGGCCGGTCACCCACCTCAGGGCCCCCGACAGCGCGCCCGACGGCCCCCGCTGCGGCCGCGTCAAGATGAGCCGGAAAGCCGTCAGAGTCCCGTCAAGGAGCGCGGCGACGCCTCGCCCGCTGCCTACCGTCGGCCTTATGGGACAGCACACGGAGACGGCCCACGACCGCCGTTGGTCACGCGACCTGATCGACTCGGTCCGCTGCGCGGGCGTACTCCTGTGCCTGCTGCTCCTGGTCGACCGGGCCGCCGACACGCTCAGCCCCTGGCGCAGTGTGCTGTGGTGCACGCTGGCCGGGCTGCTCTTCCTGGTGCTGTACCCGTCGCGGGTGTCGGTCGGCGAGGGCTGGCTGGCCTCCCGCCGCCTGCTGCGCACCCGCCGGGTCCGCACCGACCTGCTGCTGTCCGTCCGCTGCAACGAAGGCGTCTCCCCACGCCTCGTGTTCCGGGACGTCTTCGGCGACCGCGTCGAGATCGGCCCCCAGGTCCTCCTCGACAACCCCGACATCTGGCACCGTCTGACCGAGGACACCCACAAGTCCCTCGCCAACGGCACGCTGACATGCGGGACGACCGCCCTGCGCCAGGTGTCACAACGCATCGACCAGGAAACCGCGGCAACGGTGTTCAGGATCTCGGACCTGACCTGACCGCCCGCCAAAGCCCCGGCGTGACGCTGGGTGTCCACCCCTCTCCCGCCCCACGCCCCCGTCCCCCAGACAGCCCAACGGACGGCCACCCACCCACACGCTCCATCCTTGACGTACTGCAAGGACCCGCACCCCCAGTCTTAACGGACTTTTGACGCCTCCGACCCCCTGATCCGTGGGCCCATGCGTCACTCTCCGCTTACGCTGAATCCGCCGTCCGTGTGATGGCCGGAACCGTACGGAACCGCACTCCGAGCCGCACATCAGGAGCCCTCGATGGCCACCACCGAACACCCCCCTCCCAGTCGCCTGCGCGCCTGGATGCTGGAGGGCCTGTCCGACATGGCCAAGAGCCAGGACCAGGACCAGGGCCGGCCCGCGGAGCAGAAGGCATCCAAGCTGGAGCCCGAGGGCCAGCCCTGGTGGCGGGTCATGTGCCTGACCGGCGTCGACTACTTCTCCACCCTCGGCTACCAGCCCGGCATCGCCGCCCTGGCGGCCGGTCTCCTCTCCCCCATCGCGACGATCGTCCTGGTGATCGTCACCCTCGCGGGCGCCCTGCCCGTGTACCGCCGCGTCGCCGAGGAGAGCCCCCACGGCCAGGGCTCGATCGCGATGCTGGAGCGCCTGCTCACCTTCTGGAAGGGCAAGCTCTTCGTCCTGACCCTGCTCGGCTTCGCCGCGACGGACTTCCTGATCACCATCACCCTGTCCGCCGCGGACGCCTCGACCCACCTCGTCGAGAACCCGCACCTCAACAGCGCCCTGCACGACAAGCAGATGCTGATCACCCTCATCCTGGTGGCGCTGCTCGGCGCGGTGTTCCTCAAGGGCTTCCTGGAGGCCATCGGCGTCGCGGTCGCCCTGGTGGGCATCTACCTGGCGCTGAACGTCGTCGTCGTGATCGTCGGCCTGTGGCACGTCATCACGGCGGGCCATGTGGTCACCGACTGGTCCAGCGCCCTGACCGCCGAGCACGGCAACGTCTTCGTGATGATCGGCGTGGCCCTGGTCGTCTTCCCGAAGCTCGCCCTCGGCCTCTCCGGCTTCGAGACCGGCGTCGCCGTCATGCCGCACGTCAAGGGCGACCCGGGCGAGACGGAGGAGAACCCGGCAGGCCGCATCAGGGACACCAAGAAGCTCCTGACCACGGCCGCGGTCATCATGAGCTGCTTCCTGATCGCGACCAGCTTCATCACCACCCTCCTGATCCCGGAGAAGGAGTTCGAGTCGGGCGGCCAGGCCAACGGCCGCGCACTCGCCTTCCTCTCGCACGAGTACCTGGGCGGCGCCTTCGGCACGGTCTACGACGTCTCGACCATCGCCATCCTGTGGTTCGCCGGCGCCTCGGCGATGGCCGGCCTGCTCAACCTGATGCCCCGCTACCTCCCCCGCTACGGCATGGCCCCGCACTGGGCCCGCGCCGTACGCCCCATGGTCATCGTCTTCACCCTGATCGCCTTCCTGGTCACCTGGATCTTCGACGCCGACGTGGACGCCCAGGGCGGTGCGTACGCCACCGGCGTCCTCGTCCTGATCAGCTCGGCGGCGATCGCGGTGACGATCGCGGCACGCAAGGCGGGCCAGCGCAACTGGACGATCGGTTTCGCGGTCATCTCCGCGGTGTTCCTCTACACGACGGTCGTCAACGTCATCGAGCGCCCGGACGGCGTCAAGATCGGCGCCTGCTTCATCGCGGGCATCATCCTGGTCTCCCTGCTCTCCCGGCTGGCCCGCGCCTTCGAGCTGCGCGTCACGAGCGTGTCCCTCGACCCCATGGCGGAACGATTCATCAGGGACATGGCCAGCCGCAAGATCCGCTTCATCGCCAACGAGCCCGACAACCGGGACAAGGCCGAGTACCGCGACAAGATCGAGCAGATCCGCGAGGACAACGACATCCCCGGCCAGGAGGACTTCGTCTTTGTCGAGGTGACGGTCACCGACCCCTCGGAGTTCGAGGCGGGCCTCACGGTCCGCGGCGAGGTCCTGCACAACCGCTACCGCATCCTGACCCTGGAGTCGTCCTCCATCCCCAACGCCCTGGCCGCCCTGCTCCTCCACGTCCGCGACACGACGAAGTGCACCCCGCACATCTACTTCGAGTGGACCGAGGGCAGCCCCTTCGCCAACTTCCTCCGCTTCTTCCTCTTCGGCCAGGGCGAGGTGGCCCCGGTGACCCGAGAGGTCCTACGAGAAGCAGAACCGAACAGGGCCCGCCGCCCAAGGGTCCACACAGGCTGAAGCCAGCGGTTCGGACAGGCTGAGCGCAGAAGCCCGCGCAGACGGAAGCCCGCGACCCGCCACCCGCACCCGCACCCGCACCCGCACCCGCACCCGCCGACGGCGCCAAGCCCCCACAGGGGCCACCCGCACCCGAAATCGAAACCCGCACGGGCGGTGCGGGTGGGAACCCCGAACCCGGCCGAAGGCCGGGTGCCCCACCACGACCCCGCACCCGCCGCCCCCTATCGTGACCGCATGCAGTCCTACACGATCGGCCAGGCCGCCCGCCTGCTCGGCGTAAGCCCCGACACCGCCCGCCGCTGGGCCGACGCCGGCCGCGTCGCGACCCACCGCGACGACAGCGGCCGCCGCCTCATCGACGGCCGCGACCTCGCCGCGTTCTCCGTAGAACTGGCCAAGGGCACCGCACCCGACGACGAGCCGTCGTACACCTCGGTCCGCAACGCCTTCCCCGGCATCGTCACCGCGATCAAACTCGGCGATGTCGCCGCCCAGGTGGAGATCCAGGCCGGCCCCCACCGCCTCGTCTCCCTCCTCACCCGCGAGGCCGTAGAGGAACTGGGCCTGGAGGTAGGCATGGAGGCCACGGCCCGAGTGAAGTCGACCAACGTCCACATCGACCGGACGTAAAAGCCACGATCCTGCGCATACCCGGCACAACCCGCCCAAACCCCTACGGTTGATGCCCATGACCCTGAGCATCCGCAACCAACTCCCCGGCACCGTCACCGCCATCGCCTCCGGCGAGGTCATGGCCACCGTGGGAGTCCGCCTCACCGGCGGCCAGAACCTCACCGCGGCGATCACCAAGGAAGCAGTCACCGACCTCGGCCTCGCGCCGGGTTCCGCCGTCCGCGCCCTGGTCAAGTCCACGGAGGTGGCCCTCGCCACCGGCCCGGTGGAGGGCCTCTCCATCCGCAACCAGCTCCCCGGCACGGTCACCACCATCGCCACCGGCGCCGCGATGGCATCCGTGAAGATCGCGTTCGACGACATCGAACTCACCGCCGCCATCACCAAGGACGCCGCCACGGACCTCGCCCTTGCACCCGGCACCCCGGTCGTCGCCCTGATCAAGTCGACCGAGGTCTCCCTCGTAACCCCGTGAAAACGAGAGGACCCCGCCGAAGCGGGGCCCTCTCACAAAGCACAGTCAGCCTCAGTCCTCGTACGCATCCAGCGGCGGGCAGGAGCACACCAGGTTCCGGTCCCCGAACGCCTGGTCGATCCGCCGCACCGGCGGCCAGTACTTGTCGGCGACCACGACCCCACCCGGGAACACGGCCTCCTCACGGCTGTACGCGTGCTCCCATTCGCCACCGAGCGCCGCGGCGGTGTGCGGAGCGTTCCGCAGCGGGTTGTCCTCCGCGGGCCACTCCCCGGCGCCGACCTTCTCGATCTCCGCGCGAATCGCGATCATCGCGTCGCAGAACCGATCCAGCTCGATGATGTCCTCGGACTCGGTCGGCTCGATCATCAGCGTCCCGGCCACCGGGAACGACATGGTCGGCGCGTGGAACCCGTAGTCGATGAGCCGCTTGGCGACATCGTCCACGCTCACACCCGTCGCCTTGGTCAGCGGTCGCAGATCGATGATGCACTCGTGCGCGACCAGGCCACCGGGCCCGGTGTAGAGCACGGGGTAGTGCGGCTCGAGCCGCTTGGCGATGTAGTTGGCGCTCAGCACGGCCACCTGCGTGGCCCGCTTCAGCCCTTCCCCGCCCATGAGCCGCACATAGGCCCAGGAGATCGGCAGAATCCCCGCCGAGCCCCACGGAGCGGCGGAGATCGGCCCGACACCCGTCTCGGGCCCGGCCGCGGGCTGCAACGGGTGGTTCGGCAGATACGGCGCGAGGTGCGCCCGCACGCCCACCGGCCCGACGCCCGGCCCACCGCCGCCGTGCGGGATGCAGAAGGTCTTGTGCAGGTTCAGGTGCGAGACGTCGCCGCCGAAGTGCCCCGGCTTGGCAAGCCCGACCAGCGCGTTGAGGTTGGCGCCGTCGACATACACCTGCCCACCGGCCTCGTGCACCTGCGCGCAGATGTCGGCGACATGCTCCTCGAACACCCCGTGCGTCGAGGGGTACGTGATCATCAGCACCGCGAGCTCGTCCCGGTGCTGCTCGATCTTGGCCCGCAGATCCTCGACGTCGATCTCACCGTCCTCGGCGGTCTTGACGACGACGACCTTCATGCCCGCCATGACGGCGCTGGCGGCGTTGGTCCCATGGGCGGAGGACGGAATCAGACAGACGGTCCGCTGCTCATCGCCATTGGCCCGGTGATACCCGCGTACGGCGAGCAGCCCGGCCAGCTCACCCTGCGACCCGGCGTTGGGCTGGAGCGACACCTTGTCGTACCCGGTGACCTCGGCGAGCCGCTCCTCCAGCTCACGGATGAGCGTGAGATAGCCCTGCGCCTGCTCAGCAGGGGCAAAGGGGTGCAGCTGGCCGAACTCGGGCCAGGTGACCGGCTCCATCTCGGTGGTGGCGTTGAGCTTCATGGTGCAGGAGCCCAGCGGGATCATGCCGCGGTCGAGCGCGTAGTCCCGGTCGGCGAGCCGGCGCAGATAGCGCAGCATCGCGGTCTCGGACCGGTACTGGTGGAAGACGGGGTGGGTCAGGAACTCGTCCTCGCGCACCAGCGCGGCCGGCAGCGCGTCATCGGCCACCGCGTCCAGCGCCTCGACGTCCCCCTCGACCCCGAACGCGGCCCAGACGGCGCCGAGTCGGGCCCGGTTGGTGGTCTCGTCGCAGGCGATGGAGAGGTGGTCGGCGTCGACGAGACGCAGGTTGACCCCGTTCGCCTCGGCGGCGGCGACGACCTCACCGGCCTTGCCGGGCACCCGCACGGTCAGGGTGTCGAAGTAGGCCCCGTGCACGACCTCGACGCCGCCGGCGGCAAGCCCGGCGGCGAGGACGGACGCGTACCGGTGGGTCCGGCGGGCGATGCCCTTCAGCCCCTCCGGGCCGTGGTAGACCGCGTACATCCCTGCCATGACGGCGAGCAGCACCTGAGCGGTACAGATGTTGCTGGTGGCCTTCTCCCGCCGGATGTGCTGCTCACGGGTCTGCAAGGCGAGCCGGTACGCCCTGTTGCCGTCCGCGTCCACGGACACGCCCACGAGCCGCCCGGGCAGGCTGCGCGCGAACTTCTCGTGCACCGCCATGTAGCCGGCGTGCGGCCCGCCGAAGCCCATCGGCACACCGAACCGCTGCGTGGTCCCGACGGCGATGTCGGCCCCGAGTTCCCCGGGCGACTTCAGCAGCGTCAGCGCGAGCAGGTCGGCGGCGACGGTCACGAGGGCACCGAGCTCGTGCGCCTGGTCGACGACCGCCTTGATGTCGCGTACGGCACCGGAGGCACCCGGGTACTGGATCAGCACGCCGTTGATCTCACGGGCGGCGATGTCGGCGGGAATGCCGTTGCTGAGGTCGGCGACGACGACCTCGACGCCGGTCGGCTCGGCCCGCGTCTGGATCACGGCGATGGTCTGCGGCAACGCGTCCGCGTCGACGAGGAACAGACCCTTCTTGTTCTTGCCCATGCGCCGGGACAGCGCCAGCGCCTCGGCGGCGGCCGTGCCCTCGTCGAGCAGCGAGGCACCGGAGGTCGGCAGCCCGGTGAGCTCGGCGACCATGGTCTGGAAGTTCAGGAGGGCCTCGAGCCGCCCCTGGGAGATCTCGGGCTGGTAGGGCGTGTACGCCGTGTACCAGGCCGGGTTCTCCATGACGTTGCGCAGGATGACGGGCGGGGTGAAGGTCCCGTAGTAGCCGAGCCCGATCATGGACCCGAGCACCTGGTTCTGATCGGCGAGCGACCTGAGCTCGGCGAGCACCTCGGCCTCGGTCCGCGCGCCCGGCAGATCGAGGGCGTCAGCGTTCTTGATCACATCCGGCACCGCGGCGGCGGTGAGCTCGTCCAGCGAGCCGTAGCCGACCTGCGCGAGCATCTTGGCCCGGGCCTCGTGGTCGGGGCCGATGTGACGCTGCTCGAAGGGAATCCCCTGCTCGAGTTCGGTGAGCGGAGTGCGGTGGGCGGTCATTGCGGAGGCCTCCTGGTCTGACGCGACCTTCGAGGGACACCACGGCTGCGGGTCCCGGCGGCCTCCCCCTCTGTCATCTCAACCTGAGAGCTTCACCGGGCAACCCGAAGGTGCCCGGCTTTCACCGTCGGTGAGAGCGGAAGCCGTCGACACCCGCTCTGCTTTCCAGAGTGACCTCGTCCGTGCGGTACGTGGGCCTGAGAGATTCCGGGGAGGATTTGCTCCTTCGGCGCCCCCGGACGTTCTCCGGAGGACTCTCCCGCACAGGGTCAACAGCCGCTTGCCAGCCTACCAGCGCACAAAAAGTCGATCCCTTGAGGACTCCTCGAGTGGCCACTGGCCCTAATGTGCTCTTTTGTAGTGCTTACGGATGAGTTGCGAGTGGCGACCTAGTGGAGGGCCCGTGCAGACCGACATCGATCCGCGCAACCTGATCGGCCGCAAGGCGTTCGACCGCAACGGCACCAAGATCGGCACGATCGACGAGGTCTACCTCGACGACGCGACCGGAGTGCCCGAGTGGGCAGCCATACGCACCGGCCTGTTCTCCCGGGACGCCTTCGTCCCCCTGGAGCCCAGCGAACTGATCGAGGGCACCCTTCAGGTCCCCTTCGACCGCTCCCTGATCAAGGACGCCCCCGACTTCGGCGTCGGCCGCCACCTCTCCCCCGACCAGGAAATCCAGCTGTACCACCACTACGGCCTGGACGTATCCGCACCCCCTCCACTCCCCGACAGGGACTTCGGCAAACTGGCAGGCACGGAAGAGGCAGACGCCTGACCCAGACGGCGAGAGCCCGGGAAGTCAGACGCAGACGGCGAGAGCCGACAACCGTCCCGCAGCCGCCGACGGCGATCCAGCCCCACTGGGGCCACCCGCACCCGACAACGAAACTGTCACGGGTGGTGCGGATGGGAAACCAAATCCGGCCGAAGGCCGGATGCCCCACCCTCCACCGGCACCAACGGCAAGGGCTCAGCCAAAGCCAACGACTCATCGTCCACCCGAAACGTCCGCACCCTCCCCGGCCCGGAATCCGGCGTCTCGAACCGCACCGTCACCCGCCCCAGCCCACTCCCCTGCACCCACCCGTGCCCGAACTCGGCATGCACCACGTCATGCCCCGCAGCGAACCGCCGCTCGACAGGCGCCTCCACCCTCTCGTCGGCCACCTCCCCGGCGTCCTCCTCGGCAACCTCCCCCAGATCCCCCGCAGCCTGCGCGAACAGATCCTCCTGCGTGTAATCGGCCAACCCGGAGACCCCCACCCCCAGCAACCGCACACCCCCCGTGGTGTCGACGGACTCCAGCAACCGAGCCGCGGCCTCCCTCACCACCGCCGGATCATCGGTCGGCCCCCGCAGCGTTTCCGACCGGGTCAGCGTGGAGAAGTCGTACCGCCGCACCTTCAGCACGATCGTCCGCCCCGACAACCCGGCCCCCCGCAGCCGCCGCACGCACCGATCGGCCAGCCGCTGCACCTCCATCCCCACCCGCACCCGGTCGTGGATGTCCACGTCGTAGGTGTCCTCCACCGACACCGACTTGGTCTCCCGCTCCGCCACCACCGGCCGCTCGTCATGCGCCAGCGCCATGGCGTACAGCCCATGCCCGTGCGCCTTCCCGAGCAGCCGTACGAGCTCGTCCTCGCCCGCCTCGACGATCTCGTCGACCGTGTGAATGCCGGCCCGCCGCAGATGGTCGCCCGTCGCCGGCCCCACCCCCGGCAGAATCCGCACGGACATCGGCCCGAGCAGCTCCCGCTCGCTCCCCGGGTCGATCACCACCAGACCGTCGGGCTTGGCCTGCTCGGACGCGATCTTCGCGAGCATCTTGGACGCGGCGAGCCCCACCGAGCCGGTGAGCCCGGTGACCGCCCGTATGTCGGCGCGCAGCTTCTCCCCCGCGAGCCGGGCCGACGCGTCGTCCCAGGCCGCTCCCCCGGCCTCCAGGTCCACGAACGCCTCGTCGAGGCTCAGCGGCTCCACCAGCGGCGACAGCGCCCGCAGCAGCCCCATCACCTGCTCGCTGATCGCCCGGTAGAACCCGAAGCGCGGCACGAGATACGCGGCGTGGGGCGCCAGTCGCCGCGCCTGCGCCATCGGCATCGCCGAATTCACCCCGAAAACCCGGGCCTCGTAGGACGCGGTCGCCACCACACCACGCGGCCCCAGCCCGCCCACGATGACGGCTTTCCCGCGCAGACTCGGCTTGGACGCCTGCTCCGCGGAGGCGAAGAAGGCGTCCATGTCGAGATGCAGGATCGTGGGCGCGGTTCTCACATGTCCGATGCTGCCCTACGCCACTGACAATGCCCTCGGTAAGGCCCCGGGCCGAGCCTCAAACGGCCCGATTGCCCCGCCGCCGCGCCAGCTCGTCGGCGGGGTTGAGCCCCACCAGCGTCTCCCCGGTGTCGATCCGCTCCCCGTGCAGCTGGGACAACGCGCTCTCGACGTCCCGCCACACCACGCCCACGGCGATCCCGAAGATGCCCTGACCGCCCTGGAGCAGCGCGTGCACCTCGTCGGGCGAGGTGCACTCGTAGACCGTGGCACCGTCGCTCATCAGCGTCATGCGCTCCAGGTCCCGGAAACCGCTCTCCCGCAGGTGCTGCACGGCGGTACGGATGTTCTGGAGCGACACACCGGTGTCGAGGAACCGCTTGACGACCTTCAGGACGACGACGTCCCGGAAGCTGTACAGGCGCTGCGTCCCCGACCCGTAGGCGGGCCGCACGCTCGGCTCGACGAGCCCGGTGCGCGCCCAGTAGTCGAGTTGCCGATAGGTGATGCCGGCGGCCGCACAGGCCGTCGGACCGCGGTAGCCGATCTGCTCGGACGCCATGGACGTCGCCCCTCCGCCACTGCTCGGCACGGCCGCCGGTCGCTGCGGAGCGTGATCGGCCGCGTTGCTGTGATGGGGGTCCCCCCAACTCGAACGCAGTTGAGAGCTTGGGGGAGGGTACGGACCGCTCGCCCCGAGACTCCGTCCGGGGGCACCCCCAGCCGTACCGTCGCCGCTGCTTCTCACGCCGACCTCCGTCCTTGACCTGCCTTCTCGACGGTAGGCAGTCACCCGGGGTGCGTCAACGATCGCCACACTCGGCACGCCGAGTGATAATCACCCTAGGAGTGGTTTCCCGTACCCCACCGCGGGGAAAGGCTAGCCGAATGCGCTCGAGGCGGGCCGTAGGACGCTCTCACGCGCCGGTGGCAAATGCCGGCATTTCCGTGGTGACCGGACACAGCCGACCCGTCACGGACGGCGAGTCCGCCGGGCCGGCCCCGTCTCACTGGCTGCTGGTGCCGAAGTCCTCGGGCGAGATCTGGTCGAGGAACTCGCGGAACTTCTCCACCTCGTCCTCCTGCTCGTCCGGGATCGCGATCCCGGCATCGTCGAGCACACCGTCGCTGCCGTAGATCGGCGTTCCGGTGCGCAGGGCCAGCGCTATGGCATCGGATGGCCGGGCGCTCACCTCCACGCCGCTGGCGAAGACCAGCTCCGCGTAGAAGACGCCCTCACGCAGGTCCGTGATGCGCACTTCGGTGAGCTCCTGGCCGACGGCCTCCAGCACGTCCTTGAACAGGTCGTGGGTCAGCGGTCGTGCGGGGGCCATGCCCTGCTGGGCGAAAGCGATCGCCGTCGCCTCCCCCGGCCCGATCCAGATGGGGAGGTAGCGGTCGCCTCCCACTTCGCGCAGGAGCACGATCGGTTGGTTGGAGGGCATTTCGACCCGGACACCTACGACATCGAGCTCGTTCACACAGCAACCCTAGGCCGTGCCCGGGACGTTTGGGTAGTCGGGCCGGAAACGGGGGCCCGATCCGCCGTCCGCGCCCTTCAGGGCAGCCGTACGCCCAGGGCGGTCTGCACCAGGGCCGCGTGCAGTTTCACCGTGAGCCCCGCCAGTTCCTTCGTACGGGCCTCGGCGTGCGCCCGGGTCTGCGGATTGCGGTGCCGCTTCAGCGGGGCCACCACCTGGTCCACCAGCCCCGCCTCACGGTCGGCGGCGGCCTTCATCGCACGCAGATGCCGCGGCTCGATCCCGAAGCGCCCCAGCTCGAGGACGAGCGCCGCCACGGTGACCGCCTCGGCGTCGTACGCCCCGTCCGACAGCGGAGCGATGAGTCCGTACGACTCCCATTCCTCGAGCTCCTGCTCGCCGATCTCGGCGGCGGCCAGCAGCTCGGACCGGCCGATCCGCGCGGCCGTGGGGGCCTCCCAGGGCTCCTGAAGCGTTTCTCCGTCCCGCTGGCGCCCCACCACGGGCAGCGCCACGGCCTCCCCGCGCTCCATGGCGTCCAGATGCTCCCGGATCACCTTGAGCGGCAGATAGTGGTCCCGCTGCATCCTCAGCACATGTCCGAGACGCTCGACGTCGCCCGCACTGAACTTGCGGTACCCCGAGGGGGTTCGCTGCGGCTCGATGAGCCCCTCGGACTCCAGGAAGCGAATCTTGGAGATGGTGACTTCGGGGAACTCGTCGCGCAACACGTTGAGCACCGTGCCGATGCTCATCAGCCCACTGTCCGCGGCGGCGGTACCGTGACCGGCACCGCCGCTCGGTGTTTGAAGCATGGACCTTCCCTGACGGGGTCAGTAGCCCCGCTGGCTCGCGTAGAAGACCAGCCGGTACTTGCCGATCTGTACCTCGTCCCCGTTGTGCAGCGGCACCGTGTCGATCCGCTCGCGGTTCACGTACGTGCCGTTGAGGCTGCCGACGTCGCTCACGGTGAACGAGCCGTCCTGCTGGCGACGGAACTCCACGTGCCGACGCGACACCGTCACGTCGTCGAGGAAGATGTCGCTCTGCGGATGACGCCCCGCCGTGGTCAGATCGCCGTCCAGCAGGAAGCGGCTGCCCGAGTTCGGTCCACGGCGCACGACCAGGAGCGCGGAACCGAGCGGCAGCGCGTCCACGGCCGCCTGCGCCTCCGGGGAGAGCGTCGGCAGCTGCGTCTGACCGGTCACCTCGGAGTCGTAGGCCTCGAGACCGGAGATGGAGATGGTGGAGGTCGTCTCGGACGGACGCTCGGGCGCACCGCGCAGCGGCGCACCGCAGTTGGAGCAGAAGCGGCTGTTCTCCGCGTTGCGGTTACCGCACCTCGTACACACCAGGGCCGACATGGAAAACTCTCCACCCGTACTCGAGGTTGACGGTTGCCCGAAACCTATGCCGCCGGACTGCGCAGGGTCAACAGACGGCGCGCCCTGACCTCCCGGAACGCCGCCCACCTGGTCCCGGAACAACGGGCGCTGGCCCTCCCCGTCTGGCTGTGCGCGATGACGAGCGGTGGCGTTCGCATTGTCGCTACCCTCTCGCGCGCTCTTGCCGAACAACTTCGCAAACAACTTCACGGGCGATTCCCCTTGACCGAAACAGACCCGCCCGTGGGGCAGGACGAACCCTGATTGCATACACCGGCCGACCCGGACATCCTGACAACGTCCGTATCCACCAGACAGTTTCCACCACGCACCACCCAATCGGTGCGCCGACCCCCCGCAACCTCATGCCCTGGCCGGACGTCCCTCATGCACCCCCGGTTCACCGGGAGGACGACCGAGCGTAGTCAGGCTGCTTCGCGGCTCGCAAGGCGTCCACGACGATCTTGGTAGACCGCTCGACGGTGACGGTGGCCTGCTCCTTCTCCAGAGTCTGCACCACGCCTCCAGGAATGTTGAGCGCCGGTTCGAGGTCCTGCGGCTTGCCGATGACCTTGAAACGATAGGGGGCGTTGATCTTGTTCCCGTCGACGCTCACGCTGTTGCCGGAGTCGGTCAGATACGTCCCGGCGACCACCCGCACGCCGTTCACCTGGATCGCCTCGGCACCGGCCGCGCGCAGCTCCTGGATCGCGTCGAGCAGCATGTCCGCCTCGACCGTCCCCTTCGTGTCGTCGATGGTCATCGTGATGCCCGGACCCTGCGCGGCCACCGTGCCCGCGAGGATGCCGAGTTGCCGCTCCTTCTCCAGCGTCTGCTTGCGGGCCTCCTCCGCCTGGTCCGAGCTGTTCTCCAACTCGTCACGCTGCTTCTCGAGGCCCGCCTTCTCGTCCTCAAGACGCTGAGTACGGTCATCCAGTTCATCGAGAATGCGAACAAGATCTTCCTGACGGGCACCGCGCAGCGCGCTGTCGCCGTCGCTGTTCGAAGCCACCTGCACGGCCAGCCCGAATCCGAGGCCGAACAGCAGCACGGCGACGATCAGTTGGGCACGCGACACCCGCGGCGGCCACAACCCCTGGACGAGCCGCTGGCGTCCGGTCACCCCGGGCCTCTCGTCCTTGTCCTTCTCGATCTTCTCGTTCTGCTCGGCCGGCGGAACCGCCTTCGGAGCCGCCGCGGGCGTCTCCTCCGGCAGCTCCTTGCGCAGCCTGTTCTCCGCCGTACCGTCCTGGTCGCTCATCGGCCTCACGCCCGGAACACGTGCCGGCGGATCGCCGCGGCGTTCGAGAAGATGCGGATACCGAGGACGACGACCACACCGGTCGACAGCTGAGCCCCCACGCCCAACTTGTCGCCCAGGAACACGATCAGCGCGGCGACGACCACGTTGGACAGGAACGACACCACGAAGACCTTGTCGTCGAAGATGCCGTCGAGCATGGCCCGCAGACCACCGAAGACGGCGTCGAGCGCCGCCACGACGGCGATCGGCAGATAAGGCTCGACGACCGCCGGAACCTCAGGCCGGACCAACAGTCCGGCCACGACTCCCACGACGAGGCCCAGTACGGCGATCACGATGTGCCCTTCTCAGTTCTCGGCTGTGCTGTACGTACGATCACACTCGTTGCTGCAGGCAGCCGGAGATCCCCCTCCACGGAGATGCCCGTCCGGATGCCGTAGTTCTCCTGCAGGGCGTTCAGATACAGCCCGTCGGCGCTGTTCTGGAACCTGGTGCTCAGCCGCTGCCCGTCCCCCACCGCGAGCACCGTGTACGGCGGCACCAGCGGCCTGTTGTCGACCAGTATCGCGTCACCCGCGGCCCTGATCGCGGACAGCGCCGTCAGCCGCTGTCCGTTGATGGAGACGGCCTCCGCGCCCGACTCCCACAACCCGTTGACCACACGCTGCATGTCCCGGTCCCGGACCCGGCCGGTGTCGGAGAAACCGGAGGTCTCGCGCGGGTCGCCGTCACCACCGGTGGTGGCCTCCTTGGCGTCGTCCACGACCAGCTTCACACCAGGTCCGTGCACGGCCGTGGCGCCCGACAGGACGCCGACCAGATCCGCCTGCCCGCTGCCGCCGCTGTCCCTGAGCGCCGCCTGCTGCTTGGCGCTGACGTCGTCGCGCAGGTCGTCGACGGTGCCCTCCAGCTTGTCGGCCGCGTCCGTCTCCCGGTCGATGCGGTCGATCAGCTCCTCGCGCTCCTTGGCGACGACGGGAGCCGCGACGCGTGCCTGCGCCGCTCCGACGGTCACGACAAGCGCTGCCAGCACCAGGCCGGCGGCAAGTCCGAGCTTCGCCCGCAGCGTCTTGGGCAGGCCTCCCTCGCCCGCGGCCTTCTTCCGAGCGGCCGCCTCGGCGTAGCCGTCATCGAGGCTGTGGTCCATGACGTTGGTGAGCAGCGACATGGACGCGTCCGGACGCGAGGGGCGCGTGGGTGTGCTCCGAACGGGGGGCTGCTGCGGCATGCCGCACATCGTCGCACGTCGCGACCAGTACCTCCGAACGGCCCCACCGGCGTGCCGGACAGGCCCCCTTGGGGACACTTGTCCGGCACGCACGCGTGCTGCCTGTTTCAGCGACCGGCGCTGTCCACAACCGCCGCCCACTCGTCCAGCAGAGCCTGGGCAGAGGCGTCGTCGGGCCCTTCCGCCCACAGATGGGTGACCGCCTCGGCGGGATCGGGCAGGACCATGACCCACCGCCCGTCGGTCTCCACGACCCGCACGCCGTCGGTCGTATCGACAAAGCGATCCCCGGCCGCCTCCACGACCCGGCGCATCACGAGCCCCTTGACCGCCCAGGGAGTGGCCAGGTCCCGCTTGAGCACATGCGCCCGCGGAATCCGCGCGTCGATCTGGCTGAGCGTGAGCTGCGTCCGCGCGACCAGCCCGATCAGCCGTACGAAGGCCGCCGTACCGTCGAAGACACTGCTGAACTCGGGCACGATGAACGCACCCTTGCCGTCA
The DNA here is from genome assembly GCF_001514065.1 of Streptomyces antibioticus. Lineage (GTDB taxonomy): Bacteria > Actinomycetota > Actinomycetes > Streptomycetales > Streptomycetaceae > Streptomyces > Streptomyces antibioticus. The sequence continues at coordinate 2,934 of NZ_KQ948435.1, read as the reverse complement.
CCACCGAAGATGGTCGAGTCGTCGCGCCCGACCCGCGTCAGGTCGTCGGGCGACGTGGTCGTCCACTCCACCTGCGTCCCGTGGTACGCCGCCACCTGCTCGGCGATCCGCGTGGTGGTCACCGGCAGCGCCACCCGCCCACTGCGCCGCTCCGCGGCCACCAGGTCGAGCATGACGAGCAGTGCCCTGTCGTCCTCGACGATCCGTCCCTTCTCGTCCACCAGCGACAGCCGCTCGCCGACAGGGTCGAACCGCACCCCGAACGCGGCCCGCGACGACGCCACGATCTCTCCGAGCCGCACCAGCCCCGACCGCCGCACATCCGCGGTCTCCGTGGGCCGTGACTCGTCGAGCCCCGGGTTGATGGTCAGCGAGTCCACCCCGAGCTTCCCGAGCAGACTGGGCAGCACAAGCCCGGCACTGCCGTTCGAGGCATCCACGACGACCTTCAGCCCCGACTCGGCGATCCCCGTCGTGTCGACGTTGCGCAGCAACGACCCGGTGTACGAGTCGAACACGCTCGCGGGGAAGTGCAGATCCCCGATCTCACCGGGGAACGCTCGCCGGTACTCCTGCCGCGCGAACACCCGGTCCAGCTTCCGCTGACTGCCCTGCGACAGGTCGGCTCCGCGCCCGTCGAAGAACATGATGTCGACGGAATCCGGCACCCCGGGCGTCGTCCGAATCATGATCCCGCCGGCACTGCCCCGCGCGGTCTGCTGCCGGGCAACGGGCAGCGGTACGTTCTCCAGATCTCGTACGTCGATGGCGCTGGCCTGCAACGCGGAGATGACCGCCCTCTTCAGCGCACGCGCACCACGCGAGTGGTCGCGGGCCGTGGTGACCGTCGACCCCTTCTTCAGCGTCGTCGCATAAGCGCCGGCGAGACGCACGGCCAGCTCGGGAGTGATCTCCACGTTCAGAATCCCCGAGACACCACGGGCGCCGAAGAGATGCGCCTGCCCTCGGGATTCCCAGATCACCGAGGTGTTGACGAAGGCACCGGCCTCGATGGTCTTGAACGGATAGACCCGCACATTGCCCTGAACGATCGATTCTTCACCGATGAGGCACTCGTCGCCGATGACCGCGCCGTCCTCGATCCGGGCCGCACGCATGATGTCGGTGTTCTTCCCGACGACGCAGCCCCGCAGATTGCTGTGCTGCCCGACATAGACGTTGTCGTGCACCACGGCCTTGTGCAGGAACGCCCCGCTCTTCACGACGACGTTGGATCCCACGACGGTGTGCTCACGGATCTCGACGCCGGCCTCGACCTTGGCGTAGTCACCGATATAGAGAGGGCCCCGCAGTACGGCGTCCGGATGCACTTCCGCACCCTCGGCGACCCACACCCCGGGCGAGAGCTCGAAGCCGTCGATCTCGACGTCGACCTTGCCCTCCAGGACGTCGGCCTGGGCCTTCACATAGCTCTCGTGGGTACCGACGTCCTCCCAGTAGCCCTCGGCGACAAAGCCGTAGATCGGCTTGCCTTCCTTCATCAGCTGGGGGAAGACGTCACCGGACCAGTCGACGGGCACATCGGCTTCAACATAGTTGAAGACCTCGGGTTCCATCACGTAGATACCGGTGTTCACCGTGTCGGAGAAGACCTGCCCCCAGGTCGGCTTCTCCAGGAAGCGTTCGACCTTTCCTTCCTCGTCGACGATGGTGATACCGAATTCCAGCGGATTAGGTACGCGCGTCAGACAGACAGTGACCAGCGCGCCCTTCTCCTTGTGGAAATTGATCAGCTCGGTGAGGTCGAAGTCAGTCAGGGCATCGCCGGAGATGACGAGGAAGGCATCGTCCTTCAACGCCTCTTCGGCGTTCTTGACGCTTCCGGCGGTACCGAGTGGCTTCTCCTCATTGGCATAGGAGAGCTCCATTCCGAGCTCTTCGCCGTCACCGAAGTAGTTCTTGACCAATGAGGCCAGGAACTGGACAGTAACGACGGTCTCGTTGAGCCCATGCCTTTTGAGCAGCCTCAGAACGTGCTCCATGATCGGGCGGTTGGCCACGGGCAGGAGCGGCTTGGGCATGCTTGAGGTCATAGGGCGAAGGCGCGTGCCTTCGCCTCCGGCCATCACGACGGCCTTCATGTCGGAAGCGTCCTCCTCCAAGAGACGACGGTCTAGCCGACTTCACCCGTCCAGATTGTCCCGCACTTTTCCAGCACGGGCCATCGCACCACTAAGACTGCGCCCATCGGCGAGTTCAATCGGCCATGGCGTCCGCACGAACCAAGCGGCGGACTTGTACCACGTAGAGGACTCCTGCCCACCAATACAGGGTTGTACCCCATCCTGCGAACGCCCATCCGAAAATAGCAGCGAGTGACGGCAGCCAGCCAGTTCCGTCACTGAGCAGCAGCAAGGGGAAGGCATACATCAGGTTGAACGTGGCGGCCTTGCCAAGGAAGTTCACCTGAGGTGGCGGATAGCCGTGGCGCCTGAGGATACCCACCATCACCAGCAGAACCAGCTCACGCGCAAGCAGTACAGCGGTCAACCAGATGGGCAGAATCTCGCGCCACGTCAGTCCGACCAAAGTCGAGAGAATGTAGAGCCGGTCTGCGGCGGGATCCAGAAGCCGGCCAAGGCTGCTGACCTGGTTCCAGCGCCGGGCGAGCTTGCCGTCCAGGTAGTCGCTGACGCCACTGAAGGCCAGCACCAGAAGCGCCCAACCGTCACTCTGGGGGCCTCCGAACTCGGGCCTGAGGATCAACCACAGGAAGAGGGGCACACCAACGAGCCGCGCCATGCTGAGGATGTTGGGGATGGTGAGGACTCGATCCGTCTGGACGCGAGTCTCCTGGACCTCCACCCGGGGGCCTCCTGTGGGAAACGTACCAACGATGCCCCCTGACCTTACCTCAACACAAAAAAGCTCCGGCTCTTGGGCATATGCCCAAGAGCCGGAGCTGTAAAAGGA
>NZ_KQ948434.1:295481-335302 GCF_001514065.1 Streptomyces antibioticus | reverse complement strand
ATGGCGGGGCGGGTCTCGTCCCGGAGGGCGGTCGCGGCGGCCTTGAGGATCTTCCGCTTTCCCTTGGGGGCACCTTCGGCGGCCCGTTCGTGCAGACGGGCGCCCTCCTCCAGGACCAGCTCGACGTCCATGCCCGCCGGGATCTTGATCTGGGCGTGGTGGCGCCAGGTGCTGATCGGGTCGCCCCAGGCTTCGACGTAGAAGGTCCAGTGGCCCTCGGATCCCGGGGTGACGTCGGCGCCCCAGCGGTCGGTGCCGGGGGTGAGTTCGCGCATCGGCGTCCACGGGCCCGGCCGGCCCTCGGGGTCCTTCAGTACGACGTTGGCGGCGACCGCGTCATGGCCCTCGCGGAACACCGTGGCGGTCACCTGGAAGGTCTCGCCGGTGACGGCCTTGGCGGGGCGGCGTCCGTGCTGGACGACCGGGCGGACGTCCAGTACCGGTATCCGTCCGATCGTGGGGGTGTCGTCCGCGGAGGGTGGCTCCGAGGTGGACGGTGGCCCGGTGACGGCGGGCCGGGTGCTTGGTGTCGGGGGTGCTGACGAGTGGTGCGTGGCGGGCATGACCGCTCCTGTCCGCGTCAACTGGGGGTGGGCGGATGACTGTGGGGAGGTTGGTCCTGCGGGGGCGTTCCTGTGTTGTTCCCATGATGTGGCTGGGGGCTGTACCGGTGGAGCCTTCCCACCCTATTCGGGTGGGCAATCCGGCACTTTGTTAACTACTCACGCGTATGTCGGCACACAAGACCGGCCCCGTCCGCGTCGGACGGGGCCGGTGTCCGCATACCGTGCCCTAGGAGCCCGGCACCTGCAGGAGTTTGTCCGGCGAGCCCAGTCCGCGTGCGGAGATTTTGCCGGACGCCGCCAGCGTGACCAGCGCCTTCGCCACTTGTGCGGGCGTGGCCCTCGGGTGGTCGGCGAGATAGAGCGCGGCCGTGCCCGCGGCGTGCGGGGACGCCATCGACGTACCCGAGTAGGTGGCCTTGGCGCTGTCGCCCTTGTTGGAGGTTGACGTGATCGAGACCCCCGGGGCGAACAGATCCAGGGCGGAGCCGTAGTTGGAGAAGTCCGCCCGGGTGTCGGTGGTGTCGGTCGCGCCGACCGTGATCGCCTGTTTCACGTCCGCGGGGGAGTAGAGGCCGGCGGGGAGCCCGTCGTTGCCCGCCGCGACCGTGTAGGTGACGCCGGACCTGATCGAGTTCTGTACGGCGGCGTCGAGTTGTGCGTTGTGGTAGCCGCCGAGGCTGAGATTGGCGACGGCGGGCTTCCTGGCGTGCTGGGTGACCCAGTCGATGCCCGCGATGACCTGGGCCGTCGTACCGGAGCCCGCGTTGTCGAGGACGCGGACGGCGACGACCTTGGCCTGCTTGGCGATGCCGTACTTGGTTCCGGCGACGGTGCCGGCGACATGGGTGCCGTGGCCGTTGCCGTCACCGGCGTACTTGTCGTTTCCGACGAAGTCCCAGCCGTAACCGGCGCGTCCGCCGAAGTCCTTGTGCGAGATGCGGATGCCGGTGTCGATGACGTACACCGTGACCCCGGCGCCCGCGGAATCCGGCCAGGTGTAGTCCTTGTCCAGCGGGAGGTCCGGCTGGTCGACGCGGTCGATGCCCCAGGACGGCGGGTTCCGCTGGGTGTGGTCGAGCGTCACCCGGGTGTCCTGGACGACCGAGGCGACCCGGGAGTCCGCCGCGAGCAGCTTCGCCTGTCTCTCGTTGGCCTTGATCGCGTAGCCGTTGAGGACCGTGCCGTAGGTGTGGCTGATTTTCGCCCCGTACTTCTCGGCGAGGCTCTTTCCCGCCGACGACGGGGCCGTCGTTCCCCCCTTGAGTGTCACCAGGTAGCTGCCGCCGACGGAGCCGGGGGCTCCGGCGCCGACTATCCGCCCCTCCGGTGCGGCGTGCGCGGGCAGGGTGCTGGCCGAAAGCGCGGCGGCACAGGTCACCGCGGCCAAGGCCCCCGCCCCGCGCAGACGCCGGTTTCGCGTCCGTGCCATGGTGTGAGTTCCCCTCCTCGACACGGCGTACGGCGGTCGTGACGCGCCCGGGAGTCGACCGGAAGCGCTCGGGGCCGGCCGGTGTGGTCCGGGTTGGCCCTGTGTGACCGATACGCCACGTGCAGCCTCTCGTGGGGGGTGAAGTCACCACAAGGACGCCTACGGGTGCGGAATCAGCCATATCGGCCATGGGGGGTGCGTGAAGGTTGCGTCGATTTCCGGTCTGATTCCGATCTGTATGGCTTCCACGGCACCGTGGTTATGGCGGCCCCTCCACGGATACCGTCGTTGTCGACGACGGGACGCACAACGCGGTGCGTCCGCTTCCGCACGCCTGACGAGGTGGCAGTGCCCATGAAGGCTATCCGTCGCTTCACCGTCCGACCCGTACTCCCCGATCCCCTCCGCCCGTTGAGCGATCTGGCGCGCAATCTGCGCTGGTCCTGGCATGCGGAGACCCGCGACCTGTTCCAGTCGGTTGACCCCGAGCGGTGGGCCGCCTCGGGCGGCGACCCCGTACGCCTCCTGGGCAGCGTGCCGCCCCGGCGCCTCGCTGAGCTGGCGGAGGACCGCCGCTTCCTGCGCCGGTTGCAGTCGGTCGCCGACGACCTCCACGACTATGTCTCCGGCGAGCGCTGGTACCAGTCCCAGCCCGGCGAACTCCCGGCCGCCGTCGCCTACTTCTCCCCCGAGTTCGGCATCACGGCCGCGCTCCCGCAGTACTCCGGCGGCCTCGGCATCCTGGCCGGCGACCATCTGAAGGCGGCCAGCGACCTGGGCGTACCGCTGATCGGGGTCGGCCTGCTGTACCGCCACGGCTACTTCCGCCAGTCCCTGTCCCGGGACGGCTGGCAACAGGAGCACTACCCCGTCCTGGACCCCAACGAGCTGCCGGTGGCGCTGCTGAGGGAGGAGGACGGCGCCCCCGCGCAGGTGTCGCTCGCCCTGCCCGGTGGCAAGCAGCTGCACGCCCGTATCTGGCTCGCGCAGGTGGGCCGGGTGCCGCTGCTGATGCTCGACTCGGACGTCGAGGAGAACGACCTCGGCGAGCGCGGAGTGACGGACCGGCTGTACGGCGGGGGCAGTGAACACCGGCTGTTGCAGGAGATGTTGCTGGGCATCGGCGGGGTGCGGGCGGTACGGACGTACTGCCGGCTGACCGGACACGCCGCACCCGAGGTCTTCCACACGAACGAGGGCCACGCGGGCTTCCTGGGCCTGGAACGGATCGCCGAACTGTGCGCCGGGAAAGGCCTGGACTTCGACGCGGCACTGGAAACCGTCCGCGCCGGAACGGTCTTCACCACCCACACCCCGGTCCCCGCCGGCATCGACCGCTTCGACCGCGAACTGGTCGCCCATCACTTCGGCCCCGACGCCGAGTTGCCGGGCATCGACGTCGAACACGTCCTGCGCCTGGGCATGGAGACCTACCCGGGAGGCGAGCCGAACCTCTTCAACATGGCGGTGATGGGCCTGCGGCTGGGCCAGCGGGCGAACGGCGTCTCGCTGCTGCACGGCCAGGTGAGCCGGGAGATGTTCTCGGGCCTGTGGCCCGGATTCGACCCGGAGGAGGTCCCGATCACCTCGGTCACGAACGGGGTGCACGCCCCGACCTGGGTCGCCCCGGAGGTCTTCCGCCTCGGCGCCCGGCAGATCGGCGCCCAGCGGACCGAGGACGCGCTGACGGTCGGCGGCTCGGACCGCTGGGACGCCGTGGGCGAGATCCCGGACCAGGACATCTGGGAGCTGCGGCGCAACCTGCGCGAGCAGCTGGTGGTGGAGGTACGCCGGCGGCTGCGCGCGTCCTGGCGGCAACGGGGTGCGGGCAGCGCGGAGTTGGGCTGGATCGACGGCGTGCTCGACCCCGACGTCCTGACGATCGGGTTCGCGCGCAGGGTCCCGTCGTACAAGCGCCTGACGCTGATGCTGCGCGACCGGGACCGGCTGATGGACCTGCTGCTGCACCCCGAGCGCCCGATCCAGATCGTGGTGGCGGGGAAGGCGCACCCGGCGGACGACGGCGGAAAGCGGCTGGTCCAGGAGCTGGTGCGGTTCGCGGACGACCCGCGGGTGCGCCACCGGATCGTCTTCCTCCCGGACTACGGCATGGCGATGGCGCAGAAGCTCTACCCGGGCTGCGACATCTGGCTGAACAACCCGCTGAGGCCCTTGGAGGCGTGCGGGACGTCAGGGATGAAGGCGGCGCTGAACGGCTGCCTGAATCTGTCGGTCCTGGACGGCTGGTGGGACGAATGGTTCCAGCCGGACTTCGGCTGGGCGATCCCGACCGCGGACGGCACGGGCACCGACCCGGACCACCGGGACGACATCGAGGCGGCGGCTCTCTACGACCTCCTGGAACAGCGCGTGACCCCCCGCTTCTACGAGCGCGGCCAGGGCGGCCTGCCCGACCGCTGGATCGAGATGGTCCGCCAGACGCTCACGCTGCTGGGCCCGAAGGTGCTGGCCGGCCGCATGGTCCGGGAGTACGTGGAGCGTCTCTACACCCCCGCCGCGCACGCGCACCGCGCGATGGAGCCGGACGCGGCACGGGAGTTGGCGGGATGGAAGGCCCGGGTGCGCTCCGCGTGGCAGAGCGTGACGGTCGACCATGTGGAGACGTCCGTGACGACCGCGACGGCGGAGCTGGGGACGACGCTGGGGCTGCGGGTCCGGGTCGGCCTGGGCGACCTGAGCCCCGAGGACGTCGACGTACAGGCCCTGTCGGGCCGGGTCGACGAGGAGGACAGGATCACGGACGCGCTGACGGTACCCCTGAAGCCGGTGGGCGGTCCGGACCCGGAGGGGCGTTGGGTCTACGAGGGGCCGCTGTCCCTGGACCGGACGGGGCCCTTCGGGTACACGGTGCGGATTCTGCCGGCGCACCGACTCCTCGCCTCCGGGGCCGAGCTGGGGTTGGTGGCGGTGCCCTCGGAGGAGGCGGTGGAGGCCGCGGGCGTGTTGATGCGGTGACGGTCGGAGGGCTGGGCCGGGCTCAGTCCTCCTCCCCGCCGGACAGCCGGCGCAGGACCACCCCGCAGCGGCGCGCGTAGGCGTGTTGCAGCCCCCGGGTCGCGGGGCCGCCCGCCCGTGCGTACCACTTCGCCGCCCGGCTGAACGCCGAGATCGTCAGCCAGACCGTGCCGTCGCCGGTCCGGTCGACCACGAAGGATTCCTCGCCGCATTCCGGATGGCCGGAAAGGGTGCCGTACGCCCAGCCCGCGCGGCGGGGTTCCTCGAGCGTCCACACCACCCGGCAGGGGGCCTTGATCATGCCGGCCAGGGTGACCGTGACGTCGACCTCGGGGGCCGCCCGGTCGGCCGTCGCGTCGATGCCCACGCCCATCGCGCGGTGCATCTCCCAGGTCAGGACCGCCTCCGAGGCGCGCTCGAAGACGTCGTGGCCCTCGCCTATGCGGGTGCGGACGTGCAGGGGGTGGAAGTCCGGTGGGCAGAAGCCCGGCTTGCGGGTCGCGCCCACGTCGGCGTAGGTGAAGGTGTTGGGGGGCTGTATCGGCGGCATGGGAAACAAGGGTAGGGCGGCACCCCGGAATGCCTTCCTCCCGGGTGCCGCCCGCCAATCCCCGTGGGACTAGCTCACGTTCACGGCCGACCAGGCCGCCGCGACCGCGTTGTACTCGGTGCTGCCGGAGCCGTACAGGGCGGCCGCCGCGGACAGGGTGCCCGTGCGTGCCGACTTGTAGTTGGTCGTCGACGTGAAGTACGTCGTCAGCGCCTTGTACCAGATCTGCAGCGCCTTGTCCCGGCCGATGCCGGTGACCGTGGAGCCGTTGGACGTGGGCGAGTTGTAGCTCACGCCGTTGATCGTCTTCGCGCCGCTGCCCTCCGAGAGGAGGTAGAAGAAGTGGTTGGCGACACCGGACGAGTAGTGGACGTCCAGGTTGCCGACGGAGGAGGACCAGGAGTCCGCCGAGCCGCCGTCCTTGCTGGGCTTGTCCATGTAGCGCAGCGGGGTGCCGTCGCCGTTGATGTTGATCTTCTCGCCGATGAGGTAGTCACCCTTGTCGGACGCGTTGTTGGCGAAGAACTCCACGCCGGTGCCGAAGATGTCCGAGGTGGCCTCGTTCAGGCCGCCGGACTCGCCGGAGTAGTTCAGGCCCGCCGTGTTCGAGGTGACGCCGTGGCTCATCTCGTGGCCGGCCACGTCCAGCGAGGTCAGCGGGTCGACGTTGCCCTCGCCGTCGCCGTACGTCATGCAGAAGCAGCTGTCGTCCCAGAACGCGTTCACGTACTGGTTGCCGTAGTGCACGCGGGAGTAGGCGGCGACGCCGTTGTTCTTGATGCCGCTGCGGCCGAAGGTGGACTTGTAGAAGTCCCAGGTCTCCGCCGCGCCGTAGGCGGCGTCGACGGCCGCCGTCTGGTCGGTGGCGGAGCTGGAGGCCGTGCCGGTGCCCCACGTGTTGTCGGCGTCCGTGAACAGCGTGCCCGCGGAGGAGCTGGTGCCGTGGGACTTGTTGTACGTCTTGTGGGTGCCGCGCGAGCCGTCGGTCAGCTGGTACGTCGAACCCGACAGGGTGGTGGTCAGGCTGACCGTGCCCGAGTACAGGCTCTTGCCGGTGCCGGTGGCGTTCTCGATGCCCTGGTACTCGAAGAGCTTCTTGCCGGTGGCCGCGTCGGTGATGACGTGCAGCTGGTTCGGGGTGCCGTCGTCCTGGAAGCCGCCGACGATCGTCTCGTAGGCGAGGACGGGGGTGCCCGAGCCGGCCCAGATGACCTTGCGCGCGCCGTCGGCGGCGGTCTTCTCCGAGCCCGCGGCCTTGGCGGCGGACAGCGCCTGCTTCTCGGCCTTGGCGACGGTGAGCTTCGGCGTCAGGGAGGCGACCTTGATGGACTTGGTCGTCGCCTTGGTGACGCTCTTGGTCGCACCGGACTTCGACTCGTGGACGACCAGGTCGCCACCGAGGACCGGCAGACCGGCGTAGGTGCGCTCGTAGCGGGTGTGCACCGTGCCGTCGGCGTCCTTGACGACGTCCTTGACGACCAGCTTCTCCTTGGCGCCCAGGCCTATCTTCCGGGCGGTGTCGGCGGCGCCGGCCTGCTGCTGCTTGATGAGCGTGGTGCGCGCGGCCGCGGTCAGCTGGAGGGGCGCGCCGGCGAGGCCGGCCTTACCGCTCGTGTCCGCCGGGGTCTGGGCGGCGGCGGTACCGGTGGTCAGACCGGTGGTGAGGAGAGCTCCGGCCGCGACGGCGGTGGCGACGGCCAGAGTGGTGCGCTTGTGACGCGCGTAGAGGGGGGTCACACAAGCTCCTTGAGTGGGGTTTTGAAGTTGTGCGGCGGGTGAGGGAAGAGTGACACCAGGGACGCGTACATGTCAGGACCCTGAAGTGATGTTGGCCGGAAATCGACTGTCCGGTGAATGTTGCCGCAATGTAAAGCGACTTGACCTCGGCAAAGGCCCAACAAGTCATCGGTAAGCGGCCGGCAAAAAGAGGACGCCGCCCCGGGGGAGTCGAACCTCCGGGGCGGCGCCTGTTCGTTCAGCCGTCGAGCACGGCCGGTCTACGGGAAGGTGAGCTTCCAGCTGTTGATGTAGCCGGTGTCGATGGCCGCGTTGTCCTGGACCCTCAACTTCCACGTACCGTTGGCGACTTCGGAGGAAGCGTTGACGGTGTACGTGGTGTTGATGTTGTCCGAGCTGCCACCGGTGCCGTACGCCTTCAGTGTGTACACACTGCCGTCGGGGGCCACCAGGTCGACCTTGAGGTCACCGATGTACGTGTGCACGATGTCGACCCCGACCTGGAGGTTGGAGGGCGCGTTGCCCGTCCGCCCGGAGACCGTGATCGACGACGTCACCGCGGCCCCGTTGTCCGGAATCGATACGTCGGCGGTGTTCTCGAAGGACGTACCGCCACCGCCGCCGCCACCGGAGCGCGAACCGACCGCGACGGCCGCCCACGCGTCCTGCACCGCCTTGTACTCGGCGCTCGTCGTGCCGTACAGCTCACCGGTCGCCGCGAGGGTGCCGGTGCGGGCCGCCGCGTAGTTGGTGGTGGACGTGAACTTCGTGGTCAGCGCGCGGAACCAGATCTTCTCCGCCTTGTCGCGGCCGATGCCGGTGACCGGGAGCCCGTCCGAGGTGGGCGAGTTGTAGCTGACGCCGTTGATGACCTTGGCGCCGCTGCCCTCGGACAGCAGGTAGAAGAAGTGGTTGGCCGGGCCCGAGGAGTAGTGGACGTCGACCGAGCCGATACCGGAGTACCAGCTGTCCTTCGACGCGCCGTCCTTGCTCGGCTTGTCCATGTAACGCAGCGGCGTGCCGTCGCCGTTGATGTTGATCTCCTCGCCGATGAGGTAGTCACCGACGTCGTTGGAGTTCGCCGCGTAGAACTCGACCGCCGTGCCGAAGATGTCGGAGGTGGCCTCGTTCAGACCGCCGGACTCGCCGCTGTAGTTGAGTCCCGCGGTGTTGGAGGTGACGCCGTGCGTCATCTCGTGACCGGCCACGTCGATCGACACGAGCGGGTTGGTGTTGCCCGAGCCGTCGCCGTAGGTCATGCAGAAGCAGCTGTCGTCCCAGAACGCGTTGACGTACGCGTTGCCGTAGTGGACGCGGGAGTAGGCCGCCACCCCGTCGCCGCGGATGCCGCTGCGGCCGTGGATGTTCTTGTAGTAGTCCCACGTCAGCGCGGCACCGTAGTGCGCGTCCGCCGCCGCCGACTCCGCGTTCGAGGCGCTGCCGTTGCCCCAGACGTCGTCGGAGCCGGAGAACAGCGTGCCGGTGCCGGAGGTGCCGCGGTTGAGGTTGTATGTCTTGTGGCCGCCGCGGGCGCCGTCGGTGAGGTTGTACGTCGAACCCGACTGCGTCGTCGTCAGGCTGACCGTGCCCGAGTACACCGTGTTGCCGGTGCCGGTCTCGATGGCCTCCCACTCGTACAGCTTCGCGCCGGTCGCCGCGTCGGTGATGACGTGCAGCTCCTGCGGGGTGCCGTCGTGCTGGAAGCCGCCCACGACCGTCTCGTAGGCGAGCGTCGGCGTGCCGTCGGCCGCCCAGATCACCTTGCGCGGGGCGTGGCTGACCGCGGGGCTCTTCGCCTTCTCCGCCTTCGCCGCGCTCAGCGCCTGCTTCTCGGCCTTGGCGGTCGACAGCTGCGGCTTCACCGAGGCGACCTTGATGGTGGCGCGGGTCGCCTTGGTGACCGCCGCGGTGGCGTCGGCCTTCGTGCTGGTGACGACCAGGTCGCCGCCGAGGACGGGCAGACCGTCGTAGGTCCGCTCGTAGCGGGTGTGGAGCGTGCCGTTGCCGTCCTTGACGACGTCACGGACGACCAGCTTCTCCTTGGCGCCCAGGCCGAGTTCCTTTGCGGTGTCCGCCTTGCCGGCGTTGGCCGTGCGCAGCAGCTCGGCGCGCTGGGCGGGGGTCAGCTTGACCGACTCGGCGCCCGGTATGACCTTGCCCGCGGCCGACGGTGCCTTCGCCGGGGCTGCGGTGGCGGCGCCCGACTGGACGGCCGCGGCGATCAGGGCGGACACACCGACGAGCGCTACGGCTGCTGCGCGGCGGTGCATCGTGTGGGAGGTGCGTCTGTGGGAGGAACTCTCTCTCAACACTGACTCCTGCGTCTGCGGGCCGCGGGTCGCGCGGCCATGGGGAGACCGGGCGGCTGGTGGGCCGGCCGGGCAGAACGGGCATTGCGCGTGCGGGAGTTCGATCACGGCACAGCACTGTGCGGAAGCTGTGGGGTTGCTGTGTCGTGGCCGTGGGAAGAGTCGCAGCAGTTTGCGGTTTCTGTCAGGACCGCGTCAGGAAGTTGGCCGGAAATCGTCCGTTGCCCGGATGGTCATGTTCGTTATACGGGCAATTTGTCTAAAAGTCAGGAAGGGAAGTCAGGACGGGAAGTCAGGAAGGGCGGTCCCCGTGCCACGAGTGCCACAGCGCCGCGTACGCCCCGTCCGCCGCCACCAGTTCCTCGTGCGGCCCGAGTTCGGTCAGCAGGCCGTCCTCCATCACCGCCACCCGGTCCGCGTCGTGCGCGGTGTGCAGCCGGTGCGCGATCGCGATGACGGTACGGCCCTCCAGTACGGCGGCCAGGGCGCGCTCGGTGTGCCGGGCGGTCGTCGGGTCCAGCAACGCCGTCGCCTCGTCCAGGATCAGCGTGTGCGGGTCCGCCAGCACCACCCGGGCCAGGGCGAGTTGCTGGGCCTGTGAGCCGTCGGTGCGGTGACCGCCCTCCCCGAGCGCGGTGTCGAGGCCGTCGGGCAGCTCCCGCACCCAGCCGTCGGCACCGACGGCGGCCAGCGCCGACCACAACTCCTCGTCCCCGGCGCCGGGTTCGGCGATCCGCAGGTTGTCCCGGACCGTGCCAAGGAACACATGGTGCTCCTGGGTGACCAGCACGACCTGGCGGCGCAGCTGCTCGGGACCGAGCGCGACGACCGGGACGCCGCCGACCGTCACCGTCCCCTCGGTGGGGGCGTCGACGCCCGCGAGCAGCCGGCTGAGCGTGGTCTTCCCGGCGCCGGACGGGCCGACGATCGCCAGCCGCTCTCCCGGCCGCACGGTCAGATCCACCCCGTGCAGGACCTCGCCGCCCCGCCCGTACGCATAGCGCACGCCGGTCACGTCGATACGGTCGTCGACGGGGGACACCGACTCGCCGGAGGTGGCCTTGGGGGCCCGGGCGAGCCCCTCCACCCGCGCGAACGAGGCGCCGCTGCTCTGCAGTTGCTCCACCCGGACCAGGATCTGGTCGAGCGGGCCGGTGAGTTGCTGAAGATACAGCGCCGCCGCGACCACGGCCCCCAGGCTCATCGCCCCGTGCGTGTACAGCACACCGCCGACGATCAGGACACCGGAGATCGGAAGGACGTACGACACCTCGACGGCCGGGAAGAAGACGCTGCGCAGGTAGAGGGTGTGGAAACGGGTGCGGCGCGCGGACTCGATCGCGTCCCGGCTCGCCGCGATCCGCTCGCCCTCCAGCCGCAGCGCCTCCACCGTGCGCGCCCCCGACGCGGTCGCCGCGACGATCTCGGCGACGTCCGAGGTGGCCGCGCCCTCGGCAAGATAGCCGTCCCGGGCGCGGCGCAGATACCAGCGCAGGGCGAACCAGACGGGCAGCAGACCGCACACACCGACCACGCCGAGCAGCGGGGCCAGCACGAACACCGCGACGAGCGCGATCAGGAAACGGACCGCGTTGATGAGGAGGTCGGGCCCCGCGTCGCGGAGGGTGGTGCCGACCGTGGAGACGTCGGCGGTGCCGCGGGCGGTGAGGTCACCGGTGCCCGCCCTTTCGACCGTCGACGCGGGCAGGGCGAGGGTCCGGTCGACGAACTCCTCGCGGACCCGGGCGAGGGTGCGTTCGCCGAAGCGGTGGCCCACGAAGCGGGCCCAGCGGGCCAGCAGCAGTTCCGCTGCGCAACATATGAGCAGCGCGAGGGCGAGGTGGTCGACTGTGCCGACGCCGGCCTTGGACCTGACCTCGTCGATGATGCGGCCGAGGAACCAGGGGCCGCCGAGGCCTGCGACGGCTGCGGTGGCGTTGAGGGCGAGGGTGGTGATGAACGCGGTTCGGTCGGCGCGGATCAGACGCTGGGCGGCCCTTCTGACATCGGCCGGCTCTGCTACGGGGAGGTGGCCGGAAGTCATCGCATGGCCTCCTCTGCGTCGGTGTCCCTCGCCACGAGGGCCTTGTAGGCCGGGTCGTGGTCGAGGAGGCCCTGGTGGGTGCCGGTGGCTGCGACCTTGCCGTCGACCAGGTGGATGACGGTGTCTGCGTGGGCCAGGACCAGGGGGGAGGTGGTGGTGACGACGGTGGTCCTGCCTTGGCGTGCCTCTTTGAGGCGGGTGGCTACTCGGGCCTCGGTGTGGGCGTCCAGGGCCGAGGTGGGTTCTATGGCGAGGAGGACCTCGGGGTCGGCGGCGAGGGCTCTTGCGAGGCGGATGCGTTGGCGTTGGCCGCCGGAGAGGTTGCGGGCGTTCGCGTCTATGGGGGAGTCGAGGCCGTCGGGGAGGGCTTGGACGATGTCTTCGGCTGCGGCCGTGTGGAGGGCCTGGGTGAGGTGCGCGGGAGGGGGTGCCGCGTGACGTTGAGTGGCGGGCCCGGCGCCGTCGTAGCTGGTCGCGCCCCGCGGCGGAGCCGCAGATTGATACAGCCCCGCGCCCCTAAAGGCCTTGTCGGTGCCCCCTATTACCTTGCGCAGGGTGTCTGCGAACACATCCGCCTCGTGGTCCGCCACCAGGATGCGCTCTCTGATCTGGGACAGGACGATCTCGTCCAGTGGTACATCGGCCCACGTCGCCCTAGACGGGACGTAACGACCTAGGCGGTCCACCACCTCCGCCGCGTCCGCCGGGCGGCCCGCCGCCAGAGCCGTCAGACGGCCCGGCAGAATCCGCACCCCCGACTCCGGGTCGTGCAGTACCGACGGCTCCGCGGGTGCGTCCTTCGTCCCTCTGTCCTCCATCGGCTCCAGGCTCAGGAACCGTACGACCCTCCGTGCCGCCACCACGCCCCGGCTCAGCATGTAACCGCACTCGACCCAGAACGCCACCGGACCCACCAGGACCGCGACATAGCCGTACACCGACACCAACTCGCCGATGCTGATGACCCCTTGGGCGGCCAGGCGGGCCGCCAGCCAGGTGACCACCGCCAGGAACAGGGTCGGGAGGCCGACGCCGAGGGCCTGGACCCAGCTGGTCACCGCCCCTACCCGGTAGCCCTGTTCGCGCAGCCGTCGGGAGTCGCGCTGGAAGGCGTCGGCGAACAGGCCCTTGCCGCCCAGGCCGTTGAGGACGCGCAGGCCGCCGGCGAGGTCGGCGATGCGGGCGGTGAGGATGCCCTGGCGGTCCCGGTACTCGGTCTCGGCGCCTTGCAGGCGGGTGAGGAACGGGCCCACGAGGCCGACGATCACCGGCATGCCGAGCAGGACGACCGCGGCGATGACCGGCGAGACCGAGACCAGGAGGCCCGCGACCACGAGGTAGGCGATGATCGCGCCCACGCCCGGGCCGACCACCGTGAGGGCGGAGGCGATCGTCTGGACGTCGCCGACTCCGATGGTGACGACCTCGCCGGCCCCCGCCCGCCGCGACAGCGCGGCGCCCAGCCGGACCGCGTGGTCCACGACGACCTTGACCGTGCGGAAGTTGGCGTCCATCCGGACCCGGGTCATCGTGCGGTGCCGCATGATGCTCAGCCACGCGTTGAAGGCGCCGACCAGGAAGAGGGCGGCCGACCAGGCGGTGAGCAGCCCGAGGTCGCCCGGCTCCAGGCCCTCGTCGATCGCCTTGGCCATCAGGTACGGCGTCGCCGTCAGCAGCACCATCCAGACGCTGGCGAACAGCGCGCCGAGGGCGGAGCGGCCGGGCTGGCGGCGGACCAGCCACCACAGGTAGTGCCAGCCGCCGCGGCGGTCGGGCGTGCCGGGGTCCTCGTACGCGTCGATCACCTGTAACCCCCTCGGAGACTCACGCCAGGCTGTCCCGCCACGCCCGGTGCAGGTCCGCGAACCTGCCCGTACCGGCGATGAGTTCGGCCGGCGGGCCGTCCTCGACGATCCGGCCGTGCTCCATCACCAGCACCCGGTCGGCGATCTCGACCGTGGAGAGCCGGTGGGCGATCACGACGGCGGTACGGCCGTGCAGCACCGTCGACATCGCGCGCTGCACCGCCCGTTCGCCGGGGATGTCGAGCGAGCTGGTCGCCTCGTCGAGGATCAGGACGGCCGGGTCGGCGAGCAACGCCCGCGCGAACGCCACGAGTTGGCGCTGGCCCGCGGAGATACGGCCGCCGCGCTTGCGTACGTCGGTGTCATAGCCGTCGGGCAGGGCGCTGATGAACTCATGGGCGCCGATGGCCTTCGCGGCCCGCTCGATCTCCTCCCGACTGGCGTCGGGGCGGCCGATGGCGATGTTGTCGGCGACCGTGCCGGAGAACAGGAACGCCTCCTGCGTCACCATCACGACCCCGCGCCGGAGTTCGGGCACGGACAGGTCCCGCAGGTCGACGCCGTCGAGGAGGACCCGGCCCGCCGTCGGGTCGTAGAAGCGGGCGAGGAGCTTGGCGAGCGTCGACTTGCCCGCGCCCGTGGAGCCGACGACCGCGACCGTCTGGCCTGCGGGGAGGCTGAGGTCGAAGCGGGGAAGAATCTCGCCGCCGGTGCGGTAGCCGAAGCGGACGCCGTCGAAGACGACCTCGCGGCCGGGATGCTCGGACTCCAGGGGCGGGAGTTCGCGGGGCGCGACGGGCTCGGGGACCGACGGGGTCTGGGCCAGCAGGCCCGCGATCTTCTCCAGGGAGGCCGCCGCCGACTGGTAGGAGTTGAGGAACATACCCAGGCGGTCGATCGGGTCGTAGAGGCGGCGCAGGTACAGCACCGCCGCCGCCAGCACGCCCAGCTCCAGTGAGCCGCCCGCCACCCGGTAGGCGCCCCACAGCACGATCAGCGCGACCGCCGTGTTGGCGACCAGCCGGGAGCCGACGACATAGCGGGCCATCTCCAGCAGCGCGTCGCCGTTGGTGCGTTCGTGTCGCTTGTTCAGTACGGCGAACTCGGCGTCGTTGGCGGCCTCCCGGCGGAACGCGCGCACCGGGCGGATGCCGTTCATCGTCTCGACGAACTTCACGATGACGGCGGCGATGGCCGTCGAGCGGAGCGTGTAGACGCGGCCCGCGCGCCGCCGGTAGTTCCGTACGAGGAGGTAGAGCGGCAGGAACGACGCCACCGCGACCGCGCCGAGGCCCAGATCCAGCCAGAGCAGCATCGCCGAGATGTAGACGAACGACAGGATGACCGTGATCAGCTCCTGGAGGCCCTCGTTGAGGAGCTCGCGCAGCGACTCGACGTCCGTCGTGGAGCGGGAGATCAGGCGACCGCTCGTGTAGCGCTCGTGGAAGTCGACGCTGAGCGCCTGGGCGTGCCGGAAGATCCGGCCGCGCAGATCGAGGAGCACGTCCTGGTTGACCCGGGCCGAGGCGCGGACGAACGCGTACTGGAGGCCGCCGGAGGCCACCGAGCAGAGCAAGTAGGTCACCCCGACCGCGATCAGCGGACCGTGCCGGTCGTCCCGGAACGCCGGTACGGCGCTGTCGATCGCGTACGCCACCAGCAGCGGCCCCGCCTGCACCGCCGCCTGCTGGAGCAGCAACAGGAAACTGGTGAGGGCGACGCGGGCCTTCATCGGGGCGAGCAGGGAGCGCAGCAGGGCGGACGTCGCGCGCGGCGGGGTGGGCAGGACGTCGCGGTCGAAGGGGTCGCCCGCCTTCGCCCGGACCTCCGGTTCCCGCTCGTCGTCGGCGGTGGCGGGCGGGGCCGTCGGCGGCGCGGTCATCGGGCGTCCCCCGTTTCCTCTGAGCCGGACATGAGATGGGCGTACTCGGCGTTCGTCCGCAGCAGTTCCTGGTGGGTGCCCACGGCGGTGATACGGCCCTCCGACAGCAGCGCCACCCGGTCGGCGAGCAGCACGGTCGACGGGCGGTGGGCGACGATCAGGGCGGTGGTGTCCGCGAGCACGTCACGCAGGGCGGCCTCCACCGCGGCCTCCGTGTGCACGTCCAGCGCGGACAGCGGGTCGTCCAGGACGAGGAACCTGGGCCTGCCGACGACCGCGCGGGCCAGCGCGAGACGCTGGCGCTGGCCGCCGGAGAGGCTGAGGCCCTGCTCGCCGATCCTGGTGTCGGTGCCCTGGGGCAGGGCGTGCGCGAAGTCGGCCTGCGCGATGGACAGGGCACGGTCGAGTTCGTGGTCGTCGGCGCCCATCAGGACGTTCTCGCCGACGCTCGCGGAGAAGAGCGTGGGTTCCTCGAAGGCCATCGCCACGAGGGAGCGCAGCTCCTCACGGGACATGGCGGTGATGTCCTCGCCGTCGAGGGTGATGCGGCCGTCCGTGAGTTCGTGGAGGCGGGGGACCAGGGCGGTGAGCGTCGTCTTGCCGCTGCCTGTCGCCCCGACCAGGGCCATGGACTCGCCGGGGCGGATGTGGAGGTCGACGCGGTCGAGGGTGGGGGGTGCGTCGGGGGCCGCGTCGGGGTAGCGGAAGCGGACGTTGTGGAACTGGAGGCCCTTGCCCCGGGCGCCCGCCGAGCCCGCCACGGAAGCGTCCTCCGGCGCCTCGTCCATCACCTCGAAATACCGCTCCGTCGCACTCGCCGCGTCCTGGCTCATCGCCAGCAGGAAGCCGATCGAGTCGATGGGCCACCGCAGCGCCAGCGCCGTCGACAGGAACGCCACCAGCGTCCCCGCCGACAGCTCCCCGTCCGCCACCTGCACCGACCCCAGCACCAGGGCCACGCCGATCGCCACCTCCGGCAGCGTCACGATGACGGTCAGGATCGCGGCCAGCAGCCGCGCCTTGCGCAGTTCCGTGCCCCGCAGCGTCCGTGACAGCTCCCAGAACGCCCGCGCCTGGCTGCGGTGCCGGCCGAAGCCCTTGATGATGCGGATGCCGAGGACGCTCTCCTCGACGACCGTCGTCAGGTCACCGACCTGGTCCTGCGCCTGCCGGGCCACCGAGGAGTACCGCTGCTCGAAGAGCAGACAGGAGACGATCACCGGGACCGCGGGCGCCAGGATCACCAGCCCGAGGGTCCAGTCCTGGATCAGCATGATGATGACGCCGACGAGGATCGTCACGCTGTTGACCAGCAGGAACGTCAGGGGAAAGGCCAAGAACATGCGCAGCAGCATCAGGTCGGTCGTGCCCCGCGACAGCAACTGGCCGGACGCCCACCGGTCGTGGAAGGCCACCGGCAGCCGTTGCAGATGCCCGTACAGGTCCGCGCGCATCTCCGCCTCGACGTGCGACAGCGGCCGGGCCACCAGCCAACGCCGCAGCCCGAACAGCAGCGCCTCCCCGAAGCCCAGCAACAGCAGGAACAGCGCCCCGAGCCACACCCCCGCCGGGTCCCGGTCGGCGACCGGGCCGTCCACCATCCACTTCAGGACGAGCGGGATCACCAAGCCCGTACAGGAGGCCAGGACCGCGACGAACGCGGCGGTGAACAGCCGCGCCCGCACCGGTCTGACGTACGGCCACAGGCGCAGCAGAGTTCTGACGGCGGAGCGTTTTCCGGAGGTTGCACGTGTCGTGGACATCAGCAGCGAGCCTACGGATCGGCACTGACAACGCCCACCGAGTTTTGGCCGGACCCGGATCGGACGCTGGTCCTACGACCTGCGCCTTCGAAGGGTCGTACGACGGCATCAACCGATCGGTTGATGCGCCTTCGAGCGCGACGGCCGATGTGCGGGCACCCCCCGTCCCGCGACGCTGATGCCATGTCCGTCATCGAAGTCAGCGAACTGCGCAAGTCCTACGGCGGCCGGCCCGTCGTGGACGGCGTCTCCTTCACCGTGCAGGAGGGCGAGATCTTCGGCGTCCTCGGCCCCAACGGAGCCGGCAAGACCACCACGGTCGAGTGCATCGAAGGCCTGCGCGTGCCCGACGCCGGCCGCGTCCGGGTCACCGGGCTCGACCCGATCGCCGACCACGCGCGCGTGGCCCGCGTCCTCGGCGCCCAGCTCCAGCAGAGCGAGCTCCAGGCCAAGCTCACCGTCCGCGAGGCGCTGGACCTCTACGCCTCCTTCCACGCCCGTCCCGCCGACTGGCGGCCGCTCGCCGAACGCCTCGGTCTGACCGGGAAGCTCACCACCCGGTTCGCGAAGCTGTCCGGCGGCCAGAAGCAGCGCCTGTTCATCGCGCTCGCGCTCATCGGCGACCCGAGGGTCGTCGTCCTCGACGAACTGACCACCGGCCTCGATCCCCGCGCCCGCCGGGACACCTGGGAACTGATCGAGGACATCCGCGCCAACGGCGTCACCGTCCTGCTCGTCACGCACTTCATGGAGGAGGCCCAGCGCCTCTGCGACCGGATCGCCGTGATCGACAAGGGCCGGGTCGCCGCCCTCGACACCCCGGCCGGCCTCATCCGCCGCTCGGCGGGGGCGACGGTCATCAGCTTCACGCCGTCCGCGCCGCTGGACGACCGCGACCTCAACGCCCTGCCCGCGCTGGCCTCGATCGCGCACAAGGACGGCCGCGTCACGCTCGCCGGCACCGACGAGACGGTCAACGCCGTGATCACGCTGCTCGCCCGCAGCCACGTCACCGCACACCAGCTCCGCGTCACCGAGGCCACCCTCGACGACGCGTTCCTCGACCTGACGAAGGAGACCGCGGCATGACCACCGCCCTGATGGAGGACCAACGGCGGCAGGGCATGAACGCCGCCGTCCTGCGCACCGAGATCCGCCTCTTCCGCCGCGAACCCGGCGCCCTCTTCTGGATCCTGCTCTTCCCGACCCTGCTCCTGGTCATCCTGGGCTCGGTCCCGTCCTTCCGGCACGCCGAGGCCGACCTCGGCGGGCTGCGGACCATCGACGTGTACGTCCCCGTCGCCGTGCTGCTCGGCCTGATCGTCGGCGGCCTCCAGGCGATGCCGCAGACGCTGACCGGCTACCGCGAGCGCGGCATCCTGCGCCGGATGGCCACCACTCCGGTACGGCCCTCGGCGCTGCTGACCGCCCAGATGACGGTGTTCGGCGGCGCCGCCCTCGCCTCCGCAGTGCTCGCCCTCACGGTCGGGCGGCTCGCCTTCGACGTACGACTGCCGAAGCAGCCCGCGGGCTATCTCCTCGCCCTGGTGCTGGCCGTCCTCGTGTCCCTCGCGCTGGGTGCCGTCGTCTCCGCGCTGTCCCGGACGACGAAGATCGCCGGTGCCATCGGGTCGGCCGTGTTCTTCCCGGCGATGTTCTGCGCGGGCCTGTGGGCGCCGGTGCAGACCATGCCGGACGTCCTCGCCCGGATCGTCGGCTGCACGCCCTTCGGCGCGGCCGCCGAGGCGCTGAACCGGGCCGCCGCGGGCGACTGGATCGGCTGGACCCACCTGGGCGTCCTCGTCGCCTGGACGGTCGGGCTGACGGCCGCCGCCGCGCGCTGGTTCCGGTGGGAGTAGGCGGCCCGCCGTGCACACTGGGGGCATGACCGCGGCCGACGCAGCGATCGAGCGGCGCTGGGACCAGTTCCACACCTGGGGACCCTACGGACTGCTCGCGATGGGCACCCTCCTGTCCGCCGTCACCTCCGACGAGGTGATGGCGGGGCCGGGCGAGTGGTGGGTGGCCGGGCCCCTGGTGGTCGCCGCGCTCGTCCTCCAGCTGTGGCACGGGCCGCGCCGGGGCCGCCGTGTCCCGTCCCGGCGCGGGGTCGTCTACTACGTGCTGCGCTGGGCGATCTCCTTCGGACTGACCTGGCTCAACCCGTTCTTCGCGTTCTACGCGGTGTCCGGCTACTTCGACGCCGACGAGGTGCTCCCCGGGGTGCGGCGGCAGCGGTTCGGGCTGTTCGCCACGTCGATCGTGGTGGCGGGCTCGCAGTCGGGCGGGCTGCCGTTCCACAACTGGGGGCAGGTGGCCGTCTTCTGCGGGCTGCTGGTCGTCAACAACGCGCTGCTGATGGCCGTCGCCCACCTCACCTTCCAGGAGGAGCAGCGTTCCCGTGAACGCGCCGCCACCATCGAGGCGTTGCAGCAGGCGCTCGACGAGAACGCCGCCCTTCACGCCCAACTCCTGCTCCAGGCACGGGAGGCGGGCGTGGCCGACGAACGCCGGCGGCTCGCGGCCGAGATCCACGACACCATCGCCCAGGGCCTGACCGGCATCATCGCCCAGCTCCAGGTCGTCGCGAACGCCCCCGACCTGGACGTGGCCCGCACCCACCTGGACCGCGCCTCGGACCTGGCCCGGCACAGTCTCGGCGAGGCCCGCCGCTCGGTGCACAACCTCGCCCCGGTGGCGCTGGAGAACGCGGGCCTCGCCGAGGCCCTGAAGAAGACGGTCGCCGAATGGGGCGAACGGACGGGCGTACGAGCCGAGTTCACCGTCACCGGCACCGCCGAGCAGCTCCACGACGAGGTCGCGGCGACCCTGCTGAGGATCGTCCAGGAAGCCCTGTCCAACGCGGCCCGGCACGCCCGGGCCACCCGCGTGGGCGTCACCCTCTCCTACCTCGGCGACGAGGTCATCCTCGACATCAGGGACGACGGCCGCGGCTTCGACCCCGCCGCCCTCCCCGAACGCACCCGCACCGGCGGCTTCGGCCTCGACGGCATGCGGGCCCGCGCCGAACGCATCGCGGGCTCCCTCACGGTGGAGTCGGAACCGGGCCACGGCACGGCGCTGTCGGCTCGCGTACCGTTGGTCCGCCATGACTGACTCCGCCATGAACGACCAGGTCTCCTTGCTGATCGTCGACGACCATCCCGTGGTACGGGACGGTCTGCGCGGCATGTTCGAGAACGCCCCCGGCTTCACCGTCCTCGGCGAGGCGTCCGACGGCGTGGAGGCGCTGGAGCGCGCTGCCGCCCTCGACCCGGACGTGATCCTGATGGACCTGCGCATGCCGGGCGGCGGGGGAGTCGACGCCATCCGGGAACTGACCCGCCGCGGCGCCCGTGCGAAGGTGCTCGTCCTGACGACGTACGACACCGACTCCGACACCCTGCCCGCGATCGAGGCGGGCGCGACGGGCTATCTCCTCAAGGACGCCCCACGCGACGAACTGTTCACCGCGGTCCGCGCGGCGGCGGAGGGCCGCACGGTCCTCTCCCCGGCCGTCGCCACCCGCCTGGTCTCGGCCGTCCGCGCCCCCGGCAACGAGCCGCTCTCCGCCCGCGAACGCGAAGTGCTGGCCCTCGTCGCCAAGGGCACGTCCAACCGCGAGATCGCCCGCGAGCTCTTCATCAGCGAGGCGACCGTGAAGACCCATCTCACCCACCTGTACGCCAAGTTGGGCGTCAACGACCGCGCGGCGGCGGTCGCGACGGCGTACCAGCGGGGGATTCTCGGCTAGCTGGGGTACGGCAGCAGCGTGGCGGCCGTCTTCTCCCAGGCCGCCTTCAGCTCGGCCAGCAACTCCGGCTTGTCCGGGGCGAGATCGGCCTGTTCGCGGGAGTCCGCGGCCAGGTTGTAGAGGTGGTCGGTCTTGTCCGCGTCCCGGTAGTACTTCCAGTCGCCGCGCCGGAGCGCCCGGTTGGCCCGCACCCGCCAGAACAGGTCGCGCTCCGGCAGCTCCTCACCGCGCAGCAGATAGCCCGCGAGGCTCGTGCCGTCGAGCGGGTACGCCGGGTCGGGGCGGGCGCCGCCGAACTCCAGCAGGGTCGCCGTCCAGTCGGGGGAGAAGTTCGGTTCGTGGCTGACCTGGTGGCCGTCGATGCGGGCGGGCCAGCGGACGATCGTCGGAACCCTGATGCCGCCCTCCAGCAGGACGAACTTCTCACCGCTGAGCGGCCAGTTGTAGGAGTAGCGCTCGCCGCCGTTGTCGCTGGCGAACACCACGACCGTGTTCTCCTCCTGCCCGGAGCGTCGCAGCGCGGCGAGCACCTCGCCGACGGCCGCGTCCAGGGACTCCACCATCTCCGCGTACTTCTCGACCGAGCCGCCGTCGTAGTGGTTGAGCGCGGCGACGACCTCGCCCTGGGACTTGGCGGCCCGGATCTTCGCCTCGATCTCGGCGCCGGTCTCCTCGTCGCCCTCCGCGAGCCAGGGCCAGTGCGGGGTCGTGAAGTTGAGGTTCAGCAGCCAGGGCCGGTCGTGCTTGCGCCCGACGTACTCGACGGCCCGCTCGGTCAGGACCTCGGTGTAGTAACGCAGGTCCTTGTAGGTGGCGTCGCCCTCGTAGAGGTCGTAGTCGCCGAGCTGGCCGAGCTTGGAGAAGTACTCCAGCACGCCGCCGTGGTTGCCGAAGAACTCGTCCCAGCCCGACTTGGTGGGGCTGTAGTCGGGCAGCCAGCCGCAGTGCCACTTGCCGATCAGGGCGGTGGCGTAACCGGCCTTCTTCAACAGGGAGGCGAGAGTGGGATGGTGCGGGTCAAGGCCCTGCGTCCGATTGCCGATCGGCTCGGCCAGCCCGCCCGGCGTACGGCCCGGATACCGCCCGGTGTACAGACTGAACCGCGTCGGCGAGCAGGTCGCCGACCCCGAGTAGGCATCCGTGAACCGCACCCCCTGCCGGGCCAGCCGGTCCAGGTGCGGCGTCCTGATGTGCGGGGCACCGTAGGAGGAGAGGTCCGCCCAGCCGAGGTCGTCCCCGAGGATGACGAGGATGTTGGGGCGGCGCCCGGAAGCGGCGGTGGCGCGGGCTCTGAACGGCTGTTCGGCGGGAGCGGCTTCGGCGGCGGTGGTCGTACCGGCGACGGCGGTCACGGCACCGCCGCCGACGAGACCACCGAACGTACGGCGGGAGATCTTCGGCATGCGGCCGAGTCTGATCGCCGGACAGGTGGCCTGGCCAGGAATCACAGGCGGAGTTCATGGGGCTGCAACGGTCCCGCAACGCGGGCCTCAGCGGCGCGGGGGGAGGGCCGCCAGCCGGTCCAGCACCGGGTCGAGTTCGCGCCGGAGCAGCTTGCGCACCGAGAACACGCTCGGCACCCGCAGCGTCGACGGATCGAAGCGCACGAACCGCGGCTGCCAGCCGGGACCGAAGACGATCACGCCCTTCAACGCGAAGTCCCAGAGCAGCCGTTTGCGGCCACCGTTCATCAGCACCTCCCACCGGGGCCGCACCGGACGGGCGGGCGGCGGGTATGCGGGGAGCGTGCAGTGCTCCGCCACGACCTCGCGGAACTCGTCGTAGGCCGCCCGGTCGCAGTAGATCAACAGCACCAGCCGCTCGGGCGGCAGCACCCGCAGCGACTCCACGAACTCCCACACCGTGCCCCGCCCCGTGCCCACCGACAGGGTGACCACCCCGGCCCGGGCGATGAGCCCGCTCACCACCCGCTGCCACGCGTCGTCGGCCACGTACATGCGCTCGGCGCCGGCCTCCGGCAACGGCTCCCCGGGGCGGCCGATCGCGACCACCCGGCCCAGCCGCCCGAAGCGCCGGACCAGGTCCTCCTCCTGGGTCCGTCCGGAGAGGAAGAAGAGATTGGCGGCGCCCGCCCCGCCGCCGGAGAGTTCCAGAGGCATGGCGGACATGACCTGGTCCAGGGCGAAGGGGCGCAGATAGAGGACGTGACCGGTCGAGTGGGTCGCGCGCAGCGGGTCGAGGACCGCGGCGGTGTGACGGCGGCCGGCCTGCGCCCAGACCCGGCCCAGGGCGAACGCGGACCAGCCGAGGAAGAAGACCACGACGGACCCCGCCATGATCAGCAGCCACCGGCCACGGTGCGCGGCGTCGTCCACGAGGGCGCGGAGGCAGAACTGGAAGATCCAGATGCTCCCCAGCCCCAGCACGGCCCCGCCCACCCGCAGCAGCCACCCGACGACGATCAGCCGCCGCCCCCTGGCCCGGTCCTGCCGTCCCCGCGGCGACCGGTCGTTGTCCCTCAGGAAGTACGTGTTCCCATTGGTCACCGCCGACTCCTACCCCACCCGCAGCAGCAGCACCGCCCGCGCCGGCACCGTGATGGCCGCCCCTGCCCGATGCACCACCCCGGGCGCCTCCGACTGCTTCTCCCGGGACGTGTCGACGACCACCTCGTACCCCTCCGCCCACGGCGGCCCCGGCAGCACGAAGCTCGTCGGGCGGTCGCCGGCGTGCAGGACGGCGAGGAAGCTGTCGTCGAGAACGGGGGCACCGCGCTCGTCGCGGCCCGGGATGTCCCGTCCGGAGAGGTACATGCCGAGCGTGGCCGCCGGCGCGTACCAGTCCCGTTCCGTCATCTCCGTCCCCCGCGCCGTGAACCACGCCAGATCACGCAGCCCGTCCGCGGAGTGCGCCCGCCCGGAGAAGAAGGCGCGGCGGCGCAGCACGGGGTGCTGGTGGCGCAGTGCGATCAGGCGGGACGTGAGCTCGAACAGCGCCTTCCAGCCCGGCTGTTCCAGCAGCCCCCAGTCCAGCCAGCTGATCTCGTTGTCCTGGCAGTACGCGTTGTTGTTGCCGCGTTGTGTCCGGCCCAGCTCGTCACCCGCCACCAGCATCGGCACACCCGTCGACAGCAGCAGTGTCGTCAGCAGGTTGCGCAACTGGCGGCGCCTGAGCCCCTGTACCCGCTCGTCGTCGGTCTCGCCCTCCGCCCCGCAGTTCCACGACCGGTTGTCGTCCGAACCGTCCCGGTTCCCCTCGCCGTTGGCCTCGTTGTGCTTGCGTTCGTACGACACCATGTCG
Source organism: Streptomyces antibioticus (assembly GCF_001514065.1). Lineage (GTDB taxonomy): Bacteria > Actinomycetota > Actinomycetes > Streptomycetales > Streptomycetaceae > Streptomyces > Streptomyces antibioticus. The sequence goes on along the minus strand of NZ_KQ948434.1, from coordinate 311,226 downwards.
CGCAGTGTGAAACCGTCGTGCGCGGTGATGAAGTTGACGGAGGCGTAGGGTCGGCGGCCGCCCCAGGCGTACAGGTCGCTGGAGCCCGACAGGCGGTACCCCAGGTCCCGTACGTCCGGCAGCGCGCCCCGCCAGAAGTCCCGTACCGCGTTGCGGTACCGGTCGTTCCACTCCGTCCACAGGGGCGGGAAGGCGCCGACCTGGTAGCCGCCCGAGCCGACGTCCCAGGGCTCGGCGATCAGTTTCACGCGCCGCAGCACCGGGTCCTGCGCGATCACCGCGAGGAACGGCGACAGCATGTCGACGTCGTGCATCGAGCGCGCCAGTGCGGCGGCGAGGTCGAAGCGGAAGCCGTCGACGCCCATCTCGGTGACCCAGTAGCGCAGGGAGTCGGTGATGAGGCGCAGGACGTGCGGCTGCACGACGTGGAGGGTGTTGCCGCAGCCCGTGTAGTCGGCGTACCGGCGGGCGTCCGACTGGAGGCGGTAGTAGCCCCGGTTGTCGATGCCCTTCAGCGACAGCGTCGGGCCCAACTCGCCCGCTTCCGCAGTGTGGTTGTAGACCACGTCGAGGATGACCTCGATCCCCGCCTCGTGCAGCGCGCGCACCATCCGCCGGAACTCGCCGACCTGCTGGCCGGTGGTACCGGAGGCCGCGTAGGAGGCGTGCGGGGCGAAGTAGCCGATGGAGTTGTAGCCCCAGTAGTTCTTCAGGCCGCGGCGCAGCAGATGGTCCTCGTGCGCGAACTGGTGCACCGGGAGCAGCTCCACGGCCGTGACGCCCAGCTTCGTGAGGTGCTCGATGGCCGCCGGATGCGCCAACCCGGCGTAGGTGCCGCGCAGTTCCTCGGGGATGCCGGGGTGCAGTTTCGTGAAACCGCGCACGTGCAGCTCGTAGATGACCGAGTCCGCCCACGGCGTCTTCGGGCGGCGGTCGTCCGCCCACTCGTCGTCGGGGGCGTCGTCGTGGACGACCACGCCCTTGGGGACGTACGGCGCCGAGTCCCGTTCGTCGCGCACGGTGTCCGCGACCTGCTGCTGGGGCCAGTCACGGACGTGTCCGTACACCTCGGGCGGCAGGCTGAAGTCGCCGTCCACGGCGCGGGCGTACGGGTCGAGGAGCAGCTTCGCCGGGTTCCAGCGGCCGCCGGTCCAGGGGTCCCACCGCCCGTGCACCCGATAGCCGTACCGCTGCCCGGGCATGACGCCCGGCACGAACCCGTGCCAGATCTCGTGCGTCAGCTCGGTCAGCCGGGCCCGGGTCTCCTTGCCGTGCTCGTCGAAGAGGCACAGCTCGACGCCCTCCGCACCGCCCGCCCACAACGCGAAGTTGGTGCCCGCGACCCCGTCGGGGCCCACTCGGAACCGGGCCCCCAACGGCACGGGCGTACCCGGCCACACGGGCACGGCCGGCGCCGACGGCGTACGCCGCGCACCGTTCACGACAGCCGGACGTACGTCCTCGGCCACCGCCTCCTGCTCGGCTGCGCTGGACACCTCAGGGCCTCCCACGGCTCGTGGAACGACGTGATGGAGGGCGTACGGCGTCCCGGCCGCGGCACCCCCTCCAGTCGTTCTCCCCACTGTTCTGCCCAGCGCTTGGCTCGCACTCACGTTTCCCCTGGGCCGCCCCGATCGTTGGGCCCCCCGTGAGGCATGCACACGGGCGCGCTCGGCGCGTGGCGACCGGTCTGGCCGCCGTACTGACATGGGCAGGACTGCTGGCGGGCTGCACTTCGGGGTCGGGCGGGCTCGACCTCGGCGGTTTCGGGAAACCGCCCGCACCCGAGGACGTCATCCGCATCACCCCGGACGACGGCAGCAAGGGCGTGGAGCAGGACAGCCGGCTCAGGGTGCGGGTGCCCAGCGGGCGGCTGGAGTCGATGAAGGTCGTCAAGTCCCAGGACGCGCAGGACACCCCGGTGCCCGGCCGCATCTCCGCGGACGGCCTGCGGTGGGAGCCCGACGAGCCACGGCTCGCCCTGGCCGCGAAGTACACCGTCGACGCCGTCGCCCTCGACGGCCACGGACGCCGTTCCGCCCGGCACACCACCTTCACCACCTACGTCCCCGACGAACGCTTCATCGGCTACGTCGCCCCGGAGAACCGCTCCACGGTCGGCACCGGAATGATCGTCTCCCTGACCTTCAACCGGGACATCGAGAACCGCGCCGCCGTCGAACGGGCCGTCCACGTCACCGCCAAGCCCCCCGTCGAGATCCGCCCCCACTGGTTCGACAAGGGCCGCCTCGACTTCCGCCCCGAGCACTACTGGAAGCCCGGCACCCAGGTGACCGTCGCGCTGCGCCTGCGGGACGTCGAGGGCGCCCCCGGCGTCTACGGCCTCCAGTACCGGACGTTCTCCTTCACCGTCGGCCGCAGCCAGGTCTCCCTCGTCGACGCCGCCAAGCACACCATGCAGGTCAGAAGGGACGGCGAGCTGCTGGCCACCGTCCCGATCACGGCCGGAGCGCCTCGCACCACCACCTACAACGGCAAGATGGTCGTCACCGAGATGCTGGAAGTGACCCGCATGAACAGCCGCACGGTCGGCTTCGGCGGTGAGTACGACATCCCGGACGTCCCGCACGCCATGCGCCTGACCGACTCCGGCACCTTCCTGCACGGCAACTACTGGGCGCCGGACGCCCCCGGGAAGGTCAATGTCAGCCACGGCTGTGTCGGCCTGCGGGACGTGAAGGGGGGCAGCTCGGACACCCCCGCGGGCTGGTTCTTCGACCGCAGCCTCGTCGGGGACGTCATCGAGGTCGTGCACAGCAAGGACAAAAAGGTCGCTCCTGACAACGGGCTCGGAGGATGGAACATGGGCTGGAAGGAGTGGAAAGCGGGCAGCGCGGTGAAGTAACCAGGTGAGGGGCCGGGTCGACGGGTGGTGCAGGGGGCGCGGTTGGGACCGAACGGTGACAATCGCACCCCGCCGACGGCCGGGATCATGTGGTTAATATCGCCGAGTGCGCGGGACGCGCAGGGGGTTGCGGGCCTGGACCGGGCCCGGCGAGGGGAGAAACACTTTGAACGTGCGACCGATATCGGGGGCGTCGGTTGACGCACGCGTGCGGCGACGCAAGGGCTGGATGGCCGTGGTGTCCGGAGTGATGCTGGTCGCCGTCACGGCGTGCGGCGGAGGCGGGGGCGGCGGCGCCTCGGACGGCAAGCCCGGCGCCGGCAAGGGCGAGGACGCGAACGCCGCGGAGAGCAAGCAGTCGGTGGCGGTCGTCGCCATCGCGCCCAAGGACGGCGCCAAGTCCGTCGAGACCAGCGGCGCCCTCAAGGTGAGCGCCAGCAAGGGCAAGTTGACGGCCGTCGAGGTCAAGACGGCCAAGGGGGACAAGGTCGACGGCGAGATATCCGCCGACGGCGCCTCCTGGAAGCCGTCCACCCACCTGGCCGGGTCCACCAAGTACACGGTGCACGCGGTCGCCAAGGACTCCGAGGGCCGCGAGGCCGCCGAGGACTCCAGCTTCACCACCCTGACGCCGAAGAACACCTTCATCGGCAACTTCACGCCGGAGGACGGCTCGAAGGTCGGCGTCGGGATGCCCTTCTCGATCCGCTTCACCCGGGGCATCACCAACCCCGAGGACGTCGAGAAGGCCATCAGCATCAAGACCGAGCCGGCCGTCGACGTCGAGGGCCACTGGTTCGGCAACGACCGCCTCGACTTCCGCCCCGAGGAGTACTGGGCGGAGGGCACCAAGGTCACCGTCGACCTCAACCTCGACGGCGTCGAGGGCCGTGACGGCGTCTACGGCAAGCAGGCCAAGACGGTCTCCTTCACCATCGGCCGCAACCAGGTCTCGATCGTGGACGCCAAGAAGCACACGATGAAGGTCATGCAGGACGGCAAGGTCGTCAAGACCCTCCCGGTCACCACCGGCAAGCCCGGCTACGACACCTGGAACGGCCAGATGGTCATCAGCGAGCGCCTCCGGGTGACCCGTATGAACGGCGAGACGGTCGGCTACGGCGGCGAGTACGACATCAAGGACGTCCCCGACGCCATGCGGCTGACCAACTCGGGCACGTTCATCCACGGCAACTACTGGGGCGGCGACGCCTTCGGCAACTACAACGCCAGCCACGGCTGCGTGGGTCTGCGCGACAACCGCGGCGGCGGCGACCGCTCCGCGCCGGCCGCGTGGTTCTTCGACCACTCGATCGTCGGCGACGTGGTGGTCGTGAAGCACTCCAACGACGCCACGGTGGCCCCGGACAACGGCTACAACGGCTGGAACATGTCCTGGGCGGAGTGGAAGAAGTAGCACGTCCGTATCGGCCCGGCCCCGGTGTGAGGTACTCCACCGGGGCCGTTGTCGTTAGTCACCGTTAACCTTCCCCCATGACCGTAACTCTGGAAGTCGCCGAAGGCGTCGGCACCCTTCTCCTCGACCGTCCGCCCATGAACGCGCTGGACGTCGCCACCCAGGACCGGCTCAAGGAGCTCGCCGAGGAGGCGACGCGTCGTGAGGACGTGCGGGCCGTGGTGATCTACGGCGGGGAGAAGGTGTTCGCGGCCGGCGCGGACATCAAGGAGATGCAGGCCATGGACCACACCGCGATGGTCCTGCGCGCCCGCGCCCTCCAGGACTCGTTCACGGCCGTGGCCCGCATCCCCAAGCCGGTCGTCGCGGCCGTCACCGGCTACGCGCTGGGCGGCGGTTGCGAGCTGGCGCTGTGCGCGGACTTCCGGATCGCCGCCGACAACGCCAAGCTGGGCCAGCCCGAGATCCTGCTCGGCCTGATCCCGGGCGCCGGCGGTACCCAGCGCCTGGCCCGGCTCGTCGGCCCGTCCAAGGCGAAGGACCTCATCTTCACCGGCCGGATGGTCAAGGCCGACGAGGCGGAGCGGCTGGGCCTGGTGGACCGGGTCGTCCCGGCCGCCGACGTGTACACCGAGGCACGGGCGTGGGCGGCGAAGCTGGCGCAGGGGCCGGCGATCGCGCTGCGGGCCGCGAAGGAGTCGATCGACACCGGTCTGGAGACCGACATCGACACCGGGCTCGCCGTCGAACGGAACTGGTTCGCGGGCCTGTTCGCCACCGCCGACCGCGAGATCGGCATGCGCAGCTTCGTCGAGGAGGGCCCGGGGAAGGCGAAGTTCCTCTGAGGGCCGGAGTGAGCAAGTCGACGGTGAAACTTCCCCGAACCACTTGCAATTGACGGACTGTCTGATCCGGGTCCCTCGATGGGGCGGTTTATGGGAGCCTTAAGGCAACCTTAAGTCTGCCTTGTCGAGGGGGACCGTCGATTGCCTCCAACCGAGCCTCCGCCGCAGGTCGGACGGGCTGCTGACGGCCCTGAACTGCCTCTGGCATATGCCGATCGAGAGCTGCGGAACGGTGGATTCCGGGGGGCGTATTCGGCGGGAACGGCCCCGGAGGGCGGCCGCGGCGGCCATGATGGGGGCATGGCGGGGCTGGAGGGTATCGAACAGCCGCGGGGACACGGCCGTGCGACCGCGGCGCGCTGGTCGCCGACGGTCGAGGACGAACACGCGCAGAAGGCGCTGGAGTTGTTCGGAAACCCCACCGAGGCGGAGGTTCCGCTTCCGTCCCGCCCCGAGTCCGCCGCTGCGGCCCGGCGTCTGACCCAGGTGGTCGTACTGCGCCAGTGGGGCCTCACCCCCAAGATGACCGAGGACGCCGTCCTGCTCGTCTCCGAACTCGTGGGCAACGCGGTACGGCACACGGGAGCGCGGGTGTTCGGGCTGCGGATGCGCCGGCGGCGCGGCTGGATCCGCGTCGAGGTGCGCGACCCCTCGCGCGGGCTGCCGTGTCTGATGCCGGTGCAGGAGATGGACATCAGCGGGCGCGGGCTGTTCCTGGTGGACAAGCTGTCCGACCGCTGGGGCGTCGATCTGCTGCCGCGCGGGAAGACGACGTGGTTCGAGATGCGGGTCGCTGATCGGTAGTCGGGACAAACCCCCCTTAAATGGGGCGAGTGACCACTACCGATCGTCGGACAGTGCTCCGCGCCACCGCCGGGCTCGCTCTCACCGCCGGGTGCGCCCCCAGCGGTGCCGCCGCTCATCCGGCGCCTTCCACCAGCCCCGCGGCCAGACCCCCCGCCCCCGGCCCCCGCCGCTTCCCCGGCCGCCCCGTCCAGCTCACCCACGGCCCCCGCACCCGCCCCCGCGTCGCCCTCACCTTCCACGGCTACGGCGCCCCCGGCACGGCCGAGGCACTGCTCGGGGAGGCCGAACGGCGCGGTGCCCGGCTCACCGTCCTCGCCGTCGGCACCTGGCTCGACGAACACCCCGAGCTCGCCCGCCGCATCCTCGACGGCGGCCATGACCTCGGCAACCACACCCTCCACCACCTCGGCGTCAACGACATGTCCGAGGCGGACGCGCTCGCCGAGATCGAGGGCTGCGCCGACCGGTTGCGGGGCCTCACCGGCTCCATCGGCAGCTGGTTCCGCCCCTCGCGTGCCGCCCGGGCCTCCCCGCTCGTTGAACGGCTGGCCCGCCGCGTCGGCTACCCGCACGTCCTGTCGTACGACGTCGACTCCCTGGACTTCACCTCCCCCGGCGCCCCCGCGATCACCCGCAAGGTGCTCGGCGAGGTCCGGAACGGGTCCGTGGTGAGCCTGCACTTCGGGTACGCCGACACGGTCGCCGCCCTCCCCGCCGTACTGGAAGAACTCGACCGCCGCGGCCTGGCCGCGGTGACCACCACGGAGTTGTTCAGCTGATGCACCGCCTTGTGAAGCAGACCCTGGCCGCCGGAGTCGTCCTCGCCGCCCTCACCGCCTGCGGCACCGAGACCCGGGACCACGCCGCCCCCGAGCACACCGCCACCCGGGCGGCCGTCCCCGCGCCGCCGAAGAAGAAGCCCGTCCAGGGGCTGCCCGGCATGCCGCCGGTCCTCGACCCGCAGGACGTGTACGCCGCCGACCGCCCCAACAGGCTCTCCCCGGTGGTCAAGGACTTCCCGTCCCGCGTGTACGTCCCCAACACCGAGTCCGACACGGTCTCCGTCATCGACCCGAAGACGTACCGGATCATCGAGACGATCCACGTCGGCCGCCAGCCCCAACACGTGGTCCCCTCCTGGGACATGAAGACGCTGTGGGTCAACAACAACCGCGGCCACACCCTCACACCCATCGACCCGCGAACCGGCAAGGCGGGCAAGCCGGTCGACGTGCACGACCCGTACAACCTCTACTTCACGCCCAACGGCAAGTACGCCGTCGTCATGGCCTCCCTCGACCGTGAACTCGTCTTCCGCGACCCGCACACCATGGAGCGAAAGAAGACCGTCCCGGTCACCTGCTACGGCGTCAACCACGCCGACTTCTCCCTCGACGGCCGGTACTTCATCGTCTCCTGCGAGTTCAGCGGCGAACTGCTCAAGGTCGACACCGAGAAGATGAAGGTCGTCGGCCAGCAGAAACTGCCCTTCCGCGGGGCCATGCCGCAGGACGTGAAGATCTCGCCGGACGGCAAGCGGTTCTACGTCGCCGACATGATGGCCGACGGCATGTGGGTCCTCGACGGCGACAAGTTCGACAAGCCCCGCCTCATCCCCACCGGCAAGGGCACCCACGGCCTCTACGTCAGCCGCGACTCGCGCGAGATGTACGTCTCCAACCGGGGTGAAGGGACCATCTCCGTCTGGGACTTCGCACAGGACAAGGTGACGAAGAAGTGGCACCTGCCGGACGGCGGCAGCCCCGACATGGGCGGCGTCTCGGCGGACGGCAAGGTGCTGTGGCTGTCCGGGCGCTACAACGCCGAGGTGTACGCCGTCGACACCCGCACCGGCGAGCAGCTGGCCCGGATCAAGGTCGGCAGCGGCCCGCACGGACTCGCCGTCTACCCGCAGCCCGGCCGCTACTCACTGGGGCACACGGGCATCTTCCGCTGATCTCCGGTGGATGTCCGGTTGATCTTCGGTGGCCTGAGGAGCAGCGCCTCCGAGCCGACGGGACGGTAACCGGCCGCCTGGAACGCCCGCGTGCTGCGGGCGTTCCCCGGGGAGACCTGGGCCCACACCGGCTCCGCGGCCAGGTGCCGTGCCGCGGTCACCAGCAGCCGCCCCAGCCCCCGGTGCCGTAGCGCCTCGTCCACCTCGACCGCGACCTCCAGCCGCCCCGCGACCCCGCGCCCCAGGACCACCACGCCGCCGTCCGCCGCCCACATCCGCACGTCGTCGCGGTGCGTGTGGGCCCGAGCGGCGCGTGGGTGGGCGGGATCGGTGATCTCCGTCAGGGGCAGCGGCGCCGGGCCCGGCAGCGGCGGGCCGACGAGGAGCGCGTCGATGGTGTCGGTCACCCGGCCGGTACGGTCCAGCAGTGCCGTGAGGAACCGGGCGTTCATGGTCGCGGCCAGCTCGTCGCATCCGGCCGCGCGCAGCGTCTCGTGCACCCACTCCGGATCCTCGTCGGTGAAGACGACGGAGTGCGCGGTGAAGGCGAGGACGCCCGCGTCCCGGGCCGAGTGCTGCGGGACGACCGTCGTCCGGCCGTCCGCCGGCGGGAAGACCCCGCGGGCCGCCGCGTCGAGAATGTCCCGGAGAGTCTCCACCGCACCCGCCCCTTGAGTCTCCACCCACTGGAAGGCCCAGACTCACACACATGATCGACGACGGCACCGGACTTTTCACCATCGGCGAGCTGGCCCGGGCCACCGGACTGACCGTGCGCACCATCCGCTACTGGTCGGACGAGGGGGTCCTGGAACCGGTCGCTCGTTCGAGCGGAGGCTATCGGCTGTACGACGGCTCGTGCGCGGCCCGCCTGGAGCTGATCCGCACCCTGCGGGAGCTGGGCCTCGGCCTGGACGACGTACGGAAGGTGCTGGACGGGGAGCGGACGGTCGCGGAGGTGGCGGCCGCGCATGTGACGGCGCTGGACGCGCAGATCCGGTCGCTCAAGGTGACCCGGGCGGTGCTGTCGACCGTGGCGCGACGCGGTTCGACCGCAGAGGAGATGACCCTGATGAACAAGCTGGCACGGCTGTCGGCGGCCGAACGGGCCCGGATCGTCGAGGACTTCACCACCGAGATCTTCGACGGGCTCGACACCGCCGACCCCGACATCCGCAGGCGGCTGCGGTACGCCCCGGCGGACCTGCCGGACGACCCGACGCCGGAGCAGGTCGACGCGTGGGTCGAGATCGCCGAGATGATGCAGGACCCCGAGTTCAAGGCGCTGATGCGCAGAATGATCGAGTTCAACGCGGCGGACCGCGGGCCGGACGTGCCCGCGGGCACCTCGTTGTGGTTCATGAGCCGGCTGGTGCAGCTCGCGGGGGAGGCCCTGGAGCGAGGTGTCGCCCCCGAGGCGCCCGAGGCCGCCCACCTGCTGCGCGGGCTGCTGGGGGACGCGGACCCGGCGGAGGTGCTGACGCGCCTTGAGGCGGGAACCAACGCGCGCGTGGCCCGGTACCGCCAGTTGTGGGCGCAGGTGGCGGGGCTCGGACCGCAGGCGGCGTACGAGGCGGAGTTCGCGTGGGTGGTCGCCGCACTGCGGGTTCGGGCCGCCGGTTAATCTGACCCCCGGCAACAAGCCAAGCAAGGTACGACGAAAAGGGGCGGATCGGTGGCGAACATCGACGAGGCACGCAAGGACTTCGAGCGGATCGACACGGACGGTGACGGCTTCATCACCGCCGCAGAGTTCAAGACCGCCCTCGCCCAGGGAGGCGACTGGAACGTCACCGAGTCCGTCGCCGAGGTGATCATCAAGACCCGTGACCTCAACGGCGACAAGGTGCTCTCCTTCGACGAGTTCTGGGCGTACCTGAGCAAGTGACGTGCGCGGAAGGGGGCGTCCGAGAAGCCGGGAGAGGCTTCAGGGGTGCCCCCTTCGTCATGCGGTGCGCGCCTGGAAGGCTTGTCTCCGGTACTGCCCCGGTGCCACCCCGTACTGCCGCTTGAACGCCTTGGCGAAGGCGAACTCCGAGGTGTAGCCGGTGCGTTCGGCGATGGTCCGGAGGGGTGTGTCGTCCGCGCGCAGCAGCCGGCCCGCCGTCGTCATGCGCCACCAGGTCAGGTACGCCAGCGGCGGGCGTCCCACCAGCGTGGTGAACCGCCGGGCGAACGCCGCCCGGGACAGACCGCCGTGGGCGCCGAGTTCCTCCACCGTCCAGGGGTGGTCCGGCGCGGCGTGGATGGCCCGCAAGGCCGCCGTCACCACGGGGTCGGCGAGCGCCGCCGCCCAGCCGGTGGGATGCCGGTCGGTACGTGCCGCGTCCTGCCACCAGGCGCGCAGGATGTAGAGCAGCAGGGTGTCCAGGAGCGAGGAGACGATGATGTCCGACCCCGGCTGCGGCTCCTCCAGCTCCGCGCCCAGCAGCTCCACGGTCGCCCGCAGCGACCGGTGGGCGCCGACCCTGGCGGGCAGGTGCACGACCTCGGGCAGTTCGGTCAGCAGGGGGTGGGCCCGGCTGCGGTCCAGCCAGTAGGCGCCGCACAGCAGGACCGTGTCCGACACGGCGTCCCGTACGGGAGGCGGGGGCGGTGGCGCGTCCGGCTGGAACCGTACGACCTCCGGCTCCACGTCCGGCCCGCTGGTCAGCGCGTACCCGCGCCCGTGGGCCAGGAACACCACGTCCCCCGCCGCGAGCGCCACCGGCTCGCCCGCCGAGGGCAGCAGCCAGGCCGACCCCCGCAGCACCACATGGAACCCGGCACCCTCCGAGTCCTCGATCCGCATCCCCCAGGGTGCGTACTTGTCCCGCCGGCCCGAGTGCGGCCGCCCGGTGCGCATCGCGGCGATCGCGTCGCTCAGTACGTCCATGTCCACCACCGTAGCCGGGAGTTGTCGGGCGAAGACGTACGGACAGGAAAGGGAGACCGGCGGACATGGATCGTCTCTGTCACGGCTCCTAGCGTGGACACCATGTCAACTACCGCACGTACTGTTCTCTTTCATGACATAGGCGGACCCGAGGTACTGTCCATCGAGGACGTGCCGGTGCCCGCTCCCGCCCCCGGTCAAGTGGCCGTCCGCGTCGAGGCGTTGGGCCTCAACCGCGCCGAGGCCCTCTTCCGCTCCGGCACTTACTACTACCAGCCCGCCCTCCCCGCCTCCCGCCTCGGCTACGAGGCCTCCGGTGTCGTCGAGGCGGTCGGTGAGGGCGTCACCGAACTCGCCGTGGGCGACCCGGTGATGACCGGACCCGGCATCGAGATGAGCGCCCAGGGGGTGTACGCGGAACGCGTCGTCCTGCCCGAGAGCGCGGTGCTGCCCCGCCCCGCTTCCGTGGACGCCGTCACGGGGGCGGCGTCCTGGCTGACGTACACGACCGCGTACGGCGCCCTCCTGGAGACGGCCGGACTCAGGCCCGGCGACCACGTCCTGATCACCGGGGCCTCCAGCGGGGTCGGTACGGCGGCGATCCAGGTGGCCCGCCGCATCGGCGCGATCCCGCTGGCCACGACCCGTACCGAGGCCAAGCGGCAGGGGCTGCTGGACGTGGGGGCGGCGGAGGTGATCGTCTCGGACGGGGACGCCGGGACGGTGGCCAAGGAGGTCGGGCGGCTCACCGGTGGGCGGGGCGCCGAGGTGATCTTCGACGCGATCGGCGGCCCCGGCTTCCGGCCGCTGGCCGGCGCACTCGCCGAGGGCGGTTCGGTGGTGGCCTACGGCTGGCTGGACCGCCGTCCCGCCGAGATCCCCTGGAACTGGCCGTTCACCATCCACACGTACGCCAACATGATCCTCACCGCGACACCGGGCGGGCGCCGCCGCTCCAGCGCGTTCCTCAACGCGGGCCTGGCCGACGGCGGCTTCCGGCCGGTGATCGCCGAGGTGTTTGACGGCCTGGACCGCATCAGGGACGCCCACGCCCTGATGGAGTCGAACCGCCATACGGGCAAGATCGTCGTCCGAATCTGAGCCAGCCGGAATACCCCCCGGCCCACCCGGGTTGACGCCACTCAGACGCATGCACATGCATCGAATCTGGGAAGGTCTGTCATGAAGATCGGCATCATCGGCGCGGGCAACATCGGCGGCAACCTCACCCGGCGGCTCACCGCCCTCGGGCACGAGGTGGCGGTGGCGAACTCGCGCGGCCCCCACACCCTGACCGCGCTCGCGGAGGAGACCGGCGCGACGCCCGTCCCGGTCGAGGAGGCCGCGCGAGACGCCGAAGTGGTCGTCGTCACGATCCCGCTCAAGGCGATCCCGGACCTGCCGAAGGGCGTGCTCGACGGCGCGGCGAACGGCGTGGCGGTGATCGACACCGGCAACTACTACCCGAAGCAGCGGGACGGCCGGATCGCCGGGATCGAGGACGAGGGTCTGACGGAGAGCCGCTGGACGGAACGGCACCTCGGGCACCCCGTCATCAAGGCCTTCAACGGCACCTACGCCCAGGACATCCTCGACCGCCACCGCCCGGCCGGCGCCCCCGACCGCCAGGCCCTCCCGGTCGCCGGCGACGATGAGGCGGCCAAGGCGAAGGTCCGCGCCCTCATCGACGAACTCGGCTTCGACACGGTCGACGCGGGCGGCCTCGACGACTCCTGGCGCCAGCAGCCGGACACGCCGGTGTACGGACTGCGGGAGGGTGTCGACGGGGTGACGAAGGCACTGGCGGAGGCGAGCCCGGAGCGCAAGCCCGAGTTCCGCGGCTGAGACCGAGCCCGGAGTGCAAGCCCGGGTTCCGCGGCTGAGGCCGGCCCCGGATCAGACGATCTCCAGCGGCACGTGCGGCCCGTCCGGCAGCTCCACCTCGATCCCGTCGCCGGGCCGTACGACCCCGCCCTCCAGGACGACGCTCATGATCCCGCCCTTGAGCCGGAGCTTTCCGTCGGCGTCCCGGGTGACGACCTGCTTCAGCAGCCCCTGACGGAAGTTGTCGATCTGAAGGCAGGGGTTGCGCAGCCCGGTCACCTCGACGACCGCCTCCTCACCGAGGCGCAGCCGGGTTCCGACGGGCAGCGCGAGCAGATCGATGCCCCGCGTGGTGACGTTCTCCCCGAGCTCCCCGGCGCCGACCTCGATGCCGGCTTCCCGGACCTCGTCGAACAACTCCTGGTGCAGAAGGTGCACTTGGCGCAGGTTCGGCTGCGAGGGGTCCCTCGCCACCCGGGACCGGTGCTTCACCGTCACCCCGGCGTGCACATCCCCCTCGACCCCGAGCCCGGCGAGCAGGGTGATGCTCTCCCGGTTCGGCTTGGTGAAGGAGTACGTCCCGTTGCTGCTGACCGCAGCGATCTGCCCGCCCATGGCGCGGACTCTATCCCAGGCGCCCGATCAGGCGTCCTCGGCCCATTCGCGCAGCGCCGCCCGGCTCGCGAAGTCCGCCACGTCCTTGTCCAGCGGGTCGTCGGTGTACTGGTGGAAGAGCCACTTCGCCTGGATGCGGGGCTTGCCGGCCGTCACGTAGTCGGCGATCCACAGGCCGTCGCCGGCGTAGGACGTCGTGTCGATGTTGAGCCAGTAGTTCCGGTTGGTGTAGAGCACCACCCGGTTGTCCGGCCGCAGCTCCTTCACCTTCCGGATGAAGCGGTCCTTCTCCGCGTTGCTCGCGTGCGTGCCCTCGCCGGTGGTCTCCCAGTCCACGGCGAGGATGTCGCCCGCCCGTTCCGGGGCCTTGCTCACGAAGTACTCGGCCTGGGCGGTCAGATTGCCCGGCCAGAGGAAGTGGTAGAAGCCGACGACCAGCCCGGCGTCGCGGGCCCGCTTCGTCTGGGCCGCGAGTTTGGGGTTGGTGTACGTACGGCCCTCCGTCGCCTTGACGAAGACGAAGGAGAGGCCGTCGGTGTCGTAGGAGGAGGACTGGTAGGCGCTGACGTCTATGCCGCGGAGCATGGGGGACTCCCTGAAGTGCCGTAGGGGGGCAGGGGGTGGCGGGTGAATCGCCAACCACCTTGGCACGCGGGCCCCTTGCCCGTTCAGCACTCGATGATGTTCACCGCGAGACCGCCCCGAGCCGTCTCCTTGTACTTCACGCTCATGTCGGCGCCGGTGTCCTTCATGGTCTTGATGACCTTGTCGAGGGACACCTTGTGGGAGCCGTCGCCGCGCATCGCCATGCGGGCGGCGGTGACCGCCTTCACCGCGGCCATGCCGTTGCGCTCGATGCACGGGATCTGGACCAGGCCGCCCACCGGGTCGCAGGTCAGGCCCAGGTTGTGCTCCATGCCGATCTCGGCCGCGTTCTCCACCTGCTCCGGGGAGCCGCCCAGCACCTCCGCCAGCGCCCCCGCCGCCATCGAGCAGGCCGAGCCGACCTCACCCTGGCAGCCGACCTCGGCGCCGGAGATGGAGGCGTTCTCCTTGAAGAGCATGCCGATCGCACCGGCGGCCAGGAGGAAGCGGACCACCCCGTCCTCGTCGGCGCCGGGCACGAAGTTGATGTAGTAGTGCAGGACCGCCGGGATGATGCCGGCCGCCCCGTTCGTCGGGGCGGTCACGACACGTCCGCCGGCCGCGTTCTCCTCGTTGACCGCCATCGCGTAGAGGGTGATCCACTCCATCGCGTGGGCCAACGGGTCGCCCTCCGCCCGCAGTTGACGCGCCGTCACGGCCGCCCGGCGCTTGACCCTGAGCCCACCCGGCAGGATGCCCTCCCGGGACATGCCGCGGGACACGCAGGCCTGCATGACCCGCCAGATGTCGAGGAGCCCGGAGCGGATCTCGTCCTCCGTGCGCCAGGCCCGCTCGTTCTCCAGCATCAGCGCGGAGATCGACAGGCCGGTCTCCTTCGTCAGGCGGAGCAGCTCGTCGCCGGTGCGGAAGGGGTACTTCAGAACGGTGTCGTCCAGCTTGATGCGGTCCGCGCCCACCGCGTCCTCGTCCACGACGAAACCGCCGCCGACCGAGTAGTACGTCTTCGACAGCAGCTCCGCCCCGGACGCGTCGAACGCCCACAGCGTCATGCCGTTCGCGTGGTACGGCAGCGCCTTGCGGCGGTGCAGGACCAGGTCGTCGTCGAAGGAGAACGCGATCTCGTGCTCGCCCAGCAGGTTCAGCGAACCGTTTCTCTTGATCGCCTCGATCCGCTCGTCGGCCGTCTCCACGTCGACGGTCCGAGGGGACGCCCCCTCCAGACCGAGCAGCACCGCCTTGGGGGTGCCGTGGCCGTGGCCGGTCGCGCCCAGCGAGCCGTACAGCTCCGAGCGGACGGCCGCCACCGAGGACAGCACGTCCTCGTTGCGCAGCCGGCGGGCGAACATACGGGCCGCGCGCATCGGGCCGACCGTGTGGGAGCTCGACGGGCCGATGCCGATCGAGAACAGGTCGAAGACCGAGATGGCCACGGGAACTCCTTCAAAAAGGGCGGGGGCACACGTCGTCGGGTGCCCCCACCGGGGAACTACTACTTGCTCAGGCCGGGGTACAGCGGGTGCTTGTCGGCCAGGGCCTTGACCCGGGCCTTCAGCCCCTCGGCGTCGTACGACGGCTTCAGGGCCGCCGCGATCACGTCCGCGACCTCGGCGAAGTCCTCGGCCGTGAAGCCGCGGGTGGCCAGCGCCGGGGTGCCGATGCGCAGACCCGACGTCACCATGGGCGGGCGCGGGTCGTTGGGGACGGCGTTGCGGTTGACCGTGATGCCGACCTCGTGGAGACGGTCCTCGGCCTGCTGCCCGTCCAGCTCGGACTCACGCAGGTCCACCAGGATCAGGTGCACGTCCGTGCCACCGGAGAGCACGTTGACCCCGGCCTCGCGGGCGTCGTCGGCCGTCAGACGCTCGGCGAGGATGCGCGCACCCTCCACCGTACGCCGCTGGCGCTCCTTGAACTCCTCCGAGGCGGCGACCTT
>NZ_KQ948434.1:0-294899 GCF_001514065.1 Streptomyces antibioticus | reverse complement strand
GGCCTCGACCTCGTCGGCGATGCGGCGGAACTCCGCGAAGTCCAGCTGCCGCGGGTACGCCGACCACCCGGCGATGATCACCTTCGGGCGGTGCTCCTTGGCGAGGCGCTCGACCTCGGCCATGTCGACCAGACCGGCGTCGTCCACGTGGTAGGCGACCACGTTGAACTGCTTGCCGGAGAAGTTCAGGCGCATGCCGTGGGTGAGGTGGCCGCCGTGCGCCAGGTCCAGGCCGAGGATCGTGTCGCCGGGGGAGGCCAGCGCGAACAGCGCGGCCTGGTTGGCGGAGGCGCCGGAGTGGGGCTGGACGTTGGCGTACTCGGCGCCGAACAGCTCCTTGATCCGGTCGATGGCGATCTGCTCGGCGACGTCGACGTGCTCGCAGCCGCCGTAGTAGCGCCGGCCCGGGTAGCCCTCGGCGTACTTGTTGGTCAGGACCGAGCCCTGCGCCTCCATGACCGCGAGCGGAGCGAAGTTCTCCGAGGCGATCATCTCGAGGGTGGACTGCTGACGGCCGAGCTCGGCGTCGACCGCGGCGGCGATCTCCGGGTCGAGCTCGTGCAGGGGCGTGTTCAGTGCGGACATCAGGTGTACGACTCCTCAGCCGGCGGAAAAGGCGGTGTACTCGTCGGCGGAGAGCAGGTCGGCCGGCTCCTCCGCGATGCGTACCTTGAACAGCCAGCCGCCCTCGAAGGGGGCGGAGTTCACCAGCGACGGGTCGTTGACGACGTCCTCGTTGACCTCGGTGACCTCACCGGAGACAGGGGAGTACAGGTCGCTGACCGACTTGGTCGACTCCAGCTCGCCACAGGTCTCGCCCGCGGTCACCGTGTCACCGACCTCCGGGAGCTGGACGAAGACGACATCGCCGAGCGCGTTCGCCGCGTGCTCCGTGATGCCGACCGTCGAGACGCCGTCCTCGGCGCCCGACAGCCACTCGTGCTCCTTGCTGTAGCGCAGCTGCTGGGGGTTGCTCATGGCCTGAATTCTCCTGTACGCGGGGGACTGCTGATGAATGGGGGACTGCGGAAGGCGTGCGTGAGCAGCGTCCGTGTGCTCAGCATCACCTACGGCGGCTACTTCTGACGCTTGTAGAAGGGCAGCGCCACGACCTCGTACGGCTCGTGGCTGCCCCGGATGTCCACCCCGACACCGGAGGTGCCCGGCGCGGCGTGCGCGGCGTCGACGTACGCCATCGCGATCGGCTTGCCCAGCGTGGGCGAGGGGGCGCCGGAGGTGACCTCGCCGATCACCCGGCCGTCGGCGACGACGGCGTACCCGGCGCGCGGGACGCGGCGGCCCTCGGCAATGAGGCCGACGAGGACGCGCGGCGGCGCGGTCTCGGCGCGGGCGGCGGCCTCGGTGAGCGCCTCGCGGCCCACGAAGTCCCCCTCCTTCTCGAATTTCACCACCCGGCCGAGCCCGGCGTCGAAGGGGGTGAGCGAGGTGTTCAGCTCGTGCCCGTACAGCGGCATGCCCGCCTCCAGGCGGAGCGTGTCCCGGCAGGACAGCCCGCACGGGACCAGGCCGACGCCCTCGCCCGCCTTGGTCAGGGCCTGCCACAGCTCGACGGCGTGCTCGGGCTTCACGAACAGCTCGAAGCCGTCCTCGCCGGTGTAGCCGGTGCGGGCGATCAGCGCCGGGACGCCCGCGACCGTGCCGGGCAGCCCGGCGTAGTACTTCAGGCCGTCGAGGTCGGCGTCGGTGAGGGAGGCGAGGATGCCGGGGGACTCGGGGCCCTGGACGGCGATCAGCGCGTAGGCGTCGCGGTCGTCGCGGACCTCGGCGTCGAAGCCGGCCGAGCGCTCGACGAGGGCGTCCAGCACCACCTGGGCGTTGGAGGCGTTGGCGACGACCAGGTATTCAGAAGAAGCGGCCTCGGTCTCTTCGAGCCGGTAGACGATCAAGTCGTCGAGGATGCCGCCGTCCTCGCGGCAGATCATGGTGTAGCGGGCGCGGCCGACGCCGACGGAGGCGATGTTGCCGACGAGGGCGAAGTTCAGCAGGGCGGCCGCCTGCGGCCCGGTCACCGTGATCTCCCCCATGTGGGAGAGGTCGAAGAGCCCGGCCTTCGTGCGCACGGCGTTGTGTTCGTCGCGCTCGGAGCCGTAGCGCAGGGGCATGTCCCAGCCGGCGAAGTCGGTCATCGTCGCGCCGAGCGCACGATGCAGGGCGTCGAGCGCGGTAAGGCGGGGGTGAGTGCTGCTCATCGGACGGATGTCTCCCAAGGCATGACGGCGAGGTCGTTCCTCCCCATCTGTCATCGGAACCTGAGAGGTTCGCCATGACCGCAGGGGACATGACTTGCACCTTGGGTGGAGCCACCGGAGGGCGGCTCGCTTTTCAGATGTGCCTCGCCCGCGCGGTAACGGGGCCTGAGAGATTCAAGGGAGGGACTTGCTCCTTCGGCGCCCCAGCGACCAGACATGCTGCTGGGGACTCTCCCGCGCGGATTCGAACGGCCGGTATGCAGTTGGCGCGGACATCATTGCACGCATCGGGCATCGACGGCAGGGCCGCATCGGTGCGGCCCTTTGTAACTGGCTTGTGGCAGGACGAGCACCAAAACAAGAGAGACACCTCATTACCTTCTCTTTACGCTCGGTGGGGAGGGGAACCCCTCGAACCCGGAGGAGGACGATCACGGTGAACAGGCCCACTGCGTACGCCACCACCTCGGCCGTCGCGCTGCCCGCGCAGCCGGCAGCTCCGGCCCAGGAAACCTGCGCACCGCAGCCGGTCGTCCGCGACCTGCGCGACCGTGCCGGCCACAGCCCGCACGCCCTGCTCTTCGCCCCCGACGACCTGGTCGTGATCACCGGCCTGCCCGGCAGCGGCAAGTCCACCCTGATGCGACGCGCCGTCAAGGGCATCCGGATCGACTCCCAGGACACCCGCGACCGCTGGGACGCCCGAGCGCCCCGCCTCCTGCCGTACGCGGTCTACCGCCCCCTCGTCCGCGCCGCCCACTACCTCGGCCTGTACCGCGCCCTGCGCTCCGGCCAAGGGGTCGTGGTGCACGACTGCGGCACCCAGTCCTGGGTGCGCGGCTGGCTGGCCCGCGCGGCCCACCGCCGCGGCGGCACCCTGCACCTGCTGCTGCTCGACGTCACCGCGGACACCGCCCGGCAGGGCCAGCGCGAGCGCGGCCGGGGCGTCTCGCGCTACGCCTTCCTCCGTCACCGCACGGCGGCCGCCCGCCTGATCCGTTCCGTGGAGAAGGGCGAACTGCCGCAGGGCGTGGGCTCGGCGGTGCTCCTGGACCGGGAGGCGGCGGACGCCCTGCGCCGGATCGGGTTCACGGGCTGACGACCAGGGCGCCCAGCGGCCCGCACCCGTTAGCCTTTCAGCCACATCAGCGGTACTCGGCAGGCGGACGGACAGATGGACTTCCCGGCACAGGACTTCCCGGCACAGGCGCACCCTCATCCGCACGGCGGCGGATGGCCCGGCAACGAGCTGGAGGAGGTGCTCTCGGCCGCCCTCGGCGTGCCCGGCGCCGGCGGCCGGATCATCGAGGTCCTCGGCCGCAGCTTCGTCTGGGTCCCGCTGCCGAACGGCGGCGGCGCCCACACCGGCCCGCTCGACCTGCCCACCCTCCAGATCGAGGGCCAGGCCTACGTCCCGGTCTTCAGCTCCGAGGAACAGTTCCGCCAGGTCGCCGGGGCGCACATGGCGTACACGATCGCCCCGGCGGTGGAGTTCGCGCGCGGCCTCCCGCCGCAGGTCGGCATCGCCCTGAACCCGGACGGCGTGGTCGGCGTCCCGCTCCCGCCGCCCGCCGTGGCGGACCTGTGCCGGGGCGGCCGGACCCCGCTGGACGGCCCCAGCAGCGGCGGCCGGGTCAAGCTCTACGAGCCCGACTGGCAGGACGACCCGGTGGACTTCCTCGCCGCCGCCTCCGCCGAGTTCGCCGCGACGGGAGTCGTCCGGACGGCCCGCCGCTGCCTCGCCGCGATCGAGACGGCCGACCCCGTGCTGTTCGTGGGCGTGGAACTCTCCTCATGGGAGGGCGATTTGCGTACCCTCCCGATGGACGCGCTGGGCAGGGCCCTGGGCCGGGCCCCGGTGCAGTGGCCGGTGAACCTGGTCCTGCTGGACGTGGCGGACGACCCGGTGGGCCATTGGATGCGGGAGACGGTCCGCCCCTTCCATCAGGCGTAGGGATCGCCGCCCCGGAGGTGTGACCGACCCCCACCGGCTCGCAGCCCGCCCGACCACCGCAAGCCCCGAGCTCCCAACGCTTAAGCTGTTTCCGACTACGCAACTTTCCCGAAGGGGCGAATACAAGGTGAGCGCGAGCGGCACAGCGACCGGCACGGTCGAGCACATGCTGCGCCAGGTGACGCCGGGGCGCTACGACGCCTACGAGGCACTCCTCCGCGCCCTCGCCACCCCCTCCTCCGGCCAGGTCTGGATGCTCCTCTGGCACGGCCAGGCGGGCTCCCCGGACGCCCAGTACGGGAACATGGAGGTCGACGGCTTCGGCTACGCGCCCTGCGTCACCTCCGCCCAGGAACTCTCGGCGAGCGGCTGGAACCGCTCCTACGAGGTCGTCGACGGCGTCGACGTGGCGCGCACCCTCTACCCCGACCACTACGGTCTCTGGCTCAACCCGCACGCCCCCGGCGGCGGCGTCGGCATCCCCTGGCTCGACCTGCGCCGGATCGCCACCGGTCTGGAGCGTCAGCCCGCCGGCCCCCTGCGCCTGTCGGAACCCGGTATCGAGATCCCGCAGTTCTACGCCCTGATCGCGCAGAACGCCCACCGTACCCCGGCCGTCCGCTCGCTGCGCCGCGCCTGGGTGCAGCCCGCGCTCGGGGCGCCGTACCTCGCCATCGGTCTCGACGTCTACGACACCAGCCCGCCCGCGGTGGACTCGGTGCGCGCGATGATGCAGCAGTCCATCGGCGCCGTCCCGGACGGGCTGCCGGTGTCGACGGTCGCCATGTCCGACGAGTACGACCCGGTCGCGATGTGGATGCGGGCCGGCGCCCGCCCCTTCTACGACCGAGAGGCGCACGCGGCCCCGGCGCAGGCTCCCGCGGCCGGGTACGGCTACCCTCCGGCACCCGGCGGTTACTGAGGAGTACCGTTCACAGACTTCCGTGTTACGGCAGTGTGTCTGCGCGCGTAGATGAGGGCGGAAGGCCCCGTGAGGTCCGTATTGCCCCAACTGGCTTGCGTCCGGCGGCTGTTACCCGCTGTCCGGATAACGGAACCCTGCAGCCCGCATCACGTTTATGCATCCTTTCCTCGTCAAGTCTGGCAACAGATCGCCAAAGCGTTGAAGACTCCCGCACCAGGGGGTGGGTTCGCCCCTGTGTACGACGGACTGATCACGCCGCTACAGCGGCAAGTGCGGGCCGGCTACCGCCGGTTGAGAGGGGTCCCTGCCAGATGACGGCACCATTGCACGAGCCGACCGCGGAAGCGGCCCCGAGCGCGGCCGAAGAAGCGGCGGTCAACGCCGGCGTCAAGGCCGTACAGGGACGTTCCCTGGGCCGGATCGCCTGGGAGCGTTTGAAGCGGGACAAGCTCGCCCTCGCGGGCGGCATCGTCGTCCTCTTCCTCATCGCGGTCGCGCTGCTCGCGCCCGTGATCACCAGCCTCTACGGGCAGGACCCGAACGCGTACAACGACAAGGACCTGATCGACCCGCTGTTCGGCACCCCCAAGGGGTCCTTCGGCGGCATCAGCGGCGACCACTGGCTGGGCGTCGAGCCCGTCAACGGCCGCGACATCTTCGCGCGCATCGTCTACGGCGCCCGGATCTCGCTGCTCGTCGGCTTCCTGTCCGCGATCGTGGCCGTGATCATCGGCACCGTCCTGGGCGTCCTGGCCGGCTTCTTCGGCGGCTGGGTCGACTCGGCCATCAGCCGGGTCATGGACGGTCTGCTGGCCTTCCCGCAGCTGCTGTTCATCATCGCGCTGGTCTCCGTCATGCCGAACAACATGCTGGGACTCTCCGGTACGGGCGTCCGCCTGTTCGTGATGATCCTCGTCATCGGCTTCTTCGGCTGGCCCTACATCGGACGCGTGGTGCGCGGCCAGACGCTCTCGCTGCGCGAGCGCGAATACGTCGAGGCGGCTCGCTCGCTCGGCGCCGGGCGGCTCTACATCCTGTTCAAGG
This sequence comes from Streptomyces antibioticus, assembly GCF_001514065.1. Taxonomy (GTDB): domain Bacteria; phylum Actinomycetota; class Actinomycetes; order Streptomycetales; family Streptomycetaceae; genus Streptomyces; species Streptomyces antibioticus. The sequence continues at coordinate 288,766 of NZ_KQ948434.1, read as the reverse complement.
AACTGCTGCCCAACCTGGTCGCGCCGATCATCGTCTACACGACGATGATGATCCCCACCAACATCCTCACCGAGGCAGCGCTCAGCTTCCTGGGCGTGGGCGTCAAGCCCCCCACGGCCTCCTGGGGGCAGATGCTCTCGAACGCGATCGACTACTACAAGTCGGACCCCACCTACATGGTGGTCCCGGGTGTGGCGATCTTCATCACCGTTCTTGCCTTCAACCTCTTCGGCGACGGCGTGCGGGACGCGCTGGACCCGAAGGGCTCCCGCTGAACTGCCGTACCTAAAGCGTCCCGTGGCACCGACACGGGGTCTCTCATCAAATCCGGAGGATCCGAGATCGTGACTACCCAACGCACCTCAGGGCGGCGGAAGCAGGCATTTGCCGCTGTCGCCGCGGTCGCCGCGCTGCTGACCACGGCGGCGTGCGGCGGCGGCGGAGACGACGGCGGCGACAAGGGCTCTGCGACCGGCGCGGCCGGCTTCAACGCCGCGAACAACAAGGTCGCCCAGGCCTCGCTCGCCAAGAAGGGCGGCGAGCTGAAGTTCGCCGGTGCCCAGGACGCCGACTCGTGGGACACCACGCGTGGCTACTACGGCTTCATGTGGAACTTCGCGCGCTACTACAGCCGCCAGCTGGTCACGAGCGCCACGGAGCCCGGGGCCAAGGGCGCGGCGCTCACCCCGGACCTCGCCACGGGTCTCGCCAAGGTCACCGACGACGGCAAGACCTACACGTACACCCTGCGTGACGGCATCACGTGGGAGGACGGCAAGCCGATCACGTCCAAGGACGTCAAGTACGGCATCGAGCGCGTCTGGGCGCAGGACGTGCTGTCCGGCGGCCCGGTCTACCTGAAGGACGTCCTCGACCCCAAGGGCGAGTACAAGGGCCCGTACAAGGACTCCTCCGCCGACAAGCTCGGTCTGAAGGCGATCGACACTCCGGACGACAAGACGATCGTCTTCCACCTGCCGGAGGCCAACGCCGACTTCGAGGAGATCCTCGCCCTGGTCTCGGCCTCCCCGGTCCGCCAGGACAAGGACACCAAGTCCAAGTACGGCCTGAAGCCGTTCTCCTCCGGCCCGTACAAGTTCCAGTCGTACAGCCCGGGCAAGGACCTGGTCCTGGTCCGCAACGACAAGTGGAGCCAGGCCTCGGACCCGATCCGCAAGGCCTACCCGGACAAGATCTCGGTCAAGTTCTTCTCGAACGCCAACGACCTGGACGCCCGTCTGCTCGCCGGTGACTACGACCTGGACATCAACCAGACCGGTCTGTCCCCGCAGGGCCGCACCACCGCTCTCCAGGAGCACAAGGCCAACCTGGACAACCCGGTCTCCGGCTACATCCGCTACGCGACCTTCCCGCAGAGCGTGAAGCCGTTCGACAACGAGCACTGCCGCAAGGCCGTGATCTACGGCGCCGACCACGTCTCGCTGCAGACCGCGCGCGGTGGCCCGGTCGCCGGTGGTGACATCGGCACCAACATGCTCCCGCCGACCGTCCCCGGTTCCGAGGGCCAGTCGTACGACCCGTACGAGCTGAACGGCGCGAACAAGAACGGCAACGTCGCCAAGGCCAAGGAAGAGCTGAAGGCCTGCGGCAAGCCGAACGGCTTCAAGACCACCATCGCCGTCCGTAACAACAAGCCGGTCGAGGTCGCGACCGCCGAGTCTCTCCAGGCCTCCCTGAAGAAGGTCGGCATCGACGTCAACATCGACCAGTTCGACGGTTCGCAGACGTCCGGCATCATCGGCAGCCCCTCGAACGTGAAGAAGAAGGGCTACGGCATCATCATCATGGGCTGGGGCGCCGACTTCGGTTCGGTCCAGGGCTTCGGTCTGCCGCTGTGGGACGGCAAGTACATCCTCGAGAGCGGCAACAACAACTTCGCGCTCATCGACGACAAGAAGATCAACGGTCTGTTCGACACCTACGTGAAGACGCAGGACGACGCGGGCAAGCTGGCGATCGCCAAGGACATCAACCACGCGGTCATGGAGGGCGGCTACTACCTGCCCTTCGTCTTCGAGAAGTTCGTCAACTGGCGCGGTGACCGACTCGCGAACGTCTACACGTCGGACGCCTTCAGCGGCATGTACGACTTCGTCAACCTCGGTCTGAAGTCCGCGAAGTAATCCCGGCACACCCGCCGTACGGCACGAAAGGCAGGTGAAGGCCGGCGACGCGGGAGCGCGGGCCACCGGACGACCTCCGGTGGCCCGCGGCCCGCGGCGGGCCGAGAGCTGTGCTCGCTTACCTCATCAGGCGGCTGTTCGCCGCCGCAGTGATGCTCGTGGTCATCATCATGGTGGTCTTCGGCATCTTCTTCCTCGTCCCCAAGTGGGCGGGCGTCGACGTCGCCTTGAGCTTCGTGGGCAAGCAGGCCGACCCCGCCGCCGTCGAGGGCGTGCGGCAGAAGCTCGGACTGAGCGACCCGATCTACTCCCAGGTCTGGGAGTTCTTCAAGGGTCTCTTCGCCGGCCGCACCTACGTGGGCGGTGGCGACTCCGTGCACTGTGCCGCGCCGTGCTTCGGGTACTCCTTCCGCACCGAGCAGGCCATCTGGCCGGTGATCACGGACCGCTTCCCGGTGACCCTGGGTCTGGCGCTCGGTGCCGCCGTGCTGTGGCTGCTGTTCGGTGTCGCCGCCGGTGTGCTCTCCGCGCTCAAGCGGGGCAGCCTGTGGGACCGCGGTGCGATGGTCGTCGCCCTCGCGGGTGTCTCCCTCCCGATCTACTTCACCGGTCTGCTGAGCCTCGCGATCTTCTCGTACGGTCTCGGCTGGGTCGAGGGCGAGTACGTGCCCCTCGACGAGAGCTTCACCGGCTGGCTCGGCGGCATGATCCTCCCCTGGATCACCCTCGCCTTCCTCTACGCGGCGATGTACGCCCGGATCACCCGGGCGACCATGATGGAGATCCTCGGCGAGGACTACATCCGCACCGCCCGCGCGAAGGGCCTCAAGGAGCGCGTCGTCATCGGCAAGCACGCCATGCGCTCCACGATGACCCCCATCCTGACCATGCTCGGCATGGACCTCGGCGCCCTGATCGGCGGCGCGATCCTGACCGAGACCACGTTCAGCCTGCCGGGCCTCGGCCAGGCGGTGCTCAACGGCATCAAGACCCAGGACCTGCCCATCATTCTGGGCGTCACCCTGATCACTTCTCTCGCGGTGCTGATCGCCAACCTCGTGGTGGACATCCTCTACGCCGTGATCGACCCCCGAGTGAGGCTCGCATGACCGAACTCAGCAAGAGCGGAGCGGCCGTGGGCGAGCCCACCCCCGCCTCGCCCCCGCCGTCCGCGTTCCTGGAAGTGCGCGACCTGAAGGTGCACTTCCCGACCGACGACGGCCTGGTCAAGTCCGTCGACGGGCTCTCCTTCCAGCTGGAGAAGGGCAAGACCCTCGGCATCGTGGGCGAGTCCGGCTCCGGCAAGTCGGTGACCTCGCTCGGCATCATGGGCCTGCACACCGCCGGCCAGTACGGCAAGCGCAAGGCGCAGATCTCCGGCGAGATCTGGCTGGACGGCACCGAGCTGCTCACCGCCGACCCGGACCACGTGCGCAGGCTGCGTGGCCGCGAGATGGCGATGATCTTCCAGGACCCGCTGTCCGCGCTGCACCCGTACTACACGATCGGCCAGCAGATCGTGGAGGCGTACCGCATCCACCACAACGTGGACAAGAAGACCGCGAAGAAGCGCGCGGTCGAGATGCTCGACCGGGTCGGCATCCCGCAGCCGGACAAGCGGGTGGACAACTACCCGCACGAGTTCTCCGGCGGTATGCGCCAGCGCGCGATGATCGCGATGTCGCTGGTCAACAACCCCGAGCTGCTGATCGCGGACGAGCCGACGACCGCCCTGGACGTGACCGTCCAGGCGCAGATCCTCGACCTGATCCGGGATCTGCAGAAGGAGTTCGGCTCCGCGGTCATCATCATCACCCACGACCTGGGTGTCGTCGCCGAGCTGGCCGACGACATCCTGGTGATGTACGGCGGCCGCTGCGTCGAGCGCGGTCCGGCGGAGAAGGTGTTCTACGAGCCCCGCCACCCCTACACCTGGGGTCTGCTCGGCTCGATGCCGCGTCTCGACCGCGACCAGCAGGAGCGCCTGATCCCGGTCAAGGGTTCGCCGCCCTCGCTGATCAACATCCCGTCCGGCTGCGCCTTCAACCCGCGCTGCCCGTACGCGGACATCCCGAAGGACAACGTCACCCGCACGGTCCGCCCCGAGCTGTCCGAGGTCGGCAGCCAGCACTGGGCCGCCTGCCACATGACGCAGGAGCAGCGGGAGCGGATCTGGACCGAAGAGATTGCGCCGAAGCTGTGAGCGAGGACAAAGTGAGCATCCCTGCGCAGAGCGACGGCACGCTGGTCACCAAGGCCGACGCCGCCCCCGGCGAGACCCTGCTGAAGGTGACCGGGCTCCAGAAGCACTTCCCGATCAAGAAGGGCCTGCTCCAGCGGCAGGTCGGCGCGGTCCGCGCGGTCGACGGCATCGACTTCGAGGTCAAGTCCGGCGAGACCCTCGGTGTCGTGGGCGAGTCCGGCTGCGGCAAGTCGACCATGGGCCGGCTGATCACCCGGCTGCTCGAACCGACGGCCGGCAAGGTCGAGTTCGAGGGCCAGGACATCACGCACCTCGGCGTCGGCGGCATGCGTCCGCTCCGCCGTGACGTGCAGATGATCTTCCAGGACCCGTACTCGTCGCTGAACCCGCGCCACACCATCGGCACGATCATCGGCGCCCCGTTCCGGCTCCAGGGCGTCACGCCCGAGGGCGGGATCAAGGCGGAGGTCCAGCGGCTGCTGTCGGTCGTGGGCCTCAACCCCGAGCACTACAACCGCTATCCGCACGAGTTCTCCGGCGGTCAGCGCCAGCGCATCGGCATCGCCCGCGCGCTGGCCCTGAACCCGAAGCTGGTCGTGGCCGACGAGCCGGTCTCCGCGCTCGACGTGTCGATCCAGGCCCAGGTCGTGAACCTGCTCGACGACCTCCAGCAGGAACTCGGCCTGACGTACGTGATCATCGCGCACGACCTCTCGGTCGTCCGGCACGTCTCGGACCGGATCGCGGTGATGTACCTCGGCAAGATCGTCGAGCTGGCGGACCGCGAGTCGCTGTACAAGGCGCCGATGCACCCGTACACCAAGGCGCTCATGTCGGCGGTGCCGATCCCGGACCCGCGGCGCAAGAACGCCAAGTCCGAGCGCATCCTCCTCAAGGGCGACGTGCCCTCGCCGATCTCCCCGCCGAGCGGCTGCCGCTTCCATACCCGGTGCTGGAAGGCGACGCAGATCTGCACGACGACCGAGCCGAAGCTCACCGAGCTGAAGCCGGGGCAGCAGGTCGCCTGCCACCACCCGGAGAACTTCGAGGACCAGGCTCCGCAGGACACGGTCCTGCTGACGGTCGCGAAGGAAGCGGCGGAGCTGGTGGCCGACGAGGTCCTGGCGGAGAGCGCGGAGACGTCGGCAGCCGTTGCAGCCGAGGTTGAGGCGACGGACCCAGGGGCGCGGGGAACTGCGCGACCAGCCCCCACCGACCCGCAGCCGACCGACGAACCCGCGGAAGCAGAAGCAGAAGCGGACGGTCAGGAGTCAACTGACAAGTAACGCATGACGACTTGGCAAAGTCATGCACATGTCCGAACGGGAGCGTCCACAGTCGTCCGTGTCCGACTTATCGGCACGCGCTCGAAAGGGACGACAACATGGGACTCTCCCGTTCGGCACGCTTAGGAGCCGTCGCTACCGCGGCGGCTTCTTTCATGGTCATCGCAGCCTCCTCCGCGCCCACCCCCGGAGGGGCCGGCCTCGGCGACCCCTACTTCCCCCTCCTCGGCAACGGCGGCTTCGACGCCCGTCACTACGACCTCGACGTGGCGTACAACCCGGACACCGACCGCCTCGACGGCCGTACGACCCTCACCGCCCGCGCCACCCAGAACCTCTCCTCCTTCGACCTCGACCTCCAGCAGCTGGAGGTCACGAGAGTCGAAGTGAACGGCAGACGGGCCCGGTTCACCCGCGACGGCGACGAGATCGTGATCACCCCGCGCGCGTCACTCCGCAAAGGCAAGGACTTCACCGTCGCCGTCACCTACGGCGGCGTCCCCGAACCCCTCGGCGGCCCCATCGTGTTCGGCTCGAACTACGGCTGGATGAAGACGACCGACGGTGTCTTCGTCGCCTGCGAACCCAACGCCGCCTCCACCTGGTTCCCGTCCAGCGACCACCCCGACGACAAGGCCACCTACGACATCCGCATCAAGGCGCCCAAGGGCCTGACCGGGGTCTCCAACGGCCGGCTCGTCTCGACGTACGACAAGGGCGACTCGACGTACACCCACTGGCGCGAGAGCAAGCCGATGGCGACCTATCTCGCGACCGCGACGATCGGGAAGTTCGACGTCCGGACCGGCACCACCCCCGGCGGCACCCCGATCTACGTCGCGATCGACCCGGTCCTCGCGAACGGCAACAGCGTCGACGTGTACGCCGTCACGGCCGCCGCCACCGACTACTGGTCCGAGGTCTTCGGGCCATACCCCTTCGAGGAGACCGGCGCGATCGTCGACGACATGCCCGAGGCGGGGTTCTCGCTGGAGGTGCAGTCGAAACCGGTCTACTCGGCCGTGCGCAACGAGACCACGATCGTGCACGAGCTGGCCCACCAGTGGTTCGGCGACTCGGTGTCGGTGGAGCGCTGGAAGGACATCTGGCTCAACGAGGGCTTCGCCACCTACGCCCAGTGGCTGTGGGCCGAGCACCAGGGCACCCGCAGCGCCCACGACTCGTTCCTGGCCGGTTACAACGCCCGCCCGGCCGACGCCCCCTTCTGGCAGATCACCGTCGGCGACCCGCAGCGCGACACCATGTTCGCCTCCGCGGTCTACCAGCGCGGCGCGATGACCCTCCAGGTGCTGCGCGAACGCATCGGCGACGCGGCCTTCTTCAAGCTGCTGCCGACCTGGACGAAGATCCACCGCTACGGCAACGCGAACACGGCCGACTTCGTCCGGCTCGCCGAGAAGATCTCCGGACAGCAGCTGGACGACCTGTTCCAGACCTGGCTGTTCACCACAGGAAAACCGGCTCTTCCGGCCCCGTGACCCTTGCATTGCAAGGTTCACCCCCGCGCATAGGTAAGAATGTGGGGTGCTTGAGCCACTGTTTGCCCCCTCCGTCCAGCACACGCTCGACCTGATCGGCATCTTCGTCTTCGCCATCTCCGGCGCGCTGCTGGCCGTGCGCAAGAACTTCGACGTCTTCGGCATCGCCGTCCTCGCCGAGGTCACCGCGCTGGGCGGAGGGCTGTTCCGGGACCTGATCATCGGCGCGGTACCCCCGGCCGCCTTCACCGACCTGGGGTACTTCGTCACCCCGCTGCTCGCCGCGCTGCTGATCGTCTTCCTGCACCCGCAGGTCGAACGCATCCAGCTCGGCGTGAACGTCTTCGACGCGGCGGGCCTCGGCCTGTTCTGCGTCACGGGGACGACGAAGGCGTACGACCACGGTCTCGGCCTCACCCAGTCCGCCACCCTCGGCCTCGCCACCGCGGTCGGCGGCGGTGTGCTGCGTGACGTGCTCGCCAACGAGGTGCCGTCGCTGCTGCGCTGGGACCGCGACCTGTACGCGGTCCCGGCGATGGTCGGCGCCACGATGGTGGTGCTCTGCATCCGCTACGACGCCCTGACGCCGTTCACCAGCTCCCTCGCCGCGATCACGGCCTTCGTGCTGCGGCTGCTGGCGATGCGCTACCACTGGCGAGCTCCGCGGGCCTGGAACCGGCGGTCGACCGTGCGCGAGGAGTAGGGCGGCCGCCCGCCCGGCCGTGCAGCAGTCCCATCTCCTCCGTCAGCCAGTGGAAGGCCGGGATCACCTGGGGCCGCCACAGCGCCATGTTGTGGCCGCCCGCGCTCCTGGGGATGTAGACGACGTGCACGGTCGTCGGGGCCTTCGCGATCTGTTCGAGCCCGGTGGCCGCCTCGTAGCCGTCGCCCGGCTGGCCCGACTGGTAGAGCGCGATCGCGGGCGGGGTGCGGGCCTCGCGCAGCAGGACGTAGGGGTTGTTGGCGCGGCGCAGCGCTGGGGTCTCGGCGGCCAGCGAGTTGCGTTCGCCGATCGGGTCGTTGTAGCCGGACATGCTGATCGCGGCGCGGTAGCGGTCGGGGTGGGCGACGGCGAGCTTGGTCGCGCAGTGCCCGCCCGCGGAGTACCCGGCGGCGGCCCAGCCCGTGGGGCCCGGCTGGGCGCGGAAGTTGTCCGTGACCATCCTCGGCACGTCGATGCTGAGCCAGCTGTCGGCGTTCACGGTGCCCGTGATGTTGGCACACCCGGTGTCCACCCCGGCCAGCAGGTTCATCCGCGGGGCGACCAGGATGAACGGCGCGACCTTGCCCTCCCGCATCAGCGGCTGGAGCTGGTTCACGGCGTGCAGCGACCCGAACCAGGCCTTCGCCGAGCCCGGGTAGCCCGACAGCAGCTCCACGACGGGGAACCTGTGGTGCCGGTAGGCGGCCTGGTGGTACTGCGGCGGCAGCCAGACGTAGACCTCGGCGTTCACGCCCGACACCCGGCCCTTGAGCTGGGTGACGCGGACGCCGCCCATGCCGGGGCCGGAGGCGGGGGAGAAGTGCTGGCGGACCTTGGGCAACCGTTTCAGCGCGATGCCGCCGGTGCCGTCGGCGCCGAGGTTGGCGGCCTGCTCGACGTGGTTGCCGGTGCCGAGGAGGTCGGCCCAGTTGTCGTACAGGTTGTTCTCGTTGTTGACCAGCACGAAGACGAGCGCGACGGCCGTGCCCTGGGCGAACAGCACCATCAGCAGCCGGCCCAGGGCCCGCAGCGGTTTCGGCCCGCGCAGCCGCGACCACAGCGCCAGTGGAAGCAGGACGGCGACGACGGACAGCACGATCAGCGTGTAAAGGAACGTGGTCCCGGTGAGGCTCATGTCCCTACAGAGGGCAGGGCCGGGCCCCGGGTTTACGGACGAGTACGGACACTTACCGAGAAATTGCCCGGGTCTCACCTGGGAAGGTCTGTTGAGCTACCGGGCAAAGCTACCGCTTAGTAGTTAGCTGTTGTACCGTTCACCCATGCCAGAAGCAGCCCCCGTCACGCGCGCCGCGATCGGCGACAGCGAGTTCGACCGGGACACCGCGGTCACCCGCCGGGAACCCGGTGTCTACGACATCGACCTCTCCGCCGGCTGGACGATCATCAACGCCGTCAACGGCGGCTATCTGCTGGCCGTCCTCGGCCGCGCCCTCGCGGACGCCCTGCCGCACGCCGACCCGTTCACCATCTCCGCGCACTACCTCACCGCGTCCCAGCCGGGCCCCGCGGTGATCCGCACGGACGTGGTCCGCACCGGCCGCACCCTCTCCACCGGCCAGGCCTCGCTCTTCCAGTACGACGAGCAGGGCGCCGAGGTCGAGCGCATCCGCGTCCTCGCCTCCTACGGCGACCTCGACTCCCTCCCCGACGACGTCCGTACGACGGCGAAGCCGCCCGCGCTCCCGCCCATGGACCAGTGCTTCGGCCCCGAAGACGGGCCGGCCCCCGTCGACGGCAGCTCGGCCATCACCGACCGGCTGATGCTCAAGCTGGACCCCTCGACCTTGGGCTGGGCCCTCGGCGCTCCGTCCGGCAAGGGGGAGATGCGCTCCTGGTTCGGCCTCGCCGACGGCCGCGACGCCGACCCCTTCTCCCTGCTGCTCGCGGTGGACGCGCTGCCGCCGACCGCCTTCGAGATCGGCCTCAAGGGCTGGGTCCCCACGGTCGAGCTGACGGTCCACGTCCGCTGCCGCCCGGCCCCCGGCCCCCTCCGCGTCTCGATCACCACCCGCAACCTCGCCGGCGGCTTCCTGGAGGAGGACGCCGAGGTCTGGGACAGCGCGGACCGGCTGGTCGCCCAGTCCCGCCAGCTGGCGCGGGTCAGGCTGGCTTGAGGAAGGGGGGAGGCGGGGACGGAGGCATCCTGGTGCCGTGAAGTCCGACCGCCTCCTGTCCATCCTGCTGCTCCTCCAGACCCGCGGCCGCGTCCCCGCGCCCGAACTGGCCGAGCGCCTCGAGGTGTCCGTCCGGACCATCTACCGGGACGTCGAGGCCCTGTCCGCCGCCGGCGTCCCGGTCTACGCCGAGCGCGGCCGGTACGGCGGCATCGAACTCCTCGCGGGCTTCCGCACGGACGTCACCGGACTGACCGCCGATGAGTCCCGCGCCCTGTTCATCCTGGCCGCGCAGGGCGCGCACGCCGCCCTCGGCCTCGACACCGCGCTCGGTTCCGCCCTGCGCAAGGTGATGGCGGCGCTCCCGGCCCCGCACCGCCCCGCCGCCGACGTGACCGCGCGGCGCATCCTGGTCGACGCCACCCGCTGGAAGGGCGGCCCCCAACCCGCCGTGGACCTCCAGGTGTTGCAGGACGCCGTCTTCACCGACCGCAGGCTGCGGCTGCGGTACCGGCACAGCGGGGAGCGCGAGATCCGGACGTTACACCGTCGACCCGTACGGCCTCGTCTCCAAGGCCGGTGTCTGGTACCTGGTCGCCGACCGCAGGGGCGGGCCCCGGCTGTTCCGGGCCGACCGGGTGCGCGCGGCGACCGTGCTGGAGGACGCCGTACGGCGACGGCCGGGCGTCGAACTCGCCGACGCCTGGGAGCGGTTGCGCCGCCAGGTCGAGGAACGCCCCGGCGGCATCGACGTCGTCGTCCGGGTCCGCCGCGACCGGCTCGACCTGTTCCTGCGGATGATGACCGGCTGGCTGACCGAGCTGCCCGCCGACGACGGCACAGGGGACTGGGTGACCGCCCGGCTGTCGTACGGCGAGCTGGGCGAGGCCCGTCAACTCCTCGCGTTCTCCGACCGGGTGGAGGTCCTCTCGCCGCCCGAGGTGCGCGCGGAACTGGCCGGGGCGGCCGCTTCTGTCACGGAGCTGTACCGGCGCGCAGGCCGGGAGTCGGAAGGGAACCCCAGGTCAGAGGGGCGGCTTTAGGCCCGCATTGCCTGACGCACAGGCCGAGGACAGCGCGGGCCCAAGGAAGCCCTAAGGCGCGTTGATTGAGTGCCCGCCTCAAGACTCCCCTCATTCTCCTTGGAGTTGTCTCTCATGAAGCGTGTGCGTCTCGTCCCCGCGGTGGCCCTGCTGGCGCTCTCGCCCCTCGCCCTGGTGGCCTGCGGCTCGGGGGACTCGTCGTCCTCCTCGAACAGCGGCAACTCCGGGCAGCAGTCGTGCCAGGCGCCGTCCGGCGCGCCCAGCGGCAACCCCTCGGGGAGGCCCAGCGGCGCTCCCACGGCCAACGGCACCGCCCAGCCGTCCGGCGCGCCCTCGGGTATGCCGAGCGGTGGGCCGGGGGGCGGCCAGGGTGGTCCCGGCGGTGGCCAGGGCGGCGGCTGCGGTGGCCCCGGCGGGGGCGGTGGGATGCCCAGCGGCGCGCCGAGCGGTGCGGCCGGCGGGCAGACGGGGGCTCAGTCCAGCCAGTGATGGCGGCCGATGCTGATCAGCCGCATCTGGCGGGTCGCCACCTGGATCACCCGGTCCCGCTCCTCCGGCGTCGACTCCTGGGCCTCCAGGAACAGGGAGGCGGTGATCAGCATCTGGTCGACGTACAGGTTGGCGAGCATGAGGAGGTCGTCGTCGCTCCAGCCGGCCGACTCGCAGTCCTTGGCCAGCTCGTCCTTCACCTCCTGGCCGAACCGGGCCAGTTGCTCCCGGATGGCCTCCCGCACCGGCTGGACCCCGCCATGCCGTTCCCGGGCGATAAACCTGATGTGTGCGGGGTACGCGTCCACATGACGGGCGATCAGCTCGACGGCGCGCACCACGCGCTGCTCGCTGTCGTCCGCCGTGGACACCGTCGTCCGGATCATGGGGTGCAGGCTGCCCAGCGTGTCCTCGACCAGGGCCACGCCGAGATCCGCGGTGGAGCGGAAGTGCCGGTAGAAGGCCGTCGGGGCGACGCCGACCGCGCGCGTGACCTCGCGCAGGCCCAGGCTGCTCAGGCTCTGCTCCTCCAGCAGTCCCAACGCCGCGTCCAGGAGCGCCTGTCGGGTCTTCTGCTTCTGGGCCTGTCGGATGCCGAGGGTGTGACTCATGCCATGCAGTAAACAACTGTTCTCTGGAATTGAGAAGTCGTTGTACGCGCTAGACTCTGTAGTCAGTGAACAAGTGTTACTACAACTGTTCACCGAAACGTAACGAGAGATGCCCACGAGGGGCGTCTCGGAGGGGGTTGCATCCCATGCTGTTCCTCGTCGCCGCACTTCTGCTCTTCGGCGCCGTCCTGGGCACCGTCGCCCACGCGCCGTTCGCCTTCACCGCCGTCGCAGCGGCCGTCATCGCCGCCTGGCTGGGCATCTTCGCGCTCCGCGAGCGCCACGCCCGCCGCAACTCGTCCGCTCACTGAGCCCGCCGCACCCAACTGATCCTGGGGGATTGATCACCATGCAGCTCACCGCACCGGCCAGCAGCAGCACCACCACCAGCCGCCGCACCGGCGCCCGCGACGCCGACGGCATGGCCGTGGCGTCCTTCATCCTCGGCCTCCTGGGCCTGCTCGTCCTGAACGTCTTCCTGGGCCCGGTCGCCATCGCCCTGGCCGCCGTGGCCCTGTGGCGCGGCACCGCCCGCCGCGGCCGTGCCTTCCTGGGCATGGGCCTGGGCGTCGCCGACCTCCTGGTCCTGGTGACGGTCATGCAGATGGACAGCACCGTGTCCTGGAGCTTCTGACGCCTCCGGCGCCGGGGAGCCTTGCCATGAGGCTTCCGAACGCGGCCCCGTAGAATCAACGCACCATGGCTTACCTCGACCACGCCGCGACCACCCCGATGCTTCCCGAGGCAGTCGAGGCGCTCACCGCCCAGCTGGCCGTCACCGGCAACGCCTCCGCCCTCCACGCGGCCGGCCGCCGCGCGAGGCGCACCGTCGAGGAGTCCCGTGAGGCGCTCGCCGAATCCCTCGGCGCCCGCCCCAGCGAGGTCGTCTTCACCTCCGGCGGCACCGAGGCCGACAACCTCGCCGTGAAGGGCCTGTACTGGTCCCGCCGCGACGCCGACCCGGCCCGCACCCGGGTGCTCGCCAGCCCCGTGGAGCACCACGCCGTCCTGGACGCCGTCCACTGGCTCGGCGAACACGAGGGCGCCACCGTCGAGTACCTCCCCGTCGACGCGTACGGCCGCGTCCACCCCGAGACCCTGCGCGAGGCCATCGCCCGCGACCCCGACGACGTGGCCCTCGCCACCGTCATGTGGGCCAACAACGAGATCGGCACCATCCTGCCGGTCCGCGAACTGGCGGACGTCTGCGCCGAGTTCGACGTCCCGCTGCACGCCGACGCGGTCCAGGCCTACGGCCAGATCCCCGTCGACTTCGCCGCCTCCGGGCTCGCCGCGATGACCGTCTCCGGCCACAAGGTCGGCGGCCCCTACGGCATCGGCGCCCTGCTGCTGGGCCGCGAGTACACCCCCGTCCCCGTCCTGCACGGCGGCGGCCAGGAGCGCCATGTCCGCTCCGGCACCCTCGACGTCCCCGCCATCGCCTCCTTCGCCGTCGCCGGCCGGCTCGCCGCCGAGCAGCGCGAGTGGTTCGCCCGCGAGATCGGCGCCCTGCGCGACTCCCTGGTCGAGGCGGTCCGTACGGCGGTGCCGGACGCGATCCTCGGCGGCGACCCGGTGGACCGGCTCCCGGCCAACGCCCACTTCACCTTCCCCGGCTGCGAGGGCGACTCGCTCCTGCTGCTCCTCGACGCCCAGGGCATCGAGTGCTCCACCGGCTCCGCCTGCACCGCCGGTGTCGCCCAGCCCAGCCATGTCCTCCTCGCCACCGGCACCGACCCGGACCTGGCCCGCGGCACCCTCCGCTTCTCCTTCGGCCACACCTCCACCGAGGCCGACGTGGAGGCGGTGGCCAAGGCGATCGGCCCGGCGGTGGAACGGGCGCGGGCGGCGGGGCTGACGTAGCGGGCGGTGGGGGGCCGGCCTAGGGGACCGGGCTCACGCCGTCGTCGTGCGCGCCCTTCGTACCAGCTTCATGTACCGGTCCCAGTCCCAGTGGTCGCCCGGGTCGGTGTGGTCCGTCCCCGGCACCTCCACATGGCCGATGATGTGCTCGCGGTCGACGGGTATGTCGTAGCGCGCGCAGATCCTCGCCGTCAGCCGGGCCGAGGACGCGTACATCGCGGCGGTGAAGTCCTCGGGCCGGTCCACGAAGCCCTCGTGCTCGATGCCGACACTGCGTTCGTTGTAGTCGCGGTTGCCCGCGTGGTACGCCACGTCCAGCTCGCGGATCATCTGGGTGACGCGGCCGTCCTGGCCGACTATGTAGTGCGCCGCCGCCCGGTGGCCGGGGTCCTGGAAGGCCTTCACCGCGCTGGCGGTGCTGCCCTGGGTGACATGGATGATCACCATGTCGATGTCGTAGTCGTCGGGCCGGTCCGCGCGCCGCCAGTTCGCCTCCGACGCCGCCACCCACCGCGCGCCCGCGAAGTCGACCTCGCCCTCCTTGCGGGGCTTCTCCACCCCGGGCGTACGCCACCACAGCCGCGCCAGCTCGTCCCGGGCCAGCACGCCCGTGCCGACGGCGGCCGCCGCGCCGCCGATCAGCAGGGCGCGCCGCCCGATGCGCCGGTCGCCGTCCTTGGATGCCTCTGCCGCCCCCATGTGATCGTGAACGGATACTCGTGGGCTCCGGTTCCCGCGCCCCCGTACCCTGGAGGGGTTATGACTCACTCCACGCAGCGCCCCCTCCGCGTCCTCGCCGCCATGTCCGGCGGCGTGGACTCCGCCGTCGCCGCCGCCCGCGCCGCGGAAGCCGGCCATGACGTGACCGGTGTCCACCTCGCCCTCTCGGCGAACCCGCAATCGTTCCGCACCGGCGCGCGTGGCTGTTGCACCATCGAGGACTCCCGCGACGCCCGCCGCGCCGCCGACGTCATCGGCATCCCGTTCTACGTCTGGGACCTCGCCGACCGCTTCCGCGAGGACGTCGTCGAGGACTTCGTCGCCGAGTACGAGGCCGGCCGCACCCCCAACCCGTGCCTGCGCTGCAACGAGAAAATCAAGTTCGCCGCGCTCCTCGACAAGGCGCTCGCGCTGGGCTTCGACGCGGTCTGCACCGGCCACTACGCCCAGGTGATCGTCCGCGAGGACGGCACCCGCGAACTGCACCGCGCCTCCGACATGGCCAAGGACCAGTCGTACGTCCTCGGCGTCCTGGACGAGAAGCAGCTCGCGCACGCGCTGTTCCCGCTGGGCGACACGGTGACGACGAAGGACGAGATCCGCGCGGAGGCCGAGCGCCGGGGCCTGGCGGTGGCGAAGAAGCCCGACTCGCACGACATCTGCTTCATCGCCGACGGCGACACCCAGGGCTTCCTCGCGAACCGGCTCGGCAAGGCCGAGGGCGACATCGTCGACGAGTCCGGCGCGAAGATCGGCACCCACGAGGGCGCGTACGGCTTCACCATCGGCCAGCGCAAGGGCCTGCGGATCGGCACCCCGGCCGCCGACGGCAAGCCGCGCTACGTCCTGGACATCTCCCCGGTGAACAACACGGTGACGGTCGGCCCGGCCGCTTCCCTCGACGTCAGCGCCCTGACGGCCATCAAGCCCCGCTGGTGCGGCACGGCCCCCGTGGGCCCCGGCACCTACACCGCCCAGCTCCGCGCCCACGGCGGCGAGACCGAGGTGCGCGCGGAACTGGTCGACGGCGAGCTCCAGGTCTCCTTCACGGAGCCGGTCCGCGGGGTCGCCCCCGGCCAGGCGATCGTGCTGTACGACGGCACGCGCGTGGTGGGCTCGGCGACGATCGCCTCGACCACGCGCGCGCCGGCCGCCGCTACGGCGTGAAGTACTCGGCGAGCACCGGGGCCAGGACGTTCGGATCCACCATGTGGGTCTGACCCTCCAGGCTCCGGTACGACCCCTGCGGCACCGCCTCCGCCACCGCGCGCGTGGCCTCGCGCAGCCAGTCGGGGCTCGCCCCGCCCGCGACCGCCAGGACGGGGACGGAGATCGAGGCCAGCCGCTCCCGGGGCAGCAGACCGCCGCCCATGACGGCGTCGTCGTGGGCGAGGCTCGGGGCGACCGCCTCCATGCCGGCCCACATCGGGGACTGCCGGGCGCCCTGGATCATCTCGGGCGCCAGGCCGGTCAGCGTGAGGAACAGCTCCACCGCGTCCCCGCGCCGGCCGTCCGCGAGCGCCGCCGTGAGGTTCTCGGTGTACGCGGCGCGCTCCTTCGCCCCCTGCTCGGAGAAGTCGGCGAACGGCGTCTCGTACACGGCGGCCTTGCGGACCGGAAGCCCGCTCGCCGCCGCCTCCAGGACCAGCGCCCCGCCCGACGAGATGCCGTACAGACACGCCTCACCGCCCGCCGCGTCGATGAGCGCGGCGAGGTCCTCGACCTCACGCTCCACCGCGTACGGGGCCGTGTCGCCGCTCGCACCGCGGCCCCGCCTGTCGTACCAGAGGACCGTGAACCGGTCGGCGAGGAGCGCGCCCAGCGGCGCCACGGTGCCGCCGGTCGACATCGCGCCGCTCACCAGGATCACGGCCGGGCCCCGGCCGGAGGTCTCGTAGGCGATGGGGGTGCCGTCGCGGGAAAGAGTCTTCTTGTCCATGCCTGTGGAGACTTCCACGCGGCACGGAGTTAATCGGGGACGCCGGGAACTAATCGGTGATTTCCACCTCGTAGAAGCAGAGATGGTCCTTGATCTGCGCGACGTCCGGCTTGGGGTCGGGATAGGACCACACCAGGTCCGCCGCGTCGGGCAGCGACCAGTAGGACGCCGTGCCCTTGAAGGGGCAGTAGGTGTGGGTGTCGGAGGGGGTCAGGAGGTCGAGGCGGACGTCCTCGGGGGGCAGGTAGTACCGCACCGGAGAGCCCGTCTCCTTCAGGATCAGCGGCCGTTCGCTCTCCGCCAGCACCTGGTCGCCGTGCACCACGCGCACATGCCGGTCGCCTTGCTCGATGGTGATCGTGTGTCCTGAGGCCATGCGAGGAAGAGCGCGCGCGGGCCGCCGATTCTTCCCGCGTACGGTGGCCCCATGCGTATTTGTGTCTTCCTCTCCGCCGCCGACCTCGACGACCGTTACACGCGCCCCGCGCGTGAGTTCGCGAAACTGCTGGGCAAGGGCGGGCACACGCTCGTGTGGGGCGGCTCGGACGTCGGCCTGATGAAGGTCGTCGCCGACGGTGTGCAGGAGGCGGGTGGCAAGCTCGTCGGGGTGTCGGTGGAGTTCCTCTCCGCCAAGGTCCGCCCGGGTGTCGACGAGATGGTCGTCGCCAAGGACCTCGCCGAGCGCAAGCGGCTCCTCCTGGAGAAGGCCGACGCGGTCGTCGTCATGGTGGGCGGCACCGGCACGCTCGACGAAGCCACCGAGATCCTGGAGCTGAAGAAGCACGGCCACACCGACAAGCCGGTGGTCCTGCTCAACACCGCGGGTTTCTACGACGGGTTGAAGGAGCAGTTCCGGCGCATGGAGGACGAGGGCTTCCTGCCCCTGCCCCTCACCGACCTGGTGTTCTTCGCGGAGGAGCCGGTGGGGGCGCTGGCGTACCTGGAGGAAGGACAGGGCGTCGCGTAGTGCGACGATGACGACCATGGCTACTCATGTGATCACCGGTGCGGGCTCCGGCATCGGCGCGGCCGTCGCCCGCCGCCTCCACGCGCGCGGGGACGACCTCGTCCTGCACGCGCGCGACGCGGGCCGCGCGAAGGAACTCGCCGCGGAGTTCCCCGGCGCGCAGACGCTCGTCGGCGACCTCGCCGACCCCGACAAGCTGAGCTGGGCGTTCTCCCACCAGAGCCTCCCGGACCGGGTCGACTCCCTGCTGCACATCGCCGGCGTCGTCGACCTCGGCCCGGTCGGCGACCTCACCCCGAAGTCCTGGCGCCACCAGCTGAACGTCAACCTGATCTCCCCGGCCGAGCTGACCCGCCACTTCCTGCCCCAACTCCGCGCCGCCCGCGGCCATGTGGTCTTCGTGAACTCGGGCGCGGGCCTGAACGCCCACGCCGACTGGTCCGCGTACGCCGCCTCCAAGCACGGCCTCAAGGCCCTCGCCGACTCCCTGCGGCACGAGGAGCACGGCAACGGCGTCCGGGTCACCTCGGTGTACCCCGGCCGCACTGCGAGCCCGATGCAGGCCAAGGTCCACCAGCAGGAGGGCAAGGAGTACGACGCCTCGAAGTGGATCGACGCCGAGTCCGTGGCGACGACCCTCCTGATGGCGCTCGACCTGCCCCGGGACGCGGAGGTCAACGACCTGACCGTGCGGCCGGGACGCTGACAAAGCGGCCGGCGGGGTTGCATACGCTGTCCAGGTGAGTGCCACTAGCCAGTTCACCTTTGCCCCCGCCACCGGCGTCGGCTCCCTGCCCGGCGGGGACGCCCGGGAAGCCGCCAAGACGGCGACGGGTTCCTTCGAGGACTTCCCGTTCCTGCCCGAGCTGCCCGCCCGCGGACCCGGCGCCGACATGATCGGCCGGACCGCGGGGATGCTCGTCGAGCTGTACGCACGCGTGGAGCCCAGCGGCTGGCGGCTAGGGGACCGGCCGGGCCGGGACACCAAACGGGCCCGGTCCTGGCTCGGCGAAGACCTCGACGCGCTGGAGGAGTTCACCCAGGGGTACGAGGGACAGCTGAAGGTGCAGGCCGTCGGCCCCTGGACGCTGGCCGCCGCCCTGGAGCTGCGCAACGGCGAGTCCGCCCTCTCCGACGCCGGCGCCTGCCGCGACCTCGCCGGCTCGCTCGCGGAGGGCCTGCGGCAGCATCTCGCCGAGGTGCGGCGCCGCATCCCCGGCGCCCAGCTCGTCCTCCAGCTCGACGAGCCCTCCCTCATCTCCGTGCTCCGCGGGCAGGTCAGGACGGCCAGCGGCTACCGCACCCACCGCGCCGTCGACCGGCAGATCGTCGAGTCCACGCTGCGCGACGTCGTCGGGGTTCACGCCGACGGCCCCGTCGTGGTCCACTCGTGCGCACCGGACGTCCCGTTCGCCCTGCTGCGCCGGGCGGGCGCGGCGGCGGTCTCCTTCGACTTCTCGCTCCTCACCGAGCGTGACGACGACGCGATCGGTGAGGCGGTGGAAGGGGGGACCCGGCTCTTCGCCGGTGTCGTACCGGGCACGGACACGGCATTGTCAGACCCTGCCGGTAGCGTCATGGGTGTCAGGACGCTGTGGCGCAGGCTGGGGCTGCATCCGGGGCTTCTCGCGGAGGCGGTGACGGTCACTCCGGCGTGCGGCCTCGCGGGGGCCTCCCCGGAGTACGCGCGCAGGGCTCTCGCCCACTGCGTCCAGGCGGCGAGATCTCTCGCGGACAACCCAGAGTAACGGGAGGACAACACGGTGGCCGGCGACAAGCAAGCGGAGACGACGGTGCCCGCGGAGGCACGGGAGAAGCACGCGCAGCTCGCTGAGCAGATCGAGGAGCACCGCTTCCGGTACTACGTGAACGACGCCCCCGTCATCAGCGACGCGGACTTCGACAAGCTCCTGCGGTCCCTGGAGGCACTGGAGGACGAGTACCCGGAGCTGCGCACGCCCGACTCGCCCACGCAGAAGGTCGCGGGGGCCTACGAGACCGAGTTCACGTCCGTCGAGCACCGCTCACGCATGCTCTCCCTGGACAACGCCTTCAGCGACGAGGAGCTCGCGGCCTGGGCCGACCGCGTCGCCAAGGACGTCGGCGGCGCCGAGTACCACCTCCTGTGCGAGCTCAAGGTGGACGGCCTCGCCGTCAACCTCACCTATGAGCACGGCCGCCTCACGCGCGCGGCGACCCGTGGCGACGGCCGCACCGGCGAGGACATCACGCCCAACGTCCGCACCATCGCCGAGATCCCGGACCGGCTGAAGGGCGACAAGATCCCCGACCTCGTGGAGATCCGCGGCGAGGTCTACTTCCCGATGGAGAAGTTCGAGGAGCTCAACGCCCGTCTGGTCGAGGCCGGCGACAAGCCCTTCGCCAACCCGCGCAACGCGGCGGCCGGTTCGCTGCGCCAGAAGGACCCGCGCGTCACCGCCTCCCGCCCGCTCCACATGGTCGTGCACGGCATCGGCGCCCTGGAGGGCTTCGACGGCATGACCCGCCTCTCCCAGGCCTACGACCTCCTGAAGACCTGGGGCCTGCCGACGGCCAAGCACAACAAGGTGGTCGACGACCTCGACGGCGTGCGGGAGTTCATCGCGTACTTCGGCGAGAACCGGCACTCGGTGGAGCACGAGATCGACGGGGCGGTCATCAAGCTCGACGAGATCCGCCTCCAGGGCCGCCTCGGCTCGACCTCCCGCGCCCCGCGCTGGGCGATTGCCTACAAGTACGCGCCGGAAGAGGTGAACACCAAGCTCATCAACATCCGTGTCGGCGTGGGCCGTACGGGCCGGGTCACCCCGTATGCCCAGGTCGAGCCGGTGACCGTCGCGGGCTCCGAGGTCGAGTTCGCCACGCTGCACAACCAGGACGTGGTCAAGGCCAAGGGCGTCCTGATCGGCGACACCGTGGTGCTGCGCAAGGCCGGTGACGTCATCCCGGAGATCCTCGGGCCGGTGGTCGACCTGCGGGACGGCAGCGAGCGGGAGTTCGTGATGCCCGGCGAGTGCCCCGAGTGCGGGACGCCGCTGCGGCCCATGAAGGAGGGCGACGTCGACCTGCGCTGCCCCAACGGCCAGAGCTGCCCGGCCCAGTTGCGTGAGCGCCTGTTCTACCTCGCGGGCCGCAAGGCGCTGGACATCGAGCACTTCGGCTATGTCGCGGCCGCGGCCCTCACCAAGCCGCTGGAGCCCGCCGAGCCGCCGCTGGCCGACGAGGGCGACCTGTTCGACCTCACCATCGAGCAGTTGCTGCCCATCAAGGCGTACGTCCTCGACCAGGACAGCGGGCTGCCCAAGCGGGACCCGGAGACCGGCGAGGAGAAGACCGCCCTGATCTTCGCCAACAAGGAGGGCGGCGCCCGCAAGAACGCGCTCGCCATGCTGGAGAACATCGAGGCGGCCAAGCAGCGCCCGCTGGCCCGTGTCCTGACCGGTCTGTCGATCCGGCATGTCGGGCCGGTCGCGGCGGAGGCGCTCGCCCGCGAGTTCCGCTCGATCGAGCGCATCGAGCAGGCCACGGAGGTGGAACTGGCGAACACCGACGGGGTCGGCGACATCATCGCGAAGTCCCTCAAGGAGTGGTTCGCCGAGGACTGGCACCAGGAGATCCTCCGCAAGTGGCGGGCGGCCGGAGTCCGCATGGAGGAGGAGAGCACGGGCGAGGACGAAGGCCCCCGCCCCCTCGAAGGCCTCACCGTCGTCGTCACCGGCACCCTGGAGCACTTCACCCGTGACGGCGCCAAGGACGCCCTTCAGTCGCGCGGAGCGAAAGTGACCGGTTCTGTTTCGAAGAAGACGTCTTTCGTGGTTGTGGGTGACAATCCTGGTTCGAAGTACGACAAGGCGATGCAGCTCAAGGTGCCCGTTCTGAACGAGGACGGCTTCAACGTCCTGCTGGAACAGGGTTCGGAAGCGGCCGCCGAAGTCGCACTTCCCATCGAGGAGTAGGGCGGAGCAGCGGTTGAAGGCCACCCGATCGGCGCATACCAGATGCATACGGGTGGCCGGGGCGCATTCGGGCAACCGTCGACGACCGCTGCCCGTGGAAGCCTTCTGCGGCCTACTGTTGAGATGTGCGCCTGCCGTGCCCAGCTGCGGTTGGGGCAACCCCGTGCTCCTCAGGAGGACGGGAAAGGGTTTTCCAACGCGGCGCCGTAGAGGGTTTGTCGGGCAACGGGCCGCGTGGCGTGGGCACCGCCGGCTGTGAGAGGGACGGGAATGGAACCGACCGAGAGCGCCGCCCCGTACTCACGGCTGCGCCGGCTGGCCGGCGCATGGCGGGGGAGCCGTCGGGCACCGGGCACCGCGGAGCGGCCGCGGGACGAGGCGCGGGTCACCGGCCCCGCCCTGCCGGCCGGACCGTACACCGCCGTGGACGACCGCACCGTACCGCTCACCGCCGACCACACCCACGGACTGCCCGGGGCCGAGCACGAGCGGCATCTGTCCTGGCCCGCACTGCCCGCGGCGGTCGTCGCGGCGGCCGGGTTCGTGCTGGGGGCGGGCTTCTACCGGGCGTTCACCGGAAGCCACGCCCTCTTTCCGTCCGGCACCGTCGGCTGGGCCCTCGCCGTGCTCACCGGCGTCATCGTCGGCCACCTCGTCGCGCTCGGCCGCGCCCGCTGGTGGGGCGGCACCGGCTCCGGCGCCGCCCTCACCCTCGCCGTCCTGATGCTCTACGGCTGGGTCCCGGCCGGCATGGTCAGCCTCACCGTCGTCGTCCTGGTCGGCATAGCCAGGCGCCACCGCTGGCGGCAGGGCGTCCTGCACGGCGCGGTGGACATCCTCGGCATCGCCGGCGGCGCACTGATCCTGGCCGCCTTCGGCCGCGTACCGAGCGTCGAGGCCCCCTGGAACCCCGACACCTGGACCCTCTACACGGTCCCCGAGATCGTCCTCGTCGCGGCGGCTTATCTCGCGGTCACCCGCACCCTGCTGTGGTACCTGCACGCCCCGCGCACCGGCGGACTGCCCACCGTCGCCCGCACCGCCCTGGTCAGACAGGGCCTGGTCGCGGTCGCGCTGCTCGGCATCGCCCCGCTGGTCTGCGTGGTCGCCGAGGCCAAGCCGCTGTTGCTGCCGCTCTTCGCCATCCCGCTCATAGCCCTCGACTCCACCCTGTGGATGGCCCGGGCCCGGGCGGAGGAGCAGCTGCGCGACCCGCTGACCGGGTTGCCCAACCGCCAGTGGCTCCTCGAACGCATCTGGACCGCCCTGGACGACGCCGAACGCATCGGCGCCCGCTCGGCCCTGATGCTCATAGACCTCGACCGCTTCCGGTCGGTCAACGACACGCTCGGCCATCTCGCCGGAGACCGGCTGCTCCTGCAGATAGCGGACCGGCTGCAACAGGCCCTGCCGCGCGGGGCGGAGGCCGCGCGGCTCGGCGGCGACGAGTTCGCCGTCTTACTGCCGGTCGCCGACTCCACGACGTCCGCGACCCGAGTCGCCCGCAATCTCGTCTCGGCCCTCAGCTCCCCGCTCGACCTCGACGGCCTCACCCTCGTCCTGGAGGCCAGCGCCGGAGTCGCCGTCTTCCCCGACCACGCCCTCGACGCCGAGGGGCTGCTGCGCCGGGCGGACGTGGCGATGTACCAGGCGAAGCGGGACCGTACGGGCGTCGAGGTCTACGAGTCGAAACGGGACTCGAACACCCCGGACCGGCTCGGGCTCCTCGGCGACCTGCGCCGCGCCCTCGACGCGCACGAGGTCGAGCTGCACTACCAGCCCAAGGTCCGCTTCGACGGACAGGTGGCGGGCCTGGAGGCCCTGGTCCGCTGGGTGCACCCGGAGCGCGGGAAGGTGCCGCCGGACGAGTTCATCGCCATCGCCGAGTCCTCCGGGCTGATGCCCCACCTCACCGAGTACGTCCTCGACACCGCGCTCGCCCAGGTCGCCGAGTGGCGCGCGCAGGGGCTGTACGTCCCGGTCGCGGTGAACGTCTCCCCGCGTGACGTCCACACCCCCGGCTTCGCGGGCTCGGTCGCCGCCCGGCTGGCCCGGCACGGCGTCCCCGCCGGCTCCCTCCAGCTGGAGATAACGGAACACGTGCTGCTGGAGGACCCGCAGCGCGCCGCCGACACCCTCGCCGGGCTGACCGGCCACGGCGTGAAGATGTCCCTGGACGACTTCGGCACCGGCTACTCGTCCCTGGTGCACCTGCGTCGCCTCCCCGTCAGCGAACTGAAGATCGACCGCTCGTTCGTGGCCCGCCTCGCCATCGACACCGAGGACGCCGAGATCGTCCGCTGCACGGTCGACCTCGCCCATTCCCTCGGCCTGCTGGTCGTCGCCGAGGGCGTCGAGGACGACGAGACCTGGGAACGCCTGCGCGACCTGGGCTGCGACGCCGTACAGGGCTGGCTGGTCGCGGCGGCGATGCCGCCGGAGGAGACGACGGCGTGGCTGCGGGCGCGGGGATCGCGGGGCTGGCAGCGGCCTCGCGCGGCCTTGCCGGCCGCCGAGTAGCCGGTCCCACCGGCAGTACCCCAGCGGGTTTCGTGGTCGGGTGCGGGTGGCCCCTGTGGGGCGGAAGCGCCGTCGGCGGCCGCGGCCGGGCAAACCGTTTAACGGCCCGAGCCGCCTGCCCCCTAGGATTGGCCCCAAACCACACACACTCACCCCAGAGGATCGCTGCATGCCTGGCATCACGCGCGAGGAGGTCGCCCACCTCGCCCGGCTGGCGCGTCTGGAGCTGAAGCCCGAAGAGCTCGAGCACTTCGCGGGACAGCTGGACGACATCATCGGCGCGGTCGCACGCGTCAGTGAGGTCGCCGACCAAGACGTACCGCCGACCTCGCACCCGCTCCCGCTGACGAACGTCATGCGGGCGGACGAGGTCCGTCCGTCGCTCACCCCCGAGCAGGCGCTCTCCGGCGCCCCGGCCCAGGAGCAGCAGCGTTTCAAGGTGCCGCAGATCCTGGGGGAGGACTAATCGCCATGACGGACAACGTCAACATCATCAAGCTGACCGCCGCCGAGACCGCCGCGAAGATCGCCTCCGGCGAGCTCACCGCGGTCCAGGTCGCCGAGGCCCACCTCGCCCGCATCGAGGCCGTCGACGAGAAGGTGCACGCCTTCCTGCACGTCGACCGCGAGGGTGCGCTGGCGCAGGCCCGTGCCGTCGACGAGAAGCGGGCCAAGGGCGAGAAGCTCGGGCCGCTCGCCGGTGTGCCCCTCGCACTGAAGGACATCTTCACCACCGAGGGCATCCCGACGACCGTCGGCTCCAAGATCCTCGAAGGCTGGATCCCGCCGTACGACGCGACCCTCACCAAGCGGCTCAAGGCCGCCGACGTCGTCATCCTCGGCAAGACCAACATGGACGAGTTCGCCATGGGGTCGTCGACGGAGAACAGCGCGTACGGGCCGACCGGCAACCCGTGGGACCTCACCCGCATCCCCGGCGGCTCCGGCGGCGGTTCCTCCGCCGCGCTCGCCGCGCACATGGCGCCCCTCGCCATCGGCACCGACACCGGCGGTTCCATCCGCCAGCCGGCCGCCGTCACCGGCACGGTCGGCGTCAAGCCGACGTACGGCGCGGTCTCCCGCTACGGCATGGTCGCCTTCTCCAGCTCGCTGGACCAGGGCGGGCCCTGTGCCCGTACGGTCCTGGACGCGGCGCTGCTGCACGAGGTCATCGCCGGCCACGACCCGCTGGACTCCACGTCCATCGACGCCCCGGTCCCGCCGGTCGTCGAGGCCGCCCGCAACGGCAGCGTCGAGGGCATGCGCGTCGGCGTCGTGAAGCAGTTCCGCGGCGAGGGGTACCAGGCCGGTGTCATCCAGCGCTTCGACGAGTCCGTCGCCCTCCTCAAGGAGCTGGGCGCCGAGATCGTCGAGCTGGACTGCCCGTCCTTCGACCTGGCCCTGTCGGCGTACTACCTCATCGCGCCCTCCGAGTGTTCGAGCAACCTCGCCCGCTTCGACGGCCTGCGCTACGGCCTGCGGGTCGGCGACGACGGCACGCACTCCGCCGAGGAGGTCACCTCCCTCACCCGTGAGGCGGGCTTCGGCCCCGAGGTGAAGCGCCGCATCATGCTCGGCACGTACGCGCTGAGCAGCGGCTACTACGACGCCTACTACGGCTCCGCCCAGAAGGTCCGCACGCTCATCACGCGCGACTTCGAGAAGGCCTTCGAGCAGGTCGACGTCATCGTCTCGCCGACGACGCCCACCACCGCCTTCCCGATCGGCGAGCGCGCCGACGACCCGATGGCGATGTACCTGGCCGACCTGTGCACCATCCCGACGAACCTCGCGGGCAACGCGGCGATGTCGCTGCCGTGCGGTCTGGCGCCCGAGGACAACCTCCCGGTGGGCCTCCAGATCATCGCCCCGGCGCTGAAGGACGACCGGCTGTACAAGGTCGGCGCCGCCGTCGAGGCCGCCTTCGTGGAAAAGTGGGGGCACCCGCTTCTCGAGGAGGCACCGTCGCTGTGAGCAAGCTGACCAAGGCCAAGGACTTCAAGAAGTCCAAGTCCGGTACGTACCTGTCGATGGCCACCACCGCGTTCGGCGCGTTGGGTGTCGCCAAGCAGATCAAGAAGGCCCGCACCGAGCAGGACACGCTCCGGCTGATCGACGCCACCGTCTCCGCGGTCGCGATCGTCACCGGCCTCGCCATCCTGTACCGCGAGCTGAAGCGGCTGGGCGACGACGACGTCCTGCTGGGCTGAGAGGGAAGTTTCACCGTGACCACCACGACCGACCTGGTGTCGTACGAGGACGCACTCGCGTCGTACGACCCCGTCATGGGCCTTGAGGTCCATGTCGAACTCGGCACCAAGACCAAGATGTTCTGCGGCTGTTCGACCGAACTCGGTCAGGACGCCAACACGCAGACCTGCCCCGTCTGCCTCGGCCTGCCCGGCGCGCTCCCGGTCGTCAACGCGACCGGCGTCGAGTCGGCGATCAAGATCGGTCTCGCGCTGAACTGCGAGATCGCCGAGTGGTGCCGCTTCGCCCGGAAGAACTACTTCTATCCGGACATGCCGAAGAACTTCCAGACCTCCCAGTACGACGAGCCGATCGCCTTCAACGGCTTCCTCGACGTGCAGTTGGAGGACGGCGAGACCTTCCGTGTGGAGATCGAGCGCGCCCACATGGAGGAGGACACCGGCAAGTCGACCCACGTGGGCGGCGCGACGGGCCGTATCCACGGCGCCTCGCACTCGCTCCTGGACTACAACCGCGCCGGCATCCCGCTCATCGAGATCGTCACCAAGCCGATCGAGGGCGCCGGAGAGCGCGCTCCCGAGGTCGCCAAGGCGTACGTCCGTGAGCTGCGCGAGGTCATCAAGGCGCTCGGCGTCTCCGAGGCCCGCATGGAGATGGGCCAGATGCGCTGCGACGTGAACCTGTCGCTGCGCCCGCACGGCACCGAGAAGTTCGGCACCCGTTCGGAGACCAAGAACGTCAACTCGCTGCGTTCCGTGGAGCGTGCGGCCCGGTTCGAGATCCAGCGGCACGCGGCCGTTCTCTCGTCCGGCGGCACGATCATCCAGGAGACCCGGCACTTCCACGAGGACACGGGGTCCACGACCTCAGGCCGTGTGAAGGAAGAGGCCGAGGACTACCGGTACTTCCCGGAGCCGGACCTGGTCCCCGTCGCCCCCTCGCGTGAGTGGGTCGAGGAGATCCGCGCCGGTCTGCCCGAGCTGCCGCTGGCCCGCCGCAACCGGCTGCTCGCCGAGTGGGGCATCTCCGCCACCGACATGCAGGCGATCCTCAACGCCGGTGCGCTGGACCCGATCGTCGCCACGATCGACGCCGGTGCCGACGCGGCCTCCGCCCGTAAGTGGTGGATGGGTGAACTGGCGCGCAGCGCCAACGAGTCCGGCACGTCGCTGGACGAGCTGGCCATCACGCCGGTGCAGGTCGCCCGCGTCTCCGAGCTGGTCTCGAAGGGCGACCTGAACGACAAGCTGGCCCGTCAGGTCATCGAGGGCGTCCTCGCGGGCGAAGGCACCCCGGACGAGGTCGTCGAGAAGCGCGGTCTGAAGGTCGTCTCCGACGAGGGTGCCCTCGGCACCGCCGTCGACGAGGCCATCGCCGGCAACCCGGGCATCGCCGACAAGATCCGCTCCGGCAAGGTGGCCGCTGCCGGCGCCCTGGTCGGCGCGGTCATGAAGGCGACCCGCGGTCAGGCCGACGCGGCCCGCGTGAAGGAACTGATCCTGGAGAAGCTGGGCGTCAGCGAGGGCTGAGCCCAAGCGCCGAGTACGGCCCCGGAGGACATGTCCTCCGGGGCCGTACGGCTACTTACGGCGTCCCACGAGTCGTACGAACCCGAACGTCCGGCCCTCGTCGGCGCGCACCATGTCGCGCACCCAGCGGGCCATCGTGCGGTGGAACTCCTGAGGGCTCTCCTCGGCGACCACGTCGACCCACAACAGCCAGTCCTGCCAGCCGTCGTCGAGCCAGTCGGCCGTCTCGACCTCTACGGCTCCGCTGCGGGTCCAGTGGCGGCGCCACCAGTCGGCGGTGTGGAAGCACCAGAAGTCCGGCTCCCACCACTGCGCGAGGTGCTCCGGCGGCTCCACGCCGTCGATCTCCTCGCGCAGTGCCGGTACGACGATCCCGATCTTCCCGCCCGGCTTCAACAGCCGGGTCAGGGTGGGCAGATACAGGTCGTTCGTACCGAAGTACTGGTAGGCGTCGATGCTCACGATCGC
The DNA here is from genome assembly GCF_001514065.1 of Streptomyces antibioticus. GTDB lineage: Bacteria > Actinomycetota > Actinomycetes > Streptomycetales > Streptomycetaceae > Streptomyces > Streptomyces antibioticus. Next base: position 260,480 of record NZ_KQ948434.1, on the reverse strand, counting down.
GTCGAAGCTGCCCTCGGCGAACGGCAGGTCGTGCGCCTCGGTGTGCACGGGCAGCACCCGGTCGGCGAAACCGGCCTCGGCGATGCGTGCCGCGTTCTCGTCCGGCTTGACCCACAGGTCGGCCGCGGTGACCTGGGCGTGGTACTCCCTGGCCAGGAACACCGACGTCATCGCCCGGCCGCAGCCGAGGTCGAGGACGCGGGCGCAGGGGCGCAGGGTGTCCAGGCCGAGCGCGGGCGCGAGCCACTCCAGCAGCCACAGCGCGTTCGGGCCCATCTGGTTCTCGATGACCCAGCGGACGTCGTAGCCGTTGCTGCGCGGGTAGCGCGGGTGGGTCAGCAGCCGCGCGAGGTCCTCATCCGAGGGCCTCGTCGTCGGGGTGATGTCTGGCATCGGTGAACGGGCTCCTTGAGTCCGGAAGAACGGAAGGGGATACGTCGGAGCTCGGTCGGACGCTCAAACAATGCACCTGCTTCGGCCAGGGGCGGACAGCCCGGGGGATTCTCAGCCGGACACGCTACGCTCGCCCGCCATGAACGCGCACCCGGATTCCGACTCCGACATACAGGAGGAGTACGACGACCAGATCCTTGACGCCCGGCGGGCCCGCTGGACGGCGTCCGGGACCGGGGCGCTGCTGGCCCTCGCCGGCCTCGCGGCGTCGGCCCTCCGGCTGAGCGGGGCCGCGCCCGCGCGGGTGCCGGCCGCCTACGCGTTCGGAGCCGTGGTGTGCGCGCTCGCGGCGCTCCTCGGCTCCCGGGGGCGCACCCGGCGGGCGCTGTGGCTGCTGATCGCCGGCGTGATGGTGATGGCGTGGGGCGACCAGTTCGACTGAGGGTGACAGAGCGGTCGTTACTGTCCTGTGATCTGCCTCCCACTCCTGTGAATAAACCCACGAATGGCATAAACGATCATTTCTGCCTGCAAGAGTGGTCCTTGCATTGCTCATGCGTTCTTTGCGGGCTGTTCACCATCTGAACGACTGTTCCCGGTCAAAGATCCACAATTCACCCCTGGGAGCAGCAACGTGGCAGCCCTCGCGCGCTGGTGTGTCCGACGCCGTCTCGTCGTCGTCCTCCTGTGGCTCCTCGCCCTCGGCGGGGTCAGCACGGCCGCCGCGCTCACCGGCTCCGCGTACTCGAACGACTACGAGGTCCCCGGCACCGAGTCGGGCCGCGCCACCCAGCTGCTCCAGGAGGGGTTCCCGCGGCTCGGCGGGGACAGCGACACCGTCGTCTGGCACACCACGTCCGGCACCGGCACCGTGCGCGCCGCCGCCGTCGAACAGACCATGACGCAGACCCTGGACAAGATCGCCGACCTGCCGGGAGTGGCGTCCGTCGTCGGCCCGTACGACAGCCAGGGCAGCGCGCAGATCAGCTCCGACGGCCGTACGGCGTACGCGACCGTCACCTTCGGTGAGCGGACCGAGAACCTCGACAAGGCCCAGGTCGAGGCCGTCGTGAAGACGGCCGAAGGGGCCGAGTCCGACGGGCTCCAGGTGGAGCTGGGCGGCAGCGCCATCGCGCTCACCGAGTCCTCGGGCGGGCATGTCGCCGAGATCGTCGGCGTGGTCGTCGCCGCGCTCGTGCTGTTCCTCGCCTTCGGCTCGCTCGCCGCCTCGCTGCTGCCCATCGCGACCGCCCTGGTCAGCGTCGGCACCGCCTACGCCGGGATCGTGCTGCTCGGGCACGCCATGACCGTCGCCGACTTCGCACCCATGCTCGGCATGCTGATCGGGCTCGGCGTCGGCATCGACTACGCCCTGTTCATCGTCACCCGGCACCGTCGCGGGCTGAAACGCGGGCTGGACGTCACCGAGTCCATCCAGAACGCCGTCGCCACCACCGGGCGGGCCGTCGTCTTCGCGGGTGCCACCGTTTGCATCGCCCTGCTCGGGATGCTGATCCTCCGGCTGAGCTTCCTCAACGGCGTCGCGATCGCCGCCTCGCTGACCGTCGTCCTGACCGTCGCCGCCTCCGTCACCCTGCTGCCCGCCCTGCTGTCCCTCATCGGCATGCGCGCCCTGAGCCGGCGCGAACGGCGGCACCTGACCGAGCACGGGCCCCAGCCCGAGCTGCCCACCGGGCTCGCCGCCCGCTGGTCGGCCTTCGTCGAACGGCACCCCAAGCTGCTCGGCGCGATCGCCCTCGTGGTCATCACCGTCCTCGCCCTGCCCACCCTGGGCCTTCGCCTCGGTACCTCCGACCAGGGCAACAACCCCACCTCGTCGACCACCCGCCAGGCCTACGACCTCCTCGCCGACGGCTTCGGACCCGGCGTCAACGGCCCGCTGACCCTGGTCACGCACGTCGACAGCGCCGAGGACAAGCTGCTGCTCGACAACCTCGACGCCACCATCCGCACCACCGAGGGCGTCGCCTCGGTGACGCCGGTCACCTACAACGCGGGCGGCGACACCGGGTACTTCACGATCGTCCCGACCTCGTCCCCGCAGTCCCAGCAGACCAGCGATCTCGTGGACCGGCTGCGCACCGAGGTGCTGCCCCGCGCCGAGACCGGCTCCGCCCTCGACATCCAGGTCGGCGGGGTGACGGCCTCCTACGACGACTTCGCCGAGGTGATCGTCGGCAAGCTGCCGCTGTTCGTCGGGGTCGTCATCGGGCTCGGCTGTCTGCTGCTCCTGCTCGCCTTCCGGTCCGTCGGGATTCCGCTGAAGGCCGCCGCGATGAACGTCGCCGCCGTGGCCGCCGCGTTCGGCGTGGTCGTCGCGATCTTCCAGTGGGGCTGGGGGAGCGAGCTCCTCGGCCTGGGCCGGGCCGGGCCGATCGAGCCCGTCCTTCCCGTGATCATGGTGTCCGTGCTGTTCGGGCTCTCCATGGACTACCAGGTGTTCCTGGTCAGCCGGATGTACGAGGAGTGGCTGGAGACCGGCGACAACCGGCGGGCCGTCCGGGTCGGGCTCGCCGAGACCAGCCGGGTGATCAACTCCGCCGCGGTCATCATGATCTCGGTCTTCCTCGCCTTCGTCCTCAGCGGCGACCGCGTGATCGCCATGTTCGGCATCGCGCTGGCCGCCGCGGTCGCCCTGGACGCCTTCGTCCTGCGTACGCTCCTCGTCCCCGCCCTGATGCATCTGCTCGGCGGCGCCAACTGGTGGCTGCCGCGCTGGCTGGACCGCAACATGCCCCGCATCAGCATCGAGCCGCCCGAGTGCAGGGCCGCTCATGAAAGGGTGGACGCCGTTGTGGGGGACATCGAGAAGGAGCGGGACGAGGATGTACGCGATATCGCTGGGTGACGGCGCGGAACTGCGACCCCTGGAGCCCTGGCACGCCGAGGAGTTCCTGGCGAACCTGGAGCGCGGGCGGGAGTTCATCGGGCAGTTCATCGCCTTCGGCTCCCAGGCGGTCGACGTCGACTCCGCGCGGGCGACCCTCCAGCGCTACGCCCAGATGCGCGCCGACGACACCGGCGGCTACCACGGCATCTGGCTGGACGGAAAGCTCGTCGGCGGCATCCTCACCCTCAACTTCGACGCCGCTCAGGGCAATGCCGAGGTCGGCTGCTGGCTGGAGCCCGCCGCCACCGGGCGCGGGCTGATCACCCGGGCGATGCGGCTGCTCATCGACCACGTGATCGAGGAACGCGGTATCCACCGCGTCGAATGGGTCGCCGCCGCCGGCAACACCGCCAGCCTGAACGTCGCCCGGCGGCTGGGGCTGACCCGGGACGGGGTGCGCCGCGAGAGCCACCTCCACCACGGGGTGCGGCACGACCTGGAGATCTGGTCGGTGCTGGCGCCCGAGTGGCGCGCGGCCCGCGCGCGTGCGGCTCACAACGATCATTAAGAAACCTCTCATACTGCGTCCGTACGGTGCGAGGTATGGGAACCAAGACTGTTGACGAGACCGGGGTCGAGACCGGCCCCGAGGCGAAGACCGACGACGAGAAGGTGGACGTCAGCAAGGTCGACGAGACGACCGGGACCGAGGCCGGCGCCGAGGTCGAGAGCGACGACACCGACGACGTCGACGAGCCCGAGGGTCTCGCCGACACCGAGCCGGAGGGCCCGACCGGCGTCGGCCAGGGTGCCGCCGCCGTCGTCTCGGCCGCGCTCGGCCTCGTCTCGCTCACCGGCGGCTGGATCGCCACCGTCGCCTCCGCCCGCGAGACCCTCGTCGGCCAGCTGCAGACCTCGTCCACCGCGAGCGTCGCCACGCAGGTCAAGGAGGTCTACGGCGACGCCTGGCACACCACCGCGCTGTGGGGCGGCCTCTTCGCGCTCGCCGCGCTGGTCGTCGGCGTCGTGGTGCTGGCCCGGCCCGCCTTCGGGGCGCCCGGCAAGCCGCAGGCCGCCTGGATCAAGTCGGTCTCCTGGGCGGGCGTCGCGCTCGGCGTCATCGGCCTGCTCCTGGCCGTCCTCAAGTACACCGACATCCTGCTCGGGCTGCCTTCCACCAGCTGAGGAGCCGCAGAGTCGACGCAGGTCCCGAGGGGCCTTAGTACTGCCGTAAGCACCTTAGGCAGTGACTGAGGCCCCTCACGCACGTCTAAGGTCCCGGCGGCCGCCGAAGATGCGGAACTCTCCCGATGTGGCGCACCCGCCTTGGAGACGAAGGTAGAGGCATCGCAGAAAGCGAAGCACGAAACCGAATCTCACAAGGGACACACCATGTACGAGTACGAGCTCTCCCAGCTCCGTTCCGACGAACTGATCCGCCAGGCCCAGCACGACCGTCTCGTCCGCGAGGCCGTCCAGGGCCGTCGCGCCGCCCGCCGCGAGGCAGCCGGCCGCGAGGCCGAGAGCGAGGTGCATACCGGGCGCTCCCGTCGGCACCGGTTCCTGCGCACCGCATGAGCGCCGGGGGGAGGGAGGACGGCCGGACGCCGACACCACAGGCGGCCGTCCTCCCCACAACCGACGCACCACCCACCTCCGACGCCGTCCCGTATGCCGGGGCGGCGTCGGAGGGCGTTGACGCCCCCGTGGGGGACATCAAGATCGCGCCCTCGGCGAAAACCGGTGCCGCGCTGTCGGACCCGCGTGCGATGCTCGGGCCCGTGGAGACCAGGTCCGTCAGTCCCGTGTTCGTCGGCCGCGCAGACGAGCTCGACACCCTCAACGACGCGCTCGCCCGCGCCGCCGCAGGCGAACCCCAGGCGCTGCTGATCGGCGGTGAGGCCGGAGTCGGCAAGACCCGTCTCGTCGAGGAGTTCGCCACCACCGCCTGCGGCCGGGGCGCGGTCGTCGCGCTCGGCGGCTGTGTCGAGATCGGCGCCGACGGACTGCCCTTCGCCCCCTTCTCCACCGCCCTGCGCGCCCTGCGCCGCGCCCTGCCCGACGAACTCGCCGCCGCAGCCGCCGGCCAGGAGGAGGAACTCGCCCGGCTCCTGCCCGAACTGGGCGAGGCCCCCGCCGGACGCCATGACGAGCAGAGCATGGCCCGCCTCTTCGAACTCACCGCCCGCCTCCTGGAACGCGTCGCCGCCGACCGCACGGTCGTCGTCGGCCTTGAGGACCTCCACTGGGCCGACGCCTCCACCCGGCACCTCCTCGCCTATCTGTTCCGCACCCTGCGCACCGGCCGCCTCGTCGTCGTCGCCACCTACCGCGCCGACGACATCCACCGCCGCCACCCGCTGCGCCCCCTGCTCGCCGAACTCGACCGGCTCCGCACCGTCCGCCGCCTCGAACTCGGCCGCTTCAACCGCACCGAGGTCGGCCGCCAGATCGCCGGCATCCTCGCCGCCGAACCCGACCCGGCCCAGGTCGACGAGATCTTCGAACGCTCCGACGGCAACGCCTTCTTCGTCGAGGAACTCGCCGTCGCCTCTCACGAGGGCTGCTGCACCGGCCTCACCGACTCCCTGCGCGACCTGCTCCTCGTACGGGTCGAAGGGCTGCCGGAGAGCGCCCAGCGGGTCGCCCGGATCGTCGCCGAAGGCGGCTCCACCGTCGAGTACCGGCTGATCGCCGCCGTCGCCCGGCTCGCCGAGGACGACCTCATCGAGGCCCTGCGCGCCGCCGTCAACGCCAACATCCTCAGCGCCGCCCCGGACGGCGACGGCTACCGCTTCCGGCACTCCCTGGTCCGCGAGGCCGTCAGCGACGACCTGCTCCCCGGCGAACGCTCCCGCCTCAACCGCCGCTACGCCGAGGCCCTGGAGGCCGACCCCACCCTCGTCGCGGCCGACGCCCGGGTCATGCGGCTGGCCAGCTACTGGTACCAGGCCCATGACGCCGCCAAGGCCCTGCCCGCCGTCCTGGACGCCTCCGTCATCGCCCGCCGCCGGCATGCCTTCTCCGAACAACTCCGGCTCCTGGAACGCGCGATGGAGCTGTGGGACACCGCCCCCGAGGAGGTCCGGGCCGCCCTGCGCCCCGTCGACTACACCGAGGCCTTCCCACCCTGCGGCTGCGACCCCGCCACCACGCCGCTCCGCTATCTCGACCTGATGGCCGAGGCCGCCGTCGCCGGCCGGCTCGCCGGGGAGCGGGAGCGCGCCCTGAAGATCACCAAACGGGCCCTGCACCTGCTGGAGGAGGAGGGTGACCCGGTGCGCGCCGCCTGGTTCTGGGTGATGCGCTCCCGGCTGGTGCAGGCGCTCGCGCGCGGCAACGGCTGGCAGGAACTGGCCACCGCCCAGGACCTGGTCCGCGGCCTGCCGCCCTCGGAAGTGCACGCCGACGTCCTCGCCCAGGTCGCCAACTGGTCCATGGTGCACGTCCCCGGCCCCGAGGCCTTCACGGCCGCCGAACGGGCCGTGGAGTACGCGCGCATGGTCGGCGCCCGCGAGATCGAGATGAGCGCCCGGCTCACCCTCGGCAGCCTCATCGTCCACTCCGGCGACCTCGAATCCGGCCTGAAGGAGATGTTCGAGGTCAGGCGGCAGACCACCGAGAACGGCATGACCGCCATCGCCGCCCGCGTCTACGTCAACCTGCCCGACGCCCTCGAAGCCGTCGGCCGCTCCGCCGAAGCCGTGCCCATCCTGGAGGAAGGCGTCGCCCACACCCGGAAGTTCGGCCTCCTCGACAGCGAGGCCTGGGTCTGGGGCAACCTCGCCGAGTCCCTCTTCAGCCTCGGCCGCTGGGACGAGGCCGCCACGGCCGCCGGCAAGGCGGAACGCGTCGGCCAGAGCGCGATACCCCGCGGCTTCCACGCCACCCTGCGCGCCGAACTCGCCCTCGCCCGCGGCGACCTCGCCGAGTGCGCCGTCCAACTCGCCGCGGCCCGTGGCCACTTCGGCACCCACGACCGGGCGCCCCAGCACGAACTTCCCCTCGCCCGCATCACCCTCGGGGCCACCGCCGGCGAAGGCCGCCTCCTGGACGCCCGGACCGCCCTGCGCCGCGCCCTGGACGAGGGTTTCCCGCCCGACACCCAGCGCTACGCCTGGCCGCTGCTCCTGACCGCCGCCACCGCCGAGGCCGACGCGCTCGGCCTGCCCGCCACCGAGACCGGCCGCGCCGAGGTCCTCCAGGACATCCGCACGGCCGCCAAGACCCTGGCCACCAATGTGCCCGTCTGGCACGCCTACGAGCACTGGGTCCGCGCCGAACTCCGCCGCGCCGAGGGCCACAGCGACCCCGACGACTGGGCCGCGGTCACCGCCGCCTTCGAAACCCTGGACCGCCCCTACGACCTCGCCCGCGTCCGCCACCGCCTCGCCGAGTCCCTCCTCTCCGTCGGTGGCGAGGACGAGCGCGACCGCGCCACGGAACTGCTCCGCCTCGCCCACGCCGTCGCCGAGCACCTCGGCGCCCGCCCCCTGGCCGATGCCGTCGCCCGGCTCGCCCAGCGCGCCCGCCTGGGCCTGACCCACGCCCCGAAGCACACCCCGGCCCCCGCCGACCAGGCCGAGGCCCTCGGCCTCACCGGCCGGGAACGCGACGTACTGCGCCTGGTCTCCGCCGGCCGCACCAACCGGCAGATAGCCGAGGAGCTCTTCATCTCCCCGAAGACGGCCAGCGTCCATGTGTCGAACATCCTGGCCAAGCTCGGTGTCTCGGGGCGCGGCGAGGCGGCCGCGGTGGCCCACCGGCTGGGGCTGTTCCCCGCCGAGCGGCTCCCGAGCCGGACGGCGGGGTGACGTCTTACGCTGTAAGTGACGCCGGCCTAGGGAGGTCCTGTGTTCAACCCCTTCGAGGAGCTGTTCCAACCCGGTCGAAAGCACACCCGGGACGAACAGAACCGACTGGAACTGACCCGGGTCGATGTCGGTGACGGCGATCCCGGACATGGGCCGATAGACCTCTCGTCCGGGAAGGTCCTCATACGCCGACCGGAGGGGGAGGCGGAGACGGACGCGTCGGAGCAGGTGCCGGAGGACGGCTGAAAGCGCCCGCCGGCTCAGCTCGCCGGTATATCCAGGTTCAGCTCACCTGGAGCTCCAGAATCCGGTCGTCCCCTTCCTTCGGGTCCCCCCGCCCGTCCGTGTTGCTGGTGACCAGCCACAGCTTGTCGCTGCCCGCCGACACCACCGTGCGCAGCCGGCCGTACTCGCCCTTCAGGAACGACTGCGGGTCGGCGGAGGCCTCCGTGCCCTTCAACGGGATGCGCCACAGGCGCTGGCCCTTGAGGCCCGCCATCCATATCGAGCCCTCGGCGTAGGCGATGCCGCTGGGGGAGGCGTCGTCCGTGGCCCACTGGGCTGTCGGATTGTGGAAACCGGAGTCGTCCGACTTGCCCTCCGCCTCGGGCCAGCCGTAGTTGTCGCCCGGCTTGATCGCGTTCAGCTCGTCCCATGTGTCCTGGCCGAACTCCGAGGCGAACAGCCGCTGCTTGGCGTCCCAGGCGAGGCCCTGCACATTGCGGTGGCCGTAGGAGTACACCGGGGAGCCGGGGAACGGGTTGCCCGGGGCCGGCTCGCCCTCCGGGGTGAGGCGAAGGATCTTGCCGCCGAGGGACTTCTTGTCCTGGGCCAGACCGGTGTTGCCGCTCTCGCCGGTGCCCGCGTAGAGCATCTTGTCGGGGCCGAAGGCGATCCGGCCGCCGTTGTGGATGACGCCCTTCGGGATGCCCTTGAAGACCGTGTCCGGTGCGCCGAGCTGCTCGCCGGACGGCTTCTGCTCCTCGTACAGCATGCGGACGATGCGGTTGTCGGAGGCCGAGGTGAAGTAGGCGTACACCATGTGGTCCGAGGCGTAGTCGGGGGAGAGGGCCAGGCCCAGGAGACCGCCCTCGCCCGCCGGGGACACCCCGGGGACCTCGCCCAGCTCCGTCTTCTTCCCGGTCTCCGCGTCGACCCGGGTGATGGTCCCCTTGTCCCTGGAGGAGACCAGGAGGTCGCCGTCGGGCAGTGGGGCCAGGCCCCAGGGGGTGTTCAGGCCGGTGGTGACGGTGCGCAGCACCTTCACCGAGCCCTTCGCGGGCGGTGTCTCCTCGGCGGCCTGTCGGCTGGGGGAGGACGCGGACTTGGACGCCGCACCGCCTGGCGTCGTACCGCCTGGCGTCGTACCGCCACCGGCGGGGCCTTCGCCGCCGTCGTCCGAGGAACAGCCGGCCGTCAGCAGAAGCGTGGTCGCGGCCAACACGGCCGTCACAACTCGACGTTGCACGATCTGGTCCCTTCGAAGCGGCGGGTTCTACTTTTCATACACCGCTCGCGCCTCACGGGTTCCCGATCTCCACGAGCCGATGCAGGAACGCCCCCACCCCTCCAGGATCCCAGCCCGTGACTCCTCGCGCCGGACGCGGATCACAGCGCCCGGGTCCTTCGCCTCGGGGCTGTGGATCTCAGCGCCGGTACTTCCGCGTCTGGGCCGTGGGTTCCGTCCCGGGTGCTTCGCCTCTGGGCCGTGGATTCAGCCCCCGGCCTCCTCGCCACCAGGCCATGGATCTCAGTCGCGGGCCCTGGGTGGCGCCGAGCCGTATTTCTCAGTCGGGGGTCTGTCGCTCGCCGTTCCTCGGGGCTCAGCACCGGCTCTTCGCGTCTGGGCTGTGGGTTTCAGTCCCGTGCCCTGGGCGGCAGGGCCGTGGTTCTCGGCCCTGGGGCCTTCGCCCCCCGGGCCTCGGCTGTGAGCCCCGGCCCTTTCGCCCCCGCGCCCCGTGGGACGCAGCCCCGCACTCCTCGCCCCCGCGCCCCGGAACTGAGCCCCGTCCTCGTCGCCCCCGCCCCCGGACCTCGTCGCCCCCGCCCCCGGACCTCGTCGCCCCCGCCCCCGGACCTCGTCGCCCCCGCGCCCCGGAACTGAGCCCCGTCCTCGTCGCCCCCGCCCCCGGACCCCGTTGCCCCCGCCCCCAGACCTCAGTCCCACGACCCCAACGCCCCCGGCAGCTCCCGCAGCTCCGTCAGGTCCCGGGCCGTCAGTCGTAGGTCCGCCGCACCGGCGTTCTCCCTGGCCCACCGCTCCTGTTTCGTGCCCGGGATCGGGATCACGTGGGGGCCCTGGGCCAGGGTCCACGCCAGGGCCACCTGGGCGGGTGTGACGTGTTCGCCGTGGCGGGCCGCCGTGCGGCGCAGGCCCGCGATGATCGGCTGGTTGGCGGCCATCATCTCGGCGGTGAAGCGGGGGTGCCGGGCGCGCAGGTCGTCCGGCTCGAAACCCTCGCCGGGCGTCAGCGTGCCGGTCAGGAAGCCGTTGCCGAGCGGCATCGCCGCCAGGAAGCCGATGCCCCGGGCCCCGCACCACGGCAGCAGGGACTCCAGCGCCTCCGGCGACCACACCGACAGCTCCGCCTCCACCGCGCTCACCGGGAAGACCTGCTGCACCCGTGTCAGTTGCCTGATCGTCGCGTCGTAGAGATGAGCCCCGGAGCGGCGGCCGCCCCTCGCTCCCATCGCGCAGAAGCCCAGCGCCCGCACCTTCCCGGCCCGTACCAGCTCCGCCATCGCGCCCCAGGTCTCCTCGACCGGGACCTCGGGGTCCGCGCGGTGCAGTTGGTAGAGGTCGATGACGTCGGTCTGGAGGCGGCGCAGTGAGGCGTCGCACGCCCGTTTCACGTACCCGGGGCGGCCGTTGGCCACGATGTGCTGCTCGCCCACCAGCAGGCCGACCTTGGTCGACACGAACGCGTCCGCGCGCCGCTCCTTCAACACCCGCCCCACCAGCAGCTCGTTGGTGAACGGGCCGTACATGTCGGCCGTGTCCAGGAGCGTCGTGCCCGCGTCGAGCGCTGTGTGCACGGCCCGCAGCGACTCCTCGCCCCGCTGCCGTGACCCGCTGTACGCCCAGCTCATCGGCATACAGCCGAGTCCGACGGCCCCCACCGCGAGTGCCCCCGCGCCGATCGTCCTGCGCTCCACCTGCTCGTGACCCTCCTCTTCCGGCACCCCACAACCTAACCTCTGCGTCCTCACGCACCTGACATAGCCTCGTGACCATGAGCGCTGACGTGTGGCTTCCCATCCCGCCGGACGAGATCGCGGGTCTCCCCGAGGGCCCGAACTACCTGTTCTGGGACGGGGGTGAGACAGGGGAGCAGGAGTTCCCGGGCGACCCGGCCGACTGCGTCGTCTACGTCGTGCCGTACATGAAGAGGCAGCCCGTCAAGGTCCGCCCGCTGAAGGAGATGCGGAACCTCCAGTTCGTCCAGACGCTCACCGCCGGCGTCGACGACGTCATGGCACAGCTGTCCGACATCGCCCCCGGCGTACGGCTGTGCAACGCGCGCGGGGTGCACGAGGCCAGCACCGCCGAGCTCGCCCTCACCCTGACCCTCGCCTCCCTGCGCGGCATCCCCGGCTTCGTCCGGGCCCAGCAACAGGAGCACTGGCAGGGCGACTTCCACCCCGCCCTCGCCGACAAAAACGTGCTCATCGTCGGGTACGGCTCCATCGGCGCCGCGATCGAGGACCGGCTCGTGCCGTTCGAGGTCGCGCGGGTGGCGCGCGTCGCGCGCTCCGCGCGCACCACGGAGCGCGGACCGGTGCACCCGCTCACCGACCTGCCCGCCCTGCTCCCCGACGCGGACGTCGTCATCCTCTCCACGCCGCTCGATGACTCCACGCGTGGCCTGGTGAACGCCGGGTTCCTGGCCCGGATGAAGGACGGCGCGCTCCTCGTGAACGTCGCGCGCGGAGGCGTCGTCGACACCGAGGCGCTCCTCGCCGAGCTGGAGACCGGTCGCCTCACCGCCGCCCTGGACGTGGTCGACCCCGAGCCCCTGCCCAAGGGACACCCGCTCTGGCAGGCGCCCGGCGTGCTCATCAGCCCGCACGTCGGCGGACCCACGTCCGCCTTTCTGCCGCGCGCAAAACGGTTGCTGGTGGATCAGTTGGGGCGTTTCGTGAACCAGGAGCCCTTGCGCAACGTGATCCTTACGACGGGTCCCACAAGGGCCTGAGCACTCCGGGCAACAAGCGCGTAATCCGCTTCCGGTACCCTCCGCAATCTTCCGGACGCGGTCCGTGCTCACAACGCCGCTGGTCGTCACGGAGCGTAGAGGAACTATGTCCCTGAGTGACGAGACTGGTGTATCGTCCCGACAGGGGCTGCGCCGCGCACCGTTCGGCGCCGGGGATGGACATTGCAGACTGTGAGGGGGGCGACGGGCGATGCACGGCCTATGGACGAACGATCCGACGCGGCGGGGCAGCCGGCGGCGACCCTGGCACACGGCCGCGCGCAGACGCGGTCACCACGGCAGCCACAACTGCCGTCACAGCCATCACCACCGCAGGCACAGCGGCCGCAAAAGGCATGCGCACCCAGCGACTCGGGAACCGCTGGACCCCGGGGCACAGCGGACCTGGAGGGTCCGGTGAGCTCGCCGCCGCCCCCCACGACCACGCTCAACGGAGCGCTGCGGGACCGGCCTTCGCCAGGGATGCTGCTGTCCCGACCGCCGTCCGCCGGCGGTGGGTCGAGCCTGGTCCACCAACTCGTCCTGGCCCTGATCTGCGCGGGATACGCCGTCGGTTCCGCGCTCGGCTGGGGTTCGGACGAACTCGCACTGATCATGGGCGACTTCGGGCTGAGCGCCGCGGCGGGAATCGCCGCCGTGTCCTGCTTCCTCTACGCCCGTCGACGCCGCATCCGCTTTCGACCGGCCTGGCTGCTCTTCGCGCTCTCCTCGGCCATGGCCTCCCTCGGCAACCTCGTCTGGGGGTGGTACGAGGTCGTCCTGGAGCGGCCCGTGCCGAGCCCGAGCTACGCCGACGGCTTCTTCCTGTGCTTCGCGCCGCCCGCCATCGTGGGCCTGCTGGTCCTGGCCAAAAGGCCGGTGACGAAGGCCGGTTGGGTCTGCCTGGCGCTCGACGCCTGGCTGATCGGCGGCTCGCTGCTCACGCTGTCGTGGAGCCTCGCGCTCGCCCAGGCGGCGAAGTCCGAGGGGCCGAGCGTCGCGCACACCGCCCTATCGCTGGCGTACCCGCTGCTCGACATCGCCCTGGTCAGCATGGTGCTCGCGCTGCACTTCCGGCGCTCGGCGATGAACCGCTCCGCGGTCAACACCGCGATCGGCGCACTCGCCCTGACCGTCATGTGCGATGCCCTGTTCACCTCACCGCTGCTGCACAACGACTACCGCTCGGGCCAGCTGCTGGACGCGGGCTGGTTCGCCGGCTCGCTGCTCCTCGCCTACGCCCCCTGGGCCACGCCCCGGCACGGGCACCTGGACGACGAGCCGCACACGCGCGTGGTCCACGAACACCTGCCGAGGCGGCGCGGCGGCATCCACCACCATCCGCCCGCACCGGCCCCGGGAGGTGATCACAGCCGGTACCCGGCCGCCCGGCCCATCGCCGGCTCCCTGGCCGCCCTCACGCCCTACCTCGCCGCCGCCGTCTGCACCCTGGGCATCCTCTACAACGTGCTCAACGGCCGCAGCGTCGACCGCGTCGTCCTGCTCACCTGCGGCACGGTGGTTCTCGCCCTCGTGGTGCGCCAGGGCATCATGCTGCTCGACAACATCACCCTCACCCAGGAACTGGCCCAGAAGGAGAGCCACTTCCGCTCCCTGGTGCAGGGCTCCAGCGACGTCATCATGATCGCCGCGCCCAACGGCATCCTCCGGTACGTCTCCCCGGCCGCCGCCGGGGTCTACGGACGCTCCGCCGAGGATCTGGTGGGTACGGAACTGGCCAATCTCATCCACCCGGAGGACCTGGGCTGCGTGGTCCACGAGGTGCGCCGCTTCCTCGCCGCCAGCCCGCTGGAGGAGCCCACCACCCGCATCGAGTGCCGCTTCAAGTCGGGCGACGGAGGCTGGCTCAACGTCGAGTCCACCGTCAACCGCCACCACGGCGGCCTCATCTTCAACAGCCGGGACGTGACCGAAAGAGTCCGCCTCCAGGCGCAGCTCCAGCACAACGCCGAGCACGACCCGCTCACCGACCTGCCCAACCGCGCCCTGTTCACCAAGCGCGTCCAGCAGGCGCTCTCCGGCCGCCGCTCCTCCGACCGCGGCACCGCCGTTCTCTTCATCGACCTCGACGGCTTCAAGGCCGTCAACGACACGATCGGGCACCAGGCCGGGGACGAGCTGCTCGTCCAGGCAGCCCGCAGACTCCAGGACGCGGTCCGGTACGGCGACACCGCCTCCCGGCTGGGCGGCGACGAGTTCGCGGCCCTGATCGTCGGCGACGGCACCCGTGACCGCTCCGCCAGGGAACGCCACATCCTGGAGCTCGCCGACCGCCTCAGGATCACGCTCTCCCAGCCCTACCTCATCGACGGCAACGATGTCCGGGTCGCCGCCTCCATCGGCGTCGCCTTCTCCGAGCCCGGCCTGGGCGCGGGCGAGATCCTGCGCAACGCGGACCTCGCGATGTACCGCGCCAAGTCGGCCGGAAAGGGCCGCGTCGAGCTGTACGCGCCCCAGATGCAGCAGGACGTCGTCCGCAAGGCGGAACTGGCCACCCGGCTGCGTGCCGCGCTGCACGACGGCGAGTTCGCGCTGCTGCACCAGCCGGTGGTGTGTCTGGAGGACGGCCGGATCACCTCGGTCGCCGCCCAGGCGCGCTGGCGTTCCTCGCAGGGTGTCCTGTTCACGCCGGCCGAGTTCCTGCGGGTCGCGGAGGACAGCGACAAGACCGCCGAGCTGGGCCGCTGGATGCTCGAAGAGGCGGTGGCGCAAGCCGCCGAGCGGACCGGGACCGGGGTGTCCGTGCCGGTGACGGTCCGGATGAGCGCCCGCCGGCTCCTGGACCGCTCGCTGCCGCCCGGCTCCATCGAGGCGCTGCTGACCCGGCACGGACTGCCGTCCGGATCGCTGATGATCGAGCTGTCCGAGACCGACCCCCGGGTCTCCCTGGACGAGCTGGAGCGCCGGCTGGCGGCGCTGCGCAGGCTCGGGGTCCGGATCGCGCTCGACGGGTTCGGCAGCGGCTACGCGGCCATCACGGCCCTGCGCAGACTCCCCGTGGACGTGCTCAAGCTCGACCGCAGCCTGGTCGACGGCGTCGTGGAGTCCGCGCGGCTGCACAAGATCACCAGCGGGCTGCTCAGGATCGCCGGTGACCTGGGACTGCAGTCCGTGGCCGACGGGGTGGACCTGCCGGAGCAGGTCGTGGCGCTGCGGGCGATGGGCTGCACGCACGGGCAGGGGATGGCGTTCTCCGGGCCGCTGGACGAGTACCGGCTGCGCCGGGCGCTCACTTCCGGCCACTTCCCGGTGCCGCACGGACCGGCCGAGCCGGCGTTCGCGGGCGGCGGCGCGGGGGTGTACACAAGTGGGGTCACCAGTGGTGTGACGGCCGTCCTCGGGGGCGGTACCGCTGTCCTCGGAGGCGGAAGTGCCCTTCGCTCACATAATGAGACTCCCGTCCCACCCACTTGACACGCGGTGTGCGCCAGGGAGAGGGTCAATGCCATGCGCACCCGAATTCTCGTACTTGGAAAGCGCGTCGGCTGAAGCTGAGCCCTTGACCGCTCAGCGACCCCTCCCGGCGCGCTCCCCTCGCTTGCCTTACGGCACGAGGGGTTTTTTGTTGCACAGGCACCGAGCGTAGAGCCGCTCAAATCGCACGAACCTCGCAAAAACCCTCAGCATCGAGAAGAGAATGACGATGACCGAGCAGGCCACCGGGGCCCATCATCCGCAGCCGCGGCCCCGATCCGGAGGACAGCAGTCCCCTCCCGAGAGCGTCACGGGCGCGAAGTCGCTCATCCGTTCGCTTGAAGAGGTCGGCGTCGACACGGTATTCGGTATCCCCGGCGGCACGATCCTGCCGGCGTACGACCCGATGATGGACTCCACCCGGGTGCGTCACGTCCTGGTCCGCCACGAGCAGGGCGCCGGTCACGCGGCCACGGGTTACGCGCAGGCCACCGGCAAGGTCGGCGTCTGCATGGCGACCTCGGGACCGGGCGCGACCAACCTGGTGACCCCGATCGCGGACGCCAACATGGACTCGGTGCCGCTCGTGGCGATCACCGGCCAGGTGGTCTCCAAGGCGATCGGCACGGACGCCTTCCAGGAGGCGGACATCGTCGGCATCACGATGCCGATCACCAAGCACAGCTTCCTGGTCACCAAGGCCGAGGACATCCCGCGGACCATCGCGCAGGCGTTCCACATCGCCTCGACCGGCCGCCCCGGCCCGGTGCTGGTGGACATCCCGAAGGACATCCTCCAGGCGCAGACCACCTTCTCGTGGCCGCCGGTCATGGACCTGCCCGGCTACCGTCCGGTGACCAAGCCGCACGCCAAGCAGATCCGCGAGGCCGCCAAGCTCATCACGGCCGCCAAGCGGCCCGTCCTCTACGTCGGTGGCGGTGTCATCAAGGCACAGGCCACCGCCGAGCTCAAGGTTCTCGCCGAGCTCACCGGAGCGCCCGTCACCACCACCCTGATGGCGCTCGGCGCATTCCCCGACAGCCACCCGCTGCACGTGGGAATGCCGGGCATGCACGGTGCGGTCACCGCCGTCACCGCGCTGCAGAAGGCCGACCTGATCGTCGCCCTCGGAGCCCGCTTCGACGACCGCGTCACCGGCAAGCTGGACAGCTTCGCCCCGTACGCCAAGATCGTCCACGCCGACATCGACCCCGCGGAGATCGGCAAGAACCGTGCCGCGGACGTGCCGATCGTCGGTGACGCCCGTGAGGTCATCGCCGACCTCGTCCAGGCCGTGCAGAAGGAGCACAGCGAGGGTCACCAGGGCGACTACACCGCCTGGTGGAAGGACCTCAACCGCTGGCGCGAGACCTACCCGCTCGGCTACGACCAGCCGGACAACGGCTCGCTGTCGCCGCAGCAGGTCATCCAGCGCATCGGGCAGCTCGCCCCGGAGGGCACGATCTTCGCGGCGGGCGTCGGCCAGCACCAGATGTGGGCCGCGCACTACATCGAGTACGAGAAGCCCGCGACCTGGCTGAACTCCGGCGGCGCCGGAACCATGGGCTACGCGGTCCCGGCCGCGATGGGCGCCAAGGCCGGCCGGCCGGACCGGGCGGTCTGGGCCATCGACGGCGACGGCTGCTTCCAGATGACCAACCAGGAACTCACCACCTGCGCCCTGAACAACATCCCGATCAAGGTCGCCATCATCAACAACGGCGCCCTCGGGATGGTCCGCCAGTGGCAGACCCTCTTCTACAACCAGCGGTACTCCAACACCGTGCTGCACTCCGGGCCCGACGACGTCAACCCGGACGCCCGCGGCACCCGCGTTCCCGACTTCGTGAAGCTGTCGGAGGCCATGGGCTGCTACGCGATCCGCTGCGAGGACCCGGCCGACCTCGACAAGGTCATCGAAGAGGCGAACTCCATCAACGACCGCCCGGTCGTCGTCGACTTCATCGTCCACGAGGACGCCATGGTGTGGCCGATGGTCGCCGCCGGCACCTCCAACGACGAGATCCTGGCCGCCCGGGACGTCCGCCCCGACTTCGGCGACAGCGAAGACGACTGAGCGAGAGAGACGTAAAAGATCATGTCCAAGCACACGCTCTCCGTCCTGGTGGAGAACAAGCCCGGCATCCTGGCCCGCATCGCGGCCCTGTTCTCCCGCCGCGGGTTCAACATCGACTCCCTCGCCGTCGGGGTCACCGAGCATGCCGACATCTCCCGCATCACGATCGTGGTGAGCGTCGAGGCGCTGCCGCTGGAGCAGGTCACCAAGCAGCTCAACAAGCTCGTCGAGGTCCTCAAGATCGTCGAGTTGGAGCCGTCGAGCGCCGTTCAGCGTGAACTCGTTCTGGTGAAGGTGCGCGCCGACAACGAGACGCGCTCGCAGATCGTCGAGATCGTCCAGCTGTTCCGCGCCAAGACCGTCGACGTCTCCCCGGAGGCCGTCACCATCGAGGCCACCGGCTCCAGCGACAAGCTGGAGGCCATGCTCAAGATGCTGGAGCCCTTCGGCATCAAGGAGCTCGTCCAGTCCGGCACCATCGCGATCGGCCGCGGGGCGCGGTCGATCACCGACCGGTCGCTGCGCGCGCTCGACCGATCCGCCTGACCCTGGGTACGGGCGGCCGGGACCGTCGGCCGCCCGTATAGCGAGACCCCGAGACTTCACTTCATCCCGCCGTCATACGGTGGGACGCAACACCAGCACTCAAGGAGAGAACCCAAAGTGGCCGAGCTGTTCTACGACGCCGACGCCGACCTGTCCATCATCCAGGGCCGCAAGGTCGCGGTCATCGGTTACGGCAGCCAGGGCCACGCCCACGCGCTGTCGCTCCGTGACTCGGGTGTCGACGTCCGTGTCGGTCTGCACGAGGGCTCCAAGTCCAAGGCCAAGGCCGAGGAGCAGGGCCTGCGCGTGGTGACCCCGTCGGAGGCCGCCGCCGAGGCCGACGTCATCATGATCCTGGTGCCGGACCCGATCCAGGCCCAGGTCTACGAGGAGTCCATCAAGGACAACCTCAAGGACGGCGACGCGCTGTTCTTCGGCCACGGCCTGAACATCCGCTTCGACTTCATCAAGCCCCCGGCGGGCGTCGACGTGTGCATGGTCGCCCCCAAGGGCCCGGGTCACCTCGTGCGTCGTCAGTACGAGGAGGGCCGCGGCGTTCCCTGCATCGTGGCCGTCGAGCAGGACGCGACCGGCAACGGCTTCGCGCTGGCCCTGTCGTACGCCAAGGGCATCGGTGGCACCCGCGCGGGCGTCATCAAGACGACCTTCACCGAGGAGACCGAGACCGACCTGTTCGGTGAGCAGGCCGTCCTCTGCGGTGGTACCGCCGCCCTGGTGAAGGCCGGTTTCGAGACCCTCGTCGAGGCGGGCTACCAGCCGGAGATCGCCTACTTCGAGTGCCTGCACGAGCTGAAGCTGATCGTCGACCTCATGTACGAGGGCGGCCTGGAGAAGATGCGCTGGTCCGTCTCCGAGACCGCCGAGTGGGGCGACTACGTGACCGGCCCGCGGATCATCACCGACGCCACCAAGGCCGAGATGAAGCAGGTCCTCGCCGAGATCCAGGACGGCACCTTCGCCCGTGAGTGGATGGCCGAGTACCACGGCGGTCTGAAGAAGTACAACGAGTACAAGACCGCGGACTCCGAGCACCTCCTGGAGACCACCGGCAAGCAGCTGCGCAAGCTGATGAGCTGGGTGGACGAGGAGGCGTAAGTCCTCGACCGACGGGGCCGGAGCGGCATGCTCCGGCCCCGTTGTCCAACCTGTCCCACCACGGACGGGTGATCCTTCCGCAGCGGCGTAAAAGCCCAACGCACACGCCACTACACTGCTGCACACATACGCGTCAGGCCCACAGCGTCGTGCGTCTTCCACGCGGCCAGTAACCTCCACCGCCTGCGGCCGTCGGGACGGCCGTCCGCATTGGACTTGTGAGGACTCACGTGAGCTCGAAACCTGTCGTACTCATCGCTGAAGAGCTGTCGCCCGCGACCGTCGACGCGCTTGGCCCCGACTTCGAGATCCGGCAGTGCAACGGCGCGGACCGCGCCGAGCTGCTGCCCGCCATCGCCGATGTCGACGCGATCCTGATCCGCTCCGCCACCAAGGTGGACGCCGAGGCGATCGCCGCCGCGAACAAGCTGAAGGTCGTCGCGCGAGCCGGCGTCGGCCTGGACAACGTGGACGTCTCCGCCGCCACCAAGGCCGGCGTGATGGTCGTCAACGCCCCGACCTCCAACATCGTGACCGCCGCCGAACTGGCCTGCGGTCTGCTGCTCGCCACGGCCCGCCACATTCCGCAGGCCAACACCGCCCTGAAGAACGGCGAGTGGAAGCGCAGCAAGTACACGGGCGTCGAGCTCGCCGAGAAGACCCTCGGTGTCGTGGGTCTGGGCCGGATCGGCGCGCTGGTCGCCCAGCGCATGTCCGCCTTCGGCATGAAGGTCGTCGCCTACGACCCCTACGTGCAGCCCGCGCGCGCCGCGCAGATGGGCGTCAAGGTGCTGTCGCTGGACGAGCTGCTCGAGGTCTCCGACTTCATCACCGTCCACCTCCCCAAGACCCCCGAGACCCTCGGTCTCATCGGCGACGAGGCCCTGCACAAGGTCAAGCCGAGCGTCCGGATCGTCAACGCCGCGCGCGGTGGCATCGTCGACGAGGCCGCGCTGTTCTCCGCCCTCAAGGAGGGCCGCGTCGCCGGCGCCGGTCTCGACGTGTACGCGAAGGAGCCCTGCACGGACTCCCCGCTCTTCGAGCTCGACCAGGTCGTCTGCACCCCGCACCTCGGTGCCTCCACCGACGAGGCCCAGGAGAAGGCCGGTATCGCCGTGGCGCGGTCCGTGCGTCTCGCGCTTGCCGGTGAGCTCGTCCCCGACGCGGTCAACGTCCAGGGCGGTGTCATCGCCGAGGACGTCAAGCCGGGCCTCCCGCTCGCCGAGCGCCTCGGCCGGATCTTCACCGCCCTCGCCGGCGAGGTGGCGGTCCGCCTGGACGTCGAGGTGTACGGCGAGATCACCCAGCACGACGTGAAGGTGCTGGAGCTCTCCGCCCTCAAGGGTGTCTTCGAGGACGTCGTCGACGAGACGGTCTCCTACGTCAACGCCCCGCTGTTCGCCCAGGAGCGCGGCGTCGAGGTGCGCCTGACGACCAGCTCGGAGTCGGCCGACCACCGCAACGTGGTGACCGTGCGCGGCACGCTCGGCAGCGGCGAGGAGGTGTCGGTCTCCGGCACGCTGGCCGGCCCGAAGCACCTGCAGAAGATCGTGGCCGTCGGCGACTACGACGTCGACCTGGCGCTCGCCGACCACATGGTCGTCCTCAAGTACGAGGACCGTCCCGGCGTCGTCGGCACCGTGGGCCGCGTCTTCGGCGAGGCGGGCATCAACATCGCCGGCATGCAGGTGTCGCGTGCCGTCGCCGGTGGCGAGGCGCTGGCCGTCCTGACGGTCGACGACACGGTCCCGGCGAACGTTCTCGCCGAGGTGGCCGAGGAGATCGGCGCCACGTCGGCGCGTGCGGTGAACCTCGTCTGACGTACACAGCACAAGGCGGGGCGCGCTGAGGACCGATCCTCGGCGCGCCCCGCCTTTTCGTTTCGTCAGGCGGACACCTTCTCCGGCTCCGCCACCGGCTCCGGCGTCTCCACGCCCCGCAGTGTCACCGCCGCCACCACCGCGGCCAGCGTCAGGAACACCGCTCCTCCGATCGCCGCCCCCTGCATCCCGCTGGTGAACGCCTCTCGGGCCACCGTCGCGAGGCCGGGTACCCGGTCGGCCACCGCCAGCGCCCCGCCCAGGGTCTCGCGGGCCGCGTCCGGGGCCGAAGCCGGCATCTCGTGGCGGTAGACCGCCGTACCGATCGAGCCGAGCAGCGCCATGCCCAGCGCGCCGCCGAACTCCGAGCCGGTCTCCATCAGGGAGGACGCGGTGCCCGCCCGCTCGGCCGGAGCCGCACCCATGGCCAGGTCCATGATCTGGGACATCACCACGACTCCGCCGACGGCGAGCACCGCGCACGCGGTCAGCACCAGCCACAGCGAGTCCGTACCGGCGAAGGCCAGCACCACGAACCCGGCCGCGGCGATCACGAAGCCCGCGGTGACGACCCGGGCGCGGGGCACGCCCTTCTGGACCAGGCTCGTCGCCACCGGCGCCGCCGCACCGATCGGCACCGACGGCAGCAGCGCCCACAGCGCCGCTTCCAGGGCGCTCTTGTCGAGCACCGACTGGAGGTACTGCGTGGTGAAGTACGCCGACCCCATGATCCCGAACGCCGAGACGAGGTTCAGCGCGACGGAGGGGGCGAAGCCGCGGTTGCGGAACAGGGCCGGGTCGATCATCGGGGAGGCGGTGGTGCGCTGGCGGTGGACGAACAGGGCCGCGAACAGCAGGCCGACGGTGATCGAGACGACGTAGCGGACGTTCCAGCCCTCGGAGGGGATCTCCTTCAGGCCGTAGATCACGGGGAGCACGGCCGCCATGGACAGGGGGACGCTCAGCCAGTCGAAGCGGCCGGCCTGCGGGTTGCGGGACTCCGGGAGCAGGAGCGGGCCGAGCACCAGCAGCAGCGCCATCGCGGGCAGGTTGACCAGGAAGACCGAGCCCCACCAGAAGTACTCGACCAGCACCCCGCTCATCACCGAGCCCAGCGCGATGCCGGCGGTCATCACGCCGGACCACAGGCCGATCGCCTTCGCGCGCTGGCCGGGGTCGGTGAACATCGTGCGCAGCAGCGCCATCGTCGACGGCATCAGGGTCGCGCCGCCGATGCCGAGGACCGCGCGGGCCGCGATCAGGGTCTCGGCGCTGTTCGCGTACGCCGCGAGCAGGGAGGCGGCGCCGAAGGCGGTGGCGCCGATCAGCAGCAGCCGGCGGTGTCCGATGCGGTCGCCCAGCGCACCCATCGTCATCAGCAGACCGGCCAGCACGAACGCGTAGATGTCGAAGATCCACAGCTGCTGGGTGCCGGACGGCTCCAGGTCCGCGCTGATCGACGGGATCGCGAAGTAGAGGACGGAGACGTCCATCGAGACCAGCAGCAGCGGGAGCATCAGCACGCCGAGTGCGGTCCATTCCCGGCGTCCGGCACGGGAGTCGGTGCTCGTCGAGTTCGTCATGCCAGGGACTATACGCACGTCTTAAACGCTTGTCTATGACGCTTGTATAAGTCGCTTGTCTAGATAGAGTGGGCGCATGGGACACCGTGAGGATCTGCTCGAAGGCGCCAAGCGCTGCCTGCTGGCCAAGGGCTTCGCGCGCACCACCGCGCGCGACATCGTCAAGGAGTCGGGGACCAACCTGGCCTCGATCGGCTACCACTACGGCTCGAAGGACGCGCTGCTCGCGCAGGCGTATGTGGCGCTGGTCGAGGGGATGGCCGAGGCCTTCGACGGAGTGGCCGGGATCGACGCGGAGCCCGGCTCCCTGGAACGCTTCCAGGAGGTGTGGGCGAACATCATCGAGACCATGCGAGGGCCCGGCTCGCTGTGGCGGCTCAGCGTGGAGATCGTGGCGATGCGTGACCAACTGCCCGAGCTGGCCGAGCACTTGGCGAAGGCGCAGCGGGAGGGGTCGCGCGGGATCGTCCCGCTCTTCATGGGCGGGCGCGAGGAGGACGTCGAGGAGGGGACCGTCGACACTGTCGGCGCCTTCTACACGACCCTGATGATGGGCCTCATGGCGCAGTGGACCTTCGACCCGAAGAGCGCCCCCGAGGCGGACCAGCTCACGGAGGGGCTCCGCCAGGTGATCGAGGGCATCACCGGGAAGTGATCCGCCCGTCCCGCATCTCGACCACCCGGTCCGCGAAATGCCGTACGACCGCTCGGTCGTGGCAGATGAACAGGTACGCCAGGCCCAGCTCGTCCCGGAGGTCGGCCAGGAGGTTCAGGATGCCGGCGCGCACCGAGGGGTCCAGTGCCGACACCGGCTCGTCCAGCACCAGCAGCCGGGGGTTCGAGGCCAACGCGCGGGCGATTCCGGCGCGTTGGCACTGGCCGCCGGAGAGCTCGTGCGGGCGCCGGTCGCCGTACGACGGGTCCAGGCCGACGCGGTCGAGGAGTGCGGCGACCTGGCCGGCGGTGGGACGCAGGCCCTGGAGGCGCAGTGGTTCGGCCACCGCGTCCCGGATGCGCTGGCGGGGGCTCAACGAGCCGTACGGGTCCTGGAAGACGGGCTGCATACGAGGCCGCAGCGGGCGCAGCCCGGGCTCTGTGAGACCAGTCAACTCCCGCCCCTCGAAGCGGACTTCGCCGCTGTCCGGACGGCGCAGTTGCAGCACGGCCATGGCCGTCGACGACTTGCCGCAGCCGGACGGGCCCTCGATGGCGAGCGTCTCGCCGGCGTCGAGGGAGAAGGAGACGTGGTCGACGGCCGTCACCGCGCCGTAGCGGACGACGAGGTCGCGGACGTCGAGCAGCGGGATTGTCCTCATGCCTTCTCCCCGTGGTGACAGGCGACCAGCCGGCCGTCCACCTGCTGCGGCCGTGGTTCCTCGCGTCCGCACAGCTCCGTGGCGCGGGTGCACCGAGGCGCGAAGGCGCAGCCCGGCGGCAGCGCGTCCGGGGTCGGGGGTGTGCCGGGGAGGGTGGGGAGGCGGCGAGCTCGCGCGTTCTGCGGGAGACAGGCCAGCAGTCCCGCCGTGTAGGGGGCGAGAGGGCGCTCCCACACGTCCCGCACCGGCCCGAGTTCGGACATCCGGCCGGCGTACATGACCAGCGCGCGGTCCGCATGCCGGCGTACCGCCTCCAGGTCGTGCGTGACCAGCACGAGCGCCGCGCCCACGGCTTCCCGCTGCTCGGTGAGGAGCCGCAGGACCTGGTCGCGGCGCTCCTCGTCCAGCGCGGTGGTGGGTTCGTCGGCGATCAGGACGTCGGGTGCGTTGATCGTGGCCATCGCGACGACCGCGCGCTGCCGCATGCCACCGGAGAACTCGTGCGGGTACGACCGTGCCCGGCGTGCGGCGTCCGGGATGCCCACCCGGTCGAGCGCCGCCACCGCCCTGGCCCTGGCCTCCGCACGGGAGACGCGGGCCACCGACCTTACGGCGGCAGCGAGTTGATCGCCCACCGGATGCACGGCGGAGAGGGCGGACAGGGCGTCCTGGGGGACGAGGGCGATACGGCGGCCGCGTGCGCTCGACAAGTCCGGCCGCACGGTGCCCGTTTGCACGGCCTCGGGCGGCAGCATCCCGAGGAGCGCCTTCGCCGTCAGGGACTTGCCCGCGCCCGACTCGCCGACCAGGGCGAGGACTTCGCCCGCGTGGACGTCGAAGGAGAGTCCCCGGACCACCTCGACGCCGTCGAAGGCGATCCGCAGATCGCGGACGGAGAGCACGGGTTCAGACGCCGACGCGGGCAACGGGGGTGACCTTCCTTCCTTCACCGGTACGAGGCGCTCGGCGCCCCTGCGCGTACGCCGCCCCCGACACCGCGAGCCCCGCCAGCAGGGCCAGTGCCACCGCGGGGGCGAGGGCGGCCCACGGGGCGCGTTCGACGTAGGCGCGTGACTCGTCGAGGAGCAGGCCCCACTCCGGGGCGGGTGGCTGGGCGCCCAGGCCCAGGAAGCCGAGCGAGGCCAGGGCGAGGGCGATGCCGGGCAGCCGGAGGAGGGCGTGCCGGGCGACCGGGGCGGCGACGGAGGGCAGGACGTGCCGGGTGAGGATCCACCACGGGGGTGCGCCGATGGCCCGCTGGGCCAGCAGGAACGAGGAGGCGCGTACTTCCTGGACCAGTGCCGCCGCGTGGGCGGCCAGGGGTGGCCAGGAGATCAGGGCGACCGCGAGGGCCGCGCCACCGGTGCCGGGACCCGCCACCGCGGCGATCAGGATGCCGACGATGACCGGCGGAAGGGCGTTGGCGATGTCCGCCGCGCCGGCGGCGACGCCGGGGAGGAAGCCGAGCGCGAGGGCGACCAGCAGGCTCAGCAGGCAGACGGCGGCGGCCGTGCCGACGGTGGGGGCGGCCCCGTGACCGAGCCGGGCGAGGACGTCACGGCCGAGGCCGTCGGTGCCGAGCGGGTGGGACCAGGAGGGCGCGGCGAGCCGGTCGGCGGTGTGGACGGCGTACGGGTCGCGCAGCAGGCCCCAGCCGATGGCCACGGCGAGGAGTGTGAACAGGGTCAACGGGATCGCGGGGTGTGTACGGACCGGGCGGGCCGGAGGCAGGGCCAGTGAGGCGTCCCGCAGGGCGGGGCCCAGCAGCCGACGCCGTGTGAACGCCGCCAGCGCGCCCATGACCAACCCGAGCGTCAACAGCGCCAGCACCGCCCCCTGGAGCAACGGCAGATCCTGCGACTTGGCCGCGCCGAGCGCCGTACGCCCGATGCCGGGCACCGCGAACACGGTCTCCACGGCGACCGCGCCACCCGTCAGCCCGACGGCGACCATCCCGAACTGCGGTACCAGAGGCGGCAGTACACGCTTCAGCGCGGCCCCCGCGATCAGCCGCCGGCTCACCCCGGCGCCCCGCCACAGCTCCACCCACCGTTCGTCCAGCACCCCCGGCAACGCGTCCGCGACCAGCCGCCCGAGCAGCCCGCCCGCCGGCACGCCGAGCGCGAGCGCCGGCAACACCATGTACTGCGGCCCCTGCCACCCCGACGTCGGCAGCCACCCCAGCCACACCCCGCACACCAGCAGCGCGACGGTGGCCAGCAGGAACTCCGGCACGGCCGCGAGCATCGCCGCGAACGCACCGGCCGACCGCCGCCCCCGCACCAGCACCGGCGCGACCAGCGCACAGGACAGCACCAGGGCCACCCCGAAGGCCGCCCCCATCAACGCCAGCGACACCTGCACCCCGGCCGCGACCGAGGGCAGCACCTCGGTCCCCGGCACCCACGAGACGCCGAGGTCCCCGCGCACCAGCCCGGAGGCCCAACTCCCCAGCAGCGACAGGGGACCGGCGTCCAGCCCGAGATCCCGCCGTACGGCGTCCAGCGCCTCCTTCGTCGGCTCCTGCTCGGCGGACCGGGCCCGCAGGACGGTGAGGGCGGGGTCCTTGCCGGAGAGCCAGGGAAGGAGACCCACGGCGGCGACCACCGACGCGAGCCCGGCGATCCGGGTCACCCCGGCGGCGCTCGGCCTCACTTGACGTACGTGTCCGTGGTGACCAGCTCCCGCTCGCGCGGGTCGTGCGCGGCGCCGACGACCCCGGTGGCGTCGCCCTGGATCACCCGCTCGTGGAGCATCGGGATCGCGGCGTCGGTGGCCAGCACGGCGGCCTCCGCGTCGATCACCGCCTTCCGCCGCGCCTCACCCGTGCCGGTCCCGGCGGCCTTCCTCAGCGCCGCGTCCACCCGGGCGTCGGCGAGCTGGGAGATGTTGAAGGAGCCGTCGGAGGCGAAGTCGCTGTAGAGGTAGGCGGCAGGGTCGCCCGAGTCGAGGACGGTGGCGCGGGACAGGATGAACGCGTCGAACTCCCCGGCGAGCGCGTCGGTTTCGATGTTGGCGTACTCGCGGATGTCCAGCTCGACCTTGAACCCGGCTTTCTGGAGCTGCTGTTGCAGGGTGGCCGCGACCTCGGGCAGTTCGGCGCGGTCGGTGAAGGTGCCGATGGTGACGGTCTGCCCGTCCGGCTTCGAGGCGGCGGCCCGCTTCTCCTTCGACCGCAGCCCGGCCGCCCACGGCAGCGCGGGCCCCAGCAGCCCCTCGGCGACATCGGCGCGCCCCTCGTACACGCCCGCCACGATCGCGTCGGCGTCGATCGCCTCCCGGGCGGCGGCGCGCAGGCCGGCGTCCCGGAAGGGGCCGTCGGAGGTGTTCAGGTAGAGGGTGTTGGTGCGCGGCATCGGCACCTCGGTGACGAGATCCTCGTCCAGCAGCGCGGCCTGCGACACCGGGACGGCCTCGACGATGTCGGCCTCGCCGCTTCTGAGGGCGGCGGCGCGGGCGGTGCCGTCCGGGACGAACTTCACGTCGATCCCCGGGGACTTGGCCCGCTCGCCCCAGTAGCCGTCGTAGCGGTCGAGGGCGGCGGAGGACGTGCCGTTGACCTTCGTGAGCTCGAAGGGGCCGGTGCCGGCGCCGACGGGGTTCACGGTCTTCCCGCGGTACGCCTTCGCCGCGAGGATCGACAGCTGGGGCGAGCTGAGCCGCTGCGGGACGAGGGGGTCCTCGTCGGCCGTGGTGACGGTGACCGTGTCGGAGTCCTGGGCCTTCACGGTCAGGTCGACGCCGTCGAGGATGCGGGGCTTGGGGGAGGCGGTGGCGACGGTGGTGAGCGACCGTACGACCGCCTTCGCGTCGAGCGCGCTGCCATCGTGGAAGGTGACGCCGTCGCGTATCTCGAAGGTCCAAGTGCGGCCGCTCTGCCGCCACTTGGTGGCGAGCGCGGGCTCGGCGTCGCCCTCGGCGTCCAGCTTCACCAGCGTCTCGGCCGTCGACCAGCGGGACAGTTTGAACGCGTCGTCCGACAGCGGGGAGAGCCCCGAGCGGGGCGGCTGCATCATCGCGACGCGTACGCGTGTGCCGTCGCCCTCGGCGGCGGGGTCCGCCCCCGAGAAGCAGCCGGTGAGCAGTGCGGACGTCGCCGTGAGGGCGGTGACGGGGAGCAGACGGCGAGCGGGCAGGCGCACGGAACCCTCCGGGTAAAGGGGCGGTCAAGTGACGGTGTGCGCCGACCGTAGCATGATGATAATCGTTTTCAATAATTGCCTTCGGCGCCCTCGGCCACCCCTCGGCCCCCTCGCCCCTCGCCTAGAGCCGCGCCCCCTTCAACGCCATGTGCAGCAGCAGCCGGTCCTCGCCGTCGTCCAGGTCGAGGCCGGTCAGCTGCTCGACCCGGGAGAGGCGGTAGTAGAGGGTCTGCCGGTGGATGCCCAGTGCCGCCGCCGTGCGGCCCGCCTGGCCCGCGCAGTCGAGGTACGTCTCGGCGGTGCGGGCGAGGTCGCGGTGGGCGGGGGAGAGGAGAGGGCGTACGGCGGGGTCGTGGGCCGTGTCCGCGGGGAGCGCGGTCAGCAGGCGGTAGGGGCCGATGGCGGACCAGTGCGCGATCGGGCCCAGCGCCGGTTCCGCCAGGGCCGCGCGGGCCGAGGCCGAGGCCTCCTGCCAGGCCGCCGGCAGGTCGGCCAGGTCGGTGCGCGGTTCGCCGACCCCGGCGGCACGCGCGACCCCGGCGCCGGCGCCGGCCGCCCCGGCTCCCGCCCCGGCCTCGCTCTCGCCGAGCAGTCGCTGAGCCGCCGTCAGCGCGGGCGTCCGTGCCTCCGGCGACCGCAGTCTGACCAGGAGCGCGAGGCTCTGGGCCGACGTACCCCACGGCACCGTGCACAGCGCCGTCGTGTGCGGGACCGTACGGGCCGACGGGGCGTCGTCGGGGTCGGCGGACGGCCAAGGGGCGACGCACACCACCGCGTGCGGGCCGTCGCCGCGCGGGCCGAGGGCCGTACGCAGCGCCGCCACCGCCATGTCGCCCTGCCAGCCGCGCTCGGCGGTCAGCACCGCCCGCAGCTCGCGGCTGAGGTCCGCCCCGTGCTGCGCCTCGTCCGCGAGCAGCGCGCCGATGCGGACGGTCACCTCCATGGCGGCGGTGAGCTGGGCGTCGGTGGGCCCCGGCTCGGACTCCAGCAGCCAGACGTAACCCAGGACGACACCCCGATGGCGTACGGGGAGACAGATCCGCCCGCGGTAGACGCCCGCCTCCGGGGTCGGCGGGATGCGGACCGGGCCGGTCGCGCGGGTGATGCCGAAGCCCTCGAACCAGGTCCGGACGGCCGTGGTCGAGCGGCGGGTCAGGATCGAGCGGGTGCGGACCGGGTCCAGGGCCGAGGGGTCGAGGTCGCCCTCGCTGTCGTAGGCCCCGAAGGCGATCAGCTCGAAGTCGCGGTTCTCCAGGGTCGCCGGGACGCCGAGGAGCTCCGAGATCTCGTCGACCAGCTCCTGGAAGTCACCTTTGTAGTCGGCTGCCACTCAGGCATTCTCCCGCACGATCGCAGACCTTTCATACATCTGTCTGAGATCTGCGGCACGGATGCGTGACAGCTGTCGATGGTCGACGATCGGAGGGATCCTTAGGTTTCACGGTGGTTCTATCTGCTGGTTCTTGTGGAGGTGCCCCGTGCTGGGTCCCGTGATTCTTGCCGCGTCGCGCAGCGACCGGATGCGACGCCTGATCTCGGCGGCCCCGGTGACCAAGCAGGTCGTCGACCGCTTCATCCCCGGCGAGACCGTGGACGACGTCGTGCCGATCATCGAGAACCTCACCGACCAGGGCCTCGAACTGACGATGGACGTCGTCGGCGAGGACATCACCACCCCCGAGCAGGCCTACGCCGCCCGCGACGCCTATCTCGCGCTGGTCGACCGGCTGCGTGACCTCGGCCTCGGCGAGCGGGTCGAGATGTCCGTCAAGCTGTCGATGTTCGGGCAGGCACTGGACGGCGGCCACGAGCTGGCGCTCGCCAACGTCCGCCCTGTCGTCGAGGCTGCCGCAGCCATCGGGACGACCGTGACCCTGGACGCCGAGGACCACACCACCCTCGACTCGATGTTCGCCATCCACGAGGAGCTGCGGAAGGACTTCCCGCAGACCGGCTGCGTGATCCAGGCGTACCTCTTCCGCACCGAGGCCGACGCCCGCCGCCTCGCCGACGCCGGCAGCCGCGTCCGGATCGTGAAGGGCGCGTACAAGGAGCCCGCCGAGGTCGCGTACCAGCAGAAGCACGAGATCGACAAGGCGTACGTCCGCATCCTCAAGACCCTGATGGAGGGCGAGGGGTACCCGATGATCGGCTCCCACGACCCGCGCCTCATCTCCATCGCCCAGGAACTCGCCCGCAAGGCCGGGCGCAAGCTCGACGAGTACGAGTTCCAGATGCTGTACGGCATCCGCAGCGACGAGCATCTGCGGCTCGCCGCGGAAGGCCACCGCATGCGCGTCTACACCGCCTACGGCACGGACTGGTACGGCTACTTCATGCGCCGTCTGGCGGAGAAGCCGGCGAACCTCCTCTTCTTCGTCCGCTCGACCCTCACCAAGGGCTGACCCGAACACCCGCTCACGTACAAGGAGTTACGGATCTCATGGACGCTGTGACCCAGGTCCCCACCCCCGTCAACGAGCCGGTGCACGGCTACGCCCCCGGCTCGCCCGAGCGCGCCCGTCTGGAGGCCAAGCTCAAGGAGCTGGCCGACAACCCGATCGACCTGCCGATGACCATCGGCGGCGAGAAGCGGATGGGCGGCGGCGAGCGCTTCGACGTCGTACAGCCGCACAACCACAAGGCCCGCCTGGGTACTTATGGCAACGCCACCCAGCAGGACGCCCAGGACGCGATCGACGCGGCCCTCGCCGCCGCCCCCGCCTGGCGCGCGATGGCCTTCGACGACCGCGCCGCGATCATCCTGCGCGCGGCCGAGCTGCTGGCCGGTCCGTGGCGCGAGACCCTCGCGGCTTCCACCATGCTCGGGCAGTCCAAGACCGCCCAGCAGGCCGAGATCGACACCCCCTGTGAGCTCGTCGACTTCTGGCGCTTCAACGTCAAGTACGCCCGCGACCTGCTCGCCGAGCAGCCCCCGGCGAACTCCCCGGGCGTCTGGAACCGTCTCGACCACCGCCCGCTCGAAGGCTTCGTCTACGCGATCACGCCGTTCAACTTCACGGCCATCGCGGGCAACCTGCCCACCGCGCCCGCGCTGATGGGCAACGTGGTCGTGTGGAAGCCGTCCCCGACGCAGACCCACGCCGCCGTGCTGCTCATGCAGCTCCTGGAGGAGGCGGGCCTGCCGAAGGGCGTCATCAACCTGGTCACCGGCGACGGCATCGAGGTCTCCAAGGTCGCCCTTGAGCACCGCGATCTCGCCGGCATCCACTTCACCGGCTCCACCAAGACCTTCCAGTACCTGTGGAAGACGGTCGGCAACAACATCGAGAAGTACCGCTCCTACCCGCGTCTGGTCGGCGAGACCGGCGGCAAGGACTTCGTCGTCGCCCACCCGAGCGCCGACAAGGCGATCCTCAAGACCGCCCTGACCCGCGGTGCCTTCGAGTACCAGGGCCAGAAGTGCAGCGCCACCTCCCGCGCCTACATCCCGGCGTCGATCTGGAACTCCGGCTTCAAGGAGGAGTTCGCGGCCGAGGTCGACTACCTGACCATGGGCGACGTCACCGACCTGTCGAACTTCATCGGCGCGGTCATCGACGAGCGCGCGTTCGCCAAGAACAAGGCCGCCATCGACCGCGCCAAGTCCGACCCCACCTGCACGATCGTCGCGGGCGGCTCGTACGACGACTCGGTCGGCTACTTCGTCCGCCCGACGGTCGTCGAGTGCTCCGACCCGGAGAACGAGGTCTTCACGACCGAGTACTTCGGCCCGTTCCTCGCGGTGTACGTCTACGAGGACGACCAGTACGACGAGATGCTGACCCAGATGGAGTCGGCGTCCGACTACGCCCTGACCGGTTCGGTGATCTCGTCCGACCGCGCGGCGGCGGCGTACACGATGGAGAAGCTCCGCTACGCGGCCGGCAACTTCTACATCAACGACAAGTCGACCGGCGCCGTCGTCGGCCAGCAGCCCTTCGGCGGCGGCCGCGCCTCCGGCACCAACGACAAGGCCGGTGCCCCGCAGAACCTGATGCGCTGGACCCTGACCCGCGCCATCAAGGAGACCCTGGTCCCGCCGACCGACTACACGTACCCGCACATGGGCTGACGTCGGGTCACATGAGCTGAGGGGCCGGGCTGTTGTCCGGCCCCTTCGGTCATCCCGTGGGCAGCAGGTGCCGGTCCAGGAAATCCCGCATGAGGTCCGCGATCTGCGCCGCGTGGGTCTCCAGGGCGAAGTGGCCCGTGGGGAGCAGATGGATCTCGGCCTTCGGGAGGTCGCGCTGGAAGGCCAGCGCGCCGGCCGGCACGAAGATCTCGTCGTGGGCGCCCCAGGCGGCGAGGAGCGGGACCTGGCTGGTGCGGAAGTACTCGTGGAAGGCCGGGTAGAGAGCGAAGTTGGAGCCGTAGTCGGAGATCAGGTCGAGCTGGATCTCCGGCTGCCCGGGGCGTGCCATCAGTGCCGCGTCGTGCTCGTACGCCTCCGGCGCGACGAGCGCCCGGTACTCCTCCGGTACGCCGTGCAGGTACTGCCACTTGATGCCCTCCGGTGAGCTGATCTCGCGCACCGGCGCCTCCGTCTCCGGCGTCCGCCCCGCGATCAGCGCGAGCACCGGCGCCCAGGCCTCCTTCCCCAGCCCCTCCTCGTAGGCGTTGCCGTTCTGCGTGACGATCGCCGTGACGCGCTCGGGGTGGGCGAGGGCGAGCCGCAGGCCGATCGGGGCGCCGTAGTCCTGGATGTAGAGCGCGTACCGCTCGATGCCGAGCTGTTCGGTGAACTCGCCGGTGATGTCGGCGAGTTCGGCGAAGGTGTACGGGAAGTCGGCGGCGTCCGGGGCCGCCGAGCGGCCGAAGCCGATGTGGTCGGGGGCGATGAGGCGGTACCGGTCGGCGAGGCGGGGGATCAGCTCGCGGAACATGTGCGAGCTGGTGGGGAAGCCGTGGAGCAGGAGGAGGACCGGGGCGTCGGCGGGACCGGCCTCGCGGTAGTGGATGTCGAGGCCGCGGACGGTGGTGGTGCGGTGAGCGGTGGCCATGGCGTCTAACCTCTTAAGTCATCTTTAGTGGTTAGGTCAGTCCATCATGGGTCACCGCACCGGTCAAGCGCCTTTGAGGGGTTAGGCCGCCCGCACCAGGATCTTCCCCGTGTTCCCGCCCCGCAGCATCAGCAGGAACGCCTCCACGATCCGTTCGAAGCCGTCGACCACCGTCTCGTCGAGGGCGAGCGTGCCGCGCTGGAGGTGCGGGACGGCGAACTCCTCCAACTCCCGTTGTGCATCGCTGTAGTTGCGCACCAGGAAGCCCTCGATGCGCAGGCTCTTCTCGACCACGTCCGCGTGGTTGAAGTCGGCCTGGGTGGTGCCCGGGAGGTTGTACTGGCCCACCGTGCCGATCCGGACCACGCGGCCGCGTTCCCGGAGCGCGCCGATCGCCGCGGCCAGGTGGTCGCCGCCCACGTTGTCCATGAAGACGTCGATGCCGTCCGGGGCCGCCTTCGCCAACAGGTCCCGCACCGGCCCCTCGTGATAGTCGAAGGCCACGTCATAGCCGGCCTCCTCCGTCAGATACCGGACCTTGGCGGGCGAGCCGGCGCTGCCGATCAGACGGCCCGCGCCCAGGAGGCGGGCGAAGCGGCCCGTCGCCGTACCGACGCCGCCGGCCGCCGCGGAGACGAAGACGTCGTCGCCCTCGCGCAGCCCGGCGATCCTGGTCAGCCCCACGTACGCCGTCAGGCCCGTGCCACCGAGCACGCTCAAGTGCGCCGACAGCGGGACGCCTCGGTACTCGGGGACGCGTCTGGCGTCCGTCGGGCCGACCACGGCGTGGGTGCGCCAGCCTTGCCGGTGGAAGACGATCGCGCCCTCCGGCAGCTCGGGCGTGCGGGACGCGATCACGCGGCCGAGCGTGCGGCCCTCCAGCGGGGCGTTCAACTCGAAGTCGCCGTCCATCATTTCGCGGTGATAGGGGTCGACCGACCAGTAGAGGTTCTCGACCAGCGCCGTGCCTGGGGACGGCTCGGGCACCGGTGACTCCGCGAAGCGGAAGTGGTCCGGCGTCGGGAAGCCGGTCGGGCGGGCGGTCTGCTGGACGGTGAGCGCGATGTCGGTCATGAGCGGGAACGTACGGAGGAATGCCCCGGCCGGGCAGAGGGTTGGGCTCATGCAACGGGCGGATCCATGAGCCGCCCTCATAGCCGCAGGTGGGGAGCCCGGAAGTGAGCACCGTCGATCTCGCGCCGCAGGAGCTGCGCATCCTCGTCGCCGTCGCCGAGGAGGGCGGCTTCTCGGCTGCCGCCGTACGGCTCGGCACCACCCAGTCCGCCGTCTCCCACGCCGTGCGCGGCATCGAACGCAAGCTGGGTGTGGTGCTGTTCGAGCGGGGGCGGTTCGGGGCCCGGCCGACCCCGGCGGGGGCGCGGGCCGTCTCGCACGGGCGGCGGGTGCTGCGGATGCTGGAGGTGCTGGTGGCCGAGACCCGCAGCGGCTCGCCCGGCGAGGTCGCCGGACCGCTCCGCATCGCCGCCTTCCGCAGCGCGGCCCTCCATCTGCTCCCGCCCGTGCTCGAACGCCTCGCCGCCCGGCACCCCGCGCTGGAGCCGACCGTCACCGTCGTCCGCGAGGTCGGGCCCGGGACCGCCGGCGCGGTGGCGGAAGGGCGGGCCGACCTCGGTATCGCCACCTTCGGCACCAGCACCCCGGTCCCGCCGGAGCTCGTGGGGGACGTACTCCTGGAGGAGCCGTACTCCCTGGTGCACCCGGCCGGTCACCCCGACCCGCGTTCACTGCCCCTGGTCGACTGGATGGAGAACTGCTCCTCCTACACCCGCACCTGGTGGGCCGCCCAGGACTGGATCCCCACCGCGACCGTCCGCGCCGAGGACGACGGTGCGGTGCTCTCGATGGTGAGCAGTGGCCTCGGAATGGCGATCATGCCCGCGCTCTCCCTGACCGGAGCGCCGCTGTCGACAGAGATCACCGATCTCGGTCCCGACCGGCCCACTCGCCGGGTCGGTTACGTCACCACCCCCGAACTCGCCGCCACGGCCGCCGTACGCGCCCTGGTCCGCGAGCTGCGGGCCCACGCCAAGCCCACCCCCGATTCTGTAAAACCGCAGCTCAGGGCCGTGTGACCCAATCCACCGTCTCAGATAGTAGGAAGTCCGAGTAATTGTGGAGACAGACCCGGCCTCCTCCCTTAGCTTTGTAGAAGCCGAACGTCTCGCTCGATCAAGCGAATGGCGGTCGTGAGCCGGGCCCGTGCAGGCAACCCCTGCCGCCCACCGCTCCCCGCCCCTTCCGGCGTCTCGCAACTCCGTTGCCTTCCATGAATTCGAAGGAGTCGATCCCTCATGGCCGAGACGACCGCCCGCCGTCGAGTCCGTCACACCACCCGCACGAGCGAGTCCGACCGCAAGAACGCCGTGGCCGCCCTCCAGCGCGCCCTCGACCGCCGTGACAACGGCGGCTCGACCGGCCACTGAGGCCAGCCGCCGCACAAAGATCCGGGAGCCGCACCCGCACCGGGGTGCGGCGCGGGCCTCACCGCCCGCGCCGCACCTCGAAATGGTCGATCCGCTCCCCGTTCTGCGCGAGCGCCGAGACCCTGAGCCGCGGCGCGCTGCCGCTCTCCGCCTCCACCTTGAGCAGCGAGAACCCCCGGTAGCGCACCCGCGACCACTCCACCGTCTCCGCCTTCGTGGCCCGTGACTTCGTCCACTGGAAGGTGTCGACGGAGTCGACGTCGCGCACCTGGCCCTCGTAGCTCTCCTTCGCGCCCGCCGGGAAGCCGTACAGGTCCTTGCCGCCTCCGCCCGCGGTGACGTACACGATCCCGTCCCGCGTCGGATCGGTCGACGCGCCGATCGGCACCCGCCGGCCCACCTCGCCACCCTTGATCGCGTCGGTCCGCTCGTAGACGTGGTTGTGCCCGTTGATCACCAGGTCCACCTGGTGCTTCGCGAACAGCGGCAGCCACTCCTCGCGCACCCCGCCGTCCGAGGCGTGCGCCGACGTCGAGTACGCGCAGTGGTGGAAGAAGACGACGACGAAGTCCACCTCCTTGCGCAGCTCCCCGAGCCGGTCGTCCAGCCACGCCGTCTGCTTCCCGCCTGTGTGGCCGAGGTTGGCGGGGATCTCGTACGACACGTCGTTGGCGTCCAGCGCCACGAAGCCGACGTTGCCGTACGTGAAGGAGTACACGCCCGGTGCCGTGCGGGCGTCGAAGCCGCTGTCCGGGAGGGACCAGCGGGCGAGCTGGCCGCCGTAGCCCTCGGGGGAGTACCAGGCCTCCATGTCGTGGTTGCCGGTCGTCACCATCCACGGCACCGACCGCGCGATCTGCTCGTTCTGCTTCAGGAACAGGTCCCAGTACGCAGGGTCGTAGCCGTCCGCCTTCTCGCCGCGGCCGTTGACGTCGGCGTAGCAGATGTCGCCCGCGTGCAGATGGAAGGCCGGGTCCTGCTTCAGCAGGAGGTCGTCGTTGGCGGCGGCGGCCTTGCTCACGCCCTGGTCGCCGAAGGCCGTGAACACGAACTTCTCCGGGCGGGTGGGCGCGGTGCGGAAGGACGCGATCGTCGAGCGGTGTTCGGGGGCGGCCGGGTCGAGGCCGTCGTGGCCGACGCCGTAGTAGTACGTCGTGCCGGGGAGCAGATCGTCCAGGGCCGCGTGCACGTAGTACTGGTCGAGGGTGGGGCGGACGCCGGTGACGCCGGGGGTGTGGAGGTCGCGGATCTCGGCCTCGATCCTCCGGCCGAGGTCGTCGGGGCGGGCGCCGATCCGGACGTACGGCTTGCGGACGGCCGCCGGGACCTGCCACGAGACCCGCATCTGCGTCCGCGGGTCGGCGCCGAAGGCGAGGTGGCGGCCGAAGGGGACGACCGCGGAGCCGGGCGCCTCACCGGTCGCGGACGCGGAGGCCGCCGTACGGGGCGATGAACCGTTTCCGTCCGTGGAGCAACCGGTCAGCAGGCCGCCGGCCACCGCGCCCGCCGTCACCAGCGTGCGCCGCCGGGTCAGCTTGGTGCGCAAGTACTCGTGCTGTTCCGCCATGCTCATCCGGCGGGCGAGCTGCGGCGGGATGCCTACGTCGGGAAGGTCCATGCCGGTGAAGTTCCCAGCGCAGACCAACAAGCGCCATACGTACGGGTGAACGCCGGTCGAAGGGCTGACGCCCAGCAGAGCCCGGGCCGGTCCTGGGCGGTCCTGGCGTGTCCGTATCGCGGACATGTCGTGTCATCCCATGGGACGCGGGAGTAGGGTGCCGTACATGTCTCGCAGCATCAATCTCGCAGTGATTCCCGGTGACGGCATCGGCCAGGAGGTCGTGGCCGAAGGTCTGAAGGTCCTCTCCGCCGTCCTTCCGCAGGATGTGAAGCTGGAGACGAAGGAGTACGACTTCGGCGCCCGGCGCTACCACGCCACCGGTGAGACCCTCACCGACGCCGACGCGGCGGCGCTCAAGCAGCACGACGCGATCCTCCTCGGCGCCATCGGCGACCCGTCGGTCCCGTCCGGCGTCCTGGAGCGCGGCTTCCTGCTGAAGCTCCGCTTCCTCTTCGACCACCACGTCAACCTGCGTCCGTCGAAGCTCCTGCCGGGCGTCGAGACGCCCCTCAAGGGCGAGCCGGCGATCGACTTCGTGGTCGTCCGTGAGGGCACCGAGGGCCCGTACACCGGCAACGGCGGCACCATCCGCAAGGGCACCCCGCACGAGGTCGCCACCGAGGTCTCCGTGAACACGGCCTTCGGCGTCGAGCGGGTCGTGCGCGACGCCTTCGCCCGCGCCCAGGCCCGTCCGCGCAAGAAGCTCACGCTGGTCCACAAGAACAACGTGCTGTCCTTCGCGGGCCACCTGTGGACCAACATCTTCAACCAGGTGGCCGAGGAGTTCCCCGAGGTCACCACCGACTACATCCACGTCGACGCGGCCACCATCTACCTGGTCACCGACCCGGGCCGGTTCGACGTGATCGTCACCGACAACCTCTTCGGCGACATCATCACCGACCTCGCCGCGGCCGTCTCCGGCGGCATCGGCGTCGCGGCGAGCGGCAACATCAACCCCTCCCGCGAGTTCCCGTCGATGTTCGAGCCGGTCCACGGCTCCGCGCCCGACATCGCCGGCCAGGGCAAGGCCGACCCCACCGCCACGGTCCTGTCCGTCGCGCTGCTCCTGCGCCACCTCGGCTACGAGACCGAGGCCGCCCGCATCGAGGACGCCGTCTCGGCCGACCTCGGCGAGCGCGCCGGCAAGCCCGCCCGCTCCACCTCGGAGATCGGCGACGCGCTGGCCGTACGAGTAGCCGGCTGACCCGCGGCTGCCCAGTAACACCTCGAAGCCGCCGGGTCGCATCAGCACCCGGCGGCTTCCGTATGTCCCCCGCCGGGTGACACCATCAACCCCTGGGTCGCATTCACGCCGTTTTCTTCCACGGACCCCCGCGCGCGATAATCGAACGCGGAGCCGCGGAATGAGGGAATGCTCGGACGTCCTAGCACTGGTCACTGACAGTAAAAGGGCGTGAGCGGCGGCCCGTGTCACTACACAACCGGTGAAGGACAACCACTCATGACGACGCCCACGATCGAGCTCAAGCCCTCGGCCTCGCCACTTTCCGACGCGGAACGCGCCGCGATCCTGGCCAACCCCGGGTTCGGCCGCCACTTCACCGACCACATGGTCGTCATCAAGTGGACCGAGGGCCGCGGCTGGCACGACGGCCAGCTCGTGCCGTACGCGCCGCTCTCCCTCGACCCGGCGACGATGGTCCTGCACTACGCGCAGGAGATCTTCGAGGGCCTGAAGGCCTACCGCCAGCCCGACGGCACCGTCGCCACCTTCCGCCCGGAGAAGAACGCCCAGCGCTTCCAGGCCTCCGCCCGCCGCCTCGGCATGCCGGAGCTGCCGGTCGAGACGTTCATCGAGGCGTGCGACGCGCTGGTGAAGCAGGACGAGGCGTGGGTCCCGGCGCACGGCGGCGAGGAGTCCCTCTACCTCCGCCCGTTCATGATCGCGACCGAGGTCGGCCTGGGCGTGAAGCCCGCCAACGAGTACCTGTTCCTGGTCATCGCGTCCCCCGCCGGCGCCTACTTCCCCGGCGGCGTCAAGCCGGTGTCGATCTGGGTCTCCGAGGACCACGTCCGCGCCGTCCCCGGCGGCATGGGCGACGCCAAGACCGGCGGCAACTACGCCGCCTCCCTGCTCGCCCAGGCCGAGGCCGCCGAGCAGGGCTGCGCCCAGGTCT
Organism: Streptomyces antibioticus; assembly: GCF_001514065.1. GTDB lineage: Bacteria > Actinomycetota > Actinomycetes > Streptomycetales > Streptomycetaceae > Streptomyces > Streptomyces antibioticus. The sequence goes on along the minus strand of NZ_KQ948434.1, from coordinate 220,982 downwards.
GCTACCTCGACGCGGTCGAGCGCAAGTGGGTCGAGGAACTCGGCGGCATGAACCTGTACTTCGTGTACGGCAACAAGATCGTCACCCCTACCCTCACCGGCTCCATCCTGGAGGGCGTCACCCGCGACTCGCTCCTCGCCGTCGCCCGCGACCTCGGCTACGAGGCCGAGGAGGGCCGGGTCTCCGTCGACCAGTGGCAGAACGACTCCGCCAACGGCACCCTGACCGAGGTCTTCGCCTGCGGCACCGCGGCCGTGATCACCCCGGTCGGCACGGTCAAGCGCACCGGCGCCGAGTGGACCCAGGGCGCGGGCGACCCGGGCGAGGTCACGGTGAAGCTCCGCCAGGCCCTGCTGGACATCCAGCGCGGCACGGCGCAGGACAAGCACGGCTGGATGCACAAGCTGGGCTAGGACGAAGAGCCTAGAGATCGCTGTTGGCCAGGGCCGTCGCGGAGGTCACCTCCGTGGCGGCCCTGTCGCTGTCCCGCCGGGGCGACAGCAGGACGTACACGACTCCGCCCACGATCCCCGACAGCAGGAAGCTGCAGTCCACCCCGCCCGTCAGGGACAGCAGCGGCCCCTCGTACGACGGCAGCGACACCGCCAGCAGACCGACCGCCGCGCCCAGCGCCCACGACACCGTGGCCGGGATGTTCCAGCCGCCCCGGAACCAGTAGATCCCGCCGCGCGCACGGCGGTTGAAGACCTGGAGGGCGTCCGGGTCGTACACGCCACGGCCGCGCACGAAGCCGATGAGGGTGATGACCGCCCATGGCGTGCCGATCGCCGTCAGCAGGAGGACGAAGGACGTCATCGCGTCCTGCGCGGACGAGGCGTAGTGGCCGACGAAGACGCAGGCCGTCGCCACCACCGCGACCGTGTACGTGGCCCGGGCGCGCGAGGCGCGCGGCAGGATCGCGTCCAGGTCGAGGCCCATGGAGTACAGCATCAGCCCCGCGTTGCCCACCGAGCCCGCGGAGGCGGCCAGGAGGAGGGGCAGCAGGTACCAGGACGGGGAGGCGTCGACCAGGGGCCCGGCGTAGTCCAGCGCCGCGCGGGCCGCGTACGCCGTGAACGTGCCGAAGAGCTGCGGCACCAGCAGGCCCAGCAGCAGCCCGAGCCACGTGGCGTGCAGGACCCGGCGGTCGGAGTGGCGGGCCGGGGAGATGTAGCGGGTGTAGTCGCCGAGGAGGGTGATGAAGGCGATCGGGCCGGACAGACCCGCCGCCACGGCCGCGAGGAGCCAGGTGGGCCAGTAGCCGTCCAGCAGATAGCCGCCCGCCTCGGGCAGTGCGGCCGTGGTGAAGTCGGGGGCGTAGGCCACGACCCCGAGGACCAGCAGGGCCGTCATGCCGATCGCCAGCACCCGCGACATGGTGAGCAGCACCCGGTAGCCGTACACCGCGCCCGCCACGGTCGCCGCGGCGAGCAGCCCGTAGATCACGCCGTACGACCATCCGTTCGCCGGCAGCCCGACCAGCCGGCCCAGCACGCCCACCATCACATCGCCGCCGATCCACACGGTCAGCGCGGTGTAGCCGAGGGCGAGGAGCAGGCCCACCACCGAGCCGACCAGTCGGCCGCGGACGCCGAACTGGGCGCCGGAGGAGGTGGAGAGGTTGGTCGCGGTGCGCAGCGAGATCAGCGCGAGCGGGGCCGTCAGCAGGGTGCCGACCACCGTGCCGGCCACGATCGAGCTCACCGACCCCCACCAGTCGAGACCGAAGGACGGCGGCAGCCAGCCGAAGACGATCACGCCCAGACACAGGTTCGAGCCGAGCAGGATCGAGATGAGGTCGCGTGGCCCGCTGGTGCGTTCCTCGTCGGGGATGGTGTCGACCCCGCGCTGTTCCATCGGCATGCTGCGTCTCCCTCGGTCCCTCAGTTTGAGTGACGTTCAATGTGGGCCGCTCGCTGCTCCGCCGTCAAGCCTTGGATTGTCGGCATTCTCTGTTTAGAGTGTTGCTCTAAATTGAAGGGAACGACATGCGGCTCACCCCCACCGAACGCGACCGCCTGCTGCTCTTCGGCGCCGCCGAGCTGGCCCGGGCCCGCAGGGCCCGCGGCCTCCGGCTCAACGTGCCGGAGGCCACCGCGCTCATCGCGGACACCGTGTGCGAGGCCGCCCGGGACGGCCTCCGGCTCGCCGAGGCCATCGAGCGCGCCCGGGCCGTCCTCGGCCCGGACGACGTGCTGCCCGGCGTCGCGGACGTCGTCACCGAGGTGCATGTCGAGGCCGTCTTCGACGACGGCTCACGGCTCGCGGTCGTCTCCGACCCCATCGGGGGCGGCGGCCTCGCCGAGCAGGCGCCGGGCGCACTGCTGCCGGGGCCGGAGCATGCCGAGCCGGAGGCGGTCGTCCGGCTGACGGTCACCAACACCGCGACCGTCCCCGTCTCCGTCACCTCCCACTTCCACTTCTTCGAGGCCAACCCGCGCCTCGACTTCGCCCGCACCGCCGCCTACGGCATGCGGCTCGCCGTGCCCGCCGGGTCGTCGGTGCGGTTCGGGCCCGGGGAGTCACTGGAGGTCGGGCTCGTGCCGATCGGCGGGGCACGGGTCGCGATCGGGTTCGCCGGGCTGGTGGACGGGGCGCTGGACGCGCCCGGGGCGCGGGAGGAGGCGCTGCGGCGGGCCGCCGCCTGCGGATACCTGGGGGCCGACGCCATCCTGGGCCTCACCGAGACCGGCGGCACCGGCGGCACCGAGAGCCTCGACGACATCGAGAGCCTCAACGACATCGACGACGAGGAGGCCGCCGTATGAGCCGCCCCGGAGGGCACCCCGCCGAGGCCCGGCGCCTCACCCCCCACGAGTACGCCGCCACCCACGGCCCCCGCGCCGGCGACCGCGTCCGCCTCGGTGACTCGGGGCTGACGATCCGGGTCGAGGTCGACTCCCAGCGGTACGGCGACGAGTTCCTCGCCGGCTTCGGCAAGACCGCCCGCGACGGACTGCACCTCAAGGCCGCCGCCGTCCGCGACACCTGTGACGTGGTGATCAGCAACGTCGTCGTGATCGACGCGGTGCTGGGCATCCGCAAGGTGTCCATCGGCATCCGCGAGGGGCGGATCTGCGCCATCGGGCGGGCCGGCAACCCCGACACCCTCGACGGTGTGGACGTCGTGGTCGGCACCGGCACGTCCATCGTGTCCGGCGAGGGGCTCATCGCCACCGCCGGGGCCGTCGACACCCACGTTCACCTGCTGTCGCCGCGGATCATGGAGGCCTCGCTGGCCTCCGGGGTGACCACGATCATCGGGCAGGAGTTCGGCCCGGTGTGGGGCGTCGGCGTCAACTCGCCCTGGGCGCTGCGGCACGCGTTCAACGCCTTCGACGCCTGGCCGGTCAACATCGGTTTCCTGGGCCGGGGTTCGTCCTCCCACGAGGCGCCCCTGATCGAGGCGCTGGCCGAGGGCGGGGCGAGCGGCTTCAAGGTGCACGAGGACATGGGCGCCCACACCCGGGCGCTGGACACGGCCCTGCGCGTCGCCGAGGAGCATGACGTCCAAGTCGCCCTGCACAGCGACGGGTTGAACGAATGCCTGTCGGTGGAGGACACCCTGCGGGTGCTGGAGGGCCGCACCATCCACGCCTTCCACATTGAGGGCTGCGGCGGCGGACACGTCCCGAACGTGCTGAAGATGGCCGGCGTGCCGAATGTCATCGGCTCCTCCACCAACCCCACCCTGCCCTTCGGCCGGGACGCGGTCGCCGAGCACTACGGCATGATCGTCTCCGTCCACGACCTCAAGACCGACCTGCCCGGCGACGCCGCCATGGCCCGCGACCGCATCCGCGCCGGGACCATGGGCGCCGAGGACGTGCTGCACGACCTGGGCGCGATCGGCATCACCTCCTCCGACGCGCAGGGCATGGGGCGCGCCGGTGAGACCGTCCGCCGCACCTTCGCGATGGCCGGGAAGATGAAGGCCGAGTTCGGCGCCGAGAGCGACGACCACGACAACGAGCGCGTCCTGCGCTACATGGCCAAGCTGACCATCAACCCGGCCATCGCCCACGGGCTCGCGCACGAGGTCGGATCGATCGAGGTCGGCAAGCTGGCCGACATCGTGCTGTGGCGCCCGGAGTACTTCGGGGCCAAGCCGCAGCTGGTGCTCAAGTCCGGGTTCCCGGCGTACGGGGTCGTCGGCGACCCCAACGCGGCGACGGACACCTGCGAACCCCTCGTCCTGGGACCGCAGTTCGGGTCGTACGGCGCCACCCCCGCCGACCTCTCGGTGGCCTTCGTCGCGCAGGCCGCCGTCGACCAGGGCAACGACTCGATGCCGACCCGCCGCCGCAGGGTCGCCGTCCGCGGCACCCGCGGCATCGGACCGGCCGACCTGCGCCTCAACTCCCGTACCGGAGCGGTCGATGTCGACCAGCGCACGGGACTGGTGACCCTCGACGGCGAGCCGCTGCACTCGGAACCCGCCGAGTCCGTCGCCCTCAACCGCCTCTACTTCCTCTAGGACTCGCTCATGACCGTCTACCGCATGCCCGCCGAGTGGGAACCGCACGAGCGCACCTGGATGGCCTGGCCCAGCCCCAACCCGACGTTCACGAACGACGAGGAGCTGGCGGAGGCGCGTGCCGCCTGGGCGTCCGTGGCCCGTGCGGTGCGCCGCTTCGAGCCGGTGACCATGGTGCACGGGCCGGGGCAGGAGGAGTCGGCCCGTGAACTGCTCGGTCCGGAGGTGGAGTTGGTGGAGCGCGAGCTCGACGACGCGTGGATGCGGGACATCGGCCCGACCTTCGTGAAGGACGAGGCCGGGCAACTCGCCGCCGTGGACTGGACGTTCAACGGCTGGGGCGGCCAGGAGTGGGCACGCTGGGAGCACGACGCGAAGATCGCCGGGCAGGTCGCCGACCTCACCGGGGTGGCGGTGCTGGGCAGCACCCTCGTCAACGAGGGCGGCGCGATCCACGTCGACGGCGAGGGCACGGTCCTGCTCACCGAGACCGTGCAGCTCGGCGCGGGCCGCAACCCCGGCTGGACCCGGGAGCAGGTCGAGGCGGAGATCCACGCCAAGCTCGGCACCACCAAGGCGATCTGGCTCCCGCACGGCCTGGCCGGCGACTACGGCACGTACGGCACCCAGGGCCACGTCGACATCGTCGCCGCGTTCGCGCGGCCGGGCGTCGTGGTCGTCCACAGCCAGCGCGACCCGGCCCACCCCGACCACGCCCGGTCCCTGGAGTACGTCGAGATCCTGCGCGGCGAGACCGACGCGCGGGGCCGACGCCTGGAGGTCGTCGAGATCCCGGCGCCGACCGTCCTGAAGGACGAGGACGGCGACTGGGTCGACTACTCCTACATCAACCACTACCTCTGCAACGGCGGCGTGGTCCTCTGCGGCTTCGACGACCCGAACGACGAACTCGCCGCCGGCATCTTCCGCCGCCTCTTCCCCGACCGCACGGTCACCCTCGTCGACGCCCGTGCGATCTTCGCGGGCGGGGGCGGCATCCACTGCATCACCCAGCAGCAGCCCAGGGCGGGCGTCAGGTAGAACGTACGGGTGAATGTGCTGAACTGCGTCGCCTGCGGCGCCCGGCTCACCGAGCCGCTGCGTCCGCTGCCCGAGGTGCCGGCCTGCCCGGAGTACGACGGCAGCAGGGGCCCGGACGGCGCGCGCCACGCCCCGGCGACGATGCCGCGCGGGACGTACGCCGTGGATCCCGAGGCGTGCGGGGCGCCGTACGTCCCGCACCCCGACCCGGACTGGGCCGACGTCGCCCATCCGGGGAACGCGTGGATGGGAGACCCCGACGGTCCGGGGTTCCTGGTCTCCGCCGGGCCGCGCGACACCCTGGTCGTGCACCCCGAGGACACCCGTGGGTATCTGGCGCAGAACCCCGCGTTGGAGGAGATCGGCTGCTGCGGGCCGCCCGGCCGTGAAGGGCCCAACGAGGTGTGCGGCGCGTGCGGAGCGGTCGTGGCGACGCTCTTCGCCGACTGCACCAGCCCGTACGAGACGCACTTCCTGCCCGACGCGGTCCGGGTGACCCCCGTATGACCAGCCCCCGCCGCACCCCCGCCCCGCCCCGCGAGCGCATCCTCACCGCCGCCATGGAGATGATCGCCGACCGCGGCCTGGAGAAGCTCACCATGGCCGCGCTCGGGCGTGAGCTCGGCATGAGCAGCGGCCACCTCCTCTACTACTTCCGCACCAAGGACGAACTGCTGCTCCAGACCCTGGAGTGGAGCGAGGGCCGGCTGGGCGCCGAGCGCGGCCGGCTCCTCGCCCGTACGGGTACCGCGCGGGAACGGCTCGATGCGTACGTCGACCTGTACGTCCCCGACGGCCACCGGGACCCCCACTGGACTCTGTGGCTGGAGGTCTGGAACCGCTCGCAGAATGCCGACGACGAGGCCCGGGACCGGCAGGCCGCCATCGAGGGCGCCTGGCACCGCGACCTGGTGGCGCTGCTGGCGGAAGGGGTCTCGCGGGGGGAGTTCCGACCGGTGGACCCGGACCGCTTCGCGGCCCGCCTACGGGCACTCCTCGACGGCTTCTCCATCCACGTCGCCATCGGCCTCCGCGGCACCGACCGACCGCAGATTCTCGGCCACGTGAGGGAGTTCCTGAACGAGAGTCTCCTCGCGGACGCCTGAGCCCGTGCCCGGGTTGTACTCAATTCGGGGGATTGCCCTGTGCCGTGTGATGCGCTTGCCTCGTGGAGAGGTCGGGGACGTCCGCCGTCTGTACCGAACTCCTTTGCCCGCACGGAAAATCGGGGGATTTTCTATGCAACTCGCACGCCGTACGACTCTGAGCGCCGCCTTCGTCGCGACCGCGCTCGCCATGGCCGCCTTACCGGCCCAAGCAGGACCGCAGCGCACGGAACGGGCGAGCGTGGACTCCCACGGTCGACAGGCCGACGGTGCCTCCAGCCGGCCCGTGCTCAGCGCGAACGGCCGGTACGTAGCCTTCGTCTCGGCCGCCGCCGACCTCGTCCCGGGGGACACCAACGGCGTCGCCGACGCGTTCGTCCGCGATCTGCGCACCGGCCGTACCGAACGCGTCGGTGAGGGCCCGGCGACGGACGTGGCGCTCAGCGGTGACGGCCGTCGTGTCGTCGTCGCCACCGCCGCCGCGCTCACCCGGGACGACGACAACGGCCTCGACGACATCTACCTCGTCGACCGCCGTACCCACCGCACCGAGCGGATCAGCCACGGTCACCCGGACGCGCCGCCGCGCCACCTGCTCAACTACTCGCCCACCATCAGCGCCGACGGCCGCGTCGTCGCGTACACCACCTCGACCCCGGACGCCGCGCCCGGCGACACCAACGGGCGCGACGACGTGATCGTCCACGACCGCACGACAGGGCGGGACGAGCTGGTCCAGTACCGCACCGACGGCACCCTCGGCGAGGCCGACTCGCTCGGGGCGGCGCTCAGCGCCGACGGCCGGTACGTGGCCTTCGAGTCGGCGGACCAGCTGGACCCGGCCCACGACTACACCCACGCCCGCAACGTCTATGTACGCGACCGCGTGGCGCGGACGACGGAACAGATCAGCCGGCCCACCAAGTACGTCTACAAGGAGAGCTCGTTCGACTCGTCGCTCAGCGCCGACGCCCGGGTGTTCGCCTTCGCCTCCAACGTCCGTTCCCTGGTGCCGGACGACACCAACAAGGTCACCGACGTCTTCGTCCTCGACGGGGAGTCGCAGACGACCGTACGCGTCAGCACCGCCGCCGACGGCACGCAGGGCGACGGCGCGAGCTCCGGGGCGTACCTGAGCGGGGACGGTCGCCGGGTCGCCTTCGTCTCGGCCGCCACGAACCTCGTACCGGACGACACCAACGGGGTCGCCGACGTCTTCGTCAAGGACCTGCGGACCGGCGCGATCGAGCGGGTCGGCACGGCAGCCGACGGCACCCAGCCGGACGGCCCGGCGACCGGCGGCGCGGCCCTGACGGGCCATCGGGTCGCCTACGCGTCGGACGCCACGAACCTCGTGCCGGACGACACCAACGGGGTGACGGACGTCTTCGCCCGGCGCCTGCACTGACCGGAACACCGAGCGCAGACGAACCATCAGAACCAACACAGGGGGAACCGCTCTTGTACGCCAGCACACGCACCGCACTGGCCACCGGCATCGTCGCCGCCCTGCTCACGCTCTCCGCCACCACGGCGTCGGCCGCTCCGGCGCCCGCGCCGCACACCGAGCGCCTCGGCACCTCACCCACGGGCGAGCAGGCCAACAGCTACACCTACGGACCCGAGTTCAGCGCCGACGGCCGCTTCGCGGTCTTCTCCTCGGAGGCGACCAACCTGGTGCCGGGCGACACCAACGGACAACGCGACGTCTTCGTCCGCGACCTGCGCAAGGGCACCGTCGAGCGGGTCAACGTCAGCTCCGCGGGCGCCCAGGCCGACAACACGTCCAGCGCGTCCGACATCAGCCGCGACGGCCGGTACGTCCTGTTCACCTCCCAGGCCCGCAACCTCGTCCACTGGGAGACCCCGCCGCCCGCCGACGAATGGGTCGACGACGTCTATCTGCACGACCGCCGCACGGGCAGGACCGAACGGCTCAGCTTCGGCCTCGACGGCCGTTCCGTCGACGTCGGCGGCGCCGCCATGTCGGCCGACGCCCGCTACGTCGCCTTCACCGCCCGCCCCAACCGCATGGAGGCCGACGACCCCAACGGCTACCGGATGCTCTACCTCCTCGACCGCCGGACCGGAAAGGTCAAGCGCGTCAGCGAGCGCACCCGTCCCGAGTGGACGTCGGTCGTGTACGACGTCAGCGACAACGGCAGCCGCATCGTCTACGACCAGTTCCAGTACCGCGGCCCGGGCTCGGCCCTGTGGGCGTACGACATCAAGAAGGGCACCCAGCAGCAGCTGAACGTCACCCCCGACGGCACCCCGACCACCGTCATGGCCGTCGACGCCTCTCTCACCGCGGACGGACGGTACGTCGCCTTCAGCTCCGGCGCCCCCGACCTGGTCCCGGACGACACCAACGGCGACACCGACGTCTTCGTACGCGACCTGAAGACCGGCAAGATCCGGCGGATCTCGCACAACGCGGAGACGGCCTTCGGCACCCAGAGCCCCGAGATCAGCCCCGACGGCCGGTACGTCGCCTACGAGGCCACCCCGCGCAACCGCGCCACGGGCTACTTCGGCGTCGGCAACGTCTACCTCCGCGACCTGCGCACCGGCAAGGTCCGCCTGGTCAGCGCGTCGGTCACCGGCGGCACGGTCGAGGACGAGGCCGTCACCCTCTACTCCGTGAGCCGCGGCGGCAAGGAGGTCGGCCTCTCGTCCAGCTCCACGCAACTGGTCCCGGGCGACACCAACGGGGTCACCGACGGCTTCGTCCGCCACCTGCGCTGACCAGCAGACGGTTCGCATCCTGAGACGGACGGTGAGCGCGGGGGCGACTTGTGCCAGACTGCCCCCGTGCTCTCGTTCGCCATGATTATTGGCAGCAGGCGCGCCGGTCCGCAGTGACCGTCTCGTACGACCAGGTACGGACGGGCACCGTCGTCCTCGACCCGCGCGCAGACCTCTCGCACCCGCGAGGGGTTTTTCGCTTTTCTGGCCCACCCGCAGCCGGAGGCGAGAGCGCGAGGGAGTATGTGGGGGCGGTGGAGCCGGTTATTCCGGTACGACCGAGATCCAATCCTCAGGAGCCTTGAGACCATGACCGAAACCAGCGAGCTCGACGATCAGTTCCACGTCTTCGACACCACCCTGCGCGACGGCGCCCAGCGGGAGGGCATCAACCTCACCGTCGCGGACAAGCTGGCCATCGCGCGGCACCTGGACGACTTCGGCGTGGGCTTCATCGAGGGCGGCTGGCCCGGCGCCAACCCGCGGGACACCGAGTTCTTCGCCCGCGCACAGGCGGAGATCCAGTTCAAGCACGCCCAGCTGGTCGCCTTCGGTGCGACCCGCCGGGCCGGCGCCAAGGCGTCCGAGGACCCCCAGGTCAGGGCACTGCTGGAGTCGGGTGCCCCGGTGATCACGCTGGTCGCCAAGTCCCACGACCGCCATGTCGAGCTCGCGCTGCGCACCACGCTGGACGAGAACCTGGAGATGGTCCGCGACACGGTGTCGTACCTGACGGCGCAGGGCCGCCGGGTCTTCGTCGACTGCGAGCACTTCTTCGACGGCTACCGCGCCAACCCGGAGTACGCCAAGGCCGTCGTACGGGCCGCCTCCGAAGCAGGCGCCTCGGTCGTGATCCTCTGCGACACCAACGGCGGCATGCTCCCCGCCCAGGTCCAGGCCGTGGTCTCCACGGTGCTGGCCGACACCGGCGCCCGACTCGGCATCCACGCCCAGGACGACACCGGGTGCGCGGTCGCCAACACCCTCGCCGCCGTCGACGCGGGCGCGACGCACGTCCAGTGCACGGCGAACGGCTACGGCGAGCGCGTCGGCAACGCCAACCTCTTCCCGGTCGTCGCGGCCCTGGAGCTGAAGTACGGCAAGAAGGTGCTGCCCGAGGGCAAGCTGCGCGAGATGACGAGGATCTCGCACGCCATCGCCGAGGTCGTCAACCTCACTCCCTCCACCCACCAGCCCTACGTCGGCGTCTCGGCCTTCGCCCACAAGGCCGGCCTGCACGCCTCCGCGATCAAGGTCGACCCCGACCTGTACCAGCACATCGACCCCGAGCAGGTCGGCAACACCATGCGGATGCTGGTCTCCGACATGGCGGGCCGCGCCTCGGTCGAGCTGAAGGGCAAGGAACTCGGCGTCGACCTCGGCGGCGACCGCGAGCTGGTCGGCCGGGTCGTGGAGCGGGTCAAGGAGCGCGAGCTCAAGGGCTACACGTACGAGGCGGCGGACGCGTCCTTCGAACTGCTCCTGCGCGCCGAGGTCGAGGGCCGGCCGCTGAAGTACTTCGCCGTCGAGTCCTGGCGCGCGATCGTCGAGGACCGCCCCGACGGCAGCCACGCCAACGAGGCCACGGTCAAGCTCTTCGCCAAGGGCGAGCGGATCGTCGCCACCGCGGAGGGCAACGGCCCGGTCAACGCCCTCGACCGCGCCCTGCGCGTCGCCCTGGAGAAGATCTACCCCCAGCTGGCCAAGCTCGACCTCGTCGACTACAAGGTCCGCATCCTGGAGGGCGTCCACGGCACCCAGTCCACGACCCGCGTCCTGATCTCCACGTCGGACGGGGCGGGGGAGTGGTCGACGGTGGGGGTCGCGGAGAACGTGATCGCGGCGTCTTGGCAGGCGTTGGAGGACGCGTACACCTACGGCCTCCTCCGCGCCGGCGTCACCCCCGCCGAGTAACCCCGTCTCAACACGAGTCCTCGGCGAGCTCCTCGAACTCGTCGAGGCTCATGGGGCGGTCGTCGGCCCAGACCTGGCCGGGGGTGAGGGCGGCGAGGTCGTCGGCGGTGAAGGTGACGATGCCGGTGTACTCGTAATCGGACTCGGCCTTCCCGAAGGCGAGTTCGTAGGTGTATCCCGGCACCAGCCGCTGCTCTCCCGCAGGGCGGACGTGCCAGTCCCCGGGCGGGGAGAAGAGGGGGAACTCGGCGTCGTCGGGGCGCAGCCGGCCCGGCGCCCGCCATCCGGAACGGTTGCGCGCGGAGTCCGAGTCGGCCTCCGCGGCCGTCGTGCCTTCCAGGCCAAGCCCCTGGACGAGGTCCTCCCCGCACGGCCGCAGGACCACCTCCGCCGTCCCGCCCGCGTCCAGCCGCACCGCGACCAGCGGCAACACCTCCGCGCCGCACCCACTCAGGAGCAGCGCCCCCGCCACCGCCGCCATGGCGACTCCCACTCGTCTCACGCCCCGTCCCTTCCGTCGTCGTGACGACCACATCACGCGGCGCCGGGCGGCACGACCACCCTTCGGCACCGGTCTCGTTGCGGTCGTACAACATGCCTGGTGGGAACGTGAGTTGAGTGTGAGCCCCGAGAGTCCGAATGGCTGACGCGATGTCTTGACGGGCGTGCGGGGCACCAGTTAACTCACGGCGTGAGGTAAGTCATGTGTGGACCACGAGAGCCACGCGAGCCGAGGGGGAAGCTCCATGCGAAGAACCGCCCTGCTCACCTCCGCCACCCTGCTGGCGGCCCTGCTGCCCACGCTGGCCGCCCAGGCCGCCGACGACCCCGCCCCGGTCCCCGTCGACCGCTTCGAGGGCGAGGTCCCCTTCGCGAACCCACCCGAGGGCGGCCTCTTCACCTGGGGCAGCGACACCGACGACCCGCCGACGCTGCGGCTGGCGGCGCGAGACGACGCCCCCGAGGGCGACAAGGTCCTCTCCGGCAGCTACGACATCAGCGGCTACGGCGGCTTCACCCACGACTTCGCCTTCGCCGAGCCCGCCCACGACTGGTCCGCCCACAAGGGCATCCGGTTCTGGTGGGAGGGTCAGAACAACGGCAAGAAGATCGCCTTCGAGCTCAAGGACGGCGGCGCCAACGGCGAGGCCTCCGAGCTCTGGACGACGTCCTTCACCGATGACTTCAGTGGCTGGAAACAGATCGAGATCCCCTTCACCGACTTCGCGTACCGCACCGACTACCAGCCCGTCGGCGGCATCGACCACATCCTCGGGCTGACCGAGACCTGGGGGTACGCGCTCACCCTCCCCGTCGGCGCACCCGGCCGATTCGCCATGGACGGCGTCGAGTTGTACGGCATGGCCGACCAGTCCCGGCGCGCCTCCGTCCTCACCGACGCACCGGTCCACCCGGTGAAGGAAGGCGGCACCGCCGCCATCAAGGTGACCCTGGCCACCACCGGCTCCGCACCCGTCGACGAGCCCGTGACGGTCGCGTACGAGACACCCGCCGACCCCGGCAAGGACTACGTCCCCGTCTCCGGCACCCTCACCTTCCCCGCCGGCACGGCCTCCGGCGCCACACGGACCATCCAGGTCCGCACCCTCAAGGACAAGGCCGCGGAGAGCGCCGAGACCATCCCGCTCAAACTCACCGTCACCGGCGCCGAGGCCCCCGACGAGACCCCGCAGATCGTGATCGACGCCCATGGACTGCCGTATCTGAACGCCAAGTTGCCCATCAAGGCCCGCGTCGCCGATCTCCTCTCCCGGATGTCCCTCGCCGAGAAGGCCGGTCAGATGACCCAGGCGGAGCGGGGCGCGGTCGGGACCGGCGGCGACATCGCCACCTACGCCCTCGGCTCCCTCCTCTCCGGCGGCGGTTCCACCCCCACGCCCAACACTCCCGAGGCCTGGGCGAAGATGATCGACGCCTTCCAACTCCGTGCGCAGGCAACCAGATTCCAGATCCCTCTGATCTACGGCGTCGACGCCGTCCACGGCCACAACAACCTGGTCGGCGCCACCGTCATGCCCCACAACATCGGACTCGGCGCCACCCGCGACCCCCAACTCGCCCAGCGCACCGGCGCGGTGACCGCCGCCGAGGTCCGCGCCACCGGCATCCCCTGGGACTTCGCGCCCTGCCTCTGCGTCACTCGTGACGAACGCTGGGGCCGCTCCTACGAGTCCTTCGGTGAGGACCCGGCCCTGGTCGACTCGATGGAGACGATCATCCAGGGCCTTCAAGGAGCCCCGAACGGCAAGGACTTGAAGGACGCCGACAAGGTCCTCGCCACCGCCAAGCACTTCGTCGGCGACGGCGGCACCGCCTACGGCTCCTCCACCACCGGCACCTACACCATCGACCAGGGCGTCACCACCGTCACCCGGCAGCAGCTGGAGGCGATCCACCTCGCCCCGTACGAGACGGCCGTCGACCGCGGCGTCGGCACGGTCATGCCGTCCTACTCCTCACTGGACGTCATCGGCGACGGCCAAGGCCCGGTCAAGATGCACGCCCGCGCCGACATGATCAACGGCGTGCTGAAGGGCCGCATGGGCTTCGACGGCTTCGTCATCAGCGACTGGGACGGCATCAACCAGATCCCCGGCGACTACACGAGCGACATCCGCACCTCGGTGAACGCGGGCGTGGACATGGTGATGGCGCCGTACGCCTACCGGGACTTCCGCACGGGCCTGGTGGCGGAGGCCGAGGCGGGACGCGTCAGCCAGGCGCGCATCGACGACGCGGTGTCCCGCATCCTCACGCAGAAGTTCAAGCTGGGGCTCTTCGAGAAGCCGTACGCCGACACGAGCGGCGCGGCGAGGATCGGTTCCGCCGCACACCGTGCCGTGGCCCGGCAGGCGGCCGCCGAGTCGCAGGTGCTGCTGAAGAACGCGGGCGGTGTACTGCCGCTGAAGAAGTCCCAGAAGGTGTACGTCGCCGGCTCCAACGCCGACGACATCGGCAACCAGACCGGAGGCTGGACGGCCACCTGGCAGGGCTCGTCCGGTGACATCGTCCCCGGGACGACGATCCTGGAGGGCCTGCGCGACGCCGGGGGAGACGTGACGTACTCCAAGGACGCCTCCGCGCCCACCACCGGCTACGACGTCGGCGTGGTCGTCGTCGGGGAGACCCCGTACGCCGAGGGCGTCAGTGACGTCGGCAACGGCCACGACCTGGAGCTGTCCGCGGCCGACAAGGCGGCCGTCGACAAGGTGTGCGCGGCCATGAAGTGCGCGGTGCTGATCGTGTCCGGACGCCCGCAGCTCATCGGCGACCGGCTCGGCACGATCGACGCCCTGGTGGCGTCCTGGCTGCCCGGCACCGAGGGCACCGGAGTCGCCGACGTGCTCTACGGCAGGCGGCCCTTCACCGGCCAACTGCCCGTCACCTGGCCCAAGTCCGAGGCCCAGCTGCCGATCAACGTCGGCGACGCGACGTACGACCCGCAGTTCCCGTACGGCTGGGGCCTGACCACCTTGACCAGGATCCCGGAGGGCGGGGCGACGGCCCTGAAGGCCCTCGCCGTCGCGGCGGCCGTGGCCGAGAGGACCGGGGCGGACGAGGCGGGACGCGCCCTGGTGACGAAGGCGCGGCTGATCGTCCAGCAGCGGCCGGTGACGGCGGCCTCGGCGAAGCCCTTCGCGGAGGCGGACCACCTGCTGCTGACCGGACGGTACGGAAAGGCGGTGGAGAGCCTGCTGGCGGCCTACCGGGCGAGCTGACCAGGGCCGATGTCCCGGTTTGAGAGGCTTCGGGTAGCGTCGGAGTATGACGTCCGCCCTACGGACCCGAAGCCTCTCCAGGCTGGCGGCGGCCTTGGCGCTCGCGGCCCTGACCGTGCTGTGGCCGGCCCTCGCGCCACCCGCATCGGCCGCCACGAGCGTCTCGACGATCGCCGAGGCGCTCCGCGAGAACCCCGTCTATGTGGACGAGGCCGCATCGGACCAGCTGTCCCCCTCCGACGCCGACGTCCTGGCCGACCAGATCAAGAACGCGGACAAGCCGCTCTTCATCGCCGTCCTGCCGGCCGGCTATCCCACCCAGAACCTCTTCACCAAGCTGCGCACGGCGACCGGCGTGACCGGGCTGTACGCGATCCGCCTCGGCGACCGGTTCGACGCCCGTGCCGACTCCTCGGTCCTGCCGCGCGCGGCCGTGCAGAACCTCGTCACCACGGTCGCGGGCGAGGACACCCGGTCCCAGCTGAGCGACTTCACCAACAGCGCGCTGACCAACATGGGCGGCTCGGCCCCGGCGAGCTGGGGTGGGGGCTCCGACGACAACGGCGTCCCGACGGGCGCGCTGATCACGGCCGGTGCGGTGCTCGTGGCCGGCGGGGCGGGCGGTTACGCCCTGGTGCGCCGCAGGCGGCGCCGGCACGCGGAGGAGCAGCGGGCGGCGCTGGAGAAGCTGCGGGTGGTCGTGGACGAGGACATCACCGCGTTCGGCGAGGAGCTGGACCGCCTCGACTTCCACCCCGCGGAGAAGGGCGCGGACGACGCGATGCGCGCGGACTACGAGCGCGCGCTGGACGCGTACGAGCAGGCGAAGACCCTGATGGCGGCGGTGACCAAGCCGGAAGAGGTACGAGGGGTAACCCAGGCCCTGGAGGAGGGCCGCTTCTCCCTGGCCCAACTGGCGGCCCGCCGGGAGGGCAGGCCCCTGCCGGAACGCCGGGCCCCCTGCTTCTTCGACCCCCGCCACGGACCCTCCGTCACGGACGCCACCTGGACACCCCCGTCCGGCGCCCCGCGCGAGGTCCCGGTCTGCGCCGCCGACGCCACCCGCCTCGCCGACGGCCGCGACCCTGTGATGCGCGAGGTCGACACGGACGAGGGCCGCCGCCCCTACTGGGACGCGGGCCCGGCCTACGGCCCCTGGGCAGGCGGCTACTTCGGCGGCGGCATCCTCCCCGGCCTGCTGGTCGGCACGGTCCTGGGCAGCATGATGGCGACCCCGTCGTACGCCGCCGACTACGGCAGCGGCTACGGGGACTTCGGCGGTCCCGGAGGCTACGAGGGCGGCGACGTCTCGGGCGCGGACTTCGACTCGGACGACTTCAGCGGGGGGTTCGGGGGCGGAGACTTCGGAGGCGGCGGCGACTTCGGCGGGGGAGGGGACTTCGGGGGAGGGTTCTGAGCGACGCGGATCCGGGCCCGCGCAGCGACACGGGCCCGGCGCGTGGATGCGCCGGACCCGCGGAAGGCCGTACGAGAAGCAGGCGTCGTCGGATCAGAGAGTCGACGCCGCCGACGCTATCGCCGAGGCGAACGTGGACACCTCGGTGTAGACGCCGGGCGCGTTGGGCCGCGCGCAGCCCTCGCCCCAGCTGACGATCCCGACCTGGATCCAGGCGTTTGCGCTGTCCTTGCGGAACATGGGCCCACCGGAGTCACCCTGACAGGTGTCGACCCCGCCCGCCGCGAACCCGGCACAGATCTCCTCGTTGGCGACGAGATCGCTGTAGGACCCGCCGGACGCCTTACAGGTGGCGTCGCTGACGAACGGCACGGTCGCCTTGAGCAGATACCGCTGCTGAGCCCCGCCCTCACGCGCCGCACCCCACCCGGCGACAGTGAAGTCACCGGTGTTGTACTGCGTGGTCGTGGCGATCTTCAGGGTGGGGAGGTTGATCGGCTGGGCGAGCTTGATGAGCGCCCAGTCCTTGCCGGTGCCGTTGTAGCCGGGCGCCTGGAGCACCCGGGTGGAACGGACCTGGACGCGCCCGCTGGTGGACTGGAGGTCGACGACCCCGGCGGTCGCCGTGATGCTGGTGTTGGCCCCGGAACCGCTCACGCAGTGCGCGGCGGTCAGCACGATCTGCTGGGTGTACAGCGCGCCGCCGCAGCCCATGGAGAGCCGGACCATGAACGGGAACTCGCCCTGCGCGGCCCGAGTGCCGCCGACGACGGGCGCGGGAGCGGCCTGCGCGGCCGAGACGGGCTGAAGACTGGCGATCGCGAGGGCGGCGGCACCGAGGGCCGCGCATCTCTTGAGGGCCGTGAGGAGTCTCTTCAACGTGATGCCTTCCGTGGGGGGTGGAAGTACTCGGATCACAGAACTGACGCGCACATGCCAAGCAGCACAGCAAAGAACCGCCCATTGGATGGCATGAGCAAGTCAAATCCGTCGGTGGATTATGAGAACGCTGTAAGACCTGAGGCAAGGGGTGGAATCCGGCCACGCACCAGGCGGTCAAGCGCGGACGGCGGCCAAGGGCCGGGGATGCCCGTCGGCGTTCTCGTACGAGGCGACGAGCACCCAGGCCGGCTGCGCGACGGGAGTAGCAGCGGTCACATGGCTCACGCCGCGGAACCAACTCCCGTGCCCGCACCCCGCTTTCCCCGCAGCCCCGCCCGGACTCCGGCCCCGGCCACAAGGGCCAGCGCCACCAGTCCCGCGCTCACCCACACCGGGGCCCGATATCCATCCCCGCCCCCGACGCCCGCGTCGATGACCACCCCGCCGATCCAAGGCCCGCAAGCCGCCCCCACATTGAAGGCCGCCGTGGCGAATCCGCCGGCCAGGGTCGGTGCGCCCGGCGCCGCGTAGAGCACCTGGGAGATCAGCGTGGACCCGACGCCGAAGGCGAGCGCGCCCTGCGCGAGAACCAGTCCGAGCAGCACCGCAGGGCTCCCGGCGCCGAGCGCGAGGGCGGCCCAGCCGAGGCACAGGGCGATCCCACCGCCGCACAAGGCCATCCCGGGGCGTCGATCGGCGAGCAGCCCGCCGACCCGCACCCCGGCGAACGCCCCGACCCCGAACAGCGCGAGCACGACCGGGACCCATCCGTCGCCCAGTCCGGCGACCTCGGTGACGAGGGGCGCGAGATAGGTGAACGTGCAGAAGGTCGCCCCGTTCACCAGCGCGCCCAGCAGGAGGAGGGCGAGCAGCCCCGGTTCGCGCAGCACCCTCAACTCACCGCCCAGCGCGGGACCTTGCGGCGCCGCCCCGCCGGGCACTGACCGGCCCACCGCCACCACGGCCGGCACGGACAGCACCGCCACCGCCCAGAACGCGGCTCGCCAGCCCCAGAGTTGACCCAGCAGCGCCCCCGCGGGCACCCCCACGACACAGGCCAGCGTGACCCCGCCCAGCAGCATCGAGGTGGCCCGCCCCTTGGCGTCCGGCGGCACCATCCCGACCGCGGCGACCAGCGCGACCGCCAGGAAGCCGGCGTTGGCCAGCGCCCCCACGACCCGGGTGGCGAGCAGAACGGCGAAACTTCCGGTCACCGCACCCACCACGTGCACACAGAGGAACGTGACCAGAAACCCCAGCAGCGCACCGCGCCGCGACCAGCGCCGGGCGAGCCCGGCCATCAGGGGTGCCCCTACCACCATCCCGGCGGCGAAGGCAGAGGTGAGCGCACCGGCGTCCGCGACGGACACGTGCAGCTCGCGGGCGATGTCCGGGAGCAGCCCGGACAGCATGAACTCGGACGTCCCCTGGGCGAACACGGCGACGCCCAGCAGGAACAACGCAAACGGCATGAAGGAACTCCGCAACCCGAAGCAGAAGAAGTCGAACACGGCACGAAGTACCGGCCGTCCGGGCAGCGCGAAGTGGGACCTGTCAGCCCTTCATCACGAACAGCCACCGGAGAGCCGGTGGCCGGAGTCTGGACGCCTCGGGGCTGGACACGCGGGCAGGCTACTCGGTCCGGGTCCGCGCGCGCAGGGATTAAAAGGCAAGCATCGAAAGGCAGCGCGCAATCAAAAGGCAGCGCAGCGATCAACAGGCAGCGCGAAGCGCCGGTGCGTCACGTCGACTCACCGGCGCTCTCGCCGAGGCATCACGCGTTCTTGATCGCCGAGATGTCGAAGTGCAGCTTGATCTTGTCGGAGACCAGCACGCCGCCCGTCTCCAGGGCCGCGTTCCAGGTCAGGCCCCAGTCGGAGCGCTTGATCTCCGCCTTGCCCTCGAAGCCGACGCGCTCGTTGCCGAACGGGTCCTTGGCCGCGCCGTTGAACTCCAGGTCGATGGTGATCGGCCGGGTCGTACCGAGAATCTCCAGGTCACCGGTGATGCGGTAGTCCTCGTCGCCGAGCGCCTCCGCCTTGGTGGAGCGGAAGGTCATGGTCGGGAACTCGTCGATCTTGAAGAAGTCCGCGCTCTTGAGGTGGCCGTCACGGTCGGCGGAGCCGGTGTCGATGCTCTCCATCTTGACGTCGATGGAGGCCGTCGACGCGGACGGGTCGGCGCCGTCGAGGTGCAGCGAGCCGCTGAAGTCGTTGAACTTGCCCTTGACGTTGGTGACCATGGCGTGCCGGACGGTGAAGCCGATGGTGGAGTGCGCGGTGTCGATCGTGTAGTCACCGGTGAGGGCGGTCAGGTCGGTGTTCGCCATGGTGTGCTCCTTCGGAGTGTGTAAGTTGAACGTTGAACTAACCAACACGGACGACGGTAGACCTATTCCATTCAAGTTTCAACGTCATCCGCAATGTGTTGGCGCGATGACGCTGAGGTGGTAGATGCCCAGGGCATGACCCCACGTCACGGTGACTCCATGAGACTCACCCGCAGAGCCCTCTTACTCGCGGCGACCCTCGTCGCCACCAGCACCTCGGTGAGCCGCGCCGCCGACCCCGACCCCTACGCCGACCTCAGGCACCGCTGGCTCGACATCGCCCTCGGCACCGGCTACGACCCCACCGCCGAGCCGTACGCCTCCCGCCTCGCCGAGACCGGCGAACTGGCCCGCGCCTTCCGTGCCGCCATGGCCCCCACCGCCCGCTCCCTGTGGCCCGACCGCCCCTACGACCCGCCCTCCGGCATCACCCAGAGCTACAGCCGCCTGTGGACGATGGTCCAGGCCCACATCCAGCCCGGCACCGGCTCCACCGGCGACGACGCTCTCCTCACGGACGTGATCCGCGGCCTCGACCACCTCTCCGCCACGATCTACAACCCCACCACCACCCGCTACGGCAACTGGTGGGAATGGCAGATCGGCAGCCCCCGCCTCCTCATGGACCTCACCGCCGCCCTGTACGACCACCTCACGGACGCACAGCGGCAAGCGGCCTGCGCCGCCGTCGACCACTTCATCCCCGACGCGATGCTCACCGACTACTCCGGCACCTCGACCGGTGCCAACCGCGTCGACCTGTGCCGCTCGGTCGCCCTGCGTGGCATCCTCGGCCGAGCCCCGGACCGCGTCGCCCTCGCCCGCGACGCCCTCTCACCGGTCTTCCCCCACGTCACCCAGGGGGACGGCCTCTACGCCGACGGCTCCTTCGTGCAGCACACCTGGGTCGCCTACTCGGGGACGTACGGCCAGGTCCTCCTCGACGGCCTCGGGCGCCTCTTCGCCCTCCTCGCGGGATCCGAGTGGGAGGTCACCGATCCCGCCCGGCAGATCGTCCTCGACAGCGTCGAGCACGCCTACGCGCCCCTGATCCACGACGGGTTGATGATGGACAGCGTCAACGGCCGTGCCATCAGCCGGGGTTACCTCAAGAGCGACGAGCGGCACGTCCTGCGCAGCGACCACTTCCACGGGCAGGGCGTCATCGCCGCGATCGCCCTCCTCGCGGACGGCGCGAGCCTGGCGGAGCGACAGCGCTGGTACGGCCGTATCAAGGACTGGATCGAACGGGACACCGTGACACCGATCTTGACGGCGCGTCAGTTCGGGGTCGCGGACCTGGCCCGGCTCCACGCGGTGGCCGCATCGCCGACCCCCGCCACCCCGGCCCCCACCGGCCACCACCTCTTCGCCGCCATGGACCGCGCCGTCCACCGCCGCCCCCGCTTCGTCGCGAACATCGCCATGGCGAGCGACCGCATCGCCCACTACGAGTGCGGCAATGGCGAGAACCCGCGCGGCTGGCACACGGGCGCCGGAATGCTCGCGTGGTGGGCCGAGGGCAACGGGGACCAGTTCACCGACTGGTACTGGCCGACCGTCGACTGGTACCGCCTCCCCGGCACGACGGTCTCCACCCGCCGTCTCCCCGACAAAGCCGGAGGCGAGTGGGGCGAGCCCAAGCCCGACGTGCGCTGGGTCGGAGGAGCGACGGACGGCGAGTACGCGGCCGTCGGCCAGCACCTGAAAGGACTCGGCTCCACCCTCCAGGCCCGCAAGTCGTGGTTCTGCGTCGACGACGCGATCATCTGCCTGGGCGCCGGCATCACCTGCGCCGACGGCGTCCCGGTCGAGACGGTCGTCGACAACCGCAACCTCGGCGAGAACGGCACCCAGCCCTTCGCACGCGGCCACGGCTGGGCCCACCTCGAAGGCCACGGCGGCTACGTCCTGCCGTACGGCACCCTCCGCGCCCTGCGCGAGGACCGCACCGGAGCCTGGTCCGACATCAACACCACCAGTACGACGGAACGCGCCACCCGGCGCTGGCAGACCCTCTGGCTCGACCACGGCACCGACCCGGTCGACGCCACGTACGTCTATGTCCTCCTGCCCGGCGCCGGCCGCCCCGAGACCGCCGCCCGGGCCGCCGACCGGCACTGGCTGTCCGTCCTCGCCAACGACGGCACCCGGCAAGCGGTCCGCATCTCCGCCCTCGGGCTCACCGCCGCCAACTTCTGGCAGGCCGGTACGGCAGGACCGCTGACCGCCTCAGCGGGCGCGAGCGTGCTGCTCCGCCGCACAGGCCGTACCGCTACCCTCTGCGTCAGCGAGCCGCCGCGCACCGGTGAGCCGCTGGAGATCATCTGGGACCACCCCGTACGCGCCGTCCTCCGGGCCGACGACCCGGTCGAGATCCTCGGCGCGGGCCGCCGTCTGCGCCTCCGTGTCACCCCGGGGAGGGCATGCGCCACGCACGAATGTGAGGTGGCTCTCGGCTGACTGCTTTGTACGACCCCTACAAGCAGGAAGCCCCCTGGGCAGTCAGAAGGGCTGCATGCCGCTCAAGTTCTGTTCAGGGGTACCAGGAAAACGGGCTGGAGACTGTACGGAGTCGACGGCCCGGTTTCGTGGTCGCGCTTCGTAAGGTCGCTACATGACCGTTTTGGATGACGCGCCGGGTGAGCCGACGGACGCACGCGGACGAGTGGCCGAGCTGCACGAGATCCGTGCCCAGGCACTGGCCGGACCGAGCGAGAAGGCGACCGAGGCACAGCACGCCAAGGGCAAGCTGACCGCTCGGGAGCGCATCGAACTCCTTCTCGACCCCGGGTCCTTCCAGGAGGTCGAGCAGCTGCGCCGGCACCGCGCGGTCGGCTTCGGCCTGGAGGCCAAGAAGCCGTTCACCGACGGTGTCATCACTGGCTGGGGCACGGTCGAGGGCCGTACGGTCTTCGTCTACGCGCACGACTTCCGGATCTTCGGCGGCGCGCTGGGCGAGGCCCACGCCACCAAGATCCACAAGATCATGGACATGGCCATCGCGGCCGGTGCCCCGCTGGTGTCGCTCAACGACGGCGCCGGTGCCCGTATCCAGGAGGGCGTCTCGGCGCTCGCCGGCTACGGCGGCATCTTCCAGCGCAACACCAAGGCGAGCGGGGTCATCCCGCAGATCAGCGTCATGCTCGGCCCCTGCGCCGGCGGCGCGGCCTACAGCCCCGCCCTCACGGACTTCGTGTTCATGGTCCGCGAGACCTCGCAGATGTTCATCACCGGCCCCGACGTGGTCAAGGCCGTGACCGGCGAGGAGATCACGCAGAACGGGCTGGGCGGCGCCGACGTCCACGCCGAGACCTCCGGCGTCGCGCACTTCGCGTACGACGACGAGGAGACCTGCATCGCGGAGGTGCGCTACCTCCTCTCGATGCTCCCGCAGAACAACCGCGAGAACCCGCCGCGCGTGGAGTCCACCGACGCGCCGGACCGCCGCGGCGACGTCCTGCTCGACCTGGTCCCGGCCGACGGCAACCGGCCCTACGACATGGCCAAGGTCATCGAGGAGATCGTCGACGACGGCGACTACCTGGAGGTCCACGAGCGCTGGGCCCGCAACATCATCTGCGCGCTCGCCCGCCTCGACGGCCAGGTCGTCGGCATCGTGGCCAACCAGCCGCAGTCCCTCGCGGGCGTCCTGGACATCGAGGCGTCGGAAAAAGCTGCGCGCTTTGTCCAGATGTGTGACGCTTTTAACATCCCGATCGTCACCTTCCTGGACGTCCCCGGGTTCCTCCCGGGCGTCGACCAGGAGCACGGCGGCATCATCCGCCACGGCGCGAAGCTCCTCTACGCCTACTGCAACGCGACCGTGCCGCGGATCTCGCTGATCCTGCGCAAGGCGTACGGCGGTGCCTACATCGTCATGGACAGCCAGTCCATCGGCGCCGATCTCACCTACGCGTGGCCGACCAACGAGATCGCCGTGATGGGCGCCGAGGGCGCGGCCAACGTCATCTTCCGCCGGCAGATCGCCGAGGCCGAGGACCCCGAGGCCATGCGGCAGAAGATGGTCAAGGAGTACAAGTCCGAGCTGATGCACCCGTACTACGCGGCGGAGCGCGGCCTGGTGGACGACGTGATCGACCCCGCCGAGACCCGCGAGGTCCTCATCAAGTCCCTGGCGATGCTGCAGAGCAAGCACGCCGACCTGCCCTCCCGCAAGCACGGCAACCCCCCGCAGTAACCCACCGGTACCGCTGCGGAAACCTCTCTCACGGAGACTGTGACCTATGAGCACCCCTGACATCCGCGTCGAGAAGGGCCACGCCGAGCCCGAGGAAGTCGCCGCCATCACGGCCCTCCTCCTGGCCCGTGCGGCCGCCCAGCCCGCCGAGACCCCGGCCCACCGCCGCCCCAAGGCCGGCTGGCGCCGCCTGGAGCGCGAGGGCGGCTTCCGCGCCCCGCACAGCTGGCACTGAGCTCGTTGTAGGACCAGAGGGCCCCTCTCTCATCGAGAGGGGCCCTCAGTCGTGCCCCAAAGGGGCGCGGGGAACTGCGCGACAAGCCACTGGGCTGCCGCAGACGGCGTTCAACCGTCCGTGGCAGCCCAGTAGCCGCAATCAGAGGCACTTACCGCAGGCGAGCCATCAACGCGTGCTCGACCAGCGTGATGAGAGCAGACTTCGCATCGGCCCGATGCCGCGCGTCCGTCGTGATGATCGGGGTGTCAGGGCCGATCTGGAGCGCTTCCCGAACCTCGTCCGGGTTGTACGGCTGGTTCCCGTCGAACCCGTTCAGGGCGATCACAAAGGGAAGCCCGGAGTTCTCGAAGTAGTCGACCGCGGGGAAGCAGTCGGCGAGGCGGCGGGTGTCCACGAGCACGATCGCGCCGATCGCACCGCGCACCAGGTCGTCCCACATGAACCAGAAGCGGTCCTGGCCCGGCGTACCGAAGAGGTACAGGATCAGGTCCTGGTCGAGCGTGATACGGCCGAAGTCCATCGCGACCGTCGTGGTCGTCTTGTCTCCGGTGTGGGTGAGGTCGTCGATGCCCGCCGACGCGGATGTCATCACGGCCTCTGTGCGCAGCGGGTTGATCTCCGAAACGGCCCCGACGAACGTGGTCTTGCCCACGCCGAAGCCACCCGCCACCACGATCTTCGCCGAGGTGGTGGAGCGGGAAGGACCGCCGCTAGAGCTTGCGAAGTCCACTGAGCACCCTTTCGAGCAGTGTCACGTCTGGCTGGCCGCCGGCGTTCTCGTCGCCGCCGGGCTGATGGATCGCGACCAGTCCCGCCTCCGCCAAGTCGGCGACGAGGATCCTGGCCACGCCGAGAGGGATGGTCAGCAACGCCGAGACCTCGGCGACCGACTTGATCTCCCGGCAGAGGTTGCAGATCCGCTGATGCTCGGGCAACTGGCCCTGCATCTGGTGCGGCTGCGCGGTGGTGTGCACCAGCGCCTCGATGGCGAGCTGGTAGCGGGGGCGCGTCCGGCCGCCGGTCATGGCGTACGGGCGCACCAAGGGGTTGTTCGACGACCCTGCGGGCGCCGGCTCAGGGGAGCGTCGCTGCGGCTGCACCGGCTGGATGCGCGGCGCGGGCGGCTGGTCGTACGGCGACGGCCCGGGTCCCTGGGGGTGCTGGGGCGTGTACGGCTGCCGCTGGCTGGGTGCGGAGGGGAAGTTGTAACGGTTCGGGTTGTGGGCACCGTCGTTCTGGCCCTGTCCGGGGCCGTACGACCAATTGCCCGACGATGAACCGCCTGGGGGTGTTGCCACTTTCTCTCCTCCTCCGACTGTGCCGGGCACCGCATCACTGTGGAGCCGCGTCCCGAAACCTTACGGCCCCGGGACGCCAAAACGCACCGTCTGTCGGTTAGTTGAGCAGGCTCCCTTGGAGCTCCGCACGCAGATCGGGCGTCAGGACCGTGCCGGCACGGTCCACCAGAAGGGCCATCTCGTACCCAATGAGACCGATGTCCGCCTCGGGGTGAGCCAGCACCGCGAGCGAGGAACCGTCGGAGATGGACATGATGAACAGGAATCCCCGTTCCATCTCCACAACCGTCTGGTTCACGCTGCCGCCCTCGAAAATGCGCGAGGCACCCGCGGTCAGCGAGGTCAGACCGGAGGCGACGGCCGCGAGCTGGTCGGCACGGTCGCGCGGAAAGCCTTCGGACATCGCCAGAAGGAGTCCGTCGGCGGAGACCACCACCGTGTGGGACACCCCGGGGGTGTTGTCCACGAAGTTGGTGATCAACCAGTTCAGGTTCTGTGCCGCCTGGCTCATCGGGCTCACACTAACGCTCCTGGTTGTAGGTGCTGTCAGAGCCGAAGCCCTGACCGTTCGTTTCACTGCCTGCGTTGCGACCGCGCTGCACACCGCGACGCAGGTTGCTCAGCCTGCCCCGGACGTCCTCCGGAGCACGGGAGACCTGTGGGCCCCCCTGGGGGGTGGTTTCGGCGGCACCCTCGACCAGGTTGGCCTTGGGGACCCGCCGCGGCAGACCGGAGGAGGTGACCCCGCCTGCCTTGGGCTTACGGAGCGCCGATGCCTGCTGCCAGCGCTCGTCGTTGGCCGAGCGCCAGTCGCCGTTGCCGGTGCCGTTGCTCTCCGGTGCGGTGGACGCCGGCTCCTGGCTCACGGACCGCGCGCCGAACAGGTCGGTCGTGCTGCTGCCCGTGCCGTTCGTTCCGTTCGCGCTGCTCGTGCCGTTCGCTCCGCCACCGGATCCGCGGCGGGGAAGGCCGGCGTCGGTCAGCTCGTGGGTGGACGACGAGGCAGGTCCCGGACGGTCGAAGCCTACGCGGTCCCGCTCACCCGCGTCACTGGCCTGCACGGATTCCGCTTCGGGAGCGTACTGGTCCTGGTAGCCGTTCTGGAAGGTGTCCTGCTGCGGCCAGTCGTCCTGGTAGCGCCGCTCCTCGAAGGCCGGGAAGGTCTCGGGGGCGGAGGCCTGGACGGGCGCGGACTCCTCCTGGACCGGCTCCGCATACGCGGGCTCGGGGTAGCCGCCGCCGTTCGACGAGAAGGCGTCGTGCTGCGGCAGGCCGCCGTTCGGCGCGTAGTACTGCTCGTCGTACGACGGCTGCCGGGGCTCCTCGTACGCGGCGTGCTGCGGCTCGGCGTACGTCGCCTGCTGCTCCTCGTACGTGGCGGGCTCCTGGTAGCCGCCCTGGCCGTTGTCGTACCCGGCCGGCCGGGCGTCGAACTCGTCGCCGTACGGCGGGACCGCGGGCGCCTCCTGGCCGGGCTGCGGGGTGTGCGCCTGGGCCTCCAGGGCCGCGCGGCGCTCCTCGCGCATCAGGGAGCGGCCCACGGGGTCCAGCTCACGGATGTCGTCGGGGACCTCGGTGCTGTAGCGGCTGTCGTCGAAGCCGAGCTCGGCGGCCGTCCGCATCGGCAGACCGTTGTTGAAGTCCTCGCCCTGGTACTGCTGCTGCTCCGGGATGATCTGCGAGACGGTGAACTCGTCGACCGGCGCCTGCTGTTCGCCACCACCACCGTGGGTGATCGCGTCCGGCAGCATGACCAGCGAGGTGGTGCCGGCCTGCTCGCCGGAGGGGCGGAGCTGGACGCGGATGCCGTGCCGGTCGGACAGCCGGCCGACCACGAACAGGCCCATGCGCTGCGAGATCGCGGCGTCCACGGTTGGCGGGTTGGCCAGCTTGTGGTTGATGTCCGCGAAGTCCTCGGCGGTGAGGCCGATGCCCTTGTCGTGGATCTCGATCATCACGCGGCCGTCGGGAAGACGGGTCGCGGTGACGCGGACCTTGGTCTGCGGGGAGGAGAACGTGGTGGCGTTCTCCAGCAGCTCGGCGAGCAGGTGCACGAGGTCGGTCACGGCACGGCCGTGGATCTCGGCCTCCGGGACGCCGGAGAGCTCGATGCGCTCGTACTGCTCCACCTCGGAGGAGGCGGCGCGCAGCACGTCGACCAGCGGGACCGGCTGGTCCCAGCGGCGGCCGGGCTCCTCGCCGGCGAGGACCAGGAGGTTCTCGCCGTTGCGGCGCATACGGGTCGCGAGGTGGTCCAGGCGGAAGAGGTTCTCCAGCTGGTCCGGGTCGGCCTCGTTGTTCTCCAGGTCGGTGATCAGGGTCAGCTGGCCCTCGATCAGCGACTGGTTGCGGCGCGAGAGGTTGGTGAAGATCGCGTTGATGTTGCCACGGAGCAGGGCCTGCTCGGCGGCGAGCCGGACGGCCTCGCGGTGGACCTGGTCGAAGGCGCGGGCGACCTCGCCGATCTCGTCGGTCGAGTTGATCGGGATCGGCGCGACCCGGGTGTCGACGCGACCGGGGTCCGTGCGCGAGAGCTGGTCGACCAGCATCGGCAGGCGCTGCTCGGCGATGCCGAAGGCGGCGTTGCGCAGCTGGCGCATGGAGCGGGACATCTGGCGGGCCACCATGCCGGCCAGGATGAACGCGGCGAGCAGGGCGACCACGACGGCGGCACCGGTGATGAGGGCATCACGCTTGGCGTTGTCGGAGATGGTCGCGGCCTCGTCCACCGCGGTGTCGCTCATGTCGGACTCGATGGTCCGGTAGGTCTTGTACTTGAGGGTGTTGAACGCCCACCAGTTCTCCGCGGTGATGCCCTTGGTGGCGAGCGCCTGCCGCTCCGACTTGTCGGTGGAGGGCAGCGAGCCCACGTACTTGACGAAGGTGGCCGTGTCGGTCGGCGACGGCACGTACTGAGGGTTCTTCTTGGCGGCCTGCTCGGCCAGCGCCTTGCCGTCCGCCTGCGCCTGCTTCTGCAGGGTGTCGAGCTTCTGGGCGTCGGCCTCGGTGCCACCACCGATGTACTCCTCGATGGCGATGCCCTCGAGGTAGGCGTACGAGGTGAGGGCGGTGCGCTGGGCGGCCAGGTCCTCGGGCTTGGGGCCCGGGGCGATCAGCAGGTGCATGCCGATGGAGCGCTCGAGCGACAGCGAGGCCTTGGTCAGCGCGATGGCGTAGACGGTACGGCCGTAGCTGGTGATGTTTCCGGTGCCGAGACCGAGCTCGTTGGCGAACTCCATCAGGGGGTGCGCGACCTGGACGTAGCCCTCTTCGGTCTGCACACCGCGGAGGTTGTCCGTGTACGCGGCAGCACGCAGCTTCGTGAGGTCGCCCTCGGCCTCGCGGAACAGCTGGAGGCGGCGCTTGAGGCCGGCCTTCTGCGGCATGTTCTGCGCGGCCTCGTCGAAGGCGTCGGCCGCGTCGTCGGTGGCCTTGCGGGCGGCGACGACCGTCTTGTCGTCCTTGCCCTTGCCCTCCAGAAGAGGGGCGGCGGTGGTGTCGCGCTCGTTGTAGAGGGCGTCGCCGTAGGTCAGGGCGGCACGGACCAGGCGTGCGGTCTTCTCGGCGTCCTCGGCCTGCTGCCAGGTGTCGATCGAGCTCTTCACCTGGAAGCCGCCCATGACGAGGCCGACCAGCACGGGTATGAGCAGGATCGCGTTCAGCCTGGTCGGCACCCGCCAGTTGCGGGGGGACAGCCGGCCGCCGCTCGGCGCCGGAGCAGCCGTTGGTTCGGATCCGGGCACAGGGGCGGGCGCCGCTCCGCGCGGCGGCGGGGTGAAGTTGCCCCGGGCCGACGGCTCGGGACCGTTCTTGCTTCGCCTCACTCGACCAACAACCTCTCGGAGGGGTCGGCACCTACGTTGTGCCGCAGTCTCTCAGAGCCCAGTTCGCCTTCGACTGATGAGTACGTCTTTGACTATTGGGCAGTTCAGGCATTCCAGCACGTGGTCCTGCGCACGTCCAAACATGGGAGTGCGGGGATTCCGAGTGATGTAAGCCCTAGATAAAACGGTCATAAAGAGCGAGCCCCGTCAAAAGACGGGGCCTTTGTGCGCGCAGCGAGACCGGTTGACCGCGACGCGTGGCCATACCACCCGATTCCTCTGCCGAAACGTTATGAACACCGGGGCCGACCGTGTCAAAGGACACAGCCGGCTCCGGGGCATCTACGACAACTGCCGTATGGCGTTGTCGATTTGAGTGCTATCGCAGACGTGCCATGAGGGCGTGCTCGACCAGGGTGATCAGGGCACTCTTCGCATCCGAGCGATGCCGGGCATCCGTCGTGATGATCGGGGTGTCCGGACCGATCTGGAGTGCCTCGCGCACCTCCTCGGGTGCGTAGGGCTGGTGTCCGTCGAAGCCGTTGAGGGCCACGACGAACGGCAGACCGCTGTTCTCGAAGTAGTCGACCGCGGGGAAGCAGTCGGCCAGACGCCGGGTGTCCACCAGGACCACCGCGCCGATCGCGCCGCGCACCAGGTCGTCCCACATGAACCAGAAGCGGTCCTGACCGGGCGTACCGAAGAGGTACAGGATCAGGTCCTGGTCCAGGGTGATACGGCCGAAGTCCATGGCCACCGTGGTGGTGGTCTTGTCCCCGGTGTGGGTGAGGTCGTCGATGCCCGCGGACGCGGACGTCATGACGGCCTCGGTGCGCAGCGGGTTGATCTCGGAGACGGCGCCCACGAACGTGGTCTTGCCGAC
Organism: Streptomyces antibioticus; assembly: GCF_001514065.1. Classification (GTDB taxonomy): domain Bacteria; phylum Actinomycetota; class Actinomycetes; order Streptomycetales; family Streptomycetaceae; genus Streptomyces; species Streptomyces antibioticus. Next base: position 190,884 of record NZ_KQ948434.1, on the reverse strand, counting down.
GCCGAAGCCGCCGGCGACCACGATCTTCGCGGAGGTGGTTGCCCGGCCTCCGTCAGAGCTTGCGAAGTCCACTGAGCACCCTTTCGAGCAGTGTCACGTCCGGAGCGCCGGTGCTCTCGTCGCCGCCCGGCTGGTGAATGGCGACAAGCCCCGCCTCGGCGAGGTCCGCGACGAGGATGCGGGCCACGCCGAGCGGCATGGCCAGGAGCGCCGACACCTCCGCGACCGACTTCACCTCGCGGCACAGATGACAGATGCGCTGGTGCTCCGGGAGCAGCCCCATGAGCGCTGCCGGGTCGGCCGTGGTGCTGATCAGGGCCTCTATGGCCAGCTGGTAGCGCGGCCGGGTCCGGCCGCCGGTCATCGCGTACGGACGTACCAGCGGCTGGTCGCCCTCATCCTCGTACGGCTCCGCGTACGGATCATGAGAGGCGGTGGGCGGGGTCATTGATCCTCCGGGCGGGACAGCAAACTTCCGGTCAGTCGTGCCGTCTTGGTGAGGCCGGTGGGGGGGTTGTGTCGGCCGACGGTGATTTCGTGAGACGGGTGGATCGAGGCGGTTCAGTGAAGCAGACTGCCTTGCAGTTCCGCGCGGAGATCGGGCGTGAGCACCGCGCCCGCGCGATCGACGAGCAGGGCCATCTCGTAGCCGACGAGGCCGATGTCGCACTCGGGGTGCGCGAGCACGGCCAGCGACGAGCCGTCCGAGACGGACATAAGGAACAGGAAGCCCCGTTCCATCTCGACGACCGTCTGTGCCACGTTGCCGCCCTCGAAGATCCGGGAGGCCCCGGCCGTCAGCGAGGTCAGGCCCGACGCGACGGCCGCCAGCTGGTCGGCACGGTCACGGGGGAAACCCTCGGACATCGCCAGCAGAAGACCGTCGGCGGACACGACGACGGTGTGGGACACCCCGGGGGTGTTGTCCACGAAGTTGGTGATCAACCAGTTGAGGTTCTGTGCCGCCTGGCTCATCGGGCTCAACTAACGCTCCTGCTGGTGAGTGGGGTTCGGGAAGCTGCCCGTCTGGCCGTTACCGCCGACCTGACGACCTTGTGCGATACCCCGACGGAGATTGGTCAGACGGCCGCGCACGTCATCAGGCGCACGGGAGACCGCCGGACCGGCTTGGTGCTGTTGCTGCTGAGCCGTGCCCGGGACGAGGTTCGCCCGGGGCACCCGGCGCGGCAGACCGGAGGTGGTGACGCCGCCCGCGGCGGGCTGCCGGACGCGCTCGGCCTGCCGGACGAGGTCGTCGTTCGGCGAGCTGCGCCAGGCGGCCGAACCGGGTCGCTGCGGAGCAGCCGGAGCCTGCGGCTGCTGGGGAGCCTGGGCCGGGGGAGCGGCCGGGGCCGCCCCGTTGCCGTTGGCCGGCTGACCCTGGCCCTGACCGCCCTGCGTACCGTGGAACCAGTTGGTCTCCAGGGTGTCGTAGAGCGGGGTACGTCCGTCGCCGGGGCTCGCCGCCGGCGGCAGCGCCTCGGGCTCCTGACGTACCGGCCGCTGCGGACGCTGCGGGGCCGGGGGCCGCGGGGTGCCGAAGTCGGCGGGACCGCGTCCGGCGCCCTGCTGAGGCCGCTCGAACTGGCCGGTCTGCTGCGGGTTCACCGGTCCTGCGGGGGACTGGCGGCCCGGCAGCGCGTGCTGACCGGTGGAGCTGCTGTCGTGGTTCGGCGCCGGGAACTGGCCGGTGGAGCCGTTGTCGTAGCCCTGCGGGACCGGGAACTGACCGGTCGCGGACGGGCCGTTCGGGGCCGGGGTGCCGAAGACGTCCGGGCGGACGTAGGAACCCGTGCCGTCCTGCGGGGCGTTGACGCCCGGCTGGGCGAACTGCCCGGTGTTCTGCGGGGCGTCGAAGTCCGGCCGGGGGAACTGACCGGTGCTCTGCGGGCCACCGAAGTCCGCGGGTGCGAACTGCCCGGGGTCCTGCGCACCGGGCACCGCGTTCGGCCGGGGGAACTGGCCGGTGTGCTGCGGGCCGCCGGTGCCCGGCATCGGGGCGTCGAAGTCCGGGCGGGGGAACTCGGACGTGGCGCCCGGGCCCTGCCGGTCGTCGATCCGCGGCATGCGCGAGGTCTGCGAGGGGTCCTGCTCGTCGTGGCCGCGCGGGGCGTCGAGCGAGGCGTGCGAGATCTGCGGCTGGGCGTTCTCGTCGCTCCAGCTGGGCCGCGACTGCTGCGCGTTGCCGCCCGGCAGCTCGGCCCGCGGACCGCCGCGACCCGGCAGCAGACGGCTCCGACGACCGCCCTGCTCGCCCGCCGACGGGGCGGGCTGCTGCGGCGGCCGACCGCCGCCGAAGGCGTCCTGCGGCCCACCGGTACCGGCGGCCTGGAGACCCTGCGGAGCACCCGGAGCCTGACCGCCGAAGCCCGCGCCCGCACCGGCCGGAGCGGGCCGGCCCTGCGAGGGGGCCGACGGGGACTGCGGCCCACGCGCGCCACCCTGCGCACCGGGACGACCGGAGTTGCCGGTACCCGGCAGCGCGGCCCGGGGTCCCTGACCGGCACCGAGCCGGCCACCGGACGGAGCACCGGCACCGAGGGCACCGCCGGCGGGCGCACCGGCGCCGAGCGAACCGCCGCCCGGCCGGCCGGAACCGCCGCGGGCCGCGGCCACGCCGGCGGCCGCCTGCGCGGCGGACGGGGCACCGCCACCCGCACCCTGACCGGGCTTGGGCTGCGGCTTCTTGCCGCCCTGGGCGACGTCGACGGGCAGCATGACCAGTGCGGTCGTACCACCGGAGTCGGACGGCCGGAGCTGGATGCGGATGCCGTGGCGCTGCGACAGACGACCGACCACGAACAGACCCATGCGGCGGGACACCGAGACGTCCACGGTGGGCGGCGAGGCGAGCCGCTCGTTGATCGCGGCGAGGTCCTCGGGGGAGAGGCCGATGCCGGTGTCGTGGATCTCGATGAGCACCCGGCCGTCGGGCAGCGCGTGACCGGTGACCTTGACCTTGGTCTGCGGCGAGGAGAACGAGGTCGCGTTCTCGAGCAGCTCGGCGAGGAGGTGCACGAGGTCGTTGACGACCCGGCCGGCCACTTCGGTGGTCGGCACGGCGGCCAGCTCGATGCGCTCGTACTGCTCCACCTCGGAGGCGGCGGCACGGAGCACGTCGACCAGCGGGACCGGACGGGTCCAGCGGCGGCCGGGCTCTTCACCCGCGAGGACCAGAAGGTTCTCACCGTTCCGGCGCATACGGGTCGCGAGGTGGTCGAGCTTGAACAGCGAGGACAGCTGGTCCGGGTCGGCCTCACGCGACTCCAGCTCGGAGATGAGCGAGAGCTGACGCTGGATAAGACCCTGGGAGCGACGCGAGAGGTTGGTGAACATCGCATTGACGTTGCCCCGGAGAAGGGCCTGCTCGGCGGCGAGGCGGACCGCCTCGCGGTGCACGTCGTCGAAGGCCGCGGCCACCTTGCCGATCTCGTCGCGCGAGTGCACACCGACCGACTCCACGGACGTGTCGACGTCCTGCGGGTCGGACTCGGACAGCTGCTTGACCAGCTCGGGCAGACGGTCGGTGGCGACCTTGGTGGCGGTCTCCTCCAGCCGGCGCAGCGAGCGGATCATGGAGCGGGCCACCACGAAGGCGCCGACGAGCGAGATACCGAGCACCAGCAGGATCAGCGCACCGGAGACGATCGCTTCGCTCTCCGACTCGTTGCGCAGCTCGCGGGCCTTCTGCTCCATCTGCTCGAGCAGGGTGCTCTCGATCTTGCCCATCTGGTCGATCTTGGTGGAGCTGTCGTCCAGCCAGTCCCTGTACGACCGCTTGTCCAGGTTCTCCAGACCGTTCGTGGAGTCCAGGGCGCGGCTGGCGTAGGTGTCGGCGGACTGGATCGTCGTGTTGTTGTCGCCGATGGGCTCCAGCAGTTCCACGGCGCCGGTCTTGCCGTAGATGGACTGGAAGCTCTTGAGCTCGGCCTCCTCGCTCGTGAGGGCCGACTGGGCGTACAGCCGGTCGTTCTCCGAGAGGTCACCGAAGGATGTCTTGTTCGCGGGCAGGGCCGCGGCGAGAACGGCGCGCTGGATGGAGGCGTACTCCTTGGCGGCGGAGAAGGCCGCCAGGGAACGCGTCCGCTGGATCATGTCGGGGTTGCTGGTGGCCTGCGCCATGTCCTGCGAGAGGTCCAGCAGCTGCGTGATGAGGCGGTGGTAGGCCTCCACGGTCTGCGTGGAGTTGTCCCGGGCCTCGTACGCGTTGTTGCGGACCTTCTCGATCGAGCGCAGGCTGCCGACCAGAAGCACCACGTTGTCGCGGATGCCCTGCAGGCCGTTGCCCTGGTCGCCGATCTCCTCCGAGGAGTCGACGAAGTCGTCGATGGCGTTGTCGGTCTTGTCCCGCAGACCCTTGATGGTGAGGTCGCTCGCGCTGGAGCCGTGCGCCAGCGGGCCGGCCGACTGGTCACGCTCGTTCTGCAGCGCCTCGGCCAGGGCCGTGGCCTGCTTGGTCATGTCCGTCAGCAGCTTCATGTTCTCGAGCTGCTGGATGTCGTTGACGTTGTCGCTGATGCGCAGGGCGCCCAGCGAGGTGGCCGCGACGACGGGCAGCGCGAGCAGTGACACCAGGCGCGTGGAGATACGCCAGTTGCGCAGCGCTATTCGCGAGCCGGGTCCGCTCGGGCCCTTCGGCGGCCTGACCGTCGGGGCGGTGGGGTTCGGGGCCCCGGAGGGCGCCGCGCCGGGGCGCGCGCCTCCGTCGCCGGACGCCACCTGGCCCGGGTTCTGGGCGTGCTGGGGCGAGGAGCTGCCATTGCTGGGGGCAGTCCCGCCCTGCGGCTCCGGCTTGGCCGAAGCACTGCCATCCCTCTTGAAACGTCCCTGCACTAGCGTCGCAACCTCTGGACCAGGCACCCTCCGCGTGAACGGACGGCACGGTGTCGGCGTACTGAGGGGCGTCCTGAATTACGCCCCCCGATGGTCGTGAGTGACCGGCGCTGGCTCCCCCTCTCGCCGCCACTCGGCGCTCGATGCGCCCCCTGTGCGCCGGCTCGATCCTGCGGCGGTCCGTGAGATTCCAGCACAGTGCCGGATCTCCAACAAGGGCAGTGGGTCAGGCCGTGACCTACGTGACACCAAGTGAGGGTTGGATTACCGGTCGTAGAAAGTGATCCGGACGATAACGGACGTATGCCTACGGATCGTTGACGTGGCGGGGGTGTCCCAGTCGCCATGATCAGGAGCGGAATGAGGGGTTCAAGGGGTCAATGTCCGTTTCGTAGGGGTGGGTTGCGGCTCGGAATTGTCCGCTTTGACCCTGGGCTCGTGAGCAAACTCACACGCGGATCATGGGGTCTTCCGCTCTTCGGCGGGGAATTGCATGTTTAGCCTGACGCTTTACATGACGTAACACTTTGACAACCTGCGTCTGCGCGAGGGTCCTTCAGGACTCCGTCGACGCCCGAGGACGACAAGGTCCACTGCAACCGTGAAGACGACGATGATGTTCCGCAACATAGCCAACCCGCGGCGCACGACGCTGGCGCACCTCGCGGACGCCGACGATCTGCAGACCCCGGAGCTCCCGGAGCACTCCGTCGACCTCCCGGCCCAGACGGCCAACCCGCGTCGCACGGTCCTGATGGAGATCCCGGTCACCGCCGCCGCCGAGTAGATCACAGCCGTACGACCACCAGGGCGCCCACGCCGATCCGCGGGGCGCCCTCGGTGATGCGCGCGGCACCCGCCCCTCCCCGCGTTAGCCTGGAGCGTCAGACTCCAGCCAGCTCAGTTAAGGGGCGCAAGGATCCCGTGCGCATCGCCAGATTCTCCATCGACGGGAACGTCGCCTTCGGCGCGGTCGAGGGCGACAAGCCGGACGAGCTCGTCCTCGACATCATCAAGGGCATCCCGTTCGCCGACTTCGAGCTCTCCGGCACGAAGGTCCCGCTGAGCAAGGTCCGGCTGCTGCCGCCGGTGCTCCCCAACAAGCTCGTCGCCTACGGCCGCAACTACGCGGAGCACGCGCGCGAACTCGGCAACGACGTCCCGGACGTCCCGTTCGCCTTCTTCAAGCCCTCCACCTCGGTGATCGGCCCCGGCGACGAGATCCAGTACCCGTCCTTCTCCGAGGACCTCCACCACGAGGCCGAGCTGGCCGTGGTCATCGGCCGCATGTGCCGCGAGGTCCCGCGCGAGCGCGTCAAGGACGTCATCCTCGGCTACACCTGCGCCATCGACGTCACCGCGCGTGACGTGCAGAAGCGCGAGAAGCAGTGGGCCAGGGCCAAGGGCTTCGACACCTCCTGCCCGCTCGGCCCCTGGGTGGAGACCGACCTCGACCCGAGCGACCTCACCATCCAGCTCACGGTCAACGGCCAGCAGCGCCAGCTCGGCCGCACCAGCGAGATGATCCACTCGATCGAGGATCTGATCGTCAACATCACCGAGGCCATGACGCTGCTCCCCGGCGACGTGATCCTCACGGGCACCCCGGCAGGCGTCGGACCGCTCACCGTCGGCGACGAGGTCGCCGTCACCATCGAAGGCATCGGCACTCTCACCAACAAGGTTGTCAAGCGTGGCTAGCGCACCCGTCCGCGTACGTTTCTGCCCCTCGCCCACCGGTAACCCCCACGTGGGCCTGGTCCGCACCGCCCTGTTCAACTGGGCCTTCGCCCGGCACCACCAGGGCACCCTGGTCTTCCGCATCGAGGACACCGACGCGGCCCGCGACTCCGAGGAGTCCTACAACCAGCTGCTCGACTCGATGCGCTGGCTGGGCTTCGACTGGGACGAGGGCCCCGAGATCGGCGGCCCGCACGCGCCCTACCGCCAGTCGCAGCGCATGGACCTCTACAAGGACGTCGCCGCCAAGCTCCTGGACGCCGGCCACGCCTACCACTGCTACTGCTCCCAGGCGGAGCTGGACGAGCGCCGCGAGGCCGCCCGCGCCGCCGGCAAGCCCTCCGGCTACGACGGCCACTGCCGCGACCTGAGCGCCGAGCAGGTCGAGGCCTACCGCGCCGAGGGCCGCGAGCCGATCGTCCGCTTCCGCATGCCCGACGAGACGATCACCTTCACGGACCTGGTCCGCGGCGAGCTGACCTTCACTCCGGAGAACGTCCCGGACTACGGCATCGTCCGCGCGAACGGCGCCCCGCTCTACACCCTCGTCAACCCGGTCGACGACGCCCTGATGGAGATCACCCACGTCCTGCGCGGCGAGGACCTGCTCTCCTCCACCCCCCGCCAGATCGCCCTCTACAAGGCGCTGATCGAGCTGGGCGTCGCCAAGAGCACCCCGCAGTTCGGCCACCTGCCGTACGTCATGGGCGAGGGCAACAAGAAGCTCTCCAAGCGCGACCCGCAGGCGTCCCTCAACCTCTACCGCGAGCGCGGCTTCCTCCCGGAGGGCCTGCTCAACTACCTCTCCCTCCTCGGCTGGTCGCTCTCCGCGGACAAGGACATCTTCACCACCGACGAGCTGATCGCGGCCTTCGACATCGCGGACGTGAACCCCAACCCGGCGCGCTTCGACCTGAAGAAGTGCGAGGCGATCAACGCCGACCACATCCGCCTGCTGGACGTGAAGGACTTCACCGAGCGCTGCGCCCCCTGGCTCCAGGCGCCCTTCGCGCCCTGGTCGCCGGAGCAGTTCGACGAGGCGAAGTGGCAGGCGATCGCCCCGCACGCCCAGACCCGTCTCAAGGTCCTGTCGGAGATCACCGACAACGTCGACTTCCTCTTCCTGGCGGAGCCGGTCTTCGACGAGGCGTCCTGGACGAAGGCGATGAAGGAGGGCAGCGACGCGCTCCTGGCCACGGCCCGCGAGAAGCTCGACGCGGCCGACTGGACCTCCGCGGAGTCGCTGAAGGAGGCCGTCCTGGCCGCCGGCGAGGCCCACGGCCTCAAGCTCGGCAAGGCCCAGGCCCCGGTCCGCGTCGCCGTCACCGGCCGCACCGTCGGCCTGCCGCTCTTCGAGTCCCTGGAGATCCTGGGCAAGGAGACGACGCTGGCCCGCATCGACGCGGCCCTGGCGAAGCTGGCGGCGTGACCTCCAACGCGTGACCCCAATCGCCGGACGCGCCCGCGCGGCCCGAGCTACCGTCGGATCATGAGCATTCACGCCGTGATCTGGGACGTCGACGACACTCTCTTCGACTACACCACGGCGGACCGCGAGGGCATGCGCCTGCATCTGACGGCCGAGGGCCTGCTCACCGGAGACGAGACTCCGGAGCAGGCCCTCATGCGTTGGCGGACGATCACCGACGCCCAGTGGGCGCGCTTCTCGGCCGGCGAGGTGACCTTCGAGGGCCAGCGCCGCGACCGCGTACGGGTGTTCCTGGACGAGCCGCTGACCGACGCCGAGGCCGACGCCTGGTTCCGGCGTTATCTCGCTCACTACGAGACCGTCTGGTCCCTGTTCCCGGACGTCCTGCCGACCCTGGACGCCCTCGCCGACAGCCACCGGCACGCCGTGCTCTCCAACTCCAGCATCCACGTCCAGGACCACAAGCTGCGCGTCCTTGGCGTCCACGACCGCTTCGAGGCGATCCTGTGCGCCGCCGAACTCGGCGTCTCCAAGCCGGAGGCCGCCGCCTTCCTCGCCGCCTGCGACGCCCTGGACCTCGCCCCGCACGAGGTGGCGTACGTCGGGGACCATCCGGAGATCGACGGCCGGGGTGCCGCCGACGCCGGGCTGCTCTCGGTGTGGATCAACCGCGACGGTGCGTACGCCGACATCGCCCCACCCGTCGGCCCGCACCGGATCGTCACCCTCGCCGAACTCCCCGCGCTCCTCGGCGCGGATACCCGTTTTGGAGCCCCGTCCACCTTCGGGTAATGTTCTTCCTGCGCCGAGGGGAGCGGGCCGAAAGGCCGGAAACCCACAGCGCGAAACTAGAACAAGATCCCCTTCGGGGCTTGCGTTCCAGTGGCCTATGGTGTAATTGGCAGCACGACTGATTCTGGTTCAGTTAGTCTTGGTTCGAGTCCAGGTAGGCCAGCTCGCAGAGCTCATCTGCAAAGCCCCCGTTGTGTAGCGGCCTAGCACGCTGCCCTCTCAAGGCAGTAGCGCCGGTTCGAATCCGGTCGGGGGTACAGATCCTTCCCGCGAAGGTGGCTCGGGTAGCTCCCACCACCCTCGATGCAGGATCGCTAGGGCCCCCGTTGTGTAGCGGCCTAGCACGCCGCCCTCTCAAGGCGGTAGCGCCGGTTCGAATCCGGTCGGGGGTACTGACTGGTCTAAACCACATTGGTCTATGGTGTAATTGGCAGCACGACTGATTCTGGTTCAGTTAGTCTTGGTTCGAGTCCAGGTAGACCAGCTCGGACCTGCGGCGGTGCAGTACTGACGCCGACAGGCTCCACGCCCCCGTTGTGTAGCGGCCTAGCACGCCGCCCTCTCAAGGCGGTAGCGCCGGTTCGAATCCGGTCGGGGGTACGTAGAGGAAAGCCCTCCACTTCGGTGGGGGGCTTTCGCCGTTCCGGCCCTCTCACTCGAAGCCGTACCGCCGCGTCGACTCCTCCTCCTGCGCGAGCCGGTGCAGGGCCTGAAGCATCGGCTCGACGAGCACCACGCCCAGCACCGCCACCTCCGCCTTCTCCGCCTCCGAGACATGCGACTCCATGAACTCCATGTCCAGTTCGGCGACTTGGCGCATCAGCCGGGCGTACGGCACCAGCGTCTCAGGACTCCAGTCGTAGCCGAGCCGGCGCAGCGCGGCCGTCGCCACCACCAGGGAGCGGAAGGACGGCGAGACGGCCGTCATGGCCTGGGCGTTGGACCACCCCAGGGTCTTCAGCAGCTCTTCCATCGCGATCCGCGCGCCCTGCACGAACTCGTCGTCCGCGTCCGGCTCCGGCACCTGCGGCAGGGCCCAGACCGCCGCGCCCAGACGCATCGCGCGGGGCAGGGAGTCGTCGTCGACGTGCCCCAGCACCTCCTTGACCGTCGCCACCGGCACCCGGCCGACCTGGATCATCGCGCGGATCAGCTTCAGCCGGCGCAGGTGCTCCTCGTCGTACTCGGCGGTGGTCGTGTTGATCTGGTGGCCCGGGGCCAACAGCCCTTCGCGCAGGTAGTACTTGATCGTCGCCGTGGACACCCCACTGCGCTCGCTCAGTTCGGCCAGCCGCATGTCTTGCGCCCTTCATTGGGGAGTGCCACTATCCAAGCATCGTCCAGAAGGATAGTGCCGCTATCCGACGAGGGAGCCGTGGGGGAGCCGTGTTCGCGAAGCCGGTGCCGGGCCGTACGACCGCCGAAGCCGAGGGGGACGTGGTGGTCCTGCTCATCGGGATGCGCATCAACCACTTCTGGGCGGTGCACCAGTGGGGGCTGGTGATGGTCTCGATGTTCCGCATGCTGGCGGAGCTCGCCAAGGACCCGGGCCGGGGGCTGCTGGGCAAGGTGATGCTGACGGCGTCGCCGCGGACGTACTACGTCGTCCAGTACTGGGAGTCCAAGGAGAAGCTCTACGCCTACGCCCACGCGCCGGAGATGCGCCACCACCCGGTCTGGGCGCTCCTCAACCGCAAGGAGCGCGAGGGCAAGGTGAAGGGTCATGTGGGGATCTGGCACGAGGCCTATGTGGTGCCCGAGGGGTCGTACGAGGCGATCTACGCGGACATGCCCGCGTTCGGGCTCGCCGCTGCGCACGGGCAGGTGCCGCTGGAGAGGCGGGGGCGCTACGCCAAGGACCGGTTCGCGCACCGGTCGGCGAAGGCGGCCGGGAAGACCGGCTGACACGGGGGATCGGGGGAACGAAGGGGCCTGCCGCGGCGTTGGGGCAGGCCCCTTCGTCGATGTCCCGGTCCTGGGGTCAGCCCGTGCGGCGCAGGGCCTCGGAGAGGCGGGCCGCGGCGTCGATGACCGCCTGGGCGTGCATACGGCCCGGGTGGCGCGTCAGACGCTCGATGGGGCCGGAGACGGACACGGCGGCCACGACCCGGTTGGAGGGCCCGCGTACGGGCGCTGAGACGGACGCGACGCCCGGCTCGCGCTCACCGATCGACTGGGCCCAGCCGCGGCGCCTGACGCCCGACAGGGCCGTCGCCGTGAAGCGGGCGCCCTGGAGGCCGCGGTGCAGGCGCTCCGGCTCCTCCCAGGCCATCAGGATCTGGGCCGAGGAACCGGCCTTCATCGTGAGCGTCGAGCCGACCGGGACGGTGTCCCGCAGGCCGGACAGGCGCTCCGCCGCGGCGACGCAGATGCGCATGTCGCCCTGGCGGCGATAGAGCTGGGCACTCTCGCCCGTGACGTCACGGAGATGCGTCAGGACCGGGCCCGCCGTCGCGAGGAGACGGTCCTCGCCGGCCGCCGCGGCCAGTTCCGCGAGACGCGGGCCGAGAATGAAACGGCCCTGCATGTCGCGCGCCACCATACGGTGGTGTTCCAAAGCCACGGCCAGCCGGTGGGCCGTGGGTCTTGCCAGTCCGGTGGCCGCCACAAGCCCTGCGAGGGTGGCCGGACCGGACTCCAGAGCGCTGAGGACAAGGGCTGCCTTGTCCAGAACGCCCACGCCGCTACTGTTGTCCATGAAACGATACTCACGTCTCACTCTGTGAAACGCAAGTTCCTTTTTTCGTGAGACGCGCAACCCTTGGATGCACAGCGGCCCGCGGACCAAACGGGCCTGGCGGCGGCTGCCCGGGAATCCAGGGGTGCGGGCGCCGCTTCCGGAAGATCTCTAGTTGGGCCGGCGCACCTCTTGCCGGCCGGAGGGAAAGCGATGGGTAGGACACTCGCGGAGAAGGTCTGGGACGACCACGTCGTCCGGCGCGCCGAGGGCGAGCCCGACCTCCTCTTCATCGATCTGCATCTGCTGCACGAGGTGACCAGCCCGCAGGCCTTCGACGGCCTCCGCAAGAGCGGTCGCCAGGTGCGCCGCCTCGACCTCACCATCGCGACCGAGGACCACAACACCCCGACCCTCGACATCGACAAGCCCATCGCCGACCCGGTCTCCCGGGTCCAGCTGGAGACGCTGCGCAAGAACGCCGCCGAGTTCGGTGTGCGCCTGCACCCGCTGGGCGACGTCGAGCAGGGCGTCGTGCACGTCGTCGGCCCGCAGCTGGGCCTGACCCAGCCCGGCATGACGGTCGTCTGCGGCGACTCCCACACCTCCACGCACGGCGCCTTCGGCGGCCTCGCGTTCGGCATCGGCACCTCCCAGGTCGAGCATGTGCTGGCCACCCAGACGCTGCCCCTGGTCCGCCCGAAGACCATGGCCATCACGGTCAACGGCGAGCTGCCCGACGGCGTCACCGCCAAGGACCTCATCCTGGCGATCATCGCCAGGATCGGCACCGGCGGCGGCCAGGGCTACGTCCTGGAGTACCGCGGCTCCGCCATCGAGAAACTCTCGATGGAGGCCCGCATGACCATCTGCAACATGTCGATCGAGGCCGGTGCCCGCGCGGGCATGATCGCCCCCGACCAGACCACCTTCGACTACCTCGAGGGCCGGGTGCACGCCCCCAAGGGCGAGGACTGGGACGCGGCCGTCGCGTACTGGAAGACGCTGAAGACGGACGAGGACGCCGAGTTCGACGCCGAGGTCGTCATCGAGGCCGCCGAACTGTCGCCGTTCGTCACCTGGGGCACCAACCCCGGTCAGGGCGCGCCGCTTTCGGCCCATGTCCCCGATCCTGCTTCGTACGAAGACGCTTCGGAGCGCCTCGCCGCCGAAAAGGCCCTGGAATACATGGGGTTGGAGGCCGGACAGCCGCTGCGCTCCATCAAGGTGGACACCGTCTTCGTAGGCTCCTGCACCAACGGCCGTATCGAGGACCTGCGCGCCGCGGCCGAGCTCCTCAAGGGCCGCAAAGTCGCCGACGGCGTACGGATGCTGGTCGTTCCCGGCTCCGCGCGGGTCGGTCTGCAGGCCGTCTCCGAGGGCCTGGACGTCGTCTTCAAGGACGCCGGCGCCGAGTGGCGGCACGCGGGCTGCTCGATGTGTCTGGGCATGAACCCCGACCAGCTGGCCCCGGGGGAGCGCTCCGCGTCCACCTCCAACCGCAACTTCGAGGGACGGCAGGGCAAGGGCGGCCGTACGCACCTGGTCTCGCCGCAGGTCGCCGCCGCGACCGCCGTGCTGGGCCACCTGGCCTCGCCCGCCGACCTGTCCGACGCCCCTGTCGCCGCTGGAGTCTGATCAGTCATGGAAGCATTCACCAAGCACACCGGCCGGGCCGTCCCGCTGCGCCGCAGCAACGTCGACACCGACCAGATCATCCCTGCTCACTGGCTCAAGAAGGTCACGCGGGACGGGTTCGAGGACGGGCTGTTCGAGGCCTGGCGCAAGGACGAGACGTTCATCCTCAACCAGCCCGAGCGCAAGGGCGCGACCGTCCTGGTCGCCGGCCCCGACTTCGGCACCGGCTCCTCCCGCGAGCACGCCGTGTGGGCCCTGCAGAACTACGGCTTCAAGACCGTGATCTCCTCCCGCTTCGCCGACATCTTCCGAGGCAACTCGCTCAAGAACGGCCTGCTCACGGTCGTTCTGGACCAGAAGATCGTGGAAGCGCTCCAGGAACTCAGCGAGAACGACCCGCAGGCCGAGATCACCGTCGACCTGGAGGCCCGCGAGGTGCGCGCCGAGGGCATCACGGCCTCCTTCGAGCTGGACGAGAACTCCCGCTGGCGGCTGCTGAACGGGCTGGACGACATCTCCATCACCCTCCAGAACGAGGCCGACATCGCCGCGTACGAGGCCAAGCGGCCCTCGTTCAAGCCGCGGACGCTCGAGGTCTGACCGCGCCCCTCGCACGGCACACATCGCGCCCCTCGCGCGGCACAACCGAACAGGTCGAGTTTCGGCCACCGAACACCCCCCGCCGTACCCCCGATCAGCCCGATCGGGGGTACAGCCGTGTCTGCACCCGAACGGCCCTGCGCCCGCCCGAAACGCTTCTCAACTTCCCCCGTTAGAAGGGGTGTTGCAGGGGTACGCGACTGTTGTGGCCGCGGCTTCGGCACGCGCCCGGAAGGCCGTTTGAGGCGGCAGTTGCACCCTGAGCGGGCGACAACTCGCCCCAGATGGCACAATCTGTGCATGGAACACGACGGCCAACTCGAGCTCTATGGGGCGGTCGCGGACCAACTCAAGGAAGCGCACACAAGGGTGCGCGCACTGCAAGTCCCGGAGGGCGTACGGATGGCGCTGACCCGGAAGCTGCTGGTCATTACGGCCGCGGCCAAGCACGATCTCGCCGATGCGGCAAGGCGTCTGAAGGCCTTCACGGCGGACCTCGACGCGGGTCGATTCCCCGAAGAGGAACGCTGAACAAGTCCGAGACAGCCGAACCCGTTGCGGCACAAGGGTGATAAGCCCGTTTCGTGTTTGATTTGCGGTATATATCTGCCTAACGTGCGAAAAAGCCTGAACAGTTTCGTTCGGGCGATGTCTCCGAAGGGGAAGACGTGAACAAGGCGCAGCTCGTAGAAGCGATTGCCGACAAGGTCGGTGGCCGTCAGCAGGCCGCCGACGCGGTCGACGCGGTCCTGGACGCCATCGTCCGCGCGACCGTGGCGGGGGACCGGGTCTCGGTCACCGGCTTCGGTTCGTTCGAGAAGGTCGACCGCCCGGCCCGGTACGCCCGCAACCCCCAGACGGGCGAGCGGGTTCGGGTCAAGAAGACCTCCGTTCCGCGCTTCCGTGCGGGCCAGGGCTTCAAGGACCTGGTGAGCGGCACGAAGAAGCTCCCGAAGAACGACGTCGCGGTCAAGAAGGCCCCCAAGGGCAGCCTGACCGGTGGGGCTTCCGCCACGGTCAAGAAGGCGGCGGCGAAGAAGGCCGCCCCGGCGAAGAAGGCGACCGCCGCCGCGAAGAAGACCACGGCGAAGAAGACGACCGCCAAGAAGACCACGGCGGCCGCCAAGAAGACGACGGCGAAGAAGACGACGGCCAAGAAGACCACGGGCGCCGCCAAGACCACCGCCGCGAAGAAGACCACCGCCAAGAAGGCGACGGCCAAGAAGGCCCCGGCGAAGAAGGCGACCGCCAAGAAGGCCCCGGCCGCGAAGTCGACGGCCCGCAAGACCACCGCCAAGAAGGCCACCGCCCGCAAGAGGTAAGGCGAGCGGTACTCACGCGCCGGGCCGGACTCCGTGCTGGGAGTCCGGCCCGCGGCGCGTTCAGAACGTCTGGAGGGTTACGAGGGTGACCTTGTCGCCGTCCAGTTCGATGCGGACCCGCTGGCCGGGGCGGAGCAGCCGCAGGCCGCCCGCGTCGAACGCCGGGGCGTCGAAGGAAACGGGTGTGCCGTCGTCCAGCAGCACGCTGCCGGTGCGGGTCTCGGCGTCGTAGGTGTATGCGGTGGCCTGCATGGGGGTCAGGGTAGTGGTTCGTTGTCGGCCGCGGGTGCGTTGTGGCTGGTCGCGCCCACGCGGCGGAGCCGCACATCGATACAGCCCCGCGCCCCTAAAAGCCTCGAATCAGCAGCCCTGCTGAGATGGCCGCCGTGCGCGGCCCCACCCCCAGTGCCAGTGCCGCCCGCAGGTCCTCGCCGGTGTCCACGTCCTGGCGGACCGAGTCGACGTCCGGGAGAGCGAGCTCCACCGCCCCCGACGTCCGATGGCGGGCCCGGGAATCCGTTCCGAAAGCCGGGCGCAATTCCTGGCCCTCGCGGACCGCGAGGAGTGTCGTGCCTATTGCCGCCGCGTCCGGGAGGAATGCGCGCGGGAATTCCGCCGCCGCGTCCAGGACCCGGGCCAATTCCAGGGGGCGCAGGGCCGGCAGATCGGCGTTGAGGGCCGCTACGGCACTCCGGGGGTGTGCGGCCCGTACGGCCTCCGCCCCGTACGCCAGCGCCGCGTTCAGGCCGCCCCGGGGCTTGTCGGGGACGATGCGGGCGCCCAGGGCGGACAGCTCGCGGCCGGCCAGCGGGTCGTCCGTGACTACTGCCACATCCCCGACCGCCCGGGAGGCCAGCGCCGCCGCGACGGTGTCCTGGGCGAAGGCGAGGGCGAGGCCCGGGCGCAGCCCGTCCCCGGCGGTGTCCGAGAGCCTGCTCTTGGCCCGCGCCAGGGGCTTCAGGGGTATGACCAAGGTCCACTGCACGAGCGTTCCGTCCCTCTCTTGTCGCGGCCATTGTCACTCAGCCGTCACCTGGGCCATCTGGCGGTCGTCGCGGCGAGGCGTACGGTGTTCTCGACAGACCGGCGGCCTGGGGCGACACTTGTGCGGCCCTGAAGGCCCCTAGAGGAAGGTGTCCGCGTGCCCCGCCGCAGAATCGGCTTCTGGTACCGCTTGGCAGCGGTGATCGCCAAACCGCCGCTGGTGGTTCTGATCAAGCGGGACTGGCGCGGAATGGAGAACATTCCGACTGATGGCGGATTTATCACCGCGGTGAACCACAATTCGCACATCGATCCCTTCGCGTACGCGCACTTTCAGTACAACACCGGCCGCGTTCCGCGATTCCTCGCGAAGAGCGGACTTTTCAAGAAGGGATTCGTCGGTGCCTTCATGCGCGGCACCGGACAGATCCCCGTCTACCGCGAGACCACGGACGCGCTGAGCGCCTTCCGCGCCGCGATCGAGGCCGTGGAGCGCGGCGAGTGCGTCGCGTTCTACCCGGAGGGCACCATCACCCGGGACCCCGACCAGTGGCCGATGACCGGCAAGACCGGCGCCGCGCGGGTGGCCCTGCAGACCAAGTGCCCGGTGATCCCGGTCGCGCAGTGGGGCGCCAACGAGCTGCTGCCGCCGTACGCGAAGAAGCTCAACCTCCGTCCGCGCAAGACCTCGCGGGTCCTCGCGGGCCCGCCGGTGGACCTGACGCCGTTCTACGACAAGGAGATGACCCCGGACCTCCTGAAGGACGCCACCGAGGTCATCATGGCCGCCGTCACCCGCCAGCTGGAGGAGATCCGCGGCGCGAAGGCGCCCGCCACCCCCTACGACCCGCGCAGGGAGCGGATCGAGCAGCGCCGGCGGAGTCAGGCCGAGGCCGGCCACGAGGAGGAGAGCGCCAAGTGAGCACGACCGTCAGGGCGGCTGTCTTCGGTACCGGATCATGGGGCACCGCCTTCGGCATGGTCCTCGCCGACGCGGGCTGCGAGGTCACCCTGTGGGGGCGCCGTCCCGAACTCGCGGAAGCGGTCAACTCCACGCGTACGAACCCGGACTACCTTCCCGGTGTCGAACTCCCGGTGAACCTGCGGGCGACGACGGACGCGGCCGAGGCGGCGCGCGACGCCGACTTCACCGTTCTCGCCGTCCCCTCGCAGACGTTGCGCGGCAACCTCGCCGAATGGGTGCCGGTGCTCGCGCCGGACACCGTGCTCGTGTCGCTGATGAAGGGTGTCGAGCTCGGCTCCGCCATGCGGATGAGCGAGGTGATCGAGGACGTCGCCAAGGTCGGGCAGGACCGCGTCGCCGTGGTCACCGGACCCAACCTCGCGCGTGAGATCGCCGCCCGGATGCCGGCCGCCGCGGTGGTCGCGTGCACCGACGAGGCGGTGGCGCAGAAACTCCAGTCCGCTTGCCACACGCCCTACTTCAGGCCGTACACCGAGACGGACGTGGTCGGTTGTGAGCTCGGCGGCGCGGTGAAGAACGTCATCGGGCTCGCCGTCGGCATCGCGGACGGCATGGGGCTCGGCGACAACGCCAAGGGCTCGCTCATCACGCGTGGCCTCGCGGAGACCGCGCGGCTCGGTGTCGCGCTCGGCGCCGATCCGCTCACCTTCGCCGGACTCGCCGGTCTCGGCGACCTGGTGGCGACCTGCTCCTCGCCGCTCTCGCGCAACCACACCTTCGGCACCAACCTCGGCAAGGGCATGACCCTGCAGGAGACCATCGCGGTCACCAAGCAGACCGCCGAGGGCGTCAAGTCCTGTGAGTCCGTGCTGGATCTGGCCCGCAGGCACGGCGTCGACATGCCGATCACCGAGACGGTCGTCGCCATCGTGCACGAGGGCAAGCCTCCGGTGGTCGCCGTCAAGGAGCTGATGTCGCGCAGCGCGAAGCCCGAACGACGCTGAGCGACGCCTGGGCGACGCCACTCCGGCCACGCTGTATCGGGGCTCTACCAACGGGTACTCTCAACGCGATATGAGCACCGAGAACCTCCCCCAGAGCCCTGAGCAGCCGTCTCGCAAGCCGCGCGTGGCCGTCGTGTTCGGCGGGCGCAGCTCCGAACACGGGATCTCCGTGGTCACGGCAGGCGCCGTCCTGAAGGCCATCGACCGGACCAAGTACGACGTCCTGCCGATCGGCATCACCCAGGACGGCCGTTGGGCGCTCACCGCCGACGAACCGGACCGCATGGCGATCACCGAGCGCCGTACGCCCAACGTCGACGAGCTGGCCGAGTCGCACGAGGGCGGCGTGGTGCTCCCCGTCGACCCCGCGAACCGCGAAGTCGTGTACAGCGAACCGGGATCGGTGCCCAAGGCCCTCGGTGAGGTCGACGTCGTCTTCCCCGTCCTGCACGGCCCCTACGGCGAGGACGGCACCCTGCAGGGCCTGCTGGAGCTCTCCGGTGTCCCGTACGTCGGCTCGGGCGTGCTCGCCTCGGCCGTCGGCCAGGACAAGGAGTACATGAAGCGGGTGTTCACCTCCTTCGGGCTCAAGGTCGGCCCGTACGTGGTGATTCGGCCGCGCGAGTGGGAGCAGGACACGTCCGCCGCCCGCAAGAAGATCGTCGACTTCGCCGGAGAGCACGGCTGGCCGCTGTTCGTGAAGCCCGCGCGCGCGGGTTCGTCGATCGGCATCACCAAGGTCGACGACCTGTCCGGGCTCGACGAGGCGATCGCCGAGGCCCAGCGGCACGACCCGAAGATCCTCGTCGAGGCGGCGCTGCGCGGCCGTGAGATCGAGTGCGGCGTCCTGGAGTTCGAGGACGGCCCGCGTGCCTCGGTGCCCGCGGAGATCCCGCCGCCGGACGCGCACGCGTACTACGACTTCGAGGCCAAGTACATCGACTCCACCCCGGGCCTCGTGCCGGCGCCGCTGACGCCGGAGGAGACCGCCGAGGTGCAGCGGCTCGCGGTGGACGCCTTCGACGCGGCCTCCTGCGAGGGGCTGGTCCGCGCGGACTTCTTCCTCACCGAGGACGGCGAGTTCGTGATCAACGAGATCAACACGATGCCGGGCTTCACGCCGATCTCGATGTACCCGCAGATGTGGCAGGCGACCGGGATCGGCTACCCGGAGCTGGTGGACCGGCTGATCCAGGCGGCCCTGCGGCGCTCCACGGGGCTGCGCTAGCGGTCACTTCCCGTAGGGGATCGCCTTCTTGATCGACGAGGCCATGTCGGTCAGCATCCCCGCGGTGTCCCGGCCCTTCGGGACCGTCACCTCGACGTACGCCTTGCGATTGGCCGTGGTGAAGCGGGTCGATCCGTCGTCCTGCTTCTCCATGAGCCACTCCACGCCGTTCACCTCACCGGCGATCGCGTCCGGGTCGCTGCCGTTCGCCACCTTGGGGTCGATCATCTTGGGCGGCCGGGCGACACCGCAGCGCAGTATGATCGCCGGGCTTCCCCAGCCCGCGGTCAGCGCGGACGTCGGCTCGGGATCGTGCCGGTCGAGACCGTCGACCTTGTCCGGCAGGACACTGTCCAGGTTTCGGCACAGCTTCGCGACCTCGGCCGTGGGTCTGGGAACCGTCACCGCGTCGCTGTCGTCTGCTGAGGAGCAACCTGTGGTGATGATCAGCAGGGCGAGCGCGGGCAGACCGATGAGCCGGTGACGGAAGAAGTTCACCGGCCAAGGGTAGACGGGGGCTACAGATGGACGACCGGGCAGGTCAGTGTGCGGGTGATGCCGTCCACTTGCTGGACCTTCGCGACCACCATCCGGCCGAGGTCGTCGACGGTGTCCGCTTGGGCCCGCACGATCACGTCATAAGGTCCTGTCACGTCCTCGGCCTGGATCACCCCAGGAATCTTGCTGATCGTCTCGGCGACGGTCGACGCTTTGCCGACCTCCGTCTGGATCAGGATGTACGCCTGTACCACGGAACCTCCAGGGCGGCCACGAGGATCATGTGGGGAAAAGGAACGCCACGGTATCGCGTCGCCGCTCGCCGCGGGGAGACCTGCGGGGGCGCGGACGCCCGCGCCGGGGTGCAGACATGGCAGAAGTTGACGGTCACTTCGACCGTATCGAGGACACTGGTCACGCGCGACCGGGCACGGCAAGGGACAGAAGGGGCGAAAGGGCAATGAAGGGCACTGTTGGTGAGCTCGGGGAGTTCGGGCTCATCAGGGAGCTCACCTCCCGTCTCACCACCACCCCGGCGGTCCGGGTCGGCCCCGGCGACGACGCCGCGGTGGTGGCCGCTCCCGACCGCCGGGTCGTGGCCAGCACCGACATCCTCCTGGAGGGGCGGCACTTCCGCCGGGACTGGTCCACGGCCTACGACGTGGGCCGCAAGGCCGCCGCACAGAACCTCGCGGACATCGCCGCCATGGGCGCCGTGCCGACGGCCCTCCTGCTCGGCCTGGTCGTCCCGGCCGAGCTCCCGGTGACCTGGCCGTCCGAGCTGATGGACGGCCTGCGCGACGAGTGCCAGGTCGCGGGCGCCTCGGTGGTCGGCGGAGATGTCGTACGGGGCGACTCGATCATGGTGTCGATTACCGCGCTCGGCGATCTGCGCAACCAGGAGCCGGTCACGCGGGCCGGCGCGCAGCCCGGCGACCTCGTGGCCGTGACGGGCTGGCTGGGCTGGTCCGCGGCCGGGTACGCGGTGCTCTCGCGCGGTTTCCGCTCGCCGCGGGCCTTCGTGGAGGCGCACCGGCGTCCCGAGCCGCCGTATCACGCGGGACCTGCGGCGGCGGGCCTCGGCGCGACCGCCATGTGCGACGTGAGCGACGGGCTGATCGCCGACCTCGGGCACATCGCCGAGGCCAGCAAGGTCCGCATCGACATCCGCTCCGGCGCGATCGACATCCCGTCCCAGATGAACGACATCGGGCAGGCCGTCGGCGTCGACCCCATGCAGTGGGTGCTGACCGGGGGAGAGGACCACGCGATCGTGGCCACCTTCCCGCCGGACGTGAAGCTGCCCGCCCGCTGGAAGGTCATCGGCGAGGTCCTCAACCCCTCGGCGCTGCCCCAGGTGACGGTCGACGGGGCGCCGTGGACGAGCAAGGGCGGCTGGGACCACTTCGGGGACATCGAGTCGTGAAGCCCCCCTGCGTGCTGACGGTCGCGGGCTCCGACTCCGGTGGAGGGGCCGGAATCCAGGCCGACTTGAAGACGATGCTCGCGCTCGGCGTGCACGGCATGAGCGTCGTCACCGCCGTCACCGCGCAGAACTCCCTGGGTGTGCAAGGGGCTTGGCCGCTGCCCGTGGAGGTCGTGCGGGCCCAGTACCGCAGCGTCGTCGACGACATCGGCGTACAGGCAGTGAAGACCGGCATGCTGGCCTCGGCCGAACTCGTCGAGGCGGTGGCCGAGTTGCTCGCCGGGACCGACGCCCCGGCGGTCGTCGACCCGGTCGGGGTGTCGAAGCACGGCGACTCGCTGCTGGCCGCCTCCGCGCTGGAGTCGGTGCGCACACGACTGCTCCCGGCGGCGACCGTGGCGACCCCGAACCTCGACGAGGTGGCCCAGCTGACCGGGGTGCGCGTCGAGTCCGAGGGGGACCTGCGGCGGGCCGCCGCGGCCGTGCTCTCGTACGGCCCGAAGTGGGTGCTCATCAAGGGCGGTCACCTGACCGGGGACGCCGTCGATCTGCTGACCGACGGGTCCGAGGAGCACTGGCTGCGCGCACCGCGCCACGACAACCGGCACACGCACGGCACGGGCTGCACGCTCGCTTCGGCGATCGCGTCGGAGCTGGCGAGGGGGCGGGCCGTGCCGGAGGCGGTGGCGGCGGCCAAGGAGTACGTCACCGGGGCGATCAAGGGCGGGTTCGCGCTGGGCGGCGGCATCGGCCCCGTCGATCATGGATGGCGGTTCAGGGCTTAGGTACGGCAAAAAGCCGGCCCACCTCTCGGTGGACCGGCTCAGTGCAGCGAACCAGCAGTGGCCGCGCGCTTAGCTGTGCGTCAGCGCGAGACCTTGCCGGCCTTGATGCACGAGGTGCAAGCGTTCACGCGCTTCGGCGTCCCGCCGACCACGGTACGCACGCGCTGGATGTTGGGGTTCCAGCGACGGGACGTACGGCGGTGCGAGTGCGAGATGTTGTTGCCGAAGCCCGGCCCCTTGCCGCAGACGTCGCAGTTGGCAGCCACGGGTCACTCCAAAGACTTCAGATGCACTTACGGTTGGATCCCGGCAAGCCGGGATCGAGATCGTAGGATCAGAGATCTGAGTGGCGCTGCCAGGGGAATGGCCCGATCGGATCGGGCAACCGGAGCAGCATACAACGACTGCGCCAGTAGAACGAAACTACCATGGCTGCTCAGGGCCCTGCTCCCGGCCCTCTTCCGGTGGACACCTCCCCGGGGTCTACGCTGCGTCCACGTCCAGCAGTCCAAGGAGGCGCAGGTGGCGCAGGTGCCGCAGACATTCTTCGATGCTCTCGCGGTGCGCACCTGGTGCGGTCTCGCGCTGGAGGCGCTCGGGCGGGCGCGCGAGGAGATCGACGCGATCAATGTCTATCCGGTGGC
The DNA here is from genome assembly GCF_001514065.1 of Streptomyces antibioticus. GTDB lineage: Bacteria > Actinomycetota > Actinomycetes > Streptomycetales > Streptomycetaceae > Streptomyces > Streptomyces antibioticus. The sequence goes on along the minus strand of NZ_KQ948434.1, from coordinate 168,359 downwards.
CGACGGCGACACCGGCACCAACCTGTACCTGACCGCGGAGTCCGCGGCGGCGGCCGTCGAGGCCGTCTTCACCGCCTACGACGAGAGCGGCCGGCCCTCGCTGGCCGACGCGGCCCGCGCGATGGCGCACGGCGCCCTCATAGGCGCCCGCGGGAACTCCGGGACGATCCTCGCCCAGCTGCTGCGCGGTATGGCCCAGGTCCTCGCCGACGACCGTGAGGCGTCTCACACAGACGGGACCGGTCTCCGTCTCGCGCTGCGCCGCGCGGCCGACTCCGCGCGCGAGGCCGTCGCCCACCCGGTGGAGGGCACGGTCCTGTCCGTCGCCTCGGCCGCGGCCGACGCCGCCGAGGGGAGCGAGGGTGACTGCGGGGCGGTCGCGCGGGCCGCCTACGAAGGGGCCCGGGCGGCGCTCGTGGCGACCCCGGGGCAGCTGGCGGTCCTGGAGCGGGCCGGGGTGGTCGACGCGGGCGGCCGGGGGCTGGTGGCGGTGCTCGGGGCGCTGGTGGAGACGTTCACCGGGGAGGCGCCGAGGGCGGTGGCGGCTGCTCCCGCCGGGCACGCGCGCATGGACGCCGTTTCCGACACGGCGGCCATGGTCGCCGTGGACGAGTGCGCGGACGCGCCCGCGGAAGCCGATGGGCCCGCCTTCGAGGTGATCTACCTCCTGGAGGCCGAGGACGCGGCCGTGGCCCGGCTGAGGACCCGCCTCGACGCCCTGGGGGACTCGCTCGTCGTCGTCGGGGGCGACGGGCTGTGGAACGTCCATGTGCATGTCGACGACGCGGGCGCGGCCGTGGAGGCGGGCGTCGAGGCGGGGCGGCCGTACCGCATCCGGATCACGCACTTCGCGCTCGGTGACGTCCACACGCGCGGGGGCGAGCGGCCGCCCCGGGAGCGGGTGCAGCGGGCCGTCGTCGCCGTCGTGCCCGGCGAGGGGCTGGCCGGGCTCTACACGGAGGCGGGCGCCACCACCGTGCTCGCGCGCCCCGGGGAGCCGCCCGCGAGCGGAGAGATCGTCGAGGCCGTACGACGGGCCCACGCGCGCGAGGTCGTGCTGCTGCCCAACGACGCCGACCTGCGCCACACCGCGGCCGCCGCGGCCGAGCAGGCCCGCACCGAGGGCATCCGGGTCGCCCTGATCCCGACCCGTTCCGCGGTCCAGGGCATCGCCGCGCTCGCCGTGCACGAACCCGGACGCCGCTTCGACGAGGACGTCGTCTCGATGACCTCGGCCGCCGGCGCCACCCGCTACGCCGAGGTCGCCGTCGCCGAACGCCAGTCCTGGACCCTGGCCGGCATCTGTGAAGCGGGCGACGTCCTCGGCCTCATCGACGGCGACGTGGCCGTGATCGGCTCTGACGTCACCTCCGCGGCCGAGACCGTCCTGGACCGCATGCTGTCGGCGGGCGGCGAGCTCGTGACCCTCGTCCTCGGCGACGAGGCCCCCGACTCCATCGCCGACCACCTCGAAGCACGCGTGCGTGAGGCGTACCTCGCCGTCGACACGGTGGTGTACCGGGGCGGACGGCAGGGGGCGCTGCTCCTCATCGGGGTCGAGTAGCCGCCCCGCCGACGGGGCTCGCCGCTAGTCGTCCAGGACCTGGAGCATCTGCTGGGCCTCCGCGCAGCGCGCCTGTGCCGTCTCGTCGTCCTCGCCCTCGTCGTACGCCCCACGGGCCTCGTACGGCTCGTAGTCCTCGTACGCCGCCAGCACCGCACGCGCGCGTGCCGCCGCGCGGTCGGGGCGGCTGAGGTCGGCCTCCAGCCAGCCCGCGGCGAGCTCGGCGCCGGTGCGGCTGTGCAGGGCGTCGTCGCCGAGGGACGCGAACACCACGATGGCCTCGGTCATCTGGGCGAGGGCGTCCTCCAGGGCGGCCTGGATCGTCTCGTCCTCGGCGTCCTCGGCGGCCGAACGGGCGAGCAGGTCGCCGTACTGCCGATGGGTGTGCCCGAGTTCGGCGACGAGCCGCTGCCGGGCCTCGTCGGCCACGGAGTCCGCGCCCAGCGCCTCCCCGCACTCCCGTACCGCCTCCGCCATCAGCTCCCGGGCCTCGTCCTGCCCGCCCTCCGCGCGCAGCGCCAGCCACGCGCGGGCGCGCAGCGAGCGGACCAGCCCGTGCACGTCACCGACCTCGCGCCACAGCTCGCCCGCGCGCGTGTACGCCCGGGCGGCCTCGTCGGGCAGTCCCGCCTCGCCGAGGGACTCCCCGGCGAGGTGGGCCAGCGTCGCGTGGTCCTGCTGCTCCGGCCACTCCCGGGCGAGCTCGGCGGCCCGCAGGCGGTGCTCGGCGGCCTCGCGGTGCTCACCGAGCTCGCTCAGACAGTCGCCGAGCCACCACTGCGCCTGGACGACCGCGGCGTCGCCGTGCGTGTCGACGCTCAGGTCGGGCAGCGCCGACTCCAGCACCGCCGCCGCCTCGGCCCACCGGCCCTGCCGCAGCAGGAACCCGCCGAGCAGATGCCGCGCCCAGGCGCCGAGCGTGGGTCCGGCACCGGCCTCGTCGGCCCAGTGCGCCGCCTCCAGGGCCTGTTCGGCGGCCTCCTCCGGCTGTCCCGTGCCGCCGAGCACCTCGGCGAGCTGGAGGTGCAGCTGGGCCCGTCCGGTGGCCTCCAGATACGGCTCGCCGTGTGTCAGGGCCGCCCGCAGCGCCCACTCGGCCTGCCCGACGTCGCCGAGATGGTGGGCGAGCCCGGCCAGCCTGGCCTGGTACTCCACCGCGAACCACGGCAGCCCCGCCGACACGAACCCCTCCGCGGCGCGCGCGAACAGCCCGGCGGCCCTCGGCAGGTCCCCGGCGTACGCCGCCAGCTCCGCGAGCATGGCCCGCGCCTCGGCGTCCCGCGAGCCGAGCCGCACGTCCTCGCCGGTCCGCCCGTCGACGAGGGCGAGCACCTCCCGGACGGCGGCCTCGGCCTCGGCCAGGACCGACGCCGGCACGGCGCCCTCCTCCTCGGCCGCCTGCACCCGCCGCAGCAGGATCCGTGCCCGCCCCATCAGCACCGACGCCGTCTGCCGTACGCCGGTGCCGTCCTCGGCGTACAGGGCGAGGGCCTCGTCGTAGGGCCCCGCGACCGCGGCCAGCGCGCCCTCCACGTCACCGGCGAGGGCCCGCATGAACGCCCCACGCGTGCGTGCCGCGAGCGCCTCCCCCGGATCACCCGCCGCCGAGTAGAGCTCGGCGGCGTGCTCGAACAGGTCGAGGCCCGCGGGGCCCAGGTCCATCGCCCGGTGGTCGACGATCTCCGCCTGGTCGCGCGGGTCGAGCTCGACGCCCTCCGCGGCCCGCGCGACCGCCGCCCACGCCTCCACGGCGTTCGGCTGGAGGCCGTCGGAGAGGCGGCGGGCCTCGGAGATCAGGGCGGTGAGGGCGGTCTCCGGTGCGGCGGGCGGGGGCGGCGCGACCGGGGCGGTGGCCTGGCGGGCGGCGCGCACGCCCAACGGCAGCCGCTCGACCAGCGGTTCCTGCGCCATACGCGCCCGTGCCCGGTCGCTGACGTACGTCGTGCCGTTGCGCCGGTCGAACTGGCCGGCCAGGTCAAGGGCCTCCGCGCGCGCGTGTGCCGCGAGTTCGCGGGCCGTCCACGTCCGCCCTGCCGGTCCCGGCACCTGGCGGTCGCCCAGGCCGAGGCCGGTCAGCCGGTCCATGAGCAGCGTGACCGCGCTCAGAAACTCCAGCTTGCCGCGCGGATGCCCGCTGTCCGTGAAGTACGCCGGGCGCTCCGCGAGCAGCTCCAGACCGCGGGCCTCGTTGCCGGTCAGCGCGCAGAACTCCACATGGTCGGCGTACGCGGTGCGCATGCTCTCCATGGCCCGCACCAGCCGGAAGCCCCGCAGATGGTTGGCCCGCGCCTCGTCCAGGCGGCCCAGCCGCAGCAGCGGGACCAGGGAGGAGGCGAGGACCGTGTGCGGCTCGTGCGCGCAGGTGAACTCGCCCTCCAGGACCGGCGCCCACAGCCGCAGCGCCTCCGCGTCCCGGCCCTGCTCCGCCCGCCACCAGCCCTGCCCGTTCAGCTCGCACGCGTGGCAGTCGGCCATGGCGTCCCGGTCGGCGGCCAGCCACGCGGTGAACGCCCGCTCCGCGCGCGCGGTGTCCCCGACATGCGCGGCGACGGTGAACTCGACGCTGCGCACCGCCCGTTCGGAGTGCCCGGCGAGCCGGTAGCGGTGCTCCATCTCGCCGAGCCACTTCTCTATGGAGGCGAGCGGGATGTGCGGCTGGTCGAGCATCCCGGACGACATCCACTTGAAGACCCAGTGCAGCGAATGGGTCTCGTACTCGTCGAAGTCCTCCGGCCGCTCGTCCCACATGCGCAGCAGACGCGCGAAGGGGACGAACATCTTGTCCTTCTCGGAGCTGTAGTTGTAGACCTTCAGCTGGTGTCCGAGCGCCTCGATCACGGCGAGCGGGATGTTCAGCTTCTCCGCCTCGGCCAGCAGCTGCTCCGCGCGCGCGTTGCGGGCCGGGCCCTCCGGCTGCTCGCCGTTCTCCGCCATCGCCCGGCGCAGTGCGTCGAAGTCCGCGATCTCCCCCATCAGTGCCCCTCCTCGCCGTTCGTCGCCCACTCCAGCAGTCCGATGAAGGCCCGGTTCAGCAGCGCCGAGTCCGCGGGCCTGAGCGGCCGCTGCGCCATCAGCAGTGCCTGCCCGTACAGGGACTCCGTGGCGGTGCCGATCAGTTCCGGCCCGTGCAGCGAACTGATCCGCCGGATCAGCGGGTTGAGGTGGTTGAGCACCAGACGCGCGCGCGGGGCGGTCCCGCGCAGCGAGCCGAGGATGCCCGCCCACAGGTCGTCCGCCTGCGCCTCGGCGTCGGCGCGGGCCTGCTCGTGGCGGGCGGCCCGGTCGTCCAGGTGCAGGGCGGGCACGGTGAGCGGGTGGAAGGCGCGCAGCACGACATCACAGCCCAGCGGGTCGAGCGTGGCCCGCGCGGCGGCCAGGAAGCCGGCCAGCGCCAGCTCCTCCGCCGGGTCGACGGCGTCCAGATGCGCGGTCACGGTGTCCGCGTCCAGCTCCGCCACCACCGTCCCCGGCCGCACCGACGGCAGCGCCTGGACCAGGTCGCTGTCGTACGTGTAACCGCCGTTGACCACCCCGATGCCCTGCGCGGACGCGATCGGCGCGACCTGCCGGAACTCCTCGACGGTCCGCGTGAAGTGCACGACCGGGTGCCGCCGCGCGAACTCCTCCAGGGACAGCGGCCCGTCGGTCGTCTCGAAGGGCAGCCACGGCAGCATCGTGCGCAGCATCTCCGGGTCGTGCCGCGCCAGCGATTTCACGCCCAGGTGGTGCACCGACAAGAACGCCGCCAGCCGTTCCGGATCGCCCGCGGCGAGCCCCGTCAGCCAGGACCGAATCCTTTCCCCGAGCGCCTCCCGTACGGCGGCCAGCGTCTCGTCCTCGTACAGCGCCTCCCGCGACGCGGTGGGCCGCAGACTGTCCGTGTCGAGCACGCACCGCACGAAGAACGCCCAGTCCGGAAGCAGCTGTTCGGCCCGCTCGGTCAGCAGCATCCCCTTGAGGTGGACGCGATGCGTCGCCCGCTGCGCCGGACTGACCGCCGACGGCAGGACGTACGCCATCCCGCGGACACCCGCGAGCGGCACGTTCAGCTCGATCGCGTCCAGCGGCGTGAACCCGAACAGGTCATGGCAGTGCCGCGCCAGGGCCACCCTTCGGCCCGCGGGGGAGGGGTAGGACCGGTCCCAGGGCGCCGGCAGATCGGTGACCGCCTCGCCGTCCACCCGCACGTCGTACGGCAGCAGCGCGCCGAAGTCCCGCGCCAGCTCCAGGACCCGATCCGGCGCCAGCCACTCCCCGGCCCCCGCCCGGGCCGTCAGGTGCACGGTGGTGCCGGGCTCGGGCCGGGCCTCGGGCGCCAGCGTCCGCACGGTGTACGAACCGTCGTCGCTCGCCGTCCACTCCACCGGCGCCGCGTCCGGAGTGCGGGCGCTGCGGCTGACCACCCGGATCCGCTCGGCCACCACGAAACAGGCGAGCAGCCCGATGCCGAACTGCCCCAGGAACTCGGACCGCGCCTCCTGGATCCCGTCGGCCCGCTTCGAACTGCGGCCGATGGTCGCCAACAGGTCGTGCACGTCCGTCTCGGTGAGCCCTACGCCGGAGTCCTCGACCCGCAGGGTGCCGTCCGCCGCGTAAAGCCGCACTTCCGCCGGGGCGCCCGGCTGTTCGGCCCGGCGCGCGGTGATGGCGTCCACGGCGTTCTGCAGCAGCTCGCGCAGATAGACCCTCGGACTGGAGTAGAGGTGATGGGAGAGCAGGTCCACCAGACCACGCAGGTCGACCTGGAAGGTGTGGGACGGAGAAGCCTGGGATGCCTGTGAGGTCTGGGAGTCCATCGCAACGGCGCCGTGGGCGGGGACGGTCTACGGCGCGGGGTCGGGCGGTCCCGGTGGGGCGGTGACCGCGGAGGGGATGGCCGGAGGCGCGCCATCCTAAAGCCGGAACAGCCCGCCTGACCAGGTGTTTCGCGAGACGTATACGGCATTGTCAGTGACGTGGTGTGCAATGGATCTCGTGCCCGCACTCGAAGAACCACTGAAAAAGGTGCTCGGCCCACCCACCGCGAAGGTGATGGCCGAGCACCTCGGCCTGCACACCGTCGGCGACCTCCTGCACCACTACCCGCGCAGATACGAGGAGCGGGGCCAGCTCACCCACCTCGCCGACCTCCCCATGGACGAGCACGTCACCGTGGTGGCCATGGTCGCCGACGCCCGTCTGCACACCTTCGCCTCCGCCAAGGCCCCGCGAGGCAAGGGCCAGCGCCTCGAAGTGACCATCACGGACGGCAACGGCCGCCTCCAACTGGTCTTCTTCGGCAACGGCGTCCACAAGCCCCACAAGGAGCTCCTGCCGGGCACACGCGCGATGTTCGCGGGCAAGGTCTCCGTCTTCAACCGCCGGCTCCAACTGGCACATCCGGCGTACGAGTTGCTGCGCGGAGACTCGGAAGAAGCCGACGAGACGGTCGAGACCTGGGCCGGCGCCCTCATCCCGATCTACCCCGCCACGGCCAAGCTGGAGTCCTGGAAGATCGGCAAGGCCATCCAGACGGTCCTGCCGAGCGCCCAGGAGGCGGTCGATCCGCTCCCGGACTCCCTCCGGGAAGGTCGAGGGCTCCTGCCCTTGCCGGAAGCGCTCATCAAGATGCACCAGCCGCGGACCAAGGCCGACTATCTCCAGGCCCGCGACCGCCTCAAGTGGGACGAGGCCTTCGTCCTCCAGGTCGCCCTCGCCCGCCGCCGGCACGCCGACGCCCAGCTCCCGGCGGTGGCCCGCCGCCCCAAGCCGGACGGCCTCCTGTCCGCCTTCGACGACCGCCTCCCCTTCACCCTCACGGAGGGCCAGCAGAAGGTCTCCAAGGAGATCTTCGACGACCTGGCGACGGAGCATCCGATGCACCGGCTGCTGCAAGGAGAGGTCGGATCGGGCAAGACAATGGTGGCCCTGCGCGCCATGCTCGCCACCGTCGACGCCGGCGGGCAGGCCGCCATGCTCGCGCCCACCGAGGTCCTCGCCCAGCAGCACCACCGCTCCGTCGTCGAGATGATGGGCGAGCTGGCCGAGGGCGGGATGCTGGGCGGGGCCGAGCACGCCACCAAGGTGGTGCTGCTCACCGGCTCCATGGGAGCGGCCGCGCGGAAACAGGCACTGCTCGACCTGATCACCGGCGAGGCCGGCATCGTCATCGGCACGCACGCGCTGATCGAGGACAAGGTCCAGTTCCACGACCTCGGTCTGGTCGTCGTCGACGAACAGCACCGCTTCGGCGTGGAGCAGCGCGACGCCCTGCGCGGCAAGGGCAAACAGCCCCCGCACCTCCTCGTGATGACGGCCACGCCCATCCCGCGCACGGTCGCGATGACGGTCTTCGGCGACCTGGAGACCTCGGTCCTCGACCAGCTCCCGGCCGGCCGCTCCCCGATCGCCAGCCATGTCGTCCCGGCCGCCGACAAGCCCCACTTCCTGGCCCGCGCCTGGGAGCGGGTGCGCGAGGAGGTGGAGAACGGCCATCAGGGGTACGTCGTCTGCCCTCGCATCGGTGACGCCATCGACGAACCCGCCGACCCCAAGAAGGCCCGCAAGTCCGCCGAGGACGAGGCCGAGAAGCGCCCGCCGCTGGCCGTCCTGGAGGTCGCCGACCAGCTCGCCAAGGGCCCGCTGAACGGCCTCAAGGTCGAGGTGCTGCACGGCCGTATGCACCCCGACGACAAGGACGCGGTCATGCGCCGCTTCGCCGCCGGCGAGACCCATGTCCTGGTCGCCACCACGGTCATCGAGGTCGGCGTCAACGTCCCCAACGCCACCGCCATGGTGATCATGGACGCCGACCGCTTCGGCGTCTCCCAGCTCCACCAGCTCCGCGGCCGGGTGGGCCGAGGCTCCGCGGCGGGCCTCTGCCTCCTGGTCACGGAGATGCCGGAGGCCAGCGCCGCCCGCCAGCGCCTGAACGCGGTGGCGTCGACGCTGGACGGCTTCGAGCTCTCCCGCATCGACCTGGAGCAGCGCCGCGAGGGCGACGTCCTGGGCCAGGCCCAGTCGGGCGCCCGCACCTCCCTGAAGGTCCTCGCCGTCATCGAGGACGAGGAGGTCATCGCGGAGGCGCGGGAGGAGGCGGTGGCGGTGGTGGAGGCGGATCCGGAGCTGAAGAACCTTCCGGCTCTGCGCACAGCGCTCGATGCTCTCTTGGACGAGGAGAGGGAGCAGTACCTGGAAAAGGGCTGAGTGAGACCCCCCTAGGGGCGCGAGGAACTGCGCGACCAGCCACACTGAAACCTGAAGCCGCCCACGAACAAGGACCGAAGATGACCCGCGTGATCGCCGGCGCAGCCGGCGGACGTCGACTAGCCGTGCCGCCAGGCAACGGCACCCGCCCCACCTCCGACCGCGCACGCGAAGGTCTCCTCTCCACCTGGCAGTCCCTCCTGGGCGGCCCCCTGGACGGCGAGCGTGTCCTCGACCTCTACGCAGGATCGGGCGCCGTCGGCCTCGAAGCCCTCTCCCGCGGCGCGAGCCACACCCTCCTCGTCGAGGCCGACGCCCGCGCCGCCCGCACCATCCGCGAGAACGTCAAGAGCCTCGGTCTCCCCGGCGCCGAGGTCCGGTCGGGCAAAGCGGAGCAGATCATCCAGCAGCCGGCGCCGCCGGAGCCGTACGACATCGTCTTCCTTGACCCGCCGTACCGAGTCACGGATCACGATCTTCGGGAGATTCTCCTCACACTCCGTTCGGGGGGCTGGCTCGCGGCGGAGGCGCTCGTCACCGTGGAGCGCAGCACCAGAGGCGGCGAATTCGGGTGGCCGGAGGGTTTTGAAGCACTCCGGTCCCGTCGTTACGGCGAGGGAACGTTTTGGTACGGTCGCGCCGCCTCTACGTGCGAAGACGCACGATGACCGGACCGGAGAGCGAGGGATCTCAAGTGCGCCGCGCCGTCTGTCCCGGGTCGTTCGACCCGATCACCAACGGACATCTCGACATCATTTCCCGCGCCTCTCGTCTGTACGACGAGGTCTACGTCGCGGTCATGATCAACAAGTCCAAGAAGGGCCTGTTCGAGGTCGACGAGCGGATCGAGCTGATCCGCGAGGTCACCGCCGAATACGGGAACGTGAAGGTCGAGTCCTTCCACGGCCTCCTCGTCGACTACTGCAAGCAGCGCGACATCCCCGCGATCGTCAAGGGCCTGCGCGCGGTCAGCGACTTCGACTACGAACTCCAGATGGCCCAGATGAACAACGGGCTGTCCGGTGTGGAGACGCTGTTCGTCCCCACCAACCCCACCTACAGCTTCCTGTCCTCCTCGCTCGTCAAGGAGGTCGCCGCCTGGGGCGGCGACATCGCCCACCTGGTGCCGCCGGTCGTCCTGGAGGCCCTCAACGAGCGCCTGCGCAAGGACTGATGGGGCTACAGTCGTCCCGTCCGTCTCCAACACAGCTGTAGAGAGTGGCGAGCACAGGTGGACGTGCAGAAGAAGCTCGACGAGATCGTCGCCGCGGTCTCCGGCGCCCGGTCGATGCCCATGTCGGCCTCGTGCGTGGTCAACCGCGCCGAACTGCTCGCGATGCTGGAGGAGGTCCGGGCCGCGCTGCCCGACTCCCTCGCCCAGGCCCAGGAGCTGATCGGCGACCGCGAGTCGATGGTCGAGCAGGCCCGCCAGGAGGCCGAGCGGATCATCTCCGGCGCGCACGCCGAGCGTGGCTCCCTGATCTCCGACACCGAGGTCGCCCGCCGCTCCCAGGCCGAGGCCGACCGCATCCTGAACGAGGCCCGCAGGGAGGCCGAGGAGGTCCGCGCCGAGGCCGACGACTACGTCGACTCCAAGCTCGCCAACTTCGAGGTCGTCCTCACCAAGACCCTCGGCTCGGTCGGCCGCGGCCGCGAGAAGCTCCTCGGCACCGGCCCGGGCCTGGACGAGCAGGGCTACGAGGACGAGGACGCCCCCGAGCGCAGCCACGACCCCGAGACCCTGCGCCGCGACGCCGACGCCTACGTCGACACCAAACTCGGCGCCTTCGAGGCGGTCCTCGCCAAGACCCTGGAGGCAGTCGGCAAGGGCCGCGCCAAGCTGCACGGCCGGATCGCCACCGACGACCTCGGCGCCCTCGCCGACGACGACAGCACCGTCCAGCACTCCAGCGACGCCGACTACCTCGCCGACCTCGCGGCCCTGGCCGAACGGGACACCCCGGCCGCAGCGGCCGTACCGCAACAGCAGCAGTACGACCCGCAGCCCGCCTACGGCTACCAGCAGCAGGACACCTACGGCGGCGGCTACCCGCAGCAGCCGGCCTATGCCCAGCAGCAGGACCCCTACGGCTACCAGCAGGCCGACCCGTACTCCCCCACCTCCGGCTACGCTCCGGCGGGAGGTGCCCCCTTCCAGGGCTACGACGCCCAGCAGGCCGCCTACGACGCCGGACAGGCCCAGCAGGCGCAGCACGCCCAGCAGTCGTACGCCCTCGACGAGACCAGCCTCTTCGACACCGGCATGATCACGCCGGAGCAGCTGAGGGCCTACGAGCAGGGCCGCGGCCAGTAAGAAACCAGTGCGGGACCACCGGATTGGGCCGTGAGCGAAAGGTCCAGTATCCTGGCTCTTCGGTCGCGCGTACGTCCGCGATCAACGCTGCCCGGGAACACCGAAGGGCGGCGTCCCTCTGAGTTCGAAGATCGAAAGCAGGAATGGCTCCCAACGCTCACCTCGACCACCGCAAGCCTCTCGTGTTCGACACGCACGAGCTGGGGCGGCGGCCCGGTGCGCTGCAGCGCCTGACCCGTGAGATCGACGCTCCCAAGGATCTGGGGATCGCGGGAGTCGTCGGAGTGCCGGAAGGCGCCCCGGTGGAACTCGAACTCCGGCTCGAGTCGGTCATGGAAGGGGTGCTTGTCACAGGCACCGCCCGTGCACAGGCCGAGGGGGAGTGCGTAAGGTGTCTGGAGCCGCTTGAGCTGGAGCTCGAAGCGGACTTCCAGGAGATGTTCTCGTACCCTGACGCCGACGATCGGGGCCGCCCCAAGGCGGAGCCGACCGACGACGCCGAGGAAGACGAGGACAGGCTCTTCATCGAGGACGGCCTGTTCGACCTCGAACCAGTGCTGCGTGACGCGGTGGTGCTTGCCCTGCCGATGCAGCCGGTGTGCCAGGACGACTGCCCCGGCCTGTGCTCCGAGTGCGGAGCCCGGCTGGCGGACGACCCGGACCACCACCACGACGCCGTCGACATCCGTTGGGCGGCACTGCAGGGACTCGCCGGTTCACTCGAAGATGGCGAGAAGGACGAGATGAGCGGCGCCGAAGCGGAAGCGGGCGTCGACGAGAAGCAGGAGAAGTAGCCGTGGCTGTTCCGAAGCGGAAGATGTCGCGCAGCAACACGCGCCACCGCCGGTCGCAGTGGAAGGCTGCGGTCCCCACCCTGGTTGCGTGCGAGCGCTGCCACGAGCCCAAGCTGCAGCACATTGCGTGCCCGTCTTGCGGCACTTACAACAAGCGCCAGGTCCTCGAGGTCTGAGCGGCTGGTGAGAGGCACTGTGTCCACGCCGAAGAAGAACTCTGCGGAGAACACGGCCTCGTCCCACACGCTGTTGGAAGGGCGGCTCGGGTACAAGCTCGAGTCCGCCCTTCTGGTGCGTGCGCTGACCCACCGGTCCTACGCGTACGAGAACGGCGGTCTGCCGACCAACGAGCGCCTGGAGTTCCTCGGGGACTCCGTCCTCGGCCTCGTGGTCACGGACACGCTGTACCGCACCCACCCCGACCTGCCCGAAGGCCAGCTGGCCAAGTTGCGGGCCGCGGTGGTCAATTCTCGTGCGCTGGCGGAGGTCGGCCGTGGGCTCGACCTGGGCTCCTTCATCCGGCTCGGCCGCGGTGAAGAGGGCACGGGCGGCCGGGACAAGGCGTCCATCCTCGCCGACACCCTCGAAGCGGTGATCGGCGCGGTCTATCTCGACCAGGGTCTGGACGCGGCGGGCGAACTCGTCCACCGGCTCTTCGACCCGCTGATCGAGAAGTCCTCCAACCTCGGTGCCGGCCTGGACTGGAAGACCAGTCTCCAGGAGCTCACCGCGACCGAAGGACTCGGCGTGCCCGAGTACCAGGTCTCGGAGACCGGCCCCGACCACGAGAAGACCTTCACTGCTGCCGCCCGCGTCGGAGGCGTCTCGTACGGCACCGGCACCGGCCGCAGCAAGAAGGAGGCGGAGCAGCAGGCCGCCGAGTCCGCCTGGCGGTCCATCCGGGCCGCGGCGGACGAGCGCGTCAAGGCTGCCGCCGAGGCCGCCGCGAAGGCCGTCGAGGCCGACGCGGACGCCGACGAGGCATCCGCCTCCGCCTGACCGAACAGAGCAGTACACCGAGCGCCCGTCCCGCCCCGGGGCGGGCGCTCGGCTCATACACCGGCTTGTCACGGGGGATGCGATGCCCGAGTTGCCCGAGGTAGAGGTCGTACGCCGAGGTCTGGAGCGATGGGTCGCCCACCGCGCCGTCGCCGAGGCCGAGGTGCTGCACCCGCGTGCCGTACGCCGGCACATCGCCGGTGCCGACGACTTCACGCACCGCCTCAAGGGCCATCGCATCGGTGTGCCCAGCAGGCGCGGCAAGTATCTGTGGCTGCCCCTGGAGGACACCAACCAGTCGGTCCTTGCCCACCTCGGCATGAGCGGCCAACTCCTGGTCCAGCCGCACGAGTCACCCGACGAGAAGCACCTCAGGATCCGGGTGAGGTTCGCGGACGGCCTCGGTACCGAGCTGCGCTTCGTCGACCAACGCACCTTCGGCGGACTGTCGTTGCACGACAACACCGAGGACGGTCTGCCCGACGTCATCGCGCACATCGCCCGCGATCCGCTGGACCCGCTCTTCGACGACGAGGCCTTCCACCAGAACCTCCGCCGCAAGCGCAGCACCATCAAACGGGCCCTGCTGGACCAGTCGTTGATCAGCGGCGTCGGCAACATCTATGCGGACGAGGCGCTTTGGCGCGCCCGCATCCACTACGAGCGCCCGACCGCCGGGTTCACGCGTCCGCGCACGGCCGAACTCCTGGGCCACGTAAGGGATGTGATGAACGCGGCCCTCGCGGTCGGCGGCACCAGCTTCGACAGCCTGTACGTCAACGTCAACGGGGAGTCCGGATACTTCGACCGCTCGCTCGACGCGTACGGCCGTGAGGGTCTGCCCTGCAAGCGGTGCGGCACGCCGATGCGCCGGCGGCCGTGGATGAACCGGTCGAGCTACTTCTGCCCGAAGTGTCAGAGGGCGCCGCGCGTCTCGTCGTAGCTCCGGCGTGCGTCGAGCACGTCGTCCATCCGGCCCTCCAGGAAACGGATGAGGCCGAGCAGTCGCGTGGCCAGCTCCCGGCCGAGCGGCGTCAGTTCGTAGTCCACGCGGGGCGGGTTGGTCGGCTGGGCCTCGCGGTGCACCAGGCCGTCGCGCTCCAGCGCGTGCAGGGTCTGGGACAGCATCTTCTCGCTCACGCCGTCGACGCGACGGCGCAGTTCGTTGAAGCGCAGCGAGCCCTCGTGCAGGGCGCCGAGCGTGAGTGCGCCCCAGCGGCCGGTGATGTGCTCCAGCGTGCCCCGCGACGGGCAGGCCTTGGCGAACACGTCGAAAGCCAGGTCCCGGTCCCGCTCCGGCGTGCGCTCCTGCGTGATGTCCATGATTCAAGCGTACTCGAACGCAGCGCTAACCGGTAGGTTGCACTAACTAGAAGTTAGTGCTTTCCTTTCCTCATCGTCAGTGACCTGCGCATCCCAGGAGAACGCATCGTGACCAGTCCCGTCGTTTCCATCGCCTACCACTCCGGCTTCGGCCACACCGCCGTCCTCGCCGAGGCCGTCCGCGCCGGTGCGCAGGAGGCCGGGGCCGAGGTGCATCTGATCAACGTCGCCGAGATCACCGACGAGGAGTGGGCCGTCCTCGACCGCTCAGACGCGATCGTCTTCGGCTCCCCGACCTACATGGGCACCGCCTCCGGCCCCTTCCACGTCTTCGCCGAGGCCACCTCGAAGCGCTGGTTCGGGCAGGACTGGAAGGACAAGCTGGCCGCCGGCTTCACCAACTCCGGATCCAAGAGCGGCGACAAGCTGCACACCCTGCAGTTCTTCCAGATCCTCGCCGCGCAGCACGGCATGCACTGGATCAACCTCGGTCTGCACCCGGGCTGGAACAACAGCGAGGGCTCCGAGCACGACCTCAACCGCCTCGGCGTCTTCGCGGGTGCCGCCGCGCAGACCAACGTCGACGAGGGCCCGGACGCCGTCCACAAGGCGGACGTGGCGACCGCCGAGCACCTCGGGCGCCGGCTGGCCGAGACGGCGAAGGTGTTCGCACACGGGCGCGCGGCCCTCGCGGCCTGAGCGCCGACACCACGCGAAGGGGGCTCCCGTCCGGTCACCGGACGGGAGCCCCCTTCGTCGCGCCTGCTGTCAGTAGCCGAAGTCCTGGGTCCACCAGGGACCGCCGGCCCCGAAGTGGACGCCGACGCCCAGCGTCTTGAAGTCGCAGTTCAGGATGTTCGCCCTGTGACCCTCGCTGTTCATCCAGGCCTCCATCACCGCCGCGGCGTCGGCCTGGCCCCGGGCTATGTTCTCGCCGCCCAGGTTGCTGATGCCGACCGCCTCGGCCCGGTCCCAGGGGGTGTTGCCGCTGGGGTCGGTGTGGTCGAAGAAGCCCTGCGCGGCCATGGCGTCGCTGAAGTCCTCGGCGAGCTTGCCCAGCGCGCTGTTCGCGGAGACCGCGCTGCAGCCCACCTTCGCCCGCTCCTCGTTGACCAGCTTCAGCACCTCGGCCTCGGCCTGCGCCTCCGCGGAGATGGTGATGCCCGGCGCCGTGCTGCTCTGCGGTGCCTTGGTGGCCGTCTTCGAGGGCTTGGCCTCCGGTGCCTTGGTGGGCTCCTTGGTCGGCTTCTCGGTCGGTTCCTCGGTGGGTGCCGTCGTCGAGGGCGAGGCGGAGACGGACGGCGCCGGCGAGGCCGCACGGTCGCCGCCGCGGCTGGCCGCCTCGTCGTCCCGGTTGTCGTCGGCGCTGCCGGAGGTGCCGCCCTGCTCGGTCGCGGAGTTGGTCGGGGTGTCCGCGGCCTGCACCTTGTCGCCGCCGCTGCCGCCGCCGATCTTGTAGTTGTCGAGGCCCGGCACCACACCGGTGGCGACGGCGACGGTGCCGATGGCGACCGCCGCGGAGACCCCGAGCAGACCGGTCTTGACCGGTGTGACGACCCGCTTCTTACGACGCCGGCGCGAGCCCCCGCGCCGCGGCCCGTCGGCCGGCGAGAAACCCTCGCTCGGGAGCATGACGGTGCTCATGGTCCCCGTGGCCTGGGCGTACTCGTCGTCGGTCGCGTAGAGGTAGCTCTCGCTGCGGTTGTGCGCCTCGGGGTTCAGATAGGGCGCGATGCCGACCGTGGGGTACTCGCCGCTGTGCGGGCCCCGGGCGTCGGCCTCGAAGTCGTAGGAGAACTGCCGGTCGATGCCGTACGCGTGCTGGTCGAAGTCGTACGAGTCCTGCTGATCGAAGCTGTACGAGTGCTGCGGGTCGTAGCCGCTCGTGTGCGAGCCGTCTGTCTGTGTGACCCCCGTGGCGCGGCCCGTGGCGGCGCGGCCGGCGGCGGAGCGTCGGTGGCGTCCCATGTGTCCTGGCCTTCCTCGTCCTTTGCGGCCGACTCGTCCCCGGCGGTCGGACCGAACTCACAAAACCCACACGATCGAGTGAGTTTCGTATGAGATTCATTGGCAGGGGACGGTACCGCATGGCGCCAGGGGAGGGAGCGCCCAGAGAGACATTGGTTGGTTAGGTTGCATCCATGAGCGAGGATGTGCGACTGGTCGCCTGGGTGCGGGGACGCGTCCAAGGTGTGGGTTTCCGCTGGTTCACGCGGGCCAAGGCCCTGGAGCTGGGCGGGCTGAGTGGTTTTGCTCTCAATTTGGGGGACGGACGGGTCCAGGTGGTCGCCGAGGGCCCGCGTGAGCGATGCGAAGGGCTCCTCGCATGGCTTCTGGGTGACGACACGCCCGGACGCGTGGACGGTGTCACCGAGATCTGGGACACACCCCGTGGGGGTTACGACGGCTTCGCCATCCGTTGAACCGGTTCTGTAAACCACGCCTGGTGGAAGCGGAGGGACATGCCAGCGGCAGCTGCCCGAAGCGGAAAGACGCTGGTGGTTGCCAAGAAGGGGTTCTCGTGGGAGGCTCCGCCTTTAAGGATGATCGCTACGCCCCGAGGGCCCCGCAGGAGTCGCTGCGCCGCCGTTTCCCGGCCGCGCGCCACCGGGTTGCCCGCCAATACGGGGCGTGATCGTGTTGACCGTCAAACTTTTTGGTGAGACGCTGAATGCACCCCGCGCACCTTAGCTGTTTGGCATGGTTGAACGGCAGCAGCAACTCAACAGTGTCAAGCATCGCGGGTGCGAATCCCTCACGACCCACACCGCTTCGGTCGGTCACTCAGTGTGGAGGACCATCCATCATGGCAAAGGCGCTTCTCGGTTACGTCGGCGGCTCCGACCCGCGACTCATTGCCGAGATGCGACGGCTCCAGCAGCGCGTACAGGACCTCGAATCCGAGCTCGTACGGATTCAGGCCGAGAACGACGCGCTCGCGGCTGCCGCTTCTCAGGACTCGCTTCTGGAGAGCATCGACGCACACCAGGCGGAGCCTGCGCTCACCTGATCACTGCATCGCACCACGACAAGCAGTGGTTGGGCTGTCCGTGTCAACCGCTAAGTTGTCAGAGTTTGCAAGGGACGCTTCGGCGTCCCTTCTTTCTTTCCCCCGCACTCCCCTCACCTTCTTTAACGTCTGATGTGCCCTGCACGTTCATGGGTGAAACCGCGGGCAACCGCGCGTTCATGGAGTGAGACAACCCCGGAAGGTAGAGTCCAGCGGCGTGCACCTCAAGGCCCTGACCCTCCGCGGGTTCAAGTCGTTCGCCTCGGCGACCACGCTCCGGTTCGAGCCGGGCATCACGTGCGTCGTGGGACCGAACGGCTCGGGCAAGTCCAATGTCGTCGACGCCCTCAGCTGGGTCATGGGCGAGCAGGGCGCCAAGTCGCTGCGCGGCGGCAAGATGGAGGACGTCATCTTCGCCGGCACCACCGGGCGTCCGCCGCTCGGCCGCGCCGAGGTGTCCCTGACCATCGACAACTCCGACGGGGCGCTGCCCATCGAGTACGCCGAGGTCACCATCACGCGGATCATGTTCCGCAACGGCGGCAGCGAGTACCAGATCAACGGCGACACCTGCCGCCTCCTCGACATCCAGGACCTCCTCTCCGACTCCGGCATCGGCCGCGAGATGCACGTCATCGTCGGCCAGGGCCAGCTCGACTCCGTCCTGCACGCGGACCCGATGGGCCGCCGCGCCTTCATCGAAGAGGCCGCGGGCGTCCTCAAGCACCGCAAGCGCAAGGAGAAGGCGCTGCGCAAGCTGGACGCGATGCAGGCCAACCTCGCGCGCGTGCAGGACCTCACGGACGAACTCCGCAGGCAGCTCAAGCCCCTCGGCCGCCAGGCCGCGGTCGCGCGCAGGGCCGCTGTGATCCAGGCGGATCTCCGGGACGCGCGGCTGCGGTTGCTGGCCGACGATCTCGTACGTCTGCGGGAGGCGCTGAAGGCCGAGGTCGCGGACGAGGCGGCGCTCAAGGAGCGCAAGGAGACCGCCGAGCAGGAGCTGAAGAAGGCGCTCCAGCGCGAGGCCCTCCTGGAGGACGAGGTACGGCAGCTCACCCCACGCCTCCAGCGCGCCCAGCAGACCTGGTACGAACTCTCCCAGCTCGCCGAACGGGTGCGCGGCACGATCTCGCTCGCCGACGCCCGCGTGAAGAGCGCGACCTCCGCCCCGCCCGAGGAACGGCGTGGCCGCGACCCCGAGGACATGGAGCGCGAGGCCGCCCGCATCCGGGAGCAGGAGGCCGAGCTGGAGGCTGCCCTGGAGGCGGCCGAGCGAGCCCTGGAGGACACGGTCGCCCACCGGGCCGAGCTGGAACGCGCGTTGACCGACGAGGAACGGCGCCTGAAGGACGTGGCCCGCGCCATCGCCGACCGCCGCGAGGGCCTGGCCCGCCTCAACGGTCAGGTCAACGCGGCCCGTTCACGCGCCGCCTCGGCCCAGGCCGAGATCGACCGCCTGGCCGCCGCGCGGGACGAGGCCCAGGAGCGGGCGGTCGCCGCGCAGGAGGAGTACGAGACGCTCAAGGCCGAGGTGGACGGCCTCGACGCGGGCGACGCGGAACTCGCCGAGCGGCATGACGCCGCGAAGGCCGCGCTGGCCGAGTCGGAGGCCGCGCTGACGGCCGCGCGCGAGGCGGCGACGGCGGCGGAGCGCAAGCGCGCGGCGACGCAGGCGAGGCATGAGGCGCTGGCGCTGGGGCTGCGCCGAAAGGACGGCACCGGAATACTGCTGGGCGCGAAGGACCGCCTCAGTGGCCTGCTGGGCCCGGCGGCGGAGCTGCTGAGTGTGACCCCGGGCTACGAGGTCGCACTGGCGGCGGCGTTCGGCGCGGCGGCGGACGCACTGGCGGTCACGTCCCCGTCAGCGGCGGCGGACGCCATCCGACTGCTGCGCAAGCAGGACGGCGGACGGGCGTCTCTCCTCTTGGCAGGGTCCCCGGAAACGCCCCTGAGGGGTGCGGGGAACGGCGCGACCAGCCCCCACGAGCCCGCAGACGCCCAGCAACCTCATGCGGCTGCATTCGTCCGCGGCCCTTCGGACCTCATGCCGGCGGTACGACGCCTGCTCCACGGCATCGTCGTCGTCAGCACCCTCGAAGACGCGGAAGACCTCGTCTACGCCAACCCCCACCTCACCGCGGTCACCGCCGAAGGCGACCTCCTGGGCGCCCACTTCGCCCACGGCGGCTCCGCAGGCGCGCCGAGCCTCCTCGAAGTACAGGCGTCCGTCGACGAGGCGGCCGCGGAGCTGGAGGAACTGGCCGTCCAGTGCGAGGCCCTCGCCGAGGCACAGCACGCCGCGGCGGAACGGCGCAAGGAAAGCGCCGCCCTCGTCGAGGAAGTCGCGGAGCGTCGCCGCGCCGCCGACCGGGAGAAGTCGGCCGTCGCCCAGCAGCTCGGCCGGCTCGCCGGGCAGGCGAAGGGCGCCGCGGGGGAGGCCGAGCGGTCGACCGCCGCCGCCGCAAGGGCGCAGGACGCCCTCGACAAGGCCCTCCAGGACGTCGAGGAACTCGCCGAACGGCTCGCCGTCGCCGAGGAGATGCCCGTCGAGGAGGAGCCGGACACCGCTGTGCGGGACCGGCTCGCCGCCGACGGGGCCAATGCCCGGCAGACCGAGATGGAGGCCCGGCTCCAGGTCCGTACCCACGAGGAGCGGGTCAAGGGCCTCGCCGGCCGGGCCGACTCCCTCGACCGTGCCGCCCGCGCGGAGCGCGACGCACGCGCGCGTGCCGAGCAGCGGCGGGCGCGGCTGCGCCATGAGGCGGCCGTCGCCGAGGCCGTGGCCTCCGGTGCCCGGCAGTTGCTGACGCACGTCGAGGTGTCGCTCGCCCGCGCGGACGCCGAGCGGACCGCCGCCGACGCCGCCAAGGCGCTGCGCGAGCAGGAGCTGACCGCCGCCCGCGCCACCGGCCGCGACCTCAAGGCCGAGCTGGACAAACTGACCGACTCCGTCCACCGCGGTGAGGTGCTCGGCGCCGAGAAGCGGATGCGGATCGAGCAGCTGGAGACCAAGGCGCTGGAGGAGCTGGGCGTCGAGCCCGCCGGGCTGGTCTCCGAGTACGGCCCGCATCAGCTCGTACCGCCTTCTCCGCCCGCCGAGGGCGAGGAGCTGCCGGAGGACCCCGAGCATCCGCGCAACCAGCCCAGGCAGTTCCACCGGGCGGAGCAGGAGCGGCGGCTCAAGGCGGCCGAACGGGCGTACCAGCAGCTCGGCAAGGTCAATCCGCTGGCGCTGGAGGAGTTCGCGGCGCTGGAGGAGCGGCACAAGTTCCTCAGCGAGCAGCTGGAGGACCTGAAGAAGACCCGAGCCGACCTGCTTCAGGTGGTGAAGGAGGTCGACGAGCGCGTCGAGCAGGTCTTCACCGAGGCGTACCGGGACACGGCCCGGGAGTTCGAGGGCGTCTTCAGCCGGCTCTTCCCGGGCGGTGAGGGACGGCTGATCCTCACCGATCCCGACAACATGCTCACCACGGGCGTGGACGTCGAGGCGCGTCCGCCGGGCAAGAAGGTCAAGCGGCTCAGCCTGCTGTCCGGTGGCGAGCGGTCTCTCACGGCCGTAGCGTTGCTGGTGTCGATCTTCAAGGCCCGGCCCAGTCCGTTCTATGTCATGGACGAGGTCGAGGCCGCCCTGGACGACACCAATCTTCAGCGGCTGATCCGGATCATGCAGGAGCTGCAAGAGGCCTCGCAGCTCATCGTGATCACGCACCAGAAGCGGACGATGGAGGTCGCCGACGCGCTGTACGGCGTCTCCATGCAGGGCGACGGTGTCTCGAAGGTCATCAGCCAGCGGCTGCGCTGATCCCGTCTACCCACTCTTCACTTGTTCAATCCTTGAACTCACTCTCCTCACTGGTGCCTGTTTTCTCACATCGCTTTCTCTGTTGACTTCACAACTTGAAGGCATAAGGTCTGCATCGTTGTTCTTGCCTTCAGGCAGCGTTGCCGATGGCCTTAGGAGTTGAACGTGACCAGCACTGCGCAGCCACCCAAGTCAGGAGCCAGGACGGCTCATCCCGATCATCTCGGGCACGTCATCTTCATCGCGGCAGCCGCCGCGATGGGAGGGTTCCTCTTCGGGTACGACAGCTCCGTGATCAACGGCGCCGTCGAGGCCATCCGGGACCGGTACGACATCGGTTCGGCGGCGCTGGCGCAGGTCATCGCCATCGCCCTGATCGGCTGTGCCATCGGCGCCGCCACCGCGGGCCGGATCGCCGACCGCATCGGCCGTATCCGCTGTATGCAGATCTCCGCCGTGCTGTTCACGGTGAGCGCCGTCGGTTCGGCGCTGCCCTTCGCGCTGTGGGACCTCGCCTTCTGGCGCATCGTGGGCGGTTTCGCCATCGGCATGGCCTCCGTGATCGGCCCCGCCTACATCGCCGAGGTCGCCCCGCCGGCCTACCGCGGCCGTCTCGGCTCCTTCCAGCAGGCCGCGATCGTCATCGGCATCGCCATCTCGCAGCTGGTCAACTGGGGTCTGCTCAACGCGGCAGGCGGCGACCAGCGCGGCAAGCTGATGGGCCTGGAGGCCTGGCAGGTCATGCTCGGCGTCATGGTGGTCCCGGCCGTCCTCTACGGCCTGCTCTCCTTCGCCATCCCCGAGTCCCCGCGGTTCCTGATCTCCGTCGGCAAGCACGAGCGGGCCCGGGAGATCCTCGCGGAGGTCGAGGGCGACAAGATCGACCTCGACGCGCGCGTGTCGGAGATCGAGCACGCGATGAAGAGCGAGCACAAGTCGACCTTCAAGGACCTGCTCGGCGGGAGCTTCTTCTTCAAGCCGATCGTCTGGGTCGGCATCGGTCTGTCGGTCTTCCAGCAGTTCGTCGGCATCAACGTCGCGTTCTACTACTCCTCGACGCTGTGGCAGTCGGTCGGCGTCGACCCGACGGACTCGTTCTTCTACTCCTTCACGACGTCGATCATCAACATCGTCGGCACCGTGATCGCCATGATCTTCGTCGACCGCGTCGGCCGTAAGCCGCTGGCCCTCATCGGCTCGGTCGGCATGGTCATCGGCCTCGGCCTGGAGGCCTGGGCGTTCAGCTTCGACCTGGTCGACGGCAAGCTGCCCGCCGCCCAGGGCTGGACCGCCCTGATCGCGGCCCACGTCTTCGTCCTCTTCTTCGCCCTGTCCTGGGGCGTGGTCGTCTGGGTCTTCCTCGGCGAGATGTTCCCGAACCGGATCCGCGCCGCCGCCCTCGGCGTCGCCGCCTCCGCGCAGTGGATCGCCAACTGGGCCATCACCGCGAGCTTCCCGTCGCTGGCCGACTGGAACCTGTCCGCGACCTACGTGATCTACACGGTCTTCGCCGCGCTCTCCATCCCGTTCGTCCTCAAGTACGTCAAGGAGACGAAGGGCAAGGCGCTGGAGGAGATGGGCTGAGCAGCCCGTAAGAACTCGGGGAGAAGGGCTCAAACCCCGCTGCCCCTCTCCCCGTAACCCGCACCGCCGTCCCGGCTCGGCCACTGCCCGAGCCGGGACGGCGGTGTCACGTCCGGGCGATCAGCCGCCGAGCCGCGGCAGCACGTCCTCGCAGAACAGCCGCAGACTCCGCCACCCCTCGGCGACCGGCATCCCACCGGACAGCGGATGCAGTACGAGGTTGTCGAGGCCCTGTGCCACGCACTCGTCCGGCGTCAGCACCCGGTACACGCCCTCGGCGCGCAGCCCGGCCACGTCCGTCGCCGCCGACTTCACCGCCGAGCGGATGTCCCCGGACTGCCAGGAGGCGTACGTCCGGGCCTCGTGCAGGAAGTGCTCCCCGTGTGTGGCCCACACCTCGTCCGGGTCCTCCGCGATGTGCAGCAGCGGGGTCTCGGCGCCCGGCATCATCGTCCAGCCCTCCGTGCGGTACTCGACGAGCCGCTCCTTGTAGTACGCCTCCAGCTCCGGCAGGTGCGCGCTGGGGAAGAAGGGCAGGCCGAGCCGGGCGGCCCGGCGGGCGGCGGCCCGTGAGGAGCCGCCGACGAGGAGGAGCGGGTGCGGGTCGGTGTACGGGCGCGGGGTGACCCGTACGGTACGGCCCCGGTAGGTGAACTCCTCGCCGGTCCAGGCCTTGAGCAGCGTCTCCAGCAGTTCGTCCTGGAGCTTGCCGCGCCGCTTCCACTCCACGTCGAACAGGGCGTACTCCTCGGGCCGGTAGCCGATCCCGGCGACCGTCACCAGGCGGCCACCGCTCAGCAGGTCCAGCACCGCGATCTCCTCGGCCAGCCGCAGGGGGTCGTGGAGCGGGCCGATGATCGCCGAGACGGTGACCGCGATGCGGCGGGTGGCGCCGAAGACGGCTGCCGCGAAGGCGAAGGGGGAGGGGAGCCAGTTGTTCGCGACGCCGTGGTGCTCCTCCGTCTGCACGGTGGTGATGCCGTGGTCGTCGGCGTACGCGGCCATCTCCAGGGCGGCCTGGTAGCGGGCGCGCAGGGAGGCGGGGGTGGCGCCGGGCTCGACGAGGTTGAAGCGGACGACGGAGACGGGCATGGGGGTCTCCCTTCACCGGGCGGGTGTGGAGGGGGACGTTAGCTGACGGTGTGTCAGACATCCAGAGCGGTGTCGCAGGACTCCATGACTGATACTGGTCGGGTTATGGAAACCGTCATCCTTGCTGTAGTCATCGCCGTGGTCGTGCTCGGTGTGCTCGGCGGGCTCGTCGTCGGCAGCCGACGCAAGAAGCCGCTGCCCCCGCCGCCTCCCGCAGCGCCCGACATCACCGCCCCTCCGGCCGAGCCGCACGTCGGCGACGA
Organism: Streptomyces antibioticus; assembly: GCF_001514065.1. Taxonomy (GTDB): domain Bacteria; phylum Actinomycetota; class Actinomycetes; order Streptomycetales; family Streptomycetaceae; genus Streptomyces; species Streptomyces antibioticus. Next base: position 144,429 of record NZ_KQ948434.1, on the reverse strand, counting down.
GGCCGAGACGCCCCGCGACGAACCGCGCCGGACGATAGAGGAGGTGGACCTGCCCGACGGCTCGACCGGTGTCGCCGTCGGGGAACCGCCCGTCGTCGAAGAGCTCCCGCCGACCCAGATCGAGGTCCCGGAGCCCACCGCCGGCCGCCTGGTGCGGCTGCGCGCCCGTCTCTCCCGCTCGCAGAACGCGCTCGGCCAGGGTCTGCTGACCCTGCTGTCCCGCGAGCACCTCGACGACGACACCTGGGAGGAGATCGAGGACACCCTCCTCACCGCCGACGTCGGCGTCGCCCCCACCCAGGAGCTGGTCGAGGGTCTGCGCGAGCGCGTGAAGGTGCTCGGCACCCGGACCCCGGAGGAGCTGCGCGGGCTACTGCGCGAGGAGCTCCTGAAGCTGGTCGGCACCGACTTCGACCGCACGGTGAAGACCGAGCCCGAGACCAGCAAGCCCGGCATCGTGATGGTCGTCGGCGTCAACGGCACCGGCAAGACCACGACCACCGGCAAGCTGGCCCGGGTGCTCGTGGCCGACGGCCGTTCGGTCGTCCTCGGTGCCGCCGACACCTTCCGTGCCGCCGCCGCCGATCAGCTCCAGACCTGGGGCGATCGGGTCGGCGCGCACACCGTGCGCGGTCCCGAGGGCGGCGACCCCGCCTCCATCGCGTTCGACGCGGTGAAGGAGGGTAAGGAGATCGGCGCGGATGTCGTGCTGATCGACACCGCCGGCCGCCTCCACACCAAGACCGGGCTCATGGACGAGCTCGGCAAGGTCAAGCGGGTCGTGGAGAAGCAGGCGCCGCTGGACGAGGTGCTGCTGGTGCTGGACGCGACGACCGGGCAGAACGGCCTGGTGCAGGCCCGCGTCTTCGCCGAGGTCGTCGACATCACGGGCATCGTGCTGACCAAGCTCGACGGCACGGCCAAGGGCGGCATCGTCGTCGCGGTCCAGCGGGAGCTGGGGGTGCCGGTGAAGCTCGTGGGTCTGGGTGAGGGTGCCGATGATTTGGCGCCGTTCGAGCCGGAGGCGTTCGTGGATGCGTTGATCGGGGACTGAGCGCCTACTGAGGTTGCCGCGATGGGTTGTTGAGCGTCTGCGGCGCCGTCGTGGCTGGTCGCGCAGTTCCCCGCGCCCCTTAGGTGCGTTGTCGAACCGCATACCAAGAAGTGCCCGCCCCCAAGGTGCAGTTGGGAGCGGGCACTTCGCTGTGTCGGCCTAGGCTCGTGAACGGTGCGCCACGTACGCCAGCGTCCCCAGCAGCAGCCTTGCCGCCGGTGGCTTCGTCGCCGAGTCCAGGGCCGGGGGGCGCAGCCAGTGCACCGGGCCCAGGCCGCCCCGGTCGGACGGGGGAGCCGTGATGTGGGTGCCCGGGCCCAGGCCGCGCAGGTCCAGGGAGGTGGGGTCGTCCCAGCCCATGCGGTAGAGGAGTTCCGGGAGTTCGGCGGCGGCGCCGGGGGCGACGAAGAAGTGGGCGCGGCCGTCGGGGGTGGCGGTCACGGGGCCGAGGGGGAGGCCCATGCGCTCCAGGCGGACCAGGGCGCGGCGCCCGGCCGGCTCGGCCACCTCGATCACGTCGAAGGCCCTGCCGACCGGCAGCATCACCGAGGCGCCCGGGAACTCGGCCCAGGCGCTGGTCACCTCGTCCAGCGTCGCGCCCGCCGGCACCTCCGGCGCGAAGTCGAGTGGATGCGCGCCCGGTGCCCGGCAGTCGGAGTGACCGCAGGAACACGCGCCCGCGGCGGCCCGGGCGCCGGGGACCACGGCCCAGCCCCACAGGCCGGTGAACTCGGCCACGGCGGTGCACTCCGACGAGCGGCCGCGGCGACGCGAGGAGGACCGGATGTCGCGGATCCCCCGACTGCTGCCGATCGTGAAGCCCATGCCCCCTCCAACGGGTCCGGCGCACCGGTGGTTACGAGACGCGCACGGAAAGTGACCTGAGCGGCGTCGCGCCCGTCCACTCGGCGCCCGGTTGTGCCCCGGGTGGTGCGCCCGGTGATGCGCGCCCCCTAATGCACCGCTCCGCCTACTCCCGGCTGTCCTATGTCAAGTGAATCGCGTGTCAGCGACGGTGAGTTCATTCGAAGGGGTGGCGAATGGTGGCGTTTCCGGGATCGCCATGGCTGGACGGGTGATCGTAGGATTACTTTGAGTGCACGAGTCCTGGGGGCACATGCACTTGTGGGTATGCCGGAGGCAACTCGGTATCCCGTTCGAAGGGTGACAACCGTCGGACAGGAAGCCGTATTTACCGGCATTCTGATAGGGCTTGGCGCACTCAGCGACAAGTGGTCTCAGGGATGGGGGCGTTCCAGTGAGCGGCAACGGCGGAAGCGGAACGGGCGCCGGCAGCGCGGCGAACGGCGACAAGCGTCCCAATGAGCTGCTCACCTCGTGGTTCGTGCGCAGCGGCTGGTCGAAGGGCGAACTCGCCCGCCAAGTCAACCGCCGCGCCCGCCAGTTGGGCGCCAACCACATCTCCACCGACACCTCGCGCGTCCGCCGCTGGCTGGACGGCGAGAACCCCCGTGAACCGATCCCGCGGATCCTGTCGGAGCTGTTCTCCGAGCGGTTCGGCTGCGTCGTCTCGGTCGAGGACCTGGGCCTGCGCGCCGCCCGTCAGTCACCCTCCGCGACCGGGGTCGACCTGCCCTGGACGGGCCCGCAGACCGTGGCCCTGCTCAGCGAGTTCTCGCGCAGCGACCTCATGCTGGCGCGGCGCGGCTTCCTCGGGACCTCGCTGGCCCTCTCCGCGGGCCCGTCCCTCATCGAGCCCATGCAGCGCTGGCTCGTCCCCGCCCCGTCCACCGCCCACCACGAGCCCGACGCGTCCGCCGCCCGCCGCGGTGGCCGTCTCTCCAAGCCCGAGCTGGACCTGCTGGAGTCCACCACCGTGATGTTCCGGCAGTGGGACGCCCAGTGCGGCGGCGGCCTGCGCCGCAAGGCCGTCGTCGGCCAGCTGCACGAGGTGACCGACCTCCTCCAGGAACCCCAGCCCGAGGCCACCACCCGCAAGCTGTTCAAGGTCGCCGCCGAGCTGGCCGAGCTCGCGGGCTGGATGTCGTACGACGTGGGACTCCAGCCCACCGCGCAGAAGTACTTCGTGCTCGCGCTGCACGCCGCCAAGGAGGCGGGCGACAAGCCGCTGGGCTCGTACGTCCTGTCCAGCATGAGCCGGCAGATGATCCATCTCGGCCGGCCCGACGACGCCCTGGAGCTGGTCCATCTCGCGCAGTACGGCAGCCGGGACTGCGCGAGCCCGCGGACCCAGTCGATGCTGTATGCGATGGAGGCCCGCGCCTACGCCAACATGGGGCAGCCCGGCAAGTGCAAGCGGGCCGTCCGGATGGCCGAGGACACCTTCGCCGACGCCGACGACTGGGACGAGCCGGACCCCGACTGGATCCGCTTCTTCTCCGAGGCCGAGCTGTACGGCGAGAACTCCCACTCCTACCGTGACCTCGCCTACGTCGCCGGCCGCAGCCCGACGTACGCCTCCCTGGCCGAGCCGCTCATGCAGCGGGCGGTGGAGCTTTTCGCCAAGGATCAGGAGCACCAGCGGTCGTACGCACTGAACCTGATCGGCATGGCCACCGTGCACCTGCTCCAGCGCGAGCCCGAGCGGAGCACCGTCCTGGCCGAGGAGGCCATGGCCATCGCGAAGAAGGTCCGCTCCGAGCGTGTGAACACTCGTATCCGAAAGACGGTCGACACGGCCGTACGCGATTTCGGTGATCTCGCCGAGGTCGTGGATCTCACCGACAAGCTCGCCATCGAGCTCCCCGAGACGGCCGAGGCTGTCTGACATCCGCAGGAAACCCATGCACTCCGGCCGCGGCCGGCCCTCCCGAACTGCCCGACTCGGCTCCCCCATGCCAGGTCATCGGAAGGCCGTCCGCGGCCGGTTTCTTTCCTTCGGTGAAGGTTGCGCCACGATAACGATCCACTCGGCGAACATCCGGCAGTTCATCGACGCGTAACACGCAATGCGCCTTCGTCACGGCGGCGAAACAACGAGGGGCTTCCACCGAAACCGCGCTGCGCCAATCTCATGGCGCATAACCGGCCCACCCCTCAATCCGCTCAGGCTTCGCCCGCACGGGGCCGTACCAACGACGAGGAGACGCCGATGGCACCAGCCATCACGCTCGCCGCAGACAAGCTGTCGGTGGCCAACACAGGTTTCATGCTCATCTGTTCCGCCCTGGTGCTGATCATGACCCCGGGCCTCGCCTTCTTCTACGGGGGCATGGTCCGCGTCAAGAGCACCCTGAACATGCTGATGATGAGCTTCATCAGCATAGGGATCGTCACCATCCTGTGGGTGCTGTACGGCTTCTCCATGGCGTTCGGGACGGACCACGGCTCGATCATCGGCTGGGAGAACGACTTCTTCGGCTGGACGGGCATCGACAAGGGCGACATCTGGTCCGGGTACACGATCCCGGTCTTCGCCTTCGCCGTCTTCCAGATGATGTTCGCCATCATCACGCCGGCCCTGATCAGCGGCGCGATCGCCGACCGTGTGAAGTTCTCCGCCTGGGCGCTGTTCGTCGTCCTGTGGGCCACGGTCGTGTACTTCCCGGTCGCCCACTGGGTCTGGGGCACCGGCGGCTGGGCCTTCGAGCTCGGTGTGATCGACTTCGCCGGTGGTACGGCGGTCCACATCAACGCGGGTGCCGCGGCGCTCGGCGTGATCCTGGTCATCGGCAAGCGCGTCGGCTTCAAGAAGGACCCGATGCGCCCGCACAGCCTCCCGCTGGTCATGCTCGGTGCCGGTCTGCTGTGGTTCGGCTGGTTCGGCTTCAACGCCGGTTCGTGGCTCGGCAACGACGACGGCGTCGGCTCCCTGATGTTCGTCAACACCCAGATCGCCACCGCCGCCGCCATGCTGGCCTGGCTCGCCTACGAGAAGATCCGCCACGGCGCGTTCACCACCCTCGGTGCCGCCTCCGGCGCGGTCGCCGGTCTGGTCGCCATCACCCCGTCCGGTGGTGCGGTCACCCCGATCGGCGCGATCGCGGTCGGCGCCATCGCCGGTGTCGCCTGCGCCGCGGCCGTCGGCCTGAAGTACAAGTTCGGCTACGACGACTCGCTCGACGTCGTCGGCGTCCACATGGTCGGCGGTGTCATCGGCTCCCTGCTGATCGGCTTCTTCGCCAGCGGCAAGGGCCAGTCCGACGTCGAGGGCCTCTTCTACGGCGGCGGCCTGGACCAGTTCTGGAAGCAGTGCGCCGGTGTCTTCGCGGTCCTCGGCTACTCGCTGGTGGCCTCCGCGATCCTCGCCTTCCTCCTCGACAAGACCATCGGTATGCGGGTCACCGAGGACGAGGAAGTCTCGGGCATCGACCAGGCCGAGCACGCCGAGACCGCATACGACTTCAGCGGTGCCGGCGGCGGTTCCGCCAAGGCCACCGTCGCTGCCCCGCCCGCCGCCGAGAGCAAGAAGGTGGACGCATGAAGCTCATCACCGCAGTCGTCAAGCCCCACCGGCTCGACGAGATCAAGGAAGCCCTCCAGGCCTTCGGGGTCCACGGCCTGACGGTCACCGAGGCGAGCGGCTACGGTCGTCAGCGGGGCCACACCGAGGTCTACCGCGGTGCCGAGTACACCGTCGACCTGGTCCCGAAGATCCGTATCGAGGTCCTGGCCGAGGACGACGACGCCGAGCAGCTGATCGACGTCATCGTCAAGGCCGCCCGCACCGGCAAGATCGGTGACGGCAAGGTCTGGTCCCTGCCGGTCGAGACGGCCGTACGGGTCCGGACCGGCGAGCGCGGCCCCGACGCGCTCTGACGGAAAAAGAACAGGAGCTGCTGGGTGTCGAGTACGGACGTGCGCAAGGAAACAGAGGACTCCGGACCCAGCGGCTACGCGGCGGCCCGGCTGCGTCTCCTCAGTGAGGGGGCGCAGTCCGGGCCGCCGCGCCGTTCGGCCCTCTCCGAACTGACGGATGACTGGCTGAGCGGACTCTTCACGGCGGGCGCCGAGGGGATGCGCGGAGTCTCCCTCGTCGCCGTCGGCGGCTACGGCCGCGGCGAGCTCTCCCCCCGCAGCGACCTGGACCTGCTCCTGCTGCACGACGGCAGCGACTCCGGCGCGGTCGCCGCCCTGGCCGACCGCATCTGGTACCCCGTCTGGGACCTGGGCCTGGCCCTCGACCACTCCGTACGGACCCCGGCCGAGGCCCGCAAGACCGCCGGCGAGGACCTGAAGGTCCAGCTCGGCCTCCTCGACGCCCGGCACCTCGCCGGCGACCTGGGCCTGACCGCCGGACTGCGCACCGCGGTCCTCGCCGACTGGCGCAACCAGGCCCCCAAGCGCCTCCCCGAACTCCAGGAACTCTGCGCCGAACGCGCGGAACGCCAGGGTGAGTTGCAGTACCTGCTCGAACCCGACCTCAAGGAGGCCCGCGGCGGCCTCCGCGACGCCACCGCGCTGCGCGCCGTCGCCGCCTCCTGGCTGGCCGACGCCCCGCGCGAGGGCCTCGACGACGCCCGGCGCCGGCTCCTCGACGTCCGCGACGCCCTGCACCTCGCCACCGGGCGCGCCACCGACCGGCTCGCGCTCCAGGAGCAGGACCAGGTCGCCGCCGAACTCGGTCTGCTCGACGCGGACACGCTGCTGCGGCAGGTGTACGAGGCGGCGCGGGTCGTGTCGTACGCCAGTGACGTCACCTGGCGCGAGGTGGGGCGCGTGCTGCGGTCGCGCGCCGTGCGGCCGCGGCTGCGCGCCATGCTCGGCGGCGGCAAGCCCGTCGCGGAGCGGTCGCCGCTGGCCGAGGGCGTGGTCGAGATGGACGGCGAGGTGGTGCTCGCCCGCGCCGCGCGCCCCGAGCGCGACCCCGTCCTGCCGCTGCGCGCCGCCGCGGCCGCCGCGCAGGCCGGACTGCCGCTCTCGCTGCACGCCGTACGGCGCATGGCCGCCCATGCGCGCCCCCTGCCCGCGCCTTGGCCCGCCGAGGCCCGGGAACAGCTGGTGACCCTGCTCGGTTCCGGCGCCCCGACCATCGACGTCTGGGAGGCGCTGGAGGCGGAGGGTCTGATCACGCGGCTGCTGCCCGACTGGGAGCGGGTGCGCTGCCGGCCGCAGCGCAACGCCGTGCACATCTGGACCGTCGACCGGCACCTGATCGAGACGGCCGTGCGGGCCTCGGAGTTCACCCGCCGCGTCCACCGCCCCGACCTGCTGCTGGTCGCCGCGCTGCTGCACGACATCGGCAAGGGCTGGCCCGGCGACCACTCGGTGGCCGGCGAGATCATCGCGAAGGACGTCGCCGCGCGCATCGGCTTCGACCGTGAGGACGTCGCCGTACTCGCCACTCTCGTACGGCATCACCTCCTGCTCGTCGACACCGCCACCCGGCGTGACCTGGAGGACCCCGAGACGGTCCGGTCGGTCGCGGAGGCGGTCGGCACGCAGTCGACGCTGGAGCTGCTGCACGCCCTGACGGAGGCAGACGCGCTGGCCACCGGCCCGGCGGCCTGGTCGTCCTGGCGGGGTTCCCTCGTCGCCGACCTGGTGAAGCGGGTCGCGGCCGTGCTCGCCGGGGACGGCCTGGCCGAGCCCGAGGCCGCCGCACCCACCGCGGAGCAGGAGCGGCTGGCGATCGAGGCGGTCGCGACCGGCAGCCCGGTGCTGTCGCTGCGGGCGCAGACGGAACCGCCGACGGGGGAGGAGCCCTCCGGCGATCCCGAGCCGCTGGGCGTGGAGCTGCTGATCGCGGTGCCCGACCAGCCGGGTGTCCTCCCGGCGGTGGCCGGTGTCCTGGCCATGCACCGGCTGACCGTCCGGACCGCGGAACTCACGGCGCTGGACCTGCCGGACGGGGTCGAGGGCTCGGTGCTGCTGCTGAACTGGCGGGTGGCGGCGGAGTACGGCTCGCTGCCGCAGGCCGCGCGGCTGCGGGCGGATCTGGTGCGGGCGCTGGACGGGTCGCTGGACATCGCGGGCCGCCTCGCCGAGCGGGAGGCGGCCTACCCGCGCCGCCGGGGCGTCATCGCGCCGCCGCCCCGGGTGACGGTCGCCCCGGCCGCGTCCCGGCTGGCCACGGTCATCGAGGTACGCGCCCAGGACGCCCCTGGGCTGCTGTTCCGGATCGGGCAGGCGCTGGAGGACGCGAGCGTGCGGGTGCGCAGCGCGCATGTGTCCACGCTGGGCGCCAACGCGGTCGACGCCTTCTACGTCACCGGCCCCGAGGGCGCCCCGCTGCCGGGCGACGAGGTGGCCTCGGTGACGCGGAAACTGGAGGAGACGTTGCGGGGCTGACGGGGGATCCCGGCGACCTGCCGCGCCGGGATACCCTGGAAGACGCTCATACTGCCCCCGACTCCGAGGACCGACGCCGCCGTGTTCGATACTCTCTCCGACCGCCTCTCAGCGACCTTCAAGAATCTGCGCGGCAAGGGGCGTCTGAGCGAGGCGGACATCGACGCCACCGCGCGCGAGATCCGTATCGCGCTGCTCGAAGCGGACGTGGCCCTCCCGGTCGTCCGGACGTTCATCAAGAACGTCAAGGAGCGTGCGCTCGGCGCCGAGGTCTCCCGGGCGCTGAACCCGGCCCAGCAGGTCCTGAAGATCGTCAACGACGAGCTCGTCACGATCCTCGGTGGCGAGACCCGCCGCCTGCGCTTCGCCAAGCAGCCGCCGACCGTGATCATGCTGGCCGGTCTCCAGGGTGCCGGTAAGACCACTCTCGCGGGCAAGCTGGGCCACTGGCTGAAGGAGCAGGGCCACTCGCCGCTGCTGGTCGCCGCCGACCTCCAGCGCCCCAACGCCGTGAACCAGCTGAGCGTCGTCGCCGACCGCGCGGGCGTCGCCGTCTACGCGCCGGAGCCGGGCAACGGCGTCGGTGACCCGGTCAAGGTCGCCAAGGACTCCATCGACTTCGCGAAGTCCAAAGTCCACGACATCGTCATCGTCGACACCGCGGGCCGCCTCGGTATCGACCAGGAGATGATGCAGCAGGCCGCGGACATCCGGGACGCGGTCTCTCCCGACGAGATCCTCTTCGTCGTCGACGCGATGATCGGTCAGGACGCGGTCAACACCGCCGAGGCCTTCCGTGACGGCGTCGGCTTCGACGGCGTGGTGCTTTCCAAGCTCGACGGTGACGCCCGCGGTGGTGCCGCCCTGTCGATCCGGCAGATCACCGGCAAGCCGATCATGTTCGCCTCCAACGGCGAGAAGCTCGACGACTTCGACGCCTTCCACCCTGACCGGATGGCCTCCCGCATCCTCGACATGGGTGACCTGCTCACCCTGATCGAGCAGGCGGAGAAGACGTTCAGCCAGGAAGAGGCCGAGAAGATGGCCTCCAAGCTGGCGTCCAAGAAGGGCCAGGACTTCACCCTGGACGACTTCCTGGCCCAGATGGAGCAGGTCAGGAAGATGGGCAGCATCAGCAAGCTGCTCGGCATGCTGCCCGGCATGGGGCAGATCAAGGACCAGATCAACAACCTCGACGAGCGGGACGTCGACCGCACCGCCGCGATCATCAAGTCGATGACGCCGGGCGAGCGCCAGGACCCGACGATCATCAACGGCTCCCGCCGTGCCCGTATCGCCAAGGGTTCCGGCGTCGAGGTCAGCGCGGTCAAGGGCCTGGTCGAGCGGTTCTTCGAGGCCCGCAAGATGATGTCCCGCATGGCTCAGGGCGGCGGCATGCCGGGCATGCCGGGGATGCCGGGCATGGGCGGCGGCCCCGGCCGCGCCAAGAAGCAGCCCAAGAAGGCCAAGGGCAAGCAGCGCTCCGGCAACCCGATGAAGCGCAAGCAGCAGGAGCAGGAGGAGGCCGCGCGTCGCGCCGCCGCCGCTCAGGGCGGCAACGCCTTCGGCGTCCCGGGCCAGCAGGCCCCGCAGGACTTCGAGCTGCCGGACGAGTTCAAGAAGTTCATGGGCTGACGGTTCATGGGCTGACGGTTCTCTCTCGTCCGCCCCTTTTCCCTTGTACGTCCCTGGGGGCGCTCCTCTTCGGAGGGGTGCCCCCGGCGTCGTAAGCGCACATGCTGGCGCGGCTTTCCTGTCGTAACGTCCGGATATGACCAACCCTGCGCCGCCCCGCAAGTCGCCGGACCAGCCCTGGCGCACCGAGGGCACCCCGGAGGAGCCGCAGAAGCCGTCCCCCGGTGGACGCAGGCCGCGTGGCGGCTGGTGGAGTCTCGTCGTCACCGCGCTGGTCGTGTTCCTGATCGCCAACCTCGTGCTGTCCTTCTTCAACGAGGGCGACGAGCCGACGATCTCGTACACCGAGTTCAGCAAGCAGGTCGACGCCGGCAACGTCAGCAAGATCTACGCCAAGGGCGACGCGATCCAGGGCCAGCTCAAGAAGGAGCAGGACAACCCGGAGGGCGACGGCAAGTACACCAAGTTCAACACCGAGCGGCCGACCTTCGCGGACGACCAGCTCTGGGAGGACCTGACCAAGCACAACGTCACGGTCACCGCCGAGCCGGTCGTCCAGCACCGCAGTTTTCTGGCCAACCTGCTGATCTCGCTGGCCCCGATGCTGCTGCTGATCGTGCTGTGGATCTTCATCGCGCGGCGGATGAGCGCGGGCATGGGCGGCGCGGGCGGCATGCTCGGCCGCAAGGCGCCGCCGAAGCCCGTCGAGCTGGAGTCGGGGGAGAAACGCACGACCTTCGCGGACGTGGCCGGCATCGACGAGGTCGAGGGTGAGCTCAACGACGTCGTCGACTTCCTGAAGAACCCCGAGGCCTATCGGCGCATGGGTGCCAAGATGCCCCGCGGTGTGCTGCTCGCGGGCCCGCCCGGCACCGGCAAGACGCTGCTCGCGCGGGCGGTCGCGGGCGAGGCGGGGGTGCCGTTCTTCTCGGCGTCCGCCTCCGAGTTCATCGAGATGATCGTCGGCGTCGGCGCCTCACGCGTGCGGGAGCTGTTCGCGGAGGCCCGCAAGGTGGCCCCGTCGATCATCTTCATCGACGAGATCGACACCATCGGCCGGGCCCGCGGCGGCGGCTCCGGCATGGGCGGCCACGACGAGCGCGAGCAGACCCTCAACCAGATCCTCACCGAGATGGACGGCTTCTCCGGCTCGGAGGGTGTCATCGTCATCGCGGCGACCAACCGCGCCGACGTCCTGGACCCGGCCCTGACCCGCCCCGGCCGCTTCGACCGGGTCGTCATGGTCTCGCCCCCGGACCGCGGCGGCCGTGAGGCGATCCTGGAGATCCACACCCGTGACATCCCGATGGCCGACACCGTCGACCTCGCCCAGGTCGCCCGCACGACCCCGGGCATGACCGGCGCCGAACTGGCCAACCTGGCCAACGAGGCGGCCCTCCTCGCGGTCAAGCGCAAGCAGGAGCAGGTGACCCAGACCGACCTCTCGGAGGCGCTGGAGAAGGTCCAGCTGGGCGCCGAACGCCCGCTGGTGATGCCCGAGGAGGAACGCCGCCGCACGGCGTACCACGAGAGCGGACACGCCCTCCTCGGCATGCTCCAGCCGGGCGCCGACCCCGTCCGCAAGATCACCATCGTGCCGCGCGGCAGGGCTCTGGGCGTGACCCTGTCGACGCCGGACGCCGACAAGTACGCGTACACCGAGGAGTACTTGCGTGGCCGGATCATCGGCGCGCTCGGCGGCATGGCCGCGGAACAGGTCGTCTACGGCGTGATCACGACCGGCGCCGAGAACGACCTCGAACAGGTCACCAGCATCGCGCGCGGCATGGTCGCCCGGTGGGGCATGAGCGAACGGGTGGGCCGGCTGTCCGCGCTCCCCAACGACGCCCAGCAGGCCTACGGGCTGGCCGCCGCCCCGCAGACCCTCGACGTCATCGACGGCGAGATGCACCGGATCGTCGACGAGTGCTACGAGGAGGCCTGCCGCAAGCTCCGCGACCACCGCGGCCAGTTGGACGCCCTCGCCGAGGCGCTGCTGGAGAACGAGACGCTGGAGGAGGCGGACGCGTACCGCATCGCGGGGATCGCCCGGCTGACCAAGGACGAGGGCTAGGCGTCCACGCAGGTCCGGCTGCGCGGCTTCCGCCCGGTCGCAGCGCTCGGTTCAGGCCATGTCGGTCACGGCACGCGCGCGATGAGGTACCGGAACACGTTCGGCATCCACACCGTCCGGTCCCGCCGCTGGTACGGATGGAGCGCCTCGGCCACCTCCTTGTCGACCTGCGCCTGGTCCGTCGCGGAGATCGCCGCGTCGAAGAGACCGGTCGACAGCAGGCCCTTCACCGCGCTGTCCAGGTCGGCGTACCCGAACGGGCAGGCCACCCGCCCGGAACCGTCCGGCTTCAGTCCCGCCCGCTGGGCGACCTCCTCCAGGTCGTCGCGGAGGGCGGGGCGCCAACTGCCCGTGCTGCGCAGCGGATCCGCCAGCTTCGTGGCCACCCGCAGCACGGACGACGTGGTGCAGCGTTCCGGCGGACCCCAGCCGGCCAGCACCACGGGCGCCCCGCGCTCGGCGAGCGGGGTCGCTGCCTGCAACAGCTCGCCGAGCCCCTCCGAGTCGCCCGCGAGACATCCGATGGGCTCGAAAGCGGTCACCAGGGTGTACGCGGGCGTCTCCGCGTCGGCCGCGTCCTGTGGTGTGCCGTCGACCAGCCGGGTGTCCCCCCGCGCGCGCGTGCCCCACGCCTCGGGAAGCAGCCGTTCCCGGGCCAGGGCCAGCCGTTCGGGGCGGCCGGCGTCGACGCCGGTGACCGCGGCCCCTCTGGAGGCGGCCATCAGAAGGGCGAGCCCGCTGCCGCAGCCGAGGCCGAGCAGCCGGGTGCCGTGTCCCACATCGAGTCGCTCGTAGACGGCCTCGTAGAGCGGGACCAGCATCCGCTCCTGGATCTCGGACCAGTCACGCGCGCGTGCCCCCGCTTCCGCGCGGGGCGTCTCCCCCGCGTGAGCCAGGTGCTGCCGCACGAGCGTAGGTGTCATCAAAGCGCCCCAATCCGCCGAGAGTTGCCCTGGTGCCCGTTTCCGTAGCCCCCGTGACGTGCGCTCGCTCTTCCCCCGCAATGCCAGCAAACTCCGCGTCCGTCCCGGAGTCCAGGGGTCGTAGGGCCCGGCTTGTGGGTGGAACGTGCCAGCGGCGAGATTTCACATCCCGGCAACTTGGGCCCGTACGATCCCGTCATGGCGGAGGCACCCGCGCTCACGCCCGGGCCGAGGGCGGGGCGGTGCCGGACGCCGATCACGCGCCGGGTAACGTCGCGGTCGTCGTATGCGCTTACTGAGGTAGCGCCCTCCGGCGGGAGAGCGACCGAAACGCCTCTTGCGCATCCGAGGACCCCACTCGTCGCGACGCGCGGACATCGTCTACGCGGCGGTGCGTATATCGGACTACGTACCGCCTTGATACGAGCTGTGAGGCTTCTCCGCAGATCAGCGCACCCGCCCTCGTCAGGACGCATCAGCGGCAACTGACGGGTACGTGCAAATTATTTGGGATGGCCCGGAATCGGAACACTGGGGCACTCCGGCTCGTTGTCATTACGTGAGCACGACACAGACACCACCTGTTCTCGCCGCCGAGCTGGCACAGGCGTGGGCCGATATTCAGCGGTACCACCCCGAGCTGCCGGACCTCGCCGCGCCAGAGTCCCTGATCGGAGAGTCGTCGTCCGCGTGCGGACACGAACTCTCCTTCGAGCGACTGCTCCATGAGGCAGTCCATGGGATCGCCGCCGCCCGCGGCGTCCGTGACACCTCCCGCGCCGGCCGCTACCACAACCGCAGATTCCTCGCGATCGCCGAGGAACTGGGCCTGGACCACCCCGAGGAACCGCACCCGAGCAGCGGTTTCTCGCTGGTCACCCTCAACCCCGAGGCGAAGCGCCGCTACCGGCCGACGATCGACCGCCTCCAGCGCGCCCTGAAGGCGCACACGGCAGCCACCTCCGCCGACACCTCCCGCACCTTCCGCGGCCCGGCCGCCCGGCACGGCTCCTCCGGGGGCGGCGTGCGCGTGAAGGCGGTCTGCGACTGCGGGCGCAACGTACGGGTCGTTCCGTCGGTGCTGGCGCAGGCACCGATCGTGTGCGGCGGCTGCGGCAAGCCGTTCCGCATCCCGGAGGTCGTCGGGGCGGCCTAGCCACGCGCGGTGTCCGGCGTCTCGTGGGTGCCGGAATCGATGTCGTGGGCGCGTCTGTGACGGGCACCCGGACCGCCGGGTGCCCGTCAGGCATGCCCTGCGGTGACCTCGGTCCGACGCGAGCCGAGGGGTGTGGCACAATGGCTAGCTGTACTCGACAGTCGCACAGGACCCCTCTCTCCTCCGGCTGACGCGTCCATCGGGCACTCGGGTACCGCAACCCCACGCGGCAGACTCGCCGTGCCCAATCACGTCAAAACCAGGAGAATCCACTCCCGTGGCAGTCAAGATCAAGCTGAAGCGTCTGGGCAAGATCCGTTCGCCTCACTACCGCATCGTCGTCGCCGACTCCCGTACCCGTCGTGACGGCCGTGCGATCGAGGAGATCGGTCTGTACCACCCGGTGCAGAACCCGTCGCGCATCGAGGTCGACGCCGAGCGCGTCGCCTACTGGCTGGGTGTCGGCGCGCAGCCGACCGAGCCCGTGCTCGCCATCCTGAAGAAGACCGGCGACTGGCAGAAGTTCAAGGGCGAGCCCGCCCCGGCTCCGCTGCTCGTCGCCGAGCCCAAGAAGGCGCGCCCCTCGTTCGAGGCCCTGGGCGGCGACGACGAGGGCAAGGGTGAGGCCATCACCCAGAAGAAGAAGGCTGAGAAGAAGGACGAGGCCGCGGCCGAGTCCGAGTCGACCGAGGCCTGAGCATGCTCGAGGAGGCTCTCGAGCACCTCGTGAAGGGCATCGTCGACAACCCTGACGATGTGCAGGTCGCATCCCGCAACCTGCGCCGCGGGCGTGTGCTCGAGGTCCGGGTGCACCCCGACGACCTCGGCAAGGTGATCGGTCGCAACGGCCGCACCGCACGCGCTCTGCGCACCGTCGTGGGCGCCATCGGCGGTCGCGGCGTCCGTGTCGACCTCGTCGACGTGGACCACGTCCGCTGACGCAATTGCAGCACCGGCTCGGGCCGGGGAGGGCCACTGGGCCGTCCCCGGCCCGTAGTCGTACGTACGATCAGGAGATCTTCGAAAAGTGCAGCTCGTAGTTGCTCGCATCGGCCGTGCTCACGGCATCAAGGGCGAGGTCACCGTGGAGGTCCGTACCGACGAGCCGGAGCTCCGGCTCGCCCCCGGTGCCGTCCTTCTCACGGACCCCGCCGCCACCGGCCCCCTCACCATCGAGACCGGCCGGGTGCACAGTGGCCGCCTCCTCCTGCGCTTCGAGGGCGTCAAGGACCGCACCGGCGCCGAGGCCCTCCGCAACACCCTCCTGATCGCCGAGGTCGATCCGGAGGAACTGCCGGAGGACGAGGACGAGTACTACGACCACCAGCTGATGGACCTGGACGTGGTCACCGCCGACGGCGTGGAGGTCGGCCGGATCACCGAGATCTCGCACCTGCCCTCGCAGGACCTCTTCATCGTGGAGCGTCCCGACGGCAGCGAGGTGATGATCCCGTTCGTCGCGGAGATCGTCGCGGAGATCGACCTGGAGGAGCAGAAGGCGGTCATCACCCCGCCGCCCGGGCTGATCGACGACCAGGCCGAGACCGTCTCGTCGAGGGACGACAGCGCATGAGGCTCGACGTCGTCACGATCTTCCCGGAGTACCTCGAACCCCTGAACGTCTCCCTCGTGGGCAAGGCACGCGCGCGTGGACAGCTCAATGTCCAGGTGCACGAGCTGCGCGAGTGGACCTACGACCGTCACAACACCGTCGACGACACCCCGTACGGCGGCGGCCCCGGCATGGTCATGAAGACCGAGCCCTGGGGGGACGCGCTGGACTCCGTGCTGGCCGACGGCTACGAGACCGGCTCGCACGCGCCCGCCCTCATCGTCCCGACGCCCAGCGGACGCCCCTTCACCCAGGAACTCGCCGTCGAGCTCTCCGAGCGGCCCTGGCTGGTCTTCACGCCGGCCCGCTACGAGGGGATCGACCGCCGGGTCATCGACGAGTACGCGACCCGGATGCCGGTCTACGAGGTGTCCATCGGCGACTACGTCCTCGCCGGCGGTGAGGCGGCCGTCCTGGTGATCACCGAGGCCGTGGCGCGGCTGCTGCCCGGCGTCCTGGGCAACGCCGAGTCGCACCGGGACGACTCCTTCGCGCCCGGCGCGATGGCGAACCTCCTGGAGGGCCCCGTCTACACCAAGCCGCCCGCCTGGCGCGGCCGGGAGATCCCGGAGACGCTGCTCAGCGGCCACCACGGCAAGATCGCCCGCTGGCGGCGCGACGAGGCGCTCAAGCGCACCACCGCCAACCGGCCCGACCTCATCGAGCGCTGCGACCCCAAGGCCTTCGACAAGAAGGACCGCGAGATGCTCTCCATCCTGGGCTGGGCGCCGGACCCGGCGGGGGAGCCGTACGGCCGATTTTGGCGTCGGGTCGACGACGTGGAAGAATAGGGCGCTGTTGTGCGTCGTCCGGCGTGCGCCCCTGCCACAGGGGGACACGACGCCCGCCCCGACACGGACAGCATCCTCAGGAAACACCTATCTCCCGCTTATGACCTGTGGCATGGGCGAAGAAAGCAGACGAAATGTCTCACCTGCTCGACTCCGTCGACAGCGCGTCGCTGCGCAGCGACATCCCGGCCTTCCGCCCGGGTGACACCGTCAACGTCCACGTCCGCGTCATCGAGGGCAACCGCTCTCGTGTGCAGCAGTTCAAGGGCGTAGTCATCCGTCGCCAGGGCGCCGGTGTCCGCGAGACCTTCACGGTCCGCAAGGTCTCGTTCTCCGTCGGCGTCGAGCGCACCTTCCCGGTGCACACCCCGATCGTCGAGAAGATCGAGCTCGTCACCCGCGGTGACGTCCGTCGCGCGAAGCTGTACTACCTGCGTGAGCTGCGCGGCAAGGCCGCGAAGATCAAGGAGAAGCGCGACAGCTGATCTCGCGTTCGGGGCTCCACACGGGGGCCGGATAACATCTGGCCCCGATGGACACCGAAGCACAGCAGACGGAGCGCGACCGCTCCTCCCGCCCTTCCGACTCCGAGGAGATCTCGGACACAGAGGGTCAGGAGGAACGGTCGCGTTTCGCGTTGCCGTCCCGGATCACCGAGTGGCTCCCCGGCGGGCGGATCACTCTGACCGCACTGCTCTGCCTGCTGTTTTTGCTGCTCCTCAACGCTTTCGTGGTCCAACCCTTCCAGATTCCCAGCGGATCCATGGAAAACGGATTGAGGATCGGGGACCGGGTTCTCGTAAATAAGTTGGCGTACCGTTTCGGTGCCGAGCCGCGGCGCGGGGATGTGGTCGTGTTCGACGGATCCGGGTATTTCGGGGATGCGGACTACATCAAGCGCGTCGTGGGTGTGGGGGGAGACCACGTGGTCTGCTGCGACAAGCAGGGGAGGATCGAGGTGAACGGCCGGTCGGTCGACGAGTCGACGTTCCTGTACCCCGGTGACAGCTCGTCGACGGTTCCCTTCGACGTCGTCGTGCCCGACGGCACCCTCTTCGTCCTCGGCGACCACCGCAGCCGCTCCAGCGACTCCCGCGACCACCTGGGCTCACCCGGCGGCGGCATGATCCCGGTCGACGACGTCATCGGCCGCGCCGACTGGATCGTATGGCCGACCGCGCACTGGACCCGGCTCAAGCCCTCCGACGCCTACGCGCGCGTGCCCGCCGCGGACGGTGCGCATGGGTAACCGCGGCAAACCGCGCGGGGTGTCCGGCGGCGCCGCCGACAACCTGCTGCCCACCGGCGTCCGGCGCGCCGCCAGCCCCGCGGGCGGCCGTTCGCGCGCGGAGCGCCGCAAGCTCCAGCGCAAGGTCAAGCGGCGCCGCAGGCGCTCCGCCGTCAAGGAGATACCGCTCCTCGTCGGTGTCGCCGTCCTCATAGCCCTGGTGCTCAAGACCTTCCTGGTGCAGGCCTTCGTGATCCCGTCGGGCTCCATGGAGCAGACGATCCGGATCGGCGACCGCGTCCTGGTCGACAAGTTCACCCCGTGGTTCGGCTCCAAGCCGCAGCGCGGGGACGTCGTCGTGTTCAAGGACCCCGGCGGCTGGCTCAAGGACGAGCAGACGACGGTGAAGAAGCAGGACCCCGTCGTCGTCAAGCAGATCAAGGAAGGGCTCACCTTCATCGGTCTGCTGCCCTCCGACAACGAGAAGGACCTGATCAAGCGCGTTGTCGGCGTCGGCGGCGACCGCGTCAAGTGCTGTGACGCACAAGGGCGGGTCACCGTCAACGGCGTGCCGCTCACCGAGGGCGACTACCTCTATCCCGGCAACGCTCCCTCCACCCAGCAGTTCGACATCACTGTCCCCCAGGGGCGGTTGTGGGTGATGGGCGACCACCGGGCCAACTCCGCGGACTCCCGCGTGCACCAGGACACCGACTACGGCGGTACGGTCTCGGAGGACTCGGTGGTGGGGCGGGCGATGGTCATCGCCTGGCCGCTGGGTCACTGGAACACGTTGAAGGAGCCGAAAACCTACGCTTCCGTGTCCGACTCGGTGACCGGGTCGACCGCAGCTCCCCCGCTGTCGCATAGGGTTGCCTCCGACGATCCGAATGGACCTGTCCAACTCCCGACCCCTGCGGAACTCCCGCTCGTTATGGGAGTGGTGGGCCTGCACCGTGTCATGGGCAGGCGGCGGCACAGAGTAAGGAGTTGGCGTGGGGGATGTGGCGGTTGGCGCACGGTCCGGACACGACGGCGAGGAGCACCGCGGACGCCCCGTGGACGCGGCCGACCCGGCCGCGGACAGCGTCGTGACCTCGAGCGACGGCTCCGGTGGAGACGAGGACGGGACCAGGACCGACCAGGGCCAGGAAGAGTCGAAACCCGCGCCGAAGAAGCCGCGTTCCTTCTGGAAGGAACTGCCGATCCTGATCGGTATCGCGCTGGTTCTGGCGCTGCTGATCAAGACGTTCCTGGTGCAGGCGTTCTCGATCCCGTCCGACTCGATGCAGAACACCCTCCAGCAGGGTGACCGGGTCCTCGTCGACAAGCTGACGCCGTGGTTCGGCTCCGAGCCCGAGCGCGGTGAGGTCGTCGTCTTCCACGACCCGACCCAGTGGCTGGCGGGCGAGCCGACCGCTGAGCCGAACGCCGTCCAGACGTTCCTCAGCTGGATCGGCCTGATGCCGTCCTCCGAGGAGAAGGACCTCATCAAGCGGGTCATCGGCGTCGGCGGCGACACCGTCGAGTGCAAGGGCACCGGCCCGGTGAAGGTCAACGGCAAGGCGCTGAACGAGAGCGACTACGTCTACGCCGGCAACACCCCCTGCACGGTCGACGACAGCGGCGGCCAGTTCAAGGTGAAGGTGCCCAAGGGCTTCATCTGGGTCATGGGCGACCACCGCCAGAACTCGCGCGACTCGCGCTACAACCAGGACGACAAGTACCACGGCATGGTCCCGGTCGACGAGGTCGTCGGACGGGCCGTCGTGAAGGCCTGGCCGATCAACCGCTGGGGCACCCTGCCGGTCCCGGACACCTTCGACCAGGACGGCCTGAACACCCAGTCCTCGGCGTCCACCGCGCTGACGGTGGCCCCGCAGGGGCTGGCACTCGCGGGCGCGGTGCCGGTGGTGCTGTGGCGGCGGCGCAAGGTCGCGCCGGCGGAGACGCGCTGAACCTGTTCGCAGAGGCTGCCGGGTTGGCCTGGGCAAACCTTTACGGAGCCGGTGACCTTGGTCCCCGAAGGGGGCTGACCGGTTCCGGTACCGCCGGGTAGGGTGCGGACCCATGGGTGGCGAGAGCACGACACGTACGGCCCCGCGCAGCGGAGGCACCGACACGGGCCCGGTGGGCAGCCGGACCGGACAGCGACTGTCCGGGCTGGCCGTCGCGCTGGGCCTGGTGCTGTTCCTCGGCGGGTTCGCCTGGGGAGCGGTGGTCTACCGGCCGTACACCGTGCCCACCAGCTCGATGGCGCCCACCATCGACGCCGGCGACCGGGTGCTGGCGCAGCGCATCGACGGCGGCGACATCCGCCGGGGTGACGTGGTCGTCTTCACCGACAAGACCTGGGTGAGCAACGCCCCCGTGGTCAAGCGCGTGGTCGCGGTCGGCGGGGACACCGTCTCCTGCTGCACGAAGGGCAAGCTCACCGTCAACGGCAAGCAGGTCGACGAACCGTATCTGCCCAAGGACAGCCTGGCCGAGTGGAAGAACATCCCCGAGGTGACCGTCCCCAAGGGCCGGCTGTTCCTGCTCGGTGACGAGCGGCAGGGCTCCCTGGACTCCTCCGCCCACCTCACGGACGCGGCGAGCGGCACGGTCGCGGTGAGTGCCGTGACCGCCCGCGTCGACGCCGTCGTCTGGCCCATGGACGGCATGCTGAAGGAGCCGAGCGGCTTCAAGGAGCTCGGTGCGCTGTCCTCGCCGGGACCGCTGCGGACGATCACCGCCCTGATCATCGGTGGCGCGGTGCTCGTGCTCGGCGGTGGCGCCTACGGGCCGATCGCCAAGCGGCTGGGCAAGCGCCGCGCCGCTTCGACCCGGACGGAGCCCGTGGGTGCGCGCTGAGGCCGCGGCGGACACCTACGAGGGCGGACTGCGCAAGGTCGCCAGAGTGGTGCTGCTCGACCCCGACGACCGCATCCTGCTCCTGCACGGCCATGAGCCGGACGATCCGAGCGACGACTGGTGGTTCACGCCCGGTGGCGGAGTCGAGGGCGACGAGACTCGTGAAGAGGCCGCTCTCAGGGAACTCGCCGAGGAGACCGGAATCACCGAGGTCCAGCTCGGGCCGGTGCTGTGGCGGCGGATGTGCTCCTTCCCGTTCGCGGGGCGCCGCTGGGACCAGGACGAGTGGTACTTCCTGGCCCGGACGACCCAGACGGCGACGGCGGCGACGGCGCTCACCGATCTGGAACGGCGCAGCGTCGCCGGAGCGCGCTGGTGGACGTGTCAGGAACTGACCCGGGCACATGAGACGGTGTATCCGACCAGACTCGCCGAGCTGCTCCGCAGGCTGCTCGACGAAGGTCCCCCGGCCGGGCCCGTGACCCTTGACACCGAAATCGTCTAGGGGCTGACGGGACTGGCGCACAATGGGGGGATCGCACGGCTGAAGGGGAACATGCCATGAGCGCCGAGGACCTCGAGAAGTACGAGACCGAGATGGAGCTGAAGCTCTATCGGGAGTACCGCGATGTCGTCGGTCTGTTCAAGTACGTGATCGAGACCGAGCGGCGCTTCTATCTCACCAACGACTACGAGATGCAGGTGCACTCGGTCCAGGGTGAGGTGTTCTTCGAGGTCTCGATGGCCGATGCATGGGTCTGGGACATGTACCGGCCGGCTCGGTTCGTGAAGCAGGTACGGGTCCTCACGTTCAAGGACGTGAACATCGAGGAGCTCAACAAGAGCGACCTGGAGCTGCCGGGCGGGTGAGGGCGGTAGTGGGGGTCCGGGGGCCGCTCGTGTGGGTGGCCGAGTTTTCCACAACCGCCGGGTAGTCCACCAAGATCAACAAGGGTGGCTCGGCTGCGTGATCGTTGGCGCCGGAGGTGGTGCCGACATGAACGCACGCAGTGCACTCGGCAAGTACGGCGAGACGCTGGCCGCACGGCGGCTGGCGGAGGCCGGGATGACGGTCCTGGAGCGCAACTGGCGCTGTGGCAGGACCGGTGAGATCGACATCGTGGCGCGGGACGGAGAGATCCTGGTCGTCTGCGAGGTCAAGACACGGCGGGCGGGTGCCTTCGAGCACCCGATGGCCGCGGTGACCCCCGAGAAGGCGGAGCGCCTGCGGGGCCTCGCGGAATGCTGGATCCACGCGCATGGAGGGGCGCCACCGGGTGGCGTCCGCATCGACCTGGTCGGCGTACTCCTGCCGGAGCGCGGAGCGCCCGTCGTCGAGCATGCGCGAGGGGTGGCCTGACATGGGGTTCGCGCGTACGTGCTCGGTGGCGCTGGTGGGCGTCGAGGGTGTGGTGGTGGAGGTCCAGGCGGATCTGGAGCCCGGGGTTGCGGCGTTCACGCTGGTGGGACTGCCGGACAAGAGCCTGACCGAGAGCAAGGACCGGGTGCGGGCCGCGGTGGTCAACTCGGGCGCCGCGTGGCCGGCGAAGAAGCTGACGGTGGGGTTGAGCCCGGCATCGGTGCCGAAGAGCGGGAGCGGGTTCGATCTCGCGGTGGCGGCCGCGGTACTGGGAGCGGCCGAGCGGATCGATCCGCGGGTGCTGGCGGACATCGTGATGATCGGGGAGCTGGGGTTGGATGGGCGGGTGCGGCCGGTGCGCGGAGTGCTGCCCGCCGTGCTCGCGGCTGCGGACGCAGGGTACGAACAGGTGGTCGTGCCCGAGTGCGCAGTGCCGGAGGCATCGCTGGTGCCGGGTGTCTCGGTGCTGGGGGTACGCAGCCTGCGCCAGCTCATCGCGGTTCTCACCGATGAGCCGGTGCCCGACGAAGAGCCCGTCCCGGGGGAGATCCGCCCCGACCCCTTCCTCGCCGGTCTGGCCCTCCCGGGCACCGGGCTGGGGACCGGCATCGTCTCCGGTGGGCATCAACCCGACCTGGCGGACGTGGCCGGGCAGCATCTGGCCCGGTCGGCGCTGGAGGTGGCCGCCGCGGGGAGGCATCACGTCTTCTTCAAGGGCCCACCGGGAGCCGGTAAGACCATGCTCGCGGAGCGATTGCCCGGACTCCTGCCCGAGCTGAGCCGACAGGAGTCGCTGGAGGTGACCGCCGTGCATTCGGTTGCCGGTGTGCTGCCTGCTGGCCACCCGCTCGTCGACAGGTCGCCCTACTGCGCACCGCACCACTCCGCGACCATGGCCTCGCTGGTCGGGGGAGGGAACGGGTTTCCGCGGCCGGGAGCCGTCTCCCTGGCTCACCACGGAGTTCTTTTCCTCGATGAAGCCGCAGAGTTCCACAGCAGCGTCCTGGACTCCTTGAGGCAGCCGCTGGAATCGGGCCATGTCGTGGTCGCCCGCGCCGCAGGCATGCTGCGGATGCCGGCCAAGTTCCTGATGGTCCTGGCGGCCAATCCGTGTCCCTGCGGCCGACACGGACGCGGAGACGACATCTGTGAGTGCAGGCCGTCCTCGATCAAGCGCTACCGAGCCCGCCTGTCCGGGCCCTTGATGGACCGCGTGGACCTTCGGGTGACCGTGGAGCCGGTGGCTCGGGCCGAACTGCTCCAACTCCACTCCGGGGCCGAGACGACGGCCACCGTCGCCGAGCGGGTGAAGGCCGCTCGGGAACGCGCGGCCAGGCGCTACGAGGGCACACCCTGGCGTACGAACAGTGAGGTCCCGGGTCATGAACTGCGTACCCGGTGGCATGTGCAGTCCGGAGCCCTCCGCAAGGCCGAGGAGGACCTGGACCGGGGGCTGCTGTCGGCTCGTGGGCTGGACAGGGTACTGCGCGTCGCCTGGACGGTGGCCGACCTGGGCGGCCGTGACCGGCCCTCGGCGAACGACGTGAACTGGGCCCTCGAACTGCGCACCGGTGTCCGGCGTGGCGCCGTCCTGGAAGGGATCCGCAGGTGACGGACGTCGAACTGCTCGCCCGGGTCTTCCTCTCCCGGGTCGTCGAACCCGGGGACGAGGTCGCCGGGCGGTGGGTGCGGGAGTTCGGGGTGGGGGAGGTGGCTCGGAGGCTGCGGGACGGGCGGGAGATGTTGCCCGGGGTGAGCGGGAAGCGGTGGGGCGGGCTGGTGGCTCGTGCCGGGGAGGCCGATCCGCGGCGGGATCTCACGGTCGCCGCCGAGGCCGGGGTGCGGTTCGTGTGCCCGGGAGACGGGGAGTGGCCCGGGCAACTGGACGACCTCGCGGACGCCCGGCCGCTCGGGCTGTGGGTGCGGGGGCGGCCCAGTCTGCGGATGTGGGCCCTGCGGTCCGTCGCCGTGGTGGGGGCCCGGGCCTGTACCGAGTACGGCGCCCACATGGCGGCCACCCTCGCCGCCGGGCTCGCCGAGCGCGGGTGGGTGGTGGTGTCCGGCGGCGCGTACGGCGTCGACGGGGCCGCTCACCGAGGGGCGCTGGGCGCCGGCGGCGCCACCGTCGCCGTGCTGGCCTGCGGCGTCGACCGGCCCTATCCGCGCGGGCACACCGAGTTGATCACCAGGATCGCGGAACAGGGGCTGGTGGTGGGGGAGTTGCCACCGGGCGACCATCCGACGCCGAGTCGGTTCGTGCTGCGCAACCGCGTCATCGCCGCGCTGACCAGAGGGACCGTCGTCGTCGAGGCCGCGTACCGCAGCGGCTCGCTCGTCACCGCGCGTGCCGCGCAACGGCTCGGACGCCACACCATGGGCGTGCCCGGGCCGGCCACCAGCGCACTCTCCGCCGGGGTGCACGAACTGCTGCGCGGCGACGCCGAACTCGTCACCGACGCCGAGGAAGTCGTCGAGGTGGTCGGGGACATGGGTGAACTCGCGCCGGAGCGGAGAGGACCTGTGCTGCCGCGCGACCTGCTCGAACCGGGGGCGCGCAGAGTCCTCGACGCGCTGCCCGCACGCCGTGCGGCGACCGCCGCCGAGGTCGGGCGGGGCGCGCAGACGACACAGGACGACGCGGTCGCGAGACTGTACGAGCTCCGATCACTTGGTTACGTCGAACGACACGGCGACGGCTGGAAGTTGACACGCCAGGCGATGATCTCCGTCCGTGGTGCTCGCGGTCCGAGTTGACCGAGCGTGTTCGGCCGTCCGGGGGAACCCCTACAGCCTTGGGAATTCCCGCAGTTGGAGTTTCCCCGTGGTCACGCTGAGTCGTCGGCGTGACTCGACGGGGCGTCCAGAGGAACGTATCTGCGCACGGCTCGGGGCCGCTCCTTCGCACACCGCGACACTCCAGTCACGCTACGCTCACGGGGATTCCGGCACGGAACGGCGACTCCATCACAGATCAACCTCAGAGACTCCAGATCCACCCCAGAGACTCCAGATCCGCATCAGACCGACAGGTCCCCCAGTCATCCCCACTTCACGGCAGAACGGCACAAGGCGACGAATGCCTCAGCACACCTCCGGGTCCGACCGGGCGGCGGTCCCCCCAGCCGCCCGGGACGGTGGCAGCGTGCGGCCCCCCGCTCCCTCGACGCTCGACGAGCTGTGGCGGTCGTACAAGGCGACGGGGGACGAACGGCTGCGGGAGCAGCTGATCCTGCACTACTCGCCCCTCGTGAAGTACGTGGCGGGCCGGGTGAGCGTGGGGCTGCCGCCCAACGTCGAGCAGGCCGACTTCGTCTCCTCCGGTGTCTTCGGGCTCATCGACGCGATCGAGAAGTTCGACATCGACCGGGAGATCAAGTTCGAGACCTACGCGATCACCCGGATCCGGGGCGCGATGATCGACGAGCTGCGGGCGCTGGACTGGATTCCGCGGTCGGTGCGGCAGAAGGCGCGGAACGTCGAGCGGGCCTACGCGACACTGGAGGCACGGCTGCGGCGGACGCCCAGCGAGGGCGAGGTGGCGACCGAGATGGGGATCGCCGTGGACGAACTCCACGCGGTCTTCAGTCAGTTGTCGCTGGCCAACGTGGTGGCGTTGGAGGAACTGCTGCATGTCGGGGGTGAGGGCGGCGACCGGCTGAGCCTCATGGACACGCTGGAGGACACCGCCGCCGACAATCCCGTGGAGGTGGCAGAGGACCGGGAGCTGCGGCGGTTCCTGGCGCGGGCGATCAACACGCTGCCCGAGCGTGAGAAGACCGTGGTCACGCTCTACTACTACGAGGGGCTCACCCTCGCGGAGATCGGGAACGTGCTCGGTGTGACCGAGAGCCGGGTCAGTCAGATCCACACCAAGTCGGTGCTGCAACTGCGGGCGAAACTGGCGAGCTTCGGTCGGTGACCTGGCCGGACGCGGTCGTAGTCGAAGGTGACTCCCGTCCGGCGCGGTGCGTCCGTAAAGTGGTGGACGTGCCAAGGATTCGAGCGGCCTCCGTGGCCGAGCACCGGTCGATGCAGCGAGCCGCCCTGCTGGACGCGGCTCGGTCGTTGCTGTCCGAGGGCGGGACGGAGGCGCTGACGTTCCCGGCTCTCGCCGAGCGGACGGGGCTGGCGAGGTCGTCCGTGTACGAGTACTTCCGGTCGCGGGCCGCGGTCGTCGAGGAGCTGTGCGCGGTCGACTTCCCGGTCTGGGCGGCGGAGGTCGCCGCGGCGATGGGCGCGGCGGAAGGGGCCGAGGCCAAGGTCGAGGCGTATGTGCGGCGGCAGCTGGCGCTGGTGGGGGACCGGCGGCACCGGGCCGTGGTCGCGATTTCCGCGAGTGAGCTCGATGCGGGGGCTCGGGAGAAGATCCGGGCCGCGCACGGGGGGCTGGTCGCGATGATCGGCGAGGCGCTGGAGGAGATGGGGCACGCGGAGCCTCGGCTTGCGGCGATGTTGCTGCAAGGGGTGGTGGATGCGGCTGTGCGGCGGATCGAGCTGGGGGCGGCTGAGGATCCTGCGGCGATCACTGAGGCTGCGGTGGTGATGGCTCTGCGCGGGGTTCGCGGCTGAGACCCGTGGGAGGTCGCGGCTGAGGTTGGTGGGGGTTGCTGCAGGGGCGTTTCGCTTGCCCGCGCGTGCGGGGTGCCGCCTGCGCCCACCCGTGCCGCCCCAGCGGCACGACTGCCCGCAGTCAGGGCAGGGGGACTCCTAGTACCGGCAGCAGCCTTGATGGGGCTCTGCGGAGCAACCAGGGCGGCAACAGGGACAGTGGGTCGAGGTAGGTCTCCCCGCTGCGCAGACCCCAGTGGACGCACGTGGCCGTGCAGTGGGAGCCCGTCGGTTCTACCGTGGCCACCACTTCGCCCGGTGTCACCTCCTCGCCCTTTTTCACCGTCGCCCGTACCGGTTCATATGTCGTGCGCAGGTCGGTGCCGGTGAGGGCGACCGAGATCACGCCCTTTCCGGCCACGCGGCCCGCGAAGGTGACCCGGCCGGCGGCCACCGCCCGTACGGGTGTGCCCGGGGTTGCCGCCAGGTCCACGCCCCGGTGGCCCCGGGCGTACGCCGTAGGCGGGGGTTCCCAGGCGCGGAGGACGGGTGGGCGTACGCCCACCGGCCAGGTGCGGGCGATGGCCGGGACCGTGGTGGGAGGCGGCTGAGGTGGGGCCGGGGGCGGGGGTGTCAGGAAGGGGAGCAGGAGTGTGGGCAGGAGGGCGCTGTGCAGGTGTCGCATGGCTGAAACCGTGCCTGAGCAGCCCTGAGTCCGGCCAGGAGCTGTGGAGTACTGCCCGGTTGTGGACAGCGGCGTCACCCGGTGGCTCGCGGGTCCCGTACACTTCTTCTGGCGATCCGGGTCACCGGGTCGACTTCGCACGCCCCGACATCGGGCTCTCGTAGCCATCGATGTCAGCGTCTTTCGGTCCCGTACGCAGCTGCGTACGAGGCACGGCGCGTGCCGGGCGTCAGGACACAACCGAGAAAACACAAGGAGAACGGCCATGGCCGTCGTCACGATGCGGGAGCTGCTGGAAAGCGGCGTCCACTTCGGTCACCAGACCCGTCGTTGGAACCCGAAGATGAAGCGCTTCATCTTCACGGAGCGCAACGGCATCTACATCATCGACCTGCTCCAGTCGCTGTCGTACATCGACCGCGCCTACGAGTTCGTCAAGGAGACCGTCGCCCACGGCGGCACGGTCATGTTCGTCGGCACGAAGAAGCAGGCGCAGGAGGCCATCGCCGAGCAGGCCACCCGCGTCGGCATGCCCTACGTCAACCAGCGCTGGCTGGGCGGCATGCTCACCAACTTCTCGACCGTCTACAAGCGTCTGCAGCGCCTCAAGGAGCTCGAGCAGATCGACTTCGAGGACGTCGCCGCTTCCGGTCTGACCAAGAAGGAGCTTCTCGTGCTCTCGCGCGAGAAGGCCAAGCTGGAGAAGACCCTGGGTGGTATCCGCGAGATGCAGAAGGTGCCCAGCGCCGTCTGGATCGTGGACACCAAGAAGGAGCACATCGCGGTCGGTGAGGCCCGGAAGCTCAACATCCCGGTCGTCGCCATCCTCGACACCAACTGCGACCCCGACGAGGTCGACTACAAGATCCCGGGCAACGACGACGCGATCCGCTCCGTCACCCTGCTCACCCGTGTGATCGCCGACGCCGTCGCCGAGGGCCTCATCGCCCGCTCCGGCGTCGCCACCGGCGACAAGGGTGACAAGGGCGCGGGCGAGCCGCTCGCCGCGTGGGAGCGCGACCTGCTCGAGGGCGAGAAGAAGGCCGAGGAGGCCCCGGCCGCCGAGGCTCCGGCCGCTGCTGAGGCGCCCGCCGCCGAGGCCCCCGCTGCCGAGGCTGAGGCTCCGGCCGCTGAGGCCGAGGCTCCGGCCGCCGAGGCCGAGCAGGCCTGACCCCTCACCCCTTCGGGTCTTCTGACGGCGGGGGCCCACCAGCCCCCGCCGTCGGCCCGTAGATCTTCAGACTTCGAGAGAGATTCCAGGAATCATGGCGAACTACACCGCCGCCGACGTCAAGAAGCTCCGTGAGCTCACCGGCGCCGGCATGATGGACTGCAAGAAGGCGCTGGACGAGGCCGAGGGCAACGTCGACAAGGCCGTCGAGGCGCTCCGCATCAAGGGCCAGAAGGGCGTCGCCAAGCGCGAGGGCCGCTCCGCCGAGAACGGCGCCGTGGTCTCCCTCATCGCCGACGACAACACCTCCGGTGTTCTGGTCGAGCTGAAGTGCGAGACGGACTTCGTCGCCAAGGGCGAGAAGTTCCAGGCCGTCGCCAACCAGATCGCGCAGCACGTCGCCGCCACATCCCCGGCCGACCTCGACGCCCTGCTCGCCTCCGAGATCGAGGCCGGCAAGACCGTCCAGGCGTTCGTGGACGAGGCCAACGCCAACCTCGGCGAGAAGATCGTCCTGGACCGCTTCGCGCAGTTCACCGACGGCTTCGTCTTCGCCTACATGCACCGCACCATGCCCGACCTGCCCCCGCAGATCGGTGTCCTGGTCGAGCTGGACAAGGCCGACGCCGACCTGGCCAAGGGTGTCGCCCAGCACATCGCCGCCTTCGCGCCGAAGTACCTCTCCAAGGAGGACGTCCCGGCCGAGGTCGTCGAGTCCGAGCGCCGCGTCGCCGAGGAGACCACCCGCGCCGAGGGCAAGCCCGAGGCCGCCCTGCCGAAGATCGTCGAGGGTCGCCTCAACGGCTTCTTCAAGGACGCCACGCTGCTCGGCCAGCCGTACGCGCTGGACAACAAGAAGTCCGTCCAGAAGGTTCTGGACGAGGCCGGTGTCACCCTGAAGCGCTTCACGCGCATCAAGGTCGGCATCTGAGTCCGTACCGCGTTCGACGCCCGACCCCGATAGGGTCGTAGGCAGTCGTCCGGTACGCCGTCACGCACGCGCGTGGCGGACGACAGCAGATCTGACGAGGAGGCCATTGCCGCGCATGGGATACGAACCAGTTCCCATCGGCAGTGGCCTTCTTCGTATGTGCGACCCCTTGAAAGAGGCGAGATTCCGATGACCACCAAGGCCCAGAAGAGCGACGACGGCAAAGTGAGCGGCCGGTTTCTGTTGAAGCTGTCCGGAGAGGCCTTCTCCGGTGGCGGGGGCCTGGGCGTGGACCCGGACGTGGTGCACAAGATCGCCCGTGAGATCGCGGCCGTCGTGCGCGACGGCGCGGAGATCGCGGTCGTCATCGGCGGCGGCAACTTCTTCCGCGGCGCCGAGCTCCAGCAGCGCGGCATGGACCGCGCCCGCTCCGACTACATGGGCATGCTCGGCACCGTGATGAACTGCCTCGCCCTCCAGGACTTCCTGGAGAAGGAGGGCATCGACTCCCGCGTGCAGACCGCCATCACCATGGGCCAGGTCGCCGAGCCGTACATCCCGCTGCGCGCCGTGCGCCACCTGGAGAAGGGCCGCGTGGTCATCTTCGGCGCCGGTATGGGCATGCCGTACTTCTCCACCGACACCACCGCCGCCCAGCGCGCCCTGGAGATCGACGCCGAGGCGCTCCTCATGGGCAAGAACGGCGTGGACGGGGTCTACGACTCCGACCCGAAGAAAAACCCCGACGCGGTCAAGTTCGACTCCCTCGGCTACGGCGAGGTCATCACCCGCGACCTCAAGGTCGCCGACGCCACCGCCATCACGCTGTGCCGCGACAACAAGCTCCCGATCCTCGTCTTCGAGCTTCTGACGGAGGGCAATATCGCGCGCGCCGTCAAGGGTGAGAAGATCGGCACGCTTGTGGGTGAGCAGGGCAGCCGGGACTGACCCCAGTTGGACACCGTCCCTGACCGGGGGATGGACAATGTCCTGCCGGTCGGGAACCGTGCAGGAAGAAGACGCGACGCAGCCGGCCGCCGCCTCCACGCAACGGAACAGCAGCCGGGCCTACTCAAGACACGCAGGAGCAAGTGGTGATCGAAGAGACCCTCCTCGAGGCCGAGGAGAAGATGGAGAAGGCCGTCGTGGTCGCCAAGGAGGACTTCGCCGCGATCCGCACCGGCCGTGCGCACCCGGCGATGTTCAACAAGATCGTGGCCGACTACTACGGCGCGCCGACGCCGATCAACCAGCTGGCTTCGTTCTCCGTGCCGGAGCCGCGCATGGCGGTGGTGACCCCGTTCGACAAGACGGCCCTGCGCAACATCGAGCAGGCCATCCGCGACTCGGACCTGGGCGTCAACCCGAGCAACGACGGCAACATCATCCGGGTGGTGTTCCCCGAGCTCACCGAGGAGCGCCGCCGCGACTACATCAAGGTCGCCAAGGGCAAGGCGGAGGATTCCCGGGTGTCCATCCGCTCGGTCCGCCGCAAGGCCAAGGACGCGATCGACAAGCTCGTCAAGGACGGCGAGATCGGCGAGGACGAGGGCCGCCGTGCGGAGAAGGAGCTCGACGACGCGACGCACAAGTACGTCGCCCAGGTGGACGAGCTTCTGAAGCACAAGGAAGCGGAGCTCCTCGAAGTCTGATGAACGACTCTTCCTGGGGCTCTCCGCCTGGGGCCGGGCCACACGCCGGGTACTGGGGGCCCACCGACCAGGGGCCTGTCCAGGGGGCTGCCCCGGCGGGTCCCGCGTACGATGCGCCTGAGGCGCAGCAGACTCGCCCCATGCCCATCGTGCCCGAGGTACCCGCGTACGGCGGAGACCAGGATGACGACCGGGGGGCCGCTCGGCTGAGTGGCCCCTTGTTCCGGGACGAGAGTTTCCGGGACGCGACGTTCCGGGACGAGACGTTCCGCGACGAGACCACGTCGGCGCAGCCCCGAGCGGCTGCGCCGCAGACGCAGAATCCGGAGCCCATGCCCGACGCCCCGCAGCCTGCTTCCGCGCCGCAGAAGAAGAGCGCGGGGCGTGACCTGGGCGCGGCCATAGGGGTCGGCGTCGGGCTCGGTGTGGTGATCGTCGCCTCGCTCTTCGTCGTCAAGGCCGTCTTCGTCGGCGTGATAGCGGTCGCCGTGGTCGTCGGACTGTGGGAACTGACCTCACGGCTGGAGGAGCGCAAGGGCATCAGGGCGCCCCTCGTGCCGTTGGCGGTCGGCGGTGCGGCCATGGTCGTCGCCGGGTACGTCCGGGACGCCGAGGGCGCGTGGGTGGCGATGGCGCTCACCGCGCTCGCGGTGCTGGTCTGGCGGATGACGGAACCGCCGGAGGGTTACCTGAAGGACGTCACCGCGGGCGTCTTCGCGGCCTTCTACGTCCCGTTCCTGGCCACGTTCGTCGCGATGATGCTCACCGCCGACGACGGGCCGCAGCGGGTGCTGACGTTCCTGCTCCTCACCGTCGTCAGCGACACCGGGGCGTACGCCGTCGGCTGGCGCTTCGGCAAGCACAAGCTCGCGCCGCGCATCAGCCCCGGCAAGACCCGTGAGGGCCTGTTGGGCGCGGTGTCCTTCGCGATGGTGGCGGGCGCGCTGTGCATGCAGTTCCTGATCGACGAAGGCACCTGGTGGCAGGGGCTGCTGCTGGGCCTCGCGGTGGCGGCGAGCGCGACGCTCGGTGACCTCGGCGAGTCGATGATCAAGCGCGACCTCGGCATCAAGGACATGGGCACGCTGCTGCCGGGGCATGGCGGCATCATGGACCGACTGGACTCGCTGCTGCCGACCGCTCCGGTGGTGTGGCTGCTGTTGGTGCTGTTTGTGGGCTCGGGCTGACCGGCGTACGGATGCCTGTCGTACGGCTGTCTGTCGTACGGATGTCTGGAGAAGCCCCCGCTGAGGCGGGGGCTTCTGCTGTTCTCGGGGGCGGTCCGGTGGGACGATTTCCCTGTAAGCCCTCGCAGGGGATCGCCCTGGAAGGAGGGCGTCATGCCCGCCATCCGTGAAGTGATCGACGTCGACCGCAGTCCCGAAGACGTCTACGCGTACATCACCGACCCCTCCCATCTGCCGGAATGGCAGCTGAGCGCCGTCAAGGCGGAGCCGCTCGACGAGGGGCCGATCCATGCCGGCTCCCGGGTCCGGGTCACCCGGCGGATCGGGAACCGCGAGATCCCGATGACCGTCGAGTTCGACGAGCTCGACCCTCCGCACAGCTGGGACCTGCACGGGATCGAAGGACCCGTCCGGCCCCGTACCCACGGCGAGATCGAGCCGCTCGACGACGGGCGCCGGTCCCGCGTGACGATAGAGGTCGACTTCAAGGGGCACGGCCTC
This sequence comes from Streptomyces antibioticus, assembly GCF_001514065.1. Classification (GTDB taxonomy): domain Bacteria; phylum Actinomycetota; class Actinomycetes; order Streptomycetales; family Streptomycetaceae; genus Streptomyces; species Streptomyces antibioticus. Next base: position 111,856 of record NZ_KQ948434.1, on the reverse strand, counting down.
GGCAAGGCCCTGGTCCCCCTCGTCGTCCGCCCGCAGGTCCGCAAGGAGCTCCCGCGGGACGAGCAGCTGCTCAAGGAGCGCCTGGAGCGTCCGAGCGCCTAGGACACCTCGCAGGACGCGCGGGCGTCCGTCAAAGCTTGTGGGCGAGGACGTCGAGGCTCTCGACGGCAGGTGGCTGGGCGAACAGTTCGTCGGCTCGTTCCATCAGGGCGCTGCCCAGGCGGCCGACGAGATGGGCCTGGCGTGCGTCGTCGTCGGGAAAGGCGTCGAAGATGGCGAAGGTGGACGGGCTCAGGCGCACCGCGAACCAGGCGACGGTACCTGGCTCGTCCTGGACGATGCCAAGGCCCTCGCGGAGAAAGGCCGCGACCTCTTCCTCCTTGCCGGGCAGGGCCTCGACCTGTACGTGCAGCGCGACATTGATGTCGGCCATGGGGTGGCTCCTTCCGCATGCTCGGCCGCCACGGGAGCGACAGGGCATCGAAGTGAATGGCATCGAAGTGAATGGTTGCCGCCGACCGGGTCTCCGGTATGACCGCATCGATGTCTTATCCATCACGTTTTATTACAGTTCGCGGCCTTGGGTCCGCCCGGTGACGTGCCGGGTGACCACCCCCACCCCGCTCTGGCCTGGGCTCCCGCCGATGATCTGCCACACTGGAAGGGTTATGCCTGCACCCGGAGAACTCACTTTCGTCGCCCCGCGCGGAGCCAAGAAGCCGCCGCGGCACCTTGCCGATCTCACTCCTGCCGAGCGCAAGGATGTCGTGGCCGAGATCGGTGAGAAGCCGTTTCGTGCCAAGCAGCTCTCGCAGCACTACTTCGCGCGGTACGCGCACGATCCGGAGCAGTGGACGGACATTCCGGCCGGCGCTCGCGGCAAGCTGCAGGAGGCGCTGCTTCCTGAGCTGATGACCGTCGTCCGGCATCTGTCGACCGACCAGGGGACCACGCGCAAGACGCTGTGGCGACTGTTCGACGGGACGCTCGTCGAGTCGGTGCTGATGCGGTATCCGGACCGGGTCACCATGTGCATCTCGTCGCAGGCCGGGTGCGGGATGAACTGCCCCTTCTGCGCCACCGGGCAGGCGGGCCTCGACCGGAACCTGTCCACCGCCGAGATCGTCCATCAGATCGTCGACGGGATGCGCGCGCTCCGGGACGGGGAAGTGCCCGGTGGGCCCGCGCGGCTCTCCAACATCGTCTTCATGGGCATGGGCGAGCCCCTCGCCAACTACAAGCGGGTCGTCCAGTCGATCCGTGCGCTCACCGACCCCGCCCCGGACGGGCTCGGGCTGTCGCAGCGGGGTATCACCGTCTCGACCGTCGGGCTGGTGCCGGCCATTCACCGGTTCGCCGACGAAGGGTTCAAGTGCCGGCTCGCCATCTCGCTGCACGCTCCCGATGACGAGCTGCGCGACACCCTCGTCCCCGTGAACACGCGGTGGAAGGTGCGCGAGGTGCTCGACGCCGGGTTCGAGTACGTCGAGAAGTCCGGGCGGCGGCTGTCGATCGAGTACGCGCTCATCCGGGACATCAACGACCAGGCCTGGCGTGGGGACCGGCTCGGGCGGCTGCTGCGCGGCAAGCCCGTGCACGTCAACCTCATCCCGCTGAACCCGACCCCGGGCTCCAAGTGGACCGCCTCGCGGCCCGAGGACGAGAAGGCCTTCGTCGAGGCCATCGCCGCGCACGGCGTGCCGGTGACCGTCCGGGACACCCGCGGCCAGGAGATCGACGGGGCCTGCGGTCAGCTCGCGGCCGGCGAACGGTAGTCTGACCGTCGCAAGAACACCTTCATATAACTTCATATATCTATCCGACAGGGGAGCGCCACAGCGCTGAGAGTGCGGCCGTCGGGCCGCAGACCCTCTGAACCTCGCCCAGGTCATTCTGGGTAGGAAGTTCGGTCATCACCGTGAGTAGCAAGAAGTACTTTGCTGTCGTCGTCGGCCTCGGCCTGGTCGCGCTGTCCGCGTGCGGGTCGTCCGACGAGGGCGGCTCCCAGAGCGAGTCCAAGACCGTCACGCTCGTCAGCCACAACTCGTGGGCCGTCTCCAAGGGCGTCCTCGCCGCCTTCGAGAAGGAGTCCGGCTACAAGGTCAAGGTCCTGGAGGACGGCGACGCCGGGCAGGCCGTCAACAAGGCGATCCTGACCAAGGACAACCCGCAGGGCGACGTCTTCTTCGGCGTCGACAACACCCTGCTGTCCCGGGCGCTCGACAACGGACTGTTCCAGTCGTACGAGGCCAAGGGCGCCGACACGATCAAGGCCGGCTACCGGGTCGACGGCGACAAGGTCACGCCCATCGACACCGGCGACATCTGCCTCAACTACGACAAGGCCTGGTTCAGCGAGCACAAGCTCCAGCCGCCCACGTCGTACGACGATCTGGTCAAGCCCGCCTACAAGGACCTCCTCGTCACCGAGAACGCCTCCACCTCCTCGCCGGGGCTCGGGTTCCTGCTCGGTACCGCCGCCAAGTACGGCGACGACGGCTGGGAGGCGTACTGGACCAAGCTCAAGGCCAACGGCGTCAAGGTCGTCGACGGCTGGGAGCAGGCGTACAACGAGGAGTTCTCCGGGTCCGCCGGCGGCAAGAAGGCGAAGGCCGACCGGCCGCTCGTCGTCTCGTACGCCTCCTCGCCGCCCGCCGAGGTCATCTACGCCGACCCGAAGCCCGCGACCGCGCCGACCGGTGTCGTCGACGGCACCTGCTTCCGGCAGGTCGAGTACGCGGGACTGCTGAGCAACGCGAAGAACAGCACGGGCGGCAAGGCCCTCATCGACTTCCTCCTGACCAAGAAGTTCCAGGAGGACATGCCGCTCAACATGTTCGTCTACCCGGTGGTCGACGGCGCTGCCGTGCCCGCCGAGTTCACGAAGTACGGTCCCGCCGCCAAGGACCCCGAGACCATGGACCCGGCGAAGATCGCCGACAACCGTGACGACTGGGTCAAGTCGTGGACCTCGCTCGTACTGAAGTAGCCGGTCGTAGGAGGGCCGCGGCGCGGCTGGGCCTCATGGTCCTGCCCGTCGCGTTCTTCGGGCTCTTCTTCGCCTGGCCCGTCGCCGCGATCGTCGCGCGTGGGCTCAAGGCGGACGGCAGCTGGCAGTTCGGGCGCATCACGGACGTGCTCGCGCAGTCCGACATCCGGCACGTGCTGTGGTTCACCACCTGGCAGGCGCTCGCCTCGACCGCGCTGACGCTCGCGGTCGCGCTGCCGGGCGCGTATGTGTTCGCGCGCTACGACTTCCCCGGCAAGCAGATCCTGCGGGCCGTCGTCACGGTCCCGTTCGTGCTGCCGACGGTCGTCGTCGGTACGGCGTTCCTCGCGCTGGTCGGGCGCGGCGGGCTGCTCGACGAGCTGTGGGGCGTACGCCTCGACACCACCGTGTGGGCGATCCTGCTCGCGCACGTCTTCTTCAACTACGCGGTCGTCGTACGGACGGTGGGCGGGCTCTGGGGGCAGATGGACCCGCGGCAGGAGGAGGCCGCGCGGATGCTGGGCGCCTCCTCGTGGCGGGCCTGGCGGAAGGTCACGCTGCCCGCGCTCGCGCCCGCCGTGGCCGCGGCCGCCCTCATGGTCTTCCTCTTCACCTTCACCTCCTTCGGGGTGGTGCAGATCCTCGGCGGGCCGACCTTCTCGACGCTCGAAGTGGAGATCTACCGGCAGACCTCCGAGATCTTCGACCTCGGTACGGCCGCGGTCCTGACGCTGGTGCAGTTCGTGGCGGTGGGCGCGATCCTCGCCGTGCACGCGTGGACCGTACGGCGCCGGGAGAGCGTGCTGCGCCTCGTCGCGCCCGAGACGACCGCCCGCCGGCCGCGCGGGGCCGGGCAGTGGGCGCTGCTTGCCGGGGTGCTGGCCACGATCGCCGTCCTGCTGGTGCTGCCGCTCGCGGTCCTCGTCCAACGGTCGCTCGACGCGCCGGACTTCGGCTACTACCGGGCGCTGACCTCGGCCGACGGGGGCGTGTTCCTGGTGCCGCCGATCGAGGCGATCGGGAACTCCCTGGAGTACGCCGTCGCCGCCACCGCCATCGCGGTGTTGATCGGGGGCCTCGCCGCGGCGGCGCTCACCCGGCGGGACGCGGGGCGGTTCGTACGGGGCTTCGACGCGCTGCTGATGCTGCCGCTCGGGGTGTCCGCGGTGACCGTGGGGTTCGGGTTCCTGATCGCTCTCGACGAGCCTCCGCTGGACCTGCGGGCCTCCTGGATCCTGGTGCCGCTCGCGCAGGCGCTGGTCGGGGTGCCCTTCGTCGTACGGACCATGCTGCCGGTGCTGCGGGCGGTGGACCAGCGGCTGCGCGAGGCGGCGGCCGTGCTCGGGGCGTCGCCCTGGCGGGTGTGGCGCGAGGTCGATCTGCCGCTGGTGCGGCGGGCGTTGCTGATCGCGGCGGGCTTCGCCTTCGCCGTGTCGCTGGGGGAGTTCGGCGCGACCGTGTTCATCGCGCGGCCCGACAATCCGACGCTGCCGGTCGCGGTGGCGCGGCTGCTGGGGCGGGCCGGTGACCTCAACTACGGGCAGGCGATGGCCCTTTCGACGATTCTGATGGTGGTGTGCGCGGTGGCGCTGCTGGTCCTGGAGCGGTTGCGGACCGATCGGACGGGTGAGTTCTGATGCTGCTGGCGCTGGAGGACGCGACGGTCCGCTTCGGCGGGCGGGCCGCCCTGGACGGGGTCGACCTGTCGGTCGCCGAGCACGAGATCGTGTGTGTGCTCGGGCCGAGCGGAAGCGGGAAGTCGACGCTGCTGCGGGTGGTGGCCGGGCTGCAACACCTTGACGGGGGGCGGGTGTTGCTGGACGGGCGCGACCAGGCGGGGGTGGCCGCGCACAAGCGCGGGGTCGGGCTGATGTTCCAGGACCACCAGCTGTTCCCGCAGCGGGACGTGGGCGGGAACGTGGCGTTCGGCCTGCGGATGCACGGGGTCTCGAAGGGGGAACAGAGCGAGCGGGTGGGGGAGTTGCTCGACCTCGTCGGGCTGCCCGGGGCCGCCGGACGGGCCGTCGCCGGGCTCTCCGGGGGTGAGCAGCAGCGGGTGGCGCTCGCCCGGGCGCTCGCGCCCCGGCCGCGGTTGCTGATGCTGGACGAGCCGCTGGGGCAGTTGGACCGGTCGCTGCGGGAACGGCTCGTCGTCGAACTGCGGGAGCTGTTCGGGCGGTTGGGGACGACCGTGCTGGCGGTCACGCACGACCAGGGGGAGGCGTTCGCGCTGGCCGACCGGGTGGTGGTGATGCGGGACGGGCGGATCGCGCAGTCTGGTACGCCCCTTGAGGTGTGGCAGCGGCCCGCCGATGAGTTCGTGGCGCGGTTCCTCGGGTTCGAGAACGTCGTCGAGGGCACGGTCGCCGGGGAGGCCGCCGACACGCCGTGGGGCAAGGTGCCGGTGCCCGAGGGGGCTTCTCAGGGGGTGCGGAGCCTGCTGGTGCGGCCGGCGGGGGTGCGGCTCGTGGACGCCGGGCTGCGCTGTTCCGTCGTCGCGCGCACCTTCAAGGGCACGCATGTCGCCGTACGGCTGCGGCCGGAGGGGGACGCGCCGGTGCTGGAGGCGGCGTGTGCGTTGCGGGCGGCGCCGGAGGTGGGGGACACCGTCGGGGTGGAGTTCGACGCGGCCGAAATCGTCGTACTCGGCTGATCGGACGGCCCATAAGGTGCGGGGCATGACGCTGCTCCCGCATGACCGCTACTGCGATGAGATCGCCCACCAGGTCGGCCTGCTCCGGGCGGTGGTGACCTCCGGCGCCGATCTGACCGCGACGGTGCCGACCTGCCCGGACTGGACGCTGGAACAGCTCGTCCGGCACACCGGGGGCGCCCTGCGCGGGGTGGAGGCGCTGGTGCGCGTCCGGGCGCAGGAGGCGGTCCCCGCGGACCAGACGCCGTCGGGCGAGGGGGCCAGGGGCGCCGGTGCGCTGGACGCGTGGCTCGCGGAGACCGGGGAGATGCTCGTCGGCACGCTGCGGGAGGCCGGGCCGGATGCCGCGGTGTGGTCGTGGGCCGGCATCCCCACGGCCGGCTTCTGGGCCCGCCGCATGACCCATGAGCTCACGGTCCACCGCGCCGACGCCACCCTCGCCGCCGGGCTGCCCTACGAGGTAGCACCGGACATCGCCGCCGACGCGATCGACGAGTGGCTCCAGATCGTCGAGTTCGTGCAGCGGAACCAACCGCACGACGCCGCCAAGGAGTTGCGGCGGCCGGGGAAGAGCATCCATCTGCATGCCACCGACCACGCGGGTGAGTGGATCGTCGAGCTGGGCGAGGAGGCCATCGCCTGGCGGCGCGGGCACGAGAAGGCGACCGTCGCGCTCAGGGGACCGCTCACCGCCGTCATGCTCGCCTTCTACCGTCGACTGCCGTTGGACAGCCCGGGGTTGGAGGTACTCGGCGAGCGGGAGCTGCTGGAGTTCTGGCTGGAGCGGGCCACCTTCGGGTGATGCCCCGGGTGACATGGGTGTGGCCCGTCCCCTGACGGAGGACGGGCCACACCGCTGTGCGTGCCGTGCTTATCGGCTGCTGCTCGCTCCACGGCGACGCAGGCCGAAGAAGACCGCGCCGCCGCCGATGGCGACCAGGGCGACCGCGATGCCCGCGATCAGGCCCGTGTTGGAGTTGGCGCCGGTCTCGGCGAGGTTGGACTCACCGGCCGCGGGGGTCGGGGCGTTGCTCGACGTGTCCGCGGGGGCGGTGCTGCTCTCGGAGGCCGACGGGGCGGGGCTGTCGGACTCCTCCTCGGCCGGAGTGGACTCCGACGGCGACGGGGTGGCCGTCGGGGTCGGCGTCTCTTCCTCGGTCTTGCAGGCCGTGGCCGGGGTCGTCAGGTTCGGGCTGACGTCATCACCCTTGATGTAGGGCAGGGCGACCACGTGGACGCGGTACTCCGCGTTGGGCTGCCAGGCCTCTTCGAAGGTGATGGTGGTGCCCTCCTTGGAGCCCTTCACCGTCTTCTCGCCGACCATGCGGACGTCGGCGTTGTTCTCCACCAGGTACACGGAGACGGTCGCCTCGACGCCGGACTTGTCGACGTCGGTGACGGTGATGACACCCTTGTCGCCGTCGCACTTGGCTTCGGCGGAGAATTCCTTGATGTTGCACGCCAGCGCGTTGCCGGCGGCACCGAGCGCGAGCGCGGCGGTTGCGGTGGCGACACCGAGGACGCGCACGGAACGGGCGACGGTACGGCGAGATATGGACAGAACTGCCACGTTTGTCCTTACGGGAGGCGCAATTGCGGGGGGTGGGCGGAGTGGTGACGGAACATCACGGGATGCGACAACACCAATCCCAAGAGGCTCACAGGTTTATAAGTGTGGCGTAAGTAGTGTCAACGTGTAAGCGCATCGAGGACGTTGGCTTTACCTGCTTATTAACCACCGAGACGTTTCAACGCCGCCGGAGCCTCCTCGATTCGGTCAACCAGGGCGATTCGCGACTCCATCGAGCGTTCCCGCGCAAGTGCCGTAAGCAGCGGCCAGGTCGGCAGCCGCTCCGTCCAGTGCGCCCGGTCGACGAGCACCATCGGCGTCGGCTCGCCGCGCGACTCGTAGTAGTTGGGCGTCGCGTTGTCGAAGATCTCCTGTACGGTCCCGGCGGCGCCCGGCAGGAACACGACGCCCGCGTTCGAGCGGGCCAACAGGCCGTCCTCGCGGGTGGCGTTGGCGAAGTACTTGGCGATGTGGGACGCGAACGGGTTCGGCGGCTCGTGGCCGTAGAACCAGGTCGGGATGCCCACGGACGAGCCACCTTTGGGCCAGCGTGCCCGCACGTCGAAGGCGGCGGCCGCCCAGTCGGTGATCGACGGGGTGAACCTCGGCGCCTTGGCGAGGAGTTGGAGGGCCTCGGTGAGCATCCCGTCGTCGTACGGGGCGGCGTACGCGCCGAGGTTCGCCGCCTCCATCGCGCCGGGGCCGCCGCCGGTGGCGACGGTGAGGCCGGACCGGGTCAGCTCCCGGCCGAGCCGGGCGGCACCGGCGTACTCCTCCGTGCCACGGGCCATCGCGTGACCGCCCATGACGCCCACCACCCGGGTACCGCGCAGGAGTTCGTCGAGGGCGTCGGAGACGGCGTCGTCGTGGATCGAGCGGAGCATCGAGGCGAATATGTCGCCGTCGGCCTTGGTCTGCTGGAACCAGGCGTACGCGCGGGCGTCCGGCGTCTCCTCGTACCCCTTGGCGAGGCCGGCGAACAACTCGTCGGGGGAGTAGAGCAGGCCGCGGTACGGGTTGAACGGGAGGTTCGGGACGGGCGGGAAGACCATCGCGCCGTCCGCGCGGACCTTGGCCGCCGCGTCCTCCCGCATGGGGCAACCGAGGAAGACCGCGCCCGTGGTGTCCGTGGCGAGCAACTGCCTTGTGCGGTCCGTCAGATCGACGGCCTGAACACGGAAGCCGGCGAGGGTGCCGCGGGCCGAGACCGTGGCGTCGAAGTCGTCGAGGGTCTCGATCTCACGGTCGTCGTGGTGGGCCGCATGGGCGGGCATCGTCTGCACCCGCCCATGCTAGACACGGCGTTCTGCGTGGGTGGTTCAGCCCTGGACCGCGGCCGGGTCCATCCACACGATCTCCCAGGAGTGGCCGTCGAGGTCGTCGTATCCGCGGCCGTACATGAAGCCGAGGTCCTGGACCTTGTCCGAGGCGGTGCCGCCGGCAGCGACGGCCTTGTCGATCATCTCGTCCACCGCCGCGCGGCTCTCGGCGCTCAGACAGATCGCCACCTCGCTGGTCTTCGTGGCGTCCGCGATCTCCTTGTCGGTGAACGTGGAGTAGAAGGGCTTCGTCAGCATCATCGCGACGATCGTGTCGCTGATCACCACGGAGGCCGCGTTGTCGTCGCTGAACTGCTCGTTGAGGGTGTAGCCGAGCGACGTGAAGAACTTCTTGGACGCTTCGAGGTCGTTCACCGGCAGGTTGACGAAGATCATCTGCTGGTAGGGCTTCGCGGTCATCGTGGTCTCTCCCATCGGGGTGTGTGCTGTTCGGTGGGTAGACCGGGGGCGGATCAGGAACTCATCGGCGCCCGGAGATTTTTTCGTACGAGTTTCAGCGCGTGAGGGGGAGTGCCGCCAGCTCCGCCACGATCAGGGTGAGCGGGCCGAACAGGGCCAGTACCGCGCCTGCGCGCAGGGCCGCCGCGCTGCGGAGCATCGTCGTGGGGGCGCCGAGGCGGAGGAGCGCGGCGGTGGTGTCGGCGCGGGCGTGCTTCGCCTCCACGGCCGCGGTGGCGAGCGTGGCGAGGGTGCAGCCGGTGACCAGGAGCAGGCCGAGGGTGGTGAGGGGGCCGATGTCCGGGGTGGCCGCCGTGTCGTGGAGCGTCGTCATGGCGTACGTGCCGGAGGCGACCGCGCAGACCACGCCGAGGGGGCGGCCGATGCGGGTGGCTTCCGCCATGAGGACGCGGCCGGCGAGGAGGCGGAGGGCGCCGGGGTGGGCGGACTGGAGGAGGCGGCCGCAGAGGTGGGTGAGGCCGGGGCCGGCCAGGGCCAGGCCGACTGCGGTGAGGAGCCAGCCGATGAGTGTGGCGGGGGCTCCGCCGGTGAGGCCGCTGGGGAGGGGGGTGGTGTGGGGTTTGCCTGCGTATGCCTCTACGGCCAGTCCTGCGGCCAGTACTGCGATGCCCCAGGGGAGGCCTTTGGGTGAATCGCTGGGGAGTGGGGGGAGGGTGTTCGGGTGCAGGCCGGTGGGGGGTTCTGTAGGGGGCATTTCGCTTGCCCGCGCTGGCGGGGTGCCGTCTGCGCCCACCCGTGCCGCCCCAGCGGCACGACTGCCCGCAGACGGCGCGGCCTGACTGCCCGCAGGCTGGGCGGATCGGCCACTCGCCGCTGAGCCGGCCCGGAAACGGCCGTAGGAGCCGAAGGTCTCCCGTGCCGCCGCCGTTCCTCGGGCGCCGAACCTCCCGTACGACCTCGCCGTCCCCCTCAGTCTGTCGTCGCTCGGGCGCATCGCCCACGCGACTGTCACCGATGCGATCGCCGGGACCAGGCCCAGCAAGGTCAGGGCTGCCGGGAGGGGCAGGGGTTTCTCCGGGGCCAGGAAGTCTGCTCCTGCGCCGTCGAAGGGCATGCCCGTCAGGTCGCCTCGGAGGTGGAGGAAGAAGAGCAGGGCCACCATCGAGCCCAGGAGGCAGGACAGGGCTGTGGTGGCGGCCGAGACCGCCATCAGGCGGGCCGGGCCCAGGCCGATCGCCGCCAGGCCGGGGCGGGGGCGGGTGCCGGGGTCCGTGCGGGCCACGGCGAGGGCGAAGTAGACCGTGGTGGCCAGCGGGGTCAGGCACCAGGCCAGGCGGAGGAGGGAGCCGCGTGGGTCGTCCTGGTGGGCCATCGCGTAGCCGAGGGTGCAGAGGAGGAGGAAGCCTGTGCCCGCCGCGGCGGTCGCGACCAGCAGGCGGCGCAGGTGGACGGCCGGGTGGGCGCCGCGGGTCAGACGGAGAGCGAGCACGCGGCCCCCTGGCCTGCCGGTTGCGTTTCCTGGACCGGGGGAAGGTGGACCGTGTTCACCCGGCGGCCGTCCAGCAGCGAGACCGTGCGGTCGGCGAGCGCCGCCGTCTCCGCGTCGTGGGTCGCCAGCACCACCGTGATGCCGTGCGAGCGGGCCGCGGTGGTGAGGGTGCGCAGGACGTGGGCGCGGTCCGCGCGGTGCAGGGGGGCCGTCGGTTCGTCCGCGAACAGGACCGTCGGGGCCGGGGCAAGGGCCCTGGCGATGCAGGCGCGCTGGCGTTCCGGCTGGGTCAGTTCGTGCGGGCGGTTGCGGGATCTGTCGCCGATGTCGAGGCGCTCCAGCCACTCCAGCGCGGCCACCTTGGCCCGGCGGCGGCTGGTGCCGCGCAGCATCAGGGGGAGGGCGGCGTTCTCCCAGACGTTGAGCTCGGGGACCAGGACCGGGGCCGGGTCGATCCAGCCGAAGCGGTCGCGGCGCAGGCGCTCGCGGGTCATCGGACCCATCGTGTGCACGGGCACGCTGTTGAACCAGACCTCGCCGCGTTGCGCCGGGACCAGCCCCGACAGGCAGCTGAGCAGCGTCGTCTTGCCGCTGCCGCGCGGGCCGCTCACGGCGAGGATCTCGCCCTCGCGGACGCCGAGCGAGACGCCGCCGAGCGCGGGTGAGCCGTCGGGGTGCGTGAAGTGCAGGGCGCGGGCCCAGAGCACGTCGTTGTCGGGCGGGGCCTCCATGGGCGTACACCTCGTATCTGATCCGTTTTCCCTGCCGTTGATCCCCCGTGCGGGGGAACGAAGACAGGGCCGATCGGTTACCAGGCACGCTAGGGAGCGGGTGCGGAAACCCCGGACAGCACGCGGCCCGGGGTGCACCCTTGTCACTCGGACGGGTGCACCCCGGGCCGCAGCCGGATGGCTTTACAGCTTCGTCCACGCCTCCGTGAGCGTGGCGCGCAGGATCTGCTCGATCTCGTCGAAGGTCTCCTGGTTGGAGATCAGCGGCGGGGCGAGCTGGACGACCGGGTCACCACGGTCGTCGGCGCGGCAGTACAGGCCGTTGTCGAAGAGGGCCTTGGAGAGGAAGCCGTAGAGCACGCGCTCGGTCTCCTCGTCGTTGAAGGACTCCTTCGTGGCCTTGTCCTTCACCAGCTCGATGCCGTAGAAGAAGCCGTTGCCGCGGACGTCGCCGACGATCGGCAGGTCGTGCAGCTTCTCCAGGGTCGAGCGGAACGCGCCCTCGTTGTCGAGGACGTGCTGGTTGAGGTTCTCGCGCTCGAACAGGTCGAGGTTGGCGAGGCCCACCGCCGCGGAGACCGGGTGGCCGCCGAAGGTGTAGCCGTGCAGGAAGGTGTTGTCGCCCTTGTAGAACGGCTCGGCCAGGCGGTCGGAGATGATGCAGGCGCCGATCGGGGAGTAGCCCGAGGTCATGCCCTTGGCGCAGGTGATCATGTCCGGGACGTAGTCGAACTTGTCGCAGGCGAACATCGTGCCCAGGCGGCCGAAGGCGCAGATGACCTCGTCCGAGACCAGCAGCACGTCGTACTTGTCGCAGATCTCGCGGACCCGCTGGAAGTAGCCGGGCGGGGGCGGGAAGCAGCCGCCCGCGTTCTGGACCGGCTCCAGGAAGACCGCGGCGACCGTGTCCGGGCCCTCGAAGAGGATCTCCTGCTCGATCTGGTCGGCGGCCCAGCGGCCGTAGGCCTCGGGGTCGTCGCCGTGGATCGGGGCGCGGTAGATGTTGGTGTTCGGCACCTTGTGCGCGCCGGGGACCAGCGGCTCGAAGGGGGCCTTCAGGCCGGGGAGGCCGGTGATCGACAGGGCGCCCTGCGGGGTGCCGTGGTAGGCGACCGCGCGGGAGATGACCTTGTACTTGGTCGGCTTGCCGGTGAGCTTGAAGTACTGCTTGGCCAGCTTCCAGGCGGTCTCGACCGCCTCGCCGCCACCGGTGGTGAAGAAGACCTTGTTGAGGTCGCCGGGCGCGTGGTGCGCGAGGCGCTCCGCGAGCTCCACGGCCTTCGGGTGGGCGTAGGACCACACCGGGAAGAACGCCAGCTCCTGCGCCTGCTTGAAGGCCGCCTCGGCGAGCTCCACGCGGCCGTGGCCCGCCTGGACCACGAACAGGCCCGCGAGACCGTCGAGGTAGCGCTTGCCCTTGTCGTCGTAGATGTGGGTGCCCTCGCCCCGGACGATGGTGGGGACGGGCGAGTTCTCGTACGAGGACATGCGGGTGAAGTGCATCCACAGGTGGTCGTACGCGGTCTGGCTGAGGTCCTTGGAGCTCACGGTTATCGGGTCCTCACGGTTATCGGGTTCCCCACATGTAGGTCTGCTTCTTGAGCTTCAGATAGACGAAGCTCTCGGTGGAGCGCACGCCGGGGATGGCGCGGATACGGCGGTTGATGACCTCGAGGAGGTGGTCGTCGTCCTCGCAGACGATCTCCACCATCAGGTCGAAGGAGCCCGCGGTCATCACCACGTACTCGCACTCGGCCATCGAGGTCAGTGCGTCGGCCACGGACTCGACGTCGCCCTCGACATGGATGCCGACCATCGCCTGCCGCCGGAAGCCCACGGTGAGCGGGTCCGTGACGGCGACGATCTGCATCACGCCCTGGTCGAGCAGCTTCTGGACGCGCTGGCGCACGGCCGCCTCCGACAGGCCGACGGCCTTGCCGATCGCGGCGTACGGCCGGCGGCCGTCCTCCTGGAGCTGTTCGATGATGGCGAGGGACACGGCATCCAGATGAGGGGTGCCGTTCCTGGACTCGCGGACGACCCGTGAGTCCCTGGGGTCTGTGCTTCGACTGGCCACCAGCTCACTGTGCACGACGTATCGACACTTCCGCAAGGCCGTAGCGATGAAATTCGTTGTTTACGTGTGTGAGACCTGCGGATTTCGCAGAATCGGCGGGAGTGGGGGTGTTGAAAACGTGGGCCGGCCGATTAGGGTGGGTGTCTCAATCAATGGACAGTTCGACCCGACACAGGAGGCCGGCAGTGAGCACCGAGCTGCGTCGTCTGCGCAACTACATCGACGGTGAGTTCCGGGACGCCGCCGACGGACGGACCACCGAGGTGGTCAACCCCGCGACGGGCGAGGCGTACGCGACCGCACCGCTGTCCGGGCAGGCCGACATCGACGCCGCGATGGAGGCCGCCGCACGCGCCTTCCCCGCCTGGCGCGACACGACCCCCGCCGAGCGCCAGAAGGCCCTCCTGAAGATCGCGGACGCGTTCGAGGAGCGGGCCGAGGACCTCATCGCCGCCGAGGTGGAGAACACCGGCAAGCCGATCGGGCTCACGCGGTCCGAGGAGATCCCGCCGATGGTGGACCAGATCCGGTTCTTCGCGGGTGCCGCGCGGATGCTGGAGGGCCGCTCGGCCGGCGAGTACATGGAGGGGATGACCTCCATCGTCCGCCGTGAGCCGGTCGGCGTCTGCGCCCAGGTCGCGCCGTGGAACTACCCGATGATGATGGCCGTGTGGAAGTTCGCCCCGGCGCTCGCCGCGGGCAACACGGTCGTGCTGAAGCCGTCCGACACCACCCCCGCCTCGACCGTCCTCATCGCCGAGATCATCGGGTCGATCCTGCCCAAGGGCGTCTTCAACGTCGTGACCGGTGACCGTGACACCGGCCGCCTCATGGTCGAGCACCCGGTCCCCGCGATGGCCTCCATCACCGGGTCCGTGCGCGCCGGCATGTCCGTCGCCGAGTCCGCCTCCAAGGACCTCAAGCGGGTCCACCTGGAGCTGGGCGGCAAGGCGCCGGTCGTCGTCTTCGAGGACACCGACATCCCCAAGGCCGTCGAGGACATCTCCGTGGCGGGCTTCTTCAACGCGGGCCAGGACTGTACGGCGGCCACGCGCGTGCTGGTGCAGGCGTCCATCCACGACGAGTTCGTGGCGGCGCTGGCGAAGGCCGCCGCCGACACCAAGACCGGCCAGCCGGACGACGAGGACGTGCTCTTCGGCCCCCTCAACAACCCCAACCAGCTCAAGCAGGTCTCCGGGTTCATCGAGCGGCTGCCCGCCCACGCCAAGGTCGAGGCCGGCGGCCACCAGGTCGGCGAGAAGGGCTACTTCTACGCGCCGACCGTCGTGTCCGGGCTGAAGCAGGACGACGAGATCGTCCAGAACGAGGTCTTCGGGCCGGTCATCACCGTCCAGTCCTTCTCCGACGAGGACCAGGCCGTCGAGTGGGCCAACGGCGTGGAGTACGCGCTGGCTTCGTCCGTGTGGACCAAGGACCACGGGCGTGCGATGCGGATGTCCAAGAAGCTGGACTTCGGGTGCGTGTGGATCAACACGCACATCCCGCTGGTCGCGGAGATGCCGCACGGCGGCTTCAAGAAGTCCGGGTACGGCAAGGACCTGTCGGGGTACGGGTTCGAGGACTACACGCGGATCAAGCACGTGATGACGTCCCTGGACGCGTAGTCCCTGGGACGACAGGTCGTCCCTACGGGTGACACGTCGTCCCTGCGACGGCGGCGGCCCCGGACGGATCAAGTACCGTCCGGGGCCGCCCCGTTCCCCCTCCTCCGTGGTTGCCTACGCCTTCTCTGTGTGCTCGTGCAGCGACGGGAGTTGCCCGCCCGGCTCTCCCGGTTTGGCCGGGGTCGGGAGCGGGGGCAGCTCCGCCGGGTCCGGGAAGGTGATGCCGGCCTTCTTCAGGATCGGAGCGCAGCTCTTCAGCGCTTTCTCGTACGACGTCGACGCCGGGTCGAAGTCCTTCGTCGCCCCCGACTTCACCTCCAGTCGCACCCTGCCCTCCTCGTCCGTCGTCGCGTGGAAGTCGGGGAAGGTCCGCTCGCCCTGGTCCCGCATGCACGCGGCGAAGTCGTCGTTCGCCTCGTTGACGTCGTCGGGGGCGTTCTTGGTCGGGTGGTAGGCGACCGCGAAGGCGGTCCCGCCCCTCGGGGGCTCGGCGTCGGTGGATGTCGTACCGGACGACTGGGCGGCCGACGCGCTGACCGTGCCGAGTGCGACGGCCGTCACGGCGGCTATGCCGAGGGCGAGTCGCTGGGGCCGGGTCGGCAGAGCACGCATGGGGTCCTCCTCGTGGGTGGCGGTGGTGCTGACGGGGTCAACCCAAGCGCCCGGGCGGTTACGGCACGGGAACGGCCGTCCTTATCGCCGTGTAACCCCGGCGCGGACACACTGACCGCATGCGTGTGCTGGTGGTCGAGGACCACGAAGAGCTCGCCGAGACCGTGGCGTCCGGGCTGCGCCGGGAGGGCATGGCGGTCGACCTGGCCCTCGACGGGGCGACGGCGCTGGAGCGCGCCGAGGTCAACGGCTACGACGTCGTCGTACTGGATCGCGATCTGCCCGGGGTGCACGGCGACCAGGTCTGCCGGACGCTGGCGCGCGAGGGCAGCCGGGCCCGGGTGCTGATGCTGACCGCGTCGGGGGCCGTCGCCGACCGGGTCGCCGGGCTGGGCCTCGGGGCCGACGACTATCTGGCGAAGCCGTTCGCCTTCGCCGAACTCGTGGCCCGGATAAGGGCGTTGGCGCGGCGTGCGCAGCCCGCGTTGCCGCCCGTGCTGGTGCGCGGGGAGCTGCGGGTCGACCCGGCGCGACGGGAGGCGACCCGGGCGGGCGCCCGACTGCCGCTCAGCCCCAAGGAGTTCGCCGTGCTGGAGCTGCTCATGGCCGCGCAGGGCGGGGTGGTGTCGGCGGAGGAGCTGCTCGAACGGGCCTGGGACGAGGCGGCCGACCCCTTCAGCCAGACCGTGAAGGTCACGGTGAGCCGGCTGCGCCGCAAGCTGGGGGAGCCGCCGTTGATCGAGACGGTCGAGCGGGCGGGGTACCGGCTGTGACGCGGGTCCGCGGGCCGCGCAGCATCCGCCGGCGCCTCACCCTGCTTTACAGCGGCCTGTTCGTGGTGGCCGGGGCGCTGCTGCTGGGGTTCACCTATGTCCTCGCCGCGAGTTCGAAGGCGGGCCGGGCGCTCTCCTCCGTCGAGGGGCAGGTTCCGAGGCCGGTCGGCGAGCCCGGCACGCTCGATCCGCCGGCCGTCGACGCCGTGGTGGAGGCGGTCCGTTCCGACCAGCTGCACGAACTGCTCGTCAAGGGCTGTGTCGCCCTGGCGCTGATGGCGCTGGCCTCGGTGGCCCTCGGCTGGGTGATGGCCGGGCGGGTGCTCGCACCGCTGCGCACCATGATCTCCGCCGCCCGCCGGATCTCCGCCGACAATCTGCACGAACGGCTCGCGGTGACCGGCCCCGACGACGAGCTGAAGGCGATGGCCGACACCTTCGACGCCGTGCTGGCCAGACTGGATGGGGCCTTCGAGGCGCAGAAGAGCTTCGTCGCCAACGCCTCTCACGAGCTGCGTACCCCGCTCACCCTCCAGCAGACGATCGTCGACGTGACGCTGGCCGACCCCGAGGCCTCCGCCGGGTCCCTGCGGGCGGCGCTGCTGCGGGTGCGGGCGGCCGGGCAGGAGCAGGAGCGGTTGATCGACGCGCTGTTGACGCTGGCGCGCAGTCAACGAGGTCTGGAGCGGCGGGAGTTCGTGGATCTGGCGGAGGTCGTACGGGAGCGGCTGCCCGAGGCGGGCGTGCGGGTCGAGGCACGGCTCGAACCCGCCCCTGTGCTCGGCGACCGGCAGCTCATCGAGCGCTTGGTCGTCAACCTCACCGACAATGCCGTACGCCATAACGTCCCTGACGGGGAGGCGAGTTGGGTGAGTGTGTGGACGGGGGTGGACGCGGCGGGGCGGCCCGGGCTGCGGATCGAGAACAGCGGGCCGGTGATCGCGGCGGACCAGGCCGCGGGGCTGTTCCGGCCGTTCCGGCGCCTCGGGCCCGAGCGAGTGCGGAAGCGGGACGGGCACGGGCTCGGCCTGTCCATCGTCGCGGCCGTCGTCGCCGCGCACGGCGGGCGGGTGCTGGCCCGGACGAGACCGCGGGGCGGGCTGGTGGTGGAGGTCGGACTGCCCGCGTACGTGCCCTCCGGTCCGGGGATTCCTGTGAACGCGTGATCGACAGGATGTCCGCTGTGCCCGGCACGGCTCGACGCAGCGTCGATTGTCCGGCCGTGGCCGGGCGCGGCATGCTGCCGGAATGTCCCTCCCACTGCACACGCCCCGGCCCACCCGCCGTTCCCTGCTGCGCGCACTCGGCGGCACCGCGGCGCTGGGCGCCCTCGCGGGGTGCGGTGTGCCCGCCGCGTACGTGTCCGCCGGGGACCGCGCGGTCCCCGACCGTTCCGCCACCGACAAGCGGCTGAGCTGGGCGAACTGGCCGCTGTACATCGACACGGACGACGACGACACGACGAAGCGGCCGACGCTGGAGGCGTTCGAGAAGGAGACCGGTGTCTCCGTCGACTACGTCGAGGAGATCAACGACAACGACGAGTTCTTCGGCAAGATCAGCCCCGCGCTGATGAACCACCAGTCCACCGACCGCGACCTCATCGTCATGAGCGACTGGATGTGCGCGCGCTTCGTCCGCCTCGGCTGGGTCCAGGAGATGGACCGGGCCAAGCAGCCGAACGTCACCAAGTACCTCGACCCGCTGCTCCGTTCACCCGCCTTCGACCCGGGCCGCAAGCACACCGTGCCCTGGCAGTCGGGCATCACCGGCATCGCCTACGACCACCGCCGCCTCGGACGCGAGATACGGCACGTCTCCGAGCTGTGGGACAGCGATCTCAAGGGCAGGGTGACCCTGCTGTCCGGCCTCGACGAGGCGTTCGCGCTGCTGATGCAGGGCAACGGCGTGGACATCGGGAAGTGGACCGCCGACGACTTCCACACGGTCTGCGACCAGGTCGAGAAGTACGTGCACAGCGGCCAGATCCGCCGCTTCACCGGCAACGACTACACCAAGGACCTCGTCAGCGGTGACGTCCTCGCCTGCCAGGCGTACTCAGGCGACGTCATCCAGCTCCAGGCCGACAACCCCGACATCCGCTTCGTCGTCCCGGAGGAAGGCGCCGAACTCTGGTCGGACTCCCTGATGATTCCCGACCGCGCCGGCCACAAGGCCAACGCCGAGCGGCTCGTCGACCACTACTACGACCCCGGGGTCGCCGCGGAACTCGCCGCCTGGGTCAACTACGTCTGCCCGGTACCGGCCGCGCGGGACGTCCTCGCCTCCGCCAAGGACGAGGAGACGGCCGCACTGGCCGAGAACACGCTGATCTTCCCCGACGACGAGATGCGGGAACGGCTGGTGATCGCCCGCGACATCACGTCCACGGAACGGGTGGAGTTCTCCAAGAGGTGGAACGCGATCGTGGGGCTGTAGTCGCCCACCCGTCGGCTTTGCCATCTCTTTGCAACGCACCCCGCCGCTGTCTCGTCTCTCCGCTCGATCCGTCACCCCGCCCGACCGACGGGCGGACGGACCGAGCAAGGGGAGTCATCCATGCGTACAACTGTCCTGGGCGTCGCGGCACTTGTCTGTGCGGCCGTGCTGACCGGTGCGGCGCCCGCTTTCGCCGACGGGGGAAGCGCGACGCCGAGCCCCGTTCCCACCGCGCCCGGCGAGCCCAGCGCGGAGCCGAGCGACGCACCGACCACCGCGCCCAGTGCCGAGCCGACCGCCGCTCCGAGTGAGGCGCCCGGCGACCAGGTCTCCGTCGTGCCCAGTGGGGCGCCGAACACCGGAGTGACCGCCCCGTCCTCGGACGGCAAGGGCGGTCTCGTCGGTGGGGGCGCCGCCGCGGCGGTCGTCCTCGGTGGCGGTGCCGCCCTCGTCGTACGGCGTCGGCGGGCGAACGGGGCGTGAGTCCGCTCTCGCGGCGCGGCTTCGTGCTCGCGGCCCCGGCCGCGCTGCTCGTGGGCTGCGGCGGTCCGGGAGCCGGGACGGGAGTCCGCACCTCGGGCACCTCGACACCTGCCGCGACCTCGGCACCCGCTGGTAAGCCGGCGGCGCGGAGCGGGCGTTCGGTGCCGGTCCGGCTGCGGATACCGGCCATCGGGGTCGACACCCCGGTCCTCCGGCTGGGCCTCGCCCCGGACGGCACCGTCCAGGTGCCGCCGATCACGGCGCACGACCGGGCCGGCTGGTACGAGCACTCGCCGGTGCCGGGCCGGACCGGACCCTCGGTGATCCTCGGCCATGTCACGGTCGGCTCCTACGGCGACGGCGTCTTCCGGCACCTCGCGGCACTGCGCCGCGGTGACCGGATCACGGCGACGCTGAAGGACGGCACCTCGGCCGGGTTCGCCGTCACCGCCGTACGGACCGTGGCCAAGGCCGACTTCCCGACCGACGAGGTGTACGGCGACGTCGACCGGCCCGAGCTGCGCCTCATCACCTGCGGGGGCCCGCGGACCGGCGACGGATACGCCGACAACGTGATCGTCTTCGCCGCGGTGAGCGCCACCGGTCGCTGACCGGGGCCGCCGGATCCCGCCCCGTCGGAACGCGTGCCGACGGTTCGGGGTCTTCACCCATGAACCCCCCATCCACTGGAGAACGTTGAAACGGTCCCGAGAGAAGGCGGCGTCCGAGCTGTTCGCCGCGCTCTACCCGCGCCTCGCCGGCTGGTGCCGTCGGCTGGTCGACGACGACGAGACGGCCCACGAGATCGCCTCGGAGGCGTTCACCAGACTGTGGGCGCGCTGGACCGCGGTGGACGAACCGCAGGGCTTTCTCTACGTCACCACGGCCAACCTCGTCCGCGACCACTGGCGCAAGCTGGAGCGCGAGCGCCGGGCCGTGCGGCGGGCGACCACGGAGGCGGAGCTCAGCCCCAGGCCCGAACAGGCCGACCCCTCGGTACGGTTGCTCGTCCAGTCGCTGCCCGAACGCCTGCGCGTCCCGATCCTCCTGCACTACTACGCCGACATGCCCGTCCGGGAGGTGGCGCTGCTGACCGGACGCAAGGAAGGAACCGTCAAGGCCGACCTCCACGCGGCCCGCGAACTGCTCCGCGCCCACCTGAGGAGGAGTCTTGATCACACCAGCTGACGACGGCCCGGACTTCGGCTCCGACGTCCACGCCGGCTTCGACGACCCGATCGCCGTGATCCTGCGTCCCCCGGCCGAGTATCTCGGCCCGCCGCCCGGGCGCTACGAGGCGATCCGCCGGGGCGCCGCCCGGCGCAAGCTGCTGCGGGCCGCCGCCGGGGCGGGACTGGTGTGCGCGGTCGCCGCACTCGTCGTACTGCCGTTGCGTCTGACGGCTCCTGACGGCCCGCCGTCTCCCACCGTCCCGCTCGCGCCGCCGCCCGCGACCGTCCCCGCGTCCACTCCCGCGAGCAGCCCGCCGCCGAGCGACGACGCGGCGCCTTCGGAACCGGCCGGGACCCCCATGCCCTCGCCCAGCGCGGTGCCTTCGGGGACTGTGCCGACCTTCGCGCCGTCCGTGCCCGGAGCAGCTCCCTGAAACGCTTTTTGAACATGTTCAACTTCAGGCGTACGCTCCTCCCATGAGCGACAGAGCCGCCCTGCTCAAGGGCATCCGTGCCTGGTTGGTCCTCTTCGTCATCTGTCTGGTGCTCAGCGGCGCCACGGCCTTCCCGCTCGTCCACGAACTGCGCTGGACCGAGGAACTGCTGACGCAGGTGCCCGCGCCCGACGCCCTGACGGACTGGATCACCCGGGTCCGGCAGGGCCTCGACACCGCCGACGCCGACCACCCGTTCCTCCTCTACGGCACCGACTGGCTGGCCTTCGCCCACCTCGTCATCGCGGTCGCCTTCTACGGCCCCTACCGCGACCCGGTCCGCAACATCTGGGTCGTCGAGTTCGCCATGATCGCCTGCGCCGGGATCATCCCGCTCGCACTGATCTGCGGGCCGATCCGCGGCATCCCGTTCTGGTGGAGCGTGATCGACATGGCGTTCGGGGTCTTCGGGGTCGTACCGCTGTACGTCGTACGGAAGAAGATCAAGCGGCTGGAGGCACTGACCGCCGCGCCTGCCCCGGCCGTGCTCGCTACTTGAGGGCCGCCGCGACGATCCGGTCGACGACCGGGTTCGAGGACTCGTCCTTGGCGTCGGTGTCGCCCACCGAGTAGACGATGGTGCGGCGCAGATCACGGGTCGCGGCGAGCGCGGTGCTGTAGCCGTAACGGGCCCCGGTCTTGTACCAGTAGACCCGGTCGCCGACCGCCCTGCGTTGCAGTCCGGCGCTGAAGGCCGCCCCCTCGATGTCCGCCGGGACCGTGAACATCTCCTCCAGTTGCGGCCCCGGCAGGATCCGTCCCCGGAACAGCGCGTGGAGCAGCCGCTCCAGGTCCGCGGTGGTCGAGATCATGTCGCCGGCCGCGAAGCGGTCCGCCTGGTTCCACTCGGTGACGTCGACGAGGGTCGTCGTCCCGTCCGCCGCCGTCATCCGCTGGTAGCCGCGGTTGTGCGGGCCGTGGATGCGGGGGTCGGTGCCCGGGAAGTACGTGTCGTGCATCCCGGCCGGGCGCAGCACGCGCCGGGTGGCCTCGGTGGCGTACGAGCGTCCCGTCACCTTCTCGATCAGCAGGCCGAGGATCGTGTAGCCGATGTTGAGGTACCGCTGCTGTGTCCCCGGCGTGAAGTCCGGGCCCTTCGCGATCGCCGATGCCACGACCTGCTGCGGGGGCAGGGTGTCGAAACGGTGGGCGTACGGGTCGTCGAAGCCGTCGCCCGGCTTGATGCCGCTCGTGTGGTTCAGCAACTGCCGTACGGAGATCGGGTCGAAGGCGGCGGTGAACAGGCCCGGGAGGTAGCGCTGGACCGGGGTGTCGAGGTCGAGGCGGTGCTCGGCGGCCAGGTGCAGGACGGTGGCCGCGGTGACGACCTTCGTCGTCGACCCGGCCCGGAAACGAGCCCTCGGGTCGGCCGCCCGCCCGCTTTTCAGGTCGTGCACACCGGAGCTGCCCCGCCAACTGCCGTCCCTGCCGCCGATCCGCACGAGGGCGGCGGTCGCGTCCTCGTCGGGGAGACCGGCGATGGCGGCACGCAGGGCTGCGGCGTCCGGGGCGGCGGAGCTGTGTGCGGCGGCGGGTGTGGCCAGGCCGCCGGTGGCGGCGCTCAGACCGAGGGCGAGGGAGGCGGTGAGGAACGTTCTGCGGTGAAGGGCGGACATGGGACGGCTCCAGGGGTGGGTGGTGGCGAGGTGACCGTGATGATCATGCTGCGGTGACGGTCGTGCCCGGATCGTCGGCGAGGAGGGCACCCACCCCTGATGTGTCCCTCAGCAACTGCGCTTGCGGGTGGTGGAGTTGCTCGGGGTTTCCCCTAGGGGCGCAACGCTCACGCGTGCAGGTCGCGCAGGGTGCAGAGCGCGTCGATGCGGTTCGTCGTGATCGAGTCGACGCCCGCGGCGATCAGGCGGCGCATCGAGCGGACCGTGTCGGGGGTCCAGACCGAGAGCAGCAGGCCGTCGCGGTGGACGCGTTCCGCGAGGGCCTTGTCGACCAGCGGGAAGCGGTAGTTGAGCCAGCGGGGGCGGACCGCGTCCACCAGCGTGGCGCGCGGCGGGGCCAGGGACGTCCAGGTCAGCGCGATCTCCGCGGCCGGGTCCGCGGCGCGTACGGCGAGCATGGCCGGGGCGCCCGCGCAGTAGTAGACGCGGTCCTCCGCCCCGGCCTCCCGTACGACGTCCACCACGCGGCGGGCCGCCTTCACGTCCGGCGTGCCCGGCAGGTCGAGCATCAGCCGGGCCCCGTCAGCGGCGGCCAGCGCCTCTCGCAGTGTCGGCACTTTGCCGTCCGTGAGGCCGCGGACCTCGTCCGACGACAGGGACAGCAGCGGCCGGTCGTGCTCCCACAGCCGCTTCAGCGTCGCGTCGTGCAGCAGCACGGGGACGCCGTCCCTGGTGAGGCGTACGTCGACCTCGACGGCGTCCGCGCCCAGGTCGAGCGCGGAACGCAGGGATTCGAGCGTGTTCTCGCGGACGCGGTAGGGGTCGCCGCGATGGGCCACTGCGGTCAGCTTCTGCATGTGCCCATTGTGGTGGGCGAGGCGGGGCGCCGTGCGGTCGGCTCAGGGGGCGAGCCACGCCTCGGTGTACGTGTCGATCTCGTCCTTGATCCTCGCCTTGCCCGGCGCGTCGAGGAAGGAGGCGTCGACCGCGTTCTTCGCCAGCTCGGCCAGGCCGCGCTCGTCGAGGTCGAGGAGGCGGGCGGCCACCGCGTACTCGTTGTTGAGGTCGGTGCCGAACATGGGCGGGTCGTCGGAGTTGATCGTGACGACGATCCCGGCCTTCACGAACTCCTTGATCGGGTGCTCGTCGAGCGTGCGCACCGCGCGGGTGGCGATGTTGGAGGTCGGGCACACCTCCAGCGGGATCCGCGCCTCGGCGAGATGGGCGAGGAGCTTCGGGTCCTGGAAGGAGTTGGTGCCGTGGCCGATGCGCTCGGCGCGGAGGTGGGTGAGGGCGTCCCACACCGTCTCCGGGCCGGTCGTCTCACCGGCGTGCGGGACGGAGCGCAGGCCGGCCGCGATCGCGCGGTCGAAGTACGGCTTGAACTGCGGGCGCGGTACGCCGATCTCGGGGCCGCCGAGCCCGAAGGAGACGAGGCCCTCGGGGCGCAGCCGGTCGTCGGTGGCCAGCCGGGTCGTCTCCTCGGCGGCGACGAGGCCCGCCTCGCCGGGGATGTCGAAGCACCAGCGCAGAACGGTGCCGAACTCGGCCTCGGCCGCCTTGCGGGCGTCCTCGATCGCCTCCATGAACGCCTTCTCGTCGATGCCGCGGCGGGTCGAGGAGTACGGCGTGATGGTCAGCTCGGCGTAGCGGACCTGCTGCCGGGCCAGATCGCGGGCCACCTCGTACGTCAGCAGACGTACGTCCTCCGGCGTGCGGATCAGGTCGACGACGGACAGGTACACCTCGATGAAGTGGGCGAAGTCCGTGAAGGTGAAGTAGTCGGCGAGGGCCTCCAGATCGCTGGGGACCTTGGAGTCGCCGTGCCGCGCGGCCAGTTCCGAGACGATCCGGGGGGAGGCGGAGCCCACGTGATGGACGTGCAGTTCGGCCTTGGGCAGCGCGGCGATGAACGCGTGCAGGTCGCGCGGGATGCGGGGGTCGACAAGGCGGTCGGTCAAGGTTCCTCCCCGGAACGGCGCCCTCGGCCGGCTACGGCGGGGCGCGGGTGATCGGCTGATCGGTGACTCGGGGATCATCGTAGGCCGCCCCCGCGCGGGAGAAGCCCTGGCCGTAGCATGACGGGGCATCCGAACCGAGGGGAACCCACGCATGTCCGACGAGGCGCAGACCCCGGACCCGAGCCGGGACCGGTCGACTCCGCCCTCGGATGAGAAGCCGAGCCTGGACAAGGCGGGCGCGACGGGGGAGAGGGCCGCATCGGGCGCCGAGCCGGATGCCGGGCGGGACCCTTGGGCGCCGCCCGCGGGCGACGCGGTCGCGCCGCCGACCCGAGACTCGTGGGCGTCGCCGACCCGTGACGCGGAGGCCATGCCGACGGTGTTCGGAGAGGACGTTCCGTTGGCGGGGGATGCGTCCGGGGTGTCGGCCTCGGGATCAGCGCGGGATGTCCATGGGACGTCGGTGGGGGACGCGTCCGGGGTGTCGGCCTCGGAGGCGGTGCGGGATGTCCATGGGGCGTCGGTGCGGGATGGCTCTGAGGGGCCTGGTGGTCCCGGCGGCACCGTCGTGTCCGAGGACCCGCTGTCCTGGCCGCCGCCGTCGGTCCACGACCAGCGGACGGTCACCTCGATGCCGGGGGCGGACGGGACGACGCCGACGTCTGGAACCGGTCCCGCGCCACAGCCCTGGGCCAGCCCCTTCGCCGCGCCGGGGAACGGAACGGCGGACGGTGCCGCCAACCCGTTCGCCCCACCGGCCGGCCCGGCGAGTGACGCCAGCAATCCCTTCGCCCCGCCGACCGGCCCGACCACTCCCGCAGACGGTGCCGCCAACCCGTTCGCCCCACCGGCCGGCCCGGCGAGTGACGCCAGCAATCCCTTCGCCCCGCCGACCGGCCCGACCACTCCCACGGTCGGCCCCGCCAACCCGTTCGCCCCACCCGGCGCCCCCGCCCCCTTCACCAGCCCGTCCGCCGCGACCCCGCCGAACCCCTTCGCACCCCCCAGTAGCCCGACCGGCCCGCCCCCCTACCCCCAGGACGCCGCCGTCCCCCCACCCCCCATCGCCCCCGACGGCCCCGGTCAGGTGCCCTACGGCTATCCGGGCGGGGGCTACGGATACCCCGGCCAGCCGCAGGGCTACCCGGGGCCGGCTCAGGGTTACCCGGGCCAGCCCCAGGGCTACTACGGCTGGCCCGGCATGCAGCCGCTGCCCGCCAACGGCATGGGTACCGCCGGGCTCGTGCTCGGCATTCTCTCGGCGATCGTCTTCTGCCTGTGGCCGCTGGCCATCGTGCTCGGCATCCTCGGCGTGATCTTCGGCTCGATAGGCCGCGGCAAGGCGAGCAAGGGCATGGCCACCAACGCCGGTCAGGCCCTGGCCGGGATCATCTGCGGGGCCGCGGGAATCGTGCTGGGCGTGGGGATGCTCGTCCTCCTCCTCGTGACCTAGCCAGGCCTAGGCGGGCTGACCCGCTCCGTCACCCGCCCCGTCCCGCAACCGCCCCCGCGCCTCCATCAGCGCGAACCCCAGCAGGTTCGGCCCCCGCCACCGCTCCGGATCCGACGCCCCCTCGTCCGTCGCCGCCAGGCCGATGCCCCACACCCGGTCCACCGGGCTGGCCTCCACCAGCACCCGCTCCCCGGTGTTCAGCAGGAACTCGCGCAGCCGGGGGTCCGAGGCGAACTTGTGGACGCTGCCCTCGACGACGATCCCGAAGCGCTCGCGCCGCCACGTCTCCTCGTCGAAGTCCCGGACCAGGCGGCCGGCCTTCTTCGCCAGCGACGGATGGTCCGCCGCCAGCACCCGCCGCTCCGCCTCCGCGTCCCCGAAGAGCCGCGCCTTGCCGACCATCATCCAGTGCTCGGCCGTCTCATACGTCACTCCGTCCACCACGAACGGTGACGGCCACCACTGGCTCAGACAGCTCGCGCCGATCCGGCCGTCCGGCAGCGGCCGGTGTCCCCAGAAGTGCAGGTACTTGACCCTCGCCCCCGCACCCAACGCCCTGACCAGCGCGTCCCGAGAATCGATCTTCGTCATGCATGCGAGTCTGGCAGGCGCCACTGACACTCCGTCCTTCCTTTTCCTCGCTCGCTCGACACCTGGTCGACAGATTCCGTCGCGTAACCAAAAGGCAACAACGGAATCACTTGTTGGACGGCATTTGCTCTGTCAGGATCGGCACTCAAATCGAGCTGGAGCTACGCCCACCGCCTGTGAACACGGGCCGGCGGCGGAGGAGAGCGAGCGACATGCACAACCCGGGCAGCGCCACCCCGGAAACCCCGGAAACCCTGGAATCCCCCGACCTCTCGGACCGGTTCCCCGCGCAGGAGCGCCTCGCGGACGGTGCGCAGTTCATCGCGGGCCGGCTGACCAAGGGCACCTCCGGTCGTACCCACGCGGTCGTCGACCCGTCGACCGGCGAGGAGGTGTACACGTACGAGCTGGCCGGCCCGGCGGACGTGGACGCGGCCGTCGCCGCCGCCCGTGCGGCGTTCCCCGGCTGGGCGGCCACCACCCCCGGCGAGCGCTCCGACGCCCTGCACCGCTTCGCCGCCGTCCTCGCCGATCGGGCCGAGGAGTTCGCCCGCGCGGAGTCCCTCCAGTGCGGCAAGCCGCTGAAGCTGACGCGCGAGTTCGACGTCCCGGGGACCATCGACAACACCGCCTTCTTCGCGGGTGCCGCACGGCACCTCCAGGGGCAGTCCGCCGGTGAGTACTCCGGTGATCACACCTCGTACGTCCGCCGCGAACCCATCGGTGTCGTCGGGTCCATCGCGCCCTGGAACTATCCGCTGCAGATGGCCGCCTGGAAGATCCTTCCGGCCGTCGCCGCCGGTAACACCATCGTGCTCAAGCCCGCCGAGCTCACGCCCCTGACCTCGCTGCTCTTCGCGCAGGCCGCCACCGACGCCGGCATCCCCGACGGGGTCATCAACATCGTCACCGGCACGGGCAAGGAGGCCGGTGAGCATCTCGTGGGCCACCCCGACGTCGCCATGACCTCCTTCACCGGGTCCACCGCCGTCGGCAAGCGCGTCGCCGAGATCGCCACCGCCACCGTCAAGCGGATCCACCTGGAGCTCGGTGGCAAGGCGCCCTTCGTCGTCTTCGACGACGCCGACCTGGAGGCCGCCGTCAACGGCGCGGTCGCCGGGGCGCTCATCAACACCGGCCAGGACTGCACGGCCGCCACGCGCGCGTACGTGCAGCGGCCCCTCTACGAGGCGTTCGTCGAGAAGACGGCCGCCCTCATGGAGACCGTGCGGCTGGGGGACCCCTTCGCCGCCGGCACCGACCTCGGTCCGCTCATCTCGCACGTCCAGCGGGACCGGGTCGCCGCCTTCGTCGACCGTGCGCGTGCCTACGCGCGCGTGGTGACCGGCGGCGAGGCGCCGGAAGGGGAGCTCGCCAAGGGCGCCTACTACCGGCCCACCCTCGTCGCCGACGCCGCCCAGGACAGCGAGATCGTCCAGTCCGAGCTGTTCGGGCCGGTCCTGGTCGTCCTCCCCTTCGACAGCGACGACGAGGGGATCGCGCTCGCCAACGACACCCCGTACGGACTCGCGGCCTCCGCCTGGAGCCGGGACGTCTACCGGGCGAACCGGGCGACCCGCGAGATCAAGGCCGGGTGTGTCTGGGTCAACGACCACATCCCGATCATCAGCGAGATGCCCCACGGCGGCTACAAGGCGTCCGGCTTCGGCAAGGACATGTCCTCGTACTCGTTCGAGGAGTACACCCAGATCAAGCACGTCATGTTCGACAATACGGCGGTGGCCAGGAAGGACTGGCACCGCACGATCTTCGGGGACCGTTAGCTGAATCAGGCCGCCCGACCCGCGGCCGACCCTCCGAAAGGGCACCACGCGCATGGAGCAGTACGAGCCCGACCGCCTGAGCCCGGCCCAGGTGGCCGCCATACGGCGCAGCTTCCGTAATGGCCGGGCCGCCATGACCCGGCGGTCCCTGTTGCGCGCCTCCGCGGGCGGCGCGCTCGCGGTCGGCGGCCTCGGGGCGCTGACCGGCTGCGGCATCCCCGCGGCCGGCAACACCCAGGGCGGCGTCTCCGCAGAGGACCACTCGGCCAAGGAGAAGGTCGTCAACTTCTCCAACTGGACCGAGTACATCGACGTGGACGAGAGCGAGAAGCACCACCCCACGCTCGACCAGTTCAAGAAGCGGACCGGTATCTCGGTCAAGTACACCGAGGACATCAACGACAACGTCGAGTTCTTCGGCAAGATCAAGCCGCAGCTCGCGGCGGGCCAGGACACCGGCCGCGACATCATCGTCCTCACCGACTGGCTCGCGGCCCGCCTCATCCGCCTCGGCTGGGTCCAGAAACTGGACGCCTCCAACCTTCCGCACGCCTACGCCAACCTGTCGGCCCAGTTCCGCGACCCCGACTGGGACCCGGGACGCGCGTACTCGTACGTCTGGCAGGGCATCTCGACCGTCATCGCCTACAACAAGAAGGCGCTCGACGGCGTAGAGGTGAAGTCGGTCTCCGACCTGCTCGACAACCCCAAGCTCAAAGGGCGCGTCGGCTTCCTGTCCGAGATGCGCGACAGCGTCGGCATGACCCTGCTCGACATGGGCAAGGACCCGGCGAACTTCACCGCCGACGACTACGACGCGGCGATCGCCCGGATGCAGAAGGCCGTCGACAAGGGCCAGATCCGCCGCTTCACCGGCAACGACTACACCTCCGACCTGACCAGCGGCGACTTCGCGGCCTGTATCGCCTGGGCCGGTGACGTCGTCCAGCTGAAGGCCGACAGCCCGGACATCGACTTCCTGATCCCGGACAGCGGCTACATGACGTCGACCGACAACTTCCTGATCCCGAACAAGGCCCGGCACAAGACGAACGCCGAGCGGCTCATCGACTTCTACTACGAGCCCAAGCCGGCCGCCGAACTCGCCGCGTACATCAACTACGTGTCGCCGGTCGACGGGGTGAAGGCCGAGCTGGAGAAGATCGACCCGGATGCGGCGAACAACCCGCTGATCATCCCGGACAAGGCCATGGCCGCGAAGTCTCACGCCTTCCGCTCGCTGAGCTCGAAGGAAGAGACCGAGTTCGAGCAGAAGTTCGCGAAGCTGACTGGGGCGTGACCACCGTGACGAACAAGAACGAAACCGGCGGGGACGTCCGCCTCTCGGGCATCAGCAAGACCTACGACAACGGATTCACGGCCGTGCAGCCGCTGGACCTGACCGTGCCGCAGGGCTCCTTCTTCGCCCTGCTCGGTGCCTCCGGCTGCGGCAAGACCACCACCCTGCGGATGATCGCGGGCCTGGAGGAGCCGACGACCGGCACCGTGTTCCTCGGCGACCAGGAGGTCACCCACCTGCCGCCCTACAAGCGGCCGGTGAACACCGTCTTCCAGTCGTACGCCCTCTTCCCGCACCTCGACATCTTCGAGAACGTCGCCTTCGGGCTGCGCCGGCGGGGCATCAAGAGCGTCAAGAAGCAGGTCGAGGACATGCTGGAGCTCGTCCAGCTCGGCGAGCAGGCCCGCAAGAAGCCGCACCAGCTCTCCGGCGGCCAGCAGCAGCGCGTCGCCGTCGCCCGTGCCCTCATCAACCACCCCAAGGTGCTCCTCCTCGACGAGCCCCTCGGCGCCCTCGACCTCAAGCTGCGCCGCCAGATGCAGCTGGAGCTCAAGCGCATCCAGACCGAGGTCGGCATCACCTTCGTGCACGTCACGCACGACCAGGAGGAGGCCATGACCATGGCCGACACGGTCGCCGTGATGAACGCGGGGCGCGTGGAGCAGCTCGGCTCGCCGAGCGACCTGTACGAGAACCCGCAGACCACCTTCGTCGCCAACTTCCTCGGCACCTCGAACCTCATCGAGGCCGAGGTCGACACGAAGAACGGCGACGACATCGTGCTGAAGGCCGGCGGCGGCAAGCTGGTGCTGCCCGAGTCGCGATGTTCCGCGCCCACGACGACCGGCGGCAAGGTGCTGGTCGGCGTCCGCCCGGAGAAGATCTCGCTCACCCACGCCGACGACGCGGGTGAGATCCCCGAGGGCCGCAACCGCATCACCGGCAAGATCGCCCACAGCAGTTTCATCGGCGTCTCCACGCAGTACGTCATCGACAGCGCGGTCTGCCCCGAGTTCGAGGTCTACGTCCAGAACATCGAGCGCGACTCCCGGCTCGCGCCCGGCGCCGACGTCGTCCTGCACTGGAGCCCGGCACACACCTTCGGCCTCGACGCCGCCCAGGACATCGACGCCGGCGTCGAGGAAGGGGCGGCGGCCTGATGGCGACGCTCACCGAGGCGCCGCCGCCTCTCGCCCCGACCGCACCGGAGAAGAAGCCCCCGCGCAGGCGGGGCCGGCTCGTGCCGTACTGGCTGCTGCTGCCCGGCATGCTGTGGCTGGTCGTCTTCTTCGCGCTGCCGATGGTCTACCAGGCCTCCACGTCCGTGCAGACGGGCTCCCTGGAGGAGGGCTACAAGGTCACCTGGCACTTCGCCACCTACTGGGACGCGCTGTCCGAGTACTGGCCGCAGTACCTGCGCTCGATCCTCTACGCGGGTTCGGCGACGATCCTCTGTCTGGTCCTCGGCTACCCGCTCGCCTACCTCATCGCCTTCCGGGCGGGCCGCTGGCGGAACCTGATCATGATCCTGGTGATCGCGCCGTTCTTCACCAGCTTCCTGATCCGCACCCTCGCCTGGAAGACGATCCTCGCGGACGGCGGCCCGGTCGTCGGCGCCCTGAACTCGCTGCACGTCCTGGACGTCACCAGCTGGCTCGGCTGGACCACCGGCGACCGCGTGCTGGCCACTCCGCTGGCGGTCGTCTGCGGTCTGACGTACAACTTCCTGCCGTTCATGATCCTGCCGCTGTACACCTCGCTGGAGCGCATCGACACCCGCCTCCACGAGGCCGCCGGCGACCTGTACGCCAAGCCGGTCACCACGTTCCGCAAGGTGACCTTCCCGCTGTCGATGCCGGGCGTCGTCTCCGGCACGCTGCTGACGTTCATCCCGGCGGCCGGTGACTACGTCAACGCCGATCTGCTCGGCTCCACGGACACCCGCATGGTCGGAAACGTCATCCAGTCGCAGTTCCTGCGCATTCTGGACTACCCGACAGCGGCCGCGCTCTCCTTCATCCTCATGGCCGCCATTCTCGTGATGGTAACCGTCTACATCCGCAAGTCCGGGACGGAGGATCTGGTTTAAATGGCCTTCGTCAACTGGCTCAAGCGCAATCTCGTCGTCATCGCGGGACTGCTGACGCTCGGTTATCTGCTGCTGCCGAACGTCGTCGTCACGGTGTTCTCCTTCAACAAACCGAAGGGGCGCTTCAACTACGAATGGCAGCAGTTCTCCACGGATGCCTGGAAAGATCCGTGCGGCGTCGCCGGCATGTGCGGCTCGCTGTCGATCAGCCTCCAGATCGCGGCGTTCGCGACGATCGGCGCCACCGTCCTCGGCACGATGATCGCCTTCGCCCTGGTCCGCTACCGGTTCCGCGCCCGCGGCGCCGTGAACTCGCTGATCTTCCTGCCGATGGCGATGCCCGAGGTCGTCATGGCCGCCTCGCTGCTCACCCTGTTCCTCAACATGGGCGCCCAGCTGGGCTTCTGGACGATCCTCATCGCCCACATCATGTTCTGCCTGAGCTTCGTCGTGACGGCCGTGAAGGCACGCGTGATGTCGATGGACCCGCGGCTGGAACAGGCGGCTCAGGACCTCTACGCGGGCCCGTTCCAGACCTTCGTCAGGGTCACCCTGCCGATCGCCGCCCCCGGAATCGCGGCGGGCGCGCTGCTCGCCTTCGCGCTCTCCTTCGACGATTTCATCATCACCAATTTCAACGCGGGCTCGACCGTCACCTTCCCCATGTTCGTCTGGGGCTCGGCACAGCGCGGTACGCCCGTTCAGATCAACGTGATCGGTACGGCCATGTTCCTGGTCGCCGTACTGCTGGTCCTGACCTCTATGGTCGTCACCAACCGCCGCAACAAGCAAAAGGCATAAGCCTCTACCGCGTAACCTTTAACCGCATAACCCCTGTAGGGAGTTGAAATCATGGCCCCAAGCGCCATGAGCCGTGGCAGTCATTCGATCAAGGCACTTTCCGAAGCCCAGCCGGTCCCGTACTGGCTGGACGACCCCGGCAAGCCCCACCCCGAGCCCGCCCTCACCGGCCCCGAGACCTGCGATCTGCTGGTCGTCGGCGGCGGCTACAGCGGACTGTGGACCGCGCTCCTCGCCAAGGAACGCGACCCGCAGCGGGACGTGGTCCTGCTGGAGGGCCGTGAGGTGGGCTGGGCCGCCTCGGGCCGCAACGGCGGCTTCTGCGCCGCCTCCCTCACCCACGGTCTGGGCAACGGGCTGACCCGCTGGCCGGACGAGATCCACAAGCTGGAGGAGCTGGGCGCCCGCAACCTCGACGAGATCGAGAAGGCGGTCGCCCGCTACTCCCTCGACTGCGACTTCGAGCGCACCGGCGAGATCGACGTCGCCACCGAGACGTACCAGGCGTGGGAACTGCGCGACTGGTACGAGGAGTTGCAGCGCCAGGGCCTCGCCGAGGGCGTGGAGTACCTGGACGCCGACGCGGTGCGGGAACAGGTCGACTCGCCGACCTTCCAGGCGGGGCTGTACGACCGCCGCGGCGTCGCCATGCTCAACCCGGCGAAACTCGCCTGGGGCCTGAAGCGGGCCTGTGTGCAACTCGGCGTCCGCGTCTACGAGCACACCCCCGCCCTGACCCTGAAGCCGTACGGCGCCGGCATGGCCGTACGCACCCCCTACGGGTCGGTCCGGGCCCGCAAGGTCGCGCTCGGGACCAACATCTTCCCCAACTTGGTCAAGCGGGTGCGTTCGTACACCGTCCCGGTCTACGACTACGCGCTGATGACCGAGCCGCTCACCGACGACCAGCTCAAGGAGATCGGCTGGCAGAACCGGCAGGGTCTCGGGGACTCGGCCAACCAGTTCCACTACTTCCGGCTCTCCGCCGACAACCGGATCCTGTGGGGCGGTTACGACGCCGTCTACCAGTACGGCGGCCGGGTGCGCGCCGAGTACGACGACCGGCCGGAGACCTACGCCAAGCTCGCCGACCACTTCTTCACCTGCTTCCCGCAGCTGGAGGGCGTCCGCTTCACGCACGCGTGGGGCGGCGCGATCGACACCTGCTCGCGCTTCTCGGCGTTCTTCGGCACCGCCCACCACGGCAACGTCGCCTATGCGGCGGGCTACACGGGCCTCGGTGTCGGTGCGACCCGGTTCGGCGCGGACGTCATGCTGGACCTGCTGGCGGGCGAGACCACCGAGCGGACCTCCCTGGAGATGGTCCGCAAGAAGCCGCTGCCGTTCCCGCCCGAGCCGTTCGCCTGGACCGGTATCGCGCTGACCAAGTGGTCGCTGGCGCGGGCGGACTCGCACGGCGGCCGGCGCAACCTGTGGCTGAAGACCATGGACCGGCTGGGGCTCGGCTTCGACAGCTGACCCCGCTCGTGCGGGGGCGCATTCCGCGTGTGGCCCGGTTCACTTCAACAAAATGCCGAAACCCGCGTAATGCCTGCCCAGGACCTCCCTCTCCCTCGTGACGCGCTCCGCGTCCACGGAGGAAAGGGAGGTCCCCTCATGACTGGGGCGAAGACGGCGGTCGAGTGGCTGGCATCGGTGGCTCCGGATCCCGAGGCCTGCCGCTGGGAGTGGGAACGCAACCCCCTCGGGGTCGCGTTGCTGCCCGCCGGCAAGGCCTGGGACGTGCTCATCCTGCCGGGCGAGCTCGGCTATCCCACGCTCGACGTCCTCACCCGCATCATCGACCAGCCCGGCCCGGTGCTGGTCGACTTCGGCGACGCGCGGATGGGGTTCCTGGTGCCGCCCGGCACCGCCGCGCGCTGGGTCGGCACCGGCATCCGTACGGCCGGCGCGGGCACCTGGATCGTCGTGCCGTATCCCGGACGTGCCACCGGCGGGGTCCGCTGGCTGGTCCCGCCCGACGGCTCCGGCACCCTCACCGACCCGGCGCTCCTCGAACTGGCGATGCACGAGGCGGCGGCGGGGCTGGCCACGGACGACGAAGGCTGACCGTCCGGCGGGCGCACCGTCACGCGGACCGTCGCAATCCCCCTTCCGACGGCACACCGTGATTCCGTGACGCCTCGTCGCACGTCCTTCGTCCGACATCTCGTCGGCCGCCCGTGCGGCCGACGCGGACAACTGTTCGGAGAAGGCGCCCCCGACTGTCCTCAGCCGACTACTTTGATACGGCCGGAATCCTGACGACGCGAAGGAGCCGGGCCGTATGACCGACATAGACAGCCAGTTCCTGCGCGGCCTGTTCGACGAGGAAGGCAGCCTCTACGCGGGGCGCGGGACGGCGCTGTACCGCCTCTACGGCGTCGAGGGCCTGCTGTACGTCGGCATCTCGACCTGTCCGCTCACGCGAGTGCGCACCCACCTGCGCGACAAGCCGTGGGGTCCCGATGTCATCGGCATCCGGATCGAGTACCCGG
The DNA here is from genome assembly GCF_001514065.1 of Streptomyces antibioticus. Lineage (GTDB taxonomy): Bacteria > Actinomycetota > Actinomycetes > Streptomycetales > Streptomycetaceae > Streptomyces > Streptomyces antibioticus. The sequence continues at coordinate 76,917 of NZ_KQ948434.1, read as the reverse complement.
CCGACGCGGAGGAGGCCGAGCGGCACGCCATCAGGGCGGAGCGGCCTCGCCACAACGGCACGTACAACGGCCGCCCCGAGGAGATCTGGACCCGGCTGGCCGACCGGCTCTGCGCCGACATCACGGCGGGCCGCATGCTCCCGGGCGAACGGCTGCCGAGTCCCAGGAAGCTCGCCGCGTCGGAAGGCGTCGCGGTGTGGGTCGGTGAGCGCGCCTACCAGGTGCTCAGGGAACGCGGGCTGGTCAGGAGTGTTCCGCGGAAGGGCTGGATCGTGGCCGCAGGATAGGACCTCTCAAGCCCGGGATCTCGGCCGCCGGTCGAGGAAGAGCCACAGCGACCCGAGCAGCACCGTGCACAGGAACCAGCTGGCGACGACGTCCAGCGGCCAGTGATAGCCGCGCCGGACCAGCCCGAAGGAGACGCCGAGCACGGTGAGGGCGCAGAGCGCGACGAGGGCACGGCGGGCCCACGCGGTGCGGAGCCACGGCAGGAGCAGCAGCGTCGCGGCGCCGTACGCGACGGCGGCCGTGGCGGTGTGGCCCGAGGGGAAGTAGCCGGGGCCGGGCGGCATGACGTGGGTGCCGTGGCGGGCGGTCAGTTCCTTGAGCGGGACGATCAGTGCCGGGACCAGGGCCATCAGAACGGCCCCGGCGGTGGCCGGCACCCACCAGCGGTCCGTACCGGTACGCCGGGCGCGCAGTGCCACGTACACCAGGACGACGGCGAGGACCGGCACCGCCACCCGGATGTCGCCCAGGTCGGCGAGGAGCTCGGAGGCGCGGTCCGGGTGCAGGAGGGCGCGGCTGACGCGCTCGTCCAGGCGGAGCAGGGGGCCGTCGGCCACGACCTGCCAGGTGATCAGCGCGAAGAGGAGGGCCGGAAGCCCGAGAAGGAGGAGGAGAAAGAAGGAGGTCGGCCGCCCCGGAACAGGGGGGGTGGTTCCGGGGCGGCCGTCCGGACCGGATCGTCGCGCGCCCCGGGGGGTTTGGGGCGCGTGACCGTCCGATCGGTGAGGAGATCCGGAGCCGGAGGCTCCGGTTGTGTGCGCGAGGGCACGACCAGGTCGAAGCTGGGGAGGCCCCGGCCTGATGTCGCCCACAGTCCCCTGTGGGCGGGGTGTATCTCTCATCTGGGTAGAACCTACGGCAGCGAGTAGGGGTACGACAGCTGGAATCGGGTCCTGCCATGTACCTCGCACACCTTCTTCACACCCTCTGCAGTCGGCCGCCCCAGACCCGGAATCCGCCGGGCGTTCACCCCCGGGGCGGCTGTGAACAGAGAGGTTCAGATGCGGGCGAAGGCCTGCTCGATGATGTCGAGGCCCTCGTTGAGGAGGTCCTCGGCGATGACGAGCGGGGGCAGGAAGCGCAGCACGTTGCCGTAGGTGCCACAGGTGAGGACCAGCAGGCCCTCCTGGTGGCAGGCCTTGGCGAGCGCGGCGGTGGCCTCCGGGTTCGGCTCCTTGGTGGTGCGGTCCTTCACCAGCTCGATGGCGATCATCGCGCCACGGCCGCGGACGTCGCCGATGAGGTCGAACTTCTCGGCCATGGCCCCGAGGCGGGCCTTCATGATCGCCTCGATGTTCTTCGCCTTGGCGTTGAGGTCCAGCTCCTTCATCGTCTCGATGGAGCCGAGCGCACCGGCGCAGGCGACCGGGTTGCCGCCGTAGGTACCGCCCAGGCCACCGGCGTGCGCGGCGTCCATGATCTCGGCGCGGCCGGTGACGGCGGCGAGCGGCAGACCGCCTGCGATGCCCTTGGCGGTGGTGATCAGGTCGGGGACGATGCCCTCGTCCTCGCACGCGAACCACTGCCCGGTGCGGCAGAACCCGCTCTGGATCTCATCCGCGACGAAGACGATGCCGTTGTCCGCGGCGAACTGGCGGATCGCCGGCAGGAAGCCCTTGGCGGGCTCGATGAAGCCGCCCTCACCGAGCACCGGCTCGATGATGATCGCGGCGACGTTGTCCGGGCCGACCTGCTTGGTGATCTGGTCGATGGCCTGCGCGGCGGCCTCGGGGCCGGCGTTCTCAGGCCCGGTCGGCCAGCGGTAGCCGTAGGCGACCGGCACGCGGTACACCTCGGGGGCGAAGGGCCCGAAGCCGTGCTTGTACGGCATGTTCTTCGCGGTCAGCGCCATGGTGAGGTTCGTACGGCCGTGGTAGCCGTGGTCGAAGACGACGACGGCCTGGCGCTTGGTGTACGCACGCGCGATCTTGACGGCGTTCTCGACGGCCTCGGCGCCGGAGTTGAACAGCGCGGACTTCTTGGCGTGGTCACCGGGGGTGAGCTCGGCCAGCGCCTCCGCGACCTCCACATAGCCCTCGTACGGAGTGACCATGAAACAGGTGTGGGTGAAGTCGGCGAGCTGGGCGCTCGCGCGGCGTACGACGGCCTCGGCGGAGGCGCCGACGCTGGTCACCGCGATACCGGAGCCGAAGTCGATGAGCCGGTTGCCGTCGACGTCCTCGATGATGCCGCCGCCGGCCCGCGCGGTGAACACGGGCAGCACCGAGCCGACGCCCTGCGCGACCGCTTCGAGGCGGCGGGCCTGCAGCTCCTGCGACTTCGGGCCGGGGATGGCGGTGACGATCCGGCGCTCCTGCGGAAGTGCGCTCATGAGGGGCTCCTGGGGGTGTGGCGTACGGGGTCTTACCGAACGTCTTGCGGACGCATGTCTCTTTTCTCGCAGGCTAGGGCGGGGAGCGGGGGGTGGGCATGCTCCATGTGGGCGGTGTCAGGGGGGCGGCTTTGTCCGCGGTGGACATAGCGGCGCCGACGGGTGGGCCGGCGCGGGGGTCCGTCCGCTCCGTGGACCTCGGCCGCGTAAGCGGTGAACTCCCCTTGCGGGGGCGTTAGATTGACCGCTGACGGTGGACGGAACGGCTGGTCAGGGAGCAGGGGCGATGGACAGCGACGGGACGCAGGACGCGCGGGGTACGCATGCGAACCCGGTGCCTCGTCCGGCGGGACCACCGGACGCGCCGAGGGTGCCGCCGCAGCCGGGACACAGCCCCGGCACGCTGGTGGCCAACTGGCTCAACGAGAAGCGGCCCGAGGCCGAGCCCGGCATCTGGCGGTTCGGGTACCAGCGGCCGAAGGCGGCCCGGAAGGCCGAGCGGCTCTCCCCGGTGACCGTCGCGGGCATGCTGATCCCGCTCGTCGTCGGCATCGTGTTCTGGTCCTTCTGGCGGCGCGGTGAGGTGCCGTACGAGTTCACGGTGCTGCGGCTGTTCACGCCGGACGACTGGTGGTGGGGCGGCACGCTGGCCTCGCCCAAGGAGCTGACGGGGCAGCCGGTCCCGTACCCCGGTGTGGAGGCGCTGGAGGTCTACAGCGGCCTCTCCTTCGCCGTGCTCGTGTACCTGGTGATCCGGCTCGGCGGCTGGGCCGTCGTCGCCCGGCACTTCGTCGGCCGCAAGGCCCAGCCCGCGCGGGCCCTCATCGCCGCCCTGGCCGCCCTGATCGCGCTCAGCTTCGTCTTCCCGGACGCCTTTCCCGTCGTCGGCTGGGACCCGGTGCCCGTCGTCACCCCGCTGTTCTCCCTGCTCGTGCTGATCACCGACGGGTACGGGGTGTACGGCTCGCCCTCCAAGCAGCTGCTCGACACCGCCGTCACCGTCCTCGTCCTGTGGCCCTTCGCCCGCCTCGGCGGCTGGCTGCCGCTCGCCCGGACCTGGCTCGCCGACCGCCGCCGCGCCACGCACGGCCAGGACCCGGCCGTCGTCGCCGAGCAGCCCCGCGCCCGCTGGCCCGAACTGCGCGAGGCCGGTCAGTACCAGGCCGCCGACCTGCTCGCCGGTGAGCTGCTCGCCGGGCGGATGAACGACGTGGACTGCGCCCGCATCGAGCACGGCTGGCACCGGGCCCGCCGCCTGGGCCGGCTCGCCGACTTCACGGACACGGTGCTGCGGCAGGGCGCCGCCGCCTTCACCCACCCCTCCGGCGCCCGCGACCTCGCCCACCGCGCCGCCCGGCACGACCTGCTCACCGGGCAGGTCCGCATCGGCCGGTGGGCCGAGGCCGAGCGCACTCCGCTGGCGTACGGCGGGGTCGGCGCCGCCCTCGGACCGGAGACCTTGCGCACCTCACTGCTGGTCGTCGGCCCGTCCGGCGCCGGCAAGACCCGGCAGGTGATCGCCCCGGTGGCGGAGTCCCTGACCCTCCAGGCCCTCACCGGGAGCTGTGCCGTCGTCGTGGTGTGCGGCGCGGGCACGCCGCTCGGGGCGGACTCGGCCTACGACGTGGTCGTCCGCGTCGGCGACCCCGCCTCCGTGCACGACCTCGACCCCTACGCCGAGGTCGACGACCCCGACGAGGCGGCCGGGTTCCTCGCCGAGGCGCTGGCCGGCGACCTCGACACCGTGGGCGCCGAGCGTGCCGTACGACCCCTCGCCCAGCTGCTGGGCCCCTACCGGGCCGCGTACGGGCGCTTCCCGACCCTGCCCGTGCTGCGCGAACTGCTCGAAGGGGACCCTGCCCATCTCGCCGACCTCCGCGCGCGGCTCGCCGACGACCGCCACGCGGCGATGCGCCGCGAGCTGGACGCCCGAGTCCGGCAGACCGGCACCCCCGGCGATCCCGGTCCGGCGCTCGCCGACCGGCTCGCCCTGCTGGACCGGCCCGCGTTCGACGGCTTCTTCGGCTCCGCCGGCTCCGGTGGCTTCGGCTCCGGTGGCGACATCCGCCCGTTCTCCCTGCGCGCCGTCGCCCACCACCCGCTCCGGGTCCGCATCGACCTGCCCCGGCACGGCCACGAGGAGGCCGCGCGGCTGCTCGCCCGGCTGGTGCTGGCCCAGTTCGCGCGGGTCGCGCAGGAAGGGGAGGGGGTCCGCGACCACTTCGTGAGCCTCGTCCTCGACGACGCCACCGGCACCGTCACCCCCGGCTCGCTGCGCCGGATCCAGCGGCTGCGCTCGCAGAACGCCGGCGTGGTGCTGGCGCTGCGTTCGGTCTCCGACGTCCCCGAGGCCCTGCACGGGCCGCTGTACGGGGCGGTCGGCTGCCGGATGGCGCTGTCCGGGGTGACGACCTGGGACGGCAGCCGTTTCGCCGAGGCCTGGGGCACGGAGTGGGTGGAGACCAAGGACGTCGCCCAGCACACCGTCTTCGCCGACCAGCCGATGACCCGGCTCATGCACTCCCTGCGCAAGCTGGTCACCGGCAAGGCCGTGACCACGGAGGCCGTCACCGTCCGCCAGGTGGAGCGGGAGCGCTGGTCCGCGTCCGAACTGGCGCACGCGGTGCCGCCGGGGCACGCGGTGCTGTCCCTGACCACGGTGAAGGGGGAGCACGCGCCGCCGCTGCTGGTGGACCTGAGGGGCTGAGGGGCGGAGCCCGACCGTACGGTGAGGCAGAATCGGCACAGGCCGTTCATACACAGCGGCCAAATGATCACACCCGCCCCACCTCACCGATCCGCTCGGCCCCACCTCACCGATCTGAAGGCCTCATGCCTCCCACTCTCGCCTCGCTCGTCCACCACTCCGCGCTCAAGCTGACCGTGCGCGCGGGCGAGGACCGCCTCGACGTCCCCGTGCGCTGGGCGCACGTCAGCGAGCTCGCCGACCCCGTGCCGTACATGGAGGGCGGGGAGCTGCTGCTGATCACCGCGCTGAAGCTGGACGCCGAGGACCCGGAGGCGATGCGGCGGTACGTGAAGCGGCTGGTCGGCGCCGGGGTCGTCGGGCTCGGCTTCGCGGTCGGGGTCAACTACGAGGACATCCCCGAGGCACTGGTGGACGCGGCGGAGGCGGAGGGGCTGCCGCTGCTGGAGGTCCCCCGGCGCACTCCCTTCCTCGCCATCAGCAAGGCCGTCTCCGCCGCCATCGCCGCCGACCAGTACCGCGCGGTGACGGCGGGATTCGCCGCCCAGCGCGAGCTGACCAAGCAGGCGCTCGTGGAGGGCCCCGAGGGGCTGCTCGCCGCGCTCGCCGCGCAGGTCGACGGGTGGACGGCGCTGTACGACGCCTCGGGCGCCGTCGTCGCCACCGCGCCCGAGTGGGCCGGGCGGCGGGCCGCGCGGCTGACCGCGGACGTGGAGCGGCTGCGCGAGCGGCCCGCACCGGCCTCGTCGGTGGTCGCGGGCCCGGCGGACGAGGACCGCGTCGAACTGCACTCCCTGGGCACCGGACGGCGGCCCCGGGCCGCCCTCGCGGTCGGCACCGCCTCGGCACTCGGCACGGCCGAACGGTACGCCGTCCATTCCGCGATCGCCCTGCTGACGCTCACGACGGAGCGGTCACGGTCGCTGCACGCGGCCGAGCAGCGGCTCGGGGCGGCGGTCCTGCGCATGCTGCTGGCGGGGGAGCCGGACCACGCCCGCGCCGTGGCCGGGGATCTGTACGGGGCGCTGCTGGACGCGCCGTTCCGGGTGGTGATCGCCGAGGTGGGGTCGGCGCTGCGGGGGCCCGAGGCCGGCGGCGCCGACAACGATCCGCTGGGGGCGCTCACCGAGGCCGTGGAGTCGGCGGCGGCGCGGGCCGGGGAGGCCGTGCTGGTCGTGCCCGAGGGGGAGCGACTGGTGGTGCTGGCGGCGGACGGAGGAGCGGCCGTCGGGGCGTGCGGGGAGTACGGGGCCACGGTGGAGGCCGCTCGGGCGGGGGACCAGGGCGAGGACGAGGAACTCGTCGTCGGGGTTTCGGCGCCCGTGGGGCCGGTGGCCGCGGGAGCCGCGTACAAGCAGGCCGAGCAGGCACTGTCGGTGGCCCGGCGGCGGGGCCGGGTGTACGTGGAGCACGAGCAGCTGGCGGCGGGTTCGGTGCTGCCGCTGCTCGCCGACGACGCGGTGAAGGCGTTCGCCGACGGTCTGCTGCGGGCGCTGCACGAACACGACGCGACCGGCCGCGGGGACCTGGTCGCCTCCCTGCGCGCCTGGCTGTCCCGGCACGGCCAGTGGGACGCGGCGGCCGCTGACCTGGGCGTCCACCGGCACACCCTGCGGTATCGGATGCGACGGGTGGAGGAGATCCTCGGCCGCTCCCTGGACGATCCGGACGTACGGATGGAGCTGTGGCTGGCGCTGAAGGCGACGGCGCCGGAGTAGGGCGGCCCAGGAGTTCGGGGCGCGGCGGTCCCAAGGGTTGGCTGAAACCACAACTGTCGTCTCCTGAAACACGGTTGTCGTGGTCCCCGCTGCTTGGCAGACTCACCGCGCCGGTGCGTGGGGAGCGCTCCCACCGGCGACAGGGCACTTCATCAGCAGGGGGAGAAGCATGAGAATCAGCGCGCCCGCACGCGTCCTGGCCCGAGCCGCGGCCGTCCTCGCACTGACCCTGAGCATGGCCGCCGGGACGACCGGTCTGCTGTCCGGCACCGAGGCACACGCTCTGCCCGTCACCGACGGGACGTTCGCCTTCAGCGGCGACGAGGGCGACTACATCAGCGGCGGCCAGTCCTACTCCTACTCGACCGCGTCCCAGGACCGGCTGAACATCTCCGCCGACACCGCCGGCAACGGCGTCCACCTCTCCGTCGACGGCGCGCACGGCGACTGGTGGTCCCTGGACCTCACGGCGCCGTCCGGCCAGACCCTCGCGCCGGGTACCTACACCGGAGCCACCCGCTACCCGTTCAACGGGTCGGCCGAGCCCGGCCTGGACCTCAGCGGCAACGGGCGCGGCTGCAACACGCTCACCGGCGAGTTCACCATCACCGACGTGGAGCTCGGCCCGCAGGGGTACGTCAAGAAGCTCGACGCCAGCTTCGTCCAGCACTGCGAGGGATTCACCCCCGCGGCCCGCGGCGAGGTCCACATCGACAACCCGGCCCCGCCCGCGGAACTCGACCTCGGCCTCGCCGTGGCCCTGGACGGCACCGCGAGCACCCTGAACGGCAAGGCCACCGTGCACGGGACGGTGAGCTGCAACAAGCCGGTGCGGGTGGACGTGGCGGGTGACGTCACCCAGGTGAAGAACCGGAAGATCATCCGCGGTTCCTTCAGCACCTCCGTCTCCTGCACGCCGGGCACCGCGGCGGCCTGGACCGCGACGGCCGTACCCACCGGTGACGTCCCCTTCCAGCGCGGTGACGTCGAGGTCGAGGGCCGGGCGACGGCGACGGACCCGGACTACAACCAGCCGGTGACCGTCAGTGAGACGGTCGCCGTCCACCTCAAGCGAGCCTGATCCCACCGCCCCGTTCCTCTGCCCGCCCACCGCCTGTCGATGGGCGGGCAGAGGTCTGTCCAAACCGGCAGACCCTCACCGCCCACCACTCCACCCCGGACAAACACCCCGTCGACTTCTCGCCCCTACCGTGGAGGCGCAAGCCGCGTACACACCCCCGACAGCGAAGGGCCGGACTCGCACATGACTTCCACCACCGCCTTCTGGCTCGCCGGCCGCCAGGTCACCGGCGAGGACAGCTTCGACGTCACCTCGCCCTGGGACGGCCGGGTCGTCGGCAAGGTGAGCGTGCCGAGCGACGCGCAGATCGAGGAGGCCGTCGCCGCCGCGTACGCCGTACGGGACGAGTTCGCCGCCACCCCGGCGCACGTCCGCGCCGCCGCCCTCGACCACGTCAGCCGGCGGCTCGTCGAGCGCACCGAGGAGATCGCGCAGCTCATCTCCGCGGAGAACGGCAAGCCGATCAAGTGGGCTCGCGGTGAGGTCGGCCGGGCCGTGTCCGTGTTCCGGTTCGCGGCGGAAGAGGCCCGGCGCTTCAACGGCGGCGAGGCCCAGCGCCTCGACACCGACCTCGGCGGCCAGGGCCGGCTCGCGCTGACCCGGCGCTTCCCGAAGGGCGTCGTCCTCGGCATCGCGCCCTTCAACTTCCCGCTGAACCTGTGCGCCCACAAGATCGCCCCGGCGATCGCGGCCGGCGCGCCGATCATCCTCAAGCCCGCCCCGGCCACCCCGCTCTCCGGCCTGATCATCGGCGACCTGCTCGCCGAGACCGAGCTGCCCGCCGGGTCCTGGAGCATCCTCCCGGTGCCGAACGACCGGATGCCCGCCCTCGTCCAGGACGAGCGTCTGCCGGTCATCTCCTTCACCGGCTCCGAGAAGGTCGGCTACGCGATCATGGACTCGGTGCCGCGCAAGCACTGCACCCTGGAGCTGGGCGGCAACGGCGCGGCCGTCGTGCTGGGCGACTTCGCGAGCGACGCGGACCTCGACTGGGCCGCCACCCGCATCGCCACCTTCTCCAACTACCAGGGCGGCCAGTCCTGCATCTCCGTGCAGCGGGTCATCGCCGACGCGTCCGTCTACGACCGGCTGCTGCCGCGCATCGTCGCCGCCGTCGAGGCCCAGGTCACCGGCGACCCGTCCGACGACAAGACCGACGTCGGCCCGCTGGTCAGCGAGGACGCCGCCCGGCGCGTCGAGTCGTGGGTGAAGGAGGCCGTCGAGGCCGGCGCCACCCTGCTCACCGGCGGCGACCGCGACGGCGCCTCCTACGCGCCGACCGTCCTCACCGACGTGCCGGCCGACACGACGATCTCCTGCGAGGAGGTCTTCGGGCCGGTCCTCACCGTGCAGAAGGTGGACGGTGAGGACGCGGCCTTCGCCGCCGTCAACGACTCCAAGTACGGCCTCCAGGCGGGCGTGTTCACCCACGACCTCCAGGCCGCCTTCCGCGCCCACCGCGCCCTTGAGGTCGGCGGCGTCGTCATCGGCGACGTGCCCTCCTACCGCGCCGACCAGATGCCGTACGGCGGCGCCAAGCAGTCCGGTGTGGGCCGCGAGGGCGTGAAGTTCGCGATGGACGACTACACCTACGAGCGGGTGCTGGTGCTCACCGGGCTCGCGCTCTGAGGGCTCAGGAAGGACTGACCCAGGGCCCCCTCTAGCTAATGGGAACCATTTTCAGATAGGCTCCGGGAAAGGGGCCCGGCACCGATGCCTTCCGGTGCCGGGCCCCTTCTCCGTGCCGGGCTTCTCCGGACCCTCAACCGGAGAAGCCGACCCGCGCGAGCCGCAACGGGCCGCGCAGCCTGAGGCGGACGTCATGCACACCGGAGGCGGTCAGCTCCGCCGCGAGCGTCACATAGTCGTACGGTCCTGACGTGGGCGCCTTCGGCGAGAGCGCGACCGAGGTCGCGCCGCCGTCCAGCGACACCTCCACCGTGCCCTCGCCCGCCACGCTCACCGTCACCTCCGTGACGCCAGGACCGAAGTCGCAGGCGCGGTAGAGCAGTTCGGCCGTCCGGCCGGGCGCCGGTCTCACCGCGTCGCCCGCCGTCTTCGTGCGGTCGACGATCTCGGCGCCGCTCTGCTCGTCGAAGTCCGCCCCGTCCAGGCCGCGTTCGGTCACCGGACGCGGTCCGCCCGGCTCGCCGTCCAGGACGACCGTCGTGCGCAGTCGGATGTCCTCGCTTGAGGTGCCCACCAGCAGGTCGTACGGGCCCGGTGCGAGACGGAGGCGGCCCTGGGCCACGTCCCAGAACTCCAGGTCCGACAGCGGGACCTCGAAGTCCAGCGTCACCTTCTCGCCCGGCGTCAGCCTCACCCGGCGGTGCGCGGCGAGCGCGCGACGCGGGCGCGGCACGGACGGGTCCACGGCCCGTGTGTAGAGCTGGGCCACCTCGTCGGCGGTCACGTCACCGGTGTTCGTGACCGTGAAGGACACGTGCAACGCCTCGTCCCCGACACGGGAGTTCAGATCCGCGTACCCGAACGACGCGTACGACAGCCCGTGGCCGAACGGGAACAGGGGAGTGCCCTCGTAGTACAGGTACGTCTGCCGGCCGCCGATCACGTCGTAGTCGAGCAGGTCCGGCAGGTCGGCGTCGTCCGCGTACCAGGTCTGCGGGAGGCGGCCCGCGGGGGAGACGTCGCCGGCGAGGACCCGGGCCAGGGCGGTGCCCGCGGCCTGGCCGGCGTGGGCCGTCCAGAGCGCGGCGCGCAGCGAGGCGGTGTCCACGGCGTACGGGTAGGCGGAGACAAGGGCCAGCACCGTGTTCGGGTTGGCGGCGCGGGCGGTGCGCAGCAGCCGCTCCTGGTGGGCGGGGAGCGCGAGGGTCGTACGGTCCTCCGTCTCACGGCCGTTGAGATGCGGGTCGTTGCCCGCCACCACGAGGACCACGTCCGCCTCGGCGGCGACCCGGGCCACCGCGTCCTCGCCCCGCTCGACGACGACCAGCTCGAAGATCTCCGGCGGTTCGGAGATTTCCGCGTTCTCACCGGCAACCTTTACTCCGTCGGCGGCGACAGAGACGTGGCGACCCGTGCCGACATGCCGGAGGAGGTGCCCGTTCTCGTGGGGTTCGAGCCGGAACGTCTCCTGGACGACCCAGCCGCCGGGCTGGTCGGCGGCGGCGCGGACCCAGCCGTCCTCGGCCACCGAGAGATAGCGGCCGTCGGGGGCGCGCAGGGTCAGCAGGTCCTCGCCCCAGTCGACCAGGGCGAGTTCGGTGCCGGTCGCGTCCGTGGTCAGCGGCGCCAGGTCGGTGCGGCCCGCGAGCAGCGCCGGGTCGAGGGCGCCCTCGGCGCCGCGCACCTCGTCGTCGGCGGCCGCGGCCGGGACGTGCAGGTAGGCGCCGGTCGACGTCCTGAGCAGGACGCGGTCCACGCCCTCCGCGAACTCCACGCGCTCGGCGCCGAACCGCTCGTACAAGCCCTCCAGCGGGGTGGAGCGGTGGATCAACGTGCCGCTGTACCAGTCGAGTTTGCACTCGTCGGCGAGGAGACCGACCACGGCGAGGCGGGTGTCGGGCGCGAGCGGCAGCACCCCGTCGTTGCGCAGGAGCACGATCGCCTGCTCGGCCGCCTCCTGGGCGAGGGCGCGGTGCTCGGGGGTGTCGAACGCGCCCGGCTCGTCGTAGCCATCGAACTCGCCGAGCCGGAAGCGGACCGAGAGCTGGCGGCGGACCGCCGTGTCGATGTCGGCCTCGCTCAACAGGCCCTGTGCATACGCCCCCTTGATCCGTTCGATCATCTGCGAGCTGTCCGTGCCGTGGTCGGTGAAGCTGTCGACGCCGGCCAGCAGCGAGGCGGCCGTGGCCTCCTCGTGGGTGTCGAAGTAGTGCTCGGAGTCGACCAGGTTGGAGGGCGCGCCCGCGTCCGAGCAGACCAGCAGGTCCTCGTCCGTCCAGGTCCGCAGCCGCTCGCGCAGATACGGACCGACGTGGTTGGGGCGGCCGTTGACCAGGTTGTAGGCGGGCATCACACCGGCCACCGCGCCCGCCTCGACCGTCTCCCGGAAGGCGCGCAGGTCGTACTCGTGCAGCACGCGCGGGCGCACCGAGCTCGACGAGGTGTCCCGGTCCGTCTCGTTGTTGTGGGCCAGCCAGTGCTTGAGGACGGGGGCGGTGCGCCAGTACGCGGGGTGGTCGCCGCGCAGGCCGTGGGTGTAAGCGGTGGCGATCGCGGAGGTCAGCTTCGGGTCCTCCGAGTAGCCCTCCTCGTTGCGGCCCCACAGGGGGTGGCGGAGGAGATTGACGGTCGGGGACCAGACGTTCAGCCCGACCCGGTCGTCGCGCGCCCGCATCGCGCGGACCTCCTTCGACACCGCGTCGCCGACCCGTCGCACGAGATCGGTGTTCCAGGTCGCGCCGAGGCCGACCGCCTGCGGGAACACCGTCGCCGGGCCCATCCAGGCCACGCCGTGCAGCGCCTCCTGGCCGGTGCGGAACGCGGCGATGCCGAGGCGCTCCACGGCGGGCGTGAACTGGTGCAGGAACGCGGTCTTCTCGTCCAGGGTGAGCCGGGACAGCAGATCGTCGATGCGCTTCGCGATCGGCAGCTGCGGATCTCGGAAGGGCGGAGTGGGCGGCGTCTGTGCGGTCACGTGGGGTTCCCCTTGGAGTGGAGCATCGAAGCTCTTTCGAAGCGCTTCGATGCTCATTCGACTGATGGGTGGGTGTCAAGGGAGCGGCACCGTTCCTTCAAGCGGTGCATAAGAAATGGTCTGCTCCGCGGCCTCCGAGGAATCTTGGAAGCGACCCTTGTGCGCCCCCAGGGCTTCACTTAACCTCACAGCAACATCGAAGCGCTTCGACTATGCAGTGACCGTAGAAGTCGAAGGAACGCTTCGGCTCAGCCAGTTCCACCGAAGACACCGCAGCCGACGGCCCACCGCCGGGTGTCCTGGTGCGCCACGAAGGGTTGACGCAATGACGCCGAACGCCGCTTCCGCCTCCTCCGGAACCACCCGGAGAAGCTTCCTCGCCTCCACGGCGGTCGCCACCGCAGCAGTGGCCGGGGGGATGCCCCTGCTCGCCGCCTGCGGCGGTTCGGAGGGTGGCTCACGCGAGGGCACCACCTCGGGCAAGAACGCCAAGAAGATCCTCCCGGCGTACGTGGCGAGCAACGTGGTGCAGCCGGACATCCCGTCCAAGAACGGCTCGGCGATGGGCTTCACGTCCAAGCTCGACGTGGCCGGCCTCAAGACCTCGGTCCCCAAGAAGCTCGGCAAGGGCGGCAAGGTCACCATCATGTCGCCGTTCTGGGGCTCGCCGCCCAAGCAGGGCTGCGCCTACTACACGGCGATGAACGACCTGATCGGCGTGGACGTCGAGTGGCGCAACCAGGACGGCAACACCTACGACCAGAAACTCGGCGCGGTCCTCGCCTCCAGCGACGTCCCGGACATGGTGGTCGTCCCCAGTTGGAACATGATGGGCAAGATACCGAACGCCATCATCAGCAAGTTCGCCGATCTCGGCCCCTACCTGTCCGGGGACAAGATCAAGGAGTACCCCAACCTCGCGGCGATCCCCAGCGACGCCTGGCAACGCTCCATCTTCGGCGGCAAGTTGATGGGCTTGCCGATGCCCGCCGGATACGTCGGCAACATCGTGCCGATCTACCGCCAGGACATCTTCGAGAAGGAGGGCTACGAAGTCCCGCGGTCCTCCGACGAGTTCATGGCCTGGTGCAAGGACGCCACCAACGCCCGGGCCAAGCGGTGGGCCTGCGGCGACATGAAGTGGACCGCGTTCGCGAACTTCGGGGTGCTCGGGGGCGGTGAGAAGCCGCTGTGGTGGAACCTCGTCGACGGCAAGCTGATCAACCGCATCGAGACCCCGCAGTACCTGGAAGCCATCGAGTGGACGCGGAAGCTGTTCGCCGCCAAGGTCGTCCACCCCAACTTCTACCTGGGCAAGGGCCAGATAGGCGACACGGCCCCCATGTTCGCCGCCGGTGAGTTCCTGGTCTACCCGGACGACATCTCCAACTGGTACGGGCGGCAGGCCTCGTACTCGACCCAGAACCCCGACGTCAAGATCTGGGGCATGGACATCTGGGGCCACGACGGCGGGCACCCGACGCTGTACGCCACGAACCCGGCCAACATCTTCGCCTTCATCAACAAGAAGGCCTCCGAGTCCGTCATCCGCGACGCCCTGGCGGTCGCCAACGTCACCGCGGCGCCGTACGGCACCAAGGAGTGGATGATGACCCAATACGGCGTCGAGGGCACCCACTACACGATCAAGGACGGCGTGCCCGTCAAGAACGACAAGGGCAACAACGAGGTCATCAACGCCTACGTCATGGTCGCGAGCCCCGCCGCGACCATCGCCCACCCCGACCTCCCGGACTACACCCGGGCCATGGTCGAGTGGCAGCAGCGGATGGGCGCCTTCACCAAGAAGTCCTCGTTCTGGGGCCTCCAGATCACCGAGCCCTCCCGCTACACCAACCTCGCCACAAACTTCGAGCAGCTCGAGGACGACATCATCCGCGGGCACAAGAAGATCAGCGACATGCAGCAGGCCATCGCCGACTGGAAGAGCAAGGGCGGCGACAAGCTGCGCGACTGGTACAAGAAGCTGCTCGACGAGAACGGTTCCGCGGCGGGCTGACCACACTCTGAGGCAAGGAGATCGACCGTGTCCCACAGCACGGTGCCTCGGAGCAGCGCCGAGGCCGGCACTCCGGTGAAGACCGCGGCGGCGTCCGGCGACGCCGCCCGCCCCCGGGAGAAACGAGTCACGAGAAAACTGAGCCTGCGGCACAGGTTCCGGCGCGACCGCGTCCTGATCCTCATGACGCTGCCGGCCGTCGTGCTCCTCCTGATCTTCAACTACCTGCCCATCCTCGGCAACGTCGTCGCCTTCCAGGACTACGACCCCTACATCAGCGACAACGGCATCGTCTCCATCCTGCACAGCCCCTTCGTGGGGCTGGAGAACTTCCAGCGGATGTTCGATGACCCCGACTTCTGGAACGCCGTCGAGAACACACTGGTGCTGTTCTTCGTGCAGCTCCTGCTGTTCTTCCCGATCCCGGTCCTGCTCGCGCTGCTCATCAACAGCGTGGTCAGGCCCCGGGTGCGGGCCGTCGCGCAGGCCGTCCTGTACCTGCCACACTTCTTCTCCTGGGTGCTGGTCATCGCCGTCTTCCAGCAGATGTTCGGCGGCGCCGGGATGCTCTCCCAGCTGCTGAGGGAGAACGGCCACGACGGCCTCAACATCATGACCAACCCGGACACCTTCCCCTTCCTGCTCACCGCGCAGAGCGTGTGGAAGGACGCCGGGTGGGGGATCATCGTCTTCCTCGCCGCGCTCGCCTCCGTCAGCCCGGACCTGTACGAGGCCGCCGCGATGGACGGCGCCGGACGCTGGCGCCGCATGTGGCACATCACCCTGCCCGCCCTGCGGCCGGTGATCGCCCTGCTGCTGGTGCTGCGCGTCGGCGACGCCCTGACCGTCGGCTTCGAGCAGATCCTGCTGCAACGCGACGGCGTCGGACCGGGCGCCGGAGAAGTCCTCGACACCTTCGTGTGGTGGAACGGCGTCCGCAACCAGGACTTCGGCTACGCGGCCGCCGCGGGCCTGGTGAAGGGCGTGGTCAGCATCGGTCTGGTCCTCGCCGCGAACAAGGTGGCCCACCTCATGGGCGAGCAGGGGGTGTACCAGAAATGACCGCCGTCATCGACACACCGGCCGACAAAGCGGCAGCCGCACCACGCCCCTGGGCCGCCCCGCCCCGGCCCAGCTGGGAGGAGGAGCCCTCCAAGGCCGGCCTCGCGGCCAAGGGAATCGTCCTGTCGTTCGCCTGCCTGGCGATCCTCTTCCCGCTGTGGATCGTGGTCGTCACCAGCCTCTCCTCCCGCAAGACCATCGACGAGGCGGGCGGCCTGGTGCTGGTGCCCAAGGGCATCACCTTCATCGCCTACGAGGAGCTGCTCAGCGGCGGCCAGGTCACCCGCGCCGCCCTGGTCAGCATCTTCGTCACCCTGTTCGGCACGCTGTTCTCGATGACGGTGTCCGTCCTGTGCGCCTACGGCCTCTCGCGCAGCGGGACGCTCGGCCACCGCTGGATCCTGATGACCCTGCTGGCCACCATGTTCTTCAGCGCCGGCCTCATCCCCACGTATCTGCTGGTGCAGTCCCTCGGCCTCACCGACAGCTATCTCGCGCTGATCCTCCCGAGCGCGATCAGCGTCTTCAACATCCTGGTGCTGCGCGGCTTCTTCATGGGCATCTCGCAGGAACTCATCGACAGCGCGCGCATCGACGGCGCCGGGGACCTGCGGATCCTGCTGCGGGTCGTCATGCCGCTGTCGCGGGCGGTCCTCGCGGTGATCACGTTGTTCTACGCCGTCGGGTACTGGAGCGCCTGGTTCAACGCGTCGCTGTACCTGAACCAGCAGGACATGATGCCGTTGCAGAACGTCATGATCCAGCTGGTGCAGCGGCAGGAGGCGCCGGTGGGTCTGAGCCAGGCGATCCGGACCGGGCAGCTGTCGGGGCTGGCCATTCAGATGGCGGTCATGGTGATGGCGTTGCTGCCGGTGGCGGTGCTTTCGCCGTTCGTGCAGCGGCATTTCAAGAAGGGCATGTTGACCGGCGCGGTGAAGGGTTGAGCCGCGCCCACTGAGTGGGGTGCGTTTGGCCGGTTGGCGGCTGCGGGTTCGTCCTGGCTGGTCGCGCAGTTCCCCGCGCCCCTAAGTAACTCACCTGGTCCTTTCTCGTCTAGCGAGGTTATGTCATGTGCGCGCCACATCTGAGCCGTCGTGCCGTACTCGCCGGGACCGCGGCTGCTGCCGCGCTCACGGCCGTCCCCTCTCTCCAAGGGAGCGCGCAGGCTGCCGCCCCCACCTACCGCTGGCGCAACGTCGTCCAAGGCGGTACCGGATTCGTCACCGGTGTTCTCTTCCACCCCTCCGTCCGCGGGCTCGCCTACGCCCGTACCGACATCGGCGGTGCCTACCGGTGGGACGACTCCGCCAGCCGCTGGACGCCCCTCGTCGATCACCTCGGGTGGGACGACTGGAACCTCCTCGGGGTCGAGGCGATGGCGGTCGACCCCGCTCATCCGAACCGGCTTTATCTCGCCCTCGGCACCTACTCACAGTCCTGGGCATCCAACGGCGCCGTGCTGCGGTCCGACGACCGGGGTTCCACCTGGAGCCGTACCGATCTCACCGTCAAGCTCGGCGCCAACGAGGACGGGCGAGGGGCCGGGGAGCGGCTGCTCGTCGATCCGCGGGACAGCGACATCCTCTGGCTCGGAACCAGACACGACGGGCTTCTCAAGTCCACCGACAGAGGCGCCACTTGGGCCGCCGCCACCGGGTTCCCGGGCACGCCCAGCGCCTCGGGGCAGGGCGTCACCCTCCTCGTCGCCGCCGGGCGCACCCTCTACGCCGGCTGGGGCGACTCCGACGGGGCCGCCGCCAACCTGTTCCGCACCGCCGACGGAACCACCTGGGAGGCCGTGCCCGGGCAGCCCTCCGGCGTCGCCGCCAAGGTGCCCATCCGGGCTGCCTACGACAAGCACACCCGCGAGCTGTATCTGACGTACGCCAACGCCCCCGGCCCCAACGGGCAGTCGGACGGCAGTGTGCAGGCGCTGTGCACCGCCAACGGCACGTGGCGCGAGGTCACGCCGGTCAAGCCGGGCGGGACCACCCCCGACGGCGGCACCGATTCCTTCGGGTACGGCGGGGTCGCCGTCGACGCCCGCCGGCCGGGCACCCTCGTCGTGTCCACCAACAACCGGTGGGCCCTCGTCGACACCGTCTTCCGGTCCACCGACGGCGGTCGCTCCTGGACCTCGCTCAAGGACTCCGCCGTTCTCGACGTCTCCGAGACCCCCTATCTCAAGTGGGGCGCCGACGCGCCCAAGTTCGGCTGGTGGATCCAGGCGCTCGCGCTCGACCCGTACGACTCCCGGCATGTCGTCTACGGCACCGGCGCCACTCTCTACGGCACCCGGGACCTGAAGCACTGGGCCCCGCAGATCCGCGGGATCGAAGAGGCCGCCGCGAAGCTGCTCATCTCGCCCCCGGCCGGGGAGGCACACCTCATCAGCGGGTCCGGGGACATCGGCGTGATGTACCACGAGAAGCTCACCGCGTCCCCCTCGCGCGGCATGGCGTCGAACCCCGTGTTCGGGACGGCGACGGGACTGGCGCAGGCCGCCGCGAAACCGGCGTACGTCGTGCGCACCGGGTGGGGCGACCACGGCAACGGGGCCTACTCGAACGACGGCGGACAGACCTGGAAGCCCTTCGCGGCCCAGCCCGCCCTCGCCAAGGACGCACCGGGACCGATCGCCGTCAACACCGACGGCACCATCCTGCTGTGGGTCTTCGTGCACTGGGACGGCACCACATATCCGGCCTACCGCTCCACCGACAACGGGGGCACCTGGACCGAGGTCCCCTCCTTCCCGAAGGGCGCCACGCCGGTCGCCGATCCGGCCGACCCGACGCTCTTCTACGCGTACGACACCGACACAGGAACGCTACTGGCCAGCACTGACAGTGGCCTCACCTTCACCGCGCGTGCGGCCGGACTGCCGTCCGGGGACGGTCAGTTCGAGCTTGTCGCGGCGCCCGGACGCTCCGGCGACCTGTGGCTGAGCGTGAAGGGGAATGGGTTGTACCGGTCGACTGACGGGGGCCGCGGCTTCGAGAAGGTCGCCGGTTGCCGCGCCTCGTACGCCCTCGGCTTCGGCAAGGCCGCCGAGGGGACCACCTACCCGGCCGTCTTCATGGTGGGGTCCATCGACTCGATCACCGCCGTGTACCGCTCCGACGACGAGGCGAAGTCCTGGGTGCGGATCAACGACGACCGGCACCAGTGGGGCTGGACCGGTGAGGCGATCGCCGGCGATCCGCGCGTCCACGGGCGGGTGTACCTCGCCACCAACGGGCGCGGCATCCAGTACGGGGAGTTGGTGTGATGCCGGGGCTCGGTGACGTCACCCGCGGCCGCCTTCTCTTCGGCGGTGACTACAACCCCGAGCAGTGGCCCGAGGAGACCTGGCACGAGGACGTGCGGCTGATGAAGGACGCCGGCGTCAACTCCGTCACGCTCGGCGTGTTCTCCTGGGCCAAGCTGGAACCCCGGCCGGGGGAGCGGGACTTCGGCTGGCTCGACCAGGTCATGGACCTGATGCACGAGCACGGCATCGGGGTCGTCCTCGCCACCCCGACCGCCTCGCCGCCGCCCTGGATGGGTCATCTGCACCCCGACACCCTCCCCGTCGACCAGGACGGCCGCACCGAGTGGTGGGGCGGCCGCCAGCACTTCGCGCACTCCAGCGCCACCTACCGACGCTACGCCGCCGCCATCACCGAGGACCTCGCCGCCCGCTACGGCGGCCACCCCGCCCTCACCATGTGGCACATCAACAACGAGTACTGCACCTTCGACTGGAGCGACGAGGCCGCCGCCCGCTTCCGGCTCTGGCTCCAGCGGCGCTACGGCACACTCAACGCCCTCAACTCCGCCTGGGGCACCGCCTTCTGGAGTCAGGGCTACGGCGACTGGGCCGAGGTGCACACCCCGCGCCACGCGCACTATCTGAAGAACCCGACCCAGGTGCTCGACTTCAAGCGGTTCACCTCCGACATGCTCCTGGAGTGCTACCTCGCCGAACGGGACATCGTGCGGCGGCACACCCCGCACCTCCCGGTCACCACCAACTTCATGCCGCTGTGGACGGGCCAGGACGCCTGGCGGTGGGCCGAGGAGGAGGACGTCGTCTCCGTCGACCTCTATCCCGACCCGCGGGACCCCATGGGCGCCCAGCACGCGGCCCTCCTCCAGGACATGACCCGCTCGCAGGCCCGTGGCCCCTGGATGCTGATGGAGCAGGCGGCCGGGCCCGTCAACTGGCGGGGCGTGAACCATCCCAAGCCGGCCGGCCTCAACCGGCTCTGGTCGTTCCAGGCCGTCGCCCGCGGGGCCGACGCCGTCTGCTACTTCCAGTGGCGGCAGTCCCGTCAGGGCGCCGAGAAGTTCCACTCCGGGATGGTCAGCCACGCGGGGGAGCAGGGGCGGACGTACCAGGAGGTCAAGCGGCTCGGCGCGGAGCTCGGCCGGATCGGCGGGGAGGTCGTCGGCGGTTACACATCCCACGACATCGCCGTCCTGCACGACTGGCACTCCTGGTGGGCCGGCGCCCACGAGGGCCGGCTTTCCGGTGAGGTCGACTACGCGCAGATCCTGACCGCCTGGCACCGGGCCCTCTGGGAGGCCCACCTCGGCACGGACTTCGCCCACCCCGGTCATGATCTGAGCCGGTACAAGCTCGTCGTCGTCCCGCAGCTGTACGCCCTCACCGACGCGGCGATCGAGAACCTTCTCGGGTACGTCCGCCAGGGCGGCACCCTCGTCTCCGGCTTCCTCACCGGCATCGCCGACCAGGACGACCGGATCAGGCCCGGCGGCATGGACGTACGCCTGCGGGAGCTGTTCGGCATCCGCACCCTGCACGAGTGGTGGCCGCTGGACGCGGGGGAGACCGTCGAGTGCGACGGGTTCCGCGGCACCCTGTGGTCGGAGGAGATCGAGGCGGACGGAGAGGCGGTCGTGGCCGCCGCCTTCAAGGGCGGAGAGCTCGACGGGCTGCCCGCCGTACTGCGCAAGGGCCGGGCCCGCTATCTCGCGACCCTGCCCGAGCCGGACCACCTGCGGGCGCTGCTCGCCGAGTTCGCGGCCGAGGCGGGGGTGCGGCCGGTGCTGGAGGGGCTACCGGCGGGCGTCGAGGCCGTACGGCGGGGTGAGCTGCTCTTCGTGCTCAACCATGCCCGCGATGCGGTCACCGTTCGAGTCCCGGGCACCTTCCGTGATCTGCTGACCGGCATGAACGTCACGGACGACCTCACTCTCGACCGCTACGGAGTGGCGGTGCTGAAGCCATGAGCCTTGTGCACGGCACCTGGGAATCCCGCCCGGCCGTCCGCTGGGAGGACGGCTTCCTGAGCGGCAACGGCCATCACGGCACCCTTGTGTTCGGCGAGCCGAACGACGAGCGGGTCGTCGTGACCCATCACACCCTGGTCCGCCCCAACGGCTCCGAGCACGCCCGCCCGCCGGAGCTGGCCGCCGACCTCCCCGACCTCCAGGACCGGCTGCTCGCCGGGGAGCTCGACGCCGCCGAGCGCTTCACGGACGGCCGGGACCTGCTGTGGGTGCAGCCCTTCCACCCGGCCTTCCAGATCCGGCTGCGCGGGGCGCAGACCGGGGAAGCGCCCGGCTATCAGCGGTCCGTCGACTTCGCGACCGGTGTCACCCGCACCTGGTACGAGGGCTGGGACAGCGAGGTCTTCGTCTCCCGCGCCGACGACGTCATCGTCCAGCGGGTCACCGCGACCGACCTCGACATCTCCCTGGACCACCGGCTGCCGGGCGCCCCCGATGACCTCGGCGTCGGCCAGGGCGCCGTCCTCACCCCCGGCGGCGCCCTGCTCACCCTGCGCGCCCACTACCCCCGCAGTGACCGCGCCTGCACCGGCGTCACCCTCGTCCAGGTCACCGGCGGCACCGCCACCCTCACCCCGCCCGGGCTGCGCATCACCGGCGCGCAGTCGGTGCTGCTGCTGACCCGGGTGGTCCGGCACACCGGCGAGCTGGACGTCATGGAGGAGGCCCGCACCCTGGGCGATCTCCCCCTGGACTACGCCGCCCTGCTCGACCGGCACACCCCCCTCCACCGCACCGCCTACGAGCGCGTCACCCTCGACCTGGACGCCGACCCCGCCGAGCGCGCCCTCGCCGGCTCGGAGCTGCTCGAACACCCCGACAGCCCCGCGCTCATGGAGCGCCTCTTCGCCGCCGGCCGCTACCACCTGCTCTCCGCGAGCGGCCTCTTCCCACCCCGCCTCACCGGGCTGTGGACCGGCGACTGGAACACCGCCTGGTCGGGCGCGTTCACCAACGACGCCAACGTCAACCTCCAGACCGCCTCCGCCGCGTCCGCCGCCCTCCCCGAGGTCACCGAGGCGCTCGCCTCCCTGATCCAGGGGCAGCTGGCCGACTGGCGGGACAACGCCCGTACGATCTTCGGCGCCCGCGGGATCGCCGCTCCGCCGCACAGCGACGGCGAGTCCGGGCTGACGTACCACTTCGAGCGCGAATACCCGCTGCACCTGTGGACGGCCGGCGCCGACTGGCTGCTCAAGCCGCTCGTCGACCACGACGAGACCACCGGCACCCGCGACCCGCGCACCGCCGCCGCGCTCGCCGAACTCGCCCTGTTCTACGAGGACTTCCTCACCCGGACGGATGCCGACGGCCACCTGGTGATCGTCCCCTCCTACTCGCCCGAGAACCGTCCGGCCAACGCCAGCTGGGGCGCCATCAACGCGGCGATGGACCTCTCGGCCGCCCGGCACGCCCTCCACACCGCCGCCGACTACCACCCCAAGGACGCGGACCGCCTGCGCGCCCTCGCCGACCGTCTCCCTCCGCACCGGATCAACGACGACGGCGCCCTCGCCGAATGGGCCTGGCCGGGCCTGGAGGACACCTACGACCACCGTCACCTCAGCCACCTCTACGGCGTCTGGCCGCTGGACGAGATCAACCCGTACGACACCCCTGACCTCGCCGCCGCCGCGTACCGCGCCCTCGAACTCCGCGGCGCCGAGAACGACTCCGCCCACGGCCATCTCCACCACGCCCTGATCGCGGCCCGCCTGCGGGACGGCGAACGGGTCGCACACGCCCTCGGCCAGGTCCTCAAGGGCGACTTCTTCCACGCCTCGCTGATGAGCGCCCACTACCCGAACCGCCGCACCTACAACGCCGACGCCGCCCACACCCTGCCCGCCGTGCTCATCGAGATGCTCGTGCAGTCGACCCCGGACCGGCTGGTGCTGCTGCCCGCGCTGCCCGACCGGTACCCCAAGGGTCAACTCCTCGGCGTCCGGACCCGGTTCGGTGCCGCACTCGACCTCACCTGGACCCCGCAGCAAGCGACCGCGGTACTGCGCCCCACCCGCAGCCACCGCGTCGAACTGAGGACTTCCTCCGGCACGGAGCCGCTCGACCTCGTCGCCGGAGAAGACCACGTCCTGCGTCTGGAGGCGTGGTAACCACCCCCGCATTTCCCCCCACCCATGGAAGGGACACCATGGCAAAGAGCACTCTCCGCAAGGTCACCATGGCCGTGCTGGCCCCGGCGATGGCCCTGGGCGCCACCGTCGGCCTCGCCTCCGCGCCCGCCTCGGCGGCCGTGTGGAGCTCCTGCGACCAGTGGGCCAGCACGAACCTGAACGGCTACACGCTCTACAACAACATCTGGGGCTCCGGCCACGGCAGTCAGTGCATCTGGGCCAACTCCGGTACCCAGTGGGGCGTCTGGGCCGACCACCCCAACACCGGCGGCATCAAGTCCTACTCCAACTCCACGAAGTGGATCAACAAGAGGATCGACTCGCTCGGCTCCCTCAACAGCAACTACAACGTCACCGTCCCGTCCGCCGGCGCGTACAACACGTCGTACGACATCTGGGACACCGACCACCAGTACGAGATCATGCTGTGGGTCAATGACAACGGAGCCGTCGGCCCGATCGGCAGCTACCAGGCCAACGTCACCGTCGGCGGCCACAACTGGAACGTCTACAAGGGCACCAATGGATCGAATCAGGTGTTCTCGTTCCTGCGGACCTCCGACTCCAACTCCGGCACCGTGGACATCAAGCCCGTCCTGAACTGGCTCGCGTACACCAAGGGCTGGATGCCCAGCAACGAGACCATCGGGGACGTCCAGTTCGGCTACGAAATCACGTCCTCGTCCGGCGGCCTCAATTTCCAAACCAACAACCTGACCGTCAGCAGCAGTTGACCCAACAGGGTGGGGACCCGGGGTTATATGAACCCATGCGTACCACCACCCCCCTCATCACCACCGCACTCGCCGCCGCCGCGCTGCTCGCCTCCCCGGGCAGCGCGACGGCGGCTCCCGCGTCCTCCCCCCTCCTGCCCGTCGCGTCCCTGGCGGCCGACCGCCTCGCCACCGCCGACCTCGTGGCCGCAGCCAAGTGGGGCACCGACAGCCCCATCGACGACCCCGCCCGCGAACAGCAGGTCCTCGACACCGTCGCCGCGCAGGCCGAGCAGATCGGCGCCGACCCCGACGAGATCCGGACCGTCTTCCGCGACCAGATCGAGGCCAACAAGACCGTCCAGCGCGCCCTGTTCCGCCGCTGGACCGCCCACCCCGACGAGGCGCCGACGACCAAGCCGGACCTGAGCGTCGTACGGCAGACCATCAACCGCATCAACACGGGCCTGGTCACCGCCCTGGCCGACACCACCCCGGACCGGTCCTCGGCCGGCTGCCGCCCCGATCTCGCCCTCGCCGTGGTCGAGGTCCACCACGAGAAGCACCCGGACCCGCTGCACACGGGCGCGCTGTTCCGCTCCCTGCTGTCCGTCTGCCGCTGACACACGCGTGCGGCCGGTCCCTCCCCTATCGGGACCGGCCGCACGCTCGTCCGCGGCTACTCCGCTACGGGAAGCCGCGCCCCGTCCCGCAGGAACAGCGGGATGCGGTCCAGCGGGGCGTCAACCGTCACGGTCGTGCCGCCCTCGTACGCCTCACCGGTCCACGCGTCCGTCCAGGCCGCGCCCGCCGGGAGACAGACCGTGCGGGTCGTCGCGCCCGCCGTCAGCACCGGCGCCACCAGCAGGTCCGCACCGAAGAGATAGGCGTCGTCCACCGACCAGGCCGCCGGGTCGTCCGGGAACTCCAGGAACAGCGGCCGCATGGGCGGCAGACCCTCCTCGTGGGCCTCGCGCATGACGTCCAGGACGTAGGGCTTCAGGCGCTCGCGCAGCCGCAGGTACTTCTCCAGCACGGCCCCCGCCCGCTCGCCGTACGACCACACCTCGTTGGGACCGCCGGTCATCTCCGGGCCCAGCGGCATGCCCGGGTCGCGGAAGCCGTGCAGCCGCATCAGGGGGGACAGCGCGCCGAACTGGAACCAGCGGACCATGACCTCCTGGTACGCCGGGTCGCTCGGGTCGCCGCCGTGGAAGCCGCCGATGTCGGTGTTCCACCAGGGGATGCCGGACAGCGCGGTGTTGAGGCCGGCCGCGATCTGGCGGCGCAGGGTCGGGAAGTCGGTGCCGATGTCGCCGGACCACAGGGCGGCGCCGTAGCGCTGACTGCCCGCCCACGCCGAGCGGTTGAGGGTGATGACCTCCTCGCCCGCGGCGCTCAGCCCCTCGTGGAAGGTGCGGGCGTTGTCCGCCGGGTAGATGTTGCCGACCTCCAGGCCCGGGCCCGCCCAGTAGCGCAGGTTCTCCGCGAAACCGGGCTTCAGCTCGGGCTCGCAGGCGTCCAGCCAGAAGGCCGTGATGTCGTACGGGTCGAGGTAGTTCTCCTTGACCTTCGACCAGACGAACTGACGTGCCTCCGGGTTTGTGGCGTCGTAGAAGGCCACCTGGACCGTCGACGCCACCTCCTTGTCCGGCCAGTCCGCGTGCGCCATCGGCCCGTACTGGGTGCCGATGAAGTAGCCGCGCTGCTCCATCACCGGGTGGTTCTCGCTCAGCGGCGACACCGACGGCCAGACGGAGACGACGAGTTTGATGCCCAGGTCCGCCAACTCCCGCACCATCGCGGCCGGGTCGGGCCACTCCGCCGGGTCGAACCTCCACTCGCCGAGGTGGGTCCAGTGGAAGAAGTCGCACACGATCGCCGAGATCGGCAGCCCGCGCCGCTTGTACTCCCTTGCCACGTCCAGGAGTTCGTCCTGGGTGCGGTAGCGCAGCTTGCACTGCCAGAAGCCCGCCGCCCACTCCGGCAGCATCGGGGTGCGGCCGGTCACGGCGGAGTAGCGGCGCTGCCCGTCGGCCGGGGTGCCGGCGGCGATCCAGTAGTCGATCTGCCGGGCCGAGTCGGCCACCCAGCGGGTGCCGTTGTGGGCCAGCTCCACGCGGCCGATCGCCGGGTTGTTCCACAGCAGGGTGTAGCCGCGGCTGGACGTCAGCACCGGGATGCCGACCTCGGCGTTGCGCTGGACCAGGTCCAGGACCAGGCCCTTCTGGTCGAAGCGGCCGTGCTGGTGCTGGCCGAGGCCGTACAGCTTCTCGTCGTCGTAGGCGGCGAACCGCTGCTCCAGACGGTGGTGGCCGTTGCCGACAGCCGTGTAGAGGCGCGAGCCCGGCCACCAGAAGTGGGCGCGGGCCTCTGAGAGCAGCTCGCCGGAGTCCTCCGTGCGCAGGAACCTGATCAGACCCTCGGCGCTGACCTCGACGGTGAGCGCGCCGACGGTCAACCGCCCTTGCCCGTCCTCGATCTTGATGCTGTACGAGGTGGCGGGCGCGTCGTCCAGCAGCGCACCCGGCAGTCCCTCCAGGACCGGGCCGCCGAGCCGGGTGCGGACCCGGACCGCGTCCGGGCCCCAGGGCTCGATCCGTACGGTCTCCTGACGGCCGCTCCACTCCAGCGCGCCGTCCCGCTCACGGAACACACCGACGGTCGGGGACGACTGCGCGAGGCTCACCGCGCCGGTCGGGGGCCGGCTCTCGGCAGGCTCAGGCACTGGAGGAACTTGAGGCACTTGAGGCACTTGAGGCGCTCCTGGGCTCCGGAACTCCTGACGGAGTGGCAGACATGGGGGTGCCCCGGCAGGGGCGGACGCGAGCGGTGCTACGCCGGTACCGGGCCCGTGCTCGCCCGGACCGTCAACTCAGGGGTGATCAGGACGACTTCGTCGCTGCCGCGGCCGTCGAGCTTGGCCACCAGCCGCTCCACGGCGTTGCGGCCCATCTCCTGCGCGGGGATGGCGACCGAGGTCAGCCGCACCGAGGCCTGGGTGGCGACCTGGTCGGGGCAGATCGCGACGACCGAGACGTCCTCGGGTACGGCGCGGCCCTGCTGGCGCAGCAGGGCGAGCAGCGGCTCGACGGCCGACTCGTTCTGCACGACGAACCCGGTGGTGCCGGGGCGCTCGTCGAGGATGCGGGCGAGCGTCACGGCCATCGCGTCGTACCCGCCCTCGCAGGGCCGGTGCAGCAGTCGTACGCCCAACTCCTGGGCCCGGGACCGCAGTCCGTCGAGTGTGCGCTCCGCGAAACCGGTGTGCCGTTCGTAGACCGCGGGGGCCTCGCCGATGACAGCGATGTCGCGGTGGCCGAGCATCGCGAGGTGCTCGACACAGAGTGCGCCGGTCGCCCGGAAGTCGAGGTCGACGCAGGTCAGCCCGGTGGTGTCGGCGGGGAGGCCGATGAGGACGGACGGCTGGTCCGTGCCGCGCAGCAGCGGCAGCCGCTCGTCGTCGAGTTCGACGTCCATCAGGATCATCGCGTCGGCGAGTCCGCTGCCGGTGACGCGGCGCACCGCGTCCGGGCCCTCCTCGCCGGTCAGCAGCAGCACGTCGTACCCGTGCGTCCGGGCGGTGGTGGCGACGGCGATGGCGATCTCCATCATCACCGGCACGTACATGTCCGTCCGCAGCGGCACCATCAGGGCGATGATGTTGGACCTGCTGCTGGCCAGCGCGCGGGCGCCCGCGTTCGGGTGGTAGCCGAGCTCGCGGATGCTCTGCTCGACCCGCTGCCGGGTGGTCGTGGAGATGGACCGCTTGCCACTGAGGACATAGCTCACCGTGCTCGCAGACACTCCGGCGTGCTGGGCGACCTCGGCGAGGGTGACCATCCAGCTCTCCAAGCTTTGTGAAGCGCTTCGACAGTGCGCAGATTGAACAAGGGCGGGTGAAAGTGGTTCGACAGTAGCTGCACCCGGGGTGGGTGTCCATAGTCTGTCGAAGCGCTTCGATAGGGAGTTGTGGGCCGGGCGCCCCCGGGCTTCCCGGTTCCCATGATGGCGGACCGTCGGCCGATCGGCCGCGCGCCAGGGGTGGTGGGGTCGCCCGGGATCGGGTACATACGATCGAGTAGCACCGGTCGGTAACGAAAACGGTCCAAGATCCCGATTCGCGGCGAGGTGAGCCTCTTGTCCGCCCCATCCACCAGCAAACCCTCCGTCTCCGAACGCGAGGCCCGCGAGGTCGCCGAGGCGGCCCGGGAACAGGAGTGGCGCAAGCCCAGCTTCGCCAAGGAACTGTTCCTCGGGCGCTTCCGGCTCGACCTGGTCCACCCGCACCCCATGCCCTCCTCCGAGGCCGCCCAGCGCGGCGAGGAGTTCCTCGCCAAGCTCCGCGACTTCTGCGAGACGAAGGTCGACGGCGCCCTCATCGAGCGCGAGGCCCGGATCCCCGACGAGGTCATCAACGGCCTCAAGGAACTCGGCGCCCTCGGCATGAAGATCGACACCAAGTACGGCGGCCTCGGCCTCACCCAGGTGTACTACAACAAGGCGCTCGCACTGGCGGGCTCCGCCAGCCCCGCGATCGGCGTGCTGCTCTCCGCCCATCAGTCGATCGGCGTACCGCAGCCGCTGAAGCTGTTCGGCACGGACGAGCAGAAGGAGATGTTCCTGCCCCGGTGCGCCCGCACCGACATCAGCGCCTTCCTCCTCACCGAGCCCGACGTCGGCTCCGACCCGGCCCGCCTCGCCACCACCGCGGTCCCCGACGGCGACGACTACGTCCTCGACGGAGTGAAGCTGTGGACCACCAACGGTGTGGTCGCCGACCTCCTCGTCGTCATGGCCCGGGTGCCGAAGTCCGAGGGCCACCGGGGCGGCATCACCGCGTTCGTGGTGGAGACCAACTCGCCCGGCATCACTGTCGAGAACCGCAACGCCTTCATGGGCCTGCGCGGCATCGAGAACGGCGTGACCCGCTTCCACCAGGTCAGGGTCCCGGCCGCGAACCGCATCGGCCCGGAGGGCACGGGCCTGAAGATCGCTTTGACGACCCTCAACACCGGCCGGCTCTCCCTCCCCGCCTCCTGCGTGGCGGCCGGCAAGTGGTGCCTGAAGATCGCCCGCGAGTGGTCGGCGGCCCGCGAGCAGTGGGGCAAGCCCATCGCCCAGCACGAGGCGGTCGGCTCGAAGATCAGCTTCATCGCGGCCACCACCTTCGCCCTGGAGGCGGTGACGGACCTCGCCAGCCAGATGGCCGACGAGGACCGCAACGACATCCGCATCGAGGGAGCCCTGGCCAAGCTCTTCGCCTCCGAGCAGGCGTGGCTGATGGCCGACGAACTGGTCCAGATCCGCGGCGGCCGCGGCTTCGAGACGGCCGCGTCCCTGGCGGCCCGCGGCGAACGAGCAGTCCCGGCGGAGCAAGTCCTCCGAGACCTCCGCATCAACCGCATCTTCGAGGGCTCGACCGAGATCATGCACCTGCTGATCGCCCGCGAGGCGGTCGACGCCCACCTCTCGGTCGCGGGCGACCTGATCGACCCGGACAAGTCCCTGACGGACAAGGCGAAGGCGGGCGCCAACGCGGGCGTGTTCTACGCCAAGTGGCTCCCGAAGCTGGTCGCGGGTCAGGGCCAACTCCCTTACTCCTACAACGAGTTCAAACACGAGGTAGACCTCTCCGTCCACCTCCGCTACGTCGAGCGCACGGCCCGCAAACTGGCCCGCTCCACCTTCTATGCCATGTCCCGCTGGCAGGGCCGCATGGAGACCAAGCAGGGCTTCCTCGGCCGGATCGTCGACATCGGAGCGGAGCTCTTCGCGATGAGCGCGGTCTGTGTCCGCGCCGAACTCCTGCGCACCACCGAGGCCCACGGCCGCGAGGCCTACCAACTGGCGGACACCTTCTGCCACCAGTCCCGCATCCGGATCGAGGAGCTCTTCGGCCGCCTGTGGACCAACACGGACGACCTGGACCGCAAGGTCGTCAAGGGCGTCATGTCCGGCACCTACGAGTGGCTGGAGGACGGCATCGTCGACGCGTCGGGCGAGGGCCCGTGGATCGCCGACGCGACCCCGGGCCCGAGCGAGAAGACCAACGTCCACCGCCCGATCCGCTGATGCATCCGGTGCCGCCGGGCTCATGTCTCGGCGGCACCGCTGACACCTGGGGCTTTCCTGGTCCGTGCGCGAACTACGTTCGTGGGCACGGTGATCACTCGGGACCGTGACCGCGCTGCGACGGCGAGACCGACCCAGCGCGGCACCGGATCGGGTGGCAGCACGGCGCCGGGCCGTAGCTCCAGCCGTCTGATCAGCTGCGACTCCAGCTGCCACAGGGCGATGTCCATGCCCTCAGCCGGCACCTCGTAGGTCAGAGTACGGGTGAATTCGGACTCGGCGTTGACGGAGATGGTCGAGCGTGTCAGCCGCGACCACTGTCTGCTGGCCTGGGCGGCGAGGAACTTGACGTCGAGCTTGGCCTCGACGCCGATGCTGTCGGCCAGTTCACGGGCCGTCTCCTCGCTGACACCGTGCCGGACAGTGCGTGCGTCGCCGAACTGGCTGGGCCCGTCGAGGGAGACCGCCCACAGCAGCCGCCAACGCTGCACGTGGCCGAACTTGTACGTCAACGTGTGGGCAGCCGCGCTGAGTTCGTGCGTGGTCAGCGCCGCGAAGCCAGACTCCTGGGCGAGTAGCTTCTCGGTGAACGGCCGAGCGGAGATGCTGCGCGAGATCAGCCAAGCCGAGCGGACATGCTCGAGCTTGTCCAGGTCTGAGCCCACCGTCTCGCCGTGGAAGGCGGGCGGCTCACGACGTGTGAGCGACAGAGTGTGCGCGTTCGTGGCCGTGTTCACGGCTGACGGCCTCCGGGACTGGCATGCCGGGGCCGTGCCTTGTCGTGGCGCAGCGCCTGCTTGTTGACCGCCACCGCGCATCCCGCGATCTGGTCCGCCGCCTTGAGTGCGAATTCCAGATCACCGGCCTGATCACCGCTCAGGCTGACCTCCACCGCTAGCCGGCCTTCTACGGTGACCTTGAGCAGCCCGTCCGTTCCGCCCACCGAGGACGGATAGAGCAGATTGAAATGAACGCGGATGCTGTGATCCCAGGTCAACTGCCCGGTCACGGCGATCCGATCTGCTCCGACGACATGCCGCAGCCCCTTGTACTGGCCGACCACAGCTCTGTCGTGGGCCAGCTGTTCCTGGCCGGACACCGAGTCTGTCCAGCCCGGCACCGCGAGCTGCGGCACGGCGGCGGTGGGCGGGGCGGGGCCGACGCCCGCCCCATCGTCCACGACCAGATTCTCCTTGCCCAGCTCGTAGTAGTTGTTGTCACCTCGGACGAAGAGGAAGTGGCGGGCCGTCTCGAAACCGCCGCTGTCCGTGCCCAGGCTCGCGAAGAAGAAGTCGTGGTTGTGGCCGTCTGCGTTGACGGTGTCCCGGTAACCGTCGATGTCCCCATCACTCAAGCTGCGCAGCCGGTTGGGATGGTGGCTGTGCCAGCTGCCGAGGTGCTCCAGTTCTGGAAAGCGGGCCTCCAACTTGCGAAACTCCTGCGTCTGGAACCGGGAGTCACCGCGGTGAGTCACCGCCGTGCGTTCTGAGAGGGGGCCGTCGTCGATGTAGTCGAGGACCACCATCACCAGCTCACCCATGGCCTTGTGCCGATCCGTCAGGCCCCTGAAGCGCTTCGTCCCGCGGATGAACCCGACGTACTTGCCCCCGACTTCGACCTGGGGATGACGCAGGATTTCTTCGGTGAACCGGTGCGTCACGCGCGTCGGCACGAAGACACGCAGGGTTGAGGGGCACTTCCTCGGCCGCGTCCCGAACAGGCTCATGACGTTCACCCGCCCGCTGAGGTGGGCTCGGCGGACTCCGTGCCCGTTCCACAGCGGAGATGGCAACCGGTGAGGGGACGCAGCAGCACGCGGGTGTTGTCATACGAGTTCTCGAACAGGCCTTCGGTTCGACGGATTCCGATTGTCAGCCAGTTGAACGACGGCTGGAGCAAATAGCGGGAATGCCGACCACCGAGCAGCGAAACGACGTAATGCGCATGGTAGGACGCGACGATGGCGATGTCCGCGGCCAGCCCGGAGGCCGCGAAATCAGGCTCACCGAGTCCGTAGATCCGCTGTTGTTCCTCGCTCGTGAGCTCCAACCAGTCGTCCAGGTCGATCCCCCGGTCCATGCAGAACGCCAACTTGCAGTCATGGCAACCGGTTTCCCCAGGGAGGTATGCGTAGACCTCGCCGCCCATGCCGGTGCGGAAGACCATGCCGAAGACGCAGGGGGTGCGGCTGCGCACGCACAGTTCGTTGAGGAAATTCCGCGCCAGCGCGTTGTCGACGGCGCACACCACCAGGGTGGCCTCCGCGATCGCCTGCTCGATGTCCTTGGACTTTCGGATGTCGTGCGGGAAGGCGGTCACGTGGCTCGCCGGATTGCGGTCGGCTAGCCACTCGGCGGCGATGTCGGTCTTCAGCCGCCCCAGGTCGGTGCGTCGCGCCGGGTGCTTGACCAGGTTCTCCGGCTGGAGCACGTCCGGATCGAACAGCGTCCAGTCGCGTATGCCGCACATCGCCAAGCGTTGCATGACGGCGGCGCCACCGCTACCGAGCCCGACCAGGACGACCTTGGCCCTAGCGAGCTCAGCGGTGTCCAGCAGATAGTCGATACGAGATGTGTCGAGAACCGCGTCAGCGGTCATGGAGGTGCCTCCTCGGCTGCCTGGCGCCCGCTGTCAGTGGGGTTGTTGAGGGCCCGGCCATTCCTGCCGCTCGACCCAGATCTCATATTTGTTGAGCCAGATGGCCGCCTTGGCGACCACGGCGGCGACGGAGAAGAACGAGGACCACTGGCCCGGCTTCATCACGCACAGTGTCCCGTCGCTGTACATGTGCGGGTTCGTGACCGGTTTCCAGTCATAGGGCCATACCTGCGGCAGGCTGTGCGGATACCCCTCGGGGAGGCTGATACCGATGCCGTAGTACTCGCCGGTGAAGGTGCTCAGCATGCCCCAGGCGACGGCCCAGGAGTCCTCCCGCGGAGTGGCGGTCAGATGGAACCCGGGGAAATGCAGCTGGAGGATCCGCTGCTCCTCGGCCAGCCGCCCACCCTGCCCTCCTGAACCGATGACAAGTGTTCTCGTGACCCGGATGTCACTCGGTTTCCGTGCCATGTCACTCGGCGACCGGACGTGCGGTGATGGGCCGTGAGTACTCGCCTTTTTGATCGGATATGCCAACTATTGGCTTGTTGATGAATGAGGCGGGAGAGTTGCCCGGTGCGTAAATGTTGCCGTCCTCGCCGACCTCCACAAGGTCGTTGTCGCTGAGAGATGACAACAGTCGTTCCGCCTCTGCGCGATTCGTCATCAGAACACCCCCGTCAGATGCGCAGATCCTGATTAGAAGTTAGTGGGGTGCTGAAGGCTGTCAACGGAAAACAGGAAAAGGATCTGTGCGGGAAAAGGGTGCGGAAAACGCCGTATGACAGGACGGACGCCACGCACCTGCCGCTCTCGCGGGTGAGGGCAGGGGCCCGCCCCGTCCCCCGTGTGGTCACTTTCAGGGGGACGCGCTGTCCTCACACACCGTCCTTACGGCAACAATGGGGGGATGAGTGACAGTCCAGCCCCTCTCGCCGACCCCCACCTCGTCTACGACCCCGTGGCGGGCGACGGCCCCAAGGACGTGGTGATCCTCGGCTCCACCGGCTCGATCGGCACCCAGGCCATCGACCTCGTCCTGCGCAACCCGGACCGGTTCCGGGTCACCGCGCTCTCCGCGAACGGCGGCCGGGTCTCCCTGCTCGCCGAGCAGGCCCACCGGCTCGGGGTGCGGACCGTCGCGGTCGCCCGCGAGGACGTCGTACCGGCGCTGCGGGAGTCACTCGAGGCCCGGTACGGCACCGGCGAGCCGCTCCCGGAGATCCTGGCCGGTCCCGAGGCGGCCGGTCAGGTCGCCGCCTCCGACTGCCACACCGTCCTCAACGGCATCACCGGCTCGATCGGCCTCGCCCCGACCCTCGCCGCCCTGGAGGCGGGCCGCACCCTCGCGCTCGCCAACAAGGAGTCGCTCATCGTCGGCGGCCCGCTGGTCAAGGCCCTCGCCAAGCCCGGGCAGATCATCCCGGTCGACTCCGAGCACGCGGCCCTGTTCCAGGCCCTGGCGTCCGGCACGCGGGCCGACGTGCGCAAGCTGGTCGTCACCGCCTCCGGCGGCCCGTTCCGCGGCCGTACGAAGGACGAACTGGCGAACGTCAGCGTCGAGGACGCCCTGGCCCACCCCACCTGGGCCATGGGCCCGGTCATCACCATCAACTCCGCGACCCTCGTCAACAAGGGCCTGGAAGTCATCGAGGCGCACCTCCTCTACGACATTCCCTTCGACCGCATTGAGGTGGTCGTGCATCCCCAGTCGTATGTCCACTCGATGGTTGAGTTCACGGACGGATCGACAATCGCCCAGGCGACGCCCCCCGACATGCGCGGGCCGATCGCCATCGGCCTCGGCTGGCCCGAGCGCGTCCCCGACGCGGCGCCCGCCTTCGACTGGAGCAAGGCGTCGACGTGGGAGTTCTTCCCCCTCGACAACGACGCGTTTCCTTCGGTCAACCTTGCGAGGCACGTGGGGGAGCTCGCGGGCACGGCCCCGGCGGTGTTCAATGCCGCCAACGAGGAGTGCGTGGAGGCGTTCCGCGTCGGCGCGCTGCCCTTCAACGGGATCATGGAGACCGTGACGCGGGTCGTGGAGGAGCACGGCACGCCGGCCACGGGAACCCCGCTCACGGTGTCGGACGTCCTCGAAGCGGAGACCTGGGCCCGCACCCGGGCCCGGGAACTGGCGGCACAGACGGCGGAGGCCCGTGCATGACGACCCTGATGTTCATCCTCGGCATAGCGGTCTTCGCGTTCGGACTCCTGGTCTCGATCGCGTGGCACGAGCTCGGCCACCTCTCCACCGCCAAGCTCTTCGGCATCCGCGTGCCCCAGTACATGGTCGGCTTCGGCCCGACCATCTGGTCGAGGAAGAAGGGCGACACGGAGTACGGGTTCAAGGCCATCCCCTTCGGCGGCTACATCCGCATGATCGGCATGTTCCCGCCCGGCCCGGACGGCCGCCTGGAGGCCCGCTCCACCTCACCCTGGCGCGGCATGATCGAGGACGCCCGCTCGGCCGCCTTCGAGGAACTCCAGCCCGGTGACGAGTCCCGCCTCTTCTACACGCGCAAGCCGTGGAAGCGCGTGATCGTGATGTTCGCGGGCCCGTTCATGAACCTGATCCTGGCGATCGGACTGTTCCTGACGGTCCTGATGGGCTTCGGCATCCAGCAGCAGACCACCGACGTGGCCTCCGTCTCGCCCTGCGTCATCGCGCAGAGCGAGAACCGCGACACCTGCAAGAAGACCGACAAGGCCTCCCCGGCCGCGGCGGCCGGCATGAAGAAGGGCGACAAGATCGTCTCCTTCGGCGGAGTGCAGACGGACGACTGGAACACCCTCTCCGACCTCATCCGCGACAGCGCCGGCAAGACGGTCCCGATCGTCGTCGAGCGCGACGGCAAGCAGGTCTCCCTCACGGCCAAGATCGCCACCAACCTCGTCGCGAAGAAGGACGCCGGCGGGGCCTACGTCCAGGGCGAGTACGTCAAGGCCGGCTTCCTCGGCTTCAGCGCCGCCACCGGCGTCGTCAAACAGGACTTCGGCGAGTCCGTGACCTGGATGACGGACCGCGTCGGCGACGCCGTCGACTCCCTCGCCGCCCTGCCCTCCAAGATCCCGGCCCTGTGGGACGCCGCCTTCGGTGACGGCCCCCGCGAACCGGACTCCCCGATGGGCGTCGTCGGCGCGGCCAGGGTCGGCGGCGAGATCGCCACGCTCGACATCCCGGCGTCCCAGCAACTGGCGATGTTCGTGATGCTCCTGGCGGGCTTCAACCTCTCCCTGTTCCTGTTCAACATGCTCCCGCTGCTGCCGCTCGACGGCGGCCACATCGCGGGCGCCCTGTGGGAGTCGCTGCGCCGCAACCTGGCCAAGCTCTTCCGCCGCCCCGACCCGGGCCCGTTCGACGTGGCGAAGCTGATGCCGGTGGCCTACGTCGTGGCGGGCATCTTCATCTGCTTCACGGTCCTGGTCCTCATCGCGGACGTCGTCAACCCGGTCCGAATCTCCTAGCCATACGGCGTTCACCACGGCCCGGCACGCTGTGTGCCGGGCCGTCTTCGTTCGGGTGGCTCCGTGGGACGGATGTGCTCGGGCCCGCGCGCGTGCCGTAATCTCGAAGCCTGGAGCCCACTGTTCCGTTGGCGCCGGACCTTGATCCACGACTTGGGGTTGCACAGCAGATGACTGCGATTTCTCTCGGCATGCCGTCCGTTCCGACCAGGGTTGCCGAGCGCCGCAAGAGCCGGCAGATCCAGGTCGGCACCGTCGCCGTCGGTGGCGACGCCCCGGTCTCCGTCCAGTCGATGACCACGACCCGTACGTCCGACATCGGCGCGACCCTCCAGCAGATCGCAGAGCTGACGGCGTCCGGCTGCCAGATCGTGCGCGTCGCCTGCCCGACCCAGGACGACGCCGACGCCCTGTCGACCATCGCGAGGAAGTCCCAGATCCCGGTCATCGCGGATATCCACTTCCAGCCCAAGTACGTCTTCGCCGCCATCGAGGCCGGCTGCGCCGCGGTCCGCGTCAACCCCGGCAACATCAAGCAGTTCGACGACAAGGTCAAGGAGATCGCGCGGGCCGCCAAGGACCACGGCACCCCGATCCGCATCGGCGTCAACGCCGGCTCCCTGGACCGCCGCCTGCTCCAGAAGTACGGCAAGGCCACCCCCGAGGCCCTCGTCGAGTCCGCCCTCTGGGAAGCCTCGCTCTTCGAGGAGCACGACTTCCGGGACATCAAGATCTCGGTGAAGCACAACGACCCGGTCGTCATGATCGAGGCGTACAAGCAGCTCGCCGCCCAGTGCGACTACCCGCTGCACCTCGGTGTGACGGAGGCCGGCCCCGCCTTCCAGGGCACGATCAAGTCGGCGGTGGCCTTCGGCGCACTGCTCTCGCAGGGCATCGGCGACACCATCCGCGTCTCCCTCTCCGCGCCTCCCGTGGAGGAGGTCAAGGTCGGCAACCAGATCCTGGAGTCCCTCAACCTCAAGCAGCGCGGCCTGGAGATCGTCTCCTGCCCGTCCTGCGGCCGCGCCCAGGTCGACGTCTACAAGCTGGCCGAGGAGGTCACGGCAGGCCTGACCGGCATGGAGGTCCCCCTCCGTGTCGCCGTCATGGGCTGCGTCGTCAACGGCCCCGGCGAGGCCCGCGAGGCCGACCTCGGCGTCGCCTCCGGCAACGGCAAGGGCCAGATCTTCGTCAAGGGCGAGGTCATCAAGACCGTCCCGGAGTCGAAGATCGTCGAAACCCTGATCGAGGAAGCCATGAAGCTGGCCGAGCAGATGGAGGCGGACGGCGTGGCCTCGGGCGAGCCGTCGGTGGCGGTCGCGGGCTGAGGTTTGCGTCCTGGAAGGGGCCGAAGGCCCCCCAGGCGCGCGGGGAGCTGCGCGACAAGCCCCCACGCAGCCGCACTCGCAAGCGCACCATGGCCACCCGAGCTCATAGGCGACGGCACCGAAACGCCGGGTACCTCACAGCGACCGGCATCACAGGGCGACGCTGCTCAGCTTCCGCAGGTACAGTGCGGAGACCAGCGCAGTCCCCAGTGTGAGGCCCCGCCCGTGTTGACCCAGACGACCTCCCGGGTCCTCGAACCGAGCGACCTGGATGCCGCGCTCGCCGTCCTCGACCGCGAGCCGGTCGCGAACGCCTTCGTGACCAGCCGCGTACAGGTGGCCGGCCTCGACCCGTGGCGGCTCGGCGGCGAGATGTGGGGCTGGTACGAGGACGGCATGCTGACGTCCCTCTGTTACGCCGGCGCCAACCTGGTCCCCATCTGCGCCACCCCGCGAGCCGTCCGTGCCTTCGCCGACCGCGCCCGGCGCGCGGGCCGCCGCTGCTCCTCGATCGTCGGCCCCGCCGAACCCACCGCGGAACTGTGGCGCCTGCTGGAACCCAGCTGGGGCCCGGCCCGTGACGTCCGCGCCCACCAGCCCCTGATGGTCACCGACCGGCCCTCCGCCGACATCGCCCCCGATCCGTACGTCCGCCGCATCCGCAAGGACGAGATGGAGACGATCATGCCGGCGTGCGTGGCGATGTTCACCGAGGAGGTCGGCGTCTCCCCGATGGCCGGCGACGGCGGGCTCCTCTACCAGGCCAGGGTCGCCGAACTCGTCGGCTCCGGCCGCTCGTTCGCCCGTCTCGACGCCGACGGCAAGGTCGTCTTCAAGGCGGAGATCGGCGCCGCGACCGACCGCGCCTGCCAGATCCAGGGCGTGTGGGTGGCTCCCGAGTACCGCGGCCAGGGCTACGCGGCCCCCGGCATGTCGGCGGTCCTGCGCTACGCCCTCGCGGACGTGGCCCCGGTGGTCAGCCTGTACGTGAACGACTTCAACACGGCGGCGCGGCGGACGTACCGACGGGTGGGGTTCGAAGAGGTCGGCGCGTTCATGAGCGTCCTGTTCTGAAACCCTGGCAGTGCCCGGCTTCTGAAACCCTCGAAGTGCCCGGCGTCGTCCGGCGAACCGCCCTGTACGCTCCCCACATGCGATTCCCCGGTCACGGACACCGCCGCCACCCCGACGACGACATCGTGATCGGCCCGCTGGATCTCTCCGCCCGCGTCGACGAGGCGCTCGCCGTCCAGGCCGTCGCCTTCGGCCTCGGCGCCGACGAGGTCGCCGTACGCCGCCAGATCGTCCTGCGTCACATGACGTACCCGGGTGCACGGGCGCTCGGCGCCACCGTCGCCGGCCGTCTCGTCGGGTTCGTCTACGGCATGCCCAACGACCGCGCCCACTGGTGGTCCACCGTCGTGGAGCCGTACCTCCGCGCCCAGGGCCACGAGACCTGGCTGGACGACTCCTTCGTGATCACGGAGCTGCACGTCCACCCGCACCACCAGAACCACGGCATCGGCCGCTCCCTGATCACCACGATCACCGACGGCGCCACCGAGCCCCGCTCGATCCTCTCCGCGATCGACACCGACAGCCCGGCCCGCGGCCTCTACCACTCCCTCGGCTACCAGGACCTGGCCCGCCAGGTCCTCTTCCCGAGCGCCCCGAAGCCGTACGCCGTGATGGGCGCCCCCTTGCCGCTACGCCGCCGTTAACCGATTTCCGCCATAACCGGCCCCCCGGCTAACCTCCCTGGGGGTGCCTGACACATTCCCGCCTGCCCGGCGACGCCTGGCACGCACGCTCGCCGCGTTGCCGGACCGCCCACGTGGCTCCGCCACGCGGACGGTCCGGCGCCTTGCGATCGCACGCACCAGACGCCGCCGGGCCCGCCCTGCGGGCGGACGACGGGAATGTGTCAGGCACCCCCAGCCATCACCCTTTTCCCGGCAGGAGTACGAGAACCATGGCCAACGCACCGGTCCAGCGCATGTCCCAGTTGATGGCGAAGACGCTGCGCGACGACCCGGCGGACGCCGAGGTCCTCAGCCACAAGCTCCTCGTCCGCGCCGGCTACGTCCGCCGCACCGCCGCCGGTATCTGGAGCTGGCTGCCCCTCGGCATGCGGGTCCTGCGCAACGTGGAGCGGGTCGTCCGTGAGGAGATGGACGCGATCGGCGCCCAGGAGGTGCTGCTTCCCGCCATCCTGCCGCGCGAGCCGTACGAGGCGACCGGCCGCTGGGAGGAGTACGGTCCCGAGCTGTTCCGCCTCCAGGACCGCAAGGGCGGCGACTACCTCCTCGGCCCCACCCACGAGGAGATCTTCACCCTGCTGGTGAAGGACCAGGCGTCCTCCTACAAGGACCTGCCGGTCATCCTGTACCAGATCCAGAACAAGTACCGCGACGAGGCCCGCCCGCGGGCCGGCGTCCTGCGCGGCCGTGAGTTCCTCATGAAGGACTCGTACTCCTTCGACACCGAGGACGAGGGGCTGGCCCAGTCCTACGCGCTGCACCGCCAGGCCTACCAGAAGATCTTCACGCGCCTCGGCCTCGACTACCGCATCTGCGCCGCGACCGCGGGCGCGATGGGCGGCTCCAAGTCCGAGGAGTTCCTCGCTCCGGCCGGTGCCGGCGAGGACACCTTCGCCGACTGTCCGAACTGCGACTTCGCGGCGAACACCGAGGCGATCTCGTACGAGCTGAAGCCGGTGGACGGATCCGCGGTCCCCGCCGCCGAGGACATCCCGACCCCCGACACCCCGACCATCGAGACCCTCGCCGCCCAGCTCGGCGTCCCGGCCTCCGCGACCCTGAAGAACCTCCTCGTGAAGGTCGACGGCGAGATCGTGGCCGTCGGTGTCCCCGGCGACCGTGAGGTCGACATGGACAAGGTCGAGGCGCACTTCGCCCCGGCGGCCGTCGAGATGGTCACCGAGGCGGACTTCGCGGGCCGCCCGGACCTGGTCCGCGGCTACGTCGGCCCGCAGGGCCTGGGGGAGAAGGTCACGTACATCGCCGACCCGCGCGTGGCCCCGGGCACCGCGTGGATCACCGGCGCC
Organism: Streptomyces antibioticus; assembly: GCF_001514065.1. Taxonomy (GTDB): domain Bacteria; phylum Actinomycetota; class Actinomycetes; order Streptomycetales; family Streptomycetaceae; genus Streptomyces; species Streptomyces antibioticus. The sequence continues at coordinate 36,424 of NZ_KQ948434.1, read as the reverse complement.
AACAAGGTGAACACCCACACCAAGAACGTCGTCGCGGGCCGTGACTTCGAGGTCGGCGAGTACGTCGACGTCGTGGTCGTGCAGGACGGCGACCCGTGCCCCAAGTGCGGCACCGGACTCGTCCTCGACCGCGCCATCGAGATCGGCCACATCTTCCAGCTGGGCCGCAAGTACGCCGACGCCCTCAAGCTCGACGTCCTCGGCCAGCAGGGCAAGCCGGTCCGCGTGACCATGGGCTCCTACGGCATCGGCGTCACCCGCGCGGTCGCGGCCATCGCCGAGCAGACCGCCGACGAGCAGGGCCTGTGCTGGCCCGCCGAGGTCGCCCCGGCCGACGTCCACGTGGTCGCCGCGGGCAAGGCCCTCCAGACCGAGCTGGCCCTGGAGGTCTCCGAGAAGCTGCGCGCCGCCGGCCTGCGCGTCCTGGTCGACGACCGCGCGGGCGTCTCCCCGGGCGTGAAGTTCACGGACGCCGAGCTCATCGGCGTACCGAAGATCCTCGTCGCGGGCCGCCGCTCCGCCGAGGGCGTCCTGGAGCTGAAGGACCGCAAGACCGGTGAGCGCGAGGAGCTGACGGTGGACGAGGCGATCGCCCGCCTGTCCGCCTGACCGCGGTCCGTCCGGCCCGTTCCCCGTCCGAGCACTCCGCAGGACCGGGGGACGGGCCGACGTCTGTCCCGGACGGGCCGACGCGGGTCCGCGTCGGGTCAGCCGGCTTCCGCTCCGTGGACGCAGGGGAAAAGCTCCCGGGGAAGCTCCACCCGCATCCCGCAGAAGCAGCGCAGCGGGCCGCCGCGGGAAGCGGGGGCGCCGAGATCGACGATGAGGATGTCCGCCACCTCCCGCAGGGCCTCACCCGTGGGTGCACCTCGGGAGACTCGGATGCTGACCTCGTCCGAGTCCCAGACCGCGATGCTCGCCAGACCGTCGGCTACGGCAATGTGGACGCACACAACTGTCTCCCCAGGAAAGCGCTACGGCATGAGCGTTCCGCTCCGGGAGGCCAGCGGCTGACTGATGGTACCGACGGCGGCCGGATGCATGCACTGTTTCGGCATATTCACCCGTCGCATCCGGACCGTGCGTCACAACCGGCGGATGTCGGCGCGGCCGGCCGGACAGCCGGTCGCGCGGCGCTGGCCTCACACGATGCGACTGACCTGAAGCATCGCCTCGGCGTCCTTCAGTAGTGCGCGCTGACGTGCCTCCGGCAATTGCCGGTAGAGCTTCAGCAGCCGGGCCTCGCGCTCGTCCCCGCTGGGGCCCGGCACGGGGCGGCCGACCGCCTCGAAGAACTCCTTCGGCGTCGTGCGGACACCCCAGCGCCGGAACACCTCGACCATGACGCGGAGCTTCTCCGGGTCGATGCGCGAGGTGCCGCGGGTGCGGTTCATCCAGGCGTTGAGCGTCGGGTAGGCGATGCCGGTCTCCGCCGCCAGGTCCTTCTGGGTCCTGTCCGGCACCTGTGCCAGCAGACGTTCGAGCAGGGCGGCCAGATCCTCGTCACGGCTCGGCGGGTCCTGGCCGGTCTGGGGGGATGCTGGGCGGCTCGCCTCGTTCGTCACGCCTCCGAGGATCGGTCATCGTTATCTACAAGCGCAAGTAGATCGCAGATCGGGCCTGTGGGGGTCCGGTGTGCACGCCTTAACTCTCCTGTCACAGAAGCACCTTGACACAATCTACATCTACATGAAGACTGCGGAGCGCATCGAAATCTACATCTACATGGATAACGAAGATATCGACGGGAGAGCGATCATGCCGTTACCGGCCCACCCCATCGTCCCGGCCGCCCCGGAACCCGAACTGGTCACGCGTGCTCGCGCCGGGGACCGCGAGGCGTTCGCCGCGCTGTACCACCAGCACTACCGCGTCGTGTACGGCTTCCTCCTCGTCCGGACGCGCAACAGGCATCTGGCGGAGGACCTGACCCAGGAGGCCTTCGTCCGCGCCCTGCGCCGGATCGACGGCTTCACCTGGCAGGGCGTCGCCTTCGCCGGCTGGCTCACCACCATCGCCAAGAACCTCTGGCTCGACGAACTGGGCCGCGGCCGGACCCGGTGGGAGACCCCGGTGGGGGAATTCGACGACCCCGGCGGGCCGAGCTCCGGCACGGGAGACCGGGTCCCGCGTGACCTGGAGGCCGTGGAGGCCCGGGAAACGGTCCGCGCCGCCTTGAAAACCCTCAACGCCCGTCAGCGCCACTGCGTGGAGCTGCGTTACCTGGACGAACTCACCCCGCAGGAAACGGCGTTGGTGACGGGACAGACGGTCGGAGCCGTGCGCACCCTCACCTGCCGGGCCCTCCTCAAGCTCCGTTGGTCCATCGGGACGGTGTCCGTGTGAACAGCAACCTCACCCATGCCGCCGGCGTCATCCGCGCCGTACTCGGGTCCGTCCCGCCGGAACAGGCGGCGGCCGTCGCCCACGCGCTCGACTGCGCCCGGCTCCTCGTCGACCCCCGCCGTCCGCCGGGCACCCTCCTGTACCGCACTCCCGGCGGAGGCTGGTCCCGCTTCCCGCGGCCCCTGACCGAGCTGGAGCGCAAGGCGCTGGACTGGGACGCGGCCTGCGCGCGGGCACGCTGTGTCGCCCAGGTCATCGGACGCCATCTCGCCGGCCATCTGGACCTCACCGACATCCGCGTCGACGGCGACCGGGTACGGGTCGTGCTCCGCGTCGACGGGCCCACGCAGTGGACCCGCTGGCGTGCCTACTTCGGCATCACGATCGTCGGCGAGGGCACCCGCCCGCACACCGTGATCGGCGAGGGGATGCGGGACGGCGTCCGCGTGACGGTGGTGGCCCACGGAGCGGCGGCCACGCTGCCCTCCGCCGCGCCCACCGCACCGACCCGCCCCTTCCGTCTCGGCGACAGGGTCTACGACCTGGCCCTCCCGCTGCGCGACGCGCACGGGGACGTCTGGTACTTCCAGGGGTGCAGACGCCAGGACGGCATGCCGCTGATGTCCGTGGACGGCCGGCCCGAGCGCTGCTCCCTGGCCAACGTGGCGGCCCACCTGGGCCCGCTGACACCGGTACGGGCCCTGCCCCCGGACGACGTCGACCCCACCGCGCCGTCGCTCGCCCCCGTACCGGCGCCCCCTACGGGACCGGTCCGATGAGCCTGCGCGCACCCTCCGCGGAAGCCCGGGCGGACGCGGGCTCGCGGGCCTGGGAGGCGAACGCGGCCTGCCGGGGGCAGGACGCCGACCTGTGGTTCACCCAGCGGTACACGTCCACCGCGCTGGCGATCTGTGCGGCCTGCCCGGTGCTCGACCCCTGCCGGGCCGCGGTGCTGCACCGGGAGAGAAGCCTCCCGCGCTGCGACCGCCAGGGCATCGCCGCGGGCCTGACGGGCGCCCAGCGCTACGCCTTGGCCCAGACGCCGGACGGCCTGCCGCGGCAGAACCCCCCACCGCCGAGCGACGCCGCGCCGCCGGCCTCAACAAGCGTGCGGCCTGACGGAACACCCCGGGGTCGACGCGCCGGGCGCGCGAGCGCCGCTCCGGGTAGGGGACCGTCCCCGCTGTCCCGCGAGGAGCCCACCCGGCCGACCGGGCCGACCGGCGACGACCGGAGCGAGCGGCCTGCCGCCCCTCCTTATGCGGCGGTCGCAGGCGTACGGTCTGCCCGGCCCGCCACCCCTTCTTCCGGGCCCGGGGCCCGGATTGTCCAGGCCACCGCTCCTTCGTCCAGGCCGATCGCGGGCGCTGTCCAGGCCGCCGCTCCTTCTCGCGGGCCAGCCGCAGGCGCACGGTCCGTCCAGGCCGCCACTGCCTCTCCCGGGGCGGTCGCAGCCGCTCGGCCTGTCTGGGCCGCCGCTCGTCCTTCCGGGCCGGTCACGGGCTCACGGTCCGTCCGGCCCGCCGTCCCTCCTCCCCGGACGGCCACCGACCCGCCGGTCAGCGGGGCCGGAGACCCCACGGTCGGGCGGAATCGCGACGGCGACCTGGAGGCCGGGCGAAACCGGGCCGGAGACCCCATGGTCGGGCGGAATCGCGACGGCGACCTGGAGGCCGGGCGAAACCGGGTCAGCGCCCCGGCGGTCGGGCGGAATCGCGGCGGGGCCCCGGCGGCCGGGCCAAATCGGGCCGCCGACCCCGCCGTGCCTCTACCCCGGACAGCCCCTGACCCACCGTCCATCCGGACCGGAGGCCCCACGGCCGGGCGAAACCGGGTCGGTGCCCCGGTGGCCGGGCGGGATCGCGGCGGCGACCTGGGCGCGGGGCGAGACCGGGTCGGTGCCCCGGCGGCCGGGCCGAATCGGGCCGCCGACCCCGTCGCCGAGCGGACCCCACCGCCCGCGACGCCGCCGTCCGGCGACGGGTCGTATGAGCGCGGCGCCCGGAGCCCGAGGCACCGACTCGCGCCCTGCGGGACCCGGGCCGCCTACCAACGGCACCTGCGCCGGGGCGAGTTCGTCGACGAGGCGTGCCGGGACGCCAATGCCCGCGGTGCCGGGCGGTACCGGCGCACCGGATCCACCCGCGACCGTACCGACGCGACCCGCCCCCGTGCGGACGTCCCCGCCGATGTCCGCCGCTGAGACCCGTTCACCGTCACCGGAGTACCTGATGTCCACGTCCCCTCCGATCACCCTGCCCCAGGAGAAAGACACCCGTGGTCCAGGGGCGCCCGGCGCGCTGGGACGGACGGTCGCCGCCCTGCGCCGTGCTCTGCGACCCGGCCGTGTGCCCCGTCCCGACCCTCGCGACCTGGACGACTGCCGTCGGGAACGCGAGCGCTGGCAGCGTCACGCCGACTCCTATGAGCGGGAGTTGACCCGCGTCCGGCTCGACCACGCACATCTGCTGGCCTGGCTGGCCGCGCTGCACCCCGCCAGCGCCGTCCTCGCGCCCGACAGCGAGGCCGGCCCCGGCGGCGTCCACCGGCTGCGCATCGAGGCCGGCGGGCGGCAGCTGTCCTGGCGGCTGCACCCGGCCGACCTCCCGCTGTTCGCCCACACCCCGTACGCGCCGCACGCCCTCGCCGCGGACGGTCCCCCGGCCACCGACCAGGCAGCCCATCTGCGCCACCACACCCGACTGCTGGCACTGGAGGCAACCCTGTTCACCGAACCGACCGAGCCCAAGGCCCCCGCCCCACCACCGAAAACCCCCGCCCAACCACCGACACCCCCGTAAGACTCCGGTCGGCAGGCTCGGGAGGCGCGTCGGCCGGACCACCACGCCCCCCTGCGGCGACTCTCGGCAGCAGGGGGGCGTGCTCCCGGCCACCACCGCGGCCTGGCCACCACCGCGGCCCGCTCACCACCGTTGCCCGGCTACAACCAGCCCGCGAACTCCAGCAACAGCTCCGCGTCCTGAGGCCGACCGACCCTGAGCGCCCGCACCCCGGACTCCACGGCCCGGAACAGCGTCCACCCCCGCAGCCGCTCCTGATCCACGTCCAACGACTCCGCGAGCCGCTTCACCCGCCGCCGGGTGATCGAAGCCCCCGAGGGTGAGGCGATCAGATCCTCCACCCGGTCCCGCACCAGCCGGGCCAGGTCGAACGCGCACTCACCCACCACCGGGTCCGGCCCCACCGCCAGCCACGGCGTCCGCTCCCCGGCCAGCACCTTGCTCTGCCGGAACGTGCCGTGCAGCAACCGCTCCTCGGGCGGCGCGGCGAGCAGCTCCTCACGCGCCGCCACCGCCGCGGCGACCAGCGGTCCGACCTCGGCCCGTTCCGACGCCGTCGCCCGCATCGCCTGCGCCTGCCGCCCCGTCCGCTCGGCCACGGTCTCGAACACGTGCCCGGCAGGCGGCTCGACCCACAGCCGCCGCAAGGTACCCGCCGCCTCCAGCAACGCCTTCGCCTCGGGCAGCGACCGCACCGACACATCGGGATGCAGCCGCTCCAGCAGCAGCACCCCCTCACCGCCGGACGGCTCAAGGAGCTGTACGGCACCCAGCCCGTCCCAGTGCGTCAGCGCCGCCCGCTCGGCCTCCGGCCGGAACCGCGGCGGGGCCAGCTTGAGCACGGCGGGAGTGCCGTCGGCACGGCGGACCAGCACGACCAGGCTGCTGCGACCGCCCGGCACCTGCACCCGCTCCACCGTCAACTCGCGTAGCGCGACGGCCTGCTGAGCCGCCTCGGGCAGCTTCTCCAACCAGTCGTCACCATCAGGTGCCGTCTCACCGAGCGCCCTGACCAGACGCTGCGGCGGTTCGAAAGCCATACCCGAGTTCTTCCTTCCCGTACGTGTTACGCCGTGGGCGTCGGCTTGGCCGTGGCCGTGGCCGTGGCCGTCGCCGCCCGCTCGGCGAGACCAGGGAAGGCTACGCTCTCCCCGCGCCACCGCACCGCCCGCACCGCCGCCTCCCGCAGCGCCTCCGTGGCCATGGACCGCCGCCCGTCCACGGTTGCCCGGACGAGGTCGGAGTACACCCCGGCGACCCGGTCCTCCAGCTCGGCGGCCAGCCGTACGGCCGCCTCCGAGTCCGGTACCGGGAACGGCAGCGCGTATCCGGCCGCCGCGGCGACCGGCTTGCCGCCCAGGTCCCGCACCTCCCGGACCAGCAGGTCACGCCGGGCGCGATGGGCGTCGTACGCGGAACGCGCCTCGGTGCGCCGGCCCTCGCGGATGCGGCCGCCGACGACGCCGTAGCCGTAGACGGCCGCGTGCTCGGCCGCCAGTGCCGCCTGGAGCGCGGTCAGGGTCCGCTTGTCGTCCTCGTCGCTCACTTGGCCCCCTCCTTCAGCAGATATGCGTGCGCCGCACCGGCCGCGGCCACCGACGCCAGCAGCCGGGCCAGCTCGCCCGGCACGTCGAGCAACGCCTTCGCCCGCGCGTCGGCGAGCGCACGCTCGGCATCGGCGAGCTCGACAAGGGCGTCCTTCTCACTCACCGGCGCGGTGGCCGAGGGCGAGGGGCGCGACTCCGTGGGGGAGGCCGAGGGCGTCTCCGGTGACGCCGTGGGGGAGGCCGCGGCGAGGGTTCCGCCGAAGGCCTCCACATGCCGTGCGGCCGCGTCCCGCAGCGGTGTCAGCTGCTCCGCCAGCGTCGGATACGCGGCGAGGACGGCGTCGTACCGTTCGACGATCCCCCTGCTGTCCCGCGCCGCACGCGTGCGTGCCCGCTCGGTGACCGACGGGCTGCCTCCGGTGCTCTCCTCGGAGTCCGAGTCGTCGGCTCCCGAGGAGCAGCCCACCAGGAGGGCGGCTCCGGCGGCCGAGGCGAGCAGGGTTCTTCTGCGCGGCCCCGAGGGGGTGCGCGGCGGTGGGGGGTACGGCACGGCAGACGTCCTCGGGGGGCTCGTACGAACATACGGGCGGGAAGGGCGGCCCCGCCGGTGATCACGGTACCCGCGCACCGGTCCGCAGCCACTCAGCGGCACCGTTCGCGGGCCCCTGGGGGCGCACGGTGGACGGCAACAGTCCTTCGGACCGGATACCCTTTGACCAGACACGCGACCTTCCCACAACAGCACACGCGGCCGAGGAGTCACCCGGATGAGCACCACCCAGAGCGAGAGGCTGCGAGAGCTCCTGGAACCGCTCGTCACCTCCCAGGGACTGGATCTCGAAGAGATCGAAGTGGACTCCGTCGGACGGAAGCGCGTGCTGCGTGTCGTCGTCGACTCCGACCAGGGCGCCGATCTGGACGCCATCGCCGATGTGAGCCGCGCGCTCTCGGCGAAGCTCGACGAGACGGACGCGATGGGCGAGGGCGAGTACACCCTCGAGGTCGGCACCCCGGGCGCGGAGCGCCTCCTCACCGAGCACCGGCACTACGCCCGCGCCGTCGACCGGCTGGTGAAGTTCCAGCTGGCCGAGGGCGGGGAACTGGTCGCCCGGATCCTCGAGGTCGACGACGACGGCCTGGACGTCGAGGTCCCCGGAGTGAAGGGCCGCAAGGCCACCGGCCGCAGGCTCGGCTTCGCCGAGATCGACAAGGCGCGCGTCCAGGTCGAGTTCAACCGCAAGGACAAGAAGGAAGAGGAGGCGTAGCCGTGGACATCGACATGAGTGCCCTGCGGGGCTTGGTACGGGAGAAGGAGATCTCCTTCGACCTGTTGGTCGAGGCGATCGAGTCGGCCCTCCTCATCGCCTACCACCGCACCGAGGGAAGCCACCGCCACGCGCGCGTGCGCCTCGACCGGGAGACCGGCCATGTGGTCGTGTGGGCGAAGGAAGACCCCGAGGACCTCGAAGAGGGCCAGGAGCCCCGCGAGTTCGACGACACCCCGTCCGACTTCGGCCGTATCGCCGCCACCACCGCCAAGCAGGTCATCCTGCAGCGGCTGCGCGACGCCGAGGACGACGCGACGCTCGGCGAGTACGCCGGGCGCGAGGGCGACATCGTCACCGGTGTGGTCCAGCAGGGCCGCGACCCGAAGAACGTGCTCGTCGACATCGGCAAGCTGGAGGCCATCCTGCCGGTGCAGGAGCAGGTCCCCGGCGAGTCCTACCAGCACGGCATGCGGCTGCGGTCGTACGTCGTCCGGGTGGCGAAGGGCGTGCGCGGTCCGTCCGTCACCCTGTCGCGCACCCACCCCAATCTGGTGAAGAAGCTCTTCGCCCTCGAGGTGCCGGAGATCGCCGACGGGTCCGTCGAGATCGCCGCCATCGCGCGTGAGGCCGGTCACCGTACGAAGATCGCGGTGCGGTCCACCCGCAGCGGACTCAACGCCAAGGGCGCCTGCATCGGCCCCATGGGCGGCCGGGTGCGCAACGTCATGGGTGAGCTGAACGGCGAGAAGATCGACATCGTCGACTGGTCGGACGACCCGGCCGAGATGGTGGCGAACGCGCTGTCCCCGGCCCGTGTCTCCAAGGTGGAGGTCGTGGACCTCGCGGCCCGCTCCGCGCGCGTGACGGTGCCGGACTACCAGCTGTCCCTGGCGATCGGCAAGGAAGGGCAGAATGCCCGGCTTGCGGCCCGCCTGACCGGCTGGCGGATCGACATCCGTCCGGACACCGAGCAGCCCGCCGAGCAGGACTGAGGAATAGATCCAAGCCGCGGTTGGCTTAGATCACGACAACAACCGTTCGATTCCTGCCCCAAAGGGGTGAGGTCGGTACGGGGAGGTAGACTTAGCAGTGTCTGGCCGGACGCGCGCCCGCGCATGCCCTGAACGCACCTGTGTGGGGTGCAGGCAGCGAGCGGCCAAGACCGATCTGCTGCGCACCGTGGTGATCAAGGACGCATGCGTCCCCGATCCACGCGGTACGCTGCCCGGCCGGGGCGCCTATGTGCACCCCGCCCTGGTCTGTCTCGACCAGGCGGTACGCCGCCGGGCGTTCACGCGGGCGCTGCGCGCCCCGGGAGCGCTCGACGTAAAGGCGTTGCGCCAGTACGTCGAGCAGACAGACAGTTGCTGAGCAGGCAACACCGCAAGGAGTGTCGTACGGAACCCCCGTGCGGCCCTGGTACCCCGCGAGTTGGAAGTAGGTCGAGATTGCGATGAGCACTCGATGAGCACGCGATGAGTACGCCCATGAAGTAGCGACGGTCCGGACGCAACCCGGACCTAAAAGGAGCGAAGTGGCTAAGGTCCGGGTATACGAACTCGCCAAGGAGTTCGGGGTTGAGAGCAAGGTCGTCATGGCCAAGCTCCAGGAACTCGGTGAATTCGTCCGTTCGGCGTCTTCGACCATCGAAGCGCCCGTCGTCCGTAAGTTGACGGACGCCCTCCAGCAGGGCAACGGAGGCGGCAAGCCCGCCCCGCGCAAGGCTGCCCCGGCGAAGCCGGCAGCCCCCTCTCCGGCGCAGGCTGCCCGTCCGGCCGCCCCGCGCCCGCCGGCCCCCAAGCCGGCCGCCGCCGAGACGCCCGCGGCTCCCGCCGCGCCGGCTGCTCCCGGCCCCCGTCCCACCCCGGGCCCGAAGCCCGCGCCGCGCCCCGCGCCGGCGTCCCCGGCTCCGACCACGCCCGAGTTCACGGCGCCCCCGTCGGCCCCCGCCGCACCGGCCGCCCCGTCGCAGGGCTCCGGCCCGCGTCCGGGTGCCCCGCGTCCGGCCGGCCAGCAGGCCCCGCGTCCGGGTGCCCGCCCCGGCGGCCCCGCACAGGGCGGCCAGGGCCGTGGTGACCGTCCCGCTCCCGGCGCCCAGCGTCCGGGTGGCCAGGCGCCGCGTCCCGGTGCCCGTCCGGCCGGTCCCCGTCCGGGCAACAACCCCTTCACCTCTGGTGGCTCCACCGGCATGGCGCGCCCGCAGGCGCCCCGTCCGGGTGGTGCCCCGCGCCCCGGCGGCCCTGGTGCCCCCGGTGAGCGTCCCGGCGGCGCCCCGCGTCCGCAGGGCCAGGGCGGTCCCCGTCCCCAGGGCGCGGCGGGCGGTCCCCGTCCGCAGGCTCCGGGTGGCGCGCGTCCGACCCCGGGCGGCATGCCTCGTCCGCAGGGCGGTCCCCGTCCCGGCGGCGGCCCCGGCGGCCCGCGTCCCAACCCCGGCATGATGCCGCAGCGTCCTGCTGCCGGCCCGCGTCCCGGTGGCGGTGGCCCCGGTGGCCGTGGTCCCGGTGGCGGCGGTCGTCCCGGTGGTGGCGGCGGTCGTCCGGGTGGCGGCGGCGGCTTCGCCGGTCGTCCCGGTGGCGGCGGTGGCGGCTTCGCCGGTCGTCCCGGTGGTCCCGGTGGCGGTGGCGGCGGCTTCGCCGGTCGTCCCGGTGGTCCGGGTGCCGGTGCGGGCGGCGGCGGTCGTCCCGGCTTCGGCGGTCGTCCCGGTGGTCCGGGTGGCCGTGGTGGCACGCAGGGCGCCTTCGGTCGTCCCGGCGGTCCCGCGCGTCGCGGTCGCAAGTCGAAGCGGCAGAGGCGCCAGGAGTACGAGGCCATGCAGGCCCCGTCGGTCGGCGGCGTGATGCTGCCTCGCGGCAACGGCGAGACCGTTCGCCTGTCGCGCGGTGCCTCGCTCACCGACTTCGCCGAGAAGATCAACGCCAACCCGGCGTCGCTCGTCGCGGTCATGATGAACCTCGGCGAGATGGTCACGGCCACGCAGTCCGTCTCCGACGAGACGCTCCAGCTCCTCGCCGACGAGATGAACTACACGGTTCAGATCGTCAGCCCGGAGGAGGAGGACCGCGAGCTGCTCGAGTCCTTCGACATCGAGTTCGGCGAGGACGAGGGCGACGAGGAGGACCTGGTGGTCCGCCCACCGGTCGTCACCGTCATGGGTCACGTCGACCACGGAAAGACCCGACTGCTCGACGCCATCCGCAAGACGAACGTCATCGCGGGCGAGGCCGGCGGCATCACCCAGCACATCGGTGCCTACCAGGTCTCGACCGAGGTCAACGACGAAGAGCGCAAGATCACCTTCATCGACACCCCGGGTCACGAGGCGTTCACCGCCATGCGTGCCCGTGGTGCCCGGTCGACGGACATCGCGATCCTCGTCGTCGCGGCCAACGACGGCGTCATGCCGCAGACGGTCGAGGCGCTGAACCACGCCAAGGCGGCCGACGTGCCGATCGTCGTCGCGGTCAACAAGATCGACGTCGAGGGTGCCGACCCGACCAAGGTGCGCGGTCAGCTCACCGAGTACGGGCTGGTGGCCGAGGAGTACGGCGGCGACACCATGTTCGTCGACATCTCCGCCAAGCAGGGTCTGCACATCGACTCCCTGCTGGAGGCCGTGGTCCTCACCGCGGACGCCTCGCTCGACCTGCGGGCCAACCCGCACCAGGACGCGCAGGGCATCGCGATCGAGTCCCGTCTCGACCGCGGCCGTGGTGCCGTGTCGACGGTCCTCGTCCAGCGCGGCACGCTGCGGGTCGGCGACACCATGGTGGTCGGCGACGCGTACGGCCGAGTCCGGGCGATGCACGACGACAACGGCAACAACGTGGCCGAGGCCGGCCCGTCGACGCCGGTCCAGGTCCTGGGCCTGACCAACGTCCCGGGCGCGGGCGACAACTTCCTGGTGGTCGACGAGGACCGTACGGCCCGTCAGATCGCCGAGAAGCGCGCCGCCCGTGAGCGCAACGCCGCGTTCGCCAAGCGCACCCGCCGCGTCTCCCTCGAGGACCTGGACAAGGTGCTCAAGGCCGGCGAGGTCCAGCAGCTCAACCTCATCATCAAGGGTGACGCTTCTGGTTCCGTCGAGGCGCTCGAGTCCTCCCTGCTCCAGCTGGACGTCGGCGAAGAGGTCGACATCCGCGTCCTGCACCGCGGCGTCGGTGCGGTCACGGAGTCGGACATCGACCTGGCGATGGGCTCCGACGCCATCGTGATCGGCTTCAACGTCCGTGCGGCCGGCCGCGCGGCGCAGATGGCCGAGCGCGAGGGTGTGGACGTCCGGTACTACTCGGTCATCTACCAGGCGATCGAGGAGATCGAGGCGGCCCTCAAGGGCATGCTCAAGCCGGAGTACGAAGAGGTCGAGCTCGGTACGGCGGAGATCCGCGAGGTCTTCAAGTCGTCCAAGCTGGGCAACATCGCCGGTGTCCTCATCCGCTCGGGCGAGGTCAAGCGCAACACCAAGGCGCGCCTCATCCGCGACGGCAAGGTGGTCGCGGAGAACCTCAACATCGAGGGTCTGCGTCGCTTCAAGGACGACGTCACCGAGATCCGCGAAGGCTACGAGGGTGGTATCAACCTCGGAAACTTCAACGACATCAAGGTCGACGACGTCATCGCGACGTACGAGATGCGCGAGAAGCCGCGCGTCTGACCGTCACAGCACGCGATCGGGGCCGGTCGGCGGGGAAGTTCCCTCGGGGAATTTCCGTCGATCGGCCCCGGCCGTTGCGTGTACGGTTCCCGTATCGGCGTCCAAGCGCGGCGCCCGTACCCCGAACCGGCGGGACATCCGGACACACACATGTATGTGGGGACTCTGTCCTTCGACCTGCTCCTCGGCGACGTCCACTCGCTGAAGGAGAAACGCTCACTCGTCCGTCCGATCGTGGCCGAGCTCCAGCGCAAGTACGCGGTGAGTGCGGCGGAGACGGGCAATCAGGACCTCCATCGCCGGGCCGAGATCGGGCTCGCGGTGGTATCCGGGGACACAGGCCACCTCACCGACGTACTGGACCGCTGCGAGCGGCTGGTAGCCGGGCGGCCCGAGGTGGAACTGCTCTCGGTTCGACGCAGGCTCCACAGCGACGAAGACTGAAGCAAGCCGCAAGAAGAAGTGACTAAGGAGACGGACCAGTGGCCGACAACGCGCGGGCGAAGAGGCTGGCGGACCTCATCCGGGAGGTGGTGGCCCAGAAGCTGCAGCGGGGGATCAAGGACCCGCGGCTCGGCACCCACGTCACCATCACGGACACCAGGGTCACCGGTGACCTCCGGGAGGCGACCGTCTTCTACACCGTGTACGGGGACGACGAGGAGCGAGCGGCAGCGGCGGCCGGGCTGGAGAGCGCCAAGGGCGTGCTCCGTTCCGCGGTCGGCGCGGCGGCGGGCGTGAAGTTCACCCCGACGCTGACGTTCGTGGCCGACGCCCTCCCGGACAACGCCCGGACCATCGAGGACCTCCTCGACAAGGCCCGCCAGTCCGACGAGAAGGTGCGCGAGGTCTCGGCCGGCGCCACCTACGCCGGTGAGGCGGACCCGTACCGCAAGCCGGGCGAGGACGAGGACGACACCTCCGAATGAACCGGAAGAGCACCACGCCCGACGGCCTTGTCATCGTCGACAAGCCGTCGGGCTTCACTTCGCACGACGTGGTCGCCAAGATGCGCGGGATCGCCAGGACCCGACGCGTCGGCCACGCCGGCACCCTCGACCCCATGGCGACGGGCGTGCTCGTCCTCGGTGTCGAGAAGGCGACCAAGCTCCTGGGGCATCTCGCCCTCACCGAGAAGGAGTACCTGGGCACGATCCGGCTCGGCCAGACGACCCTGACCGACGACGCAGAGGGCGAGATCACGGGGTCGGCAGACGCCTCGAAGGTCACCCGCGAGGCCGTCGACGCCGGGATCGCCAAGCTGAGCGGCGACATCATGCAGGTGCCGTCCAAGGTCAGCGCCATCAAGATCGACGGCGTGCGCTCCTACAAGCGGGCGCGCGAGGGCGAGGAGTTCGAGATCCCGGCCCGCCCGGTGCGGATCTCGTCCTTCGCGGTGTACGACGTCCGGGACGCGGTCGCGGCCGACGGCACCCCGGTCATGGATCTGGTGGTGTCCGTGGTCTGCTCCTCGGGCACGTACATCCGGGCGCTCGCCCGTGACCTGGGCGCGGACCTGGGCGTGGGCGGCCACCTCACCGCGCTGCGCCGCACCCGCGTCGGCCCGTACAAGCTGGACTCCGCCAAGACCCTGGACCAGCTCCAGCAGGAGCTGACGGTCATGCCGATCGCCGAGGCCGCCGCGGCCGCGTTCCCGCGCTGGGACGTGGACGCCAAGCGGGCCAGGCTGCTGCTGAACGGCGTACGCCTGGAGATGCCCGACGCGTACGCGGGCCGCGGCGCGGTCGCCGTCTTCGACCCCGAGGGCCGTTTCCTCGCCCTGGTCGAGGAACAGAAGGGCAAGGCCAAGAGCCTGGCCGTCTTCGGCTGAGCCGCTCGATGACGCTCCGTCCGTGGAGCGGCGGTCACGGAGTACTCCGCCGCTCCACGGTCCCCCCTCGGTTCCCCCACCCCTAGGGTGTATCCACCCGTCCCCACCCATTCACCCGTCCGGGCAGGCGCTCGGAGTGAAGCGGGGGAGCGGAAGGGGGCGCGTTCACCACGCGATCTGTCCCGCCGATCAGCCGGTGCCTACCGTCGAAGACGGGCTCGTCCCACGGACCACCCGACCGAGAGACGGCCCCGCGAGCACGGCAGCGCCACGGCGGGGAGGTTCGACCATGACGGGACGGGGCTCACGGACGGCGGGGGGCCGTGGGCGGGAGTCGGGGGGCGAGGCAGGGGCTTCGGGGTCGGTTCGCGGCTCCGTTGCGGGGCAGGTGGCTGATCATGTGCTCGTTCGGGTGCGTGATCTGGCCGGGCGGCCCCGCGGTGTCGGGTTCGTCGCCGATCACCGGGGCACCGTGATCACCAGTCATGAGGCAGTCGACGGGCTGCCCCGGCTGCTGGTGCACGCCGCCGAGGACCGGCACTGCGTGGTGACCGCCGACGCGGTCACCGCCCTCCCCGAGCTGAACCTGGCGCTCGTACGCACCGAGGGCCTGGGCGTCGACCCGTTGCCCGTCGGCGGGCGGGACGGCGTCGAGACCGGTGCCTATGTGCGGATCGCCGCCGGGTGCTGGCGCGAGGCGCGGGTGCTCGGGACCGGCTCCGTGACGTACACGGCGACGGACCGCTTCCATCTCCTCGACCGTGTACTGGAGTTGGCGATCGGTACGGCAGGGCAGGACGCGCTGCGGCTCGGCGGCGGCGCGGCCGGGGGGCCGGTCCTCGACGCCGCGACCGGCGCGGTGGTCGGCGTCCTGGGGACCGCGCTCCAGAGCGGCCGCCGCGAGACCGGTTTCGCGGTACCGCTCTTCCCGCCCCCGGACGGCCCCCTCGCCGAGCTGCTCGCGGAGAACGCGGCGACCGTCCCCGCGTACGGCACCGACCTCAATCTGGCGGGCGTCCTGGAACTGACGGCCACCTCGGTGGGCCAGGACGGTCCGCCGGGCGTGCTGGCCGGATACGTCGGCCGGGCCGCGGACACCCTCGGCCCCGGCGCGGTGGAACCGGTCCAACGGGCGGCCACGGCAGCGGAGTTCGAGGCATTCGTCGAGGGCGGCGCAGCCGTCCTCGCCCTCGTCGGACCACCGGGCAGCGGTCGTACGACAGAACTCGCGTCCCTCGCCGCCCGCCGCAACCGGGGCCCCCGCCCCGCCCCCACCCTCTGGCTGCGCGGCGCCGACCTGAGGGACGAGGACACGTCGGTCGCCGACGCCGCCGAGAGGGCAGTCACGCGCGCGGCGAGGATCGTCGCCGCAGCGCACTCCGCGGACGTGACCGACCTGGGCGACCTCACCCCCGCCCGCCTCTCCCGTCTGTCCCGATCGGCGGGGCGCCCGCTGCTCCTGCTCCTGGACGGGCCCGAGGAGATGCCCCCCGTACTGGCCCACCGCCTGCCCGAGTGGACCGACGGCACGGCCCGCTGGCTACGGGAGTCGGGGGCGAGGCTGGTGGTGGCGTGCCGGGCGGAGTACTGGGAGGGGGCGGGGGCCGGGTTCCCGGGGGAGATGCTGTACGGGAGCGCCGAAGGTGCGGCGGAGTCGCCGGAAGGAAGCACGGGCGGGGACGCGACGCCCTGCGTCCACCTCACCGACCTCCAGGACCACGAGGCCCGCACCGCGCGCGCCCGCTACCGCATCCCCGACGGCACCCTGCACGACCCGGACGCGCGCCACCCCCTCACCCTCCGCCTCCTCGCCGAGGTCCGCACCGCCCTTCCCGACGCCCCGCACGCCCCTGTCGACCGCGACGACGTCTTCGCGGCCTACCTCGACCTGATGTGCCTGCGCATCGCCGTCCGTCTCGCCGCCGAGAACGGCCTGCGCGGCACCGCCGTACGCCGCCTCGCGGCCAAGGTCTCCGGCCAGGTCCACGAGGCCGCCCGCCGCAGCCTCGGCCCCGGACAGGGCGAGCTGGACCGGGAGTCGTTCGAGGCGGTGTTCCCCTGGGGCCCAGCCCCGGCCCGCCTCGGCGGCGGCACCGGCTGGGCCTCCGCGGTCCTCACCGAGGGCCTCCTCGTCCCCGCCGGCAGCGGCTACCGCTTCGCCCACGAGGAACTCGCCGACTGGATCCAGGGCAGCCACCTCGACCTGGACGAGGCCCTGCGCGCCCTCGTCCACCGCCGCCGCACCCACCCGGCCGACCGCCACCCGCTCCCCGTACCGCACCACCGCATCGGACCGGTCGTCCAGTCGCTGCTCCTCCTCGCCCGCCAGCAGGGCACCCCGAGCCTCGCCCTGCGCCTGGAGGAACTGATCCAGGCCCTGGACGCCGACCCGCACTCGTGGTGGGCGGCCCGTCTCCTCACCGAGTCCCTGCTCCGGGTCCCCGACGCGACGCCGTACACGGGGGTGCTGCGGCTGCTCGCGGACCGGGTGGTGGACTGGCGCGGACGGGAGCGGGAGCAGAAACGGGAATCCGCGCCTCTCACCTCCACCTCCCACTTCCCGCCCACCTTCTGGCTCGCCCTCACCCTCCCCCCGGTGACCCTCCTCGACCTCCTCCGCCGTCTCGTCCTCGCCGACGGCCCCCCGCAGGACACCGCCCCCCGCTTCCTGGACGCGGTCTCCCGCCTGCTCGCCGACGCCCCCGGCGCCGTACAGCCGCATCTCACCCGCTGGTTCGACGACGAGCGCCCGCTGCCCGCCACCCCGCACGCGACCGTCGCGAAGGCGGCGCAGGCCTTGCTGCACACCCACCGGCACCTGGCGCTGGACGACCTGACGGAGGTGCTGGTCGACTGCGCGCACCGGCGGGCCGACGAGCTTCTGGCGGTGCTCGCGGAGGACGAGCCGTCGGCGGTGTGCCGGGCGGTGGACCGGTGGGCGCACGACGAGCGGCCCGACCGGCGGGTCGCGGCGGTCGCCTACGGCCTGCGCGCCGCCCCGCACGTGACCACCGAGGCCGACCGCGAACTGCTCCGCTACGCCGCCCTCAGCCTCCTCGCCCGCCCCGCCGACTGCACCCTGCACGGCGGCGCGCTCGCGCTCCTCGTCCGCGACCCGCACACGCGGGCCCGCCATCTCCCGCAGGCTCTCGGCCACTTCGCGGCCGGCGACCCGCACTTCCCGCCGAGCGCCCTGGTCGCCGCCCTCACCACCCACCCCGAGCCGGTCCTCGACGCCTTCCGGGCCCGGCTGCGCCGCCCCGGTGCCGGAGAGGCGCTGCGCACGCTCGCCGACGTCACGCAGCCCACGCCGGCCCGCCGGATCGCCGTACTCGTACGGGAGGCCGTGGAGCAGCGGCCGGAGACCGCGGCGGACGTGGCCGCGTACGTCGACCGGCGCCTCGACCAGGGGCCGGGGACCCGGGCCGTGCTCTTCCCCCTGGTCACCGGACTGCTGGACGACGGCCCGGAGGAAGTGCGGACGGCCCTGGCCGCCGTACTCGTCGCCCCCGGAACCACGGTCTCCCACCCGCTGCGGCGAGAACTGCTCGAACACCTGCTGTGCCATGAGCGCGAGCCGGCTGTCCTGGACGCGCTCCTGCGCGCCGCCACCCGTCACCCCACGGAAGACGACCGCCTGCGCGAACTCGTCCACCGCATCGGCGTCCTGCTCGTCCGCACCCCGGACGGCGCGGCCCGTTTCGACCGCGCGCTGGTCGATCTGGGACGCCGGACCCCCGGCTTCGCCGCCCGGGTGGCGGGCTGGCTGACCGACGCCCCGCAGCAGTGGGCGGCCGTGGTCGGCCCCAGCAGCCGCCGCATGATCGAGAACCTGGCCGGGGTCAGGGTCCCCGCCTGACCCACGTGCGTCGAGTCACAGCGCCGATGCCGATGCGGGCCGGACGGGCGCGGCATGGCACCCTTAGACCTGCGTAAGAGGTAAGCCGTAAATACGGACACGGGTTCGATGAGGAGCGGTCACAGTGCAGCGCTGGCGTGGCTTGGAGGACATCCCCGAGGACTGGGGACGCAGCGTCGTCACCATCGGCTCCTACGACGGAGTCCACCGCGGACACCAGCTGATCATCCGGCACGCCGTCGACCGCGCCCGTGAGCTGGGCGTTCCCTCGGTCGTCGTCACCTTCGACCCGCACCCCAGCGAGGTCGTCCGCCCCGGCAGCCACCCGCCGCTGCTGGCCCCGCACCACCGCCGGGCCGAACTCATGGCCGAACTGGGCGTGGACGCGGTCCTGATCCTCCCCTTCACCACGGAGTTCTCGAAGCTCTCTCCGGCCGACTTCGTCGTCAAGGTGCTGGTCGACAAGCTGCATGCCAAGGCGGTCGTCGAGGGCCCCAACTTCCGCTTCGGCCACAAGGCCGCGGGGAACGTGGAGTTCCTCGCCGAGCAGGGCAAGGTGTACGACTTCGAGGTCGAGATCGTCGACCTGTTCGTCTGTGGTGAGGCGGGCGGCGGCGAACCGTTCTCGTCCACCCTCACCCGCCGCCTGGTCGCCGAGGGAGACCTGGCCGGCGCCCGCGAGATCCTGGGCCGCCCGCACCGGGTGGAGGGCGTGGTCGTGCGCGGCGCGCAGCGCGGCCGCGAACTCGGCTTCCCGACGGCCAACGTCGAGACCCTCCCGCACACCGCCATCCCCGCCGACGGCGTCTACGCCGGCTGGCTGCACGTGGCGGGTGAGGCCATGCCGGCCGCCATCTCCGTCGGCACCAACCCGCAGTTCGACGGCACCGAGCGCACGGTGGAGGCGTACGCCATCGACCGCGTCGGCCTCGACCTGTACGGGCTGCATGTCGCCGTTGACTTCCTGGCGTACGTCCGCGGTCAGGCGAAGTTCGACTCGCTGGAGGCTCTGCTGGAGCAGATGGCGGAGGATGTGAAGCGCTGCCGGGAGCTGGTGGCGGAGGCGGCCGCGGACTAGCGGACCAGCGGACCAAGGGTCTGCGGAGCGACAACGCCGAAGGGCGGCCGGTGCGGATGAGCACTGGCCGCCCTTCTGTGTGTGCGACTGCCCCTACTGCTGGGGCGGCTGCGGGTGCTGCCCCGGCTGCCCCGGCTGTCCCGGCTGTCCCGGCTGTCCGGGCTGGGGGTAGCCGGGCTGCTGCGGGTAGGGCTGCTGGGGCGGGTACGGCTGGCCGGGCTGCTGCGGGTACGGCTGTTGCGGCGGGTACGGCTGACCCTGCTGGGGGTAGCCGGGCTGCTGCTGCGGCGGATACGGCTGGCCAGGCTGACCCGGCTGGGCGTACTGCTGCTGGCCCGGCATCGGCGGGGCCGCCACCGGGGGCGGGTTGCCGTCGCTGGTCCACAGGCCGTGGGACTGCTGGTGGCGTACGAAGTCCTCGGCGACCATCGCCGCGAGGTTGAAGTACGCCTCGCGCACCTTGGGCCGCATCATGTCGAGGTCGACCTCGGCACCGGCGGCGAGATGCTCGTCGAAGGGCACGACGACGACGCCGCGGCAGCGGGTCTCGAAGTGGCTGACGATGTCCTCCACCTTGATCATCTTGCCGGTCTCGCGCACCCCGGAGATGACGGTGATGGACCGCGAGACGAGGTCGGCGTACCCGTGCGCGGACAGCCAGTCCAGCGTCGTACTGGCGCTGGAGGCGCCGTCGACGGACGGAGTGGAGATGATGATGAGCTGGTCGGCGAGGTCGAGCACACCCCGCATGGCGGAGTAGAGCAGACCGGTACCCGAGTCGGTCAGGATGATCGGGTACTGCCTGCCCAGCACGTCGATGGCACGCCGGTAGTCCTCGTCGTTGAAGGTCGTGGACACGGCCGGGTCGACGTCGTTGGCGATGATCTCCAGGCCGGACGGTGCCTGGGAGGTGAACCGCCGGATGTCCATGTACGAGTTGAGGTACGGGATCGCCTGGACGAGGTCACGGATGGTCGCCCCGGTCTCCCGCCGGACGCGCCGCCCGAGCGTACCGGCGTCGGGGTTGGCGTCGATCGCGAGGATCTTGTCCTGCCGCTCGGTGGCGAGGGTGGAGCCGAGGGCGGTGGTCGTGGTCGTCTTGCCGACACCGCCCTTGAGGCTGATGACCGCGATCCGGTAGCAGGACAGCACGGGCGTCCGGATCAGCTCCAACTTCCGCTGCCGCTCGGCCTCTTCCTTCTTCCCACCGATCTTGAAGCGGGAGGGCTGGGCCGCGGGGCGGCTGCTCTTCGCCTTCTGCTTCTTGTTGTTGAGCAGCCGGTCGGACGACAGCTCCACGGCCGCGGTGTAACCGAGCGGCGCGGCACCGGGGTTGGTCATCTGCCGCTGGTCGTGCTGTATGGGCTGGGGCCAGGCGGTGCCGGTGCGGGGGTCTACAGGGGGAGCCGGAGGGGTCGGGGTCGGAGCTGGGGCCGGGGCCGGGGGTTGGGCGTCGGCTTGGGGGTGGGGCTGAGGCTGGGGTGCGGCAGCTTGGGGCTGACCCGGCTGACCCGGCTGGCCCGGCTGTGCGGGGGGCTGGGGAAAGCCGTAGCCGCCTTGGGGGTTGGGGGCTGGGGCTGGGGCTGGGGCTGGGGCGCCGGGGTGCGGGAAGCCGTAGCCGGGCTGCGGGTTGGGTGTGGGGGTGGGCTGCGGCTGGGGTACGGCGGGCTGCGGCTGGCCCGGCTGACCCGGTTGCGCCGGGGGTTGGGGGAAGCCGTAACCGTCCTGGGGGGCTGGAGGCACGGGGGACTGCGGCTGCTGCGGCTGGGCCTGGGGTTGGGGCACGCCCGGCTGTGGCTGGCCCGGCTGTGCGAAGGGCTGGCCGTTCTCGGGGGCGGCGGCCGAGGGCGGGAAGCCGTAGCCGCCGGGCTGCGGGTTGGGCGCGGGGGCTCCGCCGGGGTGCGGGAAGCCGTAGCCGGCCTGGGGGCCCGGGGCTGCCGGGGGCTGGGTGGTGGGCTGTTGGGCTGCCGGCGGGGTCGTGGGGGTGGGCTGCGGATAGCCGTAGCCGTCCTGCGGGTTCGGCGTTGCCGGGGCCTGGCCCGCGGGCTGCTGGGTGGCCGGCGGGTTCCACGTGGCGGGCGCGGGCTGCGGTGCCTGCGGCTGGAACGGCGGCTGCTGCGGCGGCACGGGCGGCTGGCTCTGGGCGACCGCGGGCTGCGGCTGGGCGGGAGCTCCCGGCGTCGGCTGCTGCGGCTGCGGCTGCGCGGGCCACTGCGCCGCAGGCGCGGGCGCGGCGGGCTGGTACGACGGCGGCAGCGGAGGCATGCCCGGCTGCGGCGCGGGCGGGGGAGTCCAGGCGGGCGGAGCGTCCTGCGGGGCGGAGTCCTGAGGTGCGCTGTCCTGAGGTGCGCTGTCCTCGGGGGTAGCATCCGTCGGCGCGGCGTCGGAGGGGGCCTCGGACGGCGCGGCGTCGGAAGGCGCGATCTCCGCAGGGTTCGCGTCGGCCGGTACGGCGTCTGCGCGGCCCGAGTCGGAGAGGTCGGAGTCAGAGACGTCGGAGTCGGCGAGCTCCGAGTCGGCGGGCTCGGCGTCAGCGGGTACGGCGTCCACCGGTTCCGCGTCCACAGTCACCGGGTCCGAAGCCCCCGCGTCAGACTCCTCCACGTTCACCGTCGCCGCGTCCGACTCCTGCCCGTCCGCCGGTTCCGCGTCGGCATCGGGTTCCGGAGCCACGGTGACCGGGGCGGCTGCGACGGCCTCATGAGGCTCAACGTCGGTCGAATCGGCGTCCGTCAGCTCGGCGTCCACCACCCCGGCGTCCTCCGGCGCGGCACCTTCCCGCTCCGTCTCGCCCTCGGCACCGGCGTCTCCCACCTCGGCCTCCGAAGCCTCCGCGGCCTCGATGTCGGCGTCCCCGGCCGACGGAACGTCGCTGAAGGAGTCGGCGTCGAGGCCGGAGTCCTCGCCCACACCGTCCTCGTCGGCCACGAGCGCAGCCTCGTCGGCGTCACCGTCTGCGTCGACGCCCGCCATGACCCCCTGCTCGGCGACATCGACATCGGCACCTGCCTCGTTCGACGCCCCGCCGGTCTCCACAACCTCGTCGTCGACCGACGTCTGCTTCGCCTCCTCGGCGGCTGCGTGCTCCGCGATCTCACGCTTCACGGCGACAGCGGAGAACCGCATGGTGGCGCCACTTTCGAGGTCACCGTTCCCGGACTCCTCCGGCTCCTCGGCCGTGGGCACCGGCGCCGGCGCGGGCAGCGTGAAGCTCGCCGGGGACGAGGAGGGCGCCGACGCCGGAGCGCCCCACGGCCCCTGCTGCCCGGGGACGTTCGGCACGGCCGTGGGCGAGGCGGGGTCCGCGGCAGGAGCCTCGGCCCCGGCGTCGGCCTGCGAAGCCACCGGCGGCTGCGGCTCGAACCCGCTCCCGACCGGAAGCCTCGGCACCGCCCCCGCCCCACCGCTCTGCGGCGCGGGCGGCTGGAAAGGCACACCGGGAGCGGGCGCGGGCGGCGTGAAGGGTGCCCCCGGTCCGGACGCCGCCGGCGGAGTGAAAGGCGCACCCGGCGCCGAGGACGCCGGCGGAGTGAACGGAGCCCCGGGCCCCGACGACGGAGGCGCAGGCGGCGTAAAAGGAGCCCCAGGCCCGGAAGAAGGCGGCGCAGGCGGCGTGAACGGAGCCCCAGGCGCCGGAGACGGAACAGCGGTCGGTCCGGA
Source organism: Streptomyces antibioticus (assembly GCF_001514065.1). GTDB lineage: Bacteria > Actinomycetota > Actinomycetes > Streptomycetales > Streptomycetaceae > Streptomyces > Streptomyces antibioticus. Next base: position 13,383 of record NZ_KQ948434.1, on the reverse strand, counting down.
AGAGGCACCCTGCGGACGAGAATGCGCAGGAGGAGTCAGCCCCGGCAACGAGGACGCGGCCCAGTCGGCAGGAGAGGGAGCGCCACCGGAAACGCCACCGGAAACGCCGCCGGACGCGCCACCGGACGCACCCCCGGCCGACGAACCAGCCGACCCCGCCGTACCCGAAGAACCCCCCGTACCCGAAGAACCCCCCGCACCCGACGAACCAGCCGACCCCGAAGAACCAGCCGACCCCGAAGATCCCGAAGAACCCCCCGAATTCCCCCCGTCGTTCGACCCCCCAGCCGCATTCTGCGTGTACCAGGCAGGCGGCGCGTAGTCGATGGTGAACTCGCCCGTCATCTCGCTGGCGGACTCCGCGTCGGGCTGGTCATCGCCGGGTGTGGCCCAGCCCCCGCGGATCCCGTCCCGATCGCTGCTCACAATTCCTCCTGGTGTGGTCGAGCACCCTCATACCGTGCTAGGGGCGACCTGTTCTTGTCGTCTTCTCGTCGTCCGAAGTCGTGCGAGGTCGTCCGATCCACCGGCTCTCCCCCCGGGACGCCGACGCCCGGTCCACGGGCTCTGGCGTCGCGCCCGGTACCAGCCTAATCACCGCAAGCCCCACCCCGGCAGGCCCGTCCGCCCCCGAGCAGCCGTCCACCGCGTCACAACCTGCCCAGAAGTGACGTACACAGCTTTCGCATCGGTGAGGAAAAGGGGCGATGTCGGTGAATACCCCGAACACAAACGGAAGGTGACGCCGACCGGCCACAGGCCGTCCCGAAGCGCCTTGCCCCGCAAGGGTGTTGAGCGGGACGGCGGGAAACCCCGCTCCCGGCCCGCGACCGCTCGGCGGGCATAGTGGGGCCGATCCGAACGTGATCAGGTCGGATTCCGGCCAGAAACAGAAAGGGCGCTTCCGCGTGAGCTTCGGCCCGCCTCCCTCGATCTACACCCAATCCGCACTCGCGGCCGACACCGCCCGCAAGCGTCGCCGTACGAAGCTGCTGGGCGCGGTGGCGGGCGTCGTGGCCCTCCTCCTGGTGGCCGGAGGCGGCTGGGTCCTCGCGTCCGGCGACGACAGCGCCCCCGCCGACGCCAAGGGGGCCGTCGTGCAGAGCGCCGACGCCGTCAGGGAGACGACCGAGAAGGTCCCGGGCTCACCCGAGGGCCAGTTGATGCTGGAACACGACGAGGAGAACCTCTCCAAGAGCACCGACGCCGCTCCCCGCTACGCCCCCGGCACCTGGGCCACCGACAAGGTCATGGTCAAGGGTGTCGCCAACCGCCTGGAGGGCTACAACATCGCCCTCGACGCCGACGAGAAGGCCTGGACCCTCAAGCTGGACGGCCACCTCTGTGCCACCAGCCGGCACGTCACCGCCGACGGTCGTACCGCCGTCGTGATCCAGCCCCCGCGGCCCGACGGCTCGGAGAAGTCAGGCGTCTGCGACCAGGTGGTGTTCTTCGACCTGAACACCGGCAAGAAGCTGTGGCAGAAGCAGATGCCGGCCGCGAACTCCGCCTTCGTCACCAACACCAACCTCACCCTGACGAAGGGCGTCGTCGCCGTGGCCTGGGGGCAGGGCTCGGTGGCGTACGACATGAGGACCGGCGGGAAGCTCTGGAGCAGCGCCCTCGGCGACGCGTGCCAGGACAAGGCCTTCGCCGGCGGCCGCGCCCTGCTGGCCCTGCGCGGCTGCGGCTCGCTGCCCGACGTCAGGTACCAGGTGCAGAAGGTCGACCCGCGCACCGGCAAGCCCGTGTGGACGTACAAGGTCTCCGACGGGGTCCAGAGCGTCTACCTGCCCTCGTCCGACCCGCCGGTGCTCGCCGTCGCCGCCGGGGACAGCCTCCCCACCGACGTCATCACCCTCGACGCGAACGGCAGGCACCGCGCCACCGTCTCCCTGGACGGCTACGACGCGAAGTGCGGCGAGCGGTACTTCGGGTCGCCGTACTTCGGCGTGTACGAGAACTGCGACGGCATCGTCGTCGGACGCACCCGGGCCTATCTCCTGAGCAAGGAGAACATCGCGACCGGCGAGCCCTCCGACTGGATCGTGGCGTTCGACCTCGCGACCGGCAGGACGGCGGGCAAGTTCGAGGGGCGTGAGTTCCAGAAGGTCCATCCCCTCCGGGCCAGCGGCGACGACCTCCTCATCTACCGCCGCGGCGCGGGCGCCGTCGCCCCGGCGGCCGTGGTGCGCTGGAACCCGCGCACGGACAAGGAGACCCCGCTCCTCCTCTTCACCCTCCCGGAGGACGACGACGCCGACTTCAGCGACCCGGAAGCGTCGGACATCCTCTACCAGCAGGGCCGGGTCTTCTTCGGCAAGCGCGAACTGGTCCGCGACGACAAGTCCCCGACCGACCCCGTGCTCATGGCCATCGCCTACGGAAGCGCCGGGCTGAAGCACTGACGTACAGGTGAAGGGGCGGCACGCGCGCGTACCGCCCCTTCACTTGGCCTTCCTACTCCTCCGGCGCCGGATCCAGGTCGAACTCCCCGTCCCGTGCCCCCAGCACGAAGGCCGTCCACTCCGCCTCCGTGTAGCGCAGCACGGTGTCCGGGTCGAGCGAGGACCGCATGGCCACGGCGCCCTCGGGCAGGTACGCGATCTCGACCCGCTCCTCGTGCTCCTCCGTGCCCGGCGCGCAGTGCCACTCGACGCCGGAAATGTCGAGGGCGTAGAGCTCGTCCCGCTCCCGCTCCTTGCGCGCCTTGATCTCCTCTGCCGTCTCCGCCATGCCCAGCGACCCCTTCCCGACGTCGTACGATCTGCCGTCACCCTAGTGGCCCCACACCCCCGCTCCAGGTGGTTGTGGAACCCGGGAGAAGGTGCCCACCTGTGCCTGGTACCCTGAGTGACGGCCGTTTGTGTACGCACCCCCGGAGTCCCTCGAAGGACCCTGGAGGCCGCGCCCAGCGGATCCCCGCCTCCCGAGTAACGGAAGCTCCCCCGAGACACAGACCGGGGGCACTCGGTGGCCATTTTCAGACTACGAGGAGTTTCGAGTGCCGCTCGACGCCGCAGTGAAGAAGCAGATCATCGCCGAGTTCGGTCAGAAGGAGGGCGACACCGGCTCCCCCGAGGTCCAGGTCGCCATGCTTTCGCGCCGGATCTCGGACCTGACCGAGCACCTCAAGACCCACAAGCACGACCACCACTCCCGCCGTGGTCTGCTGATCCTGGTCGGTCAGCGCCGTCGCCTTCTCCAGTACCTGGCGAAGAAGGACATCCAGCGCTTCCGTGCGCTGGTCGACCGCCTCGGCATCCGCCGTGGTGCGGCGGGCGCCAAGTAAGACGCCGTGAAGGGGGCGGTTCCCACTTGTTCGGGGGCCGCTCCCTTTGCTGTACGTGCGGAGTGTCGCTGCCTCTTTGTAGTGTGGTAGCACAACGCATTACGTACGACACAGCGTGATGCCGCGTATCCGTAGGGGTATGGCGCATCACAAGAAGAACAAGACGAACGAGGAGAAGCGCACCTCGCCGCCGCCGGTCCTCGGTAGTGGCGCCCGGGGGAAGTGAGCCCGGGTGCTTCGATCGAAGACCGGCCCGCACTGAACGGAGCGCTTCTCCGCAACCGTCCCCCCGCCACACGGGCGAGAGGGACGAAGACGAGGAGAAAACGCTAGTGGAGAACGAGACCCACTACGCCGAGGCCGTCATTGACAACGGCTCCTTCGGCACCCGCACCATCCGCTTCGAGACGGGCCGCCTGGCCCGCCAGGCCGCCGGCTCCGCCGTGGCCTACCTGGACGACGACACCATGGTGCTGTCGGCCACCACCGCCTCCAAGAACCCCAAGGACCAGCTCGACTTCTTCCCCCTCACGGTGGACGTCGAGGAGCGGATGTACGCCGCCGGCAAGATCCCGGGTTCCTTCTTCCGCCGTGAAGGCCGGCCGTCCGAGGACGCGATCCTCACCTGCCGCCTGATCGACCGCCCGCTGCGCCCGTCCTTCAAGAAGGGCCTGCGCAACGAGATCCAGGTCGTCGCCACGATCATGGCCCTCAACCCCGACCACCTGTACGACGTCGTCGCGATCAACGCCGCGTCCGCGTCCACGCAGCTGGCCGGCCTGCCCTTCTCGGGCCCGATCGGCGGCGTCCGCGTCGCGCTGATCAACAACCAGTGGGTGGCCTTCCCGACGCACTCCGAGCTCGAGGACGCCGTCTTCGACATGGTCGTCGCGGGCCGCACCCTGGAGGACGGCGACGTCGCGATCATGATGGTCGAGGCCGAGGCCACCGAGAAGACCATCCAGCTGGTCAAGGGCGGCGCCGAGGCCCCGACCGAGGAGGTCGTCGCCGCCGGTCTGGAAGCCGCGAAGCCCTTCATCAAGGTGCTCTGCAAGGCCCAGGCCGACCTCGCCTCCAAGGCCGCCAAGCCGACCGGCGAGTTCCCGATCTTCCTCGACTACCAGGACGACGTCCTGGAGGCGCTCTCCGCCGCCGTCCGCCCGGAGCTCGCCTCCGCGCTGACCATCGCGGGCAAGCAGGAGCGCGAGTCCGAGCTGGACCGCGTCAAGGCGCTCGCCGCCGAGAAGCTCCTGCCGGAGTTCGAGGGCCGCGAGAAGGAGATCTCCGCCGCGTACCGCTCCCTGACCAAGCAGCTCGTCCGCGAGCGCGTGATCAAGGAGAAGAAGCGCATCGACGGCCGTGGCGTCACGGACATCCGTACGCTCGCCGCCGAGGTCGAGGCCATCCCGCGCGTGCACGGCTCGGCGCTGTTCGAGCGTGGCGAGACCCAGATCCTGGGCGTCACCACCCTCAACATGCTCCGCATGGAGCAGCAGCTGGACACCCTCTCCCCGGTGACCCGCAAGCGCTACATGCACAACTACAACTTCCCGCCGTACTCCACCGGCGAGACCGGCCGCGTGGGCTCCCCGAAGCGCCGCGAGATCGGCCACGGCGCGCTCGCCGAGCGTGCCCTGGTCCCGGTCCTGCCGACGCGCGAGGAGTTCCCCTACGCGATCCGCCAGGTCTCCGAGGCGCTGAGCTCCAACGGCTCGACGTCCATGGGCTCGGTCTGCGCCTCCACCATGTCGCTGCTGAACGCCGGTGTGCCGCTGAAGGCCCCCGTCGCCGGTATCGCCATGGGCCTGATCTCCCAGGAGATCGACGGCGAGACGCACTACGTCACCCTCACCGACATCCTCGGTGCGGAGGACGCCTTCGGCGACATGGACTTCAAGGTCGCCGGCACCAAGGAGTTCGTCACCGCCCTCCAGCTCGACACCAAGCTGGACGGCATCCCGGCCTCCGTCCTGGCCGCGGCCCTCAAGCAGGCCCGCGACGCCCGCCTCCACATCCTCGACGTGATGATGGAAGCGATCGACACGCCGGACGAGATGTCCCCGAACGCCCCGCGGATCATCACCGTCAAGATCCCCGTGGACAAGATCGGTGAGGTCATCGGCCCCAAGGGCAAGATGATCAACCAGATCCAGGAGGACACCGGCGCCGAGATCACGATCGAGGACGACGGCACCATCTACATCGGTGCCGCCGACGGCCCGGCCGCCGAGGCCGCCCGCGCCACGATCAACGGCATCGCCAACCCGACCATGCCGGAGGTCGGCGAGCGCTACCTGGGTACGGTCGTCAAGACCACCACCTTCGGTGCGTTCGTGTCGCTGCTCCCGGGCAAGGACGGTCTGCTGCACATCTCGCAGATCCGCAAGCTCGCCGGCGGCAAGCGCGTGGAGAACGTCGAGGACGTCGTCGGCGTGGGCCAGAAGGTCCAGGTCGAGATCGCCGAGATCGACTCCCGCGGCAAGCTCTCCCTGATCCCCGTGATCGAGGGCGAGGAAGGCTCCGAGGACAAGAAGGACGACACCGACAAGTGACGTCTAGTAGCTCCACGGCGACGGCCCGCACCTCCTCGGAGGCGCGGGCCGTCGCCCGTACCCAAACCCTGATCAAGGGCGAGAACGGCATCGGCACGGTCCGCAAGACCACCCTCCCGGGCGGCCTGCGCATCGTCACCGAGACCCTGCCCTCGGTCCGTTCCGCGACCTTCGGCATCTGGGCGCATGTCGGCTCCCGCGACGAGACGCCGTCCCTGAACGGCGCCACGCACTACCTGGAGCACCTGCTCTTCAAGGGCACGACCCGGCGTAGTGCGCTGGACATCTCCTCCGCCCTCGACGCGGTCGGCGGCGAGATGAACGCGTTCACGGCGAAGGAGTACACGTGCTACTACGCGCGCGTGCTCGACACCGACCTGCCGCTCGCCATAGACGTCGTCAGTGACATGCTCACGGGCTCCCTCATCCTCGAAGAGGACGTCAACGTCGAGCGGGGCGCGATCCTCGAAGAGATCGCCATGACCGAGGACGACCCGGGCGACTGCGTGCACGACCTGTTCGCGCACACCATGTTCGGCGACAACCCCCTCGGCCGCCCGGTCCTCGGCACCGTCGACACCGTCAACGCCCTGACCGCCGACCGCATCCGCCGCTTCTACAAGAAGCACTACGACCCGACCCACCTGGTCGTGGCCGCCGCGGGCAACATCGACCACAACAAGGTCGTACGACAGGTCCGCGCCGCCTTCGAGAAGGCGGGCGCCCTCAAGAACACCGACGCAACGCCCATCGCCCCGCGCGACGGCAGGCGTGCCCTGCGCACCGCGGGCCGTGTGGAACTGATCGGCCGCAAGACCGAGCAGGCCCATGTCGTTCTCGGCATGCCGGGCCTGGCCCGCACGGACGAGCGCCGCTGGGCCCTCGGCGTCCTCAACACGGCCCTCGGCGGCGGCATGTCCTCCCGCCTGTTCCAGGAGGTCCGCGAGAAGCGCGGCCTGGCCTACAGCGTGTACTCGTACACCTCGGGCTTCGCCGACTGCGGCCTCTTCGGCGTCTACGCCGGCTGCCGGCCCTCGCAGGTCCACGACGTGCTGAAGATCTGCCGCGACGAGCTCGACCACGTCGCCGAGCACGGTCTGTCCGACGACGAGATCGCCCGCGCCATCGGCCAGCTCCGGGGTTCGACGGTCCTCGGCCTGGAGGACACCGGCGCGCTGATGAACCGCATCGGCAAGAGCGAGCTGTGCTGGGGCGAACAGATGTCCGTCGACGACATGCTCACCCGGATAGCGTCGGTCACCCCGGACGAGGTCCGCGCGGTCGCCCGCGACATCCTGGGGCAGCGGCCCTCGCTGTCGGTCATCGGCCCGCTCAAGGACAAGCAGGCCTCCCGACTGCACGAGGCCGTGGCCTAACCCCCTTCTGTACTGGCTGTTCTGGCTTAAGGAAGCAAGAGATGAGCAAGCTGCGCGTGGCGGTCCTCGGTGCCAAGGGCCGGATCGGCTCCGAGGCGGTCAAGGCCGTCGAGGCGGCCGAGGACATGGAGCTGGTCGCCGCCCTGAGCCGGGGCGACAAGCTGGAGACCCTGGCGGAGACCGGCGCCCAGGTCGCCGTCGAACTCACCACGCCGGCCTCGGTGATGGACAACCTCGAGTACTGCGTCGGCCACGGCATCCACGCCGTCGTCGGTACGACGGGCTGGACCGACGAGCGCCTCGCGCAGCTGAACGGCTGGCTGGCCGCGTCCCCGGAGACGGGCGTCCTCATCGCGCCCAACTTCTCCATCGGCGCCGTCCTGAACATGAAGTTCGCGCAGATCGCCGCCCCCTACTTCGAGTCGGTGGAGGTCGTCGAGCTCCACCACCCGAAGAAGGCCGACGCGCCGTCGGGCACCGCCACGCGCACGGCCCAGCTCATCGCCGAGGCCCGCCGCGCGGCCGGCACGGCCCAGGCCCCCGACGCCACCGAGACGGCCCTGGACGGCGCCCGCGGCGCGGACGTCGACGGCGTCCCCGTCCACTCGGTCCGCCTGCGCGGTCTGCTGGCCCACCAGGAGGTCCTGCTGGGCGGCGAGGGCGAGACGCTGACGATCCGTCACGACTCGCTCCACCACAGCAGCTTCATGCCGGGCATCCTGCTGGGCGCCCGCAAGGTGGTCACGACCCCGGGCCTGACCTTCGGCCTGGAAAACTTCCTGGACCTGGGCTGACACCACCATGCGCGCCAAGCTGTCCTACGCCATAACGGCCGCCGTCCTGGTCTTCTACTTCGTCCTGGTCGGCAGCCGCGGCGTCATGCTCATCCAGTCCGGCACCCTCATCACCGTCACCTTCGGCGTGGCGGTGCTGATCCTGCCGGTCATCGGTCTGTGGTTCCTGTGGAAGAACACCGAGTTCGTCCGCAAGGCCAACCGGCTCGCCGCCGAACTCGACGCCGAAGGCGGCCTGCCCGTCGACGAGTTGAGGCGCCTGCCCAGCGGCCGCATCGACCGCGACTCGGCCGACGAGGTCTTCGCCAAGCGCAAGGCCGAGACCGAGGCCGAACCCGACGACTGGCGCAGCTGGTTCCGCCTCGCCGTCGCCTACCACGACGCCCGCGACACCCCGCGCGCCCGCAAGGCGATGCAACGCGCGATCGCCCTGCACGACGGCAAACCCGTCCAGGCCTGAACGCCGTACGCCGCATTCGTACACCGAAGGGGCCGGTCCGCACGCACCGCGGACCGGCCCCTTCGGCATCTTCTGACGTCTCCGTCGGCGACTCAGCCCCGCTGGTACTCCGCGCCCCACGCCTCCACCGCGTCCGCGGCCCGGTCGAACGCCTCGGACCGCCCCAGGAAGTCCGCGTTGTGCGTGGTCAGCAGCGGCGAGGTGTCCGCCGCCGCGCGATCACGCCGTACGACGGTCAGCGCCTGCCCCTGCACGGTCCGCGGCAGGCCCAGCCAGCGCACCGGCTGCTGCACCGTGCGCACGGCGAGGACCTGCTCCCACCGCGTGGTCCGGGTGAGGAGGAACCCGACATGGCGAACCCCGCGCGCGCTCACCCACACGCCCATCCGCAACAGCCGCAGCGACACGGCGATGACGGCCAGCGCGGCGCCGAAGACCACGCCGCCCTCGGACGCCGAGCCTGTCAGGGCGATGATGACCGCCGCGAACAGCACGTACGACGCGAGCAGCAGCAGAAGCGCCGCCGTACCCACCCGCCAGGGGCCGGGGCGGTACGGGCGCCGCCAGTGGTCGCGGTCGTCGAAGGGCAGCGCGATGTCGTCGGCTGTCTCGAAGGCGCGGTCGGCCGTCAGGAAGGGCAGGGGCACGGCTGGTCCTCACTCAATGCATGCGCGGGCTGTGCCCGGTGAGGCTATCCGCCAGTGTCCCCACGAGCCACCTTTGGGGGCTCGGATGAGTCAGTGTCCTTGGGACGCCTGTGACTGCTGGGTGTCCGTGGCGGAGTGATCGACGGTCAGCGCCGGCATCCCGAGCACCAGGGAACCCACCAACGCGGCGATGATGGTGACCCCCAGCAGCCAACGCCCGGCTATCTCCCCGGCCGAGGACTTCTCCCGGGGCGGGGGAGCGACATTGCTGCGGAACCTGTCGGCCTCGGCGACGAAGGCGAACGGAACGGGCTCACGCCGGCGGAACATCAGGGAGCGCCCCTCTCGGAACTCGAACGAATCGGTGTCACAGGTACAGACGGTCGAGTGCCCCAAAAGGTGCCCTGATGCCCAGAATTCGCAGAAGTTCGCCATGGATGTCGCGTCCCGGTACCGAACGCCCCGTTGTCAGTGCCGACCCGTAGAGTGGGCGCCGCCCGAGAGAAGTGATGGAAGGACCCGCCGAGCCGTGACCGACACCCCCGCAGACGACTTCAAGCCCAGCTTCCGCACCGACATCACGGTCGAGCTGGTGAAGCACAGCGCGGCCGACTCCGACGTGCTGTGGGCCGCCCGTGTCTCCACCGCCGGCGAGCAGTCCCTGGACGAGCTGAAGAAGGACCCCGAGCGCTCCAAGGGCCTCATCAACTACCTGATGCGGGACCGGCACGGCAGCCCGTTCGAGCACAACTCGATGACCTTCTTCATCAGCGCCCCGATCTTCGTCTTCCGCGAGTTCATGCGGCACCGCGTGGGCTGGTCGTACAACGAGGAGTCGGGCCGCTACCGGGAGCTCGAACCGGTCTTCTACGTCCCCGGCGCCGACCGCAAGCTCGTCCAGGAGGGCCGCCCCGGCAAGTACGTCTTCGTCGAGGGCACCGAGGCCCAGCAGCAACTGGTGACCCGCACGATGGAGGACTCCTACCGTCAGGCGTACGACGCCTACCAGGAGATGCTCGCCGCCGGCGTCGCCCGCGAGGTCGCCCGCGCGGTCCTCCCGGTCGGCCTGTTCTCCTCGATGTACGCCACGTGCAACGCCCGCTCGCTGATGCACTTCCTCGGCCTGCGCACCCAGCACGAACTGGCGAAGGTCCCGTCCTTCCCACAGCGCGAGATCGAGATGGTCGGCGAGAAGATGGAGGCCGAGTGGGCCAAGCTCATGCCGCTCACGTACGCCGCCTTCAATGCGAACGGCCGTGTGGCCCCGTAACGCACCCCCGTTCCCCGCCCGGGCACAGATGTACGGTTCAGCCTCGCGAGGTGTCCGTATTGCGGCATTTGGAGAAGTTCATCTAGCCTGATCAAACGGACCCGGCACTGCTTGAACCCCCGAGCAGGCAGTGCCGGGCTCCACCTTTGTCATGACTTTTCGCGCCCCCCGAGGGCAGACCACGTCTTGAGCAGCGAGTAGCGTGTTACCCATGGCTCCGACCTCCACTCCGCAGACCCCCTTCGGGAGGGTCCTCACCGCCATGGTCACGCCCTTCACGGCGGACGGCGCACTCGACCTCGACGGCGCACAGCGGCTCGCCACCCACCTGGTGGACGCAGGCAACGACGGCCTGATCATCAACGGCACCACCGGTGAGTCGCCCACCACCAGCGACGCGGAGAAAACGGACCTCGTACGAGCCGTACTGGAGGCGGTCGGCGACCGGGCCCACGTCGTCGCCGGCGTCGGCACCAACGACACCCACCACAGCCTGGAGCTGGCCAAGGCCGCCGAACAGACCGGCGCCCACGGCCTCCTGGTGGTCACGCCGTACTACAACAAGCCCCCGCAGGAGGGCCTGTACCGGCACTTCAAGGCCATCGCCGACACCACCGAGCTGCCGGTCATGCTCTACGACATCCCCGGCCGCAGCGGTGTCCCGATCAACACCGAGACGCTGGTCCGGCTCGCCGAGCACCCGCGCATCGTCGCCAACAAGGACGCCAAGGGCGACCTCGGCCGCGCCAGCTGGGCGATCGCCCGCTCCGGCCTCGCCTGGTACTCCGGCGACGACATGCTGAACCTGCCGCTCCTCTCCGTGGGCGCGGTCGGCTTCGTCTCGGTCGTCGGCCATGTCGTCACCCCGGACCTGCGCGCCCTCGTGGACGCCTTCGTCTCGGGCGACGTCCAGAAGGCCACGGAGATCCACCAGAAGCTGCTCCCGGTCTACACCGGCATGTTCCGCACCCAGGGCGTGATGACGACCAAGGCCGCGCTCGCCCTCCAGGGCCTGCCCGCCGGACCGCTGCGCGCCCCCATGGTGGAACTCGCTCCAGAAGAGATCGAGCAGCTCAAGATCGATCTTGCCGCCGGCGGGGTACAGCTCTGACAACAGACTTCGCGCGCCCCCGGCGCGCAACAGACTTCACAACTGAATACGCGGGCCACCGGTGCCCGCACCAGACAACGACAACTGCTACACGCACGAACGTCATGCGCGCCACGTGCCCTGCCGGTACGTGGCGCGTGTGGTGAGGAGAGTCTTTTGAGTCATCCGCATCCTGAACTCGGCCCGCCCCCGCCGCTGCCCGAAGGCGGCCTGCGCGTCACCCCACTCGGCGGTCTCGGTGAGATCGGCCGAAACATGACGGTCTTCGAGTACGGCGGCCGTCTGCTGATCGTCGACTGCGGAGTGCTCTTCCCCGAGGAGGAGCAGCCCGGAATCGACCTGATCCTGCCGGACTTCTCGTCCATCAGGGACCGCCTCGACGACATCGAGGGCATCGTGCTCACGCACGGCCACGAGGACCACATCGGTGCCGTCCCGTTCCTGCTCCGCGAGAAGCCGGACATCCCGCTGATCGGTTCCAAGCTGACCCTCGCGCTGATCGAGGCGAAGCTCCAGGAGCACCGCATCCGCCCGTACACCCTCGAAGTGGTGGAGGGGAACCGCGAGCGCATCGGCCCCTTCGACTGCGAGTTCATCGCGGTCAACCACTCCATCCCCGACGCCCTCGCCGTCGCGATCCGCACCCCCGCCGGCATGGTGGTCCACACCGGCGACTTCAAGATGGACCAGCTCCCGCTGGACAACCGTCTGACGGATCTACACGCGTTCGCACGTCTGAGCGAGGAGGGCATCGACCTCCTCCTCTCGGACTCCACGAACGCCGAGGTCCCCGGGTTCGTCCCGCCCGAGCGGGACATCTCGAACGTCCTGCACCAGGTCTTCGGGAACGCCCGCAAGCGCATCATCGTGGCCAGCTTCGCCAGCCACATCCACCGCATCCAGCAGATCCTGGACGCGGCCAACGAGTACGGCCGCAGGGTCGCGTTCGTCGGCCGCTCGATGGTCCGCAACATGGGCATCGCGAGGGACCTGGGCTATCTGAAGGTCCCGCCGGGCCTGGTGGTCGACGTCAAGACGCTCGACGACCTTCCCGACCGCGAGGTCGTCCTGGTCTGTACGGGCTCGCAGGGCGAGCCGATGGCGGCCCTGTCCCGCATGGCCAACCGGGACCACCAGATCCGCATCGTCTCCGGCGACACGGTGATCCTGGCGTCGTCCCTGATCCCCGGCAACGAGAACGCGGTCTACCGCGTGATCAACGGCCTGACCCGCTGGGGCGCCAACGTCGTCCACAAGGGCAATGCCAAGGTCCACGTCTCGGGCCACGCCTCCGCGGGCGAGCTGCTGTACTTCTACAACATCTGCCGCCCGAAGAACCTGATGCCGGTCCACGGCGAATGGCGCCACCTGCGGGCCAACGCCGAGCTCGGCGCCATGACCGGCGTCCCGCACGACCGGATCGTCATCGCCGAGGACGGCGTCGTCGTCGACCTCGTCGCGGGCAAGGCCAAGATCTCCGGCAAGGTCCAGGCGGGCTACGTGTACGTCGACGGCCTCTCGGTCGGCGATGTGGGCGAGCCGGCACTGAAGGACCGCAAGATCCTCGGCGACGAGGGCATCATCTCGGTCTTCGTCGTCATCGACTCGTCGAGCGGCAAGATCACGGGTGGCCCGCATGTCCACGCCCGTGGCTCGGGTATCGAGGATTCGGCGTTCGCCGACGTCATCCCGAAGGTCAAGGAAGTCCTGGAGCGCTCGGCTCAGGACGGCGTGGTCGAGCCCCACCAGCTCCAGCAGCTGGTGCGGCGGACCCTCGGCAAGTGGGTCTCCGACACGTATCGCCGCAGGCCGATGATCCTCCCTGTGGTGGTGGAGGTCTGACGGTCCGTCGGCCCTCGTACGCGTGAACCCGGAGCGGGG
>NZ_KQ948433.1:315814-424694 GCF_001514065.1 Streptomyces antibioticus | reverse complement strand
GCGCGGTCTGCTCCGCAGACACGACGCGCCGCCGCTACGCGGCGGTTCCCGCGCTACGCGCGGGAGGGGCGGAACTCCGTTCCGCCTGCCGGGATCACTCCGTGATCCCGGGGTCCCGGCCTTCGGCCGGGACTGTTCCGTACCGGCCTGCTCCGCAGTCCCGTACGGAACCTGACATGCCCTCCGGGCCTGTCAGAAAAGCGGCAGCTATTGAGAGGGGTGCCGCTCGTGGCGCAGCGTCAACCATCTTTGCGGGACGCCGGTCTGACGCTCCTTCAAACCCTCACCCCTGAACCGTAATCGGCCACCCCCGACCACTTCCGGTCACTTCCGAAGAGATCTGATGTGTCACTCTTACCGTCAGCTTGAGTCTGGGATGATGACAGAGTACCTCACCGCGCGGACCACTCACGCGAGTGAGGCGTCATTTTGGAACTCGGATGGAATCTGGACTGAGACAGGATTCCCTCTAAATGGACACGAGAATGCGAGGAATTGTGGCTCAGATGGAATTGCGTCCGCATCAGGCTGAGGCCGTCGATAGCGTCGTTCGCATTCTCGGCACTCCGGCCGGTGGCCACATTCCACCCGAGGGACTGCGCACGCAGGTAATCGCCGCTACCGGATCCGGAAAGAGCCTGATCGGTGCGGAGTCTGCGCGTCGCCTTTCCGCTCGCCGAGTGCTGGTGGTTGTGCCCACGTTGGACCTGCTGACGCAGATGGCCGGCGCCTGGCGTCGGGCGGGCCGGACCGGGGCGATGATCGGCGTCTGCTCCCTGCGAGCCGAGGAGAGCCAAGGCTTGCCCTGCACGACCGACCCTGACGAGCTGGTGGCGTGGGTGGAGGGGTTGGAGACCGTGACGGTCTTCGCGACCTACGCATCAGTGGGCCTGCGCATCCTCCAGCGTGCACACGCGGCGGGGCTGGGGGTGTGGAGCCTGATGGTCGTGGACGAGGCGCACCGGACCAGCGGGGACGGCCTCAAGCCATGGGCCGCCGTGCACGACCAGGCGCAACTGCCTGCCGAGCGGCGGCTGTACATGACCGCCACTCCCCGGGTGTGGGAGGCGGAGGGTGAACGGCCTCGACTGGTGGCGTCGATGGAGGACGGCTCGCCGGTGTTCGGGCCGGTGGCGTACAAGCTGTCGTTGTCGGAGGCGATCGGGCGAGGCATCGTCGCCCCCTACCAGGTGCTGTGCCTCGACATCCGCGACCCGGACCTGTACACCGCAATGACCAGCGATGACACCGGATCAGACGCCGTACGCGGAGCGCGCCTGGCCGCCGTGCAGACCGGGTTGATGCGAGCCGCGGTCGAGGAGCGGTTCCGGCGGGTGCTGTCGTTCCATAGCCGGGTGGCTGAGGCGGAGGCGATGGCGGCCGCGGTACCGGTGACGGCCCGCCGGCTCGCCGAGGACGACCCCGAAAACTACCCGCCCGCAGACCAGGTCTGGGCCGACTGGCTCTACGGCGACCACACTCCGGGACACCGCCGTCAGGTGCTCGATGAATTCGCCTCAGATTTCCTCGGAGGACCGGAATTTGAGGGCCGGGATGTGCGGGCTGAATTGCGGGTGCTTTCATCGGTTCGCGTTTTGGGTGAAGGCGTCGATACCGCCGAGTGTGACGCGGTGCTTTTCGCGGACGCGCGCGGTTCGATGGTGGATATCGTGCAGATGGTAGGGCGTGCCCTGCGACTGCATCCGGGACGCGGAAAACTGGCCACACTGATCGTTCCGGTATTCCTCGGGCCGGACGAAGACCCGGATGAACTGCTCACTTCGAATGCTTATGACACCCTCAGTAAGGTCCTCGGAGCCCTGCGGGCGCATGATGCGGAGACGATCGAGGCTCTCGCCGATCCCCGTGTGCGCAACAGCAGTTGGCGCTACGAAGACGTCGACGTCGACGGCGAGGGCCTGGCGCGGGACGCTGACGGGGAGGACGGCCAGGAGGCGGATCTCGTTCCGCCGGTGGGTGCCGCGGCAGCGGGAGTGCTGCGGTTCACCGAAGAACGCGACCCAGCCGCCCTCACCCAGTTCGTGCGGCTGCGCGTCATCGACCCCGAAAAGGCGTACTGGCGGCGCGGCATCCAGGCCGCCACACGGTGGCTGCGCGAGACCGGCAACGGCGAGCTGCGCGTGCCGTACACGTACGTCACCCCTGAGGACTGGCCTGGTGGTCTCGGTTCCCATCCGCTGGGGGTATGGGTGGCAGATCAGCGGCGCTACTACGCGGCCGGGACCCTGGACGCCGCGCGTGTCAACGAGCTGGAGAACCTGGGCATGGTCTGGTCCGTGCACGCCTCCGCATGGGAGGCCGGCCTCGCCGTCGCCCGCGACTACGCCGCAGTGCACCACCACCTGTTGCCTGGCAACTCCGTGGTCTGGGACGGCCATGCACTGGGGGCCTGGCTCAAAAATCAGCGGGCGGGGGCTAAGAAGGCGCGTGAGAACGCCGCACGCCGCGCGGCCGGGGAAACCGGCGTCTCGTATGCCGGAGAGCTGTCACAGGCCCGTATGGAGGCGCTGGAAGCGATCGATCCCGGGTGGGCCCCGGAGTGGGAGATCAGCTGGGCACGCTGTCTCAGGTTGCTGCTCCGGCACGTCCAGGCCGGAGGCGTACTGCCTGCCAAGGCGGGTGAGCTGGTGGTGCAGGGCGAGGACCTGGCCGTGTGGATCGCGGGACAAGTCGCCGGGTGGGACAAGCTGGCCCCGGCGCAGCAATACCTCCTGGAAAGCCTCGGGGTGGACCCCGACGCCGCAGGACCCGAGGTACGGCCGGTACGCAGGTCCCAGGATGAACTGTGGGAGCGGAACATGACCGCCGCCCGCCAGTTCCACGCCCGTGAAGGTCACCTTCGGGTAGGTCGTCACCACCGGGAAGACGTTGCTGGGGAACCTGTGGGCTTGGGGTCGTTCATCTCGAACGCCCGAAGGCGCGCCGACAAGCTCAGCACCGAACGACGCGAAGCCCTCACCGCGTTGGGGATGCGCTGGTAAACGCGAGGAAATAGGGAAGCGGGCTGCCGCAGTCAGGGGCGGAGTCACTCCCCTGAGGCCGGGCTCTCCGGATCTTCGACTTGCCACCGTCTGATCCGCTCCAGCGCCTCAACAGACTCCAGAGTTTCGGGATGGTCCTCACCCAACACCCGCCGCTGCGCCGCCAGCGTCTCCTCCCCCAACACCACCGCCTCGTCCACCCGACCCACCGCCGCCAGATCGACGGCCAGGTTCGACGCTGATTGCCGAGTGCTGAGATGGTCCTCACCTAACACCCGCCGCTGCGCCGCCAGCGTCTCCTCCCCCAACACCACCGCCTCGTCCACCCGACCCACCGCCGCCAGATCGACGGCCAGGTTCGACGCCGTGAGCAACGTGTCCGGATGCTCCTCACCCGTTACCCGACGCTGCCGAGCAAGCGTCTCCTCCCCCAACACCACCGCCTCGTCCACCCGACCCACCGCCGCCAGATCGACGGCCAGGTTCGACGCCGTGAGCAACGTGTCCGGATGCTCCTCACCCAGCACCCGACGCAGTGTCTCCAGAGTCTTCTCGTCCAGGGCGAGGGCTTCCTCGTGCCGCCCGAGCGCCCGCAGCCGAACGGCGAGGTTGTGGGCGCAGTCCAGGGTGTTGAGGTGGTCGTCGCCTTGGAGGCGCCGTCGGCGGGCGAGGGTGTCTTCGTCCAGGACGCGGGCGCGCTCATGGTCCTGGGTGTCGTCGTAGGCGCGAGCCAGGCGGAGGGCGGCCGACAGGGTGTCGTCGTGGTCGGGGCCCAGCTGCTGCAGACAGGCGTCGTACAGCCGTTGCAGGCGTTCCCGGGCGGGGCGGGCCTGCCCGCGGTCCATCAGATACCAGCACGCCTGCCCCATCACGCCTCGTCCCCGGCTGGTGGTGAGGTGGGCAGGGTCGAGGGCGAGGACGTGCGGGAGCAGGACCTGCCAGGCTGGCCACCTCTGCGGCTCCCCCGGCCCACCAGGGTTGGCCGCGGTCAGGAGTGCTTCGGCATCCGCTACCGCCTGGTCGTGCTCCTGACCGGTCATCAGCCCTGCGAGCATGTCCTGGGTGAGGCGGTGCAGTTGGAGCGTGCCGTCCTGGACGCGGGCCAGGCCGTGCCGGGCGACCGCCTCCACCGCGCTGCCCGCTGCCAGCCGCGAATCCACCGTCTCCACCAGGAGAGCAGAAGCCTGGTCGGGGATATGGCTGGCGCAGGTGGTCAGGGGGAAGGGTTCGGGGGCCAGCAGTGCCAGCGCATCCACCACCGCGGCTGCGCCGGGATGCTCGGCTTTGAGGCGCGAGCGGGTGAGTCGGACCTGCGCGGCCAGGCCGGTCGGGTAGCCGGGCGGAGGCTGGTGGGCCATCACCTCCACCAGGTTTGCCGCCAGTTCCTCCTTCAGGTCCGCCGCCGACAGGCCGCGTACCAGGAGGGCTGCGGCCTGGGTGAGGGCGAGTGGGAGGTCGTCCAGGGTTGCGGCAATGTCGTTGGCGTCCGTGGCGGAGAGGACCGCGCCCCGGGCACGTAGCAGGGCTATGGACTCGGTGCGGGAGAGGGTGTCGACGTCGACGGGGACGGCGTAGCTGGTCCACAGTGAGTTGCGGGAGGTGATCAGCACATGGCCGGGGCCGCCGGGCAGGAACGGCGCGAGAGCGTCGGGGGTTTCGGCGTTGTCGAAGACCAACAGCCAGCGTGAGCGGGTGCGCAGCTCGGCGAGCACGGCCGAGACCGCCTCGGCAGAGGGCGTGCCCGCGGGCGCTGCACCGGTGTCGACGGCGAGAGCTGCCAGCTGGTCGGGGATGAGCGCGGGAGCCTCCGATGCGATCCACCAGATGAGCTCGTACTCGCCGGCGAACCGGTGCGCGTACTCGATCGCCAACTGGGTTTTCCCCACCCCGCCGCGGCCGTACAGGGCTTGGACCGCCACCCGCTGCCCTGACGCGAGCGCTTCGCGTGTGCGGACCAGCATGCCGTCGCGGCCGGTGAACGCAGCGTTACGGGCCGGCACGTTCCACACCCGCGGCAGACTCCCCGGCAACCGCGGCCCACTCCCACCCACCCGCGACAACATCCCCGGCGGCCGCACCGGCGCCCGGGTAGGACGGGACGGACCATTCACCGCACGCAGCAGAGCCTCACGGGCTGCCTGGTCGTCCAGACCGAACAGATCAGTGACGATCAGAGGACTCAAGATCGAAGGTGTGGGCGCCTGTGCGATCCGGACCGGAGTGATCCTCTCCTGCCGGGCCACCATCGCCGTCCACTCCGGCGTCGTGAACCGCTCCGGCTCGAAATACGCCGGCGAGAACAACGCCAGGAACCGGCCGCGCTCAAGAGCGGCGTTCATCTTCAGCACGAAGTTGTCACCCGCACCCCAGTCCCAGCAGTCCAACTCCACCTCGTAGCCGGCGTCCAGGAGCTGCCAGGCAATCCACTCCGCCCAAGCTCTGTCCGCACCCGCATGACTGATAAACCAGACCATGTCTGACGTGCCGTCAGACGCGCTGCCAGATGCCTCTATCGCGCCCATCGTGTCCCCCCGAAACCACGCGTTCGTACTGGTGCAAGCGTAGAGGTCGAGGCCCCTGCCGGGCCCCTGGTCTTCACCAGGCTGCAGGGCGCTCGCTGCTGCGGGTGCCACCCCACGGCACCGGATCCGAGACCAGCGTGGCTGGCCGTGGCGTCGGATCCGTGCCGCAGGTTGGTCTGGTGGTGGCTTCTGACTCGTGATGTGGGGTCAGCCGCGCTTGAGCTGGGTGATCTTCTGCTGGGCTGCCACCACCGCCCGGGCCAGCTCGCCGCGGGCGCTCTCCTGCTTCATCGCCTTCACCAGCTGCGTGCGGTGCTCCAGCAGGGAGACCTTCACCGCCGGACCCGGATCGGGCAGCGCGGTGTTGACGTACTCCTGGATGCCGTCGAGGACCCGGGCCAGCTCGGGAGCGATCGCGGGCGTGTTCTCGGCGACGCCTCGGATCATGGTGCCGATCTGGGTGACGTCCTCGAAGTCCTCGCTGCGGCAGGGCTTGTGGGCGAGGCGGGACTGCGCCTTGTACAGGTCGGCGAGCCACTGGTCGCGCTTGTCGAGTTCGGCGCTGTACTGGTCTTTGTGGCGGATGCTGCGCATCCAGGCGAAGACCTGCTGGTGGTGCAGCAGGGTGTAGGTGCCCAGGATGCCGGTGGCGAGTGCGGAGACGGTCGTCACCGCGAGGGTGCCGGCGCCCGTGCCGATCGCCAGCATGGTGGTCATCATCGTGTCGAAGGTCCGTTCCAAAAGAGGGGACGCCGATCCTGTGCAGGGGTGCCTGGGGTGTGCGACGTCGAGGGAGGGTGGTGGGTCCGGGCGGGCAATACCGGTGTGGCGGGCCCGCGCGGGAAAGCGCTGTCGGAGTGGTGTCAGGCCCCGACGAAGTGGCGCAGCGCGTCGACGTCACGGACGACGAACTGCCGGTAGCGCGCCTCGATCACACCGTGGTGGCGCAGGGTGCGCAAGGCGTTCTCGGTGGTGGAGACGGCGAGTTGGAGAGCTGCGGCGATGTCTTTCTGGCCGGGACCGGTGATGACCAGTTGCTGGCCGGTGTCAGGGTCGGGGATGCCGGCAGTGTCGGCGAGGTGGATCAGCAGACGCGAAACGCGCTCCAGCGGCGGGCGGATCGCCATCGCGTAGACAGCTTCGTCGCTGCGGTTGCGGTCCTCCAGACTGCACAGCAGGGCCTGGCGGGCCTCACGCAGACGGTCGATCAGGAGGCTGAAGTGGCTGGCCCGGCAGGGGATCGCGACGGTGCGTGACAGGCAGCGGGTGACAACCGCGGCGTCGGGGTCGATGAGGGCGGCCTCGCCGACCAGTTGTCCAGGGCCGCGGAAGCGGGTGATGGAGGGCATGTCAGGGGCCACACCCAGCGGGTGGCGGTCCTGACGGACGATGCCGTCCCAGATGATGTACACCATGCCGTGCTCGGGACCGATGGGCAGCAGTTCGTCCCGCTTGAAGGTGCGGCTGCGCAGGCCAGCATGGAGAAGGCGGTGCCAAGTCTCCAGGGGCAGGCGCTGAAGGAAGGTTCCAGTGGGCTTGTCCCCGTGACCGAGGAGAAGGTCCGTTGAGCGGGCGGTGTCGAGGGCGGGAGGCACGCTCACACCCCGGACTTCGCCGGGGCGGGGACCGCCGCGGTGGTGCAGGTGGCGTGTGCCCCGGCGTACGCGCCCTCACGGGCTGGACGGTGACGGGGTGTCAGGGCCGGTGTAGGCAGAAGCCCGTGGCGGGTGAGTGCCGCGGCACCGGCATCGTTGACGGTGGACATAGAGATCCTTTTACGGTCGGTCTGTACCGGGACCCCGCTGGTCAGCGGGGTCCCGGGTGGTGGGTCCGGCACCCTCTCCGGGGTGGGGCATGCCTGGCTGGTGAGGCCAGGCGGTGGAGAAGACCTCAGACGGGCTAAAGCTACCGCCCGGCGCAACCTGAGGGCCAGTCACCCATTCGACGGCGCGGCGGCGAGCAAGCGATCATTACCGGAAGACCCCGGAGCTGGGGGTTGTGAGCGAAACGGCCGTAGCAGGGGTCATAGAATCCTGCAGAGTTTTAACCGGAAACCGAACCCGTTTCTCACCTGGATGCTTATGCAGTGCGGTGAAGATTTTCTCTCCACCGGATCACGGGAGACCGGGGTGGAAACGGGAGGTAAAAATCGGGAGGCCCTGGGGCACCACCCCCAAGACCTCCCGGAAAGGGTCCGGACCCACCAGGTTCAGACCGGTGTCCAGTAAACACCACGAGCGGTGTTAAGGTCACTGTCCTTCCGCCCTCAGGGGGTCTCTACCACCAGGTGTGCCACGGAAAACCGGTAGAGAACCCCTAGCTCCGGGGTTTTGTCCCGTACCTCGCGCTCCTAAAGTCCGGATAAGCAACACGCCGCGCGAGGGCGCAGTATGTCCGATTTGGGCGACCGGGAGGGGTGATGCCCTCACTCTCAGCACCCCAGAGAGCGCGATCAAATGATTATTGCCGTTCAAGAGTCAACAGATTTGGTCAACACTGGGTTGCCTCAGCCCCACACCGCTCGGCCGGCCGCCGGGATCCCGCTGGCGGAGGAACGCTCCTTCGGCCGTATCTCAATTCAGCCCTCTGCGCTTTGGTGCTGGTCCGCGGCCGGAATGCCTGATGCATTTGAAATTGCATCGACTCTCTATGACCGATGGGACACCGAACATAAATCGGTGAGTTACCTACAGGCTCACCTGCTTTGTCGACCAAGCCACATGGCACACGCCTCGCGCTCCGCAGGGCTCCCCTCCATCGCGATCCGGCATATGCACCACCAGGATTGTCGCTGGCAGCCAGTCAGTTCCGCCCAGCACACAGCGAGTTGACGTCCAGCATCGAGCTCAACCGATCCTGAATGAACAGGGAATAATCAACCCAGCACGGAGAGTAACGTGCATCACATAGAGCACCCCCTCTACGCCTGGGCGCACGCCCCAGCCCTCGAAAGGCGCCCCGCGCCTCGTCCCGTCCCACCAGCGGCCGTACTCGGGCAGCCCACCACACACCGTTGCCGACGCCCCGCGCCGGACACGGCAAAACTGATCGAGGACCGCGCCGCCGACGACAGGACGGTGATGGTGCTGTCAGGTGCAGGTGATGTCGAAAACGTCGCCGGAGGTGCCGCGGTTGGCGGCCGGCGAGGTGACCTCCACGGTCATGCCGCCCTGCACCCGCTCGCCGGGCTGGGTGCCGGTCAGCTGCACGGTGAACTCGTCGTGCTGTTCGTTGGTGGTGGTGAAGGTCATCGTCCCCGCACGGTCCTGCACACCACGGGCGATCAGCCGGTCGTCGGGATGCCACGTGTACTCGACCGTGCCAGGGCGCTGCGCGGCGGCGCTGAGGGTGAAGACGATCGGCTGCGAACAGTCGGCTGAGTCCAGGCGCGGGACCGCATTCACGCCCCAGCCGCCCAGCACGGGGCCCTCGTCTTGATCGGTGGAGGGACTGGTGGAGGTCTCGGTGGGGCCGGTGCTGGTCTGGCTGCTGGTCTTCCGCTCCTTCGAACGCTCGGGGCCGGGACCGCCACCGCTGCTGGTGTCGGGAGTGGGAGTCAGCCCGGGACGCGGTGTACGGGACGGCTGCTCATTCCGGGTGGTCGTGGCGGTGACGGTGGTGGACGTGGTCGGTGAAGCCCCTTGCTCCTGACGGCCTTTGAGCAGAGGGAGCAGATAGAAGTAGGAAAGAACCAAGATCGCCACCACGAGCAGGACGCCCACGGCAGGAGCGCACCCGGCCGGCTCGCGGCGGGGCCAGGCGGGCTCGTCGTAGCCGGGGCCGATCACCGCAGGCGCGGCAGGCGGAACTTGGGTGGTGGTGTGGCCGGCCGCCTGGTCGTGCGGGTCGGTGGCCAGAGCGCGGCTCAGAGCGCGGGCGGCGTGCTGGAGCACGTCATCGATCTCCTGCAACACCCCCAGCACGGTGACGGGCGGCTGGGGCTCGTCCGGCATCATCCGTGCCGGCAGGGGGATGCCGGCCGCGATGACGTCGTCGACGTGCGCGACGGTGTCCGCGCGCAGGTCCCGCACCGGCGGCGGCAATGCCTCCATCCCGGCCTGCTCGGGCAGTTGAGGACCGTCTTCGCTGAGATCGTCGGCGGCGGCCGCATCTTCCGGGCCTGCACCGGCGGCGGTGTGCGCGGTGTCGGTGTGGCGGTGGTGGAGGCGATCGCGTTCCGCACGCAGCCGACGGTTGTCGACCATGACGATCTCCTGCCGGTAGCGGGCCGGGGCGGCCACCGCCAGCGCCGCCAGCCGTAACCGCTCCAGGTCCTGGCGCGCCTGACGGGGTACCGGCTGCTGAGCCACCTCCCCCACCAGATCCAAGATCGCCTCCAGCACCTCCGCGGACGGGATCCGCTGCCCGCTGGCGATCCGGCTCAGTGTCGGAGCGCTGAACCCCGCCCTCCCGTCCCCGCCCAGGCGGCGGCTGATCCTCTCCAACGGCCAGTTCGCCACCCGCAACGGATCAAAGACCTGCTCACGCAGCACGTCAGCGAACTCCTGCTGCGCCTGCGGCATCGACGCCGCCAACGCCTTACGCGGCCGCCCCCGCCCACCCCTCGCCAGCCCCGCACCGGGCGGCTCCTCCTCACGGTTGGTCGTCTCCGACACGGCACTCCCCCCGAGACCACAGCCAGCCGGAATTCTTTCCACTTCTTTCTGGTCTGACCTGCGGTTCTTTCCTCTAGCGGCACAAATTGCGGCCCCTGCACAGTGAGCGGACCGGGCCGACGGCTCCGCCTCGGTCCCGTCCGCATCCGCTCTGTGCAAGGAGAAGATCCAGCATGTCCGCACCCCCACCGCCCCCGCGCCGGAACACCCCCAAATCCCCCCGCCGTATGACCCACACGCAGACGCGCTGAACCATGGCTTACCTCGCTCTAGAGTTCCTCGCCAACTTCACCGCCGGCCTCGCGCTGACCGCCACCACCCTCACCTGGCGCTGGATCCGAACCCGCCGCACCAACCGCACACCACGCCCGGACGACAACCCACCCCCCTGAGAAACCCCACACACCCTCAGGCCCCGTTGCTGCACCGGCGGACAAGCAGCACGTGCGAGGGCAGGACCATCGCCGTCATCGCCCCGTGCCGGGTCGCAGCCCGGACACGGGGCATACCTCTTCCCAGGACGAACACATCGGCGCAGCCACACCCTGGCCGCGCCCCCGGGGGAAAGGAACCGGATGACGACCGGCGTAGCTGTCATATGCGACACCGAGGACTGCCTCGCCGTCTACCTGGCCGTCCAGACCGGCGACGACGGCGAACAGCGATCCGCAGACGAGGTCTCCCAGACGGCGCGCAAACTCGCCGAAGACAGCGGCTGGGTCATCAGCTTCGGCAGTGCGCGGCGAACCGGCTCCTTCCTCGCGTGCCATCGCGCACCCGGGGCCAGCCAGCGCCTCCGCCAGCGGGGCAACGTGCCAATGTGCGCGGGTCGATGATGCGACTTACCCGCCCGGGCGGGTGAGCCACGAATCGAAGCTCCCTGGCATCGAGGCACGGCGTCCGTCGCTGCCTTCGATCGCTCGGCTCGGTGGGAGGGCCGCTAGACCTCCCCAGGCGTTAACGGCCCTCCCCCTGTTGAGCACTGTCCGCCTACCCCGGGCAGCGGCTCTCATGTTCGGTCGGTCTGCCGGGCCTGCAGCGCTGCCGTGAGGTGCTCGTGAAGCAGCTCAGGCATCGGCTTTCCCCTCGTGGTCGAGGTGACCGCTTCCGCGACCTCCCACACGTGGACGTCGGCCCGGCTGGCGACTGCGGCGAGGAGGTCCCTGGCCTCCTGGGGTTCGCAGGCGAAGCTCACCATCAGCACCCCGCAGGCCATGTCGATGACCGGCTGGTCCTCCATGGCCTGCCTGATCTGCTCTCTTTCCTGCAGCAGCCCCACGGTCTGATCTTCCGTACGGCGGCTGTCGGCGTCGGCATCAGCTACCGCACAGGGGCATACTTTCGCACACGGTCATACCGGTCGTGGTCCTGGGGAGGCCTCATACCGCCCGCCTGCCCGGGCCCCCCGCCCGCACGCCGCCCACCAGGCACATTTTCCCTTGGCGTGGTCCAGAAGACCCTGCCCGCGGTGCTGGGTCTGGGGATAATCAGGTGCATGAGCGGCGAGGATGCACCGGGCACGCCTGCGGGGAGCTCACCTGAACATCGTGCCCCCACGGTGGTGCAGTACGGGCTGGGTGACGTCTGGGTGATCGCCGTCAGCGGCGAGTTCGATCACAACACCTCCGGCGCCGCCGCGGAGGCCCTGCAGACCGCCGCGCGCAAACACCAGCGGGTGGTGGTCGATACGGCGGGGGTGACGTTCGCCGACTCAATGTTCCTCACCCTGCTCCTGCGCACCAACAGCCAGAGCGACCTGCGTGTGGCCGCGCCCTCCCCGCAGGTGGCCCGCATCCTGGAACTGACCGGCGCCGACACCGTGCTGACGGTACGACCGACCGTCGCCGAAGCCGCCGCCGACTGACTTCCCCTCGGCCGCCCCGTTCCCGGTTTCTGATCGTTTCGAGGGCAGCATCCTGCCCCTCCCCTGCCCCGCCTCGGGGACAGACCGCTGCCCCGCCGTCGGCTGGGCCTGTTAGCGGGCCGGTGGCGCTCCCTCACCCAGAAAAGCCACGATCAACCGCCCCTCACCGTCCATCTGCGGTTGTCCGCCCAGCCGCACGCCGTGTTCCCGTCCATCCAGCCAGATCAGCCAGGTCTGCCGGCCCGGCCGCAGCGCGCCCGCGAGCCGTAGGGGAACACCTCGCAACAGGCCGCCCCACTGGGGAACCTCGGCGGGCATGAGTTCACCGAACTCCGCCTCGATGGGGATGTAATCGTCGTCCACCAGCAGCACGACGGACACAGAGAAGGGAGACACGCGTTCAGCGTGCCCGCCAGCGGTCGCATCCGCGATAAGCCACCCCGGAACAGCGCTGGCCCCTGTCCTCGAAGGGATGACCGGTGATGGTCCTGCCCTTGGAAACGATCAGTCCCGGCTGGCTTCGCGAGAGGCCGGCTGTCCGTTCCTGCGGGAGCTGCCCCGGGTGATGCTCCTAGTCATGAGGGTGATCGCGGAGGCACTCAGCAATCGGATGGCCGTTGACCCACCTCGGCATCACAATGCCCTTCGCCTGAACTACGCCGTCCAGCGCATAGCCACCCGCGCTCTCGCCTCCCTACCTTCAAAAGGGACGGGCGGGAGGCACACGGTGGACGACTACATCTATGACCGCTGGCGGCGAAACCCAGGACAAAACCCCGAGTTCTCCGCGCGGGGCCCCAGTTGCCTCGGCTGCATCGGCTTCGTGCTGGCAGTCGGCTTCGTGTTCGGGTTCCTGATGCTGGTCTTCCGGTGAGTGCCTGTCGTTAAGGGGCGGATTCCTCAGGCCCCATGTACACCCAGCCCATGGCTTCCATGGTCTCGGTCTCCCACATCTCGAACAGCAGGGGCAGGTCGACCGCGCGGCGGGCGGATCAAGCTTCCAGCGGATCAGGGCAGAACGGTTATGCTTCCCGATCCTGCAGCTTGCCCGCCTGCTCCTTGGCGGCAGAGGGAAATATGCTCGGTTTCATGGGCATCCCTCCTGAGTCCGGGACCGATAACTCCAAAGGCGAGAAGCCGCGAAAGCCTCCCAGGAGCAGGAGGCGAGCGTGGTGGGATTCGTCTGCGAGCCGCTACGCCAGGGAGATTGAACAGCGCTATCACGACCTGTTTCGAAGCGAGCGGATGATTGAGAAGGCGATCGCGTCGCAATCCTGGTCATCTCCACGGATGGATACGGCCTTGCAGCGGCTTACCGGGCCTGGAAGTGCCGCATCCGTGGCTTCTGCTGCCCTCGCTCGCATGAACTCAATTCAACTGGCTGCCCCAGTATGGGGAGAGTCCATTTCTGCCGTTGTCACCGAGCGAACCCGGACGCTCTTCCCGCCGCACGTTCATGAGTGGCTTACTTCGGAAGCCCTGCGTCGCGCGACGAGCATTCCGGAACTACTGCCGGACAACCTCGTGGACCTTGACGAAGAGCAGTGGTATCGACTCCTCTCCGTCAGCAACGAAGACCGGCTATCCGTTGCTTGGGCTCCGAACAGTGACGTGGTCACGCTCTTGCTCCGAGCCGGGGATACTCTCGGTCGGCAGGAGGTCTTGCGCGAGCAGAAGGCGGTGATTCTTCAAGACCTAGACGATTCGCTAGGGCAGGTTGATCACCCAGAAATCGCAGAGCTGGCCTCATTTGCAGCTGAGGCCGCAGAATGTGAGAGCGGCGGTCACACTGAGGCCGCTACCGCACTTGCGGTGAACGTTCTTGACTCTGCTCTAGAAAAACATCAACAGGCCATTCTTGATCAGCTTGCCGTTCAGCAAGTAATCAAGAAGCGCCACCTGCTGACTGGGAAGATCGCTGGGCAGTATTCCGGTGACGTTGAGCGCGAGCAATTCTTCACGTCAGGCAAGTTGCTCTTGCTGTTGGCCACTTACGGCCTGGATGGGGTGTTCGATAGTTACTGGCTGCCGAACCCCCCAGACCCGAAATTTAACCGGAACATGCTGGCCCACCGGGTGGGTCCGACACCTACAAACCGCACTATGCGCTTCATGCTCTTCTGCTGACGAACTCGCTGTTGAGGTGGTTGAACATCCAGGACCTCGGGGAGGGTGAGCACTCGGGCGAGTGAACTTCAAGCATCGTTCGCGCTCTCAAAACCCACGGCGCCCTCTCTGGCTAAGCTGACAACTCATATCCCGCCCGCGGTAAACGTGGATGGGATCTCGGTTGGCTCTATAGCAATCCGTCGCCATGTGGCCAAAAGCTGGGACGTGGCAATCCCAAATTCTTTGGGTTCCCATCCCCATTGCTTATACAAGCGTGTAAGCATCCCGATTATGGAAAGTGGCGCTGCTGCGCATCTCTGCGCGGTTTCCTTAGCGCTTGTCTGTAGAGACACAGCGCTGTCGCCATGGGCGGGGCTCACCGGTCCGTTCATGGGGCCGAAGAATAGGGCGATGCCGTGTAGTTGTCCATGAGCGATAGATGAGCCGACTCTCCAGTAAAGGGGGCCGAGGTTCGGGTTGCTGCTGGAGATAATGTCTGCGGATAGTTTTGTGGCGCTGGGCATAGGGGAACCGAGATAGGGTGGCCGCTTCTCATCTCGTTTCCGATGCACGTCGAAGCCGTAGACTTCCGCTGCTTGAATTATGCCAGCGATTCTCTGGGCGCAATGGTCCCGGACATCTCGTGTTTCTCCGGTTTCCAGATGGCATTGTTCTTTGAGGCTTTGCAGCCGCAGGTTCATATACCGGCGAACACGTTCACGGCTTCCGATGCCTGCTTCCAGTAGGAACCAAGGGGTAAGGGTGATGTCTAGAGTCGCGCGAGCAAGGGTGTGAGAGGCAATGGCGCCTCTAGGAGAGTTGAGGAGGATGCCTAGGCTGTCTAGATGATCCAAAGCGGCAAGGACTGTAGGAAGCAGTGCCGTGTTGGCGTCTCTCGCGGGAGTTTTTCCCCAGGTCCCGGAAAGCATGTCCTGCTCGGCCTCTTGCGCTGCTGGTGAGCCGGGGACAGGCCCTCGGTAGATCCGATAACTGTCCTCGAATGCACTGCGTAGCGTGTCCAGAGAATGAGCGAGTTCAGTCCACTGGTCTGTTGGCATGGAACGATGGTAGGGATCTTTCTTCCCGATCGCTTGCGATTTTCGACTATGTGCGATCACGCTCAGTCGGTGACCCCAGTACTTCCGTTCGGCGGTGCTGGCGGCCGGAGTGGGGACCGGTGACCGCGCCTCCGGCCAGCGCTTGGTTCGGCGAAGCTCGAGTCCAACGTCCTGTGCCCGGTCGACATCGATCCGGCTGGCCCCCCCTGCCAGTAGCCGTCCAGAGGTAGTGCCGCGGTGCTGCGTGGTAGTCAGCTGCGGCGCGGCCACAGCCGGCGCTCACCTCGCTCCTGGTCGCGGTCGGCGGATGCCCTATCGGGCGCGACCCTTACCCCGGAAGGGTCGCGCCCACCATTGCACAGAGGGGCCAATTGGTTCATCGCTCAGGGAGGGCTTCATCATCAGTTGTGGCCGATTGCCAACTAGCCAAAGCTGCGGAGACGATAGAGCTCTTCGGTTCGGCGGCCCAAATTAGATTCCGCTCAAGGTCGAATAGCCATGCGTCTTTTATCCCGCTTAGTTGATCACGGTAGGTGGCGGGGAAAGCCACAGGCACATTATTTCCCCAGCGCCTTCCGCCAAGTATGTCGGGGCAGACAACCACCAAGGGCTTGATGTCTCGCCCCGTCCCGGAACCATTCCAACGGTAGCCGTAGAAGGCTAGACCGTCTGCATAGTTTGAGTCGATGCGAATATGGAAGTCAGCGGACGAACGTGTCGCATTATTGTTAAATTGTTGCAATACTAGGCTTTTCAGCCTGGAAATCTGCTCAATCTGCGTACGCGCGCGGAATGCCTTCATTGGAGATTCCGCGCGCAGCATCGCCAGATTGATCTGCTCGCGATATTCGCGGTCTTGCTGAGCATCAATCTCGGCATACCGCGAGGCCGTCCACCATATATGCCATTGGTGAAGCGTTGAACCTGTCCAACTGGATGGCCATTGTCGATTTGTGATGTCGAGGACTGACTTCGCCAAAGACAAGGGTTTATGGGGTTGCATCTTTCCGCTCAGGATCCATGCAACAGCATCCGCCAGTGATACGTCTCCAACTGGTGTCCACTGCTGGAATGACGCCTGCTCGTCAAGTTTCGAAATACGCGCTATACCGGCGCTCACTGCCCAGCTACTCTTGTCGCCGTTTGGATTGACCAGCAACGAGGGAACGCTTCCGACCCATGGTCGGGGAGTGATACCAAACCAGCAGACGGCGACACCGTGCTCCTCATATCGAGTCGTACGTGCCTGAATCTCCTCGGGCGGGATCGGGGAAAGTTGCGCCTCAAGTGCTACACGCTGTTTCCCGTCAGGGCTGGTTGCCATTACATCGGCACGCCACGAACCATCATGAGCGCTAACTTCGTATTCTGCGAAAAATCCTGCGGCACGTGCTGCGTGGGCGAGTTCAAGCTTTAGCAAGTGGTGATCAATTGACTCGCCTCCGGTCATGGAGCATTTTGGTGCTAGGGCCGCGTGCCGGAAGAAGCGCAGGCCTCGGGAAGAGCGGACCGGGACCATGCGGTGCTGGCACTCGCGACAGGTTAGTGGGGCACCCGGTCGTGCTCGGTGCACCGTCTCCCATGGCTTGCCGCAGCCGAGGTCGGGAACTGTCGAGTCGATGGTTCCCCACGTTTCGTGCCGCACCAGAAATGCCACGTCAAAGCTCCGGAGTAGAGAACTGGATGAAATCAGACCTCGATGTAGGCGACGACAACGACTGTGCGCAGGGCGGTCACGAAGTACAGGAGCCGGACGGCTTCGACGTCGTCGACGTACTGACGGAGAAGGGGCGCGCCATCGGTCGCGGGCAGCGGGTCGCCGACCTCGGGGTCAACGCTGACGACCACCAAGGCGCGGTCGAGGGCGTGCAGCTCGCTCTCGGAGGTGATGGCCTCCAGTTGCTTCGCGGCCGCGTCCGAGAACACGATCCTGGCGCGGTGGTGAGAGGGCATCAGGCGACGGCCGGCCTCTGCCCGGTGAGCCGGGCGAGGTGCGCCTCTCGGAGCTTCTCCCAGGGCGTGCAGTGCTCGGGGGAGGGCAGGCCGTTGGTAGCGATGTCCTCGAGGACTGCGGCGAACTGGTCGGCGCGTGCCAGGGTCTGCGCGGCGACAGCACGTACGGCATCGGCCGTCGCGGGCTCCAGCGGCTGCCGGACGGCGGCGTCGGAGGGTGCCGGCTGGTCGCTCATCGGTGCCTCCAGCGGGGATGCGGCGTACCACCAAGGTAGCGCCGGGCGGGTGGGTCGGGGCCCCGTTCTGCAGCTCGGTTCCCTTGATCGCCTGTGTGGCGCTGTGCGGGCCGATCAGCCTTCCTGGCGAGGGGATTGACGCCAGGACAGGTAATCGGCCGTGCAGCGGGCATTGAGGGCGCTTGTGAACCTAGAACAGAGGGGCCCCGGTCGGCTGCTGCGCTGAAGAGCACCGGTCGGGGTGGCAGCGGGGGCACTTCTCGCCCTTCCCGATCTCACCGCCTCCCGCGTCGCCAGAGACAGGAGAGAGAGAAGAGGGATTAGAAGAGGGAAGGAGAAGGGGTGCAGATTTCGCACCCCCATCCCCTGCGAGATCTGCCGGGGGGTCCACCGGGGGGCTGCAGATTTCGCAGGGGGGCTGAGCTGGGCTTTTCTGTCTCGAACGCGAGTTTGATTCTACGTGCCGGGCCGGTGAGCCACACCCTTCACGGTGGCGGGGCTGTCAGCGTTTGACGCGGTTGCGGATGGCGAGGACGGCCAGGCCGAGGAGAACGGGTTCGGTCAGGCGGGAGGTCATCTCGATGTAGGTGCCGGCGGTGGTCAGGTCCTGTCCGGAGGCGCGGAACACCACCGAGTTCAGCGTGACGTTCAGGGCTTTCTCGAAGCGCTCGCCGGTGAACCGGTTGCCGGTGGGGTTCTGTGGATCGTCTTGGTCGATCTCGAAGGTGACCGTGCCGCCGCCGGCCGGGACGGTGCCGGTCGCGGTCTGTTTCGGGGTGTCCTGGGCGAGGCCGAAGGCCACGAGCAGCAGGATGGTGACGAGCATGGCGGCGCCGAGCCAGGCCAACGCGCGGGAGGCGCGCAGGCCGTAGCCGGACAGTGCCCAGTAGGCGCTCAGCAGCCCTCGTTCACTGCGGGGGATGTCGTCGGCATGGCGGCGCATCTCCATCTCCCCGTAGTAGAAGTCCGCCGCCCCTGGCTCGTGCTTGCCGTCCTCGAATGCCTTGCGCAGCGCCCGGTACACCGGCGCCAGTTGCAGCGGCCCGGCGGCCCGCCCGGTACCGGGAACCCAGCCCGGCACTGCTCCCGGCTGGCTGGCGCGCCAGTGGTGTTCCTCGGCCAGGACGCGGCGCTCGGTGAACCGCACGGGCCGCCAGCGCCGCCAGTGCACGGCGGGCGGTGCGGTGTTGAACGTGCAGGCCCCCTCCAGGCGGAGTTGGTCCAGGTGGACCGTGCCGGTGAACAGGCATTCCCACAAATCGAGGTCGGCCAGGACCAGATGGGCTGCGTCCACTCCGCGCAGCGACGCCACCCGCACCCCGGGGTTGTACGCGCTCGGAAAGAGATCCTCGGCGAGTGGCTGGCCGTTGTTGAGTACGAACGGGTCCGGCTCGGCGGCGATCGTGAGGGGGTACTCGAACACGGCATGCGCGAAGTCCACCGTGGCATAGCGCAGGCGGAGCTCCGCTGTCGATGACCAGCGGGTGCGACGGCACTCCACCCGGCGCGCAGCGATCGAGAGGGTCACCGGGCTGCCGAACATCGCGCCGGACAGCACAAGCCGCCCAGCACACCGCAAAGGCCCGAACTGGTCGGCCGTCAAGAAGGTCGCGGACTCGAACACGGCGGTGCGCTCGAAGGTCGCCGACCGGAACTCGGCGTCGCCCTTGAAGGTCGCCGACCGGAACTCGGCGTCGTCCTTGAAGGTCGCCAACCCGAACATGGCGGTGCTGAAGGTCGCCGACGCAAACCAGGCGTCGCCCTCGAAGGTCGCCAACCCGAACATGGCGGTGCTGAAGGTCGCCGATCCGAACTCGGCGTCGCCCTTGAAGGTCGCCGACCGGAACTCGGCGTCGCCCTCGAAGGTCGCCAATTCGAAACGGGTGTCGCCCTTGAAGGTCGCGGACTCGAACACGGCGGTGTGCTTGAAGGTCGCCGACTCGAACCCGGCGGTGCCCTCGAAGGTGGCCGACCTGAACACGGCGGTGCTGAAGGTCGCCGACTCAAACCAGGCGTCGCCCTCGAAGGTCGCCGACTCAAACCGGGTGTCGCCCTCGAAGGTCGCCGACTCAAACCGGGTGTCGCCCTCGAAGGTCGCCAACCCGAACACGGCGGTGCTGAAGGTCGCCGATCCGAACTCGACGTCGCCCTTGAAGACCGCCGACCCGAACCGAGCGTCACCCTCGAAGGTCGCCAACCCGAACACGGCGTCGCCCTCGAAGGTCGCCAACCCGAACACGGCGGTGCTGAAGGTCGCCGATCCGAACGCGGCGTCGCCCTTGAAGACCGCCGACCCGAACCGAGCGTCACCCTCGAAGGTCGCCCACTCGAACCAGGCGGTGCGCTCGAAGGCCGCCGACCTGAACCCGGCGGTGCGCTCGAAGGTCGCCGACTCGAACACAGCGTCGGCCTCGAAGGTCGCCAATTCGAAACGGGTGTCGCCCTTGAAGGTCGCCGACCCGAACACGGCGGTCCCTAAACGGGCGTTACCGGTTAAGGGGTCACGGAGGGCGTCGAGTAGGGCAGTGAGGAGGGCATCGGTGAAGGTGGTGCCCCGGTGGTCGATGCTGGCGCCGGGAGCCAGACCAGCTAGGTAGGCGTCGCGGTCGGTGTCAGCTAGGTGGGCGAGGCATGCGGTGTGGCCGGCGACGTGGATGCCGCGGCAGCCGATGGGATCGGCGGCCGGGTCTGCACCGTGTGCGCAGTGCGGCCAGGACGGCGCTGCTGGGTGGGTTGTGCTCATGGTGGGCGGCTCCACGTGTCGGGTGCCCGTATGGACGCCCCAGTGACGGGGAACGGTTCAGACTCGACGCGTCGGAGACTGGCGCCCATGCCGTACGTGCCTGAACAGCCCGCAGATATCTGCAAGGCACGGCACACCGAGGTGCAGCAAGCGACCGCGATCAGCTGGCCTGCCTTCGGGGAAACGTCAAGTCGCTACTTGCGGGTGACTATTCGCCACAGTTCGCCAGGGTGCGCCAGATGGTGTGCCAACCAGAGCCTGGGGTCAGATAGACCCGGACGCTCAGTGCACATTCTGGGCGCCGCCCCGTCCTTGGAGAGGGGGTGAAGATGCACAACCGGAAGAAGCGGCCGGGCCAGCGGAAACGGCTCGCCCCATCCGTCCGAGCTCAGGTGATCATTGCTGCGCTCGGTGCGGTCTCCGCGGTTGCAGGATGTGTGGGACAGATCGCGCGATAAGCGCGGTCGGATGAGACGCTCGGACGGAAAGTCGAGCCCGCGTGAAACGGGCCCGACCGGAATGTGATCGGCCGGCCCCGTCTCAACGCCCGCACATGGCCGGGGTTCTGGAGGCAACCAGAACCCTGGCCACTCTGCTGTGCGGCCTCTGTCGAAACCAGAGGGGTTCGCAGTCCATCATCAGGGCTGGGAGCACCGACGTCTCCCTGGCGCAAACCGGCTATGGGTGGCGCGGCCTGGCGATTCAATCGATCACTGCTCTGATCTGGTGGCTTCACCCCTAGGCGCCCCGGTTCCCTCTCCACCACACGTGCACCGCCGCCGACGCTAACCGCAGCACCCGACCGCAGTGACCGCCCACCCAGGAAAGCCCGCCCGTGCAGAAGACTGCCCTCGCTTCCTTCGCCCACCTCCCCCGAACGCACCACGACCGCCACGTCCTGACCAGCACCGTCGACGTCTTCGGCGTCGCCCACTGGCTGCTTGCCGACCGAGCGCCGCAGCCCGGCGGCGATGCCCGGCCCTTCGACGCTCTGGTCGTCTCCGTCCATCCGGGCGGCAACATCGAACTCACCGAGCTGAGCGCTATGCGGGCCCGCTGGCCGCACCTGGACCGCCTGCCCGACGGCGGGTTCGTCGTCGCAGCATCCCGCACCCGCCGGTACGAGGACGCCGACCAGGTCCAGGTCTTCAACGCGCTCGGCCGCGAGTCCTCCTCCTTCTCCGTCGGGGACGCCATCGAGCACCTGCTCGTGGACGAGGCCGGCCACATCTGGGTCGGGCACTTCGACGAAAACCCGGCGGGAATCCGCCGCTGGAGCCCCACAGGCCACATCTACTGGACGTCTGATGGCGCAAGCATCCCCGGCCTCTTCGACTGCTACGCCCTGAACGTGTCGGGCACCACCGCCTGGGCGTGCACGTACACGGACTTCCCGCTCGTCGAGATACGCCCCGACCGCCCCGACCGGCCCGTGAGGGTGTGGTCGAACCAGGTACGGGGCGCCAAGGCAGTGGCCGTCCACGGCGAGCGGGTCGCCTTCTACGGCGGCTACGGCGAAGAGGCGGACCGGCTCACCCGCGGAGAGCTCACCGAAGCATTCGTCGAGCCAACGGACGTCGGCCTGCTCACCCTGCCTGACGGCCACCTCCCCGGCCGCCGCCGCGCCGTCGGCCGAGGAAGCAGGATCTACGTCCAGGCCGAGCCGTTCACCGCGTGGGCCGTGTTCGACCTCAGCAGCTGACCCACCGAAAGGAGTTGCCGCAGCGCGTGCCAGCGAGGATCCAGACGGTCTTCGACGCGCAGGTGCCCGGTGCTCTTCTACTGCGTGGCCCTATAGCTGGGCTTCGTCAGGCTGTTTGTTCGTGCCCGGGTTGGTAGACGCCGTAGACGAAGTGGGGTGCCACCTCACTGGCCGGCACATCGACGACCAGGACGAAGGATCTCGCCCTTCTTGTCTCGCAGTGGCCTGGTGGTAGGGACAGCATTCGGCGATGTTGGCTCACAGTGGCAGAGCCAGACCAACCCCTGACTTGCCCCCAGAGTTCTGCCCGGCGTCCTGCTGCGCGGCAGATCTGCACATGCCCGTAGTCATCTCGTGAGCAGAGGCGGCCTTGTCCGGTTCATGGTTCGCCACGCCCGCCTCCATAATGGCGATATGGCAGACCGTGCCCACTCGCCCTCCAGGCCCGATTCTGCGGGAGCGTACGCGGAAGACCTTTCGCTGTACCGGCAGAAGTTCCAGCAGCGCCTGCCTGCGTCTTTGGACGAGTTGCGGGGCCCGGTGGGAGGTGTCGTGGATCTTCCCCTGCATGTGGCGTGGTCCGGGTTGACCTCCTACGACCTGGACAAGCCCCGTCAGCGCATGGGGCTGTACCGGACCGTGCTGCATGAAGGCCTGCGCGAGGACCTGACATCCCTTTTGAATCATGATGTTCTGCTGGAGCTGTGGCCCACGCTGCGTCGTTTGGTCGGCCGTACGGTGCGCACCGTGTGGGAAGAAGCCTTCCCTCAGCTGGCCTCCCGCGGCCGGGCGGCTGCGTGAGCCAGGACATGCCGGAGCTGCACGCACGGCTTCTGGCAGACGTGATCACCCTGGGCTCTCCCTACCCGCTCGTGTTGACTGGCGGGTACGCGGTGCGCGCACACCGTCTGGTCAGCCGTCCCAGTCAGGACCTCGACGTCGCCACCGAGAATCCCGCTCCCATGGCGGACATCGCCGCCGCTCTACGCAGTGGCCTTCAGGAGCGCGGCTGGCAGGTGCAGTCCCTGGAAACAGCCCCGCTGTCCGCTCGCTTCACCGTCCGCGACCCGGATACCGACCAGGAGGTGGAGGTCGACATCCTCAAGGAGATCTTCTGGCGTCCCGTCGCCGACAGCCCGTACGGGCCCGTACTCGCAGAAGAAGACGTGATCGGCACGAAGGTACGCGCTCTGGGGGACAGGGGCGCACCCCGGGATCTGATCGACGTGTTCGCGGCCTCCCGGCGCTGGAGCACAGCCGACCTCGAGGAGTTCGGGCGGCGACACGCCCGGGGGCGTTTCGAACGAGAAGACCTCCAGGCCAACCTCGCAGGCGCCGAGTGGATCGATGACGAGGCATTCGCCGCCTACGGCCTCGACGCAGCCACAATCACCACCCTGCGCGCCTGGGCCGTGGAATGGGCCGACGACCTCGCCAGTCGGCTTTTCGAAGAAGACCAGTCCCACCACGACCAGGACTGACCGACGGTTACCTCCCGGCCCACGACCACCGACTTCGACTCCCACAGGTCAGTCACCGGCTGATCCTTTGCGGTGTCCTGCTGGACTGGCTGACCGAGAACGCTTCGGCAGGAGGCTGCGAAGTCCCTCCCGACCGGTGGGTGTCACCCCGCCGGGTGGCTGGAGGTGCCGCTCGTCGGGGCGGCGCGAGGGCCGGCCCGCCTTAGGGTCGAGGCGGTATGGGCGGCGGGAATGTGGATGAGGCGGAGTGCGTGTGATCCGGGTAGTGGTGGTGGACGACGAGGCGTTGGTTCGCTCGGGCTTCCGGCTCATTCTGGGCGCGTCCGAGGACATCGAGGTCGTCGCGACCGCGAGTGGCGGCGAGGCGGTGGAGACCGTTCGGCGGGTGCGGCCGGACGTGGTGTTGCTGGACATTCGGATGCCGGATGTTGATGGGCTGACCGTGCTGCGGGAGCTGCGGGCCAGGCCGGATGCGCCGGTGGTGGCGATGTTGACGACGTTCGACGCCGACGAGTACATCCTGACCGCGCTGCACTGCGGTGCGGCCGGCTTTCTGCTCAAGGACACCGAGCCGGAGCAGCTCGCCCATCTGGTGCGCACCCTGGCCGCGGGTGGTGTGGTGCTCTCCCCCAAGGCGTCGCGGGCGCTGTTGCACAGCCACCCCGGTGCCGAGGCCGCCGTTGATGAGGATGCTGCCCGGGTTCGGCTGCTTACCGCTCGGGAGCGTGATGTGCTCGTCCTGGTGGCGGAGGGGTTGTCGAACGCCGATATCGGGGCGCGTATTCACCTGAGTGCCGGCACGGTCAAGGATCATGTCAGCGCGATCCTCACGAAGTTGCGGGTGACGAGCCGGGTGCAGGCCGCGTTGCTGGCGCAGCGGGCCGGGCTGCTGGACGGGCGTCCGCAGTCGGAGGCGGGGCGGTGAATCGCGTCCGTGCGCTGTGGGCGCGTGTGCCCGCGCCGGTTGTCGACGGCTTGCTGGTGGTGGCGGCGGCCTTGGATGTGCGGGCGAATCTGTGGGACGACACTGCCCTGGGTATCGCGCTCGCCGTGGTCGGCTGCGCCGCGTTGGCCTTTCGGCGGCGGTTTCCGCTCGGTGTCTTCCTGCTGACGTTGCCCATCGCGCTGACGCAGCCGGTCGCCGTCGCTCCGCTCGTGGCGCTGTTCACGCTGGCCGAGCGGTCCCGTAATCGGCCGCTGCTGGCGGTGTGCGTCGCTCTGACTGCCGTGGCGAACAGCACTCCGTGGCCGCTGGCCAGCCTCAGCGAGGTCGGCCGGACGATGACGCTGGTCACCTTCGTGTACAGCCTGGCGACGGCCGCCGCGCCGGTCCTCATCGCCCAACTGCTTCAGGCGCGGCGGGACTTGGCGCGGCGGCTGGTGGAGATCGAGGAGGCCAGGGAGCACGAGCGGGCGTTGCATGCGCAGGCCGTGCTCGCCCGTGAGCGCGCCCAGCTGGCCCGCGAGATGCACGACGTGGTCTCCCACCAGGTGAGCCTGATCGCCGTACGGGCCGGGGCGCTTCAGGTCGCCACCAAGGACGCGGATGCCAAGGAGGCCGCCCGCACGATCCGTTCGCTGAGCGTCACCACCCTCGACGAACTGCGCACCATGGTCACGCTGCTGCGCGCCTCCGGCGGCCACTCCACCGAGCTGACCCCGCAGCCCACCCTCGCCGACCTGCGCAAACTGGTGGAATCGAGCGGCACGCACGTGGAGCTCACCGGTGAGCTGCCGCCGACCGTGGGCACCCCCGCGCAACGGGCCCTCTACCGCACGGTCCAGGAGGCGCTGACCAATGTCCGCAAGCATGCCCCCGGCGCCACCGCGTGTGTCGAGCTGTGGCAGGACGGCGACGGCATCGGAGTGACCGTCACCAACACCCCGCCCACGCGGCCTTCCTTGCCCCTGCCCGGTTCGCAGCAGGGGTTGGTCGGGTTGCGGGAGCGGGCCGAGATCCTGCACGGGACTCTGGAGGCCGGCCCGACCGGGGAGGGCGGCTATCGGGTGCGGCTGCGGATTCCGCTCGGCGGGGACTGACCGGCCCCCTCAGCGGGTGGGGGTCAGGAGCTGGGTGGCCGCCAGTTGTGCGTAGAGCTCGTCCGTGGCTATCAGTTCCTCGTGGGTGCCCACCGCGCGGACCCGGCCGGCGTCCATCACGACGATCCGGTCGGCGCCGGTCACCGTCGACAGGCGGTGGGCCACCACCAGCACGGTGGTCTCGCCGGCCACCTCCGCGACGACGTCCCGCAGCGCCAGCTCGTTGACCGCGTCGAGCTGCGAGGTCGCCTCGTCCAGGAGCAGCAGCCGGGGGCTTCGCAGCAGGGCGCGGGCGATGGCGACGCGCTGGCGCTCGCCGCCCGACAGCTTCGAGCCGCGGTGGCCGACCGGGGTGTCCAGGCCGTGGGGCAGGCGTTCGACGAGGGTGTCGAGTCGCGTTCGGGCCAGGATGTCGCGGACATCTTCGTCCGTCGCTCTGGGGGCTGCGAAGAGCAGGTTCTCCCGCAGGGTGCCGGCCAGGACCGGGGCGTCCTGTTCGACGTATCCGATGGTGGATCGCAGGTCGGGCAGCGGCCAGTCCCGTACGTCCTTGCCGTCGACCAGGACCCGGCCGCCGGTGGTCTCGTAGAACCGTTCGATGAGTGCGAACACCGTCGACTTGCCCGCGCCGGAGGGGCCGACGAAGGCGGTCGTCCCGGTGGGCGGTATCTCGAAGCTCACCTGGTGGTGGGTGTGCGGCAGGCCGGGGCGGTAGCGGAAGGAGACGTCCTCGAAGCGGACCGACGCCGGTCCCGGTGCCGGTTCTGGTGCCGGTTCTGGTGCCGGTCCCGGTGCCGTTGTCGGGTGGGTGAGGGGTTCCGTCGTCAGGCGTTCCACCTGCGCGATGCGGGAGAGCGCGGCCGCGCCCTCCTGGTAGGAGGTCACGGCGTCGACCAGCTTGGCCACCGGCTCGATCAGGTAGAAGAGGTACAGCAGGAAGGCGATGAGGGTGGACACGGAGATGTCCCCGGACGCCACGCGTGCCCCGCCGACCGCGAGCACGGCGAGGAAGGCCAGTTGTACGGCGAGTTCGTCGGCCGAGCCCGCTGCGGCCTCCCACTTCGCGCTCTTCACGCCGTGCCGCCAGGCCCGCCGTGCCGCGGCCTCCACCCGGGCGGTCTCCCGCTGCTCGGCGCCGGACGCCTTCACCGTGCGGAACGCTCCGAGAGCTCGCTCCAGCGCGACGGAGATCTCCCCGACCGCCTTCTGCGCCCGCTCGGTGGCGCGGGCGATCCTCGGCATCACCAGGGCGACGGCCCCGCCGACCAGCACCACCACGCCGAGCGTCACGCCCAGCAGCACGGCGTCCAGGTACGCCATCATCGCGACCGCCGCCACGAAGGCCACCGCGCCGGTGGCGGCGGAGACGACCGCCTGGGTGCTCACGGCCCGCAGCAGCGTGGTGTCCGAGGTGACCCGGGACATCAGATCGCCCGGCGGGACCCGCTCCCACTCCGTGAGCCGCAGCCGCAGCAACCGCCCCACCAGGGTGCGTCGCGCGGCCAGCACCACCGACTCCGCCGTCCGCTCCAGCACGTAC
This sequence comes from Streptomyces antibioticus, assembly GCF_001514065.1. Taxonomy (GTDB): domain Bacteria; phylum Actinomycetota; class Actinomycetes; order Streptomycetales; family Streptomycetaceae; genus Streptomyces; species Streptomyces antibioticus. The sequence goes on along the minus strand of NZ_KQ948433.1, from coordinate 397,828 downwards.
GTGCCGAACGCCTCGATGGCCGTGCCCAGCACCACCAGCACGGTGAGCGCGATCAGGATCCCGGCGATGGTCCCGCCGGAGGCGAGCCGGTCGACCAGGGCCTTCGTCGCCAGCGGTTGCAGCAGGCCTCCAGCGGCCCCGACCAGGGCGCACAGCAGGCCGAGGGCGACGGACCAGCGGTGAGGGCGGACGTAGGCGTGCAGGGCCTTGAGTGTTTCTCGGGCGGACAGAGGCGTTTCATCTGTCGTCGGGTCATCCGTCGTCGAGGCGGATGCGGTGTTCACGGTGTTCCTTACTTCTGCGGTTCGCTGCCAGGGTTCGCTTCTGCGGTTCGCAGGGGGCAGGCGTTGGGCGTTGGTCAGTGGGCGAGTCCGGCTGTGGTCGTGGCGAAGGTGTGCACCAGCGCCTGGCCGATCTCGGGGCGGACGACGAACAGGACGAAGACGCCCACCGTCAGCGTCAGACCGAGGAGTTCCAGGAACTCGCCCCTGAAGTCCTCGCGCTTGGTGGGTCGCGCACGGTGTGTCATGTCTCCAGACTCGGAGCCCGTCCGCCCGCGTCCCATCCGGCAACCGTCGGGGCCACCCCCGCCGGGTGGCGGGAGGCGATCGGTCTCAGGTCTTACGGGTACCAGCCGGGGGCGCGGCTCCGCCGGTCGGCAGGGCGGTACCCGCCGATCGGCGGGGGCCCTACCGAGGACTGCCGGATACCCCGCCGGGTGACGCCCGCGCGAGGTTCGTCGTATGACACAGACACAGCCGCCGCAGGAACACTCCCCGCCGCTGGCACGTACCTCCCCCGGCCCCTCGATGGGACGCCTCGTCGGCGTGGACCTGGCCCGCGCGCTGGCCGTGTTCGGCATGTACGTCGTGCACATCGGCCCCCCGCTGTCCGCCACGCACGGGGTCGCCAGCTGGGTGCGGTACATGGCGGACGGTCACTCGTCCGTCCTGTTCGCCACCCTCGCCGGGTTCTCGCTGATGCTGATCGCCGGGCGCCTGGAGCCCAAGACCGGTCTGGCCGGCCGGCAGGCGCGGGCGCGGATCGCGATCCGGGCCGTGGTGCTGCTGGCACTGGGCACCCTGATGGCGATGGAGTACGGCGGGGTGATCATCCTCGGGTTCTACGGGGTGTACTTCCTGCTGGCCCTGCCGCTGGTGCGGCTGCGCGCCCGGACGCTCGCGATCATCGCGGCGGCGCTCGCGCTCGTCACACCGCAGCTGGCGTACGTCCTGAACTCGTGGGTGAGCGACTCGGTGCGGCAGAGCATCAACGCGTACGACCCGCTCCACCGGCTGAGTGAGGTGGGGGTGCTCGATCTGCTGCTCACCGGCTTCTATCCGGCGCTCACGTGGCTGCCGTTCGTGATCTCGGGCATGGCGCTGGGCCGCCTGGATCTGTCCTCCGACGCTGTCCAGCGGCGCCTGGCCGCGCTCGGTGCCGGCCTCGTCGTCGCCGCGTACGGCATGTCCTTGCTGCTGGCCGGGAAGGGCGCGTTGCGGAGCATGGCGGAGGACGGATCGTCGTCGTCCGGAGGCTCGGGGTCGATGCCGCCCGGCAGCGGGTCGGCGCCTGTCGACGGGTCGTTCCCGCAGATGCCGGCGTCGTCGCTGCTGACGGCCGGGCCGCACAGCGGGACCACGTTCGACATCATCGGCAGTGTCGGCGTCGCGATCCTCGTGATCGTGGGCGCGACGGTGGCGATGGAGCGCCTGCCGCGGCTGCGCCGCCTGGCCAAGCCGGTCATCGCCGTGGGCACCATGTCCCTGACCGTCTATGTCGGTCACTTCCTCGCGCAGTCCGTGTTCTCCACGCCCGCCGGGACCGGCACCCAGCAGTCGTGGGTGCCGCTGCTCCTGTACGTCCTCGGGGCGATCGTGTTCGCCGCGGTCTGGTCCCGCTTCTTCCGGCGCGGGCCGCTGGAGTATCTCCTCAACGCCGCCACGAAGCCGGCGAAGCGCATCCGGTGACGTCCCGCTCATGTGCGGCATCGCCCACGCCGTGGACGCTCACGGTGTGGGCGATGCCGCACACCGCTGCCTCACCGCCCTCCTCGAAGGCCTGCGCACGACACCGCCGAGCGGTTCAGTCCTTCACGGGAAGCGTCAGGCGGGTGAGGCTGCGGTCGTGCAGGCGGCTGAGGAGCAGCAGTGAGCAGGTCGCGCCGATCAGCGCGCAGAACATGTCCCACTGGGTGTCCCAGACGTCGCCCTGGGTGGCCAGGAAGGCGTCGGCGGCCTGTCCGCCGGTCACGGCCGCCGCCCACTCCAGCATCTCGAAGACCGCGCTGAAGGCGAGGCAGGCGCAGACGGTCAACGGAGCCAGCCAGCGGCTGCCGCGCAACGGCGAGGTGCGGACGAGGAGTTCGCGGACCAGGATCGCCGGGACGAAGCCCTGCATGAGGTGGCCGAAGCGGTCGTAGGGGTTGCGCTCCAGGCCGAACCAGTCGCGGACCCAGTCTCCGGCCGGGACCTCCGCGTAGGTGTAGTGCCCGCCGACGATCAGGACCAGCGCGTGCGCGGCCAGCAGAACGCACAGCAGGCCGCTCAGCGGGAAGCGTCGACGCAGCAGGACCGCCAGGGGCAGGCCCACCATCACCCAGACCGTCTCCAGCACCCAGGTGGTCGGGTCCTTGGCATCGAACGCCGACGCCACGAGCGCCGCGGCGACGGCCACCGCGAGAACGGCGGGCAGCCGGCGGCCGCTTGCGGCTTGCGGGGTGGCCGGCCGTGCGTCCTGCGCCGGGCTGACGGTCGGGTGGATGGCGGACATTGCTGGCTCCTCGTGTCTGGGTATGGCTTCATCCTCGGGTCCGCCGCGGGTCCCCGGCCTGAGTGCGCGTACTCAATCGCCGTTGCCGAGTACCCAGTTGGGGCGCATCCCGAGTCCGGCTTCACTGGTTTCTGGCGCTGTTCGACGGGCCGAAGAATCCGATCTCAGCGATGGCGACCTGCTTGCCGGCGGAGGCGGCGTAGGACGAGCGGACGATGAGGCGTACGGCGGTGACCTCGCCGGCACGGAACGCGCGGCGCTGGCCTCCCGCGGCCTGGTCGAGGGGGAGGAAGCGGGATTCCTTCTTGCCGTCCGCGGTGGTGATCACGGCCTCGACGCGTCGCGGGAGGGCCGACTCGGAGAGCTGGTCGGCGTGTGTGGAGACGCCTGGGGTGACGATGATGTCGAGGAGTCGGGCTGGTCGAAGCGGGTCTCGATCCACTCCCCCGCGCCAGACTGGTTGGCCCCCGGGCCCCACCAGGTGTTGTTGAGCTTGTCGTGCGCTGGACGAGGAGGGCGGGGGCGCAGGACATCATGCCCGGCGGGACGGTGGGAGACGCGGGGAATCGGTGATCGGGGTCAGGGCGCGCTGGACTGCTGGATTCGCAGCGGGGAGAGCAGAGAGCGCGGGCGAGCCGACAGCGCGGGCGGCGCGGACTTCGCACTCGGCGCCGGGCAGGTGACGCTGGACAACGCCTGCCTCACCCCGTGATCGGAAGGCCTTGGGGGGACTGCACCCCAGCAAAGACGAGGCCCTGGCTCGGAGGTGGCGCTTCCTCCGCCCCAGGGCCACTGTCGGTCGCGGGTCCGCCGAGCGTGCAGCCAGTTCAGGAGACTCGCTCGGGCTCCTTGTTCTGTGCCTGCGGGGTCTTCTGGAGGCGTGTGCCTTCTACGTCGAGGTCGGGCAGGGCGCGGTCGAGCCAGGTGGGGAGCCACCAGGCGTGCCGTCCGGCGAGGGCGAGGACTGCCGGGACGAGGGTCAGGCGGACGGCGAAGGCGTCGATGGCGACGCCGACCGCGAGTGCGAAGGCGATGGGCTTGATCAGGGCGTCGTCGAGGGGGAAGAAGCCGGCGAAGACGGTGAACATGATCAGGGCGGCCGCGGTGACGACTCGGACGCTGTGCCGTGCGCCGTCGGTCACCGACCTGCGGGCCGCGCCGGTGTGGACCCACTCCTCGCGCATTCCGGAGACGAGGAACACCTCGTAGTCCATGGCGAGTCCGAAGAGTACGCCGATCAGGATGATCGGCAGGAAGCTGACGACGGGGCCGGTGTGGGCGAGGCCGAGGGTGTCCGCGAGCCAGCCCCATTGGAACAGGGCGACGACCAGGCCGAGTGAGGCCGCGACCGACAGCAGGAATCCGACGGCGGCCTTGAGGGGGACGATCAGTGAGCGGAAGACCATGGTCAGCAGGATCAGGCTGAGGCCGACGACGATCGCGATGAACGGCAGCAGGGAGTCGCTGAGGCGGTTGGAGACGTCGATGTTGACGGCGGTGGTGCCGGTGACGGCGATCGTTGCTCCGGTGGTCTTGTGGATGTCCGGGGCGGTGGCGCGGATGTCGCGGACGAGTTGGCCGGTGCGGGTGGTGTCGGGGCCGGTCTTCGGGATGACCTGGATGACGGTCTGGGTGGGGTCGTGGGTGGGGGTGGGGGGCAGGACTGTCTTGACTCCCTCGAGGGCGCGGAGCTTCTGCGCGGCTTGAGCTCCTGCGTGCGTGCCCGATCCCTTGTCGGTTTCGGTCAGGACGAGGAGTGGGCCGTTGAAGCCGGGGCCGAACTTGTCGTTGACGGTGTCGTACGCCTTGCGTTCGGTGGAGGTGACCGGGGCCGAGCCGTTGTCCGGCAGGGCGAGGCGCAGGTCCGTTGCGGGGAGTGCCAGTGCGACGAGGATGCCGGCGACGGCGAGGACGGTGAGCAGGGGCTTGGCGACGACGGTCTTCACCCAGCGGGCGCCCAGGGTCGTCCGGCCTGCGGATCCGTCGGGGTCGGTGGCCCGCTGGGCCTCCTTGCTGCCCGGCTTCGGGGTCAAGCGGGTGCCGGCGAATCCGGCGAGGGCCGGGAGCAGGGTGATCGCGGCCAGGACCGCGACGAGGACGGCTCCGGCGGCGCCGAGGCCCATCACGGTCAGGAACGGGATGCCGATGACGGTGAGGGCGGCCAGGGCGATGATGACGGTGCTGCCGGCGAAGACGACTGCGCTGCCGGCGGTGCCGTTGGCCAGTGCGATGGACTCCTGCGGGTCGGTTCCGCGGGCGAGTTGTTGGCGGTGGCGGGTCAGGATGAAGAGGCTGTAGTCGATGCCCACGGCCAGCCCCAGCATGAGGGCGAGGGTGATGGCGGTGGAGGAGATGCTGAATACCGGGGTGAGGGCGAGCAGTCCGGCGAGTCCCACGGCCACGCCGAGCAGGGCGGGCAGCAGTGACATGCCTGCGGCGAGGAGGGAGCCGAAGGTGACGACGAGGACGAGTACGGCTACGGCGACGCCGATGATCTCGGACGGGCCTATGTGCACGCCGTTGCTGCCGTAGGCGCTGCCGCCGACCGAGGTCTTGAGCCCGCTCTTCTCGGCCGTGTCGGCCGCCTGTTCGATCACGTGCAGGGATGAGGGGCGTACCTCGGCCCGCTGGACTGAGTACTGCACCTGCACGATCGCCGTGCTCCGGTCGGCAGAGACCGCCCCGGACCGGCTCGGGCCCATGACGGCCTTGACCTGGGGTGCTTTCGCGGCTGCCTTCTCGGTTTTGGCGATGGCCGCGGTGTAGGGGGCCTCGGTGACGTGGTGGCCCTTGGGTGCGGTGAAGACGATCTGGGCGCCGGCTCCGGAGGCTTCGGGCAGCGTCTTGCCGAGCGTGTCCAGGGCGCGCTGCGACTCGGTGCCCGGCACGGTGAAGCGGTCGTCGAGCTTGCCGCCGAAAAGGCCGGCGCACGTGATGAGCGCGGCCAGGACCACGAGCCAGATACCGAGCACCAGCTTGCGATGGCGGTAGGCGCTGCGGCCCAGGCGATGGAGCAGGACTGCCATGGCGAACTCCCAAGGTCGGTAAGGGATTTCAGTCGGTAAGGGGTATCCCGGACGTCTCGGCGCGGGCGCGGGACGAACGGCGGGGGCGGGACGGCCCGCGCCGTCGCGCGGCCACGGGCATGAGGCATGCCGATGCCGTGGGCGGCATCCCAGCTGCTTCGAGCACCGACTTTATCACTTGCTCAAGTCGGGTGACCTAATCACTCAACTTGAACTTACGACATTGTCAGTCGACCATGTCGTCTGTATGGTGATGGCCACCGGAGCACACCGCCCCCAAGGAGTGATCATGAGCAGCACGCAGAACACGGACACGGACATCGCCACGGCGCGCCACGCCCGCAGGGCGGATGTGGTGGTGATCGGTGCCGGGCTGGCCGGTCTGACCGCGGCACGGGAGCTCGTCGCGGCGGGCAAGTCGGTGGCCGTACTGGAGGCCCGTGACCGGGTCGGCGGCCGGCTGCTCAACCACGACCTCGGCGACGGTCAAGTGACCGAGATCGGCGGGCAGTTCGTGGGCCCCACCCAGGACCACATCCTGGCGCTGGCCAAGGAGGTAGGTGTGGCCACCTACCAGGCCGCCGTCCCCGGCGAGACCGTCTACGTGCACGACGGCAAGGCCAAGCGGTTCACGGGGGACACCCCTCCGGACCTGTTCGCGCTGCCGGACATGGGGATCGCCCTGGCCCGCGTCGGCCATGCGGCGGCCAAGGTGGACCCGGCCGCCCCCTGGAAGACCCCGAACGCCCGTGAACTGGACGGGATGACCTACGAGACCTGGCTGCGCAAGGCCGAGATCACCGGCGACGCCGTCGACATGATCAACCTGTTCCTGAACTCCGCCTACGGCGGCGAGGCCCGCGACGCCTCCGCCCTGTTCAGCCTCTGGTACGTCTCGACGTTCGGCAACGAGGCCAACCCCGGCACCATGGAGCGCGGCACCGGCACCACCGGAGGCGCCCAGGACAGCCGTTTCGTCGGCGGCTCACAGCTCGTCGCCCAGCGCCTCGCCGAAGAACTCGACGGCCGCGTCCACCTGTCGGCGCCGGTGCGACGCGTCAGCCAGGACTCCACCGGTGTCACCGTGGTCTCCGACGCCGGTGACTGGCGGGCCGACCGGGTGATCGTGGCCGTACCGCCGCTGGTGGCCTCGCGGATCGTGTGGGACCCGCTGCTGCCGGCCCAGCAGGACCAGCTCTTCCAGCGGCTGCCGTTCGGCACCCTCATGAAGTGTGTCGCCGTCTACGACAAGCCGTTCTGGCGGCAGGACGGGCTCTCCGGCATGGGTCTGCTGCGCGGCGGCTCCCCCATCCGCGAGATGTTCGACAACACCCCGCCCGACGGCGGACCGGGCGTCCTGATGGGCTTCCTCGGCGGCAAGGAATGGCGCAAGTGGGCCCACCGCCCGGCCGCCGAGCGCCGAGGCGCCGTGCTGCGCTGCTTCGCCCAGGTCGTCGGGGACCGCGCCTTCGACACCGTCGACTACGTCGAGCAGGACTGGACCGCCGAGCAGTGGACCCAGGGCGGCCCCACCTCCGTCGCCGCCCCCGGCGTGCTCACCGACTTCGGCCAGTGGATGGGCCGCCCCCACGGCCGCGTGCACTGGGCCGGCGCCGAGTTCTCCCCGTACTGGAACGGCTACATGGACGGCGCGGTCCGCTCCGGCCGCCACACCGCCACCGAACTCCTCCACCAGAACTGAGCGCAAGAAGCAAGAAGTACGACAAGCAAGGGATCGCTGCCATGAACCGTTACGTCGTCGCCGAGACCGCCGTCATCGACGCCCCCCTCGGGCGGGTCTGGGACGTCATCTCCCGCACCGACCGGTACGCCGAGTGGGTCGCCGGGGCCATCGAGGTCACCGACCACCACGGCGTCGCCACCGTCGGCAAGACCTACTCCGAGCGCAACCGCACCCTCGGCCCGCTCAAGACCGCCTCGGTCTGGACCGTCAAGGAGATCGAGCCCTTCAAGCGCCGCGTCGACACCGGCACCGGATTCACCCCGCTCCAGGACGTCACCAACATCTTCGAGTTCCGCCCGGTCCAGAGCGCCGACGGCCGGGAGGCGACGGAGATGCTCTACCAGGTCGAGTACACCATCGGCCTCGGCCCGCTGGGCCTGCTCCTCGACTCCATACAGCAGCCCGCGATGCGCGCCGGCATGCGCACCTCCATGGCCAACCTCAACGCCCTGCTCCGTTCCGAGGCGTCGAGGACCGCTCTCTGACAGGCGGCGATGCTCCTGGGCGGGCGACTGGTCGGACGGGCGGGCCGTCCGACCGGCCGCCGGCCCAGGAGGGGCCGTCATCATGTACCGCTGATTTGTCGAGCGACCTGTTCGACAGACTGAGTCGAATAGGATCGCGTCATGGCTCATGTATCCGCGGCGGAGCGCCGCCCACAACTGATCAAGGCGGCCATCGGCCTCATGGCCAGGGAGGGCGTAGCCGCCGGCAGCACCCGCGCCATCGCCGCCGAGCTCGGCGTGGCACAGGCGACCGTGCACTACACCTTCGGCACGAAGGAGGAGCTGTACCGGGCCGTCATGGAACAGCTCACGCACGACCTCATCGACCAGGTGACACAGGCCGCGCCCACGGACGCGAGCTTCGAGGACACCGTCGTCACGCTCGCCGAGGCACTCTGGCGTACCGTGCTCGAACAGCCCGCCTCGCACCAGCTGCTCACCGAGCTGAGCATGTTCGCCCTGCGTACACCACACCTGAAGGAAGCTCTTCAGAACCACTACAGCGAAGTCCTGGCGGTGACGACGAAGCTGGTCGAGCAGGCCGCCGAACGCACCGGTCACCAGCTCGGCCAGCCCGCCGAGACGATCGCGAGGTTTTTCCTGGCCGGCTTCGACGGACTGACGATGCAGCACCTCTCCCTGCCGGACGAGGAAGCCGAGAGCGCCTGCCTGCGGTCCCTGGTCTCGGCCGTCCTGGCCATGGCCTGAAATCCGAACCGTCTCAGGGTTGGTCATGGATTCGTCGAGGTGGCGGGCGAAGCCGGGGCCTGAGACGTGGGCGGGCTCACGGCGGGAGGGGCCGGGCCGTCCGAGGCGCCGGTCGTGAGGACGAGCAGCAGCAGTGCGCAGGCAGCGGCGGCGGCCAGGCCGGACCATACGAAGACGGTCCGGCGAGAGGAACGCAAGAGCCGCCGGGGCCTGGTGGGAAGGGCCGCGGCACGCAGGTCTTCCCAGTCGGCGCTGTTGGCCCGGGCTTGAAGGGCGTCGCGCAGTCGTTGTTCGATCGCCTCGTGGCGGGTCCGGCCGCGGCTCATCGCCGGATCCCCGCGAGCCGCCGGCAGGGCGAAGGACGGGAGCGCGACTGAGAGGGGAGCTCGGTCATCGAGGTATCTCCAGTTGTCTGCCGAGAGCGTCCAGGGCCCGGCTGGCAGTTGACTTGACCGTCCCGCGGGAGATTCCGAGGGTGTCGGCGATCTGGGCTTCGGTGAGGTCCGACCAGTAGCGCAGGACCAACACCTCGCGCTGCCGGCGGGTCAGACGCTGCAATGCGTCGATGACCTCTTGATGGGTCTCGGCGAGGAGCACGCTCTTGTCGGCGGACGGGACATGGCGTGCACGCTCAGGAATGTAGGCACGTGCCGTACGGCGCCGACGCAGAACCGAGCGGGACGCGTTGACCACACAAGTCCGCAAGTACGCCTCGGGGTCGTCCAGGTCCGCGAGCCGACCGCCATGGCGGCGCAGGAGTGCTGCGAACGCGTCCTGCACCACGTCCTCCGCGGTGGGAAGGTCGTCCACCAGAAGCAGGGCCAGCCGCACCAGTGCCAGCCGGCGATGGTGATAGAGCTCGCTGAAGCCGTGGTCGTCGCCGGACGTCGCCGCGCTGACGGACACGGCTTTGAGCAGCTTCCCGCCGCCGTCCTGACGACTCGTCGGCGAACGCAGAGCACGCCTGTCCTGCTGGCGGCGCATCGGATCCACTCCCCCGCAGAACAAGGGGCGCAGCCGACTGCGCATGCTCCGCCACCAGGTCACCGGCGTTGCGGCGGTGGGGATCGTCGCTGTACTCACAGGTCTCCTGGACGTTGCGGGACCGGTCCGCCCGCCCGGAGACCCGGGCGGACGGACCGTGCTGCCTGGCCTGAGCAATGCAGCGTGCATTCAGGTGGGGTCACCAAACGACCTGGCGTCGATCAGCGGGCCACGATGTTGAAGAGCGTCACCGGGCCGCAGTCGTGCCATGCACGGCGTCCGTGTCGCAGACGTCGAGGCCCCCGGGGCAGGACGGGGCGGTCTGCGCGGGCTTCGCGTCCGCGGGGACGTCCGTCTCGGAGCTCTCGTCGAGCGTCTGCGACCCGGACGTGTGGGTCACGTGCGCCTTCTGCGGCTCGGCGGGGGCACTCGACGTGGCCTGGGCCGAGGCGGCCGCGCCGAGGGCGAGCGTGGCGCCCACGACCGAGAGGCCCAGCGCGATGCGAACCCGACCCGAACGGAGGCCGCGGACAGCGGCTTGACGTACTGACATCTTCGATCCTCGAATCATCGGCTTCGATGTGTTGGCTGACCGTCCGCCATGGGCGGCTTCCCGTGCGGCGGCCCTCTGCTGGAGGCGCATCCACTCCGACAGACGTCCCAAGTCCCTTGGGGTTGTCGGTCGGACGAGACGGATACGGGGAAGATCCAGTGACCCGCATCACTGAGACCGGAGGCCCGGTCAGACACCACTCGGGCTGACTCGAATGCCTGCACCCGCCTTGCGACGCCGACCTTGCTGTGTGGCGATCAACGGGAGGGCCTCGGAGCCGGGGGCAGCCGAACGAGACGATGTTGCAACTGCGCCTTCACCTATGCGGAATGCTCTGTGGCCTGGGCGCTCTGCTGAGGGGACCGGACTGGAGCAGACTCGGACAACCCGATCGGTGGCAGGGGAGGCAGGACTCGAACCTGCGACATCCGGTTTTGGAGACCGGCGCTCTGGCCATCTGAGCTACGCCCCTTGGTGGATGCCAGCGTGACATGGCCGACCGGGCTGTTTCCAAGGGTTTTCCTACGTCTCACGGAACCGTTGGGTCACCCGGGCAAAGGCGAGCGCCGTACCTCCGGGCTTGACCGGCCGCGCTGATGCGGGATGCCCAATGTCACTATGATCTGGGCGCCCAGATACGCAGTGCGAGAGCGACGGCTGCGGTCGGCAGGTCGGGGCAAGTGGGCCGCACCTTCTCGAGGAGGTCGTAGTCGAAGTTGGCCAGTCGAAGGCACTGGCCCGGTAGAGGTGCCCGGCTTGCGGAATCAGTCTGGTCGGCCGCAGCGCGCGCACCGAATGGGAAGACGCTGCCCCCAGCTCGCCGCCCACGGCCGCGCCGCCACGTGAATCCAGGGCATGCCGGAGCCAGCGCATGACTCCTGGCACCCGTCAGCGTGCCGCCGTGCACCACCAACCAGCCTGTGAGCAGCGGCCCTTGATCTGCACCGCGTTCGCCACCCACCAATGACATCAAGGTGAGGTCCAGATGGGTCCGCGCCGCACGCCGTCGGCACGGACCCGCTGTGCTGGCTGGCCAGCCCGGACTACGCACATCATCAGCGGCCGGCACGGCGTGACGTCAGGCGTAGATCACTCGTTGAACCGGCTGATCAACGAAGTGCACCGCGAGACCCCGGCCGCCGCCAGGCAACAGCCGGGGTCTCGTGCCAGCGGACGGCGCGACGCAGCTACCCGTGGATGGGGCTCAGCTTCAGTATGGGGTCGTTGTCGAGGTCACTGTGGACGTCGCGACGGGCCAGACGGGGGCCCCTGTGCAGCTGCGGCTGCTCCACATCCGCACTGGCATGACGCCACGACCAACACCGAGCAGGCTGCTGTAGAAGGAGTTCACTCAGCGCCTTCTGACAGACCTCGCCGAAGGTCGGATCGCATGCGTGCCTTGATGCTGCCAGGCGAGGTCGATTGGGGGCAGGCTCAGCCAGGACTCCACTGACTGAGGTGCTCCGGCGCGCGTCACTTGGCCAGGAACTCGAGCAGCGCTTTGTTCACGTCGTCAGCGTGGGTCCAGAGGAGGCCGTGCGGCGCGCCCTCGATCTCCACGTAGTCGGCGGAGGGCAGGGCCTGGTGGAACAGGCGTGCGGTGGATTCGACCGGGAGGATCCGGTCAGCCGTGCCGTGCAGGATGAGCGTCGGCACGTCGATCTTGGGGATGTCCTGGCGGAAGTCGGTGCCCCAGGTGAGCGGCGCGGCGGCGGCCGCGTGGGCGCCGCCGCTCGCGGCCACGTTCCAGCTGTTACGTACGGCTTCGTCGCTGATGCGTGTGCCCAGGTTCTCGTCGAGGTTGAAGAAGTCCTGGAAGAAGGCGGTGTAGTAGGCGTACCGGTCGGCCTTGACCGCGTCGGAGACGCCCTGGAAGAACTCCGCGGGCGCCGCGCCGTCCGGGTTGTCGTCGCTCTTGAGCAGGCACGGTTCAAGGGAGCCGAGGAAGGCCGCCTTGGCGACGCGCGTGGATCCGTAGGTGCCGAGGTAACGGCCCACCTCGCCGGTGCCCATGGAGAAGCCGACGAGAACGGCATCGCGCAGATCCAGCGTCTCCAGCAGGGTGTTGAGGTCGGCGGCGAAGGTGTCGTAGTCGTAGCCGACGGTGGGCTGGCTGGAGCGGCCGAAGCCCCGGCGGTCGTAGGTGATGACGCGGTAGCCGGCCGCCAATAGTGCTGCGGACTGCTTCTCCCACGAGTGCCCGTCCAGCGGGAAACCGTGGACGAGGACCACGGGCTGTCCGGTCCCATGGTCCTCGTAGTAAAGCTCGACGGCTGTCGTGTTCTCCTGGCCCACGGTGATGAACGGCATGAGTGTCCCTCTCGTCTAGATGGCGGGGCCATGGGTGGCTCCCCCGAACTCGTTCTTCGCGAGTACAGATTCGCGTCGGGACATGCGCGCCCGTAACAGTCAAACGACTCAAATTCGCAGGCCATCGGGGTACAGATGCCGGCCACCCAAGGGGGCATCGGTGACCACAGGTGGGACGTCTCCGACTCCAGGAAGGTGTCTCCGCCCTTTACTTCGTGGGGCCAGTGACCGGGAGGTGGCCCGCCGGTTCAGGGTGACCCAGATATCGGCGAATCGGTGGCGGCGGGCTTTGGCTTCGGGCGGTCGGCAGGCCCTGGCCTCCAAGGGCCTTGGAAGCGCCGGCTGCCGGCTCACCCCGGAACAACTGCGTGCGCTGGAGACGGTGTTGCAGCCAGTTGAGCAGTCGGAATCCGCACTCGTTCTGCTTGCGAGTCCCCTACAGCGCGGTAGCGGACGCCGCGATGGTGATGGTCACAGCGATGCCGAACGCGATCAGTAGTGGTCCAGTGAATGGCGGAAGCGGGAGCGGCCGAACTGCCCGTCACCATCGTGCGCTGGTCTCTCCGACTGGCGAGCGGTCAAAAGTTGTCCTCCGCCTACACACAGGCGGCGCCCCGTACCCAAACTTTCGTGCCACCTCAACCTCGTCGTGGAGAACTTCCTCAGCCTCGAATAGCACCTACTCCCCTAGCCACTGAACAGCACCTCAACGGACCTTCGCGGCGGATCGTGCACGGGCGGAGGTACCTGAGCCCTAACAGACCGAGACCCCGCTTGTTGTTGCTTCGTCGACGGGAGGAACCACCCGAGACGCAGGACCGTTGGTGCCGTCCACGACCGGAGGATTCGTACGGTGCCGCACGCGAAGCCGCCTTCACCCAAGACATCCAGACAACGGTGGGTTAGGTCAAGGGAGTGCAGAGGTTGAGCGTGTATAAGAGCACGCCGAACGAATATCGCTCTGACCTGCATTTATGTCGCGAACAGGCCGATCTCCTGGTCGGGTAACCCGATCTCAGCCTCGGGTTACCCGACCTGCAGATCGGGTGGTGCCGACTTCAGAGTCGTGTGGTCTCGATCTGGTGATCGGGTCAACCAGATCCAGAGATCGTGTGCACACGATCCTGGGATCGGGTGGGATGAACGATAAGTACATTCCAGAGCCTGCCCGTTGAGCCCGGGATAGCGATGGGCTCCTGCCTCAGCCAGTCATACGACACGACCGAGGGAGCGGAATGCATTGACCGGAGGTGCATGTACGTTAGGTTCACCTCAACCGATCTCAGGGTCGGCTCGCATTGTCCGATCAGCAACGCCCCAGGTTCGGAGGAACGTTGGCATCAGCACGGCCCGTCCGGCGCGTGGTGGATGAGTTCGGCAACGACGTCCCCACCGCGCCGTACGCCTACAGCGGCTGGCACGCCACCGTGGACAAGGAGCGAGTGCGCGCCATCACGCGTAAGTCGTCAGGCTTCACGCCTGCTGAGAAGTTCATGGTTCTCTGGTTCATCGGCGCGTCGCCTCCGGGCATGGACCCGGTGCACCGCACCGGCAAGGACATCGCCGAGGAGGTCGGCATGACGCCCGACGCTCTGGCCCGGATCATGAAGAAGCTGGCCAAGCATCGTCTGATCATCGAGACTGGGAAGCTGGGCCGGATCAAGCTGTACAGGATCAGTCCTTACATCGCCTTCCATGGATCAGGCCTTGAGCAGAGGGAAGCGGTGAGGGACTGGAACCCGCCCGACATCCCTGGATGGGCGGCGCCGGGTCCGCGGGGCTGGGAGGGCCAGTGAACGCTACTGAGGGCACGTACTACCGCACGCTGTTGCGTCGAACTGCAGGCTTGTCGGCGAGTCAACGGCTGATCGTCCTGATGTACGCGATGATGCCGACCGACCGGGCCGGCGCCGTACGCATGACCGGACAGGAACTGGCTGCCGAGGTCAACATGACCCCGACCGTCTTCTCTCGGATGCGGCGGCAGCTCGTAGAGGCCGGCTGGTTGGAGCAGTCCGATCGCTTCTCCAACATCGTGTACTACCGGCTGACCCCGCGTGCCACGGGTGAGGAGAACGTCGTACCCATGCGACGGGCCCTGTGAAGTCTCCTTGGCACTGCGATTCCGGCATGTACGGATCGTTCATGTGAAACGACTCCTCGGTCGGATCACATGATGCCAACGCGCAGTCCTGGAGACCTCGGAATGGCGCCGAACCCGCCTCGGGTTCGGCGCCATCGCCATTCGGGCATCGACACGGCGGGGCGCCGTGGGCGTATCTGGGCAAGCGGGAAGGGATTCGGGCCGCTCAGCGCGGATCAAGACTTCAGCATCCGCAACGAGGCACCTACTAGGTACCATCACCGTATGCCATCACTGAACGTGTCTTTCACCGACGAGGAACTCGAAGGCGTGCGCGCGGCCGCGGCTGCCGAGGGCAAGAGCCTCAAGCAGTACCTGCACGATCTCGGGGTGCGGGAGATGCACCGTAAGCGCTTCGTTGCGGGTGCCGGTGCATGGGCTGATCGGCTTCGTGCGGAGTTCGATGAGGCGTTCCCCGAAGAGGTGCCGCCCGCCGAGCGGGCCGGCAGGGGCGGGGCTGCGGCCGCCTGATGCATCTGTACGTCGACGTGTCCTGGCTTCTTGACGTCCAGGAGGCCGCTCTCGGCTCGGAGGATGTGTCGGTCGCCGACTACTCCGCCTTGGTTGCCGCTGTTGCGCGGCACAAGACCAAGCTGCCGACCCTTGAGGCCGCCGACCCGGACGTGGCCTGGCGGGCGGCCGCGCTCATGCACACCATCGTGCGGCTGGAGCCGCTCCCCCACCGCAACAGCCTGTTCGCCGCGTTCGTCGCGGCCCAGTACATGGACCAGTCCGGGGAAGGCATCGATCCGCCTTACGGTGCCCTGTCGGATCTCGTACGCAAGATCCGTGACTCCCGGCTCCGGGTTCCTGCCGTCGCCGAGCAGCTGCGCGCCTGGAAAATCTGAGAAGGCGCCCCCCGGTACCCGTTCTCCTGTCACAACTGCTTCCGCGCATCCGTCAGTGCAGTGAACACACCGACGTTGATGTGAAGGAGAGCAGCAGCCATGACACACGGTGGATCGATCTCGCGGATGTCCGACCCGACCGAGTACGTGCCTGAGGTGAAGGACATCAGTGCCGCCCTCTTCCGGGCCACCGGCAACAAGTCCGTGCCGCGGACCACGATCAATCTCGTTCACCTGCGGGCCGGGCAGATCGTCGGCAACACGTATCTGACGGTTCTCAACACCGGCTTCCTGCGCAAGGGCGGGGAGTCCGAGGAGCGCATCGCCGCGGTCGCCTCGTGGCAGGACGCCCCGTACTTCAGCGAGGCCGAGCGTGCTGCTCTCGCGCTGGTGGAGGCCACCCTTCAGCCTGCCCCGCACGGCAGGGAGCGCGTCAGCGACGAGTTGTACGCCGAGGTGGCCAGGCACTACGACAAGAAGGCGCTGGCCACGCTCACCGTCGCCATCGGGCAGATCAACTTCTTCGTCGCCCTGGCCGTCATCGGCAAGCCTCAGCCCGTCGCCTCCCTCGCAGATGAGCAGTGGGACTGAGCCGACCGGGGCGGTGGCCTTCCGCGTAGCGTTCAGCTTTGCTTGTTGCAACGCCCGCGCCGACGGGCGTTGCGTTAATCTCGTCCTCGTTGCAATGATTTAAAGGCCTTGAGCTGGGGTTACTTTGCAGATTCGCAATTATTCCGTTGCTTGCTCCATGAATGCAACGTAGCGTTTCCCGCACAAGAAAGACACTCGACTCGTTGGAAGGAGGCCGTCATGAAGTCCTCGGCAGTGGCCTCGTTCATACGGTTCGTGGTCTTCGGTGGGGGTGTCGGGGTGCTCAGCAGCTTTGCCGTGGTGGGGTTGGCCATGGGGGTGCCCTGGGGGGTCTCCAACGCCGTCGTCACCGTGGTGTCCACGGTGCTGTGCACCGAGCTGCACGCCCGCTACACCTTCGGCAAGAAGCGCGGTGCCGAGTGGCGGGAGCACTGGCAGTCCGCCGGGTCGGCCGGGGCCGCCTATCTCGCGACCAGCCTTGCCGTGTACGTGCTGAATGTGGTGCAGAGCGGGCACAGCATGGTGACCGAGCAGGTTGTCTACCTCGGCGCCTCGGGGCTCGCGGGCGTGGGGCGGTTTCTTGTGCTGCGGCTCTTTGTGTTCGCCGGGCAGCGCGAGCGGAGTGCGCGGGCGTGGAGGCTCGCTGCCTAAGATGACGGGGTGCGTGCGGGGCTGAGTGTTGAGTCGGTGGTGCGGGGCGGGGCCGAGCTGGCCGATGAGGTCGGGTTCGAGCAGGTGACCGTGTCCGCGCTGGCCCGGCGGCTTGATGTCACCGTCGCGAGTCTGTACTCGCAGGTGAAGAACTCGCATGAGCTGCGGGTGCGGATCGCGCTGCTCGCCCTGGAGGAGCTCGCCGACCGGGGGGCCGTCGCCCTCGCCGGGCGGGCCGGGAAAGACGCGCTGAGCGCGCTCGGGAACCTCTATCGGGACTATGCGCGCGAACATCCGGGGCGGTATGCGGCGACTCAGTTGCGGCTGTCGCCGCAGGAGGCGGCTCGTAGTGCCGGCCCGCGCCATTCGTTGATGATGCGGGCCGTACTGCGCGGGTACGACCTGGTGGAGCCGGATCAGACGCATGCCGTTCGGCTGATGGGCAGCGTCTTTCACGGCTTCGTCAGCCTGGAGGCGGGGGGCGGGTTCAGCCACAGCGCTCCGGAAAGTGCGGAGAGCTGGGCTCGGGCGCTTGATGCCCTGGACTCGCTGTTGCGCAACTGGCCTGCCCCGGCTGCCGTTTGAAGTCCTGCAGAGTCGGGACGTGAAGGCTGAGCCGTCGAACTCCCCACCCAGCACGGCAACATCACCGCCAGCAGCTTCTGACCCTCAAAGCGTGTCACATCTGTGGTGCCGGATCTGTCAGTGCCATAAGAGGCAGTGCCACAAGAGGCCATCACGAAACGCCACAGGGGGAGGACCTAGCCTTGAAGCCGCAGTCTTCGGACAAGCCCTCGTTCGCGCCTGGGCCCGTTGCCTCCTTCGTGCGGTTCGTCGTGTTCGGTGGGGGTGTCGGCGTGCTCGGCAGCTTCGCCGTCGCGGTGCTGGCCATGGCCATGCCCTGGGGGTTGTCCAACGCCGTCGTCACCGTCGTCTCCACGGTGCTGTGCACCGAGCTCCACGCCCGCCACACCTTCGGGACGAAAAGGGGCGCCGGATGGCGTGAGCACTGGCAGTCCGCCGGATCGGCCGGGGTGGCCTATCTCGCGACCAGCCTCGCCATGTTCGTCCTGCATCTGGTGCGGAGCGACCCCGACATGCTGACCGAGCAGATCGTCTACCTCAGCGCCTCCGGACTCGCCGGGATCGGCCGCTTCCTGATGCTGCGGCTCTACGTCTTCGCCGGGCGGCGCCCCCCGAAGTCGGCAGCGCCGACGCGGCCGGCGCAGGCGAGGGTGCCTGTGCTGGCCGCGTAGCGGGCCGGGAACACGCCTGACGTGTGGTCAGCCGGCGGATCGGATGCGGTCGTGGGCCGCGGCGGTCAGCTGGTGGTAGGCCGCCAGCTTGTAGTACTCCTCGCTGGCCGACAGGGCGCCGGCGTAGACGAGGACGCGGTCGCCGTCGTAGGTGTACGGGGCGTTGGCGGCGAACTCGCCGAGCTTCGGCTCGATGCGGGCGGGCAGGGCCGCCGGGTCCGTGGTGCGGGTGGAGAAGCTGAGCCGCTCGACCTTGGTGGAGTCCCAGCCGAAGGTCGGGTACAGCGCCGACGAGGTCTCGATGAAGGACAGGAGCTGCTCGCTCGGTTCCGGGAGGCCGAACTCGCGGATCAGGGACAGGGCCGCCTCACGGCTGACGTGCTCGGGGGAAAGGCCGTTGAAGTAGAGGTTCCAGGTGCGGCGCGCGTAGTCGATCGCGATGGCGGACACCTTGTTGGCCAGACCGTGGTCGGCGAGGGTGCGCACATGCTCGGCCAGGCCGCTC
This sequence comes from Streptomyces antibioticus, assembly GCF_001514065.1. Taxonomy (GTDB): domain Bacteria; phylum Actinomycetota; class Actinomycetes; order Streptomycetales; family Streptomycetaceae; genus Streptomyces; species Streptomyces antibioticus. The sequence continues at coordinate 379,231 of NZ_KQ948433.1, read as the reverse complement.
GGAAGGGACGGGACGGCGGCGGCGAGCCGGGCCGGGTCCTGGAGGTCGGTCAGCGGGAAGAAGACGTAGGCCTTGTTGAAGCCGCCGGATATGCGGTGGTCGACGCCGTACGACTGGATCGGGAACCGTTCCTGGATGTCCGCGAAGAGGGCGCGGATGGGATGGTCCGTCTCGTCGACCAGGCCGTGGGCGAGGGCATGTGTGTAGGGGTCGCCGACGGCGGGGGGCACCGAGAAGTCGAAGGACAGGTCGGCGACGTGTCCACCGCTGGTCACGATGTTGAAGACGACGCTGCCGTCGGCGAATACGTCCTGGAACGCGGTCAGGACCGGCCACATGGCGTCGCGTGAGCACGCCACGCCCAGCAGGCCCGCCGCCTCTTCCACGGCCACGTACAGACGTTCTATGCCGGCTTCTCCGGACATCGGGCCCCCAGGTGTCTCAGGTCGCTGTTGCCATGCATGTCTGCGAAACGGCGGCCCGCCATGTGTGTGGCACGGCGGCCCGCAGCTCCTGCCTGGCAGTGTCCGTCGGACACCTTGGCCCGGACTGGGGGGAGAGTTGGTCCCGGCTTGGGGCGCCGGAGCCTCAGTCCTGGCGTTCGGGGGTGTGCACGATCAGGCCGTCCATCGCCTCGGTCACCGTGAGCCGGCAGCTGAGACGGCTGCTGGGGCGGCGGGGGCAGACCGTGTAGTCGAGCATGTGGTCCTCGTCGGGGTGCGGGGGTTGCAGTTGGTCGAGGGTGGTTTCGTCGACGTAGACGTGGCAGGTCGCGCACTGCATGTTGCCGCCGCACTGGGCGACGATTCCCTCGACGTCGTTGAGTTCGGCGGCGCGCATGACGCTCGTGCCGACGGGGACGTCGAGGGTGCGCTCGGTGCCGCCGGCGGAGACATAGGTGATCTTGGGCATCTGGACCCCGGTGAAGAAGCGTGGAGGATCGCTTGAGAGTCGGTGGGGACGCGACACCTCTCCGGCTCTTCTGCCCGCGGCCGGGCCATGTCGGCACGGAAGCGGGCGGGGAAGGGCAGTGAACGTACCAGAGGACTTTGGGCGGTCCAAGTCCAGTCCCGCTTGAGGACCGCTCGACACACCCTAGGAATCGGGTCGGCGCGGGTCCGGCAGGCGGTGGGTCATGAAGGGGCGGGATGTGAGGAATTCCCGGAATTTCAGGGCCGCTTCGGACAGGTGGGCGTCGCGCCGCCAGACCAGGGTGAGGACACGGTGGCAGGCGGGGGCGTCCACGTGGACCCAGGAGACGGGGACGCGGGTGTCGGTGCCGGCCTGGCGGGACATGGCCGGGATGAGGCCGATGCCCAGACCCGCGCTGATGAGGACCTGACTGGCGGCGGGTTCGTCGCCCTCGCAGGAGATCACCGGGGTACGGCCCTCGGCGGCGAACAGGCGGTCCAGCAGGGCGCGTTGCCAGTGGTTCCTGCGGGTGGTGACGAAGGGCTCGTCGGCGATCTCGGAGATCGTCACGCGGTCGCGTCCGTCCAGCCGGTGACCTCGGGGAACGGCCAGCAGGACCTCTTCCCGGGTGAGTTCCAGGGAGTCCAGATGGGGGTCGTCCAGCGGCTGCGAGGCGATGCAGAAGTCGACCTCGCCGACGCGTAGTTGGCGCTCCATCTCCTCGGCGTCGGACTGGTAGAGGCGGATGTCGGCACGGGGCTGGGCCAGGCGGAAGCTGCCGAGGACGGTGGTGATGGTCAGCAGGGTCTCGCAGGCGATGCCGACCCGGCCCAGGCCCAGGTCGCCGGCCTCGCGGACGGCTCTGACGCCGTCGTCGAGCTCGCTGAGGGAGCGGTCGACGTGACGCAGGAACAGGGTGCCGGCGGCGTTGAGTCTGATGCCCCGTCCGTGGCGCTCGAAGAGCGGGGAGCCCAACTCGGTCTCGAGCCGTCCGATAGTGCGGCTGAGCGAGGGTTGGGCTATGCCCAGTTCCTCCGCGGCGCGGCTCATGTGCTCGAAGCGGGCGACGGTCTGGAAGTAGCGCAACTGCAGCAGATCCACGGTCCACCTTCACCTATAACTGTCGAGGCATCGTCACATGGCAAAACCGGTCTTGGAAATGCATGAGTGTTGTTCTCTACCGTCTTTCCGGGGCCACCGCACAGGTGGCGGGCTTCACCGCCCGGTGCCTGTACACGCGACGCGGGGGCCCCACGCTTCTGTCCTTCTCCCGCCGCCCTCCCTCAGGAAGGTCGCACCATGAGCGCTGCGGAGCTGGCCCGACTCCAGTTCGCGGCCACGACCGGCATCCACTGGCTGTTCGTGATCCTCACCATGGGGCTCGTCCCCCTGGTGGCGTTCATGCACACCCGGGCCGCATACACCCGTGACCCCGCCAAGAAGGCTGTCCGTGAGCGCATGACGCGCTTCTGGGGACAGCTCTACGTCATCAACTACGCGGTCGGTATCGTCACCGGCCTCGTCATGGAGTTCCAGTTCGGCCTGAGCTGGAGCGGACTGAGCAAGTTCGCCGGGAACGTCTTCGGCGCCCCGCTGGCGCTGGAGACGCTCATCGCGTTCTTCGCCGAGTCCACGTTCCTCGGGATGTGGATCTTCGGCTGGGGGCGGCTGCGGCGCGGCGTGCACGTCACGCTGATCTGGCTGGTCTGCCTGACCGCGTACGCCTCCGCGTACTGGATCCTGATCGCCAACGGCTTCATGCAGCACCCGGTCGGCTACGAAGTACGCGGCGGTGTCGCCTACTTGACCGACTTCGGGGCGCTGCTGACCAACGAGATGTCGCTCACCGCCCTCGGTCACATCGTGCTGGCGGCGCTGACTACGGGCGGTCTGTTCGTCGCCGGAGTCAGCTGCTTCCACTTCCTTCGCGGAACGAAGGAGACCGAGCTGTTCCGCTCCTCGCTGCGGCTGGGGACATGGGTGGCGATGCTCGCCTCGTTCTTCGTCGTCGTGGTCGGTGAGCTCCAGCGTCCGATCATCGAGCGGACCCAGCCGATGAAGAACGCCGTGCTGGACAACTCCGGCGTCGCCGAGGTGCAGCGCCGGCTCGTGGAGCAGTTCGGGCCCGGCGACTACGTGCCCCCGCAGGGCTGGATCCATCTGTCGATGAACGCGATGACGCTCATCGGCAACACGATCTCGACGATCACCTTCATCGCCGTGTTCCTGCTCTGGAAGGACCGGCTGGTGCGCTGGCGGCCCATGGCCTGGCTGATGGTGGCGGTCATCCCGTTCGCCTTCGTCGCCTCGGTGGCCGGCTGGGTGGTGCGTGAGATGGGCCGTCAGCCCTGGATCGTCTACGGCCATCTGACCGTCGAGGACGCCCTGTCCCACGTCAGCAGGGCCTCGCTGATCGCGTCCTGCACGGTGTTCATCGCCATCTTCGTGGGGCTCGCCGTGACGAACTGGACGCTGATCACCCGGTTCGCCGTGCGCGGCCCGGACGCCACCCAGCTGGGCGTCACCGAGCCGCTGGCCGAGGCTCTGCCCGAGCAGCCCACGGGCGGCTCCGAAGACAAGCAGCCGGTCCCGGCTTTCTAGAGGGAGAGTTGAGCCAGATGTCTCTGGAAATCGCCTGGTTGGGCCTGCTGGGCCTGATGCTCGCCGGGTACTTCGTGCTCGGCGGATACGACTACGGCGCACAGATGCTGCACCCCTTCCTCCGCGACGAACACGAGGAGAGCAAGCCCGAGAAGGCTTCTGGCGGCAATGCCGCCCTCGACGCCATCGCGCCGTTCTTCCTCGGCAACGAGGTGTGGCTGGTGGCCTTCGCCGGCGTGATGTTCGGTGCCTTCCCGCACCTGGAAGGCACCCTGCTGTCCGGCCTCTATCCGCTGATCGTGGCGATCCTGGCCGGGCTGGTGCTCGGCAACGCGGCGGTGCAGCTGCGCCGCCGCGCCCGCGGGGTCCGGGGCCGCCGGGCGTGGGACGCGCTGATCGTGTTCGGCGGTGCGGTGCCCGCGCTGTGCTGGGGGCTGGTGGTGGGGCTGCTGCTGCACGGGGTGCCGCGGCGCGCCGACGGCAGCTTCCACATCGGGTTCGGTGAGGTGTTCACACCGTTCGTGCTGGTGTGCGGCATCGCCACGATCCTGCTCTTCGCCGCGCACGGCGCGGGCTTCGTCGCCCTCCGCTCGGAGCGGGAAACGGCCGCGAAGGCACGGGAGCTGGGCGGCAAGCTGCTGCTGGGCGCCGGGGCCGCGGCGGTCGTCGCACTGCTGCTCACCTTCGTCGGCTCGGGCGCCTCGATGACCAATCGGGGAGTGTCGGGAGTCATCGCCGGGGCGCTCGTGGTGGCGCTCGGTGTCGCCTGGTGGTCCTTCACCGGCGGCCATGAGGTGCGGGCGTTCGTGGCGACCTGCTGTGCGACCGCGCTGCCGGTGCTGCTGGTGGGCGCGGGGCACTACCCGTATCTGCTGATCAGCTCGGCCGGGCACGGCCTCGACATCCACGACGCCGTCACCGACGACGCCACCTTGAAGATCCTCAGCGTGTTCGGGGTCCTGGTGGTGCCGACGATCCTCGCGTACCAGGCGTGGAGCTGGTGGGCGTTCCGCGGCCGTACGGGCCTGCGCCACCCGAGCTACTTCTGAGCCGCCGCCGTACGGGAAGGGGAAGGGGTCCGGGATGAAACCGGTCGAACGTCGGCTGATGCGGGAACTGCCGGTGCTGCGGCGCCACTTGGTGAACTCGACGGCCCTCGCGCTGCTCGGCGCGGGGCTCGTCGTCACCCAGGTGACCCTGCTGGCGACCGTGCTCGCGGACGGGTTCGGCGGGCATACGGTCGCCTTCGGGACGCCGGCCGCACTGGGCACCGTGGTCGCGGGAAGGGCTCTGCTGGCGTGGGCGCGGGGCGTGCTCGCGCAGCGTGTCGCGTCCGACGTCAAGCACACCCTGCGCGAGCGGCTCACCGGCCGGCTCGGACAGGGTGCGCCGCTCAGGCTCGCGACGGGCCGGCACGGCGAGACGGCCACCTTGCTCACCCGTGGCCTCGACACCCTGGACCCGTATGTCACGGGCTCGCTGCCCACGATGGCGGCGGCCGGTGTGGTGCCGGTCGTGGTCGTCGGGTGGCTGTTCGCGACCGACTGGACCTCGGCACTGATCGTCGTCGTGACCCTGCCGCTGATCCCGGTGTTCGGGGCGCTGGTCGGGATGCACACCGCCCGGCGCACCGCGCGGCAGTGGCGGCTGCTGGCACGGCTCGGCGGTCACTTCCTCGACGTCGTGGCCGGGCTGCCGACACTGCGGGCGTTCGGCCGGGCCCATTACCAGGCGCGCAGGGTCGGTGACATGGCCGACGCGCACCGGCGGGCCACGATGCGGACCCTGCGGGTGGCGTTCCTGTCGTCGTTCGTGCTGGAGACGGTCGCGACGCTGTCGGTGGCCCTGGTCGCGGTGCCGGTCGGGCTGCGGCTGCTGGACGGCCACCTGGATCTGCGTACGGCGCTGATCGTGCTGTTCCTGACGCCCGAGGCGTATCTGCCGCTGCGGGCGATGGGCGCCGCCTTCCACGAGAGCGCCGAGGGCGTCACGGTGGCCGAGCAGGTCTTCGCGATCCTCGACGAGGACGAGGACGGGGAGCGGGGCGGGCTCCGGGACGAGCGGACGCCGGTGCCCGAGGTGCGTGCCGTGTCGGTGCGCCTCGACGGTGTCGGCGTCGTCCACCCGGGGCGCGCGGCACCCGCTCTGGACCGGGTCTCGCTGCATGTGCGGCCCGGTGAGCACATCGCCCTGGTCGGTCCCAGCGGGGCCGGAAAGTCCACGCTGCTGGCCCTGTTGCTCGGCTTCACGCGGCCCTCGGCGGGCCGGATCACGGTCGGCGGCATCGACCTGGACCGCCTCGACATGGACGAGTGGCGCCGGCGGCTGGCGTGGGTGCCGCAGCGCCCACATCTGTTCGCGGCGTCCGTCGCCGACAACATCCGGCTCGGGCGGCCCGGGGCGAGCGAGGCCGAGGTACGGCAGGCCGCCCGCGACGCATACGCCGACGCGTTCATCGAGGCGCTGCCACAGGGCTACGACACCCCGCTCGGTGAGCACGGCGCGGGCCTGTCCGCCGGCCAGCGCCAGCGCATCGCGATCGCCCGCGCCTTCCTCAAGGACGCCCCCGTGCTGCTGCTCGACGAACCGACCGCCCACCTCGACCCCGACAGCGAGGCCGCCGTCACCCACGCCACGGTGCGGCTCATGCGCGGCCGCACCGCGATCATGGTGGCGCACCGCACCAGCCTGCTGCCGTACGCCGACCGGATCGTGACGCTGCGGGCCGGACAGGTGGACTCGGACGTGGGCACGGTGGTGGCCGGCCTCGCCGGCACCGGCCACGCAGCTCTGACCTGCGCACACCCCGTCACCGACCCACTCGGGGACCTCGTTCCGCCCCGACTGGTGCCCGCAGAAGGGCCGATGGCCTCATGACCTCCCCCACGGCGGCCGTCGGCCACACCGACTCCCGCCTGACGGCCGTCCATTCCCCCGCCCGGCCGTCAGGCGGGTCCTCCCGTGCCACGCTGCGCCTCGCGCGCCAACTCCTGCCCTACTGGCGCCGGTTGCTGCCCGCCGGACTCGCCGCGGCCGGCAGCGAGCTGGCTGCGGCGGCGCTCATGGCCACCGCGTCCTGGCTGATCACACGGGCCGCCGAGCACCCGCCGCTCGCCTCGGTGAGCCTGGCGATCGTCGCCGTGCGCGCCCTGGCCCTGGGGCGCGGGACACTGCGCTACGGCGACCGGCTCCTGGGACACGACGCGGTACTGCGGGCCGTGGCCGGCTTCCGGACCCGGGTGTACGAGGCGCTGGTGCCGCTGGCGCCCGCGGGCACGCCCGCCTTCCGCAGCGGTGATCTGCTGACCCGGCTGGTCGACGACGTCGACGCCGCCCAGGATCTGCTGCTGCGGGTGCTGCTGCCGACCGCCGCGGCGGTCTCCGTGGGGCTCGCCGCCACGGTGACGGCGTGGCTGCTGCTGCCGCAGGCGGGGCTGCTGCTGGGGCTGCTGCTCGCGCTGGCCGTCCTGCTGGTGCCGGCGGCCGTGCTCGCCGTGGCCCACCGCACCGGCCGGGAGCAGGCGGCGGCGCGGGCCGAACTCGCCGCGCACATCGTGGACTTGACCGAAGGGGCGGCCGACCTCGCCGCCTACGGAGCGCGGGGCCGGGCGGTCGGGCGGGCACAGGATGCCGCCGCGCGGATCGCCCGGCTGGAGCGGCGGCGCGCGCTGACCACCTCGCTGGCCTCGGCCGTACTGCTGCTCTTCCAGGGGGCGGCGCTGGTCGCGGTGGTGCACGGGGCGCTGCGCGCCCATGCCGACGGGCGGCTGCCCGCCGTACAGCTGACCGTGCTCGCGGTGCTCGCGCTGGTCGCCTTCGAGGCGCTGGAACCGCTGCCGGCCGCCGCGTTCCGGCTGGCCGAAGTACGGGAGCGGGCACGGCGGTTGGCGGAGCTGTTCGACACCCCTGCCCCGGTCGCCGAGCCGGCCGACCCGGCCCCGCTCGCCGTCGACGGGCCGGTCGCCGTGCGCATCAAGGACCTGACGGTACGGCACCGGACGGGCGGTGCGGCGGCCCTGAACGGGCTGAGCCTGGACCTGCCGGCCGGGCGGCGCACGGTGCTGCTCGGCGCGAGCGGCTCGGGGAAGTCGACGCTCATCGCCACCCTGATGCGGTTCGTGGAGTACGAGGCCGGCAGCGTCCGCGTCGGCGGTCGCGAGCTGCGGGACTGCGCCGGTGACGACGTGCGGCGCGTGATCACCGGGATGACGCAGGACGCCCATGTCTTCCACGCCAGCATCCACGCCAACCTGCTGCTGGCGCGGCCCGACGCCGAGGTCGCCGAGCTGCGGGAGGCGGCGCGCCGGGCCCGGATCCTGGACTGGATCGACTCGCTGCCCGACGGCTTCGACACCGTGCTCGGCCCGGACGGCACCCAGCTCTCCGGTGGGCAGCGGACCCGGCTGCTGCTGGCCCGCGCGCTGCTCGCCGATCCGCCGGTCCTCGTCCTGGACGAGCCCACCGAGGGACTGGACCCGGACACCGCGGCGGCGGTGCTCGCCGACATCCTCGACGCCACGCGTGGCCGTACGACCCTGCTGGTCACCCATGAGCGGGCGGGCTTCACAGGGGCCGACCAGGTGGTGACGCTGGACGGGGGGCGGGTGCGCGCGGCGGGTGAACCGCGCTGACTTCTGGTCCAGCCGGCCTGTCCAGTCGGCCTGTGCCGGCGCGCGGCGGGTGTACCTGTGCCGAGGCTCCCTCCTGACCTTCGGGGTCGGGAGGGAGCCTCGGCGTGTTGTCACTTCTTGGTGTTCCAGCGGTCGAGTTCGATGTACGCGGGCACCCAGGCGGTGTGGTAGGCGGTGCGGACGGGCTCGGGGAGGATGGCGAGCATTCCGTCGATGGTCTCCTGATCGGCGCCGTCGAGGACCCAGGGGGTCAGCAGGGGGCCGTCGGGGCCGGTCTTCGCGCCGTGCACCCGGCCGTAGTGCTGCCACTGCTCAAGGGTGAGGACCTCCTGGATCAGCGGCAGTGCCTCGTCCTCCTCGTGCTTGAGGTGGCCGGTGAGGCCGGCGGCCAGCGAGTCGACGGCGGCCGCGAGCTGCCCGGCGTCGGCCTCCGGGTCGGCGAGCAGGGCGTCGACGGTCCCCACGAGCGGGTCGATGGAGCCGTGCTCGGCGTCCATCGCGTCCAGCAGGGCCACGGCGTCGGGGCGGTCGGCCACCGTCTGGCGCAGCACCGGCCACAGCGCCTCGTCCTCGGCGGTGTGGTGGATGTGCAGGGCCTTCTTGAAGAGGTCCCAGCCCGCGGCACCGGCGAGGGTGCGCCGCGGGTCGTCGTCGACGCGGGCCGTGATCGTCACCATGATCTCCAGCTCGCGCCGCAGCGCGTTGTGCATCGCGTACATCAACGACATGTCGAGCCTGTCACCCATGGTCTCTCCCGATCGTGTTCCGTGTCAGTGGGCCGGTTTCCTCGCATCCGGCCCGGTCCGCCGTGTGCCTCGGCTCCGTGCCGCGCGACCGCGCCGATCCGCGGTCTCACCCCCATGACAGTCCGCGGCGCCGAGATGTGACCGGCGGACGACGAACGTACCCGGAAAGTCCGTTCCTGCCCCGTCGGCTGGACTGGGCCGCAAGCGGCTGACGAGCAGCGGGAGTTGGGCCCGGGGGGCCGGTGCGGTGGGCGCCAACTCGGCGCCAAGTTGATCGGCAGTCACGAACAAGCCATGTCCCCAATGCTGAGGCGCCAGAACAAGATGCAGGGGGCGGGTCATACCGCATCAGTGCGAGTCGGTCCCGGTGCGTCCTGTCGTGAACACCCCGTCAGCAAGTCGTGGTTTCGACCGGAGGGAATGAGTCCAAGATGCGGCGTCTCAAAACGAGCAGAACGCTGGTCGCCGGAGTTGCGGCCGCCGCAGCGCTCGTCGGCCTGGGAGTCGGACCGTCGGGACAGGCGGCCGAGGCCGCCAACCAGAAGGCCCGCCCGAACCGCCACCTCACCAGCGACGCACCGGTCACCGTGGTGGCCCGCGGGCTGGACTCACCGCGGAGCCTGGCCTGGGGCCCCGACGGTGAACTCCTGGTCACCGAGATGGGGGCCACCCCCACCGCCTGCCAGGGCACCGGCTTCCCCACCAGGTGTTACGGCCAGACCGGTTCGGTCGCGGATGTCTCCTCCGGCACCCCGGTGCGGATCGCCAGGAACCTGCCGACCGCGTTCAACCAGGAAGAGACGATCGGCCCCAACGGCATCACCGTCGACCGCAAGGGCCACATCTACACCCTGCAGGCCGGCTCGCCGGAGCAGGTGCCGGCCGGGCTCGACCCGGAGCTGACCAAGACGCTCACCAAGCAGTACGGCTCGATCATGGACATCACCCACGGGCAGCGCAAGGTGATCGCCAACCCGGGCACGGTCAACTGGAACTGGACCAAGAACAACCCGGACCTGTCCGACACCTACCCGGCGTCCAACCCGTACGCGCTGACGACGAAGCCGGGTGGCGGGTTCTACCTGGTGGACGCGGGCGCCAACACGCTGAACTCGGTCGACCGCAAGGGCAAGACCAAGGTCCTCGCCTTCGTGCCCAAGACGCCGGGCGGCTCGGACGCCGTCCCGATGTGCCTCGACGTCGGCCCCGACGGCGGCGTGTACATCGGCCAGATCACCGGCCACGGCAACTCGGAGACCGCCGCCAACGTGTACCGGTACTCGCCCAAGACCGGCAAGCTCAAGGTCTGGCAGAGCGGCTTCAGCGCCATCAGCGGCTGCGGCTTCGGTGCCAACGGCGACTTCTACGTGACGCAGTTCGACACCACCGGCTTCCTGCCCACCGGTGACCCGATCGGCAACGTCATCCAGATCAACCACAAGGACAACTCCCGTACCGTCCTGGCGGACAAGAAGCTGTTCGCGCCCACCGGCTTCCTGGCCGGCCCCGACGGCTCCATCTACGTCGCGGACAAGACCATGATGTGGCCGGCCTGCACCGACGCCCCGGCCTGCACCAGCTCCACGGACATCCACGCCACCGGCGACGGACAGATCGTCAAGATCGGCTGACCGACCGGTCGTCCCGCGCGCGGGCCGGACCGGACCGCTCAGAGGTCCGGTCCGGCCCGCAGCGCACACAGACCACAAGATCCATTGCGTTCGTTGCCGAACGTGTGATCCCGAAGGAGACAATCGTGCGTGCTGGCATCTGGTTCATCGGTGCCCGCGGATCCGTCGCCACCACCAGCGTGATCGGGGCGCTCGCGCTGCGTGCCGGGCTGGCCGACCCGGTGGGCTGCGTGACCGCTCATCCCGCGCTGGACGTGACGGCGCTGCCCGGCTTCGGCGACCTGGTCTTCGGCGGTCACGACGTGACCACGGTCCCCGTGGCCAAGAAGGCCGAGCAGCTGGCCGCCGCCGGCGTCGTGCCGGCCCGGCTGGTGCAGGCGCTGGAGCAGGACCTCGACGCGGTGGAGGCGAACCTGCGGCCCGCCCCGGCCGCCGCCACCCAGGCCGAGGACGCGGCACTGATCGCCGACGACCTCAGGGCGTTCGCCGGACGGCACGGCCTGGACCGGGTGGTGGTGGTCAACGTGTCCTCCACCGAACCCGCCCCGCCCGCGCATCCCGCGCACTCCGACCTGGCCGCGCTGACCGCCGCGCTCGCCGCGCCGGGCAGGGTGCTGCCGCCCAGCTCGCTGTACGCCTACGCGGCCTTCGAAGCGGGCTGCGCGTTCGTCGACTTCACCCCCTCCACCGGAGCCCGGCTGCCGGCGCTCGCCGAGCTCGCCGCCGAGCGCGGCCTGCCCTACGCAGGCCACGACGGCAAGACCGGCGAGACACTGCTGAAGTCGGTGCTGGCGCCCATGTTCGCGATGCGCAACCTCTCGGTGCGCTCCTGGTCCGGCATCAACCTGCTCGGCGGCGGCGACGGCGCCAGCCTCACCGACCCGCAGGCCAACGCCGCGAAGACGGCCAGCAAGCAGCGGGTGCTGCACGAGACCCTCGGCTATGCGCCCGACGGCGACACCCGCATCGACTACGTCGCCGACATCGGCGACTTCAAGACGGCCTGGGACCTGATCACCTTCGACGGGTTCCTCGGCACCGGCATGTGCCTGCAGTTCACCTGGCAGGGCTGCGACTCGGCGCTCGCGGCGCCGCTCGTCCTGGACCTGGCCCGGATCACCGCCGCCGCGCACGAGGCCGGACACACCGGGCCGCTGGAGTCGCTCTCCTACTTCTTCAAGGACCCGCTGGGCGACGTCGACCACGCACTGCACGCCCAGTGGGAGGCGCTGCGCACCTACCTCGCCGGCCTCAGCACCGCACCGGGCGGCGGCCGATGACCACACCCCGGGATCTCGTCGACCTGGTCCGCGCGCCCGCCGCGCTGTCGGTGCCGGGAGACGCCGTGGCCGGTGCCGCCGCCGCGGGCACCCTCGGCCCGCGCACCGCAGGGCTCTCCGCCGCCGCGGTCTGCCTGTACTGGGCGGGGATGGCCGCCAACGACTGGGCGGACCGGGACCTGGACGCGAAGGAGCGTCCCGACCGGCCGATCCCGTCCGGCCGGATCAGCGCCCGGGCCGCGCTGGGAGTCGCGGCCGGGCTCAGCGCGGCCGGACTGACGCTCGCCGCACTGGCCGGGGGCCGCAGGGCGCTCGCGGTGGCGGTGCCGCTGACCGGTGCGGTGTGGGCGTACGACGTGCAGCTGAAGGGCACCGCCGCGGGGCCGGCCGGCATGGCCGCCTGCCGTGCGCTGGACGTGCTCCTCGGTGCGAGCACCCGCCGGGGCGGCTGGCGCGGCGCGCTCGTGCCGGCGCTCACCGTCGCCGCGCACACCTACACCGTCACCGCGCTCTCGCGCCGTGAGGTGTCCGGCACCGGCCGGCTGCTGCCGGGGGCGACGCTGGCCGCGACCGCCGGGGTCGCGCTCGCCGCCTCGGGACGCGCGCCCCGACCGGGGCTGGTCGGCTCGCTGGCCGCCTGGTACGCGGCCGGTTACGGGGACGCCCAGGTGCGGGCTCTGGCCACACCGGACGCGGGCAGCGTACGGGCCGCGGTCGCGGCCGGGATCACCAATCTGCCGACCTTGCAGGGTGCGCTCGTGGCACGGTCGGCGCGGCCCGGCGCGGCGGCGGCGGTGGCCGCCTGCGCACCGATCGGCCGAGTCCTGGCGGGCCGGGTGTCGCCGACATGAGCCCCATGACCTCCTCGGACATACGCTTCGGCTACGGCACCAACGGGTTCGCCAACCACCGCCTGGAGGACGCGCTCGCCGTCATCGCCGACCTCGGCTACGAGGGCGTCGCGCTCACCCTCGACCACGACCATCTGAACCCGTTCGCACCGGAACTGCCCCGCCGCGTCGAGGCGTTGGCGGCCCGCCTGGACCGGCTCGGGCTCGCCGTCGTCATCGAGACCGGCGCCCGCTTTCTCCTCGACCCGTGGCGCAAGCACGCCCCGACCCTCCTCGACGACGAACCCGCGGCCCGGCTCGACTTCCTGCGGCGGGCCGTGGACATCGGGGCGGACCTGGGGGCGGAGGCCGTCTCGTTCTGGGCCGGCATCCGGCCCTCCGCGGTGTCGCGGGGGATGGCCTGGGACCGGCTGGTGCGGGGCTGCGCCGAGGTGGTGGACGCGGCCGACGCGGCGGGCGTACGGCTGGGGTTCGAACCGGAGCCCGGGATGCTGGTGGAGACCCTCGACGACTGGTTCGCGCTGCGCGGCAGGCTCGGCGCGCCGGACTGCTTCGGGCTGACGCTCGACATCGGGCACTGCCGCTGCGTCGAGCCGCTGCCGGTGGCGGAGTGTGTCACCAAGGCCGGCCCGTACCTGGTGAACGTGCAGATCGACGACATGCGGCGGGGCGTGCACGAGCATCTGGAGTTCGGCTCCGGCGAGGTCGACTTCCCGGCCGCGCTGCGGGCCCTGGCGGAGACCGGATACCGGGGGCTGACGGCCGTGGAGCTGCCCCGCCACTCCCATGCCGCCCCCGCGGTCGCGCGCACGTCGCTGGCGTTCCTGACCCACGCCCGTGCCGCGGCCGAGTTCCTGAGCGCGACCCGTGTAGCGGAGGAGGTCTCCCTGTGACCGCCCGACATCTCGCAGACCTACTGACCGACGTGTTGAAGAACCAGGTCACCGACCCGCAGTGGCTGGGTGACGCCCGCTGGCAGGTGGCGCAGAACCCGGACGCGATCACCATGCGGTTCCCCGCCGTGGGCCGGCGCTGCGGCCGGGGCCCACTCGCCGGGGCCGGCCCGGAACTCGCGGGCTGGAGCGTCGACGACGCGGCGCGGGTGCTGCTGCTGACCGCGCTGCCGCTGCGCGGGACGGCACTGGCCCGGCTGGTCACCGCCCTGTACTGGCAGGGCGGTGCGGCGGAGAAGCGCGCGGTGCTGCGCGCCCTGTCGGGCCCGAACGCCGGGGCCGGTGCGGCGGGCGGGCCGCAGGGCCCGGCCGGCGCGCCGGACGTGCCGCAGGGGCTCGACATCGGGGCCGCCTCGGTGGAGCTGCTGGACGACGCGATCCGTACCAACGACCCGCGTCTGGTGGCCGCCGCGGTCGGGTCCGCCGCCCGTCGGCTCGACGACGGGATGTGGCGGCAGGCCGTCCTCAAGTGCGTGTTCATGGAGATACCGCTGACCGCCGTGGCCGACCTGGACCGGCGGGCCGACGGTGAACTGGCCCGGATGCTGGCCGACCTGGACGACGAACGGCGGGCCGCCGGACGGTCCCTGCCCGACGACGCGACCGTCCTGCTGGCGCTGATCAGCGACCCGGAGTGGGTGCGGTCCACACCGCAAAGGGGGATCGGCGACACGGCGTCGGCACGGTCCGCAGAGTTCAAGGAGAAGACAGTCTGATGCGCATCTTCGACCCGCACATCCACATGACCTCACGGACCACCGACGACTACGAGCGGATGGCGGCCGCCGGTGTGCGCGCGCTCGTCGAGCCGGCCTTCTGGCTCGGCCAGCCGCGCACGAGCGCCGGGTCCTTCACCGACTACTTCGACTCGCTGACCGGCTGGGAGCCGTTCCGCGCGAGCCAGTTCGGCATCCGCCACTACTGCGCCCTCGCGCTGAACCCCAAGGAGGCCAACGACCCGCGCTGCCGCGAGGTGCTCGGCGCGCTGCCGCGCTACCTCGCCAGGGACGGCGTGGTCGCGGTGGGCGAGATCGGCTACGACTCGATGACCCCGGCCGAGGACGAGGTGTTCGCGGCCCAGCTCGCCCTGGCCGTCGTGCACGACCTGCCGGTACTGGTGCACACCCCGCACCGCGACAAGCAGCGCGGCACCCGCCGCACCCTGGACGTCGTGCGGGAGTCGGGGATCGACCCGGGCCGGGTCGTCGTCGACCACCTCAACGAGGTGACCGTCGGTCAGATCGCGGACAGCGGCTGCTGGATGGGGTTCTCCATCTACCCGGACACCAAGATGTCGCCGGAGCGCATGGCGGTGGTGCTGCGGGAGTGGGGGCCGGACCGGATCCTGGTGAACTCCGCCGCCGACTGGGGGCGCAGTGACCCGCTGCTCACCCGCGCCACCGGGCAGGCGATGCTCGACGCCGGGTTCAGCGAGGACGACGTGGACCGGGTGCTGTGGCGCAACCCGATCGAGTTCTACGGGCAGTCCGGACGGCTGGACCTGTCCGGGACGGCGGGTGAGGCGGCCTCCGCGTTCGCCGGGAACTCCATCGCCCGCGGAGGCAGCTGATGCGGCTGGCCCACCGCGACGGGCAGACCGTCCATCTCGGGTACTGCACCAATGTCCACGCCGGCGAGGAACTGCCGGAGATCGTGCGGCAGTTGGACACGTACGCGGTGCCGGCCCGGCGCGGTCTGGGCGTCGAGCGGCTCGGGGTCGGGCTGTGGCTGGCCGCGCCGGTCGCCGCCCGGCTGGCCGCCGACCCGGCCGCGGTGGAGGGGCTGCGCCGTGACCTCGACGCGCGCGGCCTGGAGGTGGTCACCTGCAACGGCTTTCCCTACGGCGCCTTCCACGCGCCGGTGGTCAAGCACGCGGTGTACCGGCCGGACTGGCTGAGCGACGCGCGGATGACGTACACCCTCGACCTGGCCCGGGTGCTGGCGGGGCTGTTGCCCGACGACGCCGCCCGCGGGTCGGTGTCGACGCTGCCGCTGGCCTGGCGTACGCCGTGGACGGTGGCCGACCAGGCGGTGGCGCGGGGGCGGCTCGACGAGCTCGCGGAACGCCTTGAGGGCGTGCACGCGCGCACCGGGCGGCTGATCCGCGTCGGGTTCGAACCGGAGCCCGGCTGCGTGCTGGAGTCGACCGAGCAGGTCGCCGCCGCACTGGCCGGCGTCGACACCCGTTACCTCGGGGTGTGTCTGGACCTGGCTCATCTGGCGTGCGGCTGGGAGGAACCGCGGGACGCGCTGGCCCGGCTGGCCGGTGCGGGGCTGCCGGTGGTGAAGGTGCAGGTGTCCGCCGCGCTCGGCGCGGACCATCCGGAGCAGGCCGCGACGGCCGACGCGCTGCGCGGGTACGCCGAACCCCGGTTCCTGCACCAGACCAGGTCCGCCGCCGGGCACGCGGCCGACGACCTGGGCGAAGCGCTCGACGCGGAGCTGCCCGGACCATGGCGGGTGCACTACCACGTGCCGCTGCACGCCGCCCCGCAGCCGCCGCTGCACGCCACGCTCGACGTACTGCGGGACGCGCTGAGCGTGCTCGTCGGCGGCGAACGGGCGCTGTGCGACCACCTGGAGGTGGAGACGTACACCTGGAACGTGCTGCCGACCGACCAACGCCCTGTCACCGAAGGCCAGTTGGCCGACGGTATCGCCGCCGAGGTGGCCTTCGCCCGGGACGAACTGCTCGCTCTCGGACTGCGCGGGCAACCTGTTAGGGAGCTGATCCATTGAACGCCCGGCCCACTCCCCTGGTCGTGCTCGACGTCGTCGGGCTCACCCCGCGACTGCTCAGGCACATGCCGCGACTGGCCGCGATCGCCCGTACGGGCTGGCAGGCCGAACTCGCCCCGGTGCTGCCCGCCGTCACCTGCTCGGTGCAGGCCACGCTGCTCACCGGCGCCCCGCCCAGCGAGCACGGCATCGTCGGCAACGGCTGGTACTTCCGTGACCTCGGCGAAGTCCTGCTGTGGCGCCAGCACAACAAGCTCGTCGGCGGCGACAAGCTGTGGGACGCGGCGCGCCGCCGCCACCCCGGGTACACGGTCGCCAACATCTGCTGGTGGTACGCGATGGGCGCGGACACCGACTGGACGGTGACCCCGCGGCCCGTCTACCACGCCGACGGCCGCAAGGACCCCGACTGCTACACCGACCCGCCCGAGCTGCACGACGAACTCACCACCGCACTGGGCGAGTTCCCCCTGTTCTCCTACTGGGGCCCCGGAGCGGGCATCGCCTCCTCCGCATGGATCTGCCGGGCCGCGCAACAGATCATGGAGCGCCACGACCCGGATCTGACGCTGGTCTACGTCCCGCACCTCGACTACGACCTTCAGCGCTTCGGCCCGGACGGGCGCAAGGCGGCAGCCGCCGCGGCGAAGCTGGACGCGGTGCTCGGCCCGCTCCTGGAGGCGGCGCGCCGGCGCGGGGCGACCGTGGTGGCCCTGTCGGAGTACGGCATCACACGGGCCTCCCGCCCGGTCGACGTCAACCGTGCGCTGCGCCGCGAGAACCTGCTGCGGGTGCACACCCAGGCCGGCATGGAGTACCTGGACCCGTGGACGTCACGCGCGTTCGCCGTCGCCGACCACCAGGTCGCGCACGTGTACGTCGACGATCCCGAGGATCTGCCGCTGGTGCGCAAGGTGTGCGCCGGCCTGCCGGGCGTGGCCGAGGTGCTGGGCGACGCGGAGAAGGCGGCCTACGGCCTGGACCATGAGCGGGCCGGTGATCTGGTGCTGGTCGCCGAGCCGGACGCCTGGTTCACGTACTACTACTGGCTGGACGACGAGCGCGCACCGGACTTCGCGCGGCTGGTGGAGATCCACCGCAAGCCCGGGTACGACCCCGCGGAGCTGTTCTTCGACCCGGCGGCGCCGCTCGCCGCGAAGGGACGCACCGCGGTGGCGCTGGCCCGCAAGAAGCTCGGCATGCGCTATCTGATGAGCGCGATCGGGCTGGACGCGGGCGCGGCGGCGGTGAAGGGCACGCACGGCCGGCTGCCGGGCAGTCCGCAGGACGGGCCGGTGCTGCTGTGCTCGGATCCGCGGGGTGCGCGCGGGCGGTACGGGGCGACCGAGGTCAAGGAACTGCTGCTGGATCTCGCGGGGCTGGGAGAAGGACGCGGCCTGCGTGTGGTGGAGGACGGCAGGTCTGACGTCCTGTCAAAGGACTGACACGGACTGACACGGACTGACGGAAACCGTCGGGACCGTCACGTGTCCGAGGCCGGCCCGCGGCGCGGGCCAGCCGGTGGGGGGGTCATGTGGGCTCCCCCGTTTCCTCGCGGACCACCGCGGTGGCGGGCAGCCAGTGGATGGTGCGGACGCGGTCGTCGGCGATGTCGAGGGCCAGGGCGCCCAGGAGAGTGCCGTGGCGGTCGTGGAAGAGCGCGCCGGGGCCGGCGGCGGTGTCCGTGGGGCGCATCGTGACGCCGACGGACACCAGGGCCGGGACGACCGCCGCGAGCAGCCGGGCCACCCGGTTCGCGCCGGTGATGAAACGGGGCCAGGCACGGGTGCCGGTGTTGGTGCGCGCGGTGATGGTGGCGGCGAGCTGACGGCAGACGACTTCCGGCTGGCCCACGGCCGCCGCGATCGCGGCCATGTCGCAGCCGAGCATCTCGCGCAGCACAAGCACCGCTCGTTCCAGGGAGGACAGCCGCTCCAGAAGCAGTACGGCCGCGGTGGAAACGTGGTCGGGTGTTTCCGGCCGGGAGTCGGGTGGCTCCGCCGGGGGTGTGAACTCCGGGTCGGGGCGCGGGGGCCGGCGTGGCTTGGGGGCGCGCGGTGTCTCCCAGGCGGTGCGGGTGGCCTTGCGGGGCCGTACTGCCTCGGACTCTTCGTTGTGGCTCACGCAAGCCCCTCCTCGGACTCGGCTCTCGTCTATGTGACAAGTCGGAGCGGGGGGAGGTGACAAGAGGGGTCGGCGGCGGCGTCGGCGGGCGTCCCACGGGTGCCGTTGCGCCTCTTCTGCTCCACCGGCGCTCCAGGCGCCGGAGAGTGCGGCCGTGCATCCTCTGCGAGGCATCTGATGTCCATCACATGTATCTCCACGGGGAGGGGACATGATCCACCGCAGAACCGTCCTCCTGACGGGGGCCGCGCTGACCGGCGCCCTCGGCAGTGCGGGCCTGCTGGCGCCCGCGATGGCCAAGTCGGCTCAGGCCGGTGAGCTGGACCCGACCACCATTCCGCAGTTCGAGCAGGCGATGCCGGTGCCCAAGGTGCTGGAGCCGGTGTGCGATCTGGGCCTGACCAGCTACTACGACATCGCCATGCAGGAGGCGGACGCCGAGATCCTGCCGGGCCGCAAGACCCGCGTGTACACCTTCAACGGCAACTTCCCCGGTCCCGTCATCAAGGCGGCCTCCGGGCGGCGCGTCCTGGTCCGGCAGACCAACCGGCTGGGCGTGTCCACCTCGATCCATCTGCACGGCGCGCATGTGCCGGAGAGCAGTGACGGCTCGCCGATGGATCTCATCGCGCCGGGCGGCGGGTCGAAGATCTACACGTACCCCAACAACCAGCCGCACGCGAACCTGTGGTTCCACGACCACGCCCACCACCAGGAGTCGGAGACCGTCTACCGCGGGCTGACCGGCTTCTATCTGCTCACCGACGACGTGGAGAAGAACCTCAACCTGCCGTCGGGGGCGTACGACGTGCCGATCGCGCTGCGCGACGCACGGTTCGACGACAGCGGCCAGCTCATCTACAGCATGGGCGACTTCATGAACCGCCATGTGCTGCTGGCCAACGGCAAGGCGTGGCCGTACTTCGAGGTCGCCGCCCGCAAGTACCGCTTCCGGCTGTTCAACACGGCCAACCTGCGGTTCTACACACTGCAGCTGTCCGACGGCTCCTCCTTCCAGCAGATCGGCTCCGACGGCGGGCTGCTGGAGAAGCCGCTGGATGTGACGTCGGTGTCCCTCTCCCCCGGTGAGCGCGCCGACATCGTCATCGACTTCTCCAAGTACGCCGCCGGCACCAAGCTGATCCTCACCAACACCGGCGGTCTGCTGCCCGGCGAGCCCGTCGACCAGCTCGGCCGGGTGCTGCAGTTCCGGGTCACCGGACCCGTCACGGACCGCAGCACCGTCCCCTCGACGCTGCGCAAGCTGCCCGCGCTGGGAAGCGCCACGGTCAGCCGTGACTTCGTGCTGAGCATGGACGAGACGGGCGCGACCATGGACGCGTTCATCAACGGCAAGTCGTTCGACATGGACCGGGTCGACACCGAGATCGAGTACGGGGCCACGGAGATCTGGAACGTGCGCAACGCCAATCTCTACACCCCGCACAACTTCCATATGCACCTGGTGCAGTTCCGGGTGCTGGAGCGCAACGGCAAGCCCGTCACCTCCGGTCCGGAGAGCGGGCTGAAGGACACCGTGCCGCTGCAGCCCGGGGAGACGGTCAAGTTGCAGGCGACCTTCACCGGCTACGAGGGCACCTACGTGTACCACTGCCACATGTTCGACCACGCGTCGATGGGCATGATGGCGAACTTCCGGGTGCGCAAGCCCTCCGTGCGGCGCGGCTGACGCCCACGCCGGGACAGCGCAAAGGATGAGGGCCGGGTGGTCACCCGGCCCTCATCCTTGTCCGTGTTGCCTGGTCGGTGCTGTCAGGAGAGCGCCTTCTCCGGCTCGCCGGTCTCCGGCTCCTCCACCTTCGGCTTGGCGGCCCAGGCGGGCGCCGGGAGCGGGCCGCTGCGCAGCAGCAGTCCACCGAGGACGGCGCCGGCGGTGAAGATGGCGGCGCACCACCAGAACACCTGCTGGTAGCCCTCGATCGCGGCGAGGTGGAACACCTCGACGCTGGGCTTGCCCTGGGCGTGGCCGGAGATGTAGTCGCTGGCCGCGCTGGCGGCGATCGTGTTGAGCAGGGCGGTGCCGATGGCGCCGCCGAGCTGGGAACCGGCGCTGATGGTCGCCGAGGCGACGCCCGCGTCCTGCGGGGCCACACCGGAGGTGCCGGTGTTCAGCGCGGCGGCGTAGATCATGCCCATGCCGAGGCCGATGAGCATGAGCGGGCCGAGGATCGCGGTGGCGTAGTTGGAGTCGGCGCCGATCTGGGTGAGCCAGAGCATGGCACCGGCGTTGACCAGCATGCCGATGGTGATCAGCGGACGCGGGCCGGACTTCGGCATCACCTTGATGTTGCCGACGTTGCTGGCCACACCGGTGACGACCATCATCGGCAGCAGGGCGAGACCGGACTTGATCGCGGAGTAGCCGAGCTCGGTCTGCAGGTAGTAGATCAGGAAGAGCAGCACACCGAACATACCGATGCCGACGAGGAGCGAGGTGAGGTAGGCACCACCGCGGTTACGGTCGGTGACGACACGCGGGGGCAGCAGCGGCTGCTGGGCGCGGGTCTGCCAGGCGGCGAACACGATCAGCAGCACGGCACCGGCCGCGAGGAAGCCCCAGGTCGAGGGGGTGTCCCAGGAGTGCGTGGCGGCGTTGGAGAAGCCGTAGACCAGGCCGAAGAGGCCGGCGGAGACCAGGATGACGCCGGGGATGTCCAGGCTGGCCTTGGCGCGGGGCTGGCGCGGGACCAGCTTGCCGCCGACGATCAGCGAGAACGCGGCGAACACCAGGTTGACGTACATGCACCAGCGCCAGTTCAGGCCGGAGGTCAGCGCGCCGCCGATCAGCAGACCCAGACCGCCGCCGCTGGCCGCGACCGCGCTGAAGGCGCCGAAGGCCTTGCCGCGCTCCTTGGGGTCGGTGAACGTGGTGGCCAGCATCGACAGGGTGGTGGGCGCCAGCAGGGCGGCGAAGACACCCTGGGCCGCGCGGGCGGTGACCAGCATCCCGAAGCTGTTGGCCGCGCCGCCGACCGCGGAGGCCGTCGCGAAGCCGACCAGACCGACGAGGAAGGTCTCCCTGCGGCCGATGAGGTCAGAGAGCTTGCCGCCGATCAGCAGCAGGGTGCCGTAGCAGAGGGCGTACGAAGTGACGATCCACTGCTTGTCCGCGTCCGAGAAGTCGAGAGCCTCCTGCGCCGACGGCAGAGCCAGGTTCATCACCGTCATGTCGAGGGTGAGCATGAGGTAGGCGACACAGATGACGGCGAGAACCATCCACCGCCGTGAGTCCCTTGCCGTAGGCACGGCACTGGTTGTGGACATGGTCTGTTCTCCTCGTTGTTTTTTGGGTCGGACTCAAGGCCTCGCCCGTATGACAGGTCCCGGCGGAGGAATGTGACGAGTGCCGTCACGGTTTTTCCGCCGGGCCCTGTCGGGTCAGGTCCTGTCGGCGGTCCCGTGGTCCATGACCTGGGACAACACCTGTGTCAGCACGGCCGCCGGTTGGTCGGCCGCGCCCATGGAGCGCCACGCCACGTGGTTGTCGGGGCGCACCAGGACGGCGCCGTCGTCGGCGATCTCCCGTACGTCGGCCCAGCCGTCGCCGGTGTATTCGGCGCCGGCTCCGATGCGGGCGACGGTCAGGGGGATCGAGAACTTCTCGGCGACCTGCTCGGCCGCCTCGGCCCAGCCGGTGCCGGTGGAACCGATGAGGAGGGCGAAGCCGCCCTCGGCGCCGACCAGGTCGTGGGTGGACAGGCGCTCTCCGTCGCGCTCCAGCCAGGCGTGCGGCAGCCGGTGCCCGGGGCGGGTGGTGGGGTGGTACTCGGTGCCCATGGGCGAGCCTGCCGGCGGCCGGGTGCCGTCGGGGACGAGTGCGCCTTCCTCGTAGAAGTAGCCGATCTCCAGGTCGTGGGCCTGGCACTCGGCGCGGTGGGTGGCGAACAGCTCCGCCGCCCTGGCCCGCCGGACCTCGCCGACCTCGGACTGCTCGAAATAGCCGGCGAACGCGGAGGCGCGGCGCTCCGGCGGGACGTGCGGGCCGAGGCCGAGCGCGGCCTCCGTCATGACACGGTGGTGGAACCAGGCGGCCAGGCCCCAGTCGACGTTGCGCTTGCCGACCGGTCGCCGCTCGCTCTCGTAGGTGTCGAGCAGTCCGTCGTCGGCGCGTCCCGACAGGACGGCGGCGAGCTTCCAGGCGAGGTTGTGGACGTCCTGGATGCCGCCGTTGAGGCCGAGGCCGGTGGTGGGCGGCTGGCGGTGGGCGGCGTCGCCGACGATCAGGACGCGGCCGGAGCGGTAGCGGTCGGCGAGCACCCCCTCCACCGACCACTGCGACACCTTGTGCACGGTCAGCTCCAGGCCGGGCAGGCCCAGCACCTCGCGGATGCGGTCGGCGACCGCCTCGTTGTCGGCGCGGTCGGCGTCGCCCAGGAGGAAGGAGGTCAGGCCCCATTCCTCGCACTGGCGGCCCCAGTTCGGCCCCATCTCCAGCAGGGTGAAGTTGCGGTCGGCGCGCTCGGGGTTCATGAACCAGGTCATCAGGGTGCCGTCGTGCCACCACTGGGACAGGTCGGCGGAGAAGTAGGCGGTGGAGACGTCGGCCATCTTCACCGTGCCCTGCATCTGCACGCCCAGCTGCGGGCCGAGGGTGCGGCCGCCGTCGGCGGCGATGACGTACCGGGCGGCGACCCGGGTGGTCTCGCCGGTGGCGAGGTCACGGATGTCGGCGACGACATGGTCGTCCCGTTCGGTGAAGGAGACCAGTTCGTGGGAGAACAGCACCCGGCCGGGGTTACGTTCCTCGGCCTGCCGGCGCAGGATCGGCTCCAGCCGCAACTGGGGCAGCTTGCAGGGCAGTACGGGGCCGTCGGCGGCGTACACCTCGGTCAGCGCGCCGCCGCCGAAGGCGTCCATCTCGTGGATGATCCGGCGGTCCAGAGGGCCGTCGCCGGTCAGGGTGGTCTGCCAGCGCACCCGGCCGAAGCGGTCGGTGGTGGAGGCGCGTTCGACAACGTCGTCATAGAGGCCGTGCTGGCGGAAGATCTCCATCGTGCGCTGGTTGATGTAATGCGCCTTCGGCAGGATCGACGTGTCCGCGTGCCGTTCCACGAGCAGGTGCCGCACACCGTGGTCCGACAGGAAGACGGAGGCCGACAGGCCGCAGCCGCCTCCGCCCACGATCAGAACCGGAACCTCGGTAGCCTCCATATTCGGCCTTCCATCAGATGAGGACCCACACAGGGGGCGGGCCGTCGTGGATTACGGGTTGAACAGGCATGACGGCGCACTTCGGCCAGTGCTGCGGCATCCAGCATCGGGTGGCGTGGTTGGGGCGCACTATGGAGCCGGTTGGCGCCCGCTTGGCGCCTGGCGCCGCACGTCGAACGTCGTGCCGTATGCGCTCACCCGTCCGAGGGAAACAGGCCGGGAATGGGTCTTCGGCTGTCACATTCCCCGGACCCCGGCTGTCGTCATGGTGAGGCGGACGAACACACCGTCCGGGAATTTCGGTAAGGAGAAAGAGGAAAGCGATGAATGACTTCCAGGCCATCGCGGACCGCGTCGAAATCGAGGCGCTGCGCGGTGAGTTCACCGATGCGGTGATGATGCGCGACTACGACCGGGTGGCGACGCTCTTCACGGAGGACGGGGCGCTGCGGATGCCCAACATCCCGATCGAGCTGCTGGGCCCGGAGGAGATCCGGGCGTGGGGCAGGCGGGTGCCGAAGGTCGTGGAGTTCCTGGTGCAGAACACGCACCCGGGCCTGATCGTGCTCGACGGCGACACCGCCACGGGGCGCGCCTACATGTCGGAGGTGGGGCGTGGTTTCGACGGCCGGGGCGGCCTCAACTACGCCATCTATCACGACCACTACCAGCGCACCGGGGACGGCTGGAAGTTCACCGAGCGGCGTTACGAGGTCCGCTACGAGGACTCGTCGCCCCTGGCCGGCTCTCCGCCCCGCCAGACCGCGGAGGCGTGATCGCCCCCCGCGACGGACGGCCGGCGTGGGCGCTGCTCGCCGCGGGCGGTTATCGGTCCGCCAGCAGGGACGAGCGGAAGAAGTCGGGTCGGGGCAGGTGGTCGCGGTGGGTCGGCTGGCGGCGGACGGAGCAGGCCGGGACCTCAGGGGGGCGCCGGGTGGCGACGGCGGAGGGGCGGGGGGCCGGTTGCCAGTCCAAGGACGCGGACTGGGTGAGGATCTGCTGCTCCAGGCGGCGCAGGGCCGGGCGCGGGTCGATGCCCAGTTCGTCCGCCAGGCGCCGCTGGTTGGTGCGGAGCACGGCCAGGGCGTCGGCCTGCCGGCCCGCCCGGTACAGGGCCAGGCCCAGGAGTTCGCAGCCGTACTCCCGTAGCGGGTGGTCCTGGACGAACGCCTCCAGTTCGGCCACCGCGATCTCATGGGCGCCGACGGCGAGCAGCGCCGCGCACCGGCCCTCGACGACCGACAGGCGCAGCTCCTCCAGGCGGGCCACGTCCGGCCGGATGTAGGCGGTGTCGGCCACCTCGGCGTACGCCTGGCCGCGCCACAGGGACAGCGCCGACTCGAACTCGTGGACCGCGCTGCGCGCGTCGCCCCGGTCCAGTGCCTGCCAGCCGGCGACGGAGCGTTCGCCGAACCACTGCACGTCCACCTCCACGACCCGGGTGTCCAGGAGGTAGCCGCGGCCGTAGGTGCGCAGGACGGTGGGCGGGGTCCGCGGCGCGCGGTCGGGTTCCAGGACCCGGCGCAGGTTGGCGACGTAGGCCTGGAGGGAGGAGACGGCGGACGGCGGCGGCTGGCCGGCCCACAGTTCCTCGACGATCGTGTCGACCGACACCGGGCGGCCCACCTTGCCGACCAGGAGCGCGAGCAGGGCGCGCTGCTTGGGTGCCCCGAGGTCGACGAGCCGGCCGCCGACGAAGGCCTCGATGGGGCCCAGGGCGTGGAACTCGGCGAGGGCGCGCGGGCGGGTGGGTTCGGTGATGGCCGCGGCCGGCGCTGTGACCGCCGCTGCCGCCGGGGTGGTTCCGCTGCCGGTCACGACGTCGAACTCCGCCAGTTCCTGGTCGGCCACAACGGTGAATTCAGGCTCGGGTTCGAGCTCTCTGCTCACATACACGCGCAGTTCCTCGTTGGTGCGGCGCAGTTCCTGGATCTCGCGTTCCAGTGCCGCTATGCGCCATGCATCCGAATTGCCGGGGCGCGCGTAGGGTTCGTCGGTCCGTACGGCGGTATCGGTCGTGTCGTCAGCCATTCGTGAACTCGCCCCCACTCTCTTTTGGGCAGGCAATGCTTCGGCCATTGTGCGTGCCCCATGACGTCGAGGGTCTGTTCGACCAGTCAGCGCCAATCGATCCTCCAGCGTGGTTCAAGGCCGATGGCCGAGGCTGAGGCGCGGACGGATCGTCAGGATCGAAGCGTGGAGGTATGCATGTCCGGAGCCGCTGATGTCGAGCGCGTGTACGCGGCCATGGAGGAAGCGGCGGGACTGCTGGGCGTGACCTGCGCACGCGAGAAGATCTATCCGCTGCTGACCGAGTTCCAGGACACCCTCACCGACGGCGTCGTCGTCTTCTCGATGGCGAGCGGACGTCGTTCCACGGAGCTGGACTTCAGCATCTCGGTGCCGACCAGCCAGGGCGACCCGTACGCCACCGTGGTGGACAAGGGGCTGTTCCCGGCGACCGGTCACCCCGTGGACGATCTGCTGGCCGACACCCAGAAGCACCTTCCGGTGTCGATGTTCGCCATCGACGGCGAGGTCACCGGTGGGTTCAAGAAGACGTACGCGTTCTTCCCCACCGACGACATGCCCGGGGTCGCGCAGCTGAGCGCCATCCCGTCCATGCCGTCGTCCGTGGCCGAGAACGCGGAGCTGTTCGCCCGCTACGGGCTGGACAAGGTCCAGATGACGTCGATGGACTACAAGAAGCGTCAGGTCAACCTGTACTTCAGCGAGTTGAGCGAGCAGACGCTGGCGCCGGAGTCCGTGCTGGCGCTGGTCCGTGAGCTGGGTCTGCACGTGCCGACCGAGCTGGGGCTGGAGTTCTGCAAGCGCTCGTTCTCGGTCTACCCCACCCTCAACTGGGACACCGGCAAGATCGACCGCCTGTGCTTCGCGGTGATCTCCACGGACCCGACGCTGGTGCCCTCCACGGACGAGCGCGACATCGAGCAGTTCCGCCACTACGGCACGAAGGCGCCGTACGCCTATGTCGGCGAGAACCGCACCCTGGTCTACGGGCTGACGCTGTCGCCCACGGAGGAGTACTACAAGCTCGGTGCGTACTACCACATCACCGACATCCAGCGGCGGTTGCTGAAGGCGTTCGACGCGCTGGAGGACTGAGGTCTTCCGGGCACGAGGACGGGGCGGTCCAGGCGGACCGCCCCGTCCTCGTGCCCGGACCCCTGCGGCCGTTCAGTTCAGGATGACGATGTCCAGGCCGGTCAGGTCGGCGCGGATGTCGATGTTGGTGATCAGGCCCGCGGCGATGTCGAAGCGGAACACGGCGTGTGCCACACCGTCGCGGACGTAGGCGAGCCCCGCGGAGCCGTCGATGAGGGCGGGCACCGGCGCCCAGGAAAGCTTGGAGAAGGCGCGGGTGACGGCGTCGGAGCCGCGCATCTCCTCGGTCAGCCCCGCACCCGTGGCCAGTCCGATGCCGGTGGCCATGCCCATCTGCACGGCCGCCTGGTCGGCGCGGACCACGATGTCCGGGGCGAGGATGGCCAGCAGCGCCTCGAAGTCGCCCTCGCGGGAGGCGGTGAGGAACGCGTGCACGAAGTCGGCCTTGCCGACCTGGGCCGCCTCGGTGTCCGGGGCCGGCGGGGTCTGCGCGACGACCTCCACGTCCTCCGGCCTGACGCCCTGGCGCTGGAAGCGGCGGCGGGCCCGGCTGGCCAGCTGGCGGGCCGCGGCCGGGGTGCGGTCGACGATCGGGGCGATCTCCTCGAAGGGCACCGCGAACATGTCGTGCAGGACGAACGCCAGCCGCTCGGCGGGCGTGAGCGTGTCGAGGATGAGGAACATCGCGGCCCCGACCGACTCGGCGAGCATCGCCTCCTGCTCGGGGTCGGCCGACTCCGCCTCCCTGTGCTGCGCGTGGTCGGTGTCGGGGGCGTCCACGAGGTCCTCGCGGCGCGACTTGCGGGACTGGAGCATGTTCAGCGACACCCGGGCCACGATGGTGGTGAGCCAGCCGCTCATGTTCTCCACCTCGCTGGCGTCCGAGCGGATCACCCGCAGCCAGGCTTCCTGGACGGCGTCGTCGGCCTCCGCCATGGATCCGAGCACCCGGTAGGCCACCGCCCGCAACCGCGGGCGGTCGGCCTCGAATCGGTCGGCCAGCCATTCGTTTTCGTTCATCAGGTCGCTTCCTCCCAGCAGGGCCTCGTCTGTGTGACAGGCCGCGGCGGGCAAATGTGACGGGCCGCCGACGGAGTCCGGCACACATGTGCTGGACGATTCCCTGCCGTACGGTCTTGATTCACTTGAGGCGGTGGCCGCCCGGTGCTCCACGGGGGCCGGAACACACGCTTCCGAAGGGCCGGGAACGAGGTCTCGCGACTCCCCCGTCGATCGGTGAACATGCAGGTCGGAGAGGGTTTGGCAGGGGGCGTCCTGACCCCTGCCGGAAGCGCGCGCGAGTACGCCTGGAGTCTGGCTCGGGTATGCCTAACAGGCACTTGGCTCGGCTCCTCAGCGCGTGTCACTATTTTCGCACCCCTCGCCTGCCCGAAAACAGCACGGGGCAACGGACCGAGGGTCGTTCGCCGGTTACCGCAGGGCGAATCGAGCCCCTGCGCACCTGACAGCCGACGGTTTCTCCGGACAGCCGAAGTCCTTTCCCGGACTCTCCCGGCTTCTTCGCCATGCTCGCGTACTTCGCCGTGATCGCCTTCCCTGTCCGGTCACCCCTGCCACTGAAGCATCCGAGGCTCGTCGCCGCCAGCCGCGACCGCTCGGTCTTGAGGCACCTTGTAGCGCTTGCTGAGCAAGCGTGACCCGCCCGCCGCACCGCCCCCGCTGTCGAGACCCCAAGAGAAGTGGATTCCAGATATGCCCAGGCTTTGCAAGCCGGCCATGATGGCGCCGGAACACATCATCACGGTGGAAGAGACTCTGGAATTTGCGGAGAAGGCGCACGCCGGCAAGCCGCAACTGCCCCTGGCGCTCCGCCTGATCCGCAACACCGGCGTGCAGAAGCGGCACATCGTCCAGCCCATCGAGCAGACGCTGCGCCACCCGGGCTTCGAGGAGCGCAACCGCATCTACGAGGTCGAGTCGAAGAAGCGCACCCCCGAGGTCATCGAACGTGCCCTGGCCAACGCCGAGCTGCGGGCCCGTGACATCGACGCGATCATCTACGTGTCGTGCACCGGCTTCATGATGCCGTCGCTGACCGCCTGGCTCATCAACAAGCTGGGCTTCCGCCCCGACACCCGGCAGATCCCCATCGCCCAGCTGGGCTGCGCGGCGGGCGGCGCGGCGATCAACCGGGCCCACGACTTCTGCGTGGCCCACCCCGGCAGCAACGTCCTCATCGTCTCCTGCGAGCTGTGCTCGCTGTGCTACCAGCCGGAGGCCGACGACATCGGTTCGCTGCTGTCCGACGGCCTGTTCGGTGACGCGGTCGCCGCGGCCGTCGTCCGCGGCATCGGCGGCAACGGCATCGAGCTGGAGCGCAACGCCTCCTACCTGATACCCAACACCGAGGACTGGATCTCGTACGCGGTCAAGGACACCGGCTTCCACTTCCAGCTCGACCGCCGGGTCCCCGGCACGATGGAGCCGCTCGCCCCGGTCCTGCGCGAGCTCGCCAAGGACCACAGCTGGGACGCGGGCAAGCTCGACTTCTACATCGTGCACGCCGGTGGCCCGCGCATCCTCGACGACCTCGCCAAGTTCCTGGAGGTCGACCGGGACGTGTTCCGGCACAGCTGGTCGACGCTGAGCGAGTACGGGAACATCGCCAGCGCCGTCGTCCTGGAGGCCGCCCGGCGCCTGTTCGAGGAGGACGCCCCGGCCCCCGGCGCCACCGGCCTGATCGCCGGCTTCGGTCCCGGTATCACCGCGGAGATGGCCCTGGGCACCTGGGGGTCCGACGACTCCCGGTCCGCGTCCTGAGCGCCCCTGACGGACAGCGGAGGAAACCCGTATGACCGACCTCATCCTCCCGGCGGGCGCCGGGCGAAAGCTGGTCACCCGGGCACAGGAGGTGACCTTCAAGGCCACGAAGGAGATGGGCTCCTCCGTGTCGATCTTCGAAGTGGTCGTGCCGCCCGGCTTCGACGTCGGAGCCCATGTGCACGGGGACGCCCAGGAGTTCTTCTACGTCCTTGAGGGCGAGCTCGACCTGCTGTGCTTCGAACCGACCGAGCGCACACCGGACAGCTGGCACGACTGGGTGTCCCCCAAGGGCGACCGCGTGATCCGGGCGAGTGAGGGCGGCTGCATGTTCGTGCCGCCCGGCACCCCGCACGCGTTCCGCAACGCCACCGACAGGCCGGTGAAGATGCTCTTCCAGTGCCTGCCCTCGCCCATCCACGAGGACTACTTCGAGGAGATCGCGGAGATCTGGTCGCGCGGCACCACGGTGGACGCCGCGGCCGTGGAGGCCATGCGCAAGCGGTACGACGTCGAGCAGTTGACGCCACTGCGCTACGAGCCGCCCGCCCTGCACATCCCCGGCCAGACCACGCACGCGAACCAGAGTGGGAGCTGAACCCGAGATGGAACCGATATCGCTCGTCCACGCGAGCCTCGGCGAGGAGGAACTGGCCGCCGTGGCCGAGGTGTTCGCCTCCGGCTGGCCCGCGGGACAAGGCCCCAAGGGCAAGGCCCTGGAGGCCCAGCTCGTCAAGAAGTACGGCGTCGGTGACGCCGTGGCCCTCGCCAACTGCGGTGCCGCGCTGCACCTGGCGATGCTCGCGCTCGGCGTGGGTCCGGGCGACGAGGTCATCGTCGCCGACTACGGGTTCCCGGCGCCCGCGCAGGCCGCCCTGTACGTGGGCGCGACCCCGGTCTTCGCCGACGTACGGCCCGACACCTACACGGTCGACCCGCAGGCGGTGGCCGACCTGGTCACGCCGCGCACCGCGGGGATCGTCGCGATCGACACGGTCGGCATGCCCGCCGACTACGACGAGCTGCAGGAGATCGCCGACCGGCACGGGCTGTTCCTCATCGAGGACGCGGCCTGTGCGGTCGGCGCCACCTACCGGGGCCGGCAGGCCGGTGCGCTCGCCGAGATCGGGTGCCTGTCCTTCCACGGACGCAAGGGCGCCTCCAGCGGGGAGGGCGGCGCGCTGCTCGCCCACGACCCGGAGATCGGCAAGGACGCGCGGCTGCGCTCCTCGTTCGGCATCGGCAGCATCTTCGACATGGGCAAGGTCGTGGGCCTGCCCGTGCCGACGTTCACCGAGGTCGGCTACAACTTCAAGCTGTCCGACATCGCCGCGGCCATCCTCCAGGTGCAGCTCGGCCGGATCGACGAACTGCTGGCCCGCCGCAGCACGGTCGCCGCCCAGTACGCCGAACTCCTCGCCGACGAGGAGCTGGTGGGCACCCCGACCGTCCCCGACGACCGCACCCACGCCTGGCAGACGTACATGGTGACGCTGGACGCGGGCGTGGACCGTGCCGCGGTCGCCGCGGAGCTGCGCGGCCAGGGCATCGGCTGCCAGCAGGGCACCTGGGCCGGCCATGTGCAGCCGGTGTTCAAGGCACAGCAGACCTGCCCCGTCTCGGCGGACCTGTTCGCCCGCCAGCTCTCCATCCCCATGCACGCGGAACTCAAGCCCCACCAGGTCGAGCGGGTCGTCGCCGCGCTGCGCAGCGCGGTGCACACCCACTCCGCCGCCACCTCGCCCGCCACATTCGCCCTCGGAGGGGCAGCATGACCAACAACCAGCCGTCACCTGTCGGCATCATGCGGCTGATCAACGGCTACTGGGCCACCGGTGTCCTCGCCGCAGCCGCCACCCACTCGGTCTTCACCCACCTCGCGAACGGCGCGGACACCGCCGACGAGCTGGCCCGGCGCGCCGCCATCGCCGAGCGCGGCGCGCAGACCCTGCTCGACGGGCTGGTCAGCATCGGCCTGGTCGAGCTGCACGAGGGCCGCTACCGCAACACCCCCGAGGCGGCCACCTACCTGGTGGAGGACACCCCGGTGTCGCTGGCCCCGTTCGCGCGGCTGAAGCTGGGTCACACGGGCTCGCTGACCGACCTGGCCGAGGTCGTCCGGGTCGGCGGGCCGATCAAGGACGTGGTCGTCGAGGTCGCCAACAACCCGCACTGGGAGGGCATCGTCACGGCGATCGCCGCACAGTCGGTGCCCGCCGCGGGTGTCGCCGCCGAGGTGCTCGGGCTGGCGGACGCCGGGGAGATCTCCATCCTCGACGTGGGTGGCGGCTCGGGCATCTACTCGGGGATCTGGCTGGAGGCCAACCCGGCCGCCCGCGCCACCCAGCTCGACTGGGAGCCGATCAACGAGATCGCCCGCCGGCTGCTCGACGAGCGGGGCGTCGGGGACCGGTTCACCACGCTCAACGGGGACTTCCACACCACCGACTTCGGCACCGCCGAGTACGACGTCGCGGTGTACTCGCACATCGCCCACCAGGAGAGCCCGGAGAGCAACATCGAGGTCTTCTCCCGGCTGCGGCAGGCCCTCAAGCCCGGCGGCACCCTCGTCGTCAACGACTACGTCGTCGACGACGACCGCAGCGGCCCGGCCTTCCCGCTGATCTTCGCCTCGGAGATGTTGCTCAAGACCCGGCAGGGCAGCACCTGGACCCGCAGCGACTACCGCGACTGGCTGACCAAGGCCGGGTTCGAGGACATCTCGTTCCACGTCGCCGAGCCCGCCACCCTCGTCGTCGCCCGGTAGCCGCCCCGGCGGTCGGCACACAGCGAAGGAACCACACATGACAGCCGTGAACGTCGCGATCATCTACTACAGCGCCACCGGCAACCTGCACGCCATGGCGCAGGCCGCGGCCGAGGGCGCGGAGAAGGCGGGCGCGACCGTGCGCCTGCGCAAGGTGCGTGAGCTGGCCCCGCCGGAGGCCGTCAACTCCAATCCGGCGTGGGCCAAGCACATCGAGGACACCGCCGACGTGGAGGTGGCCGGCCTCGACGACCTGGAGTGGGCGGACGCGGTGCTGTTCGGCACCCCGACCCGCTTCGGCAACGTCTCCAGCCAGCTGAAGGCCTTCATCGACACCGCGGGCCCGCTGTGGCAGCGGGGCGGGCTCGCCGACAAGGTCGTCTCGGCCTTCACCTCGACCGGTACCCCGCACGGCGGCCAGGAGTCCACGATCCTGGCGCTGAGCAACACCTTCTACCACTGGGGCGGCATCATCGTGCCGCCCGGCTACACCGACCCGATCCAGTTCAAGACGGGCAATCCGTACGGCACGTCGTACGTCTCGGGCGCCGGCAACAGCAACGGCGGCCCCGGCGAGGTGGTCCTGGAAGGCGCCCGCTACCAGGCCCGCCGGGTCACGCAGACGGCGGCGGCGCTGAAGGCCGGCCGCGCGGCGTAACACGCCCGCCGCCCCGGCATCTCGGTGTCCCGGTATCCCGCACAGAGCCGGCGACCAGCCCGAACCCATAGCCCATCGCAAAGGAGACAGCCCGATGAAGGGCTCAACCGCCTACTCATCGATACAGAAGCGCGGCCTGCACATCGGTCTCCTGCCGGAGATGGCCGCGGCCGTGAACCCGTCGACGCCGATCACCCTGGACCACGACCTGGACGCCCTGCCGGAGGCGGGGCGCCGGCTGACGGTGGCCCAGTACGCCGATCACGTCGACGACTTGGCGGCCCGCCTGTGGGCGGCCGGGGTCCGGCCCGACGAGCACGTCTTCATCTACAAGACGGCCGGCGCCGACCACTGGATGCTCGCGGCGGCGATCTCCCGTATCGGCGGGATCGTCGTCAACATCTCCCCCGCCCTGGACCCCGCCACCGTGGGCGTCCTGCTGGAGCGGGTCGGCCGGCCGACGCTGCTCACCGACGGCAAGAAGCTCGACACCCTCGCCGACGTGGCGCTGGCGGACCTCACCGAGCGCGTGATCACCTCGGCCTTCGACCGGCCGGGCGCGATCTCGCTCGGTGAGCTCGCGGGCTCCCCGCGGGTGAAGCCGGTGGTCCGGCCGATCGACGAGGCCGCCGTCATCACCCACACCTCCGGCACCACCGGAATCCCCAAGCTCGTGGTGCACACCCCGCGCACCCAGGGCATCCGCCTGCTTCCGCAGTGGCGGCTGCTGGCCCTGCTGCGCAAGAAGGAGACCGTCGCCATCCATGTGCCGTTCGTGCACTCGCGGATGGTCGCGGCCATGTCGCTGGCGCTGCTCAAGGAGTACCCGGTCCTGCTGCTGCGGGAGACGGACCCGGCGGTCGTCGCCGAGCACTTCATCGAGCACCGCCCGGCCCTCATCGAGGCGCTGCCCAACTCGCTCATGGAGTGGGAGGGCCTGGCCGAGGACCCGCGGGCGCCCTTCGCCTCGGTGAAGGTCTTCAGCAGCACCTTCGACGCGATCCACCCGGGCACGATGAGCACGCTCCTGAAGGCCTCCGACCGGCGCGGCGCCCTGTTCTTCCAGATCTACGGGCAGAGCGAGGTCGGCCCCGCCGTCGGCCGCGCCTACTTCCGGCACTCCGCGCACAAGGCGAACGGGCGGTGCGTGGGCTGGCAGATGCCGCTGGGCGCGGCGAAGGTACGGGTGGTCAGCCGCGACGGCCACCGTCCGACCGAGCAGAACCCGGGCCGTATCGAGGTGGCCTGGCCGGGCATCGCCAAGACGTACTACGGCGAGCAGGAGCGCTACGACGCCAACCGCAAGGGCGAGTGGTGGGGCA
The DNA here is from genome assembly GCF_001514065.1 of Streptomyces antibioticus. Classification (GTDB taxonomy): domain Bacteria; phylum Actinomycetota; class Actinomycetes; order Streptomycetales; family Streptomycetaceae; genus Streptomyces; species Streptomyces antibioticus. The sequence goes on along the minus strand of NZ_KQ948433.1, from coordinate 344,937 downwards.
CCGGTGATGTCGGCTACTTCACCCGGTTCGGCTGTCTGCACATGCTCGACCGTGAGGTCGACATGATCCCGGGGGTGACGAGCTCCCTGGAGATCGAGGACGTCGTCCTGGCGGAGCTGCACGAGCTGAGCGAGCTGGTCGTCGTGCAGGGCCCCAACTCCGAGGCGGTCCCGGTGATCTGCACCCACGGCGACAAGCCGCTGGACCCGGAGCGGTGGCGTGCCGCGGCGGCCGGGTTCCCGCAGCTGGCGGACCCGGTGCAGATCCCGGAGGCCGAGCTGCCGCGCACCGCGACGCTGAAGGTGCAGCGGCTCGCGCTCGCCGACCGGCTCAAGGACCAGTTGACGAACCGTTAGAGAACCGAAGCGGCCGGGGGGCGCCCTCCCCGGCCATTTCAGTACGGAAACACCAGGAGGAAAAGTGTCGGAAACCATCCAGGTCGAGGAGCCCTCGGCCGCCCTGGACTCGCTGGGCGGCGCACTCGGTGACGCCGGCGCGGACGCGCTCGCCGGGGCGCGTGACGAGCTCGCCGAGAAACTGCTCCGCGCGGCCTTCGTGCTGTGGGAGGACCCGCAGGTGCGGCCCCGGCTGCTCGGGCTGCTGACCGCCGCGGTCAACAGCGACGAGGGCGCCGACCAGATGCGCGGCTTCCTCACCAACCAGCTGTTCGCGCAGGCCGGCAAGGCGATCGGCATCGCAGACATGGACATCTACCAGGCCGCGGAGACCATCGGCGTCCCGGCGGTCAATGTCAACGCGGCCACGTCCCAGGTGTGGGGTGTCGTCCTGATGCGCTACATCGTGAAACTGGAGCCGATCGCCTCGACGCCGGTGGACGACCTGATCGACCTGATCAAGCCGACGATCCAGCGCTACCTGGGCTGACCCCACGCAAAAAAGGGGCCGCCCACCTGACACACAGGTGGGCGGCCCCAGGCACGCGAACCGGTTCAGGACGTGGGGATCCAGTCCCGGCGGATGTGCGGTGTCTCGATGCTCAGCGACTTCATGTGCTCGATCGGGTTGGTGTACTCGCGGCTGGCGGCGATCTTCCCGTCGCGCAGGGTGAAGCCGTGGATGAAGTGGTTGCGGTAGCGGCCCTCGGGATAGCCGGGGAAGCGGATCGTCCCCTCGCCGTCGCACTCGACCCAGATGACGGACGGGTCCTGGGTCTCGTAGATCTGGACGTCGTACCACTGCCAGTCGGGCAGTACCTTCAGGGACAGTTCGCCGTGCCGTTTCAGCTTCTCGCGGCCGGTGACGACGATGGGGCGGCCGATGTCGGTGTAGAACAGCGACGCGGTGCCGTCGTCGGTGTAGAGGGTGTACCGCATGAGCCGGGCCTCGGGGCCGGTGCGCAGGTACTCCTCCACGGCCCGGCGGTTGCGGGCGCGCAGCTCGTGCTGGCCGGTGAACACCGGTGTGGTGGACATAGTGATGATGGCTCCCGGGGCTCAGGGCTGGAGTCGGTTGATCTGCCAGCCGCCGTCGGTGCGCTGGTAGTGGAGGCGTTCGTGGAGCCGGTCGACGCCGTTGCCCCAGAACTCGACGCTGGCGGGGTCGAGGCGGTAGCCGACGAAGGTGGCGGGCCGCGGCAGCGGGCGCGGCGGCTCGCCCAGTTCGAGGGCCTCGGCGCGCAGCCGGGCGAAGTGGTCGAGGTCCTCCAGCGGCTTGCTCTGCCGGGAGACCGTGGTCATGGCGTGGGTGAAGACGGCCCGCGCGAACCACAGGGCCTCCGACTCGGCCTCGGACAGCTGGGTGACGGGGCCGGCGAGGGTGATCTGCTGGGTGGTCTCGCGCCAGTACAGCACGCCGGACGCCCAGGGGTTCTCGGCGAGTTCGCGGCCCTTGCGGCTGTCGGAGTGGGTGATGAACACGATGCCGGTGTCCGTCACCTTGGTGAGGGCGACGATGCGCGAGGAGGTGCGCCCCTGGGCGTCAGCGGTGGCGAGGGCCATGGCGCGCGGCTCGCGGACGTTGTGCGCGACGGCGGACTCCAGCCATGCCGACAGCAGCCCGATCGGTTCGGCCGGGGGCGCCATGAACTCGGGGAAGGGCACGTGGAGGTTGCCGGTGAGGGTCTCGGAGCGGCTGGAGCCGCCACGGGTGGTCACCGCCATCCCGTTGGTCGCGTGGAGCTGGGACAGGTCAGACATGGAGCACCCCTTCGATGGTGACCACTCCGGGGCCCGAGACCTCGACGGAGGTGACGTGGTCGCCCTCGCCGTGGACGAGCGCGCCCATGGGTGAGGGGCGGCCGATCTCGACGCCCTGGGTGATCTGAATGCGTTGCCCGTACTCGATGAGGCCGTGCCGGGCGAGATGGATGGCGATGGGGCCCGCGGCGGAGCCGGTGGCCGCGTCCTCGACGACGCCGTAGGCGGGCGAGAACATCCGGTTGCGCCACGAACTCCCCTCTCCCGCATAGCAGTTGGTCGCCATGTCGGGGAAGCGGGCCAGGGCGCGGTGGTCGGGGTCGACCTTCGAGAGGGCCTCGACGCTCTCGAAGCCGACGAGGACGTGCCGCGGGCCGTTGCGGTAGATGTCCACCGGGAGTGTCGAGTCGTGGACGCCGAGGGCCTCCAGGAGCTCGTCGGCGCGGTCGAAGGGCTCCCACACGGGCACCGGCTGCCGCATGCTCGTGGCGACGACCTTGCCGTCGGCGCGTTCGAGCGTGAACGGTACGACGCCCATGGCGGTCTCGATGCGCAGCCGGTCGGCGTCGGTGCGGGCGCCGAGAGCGATGGCGGTGCCCAGCAACGGGTGGCCCGCGAAGGGCAGTTCGTTGACCGGCGTGAAGATCCGCACGTGGGCGTCGGTGTCGTCCTGGCGGGGCCGGAGCACGAAGGTGGTCTCCGACAGGTTCATCTCCCGGGCGATGCGCTGCATCTGCTCGGCGGGCAGGTCGTCGGCCCCGAAGAACACCGCCACCGGGTTTCCGGTGAGGGGTTCGCGCGCGAACGCGTCGACGACGACGTACGTATGCATCCGGTCTCCCAGTGGTTCTGGTCTCGGCGGGTACCGGGCCGGCGCACGGGGGTGGGCGCCGGCCCGGTCCTTGGTGGGGCCGCAGGGCGGGTCAGGCCCGGCCCGCGGCCTTCGCCGGGGTGAGCAGTGCGGCAAGGCGTGTTCCCACGATGCGGGGTCCCTCTCGGGTCAGCACTGACTCCGGGTGGAATTGCACCGAGGCGAAGCCTGGACCGCTCAGGGCGTGCACCTCGCCGGTGGCCGCGTCGCGGCTGACCCGGACGGTGCCGATGCCGTCGGCGTGGAACTCGTCGCCGTCGGCGAGCAGGGCGAACGTGTTGTAGAAGCCGACGCGTTCGGCGCCGCCGAACAGGTCGATCTGCTTCTGCACGCCCTGGTTGGGTGTGTCCCGGCGGCGCAGCGGCAGGCCGAGGCGCAGACCGAGGACCTGGTGGCTGAGGCAGACGGCGAGGAAGGGGCGTCCCTCGCGCAGCAGGGTGTCGACGGCCGTGTGCAGGTGCCGCATCTTGGGGTGGGCGAGTTCCTGCGGGTCGCCGGGGCCGGGGCCCATCACGACCAGGTCGTGGCCGTCGAAGGAGTACGGCTCGTCGAAGCGGCTGACCGTCACCCGCAGCCCCAGGGACCGCAGTTGCTGGTCCAGCATGGAGGTGAAGGTGTCCTCGGCGTCGACGACGAGGACGCTGCGCCCGGCGAGTTCGGGGCGGGCCGCCTCGCGGGCTTCGGCGTCGGTGAGCCAGAAGTCGGCGATGGAGGTGTTGCGCCCGGCGAGGGCCGCACGGACGACGGGGTGCTCGGCGAAGCGCTCGGTCTGCGGGGTGCCGTCGAAAGCGGCCACCAGGGCGGCGGCCTTGGCACGGGTCTCGGCGGCCTCGGAGGCCGGGTCGGAGTGGCGCACGATGGTGGCGCCGACACCGATGCCGATGCGGCCCTCGGCGCTGATGTCGGCGGTGCGGATGAGGATCGCGGAGTCCATGACCCGCTCGCCGTCCGCGTCCCGCCCGATCAGTGCCGCCGCGCCGCTGTAGTAGGCGCGCCCGCCGGGCTCGTACTGGGTGATGGTGCGGCAGGCGCTCTCCAGCGGGCTGCCGGTGACGGTGGGCGCGAACATCGTCTCGTGCAGGATGTCGCGCACATCGCGGTCGGTGCGGCCCTCGATGAAGTACTCGGTGTGGGCGACCTTGGCCATTTCCTTCAGGTAGGGCCCGACGACCCGGCCGCCGCCGGGGCAGATCCGGGCCATCATCTTCAGTTCCTCGTCGAGGACCATGTACAGCTCGTCGGTCTCCTTGCGGTCGCCGAGGAACTGAAGGACGCCGGAGAGGGTGGGCCCGGAGGAGGGGTAGCGGTAGGTGCCGCTGATGGGGTTCATGACGGCGGTGCCGGCCTGGAGGCTGACGTGCCGTTCGGGGGAGGCGCCGACGAGGGTGCGGGTGCCGGTGTGGATGAGGAACGTCCAGTGGGCGCCGGACTCACGGGTGAGCAGGCGGCGGAACAGGGCGGGGGCGCTGCGCGGGCCGTAGTCGGTGATGTCGGCGACGAAGGTGCGCTTGATGACGAAGTTCGCGCCCTCCCCGGTGCCGATCATCTCCTTGACGATGCGGCGCACCACGTCCTCGTAGGCGGTGTCGTCGACGTCGAAGTCGCCGCCGGTGAGGGTGGTCGGCACGTCGGGGATGCGGTCGAGGGCCTCGTCCAGCGGCAGTTGCTGCTGGCCGGTGACGGTCATGGCCACCAGGGGGGTGCCGTCGTCGGAGCAGGCGAAGCCGCGTTCGGCGAGCTGCCGGTAGGGCAGGACGACGAGCGTCTCGTGGTGGGCGCCGGCGCCCGCCGCCGGGTTCTCGGGCAGGTCGATGTCGGCGAGGGTGGCGGGCAGGGACACCTCGCCGGTCAGGACCTCGACGACGCCGGGGCCGGTGGTGCCGGGGCGGTGCAGCAGCGCGTACGGCTGCTGTGCGGGCCCGTTCAGCGCCTGGTCGAGCAGGTCGCCGTACGTCATGCGAACACCTCTTTCGCGGTGACGACGCGGGCGCAGCGCTCGGCGGCGTAGGTGAGGGCCGAGCGGTGGTACTCCTGGGAGAAGTCCGCTGTGGCGTCCGCGACGAAGAACGGCTGGATGTCGTTGGTGTAGGCCTCGACGGCGGTGGCGAGGACCCCGACGTGGGCGTAGACCCCGCACAGGATCAGCTGGTCGCGGCCGGCGGCCCGCATCCTCTGGAGCAGGTCGGTCTTGAAGAAGGCGCTGTAGCGCCACTTGGTGAGCAGCCAGTCGCCGTCGGCCGGGGCGAGGGCGTCGACGACCTGGCGGTCCTCGGGCGTGGTGCGCATGCCGGGGCCCCAGAAGTCCTTGAGCAGACCGCGCTGTTCGTCGGTCATGCCGCCGGGCTGGGCGGTGTAGGCGACGGGGACGCCGAGGGCGGCGCTGCGCTCCCGCAGGTGCACCGCGCCGCGTATCAGGTCGTCGCGGAGGCTGTCGGGGAACGGTTTGAGGAAGTACCGCTGCATGTCGTGGACGAGGAGGACGGCCCGGGCGGGGTCGGCCTTCCAGGCGACGGCGGCGGGCGGCAGGTCGCCCTGGGCGGGCAGCGGGTACGCGGAGATGGGAGGTATGCCGGTCATGGCTTCGGCTCCTGTTGCTGCTGGGGGCGTGGGGTTCAGGCGGTCCAGGACTCGACGACGGACACGGCCTGCCACGGGGTGAGGCGGGGGTCGCAGAAGGAGGTGTAGCGCTCGCCCACGGTGTGCAGGTCGTCCTTGGTGTAGGCGCACTCGGTGACGTCGTCGGGCGTGGTCTCCAGGTGCAGTCCGCCGGCCACCCCGCCGGCGTCGCGGACGGCGGTCACGAAGCGGGAGACCTCCAGGGCGACGGTCTCCACCAGGCGGGTCTTGTGGCCGCTGGGCGCGTTGACGGTGTTGCCGTGCACCGGGTCGGTCAGCCAGATCGCCGGGTGCCCGGCCTCCCGTACGGCCTCGACGAGTCGCGGCAGCCGGTCGGCGACGTTCCCGGCGCCCATGCGGGCGATCAGGGTGAGCTTGCCCGGATCGCGCCACGGGTCGAGCCGCTCGCACAGCGCCAGCAGCTCCTCGGGCTCCATCGACGGCCCGACCTTGCAGGCCACCGGGTTGCTGACCTGGGACAGCATGGCGACGTGCGCGCCGTCGACCTGGCGGGTGCGCTCGCCGATCCACGGCCAGTGCGTCGAGCCGAGGAACAGGCGGCCCTGCTCGTCCACCCGGAGCATGGGCACCTCGTAGTCGAGGAGCAGCGCCTCGTGGCTGGTCCACACGCGGGGGCTGACGACGTCGCGGCCCGCGCCGCGTTCACGCCAGCCGAGGTGGTCGACGACGTCGCTGGCGGCCATGTAGCCGGTGAGGATGCGCAGCGGGTCGGCGCGCCGGCTCTCGGCGTCGGTCTCGGGGGCGTTGACCATGTGCCCGCGGAACGAGGGGAGTTCGACGCCGTCGATGATCTCGGTGGGCTTGGAGCGGGGCTTGGCGAACTGGCCGGCGATGCGCCCGGCACGCAGCACGGGCTTGCCGGTGATCAGGCCGAGCGCCCCGGCGATCAGGTCGAGGACGGCGACCTTGCGGGCGACGTGCTCGGCGGTGCACTCCTGCGGGTCCTCGGCGCAGTCCCCGGACTGCACGACCAGGGCCTCGCCGGCCGCGACCTTGCCGAGCAGGGTGCGCATGGTGGCCACGTCGTCGGGCTGTACGAGGGTCGGGCGGGAGGCGAGCGCCTCACCCACCCGGCTCAGTTGGAGGAGGTCGCTCCACTCGGGTTGCTGCAACGCCTCGCGGACCCGGATGTCCCGGGTGACGTCCTTCACGACTTCGTTCATGCCGTTCTCCGATCCAGCGGTGAGGTCGTTCGTGCCAGGGGGCGTCGTCAGGTGGGGATGCCGGTGCGCTTGATCTCGGGGACCGGAATGCCCAGGGCGCGCAGCTGCTGGAACGGGTTCATGAACTCGCGCTGCCGCTTGATCTTCCCGTTCTCGAACTCGAAGGAGTGCAGGAAGTGGTTCTCGTAGTAGCCCTCGGGGTAGTCGCCGAAGCGGATCTTTCCGCGGCCGTCGCACTCGACCCAGAAGTGGTCGGGGTCGTCCGTCTCGAAGATCCGGACGTTGTACCACTCCCAGTCGGGGAAGCACTTCAGGGACCACACGGCGTGCTCGCCGAGGCGGTCGCGGCCGTGGGTGGCGACGGGTGATCCGGTGTCGGTGGTCCACAGCCCGCCGACGCCGTCCTCGGTGAACAGCTCGTGCCGGCGCAGCCGGTCCTGGCCCAGGGTGTTCATGTACTGCTCGACGATGGCGCGGTTGTGGCGCCGCTGTTCCACGGCGTCGGTGAATGCGGTGGTTGCCGTGGGGGTGTCTACGGTTTCGGACACAGTGAACCTCTGTATGTGTGATCGGGAAACGAAATGTGCACGGAAGGTCCGGCTGCCGGCAGGGGTCAGCTGATGCGCCGGGTCGCTGCCTCGCTCATGCCTGCTTCAACTCCAGTGCGTCCAGGGCGACTTCGGTGACTTCTTCAGGGCTACGGCCGTCCGTCGCGACGACCGCCGTGGCGACCTGCTCGTACAGGTGCCGGCGCGCCTCCATCAGCTCACGCCACTGCTTGCGCGGATTGACCGCGAGCAGCGGACGGGCCGTGTTCAGGCCGGTGCGCTTGACGGCCTCCTCGACATCCATCGACAGGTAGACCACCGGCAGGCCGGCGAGGGCCACGCGTGTGTCCTCGTCGAGGATCGCGCCGCCGCCCAGGGCGAGAACGCCGTTGTGCTCGGCCAGCGCCCGCAGCACCGCGGCCTTCTCGATCGCACGGAAGGCAGACTCGCCCTCGTCGACGAAGATCTCCGCGACGCTCCGGCCCTGCGCGGCGACGATGTCGTCATCGGTGTCCCGGTAACCCACACCGAGCCGCCCGGCGAGCAACTGCCCGACCGTCGACTTGCCCACGCCCATCGGGCCGACGAGCACCACCCGAGGACTCATCGGATGGCCAGGTTCTCGAGGAACGACCGCACGTTGCGGCGCGTCTCGGCCACGTTGTCGCCGCCGAACTTCTCCGCGACCGCATCCGCCAGGACGAGGGCCACCATGGCCTCGGCGACGATACCGGCGGCCGGCACCGCGGACACGTCCGAGCGCTGGTGGTTGGCGGGCGCCGCCTCACCGGTGGCCACATCCACGGTCTGCAAGGCGCGCGGCACCGTGGCGATCGGCTTCATCGCCGCCCGCACCCGCAGCAGCTCGCCGGTGGTCAGACCACCCTCGGTGCCGCCGGAACGGCCCGACACGCGGCGGATGCCCTCAGGCGTGCCCACGATCTCGTCGTGCGCCTTGGAGCCCGGCACGCGCGCCAGCTCGAAACCGTCGCCGATCTCCACACCCTTGATCGCCTGGATACCCATGAGCGCACCGGCCAGGCGGGCATCGAGCTTGCGGTCCCAGTGGACGTGCGAACCAAGGCCGACCGGAACACCGTAGGCCAGGACCTCCACCACACCACCCAGGGTGTCGCCGTCCTTGTGGGCCTGATCGACCTCCGCGACCATCGCCTTCGACGTGTCCGCGTCCAGGCAGCGCAGCGGGTCCGCGTCCAGCTTCTCGACGTCGGCCGGAATCGGGTACACACCCTGCGGGGCCTTCACCGAGCACAGCTCGACGACATGGCTGACGATCTCGATACCGGCCGTCTCCTTCAAGTACGACCGGGCAACCGCGCCCAGCGCCACCCGCGCCGCCGTCTCCCGCGCGGACGCACGCTCCAGGATCGGCCGAGCCTCGTCAAAGCCGTACTTCTGCATGCCCGCGAGGTCGGCATGACCAGGACGCGGCCGGGTCAGGGGCGCGTTACGAGCAAGGCCGGACAGGATCTCCGGGGCGACGGGATCGGCCGCCATGACCTGCTCCCACTTGGGCCATTCGGTGTTGCCCACCATGATGGCGACCGGGGAGCCGAGGGTGAGGCCGTGCCGGACGCCGCCCAGGAAGGTGACCTGGTCCTGCTCGAACTTCATCCGGGCACCGCGCCCGTAACCGAGCCGGCGCCTCGCCAGGTGGTCCGCCACCATCTCCGTGGTGATCGGCACACCGGCGGGAAGACCCTCCAGCGTCGCCACGAGTGCGGGACCGTGGGACTCCCCCGCGGTCAGCCAGCGCAACCTGGTCATCGGAGGTCGGCAGGCGTCGACAAAGGAATGACAGCGTTTTTTGACATGCGTTCTCCACGGCTCGGATCACGGTGTCTGAAAAGGGAACTGTGCCGGGAGGGCAGCGACTTGGGCTTGCCTCTACGAACCGGCGGGATACGACGTCAACTCGCTGCCGCGAAAATGATTTTGGGCAGGGAGGACGTACGGAAATTGTGACACGCTTCCCATCCAAAAACCAAGAGCCCCTTGAGGTGACCTGGGTCACCCAAGGGGCTTTTATGGAGCGGGAGTTGAGCGATTTCCAAGGATTACGAAGTCCGCTGCGTCGCGCTGATCGCCATGGCGGTCAATTCGTCCTTCGCGTAATCGGTGGCGCTGCTCGACCGCAGCGCGGCGAGGGCCCGCTCGGTGCGCCGGGTGATGTCGCGTTCGACATGGTCCACCGCGCCGACGTCGGTGATGACGGAACGCATCGCGGTGAGTTCGTCGTCGGTGATCGGCGTACCGATCTTCGTCCTGAGGAACTTCGCGGCGTCCGGGTCGCGCTCGTCGGCGTACTTCAGCGCGGCGGCGAACAGCACCGTGCGCTTGCCCTGGACCAGGTCGCCACCGGACGGCTTTCCGGTCTCCTCGGGAGTGCCGAACACGCCCAGCAGGTCGTCGCGCAGCTGGAAGGCGATGCCGATGTCCCGTCCGAACGCGCTGTAGGCGGCGGCGAGTCCGGGGTCCGCGCCGGCGATGGCGGCGCCGATGAGCAGCGGGCGTTCCACCGTGTACGAGGCCGTCTTGTACTGGTTGACCCGCTGAGGCGTGTCGATGTCCTCCTCGGCCGCGGCCTCGGCGGTCACGTCGAGCAGCTGGCCGAACAGCACCTCGGTGCGCAGGGCCGACCAGACCGGGACCACCCGGGCCAGGGCGGACGCGGGCAGCCCGGAGGTGTGGACGAGGTCCTCGGCCCAGCCCTGGGCGAGGTCTCCGGTGAGGATCGCGGCGCCGGTGCCGAAGAGTTCCGCGTCGCCGTTCCAGTAGCGGTCCCGGTGCCGGTCCGCGAACATCACGTGGGCGGCGGGGGCACCGCGGCGGGTGGGGGCGGCGTCGACGACGTCGTCGTGGATGAGGGCGGCGGCGTGGAACAGTTCCAGGGCGGCACCGACGCGGGCCACCGCCTCAACCGTGGCGTCAACGCTCTCGTCGCCTCCGGCGCCGAGCCAGCCGAGCCAGGCGAAGGTCGGGCGTACCCGCTTGCCGCCGCGCAGTACATAGGTCTCCAGCTCGGTGACCGCGTCGACGCAGGCCGGGCCGACCGCCGCGGCCTCGTCCCGGCGGTCGGCGAAGAACCGGCGGAGCGCTGCCTCGACGGCCTGAACGGGGCTGGTTCGAGTGCTCGTCATCGCGTCAACTTCCCTGGGTTGTCTTAGGAATAAGGCCGGAAACCTTCCCCGGCCTACAAACACGCCTTCGAGTATCTGTGGGGGGCCTAGAAGTCCGGTCGAGTTCCATTGACAGGGCGGTGCATTGCTCACTCACGGTGGATCCTCGCTGCAATGGAGCTCGAACTTCCGCTGCCGGCAGGCGACTTGATGGTGCGCGGCTTCTAGAGTGGGCTGTGAGGCCGGGAGCCCCCCTCCCCCCTGTGGCGTGCCCGTCGCATCCCCCCTGACGGCGGGCACGCCCCCCCTTTTTTGGCCCCCTTTTTTGGCCCCCCGTTATTTCGGCGGGACGGAGTGACGGACCTGCTGCGGCCGTTCCCGAGGAGCTGGTGTGAGCACAGCCGACGAGTTCACGAAACTGCGGCCCCTGTTGTCCGCCATTGCCTACCGGATCACGGGTGACGCGCGTGCCGCCCAGTACGCGGTGCAGGCGGCCTGGCTGCGCACGATGGCCGCGCCGACGCGGCCCGCTTCGGTCGAGGGGTATCTGGCAGCCGAGGTCAGCCGGATCGCGGTCAGGGCCGTGCGGGCGGCCCGCGTGGCGCGGGGCGACGCCGTCGGGCCGCTGCCCGCCGACAGCCGGCCGGCGGACCCGGACCGGCCGGTGGAGCTGGCGGACTCGCTGGCGCTGTCGGCCCTGATGGTGCTGGAGCGGCTGTCCCCGCTGGAGCGTGCCGTGTTCGTGCTGCGCGAGGCACTCGGGTGCGATGACGAGCAGATCGCGGCAGCTCTCGGATGTTCCGAGGAGGCCTGCCGTCAGCTGCTCGACGCCGTCGCGGAGATCAGCGACGGCGGGCGCGAGCCGCTGCCGTGGCCCACGTGTGTGGCGGGCGCCGAGAACGTCTCACGGATGCTCGCGGCGATCGTCGCGCCGCTGGCGCGGGTGGGCATCACCCTGGACGAGACCCTGGTGGGCGACCGGCCCGGCTGGGTCTTCCGCGACCGCGGCGGCGCCGTGCTGCACGCCCTGGTGCTCGACGTCCACGACGGCCTGCCGCACCGCCTCCACCTGGTCACCCACCCCGGTGGCCACGCCGATCCGGTGGCGGAGGCCTGCGCGATCCTGCGTGCGGCCGATCGGGCGCGCTGAGCGGCAGCTGCGGTCCGGCACGCATCCGTGGGTGCGCTGCGCTCAGGCCGCTGTCTTCTCCTCCGAGGGCAGGACCAGGGTGGGTTCGAGGACGACCCGCGGGGCGGGTTCGGTGTGGGGGCGGGCCAGTTCGGGCCGTACGCCGCGCTGCTGGCGCCAGCCCGCCTGGGCGGCGACGACCGCGACGTACGGAATGAGGACCCCGCCGGCCAGCGCGCAGAGCGCGACGCCGGGCCAGCGGTTCCAGGTGAGGACCATCACCACCACGCAGGCGGTGCGCACCAGCATGGCCGTGACATAGCGGCGCTGACGGCCACGCAGATCCTGGGTCAGTCCGGGGCGGACCCGGGTGATGGACTCGGCCGGGAGTCCGTCCCGCTGCCGGGTGGGGCGATTCATCGGGCCTCCGTGGGTGCTCCGGCAGGGTGGGCTGCCGGAGGGACGACATGGGCGGGGTACGACGGCGGCGCGGGTGACCGTCCCCTGATCACCCGCGCCGCCCCTTCATGCCGGCCCGGTGCTCCGCTCGCGCCCCGGGTCAGTGCACCTGTTGGCTCTGGTGCCGGTCCTGTTCGCCCTCCCCGAGGGCGGCGTGGCCGTTGGGCGAGGGCGCGTGGTCCGGGTCGAGGTGTTCCAGGGCGTGGCGCATCTCTTCGCGGGTCGGCTTGGGGATCTGGCTGCCGAACAGCCAGCGGCTGAGAAGATGGCGCCGCTTGTCCTCGCGGAACCGGGGGTTGGGCACACCGTCGGCGTCGGTGGCCGCCGGGGTCGGCAGCACTTCGGGCATCTCCCGGGACAGCAGGGTGTACTCGGTGTCGCGGTCGAGGCGCTCGTGGACCTCGACGAACTCGCCGTGCGGCAGCCGCTTGATGCGTCCGGTCTCGCGGCCGTGGAGCAGCTTGTCGCGGTCGCGGCGTTGCAGGCCGAGGCAGATCCGCCGGGTGATGACGTAGGTCAGTGCCGGGACGACGAGCAGGCCGATGCGTACTGCCCAGGTGATCTGGTTCAGGGAGAGGTGGAAGTGCTCGGCCAGGACGTCGTTGGCGCCGCCGAAGAACAGCACCAGGTAGAAGCTGACGAAGGCGAGGCCGAACGCGGTGCGGGTGGGCTGCTCGCGGGGGCGGTCCAGCAGGTGGTGTTCGCGTTTGTCGCCGGTGATCCACGCTTCCAGGAACGGCCACGCCGCGAACACCTTGATCATGACCGCGGGCAGGATGACCGCCGGCAGCAGCACGCCCATGTTGACGGTGTAGCCGCCGGGCAGCACGAACTCCCAGGCGGGCATGGCACGCAGGGCGCCCTCGAGGAAGCCCATGTACCAGTCGGGCTGGGAGCCCTGGGAGATCTGGTCGGGGCGGTAGGGGCCGTAGGTCCAGATCGGGTTGATCTGGGCGATGCCCGCCAGCAGCGCGAGCACACCGGAGACGAGGAAGAAGAACCCGCCCGCCTTGGCCGTGTAGTGCGGCATCAGCGGCTGGCCGACGACGTTGTTCTCGGTGCGGCCGGGGCCTCGGAACTGGGTGTGCTTGTGGTAGAAGACCAGGATCAGGTGGGCCGCGGTCAGCGCCAGCACGATGCCTGGGATCAGCAGGATGTGGATGCTGTAGAACCGCGGGATGATGTCGGTTCCCGGGTATTCGTTGCCGAACAGGAACAACGTCAGATACGTGCCGACCAACGGGATGGCCAGCGTGACGCCTTCCGCGATGCGCAGGCCGGTGCCGGAGAGCAGGTCGTCGGGGAGCGAGTAGCCGACGAAGCCTTCCAGGGTGACCAGGACCAGGATGATGAAGCCGATCAGCCAGTTGAGCTCACGCGGCTTGCGGAACGATCCGGTCAGGAAGTGTCGCAGTGTGTGCGCGCAGAGCGCGGCGATCATGATCAGCGCCGACCAGTGGTGCAGCTGGCGGATGAACAGGCCGCCGCGCACCTCGTAGCTGATGTCGAGGGTGGAGGCGTACGCCTGGGACATCGGGATGCCCTGGAGCGGTACGTACGACCCGTGGTAGACGGTCTCGCTCATGCTCGGGTCGAAGAACATGGTGAGCCATGCGCCGGTGAGGATCAGCACGATGAAGCTGTAGAGCGCGATCTCGCCGAACATGAACGACCAGTGGTCGGGGAACACCTTGCGGAGCAGGAACCGGAGGCTGTAGATCCCGAGCCGTCCGTCCGCCCAGTCGGCTATGCGTTCGCCCCTCGGTGGTGTGGTGCGCACACTGTGTGGCGCCCTCTCGGTCGTGCTCATACCCGCGCGCCCTCCCGTCGCCGCTCGGCCGTCACAGGCACACCCGGTACGTCCGGCGTCCGGCCGGTCATGGAGGCGGCCTGCCGCGGCGCAAGCGGGCCCGTGCCCTGGAGCTGGTAAAACGCTATCGACGCGCGGCAAGGGCGAACAACCGCGCTCAAGTGATACTCGAGTGGCAACTCAAGCGATCCTTGAGAGAGTTGTCGGGCGTATGGCCTCAAGTGGCTTGCGTGGCCTGCCTGTTGCTCCACCTCAGTCACCGCAGTCACCTCAGTCATGCGACCGAGCGTAGGAGCGTACGGTGCCGTCCGCGACGGCGTTGAATCCGCCAAGTGGCTTGAAGACAGGGCCTGTTCACCCTGCCCGTCACGGTCGTCGCCGCTCTCCGGCCGGGGTCACGGCGGGCCAGTGGGCCGAGGATCCGGTGGGCTGTGGCCGTACGGAGCCGGTGGCGACGCCGATCGCGGGTGCGGTCGGTGCCACGGGGCGGCGCCGGCGGGCGTCGGGGCCGTGGGTGGCCGTGGGCGGCGGCGGTACGGCGGCCTCGCCGCGGGGGCGCAGGGCCGCCCACAGGGCGCGGGCGGCGGGCGGGGCGAGGGTCTCGTGGGCGGTGAGCAGTTCGGTCGCGGCCTGCCGGTCGGTGGTGGCGGCGACGGCGAGCCGGGAGCCGTACCGGCTGCCGAGCCGGGCCCGCAGCCCGTGCGGCGGATCCAGTGGGCCGGTGGCCGACCGCCAGGCGGGGCCGACGCGGTGGGCGAGCGCCCGGCGCAGCCGGTGGCTGATCCCGACGGCGGTGCCGTGTGCGGTGAGCATCTGGTCGAGGACGAGGGCGCACTCCACGGCGAGGGTCATGCCGTGGCCGTGGGCCGGGTCGAGGGTGGCGAGGGCGTCCCCGACGACGAGTAACTGGTCGGGGAAGCGGCGCAGTTGCTCGTAGTGCCGACGGCTGCTTCGGGTCCGGCAGGTGTAGACGGGGCCGAGCGGGGTGGCGTTCGCGATGAGGTCGCGCAGCAGCGGGTCGCGCAGCGTGTCGGCGGCCGCGAGGAGCCGGGTGTGGTCGGTGGGCGGGGCGCTGCCGTCGCCTGCGCTGAGAGTCACCGACCAGCGGCCGCCCTCGACGGGGCTGAGCACGGCCCGGCGGGGGTCGCCGGGCGCGGGCATCAGCAGCAGGCCCTCGAAGTCGGCGACATGGCCGACGGGCGGGGCGTAGAGGGTGGTGGCGTGGGTGGTCGCGGTGGCGGAGACGGTCTCCCGCGGGGGTTCGTAGCCGAGTGCGGCGAGCCACTCGGGGACGCGGGAGCCGCGTCCGGAGGCGTCCACCACGTACTCGGCGGACATCAGCCGCCGGGGCGCGAAGCCGTCCGGTGACCGCCGCTCCCGGGCGCGCACCCACACGCCGGCGACGGTGTCCTGGGGGCCGGGCTGGAGGGCGACGACCTCGTGGTCGGTCAGGAAGGTCACCTTGGGGTCGGCGCGCACCCGGTCTCGTACCACCGCGTCGATCAGGTCGCGGCCGGCGCTGAAGCGGGACAGGCCCGTGTCGAAGCGGGGCAGCCAGCCGGCCGGGCCGAGCGTCAGCAGGTCCGCGGGGACGCGGACGCGGACCGCTCCGGCCCGCACCAGGTCGTGGCGGATACCGGGGAACAGCCGCTCCAGGCCCGTATGGGCGGTGGTCGTCAGGGTGTGGGTGTGACGGGCCTGGGGCACACCCCGGCGGCGGCCGGGGCCGCGGGGCAGCCAGTCGCGTTCGATCACGGTGACCCGGTCCATGAGGTTTGCCAGTGCCCGCGCCGCGGTGAGCCCGGCGAGGCCGGAGCCGATCACCACGGCGTGGCCGTGGCCGCCGTTCTTGTCGACAACACGCGCGTCCAGACTCAACTCGGCCGCCTCCCCTGTGCGTTGTGTTTGCATCATGCGCCGCGCGGCAGCCGACGCGACCAGGTTCGACGCCGCCTCAAGCGGCGTTCGAGGAGGCCTCTAGAAACGGTCCGGGAACGGGCCATGAAGAAGGGCCGGAAGAAGACCCGATGGTGCGTACGGCGTAGCCCGCGCCGTACGCACCACCTCGTTCCTGCCGTCAGGGCGACAGGGTCCTCGCGTGGGCCGGGGTCGTCAGGGCCCGGTCCACGAGCGGGCCGGCGAGGCCGGTGTAGCCGGCCGGGTCGAGGAGGGCGGCGGCCTCCTCGCGGCTGAGGATGCCGGCGAGCTGGGGCAGGTCGGCCAGGACGTCGGCCAGGGGCAGGCCGGTGCGGGAGGCCAGCATCGAGGCCTGGCTGAGCAGTTCCTTCGCGGCCGTCTTGCCGAGGCGGGGCGCGAGGACGGCCGAGACGCGTTCGGAGACGAGCTGTCCGCCGGTCGCGTCGAGGTTGGTGCGCATCCGCTCCGGGCGCACGAGGAGCCCCCGGGCGAGTTCGACGGCCGTGTGCGCGGCGCCGCCGGTCAGCCTCAGTGCCTCCCGCAGCGGCTGCCACTCCGCGTGCCACATCCCGGCCGACCGTTCGTCCTCGGTGGGCAGGGACTGGAGCAGTACGGTCGCCAACGCGGGCACCTGGAGCGCGGCCGAGCGGATCAGGGTGGCGAGCACGGGGTTGCGCTTGTGCGGCATCGCCGAGGACACGCCTCGTCCGGTGGCGGCGGGCTCGGCGACCTCTCCGATCTCGGTCCGGGTGAGGACCAGCACATCGGCGGCGATCTTGCCGAGCGCGCCGGTGGTGTGGGCCAGCGCGGCGCCGAGGTCGGCGACCGGGGTGCGCAGGGCGTGCCAGGGCAGGGTGGGGACGGCCAGGCCGGTCTCGTCGGCGAAGGCGGCGCCGAGTTCTTCGAGCACGATGGCGGGGTCGGCGTCCTCACCGGCGTACTGGAGGTAGCCGGCGAGGGTGCCGGCCGCGCCGCCGAGCGCGACCGGCAACTCGATCCGTTCCAGACGCTCGACGGAGTCCAGGACCAACTGCCGCCAGCCGGCCGCCTTCAGGCCGAAGGTGGTGGGTACGGCGTGCAGGGCGAGGGTGCGGCCCGCGGTGACGGTGTCCCGGTGGGCGGCTGCGAGGCGGCCCAGCGCGTCGGCGACCGACCGCAGATCACGGGCGATGATCCGTAGCACCCGCTGGGCCACCAGCATCGCGCCGGTGTCGAAGACGTCCTGGCTGGTGGAACCGCGGTGCACGTACTCGGCGGCCTGCGGGGAGCGTTCGGCGACCACCGCGGTGAGCGCCTTTACCAGCCCCACGACCGGGTTCGCGGTCTCCCGCGCGGCCAGCGCCAGTTCGCGTACGTCGAGCAGGTCGGCGCGGGCGGCGGCGGTGATGGCCGCGGCGGCCTGGGCGGGGACGGTGCCGCAGCGCGCCTGGGCGCGGGCCAGGCCCGCCTCCGCGTCGAGCATCGCCTGGAGCCAGGCCCCGTCACCGACAGCCGCCTCGGCCTCGGTACCCGCCCGGACCGGGGAGAGGAGCCCCGCGTCCAGGTGGGCGGAGAGGGTGTGCGTCCGGGGAGTTTCGTAAGGGGACGTCATGCGTTCGCCTTTGTGTGGGCGGGTTCCGGATGGGCGGGGTTCGGGAGCACGGGTTCCAGGTGCGCGGGCTCCCCGAGCCCGGATCCCGCGAGCGCGGACTCCGGGCGCGCGGACTCCGGGCGCGCGGACTCCCTCAGCGCGGACTCCCGGGTCACAGGGACCGACCCCCCTGTGTCTGCGGGGAGTTCGGGCTGGGCCAGGACCGCCGCGGCGATGGCGTCGGAGTCCTCCAGCGTCACCGAGCCGACGCCGGGGCGGATGCCCGCGGCGGTCACCCAGTGCACGGACTCGGTGGGCACGCCGTAGGCGAAGCGCCGCGGATGCGGGGTGCCGTGGGCGTCGAGGAGGTGGTAGGGACGCTCGGACACCGCCAGGCCGCCGGTCTCGTAGGCGCCGTCCGGATCGCCGTCCGGTCCGGGGATGCGGAAGGGCCGGCACTGCCCGGTCTCCAGCAGCCGGCGCATCAACGGGTCCGCGGTGCGCCGGAGGTCTATCTCCGGCAGTCGCGCCTCGATGAGGACGGTGGCTCGTATCCGCACGTCCGGTATCGCGCTCGACGTCGCCGTGAAGCAGGGCCCGAGCGGGTCGTCGGCGTCGGCGGCGACGCGCAGGCCGGGGCCGGTCACGTCGAGGACGCCGGCGTCGATGAGCGCGGCCATCTCCTCGATGCGGGAGGCGGGCGGGCCGATGGAGAGGTAGGCGTTGAGCGGGGTGTACCAGCCGTCGAGGTGCTCGCGGTGGGACTCGGCGGTCAGACCCGCGTGGTCGACGGCGAGACGCAGCTCGTTGCGCAGGTCCCGCAGGACGTCGAGGGCGGCCTTGACGGGACCGCTGACATTGCCCTGGCGGGCCAGCCGGACGTCGTCGTCGAGGTGCCCGCGCAGCCAGGCCCGGAAGGCCGTCCGGTCGGTGAAGTCACGGTCGCCGTAGGGGCGGGCCACGCGCTCCCAGTCCCAGCGCTCGGCGGCGGCGATCCCGGTGGCGTCGAGGAGGCGGTCCTCCTCGGGGCCGGGTTCGGCGTGCAGATAGTTCTCGACGAAGCTGTCGACGGCGTCGGCGGCGTCGCCGCGCGCGGTGAGCAGCGCCGCGTAGTAGACACTGCACACCTCCTTGGACACCAGCGGCCACAGGTCGGCGGCGAAGTCGATGGCTCCGCTGTGCGGGGCCCGTGCGCGCAGCTCGGCGATGTAGCCCGCGGTCAGCAGCCGGGGGTGGTGGCGGCCGTGGGCGCCCTTCTCGTTCTCGCCGCGCGCCTGGTAGGGCACGCCGCGTCGGGAGCCGGCGTACAGGCGGGGTTCGCGGCCGGAGGGCCGGTAGACGAGGCGGCCGTCGACGCGGGTGAAGGCGCCGCCCCTGCCGTAGGTGAACAGGGCGAGATAGTCGAAGAAGTTGAGGCCGAGTCCGCGCAGCAGCACCGGTTCGCCGGGGGCGATGCCGGACAGGTCCACGTCGGCCGGGTTGGACGGGGGCAGGTAGGTCAGTCCGTTGCGTTCGGCAAAGGTCGTCAACTCCGCTTCCGTGGCGGAGAGCCGGACGGGGACGTGGCCCTGGGCCAGCACGATCGCGGACAGGCCGGTGAGCCGGGTGCCGTCCTCCAGGACGACGGTCTGCGGACCGCTCAAGCCGGTCTCGTCCTGAAGGGCCACGGCGCGCACCGGGTGCGTGCGTACCGTCACGTGTGCGGCGGCGTCGGCGACGACCCGCTGGAACGCCCAGGTGAGGTAGGAGCCGTACAGGGCGCGTGTGGGGTAGCTGTCGGGGCCCAGTCCGCGCGCCTCGGCGAGGACCTCGTCGTCGTAGGCGGCCGCGGCACCGTTCTCCAGGCTGCTGGCGGCGAGGGCCCGGGCCCATTCGTGCAGGCTCGGTCCCTCGTCCAGCGGACCGTCGATGCGGACGCTGGCGTCGGTGTAGACCGTGACCTGCGAGGCGACGGTGTTCATGAGCAGGTGACGGGACTGCGTCGGGCGCCACACCCGTCCCGCGCCCGGTGGGTCCGGGTCGACGACGTGGACGGTGACGGCCTCCCAGCGCGGTGACTTCCGCTCCTGCGCGCAGAGCCGTTCCAGTACGGACAGGCCGCGCGGGCCGGCACCGACGAGGCAGACCTGCAAGTGCCCGGCCGCTCCGCCCTTGGGGGGCAGTACAGGGTCGCCGGGCACCCTCGGGCTGGTCACCGAGGTACGGGCCCTCTCGGTGATCCCGACACTTACTGCGCGTTCGCCTGCATGCGTACCGTCCACAGCGTCCTCCTTTCTCCGCAACCGTCGAGGCAGGCGCTCAACGAATACTCAGATCCGGGTGGAACTCCGCTTGAGAAACCGAACCCGGTGCGCTGACCAGCTCTGTCCTCGCTTCCAGGCGAGCCGCGAACGAGGCTGTATCGGGACTCCAGTAGGCCTCGGTCAGCCCTCGGTACGTTCGTCGAAAAGCTTCACTGATTCCGCTTCGAACGGAATCGCACCGACTTTTCGGGGATCGGAATGGGAATCTGGAGTTCCCCTGAAGAAGCGATGGTCCGCGGGTGCCCCACGCGCACGCGGGAGTTGGGAATTCGACGGGGGTTCGGGACATGGAAAACACCGGGAATTTCATGAAGGCCGCGGAGGGCGAGCCGCCTCGTGAAGGAGCTGCGATGAACGCCGACCCGTGCTCCAGGAACCACGGTCACGAGCGGCGGGCCGGCACCGGGTCGCTGCTGTGCGCGGAGTGTCTGGGACAGGTGGAGCGCGCCCTGCGCGCGCTGCCGGGGCTGCACCGGGAGAGCCTGCACCACGTGTCGCCGGTGTCCCGGCGGACCAACCCGACCAAGGTGTCGGGAAGCGCCCGGCGGGACTACCTGAACACCGCGGTGCTGGACACCCGGCTCAACATTGTCGAGACCCTCGGTTCCTGGTCCGAAATCGTGGTGGAGCAGCTCGAAGTCCCCGCTCCGGCGCATTCCGTTCCGCAGCTGGCGAGGTTTCTGTCGCGGCATCTGGAGTGGTTGGCGGCCCAGCCGCCGGCCGCCGATTTCGCGGACGAGATCGAGGGCCTGGTCGCGGAGCTGCGCGGCGCGATCGACCCCGAACGCGGCGCTCTGGACGCGCTCGTCCGGAAGTGCGCCATGGACGACTGCGACGGGACGATGCGGCCTTCGCTGAATGGCGGGGTCACCGGCGGCGGAAGCATTGAATGCTCCGCCGGACATTCCTGGGAAATGCACGAATGGCTGAACCTGAGGCGGCTCATGGAGCAGCAGCGAAAGGGTGTCACCGCATGATGAAACCGCCGCGTCACCGGCTTGTCCCCACGAATGTGGCGGCGCTCGCCGTGGGGGTGTCCGAAGCGACCATCCGCAAATGGGTGAGCCGCGGGAAGATCACCCGCTACGGCGCCCCGAACTGCCGCTCGGAGTTCGACATCGACGAGCTCACCGAGATCGCCCTGCAGCGCCGTCCTCGTACCTGCACATGAAGGCCGCACTGGTTGACGGGCGGCATGGTGCCGCCCGTCGCACGTCCTGTTCTTCCTGCAGAAATTCTTCCTGCAGAAACGTCAAGGGGAGCTGAGTGGGTTGACACTACCGACCTCATTGGAAGGAGTGCCGGGAAGCCGCCGGGCTCGCTCCGTGGGCATCGGCCGCGCCCATGCCAAGGCCATCCTGCTGGGAGAGCACGCGGTCGTGTACGGGGCGCCGGCCCTCGCTCTGCCGATTCCGCAGCTCACGGCCACGGCGAGCGCCGGCTGGTCCAGGCCCGGCGCCGACGACCGGGGTGAGCTGTCCTTCACCATGACCGGCTCCGCGTCCCGCGCGGTGGTCACGCGTGTGTCGGACGGGCTGGGTCAGTTGACGCGGGCCTTCAAGGAGCGCATGGGCATCACCGGCGCCCCGCACCTGGATGTGATCCTCGACGTTGCCATCCCGCCCGGTCGCGGGCTGGGTTCCAGCGCCGCCCACTCGCGGGCGATCGTCCTCGCGCTCGCCGACCTCTTCGACCGCGAACTGGACCGCGACACGGCGTTCGAGCTGGTGCAGACGGCCGAGAACGTGGCGCACGGGCGGGCCAGCGGCGTGGACGCCATGGCCGTCGGCGCGACGGGCCCGCTGCGGTTCCAGGCGGGCCGCGCCCGGGACCTGGACGTCGGCTGCGAGGGGCTGTTCATCCTCGCGGACAGCGGTACCGCCGGCAGCACGAAGGAGGCGGTGGAGCTGCTGCGGAAGGGCTTCCAGCGCGAGGCCGGATCCCAGGAACGGTTCCTGCGCCGGGCGACCGGGCTCGTCGACGAGGCCGAACTGGCCCTGGCCGAGGGCGAGTCGGAGCGGCTGGGGGCGCTGCTGACGGACTATCACGAGCTGATGCGCGCCGCCGGACTGAGCACCGACCGGATCGACGCGATGGTCGAGGGCGCCCTGAAGGCGGGCAGCCTCGGCGCCAAGATCACCGGGGGTGGCCTGGGCGGCTGCGTCCTGGCCCTGACCCAGCCGGAGCAGGCCCGGGCGGTCGCCCGGCAGCTGCACGCGGCCGGCGCCGTGCAGACCTGGGTCGTGCCGCTGAGGAGGCTCTCCGACCATGCGCACTGAACAGCCGACCCCCCTGGCGGACGTGCGGGAGACCGCCGCCGCCACCGCGGTAGCGCACCCGAACATCGCGCTCATCAAGTACTGGGGCAAGAGCGACGAGAAGCTCTTCCTGCCCCGCACCGACAGCCTGTCGATGACCCTGTCCGTCTTTCCCACCGCCACCCGGGTGCGGCTCGCCCCCGACGCGGAGCAGGACACGGTCGTCTTCAACGGGCTGCCCGCGACCGGTGAGGCGGAGCGCCGGATCGTCGCGTTCCTCGACCTGGTGCGGGAGCGGGCGGGCCGGCCGGTGCGGGCCGTCGTCGACACCGAGAACACCGTGCCGACCGGGGCGGGCCTGGCGTCCTCGGCCAGTGGCTTCGCCGCGCTGGCCGTGGCCGCGTCCGCCGCCTACGGGCTCGGTCTCGACGCTCGGGGCCTGTCGCGGCTGGCCCGGCGCGGCTCCGGCTCGGCCTCGCGGTCGATCTTCGGCGGCTTCGCCGTCTGGCACGCCGGCACCCCCGACGCCGGCCCCGAGGAGGCGGACGCCCGCTCGTACGCCGAGCCGGTGGACGCCGCCGGTCTCGACCCGGCGCTGGTCGTCGCGGTCGTCAACGCGGGCCCCAAGGAGGTGTCCAGCCGTACGGCGATGCGCCGCACCATGGACACCTCCCCGCTGTACGAGCCGTGGGCGGAATCCAGCAAGGCCGACCTGGCCGACATGCGGGCGGCCCTCAAGCGCGCCGACCTGGAGGCGGTCGGGGAGATCGCCGAACGCAACGCGCTCGGCATGCACGCCACCATGCTGGCGGCCCGCCCCGCGGTGCGCTACATGTCACCGGCCTCGCTCACCGTCATCGACAGCGTGCTGCAACTGCGCCGGGACGGTGTGCCGGCGTACGTGACGATGGACGCCGGGCCGAACGTCAAGGTGCTGTGCCGGCGCGTCGACACCGACCGGGTGGCCTCGGTGGTGCGGGAGGCCGCCGCGGGCGGTTCGGTGCACGTCGCCGTGCCCGGTCCTGGCGCCCGGCTGCTGGACGAGGGCGTGTGATGGCCGGTCAGCGGACCGTGGTGCGGCGTGCGCCGGGCAAGTTGTTCGTCGCGGGCGAGTACGCGGTGGTCGAGCCCGGCAACCAGGCGATCCTGGTGGCCGTCGACCGCTATCTCACCGTCACCGTGTCCGAGGCGGACACCGATGTCGTCATCGCCTCCGACCTCGGCCCGGACGCGGCGCGGTTGCGCTGGCACGGCGGCCGGCTGGTGGGGGGTGACGGGCGGACGCCGCACGTGGTGTCCGCGATCGAGACCGTGGCCGAGCTGCTCGCCGAACACGGGCTGCCCGTACCGCCGTTGAACGTGTCGACCAGCAGCACCCTGCACGAGAACGGCCGCAAGTACGGCCTGGGTTCCAGCGGCGCGGTGACGGTGGCGACCGTCGACGCCGTCTCGTCGTACTGCGGACTGCGGCTGACCCGCGAGGAGCGGTTCCGGCTGGCGCTGATCGCCGGCGCCCGGATCGAGCCCAAGGGGTCCGGCGGTGATCTCGCCGCCGCTGCCTGGGGCGGCTGGATCTCCTACCGCGCCCCCGACCGGACCCAGGTCCTGGACCTGGCCCGCGGCCGGGGCGTGGCGGAGGCCCTGCGGGCGCCCTGGCCCGGTTTCGCGGTACGACGGCTGCCCGCACCGGCCGGTCTGTCCTTCCAGGTCGGCTGGACCGGGAGCCCGGCCTCGACCGAGGCCCTCGTCTCCGACCTGCACCGGCGGCGCAGCTGGCGGGGCAGTGCCTCGCACCAGAAGTTCATCGAGACCACCGCCGACTTCGTACAGGCCGCCGTCACGGCGCTTCAGACCGGTGACGGCCCCGCGCTGCTGCACGAGATCCGGCGGGCCCGGCAGGAGCTGGCCCGGCTGGACGACGAGGTCGGCCTCGGCATCTTCACGCCCGCGCTGACCGCGCTGTGCGACGCGGCCGAGGACGTCGGCGGCGCCGCCAAGCCCTCCGGAGCGGGCGGCGGCGACTGCGGCATCGCCCTGCTCGACGACCGGGCACCGCACGACATCTCGCAGGTACGTCAACGGTGGGCCGCGGCCGGGGTGCTGCCCCTGCCGCTGCGACCCGCCCTGGAAGGGATCGAAGCATGAGTAGCGCTCAGCGCAAGGACGACCACGTCCGGCTCGCCATGGAGCAGCAGCACGCGCACAGCGGACGCAACCAGTTCGACGAGGTGTCGTTCGTGCACCACGCCCTGGCCGGCATCGACCGCCCGGACGTGTCCCTGGCCACGAGCTTCGCCGGCCTCACCTGGCAGGCGCCGCTGTACATCAACGCCATGACGGGCGGCAGCGCCAAGACCGGCGTCATCAACCGGGACCTGGCCACGGCCGCCCGGGAGACCGGGGTGGCCATCGCGTCCGGTTCGATGCACGCCTACTTCAAGGACCCGTCCTGCGCGGACACCTTCCGGGTGCTGCGGACCGAGAACCCGCACGGGTTCGTCATGGCGAACGTCAACGCGACGGCGTCGGTCGACAACGCGCGCCGCGCCATCGACCTGCTCGAGGCCAACGCGCTGCAGATCCACCTCAACACGGCGCAGGAGACCCCGATGCCGGAGGGCGACCGCTCCTTCGGGTCGTGGCCGGCGCAGATCGAGCGGATCGCGGCGGGTGTCGACGTCCCGGTGATCGTCAAGGAGGTCGGCAACGGCCTGAGCCGCCAGACGATCCTGGCCCTGCCGAACCTGGGCGTGCAGGTCGCCGACGTCAGCGGCCGCGGCGGCACGGACTTCGCCCGTATCGAGAACGGGCGGCGCGAGCTCGCCGACTACGCGTTCCTGCACGGCTGGGGCCAGTCCACGGCCGCCTGCCTCCTGGACGCACAGGACGTCGGCATCCCCGTCCTGGCCTCCGGCGGGGTCCGCAACCCGCTGGACGTGACCCGCGCGCTCGCCCTCGGCGCCCGTGCCGTCGGCTCCTCCGGCGGGTTCCTGCGGACGCTGGTCGACGGTGGGGTGCCGGCGCTCGTCGCACAGATCTCCACCTGGCTCGACCAGTTGGCCGCCCTGCAGACCATGCTCGGCGCGCGCACACCCGCCGACCTCGCCCACTGCGACCTGCTGATCCACGGCGAGCTCCGCGACTTCTGCCACGACCGGGGCATCGACACCCGGCGGTTCGCCCAGCGCTCCAGCTCCATCGACGCCCTCACCGAGATGACAGGAAGCTCACGATGACCGAAGCACACGCGATCGCCGGCGTCCCGATGCGCTGGGTCGGCCCCCTGCGTATCTCGGGGAACGTCGCCACCACCGAGACCCAGGTTCCGCTGGCCACCTACGAGTCGCCGCTGTGGCCGTCGGTCGGCCGCGGCGCGAAGGTGTCCCGGCTGACCGAGAAGGGCATCGTCGCCACCCTCGTCGACGAGCGGATGACCCGCTCCGTCCTCGTCGAGGCGGTCGACGCCCAGACCGCCCTGACCGCCGCGCGGACCATCGAGGCCCGCATCGACGAGCTGCGCGAGGTGGTGCGCGGCTGCAGCAGGTTCGCCCAGCTCGTCGGCATCCGGCACGAGATCAACGCCAACCTGCTGTTCATCCGCTTCGAGTTCACCACCGGCGACGCCTCCGGCCACAACATGGCGACCCTCGCCTCCGACGCCCTGCTCGCCCACCTCCTCAAGACGGTCCCGGGCATCTCCTACGGCTCGATCTCCGGCAACTACTGCACGGACAAGAAGGCCACCGCGATCAACGGCATCCTCGGCCGCGGCAAGAACGTCGTCACCGAGATCCTCATCCCGCGTGACGTGGTGACCGACGTCCTGCACACCACGGCCGCCAAGATCGTCGAGCTGAACATCCGCAAGAACCTGCTCGGCACCCTCCTCGCCGGCGGCATCCGCTCGGCGAACGCGCACTACGCGAACATGCTGCTCGCGTTCTACCTGGCCACCGGCCAGGACGCGGCCAACATCATCGAGGGCTCACAGGGCGTCGTGATGGCCGAGGACCGCGACGGTGACCTCTACTTCGCCTGCACCCTGCCGAACCTGATCGTCGGCACCGTCGGCAACGGCAAGGGGCTCGGCTTCGTGGAGACGAACCTGACCCGGCTCGGCTGCCGGGCCGAGGCCGCGCCCGGCGAGAACGCCCGCCGGCTCGCCGTCCTCGCCGCGGCCACGGTGCTGTGCGGTGAACTCTCGCTGCTCGCGGCACAGACCAACCCGGGTGAGCTCATGCGCGCGCACGTCCAGCTGGAACGCGACAACAAGACCGCAAAGGTTGGTGTTTAGGGCATGTCCATCTCCATAGGAATCCACGATCTGTCGTTCGCCACGGGCGAGTTCGTGCTGCCGCACACCGCGCTCGCCGACTACAACGGCACCGAGATCGGCAAGTACCACGTCGGCATCGGCCAGCAGTCGATGAGCATCCCCGCCGCCGACGAGGACATCGTGACGCTGGCCGCGACGGCCGCCGCGCCGATCATCGCCCGGCACGGCAGCGACCGTATCCGCACGGTCGTCTTCGCCACCGAGTCCTCCATCGACCAGGCGAAGTCGGCGGGTGTGTACGTCCACTCGCTGCTCGGGCTGCCCTCGGCCACCCGGGTCGTGGAGCTGAAGCAGGCCTGCTACGGCGCCACGGCCGCCCTGCAGTTCGCCATCGGCCTGGTGCGGCGCGACCCCGCGCAGCAGGTCCTGGTGATCGCCAGTGACGTCTCCAAGTACGAGCTGGACAGCCCCGGCGAGGCGACGCAGGGCGCCGCGGCGGTGGCCATGCTGGTGAGCCTCGACCCGGCCCTGGTGCGCATCGAGGACCCGTCGGGGCTGTTCACCGCCGACGTCATGGACTTCTGGCGGCCCAACTACCTCAACACGGCGCTGGTCGACGGCCATGAGTCCATCAACGCCTACCTCCAGGCCGTCGAGGGCACCTGGAAGGACTACACCGAGCAGGGCGGCCGCGCGCTGGAGGAGTTCGCCGCGTTCTGCTACCACCAGCCGTTCACGAAGATGGCCTACAAGGCGCACACCCACCTGCTGAACTACAACGGCCAGGACACCGACAAGGACGCCATCGCGCAGGCCATCGGCCTGACCACGGCCTACAACAGGGTGATGGGCAACAGCTACACGGCCTCCGTGTACCTGGCCCTGGCCTCGCTGCTGGACCAGGCCGACGACCTGACCGGCAAGCCCATCGGCTTCCTCAGCTACGGCTCCGGCAGTGTCGCCGAGTTCTTCGCCGGCACGGTCGTCGCCGGCTACCGGGACCGGCTGCGCACCGAGGCGAACCAGGAGGCCATCGCCCGGCGCAGGCCGGTCGACTACGCCGGCTACCGCGACCTGCACGAGCGGTCGTTCCCCACGGACGGCGGCGACTACGCCACCGAGGAGCAGACCACCGGCCCGTTCCGGCTGTCCGGGATCAGCGGCCACAAGCGCATCTACCAGGCGCGCTAGCGCTCCGCTGGAGGGGCCGGGTGGGGCACCCACCCGGCCCCATGCGCACAGTCATTCGAAAACCACTTGAGGGGCGGGCACGCGCATGCAGGACGTCAGGATCATCGGTACGGGCGCCTATGTGCCGGACCGGATCGTCTCCAACGACGAAGTCGGGGCACCGGCCGGAGTCGACAGCGACTGGATCATCAGCAAGACCGCTTTCCGCGAGCGGCGATGGGCCGACGACCACGAAGCCACCTCGGACCTGGCCACCGCCGCGGCCCGGGCCGCGCTGGAGCAGGCCGGCATCACCCCCGCGCAGCTGACCGTGATCGTGGTGGCCACCTCCACGCCCGACCGGCCGCAGCCGCCCACCGCCGCCTATGTGCAGCGCAACCTGGGCGCCGCCGGTGCCGCTGCCTTCGACGTCAACGCCGTCTGCTCCGGCGAGGTGTTCGCGCTGTCGGCGGCCGAGAACCTCCTGGCCCGCAAGGGCGGCCACGCCCTCGTCATCGGCGCCGACGTCTACTCGCGCATCCTCAACCCGGCCGACCGCAGGACGGTCGTGCTCTTCGGGGACGGCGCGGGCGCCATCGTTCTCGGCTCCGGCGGGAGCGGTCCGCGCATCCGGCATCTGGATCTGCACACCTTCGGTGAGCTGTCCGACCTGATCCAGGTCCCCGGCGGCGGCAGCCGGCTGCCGCTGACCGCCGAGGGCATCGAGGACGGACGGCAGTACTTCACCATGGATGGGCGGGGAGTGCGCCGCTTCGTCGCCGACCACGTGCCGCAGCTGGTCAAACAGTTCCTGCACGAGGCCGGTGTCGTCCCCGACGACGTACGCCACTTCATCCCGCACCAGGCCAACGGCGTCATGCTCGACGAACTCTTCACCGAGCTGGGCCTGACGAACGCCACCATGCACTGGACGCTGGAGACGTACGCCAACACCGGTGCCGCGTCCATTCCCATCACCCTCGACGCCGCCCACCGCGCGGGCGCCCTGCACCGCGGTGACCTCGTCCTGCTCGCCGGGTTCGGCGGCGGCATGGCGGCAGGGCTCGCGCTCATCGAATGGTGAGCGAGGATCACCTACGACCGCGGACGTGCTGCTCGTAACCCGGCCACAGCTCCCGGGCGAGCAGGCGTTCCTGCGCGGTCAGCGGCACCTCGGCACACAGTCGCTCGGGGTGGGCGGGCGGTGGCCCACCGACCCCCGGCGGCAGCACCAGCAGCCGGCGCCATGGCCGGCGTGTCAGGCCCCGGGGAGGGGCGGCGGGACGGCGACGTGCACTTCGGCCCCGGGACTGTGACGTCCCGGGGCCGAAGTGCATGGAGCCGAAAGCTGCCAAGGACCGCCAGACCGGGCGCAGGCAGCGGTTCTTCAGCCACCACCCGGCAGCGCGCAGCAGACCACTCATGTCCGCACCCTCCGGGGCGTCAGTCGATGCCGCGTACGACGTGCGGCTCCCAGGTGTCGTCCTCGTCGACGCCGGCGAGCAGCAGCGGCGGGGCGAGCGCCACCGCCGCGTCCTGGGCCTGCGTGGGGTGCTCCTCGACGGTGTCGTACACCTGGTCCTCCTGGGCGGTCGGCTCAGTAGCGGTAGTGGTCGGGCTTGTACGGGCCGTCGACGTCGACGCCGATGTAGGAAGCCTGCTCCGGACGCAGCGTCGTCAGCTTCACACCGAGCGCGTCCAGGTGGAGACGGGCAA
>NZ_KQ948433.1:270112-314915 GCF_001514065.1 Streptomyces antibioticus | reverse complement strand
GCCGATGTTCCCGACGATGGCCTGGTGCTTCATCTTGGCCATGTCCGAGGCCATGATGATGTCCTTGTTGCCGGTCGTGGTGATGAAGATGTCGGCCTTGTCGATGACCTCGTCGAGGGTCGTGACCTGGTAGCCGTCCATCGCCGCCTGCAACGCGCAGATCGGGTCGATCTCCGTGACGATGACGCGGGCGCCCTGGCCGCGCAGCGACTCCGCACAGCCCTTGCCGACATCGCCGTACCCGCACACGACCGCGGTCTTGCCGCCGATCAGGACATCCGTGGCCCGGTTGATGCCGTCGATCAGCGAGTGACGGCAGCCGTACTTGTTGTCGAACTTCGACTTCGTCACCGCGTCGTTCACATTGATCGCCGGGAACAGCAGCTGACCGTCGCGCTGCATCTCGTACAGGCGATGCACACCGGTCGTGGTCTCCTCGGTCACACCACGGATCTCCGAGGCGATGCGCGTCCAGTCCAGGGCGCTGTTCTCCAACAGAGCGCGTACGACAGCGAGTTCCTCGTTGTCCGCGGCGGGCAGCTGCCCCGTCTTCTGGTACTCGACGCCCTTGTGGATCAGGAGGGTGGCGTCACCGCCGTCGTCCAGGATCATGTTCGGGCCGGGCTGCCCGGGCCAGGTCAGCGCCTGCTCGGTGCACCACCAGTACTCCTCCAGCGTCTCGCCCTTCCAGGCGAACACCGGGATGCCGGCGGCGGCGATGGCGGCGGCCGCGTGGTCCTGCGTGGAGTAGATGTTGCAGGAGACCCAGCGGACCTCGGCGCCCAGGGCGACCAGGGTCTCGATGAGGACGGCGGTCTGCACGGTCATGTGCAGCGAGCCCGTGATCCGCGCGCCGGCCAGCGGCTGCGCCTCCGCGTACTCCTTGCGGATCGCCATCAGGCCGGGCATCTCGTGCTCGGCGAGGGTGATCTCCTTACGGCCGAACTCGGCGAGCGAGAGGTCCGCGACCTTGAAGTCCGTGAAGTCAGCGGTGGGCTGCGAGGACATGCTGTGCACTCCTTGAGTTCAGTACGTTGTGGTGGATCTCGAGCGTCGCCGTCGAGCGGTTGAGCGTGATGTAGTGCAGGCCCGGGGCGCCCTCGGCGAGCAGCCGCTCGGCCATCGCGGTGGCGTACTCGACGCCGATGCGGTGGCCGTCCGCGGGGTTGTCGCGCGCGGCCTCCAGACGGTGGGCGAGCTGCTCGGGGAAGGCGGCGCCGCTGAGTTCGGCGAAGCGGGTGATCTGGCGTACGTCGGTGGCCGGCATGATCTCCGGGATGATCGGGGTGTCGCAGCCGGCTGCGGCCACCCGGTCGCGCAGCCGGAGATAGTCCTCGACGTGGAAGAACATCTGGGTGATCGCGTAGTCGGCGCCCGCCCGGCACTTGGCGACGAAGTGCCGGATGTCGCTGTCCCAGTCCGCGGAGCGCGGATGGCGTTCCGGGAAGGCGGCCACGCCGATGGTGAACTCCCCCAGTGAGCGCACGAGTTCGACCAGTTCATGGGCGTAGCTGAAGCCCTCGGGGTGGGCCTGCCAGGGGCCCGTGGGGTCGCCGGGCGGGTCGCCGCGCAGCACCAGGACGTCCCGCACTCCGGCGTCCGCGTACTGCCCGATGATGTGCCGCAGCTCGGCCACCGAGTGGCCGACGGCGGTCAGATGGGCGACGGGACGCAGTGTCGTCTCGGTCACCAGGCGTTTGGTGACCTCGATGGTGCGGTCCCGGGAGGAGCCGCCGGCGCCGTAGGTGACGGACACGAAGTCGGGCGCCAGCGGTTCGATCCGACGGATCGCCTTCCACAGCGTCTGTTCGCCCTTGGGTGTCTTCGGTGGGAAGAACTCGAAGGAGAAGGTCGTCATACGCGGCCTCCCGCGTTGAAGTAGCTCGCCTCGGGGTGGTGGACCACGATCGCGTCGGTGGACTGCTCGGGGTGCAGCTGGAACTCCTCCGACAGGTGGACGCCGATGCGCTCCGGCCGCAGCAGGTCGGCGATCTTCGCGCGGTCCTCCAGGTCGGGGCAGGCCGGGTAGCCGAGCGAGTAGCGGCAGCCCTGGTACTCGGTGCGGAACATGCCGGAGAGCGAGTCCGGGTCGCCGTCCGCGATCCCGAGTTCGGCGCGCACGCGGGCGTGCCAGTACTCGGCGAGTGCCTCGGCCAACTGGACGGACAGGCCGTGCAGTTCGAGGTAGTCGCGGTAGGCGTTGGCCTCGAAGAGCTTGGCGGTCTCCTCCCCGATCCGGGAGCCGACGGTGACGACCTGAAGCCCGACCACATCCGTCTCCCCCGACTCCTCCGGCCGGAAGAAGTCCGCCAGGCACAGCCGGCGGCCACGGCCCTGGCGCGGGAAGGTGAAGCGGGTGCGCTCGTTGCCGTGCTCGTCGAGGATGATCAGGTCGTCGCCCTTGGACACGCACGGGAAGTAGCCGTGCACCACGGCCGCTTCCAGCAGGTTCTCGGTGCGCAGCCGGTCGAGCCACATTCGCAGCCGCGGCCGCCCCTCCCGCTCGATGGTCTCGCCTTTGAGGCCCCACTGGCCCTTGAAGAGGGCGCCCTCGTCGAGCCAGGAGGCGTACTCCTTGAGCTGGATGCCCTTGACGACCCGCGAACCCCAGAAGGGCGGTGCGGGCACCGCGTTGTCCAGGGCCACGTCGGACCGGACCTGCCCGGCCTCGGGACGTTCGTCGAGTACGACGGTGGCGGCGACGCTCTTGACCCGGCGCTGCTTGAGCTCGGGCAGCGTGGCTCCGGGCACCCCGCGCTTGACGGCCATGAGGGCGTCCATCAGGCGCAGCCCCTCGAAGGCGTCGCGGGCGTAGCGGACTTCGCCCTGGTAGATCTCGTGGAGGTCCTGCTCTACGTAGGCGCGGGTGAGGGCGGCGCCGCCGAGGATGACCGGGTAATCGGCGGCCATGCCCCGGGAGTTGAGCTCCTCCAGGTTCTCCTTCATGATCACCGTGGACTTCACCAGCAGCCCGGACATGCCGATCACATCGGCCTTGTGCTCCTCGGCCGCCTCCAAGATCGCCGAGACCGGCTGCTTGATGCCCAGGTTGACCACGTTGTAGCCGTTGTTGGACAAGATGATGTCCACCAGGTTCTTGCCGATGTCGTGGACATCCCCGCGGACCGTGGCCAGCACGATGGTGCCCTTGCCCTCCGCGTCCGACTTCTCCATGTGCGGCTCGAGGTAGGCGACCGCCGACTTCATCACCTCGGCGGACTGGAGCACGAACGGCAGCTGCATCTGGCCCGAGCCGAACAGCTCACCGACCACCTTCATGCCGTCCAGGAGAGTGTTGTTGACGATGTCGAGAGCAGGCGTGTTCTGGAGGGCTTCATCGAGGTCGGCTTCGAGGCCGTTCTTCTCGCCGTCGATGATGCGGCGCTTGAGGCGCTCCTCCAGCGGCAGCGCCGCCAGTTCCTCGGCCTTGCCCGCCTTCAGCGACTTCGCGGTGGCGCCCTCGAACAGCGCCATCAGCTTCTGCAACGGGTCATAGCCCTCGGCGCGACGGTCGTAGACGAGGTCGAGGGCTGTTTGCACCTCCTCCTCGGAGAACCGGGCGATCGGCAGGATCTTCGAGGCGTGCACGATCGCCGAGTCCAGACCCGCCTTCACGCACTCGTCCAGGAACACCGAGTTCAGCAGGATCCGGGCGGCCGGGTTCAGACCGAAGGAGATGTTCGACAACCCCAGCGTGGTCTGCACGTCCGGGTGGCGCCGCTTGAGCTCACGGATCGCCTCGATGGTGGCGATGCCGTCCTTGCGGGACTCCTCCTGACCGGTGCAGATGGTGAAGGTCAGGGTGTCGATGAGGATGTCCGACTCGTGGATGCCCCAGTTCCCCGTCAGGTCATCGATCAGCCGCTCGGCGATGGCGACCTTGGTCTCCGGGGTGCGGGCCTGGCCCTCCTCGTCGATGGTCAGCGCGATCAGCGCCGCCCCGTGCTCCCGGGCCAGCTGGGTGACCTTCGCGAAGCGGGACTCGGGGCCGTCGCCGTCCTCGTAGTTGACCGAGTTGATGACCGCGCGCCCGCCCAGCTTCTCCAGGCCGGCCTGGATGACGTCGACCTCGGTGGAGTCCAGCACGATCGGCAGCGTGGACGCGGTGGCGAAGCGGCCGGCGAGTTCCTTCATGTCGGCCACCCCGTCGCGGCCGACGTAGTCCACGCACAGGTCGAGCATGTGCGCGCCCTCGCGGATCTGGTCGCGGGCCATCTCCACACAGTCGTCCCAGCGGCCCTCCAGCATCGCCTCACGGAACTTCTTCGACCCGTTCGCGTTCGTCCGCTCACCGATCGCCAGATACGAGGTGTCCTGACGGAACGGCACCGTCTGGTAGAGCGAGGCCGCCCCTGGTTCCGGACGGGGCTCCCGCTCCCCCGGTGCCATTCCGCGTACTCGCTCGACGATCTGGCGCAGGTGCTCAGGCGTCGTGCCGCAGCAGCCGCCGACGAGGCTCAGACCGTAGTCGCGTACGAAGTTCTCCTGGGCGTCCGCCAACTCCGCCGGGGCCAGCGGATAGTGGGCTCCGTCCTTGGTCAGCACGGGCAGGCCCGCGTTCGGCATGCAGGAGAGGCGGATGCGGGAGTGCCGGGCGAGATAGCGCAGGTGCTCGCTCATCTCGGCGGGGCCGGTGGCGCAGTTGAGGCCGATCATGTCGATGCCGAGCGGCTCCAGCGCGGTCAGCGCGGCGCCGATCTCCGAGCCGAGCAGCATGGTGCCGGTGGACTCCACCGTCACCGACACGATGAGCGGGACGTCCACTCCGAGGGCTTCGAGGCCGCGCCGGGCGCCGAGGACGGCGGCCTTGGTCTGGAGCAGATCCTGGGTCGTCTCCACCAGCAGCGCGTCGGCGCCGCCCGCCAGCAGGCCCTCGGCGTTCTGCTGGTAGGCGTCGCGCAGGGTGGGGTAAGGGGCGTGGCCGAGAGTGGGCAGCTTGGTGCCGGGGCCCATGGAGCCCAGGACCCAGCGCGGGCGGCCGTCGCGGGCGGTGAACTCGTCGGCCGTCTCGCGGGCGATGCGGGCGCCGGCCTCGGACAGCTCGTGGATGCGGTCGGCGATGTCGTACTCGCCGAGGGCCGCGTGGTTCGCGCCGAAGGTGTTGGTCTCGACGCAGTCGACGCCTGCGTCGAAGTACTCCGTGTGCACCGAGCGGACGATGTCCGGGCGGGTCACGTTGAGGATCTCGTTACAGCCTTCGAGGTTCTCGAAGTCCTCAAGGGTGGGGTCCTGCGCCTGGAGCATGGTGCCCATGGCTCCGTCGGCGACCACCACTCGGGTGGCGAGCGCCTCGCGGAGGGCGGTGACGCGGGTTCGGTGGCCGGCGGTCATGACCGCTCGCCCAGGACTCCGCCGAGTGGCTGGGCCGCCCCGGGGCCGTAGGTGCGCTCGACGATGGCGGACAGCTGCGCCCGGTCGATCTCGTAGGACTGCGAGCCGACCGCGCCGAGGACGACGGAGGCCAGCGCGCAGCCAAGGCGGGCCGCGGGCTCCAGCGGGGCGCCCTGGCCGACCGCGGCCAGGAAACCGACGCGGAAGGCGTCACCGACACCGGTCGGGTCGGCCGTCGGGGCGTCGGGGACCGCGGGGACGACAAGGGGGGCCTGTCCGAGGCGTTCGAGGCGTACGCCCTTCTCGCCCAGGGTGGTGACCCACGTGCCGACGGTCGCGAGGACGTCGGCACGGCTCCAACCGGTGCGCTCCTTCAGCAGCGCGGCTTCGTACTCGTTGGTGAACAGCCAGGTGGCGCCGTCCACGAGGTCACGGATCTGGGCGCCGTCGAGCCGCGCCAGTTGCTGCGAGGGGTCGGCCGCGAAGGGGATGCCGAGGTCGCGGCACTCGGCGGTGTGGCGGAGCATCGCCGCCGGGTCGTCGGGCGAGATCAGGACGAGGCCGGGGCGGTCGGGTCCGGTGACCAGGGGGCGCAGATCGATGTCGGAGGCCTCGGCCATGGCACCCGCGTAGAACGCGGCGATCTGGTTGGCGTCCTCGTCGGTGATGCACAGGAAGCGGGCCGTCTGCCGTTCGGCGCTGACGTGGACGCCGCCGGTGTCGACGCCGTGCTCCTTGAGCCACAGCTCGTATTCGGCGAAGTCCGTACCCACCGCTCCGACCAGCAGCGGCGCGAGGCCGAGGCCGCCGAGCCCGTAGGCGATGTTGGCGGCGACGCCGCCCCGGCGCACCTCAAGACGGTCGACGAGGAAGGAGAGCGAGACGTGGGCGAGCTGCTCGGGGAGCAGCTGGTCCGCTATCCGTCCGGGGAAGACCATCAGGTGGTCGGTGGCTATGGATCCTGTCACCGCGATGCGCACGGGCACTCCTTGGGTCGCTTAGGTCGCTGATCACCGGGTGGTGCGTGGGCCGGCCGACAGCGCCGGGCCCGGCCGTCGAGGTGTCGGGGTCAGTTGCCCACGGCTGCCTTGAGCTGCTGGGCGCGGTTGGTGTGTTCCCACGTCAGCTCGGGGAGTTCACGGCCGAAGTGGCCGTAGGCGGCGGTCTGGGTGTAGATCGGGCGGAGCAGGTCGAGGTCGCGGATGATCGCGGCGGGGCGCAGGTCGAAGACGTCGGTGATGGCCTGCTCGATCGCCTCGACGGGCACGGTGTTCGTGCCGAAGGTCTCCACGAACAGCCCTACGGGTTCGGCCTTGCCGATCGCATACGCGACCTGCACCTCGCACCTGCGGGCGAGCCCCGCGGCGACCACGTTCTTGGCGACCCAGCGCATGGCGTAGGCGGCGGAGCGGTCGACCTTGGAGGGGTCCTTGCCGGAGAACGCGCCGCCGCCGTGGCGGGCCATGCCACCGTAGGTGTCGATGATGATCTTCCGGCCGGTCAGGCCCGCATCCCCCATCGGACCGCCGATCTCGAACCGGCCCGTCGGGTTGACCAGGAGACGGTAGCCGTCGGTCTCCAGCTTGATGCCGTCAGCGGCCAGTTGGGCCAGGACCGGCTCGACCACGTGGGCGCGGATGTCGGGGGTGAGCAGGGTGTCGAGGTCGATGTCGGCAGCGTGCTGGGAGGAGACCACCACGGTGTCCAGACGGACCGGCTTGTCACCGTCGTACTCGATGGTGACCTGCGTCTTGCCGTCCGGGCGCAGGTAGGGGACGGCGCCGTCCTTGCGGACCTGGGTGAGCCGGTAGGACAGACGGTGGGCCAGCTCGATCGGCAGCGGCATCAGGGACGGCGTCTCATCCGTGGCGTAGCCGAACATCAGACCCTGGTCACCGGCGCCCTGCCGGTCCAGCGCATCGTCCTCGCCCTCCACCCGCGCCTCGTACGCGGCATCCACGCCCTGGGCGATGTCCGGGGACTGCGCCCCGATCGACACCGACACCCCGCACGAGGCGCCGTCGAAACCCTTGGCGGAGGAGTCGTAGCCGATGTCCAGGATCGCTTCGCGCACCAGCTGCGCGATGGGCACGTAGGCGGTCGTGGTGACCTCGCCGGCGATATGCACCTGACCGGTCGTGATCAGGGTCTCGACCGCGACCCGGGACGCGGGATCCGCGGCCAGCAACGCGTCCAGGATCGTGTCACTGATCCGGTCCGCGATCTTGTCAGGATGCCCCTCGGTCACGGACTCCGAGGTGAACAGACGACGAGACATGACACTCCAGTTGATTGCAGACCAACGAGCGGCGTCACAGGCCGGGTGAATTGACCCGTGTCAGGCAACGATGGACGACCGCGAAAGAGGAGCACTCGAAGTGCGGCGGAACGGGGGTGGAGGGGGTCAATCGCCGGTCGCCCCGCCGTAGTTCATCCCGGCGCTCTTGAGGGCTCGGGCCAGTTCGCGAACCCGTTCCTCGTCGTCCGCGGACACACCGGCGATCACCACCTTCGCCGCAGGGCCGCCGTCGGCCGCGATGCGCCGGGCGAGGTCGCAGGCGAGGGCGCCGGCCCCGGAGAAGCCGCCGAGCAGCAGGAAGCGGCCGGTTCCGTGGGCGGCCAGAGCGGAGCGAGCTCCTACGGCGTCGGTGGTGAGCACCAGCAGCTCGTCGGGGCCTGTATAGGCGCGGGACAGCAGGTCGTAACAGGTCGTCGGGGCGCCGGGCGGCGGGACCAGACAGATCGTGCCCGTCTGCTCGCGCCGGGCCGCACGCAGGGTGATCAGAGGGCTGCTCCGGCCAGGTCCGGGCGGCTCCGTCATGCGCGGTACGGTCCTGCCTTCGAGGAGGCCGAGGACCTCGGCGACGGTGGTGTGATCCCCGGCCCTGGCGGGGAGTTCGCGCAGCAGGGTGGCGCTCTGCACGAGCAGCTCGGCAGCCGCGTCCTCGTCGAGTACATCGCGGTCGTGCACGCGGGTGAGGACGAGGCGGCCGGCGCTGTCGTGGTGGGCGAGCAGCCCGATGGGCAGCACGGAGCGGGCGGGTACGGTGCCTGGGAACTCGGTCTTGATGCCGTGGGCGGCGAGTTCGGCCTCCAAGCCCTTCACCGGGTGCGGCAGATCCTCGAAGACGATGACGGTGTCGGTGTCGCTGACGGCCGGCTCGTCCTGGTCGTGGGGCCTGATCCAGCTGAGGGGGACCCATTCGTAGCCGGCCATGTCCAGGGCCCTATCCCGGAGTTGGCGCAGCAGGTTCGGTACGGTGCCGGCCGGGTTCACCTCGACGGACATCGGCAGGGCGTTGCGCAGCGGTCCCAGCAGCCGGGTGGCGCCGTCGAGCGGGATGCCCCGGCCTGGGGCGGTCACCGCGAAGCGGACGGGGACCGGGCCGGTCGCGCCGGTGGCCCGGTAGATGAGCATCGCCCAGACGGCTTGGAGGACCGTGCTCTCGGCGATGCCCCAGTGGCCTGCCCAGCGTGCCAGGCGGATGGTTTCTGCAAGGGTCAGCCGCAGCCGTGCCCGGCCCACACCGGTCAGTGCCGCGGTTCCTCCGGCCAAGCGGCCCGGCCTGGAGGCGGCCGACTCGGATGGTGCGGACCGCGCCCAGAAGGCTTGGGTGTCCTCCAGGTCCTGGGCCGCGATCCAGGCGCTGTAGTCACGCAGGTCGGGACGGCGTTCGCCGCCGGGCAGGGTGCCGCCGGCGAGATAGGCGCGGTAGAACTCGCGCAGCAGGATGTGCACGCTCCAGTTGTCGAGCAGGGCCCGGTGGTAGGTGAGCACGATCCGGGTGAGGGCCGTCGGTACGGCGGCCCGGTGGGGCCCGTCCGTGTCCAGGAGGGTGAGTCGCAGTGCTCCGGGGCAGCGCAGGTCGAAGCCGCGCAGCCGGTCCCGTTCCAGCAGCGGGGACCAGTCGTCGCCGCGGTGGACCCGGCGGGTGATCTCGGGCACGACCCGGCTGTGCACCATGAGCTGCGGCTCGGGACCGCCGGTGAACGCGGTGCGCAGCACGGATTCACAGTCGAAGACGGACTGCCAGGCCGCGGTGAAGCGCTCGATGTCGAGCGGGCCGTGCCAGACCCATACGACCTGCTCGACATGGCGTCCGGTGCCCGGCCGGCCGTCGCCGCCCAGGTACAGCGCCACCTGCTGGGGGGTGGGACTGAAGGCGGACGGAATCGGGGCGTCGATGGCGTCGGCCAGCTCCTCCAGCACAGTGCACAGCAGCTCGGAGAGGTCGGCCACGGAGGTGTCGGTGATGCCTTCGACGGGGTCGGGCACCCAGTCCAGGCCGAAGTGCAGACGTCCGTCGGCGACATGGGCGGAAGCCCGCAGCCGGTGCGGGGAGGGACGGCGCGTGCTGCCGTTCTCGCCGCCCTGACCGCCGTTGCTGCTGTCGCTGTCCCGGTCGTCGTCGTCGCCGTCGTCGCCGTCGCCGTGGACGGAGCGGGCGGAGTGCGGCAGCAGTTCGTCCGGCTCGTGCAGGGTCAAGCAGGCCTGGGCGGGCGCCAGTTCACGCAGCGTGGTGCGCAGCAGCGGGTCGGGGCTCCACTCCCGGCAGGCTCCGAACCCCGCGCCGCCCGGCGCCTGTCCGGTGGCGGCTGCCAAGGGGCCTGCCAGGGCGGCCAGTTGTCCCAGAGGGGTGAGAGTGCGGTCCAGGGTGAGCTGGACGGGGTGCACATCGGTGAGTCGGCCGACGTGGCGGCGCAGTCCCGGGTGACCGGTCCGCGGTCCGCTGCGGACATCGAAGCTGATGTCGTCGGTGTGTTGCCAGCGGGCCAGGGCCAGGGCGAACACCCCGGTCAGCAGCTGTCCGACGGTCAGTGCGAGCCGCTGGGCCAGACGGTGGGTGATCCGCTCGGTGGAACTCTGGGCCAGCGCGAAGCCGGTGCGCGGGACACCGGCCAGCCCGGCGTCCCGTAGGTGCCGCGCGGTGGCAGTACCGGACGGGCCCGCGCCCGGTGCCTGCGCCGACCGTGCCTGGCCCTGCGCCGAGGTGGTGTAGGCGGCGTCGCTGGAGCGGGCCTGCGCCGAGGTGGTGTCGGCGGCGTCGCTGGAGCGGGCCTGCGCCGAGGTGGTATCGGCGGCATCGCTGGACCGGGCGACCTGGGCCGACTTGCGGAGGCCGGTCCCCGCGGCCCTGCGGTCGGCGACGGCCGACCAGTGGCGCATCTCGGCGGGATCGCGGGCCAGCTCCCGCAGTTCGGTGACCCAGTCGGCCAGACCGCCCGGTGCGCGCCGCGGCCGTAGCGGCCGTACGGGAGCTGTGGCCGGCGCGGTGCCGAGGGAGGTGAGCAGGTCGTCGAGGACGATCCGCCAGGACGCCGCGTCCACGGCGAGTTCATGGGCGACCAGGACAAGCCGGTCGGCGCGTTCCCCCGTCGGGCGGCGGTCCCTGGCGAGCAGGGCGCGCAACTGGACGCCGGCGTAGGCGTCGAGGGTGCGGCCGACGGCGTCGACGGCGGCGTTGAAGCCGGTCTCGTCGGCGAACTCGCCCTCCACCAGCAGGTCCTGCTCGGCCTGCCCGTCCTCCCGGTGCCCCGCTGGGTCCAGCGCCCGCAGCCGTCCGCCCGTGCTGTCGAGGTGGAAACGCAGCTGGGGGTGGGCCGCCAGGACGGCACGCAGCGCCTCGCGCACCACCTGCGCGTCCAGGGGGGCGGCCGGTTCGACGGCGACCGCCTCGTACCGGAAGCCGCCGGAGGCGAGGGCTGCGCACTGGGCGGGCGTGAGGGGATGGTCGGCTCCGGACCGCTCGGTGAGGAGGTCGGCGAGACGACCCACCACGAGGGCGGCGGTGGCGTCCTCGCCTGGGGTGAACCGGAGTGTGTGGTGGTCGGGGCTGTGCCGCAGCAGCCGGTGCTGCCCACCGGCCCGCGCGGGGTCGCCGTCGGCGAGTTCGCCCAGGACGCCTGCCAGGGCGGCAGGGTCGAGCGGCCCGCGCAGCTCCAGGTCCCATGGGGTGTCGTGCGGGACCGGTCCGGGGTCCACGACCACGGACATCATCGTGTGTGAGGAGCGAGGAACGGTCATGCGCGTCCAGGGACGTGACGGTCCGCCGTGACCGGCGCGGTCCCCTCTCCTCCTCTCGATAACTGGTGGACGGGCTGCTGGATGGCGCTCACACGGCTCGTGCGGGAGCCGGGCGCCGTGTCTACGGGGTGGGGGACGGCATGCTCAGCACGCTAGGGCAGTTCTGGCCCGGCGTCCGATTTCCCAAGCGGCTGTGGAGCGCTGCCCGAGTGCGGCAGAGGTCGTCCGGGAGCGGGCACCCGGTTCTCCATCCGGCGTTCACAGCATGCGGACGGCACTCTCCGCGTGCGTCTTGGCGTGGGCGAGCAGGACCCGGCTGTTCCGGCCGAGCACCTCGCGCACATGCCGGCGGGCGTCGGCCAGGGTCGCCCGTTCGCCCAGCACGTCGGGGATCTGCTCCTCGCTCAGTACGACGCTGTGCAGGGCGGTGACGGTCACGCCGTGTTCGTCGGCGACGACGGACCATTCGCCGGTGTGGGCCTCCAGCAGGGGCAGTGGCACCGTCTGCTTGTACACGATGCGTTCGGCGTGCGGGAAGCAGATCCGTACCGAGGCCGTGGTGTGGGTGCCGTACTCGGTGACCGTCCGCATGGTCATGTGCTGGATGCCGGGGACGCTCTCGGTGAGGTCGACCTGGCGGACGTGGGGTGCCAGGTCGGGCCAGTCCGCGGCCCGGTAGAGGAAGTCGTAGACGAGTTCGGCGGGGCCTTTGATGTGCACCGTGTCCTCGAAGGACAGCACGAGTTCGTCCAGGCGTGACCACCGTTCGGCGAACGCCTTCAGGTCGCTGAGCTGGGCGCGGCAGTGGGCGTCGGTGACCCGTCGCGCCCACTCCAGGTCCTCGGGCCCGTCGGCGCCGAGGCTGTAGCCGTAGCGCAGTTCGAGTTCGCTGTCGTGCGGGCCGACCGGGCGGGCGCTCAGGGTGCCGCCCGCCGTACGGAAGGGGGGCGCGGGGATCTCCTGACAGAACTCCATGCGGCGCGCCACGGGGTCCAGGCACCGCTGTGTGGTCCACGACTTGACCTGACTGTCCAGGAGGGTCCAGGTCCGCATCCGCTCCCGTACGCCGTCGTCGAATTCCAGCTGCTCCACATGGATGACCGAGGAGAAATAGAGCGGCCAGTTGGGCGCGTCCGCCATCAGCGCATAGGCCACGCCGGCCGGTGCGGACGCATGGACTGTGCGCGCCGTTTCGTCCGCATGCTCAGCAATCATTTGAGATGTCCCTCCCCTTTCGGCGCCGACGGGAACATGAACGGGGTTTTCGTGGCCGGCTGAAGACTGCTCGCCGATGAACAGAGTGCGCCTCGAACAAAACGCCAGGGCGCAGTGGTCGGCCGCGGCCGACGTGTATTGCCGGAATTCACGGGAGGGCGGGAGCCATGGCCCCGTACGGGATGTCCGCGGGCACGGCTCAGCCGACCGGCGCGATCTCCCGCGCGAGACGGCCGGTGACCCGGCAGGCACGGCCCAGCAGGCGGGGCAGTTCACGGCCGCGCGTGAAGAAGTGGTGCAGCGGGACGGTGCGCAGCCGGGACGGCCCCTCGGTCCACCGCTGCCAGCCGTCGGCGATCGCGGCCGGGGCCAGCGGGTTGGCCTGGGAGGCGACGACCAGTATCGGGGTGGTGAGCGGCCCGGCCGGAGAGGGTCTGGCGGCGGCGTCCTCAAGAGCCTGGGCGAGTTCCAGGTCGGCGCGGAGCACCGGCAGCATCGCGCGCAGCCAGATGCCCTCGTCGCTGGTGGACGGCACGGCGCCCGGCTCGCTCAGGGCGCCCAGCAGTTCGTCGTCCGTCGCGGTGCGGGCGTTTGGCAGCGCGAGGGCCACGCGGGGCGGCGGGCAGGCCGCGACCGCGAGGAGCGCCGGGCCGGGCAGGCCCGCTTCGTGCAGGACGCGGGTGACGCTGAAGGCGACCATCGCACCGAGCCCGTGTCCGTAGAGGACGTACGGGCCGGGGTCGGGCTCGGTGAATTGGGGCAGCAACTCGGCGAGGAGGTGCTCGTACGCCGTCGTCCGGGCGTCGGCGCGGTGGTGTTGCGGATCCGGCAGGGGGACCGGAACCACCTCCACTCCGGGGCCGACGTTCTCCGCCCAGTGGTCGAAGACCGAGACGCCCCCTCCGGAGTGCGCGAAACAGTACAGGCGCACCAACCGTTCGTCCGACATGGCATCCTCCTCTACCCCGACCGGTGTCGCACGGGGTGGGATCCGAGGATTGCCGGACTGCCTCAAATGCCGCTTGAACTTGATCGGAGAGGCCGGTGAGACCGGGGCCGGCACCGGGACCACCTGGTCTCCTCGGCGGTCCGCAGCCGCCGCGCCGGTCTCCCGTGGCCGTCGCGTCCGTCGGCACCGGCTGCTTCGTCGGCACCGGCTGCTTCGTCGGCGATCAAGCAGTGAGTACGACAGGGCCCCCGCTCCGGCCGGCCTCAGGCGGCGAAGAGATCGAACGTCGAGGTGCGCCGTTCTCCGGCGACGACGTCCAGTTGCGGGTCGACCGCCAGCATGGCCTGGTGCAGCCGCTGGACCTGCGGGGACGGCTCGACGCCCAGCTCCTCGATGAGGCGGATGCGCAGCTTGCGGTAGACGGCGAGCGCGGAGGCCTGACGTCCCGACCGGTAGAGCGCGACCATGGCCTGCGAGTGCAGTCCTTCGTGCTGTGGGTAACGGGCCGTCAGTTCGGCGAGCTCCGCGATGAGTTCGGAGTGCCGGCCGAGTCGCAGGTCGGCGTCGATGCGGCGCTCGATGGTGCCGAGCCGGCTCTCCTCCAGGCGCATGACCTCGATCCCGAGGATCGGTCCGACCCTGACGTCGACCAGGGCGGGGCCGCGCCACAGCTCCAGCGCCTTGCGGAAGCGGTCGGCCGACATCTCGTCGTCGCCCGCTTCGAAGGCCGCCCGCCCTTCGGTGACCATGCGCTCGTACTCGTGCACGTCCACGCTCTCGGGTGGTATTTGCAGCAGATAGCCTCCGTGCCGGGTGGCCAGGACCTCCTTGGCCGCGTCAGGTGCGTCGGGGCCCATCGCGGTGCCCAGGCGCCGACGCAGCTGGAGGATGTAGGTCTGCAATGTGGTGAGCGCGCTCTGCGGCGGCTCGGTCCCCCAGATTTCCTCCATGAGCGTGGGTACGGGCATCACCCGCCCGGGGTAGAGGGCGAGCAGGGAAAGGATCTGCCGCGGCTTGCCGGCCGTCGGGACGATCGACCCCCCGTTGACCTCGGCACTCAAGGGTCCCAGAACCTGAATCTTCACTGCTTTCCTCCGTAGCTCGTCGAGTTCCTCTCGTGGCTGAATTCCGTCGCCATAAGCACACTAGCCGGAATGACGCCAGTCCCTACTTTCCTCAACCGGGGCTTGAGGACGCTTCAACTTGCCTATTCTGTGGGCAAATTGACGAGCTGAAGCATGCGCTGTTCTCCGCTCTTTTTAATTCCGTTGCGAAGAAAGAAAATTGCGGAATGCTAAGCGCCGTTTGTCGAGATGGGACATCTCACCCCCGAATGCAGCAGGCCGGCCCGAGGGACTGCGTCCCAGGTGCCGGCCCGGCTGGTGCGTGCGTTCAACTCGCGGGCACGAGACGCTCCTTCGTCGCGTTGGGCGCCGGCGCGGCCTCGGGGTGCGCCGTGAGGATGGAGCGCTGCAGACGCCGCAGCCCCGCCGACGGCTCCAGACCGAGGTCCCGTACGAGCGTGGCGCGCAGCCGCTGGTAGACCTCCAGGGCCTCGCCGCGCCGCCCCGAGCGGTGCAGGGCGAGCATGAACTGGGCGTGCAGGCTCTCATGGGTGCGGTAACGGTTCACCAGAACGGTCAGCTCGGACAGCAGCTCGCGGTGCCGCCCCAGTCGCAGATCGGCTTCGATGCGCTGGTCGAGCGCGCACAGCCGGCTCTCCTCAAGGCGCCTGATCTCCATCTCCAGCTGCGACCCGGCCTGGACGTCCGCGAAGGCGGTGCCGGACCACAGCGCCAGCGCCTCGCGCAGGTGCCGGGCGGCGTCGGGGAAGTCCCCCGCGTCCATGGCCCGATAGCCCGTGCCCGCCAGGCGCTCGAAGGTGCGGACGTCGCTC
Source organism: Streptomyces antibioticus (assembly GCF_001514065.1). GTDB lineage: Bacteria > Actinomycetota > Actinomycetes > Streptomycetales > Streptomycetaceae > Streptomyces > Streptomyces antibioticus. The sequence continues at coordinate 299,498 of NZ_KQ948433.1, read as the reverse complement.
TGGCCGCCGTTGGCCGCCAGCATGTATCCGCTGGGCATCGTCATCAGCACGTCCTTGGCGGTGCGCTGCGTGCCGCCCTCCCCCGTCCCTTCCTGCTCGCCCTTCTCCAGGGCCGCGGCGATGAGTTCGCGCAGCTGGAGGATGTAGGTCTGGAGGGTGGTACGGGCGCTGCGCGGCGGGGTGGCACCCCACAGCTCCTCGATCAGGGTGGTGACCGGCACCGCCTGGTCGGCGTGGAGCGCCAGCAGGGCCAGAACCTGTCGGGGCTTGGGTGCCGTCGGCGTGATGGAGACCCCGTTCTCCCTTACGGCCAATGCGCCGAGTACCTCGATGTCCACGCGATCTCCCGTGTCTAGTGCCGTGTGCTCCGGTCGTTTCCGTAACCGTCGTCAGATGTCAGTCCGGCGCCGTGACTAGACTAAAAACAGCACGCGTGGTCTGTCAATATCAAACCGCATGCCCCGTATTTTCCAAGTAGAAGTCAATCCTCTCTCACTGCTCTGACCTGCGAAGATGCAAAATCTCTGGTGGTACCCAGGGAGCCCCGGAGCGGATCTCCAAGGCTCCTTGAGGCGCGGACTCAGAGGTTCGACCTGTCACCCTGATCAAAAAACAGACTGATCGGTCTTCTCCTGCTCGCGGCTCGTCGGCGCGGAAGGCCGGTCCGGAGCGGGGCTGACGGCCTGCGGCCAGGTGCCGGCGCTTGTCAGGCCGTCCAGGTGCTGGTGCCCGGCGAGCCGCGGCAGGATCACGTCCCAGAAGCGGGTCACGTTCTGCCGGGACAGCCAGGAGGCGTCGGCGCCGCCGAGCACCTCGAAGCCCGCGGTCGCGGCGACGATGACCCGGGCGGCGTCCGCCCAGGACACTCCCTCCGCCAAGGCCCCGTTGCGCTCGGCCACGCGGAGGGTGGCCTCGATCCACCCCTGCCAGTGCGCCCGCAGGGAGCGCGCACCGCGGTAGGCGCTGTCGTTGGCGAGCTCGAACCCGCCGCGGACCACGATGTCGTGGGCGAGCGCCCCCATCAGCTCGTGCGTGGCGTCCACCACCGTCTGGAGGGAGTCGCCGTGCCGCGCCAGGGCCGCCTCGGTGATGCCGCGCAGGGTCTTGGCGGCCTCCGCCTCGACCTCCTCGGCGAGCATGCTCTTGTTGGCGAAGTGAAAGTGCAGCGCCCCGTTGCTCACACCGGCCCGCCTGCTGATGGTGCTCAGCGACGCAGTGACGAAACCCTCCTCGGCGAAGACCGCGGCGGCGGCCTGGATCAGTGCATGCCGGGTACGGGCCGCTCGCTCCTGTTTGACCATGTGGTGTCTCCTGAGAACCGGGACGTCGAGGGCCGGCGCCGCGCCGACGTCCCAAGTCCCACGGACGGTGGTGCTACTGCGGTGGGTTGCCGTGCTTGCGGGAGGGCAGGTCGGCGTGCTTGCTGCGGAGCATGGACAGGGACTTGATGAGGACCTCGCGGGTCTCGGCGGGGTCGATCACGTCGTCCACCAGGCCGCGCTCCGCCGCGTAGTACGGGTGCATCAGCTCGGACTTGTACTCCTTGACCATCTTCTGCCGCATGGCCTCGGGGTCCTCGGCCTCGGCGATCTGCCGGCGGAAGATGACGTTGGCCGCGCCCTCGGCGCCCATCACGGCGATCTCGTTGGTCGGCCACGCGTAGGTGAGGTCGGCGCCGATGGACTGGCTGTCCATGACGATGTAGGCACCGCCGTACGCCTTGCGCAGGATCAGCGAGATCCGCGGCACGGTCGCGTTGCAGTAGGCGTAGAGGAGCTTCGCGCCGTGGCGGATGATGCCGCCGTGCTCCTGGTCGACGCCCGGGAGGAACCCGGGGACGTCCAGCAGTGTCACGAGCGGGATGTTGAAGGCGTCGCACATCTGGACGAACCGCGCGGCCTTCTCCGAGGCCTCGATGTCGAGCACCCCGGCCAGCGTCTGGGGCTGGTTGGCGACGATGCCGACGACCTGGCCGTCGAGGCGGGCGAGCGCGCAGATGATGTTGCGGGCCCAGCGCTCGTGGACCTCCAGGTACTCGCCGTCGTCGACGATCTCCTCGATGACCTTGGCCATGTCGTACGGCCGGTTGCCGTCCGCCGGCACCAGGTCCAGGAGCACCTCCGAGCGCCGCTCCACGGGGTCGTCGGCCGAAACCCTCGGCGGCGCCTCCTGGTTGTTCTGCGGGAGCAGTGACAGCAGGTAGCGCACCTCGGCGATGCAGGTCTCCTCGTCGTCGTACGCGAAGTGCGCGACGCCGGAGGTCTCGGCGTGGACGTCGGCGCCGCCCAGCCCGTTCTGCGTGATCTCCTCACCGGTCACGGCCTTGACCACGTCCGGGCCGGTGATGAACATCTGCGAGGTTTCACGGACCATGAACACGAAGTCCGTGAGGGCGGGGCTGTAGGCCGCGCCACCGGCGCACGGACCGAGCATCACCGAGATCTGCGGGATGACCCCGCTCGCCTTGGTGTTGCGCTGGAAGATGCCGCCGTAGCCCGCGAGAGCGGAGACGCCCTCCTGAATACGAGCACCGGCGCCGTCGTTGAGCGACACCAGCGGAGCACCGGTAGCGATGGCCATGTCCATGATCTTGTGGATCTTGGTGGCGTGGGCCTCGCCCAGCGCGCCGCCGAAAATCCGGAAGTCGTGCGCGTACACGAAAACGGTACGCCCTTCCACCGTGCCCCAGCCGGTGATCACACCGTCCGTGTACGGCTTCTTCACATCCATGCCGAAACCGGTCGCACGGTGCCGGCGCAGCTGCTCGACCTCCTGAAACGACCCCGGGTCGAGAAGGAGTTCGATGCGCTCCCGAGCGGTCAGCTTGCCCTTGGCATGCTGCGCCTCGGTCGCCTTCTCGCTCGGTCCGGCCAGTGCCTGGGCACGGATGCCGTCCAGTTCGGCCACTCGCCCGTACATGCCGGTCGACTCCAGGTCGATCGGCGCCGGGGCGGTTGTCATCGCCATACCAGGTCCCTTCTGAGGCAAGGCCAATGAGAAGCTCCGCCCCAGGTCCGTATAGATCAGATTAACAAACCGCCCATGCGGTTTCTAGCTGGAGGGGGGTACTTTCCTGAACCTCTGTCAGCGCCAGCTGTCGGGGGCCCTGTAAATGCCCGGTGACCGCCACCCGCCAGGGCCGCCGCGACGCGGCTCCTCGGGCTGCTCCTCACCGGCCCCCTGCAACGCGAGCAGAACAACCGCGAGAGCGGCGAGCTCCTCCGGCCCGGCCTGTCCGCGCTCGACGCGCAGCACCGGTTCGCCGTTGCCCATGTCCCCCACTTCCCTTCTCAGGCTTGTGGACACGGTCTGCCGGAGTGCTCAAGAACCGGTCTCGTTCCGCTTGAAGTCCGCTCCGGAGTGCCCCCCGGGGAACCCCGCACCGGCCGAAACGCCGAGGACTCGACGGTGTCCATTCGGCGGTCCGCACGTTTCGCCAATCGTTTCTTATGAGAGAAACGCTACGTTGCTTTCTATTTCTATGGAACGGATCTATTGCGAGAGATCCACATACTTGCAGCCCAGATACTTGCAGATGTTGCAATAGCCTTGAGGGTAACGCAACAAAATGAAACCTGATCATTGCAATGAATGAAAGATGAACGCTATAGTCGAGGAGCACGCGCACCACCACCCAGGGACCACCGAGGAGACCCCCGTGCCAGGAGGCAGACTCACCCAGCAGGAACGCCAGCAGATCGCGCTGGGACTGGCCGACAGCCTCGCCTACGCCGAGATCGCGCGTCGTATCGATCGCCCGACCTCGACCGTCACGCGTGAGGTGATGCGCAACGGCGGCCCCACCGCCTACCGCGCCGACCTGGCCCAACGCGCCACCGAGCAGCGCTCCCACCGGCGTCGCGCCACCCCCGCGCGCGGCGCGCAGGCCACCCCCCAGCGGGATGGGCGCGACGCGGAGGCCGTGGCAGAGTACGAGGAGACGCTCACGACCGTTCTCATGGGCTCCGGTCTGCCCAAGATGACGGCCCGGGTACTGACGTGCCTGTTCACCACCGACGCGGGCAGTCTCAGCGCCTCCCAGCTCGCCCAGCGCCTCCAGGTCAGCCCGGCGTCCATCTCCAAGGCGATCGCGTTCCTGGAGAGCCAGAGCCTGGTCCGCCGCGAACGCGACGAACGCCGCCGCGACCGCTACTTCGTCGACGACGAGCTCTTCTATCAGGCGACCATCGCCAGTGCCCGCGCCAACGACCAGCTCGTCGCGACCGCCCGCCAGGGCGTTGCCATCCTCGGCGCCCACACTCCCGCCGCGACCCGCCTCGAGAACGTCGCCCGCTTCCTGGACTTCATCAGCGAGAGCATCCTGCGCGCGGCCGAGCAGGCCCGCGAGGTCCTGCACACCGCACCGAAAACGGACTCGGACGGCACTGCCACCGCTCGGCAGGACCAGGAGTAGCGAGGACCTGCGGGTTTCTTGCCGCCGCCGCAGATATGGGGCGTCGTCTCCACTCCGGGGAACGGGGCGCTCCATTTATCGTTCGCCGGAGCGTCCCGTTCCATCTAGAAATTAAACCGGATGGTATGTATCTTCGCAGACCTGGGATCCACCACCGAAAATCAAGCCACGAGCGGCTCAGGGGGAACTATGTCTGCGAGTACGTTCCGCATGCACCGCGCGATACCCAGCGCAGCAGTCACAGGGAGCGCTACGACGGAGCCGACGAGCTCCCGAGCCCCGCTCTACCAGTCCCTGACCACTACTGTTCCAAAGGAATTCGTCCACCGTGCGAGCGTCGCCGAGGTCATGCTGACCGACTGGCGGCCCCTCGCTGAAGACCACTTCGCCGTCGATGCCCAGTGGCCCCGGGGGCACAGCTTCTTCGCCACCGTGGACGACTGCCACGACCCGCTGATCGCCGCGGAGACGATTCGGCAAGCCGGCATCCTGCTGGCGCACGCCGAGTACGGCGTCCCCCTCGGCCACCACTTTCTGGTGAGCGACCTCAGCGTGGCCGTCCGACCGGAGCATGTGCGTGTCGACTGGACTCCCGCCTCTCTCGAACTCGACGTCCGTTGCGTCGACATCAAGCGGCGCGGTGCCAACGTGTCCGGGTTCCGCGTCGAGGTCTCGATCTACCGCGACGGTGCCCTCGCCGCGACCGGGGGCGGCGCACTCACCTGCATGGCCCCCCGGGTCTACGAGCGGCTGCGTGCCGCCCGGGTGCCCACGGGTGAAGGCCCCGAGGTCATCGCGCTGACGGCCCCGGAGGCCCCGCAGACCGTCGGCCGTATGTCCCCGACGGACGTGGTCCTGTCCCCCATCGGGGAACCGGACCGCTGGCAGCTGCGCGTGGACACCCGGCACCCGGTGCTCTTCGACCACATGGTCGACCATGTGCCGGGCATGGTGCTCCTCGAAGCGTCCCGCCAGGCCGCGGCTGCCACGCTGGGCCATGTTTCTCTGCCTCTGTCCATTTCCAGTGAGTTCCTGCGCTACGTCGAACTGAACGCACCGTGCGTCGTCGAGGCCCGCCGCCTCTCCGAGGTGAACCAGGACGGCGGCGAGACCGTGCTCGTGACCGCCTACCAGGGCGAGACGGCCGTGTTCCGCTGCACCGTGACCATGGCAACGCCCACCGACTGACGCCCTTCTTCCCGCCGTACCCGGCCTCCCTCCCGACGCCACGGTCGTCCCGAGGGGGGCCGTTCCACGTCCCGTGCGGGTCGCCGGAGACAGGGAGATGCGGGGCGCTGGGGCAGGCCAGTGCGGCCCTCCCCCAGCGCCCCGCACCGCGGCTACGCTCCCACCGGTTCCGTGGCCGGTGCGAAGGCGGCGAGATGGTCCTCCGCCCAGCAGCGGAAGGTGCGTGCCGGGTGTCCCGTCAGGGCCTCGACCGTGCCGTCGACCGCCGCCTTGGCGCCCGCGCGCTGCCGCTCGGCGCTGTCCAGCAGGGCCTGGACCACCGGTGCCGGATAGCGCCGGGCCAGACCGGCACGTGCCTCGTCGAGCGTCGACTCCGCGAAGCGCAGCGGGATCCCCAGCAGCCCGGCGAGCTGCCGGGTCTGTCCAGCGGCGGTGACGGCCTCGGGTCCGGTCAGGGTGTAGGCGCGCCCCGCGTGTCCCTCCTCGGTCAGGACGCGTACGGCGGTTTCGGCGATGTCCCGCGGGTCCACACAGGCGTTGCCCGAGGTTCCGTACAGCGCGCGGACGGTGCGCTCGGACCGTATGGATGCAGCCCAGGAAAGGGAGTTGGACATGAAGGCGCGCGGGCGCAGCAGGGTCCACTCCAGGCCGGAGGCCCGCAGGAGTTCCTCGCCGGCCCGCTGCCACCGGGTGATGAGGTCGTCGGCCTCCCCATCGAGCACGGCCGCCGCCGAGAGCTTCACCACCCGTCGCACTCCGGCCAATTGCGCGGCACGCACGAACCGCGCGTCGTCCTCGCCGGAGGGGCGCGTGGTGACGAGGAACGCGGTGCGCACCCCCTGGAGAGCCCGGGCCAGCGACTGCGGGTCCTCGAAGTCCCCGGCGACCTTCTCCGCCGTCGGCGCCGCCCCCACGATCCTCGCGGGGTCCCTGGACATGAGGCGAACGCGTAAATCGGCGGGAAGCCGCTCAACCAAAGCCCGCCCCACCGTTCCGGTGGCTCCGGTCACCAGGATCATCGCGGTCCCTCCCCCGTCCGGGTCCCGGTCGCACCGGCACCCCAGCTGATCTCCGCCATCTGGATCCCCTCCCTGTAGGCGTTTTTTGGCAACTCCTTGAATCTGTTACGAGCCAGGGGGCTGCGCGAGAGCCGACCAGCTGTAATATACAAACTGGACGGTTTTTTGTTGGGTCTCCGGGCTCATCGACTAGAGGAGGCCGAAGTTGGTCAAGCAGGACCGGGCTATCCGGACTCGACACACGATCTTGACGGCCGCGGCGAAGGTCTTCGAGGAGCGCGGCTACCAGGCCGCGACCATCAACGAGATCCTGGCGGTCGCCGGAGTGACCAAGGGTGCTCTGTACTTCCACTTCCCCTCGAAGGAACACCTCGCCGAAGGGGTGCTCCTCGAGCAGGGCCACAGGCTGCCCATCCCCGAGCGCCCCTGCACGATGCAGCGGCTCGTGGACACCGTTGTTCTGCACGCCTACCACCTGCAGACCGATCCGATGGTCCGGGCGAGCGTGCGGCTGTCGCTGGACCAGCAGGCTCAGGGGCTCGACCGCAGCGGCCCCTTCCTGCGCTGGAGCGAGACCGGCACGGAGCTGCTGGAGAAGGCCCAGGCCCAGGGGGAACTGCTCTCCCACGTCAACCCGACCGAGACCGCCGACGTACTGGTCGGCGCCTTCGCCGGCGTGCAGGCGATGTCCCAGGCCCTGTGCAACTACCAGGACCTGCCACGCCGGGTCAGCTGCCTGCTGCAGCATCTGCTGCCCAGCGTGGTGGTCCCCTCCGTGCTGGCCACGGTCGACATCACCGAGCACCGCGGTGCCGCGGTCCAGACCGAGCTCGAGGCCCTGCAAGCCGCGCCCATGCGCGTCCCCGTCAGCTGACGGTCCCGGCCAGCACACTCCTGGCCTCCGCCGCCGCGCCCGGCCCGAAGTAGCCGGTCAGAGCGGCGGTCGGCCCGTCACTCCCGGCGGCCCAGGCGATGTAGCCGTCGGGCCGCACCAGGAGGGCGGGGCAGGACAGCTGGGGCACCGGTTCGGCGTACACCACCTGCACCAGCCCCGCCCAGCCTCGTGCCTGTTCCGCGTAGTCGTGGCCCAGGTCGCCGAAGACGAGCAGCAGTGGCCGCCCCTCGCCCAGCAGCGAGATCACATCGGTCCGTCCTTTGTCGGTCATCAGGTCGACGTTGTGGAGGAACCTTCCTCCCCAGGGAGAGGAATCCGCGCCGCGGGCCGGCAGCACCGTGTCCTGGGCGCTGATCATGGACGCCAGCACCCCGCTCTCGCGGCCTCCGGCCAGCAGCTCGCCGAACAGGTCCCGCAGCGGGTCGATCTCGGGTGCGGGCCGCATCAGCGCAAGCTGGGCCCGGGTGTTGTCGATGACCCGCTGCGCGGCGGGCCGGCGCTCCTCGTCATAGGTGTCGAGCAGCCCTTCGCCGGCGGTCCCGCGCACCGTGAAGGCGAGCTTCCAGCCGAGGTTGACGGCGTCCAGCAGACCGGTGCTCAGCCCCTGACCGCCGATCGGGAAGTGCAGGTGCGCCGCGTCCCCGGCCAGGAACACCCGGTCCTTTCGGTAACTGTCGGCCAGCCGCGAGAAGTCGCTGAACCTGCTCAGCCACCGCGGCTCGCTCATCGCGATGTCCCGACCGGCCAGCCACGACACCTCCGCACGCAACTCCTCCAGCGTCAGCGGCGCGTGCCGGTCCGGATGGGCGCCCTCGCAGTTGAGGGTCCGCAGCCGGACCGCGCCCGCTCCCAGGTGCTTGGTGACGATCCAGCCGCGCGCCGTGCGGTGCCAGCCGGGTGGAAGGTCCTCAGCACTGTCGAGGCGGACGTCACCGGCCATCGCCGAGACGGTGGCCGGGTAGGTCCGGGACGTGAAGCCCGCTCCCTTCCGTACGAGACTGCGCGCCCCGTCCGTCCCCACGAGATAGTCGCCCGTGCACGTCACCCGGCCGTCCGGGCCCTCGGCCACGACGGCCACCCCGTCCGCTCCCTGCCGGACCTCGGTCACCCGGTACCCGCGCATGATCCGCGCACCGGCGACCCGTGCCCGCTGCTCGAAGTGACGCTCGAGGTCGTCCTGCGCGCACTTCAGAATCGGTTCCGGCTCCGCGGCGGGCGCCGAGATGGCCAGCCCTGGCATGCCCGCGAAGTGGAACGGCCTGTTCGTCACCGCCGAGCCGCTGAGGTCCCCTGTCCTCCCTTTCGTCGCGATGCCGCTGAGATAACCGCGCCGGACCAGTGTCTGCACCGTACGGGCGTGCAGTGTGGTCGCCTTGGGCTGCCGGGAGACCTGGGTCTCCGCCTCGAAGACAACCGTGCGCATGCCGTATCCCGCCAGTTCGCGGGCGAGGACCATCCCCACGGGTCCTCCGCCGACGATCACCACTTGAGCCTGCATACCGCGCATCGTTGCGCGCCTCCCCCAGTCGTGGACCAATGACGCACAGGGCAGGCGGAAAACCCAGGCGTACGACCGCTCAGCGGGTCCCCCGTCCGGATCAACTCCCCGGCTCCCTCAGGGAGTTGAGCTGCCCCATTCGCTCATGAGTGCGGACAGCGAAGAAATATACCGGATGGACGGTTCTTTGCAACGCCTGCCGGGATCCCTGAACTGTTCTTTGCCTGCCGCTGAGTGACCACTCGCCCCTGCCGGAGGTTCGGGAGTAGGTCTGCACCACGCGCAGCGACGCTACTACCACAGCGCGCTTCCGGGCTCGGACGTCACCGGGCCTGCCGGAAACGGCCTCTCAGCAGGGCGCCGATGCCTCGCGAGGGCCAAGGCCGGTGTCCTTGCACCTCGCCCGGCACGGATGACCTCCTCGGTGGCAACGCTGCGGCGTCCGCTGCGCGCCTTCAGGCCGAGGGCGGTTGGTCATGCGACGGTCGACGCGGCGCTTGCGTTTCGTCAGCGCCGGGCTGTCATGGACCGCCCTTCTCGATACCCCGAACGTCGTGGATGGGCAGGTGGCGGCATGGCAGAGGCAGCAGCAGCGGGGGCACGACGGGTGCTTGCTCCGCTGGCGTTGGCGCAGTTCATCTGCAGCTTCGCCGGCTCGAACATGAACGTGATGATCAACGACATCAGCGAGGACCTGGACACCACCGTGCAGGGTGTGCAGGTCGCGATCACGATCTTCCTGCTGGTGATGGCCGCGCTGATGATCCCGGGCGGCAAGCTGACCGACAAATGGGGGCGCAAGCGCTGCCTGCTGGCGGGACTCGTGATCTACGGGATCGGGGCGGTGCTCAGTGCGGCCGCGCCGGGGCTGGGCGTGCTGATCCTCGGGAACTCGATTCTGGAGGGTGTGGGTACGGCCCTGCTGATCCCGCCGGTCTACATCCTGACCACCCTGCTGTTCACCGACACGGCGTCCCGGGCGCGCGCGTTCGGCGCGATCATGGCGATGGGCGGGATCGGGGCGGCCGCCGGTCCGCTGATCGGCGGGCTGATCACGAGCGCGATCAGCTGGCGGGCCGCGTTCGTGTTCCAGGCGCTGGTGATCGTGGTGATCGTGGCACTCAGCCGCAAAATCACCGATCCCCTGCCGCCCGACCCCTCCCGGCCCTTCGACACCGTCGGTGCGCTGCTGTCGGCGGCGGGCCTGGTGCTGCTGGTGACCGGCATCCTCGCCGTCGACAACAACGGCTGGCTGGCGCTGGGATTGCTGCTGGCCGGTGTGCTGGTGCTGGCCGGCTTCTTCGCCTGGGTACGCGGCCGCGAGCGCGCCGGCCGGGAGGCGCTGCTGTCGACGGACCTGTTCCGCAACCGCACCTCCAATCTCGGCCTGGTCACCCAGAACACGCAGTGGCTGATGCTGATGGGCGTCTCGTTCACCGTCGCCGCCTACCTCCAGGTCGTCCGCGGCTACGACGCGATCGAGACCGGCGTCATCTTCACCGCCGCGACCCTCGGCATCCTCGCTTCCTCACTGGCCGCCGAGAAGCTGGCCGTGCGCCGGACCCAGCGCACCCTCATCATGACGGGCTTCATCGTGACGATCGCCGGGATCGCCGTGCTGTTGGCGCTGGTCGCGTGGAAGCCCGCTGCCTGGGCGTTCGCCCCCGGCCTGCTGCTGATCGGGCTGGGGCTGGGCGTGATGCTCACCCCGTCGGTGAACGTGGTCCAGTCGTGTTTCCCCGAGACGCAGCAGGGCGAGATCTCCGGCCTGTCGCGCAGCGTCTCCAACCTCGGCTCCTCGCTCGGCACCGCCGTGGCGGGCACGATCCTGGTCTCTGAGCTCAGCAGAGGCGGGTACGCGGCGGCGATGGCGGCGCTCATGGTCATCGGCCTGGGCGGGCTGACCGCCGCGGCGCTGCTGCCGCGCGCCGACGGATCGCCTGCCGCCGGAGCCGGGACCGCCGCTCCGTGGCAGTGATCCCGGCCGTCGTACGGAGCTCATGTCACTCCCTCACAGGCTGCGGGCGGTGATGTCCCCCTGGGAGGTGGTGGCGCGGATGTCGAGCTCGGCGGTGCCGTCGTTCTTGAGGGCGTTGCTGACGCGGCCGTAGCTGGTGTCGGCGTCGAGGGTGGCGGAGACGCCGGCGGCGGCGCTGACCGTGATGCTGCCGGACTGGGTGCGCAGGACGACGGCGCCACGTACGGCTTCGCCGATCCGGATGTCACCTCGCGCGGTGCTGATCTCGGCCGGGCCGTCCAGGCGGCCTATCTCGACGTCGCCGTCGATCGCGGTGAGGCGGACGCTCGCGGCCTCCTCGATGCTGATCCGCCGGTACGCGCCTTCGAAGACGACCTCTCCCAGACGGCCGACGCCGCTGAGCTCGGAGCTGGCGGTCTTGGCCTCGACGCGGGAACCGGCGGGGAGTTGGACGCGGACCTCCACGGACCCACCGGCGCCGAGGAGTTGGCTGCCGGGCTCGGCGGTACGGATGGTCAGCATGCCGTCGGCCAGGTCGACGCCGGTCCGCTCGGCGGCCTCGACGTCGCGCTTCTTGGCGGGGTCGGCGGGCAGGACCTCGACAGTGGTGTCGGCGCGGTCGGCGGCGACGAACTGGATGCGGCCGGCGGGGATGTCGAGGACGGCGGAGATCGGGGCGGGGGTGTCGTACGTCTGCATGATGTTCTCCTGTGTTGCGCGGTCGTTATTTCCGATGACGGAAAAGCTACGTTGCTTTCCACATTCCGACAACACAGTTGTTGCAAGCAATCCATATTCTTGCAGCTCAAGGCAGCAAAACTGTTGCAACTGACCTGAATTGAATGCAACGGAGAGTGCGCCATTCATTGCAATGAATGAAGGTGAATGCTCAGGGGAGCAGCTGGGCCACGTCCGACGACAGGGGGCCGCCCTCAGAACGCTCGGTCTTGCAGCCCTTGCTGCCCGGCGCCAGGGTGCGCGGGTCTATCGCCTCGGCGGGGGCGCCGGTCGTGTACAGGCCCTCGGGCGCGGTGTCCCGGTCGTGCGGCAGCAGCCAGAACACCCGGCGCCGGAACGTGCCCGAGGAGCGGGAGGGCTTGGCGCGGGGACCCAGCACCGCGTAGCCGACCATGCGTCCGTCGCGGTGGTAGGCGGGCTTGCCGCGGCGCGTCGGCAGCCGGTCAAGGCTCTGACGTACGTAGTCGAGCGTGCTGATGTCCTCGAGCCAGACGAGTTCGTCCTCGTGGACGAGCTCGTCCTCGGCGATGAGGGCGCTCATGCTGTCTCCTCGTCGGCGACAAGTCCGATGCCCGGGTAGTACTTGCGCTGGTTGGACAGGATCATCTCCTTGGGCGATACCAGTCCCACCACTTCTCGGACCCGCGCCGCGAAGGCCCGGGACGAGATCGCCGGGGCGCCCTCATTCTGGCACCAAGTCTTATAAACCGCGTAGAGCTGCGTCTGTTCGGCCCGCAGCGCGGGCTCCAGCCGGCAGGACTCCGACAGGAAGCGGCCGGTGTGGTCCTCGGTCTCCGCGTACGCCGTCGTGGCGATCCGTACCCGCTCGGGGCCCGTGAGGTCCTTCTGGCCGCCCAGGTAGCGACGGGCGCCCAGAATCAGCCAGTTGAGGATGCCGGGGCCCTCCTCGGTGACGAGGATGTCCGCCAGGTTGTCGATCTTGCGGTCGTCCGGGACGACCCGCTGGAACGGGATCAGCCGCATGCGCCGCCAGAACGCGAAGCCTCCGGTGCCCACTTCGGGCCGGTGATTGCCCAGCAGCCAGAGTTTGTGGGTGGGTTGGAAGCTGAAGAAGTCCTGGCGCATCCGGCGGGCCTTGATGCGGTCACCGCCCGTCAGGAGCTTGACCCGGGCCTCGTCGAAGCGGTCGCCGGGCTTGACCTCGCTGCACACGATGACGCGTCGGCCGTGCAGTTCGGCCAGGTCGGTGGGATGCCCCTCGTAGGGGCGGGCCATCAGGAAGCCGGGCGGGGCGGCGTCCGCGTAGTCGCCGATGAGCTTGATCAGGACGTCCAGGAGCACCGACTTGCCGTTCTTGCCGGAGCCGAACAGGAACGGCATGACCTGCCCGCCGACGTCGCCGGTGATGGAGTAGCCCAGCAGCAGATGCAGGAAGTCGATCATCTCGGCGCCTTCGGGACCGTCGCCGAAGGTGTCGGTGAGGAAGCGGTCCCAGCGCGGGGTGGGCATCGCCTGGGGCGCCGCGGTGGTGGAGCGGGAGTGGAAGTCCTTGTCGGGGTCGGGGGCGCGGACCAGCCCGGTGCGCAGGTCGACGACTCCGCCCGGGGTGCACAGTGCGTACGGGTCGGCGTCCAGCCGGGCGGCGTTGAGGACCATGCCGGGGGCGGACTTGGCCTGCGCGAGCATCGCGTTCATGCCGCTGGTGCTCAGGGCCCGGCGGCGGTGCTGCTGGAGCGCCACGGTCGTGAACACGCCGCGCGGGTCGTGGCTCGCGAGGGACTCGGCCAGGTCACCGGCCGCCCACATCACGGTGTCGTCCTCGTCCATCTGCCAGCGGGTGCTGTCCCAGCGGAACCAGCCGAGGCCGGGGACGTGCCGGTAGTCGTTGGAGTAGAGCCTGACGAACAGTTTGGCGTTGCCGCGGTCGCTGAGGGTGTCGGGCAGCAGTCCGTCGGAGGTGGCCTCCCCCGACGCCGGGGCCGTCTCCTCGGAGCCGGAGCCGGAGCGGGGCACGGGCTGGGCGAGGATCTGTGCGGCGACGGCCTGGGGGTCGAAAGCCTTCGGGTCGTACGCCTGGGCCTCGTACGTCTCGGCGTCGTAGGTCTCAGCGTCGTAGGTCTGCGCATCGAAGAGGGTGTCTTCCTGGCGGGGCGTCATGCGCGACCTCCCGGCAGCAGTGGACGGGTGCGGCCGGCGTTGAGCCCGCTGCGGATGATGGCCGTGTAGCGGCGTTCCTGGCCCGGTCTGGCGTGTTCGGCGGCTTCCTTGAGGGCGTGCTCGGCCTCGTCCGCGGCGAGCTGCCCACCGGCCACCAGCCCGCCCGCGGTGAAGGCGGCCCGGTTCAACTTCTCCGAGAACGCGGCTCCTTCGGCCACGGCGGCACAGCCGGCCACCTCCGCGAGCAGCGCGGCCAGGATCCTGCCTGCGGCGCCCTCGCCGCCCCCTGCGGCCAGGACGGCCTGCCGGGCCCGCGGGGGGACCGGTCGGGGCGCGGGGACGTACGCGGGCGGCAGATGGCCCGTGCGCTCCAGTTCGCGGGCCAGCCAGTCGGGCAGCGGCGCGGGTTCGCGGGCGGGGCCCACAGGCTCGTAGACGCCCGCGTCGGTCACGGTGCCGGGGGCGACGATGTACCCGCCGTGCGCCCGTACGTCGACCTGCCAGGCCAGCGCGCGGACGCCGGAGCCGGTGGAGCACTGCCAGCGGTGCCCGCTGTGGGCCCGGTACCAGACGTGCAGCCCGCCCGAGGGGGTCCGCACGCGCAGGGTGGTCTCGTCGTCGGCGGGGCTGGGAAAGCCGCGCAGGGCGGCCAGCACGCCGATGGTGTGGAAGCCGTTGGCGAGCCCGGTCAGGTCGATGCTGTCGGCGATGCCGATGCCCGGTAAGAGCCGGTCCCGGCCCGGCAGTTGGCGTTCGTGCGCGTCGATGTCGATGACCAGCAGGTTCGCGGGCCCGCAGGAGATGCCGACGCCGAAGCCGGAGTTGGCGCCCCACCAGCGCTCGATGCGGGCGAAGTCGAGGGTGGCGGCGTGGAATCCGTGGCACCAGCGGCCCGCGGCCGGGCAGCCGCAGCCCGTGTGGTGATGGCCGGGGCGTCGGCAGTCCTCGCAGTTGCCCGCGGGGGTCTTGCGCCCCGGGGCCAGTGGATGGACGGGCCATCCGCGGCTGGCACACCACCGAGCTGTCATCAGCGCGCCCGTGAGCGGGGCGGACACAGATGAGTAGCTACGCCAGTTGTGCAGCTCAGAGGCCATGCGCACCCCCCACCAGCGACCGAAGCGACTGAGCGACCGGAACAGCCTAGCGAAGCAAGTGGGGGCGGAGAGTCCCCTGTGGAAAACAAAGATTCGATTCGAGCTGGGGCCAGCTACTGGACGAGGAGCGACCCAGCGACTGAGGCAGCTTCGGTAGCTGTTCAGTCGCTCGGATAAACCAGCAGGTCAGAGGCGGTGGAGAGACCAAAACAGCGACTGAAGCGACTGAGCGACTGAATATATGACGCGCACACGCGCACACGCACACGCACGCACGCACACGCCAATGTCTCCATATACCTGGACCTTGAGTCGCTTCAGTCGCTGTTTTCCGGGACGCATCCCACTTGACCAGGCTTTTCTTCCCAGCGACTGAGTAGCTACCGAACCTGCTTCGGTAGCTGGACTTCAGTCGCTGGCCACTCCTCGGGCCGATCGGAGGTCAGCGACCGAAGCCCACGCCGCTCGCGGGCCCAGCTACCGAAGCGACTCAAGCGACTCTGCATCCGACCTGAAGCCGGGCGGAGCCTGCCCGTCCGAAAAGCAGCGGTGCGCGCGCCGATTCCTTCGCACATCTTCGGATTTCAATCGCTTCAGTCGCTGTTTCCCCCGAAGCCTCCCTGAACTGGGCCTTCTTGGCAGCGACTGAGAGCGGACCGAAGCGACCCAAGCCCCGCAGCCCCGGTTTCGGGCCAAGCGGCAACACCGCTACCCCGTACGGCCACCTTCTTCCCCTCCTGGCCCATACTGATCTCCTGCGGGAAACCCGGGCGAGCAAGGACGCCGGGCGAGCTAGGAGAGGAAATGCCGGAGCGCACTAACGAGTTCGGCCTGTACGGCGCCCGTGGCATCAAGGGCCATGAGGCCGTCGCCCGCCGCCTGGACGCCCTTGCCGGGTACATCGCCACCCCCATCACCGCCAAGCGTGGTCTGCTGGCCCGTCTGCACTACCTCACCCGCACCGACCACGCCCGCGCCGCCGCCCGCGCCGCGGGCCTGACGGTCACAGACCGCACCCTGAAGGCCTGGCTGGACGGCAAGCGCAGCCCGTCCAAGAAGAACCTCGACCGCATCGAGCAGGCCTACCGCACTGTCCGCCGCCACAACACCGCCCGCTACCTCCTGGCCCGCCTCAACCGCGAGGGCCGCGGCACCCGCGTCGAGATCCACCCCCTCAACCAGTCGCAGGTCCCCCGTCCCCGACAGCGCGTGGTGGAGTTCCGCACCCTCAACATCCGCCACTGGGACCGCATCGTCGAGGCCTGGGCCGCGGACAACCTCCAGGCCTTGGACGACGCCTGGGTCGACCAGATCGTGGACCTGGGCTCTCAGTGGGGTCAGTACGAGTACGTCACCAACGTCGGGTTCGCGGCCTGAGCAGCCCCTGCGCCATCCACTCGTGCGGCTTGCTCGGTTCGATCCACGCAGCCGGCGCATTTTCCCGTAGGCAATTAGACCGACTTGACCTGATCAGGGGTGTAGCTGATGCTCCGCTGGGACACCTGAGACCTGTGACACGGACGCTGAAGGGCACGGACGGCGCGGCGCGGCAAGCCAGCAGGCCGATGCCGCACGCGGCCCTGAGGCCGGGCCGGACCAACAGGTTCAGCTGACCAGGCCCGCTCCGGACGCGACGCCGTCACCCGGCCCGCCTCTTGAGCGGCGCCGCCGCACTGCCCCGCCCTCAAGCAGCGCGCCGTGCCGCCTTCCCCGCCCGGCTCCTCAGGCGGTGCCTGCGGGGTCCAGCGGGACGGTCGCAATGACCGTGCTCCCGGTGCCGGGGATGTGCCGTACCGTCAGAGTGCCGCCGAGGGCTGCCATCCGCTCACGCAGAGCGCACAGGTCCGGGTCCGCCGCGGGTTGCGTTCCGTCGTCCGCTACGGTGACCACCAGTCCGGTGCCGTCCGGGCCGTCGGGGCCGAAGTCGGCGGTGACGTGGACGTGGTCGGCGTGACCGTGGTCCACCGCCTTCTCCACGACCTCCGCGACAAGGAGGTACACGTGGGTCTCGACCAGCTCGGGCAGCCGTCCGGAGAGGCTGTCCGAGACGGTCGTACGACCGGGCCGACGCCGGGCGAGGGCGGCGAGCGCCGCGGGCAGTCCTCCGGCGCGCAGGGCGCCGGGGCATAGGGCGTCGGTAACCTCCCGAACGGTGGCCAGCGCCTCCCCGGTGTCACGGACCGCGTCGCTCAGCAGGCCCACCGCCTGCGCCGGGGCAGTGGTCAGCTGCTCGCGGGCCATGTTCAACCCGAGCAGCGCCCTGACCATCCCTTCCTGCACCTGGTGCTGGAGGATTTCGGCGTGGTGGCGTTCCCGCTCCGCCTGCCGGTGCGCGAGGCCCCGGTACGGCGGTCGCTTCTCCTCCAAGCGGCGCCCGCCGAGGGGCGGCTCGGCGCCGAGCGGGTGGAAGACGTACAGGGCCGCGTCGTCGACCGCTCCGGGCAGCGGCAGCAGGGCCCACTCGACCGGCAGCAGCGAGCCGTCGCTCCGGGCGAGGGCGCCGCGGCCGGGCCGGTCGAGGTCGGCAGCGGAGGACGGGCGGCCGTCGAGCCCCAGCAGTTCGGAGGGGTCGCCGTATCCCATGGCTTCGGCAGCCGCCGGGTTGGCGTAGCGCACGACGTGCGCGGCGTCCACGGCCCAGACGGGCTGCCGTATGACGTCGAAGACGTTTCCCCAATCGCCGGCGATCGACCTCATCGCGCAGGTTCCTTCCCCCCGGACCCGGCGGCTCGCCCACCGCGCCCCACCACTGACCTGACTGTCACATCCAGTCCGGGAGCACGCATCAGTCATTTGACTTGAAAGAACACCTTGGTGACTTGACAGTGCGCCCAGGAGGGGGATCGACCGCGCTCAGTCCTTCATGAGGGACATGACCCCGGCGATGCGATAGGCGTCCGCCTCATCCAAGGTCTCGTGTTCCAGCAGGGCGTGCGCGAGGGCGTCCAACTGGCCGCGGTGGTCGCGGAGCTTGCGGCAGGCCTCCTCGTAGCACTCGTCGACGATCCGGTGCATCTCGCCGTCGATGACGTCGAGGGTCTGCGGGGCGGCGGCCAGCCCGTAGGCCTGCTGGGCGTCGTTGGGAAGCGCGGACAGCCGGCCCACCCGTTCGCTCATGCCCCACCGGGCGACCATGCCGCGCGCGATGCTGGTGACCTGTTCGAGGTCGTTCTCGGCGCCGGTCGTGATCACGCCGTAGACGACCTGTTCCGCGGCCATGCCGCCGAGCGCGCCGATGATCCGGCCACGCAAGTACTCCTCGGTGTACGCGTACTTGTCGGCGTCCGGCGTCGACAGGGTCACGCCCAGCGCTCTGCCGCGCGGCACGATGGTGATCTTGCGGACGGGGTCGGCGCCCGGCTGGAGCATGCCGAGGAGGGCGTGTCCGCTCTCGTGGTACGCCGTGCGGCGGCGTTCCTCCTCGGGCATCACCAGCGGGCGTTCGGCGCCCAGTTGGACCTTCTCCAAGGCGTCGGAGAGGTCGTGCCGCGTGACGCGGGTCTGGTCTCGCTTGACCGCGAGGAGGGCGGCCTCGTTGGCGAGGTTGGCGAGTTCGGCGCCGGTCATGCCCGGGGTGGTTTTGGCGACCTGGGCGAGGTCGACGTCCGGGGCGAGCGGCATGGAGCGGGTGTGGATCCGCAGGATGGCCTCGCGGCCCGTGCGGTCCGGAGGGGAGACAGTCACCACCCGGTCGAAGCGGCCGGGGCGGGTCAGCGCCGCATCGAGGATCTCGGCGCGGTTGGTGGCGGCGATGACGATGACACCCTCGGAGGCGGAGAAGCCGTCCATCTCGGTGAGGATCTGGTTGAGGGTCTGTTCGCGCTCGTCATGGCCGCCGACCGAGGAGCCGGTGCGGGCCCGCCCGATGGTGTCGATCTCGTCGATGAAGACGATCGACGGGGCCACCTTGCGCGCCTCGGCGAACAGCTCCCGCACCCGGGACGCGCCGACGCCGACGATCATCTCGATGAACTCGGAGGCGGAGGCGGAGAAGAAGGGGACCCCTGCTTCTCCCGCGACCGCCCGCGCGAGCAGCGTCTTGCCGGTGCCGGGCGGACCGGCCAGCAGCACGCCGCGCGGCATCTTGGCGCCCATGCTGCGGTAGGCGTCGGGGCGCTTGAGGAAGTCGACGACGTCGTTGAGTTCGTCCTGCACCTCGTCGATGCCGGCCACGTCGGCGAAGCTCGTGCGCTCCTGCTCCGCCTCGACCGGCTTGGGCGGCTTACGGCCCAGTACGCCGCTCATGCCGCCCGCCTTGCGGGCCACGAACACCCACACCCCGATCAGCAGCGCGGTCGGCAGCAGCGACACCAGCAGCGACTGCCCCAGCCCGGGTCCTTGCGCGACCGGCGAGGCGGAGACCGACACCTTCTTCTGCTCGATCTCCCTCCACAACTGGTCGTTGTCGGCGAAGGCGGGCTTGTACGTATTGAAGTGGACGTACGTCGTGTCCTGCGTGCTGCCGGGCACCTTGCGAGCCTGCTTCAGGGTGCCCTGGATCTGTGAGCCGCGTGAGTAGACCGTTTTGACGTTGCCAGCGTCCAGCTGGGCGGTGAAGACCGTGTAGTCGACGGACGTGGTGCCGTCGCCGTGCATGCCGTTGTAGAGGAAGCCGGTTCCCAGATAGATGGCCAGGAAGATCAGGACTTGCAGCAGGCGGCCGTTGCGGGAACGGCGGCCGTCCGGGGCGGGCGATCCGCCCGGGACTCCCTCGGAGCGCCAGGGGGACCGCGGGTCGTGGCGGGGTGGTACGGGTGCGGCCATCGGCCTCTCCTCACAAGCGGGGCACGGACGTCAGGGGAATCGGTTGGCGCGGCGGACCAGGGCGGTCGACACCAGGCCGAGCATCAGGGCGAGCACGCCGAGGACCACTCCCCCGACGGCGGTGGCGCGGCTCGGGGCATGGCCCACCAGCCAGGGCGATATGGCCATCCACAGGCCGGTGACACTGAGCGCGCCGCTCAGCCCGGTCATGCGTTCAGGGGCCACCGTGAAGCCGACGGCCAACAGGCAGATGGCGCCGCCCACCGCCAGGTCGTGCACCGCGAGGTCGTGATGGGTGTGGGCGAAGCCAAGCACCCAGGGGGAGACCGCGTAGAACAGGCCGACCAGGAAGACGGGCCCGTTGACCAGCGCCACATCGTGACCGCTCAGCACGCGGATACGGCGTGCCGGTGCCTCGAAGGCGTCGGGCGGGAATGTGCTGTCGCCCCTTTCCTGCGTGAATCCTGGCACCTGAGGGCTCCTCACACTCGCCGTCCCGGGGCTGGATACGCACATGGTGTCGTCGGCACCTGAGGCGGGGCATCACACATGTGAGTGATTGGCTGCCGACCAGAGAAGGCCTACGCCCCCTTTCTGCCCCTTTTGACACGTTCATGCGATGTGATCCGTTGCCTCAGAGGGCACCCTCGGCCGCAGCACACTTCGTTCTCCCGAAAGGAGGATCCCGTGTCCGACACACAGAGCCCGGTCCGCAGGGACGACGGCAGACTGGTCCGGGTAGGCCGGCGCTGGGGCTGGCTGGCCGTCCTGACCGTGGGCCTGCTGCTGTTCTGGCTGATCCACTCGGCGCTGATCTCCACCGGGAACCCCAATCTGGTCCCGGCCCTGCTCTTCTTCGGGGCGGCCCTGGTGCCGACGGCTTTCGTGAGCTTCGTCGCCGGACGGCGGCTCGACTTCGGCGTCGGATCGTCCGTCGTGGCCGTCACGGCGTTGGTCGGCGGCGCCATCGGGGTGACCACGGCCGGGTTCCTGGAGTACCGGACGCTGATCCTGCTGGACGTCCTGCCGATGGTCGCCGTGGGGGTGATCGAGGAGGCGGCGAAACTCGTCATGCCGCTCGTCCTGCTGCTGTTCATCCGGCGCCGCTCCCCCGGTGACGGCCTGCTCATCGGGGTCGCGTCGGGCGCGGGCTTCGCGGTGTTCGAGACGATGGGATACGCCTTCGTCGAACTCGTGCAATCCGGCGGAGACCTGCATGTGGTGGATCATCTGCTGGTGGTGCGCGGCCTGTTGAGCCCGGCCGCCCACATGGCGTGGACCGGGCTGACGAGCGCGGCTCTGTGGTGGGCCGCGGAGCGTCACTGGCGTCGCGGTTCGGTCGGGGTGCTGGTTCTGGTCTACGCGGTCGCCGTGGGTCTGCACACCACCTGGGACAGCTTTGACGACGACACGGTCTACGCGGCGCTGGCGACCGTCAGCCTGTCCCTGCTGGTGTACACCACCCATCGACTTGCAGGCCTGTCCCGACCGGAGAACGTCTCCGGGCCCACCGCCGCGCCGGCGATGGCACCCGCGCACCAGGGCTGATCCGCCTGCCGCTCCGCCGCCTACTCGAAGGCGCCGAGAACGAAAGGGTGTCGGGGCGCCGAGAGGGCCGCGGCTGGTCACCGACTTCAGACACGTGTGCCAGCCGCGCACACCACCATGAATACAGTCTGTCCATACACGATGTATGGTTTTCCGTAGGATGTCTTGGCGGAAGCGACACGTGTGTGATGTCCCGCCGAGCGCTATCACTCCTCCGAAGGCAGGACACTCGCTATGGCACTGACCACCACCCCGTTCGGAACACGCGCCACTGCCGCGGAAGTGCTGGACGGAGTAGACCTGACCGGGCACCGGATGATCGTCACCGGAGGGGCCTCCGGTCTCGGTGCCGAGACGGTGCGCGCACTCGCCGGCGCGGGAGCGCAGGTGACCGTCGCCACCCGCAACCCCGCTGACGCAGAGCCGCTGATCAAGGAGTTCCCGGGCACGCGGGCCGTCGCGCTCGACCTCGCCGACCCGGCTTCCATACGCGCCTTCTGCGACGACTGGAGCGGGCCGCTCGACGCCCTCGTCGCCAACGCCGGTGTGATGATGCTCCCGACCCGGCAGGTCAACACGCAGGGCTGGGAGATGCAGCTCGCCGTCAACTACCTCGGCCACTTCGCCCTGGCCAACGGCCTGCGCACGGCCCTCGCGGCGGCCGAGAGGCCGCGCGTGGTCGTGGTCAGCTCCGGCGCCCAGCTGCGGGCGGGCTTCGATTTCGAGGACCCGCAGTTCGAGCGGCGCCCCTACAACCCGTTCGCCGCCTACGCGCAGTCGAAGACCGCCGACGTGCTGCTCGCCGTAGGCATCAGCCGCCGGTGGGCCGAACACGGCATCGCCGCCAATGCCTGTGCCCCGGGGTTCATCCACACCAAGCTGCAGCGCCACCTCGACGAGGCGACCATGCAGGCGTTCGGTGCCATGGACGCGCAGGGCAACCTGGTCACCCCCGACTACTACAAGACCCCGGTGCAGGGCGCCGCCACTACGGTGCTGCTGGCCGCGTCGCCCCTCGTCGAGGGTGTGAGCGGGAGCTATTTCGAGGACAACCAGGAGTCGGAGGTCGTCGACGGGGGTCCCGAGGTGATGGCGGGCGTCGCCAAGTGGTCGGTCGACCCCGTCGCCTCGGACCGGCTGTGGGAGTACGCCCTTCCCGCGGTGCGCTGACCGCTCCTCGGTCGACGCTGCGGGGCTGTCCCGCACGGCCCCTCCGGGAGCCGCCGACATGTGCACGTCGTGTGACGTGCTCCGCTAGAACGACCGCAGGCTGCCGGTGCCGCTGCCATGTCCCATCAGGGGCCGTTTGCCGAGCGGACGGGTGCCGCATACTGCCTCCCCATCACCAGCACACCGCCCCTCTGCCCGCCCGGCAACCAGGCGGTCTCCTCGAACGGATCACGCACGGCGTTCCGGCATAGGGTGCTCGAGCGGCCTGCGGGCCGCGGAACCGCATGACGACCGGAAGGTGTCCGATGAGACCCGTGACCCGACGCCAGGCCGACCACCATGCCGCGCGGTCGGCCGCGACGCGGGCGCAGGTCATGTCCGCTCTGGAGGGGCTGCTCGATTCCGGTGAGGCGTTCTCCGAGATCAGCGTCCAGCGGATCCTCGAGGAGGCGAGGGTGTCCCGGGCCACGTTCTATGCGCACTTCCAGGGCAAGTCGGACGTCCTCGTGCGGCTCACAGACGAACTGCGCGAGTCGCTGCTGGCCCTGGCGCGGCAGTGGGATCCAGGCGCCGGGAACGGGGCAGATCGTTTCGCCGGGTTCTTCGAGGAGGTCATCGCGATCCACCGGGCCCACCAGGGTGTGCTCAGCGCGGTCCGCGAGGCGGCGGCCTACGACTCCGCTATCGGCGACTTCTACACCGCTGACCTGGAAGGTTTCGACGAGGCGGTGCTGCGGACGCTGTTGGCGGAACAGACAGCCGGGTCGACGCCGGCCGATCTCGACGCCGTCGCCGCGAGCCGGATCATCGTCTGGGGAGGCGCCCAGGCGATCGCGCACCACATCCGTGTCGACGACGGCAGCGGTGACGTCGTCTTCGCTCGCGAACTCGCCCGGATCTGGTGGTACGGCGCCTACCGGCGCCCCGTCGGGCAGTAGCCCCGGCGGGCGGCCCGGCGGGGCCGCCGGCACGGTCGCCGGCTCGGCCCGTTCGTCACCGCTAGGCCGCGTTGTCCGCGGCGGTCCTGCCGGCGCTTTCCACGCTCGTGCCGAGCTGACGGCGTTCGTCGTCGGACAGCCCGCCCCAGACGCCGTAGGTCTCCCCCTGCTTCAGGGCCGTGGCCGCGCAGATGTCGACGACCTCGCATCCGCCGCAGACGGCTCGGGCCCGCTCCTCGCGCAGGCGGCGTGCCCGACCCCGCTCGCCCGGCGGCGAGAAGAAGAGGGAGCTGCTCATCCCGCGGCAGGCAGCGCGCTGCTGCCACTGCCAGTCGGCCAGCAAGGGGCGCAGTGTGTTCTTCGGGGTGTTCCGCATGGTCTTCCTCTCTCCCTGTGCCTGTCCTTGTGCCGGTCCGGCCTCGGTCACCGGACCCGTCGGCGTCACTCCGCAAGTTGGGCCCACTCGTCCCAGTCCACGCCATCCAGCTCGGTGCCCCGCGGGACCATGGCGTACGTCCCGGCCAGCCAGGTCGTGACCGGCTCGGCGGGAATCTCGAACACCGCCTTGCGGGTGCTGCCCACGCGGATGCAGAAGGACGACGGCTCGCCGTCGAGGTCGAGCACCGGCCAGAGCACCACGTCGCCCTCGCCCACGCGGGCGGCCAGGCCGTCGGCCAGCAGGTCCCGGCACAACGCCCAGGTGACCGGACGCACGCCCTCGGTGTCGAAGACCACGGTGACGGCCAGCGGGTCCTGGGTGTCGTAGGAGAACTCGCAGTGCAGCGGCAGGTCGAGCTCGGAGCACACCCAGTGGGTGATCTCCAGTGCGAGATGGGACTTCTTCATGGTCGCCTCCTGGTAGGGCCTCAGCCGGTCGCTCGGCGTGGAACGTGGATTGCTGCTGTGAGCGGTGCCGCGCAGTGGTGAACTCAGTCAATGGCGCGCAGTGCGCGGGAGTTTCGGCGGGCGGCGGCAAGGCCTTCGAAGGCCGCGGTGGCCACCAGCACGAAGCCGCCGACATGGGCCAGTTGCTCCGGTGACACGAAGGGGAAAGCGGTCATGAGCAGACCCGCCGAGACGATCACCGCGTTCAGGACGTCGTCGTAGACGAACACGTGGCTCACCGAGGGCGAGGTGACGGAGATCGCCATGGTCAGTCCCCGCAGGAGCCAGGCGCAGCCGGTCCACAGGGCGAGCAGGAACACCGTGTCCGCCCGGCCGGCGAAGAGAACGGCGCCCAGGGGCAGCGCGGCGGCGCCACCGCCGGCCAGCAGCCACCGGACGCCCGGCGAGGCCGTGGACCGGCGAACGGCCAGCAGTTGGAGCACCCCCTGGACCGCGATGTGCACCCCGAACAGGGCCCCGGCCGCGGCCGGGGAGCGCACGGGGGCGACGATCAGCAGGCCGCCCACAGTCGCCGAGACCAGCGAGCCGGCCAGCATCGTCGCCCTGGTGAGGGCACCACCCGGGCGGGCTCCCCACCGGGCGCCGGTTCGGCGCACCTGGTGGGGCGCCGGGGAGGGCACGGAGTGGCGCATCCGGTCGTGCACCTCATGGGGAGGTGTTTCCAGTTGAGCCATTCCTTGTTCCCCGTTCCTGATTCACAGGTGTTCGATGTCCTGCGGCACGTTTTCTCGTGCTGCCGGTGAAACCCTTGTTGCCTGTGGGGGTGGCGGCCCACGAACGTTCCGTGGGACCGGCCGTCCCCCGGCTTCACGTTCCTTTCGGGTGGAACTCCCGAGCCGAGCACAAGTTTCTGAGCAGGCCGCAACCCGGTCTGTCGTGTGTTCCCTCGGCCTTCCTCGGGGTTCCCCCAGGGCTTTGTAGGGCCCACCCCACCCTGCTGCGGGCAGCAGCCGTGTGAACTGCGGCGGCCTCCGGACCTCAGCCGTACCGGAACCGTCGGATCCAGGCCGGACCACACCCAGAACTCGGGTTTTCCCTACCCCCTCCGTCAGGTGGGCCCTCTGTGCGGCTCCGGTGTCCTTGACAGCCACCGGCCGTGACGAGGACACATGCTGAGTCGCGGCGACACACCCACGGCGCCGTCGGGACACTTCACATGTGTCCCAGCCGACCGTGCGGACACGGAACACTGGAGGCTGCCTTGATGAAGGCGACGATGACCGACACCCCGGAGCTGCTCCTACGGCGCGTGCTGCGTCTCGTCCACCGTCATGAGGGTGGAGTGGTGTGGATCGAGGGACCAGCCGACTCCGGCAAGTCCCATCTGCTGACCCTCGCTGCCCAGCAGGCGGCCGAGACGGGAGTGACCGTCCTGACGGGCCCGCTGCTGGATGCCCTCGCGCAGCAGCCATCCGAGGCGAGGGCCGGGGAGTCGGGCTCTCCGTACCAGGTGCTGCGGCAGTTCGAGGACAGACTGCGGGAGCTCGGCCGACAGCGACCGGTCCTCGTCGTCCACGACGACGTGCACCACTGCGACGACCTGACACTGCTCGCCCTGCGCACCCTGACCGCCCGGCTGGTCGAGCTGCCCGTGCTGTGGGTGCTTGCCGCACGCTCCCACCTCGACGCGCCCGCAGTCACCGCCCTGCGCCGCGACCTGCCGGCCGAGCGGACGGACGGCTTCGAACTCACCGCCCTCGACCCCGATGCCGTACGACGGCTCGTGACGGACCTGATCGGCCCGCGGGCCGCGGAGGCCGCACCGTATCTGCCGCTGCTCGGCGGGCTGCCAGGCACCATCCGGCACGCGTGTTCTCTGCTCACCTCGCCGCACGGACGTGAGGAGGTGGCCTCGGCCGTCGTCACCCGCCGACTCGACCAGTTGACGCCGCCCGCTCGAGAACTGGTGCTCACCGCCTCACTGCTCGGCGACACCATCAGCGTGCGGCATCTGTCCCGCATGCTGGAGCTCAGGGAACCAGCCCTGCTGAGGCCGCTGCGCGAGGTGCTCGCCGCGGGGCTCATGCGCGCCGAGCAGGACCACCTCACCTTTGTGCACCCGTCGCTGCGAGCGGCCGTCGTCGCGACGCTGCCCCCGCCGGTACGCGTCTCCCTGCGTCGGCGTTCAGTCGACCTCCGGCTCGCGGACGGCACCCCTGCGACGGCTCTCGCGGCCGAGATCGGCGCGCTGGCTGACCCTGGCGACGAGCGGGCGATCCGTGTGCTGGAGGCCGCCGCCGGAGAGGCCGCCCCCCTCGCCCCGGCGACTGGCGCGGACTACGTACGCCGGGCCATGGAACTGGCCCTGCCCGCCACGCCCCGCCGCTCACGACTTGCGGCGCGGCTGGTGCCCCTGCTGTGGGAGACGGGCGACACCGACGCGGCCCGCGCCCTGGCCCGTGAGGTGCTCCAGGCCCCGCCCGACCCGATGACGCACGCGCACGTCTGTCTGGAACTGGCCCGGATGGGCGGCCCGTTCCCGGTGCCCCAGGCCGAGGCTCACCTGCGTCGGGCCCTGCACCATCCCGATGTCCCGCTGCCGGTCAAGGACCAGTTGCGGTCGACGATGCTGTTGAACCGTCTGCTGGCGGGTGCGGCCGAGGAGGCCGGCGGGGCCGTGGCCGGTGCCCTGACACACGCCCGTGGCACTCACCCGCTGAACGACCTCACGCAGCGCACTCTCAGGTCGATGAGCGCCTGTCACCGACAGCGCTGGAGTGACGCCCTTCGGCACAGCGAGTTGGTGCCGGCGCAGGCCGCCGAACTCGATCCGGTGTACGGGCCCATGCTGCCCGAGGCCGTCCTGTCGCTGGTCTGGAGAGCCGAGCTGCTGGGTCTGACGGGCGACCAGCAGGGCGCCGCGGATCTCATCGACGGCGGTTTGACGGAGGCGGAACAGCGAGGCCGTGCCGCGTACGCGGCGCTGTGGCGGCCCGCGCGGGCCCGGCTGCTGCTGGGCGGCGGCCGACTGCGGGAGGCGGCACAGGAACTCGCCGTCAGCCACGAGACCGCCGGGCGACGGCAGCCGGCCGTGGCGGGCACCTCGGACGCCACCGCCGAGGCGGCCGTGCTCTGTGCGCGGGCCCGGGCCGCCCTCCATACCGGCGATGACCGGGAGATGGAGGCGTGTGCGGCGCGCGCGGAGGTCTGTCTGGCCAGTGACGACCGGCAGTTGCGCCGGGCCGGAGCCTGGATGTCGGTCCTGACCGCGCTGTACCGGGACGAGCCCGTGAGTGAGGAGCGGCTCAACGGCGCCGCGGCTTATCTGCGCCGCGGCTTCCTGCACGTGGCCTGCGTCGATGCGGGGGACGTCGTCCTGTTGGTGGCGGCGGCGCTCGCCTCGGGGCGGCGTGAGGTGGCCGCCGCGGCAGTGCGGTTCACCGAGGAACGGGCCAGGTTCAACCCCGGCTTGCCGCTGTTCAGCAGCGCCGCCACGCATGCGCGGGGCCTGTACGCGGGGGATGCGGAACTGCTCGTGGCGGCGGCGGAGAGCTACGGGGACCTCCGTCCCCTGTTGCGGGCCCGTGCACTGGAGGACGCCGGTGAGTGTCTCGCGGCGGCCAACGCCTGCGGTGCCGAGTCCCGTTTTGAGGAGGCGCTCAGCGGCTACGCCGCCTGCGGGGCCGAACGCGACGCCCAGCGGGTGCGCGGAAGACTGCGCGCACTCGGCGCCCGGCCCCTGGCCGCTGCGTCCACCGCGTCCTCCGGGGCCGCGGTACCGGCCGCTGAGTGGCGTGGGCTGACCAGGTCGGAGCTGGGCGTGGTGCAGCTCATCGCGCAGGGGGCCACCAATCGGGAGGCGGCGGAACGGCTGTTCATCTCCCCGCACACGGTGAATACCCATCTGCGCCACGTCTTCGAGAAGCTGGGGGTTCGCTCCCGGGTACAGCTGGCCCGCCTCTACGCGCACGAGGTCGAGTCGCTCGGCGTCTCGGTGTGAGCAGGTGAACACGTACCCGCACTGGCCGCCGGGCGGGTGCGCGAGCACTTGGTGATCAGGTGGTCGTTGACGCCCGTACCCAGCTCCGGGACGAGTTCGGTCCACCCCGCGGTCGGGGCGGGAAAGCGCGCGCCGAGGTCGTTGCGGCCCTGGGGGCCACCGGGCAGCCGCAGTACGGCGACCGCCCCGCCGTCGGGGGCGTTGGCGAAGTCGGGCCGCAGAGGCATCGCGTGCGGTCCGTCCGATGGTGCCCGTGTGTTTCGCGGCAAGAACCATATGCACCGCTCTCAGGTGCCGCGGCTCCGAAGGGGTGCGGTGCAGGACCGGCGGTGACGCTCCGATGCGACGCATGTGTCTCGCCGAGGCGGAGAGACACCGACAGCGTGGTCCGGCGGGAAACCTGACGCCGGTCACGGCATATATCGCCGCAGTATTAGGATCCCGGCATGAGCCAACCACTACGGGCGGTGCTCGGCGAAGACCAGCCGTTCATGCGCGAAGGCATCGCGGCGATCCTGCGGAAGTCGGGCATCGACGTCGTCGAGGCCGTCGACAACGCGGTTGACCTCGTTCGGGCCGCCGCGGAACACCGCCCCGACGTGGTGATCACCGACATCAGGATGCCGCCGGGTCTGGAGGCGGACGGACTGCGGGCCGCGCAGAAGATCCGCGCTGCCAGGCCGGAGACGGCTGTCATCGTCCTCTCCCAGTACCTGGACGCCTCTTACGCGCTGGACCTGGTCGGGGACGACCCGAGCGGGGTCGGTTATCTCCTCAAGGAGAAAGTGGCCAGCCCGCAGATTCTGATCGACGCCGTCGAGCGGGTGCTGGCCCGTGACTCGGCCCTGGACCCCGATGTGATCGCGGCGCTGCTGGGGCGCAAGCGTCCGGAGGACCCGCTGGCCGCACTGACTCCGAAGGAGCGCGAGGTCCTGGCGCTGATGGCGGAAGGACACTCCAACTCCGGTATCTCCGAGCAGCTCTTCGTCAGTGTCGCCGCCGTGGAACGGCATGTGACCGGCATCTTCATGAAACTGGGCCTCAGCCAGACGGCCACGGGGCAGCACCGGCGAGTCCTGGCAGTGCTGCGCTACCTCGGGCAGTAGCCCGTAGTCGGCCGGCGGGCCACAGCGCCCTGGGGAGGGCTTCCACTGTCGAACCGGCGGGCTCTCAAGGCG
>NZ_KQ948433.1:256693-269613 GCF_001514065.1 Streptomyces antibioticus | reverse complement strand
GTGTATGGCTCACGCAAAATGGTCCCCGCCAACGGGTCCGGCAGAGTCACTGCCACTGGCACGGGGACATGATCGGTACGCCCTTTAGACTGCAGTCATTGCATGACCGCACGGAGCCAGGTGCAACGCAGCCAGGTCGGCGGACGGCACCGGGCCTCCAGACGTCAGCCGTGGAGGCAGCTCGATGAATGACCTGGATCCGACCGTCTGCCCAGCCTCGACGCGGCTGGTCGGACGTGACGAGGATCTCGCCTTCATCAACTCCTTCTTCGACAACTCCGCAGTGCAGGGCGCGGCCCTGCTCCTGTCGGGCGAGGCCGGGGTGGGCAAGACCGCCGTGCTCGACGCGGTGGCGGCCGGCGCCCTGCACCACGGCGTGCGGGTGCTGCGCGCCGCCGGTGTGCAGTTCGAGGCGGACATCAGCTACGCCGGTCTGAACCAGCTTCTCCTCCCTCTCTTCGACGACTTTGACGTTCTCGATCCCGTCCACCGCGACGCATTGCGGGTCGCGGTCGGTATCGGCGGCGGTCCGGCGCCAGACCGGCTGCTGACCTCCACCGCCGTACTGCTGCTGCTCCGGCTCACCGCGGCCCGGACGCCACTGCTGCTCGTCATCGATGACCTGCCGTGGCTGGACCGGGCGACCAATGCGGTCCTCGGGTTCGTGGCCCGGCGGCTGGTCGGCAGCAGGATCGGTTTCCTCGCCGCCTCCCGGGAAGGCTCCGACAGCTTCTTCGAGTCCAGCGGTCTGACCGAGCACCGCCTGGAGCCCCTGGACGACGCCTCGTCGAGCGAGCTCCTCGCCCTCGCCCACCCCGACGTCTCACCCGCCGTCCGACGCCGTATCGCGGCCGAGGCCCGCGGCAACCCGCTGGCGTTGGTGGAGCTTCCGGCGGCGCTCTCCGCCGAGCAGCGTGCGACGCTGACCGCGGTGCCGGCCGTGCTGCCACTGAGCGAGCGGTTGCAGTCCCTGTTCGCGTCGCGAGCGGCGGAGCTCCCCGACCGCAGCCGAGAGATGCTGCTGCTCGCCGCCCTCGACGGAACGGGGGATCTGGCCGCCGTCGAGGCCGCCGCCACAGGCCGGGCAGGCGTCGACGACCTCGCCCCCGCCGAGCGGAACCGGCTGGTGACGATCTCCCCCGACAACCGCCGACTGTCCTTCCGGCATCCGCTGATCGGCTCCGCGGTGGTCGAACTGGCCAGCACCACGGAACGCCGAAGGGCCCATCAGATGCTCGCGAATGTGCTCGGCGATCATCCCGAGCGGCGGGCCTGGCACCTGGGAGAGGCGGCGGTCGGCCCGGACGAGACAGTCGCCGCCCTGCTGGAAGAGGCTGCCCGTCGCCGGTTGCGCCGCGGGGATGCGCTCGGCGCGGTAACGGCACTGACCCGGGCCGCAGGGCTGAGCCCCGCCGCATCCGACGAGAGCCGCCGACTGGCCATGGCCGCCTACGTCGGCGTGGACTCCGGCGGAGAACTGGAGGACGCCACCCGGCTGCTCGCCGAGTCCCGGCTCGTCCACCCCGTCGGACAGCAGTCGCTCCACGCGGCGACCGCGTCGGCGTTTCTGCTCATCAACCGGGACGGCGACATTGACACCGCCTACCGGTTGCTGGTGGGCGCGATCGATTCGACGGAACCCGAGCACGGCTACGAAGCCTCGGACGAGGGCCTCATCGAGGCGCTGCACCTGGTGGTGCTGCTGTGCTGGTACGGCGGTAACCCGAAGCTGTGGGAGTCGTTCTTCGCGTTCATGGACCGGCTCACCCCGGGGCCTCCCGAACTGCTCTGGGTGATCTCCCAGACCTTCGCCGACCCGGCCCGCACCGGCGCGGCAGCGCTGCCCCGGCTGACCGAGCTGATCGCCACGGTCGGCGACGACCCCACCCGGATCATCCGCGTCGGCACCGCCTCGGTCTTCCCCGATCGGCTCGGGGACTTCCGGTGGGCCACGCGCCGCCTGGTCGAACAGGGCCGTGCCGGCACCGCGCCGGTGCGGCGGTACCTGGGCGCGCTGATGCACATGGGCCTGGACTACTTCCATCTGGGCCGGTGGGAGGACGCCGCGCAGCTCGCCGCCGAGGGGCTCACCCTGTGCGAGGACCACGACTACCGGTTCTTCGCCTGGTACTTCCACTACATCCAGGCGGCCGTCACCGCGGCACAGGGCGACGCGCAGACCAGCGCCGCGGTCACCGAGGAGATCGTCCGCTGGGCAATGCCGCGCGGGACGTACGGAGCCCGCTTCTTCGCCTGTCACGCCCGGGCCCTGGCCGCCCTGGGCAGCGGCGACTTCGAGACCGCCTACCAGCACGCCTGCACCATCAACCCGCCCGGGACCGTGGCCCCGTACGTGCCGATCGCCATGTGGGGAGCGATGGACCTGGTTGAGGCGGCGATCCGCACCAGTCGGGAGAAGGAGGCCGCGGCGCACGCGGCCGCGATGCGGGCGTCGTCGATGGCCGCGTTGTCACCTCGGCTGGAGATGCTGGTGCTGGCCTGCGAGGCGCTCACGACGCCCGGGCGGCCGGGCCTGGAACTGTTCGAGCGGGCGCTGTCCCTGCCCGACCCCGAACGCTGGCCCTTCGACGTGGCGCGGGTACGCCTCTACTACGGCGAGCGGCTGCGGCGGTTGCGGGCCACATCGGAATCGCGGGAGCAGCTGGCTGCGGCTCTGGAGGCCTTCCAGCGGCTTGGTGCCAGGCCTTGGGTGGCGCGTACCGCGGCGGAGCTGCGGGCCAGCGGCCAGTCCGCGCCGACCGCCGCCCGGCTGGGTGCGGTGGCGCTGACCGCGCAGGAAATGCAGATCGCCACCCTCGCGGCGACCGGGCTGACCAACAAGCAGATCGCGGAGCGGCTGCTGCTGTCACACCGGACCATCGGCACGCACCTCTATCAGATCTATCCCAAACTGGGCATCACCTCGCGCGCCGCGCTGCGGGACGCCCTGTCACAGCTCGACGCTCAGGACGGCGGCTCCTAGCGGAGCCAAGTTCTGGGCCGTTGCGCCAAGTCATTTGACCTATGTCGGGTGTCGGTCGGCCGCGCAGAGTGGGGCTGGAGGGCGTCCTTCCGGTCCGCCCTCGCACGGTGGCCGTTTCTGAAGCCGCCTCGCACCACGAGAGGGGGCCCGGATGCCCGGCGCGTCGGAGAGCCATCCGGACATCCATTGGCCTTCGGGCTTCTCGCCCGACCAGGCACAGAGCTTCTGTCAGGCGCAGGCCGTCGTGCATGCCCCGCCCGCGACGGCCTTCGCTCTCCTCAGTGACGTGGCGCGCTGGCCTGAGTGGGTGCCGGGCATCACCGAAGTGCGGGCCGGACCGCTGCCCAGCACCTACGAGGTGGCCTTTCATCGGCACCGGTTCGAGATCTTCATGGGTGAGCAGTCACCGCCGCACCGGCTCGGCTGGTCCGGTATCGGCACCGGTGTGCAGCTGTACCAGGCCTGGCTGTTCACCGCGGTCGACGCGGGGACACACGTGGTGACCGAGAACGTGGTCCGTGGCCCCGCCGCCAAGTCGTTCCAGGCGGTGTCCCCGGTGTGGCCGCAGCGTCTGAACTCACTGTGGCTGGCCCAGCTCAAGAGGCTCTCGGAGGGTGCCTCCTGAGAAGACGCCGCCGGCCGGCACCCGTGGGGGCGTCGGCCGGTCGAGGGCGAGTGAAGGCGATGGGTCAGGCGGCGGGGACCACGTCCTTGGCGTCGGTGGCCGCGGTGTCGGAGGAGACGTCATCGGTGTCGCCGCCCTTGCGGGTCGGCTTGAGGAAGAGCGCGAGCAGGATGCCGACGGCGAGAGTCGGGGCGATCCAGAGGTAACCGGTGCCGGTGGCGTGGGCGAAGGCGTCCAGCGCGGTGTCGCGCAGGGCGGCGGGCAGCTGGCCGATGGTCTCGGGCCGGGCGGCGTCGAAACCGCCGGCGGTCGGCAGGGAGTGGGTGCGTTCGGCGAAGCCGGTGTTGAGGAGGGTGCCGAAGACGGCGACTCCGAAGGCCGCACCGATGGAGCGCGCGAAGGTGACGACGGCGCTGGCGGCGCCGAGATCGGCAGCCGGGACACTGTTCTGAACGGTGGTCAGGACGACCATGGGGACCATGCCGATGCCGACACCGGTGATCAGGAAGTAGACGCTGAGGACCAGGGTGTTGGTGGCCGCTCCGATGGTGCCGAGCAGGAGCAGCCCGGCCAGATTGGCGATCAGGCCGCCGAGCAGGATCTTGCGCAGCAGCTCGCCCCGCGCGGCCCAGCGTCCAGCGAGGGACTGGCTGATGACCAGACCGGCGACCAGCGGCAGCATGTAGATGCCGGACAGGGTGGCCGAGACGCCGTGCACGATCTGCAGGTAGGTCGGCAGGTAGACCAGTACGGCGAACATCGCGGCGTTGGCGAAGAAGCCGATCAGCGAGGAGAACACCACGGTCCGCGAGGCGAGCATGGCGGGCGGCAGCACCGGGGCGGCGACGCGGCGTTCGACGGGGACCAGCAGCGTGGCCAGGGCGACGGTGGCGACGGTCAGGCCGACGATGGCCGGCGAGCCCCAGCCCCAGCGCTCGCCGAAGGAGGTCACGAGGACCAGCCCGGTGGCGATGGCGGCCAGGAGGGTGGCGCCGAGGTAGTCGATGCGGGCCGTGATGCCGCGGGTGGCCGCGGGCAGCGCGCGGGCGGCGATGGTCAGGGCCACGATGCCGACCGGCAGGTTGACCAGGAACGCCCACCGCCAGGAGAGCTGGTCGGTGAAGATGCCGCCCAGGAGCGGGCCGACGATGCTGGCGACGCCGTAGACCGATCCGAACATGCCCTGGTAGCGGCCGCGTTCGCTCGGGGCGACGATGTCGCCGACGAGGGCGAAGGTCAGCACGATCATGCCGCCGCCTCCGACGCCCTGCAGCACGCGGGCGCCGATGAGTTCGGGCAGGTTTTGTGCCAGGCCGCAGGCCACGGAGGCGATCAGGAAGATCGAGGTCGAGGCCAGGTAGAGCCGCTTGCGGCCGAACATGTCCCCGAGCTTGCCCCACAACGGGGTGACGGCGGTCGACGCGAGCAGGTATGCGGCGCTGACCCAAGCGATGTCGTCGAAACCGTTCAGGTCCTCCGCTATGCGGGGCAGGGCGGTGGAGACGATCGTCTGGTCCAGGGCCGCGAGGAGGACGGCCAGAATCAGCGCGCTCATGGCTGCGGCCACGCCGCCCGCCTTGGGTGATGGGGATGCGGATGCCTTCGACATGGAAGGTGCCTCTCAGGAGTGAAACACGGAAGTGATACACCACAATGGCGCAATTTCCTCTATCTGTCACTTTACTGTAGCACTTAGAGGCCAGGGTTCTACTCCTGAGAGACGTTAGTTGTCTCAGGCATCACATTCCGGCACTAAACTCGGATCGGTGAGAGCCGACGCAGCACGCAACCTTGAAGCCGTCCTGACCACCGGGGCACGGATGCTCGCCGCAGATCCCGCCGCCAGCATCGCGAGCATCGCCGCCGAGGCCGGCGTCGACCGGCGGACCGTCTACCGGCGTTTCGCCAACCGCGACGACCTCCTCGCGGCCATCTACGAAGCCCGTCTCACGGCCATCGAGCACGCCATCGAGGACGCCCGCCTGCGGGAAGCTCCCGTCGCGGTCGCCCTGCACCGCTATGTCGAGAACATCATCGCCGTCAACCGGACCTGGCCCGTCGACCTCGCCCGGATGCTCGCCGAGGGCAGCGTCCACGCCCGCCGGGACGCCTCCATCGAGGAGGTCGACGCCTTCCTCCGACGCGCCACCGACGAGGGCCTGCTGCGTACCGGTCTGCCGGAGGGATGGGCGAGCGCGCTGCTGCCGCAACTGATGCACCTGGTCTCCCGGCAACTGCCCGAGCTGAGCCCCGGGCAGGCAGCCGACGTGGTCGTCGACACCCTGCTGAACGGGATCGGGACGGCCTGAAGCCCGCACAACGCCGATGGCCCTCGCGCACACCTGACGTCAGGTGTGCGCGAGGGCCATCGAAACGGGCAGCAGCGGAGGGCGTCAGCGAATGGGTACGCCGCCGCTCACCTCATTCCACGACATGCCGAGCCGTGGTCGTGTCGGAGGCAGTCCGGTTCTCCTGCGCGTCCCGTGGCCGCGAGGCCGCTGGGGAGGGCGACGGCACGGTGCCGGGCAGGTGGACACGGCGGAGACGAGGCTGCTCATTGCCGGCGGTGGAGCGCTTCAAGGGCTTCTCCCATCGGTGCGTTCGGCGTGCCCCGGCCTCGCGGCGCAAGCACCACGGGTCGGGAGTCGAAAAGGTGAGTGCTCCGGGAAACCATGAAAAGGCCCGACACATTCCGCTTTCGAGCAGGACTGCGTCACGGTGGACCCTTCAGCCCCGCCGTACCCCTTCGATGAAGCGGCCCGTCATGTCCACTCGTTCGGCGAGCGTCGCCGACAACTGCCCGAAGTCCACGAAGAGTTCGTGCACGCCCGCATCGGCGGCGGCCCGCGCGTAATCGATGTGCTGGGCGAGCGTGCCCGCCCGCGGCATCTGCTCCGGGCCGGTCTTCGTGTCGCTCAGCCGAAGGTTGACGCGCAGCGCCATGCGCAGGGTCACGAGGTCGCGTTCGGCCTGCACCGCCTCTTTGCGGATGACCTCCCACATATTCATCAGGTCCGGCAGCGGCATCGCGGTCGGCAGCCAGCCGTCGAGCCGCCGCCCCACGCGCCGCAGGCCGCGCGGGGTGAACGCGGCGAGCAGTACCGGCGGTCCGGGCCGCTGACTCGGATTGAGACCCACCACCGTCTCCGGGATGGTGAACAGCGGTCCCTCGTGCGCGAAGACGTCGTTGGTCCAGTACCCCTCCAGGACGTCCAGGGTTTCCTCGAGCCGGGCACCGCGGCCTTGCCACGGGACGGAGACCGCGGCGTACTCGTCGGGCATCCAGCCCAGCCCGAGGCCCACCACCAGGCGTCCGCGGCTGAGGACGTCGAGGGTGGTCAGGGACCGAGCCAGCATCAGCGGTGGCTGCCACATGCCGTTCAGCGTGCTCGTGCCGAGGTGCAGCCGGGTGGTGTGGGCCGCGGCGAACGCCAGGGCGACCAGGGGGTCCATGTGGTTCTCGTAGACACGCGGCATCACCCCGGGGTGACTCGGGTACGGGGCTGATGGCACCCGGGGCGCGAGGACGCGATCGCCGGTCCACAGGGAGTCGTACCCCATGTCCTCGGCGGTGCGGCAGATGCGCAGGATGCCTTCCGGGCAGGCGTCGGGGCCGAAGGTGGGCAGAGCCAGGCCAAGTCTCACAGGTGCCTCCTCAAGGGGGACCCGCTGCGGGTCCTACGTCAGGTCGTCGCCCGTCAACGGAAGCCCGAGCAGGCCCTCCAGCGCGGCCACCGTCTTGGCGGGGTCCACGGCGTGGACGGTGGTGAAGCCCAGTTCCGCGGCCGGTGTCAGGTGCTGCTCGGTGTCGTCCACGAACACGCACTCCCCCGCCGTGAGGCCGAGTTCGGCCAGCATGA
Source organism: Streptomyces antibioticus (assembly GCF_001514065.1). Lineage (GTDB taxonomy): Bacteria > Actinomycetota > Actinomycetes > Streptomycetales > Streptomycetaceae > Streptomyces > Streptomyces antibioticus. The sequence continues at coordinate 262,145 of NZ_KQ948433.1, read as the reverse complement.
TCCGGAAGATCTCCGGTTCGGGCTTGCGTGTGCCGTGTTCCTCGGAGAGCACCACGGCGTCGTACAGCCTCTCGATGTCATAGCCGTCGTACAGGTTCCAGGGAGTCAGGCCGACGGAGTTGGAGAGGATGCCCACCTTGATGCCGGCGCGGCGTGCGGCGGCAGCCGCCGCGATCATCTCGGGTTCGGGGCGCAGATCGGCGAAGATGCGCCCCATCAGGTTGTCCGGCGGAACGCCGAGCCGTTCGGCCGCCGCCTCGTTCCACTGGGTCTGGGTGAGGGTGCCACGTTCCAGTTGCTCGGTCAGCAGGATCGCGTCGGGGGTCAGGTAGAGGCCGGTGAGCAAGGCTCCCTCGGCGAGTCCGGCCCGTCGTTCGAAGCCGAGTACGGCAGGGAGAAGAGGTGTCGTCAGCACCCCACCGAAGTCGAGGACGAGGCCTTTGAGGTGCTGGGTCATACTCACACCTTAAAAGGTGTCCATTGCACTCTTTCCACCAGGTCAGGTTTCTCAGCAGGTGTCGACGCCTGGCGGGACGGTGACGGGGTCAGCTCCGCACGCGGTGCGGGTGTGCCGGGTAGACGCCCAGGATGCGCACCTCGGAGGAGAAGAAGCGCAGTTCGTGCAGGGCGAGGGCGACACGCTCATCGTCTGGGTGACCCTCAATCTCCACGTAGAAGCGGCTGGGGTTGAGCCCCGCGCCCATCTGGTAGCTCTCGATCTTCGTGAGGTTCACGCCACTGCTGGCGAACCCGCCGAGCGCCTTGTAGAGCGCGCTGGGAATGTTGCGCACGCAGAAGAACAGGCTCGTCATCGTCGGCTCCCCGGGGTGCGCGGCGAAGGCCGCGTCCCGGGACAGAACCACGAAGCGGGTGGTGTTGTCCGGGTCGTCCTCGACCTCGGCGCGCAGCACGTCCAAGCCGTAGAGCCCAGCCGAGGCGGGCGGGGCGAGCGCGGCGTGCCGCGGGTCGCCGAGCTCGGCCACCTCACGGGCGGCTCCGGCGGTGTCGTCGCTGACGAGGGTGCGCCAGCCCCCTTCCCGCAGGATCTTCCGGCACTGTCCGAGGGCGTGGACGTGGCTGCGTACGCACTCCACCTGGTCCAGCGTCGCGCCGGGCACGCTCATCAGGTCGAAGCGGATGGCGAGAAAGTACTCGGCGACGATGAACAGGCCCGACTCGGGCAGCAGATGGTGCACGTCGGCGACGCGTCCGGCCGCGGAGTTGTCGACCGGGATGACGGCGACGTCGGCGGCGCCGAGCGTCACGGCGTCCAGCGCCTGTTCAAAACTGGTGCAGGGCAGTTCGCGGCCGTCAGGGAAGAGGGCACGTGCGGCGGTCGCCGAGTTGGAGCCGGGTTCACCCTGATATGCGGCGGTCGTCACCGTGTTCAGCCTTCCTCGGGGGAGGTCCTGTCGCGCGGCGGCAGAAGCTCCGTCGTGCAGCGCGCCTGCTGGAATATCGGTGACCCGTCTTCGATCAGACTCACCAACGGGTGCGGAGCGCTCCTCAAGTCTGCCGTCAGCGCGTTCCCGTACGCGGCGGCGACCACATGCTGGACGGCTTGGTCGGCGCGCCGGACGAGCGCGGCAAGGCGCTGCTCTGTGGCTGCCGGCAGCCCCTGGCGGGTGGAGGGGGCCTCGTGCAGCGTCGCGGCCAGGCTGAGCCGCTCGTCGTGCAGGACGGCGGCGAGTTCCGCGGCCGTGGTGGCGGAATCGGGGGTACCCACCACCCTGCCCGCACACCAGGCGGCCAGTACGTCGGTGACACGGCGAGCCGTGCCCAGGGCCAGGGCTGCGACCGCGGTCCAGAGAAACGCCGCGTCAACGGCGCGCAGCGGTGTGCCCGCAGCGTGAGTGACGAAGCCTGCGGGAACGTACAGGTCGTCGAGGCGGATCAGCCGTCCCGGCTCGCTCTGCCTGGGCAACGCCTTGGCGGCGACGAAGAGGTCGGGTTCGCCGGTCGCCGTCACGGGGAGTGGCAGCGTCAGCCAGGGGCCGGGCTCCTCGGGCGCGGGCAGGCTCCACAGCCCGGACAGCGTGAAGCCGCCGGGAGCCGGACGCGCGGTCGCTCCCGGGTAGTCCGTGTCGCACACCGCGGCGGGCAGCGGCGCAGCCCAGTTCCAGGTGCGCGTCAGGGCCCGCCAGGCCCCGGCCGGATCGGCGTGCCCCGCCGACTCGCAGGCCGTGAGCACCTGCCCGAGCGGCGACTGCAGTCCGAGGAGCCGCAAGTGGTGGTCACCGTACGTGGGGCTCGTGCGCCTAGGCAGCCTGCTCGCCTCCTTCGGCCGGGGCCGTCGCGAAGACGACGTTGTGCAGTTCCTCGCCACGCGCGTAGCGGTGTAGCTGACGTCGGATGAAGTCCGTGGTCAGTGCGGGAAAGGCGTCAGTGAACGCCGCCACGTGCGGGGTGATGAGCGCGCCGGGCAGGCTCCACAGGGGGTGTCCGGCGGGCAGGGGTTCGGGGTCGGTGACATCGAGCGCCACGCGCAGCCGTCCCGCCCACACCTGCCGGGCCACCGCGCGGGTGTCCACCAGTTCACCGCGGGCGACGTTGACGAGCATGGCCCCGTCCTTGAGCAGTGACAGTGCCTCCGTGCCGAACATTCGGCGCGTGCCCTCGGTCAGCGGCGCGCACAGCACCACGGCGTCCACCGTGGGCAGCAGCGTGGGCAGTTCCGCCGACCCGTGCACCCGGCCGGCCGGAGTGGTGCGGGCGGTACGGGCCATGAGGACGGGCTCGCACCGGAACGCACCAAGCCGGGCGGCGACCGCTGCGCCGACCGCGCCGTAGCCGACGACCAGGACGCGCTTGCCGACCAGGGTGAAGCGGACCTCGGGCACCCACTCCCCCCGGCCCTGGTGAGCGGCGAACCGATCGAGGCCCCGGCACAGGGACAGCAGCAGCGTGAGCGCCAGTTCGGCGGTGGTCTCGCGGTGCACTCCCCGCCCGGTGGCCAGCCGGATCCCGGCGGGCAGCTCGTCGAGCAGCGGCGCCATGTGGTCGTAGCCGGAGCTGAGCAACTGGAGGACTTCGAGGTTGCGAAGGTGCGGCAGTACGGGCCGCAGGACCCGTTCGGCACCGGGCGCGGGGATGCCGACGAGGAAGCGGACGTCGGCGGGGTCGCCGGGCAGCGGGCCGGTGCCGTCCCAGTACGCGTAGGAGAGCCCGTCAGGCAAACCGGCGACGTGGTCCGGGTGGTAGGGCAGCCAGACGGTCGCGCCGTCCTTCATCGTGCATCAGCTTCTTTCCCGCTCTGGTGTCACACATCATTGGGACGTGTGCAGGTGCCGGTGTTCGCGTGCGTCGCACCACTCGCATGTGTGAACCGGCGCGTCAGGCTCTGCGATCGTCGGCCGGGCTGGGCGAGCCGAACACGGCGGTGTCCCCGCAGGCGGTCCGTAAGATCTCCGCCCATGACGTCACGGCCGGACGCCGACGCAACAGCGCCCGACGCTCTCGCTCGGTCATCGCGCCCCAAACACCGTACTCCTCGCGGTGGTCGAGGGCATGGGCCAGGCAGTCGAGCCGCACGGGGCACTCCAGGCAGAGGGCCTTGGCCTCGTTCTGGGCGACGCCTTCGACGAACATCCGGTCCGGCTGCGTCCGGCACAGCGCTCGGTCGGCCCAGTCCATGTCATCTCGCTTCCCAGCGAATGCCCCTTGGGGCCCGCCTTTGCGTCTATACACATGTACAGGTAGATACGTGTGAGCCTAACGCACCTGGGTTTGACCCGTCGCGCTGGAGGGGCGCCACGCGAGCCCGGCAGAGCCGACGGATGTTGCCGATCCAGGTACCGGATGCGGTGGCACAGTGCGGGGAGGTCGCCTGTGCCCAGCGCCGACATCACCTGGGGGAGTTCTTCGAACCCGCGCTCTCCGGTGATCAGAGCGTCCAGTGCCGGATTACTGTTCGGTGACGCTGGCATGCACGACGAGATCGCACTCGCCCTGCGCGTCGCCGGGGGCGGCCAGGATCGCCTGGGCGGCGGGTACCGAGTCGGTACGACGGTGACGGCGGCGGCCGGGACCACGTGGCTCATGTCTGTGGTCCTTCCCGTCCTGGTCCCGGGCAGTGCTGACGTCGAGACATGTGTCGTGGGTGAAGGTACACATCCGCTGGCAGTCGGTTGCAGGTCCGGCCCGGTGGGCTGCCGACCATGGGGTCAGCCCTACAGACAGCGTCCACACGCATGGGGTCAGCCGTACAACAAGAACTTTTTCGGCCATAGCGGCTGACGGATTTCTCGGTGCCCTCTAGTCTTCTGCATGAGGTGTGAAGAGGCAGACGGTCGGACGTATCACAAGTACAACCGCTCGTCGCCGAAGATCGCACCGAGGAGTTCCGGGCCGCCCGCCGGCCGGGTTGTCCCCTGCGCAGCCGTCCAACCGGGTCGGCGGGCGGGCATCGCCCTCTCGTCCGGGCGGCCACAGGGACACCTGCCACCGCGGCAGGGAGGGGCACGACGTACCCTCACACATGCTTTGGCGTGATCCGTGCGCCTGGATGCGCGAGCCTTCGGGCGGACTGGTTCATCGGGAAAGGAAGTGGGGGACGGTGGAGTCAGTGGTCGGAGCGATCGTCGGACGCGACAGCGAACAGGAGGCGCTCTCCGCCTTCGTCGCTGCGCCCGGAGGCAGGGCCCTCGTCCTGCGGGGTGACTCCGGTGTCGGCAAGAGCGCGCTGCTCGGACATGTGTCGCAGCTCGCGGCGGACCAGCAGCACCGGGTGATCAGGGCGGCCGGGGTGGAGGCCGAGTCGGAGCTGCCCTTCGCCGGTCTGCACCAAGTCCTGTACCCGCTGCTCCCTCACATCGAGCGGCTGGACCCGGTGCACCGCAAGGTGTTCGACGTCGTTTTCGGCAGAAGCGAGGGATCTCCTCCCTCGGTCATGACCCTCGGCATCGCCGTCCTCGACCTGCTCTCCCTGGCCGCCTCGCAACATCCGCTGTTGCTCGTACTCGACGACGGGCAGTGGCTGGACGCCTCAAGCACCGAGGTGATCGGATTCGTCGGACGCCGGCTCACCGGAAGCTCGGTGAAGCTCGTCGTCGTCCTGCGGGCCGGGGTGCCCTCGGGCTTCGACACCGCCGCGCTGCCGGAACTGGCGGTGACGACTCTGTCGCACGAGGCCTCCATGTGGATTCTCGACCTGCACCACCCCGGGCTCCCTCCGCACGTCCGCCACCTGGTCCTGGAGGAGGCGCAGGGCAATCCGCTGGCCTTGCTCGAGCTGCCCCCGTACGTGCGCGGCGATCGTCCGGAACTCGCGTCCGAGGCGTCCCTCGGCTACACCGGTATCCCCCTGCCGCAACGTCTGCAACAGGTCTACGGCGCCCGTATCAGGGCCCTGGACGACGTTGTCCGCGCGGAACTGCTGCGAGGTGCCCTCGACGGTGTCGGCGCGGGTACGACCGGCGGTCAGGCAAGGAGCCGGCGGTACCGGATGGTCGAC
>NZ_KQ948433.1:255319-255976 GCF_001514065.1 Streptomyces antibioticus | reverse complement strand
TACATCGCGGGCCACTCCGGTCGGCTGGACCAGGCGCAGCTGCTGGTCCGGGGAAGTACCGACGCCGCCAACGACGGCTCCCCGGACTCCGTGGTCACCTCGGGCTACGTCGCACTGTTCGAGGACGGAGACGTCCGTTCCTCACAGCGCCAGGTCTTCGCGGCCATCGAGAACCTGCGCGACCGCGGGATCCGGCAGCAGGACAAGGTGCTCACGCGGCTCATCGATCTGCTGCTGGCCATCAGCCAGTACGGCAGTGACGACGTGTGGTGGGAACGGGTCCACGAGCTGCTGGACAGCCTGGGCGATGCGGTGCCCCCGCACTCCCGCATCTACCAGGACGCGTGGGGAGACGTGGTCCTGCGCGGCGCCGGGGTCAGCGAGCGGGTCGAGCGCGCTTTCGCCGACCCGCATTCCCTGGAGCCCTGGGACGTCACGCGGCTGGCCGTGGCCGCCTATCACGTGGACACTCTCAGCCAGTACCGGCCCTACCTGCAGCGCATGGTGGACCGCGAGGTCGAGACCGGCGCCGTGGCCGACGCCATGACCATGCTGCACCTGATCATGCTGGACCAGATGGCGGTGGGTGAGTGGGACGCTGCCGAGCAGACCGGGCGGCGCTGCCTTGACCTGACGACGACCCATGGACACCAGCTG
>NZ_KQ948433.1:251084-254552 GCF_001514065.1 Streptomyces antibioticus | reverse complement strand
CCCAGACCTTCCAGCGCCTCGGCGCGGTCACCTGGGCCGAACGGGCCCAGGCCGAACTGCGCGTCTCCGGCCTCGCCACCCGCGCGACCACCCAGCTCGCCGAACTCACCTGGCAGGAACGCCGCATCGCCAACCTCGCGGCGAGCGGTCTGACCAACAAGGAGATCGGCGAACGCATGCACCTGTCGCCGCGCACGGTCAGCTCACACCTGTACCGGGTCTTCCCCAAGCTCGGCATCACCTCCCGCGCCGCCCTGCGCGACGCACTGGGCAAGATTCCCGATGACCAGAACGTGTGAGCGTGTGCTCCAGGCCGCTTATCAGGGGTGGGCTCGCAGGCCGTGTTCGCCGAGCCAGCCGAGCACATAGTCGGCGACGAATCTCCATCCGTTGTCGATGATCAGGGAGTGCGCGCGGTCCGCGAACTGCTTCAGGTCGGTCACGGCCAGGGAGTCGCCGTACTGCTTGTAGACCGCACGCGTGGCGGCGTCGGGCACCAGCAGATCCTCCTGCCCCGAGATCAGCAGAAGCGGGCCACGGTCCGCGTTACCGACGTCGGCCACGGCGCGTGCGCTGCGCGCCGAGCCCGCGCACCCGAGGTCGGCGAGGAGTCGGCGGGGCGCCGGCACCGCATAGCGGTCGAAGAGCCGGGCCGACTCCTCTTCGGAGACCGTGTTCGCGAAGAAGTGCTGGAACTGCGCCGCGGACAGGGACACCAGGGGGTCGGATGCCGCGGTCGGGCCGCCTTCGGCATGGCTGGGGAGCCACAGCCCACCGGGCGGCACCGGGAGCGTGATGCCGTTGACCGGGGCGGGGGCGATGGCTACCGCGGCCTGGCCGATGTTGGCGCCGATGAGGTGCTGAGCGATGAGTCCGCCGACCGAGTGCCCGATGATCACCGGCGCAACATCGAACGAGGATGCGATTTTGGCGTAGTGGTCCGTCAGCAGGTCCAGCCCCACGTCGGCGATCGTCTCGGAGGACTGGCGCATCTCCCCCACCGTGAGCGGCTCGCCCGGCCAGCCCGGTGTGAAGGCGAGAAAGCCCCGGCTCGCAAAACGCTCCGCCCACGACTCCCAGGACAAGGCGTGCAGCCATGCGCCATGGATGAAGACGACGGGGGTACGGTTCACGGCTGCTTCCTCCGAGTACGACGACGACCGGTACCGGTACGCGGGCGACCCGTTCAGCATCGGCCAGGCGCAGGTCAGGGCGCGACAGTCGAATGACTTAATGTTCATGGCCGATACCGGGCAGAGCCGGGCGGCCCCAAGGGCGGTGCGCGCCAGCGGCGGCGCCGCCAAGCGGACACGGCTCCGCCTGGAGCGCCATCGGCGGAGCACCTGAAACTGCCCGCGGCGCAAAAGTCGGTGAAGTCGGCCGGTCAAGTTACTTATGTACGTCGCTCGCGCGGCGACCACAGTGGATCGGGCCAGCTTCTGCCACAGAGAGGGATCCACTCGTCATGAGCGGCAAGCAACCGGACCAGCAGACTCGCCCTACGCTCTCGGACGGCCTTTCTGAGCTGGTCCTGGACATCGAGCGCGTGCTGGACCTCAGCAACCGGCAGGCCGTCCGGGCAACGTTCAGGTTCGCCCCCGAGGCTCCCTGGGTCGTGGCCGTGGAGCTGGCCGTCGAGGACGGTCCGCGAGTGGTGTGGCGGATCGGCCGTGCTCTTCTGTACCAGGGGCTCCACTCGGTGAGCGGCCTGGGTGACGTCCAGATCTGGCCGTCCACCTTCGGGGACCGCGACACCGCGCGACTGCAACTGACCTCCCGGGACACGGCGGCCCTGTTCGAGCTGCCTGTACCACCGCTGGCACAGTGGCTGGGCAACACGTACGAGACGGTGCCCCTCGATGCCGAGCTCAGCGACATCGACTGGGACACCGCGTCCGCGGCTCTGTTCCAGGAGCCACAGGCCCGCTGCGACTGATCTCCAAGTGCCCCGCCGGTCACGGTGTCAGTGCCGGGTGCGTGCCGGGTGTTCCGGCTCGGGCCAGGTGGCAGCGGTCAGGGCCGTAGCCGCGGTGACCGCGATCAGGCGGTCGTAGTCGAGGGTCCTGGGCACGTCGGTCGAACGGTGATAGTGCGGATTACGGAAGTTCGCCGTGTCGGTCAGCATCAGCGCGGGGATCCCACGGTTCCAGAACGGGGCGTGGTCACTGCGTCCCAGATGGTTGGCGGGCGGTACGGCCAGTCCGATGAGGAGGCCGAGCGGACCGTCCGGCCGGGGGTCGCGCAGCAACAGGGCGGGGAGCGACGGTGAGGCTGCCGACGCCGCCCGCTGCCAGGTGCGTGCCGCAGCCGTCGAGGAACGTCGATGCACCACGAGGGCGAAGTCACCCCGGTGGCCGCCCGCCCGCACCACGGCGGACGCCTCGGGAAAGACACGCTCGAAGCCGACGGGCAGTTTCTGTGTGCCGGGGGCGTCCGTGAAGTATCCGACCGACTCCAGGCAGATCATTCCCCGAACCCCGCCGTCCCGGGCCAGCTCGCGCGCCGCCTGACGGGCCCCGATCAGTCCCAGCTCCTCCATGTCGAAAACGGCCAGGACGACGCGGGCAGGCACCGGCGCCGCGGCCAGCAGTCGGGCCGTCTCCAGCAGGACCGCCACACCGGAAGCATTGTCGTCGGCACCCGGACTGCCGCTGACGCTGTCCAGATGGGCACCCACCACCACGGTCGGGCCGGCCCCGGCCCCGGGCAGCGAGGCGATGAGATTCGCTCCGCGCAGGCGCCGGTGAAGACGGGGTTTCAGGGCGAGCGCACGGTGGCCGTGCCGGTCGGTCGAGCCGATCTGCCAGCGCACGTCGAACGGTTGCCGCCGCACCCGCCAGCCCACGGAGGCCAGTTGCCCGTGGACGTAGTCCTCGGCGCGCGCCATGCCCTGAGGCGCGCGCAGCCGACTACGGGGTTCGGCGGCGAGGAACTCCACGTGCCGGCGCAGTCGGGCGATGTCCGGCGGCGTTGCGACGAACGGTGCCGAACTTGGCCTGTCCGTCGGGTCGTTGGTCATCGGATGCTCCCGGTCTGCGTGAGGTCATAGCGGACAAAAGGCCTCAGACCGTGCTCCGGGGCCGATTGCCTCTCTTCCCAGTGAACCCGCCGTGCCCTCAGCCCCGTTGCCCAGAGGAGAGCTCCTGCGCCGAGGATGTTCATTGGCTGGCCTGGGCGCAGGACGGGGTGGTCGTCCTCATGCTCTTCCCCGACATGAGGGCGGCCGCCCCACCCATCCAGGTGCATGTCCAGAGGACGGGCGTTGCCGCGTCAGACCGCCGGTCGGAGGCCGGATCCCTTGATACACGTGTCGGGCCGCCCAGATGGTTCAGGCGTTCCGCCATGTGCGCGATGTCAGATGTGTGAGCATTCACACCTCATCGAACATTTGCGGGATCGGCTCGCGGACGGCAGAGTGTTCCAACTGCCGCGACAGACACACCGGAAGGAATTCTTGTGAGCCCTATC
>NZ_KQ948433.1:163071-250397 GCF_001514065.1 Streptomyces antibioticus | reverse complement strand
TGCCTCCCGGTCCGCCTCCAGCTTCCCCGTGCAGAGCTCCTACTCGGTCGCTCAGATCCAGGCTATGGCGCGCCAGATGGTGCCCAGCGGCCAGTTCCAGTGCTTCAGCAACATCGTGGACCACGAGTCCGGCTGGAACTACCGCGCCGTCAACGCCTCCTCCGGCGCCTACGGTCTCTTCCAGGCGCTGCCGGGTTCCAAGATGTCGTCGGTCGGCGCCGACTGGCAGACCAACCCGGCCACCCAGATCAAGTGGGGCCTCAACTACATGAACGGCGTGTACGGCAGCCCGTGCCAGGCATGGACGTTCTGGCAGGCCAACCACTGGTACTGAGCCGCGACCCCGCACAGCGGGTCAAGGACGAAGACACGTGGCGTGGCCGGGAGGACAGGTATGAACGCGATACCGGGAGACGTCAGCCCGGCACAGGACGCGGCTCTGACCCTGGCGGCGCAGTCCGGCGACGTGTCGGCGCTGGCCCTCCTGCTGGAGCGGCACCGGCCCGGCATGCGCGCGGTGGCGCTCAGTCTGCTGGGGCCCGGCCCGGACGTGGAAGACGTCATGCAGGAGGCGGCCCTCGTGGCGCTGCGCCGGATCACCGACATCCGTGACCCGGAGGCCGTGGGCCCCTGGCTGCGCATGGTCGTACGCAACTGCTGCCGCACCCTGCTGCGGGACGCTCGCCGGGTCGAGCCCATGGAGACGCTCCCCCTGCCTCCCTCCGGCGGCACGCCCGAAGAGGTCCTGCACAGCCATGCGCTGCGGGACTGGGTCTGGGAAGCCGTGGAGGCGTTGTCGCCGACGCTGCGGCTGCCACTCGTCCTGCGGTACTTCTCCACCGGAATCACCTCCTACCAGCAGATCGCCGAGGCCTGTGCTGTTCCGGTGAGCACGGTGCGCAGTCGTCTGAATCAGGCGCGCGCCGCCCTCGCCCAGGGCCTCACCGCCACCGCCGCCACCGCGCACGACGACGCCTCACGTCGGACCGAGGCCAGCTGGCAGGAGGCGCGGGAAACCCTGGCGGCGGCCGAGCGCGGCGACTTCGGCAAGCTGGTCAAGGACCGCTACTCCCCCGAGGTCGCACTGCTGGTCGGCGGGCAACGGCTCGGCGGCGCCGGTCTGCTGCTGGCGGGCATGGACGGGGACCTCTCGGCGGGAGTGCGCCAGCGTCCGCTGCACGTGGTGGCCGGGCGTTCGCTGGTCGTGTGGGAGATGGAGCTGGTCAGCCCGCCCGACGATCCGGAACACTGCCCGCCCGGGGTGGCCTGGATCATGTCGCTGGACGGCGGCCGCTTCGACCGAGTCTCGCTCTACCACGCGGCACGCCCCCCGTCGGCACCCGAGCAGGTGCCGGCCGCGGCCTGATGGCTCGTCCCTTCAGGGTGATCCAGATCACGCCGCCGCGATAGAACTCCTGCGGTCCCGGGGCGTCTTGTCGGTGTCACTGACCCTCGTGGACCTGATGGAGATCCCGATGAACACATCGCCTGACCACACCGCCCCCCTCTCCCCCGGCACCCACATCTACCAGACCGGCGGGATCACCCAGCGCTACCACGTGTACGGCAGCGGGCCGGTGTGCGTGGCACACTCCGGCGGTCCCGGGATCTTCTGGGAGTACCTGCGCATGCCCGCCCTCGAAAAGCACCTGACGATGGTCTACGTCGAGCCCGTGGGCACGTCCGAGGACAGCAGGCTGCCTTCGCACCCGCACGGCTACACCCGCGAGCGCTACAGCCGCTTCCTCCAGGTGCTGATCAACCGGCTGGGCGTAGCCAAGGTGCATCTGCTGGGGCACTCGCACGGGGCCTTCGTGGCCGCGTACCACGCCCTGCACCGTCCCGAGCAGGTGGCGGGCGTCGTGCTGTACGAGGGCGCTCCCGTCACGGGACCCGAGCACGGCGCGGAGGCGAGCCGCATGGTGGAGGCGTTCATCGCCAAGTACGAAGGCCACCCCGGGCTCCCCGACGTCCTGGCCGCGTTCGGTGCCATGGGCAGCATCTCCGACGACGAGCAGACCCTGGCGGTCGCCCGGGGTGTACTGCCTTCGTACTTCGCCGACTACTGGGGCAACGAAGAGCGGCTGGCCCCGTTCCGGGACGCGGTCCGGGCCACCTACATCTCGGGCCTGGACGAGAACCTCGCCCCCGACGTCATCGACGACCGCGCCACCCTCAAGGAACTGGAACCGCCCGCGCTCGTGATCGTCGGCCGTCACGATGTGATCTGCGGGCCGCGTTGGGGCTACGAACTGGACGAGCTGATCCCCGACTCCCAGCTGCTGGTACTGGAGAACAGCGGGCACATGGGGCACGTCGAGGAGCCCGAGACGTTCACGGCCGCGGTCCGGGACTTCGTCCTGCGGAACGCGGCGTAGACACCACCGGGTTCACGTGCGTCGGCTGCATCAAGGACGACGCACGTGAACCCGGTGCGGGCGGCGGTACGTCGTAGTAGCGGGGAACTGTTCGCGCGCGCTCCGGAAGCCACCGCCTGCGAACGGGGCGCTCCTGCTTTCGGGAAAAGCCCAACGCAAAGCGGTCAGGGCGCCTATGCCACGGCCACCGAGCCGGACTGCGAGCGGGGGGTCTTGGCTCCCGGCTTCCTCGGCTCGATCGTGCGCGGGTCCACGGCCTCCCCCGGCGCGCCCTCGCGGTAGAGACCGTCGGGCAGACTGTCACGGTCGTGGGGCAACAGGAAGAACACCCGGCGCTTGTACAGGCCGCTGTCGGGATCGGGCGAGGCGTCCTCGTCCAGCAGCGCGTAGCCCACCATGCGGCCGTCGCGTGCGTAGGGCGGCTTGGTGTTGCGCCGCCTGGTCTTGTCCAGCGCCTGACGGACGTAGTCGAGCCGTTCGAGATTCTCCAGCCACACCACCTCGGCCTCGTGGATGAGGTCGCTCTCGGTCAACAGCGAACTCATGGCTGCAGCCCCTCCTTCGTCGGCATGCTCCCCGGCCATGGAGGCATGTCCGGGCATCGATCCATCCCGCTCCGGCCAGCTCGCCGCACCCTGACGGGCCGCTCTGCGCGGACCTCCGCGTGCGGGGCCGGGTCACCATCGTAGAGCGCACCGCGACACCGGTGTAGGGCACGTCGGGTCGACGGCTGCCCGACGCCAGCCCTCATGCCTGCTCCAGCAAGCCGATACCGGGGTAATACTTACGGCCGTTCGACTTGATCATGTCGTTCGGCGAGGCCACCCCGACCTCCTGGCGGACGCGGTTCGCGAACGCTCGCGGAGTCGCCGGCCGGATCCCCTCCCCCGCGTTGCACCACGAGCTGTACTCCGCGTAGAGCAGCCCCTGTTCGACCCGCAGGTCCTTGCCGGGATCGCAGTCCCGCGTGCAGCACTCGGCGAGGAAGCGGCCGATGTGGTCCTCGGTGGTGGCGTACGCCGTGGTGGCGATACGGACCCGGTCCGGGCCCTCCAGAGGGTCTCTGGTGCGCAGGTACCGCTGTGCACCCTGGATCAGCCAATGCAGGATGCCCGGACCCTCGTCCCGCACGAGTTCGAAAGCGAGGTTGTCGATCCTGCGGTGCGCCGGGACCGTGCGGGTGAAGGGCAGCAGCCGGATACGACGCCAGAACGCGAAGCCGCCGGTCGAGACCTCCGGACGGTGATTGCCCAGCAGCCACAGGTGATGGGTGGGAGTGAACGAGAAGTAGTCCTGGCGCATCCGGCGGGCCTTGATCTTGTCGCCGCCCGTCAGGAGACGGACGCGGGCCTCGTCGAACTTGTCGTTCGGCTTGAGCTCGCTGCACACCACCAGGCGGCGCCCGTGCAGTTCGGTCAGCTCCGTGGAGTGCTCCGAGAACGCACCCCGGTCCATCAAGAAGCCCGGCGGGGCCGCGTCGGCGTAGTCACCGAGGATCTGGATCATGATGTCGAGCAGCACGGACTTGCCGTTCTTGCCCTCACCATGGAGAAAGGGCAGCACCTGAGCGCCCACGTCGCCCGTGATCGAGTAACCGAGCAGCAGGTGCAGGAAGTCGATCATCTCCTGGCCCTCGTCGTCATCCCCGAAGGTGTCGGCGAGGAAGCGGTGCCAGCGAGGCGTGTCCACGTCCTGGGGGGCGACGCTGGTGGCCCGGGAGTGGAAGTCACGGGTCGGGTCGGCCTTGCGCAGTTGCCCGTTGGTGAGATCGACAACCCCCTCGGGGGTGCACAGGGCATAAGGGTCGCCGTCGAGCCGGTCGGGGTCGACGGAGATGTCGGGGGATGCCTTTGCCTGCGTCAGAAGGGCTTTGAGGCCAGTGGTCGACAGAGTACGCCGCTTGTGCTGGGCGAGCTCACGGTTGCTGAACACACCACGCGGGTCGCTGAGGGGCATGTCCTCAGCCATCTCCCCCGCGGCCCACAGTGCGGCCTTCTCCCCTCCGCCGCGCTTCCACCGGTAGCCGTCCCATGAGAACCAGCCCAGGCCCTCGACATGGCGGAACTGGTCCCGGTGCATCTGAACGAAGAGCCGCGCGTTGCCCCGGTCCGAGAGAGAGGGGGGCAGCACGGAGGGAACACCGAGACCGGCGCCAGGGCCGACGACCTGAGACACTGGGGCGGTCTGCGGGAACGTGGCGACCGAGGAACCGGTGACGCCCTGTGCCGGGAGCCGGGCAGTGCCGGGGATCAGTTCCGCCGACTGAAGGTCGAGCATCTGCTGAGCGGCAGCCTGCGGATCAAAACGCGGGGAGCCTTCGGCACTGCTGCTCATGGACGTCCTTTGAGGTGAAGAGGGCGGACGGACCCTACGGCAAGGGCGTCGTCAACGATCTTTTCATTCCTGGACTGCTGCCAAGGGCGGGCATAGTGAGCGACACGGACAAGTCGGTCGCGAATGGCGGCGTGCTCCAGATGGCCCGCACCGACCAGTCCTCCGGCCGTGTAGGCGGCCCTGTTGAGCTTCTCCGAGAAGCCCGTGCCCTCGGAAGCGGCAGCACACTGGGCGACCTGAGCGATCAGAGGGTCGATGATCTGATGAGCGGAGGCCGTTCGCTTCGGTCCGCTCCCGACCGTGTCTGCTGTCGCGGGAGACAAGGCAGTTGCCAGGTACTCGGAGGCCAGGGCCTTCGAGGGGCGCGGCTCGATGACATGTCCTGTGCGGCGCAGCTCGCTTCGTAGCCACCGCGGTATTACGGCGGGATACCTGGCAGTTCCTTCGGCGCGATAGACACCCTGGGGCGTACGGGTGCCGGGCGCCACGATGTAGCCCCCGTCTGCACGCACATCGACCTGCCAGGCAAGCGCCGTGTTGCGTCCGGAACCGGTCGAACAGCGGTACCGGGTATCGGTCTCAGGGTTCCGGTACCAGACATGCAGGCCGCCGGACGGAGTACGGACCCTCAGAGTGTCTTCGTCCAGGGCCGGGTCCTGCTCTCCGCGGTAAGCCGCCAAAAGGGCCAGCGTGTCGAAGCCCGAGGCCAGCCCGGCAAGTTCGACCTGTTCAGGGATGGAGATACCCGGCAGCAGATGGGTCCTGTCGGCGACCGACACCTGATGGGCATCGATGTCGATCACGACGAGACCTGCCGGGCCACATGCGACACCCACTCCTGCGGACGGGGCGTCGCCCCACCACCGGTCGATGAGTTCAGGGTCGGTGGTCGCCGCATGAAAGCCGTGACAGGGGCGCCCTGCTGGGGGACAGGGGCAGGTTGCCGGCTCGTGCCTCTGCCCCGAGCAGGAAGCGCAGTTGCCGACAGGCGTCTTGCGACCAGGTGTGAGGGGGTGCACCGGCCAGCCCTGCGCAGCACACCAGCGGGCGACGGCCTGCGGGCGCGCAGGCGACGCAGGCGCGACTCTCGCAGCACTGTCTCGGTCCTCACCTTCGCGCGGCACAGGAATCGTCCTTGTCACTTCTGTCTGCCCGATCACTTCACACACCTGACGCGTTGTCGTTTTCGTCAGGGACCGAAGGGACTCTGATGCGAAAAGAGTGTAAGGCCCACCTGCTCAAAAGGAAGGTTGTCCAATCGGCGTGCCGTTTCTATCAGGTTCCTCAGTCCCTTGGGTCCCTTCGGTCCCGCGTCGGGTTCCACCCTAGGGGCGGCAGGGACTGAACGCTCGGAGGCCTCGTTTGCCCTCCCCGAGAGGGATTGAGAGGGACCAAAGGGTCCAGGGACTGAAGCGGCAGGGGCTGGACTGTACAGCGCTCCGCTTCGGTCCCTGGGCATCGTCGCAGGTCAGAGGCATACAGTCTAGCGGAACAGGGACTGTAGGGACTCAACTCGGCCATTATGAGCTGTACTAGATATGTGGGTTTGTATGCGCGCGCGTGTACGAATACATGTCTTGTCTACGTCATAATGGCGGAGTTGAGTCCCTTCAGTCCCTACTGGAGTGATCAAGAGCCGTCTGACCTGCAAAAACACCAGGGACCGAGGTCCAGGGACCGAAGCATCCCCGGTCCCTCTCGGTCTCCCGTTTCAGACCCTGGTCCCTGAAACCGGCTGAGTTCCGGTCCGAAACAACGTGAACCTCTTCGGTCCCTGCACTCGTTGTCCTGGTGTGGGGAGTGGAGGAGCAGGGACCAGAAGCTTGCGAAGACACCACGACGCCGTGGGTGAGGCGGACCGGGCTTTCATCCGAGACTGGCCGTGCCCTGCTTCAGGAGTTGGACCGGAGGGGATGCCTCCGCTCCCCCGCGACCTATTACGCCGTAATAGATCCCGAGCCACCTACGCCGCCAGCGCGCCAGTAGGCCTTTCCTCCCGGCCGCCGCTCCGTCAGGAAGACTGTCCTGTACTGCTCCTGTTTCACAGAATGTGAAACAGCCCCTGCGGGACAGGATGTTGTCATGAAGAAGCGTGCCCGGAGTTCGACAAGGCCGACGAAGCCCCTGGTCAGGGCCCCCATGCGAATCGGGACCCTCGATGCTGGCGCGCTCGTCGCAGAACTGAGGCAGCTCCATGAGGAGGCAGAAGACCCGGATGTGGAGCTGATGCCGGCCGACGAGGAACTGTTCGGTGCGCTGCTGTATCTCGAGAAGCACGCCCGGGCGTTGAGCAAGCAGCCCCCTGCAGTACAGCGTGACGCAGCGCTCAAGCGGGTGCGGTTGTGGGAGTACCTCCGCGAGCAGATCGAACCTCATCAGGCACGGGCCGTGGATGACGCACGGGCTGCAGGAGCGCAGTGGATCCAACTGGCTCCCGTGCTGGCCGTAGGTGCGGCAAGTGCTGCGTACAACAAGGCAAAGCGGCTGAAGGCGGTGGGGCTGAGCGATGCCCCCTCGCGAGGCCATCACGTCAGGCGGACACCTGAAGCGGTACTGGAGGCTGAGCGGCGGCTGGCCCTGGCGGAGGCTGCTGAGCGGAGAGCGCAGGAGGAAGCGCAGCGTCGGCACGCGCTCATGGTCCCGGTGGCGACGCGACTGTTGGAACAACGTGAGGCCCTGGTACGGGATGAGGACGCTGACTACTGGCTTGAGGAGATCGAGGCGGTCCTCCCCCACTGCCGGACCCCACTGCAAATGGTGAGCCTGAAGCGCTACCTCGACGCCGCACTGCGCTCGCTGACGAAGCTGGAACAGCGGAGTTCCCGTTCTGTGGCGCTCACCGAAGAGGCCCGCCTGGTGTTGGCCGCAGCGATCGAACTCCAGCAGGAGTAGGGCGGGACCTATTACGGCGTAATAGGTCTGAGGGCTCGACAGACGCTTGACCCCTCGTCGTGAGGATGAGCGCAGCGGCGTGCCAGGGCTTGTAAAGCAAGACGGCTTCGCGGAGTCTGAGTGGTCCCGGTGTGCCGTGCATCGTGTCCTGTGAATCGGGTCGCGCTATTACGCCGTAATACGGGCACGGCGACTCCTCGCATCACCAACTCGCACTAACTAACGTGTCGATGCAGCAGATGATCTACGACGTTAGTAAGGTAGCGCCATGAGTATGCCAGCCACCTCAAGCGACCGAGCCAAGGTCGTCTCCAAGCTGCCGGGATGGCTCCGGCAGAACCTCAAAATCAGAACCGCCCAGCTCGGCATCGAGATTCAGACCGCCGTCGAGCAGGGCATCACCGCCTGGTGCGAACTTGCGTCAGCCAGCACAACGATCGACACGGCAGGAGCCGAGTCTTTCTCCACCTTCCTGCCGCCAGGACAGTGGGAGGCATTCCGCAAGGTCGCGGAAGACCGACGTGTATCGCTGATTCAGGGACTCGCCCAGTCCGTTCAGCTCTGGCTCGACACCCATCCCGCGCCCGATGTGCAGCGGCCTGCCATCACCCGCCGGATCGTCGTGTGCAACCAGAAGGGCGGCGTCGGTAAGACCGCCATCACGGCCGGAGTCGGTGAAGCCCTCTCTGAAGACTCCAACCGGCTCTTCCCGGTTCGAGTCGCCAAGGCCCTGGCCTCCGCGCTCCGAGCCGACGAACCCGATGAGGCCGTCGTGGAGA
Organism: Streptomyces antibioticus; assembly: GCF_001514065.1. Classification (GTDB taxonomy): domain Bacteria; phylum Actinomycetota; class Actinomycetes; order Streptomycetales; family Streptomycetaceae; genus Streptomyces; species Streptomyces antibioticus. The sequence continues at coordinate 242,014 of NZ_KQ948433.1, read as the reverse complement.
CCGACCCGCTGGACGTGGAGAAGCTCCCCGGGCCAGGACTCCGCGTCCTGCTGGTCGACTTCGACCCCCAATGCCACCTGACCAATCAACTCGGTGCCGCTCCCCTGGCGATGAACGGCGACAGCCTCACCAATCACATGGCCGGCGACCCGAAGGGTGAGCTCAAGGATCTGATCGTCTCCATCGACGATGACCACTTCGGCGGACGGCTGCATTTGCTGCCCGCATGTCATGACGCCTTCCTCCTCGATGTCCGTCTGTCCGCAGTGCGCGCGCGCGAAGCCGCCTTGGAACGGGCCCTGCTGCCCCTCGAAGCCGATTACGACGTAGTCATCGTCGACTGTCCGCCCAGCCTCGGCCTCAGCATGGACGCCGCGGCCTACTACGGGCGCCGTCGTGACAGTGAGGGCCCGGGCCAGTCCGGAGCGCTGATCGTGGTCCAGGCCGAGGACAGCTCCGCCGACGCCTACGACTTGCTGACGAACCAGATAGAGGATCTCCGCAACGACCTCGCCCTCGACATCGACTACTTGGGCATTGTCGTCAACCTCTACGACGGCCGACGCGGCTACATCGCCACCTCCTCTCTTCAGGGCTGGATCGACATAAAGGATCCGCGCGTCGTAGGTCTCATCAACGACCTCAAGGAACAGAAGGAAGCCGTCCGTATGAAGCAGCCGCTGCTGAGCTACGCGCCTGCCTCACAGCAGGCCATCGCCATGCGTGCGCTGGCCCGGGAGATCTCATGAGCAAGGCCGACCAGCTCGGAGCCGGACGCTTCGGGGGAGGCGCCCGGCCCGTCAGTGCTCGTCGGGCCGCCATCGGCGCAGCCACCGGTGTGCCCACCGACGGGGTGGCACCTCCGACTCGCCTCCCCGTCACACGCATCAGCCCCAACCCTGAGAACCCCCGCACCTCCCTCGGCGACCTGACTGAGCTCACGGGCAGCCTCAAGGAACACGGCCAGAAGCAGGCCATCACGGTCATGAACCGTGACGCCTACCTCAAGGCCAACCCCGCCCGGGCCAACGACCTCGAACCCGACACCACTCATGTTGTCGTCGACGGCAGCAGTCGACTGGCCGCCGCGCGCGAGGCAGGCCTGACGCACCTCAATGTGATGGTTGACGACGAGCAAGGCAGCGACGGCGACGCCATCCTCGAGTCCGCGCTCGTCGCGAATATTCACCGTAATGACCTGGACCCCCTCGACGAGGCTCGAGCACTCCAGCGACTGCTTTCCATCCACGGGTCACAGGTGAAGCTGGCCAAGCGGCTGAGCAAGTCGCAAGGTTGGGTGTCCCAGCGGCTCGCGTTGCTGAACCTGACTCCGGAACTCCAGGCCGCAGTGGGGGAGGAGCCCGTTGAGCTCCTACGCTCCATCGCCAAGGAACCCCACGAGCGCCAGGAGGCAGCTCTCCAGGAACTCAAGGCGGAGCGGGCGCGTAAGGAAGAGGAACGGCGAGCACCCACACCTGCCCCCTCACTGACTCCTGCCGTCGCGCCCGAGCCCACGCCGACGCTCACAGCAGCGGCACCCGCTTCGGCCTCTGCTACGGAGGAGGAAGAAGCGGCGCCCGAGCCGTCCGTCCCCTCGCAGGCAGTCAACGGCTGGGAAGATCCCGCGAAGGCGCCAACTCCGCCGGTGGCCAAGGTCGTTCCTCCGACTGCCGATCCAACAGCGCCGCCGGTGAAGGCGCTTGATCGAACGGTGAAGACGGAAGCTCGGGTGGAGTCTGGGGAGACCGTCCCCGACCCTCGGGCAGCCGACAGCGTCGGCGGAGACACGGACCAGGCTCCGGCCGAGCCGGGAACGGCGCGCCGACTCCCGTATGACGATGGGGCGTTCATCGCCATGCACCTCATCCAGAAGATGAGTGACACAGAGTTCGACAAGATGCTCGACATCCTCAACGAGCATCAGAGCCAGCGGAGAGAGTCTCGGGTCTGAGCTTCCTGGCTGTCGAAGACTGCCGCGTCTGTGGCCGGTACGAGCACTGTCTCGTACCGGCCACAGCTGTCTCGACCTATTACGCCGTAATAGGTCTGCCGCTCACAGGAGTCGGCTGGGGGGAGTGGGGCTTCCTACCACCGATCGGAGTTGCTCGGGAAAGCGAAAAAAGGAGCAAAAGCCACTCAGGCGACTTTCATTCGAACAGTTCGATTCTTCGCTCAGAACGATTCTGCGGTCTGAGCCCCCGTCGCGTCTGAGCGGCGCTCGCGCTCACGTTCTTCTGATATGCCGTGTTTGTCCGCCACGCTCTGTGCCCTTCCTTGTTCCTGTGCCTGATCGGTGAACCTCACATCGTTCAGGCTCGATGCGGTGGGTCTCTCGCCTACGGCGGCCTTCGAGGGATGCCTGAACGTGACCGGCTGGCAGACGGTCGTGGCTCGACCGGACGGCATCAGCGTGACCCACGAGGACGAGTGCGGCCGGCAGCACGTCGAGACGTATGGCGGACTGGGGGCGCAGATCGTGTAGCACGAGGCCGATCATCTCGACGGGCTGCTCTCTCTCTCGACCGTGCCGAGATGTGGTCCCTGTCCACGACGGAGCAGGTGGTGAAGCGCTGGGGAGTCGCTGGTGTGACGGCGGCATCCGCTGAGTCAACGGGAGTTGAGGGAACGTCAGAGCCAGCCGCGGCGGGCTGCCTGCCAAGCGAGTTGCATGCGGGTGCCCGCCCCGGCCCGGGTCATCAGACTCTGGATACGACGCTGGACGGTCCGTCGGCTGAGCCCCAGCTGGGAGGCGATCGCCTTGTCGGCGACCCCCGCGACCAGCAGGGAAAGCAACTTGCTGTCGGCAGGTGACAAGGCAGGCTGGTGGGAGGAGATGAAGTCGTCCGTGGTCAGGTCTTCGCCCTCCGCGGAGAAATGGAGGGGGACGGCGTTCTCCCAATAGCTTTCGAAGAGGGCGACCAAGGCGTCGAGCAGACTGCTGTCCCTGACCAGGGCAGTGGTGGGCTCGCCGGGACTGCCATCGGGGCCACCCGGCACCAAGGGGAAGATGCCCACGGACCGGTCGGCTATCGCCAGGCGCAGGGGCAACCACGGGACGGAGCGGGCGACTTCACCGGCGCGCACGCCCGCCGCCACATTGTCGATGGCCCCCTCGTCATCGAAGAAGGCCTTCTCATACAGCACCCGGTAACGGACGCCACGGGCGAGGGCCTCGAACTCCTCCGTGTTGCTGCCGGAAGGCATGGCCACGTACTGGGCACGGCAGAACCAGAGCATCTCCTCACGGGCGTTGACCTGGATCTGCTTGAGCCGCTGGCGTAGTGCCTCCGCCCCCGTGATGACCTCCAGCAGCTGCCCGGCGTCGTGGCGCCGCGCGGTCTCGCGGTACGTTTCCAACAGGCGGCCCGCCTCCGCTCGTGCGGTGTCCAGAGCCTCGGCGGTCTGCTTGATGCGGGGGAGGAGCGCGATGTCCGGGGGAACCGCTCGGAACAAGCGGGGTGTTCCGTCGGTGTGCGTGGCCAGCCCCTGGCTTACGAGAGCTTCGAGTACCTGCGCGCTGTCGGTCCCGTCCAGTTTCGTGCGCTGGGCGATGTCTTCGGCCGTTGCACCGCCCGCCGTCACGAGGAGTCGGTAGACGGCCTCCAGTTCTGGTGCGATTCCCGCAGCTTCCAGCATCCCGAAGGCCTTCTCCGCTCATAGTGGCGTGGGCAGTTCGAGGACTGTACTCCACGCCGTGATGATCAGCCGCGCACCGACCAGGCTCGCTGGACCGTCTGCTGGATGCCGTGGCCCGCGGTGTCCTGGGCTGTGATGCGTACGGTCGCGTAGGCGGTACCGCCGCCGTGGTGCGGGCGGTTGAGGGTTGCCTGGAAGGTGTTGTGGCCGCGGTCCCGGATGTTGGCGGTATGCCAGGTGCGGCCGTCGTCGTACGAGATCTCCATGCGCATCTTGGTGTGGTGCGGAGCGAAGGCGCCGTCCTGGGCGCGGGTGGTGATTATTACGCCGTAATAGCCCCTGCCCGTAACGGTGTTGTGGGCGTCAACCGGTACGTCGTAGTCCAGTTGCAGGAGGGGGAGAGCGGTCGGCTTGTCGGTGAGGGAGGAGCGGAAAGTCCAGGTCGTCGCGGTCTTGGTGGCGTACTCCCAGTCGGGGGAGGTGCGGGAAGTGCGCAGTTCCAGGCGGTAGTTGGCGGAAGCAGCCGGCACCTCGACGTCCGTCCAGGCGGTGTTGAGGTCGGTGAGCTCCACGCCATCGCGGGAGAGGGTCGCGCTCACGGTGTCGTGGGACGCTTCCGTGCTCCTTGTACCGATGCCGCCGTCGTCGTCGGGCAGGTAGCGGGACCAGTGGCCGGGTTGTGAGTCGGTGAACTCCGGTATGCGCAGGCGCATGACGTTACCTTGGCGCACGGTCGGGTCGGTGGCGTGAGCGGGGATCGAAGGGCGGACGACCGCGCCCTGCCAGGTCTCCTTCGCCGTGGCACCCGCCCGGTAGGTGCGCGGGGTGTCACGCATACCGAGGGCGAGGGGGAGGTCGGGGTCGTAGACCGTGGTGTGGTGCACGAGATGCTGCCAGCTGGTGTCACCGGCGCTGACGTATTCGGTGCGGGTGAAGCCGGTGGGGACGTAGCGGTTGTACTGGAGCCAGGCGGTCTGCTGGTACGGGCGGCGGGCGAAGCGCTGTTCGGCGGCCCAGTCGCTGCCGCCGTTGTGCGCGTATGTGGTGTGCACTGTGGCGCTGTCGCGGGCGGTGACGGTGTACACGACGTGCTGGGGGATCTGCTGTTCGGACACCTGCATCACGTCGTACAGGTAGGGGCTGCGGGCCGTGCCACGGAAGGTGAGATCGGTGGTGTGGCGGGGGATGCGGGATAGGATCTTCGCGCCTGTGGTGGCGCCGACGCGGACGACCGGCAGCGGTGAGCGGTCGCCTTCCGGGGTCCAGCGGGTCCAGGGGTTGTCGTCGAAGTGGACCAGCAGGACGCCCTTGGCGCCTGCCGCTGCGATCTGCCGCAGGGCTTGGTCCGTGCCGGTGCCCTGGTCATCGGTGAGGACGGCGAGTCGGCCGCGCAGGCCACCGAGTGCGGGGGAGGCGGCGTCGCCGGCGTTCACGGCGCGCAGGGTGGTGCCGCGGTCGCCGAAGAGGGGCGATGCCGGCATGTAGTAGGCGTCGATGGGGCCGGGCAGGCCGGAGGCGCGGGACTGGAGGAGCGGGGCGACGAGTTGCCAGCGGGATGCGAATTCGAACGTGCCGTTGTGCACTTGGGCGGTCGGGCTGACGTAGAGGCGCTTGGCGATGTCGAAGAACATGGTGCCCTGCACCAAGGCGTGCCCGTCGAGTTCGCGGTAGGTCTGGTAACTGAGCACTCCGCGCTGTTCGGCCGGGCGGGGCGTACGAATCTGTACGGGGACGGTCTTGCGGACGTCCACGGTGACCGTGGTGTCCTTGTTGACCTTCACCTCCGGCAGGACGACCTCCCGAAGTTCCTGGCCGTCCTCGGCGGTGCTGAGGGAGGTGTGGCTGACCTGGTAGGTGCCGTCCTCGACCTCGGCGACGCCGTGCTCGGGGTCGGTGTAGGTGACGAAGCCTCCCGGGCCCCAGATGAGGGGCTGCGCGGGAACGCGGGTGCCGTTCTTGTCGTACGTCCTTACCGTCAGTCGGTGGACGGGGCCGTGCACGATCAGGCTCAGCGTGGTGTGCACCGGAGGGCCGGTGGAGTCGGCGGGGGTGGCGGCTATGTAGCCGTAATAGGTGCCCTGTCCTGCACTGGCGGGGTCTGCGGTGACGGGGATGGTGGTGGTGCCGTGGGCGGGGACGGTGACGGTGGTCGCGAGGCGCAGGGCGTCCGTCGGTGCGGGGCGGCCCGCCGAGTCCTCGAGGTGGGGGACCAGTTTGAGGGTGCGGACCTGGGCGGAGGTGTTGGTGTAGGTCACCTCGAAGGTGCGGGCCGGGTCGCTGAGCTGGAGCGGGCCGGGGGTGAGGGTGCCGGTCGCCGTGATCGGACCCAGGGCCGCAGCGGGCACGTCGACCCGGCCGCTACCCTGCTCGGTGACCAGTTGGCCGGTCACTGTGTGGGCGGTGCTGACGAGTGCGTCCTTGAGCTGGCGGCCGGTCCAGTCAGGGTGGCGCTGGGCCACCAGGGCGGCGGCGCCCGCGACATGGGGGGTGGCCATGGAGGTGCCGGAGTAGGCGACGTAGTACTGGTCGACGACGTCGCCTTCGGTGGTGCCCGCGGCGCGAGCCGCCACGATACCGACGCCGGGGGCGGTGATGTCGGGCTTGACCGATCCGTCGCCGACCCGGGGGCCGCGGCTGGAGAAGTCCGCGAGGGAGTCGTCCCGGTCGACCGCGCCGACGGTGAGCGCCGACTCGGCTGCACCGGGGGAGCCGACCGTGGAGATGCCGTCCCGGCCGCTGTTGCCGGCGGCGATCACGAACAGGGCGGAAGTGGTTCGGGAGAGCTCGTCGACGGCCTGGCTCATGACATCGGAGCCATCGCTGGGCTGGTCGGAGCCGAGGCTCATGTTGATGACCTTGGCGCCCTGGGCGGCCGCCCACTCCATGCCGGCGATGACCTGGGAATCGGAGCCGGAGCCGTTGTCGCCGAGCACCTTGCCGACGAGGAGGTCGGCCTTCGGGGCCACGCCCTTGCGGCTGCCGGCGGAGGCCGCTCCGCTGCCGCCCACGATGGAGGCGACGTGGGTGCCGTGCCCGTAGGGGTCGTCGGTGGTGGCGCTGTCCGAGAAGTTCGCCGTCTCGGTGATGCGTCCGGCCAGGTCGGGATGGGTCTGGTCGACGCCCGTGTCGAGGATCGCCACCTTGACGCCCTCACCGTGCGCACCGGTCTGCCAGACGGTCGGGGCGCCGATCTGGGCGGTGCTGCGGTCCAGGACGGCGTGAACCCGGCCGTCGAGCCAGATGCGGGGGACGGAGGCTTGCTTCGCCTTCGTGTCGGTGGGTGACAGCTGGGTCCAGAAGCGGCTGAGGTCGGTCTGCGCGATGTGCACGGCACGGGCGTCGACGCTGGCCAACTCCCTTGTCGGGGCGCCCGGTTCGGCGAAGGTCGAGAGCCGGTTGGCGGTGCGCCCGGCCGTACCGCCGGGGGTGGCGACGATGAGCGGCAGTGCGTCGATGTGAGCGTCGTCGTAGCCCTGGGCGAGGAGAGCGGTGACGTCGAACAGGGCTTGGTCCAGGCGTCCTTGGAAGACAAGTGCGGAGGCGTCGGACGGGAGCACGGTGAGGTGTCCATCCTGTTCGAAGGTGTGGAAGACGATGCCATCGCGCCCGCTGCCCGGTCGTATCGCCGCCGTCTGGTGACCGTCCCGGCCCTTGGTCACGGTGACGCGGTCACCGGTGACGAGGTGGACGGTGGCCGCATCCGGGGTCGCCGCGGCGACGGGGCTGGGGCGCGGTGGGGTCGGCTGGTCGGCGAACGACGGGGTGATTGCTGCCGCGGCGAGGGCGACGCCCGTGGTGAAGGTCGCCAACAAGCGGATGTGTCTCATCGGATCCGTGCCTCTCCGGCGCGCTGTGTGCTGTTCATCTGCGCGACAGAATCCGTCGGCTGTCCGGCAGGTGTCACTCGATGCCGGTGGCACACCTGGGACATGTCACAAGGGCGCCAGGCGGCATGTGAACCGGCACCGCTCAAATCACCACCTTGACGGGTGACGCGCGAGACTGCCATGATTGCGTCACCGCCTCAACCGGTGACATGAGAAGTCGCTGGTCAGAGGCCGGGCAATGACTTATCGATGCCAAACCTCCGACCCAGATGGGGAGCACAGTCATGGCAGTCAGCTACACCGCCGTCGTCAACGTCGACGGAGAGGGCCGCAACGGCGGTCACGTCCGTTCCTCCGACGGCCTGCTGGAGACCAGCCTCGCCCTCCCCAAGGAGCTCGGCGGCGCGGGCACCGCCACCAACCCCGAGCAGCTGCTGGCCGCCGGCTGGGCCGCCTGCTTCCTCGGCGCCCTGCGCCGGGCCGCCACCAGCCGCAAGGTCCGCCTCACCAGCACGGCCATCACGGCCGAGGTCACGCTCACGCACGGCGACGACGGCGAGTTCTCCCTGTCCGCCGTCCTCAGCCCCGTGCTCGGTGGCGTTGACGACGCCACCGCCCAGGAGCTTGCGAATGCCGCCCACCAGATCTGCCCCTACTCCAAGGCCACGCGCGACAACGTCCCGGTCACCATCAACGCCAGCGCCGCTGCCTGAGAGCACACCATGGTCTCCCTGACGCACATACGTGTACGGTCCGCCGAGAAATGTCGTGCTCACACCCAAAGCATCACTGGCGAATACGTTTCAGGCCAAGGCGCATCCGAGAATGTGACCGCGGGGAAAGAACGTGACTGGCCGACGGACACCCAGGTATGGGGCTGGGCGGAGAGCGCCGCGTTCGCGGGCTACGGTCCCGGGCCCAGCAGCTTTCTGTGACGGACGGTCACACACGCGGGAGGGCGACCGGACTCGGCACCGGCTTGTGCCGGACCGGCCGCCCCGCACCACAAGAACGTCAGCGGCGCCCGTGGCCCGCGAGAACGCCCTCGACCGCGGCAGCCATCGCCCCTTCACCTGGGGCGTTGGGGTGCACCGGCGCAGCCGGAGACTCGGGAGCGAAGGTCTCGATCCAGCGTTCGCCGGCCGGCTTGCAGAGGTCGTGACCGATGGTTGGCGTGTAAGTGTTCACGTACGCCGCCCCGCCGCGACGGGCCTGACGAGCCAGCATCGCGTTGAGCTCCTTCTCCTTGTCGCGGAGCCACGCGAAGTCGCCAGCGGCCAGCGGCACCTTGCTGCTGGTGCAACCGACACCGTCCTCGGGGAACAGGTCCGGGTAGCCGACGACCACGACCCGGGCGTGCGGCGCCCGACGGTGGATGCCTCGCAGAACCTGCGCGACCTTCGGTCCGGTCGCGGCGACCGCGGCCGAGATCTGGTCCGCGCCACCACCCGCGAAGTGCTCCTGGCACGGGGCGCCCGCCGGGTTGCCGGACGTCAGCTGGGCGCAGGTGCCCAGCACGGTCGAGAACCCGATGTCATTGCCGCCGATGGTGACCGTGACCAGGTCGGTGCCCCGCTTCAGGGCATCGAGCTGGGCCGGTACGCCGTCGCCCTGCGGGGCCGTCATGTCGTCGGTGGTGGCGCCCGCACAGCTGACGTCCGTCAGCGCTGCGGACCGCGAACGCGCCACCAGCGAAGGGTAGTTCCGGTCCGACCGCTGACAGGCCGGGTCGACCTGGGTGGGCACGAGCGGCGCGGAGGCGTACGAGTCACCGAGGGCGACGTAATCCACCCGGTGCCGGCTCTCGGTGGCTGCCAGGGCCGTCCCGGCCGGGGCGAAGGCGGCTGCGGCGGAGAGCAGCGTGGCACCCACCGTCAGCGCCCGCCCGGCGCGGGAGGTGGGGAGGAGTCTTCTCAAGATCCGTCCTTCCAAGGGGCGAATTCGTTCGGTCGACGACCCCGATCGGGGTCTCATCAGACACACGTATCAAGCAACCGTCGGGTGCGACGGCCCCGATAACGAATCGGCATACACGCATACTCCGAGACGCACCGTCACTTGACTGACGCGACACATGTCGACCGACGCCGACACTGAACACACGGCATCTCGCACACCCGGCACCCGAACAACAACGGCTGCTCCTGGTCGGCCAGGCGGCCCCACCACCGAAAGTGAGATCACAGTCATGGACATGAAGCTCGAAGTCGTCATCCTGCCCGTCTCCGACGTCGACCGCGCCAAGGGCTTCTACGTCGAGCAGCTCGGCTGGCGCCTGGACGCCGACTTCCCGATCAACGACGGCTACCGGATTGTCCAGGTGACCCCGCCCGGCTCCGAGTGCTCGATCATCTTCGGCGAGGGCCTGACCCGGCAGGAGCCGGGCACGCTCCACGGCCTCCAGCTGACCGTCACCGACATCTTCAAGGCCCAGGAGGAGCTCACCTCGTACGGAGTGGAGGTCCACGGCCCCTTCCGCGACGAGACGGGCGCCTTCCACCACGCCGGCGACGCCCACCGTGTGCTGGGTGCGCATCCAGAGCGGGCCAGCTACGGCACCTTCGCCGCTTTCAAGGACCTCGACGGCAACGAGTGGTTCCTTCAGGAGGTCACCGAGCGCGCCCCCGGCCGCTGAACCCCGCCCGCCCCCACTCACCGCCCGGCACACAGCCAACGGAGGACACATGCCGACCGAGAACATCCGTACGTACGACGTCATAGTGATCGGCGCTGGGCCGGTCGGTGAGAACGTCGCGGACCGGACCGCCGCTGCGGGTCTGAGCACCGTCATCGTGGAGAGCGAACTGGCCGGCGGGGAGTGCTCGTACTGGGCCTGCGACCCCAGCAAGGCATTGCTGCGCCCCGCGCTGTTCCGTGCCGATGCCGCGCACGTCCCGGGGCTCGACCCCGCCGTCAAGGGGCCGCTCGACGTCGCCGCCGTCCTGGCACACCGGGACCGCATGGCCTCCCACTGGAAGGACGACGGACAGGTCGAGTGGATCAAGTCGGTCGGTATCGATCTGCTGCGCGGACACGGCAGGCTGGCGGGGGAGCGCGAGGTGACGGTGGAGACGCCCGACGGTGACGTCGTCAGGCTGCACGCCCGGCACGCGGTCGCCGTGTGCACCGGCAGCCGCGCGGCCCTGCCCCCGCTGCCGGGCATGGACCAACTGCGCCCCTGGACCAGCAGGGAGGCCACCAGCGCCCACCAGCCGCCCGGGCGGCTGGTGATCGTGGGCGCCGGCGTTGTGGGCGTGGAAATGGCCACCGCCTGGCAGGCGCTGGGCAGCCAGGTGACCCTGCTGGCCAGGGAGGACGGACTGCTGCCGCGAATGGAGCCGTTCGCGGGGGAGTTGGTCACCGAGCGACTGCGGGAAGCCGGTGCCGAGGTCCGCTTCGGCGTCTCCGTCGTGGAGGCAAAGCGGGCGGACGGCGAGGGGACGGGCGAGATCCGGATCTGGCTGTCGGACGGCTCCGAACTCACCGCCGACGAAATCCTCTTCGCCACCGGTCGCGCCCCGCGCTCGGAGGACATCGGCCTCGACACGGTAGGGCTGGAACCGGGGAACTGGCTCACCGTCGACGACACCCTGACCGTCACCGCCGCCCCGGGGGAGTGGCTGTATGCCGTCGGCGACGTCAACCGACGGGCCCTTTTCACCCACCAGGGCAAGTACCAGGCCCGCGTCGCCGGTTCGGTGATCGCCGCCCGGGCACGGGGCGAGCGGCTGGACACCGGCCGCTGGGGATTGCACAGCAGCACGGCCGACCTCGAGGCCGTCCCCGGTGTCGTCGTCACCGACCCGCCCGTCGCGAGCGTCGGCCTGACCGCGCAGGAGGCCGAGCGCCTCGGCCGGGACGTGGAGGTCGTCGACTACGAGATCGGGCACGTCGTGGGTGCCGTGCAGTACCGGCCCGACTACCAGGGCAAGGCCCGCATCCTCGTCGACCGGGAACGGCAGGTCGTCGTCGGTGCCACCTTCGTAGGGCCGGGCGTGGACGAACTGCTGTACTCGGCGACCGTCGCCATCACCGGGGAGGTGCCGGTCGAACGTCTCTGGCACGCCGTACCCGCCTTCCCCACCATCAGCGAGGTGTGGCTGCGCCTGCTGGAGACCAGGAGGGACGCATGAGCACCGCACGCGACCTCGTGCTCGTCACGCTGGGCATGCCGGCCGAACAGCTCGTGGGCCAGGGGGACCTGTCGCTTGCGCTCGCCGGAGCCGAGGCCATCGACCTGCTGCACCGCGGGACGCTGCGCCTGGACGGAGATCGTCTGGTGCCCGGCCCGCGCGTGGCGTCCGGTGACCCGCTGCTGGACCAGGCGGATGCCGCACTGGTCCGGCGGGAGCCGTACGAGACGGTCGAGGAGTGGCTGTGGCGCCGGGCTGAGGACCTCGTACCGGCCTATGCCGACGCCCTGGAGCAGGACGGGCTGGTCGTCCACCAGCACAGACATGGCCTGCGGCTGTTGTCCGGACGGACCGAACTGGCCGACTCACCAGCCCGGCGGGAGGCGGAGCGGCGCAAGGCCTCCGGCGAGCCTGTCCTCGCCGCCTTGCTGGTCGCTTCCGGGCTCGTGCCTCCCCAGCCCACCGAAGGCTCCGGCGCCACGGATGCCAGCGACAAGAATTCCGGGGGCGTGGATTGCGGGCGCGAAGAGGCGACGTCCGGCGCCGAAGGCAGCCCCCTCGACGATGACGTCACGACTGTCCTTGCCGCCGTCGGCGACGCCGTCATGCAGCTGGAAGCCCTCCGGCTGCGGCGTGACATCGAGAGCGCCGCCTTCGACAACGTGTGGCGCGGCTGGTGACAGGTCCCGTCGCTTGTTCCGGAATGAAGTTCTGCCAGATACGTGTCGTTCCGGGGGAGTGGATCACGTACGCGCCGGGGAATGAAGCATGACGATGCGTCAGCTCGTCCCGCGAGGCGGGACGTACACGCGGTGTGTGCCGCGGTACGGCTGCGGACCATCGCCCGCGGGACGAGTGACGGGTCAGTCGGAGCTGCTGCTGGCTGCCCCGTCCGGCTCGACCAGGGTGTACATGACGGAGCGCTGCTGCTTGTGACGCCGGATGCGGCCCTTGGCGACCAAGGACTCCAGCGTGTTCCGCACCACCTGAGGGGTGGGGGTGCGGTCCGGGTGCTTCTCGAGGAGTTCGTCGCGCAGCTCCTTCGCCAGGCGGGGCTCCGTGTACTGGCCGAGCAGCTCCGCCAGCAGGTCGCCGAGCAGAGGCTGACGCGACTTCCCCTTCGCGTCGGCCTTCGCCGTCCTGCTGCTCGAAGCGCTCTTGGCCGACGCGGAGCGACGGGCGGCGTCGGTAGAAGCCTTCTTCGCCTTCGCAACGACCGGCTCGTCCTGAAGCTGCTCAGGCAGTCGGGAGGCATCTGCGAAACCCTCGTACTGCTCGGCGAGTTTGAGGATGTCCGCAAGCAGGGCTTCTTCCTGCTTCAACGTGGAAAGCCGATCCGTCAGCTGCTGCTGCACCCGACGGTTTTCCTCCAGGTCCGACGCGGCCTGTGCTACGTACCGCGACCGGAGCGTGGCGGCTGATTGGCTGGTCACAACCGTTCACTCCCTCGATATGGATGACGCTGCGCATGGTACCCACGCCGAGGGGCCCGTGTGGATAAGTGTCAACGTCAGATGGTTTCTCCGACATGCTCACTCTTCACGATAAGGGCTGATGTGCCCGTGCATAGCGGGAGTGTGGGTGTTCTTCGGCTTCTTTCAAGCGCTGGCGATGCCACCCGCGCGAGGCCCCGTCGAACGTACTGCCCGGTAAGTGTGTGATTGAACCGTCGATGACCTCTTCCGCCCTCTGGGGGAGCCGCCGGTCACCGGGCCGCGTGCTCGCGGGCGGTCGCGGCGGCCTGCCTGGCGGAGCCGTGGTACACGTGCCCGTGCCCGGGCAGGAGAAGGCTGGCGTCCAGCTCCTCCAGCGCGGTCAGGGACTCCAGAGCCCGCGCCCGGTCGGTGTGGAACATGTCGGGCAGCAGCTGCGGGCCGTTGATCCGTGACGTCGGATGTGTGGTGACCAGGGCGTCGCCGGTGATCAGAATGCCGCTTTCGGGCAGGTGGTAGGCGCAGTGGCCCTTTGTGTGCCCGGGGGTGTGCACGGGCACTGGTGCCCCGGGCAGATCCAGGGCCCCCGCTGCCGGAAACGCCTGCGGCTCGCAGACCGGCACATGAGTGGTGCCGCCGGCGCGCAGCGCGTGGACGGCCCACGGCAGCACTCCGGGCCGCCAGGCCTGCGCGAGCACCTGGCCCACCGTCACCTGGTCGAGGAAGTCGCGCCGGGCGTGCGGCACCTCCTCGTGGTGCATGAGCACCGGTACGTCGTATGTGGTGCGCAAGTGTTCGGCCGCGCCGATGTGGTCGTTGTGCGCGTGCGTCACCAGGACTGCGGCCACGTCGCGCGGCTCCAGTCCGAGAGCGGCGAGGGAGCCCAGCACGGCCTCGCGGTCGCCGGGGTAGCCGGAGTCGACGAGGGTGCAGCTGTCACCGTCCTTGACGATCACCCAGTTGGTGTTGCTGCCGGACACGGAGTACACGTTGCTCTCGACGCGGACGATGTCGTCCGGTCGCGGGGATTTCGGCATGACTGTCCCGATCCTTGGTGCCACTGAGCTGCCCCTCGACGGGACAGCAATATATGTACAATCAACCTAATATGTGTTTCTGCCGGGCCGAACCGCCTCAGACACACCTGACGGCGTCGCACACGGAGTCCGTGAGAGCCACTACCGCCGCTCGCAGATCCGGCGGCAACGGGACGTGGGCCGAAGCCGACCTGCGGCCCCACAACGGCTCCTGAGGACGGGGTCTGGGTGTGTCCCGGGACGCCTGCACCGGCAGCCCCACGCTGTTCATGGCAGCGCTGAACCGCGCCGCCGCCTCCGCTCGCGCCGTGCTCAGGGCATCCATGACGCTGTCACCGAGCTGGGCTGCGGGCATCTCCCTGAACCGCTCGTCGACGAAGCGGATGCTCGCCGGGCGGCCGTCAGCGCCCACGGTGACTTCCACGACGTCGTCCCGGGAGCAGGCCGTCACCGACAGCGCCCGCATCTGCTCGCGCGCTCGGGTCAGAGCGCCGTACCGCTCGGCGAAGTCGGTAAGGGCCAGCTCCAGGCGTCTCACCGGTGGTGTCTCCATGGTCCTCCTCTGCCGGCGCCGCCACCCGACACACCATGGACACGAGGGGATCTCACATTTGGTTCACACACCAAGTCACATGTGGCTCGGCTATATGCTCGCTGCCGAGCGCACACCTCACCAGGAGGACCCTTGTTCAGCATCACCGTACGTGACCACATGATGATCGCTCACAGCTTCCGCGGCGAGGTCTTCGGGCCCGCTCAGCGGCTGCACGGGGCCACCTTCGTGGTGGACGCGACGTTCCGGCGCCCGGAGCTGGACGACGACAACATCGTCGTGGACATCGGGCTGGCGACCGCTGAACTGGGCAAGGTCATCGCCGAGCTCAACTACCGCAACCTCGACGACGAGGAGCGGTTCCAGCAGATCAACACCTCGACGGAGTACCTGGCCAAGGTGATCGCCGACCACCTGGTCGAGGCGATCCATGCGGGGGCGCTGGGG
The DNA here is from genome assembly GCF_001514065.1 of Streptomyces antibioticus. Classification (GTDB taxonomy): domain Bacteria; phylum Actinomycetota; class Actinomycetes; order Streptomycetales; family Streptomycetaceae; genus Streptomyces; species Streptomyces antibioticus. Next base: position 226,948 of record NZ_KQ948433.1, on the reverse strand, counting down.
GAGGGCGCGCGGCGAATCCACGAGGTGGCCGTGACCCTGCACGAGTCCCACATCGCCTGGGCGAGCTACGAGCGTGCCGTCTGACCTACCGGCCGCCGCCCCGCGCGGGCGGTGACCCACCCGCCGGGAGCACCGCGCCCCACGAACGCGGCACACCCGGCTCCCGGGCGCCCGCGGCTCAGCCGCGCACGGTGACCGGGGGAGTGTTGTACCCCTCGGCCCTGAGCCTCGGCCGCCCCGACGGCAGGGCGGACGCGGGCCACGACAGCGTCACCAAGCGCGACTCCCCGGGCAGCAGCCACAGGTAGTTGTCGTCGTACAGGGTCGGCAGGACACGGTCACCGTTCTCGTCCAGCAGGGAGAGCCGGACCATGGCGGCGACCATGGAACCGCGGTTGCGCACTGTGGCGGTCACCGTACGCCGGTCTCCGTCGTGGGACACCCCGGTGAGTGAGGCCGACAACTTCGCCTGCCGGATCTGGTCGATGGCGCGCAGGGCCTGCGGTGTGCGGCAGCGCCAGTAGGTGTTGCGGGACAGCAGCTTGCCGTCGGCGCCCTCCAGAGTCAGGCGCAGCAGGTGCAGGTCCGGCAGGTCGGCTGTGGGGGCCGCCGTGAAGGCCACCGCCTTGGCAGCCGGTTCCACATCCACATGGACTTGTCGGGGCTCGGCGATACGACGGCCCGACAGGTCGTACGTCTCCGCTCGGACCGTCGCCCGCTTCAGTGTTTCGCGGGTGTGGTTGACCGCGATGACCTGCCACTTCACCGGGTCGGCCTGGACGTGCAGGGGCTCGCAGGCGGTGCGGCAGCCGAAGTAGGCGCCGTTGACGTCGAAGTCGTAGTCGTACGTCTGCCAGACCGTGCTGTGCCAGGCCGGGTGGGACATCCACAGCATCAACCCGCTGGCGTTGTCCCAGAGGTGGGCGTTCCACGCCTCGAACATGGCGCGGAAGTTCTCGTAGTTGACGAACTGCGCCTTGCGCGTGAAGTCGTCCAGGTCGCGGGCGGCGCCCAGCCGGGTCTCGATGGCGGCCTTGTAGTTCTGCGGGGCCTGGTTGCCGCGCTCGCTCCAGTCGTGGTGGTACCAGGCGCCGCCGATCGGCCACTCCGGGCCGTCGTCGCCGAGCATGGCGCGGGTGCTGGCGGCGGTGGAGACGACAGGCATACCGATCTCGGTGTGGAAGCCGAAGTCCTTGCTGCCGTAGGTGGCGGGGTCGAAGTACTTCTCCGGCTCGACCCAGCCGTACGGGCCGCCGCCGGTGACGACACCGCCGGCGGAGTTGCTCTGGTAGAGCAGGTCCGGCGCCTGGCTCTGGACCGCCTTGCGCATGCCCTCGTCGACCGCGGCCGGTGGGTTGCCCTCGTTGGCGCCGCACCACACCGCGATGCTCGGGTGGCTGCGGTAGCGCAGGACGGTGTCGCGGGCCACGGACAGGAACGCCTCGTGGTCCGGCGGGTCCATGCCCCAGGCGTTGGGGAAGTCGTTCCAGACGAGGATGCCGTGCGCGTCGCAGGCGGCGTAGAACTCCTCGCGGTTGCTGCTGCCGACCCAGTTGCGGATCATCGTGAAGTTCATCGCCCGGTGCATGCGCACCGCCGCGTCCATCCGCTCGGCGGGCATCCGGCGCAGCAGCTCGTCCCAGCCCCAGTTCCCGCCGCGCACCAGCACCCGCACGCCGTTGACGCTGATCTTCAGAGGGTCGGGGGTGTTGGAGACGGTCGTGACATCGGTCCAGGTGTCGCCGTCGTCGGAGACCTGCACGGTGTACGTCTTCGGGTACGCCTGCTCCCAGACGACCGCGATCCGGTCGAAGCGGCGGCTGGAGCCGAGGTCGACCTGGAGCCACTGGTGGTCCTCGTACGCGGAGGACCAGCGGGTGCCGGGGTCGCCGTCGGTGGCGTGCGCGGCCGGGTGGTCGTCCTCCTCGCTGGAAGCGGTGGTCTGCCGGTGCAGGGCGAGGTCGGTGCCCGGCTCCGCGCTGTCGATGACGGCGAGGGACCACAGCGAGTTGCCCCAACTGGTGTTGCGCAGGCCGCAGGACAGCCTGACGTAACGGGCCGTACGGGCCTCGAAGTCGGTGATCCGTAGGCTGGCGTCGCCACTGTTGAAGGGCAGCGGGACGGCCGTGTTGTCGACGGACGCGACGTCGGTCCACTGCTCGCCGTCCGCCGAGACCTGCACGACGAAGGTGCGCGCATAGGCCCGCTCCCACACCAGGTCCACCCGGTCGAAGGTCTGCGTCGCGCCGAGGTCTACGCGTATCCACTGGTCGTCGGCGAAGGCGGAGGACCAGCGGGTGCTCGCGTCACCGTCGGTGACGTTGGCGGCTGCGTGGCTGTCCTCGTCGGTGCTGGAGGCCTCGGCGGGGGCGTGCAGGGCGAGGTCGGTGTCGGGGTGAGCGCTGTCGTACACCGACAGCGCCCACAGCGAGCTGCCCCAGTCGGTGGTCCGGGTCAGGCATCGGACGCGGACGTGGCGGGCCTTCTGGGCGCCGAGCGGGACGGTCTGGGTGTACGCGTCGGAGGACGGGGTGAACTTCAGCGGGGTGTCGTAGGCGTAGCCGAACTGCCGTATGCCGAAGCGGGTGGTGCGGCGGTCGCTCTCGGTGCCGCCGGTGCGGGCGGTGAGGGTGAGGTGGTGGAGGGCGGGCTCGCCCAGGCCGTTGGGCCACCACAGCTCGGGGGCGCGCACTCGCAGGGCCGCGAACGCGTCCGGGGTGAAGATGACATCGATGTCCGCGCCCGCCGGGACGGTGACCGTGCGCGAGACCCGGACATCGCCGAACTCGGCGGTGACGGTGGCCTCGTGGGCGGCGGAGTCGGCGTTGCGGACCGGGACGGTCAGGGTGAGCTCGGCGACCGACAGGTCCGGCAGCCTGGGCAGCACGGTGTCCACGCGCGGGTCGCCCAGGACGATGTGCCCGGTCGATCTCAGGCGTACGTGGTTCCAGATGCCGGCCGCGCGATCGCGGACGGCAGGCATCCAATCCCAGCCCGAAGAGGCCAGGTACGTGGGTGAGTTGAGGTTCATCGTGTTGGCTCCGGCGTCCACCCAGGCCTCGCCCGCCGGGCCCTTGTCGCCAGGGCTGCCGGGCGTCGGCATGGGGGAGACGCGTACGGCCAGCGCGTTGGCGCCGTCCTTGGCGAGGAGTTGGGTGATGTCGTGGGCGGAACGGGCGAAGGGAAAGGTCACCTCGCCCGCTCCGTGTCCGTTGAGCCAGATCTCGGCCTTGTGGTTGACGCCGTCGAACTCCAGCCAGATGTGCCGCCCCTGGCCGGTGCGCAGACCGCGCGGCAGGTCGAAGGCGCGCCGGTACCACCAGAAGTGGCGGGACAGAGCCTCCGGGATGCGCAGGTTGTTCAGGCCCGCGACCGGGTCGGGCAGCTTGCCCTGATCGACGAGGGAGGTGAGGACGGTGCCGGGCACGGTCGCGGGCAGCCAGCGGCTGGTGTCGAGGCCGTTGCGCGAAAGGCTCGCACCCTCGCCGTCTGCCCAGTCGTCCAGGGTGAGCGTCCAGCCCGACTCCAGGGGCACGGTGCCGTCGGCGGCGACGGTGAGGGCGGGCGCGTCGCCGTGGTGGAGGCCCCAGTCGGTCCAGCCGGTGGCCTTCGAGCGGTGGGCGGGGGCGGTGCCGTAGACCTCGAAGCCGTTCAGGCCCAGGGGGTTGGGGTTGGAGCGCAGTCGGGCCGTCATACGGACCCAGCGGGCCGTCGCGGGCTTGGGCAGCGGGATGTCCACCACTCCGCCGGTGCCGGCCGTGGTGCGGTAGACGCTGGTCCAGGTCGTGTGGTCGCGGGAGGTCTCCACCACGAACTCGCGGGCGTAGCTGGAGAGGATCTCCTTGCCCGTGGTGCCCTGGCGCGGGTTGCCGCTGTCGGGAGGCGTGAAGACCGGGTCGCTCGCGTCGGCTTCAAAGGTCAGCCGGACGCGGTCGACGCGGCAGTCCGCCTGGAGGTCCACCTCGATCCACTGCGGGTCGCCCGCCTCGGCCCGCCAACCGGTGCCGCGCACGCCGGGCTGGGGGAGCGCGTCCACCACGAACCCGGCGGGGGTGGGCGCGTAGGCCTGCGAGGAGGCCCGGACGGGACGGTACGCGGCGATCTCACCCGGTGCGGACGGGATGCTGCTGCCGGTGGCGTCGGCGGCTTCGACGGGCGGGGCGAACACCGTGCCCAGACCGAACCCGGCCAGCAAGGTGGAGCCCGCGGCGACAACGGTGCGCCGGGAGGTGTGTCGAGGAAGGCTCGACTGATCGGCCATGTGTGATCGTCCCATCACAGCGTGTGAGTGAGCGGTGGCGTGAGCGTCGGTGGGCACGCGGAAGCGGTCTCCGCGATCTGACAACGTTGCCATAGGCTGTTCGGGCGGACACTTTCCTGTCAAGGCTCTTGACGAGAAAGAAACCCCTGGAGCAACTCACAGCCGTCCCCGGACAAAGAGACATGTGAACGGTGATGACACCCCTTGACGGCGACTTCGCCGAACTGATCTTCTCCAGCCATCTGCGCCTGGTGGGCGAGCCCCTGTGCCCCAGTGCGGGGAAGTCCGAACCGGACGCTGCGCGGTGGCTGTACGAGCGAGCCCCGTTCGGGCGGCTGGCGCACGACACCTCCGCCGACCCGCAGTTCATCTACGCCAACAGCACCGCACAGGGCTGCTTCGGCTACTCCTGGGACGAATTCGTCGGCCTGCCCTCGCGCCTATCGGCGCGGCCGGACAGCCAGGCAGACCGTGACGCCTTCGTCCGCGCTGTGACCGAGCATCACTACGCCACCGGTTACCGAGGGATACGGATCGGCAGGAGCGGCGAACCGTTCTGGATAGAGGACGTGACCATGTGGGATCTGCTGGACGGCGAGGGGCGGATCCACGGTCAGGCGGCGGTGTTCCGCTCCTGGACGCCGGCGGACATGTGACGCTCCGACTCACGATCCGACATGGGCCGAGCCCGCCACGTGTACTGCCGTGGCGGGCTCGACGTACGGGATCGCGGAGGTTTACTGGAAGTCGCAGCCCGGGTTGGGGGCGTCTTCCGACAGCGGGGCGCCGTGCGGCAGCACGTACAGCACGTCCAGGACGATGTCGGTCTTGCCGAGGTTGCGGCCGATGTGCACGTGGTCGGCGCCGGACGGCTCGGTCAGCGACTGGCCGGCTCGGTAGACGCCGTCGGTGCGGCAGTCGGAGTCGAAGTGGCTCAGCGTGCCGTGCTGGACAAAGCCGTACAGGGTTCCGTCGTGGTAGTGCCACCCGGTGCTCTGCCCCGGAGGGATGGTGATCTGACGCAGGACGTAGTCCGTGTCGCCGAGGGTGGTCTGGGAGATGATCTTGCCGGTCACGCCCGGCCCGGCCGGGGTGGCGAAGGCGGTGCCCGCGCCGAAGGACAGTCCGGCGGCGGCAGCGACGGCGACACCCAGCCGCAGCAGATTCTTACGCATGGAGTCATGCCTTTCCGGTGGTTTCAGGGCGGCAGTCTCACACACGTATTTAATGCCCGTCAGGTGCACACATTGCGTTTCGGTCAAGGCGGCTCCACGGCACGTGACATACGACTCATGTGTGGCGTTTGTTTGGATCCTGTAAGGACGGGGAATCGCTGGTCCGTAGACGAAAGGCGCAGGTGAGACGGTGTTCTTGCCCCACCTCTTAATCACACGTGTTCGCCTGGTACAGGCGCGGCAGTCGGACGACACAAACACAGCATTTTTCTGGCACCCGCCGATGCCTACAGTGCGATTGCGGGGGTCAGATCCAGCCCCCGGTCGCCGCACCACAGAACCAGGACGGTTCAAACACTATGGCTACGCCCCTCACGGCTGTGTCCCGATCCGAGCTGCTCGGCAGCATCATGAGGGAACACCGGGAAAGCCTCGTCTCGTACGCCGAGAAGATGCTCGGTGACCACGGACTCGCCGAGGACATCGTCCAGGAGACCATCATCCGGGCCTGGCGCAACATCGACCGTCTACTGGGCATGGAAGGGTCGGTCCGCGGCTGGCTATTCACCGTGACCCGGCACCTGGTCATCGACTGGGTGCGCAAGCCCCATGCGCGCAGGGAGGTCGTCGGTGTCACCTACAACGACCCCGCGTCGCGGACCGACGGCACAGAGGCGGTGCGCGACGCACTGGTGGCGAGGCCTCTGCTGCAGCGACTGTCCGCCGAACACCGCGCCGTGCTGGTGCACATATATCTGTGCGACCGCAGCATCCAAGAGACGGCTGGCATACTCGGCATCCCGGCCGGCACCGTCAAGAGCCGCCACCACATCGCCCTGCGCAGGCTGCGTGGAGCAGTGCGGCCGGAGGCTGCACGGGAGTGGGCTGCCGCCTAGGAGCCAGCCGAGCGGACGCACATCTCCAGGGCTGAGGTCAGGCGGCGCTGGAGGGCCCCGTCGTGGGGGTGGCTCTCGATGGAGCGGACGAGTTCCGGCAGCACGTATTTTTCGGCGACGATCCAATCGGCGGCGTCCGCGCGCCCATTGAACTGCTGGGGGAGGACGCCGGGACGCGGCGACGACAGGAGCATGGTTCCCCGGTGGGGCGCCAGGTGCGCTGTGGCGGCATCGGCGCTGTAGAGGTAGTGCTCGAACATTCTTGCAAGGGCCTCGGAGCGCACGGTGGGCGAGTCAAGGACCGCACTGAGTTCCCGGGCGTAGGTCCGCAGCAGCTCGTGGCACGTGTACCGGCCCGCGGTTAGTTCGACGAGCAGGTGATGGTCCATCAGCTCGGCCATGTGCTGGCGGGTCCTGCGCGGATCGGTTCCGGCGATGCTGGCGGCGGCAGGCATGCCGATGTCGCGCGAGGGGTGCAGGCCAAGGAGTCGGAACAACCGCGCGGCGCTGTTGCTCAGCGCCTCGTAAGAGCGGTGGAAGGACCCGCGGGTGTCGGTGCGGTCGTCGTGACAGGACAGCGCGTCGAGAGAGCCGTCGGTGTCCTGGAGCCCGGCCGCCAGCGAGGACAGCGGAAACCGCGGCTGCACCAGCGCGCGGGCCCCGGTGACGGCCAGCGCCAGCGGCAGGCCGCCGCACAGCTCCACGATCTCCTCCGCGGCGGTGTGCTCGGCCCGGATACGGTCCGTGCCCAGCCGCCGGTCGAGCAGTTCCAGGCCCTCCGCGCGGGTCATGGGCGCCAGCGTGATGATCCGGGCGTCGTCCGTGACCGCCAGGCCGTCCAGGCGCCGCCGACTGGTGACGACGGCGACACATCCAGGCGTGCCGGGGAGCAGGGGGCGTACCTGCTCACAGCTCTCCGCGTCGTCCAGGACCAGGAGCAGCCGGCGTCCGCCGAGGGCCCTGCGATAGAGGGCGGTCAGCGTGGCAGTGCTGCTGTGGCCGGGATCGTGGTCGACGGCCAGCGCGCGGAGTACCTCGCTGACCGCCTCGGCCGGGTCGAGCGGGGGCCGGGAGGGGTGGTGGCCCTGGAGGTCGACGTAGATCTGCCCGTCGGGGAAGTGGTCGGCGACCAGATGGGCCCAGTGCACGGCCAGTGTCGTCTTGCCGACTCCCGCCATACCGCAGATGGCCGCGGTCATGGTGGGCGGGCGGCTCTCGCCTTCGATCGGCAGCAGTTCCAGGCACTGGCTCAGGGGCTCGCGTCGGCCCGCGAAAGAGGCGCAGTCCGAGGGGAGTTGGGCCGGGTGGCCGGCTTCCGAGCGTGCGGGCGGCGAGGCGTCCGCTGTCCGGAGGGCCCGGCGTTGCAACAAGTGCTGCTGGGCGGCGCGTAGTTCGGGGCCGGGCTCAACGCCCAGTTCCTCGGCGAGCGCGCCGCGGATGCTTTCGAACTGCCGCAGTGCCTCAGCCTGCCGGCCGGTTGCGGCCAGGGCGGCGATCGCACGGGAGTGCAGGGCCTCGTCGAAAGGGTGGCTGTCCAGGGCGTTGCGCAGCACGCTCAGGACTTCCTCGGTCAGCGCGGGTGCCGCGGTCAGGACGGCGTCGGCGGCCTCCTTCACCGTGGCGACGAACTCGTGCCCCACAGAGGTGAAGACCGGATGCCGGGCCACGGACGTTCCGGCAGCGACGACGGGACCGCGCCACAGCCGAAGTGCTTCGATGAAGTCCTGCGCCGCTTCGGCAGGTGCTCCGTCGCGGAGCGCGAGCTGTGCCTGGGCGCGCAGGTCGCGGAAGCGCAGCAGGTCCGAGCTGGTGGTGTCCACCAGGAGCCGGTAGCCGTCGGCGGCGCGGACGAGGTGTTCTGCGTTGCTGCGGCTGCGCAGTTCGGGTTCGAGTGTCCGCCGCAGGGCGCCGATGTGGCGGTGCACCACATTGACTGCGCTGGGCGGCGGTTCCTCGTCCCACAGGATGTCGACTGCCTCGCCCAGGGTGAGCGGCCCGGGCGCGCGGAGCAGCAGCAGGGCGAGCAGGGCCAGGCGTTTCGGGGGCCCCACGTCGATCTCGGTGTCCCCACGCGTCGCCCGTACGGTCCCGAGAAGTGAGTAGCGCACTGTCGCGTCCATCTGGCGGCTGGCCTCGCTGTTTCTCCGGTAATGCTGTGGTCGCCCATCCGGTCCGTCGTCACCGCGTCGGCGGGGGACCCAAGCCCGCTGCGCGTGCGCGGCGTGCGGCCAAGACCGCGAAGTGTAGCCATGTTCCGTGACATGTGTGTGCGGCCGAAGATGTCCCGGTGGGAGGGGGTGTCGAGCCTGGCAGGTGTGCCGCAGCCGGTGGATCGGTCACGTGACTTAGCACCCTTCGAGTGCGTCACCGCTTTAACTGGTGACGATTGACCTCATGGTCCCGCATCATGCGTCACTAGTCAAGACGGTTACGCGACGGAGCGGTGGTGGGTGCGGGCCCCGTCCCGGGCGATCCCGTGAACCTCGCGGTCACCCAGTCCGTTCACCTCGTGACCGGCCCTGCCGACCGGGCGGGTCTCACGGGGGAGTGGAGGCGCTCGTTGTACGTCCTGGTCCCTGACGACCCTGTGTTCTACGCCAAGTTCCAGAGCCTTGAGGAGCCGCTCCTCCGCCACCTCTACCAGTTGCACCACGCGGGCGCGGAATCCGACGAGCAGCGAATCATCTCGGACGCCTACGACAGCTGGGTGCAGGTCCTGTTGAAGCTGCCGCTGTGGGCGCGCTGGCACGCCGAGGACGCGCCCGCCGTCGTCGGCCCCGCGGAGCCGCCCCCGTTGCGTTACACCCTGCGCAGCATGCGTGGTCACCAGCTGACCAGCCTCTATCCGATCGAGGTTGCCGCGGCCGACCTCGGGCAGCTGACGGCCTGCCTCGATCTGTTCGCCACCGTGGGCACTGCTCCGGGGGCCTGCTCGGGCTCTGGGCAGCGTGACATCGATGAGGGGCTGACCGACCTCTTCCGGCGCGTGATGGACGTGCTGCTGCTGCCGCCCCCATCGGAACTGCTGAACGTCCTGCGGTTCGTGGCGATCCAGGAAGGAGCCGTGTCCGTGACCCTGCCGTCCGAGCGGGAGCTGGAGTACCAACGCTTCTGCGAGGAGATCGTGACGATCCTCAGCTCGGGTGACACCTTCGCCTACCGCAGCCATCGGGCCATGTATCTCTGAGCGCCGACAAGGTGTGTCGCTGGAACGGTTGGCTCCGCATCATGTGGTGAACCTTTCACATCCGCAGCCACGTTCTCCCATTGGAAGGCTCCACCGTCTTGCACGCGGACGGGGGAGCCGGGACGGGAGGCTCGGAGCCAGCCACGCTCACGAGCGTGGTCCGTCCCCGTCCCCGCACCGGCGGCCCGTGTCCCCCCTCGGGCCGCCGGTGCGCTCACGTAGGTGCAGAAGGGTTCACGGATGTCCGCCACGCAGGCGCCGGTCACGGACGGCGCCCGTATTCTCGAGGAGCTCCTCGCCGCCCACACGGTGGTGGCCCGGGGTGCGGATCTGGTCGCGGAGTCGTTCACCCGGCTCGCGGACGGCGCGCCGGTCGAGACCAGCGCCCTGGTGACGACCGTACGGTGGTTCGTCGGCTTCGTACGCCATCACCGGCGCGCCGAGGACGAGCTGCTGCACCCAATGCTGCGCGCACGCTGCCCGGAAACGGCGCGCAGTCTCGATCTGCTGGACGAGGACGACGACGTGCTGGCCGAGGGGCTCGACGCGCTGGAGAGCGTCATCGAGCGGATCGCCGAGGAACGCCGGGTGGGCGGATCGGTGGGCTGGGGGTACGCGATGAAGGAGGGAACCTTCGCGTCCCGCCAGCTCCGCGAGGGGCTGACCGGGCACTTCTCCGCCGTGCGCCCCCTGCTCGAGGGACTGCTCGCCAAGGCCGGGGAAGAGGATCTCGAAGTCCTGCGCAAGGCGGCGGCCGAGGGTGTATGGCGCGGCGAGCCGCACCTGACCGTCGGGTTCCTGGAACACCCGGAGCCCGTTCCCGGCCGGGCACGGGTCAGCGCGCATTTCCCGCCGCCGGTGCGCTGGGCCCGCAGCGTGCTGATGAACCGGTTCCGCAGGACCCTCAGGGGCCTCGCGGCAGACTGAGCCTCCCGCCCGCCGAGCAGGTCAGTGCGCGGCGGCGGGCGCGGACTTCTTGCGCGCCCGGTACGCGGCGGCCTTGATTTTGTTGCCGCAGGACTCCATCCCGCACCACTGGCGCCGCATGCCTCGGGAGCGGTCGATGTAGACGCGGGTGCACTCAGGGTTGCCGCATTCCTTCATCAGTGGCACGTCCGGACCGCTGAGCAATTCCACCGCCTGCCGGGCGACCGTGGCCAGCGCCTGCTCGGGCGTCGCCTCGATGAGCCGCCCCGTCAGGGTGAGCTGGGGCGTGACGGGGGTCTTGCGCGCGGCTGCGTTGACCGCGTCGAGTGCCTCCGGGTCGAACTCCTCGCCGAGGCGTCGGTCGGTGACGAGCCGGTAGATGGCCTCGCGGACGGCCGTCGCCTCCCGGACATCGTCGTCCTGGCCCCCGGCGATGGTGTCCACCAGGCCGGACTCCAGGTACCAGGCGTTCAGCCGCTCCAGCGTCACGAACATCTCGAACCGAGTCGAGCGCCGGGCCCGGAGCGTGGCCGCGAAGTCCAGGACCGGGTGCCCGCATACGAAGACATGGTCAAGATTCACATCACCATCTTGACAGGTGACTCTGGTCGGGCGCAAGAGGCGTCACCGTTTTAACTGGTGCTCCAGGGTGCGGACCGTCGAGCGCGTACGTCCCCTCGTGCAGGCCGCGGCCCGCCTCCAGCCGCAGTTCGCGGCCCTGCCAGCGGCGCCGCAGCCAGCGGTCGTGGCTGGCCACCACGATCGCGCCAGGGCCGGGGCCCAGCGCCGCCTCCAGCTCGTCGCACAGGGCGGGGGAGAGGTGGTTGGTGGGCTCGTCGAGCAGGAGGAGCTGAGGCGGACGGGCCACCAAAAGGGCCAGGGACAGCCGCCTGCGCTGGCCCACCGACAGCTGCCCGACCGGCTTGTCGAGGTCCGCCTCGTGCAGCAGGCCGAGAGAGTTCAGGGGCACCTTCTCCGCCCGCTGCGCGCCCAGCGCCAGCTCGTATGTGTCACGGACCGGGCGGTCGGAGTGTTCGAAGGTCGTGTCCTGGGTCAGCAGCCCCACACTGAGCCTGCGCCGCCGCACTACCTCGCCCTCGGCCGGCAGCCGCCCGGCGAGCACAGCTAGCAGCGTCGACTTGCCCGCTCCGTTGCCGCCGGTGACCAGCAGCCGGTCCGTCGGCGACACCTCCAGGCCGGACAGCACGAGCCGCCCCGGCACCCGCACCTCGCGCAGCGACAGCAAGGGCCGCGGGCCCTCCTCGCTGCGCGTGGCCAGCTCCCCGGCCGCGAACTGCAGCGGGCGGGGCGGCTCGGCGACCTTGGTGCGCTCCAGCTCCTCCAGACGCCGGGTGGCGTTGCGGACGCGGCGGGAGATCTGACTCTGCACCCGGCCCGCCCGGTGGCCGTAGCCCATCTTCTCGTTGTCGGTACGGCCCCGGTCCGGCGCCACCCGGTGCGCGGTCACCCCCGCGGACTCGCGCAGCGCCTCCAGTTCCTCCTGCTCCTCGGCGTACCGCTGCTCCCAGCGCCCGCGTTCGGCGCGCTTCTGCGCGAGGTAGGCGCTGTAGTTCCCGCCGTAGCGGACCGGGCCGTCCACAGCGGGGTCGAGATCGATGAGGTCGGTGCAGACGGCGTCGAGGAACGCCCGGTCGTGGCTGGCGACGACGACCGTGCCGGGAAGGGCGCGGATCTGCTCCTCCAGGAAGGCGGCGGCGCCGTCGTCGAGGTGGTTGGTCGGCTCGTCGAGGAGCAGGGCGGCGGGGCGGCGCACGAGGAGGGCGGCGAGCGCCAGCCGCCCGCGCTGGCCGCCGGAGAGCGAGCCGAGGGTGCGGTCGTGACCGAACGCGCCGAGGCCCAGGCCGTCAAGGACCAGAGCGGCACGGCGGTCGGCGTCCCAGGACTCCCGGTCCTGGGCCATCTCCAGGCGCTTGCCGTACGCCTCCAGGAGCTCGGGGTCCTCCGGAGCGCGGGCCAGCTCCTCGCCGAGCCGGTCCAGTTCGGCGAGGTCCTCGCGGGCCTCGCGCAGCGCCTCGTCCAGGACCGAGGCGATGGTCGCCTCGGCGTCGTAGGGCATCTCCTGGTGGAGGAAGCCCAGGTCGGCGGGGCGGGTGACGCTGCCCGCGTCGGGCTCGTCGATGCCCGCGAGAACGCGGAGCAGGGTGGACTTGCCGACGCCGTTCTCCCCGATGAGACCGATGCGGTGGCCGGGGGAGGCGGTCAGGGAGATGCCGTCGAGGACGCGACGGCCACCGAGGTTGCGTACGAGGTCGTGAGCGATCAGTGCGGACACGGGGCTCCCCCAGGAGTGAGCGGTGGGCGGCCCGCCGGGCGCAGGGCGCCTCGGACGCGGGCCATGGCACACGTCACCTGCTCACACCTCGGGTGCCGCCGTCTCCTTGAGTGTGCCGTCGGCCAGCCGCAGCCAGCGGTTCACCCCGATCTCGGCGAGGAAGCGTTCGTCGTGGCTGACCACCATGAAGGCGCCCTGGTAGGAGTTGAGCGCGCTTTCCAACTGGCCCGCGCTGACCAGGTCGAGGTTGTTGGTCGGCTCGTCGAGCAGCAGCAGATGCGGGGCCGGTTCGGCGCACAGGACGCAGGCCAGCGTGGCGCGCAGGCGTTCGCCGCCCGACAGGACGCCGACCGGGAGATGGGCGCGGGGGCCGCGGAACAGGAATCGGGCGAGGAGGTTCATGCGCTCCCCCTCGGGCCGCTCGGGGGCGAACTTCGCGAAGTTCTCGGCGACCGTGCGGTCCAGGTCGAGCAGGTCCAGGCGCTGGGAGAGGTAGGCGATCCGGCCGTCGTTGCGCTTGATCTCCCCGCTGGCCGGGGTGAGTTCACCGGTGATCAGCCGCATCAGGGTGGTCTTCCCGGCGCCGTTGGGGCCGACGAGGGCGATGCGCTCGGGGCCCCGGACGGTGAGGTCGACGCCGCCCGGGGTGAACACGTCACGTTCGCCTAGGCGCACCTGCATGCCCTCGCCGAGGAAGAGGTTGCGGCCCGCGGGCACCTGGGTGTCGGGCAGCTCCAGGGTGAGGCGCTGCTCGTCACGCAGGGCGCGTCCGGCCTCGTCCAGGCGGGCCTTGGCCTCGCTGACCCGGGAGGCGTGCATGGTGCCGGACTTGCCCGCGGCCTCCTGGGCGCCGCGCTTCATGTTGCCCGCGAAGATCTTGGGCAGACCGGCGTTCTTCAGGTTCTTGGAGGCGTTGCTCATCCGGCGCTCGGCACGCTCGCGGGCCTGCTGCATCTCGCGCTTCTCGCGCTTGAGTTCCTGTTCGGCGTTGCGGATGTTCTTCTCCGCGACCTCCTGCTCGGCGCGCACGGCTTCTTCGTACTCGGTGAAGTTGCCGCCGTACAGGCGCAGTTCGTCGCTGCCGAGTTCGGCGATGCGCTCCATGCGGTCCAGCAGGGCGCGGTCGTGGCTGACCAGGAGCAGGGTGCCGGTGAAGTCCCCGAGGACGTCGTACAGCTTGTGCCGGGCCTGGAGATCGAGGTTGTTGGTGGGCTCGTCGAGGAGGAGGACGTCGGGGCGCTTGAGGAGCTGGGCTGCGAGGCCGAGGGAGACCACCTGGCCGCCGCTGAGCGTGCTCAGGCTGCGGTCCAGGGTGAGGTCGGCCAGGCCCAGGCGGTCGAGCTGGGCGCGGGTGCGCTCCTCGATGTCCCAGTCGTCGCCGATGGTGGCGAAGTGCTCCTCGGCGACGTCGCCGGACTCCACGGCGTCCAGGGCGCGGATCACCGCGGCGACGCCGAGGACCTCGGCGACGGTGAGATGGCCGGTCAGCGGGAGGCTCTGCGGCAGGTAGCCGAGGGTGCCGCCGACGGACACCGAGCCGGTGGCGGGCTTGAGCTCGCCGGCGATCAGCTTGAGCAGGGTGGACTTGCCGGAGCCGTTGGGCGCGACCAGGCCGGTGCGGCCGGGGGTCACGGAGAAGGACAGGTCCTGGAAGACGGGCGTGTCGTCGGGCCAGGCGAAGGAGAGGTTCGAGCAGACGATCGCGGCGTCGGACATGGAGGCGACCTCGATGGGACTGAGGGCACAGGATAGGCCTGTGCCCTGGGCAGACGTGGGGAAAGGGGTACGACGAGACAGACCACCTCGGCAGCGCGCCTGTGCGCCGGCCGGTGGTCGTCAGATCCGGATCTCACCCGGAGATGTCGTCTTCACCCACCACGTCTGTGACTCCTCGATACACGGTCAACGTCGCTCCCAGCTTAGCAGCCGCCCCTTCAAACGTTTGCGGTTGACAGTTCCGACATCCCCATGCCAGCATCGTCACCAGTTAAACCGGTGACGATCACATGACGGACGGACCGGGCAATAGCTCACACGTGTCCGAAGGAGCGCACACCATGGCGGAAAAGCCGAAGCCGAGGACCGGGGGCGCCCCTGTCGGACGGCGGGCGATGCTGGGCATGCTCGGCGCGGGCGCGGCCGGTCTCGCCGCCGCCCCGTACCTCCAGCGGGGCTGGGAAGGGTTCCTCGCCAAGGCGTCCGAGGTCGACGCCACCGGCCTGACCGGTCTGCTGCCCAACCCCGGCGGCTTCCGGTACTACAGCGTCGTCGGCTCGGTGCCCCACAAGGACGCCACCAACTACGAACTCCGGGTCGACGGACTGGTTGACCGGCCGAAGACCTACACACTCGACGAACTGCGCGCGATGCCGCAGACCCGGGTCGTCCACGACGTACTGTGCACCGATGGCTGGCGCGTGGACGACACACCCTTCGAAGGCGTGAAGCTCGCCGACCTCCTGGACGCCGCGGGTGTGCGTTCGCCGAGTGCCGCCGTCCGGTTCACCTGCTTCGACGGCGCGTACACCGAGAGCCTCACCCTCGAACAGGCCCGCCGCTCCGACGTGTTGGTGGCGCTGAACATGCAGGACAAGCCCATCACCCACGCACACGGCGGCCCCGTACGCCTCTATGTGGCGCCCATGTACTTCTACAAGTCGGCCAAGTGGCTGTCCGGCATCTCGGTCACCGACAAGGTCGTCCCCGGCTACTGGGAGGAGCGTGGATATGCGGTCGACGGCTGGCTCGACGGCGCCGACCGGCACGCGGCCTGAACCCGAGGGCCGCATCCTCCGCTTCACCACCGCCGAGCGCCTGGTCCACCGGGCCACCGGCTACCTGATGCTGCTGTGCCTGGTCTCCGCCGCCTGCCTCTACATCGGACCGCTGGCCCTGCTCGTCGGCCGGCGGCACCTGATGGTCACGGTCCACGAGTGGTCCGGCATCTCGCTGCCGCTGCCCTTCCTGCTGGGCCTGTTCTCCCCGGCCTTCCGCGCCGACCTGCGCCGCCTGAACCGCTTCGCGGTGTACGACCGCCAGTGGCTGCGGGCCGTGCGCAGGCGCCGCAGGTCACCCGAGGCCCGGCCGGCGGGCAAGTTCAACGCGGGACAGAAGCTCTATGCGGGCTGGATCGCCGGCGCGGTGCTGGTGATGATGTTCACCGGCCTGCTGATGTGGTTCATGGGACTGCTGCCCGCCATCTCCCGCACCAGCGCGATCTTCGTCCACGACATCCTGGCCTGGGCCATCACCTTCGTCCTGATCGGACACATGCGCAGGGCCTTCGAGGACCCCGAGGCGCGGCTGGGCATGCGCACCGGGTTCGTCAGCCGGTCATGGGCCGACCGGCACCACTCGCGGTGGCTGGGCGAGAAGCGCGAGGACGACGGCCGACCGACCGTCGAATGACCTAACGCGACGTTCACACTCCCCGGTCAGGGGGCCGGGGAGCAGACAGTCAACTGACTGTCGTGCGCGGCGGTCCCGCACGGCCAGAGTGATCCGTGCAGACACGTTTGTGTCGCACCTGCGCACCTCCCTCTCGCGGGCTGGTTCCCGCACACCTACTTCCCGTATTTCTACTTCCTTGGACGGACAAGCGATGAGACGACTTCTCACTGTTCTCGCGGCCGGCGTGCCGCTCGCCGCGGCGGTCTACCTGCCGACCGCCTCCGCGGAGACCCAGAACGCCTCCACCGTCACCGCGTTCTCCTGCACCACTCCCTCGGTGAAGGCCCCGGCCGGCACCGCGGTGGAGTCCGTGACGGCGGTCCAGCAGGCCGGCGGCACCATCCAGGGCACCGGCATCCTGCAGGGCACGGTCACCGACGTCCCCGCCTACTGCGAGGTCACCGTCACGCTCACCCACCCCGGCGCCGACGACCACGCCAAGGTGCGCACCTGGCTGCCGGTCAGCGGCTGGAACGGCCGTTTCCAGGGACTCGGGGGCTCCGCCTACCTGGCCGGTGACAACAACGTGGGCCTGGCCACCGCCGTCAAGCAGGGCTACGCCGCCGTCACCACCGACGCCGGCGTCGGCGACGCCCTCGACACCAGCTGGGCCCTCAACAGCGCGGGCCAGGTCAACACCACCCCGCTGAAGAACTTCGCCTCCCGCTCCCAGCACGAGGCGGCGGTCGTGGGCAAGGAGGTCGTCGACGGCGTCTACGGCAAGCGTCCCGCTTACTCCTACTTCACCGGCTGCTCCACCGGCGGACGCCAGGGCTACATGGAGGCCCAGCGCTACCCCGGCGACTACGACGGCATCCTCGCCGACGCGCCCGCCGTCAACTGGGACGAGTTCGAGGTGGCCACGCTGTGGCCGCAGATCGTCATGAACAACGAGAAGACCCATCCGTCGGCGTGTGAGTTCAAAGCCTTCACCGACGCCGCCGTCACAGCCTGCGACAAGCTCGACGGCATCAAGGACGGCCTGGTCAACGACCCCTCCCGGTGTGACTTCGACCCGCGCCGGCTGATCGGCACCAAGGTCGTGTGCGAGGGCAAGGAGCTCACCATCACGGCGGCCGACGCGGCCGTGGTCCGCAAGATCTGGGACGGCCCGCGCACCCCGTCCGGCAAGAAGCTCTGGTACGGCGTCCCAGTCGGCGCCGACATCAGCGCACTGGCCGGTGCCGACGCTTTCCCGGTGCCCGCGGCCTGGGTCAAGCTCTGGGTCGCCAACGACCCCTCGCTGGACCTGTCGACGATCACCTACAGCCGCTTCACCGAACTGTTCAAGCAGTCGCAGGCCGAGTACGACAAGGTCATCGGCACCGACGACCCGGACCTGACCGACTTCCGCAAGTCCGGCGGCAAGCTGCTGACCTGGCACGGCCTGGCCGACGAGTACATCCCCGCCCAGGGCACGGTGCACTACCGCAAGCAGGTCGAGCGTGAGATGGGCGGCACCAAGCGGGTCGACGACTTCTACCGTCTCTTCCTCGCCCCCGGCACCAGCCACTGCGGCCTCAACGGCCAGGACGGGTCCACCGACGGCCTCGCCGCACTGACCGCGTGGGTCGAGCACGGCAAGGCGCCCAAGACGCTGCCCGCCACCTTGATCAACGCCGACGGCCAGAGCGTCTCCCGGAACCTGTGCAGCTACCCGCAGGTGTCCCGCTACAAGGGCTACGGCGACCCCGCCGCCGCCTCCAGCTTCCGCTGCGTCTCCTCCTCCCGGCACTGACCGGGTCGGCGACAACTCCCTGACCTGAGAAAGGCCGAACCGACATGAGCACCCCGACCGCGATCTCGACCCCGACCGGCCATACCGGCGCGGGAGAGCGTTCCTCCCTGCTGAAGCTGTACCTGACCCGCGGCATCCTCGCCGTCGCCTGGGCGCTGTCGTTCGCCGGCGTCCAGGGCGACCACGAGGACCTCAAGGCAGGGGCCATCGTCCTGCTGGTCGTCTACCCGCTGATCGACGCGGTGTCCTCGCTGATCGACTACCGCGCCACCCCGGACGGCTCCGAGCGCAAGGTCACCGCGTTCAACGGGGTGCTCAGCACGCTGGCGGCCATCGCGCTCGCCTTCGCCGGGGCCGGCAGCCTGGCGGCGGCACTCCACGTGTTCGGCGTCTGGGCCGTTGTCTCCGGCGCCGCCCAGCTGATCGTCGGAGTGCGCCGGCGCGGCCCCGAGCTGGGCAAGCAGTGGCCCACCCTGATCTCGGGCGGACTGTCCTTCCTCGTCGGCATCACCTACAACATCCAGGCCGCGGGCGACAATCCCACGCTCGACGTACTGTCGGTGTACGCGACGGGCGGCGGCGTGTGGTTCATCCTCCAGGCCCTGCTGCTGGGCTGGAAGTCCCGCCAGCTGCGCACCCGGACCGTGTGACCCGCCCACATTCATGTCTCAACCCGCGGCCCGATAGGGCCGCGGGTTGAAGGCTGTCCGACCACGACCTACCAGACAGGTGCTTCCAGACCATGAGTGAGACTTCTGACACCAGGCCCATCACCAACCTGATCGCCCGGTACGCGGAGCTGGTCGACACCGGCGACTTCGACGGCGTCGGTGAACTGTTCGCTGACGCCGTGTTCATCGGCAGTGGCGCACCTGTCCCCGGCCGGGACGGCGGGGTGACGAAAATGCTCAGGGACAGCGTGATCCTCTACGAGGACGGCACGCCCCGCACCCAGCACGTCACGACCAACATCGTCGTCGACCTGGATGAGGAGGCGGGCACCGCCGCCGCGCGCTCGTACGTCACGGTGTTCCAGGCGCTGCCCGACTTCCCGCTCCAGCCGGTGGCCGCGGGCCGTTACAGCGACCGGTTCGAGCGCGTGGACGGGCGCTGGCGCTTCACCGAGCGCCGGGTCCTGATCCATCTGGTGGGCGATGTCAGCCGCCATCTGCGTGTTCAGCCGACGCGGTAGCGCACCGGCAGGGTCAGTACCCCGCGGATGATGCCGGAGTCGATCCACTCCAACTCGTCAGCTGGGACGGCGAGTTGGATCTCAAGGAGACAGGCGAGCAGGACACGCAGGGCGACGGTCGCCTCCAGGCGGGCCAGCGGGGCGCCCAGGCAGTAGTGGATGCCATGGCCGAAGCCCAGGTGCCGGGCGGCGGGGCGGGTCACGTCCAGTACGGCGGGGTTGGTGTCCTCGGCCTGCGGGGCGTCGCGCCCGGCGGCGCCGAGGGCGACGACGACCATGCTGCCCCGGGGGATCGGTACCCCGGCGAGTTCGAGGTCCTCGGCCGCGTAGCGGCTGGTGGAGCGCTCGACGGAGGGGTCGTAGCGCAGGAACTCCTCCACCGCCCCGGGCACCAGCTCGGGGCGTTCGCGCAACTGCTTCAGCTGGTCGGGGTGTTGCAGCAGAGCCAGCACGGCGTTGCCGAGCAGGTTCACGGTGCTCTCGTGGCCGGCGACGACCAGCATCAGCGCCGTGCCGACGAGTTCCTCCTCGGAGAGCCGGCCGTCGTCCTCGTCACGTACGGCGATCAGGGCGGACAGCAGATCGTCCGCGGGGCTGCGGCGCTTGGCCGCCACGAGACCAGCCAGCAGGCCGTGCAGGCCGGCCAGCGCCGCCCGGTGCTCGGGTGAGGCCACCCGCAGGGCCTGGGTCGACCAGCGGCGGAAGTCGAGCCGGTGTTCCTCGGGGATGCCGAGGAGTTCGGCAATGACGATGCCCGGCAGCGGGGCGTTGAACGCCTCCACGAGGTCCACCTCGCCCGCCGGTGGCAGTGCGTCGATCAGGTCGTGCGCGATCTGCTCGATGCGCGGCGCCAGTTCGGCCGTACGGCGTGGGGTGAAGGCGGCCGCGGCCAAGCGCCGCAGTCGGGTGTGTTCGGGCGGGTCGGCCTCCATCATCTGGGCTCCGAGCCCGACGGAGGGTTTGTTCAGGACGTAACCGGCGGCGGCCAAAGCCTCGGCGGCGGGGGTGGAATCCTTGAGCAGGGCGGGGTGAGTGAGCACTTCGCGGGCAAGGTCGTAGCCGACGACCACCCAGCCTTGCAGGCCTAGGTGGAACTCGGCCGGATGGATGGGGCCGAGCTCGCGCAGGCGGTCGTAGCGGGCGGGGGCGTCCGCCTTGAAAGAGGGGTCGATGACGACCCTCGCGGGCTGGTGGGGGCACTGCTTTTCGGCGCTCATGAGGTGTCTCTCCCGTTCCGGCGGTCGGGCGTCACCAGGAGAACGAGCCGGGTTCCGGCCGGGTTCAGAGCGTGCGCCCGCGCGCGGACATGCCGGAGGGGCACACGCCGTAGCGCGTGCCCCTCCGCGGACGGAGATTCAGTTGTCGCTGTTGAAGAGGGACAGCACGCGCAGCACCTCCAGGTAGATCCACACCAGGGTGGTGGTGAGACCGAAGGCGGCCAGCCACGCCTCCTCGCGCGGGGCGCCGTAGGCGACGGCGTCCTCGACCTGCTTGAAGTCCAGTGCCAGGAAGGCCGCGCCGAGCACGACGCCGACCAGGCCGAAGACGATGCCGAGCCCGCCGCTGTGGAAGCCGAGGCCGTCACCGGCGCCGAAGGCCGAGAACAGGACGTCGGCGAGGAGCAGCAGGACGAAGCCGGTCGCGGCGGCGCCGACGAAGCCGGCGAACCGCTGGGTCACCCGTATCCAGCGCATCCGGTAGGCGATGAGCACCCCCGCGGACACCGCGAAGGTGCCGAGCACCGCCTGCACGACGACACCGGGTGCGATGTAGGTGGAGATCGTGCTGGACAGCACGCCGAGGAACACGCCCTCGAACGCCGCGTATGCGAGGATCAGGGCCGGTGCCGGTGTCCGCTTGAAGGACTGGATCATCGCCAGGACGAAGGCGACGAAGGCGGCGCCGACGGCGAGGCCGTAGGAGTGACCGACGTTGGCCTCGTCGACGGGCAGCAGGAGCCAGGACAGGACGGCCGTGAGGACCACGGTGCCGAGCGTCGTCGCGGTGCGGACGACGACGTCGTCCATGGTGACGGCGTTTGCGCCGGTCCGCGGGGACGGGTCCGTGCCCGGGGCGTAGGGGTTGGTGGTGTAGTCGCCGGCCGGTCCGCCGCCGACCGTCGCGCCCACCGGCCGAGCCGTGCGTGCGGAGGTGCGGCCGGGGCCACCGGCGCTGTCCCAACGGGACAGGAATGGGTTGCTGGTCCTCACTTCGGTCCTCCTCGTCCGCCGCACACGTGCGGCCTGCGGCACAGGTGTGTCGTCAGACGGAAACTCTGTGCGTCACCACTCTGACAGGTGACGCCAGATGGGGCAAGTCAGCCCGTGTGGGCCCGGCCACGGTCACTCGGTGGCCGTTTCGGGGTCGTCGAGCAGGTCCCTGAGGAAGCCGTCCCAGTCCAGACCCGTCATCTCCGCCTCGGCGGAGGTGACTCGGTACGTCGCGTCGAGCCAGTCCGCCAGCGGCGGGATGGGGACCTCGAACAGCGCCTCCACCTCCGTCGATTCCAGCAGCAGCCAGGACGAGGCCCGCTCTCCGGGCGACATCGGCCACATCCGTACGTCGCCGTTGCCGCTCATCGCCGTCAGGCCGCGGTGCAGCAGCTCGCGGCCGATGCGCCAGACGAGCCCCGGGCCTCGTTCCGCCACGAACTCGACCGTGATCACCGCCGGCATGTCCGGGTCGAACCGGAATTTCGCGGTGATCGGCTGCCGCGTGAACTCGTCGACCATCTGGTCGAGATTCAGATACAGCGAGGGCACGAGCTCGGGCGCCGAATGCGCCCGCAGGGGTGACTGATCACGGTGCATGACAGGAGTTCCCCCTCCGTGGAACGAAGTCTGTGTGCACCACTCTTCGCCGGGCGCGGCCCTCGGACATCGGTCAGTTGACGGTCTGCGGCCGAGCAGGCACAGGCTCAGGTGTCCCGCCCGCCCCGGGGCGGTCTGACGTAAGTCACCCAAGACCTCAGTCACTCAAGACCTCCGCCCGCGGTCGTGGAGGCGCAACGACCACGGGCGGAGTCGGGCGGGACGCGGTGCCGTCAGGTCACCGGCGCGAGGGCGGGGCCGGTGCCCCCCAGCTGCTCGGTGGAGACGATCGGCGGCACCGGCCAGGTGACGCCCTTCGGCGGCCAGGACTGCCCGGTCGCCCTCAGGAACTCGGCGGGCGGCTCGTACAGCGGAGGCTGGTTGCCGTCGGGGATCATCGAGGCCCACTCCACGCCCTCGGTGCGGTCCTGGAACTCCTGCTTCATCGCGGCCAGCAGGTCCGGCTGCTCGATCAGGTCGATCGCGCCCGCCGCCAGATAGCGGGCGGCGGACAGCAGCGCCTGGTGGCCGATGTTGGTGGCCGCCGTCGCCGTGGCACCCCAGTTGTGGTTCGGGATGCCCGGAGGGTAGGCGGCGGACAGCAGCACGGCGGTGGGCACCTGCCAGCTGATGTCGGCGGTGTCGGTGGCCAGACCGCCGGTGTAGGCGGCCGCCGGAGGAGCGAGCGGGGTCAGCTCGGTCGGCATGCCCGTCTCGGGCTTGCCCAGCGACTTCTGCACCGCCTTGGCCAGGGCGTGGTCGGCGTCGGTGAACTTCGGCGCGCCGATCTGCCGCATGTTGTCGTTGAGCAGCTCCGCGCCGGCCTTGTTGGCCAGCAGGTTCCAGGTCGCGGAGTGGAACTTGTGCACCAGGCGGGTCTGGCTGGCCTGGGCGGCGGCCTTGCCGCACTCCACGATCTTGTCGTAGAGCACCTTGGCGCGCGCCGGGCTGCCCTCGCGGACGAAGAACCAGATGGAGCACATGTCCGGGGTCACGTTCGGGGCGCCGCCCCCGTTGATGATCGCGTAGTGGAAGCGGCCGGACGGGGCGACGTTCTTCTCCCGCAGGTACTCCGACATCGTCGCCATCAGCAGGGCGCCGTCCAGCCCGGACTTGTTGCCCAGCGGGGTGCCGCCGTGGCCGGAGGCGCCGAGGAAGGTGAAGGTGGCCGATATCAGCGCGCTGGTGGTGTTCCAGAACGGCACCGTGATGTTGAAGGGGTGCCAGTCCAGGAAGGCGTCGAGGCCGTCGTAGACGCCTGCCTTGACCGCGTACGCCTTGCCGACGAGCTGCTCCTCGCCCGCGCTGCCGAACAGCTTGACGGTGGCCTTCAGACCGTGGGCGCGGATCGCCCGCGCGACCGCGATGGCGGCGGCGGTGCCGCCCGCGCCGAGGGCGTTGTGGGCGTCGCCGTGGCCCGCGCCGTACGTGGGGCCGTAGGCGTCGTAGTTGTAGACCAGCGGGTCGTGCGTGCCCACGCCCTTCTTCTGCGACAGGCCGGGCAGCGCGTCGTACTCCGCGTTGAAGCCGATGACGGGGCCCTCGGTGCCGTACGTGGCGACGAACGCGGTCGGGAAGCCCCCCGCGCCCCAGGTGACCGTGAAGCCGTTGTCCTGAAGCAACTTCGCGTGCGCGAGGGAGGACTTCCACTCGCGCAGCGAGAGCTCCGCGTGCTGCCACACCTCGTCGCTGAGCCGGGTGATCGCGCCCTGCTCGGCCGCGATCCAGTCGAGGGCGGTCTGCTTGGCCGCGGTGTTCTGCGCCAGCCCCTTGGGGGCCCGGTAGGTGGCGGGGGAGACCCCGGTCTTCTCGTCGTACCCGAGGGTCGCCGCGAGCACCGGGTCGGCCTGGAGAATCGCCGCCGTGCTCGCGGTGGCGCCCAGGCCGAACATCTTGAGCAGGCGTCTGCGGCCGGGATGGAAGTCGTTCACGTCAGCCTTGTCCTCGGTGTGGTGTGGTGTGGTGTGGTGTCGTGTGATCGGTGGATGTGTGATCGTGACATCTCGCCGAGGAGAATATGTGTCTGCCGTCGGCACGTCATGCAGGAACATGTTTTTACGAGCCAATGACCGAAAAAGGGAATCAGGTCACCAACCAGGGTGTTCCGGGCGTGAGCCAACCTTCCCGCAGAGAGGCACACCTATTCCATGAACGCCGTGATCGGAACCCTCGTGGACATCCCCACCGCCGACGGCATCGCCGACGCCTATCTGGCGCGCCCCGACGACGAGCAGGCCCACGCGGGCGTCCTCATGTACCAGGACGCGTTCGGGGTCCGTCCGCACCTGACGGCCATGGCCGACCGGCTGGCGACCGCCGGCTACACCGTCCTCGTCCCGAATGTCTTCTACCGGCACGGGCGCATCCCGGTGGTGGAGCTGCCCGAGTTCATCGACATGGCGGCCCGGCCTGACATCGTGGGGAAGGTCGTCCCGCTGATGCAGGCGCTCACCCCTGAGCTGTCGCGGCGCGATGCAGGGGCCTACCTGGAGTGGTTCGCGCAGTCATCTCTGGCTGCGGACGGACCAGTTGGCATTACCGGGTACTGCATGGGCGCCAGGCTCGCGCTCCATGCGGCGGGCACCCACCCCGACCGCATCGCCGCGGCGGCCGGCTTCCACGGCGGCGACCTGGCGAGCGAGGCACCTGACAGTCCGCACCTGCTCGCCGACCGGATCACAGCCGAGCTGTACTTCGCGCACGCCGACGAGGACCTCTCGATGCCCGAGGAGCAGATTCGCAGGCTGGAGAAGGCGCTCACCGACGCGGATGTCACGCACCGGTGTGAGGTCTACGCGGGCGCGCACCACGGCTACACCCAGTCCGACACGGCCGCCTACAACCCGGCGGCGGCCGAGCGGCACTGGTCAGAACTGCTGGCCCTGTTCGGCCGGGCCCTCTGAGCGAGGGCGGTCAACCGGTGGCACGGATGGTCAGGGTCGTCGACGCATACGGTTACACCCTGACCGTAGGACGGGCGGGTGCCGGGGCCATGACCAGCAACTGTCAGGCTCGGACCACACCGCGACTCTGGCAAACGTGTCCCAGACGACGTCAGCCCAGTAACCGCAGGCGATCGAGTCCTAGACCTGGGCGCTGGACTTCCGCATGTGTGCGCGTCCACTGCTGCTGTCCATGATGCGGCTGCCGTCACACCCGTGCGTGCAGGCAACATGTTTCCCCTTAGACTCGGTGATGACAGCGGCGGGAGACGGCCGCATCACACCTGTGTGGTCGGGGCGGCCATACGGCCGGGGTGAGCACACTCCTGGTCTGTGTGTCGTAGCCCTTCGGACATCCGGTTGTTCTCCGGTCGGCGACATATCGAGGGGTTCTCGTGCACATCCATCAGGCGGGTCCGATGGAAGCCTGGGCGACGGTGGCGCAAGCCGAAAGCACGCTCGCCCTCTCCTGGGACTCGGGTGCCAGCGCCCTGATCCTCGCGCTGGCCGAACTCCTGCTGCTGGTCTGGCTGTTGGGGCGCTGGCTGGTGCGCAGGCAGGGGGGCCGACGCCGGGCGTGGCGTCGGCTGGCCCGTCAGGTCCGCCTGACCCGCCAGGCTTTCTCCGAGCCGGTACGCGAGTTCCTGCGCTTCCGTGCTGCCGTGAGGCGACTCACCCGGCTGCTGACGTCCGACGCACCGGTGACCCTGGCCCGGCACGCACTTGACGGTGTCGACGCCGCCGTCCATCCCAGCGCGCCCCAAGCCTTCGCCTTCGCGGTCGGGGTCCGGCCCGCCACCCGGCGCAGCGACGGCGAGGTCGCTGTGTCCGTGGCCGGCCGAAGCCTGCCGCAGCCCCGGCATCCGTGGGAGACCGGCGACGATCCGCTTCTCTGGTACGCCTCCGCGATCGATGCCGAGAGCCTCCCAAGGATGGGGACGGGGACGGGGACGGATGCGGATGCGGAGGAGGCGGGGGAGGCGCCAGGCGACGCGGAGGGCGGCGGCGGAGTGGCGTCCGGTACCGGCCGAGTTCTCGTGCCGCTCGGGCTGAGTGACGACGGTGTGGTCTTCCTCGACCTCATGCGTGGGGCCCGCATCCTGAACGCCTACGGCGAACGCAGGGCGGTTCGTGACTTCGTCCAGGCGGTGGCGGCCTACCTCGATCTGCCGGGTGGCCCGGCCGACGTGCTCGTGACGCGTGGAGTGCACCCCCGCTTCGACGGCCCCGACCTGGACGAGGTACTGAATTCTCTTGTCCACCTGACGTCCGACCGCGCCCGGCCGGTGGTGGTGGTCTGTGCGGCGCCGGACGACGAACAGGCGGCACGGCTGGCCGAACTGGCCGGTGCCGGGTCGGTGTGCGCCGTGGTGGTCGGGCCGGTCTCCGTCCACCGTTGGGAGATCCGGGTCAACTCGCGCGGTCGTACCGAGGCACCCGGCCTGGGCCTCGCGACCGACGCGGCGCCGCTCGGCCCGGCCGTCGCCCGCGTCGCCCGCAGGGGCGTCAAGCGGCGGCAGCAGCCCGAGGGGCCTGGGGGTGGCGGTGCGGGGCGGCCGCCGGGTCGTGCGGCACGGCGTGGCGGCGAAGTTCCGTCGGGGAGCGGTGCCGTGCCGTCGGGCGGGCTACGGCTTTCGGCCGGTGCGATGTCCCCGGAAACTGCTGCCGGGCCGGTGGCCCCCGGCGGGCCGCGGACTTCTGCCGGTCCGAAGACTCCTGCCGGTCCGAAGGCCCCTGCCGGTTCACAGCCTCTCGCCGGTTCGACGCCTCCCGCCCAAGCCCCGGATGCGCGCCGCTCCGTCGCGGAGCGTGTCGGGCCCGGTGTTCGGTCGCGTCCGCCTCTGGCCGCTGAGCCCGTCGCCACCGACGTCACCGCCTTCGCCGGCACCACCGCCTCCGCCGCCGCGGAACCCCTGGCTCCGGCCGTCCGTGACCTGTTCGCCGAGCCGGAGATCACGGGAGTCTCGGCGGCCGGCAACCGTGACGCCGAATCCTTCGAGAACCCCCGAGCCGAAAGGCGGAACGAGCCGTGAAGTTCCTCGTCACCACCGTGGACGACCAACGGCGGGAGCAACGCGACGTCCTCGTCAACGCGGCCGCCGCCACCCCCGTCCGCAGGCTCGCCACGCAGTTGTCGGCCGCGCACCGGGGCGCCGCGCCCGGCGAGGAGCCGGACATGGCCGCTTCCGCCGCAGACATCCCGCTCTATCTCGGTGACCGTCTCCTCGACCCGGACCTCGCTCTGGCCTCCTCCGGGATCCGGGACGGCAGCACCCTCGGCCTGGGCCGGCCGGTCGGGGACACCGCCTCGGCCTACGGCCCCGCTCGCGACGCGATGCCCACACCCAAGAAGCCCGGCTCCGCCCCCGTCGTCGAGATCCAGGTGATCGGCGGCCCGGTGGCCGGCCAGGTATACCAGCTCGGCGTCGGCACCCATCTGATCGGCCCCCGGGCCGGTAGCTCCGTGCCACTGGCGGGCCGAAGCATGCCCGGCGAAGGGCTGCGGCTGACCGTACGTCCGGACGGTACGGTCCTCGCCGTGCTGCCCGAGGACGACGCGCAGGTCCGGCTTTCGCTCCCCGAGGCACCGCCGCCGCGACCCCGCGCGGACGTGGTGGCACTGCCGCCCGAGCCCGACCCCGGCCCCGAGGAACAGGAGGAGGACGGACTGCCGCGTGGCTGGACCCGCTGGGAGCTGGACGGTGAACTCGTCGTCGGCGAGCACCTGTTGCGCGCGGTACGGCCCACCCTGGCCGACGCCGCTGTGGTGGCCTCGCCGAAGGCGAGCCTGGACTTCAACAGGCCGCCGCGCCTGCTCCCCCCGCTGCAACCGGAGACCTTCCGGCTGCCCGCACCGCCCGAACCCCCCAAGCGCCGTCCCCTGTCCTTCCTGGTGATCATTGCGCCGATGTTCATGGGCGTCGCCATGGTGTGGTTCTTCCATTCCTTCCTCTACCTGATGTTCATGGTGCTCAGCCCGGTCCTGGCTATCGGCAACTGGGTCAGCGGCCGCCGCGGAGGCCGCAAGGAGTACCTAGAGGGCGTCGCCAACTACCGCTTGCGCCGCGCTTCGCTGGAAGCGGACGTACGGGCCAAGGTGGAGCACGAGCGCCGGGTGCGCGTCGCCTCCGCGCCGGACCCGGCGGTCGTCGGGCTGATGGCCGTAGGACCCGGTGCCCGGCTGTGGGAGCGCAGGCCTTCCGACCCCGACAACCTCGTGCTGCGGATCGGCACCACCCAGCAGCAGTCGCTGCTGCAGATCGATGACGGCTCCCGCGAGGACAACCACCGCACCGCCCACTGGCAGATCCCCGACATGCCGATCGGCGTGGACCTCGCGGGCAGCCAGGTCGTCGGCGTCGCCGGTCCCGAGGAACCCGCCCGGGCGCTGGCCCGCTGGGCGGTGGCGCAGGCCGCCGTCCTGCACAGCCCGCGCGACCTGAAGATCTGCGTACTCACCGACAGCAAGGCTGCCGACGCATGGCAGTGGGCCCGTTGGCTGCCGCACGCCCGCTCCGGGCTGTCCGCCGGCCAGGACAACGCACCCGTCATCCTCCTCGGCAACGACCCCGAGACCGTCGCCAACCGCGTCACCGAGCTCATCAACGTCATCCGCAACCGCAACCAGGCGCAGCAGGCCACAATGCGCGGCGCGCTGCTCAGCGAGCCCGACGTCCTGGTCGTCCTGGACGGGGCGCGCGAGCTGCGGGACGTGCCCGGCATGGTGCAGGTCCTCAAGGAAGGCCCACTGCGCGGCATCCATCTGCTGTGCCTGGACCGGGAGGAGCGCATGCTGCCGGAGGAGGCCAGCGCGGTGGTGTCCATCGCCGCCGACACCCTCACGCTGCGCCGCACCGGGCTGCCCGACGTCACCGGCATCCGCCCCGACTACGTCACCGCCGAGTGGGCCGAACGCCTGGCACGGGGCATCGCCCCGGTCCACGACGTCACCCCGGACACGGGCGGCGGACTGCCCGAGACCGTCTCGCTGCTGGACCTGCTGCACCTGGAGCCGCCCACTGTCGAGGAGGTGCTCCAGCGCTGGGACCGCCGGCCGGCCTCCACGTCCGCGCTCGTCGGGCAGGGCTTCGACCGGCCGGTCGCCTTCGACCTGGTCAAGGACGGCCCGCACGCACTGATCGCGGGCACCACCGGCTCCGGCAAGTCCGAACTGCTGCAGACCTTCGTCGCCTCGCTGGCCGCGGTCAACCGCCCCGACGAACTGACCTTCGTACTGGTCGATTACAAGGGCGGCAGCGCCTTCAAGGACTGTGTGCGGCTACCGCACACCCTGGGCATGGTCACCGACCTCGACAGCCACCTCGTGCAGCGCGCCCTCGCCTCGCTCACTGCGGAACTGATCCGCCGTGAGCACATGCTGGCCGCCGTCGGCGCCAAGGACCACCCCGAGTACCGGGCGCTGCGCCGCCGTGACCCGAACCTGCCGCCGATGCCGCGACTGCTGCTGGTCATCGACGAGTTCGCCACCCTCGCCCGGGAGATCCCCGACTTCATCCCCGGCCTCGTCGGAATCGCCCAGCGCGGCCGCTCACTCGGCCTGCACATGGTGCTGGCCACCCAGCGGCCCGCCGGTGTCGTCACCAGCGATATCCGCGCCAACACCAACCTGCGGATCTCGCTGCGCGTCACCGACGCCACCGAGAGCAGCGACGTGCTGGACGTGCCGGACGCGGCCAGCATCTCCGCGGCCACCCCGGGACGCGCCCTGGTGCGCACCGGGCACCGTTCGGCGATGAGTTTCCAGACGGCCTACGTCGGTTCCCCGCGCCCGCACGACGAATCGGACCCCGCCGGCCCGGCGGAGGCCGAACTCCCCGACGACGACACCGGGGTGTGGATGACCCCGCTGTCCTGGCAGGGGCTCGGCCGCCCGGTGGAGGCACCCCAGGAGACCGAGGACGAGTTCGCCCTTCTCGACGACGACGAGGGGCCGACCGACCTGATGGCCCTGGTCGACGCGCTCGTGGAGGCGGCCGAACGGCACGGCCACCGGCCGGCGCCCAGCCCCTGGCTGCCGCCGCTGGCCGACACCCTGTCCCTGTCCGACCTGCCCGAGCCGACCGCCCCGACCGGCGACGGACAACTGGTCCCGGCCGCCTGGGCCCGCGAGGACCTGCCCCAACTCCAGTCGCAGCCACCGGTGTTCCTCGACCTGAACACCTTCTCCCACCTGTTCGTCCTGGGCATGCCGCGCTCCGGCCGCTCCCAGACGCTGCGCACCATGGCCAGCGCGCTAGCCCGCGCCAACTCCTGCGCGAACCTGCACTTCCACGCCATCGACGCGGGCGGCGGCGCGCTGTCGGCGCTCTCCGCCCTGCCGCACACCGGAGCCGTGGTGCCGCGCTCCGACCTGGAACGCCTGGGCCGACTCCTCAACCGGCTCACCGCCGAACTGGCACGCCGCCAGGAGCTGATGACCATGCACTCGGCGGGCAACATCACCGAACTGCGCGCTGCGCTGCCCCCGGACCGGCGCCCCGCGCACCTGATGCTCCTCATCGACGGCTGGGACACGCTCAGCGCGCTGATCGGCGAGATCGAGGAGGGCCGCATGGTCAGCCAGGTCGGGATGCTGCTGAGGGAGGGCGCGGCGGTCGGCATGCATGTCGTCGCCACCTCCGAACGGGCCCTGATGGCCGGGCGGATCGCCGCGCTCAACGACAACAAGCTGCTGATGCGGATGAACGACATCGGCGACTACACCATGAACGGCATCGCGCGCGAACAGGTGCCGTCCGTGATCCCCGCCGGTCGCGGCTTCCGCACCGACACCGGCAGCGAACTCCAGGTCGCAGTCCTGCCGGGCGGTCTCAGCGGTCCGGAACAGGCCGAGGCGCTGCACAGGATCGGCACCGAGGCGGCAGCCCGGGACGCGGGTGTGCCGGCATCGGCGCGGCCCTTCCGTGTGGAGACCCTGCCGATGACGATCGGCTTCAAGGAGGCGTACGACCGGATCGGCACGGCCCCGCGCGGCCCGCTGACCGCGATGCTGGGCCTCGGCGGCGACGACGTGGCCCCCGTCTGGGTGGACTTCGCCGGTGTCGCCTCGACGTACACGATCGTCGGCCCGCCCGGATCCGGGCGCAGCACCTCGCTGCTGTCGCTGGGGGCGTCCCTGCTGCGCGCCGGAACCGGCGTAGTGGCGCTCACCCCGCGTGAGTCGCCCCTGCGGGGCCTGGAAGGGCACCCGAAAGCCGTCGTGCTGACCTCGCCCGCGCCGGGCGAGGAGGAGCTGCGAGCGGCCCTGGAGACGGTCGGCGGAGTTGCGGTCGTCATGGTGGACGACGCGGACCTGCTGGCCATGTCACCGCTCGACGGCATGCTGCGGGACATCGCCTCCTCCGGCCGTGACCGGTCCGTCGGTCTGGCCGTCGCCGGTCCCGCCGAGGCACTGGTGTCGCCGCTCAGCACCTGGATCGGCCAGGTACGGCGATCCCGCAAGGGGTTGCTGCTGTCCCCGCAGACCGTCAGCGAGGGCGACGTCCTGGGGCTGCGGCTGCCGCACAACGTGATCCGCGTCAACCGGGTCCCCGGGCGGGCCTTCACTGTCGACGAGGCGGGGTCGCTGATGACCGTGCTGGTGCCGGAGACCGAGGCCGCCGACGCCCGCTGAGGCTGAGCGAACGAAAAGAGGGACGCCGCTCTGCGCGGCGCCCCTCTTCGCGTGCCCGGTCTCAGCTGCCGTTGCCCTTGATCTGGGCGGCCATCGTCCGGTCCATGTCGTCGATCTGGGTCTTGATCGCGGTGAACTGCTTGGCGAAGTCCTCGATCTTGGTCACGATCTGCGTCAGCTGGACAGTGAATTGCTCGTAGGCGTGCTGCATCGCCGGACTGGTCTGCTGAAGGAAGAGGCCGTCGTTCAGCAGGTTGTCCACCGACCCCTTCAGCTGCATCAGCTGCGGGTTGATGGTCGTCACGGCGTGCGTCAGCTGCGTGGAGACGGTCTCGATCTGGCCGTACTGCAACTGCACGTTGTTACTGGGCATGTGGGTTCCTTAAAAGAGCGTTCGCGGGCGTGTCAGACGGTGCTGCCGACACCCGTGTTCGAGTGCTGGGAGCCGCCGTCGTCCGTGTTCTTGTCGTCCTCGCCGTCACCGTCGGTGTCGGTGGCGTTCGGGTCGTTGTTCGTCCACTTCGGGTCGTCGCCGCCGAGGCCGGAGCCGGTCCAGCTCGACGTGTCGGTGGTCTTGCCGTCCTTGTCGGTGTCAGTAACGTTCCTGGTCCCGGTGCCGTCGGCGTTGCCGTGCACCTCGATGACCGTCTTTGAGCCGTCCGCGTGGCTGATCGTCGTCGTGTAGCTGTGGTTCTCCCCGTAGTCGGTGTGCTCCTGGTACTTCAGGCCACCGTCCCCGTCGTCGATCTTGATGTCGCTCGACGTGGGTTTACCGTCGGCGTCATAGGTGATCTGCGTCGAGTTGTGGACGTTGTTGGTGCCGTCGCCGTCATCGTGGGTGTAGTCGTAGACGGTCGGCTGGAGACCCGGGGGCTTGGGCGCGTCCGGGGCGTTGGGATCGGCCAGCTGCTGCTGCTTGAGGTACTCGTGCCCCTTGTCGTCCCAGGCGTGGACAGTGATCGAGTGCTCGGTCAGCCACTTCCAGGCGTCGTAGGAGTCCTTGTTCATCTTCCAGACGCTCTGCATGAAACCGAGGGTTTTCGTGGTGGCGTCCGAGGCGTACTGCGCGTCCTGTTCGAACATCCGCTGGGCGACGAACCGGTAGGTCTCGCCGAGTGATTTCAGCAGGTCCCTCGCGTTCTCGAAGGGGCCGACCCAGTTGAAGAAGAAGCTGTTGACAGCCTTGGCGCCCCCGCCGAGCGCGGCGCCGTCGTACAACTTGTGCCGACCCAGCAGCCGCGGATCCGCCAGTTGGTTCTGGAGCCGGTCCGTGTCCTTGGCCAGCGTGTTCAGCAACTCGTAGTCGAACACCACGTCGAAATCCGGCATGTTCTCTCCCTCCGCTCGCCCGACCCGCACCCCGCCGACGGACGATACGTGTGTTGCCGACCCATGTGTCCGGCCCAGGCGTGGGAAGCGGTCGTACTCACACTACGATGAACAGATACATGTGAACCAACCACCCCGACGCGGAGTGCGTCACGGGGTTGTTCGACGGTACGGAGGGTGCACATGGCACGGCCGCAGGACTGGAGCGCGCTGGGTATGCACGGCGACCCCACACCCGGCGATCCGGACGCCCTCTCCTCCCTCTACCAGGGGCTGCGGGACACCGAGCATCTCGGCGAGGAGATCACCAGTGGCCTGAACCGCGTACTCGACCAGTCCGGCAACGGCTTCCTCGGCAAGACCGCCGAGGCGGTGCGCGAGAAGATCGACGGACACCTCAAGCAGTTCATCGACGCCATCGGCAAGTCCTTCTCCATCGCGGCGGACGCGACCATGGCGTACCGGAACGCCCTCCTGGACGTGCAGGCCAAAGCAGACCAGGCGCTGTCGGGAGCGCAGGGACTGTCGAAGGACGACCCGCAGCTGGCCGCCCACAAGGCCCAAGCGCACACCGCGCAGGACGACTACCACCACGCGGTCAGGTTGTTCCAGCAGCGGATGCGGGACGCCGAGCACGAGATCCGGCAGCCGATCGACGCCTGGCACCTGTTCCTGAAGAGCCTCGGCATCCTGGAGATCATCCTCGCCATCGTGGGCGCCATCTTCGGCGGCTGGATCGGCCTGCTCGCCTTCGGCCTCGGCATGGTGATGTTCATCAGCACCCTCGTCGACTTCGCCGAGGGCAAGGCGGGCGTCCTGGACGTCGTACTCGCCTTCGTGGGCATCCTCTTTCCCTCCACCAAGGGCCTCAACATCGGCGCGCTGGCCAAGGGGGTGTTCAACGCGCTGAAGAACCTGCCCAAAACGCTCTCCGCGGGCGTGAGCAACATCGGCGGCGGCTTGGCCCACATCCTCACCACCGGCATCAGCATCAGAGGCATTTACGGCGGAGTGACGGCCCTGCCCGGGCTTGTGCTGCGCGGGCTGAACGGACTGGCCAATCTGGCCATGAAAGGCGTCCGGATCACCATCGCGGGCCTCAAGCTGCTCGCCCACACCTTCCGCACAGACTTCCAGGTCGCCACCGCCGGCATCAGCACCACGCTCGGCAAGGTGGCCGTCTACCCCATCAGCTTCGGCGGACGGCTGCTGCTCGGCGCGGTGCTGCCGGTGGACTTCTTCGAACTCGGCGTCGGCTTCAACAGCGCCTTCAAGATGGGCTTCGGCACCCGGCTGCTGACCCCCACCGCGCATCTGTCACAGAACGCCCTCGGCGGCAGCCTGCACATCGGCGCGCTCACCGGCGGCCACGGCGGCCTCACCGGACTGCCCTCCGGCATCTCCTTCAACGGCTTCGGCCACGGCGCCCTCCAAAGCCTCAACCCCGGCGGGCTGCATGGTCTCAACACCGGCATCGACACCCAGTTCGGCGGCCTGCACGGCATCAGCCTCGGCGCCGACATCGGTGGCGTCAACGGCGGTCTCACCTCACTGCACTCGTTGAACGGGACCGGCAACCCCGGCGCCGTGGGCAACCTGATGGCCAACGCCGGTGGCCTGGACTCCATCGACCACCTGACCGCCTTCGACCACGCGACCGGCTTCCAGCGCACCAGCGCCGGGCTGCTGGAGCCGCTGCCCACCCACTTCGGCGGCACGAGCGTCGCCGGCGGGCACAACCTCTCCGACCTCGGCTCCACCGGCCTGCACGCCCTGCGGGGTGACCTGACGCCGTCCGGCACCGGCTTGCACACGTCCTTCAGCGACGCCCTGTCCTCGGTCCGCGTGGCCACCGGCCACGTCGAGGACTTCCACGCGCTCGGCATACCCGAACTGCGCAGCATCGTGGACGGCGACATCTCCGGCATCCGGATGACGCACGAAGGCATCAGCATGCAGGTCGGCGCCCAGAGCGGCACACCGACCACGTTGCACGTCGACTACCGGGGTACAGCCGTCACCAACGGCGAGGGCAAGCAGGTGGTCGTCGCACCCGAGGTGCATGAGGCGATCGGCACCACCGACATCATGGCTGGCCACGGCGCCGCCCACGGCCTCCAGACCCCGCCGCCCACGGTCACCACCGGCCACATGACGACGGACGCCAAGGCGGGGGCAACGCCCACGACTTCGGTGGCGACCGACGTGAAGGCGGGGGAGCTGGACATGTCGGCCGGGGCGGTGGAGGTGAAGGCGGGGACGCTCGGAACCACGCCGCCGGCGACGGATGCCAAGGTGGGGTCGATCGGCGCGTCCTCGGGGGGCGGCGATCTCAAGGCCGGGGCGCTGGGCGGTCCGTCCGCGGGTGGCGTCAAGGGCGGTTCGGCTGATGGTCCGTCGGTGGGGGGCGTCAAGGGCGGCGGTACGGCCGCGCCGTCTGCCGGGGGTGCCAAGACCGGCGTACGGGGACTCGACGGGCTCTCCGGCGGTACGCCGGAGCGGCTGGCCGAGGAGCCCGCGTCCCCCTCGATCACCGCGCAGAGCGACCAGCTCGGGGTGTCGGCCCGTGCGGACCTGGACCTGCTCGGTCAGCGGGTGGGCACCGGCGACGCCGCGGGCGTCGCTGCCTCGACCCACGTCAAGGCGGGGTCCGGTACGTCCCCGACCGGTGCCGTACGAGTGCTGGACGACGGTTCGGGCGCGGTGGTGGTCGGTGAGCACATCGCGCTGCGTCCGGCCCGGACCCCCGTCCCGAAACAGGGCGCAACCGCCGGCGGTGGCAGGCCGGCCCCGTTGAGCAAGTTCGAGGCCGTGACCGGCGGCGCCACGGGCAAGACCGGCCAGGAGCGGCTGGTCGCCTGGAACGAGTACGAGCTGGCGAGCGCCGCCGTCGCCGATGCCAAACGCCAACTCGACGAGACCGGCGGCAAGATCGGACAGCCCTCGGAGAACGTCGACCAGGCCGCCGCCAAGCTCGACCTCCAGCACGCCGAAGGCGCCTCGGACATTGCCCAGGGCAAACTGGTCCGGCTCGGTATGGACGTCGAGAGCATCGAGGCTCACCTCGACGCACTGGGCATACCCGGACCGCGCCCGAGCCGGATGGCCGACGTGCCCTCCGGGCACGGGACCGGGACCGCCGGCGAGGCCGCGGAGAACGGTGCGGGCCTCGGCGCGAAGACCGGTGTCGGCGCCGCTCCCATCGTGCCGGGGAAGTCCCTGCCGTTCTCGCCCGGCGAGATCGAACGGTTCTGGGGGCTGGACGGCGAGCGCGTCGACGCCCTGTTCGGCGGTCCGCACGACCCGCTGAGCGGCGACCGCCGCCAGTTGTGGCGCGAGTTCACCCAGGCGCGTTACGACGTGGGCCGGCTTGAAGGACAGGTGCGCGTCGACCAGCCGCGCGCCGGGGGATCGAGCGGGCCGAGCGCGCACGAGCTGAAGCTCCGGCAGGAGCTGTCCGCCGCGCAGTCGAACCTCGACGACCTGCGACGCCAACTCGATGATCTGGGTGTCGACAGCGCGCACATGGACCGGCAGTTGTGGGACCTGCACAGCCAGAGCCTCAAGGAGCGTCCGCGTCTGGACGGCGCCGGTGTCCAGCACACGGCGTCGTCGTCGCACACGGCGGCGGAGCTGCCGAAGCTCGACGGCCTGATGACGCAGCAGCAGGCAGCCGTGAAGGCCATGCCGAAAGCCGAGTCGGCAGCGGCCCAGGCCCAGACCTCCTACGACGCCAAGCTCGCCAAGCTCAAGCTTCAGCAGGACAAGTTCGACCAGCTGCCGGAGGGCACCAACGAGCGCGGTGTGCAGAAGGCGAAGAAGGACCTCGACAAGGCCCAGACCGATGTGGACAAGGCCAAGCCGGGTCTAGACGCCGCACTGGCCGAACTGAAGAAGGCCCAGGACGCGCTGAGGAAGGCCCAGGACGATCTGGCTGCCGGTGTGGACCTCCATGTCGCCGCCCGTGACTTCGCCCAGCGGGATGTGCAGCGGTACGTCGAGAAGTTCGCGGCGGAGGGACACCTCGACCTCGCCGGTGTGCTGCGGACGCACGCGGACGACCTCAGTGGTCTGACCCGGGCCGACCTGGCCGCGGGCCGCCCGGTCCGCTGGGACCAGATCGCACTGACCGGCCAGGAGGTGAAGGAGCACGCCGAACAGGTGCTCACACAGGCCAAGGACCTGGAGCAGCTCCTGGGGCCGGTGACGAAGTCGGGCCACACGGACTTCGTCGAGGTGAAGGTGACCACGCAGCTCAAGGACGCCGCACAGGGTCTGGGTAAGGCGGCGGACAACCTCGGCTCGATGCTGGAGAAGGGTTTCATCAAGGACGCCGCCCCTGTGGGCGGTGTCTACGGGCTGCGCGCCGAGCACGGGCCCCTGTCGTTCACGGCGGGCAAGCTCGCCCAACGCGTCAGTCACGCGCTCGAGAACGCGACGCCCGGTGACGTGGTGCGCATCGACGGTGTGTTCAGCACGGAGAAGGCCCTTGCCGATTTCCATGAGCTGGGCCAGGTCGTGCGCAGGTTCCGCTCGGACAAGGCCTACGAGGACGTCCCGAAGGGGACGCAGTGGGAGACCGTGCTGCCGGGTCACGACGCGGACTGGAAGAAGGCGTACGGCAGCCTGGACAAACTGACTCCCGAGCAGCAGCAGAAGTTCGTCCGCGACCTTTCGAAGAAGAACCTGACGACCCTGGACGCAGAGGTCGAGAAGCTGATCAAACAGCATCCCGACCGGGCCCAGGACCTCCGTGGACTGCTGGACAGGCTGAGGGGACTGGATTACCGGGTCAAGCACGCGACGCCCGCCTATCACGCGATCGCGAACAGCGGTCTGATGTCCTCGCAGGGCGACCTGGCGCGCCGGGACGTGAAGTTCCTGGCGTCCGGCAAGAGCTCGGTGAAGAACACGTCGAGCCTCGGCAACGACGACTTCGTGTTCTTCCGGATGGACGTCGGCGACGCGCCGATGGCGACCCGCTACGGCCCGACAACGCTGGTCTTCGACGCGAAGGTGCTCAAGGAGCACGGCGGCTGGGTCTCCCTGCACGACCAGTTGCACCCGTTGGACCGCCCGGCGATGCAGAAGCTGGAAGTGGCGCAGAAGACGGCGTCGGGGGAGGCACTGACGTCGAAGGTGTTCCGCAGCGCCCAGTACGACTCGGGTTTCGAGAAGATCGGCGCGCACGCGAAGTGGACGTACAAGTATCCACAGAACGGAGACCTGACGCGGACCGTCACCTTTGAGACCGAGGTGTTCCACGGCGAGGACGTGACCCACGCGCTCGCGCTGTCGGTGGTGCGCGAGGTCATCTCCATGGGGTCCGAATACACGGACCTCGCGTTGAAGATGTCGACGGAGGATCTCGGCCGTCTCGTGTCGAAACTGTTCCGTCCCGAGGCGAAGTTCGGGTCGGGTCTTCCGATCACACCCAAGGCCGTGGACGGGCTCGCGCAGGGGGAACGGAACCTTCTGGGTGTCGGACCGGAACCGTTGCACGTCCATGACCCTGACGGTGACGGCCGCTACTTCCCCGACGGGACGATGGATCCGGTCGGGCGGTGGTCCGGGAAGCACGCCGATGCGGCGCAGGACGCGTTCCGGTCGGCCGAGCACGGTGTACAGGAGAACAACACCGTGAAGATCGACGCCCATTTGAAGGAAGCGAAGGCGTCCATCGAGGAGTCCATCGAGCTGACGAAGGGGTGGAAGCTCGACAGCCCGGAGCGCTTGGAACTGATCGAGCGCCTTCTCAAGAAGCGGGAAGCGCTTCTCGGGGACATCGAGCACCTGCAAGGCAACTGGAAGACGGAGGTTCAGCAACTCCACGGCGCCAAGAACGGTACGGGGCAGACGGCGAAGCCGAAGGGCACGAGTCCGAAGGACGGTGCCGCAAAGGCACCGAAGGACGGTGGCGTGAAGGCACCGAAGGACGGTGGCGCCAAGACCTCCAAGTCGGTCCCGGCTTCCGGCGGTCCGAAGGCCTCCGGCAAGCCCAAGCCGCCGGCACGGGACACCGGTGTGGTCGCCGACACGCAAATGCCTGATCTGAAGGCCAGCGGAGCGGGGGTGATGGAGCCGAAGGGGGTGGCGGCCGAGATCTCGGCGCCCGCGGCCTCTGGACCGCCTCGGCCCTCTGAGGCCAAGGTGCCGGAAACTCCACCCGCCACATCGTCCGCGCCGAAGGCGTCGGAGCCCCCGGCCCCCGCGCCGACCGAGGCACTTGCCCCCAAGGCACCCGAACCTGCGATGGTGCAGGTCGATATCGCCGCTGGGCAGGGGGCCGAGCGGGCCGTCATGGCCGCGGCTCACAACACGCCCCAGACGCCCACCGCGCCCGCCCCGCATACGTCGTCCGACTCACCCACAGTGTCCGCCGCAGATTCGTCCGCCGCGCCCACCGCCTCCGCCGCACACACCCTGCCCGACACGCCCACCGCGTCCGAGGTCGGTTCCAAGGACGGGGGAGCCGATGCGGGGCCCGGGCGGGCCGGGCAGTCGGCAAGTGTGAAGGGTGTGCGGCGGCCCGACATGCTGGATCCCGACGTGTTCCGGCAGCAGACGGCGACGCTGACGGGCGTCCGGGCCTGGTCGGACATCCGGTTCCTGGACGACCTGCTGCACGAGTACCAGGCCGTACCCGAGCCGGACGTCGTGCGGCGCGTCACCGTACTGCGCGAACTGGAGGCGAAGGCCCAGCGGTATCTGGCCGGTGAACCCGACCCGCAGCGGGTTCCCGGAGTGGAGCTGCTCGTGGTCCAGGTCGGCTTCGAACTGAAGTCGCTGTCGCATGTCGTCCGTGATCTCGAGCTGCCATCGGTGGAGCGGCTGACGGCGTCCGATGTCGCGCGGCTGTGGCAGGAGGACGCCACACGGATCGACGCGTTGTTCGGAGGGCCGCGGCATCCGCTGCACGACCAGCGGGTGGAGGCGTGGGGAAAACTCACGCAGGCGCGTTACGACGTGGGCCGCATCGAGGGACAGCTGCACGGCGATCAGCCGCATGCCGGGAGATCGAGCGGGCCGAGCGCGCACGAGGTGAAGCTGCGCCAGGACTTGTCCGCCGCGCAGACTCAGCTCGACGCGGCGAAGCAGGACCTGGTGAGGCTCGGCCTCGCACCCGGCCAGGTCGACCGCGGCCTGGCGGCCCATTACGCCCAGAGCCTGAAAGACCGTCCGCGCGCCGTCGCCGGCGGGCATCAGCCGGCGGCGGCGCACTCCGCGGGCGAGCCGCACGCCCTGGACGACCTGCTGGCCGAGCACACCAAGGCGGTCGGTCAGGTGCCGTCGGCGAAGGTGCGGCTGGAGGACGCCACGGTCGCACGGGACGGTGCGCTGACCAAGTGGCAGAGGGCCAAGGAGAAGTTCGAGGGACTCAAGTCCGAGTACGACCGGCTTCCCGAGCCGACCAAGCAACAGACCAGGCAGTACCAGAAGGCGCAGAAGGAAGCCGAGGCGGAGGAGAAGTACTTCCAGGCGCAGCAGAGCAAGTTCGAGGCGAGGAAGGCAGAGCTGGACGCGGCCGCCGCGAAGGCGGCGCAGGCGTGGCGGGTCCTGGACGGGGCGGTGGACGACGTCCTCGGCGCGGGCACCCACGCCCAGCAGGAACTGAGCCGTCTCGTCGACACGTTCGCGGGCGCCGCCGACGTCGAGCACGCCGTGCGGGTGCAACAGCACGCCCGCGCTCTCGACATCAGCGCCCGCGCCGGACTCGACGGTCCGCATCCCCGGCTGGACCAGGTCCTGTGGACCGGCAAGGACATCGAGGACCAGGCGAAGCAGGTCGGTCTCCAGGCCGAGCAACTGGAGAAAGAGCTGTCGGGGGAGCCGACGGGGTCCGGCAAGGCGACGCCCGCCGATGTCCAGGCCCATGTGGACCGGTTGCGGGCGTCCGTCGGCAAGCTTCACGGGATGCTCGACGGCTTCGTCACGGACGCCGCATCGCACGGCGGCGTCTACGCCCTGCGCAACACACACGGACCCCTGGCCCTCGCCGCAGGCCACCTCGTCGGCCGGGCGGACGACGCGGTCAAGAAGGCGGGTCCTGACGCGGCGATACGGCTCACGGAGCCTTTTGACACCCACAAGGCGGCCGAAGGCCTGCGCACCGGGGCCACGCGTTGGCTCCGCGGCTTCCGTACCGGCAAGGCCTACGCCGACGTCCCGACCGGCACCCAGTGGCGGGCGGTGCTGCCCGGTAGCGAGGGACAGTGGAACGCCGTCTTCGACGACCTCGACAAGCTGATGTCCCGGCAGCCGACGCCCGCGCACGAACTCTCCCAGGCCGAACTGAAGAGCCTGCGCGAGGGGATTGC
Source organism: Streptomyces antibioticus (assembly GCF_001514065.1). Classification (GTDB taxonomy): domain Bacteria; phylum Actinomycetota; class Actinomycetes; order Streptomycetales; family Streptomycetaceae; genus Streptomyces; species Streptomyces antibioticus. Next base: position 185,796 of record NZ_KQ948433.1, on the reverse strand, counting down.
GCAGCAGGAGACGTTCGTTGAGAAGCTCTCGCAGAGGAACATCGAGAACCTGCGCCAGGAGATCGACACCCTCATCGCGACGATGCCGCCCGAGCGGCAGGAGGCCTTCCAGGCACTGAAGCAACGCCTGCTGGATCTGCCGTACCGCGTCAAGCACGCCACACCGGCCTACCACGCCATCGCCAACAGCGGTGTGCTGTCGTCGCAGGGTGACCTGGCCCGCCGGAACGTGAAACACCTCGTCTCCGGCAAGAGCTCGGCCAACAACACCAGCAATCTCGGCAACGACGACTTCGTCTTCTTCCGTATGGAGGTCGGGGACGGAGCCATGGCCAGCCGCTACGGACCGACCACGCTGGTCTTCGACGCCAAGGTGCTCGAAGAGCACGGCGGCTGGGTGTCACTGCACGACCAGTTGCATCCCCTCGACCGCCGGACGATGCAGGAACTGCTGCTCGACGAGCAGATGACCCCGGTGACGGAACCCGCATCCGGGACGAAGGTCTTCCGGACCGGTCAGTACGACACCGGCTTCAAGGACATCGGCAAACGGGCCCAGTGGACGCACGCCTATCCGCAGAACGCCGGCGCCACCCGCACCGTCACCTTCGAGCAGGAGGTCTTCCACGGCCGGCACGTGGTGGAGGCGCTCGCGCTGTCGGTCATCCGCGAAGTGGACAGCATCGGGGGCGCCTTCCCGGCCCACGTCCTCGGACTCGACGCAGAGGGGCTTGGCAAGGTCGTCTCCCAGCTCTTCCGGCCCGAGGCCAAGTTCGGCTCCGGGCTGCCCATCACCCCGATGAACGCCTTCGCCGACCACGGGATGCCGCAGCCACTGCGCGTCATCAACGAGCACGGTGACGGGCGCTACCTCCCCGACGGCACCATGGACCCTGTCGCGCGCGCCGCCGGCAAGCAGCACGACCTGGCGTCGGACGCGCTGCGCCAGGCCGACAACAGCAAAACGAGCGGCCATGACGGCAAGGCCAAGGACCACTTGAAGGACGCGAAGGCCCATGCCCAGCGGTCGGTCGACCTGACGAAGACGTTCCAGGAGGGCGCGACCGGCGAACGGCGGGAGTTGGCGACGAAGCTGTACGACGAGCGCAAGGCGCTCCTCGATCACATCGACGCGAAGCTCACGAAGGCGCAGAGCCCAGATCAGGGACCTTCCGCGAAGCCGTCAGGAACGAAGGGGGCGGCCCACAAGGGCGCCACCCCGAAGGCAGCCGCCTCCAAGGCTTCCGGTTCCAAGGCCCCCGCCGTCCAGAGTGCCGGAGCCACCCCGCCCGACGCCGAGGGCACCCGTCTGCACACCGCGCTGTCCCCGCTCTTCGGGGACAGGACCACACCCGATCTCGTGTCGGTGGCCAGAGGCCTGGCCGAGCACGGTGACCTCACCGCACCGACCGAGCCGGGCAAGACCTTCGGCCTCAGCAAGCGCGCCTACGACAAGGTCTCCAAGGACCTGGAGAGCAAGGGTCTCGTCCAGCGCGTCAACGGTGGCCTGCTCCTGACCGAGCAGGGCGGCCACCTCCTCCTGCCCCAGGGAGCCCGCCCGGAAGCACCGCCCCACGTCACCGTCGCCTCGGACACCCACGCACCGACGGCGGCACTGCCCCACCCGACACCGGAACCGCTCCCGGCCGCCACCTCCCAACCGCTCCCGGCAGCCCACACACAACCGCCCGCAACCCATGGCACGGAACCGCCCGCCGCCGTCACCCCGGAGTCCGTTCCCGTCACCTCGGAGTCCGCGCCCGTCCGCGGCACCGAGCCCGTGGCCGTGGCCGCAGGCCCGGACCTCGCCCCCAAGGCGGAGACCACGGCTCCGGAACCTCCCGCATCGCCGCAACCGCTGCCGCAGGCGCCGTCGCGGATGACCGTTTCCGGTCAGATCGGCGGTGCCGACCGGATGTTGCCCTCCCGGGAAGCCGCCGCCACCGTCACCCGGAACCTTGTCGAGCACTTCGACGACGCGCTCACTCCGGCCCAGCGCGACGCGCTCCGTTCCGATCTTCAGGCGCAGCTCGGGCGAGAGGTATGGCCGTCGCTACCGGCGATGACGCGTGGCGAGAGCCGCACCCTCACCGTGGACGTGGCCGGGTTCAGCGGCGACATCAAGGTCCGGGCCGAGGTGACGAAGGCGGAGCCGGACGGCGCCTTCAAGAGCCTGGAGTTCGAGGACGGCAGCGAGTCCCTCGTCCGCGACGGCTTCCAGCGCGAGACACGGTCGGTCGTCACCGCCGGTGTGCTCGTGAAGGGCAAGGCCGCCCCACAGACCGATCTGACAGGGCATCTGACCTCGAACTGGTCCCGCACCGAATCGCACCGCATGACCTCCAGCGGGCGCCTGTTCAGCCGTACGAAGACCTCGGAGCCGGCTCTGCGGCTCGACGTCGAGGTCCGCCTGGAGTTCGACGTGTCCGGCGTGAGCGGCCCCTCCGGCAAGCACCTCGCCCGCCCGGGAGCGTCGGCCGGCCGGATCGAGGTGTCGGCGAAGGTGCCCGTGGCCGTCGCCGAGGCGGACGTCCGCCCGTCGGCCGGCATGCAGCACTACCTGCCTCCGGCCCGGGTCGAGCAGACCCTCGCGCTGGGCGGCACGGACACCGTCCGCGACCTCTTCCTCGTCGACGCGGAGGGCGTGCGCGTCTCCGGCAGCCTGCACCAGGCCCTCCTCGGCAGCGGCGCCGACCCGCACTCGCTGGAGGCGTACGGCAAGCGGGTCTTCGGCGACCGCTGGCCCGCGGTCCGGGAGCTGGTCCTCGACCGCCTCGGCTCGCTGGACTCCCTCCAGTACCGGCTCAAGGGCATGACGGCGGGCGAGGCGCTGGAGATCGACCTCGGTCCGGACGCGGGCAGCCTGCTGGTCACCGCCGAGGTGACGACGATGAAGCACCTGCGCAACACCGAGAAGACTGAGTTCAACACCGGTTCGGACGTCACCCGGGTCTACACCCGCACGCACAGCTCCGAACACGGCGTACGGGCCACGATGCAGGCGCAGAGCGCCGATCTGCACGCCGGGCCGACCACGGTCACCGGCGTCGGGCACGGCGAGTTCGACCGCGACGGCGCGCTGACCGCGCAGGAGTCCGTACGGACCGGTACCGCGGTCAAGATGAAGGTGCCCGGCGCCGTCTTCGACGGAATGGCCACCCTCTCCTTCGTGCACCGCGCCCACCCCCTCGGCGCCTCCCCGGCACCGGCGCACGCTGCTCCGGCCACGAGCGCCCCGCACCCCACGGCGGCCAACCCGCCCGGCGGACGGGCCCGGATCGGTTTCCAGGTCCTGGTGGACGCCGCGGACGCCCGTCCGGTCGCCGAACCGGAGGTCTTCTCCGCCGCCGACCGTCCGCAGGGCCCGCGCCGGATGACGGCTCCGGCGCTTCAGGAGGGCGACCACGCCTGGCGGCCCTCGGCCGGGGTCTGGGACGGACTGCCGTCCCACACGGTCGTCCTTGACGTCCTCTCCGGCGAGGAACGCGCCCTCGGCGCGGCGCAGTCACCGCGGCTCACCGACCTCGTCGACGGTGCCGGCCGGGAACACTTCGGCGCCGACTGGGCCGACGTACGCCCGGCCGCGCACGACATGGCCAGCAGGGAGCAGCTCGCGGCGACCCTGCCCCAGCTCACCCGGGGCACCACCGCCCGCAGCACCCCGCTGCCCACGCCACTGCGCTCCAACGCACAGCTCAGCCTGAGCGGCCGGCTGGAGTCGCTGGAGTACGTGCGGACCCTGGATGCCGCGGAGATCAACCTGCTCAGCGATGTCGCGGACGAGACCGGCGGCAGGCTGGGTGCGTCCTTCGGCCACGGCCAGCTGGCGCAGGGGGGTGTGCAGCCCGAGCTCGGCAGCGACTTCACCCTCGCCGTGCACGCGCCCGGCGGCGGTGTCGCTCACCGGTACCGGACCGCGGGCGGGGTGTCCGGCGGGCACAGCAGCGTGGCCGGCGCCAAGTACCCCGAGCCGATGGCGGTGTACATCGCCACGGTCCGCGTCGACGCGCATGTCGGGCGCGTCGGGGAGAGCGCGACCCATGGCGGCCGGACCGACGTGCGGTGCGTCGTCGCCCTTCCGAAGAGCCACACACAGCGGTACGAGGTGACAGCCGAGTCGGCGGGCAGCCAGGTCTTTCACCGGCCGGACAGTGTCACGCCGCCGTCCCCCGCGGCCGCAGCGGCCGCTTCGGCCGTGCGGCCCCCGCTGCGGGTGTCCGACTCGGGGCAGATCGGCAACGGTGACGCCGTCCTCGAACTGCCCGGCGACAGCGTCGTCAAGGAGCTCCGGCGGCAGCTCGCCGATACCTTCGGCGAGCGCTGGGGCCAGGTCGAGGGCGAGGTGGCGCAGTACTTCGACTCGATCGCCCTCCAGCCCAGGACCGCCGGTCTCACCGCGGGCGACACCTGGGGCGGCAGCTTCCGCGCCGGGCCGGTGACCGCCGACATCCGGATCACCGCGGCCGACGCCAAGATGACCGGCTACCTGCGCGTCGAGAAGGACTTCGAGTTCGAACAGGGCACCGAGTCCGCCGCCGCCGCGTCGGTCCAGAAGGACTCCCACGTACGGCGCACCCTGTGGGAACGTGCCGGCTTCAAGGCCCCGCACGTCACCTTCACGCTCGGCCATGTACGCCACAAGGAGGCCGTCACCGGCCACGGCGGGGACGTCCGCGGCGGGGTCGTCGCCAAGAACAAGACCGTCGAACCGGCGGCCGTGTTCCAGGGCGAGGTGACCTACACCGTCCAGGTGAAGACCTCCCACGCACTGCCAGGGCTCGGCGGCGAGCGTAGGTTCACGGTGACCAGCGAGGGCCAGTTCGCCTTCCCGGTCCGTGATCTGCCCACCGACCCCACGACCGGCGCGGCCCACCGGCCCGAGCAGTACCGCCGGGTCCCCGACCGCATCTCCGATTCGCAGCGCCTGGGCGCCGAGGACGTCGTGCTCGACACCCGTCCGGTACGGGGGGACGCGGGCGCGCCCCGGCTCGTGGAGGACGTACTGCGTCAACTGGACCCGAACGGACCCAAGTTGTTCGGCTCCGCCGCCGACTGGAAGGCGGCACGGGCCAAGCTCGCGGAGCGGCTCCCCGCGTCGGAGTTCCATCGGCGGCTGAAGTCGATGATGGCCGGACAGCCGTGGGTGGTCCGGGTGAACGGCCGCGAGGTGGCCGTGCGCGCCAGCGTGAAGGAGATGACCCACATCGCCGACACCAGGGCCACCGAGTTCAACTCGGCCACCGTGGACGGCACGGGCGGCGGGCGTACGGAGAGCGGAGTGACCGGGCCGCAGATCACTTCCGACGGCACCAATGTGACCGTCGTCGGCACCTCCGATCCGATCGGCGGCTCACCCGCCGAGGTCTTCGGTGGCGGCACCCTCGCTCATTCCACCCAGTCCGAGCACCTCACCGACTCCGCTTCCGGCATCCGCACCGCCGCCGGGACCAAGACCAAGATGCCCGGCAGCGTCTACGACGGTGTGGCCCGGCTGCACTTCGAGGTTCGCGACCGCTGGCGGCCCTTCGGGCGAGGGGTCGACACCCGTGTACCGAAGGACGCTCTCGACGAGCAGCTCCGTTTCACGGCGCTGCGTGAGCAGGTCGACGAGTTGCAGCGGCAGTTCGACGACGCCTCGGCCGCCGGCCGTCCGCGGTCCGAGATCGACGCGTTGAAGCAGCGGCTCGACGGGGTCGAGGCCTCTTTCGGCAGGGCGCTCACCGAACACACCACACGTGTCCGGGACGCGGTCGACGCCCGGCGGATCGGGCAGGGCACACTCGGCTTCGCACCGATGACCAAGCGGACCTTCGGGGTGCGGGTGCGCGGTGTCGGCGAGGCCGAGATCGGCTTCCAGGCCGTGCTGCCGACCGCCGACACCGTCAAGGCCGCCGGTGCCGACCAGGCGCGCTTCACGGCTCCCGAACCCGGCGCCGGACGCCCGCGGCCGCCCCGGCGGCCGGACGAGGCATCCGCACGCATCGAGGTGCCCCGGCCGCCGGAGCCGCTGCTGACGCACGGCATGTCCGACGGGCAGCTCGTCCGGGACCTGCCCGACGTGCAGTCCCTGCGGGGGCTGCTGGACAGCGAGGGCGGGAAGGTGTTCGGCAGCGCCTGGTCGGAGGTCACCCGGACCGGGCAGCGGCGTAGCGAGCTGGTGATGGGCGGCTTCACCAAGGACCGGCTGATGTCCGCGCTTCCGGAGCTGACCCGTGGCGGGGAGCTGCGCGGCGAGTCGTTCCGGGTGCACGGCCGTGAGGCGTGGGTGTCGGTCAGGGCGGACCTGCTCGGCCTGACGCACACACGCTCCGAACCCAGGGCCGAAGTCGCCCTGGCCACCGAGAAGTCGTACGTGTTCGGGCGGCGCGGCCTGCATTCGCGGCAGTTCTTCCTGCTGGGCCAGGCCGGTGCGGTCGCCGGCACGCTGGAGAGCAAGCTGGGAGCCGCGGTGACCTTCGGCGGCGGCTTCCGGCGCCGCACCCGTGGCGATCAGTTCACGGGCGGGCGCACCTTCACCAACGCCAAGATCCCGACTCCGCTCCAGCACTACGACGGCCACGTGGAGTTCACCTTCACCTTCCACCACGGCGGCACCCGCACCGAGGCTTCGGGCGTCGTCCCGGTCGGCGTCTCGGTGCCGTCGGCGCAGATCACCGAACGGGTCGTCGTCGACCAGGACCATGTCTTCACCCGGCCGACGGAACAGACCGCCGCCCGCCCCCTCGACAAGGGCAAGCAGCCTGCCGAGTTCACCGTGGACGAGCACGAGGCCATCGACGCGGGTGCCGCGCTCAGCGACGCCCGGCGGCTGAGGGCCGACGCCGAGCGGGCACTGAGCGAGCTGAGGGAGCGTCAGGACACCGGGGTGGGCGGCGTCGCCGACGGCGACGGCACCCGACGGGCGCAGGCCCAGGCTCAGTTGGAGCGGGCCGAGGCCGCCGAGACCCTGGCGGAGTCCCACTGGTCCGAGGTGACGGGTGGCAGACCGATGCCGTACGCGGTGAGCCGTGAAGGGGCCGCCGTGCCCGGGCTCGGCGGCGGGGCGCCGCACTGGTCGCGGTCGCCGAGAGGCGGTGCGCCGTCCGGTTCCGAGGCCCCCGAGGGTTCCGTCGTTTCCGTCGCGCACATGCCGTCCGCCGGCCACGTCGTCTTCGACACCGACGACGGAGAGGCCTACGCCCTGGTCCCCTCCGGCCCCGATCTGACGGTCGCGCACTGGGTGAGCGACCCGGCGTCCGCCCACGGTCGCCCTGCCGACGCGGCCTCCGGCCAGGAGGCGTACGCGGGGGACATCGTCGTACAGCGGCGGTTGCTGGACCGGGCGCTGGCGGCCGCCGAGGAGACGCCCCAGCTGAAGAAGGTGCTGGAGCGGCAGGCGACGTCCTTCGAGGAGGACGTCCGGCTGTTCCGCGTACTGGAGGAGCGGACGTCGCTGCGGGAGCTGGCGCCCGCTCAGCTCGTCGCGGTCGTGCTCGCCGAACGGCGGGCCCTGCGCACTTTGTCCGCCGACTGGGACCGGCTGACCGACAACCTGCTGCGCGCCCGCGGCAGTTGGCGCTGGGCCCGGTCCTACCCGCTCGACGAGGAGAACCTCGGCCCGGTCGTCCAGCGGGTGCACCGGCATCTGCTGGCCGACCTCTCGCTGACGGTCAACATCGACCTCGGTGCCCGGGTGGGCGACGGAACGCTGCTGGACGCGATGACCGGCGACGAGCGCCTGCTGCGCAACGTGTGGGAGGTCGTTCCCGGCTACTCGCGGTACTTCGAACGGCGCGGCGCCGCCGAGGAGGCGATGGGCTACCCCGCGAGCGTCAAGCGGACCACCCACGCGGCCGGGATCTACCCGCCCAGGCCCGGCTTGGACGCCTGGGACGAGTCCTTCGCCCCGACCCCGGCGGACCGCGCCGACCTGCCGAACTACGCCGCACTCACCTCGCAGCACCGCCCGCGCGGCCTGGGTCTGTACGGCAATGCCGTCTTCCACCTCAAGCACGAGCTGCTGGAGCGGGCCACGTTCACCCCCGGGGACAGCTTCAGCCCGGGGCGGCAGGGCGCCCGCAGTATCACTGGCTCCGGCAACCTGCTGCCGCTGCTCAACCACGGCCCCGAACGGCTTGTCCGGCTCGCCTTCGCGGAGGCGACCGGCTTTCGCTACGACGGGGAGTTCCGGCTGCTGCGGGACACAGGGGAGCTGGAGCGCCACCTCGTCGGGTTCTTCGAGGTCCAACTGCACGGTGGGGTGCGCTGGGAGGACGTGGAACGCATCGTGCTCGTCCGGGAAGGCGGCACACCGGCACAGCAGCAGAAAGCGCGATTGGAGCAGTTCGCCCGGGAGACGGGGCTCGGGTTCACCGTCGAGACACTCGAACCGGGAGCAGTCCGGCCGACGGCCCTCGCACCGGAGACACCCGCGGGGGATGGCACACTTGTGTCAGCACACATTGGAGTGAACGCGCTGGACGAGATGTTCACTGTGCACACCTCGGTGGCCGAGCCGACACCTTCCCGGGATAAGGTCGCCACCGGAACACATGTCATGTCTGAGGAGGAGGCCGTGCCGGTCAGGGCATCTGAGACGGCCGGAACGGCAAACCTGGGCCCGGCGGAGGCGTTCGAGGCCGTCCGGCAGCAGTATCCGGACGCCCTGGTGCACACCGGCCGCTGGACGATGTGGGGCCACGACGGAGACACACCGCACACCTCGGCGTACGCGATCGAGAACGACGCTCTCGGCCTCCGAGGCGTCTTCGTCCCGCCGGCCGCCGACCGGGGTGTCGGAGCCTGGCACTGGCAGCTGCCCGACCACTCCCAGCCGGTGGCCGTCACACCCCTGAGGCTGCCGACGTCGGCGGCAGCGCACAGCGCCCCCTCTGCGCCCGCGCCGATCGCCGCCGGCGCCGCCACTCACCTCGTACCGGCGATCGAGGCCGTGCCCTGGAGTGCCGGACTGCACTGGCGCGCGGACGACGAGGAGCTGTACGTGTTCCACGGCGCGGGGGCGGAGCAGCCCGCCGCCGTTTTCGCCGACGGGCTGCGCCCGGCGGGCGACCACCTGGTCCACGTGGCCGTCCACGTCGCCGACGGCGGGGCCCCGGACAGCGCCTGGCTCACCGCCACCCGGAAGATCGGCTGGCTGCGCGACCGGGCAGCGGCCGCCGGGGACGGGACCGCGACGGAACTGCTGGCCCGCTACGGCTGGCGGTACGACGTCGCCGCGCCCGGCGGCGTCGACGTCAACGCCACACTCGACCTGGCCGCGGCGCACCCGGAGCGCGCCGAGGTGCTCTACCCGGGCGGGGTGGACGGCCGCCACATCCGCGGCGCGCAGCGGCTGGACGCGGGCCGCGCGGTCGGCCCCTACGTGACCAATCCCGGGTTCGTCGAACCCGGCCGCCCCGTACCAGCGGAGGGAACCGGACGGTGAGCCCCGTCATCCATCACGTGCGGCCAAACGCCCGCCGCGGCGCGTTCCGCACCCTCGCCGACGCCGTACGGGCGGCGGACAACGACGACGAGATCAGGATCGCGCCGGGCGAGTACACCGAGCGGCTGCTGGTCGACCGCGCGGTGACGCTGGTCGCCGAGGAAGGCCCCGGCACGGTACGGCTGACGCCGGTCGCCCCGGGACTGCCGGCGCTGGAACTGTCCGCCGCCGCGACACTGCACGGCCTCGTCATGCTGGGCGCGGACCCGTCCCGGCCGCTGGTGCTGGTGACGGCGGGCACCGTCGAACTGCGCGACTGCGACATCGCCGGCGGCCGGGTGGAGGCCGTGCACGCGGCCTCCCTGCACATCACCCGCAGCGTGATCCGCGAGGCGGCGCTGGCAGGTGTGCACGCCGACACCACCGGGACGCTGCGGCTGACCGACACCCTCGTCACTGGCATCGAGGGCACCGGCGTCGTCGTCTCCGGTACCGCGACCGCCCACCTGACCGACTCCACGGTCCGCGCGGTCGGCGGCTCCGGCGTCCGGGTCCGCGGCGAGGCCACCGTCGTGCTGCGGCGCTGCGCCGTCGACAAACCGGGCCGCAATGGCTTGCTCGTGGAGGAGCGGGCGGCCGTGGTGCTGGACGAGTGTCGGCTCAAGGACGCGGCTGCCGAGGCTGTACGGGTACTGGGGTCCGCACCCCGAGCCGAGGACGACGACAGTGGCGGCGTGCGCATCACCGGCGGCGAGGTGACCGGCGCCGGCGCCGCGGGGATTCTCGCCGCCGGTACCGGGGACGTCCTGGTGTCGACGTGCTCCGTCCGCGACAGTGCGGCGGCCGGCGTCTCCGCGGACGGCAGCGCACGCCTGGAACTGGTCGACTGCCGGATCAACGGCTCCGGCGCCTCCGGGGTGGTGGTGCGCGGCTCGGCCCGGGCGGTCGTCGCCGACACCACCGTGCGGGGCGCGGAGGGCAACGGCATCCTCGTCGGCGAGCGGGCCGAGGTGCGGGTCACCGGCGGCGCCGTGCGGGACACCTCCTACAGCGCCGTCCACGTCGCGGGCGAGGCAACGGCCGAACTCGCCGCCCTGCGAGTGGAGGACACCCCCGAGCACGGCATCGGCGTCACCGAGCGCGGCCGGCTGACGCTGGAGGACTGCCGGCTCACCGGCTGCGGCCTGTCCGGCCTGCACCTGGACGGATACGCGGCCGCCACGGTCGACGGCGTGACGGTACGCCGCAGCCGCAACGGCGTCACCACCCAGTCGCAGGGCGGGGTCAGCATCAGGGACGCCCGGATTGTCGACGTCGAACGTGCCGGGCTCACCTGCGGCCCCGACAGCGCCCCGGAGTTCACCGACTGCCGGGTCAGCGGGGCGGGCACGGCCGGGATCGTCGTCGCCGAGAAGGCGGAGCCGACGCTGCGCGACTGCGCCGTCTCCGGCACCGCGGGCTCCGGGCTCGTGGTGGCCCGCGACGGCGACCCCACGGTGCTGCGTACGACCGTGAAGGACGCCGGCAAGAACGGTCTCTTCGTCGGCGAGGGCGGCAAGGGCCGCTACGAGGACTGTGTACTGTCGGCCACCGCCTACCCGGCCGTCCACGTCGGCGGTGACGCCCGCCCGGTGCTGCGCAACCTGCTGGTGACGGACTGCGAGGAGGACCTCAGCGTCGACGAGGGCGCCCGCCCCGAGGTGGACGGCTGTGTCTCACGGGACGTCAAGAACCCGGCGTGGCCGGCCCCCGGCACCGGTGCTGGCCCCGTCCCCACCGGTGCCCCGGCGATCGCGGCGGCTGGAGCGCGCGCCGCGACGAGCGGCACTGCGGACGGCGCCACCGCGTCCGCCGACGGTGAGGAGACGGTCCCCGAGGAGAGCCTGGAGGACCTGCTCGCCGAACTGGACCTCCTCGTAGGCCTGGACCGGGTCAAGAACGACGTGTCGTCGCTGGTGAAGCTCATGCAGATGGTCCGGCGCCGGGAGGAGGCGGGGCTCGCGGCACCGCCGCTCAGCCGGCACCTCGTCTTCGCCGGCAACCCGGGCACCGGCAAGACGACGGTGGCACGGCTCTACGGCCGCATCCTCGCGGCGGTCGGCCTGCTCGCCCGCGGCCATCTCGTCGAGGCGGACCGGTCCTCCCTGGTCGGCGAGTACGTCGGACACACCGGCCCGAAGACCCAGCGGGTGTTCGAAGAGGCCATGGGCGGTGTGCTGTTCATCGACGAGGCGTACTCCCTGACCCCGGCTGCCGGTTCCAACGACTTCGGCCACGAGGCCATCGCCACCCTGGTGAAGCTCATGGAGGACCACCGGGACTCGGTCGTGGTCATCGTCGCCGGCTACCCGGACGAGATGGAGCACTTCATCGACTCCAACCCCGGCCTCGCCTCCCGTTTCAGCCGCACCCTGCTCTTCGAGGACTACGACACACCCGAACTGGTGAACATCGTCGAGCACCATGCCGAACGCCACCAGTACCGGCTGACGGACTCCGCCCGCGAGGCGCTCACCGCGTACTTCGAGGAGACACCCCGCGGCGAGCGGTTCGGCAACGGCCGTACCGCTCGGCAGACCTTCCAGGCCATGACCGAACGCCAGGCGTACCGGGTGGCGGAGATGACGGCCCTCGACGAGACGGACCTGATCACTCTGCGCCCGCAGGACCTCCCCGAGTGGCCCTGACGCACCGGCACCGTCCCCTGTCCGCCCCACCTTCTGGCATCCGGAGACATCCCTATGACACAACCGTCCCCCTTCGACGGCCCCAAGCCCACCGGGCCGCCGTCGTCCGCGGCCGAGGAGGAGCCGCTGCCGCCGCCCGCCGACGGCGGTGACAGCGACGGCGACGCGGCGCGAGCCGGCGACGAGCCGCTACCCACCGGTAGGGCCCGCTCCGCCGACGAGGAGCCCCTGCTCCTTCTCTCCGCCGCGGCGGCGGGCGGCCGTTCCTTCGCAGCCGGCTTCGCCCGCCGTCACTACTTTTCCGGCGCCCGGCTGCTCAGGCCGGGCCGTCGGGTGGCGATCGCGCTGGCCGGGGTGACCGGCCTCGCGGTCGTGGGCACCGGCGTGGTCGCCGGGGTCGCACGGCTCGGTGGCGACGACACCGCGCAGGCCGCGGCCACCGTACAGGCCACCGACAAGGCGTCCGACCCGGCGACGCGGCACCCGTCGGCCGGCCCCGCCCATTCCTCTCCGCGACCGTCCAGGAAGGCCAAGGGCCACGGCTCGCCCAAGAAGGACGGCTCGTCGGCGCAGGACACCGGCTCCGGGCCGGCCTGGGGCGGCACGGTGCCGGACTACGGCGGCGGAAGCGGTGGCGGAAGTGGCGGCGGCACCACCGCCCAGGGCGGCGGCAGCTCCGGGAGCGGCACGACGAAATCGGACACCCAGTCGCCGCCGAAGCCATCGAAGACGACCACCTCCTCCAGCGGCTTCACCGGCAAGCTCCTGTTCAACTTCGCCTCCAGCCGCTGCCTGGCCACCCAGGACGGTTCACGGGCGGCCGGGACGCAGACGGTACTCGCCGACTGCAACAGCAAGGACCCGTCCCAGGGCTGGACGTTCCCCTCCGACGGCACCGTCCGCGACTTCGGCGGCACGATGTGCCTGGACGTCTCCAACCCAGGCAACGGCTCCCTGCTGCGGCTGGCGAACTGCTTCTCCTCACGCGCCGCGAACCAGCGGTTCGTGCTCAAGGGGTCCTACGACCTGGTCGTCAACGTCAACCCGGACCTGTGCGTGGACGCCAAGGACAAGAACACCGCGGCCGGGACCGTCCTCCAGCTGTGGACCTGTGCCGGCACCGCGAACCAGAAGTGGCGCACCGCCTGACGCCTCGTACGCCGCACACCGACTCCGCCCGCCGAAGCGCGAACAGCCTTTTCGACGGGCGGAGTTCATGTCTAGGAAGCCATGGAGAAGCGGTGCCGGGCGGAGAACTCGAGCAGGCGCTCCCGGCCCCGGGTGCCGAGGTCGCCGTAAGCGTGCACCACGACGTGCTCCAGGATGTCGGGTTCCAGCTGCCTGAACAGCTCCTCCAGACCGGCCCACAGGCAGTCGGTGAGCGGCCGGTACGGCACTCCGAGGTCGACCACGACGGTCTCCGCGGCGGGCAGCCGCATGGTGGCGAGGAGGGGCGGCTCGGCGTCGCGCGGGCCGATCCACAGACCGGCCGGGGTCACGACCGCCTTGCAGTCCTGGCAGGAATGGCCACTGGTGCCGCCTTTGCCGCCCTTGCCGAGCGACAGTCCGTCGGGTGCGCCGACATCGTGCAGGGCCGCGGGTACCTGCCACTCCGTCACCCGCGGAGCACGGTCGCTTTCGGCGGTCGCGGGGGAGCAGACCACGGTGTGCGCGAAGGGGCGCCAGGTGGGCCGGCCGCGGGAGTCGACCATGCGCAGCTCCACCGCGGCGTCACCCGCCGAGGCACCGTCCGGGGCGGCGCCGTCCGCGTCGACCGGGACACCCACGGCCACGTGGATGTCACTGTCCAACAGGTCCGCCAGTTCCTCCCCGATCCGCAGCAGCGGCTGCCCGTCGAGCGACAACAGCCGCAGCGCCGCACGCACCGGCTCGGGCAGGGCGGCCATCACCACGGCGAGGACGGGGGCGGGCACCTGGGCGGAGGCGAGAATCAGCTGCGGCCGGTCGCGCTCCGGCGGGATCGCGTACGGCCGGGTGTGGGCGGTGAGGGGTGCGGGGCCCACGGGTCGAACGGCGAGGCCGGCCGGGACCGGCTCGACGACATGACCGGCGACCGTCTGCCGCCCCACCCGCTTCACGGCCGTCTCCCAGTCCGGGACCGGCAGATGGCTGCTCACCCGCCGTGCGTCCGCACCGGGGGAGAAGTGCCACCAGCCGCCGGAGGCGCCCGGCAAGTCGGGGGAGAACAAGGTGCCGCCGCGAGTGACGAGCGCGCTCCCAGCCGTCGCCAGCACGTCCAGCCCCCACCGTCGGCAGATCAGCGCCGCCGCTGAGGGGCGCCCGCCGCTCTCGTGGGCGCCCGCGGACATCACCAGGGTCAGCAGACGCACGTGCGCGTCCAGGCTCGCGTCCAGCACCGGAGCCAGCCGTTCGCACAGCTCCTCAGCACTTTCCGTGTACAGAGGCGTACCGACCACGACGACGGCCTCGTTCGGACGGGCCGGAGCGAGCCGCCCGGCGAGTTCGGTGAGCCACCGCGGCGGCCGGTTCCCGGTGTGTACGAGATGGATGCGATCGGCGGCCCGCGAGACCGTCGGGAAGGTCCCCGCGTCGGGGCGGACGCGGCCCAGAGCCTGGCCGGGGTCGTGTTCGGTCACCGTATTGCTCCCGCGAGGACGACGGCGACATGCAGGGGGCCGGGCTTGGCCTCAGGCCACACATGTCTCAGGGTGAGAGAGTCTACGCCGAATGCACATGTGTCCAAATCGCCGTATGCGGGCAACGTCGCCCCTCCGGCTGAGCCGGTCGACGGCCGGAGTGTTGTCACGTGTGAGCGCGAGCAGGGGGCCACGTGCCCACCCTGGATTGTCAGGGAGCCGGAGCGGACGCCCGATCGTCGCTGCCCGGGCCTGCGGTTCGCGATGAGGGCGTTGGAGATCGGGCCGTACTTGCCGCTGAAGGCGGCGTCGAGCCCGACCAAGTGGCCGACGGCGAGTTACTTGGCCTGCAGGGGCCCCGCGAAGGACTTGCGCAGGGAGCCGGGGGCGGCGAGCGGGAGCAGGGCGGCGAGCATCTTGCCCTTGACCGTGCTGGGCTGCCGCGTCAGTTCGACGTCGACCCGGGTGCCCTCGTCCTCGGGGGTCATCCGGAAGACCCAGCCGCCGCCGGCGCCGAAGAGCTTGGAGTCGAGCGTGGTGATGGTGACGGTGTCACCGGCCGGCTCCCACTCGTAGCGGGCCCGCTCCCAGGCCGCCGAGGTCCCTTCGGTGACCTCGGCCCAGGTGTCGCCGAGGTCGTGAACCTCGAAGTGCGCTGCGTCGATCGTGGGCCAGGCCTCGGCCCGCGCGGGGCTGAAGTCGGTCAGCACCTGGAGCACGTCCTTCGGGGCGAGCCGGGAGACGAGGTGGAAGCGTACGACGGCCATGAGATGTCCTCACTGAGAAGTGGACCGGGAAGGTGCAGGCCAGGTAGTAACCGTTCTGGCCGGTGACGAGAGGTTCCCAAATGCTCGCGTCACCTGTCAAGATGGTTACTCCTGAAACCTGAAACCCGAAACGTAGCCAGGTCCCTGCCAGGAGGGTCACGTGAGACATGTGTTTCCCTGTGGGACGCCCGCGCTCGACTTCGCGGGCACCCTGCAAGAGCGACGAACGCCGGCCCCCATCGAGCGGATCGGCTCGCCCGCACTGCTCGACGCCTGGTTCGTCGAAGCCGGGCTGCTCGACCGGCGGCCCGGATCGGACCGGTCCGACCTGCGCGCGGCCTTGCAACTCCGGGAAGCGATCTATGCGTTGATCAGAGCCCGGCTCACCGGTCGACCGCTGCCTGTCTGGGCGGTGATCGCGGTGAACCGGCAGGCCGCCGGGGCGCCGGTGGTGATGCGCCTGGACGCCGCGGGCACGAGCCGTTCCGGGAAGGCTGCCCACGCCCTCACCGAACTCGCCCGCGAGGCCGTCGAGATCCTCGCCGGGGACGAAGCCACGCTGCTGCGCGAGTGCAGGCGCCCCGACTGCACCCACATCTACCTCGACCGCTCCCGGGGCCGCCGCCGGGAGTGGTGCGCGATGCGTTCCTGCGGGAACCGCGTCAAGGCAGCCGCCTTGCGGGCACGTAGACGGACCTGACACATGCACGGCGGTGACGGCACCGTCGTACGGAGCCGTCCGCGAAAGCCTCGGGCAGCGACCTCAACCCCGGTTCTCTGCCTGGAACATCCAGCTCTGCTTCTCCAGCTCGGCGGTCAGGCCGATTAGCAGGTCCTGCGTCACGGCATCCGCCGGCCCGGTCACCTCGATGCGTTCCCGTACCCGTCCGATGACGGCGGAGAACGCCTCGACCAGGGCTTCCACGGCGCCCACGTCCTTTGTCCAGCCCGCCGCGAACGCGGGCAGTCCGCTGGTGGCGGCGATGGTGCCGGCCCGTCCGTCCGGACTGACGCCGAGCGCGGCGGCACGCTCGGCCACCGTGTCGGCGTACTCGCGCGCGGTGGTGACCACCTCGTCGAGCTGCAGGTGGATGGAGCGGAAGCGCGGCCCGTAAAGGTTCCAGTGCGCCTGCTTGGCCACCAGGGACAGGTCGAGCAGATCCACCAGGGTCGCCTGGAGGGCGCTGCCCGCGATCTCACGTTCCTGGTCCGGCAGTGGGCTGTTGATGACCGTCATGGGTGTGCGAGTCCTTTCCTGATGGTCGCCTGTGCCCTCAGTCTGGAAGCCGCCGCCCTGCCCGGAATCAGTCGTTTGACTGCCGGGACTGCGGGACGAAACCCCCCGTGGCGGGCAGCGACGCCAGATGTCCGTCGTCAACCTGCTGGGCAACTCCGTGCTGGCTGCTCCGGCACCCCGACCAGTTGCGGCTGCTGCGCGGCGACCTGCGTCTGCTGCCCGACGCGATCGAGGAGTTCCTGCGCTACGACACCTCCGTCGAGCGCACCACGAACCGGTACGCGGCGAGGGACCTGGAGCTCGGCGGGGTGCACATCCCCCGGGGCGGTGTCGTCGCGGTGGCGCTCGCGTCCGCAAACCGTGCGGCCCCGCTGCCCTGCGGCGGTGACGCCGACGCGCTCGACATCACCCGTCCCGTCGCCCGCCATCTCGCCTTCGGGCACGGCATCCACCACTGCCTGGGCGCCCCGCTGGCCCGCTTGGAGGCCCGCGTCGCCCTGCACACTCTGCTCACCCGTGTCCCGCACCTGGAACTGGCGGTGCCCGCAGAGTCACTGGACTGGTTCCCGGCCGGCATGGTGCGGGGCGTGCTGTCGCTGCCGGTGCGCTACCGCCTGGGGTGAGTCAGAATCCGCCGAAGACGCCGTCCTCCTCGGCGGCGTCCACGAACTCCTCACAGTCCATGTTGGCCGTCGAGAGGTTGTTCTCGACGGCCGACAGGTGCGCTGCCGCGACCGGAGTTCCTCGTGGCCCGGCGCGGAGCCTTCGTGGTCCTCGCCGGTGCGGACGGCCAGGAGCGGCATGTGTGCTTCGGTCACAGCCCTCCTGTCCGCTACGAACAGCAGTTCCTGGTCAGCGGCGAGTGCGGAGAAGCTGCTCGGCGGTCAGGTCGCGGTACGCGTGGTCGTCGACGACGTGGACGTGGGCGACATAGCCGTCCTCGTTCGGGGTGGTCACCGCCGTGCGACGTGCCTGCCAGGTCGCCTCGTCGCAGGTTGGTCATGACGTGTGGACGTGTGGGTGATGCCGGAGGTTCACCTCTTCATTTCGTCACCGGCTTGACAGGTGACGCATTGCGGGCGCAAGCTGACAGTGGTCCCGGCCGACGGGCCCGTTCACGATCGACGAAGTGGAGGCTGGCCATGAGCCAGGAAGCCACCATGGACACCGCCGCGGCGGCCCGGCACGCACGCTTCGGCAAGCTGCCCGAGCGCATCCGGTACGAGGACATGACGGAAGAAGTGCAGTCCGCGCCGCACGGCGGGGCGAACCCCTCGCCCGACGAGACGGCCGCGTACCGCACCTTCTCGTGTCTCGCCCTCGACCTGGGGCTCTAGATCGCCGTAGTCCGTGAAGAAGCCCGCCCCTGCCCAACGGGGTGCGGGCTTCCGCGGCACTAATCCGGCAATTGCGGCAGTCGGACGACCCAGCAGCCCTCGCCATTCGCGCCCCGCCCACGCAGTCATTCGACGGATGTGTGCGCATTGCACGTTCCCGAACACTGATCGGGAACACTCACACCCGACGAAAGGCACCCCGCATGCCCACCTTCGCCGACCACGTCATCGCCTCGCTCAAGGCCTCCGGTGTGCGTCGCCTGTACGGTCTGCCTGGCGACTCCCTCAACGGTCTGACGGACGCCATACGCCGGGACGACGACGTCGACTGGGTCCATGTGCGGCACGAGGAGAGCGCCGCGCTCGCGGCGGCGGCCGACGCCGGGCTGACCGGAGAGCTCGGCGTCTGCGTCGGCAGCTGTGGCCCGGGCAACCTGCACCTCATCAACGGCCTCTTCGACGCCCAGCGCAGCCGTGTCCCCGTCCTCGCCATCGCCGCCCAGATCCCCGGCAGCGAGATCGGCTCCGGCTACTTCCAGGAGACCCGCCCGCAGGAACTGTTCGCCGACTGCAGCGTCTACGCCGAGGTCGTCACCAGCCCGGAGTACGGTCCGCGCATCCTGGAGACGGCGATGCGCGCGGCCGTCGAGCGCAGGGGAGTGGCGGTCGTGGTCGTCCCCGGCGAGCACTTCCTCGCCAAGACCGGCCGGGACCTCGCCCCGACCGTCGTACGGCCGACCAGGACCGTCAGCCGCCCGGACGACGAGGCGCTCGCCGAGGCCGCCGAGCTGCTCAACGCGGGGCAGCGCGTCACGATCCTCGCGGGCGCCGGCGCGGCCGGTGCGCACGACGACCTGGTCCGGCTCGCCGAGACCCTCAAGGCCCCGGTCGTGCACGCGCTGCGCGGCAAGGAGTACGTCGAGTACGACAACCCCTACGACGTCGGCATGACCGGCCTGCTCGGGTTCGCCTCCGGTTACAAGGCGATCGAGGAGGCGGACACCCTGCTCATGCTGGGCACCGACTTCCCCTACCGGCAGTTCTATCCGCAGGGCGCCAAGGTGATCCAGCTCGACCTCCGCGGCGAGCAGATCGGCCGCCGCACCCATGTCGACCTGCCGCTCGTCGGCAACGTCCGGGACACCCTGCCCGCGCTGCTGCCCCTGCTGTCGGTGAAAACCTCCAAGTCCGCCCGCGACCACCTCGACCATGCCCGCGCCCACTACGTGCGCACGCGCAAGTCGCTGGACGCGCTCGCCGTCAACGACCGCGAACGCACGCCGATCCACCCGCAGTTCGTGGCGCGGACGATCGACCGGCTCGCCGCCGAGGATGCCGTGTTCACCGTCGACGTCGGCTCCCCGGTGGTGTGGGCGGCCCGCTATCTGACCTTCAACGGGCGGCGACGGCTGATCGGTTCGTTCAACCACGGCACGATGGCCAACGCCCTGCCGCACGCGGTCGGCGCGCAGGCGGCGTACCCGGGCCGTCAGGTCATCTCGCTGTCCGGCGACGGCGGACTGACCATGCTGCTCGGTGAGTTGTTCACGCTGCGGCAGAACCGGCTGCCCGCCAAGATCGTCGTCTTCAACAACGGGTCACTCAATTTCGTCGAGCTGGAGATGAAGGCCGCCGGCATCGTCAACTACGCGACGGAACTGGACAATCCGCAGCTCGCCGAGGTGGCCGCCGCGATCGGGCTGTGGTCCCGCCGGGTCGAGCGGCCCGGTGACCTGGAGGACGCCCTCAAGGGCGCCTTCGCCCACGAGGGCCCGGCGCTCGTCGAGGTCATGACGGCACGGCAGGAACTGTCCGTGCCGCCCGCGGTCTCGGTGGAGCAGGCCAAGGGCTTCACCCTCTACGCGATCCGCACGATCCTCTCCGGCCGGGGCGAGGAACTGCTCGATCTGGTCTCCACCAACGTGGCCCGCCGCATCCTGCGCTGACCGGCGCGCACACCTGAGAAACCCGCCCCGAGGCGGCCGAGCGACCACATGGTTGCCCTGAGCAATGAAGGGCACGCCCGACAGGAGAATCCCGTGACCGACCGAGCCGAGTACGAGGAGCTGACGCGCCAGCTCAGCGCCGTCAGCGCGGTACGACGACAGTTGGACCGCAGCCTTCCCGGCGGCTGCTCCAGCGGTACCGCCATGGTGCTGACGCTGCTCGACCGCCACGGCGACCTGCGCATCGGCAGGCTCGCGGAACTCCTCGCCGTCGACATGTCGGTCACCAGCCGCCATGTTGCCCACCTGGCCGACCGAGGCTGGATCGATCGCAGCCCCGACCCCGCCGACCGGCGCTCACGCATCCTGCGCCTGACCTCCGAGGGCCGCGAGCGGCTGGCCGAACTCTCCGGCCGCGCCGTCGAACTGCTCGCCCTGCGGCTGAGCGACTGGAGCGACGAGGACATCAGCCGTCTGATCTCGCTGCTGTCCCGGCTCCGGGCGAGCTTCGACGACACCCCCATCCGTACCCCCGCAGTCACTCCGTAAGGACGAGATACCCCATGACAACCACCCCCGGGGCCGGCGCGCCAACCGGCCAGGCACAGGTGGCGGACGGCGCCGTACCGATGACCCACCCGCAGATCATGCGGGCGCTGTCGGGACTGCTGCTCGGTCTGTTCGCCGCCATCCTGTCCTCCACCGTCGTCACCAACGCACTGCCCAGGATCATCGGTGACCTGGGCGGCGGCCAGAGCGCCTACACCTGGGTCGTGACCTCGTCCCTGCTGGCGGTCACCGCCTCCACCCCCCTGTGGGGCAAGCTCGCGGACCAGTTCAGCAAGAAGATCCTGGTCCAGTCGGCGCTCATCGTCTACGCCATCGGTTCCCTGGTCGCCGGTCTCGCGCAGAACCCCGCCACGCTGATCGCCGCCCGTGTCATCCAAGGCCTGGGCGGCGGCGGTCTGTCCGCGCTCTCCCAGGTCGTCCTGGCGGCGATGATCGCCCCGCGGCAACGCGGCCGCTACTCCGGCTACCTCGGCGCGACCTTCGCCGTCGCCACCGTCGGCGGTCCGCTCCTTGGCGGCGTCATCACCGACACCAGCTGGCTCGGCTGGCGGTGGTGCCTTTTCGTCGGCATCCCGTTCGCGATCGTCGCCCTGGTGGTGCTCCAGCGGACGCTGAACCTGCCGGTGACCAGGCGCCAGGTCAAGGTCGACTGGGCGGGTGCCTTCTTCGTCACCGCTGCCGTCTGCACCCTGCTGATCTGGGTCACCTTCGCCGACGACAAGTACGCCTGGCTGTCCTGGCAGACGTACACCCTGGTCGGCACCTCGCTCGTGCTGGCGCTCGTCTTCCTGTTGGTGGAGACGAAGGCCGGCGAACCGGTCATCCCGCTGCGGCTGTTCCGCAACCGCACCATCGCCCTCGCCTCCACCGCCTCGCTGTTCACCGGTGTCGCCCTGTTCGCGGGCACCGTCTTCTTCAGCCAGTACTTCCAGCTGGCCCGCGGGGAGTCCCCGACCAGGTCCGGCCTGATGACGATCCCGTTCATCGCGGGTCTGTTCGTCGCCTCCACGGTCTCCGGCCGGATCATCACCCGTACCGGCCGCTGGAAGGGCTGGCTGCTGGCGGGCGGTGTGCTGCTGACGGCGGGCCTGGCGCTGCTGGGCATGCTTCGCCACGACACCGCGTACCTGTACATCGCACTGTGCATGGCGCTGATGGGCCTCGGCGTGGGCATGACCCTCCAGAACCTCGTGCTGTGCACCCAGAACCAGGTGGCCCCCGGCGACCTGGGCGCCGCCTCCTCGACGGTGACCTTCTTCCGATCGCTCGGCGGCGCGGTCGGCGTCTCGGTGCTCGGCTCGGTCCTCACCACACGGATCGGCCACTACGCCCGCGAGACCATCACCCAGCTCGCCCCACAGGACCGGGCGGTTGCCGCGAACACCTCCGGCGGCGGCCAACTGCCCGACCTGGCCCAGCTCCCCGCCTCGGTCCGCACCTGGCTGGAGGGCGCCTACGGTCACGCCATCGGTGACATCTTCATGTACGTAGCCCCGGTCGCCCTGCTGTCCTTCCTGGTGACCCTCTTCATCAAGGAGGTCGCCCTGCGCGCCTCCAGCGGCCTGGTCCAGGCGGCGGCCGGGGCGAAGGCGACCGCCGGGACGCAGCCGGCGGCACCGGTGCCTGCCCCGGAGGCCGCGCGCGCGGACACCGAGGCTTCCTCGGAGGTCGCCGCGCCCGCCGACGACAGAGGCTCCCGCCCGGCACCGAACTCCTGACCCCGCACGCGGGAGCGCTGCACCGCGGACGTCGGTCATGCCGTACGGCGCTCCCCTTGCACGGTCGCGGCAGGTGCGTCGCAGGGGTCGGAAACCCTGGGGACGGAGCACCGCCCACGTCCAGGGAATCCTCGGTACACGCGACATGCCACAGCTCCGGAGGTCCGGCGCCGGCCCACGGACAGGGGTGTCACCGGGCGCCATCCCTCACAGTGACGCCCGGTGACACCTGCCGCGGCCCGCGTTGCCCCGGCGGGCCGCGACGCTCCGGGAGGCCATGTCATATGTTTCTCGCTGCGGACATCTCATTCGATGGAGCGCACCCCAGGTTTCTCGTTTCAGGGGCATGGGGCTTCCCCCACATGCGTGGTGCGGTTACTGGTCGCGGGCCGGTGGGGGCCCTTTTCGCCGGGTCCGGCGC
>NZ_KQ948433.1:146364-162119 GCF_001514065.1 Streptomyces antibioticus | reverse complement strand
CCCGCTGACACCCGGCGGCCGTCACGAGGGCGTCCCCCGCGGGCCGTGGTCACCGGCCCGGCAGAGCCGCGACGGAGGCGGTGCAGGGGAGGCGAGTCACATGACTGACGCATGGCCGAGAATCGCCTGTCAGAGCTCGTCCCAGCGGTGGGACGCGGCGGGCAAGTCGCCGGGCTGGGGAGAACACAAGGCTTCCCCAGGTCGCGGCGATCGACGTCACCGCGCGAACACCACCGGGGGCACCTGGGCGCCGAAGCGTCCGGACGCGGCGTCGCCCCCTTCGCCGGCGCCGCTTCAGTCCCGCAGCGGGATCTGGATCAGGATGGTCGTACCCACGCCGGGCGGGGAGTCGATGGACAGCTTGCCGTCGAAGGCGGCGACGCGGTCCGTCAGCCCGGTCATGCCGCTGCCGGCCGTCTCCTTGCCCACACCGCCGACACCGTCGTCGGCGACCTTAATCCGCAGGGTGTCCTCGAACTCGATGGACACGTCGATCCGCGACGCCTGCGCGTGCTTGACGGCGTTCGTGACCGCCTCGGCCACGACGAAGTACGCGTTCGACTCCACCGTGGAGGAGATCCGCCGCTCGTCCCTGGTCTCGACGACGGTGGCTACCGGGCAGCGGGCCGCGAGATCCTTGACCGCCGCCACCAGCCCCTTCACCGTCAGCACGAGGGGGTAGATGCCGGATGCCAGCTCGCGCAGCTCGTTGATGGCGGTCTGCGCGTTGTCGATCGACTGGTCCAGCAGGTCGGCCGTCGCGGTCTCCGTCTCGGGCAGCATCTCCCGCGCCAGCCGCAGCCCGATCATCAGGCTCACCAGGCGCTGCTGCGCCCCGTCGTGCAGGTCCCGGGCGGTGCGCCGGTGCACGGCCTCGGTGCTCTCCATGATCCGGCGTCTGCTGTCCTGGAGCGAGGCGGCCATGCTGTTGAAGGAGCTCCCCAGGGCGCTGATCTCCGCCACCCTGCTGGGCGGGATCCGCATGCTGAGGTCACCGCCCGCCAGCTCCTCGGCGGCGGTCGCCGCCCCGCGCACCGGCCGGACCACCGCACGGTGCTGGAGGACCGTGAAGACCGCCACGAGCGCCATGGACGCCGCGAGCCCCACCGCCGCCGCGAGCACCGCCTGGTGGCTGTTGGTCCCGGCGGCGTCGGTGCGCTCGGCCAGCTGCGCGCGTTCGTCCGCCATGTACCGGCCGAACTGGGTCCGCAGGGCGTCCACGCGGTCCCTGCCCTCGACGGTCGTCTTCAGGGAGGACGCCGCGGGGTCGTCCCGACGGACCATCTCGACCAGCGGGATCGAGTAGTCGTTCAGGAAGGACTCGACGCCCTGGGTGATTTGCTCCGCGGTGCGCCGCTGCTCGGCGGACGTGGCGCTCGCGATGAACCGCCGGGCTTCCCCGGGGAGCTCGGAGCGGGCCTGGCGCCATGGCTGGAGAAACGTTTCGTGCTTGGTGATCACAAAGCCCCGCTGGCCGGTTTCGAGATCAAGGAGCAGCCGTTCCATGCTTCCCGCCTCGACGAGCGCGGTACGGGAGGCCCGGCGGGCGGAGGTGGAGCTGTTGGCGTCGGAGATCGCCCACAGCAGGACCGCGAACGCCACGCCGATCAGCAGGGCGAGCAGCCCACTCGCCGCGACCGTGAGGCTCGTCAGCCCCAGTCGCCGCCCTCTGTACTCCTGCTGCGCGTTCATGCCCCGCCTACCGATGACAAGAATTCGGACACCTTGAAGTCTGCAATGTATCTCCAGCCCGCGGGTAGGTGTGTACCAATTGCGCACACATCACTTTGATCGCCGAGTGCCGAAAACATGTTTGGCAGGATTTGCTCCTTTTATGCAGATACCCTACCGGTGATGTCAGTGGAGCGGCTCGAAGTGGTGACCATCCCCGTGTCCGACGTCGAGCGGGTTGAAGGAGTTCTGCGCGGCTCGGCTGGCGGCGTGACCGTACACCGCCCGCCAAGGTCCAGTTCACCCCGCCCGGCTCCGCGTGCTCGATACAGTTCGGCAGCGGCCTCACCACCGCCCCGCCCGGCTCGGCCCAGAACATGTATTTGTGCGTCCCCGACATCGTCGCCACCCGCGACCGGCTGATCGCACTGGGCGTCCAGGCCACGTGACCGTCCCCCAGGCGGTGCCCGATCTGCCGCTCCAGCCCATCGCCGGCGGCCGCTACCACGACCGCTTCGAGCGCCACGACGGCCGCTGGCGCTTCGTGGCGCGCAGTCCGCATCACCCTGGTCGGGGATGTGAGCCGCCACCTGCGCAGCGCCGCCGCGCCGTAGGTGCGGGGACGGCTGCACCGGTGCGCCCGCCGCCGCAGCGTTCCGTCCCACGCACACGTGTAGGCACATTCACGTGAACGGCGAAGGGCGTCCGGCTCGTGTCCGTCACGACAGGTTTCGACGCCCGTCGCCCGTCCCCGCGGACTCGGCACGGGATGCTCCGCGTGTGTGAGTGAGGTTGCGATCAAGATGAGTGCGGATATGTCTGACGCTGCGGGCCGGCGGCTGAACCCCCAGGACGTGGCGGCCCTGCGGGACTCCGTCTACGGCCCGGTGCTGGAGCCGGGCGCGGACGGCTACGAGGCCGAGTGCGCCACGTTCAACCTGGTCTGCCCTCTGCGGCCGGCCGTCGTGGTCGGTGCGAGCAGTGAGCAGGACGTCGTGGCGGCGGTCCGCTTCGCCGCCCGCCACGGCCTGCCGGTCGCGGTGAAGTCCGCCGCCCACCAGGTGGTCTCCGCGGCGGAGGGCGCGGTGCTGATCACGACGGGGCGGATGAAGGGCATGTCCGTCGACGCGCAGTACGGCACGGTGACCGTCCAGGCGGGCGTGCGCTGGAGCGAGGTGCTGCCGCGCGCGGCAGAGGCCGGGCTGGCCCCGATCGTCGGCTCGGCCCCCGAGGTCGGTGTCGTCGGCTACACCCTCGGAGGCGGCCAGAGCCCGTTGCTGGGCCGCACGTACGGCTACGCCGCCGACCACGTTCGCCGACTGGACGTCGTCACCGCGGACGGGCAGCTGCGCCGGGTGACCCCGCAGGACGAACCGGACCTGTACTGGGCACTCCTGGGCGGCAAGGGCAACTTCGGTGTCGTCACCGAGATCGAGTTCGACGCGTTCCCCGTCTCCCGTTTCTACGGCGGCGGTATCTACTTCCCGGGCGAGCACCTGGAACAGGTGCTGAACGCCTGGCGCGCCTGGCTGCCCACGGTGGGGGAGGACATGACCTCCTCCGTCGCCGTCCAGCGGCTGCCCGACCTTCCCGCCCTGCCCGAGCCGCTGCGCGGTGCGTTCGTGGTCCACCTGCGCATCGGCTACCTCGGTACGGCGGCCGACGGCGAGCGCCTCGTCGAACCGCTGCGGGACGCGGCACCGGCTCTCCTCGACCTGGTGGGCGAGAAGCCGTTCGGCGCGATCGGCGAGATCCACCTGGACCCGGTCGACCCGATGCCGTACTACGACCGCAGCCTCGGCCTGCGGGAGTTCTCCGCCAAGACGGCGCAGGCGTTCCTGGAGCTGACCGGTCCCGAGTCGGGCTGCACGCTGGTCGGCGTCGAGATACGGGCGCTCGGCGGGGCCTTCGACCGGGAACCGGAGTTCCCCAACTCGGTGCCCAGCCGGGGCCTTGCGTACGTCGCCTTCGCGTCCGTGGTGGGAACCGCGGATCAGGCGGACGAACTGCGCGGCGAGTTGACGCGGGTCTTCGACGGGTTGTTGCCCTGGGCGGACGAGCGCAACCTGGTGAACTTCCTCTCCCCGGACGAGGCCACCGACGCCGAGGGCGTGCGCGAGCTGTACGGGGCACAGCGGTACGAGCGGCTGGCCGCGCTGAAGAGGACGTACGACCCGGGCAACGTGTTCCGCTTCAACTACAACATCACCCCCGCCTGACCGGCCTCCCGCCCCGCTCCCGTCCCACAGTGTGCGCCGCCTGCCGCACACACGGAGTCGTCACGTGAACCCACGGCGACCTCGCATCCGTGTGAAGAGCGGCAGGCTCCCGCCACGGCCGGGGCGGGAGCGGGGCGGCCATATCGAGTGGTGCGCATCCGGACGGCCGCCCACCGGGCTCTCCCCGGCCTCGCTGTGGGGGCGAGAAAGGACAGGGAGCCCGGGACTGCTGTCCCCCGAGGATCGTTGGACCTATGGGGGAGCACATATCCGACAAGGTGAGGGAGTTACGGTGCCGGATCTCGCGGCGGCGGTCGAATCGGTGGCACAGCTGTCCACGGTGTGGCGCGCCATGGTGCTCGACCGGGACAAGAAGGCGGACGTACGGGACCTGCCGGGCATCGCCGTCCGCTGGGCCGACTGCCGCTTCGCCTTCTGGAACGCGATCACCCTCAACGAGGCCGGCGCGGACCGGGAACTGCTGGAGAAGCGCCTGGCGCAGGCCGCGGACATCATGCGGTCCAAGCAGCGGCCCGGCTTCCTGTGGCTGTTCGAGGACCTGCTCGCCGACGACGCGCGCGACGCACTCGACGACGCGGCGCAGCGCGCCGGCCTGGTCCACGCCTTCCCCGGCACCGGCATGGCCGGCGACCTGCTGCCCATCCCCGAGCCCCACCACCCCGAGCTCACCTTCGAGCGGGTCACCACCGACGAACAGCTCACGGCCTACGCCGACATCAATTCCCGTGCCTACGGGTTCGATCCGGAGGACGGCCGTGACGGGCTGGCCGGCTCCTGCCTGTGGAAGCAGGAGGTGTACGCCTACCTGGCGCTGCGCGACGGCACACCGGTCGCGTGCGCCGCGACCGTCGAGGCGGAGGGCCGTCTGTTCGTGATCCTCGTCGCCACCGAACCGGACCATCAGCGCCGCGGCTACGGCGAGGCGGTGACCCGCAAGGCCCTGTACGAGGGGGCCCGCGCCACCGGTCTGATCCGGGCCACGCTGCACGCCACCGTCGCCGGGGCCCCCGTCTACCCGAGGATCGGCTTCGTACCCAACTCCCCCCTGCGCTTCTACGCCCCGGTGAGCTGACCTGTGGCCCCTCACACGACCCCCCGGCAGCTGTCCGAGCACA
This sequence comes from Streptomyces antibioticus, assembly GCF_001514065.1. Classification (GTDB taxonomy): domain Bacteria; phylum Actinomycetota; class Actinomycetes; order Streptomycetales; family Streptomycetaceae; genus Streptomyces; species Streptomyces antibioticus. Next base: position 157,093 of record NZ_KQ948433.1, on the reverse strand, counting down.
TCGAGCAACTCCTCACCCCCGGCGGCCCTTTGCCGATCGTCACCGCGGGCCACCCGGTCCTGCGCGGTGTCGCCGAACCGTACGACGGCCAGCTCGACGACGCGCTGCTCGAGCGCTTCGTGGCCGCGCTGCGCACGACGATGCTCGCGGCCCCGGGAGTGGGCCTGGCCGCACCCCAGGTCGGCGTCCCGCTGAGCATCGCCGTGGTGGAGGACCGGGCACGCGGTCCCGTCGAGGCACTGGAGGCCCGCGGCCGTACGCCGCTGCCCTTCCGGGTGCTGCTCAATCCCTCCTACGAGCCCGAGGGGCCGGAAGGGGCCGGCAGGACCGAAACAGCGGCAGGCGCGCGGGAGTCGCGGGGCGGTGCCCGGGTCGCCTTCTTCGAGGGCTGCCTGAGCGTGCCGGGCTGGCAGGCCGTGGTGGCCCGGCACGCCCGGGTGCGGCTGCGGGGACAGGACGAGCACGGGCAGCCGGTCGACGAGGTGTTCACCGGCTGGCCCGCCCGCATCGTCCAGCACGAGACCGACCACCTCAACGGCACCCTGTACCTGGACGTGGCCCAGCCGCGCTCCCTGTCCACGAACGAGGCGGTCGCCGAGCTCTGGTCCCAGCCCACCCCCGAGACGGCCGCCCGGGAGCTGGGGTTCGCCTTGCCGTGACGGTGCGTACGGAGCGGACGTGTACACCGCCTTCGACCGTCAACTGACTGATGTGCACCGTTTGTCTCGTGGGGCAGGGTGACGACAGCCGACGCCTCCGGCGTGTCCGACACGGAGAGAGGACCTGGCGTGACACCGGTCGAACAGCACCGTTCCCTGAAGAGCAGCAACCCGATACTGGCCTCGCCGCGGTTCGAGCGGCGGGGCGGGCAGAAGACGGTGGCCAGAGACCCGCGCGCGGGCATCGCCGTCGTACCGGGCCGGAGTGCCACGGCCCAGGACCTCGACGCGGACCACGAGAAGGACACCGGCCCGCTGCCCCTCACGGTCGGCGACCTGATGACGATGGCTGACGTCCTGCCCCGCTGGCTGACAGGGCTCGGGGTGACGGCTCTCGCCGTCGTCCTGTCGTGGACCCTGCTGCCCGGGCTGCCTCTTGGCACGGTCGCCGCCTACGTCCTCGCCACCGGCGCCGGACTGCTGGCGGCGGCACTGGTGGTCGTGCAGTGCCGCCGCAAGCAGCCGTCACCGACGCCAGCCCTGACGTTCGCCGCCCTGCAAGGTGTATGTCTCGGCGTGCTCTCGGCCACGGCCTTCAGCCGTCTTGCCCCGGGCCTGCTCGTCCAGACCATCCTGGGAACGATGGCGACCTCCGCCGGAGTCCTGCTGGCCTACCTGCTGCGCTGGATGCGCGTGCACCGGCGGCGGTACGGCTTCGCCGGCGCCGTGGTGCTTGCCCTGTGCTTCCAGGCCCTCGCCGACACCGCCCTGTTCCCCCTGATGGGCGCCGACCGACTTGGACTGCGCTCCGTGGGGCTCGGTGTCCTCATGGCCTTGGTCGGCGTGGCGCTCACGGTGTCGTTCCTCCCGCTGCACCTGCGCAGGGTCGAAGGCGCCATCACCCGCGGTGTGGCCCGCGATCAGCGCTGGCCGGCCGCGTTCGGGCTGACTCTGGGCCTGACCTGGCTGTACGTCGAGACGCTCAGGCTGCTGACCCTCTACCCCGCCGACGACTTCTACTGATGATCCGGCCCGGCGCCCGGACACAGTCCTCGCATCAGGACCTCGAAGAGCCGCTCCGCGCGGTCCGCGTCCTGCGTGCAGGACGCGTCGAGGCGCCACAGCGGGCCGAGCAGCGTGAGCACGTCCGCGGCCGTCGTCCCAGGGGCGATGGTCCCGGCCGTCGCATTGGCGTCCACCAGCATCGACAGGGCATCCAGCAACGGTTGATAGGCCCGCCGGCACGGCTCCGACAGCACCCCGCCGGCCGCGGTCATCGCCTCGGCGAACTCCGGCGCGCACCGGCCGACGGACAACAGCCGCCGCAGCCAGGCGCACAGGCCGTGCCGCGGGGACAGGGTGTCCAGCAGGACGGTCGCCACGGTCGCCAGCTCCTCCACCTCTTCCTCGTACACCTGGAGCACCAGGCACTCACGGGAGGGGAAGTGACGGTAGAGCGTGCCCTGACCCACGCCCGCCCGGCGCGCGATCGACTTCAGCGAAGTGTCGCCCGGTTCGGCGAGCACCTCCGTCGCCGCTTCCAGGATGCGCATACGGTTGGACAGTGCGTCCGATCTCATCGATGCTCCGGTCTTCTCCGCGGGGTACACACATTTCTCAGGACCCGGCTGAGACACGTATTATTGTTGAAACCTACACCGACATGTCGTCCGTCGGTACTCGGTGGACACATGTCACTCTTGAGCAGAAGGCCATCGAAACCCATGTCACATGACACAGCCGTTCCCTGCGCCGCTGCGCAGCGCCACCCCTCCGCGGTGGAGCGGCTCGCCTCGCTGACCGCCGGCCTCGGCGCCGACCTCGACCAGGGCACCTGGGTCCCCGGACCGCTGGAACGCACCTTGGCCGGCCGCCTGCTGGTGGCGTGTGCCGGGGACGGCCAGTTCACCCCGGACCGGCTGCAGGAGACGCTCTGGGAGGGCAGTGTCGCCCTGGTCTACACGGGAGGGGGGCGCCTCGCCCACCTGATGGCCGGGCTGCACGAGGTGACCTCGCACGCCGCCCCGCAGGTCGCGTGCCACCCCGTGCTGTCCGAGGCCGCGTCCCTGCTGGAGCGCACGGCGGCCGGGGCATTCGGGCGGAACGACAGCGGGCACTGAGCCCTGCGGGCAGTCAGATGACGGATGTGCTCGCCCCTCGACTCCGAGAAACTACACGGCACGAAGGACGCAAACGGACTTCGTGCCATGAACCACCCATGAGGCGTGGAGGGGGAAAGACCATGACGAGACACGACAGGTTCAGCCGACCGGGCGGCGGCCCCGCACCGGCCACGACGGCACCGTCCGGGCGGCGGCCCGGTGGCCACCGCCCGGCCCTCAGCCTGGTACCCGGCTCCCGCGCGGGGACCCCGGTCGAGCTGTCCACCCTGACCCGGCGCCCCATGCCGGCCGACGTCCGGGGTGCCATCGTCACCCCCGTGCGCGGTGCCCTCATGGCCAGCTGGATGCTGATGGACGGCCCCTCCCGTGTCCCGCAGGGCCGCGTCCTGCTGGCATGGACGCCCGCAGGCGACGACCGAACCGATGTCACGGCCCACCTGGGCCTCGCCGGAGCCCAGGTCCTGCTGGCCGTCTGGCCGGGCCTGCGCGGCGACTGGTCGGGCGTGGTCCGACCGACCGTCGCCGAGGTGACGGAGCTGCATGCCGCACTTCGTCTGGCCACCGCGGTCCTGGACCGGCTCACGGACTGAACCCGGTGCGGGGGACTCACGCGTCCTCGTGCAACCACGGCGGCCTGAAGCAGTACGACGCCTACAAGCGGCAGGACTCCGAGCATCTGCTGGAGACCACTGGCAAGCAGTTGCGCAACCTGATGAGCTGGGCCTCGCGGAGATCCAGGACGGTTCGTTCGCCAGGAAGTGGATTGGCGGAGTACGCGGCGGTCCAAGAGATCGACCAGCGCATCTTCTCCAGCCCGCCCTCGTACATCAGGACGGCCTGCTCACCGAAGAGGTCGGTCTCGGTCTCCTCGGTGAACGTCGTCTCGATGACGCCGGCGCGGGTGCCGCCGATGCCCTTGGCGTACGACAGGGCCAGCGCCAGGGCACAGCCGGACGGGTTCTGCTCGACGGCGACGGGACAGGGCACGCCGCGACCCTCCTCGTACTGACGGCGCACCAGGTGACCCGGACGCGGGTTCACCGGTGCCTCCGCTATGAGGTCCGGTCCCTCGCCGCGTCCGGCGTCGCGGACTCCGCGGTCCAGGAGGTGAGGATGCGCAGCGCGTCGTGGGAGGAGCTGCCGGATTCGGCGGTCAGGACCATCAGGCGCTGACCGGAGCCGTCGGACGCGGCCCAGGTGTCGCAGTCGAGGGTGAGGTCGCCGACCAGGGGGTGGCGGTAGTGCTTGGTCCCGTAGGTGGCGCTGTTCACGCGGTGTTCGGCCCACCAGGTGCGGAAGTCGCTGTCCCGGATGGTCAGTTCGCCGACGAGGGCGGCGAGATCAGGGTCGTCCGGGTCGGCGGCGGCCTCCATGCGCAGCGCGGCGACCGCGTCCCGGGCGTCGTGGGCCCACTCGCGGTGCATGCCGCGGATCGCGGGGTCGGTGAACATCAGGCGCAGGTAGTTGCGCCGGGCCGCCGGGACGGCGCCGAAGTCGGTGTAGAGGGCCGTGGCGGCTGCGTTCCAGGCCAGGATGTCCAGGCGCCTGCCGAGGACCAGGGCGGGGGCGTGGGGGAGCTGGGCGAGCAGGCGGAGCATGGGCTGCCGTACCCGCTGGACCGGGCGGCGACGGCGGGGCCGGTCGTCGGACCGGCCGGCGAGTTCGTACAGGTAGCGCTCCTCGTCCTCGTCCAGGCGCAGGGCGCGGGCCAGGGTGGCGAGCACGGGCGCGGAGGCGGGGACGCGGCCCTGTTCGAGGCGGGTGTAGTAGTCCACGCTGATCGCCGCGAGGGTGGCGACCTCCTCACGCCGCAGTCCGGCGACCCGGCGGGCGGAGTCGGTGGCGGGCAGACCGCAGTCGCGCGGGTCCAGCTGTGCTCGGCGGGCCTTGAGGAACGCACCGAGAGCACGAGGGGCGGTGGGTGAGGCCATGGGTCCATTCTCCTGCGGGTCCGCACACCCGCACCGCCGGCGCAGGTGTGACGCGGTCCGAGGACGGCGGGGCGTGGTGCCCCGCCGTCCTTCGAGGGGGTCAGCGGACAGTGGCGCGGGCGGCGCGCTCGATCACGTCGGCCACCAGACGGGGGTGGGAGACGGCGACCGAGTGGGAGGCGGCGACCTCGGTGGTGTGCGCGTGGGCGCGCTTGGCCATGAAGCGCTGCACGGCGGGCGGGATGTTGAGGTCCTCGGTGGTGATGATGTCCCAGCTCGGGATGGTCTTCCAGGCGGCGGTGGTGGCCTTCTCCTCCAGCGCCGCCTGGGCGATGGGCCGCTGCTCGGCGGCCATCAGGGCGGCCTGCTTCGCGGACACGTCGGCGGCGAACTGGTGGCGGAACTTGTCCTGCTGGATGTACAGGTCGGTGACCGAGGAGCCGTCGGTCTGCTGGTAGGTGACCGGGTCCAGGGTGCCGGGGAGGGTGGAGCCCGGGTACTTGTTGGTCAGCTCCAGGGCGCTCTCGCCGGGGGCGGGCAGGAAGGCGGCCACGTAGACCAGTGCCTTGACGTCGGGGTCGTTGGTGGCGGCCTCGCTGATGACGTTGCCGCCGTAGGAGTGGCCGACGACGATCTTCGGGCCCTTGATGTGGTCCAGGACCGCGCGCAGCGCGGTGGCGTCGGAGGCCGGGCCGCGCAGCGGGTTGGCGGCGGCTACGACCGGGTAGCCGTCGGCCTTCAGGCGGGAGATGACGCCGTTCCAGCTGGAGCCGTCGGCGAAGGCGCCGTGCTCCAGGACGACGGTGGGCTTGGGGTGGTTGCCAGCGCTCGCGGCCTCGGCCGTCTCGGTCGCGCCGTTGGCGGTGCCGCTGAGGGCGAAGGCGCCGAGGGCGATGCCCGCGGCGGCCGTCGCCACCGCTCCCATGGCCAGCCGCTTGCGTCCACCCTTGATGCTCATCATGACGAACCCCTCTCAGGAATTTTCATCGGTAACCGCGGTGTTTCAGCCTTGCAAGGTTCGTCACCGCTTTGACTGGTGACGAATCTGTCATGCAGTGCGTCACCTGTCAAGATGGTGACGCAAACGTGGAAGTCTCCGGCCCGCCGACGTGCGAGCCTGGAGACCTGCGCGAACAAACGCGACGAGAAGCGACGGAAAGGTGAGGTGCCATGAGCAACGCCGAGGAGAGGGCGCTACTGGCGGGCGGCTGCTTCTGGGGCATGCAGGAGCTGATCCGGGCCCTGCCCGGGGTGAAGGACACCCGGGTCGGCTACAGCGGTGACGACGACAAGCCCAACGCCACCTACCGCGACCACGGAAACCACGCGGAGTCGATCGAGATCACCTTCGACCCCGCGGTCACCGACTACCGCACGATCCTGGAGTACTTCTTCCAGATCCACGACCCGAGCACGAGGAACCGCCAGGGCAACGACATCGGCGCCAGCTACCGCTCGGCGATCTTCTACTACGACGACGAGCAGCGCCGCATCGCCGATGACACCATCGCCGACGTCGACGCCTCCGGACTGTGGCCCGGACCGGTGGTGACCGAGGTGGTGCCGGCCGGCCCGTTCTGGCAGGCCGAGCCGGAGCACCAGGACTACCTCCAGCGCTACCCGGACGGCTACACCTGCCACTTCCCGCGCCCCAACTGGCGCCTGCCCAAGCGCGCCGAGGCGTGACACGGGGTGCGGCGGGGACCTCATCACCTTCCCCGCCGCACCACCCCCGTGCTACTTCGCCCAGGGGTCCCGCACGATGATGTCCGCCAGCGCCGAAGCGCACCCGGACAGCATCCGCTCGCCCTTCTCGGCACTGGCGACCCGGGCGTCACCCGCCACCCCCGACTCGGTGATCCGGTCGAAGGACACAGCCATGTACACCGGCTCGGTGGACTCCGCGGGCAGGGTGATCTGCGGTCCGTGCGCCTCCACCAGGTGCTCGGACCGGATCAGGTCCGGGTGGGCGGCCATCATCATGGACGTCTCGCCCTCGCACGCGTGCATCAGACCGTCCTGCGTCTCCAAGGTGGCCCGTACCACCTCCCGCCCGGCGCCGAAGTAGCTGGCGAACGCGATCGGCGTCGACAGCTCCGCGGTCAGCTCGGTGGTCAGGGCGTTGAGGGCGGTCATGTTCCCGCCGTGCCCGTTGACGATGAGGATGCGTGAGAAACCCGCCCGGATCACGGAGCGGCAGATGTCACGCAGCAGCGCGTGCAGGGTGGGAAGGCTCAGGGTGAGGGTGCCTCCGAAGGTCATGTGATGCTCCGACAGGCCCGTCGGCACGGACGGTGTCACCACCACCCCGGTCTGCTCGGCCGCCCGCACCGCCGCCCGCCGGCACACCTCCGCCGCCAGGAAGTCGTCGACACCGGTGGGCAGATGCGGGCCGTGTTGCTCGGTGGCCCCGATGGGCAGCAGCACCACCGCGTCCCGCGCCGCGAGGGCCCGCAGTTCGGCGGCGGTCAGACGGTTCCACAGGACTTCATTCATCGGGGCTCCTCGTGGTCAGAGGTGGTCGGCGGCAGCGGGGGGTGATCGGCGCCGTCAGAGGTGATCGGCGTCGACCACGGCCTGCGCGAAGACCGTGGGCGCCTCCTGCGGCAGGTTGTGGCCGATGTCCGCGATGGTCCGGTGCGCGTAGGGACCGGTGAAGTGGCTGCGGTACGCCGAACCGTCGCCCGGCGCGGTGAACGGGTCCAGCGCCGGGTCGAGGGTGACGGTCGGGACACCGATGGGCGGCTGCGCCGCGAGCAGCTTCTCGTAGCGGTCGTAGCGCCGGTCACCCTCGATGAGGCTGATGCGCCAGCGGTAGTTGTAGAGGACGATCGCCGCGTAGTCAGGGTTGAGGAAGGCCTGCGACGTGCGCTGGTACGTGGCGTCGTCGAAGTCCCAGTTCGGGGAGACCAGCGTCCACACGTAACGGCACAGCGCCAGTCGGTCGTCGACGTTCACCATGGCCTGCTCGCCGCGGTCGGTGGCGAAGTACCACTGGTACCACCAGGTGTGCTCGACGCCCGGCGCGGCCGGCGCGAGCTGCGTCTTGCGGTTGGTGATGAGGTAACCGCTGGTGGAGACCATGGCCTTGACGCGCTCGGGCCACAGCGCCGCGATGATGTCGGCGGTGCGCGAGCCCCAGTCGAAGCCGGCCAGGACCGCCTTGTGGATCTTCAAGGCGTCCATGAACGCGATGATGTCCAGCGCGATGGCCGACTGCTCGGCGGTCCGCGGCGTGTGCCGGGACAGGAAGCGCGTGCTGCCGTGGCCCCGCAGGTAGGGCACGAGGACCCGGTAGCCCTGGGCGGCCAGCAGCGGCGCGACGTCGACGAAGCTGTGGATGTCGTACGGCCAGCCGTGCAGGCAGATCACGACCGGGCCGTGCGCGGGGCCGAGCTCGGCGTAGCCGATGTCCAGCAGCCCCGCCTTGACCTGCTTGATCACCGGGAACTCGGTGTGAGTGCCGGGGGTGATGGTCGGCACCGTGGGAACAGCGGTACCGGACTGCTGTCCGGCGGTCGCAGCGGACGCGTTGGTCGGCAGGCCGGACAGCGAGACCGCGGCTGCGCCGGTGCCCAGACCGACGGCCTTGCTGAAGGTGCGCCTGTTGATCATGTGAAGCCTTCCGTCGTGTTTCCGTGTTTCCGATGGCCGTCCCGCGAACCCGCGAACCGGGCTGGCGCCACACACTCTCGTCCGCAGCGAAACCGGACACATCAGTCATGTGACGGTGAAGCGTATGAGTCGGGTTGCCGCATACGATGTCTTAAGACTGTGTACCGCGTGGCGAGCCGGGCATTTGAGCCAGGGACCCAAGCCAGCCCGTGGTCGAGGGGTGGGGAGCGAGAGATCCCCTCGCCGTTGCGCCGATCTGAGCAGGCGAATCACACGTGTTCACACTGGGCGACAGCGGTCGGTCGACATGGCAGACGAGCACCGGGCTACAAACGGACTCTGGGGTCCGGTACTCTGGTACCGGACCCCAGAGTCCGTTTCCGGTTTGCCGTCAGACGCAAGGAACCTGCCGATGTCTCACGTCCGTATCAGCGAAGCACTCCGCGCCCTGGTCTTCGAACCCGACCCGAACGAGGAGCTGCATCAGGTCCTCGACCGGTACTACGCCCCCGACTACACCCACCGCAGCGACGGAAAGACCCTGGGCCGTGAAGAGTTCGAGGCGATGGTGGCGCGCGTCAGGAGCCAGGTCACCGAAGGAGCGGTCACCGTTCTTGACGAACTGAGTGACGGCTCCGCCTACGCCGAGCGCCATGTTTTCCGCATCACCCTGGCGAACGGTTCCACCCAGAGTCGCGAAATCGCGATCTTCGGAACCTTCGCGGAGGACGGCCGCTTCCAGCACCTGAACGAGACCGGTTTCGACATCGACGTGGACGACACCCACTGATTCCCTGACGATCGGAGTAAACATGCCCCGCCTGACCGATCCTGACCCCGCGTCGTTCCCGGCTGAGGTGCGCGAATTCCTCACTTCCCTGCCGCCCGACCCCATGGTCAAAATGCTGTCGCATTCGGCCGGCACCGTGAAGCCCTTCGTGCAGCTCGCGAAAGCGCAGTTCACCGCCATGGAACTACCGGCCCGCTCGCGTGAGCTGGTGATCCTCGCCGTCGCCGAGTACACCGACAGCACGTTCGTCGCTGCTCAACACGGCCCCATGTCGCAGTCGGCCGGGATCGACGAGCGGACGCGCCGGCTGATCCGCGCCAGGCAGATCGACAGTGACGAACTCTCCCCTGCCGACCGCGCACTGCTCCATTTCACGGTCGACGTGGTGCAGCACCCCCGTGTCTCCGACGAAGCATTCGGGCAGGCTCGCGAGTTCCTCACCGAGCGCGAACTGGTCGAGGTGTTGCAGGTGATCGGCTACTACTGGTCATTCGGCCGGATCTCCACAATTCTGGAAGTCGAGGTGACCAAGGTCTACGGCGACGAACCCATACTGAACACACCGGGCGAATGACCCTCTGACTGACACCTCACGCCAGACATCCGGAATCCGGCCGGATGGATCACAGACCAGGCAGGTTTTCCCGAAGATGAACCACCCCGAGGCTTCCGAATCCGACCAGCGGACAGGTGGTGCGCTGCGGCGGTCGGACGCCCGCCGCAACCACGAGCGCGTGGTGGCTGCCGCTGTCGAGATCTTTCGCGAGTACGGCACACAGGCATCCGTTCCCCAGATCGCGGCGCGTGCCCAGGTGGGGAAGGCCACGGTCTACCGAAGCTTTCCCACCAAGGAAGACCTGCTGGAAGCGATCACGGGACTGAGCCTGGAGCTGCTTGAAGAGCGCACTGCCCTGGCACTGCGCGAAGCGGACCCCTACGAGGCCTTCCACCGCTACGTCCTTGAACTCTTCGACGCCTTGGCACGCGATCGTCTCCTCGCGGAGAGGCTCGCGGACGCGACTTCGCCGGCCGCCGCATCCGTCCTGCAAACCCTTGCGCGGGCGATGGAGGCTGCGCGGACAGCCGGGAGGCTGCGCGAAGACGTCACGCAGACGGATCTGCGGGTCGTCCTGTGCGGTACGGCCCTGCAACTGGTGCGGATGACCGAACGCGACCCGGCCACGTGGCTTCGCTACGGAGAGATGGTCCTCGCAGCTCTACGGCGCTGAACTGCCCTGGACCATGTCGTTGACTTTGCAGGTCGCCCGTCGTGGTGAGCCGTCGGCTTCGACACGCCGGAACCGTGTCCTCACCCGCTCTCCCCGTCGTTCAGCCTGGCCAGTGCGTCGCGCAGGGCGGCGCGGGAGGTGATGCCGAGCTTGGGGAAGACCCGGTACAGGTGTGAGCTGACCGTGCGCGGCGACAGATGCATGAGTTCGCCGATCTCCTTGTTGGCCAGACCGCTCGCCGCGAGCTCCGCGATACGGCGCTCCTGCCATGTCAGCTCGGCCGACGGCACGGATGCGGCACGTGCGACCGCTCCCGCCACCTGAAGCTCGGCCCGGGCCCGTTCGGCCCAGGGGGCCGCGCCCAGCCGCTCGAAAATCTCCG
>NZ_KQ948433.1:145154-145814 GCF_001514065.1 Streptomyces antibioticus | reverse complement strand
GCAGGTGGTACCCGTGCGACGAAGCCAGCTCCAGGCCCTGCCGCCCGGTCCGCTCGGCGGCGTCCCACTCACCCACCGCCATCTGGTCCAGCATGATCAGATGGCGGATGGTCATGCCGTTGCGCACGAAACCCGTCTCGACCTCGCGGTCCGCACTGCGCTGCAGGTAGGGCCGGTACTGGCTGAGGGTGTCCACGTGATAGGCGGCCACGGCCAGCCGGGTCACGTCCCAGAGCTCCAGACTCGCGACAGCCGTGAACTCGCGCTCGACCCGCTCGCCCACTCCCGCCCCGTGCCGCACCACGTCCCCCCCACGCGTCCTGGTAGATCAGCGAGCGTGACGGGGCCAGCTCCCCCAACGTCCCGAGCAGCGCCCGCGTCTCCGCCCAGCGCGCCGGGGAACCGGCGTACTGGCTGATGGCCAACAGCAGATCCACCAGCCGCGTGAGCGCCTCGTCCTGCCCCCGCACGCCTCGCTCGCGCAGCCGCTCGATCGCCGCCGCCACCTGACGGTGCGCGTGCCGCACGTCGCCGTCCTCGAAAAGTGCCACGTAGGCCGAGGTCACGACGGTGGCGGGGGATTCGGCCGAGCCGTGGGCGCGGGCCGAGCGCAGCAGCCGGTGCGCCTGGCCGAAGTGGCCTGCCTGCCCGGCTACGAAC
>NZ_KQ948433.1:0-144501 GCF_001514065.1 Streptomyces antibioticus | reverse complement strand
ATCCCGCATGCGATAACGGCCCGCACCGGGCGTGCGCTCCGCACCGGTCGCGCACGCGGTCGCCGAAGCCGTCGAGAGCCCCCCGCAGCAGTTCCTCGCGGACCCGCTCACTGAGGGCCTTGATACGTGTGCCGTAGACGCGCCGCAGACGCCGCGGCACCGTCAGTGAGACGTCGTCCAGCAGGGAGTCGGCACCCCCGCGGTCATCCGTCTCCGCGTGGCCGATGCGACGCAGGTGCGCGGGAAGTTCCACCAGGGCCAGTGGATTGCCCCGCGCGTGGTCCAGCACCCGCAGACGCACCGCCGCGTCGAGCTTCGGGTGCACCAGATCCAGCAGCTCCCCCGCGACGGCATCCGGCAGGGCCGCCACCGGCAGCTCCGGCAACGCGGCCGTGTCCCAGGCGGACGCGACCTCGGAGCGCAGCGCCACCACCAGCCGCACCGAGCTGCCGGCGAGCCGACGCCCCACGAACCCGATCACCTCGGTGCTGGAGGCGTCCAGCCACTGCCCGTCGTCCACGACCAGCAGCAGCGGTCTGGCCGACGACGCCTGCCCCAGCAGGTCCAGAACGGCGATACCCAGCGCCATGGCCGAAGGCGGTCGCCCGCCCTTCTGCCCGAAAGCGATGCCGAACACCGCACGGTGGACCTCGTCCAGACGCGCCACGGCGGGCAGCAGGGTGTGCAGCACCTGGTGCAGACCGGCGAACGGCAGCCCCGACTCCGCCTCCACCCCGGCCGCCCTGATCACCTCATGACCGGACCGGGTCGCCACCTCGGCGGCATGGTCGAGGAGCGCGCTCTTGCCCACTCCGGTCTCCCCCTTGAGGACCAGAGCCTGTTCCGCGGCGGCCGTCACGAACGCGGACAGCCGCCCTCGCTCGCCGTCCCGGCCGATCATCGTCATGAGCGACTCCACGGCGCCCCACTCCCTTCCCCACCGGACAAGCCTCATGTGTGCCTCTTTGAGGGTAGGTGTGCGCGGGGATTCCTTCGCGTCGAGGGACACACATACGTGAAGAGTGAGGTGAAGGCGTCGGCAAGTGCCCGGATGCCGCGGGCCCGGGTTCGGCGATCGGCATGACGTGCTGACCCAAGGCGTCAAGAGCCCGCGTGTCATGCGACTTGGGCACCCAGGCCACACAGATACATGTCGACCACCACGTCCGCGGCCTGTCCGGCGCTCAGGTGTGTCAGTCGCTGTGCGGCCAGGTTCACCAGCTCGGGTAGCAGTGCCCCGGCCCACCCCGGAGGCAGGTCGGGTCGCAACAGCCCCTCCTCGGTGGCTCGCCGGAGGAAGGCGTCGACCTCGGCGATACAGGCGTCCCGGCGGCGGCGGGCCTCGCCGTCGGTGAGCATGCGGGCGAGATCCACCGGCCAGGTGCGGTTGATGACGATGATGTTCTCGACGTAGCGGTGCAGGGCGACGGCGACCGGGGCCTCGCGCAGACGTGCTTCCTCAAGAGCCTGCTCGATGGCGCGGAGTCGGGCTTCGTAGATCGCCGTCAGCAGCTCGTCGCGGTTGGCGAAACGCCGGTAGACGGTTCGCCGGTCGACCCTTGCTTCTGCCGCGATGCCCGCGACGCTCGCACTTGGATCGGCGGCGAGCATCCGTGCCCCGGTGGTCAGGACGGCTTCCAGGTTGCGTGCGGCGTCGGCTCTCATTCTTAAAGAGTATCGAACGTGTAGAGCATCACAAACACTAAAACCACGACAATGTGCATCTAGTGAATTGAAGTGCTACATTAAAGTGACAGTTAGAGATGGCATGGCAAGACAGCGCACCGGAAGAGAGAAAGCACATGATCACCTACGACCGGCTCTTCATCGGCGGCTCCTGGGCCGAGCCGAGCAACCCGCAGTTGCTGGACATCGCCTCGCCGCACGACCAGTCGGTGGTCGGCCGCGCCGCTCAGGCGCAGCCGTCGGACATCGACCGCGCGGTCGCCGCGGCCCGCGCCTCTTTCGACGGGGGCGAGTGGCGCCTGACCCCGCCGGCGGAGCGGATCGCGGTCCTGCGCCGCTTCAACGCACTGCGCGAGGAGAACGCCGAGAAGATCGCGGACCTGATCTCGCTGGAGAACGGCTCTGCGGGCTGGTTCACCCGCGCCGGACAACCTGGTCTGACCCGGCAGGCGAACGCCTACCTGAAGGCAGCCGAGGAGTTTCCCTGGGAGGAGACCCTCGTCCCGTCCGACCCGGCGTCCCCGGTGCGCAGCGTGGTGCGCCGCGAGGCGGTCGGCGTCGTCGCCGCCATCATCCCGTGGAACTCGCCCTTCTCCTCCGCCACCTCGAAGATCATCCCCTCGCTCCTCGCGGGCAACTCGGTGGTCCTGAAGGTGTCCCCGGAGAACTCGCTCAGCATGGGCTTCCTGGCCGAACTCCTCACACAGGTGGGCCTGCCGGAGGGCGTCATCAGCGTCCTGCCCGCCGACCGCGAGACCAGTGAGTACCTGGTCTCCCACAAGGACGTCGACAAGATCGCCTTTACCGGCTCGACGCGGGCCGGCCGCCGCATCGCCTCCATCGCCGGCGAGCAGCTCAAGCGGGTCAGCTTGGAGCTGGGCGGCAAGTCCGCCGCGATCATCCTGCCCGACGCCGACCTGGACAAGGCCATCGCGGGCCTGAAGTTCGGCTCGCTGCTCAACAACGGCGAGTCCTGCATCGCCCAGACCCGCATCCTCGCCCCGCGCAGCCGCTACGAGGAGGTCGTCGCCGGACTGAAGGAGCTGGTGGAGTCGCTGAAGGTCGGCGACCCCAACGACCCCGACACCTTCATCGGCCCGATGATCCGCCCCGACCAGCAGGAGCGGGTGCGTAACTACATCCAGCTCGGCATCGAGGAAGGCGCCCGCCTGGTCGCCGGCGGCCCGGAGATCCCCGAGGGCCTGGAGAAGGGCAACTACGTCACGCCCACCGTGTTCGCCGACGTCGACAACTCCATGCGTATCGCCCAGGAGGAGATCTTCGGCCCGGTCCTGGTGGTCATCGCCTACGACGATGAGGACGACGCCGTCCGCATCGCCAACGACTCCGAGTACGGCCTCTCCGGTGGCGTCTGGTCCGCCGACGAGGAGCACGCGCTGGCGGTCGCCCGCCGCGTCCGCACCGGCACCATCACCGTCAACGGCGCCTCCGTCGCCTTCGACGGCCCCTTCGGCGGCTTCAAGGCCAGCGGCATCGGCCGCGAGTACGGCGCGGTCGGTCTCGGCACCTACACCGAGTACAAGACCATCACCGTCTGACCTGCCTGACCCGTTTGAACCTCGTACGACACACCTCTCACAGCGCGACCGCCCACGGCGGCAGGTGGCCTCGACCGCCTGCCGCCGGCGTCGTGTCCGGGGCCGTGCGCGGCTGATGTCTGCGCCGCGGACAGGCCCGTACGCGCACACCGAAGCCATGACGGGCGGTGCCACGTCGTGGCTGTCCTGGGGAGCGCGTCCGCTCCGGGCTCAGGGAGATCAGGGCGGTGAACCCAACGCCACGGATGAGGTAGCAGGCGGTGGGCATGTGTCGCGTGCCGTCGCTGTCCAGCAGCCCGGGATGGGCGTCGAAGTCGAGACCGGTGCAGTCGACCTCGGGCAGAGGGCTGAACCCTGAGTGGGGAAAGGGGGAAGGCGGCCCCCACGGACCGGAACCAGTGGCGGAGTTCGCGCCACAGGCCGCCGGTCCGGCAGACGGCCTGTCGGTCGGAAGAGTCAGAGCACCGCGTTCTCGGCGGCGCCGGGGAAGTCCGTGCTGAAGGCCAGCTCACGGCCCGCCTCGAACTCGGCGCGCAGCTGGTCCAGCTTGACCCCGATGCGACGCTGGGCGTCGCTGCCCAGCACGACCCAGTGGGCCGGCTCCGGCGCGATGACGGCCTCGAAGATCGCCTCGGCGGCCCGCTCCGGGTCGCCGGGGAACATGTCCGGCGTCAGGCTGCCCATCATGGCCCGGAACGCCCCGGCCGTCGCGGCGTAGTCCTCGATGGCCTCGCCGGACACCTTCGTGCGGTTCTCGATGCCGGTGCGGAAGGAGCCGGGCTGGATGATCATCGCGCGCAGGCCGATCGGCTCGATCTCCTGCCACAGGGCCTCGGTGAAGCCCTCCAGTGCGAACTTGCTGGACGAGTAGTAGCCGTTGGCGGGCAGGCTCGCCAGGCCGTCCATGGAGGAAACATTGACGATGGTGCCGGTGCGGCGGGCCCGCATCCCTGGCAGCACCTGACGGGTCAGTTCGACCGCGCCGAAGAAGTTGACCTCGAACAGACGGCGGTAATCGCTCTCCTCCTGCTCCTCCAGGGCGCCGACGAAGTCGATGGCGGCGTTGTTGACGAGGACGTCGATCCCACCGAAGCGTTCCTCGATGGCGCGCACGGCGGCGACACGGTCCGCGGCGTCGGTGACGTCGAGCCTCAGCGCGAGCGCGGTCTCCGGGTAGCGGGCGGCCAGTTCGGTGGTGGCCTTGGTGGAGCTGGCCGTCGCCACCACCTGGTCCCCGTGGGCCAGGACGTGTTCGGCCAGTGCCTTGCCGAGGCCGCTGGAGGCGCCGGTGATGAGCCAGGTCTTGTGTGCCATGGAGAGATCTCCTTCGTGTGGGCTGAGAGATGTGCCGTGGCCCGAGGGGACGACACGTGTGAGCGACCGCCGGGCGGGGGAGTGCGGCTGGGTGCGGCGCTGCGGCCGCTCCCCGTCGGAGCGGGAGTGTGGGCCGGTGTGGTGTGCGGCGGTTACTCGCCGGGCGGGAAGTCCGCGGCGGCGCTGGCCGCGGCCCACTTGCGGGTCTCCGCGGCGCGGGTCTCGCCGGCTTCCAGGGCCATGGTCACGGCCTGGCCGCCGAGCAGGATCCGGCGCGGCGGGTCGTCGGCGCGTACGACGTCGATGAGCACCTGGGCGGCGCGCACGGGGTCGCCGGGCTGGGTGCCGTTGTTCTCCGCGCGGTACTTGTTCATGGCGCCGACGGTCTCCTCGTAGTCGGGGCCGACCGCGTGCAGCTCCATCGACGAGCCCTGCCAGTCCGTGCGGAAGGCTCCCGGCTCGACGATGACCACCTTCAGGCCGAACGGCGCGACCTCGTTGGCCAGGACCTCCGAGAAGCCCTCCACGGCGAACTTCGCGCTCTGGTAGGCGCCCATGCCGGGTGTGCCGCCCACGCGTCCGCCGAGCGAGGAGAACTGAAGGAACATGCCCGAACGCCGGCCGCGCAGCACGGGCAGGGCCGCCCGGGTGACGTTGACGACGCCGAAGAAGTTGGCCTCGAACTGGGCGCGGAAATCGTCCTCCGTCATCTCCTCGATGGGCGCGCTGTTGGCGTAACCCGCGTTGTTCACCACCACGTCCAGCCGGCCGAAGGCCTCGACTCCCGCCTGTACCGCGGTCCGCGCGGCGACGGGGTCGGTGACGTCCAGGGCCACGGCCCGCACGCGGTCGCCGTACTGAGTCACCAGTTCCGCCAGTTGGTCCGGACGCCGAGCGGTCGCGACCAGTTGGTCACCCCCCGCCAGCACCGCTTCCGCCAGCGCCCGCCCGAAACCTCGGGATGCGCCGGTGATCAACCATGTCGTAGCCATGAGAGTGCCTTTCCTGTTCGGTGCCTCACGGAAGTGAAGGTCGACGAGGCCTCTCCCACTCTGCTCACCGAATCGGCCCCGGACGTCCGTCGATTTGCTGCCCGTCGCCGACCGGCCAGTCGCCACAAAGGTGAGACATATAAGTCATTAGACTGATTTACGTCTTTTGCTCGGACGCGCACGCATGCACTGTGACCTGGCCTCATGCCGGCAAGGGCCGTGCCCGACGACGAGACGTCACCGGGCCCGGCCCCTTCACTCACTCACACGTCGTTTCTCCGGCCTGGAGGTCAGGCCGGAGGCAGTACCTGGCGGCCCCGGTACGTTCCGCAGTGCCGGCACGCGGCGTGCGGCGGGGTCGGCAGACCGCAGGCGGAGTTGGCGCACTTCACCAGCTGCGGCGCAGCCGCCTTCCAGTGGGCCCGGCGGTGACGGGTACGTGAGCGGGACTTCCTGTGCATCATGGGCGATGGTCCGTTTTCCTGTGTCGTCGCTCTGCCCGGACGGCACACGGCGAGATCCGCCGACGCCACGCACACGGGGGCGGGGGACCGGTGGGAAAGAGGGCCGTCGAAGGTCAGAGCCGCTGAAATGGGGGCGGAATCAGCCGATGGTCGCCGCGCCGGTTGCTGGAAGGGGCCATGTGGAACCCGGACCGGTCTCGCTGGACGGTCGGCTCGGGTCAGGCTCTGTCTACTTCGATCAGCACGCCGTGGACCGTAGCAACTCGCCGACTGCACCGCAACGCGGTCGATCACGGACCCCGTTCAGGTCAGGACGGCGGCATACCGGGGTCGGACCGGGCGCGAAGGCGGTCAGGAGCGCTCCTCGGCGGGATCAACCTCTGATGACGACATCCGCCGGAGATACGTCCTATGCGAAGCCCGTTGGGGGCGGGCTGAACACTCAGCTCCAGCGGATCCCGGCCGGCTCCTGCAGGACCACCACGTACCTCAGCATCTCGAGGTCGGCGTCTGCCGCTCCGTGGCGAACTCCCTGGTCAACTTTGGCGCGGCCGGTCTGACCACGGCCCCCGAGTCCGCCGTCAGCTTCGGCGCCGACGGGCCGTCCTCGTGGTGCACGCCGGGACCCGGCGTGAGCTGAGGCGCGGCAGCGCGGCTCGGCCACGGGGAAAGCCCGGGCCGGACCGGCCGACCCCTCCGGACAGCGCCCTGACCCTCCCTCAGGGAACGTAGTGCTGCATATACGGAATAGCAGCGTATGACCGTTACTTGAACACGTATGTACGGCCTGCGCGGCCGATGAGGCATGTCCTGCCGACTTTGAGGGAGAGCCAGATGCACCGAGGAACGCGGGCAGTCGCCCACTGGCAGGAGAACAGCGCCTGCAGACGCGAGGACCCCGAACTCTTCTTTCCCATCGGGGACACCGGCCCGTCACTGGCCCAGATCGAGGACGCCAAGACGGTGTGCCGGGAGTGCGTGGTCGTCGAGCCCTGCCTCCAGTGGGCCCTGGCGAGTCAGGAGACCCATGGCATCTGGGGTGCGACGACCGAGGCCGAACGGCGTCGGCTCCGCCGGGCGGCGATACGCACCACCGCCCCCGCCTGACCGGCCGCGAGGACGGTACGGAGTGGCGTCGATATGCTCACACGTATGACCCATGCACATGAGGTGTTCGAGGCGGCAGAAGCCTTTCAGACGGCCACGGAGCAGCTCACCGGCATCCTTCCGAACAGCTTCCACGAGCCCGGTCCCGCCGGCGCCCTGCTGGCGGTCACCGGCTCCATGATCCCGGTGCTGAACTGCATCATGAGCGTGTCCGACGAACCGGACGCGGCGGAGATCGAGCTGCTGTGCGAGAAGGCCGAACCGCACGTCCGACAGCTGCCCTGGAGCATCCGACTGCGGGGCGAGCCGAGTGCGGAGATCACCACCCTGGCCGCACAGCACGGGCTGTCCACGCAGCTGCGGCAGCCGTTCATGCTGCTCTCGCTGGCGGACAGGCCTACGGACCAACGGGAAGCCGGTCCCTGGCAGGAGAACACTGGCCCGGAATCGGTGACCGTCCGGCCGCTGGACGATGACGAGTACGAGACCTTCGCCGCTGTCCTCGGTACGGCCTTCGGCGCCCCGCCGGTGATCATCAGCAGCCTCTACACCCCCGATGTCCTCGGCCGGCCGTTCGCCAAGGCGTACGTCGCCGAAGCGGACGGCACAGCTGTCGCGGTCGGCCTGGCGATCGTCACCGAGCGGCACGTCGGTCTCGCCAACATCGGCACCCTGCCCGACTACCGACGGCGGGGAGCCGGCCGGGCGGTCGTCGAGGCGATTCTGCGGGACGCCCGGGCCGCAGACGCGCACACCGCGTACCTGCACGCGAGCGACGAAGCCCTTCCGCTGTTCGAGAAGGCCGGCTTCCGCACGGCAGAGTCTTGGATCGTCTTCACCGCCTGAGCACGAGCGGGCGGATGCCCGAATGCCCCGCTACTCCCAGCAGACATGGACAGCACATGGATCTCCAACTGAAGGACCGACGAGCCGTGGTGACCGGTGGAACCCGTGGGATCGGCTTCGCCGTGGCTCGAGCCCTGGCCGCGGAGGGCGCGGCCGTCGCCCTGGTCTCCAGGTCCGCGGCGCACGCTGAGGAACAGGCGGCGGTGCTCCGCGAGGAGACCGGGGTCGAGGTGATCGGCGTGGCGGCCGACACCGGGGACGACGCCGCGGTCGCGGCGATGGCGAGGACCGTGCAGCAGCGGTTCGGCGGCGTGGACATCCTGGTGAACAATGCCGCCATCACCAACCCCGGTCACATTTCCGACGACGATCTGGAAGCCGAGATCAACGTCAAGGTCCGGGGATACCTCAGGTGTGTCCGTGCCTTCGCTCCGGGCATGACGGAGCGCGGCTGGGGCCGCATCATCAACATCAGCGGACTGGCGGCCCGTATGACCGGATCGGTGACCGGCTCGGTCCGCAACGCCGCCGTGGTCGCCATGTCCAAGAACCTGGCGGACGAACTCGGCCCCAGCGGCGTCAACGTCGTCTCGGTCCAGCCCGGCGGCACCCGGACCGAGACCTTCCTGGCCAACCTCGACCGGCAGGCCGAGGCGAAGGGATGCAGTCGAGCGGACCTGGAGCGGCATTGGGCCGAGTCCGTCGCGATCGGACGGATCGTGGAACCGCACGAGGTCGCGTCGGTCATCGCCTTCCTGGCCAGCCCGCTGAGCGTGGCCATCAACGGCGACACGATCATTCCCAGTGGCGGCTACAGGGGCCCGATCCACTACTGACCGCCGCCGTGCGGGCGACCCTCACGCACACCTTGACGGAGGGCACGGCCGACGGTCCGCCCGAGCCCTCCCGAGCCTGACGCGATGCACACGTGTTCAGCCCGTCGAACATGCCGCGGTCCCGTCCAGGCCTGCTCACAGGCCAACTCGTCGCGCGTTAACACTACTTATCCAACTGCTTTACATGTCTCCCCGAGGATGGTCGGATTCGACCGATCACGATCACGGAGGACATGTGCCCACCCCTCTTTCCCGAATATGTACAACCTCGGCGGCTGCCTTCCTTTTCGCCGCCCTCGGTATCCCGACAGCGGCCCATGGCGCCGATCCGCCGACTGCCGCCGCTGTTTCGCCGACCCAACACCGTGTCTCCCGCGGTGCCCCCCGCACCGTCACCCTGATCACCGGCGACAAGGTCACGGTGAGCCGGGGGCCGGGCCACGCCGTGTCGGTCGACGGGGTGCAGCGTCCGTCGGGAGCCGCGGGTTCGGTGCGGGTAGCCATGGAGGGCGGTGACACGTACGTGTACCCGGACGAGGCCATGGCCTACATCGCGACCGGTCGGCTCGACCGGCAGCTTTTCGACGTCACCCAGCTGGTGGCTCAGGGCTACGACGACGTACACACCAACGCCCTCCCCCTCATCATGACCCGCGCGCAGGGCACCGCCATGGCCAAGACCGGCGCCGGCGCCGAACTGCCGGGTGCCGAACCCATCTTGCAGCTCCCCGCCATCCGGGGGCAGGCCGTGCACGCCCGGCGCGCGCAGGCCGCCGCCTTCTGGTCGGCCCTCACCGGCGTCACGGGCCAGGACGCCGAGCGGTCCACGGCACCCTCCGCCGATTCCGCCCCTGCGTTCGCCGCCGGCGTCGGCACGGTGTGGCTCGACGGCAAGGCCCACGCCACCCTGGCCGACACCACCGCACAGATCGGCGTCCCCCAGGCCTGGTCCGCCGGCGGCACCGGCAGCGGCGTTCGGGTCGCCGTCCTGGACTCCGGTGTCGACACCGCCCACCCCGACCTCGCCCCGCGCATCGTCGACACCCGGAGCTTCATCCCGGGTGAGGACGTCATCGACCACAACGGCCACGGCACCCACACCGCCTCCACCGTCGCCGGGACCGGCGCCGCGTCCGGCGGCAAGGAGCGCGGCGTGGCACCCGGCGCCGACCTGCTGATCGGCAAGGTGCTCGACAACTCCGGCTCGGGAGCGATGTCGCAGATCATCGCGGGCATGGAATGGGCGGCCCGCACCGAGCACGCCAGGGTGATCAACATGAGCCTGGGCACACCGGTCTGGCACACCCAGGACGACCCCTTGAGCCAGGCGGTCAACCAACTCAGCGCCGAGACCGGTGCCCTCTTCGTCATCGCCGCGGGCAACTCCGGCAACAGCCCCTACAGCGTGAGCTCCCCGGGCACCGCCGATGCCGCCCTCACCGTCGGCGCGGTCGACGCCTCCGACCAGCTCGCCGGGTTCTCCAGCACCGGACCCCGGCTCAACGACGATGGCCTCAAGCCCGACATCACCGCCCCCGGCGTCGACGTCCTGGCCGCGCGGTCGCAGTACTCGCAGGGCGGCGAAGGCTACTACCGCACCGACAGCGGCACCTCCATGGCCGCCCCGCACGTTGCCGGCGCGGCCGTCCTGCTCGCCCAGAAGCACCCGCAGTGGAGCGGCCAGGAGATCAAGGACGCGCTGATGAGCACCAGCGCACCGACCCCTGCCTACAGCCCCTACCAGGCAGGCGCCGGCCGGGTCGACGTGGCCGCCGCCTACCTGCACGACCAGGTCATCGCCGACGGCTCGGTGGACGCCGGACTTGTCCGCTGGTCGGCGAACCAGCAGCACAAGCCGGTCGAGCGGCACCTCACCTACCGCAACACCACCGACCACGCCCTCACCCTCGCCCTCTCTGTCGACCCCGGCACCACGCCCGCCGGGGTGTTCACCCCGGCCGCCTCCCACGTCACCGTGCCGGCCCACGGCACCTCCACGGTCGGTCTCGTCGCAAACCCGAAGGGGCTGGCGCCAGGTCAGTACGGGGCGCAGGTCGTCGCGCGCTCCGCGACGGGGGTCGTCCACACAGCCGTAGGGATGTCCGTCGAATCGGAGAAGTACGACCTGACGGTCCACCTGAAGGACCGCCACGGCAAACCCGTGGACAACGATGTCGAAATCACCGGCGCGGACGGACGCACCACCATCATGTGGGTGCCGGACGGAAAGCTCACCGCCCGCCTGGCACCCGGCTCGTACACGATCGTCTCCACCCTGGACGTGGAGGGACGCCACGGCCCCCACTCCCTCGGTTACGCGGTCCTGACCGCGCCCGAGCTCGACCTGACCGGCGACCGGGACGTGGTCCTCGACGCCTCGCGCATCCGGCCGATCAAGGTCGACACCCCCGAGCCGACGTCCGTCACCACCAGCAGGATCGACCTGTTCCGCTCCTTCACCTCGACCACCCCGTCACCCAGCGACGGACAGGCCCTGCACGAGATCCTCATGCCCTCGGCCGCCTACGACAGCCTGTGGGCGCTGCCTACCAAGGGCCGGGTGACGAAGGGCAGCTTCGTCTTCACCTCCCGCATCCGGGCCGAGCAGACCCCCTTGAAGATCACCTACCGCGGTGACCACAGCCTCGACGACACCCTGCTGGTGCAGCCGGGAAGCCACCCGTTCCCGGACGGCGCCACCCATGTCGACGCCGTCTACGCCGGCACCGGCACGGCCGCCGACTACGCCGGTCTGAACGCTCGCGGCAAGGCCGTCGTCGTCCGGCACGGCACCGAGGTCGCCGCCACCGACCAGGCCGCGGCGGCACACGCCGCGGGCGCGGCGATGCTCCTGGTCGTCAACGACGGCGACGGCCGCGGCCTCGACTGGTACGGCGACCCGGACGGCAGGACCGCCGGGCAGCTCCCCGTCACCTCGCTCACCACGGACGACGGTGAGGCCCTGATCCGGAGCATCAAGGACGCGGGCCGCAGCCGGCTGAAGCTGGTGGTCCGGGCCCACCCCTCGCCCACCTACCTGTACGACCTGGCCGACTACCACCAGGGAGGCGTCCCCGACGACCCGTCCGCGAAGACCGATCCCGGCAGCCTCGCGCGCATCGACAACACCTTCGCCCCGCCGGCCGGCAAGCAGGTCATGGAGAGCCGAGAGGACAGCCCGCCGTACGAGTATTGGCCGGCCGCCTACCCCTACGCCGGGTTCGGGATGACGCGCGTGCCGCCGTTCCCGCGTGAGCCGGTCGCCGCCGGGCACCGCACCGACTGGGTGTCCGCCGGGAACGGCGTCAAGTGGCAGCAGTACGCGGCCGTCGACGGCTGGTCGACCTTCACCGACGTGGTCGGCTACCGGCCGGGCAGCACTCATGAGGAGCGGTGGTTCGGACCCGTCGTCCGGCCGCGCATGGTCGGCTTCGAGGTGCCGCACCGCGTCGGCAACGCCATGGGCGGCACGCTCGCGGCCTTCGGTGACGGAGGATCCGCCCACAGCGGCGACAGCAACCTGATGACGCGCAGCTTCGCCCTCTATCAGGGCGACACCCTGCTGGTCCGGAACGGGGCCCGGCCGGACTTCGGCGTGGGCGACCTGCCGTCGGAGACACTGCCGTACCGGCTCGTCGCCGACACCCGGACGAACAGCGACCTCCTGCCGTACTCCCGCACCACGCACACCGAGTGGACCTTCCGCTCCGGCACCGCCGACGACCAGGCCCTGCCGCTGGTCCAGCTCGACTACGGCACGGACGTGGACCTCGCGGGACGCGCCAAACGCACCTCGATGTTCTCCGTCCAGCCCGTCGTCCTGGGCAGCACCGCCGCCGACGACACCGTCTCCTCGGTCCGCCTGGAAGTCTCCTACGACGACGGGGCGACCTGGCGACAGCAAAACCTGAAGCAGGACAAGGGCTCCTGGCAGACCCGGCTGCACGCCCCTTCCGGGGCCGGATACGTGTCCCTCCGCGTCAGCGTGCAGCAGCGCAACGGCGGCGGTGTCACACAGACCGTCACCCGCGCCTTCGGCCTTCACTGACCAGCGCCGTACGAGGACGGCCGGTGTCCCACACCCAGCACGGCGTGGGACACCGGCCGTTCATCAGACACCTCTGTGTGTCACTCGGCAGCTACGCAGCGCACCACACCCTGGCACACCCAGGCATCCGCATTTGTTTGAGGTAGTTTCTACGGAAAGAGCGCCCCGCAGACACGTGTGATCTCATGGAGATCTGTGGGTGTGCCCGTCACCGGTTCCGAAGAGCGGTAGCGCACTGCTGTCGTGCCGCGCTGTATTGCAGGAGGCTCCGTGCTCACCGCGTTCACCCAGGCGTTCCGAACGCCTGACCTGCGCAAGAAGCTGCTGTTCACGCTGGGCGTCATCGTGCTGTACCGGATCGGTACGCATGTGCCGATCCCGGGCGTGGACTACAAGGCCGTCCAGGAATGCGTCTCCCAGGCGGACGGCAACCAGGGCCTGTTCGGCCTGGTCAACCTCTTCAGCGGCGGCGCGCTCCTCCAGATCACGATCTTCGCGCTGGGCATCCTGCCGTACATCACGGCGAGCATCATCCTTCAGCTGCTGACCGTCGTGATCCCGCGCCTGGAAGCCCTCAAGAAGGAGGGCCAGGCGGGCACGGCGAAGATCACGCAGTACACCCGCTACCTGACTGTGGCGCTCGCCATTCTCCAGGGCACCGGTCTCGTCGCCACCGCCCGCAGTGGCGCCCTTTTCTCCGGCTGCACGGTCGCCTCGTCCATCGTCCCGGACCGCTCGATCTTCACCACGGTCGTCATGGTGGTGACGATGACCGCGGGCACCGCCCTCGTGATGTGGCTCGGTGAGCTGATCACCGACCGGGGCATCGGCAACGGCATGTCGATCCTGATGTTCATCTCGATCGCCGCGACCTTCCCGTCCGCGCTGTGGGCCATCAAGAAACAGGGCACCCTCGGCGGCGGCTGGATCGAGTTCGGCACGGTCATCCTGGTCGGCCTGGCCATGGTCGGCCTGGTGGTCTTCGTCGAGCAGGCCCAGCGCCGTATCCCCGTGCAGTACGCCAAGCGCATGATCGGCCGCCGCGCCTACGGCGGCAGCTCCACGTACATCCCGCTGAAGGTGAACCAGGCGGGCGTCATCCCGGTCATCTTCGCGTCGTCCCTGCTCTACATCCCGGCCCTTGTCGCCCAGTTCGCCGGCGGCAGCCCCGGCTGGAAGACCTGGATCGAGCAGAACCTGACCAAGGGCGACCATCCGGTCTACATCGCGGCGTACTTCCTGCTGATCGTGTTCTTCGCGTTCTTCTACGTCTCCATCTCCTTCAACCCGGACGAGGTCGCGGACAACATGAAGCAGTACGGCGGCTTCGTCCCCGGCATCCGGGCGGGCCGGCCGACCGCGCAGTACCTGTCGTACGTCCTCACCCGGATCACCTGGCCGGGAGCCCTGTACCTCGGACTGATCGCCCTGGTGCCCACCATCGCCCTGATCGGGTTCGGGGCGACGAACAACTTCCCCTTCGGCGGCACCAGCATCCTGATCATCGTAGGTGTCGGGCTGGAAACCGTCCGCCAGATCGAGAGCCAGCTCCAGCAGCGGCACTACGAGGGCTTCCTGCGCTGAGAGGCTGACATGAAAGCTCCTGTACACGTCAGCGCGTAGCAACCGGTGAATTCAGGAGGTGGGGTCGGTTTCGCGCTGCACAGTGCCAGTAACGTCCATCGACGATGCGGCTTACTGCCTGTGTCGCCCACCACCCCCACGTCCTGGAGTCTCCGCATGCCTCCTACTGACCGTGCCCACGTGATCGTCACCGCTGGCCTCGGGGCCGTTGTCGCAGGTCTGGCCGTTGCGGCGGTGCCAGAACTCCTACCCGTGCTGGCTCTGTCCGTTGCCGTCTTCGTCGCGTTGCTCACCCTGCTGTTGCGATGACTTGTCTCTGAGTGGGGCCACGCCGAATACGAGCGCATCGTCGTCGTCGGCAGTAACACTCTGATTCGCAAGACGTACCCGGGTTCCGGCTCATTCTCCTGGCCTGCGAGAAAGCGACGGGCGGGCCTTGCGCCCTGCGTTTCTCGGCCTTACGACCCGCGCCGCCAGGCCGATGGCCTTGGAGGGCCGCGCCTGTTCGAGGAAGTTGGCGCTGCAGCCCACCACCCGATGACTGCCGCGACGTCGCGTCGAACTCGACGTCAGCGCGGGCTTCGCGGCCCGGGAAAGCAGTGACTACATGGCGTGCCGCGTCTAGGCACGCCTCGTGAGGTCGCTCATCAGCTCGCGCATGTCGCTGATCATCGCGGGCCAGTAGGTGGAGACATCGGGGAGGTCGGGCCCCTCACCGACAGAGTCGGTGGAGCCGTTACCGGTATCGCTCTCGTAGTAGCTGTTGGTGGACAGGCTCAGCGTCACGACCGCCGCTCCGTCCAGCACTCTGAGTTCGGTGTGTCCCATGTCCTCGGCGATCAGGAACGCCTCGTCGCCGAGGCCGGGCACCGGCCTGACCTGCTCCGCCGCGACGACGCCTGAGTCCGTCACCCGCCGGTCGGCGTCGAACTCGTCGCGCGGGTCGGTCCTCTTGTGCAGCGCCACAACGATGTCGACCGTGGCGGCCACCGACCAGTGCCCGCCCTGCCCGGTCGCCTCGTCCGCGGCCGTCTTCTGGAACGCCAGGGAGCAGTGCACCTGGTCGGAGGCCGGGTGCCGCAACAGCTCGTCGCCGATGGTGTCCGGCACGCTGTTCGGGGCGAGCGCATCTTGCAGTGACGCCAGACGTGCCGTCTTGCAGGATTCCTGGTCGAGCCGGTACCCGCGCAGATCAGGGCTCTGGTGCGCCGAGGGGAGCAGCAGGAGCGTCCCGGCCCAGAGCGCGGACGCCGCCGCCGCGCCGCCCAGAGCCCACCGCCACGGCTTCCGGTGCAGCGGACTGCCAAGGGAGCGCTGCACGAGGTCGCCCACGACCTCGTCGGAGTCCTGCGGATCGAACCCCTCCGCCATCTCCGGCTCGGAAATCACTCAGCGCCTCCTCGGCATTGCCTCACACGTGTGGAGTGTGATGGTCGCACAGCGCCGCGGCATGTGGGCCGGCCACGGGACAGCCAAGGGTGGTTCAACAGCGCACACGTTGACGCAAAGAAATGGAATGTCCCGAACCGTTTCTTCCGGAAAAACCTCATATACAACGAAGGGCTAAAAATTGGCCATTCGGAAGGGAACACGTCATGTTCTTCAGTGGGCGCGCCCACCCCATCGTCACACCTGCCGCCCTCTCGGCGGTCGCCGCGGCGGCGCTGATCGGTATCACCGCGGGGCCGTCGCAGGCCGCGGCCCGGCCGGTCTGGGCCGACACCTCCTCGCTGTCCGTACGGGTCCACGCGCTGGACGCGGGCGCGGGGCAGCGCTACGCGACGGTGATTCTCACCAACAAGACTCACAAGACCGTCGAGACCGAGGGATACGTGGGGCTCCAGCTCCTCAACTCTCGTAACAGGGATGTGCCCACGCGCGTGGTACGCGATCGTGGGCGGGTCGTGCTGATCACCCTTAAGCCGGGACAGAGCGCCTACACCCGGCTGCACTGGGGAGCCGTGCCGGCCGCCGGTGAGCCGACCAAGGCGGAGAAGAACCCCACCGCCCTGGAGGTCACCCCGCCCGACTCCCGCCACCACCTCAACACGGCCTGGAAGCTGGGTGAGGTCCTCCAGAAGGGCCGCATCGGCATCTCCCCGCTGGCGAAGGGCACCGGCCCGAAGTTCTGACCATCCGTACTGCCTGGGGGCCTCGCGGCGGCGGGGCCCCCAGGCGTGCCCCTGCTGGGCGAAGCGGGACCGAGGTCACTCAGGCGTGAGCGCCGCCCCCACCGCAATCGCCGCGAGCACCTCAGGCCCTGACCACCCGGTAGCTCACCATCGCCCAGGGCAGGTCGGTCTGTGCCAACGAGCCGCTGCGCCACGCGGCACCGGTGCAGTCGGCGCCGGCGTACAGCTCCAGGGACGCGGAGCCCGAGACGACCTGAACCGACCGGACCGGTGCCGGCAGTGTGTGGCAGGTGCCCAGCTCGCCGAGGTCGGCCGCGGTGGCCGTCCCGGTCCCGGAAGTGCCCGTGTAGAGGTAGGCGCCCTCCCGCAGGGCGGGCCAGTCGGCCGCGACGGCCGTCTGGGCGCCGAGGCCGGTCAGGGCGGCGGCGAGGGCCGCCGTGGCAGTCATACCGCGGAGCTTCGTCCTGGAGGCAAACATATGGTTCACCCTCTCCTGTAGGTGTCTGGCGCCAAACTCTTGCACGTTCAACCATGCAAGGGAGAGAGCAATATCGGCCACCACACGTGTGAAGCGGCCGACAGCAGCCCCGGACGTGGTGGTGTGACGCGCGGAGGCAGCGGCAGCCCGAAGCCCGTTCCGGTCGGTCAGGGCCGCCGCTCTGGACTTGCGGACGGGCAGGGCATTATGTGTGGATGTCCGACGTAAGCAGCAAATTGCGACCGCCGACGCAGGAGAGGACAGCATGAGTGCGCACACCGGCAGCGGGCGGCGGCCGTACCGTAACGAGCGTCGGGCCGAAGCCGCTGCCGGAACACGGGCGGCGATCCTCGACGCCGCCCTGCGCCTCTTCGTCGCGCACGGGTACGCGAAAGTCACGATCGGCGAGATCGCCCGGGAAGCCGGTATCGCGGTGCCCACGGTCTACGCGAGCACCGGTGGCAAGAACGCCATCCTGACCACTCTGGTGAACCGCGGGGTGGACGACCCTGTCGTCGAACGGACGCTGGAGGCCGTCCGTGCCGCGCCCGACGCCAGGTCGGCAGTGACGTCCATGGCCCACGGAGTGCGCCTGGACAACGAACGTCACCTGGACATCGTCCAGGTGATGATCACGGCCGCGGCGGTGGAGGAGCATGTCGAGGAGCAGGTCCGCCAGGTGTCCGCCGCCTACCGTCAGGCGCTGGCGGTTCTCGCGGAGCGCCTGGCGGAACTGGGTGTGCTGCGCCCGGGACTGAGCCTCGAGCGCGCCACCGACATGCTGTGGTTCCTGCTCGGTCTGCCGTCCTGGCGCCTGTTCGTCGTGGAGCTGGGCTGGTCCTGGGACGAGACCGAGCGCTGGCTCGCCGAGCAGGCGGTAGCCGCCCTCGTCGCGGAGGCGGGGGGCGGCTGACCTCTGTGCTCGCGTCAGCCAACGAGACCGGCGAGTGTGTCGGCGACCTCGTGGGGGGCGGGCATCGCGGCGATCTCCTTGGCGACCCGCTGCGCGTTGGTGCGGTACTCCTCGGTGTCGAGGACAGCAGCCGCCGCCTCGGCGACGGCCTCCGGGCCGGCCGGGGGCATGACGGCGACACCGGTCCGGGAGGCGGCGACCGCACCCGCCTGGAGGAATTGGTCGGCGCCCTGCGGAACGACCACCATCGGCAGACCACGCGAGAGCGTGGCCAGCGTCGTACCCGCACCACCGTGGGTGACGACCAGGTCGATGCCGTCGAGCAGTTCGGCCAGCGGGGTGAACCCGACGAACTCGACCTGGTCGAGCCCGTCGCCGTAGTCGGCCGCCGTCGCGGTCAGTCCCAGTGTCACCACGAGGTCGGCCCGCGTGGAGAGGGTGTCGATGACCGGGCGCAGCACTCCCGGCTCGGCGAAGTGCGTGCCGAAGGAGAGCAGCGCCTTGGGCCGGGTTCCGCCGCCTGCGGGCACCGCGCCGGGCGCCTGCGGGGTCTCGGGGCCGCGGTGGGGCTCGGGGCGCAGTGGCAGACGGCCGTGCGGCGCCTGCCAGTCGGGGCCCTGGAGCGCTTCGGGGCACGGGTCCAGGTACCAGTCGGGCCGGGGCACGGTCAGCCCCCGCTGCTGGTAGCGGCGCTCGGCTACGGCGTCGAAGACGTTGGTGAACTGGGCCGGGATCAGCGGGCCGAAGGCGAGCTTGGCGTAGGGGACGTCGAGCGCGGCGGCGACGAGCGGGCCGACGTAGTCCGTGGCCTCGGCGACGATCAGGTCCGGCCCGAACTCCCGTGCGGCGGCGATCGCCGCGTCCGCGGTGAGGTCGATCCGGGCGCCGGCGAACAATTCCGCGGCGACGGCGGGGTCGGGCACCGTCGGGTCGTCGACCCCGGCCAGCCGGGCCGCTTCGGCGAGGAGCACGGGGATCTCGGGCCCCACGGGGAGCAGGGTGATGCTTTCAGCGGCGAACAGGGGACCGAAGGACGCGGACGTGATCACGGAGACCTCGTCGCCCCGGTCACGGAAGGCGCGGGCGAGGGGGAGCTGAGGCAGGAGGTGGCCGTGCTGCGGAGTGCTGGAGAAGAGGATACGCATGTGACGAGTCTAGAGCATTCGATAAAGTGTGCCTCTAATCAATTTGGCACGTGAGCAACATGTCTCAGGTATGTCCTATCGCAAAAAGGTGTGGCATGTGGCGCCTTTGGGTTTTCCGCCGTCGACGACCGGCCTGGCGTCCGGATCCACTGGACACGTGTTTCTTAAGAGAAGCGACCGAAGCCGTACGCGCACTGGCTCCCCGATGTCCGGTAACAGCTGTTACCATGCTCGTATGGCAAAGACACAACTGGGCGCCCGCGTCGACGACGAGGTCGCCGAGCTCGCCAAGGCCCGCGCCAAGGACCGCGGTCTGAGCGTCGGCGACTACATCGCCGCGCTCGTGCGCGAGGACACCGACGGCCTGCGCGCCCGCGGCCTGGAGGCCGCCCGCCGCTTCCTCGACGAGCACCAGGCCCTCTTCGACGAGGCCGAGGACGCCGACCGCGCCGCCCAGGGAGCCCACGCCGCCTGATGGACCTGTACATCGACGTCCCCTGGATCCTCCAGGTCGCCGAGATCGCCGGCGCCCGCGACCCCGCCCCCGACGACTACGGCATCCCGGTCGCCGCCGTCGCCGCCCACCGGGCCGAACTCCTCGACCAGCCGGTCTACGACGGCCCTTACGCCCGCGCCGCCGCCCTCGTCCACGTCCTCGGCCGCTGCCGCTGGCTGGAGCGCTCCAACATGGCCGTCGCCGCTGCCACGGGAGTCATGTACCTCGAGGCCTCCGGCATCCCCCTCAAGCCCACCCGCGACGACGCCGTCGCCCTGCGCGACCTGCTCCGCGACCCCGCCTGCACCACCGCGGGG
Organism: Streptomyces antibioticus; assembly: GCF_001514065.1. Taxonomy (GTDB): domain Bacteria; phylum Actinomycetota; class Actinomycetes; order Streptomycetales; family Streptomycetaceae; genus Streptomyces; species Streptomyces antibioticus. The sequence continues at coordinate 124,584 of NZ_KQ948433.1, read as the reverse complement.
ATCGCCGCCCAGCTGCGCGCCTGGCCCACGGCCACCTGAGGGCGCGGAACGACCACGGCGCGCGCAGGGGTGACGGCACAGCGCCTCACCATGCAGACGCGGACCTGACCGACGAGATCGGCTTCGACCAGGTCGCCTTCGCCGGCCGGCCGGGCGGCTCCTCATCCGGAATCCCAGTCCCTTCGGTCCCTGATGCCGCCCCACCAGGGCCTTCTTCAGCCCTCCAGCAGGTGCGCGCGCCCGAACAGAACCGCGGCGGCCCGGCCCGTGGGCGTGCCGGAGTCCAGATCCGCACCGGCCCGCCGCAGGACCGTCACCACGTCGTCCGCGCCCTTGAACAGGGCGCCGGCGACGGGCGACTGGTCACGGTCGTTGCGCAGGTCCGGGTCGGCACCCAGCCCCAGCAGAGCCCGTACGGTGTCGGCGTGGCCGTGGTAGGCGGCCAGCATGAGCAGGCTGTTGCCGGCCGGATCGCACACGTCCACCGGCAGACCGTGCGCCACGAACTCCCGCAGCGCCTCGGTACGGCCGTCCCGGGCCAGGTCCAGGGCGATGACCATGACACGTTGCGTCTGCTCAGCGGTCAGACCGTCGCCGCTGGTCATGCGGGTTCCCCTCCCGGTCAGGCGGTGTGCGGGATGGCGGACGCCAGCGCCTCGATCGCCTTGCGGACGCCCTCGCCGTAGGCCGGGTCGGCCTGGGTGCAGTGGGCGATGTGCCGCTCCACGGTCCGCGGCGAGGCGCCGTTGATCGCACGGGCCGTGTTCTCGAAGAGGGCCTGTCGCTGCTCCGGGCTCATCAGCCGGAACAGGTCGCCGGGCTGCTCGAAGTAGTTGTCGTCGTCGGTTCGGAAGTCGAACCGGTCGGCGACGGAGCCCACGGCCTGGCGGGGCTCACGGTAGGCGGGCTGTTCCTGCCAGCGGCCGTAGGAGTTGGGCTCGATGCCCGGGGTGGCCCCCTGGTTGCCGTCGACGCGCATGGCGCCGTCACGGTGGTAGGAGTTCACCGGGTTCCGCGGCGCGTTGACGGGGATCTGGTGGTGGTTCACTCCGAGGCGGTAGCGCTGGGCGTCGCCGTAGGAGAACAGGCGGCCCTGGAGCATGCGGTCGGGGGAGAAGCCGATGCCCGGCACCACGTTCGCGGGGCTGAAGGCGGCCTGCTCGACGTCCGCGAAGTAGTTGTCGGGGTTGCGGTTGAGCTCCCACTCGCCGACCTCGATCAGCGGGTAGTCCTTCTTCGACCAGACCTTGGTGAGGTCGAACGGGTGGAAGCGGTAGGTCTCCGCGTCGGCCTCCGGCATCACCTGGACGAACAGCTTCCACTTCGGGAAGTCGCCGCGCTCGATCGCGTCGAAGAGGTCGCGCTGGTGGGACTCCCGGTCCTTGCCGACGATCGCCTCAGCCTCGGCGTCGGTGAGGTTCTTGATCCCCTGCTGGGTGCGGTGGTGGAACTTCACCCAGAACCGCTCGCCCTCGGCGTTGACGAGGCTGTAGGTGTGCGAGCCGAAGCCGTGCATGTGCCGGTACGAGGCGGGGATGCCGCGGTCGGACATCACGATGGTCACCTGGTGCAGGGCCTCGGGAAGCCGGGTCCAGAAGTCCCAGTTGTTCTCCGGGTTCCGCAGGTTGGTGCGCGGGTCGCGTTTCACCGCGTGGTTGAGGTCGGGGAACTTCAGCGGGTCGCGGAAGAAGAACACCGGGGTGTTGTTGCCGACCAGGTCCCAGTTGCCCTCGTCCGTGTAGAACTTCAGGGCGAAGCCGCGGATGTCCCGCTCGGCGTCGGCAGCGCCGCGCTCACCAGCGACCGTGGAGAACCGGGCGAACAGCTCGGTCCGCTTGCCGACCTCGGAAAAGATCTTCGCGCTCGTGTACCGGGTGATGTCCTGGGTGACCGTGAAGGTCCCGAACGCGCCCGAGCCCTTGGCGTGCATGCGGCGCTCCGGGATCACCTCGCGGTCGAAGTGGGCGAGCTTCTCCAGGAACCACACGTCCTGAAGCAGCATCGGGCCGCGTGGTCCGGCGGTCAGCGAGTTCTGGTTGTCGGGAACCGGCGCGCCGGCAACCGTCGTCAACGGTTTCTTGTTGTCCTCGGGCAAGGCTGGCTCCTCGATATGTGTTCACGGCTCCTGCCTTCACATCCTATGGAGGAACATATCTCCGTCAAGGCGAAATCCCGGACACGTGTGCGCCTTGCCCGAGGCTCTGACATGTTTGTCCGTCCCGGGGGTCAGACCGCGGCCAGTGCCTCGGTCGGCGGCAGCCTGGAGGCGCGGACGGCCGGGTACACCCCGGCCACCATTCCCACGACGACCGCTCCAGCCACACCTCCGGCCAGTGCGAGCGGCGGGAACACCACCGGCCAGGACTGCGCCACGGAGTACCCCGCCGCCCCCGCCGCCCCGAGCACGGTCCCGGCCCCGCCCCCCAGCGCGGACAACATCACCGACTCGGCCAGGAACTGCCCCCTGATCTGCCAGCGGCTCGCCCCCAACGCCCGGCGCAGACCGATCTCGCGCCGCCGCTCCAGCACCGACACGACCATGGTGTTGGCCACGCCCACGCCGCCCACGAGGAGGGCGACGCCCGCCAGTGCCAGCAGCAGCACGGACAGCGTCCGTTCGGTGGCGCGCTTGGCGGCCAGGGCGTCCGAGGGACGGCTGACCTGGACCAGGCCCGGCAGCTGCGGGTGCACGGTGGCCGGCAGCACGGCCCGTACCGCCTCGATCCGCGCCTCACGGGCCGTGACGTAGACGACCGTCGGATGCCCGTCGAAGCGGAGCCGCTCCCGGGCCGCCTGCCAGCCCACCAGGACGGCGCTGTCGAGGTCGGGGGCGAGCGGCAGCGGGTCGAGGACGCCGATGACGGTGAACCAGCGCCCGCCGATGTAGAGCTGCCCGGGTTCCTGGGCCACCCGTACCCGGTCGAAGCCGAGCCGGGCAGCGGCCCGGGAGCCGAGCACCACGGTCGGGAAACGGGCCGTCGTCGCGGTGAGGAACGCTCCCGACCTGACCCGCCCGTGCACCGCCCCGAGGAGGTTCGTGCGGGCTGCCAGCACACTGATGCCGGACGCGTCCGCCGGGTCGGCGCGGTCCGAACGCAGCACCGTCGTATGAGTGTTGGCGACCGCGCTCGCACGCGTCACCGGCCCGATCCGGGCGGCCATGGCGTCCGCGTCGGAGGGCAGCACCACCGGCGGATCGCTGTCCGCCTGCGGCGCCACCCGCAACATGTCGGTGCCGAGCGTGGCCAGTTGGTTCATCAGCGCCCGCTGGCCGGCGGCGGGCACGGCCGTCACGACGACGAGCGTCGCGATCCCGAGGGAGATGCCCAGCGCGGACAGCGCGGCCCGCGGTCCCCGGGTCCGGATGCCGAGCAGGCCGAGCCGCAGGATGTCGAAGAACCCCAGGCGGACCGGCCGTGGCCCGTGCCCTGCCGCCGTCGCCCTGCGCGTCATACGGCGCTCACCTCCCGTCCGTCGGCGGTGACTCGGCCGTCCCGCAGCTCCACCCGGCGCGGCAGCCTGGCGGCGATGTCACGGTCGTGGGTGATGACCGCGATGGTCGTGCCCTGCGCGTTCAGCTCCACGAGCAACTCCAGTACGGCCTGCCCGTTGGCCGCGTCGAGCGCCCCTGTCGGCTCGTCCGCCAGGACCAGCGCGGGACGGTTGACCAGCGCCCGCGCGATGGCGACCCGCTGGCGCTCACCCCCGGACAACTGCTGGGGGAGGTGGGTGCGGCGGTGCGCGAGGCCCACCCGGGCCAGCGCCTCCCGTGCCAGCGGCGCACGCCTGCGGCGCGGGACCCCGGCGTACAGCAGGCCGGTGGCGACGTTCTCCGTGGCGTCCAGGCCGTCGGTGAGGTGGAAGTGCTGGAAGACGAACCCCAGCGACCGCGCCCGCAGCGCGGAGAGCTGGCGGTCGCGCAGCGTACGGATGTCGTGGCCGTCGACGCGCACGGTGCCGGTCGTCGGCCGGTCCAGGGTGCCCATGATGTGCAGCAGCGTCGACTTGCCGGACCCGGACGGGCCCACGACGGCGAGGAGTTCGCCCTTGCCGACGCGCAGCGACACCCGGTCCAGCGCGGTGACACCGCCGGGATGGCGTTTGGTGACGTCGTCGAGGACGAGGACGGGCTCCGGGGGAGGGGCAGTTGGCGTCAGGGTGCTCATGAGGCCGTCACCACTTTGCTGCCCTCGGCCAGGCCCTTGCCGCTGACCTCAACGAGGCCGCCCGCGAACATGCCGGTACGCACCGCGACCAGCGTGCCGTCCGGGTGTTGCAGGGCGTACCCGCCCTCGCGCAGGGCGAGGAGCGCGCTGACCGGGACGGCGAGCACTGCCTTGCGGGTGGTCGTGTCGAACCTGACCTGCACCGCCGCTGCGTCCAGAGCACTCACATCCGCCGCCCGGTTCGGTACGACGCTCACATCGACGGTGGCCGGCCCGGTCTGCGCCGCCGCGTCCTGGGCGCCACCGCCCTGCACGGTGCGGCCGAGTGCCTTGACCGTGCCCCTTACGTTTCTGCCGTCGGGCAGCGCGATCTGCGCCTGGTCGCCGACCTTGATGGTCCCTACGTCGGTGGCTTCCACCGGCACGGTGACGGACTTGGCGGCCGAGGTGTAGGTGAGCAGCGCGGCGTCGGCCGGGTCGCCGACCTGTGCCTGGACGGCGTCGACCCGAACCGCACCGGGCAGCACGACGGCACGGCCCGGGGCGAGGGTGCCGGTGGCGTCCTGCCCGGTGTCGTGCTGCCATCGCTTGAGCGCGGCGGCGAGCGAGGGGGTGAACTCCTCGCCGTCGTCCCGGGAAGTGCCGACGGGGCCGGTGTCGTACCCCAAAGCCCGCAGGTTGTCCCCGAGCACACCCACGTCATGGCCACGCACCCCCGTCTTGCTCAGGGGGCGGAAGAACGGGGTGGTGCCGAAGAGGACCGGCACCGGCCGGTCGTCGACCCGGTACAGGGCCTGGCCTCTGACGGCATGGACGCCCGGTTTCGGCAGCGCGGTGACCACACCCTGCCCGGTGCCCTTCAGCACATGTGCGCTGCCGAAGCCGAGGGTGCCGGGCAGGGTGCGGCTGTCGGAGAGGTCGGTCCGGGTCACCGTCGTCGTCCGCACCCGCGCGGGAGCCGTGGCCCGCGTGCCCTCACCCGGGTGCCTATCGCTCCACACCACCGCCCCGGCCCCCGCGACGCCCACGACCAGCACGGCGCTCAGCACGACGGCGGCCCTACCGCGCCTTGCCACCGAAGGCCTCCATGGTGCAGTTCTTGTCGATCTCGGTCTGGCGGGCCTGGCTCATCGTGGTGTCGCCGTCGTACGTCCAGCCCGAGTTGTCGGGCAGCGCGGTGACCTTGAGCCCTTCGCGGTTCAGGCACTTCACATAGGCGCGGTAGTCGTCGTCGTAGTGCGGATTCGTCGACCGGTCCAACTCGGGCGGCTGGAGCGGCAGTTTGTCGGCGCAGGCTTTGGTGGCGGCCTTGGCCTCGGGGCTCTGGTCGGTCTGGTCGATGGAGTCCGGGCCGCGCTGCGGGAGCATCTTGTGCCCGTGGTCCTTCAGACAGGTCGCGTAGATGTGCCAGTAGTGGTCCCGCTCCGCATCCGAGCTGTCCAGGCGCAGTCGGGGGCGGCCGGCATCGGTGTCAGGTGCGGTACTCGCGCTCGCCTTGCCGGTGGTCGGAGCATCGCTGTGCAGGGACGCCACGTCCTGCCGCGTGGAGCTGCCGCCGTCCGAATCGCCGCAGCCGGTGAGCACGAGGGCACCGGACAGCAGGGCGGCCGCGCCGAGCACACGGCGGCGGAGGGGAAGAGAGGAGTGGGTCATGGCCGTCATGGTCCGCGCCATGTGTCGGGAACCCGTCAGGATTCCTTGCCGGTCCGTTGGGACTGTCCGCCCCACCCGCCTGCTGCCGGGAACGCACAAGTCCCCGACCAGTTGCCGACAGCATCACGACGCCGGCTTCCTAGGCTCCCGCCCATGCCGAAGACTTCCCACCGCAGCCATCCGCGCCGCACACTCGCCCTCCTCACCACCGCCCTGGCCGCGGGCATCACCCTGTCCGCCCCCGCCGTTGCAACAACCCGACCCGCCGATGACATCGCCCGCCACCCCCAGGCGCTCACCACTGCCCAGCAACAAGCCGTATTGGACTACTGGACCCCCGACCGCATCGCCGCCCTCACCGAACCCGTCGCCGTCGGCCAACCGCCGAAGAGCGGCCCGGACGGGGCACCCTGGACCGGTTCCCAGACCCTCGCCCGGACCGTGGGCAGACTCTTCTTCACCGACCACGGTGAGGACGCCAGTTGCACCGCGACCGTCGTCACGAGCGCCAACCGCAGCACCGTCGTGACGGGCGGCCACTGTGTGAACAGCCCCAACCTGCTCGGCGAGGACAACCAGTGGACGACGAACGTGATGTTCGTCCCCGGCTACCGCGACGGCCGCGCCCCGTACGGGAAGTTCGTCGGCAGACTCGGCGTGGCCGACACCACCTGGCTGCACTACGACGCGATCGACTCGGCCAAGTACGACGGCTACGACCAGGCGTTCGTCGTCCTCAACCCCGACAGCCGAGGCCGCGCCGTGCAGGACGCCGTCGGCGCCGCCCAGCGCATCGCCTTCGACCGGCCCGGCGACCGGACGGCGTACGAGTTCGGCTATCCGCGCTCCGCGTCCGACCCGGCACGGCAGGGCCTGCCCGAGTACACCGGCGCCCGCCTCGCCCACTGCGCGGGCCCGACCCGCGAGGACCCCGGCACCCCCGACTTCCCCGAGCCCAGGGGCGAGTGGGGCACCGCCTGTGTGATGGGCGGCGGCGCCAGCGGCGGCCCCCGCATCGCCGACTTCGCCCCCGACCGGGGCCTGGGCACGGTCGTCGGCGTCAACACCCACAGCGCCTACCTGACCCCCGCCGGTGAGGTGTGCGCCGACTCCGGCACTGCGGACTGCCCTCGCCACCTCGTCGGCCCGCAGTTCACCTCCGCGATCACCCGACCCCTCTACGAGGCCGCCCAGCGCGCCGACTGACCGTCACCGGGGCCCATTTCCCGGCAACCGCACCGAGAACACCGAACCCCGCCCGACCACACTCGACACCTGCGCGCTGCCGCCGTGCGCCTCGGCCAGTTTGCGGACGATCGACAACCCCAGCCCGCTGCCCCCGCTCTGTCGGCTCCGGGACTTGTCCGCCCGCCAGAACCGGTCGAAGACCTTCGGCAGGTCCTCGGCGCCGATGCCCGACCCCGTGTCCTCGACGCGGAACACGACGTCGCCGCCCTCCCGGGCCGCGGACAGCGTGACCGTGCCACCGGCAGGTGTGTGCCGTACGGCGTTGGAGACGAGGTTCCCGACCGCCTGCCGCAGCCGCATCGGGTCCGCGGACAGCACGAGCCCCGAAGCAGCCCGCACCCGCAGCTGCACCCCCGCCGGCCCGGCGCCGCCCTGATGAGCACGGGCGACCTGGCCGAGCACGGCGGCCGCGTCGACGTCCTCCGAGTGCAGTGCCAGGGCGCCCGCGTCGGCCGCCGAGAGGTCGCGCAGGTCGTCGATGATGTGCTGGAGCAGCATCGCCTCCTCCAGCAGCGACGAGACGAGGCTTTCGTCGGCGGGTACGACGCCGTCCTCGACGGCCTCCAGCCAGCCCCGCACATTGCTGACCGGCGCCCGAAGTTCGTGAGCGACGTCGCTCACCAACGCCCGCCGCAACTGCTCCAGTTCCTGCCGTCTGCTCGCCATCAGGTTGAACGCCGCGCCGAGCCTGCCGAACTCGTCGTCGCCGGTCACCTCGACCCGGGCACTCTGGTCGCCGTCCGCCATCCGCTGCGCCGCCCCCGTAAGGGCCCGCAGCGGCCGGACCATACGGGTGCCCGCGACGAACGTGACCGTCACGGTGGTCAGCAGCACCGCGACGGTCACGCCGGCGATCCGCGTGCGGTTGGTGCCGGACAGGTCGAAGAACGTGGCGATCCGCCGCTCGGGCGCGGTCGAGAAGAGCAGCGCGGGAGGGGCCACGTACGGGTCGAGCTGCTCGCGCCGGGCGGTGGCGAGGCAGGCCGTCACCGCCCGGGTGTCGGGGGCGCCTCGCACGTCGGCGGGGAGCCAGGTCAGGTCGTCGGTCAGCCGGACCGGCGCGGCATGGCGGTCGGCGAGGCAGTCGTCGACGAGCGCGCCCAACTGGGAGAGGGCACGGCTCTCCGTACGGGTGCGCCGCTGGAGAACGTCGATCCCGCACCGGTCCCCGGTGTCGAGGACACGGCCGTCGATCTCGACCTGGGCCCGCCCGTTCGGTGTCCGGGTCACCTCGACCTCCTGTGGGGGACCGCCGTCGCGCAGACAGGCGGCGATCCGGGACGCGCGCGCCTCCAGGTCGTTGATCTCCCGGCTGTCCAACCGGAAAGGGCCCACCGCGCGCGGGTCGATGCGGTCGGCCGAGGTGCCGTCCGTGCGGCGGGCGAGCGCGGTGTCCACCGCCAGCGCGTCGACCGTCGCCGACGCCCTCGACGGGAGCGGGCCTGCCGCCCCCTCGTCGTCGGAGTCCGCCAGCGGGTGGCGGCTTGCATCGGTCAACGTGATCCGTCGGCCCGTCTGCCGGGACAGGGCGTGCACCGTCGGCCTGACGCCGCTCCAGTCCGGATGCGTGGCCGCGTACCCGACGAGCGTGTCGTAGATTCGCGCGTCGTCGGCGAGGACCTGCCCCCGCTCGCGTCCGATGGCCACCGCGGTGAGGCTGACGACCAGCCAGGCCGTCGCGACGATCGAGCACAGCGAGACCAGCGCGGACAACCCCAGCAGCCGCGAGCGCAGGCTGCTGCGCAACGGCAGGTCACGGGGCACGAAGACCGCCCTCGTCAGCGGGGGAGCGGACATCGGCGACCTTGTAGCCGACCCCGTACACCGTGAGCAGCAGGGTCGGCCTGGCGGGATCCGGCTCGATCTTGCGCCGCAGATTCATGACATGCCCGTCGACCGTACGGGTCGTCATATACCGGTCGATGCCGTGCAGATGCTCAAGTATCTGCTTCCGGGTGAACACCCGACCCGGAGCCGCCGCCAACACCTCCAGCACCCGGAACTCGCCTGGAGTGCACTCCGTCAGCCGCCCGTCCACCCGCACTTCGAACCGTCCGGGGTCGACCACCAGGGGCCCCACGACGAACACCGGCTCGTCCTGTCCGGCAGCCGAGTCGGTCCTGCGGCCGGCCCGCCGCAGCAGGGTTCGCACGCGGGCAACCAACTCGCGCGGGCTGAACGGCTTGGTCATGTAGTCGTCCGCACCCAGATCGAGCGCGAGCAGCAGGTCGTCCTCCTCGGCGCGCGCGGTGAGCATCAGGACCGGCACATCGGACTCCGCACGCAGCACCCGGCACACGTCGAGCCCGTCCACGCGGGGCATCATCCAGTCCAGTACCACGAGATCCGGCATCCGCCGCCGGATCTCGTCCAGGGCAGCCCGCCCGTCGTGGAGGACGGAGACCGTGTGGCCTTCCCGCTCCAGATAACGCCGGATGAGATCGGCCTGCTTGGGATCGTCGTCGGCGAGCACCACATACGCGCACATGCGGTCATCGTAGGAACCGCGACGGCCCCCATCTCATGGGCGCCGCGGATCCGGGCAAGCGGGCACCGGAGGACAACGGGAACCGAACAGGTTCCTGACATTCCGGCGCCCTGCCACACGTGATCAGCGCACCAGCGACGGCTGCTTGCTGTCGAAGGTCCAGTCGGGCACGAGGTAGCGCATGCCGATCGCGTCGTCGCGAGCGCCGAGGGCCTTCTCCCGGTAGAGCTCGTGCGCGGCGAGGAGACGGTCGGTGTCGAGCTGGACGCCGAGCCCGGGCGCCCGGGGGATGGCGATCTCGCCGTCGACGATGCGGGGCGGGGCGACCGTGAGGCGTTCCAGGCCCTCCTGCCAGATCCAGTGCGTGTCGAGGGCGTTGTACTCGCCGGGCGCCGCCGCCCCGCAGTGCGCGACCATGGCCAGGCTGATGTCGAAGTGGTTGTTGGAGTGGCAACCCCAGGTCAGGCCCATCGCGTTGCACAACTGGGCCACCCGCACCGAGCCCTGCATGGTCCAGAAGTGGGGGTCGGCGAGCGGGATGGAGACCGACTGAAGGGCCAGGGCATGGGTCAGCTGCCGCCAGTCGGTGGCGATCATGTTGGTGGCGGTGGGCAGTCCGGTGGCCCGGCGGAACTCCGCGAGGATCTCGCGGCCGGAGTAGCCGTCCTCGGCACCGCACGGATCCTCGGCGTAGGCCAGCGTGCCCACCAGCGGCGCGCACAGCTCGATCGCCTCGCGCAGGGACCAGGCACCGTTGGGGTCCAGGGTGATCCGTGCGTCGGGGAAGCGGTCTTTCAGCGCCCAGACCGCCTTGACCTCCTCAGCGCCCTCCAGCACTCCGCCCTTCAGCTTGAAGTCCCGGAAGCCGTAGTGCGCGTAGGTCGCCTCCGCCTGGCGGACGATCGCCTCGGGGGTGAGCGCCTCTTCGTGGCGGATGCGGTGCCACTCCACCTTCGCGTCGGGCTCGCGGACGTACTCCAGGTCGGTGCGGTCGGGGTCGCCGACGTAGAAGAGGTAGCCGAGGACCCGTACGGACTCGCGCTGCTGTCCGTCGCCGAGCAGGGCCGCGACGGGGACGTCGAGGTGCTGGCCGAGGAGGTCGAGGAGCGCGGACTCGACGGCCGTGACCGCGTGGACGGTGGTGCGCAGGTCGAAGGTCTGCAGGCCGCGGCCGCCGGAGTCGCGGTCGCCGAACCGGTCCCCGATCTCCCGTAGGACCCGCTTGTAGTCACCGACGCGCGCGCCGACGACCAGCGACTCGGCGTCCCGCAGCGTCTGCGTGATCTTCTCGCCACCGGGCACCTCGCCCAGCCCCGTGCGGCCCTCGGAGTCGGTCAACACCACCACGTTGCGGGTGAAGTAGGGGCCGTGGGCGCCGGAGAGGTTGAGTTCCATCGAGTCGCGGCCCGCGACGGGATAGACGGCGAACGCGGTGACGGTGGGCTGGGTGCGGCTGGTCATGGAACGTCCTTGAGGTGGGGGAGGGCAGGTCGGGCACTCAGGGCGCCGACAGGCAAGAGGTGCTGGCCTCGTCCAGGCTGCGACCGATGCGGGTCTCGGGCTCGGGCGGCGGTCCGCCGATGTCTCAGCCGGCCACCCCGACCAGCCCCAGCCCCGTCTCCAGAAGCTTCTCCAGTTCGGCGAGATCCTGCGGGCCGGGATCGCTGAGCGGCGCGCGGACCGGACCGACCGGCTTGCCGCGCAGTCGTGCCGCGGCCTTGACGAGGGAGACCGCATAGCCCGGAACCCGGTCGCGCAGCTCGACCAGCGGGACGTAGAAGTCGCGCAGCAGACGGTCGACGGTGCCGTCGTCTCCGCTCTTCAGGGCGGCGAAGAACGTGTCCGCGATCTCGGGTGCGAAGGCGTGCACCGCCGAGGAATACGCGGGGACGCCGACCGTGGCGTAGGCGCGGGCCTGGATCTCCGCGGTGGCGGCGCCGTTGAAGAAGAGCAGGTGGTCGGGGGCGGCGAGGGTGAGGCGCTGGAGCCGGTCCAGGTCGCTGTGGCCGTCCTTGAGGCCGATGACCGTGGGCAGTTCTGCGATGCGGCGCATGCTCTCGATGCTGAAGGCGACATGGTCGCGCTGGTAGACGATGAGCGGGAGGCCGGTGCCTCCGGCGATCCGGCGCACCTGTTCGACCAGCCCCTCCTGCGGGCCCTTGACCAGATAGTGGGGGAGCACGAGCGCGGCGTCCGCGCCCGCCTCCTCCGCGATCCGGGCGAAGCGCAGGGCCTGGGCCCAGCCGTAGCCGATCCCGGCGACGACGGGGATCCGCCCGTTGGCCACTTCCACGGCCGAGGCGACGACCTGGCGGTACTCGTCCTCGTCCAGTGCGCTGAACTCACCCGTGCCGCAGGCGGGGAAGACCGCACCGGGCTCGGTGGTCAGTTGCCCCGCCAGATAGGTGCGGTAGGCGTCCAGATCGAGGCTGCCCTCCGCGGCGAAACTGGTCAGCGGGAAGGACAGCACACCGCGTGCCATGCCGTCCCGCAGCCGCTGCGCGGCGTCCTGAGCGACCTTGTTCAGTGCCATGAACTCACTCCATATATATGGAATCTATCTACATATGAGGATGGAGGTTAGGGTGATGTCGGCGCTGGGTCAATGGCCGGAGCCCACCGGGGCCCACCGGAGGACGGTTGGCGGCTCAGGGCCGGAGGACGGCTGGCGGCTGGGTCCGCATGCCCACCGCGTGCACGGTCGGCGTCCGGGCGCGGGCCTGCTCGCTGAGGGGGCGCGACGGCAGGTGGGTGCGTCCGCCGCCGCCGCTCGGTGAACAGGGGGCTCCAGCCAGTCGAAGTGCTTCACCCACATAAGCCTGCGTGCGGCCTGCGCATCTCGTGAGATGCCGCGCTACAGGGTGGAGTTGGCCAGCAGATAGTCGACGGCGTCGACGACGTCGTCAGCCGTGTGGTGCGGAACGGTGAGTCCTTCGGGCCATACCCGCCCGCGCACCCAGATCGTGCGCAGGCCCGCCGCCGCTCCGCCGACGATGTCGGACTCAGGGTTGTCGCCGGTCATCCAGTCACCAGGCGTCAACTGTGTGCCGCACCGGGCGGCGGCGAGCTCGAAAAGCCGCGCGTCGGGCTTGCGTACGTCGATGTCGCCGGACGCGGCGATCCCGTCGATCAGCTCGGCGAGACCGGTCGCCCGGACTTTGGCGCGCTGGATGTCACTGGCCCCGTTGGTCGCGACCCCGATGCTCCAGCCGGCGTCCTTCAGCCGCGCCAGACTGTCGAGCACGACGGGCCGGCAGTGCACGGCGGACGCCATACGGTCGACGTACACCCGCCACAGGTGCTCGGCCGACTCCTCGACCCGAAACGTGGCACGCAGCCGCTCGAAGTCGCCGCGGTCCGCGGTGTCGGCAAGTTCGGTACGCAGCCAGCCCTCGACCTCCGGCCCGTAGGCATGGTCGTGGACCAATGCGGCTATGGCATCCGCGAACGCGGCACGGCGGTCGACCAGGGTGCCGTCCAGGTCGAACAGAGCAAGGCGCATGCCGCCGACCCTAACCCGAGCGGATCTTCATGGGACCCGGCCGTCGGACGGCCGCTCGGCCGGGCCCGTCAGCGTGTTGTGTCAGACCCCGGGGTCACAGGGCCACTTCTGGATGGACCGGATGCGGTTGTCCCACGAGCCGAGCCCGCTGTACCAGCCCCAGGCCTGGATCTTGAAGGTGCTTCCCGCCCCGTAGTTGTACTCGGCACCGCAGAACGCTGTACCGGTCTTGTTGATGACCGATGAGATGTTGCTGCCCAGGAAGCCGTAATACTGGCTGATGTTGTTGAGCTTCCAGACGTCGGCCCAGGGGACGCCGATTCCGCTGCCCTGGTAGTTGCCCTGGTCCCAGATGCACAGGGCGTACTGGCTGCCGCACTTGTCGGACCCGGAGCCGATCCAGGCGTCCGCCGACGCCGAACCGGCGGTGCCGAGCGTGATGGCCGCGGTGGACGCTCCCGCCACCACCAGGGTGGCGAGTCGTGTCTTGAGGTTCCCCATGCCGAACCGTCTCCTTCCTGTGTCCGCTCCCGCTGCTCGGAAGTGGATCAACGTCGCACAGGGAACACGGTGGGGCGGCGGAGGAAAGTTCATCCAGCCGCCCCGGCGGCGGAATCGGACCGCCCCTGTCGTTCGCCGTTCGCTCCAGCGGGATGGCAGCATGCACAAGAGCGCTCCCGGTGGTGGAGGGGGCGTGCGCACTGCAGCAGGGGGACCGACCGATGAACGGACACGGCAGGTTCGCCTCCCTCGCCGCGAACGAGGACGGCCGCCCGGCCGCCACACCCGACTCTCCGTACTCGACGTGGTCCGGGGCTCCAGTCTTCGTCGGCCGCGCCGCGGAACTGGGGGCGCTGCGTGACGCCCTCGTCGCGGCGACGGCGGCGGATCGGGGGGCGGCCCTGGTGGTGTCCGGGCAGCCCGGGACAGGCAAGTCGGCGCTGCTGGAAGCCGCGGTACGGGCGGCGCGGACCGAGGGCATGCGAGTCCTGCGCTGTGCAGGCATCCGTGGCAGCAACCCGCCCGACCTGTCAGGGCTGCTCCAGACCATGTGGCCGGTACTGTCCAACGGGCTGGAGCCGACGGATACGCCGGACCCGGTAGTCGCGGCACATCCGGTAGACACCGTGGCCCCGGATCCCGCAGACATGACAGATCCAGTCACCCCGCACCACCCGCCGACCGGCGCCGCCCCAAGGGCCGCGCTGGCACTCGACGCGCTGGTAAGAGTGCTGGTGGACGGCGCCCCCGCACCGGGCACCGGACACTCCTGGCTCGCCTTCGCCGTCCTGGAGGTGCTCGCGACCGTCAGCCGTACCGGCCCGCCCCTTCTTGTCGCCGTCGACGACTGGGACGCCCTGGACGCACCCAGCAGGGAGGTGCTGGCGTTCGTCGCCCGGCGCGCCAGGGGGCATCCGCTGGCCTTGTTGATGATCTCCCGCCCGCACCGCACCCTGCCCAGCCCCCTGACGGGCCTTCCCGTACTGTCCCTCGGCCCGCTCCCTCCCAGCGAATCCGCTCTGCTCCTGGCCTCACGACGTCCCGGTCTGGACGCGGAGACCGTGCGCGAGCTCCTGGCGACCGCGGCCGGCAATCCCTTGGCACTGTTGGAACTGCCCGTCCCGTCCGAGGACACGGTGCCCAGCATGCCCGTCTCCTCCGACCGGCTGGCCTCCGCCATGGCACCTGGCGCCGCCGGCCTGTCGGCCGGCACCCGGGACCTGCTGCTGGTCGCGGCACTGCACCCGGAGGGAGAGCTGACACTCCTGCTGTCCGCAGCCTCTCGGATCGGCGGCACCGCAGTGGACTTCGCGACACTGGAACCCGCGGAACGTGCCGGCATCGTGGCCTTCGACGGCACGCGGCCGTACTTCGGCCACCCTGCGATGGCAGGGGCAATCGTCCACGGCACCGACCCACACCGGTGCCGAGCCGCGCACGCTGCTCTGGCGGCAGTCCTGCCACCTGGCTCGGTACGGATGTTGTGGCACCGTTCCCAGGCGGTGGAGGGATCCGACCCTGAGCTGGCGGCCCGCCTGGAGGCCCTGGACGGCGATGCGCTGGAGCGGTGCGAGCCGAGGATGGCCGTACGACTGCTGCGGCGCGCCTCCGACCTCTACCAAGACCCGGCCGACCAGGGCCGCTGCGCCCTACGGGCCGCACAACTCGCCCAGCTCCTCGGCTTGGAACGCATGGCACGTACGATGGCCCACCGCGCCCTGCGCCACCCATTGGGCCCCCTGGGCACCTTGTGCGCCGAGGCCCTGACACGGATCGACCCCGCTGACGCACAACCACCGACTTCATCAGCTTCCGCCGCCCCGGTCTCCTCCGCCTTGGCCTCTTCTGCCCCCAACTCCGCGCCGCCCGATCGCGCCGACCCCGCCACCCGTGGCTTCACGAACCCAGCCCACTGGCCCGCCCCCATCGGTGCCGTCGAGCAGGACAACGCCTTGGAGCTGGCCCGCATCACCGCACCCGTCATCGTCGGCGACGACGAGCGATGCGAGGCGCTGGTGGCCTTCCTCGACGGCATGTCGGACCGCGCGGACGACTCCCGGTGGCTGAACGCCATGGCGATGGTTCGCCCACTGGACCGGGCCGGCACCGTCCTCGCGAGCATGCCCGCCAACCGGTACCTGACGGACTTGCCAGTGCGCGACATCGAACGCCTCGGGCAAACCGCGATGTACGCCGGTGACCCGGTCCGGGCCATGGACCTGTTCCGGCAGGCGGAGCGCCGCCGCTTCCACGCCCAGCCGGACCAACTGCCCTGGGTGCTGCTGAGGCAGGGACTGGCACACTTGGGCATGGGCAGCTGGGCCCAGGCCGAGCACGCGTTCCGGCGATGCGCGAAGCTGGCCGACAGCGCGTACCGCCAGGACCACCATGCGGCGGCCGCCAGGCTTCTACGGGACGTCGTACGGGCTACGCGCACCGGCACTTCGGCGGGCCCGCGCAGTGCACGTGATCTGGAGGCGGCCAGGCGCTCGATGCCGACGATCGAGTCGGTGCTCGCCGTCTACAGTGCCTGGGCTCTGGTGGAGGGCGGCGACACCGCGTCGGCCCTTCCTGCGCTGTCGTCACTGCTCAGAGACCCGCACACGCGCTCGATCGCCCAGTTCGCCGTGGTGGCCTTCGCCGAGGCCGCGAAGGCCGAAGAGGCCTCTCCGGAGGCGCTGGTGATGCTTGAAGAGCTGGAGACGGAGCTGGGCGCGCGGTGTCCCCAGGCGGTCGCTCTCCGTTTGACGGTGGCGCGGGCCGTCCTCGCGGACGAGCACGACGCTCAGGCGATGTTCCAACGCGCCTTCGCCGAGGACCTGTCTCGCTGGCCCTACCTGGAGGCGCCGCTGCGGCTGGCCGAGGGGAGATGGCTGCGACTGCGCAGGCAGTTCGCCGATGCCCAGGCCACCCTGCGCCAGGCGGCGGCCGCCTTCACCATGCTGGGGGCCGAGGCCCGTGCGCCACGCATCGCCGCGGAGTTGAGGGCCTCCGGGGAACGGGCGGACGGCGCCGCTCAGGGCGCGTCCCGAGCCACCGCGGCGCGCGACCTGCTCACCGCCCGGGAACTGCGGATCGCCGGACTCGCCGCCCGCGGGCTGTCCAACCGCGAGATCGGCGAACAACTCGGCCTCGCACCAAGGACCATCGGTGCGTACCTCTACCGCATCTTCCCCCAGCTGGGAGTGACGTCGCGTGCCCAACTGGCCGAGACACTGAGGGACTTGAAGGACCCGTAGCTCCCTGAGCCTCCCGCGTCAGTCGGTCCCGAACCTCGCAGCGAGCTGCGCCCGTGAGGAGACGCCCAGCTTCGGGTAGATCTGGTAGAGGTGCGAGGCGACCGTACGGGGTGACAGGCGCAACTGCTCCCCGATGGCCCGGTTGGACAGGCCGCGGGCTGCCAGCCGGGCGATGGTGAGCTGCTGAGGCGACAGCAGATGAGTGATGCCGTCCACCTCGCGCTCACCGGACGGCCCGTCCGCCGCCCAGCCTGTCGCCCGCAACTCCGAGGCGGCCTGCTCGGCGCGCGACGGGTCCCCAAGGGTCCGGAAAATCGACTCGGCGGCCGCCAGCGGCGCCCGCGACTCGGTGACACGCCGCCGACGCCTCAACCAGGTCCCGTAGCCGAACTGGGCCATCCCGTGCAGCAGCGGTGACACCTCGATCCCGGGCCGCAGCGCGTGACGGTGGCGCTCCTCCGCCTCCCCGTCCGGGGCGAGCACCGCATCCGCGTAGGCCACGATCCGCTCCAGCAGTGGGGAACACCCCGCCCGCGTCAGCGACGCGACATGGGCGAGGACGGTTCTGGCATCGGCCTGTTCCCCGGCGGGCAGCGCGGCCTCCGCCAGGAAGGCGAGCCCCCAGAACTGCTCGAAGGCGTACGGCGTCGCCGGATCGGCAAACAGCGAGCGCAGCCGCACGTAGGCCTCCGCGAAGCGGCCTGTGCCGGACGCGGTGAGCGCACGGGCCAGGACGGCCAGGCTGAGCTGCCGGTTCTGGCCGAGGCGCAGGGAGGACTCCTCGACCTCGCCGGCGCACTCCGACGCCCGGTCGGACTCCCCGCGCAACGCCGCGACGATGGCCAGCATCCCTGTGGCCCGCGCTGCCCAGTCCGGCTGGGCGGTCCGCTCGGCGATCATCCGGCTCTCCTCGGCCAGCGCCAGAGCCGTGTGCCACTGAGTGCCGAGCCAGATCTCGCACATCGTTCTCGGTACCAGGATCAGCGGCAGCTGTCCGTAACGGCCGGCGGCGCGCAGGGCACGCTCCACCTCCACGTGCAGCGGCGCGGCTAGCTCGAAGTCGATGGTGAGGGTGGTCACCTGGCTGAACAGGTTCCGCCCCTCCACCTGGGAAGGCAGGGGAACGGGTTGCGGGACCGGCGGCCGGGGCACTTTCAGTGGGTCGATCAGCGACAGCACGACCAGGTACCACCCGTCCCGGGGCCCGGACCGCAGCTCCTCCGCCGTTCTCAGGATCAGGTCGCGTTCCCACGCCCCGACCTGTTGCCACCGGCACCTGCGAGCCGCCGCGAGCATCAGCTTCGGGGGGAGCAAGGGATCCAGCGAGGCGACTGCGCGCGCCGCCTCGCACAGGGCGACGATCCGCTCCCGGCCGGCCGCACTGCCGCCTGGCAGCAGATCGTGCACTCGCAGCAGCAGGGCACGCCCGAACGTTCCCAGCTCGGCCGGATCGATCCGGCTCACCAGCCGCAGCGTCTGGTCTGTCAGACCGTGGTCGCCGGCGAGTTCGGCGGCCCGCAGCAGCCGCACCCCCCGCCGTTCCGGGTTCTCGGAGAGACGCGCGGCGGCCTCCAGCGCGGCGAGCGCCACCAGCACGCCGGTGACCGAACGCGCACCGGCCGCCAGCCGCTCCAACCGCTCTGCCAGCTCCTCGTCGGGACCCGCCGAGCACTGGGCCGCGTGCCAGGCGGCGTGGACGGAACCGCCGAGGTTCCGCCCGAGCGCGGCATGCCCGCGCATACGCCGCGCCGCCGATGCCAGCCGCAGCACGGCGACCCGCATCAGCGGCTCACGGAAACGAACCTGCGAACCGGCGCCTGCGTACCCGTGTCCCGCGCTGTCGTCTTGCGCGTTCGCGTCCTTGGCGCTGTCGTCGCCCGGACTCGCGTCCCCGGCGTTCCCGTGTCCGGCGCTTCCGCTGGTCTCACCCGCGTCGTCCGACTCCACGACCAGTCCGCGCGTGACAAGTTCCGCGAGTGCGGCGCGGGCCGTGCCGTCGCCGCCGCCGAGCAGACAGGCACTCGCGGCCAGAATGTCCCGCGTGCGCGGCGACGTGCTCAGCGCCGCGGTGAGCAGCACGTCGCGGGCAGCCGGCGACAGTCTCTCCCAGTCGTACGCGTACGCCTCGGCCAGGCGCGGCGTCGCGGTCAGCATGCCGAGGCCGGCCGCGTCCCCGAGCTGGCCGCCGCCCAAGGTGAGCTCGGTCAGGGCGAGCGGATTGCCTTGTGCAACGGCGAGGACGAGCTGCTCCTCGCCGTACCCGGTGATGTGTCCGGCGCGGGCGACGAGTGCGCGGGCATCCGGGTCCGGCAGCGGCCCGAGCGTCACAACGGTCCCGAGGGGAACCGGACCGGCGCCGCCGCCGACGGCACGCTCCGCCACGATCATGCCGGCCGGCGCTGTCGGCGTGGAACCGTTGACCATGACCGTCGCCAGGGCGCACAAGGTCTCGCGGCTGGGGGCGTCGAGCCGGTCGAGGTCGTCCACGCACAGCAGTACCGGCTCCGACGCTGTGGCCAGCAGCCGCAGCGCCGCCGCGGCCAGCTCCGTCGGCGCCGGCAGGGTGTCGGCGCCGGTGAACGCGGCGTGCAGGACGGCGCGTTCCCGTTGCGGAAGGTCCTCGGCCCGTGCCAGCGCGGGACGCAGAAGAGCATGCAACGCGGCGTGTGGCAGCTCCTCTTCGCCGGGCGCCCAGGCTGTCGACAGCACGCGTACGCCCTGCCGCGCGGCCTCCGCCGCAGCGAAGCGCAGCAGGGCGGTCTTCCCCGTGCCGGTCGCGCTGCGCAGGTGGAGTATCCGGCTGCCGCCCCCCGGCAGGTCCGCCAGCAGCGCGCTCACCAGGTCCTGCTCCCGCTCCCGACCGACCATGCCGGGGCCGTCCGGGCCGCGGTTCTCCGGGTCGGCCTCTCCGGTCAGGCCGGCCGCCGCTGTCCCGACGTGCGCGCTGATCACGTACCCTCCTGCTCTTCCCGCCCTTCGCAGGCCTGCCCCGTGCCTGGTCACCTCTATCGTTTCAGCCCCAGAGGGCTGCGGCATGCGCTCACTCGAGCGCACCTTCCTCCGCGAGTCCGCTGTCCGTGCCGTCAGCCGCGGCCGCCGCGTACAGGTCGCGGATGCTGAAAGCGGCCCCGGACTCCAGACGGCTGAAGACCCAGTCGATGGGATGGCACTCCCGTGCGTCGGGCAGCACCACGATGAAGGGCGCTGCCGTGGGGTGGGCGGTTGTGGCAGGCCGCCAGTCGCCGCCGATGTGACGCGTCACGATCTCGCCGAGGTAACAGCCGAAGCCGACGAGGGATTCGGCCATCTCCTCGCCGCTCACCCCTTCGGCCCGGAAGCCGTCGACGATGTCTTCCACGACGTCGATGCTCTCCGGACTGTAGTCCAGCGCTGCATCGCTGATGTCGGCAGCCGCCGCCACGATGGCGGCAGCGAGCTGGGGCGCACTACCGGGTTCGAGTGGGGGGTTCAGGTGCACCTGCATGTTGGTCCTCGGGCTGTTGCCGTCAATGAGGTCAAACCTATCTGTAGAACACCGCCTGGACATGTCCCTGTTCACAACGTACATGTCTCGATTCGCCGCGGCGCGTGCGTCGGCGGTGGGGACCCGACGCCGTTGACGCAGTTCCGCCGGCCTGCCCAGCGTGCTCGTGGGTGACGCCCCGGCACACCTCTGCGCGCCCGCGCACACACCATCGGGAAATCGCCAAAGTTCCGAAGTGGCCGAATGTTGCCGCGGCGTAAAGGCGCCCGTCGGCAGCCCGGCCGGACCGCCCGCGCCCAGGCACGAGAGTGGCCGGATTTCGGACAGTGATCACCGCAGTGCTGACAACCCGCGTGTTACCTGCAACGATCCCGTCGCTTCCGCTGCGCCATCCGCGCACCGTCGTCGCAGCCGCCCCGCGGTCCCACAGGCGCCCCAGTGACGCGGCACCTGCGCAATCCACACCTCCGAACCAGGAGACCCATGTCCCCCTTTCAGAACGCCGCACGTGTGTCCCGTGCGGACCGGTCGACGTCGCGCTTCAGACCCGTGGGCCCCCTCGCGGTGTCGCTGGCCGTGACCCTGGGCGCCCTCGCCCTGAGCGCCCCCTCCGCGACCGCGGCTCCCGAGGGCACCGCCCGCGACGCCGCGCACAGCGCGGCGCCCCCGCTCGTCAACGCACACGCCAGAACCGGTGCCAAGGCCGTGCCCCTCGGCTCCGCCGCGCGCACCTCGCTGCTCGCCCGTGCCGCCGACGGCCGCGCGGGCGTCAGGAGGTCCGTGCACGCCGGGAGCCGCGAGGACCTGGTGGCCAAGGACGTCATCAAGGACGCCGACGGCACGGTCCACACCCGTTACACGCGCACCTACCAGGGACTGCCCGTCGAGGGCGGCGGTGACCTGATCGTGCACGACGGCCCGCACGGCCGCCGGATCGACGACTCCCTGCACGACCCGCTGTCCGTGCCCACCGTCAAGGACGGTGTGACCGCGGCCCACGCACGGAGCGAGGCGCTGGCCGAGGCCAGGAAGGAGCACCTCGCCCACGCCAGAGCCGACGGGAGCGCGCGCCGCGTCGTCTGGGCGGGCTCCGGCACCCCGCGGCTGGCCTTTGACAACGTTATCGACGGGGAGCGGGCGGACGGCACGCCCAGCCGTCTGCACATCGTCGTCGATGCCGGCACCGGCAGCGGGCTCGCCAGCTGGGACGAGGTGACCGCGGGCATCGGCAACAGCCAGTACAGCGGCACCGTCCAACTCGACACCCAGCGGGTCGGCGACGCCTACCAGTTGGTCGACACCCAGCGCGGCGGAAACAGCGTCCGCGACGTCACCAACGGCGGCCTCGGCGTGCTGTACACCGACGCCGACGACGTGTGGGGCGACGGCACCCCCGACGACCGGGCCACCGCCGCCGTCGACGCCGCCTACGGATCCCGTACGACCTGGAACTTCTACCACGACGTCTTCGGCCGCAACGGCATAGCCGACGACGGCGTCGGAGCCGTCTCCAACGTCCACGTCGCGGGCCTGGCCAACGCCTACTGGCTGGACAGCTGCTTCTGCATGACCTACGGCGACGGCCTGGACAACCGGCACCCGCTCACCGAACTCGACATTGCCGCCCACGAGATGACCCACGGCGTCACCTCCGCCACCGCGGGCCTGCTGGAGACCGGCGAGTCCGGCGCCCTCAACGAGGCCACCAGCGACATCCTGGGCACCGCCGTCGAGTTCTACGCGAACAACCCCAAGGACGTCCCCGACTACACCATCGGCGAGCTCGCCGACGTCCGCGGGACCGGCAAACCCCTGCGCTACCTGGACCAGCCCTCCAAGGACGCCTCGGAGAAGGGCACTTCACAGGACTACTGGACCTCCGGCACCCACCTGCTCGACCCGCACTTCGGCGCCGGGGTCGCCAACCACTTCTTCTACCTGATCTCCGAGGGCAGCGGCCACAAGACCATCAACGGCGTCCACTACGACAGCCCCACCTACGACGGTCTCCCGGTCTCCGGCATCGGCCTGCGCAACGCCACCAACGTCTGGTACCGCGCCCTGACCCACTACATGACCAGCACCACCGACTACGCCGGCGCCCGCACCGCAACCCTGCAGGCCGCCGCCGACCTGTTCGGCACCACCGGCGACGCCTACGAGTCCGTCGCGAACGCCTGGGCCGCGGTCAACGTCGGTCCCCGCTACGTCAAGCACATCGCGATCACGTCCCTGAACACCCGGGACGCGGCCGTGGGCCAGCCGGTCGCCCGGACGGTCTCCGCCGTCTCCACCCGGCCCGGCGCCGTCACCTACGCGGCCACCGGCCTGCCCACGGGCCTGTCCCTCGACAGCGACTCCGGCCGGATCTCCGGCATCCCCACCACGGCGGGTACCTTCCGCACCACCGTCATCTTCACCGACTCGGCCGCGGAGAAGCGCCGTTACACCTTCGCCTGGACCGTCGTGGCTTCCGGCGGTGACTTCTTCGTCGACCCCGACCGCCACGACTACGCCGCCTGGCAGAGCGTCGAGACACCCCTGACGGTCACCGGCCGTGCCGGTGACGCGCCCGCCCACCTCAAGGTCTCCGTGGACCTCGTCCACACCTTCATCGGCGCCCAGGTCGTCCAACTCGTCGCCCCGGACGGCACGGTGCTGCTGGTCAAGGACTTCAAGTGGGACACCGGCACCGAACTGCACGACAGCTTCACCGTGGACGCCTCCGGCCTGCCCGCCAACGGCATCTGGAAGCTCCGCGTCACCGACTACACCCCGGCCGCGCCCGGCATCCCGCCGAGCGAGGGCGGCTACCTCGACCGCTGGAGCCTCACCTTCTGAGCCGACCGGCCGCCCCGCGAACGACGTGTGCCCGCCCCGGAGTATTCCGCGGCGGGCACACGTATCACTGGGGTCTGTCCCCAGCGCGTGCGGTCACCTCAGGCCGAAAGCTCGAACCACCGTCTGGGTCACGGCGTCGCCCGCGTCATCCCGCGCGGAAGCACGGAGTGTGACGAACCGGGCCCGCGCAGGAGCATCGAGGCGGAACCGCACCCCTTCCCCGCTCGCACGCCTCGGGTCCGCGCGGTGCCAGGTGGCGCCGTCGTCGTACGACACGTCGAGCGCGACGGAAAGGAACCGGCTCCCGGCGACGCCCGCCAGGTGCGACGGCGTGACCGTCAGCTCCGTCCGCCGCCCCGCCTTCCCGGACAGGTCCGTGGCCACCGAGTAGTCCACCTGCACCAGCGGCAGCGGCTGGAGAGCCGTGTCGCCCGCCCGTTCCGAGCGGAAGGCCCACTCGGTGTGCGTACGGGTCGCATACGGGCGGCCGGGCAGGTCACGCGCAGTGTCCTGCACCAGACGGTAGGGCAGCGTGTCCGGCGCGACCTCGGCGGCCAGGTGGTCGTCGCCCTCAGCGATCAGGGTGTCGCCCTGGTACAGCGCGGCCCGCACGGTCGCCCCGGTCTCGAAGACGCTGCCGACGTGGCCGCCGGAGTCCCCGTATGCGGGCAGACCGTACAGGGAGATCAGGTCACCCACCCGGGAGGGCGGCAGCGTCAGGACGCTGTCCCCCCGCAGCCGGGGGTGCGGTACGGGGGCGAACCAGGTCGTCGCGCCGGCGCTGCGCGGCCGGTAGGTCCGGGCCCCGCCGGTCTCGGTCAGGTCCGGCACCGACGCCGCCTCGATCCACAATGCGTCCGGCCCCGCGGTGACCCACGTCGTGTACGAACCCTGCGCACGGACCGGTGTGAGGGGTGCACCGACCGCCCAGGTCGCATCGGGCGACAGGTCGTAGCGCCAGTCGACCGCCACGCCCTGCCGGGTGTCCCGGTCGGCCACGTCGATCCGTGCCAGCTCGCCGGGGCCCGGCCGGTAGGTGAGGTCGCGCGGCACCGAGCCGTCGTGGCGCAGCAGCAGGTCGTACAGGTATCCCGGATACGGGTGCGAGGTCACCCGCAGGGTCGTGGTGCGGCCGGGGCGCAAGCGGGCGAGCAGGTCGCGTCCCTCGTCGGTGCCGAGGGACGCCACCGGTAGCGGCGCGCCCTCGGGCAGGTCGGCCCAGGCGTCGAGGGGCCCGGTGCCGTTGTTGACGATCAGCAGCAGGCGGGCGCCCGCGGCGGCGGCAGCGGCGGCCTGGTCGACCGGGGACACCGTGTCGCTGCGCCGGACGACCGCGACCCGGTCGCGTGCCGCCACCCGGGCGAAGTCGGCGGCCGAACCCTCACCCGCGTCCACCGCCCGGTAACTTCCGCTGCCCTCCGGCGGCTTGGGCGACAGGCTCTGCGGCAGCACACTGCGGTACCCGTGCGAACCGGCCGCGACGGTGAGCGGCGGCTGTACCTGACGCCAGCGGGTGGTGAAGGTGTAGGAACCCTGGGTCACCTCGGGCGTCGGCGTCGCCCACAGGCTGTCGTATGCCCAGGGTTCGAGCTGGTAGCCCTCGTGGAACGGCACCAGGTCGCCGTAGGAGCGGTCCTGGTCGAGGCGGACGTAGGCGTCGGCCGTCGGCTTCGGGGTGACCGCCGTGAGGCGGCGCAGCCGGGCCGCGTCCAGGACGAGGTTCCGGTCGCCGTCGACGACGACCTCCGGGGCGGTGAGCACCGCACGGGACAGGGAGTGCGCGCTGTCGAGCCCGGTGATGTCGGCGTACATCCAGGCCGCGTATGTGCCCGGCCGCAGTCGCACGTCCAGTCGGCCGGAGTCGTCGACATCGTAGACCCGCGGCGCGGTGTCGCGGGTGATGTCCTTGAGCACCAACTGGCCGGGAAGGCCGGAGCGGTGACGGTCCCTCGTCGTGATCGACAACTTGCTGCGCCGGCTCTCCTCGAGCGCGCCGAGGCTGGTGCGGACGTGTGCGGTGCCGTCGGTGGCGGCGGCGGTGAGGAAGCCACTGTAGGAGACGTCGTCGGCCGCCGTGTCGAGGTGTGTCAGCACTCCCACGGCGGCGGTGCCGTGCGCGGGCACGGTCACCCGGGAACCGGTCAGGGCGAACAGCCCGGCCGGGGCGCCAGGGGCGCTGAGGGTGAGGTCCAGGGTCACTGGGGCGGCACCGGTGTTGGTGTAGGTGACGTCCCTGCGGAGCGTGTCACCGGGCTGGTGCGGCCAGGGCGCGAACGCCAGGGCGGAACCGGTGGCGAACACCGTGTCGTGCACGGCGGCTTCGGCGTCGAGCCGCCCGCTGCCCGCGGTGTAGGGGCTGTACTTCGGCGTCGCCGCCGTGGTGCTGACGAGGGCGTCCTTGAGCTGCTGCCCTGTCCAGCCGGGGTGCGCCCGGGCCAGCAGGGCCGCCGCGCCAGCGACGTGCGGGGTCGCCATGGAGGTGCCGCTGTGCGTCACGTAGGAGCCCTCGCCGGGGCTGTTGCGGGCGCGGGCGGCGCGGATGTCGACACCCGGGGCGGTCAGGTCGGGCTTGAGGCCGCCGTTGTCCTTGCGCGGCCCCCGGCTGGAGAAGGCCGCCGGCTGGTCGGAGCCGTTCACCGCGCCGACCGTCAGGGCGGCGTCGGCGGTACCGGGGGTGCTCACGGTCGACGGGCCGGGCCCCGCGTTGCCCGCGGCGATCACGAACAGGGCGCCGGTGTCGGCACTGAGCCGGTTCACAGCCTGGCTCAAGGGGTCCGAGCCGTCCGAGGGGCCGCTGCCCAGGCTCATGCTGACGACCTTGGCGTGCTGGTCCCGGGCGGCCCACTCCATGCCGGCGATGATCCAGGAGTCCAGACCGCTGCCGTCGTCGCCGAGGACCTTGCCGATGCGCAGGGACGCGCCGGGGGCGACCCCCCGCTCCTTGCCGCCCGAGGCGGCGCCGGTGCCCGCGACGGTCGACGCGACGTGGGTGCCGTGGCCGTTGCGGTCCTCGACGCTCTCGCCCGGCACGAAACTGGCGGACGCGGCGATCCGGCCGGCGAGGTCGGGATGCGTGTCGTCGACGCCGGTGTCGAGGACGGCCACGTCCACCCCCTGCCCGGTGTTGCCGTCCCGCCACACCTCGGGGGCGCCGATCTGGGCGGTGCTGTCGGCGAGTTGTGCCGTGGCCTTGCCGTCGAGCCAGACCTTGGCGATGCCGCCGGCGAGGGCGCCGGCCGCCGAGCCCGTCCGGGCGCCGACCGCGGACCGGCCGGTCAGGGAAGCCCAGAAGGCGGATGCGGAGGCGTGGCTCGCGGACAGCGCGGCGCCGTGCACGCTGTCCAGGCCGAGCGTCCTGCGGGCCCCCTCCGGTACCGGGGTGGTCCGGGAGCGGAAGGCTGCGTCGGTGTACGTCACGATCAGCGGCAGGTGGTCGCTGTGGGCGTCGTCGTACCCGTCCGCGAGCAGCTTGCGCACGTCGAAGAGGTCCGGGTCGAGCGCGCCGGACGCCATGTACGGCAGCGCCGCGTCGGGGTAGACCCGGATGTCCTTGCCCTGGGTCATGACATGGGCGCCTGCGGGCCGTCCGTCCGGTCCCGTGACGGTGACCGTGGTGCGACCGTCCGCGGTGGTGGTGACGGTGACCTTGTCGCCGGTGACGAGCGTGACGGTGCGCGGGCTGCCCGCGGCACCGGAGGGCGCCGGGGTCGTGGACGGGACGCTCAGGTCCGGTGGATGTCCCGGTGCGGCGGACGCCGCCAACGGGAGCAATGCCGTCGCCAGGGCCGCCGCGGCGGCCCCGAGCGCTGTGGACCCGCGTCTGCGGGACGTGGGCAGGGTCAAGGGAGCTCCTTGCAGTGTGTCCGGTACCGACGAGCGTCAACACGTGTCGAGGACCCGGGCCGTGGGCGGCCCTTCGCCGACCGGGCGTCGGGAACTCTCACAGCGGGGTGTTTCGGAAGACGGCGCCGGTGGTGATCAACGAGTTAAGGCGCCCACCTGGGCTGTGCACAAGGTGTCTGCACGTATGACATCGGACGGCGTCCGGCCTCCCGAGGGTTGCGTGTGTGACTCCGGAACATTTGTCGGCCCGGTGAACATCCCGCACACAGCGAAGGAGCCCACACCCCGCCTGGCGGAACCATAAATGATATCTGCCTCATCGATGTGACATTTGCCACGGGAAATGCTTGCGCGATCGACAAAGGTCCAGTGGCCTCTTATGGTGGAAGGCAGTAAAGGTCCAGCGGTCTCTTAAGGGATCGCGGAGCCCCGCCCATCAGAACAGAGGCACCCCATGAGCAAGACCTGGCTGGTCACCGGCAGCTCCCGCGGCCTGGGCCGCGCCATCGCCGAGGCCGTACTGAAGGCCGGCGGCAACCTCGTCGCCACCGCCCGTCGCACCGAGCCGTTGAACGACCTCGCCGACCAGTACGGTGACCGCGTCCGGCTGGTCACCCTGGACGTCACCGACGCCGAGGCCTCGCGCCGGGCCGTGCAGGCCGCCGTCGACGCCTTCGGCCGCCTGGACGTCGTGGTGAACAACGCCGGCTACGCCGACATGGCCGCCCTGGAGGACATGTCCGACCAGGCCTTCCGCGACCAGATCGACGCCAACCTCTTCGGTGTCGTCAACGTCACCCGCGCCGCCCTCCCCGTCATGCGGGCGCAGGGCTCCGGTCACGTCATCCAGATCTCCTCCGTCGGCGGCCGGGTGGCCGTCCCGGGCCTCGGTGCCTACCAGGCGGCCAAGTGGGCGGTCGGCGGCTTCTCCGAGGTGCTCGCCCAGGAGGTGGCGCCCCTCGGGATCAAGGTCACCGTCGCTGAGCCGGGCGGCATGCGCACCGACTGGGCCGGATCCTCCATGGCCGCCCCGCCGGTCAGCGAGCCCTACCGGGAGACGGTCGGCGGTGCCATCGCCGCCATCCGCGGCCAGGACGGCAAGCAGCCCGGCGACCCGGACCGCATCGCGCAGGTCCTGCTCGACGTCGCGGCGGCCGAGCGCCCGCCACTGCGCCTGCTGCTCGGCAAGGACGCCGTCCAGGTCGCGCAGGCCTTCGCCGAGAACCTCGCCGTCAGGGACGCCGAGTGGCGCCACGTGAGCGAATCCGTCTGACCGGTGCGACGGCTGCGGCAGCCGGGCCCGGCACCACCCCTGCCTTAGGGTTGCCGCAGGCGGCGCCGCACGGGCCGCCGGGACGGTCCGCGGGGAAGCGACGATGACAGACGACCAGGCCACCGGCTTTCAGCGAGCCCGCAGCGCCGAGCAGCGGGAGATCCGCAAGCAGGCCATCCTCGACGCCGCCACGCAGCTCCTGACCGAGATGCCGGTGAGCGAGATCAGCCTGCGGGAACTGAGCCGCCGCGTCGGGCTGTCGAAGACCAACGTCGTGCGCTACTTCGAGACCAGGGAAGCGGTGTTCTTCGAACTCCTCAACCGCTCCTTGGCCCAGTGGATCGAGGACCTGACCGCCGAACTGGCCGAGGCCGAGGACACCAGCTCCGCAGCGGTCACCGACACCCTGGCCCGTTCGCTGGCCCACCACCCCCTGCTGTGCGACCTGTTCAGCGCCCTGGGACCGGAACTGGAGCGGAACATCTCCGCGGAGTCGGCACGGGCGTTCAAGCTCGCCCACGTCCGGCTCCTCGGTGCCTTGGCCGATCTGCTGCGGCAGCACATCACCGGGCTGACCCCGGACATGGCCCGCGAACTGGTCTCCCTGACCGTCGTGTGCACGGCGGGGCTCTGGCCGTTCGCCCATCCCTCCGAGGCCGTCACCGAGGCCCAGCGGCATCCCGAACTCGCCGCCACCAAGGTCGACTTCGCCGCCATGCTCGGCCGCACCCTGCACCTCCTCGCCACCGGACTGCTGCGCGCCGGGTGAGCGGGCCCGCCCGGACCGAGCCGACGCGTGTGCCGTACGGGCGGTACCAGCGGTACCTCCGACGGGGGGCCGAACCCGTCAGCGGGCGAGGGAACCGGCGTCGCCCATCACGGCCACGGGGTGCTGCGCGGGATCGAGTGTGCGCAGCAACTCCCGCATGTGGGCCTTGGAGAGGCTGATGCAGGCGTGGGTGGGGCCGCCGTGGTCGACGTGGATCCAGATGCCCCCGCCGCGGTTGACCCCCATCGGCTTGGTGCCGTCCATCGGTGAAGTGCCTGGCTGCCGGTTGTAGTTGAGGGCGATCACGTAGTCGAAGGCCCCGGCCAGCGGCTCGCCTTCGAAGCCGGTGCCGCTGACCGAGAAGGCACTGGACCGGTGGTAGGGCAGTTTGGTGCCGGGGTCGGCCAGTCGTCCGCCCGCGTCGGTGAGGCCGAACACCCCTATGGGACTGTGCAGATCGCCCTCGTAGTGCTTGTCCGTCCAGCCTTTGTAGCCGTTGTGAGCCGCCCACACCTTCCCGCGGATCCAGCCGCCGTCGACCCGCTGCCAGAGCACGACCTGCGAGGACGAGGAGTTCTTGCCGGTGCCTGTGACGAGGACGACCTGCCGGGTGTCGTCCGGGATGTGGGCCAGCGTGCTCGGGCCGAGACCTGGCAGCTGGGCGGGAAGCTGGGGCCGTGGCTGAACCGTCGCCGCCGGAGCGGCGGACGCGAGCGCCGGTTCTCCGCCCACCCCTGCGTCGGCCTGGTCGGAGCGCGAGGCCGCAACGCGAACTTCGGAGTCGTCGATGCCGGAGAGCTGGTCGTACGTGGCGAGTCCCAGCGCGGAGACGACGAGCGCTGCGGTCGCTGAGAGACAGGCCTTGTTCAAGCGCATGGGTATCGGCTTTCTCGGGGGACATGTCGTACGAGAAGGAGGGGGGAGGTACGGGGAGGCACGAGTCCCGACGAGGGCGTTGCGGTGCCCGGGCGGCCGGTCGCGACCGTGTGCCGGGGCTGCGGTGGCGTGGCTCCGGCCGGGTCTCCGGAGCCACGCCCCTGGCGAGGGTGCGATCCGGCGGCGTGGGTCTCGCGGCCGCCGGCGCCGGTGGGCGGGTGCCCGGATCAGCCGTGGGCGTTCTCCGGCACGGTGATCTGCTGGTCGCTCCAGCCCATCCGCCTGGTCGCCTGGTAAGTGACCACGGTGCCTGCCTTCAGGCCCGTCGCCTCGGCCCTGGCCGAGGGGGTGACGAGCAGCAGTTCGTCGCTGAGCATGTCACCGGTGGAGGCGTCGACGACCAGCCGCTGCCGCGTAGTCCCGAGCGGCGTGCGGTAGGTCTCGGGGAACTCCACCCCGACGCCCTCGCGCCCCAGCGGGTCGGTGACATGACCGAGGACCCGGACCCTGGGCAGACCGGCCATCACCCGGTACGCCGCCGCCCGGACGGCGGGCTTCACCGGCATCGTGACGAGGTTGCCCGCCTGGCGCAGGATCCAGGTGCTGCGCCCCGACGTGCCGCCCTCGGTACCGTTGTCCCGGGCGTACAACTCCTCCAGGTGACGACGGAGTCCGGCACTGGTGGAGGGCAGTGCCTGCAGATCCTGGAAGGAGACGTTGTCCGGGCCGACGGCGTAGATCTTGTCACCGACGTTGGTGCGCAGCACTGTCGGCTGCCCGGTCCCCATCTTCAACGTGTGCTCTGCCTGGAGTTCCACCGTCCCCGGCGAACCCACCGCCTGCCATGCCGCCTTGTCCGCCGGCGTGCGCGGCGCGGTCGCGGAGTCCAGCCCGGAGACCATCAGGCTCTTCGTCCCGGGGCGCACACCCACCGACCACTTCTCGGTGGACGAGGTGAGCACGGTGAAGAGCCGTCCGTTCACCTCGGCGACATCCACGTACTGGGCGAGCGTGGTGGTCTGCCAGTACGTCCCCCGGGCGGGCGATGCCTCGGCCTTCCGGGCCGCGCTGAGCAGTTCGACACGGCCGTCGACCCGCAGGTCGGTGGCCCCGCCCGGCGCCTGCGGGCCGGCGCTGTTCCGCCGCGCCCCGGTCCCCTCGTCGGATGCCTGCCGGTCGAAGGTGCCCACGGACACGACCACGGACGCCGCCACCGCCGCAAGGGCGACCGCCCCCAGCGGACGGAAACGCAACGAACGGCGCGCCACGCGGCCGCTCGAGGATTGCGAGACGATGCGCGCGAAGTCCTGCCGTTGCCGCGCGGGGTCGGTCAGACGCGACGGATCCAGCTCATCGGGCCTTGCGTCCGCGAGCACCTGCATGATGTCGGGTCGCTTCGATCGCTCCTGTGCGTGCTTCACGCGGGTGCTCCTTCGCAATGCGGTCGGGGGGTGGTGCCGGCGACGCGTGCCGGTGCTGCCTCGGCCGGTTCGGACGTCTGCGCCGCCTCCAGTGCCTTCTCCAGACGCCGGCGCGCACGGTAGAGACGGACGGCCAGCGCCGCGCCGGTGCACTTGAGGACCTGGGTGGCTTCCTTGGTGCTCAGGCCGTGCCAGGCGATCAGGGTCAGCAACTCCCGGTCGCTCTCCGGCAGGCTCGCGAGCGCATGCAGGGCGATGTGCCGATCGGCGACCGTGGCGGCCACATCACGGGCTTGTTCCTGCGTGCCACTGGCCAGGCGCTGGGCTTCCTGGGCGGCGACGAGGTACCGCAGCGCGTCCGTCCGGCGCATCTCGCGTACCAGGTTGCGGGCCACGCCCAGCAGCCACGGCAGGCTGGGGTGAGGGACGTCGGCGTGGATGCGCCGCCACGCGACGGTGAACGTCTCGCTGGTGATGTCCTCGCCCACCTGACGTCCCACCAGGCTGGTGGCGTAGGCGAGGACACGCGGATAGCACTCCTCGTAGACATCGTGGAAGCGCTCGGCAGGGGTCATGAGCACCCCCTCATCTCTGCTTTCATACCTGGAAATGTGAGCAGCAGCCCGGTTATTACCGGCAGCGGGGAAAAACCTTTGTGATGGGCGTCACGCCGGCACCGCGCAAACCGCGTCCTTCCACGCGGTTCGCCGTTCTCCCGTCCGATCCCGGCGCCGCATCCGGCGGCTATGCTCACACGTATGAAGGGAAGCCACGCGCTCCCATCGGCGATTCAGGGGAGATATGAAGGACATCGAAACACACGTGTTCGGCGGTCTGGCCGGTGATCTCCTCGGTTCTCCCGACGACGCACGGCCGCCCCTGCTTCTGCTGCACGGGCTGACGTTCGACCGGCGGCACTGGGCCCCCTTCCTCGCCCAGCTTCCAGCAGGTCGCCGCGTGCTGGCGCTCGACCTGCCCGGCCACGGCGCCTCGCCCGAGAGCCCCTCCTACACGCCGGACGCCGTGGCCGTGGCCGTGCATCGCGCGGTCACCGCCGCGGGGCTCGACGCACCCGTGGTCGTCGGACACTCGGTCGGCGGCCTGCTGGCCACCGTCTACGCCGCCGGGCACCCCGTGCGCGGCGTCGTCAACGTCGACCAGCCCCTGCTGCCCGGCCCGTTCGGTGCCCTGCTGCACCAGAACGAAGAATTGCTCCGCGGCCCGGACTACCTGCGACTGTGGGAGCGGCTGACCGCAGGCATGGGGATCGACAGCCTCCCGCCGGAGGAGCAGGAACTCCTCCGCACCGTCACCACTCCCCGGCAGGACCTGTTCCTCGGCTACTGGCACGACGTGCTGGCGAGGTCCGCGGACGAGATCCGGGCGGGGCGTGAACGGGACCTGGCTGCCCTGCGCCAACGAGACGTCCGCTACCGGCACGTGAGCACGAGCGAACTGCCCGAGCCCTATCGCGCATGGGTCCACGCCCACCTGCCGGGCGCCGTCTTCAGCGTCCTCCCGTCCAACAGTCACTTCCCGCATCTCTCGCACCCCCGGGAGCTGGCGGACCTCGTGCCCTGATGTCACCGCGGCCCCGCCCGTCCTCCCAGGGTGCACTCCGGCCCACAGGCCTATGACGGCGCCCGACCCAGAAACACGTGTGCGGCGAATCATTCACACCTTTCTCTCATCCGTCGAGAGTAGGTTGATCCATAAACGCACCTTTTCAATGGAATGGTTCAGTGTCATGAGTGAAGTCGCCGACGGTGAGGCGGGCAAGAGCGCAACCGGCGCTCGGGGGCCGGTGCTCGTTGTGGGGGCCGGCCCCGTCGGGCTGGTGGCCGGGATCGAGCTGGCGCGCCGAGGTGTCGACGTGCGCCTGGTGGACAGGCGGTCCGGTCCTCACGCGGGCTCCCGCGGGAAGGGGTTGCAGCCGCGCAGCGTGGAGGTCTTCGACGACCTTGGGGTCGCAGGGCGCATCCTGGCGACGAGCCGTTCCCGGCTGGCCATCCGCAAGTACCGGGGTCGGTCGGTCCTGGGAACCAGTGACGTGGTACCCGGCGTACCGGAACCCACGCCCTCCACCCCCTACCCCCGCACGGTGCTGCTCCCGCAGTGGCGGGTGGAGGAGATCCTGCGTCAACGGCTGGCGGATCTGGGGGTGACGGTGGAGTACGGGGCAGAACTGACCGGCCTCACCCAGTACGACGACGGCGTGCAGGTCTCCCTGACGTCCCCGGCCTGCTCCGAGCACACCTGGTTCACCCATGTCGTCGGCTGTGACGGGGCGTCCAGCACGGTACGGGTCCTGCTGGACATCGGTTTCCTGGGGCAGACCGACGAGACGGTGCGGATGCTGACCGCCGACGTCGAGGTCAGCGGCCTCGACCGCGACTTCTGGCACTGGTGGCCCAGTGCCGACGGAAGGCTGCTGGCCCTGTGCCCGCTCGCGGCGACCGACACCTTCCAACTGCAGGTCGGCGTGGGCCCCGACACCGCGGGAGAACTGCCGATGGAGCAGATCCAGGCACTCGTCGAGGAACGCAGCGGCCGCAGCGACATCCGCGTACGCCGCGTCGTGTGGCAGTCCGTCTGGCGCTTCAACGCGCGGATGGCTGACCGCTACCGCGCCGGACGGGTGTTCCTGGCCGGCGACGCGGCCCATGTGCACGCGCCCGCGGGCGGTCTGGGCATGAACACCGGCATCCAGGACGCCTACAACCTCGGCTGGAAGATCGCGCACGTGCTGCGGGGCGCTCCCGAGGTACTGCTCGACACCTACGAGCAGGAGAGGCTGCCGGTCGCAGCCGACGTGCTGAACATATCCTCCGAGCTCATCGCCCAACGCGTTCGCGGCGTCGTACCTGGCGGCTCTGGCGGCAGTGACACGTTGCAGCTGAAGGTGTGCTACCCCGTCAGCGACCTCAACGGATCCCCCCGCGACGAGCACACGAGCGAACGGCCGTACGCGCAGGCGGGCGACCGCGCCCCCGACTCCGTGGTGCACCGGGCGGACGGTACGGCGGTACGGCTCTTCGACCTCTTCCGCGGCCCGCACAGCACCGTACTGGCCTTCGGCTCACACAGCGCGAAGACCGCGGCCGCCCTCGCACGACGCTTCCCGGATCACCTCACCTCCGCCACCCTGCTGTCGGGCACGGCGTCCGACGCCGGCCCGGTGACCGCGCTCATCGACCGTGAGGGCAGCGCCCACCAGGACTACGGCATCGACGGTGACACCCTGCTCGTCATCCGCCCCGACGGCTACGTGGCCCTGCGCACCACCGACCCGAACGAGACCGACATCCTCGACCACCTGCACCGATTCCTCCCCGGGCAGGGCGGCGACCACTGACGTCGTCTCCCGTCCGGACCGGCCCCCGCCCCTTCGGCACACCGCTCTGAAGCGACCGGCTTGCTGCCGTGCGGGGTGGTGGTGACCCGACCGGCCGTGCGCCCGGGAACCGGAGGAACGGTCCCTCCGGGCGCGGAGCCGTCCTGCGGTGCGAGTCACTTGGTGAGGTGGGTGGTGAAGAAGTCGCTGAGCTTGTCGACGGCGGGGTCGATGTACTGGCGCTTGTCGTAGAGGTCGACGTGGCTGGCGCCGGGGATGCGGAGGAGTTCCTTCGGGCCGGTGGCGGCCTGGTGGGCCTCGGTGGCCATCCAGGCGGTCACCGCGCGGTCGCCGATGATCTGCAGGATCGGGCGGGGACCGATGAGGGTCACCGAGCGGAAGACGTCGCTGGAGGCCATCTTGTCGACGCTGTCCCAGGTGAGGAACTTCGCGGAGCGCTCGTGGTAGCCACGCGCTCCGCAGTAGTACTCCCAGCCCTCGATGCCGTGCTCGCCGCCCAGGGCGCCGGCTTCCTCGGCGGTCTCGGGGAACATGGTCAGCACGCCGGGGTCCTCGCCGCGGGCGGCGCGGGTGCGGGCCGCCGCGGCGGCGTCCAGCAGGGCCTGGAAGACAGCCGGGTCCTGGGAGCCGTCGGCGCCGAAGCGGAACTGGCGGGCGGGTTCGGCGGTGGAGACCGCGGCCACGGCCTTGACGCGGTGGTCGCCGCCGGTGGCGGCCAACGAGTAGCCGCCGGAGGCGCAGATGCCCAGCAGGCCGATCTGCTCGGGGTCGACCTCGGAGCGGGTGGTCAGGTAGGAGACGGCGGCCTTGAAGTCCTCGATGCGCTGGGCGGGGTCCTCGAGGCCGCGCGGCAGGCCGCCGGACTCGCCCTGGTGGGCGGCGTCGAAGGCGAGCGTGACGAAGCCACGCTCGGCCAGCAGCTGAGCGTAGGTGCCGGAGGTCTGCTCCTTCACCCCGGTACCGGGGTGACCGACCACCAGCGCCGGACGCGGCGCGACCGCCCCGGTGTCGGGAAGGTAGAGGTGCGCGGCGATCTCGATACCGGCACTGTCGAAACTGACACGGGTCCTGGCCATGGAAAACGCTCCTGAGAATCGGTGACGAACGAAGGTGGGGCACCCGGTCTCCGCCGGGCACATGTCCACCATGCGTCCTCCGTCCCACCTGCGGGAGAGGCAGGTTTCTGCCTGGGACAGAACCTGCCCCCTCACACCTGTGCCGCGCCCCCGGCTCCCGCAGGACACTGGAGAACATGAAACCGACATCCGCCTCCCAGCTCGGCGCATTCCTTCGGGTCCGGCGGGCGCAGCTCGACCCGCAGGAGTGCGGCTTGCCGGCGACGGACTCGGCCCGCCGGGTCACGGGACTGCGCCGTGAGGAGGTCGCCGCCCTCGCCGCGATCAGCGTGGACTACTACACCCGCCTCGAACAGGGCCGCGTCCGCGCCTCCGCCCCCGTGCTGGCCACCCTCGTCCAAGCCCTGCGCCTCGACGACGACCAACAGCGATACCTCTACGAACTCGCCGGCCGCACCGACGACCGGCCACGCCGCCGCAGGGCACCCCAACGGCTGCGCCCCGCCATGCGCCGACTGCTGGACCAGCTTGCCCACACCCCCGCCCTCGTCCTCGGCAAACGCCTCGACATCCTCGCCTGGAACCAGGCCGCCGCGGCCCTCTACACCGACTTCGCCGCCATACCGGCGGCCCGCCGCAACTACCTCCGCCTGCTGTTCACCGACCCGGCGATGCGGGCACTCGACCTGGACTGGGAGCACGACGCGCGTGACGCGGTGGCCGCCCTGCGCCTGGAGGCGGCAGCCGACGCCGAGGATCCGGAGCTCGCCCGCCTGGTCGGCGAGCTGGCCGTCCGGGACGCCGACTTCCGCACCTGGTGGGCCGAACACCGGGTGAGCAGCGCCGCCTACGGCACCAAGCACTACCGTCACCCGCTGGTGGGTGACCTCACGCTGGACTGCGACACCTGGGTCGGCCCCGATGGCTCCGGGCAGCGCCTGATCGTCCTGACCGCTGAGCCCGGCAGCCCATCCCACGACGCCCTGAGCATCCTCGCCTCCTGGACCGCGGAGGCAGCAACAGCAGACACCGAGGTGAACCGATGACCGCCTGGACACCCGAAGAACAGTCCCTCTTCTCCGAGACCTACTCCCTGGTCCTGACCGCTGGCGACACCGACGGCCCAGGCGTGGAGATCGGCATGGCCGTCGTCGACGGCGAACTGTACGTCCGCGCCTACCGCGGCGTCCGCTCCCGCTGGTACCAGGCGGCACGTACACACGGCCACGGAACGATCCAGGTGGGCGGCGGCAGCCGCCCCGTGCTGCTCACGACCGGAGATCTGCAACCACCCGCCGGGCTCGACGCCGCCTTCCGCGGCAAGTACGGTGCGGTCGCCGACGCCCTGGTGGCGAGCCCGCAGGCCCGGGCCGCGACGATCCGCATCGATCCGGCACCCTGACATCCGTCCGCTGCTCGGACCGCACACACCGCGCATCATGGAGATATGAGCGAGCCCGCACACATGCAGTGGTCCAGCACCGAGGTCGAGGCCTGCGACGCCCTCAGCTATTGGGCCGACGTCGTCTGTGACACGTTTGTCGGAGTCGCGGTACGTCCCGAGCCCGGCGCGGTCTTCGAGGGCCGCATCGACACGTCCCTCCTGGACGGTGTCGCCTTCGCCTCGCTGACCGCGGGCCCGCAGCGGGTGGCACGGACACAGCGGCTCATCACCCGGGACGATCAGGACGTCCTGCTCGTCAATATCCAATTGCGCGGCCGGGCCAGACTGGAGCAGAACCGGCGGGTGGCGGTGCTCACCCCCGGCACCATGGCCTTCCTCGACAGCTCCCGCCCCTACGCGCTGAACTTCGCGGACGACTTCTCTCAACTGGTGATGAAGATCCCCAAAACACGGCTGTCGCACCGCTTCCTGAGCGGAGCGACAGCCGTGGAGCTGGGAGCCTCCGGCCCCAGCGGGATCGTCACGGACTTCCTGATAGGACTCGACCGACTGCACGGCACGGACCGCAGGGCCGCGACGGTGCTGCTGCCGCACGCCGTCGACCTGCTGGACACCGCCCTGGCCTGGGCCGCGGGCGCCGTACCGTCCCAGACGCCGTCGGCGGTGACGAGGCAACGTGTCCATCGCTTCGTCCGTCGCCACCTCACCGACTCCGGCCTGGACGCCGCCGCGGTGGCCGCGGCCTGCGGTGTCTCACGACGCACGATGTACCGGGCATTGGCCGACGACGGTGAGTCCCTGACGGAGCTGATCCGCAGGCTGCGCGTCACACATGCCCAGCGGCTGCTCTCCACCACCCCCGAGCAGACTCTTTCCGCCGTCGCCGGCGCCTGCGGGTTCGGCGGCGAAGCCCAACTGCACCGTGCGTTCAAGGCCGTGACAGGCGTGACGCCCGGCACATACCGGGCCCGGTACGGCCGTGGCTAGGCCGCCGCGGACCCGCTCTGCGGCATGAAGGCGCGCACCGCTTCGATGAATTGGGGCGGGGCGGGCGGCATGGGGGCTTTCACGAACTCACCGAGACCGACGTCGTAGCGCTGTCCCTGCTGAGGGTCGATGACGTGATGTCCGTCCTGCCGGAGCTGGTCCACATTGCGCTGGATCGCCGGCTTGCCCCACATCGCCTCGGTCATTACGGGGAAGAACACCACAGGGAAGTCCGCCGCGGTGATCGTGGCGGTCAGCATGTTCGGCACGGCACCCGAGGCTGCGGCGGAGAGGATGTTGGCCGTGGCCGGCAGCACGGCCATCATGTCGTGCTCTGCCGCCAGGGTCGCGTGGTTCTCCTGTGCCCAGTCGTCGGGCGCGGTGCCGGTGACCACACGGTCGGCGAACAACCGAACCGTGTGCGGGGGAAGGAACGTGGCAGCGGTGTGCGTCATGAGGACGGTGACGCTCCCGGTGAAGCCGGCACGCAGTGCGTTGATGTATGCCGGAAGCGTCGCCACCGCGGCCGAACCGGTGGCGCCGATGAGCAGACGCCCGCCGAAGGGGGAGGAGTTGTTGCTGTTCATGCCTCCACGATGCGCCCGCGGCCTCTCCAGGGTGTGACCGTTCGTGCCGACGACACTGACCGTTCGTGCCGACCACACTGGCCGTCCGTGCCGTGCGACGCTCCTCGTACCTGCGACACCGTGCGGCACGGGGCCGGCGGCCGGGCCCGAGGCGGGAGCGGCGGCCTCCGGGGCAGGGGAAGACAGGTGTGTCACAGTCCCGAAGTCGTGAGTGAGAACAAGTGGGTGTGCCGGAACCGGCGCCGACCTCGCGGTAGCCGGGCGAGCGCCTGTCGGGCGTGAGTGGGAAATGTGCAGGTAGCCTGTATGCTTCACGGGTGGCGCCGAATGACAATCCGCCGGCAAACCTGGCCCTGGAACTCGTCCGTTCCATGGACCGGCTGCGCGGGCGTATCCGCTCCGAGACCGGCATGGGCGCGGGACCGTGGAGCCGTGGCCAACTGGCCGCTCTGCACCGTGTGGTCCACGGTCCGCCCGCGACGACGAGCGATCTCGCCGCTGCCGAGTACATGCGCCCGCAATCCATGTCCCAGACCCTCGCCGTGCTGGAGAAGCACGGCCTGGTCACGCGCAGTCCCGACCCCGACGACGGCCGCCGTATCCTGATCACGGCCACCGCCCGGGGGAGGGAGGAGGTCGAGCGCTGGATCGAGGCGCGGGAAGCCTGGCTGACCGCCGCGATCGAGCTGACCCTGACCGACGGTGAGCGTGACGGGCTGGGTGCGCTGGTGCGCATCCTGGAACGCCTGGCCGACTCGGACGCGGTTTCCGCCGTGCGCCGCGGCCCCCGGCCCACGGCCTGACATCCCCGAGCGCGTCATGGACGCGCCGCGTCGACCCACAAAGTATACATTCGTATACTTTGCCCTCGGTTCTTGGTTACACTGCGAGCCATGGAGACTGAACCGCCCCCGACGTCCGGTCCGTCAGCGGCCAAACGGCCGCGCAACGCGGCAGCGACCCGTGAGGCGATTCTCCGATCCGCCGTGGAGGCCTTCACCCGCGTCGGTTACGACGGAGCCGGTGTGCGGGACATCGCCAAGGCTGCCGGCGTGACGGCGATGCTGGTCAACCGCTATTTCGGATCCAAGGAGCAGCTCTTCACCGAGGCCGTGGACGTCTCCTTCGCCCCGCGCACCGTCGTCACCGGTGATCCGGCCGCTCTGAGCCGGGACATCGCCGCCGCCCTGGTGGAGCGCACCGCCCCCGAGGCCGATCACCTCAGCCCGTTCCTGCTGATGCTGCGCTCGGCGCCCAACCCGCGCACCGCCGAGATCGCCCGGGCCGGCATCGAACGCCATGTGGAGCGGGAGCTGGCCGCCATGCTCACGGGCGAGCATACGGACGAGCGGACGGCGCTGGCGCTGTCGGTGATCGCAGGGGTGTGGCTGATGCGGAAGGTGCTGGGCAACACCGCACTGATCGAGGCCGATCCCGAGCGCCTCACCCGCCAGGTGGAAGCGATGCTGCGGGTTCTGTTGGACCCCGAGTCAGACTGACATGTGAGCGTTTCGGGCTCGCTCCTCGCAAACATATGCAAACACCGACGGTGCGGTCCCCGTGCACACCTATGAAGGTAAACTGTTCAGGTTGCCTGTACTAGCGAGATATGGAGATACGTAAGGCGTCAACGGTCCGCCGCGCCGCCGGAAAGCCGGGAAGCTCTTCAGGTGAAAGCCGCGCGGCCGTCGGTCCCGGTTGGCGGTTCGTCCTGCCGCTGATGCTCGGCTCTTCCACGCCGGAGCGGCATCCATGATCTGGCTGGTGTCGACTCTCTACCTGTCCAGCGCGATCGGGCAGCCCACGATGGGGCGGCTGGCCGAACGGCTGGGCCCGCGCCGCGTCTTCATCGCCGGGCTGGCCCTGGTCGGGACCGGCGGGGCACTGGGGACGGTGGCGCCGAACCTCCCGACCCTGGTGGCCGCACGTGTCCTTCTCGGCATCGGCACCTCGGCCGGTTATCCGACGGCGATGGTGATCGTCCGCAGGTGGGCCGCCCGGCATGAAACGGCAGCGCCGGGCGGCACCCTGGGCGCGCTGGCGATCGCCGCCCAGGTCACCTCGGCCCTCGGGCTGCCGCTGGGCGGGCTGCTGGCCGCGGCCGCCGGCTGGCGGACCACCTTCTTCATCAACGTCCCCCTGGTGCTCCTCGGGGTGCTGATGACCCTCGCCTGGGTCCCGCGGGACCCCTCCCGCGCCGAGCGCACCGCCCACAGCGCACCCCCGTCCCCCCTGGACATCCCCGGCATGGCGCTGTTCGCCGGCACCATCGCCTCCCTGCTGTTCTTCCTCAACGACCTGCACCACCCGCGCTGGCCGCTGTGTGCGCTCACGGTGGTCCTGCTCGCCGCGCTGATCCTGCGGGAGCGAAGGGTCGACGACCCGTTCGTCGACGTACGCATGCTCGCCGGGAACAAGGCGCTGAGCGCCACGTATCTGCGTGTCTGCCTCACCTTCCTGCTCAACTACTGCATCCTGTACGGCCTCACCCAGTGGTTGCAGGGGACGCGGGGGCTCTCCGCGATCGGCGTGGGTCTGCTGGTCCTGCCGATGTCGGTGTTCGCCGCCCTCGTCTCCTTGCCCTTCGCCCGGCGCAACCTGGTGCGCCCCGCCTTGTACTGCACCGCCGTCGCCGCGGTGGTCGGTCCGGCCGGGCTCCTGCTGTTCACCTCGACCACGCCGATCTGGGTCCTGGTGCTGATCACCATGGTGTTCGGGGTGGTATCGGGTCTGGGAGTGATCGGGAACCAGGCCGCGGTGTACCAACAGGCGCCCGCCGAGGCCGTGGGCGTCGCCGCCGGACTCATGCGGACCTTCACCTACCTGGGCGCCGTGCTGTCGTCGAGCCTGATCAGCCTGTCCTTCGGGGACCGGGCGACGGACGGTGGCCTGCACACCATCACCGTCGCGCTCCTCGGCCTGGGTGGCGTCCTCCTCGCCATCACCCCGTCGGGAGCACGCCGGCTGACAGCGCCCTGAGGGCGTGTCCCCGTCCGTCCGGCGGACGGACGGCCCCTGTCGGCGGGGCGGCACAGGCGGAGGAGGCGAGCGCCGCAGAGCCCGACATCTGCGTGAGCGCGACAAGTCTCCACTCGTAGACGCAATAAGTCTACGAGCGTATACTTGTGGATGGCTGCTCCCGGGGTCACCACGGCGCCGGTGAGAGCCGAGAGAGGGAACAGAACCATGGACCTGAATCTGCAAGGACGCCGGGCGCTCATCACTGGTTCGAGCGCCGGCCTCGGTGAGGCCACCGCGAGACTGCTGGCGGCAGAGGGCGCCGCGGTCGTGATCCACGGCCGCGAGAGGGGTCGGGCCGAGAAGGTCGTCCAGGACATCCGGGACGCCGGCGGCACCGCGACCGCGGTCCTGGGAGACCTGGCGGACGACACGGTCGCCGCCGAGGTCGCCCGCGCGGCGACCGCCGACGGCCCCGTCGACATCCTCGTCAACAACGCGGGCTTCTACCGGCACCTGTCCTGGGCGGAGGCCACCCCTGACGAGTGGCGCGACACCTACAACATCAACGTCGTCTCCGGCGTACGCATGATCCGGCATCTCGTGCCGGCGATGCGCGAACGCGGCTGGGGCCGGGTCATCACCATCGGCGGTGGCCTCGCCTCCCAGCCGATGAACACCCACCCCCAGTACAACGCGACCCTGGCGGCCCGGCACAACCTCGCCGTGTCCCTCGCCCGCGACCTCAAGGGCACCGGGGTCACGTCCAACGTCGTTTCCCCCGGAGCCATCCTCGTCGAGGCCACCAAGGACCTCGTCACCGAGATCGGCCCCGCGCGCGGCTGGGGCGACACATGGGAGGAGATCCAGCCCAACGCGGTCAACGCCCTGATCCCCAACGATCAGGAACGCTTCGGCGACCCCGACGAGATCGCCGGCGCGGTCGCCTACCTGTGCAGTGAGTACGCCCAGTACATCAGCGGAGCCACCATCCGTGTGGACGGCGGCCTCATCCGCTCCGCTTTCTGAGCCGACGGCCCACGCGGTGCACGGTGGCACCGCGGACCGCTTGCTCGGCGGATGACACGGCGCCCCCGAGGCGTACGGGTCAGCCGGGGGCGCAGCACCAGCGTGCCGCCCCGCCCGTTGACGGGCAGTGCGACCTTCGCGGTCTCGTCCGGTGGCGTACGAAGAGTGAGCAACGGGGCCGGACCGGTTGCGCGGGCTGATCGCCGAACTGCCGGCCCCAGCACAGGAACACCGGCGGGTTCGCCCGGACCTCACCCTCGGGAACGCCATGACGACGATGGGGCCTTCGGCGGCATCGTCAGCACCCGCGGCTCGACGGATCCCCACGCTCGGGCACGGCATCTGGACATCCAAGTGGCGGGCAAACGTTCCACACCCCCCGGTGACCGGCCCGGCGTCAGCGTCCAGGAAATCGCCCGGATCAGTCCAGCCAACCGCGGTCCCGACGCGCGGACCCCGGCCGGTCCACACGTGGGCACCACGCACATCGGACGGATGCGCAAGGACGGCCCCGGCAGGTACAAGGCCGCCTGCGACACCTCTGCCGGACCCGAAAGTTTCGCGCAATGTTGTCGGCGTGACACCAATGCGGTCACATGTGGTCTACAGTCTTGCCGCCGTCCCCACAGGTGTCGCGCCCGAGCAACCCGCGGCGCTGCTCCGAGAGGCCGGCGGGTGTGAGGGCGGTCCACAAGGGGGGGACGTCGTGGTCATTGGAGAAGCCCTGCATGGCGGCCGTCGGCTTCCGGCGCTGTCCGCGCCGCGATTCGTCGGCCGGGACGGCGAGCTGGACGCGATCAGGTCGGCGCTCGCGGGCGACCCCGCCGTCGTCCTGATCGAGGGCGAGGCGGGCATCGGCAAGACCCGGCTGCTGCGTGAGTTCCTCGCGTCCCAGGCGCAGCGGGGGCGGTACGCCCTCGTCGGTGCCTGTCTGGAGCTGCGGGTGCCGTACACGCTCGGCGCGGTGGTCGACGCGGTGCGCGAGGGGATCGACGACATCGAGCGGTTGAAACTGAGCGGGCTCGCGGGCGCGCTCAGACCGCTGTTCCCCGAATGGGCCGACGCTCTGCCCGCGGCTCCGGAACCGTTGTACGACGCCACCGCCGCCCGGCACCGGCTGTTCCGGGCGTTCGTCGAGGTCCTCGACCGGCTCGACGTCGCGGTACTGGCGCTGGAGGACGTCCACTGGGCCGACGAGGCCACTCTCGAGTTCCTGCTGTTCCTGGTCTCGCGCCGGCCGCAACCGGTCGGTGTGGTGCTGACCTACCGGCGTGACGAAGTGCCCTCGTCCTCGCTGCTGTTGCGGCTGCCCTCTCGGTTGTCCCCCGACGCCCGTCCGGTGCGGCTGACGCCTCGGCCGCTGAATGTCGAGGAGACCGCCTCGTTCGTCTCCTCGATGCTGGCCGGCGGCCATGTGTCCACGGAGTTCGCGGCCTTCGTGCACACGCGCACCGAGGGTGTCCCCCTGGCGGTGGAGGAGTCGGTGCGGCTGATGCACGACCGGGCGGATCTGATCCACCGGGACGGCGGCTGGGCACGGCGCCGGCTGGACCGCATCGAGGTGCCGCCGACCATCCGCGACGCCGTGCTGGAGCGCGTCCAGCGGCTCGGCCCGGACATCCGTGCCGTGCTGCACGCGGCGGCGGTGCTCTCCGGCCCGGCCGATCCCGCGACGCTGCTCGCGGTGACCGGTCTGCCGCAGGAGCGGTTCGCGGCGCAGTCGGGCGACGCGCTCGGCAGTGGGCTGCTGCGCGAGGAGGGCAGGTCCGGGCAGTGGTCGTTCCGGCATCCGCTGGCGTGTTACGCCGTGTACGACGCCATTCCGGCCGCGGACCGGCGTGCTCTGCACCTGCGGGCGGGCCGGGCGCTGGAGCAGTGGCCGGTGCCGCCCGTGGCGAAGTTG
Organism: Streptomyces antibioticus; assembly: GCF_001514065.1. GTDB lineage: Bacteria > Actinomycetota > Actinomycetes > Streptomycetales > Streptomycetaceae > Streptomyces > Streptomyces antibioticus. The sequence goes on along the minus strand of NZ_KQ948433.1, from coordinate 79,980 downwards.
GCGCGGCACTTCCGGTTGGCGGGCGAGGTCGAGGCGGCCTGCCGGTACACGGAGGAAGCGGCGGATCTGAGCACCCAGTCCGGGGACGTGGCCACCGCGGCCCTGCTGATCCACAGCCTGGTCGCCACCGTCGCGCTGCCTGCCGAGGTGCTGGTGCGTCTGGTGACGAAGCTTCAGTTCCAGGCGCTGTCCGGCTCCGATCCGTATGCGCCGGTCGTCGGTGCGCTGCGTGCGGCGCTCCGCGGTCAGGTGCTCACGCCGGCGGTGGAGGCGTCGGTCCGCTACCAGATCGGCCGGGTGCTGATGGCGGCCGGTGAGATCGAGTCGGGCCGCGACGAGATCCTCGCCGCCCTGCCCCATCTGCCGCCGGGGTCGGCGGAGATGGCGCGCGGCCGTGTCCTGCTGGCTCTGCCGCTGGGCAACGCGCGGCCGGTAGCGGAGCACCTGCGGTGGCTCCGGCAGGCGCCGCCGTTCTCGGATGCGATGCCGTCCCTGGACCGCCTGCACCTGGCTGCCGATCGCGCTTTCGCGCTGCTCACGCTGGGGGAAGAGGCCGGGTGGGACGCGGCGCGCGAGATCCCGGACGAGGTCGTCGACCCGCGGGCCGCATCCGTCGTCACCGTCGGTCACTCGAACATCGGCGAGGAGGCGATGCGGTGGGGGCGGTACGCGGAGGCCAGGGCGCGGCTCGCCCGGGCCGGGGCCCTCGCCGAGCGCCACCGTCTCCTGCACTATCTGGACAGCATCGCCTCCACACGGGCTCACCTCGACTGGTTCACCGGCGCCTGGCCGGGGCTGGCCGACAGGACGGCGCGGCTCCTCGACGACCACGGCGGCGTCCGGCTGAAGGACCGGTGTGAGGCGGCGCTGGTGGCGGGCCTGTTGCAGGCCGCCACCGGAGACCGGGAGGCGGCCAGGGAGCGGCTGCGGTTCGCCGGCCGCGATGATCAGCAGCGCATCGAGGCCACGGCCGCGCTGGCGCGTCTGTGCCTGGACGACGGTGACATCGAGGAGGCGGTCCGGCTGACCGACCGGTTCGCCGAGGTCACCGTCGGCAGTGGGTTGTGGTCGCGGGCCGTGGAGTTCGCTCCGGTGCGCACCGCCGCCCTGGCCGCCGCCGGCCGGCTCGGGTTCGCCTCGGACGTGGTGAACGGCCTGGGGGAGGCCCTGGGCGACCGGGAGGCACCGGCTGCGCAGGCGTCCCTGGTCCTGTGCCGGGCGATCCTGGCGGAGGCCGAAGGACGGCTTGTGGAGGCCGCCGCGCTGTTTGACGGTACGGCGGCGGCGTGGGAAGCGCTGCCGCGTCCGTACGACGCCCTCCTCGCCCGGGAGCGCTCCGCGCGGTGCTTGGTCGGGGCGGGGCGCGAGGAGGAGGGGCTGCCGCTGCTGCCGGAGGTCGCGAGGAGGCTGGCGGAGCTCGGCGCCCGCAATGACGCCGACCGGATCGGCCGCTTCCTCGCCGGGCGACGGCACGGCCTCGCGGTGCCGCGCGGACGGGGGCGTCCGGGATACGGCAAGCGGCTCTCGCCGCGCGAGCTGGCGGTGGCCCGGCTGCTGGTCGCGGGGATGACGAACCGCCAGATCGCCGACGCGCTGACGGTGTCGGCGCAGACCGTGGCCAGCCAGGTGAAGTCGGCGATGCGGAAACTGGACGTGGCCTCGCGCACGGCACTCGCGGTCAGGGTCGTCGAGTCGGGCCTCGTCGAAGACGCGGATCAGCGTCCGGTGAACGACGAATGAATTCGGTCCGCCGCGCGTACGACGACGAAAAGGCGCGGGCCGAACAGCGGCATTAAATCCCGCATCTGACCGATCGTGCCGCCCTTCGGCGCGATCGCACACTCGTGCCATGCAGTCCGCTCAATTACCGACCCCCGAACCGCCGGACGACCGGACCGGGTCGGACGCACGTCCCCAGGACGAAACCCTGCCCGCTGTCCAGGCGCCCGCCCCCGAAGCCACCGCCGCCCTCCGTGAGGGCACGGCCGGCACCGACGAGGACAGTGAGTACGAACCGCTCTGAGGCGCCGCGGCGCACACCCGACACACGCGGCTGCGAACCCCCTTCACACACACGTCCACGAGGTGCGCCGCCGCACACCCGGCCCGCCCGAGAGGGAGACGGCGTCCTCACCCGTGCCCCGGCCCGATCGCCGGCGCGCCGCGACGTCGCGGCCCTGACCTGTCTTTCACGTTCCGCTCATTGCTCTCAAGGGAGATCCATCGATGAGGTCAAGCGCAAGGAGGGGCGTCGGCAGACGCTGGGGCGCGGTGACCGTCGGTCTGACCGCCGTCGGCATGCTCGTGCCGGCGACGACGGCCGACGCCACCGAGCCGGCGCGGCAGACGCCGTCGTCCGGTGTCGCAGCGGCGAACGCCCCGAAGGCGGCCGACGACGAGCTGGCGCGGGTCGTCTCCGCGGCCGGCGGGTCCGTGCCGGTCACGCTGGTCACCGGCGACACCCTCCGTGTGGGTGTCGACGACGGCGAGCCGGTCGTCCGCGCGACCGACAGCGCGCCCCGGGCCGCCGGCCTGCCGGTCGTGTTCCACACCCTGACCCGCCGGGGCACCGTGTACGTCGTTCCCGACGACGCGCTCGTCCTGGTCAGCCAGGGGCTGCTCGACTGGTCCCTGTTCGACCTGCGGGAGCTGGTGAGACTCGCCGCGGCGGGTACGTCCGACGGCGTGCCGGTGCTCGTCACCTACAGCGGCAGCTCGGACGCCGCCAAGAAGCGCAAGGTTGACGGAGCGTCCGGCGGCCGGGCGTTGCCCAGCATCAACGGTCGTTCGCTGAAGATCGCCGATGACGGGCAGTGGTGGCACGGGGTACGGGGCAAGAAGGCGGCCACCCCGGCGACCGCCCGGTCCGCCGGCTCCCTCGCCGGGGTGAAGAAGGTCTGGCTCAACGGCCTGTCCCACATCGACCTCGACCGGTCGGTGTCCCAGATCGGCGGGCCGATCGCCTGGGAGCGCGGCTACGACGGCACTGGTGTCACCGTGGCGGTGCTGGACACCGGTATCGACGCCAGTCACCCGGACGTGTCCGCGGCCATCGTAGGCAGGGCCGATTTCACGGGTACCTCGGCGGAGGCGAAGGACGGGCACGGGCACGGCACCCATGTGGCCTCGACGGTCCTGGGCAGCGGCGCGGCGTCGAAGGGGCTGCACAAGGGCGTCGCCCCGGGCGCAAAGCTGCTGGTCGGCAAGGTCTGCAACGACAAGGGCGAGTGTCCCGACGACGCGATCATCGCGGGCATGGACTGGGCCGCCCACGCCGGTGCCAAGGTCGTCAACCTGAGCCTGGGCGGCGACCCCACCGACGGCACCGACCCGACGAGCCAGGCGCTGAACGAACTCAGCCGCACCACCGGAACCCTGTTCGTGGTCGCCGCCGGCAACCACAGCTTCGGCACCCAGAAGGTCACCTCCCCCGGGTCAGCCGACGACGCCCTGACCGTGGCCGCCGTCGACGGCAACGACGAGATGGCCTCGTTCTCCAACACCGGACCGCGCTTCGGCGACGGGGCCGCCAAGCCCGACATCTCGGGACCGGGCGTCGACATCGTCGCGGCCCGCGCCGCGGGTACGACCATGGGCACGCCGGTGGACCAGTACTACACGACCGCCAGCGGCACCTCGATGGCCACACCTCATGTGGCCGGGGCCGCGGCCGTCGTGGCCCAGCAGCATCCGGAGATGAACGCCCAGCAGATCAAGGCACTGCTGATGGACACGGCCACCGACCTGGGGCACGACCTGTACTCCCAGGGCACGGGCCTGGTGAACCTGGAGACCGCCACCAATCCGAAGGTGCTGCCGAAGGGCAACCTCAACTTCGGTCGCCAGACCTATCCGCAGTCGGCGCAGACCAAGAAGGTCGTGTACACCAACCGCACCGATCAGGCGGTCACGTTGCATCTGTCGCTGTCGGCGGCCTTCGGCGACGGCACGCCGGCCAAGGCCGGGTTGTTCACTCTCGGCGCGGACCAGGTGGTCATCCCGGCGGGCGGGACCACGGACGTACCGGTGACGGTCGACGGCGGCGTACTCAAGGCCGATGACCCGCACGGGAGTTACACCGCGCTGATGACTGCCCGTGACGACTCGGGCGACATACGCCTCGACTCCCGCGTCCACGCCTTCCTCGAGGCCGAGAAGTTCCCGCTCACCCTGAAGATCATCGCTCCGGAGGGGGCCACCGACGTCCGCTACGGCACGGTCGACTTCACGCCGGTCGACGACCAGGTGTACCTCCACTCGGGACCTGCCTACGCGGCCGGCTCGGACACCACGACCGTGCGGCTCTTCCGCGGCACTTACGCCGCGGGCGTGGCGGTGAGCTGGCGCGACCCGGCCGGTGACCTCCAGCAGGCCTCGCCGATCGCAGCGCAGGTGGGTCTCAGCAAGGCCACCACAGTCACGCTGGACCTGCGCAAGGCCAAGCCGCTGACCGTGCGGTACCCGGAGTCCACCGAGACGTACAGCATGACGGACTCCGTCAACCGGGTGTCGGAGACCGGGGCCTGGTCGACCGGCACGTCGATCGCCTTCGACTACCGGGCCACCGAAACGAACTGGTGGCTGCTGCCCACCGGCAAGGTGACCATGGGGACGCTCACCCACGACCTCTACCACTCGGGCACCACCCCCGTCGTCACCCTGCGCGCCACCGGTGGCGGCGCGCCCTCCGCGCTTTCCGCTCGCTACGTGTCCCCGGACGCCGCGTTGTCCCAGACGCAGATGTGGTTCCGCGAGACCGGAGACGGGGCCACCCAGCAGGCCTCGATCAAGGTTCCCCGGCTGCCGCTGAAGGGAGAACTGCCCGTTGTCCACGCCGGTTCCGGCTCCCCCGCGGAACTCGCGGCCGCCCACCCGCGGGGCAAGCTCGTCCTGCTGACACCGACCGACATCTGCCAGGGCACCTGCGACTACACCAAGCTCCAGGGTGAGCGTGTGAGCGCCGCCGCTTCCGCGGGCGCCGTCGGTGTGCTCGTCGCGGCACCGGGCCTGACCTCGCTGGGCCGTTCCTCCGAGGCCGATCTGTGCGTGGACGGGCCGAAGAGCTGCCCGGCGATCCAGCCGTACGCCGCGCTGCCCGTCGTGAGCGTGCCCTACGCGCAGGCCCAGGCCCTGATCGCGAGGATCAAGGCGCAGGGCCCGAAGGTCCGCATCAGCCTTGGCGGCACCAGCGTGCCGCGGGTGTACGCCGCCGCGTTCCACGAGGCCGGACAGGCCGGCGCGACCACCTTCCGGCTCGGCAGGAAGGACCTCGACCAGGTGGACCTCGCCTTCCACTCGGCGCGACCGGGAGAGGTGCACCAGCTGAGCTGGTACCAGATCGCCGAGGGGGTCCAGGCCTCCTCGCAGGTGAGCCTGACCCATCCCGCCACCCAGCGGACGATGACCGTCTTCGTCAACCGGCAGAAGAACGCCATCAACCGGTTCACGGCCTCCTGGGCCGAGACCGGAGCGGGCTATCTCATCACGCACAACCGCACCGAGATCAATGACCTTTCCCTGACGGGCAGGGACGAGGTCCACTTCAACGCGGGGCCTTCCGTGCCCGGAGCCGTACCGAGCGTCCGCACCCCGTCCGGCTTCTCCGTCCGGCTGGGGCCGTGTGCGGGCTGCCGACAGGGCGACCGCTTCTCTCCGACCGTCTACCTGACGAGTGCCGCCGGCGGTCGCCAGGCCCTGATCGGAATCGTCGACGACGAGACGCTCACGCACGACTTCATCGACCTGCCCTCGTGCGGCACCACTCCCTCGCCCACCATCCCCAACCTCGACTCCGTCTGCGACTTCCGGCTCAAGGACGCCTCCGGCAAGGAGATCGAGCGTCAGACGGTGCACCTGCCCGACCAGGACCTGGACCTGACCCTGTGACGGCACTCGACACCGACAAGGAGACCGACACGATGAACTGGATCCGCGTGCCATCGGCGCGACGCCGCCGTGATGCCCTCGTCCTGCTCGCGGCGGCGGCCACCCTGCTGCTCTCCGGCTGCAAGGGCGGGGACCTCGTCTCGTACGAACTTCCGGCGAAATCGGCTCGGTACACGTTCGAGACGGAGACCAACGGCGTCAAGACGGTGTGGCGGTACAACTCTGCCAAGGCGACCGAGGACGACACCTCGACGCTGAGCCCGTGCATCGGTGAGCTGGTCGGCAGCGACCAGGCGGCCTGCCGCCCCGAGCCGCTGATCTTCCTCCGCTACGACCTCGGCCTGGCCCTGGACAACACGGTCGGGGCCGGGAAGGCCCACGAGGTCACCGTCGTCGGCTACTACCAGGAACGGCTGTCCGGCCTCCCCAAGGTCACCTCCCTGAAGGCGGAGACCTCGTTCGACGGGGGTACCACCTGGCGCCCGGCCCCCAGCAGGGCGACCGGCAAGAACACCTTCACCACCACCATCAGAAACCCGCGGCGTGACCAGGCTCCCGAGGGTGTCGGACTGAGAATCAGCGCAACCGACAGCCAGGGCAACACCGTGACGCAGACGATTCCCCAGGCGTACACGCTGCGCTGACCGCAGCAGCCCCACAGTGGTCGACGGAGCCGGGTGAGGCGACCTCCCACCCGGCTCCGCCGTGCCGTGTGCCACCAGCGGGTGAGCCGGTGAACCCGGGATGCCGCCGGCCCCGTGTACAGACCGGCCCCAGCGGTACGGCGGCTGTCCGCCGAGCCCCGAGGGTCCGTCTCTCGTCCTGTTCTGCATTTCGACCGAAAGGCCTCTCCATGTCTGTTCGTTCCCTCATGGCAGTGGCGTGTGGTGCCACCGCTGCCCTGGCCCTGGGTGTCTTCCCCGCCTCGGCGGCGCCAGCCGCACCCGTCGCGAGCTGCGACGGAGCCCTCGTGCTCTGGGACAACGTCAGTTACAACGGCACCCACCTCTGCTTCAGTTCGTGGGAATCGGAGGGCGACCTGGGCAAGCTGCCGGCGCTTCCCAGCGGCAGCTTGCAGGACAAGACCTCTTCCGTGCAGAACTTCACCAACTCGGCCTTCTGCCTGTTCGTCGACAACGGCTACTCGGGTGACCGGTTCACCATCGCCGCGCACACCTCGATCGTCGACATGCGGAACCCGAACCCGTACTGGAACGACAAGATCAGCTCCGTGCGTTCCGGCAGCTGCTGAGGTTGCCCAACCCGCCCCACCGCACGCGATGTACGCACGTATGTCTGCAGGTCCGCCGGTACACCCCCATGGAGCACAGCCCGTGAGGCGGTGCCGCCGGCGGCCCCCGACCGGGGCGCACCCAGGCGTTCCTGCAACCGGTGACGATCGACACGCAGTCTGCATGGTGGGACCGGGACGACGCAGTAGCCACGCATTTTCGTCGCGTCCGGCACCTGGACGGCAGGCGGCAGCGGAGCTCCGGTGACTGCCCCTGCCGGGGAAGGCCCGGACAGGCGCGGGCAACGATCATCGTGCCGGAGGTGACGTTCGAGCCAGCCGAGGATTCTGCTGAGGTGGTCGGCGATCTCCGGGAAGCCGCATACCCATGCCCCTGAGCGGGGTACAGGACCAGTTCCGCGCCTGGCTTGGGCGTCGTACGGGGGGTGACGGCGCGCCCCGCGTCGACCGCCGGGTGTCCGCGCGGCCGGGCCGTGGGCCTCACTCCGTGACGGGGCCTCCCACGGACACGGCCGGCAACGGGAACCACCGCAGCGCATCGATCTCCGGCGCCAGCCGGGCGTCCCGGACGGTGGCGTCCTCGTGCCGGCCGAAGAGGAGGGCGCGGGCACGGTCCCGATCAGCGACCAGGGTTCCTTCAGCCGACCGCTCGGCGCGGGGTGCGTTCATCACGCCGGTGACGGCTTGCCTCAGCCCGGTCGCCGGAGCGGCGTCCGACGCCCGGTGCTGCCAGATGCCGGAGCGCAGGTCGAAGCGGTAGTCGGAGAGCAGACGGTGCCCGGCGTCGGCGATGAGTTCGACCGCTTCGACGATGTGCTCACGGACGGCGTCCGACATGAAGTACGGGAAGCTGACACGCGTCCAGCCGGGCTTCACCGCTTCGCTGCCGTGTTCCGTGATCACATCGCGGTGGGCGTGGGACAGCCGCGTGTCGATGCCGAGCAGGCGGTGCCCGTAGGGACCGGCGCAGGAGCAGCCCCCGCGCGCCTGGATGCCGAAGAGGTCGTCCAACAGCGCGGTCACGAAGTGATGATGCAGATAGCCGTCCTCGTACCGGATCAGGAAGGAGACGATCGGGAGTCTGGGAGTGGCGGTGTTGCCGAGGATGTGGATGTTCGGGTGCCGCTGCCACCGGTCCCTGACGGCCCGCCAGGCTCGCTCCTCCTGTGCGCGGATGGTGTCGGCTCCGACCGACTCCTTGAGTGCGAAGACGAGTCCCGCCCGGATCGACTCGACGATGGCCGGGGTGCCGCCCTCCTCCCGCGCCGTCGCGTCCGTGGAGTAGCGGTGCTCGTCGGGGCCGACGTAGCTCACGGTGCCGCCGCCCGGTACGACCGGCACCGTGCTGTCGAGCAGCTCGTTGCGCACGACGAGGACACCCGGCGTCTGGGGTCCTCCGGCGAACTTGTGCGGGGACAGGAACACGGCGTCCTTGTGGTCGCCCGCGCCGGGGGCCGACTCCTTGACCCGGATGGGCACATAGGGGCCGGCCGACGCGAAGTCCCAGAAGGACAGGGCTCCATGACGGTGCAGCAGGGCGGCGACGGCGTCGGTGTCCGTCAGGATGCCGGTGACGTTCGAGGCCGCGGACATGCAACCGATCAGCAGAGGGCGGTCTGCGTACGCCTCCAGCGCCGCCCGCAGCCGGGCGAGATCGATCCTGCCGGTGCTGTCCTCCGGTACGACCACGACGTCCGCGAGCGACTCGCGCCAGGGGATTTCGTTGGAGTGGTGTTCGTAGGGCCCGATGAACACCACAGGTCGCTCGTGCTCAGGCAGCGTCGTGCCGGTCGCGGCGGACATGCGGGGGGCTGCTCTGAGGCCGAGCATGCCGATGACCTTGTCGATCGCGGCGGTGGTGCCCGAACCGCAGAAGATCACGCGGTGGGTCCCGCTCGCCCCGACGGCCTCCCCGATGACCTGCCGGGCCTCCTCCCGGAGCTTTCCGGTGTGCCGCCCGTTGCCCGAGCTCTCGGCGTGGGTGTTGGCGTACCGGGGGAGGACCACCGTACGGACGAAGTCCTCGATGAAGTCGAGCGATCGGCCCGATGCCGTCCAGTCCGCGTAGGTGATCCGGCGGCGTCCGTACGGGCCGTCGACGAGGTCGCCCTCGCCGATGAGGCCGTTGCGTATCCGTTCCAGGACATTGTCAGTCGTGGCGGTGGCCGATGGTTGTCGGGCGGCGTGTGCAGATGTCGACATGATGTCCACTTCGTCGCAAGTTCTTTCAGAGTAGACGAACGGACTCACGATCTTGTTCACACGTGTGCGCAGATGTGCTCCGGTGCACCGGCGGAGGGACCGGCCGTCCCGGTCACGGCCCGAGAGCCTCCGCCCTGGCCCGCATCTCCGCGGCGCGGGCGATGCGCAGGCCAGTGAAAAGCTCGGCGGCCGCCAGCCAGCAGGCCCGGGCCTCCTCTGTGGCTCCGCGCCGCTGGTGGACGGTGGCGAGGTTGTCGAGTGCCTCGGCCTGGTTGTAGACGTCGAGGGTCTCCTCGAAAAGGTGCAGCGCCTTCTTGAGGTCGTCCCCCGCGGCGTCGAGGTCGTCGAGGCCGAGCCGGGCTACACCGAGAGTGCCCCAGGCCATCGCTTCGAAGCGGCGCTCCCCGGTCTCCCGCGTGACCGGCAACGCCTCCTCGCACAGCGCGACCGCCTCCTGGTATTCCCCCACGTCGGACACCTTGAATGAGAGTTCGAGGAGGGCGCGGGCCAGTTCGTCCGGCTGTCCGAGGGTGCGGGCGATCGCCAGGGCCGTGCGCGCGTGGGCCAGGGCCTCGTCGAGGAGCCCGAGTTTGCTGCACACCCAGGAGGCGCGCCGTTCGGCGCCGGTGCGGTGCTCCGCAGGGAGCCGGGACAGATAGGGGAGGCGGGTCTCGAGCAGCCCTCCGGTCTCGTCGCCGCGTCCGGTCTCGATGAGGGCGCGGATCAGGTTGTGGCTGCTGCGTTCGACGGCGACGGGGTCGTCGAGTTCGAGGGCCGCGTCGAGGGCGATACGCGTGGCGGCGATCTCCTCCGCCCAGCGTCCCGTGGTCTCGTTGAAGGACACCCACTCCAGCGCGACGTGGATCCGGCGGCGCAGCAGCCGCGGGTCGTCCACGAAACGCAGGGCCGCCGCCGCAGTCTGCTCCTCCTGGCGGTACCAGTCGAAGGCCTCCGTGCGGTTGTCGATCGGGACGTGGACCGTGCCCGCCGCCGGGTCGTCGGGCAGGCCGGAGCGGAACTGCTGCGTCACGTACACGTTGGCGCTCTTGGCGTTGTGGTGCAGGTAGCTGAGCAGGCGGTCCAGGGCGCCGAGACGGTCGTCGTCGTGCTGTTCCGCCAGTTCGGCGCCGTAGGCGCGCACCAGGTCGTGGAGGACGTAGCGGCCCTCGGCGTCCCGGGAGAGCAGGCTGGCCGAGGTCAGTTCGCGAAGGTGCCCGCGTGCCTGCGCCATGGGGAGGCCGGCGAGGGAGGCCGCCGCCTGTGCTGACGCGGCCGAGCCCGGGTGGAGGGACAGGTACCGGAAGAACCGCGCCGTGGCCGGGCCGAGCGCCCGGTAGGAGCGCGAGAAGACGGCGCGGACGTCGACACTGCGGTCGTCGGTGGACAACGCGTCCAACCGGGGCCGGGCCTCGCGCAGTTCGGCTACGGCGACCCGCAGCGGCAGCTGGGGTTCGGCGCCGAGCTGGGCGCCGACGACCGCCACCGCCAGCGGCAGGTGACCGCACAGCCGCACCAGTTCCGCCGCGGCCTCTGGCTCCGCCGTACACCGGTCGGCGCCGATCCTGGCGGCCAGCGCGGCGAGGGACTCCTCGGGCGTCCACACGTCGAGGCTGACCGGTGTGGCGCCGTCGGCGGCGGCCAGGCCGAGGAGCTGGTTGCGTGACGTGACCACGGTCAGGCATCCGGGCGCGCCGGGCAGCAGGGGTCTGACCTGTTCGGCGTCCCGGGCGTTGTCGAGCACCACGACGAGTCTGAGGGATGCGGCGCGCTCGCGGAACAGCGCGCCGCGCTGCTCGGTCTCCGAGGGGATGTCGGTACTGGGCACTCCGAGTCCTCGCAGGAAGACACCCAGGGCGTCGCCCGGGGCCAGGGGTTTGCCGGAGTCGTCGAAGCCACGCAGGTTCACGTAGAGCTGGCCGTCGGGGAACCGCTCGGACATCTGGTGCGCCCAGTGCACGGCGAGGGCCGTCTTGCCGACGCCGGCCATTCCGCCGATCGAGGAGATGACCACGTGGCCGCCCCGGGCGGCCGCCAGGTCCTCGACCGCGCGCAGCTGGGCCAGTATGCCTTCTCGGCCCCGGAACACCGCGAGGTCGGGCGGCAGCTGCCGGGGAACCTGCCGGAGGCCCGGCCGGGCGGCTGCCACCAGGCGCCGCCGCTGCTCCTCGTCCATGTCGAGGGCGTCCATCAGCTCACCGAGTGTGGCCTGCCGCGGCAGGCTCTTGCCGCGCTCCATGTCGCTGATGGCCCGGACGCTGACGCCCGAGGCCTCGGCCAGGTTCTCCAGTGTGAGCAGTGCGCGCTGCCGTGCCTCACGCAGCAGCGGACCGAACACGTTCCTCTCCATCGCCCACCCCTTGTTCGATCTCCGGGCAAGCCTCTCACGAGGCGCTTTGGGGCCGCGCACCGCGGGCGGCCCCAAACTGCATGTCAACTGCCTGGCCGGGCGGACCCCTGTCCGGTGGGATGAAGAGAGGCCAGGAGAACGCCCCCGCTCACCCGGTGGGAACCGTTCGCCGCACTGGAACAGGGGTCACCATGAACGCAGCCGCCGGGACCGTCTCGCTCAGGGAATCGGCACCGCAGCTCGCTGTGCCACGGCGCGCACCGCTCGCCGCCGCCGTCCGCGGCCGGCCGGCCGCGGACCGCCTCATCGGTCGCGACGGCGAACTGAGGGCCCTGGAGACGTTCCTGCGGCAGGGCCTCGTCGGCGGGGCCGCGCGGACGGTGTACGGGACGGCGGGCGCCGGCAAGTCGGAGCTCCTGGAAGCCGGGGTAGAGGCCGCGGCCGACGCGGGCCTGCGCGTGCTGCGCTGCGCTGGTGTACGGGGGGCCGGTCCGGGCCCCCGCGCGGGGCTGCTGCAACTGATGTGGCCGCTCCTCGACGGTCCCGCCCCGGCCTGCGGTCCGGGTCCGCTGCGAGAGCTGGAGGAGCTGCTGCTCGACAACGCACCCGGCAACGGGACACGCCTGCCGTTCCTGGTGCTCGGCGCGCTGGAGTCGGCCGCGGCCGACCGGCCGCTGCTGCTCGCCGTGGACGACTTCGACGCGCTCGACGCCGCCAGCGCGGACGTGCTGGCCTTCGTGGCGCGGCGGACGGCGGGACGGCCGCTGGCGGTGCTGATGGCCGCGCGCCCCGATGCCGGACGCCGGGCGCTGCTGACCGGCCTGCCCGAGCTGCCGCTCGGCCCGCTGTCCCTGGCGCACTCCGCCGAGCTGCTGGCCCTGCGACGCCCGGGGTGCGATGCGCTGGCCGAGCGCGAACTGCTGGCGACCGCGGCCGGAAACCCCTTGGCGCTGCTCGAACTCCCGGTGCGGACCTGGGAGTCGGTGCCCGACCTGCCCCCGTCCTCAGACCGGCTCGCCGCCGCGCTGGCCCCGGGTGCCGCGCTGCTTGCGCCGGGCACCCGGGACCTGCTGCTGGTGGCGGCCCTCCACCCGCACGGCGAGCTGCCGCTGTTGCTGTCGGCCGCGGCCCGGATCGGGGGCACCGCGCCGGGATTCGAGGCGGTCGAGCGGGCCGAGCGCGAAGGGCTGGTGCTGTGCGAGGGAGCAGGGTTGCGGTTCACGCATCCCGCCGCGGCCGGTGCCGTGGTGCACGGCGTCAGCCCGGCTCGCTGCCGTGCCGCACACGCGGCCCTCGCCGAGGTGACGGCACGGGACCGAGTGCGCCACGCGTGGCACTCGGCCCAGGCGGCGGAGGGAACGGACGCGGGGCTGGCCGCCCGGCTGGAAGCGGCGTACGGCGACGCGCTGGAGCGGGGCGAAGAAGTGACGGCCGTCCGCATGCTGCGCCGCGCGGCGGACCTGTACACGGCGCCCGAGGACCAGGGCCGCTGTGCGCTGGAGGCCGCCCTGCTGGCCCACGACCTCGGGTCGCGGCGCATGGCACGGATGCTGGCGTACCGGGCGCTGCGACACCCGCTCGGACCGCTCGCCACCCTGTGCGCCCGGATCCTGACGGGGCAGCAGGACGGGACCAGGGACGAGCGCCGCTCCTGGGCGGACCCGGCGGAGTGGCCCGTGCCGGAAAGCCGGGGCGAGGAGGAACACGCCCTGGAGCTGGCCAGGCTGACGGCGCCCGGGGCCGTGGGCGACGCTGAGCGGTCCGAGGCGCTGCTGGCCTTCCTCGACCGGATGCCCCGGCGGGCGGCGGATCCCCGGCTGGTGCACGCCATGGCGACCGTGGGCGGCACGCGTCGTGCGGGGACCGTCGTCGCGCGGTTGTCCGCCACCCCGGACCCGCACCTGGTCCCCGTACGCGACCTGGAGCAGCTGGGCGAGGCTGCCCTGCTGGCCGGGGCGGCGCTGCGGGCACTGGACCTCTACCGGCAGGCGGAGCACCGGTGCCGGTTCCGTGGCCTGGACGACCGGCTGCCTCAGCTGTGGCTCCGGCAGGGGCTGGCGCACCTGCTCATGGGGGACTGGGGCCAGGCCGGCCGGTCGTTCGCGCGCTGCGGCGCGGCGGCCCCGTCCCGCGGCCGGGACCACCTCGCGTCCGCCGCGATCCTGTTCGGACGCCTGGCACGGGCGCTGCGGGCGGGCACTGTGCCCGCCGTCGACGCCACGGAGCTGGCGGCGGCCCGGCGCTCGGTGCGGTTCGTCGACGACGTCGTGGCCGTCGCCACGTCCTGGGCGCGCGTGGAGGGCGGTGACTTCACCGGTGGTCACTCCGGACTCCTCGCGCTCCTGACCGACCCGGACCGCGCCGCCGTCGCCCGGTACGCCCTGGTTCCCTTCGCGGAGGCGGCGGACGCGGTGGGCGCGGGCCGTGAGGCACGGGCGCTGCTGGGCCGACTCGCCGCCGAGACGGAAACGGAACGCTCCTCGTCGGAGGCGGCGGCGGACCGCTCCTCCCCGGTCGCCGCCGAACTGGCGGTGGCGTGGGCGGTGCTCGCCGGTGAGCAGGACGCCGACGAGCGGTACGCGTGGGCGTCCGCCATGAACCTGTCCCGACGGCCGTTCCTCGCCGCCTCGTTGCACTTGTCCCACGGGCGGCTGCTGCGGCAGCGGCGCGAGGTCACCGACTCCCGGGTCGCCCTGCGGCAGGCGGCTGCCGCCTTCACCGTGGCGGACGCGCAGGCACGGGTGGCACGCATCACCGCGGAACTGCGCGCGGGCGGGGCGCGGTCGGACACCGTGGCCCCGGGCGGGGCCGCACCGGCCGGCGTCCGTGACCAGCTCAGCGCGCAGGAGCTGCGGATCGCCCGGCTGGCGGCCCGCGGTCTGTCCAACCGGGCCATCGGCGAGGAGCTGGGCCTGGCACCTCGCACCATCGGGGCGTATCTGTACCGCATTTTTCCCCGCCTGGGTGTCACCGCGCGTACTCAACTTGCGGCGGTGCTGCGGGAGATGAGCGACGACTGACGGACGCGCGGTCCACGGAGGGAGGTGTCACGACGGCGGGACGCGGCCGGCGAGCTGGGCGCGAGGTGATGCCCAGCTTGGGAAAGATCTGTGACACCAGCGGTTTCGGGGACGGACGCCCGCCGTATCGGGCTCGTCCCAGCCGTGCTCCCCGGCCGTGTGCTCGCCCCGCACGACCGGGTCCGTGCACAACAGGTTCACGCAGTTGCGGCGGCTCGGGCGAAGCGCCGGAAGATCTGTGCGGAGACAGCGGCGGTCGTATTCTAGGCCGGGGCTGCCAGGCGCTCGCCGAGAACACCGACGGCTGTTCGGCGAGCTGGTGCGGCGTTCGGTGGCCCAAGGCGCTGGGCAGGTCGGAGGGCGCCGTGGACGTGCGTCGCTCCGGCCCGCGAGGTCGACGGATCGGGCCCCGTACTCACGCCGCCTGCCCGAGCTGGTCTCGTTCACACTTCCGGGCCCCGTGGTGGCCGTGGTCGCGCCCGAGACACCTCTGTCCAGGCCGCACGTGTGGAGCCCGTTGCCGATGCTGCCGGCCCGGGCGTCAGCCGACGCCGCCCGGCACGTACGGCCAGTCCCGCCGGCCGGACCGCCCCGACGGGAACTCTCGGCTCGGGCGCTCTGCCGCACCGTTCCTACGCGTCGAGGACCTGCTGCGTACGCTCCATCAGCTCGGGACTGAACAGAGAGCTGACGGGCGCCATCATGTTGGCCACCTTGAGGAACGCCGTGCCCAGGACCGGGTCGACGGCCGCGGCGGCCCGGAACCCGCTGAGGTACGTGTTGACTTCTTCGTCCTGCGGACCGCGCTCACCCTCGACCTCGGGAAAGCGAAGGTCGCCGCCGACGGCGAGGGACCAGGGCTCGACCAGCATGGTGGCCGCCGCCTCGAAGAACCTCGACGCCAGGTTCTGCCGGTCGCCTCTCTCCAGCAAGGACTGCAGCAGTTCGGCCTCCATCACGGCCACCGTCATGCCCTGGCCGTAGATCGGATTGAAACTGCACAACGCGTCACCGACGACGAGGAACCCCTCGAGATGGCGGTCGAGCCTGTCGTAGTGGTGGAGCGTGCTCTCGGGGTAGCGCATCTTGACGGCGTCGTCCAGCGGAGTGCCGGAGCGAAGCACGTCGGCCGCGGCCTGGCCGTCCAGGCCCGAGGCGAACGCGAGCATCCCGGCGTCGTCCGTGGGGGGTTCCTCGCCCAGCAGTCCGGCCAGCAGCACCGCGACCACATCGGCTTCCTGACGGATGACCACTCCGGCGCGCGGCTGCCCCGGATAGGGGACCACGGTCGTTCCGAGTGTCCCGTCCAGCAGACCGGGCTCTTGCTTGAAGCGGCGCGTCACGTAGACGACGTTCGTCCTGACGACCGACTGCTCGGGCACCGGACAGCCGAAGTCGCGGAGCCAGGCGTGGGCGCGGGAACCGCGTCCGGCCGCGTCCACGACCAGTTCCGCCGCCAGGGTCTCCTCGGCTCCCCCGGCAGGCCGTATCCGCACCCCTGCTGCTCGGCCTTCCTCAACGAGCAGACCGTCGGCCTGAGTGCTTTCACGGAGCGAGACGTTGGGCAGCGCTCGGACCCGGTCACGGATCATTGCCTCGATCTGGGGCCTGCTCACGCCGAAGCCACGCAGGCCGGATTCGGCTTTCGCCATCCTGTGGCCGTCGAGGAACCAGGTGAATTCCGCCTGCCCGTCCCCGCTCGGGATTCCGGCTGCGGTCATGGCGTCGATGAAGCCGGGGAAAAGACTGTCCAAGCCGACGGCACCACGGGTGAGAAGCGCGTGGACCTGACGTCCCTGCGGCACACCACGGCGAGGCACCGTGTGCGCGGGAAAGGTGTCCCGCTCCACCACGGTGACGTGATCGAACGAAGTGCTGAGTGCCCGTGCGGCCAGCAGCCCGGCGACGCTGCCACCGATGACGACCGCGTGACTGCCGAGGGCATTCGATTTGGTATCCACGTCAGACCCACGAAAGGGCGGAGGAACATTGTTCAGTGATCATCGAGTGACGTCACTCACGTCAATTCCTCCACGTCCCGGCACTCTCGCGGTGAAGCGCAGCTGAACCGGTCGCGGGGCCGGGTCTCTCAGGATCGGGCCGGGTGGGTGAAACCAGGCCGGATCAGGCCACTGCGTTTCGCCGTCGCCAGAACCGGAGTGGTCTCGATCGAGGTGACCTGTTCCATCTCACCGATGCTGTCGGTGAGGAAGCGGTAGAGGGCGTCCAAGTCCGCGGTGGTCACCATCACCAGCAGATTGGCGGGTCCGGTGGTCGCCGCGGTGAAGCGGACGGCGGGCTCGCGGCTGAGGCGTTCCCCGGCGGCCTGGAGGGCGCTCGGCTTGACGGACAGCCACAGTTGGGCCTTGACGCTCAGTCCGAGCAGAGCCAGGTCGGTCTCGGTGACCAGCCGGATCGTCCCGTCCTCGACCAGTGCCTCCAGCCGGCGACGGGCGGTGCGCGCGGTGGTGCCGGTCCGCCGGGCGAGGGTGGCGTAGTCCGTGCGGGCATCCTCGGTCACCGCCTGGATCAGCGCCGTGTCGGCGTTGGAGGGTTCGGCCGGTGCTCGTGAACTGAGCGGGAACGGCCGTACCCCCAGTCGTTTCGTCTCCTCTTCGTCGAGCAGGCGTGAACCCCAGTTGAGAGAGGCCGGGAAGATCCGCAGCAGTGTGTGAGACGTCCAGCCATGGACCGCGGCGGTGGCCGGCAGGTCCTGGAGCAGCAGGCGGTTGCGTTCCTCCGTGCCCTCCAGGTGGACGAGGGCGCTGATCTCGTCGCCGCCGCCGAGGATGTCGACCCACAAGGTGTCGGCCCGATGGGCCAGGACGGAGGCGACCGTCCTGATGCGGTCGGGGCGGCAACGGATGCGCAGTGCCATCGGCACCAGGTGGGGGAAGCGGATCGGGTTGCGTTCGGCGGTGGCGCGCAGCGTGCCGTCGGCGAAGAGCGGACCGGCCCGGCGCACCACGGTGCGTTCGGACAGTCGCAGACTGTGGGCGATGCTCCGCCACGTGGCACGCGGTGAGGCGATGAGGGCGGCGGCGATCCGCCGATCCGTCTCGTCGAGACTTTGGCGCATGAACGCCACTTTAATCAAGATCGTTGGCGTAGTAACGGCTTCTGCTTGACCCATTCTGGCGTCATACCGTCAGTCCATCGAGGATGAATCACATCGCATCACCGGGCGGACCGGGAACGGCGTTCCGCCCGGCTGCTCCGCAACCGTGAAGGAAGACACCGTGACTCGCCTCGACATCCTCACCCTGTCCGGAAGCCTGCGCCGCGACTCGTTCAACACCGCCCTCCTGCGGGAGGCCGAACGCCTCAGCGCGGTCGATCGCTTCGACCACTTCGACGGCCTCGGGCGCCTTCCCCACTTCAACGAGGACGAGGAACACCCCACGCCGCCCGCCGTGGCCGAGCTGCGCCACCGCGTCCAGAACGCTGACGCGGTCCTGATCGCCTCACCCGAGTACAACGCCTCGATACCGGGAGCGCTGAAGAACGCCCTCGACTGGCTCTCCCGTCCGTCCCAGGACGGTGGGCCCGTGCTGCAGCTCAAGCCGGTCGGCGTCATCGGGGCCTCTCCCGGCCCCTTCGGCACCGTCCGAGCGCAGCTGGCCCTGCGCCAGGTCCTGCACAAGATGAACGCCCGTGTCGTGCAGCAGCCCGAGTTCCTCCTCTTCCAGGCGCACCAGCAGTTCGACGACGACGGTCGCCTCCCGGACGGCACGCCGGCGCAGAAGCTGCTCTGCGAACTGCTCGACGCGCTCGCCCAACTCGCCTCGCAGCCTCGCCGGTAGAAGGAACGCAACGTGGAGATCGGTGCTCTCAACCAGCAGTCCGCCGTCCGGTCCCTCCAACTGGACGACGTCCGGCTGACCTATGTCGTCGACGGCGCCATGGCGATGCTGCCGGCGGCCTTCTTCCCCGACTTCGATCCTCGATTCTGGAACGACCACCCGCAGGCGCTCGACGAGCAGGGCCGTCTCCCGATGTCCGCAGGGGGCCTGCTGGTCGAGCGGGCCGGCCGCCGCTTGCTCATCGACGCCGGGCTGGGACCGGTCAGCGGACCGATCCAGGTCTCCGGCGACATGGTGGGAACGAGCGACAGTGGCAGCCTCCTTTCGGTGCTGCGCACCCTCGGCCACGCACCCGGGGACATCGAAGCAGTCGCGTTCACCCACCTGCACGTCGACCACACCGGCTGGGCGTTCGCCCCGGAGAAGACCTTCCCCCGGGCCCGCTACCTCGTCGCGGCCGCCGAATGGGCCCCGCACGCGTGCGGCACACAGGTCCCGGGAGCCCCGGCTGCGGACGTCCTCAGGCGCATAGGAGCGGCTCATACGCCCTTCGACGACGGCCAGGAGATCTTTCCGGGTGTCCGGGCGCTGATGACGCCGGGCCATTCGCCGGGTCACACCTCGTACGTCATTTCCGCGGGACAGGAGCGGGTGGTCGTGTTCGGGGACGTGTTCCACACACCCGCCCAGCTGACACACCCGGAATGGCCTTCCCGGCCCGACCTGGAGCACAAGGCGGTTACGGCCGCCCGGCAGCGCGTCGCGGCAGAACTGGCACGACCGCGAACCATCGGCTTCGCTTTCCACTTCGGCGACCAGGCATTCGGGCGGATGACCGGCACCGACTGGACGCCGGTGCCCGCCCCGGCGATTCTGCCGCCCCCCAGAAACGTGTGAAGGTGAGGATCGTTGATACCTTGGTCATAACTTAGACACGTATCTTAGGAGCACACAGCATGCCCGACTCACTCACACCTCGTCCGATGCCCTCCGCTGATCCGGAACATGCTCGGCAGCACGCGTACGACATCATCCTGGTCGGCGGCGGCTCCGCCGGCTGCGTCCTCGCGGCCCGGCTCACCGACGACGCCGAGCTGCGCGTCCTGCTCCTCGAAGCGGGAACGGCGGCCTCGGAGCTGCCGGAGGCCGTAGCATTCCCGCCCGCCTGGCCCACCCTCGTCAAGACAGAGGCAAGCTGGGGCGACACGACCGTTCCGCAGCACAGCGACAACCCCTCGGCCGGGCCAGGGCCCAGCATCCCGCTGCCCCGGGGCCGCGGCATCGGCGGCTCCTCCGCGATCAACGCCATGGTCTTCGCCCGCGGCCACCGCACCAGCTACGGCAGCTGGGCCGACCGCGGCGCCAAGGCCTGGGGCTACGACGACCTCCTTCCCTACTTCCAGCGCACTGAGACCGCCGTCGGCGGAGCCCCCGGACGCGGAACCTCCGGTCCTCTCGTCGTCGGCCCGACGACCGAGCCCAACGAGGTGCTGGCCGCCTGCCTCGAAGGCGCGGTCGAGATCGGACAGCGCCGGGCCCATGACATCAGCGGCGGCCTGGAGGAGGGCTTCGCACCGGTCGACCTCAACATCGTCGACGGCCGGCGCCAGAGCGCGGCCGACGCCTATCTCACCCCGGTGCTGGACCGGCCCAACCTGGATGTGGTCACCGGCGCCACCGCCCACCGGCTGCTCTTCGAGGGCGAGCGCTGCGTCGGCGTGGAGTACGGCGTCCAAGGGCGCGTGCACACCGCCAGGGCCGCACGCGAGGTCGTCCTGACCGCCGGCACCCTCGGCAGCGCGAGCCTCCTGCTGCGCTCCGGGATCGGCCCCGAGCAGGAACTCCGCCAGGCCGGGGTGGACGTGTTCCACGCGCTGCCCGGCGTGGGCCGCAACCTCCACGACCACCCGCGCATCAACATCGTCCACCGCACCCGCCGGACCGTGCCGCCCGCCCGGAACAACCACGGCGAGATCATCGGCCTGCTGCGCAGCAGGCCGGAGCTGGACGGCCCCGACCTGCAGCTCATCTTCATCGACGCCCCGTCCCCCAACCCGGTGGCCCCGGTGGACAACGGCTTCACCATCGGCGTTTCCCCCATGCGACCCTTCAGCCGCGGCACGCTGAGGATCTCCTCGGCCGACCCGTACGCGGCACCGGTGATCGACCCGGCCTACTTCACCGACGAACGCGATGTGCGGGCCGTGTTGTCCGGCATCGCGACGGCACGCGAGATCGCTGGGTCCGCGGCCCTGGCGGCCTGGGGCGTCGAGGAGATCGCCCCCGGACCGGACGCCGCAGACACGCAAGCGCTGGGCCGCTACGCTCGTACGGTCTTCCAGTCCTACTGCCACCCGGTGGGGACCTGCGCGCTGGGCGAGGACGAGATGTCCGTGGTCGACTCCGAATTGCGGGTGCGAGGACTGGCGGGGCTGCGCGTCGCCGACGGCTCCGTCATCCCCTCGATCCCGTCGAACAACACCAACGCGACCGTGTACGCCATCGCGGAACGCGCCGCCGCGTTCCTCCGCGACGTCGGCTGACCTGACCTGCTGGCACCGGTGGACACGGTCGCTGCCCGCGGCCGACTTGTCTCGGTTCCGTCCGGTCCCTGGTGTGCCCCCTGCGGGGCACGCTCCGACAAGGCTGGGGCCTGGCCCGTCCGGCGCGGGTCAGGGCCGCACCGGGGCGAAACCCCGTGCAGTTTCGGCATGCCCGCAGCTCTGCCGCCACGGCGCGCTCGGGCCGTCCGTGGGTCGGATCAGGAGGTCGCGGGTACGTTCCAGGGCGTACAAGCATCGCCACCGGTGTAATTGGGGCCGCAGTCCCTGAAGGTGACGACCTTCTTCGACAGGGCCGTCGAGGAAGAGCCGCCCGCCGGGTTGTAGAGCTTGCGCATCGTCCCTTCACTCCGCCGGGCCGGGATCTTCGAGATCATTGCGTTCTCCTCCGCAGGAGGTTGCTTGAGGTTGCGGCCAACTGCTCGCGGTGAGGCGCCCGGTGTGGGTGTGTGGGATGCCCCAACGTGACAGGTGTGACCGGCCACTCGGCCGCCGCCAGCCCGCGGAGCAAGATGTGTCTATTGTTCTGATCTGCCACTGCCGCCGTCGACCCGTACCCGGATCCGGCGAAGACCGCCTCGGCGACGGTGCTGGGCCCCGCCCTGACCCAGCGGAGCGGGGTGCGCAGTATCCTGACACATGTGACGTCGAGAGATGGACACCCTGACATGCGGTGCGGAAGCGAGCGTTGACACGGTGGACAACGGCTTGCGGCACCCGGCTTTCGGCACTGCGGCTCTGGGGGACACCAGCTCGATGAACGACCTCGCCGCATTGTCGCGTCCTGCGTCCGGGCGGTTGATCGGGCGGGACGGGGACCTGGAGTTCGTCCGATCCCACTTCAGCGGTTCCGTCCACGGTGCGGCCCTGTTGCTGTCAGGGGAGGCGGGTATCGGGAAGACCGCGATCCTCGACGCCGTGGCGGCGCAGGCAGCGGCCGACGGCGTGCGCGTCCTGCGGGTGAGCGGGGTGCAGTTCGAGACGGACATCAGCTACGCGGGCCTCAACCAGTTGCTCCTCCCGCTGATCGAATCGTTCGATCTGCTGGACAGCGGCCACCGGAACGCCCTCAAGGTCGCCGTGGGCATCGGCAGCGGGCCGGCTCCCGAAAGGCTGCTCACCGCCACCGCCGCCTTGCTGTTGCTGCGCAGGGTCGCTCTCGACACCCCGCTCCTGATCGTCGTCGACGACTTGCCCTGGCTGGACCGGCCGACCACCTTCGTCCTCGGTTTCATCGCGCGACGGCTCGTCGGCAGCCGGGTCGGCTTCCTCGCGGCCTCGCGCGTCACCTCCGACAGCTTCTTCGAGGCGAGCGGGCTGACCGAGCACCACCTCCAACCGCTCGACGCCGAGGCATCGGCCGCGCTCCTGGCCCAGGAACACCCCGGCCTGTCCCACGAGATACGGCGGCGCATCGTCGCGGAGGCACACGGCAATCCGCTCGCGCTGGTGGAACTGCCCACCGCCCTCGACCGCGAACAGCGCACGGCGCCGGCGGCGGTGCCCTCGGTCCTGCCGCTCAGCGAACGCCTCCAGAGCCTGTTCACCTCACGGGTGGCCGATCTGCCCGGCCCCACCCGCGAACTGCTGTTGATTGCGGCGCTCGAAGGCACCGGTGAGCTCGCGGTCATCGAGGCCGCGGCCGGCGGCCGCGAGGCCGCCGATCTCCTGGAGCCCGCGGAACGCGACCGGCTTGTGGCGCTCTCCGCCGACTCCCGGCGAATGTCGTTCCGGCACCCCCTGATCGGTTCCGCGGTGGTGGCCCAGGCCAGTGCCGGCGACCGCCGCAGGGCCCACCAGGCGCTCGCTGCGGTCCTCGTCGACCAGCCCGAACGCAGGGCCGGCCACCTCGGCGAAGCGACGACGGGGCGGGACGAGTCCGTCGCCCAACTGCTGGAGCAGGCAGCCCGGTTGCGCCTGGGGCGGGGCGACGCGCTGGGCGCGGTGGCGGCCCTCACCCGTGCCGCGGGGCTCAGCGTCTCACCGGCCGACGAAAGCCGCCGACTGGCGGAGGCCGCCTACATCGGCACCGACGCGGGCGGCGACCTGGCGGACGCCTCCCGTCTGCTGGTCGGCGCCCGCCGCGCCGATCCGGCCGTCCGGGCGGGTTCCCTGCACGCCGCGGCGGCCTCCGCTCTGCTGCTCATCAACCAGGACGGGGACGTCAACACGGCCCACCGGCTGCTGGTCGGCGCGATCGAGGCCGGCGGACACGACTACGACGCCGCCGACGAGGCCCTGGTCGAAGCCCTGTTCACCCTGATCACGCTGTGCTGGTACAGCGGTGACCCGGAGAAGTGGGCGCCGCTGTTCAGGGCCCTGGACCGGATGACGCCCGCGCCCCCCGATCTGCTGTGGGCCTGCGCCCAGACCTTCGCCGATCCGGCCCGCACCGGCTACCGGGGGCTGGACATTCTCGACGAGCAGCTCGCCGAACTGGGCGACGCGACCCACGTCGTACGGGTCAGCACCTGCGCCGTCTACCCGGACCGGCTGGCGGATGTGCGGGAGGCGTCCCTACGCCTGGTCGAGCAGGCCCGCGCGGGCGCGGCACCCGTCCGCAGGCACCTATCCGCCTTGATCCACATCGGACTGGACGACTACTACAAGGGCCGCTGGGACGAGGCCATGCGCCTGACCGGCGAAGGGCTCGCGCTGTGCAAGGAGTACGGCTACCCGTTCTTCTCCTGCAAGTTCCAGTTCGTGCAGGCGCTGGTGGCCGGCGCGCGCGGTGACGTGAAGGCCTGCGAGGCACTCTGCGAGGAGATCATCGCCTGGGCCGTCCCCCGCGGAGCCCATGGCGCCCGCGCGCTGGCCTTCCACGCGCGGAGCCTGGCCGCGCTCGGCAGCGGGGATTTCCAGACCGCGTTCCGGCAGGCCACAGCCGTCAGCCCGCTCACACCCCTCGCCCCGTATCTGCCCCATGCCATGGCCGGCGCCTTGGACCTGGTGGAGGCCGCGCTCAGATCTGGGCGGGCCGCCGAGGCCGCCACCCATGCAACGGCCCTGCGGGAGTCCGCGATGGCACGGCTCTCTCCGCGACTGCACATGTTCGTGCTCGCGTGTGAGGCGCTGACGTCACCCAACGACGAAGCCCACGAGCTGTTCCAGCAGGCCCTGTCGCTCGTCGATCCCGAGGACTGGCCCTTCGATGTCGCGCGGGTACGTCTCTTGTACGGCGAACGCCTCCGGCGCCGACGCGCGACCAGGGATGCACGCGAGCAACTGACCCTGGCGGGCAGGGCGTTCGAGAAGCTGGGGGCGGCGCCCTGGGTGGTGCGCGCCAAGTCCGAACTGCGCGCGAGCGGCGTCGCAGTCCCGGTCGACACGAGAGGCAGCGGGGACAAAGGAACCCTGACAGCCCAGGAGTTCGAGATCGCCAAGCTGGCGGCGAGCGGGCTGACCAACAAACAGATCGCGGAGCGCCTCTTCCTGTCGCATCGAACGATCGGCGCACACCTCTACCAGATCTACCCCAAACTGAACATCACCTCCCGGACCGCCCTGCGTGATGCCCTGATCGCTCTCGACCGGTAGAAAACGCAGCGCACGCGGCACACCTCGTGCAGACGGCCACGGACGGCCCTTGGTCAGCCCGGCGTCCCGCTGCCGTGGGTGTCCCCGGCCGCGCAGATGCCGTTCTCCCAGGCCCAGGCGGCGATCTCGACCCGGTTGCGGGCGGCGAGCTTGCGTTGCACGTTGCCGAGGTGTGTCTTGACGGTGGAGAGGCTGACGTGCAGTTCGGCGGCCAGTTCCTCGTTGGTCCGGCCCCGGGCGAGAAGCCGTACGACATCGAGTTCGCGCGGCGTCAGGGGAAGTTCGGGCACGCCTGTCGCCGCGCGCGGTCCGGTCACGGCCCCCTGCCCGGTGACGCGGTCGGTGGCGGCGGCCGTCATGTGCCGCAACAGCCGGACGGTGACCGCCGGGGAGATCATGGCGTTGTCCGCGGCCACAGCGCGCACGGCCTCGACGAGCAGGGCGGGGGAGCCATCCTTGAGGAGGAAACCGCAGGCACCGTTGCGCAGCGCTCGGTACACGTATTCGTCCAGGTCGAAGGTAGTAGCGATGATCACCTTCAGTGGTTGGGGGGCCTCCGGACCCGCCAGCAGACGGGTCGCCTCCAGGCCGTTGAGACCGGGCATCCGGATGTCGAGCAGGCACACATCCGGGCGCAGCCGCCGGGCCTCCCGCACGGCTGTGGCGCCGTCGGCAACCGAGGCGACGATCTTCATGTCGGGCTGGGCACCGAGGATCATGCCGTAGGCCGATCGGATCATCTGCTGATCGTCGGCGATGAGGATGCTGATCGTCATGCCCCCAGGGTGGCAGTTTCCGTACGGTCCTCGAACGGGAGGAGCGGCCCGGGCAGCGGGATGCTGGCCTGGACCGTCCAGCCGACACCCGGCACGGCTCCCGCGTGGAAGGAGCCGCCGACCAGTTGGGCGCGTTCGGCCAGGCCGACCAGTCCGTAACCGGTGCGTGGCGACGATGTCCTGGCGTCGGCGGCTTCGGCGGGGCTGTCCGGGTAGTCGTCCGTCACCGACACCAGGACGGCGGGTCGGGCGGTGTCGCCGTTCAGGCGTACGTCGACGGTGACCGTCTTCGCGCGGCGCGCGTGCTTGCGGACGTTCGTCAGCGACTCGCGGACGATGTGGTGCACGGTGGTGGCGACGCCCGGCGGCAGTGTGCCGGTGGCCAGACGGGGGTCGAGGGTGAGGGTCGTGGCCGGGCCGGTGGCCGCGAATTGGTCTGTGAGACAGCGCAGTTCGGCGAGCGAGGTGCCCGGCCCGCCGACTGCGCGATCCGGACCGTCGTCCAGGGGAGTGCGCAGCACCGCGACCATGCTCCGCATCGACTGCATGGCCTGCGCGCCGGCCTCCTCGATGGCTGCCAGCATGCCGTCGAGTTCCTCGGCCGACGGCGGCATGCCGGCCGCGGTCGCGTAGCGCACGGCCTTGGTCTGGGCGATGATCGCGGTCACGTGGTGCCCCACGAAGTCGTGCAACTCCCGTGCGTAGTCCAGGCGTTGCGCTTGCAGCCCCACGGCGTGCTGTTGGGCCCGGTACCGATCGAGGAGCCGCAGGTACAACCCCAGCGCCGACGCGAGAGCGGTCGCCAGCCAGAAGAATGGGTCCACGAACGGCAGCAGCCGGGTGTACTCGGACGCCGGCAGCCGCAGCGGGATCACGGTCAGTGCCACCAGCGCCGCACCGGTCAGAGCCGCCGCCCTCACCGGCCGGCACCGGCGCGTGGCGCGGACCGAGACCAGGAGCAGCGCCGCCGATTCGACGAGACCGAACGTCGCCTCGGACCGTGCGTCCGCCCAGATGCAGAGCCCGGTGACCAGACAGGAAGTGGCGACGCCGGTGGCGGCCGCCCCGGCGAACCGATCCGGGCGTACCGTGAGCGCCGCCAGCAGCAGGCCCCCGGACAGGCTCCAGGCGACGGCTGCCGGTACGGATCCGGTGTCCGCGCCCTCCGTGCCCACCACGGCCAGCAACACCACCGCCGCACACACGGCCGCGATCCGCCGGCCTCCCGCCGGGACGTCGAAGAACTGGGTCATGTCTGCGGAGGCTACGCGGCCGGCACCTGCCGCGCCTCAACCGTTCGGCCGAGGGAGGCGGGTGACGGGCCCGGGCGGTCGGTCATCTGGTTGATCCGGCCGGCCCGGTGCCCGGACCAGGATCGGGAGTGTCCCTGCCCGGCCTGTCCGTCGTGCTGGAAGGTCTCATGTTCCGTTCCGTCCTACGCTCCGTGCTCCGCGACCGGCGCAGGTTCGCCCTGCCCGCTCTGGCCGTGCTGATCGGCGTGGCCTGCGTCAGCGGCTCGCTGCTGTACACCCAGTCGCTGTCCCGGGCCGCCGCGCAGGTCCAGCGGGCCTCGCGCCCCGATGTGTCGGTGGAGGTACGCCCGACGGCAGTGGACACCCTCCCCGGCGAGGCGCTGCTGCGCCGGCTCGCCTCGCTGCCCGGCGTGACGGCGGCCCGGGGCACCCTGCGTGGGCGGGCGTTCCTGGTCGCGCGCGACGACACCCTGGTGGGCGCGCCTTCGGCCGACGCCGGAGTCAACTTCGTACCCGACATCCACGGTAGCGACCTGCGCTACCCGATCACCGAGGGACGTGCACCTCGCAGCTCTGGGGAGGTCGCCGTGGACCAGTGGTCGGCCCGGCGCTCGGGGTACCGGGTCGGCGACCGGGTGCGGATCGTCGCAGCCGGCGAGATCCTCCGGCTGCGGCTGACGGGGGTATTCACTGCGTACGACCCCGCCATCGCCGCCGGCGGCACGCTGACCGGGTTCGACCAGCCCACGGCACGGTCCCTGTTCGCCCCCGCACCCGGCCGGTACGCGTCGCTGACGCTCACCGCCGCCCCAGGTACCTCCGCGCCCGCCCTCGCCGAGCGGGTGGCACGAGAACTGCCGCACGGCCTGGAGGCCGTGACCCGCGCCCAGTTGGACGCGGAGGCCTCCGCCGCACCCGACCGGCGCAAACTCGGCACGCTCCTGCTGCTGTTCGCCGGGATCGCGCTGTTCGTCTCCGCCTTCCTGGTCAGCAACACCTTCACCATGCTCAGCGCCGCCCGTGCACGGGAACACGCGCTCCTGCGTGCGGTCGGGGCGAGCCGCCGCCGGGTGCTGGGCACAGTGCTCACCGAGGCAGCCGTCGTCGGCGCCGCGGCGGCTGTCGCCGGATACGGGCTCGGCATCGGCGTGGCCGCACTGCTCACCCACCTGTTCGGGACCGTCGACGGAACCGTGGCCACGGCCGCACCGGACGTACTGTCACCGCCCGTGCTGCTGACGGCCCTGTGCGTGGGGGTGGGGTCCACGGCCGCCGCCGCGTTCGTACCCGCACTGCGGGCTTCCGCCGTCGCACCGGTCGCGGCGCTGCGCACCGACACGCCGGTCCCGGCGCTCTCCCTGCGACGCCGTAACCGCTCCGGAGCCACCCTGACGGCGGCTGGTGCGGCGCTGCTGGCCGTCGCGGACGGAGACCTCGGCGTCCTGTGCCTGGCCACACCCGTCCTGCTGGCCGGACTTATCCTGCTGACCCCGCAATTGGCCCACTGGGCGACCCATGTGCTGCGTCGGCCGGCCCGTATTCTCTTCGGCGCGCGGGGAACCCTCGCCCTGGCCAACACCTGCCGCAATCCACGGCGTACCGCAGCGACGGCCGGAGCGCTCACGGTGTGCCTGGCGCTCGTGAGCGCGGTCGCGGTGGCGCTGGCAGCGCTGAGCGCCACCGCAGGGCGGGAGGCGCGAGCCGACATGCCGACGGATCTGCGGATCACCGCTGTCGACTTCGCGGAGATCGGCACACGCACGGCGGCGCAGGTGGCACGTCTGCCGGACGTCGCGGCGGTCAGCTCGGTGCGCGAGGCCGGGATCCGGCTGGGCGACGGATCCGAGATATGGCCGAACGCCGTCGATCCGCACGCCGTGGCCCGCGACCACCTCGCCCACCTCACGGTGCACGCCGGTCGGCTGGACGACCTGTCCCAGGGCATCGCGGTCACCCGCTCCCTCGCTGCCGAACACGGCTGGCGACTGGGCGAACGGGTCACCGGCAGGCGTCTGTCGGACATGGGCGACCCGGTCGGCAAGGGCCTGGAGCTGAAGATCGTCGCGGTCTACGACGGCCCCGACGCCCTCGGCCCGGCCCTCCTGCCCGAGAGTGTGGTGGCGGGGAAGGGCGAGATCGCCTCGGTGCTGGTCCGGGCCGAGCCGGGCCGGACGGCAGCGGTGAAGGAGGAGATCCGCCGGACCCTGCACGATCCGCTGCTGGTCGTCGAGGACAGGGCGGACGCGGGACGCAACGCCGAACAGGGCTTCGGCCAGCTCCGGTCGGTCCTGTACGCGATGCTGAGTGTCACGGCCGCGATTGCGGCGCTGGGTGTGGCCAACACCATGGGCATGGCGGTCTTCGAACGCCGACGGGAGATCGGCCTGTTGCGGGCGGTCGGCCTGGACCGGTCGGGGGTGCGTTCCGTGCTCCGCGTGGAGTCGGTCGTGGTGTCGGCGCTGGGCGCCGGTCTGGGCATCCCGGCGGGCGGGGCGGCGGGAGCGGCGGCGGTGACCGGGCAGCACGGGGCAGTGCTCTCGGTGCCTTGGACGGCCCTGCTGTTCCTGTTCGCCGCCGCGGCCGTCGTAGGTGTGCTCGCCGCGCTCGGCCCGGGTGTGCGGGCGGCCGCGGTACCGGTACCGGAGGCGGTGGGCGGTGAGGTCGGGTGAGTGATGAATGCACGCCTGTCACCGCCGCCCGCCTCACCGGGGCGTCAGGCAGCGGTCGTCTCATGGCGATGACCGCTGCCTGACCCCGATGGATTGCTGGACGTATCAGCGCTCTCGTACGGGCGCCAACTGCCGCGGTGGGATCAGAGCTGGTCCTGCGGAACGTCCTCTAGACCGCTCGTGCCGAACTCGGCATCGCTCAGCGCCGGCCCGCCGAGGAAGCCGTTCATGAGGTCGGGCAGGTCGAGCGTCGTGGCACCGGCCGGAGCGCTGGGCAGGGTGCCCTCCCGCAACCGCAGTGTCAGGCCCAGCTTCTTCACCTTGGCGTTCTCGGCCAGCTTGGCGAGGTCGATGTCGACCTGGGCCAGCTCGCCGTTCTTGAGCGTGAAGTCCGCCGTGACCTTGGCGTTGGGAGCGTCCTTCAGGTCCTTGGCCGTCGGCAGCTCCATGCCCGGCGGCAGGTCCTTCACCGCGGGCCGGATCCCACCGAGCAGCTCGGTGAGCAACGTGCGGAAGGGAGCCGTGGCAATGACGTGCTCGGTCCCGCCCTCGCCCTCGGCGGTCTTGAACTCCACCTCGCGCGCGATCACCTTGCGCAGGGCCTTCATGAGCTTCTTCTGCGTCTTGGAGTCGAGGGACGGCGCGGTATCCCCCTCCGCGTCCTGCCCCTCGGCGGCCGCCTTGTCCATCTCCTCGGTGTTGAGCTTGACCCACTTGCCTTGGAGAACGTCCTTCAGCGCCCCGGCCTCCGGAGGCAGATCGTCGGCGTCCGGCAGGGGGATGGGCGCCGTCTTGCCCATGGCGGCCATGTCTGCACGGATGTAGGTGTATTTGCCGATCATCCGGTACTCGAACAAGTCGCCGTCCGGAGTGCTGACCTTCATGGCCGTACCGACGAGGTCCTTCTCACCGGACTTTTCGAGCGGCTTCTTCGACTGCACGGTCACCGTGATCTTCGCCTCGCTGAGCAGCTCGGCGACCTCGTCCGGGATCTCCTCACCGGGTTCGGGGTCGGACGTGGCGTCCAGCGCCTTCAGGGACGCGGCGTCGGTGTCCAGGTCGACCTCGAAGGAGAGGGTCTTCTCCTTGCCGAGCTCCTCGAAGGCCCGGTCGAGCTTCCTGCCGGCAGACAGCTGCTCCACCGTTCCACAGGCGGCGGAACCCGCGAGGACGGCACCGACGACGGCGGTGGCGGTCAAGGTCTTGCGAATGGCGTTGATGATGGTCTCCTCGTGGCTCCGACCACAACGTGGTCGATCAGAAGACTCGCAACCCGCCTCGAGGGTTGTCCTGTCCATCTCACGGCCCGTATCGGAGGCTGTGCCCCGCACCGCGGCGGCCGACCAGCACTTCGCTGACAGCCCGACGCCCTCGACGGCTTGCCGAGAGACCGGCTGAAGAATGGCTGCGCGTCGTCGGGCCGGTCGGGGTGCAGGCGGGTGTCGAGGTCAGTTGCCCAGGCGACAGCTCAGGTACGGAGGCTCTGGATCTGCTCCGGGCTCAGCCCGTAACCGGCGAACTCCCCGTCGTCCAGCCAGTCCGTGCCGGCCAGGCGGTCGCGCCGCTGCCGTCTCTGCCGAGGTCGCCACCTCTCGGCGTCCGAGGAGATGGCCGTGGCAGCGAGTTGTGGCCGACGGACGCAACACACCTCGAAGACGCCTATCGGTGAACCGCAGGGAGCAGCGTCGGGTCCAGAGGCGGGGCGAAGTAATACCGGCGGCGCCCCCGGACCAGGCTGTGCGGGGACAATGTGAATACGTCCGCGAACTCCACCCTGTCGCACGACCGTTCGGAAGGGCCCGAGTCGGACCGCACTACCTGTCCGAGTACGACGATGGTGTCGTCCTCCGCCACCACCGTGAGCAGTTCGTGCCGCCGGTGCAGGGTTGCCCGGGCGGAATGGGCCCTCACCACGGCCGTGCGTCCGAGGACGGGGGGCTCACCGGGAAGGTCGTATGCCACGTCCTCGGTGAGCAGGGAGGCATATCCGTCGAAGTCTCCGACGTCCTCGTAGTGATACGTGAGCAGTACGTGCTTCACGCCGGCTGCGGTCACGGCGGGACTGGCCGGAATCGGC
The DNA here is from genome assembly GCF_001514065.1 of Streptomyces antibioticus. GTDB lineage: Bacteria > Actinomycetota > Actinomycetes > Streptomycetales > Streptomycetaceae > Streptomyces > Streptomyces antibioticus. The sequence continues at coordinate 48,597 of NZ_KQ948433.1, read as the reverse complement.
CTGAGTTCATTACCGTCCATCACTGGATGACCGACTCCTCATGCTGCCCGAAGGGGAGGGGAGAAACGCTGACTCTCGCCATGTCATCTTTCGGCGGACCGTTAACCCGTCGCTATCCCCGCGGTATCCCGGCGGGCCGCAGTGGTCAACTTGTGCTCCATTACTGCTCACCCGGCGTCGCCGGAGCGGAGCGCTCAGCCTCGGGCTCCAGGCGCGAACCCGGAACAGACTGAGGCGGACGGGCGACCCGGCGGTCGTCGCGAGTGGGATGTTCATCCGGTGTCCAGGCAAACCAGGAGACACATTTGCGTCTTACACTTCCACGGACGCGCAGATATGTCGTGTCGTGCGTGGGGATTGGGGGAGGGGTCGTGGCGACATCGCACCTCGAGTCGCGTTTTCAGAAGATGGGTGCCACATTCTGGGTCCTTGGCGAACTCAAGGTGTTCAGCCACCAGAGCGCCGTGACGATCACCGCGGGGCGCCAGGAAGTCGTGCTCGCCGCGCTCCTGCTGGAGAACGGCAGACTGCTGAGCAGTGATCACCTCATTCGGCTGTTATGGGGGGAGGACCCCCCTGAAACGGCGCGCACGCAAGTGCAGATCTGCGTCTCCCGCATCCGCAAGGCTTTGGCGTCGGCGCACGTCGAAGCCGCCATTGTGACCAGGCCTCCAGGTTATCTGCTCCGCATCGGTGACATGGCGCTGGACCTGGGCATCTTCCGGAGCCTGGTGGCCGAGTCGCGCACCCTGGTCGCGGAGGGCAGGGAGGACGTGGCGGCCGACCGGCTGCGCTCGGCCGTCAGCCTGTGGGACGGACCATGCCTGCACGGTGTCCCCAGTGAGGCACTCGCCCGCGCCGCCCAGCGGATCGACGAGGAACGACTGGCGGCGACCGAGACGTTTCTCGACCTGGAACTCGCGATGGGCCGACACCATCAGCTCACGGCCGAGATGGGACGGCTGGTCGACGACAATCCGCTGCGGGAGCGTTTCCGCGGGCAACTCATGCTGGCGCTGCACCGGTCCGGTCGCCAGGCGGAGGCCCTGGAGGTGTACCGGCGGGGACGGGCGCTGCTCCAGGAGGAACTGGGCCTGGAGCCCGGCAAGGACCTGCGTCGGCTGGAGCATGCGATCCTGACCGACGACCCGGCCCTGCGGCTGCCCCAGGGGCCGGTCACTCTGGCTCCTCACCAGGCCGCGGACGAGCATCCCGGCGAGCACGCGGAGGCGCTCGAACGGCTCCCTGTCGCCACGCCCGCTGTCGTCCCGCGACAACTGCCGGTCGACACCGCCGACTTCGTCGGCCACCAGCAACACGTCGCGGAGGCGGAGGACGTTCTCACGCAGACCTCCTCACAACGGGCCACTGGCATCGTTGTCGTGGTGGGGCGCCCGGGAGTGGGCAAGAGCACCTTCGCCACCAGAGTCGCTCACCGGCTGTCGGAGGACCACTTTCCCGACGGGCAGCTCTTCTGCCGACTGCGCGGAGGCCGGACGGACCCGGTCAGCCCACAGGAGGTGCTGGGGCGTTTCCTGCGGGCCCTGGGCATACCCGGCCCGGCCGTCCCCGACTCCCTGGAGGAGCGCGCGGAGATGTACCGCAGCCTGCTGGCCGACCGCCGGATCCTGGTGGTCCTGGACGACGCGGCGGCCGAGGAGCAGATCCTGCCCCTGTTGCCGGGAAGCCGGACCTGCGGTGTCCTCGTCACCAGCAGGGCCCGGCTGACGGCGCTGCCGGGAGCGCACCGCGTCCAGCTGGACATTCTGCAACAGCCGCAGTCGCTGGAACTCATCGGCAAGGTCATCGGCGCGGACCGCGTGGCCGCGGAACCGGAGGCGGCCCGGGCGCTGGTCTGCTCGGTGGGAGGGCTGCCGCTCGCCCTGCGGATCGTGGCGGCGCGACTGGCCGCCCGTCCGCACTGGTCGCTGGCCTCGATGGTGCAGCGCCTGGCCGACGAACAACGCCGGCTGGACGAACTCGCCCACGGAGAACTGACGGTCCGCGCCAGCCTCTCCCTGACGTACGACGGACTGGCGGAGAACGACCGACGGCTGTTGCGCCTGCTCAGCCTCCCCAAAGGGTCCACTTTCCCGGGCTGGATCGGCGGCGCCCTGCTCGACGACCCTCATCCCCAGCCGTCCGACCTCCTGGAGCCCCTGGTCGACGTGCAGATGCTCGATGTCGCCGGGGTCGAGGCCGACGGCGCACTGCGCTACGGCTTCCACGACATCATCCGGTTGTTCGCCTCCGACCGGCTGCACGCCGAGTCCCAGGCGGCGGAACGACGCGCCGCGTTGCGGCGCATGGGCGGCGCCTGGCTCTCACTGGTCACCCGGGCCCACCATGGAGCCTTCGGCGACTACTTCCTCATCGCCGGTTCGGCGGAGCGCTGGGACCTGCCCGAGAACCAGACCCGTGCCCTGCTGGCCAGATCCGCCGAGTGGCTGGAGAGCGAGCGGGAGAGCCTGAGCCTGGTGGTGGAGGACCTCGCCCAGCAGGGCGAGGACGAGTACGCGTGGGAGATCGCCGTCAATCTCGCCTGGTTCTACGAGGCACGCGGCTATCTCGACGACTGGGACCGCACCCACGCCAAGGCGCTGGCCGCCGTCCGCCGTGCGAACAACCTCAGAGGCCAGGCAGCCGTCCAGTTCTCGCTCGGTTCCCTCCACATCAACCGCTGGCAGCTCCAGGAGGCACGAAAGTCGCTGACCTTCGCCCTGGACAGCTTCGAGAAGCTGGCGGCGACCCGCGAAGCCGGACTGTGCCGCAGGGACCTGGGCAACGTGCAATGGCTCGCGGGTGACGAGGAGGCGGCGCTGCGTCTGTTCGACCAGGCTGAGCGGGACCTCGGCGACGACTGGGTGCGCAGCACGGTGCTCACCGCGCGCTCCCCGCTGCTGATCCGACAGGGCGACTTCGAGCGGGCCGAGGCCGAACTGCAGGTGGCCCTGGACATCCAGCGCGCTCGTGGGCTGGGACGCGGCCAGGCCCGGACGCTCCAGCGGATGGGCCAGCTGTGTCTGCGGCGAGGCCAGGCGCACGAGGCCAGGGATGCCCTGACCAGGGCATTGGAGATGGTCGTCACGGACGGGGACGTGATCGGTGAGGGCTACCTGTTGCACGACCTCGGGCGGGTGAACGAGCGGCTGGGCCTGTCCGCCGAGGCGGCGTCCTGCTTCGAGAAGTCCATTGCCGTCCGCGACCACATCCTCGACCGGACCGGCGCGGCAGCCGTCAGGATGGACCTGGCGGAAATGTGGCTACGAGGCGGTGACGCCGTGCGCGCCCGCGCCCTTCTGGAGATTGCTGTGGAAGCGCTGGCGGCGCCCGCGCTGGCAGAGAGACGGCAACGGGCCGAAAGGATGCTGGCGATGACGCCCGCGGCCCGGGTCGGCCACGTGTGAGGCGCGGAGCGGCCGACCAGCCTCCGACAGCTCTCGTTCTCGCCGGCTGATGCGAGCGGGACCCCATCTACCAGAGGTTTTCATCCACCGATGAACCCGCGCACCGATGTCGCGGAAGGGGAGCGTTCCACCACTGCCGACGCCGTCCTCACACCACGGCGAGCAGCCTTCTTACGGCACTTCGTGGGCCGGGCGTCCGAAATGGAGCAGTTCCGCGAGACGCTGAGTCGGAGTCCGGACGATGTGACGGTGCTCGCCCTGCACGGTCCTGGCGGAATCGGCAAGACGGCCCTGCTCCGCCGTATGTCCGCGGAGGCCGCCCACCGAGGCCGGGACGTCGTCGAGGTGGACGCCGACCTGCTGGAGCCCCGCCCGGAGGTGTTCGCTGCCGCTGCCACTCCGCCTGGGCCTGGGCACGCGGTCCTTCTCGTGGACGGCGCGGACCGCCTCGCCGGCCTGGAAGGGTGGCTCAGGGAGCGGTTCCTGCCATCGCTGGCACCGGGGACGCTGGTCGTGCTGGCGGGGCGTCAGCCGCCGAGCCCGTGCTGGCGCGGGGATCCGGCGTGGCAGGACAACCTCGTCGTCATGCCCTTGAGCGGCCTGAGCCGGCAGGAGTCGGCGCTCATGCTGGCAGACGGTATGACCGCACAGGCCTCCGGTCGGCGGGCCCGTCTTGCCTTCGCCCACGGGCATCCCCTCACTCTCCGGCTGCTCGGGCAGGACGACGGCCACCAGCGCGGCGGCAGCTGGACTCCGTCCCCCCGCACGGTCGACGCGCTGCTGAGCCGCGTCATCGATCCACCGCCCACCGCCGAACACCGCAGAGCACTGGAGATCTGCGCGCACCTGCCGGGGGCGACCGAGGACCTGTTGCGAGCGTTCATGCCCGACCAGGCGTACGACGCGTTCGACTGGTTGCGGCGCCTGCCGTACGTGTCCACCGGACCGGCCGGGCTCTGTCTGGCGCCGTCGGTGGCCGAAGCCGTGGACCGCGATCTGCGCTGGCGCGCACCCGACTCCTATCGGTCGATGCACAAAGCGCTGCGGGTTCAGGTGCAGGACACCGTCCGCAGCCGCCCCGAGCGGGAATCCCTGCGCGCCGCAGCTCACTTCAACCACATGCAGGCACGCGGTAGTTGGGCACTGGGATTCGACTGGAGCGAACACCACGACAGCCTGTGCGAGATGCCCTGCGACGCCGAGGGCATCCGCGAGGTCCGCGCCCTGGCCCGGGCGGTGCTCGGCGCGGACAGCCTCGACGTCGTCGACTTCTGGCTGCACAGGCAGCCGGAGAGCTTCCGTCTGTACCGGGCCGCCGGAAGCGGCGAGACGGTGGGATGTCTGGCCCTGCTGTGCTTCGGCCGATGGGATGCCGCGGAGACCGTGATCGACCCGGTGGTGCGTGCCGTGCGCGACCATGTCGAGGCCGGGGCCGGCCTCCGGCCAGGACGACAGGCCAACCTGGTCCGCTTCCTGCTCGCGCCGCGGCCTCTGTCCCACGGGGGTGCCCTCGTCCCCAGGATGCTCGCCCGGGTCACCCGGGAAGTGCTCGGTCAGGAACAACTGGACTGGTCCTTCTTCGCGGTGCGGGGCAACCCTCGGCTGAGCCGGCTGCTCGAGTCCGCCGACTTCCACCGGGTGGCGGCGCCGAACCTCGACGTGGGGCGGACGGCTCTGTTCGGACACGACTGGCGGGCCCTGGGCGTGCCCGAGTGGGCGGACCTGCTGGATGACCGCATGTTCCGCGGCTTCCCGACGCCGGACGGAGCGAGTGCTCCCCGTACGGCGGCCATCTCCAGAACCGCGTTCGACGAGGCGGTGCACGACGCCCTGCGCTCCTGGCACCAGTGTGAACGCCTGGCCGTCAATCCGCTCCTGCACGCCGCGTTCGTCGTGCAGCGCTCCGGCGACCCCAAGCAGACCCTGCGCACCCTGATCGAACGGGCCGTCGAGGCCATCGACCAGGATCCCAGGGCGAAATGGCAGCGGGCCGCCGTCTGGTCGACATACCTCAAGGGCGGCAGCACCCAGCAGGCGGTGGCCCGCGAGCTCTCCGTCTCCTTCAGCACCTATCGCCGCTATCTCAAACGCGGCGTGGAGCGGGTCTGCTGGTACCTGTGGGAGGAGGAGATGACCCAGCTCGCGCGCGCCCGCTCGCGCCGTGGCGCGGATGCTGCCGCAGGGCTCCCCACCTGGCCGGGCGGCCCTTCTCACCCAGGGACTATCGACAAGGGATAGCGGCGTCAAAGGGTTGGGATTACGGCCGCTCCTAACTTCCCTTCCAGGCGCCCGGAACGGGCCCTACCAAGAAGGGAAGCGCTGATGAACCCCAGGTTGGCACAGGCGGTCCGCACCTCCGTAGTCCTCGGCGGCTTGATCCTTACCACCCTCTTCGGAACGGTGGTCGCCGACACCACCGGCGCCCAGGTCCGCCACACCGCCGTCCTGCGAGCCGACGGCGCAGGCGACGGCGCAGGCCGGGACCACACGAACGACACCACCGACCCCTGGACCTGAGCCCCTACGCGGTGAGCGCGGCACAGGGCATGGGGTACGTGCACCCGCTGTCCTCTCCTCCTCCCCCCGGACGAACCACCGAGAAAGAAGGGTGGGCAACCGCTTTGCCCGCAACCGTCAGTCGCCCCCGACCCGTCGTCGGTGACGCCTTCGGGCAGTTGTTGACGCAGTGCTGGAACGCCGGGGTGCAACCCGGGCGACGGGCCGGGTCCTTGACATCGGATGTGGCGCTGGACGACACGCACTGCCGTTGCTGCGGGTGGCCCTCGACGTCATGGGCATCGACTCCTCGCCCCGTGTCGTCGCGGTGGCCGAGGACCGGGGGCTTCGCGTCGTCAGAACGGGCGTGGAGTGTTCACCCCTACCACCGAAGTGATCACGACCCGGACCATCGGGAGGAGAATCTGCGACAGGGGCGCCTTCCTCGGCGGATCCGCATGCGCGTCCGGTATCGCCGAACCGTCACGGAATGGTTCGACCGCCCGTACTTCTCCGAGGAGGAACTCCGGCGGCTGGTCCGGGCGACCCCGTGGGGCGTCGGACCCGTCCTCCACGACGACCTCGGCCACTGCGCGACGCTGCGCCTTCCTTGAACGGCGTCTGTCCGCACCGAGCCTCGTGGATCACCCCCCACCTTCCTCGGGCACGCACGGCCCGCCGCACGCGTGTGGCCCCCGGAGATCCCTCAGCCCGGCTGGCTGTGCCGGCTGCATCGAGAAAGGCAACACATGAGCCCCCTCCGGTTCGCCGTGCTGGGCGCGGTGCGCGCGTGGAACGGCGACGAACAGATCGACCTGGGTTCACCGCAGCAGCGCTCGGTGCTGGCCCTGCTGCTGCTCCACCGGCACGGGGACGTGAAGTCCGAGACGGTGGTGGAGGCACTCTGGGACCACGCGGCCCCCAAGGCGGCCCTGAGCACGGTGCGCACGTACGTCTACCGGATCCGTCGGGCGCTGGAAAGCGTCTCGGACACCCCGGTCGTGCTGTCCCGGTCCGCCGGCGGCTACCGCCTGCTCGTGGGTGACGCCGACATCGACGTCGAGGGCTTCGAGCGCGACCTGGCCGCGGCCCGCCAGGCCCGGGCGTCGGGAGAACTGCAGGAGTCGTTCCTCCGGTATGAACAGGCACTGGCGCGATGGCAGGGGAACACCCTGGCGGAGGGGACCGTCGGCCCCTTCATCACCGAGGAACGTCGCCGCCTGGACCAACTGAGGTTCAGCGCACGTGAGGAACTGGCCGACGTGGAGATCGGGTTGGGCCGGCATGCCGAGGCCCTGGCCGCACTGTGGCCCCTGACCGCTGCACAGCCACTGCGAGAGAGGCCTTGGGCACTGACCCTGCATGCCTTGTACGCGCTGGGCCGCAGGGCCGACGCGCTGTCCGCGTACCAGAAGGTCCGGAAGGCCCTCGACCGCGACCTCGGCCTGGATCCCGGCCCGGAGCTGCAGGACCTGCACAGGCGCATCCTCCTCGGCGCACCCTTGGCCCCGTTCGGAACCGCCCAGCCCCCGGCCACGACCGCAACCGTCCCGCTGAGCGGCCGTCATCTCCGTGTACCCGCCCAGCTCCCGCCGCCCGTCGACACGTTTGTGGGCCGGGACGCGGAGATGACGGCCGCCACTTCGTGGCTCCTCCATGACCAGGGCCCCTCGGTCGTCTCCGTGACAGGCCCCGTAGGACAGGGCAAGACCGCGTTCGCCGTGCAGGCGGCGCACCGGCTGAGCTCCCGTTTCCCGGACGGACAGCTTTACGCCCGGCTGGTCGATGACGACGACCGGCCGGCGGACCTTTCCGAGCTGCTGGCGGGCTTTCTCCGCGCTCTCGGAGTGCCGGTCACCTCTGGCCGCCCCCCTTCCGAGCTGGTGGCCATGTGGCGCAAAGTCGTGGAGGGCAGACGTGTGCTGATGGTCCTGGACGACGCCCTGGGCGTCTCACAGGTTCTGCCGCTGCTGCCCGTCAACTCGGCCTCCGCCACCTTGATCACCAGCTGGCGGGAGCTGGTCGGCCTGCCCCAGGGACATGCCCTGACTCTGCCCGGCCTCACCCGTGCCGAGGGCCTCTACCTGCTCAACACCCTGACCGGGCACAGCCATCTCGGTCAGGGGGGTCAGGAGGGCGCCCGCCTTGTCGACCAGTGCTCGGGAAGGCCGCTCGCGCTGCTGGAGTCTGCCGGACAGCTGGCCAGACGCCCGCTCGCCTTCGTTCACGGGTCACCCGACGTCACCAGCCTCGCCGCCCGGGAACGCGCCACTGCCGCCCTGCCCTCGCCTTCCCTCGCGGAGCGGTACCGCCGGCTGTTCGGCCGCCTCGACCCGGCCTCGGCCATGGCGTTCCATGTTCTGGCGCTGAGCGGCCGGCCGCGCTTTTCGTGTGCCACGGTCGCCCAGCTCCTCACGACCCCGGAAGCCGTGGCGCACCGGTCGCTGGACACGCTGTGCACCATGCATCTGGCGCGGTACCACCTGGACGACGGCACGTTCTCCGTCGATCCGCTCGCCGTCCGTTATCTGAGTGAACAGGAGCCGACCCGCGAGGCCTCCTGACCCGTGCCGCCCCGGGCCGGGCCGCGCCGCCTCAACGGCCCGCCCCAGGGAAGTCATCGGGAACGAAGGGTGTGCGCCATGCGCTGGACGGCTCTGCTCAGCACGGCAGGGGACGTCCCCAGGTTGATGCGGAGAAAACCCTGACCGGAGCCGCAGTCCGCCCCGTCCAGTGCCGTCACTCCCGAGTGCGCGGTGAAGAACGCCGCGAGCCCGGTCGCCGGTACGGCGGCCGCACCACGGAAGTCCAGCCAGGCCAGAAACGTCCCTTCGGGCGGGGTGTACCGCACGAGAGGAAGGTGCTCATCGAGTAGTGCGCCGAGGAGCCGCCGGTTGTGATCCAGCTGGCCGAGGACCGAGGTCAACCAGGTCAGCCCGCCCCGGTAGGCGGCGGTGGCGGCGAGAACACCGAGCGTCGACGTTCCGTCCGTGGCCAGTCTGCCCAGGCGGGCCCAGTGGTGCCGGTCCTCGTCGTTGCCCAGGATGACCTGCGCGCACTTGAGGCCGGCGAGCTGCCACGCCTTCGAAGCGGAGACCGCCGTGAGCGTGTGCCCGGCGGCTACGGCAGAGGTGGCGGCGTAGGGCACATGGGTGTGGCCGGGAAAGACCACGGGGCCGAACACCTCGTCGGCGAAGACACGACCCCCGTGCAGTGCGACCACCTCGGTGATCGCGCCGAGTTCGTCCTTGGTGAAGACACGGCCGAGCGGGTTGTGCGGGTTGCACAGCACCAGCAGCCGCCCACCACGGGTGAACGCACGGTCGAGCTCCTCCAGGTCGAGTGCGGCGCGTCCGTCCCGCAAGGCGAACCGCACCTTGATGACCTGCCGCCCCAGCAGCCTGGGGACGGCGAGGAACGCGGGGTAGGCAGGCACCGGCACTATGACGGGGGAGTCCTGGGCGGAGAAGTGTTCGATGGCCACATGGAGGGCGCGCACCACGTCGGGCAGCGGCCGTACGTCCGCCGGGGAGACGTGCCAACCGTGCTGTGCTGCCTGCCAGTCGGCGCAGGCCCCGGCCAGCTCAGCCGTGCGAGCCGCGGTGAGGTAGCCCAGCTCTGCGCGGCCGACGGCGGCCTGGAGTGCCTGCACGACCCCCGGCGCGGTGCCGAAGTCGAGTTCGGCGACCTCCAAGCCGATGCCGTCGGGGGCGGACAGCTCCCAGTTCAACGCGGGGGTGCGCCGCTGAGCCCTGGCAGCGACCTTCTGCCGGGCGAAATCTCGTCGTTCATTCGGTGATGACATGCTTACCGGCAGCCATGCTCTCTTCCCAGTTCTTTCCGTCGAACTCGACATAAGTGATGTCCTGGGCCGCGGAGAGGTCGAGACAGCGGGCATTGACGCTGTAGAACCCTGTGGGGTGCGAGCGCGGGCGGTAGAACGGCATGATTCCGCACACCGCGCAGAAGGTGTGGTCGGCAATGCAGTTGCCGAATCTGTACGGCTTCAGGAACTGCATTCCCTGATGCAGTTTGAAGCGTTCCTCGGGAATCATCAGTTCCTGATGCCCGGCCTTGTAGCAGATATCGCAGTTGCACAAGGTGATGGTGAGATTCCGGCTTGCCGCGGCGGAGAACCGTACACCTCCACAATGGCAGGAACCTTCGAACCAGACGCGTTCGATCTGTTCGTCGCTCTCAGCCGACAACGACACGGGGCGGCTCCGTGATCTCGAGGGGAAGGGCGGTCGAGGCGGTCTGCGTCCGGTGCGCCGCGAGCGAGTCGTAGGGGTGGGAAATGTGCCCGTCCAGGGCCGGTTTGCGCGTGAAGAAGATCAGCATGTCCCTGGTGGCCGGCTCGGCGGGATTCACCGCGCGTACGGGCGTCAGGCTGTGCTTGCGCTCGTGATCGACGAGCAGCAGCGTGTCCAGGAAATCCCGATGCTGCCGCCGGTCCAGCAGGTACCCGGGGTCCGTCTCGTGCCAGCGCCGCGCGTTCGTCTCCCGCATGTCGTGAATGAAGGTGATGGCACTGTCGGCGGTCATGTTCTCGCCGCCGAGGAAGGTCGTCATGGTGTGGTCGACCCCGTCGCAGTGCACACCTTCCAGGGCCGGTTCGCCGATCAGCTCGCTGTTGGTGACCGTGCGGAGGTTGAAGACCGTGCACACCCAGCGAGAACAGTCGTAGTCCAGGTCCGGGCGTGGCGCCGTGGACACGTCGTTGATCACGAGGTACTTGAACACCAGGAGCGCCCGCAGAGCGGTGTTGTCCGCCAGCTCCTCACCGAGCTCGTCGAACGTGCGTCGCTGGGCCGAGTCGTGACGGACGAAGTCCTCGTCGCTGGAGAGCACGAACGGCTGGTGTTCCGTCCGGTAGACGCGGTGGTTCTCCGCATCGAGGCAGAACCGCCCGTTGCGGCTCTTCCGGAAAGGCAGCGTCGGATCCGATTCCAGATTCTCGCTCACCTTGCGGAGAACCGTGAAGTCCTCTTCCGACGCGCCGAGGCTCAGGAGGATCTGCGCCATCTTCTCGCCTCTGATGAACAGGGATCGATCTGCGGTGTAACGAGCCTTCAGAGCGCTGATCTCCGCGAATGCGGCAGCGCGAGGAGAACAACTCATCTTCTCTCCTGCGAGGATCGAGTACAGCACTGAGGTGCGTGCTGGTTTCCGGATGTTAGGGCGTCGCGGAAAAGCATGTGTGACTGTCACGTCGACACCGCGTTCACATGGCGTCAACGCCCCCTGCCGTAGCGTCGAAACGGAAATACCGAATGGGTGACGCTCGAGGGGAGTGCTGGTCGTATGCGCCACGGCGTCATGATCCTGCCGGAACAGCGTTGGTCGATTAGTCGTGAGAAGTGGGTCAAGGCCGAGCAGCTCGGCTTCGACCACGCCTGGACCTACGACCATCTCAACTGGCGCTGGTTCCGCGACAAACCGTGGTTCGCCACGATGCCGACGCTCACCGCGGCCGCCCTCGCGACCACCCGGCTGCAGATCGGCACGATGGTCGCCAGCCCCGGCATCCGGCATCCGGTGAGCTTCGCCAAGGAAGTCATGACGTTGGACGACCTGTCCGACGGACGGTTCCTCTGCGGCATCGGGGCCGGCGCGGGCGGCTTCGACGACCAACTGCTGGGTGTGCAGCCGCTGTCACCCGCCGCCCGCGCGGATCGCTTCGCGGAGTTCGTCACTCTCACCGACCGGCTGCTGCGTGACCCGGTGACCAGCTACGCGGGTGAGTACTTCGTCACCAGCGAGGCACATGTGCACCCGGGATGCGTGCAGCGGCCCCGCGTACCGCTCGCCGTGGCCGCGACCGGTCCCAGGGGCATCCGGCTGGCCGCCCGGCATGCGGACATCTGGGTGACCATCGCATGGCCCGGCCACGGCGAACCCGTGCGCTACGACAAGGCCCTGCCGGTGCTCCGCGAACAGTCCGACCTGCTGGAACGGGAGTGCGCCGCCCTCGGCCGCGACCCCGCCACCGTCCGCAGACTCGTCGTAACCGGCGCGATGATCGACGGGGTGCTGGAGTCCGCGGAGACCTACCGCGACGCCTGCGGAGTCTTCGACGCGATCGGCATCACGGACGTGGTCGTGCACTGGCCCCGGCCCGACTTCCCCTACGAGGGAGACCCCGACGTCCTTGAGGACATCGCTGCCTCGGTCCTCTCCCCGAACTCCCCAGCCCGCCCCGGCCCCTCGTCTCGTGAAGGACACCCCCGTGTTGCATCGACCTGAACTGCACGGCACCTTCGGCGCCGTCTCCTCCACCCACTGGCTGGCGTCCGCCGCCGGGATGGAGATGTTCCAGCGCGGCGGCAACGCCTTCGACGCCGCCACCGCCGCGGCCTTCGTCATCCAGGTCGTCGAACCGCACTTCAACGGACCGGGCGGTGACGTCCCGATCGTCGTCTACGACGCCTCCTCCGACTCCGTGGAGGTGATCTGCGGCCAGGGCCCCATGCCCGCCTCCGCCCACATCGACCACTTCCGCGGCCTCGGTCTGGACGCCATTCCCGGCTCCGGTCTGCTGCCCGCCGTGGTACCAGGTGCCTTCGGCGCCTGGATGCGGCTGCTGCGGGACCGAGGCAGACTGCGCGTGGCCGACGTACTGGCGCCGGCCATCGGCTATGCGGAGCAGGGCTTCCCGCTGCCGGCCCGGGCAGCCGCCCTCATCGACGCGGTCGCACCCCTCTTCCGGGACCACTGGACCGAATCCGGGGCCACCTATCTCGTCGACGGCCGTGCCCCGACCGCCGGCCGGCGGTTCCGCAACCCCGCCCTTGCACAGACCTTCCGGCGCCTGGTGGCCGAGGCCGACTCCGCAAGCGCGAGCCGCGAAGCCCAGGTGGACGCCGCGATCCACGCCTTCTACCAGGGGTTCGTCGCCGAGGCCATCGACACGTTCCTGTCCGGTACCGCCGTGCTCGACGCCACCGGGGAACACCACCGGGGCCTGCTCACGGGAGAGGACCTCGCGGCCTGGCAGGCCACCGTGGAAGCCCCGGCCTCCCTGGAGTACCGGGGATACCAGGTCCACAAGCCCGGACCCTGGTCGCAAGGACCGGTGTTCCTGCAGCAGCTCGCCCTGCTGTCGGGCTTCGACCTCAAGGCCATGGGATTCGGCACGGCGGACCATCTGCACACCGTCGTGGAGTCGGCGAAACTGGCGTTCGCCGATCGCGAGGCGTGGTACGGCGACCCCGACCTGGCGGACGTCCCCCTGGACGACCTGCTGGACCCGGCCTACAGCGACCTCCGCCGCGCACTGATCGGACCGGCCGCCAGCGCGGAACTGCGCCCCGGCTCACCTGGCGGCCGACAGCCGTGGATACCCCCACTGCCGGAGCACCCCCTGCCGTCGGCAGACCCGGACTGGCGTGAGCAGCTCGGCAACAGCCTGCCCGTGGTGCTCCAGCGCACCCTGGGACGCAGCGACACCACCTGTGTCACCGCCAGCGACCAGCAGGGCAACATGGTGGTCGCCACTCCGAGCGGCGGCTGGCTGAAGAGCTCCCCGGTCGTTCCCGGCCTCGGGTTCCCCCTGGGCACCCGCGGCCAGATGGCCTGGCTGCTCGACGGCCACAACAACAGCCTCGCCCCCGGCAAGCGCCCCAGGACCACGCTCAGCCCCACCATCGTGCGGCGCGACGACGGCCGGCCGCACATGGCCTTCGGCACGCCCGGCGGGGACCGGCAGGACCAGTGGACCCTCAACTTCCTCGTCAACCAGGTCGACTTCGGCATGTCCCCGCAGGAGGCGGCCGAAGCACTGACCTTCCACACCGACCACCTGCCGACGTCCTTCACCCCACGGCAGATGCGACCCCGGGCGGTGACGATCGAGGAGGGGATCGCCCCGGAGACCGTGACGGAGCTGGCCCGGCGCGGCCACCAGGTCGAGCTGGCCCCGGCCATGACGCTCGGCAGGGTGTGCGCCACCGGACTGGACGACGACGGCGGTGTGTTCGCGGCTGCCAGCCAGCGTGGCCGGCAGGCGTACGGGATCGTTCGATGACTGGAGCCCATGAAGTGACCCCCGACGTCATAGAGCTGTACGACGACGAACAGACAGCCGTATGGCAGGAGTTTCGGCTGGGCGGCATGCCCGACCTGATCAGCGCGATGAACCTGTGCCACGCGCTGCTCGCCCTCGACGACAGCGGCATCCTCGCCAGCCTGCGCCACGGCAAGCACCGTCCCGAGGAGGGCCTGCTGGACGGCACGGTGGAGCACCTCGGCACGCACCTGCTCGACTACCTGACCATGCGCGGCGTCCTCGACCGGCGCGGCGGCGGATACTTCCTCTCCCGCAAGGGCGAACTGCTCACCTCCGACGTCTCCCTGGCTCGCCTGGGCATCTACCTCGACGCCTACGGTCCGGTGCTGAGCCGGACGAACGACCTCGTCGCCGGCCGCATCACCTACGGCGCGGACGTGCAACGCCGCGGCGGCCCCCTGGGCCGGCACTGCGCGACGCTCTTCTCCGCCTTCCACACACCCGTGCTCGTCCGGGCGATGCGCGAGCGAGGCGTCCAAAGACTGCTGGACGTCGGATGCGGCGGCGGCAGCTCACTGGTCGACGCCTGTCTGCGCGATCCCCACCTCACCGGGGTGGGACTGGACATCGACGCGGACGCCATCGACGAGGCGCGCGCCCTAGCCGCCCGCGAAGGCGTGGCCGACAGGGTCACCTTCGTCGTCGCGGACGCCTTCGCTCCGCAGACCTGGCCGGAGCCGGCCCGCTCCGCGGACGGCATGTCCATCGTCTCCGCCCTGCACGAACTGTTCCGGGACGGCGAACAGGCCGTGGCGGACATGCTCACCGCCTACGGACGAGCCCTGCCGGATCTGAAGATCCTGCTCGTCGGAGAGCCGGAGATCCGCGGCGACGCCCAGGACAACGACGACGACTTCTTCCTCATCCACGCCATGACCGACCAGGGCATGCCCCGGGACCGGGCGTCGTGGCTGGGCGTCATCGCCCGCAGCGAGCTGACCTGCCGACGGATCTACCGCCGTCCCGACGCCGGTCCCCGCTTGTGCTTCTACGACCTGATCCCGCGGCAGCGCCCGGCGCACCGCCCCTCACAAGGGAATGCGCGTGGCTGACAAACAGCGCCGTACCGCCATCGGCTTCGAGGAAGGCAGGACCACCCGGGCGGGCTGGTTCAACGACCTCACCCGCAGCCGGTTCGCCGGCCCCGTCACCGAGCACAACCGCGTCCTGGCCCGCTCCGTCTCGCCGGAGACCCTGGCGGTGCACGCGGGCACCTACGAGGATCCGCTGACCGGAAGCGTCGGCACGCCGATCTTCCAGACCAGCACCTTCCTGCTGGACGACGCCAGCTATGCGGCGTTCTCCGACGGCGCCATGCGCGACGTTCCGATCTACACCCGTTACGGCAACCCCTCGCAGTGGGCCGTCCAGGAGAAGATCGCGGCTCTCGAAGGCGGTACCAGCGCCCTGGTGACCTCGTCGGGGATGAGCGCGATTGCCAGCACCGTCTACGCCCTCACCAACGCGGGCAGCCACATCATCTCCGCCTACGACGTCTACGGCGGCACCTACAACCTCCTCCACGAGGACATGCCCTCGGCCGGACGCGAGGTGACCTTCGTCGACCCGACCGATCTGGATGCCATCCGGGCCGCCATGCGTCCCGAGACCCAGCTGCTGCTGTTCGAGACGCTGACCAATCCGCTGCTCAAGGCGCCGCCCATCCGGGAGATAGCGGAACTCGCCCGCGAGCACAAAGCGCTGCTGGTGGTGGACAACACCTTCCTCACCCCTCTGAACATGCAGCCGCTGAAACTCGGTGCGGACGTCGTCGTGCACAGCGCCACCAAGTACCTGAGCGGGCACAGCGACCTGACCGCCGGCGCGGTGGTCGGCAAACGCAAGTTCCTCGACCGCATCTGGGCACAGGCCCTGCGGTTCGGCGGCACGCTGGAACCCCTGGGCTGCTTCCTGCTCGAACGAGGCCTGAAGACGCTGGCGCTGCGGGTACAGCGGCAGAACGAGAACGCCCGCGAGATCGCCAAGTACCTCGCCGCGCACCGACAGATCGCCCAGGTTCATCACCCGGAACTGGGTGGCGCCCAGTACGCGGGCCTGGAGCGCGACAGTTACGCGGGATTCGGCGGGATGGTCAGCTTCGAGGTGCGCGGCGGCGACGACGCCGCACTCGCCTTCATGAGAAACCTGAAGGTGCCCTACGTGGCCACGAGCCTGGGCGGGGTCGAGTCACTGGTGAGCATGCCCGGCAACACCTCGCACAGTTCGCTCACCGCCCGGCAGTGCGCCCTGATCGGCATCCGGCCCGGGCTGGTCCGCTATTCGGCCGGCATCGAGAACATCCACGACCTCGTCCGGGACCTTGAGGACGCGCTCGACGCGCTGGACGGCGGGGGACCGCGATGAGGAACAGCTTCAACACGGCCGGTTTCAGCGAGGTCGTGCACGAGATCCGGCAGGACCCCCGCGAAGCCGACTACGTCTACTCGGCGAGCGCGCTCCAGTCACCCCGCAGAGGGCTGACCGCCAGGGTCGGCCCCGCGCTGCTCGGCTCGGTGAAGTCCGCCCGCGCGTTCGCCATGGACCTGCGTGATGGCGCCGGCGCCCCCGGCTCGGAACCCACCCCCATGGACCTCGCCCTGACCGGGGTCGCGTCCTGCGCGCTGACCGCGCTGGTGGGCGGTGGCAGCGCCAAGGGCTCGGTCTTCGACTCGGTGGAGATGCTGATCGAGCACGCCGGAGCCGGTGCCGCCGTGCGCTGCCACTTCGACGTGGCCGGCGCGCTGGAGGAGCCGGCGATACGCGAACTCGTGGACCAGGTGTGCGACTTCAGTCCGAACTTCACGTCGATGACCCAGCCGCTCACCGTCGATCTGCGCCGCTCGTGCGCGACCGGGCAGGGCCCCGGCCGGGCGGTCGCGCACCGCGCTCCCCAGGCGCCGGACGCGGAGCCCTCCAGCTGCCGGGTGCGCTGGATCAGCGGCACACAGTTCGAGTCACGGCCCCTCGCACCCGGTGGCGCCCTGCCCGTCCGCGTCGACTCGCCCAAGCAGCTCACCGGTGTGGACTGGGGGCCCAACCCGCAGGAACACCTGCTGATGGGCCTGGCGGCCGACCTGGCCGTGCAGGCCGCCCGCCTCGGCGAGGAGGCGACCGGGCAACGTCTTCCCTGGCACGTGCACACGCAGGCCAAGGAGGACGTCCGGGGCCTGTTGCAGACCGACGCGTCCGTGGTGGTGCACCTCCAGGACGTGCGCGTCACGGTCTCGGTGCCGGAAGCGCTGTCCGCGCACCCGGACATCGACGCCGTCGTGGCGTCGGCCTTCGGCAGCTCGCCCGTGGCGGCCTTTCTCCGCACGTCGCAACCCGTCGACGTCACCGTCCAGGTCATCCGTCACTGAAGACACGAGGGAAGCGATGGCATACGACGACACCGAGATCCTCGCCGTCGGCGCCGGGCCGTCGAACCTGAGTCTCGCCGCTCTGGCGGCGCCGATCGCCGGCGTCCGCCTCACCGCAGTGGAGGCCCGGGATTCGGTGTCCTGGCATCCCGGCCTGATGTGGAGCACGTCACGGCTCCAGGTGAGCGGGGTCAAAGACCTGGTCAGCCTGGTGGACCCCAGAAGCCGCTTCAGCTTCGTCAACTTCCTGCACGAGCACGGCAGGCTCTACCGCCACCTCATCGCGGGCGCCGAATACGTCAGCCGCCGGGAGTTCGGCCAGTACTTCGGCTGGGTGGCCGAGAAGGTGGGCGTCCGGCTCGGGGAGACGGTGCACGAACTGGACCACGACGGCTCGCTCTTCGTGGCCCGCACCAGCCGCGGGGTGCGCCGGTCCCGCAGCGTGGTGCTCGGCGTCGGTCAGGCACCGTACCTGCCGGACTGCGCGCGGACCATCGACAGCCCGCGGGTGTGGCACGCCGCCGAGCACCTCACCCGAGGCCTGCCGGCGACCGGACGCACCGTGCTGCTCGTCGGCGGCGGACAGAGTGCGGGGGAGATAGCACTGGACCTGCTGTCCCAGGCAGCGGGACCACCGCGACGACTCATCTGGGCGACGGGAGGGGGCGGACTGCGGCCCCTGGACGACTCGGCCTTCTCCAACGAGTGGTTCAACCCGCGTTTCGCCGAGTACTTCCAGCGGCTCGGTGCCGAACACCGCACGGCACTGCTGGGACGTCAGTCGGATGCGACCTGCGGCATCACCGGGGAACTGCTCACCCGGACCTACCGGAAGCTGTACGAGCTGGACTATCTCAGCGACACCCCGTTCACCCACACCGTGCTGGCCGGGTCACGCCTGACGGGACTGCGCGGGGGCCGGCACGGCTGTCACGCGACCGTCCAGGACACCGTGACCGGCGAACACCGGGAGTACGAGGCCGATCTGGTCGTCCTGGCCACCGGCTTCCGCCCGGCGATACCCGACTTCCTCGCCCCCCTGCGTAAGCGGTTGCCGATCCGCGGGGACGGCTACGAGGTCGACCGGGACTACCGGCTCCGGTGGGACGGGCCGGACGAGAACCGCATCTACGTCCAGAACGCCGCCCAGCGCTCACACGGTGTCGCCGATCCCAACCTCGGGCTGGCCGCGTGGCGCAGCGCCGTGATCCTCAACAGCCTCCTCGGCCGTGAGCACTACGCGCTCAAAGCCGAGGACATCACCCTCTCGCTGCGCTGACAGGAAAACCGAGCCACGATGACACACACCCGGCGCTGCTCCTACCGCGCACTGCTGCGGCAACCAGGCGTGGTGCCGCTCACGCTGTTCATGTTCCTGGCCCGCCTGCCCTCGGCGTCCGCCGGACTGGTCCTCACCCTGCACGTGGTCACGGACCTCGACCGGGGCTACGCGTCCGCCGGGCTGGTGGGCACCGCCACCACGGTGGGCAGCATGGCGGGCTCCCCGCTCGTGGGCAGGGCCCTCGACCGGTTCGGCCTGCGCCCGGTCGTCGCGGTCGCGGGCGTGTGCTCGGCGGCCTACTGGTCGAGCGCACCGAGCCTGTCCTACGACGCGCTGCTGGCCGTCGCTCTGCCCGCCGGCGCACTGTCGGTACCGCTGACGTCGGTTTCCCGGCAGGTACTCACTGCGCTGGTGCCCGAAGCACACCGGCGGGCCGTGCTCTCCCTGGACACCGTGCTGCTGGAAGCCTCCTTCGTGCTGGGGCCCGCCGTGGCCGTGCAGATCGTCACCCACTACTCCGCCACCGTCGCGCTCCTCGCGGTCGCCGTGATCAGCGCCCTCACCAGCACGGTGTTCTTCGTGCGCAACCCGCCGTTGCTCAGCGCTGCCGACCAGGCGGCGGCGCGGTCGTCGGCGGAACACCCCGGGGCCCGGTGGCTGACCCGTCCGCTGGTGGCCACCCTCGTCATCACCAGCGGCGCGCTGTTCGTCCTCGCGGGCACCGAACTCGCTCTGGTCGCGCTGCTCCAGGCCCGGGGAGAGACACAGTGGACCGGTGTCGTCATCGGGATCATGGCGGTGGCTTCCGCGATCGGCGGGCTCGCCTACGGCGCGGCCAGACGCCCCCTGTCGCAGCTGACCCTGGTGGTCCTGCTCGCCGTGCTGGTCGCCCCGGCCGGGTTCGCCGACCGGTCCTGGTGGTGGGTGAGCCTGGCCCTGGTGCCCATGCAACTGACGTGCTCTCCGGCCCTGGCCGCCTCCGTCGAGAACGTCGTCCGGCTCGCGCCACCGCGAGTGCGGGGCGCCGCGATGGGCCTGGAGGAGGCGGCCACCCGCCTCGGTGCCTCGCTGGGCTTCCCCGTCGTCGGTTTCGTGCTCGACCGCACCACACCGGTGTGGGGCTTTGTGACGGCAGGCCTCGGAGGGCTGCTGTTCGCCTGCTTCGCGGCGGTGCTGGCGCCGCGCCCGGCCGGTCCGGACGCGGCGCCCCACCCCTCCCCCCAACTACAGAAGGTGGACAAGTGACCACTTCCATGGATGCCGCCGGCTGGACCACGGCCGCCCGGATCTACAACTCCGCCGTCGCCTCGTGGGCGATAGCCGCCGCGTGGGAGATCGGCGCGCTGGACGAGCTGGAGGCCGCCGGTGTGCTGGACTCCGACGACTACGCGCTCAGCAACGGCCTGAACCCGCCCGCGACGCTCGCCATGTTCCGTGCCCTGTCATCGGCGGGCGTGGTGCACCGCGACGGCACGAAGATCACTCCCACGGACAGCTTCCAGGAGCTGCGGCAGACCGCCTCGCTCTTCCACTGGCTCGTGCGCGGCAGCGCGGAGCTGTTCCGCCAGATGCCGTCAGTGCTGCGTGAGGAGAACCGGGTCGGCGACTTCTACCGCCGTGACCCGGCAGCGATCGCACGCGCGTGCAAGGACATCAGCACCTTCTGCTACGACCCCTGGTTCTGGCGGGCCATGGACGGACTCGACTTCGATGTCCGGGCGGTGGCGGACCTGGGGTGCGGCAGCGGCGAGCGGCTCGTCCAGATCCTGCGCCGGTACCCCGCGGCCAGGGGCATCGGAGTGGACATCGCCGCGGAGTCCCTGGCCGTCGCCGCCCAGGATGCCGCCGCGGCCGGGCTGGCCGACCGACTGACCTTCACGGTCGGGGACATGCTGGAACTGGCACCGCGTCCCGAGTACGCCGAGGTGGACGTGCTGACGTGCTTCATGGCCGGGCACGACTTCTGGCCGCGCGAGCAGGCGGTCCGCGCGCTGGCCAGGCTGCGCGAGGTCTTCCCGAACGTACGGCGCTTCCTCATCGGTGACGCCACCAGGTCGGTCGACGTGCCGGACACCGAGCTGCGGGTGTTCACCCTCGGCTTCGAGGTAGGCCACGACCTGATGGGGGACTTCCTGCCGACCGCGCGGGACTGGGAGTCGGTGTTCGAGCCCGCCGGCTGGCGGCTGCGGCACACGCATCGCATCGACATGGTGGCCAACGAAGTGATCTTCGAACTCGACCGGATCTGAGCGGCGGGGGACATGGAACAGGGCGCATACGTCCACGAGCTGTTCGAAGCGCAGACGGCGCGGACCCCCACGGCCACCGCCGTGGTGTGCGGCGAGGACACGGTCTCCTACGCCGAACTCAACGCCCGCGCCAACCGGCTGGCACGCCGTCTGATCCTGGGCGGCTCGGGACCGGAGGACCTGGTCGCCGTCGTGCTGCCGAGGTCGGTGGAAGCGGTGGTCGCCATGATCGCCGTGCTCAAGGCGGGCGCGGTGTACCTGCCCGTCGACCCGGGCCAGCCCGCCGAACGGATCGCCGCACTGCTCGCGGATGTGCGTCCCGCGCTGGTGCTGGACGCTCCCGTGGACACCGCCGACCACTCGCCGGCCAACGTGGTGGACACCGAGCGGAGACTGCCGCTGCGGCAGGCCCACGCGGCTTACGCCGTCCACACCTCGGGATCGACCGGCACCCCGAAGGCCGTCGTCGTGACCCACCGCAGCCTGGCGGCGCTCTGGCACCACCACTTCCACCACCAGTACGCCGACATCACCGCCGGCGGTGACCGGCTCCGGGTGGCCCTGGTCTCCCCCCTGACCTTCGACGCCGCCTGGGACCCGATGCTGTGGATGATCGCCGGGCACGAACTGCACCTGCTGCCCGACGAGATACGCAAGGACCCGGCGCAGCTCACCGCGTACGTCACCCAGCGGCACCTGGACCTGCTCGATCTCACGCCGTCGCTGCTCACCCACCTGTGCGAGGCCGGCGTACTGCGCGACCCGGCCCTCCGACCACGCGTGATCGTGGTCGGAGGGGAGCCCATGAGCGAGTCCCTGTGGCATGAGCTGAGGGACACCCCCGGCGTCACGGGCTACAACCTGTACGGCCCCACCGAGTCCACCGTGGATGCCCTGTGGGCCCGCACCGATCCCGGTAGCGAGCTGTCGATCGGCCGACCGGTGACCGGCACCGCGGCTCACCTCCTCGACCCGGCGTTGCGCCCGGTGCCGGACGGGCAGACCGGTGAGCTGTACCTCGCGGGGGAGGGTCTGGCCCGGGGCTACCACGGCAAGCCCGGGCTGACCGCCGAGCGTTTCGTCGCCAACCCCTTCGGTCCCGGCCGTCTGTACCGCACCGGAGACCTGGCCCGCCGCGACGACGACGGACGCCTGCACTACGTGGGAAGGGCCGACGACCAGGTCAAGGTCCGGGGGTTCCGGATCGAGCCGGGCGAGGTCGAGGCCGTGCTGCGCCGCTGTCCGGGGGTGGCCCAGGCCGTGGTCACGGTGGCGGACTTCGCCGGCGACACCCGCCTGGTGGCCCATGTGGTTGCCGACGGCGGCCCGGTCGACGCCGCGGCGGTGCGAGCGTTCGCCCGCGAAAGGCTGGCGGAGCACCTGGTGCCCTCGGTCGTGACCGGACTGGCCGCCCTGCCCCTGACCCCCAACGGCAAGCTCGACCGCGCCGCGCTGCCCGTACCCGCCTTGACCGGCAGCGGACTGGCCGCGCGGAACGAGACGGAGGCCGCCGTGTGCGCGGTCTTCGCCGAGGTCCTCGGCGTGGCCGGCTTCGGGCCCGAGGACTCGGCCGCTGATTTCGGCGCCCACTCGCTGACCATGATGAGGCTGGCCGGCCGGTTGCAGCGGGAGCTCGGCAAGCGTCTGACGGTCCGTGACCTGTTCGACAACCCCACCCCGCGCGCGGTCACCGCCGTACTCGACGGCCTGCACGGCACGCACGCCCCCGTCACCGCCCGCGCACGCCCCTACCGAGTACCGCTGTCGCCCGCGCAGCGACGCCTGTGGTTCCTCCACCGTCTGGAAGGACCGAGCCCCACCTACAACATCCCGATCGTCACCCGGCTGCGCGGACCACTGGACACCGCCGCCCTGGCCGCGGCACTCACCGACGTCGTGGCCCGGCACGAAACCTTGCGCACCGTCTTCCCGGAGATCGACGGCGAACCCGTGCAGCAGGTGCTTCCGGCCCACCGCACACGACCGGAACTGGTCCTCGTCGACGGCGACGGGGAACTGGCCGAGGAGACCCGCCACGCCTTCGACCTCACGCGCGACATACCGATCCGCGGCCGGCTGTTCCGCCTGGGCCCCGACGACCACGTCCTGCTCGTCCTGCTCCACCACATCGCCGGTGACGGCGCCTCACTGGAACCCCTGGCGCGCGACCTGTCGACCGCCTACCGCGCACGGCGCGCGGGCACGGCACCCGCCTGGTCCGAACTGCCCGTCCAGTACGCCGACTACGCGCTCTGGCACCACGAGCGGACAGCCGACCTCGCCCAGCAGGCGGACTTCTGGGCCGGCGAACTGGCGGGCCTGCCGGACGAGATCGGGTTGCCCTTCGACCGTCCCCGGTCGTCCGGCACCGGCCTTCAGGGCGCCGTCGTGGACTTCCACGTGCCGGCGCCGCTGCACGAGAGCCTGACCGCACTGGCCCGCAGCAGCGGAACCACGCCCTTCATGGTCTGGCAGGCGGCGCTCGCGGTCCTGCTCGGCAAACTCAGCGGCGGCACCGACATCCCGATCGGCACTCCGGTTTCCGGCCGCCCGGACGAGGCACTGGACGACCTCGTCGGCTTCTTCACCAACACGCTGGTGCTGCGCACCGATCTGTCGGGCACTCCGACCTTCGCCGACGTGCTGCGACGGGTCCGCACCGCGAACCTGGCCGCCCTCGCCCACCAGGACGTCCCCTTCGACCAGGTGGTCGAGACGGTCAATCCCGATCGGTCACCCGCCCGTAATCCGCTCTTCCAGGTGTGCCTCACCGACAACGCCCTGGGTACGGCGTTCGCATTCGATGGTCTGGAGGCGAGCGGCCAGGAACTGTCCACCGGAGTGGCCCGGTTCGACCTCAACGTCAACTTCGACGCCCGGCACTCCGCAACAGGAACCCCCCTCGGCATCGACGGACAGGTCGAGTACAACACCCACCTCTTCGACGAGTCCACGATCCGGACCACGACCGAGCGGCTGCTGCGCGTGCTGCACGCCGTCGCCGCCGACCCCGCCACGCCGTGTCACGCGATCGACGTGTTGTCCCCGCGGGAGCGCGAGCAGATCCTCGTCCACTGGAACGACTCCGCGCTCGACGTGCCGCCGACCACCCTGCCCGCACTCTTCGAAGCACAGGTGGCCCGCACACCGCACGCGCCCGCGCTGGAGATGTCCGGTCGGCTGCTGACCTACGCCCAACTCAACGCCCGTGCCAACCAGCTGGCCCGTCATCTGGTCCGCGAGGGAGTCGGCCCCGAGACACTGGTCGCGCTGCGGCTGCCGCGCTCGCTCGACCAGACCGTGGCCCTGTGGGCTGTCCTCAAGGCCGGCGCGGCCTACCTGCCCATCGACGCCGAGTATCCACCGGAACGCATCGCGTTCATGGAACAGGATGCCCAGCCCCGATTGACGCTGTCGGAGCTGCCGGACGTCGGCCACCTGCCGGACGGCGACCTCACCGACGCCGACCGGCTGCGTCCCCTGCACCCCGAGCACCCCTGTTATGTGATCTACACCTCCGGTTCCACCGGGGTACCCAAGGCCGTCGTCATGCCCGGCGGCGCGCTGGTCAACCTCGTGGTCTGGTGGCGGGGCATGGAGCCGCCGCGGCGCATCGCCCAGTACTCGGCCATCAGCTTCGACGTCTCCGCCATGGAGATCCTCATCGCCACGACCGGCGGCGGCACGGTCGTCGTACCGGAGGAAGAGGTCCGCAAGGACCCCGAGCGCCTCGTGGCGTGGCTGCGCGACCACGAGATCAGCGATCTGACCATCGTGCCGAACCTCGTGCTGGCAGCGGTGTGCGAGGCCGCGCTCGCCACGGGCACGGCGCTGCCCGCACTGCGGCACGCCGGACAGGGCGGGGAGTCGCTCGTCCTCTCGCACGCCGTCCGCGAGTTCTTCCGGCGCAGCCCGCGGCTGCGGCTGGACAACGGGTACGGACCCACCGAGACCCACATGGCCACCGGCCACCGGCTCCCTGACCGGGTCGAGGAGTGGCCCGGCGAACCGCCGATCGGAAAACCCATCGGCAACACCCAGGTCTACGTACTGGACCCGTGGCTGTCCCCCGTACCACCCGGAACCGTCGGCGAACTGTACATCGCCGGGGCCCAGTTGGCGCGCGGCTATCTCAACCGTCCGGGCATCAGCGCGTCCCGGTTCGTGGCCAACCCCTTCGGCCCCCCGGGCAGCCGCATGTACCGGTCGGGCGACCTGGTGCGGTGGAAGCCCGAGGGCGACCTGCTGTTCGTGGGCCGCGTCGACCACCAGGTGAAGGTCCGCGGGTTCCGGGTCGAACTGACGGAGATCGAGGCCGTGCTGCGGCGGCGCACCGACCTCGCCCAGGTGGCGGTGCTCGCCGTCGAGGAGAACGCGGTCAAGCGGCTCGTCGCCTATGTGGTGCCGGTCGCGACGGCCCCGTCGACGGACGAGCTGCGCCGGTTCGTCGCGGCCTCGCTGCCCGAGTACATGGTGCCGTCGGCGTTCATGGTGCTGGATCACATGCCGTTGAACCCCAACGGCAAGCTCGAGCGCAAGGCGCTGCCGCTGCCTGCCCCCGCGGCGTCCGGCCGGGCCCCCGCCGACCGGGTGGAACAGCAGGTGTGCGACATCTTCAAGGACGTCCTCGGCGTGCAGCGCCTCGCGGCGGACGACGACTTCTTCGCGCTCGGCGGGCACTCGCTCACCGCCACCAAGGTGATCAGCCGGGTCCGCGCCCGGCTCGGCGCCGACCTGCCGATCCGCGCCCTGTTCGACGAGCGCACGCCGGCCGGGCTCGCCCGGCTCGTGCGCAGCGCGCAGCGCACCGGCAGCGCCCTCACCGCACGCGAGCGGCCGCCGCGGACCCCCATGTCGTTCGCGCAGCAACGCCTTTGGTTCATGGACCAGTTGGAGGGGCCGAGCCCCACGTACAACAACCCGCTGGTCTCCCGGCTGCGGGGACGCGTGGACGCCCGGGCGCTGCACGAGGCGCTGGCCGACGTGGTGGCCCGGCACGAGAGCCTGCGCACGGTCTACCCCACGGTCGACGGTGAACCCGTCCAGCGGGTGCTGAGCGACGTCCGCCCCGAACTGCTCGTCACTGACACCACGGCGGACGAACTTGCCGGGGAACTGGGGGCGGCCATGCGGCACACCTTCCGTCTCGCCGACGACATCCCGCTGCGGGCTTGGCTGTTCCGGATCGGCGAGCAGGAACACGTCCTGCTCGTGCTGGTGCATCACATCGCCAGCGACGGCTGGTCCATGGCACCGCTCGCCCGCGACCTGGCGACCGCCTACACCGAACGGTTGGCGGGCCGGGCGCCCGGCTGGCCGGACCTGCCCGTGCAGTACGCCGACTACGCCCTGTGGCAGCGCGAGCAGTTCGACACCGCGGAGAAGCAGGCACAGTACTGGGCACGGCAGTTGGCGGGACTGCCCGACGAGATCGGCCTGCCGGTGGACCGCCCGCGCCCGGCCACGGCCTCCTACCGGGGCGGTCTCGTGGAGTTCCGCATCGAGCCGGAGGTGCACGCGGGCCTGGCCGACCTGGCCGGGACCACCGGCACCACCATGTTCATGGTCTGCCAGACCGCGCTCGCCGTGCTCCTCGGCAAGATCACGGGGAGTACCGACATCCCCATCGGCACCCCGGTGGCGGGACGAAGCGACGAGAAGCTGGAGGACCTGGTCGGGTTCTTCGTCAACACCCTTGTCCTGCGGGCCGATCTGGCGGGCGACCCCACCTTCACCGACGTGCTGCACCGGGTGCGCGAGACGTCCCTGGCCGCCTTCGAGCACCAGGACATCC
Organism: Streptomyces antibioticus; assembly: GCF_001514065.1. GTDB lineage: Bacteria > Actinomycetota > Actinomycetes > Streptomycetales > Streptomycetaceae > Streptomyces > Streptomyces antibioticus. The sequence continues at coordinate 21,942 of NZ_KQ948433.1, read as the reverse complement.
CCTTCGAACAGGTCGTGGAGGTCGTCAACCCCACGCGTACCACCAGCCGGCACCCCCTGTTCCAGGTCTTGCTGGCCTTCAACAGCAACCTGGCGGACACCTACCTGTCCCTGCCCGGAGTGCAGAGCACCCCCGAGCCCGCGCCCCTGGAAGTCTCCAAGTTCGATCTCTCGTTCGACTTCCGGGAGGAGTTCGGTCCCGCGGGCGAACCCCGGGGCATCGCCGTGACCACGGAGTACAGCGCGGAACTCTTCGACGCGGACACGGTGACCGCCCTCACCGCCCGGCTCCAGCGCGTGCTCGGCGCAGTGCTCACCGACCCCGCGTCGCCCCTGTCACGTCTCGATGTGCTCAGCGCCTCCGAGCGGAGCGCCGCGCTCGCGCACGACGTCCGAGCCGGTTGCACACCGACGCTGCCCGTCCTGTTCGCGGCCCAGGCGGCCCTCACCCCCGGCGCGCCCGCCCTCACGCAGGGCCGCAGCACGCTCACCTACGCCCAGCTCGACCGACGCGTCAACCAGCTGGCGCGCCACCTCGTCGCCGAGGGCGTGCGGCCCGGGGACCGCGTCGCCGTGCGGCTGCGCCGGACCCCGGAACTGGTGGCAACCCTGCTCGCGGTGCTCCGGATCGGCGCGGCCTACCTTCCCCTGGATCCCGGCTTTCCGGAGGAGCGCATCGCTTACATGATCGCCGACGCCTCGCCCCGCCTGGTCCTGGACGAGGAGGTGGACGCCCGGCACCTCGACGGGTCCGCGCTGCCGGTCACGGCCGACCCGGACCACGTGGCCTACGTGATCTACACGTCCGGGTCCACCGGCCGGCCCAAGGGCGTGGAGGTGACGCATCGGAACCTCGCCGGTCTGCTGGAGAGCCTGCCGGTGCGCGCGTACGCCCGGCTGCTCGCCACCACCACGGTCGGCTTCGACATCGCCGCTCTGGAGCTGTTCCTGCCTCTGGTCAACGGCGCGTCGGTGATCCTGTCCGAAGACGGCGTGAACCGTGATCCGGCCGCACTCCTCGCGTCCGTCGAGGAGCATCGGCCCACGCTCGTGCAGGCGACGCCCACGCTGTGGCGCGCGGTCCTCGACACCGACTGGAGACCGCTGTCGGGGGTGGACGTGCTGGTCGGGGGTGAGCCGCTGCCTCCCCGGCTCGCCGCGGACCTGCTCGCTCACGCGCGCTCGGTCACCAATCTCTACGGACCCACGGAAGCCACGATCTGGTCCACACGGCACGTCCTCGGCGCCCAGGACGCCGTCACCCCGCCCATCGGCAGGCCGCTGGCCAACAGCGCCGCCTACATCCTGGACCGCCACCTCAGTCCGGTACCGCCGGGTTCCACCGGCGAGCTGTACCTGTCGGGTGAGGGCATCGCCCAGGGGTACGCGGGGCAGGCGGCACTGACCGCGGCACGCTTCGTCGCCGACCCCTTCGGCCCACCCGGCGCCCGCATGTACCGCACCGGCGACCTGGTCAGGCAGAGCCCCGACGGCAACCTCCGCTTCGAGGGCCGCGACGACGACCAGGTCAAGCTGCGCGGACATCGCATCGAGCTGGGCGAGATCGAGCACGTCCTGACCGAGCAGCCGGGCGTCCGGCTGGCCGCGGCGGCCGTCCGCCGCACCGGCACCGGCACCGGCGACGCGACACTGGCCGGATACGTCGTCCCCGAGCCGGGCGCGACACCTGACCCGGCCCTACTGCGGGCACGGCTCACCGACGTCCTGCCCGCGCACATGGTGCCGGCCACCGTGACCGTGCTGGCCGCACTGCCCACGACGGCCAACGGCAAACTCGACCGCGGTGCGCTGCCCGAGCCCGCCCGCCCCGGCACCCGGGGACGGGAGCCACGCGACCGGTTCGAGCAGGTGATGTGCGACCTGTTCGCCGAAGTGCTCGGCACTGGCCGGGTGGGGGTCGACGACTCCTTCTTCGACCTCGGCGGACATTCGCTGCTGGTGCTCAGACTGATCAACCGGATCGACTCGGTGCTGGGCGCACGGCTCAAGGTCAGCGACCTGTTCCGCAGTCCCAGCCCGGCCGGGCTCGCCCGCCTTCTCGCCACGGGTGAAGCGGACGGCACCGACCCCATGGCCCCCCTGCTGCCGCTCAGACAGGGCCGGGGCGCGCCGCTGTTCTGTGTGCATCCGGCGGCGGGACTGGGGTGGGTGTACTCAGGTCTGCTGCGTCACCTCCGGCATGACCAGGCGGTCCACGCCTTGCAGGCGCCCGGGCTGGGCGACCCCGGCCACTGTCCCGCCTCGCCGGCGGACCTCGTGGCGGACTACCTCGCCCGGCTGCGGTCGGTGCAACCGCACGGCCCGTACCGTCTCTTGGGCTGGTCGGTCGGCGGCCTGATCGCCCACCTGCTGGCGGTGCGGTTGCAGAACGAGGGCGAAGAGGTGGCCCTCCTCGCCCTGCTGGACAGCTATCCCACGGACGACGACGCCGACCCCGATGAGGAGACGGACGTACGGGCCGCCCTCGCCGCCTCGCTCGGACAGCAGATCAGTGCCGACGGCACGGTCACCGGTCACGCCGATCTCGACGTCGCGGTGCTGGCGCGGGTGTTCACCGACATGAGCGCGTTGTTCGACCGCACCGCACTCGGCGTGTTCCGCGGTGACCTGGTGCTGTTCAGGGCCGCCGCCGACAAACCCGGCGACACCCCCTACACACCCCAGCGGTGGGGCCCGTACGTGACCGGTGACGTCGTCGTCCATCCGGTCGACTGCGCCCACGGCGAGATGACCCTGCCGGCGGCCGTCGATGTCATCGGCCCCGTACTCGACGGCCTGACGGCGCACGAGACCGCCGGCACCCCCCTCTACCCCGGAGACAGCAGCGCATGAGCGCGAACACCATCACCCCGGCAGTGCACCACATAGGTGTGCAGACACCCGACCTGGCGAACTCGACCGCCTGGTACCAGGACTTCTTCGGTGCCGAACCGACCTGGACGACGGACAGGTTCTCCGCGCTGACCACCAGCCGGTTGCCAGGTGTGACCCGGCTGACCGAACTGGTCCTCGGCGACTTCCGCTTCCACCTCTTCGAGCGTCCGGGCGATCCGGGAAGCGAAAAGAGCATCCGGTTCCAGCATGTGTGCATGACGGTGGACACGCCCCAGGCGCTCACCGCCTGGCGGGAGAAGTGGATCACGCTGTACGCGTCCCGCCGACACCGGTATCTACGTTCTGACCAGCCCACCGACATCGTCGTGGACGACGAGGGAATCCAGAGCTTCTACTGCTTCGACGTGAACGGCCTGGAGTTCGAGTTCACCTGGCTGCCGGGCGGTGACACATGAACACCACCGCGGCCCTCGCCCTGTCCCTGCCCGGAACATCCGGCATGTGGGACTTCGGGGACTACCCCTACGCCCTGGAGCCGCTGACACTGCCCCCGCCCGGCGTGGCCTGGCTGCCCGAGGAGCCGCCCGCAGACGACCTCCGGGCCGCCTGCTCCGCCCTGCGGGACCTCGCGGCGGCCGGTGACCTGGGCGTCGCACCAGCCGGCGAGGACGAGCTGGAGAGGTTGTTCTGGTTCCGCTGGATCACCGGCCACCACATCTCATCCCTGCTGTGGCGCCTGCTCGCGGCGGCCCTGGACCGGCTCGGATCACCGGCGGCCGACCAGGCGGAGCTGTCCCGCGTCATCCCCCGGTACGTGCGCGCCTACAGCGCCATGCTGATCTACACGGGATCGAGCACGCAGGCCATCTACAACGCGACCATCCGGCCCAGCATGTACCGGATCCACAGCACCTTCAGTGGCACCTGGTCGGCGGACTTTCCCGCGGTGCGCAGCCTCTTCCGTGGTCGGCGGGTCCCACCGGTGACCACGGCCGAGCGCGCCGCCCTGACCAGCGAGATCGAGCTGTGCCACCGCATCCACCTGGACGTGGCCGCCAAGCTGGTCACCAACGGCCGTTCGCTGCTGCAACACCTCGTCGACAACCCGGCGGCTCATCAGCCGAGAGTCTGGTCGGCGCTGTTCGACCACTACTTCCTCACCTCGCGTGCACCCGTCTCCGCCCACGAGGTGCTCAGCCAACTGCTGCGCCGGTGCAAGGCCGTGGCCATCGATATCGCCTCCAACGGCCTGTACCCCGCAGCCGCCGCGTACGAGTCGTCCACCCCGGCCGACCCCGCCGCCTGGGCGGAACTGACCGGCGACCAGGAACTGATCGACATCGTTCTCGGCGCCGCCGGCCTGGCGACGGGGCTCATCAGGCCGTGAGAGAGGAGAGGAAATGCCGAAACTGATCGTGCTGAACATCGGCGCCGACACCACGAGATCGGTGTACCGCCAGCTGTGGCTGGCACAGCCGGGCGACGTCGTGGTGAGTCCCATCCCCATCGACGAGGTCTTCGGCGCCTACGTCTGCCGCGTGCTCGGTATGCGCCGGGAGGACCTGCGCACCGTGGTGGCGGACGACATCGTCACCGACGAGGTGCTGACGTCCAAGAAGCTCATCGACCGACTGCGTCCGCAGGTCGCCGATCCGCGGTCGTGGGAACTGATGCCCGCGATCTTCACCCCCGGCGTGGCCGAACTCGGCAGCAGGCTCGGCCTCGCCCAGACCGCCGCCGACCGGTTCGCCGCCCAGGACGGGCCTGTCCTGCTGAACCGCAAGACCCACTTCCGCCGGCTCGCCGTGGGCGCGGGACTGCCGGTGCCCGAAGGATCCGTGGTGACGGGACCCGGAGCGCTCGCCGCGGCCGTCGAACGGCACCTTCCCCGTACGGGCATCGTCGTGGTCAAACGTGACGACGACAGCGGGGGCCGGGGAAACATCGCGCTCACGACGGACGGCAGCGCCCCGCTGCCCGGCAATCGCGACACCCGCGTACTGAACGGCAGCATCACCACCCTCGCGGAGGGGCTGTGGCGCGAACTCTTCGACGCCGACAACCCCGCGATGGTCGTCGAGACGTACCACCCCGCGGTGTGCAGCATCTTCCTGGAGTACGTCATCGGCGAGGATGGCCGGGCGGAGCTCCTCAACAGCGGCACCATCCGCCGTCGCCCGCACCATGATCCCGACGCGCGGGAGCTGGTCTGGGCCGGGCTCGACCTGCCCGCGGACCTGCCGCCGAGCACACTGGCCCGGGCCGCGGCGCTGTCCGCCCGCATCGTCGAACTGTCGGCCCGTACCGGGTACCGGGGACACATCAACGTGGACGCCATCCTCACCGAGAACGGCGAACTGCTCTTCAACGAGGTGAACGCCCGCTGGGGCGGCAGCCTGACCCTGCACACCCTCGGACACCGGCTGCTGGGCCCCGAGTACGCCACCGACCATGTCGTCGCCGGCGTACGGGACGTGGCACCGGCCGGATTCACCGAGATGCTCGCCGTACTGGACCGCACCGGCCGCCATTTCGACCCCGGGCGCGGGGAAGGCCTGGTGGTCATCGGCCATGACCCCAGCCTCACCGAACCCACCGAGTGCGTGGTCCTCGCCGGTTCCAGAGCGCGGGCCAGGGACATCGAAGCGGGCTTCCGTTGCGCACTCGGGGAGACATCGCGATGACCCGGAAGTCGCACCGGGGCGGGCTGGACCGGGCCGTACTGACCCGCCTGTCCAAGGCCGACCCGCTCCGTGTCACCGTCCGTGCCGTCGTCGTGCTCTCCACCTACGCGGGCGTGACGGTCCTGGCGCTCCAACCGGCCGTCGGATGGGGGGCTTTCGTCTGCTCGGCCTTCCTGGGCTTCGTCCTCGGCGGTTTCATCAACGCCGCGCACGACTGCGTGCACCGCGCCCATCTGAGGTCGCGCCGGGGCAACCGGATCGCAGGGGCGCTGTGGAGCACGCCCATCCTCCTGAACTTCACGAGCTACCGGCACCAGCACCTCATCCATCACCGGTTCACCGGCGTGGAGGGGGACACGGAACCACCCGAGATCTTCCTCACCGTGCGTGCCTATCTGCACTCGCTGTCCGGCGTTCCGTTCTGGCCCGGTACGGTGCGCGGCATCCTGCGCGGCTGGCAGAGGCGTTTCCCCGCCGGCGTCAGCACAGCCGAACGCCGCCGTGAGGCAGCCCAGGACAATGCCGGGCTCAGCGTGTGGATCGTGCTCACGGCCGGTCTCACCGTCCACGCGCCCCATGCCATGGTCGTGGCCTACTGGCTGCCGCTGGTGTTCTCGTTCCCCGCGATGTTCCTGCTGAGCCTGCCCGAGCACTACGGACTGTGGGGGGTGCCCGAGGTCGCGAGGAACACCAGGACCGTGCGGACCAACCGCTTCTTGCGGTTCTTCATCTGGAACGCGAACTACCACGCGGAGCACCATCGCTACCCGGCGGTCGCGTCGGTCCATCTCCACCGGCTCCACCTGGCGCTGCCCGAACCGCATCCCATCCAGCAGCGGTCCTATCTGGAATTCCACGCCGGTCTGCTGCGGGCACTGGCCCGCGGACGATCCGACTACGGCCGGCTGACGGCCGCTTCCGCCCCGGAGCGAGAAACGACATGACGAGGAGCTTCGCGGCCTCCGCACCGTCCTCGAAGCGCTCACCCCCTGAGCCTCCCGCACGGCCGGCGGCCTGCGACGAGACCTGACCGACGACCACCGGACCACCCCGGCGGCGCACCCGACCCCCCCATGCACGGAATACGGAGACCTGTCATGAGCAACCCCTTCGACGACGCCGACGCCACGTTCCTCGTACTCGTCAACGACGAGGGGCAGCACTCCCTCTGGCCCGTCTTCGCCGACGTCCCCGCCGGCTGGACCGTGGCACTGCCCGCGACCAGCAGGCAGGAGTGCCTGGACTGGGTGGAGGCGAACTGGACCGACCTGCGCCCCAAGAGCCTGATCGCAAGGACCGCGTGAGGCGGCGCCGAAGCGGCGTGACGGCAGCGCCTTCTGCGGACGAAGCGCGGCGGGCGAGCGCCGGTCAGGAGGGCCCCTCACCACCGGGAGGCTGATGATGCCGACCGAAGTGCCTCCCGGAGTGCCGATTCCGGGAGACGAACCCGCTTAGCCTGGGTCCACCGGATGATGATCGCCCGCACTCGACACCGGAGTCCTGCCCCACGTCCCGCACGCGTCCGCGGCTGACAGGGGCGTCCAGGCAACCCAGCTTCTTGCCCGGCACCGCTCGGTCCTGACCCCCTCCCCGCGTCACTGATGACCTCATCGTCGCCCTCTCCACCACCCCTGCCATGGCCGAAACGCTCACAGATCTCCCGCTGGCATCTGGTATCGCAGCTGAAAGGACACCCCGATGACGACGAGCCCGCCTGAGGAAAGAGATCTGGACGCGGTACAGCTGAACGAGGCGTCCACCGTCGCGGACGCGCCGCTGTCTGCGGTCCAGCGACGCGTCTGGCTGCTCGGACACCTTCGCCCCGAGCTGGTCGAGTACAACATGACGCAGACGTTCGAGCTGTGCGGCCCGCTCGACACCGCGGCGTTCCAGGCGGCGTTCGAGCTGGTCGTGGAGCGGCACAGTATCCTGCGCTCCCGGGTGGTGGAGGACGCGGCCGAAGGGCCGTTGCTGCGTGCCGAACCGGTCTCGACGATCCACCTCCTGCAGACCGATCTTCGGGACATGGCCCCAGGCCCGGCGTACGAAGAGGCCCATCGGCTGAGCGACTTGGACGTCAAGCGGCCTTTCGATCTGGCCAACGGTCCCTGGATGCGCGCACGTCTGACGCAACTGCCGACCCACCGATACCTGTTCACAGTGGTCGTGCACCACATCGCCGTGGATGCCGCCTCGATGAAGATCCTCTGGTCGGAACTTTCGCAGGCCTATGCCGCGTTCCTCGACGAAAGCCGCCCAGCGCTAACGCCGTTGCCGATGCAGTTCAGTGACTACGCCCACCTGATCTCCCAGCAGCTCGACTCCGCTGAGATGACGGGAGAGGTGGAGCACTGGCGACGAAGGCTTGCCGGAGCCGGCGAAACCGAACTGCGCACCGACCACCCACGGCCCGCGGTCCGTGGCGGTCAGGGGGAGCGGCTCTCCCACACCATCGATCCCGCGGTCGCCGACGGTGTGCGGGAACTCTCACAAAAGCACCATGTGACGCCGTTCATGGTGTTGTTCGCGGCCTTCACCGCCCTGGTGTCCCGGCACACCGGCAGCAGCGACGTGACGGTCGGGGTGCCGATGTCCGGACGGACGCTCCCCGAGACGGAACCGTTGATCGGGTTCTTCGTCAACACAGTGGCGCTGCGCACCGACATCGACGGAAACCCGACGTTCGCGGAGCTCCTCTCCCGGGTCCGGGCGACGGCGCTGGACGCTTACGAACACCAGGCGGTGCCGTTCGACATGCTCGTCGACGAGCTTCGGCCGGAGCGTGACCTGAGCCGCAACCCGCTGTTCCAGCTGATGTTCAACCAAGTCGAGGAACAGAGCTCCTGGCTGACCCTCCCGCAGGTGACGGTCCGTCCACTGCAAAGCCGGACGGACCAAGCACGCTTCGACTTGGAAGTCACGGTGGTGACGCGGGGCCGGCACATGGAGGTCCTGATCTGCTACGCGACGGAGCTCTTCGAAGCGCAGACCATCGCAAGATTCGCCGAGCAGTACCAACAGCTGCTCGCCGAGGTGGTGCGCCGGCCGGAGACCCGGGTCGGGGATCTCGACGTACTCACTCCCGAAGAGAAGCGACTGCTGCTCGCAGAGCAGAACAACTCGACGCGGCATGAGCCGACGCGCTTCGTCCACGATCTCATCGACGAGCAGGCCGTGCGTACGCCCCACGCGATCGCCTTGCGCGGTCTTGACGGACAGGAGTTGACCTACGCCCAGCTGGCCGAGCGGTCCTCCGCGCTGGCGGTCACGCTGCGCGCCGCGGGAGCCGGTCAGCGAGCGCCGGTCGCGGTGCTGGTCGAGCGGTCGCCGGACATGGTGGTGGCCCTGCTCGCGGTCCACAAGGCCGGTGCGGCCTACCTGCCTCTGGAGCCGACCTATCCGCGGGACAGACTCGACTTCATGCTGGCCGACAGCGGAGCCGAGCTTGTCGTGGGTCGGCCCGCACACGTCGATTCGCTCGGGCTCGGCGCGAACGTCCGCGTCATCGAGGTCGGCCAGGCGCTGCCCGCCGACGCGACACATGAGCTGCCGCTGGCGGCACCGCTCGCGATGGACGACGTCGCCTACCACATCTACACATCGGGCACGACCGGACGTCCCAAGGGCGTCATGGTCACCCACCGCGGACTGGTCAACTTCGTCCTGGACACCGCTCGCAGACTCGAGACGTCCGACCAGGACGTGTTCTGCTCGATCACCACGATCGCCTTCGACATCTGCGTGCTGGAGTTGTTCGTGCCGCTCATGTGCGGTGCGCGCGTCGTGGTCGTCGATCAGGAGACGGCATCGGACGGGGCAGGCCTCGCGCGGGTGCTGGCCACGTCGGCGGTGACCGTGCTGGGGGCGACGCCCGCCACGTGGCATCTGCTCCTGGTGAGCGGTTGGGCGGGGGGCAAGCTGCAGGCCGTGTCCGGTGGGGAGGCCATGTCCACGGAGCTCGCCGCCGCGCTGGCGCCACGAGTCTCCCGGCTGTGGAACTTCTACGGCCCTACGGAGACCACTGCCTACGCGTCACTCCACCACGTCGTCCCGCAGGCGGGGACAGATCCGGTCCCCATCGGCCGACCGATCGCCAACACCCGGATGTACGTGGCCGACAACGAGTTGAGACTCATGCCGATGGGCGCGGTCGGTGAACTGCTCATCGGTGGCGCTGGTGTCGCTCGCGGTTACGCGGGCCGACCCGGTCTCACCGCCGAGCGGTTCGTCCCGGATCCGTTCGGTACCGGGGAGCGCCTCTACCGGACGGGTGATCTGGCACGGTGGCGCTCGGACGGAACGCTCGAGTTCGTGGGCCGAGAGGACACCCAGGTCAAAATCCGGGGCTACCGCATCGAGTTGGGCGAGATCGAGGCGGTGCTTCAGCGATACCCCGCCGTGGCCCGCGCAGCGGTGACGACGGTGGGCGACGGCTTGGGAACACGGATGGCCGGCTATGTCTCCTGGCGTGATCAGCCCGACGAGGCCGGTCTGCGACGCTTCATGCGGGACCGCCTGCCCCAGTACATGGTGCCGGCCGACCTCGTCACGGTGGATGAGATGCCGCTGTCCTCGAACGGCAAGGTGGACCGCAAGCGACTTCCCGAGCCCGACCGGTCGGGCAGTACGGAATCCGTTGCTCCCAGGGACGCCCTCGAGCTTCGGGTGACCTCGATCTGTGAACGGGTCCTGGGTCGTTCGCCCGTCGGTGTGCACGACGACTTCTTCGCTGCCGGTGGCAACTCCCTGAACGCGTTCGAGCTGGTCGAGGCCGTACGGCGGGAGCTGGGCGTGAGCGTGCCGCTCAGCACGTTCTTCCGCACACCGACCATCGAGGGACTGTGCGCGGCGCTGCCGCACGTGTCGGCTGTCGCGGACGAGCTGCTCGTCCCACTGGCCGCCGGGCCGGCGGAATCCGGCAGCCCACTGTTCCTGGTCCACCCGGGCGGCGGCGGCGTCAGCTCCTACATCCACCTGGGCCGGGAGCTGGAAGGGAAGCTGACCGTCTACGGTGTCGAGGCCGTCGGCTACAACACCGATGAGAATCCCCTGGCCACGGTCGAGGAGATGGCTCGGCGGTACCTGGCCGAGATCGAGAAGGTCCAGCCCCTGGGGCCCCGGGTACTGGCAGGCTGGTCCTTCGGTGGCCTCGTCGCGTTGGAGATGGCGGCGCAGTCGGAGCGGGCCGGCCGCCCGGTCGACGCGCTGATACTGCTGGACGCTCCGACACCGGGCAGGTCAGGACCGGACGACGACGAGGATGTCCTGTCTCGGCTCGGTACCGAAGTGGGCCTGCCGACCGACGAGGTGGAATCACTCGACGACGACGAACTCATCGCAGCGCTGGTCCGGCAGTCCCACCGGGTGGGCAAACTGCCTGAGCGGGTGGAGTCCACAGCGGTCCGCCGCATGGTGGCTGTGGCGCGGGCGAACATCGCTGCCTCCGGCCGCTACCGCCCCGAAGCGGTGGTCACCGCGGACATCTACCTCATGACCGTTTCCGAGAGCCATCCGACGCTGAACAGCCCGGACGTGGACCCCGGCGTATGGAAAACGTTCACTCACGGTGAGATACATCAGGTGCCGGTGCCGGGCAACCACCACGACATGGTCCATCCGCCCCACGCCGGTGAACTCGCGGCCCTTGTCGCGAAGATCACTGAGGCAATCCATGAGAGGGCCAAAGCCGGGGAGCCGGCGACCGACCACTAGGACTGCGCGCGAGCCGTCGTGTCGCCCTCCACCGTCGCATGCGGCCCCGCATCTGCCATCGCCCGTTACATCCTTTCCAGATCAAGGGAGCACTGAATGATGCGCACCATGTTCAAGTCCAAGATCCACAGGGCCACGGTGACCCAGGCCGATCTCCACTACGTCGGATCGGTGACCATCGACGCCGACCTGCTGGACGCGGCCGACCTGCTGCCCGGTGAACAGGTGCACATCGTCGACATCACCAACGGTGCCCGCCTGGAGACATATGTCATCGAAGGCGAACGCGGGTCCGGAGTCATCGGGATCAACGGGGCGGCAGCCCATCTCGTCCACCCGGGCGACCTTGTGATCCTGCTCAGCTACGCGCAGTTGGCAGACGCCGACGCCCGGACGTTCCAGCCGCGAGTGGTCCATGTCGATGCGCGAAATCGGGTCAAGGCGCTCGGCACCGACCCTTCCGAGCCGGTGCCGGGTTCGGACCAGCAGCGGAGCCCCCAGGCCGTAAGAGCCTGAGCGGCGGACGACGCCCAGGAAAGGCGTACCGCAGTGGCTGTGACTGACGACGAAGCGTCAGTCACAGCCACTGCGGCTGTTCTGCTGTGACCAGCGGTGTCTGGCGGACCGTCCCGCCACCGGGGACGCCGCGCACGCCACGGCCGGCTATCCGTGGGGGATAGCAGCGTCAAAGTGACGTGATTGCCGTGACTATTAGCTTTCCTTCCAGTGGTCCGGCAGAGAGCCGAGGGAACGGAAGGAAGCCACCATGAACAGCAACCGCGCAGAGGTCGTGAAGGCCATGAGGGCCGCCGTCGTCATCACCGCGGTCGCCGCTCTCCTGGGCGCGGTGGCGGCCGAGACCGCGGCGCACCCGCAGCGGACGGCGGGCGTACCGGCCGACGACGGCTCCTCCACGGACGACACCCACCCCTGGAGCTGACGACGCGCCGGCGGGGACCGGGCTCCGACGCGGCAGGACCGGGAGGCCGCCGCAGGCGTCTGGCCCCCGCCGCGTCGGCGTTCGGCGGGCACTGTGCAGCCACCGGCGATGTCCCGCGACAGCACTGCGGAGCGGCAGCGGGCGGCCCCACTCGCAGGCGTCCCGCCCACCGGTTCCGCCAGCACCTCGGAACAGCCCACCGGAGCAAGCCATGAACGACATCCGAAACCGGCAGGACCTCGGCGTTCTGCTGAGAGACCACCGTCGGCGCGCCGGACTCACCCAGCGGCACCTCGCGGACCTCACCACCGTGAGCGTGCGTGCCATACGCAACCTGGAGCAGGGCAAGGTCCTGTCCCCCCGGCTGGACACGATCCGGCTGCTCGCGGACGGGCTGCGGCTCGGCTCCGCCCAGCGCGAGACGCTCCTGGAGGCGGCCCGGCGCCGGCCCGGCACCGCGGACCATTCCGGGGAAGGAGGTTGCGGCCCCACACCGTGGCTCGTCCGGAGCCCGCTGATCGGCAGGGACACCGAAGTCGCCGGCCTCACCGCCCTGTTGACGCAGCCGAACGGGAGGCTGGTGTCGGTCGTCGGCATAGGAGGGGTGGGGAAGTCGCACCTGGCCGCCGAGGCCGTGCGACGGATCGCAGCCGACGGCACCCGGGTGCTCTGGAGGGGCCGCGGCGAGGAGATACCCGTCGGTGAACTCTCCGGCCGCGCACCGGAGGAGACGACCGTCCTGGTGCTGGACGACGTCGAAACCGCAGACGGCGCCGACCGGCTCGTCGCGCTGATACGCGCCCATCCGCGGCTGCGCATCCTGGTCACCGCCTGCGCGCCGTGCGGCGTGCCCGGTGAGCAGATCCTGCGCCTCGCACCGCTGCCGGTGCCCGCCCCCGGCGCCGAGTCGGACCCGGAGCAACTGGCCCAGGTGCCGTCCGTACGGCTGCTGTGCGTGCACATCCGCGCCGGCAACCCGCTGTTCCGGCTGGACGACACCGACGCCGCGGTCGTCGCCGAACTCTGCCGGCGCCTCGACGGACTGCCCCGGGCGCTGGAGTTCGCCGGCCGCTGGACCCTTGTCCGCGCCCTGCCGGAGCTGCTGGCCGAGGTGGAACGCAGCCCGTTCGGCCTGACCGCGCCGCCCATGACCGCCGATTCCTCACGCGACCTGATGGTCCGGCTGCGCCGCACTCTGGGCCGGCTCAGCCCGGCGGGGGCGTCCTTCATCGCCGCCGTCGCCCGTGACCACCGCAGCTGGTCGGTGGCCGAGGCGGCGACGGCCGTCGGGGCCTCCGGCGCCGATGTCGCCGTCATCGTCTTCACGCTGGTGACCTACGGTCTGGTACGGCCAGAAGGCCTCGGCGGTGACGAACCGCGCTTCTCGGTGCTCAACCACGTACGCCATCTGTACGCTGACGTGCGCCGCGAACCCCGGCGCTGGGGCACGACGGTGATGTACCGCACCGGGCCGGAGGACCGCGTTCGCAAGGTGGCGGTGCGCGAGAGCCGACCAGTGGCCGCGGACCGTGACCCGCCGGGTGCCGCCGGCGGGTCACGGTCCGCGGCCACTGGTCGGCACGGCTTCAGGCCAGTGTGAGGACGACACCGTAGTCCGGGCCGTGTTGTTCGACCTCGGCCAGCTTCCAGCCGGTGCCCTCGGCCAGCGCTTCGAGCTCCGGCAGCGAGGTGAACAGGTAGTCGAACCAGTCCGTCGCCAGCAGTCGATGGCGCAGCCGCAGCCGCATCTGGCCGCTCATGCGGCCCTGCCGCCGGTTCGCCGCGAGGTACTCGGCGTGCTGCGCCCCGTCGAGCAGATAGGGGTCCATCCCCGTCCCGACGATCCGGGCCCCGGGCCGCGCCAGCCGGGCCAGCGTGCTGAGCAGCCGCGGGGCGCGCTCCGAGCTCTCCAGCAGGCCGAGATTGCGGCCCAGCAGCAGGAAGGTGTCGAAGCGGGCGCTGTCCGGCAGGTCGTCGACGGTGCCGAGGAACGTCTCCGCCAGCCCGCGGCGTCGGCACACGTCGAGCGCGTCGGCCGACACGTCGAGGCCCACGATCTCGCCGCCGCGGTCCTGGAAGGGGACCGCGAACCGGCCGGCCCCGACCCCGATGTCCAGGACCCGGCCCCGGAACCGGGAGAAGGCCCAGCGGTCCAGCGCGGGCCAGGCGTCGGGGCCCGAGAAGAAGCCCACGGCGTCGTAGCCGCTGATGTATCCGTCGTCGCGTTCACAGATCTCGAAATAGGCGTCCTGCGGCAACCCCGCGGTGTGGCAGTCGAGCAGGAGCTGCCCCCACGCGTCGGCCGTCCGGGGTGTGAGCGGCTGGGCCATGGTCATCTGAAGTCCTTTCCGGGCGTATGCCCTGTCCTGGCGGTCGAGTGCGGGACGGGGGGCCGGCGGACTGTGGTCCGCCGGCCCCCCGGGGTCCCTTGTCAGGCGGCCGTGGCGGAGCGCAGGCTCAGCGGGCGCATGTCGGTCCAGGTGCGCTCGATGTGGTCGAGGCAGTCCCCCTTCGGACCGCTGACGCCGACCGCGCGCCAGCCCTGCGGGATGTCCCGGTCGGCGGCCCAGACCGAGTACTGCTCCTCGTCGTTGACGACGACGAGCCACTGCTGGGAGTGCTGCTGCATGACGGTTCTCCGATCGTGTGGTGGAGCTGTTTCAGGGAGGGGGTGGAGCGGTGGTGGGGGTGGTTTCCGTGGTGCGGAGGAGGCGTGGACATGGTCAGTGGACGCAGGCCGTCGCCAGAGGGCGGCCGGTTGGCAAGGGTCAGACGGCGGCGGTCCGCGGCAGCAAGAGCTGCTGGAAGACCGCCAGGGCGCGGTCGACGTCGGCGTCGTCCACCCCCGCGTGGGTGACGGCCCGGATCCGGCCGCGGCCCAGCTCGGCGAGGCGTACGCCCTCTTCCCAGGCCCGCTCCATGAACCGGGCCTGGGGCATACCGGGGGCGTCGACCCGGAAGAAGACCATGTTGGTCTCGACCGGCTCCACCACCACCCCGGGCAGCGCGGCCAGCCCCTCGGCCAACCGGCGCGCCGTGGCGTGGTCGTCGCCGAGCCGCTGCGTCATCTCCCGCAGCGCGACCAGCCCGGCCGCGGCCAGCACTCCGGCCTGCCGCATGCCGCCGCCGAGCATCTTGCGGATGCGTCGCACCGACCGGACGAACTCGGCACTGCCCGCGACCATCGAGCCGACCGGCGCGGACAGCCCCTTCGACAGGCAGAACTGCACCGAGTCGGCGTAACCGGCGATGACGCGCACCGGCACGCCGAGGACGAGCGCGGCGTTGAAGAGGCGGGCTCCGTCCAGGTGGACCGCCACCCCACGGGAGCGGGCCAGTGCCCGGACCTCCGCCAGGTACTCCAGCGGCAGCACCCGCCCGCCGCAGCGGTTCTGCGGGTTCTCCACGCACAGCAGTGCGGGCAGCGCGAACTGCGGGTCCTCGGGGTCCTCCGGGAAGGCGGCCTCGATGTCGGCGAGCGCCATGGTGCCGTCGGCCTGGTTGGCCACCGGCTCGACGATCACCCCGCCGCAGTAGGAGGCGCCGCCGGCCTCATAGACGTAGATGTCGGACTCGGCGCCCGCGAGGGCCTTGGTGCCGCGCGGGCAATGGGCCAGCAGGGCCGCCAGGTTACCCATGGTGCCGCTGGGCATGAAGCAGGCGTCCTCCATGCCCAGCAGCCCTGCGGCCAGCTCCTCCAGTTCACGGGCGGTGGGGTCCTCGCCGTAGACGTCGTCGCCGAGCGGCGCCGTGGTCATCTCCGCCAGCATGCGGGGCGTGGGCAGGGTGAAAGTGTCGCTGCGCAGTTCGACGACGTGCGCGGGGGTGGCGCCGCGGTCAGTGCTCGTCATGGATGTCCTCCTCGGAATCGGGGCCGGCGGCCGCGGCGGTATCCCGCGTCCTGCCGTGCACCAGGGCCATGGCGTCCCGCAGGCGTTCGTCGGCGTCGCGCCAGCGGGCGGTCTGCTCGGCCAACCGGGCGCGGTGGTCGTCCCAGCTCTGGGTGAGCGGTTCGTGGCAGCGGCGGAAGGAGGCCGGGCCGGGGCCGCCGCCGAACTCCGCCGCCCGCCACACGCTCTCCGGCCGCAGGTCGGCGGAGTCGCCGGTCGGCAGGTGGCCGTTCGCCTCCAGGGCCGCGCCGAGCGAGTGGGCCCGCCCCTCGACGACGGCGAGCGCGGCCTCCCCGACCTGGTGGTGGGCTCGCCGGAACGGCACCCCCTGGCGCACCAGCCACTCCGCGGTCGCGGTCGCGTGGGTCAGCCCCGCCGTCGCCCGCTCCGCCATGGCCCGGGGGACCGGCCGGGCCCCGTCGTAGGCCATCCGCAGGATTCTTACCGCGTCGATCGTCGCGTCCAGCGCCGGCATCACATGGGTCATCGCCTCGGTACCGACCGCGATGGAATTGGTGAACGGAGTTCCCCGCATCGCGCTCACCGCGGCTGTCAGCCCGCCGAGGGCCGCGGCCGATCTGCCCTGTACGTGCTCCAGGACGAACGCGTTGCGCTTCTGCGGCATCATCGAACTCGACCCGACCAGTCCGTCGGGGATCGTCACCAGCCCGAATTCCGCGCTCGACCACATCAGCAGGTCGAGGGCGGCCCGGTCCAGGGTGACGCCGAGGACCACGGCCGTCGACAGCAGCCGCAGCGCGGTGTCCCGGGTGGCGATGGCATCCACCGAGTTGCGCACCGCCTCGCCGAAACCGAGGAGTTCGGCCGTGCGCCCCGAGTCGATCGGCACGGTCGTCCCGCCGATCGACCCGGCGCCCAGCGGGCACCGCTCCAGCAGTTCGCCGGCCTGGGCCAGGGCCCGGGCGTCCCGCTCGATGGTTTGCGCCAGCCCGAGCAGGTAGTGGCCGTAGGTGACGGGCACGGCCGCCTGGAAGTGGGTGTAGGCGGGCATCAGCACCTCGCGGTGCTCGTGGGCGCGTTCCAGCAGCACCCGGCCCAGCTCGGCCAGCTCCTCCGACAGTCGCCGGTACGGTTCGCGCAGGGCCAACTGGAGGCAGGTGACGCCGAGGTCGTTGCGGGAGCGGCCGGTCTGCAGGACGCCGCCCGTCTCGTCGCCGAGGGTCTCGATCAGATGGGACTCGTAGGCAAGGTAGAGGCCGCGCGGGGTGGGCACGGTCTCCAGGGCCCGGTAGTCCTGCTCGCGTAGTGCGGTGATGGCCGCGAGCAGGGTGGAGGCTCTTTCGGCGCCGACGATCCGGCGCTCGGCGAGCATCACGACGTGGGCGAGGTCGACGTGGGTGATCCGGTCGAGCTCGGTCTTCCAGGCGGGCCGCGGCGGGTCCCGTCGCTCCAGGAGCATGCGGCGGATCTCGGGTGACGCGGCGCTGCGCAGACGGCCGGAGTCCGTCATGCCCGCACCTCCTGACGGGCCGTCATGGACGGCGTGATGCGACCCACGCCCTCCTCGGCGGCCGCGGCCGCCTCGGCGGCGGTCGCACCCCGGGCCAGCACGTGCCCGATCCGGTCGCGGAAGTCGCCGCCCACGGTGATCTCCGCGCCCGGCTCCCGGTAGGTCTCCACGTCGACCACACCCGCAACGGCGCAGGCCCGTGCCACCCCGTCGATGCCGCGCAGGCGGCCGCTCCCGGCCGGGACCACGAACCGGATCGCCGCGCCTCCGGCCTTGGTCACGGTCACCGGGGACGGCAGTCCGCCGAACGCAGCGACCGTGCCGAGGATCAGGTCGGCGCCGGTCGCCTCACGTACCAGCCGGGGGATCCAGCCGCCCGCCAGCCGCGGGTTGACCTCGATCAGGACAGGACCGGCCGGGCCGAGACGCAGCTCCACGTGGGCCGGGCCGAGGGCGATGCCGAGCGCCCGTACGGCCGCCTCGGCCATCTCGGTGATCGCCTTCCGCGCGGCCGGAGCGAGGGCGGCGGGGAAGTCGTGCCCGGTCTCGACGAACAGGGGCGGTGCGCCGAGGTGCTTGGCGGTGATCCCGGCGACGGTGCCGTCGAGGACCTCGGCCGAGTACTCCGGGCCGCTCACGAACTCCTCGACCGTGACCCGGCGCGGCACCGGCCGGCCCCGCTCGTCGGACCTGCGGGACAGCAGGGCGTGGGCGTGCCCGGCCGCCTGCTGCGGGTCCGCGCACAGCCGCACGCCGAGGCTGCCGCTGCCGGTGACCGGCTTGACGACCACCGGGTAGCCGGTCTGCGCCGCCGCGGCCAGGACCTCCTCGACCGTGCCGGCCACCGTGAACCGCGGCACCCGCACCCCGGCCGTAGCGAGCCGGGCCCGCTGCGTCCCCTTGTCGCGGACCGCGGCCAGGTCGGCGGGGGAGTTGGCCGGCAGACCGAGCGCGACGGCCGCCGCCGCGGCGGTCTCGACGTAGTAGTCGGAGCTGGTGGCAACGCCCACGACGCGCCGTCCGACGGCCAGCCGGCGGCAGGCGTCGACCACCTCCGGCACGCTGTCGGTGTCCGTGCGGACCACCTCGGCGCCGCCGGTCGACGCGTACCGGGACGGGTCGGCGGCCAGCAGCACCGGATGCAGGCCGAGTGCGCGGGCCGCCGCGGGGAACAGCCGGCCCGTACCGGTGGTGTTGCTCTCGACGAGGACGAACACGTTCCGGGTCATGCGGTCGCTCCTTCCGTGAGAGCGACGATCTCGTCGCGGGTGCGCCGCTGCCAGGCGTACCGGGACCAGCTGCCGGCGACTTGGACGGGATGGTCCAGGGTCCGCGGCGCCGAGGGCGGCGGGGTCAGGAAGCCGTTGCGGCGCAGCCACCCGTCGTTGTGCACGGTGTTGGTGTAGCGGTGGCCCTCGTCAGGGAAGAGCGCCATCACCCGCAGTTCCGGGTGCTGTTCGGCGTACCAGCTCGCCACGTGGTGCGCGGCGCCGCTGGTCGGCCCCATGTACAGGGCGTGCTCCGCGTGCAGCCGCCGGGTCGCAGTGAACGCGGTGCCCGCGTCCAGCCAGTGGATCTCGTCGAACAGCGTGTGCTCCAGGACCGGCGGCACCAGGCCGTTGCCGAGGCCGCGCAGCTGCCGGGGCCCGGCGGGGGCGCCGAACAGCACGCTGCCAGGGGTGTCAACGCCGATCAGCTTCAGCTGCGGGTTCAGCGCCCGCAGGAACGAGCCGATCCCGGACGACGAACCGCCCGAACCGACCGGGCAAACCAACGCGTCGAACGTGCCCATGCTCTCCAGCAGGAGTTCGGCGACCGCGCCGTACGACACCGGGTTCAGCGGATTGTCGTACTGGCCGGGGGTGTAGTAGGAGCCGAGCCGGGCCTGGATGCGGGCCACCCGGTCCAGGCGGGCCTGCTGCACCCCGCGGGTGCGCAGTTCGGGACCCGAGACGATGCTCACCCGAGCGCCGAGCGCTTCCAGCCGGCGGCGCAGCGCTGGTTCGATCGCCGGGTCCCCGACGAGGACCAGCGGAATGCCCTTGAGTCGGCACACCATCGCCAGCCCGAGCCCGAAGGTGCCGGACGTGGTCTCCACGACCGTCGTGCCCTGGGCGAGCTCGCCGGTCTCGATGGCACTGGTGAGGATGAACTGGGCGGGCAGGAGCTTCATCAGATGGAATGCGGCCCCGTACACGTTGGGTCCGACCTGGATGACTTTGGGCAGGACGTGGCCGTCGACCACGCTCGTGAAGGCTCTACGACTGGTGTGCGTACGGGACATGAGTCTCGCTCCCGACTGAATAGCGCCAATGGTCGGTGATGCGCAGTTCCGCGAGCCGACGGGCGGCCAGCGCAGTGCGCTGCTCCAGTTCCGGCTCCTGGGGTGCGAAGAGGAGGGCGGCGACCGAACCGCTGTGGGCCACCTGTACGCCCAGCGCCTCGGACTCCTCGGCGATCTCCAGCAAACGGTCGAAGCGGGGCACCGGCAGGAACCGCTGGTTGATCCGCGCGCTCGCGGTGGAGATCCGGCCGAGTTCCCGGTGGTCACCCCGGGCCACGGCGCGGCGCATGAGGCCGCGCAGCGCGCGGAAGCACTCGATCTCCCAGGCGTTGTACCGCGCCCGCGGCAGCGCCAGGGTGTCCACCTCCCGCTCCGTCGAGGAGAAGCCGAGCACCGCCAGCGGTGGCACCGGCCGCTGGAAGTCCTCGACGACCGCGCCCTCGCGGTGCGCGAACAGCAGCATCCGGTCGAAATAGATCAGGGGGTCGGTCGCCGCCTCGGCGGCGACCGCGATCCGGGCGATCCGCTCCGGCGCGAGGTTGCGGCCGACCGCGGCCAGCACCGCCAGGATCGCCGAGGTCACGTCGCTGGTCGACGAGCCGAGACCACGGCCGACCGCGACGTCGCTTCGCAGCTCCAGCTCTCCTCCGTAGGCGCCCATGCCGAGCATCTCCAGGGTGGTGCGGGCGGCGGCGAGGGCCTTGGTCTTCCATGACGGGGTGACCGTCAGCTCCGGCTCCCAACGGCTCAGCCGCACCGTCGCATTGCTGGCGAACAGCGGGCAGGGCAGCGTCACCAGAGCGCGGCGGAGCCTGCCGTCGTCCTCGAACACCCCCTGTAGCAGTTCACCGTGGTGACTGGGGGCGGTGCCGGTGCCCATGAGCACGCCGTGCTCCAGCTGCGGGGGCTCCAGCTCCCTCTGTGCCTGGCCGTGCGCGTCCTGTGTGGACAGCACGTCCTGGCTCTGCACGCCGATCTTCACCTACGCCTCCTCGGACGTTCGGGGTAATGGAGGTCACGCGTTCCGCCGCGCGGGCGGCGGGCGCCGGGGGAGCGGGGCCGTTCGGGCCGGCCCCGCGTCCGCCCGGCTTCGTTCCTTGTCGGCCGTTCGTTCCGGGTCAGGCGTCCAGGAGACCGGCGGGGCGGCCGGCGGCCTGGCGCGGGCCGACGATCGCGGCGATCCGCGCGGTCAGCTCGGCGACGTGCGGAGGGTGCACCATGTCGTGGTGGTTGCCCGGCACCGGGACGGTGCGGACCCGGCCGCCGGTCAGCGCCTGCCAGGCATCCGGGTCGACGTCAGGAGCCTTGACTGGATCGGCAGCTCGGGCAGCCCCGGACGGCCGCCCGCAGCGAACTGGGCGTACGCCTTCGAGAGTTCCTGCCAGAGGATCTGCGGAGACGCCGTGTCAACGGCGATGTGGTGCACGACCACCGTGAACAGGTAGCGCTGTTCGGGGAGTTCGGTCAGCCGGACGCGCAGCCAGGGGTCGGTGGCGGGACCGAACCGGCCGCTGATGTCCGCGTCCCGCAGTCGGTACGCCTCCTCGTACGCCGGTCCGACCGCCAGATAGCGCAGGTCGGTGCGCTGCAGCCGCACCGTCGACGCCGGCCCCACCCGCAGCCGCGGTCCGTCGGCGGCGCCCTGCACCACTCGGGAGCGCAGGATGGTGTGCCGCTCCACGACCAGCCGCAGGGCGGCGGCCAGGGCGTCCACGTCGAGCGGCCCGGCCAGTTCGCAGACCTGCGCCATGTTGGACTCGACGGGTTCCGGACGGTGGTGCCCTTGCACGATCGAACTTGTCGTCATCGGAACGCCCTCCCGTCGGCCGTACCCGACGCGGGCAGCAGGTGTCCGACGGCTTCCGCCATGGTGCGGATGGTGGGGTGGTCGAAGATCAGCGCGAGCGGGATGTCGGGGGAGAGGACGGTCCGCAGTCGGGAGACGATCCGGGTGGCAAGCAGCGAATGCCCGCCCAGGGCGAAGAAGTTGGCGTGCACGTCCAGCTCAGGTCGGCCCAGTACCTCCGACCAGATCCCCGCGACCAGCTCCTCGGCCGCCCCGCTCGCCCCGGTGGCTGCCTCCTCGGCGGCGGCCTTCGGTTCGGG
>NZ_KQ948432.1:411844-486617 GCF_001514065.1 Streptomyces antibioticus | reverse complement strand
CATCACCTTCACCTTCGGTGGTCTGACCGGTGTCATCCTGGCCTCGCCGCCGATGGACTTCCACGTGTCCGACTCGTACTTCGTGGTGGCGCACTTCCACTACGTCGTCTTCGGCACCGTCGTCTTCGCGATGTTCTCCGGCTTCCACTTCTGGTGGCCGAAGATGACCGGCAAGATGCTCGACGAGCGCCTCGGCAAGATCACGTTCTGGACGCTGTTCATCGGCTTCCACGGCACGTTCCTCGTCCAGCACTGGCTCGGCGCGGAGGGCATGCCGCGGCGTTACGCCGACTACCTGGCGGCCGACGGCTTCACCGCCCTGAACACGATCTCGACGATCAGCTCGTTCGTGCTCGGCGCGTCGATCCTGCCGTTCCTCTACAACGTGTGGAAGACCGCCAAGTACGGCAAGCCCGTCGGCGTCGACGACCCGTGGGGCTACGGCCGTTCGCTCGAGTGGGCGACGTCCTGCCCGCCGCCGCGGCACAACTTCCTCACCCTGCCCCGTATCCGCAGCGAATCCCCGGCGTTCGACCTGCACCACCCGGAGATCGCCGCTCTCGACCAGCTCGAGAACGCGCCTCACGGTGAGAAGGCCCTCGCTGGTGGCAAGGAGGCCGGCAAGTGAAGATCCAGGGCAAGATGTTCATGTGGCTGAGCGTCTTCGTCCTCGCCATGGCGGTCGTCTATGGCGTGTGGTCGAAGGAGCCGGCCGGTACCACGGCCCTCTTCCTGGCCTTCGGTCTGTGCATCATGGTCGGCTTCTACCTGGGCTTCACGGCCCGGCGGGTCGACGCGGGCGCGCAGGACAACAAGGAGGCGGACGTCGCGGACGACGCCGGCGAGGTCGGGTTCTTCAGCCCGCACAGCTGGCAGCCCCTGGCCCTCGCGGTCGGTGGCGCGCTCGCCTTCCTGTCGATCGCGATCGGCTGGTGGCTGATGTACTTCTCGGCGCCGCTGATCCTGATCGGCCTGTGGGGCTGGGTCTTCGAGTACTACCGCGGTGAGAACCGCACCCAGTAGCACGGCCTGAGCTCAACGAGAGCCCGGACACTCCGTCAGGAGCGTCCGGGCTCCCGCTTTTGCAGCAGCCATGCAGCAGCTCCGATGGCCGGATGCAGCAGCATCCGTCCCTCGTACGAGTTACCCAGCGCGCCGCTGCCGACGAACCTTCCTAGCGTCAAGTACATGAGCCACACTCCGCGCACGCGCACCGTTCTCTCCTGCACCCTGCTGGTGCTCGCCCTCACCGCGGGCGCCACCGCCTGCAGCAGCGACGGCAACCCGCTGTCGGCGGCGCCGTACGACGCGGCGGACCAGATCTCCTTCAACGGCCCCTCCGGCGACGGCAAGAAGGCCGACCCGGACAAGCCCCTGGAGGTCACCGCCGAGGACGACGACGGACGCATCACCGACGTCACGGCCATGGATGCCACCGGACGCCATGTGGCGGGCGAACTCTCCGCCGACGGCACCCGGTGGCACAGCACCACCCCGCTGGCCGCCAGCGCCCACTACACGGTCCGGGTGAGCACCGAGGACGAGGACGGGGCGCCCGGCCGCCGGGTCCTCGCCTTCGACACCGGCAAGCCCACCACCAAGAAGCGCCTGACGGTCACCTTCGGCCCCAAGGCGGGCAAGTACGGCGTCGGCCAGCCCGTCACGGCCAAGCTGGACAAGCCCGTCAAGGACAAGGCACAGCGGGCCATAGTCGAGCGCGCCCTCAAGGTCGACTCGATGCCCGCCACAGAGGGCGCCTGGTACTGGGTGGACGACAAGGAACTCCACTACCGGCCCAAGGAGTACTGGCCCGCCCACGCCACGATCCAGGTCCGCAGCAATCTGGACGGAGTGAAGATCAGCGACCGCTTGTGGGGCGGTCGGACGAAGCCCCTCAAGCTGACCACAGGGGACCGCATCATCGCGGTGACGGACGCCTCGTCGCACAGCATGACGGTCTACAAGAACGGCGAGGTCATCAAGGAGCTCCCGGTCACCACCGGCAAGCCCGGCTTCGACACCCGCAACGGCGTCAAGGTCGTACTCGGCAAGGAGTACTTCGTACGGATGCGCGGCACCAGCATCGGCATCGCCGAGGGCTCGTCCGAGTCGTACGACCTGCCGGTCTACTACGCGACCCGGGTCACCTGGAGCGGCGAGTACGTGCACGCCGCCCCCTGGTCCGTCGGCTCCCAGGGCTACGAGAACGTCAGCCACGGCTGCACCGGCATGAGCACCGGCAACGCCGAGTGGTTCTTCGACACCGTCCACGAGGGCGACGTGGTGAAGGTCGTCAACTCGAACGGCGACACCATGGAGACCTTCGGCAACGGCTTCGGCGACTGGAACCTCAAGTGGAACAAGTGGCGCAAGGGCAGCGCCCTGACCGCCGGCACCCCTGAGGCCCCCAGCGCCGAGCAGCGGGCTCGACTGCGGCCGGAGAGTGTCTAGAGGCTCCGTAGGCCCCTCAGGCGCTCAGGGCCCGCTTCTGGCGCAGCAGGGAGGCCAGTGCCGAGGCGAACTCCACCGGGTCCACCGGGTGCGTCACAGCGCTCTCGGCGCGGCTCCAGGTGGCCAGCCAGGCGTCCTGCGGGCGGCCGATCAGCAGCAGCACCGGCGGGGAGTTGAAGACCTCGTCCTTGATCTGGCGGCACAGCCCCATGCCGCCCATCGGTACGGCCTCGCCGTCCAGCACACAGACGTCGATCCCGCCCCGGTCCAGCTCCTTGAGCACCGCCGCAGGCGTGGCGCACTCCACGAACTCCACCACGGGAACGTCCGGAGCCGGCCGCCGGCCGGTCGCGAGCCGTACCTGCTCGCGGGTGTTGGCGTCGTCGCTGTAGACCAGCACCGTGGCGGTCGCCTGCATGCTTCCTCCGTGACATCAGCGTCGTACGGACAGAACAGTTGCCGCGGATGCTACTCCCTTGAACACCGCGTCAACACCCGCTGGAACATGCCTGCGATGGGCCATCCGGGCAGTACACACGGTGCGAACACTCCGAACGGCACCCCCCGGAGTGAGGGCGGGATAAGCGACCGACATAATGTCGGTCGTGGCGACAGCAACGACAGTAGAAACCGGGCACGCGCACCCGTCGGTCAATCGGCCGAACCTCACCAGTGTCGGAACGATCATCTGGCTGAGTTCCGAGCTGATGTTCTTCGCGGCCCTCTTCGCGATGTACTTCACCCTGCGATCGGTGACGGGTCCCGATCACTGGAAGGAGATGGCCGAGAGCCTGAACCTTCCCTTCTCGGCGACGAACACCACGATCCTGGTGCTCTCCTCGCTCACCTGCCAGCTCGGCGTCTTCGCCGCCGAGCGCGGTGACGTGAAGAAGCTCCGGATGTGGTTCATCGTCACCTTCGTGATGGGTGCGATCTTCATCGGCGGTCAGGTGTTCGAGTACACCGAGCTGGTCAAGAAGGACGGGCTCTCGCTCTCCTCCGACCCGTACGGCTCGGTCTTCTACCTGACCACCGGCTTCCACGGCTTGCACGTGACGGGCGGTCTCATCGCCTTCCTCTTCGTTCTCGGCCGTACCTACGCGGCGAAGAGGTTCACACACGAGCAGGCGACGGCCGCCATCGTCGTGTCCTACTACTGGCACTTCGTCGATGTCGTCTGGATCGGCCTCTTCGCCACGATCTACCTGATCAAGTAGTCGGGGACCGTTCCCGAGCGCATCCAAGAGAAGCGCACTTCCAGAAGCATCGACGCAGAAGATCCTGACACCGGGGTAATCCGTGAAAAAGCTCTCCGCACGACGACGCCATCCGCTGGCGGCGCTCGTCGTCCTACTCCTCGCGCTGGCGGCCACTGGGGGGCTGTACGCCGCGTTCGCGCCCGCGGACAAGGCGCAGGCCGATGAAACCGCCCAGTCCCTCACCATCGAGGAGGGCAAGAAGCTCTACGCCGTCGGCTGCGCCAGCTGCCACGGCACCGGTGCTCAGGGCACCACCGACGGGCCGAGCCTCGTGGGTGTGGGCTCCGCGGCCGTGGACTTCCAGGTCGGCACCGGCCGTATGCCGGCCCAGCAGCCGGGAGCCCAGATCCCGCGCAAGAAGGTCATCTACACGCAGGCCGAGATCGACCAGCTCGCCGCGTACATCTCCTCGCTGGGCGCCGGTCCGGTCGTCCCGACGAAGAACCAGTACAGCCCGGAGGGCGCGGACATCGCCAAGGGTGGCGAGCTGTTCCGCACCAACTGCGCGCAGTGCCACAACTTCACCGGCAAGGGCGGTGCGCTGACGCACGGCAAGTTCGCGCCGAGCCTCGAGGGTGTCGACCCGAAGCACATCTACGAGGCCATGCAGACCGGCCCGCAGAACATGCCGTCGTTCCCCGACACCACGCTGTCGGAGCAGAACAAGAAGGACATCATCGCGTACCTCGACGCGGTCAACGGTGACGACACCGAGAGCCCCGGCGGCCTCGAGCTGGGCGGCCTCGGTCCGGTCAGCGAGGGTCTCTTCGCGTGGGTGTTCGGACTCGGTGGCCTGATCGCAATCGCCGTCTGGCTCGCCGCTCGGACCGCAAAGGCCAAGAAGTCATGAGTAGCCAAGACATTCCAGAAGAGAACCTGCCCGCAGAGCAGGACGCCCACGGCGCGGTAGGCGTCGCGGACGACAAGGACCCCTTCGCCGACCCCGGCCTGCCGCCGCACGAGCACCGGGTCCAGGACATCGACGAGCGGGCCGCCAAGCGGTCCGAGCGCACGGTGGCGATGCTGTTCACCCTGTCGATGCTGGCCACGATCGGCTTCATCGCCGCGTACGTGGGTGTCCCGCACGACAAGGCGATCTTCGTCTTCCCCATCGGGCACATCAACGCGCTGAACTTCTCGCTCGGCCTGACCCTCGGTGTCGCCCTCTTCGCGATCGGCGCGGGCGCGGTCCACTGGGCCCGCACCCTGATGTCCGACGTGGAGATGGTCGACGAGCGTCACCCGATCGAGGCGCCTCCCGAGGTCCGCGAGAAGGTCTTCGACGACTGGAAGCAGGGCGCCAAGGAGTCCGCGATCGGCCGTCGCAAGCTGATCCGCAACACCATGCTCGGCGCGCTCACCCTGGTGCCGCTCGCCGGTGTCGTGCTGCTGCGCGACCTCGGCCCGCTGCCCGGCACCAAGCTCCGCCACACCATGTGGCGCAAGGGCCTCCAGCTCGTCAACATGAACACGAACGAGCCGCTGCGTCCCGAGGACGTCGCGGTGGGTTCGCTCACCTTCGCCAAGCCCGAGGGCTTGGAGGAGCACGACGAGGAGTTCCAGACCGAGATCGCCAAGGCCGCCCTGATGATCGTCCGGATCCAGCCGGACAACATCAAGGACAAGCGCGAGCTCGAGTGGTCGCACGACGGCATCGTGGCGTACTCGAAGATCTGCACCCACGTCGGTTGCCCGATCTCCCTGTACGAGCAGCAGACGCACCACGTGCTGTGCCCGTGCCACCAGTCCACCTTCGACCTCTCCGACGGTGCCCGGGTGATCTTCGGCCCCGCTGGTCACGCCCTGCCGCAGCTGCGCATCGGTGTGAACGAGGAGGGTTACCTCGAGGCGCTCGGCGACTTCGAGGAGCCCGTCGGTCCTGCTTTCTGGGAGCGCGGATGAGCACCACAACTGAGACCACCGAGTCCCGCTCCCGCGGGAAGGCGCCGGCCGGCGAGAAGCTCGCCGACTGGGCCGACGGCCGACTGGGGATCTACTCCCTGGCCAAGGCCAACATGCGCAAGATCTTCCCCGACCACTGGTCGTTCATGCTGGGTGAGATCTGCCTGTACAGCTTCCTCATCATCATCCTCACGGGTGTGTATCTGACGCTGTTCTTCCACCCGTCGATGAACGAGGTGGAGTACCACGGCAGCTACGTCCCGCTGCAGGGCCAGCTGATGTCCGAGGCGTTCAACTCGACCATGCACATCTCCTTCGATGTGCGCGGTGGTCTGCTGATCCGGCAGATCCACCACTGGGCGGCGCTGATCTTCCTCGCCGGCATGTTCGTGCACATGATGCGCGTGTTCTTCACCGGTGCGTTCCGCAAGCCGCGTGAGGTCAACTGGCTGTTCGGCTTCCTGCTGTTCGTCCTGGGCATGTTCACCGGCTTCACCGGTTACTCGCTCCCGGACGACCTGCTCTCCGGCACCGGTGTCCGCTTCATGGAGGGCGCGATCCTGTCCGTGCCGATCGTCGGCACGTACCTGTCGTTCTTCCTCTTCGGCGGCGAGTTCCCGGGCGGCGACTTCGTGGCCCGCTTCTACTCGATCCATGTGCTGCTGCTGCCGGGCATCATGCTCGGCCTCGTGGTCGGTCACCTGATCCTGGTGTTCGTCCACAAGCACACGCAGTACGCGGGCCCCGGCAAGACCAACAACAACGTGGTCGGCATGCCGCTGTTCCCGGTGTACACCGCCAAGGCCGGAGGCTTCTTCTTCCTGGTCTTCGGTGTCATCGCGGCCATCGCGGCCATCGCCTCGATCAACCCGATCTGGTCCATGGGCCCGTACCGTCCGGACCAGGTGTCCACGGGCGCCCAGCCGGACTGGTACATGGGCTTCTCCGAGGGCCTGATCCGTGTCATGCCGGGCTGGGAGATCAACTTCTGGGGTCACACGCTCGTCCTGGGCGTGTTCATCCCGCTGGTGATCTTCCCGCTGGTCCTGGTGGCGATCGCGGTCTACCCGTTCATCGAGGCCTGGGTCACCGGTGACCGGCGCGAGCACCACATCCTGGACCGCCCGCGCAACGCCCCGACCCGCACGGCCTTCGGCGTCGCGTGGATCACCTGGTACATGGTGCTGCTCGTCGGTGGTGGAAACGACCTGTGGGCCACCCACTTCCACCTGTCGATCAACTCGATCACCTGGTTCGTCCGCGTGGCGTTCTTCGTCGCGCCGGTGCTCGCGTTCATCGTCACCAAGCGGATCTGCCTCGGCCTCCAGCGCCGCGACAAGGACAAGGTGCTGCACGGCCGCGAGTCCGGCATCATCAAGCGCCTGCCGCACGGTGAGTTCATCGAGGTGCACGAGCCGCTCAGCCAGGACGCGCTGCACACGCTCACCGCGCACGAGCAGTACAAGCCGGCCGAGATCGGCCCGACGGTCGACGAGAACGGCGTCGAGCGCAAGGTGAAGGGCTCCGAGAAGCTGCGCGCCAAGCTCAGCGAGGCGTACTTCGGCGAGGAGTCGCAGATCGCCAAGCCCACCGTCGAGGAGTACAAGGAGATCACGAGCGGCCACGGCCACCACTGATCGCTGCGCTCGCCACGCGCACTGGAAGGGCCCCCGTCCGGTCTTCGGACGGGGGCCCTTCCGCGTGTCCCGGGCTGGATAGGGTGGAGGCCGAACACCATCTGTCGAAGCAGGTCCTACGACATCCAGGAGCGGCCGTATGAGCGCTGTGACCCCCGCTGGAGGCGACACCGCGGCGGGCCGTTCCTGGCCCGGGGTGCTGAACGCCCTGCTGTACGGCCAGGACCAGAGCGCCGACGCCACCGCCTGGGCGATGGACAAGATCATGCGCGGCGAGGCGACCGACGCGCAGATCGCCGGGTTCGTGGTGGCCCTGCGCGCCAAGGGCGAGACGGTCGAGGAGATCACCGGCCTGGTCCAGGCGATGTACGAGCACGCCAACGTGATCGAGGTGTCCGGGCGGACCGTCGACATCGTCGGCACCGGCGGCGACGGCGCGAAGACGGTGAACATCTCCACGATGTCCTCGCTCGTCGTGGCCGGCACCGGCGCGAAGGTCGTCAAGCACGGCAACCGGGCGGCCTCGTCGGCGTCGGGCTCCTCGGACGTCCTGGAGAAGCTGGGCGTCAACCTCGACCTCACCCCGCAGCGGGTGGCCGAGGTCGCCGAGGAGGCCGGCATCACCTTCTGCTTCGCCATCAAGTTCCACCCGGCGCTGCGTCACGCGGGCGCCGCCCGCGGCCAGTTGGGCATCCGCACGGTGTTCAACGCCCTCGGCCCGCTGACCAACCCGGCGAAGGTCAAGGCGCAGGCGGTGGGCGTCGCCGACCCGCTGATGGCGCCGATCGTCGCCGGGGTGTTCGCCGAGCGCGGCAACTCCTCCCTGGTCTTCCGCGGCGACGACGGCCTCGACGAGCTGACGACCACCGCCACCTCCCGGGTGTGGATCGTCCGCGACGGCAAGGTCACCGAGGAGGCCTTCGACCCGCGGGACGTCGGCATCGAGCTGGTGCCGGTGGAGGCGCTGCGCGGCGGGGACCCGGCGTTCAACGCGGAGGTCGCGCGCCGGCTGCTCGACGGCGAGACGGGCCCCGTCCGGGACGCGGTCCTGCTGAACGCGGCGGCCGCTCTGGTGGCTCTGGAGCCGGGCTCGGGGACGCTGGCGGAGCAGCTGCGGGCCGGCATGGACCAGGCCGCCGAGTCGATCGACTCGGGCGCCGCCAAGCAGACCCTCGACCGCTGGGTGGCGGCCAGCAACCGGTAGTCGTGGCGATCGTCGTCCCGCGATCCGGACACGGGTTGCGGGCCGACGATCACATCGCGTACGTTCCTGTACCAGGTCATGAGTGACAGTCATGAGGCCCCGGCCGACTGTCCGGCAACCCTCCGTCCGTGGCGGGGTGCCCCGGGTGAAGACCAGGCCGTAGGCAGCGAGGTCTACGGCAAGCGCGGGCCCCTCTCGAAACCAGGGGTCCTGGTCGTTCGAGGGAGTCTTCCGTGAGCAAGCGAATGCGATAGGGCTGCCGAGCCCCGCCTCCGCGCACCCTTTTCCTCTTTCCCGCATGCCCTGCTTCGGCGTGCCCTCTCACGGGAGTTCCCCATGTCTGTCTCCACCGCTGCCGCCGCCCAGACCATTTGTGCCCCGCTGCCCGTTCTCGGGCGAGATGTCACCGTCCCGCTCGTCACCGGTGGCGAGGTGACCTACGCCGCCCTCGACTACGCCGCCAGCGCGCCGGCCCTCCAGCGGGTGTGGGACGACGTGGCGGCGTACGCGCCCTACTACGGCAGCGTCCACCGCGGTGCCGGGTACCTCTCGCAGCTGTCGACCGACCTGTTCGAGAACGCCCGCAGGACCGTCGCCGAGTTCCTGGGCTGCCGCGAGGGCGACCAGGTCGTCTTCACCCGGTCCACCACCGACTCCCTCAACCTGCTCGCCGCCGCGCTGCCCGCCGACTGTCAGGTCTTCGTCTTCGAGACCGAGCACCACGCCTCCCTGCTGCCCTGGCGTGACGCCCGCGTCACCTACCTCAACGCGCCCCGCACCCACCAGCAGGCCGTGGAGACCCTGGAGCAGGCCCTCGCCGACCGTGACCCGTACGGCCCCGCCCTGGTCTGCGTGACCGGTGCCTCCAACGTCACCGGCGAGCTGTGGCCGGTGCGCGAGCTGGCCGCCGCCGCCCATGCGCACGGCGCCCGGATCGTCCTCGACGCCGCCCAGCTCGCCCCGCACCACGCGGTGTCCGTCGCCGACCTCGACGTCGACTGGGTCGCCTTCTCCGGGCACAAGCTGTACGCCCCCTTCGGCTCCGGCGTCCTCGCCGGCCGCGCCGACTGGCTGACCGCCGCCGAGCCCTACCTCGCGGGCGGCGGCGCCAGCCGCAAGGTCACCCGGCGCGAGGACGGCGGCGTGGACGTGGAGTGGCACGAGAGCGCGGCCCGCCACGAGGCCGGCTCCCCGAACGTCATCGGCGCCTACTCCATCGCCTCGGCCTGCAAGGCGCTCACCGAGGCCGGGTTCGACAGCCTGGTCGCCCGCGAGCAGTACCTGATCGAGAAGGTCCGCGCGGGCCTGGCGGACGTTCCCGAGGTCCGCATCCTCTCCCTCTTCGGCGATGACGCCCCGCGCGTCGGCGTGATCTCCTTCGTCGTCGAGGGCTGGAACAGCTCCCACTTCGCCGCCGCGCTCTCCGCCGAGTACGGCATCGGCGTCCGCGACGGCCTCTTCTGCGCCCACCCCCTCGTCCGCACCCTGCTCGGCAGCGACCCGCAGACCCAGGGCGAGTGCGGCGCCCCCGAGGCCGCGCCCGGCGAGAAGTCCCTCAACGCCATCCGCGTCAGCTTCGGCGCGGGCACGCCGGACGAGCACGTGGAGCGGTTCGTGAACGCCGTGCGCGAGCTGGTCAGCGACGGTGCGAAGTGGCAGTACCGGACCGAGGACGGGCGCTGCGTCCCGGCCGTCTGACCGGCTGACCTGCGGTTGCCGGTACGCTCCCCTACGGCGTTCGTAGGCATACAGGGGGAGCGGGAAGTGCAGGCGCTGCGCACGACGGATCCGCGCAGGGTCGGCCCGTACGAGGTACGGGGCCGGCTCGGCTCGGGCGGTATGGGCGAGGTCTACCTCGCCGAGTCACGGACCGGGCTGCGGCTGGCGGTGAAGGTCGTACGGGCCGAGTACGCCCAGGACCGCACCTTCCGGGCCCGGTTCCGGCAGGAGGTGCGGGCCGCGCAGACCGTCGGCGGGGCGGGCACGTACACCGCGCGGGTCGTGGACGCCGACCCCGAGGGCGAACGCCCCTGGATGGCCACGGAGTTCGTGGACGGACCGAACCTGCGGGACGCCGTCCTCGACGGCGGGCCCCTGCCCGAGCCCGCGGTCCGGGTGCTGGGGGCCGCGCTCGGGGAGGCGCTCGGCGCGATCCACGCCCGTGGCATGGTCCACCGGGACCTCAAGCCCTCCAACATCCTGCTGGCGGCGGACGGTCCGCGGGTCATCGACTTCGGGATCGTACGGGCCCTCGAAGCGACGGCGATGACCCGCACCGGTGCGATCGTCGGCTCGGTCGGCTATGTCTCGCCCGAGCAGATCCGCAACGGCGGCAAGGTCGGACCGTCGAGCGACGTCTTCTCCCTGGGGGCCGTCCTCGCCTACGCGGCGAGCGGGCGCGAGCCCTTCGGCGAGGGCCAGGACTCGGTGATCCTGCTGCGCATCCTGACCCGGGACTTCGACCTGACGGGCGTACCGAAGGACCTGCTGCCCCTGGTGGAGGCCTGCCTCAAGGAGGAGCCGGGGCAGCGGCCGATGCCGAAGGACGTCGTCGAGGCCGTGGGGGGTTCCCTGCGCGGCGGTCTGCGTCCGGGCTGGTACACCGGTGCGGGGCCGGGGCCCGATACCTCTCCGGGAGCCCAACTCTGGCTTCCGGACCGGGAGTCGGGGGAGCGGGAGAGCCGGGTCGAGTATGTGGCGCCGGTGGCGGAGACGTCCGAGGTGGCGCCGGTGGTCAAGACGCCCGCTGTGGCGCCGCCCGAGGTGGAAGCCGCGGATGTGCGGCCTTCGCGGCGCGGGCTGCTGCGCCTCGCCGTGGGCGGGGCCGTGGTCGCCGGGGCCGGGGGAGCGGGCGCCTGGTGGTGGTTCGGGCAGTCGGAGACCGGTAGTGAGGGTGAGGGCGGGGGGAAGAGCGGGAGCGCGAAGGCGCCGGGGTCCGTCGTGCGGAAGGCGTCCGTGAAGTGGACGTACGAGGCCGCCGGCCCGCCGCATGTGGCCGGCGGTGCCCTCGGGGCGCTCTCCGCCGACGGCCGGACGCTGTACTTCGCCGGGGACGACGGGACGCTGCGGGCCCTGGGCAGCGACGGCAGGGAACGCTGGAAGGCGCCCCTCTTCAAGGGGGCGAACTTCATCACCAGGCCGGTCGTCACGGCCGACGGGATCTTCGTCGCCGCGGCCGACGACACCGCGGCCGAAGCAGGCCGGCTCATCGCGGTGAGCGCCGAGGGCGAGGAGATGTGGACGCAGAATCTGCCGAGTCCGTTCTTCCGTCAGCCCGCGGTGCTCGGGGGCAATGTCGTCGTAGGGTCCGCGAAGGGCACGTTCGACGGTCCGGGTGTCGTGCAGGCGTACGACGGCCGGGGCAAGGTGCGCTGGGACGCCGCGGTGGGCGGTGCGCCGTCGGAGGAACTCGTCGTGGCCGGCGACGTCCTCTACGTGCCCTGCTACGACAACCACCTCTACGGCATCCGCGAGGGTGGCGCCACGGCGTTCGACGCAACGATGGACGGTGATGTCGGCCGGCCCGCCGTCAGCAGCGACAGGGTGGTCGTGAGCACCGGGAACCAAGCCGCCGAGTTGTTCGGGCTGGATCTGGCGGGCCGCCTGTTGTGGCGGGAGCCGGACCTCGCCGGTTCCTACGTCCCGGCGAACGCGGACGCCTTCGCCTTCCTGGGGGTGACCAACCTGGGGGCGGTGCTCAAGGCCACCACGGCGCGCGGGGACGCGGTCTGGTCGTACGGCGGGGGCGGGGCCTTCTCCGACCCGGTGCTGGTGGACTCCACGGTCCACGTGCGCACCGACACCGAGGTCCACGCCCTCGACCTGAAGGGCAAGGTGCTCTGGACAGCCGAGGTGGGTCCCGATCCGGGCGTCCTGCTGACCCCCGTCGTCCACGGCCGCCGCGTCTACGCCGGCACGAACAAGGGCATCGTCGCCCTCGACGTCAGCGGCTAGTTGTCGAGGCCGATCGCGAACGCCGCTTCCAGGTCGTGCTGGGAGTACGTGCGGAACGCGACGTGGGTGTCGGTGGCCTCCACACCCGGGATCTTGCTGATGCTGCCGGGGATGACCTCGGCGAGGTCCTCGTGCTGCCGGACGCGGACCATGGCGATCAGGTCGTAGGTGCCGGTGACGGAGAAGACCTCGCTGACGGAGTCCAGGGCCGCGATCGACTCGGCGATCTCGGGGATCCGGTCCACGCTGGTCTTGATGAGGACGATCGCGGTGATCACGGCTGGTTCTCTCCCTCGGGGGCCGGAGCTGGGGCGGGCTTCACTCTAGTCGCAGGGGGGAACCGCACCCACGCGAAGGCGAAGCCCAGGCCGAAGCCCACCAGGTGCGCCAGATACGCCACTCCGGGGCCGTTCGGCGCCCGGCCCGCCGCCAGCCATTGCAGCGCCGCCCAGAAGGG
This sequence comes from Streptomyces antibioticus, assembly GCF_001514065.1. Taxonomy (GTDB): domain Bacteria; phylum Actinomycetota; class Actinomycetes; order Streptomycetales; family Streptomycetaceae; genus Streptomyces; species Streptomyces antibioticus. The sequence continues at coordinate 473,753 of NZ_KQ948432.1, read as the reverse complement.
CAGCACCACCCATGCCGGGAAGCGCAGCGGGAGGAAGAAGAGGAACGGGAGCAGGCTTGTCACCCGGGCGCCGGGGAACAGGTAGAGAAACGCTCCGAGCACGGCGGAGATCGCCCCGGAGGCGCCCACCAGCGACTGGTCGGAGTCGGAGTTCGCCGCCGCGTAGCCGAGCAGCGCCAGATAGCCGCAGCCGACGTAGAACAGCGTGAACTGGACGCGGCCCATCCGTTCCTCGGTCAGCACTCCGAAGACATAGAGGAAGAGCATGTTGCCGAGGAGGTGGACCCAGCTGCCGTGCACGAAGAGGGCTGTCGCGGGGGTCAGGGTGGCGCGAGCGGAGCCTTCGAACAGTTCCGCGGGGACCACGCCCCAGCGGTGGAAATAGGCCCGCTGCGCGGCCAGCAGCTCGTCACCGGTGCCGTAGGCCGGATTCAGGCCCGCCGCCGGGCCGATCAGGAACAGCAGACAGCACAGGGCGATCAGGCCGTAGGTGATCGGCGCCGCCCCCCACAACGACCTGCTCGCGCCACCGACCGTCACCCTCCAGTTGCTGATCATGAACACAGAGCATGACGTAACGGGACGCAACCGAACAGACCGCCTCGCCGCCGGGCGGGCGACGTGGACGGCCGAGCGACGAGTACCCGCCAGGCCGTAGGGTTACGAGCCACACGCACCGGGTCCGGTACACGCACCGTGTCCGGTGTGTCGCGGACAATGGAAGACCTAGCAGGAAAGAGCACAGGCACGATGACGGTTCCCCTGCCGACCGCCTCGACGCGGTGGCGCTGCACCCTCTGCGGCAACCTCACGCGGTTCGACGTGACCCGCTCGTCGAAGGTCGTCGAGTACGTCCACCTCGACCTGGCCGGTGAGCCGAAGGTCGAGGAGCGCGAGGTGGTCAGTGAGACCATCGAGTCGGTGCGCTGCCGCTGGTGCAACGCCGTGGATCAGGTGGAACTCGTGGACAGGCCGGGCGCCGGCTCCTGAGGGAGCGGGGCCCGCACACAGGTTGGGGTGTTGACGGATGGTGGAGTCACAAGGCGGGGGGCCGGGCGACGGCGCCGCTGAGGTGCTCGACCGTCCGCTGCCCGACGGGGTGCGCCGCCGCGTCGTACAGATCGTGTCCGACGGCTTCGGCGGACTGACCGTCGGTGAACTGCCCGCGCAGCTCAGACAGTACGCGCGGTTCGCGCCGAACCGGCGTGCCAAGTTCGCCGGCAACGCGATGGCGGCGGCCCTGGAGACCGATCCGCTGTTCCGGCAACGGATCGGCGAGAAATTCAGAGAGGCCCAGCCGGAGCTGTCCGGCGCTCTCGACACCGGCTCGCCGCCCCCGGCCGCGGATCCGCTCGACGTGGCGGCCGCGGCCTATGTTCTGCGCCCCACGGGCTGGGTGAAACTCGTGACCGCGGCCGGCGAGGAGGCCCAGCGGGCCGACGCCGAGCGCGCCGACGAGGAGAGCCGGGTCGAGCTGGAGCGGCTGCGCGAGGAGCTGACGGCGGCCCGGGAGCAGACCCGGACCGAGACCGAGCGGCTGCGCGCCGAAATGGAGTCGGCGAAGAAGGAAGCCGAATCGCTTCACCGCAAGCTGCGGGCCGCGCTCAGCGACGTCAAGCGAGGTGAGGCGGCGCTGCGCAAGCTGCAGGGCGAGATGGACACCGTGCGCGCCGAGGGGCAGACGCAGGTGTCCGCCGCCGAGGTCGAGACGCGGCGGCTCAAGGCCCGGCTGGGCGAGGTCGAGGCGGCCCTGGAGGCGACACGCAGGGCGGCGCGTGAGGGGCGCAGCGTCGAGGACATGCGCGTGAGGCTGCTGCTGGACACCGTGCTCGACGCGGCTCAAGGGCTGCGCCGGGAGCTGGCGTTGCCGCCCGTGTCGGTACGGCCCGCGGAGACCGTCGACGCGGTCGAACCGGGACGAATGACACCGAAGGACATCGCCGCGCGGGCCCTGTCCGAGCATGATCCGGCCATTCTGGACCAGCTGCTGGCCCTGCCGCAGGCCCACTTGGTGGTCGACGGCTACAACGTCACCAAGACCGGCTATCCCCAGATGCCGCTGGAGAAGCAGCGGCTGCGGCTGCTCGGTCAGCTCTCGCAGCTCGCGGCGCAGACCGGGGCGGAGGTCACCTGTGTCTTCGACGGCGCCGAGCTGGCCGCGCCGGTGCTGCTCGCGCCGCCGCGCGGGGTGCGGGTGCTGTTCTCCAAGCCGGGTGTCACGGCCGACGAACTGATCCGCCAGCTGGTGCGCGCCGAGCCGCCGGGGCGGCCGGTCATCGTCGCCTCCACCGACCGGGAGGTCGCCGACGGGGTGGCCAAGGCGGGGGCCAGGCCTGTCGCTTCGGCGATGCTTTTGAAGCGCCTGTCCTGATCATCTAACTTCCAGGTTTAATGCCCGAATTGGCGGAATCGTCACGCAACGTAGTGTCAATCGAGCATTACCGCACGTGAGTTGTGTGTAAAGAATGCAGTCCGTGACCGATTTTTTCGCGCGAGGATTTGAACTGATCACAAGAAGGTCACTAGGGTCTGGGCTCGAACCTCCGAACGGGTGATCACTCACAAGAAGGAGCTCACCTCCGTGGCGTCCCACCGTCGACCCAAGCAGCCGAGCCGCACGCGCGTGACCGTGCTGACCACCGCTGCTGCCGCCGCCGTCGCGCTGAGCGCCAACGCCGCCAACGCGGCGCCGAGCGAGAAGCCCAGCAAGGACGAGGTCAAGTCCAAGGTCGACAAGCTCTACGAGGAGGCCGAGCAGGCCACCGAGAAGCTCAACGGCGCCAAGGAGAAGCAGGAGAAGCTCCAGAAGGAGATCTCCGCCATCCAGGACACCGTGGCCCGCGGCCAGGAGGACCTCAACGGGCTCCGTGACTCCATGGGCCTCGCGGCCGCCGCCCAGTACCGCACCGGATCCATAGACGCCTCCCTGCAGCTCTTCCTGTCGTCCAACCCGGACGACTATCTGGACAAGGCCTCCACGGCCGACCAGTTGAGCGCCCAGCAGGTCGAGGCGCTGAAGAAGATCCAGGAGAAGCAGCGCGAGCTCGCGCAGGAGCGTGCCGAGGCCTCCGAGAAGCTCAAGGACCTCTCCTCCACCCGGACCGAACTGGCCAAGAAGAAGAAGGAAGTCCAGGCCAAGCTCGCCGAGGCGCAGAAGCTGCTCAACACGCTGACGGCCGCCGAGAAGGCCGCCCTCGCCGCCGAGGACGCGCGCGCCAGCCGCTCCGCCAGCGAGCGCGTGAACCTGGGCGACACCCCGCCCGCCTCCAACTTCGCCGCCGCCGCCTTCCAGGCCGCCCAGACCCAGCTCGGCAAGCCGTACGTCTACGGCGCCACGGGCACCGCCTCCTACGACTGCTCGGGCCTCACCTCCTGGGCCTACGCCCAGGCCGGTGTCTCCATACCCCGCACCTCGCAGGCGCAGGCCAACGCCGGCACCAAGATCTACTCCCAGAGCCAGCTCAAGGTCGGCGACCTCGTCATCTTCTACAGCGACCTGCACCACGTCGGCCTCTACGCCGGCAACGGCCAGGTGATCCACGCCCCGCGCACCGGCACCGTCGTGCGCTACGAGTCGATCGGCAACATGCCGTTCCAGTTCGGCGTCCGGATCTGATCACCCCAAGGATCACTCCGGGGATCACCCTCAAGATCACGACACCCCGCCGCCCGTTCGGGCGAATCCCGGCGACGTGAACTGACCCCGTGCCCCGCCACTGACCTGCGTCGGTGGCGGGGTGTCACGTTGTGTGGCCGTGGAGGTCTTTGGAAGCGCCCTTGTCGCAGGGCTACTGTCGGCCGCGTTTCCTGTCCGCCAGCGGAAGGGGTGCGGCTTCTCGTGGGGTCCCATCGCCGCCTTGCATCGACATCGTCCGGGTTCGACCGGGGCGCCAGTGCCGCGCTCTGCGTCCTGACCGCCACCGCCGCGGCCCTCGGGGCCGTACCGGCCACGGCCGCCCCGCACGACGACACCCGTGCCGAGGTGGACCGCCTCTACGAGGAGGCCGAGAAGGCGACCGAGGCCTACAACAAGGCCGACGAACGCGCCGACTCACTGAAGAAGCAGGTCGGCACCGCGCAGGACCGGATCGCCCGGCAGCAGGACCGCATCAACGCCATGCGGGAGACGCTCGGTTCGCTGGCCGGCGCCCAGTACCGCTCCGGCGGCCTCGACCCGTCCCTCGCCCTGCTGTTCTCCGACGACCCGGACGACTACCTCGACAAGGCCGCCGCCCTCGACCGGCTCACCGCCCATCAGGCCGGTGAGCTCAAGGACCTCCAGTCGGCGATGCGGGAACTCGCCCAGGAGCGCGCGGAGGCGGCCGGGCAGCTGGCCGAGCTGGAGAAGAGCCGCAAGGCGGTCGCGACCCACAAGAAGACGGTCGAGAAGAAGCTCGCCGAGGCCCGGCGCCTGCTCAACTCCCTGCCGTCCGAGGAGCGCGCCGCCTACGACCGGGCCTCCCGCTCCGGCCGTGACGAGATGCCCGACCTCAGTGGCGCGCTGCCGCCCAACGCCCGGGCCGCCGCCGCGGTCGCCGCGGCCCGCGCCGCGCTCGGCAAGCCGTACGTCTGGGGCGCGACCGGCCCCTCCGGCTTCGACTGTTCGGGCCTGATGGTGTGGTCGTACCGGCATGCCGGCGTCTCCCTGCCACGCACCTCGCAGGGCCAGCGCTACGCGGGCCGGCAGGTCCCGCTCTCCCAGGCGCAGCCCGGCGACCTGGTCACCTACCGGGGCGATGCGAGCCATGTCGGCATGTACGTCGGCAACGGCCAGGTGATCCACGCCCCCTACCCCGGCGCCCCCGTCCGCTACGACCCGGTGGGCATGATGCCGGGCGCGACGGTCACCCGGGTCTGACCCTGCCCTCTGACCCTGGCGCCCCGCCCGCCGTACGATCGTGAAATGGCTGGTCGAAGGCGGGCGTCGAGACATGGGGTCCTCGCGCTGTGTCTGCTGCTGGTCTCCCTGGTGGCCTGTGGGGGCAAGCCGGGGACCAGGGCCGCCAAGGCCGATGTCCAGGAGCTGCTCGACCGGCGGTCGGTGGCCGTGCTCGACCGGGACCGGGCGGCGTTCATGCAGACGGGCTCGCTGGACTGGTTCGAGAACGCGCGGGGCGTGCCGTTCGCGGCGTGGGCGTACCGGCTGACGGGGTTTTATCAGGACGGCGCCGAGGCCACCGCGGACGTCGAGCTCAAGTACCGCATACAGGGCTACGACAGCGCCCCCGTCACCGTCGGCCGCACGCTCACCCTCAGTCTGGACGCGGGCGGCGAGTGGTACGTCGATCAGGAGCGGCCCGCGAAGAAGTCCGCCCAGCAGCTGTGGGACCAGGGCGAGGTGGACGTCGTCCGCGGAAAGCACAGCCTCGTCCTCGGCGTCGGGCGGTCGAGCGCGGCGCTGCAGATCTACGCCGATCTCGCGGACCATGCCGTTCCGGCGGTGTCGGCGGAGTGGGGCACCGACTGGACGCGGCACGTCGTCGTGCTCGTACCGACGTCGCTGGAGGGCATGGCGGGGCTGCTGGGCTCGCCCGCCTCCTCGTACCGCGGGATCGCCGCCGTCACCACAGGGGAGACGGGCGCCCCGGCGCGCGCGCCCGCGGACCGGATCATCGTCAATCCCGACGCGTACGGCGTCCTCGGCAGCGTCGGCAAGCAGGTCGTGCTCACCCACGAGACCACCCATGTCGCCACCCGCGACCACACCACCGCCGCCACACCCCTGTGGCTGTCCGAGGGGTACGCGGACTGGGTCGGTTACCTCGACTCCGGCCGGTCGCCGGTCCAGGCCGCGCCGGAGCTGTGGCAGGCCGTGACCGAAGGGCGGGCGCCGAAGGGGCTGCCCGCGGACGCGGACTTCGGGTTCAGCGGCGACGCGACCAAGCTGGCGCAGGCCTACGAGAGCGGCTGGCTGGCCTGCCGGATGATCGCGGACCGGTGGGGGACGGAACGGCTGCGGGTGTTCTACCAGGCCGTGGGTGCCCACAAGCAGCGCGCCGGGGCGGTCGAGGACGCGCTGAAGACCGTGCTCGGCACGGACCTGGGCGAGTTCACGGCCCAGTGGCGTGAGTACCTTCGGGATCAGCTCGACTGAGCCGCTCGACGGCCTCCTCCAGCCAGGTGCGTTCCGCCTCTCCGGTCGCCCGCGCGACCCGCAGCATGCCCTCCCGGAACAGGTCCGCCGCGTCCTCCGCGCGCACGGGTCTGCCCTCGTCGTAGAAGAAGCTCGTGGGCGTGTCGAGGAACTCCAGGCGGCGGCGGAGCACCGCGGCCTGTTCGCGGCGGTCCGGGAGATGGCGCAGGAACGTCAGGACCGTGTTGAAGCGGACCTGGTCGGAGATCTCCACCGGCTTGGGATGCCGCAATCGCTCCAGGAGGTCAGCGCGGCCCGTGTCGGTGAGGGAGAGCGTGCGCCGCGGGGCCGCGCTCGCGCCCGGCTCGGTGTGCTCGTCGAGCTTGCCCGCCTTGATCAGCCGGGTGATGGCCGGATAGAGGGCGCCGTCGCTGACCGGGCGGACATGGCCGCTGAGCGCCCTGATGCGCTCCTTCAACTCGTAGCCGTGCAAGGGCTCTTCGGCCAGGAAGCCCAGGATCGACAGCTCCAGCACGCCGATTCCTCCTTGTGGTCGTCGTGACGTCATGGTACCTCTTATCGAGCTACCTCGAAACGAGGTAGCTCGTTTCGAGGGGGTTGCTGTGGTCAAGGACAGCCATCGGCGTCGGCTCATCGCGCTCGCCCATCCCGTCTACTTCTCGCTGCTCGCCTCCGTGGCCGCCGGGATCATCAACACCGTCTGGGTCTCCCGGCTCGGCGGAGCGGCGGTGGCGGCCGTCGCCGTGGCGACGAACGCCGAGAACGTGCTGCTGGGGGTCGCCCTGGTCTTCGGCTCGGGCACGACCGTGCTGGTCGCGCATGCCAGAGGCGCGAGGGACCCGGGCGCGGTACGGGCCGCCGTGCGCGGGGGCTGGGCGGTGTTCGGGCTGGTCACGCCGGTGGTCGCGGTGGGCGGACATCTGCTGCGGGAGCCGCTGGCGCGGCTGGTCCTCGGCGGGGGCGCGGCGCTGCCGCTCGCCGTCGGGTACTTCGCGATATCGATGCCGGGCATCGCCGTGTTCTTCGCCCAGCAGCTGGTCGACGGGATTCTGAAGGGGACGGGAGACACCAGGACGCCGATGCGCCTCGCACTGCTCGCCAACGGGCTGATCCTCGTCTGCGACCCGCTCTTCATCCACCTCTACGGCGTCCAGGGCGCCGCCGCCTCGACCGTGCTGTGCCGGTGCGTGGCGTTGGGGGCGGGACTCCTCGCCCTGCGGCGGAACGCGCTGCTGCGGACGGCCACCGGGCCCGGGACCGCCTTCCGGAGAGTGCTGCGGACCGGGCTGCCCATGGCCGCCGACTTCACCGTGCGACAGGGCGGGGCGCTGGTGCTGGTCGGGATCGTGGCGCGGCTCGGGGTGACGGCGGTGGCCGCGTACGCCATCGCGTACAAGGTCCTGTACGTGGCCACCATGGGCTTCTACGCGGTGCGGCAGGCCGCCTCCATCCACACCGCGCATCTGCTGGGCGCCGGCCGGGACGCGCGGCGGGCGATCGGTCGGGAGGCGGTCGTGGTGTCCGGCGCCTTCGGGGCGGCCGCCGCCGTGCTGTTCGCCGTGACCGCGCCCTGGATCATGGCCGCCTTCGGCGCCAGGGGCGAGGTCGCCGGCGAGGGGGTGCTGTTCCTGCGCTGCGTCGGCCCCTATCTGCTGCTGATGGCCTGCTTCATCGCGCTGGGCGGGGTCTTCGAGGGGAGCGGGGGCGCGCCGGTGCTGCTGAGGGTGACACTGCTCGGTACCGCGGTCCAACTGCCGCTGGCGTACGGGCTGTCCGGGCTCGGGCTGCCCGGGGTGTGCCTCGCCATGGCGTCGGCCATGGCCGTGCAGTGCGCGGTGGTGGGCGTGATCCTCGGGCGGTCCCGGCGTCAGGAGGTGACCGAGGTCTCCGACGACTCCTCCGTGGCCTGTGCCGGCTGAGGCTCCTCGTCGTCCTCGGTGGGCGCGCTCACCGTGGCCCGCCACAGCTCGACGGCCGCCAGCACGGTCGCGGCCACGAGGAGGCCGTTGCGCAGGAAGAGCAGCGTGACGCCGAGGCCGTCGCTGGCGACGACGTTCGCGAAGTAGACCGGGAACTCCAGGACCGTCACGAAGGACGCCGCCAGGACCAGCAGCGCGGGCTTCGCCATCCGGGTCGCCCGGAAGCACAGGCAGACCGCGGCGAGGCCGATCAGCCACACCATGTACTGCGGGCTGATCACCCGGCTCGTGGTCGTGAACAGCAGCACCGCCACGAACGCGGCGTCCGCCGTGGTGTGCGCCTCGAAGCGGGTCGCGATCAGCCGCCACAGCAGCAGCCAGCCGAAGGCGATGCCGGTGAGGGCGAGCGCGGCGGTGCTGACGACGTTCACCCACGGGCCGAGGAACTCCACCGAGCCGTAGTTCAGCAGCACCTGGCCGTCCCAGCCGTACTGCCTGGCCACATGGAAGACCAGCGAGCCCAGCGACTCCACCTCGGTGCCCCGGTCGGCCTGGAAGGTCAGGAACGCGAAGGAGCCGGGCATGGTCACCGCGAAGAGGGCGGCGAGGCCGGCCGCCGTGACCGCCGCCGACATCCAGACACCGCGCCTGCGGACGGCCACCAGCAGCAGCACGGGCCACACCTTGAGCATCGCCCCGAAGCCGATCAGGGCGCCCATCACGCGCGGACGCCGGGCGCCCGCGAGCAGCGCGGCCACGACGACGGCGGTGACCATCACGTCGTAGCGGGCGTACACGGTCGGGCCGAGCAGCGGGACGCCCACCACCCACACCCAGGCGCCGCGCAGGCTCCGGCCGGGGCGCAGGCCCGCGTACAGCAGCAGGGAGAAGACCACCAGGTCGGCGAGGAAGGCGAGGACGAAGAACGCCGTCGCGTACGGGAGGAACGGCAGCAGCGCGGGGGAGAGGATCGCCAGCGCGGCGGCCGGCGGATACTGCCAGGTGACGTCGTCCTGCGGGAAGGTGCCGGTGCGCAGCACGTCGTACCAGCCCTGGTAGATCACCGACACATCGCTCGTGACGTCCGGGCCGGGGAAGACGTACACCTTCAGGACGAACAGGAACAGCAGCAGCCTCGTCAGGCCCCAGGTCACCAGCAGCCCCGCCGGAGACCGCCTCGCACCCGCAATGTCCACCGGAGCCCCTGTTCGCGCGTTGCTGTCCGTGCCGTGATTGAGATGGCCATGATGTCCCGACCTGCTGTGAGGGTGCCATAAACGCGGCCGCGGCCGGCTGTGCGGGGGTCGTGCAGCAGCGGTGGCCACGCCGTTGGATAGGGTCGGCGGCGATGCGCACGACGATGTCCAAGACCCTGATCGTCACGAACGACTTTCCGCCCAGGCCAGGCGGTATCCAGGCGTTCCTGCACAACATGGCGCTGCGCCTCGATCCCGAGCGGCTCGTGGTCTACGCGTCGACCTGGAAGCGGGGCCGGGAGGGCGTAGAGGCCACGGCCGCCTTCGACGCCGAGCAGCCCTTCACCGTCGTACGCGACCGTACGACGATGCTTCTGCCGACGCCCGCGGCCACGCGTACGGCGGTCGGACTCCTGCGGGAACACGGCTGTACGTCGGTGTGGTTCGGGGCGGCGGCGCCGCTCGGGCTGATGGCGCCCGCACTCCGTAAGGCCGGGGCCGAGCGGCTGGTGGCCACGACCCACGGGCACGAGGCGGGATGGGCCCAGCTGCCCGCCGCGCGGCAGCTGCTGCGCCGGATCGGCGAGAGCACGGACACGATCACCTACCTCGGCGAGTACACGCGGTCGCGGATCGCCGGCGCGCTGACGCCGGAGGCGGCGTCGCGGATGGTGCAGCTGCCGCCGGGGGTGGACGAGAAGACCTTCCATCCCGGGTCGGGCGGTGAGGCCGTCCGGGCCCGGCTGGGGCTGACCGACCGGCCGGTGGTGGTGTGCGTCTCGCGGCTGGTGCCGCGCAAGGGGCAGGACACGCTGATCCTGGCGATGCCGCGGATTCTCGCCGATCAGCCGGACGCGGTGCTGCTGATCGTCGGGGGCGGGCCGTACGAGAAGGAGCTGCGCAGGCTGGCGCGCGAGACCGGGGTCGCCGACTCCGTCCGTTTCACCGGCTCCGTGCCCTGGTCCGAGCTGCCCGCGCACTACGGCGCCGGGGACGTGTTCGCGATGCCGTGCCGGACGCGGCGGGGCGGGCTGGACGTGGAAGGGCTCGGGATCGTGTATCTGGAGGCCTCCGCGACGGGGCTGCCGGTCGTCGCCGGGGACTCCGGCGGCGCGCCGGACGCCGTGCTCGACGGGGAGACCGGGTGGGTCGTACGGGGCGGGTCGGTCGAGGACTGTGCCGAGCGGATTCTCGCGCTCCTGGGTGACGCCGAGCTGCGGCAGCGCATGGGGGAGCGGGGGCGGGCCTGGGTCGAGGAGAAGTGGCGCTGGGACCTGCTGGCAGAAAAGTTGAAGACGTTGCTCTAGCCGTCTAGGCGGAACCGAATAATCCGCCCATGCTGCGCGCATGGCAACAAAACTGATGCAGCGTCAGCTGACGAGACGTCACATCCTGGGCATGGTGGCCCTTCAGACCGCCGCCGCGTCCGGTCTCACCCGCATCGGTCTGGAGTCGGCGTCGGCCGTGGAACCCGCCGCCGTCGACAACGCCCCGGCCATCGTGGTCGGTTCGGGCTACGGCGCCGCCGTGGCCGCCCTCCGCCTCGGCCAGGCGGGCATCCGCACGCTCATGATCGAGATGGGCCGGCTCTGGAACACCGCCGGCTCCGACGGCAAGATCTTCTGCTCCACCGCGAGCCCGGACCAGCGCTCCATGTGGTTCCGCACCCGCACCGAGGCACCGCTGGCCACGTTCCTGTGGCTGGACGTCGTCAACAAGGACATCAGCCCCTACCCCGGCGTCCTGGACCGGGTGCACTTCGCCAACATGTCGGTGTTCGTGGGGCGGGGCGTCGGCGGCGGCTCGCTGGTCAACGGCTGTATGGCGGTGACCCCGCTCAAGTCGTACTTCGCCGAGCAGTTCCCGACCGTCGACGCCGACGAGATGTACGCGACGTACTTCCCGCGCGCCAACTCCATGCTCGGCGTCAACACCGTCGACCCGGCCTGGTTCGAGTCGACGGAGTGGTACCGCTTCACCCGGATCTCCCGCAAGCACGCCCAGAACACCGGCCTCAGGACCACCTTCGTGCCCAGCACCTACGACTTCGCCTACATGCAGAAGGAGGCCGCCGGCACGGCGACGAAGTCGGCGCTCGCCCAGGAGGTCATCTACGGCAACAACCACGGCAAGAAGAGCCTCGACAAGACGTATCTCGCCGCCGCGCTCGGCACCGGGAACGTCACCATCACCACCATGGAGCGGGTCAGGGCCATCAGCCGGGCGAGCGACGGTTCGTACGTCCTGACCGCCGACCGCATCAACGACGCCGGCACGGTCGTCGAGACCAAGCAGTACAGCTGCACCTACCTGTTCCTCGGCGGCGGCAGCCTCGGCACCACCGAACTCCTCGTCCGCGCCCGGGACACCGGCACCCTGCCCGCCCTGAACGCGAGCGTCGGCGCCGGGTGGGGGCCCAACGGCAACACCATGCTCGGCCGGGCCAACCATCTGTGGGACACGGTCGGGGCCAACCAGTCGACCATGCCGGTCATGGGCATCGACGACTGGGCCAACACCGCCAACCCCGTCTTCGCCGAGATCGCCCCTCTGCCCACGGGACTCGAGCACTGGGTCAGCCTCTATCTGGCGATCACCAAGAACCCGCAGCGGGCCGCGTTCACCTACGACAGCGCCACGGACGGCGTGAAGCTGGGCTGGACCGCGGCCCAGAGCGCGGTGTCCTCGGGCATGGCGAAGAAGCTCTTCGACCGGATCAACTCGGCGAACGTGACGATCTACCGCAGCGATCTGTTCGGCACGCCCAGCAGGACCTTCGCCGACGACTTCACCTACCACCCGCTGGGCGGCTGCGTGCTGGGCAAGGCCACCGACAACTACGGCCGGGTGAAGGGGTATTCGAAGCTGTACGTCACCGACGGCTCGCTCGTGCCCGGCTCGATCGGCGTCAACCCGTTCGTGACGATCACCGCGCTCGCGGAACGGACGATGGCGCGGGTCCTCGTGGAGGACACCGCGCCATGACGTTCGCTCAGAAAGCCTGCTACTTCTGGTAGATCGCCTCGATCTCGTCCGCGTAGTCCTTCGCCACCACGTTGCGCTTGAGCTTCAGGGACGGCGTCAGGTGGCCCGACTCCTCCGTGAACTGGGAGGACAGAATGCGGAACTTCCGCACCGATTCCGCCTTCGACACCGCGGCGTTGCCGTCGTCGATCGCGGCCTGGACGGCAGCGTTCAGGTCCGCGTCCCCGGCCAGCGACGCCGCGGTGGAACCCGCCGGCTTGCCGTGCTCGGCCGCCCAACGGCCCAGGAACTCGTCGTCGATGGTGACCAGCGCGCCCACGAAGGGCCGTCCGTCGCCGACGACCATGCACTCGGCGATCAGCGCGTGCGCCCGGATACGGTCCTCGATCACGGCCGGGGCGACGTTCTTGCCGCCCGCGGTGACGATGATCTCCTTCTTGCGGCCGGTGATCCTGAGGTAGCCGTCCTCGTCGAGGGTGCCGATGTCACCGGTGTGGAACCAGCCGTCGGCCAGCGCCTCGGCGGTCGCGGCCTCGTTGTTCCAGTAGCCCTTGAACAGGTGCTCGCCGTGCAGCAGCACCTCGCCGTCGTCCGCGATGCGGACCACCGAGCCGGGCAGCGGCTGACCGACCGTGCCGATCTTCTGCCGGTCCCAGGGGTTGAAGGCGGTGGCCGCGCAGGACTCGGTGAGGCCGTAGCCCTCCAGGACCGTGAAGCCGATGCCGCGGAAGAAGTGGCCGAGACGCTCACCCAGCGGGGCGCCGCCGGAGATGGCGTACTCGCCCTTGCCGCCGAGAACCGCGCGCAGCTTGCTGTAGACCAGCTTGTCGAAGGTCTTGTGCTTGATCTTCAGCCCGAGGGACGGGCCCGACGGGGTGTCCAGCGCCTTGCTGTACGCGATCGCGGTGTCGGCGGCCTTGTCGAAGATCTTGCCCTTGCCGTCCGCCTGCGCCTTGGCGCGCGCCGAGTTGTAGACCTTCTCGAAGACGCGCGGCACGCCCAGGATCAGCGTCGGCCGGAAGGAGGCCAGCTCGTCGGTGAGGTTCTTGATGTCCGGGACGGTGCCCAGCTTGATCGGCGCCATCATCGGCGCGACCTGCACGAGCCGTCCGAAGACATGCGCGAGCGGCAGGAAGAGCAGCACCGAGCACTCACCGGTGCGGAACAGCGGGCGCAGCCGCTCCACGACGTTGCCGCACTCCGCGAAGAAGCTGCGGTGGGTCAGCACACAGCCCTTGGGGCGACCGGTGGTGCCGGACGTGTAGACGATGGTCGCCGGGTCGTCCGCCTTCGCCAGCGAGCTGCGCTCCTCGACGGCCGCGTCGCTGATGTCCTGGCCGGCCCGGCCCAGCTCCGCCACGCCCCCGCCCTCGATCTGCCAGACGTGCTTGAGCTCGGGCAGCCGGTCGCGCACCGACTCCACGGCCGCCGCGTGGTTGTCCAGCTCGACGATGCAGGCGGTCGCGCCGGAGTCGGCGAGGATCCACTGGATCTGCTCCGGCGAGCTGGTCTCGTACACCGGCACGGTGACCGCGCCCGCGCACCAGATCGCGAAGTCCAGCAGCGTCCACTCGTAGCGGGTCCGCGACATCAGGCCCACCCGGTCGCCGGGCTGCACACCCGAGGCGATGAGACCCTTCGCGGCCGCGTGCACCTCCGCGAGGAAGGTCGTGGCCGTCACGTCCTGCCAGGCACCGTCGACCTTGCGGGCGATGACGGCGACGTCCGGATGCTGCGCGGCGTTTCTGCGGACGATGTCGGTGAGGTTTCCGTCCGCAGGGACCTCGTACAAGGCCGGAAGGCTGAACTCGCGCAAGACTGCTGCTCCTAATAAGGCGCCGGCGCCACGACGTTGTGCGATGCGACGGTGCGGTCCAAGGCTCGGGCAGGTGCTCAGGGATTCAGATGTTGAAATCCCGAGCACGACTGGACTGCCCGGACGTTACCCGCCGGTATGGCGTCTCCGACAGGGGGTCCCGGCGAGATGTTCGCTGCGTCACACGGATTGGTGTTTCTGAGCGCACAGTAGTCGAGGCCTCTGATGACTGGCCAGTAACCGCAGGTCCGGCCGCCACTGTTCACGTATGCCGCACGCGCCTACCCTTGATCGCCATGGCACCCTCACCACCCGGAAACCGCAGGACACGCGTCCATGTGGTCAGCGACGTGCACGGCAACGCCCGTGACCTGGCCCGCGCCGGCGAGGGCGCGGACGCCCTGATCTGCCTGGGTGACCTGGTCCTCTTCCTCGACTACGCCGACCACTCCCGCGGCATCTTCCCCGACCTGTTCGGCACCGAGAACGCCGACCGCATCGTCGAGCTGCGCACCGCCCGCCGCTTCGAGGAGGCCCGCGAGTTCGGCGCCCGCCTGTGGGCCGGGATCGGTACGGACCGGGCGAGCGCCATCGAGAAGGCCGTACGCAAGCAGTACGCCGAGCTGTTCGCCGCGTTCCCGACACCGACGTACGCCACCTACGGCAATGTCGACATGCCGCCCCTGTGGGCGGAGTACGCCGGACCGGGCACCACGGTCCTCGACGGCGAGCGCGTGGAGATCGGCGGCCGGGTCTTCGGCTTCGTCGGCGGCGGCCTGCGCACCCCCATGCGCACCCCGTACGAGATCAGCGACGAGGAGTACGCGGCGAAGATCGAGGCGGTCGGCGAGGTCGACGTGCTGTGCACGCACATCCCGCCCGAGGTGCCGGAGCTGGTCTACGACACCGTCGCGCGCCGCTTCGAGCGGGGGAGCCGCGCGTTGCTGGACGCGATCCGGCGCACCCGCCCCCGGTACGCGCTGTTCGGTCACGTCCACCAACCGCTCGCGCGCCGGATGCGGATCGGGGTGACCGAGTGCGTCAACGTCGGGCACTTCGCGGGGAGCGGCCGGCCGTGGGCGCTCGAATGGTGAGCGGGCGGTGCGCCCGAAGGGTGACGGGCGGTGAAGTCGGCCGCTCACGTGCGCGGTAGCCTTCACGCTGCACCCACGTGCGCATGCTTCATGACCTACCGGCCCGCATCTGGAGGAGCCACGGCGATGGCGGAACACACCAGCTCGAGCATCACGATCGAGGCGGCACCGGCCGACGTCATGGCGGTGATCGCCGACTTCGCCCGCTACCCGGACTGGACCGGCGAGGTGAAGCAGGCGGAGGTCCTCGCGACGGACGCCGCCGGCCGCGCCGAGCAGGTACGCCTCGTGATGGACGCCGGCGCCATCAAGGACGACCAGGTCCTCGGCTACACCTGGACCGGGGAGAACGAGGTCTCCTGGACGCTGGTGAAGTCCCAGATGCTGCGCCAGCTGGACGGCTCCTACATCCTCAAGGCCACCGGCACCGGGTCGACCGAGGTCACCTACCTCCTGACCGTCGACGTCAAGATCCCGATGCTGGGGATGATCAAGCGCAAGGCCGAGAAGGTCATCATCGACCGGGCGCTCGCCGGGCTGAAGAAGCGGGTGGAGTCCGGAGCGGAATAGGGATTTGCCGCGGGGGGATCTACCGTTCACTCCCATGCGCACCCTCCTGATCACCGGTCCCGGCGGCAGCGGTCGTACGACCCTTGCCGCCGCCACCGCACTCGCCGCCACACGCGCGGGTGACCGGACCCTCCTCCTCAGCGGCGACCGGACCGACACCCTCGGCGCGGTCCTGGGCGTGGCCACGGGGCCGGTGCCCGTCGAGGTCCGGGATGGGCTCACCACCTGGCGGCCCGATGCGACCGCCGGTTTCCGCGACGACCTCGCCGGCTTCCAGGAGCGCGCCTCCTCCGTCCTCGACCTGCTCGGCGCCTCCCGCCTCGACCCCGAAGAGGTCACCCCGCTGCCCGGCGCCGAGGAGCTCACCCTCCTGCGTGCCCTGCGGGACGCGTCCCTCTCCGAACGCCACGACCTGCTCGTCGTGGACCTGCCGCCCACCCCGCAGGCCCTCGCCCTCCTCGCCCTCCCCGAGGAACTGCGTCGCTATCTGCGCCGGCTGCTGCCGCCCGAACGGCAGGCCGCGCGAGCCCTCAGGCCCGTGCTCGGACGGCTGGCCGGGGTGCCGATGCCCTCGGAGTGGCTGTACGAGACCACCGCGCGCTGGGACCTGGAGCTCGCCGCCGTCGAGGCCGTCATCGCCGACCGCAGGACCGTCGTACGGCTCGTCGCCGAACCCGGTCCGGGCGGGGCCGACGCCGTGCGCGACGCCGCCCTCGGGCTCGCCCTGCGCGGGCTGCGGCCCGAGCACCTGATCGCCAACCGGGTCCTTCCCGACGCGCCCGCCGACAGCTGGCTCACCGGGCTCGTCGCCCAGCAGCGCAAGACGCTGGAGGAGTGGCGGGAGACGTACGAGGTCGTGGAGATCGCCCACCCCGGACGGGACCCGCGCGGCCTCGACGACCTCGACGCCCTCGTGGTGCCCGGGGCGCCGGAGACCTCCTCGTGCGTCGACTGGCCGGTCGTCGACCGGCTGGCCGAGGACGGCGTGCTGGTGTGGCACGTGCCGCTGCCCGGCGCGATACGGGACACCCTGGACCTCATCCGGCGCGGGGACGAACTCGTCGTCGCCGCGGGGCAGTTCCGGCGGATCGTGCCGCTGCCGTCCGCGCTGCGCCGGTGCACGGTCGCCGGGGCCGCGCTGCGGGACGGGGAGCTGCGGGTCCGGTTCGCGCCGGACCCGGATCTCTGGCCGCAGACCCGGTGAATCCGGTGCGGCCGTTCGGGTAACGTCGTAAGGACGCAACGCAGTCAGGAGTCCGTCATGAGCGAAGAGCTCCGCCCGTCAGACGACGCCTCGGGGCAAGAGGCCGTGGACGAGGTGCGGGCCACCGACGCCGACGCGTGGGCGACGGCGACCGCCGAGGACCTCGCGGCGGAGAAGGCCCGCCGTCGCGCGAGCTACGGCCCGCCGCCCGGCTCGGCCGCCGAGGAACTGCGCAAGCTCGTCGACGCCGTCAGCGACAAGCTGTCCTCGATCCAGTCGCCGCTGTTCGGGGCGGTCGCCGGACCGGCCGCCCAGCAGGTGGTGCAGCAGGTCGTCCAGCAGGCCAAGGCCGCCGTCGAGCCCGTCATCGAACGCAACCCGGACGTCTTCGACCACCTGGCAGCGGCCGGCAACGAACTGCTGGCCGCCTACCGCTCCGCGGTCCAGGCCCAGGAACAGCGCTGGACCCAGCGGGACACCAAGCCCCGCGAGGGCGGCGAGGAGGCCGGTCCGGGGGAGCGCATCGACCTGGACTAGAGGGCGCTCGGGTACGGTGGGCCGTAGCGGGGCTCGACCGAAACTGAGGGATTCATGGGACTCACCATCGGCGTCGACATCGGCGGCACGAAGATTGCGGCCGGCGTGGTCGATGAGGAAGGCAACATCCTCTCGACCTTCAAGGTGCCGACCCCGGGCACGCCCGAGGGCATCGTGGACGCCATCGCCTCCGCCGTCGAGGGCGCACGCGCAGGTCACGAGATCATCGGCGTGGGCATCGGAGCCGCCGGTTACGTCAACCGGCAGCGTTCCGAGGTCTACTTCGCGCCCAACATCGACTGGCGCAACGAGCCGCTGAAGGAGAAGGTCGAGGCCCGCGTCGGCCTCCCCGTCGTCGTCGAGAACGACGCCAACGCGGCCGCGTGGGGCGAGTACAAGTTCGGCGCCGGCAAGGGCCACCGCAACGTCATCTGCATCACGCTCGGCACCGGCCTCGGCGGCGGCATCATCATCGGCAACAAGCTGCGCCGCGGCCACTTCGGCGTCGCCGCCGAGTTCGGCCACATCCGCATGGTGCCGGACGGGCTGCTGTGCGGCTGCGGTTCGCAGGGCTGCTGGGAGCAGTACGCCTCCGGCCGCGCCCTCGTCCGGTACGCGAAGCAGCGCGCCAACGCCACCCCCGAGCGCGCCGAGGTGCTGCTCGCCCTCGGCGACGGCTCGCCCGAGGGCATCGAGGGCAAGCACATCTCCGTCGCCGCCCGGCAGGGCGACCCGGTCGCCGTCGACTCCTACCGCGAGCTGGCCCGCTGGGCCGGCGCCGGCCTCGCCGACCTGGCCTCCCTCTTCGACCCGTCCGCCTTCATCGTCGGCGGCGGCCTCTCGGACGAGGGCGAACTGGTCCTCGACCCGATCCGCAAGTCGTACAAGCGCTGGCTGGTGGGCGGCAACTGGCGCCCGGTGGCGGATGTGATCGCCGCTCAGCTGGGCAACAAGGCGGGAATGGTCGGCGCGGCGGACCTGGCGCGGGAACCCGACCCGATCATGTAATCGGGGGGCGGGGAAGGCTTTTGGGGGCGCGGGGAACTGCGCGACAAGCCACGACGGTGGGTCAGTCGCGCATACACACCTCGCGCCCCGAGCCATGGGGCGCAAAAATCAACGACATGCCATCTGACGATGCAGCCCTCGTCCGAGTCCTCAGCTACAACGTCCGTTCCCTACGCGATGACACCGCTGCCCTGGCCCGAGTCATCAAGGCCTGCGCCCCCGACCTCGTCCTCGTCCAAGAAGCCCCCCGATTCTTCCGCTGGCGCAAGAAACTCGCCCGCCTGGCCCGCGCAGCCGACCTCGTCATCCTCACCGGCGGCGCGACCGCAGCGGGCCCGGCCATCCTGTGCAGTCTCCGCGCCACCGTGGAGCGCACGGAGGACGTCCTTCTCCCGCTCACGCCGGGGCAGCACAGGCGCGGCTTCGCGACGGCCGTCGTCCGGTTCGGCAACGCCCGCCTCGGCGTCCTCAGCTGTCACCTCAGCCTCCGGAACGACGAGCGCTACGAGCAGGCCGGCATGCTCCTCGACCGTGTCGCCGGCATGGGCGTCGAGCACGCCGTCGCGGGCGGCGACCTCAACGAGCGCCCCGGCGGCCGTACGTTCCGCCGCCTCACCGCGAGCCTCCAGGACGGCTGGGCGGTGGCCCCCGACGGCGGCGAGCACACCTGGACCCACAGCGAACCGCACCAGCGCATCGACGCGATCTTCGCGACGAAGGGCATCGAGGTGCTCGGCTGCGGAGTGCCGCTGCACCTGCCCGAGACAGACCTGAGGGCGGCCACGGACCACCTTCCGGTCCTGGCCACCCTCAGAGTTCCCGCCGGCTAGACGACGGCTCCCCGCCCGGGGTCGTCGTCCTCGTCCTCGTCCGTCCGCATCCGCATCACCAGCGTCGCGAAGCCGCCCAGGAAGCCGCCGATCCCGATCGTGCTGAGCCACCAGGTCATGTCCCAGCCGAGCAGCACCGCCAGCAGCAGGAGCAGCGGGCCGCCCAGCACCGCGAGCCAGGCGAACTTGGCCGTGGTGTCGGCGTCCGGCAGCGGGGGCGGCTCCGGCGGGACGAAGTGGCCCTCGTCGTCCTCGTCGAAGTCCTCCTCCGTCGGCTCCGGCGCCGTGTAGTCGCGCGGGCCGACGCCGGGCGCGAAGGCGACGGAGCTGCCCAGGGGCTTGGCCGGCGCGGGCTTCTCGTCCGCCTTCGGGCGCTCCGCGGCGGCGGTGTCCGTGTCGGTGCCGCTGTCGTTGGTCTCCGGCTCCAGCAGCGCCAGGTCCTCCACCGACTTGAACGGCTTGGCGCCCGGCGGGTCCGGCGGCTCCTCGCCGTACCCGGCGACGATCGCCTCCCAGGCGGCGGCCTCGTCGAAGGGGACGTGCTGCTCCTCCGGGCCGAGACCGTCGCGGCCCTCGGGGTCGTCGCGGTTCTCCCGGTCCTCGCGGTCCGAGTCGTACTCAGCCACGTACGGCCGTCCCTTCCTTGCTGCCGGAGCCGGCGGCGAGCCGGCCGATGAACGCGGAGCTCTCCTCGAAGATCCGCTCCGCGTCATGGTCCAACGTCGCCACGTGATAGCTCTGTTCCAGGACGATCTCCGTCACGTCCGTCGAAGACACCCGGCTCAGCACGCGCGCGGAGTCGGCGGCCGGCACGACATGGTCCTCGGCGCTGCGCAGCAGCAACAGCGGCTGGGTGACCTGCGGCAACTCGCCGTCGACCAGCCGGAAGAAGGCCCGCAGGGAGTGCGCGGCGTGCAGTGGCACCCGGTCGTAGCCCAGTTCGTGCCGGCCCTCCTTGGCGATGTCGTCGGCGATGCCCGGCGTCGACCGCAGGAGATGACGGGCCACCGGAAGGGCGTACGGCGCGAGGCCGTGCATACGGTTCGCAGGGTTGACGACGATCACGCCGCGCACCGCGTCGCCGTGCTTCGCCGCAAGGCGCAGGGCGAGCGCGCCGCCCATCGACAGGCCGCCCACGAACACGTCGGAGCAGCGCTCGGTGAGGGCGCGCAGCTCGCGGTCCACCTCGGCGTACCAGTCCTGCCAGCCGGTGAGCTGCATGTCCTCCCAACGAGTGCCGTGGCCCGGCAGCAGGGGCAGCGACACCGTCAGGCCGCGCTCGGCGAGGTGCTCCGCCCAGGGGCGCAGCGACTGCGGGGAACCGGTGAAACCGTGGCAGAGGAGGACACCCGTCTCCCCGCCCTCGTGGCGGAACGGCTCGGCTCCAGGGAGGACCGGCACCTTCGGTCTCCTGTTCATGGGGTCGGTTGCGTGCTCATGGGGTCGTGCGCAGGTACTTCACCGTACGCGACCGCACTGACACCGACCAGGGTCGTCGGCTCCTTTGACGGTGCTCCGGGTTAAGGTCTGATCGACAGACACAGGAGGCACTCGGTTGTTGTACGGAACGATGAAGGTCGCCATCGGAGGGCCGCTGAAGGTCGCCTTCAGGCCCTGGGTGGAGGGCGCCGAGAACATCCCGGCCGAGGGCCCCGCGATCCTGGCGAGCAACCACCTCTCCTTCTCGGACTCCTTCTTCCTGCCCGCGGTCCTCGACCGCAAGGTCACCTTCATCGCGAAGGCCGAGTACTTCACCACGCCCGGTGTGAAGGGCCGTCTGACGGCCGCCTTCTTCAAGGGCGTCGGCCAGCTCCCCGTGGACCGCTCCGGTGCGCGCGGCGCGGGCGAGGCGGCCATCAAGAGCGGCATCGAGGTCCTGGAGCGCGGTGAGCTGTTCGGGATCTACCCGGAGGGCACCCGCTCGCCCGACGGCCGCCTCTACCGGGGCAAGCCGGGCGGCCTCGCGCGCGTGGCGCTCGCCAGCGGCGCGCCGGTCATCCCGGTCGCCATGATCGACACGGAGAAGATCCAGCCGCCGGGCAAGGTGATGCCCAAGATCATGCGGCCGGGCATCCGCATCGGCAAGCCGCTGGACTTCAGCCGGTACCACGGCATGGAGCATGACCGGTTCGTGCTCCGCGCGGTCACCGACGAGGTCATGTACGAGATCATGAAGCTCTCCGGCCAGGAGTACGTCGACATCTACGCGACCGCCGCCAAGCGGCAGATCGCGGAGGCCGCCAAGGCCGAGAAGGAAGCGGAGAAGGCGGCCAAGGCCGCCCTCGCGCAGGCTGAGAAGGAACGCGCCGAGTCCTGAGATGGGGCGCGGGGGCAGGGTGGGGTGGGGGACATGACCAGGCGTGAGCGTGTCATGAAGATGTCGGTCGAACTGCCGCTGTGGCGTGCGCTGACCGGCTACCGGGTGCTGACCATGCTGTACGCGGTCGGCCTGTTCGCCACGCAGTACGACGACTACGACCGCCCGGGCATCGCCATCGGCTACTACGTCGTCCTGTGCGGATGGACGCTCGCCACGCTGCCCCGCGTCCAGAACGAGGCGGCCTGCACCAAGCGCTTCCTCGCCGCGGACCTGACCGTCGCCCTCACCGGCATCGTGCTCACCCCGCTGGTCGTCAACGACGCGCACATCGACAACGGCGGCCCCACACTGCCGTCGATATGGACGGCCGGCGCGGTCCTCGCGTTCGCCATCAAGGGCGGCTGGCGCTGGGCGGCGTTCGCCTCCACGCCGGTCGCCGTCGCCAACATCATCGAGCGCGGCGCCCCCGCCCGGGACACCGTCCACAACGTGATCCTGGTCTGGGTCGCCTCCATCGCCATCGGCTACGTCGTCGAGGTCGCCCGCGCCTCCGAGCGCACCCTCGCCCGCGCCCTGGAGATCGAGGCGGCGACCCGGGAGCGGGAGCGGCTGGCCCGGGACATCCACGACGGCGTGCTCCAGGTGCTGGCCATGGTGCAGCGGCGCGGCGCCGTCCTCGGCGGCGAGGCGGCGGAGCTGGGCCGGATGGCGGGCGAGCAGGAGGTGGCGCTGCGCACCCTGGTCTCCGGCGGCCTGACACGGGTCTCCTGGGTGTCCGAGGACGTGACCCAGGGCGCGGTCGTACGGGCCGTCGACGAGCCGGAGCCCGAGGGTCCCGTCGATCTCCGCGCGCTGCTCGCCCCGTTCGCCGCCGCCAAGGTCAGCTTCGCCGAGCCCGGTGCCCCGGTGGAGCTGCCCCCGGCCGCCGCGCGGGAGCTGGCCGCCGCGGTGGGGGCCACGCTGGACAACGTACGCAAGCACGCGGGGGAGCAGGCGCGCGCGTGGATCCTGGTCGAGGACGAGCCCGGCGAGGTGATCGTGACCGTACGGGACGACGGGCCCGGCATCCCGGAGGGGCGGCTCGCCCAGGCCGAGGGTGAGGGGCGGTTGGGGGTGGCCCTGTCGATCCGGGGCCGGCTGCGCGACCTCGGCGGCAGCGCCGAGCTGATCTCGGTGCCCGGGCAGGGCACGGAGGTCGAACTGAAGGTACCGAAGGCTTCACGGGGGAAGGCAGGACAGCGATGAGTGAGCAGCAGGGCCCGATCAAGGTGATGGTGGTCGACGACCACCCGATGTGGCGCGACGCGGTCGCCCGCGACCTGGGCGAGTCCGGCTTCGAGGTGGTGGCCACCGCGGGCGACGGCGACCAGGCGGTGCGCCGGGCCAAGGCGGCCGGGCCCGATGTGCTCGTGCTCGACCTGAACCTGCCGCTCAAGCCCGGCGTCCAGGTCTGCAAGGAACTCGTCGGCCACAACCCGGCGTTGCGGGTCCTGGTGCTGTCCGCCAGCGGCGAGCACGCCGACGTCCTGGAGGCCGTGAAGTCGGGTGCGACGGGCTATCTGCTGAAGTCGGCGTCCACGGAGGAGCTGCTCGACGCGGTGCGCCGGACGGCGGTCGGCGACCCGGTGTTCACGCCGGGCCTCGCCGGTCTCGTCCTCGGCGAGTACCGCCGCCTCGCCTCCGAGCCCGCGCCCGCCGCCGACGCCGACCAGCCCAAGGCGCCCGAACTCACCGACCGTGAGACCGAGGTGCTGCGCCTCGTCGCCAAGGGCCTGAGCTACAAGCAGATCGCCGAGCGCCTGGTCATCTCCCACCGCACGGTCCAGAACCACGTCCAGAACACCCTCGGCAAGCTCCAGCTGCACAACAGGGTGGAGCTGGTCAGGTACGCGATAGAGCGCGGCCTGGACGACGAGTAGGCAGACCGTCGGTTTTGCCGACGAGTGAACCAACCGACGAGTAAACCAACCGCCCGCTGATTCACCGGAATTGCCCTTCCCGCCCATCCCTGTGTGACCTGGATCACCATTAGCGTGGCCTTCACCAGGCAACCGCGGCGAAGGGACATTTCCATGCGGGTCGGAGTACTGACCGGAGGCGGCGACTGCCCCGGGCTCAACGCCGTCATCCGGGGCATCGTCCGCAAGGGCGTGCAGGAGTACGGCTATGACTTCGTCGGCTTCCGGGACGGCTGGCGCGGGCCCTTGGAGGGCGACACCGTCCGCCTCGACATCCCCGCGGTGCGCGGCATCCTGCCCCGCGGCGGCACCATCCTCGGCTCCTCGCGGACGAACCCCCTGAAGCAGGAGAACGGCATCCGCCGCATCAAGGAGAACCTCGCCAAGCTGGAGGTCGACGCGCTGATCGCGATCGGCGGCGAGGACACCCTGGGTGTGGCAGCGCGGCTCACCGACGAGTACGGCGTCTCCGTCGTCGGCGTACCGAAGACCATCGACAACGACCTGTCCGCCACCGACTACACCTTCGGCTTCGACACCGCGGTCGGCATCGCCACCGAGGCCATCGACCGGCTGCACACCACCGCCGAGTCCCATATGCGGGTCCTGGTCTGCGAGGTGATGGGCCGGCACGCCGGCTGGATCGCCCTGCACTCCGGCCTCGCCGGCGGCGCCAACGTCATCCTCATCCCCGAGCAGCGCTTCGACCTCGACCAGGTGTGCGCCTGGATCACCTCCCGCTTCAAGGCCTCGTACGCCCCGATCGTCGTCGTCGCCGAGGGGGCCATGCCGAAGGACGGCGACGTGGTCCTCAAGGACGGGTCGCTGGACTCCTTCGGGCACGTCCGGCTGTCCGGGGTCGGCGAATGGCTCGGCAAGGAGATCGAGAAGCGGACCGGCAAGGAGGCCCGGACGACCGTGCTCGGGCACATCCAGCGCGGCGGCACCCCCAGCGCCTTCGACCGCTGGCTCGCCACCCGCTTCGGCCTGCACGCCATCGACGCCGTACGGGACGGCGACTTCGGCAAGATGGTCGCGCTGCGCGGCACCGACATCGTGCGCGTACCGATCTCGGACGCCACGGCCAAGCTGAAGACGGTCGACCCGGAGCTGTACGCGGAGGTCGGGGTGTTCTTCGGCTGAACGGCTCTTCCCGCAAGGCGAATTGACCTCTGGGCCTCGACGCCGTCACGGTAACCGTGACGGCGTCGAGGATGTCACGGGGGAGACCGGATGGTCGGCTGGTGGAGCGGGCGGGAGCTGCGGGCACTTCTCGAGCGGCACGGCGACGAACTGGCCGCCGTCTGGCCCGCGTTCCGTGACGGCGTGCCGTTACCCCCGTCGAGTGCTGACCAACTGCGAGGCGCCGCGGCCCTGTTGCTCGCCGTCGGGCGTGCGTCCCGCGGCGACGAGAACCCGCCCGAGACGGCGGTGATCATCCTCGCCATGGCCCGCTGGCACCGCACGAACCCCGTGGCCACGCCCGCCGCACTGCGCCCGCTGATCGACCCGACGGCACCTCTCGGCGTCGTCGACGTGAACTCGGCGGCTCAGATGGCCGTCCGCTTCTTCCAGCTCGCTCAGGACGAGGGCACTCCGCACCATCTGCGCCGCTGGTGCGTGGACGCCGCCCTGCTCTGTGGCACCCGCTGTCTGAACGGCTCGGCCGCCGACGACCCGCGCCGGCCCCGGCTGCTCATGTTCGTCTCGGGCATCGCGGAGCTGCGGTTCAAGGCATCCGGGGATCCCGGCGACCAGGACACGGCGATCGCCCACGCTCGCGCGGCCTACGACCTGCGGACGCCGCGCGACCCGGCCGCCGAATGGGCCGTCGGACTCGCCCGGCTGCTGTCCGAGCGCTGCGCGCGCCTGCGGGACGCCTCCGGTATGGCGGGCGTGCCCGCCCTCGTGCGGACCGAACTCGCCGGACTCGACCCCGAGAGCCCGCAGTGGCTCGCGTACGCGATGACGGCCGTGGGCGCCTTCGTCACCGCCACCGTCCACGAGCTGAAGGACGTCGAACTCCTCGACGAAGGACTGGAGTTGCAGCGCGAGATCTTCCGGCACCCGCTCTTCGCCGACCGCCGGGAGGGGAACGAGCCGATCTTCGCGGGCCTGCTCGCCCAGCGTTTCGCCCGCCGCCGGGACCTGGACGTCCTCCAGGAGGCCGTCGAGGTCTACGAGAAGCTGTACGCCGCCCAGCCGCGGCGCTACGCCGCAGATCTCGGCCGGCATCTCCAGTACCGCTACCAGATGCGCGGCGACACCGCCGACCGGCGCCGCGCGCTGGACCTCATGGGGGAGGGCCTGACGGGGCCGGACGCCTCGGACGAGGCCGTGAGCTCGTACGGCACCGCCGCGGTGCAGGAGTTCCGGGAGACCGGCGACGCGGAGGTGATCGTCCGGGCCCTGGCCGTCGTGAGCCCGCTCGTCGCGCCGGAAGGCCCGCACGCCGACGCCCCCTCGGCCCTGCGCGGCCTGAGCGCGCTGCGGCTGGCCGGCACCGAGGGCGGGACCGATCCCGACTTCGGCCCCGCCGAGGAGGCCGCCCGCCGGGCCCTGGCCCTCTCCCGCTCCGCCATGGACCGGGCCCACGCCCTCTCGCTGCTCGCCACGGTGCTGGTGCACCGCTACCGGTTCGGCTACGACCTGGCCGTGCTCGACGAGGCCGTGGACTGCTGCCGCCAGGCCTTCGACACCCTGTCCGGCGCGCACGTGGACACCGAGGACCTGATGACCCTGCGCGGCAGCCTGATCATGGTCCTCACTGAGCGGCACACCCGCACCGGGCACCTCGCCGCCCTGCGCGAGGCCATCGACGTGGCCGAGGACATGGTCGAGGGCCTGCCGAAGTTCGAGGCGGAGACCCCGGTCGTCCTCGGCAATGTGACCGCTCTGATGATCGAGTACGCCCGCCGGACCAGGGACCGGGCCGAACTGGAACGGGCCCGGAAACTGGTGCGGCGCGCCCTCGCCGGCCTGCGGCCCGGCCATCACGCGCGGCACCATCTGGAGTCCGCGCAGGGCAGCCTGCTGCTCGCCCGCGTCAGCGTGCCCGGCAGCGACGCCGAGGTCGCCCAGGCCGCCGTCGACCACTTCGAGCGGTCCCTCGCGAACCCGCCCGCCGACCCGCTGCGCCGCGCCGCCCTGTACGGCAACCTGGCGCACGCGCTGCGCCAGCGCCACCGCCGTGCCGGGGACCGCGAGGATCTCGACATCGCGCTCGCGGCCGCCCTCAAGAGCGTGCGCCTCATGCCCTGCGGGCATCCGCTGCGCGGCGGCGTGCTCGGTGCCCTGTCGTGGGTGCTGCGGGACATCTCCGAGGCGGACGGCGGCTACGACGAGATCCGCGACCAGGCCCTCGCCGTCAACACCGAACTCGCCGCCGACCCGGCGGTGCCTCCCGGCGTCCGCGCCGCCGCCGCGCTGCGGCTGGCGGGCGTGGCGCACGCGGTCGGGGACGCGGAGCGGGCGCTGGCCGCGGTGCGGGACGCGGTGGACATGCTGCCCCTGGTGGTGTGGCGCGGCGGCGACCGCTCCGACCACGAACAGAGCCTCAGCAACACCGAGTTGGGGTCGTTCGCCGCGAAGGTCGCGCTGGCCGCCGACAGACCGTACGACGCCCTGGAGCTGCTGGAGGCCGGCCGCGGTGTGCTCGCCGCACAGGCCCTGGAACTGCGCACCGACGCCGATGAACTGACCGCCACGCACCCCGAACTGGGCCGGCGCTTCACCGAGTTGCGCGGGGAACTGGAACGGGCCACCGACGACCTCTCCGCATCCGGCGCCGACCGCCGCCACCGGCTGGCCCGCCTGTGGCAGGAGACCCTCGACGAGATCCGGGCCCGGGACGGCTTCGAGGACTTCCTGCGGCCGCCCGGGGCAGGGCGTCTGATGTCGGCGGGCGCCGACGGCCCCGTCGTCGTCCTCACCGTCGGCCAGGAAGGCACCGGCCACGCCCTGCTCCTCGACCGCGGCGGTCTCAAGGTCTGCCCGCTGCCCGGCCTCACCCACCAAGAGGTCAGAGAGCGCAGCGAGTTGCTGTTCCAGGCGGTCGCCGCGGCCGGACGCTCCGGACTGGCCCGCGCCTTCGCCGAACAGTTCGTCGCCGATCTCCTGGAGTGGCTGTGGACCACCGTCGCCGAGCCGGTCCTCGACACCCTCGGCATCACCGGCCCACCCCCGCCCGGCGCGGAGCCGCCCCGCCTGTGGTGGTGCCCCTCCGGTCCGCTCACTTTCCTCCCCCTGCACGCCGCGGGCGCCGTTCCCGACCGGGTCGTCTCCTCGTACACCCCGAGCCTCGCGGCCCTGCTGCGGGCGCGCGGGAGGGCGGCGCCCGCGGGTGGCCGGGAGCCGCTGATCGTCGCCGTACCGGAACTGGACGGACAGGCCCCGCTGCCGGGCGCCCTGCGCGAGGCCGAGCTGGCCCACCGGTCGATCGGCGGCGCGTTGTGGCGGGGCCAGGAGGTGCGAGCCGGTGCCGTACGGGACGCGCTGCACGCCCACCCCTGGGTGCACTTCGCCTGCCATGGCGTCCAGGACCCCGAACAGCCCTCGCAGGGACGGCTGTTGCTCCCTGACGGGGCCCTGTCCGTCCTCGACGTCACCCGACTCCACCTGCCCGCCGCCGAGTTCGCCTACCTCTCGGCCTGCGAGACCGCCGTCGGCGGCGCCCGGCTGCCCGACGAGGCGCTGCATCTCGCGGGCTCGCTCCAACTCGCCGGGTTCTCCCAGGTGATCGGCACGCTGTGGCGGGTGGACGACGACTCGTCCGCGGAGATCGCCGCACAGGTCTACGGCCGGCTCGCCGCCGCAGGGCCGGGGGCGCCGCCCGCAGCGCGGGCGCTGTGGGACGCCGTACGACAGGTGCGGAAGCGGTGGCCGGAACGGCCGTTGAGCTGGGCGGCGCATGTGCATACGGGGGTGTGAGAGGCGTGAGCGGCTTTACGATCAGTTCCGTGGAACCAGCCGACAATGATCTGCACGCCGAATTCTGCCGGGAGTTGGCGACCTTGCGGCTCTTCAGCGGACCCCGGCGCGCGGCCCTGGAACAGGCGGTACGACGGTTGCGTGAGGGGGCGGCCGTGGACGAAGTCATCGCCGCCCTCCCCGTCAGCGTCACAGAGCCGCTGCGCGGCCGGAGTGCGCCACCCCCGGTCGCCACCCACGGCCCGCCCGTCCCCGGCACCTACCTGTGCCCCGTGGGCGCCTGCCACCGCGTCGAGCAGCGGTACGCCGGAGACGGCCCACCCGAGTGCCTCGTCCACGAACGCGTCCTGACCTTCGTGCCGGACGCCTGAGGGCCGACCGGTGACCGGGTTCCTCGCCGAGCTGGGCCGGAAGCTGGCCGAGCGCTGGTTCACCCTGCTGGTCCTGCCGGGGCTGGCCTATGTCCTGGTCGCCGCGGCGGCGTTCAGGCTGGGGCAGCGCGACTGGCGCGACGGGCATGAGCTGTGGGACGGCTTCACCACGCTCACCGAGGGCAACGACCAGAACGCCCTCGCGGTACGGGCGATCCTGCTCGTCCTGGCGGCCGTACCGGTGTCGGCCACCCTCGGAGCCGTCGCCCAGGCGCTGGCGGGCCCTGTCGAACGCGTCCTGTGCGGCCCTTGGCCGCGCCCCTTCGCCGGCCTGTCGGCCCGCCGGACCCGCCGACGGGGCGACACCTGGGCGGCCGAGGACGCCGCCTACCGCGAGCACCGCGACCCGGAGCGGGCCGCCCGTCGCAACGCCCTCTCCCTCATCCCGCCCGAACACCCCACCCGCCTCGGCGACCGCCTCCGCGCCCCCGCCGTCCGCCTCCGCCAGGAGTACGGCATCGACCTGGCCACCGTCTGGCCCCGCCTGTGGCTCCTGCTCCCCACCCCGACCCGCGACACCCTCACCGAGGCCCGCACCCGCCTCGACGCGGCGTTCACGCTCGGCGGCTGGGCGGCGCTGTATCTGCCGCTCGCCGTGTACTGGTGGCCCGCGGCGCTGATCGCGCTGGTCACGGCGTTCGTCTCCTGGCGCCGCGCCACCCTCACCGCCGAGGTCTACGCCGAGCTCGTCGAGGCCACCGTCGATCTGCACCTCGACCGCCTCCACACCCGCCTCGCCGAGCCCCGCCCGTCCCCGCAACAGGGGCGCGCGCTCACGGAGCGGCTCCGCAGGGGTCTGTGAGATATTCGCCAGGACCAGACAATTCCGGCGCACCCCCGGAGGGCCGCGTGGAGATCCTCGCCTTCGGTGTCCAGGCCGACGAGAAGCCCCTGATCGAGCGCGCCTTCCAGGGCCACCACGAGGTCCGCTGCCTGGACGTCTTCCTCAACGAGGACACCGCCCCCATCGCGGCCGGCTACGAGGTCGTCTCCACCAGCGTCAACGCCGAGCTCGGCCCGCGCGTCCTGGAGGTCCTGGCGGCCGGCGGCACCCGGATGATCGCCCAGCGCTCCACCGGCTTCAACAACATCGACCTCAAGGTCGCCGAGCGGCTCGGCATGACGATCGCCCGCGTCTCGTACTACTCGCCGTACTCGGTCGCCGAGTTCGCCTGGACCCTCGCCATGGCCGTCAACCGGCGGATCGTCCGCGCCTCCACCCGCACCCGCGACTTCGACTTCCGCCTGGACGGCCTGATGGGCCGCGACCTGCACGGCCGCACCGCGGGCGTCCTCGGCACCGGCAAGATCGGCGAGGCCTTCACCCGGATCGCCCACGGCTTCGGCATGAAGCTGCTCGGCTGGGACGTCGCCGAGAACCCCGCCTGCCTGGAACTCGGCATGAAGTACGTCCCCAAGGAGCAGCTCCTCGCCGAGTCCGACCTGGTCACCCTGCACGTCCCGCTGATGCCGGAGACCCAGCGCCTCATCGACGCCGCCGCCCTGCGGGCGATGCGGGACGACGCGATCCTGGTGAACTCCAGCCGCGGCGGCCTGATCGACACCGCGGCCCTCGTCACCGAGCTGCGCGCGGGCCGCTTCACCGGCGTCGGCCTCGACGTGTACGAGGCGGAGGCGGGCCTGTTCTTCCTCGACAAGTCCCTGGAGGCCATCGAGGACGACACCCTGGCCCGCCTGGTCACCTTCCCGAACGTCCTGGTCACGTCCCACCAGGCGTACTACACCGAGGACGCCGTCGGCCAGATCGTCGACGCCACGGTGCGCAACGTCCTCGACTACAAGGCCGGCCGCCGCTCGGAGAACGTGCTCGTGCCGCGCAGCTGAGCCGTCAACTCCCGTACGATCGCGGCCCCGTTCAGCGTCAGCACCGACTCCGGGTGGAACTGCACACCGGCGAAGCCGGGTCCGCGCAGCGCGTGCACCTCGTACGCCCCGCTCCGGCTCACCTCGACCTCGTGCGCGGCCAGCTCGGCCGCCGTCTCGTCGTCGCAGCGCGCCACGAAGCTGTTGTAGAAGCCGACGGTCTCCTCCCGCCCGAACAGGTCGACCGTCGTCTGCGCGCCCTGGTACGGCACCTCCTTGCGTACGATCTCCAGGCCCAGCTCCGCCGCGATCAGCTCGTGGCCGAGGCAGACGCCGAGCACGCCGTGCCGGTGCCTGCCGATGACGTGGGCGGTGAGGTCGCGCAGGAAGCGCATCTTCGGGTCGGTCAGGTCGGAGGGGTCGCCGGGGCCCGGGCCCAGGACGACCGGGCCCTCGTGGGCGAGGACCGCCTCGCGCAGACCGGGCTCGTCGTAGCGCCGTACGGTCACCGCCAGCCCACTGGAGCGCAGGACGTGCCCGAGCATCGCCGTGAAGGTGTCCTCGCCGTCGACGACGAGCGCGTGGCCCTCCAGTTCCTCCGAGCGCTCCTGCATCCGCAGCCAGAACGGTGCGAGGGACGACCGGCGCCCGTCGAGCGCGGCCCGCACCCGGGGGTCGTCGGACAGCCTCGGGCGCGCCTCCTCCGCACGCGGTCGTGAGGGGCGTACACCCAGCGCAGCCAGCACGCCCGCCGCCTTCGCGTGCGTCTCCGCGACCTCGCTCGCCGGGTCCGAACCGCGGACCAGGGTGGCGCCGACCGGGACCCGGAGGCGGCCGTCGGCGGCGATGTCGGCGGTGCGGATCAGGATGGGGGAGTCGAGGGTCTGGGCGCCCCCCGAGTCCCGGCCGAGCAGGGCCAGCGCGCCCGCGTAGTAGCCCCGCCCGCCGACCTCGTGCCGCTCGATGACCCGGCAGGCGTTCTGCACCGGGGAGCCGGTGACGGTGGCCGCGAACATGGTCTCCTTGAGCACCTCCCGGACGTCCAGCGAGGACTTCCCGCGCAGCTCGTACTCAGTGTGCGCGAGGTGGGCCATCTCCTTCAGGCGGGGCCCGATCACCACTCCGCCCATGTCGCCGACCGTGCACATCATCTTGAGCTCCTCGTCGACGACCATCGACAGCTCCTCGATCTCCTTGCCGTCGGCGAGGAAGTCGAGCAGATGCTCGGGGGTGGGGCCCTCGGCGGGATAGCGGTACGTCCCGCTGATCGGGTTCATCACGACCGTGCCGCCGGACATCCGCACATGCACCTCGGGGCTGGCGCCGACGAGCGTGCGGTCGCCGGTGTGGACGACGAAGGTCCAGTAGGCGCCGCGCTCGCCCACGAGGAGCCGCCGGAAGAGGGCAAGGGCGTCCCTCCGTGAGAACCCCGGGATCCCGCCCTCGTACGTCCGCCGGATCACGAAGTTCGCGCCCTCGCCCCGCCCGATCTCCTCCCGCAGCACCCGGCCGACGATCTCGCCGTACTCCTCGTCGGCGACGTCGAAGCCGCCGTCCTCGACGCGCACGTCATGGGCGGGGAGCTGCGCCAGGGCGTCCGGCAGGGCCAGCGTGTGCGTCTCCTCCGGGACCAGCACCGTCAGCGGTGTCCCGTCGTCCCGCACGTCGAAGCCGCGCTCGCGGATCTGCCGGAAGGGGACCAGGGCGAGGCCCTCGTCGGGGAGGTCGGCGAGGCGGTCGTACGAGGAGACCGGGCCGAGGAACACCTCGACGGTGTTGTCGTCATGGCCCGGCGTGCGGCGGCGCAGCAAGGCGAAGGGGCGCGGGTCGGTCACGAGCTGTGCCAGGTCCATGGTTCCTCTTCCATCGATACGTCGATACGTCGATTGCGGTGAGGAACGGCCCCGGAAACGCCGAAGGCCGCCCCTCGGGCGGCCTTCGCGAAGTCTTGTGTACGCGCGAGTCAGTGGGCCGCCGGATGAGCGGTCCACCACCAGTTCTGGGTCGAGTGCGCGAACATGCCAGGGACCTTACACCACCCTCCACGCCTCACGGTCTCTTCACAGGAATGCCTCGGCATGTCCGTTGACGTGCTCATGCCCCGCCGTGACGCTTGAGGCCTCACGGGTGGAGGGGGACTCATGAAGCGCTTCCGGTCATCCTGCGTCGCGGCGGTCGTCCTGGCGATGGGCCTTTCGGGCTTACCGCCGGCGCTCGCCCAGGCCGCATCGAGGCAGACCACCTCGATCGCCGACGCGGACGGATCCGTCACCACGATCGACCGCACCGAGTTACGGGCCGGCGCCCGTCCGGACACCAGACCCGTCGACCCCCAGGGCAGACCTCTCGCCGCCGCCGGGGCCGCGAAGGTCGACTGGCCCGACGCCGGCGAGGACACCGTCACCGTCGGCACCAAGCCCGCCCGCGCCGCCGGCACCGCCGTAGCGGTGACCGCGCCCCGCAGCCGTACCGCCGCTCCCGAAACGGTCGAGGTCAAGGCGTACGGCAACACCAAGGCCCGCCAACTCGGCGGCCACGCCACGGCGTTCACACTCGAAGCCGCCGACCCCGCCGACCGCGTGGGCGTCCGCGTCGACACCTCCGGCTTCCGCCGGGCCTTCGGCGCCGACTTCGAGACCCGCCTCCGGCTCGTCGCCAAACCGGCGTGCGCGCTCACCACGCCCCGCGCGGCGGCCTGCGAGAAGAGCAGCCCGGTCAAGAGCCGCATCGATCTCGTCACCCACACCCTCTCCGCCGAGGTGGCCGCCGACCCGGACACGGTGTTCGTGGTCGCCGCCGCCCCCGACGGCGAGACCGGTTCCGCCACCGCCACCACGCTCGCCTCCTCCAGCAAGTGGCAGGTCGCATCGGACGGCGGGACGCGCTGGACCTGGCCGCCTGGAACGCGTACGACACCTGGAGGTTCGCCTGGGACGACCGGATCGACGACTTCGTGATCTTCGGCGAGACCGCCTTCGGCGACTCGTACGCCTACCGCCGCCTCCCCGGCGGCGGCCTGGCCCCGGAGGTCCACTTCCTGGAGGGGGTGCTGCTGCGCCCCGAGGTCATCGCCCCGGGCTTCGAGGCGTTCTTCGCCGACGAGCTGCTGCGCAACGCCAAGGAGCCGTACGACGTCCTCGTCGTCGAGGCCGTCCACCGGCACGGCCCGATCGCCCCCGACCAGCACTGGGCCTACGTCCCGTCCGTCGCCCTCGGCGGCGAGGAGGACGTGGAGAACATCACGCTGCTGCCCGCGACGGTCGCCATGACCTTCGCCGGGGACATCGCCACCGCGATGCAGGGCGCAGACCGGGGCGCCACGGGCGTCGAGCCGTATACGGACGAACGGGGACGTCCCCGGCTCCGGGTGCGCTTCGACCGCTGACCAGGTACGGGGTCGCGGAGCGTGACCCCGTACGAGCGGAATGCGTCTCACTTGATGAGCAGGTGGATGGACGCACGACACGACCACGTAATGTTTACGGGGTGACCGTGAACGCTAAGACCAGCGCGAGCGCTGGCAACACCTGGCGAGAACTGCCCGCGGCGCAGCAGCCCGAGTACCCCGACCCCGAGGCTCTGCGCGCAGTCGTTGCGGAGCTGGAGTCGTATCCGCCGCTCGTCTTCGCGGGCGAGTGCGATCAGCTGCGCGCCCGGATGGCGGCCGTCGCCAAGGGAGAGGCGTTCCTCCTCCAGGGCGGCGACTGCGCCGAGGCCTTCGACGCCGTGTCCGCCGACCACATCCGCAACAAGCTCAAGACCCTGCTCCAGATGGGCGCCGTGCTGACGTACGCCGCCTCGGTGCCGGTCGTGAAGGTCGGCCGGATCGCCGGCCAGTACTCCAAGCCGCGCTCCAAGGGCACCGAGACCCGCGACGGCGTGACCCTGCCGACCTACCGCGGCGACTCGGTCAACGGCTTCGACTTCAACGAGAAGGCCCGCATCCCGGACCCCGAGCGCCTGAAGCGGATGTACAACGCCTCCGCCTCCACGCTCAACCTGGTGCGTGCCTTCACCACCGGCGGCTACGCCGACCTGCGCCAGGTGCACGCCTGGAACCAGGACTTCGTGAAGTCGTCCCCCTCCGGCCAGCGCTACGAGCAGCTCGCCCGGGAGATCGACAACGCGCTGAACTTCATGCGGGCCTGCGGCACCGACCCGGAGGAGTTCAAGACCGTCGAGTTCTACTCCTCGCACGAGGCGCTGCTGCTCGACTACGAGTCGGCCCTCACCCGCGTGGACTCGCGCACCGGCAGCCTGTACGACGTCTCCGCGCACATGGTGTGGATCGGCGAGCGCACCCGGCAGCTGGACCACGCGCACATCGAGTTCGCCTCGAAGATCCGCAACCCGATCGGCATCAAGCTCGGCCCGACCACCACGGCCGAGGAGGCGCTCCAGTACATCGAGCGCCTCGACCCGGACCGCGAGCCGGGCCGCCTCACCTTCATCGTGCGCATGGGCGCGGACAAGGTCCGCGACAAGCTGCCCGAGCTGGTCGAGAAGGTCACCGCCTCCGGTGCGACGGTCGCCTGGGTGACCGACCCGATGCACGGCAACACCTTCGAGGCGGCCTCCGGTCACAAGACCCGCCGCTTCGACGACGTGCTCGACGAGGTCAAGGGCTTCTTCGAGGTCCACAAGGCGCTGGGCACCCACCCGGGCGGCATCCACGTGGAGCTCACCGGCGACGACGTCACCGAGTGCGTGGGCGGCGGCGACGAGATCTTCGTCGACGACCTGCACCAGCGCTACGAGACGGCCTGCGACCCCCGGCTGAACCGCAGCCAGTCGCTCGACCTGGCCTTCCTCGTGGCGGAGATGTACCGGGACCAGTGACGGGGTCACCTGTTACAGGGACGTGAATGGGGCGCGGATCACATACGATCCGCGCCCCGCTCCACTTTTGCGGTTCCCGAGCGCCGGGTAAGGTTAGGTTAGCCTTATCGATCTCGGCGGGAGGTGAATCCGCGTGTACGTCTGCAGCTGCTTCGGTGTGACCGAGACCCAGGTCATGCAACACGCGGAGAACGGCGCCTGCACGCCGCGCCAGATAGCCTCCGCCTGCAAAGCGGGCACCGACTGCGGTTCGTGCGTACGACGCATCCAGGCGATCCTGGGCCGGGGGGCCTGCCCGACCAGGGCGACCGTGGTCGACCCGGTCCTCTCCGGCCTCGAGGAAGCCGCCTAGCTCTCCGGCTGCTCGATCAGCTGGGCGATGTACAGGGCCTCACCGAGCTTCTCCAGGAGCTCCAGCTGGGTGTCGAGGTAGTCGATGTGGTGCTCCTCGTCCTCCAGGATCGACTCGAAGATGTTCGCCGACGTGATGTCGCCCTTGGCGCGCATCACCTCGATCCCGCGCTTGAGGCGGTCGATCGCCTCGACCTCGATCTGCCGGTCCGCCTCGAACATCTCCTTGACCGTCTGTCCGACCCGGACATGGAACAGGCGCTGGTAGTTCGGCAGCCCGTCCAGGAACAGGATCCGGTCGGTGAGCACCTCGGCGTGCTTCATCTCGTCGAACGACTCGTGGCGTGTGTACTTCGCGAGCTTCGTCCAGCCGAAGTTCTCCTGCATCTTCGCGTGCAGGAAGTACTGGTTGATCGCGGTGAGCTCGCCGGTGAGCTGCTCGTTGAGGAATTCGATGACCTCGGGGTCGCCCTGCATCGCAGAGGCTCCTTCCAAAGGGGGAACTGGCAGGTTGCGCCGCATCCTTGCACCGTCACCGAAGATCGTCCAGTAAGTCTTCGCTTAGTAAGTAAGTCCATGCTTAGTCCGGTTTGAGGTGAATCCGGATGGGGTTGGTCAGGTGCACCGTCGCTGGTCTGTCAGGATGGAGTCATGGGTCAGCCGGTGGAGCGCGAAAGTGGAGAAGCGGCGCATTCCGAGCTACCGCCGGGGCAGCGACTGCAGCGTGGCTGGCCCGTCACGCACTACGGGCCGGTCCCCAAGTTCCGGCCCGAGCGCTGGGAGTTCCGGGTCTTCGGCGCCACCGCGGACGGCGAGAAGCGCTGCTGGAACCACGAGGAGTTCACGGCCCTGCCGTACACCTCCGTCGTGGCGGACCTGCACTGCGTGACGAAGTTCAGCATGCTCGGCGCCGAGTGGGGCGGGGTCCCCGCCCGGACCGTCCTGGAGATCGCCCCGCCGGCCCCGGACGTCACCCATGTGATGGTGTGGGCCGAGTACGGCTTCAGCTCCAACCTGCGCCTCGCGGACTTCGCCGCCGACCGCACGATCTTCGCCACCCACAAGGACGGCGAGCTGCTGACCGCCGAGCACGGCTTCCCGCTCCGCCTCGTCGTCCCCCATCTGTACGCCTGGAAGGGGCCCAAATGGGTCCGCGGCGTCGAGTACATGACCGCCGACCGCCGCGGCTTCTGGGAGGAACGCGGCTATCACAACATCGGCGACCCGTGGAAAGAGCAGCGGTACTCGTACCAGGAGGAGCCGGGGGACGGGCCCGAGGCGTAGGCGCCCCGGTCAGTGGTGCTGGTGCACCACCGCGTGCCCCTTGCCCCGGCCGATCATCCACTTGTTCACCGGCACGGTGACGACGAACGCGACGGCCAGCGAGATCGCCAGCGCGCCCCAGAACAGCAGGTCGCCCAGTTCCGCGTCCATCGCGCCCGGCCACAGCACGATCACCCCGTTGTCGACCAGCTCCATCACGGCGATCGACAGGGTGTCCGCGGCCAGCGCCACCCGCACGGCGGCCCGGAGACCGAGGCCGGAGCGCAGGACACCGCGCAGGGTGAGCGAGTAGCCGAAGAAGAACGCGAGGACGATCGCGAGGATCGTCGTCGGCAGGTTTCCCCAGCCGAGCGCGGTGCCGATGACCATGCCGAGCACTTCGCCGATGGCGCAGCCGGTGAGGCAGTGGAGGGTGGCCTGGACGGCCATGGACCAGCTGCCACCGGGCGCCTGGTGGTGAGCGTGTTCCGTGTGCGCCTCGTGCTGCATGAGTGCCCCCAACGTCGGATGACGGTTCCTGCTTCGAGCAAGAACCGTATACCCCCCAGGGGTATTCCGTCACGGGTTACGCGTCGCGAAGTTTCTTCAGTCGCTCCACGTCCGCGGCATGCCCTTCCTTCCCGCCGGGTGTCTCGATGATCAGCGGTACGCCTGCCGTGGCCGGGTGGGTCATCAGCGCCCGGAACGGGTCCTCGCCGATGTGACCGGCGCCGATGTTCTCGTGCCGGTCCTTGTGGGCGCCGACGACGTCCTTGGAGTCGTTGGCGTGGATCAGCTTCAGTCGCCCCTCGCCGACGGTGTCGACCAGCAGGTCGAGGGTCTGGTGCATGCCGGACGGGCCGGTCAGATCGTGTCCGGCCGCGAAGATGTGGCAGGTGTCGAGGCAGATCCCCAGCTTGGGGTGGGCGTCCAGGGCCTCGAAGTACGGTCCGAAGTCCCAGGTGCGCGAGCAGAGCGAGGCGCCCTGTCCGGCGGTCGACTCCAGGAGCAGGAAGGGGTCGTCGTCGTGGGTGAGTTCGTCGAGCAGCGGCAGCATGTGCTCCCGGACCTGCTTCAGGGCCACGGACCGGTCCCGTCCGCCGGTCGCGCTGCCCGTGTGCACGACCACGCCGAGCGCCCCGATCTCCCGCCCGCGCCGCAGCGAGTGCCGCATGCTCTCCACCGACTTCTCCACGGTGGCCTCGGTGTGCGAGCCGAAGTTGATCAGATACGGGGCATGCACGTACGCCGGGATCGACTCCGCCGCGCACGCCGCCCGGAACTCCTCGTCCTGCCGCGGGTTGCCGGCCGGCGTGGCCCAGCCGCGCGGGTTGGCGACGAAGACCTGCACGGTCTCGGCCTTGAGGTCACGGGCGTAGGACAGTCCGACGGAGTTCAGACCGCCGGCCACGGGGACGTGGCCGCCGACGGGGTTGCGCTGAGTCATCACCCGTTCAGGGTGTCATGCGCGGGGCAGTGCCCCGTCGGCGGTCCAGGGTCCGGTGCCGGTCCGGTTCAGCGGATCTCGATCGTGATCGTCGACCCCTTGGGCGCGGTGTCGCCGCCGTCCACGGACTGGCTCTTGACGGTGTCACCGAACAGCCCGAGGAGGCCGCGGTCCTCATCGACCTCGAACCCGGCGCCCTCCAGCGCGGCCTTCGCGTCGTCGACACTGTCGCCGACCACGTCCGGAACCTCGACCATCTCGGGGCCCTTGGAGATCGTCAGTGTCACGGTGTCGCCCTCGGCGGCCTCGCTGCCCTCGCCCGGCGTCTGGGCGGCGACCTGACCCTTGTCGTACTCGGAGTTGACCTGCTCGGTGGCGACCTTGACCTTCAGGCCCGCCTCCGTCAGATCCGCCTTGGCGTCCTCCAGGCTCTCGCCGGTGACGTCCGGGACGTCGACCGGGCTGCCCTTGCTGACGACCAGGGCGACGGCCGTGCCCGCGTGGAGCTTGTTGCCGGCCTCGGGGTCGGTGCGGATCACGAAGCCCCTGATGACGTCGGAGCTGAACTCCCGGGTCACCATGCCCGGTTCCAGGCCGTCGTTCTTGAGCCGGAGCCGCGCCTTGTCCAGCCGGTAGCCCTTGAGGTCCGCCAGCTGCACGGTCTCGGGCCCGTCGGAGACGGTCAGCGTCACCGAGTCGTTGTTTCTTATGCGGGTGCCGACGCCCGGGTCCGAGTTGATGACCCGGCCCCGCTTCACGGTGTCGCTGTAGGCGTGCTTCACCTTGCCGACGTCGAGACCCTCCTGGGAGAGGCGCTCGCGGGCCTGCGCCTCGGTCTTGCCGATCAGCGCCGGGACCTTGGTGAACTGGCCGGAGTTGATGTACCAGACGCCCGCGCCGACACCGAGGATCAGCAGGAGCGCGACGACGATCGCGAGCGGCCCGCGCGGAACGCCCGAGCGGCGGCGCCGGGGCGGTGGGGGCGGTGGGGTCGCGAACACGCTGGTGCGGTTGAGCGCGGCCTCGTCGTCCCCGTCGACCGGCAGCGGCCGCGGCACCGTCAACGAGCGCGGGATCACACTCGTCCGGTCCTCGGTGTTGTCGTGCTCGGTGGTCAGCGCCTGCGGCGGTACGGCGTCCAGCTGGTCGGCGCTGAGCGCGGCACGCGCCTCGCGGACCTGGGCGAGCATCGCCACCGCGTCGTACGGGCGGACGTCCGGGGTGCGGGCGGTCGCCGACGCGACCAGCTCGTCCAGCTCGAACGGCAGGCCCGGCACGATCGCCGAGGGCGGCGGGACGTCCTCGTGCAGGTGCTTGTAGAGGACGATGGCGGGGGAGTCGCCGTCGTGCGGCTTCTCGCCCGTCAGCATCTCGTACAGCACGACACCGCACGCGTACACGTCGACGCGGGCGTCGGCGGCGCCCGGCTGCTCGATCTGCTCGGGCGCGAGATAGGAGACGGTGCCGAGCACGGCACCGCTGGTGTTGGTGACGGTGTCGACCGAGCGCACCAGCCCGAAGTCGGCGACCTTGACCCGACCGTCGTCCCCTATGAGGACGTTCTCGGGCTTCATGTCGCGGTGCACGAACCCGGCGCGGTGCGCGGCGCCGAGCGCGGCCAGCACCGGCTCCAGGATGTCGAGCGCGGCCCGCGGTTGCAGCGCCCCGCGGTCGCGCAGCACGTCCCGCAGGGTGCAGCCGGCGACGTACTCCATGGCGAGATAGACGTACGACCCGTCGGTGCCCTGGTCGAAGACCTGCACCACGTTGGGGTGGGCGAGCCGGGCGACGGACTTGGCCTCGCGGATGAAGCGGTCGACGAAGGTGGCGTCGGCGGCGAGGCCGGGGTGCATGACCTTCAGGGCGAGCACGCGGTCGAGGCGGGTGTCCAGGGCCCGGTAGACCGTGGCCATCCCGCCGACGGCGATCCGCGCTTCCACGCGGTACCGGCCGTCGAGCACCTGCCCGACCAGAGGGTCCTGAAGGGTCGTATCCACGCAGGTGAGTGTACGAGCCGTGACTGACAGGGCCGGGGGTTCGGGTGAGATCGGGGCGGGACTGAAGCCGAGCTGTGACGGACCTCGCACCCGCTCCCGAATCTCTTCGAACGTACGTTCAGAATGCCGGGCGCTCGGGGTCGAGGCGCGCCAAGCCCTCGGTGGGGGAGGACGCTTCGGCGAAGTGGCGCTTGGGGATGCGCCCCGCCCGGTGGGCCAGCCGGCCCGCCTCGACCGCGTGCCGCATCGCGTGCGCCATCAGCTCCGGCTCCTGGGCGCGCGTCACCGCCGAGGCGAGCATCACACCCGCGCAGCCCAGCTCCATCGCGAGCGCCGCGTCCGACGCCGTACCGGCGCCCGCGTCCAGGATCACCGGCACGCGCGCGTGCTCGACGATCAGCTGGAAGTTGTGCGGGTTGCGGATGCCGAGCCCGGACCCGATGGGGGAGCCCAGCGGCATGATCGCCGCGCACCCCACGTCCTCCAGTTTCCGCGCCAGGACCGGGTCGTCGTTGGTGTACGGCAGCACGGTGAACCCGTCGTCGACCAGGGTCTCCGCCGCCTCCAGCAGCTCGATCGGGTCCGGCAGCAGGGTCCGCTCGTCGGCGATGACCTCCACCTTGATCAGGTCCGTGCCGAGCGCCTCGCGCGCGAGGCGGGCCGTCAGCACCGCCTCGCCCGCCGTGAAGCAGCCGGCCGTGTTCGGCAGCACCTGGATGCCGAGCTCGGTCAGCACGGACAGGACCGAGCCGTGCACGGTCGGGTCGACGCGCCGCATCGCGACCGTCGTGAGCTCCGTGCCCGAGGCGACCAGCGCCCGCTTCAGCACGTCCAGGCTGGGCGCACCGCCCGTGCCCATGATCAGCCGGGACGAGAACGCCGTGCCGCCGAGGACGAAGGGATCGTCGGCCATGGGTCAGCCTCCTTGGACGGCGGTCAGGACCTCGACGCGGTCCCCCTCGGCGAGGGGCGTCGACGGCCACTGTGCGCGCGGGACGACGGTTTCGTTGAGGGCGGCGGCCACTCCGGAGGGTGCCGGGGTGAGGGCGCGCACGACCGTGTCGAGCGCCGTACCGGGGGCGAACTGGCGCGGCTCCCCGTTGACGGAGATGTTCATGCGGGCTGCTCCGTGAGGTGCTTCGTGAATCGCCTGGGGGTGAAGGGGCGGGCCTCGTCCGGGAGTTCACCGGTGGTCAGGGCATGGGCCAGGGCATCGCCGGTGACCGGCGTCAGCAGCACGCCGTTGCGGTAGTGGCCGGTGGCCAGCAGCAGCCCCGGCAGCTCGGTCGGGCCGAGCAGGGGCGCGTTGTCGGGGGAGCCGGGGCGCAGCCCCGCGCGGGTCTCCGTCAGCGGCAGCTCGGTGATGCCGGGCACCAGCTCATGGGCGTCGCGCAGCAGCTCGTACACCCCGCCCGCGGTCACCGTCGTGTCCCAGCCCTGCTCCTCACTGGTCGCCCCGATCACCAGCTCACCGTTCTCACGCGGCACCAGATAGACCTGGCTGCCGCGCACCACGGCCCGCACGGTCCGGCTCAGGAACGGCGCGTAGCGCTGCGGCACGGTCAGGCGCAGCACCTGGCCCTTCACCGGGCGGACGGGCGGCAGTACGGCGTCGGGGACACCGGCGAGGCGTCCGCTGAGGCTGCCTCCCGCCAGCACGACCTGGCCCGCGCCCAGCCGCGTACCGCCCGTCGTCGTGACGCCGGCGGCCCGGTCCCGCACGACGTCGAGCCGCTCGGCCCAGTCGCGGTGGAACACCACACCGGCCTGCTCGCAGGCGGTCAGCAGCGCCTTGGTCAGCCGCCGGGGGTCGATCTGGTGGTCGCCGTCCACCCGCAGCCCGCCGCGCACACCCGGCGCGAGCATCGGCTCCAGACGCCGGCACTCCCGCCCCGACAGCCACTCCGACTCCAGGCCCGACTGCTGTTGCAGGGCGTGCAGTTCGCGCAGGTGGGCGCGGTCGTCGGCGTCCAGGGCGACGGCCAGCGTGCCGCAGCGGCGATGGCCGAGGTCGAGCCCGGTCAGGTCGGTCAGCTCGGCCGCGAAGTCCGGATAGCGGCGGGCCGAGGCCAGGTTCAGGCCGAGCAGGGTCTGCTCGCCGAAGTGCAGTTCGGTGACGGCGGCGAGCATGCCGGCCGCCACCTGGGCGGCCCCGCCGCCCGGTTCGGGGTCCACGACGGCCGTGGCGAAACCGCGCTGCGCGGCCCGCCAGGCCGTGACGAGGCCGATGATTCCGCCCCCGACGACGAGGACGTCTGACGTACGTGAGGACATGGGCGTCCAGCCCCTCCCTTCGCCGGCATGACCCGGATCAGGTTCGTACGGTCGGAGGCCGCCAGCCTCCCTCTCAGCCCGGTGCGTCCGGGCTCCCGCGAGTGCTCTACGTTGGCCACCCTAGCCCGACGCCGTATGTCTCAGTAAGGGAGCCTCTCTCGGTGGCACGCTCGCTCGACGGTCTCGTCCTCGCCCCGGTCGCCGACCAGTCCCCAGGTCAGGTGGGTACCCGGACCCGGTTCACGTACCACGAGAAGGACGGCGAGATCTGGGCCGAGTACGCGGGCGGCGACGTCGTGCGCGGACATCTGGTGGGCACGCGCGCGGGCGACCGGCTCGACTTCCGGT
Source organism: Streptomyces antibioticus (assembly GCF_001514065.1). Lineage (GTDB taxonomy): Bacteria > Actinomycetota > Actinomycetes > Streptomycetales > Streptomycetaceae > Streptomyces > Streptomyces antibioticus. The sequence goes on along the minus strand of NZ_KQ948432.1, from coordinate 430,519 downwards.
ACGTCCAGCTGAAGCACGACGGGACGACCTCCTCCGGGCACTGCGTGTCGACGGTCGTGGAGCTCGCGGACGGGCGGGTGCGCCTTGAGGAGCGCTGGGAGTGGGAGTCGCAGCCCGGCAGCGGGACCAGCGTTGTGGAGCAGGTCACTGTGCAGGACTCCTGACTGACAAATTGTCAGTTGTCTATGGTGATCAGGTGAGCGACGAGACGGAGACGCAGGCGCGGCGGCGTGCGGTCGTGGTCGGCGCGGGCATGGCCGGCGTACAGACGGCGGTGGCCCTGCGCGAACAGGGCTTCACCGGCACGGTGACGCTGATCGGCGCGGAACCCCACCAGCCCTACGACCGGCCGCCGCTGTCCAAGGCGGTGCTGCTCGGCAAGGCCGAGGGCTCCGCCTTCGACGTCGACTTCGAGGCGCTCGGCATCGAACTGCGGCTCGGAGTCGAGGTGCTGGGCGTCCGCCCGGCCGACCGCGAACTGGACGCCGAGGGCGGGCCGGTGCCGTACGACGTCCTGGTCCTCGCCACCGGCGCGGAACCGATCCGGCTGCCCGGCGCGGAGGGCGTCCCCGGCGTCCATCTGCTGCGCACCCTCGACGACGCCGAACGGCTGCGCCCGGTGCTCGCCCGGCAGCACGACATCGTGGTCGTCGGCGCGGGCTGGATCGGCGCCGAGTTCGCCACCGCCGCGCGCGACGCGGGCTGCGCGGTGACCGTCGTCGAGGCCGCCGACCGGCCGCTGGCGGGCGCCCTGCCCGCGGAGGTCGCCACGCCGATGGCGGCCTGGTACGCCGACGCGGGGGCCGCTCTGCGCACCCACGCGCGCGTGGCCCACGTCGAGCCCGGCGAGGTCGTCCTCGACGACGGCTCCCGGCTCCCCGCCGACGCGGTCGTGGTCGGCATCGGCGCCCGCCCGGCCACGTCCTGGCTGGCCGGCTCGGGCATCGACCTCGGCGCGCACGGAGAGGTCGTGGCCGACGCGGAGCTGCGCACGTCGGTCCCGGACGTGTACGCCGTGGGCGACTGCGCGTCCTTCCCCTCGGGCCGCTACGGCGAGCGCCTGCTCGTCCACCACTGGGACAACGCCCTCCAGGGGCCGCGCACGGTGGCGGCCAACATCATCGGCGAGACGCCGTCGGTCTACGACCCGGTGCCGTACTTCTGGTCCGAGCAGTTCGGCCGTTTCGTCCAGTACGCCGGTCACCACACGTCCGCCGACACCGTCCTGTGGCGCGGGGACCCGTCCGGACCGGCCTGGTCGGTCTGCTGGCTGCGGGAGAACCGGCTGGTCGCGCTGCTGGCGGTGGGCCGGCCGCGGGACCTGGCACAGGGGCGGCGCCTGATCGAGGCGGGGACGGAACTGGACACCGGGTTGCTGTCGGACCCGGGGCGGCCGTTGAAGGCGGCCGTGGTCTAGCGGAAATGTCGAGGCTGGGGCCGTTTCGGGCGGCCCCGGCTTCCGACTGTCAGTGCGGGATGGCAGGCTTGATTCCGTGACCGAGATTGACGCAAAGATCGATGCTCTCGTCCCCGCCTGGCTCACCCTCCCCGACATCGCAGAAATGCTGGACGTCGAGGTGACGCGTGTGCGGCAGCTGGTCAAGGAGGGCCAGCTCATCGCCGTACGCCGAGGTGAGAACCGCGCACTGCACGTCCCCGCCGCCTTCATCGACGGGGCCGAGCAGAAGGTCGTCAAGGGCCTCGCCGGGACCCTGACGCTTCTGAGGGACGACGGCTTCAGCGACGAAGAGATGCTGGAGTGGCTCTTCACCCCGGACGACAGCCTGCCCGGCACCCCGGCCCAGGCCCTGAGCGAGAACCGCGGCACGGAGGTGAAACGCCGGGCCCAGGCATTGGCGGTCTGAGTCGAACGCCGTCCGGCCCCAGGGGCCGTCTGCTGTAGCTGCGAGCCATCTCCTTACGCAGCTGCGGGCAGTCGTGCCGCTGGGGCGGCACGGGTGGGCGCAGCAGCTCCCCGCCAACGCGGGTGAGTGACACCCGCCCCGGCCCGCGCGCCCCACCCCGGCATGCCCCCACCCCGACCCACCTGTGGTTCACTACCGCCCGCCGAGGCCGACCGCACTCGTCCACGGCCCGTACGCCACCGACCCCGGGGGACCGAACATGACCGCCGCAGCCGACGCCGCCCACACCACCCGCGCCCAGCTCGCCGACGCCCGCGTCTACCTCTGCACGGACGCCCGCAAGCGCCAGGGCGACCTCCCGGAGTTCCTCGACGCGGTCCTGGCCGGCGGCGTCGACATCGTGCAGCTCCGCGACAAGGGCATGGAGGCCGCCGAGGAGCTGGAGCACCTCCAGGTCTTCGCCGATGCCTGCGCCCGCCACGGCAAGCTGCTCGCGGTCAACGACCGAGCCGACGTCGCCCACGCGGCCCAGGCCGACGTACTCCACCTCGGCCAGGGCGACCTCCCGGTCCCCGCGGCCCGCGCGATCCTCGGCGACGACGTCCTCATCGGCCGCTCCACCCACGCCGAGTCGGAAGCGGCGGCCGCGGCCGGCCAGGCCGGCGTCGACTACTTCTGCACCGGCCCCTGCTGGCCCACCCCCACCAAGCCCGGCCGCCACGCCCCCGGCCTCGACCTGGTCCGCCACACCGCCGCCCTGCGCACCGACCGCCCCTGGTTCGCCATCGGCGGCATCGACCTCGGCAACCTCGACGAGGTGCTGGAGGCGGGCGCGGACCGGGTCGTCGTCGTACGCGCCATCACGGAGGCGACCGACCCCGGCGCGGCCGCCGCGGAGTTCGCCAAGCGCCTGCGCCGGCGGTGACCGGCCACCTCGTGGGCCCCGGCTGTCCGAAAACTGTCCGAGGGGTGGACAACAAATCGACAAAACGGGCAAATTTCCGCGATCTGGTTGGGTGACCAGCGCCCCCTGGCTAACCTGCCGGTATGGCCCTCGGAACCGCATCCACCAGGACGGACCGCGCACGCACCGTGCGCGACATGCTCGCCACGGGCAAGACGACGTACTCCTTCGAGTTCTCGGCGCCCAAGACTCCCAAGGGTGAGCGAAACCTGTGGAGCGCGCTCAGGAGGGTCGAGGCGGTCGCCCCGGACTTCGTCTCGGTCACCTACGGCGCCGGCGGCTCCACCCGCGCGGGCACCGTCAAGGAGACCCAGCAGATCGTCGCGGACACCACCCTGACGCCGGTCGCCCACCTCACCGCGGTCAACCACTCGATCGCCGAGCTGCGCAACATCATCGGCCAGTACGCCGACGCCGGGATCCGCAACATGCTCGCCGTGCGCGGCGACCCGCCCGGTGACCCCATGGCCGACTGGGTGCCGCATCCGCAGGGCCTGACGTACGCGGCCGAACTGGTCCGGCTCATCAAGGAGTCGGGTGACTTCTGCGTCGGCGTCGCCGCCTTCCCGGAGATGCACCCGCGCTCCGGCGACTGGGACACGGACGTCGGGCACTTCGTCGACAAGTGCCGCGCCGGCGCCGACTACGCCATCACGCAGATGTTCTTCAAGCCCGACTCCTACCTTCGCCTCCGCGACCGCGTGGCCGCCGCCGGCTGCGCCACCCCGGTCATCCCCGAGGTGATGCCGGTCACGAGTGTGAAGATGCTCGAACGACTTCCGCAGCTCAGCAACGCGTCGATCCCGTCCGTCCTGAAAGAGCGGATCCTCACAGCAAAAGACGATCCGGCCGCTGTACGCTCCATCGGTATCGAATTCGCCACCGAGTTCTGCGCGCGGCTCCTGGCCGAGGGAGTGCCCGGACTGCACTTCATCACGCTCAACAACTCCACGGCGACGCTGGAAATCTACGAGAACCTGGGCCTGCACCACCCACCGCAGGCCTAGACCGGCCGCACGGATATACGACACACTGCGTAGCGGCCACTGGGAGAGGGGCGTACATGGGCTGGACGGTCCTCTACATCGCGTTCGGCATCGTCGCGCTGTGGTTGCTCGGCGAGGTGCTGCTCCAGTACAAGGCGCGGCTGCGCTGGCGGCTGCTCGCGTTCGCGGGCTTCCTCGGCGTCGTCCTCGGTGTGCTGATTCCGTCGGTCGTCGTCATCGGGCTGGGCGCCATGGCCTTCGCGATCGGCCAGACGTACGTCACGCTCTCCTTCCGCCGCGGCTTCGAACAGGGCTGGGCGGTCAATCCGCCGGCGGCCCTGGGCGGCCTGACCGGCGGCAAGCGTCCCCGCCGCGAGCGCGGTCGCGAGGAGCCCACCCTTGAGGTCTCCGACCTGGAGGCCTCGGACGCGGGTTACGGCGACGAGGCCAACTACCGCCAGGACCCGGCCGGTTACGGCGACGACTACGACCGCGACGACGTCTTCACGCCCGCCCGCCCCGCCGCGGCGGCCGAGACCACCGCGGTCTACGAGCCCCAGCCGATGCCGGACGACACCGGCTCCTACGGCATATACGGCGACACCCCGTACCCGACGGCGACCGGCGACGGCACCTATGCCGGCCAGGACCAGTACGCGACGGCCGCCCAGGGCGCCGACCAGAGCTATTCCTACGACGGCTACACCGGCTACGACCAGCAGCAGTACGGCTACGACATGGCCGGACAGCAGCAGTACGCCGCCTACTCCGACCCGTACATCGGCACCCAGACCTACGGCGGCGCCGGCTACGACACCTCGTACGGCGGCCAGCAGAGCTACGACCAGCAGGCCTACGGCCAGGACCAGTACGGCAACCCGACCTACGGCGGCGAGACCCCGGCCGGCGGCGTCTGGGTCCCGCAGCAGCGGTCCGACGACTCCTACGGCGGCGAGCTCCCGCCGGAGCAGCAGTACCCCTACCAGGGCAACGGCCAGCAGGGGAACGGCTACGACGAGCAGTACCGCTTCTGACGCCGAGGGGCGGCCGGCCCGTGGCTCACTGAGAGCCCCGGAAGTCCGGTCCCTCCACGATCAGTCCGGCGACCAGCGCCCCTGACATCCCGGCGTGCGGAAGACCGCCGCCGGGATGCGCCCAGCCACCCACCCGGTACAGCCCCGGCAGCGGGGTCGTGTTGGCCGGGTGCAGGAAACGGCCCTGGCCGGCGGCCAGCGCGGGGGCTGGTACGGCGCCGAACGCGGCGCCGGTCTCGGCCTCGGTGTGCTCGGGTGTACGCACTTCCCGCCACATCAGCCGCTCGCGCAGCCCCGGCACGGCCGCCTCCGCGGCTGCCGCCATGAGGTCGGCGAACCGGTCGTCGGTCGCGTCGACACCCCAGTCGGCCCGGGTCGGCACCGTGGCGGACAGCACCACCGACTCGAAGTCCCCCTCGGGGTGCAGCGCGGGATCACCCGGCCGCAGCACCGTCACGGTGGGACGCGCCGGCTCACCGCGCGCGGAGCCGAGGAAGTCCAACTCGGCCGCGCGGTCCGGGGCGTGCACCACCGTGCGATGGACCGCACCGGCCTCACGCGCGCCGCGCAGCGCCAGCAGCACCGTGAACCTCCCCGGCCGGTCCGCCGCCGGATCGGGCCGCACCCCACCCTCGCCGTACAGCGGGTGCTCCGTCAGACCGGCGAGCCGGGCCGGGTCCACGCCCGCCACGACATGGTCCGCCTCCGTCACACCGCCGCCGGCGAACTCGACCCCCGCCGCCCGGCCGTCCTTCTCCAGCACCCCGGTGACCTCGGCGCCGAAGTGGAACTCCACCCGGCGCGCCACACACCGCTCGTACACCGCGCGCGCCAACTCCCGCAGGCCGCCGCGGACATACCAGGTCCCGAAGGCATGCTCCAGGTACGGCAGCACCGCCGCGCTCGCCGGGGCGGTGCTCGGGTCGAGGCCGTACGCCAGCGCGTAGCCGTCCAGGAGCGCGGCCAGTCGGGGGTCGCGCAGCTCCCAGGCGCCGATCTCGGCGAGCGTGCTCGCGCGACGGGTGCGCAGGAGCTTCTTGTGCGGGACCGACGGATAGGGCTCGCGGTCGGCCAGCACCGACCAGTTGGGCCACAGCGGCTCCTCCAGGAGCGGCCGGCGCGTACGGTCCCAGGCCTCGCGGGCCCGGACCAGGAAGTCGCCCCAGCGGTCACCGGCGCCCGCACCGAGGGCCTCGTCGAGCGCCGCGACCACGCCCGCGCGGGACGCGTTCGGCAGGGAGACCCCGGTGCCGTCCGCGAAGAGATGCCGCGACGACGGGTCGACCTGGACCAGCTCGACGACCGACTCCAGGGGCTCCTTGCCGGTCTTGACGAAGAGGTCGCGGTAGACGGCGGGGAGCGGCAGCAGTCCCGGACCGGTGTCGAAGGCGAACCCGTCGCGCTCGAAGCGGCGCACCGCACCGCCGTACGTCTCCGTACGCTCGTACACCGCCACCCGGTGGCCCGCGACGGCCAGCCGGGCAGCGGCCGCCATCGCGCCCATCCCGGCGCCGATCACCGCAATCCGTGCCATGCCCGCGACTTTATCGGCCGCCACTGACAGCCCTGGTGACAGGTGGGATCACCAGCCGGGCGGCGACCCCGACCGGCCCGCGAGCCGCTTCTCCTCCCGGCGCTGGGCCCGGCGCCGCAGGAACCGGCGGATGCGGGAGATCAGGAAGATCAGTATGACCAGCCCTCCGATCAGCAGCACCGCCGCGATGATCGCCGCCGCCTGCGGGTTGAAGATCGCGAAGGTGACGAGGCCGGCGACACCGAGGTCCTCGGCCAGGCTCACGATCACGTTGCTGAACGGCTCCGGCGAGGTGTTCACCGCCATCCGCGTCCCGGCCTTGACCGCGTGGCTGGCCAGCGCCGTCGAACCGCCGACCAGGCCCGCGACCGCGTCGTTGAGCGAGCCGCTCTGACCGGCCAGCACCGCGCCCACCCAGGCGCCCGCGGCGGGCCGGATCAGTGTGTGCACGGAGTCCCACGCCGAGTCGACGTACGGGATCTTGTCCGCGACGGCCTCGCACAGGAACAGCACGCCCGCTGTGACGAGGACCTCAGGGCGCTGCAAGGTCTCGGGGACGTCGTCGCTCAGCCCGGTCGCGCCGAAGACGCCGAGCAGCAGCACGACGGCGTACGCGTTGATTCCGCTGGCCCAGCCGCTGGTGAAGACGAGAGGGAGTACCGACACGGAGGCGATCGTAACCAGTCGGCAACGGGGCGTCCTGGGCCTGAGTGCGCAGTCCTGAGTATCCGTACCTAGTGGGCGAGATGAGTACGCGCGCGGATGGGTCGCGACCTGCGTGAACGAGAGAGTGGAGCCACGGAGAAGGGGAACGGCTCCGGCACCGGCGACACGGGGCGCCGGAGCGGAGCCGCCCCGGATCCGCTCCTTCCGCCGGCGGCAGTCGGCGGGAGCGAGGCACGGGGCCCGGGGGAACGACCGAACGGGGGTCCAACGGGGGACACGGGGGAAAACGGGGGAGCACGAGAAGGCGCCGGTTCGAGGTGGCCCGCGGGGGACGCGGCCACAGCGGACCGGCGCTTTCGTGTCTACGCGCGCGTACCGCTCACCCGGCCCTGCAACAGCCGCGACAGCGCGGAGTGGACGTCGTCCAGCGAGCGCTCCGGCTGGAACGCCTTCCAGTCCAGCGCGGCCACCAGCACCATGCCGACGAGCGCGGACGCGGTCAGGGAGACGTCGATCGCCTCGTGGAACTCGCCGCTCTCGACGCCCTCGCGCAGCGCGTTCTCGACCACCGCCACCGCCTGCTGACGGACCACCATGAGCGTGGACTGCCAGGCCCGGTTGGTGCGCCACAGCTCGGCCACGTACAGCTGCGTGAAGGCCGGGTAGCGGTCGATGAAGACCAGACCGGCCCGGATCATCGCGTCCAGGGCGTCCGTCTTGCTGCCGCCCGCCGCGGCCGTCCGCTCCGACGCCTCCTTGAGGGAGGCGGTGAGGAGTCCCACGCCGTGCCGCAGCAGCTCCTCGAAGAGGACGGACTTGCTCGCGAAGTTGTAGTAGACGGTGCCCTTCGCGACCCCGGCCCGCTCGGCGATCTCGTCGACCGTGGTGGCGGAGAAGCCCTGCTCCGCGATGAGGGTGACGGCCGCCTCGTAGAGCTTCTGGCGGGTGGCCTCGCGGCGCGTGCTGCCGCTGCTGCTTTCCATGGCCCTGATTGTCACAGCAACCCGCTCCGGGGAGGTCGTCGAGGTCACAGGCTCAGCTCCGGGTGCAGCCGGTCGAGCGTCCACACCTGGCGGCGGCGGGCCGACAGGGCGGTCAGCGCGAGCGCGCCCGCGGTGAACGCGACGAGCACCACGCACGCGTGCCACACCGGACCGAGCCCGCCGCCCGTGATGAGCCGGCGCAGCGCCTCGACGACGTAGCTCATCGGCAGGAAGGGGTGGATCGCGTTGAAGAAGCCGGGACTGGTCTGCACGGGGTACGTGCCGCCCGCGGACGTCAGCTGGAGCATCAGGAAGGCCAGGACGAGGATGCGTCCCGCCGCCCCGAAGCGGGCGTTGAGCCACTGCACGATCGCCGCGAAGCACGCCGTGACCAGGAAAAGGAAGCCCACGGTCCCGGCCGCCCGCACCATCTGCAGGCCGATCGCCCAGTGCAGCACCGACATCAGGGCGACGGTCTGGAGCACCCCGACCGCCACCACCGGCAGCCAGCCGGCCAGCGCGATCCGCCACGCCGGGGCGCCCGCCGCGAGCGCGCGCCGGTTCATCGGCGCCACCAGCATGTACGCCACCATCGCGCCCACCCACAGGGACAGCGGGATGAAGTACGGGGCGAAGCCGGTGCCGTAGTTGGGCGCCTTGTGCAGGTCCCGGGAGGCGAGCTGGACCGGGTCGGCCATGACGCCGGTGCGCTCGTCGCGGTCGGCCTTGTCGTAGTCGGGGATCTGGCCGGCGCCGTCGTGCAGTCCGTCGGAGAGCTTGCCGGTGCCGTCGACGAGCTTGAACATGCCGCCGTTGAGGTCCTCGGCACCGGTCTTGAGCTTGCCGACGCCCTCGTCCAGGTCACCGGCGCCGGTCTTGGCGGTGCCGAGCCCGGTGTGGAGCGTCTTGGCTCCCGCGGCGACCTTGCCCGCGCCCTCGTTCAGCTTGTTGATCTTGGAGACGGCGTCGTCGAGGTCCTCGGACAGGTTCGGCGCCCGGTCGGCGAGGGCCTGGGCCTGCTTCTGGAGGGTCGCCAGGTTCTTGTCGAGCCTCTTCAGATCGCCGTCCTGGTCGGCCACGAGGGTGTTCAGGTCGTCCGCGATCGTGGCCACGTCGGCGGCGGCGTCCTTGGCCTTCTTCAGGTCGGCGCAGGCCCCGTCCGGCAGGACCGGGTTCTCGCAGCGCGCCTTGTAGACGTCGTCCAGGGTGGCGGAGGCCTTGTGGGCGCCCTTGGCGGCGACGGGGGCCGTCTTCACCAGGGTGTCGAGGTTGTCGCGGATCGCCCCGGCGGAGTCCGCGACGAGCTGGGCGGTGTCGCCGATCGTCTTCTCGTTGTCCTTCAGGAACGGGCCCACCTTGTCCGCGACCCCGTTGACCCTGTCGGCCAGCGTCTGGGTGCCGTCCGCGACCTGCGCCGAGCCGTCCTGGAGGTCGCCCGCGCCCTTGTCGAGCTTCTTGAGCCCCTTGGACAGCTTGCCGCTGCCGCTCTTGGCGTCCTTCAGCCCGTCGGCGAGGTCCTTGGAGCCCTTCTCGGCCTTGACCGTGCCGGTCTCCAGCTTGTCGGCGCCCTTGGCGGCCTTGACCGTCGCGCCGTGGATGTCGGAGAAGGAGATGAAGATCTGGTCCAGGAAGGACCGCGACGCCTTCGTGGACGCGGCCTGGCGGACCTCGCTGAAGACCGTGCGGGAGATCTGCCCGACGATGTAGTTGTTCGCGTCGTTGGTCCTGACCTGGAGCGCGCCCGTCTCGGGGGAGTCGCCCGCGCTGGAGGCGATCCGCGCGCTGAAGTCGGTCGGCACGGTCAGCGACAGGTAGTACTCGCCGTCCTCGACGCCCGCGCGCGCGTCGGCGGCGCTCACCTCGTGCCACTCGAACGTGTCGCTGTCGAGCAGCCCCTTCGTGATGTCGTCCCCCGCGGTGATCTTCTTCCCGTCGGCGGTCGCCCCCTTGTCGTCGTTCACCAGCGCCACCGGGATGCGGTCGAGGCGGCCGTACGGGTCCCAGAACGACCACAGGTACAGGGCGCCGTAGAGCAGCGGCAGCACCAGCAGCGCCACCAGGGCGGCGCGCGGCAGCTTCCCCCGCCCGAAGCGCCGCAGCTCAAGCGCGGCCAGTCGCGGCGAGCGCATCGGTCTCCTCCTTCTGCCCGGTCTTCTGTTCGGTCTTCTGCTCGGTTTTCTGTCCGGTCTTCTGCTCGGTGGAGATCGTCAGAGCGTCCTCGGGAGCCTCGCTGCACACCGCCACGACCGTGGTCCCGGCCGCGGTGAGCGACCTCAGCAGCGCCCAGGCCTCCGCCCGTTCCGCGTCCGACAGCTTCAGGTCGACGTCGTCGACGCCGAGCAGCTTCGGACGCCCGATGAGCGCGAGGGCGAGGGACAGCCGCAGTCCCTCCAGCCGCTCCAGATCGCGTACGGCGGTCCGCGAGCCCTTGGGCAGGGCCTCCCGGTCGAGACCGGCGGCGGCCAGGGCGACGTCGATGCGCTGCTTCGCCTCGTTCGCGCGCTCCGCGCGGGGCCGCAGCAGGGCGCGCAGGGAGTCCCCGAACCGGCGCTGGAGCAGGGCCCGCTCCCGCAGGTGCTCCCCGACGGTGAGGGCCGGGTCGAGGTCGGTGACGCCGGCGACATGGGCGACGGCGCTGAGCCGCCGCACCGCACCGAGCTGCTTCGGCAGCCGCGCCCCGCCCACGGTCGCCGTCCCCTCGGTGGCCTTCATCCGTCCGGTGAGCGCGAGCAGCAGACATGTGCGGCCGGTCCCCGACGGGCCCTCGACCGCGATGAGCGACCCGGGCTCGGCCTCGAAGGTGATGCCGCGGAAGGCCCACCCCCGCGGTCCCTTGAGCCCGAGGCCCTCGGCTGCGACGGCGATTCCGTCCACAGCCCACCCCCTGAATGTGTGGCGAGTTTTTGAACTGACTGGTCAGTGCAAAAGTAACCCGAACCTTCGATCGAAGCAAAAGCGCAGGTCAGATCGGATTGTCAGTGCCATACCTCACGATGGGCACATACGGCCACAACGCCGTCACGCAGACGACAGGAGGTTCGTCATGGCCAGCTATCACGCAGCAGCCGCCCGCCGGCGCCGCGCCACCGGCCCTGCCCCCTCACTGACCGGACCGGCGAGCGACGTACACCCCGTGCTGCGCCGGACCACGGCCCCGCCCGCCGCCCTCGACCTGCTCGCCCAGGCCCGCGCCGGACTCGACGAGGCCGCCGTCCTGGAAACACCGAACGAGCGCTATGCGACGGCGCACCTCGCCGCCCTGCGCACCGCCGCCGCCGTGCTCGCCGCGCGAGGCCGCCCGGAGCCCACGCCCCGACGCCGCGCCAAGATCCGGAGCGCCTGGGAAGTGCTCCCCGAGATAGCGCCCGAGCTCGCCGAGTGGAGCGCGCTCTTCGCCGCCGGGGCCCGGCGTCGCGCCCGGGCCGAGGCCGGCATCCAGGGCGCGGCCTCCCGCCGGGACGCCGACGACCTCATACGCGACGTGGCGATGTTCCTGCGCCTCGTCGAGCGGATGCTGGTCCTCCAGCCGGTCCTGCCCCAGCCCCGCCAGGACGCCGACCACCCGGACCCCGACGACCACCCAGGGAGCAGGGACATGCCGGACGCGGGGTGACACCGTCGACGGACGGGACGCGCCCACGCCGGCCGCCAGAAGGAGGGCCGCCAGGGTGCCGCGTCCGGCGTATGAGACGGCCCCCCGGCCCCCGCCCCGTGATGACCAGGTGGGGCAACGGAGGCAATAGGGTGGAGGCGCCTGAAGCCCTTCGCCCTCCGTAGCCCGGGCGGGGAGGGTGCCCGTTCGCTCCGCCGCGCAAGAGGCGGTGCCGCGCCGAGGAGTCAACTGTCGTGTCGGACCCGCTGCGACCCCGCGCCTCCCTCCGTACCGCCGTGGTCTGGGAGGTCCTCCAGGACGCTCTCGAACGACGGGTCAAGGCCACGGGCCGGGAGTCCCTGGACGTGCTCGACACCGGGGGCGGCAGCGGCAACTTCGCCGTGCCCGTCGCCCGCCTCGGCCACCGTGTCACCGTCGTCGACCCCAGCCCCAATGCCCTCTTCGCCCTGGAGCGCCGCGCCGCCGAGGCCGGCGTCGCCGACCGGGTCCAGGGCGTCCAGGGCGACGCCCACGGCCTCTTCGACGTGGTCGAGCGCGGCGCCTACGACGCGGTGCTGTGCCACGGCGTGCTGGAGTACGTCGACGACCCCGCCGAAGGGGTGCGCAACGTGGTCGCCGCGCTGCGCACCGAGGGCGTCCTCAGCCTGCTCGCGTCCGGCCTCGGCGGCGCCGTTCTCGCCCGCGCCCTGGCCGGCCACTTCAAGGAAGCCAAGCAGGCCCTCGCCGACCCGAACGGCCGATGGGGCGCCGGTGACCCCGTGCCGAGGCGTTTCACCGCCGAGCAGCTCACCGCGCTGGTCGAGGGCGCGGGCCTGGAGGTCGGCGCCGTGCACGGCGTACGGGTCTTCGCCGACCTGGTCCCCGGAGTGCTGGTCGACACCGAGCCCGGTGCCCTGGAGGCGCTGCTCAAGCTGGAGGAGGCGGCCGCCGGGCTGCCCGCCTTCCACTCCGTGGCCACCCAGCTTCATGTGCTCGGCGAGACGCCGGCGACCTCCTGAGGCCCGGATGCCCCGTCCTGGTGCCGCGCTGATCAGGTACTTGGGTGCAGATGGAGTACGCCACAGGCCCCCCGATCGGGCGCCCAGCGCCGTATGATCGAGGGAGACCGCCCGGCATGACGGGTCGGCCGCTGGGGAATGGAAGATTCAGTGGCCGGGACGCTCATGGCGGAATCCGGTTGGCCAATTGGCGTAGAGGGGCGGGTTTCACGGGGGCGATTCCCTGCCTATCCTGAAGGGACCCCCCGGGTCGCCCCGGCGACTGCACGATGAGGAGGACTCCGTGCCGCTCTCGGAGCACGAGCAGCGAATGCTCGAGCAAATGGAGCGAGCGCTGTACGCCGAAGATCCCAAGTTCGCGACAGCGCTTGAGGGAAGCGGGCTGCGCACGTACACCCGGCGACGGGTCTACCAGGCGGTCGCGGGCTTCCTCGTGGGTATCGCGCTCCTCATGGCAGGAATGGTCGCCAAGCAGGTCTGGCTCAGCGTGGTGGGTTTTCTCGTCATGCTGGGCTGTGCGGTACTCGCCGTGACCGGTTGGCGCAAGGCCCCCAAGCCGGGCGAGCAACCCCCGGCAGGTGGACCGCACGCCCGCCGTCAGCCACGGCAGAAGCGCTCCATGATGGACCGCATCGAGCAGCGCTGGCAGCGGCGCCGCGACGAACAGGGCGGCCAGTAGCTCGACCAAAAGCCGATGAGGGGGTGACCGCCTACCGGGCGGTCACCCCCTCACGTACGCCCTTCTCCAGGCCCCTCGCCCCGGTCCTCTGGGCCCTGTGAGTGCCTGAAGGACAGTGGCGGACACAGCTGAGGCCCCGATCCGTTTTCCACGGACCGGGGCCTCAGCTGTGATGCGTGCGTGCCCTCCGGCCTCAGCTCTGCTGGCCGGACGGTTTGCGCAGGGTCGGCCGGGCCGCCGCCACCCGCGCCGTGACGCCGCTCCACCACTCCGAGGCGGCCCACACCACCCGGACGGTCGAACGCGGGGCGAAGACCGCGCGCAGCCGCGTGCCCCGCGGCGCCGTACCGCGCAGCCCGGCGATCGCCCGCCGGACGTCCTCCGCCAGCCCCGCCACCGGACGCGGCCGCGGCGCGTAGAGAACCTGCTCCACCGCTTCGGCCACACGATGCACCGAGGCCGCCGCCTCGGGTTCGAGATGCCCCAGCCGGACGATCCGGGCCGCCGCCTTGCGGGGGGTCTGCGACCCGTCCGGCACGATCCCGAAGTCCCAGGCCGTGTCGGTCAGTTCCAGCCAGACCGCCAGGGTGTGCAGCGCGGCGTCCGCCTCGGTCCGTCCGTGCGCCCCCAGGCGCACCGCCCGGGTCCGCGTCCGCCACAGCGCGGGCGACAGCGGGATCGCCAGGGCGGCGAGACCGGCGAGCGCCCAGGCCAGCAGGACGTACCACTTCGGGCCGTCGTCGTCCTTGGTGACCGCGGCCGCCGCGGACTCGCTCGGGCAGGCCTCCAGCTTCTTCTGCTCCGCTGTGCAGCTCTCGCTCGCGGAGGGAGCGGCGGAGGGCGCCGCGCTCGCCGACTGCGTCGGACGGCCGGTGTCCGGCAGGCTGTTGCCCGGGGTCTCCGTCTGTGTGTACGCGGGCTGTGTGCCCCGGGTCGGGGTCGGCTCGAAGCGGGTCCAGCCCACCCCCTCGAAGTACAGCTCAGGCCACGCGTGGGCGTCCTTCAGCCCCACCGTCACCGAACCGTCGCCCTGCGGCGTGCCCGGCGCGAAGCCCACCGCGACCCGGGCCGGGATGCCGAGGCTCCGGGCCATCGCGGCCATCGCGAAGGAGAAGTGGACGCAGAAGCCCTGCTTGTTCTCCAGGAACCGGGCGATCGCCTGCGAGCCGCTGCCCGCCTGCACCTGGGTGTCGTACTGGAAGCCCCCGGTCACCGTGAAGTACTCCTGGAGCTTCACCGCCTCGTCGTAGTGGTTCGCGGAGCCGGCGGTGACCTCGCGGGCGGTCTTGATGACGATGTCGGGCAGGGACTTCGGCAGCTTGGTGTACTCGCGCTTCAGGGCCGTGGGCGGCTCAGGGGCCGTGGCGAGCTGTTCGGCCGTCGGCCGCACGTCCAGGCTCTTGACCGTGTACGTCGCCCCGCGCGTGGTCTGGCCGTGGTCGCCGACCAGCGTCATGCCCTCGGGTTCGTAGCGCCACTTGCCGTCGATGTCGACGCCGCTCGGCGGGTACGGCATCGGCAGCCAGTCCTGCTGGTACCAGTCGGCCGCCGAGATCCGCGTCGTGATCTCGGCCCGTCGGACGTCGGCACCGAGCCCGAGCGGGGTGGGGAACTCGCCCGGAACCTTCTCGATGCTGCGCTTGGACGGCTTCCATGTGGTGCCGTCGAAGTCGTCCAGGGAGACGATCCGCAGATACTGGCTCGCGGCCGCCTCGGGGTCCGAGCGCACGGACAGGACCTGGCGGTCGTCGTCCGCGTTGAGGTTGTCGCGCAGGGACACCAGGGGGTTCACCGCGGAGATCGTGCCCCCGCTGCCGTTCCCGGCGCCCGCGCCCGTGCCCACGCCGTCCAGGAGGCCGCCGCTCATCGAGGGCAGGGCGATCGGCACCACGAGGGCCAGCCCCAGCGCGACCGCACCGATGCGCCGCCCGGTGCGGACCGGGGCCACCGCACCGGACTCGGCGCCGGGAGTGCGCGCCGCCCCGCCGAAGACCCGCCCCCACTGGGAGAGCCGGTCGCGTCCCTCGGCGAGTAGCAGCATCAGATAGCCGGCCGCCGCGACCACGAACCACAGCCAGTCGGCGCCGCCGTCGGACAGCCCCGCGGCCACCGAGTACAGCGCCAGCAGCGGCAGCCCGGCCGGAGCCGCGCTGCGGAAGGTCACCGCGAGGGTGTCCACCGCGAGCCCGATGACCAGGACGCCACCGATGATCATCAGCCGGATGCCGGCGGACTCCAGCGGCGCCGGGATCGCGTACCGCGCGATGTCGTCGCTGCCCTGCTGGAGCAGGTCGGCGAAGTGCCGGAAGGCCTCGGGTCCGGGGACGATCCCGGCGACCGCCTGCTCCCGCGCGAAGACGAGGGTCAGCATCATCAGCGTGACCAGCGCCTGCGAGGCCACGGTCAGCGGCCGGGCCAGCGGCACCCGCCGGGTCGCCGCGCCCACCAGGGACTGGATGCCCAGCAGGAAGGCCGCCTGGACGATCCACGTGGCCGGTTCGACCAGGGGCAGCAGCGCGCAGGACGCCATCAGGGTGGCCGCCCAGGCGCACAGCGCCAGTCGTGCCCGCCCGCTCATGCCGGTGTCCCCTCACTGCCTGCGCCGCTCGCCACACCGAGACCGGTGCGCTCGCGGTCCGCCTGGCGCCACAGCTCGGTCAGAGCCGCGCCCCGCGGCACACGCAGCGCCGTCCAGCCCGCCTCGCGCAGCATCCGCAACCGCTCCTCGCTCCTGTCCAACGGCGCGGCCACATCGGTCGGTTCCCGCCCCCAGCTCGCGCTGTCCAGCAGGAAGGCGACCGCGCCGCCGCTGCGCTGGCGCATCTTGGCGGCGACCGTGGCCTGTTCCTCGTCGAGGTCGCCGAAGAAGGCGACCAGCAGTCCTTCGTTGCCGCCTCGCAGCACGTCGTAGGCGCGCGACAGGCCGGTGCCGTCGGAGTGGTCGATCACCGCGAGGGTGTCCATCATCAGGCCCGCCGCGTCCGCCGACTCCTGGTTCGCGCCGGCGAACCCGTCCGCGCCCTCGCCGGGCACCGAGCTGCCGGTGTCCGTCAACAGCCGTACGGAGAAGCCGCGTTCGAGCATGTGCACCAGCGCCGACGCGGTGCCCGAGACGGCCCACTCGAACGCCGAGTCGGGGCCCGCGCCGTGGAAGGCGAGACCCCGGGTGTCCAGCAGCACCGTGCAGCGGGAGCGCTGCGGCTGTTCCTCGCGGCGCACCATCAGCTCGCCGTAGCGCGCGGTGGAACGCCAGTGCACCCGGCGCAGGTCGTCGCCGTACCGGTAGCCGCGCGGGATGACGTCGTCCTCGCCGGCCAGGGCGAGCGACCGCTGCCGTCCGTCGCCGTAGCCCTTCGCCTCGCCGCTGAAGCGGACCGGCGGCAGTGGCTCCACGCGCGGGATCACCGTCAGGGTGTCGTACGACGAGAAGGACCGGGTCAGTTCGCACATCCCGAACGGGTCGGTCAGGCGCAGCTGGAGCGGGCCCAGCGGGTAGCGGCCGCGCAGGTCGGAGCGGACCCGGTAGGACACCTCGCGGCGGCCGCCCGCCTCGACCCGGTCCAGCACGAAGCGGGGGCGCGGGCCGAGGACGTAGGGCACCCGGTCCTGGAGCATCAGCAGGCCGGTGGGGAGCCGCGAGACGTTGTCCATCCGCAGATGGACGCGGGCCTCGCTGCCGGCGGGCACGCGCGCGGGGGAGAGCCGGCGGCTGCCGGCGACCCGGTAGCGGGTGCGGTACAGGACGGTGGCGCAGACCAGGGGCAGCACGGCCAGCAGCAGGCCGACCCGCAGCAGATCGCTCTGCCCCAGGACGTACGCGCAGATGGCGGCGGCGATGCCCGCGGCCAGGAAGGACCGGCCGCGGGTGGTCAGACCGGCCAGCGCGGTGCGCATCCCACCCTTGTCGCCCCGGTCGGCCTCCGCGTGGCCCGGCCCGGCGGCGGTGGTCATCCAAGCCTCCGCGGCGGCTGCTGGCCGTAGCCCTGCGTGCCGTGGCCGAGGCCGATGCCGCCCTGCTGCTGGGGCACCGGGGTGCGCTGCAGGATCTCCTGCACGACCTGCTCCGAGGTGCGCCGGTTGAGCTGGGCCTGGGCGGTGGGCAGCAGACGGTGGGCCAGGACGGCGACGGCGAGTGCCTGCACGTCGTCCGGCAGCGCGTACTCCCGGCCGCTGAGGGCGGCCGACGCCTTCGCCGCGCGCAGCAGATGCAGCGTCGCGCGCGGGGAGGCGCCGAGTCTGAGGTCGGGGTGGGTGCGCGTGGCGGCGACCAGGTCGACGGCATAGCGCCGGACCGGGTCGGCGACATGGACGCCGCGGACGGCGTCGACCAGCTTCACGATGTCGTGCGCGTGGGCCACCGGCTGGAGGTCGTCCAGCGGGTTCACCCCGCCGTGGGTGTCGAGCATCTGCAGCTCGGCCTCCGCGCTGGGGTAGCCGATGGAGACCCGCGCCATGAAGCGGTCGCGCTGGGCCTCCGGCAGCGGGTAGGTGCCCTCCATCTCGACCGGGTTCTGCGTGGCCACCACCATGAAGGGGCTGGGCAGCTCGTAGGTCTGTCCGTCGATGGTGACCTGCCGCTCCTCCATGGATTCCAGGAGCGCGGACTGCGTCTTCGGCGAGGCGCGGTTGATCTCGTCGCCGATCACGATCTGCGCGAAGATCGCGCCCGGCTTGAACTCGAAGTCCCGGCGCTGCTGATCCCAGATGGACACACCGGTGATGTCCGAGGGCAGCAGGTCGGGCGTGAACTGAATACGCCGCACCGAGCAGTCGATGGACCGCGCCAGTGCCTTCGCCAGCATGGTCTTGCCGACGCCGGGGACATCCTCGATCAGAAGATGCCCCTCGGCGAGCAGCACGGTCAGCGAAAGCCGTACGACCTCGGGCTTGCCCTCGATCACTCCCTCCACCGAACTGCGGACTCGCTCCACAGTGGCAGTCAGATCAGTGAGGCTCGCTCGATCGTCATAGGTCGTCACCCGGCCCTCCTCGGCCCGTTCTTTCTCCGGGCCGACGCTCTGCGTTGCGGACCGGCCCACCCCGAATCACGGACACCACGCGGAAATGGTTCCGCGTGACGTCCATCCACGCATTCTTGCTGCCGTTACCGATTCGTGTCACTCGCCTGTGGACAACTGCCTGCGATATGTCGGGGCTTGCGGGGCTTTGGGTACGCCGGAAGCGGAAATCAACAGCAGAACGACAGCTTCGGAGCGCGGCCGGGCGGGGTCAGGCGGGGTCGATCTCGCGCAGCAGACCGGTCTTCACGTCGAAGACGAAGCCGCGCACGTCGTCGGTGTGCAGCAGGAACGGGTTGGTGCGCACCCGCTGCATGGACTGGCGTACGTCCTGG
>NZ_KQ948432.1:17631-411819 GCF_001514065.1 Streptomyces antibioticus | reverse complement strand
GGCCACGATGGCGACGTGCAGAACAGGGCGGGCGTCCATGCCGGGGTCGGTGAACGCTGCGGCGTACTGCTCGTTCGCGGCGACGAGCCGGTCGGTGACGGCGCCGGTACGTATGGCGCCTTCGGATGCGGTGGCGGCGGATGCAGAAGTCGTCATGGTGACGACGTTACTGGTCACGGCTGATCCGGTCCTGCGGTGAGAAGGGAAAAAGACCGTCATCACGTCCTCTTTGTGAGGTAAGCCACAGGGGTGGCGGGGTGCGCCCGAGCGGGTGATTTCCCGCCGTCGGTCGCCTCGCCCCGATGCCCGGCCGCGACGCGCAGGCCGGTTGATTGACCGCGAGACACCGTGGACTAAAGTGACGCGAAGCGGGAGGCGAGGTCTCCCTGCTGGCATGAATTCCCCAGGAGAAACCGGCGCAGTCACCGGATCTCCCCACGCGCGCGGCGCGTACGTACGGCTCGGCCTCCTCCCGCTCCCGGCCGGCTGACGCTTCCGGCGCCGGCAGGCCTCCCCTTCACGAGCGGGCGGGGACCCGGCGGTGCGTACGGCCCGCCGGACCTGAGAGGGCCCCTTGAGCAACACGCGACATGTCCCGGTGATGCTCCAGCGCTGCCTGGACATGTTGGCCCCCGCCCTGCAGGCCCCCGGAGCGGTCGTCGTCGACTGCACCCTCGGTCTCGGCGGCCACAGCGAGGCCCTCCTCCAGCAGTTCCCCGAGGCCCGGCTCGTCGCCCTCGACCGCGACAAGGAAGCCCTGCGCCTGTCCGGCGAGCGCCTCGCGCCCTACGGCGAGCGCGCCACGCTCGTCCACGCGGTCTACGACGAGCTTCCGGAGGTTCTCGAGCGACTCCGTATCCCGCACGTCCAGGGCGTCCTGTTCGACCTCGGCGTCTCCTCCATGCAGCTCGACGAGGCCGACCGCGGCTTCGCCTACGCCCAGGACGCCCCGCTCGACATGCGCATGGACCAGACGACCGGCATCAGCGCCGCCGAGGTCCTCAACACCTACCCGCCGGGCGAGCTGGTGCGGATCCTGCGGGCGTACGGCGAGGAGAAGCAGGCCAAGCGGATCGTGGCCGCGGTCGTGCGCGAGCGGGCCAAGGAGCCGTTCAGCAACAGCGCGCGGCTCGTCGAGCTGATCCGGGACTCCCTGCCGCAGGCCGCCAAGCGCACCGGCGGCAACCCGGCCAAGCGCACCTTCCAGGCGCTGCGCATCGAGGTCAACGGCGAACTCTCCGTACTGGAACGGGCGATCCCGGCCGCCGTGAAGGCCCTCGGCGTCGGCGGACGGATCGCCGTGCTGTCGTACCACTCGCTGGAGGACCGGCTGGTGAAGCAGGTGTTCGCGGCCGGCGCCGCCAACACCGCGCCCCCCGGGCTCCCGGTGATCCCCGAGCAGTACCAGCCGCGGCTCAAGCTGCTCACGCGCGGTGCCGAACTTCCCACCGAGGAAGAGGTCGCCGAGAACCGGCGGGCGGCCCCCGCACGGCTGCGTGGCGCCGAGCGGATCAGGGCGGACATCGAGTGAGGAGCGGAGTGAGCATGAAACCCGAACTGAGGGGGCGGGCGGCCCGGCTCGCGCGGCTCTTCCCACCCCCGTCCGGCTCCGGCCGGCCCGGTTCCGGCCAGGCGGCCCGCACCCCGTTCGTCCTCCTCGTCGTGCTCCTGCTCGGCGGCGGCCTCATCGGACTCCTGGTCCTGAACTCCGCGCTCAGCGAAGGGTCGTTCAAACTCGACGACCTCCAGAAGGAGACCAAGAGCCTCACCGACCAGGAACAGGCCCTCCAGCGCGACATCGACGCCTACTCCGCCCCCGACGCCCTCCAGCGCCGCGCCAGCGAGCTCGGCATGGTCCCCGGCGGCGACCCGGCCTTCCTCGACCCGAACGGCACCGTCAAGGGCGTTCCGAGCGCCGCGGCCGAGCAGTCCGCGGTCCAGGTCGTACGGCCCCCCGAGGCGATGCCCCGCACGGCCGCGTCCCCGACGCCCACGGCCACACCCACCCCCACGGCCGTCCCCACCCCCGCAGTCACACCCTCCACCGAACCGTCCTCCGCGACCCCGACCCCCGGCAGGTGACGGAAGTGTCCGACAGGGAACCGCCGCGCCGCCGTGTGCCCGGACCCGCCAGGCCCGCCCCCGACGGCCGCCGGCGCCCCGCCGGCCCCGGCGCCCGCCCGGCCCGCCGCCCGGCGGCGCCCCGCCCCGCGGCCCCGCGTGCCACGGCCGCGCGGCAGATCCGGCTCGGCAGCCCCCGGCCCCGGCTGCGCATGGTCAGCCTCGGCCTGACCCTCGTCCTGATCGCCTTCGCGGTCCGGCTCCTCCAGGTCCAGGCCGTCGACGCGAGCACCTACGCCGCCAAGGCCGAGCAGAACCGGTACGTCGGCTACACCCTGACCGCCGAGCGCGGCCAGATCACCGACCGCGCCGGCGTGGCCCTCGCGACCAGCGTGGACGCGTACGACATCACGGCCGACCCCACGCTCTTCAAGCGCAAGCAGCTCAAGATCGACGACGGGCCCGAGCAGGCCGCCGCCCTGCTCGCCCCGATCCTCGGGCAGGAGCAGGCCGACCTGACCGAGAAGCTCCGCACCAAGGGGCAGTACGTCAAGCTCGCCGGCCGGCAGACGCCGCAGGTCTGGAAGCAGATCAAGGACCTCAAGAGCGCCCTGGCCGCGAAGGCCGAGGACGGCACCGGTGTCAACGTCCTCGCCGGTGTCTTCGCCGTCGCCACCAGCAAGCGCGTGTACCCGAACGGCGAACTCGCCGCCGGGATACTGGGCTGGGTCAATGCCGACGGCAAGGGCGGCGGCGGGGTCGAGCAGAAGCTGAACACGCTGCTGTCCGGCAAGGACGGCAAGATCCGGTACGCCCAGTCCGGCGGCCGGCAGGTCCCGACCGCGGGCTCCACGGAGACGCCCGCCGTGCCCGGCAGCGACGTCGAGCTCACGATCGACCGCGACATCCAGTGGGCCGCGCAGAACGCCATCACCGAGCAGGTGCGCAAGTCCAAGGCGGACCGCGGCTACGTGATAGTGCAGGACACGAAGACCGGCGAGATCCTCGCGATGGCCAACTCGCCCGGCTTCGACCCCGGCGACCTCTCCCAGGCCGACCCCGGCACCCTGCACAACTGGGCCGTGGAGGACGCCTACGAGCCCGGCTCGACCGCCAAGGTCATGTCGATGGCCGCCGTACTGGAGGAGAACGCCGCGACGCCGCTGACGCACGTCACCGTGCCGAACCGGCTGCACCGCGGCGACCGGCTCTTCAAGGACGACATCGACCACAAGACCTGGTACCTCACGCTCAACGGCGTGCTCGCCATGTCCAGCAACATCGGCACCATCCTGGCGACCGGCCAGCTCGGCAAGACCCAGGCCAAGGCCAACCAGGTCCTCTACTCCTACCTGCGCAAGTTCGGCCTCGGCAGCTACAGCGGCCTGGACTTCCCCGGCGAGACGAAGGGCATCCTCGCCGCTCCCCAGGACTGGTCGACCTCGCAGCAGTACACGATTCCTTTCGGCCAGGGCGTCTCCCTCAACGCGATGCAGGCCACCTCCGTCTACTCGACGATCGCCAACGGCGGCGTCCGCGTCGAACCCACGCTCGTGCGGGGCACGCAGGGACCCGACGGACGCTTCACACCCGCCGCGAAGCCCAAGAAGTCAAGGGTGATCAGCGAGAAGACGGCGAAGACCCTCGCCCGGATGCTGGAGTCGGTCGTGGACGACGAGGCGGGCACGGGTGCCAAGGCGCGTATTCCGGGGTACCGGGTCGCGGGCAAGACGGGTACGGCCAACCGTGTGGATCCGGCCACCGGCAGATACCGCGGCTACACCTCGTCGTTCGCCGGGTTCGCGCCCGCCGACAGCCCCCGCATCACCGTGTACTGCGCGATCCAGAACGCCACCAAGGGCAGTTACTTCGGCGGTCAGATCTGCGGCCCCGTCTACAAGCAGGTCATGGAGTTCGCCCTGAAGACCCTCCAGGTCCCCCCGACGGGAACCAAGCCCGCCTCCCTTCCCGTCACCTTCACGCCCTGATCAGTACGAGCAGCCAGGAACCACCTCGTGACAACGATCACTCCCGATCCCGGGAACCAGAGCACGCCCGCGCCCTCACTTCGCTCCGAAGCGGGTGTGCCCGGTACGCTCACCGCCGTGCCACACGCTGATCAGTCCCAAACCACCCAGAAGGGCCATCCCGTGACATATCCGGGACCGCCCCGGCCGGTCCGGGTCTCCGCAACACCCCTCGCGGAACTCGCCGATCAGCTGGGTGCCGAGCAGCCGGACAGCACCGCTGAGGTCACGGGCATCACCCATGACTCGCGCGCGGTCCGCCCCGGCGACCTGTACGCCGCCCTCCCGGGCGCCCGCCTGCACGGCGCCGACTTCGTCACCCAGGCCGCCGGCCTCGGCGCGGTCGCCGTGCTCACCGACCCGACCGGCGCCGAGCGCGCCGCGGCGACCGGTCTGCCGGTCCTGGTCGTGGACGACCCCCGCGCGCGGATGGGCGAACTGGCGGCCACCATCTACGGCCACCCGGGCCGCGACCTGCTCCAGATCGGCATCACGGGCACCTCCGGCAAGACCACCACCGCCTATCTCGTCGAGGGCGGCCTGAAGACCAAGAACAACACCGGTCTGATCGGCACGGTCGAGATGCGGATCGGCGACGAGCGCATCAAGTCCGAGCGCACCACCCCCGAAGCCACCGATCTCCAGGCCCTGTTCGCGGTCATGCGCGAACGCGGCGTCGAGGCCGTCGCCATGGAGGTCTCCAGCCACGCCCTGGTTCTCGGCCGGGTCGACGGCTGCGTCTTCGACATCGGCGTCTTCACCAACCTCAGCCCGGAACACATGGAGTTCCACTCCGACATGGAGGACTACTTCCGGGCCAAGGCGCAGCTCTTCACGCCGCAACGCAGCAGACTCGGCGTCGTCAACTTCGACGACGAGTACGGCCGGCGCCTCGTCGAGGAGGCCACGGTCCCGGTCGTCACCTTCTCCGCCGAGGGCCACCCCGACGCCGACTGGCACGCCGAGAACGTCCAGGTCGGCCCGATGGACTCGACGTTCACCGCGATCGGCCCCGAGGGTGAGCGCATCCACGCCCGGTCGCCGCTGGCAGGCCCCTTCAACGTGGCCAACACCCTCGCCGCGATCGTCGCCCTCGCCGTCGCCGGGCTCGACCCGCAGACCGCCGCCGACGGTGTCGCCGCGGTGCCGGGCGTGCCGGGGCGCCTGGAGCGCGTGGACGCCGGACAGCCGTATCTCGCGGTCGTGGACTACGCCCACAAGACCGACGCCGTCGAGTCCGTCCTCAAGGCGCTCCGCAAGGTCACCGAGGGCAGCCTGCACGTCGTGCTCGGCTGCGGCGGCGACCGCGACCGGACCAAGCGCGCACCGATGGGCGCCGCCGTGGCGCGGCTCGCCGACACCGCCGTACTGACCTCCGACAACCCCCGCTCCGAGGACCCGCTCGCGATCCTCGCAACCATGCTCGAAGGCGCGGCGTCCGTGCCAGTACACGAGCGCGGCGAGGTCCAGGTCTTCGAGGACCGGGCCGCCGCGATCGCCGCCGCCGTCGCCCGAGCACGGCCCGGAGACACCGTGCTGGTCGCGGGCAAGGGCCATGAGCAGGGCCAGGACATCGCCGGGGTGGTCCGTCCCTTCGACGACCGCCAGGTGCTTCGAGAAGCCATCCAGAAGACCCAGGGATGAACTTGTGATCGCCCTCTCTCTCGCCGAGATCGCCTCAGTCGTCGGCGGGCAGACGTACGACATACCGGATCCGTCCGTCCAGGTCACCGGGCCGGTGGTCCGGGACTCGCGAGAAGTGGAGCCCGGCAGTCTCTTCGTCGCCTTCGTCGGCGAGCGCGTCGACGGCCACGACTTCGCGGCGCAGGTCGTCGCGGCGGGCGCGGCCGCCGTGCTGGCGTCGCGCCCCGTCGGCGTGCCCGCGATCGTCGTGGACGACGTCCAGACCGCGATCGGCGCCCTCGCGCGTGAGGTCGTACGACGGCTCGGCGCGACCCTCGTCGCCCTGACCGGCTCGGCCGGCAAGACCAGCACCAAGGACCTCATCGCCCAGGTGCTCCAGCGCAAGGCGCCGACGGTGTGGACGCCGGGCTCGCTCAACAACGAGATCGGGCTGCCGCTGACCGCCCTGTCCGCCACCGCGGAGACGCAGTTCCTCGTGCTGGAGATGGGCGCCCGCGGCATCGGCCACATCCGCTATCTCGCCGAACTGACGCCCCCGAAGATCGGCCTCGTCCTCAACGTCGGCACCGCCCACATCGGCGAGTTCGGCGGCCGCGAGCAGATCGCGCAGGCCAAGGGCGAGCTCGTCGAGGCACTCCCGGAGGACGGCGCGGCGATCCTCAACGCCGACGATCCTCTCGTACGGGCCATGGCATCCCGTACGAAGGCGAAGGTGATCCTTTTCGGAGAGTCCGACGAAGCGGACGTACGCGCCGAGAACGTGAGACTCACGGACACGGGACAGCCGGCCTTCAGGCTTCGCACACCCTCCGGTGACAGTGACGTGACCATGCGCCTGTACGGTGAGCACCACGTGTCGAACGCGCTCGCCGCGGCCGCCGTCGCCCATGAGCTGGGCATGTCCGCGGAAGAGATCGCCACCGCGCTCTCCGAGGCGGGCTCCCTCTCCCGCTGGCGGATGGAGGTCACCGAGCGCCCGGACGGCGTGACCGTCGTCAACGACGCCTACAACGCCAACCCCGAATCCATGCGGGCCGCACTGCGCGCGCTCGTGGCCATGGGCCGGGGGCGGCGGACCTGGGCGGTGCTCGGCAAGATGGCCGAGCTCGGGGACGAGGCGCTCGCCGAGCACGACGCGGTCGGACGGCTCGCCGTCCGGCTCAACGTCAGCAAGCTCGTCGCGGTCGGGGGCAGGGAAGCGTCCTGGCTGCAACTGGGCGCATATAACGAGGGTTCGTGGGGTGAGGAGTCGGTGCACGTGTCCGACGCACAGGCGGCGGTCGACCTGTTGCGCAGCGAGCTGCGCCCGGGGGACGTCGTTCTCGTGAAGGCGTCCCGTTCGGTCGGTCTGGAGAGCATCGCCGCTGCGCTGCTCACGACCGGTGCCGAGGGTGAGGTTTCCGCCCGATGATGAAGCAGATCCTGTTCGCAGGAGTCATTGGTCTGTTCCTGACCCTGGTCGGCACCCCGCTGCTGATCAAGCTGCTCGCCCGCAAGGGGTACGGCCAGTACATCCGCGACGACGGCCCGCGCGAGCACGCCAGCAAGCGCGGTACGCCGACCATGGGTGGTATCGCCTTCATCTTCGCGACGGTCGCCGCCTACTTCCTGTCCAAGGTCATCACCGGCTATCCGCCCACCTATTCGGGCCTGTTGGTGCTCGGCCTGATGGTCGGCATGGGCCTGGTCGGCTTCCTCGACGACTACATCAAGATCGTCAAGCGGCGTTCGCTGGGCCTGCGGGCCAAGGCCAAGATGGCCGGCCAGCTGATCGTCGGCATCAGCTTCGCGGTGCTCGCGCTGATGTTCCCGGACGCCCGCAACAACACCCCGGCCTCCGACAAGCTGTCGTTCATCACGGACTTCGGCTGGAAGATCGGCCCGGTGCTGTTCGTGGTCTGGGCACTGTTCATGATCCTCGCGATGTCGAACGGCGTGAACCTGACGGACGGTCTGGACGGCCTGGCCACCGGCGCCTCCGTGCTCGTCTTCGGCGCCTACACGTTCATCGGTGTCTGGCAGTTCCAGGAGTCCTGCGCCAACGCGGGCACCCTGACCAACCCCAACGCCTGTTACGAGGTGCGCGATCCCCTCGACCTCGCGGTCATCGCCTCGGCGCTGATGGGCGCCTGCCTCGGGTTCCTGTGGTGGAACACCTCGCCGGCGAAGATCTTCATGGGCGACACCGGTTCACTCGCCCTCGGCGGTGTCCTCACGGGCCTGGCCATCTGCTCCCGCACCGAGCTGCTCGTGGCCATCATGGGCGGTCTGTTCGTCCTCATCACCATGTCGGTCGTCATCCAGGTCGGCTCCTTCAAGCTGACCGGCAAGCGGGTCTTCCGGATGGCGCCGCTCCAGCACCACTTCGAACTCAAGGGCTGGTCCGAGGTCCTTGTGGTGGTCCGCTTCTGGATCATCCAGGGCATCTGTGTGATCGTCGGCCTGGGTCTCTTCTACGCGGGATGGGCAGCAGAAAAGTGACCTCCACGGTGTCCGCGGACTTCCAGGGCAAGCACGTCACGGTCGCCGGCCTCGGCGTCTCCGGCATCCCGGCTGCCAAGGTGCTGCACGCGCGCGGCGCGCTCGTCACGGTCGTCAACGACGGCGACGACGCACGCGCGCGTGAGCAGGCCGCCGAGTTGGAGGCGCTCGGCATCACCGTCCGCCTCGGCGACGGCGCGACCCTGCCCGAGGGCACCGACCTCATCGTCACCGCACCCGGCTGGAAGCCGGACAAGCCCCTGTTCGAGGCGGCCCGCGCGGCCGGCGTGGAGATCTGGGGCGACGTCGAACTCGCCTGGCGCCTGCGCGGCCCCGACGCGGCCCCGTGGCTCGCGATCACCGGCACCAACGGCAAGACCACGACGACCCAGATGCTGGCGTCGATCCTCAAGGCGGCGGGCCTGCGCACGGCGGCCGTCGGCAACATCGGTGTCTCGGTGCTCGACGCGGTCCTCGGCGAGGAGCAGTACGACGTCCTGGCCGTGGAGTTGTCGAGCTACCAGCTCCACTGGGCGCCCTCCCTGCGCGCCCACTCCGCCGCCGTGCTGAACCTCGCGCCGGACCACCTCGACTGGCACGGCTCGATGGAGGCGTACGCGCGCGACAAGGGCCGCGTCTACGAGGGCAATCGCGTCGCCTGCGTCTACAACGTGGCCGACAAGGCCACCGAGGACCTGGTGCGCGAGGCCGACGTCGAGGAGGGCTGCCGGGCCATCGGCTTCACCCTCGGCTCGCCCGGCCCCTCCCAACTCGGCGTCGTGGACGGCATCCTGGTCGACCGCGCCTTCGTGGAGAACCGGCAGAAGAACGCCCAGGAGCTCGCCGAGGTCTCCGACGTCAACCCGCCGGCCCCGCACAACATCGCCAACGCCCTTGCGGCGGCGGCCCTCGCGCGCGCCTTCGGGGTGCCCGCCAAGGCCGTACGGGACGGTCTGCGGGCCTTCACCCCGGACGCCCACCGCATCGCGCACGTGGCCGACGTGGACGGCGTCGCCTACGTCGACGACTCCAAGGCCACCAACACCCACGCCGCGGAAGCCTCGTTGGCGGCGTACGAGTCGATCGTGTGGATCGCCGGCGGGCTCGCCAAGGGGGCCTCCTTCGACGAGCTGGTCGCCAAGTCGGCAAAGCGACTTCGGGGCGTGGTGCTGATCGGCGCCGACCGGGCCCTGATCCGCGAAGCCCTCGCGCGACACGCGCCGGAAGTACCCGTCGTCGACCTCGACCGGACCGACACTGGGGCGATGCTCCAGGCGGTGACGGAAGCGAAGCGGCTGGCTCGGCCCGGCGACACGGTGCTGCTGGCCCCGGCCTGCGCCTCCATGGACATGTTCACCAACTACAACAAGCGCGGTGACGCGTTCGCGGAGGCGGTTCGCGAACTCGGCTCCTGACCGACGTAGCGGAGGCTCTGATGCCCAGCAGCCGTACCGGCCGACCGCCCGTGCAGCGGACCGTCAGACGTCCCGCCGCCTCCCGGACGGTGCGCGACAACCCCGTACGACAGCTCTATCTGCGCGCGAAGAAGGCCTGGGACCGGCCGCTGACCGCGTACTACCTGATCCTCGGCGGCAGCCTGCTGATCACCGTGCTGGGTCTGGTGATGGTCTACTCGGCCTCCCAGATCACGGCCCTGCAGATGTCGCTGCCGGGGTCCTTCTTCTTCCGCAAGCAGTTCCTGGCCGCGGCCATCGGCGGCGTGCTGCTGCTGGTGGCCTCCCGGATGCCGGTGAAGCTGCACCGGGCGCTGGCCTACCCGATCCTCGCGGGCGCGGTCTTCCTGATGGCCCTGGTGCAGGTGCCGGGGATAGGGATGTCGGTCAACGGCAACCAGAACTGGATCTCGCTCGGCGGCTCCTTCCAGATCCAGCCCAGTGAGTTCGGCAAGCTCGCGCTCGTCCTGTGGGGCGCCGACCTGCTCGCCCGCAAGCAGGACAAGAAGCTGCTGACCCAGTGGAAGCACATGCTGGTGCCGCTCGTCCCGGTCGCCTTCATGCTGCTCGGGCTGATCATGCTCGGCGGCGACATGGGGACCGCGATCATCCTGACGGCGATCCTCTTCGGCCTGCTGTGGCTGGCGGGGGCGCCGACCCGGCTGTTCGTGGGGGTGCTGTCGATCGCCGGTCTGATCGGCCTGATCCTCATCAAGACCAGCCCCAACCGGATGGCCCGGCTCGCCTGCATCGGCGCCACCGAGCCCCGGTCCGCGGGAGCCGACTGCTGGCAGGCCGTGCACGGCATCTACGCCCTCGCCTCCGGCGGAATCTTCGGCTCCGGGCTCGGCGCGAGTGTGGAAAAATGGGGGCAACTGCCCGAAGCGCACACGGACTTCATCTTCGCCGTCACCGGTGAGGAACTGGGCCTGGCGGGGACGCTGTCGGTGCTGGCCCTGTTCGCGGCTCTAGGCTATGCGGGTATCCGCGTGGCCGGCCGCACGGAGGACCCCTTCGTCAGGTATGCCGCGGGAGGCGTGACCACCTGGATCACCGCACAGGCGGTGATCAACATCGGTGCGGTGCTCGGCCTGTTGCCGATCGCCGGTGTCCCGCTCCCGCTGTTCTCCTACGGGGGATCCGCCCTGCTGCCGACCATGTTCGCGATCGGGTTGCTGATCGCCTTCGCTCGTGACGAGCCCGCTGCGCGGGCCGCGCTTGCGATGCGGCAACCCCGCTTTGGTAGAAAGCGGGGTGCCGGAGGCTCCGCTCGGACCGGGGAGCCGCGGAGATGGAACACGATGCGACGGCGTGCCTCGGCGGCACGTACGTCCGGAGAGCGGTGAATTTCGGTGCATGTCGTACTCGCCGGTGGGGGGACCGCCGGCCACATCGAGCCCGCGCTCGCCCTCGCGGACGCCCTGCGCAGGCAGGACCCGACCGTGGGAATCACGGCCCTGGGCACGGAGCGCGGCCTCGAGACTCGTCTCGTCCCCGAGCGCGGCTACGAACTCGCGCTGATCCCCGCCGTACCGCTGCCACGCAAGCCAACGCCCGAGCTGATCACGGTGCCGGGCCGGCTGCGCGGCACGATCAAGGCCGCCGAGCAGATCCTGGAGCGCACCAAGGCGGACGCCGTCGTCGGCTTCGGCGGTTACGTGGCCCTGCCCGGCTACCTCGCCGCCAAGCGGCTCGGCGTGCCCATCGTGATCCACGAGGCCAACGCGCGCCCCGGCCTGGCCAACAAGATCGGCTCGCGCTACGCCGCCAAGGTCGCCGTCTCCACCCCGGACAGCAAGCTGCGCGACGCCCGCTACATCGGCATCCCGCTGCGCCGCACCATCGCCACCCTCGACCGGGCCGCCGTCCGCCCCGAGGCCCGCGCGGCGTTCGGCCTCGACCCGAACCTGCCGACCCTCCTGGTCTCCGGCGGCTCCCAGGGCGCCCGCCGCCTCAACGAGGTCGTCCAGCAGGTCGCCCCCTGGCTCCAGCAGGCCGGCATCCAGATCCTGCACGCGGTCGGTCCGAAGAACGAACTGCCGCAGGTGCACCATATGCCGGGGATGCCCCCGTACATCCCGGTACCGTACGTGGACCGGATGGACCTCGCGTACGCCGCGGCCGACATGATGCTCTGCCGCGCGGGCGCGATGACCGTCGCCGAGCTCTCCGCCGTCGGACTCCCGGCCGCCTACGTCCCGCTGCCCATCGGCAACGGCGAACAGCGGCTCAACGCCCAGCCGGTGGTCAAGGCGGGTGGCGGTCTGCTGGTCGACGACGCGGAACTCACCCCGCAGTGGATCCAGCAGAACCTCCTGCCGGTGCTCGCCGATCCGCACCGGCTGTACCAGATGTCCCGTGCCGCCGCCGAGTTCGGCCGCCGGGACGCCGACGACCTGCTCGTCGGCATGGTGTACGAGGCGATCGCCGCCAACCGTGCACGTCACTAGGAACGTATGACCGAAGGGCAGGGAGCGTGGCCGGACCGACCACCGCCGAACGCGGTGAACGCCAGCAGGAGTCGTCCGTCCCGCCCCCTGTCCGACGGCTGAGGCCGCCCAGGCCTCGTACGATCATCATTCTCGCCGTCGCGCTCGTCCTCCTCGGCGCAGGCGGCGTCTGGGCGCTCTACGGCTCCCAATGGCTGCGCGTGGAACGGGTGTCGGTCTCCGGCACCGGTGTGCTGACGCCCGCGCAGGTGCGCGAGGCGGCCGACGTACCCCTCGGATCGCCGTTGATTTCCGTCGACACCGATGCGATTGAGGCGCGGTTGCTCCGGAAATTGCCCCGAATTGACTCGGTTGACGTGACTCGCTCCTGGCCGCACGGAATCGGGCTGAAAGTGGTCGAGCGCACTCCGGTTCTGATTGTCGAAAAGGGCGGAAAGTTTGTCGAAGTGGACGATGACGGCGTCCGTTTTGCCACGGTTTCCCGGGCTCCGAAAGGCGTCCCCGCACTCGAATTGACGCTCCCCGAGTCGGGCTCCGCCACCCCGAGCCTGCGCCGCTTCGGCGAGGACCGGCTGGTGCGCGAGGCGGTGCGCGTCGCCGGTGACATTCCGGCCGCCGTCGCGCGCACGACCCGGACCGTCAAGGTGCGTTCGTACGACGACATCTCGCTGGAGTTGGGCGACGGCCGGACCGTCGCGTGGGGGAGCGGCGAGAAGGGCGCCGCGAAGGCCCGTACGCTCACCGCTCTGCTGAAAGCGGCGCCCGGTGCGCGGCACTTCGACGTCTCGGTTCCCACCGCCCCTGCGTCATCAGGGAGTTGACGTACATCCGCGCAGGCCAGCACCCTGGTTGGCTACCGCTACGGCTGATCACATAGGGTGAAAAGAAAAACGGGAGGTTCGGCGTGTTCGTTGAACGTGCGCCACTTGTCGACTTAGTGTCCTGTTCAGAAGACTCCAGGGAACACACACACTGGTAACCCTAAACTTCAACGTTAGGGTTCGGGTCGGCACTATGGACCGTCCCATTCGGCATCCGTCGTCGTATCGCATGACCACGCGAGACGACGACACGTAACTCGAGGCGAGAGGCCTTCGACGTGGCAGCACCGCAGAACTACCTCGCAGTCATCAAAGTCATCGGTGTCGGCGGCGGTGGTGTCAATGCCATCAACCGGATGATCGAGGTCGGTCTCAAGGGCGTCGAGTTCATCGCCATCAACACCGACGCGCAGGCGTTGTTGATGAGCGACGCCGACGTGAAGCTCGACGTCGGCCGTGAACTCACCCGTGGACTCGGCGCCGGCGCCAACCCGGCCGTCGGACGCAAGGCCGCCGAGGACCACCGCGAGGAGATCGAAGAGGTCCTCAAGGGGGCCGACATGGTCTTCGTGACGGCCGGTGAAGGCGGCGGCACCGGCACCGGCGGCGCACCCGTCGTGGCCAACATCGCCCGCAACCTGGGCGCCCTCACCATCGGCGTGGTCACGCGCCCGTTCACCTTCGAGGGACGGCGCCGCGCCAACCAGGCCGAGGACGGCATCGCGGAACTCCGCGAAGAGGTCGACACGCTCATCGTCATCCCCAACGACCGGCTGCTGTCCATCTCGGACCGCCAGGTCTCGGTCCTCGACGCCTTCAAGTCGGCCGACCAGGTCCTGCTCTCCGGTGTCCAGGGCATCACCGACCTCATCACCACGCCCGGCCTGATCAACCTCGACTTCGCCGACGTCAAGTCGGTCATGTCCGAGGCCGGTTCGGCCCTCATGGGCATCGGCTCGGCCCGCGGCGACGACCGCGCGGTGGCCGCCGCCGAGATGGCGATCTCCTCGCCGCTCCTGGAGGCGTCCATCGACGGCGCCCGTGGTGTGCTGCTCTCCATCTCCGGTGGCTCCGACCTCGGCCTGTTCGAGATCAACGAGGCCGCCCAGCTGGTGAGCGAGGCCGCGCATCCCGAGGCCAACATCATCTTCGGCGCGGTCATCGACGACGCCCTCGGTGACGAGGTCCGCGTCACGGTCATCGCCGCCGGCTTCGACGGCGGCCAGCCGCCGGCCCGCCGGGACACCGTCCTCGGCTCGACCTCCACCTCGGGCCGCCGCGAGGAGCCCACTCCGGTACGGCAGACCGAGTCCCGCCCGTCCTTCGGCTCGCTCGGCAGCGTCACGCCGAAGGAGGAGCCGGAGCCCGCGCCGGAGCCGGTCGCCGACCTCCCGGTCGCCCCGCCGGTCCCGCCGTCGCGCACCTACTCGGACAGCGCGGCCGAGGAACTGGACGTGCCGGACTTCCTGAAGTGATAGGACGGCGCGACACCGTGAGCGGCGCGCACTTCGCCTTCACCGACCGGTGGGGCGGGGTGAGCGCCGTTCCGTACGAGAAGCTCAACCTCGGCGGAGCGGTCGGCGACGACGCCGACGCCGTCCGCACGAATCGTGAACTGGCCGCCAAGTCGCTGGGGATCGACCCGGCGCGGGTGGTCTGGATGAACCAGGTGCACGGGGCGGAGGTGGCGGTGGTCTCCGAGGCATGGGGGAACCGGCCGGTGCCGGAGGTCGACGCGGTCGTCACCGCCGAACGAGGTCTCGCCCTCGCCGTCCTCACCGCCGACTGCACCCCCGTCCTGCTCGCCGACCCGGTCGCCGGAGTCGTCGCCGCGGCCCACGCGGGCCGGCCCGGCATGATCGCGGGGGTCGTCCCCGCCGCCGTACGGGCCATGGCCGAACTCGGCGCCGAGCCAGGCCGGATCGTCGCCCGCACCGGGCCCGCGGTGTGCGGCCGCTGCTACGAAGTCCCCGACGCGATGCGCGCGGACGTCGCGGCCGTCGAGCCGGCGGCGTACGCCGAGACGAGTTGGGGCACTCCCGCCGTCGACGTGACCGCCGGGGTGCACGCGCAGCTCGACCGGCTCGGGGTGCACGACCGGGAGCAGTCGCCGGTGTGCACGCTGGAGTCGGACGACCACTTCTCGTACCGACGCGAGCGCACCACGGGGCGACTCGCGGGATATGTCTGGCTGGACTGAGAGAGCATGACGGACCGTAAGGGCGAACTCGCCGCAAATCTGGCAAAGGTGGAGGAGCGCATCGCCGCCGCGTGCGTGGCCGCGGGGCGCAAGCGTGAAGAGGTGACCCTGATCGTGGTCACCAAGACCTACCCCGCGAGCGATGTGCGGATCCTGTCGGAACTCGGTGTCCGCGACGTCGCCGAGAACAAGGACCAGGACGCGGCACCCAAAGCCGCCGAATGCTCTGATCTGTCCCTTAATTGGCATTTCGTCGGTCAGCTTCAGACCAACAAGGTGCGATCCGTGGTCGGTTACGCGGATCTCGTGCAGTCCGTCGATCGTTCGAAGCTGGTGACGGCCCTCTCCAAGGAGGCCGTCCGGGCCGGGCGCGAGGTGGGGTGTCTGCTCCAGGTCGCGCTCGACGCGGGGGAGAGCGAGCGAGGGGAGCGGGGTGGCGTGGCGCCCGGCGGAATCGAAGAGTTGGCCGACCTCGTGGCCGGCGCTCCGGGGCTGCGGCTAGACGGGTTGATGACCGTCGCGCCGCTCACCGGGGAGTACGCGGGGCGCCAACAGGCGGCGTTCGAGCGGTTGATGGATTTGTCGACCGACCTGCGCCGAGCTCATCCGGCTGCGAACATGGTCTCGGCAGGGATGAGTGCGGATCTCGAACAGGCCGTGGCCGCCGGAGCGACACATGTACGCGTCGGTACCGCGGTACTCGGAGTCCGCGCGAGGCTCGGGTAACGTCGCCAAGAAGTCGGACCACAGCAGAAAATATGGTCATTACCGCCGAAAGGCGGGCGTAACGACCTCGTGGATCGCAGGCACTTGGCAGTCGTCAGCAGATCCACCACAGAGCGGAGGACTCAGAGCATGGCCGGCGCGATGCGCAAGATGGCGGTCTACCTCGGCCTCGTGGAGGACGATGGGTACGACGGCCGAGGTTTTGACCCCGACGACGACTTCGAACCCGAACTGGACCCGGAGCCCGAGCGGGACCACCGGCGGCACGAGCCGGTGCACCAGTCGCACAGTGCACATCAGTCCCAAAGGGACGAAGAGGTGCGAATCGTACAGCCGTCCACCCCGCGTGAACCGGTCGCCCGTTCCGCTTCGCTAGCCGCGGAATCCGGACGTCCGGCGCGCATCGCGCCCGTGGCGTCCATCACACAAGAACGCCAGAGCATGGAGAAGAACGCACCGGTGATCATGCCCAAGGTCGTGTCGGAACGAGAGCCTTACCGGATCACCACACTTCACCCGCGGACCTACAACGAGGCCCGTACCATCGGGGAACACTTCCGTGAGGGCACCCCTGTGATCATGAATCTCACTGAGATGGATGACACAGACGCCAAGCGACTTGTCGACTTTGCGGCCGGTTTGGTGTTTGGTCTTCACGGCAGCATCGAGCGGGTGACGCAGAAGGTGTTCCTGTTGTCGCCTGCTAACGTCGATGTCACGGCGGAGGACAAGGCCCGTATCGCAGAGGGCGGGTTCTTCAACCAGAGCTGAGACGCAAGGCCGGAAACAGCAGTAAAAGTGGTACCCAGCAGCACGGAAAACAGGGGAGAGGGAAGCACAGGTCATGAGCGTGGTTCTGGATGTCGTCTACATCGCGCTGATGTGCTTCCTGATCGTGCTCATCTTCCGGTTGGTCATGGACTACGTCTTCCAGTTCGCCCGCTCGTGGCAACCCGGCAAGGCGATGGTGGTCGTTCTGGAGGCCACCTACACTGTCACCGATCCACCGCTCAAGCTTCTGCGGCGGTTCATTCCGCCGCTGCGTCTCGGGGGCGTGGCGCTCGACCTGTCCTTCTTCGTACTGATGATCATCGTCTACATCCTGATCTCGATCGTGAGCCGGCTGTGAGCGATGTGAACTACCGTCTTGCCGATGCCGACGACTACGTTGAGGTGAAGAGATGCCGTTGACCCCCGAGGACGTGCGGAACAAGCAGTTCACGACCGTCCGCCTCCGAGAAGGCTATGACGAGGACGAGGTCGATGCCTTCCTCGATGAGGTCGAAGCCGAACTGACCCGCCTGCTCCGTGAGAACGAGGACCTGCGCGCCAAGCTGGCCGCGGCCACGCGCGCTGCTGCGCAGAACCAGCAGAACATGCGCAAGCCTCCGGAGGGTCCTGGCGGTCCCGGTCCGCAGGACCAGC
The DNA here is from genome assembly GCF_001514065.1 of Streptomyces antibioticus. GTDB lineage: Bacteria > Actinomycetota > Actinomycetes > Streptomycetales > Streptomycetaceae > Streptomyces > Streptomyces antibioticus. Next base: position 394,530 of record NZ_KQ948432.1, on the reverse strand, counting down.
AGGGTATGCCCCCGCAGGGAATGCCTCAGCAGGGAATGCAGCAAGGGATGCCGCAGCAGGGCATGCGAGGTCCGGGCGGCCCCGTGCCGGCCGGCATATCTGGCCCGCCGCAGCAGCAGATGGGCGGCCCCATGGGCGGCCCGCCCCAGCTGCCGAGCGGTGCGCCGCAGCTGCCTGCCGGTCCGAGCGGCGGCCAGGGTGGCCCGCAGGGTCCCGGTCCCATGGGCCAGGGTCCGATGGGTCAGGGTCCGATGGGTCAGGGCCCCATGGGTGGTCAGCCGCCCATGCAGCAGCAGATGGGTGGCCCGATGGGCGGCCCCATGGGCGGTCCGATGGGCGGCCCCGGTCAGGGCCCCGGTGGCGACAGCGCCGCCCGTGTCCTCTCGCTGGCCCAGCAGACCGCCGACCAGGCGATCGCCGAGGCCCGTTCCGAGGCCAACAAGATCGTCGGCGAGGCGCGTTCGCGTGCCGAGGGTCTCGAGCGTGACGCCCGTGCCAAGGCCGACGCCCTGGAGCGGGACGCGCAGGAGAAGCACCGCGTAGCGATGGGCTCCCTGGAGTCCGCTCGCGCCACGCTGGAGCGCAAGGTCGAGGATCTGCGCGGCTTCGAGCGCGAGTACCGCACCCGCCTGAAGTCCTACCTGGAGTCGCAGCTGCGTCAGCTGGAGACCCAGGCCGACGACTCGCTGGCTCCGCCGCGTACCCCGGCGGCCGCGTCGCTTCCGCCGTCCCCGGCGCCCTCGATGGCTCCGGCCGGTGCGAGCGCGCCGTCGTACGGTGGGAACCCGGGCGGTATGGGCGGTGCTCCGGCGCCGGCCGCTCCGTCCTACGGCGGTCAGCAGCAGATGTCGCCCGCGATGACCCAGCCGATGGCTCCGGTGCGGCCGCAGGGGCCGTCGCCGATGGGGCAGGCTCCCTCGCCGATGCGTGGGTTCCTGATCGACGAGGACGACAACTGACGAGTTGTAGTACGCCTTAGGCGTCGGCAGCGTTCAAAGGGGCGAGCCCTGGACTTCGGTCCGGGGCTCGCCCCTTTTACGCGGGTTGATCTCGTGGGGCTGGGTGGGGGCTCAGGTCGAGGGGTTTCGCTTGCCCGCGCCGGCGGGGTGCCGCTGCGCCCACCCGTGCCGCCCCAGCGGCACGACTGCCCGCAGCTGGGGTGGCACGGCGAAGGCCCGGCCTTCCCAAGTGGGGAGACCGGGCCCTCGTAGGCCGTGCCTGGCTTACGCCTTGCGCAGGCGGAACGTCAGGGACAGGCCCTCGTCCGTGAACGGGGTGCCGAACGTGTCGTCCGCCTCACCCTGGGCGAAGTCCGTCGACAGGACCTCGTCGGCGATCAGGCCCGCGTGTTCGGTCAGGGCCGCGATCACCGCCGGGTCCGTGGACGTCCAACGCAGGGCGATGCGGTCGGCCACGTCCAGGCCGCTGTTCTTGCGGGCCTCCTGGATCAGACGGATCGCGTCACGGGCCAGGCCCGCCTGCTTCAGCTCCTCGGTGATCTCCAGGTCCAGGGCGACCGTCGCGCCGGAGTCCGAGGCGACCGACCAGCCCTCGCGCGGGGTCTCCGTGATGATGACCTCGTCGGGAGCCAGCGTGATCGTCTCGCCGTCGACCTCCACCGATGCCGTGCCCTCGCGCAGGGCGAGGGAGAGCGCCGCCGCGTCGGCGTTCGCGACCGCCTTCGCCACGTCCTGGACGCGCTTGCCGAACCGCTTGCCCAGGGCACGGAAGTTGGCCTTGGCGGTGGTGTCGACCAGGCTGCCGCCGACCTCGGAGAGGGACGCCAGCGACTCGACGTTCAGCTCTTCCGTGATCTGCGAGTGCAGTTCGGGGTTCAGGGTGTCGAAGCCCGTCACCGCGACCAGCGCGCGCCTCAGGGGCTGACGGGTCTTGACGCCCGACTCCGCGCGCGTGGCACGGCCCAGCTCGACCAGGCGCCGGACGAGGACCATCTGCCGCGACAGCTCCGGGTCGATGGCGGAGAGGTCCGCCTCCGGCCAGCTGGACAGGTGGACGGAGTCCGGGGCGCCCGGCGTGACCGGGACGACCAGGTCCTGCCAGACCCGCTCGGTGATGAACGGGGTCAGCGGGGCCATCAGCTTGGTGACCGTCTCCACGACCTCGTGCAGCGTGCGCAGCGCGGCCTTGTCGCCCTGCCAGAAGCGGCGACGCGAGCGGCGGACGTACCAGTTGGACAGGTCGTCGACGAACGCCGAGAGCAGCTTGCCGGCGCGCTGGGTGTCGTAGGCCTCCAGAGCCTGCGTCACCTGGTCGGTGAGCGCGTGGAGTTCGGAGAGCAGCCAGCGGTCCAGGACCGGGCGGTCGGCCGGGGCCGGGTCGGCGGCGGACGGCGCCCAGTTCGACGTACGGGCGTAAAGGGCCTGGAAGGCGACCGTGTTCCAGTACGTCAGGAGCGTCTTGCGGACGACCTCCTGGATCGTGCCGTGGCCCACGCGGCGGGCCGCCCACGGGGAGCCGCCGGCCGCCATGAACCAGCGGACCGCGTCGGCGCCGTGCTGGTCCATCAGCGGGATCGGCTGGAGGATGTTGCCCAGGTGCTTGGACATCTTCCGGCCGTCCTCGGCGAGGATGTGGCCGAGGCAGACGACGTTCTCGTAGGACGACTTGTCGAAGACCAGGGTGCCTACCGCCATCAGCGTGTAGAACCAGCCGCGGGTCTGGTCGATGGCCTCCGAGATGAACTGCGCCGGGTAGCGGCTCTCGAAGAGCTCCTTGTTCTTGTACGGGTAGCCCCACTGCGCGAACGGCATCGAACCCGAGTCGTACCAGGCGTCGATGACCTCCGGCACGCGCGTGGCCGTCTTGCCGCAGGCGTCCTTGGGGCAGGCGAACGTGACGTCGTCGATGAACGGGCGGTGCGGGTCGAGGTCCGACTGGTCGGTGCCGGTCAGCTCGGTGAGCTCCGCGCGGGAGCCGACGACGGTCAGGTGGTCGTCCTCGCAGCGCCAGATCGGCAGCGGGGTGCCCCAGTAGCGGTTGCGGGACAGCGCCCAGTCGATGTTGTTGTTCAGCCAGTCGCCGTACCGGCCGTGCTTGACCGTGTCCGGGAACCAGTTGGTGTTCTCGTTCTCCTGGAGGAGGCGGTCCTTGATGGCCGTGGTGCGGATGTACCAGGACGGCTGCGCGTAGTAGAGGAGCGCGGTGTGGCAGCGCCAGCAGTGCGGGTAGCTGTGCTCGTACGGGATGTGCCTGAAGAGGAGGCCGCGGTCGTGGAGGTCCGCCGTGAGCTTCTCGTCCGCCTTCTTGAAGAAGACGCCGCCGACCAGCGGGACGTCCTCCTCGAAGGTGCCGTCGGGGCGGACCGGGTTCACGACCGGGAGGCCGTAGGCGCGGCAGACCTTGAGGTCGTCCTCACCGAAGGCGGGGGACTGGTGGACCAGACCCGTGCCGTCCTCGGTCGTGACGTACTCGGCGTTCACCACGTAGTGCGCCGGCTCGGGGAACTCGACCAGCTCGAACGGACGTTGATAGGTCCAGCGCTCCATCTCGGCGCCCGTGAAGGACTGGCCGGTGGTCTCCCAGCCCTCGCCGAGCGCCTTGCCGACGAGCGGCTCGGCGACGACGAGCTTCTCCTCGCCGTTGGTCGCGACGACATAGGTGACGTCGGGGTGCGCGGCCACGGCCGTGTTGGAGACGAGGGTCCAGGGCGTCGTCGTCCAGACCAGGAGCGCTGCCTCGCCGGCGAGCGGACCGGAGGTGAGCGGGAAACGGACGTACACGGACGGGTCGACGACCGTCTCGTAGCCCTGCGCCAGCTCGTGGTCCGACAGGCCGGTGCCGCAGCGGGGGCACCAGGGGGCGACGCGGTGGTCCTGGACCAGCAGGCCCTTGTCGAAGATCGTCTTCAGCGACCACCAGACCGACTCGATGTACTCGGGGTCCATCGTGCGGTAGGCGTCGTCGAGGTCGACCCAGTAGCCCATGCGGGTCGTCAGCTCGGTGAAGGCGTCCGTGTGGCGGGTCACCGACTCGCGGCACTTGGCGTTGAACTCGGCGATGCCGTACTTCTCGATGTCCGGCTTGCCGCTGAAGCCGAGCTCCTTCTCCACCGCGAGCTCCACCGGGAGGCCGTGGCAGTCCCAGCCGGCCTTGCGGGCCACGTGGTAGCCCCGCATGGTGCGGAAGCGGGGGAAGACGTCCTTGAAGACGCGCGCCTCGATGTGGTGGGCCCCGGGCATGCCGTTGGCGGTGGGCGGGCCCTCGTAGAACACCCACTCGGGGCGGCCCTCGGACTGCTCCAAGGACTTGGCGAAGATCTTCTGCTCGCGCCAGAAGTCGAGCACCGCGTGCTCGAGCGCGGGCAGATCGACCTGGGCGGGCACCTGGCGGTACTGCGTCATCAGTCTTCCTCCGGCGGACTTGCTGCCTTCCGTCCGGAGGGACGAGAGCTACGTCATTTCCTGCGCCGCCTTCGGCGCGCTCCCGCGGTACCACCCTCCTTGGCTCCCCTGTGCGCCGTACGCACCGGTGAGCCCCCTCATTGGGGTCGCGATGCCGGGTCTACTTGCCCTCCAGGGCGTTCTTCCGGCGGCTCCGGGGTGATCTTCACGTCGCGCTCGCCCCCGGGCTTCCACCGTCCCCGGGTCGCTCTGGGCTGCGTACGTCGCTACTCGTCCCCATCCACGCTTTTCGCTCCGCCCAGTGTACGGCGCCGCGAGGACAGCGGCCGACCGGATTTCCCGGGCTCCGGGGCGCGGTCGTCGCGGGCGCCGGAGTGACCCGAATGGAGCGGTACGCGTGTTCGGATTCCGGGACGCGCGATCCGGCGGATTACCGGGCGGGGAGCTGGGCACAACGCTTGCATGCCTGGCGTGCTCCCTGCGCGAGGCGGGCGAATCGGGCGGTGCGTCCCGTTGCCGCGGGACTCAAGTCGATTTATCGTCCCAGCACGATTCGCGTGCAAGATCACAATATGTGAAGGGGCCGCGGCCATGGTGGCGAAGAAGACCGCCGATCAGAAGTCGGCGTCGAGCAGGTCCACACATGCCTCCGGCGGTGCGGCCAAGGACGTGGGCGGCAAGAAGGCCGTGGGGGCGGCGGCGAAGAAGGCGGCCGAGAAGGCGGCGGAGGGCCCTGAGAGACCGGGCCCGGCGGCCGGCAGCAGGAAGACGGCGGCCAAGAAGACCGTGACGAAGAAGGCCGCCGCCAAGAAGACGGCGGAGGCGGGCGCGGAGACGGCCGTGAAGAAGGCGGCTGCCAAGAAGACAGCGGCGAAGAAGACGGCGGTGAAGAAAACGGCGGTGAAGAAGACGGCCGCCAAGAAGACCGCTGCCGCCAAGAGCACCACCTCGAAGACCACGAAGAGCGCGGCCGGCAAGAGCACGGCCGGGAAGACGGCCAAGAAGGCGAGCGCGGCGCAGGCCGCGAAGCAGACGGGAGCCACGACGGTGGTTGCGAAGAAGACTCCTGGCACGGCCACGGCGGCGAAGACGGCCGTCCCCAAGGCACGCCTCGCGGCGGCGGAGCCGGGCGAGCTCGCGGTCCGCCCCGGCGAGGACCCCTGGACCCCGGAGGAGGTCGCGGAGGCGCGCACCGAGCTCCAGTCCGAGGCGCTGCGGCTGCGCTCCGAGATCACGACGTCCGAGGAGTCCCTCGTGGGTCTGATGCGGGACTCCGGGGACGGCGCGGGCGACGACCAGGCCGACACCGGCACCAAGAACATCACGCGCGAGCACGAGATGGCCCTCGCGGCCAACGCGCGCGAGATGCTCGAACAGACCGAGCGGGCCCTGGACCGCCTCGACGCGGGTACCTACGGTCTGTGCGAGAACTGCGGCAACCCGATCGGCAAGGCGCGTATGCAGGCGTTCCCGCGCGCGACCCTGTGCGTGGAGTGCAAGCAGAAGCAGGAACGCCGGTACTGAGGGTCCACCGGGGCGTGCCGTACCCTCGTCCTCAGTCAGGCACCTAGGTTGAGGGACTCACGTGACCGAAGCGGAGCGCATGATCGGTACGCCGGACACCCCTGAGGGGGGCGGGGCCGAGCCGGAGCGGGCAGCCGGGCAGGAGGGCGTCGAGGAGCGGCCCCAGTCCAGGGGCAAGCGCCGGATCGCCGTGCTGTTCGCCGTCGCCGCCTTCGCGTACCTCCTCGACCTCGGCAGCAAGCTGCTCGTGGTGGCCAAACTGGAGCACCACGCGCCGATCGAGATCATCGGGGACTGGCTGAAGTTCGAGGCGATCCGCAACGCGGGCGCCGCCTTCGGCTTCGGCGAGGCCTTCACCGTGATCTTCACGGTGATCGCGGCGGCCGTGATCGTGGTCATCGCCCGCCTCGCCCGCAAGCTCTACAGCCTGCCCTGGGCGATCGCGCTCGGCCTGCTCCTCGGTGGTGCGCTCGGCAACCTCACCGACCGGATCTTCCGCTCACCGGGCGTGTTCGAGGGCGCGGTCGTCGACTTCATCGCGCCGAAGCACTTCGCGGTGTTCAACCTCGCCGACTCGGCGATCGTGTGCGGCGGCATCCTGATCGTGCTGCTGTCCTTCAAGGGCCTCGACCCGGACGGCACCGTCCACAAGGACTGAGCGCGCGGTCGGGACTGTCTCACCCGTCCGGCATACTCGACGGGTGAGCACGCTTCCCGAGATCCGAACCCTGCCCGTGCCGGACGGCCTGGAGGGCGAGCGCGTCGACGCCGCCATCTCCCGCATGTTCGGCTTCTCCCGCACCAAGGCGGCCGAGCTGGCGGCGGCGGGCAAGGTCCAGGTCGACGGGTCCGTGGTCGGCAAGTCCGAGCGCGTGCACGGCGGCGCCTGGCTGGAGGTCGAGATGCCCAGCGCGCCCGCGCCCGTGCAGATCGTCGCCGAGCCGGTCGAGGGCATGGAGATCATCCATGACGACGACGACGTGGTGGTGATCGTCAAGCCCGTCGGCGTGGCCGCCCACCCGTCGCCCGGCTGGACCGGCCCCACCGTCATCGGCGGTCTCGCCGCCGCCGGGTACCGCATCTCGACCTCCGGCGCCGCCGAGCGCCAGGGCATCGTGCACCGCCTCGACGTCGGCACCTCCGGCCTGATGGTGGTCGCCAAGTCCGAGTACGCGTACACGTCGCTCAAGCGCCAGTTCAAGGAGCGCACGGTCGACAAGCGATACCACACCCTCGTCCAGGGCCACCCGGACCCCACGAGCGGCACCATCGACGCCCCCATCGGCCGCCACCCGAACCACGACTACAAGTGGGCGGTCACCGCCGACGGCAAGCCGTCGATCACGCACTACGACCTCATCGAGGCGTTCCGCGCGGCCTCCCTGCTCGACGTGAAGCTGGAGACGGGCCGCACCCACCAGATCCGCGTCCACATGGCCGCCCACCGCCACCCCTGCGTCGGCGACCTCACCTACGGCGCCGACCCGACCCTCGCCAAGCGGCTGCGCCTGACCCGGCAGTGGCTGCACGCGGTCCGCCTCGGCTTCGAGCACCCCGGGGACGGACAGTGGGTCGAGTTCGAGAGCGACTACCCGGAGGACCTCCAGCAGGCCCTGGACCAGGTCCGCGAGGAGACGTACGCGTGAGCGGTCCGTCGTACACGGTGCGGGTCGCCGAGGACCCCGCCGACCGGGAGCTGTGCTTCGCCGTGCGCAAGCAGGTCTTCGTCGTCGAGCAGGGCGTCCCGCAGGACCTGGAGTACGACGCGTACGACGCCGTCGCGGTGCATGTGCTGGCCGTGCGGGACGACGGGACGGCGCTGGGCACCGGGCGGCTGCTGTACGGCGCCGAGGCCGCCGAGAAGGTCGGCGGTGATCTCACCCTGGGGTCGCTCGGACGGCTCGCGGTCGCCGAGGAGGCGCGCGGTCTCGGCGTCGGTGTGGCGCTCGTACGGGCCATCGAGGACGCGGCACGCGCGCGGGGGCTCGCGGCGGTGGATCTGCACGCGCAGACGCACGCGCTGGGGTTCTACGAGCGGCTCGGGTACGAGGCCTACGGGCCGGAGTACCTGGAGGCGGGGATTCCGCACCAGGGGATGCGGCGCGCGCTGTAACTGATCGCGGCGGCTGTCGTGGCAGGCTGGACAGCTGGAGATTCCTGCTCGTCCGACCCGCCGGAGCCTGACCGTGGATCAGTTGGCCCTGCTGTTCGTGCTGTTGCTCGGGGCTGTGGTCAGCGTCCCGGTGGGAGACCGGTTCAAGCTGCCGGCCCCGGTCCTGATGACCCTGCTGGGGATCGTCCTCGCGCTGCTGGACTTCGTGCCGAACGTCGACATCGAGCCGGAGCTGATCCTGCCGCTCCTGCTGCCGCCGCTGCTCTACGCGGCCGTGCGGCGCACCTCCTGGCGGCAGTTCACGGCCAACGTACGGCCGATCCTGCTGCTCGCCGTGGCGCTGGTGTTCGTCACCACCCTGTGTGTGGCCGCCGTCGCCCACGCCATCGTGCCGGGGCTGCCGCTCGCCGCCGCCGTGGCGCTCGGCGCGCTGGTCGCGCCGCCCGACCCCGTCGCGGCGACCGCCGTCGCCGGGCAACTCGGGCTGCCGAGGCGGCTGGTGTCGATCCTGGAGGGCGAGGGGCTCTTCAACGACGTCACGGCCATCGTGCTCTACCACGTGGCGATCGCCGCGGCCGTCAGCGGTTCCTTCCACGTCGGCGAGGCCGCGTTCGAGCTGGTGCTCTCCGCGGTCGTCGCCGTCGTCATGGGCGTTGCCCTGGGCTGGGGCGCGAACAAGCTGATGGATCTGCTCGACGACCCGACCCTCCAGATCGGGCTGACGCTCCTCGTGCCGTACGCCTCCTACGTGCTCGCCGAGGAGCTGCACGGGTCCGGGGTGCTCGCCGTGCTCACCACCGCCCTCTTCCTCGCCGAGTACGGCACCGACGCCGACGACGTGCTCACCCGGCTCGCCGGGCACACCTTCTGGGACATCGTCGACACGCTCGTCACCGGGGTGGCCTTCGGGCTGATCGGGCTCGAACTGCACAACGCGATCCGCACCGCGTCCGGGCGGTGGGGTGAGATGCTCGGCTGGGCGGCCGCGATCGTCGTGGTCGTCGTCCTCGTACGCCTGATGTGGCTGTTTCCCGCGACCTGGGTCGCCAAGCGGCTGCACGCCCGGCAGGACTACGACGAGGAGATCCCGATGACCTGGCGGGAGACCGTCGTCATGTGGTGGTCGGGGATGCGAGGGGTGGCGTCCGTGGCGTTGGCGCTGGCGATTCCGCTGAAGACCGAGGAAGGGGGCGCCTTCCCCGACCGGGACGAGATCATCTTCATCGCGTTCGGCGTCATCATGGCGACCCTGGTGCTCCAGGGGCTGACCCTGCCGTGGCTGGTGAAGCGGCTCGGCGTGAAGGCCGACACCGAGCGGGAGAAGGAGTTCGAGAAGACCCTCGCCATCCGGGCCGCCAAGGCCGCCAAGCGGCGGCTGAAGGAGATCGAGGACGTCGAGGAGCTGCCGGAGGAGCTGTCCGAGCAGATGCTGCGGCGGGCCTTCGACATCGGGGTGCGGATCAGCCCGGACATGGGGGACGAGGAGCGGCGGGAGGCGCATCAGCAGCGGGCGAAGCGGCTGAAGCGGGTGCGGCGGATCCAGGGGGAGATGCTGAGCGCGGCGCGGCACGAGGTGCTGGCGGCGCGGAGTGAGCCGGGGGCGGATCCGGAGGTGGTGGATCGGGTGTTGAGGCACTTGGACGTGCGCAGTCTGCGCTGACCTGGCAGTCGTATGACCTTCGTGTGAAGGCGGATGACGGGAGCCACAGCCCTTCTTAGGGTGGGTTCATGGCTCGCAACGTGGTGATCAGTGGTGGCGGAACGGGAATCGGGCTCGCTGCGGCCCGTGTCTTCGCGGCGGACGGCGATCGGGTGCTGCTCCTCGGACGGCGGAAGGAAGTGCTGGAGGAGGCCGGGGTGCCCGGGGCGCTGACCTACGCCGCCGATCTCAGCGACACGGCCGATGTGCGCGGGGTCGCCGAGTTCGTCGGGCGGGAGTTCGGGGCCGTGGACGTGCTCGTCCACAGTGCCGGGGGGAACGGGCAGCTCGAACCGTCCGCGTCCGGGGACGATCCGCTGGACGCCGTCGCGCACCACTGGACCGTCAACTTCCGGCTCAATCTGCTGACCGCCGCGCTGCTCACCGAGGCCCTCAAGGACCGGCTCGCCTCGCCCGGCGGGCGCGTGCTCTTCGTCAGCTCCATCGCCGCCTACCGGGGGTCCGGGAGCGGGGCGTACGGGGCCGCCAAGGCGGGGCTGCATCCGTACGCCCACGACCTGGCCCGGGATCTCGGACCGCGCGGCATCACCGTGAACGTGGTCGCGCCCGGCTACATCGAGGACACCGAGTTCTTCGGCGGCGCCATCGACCCCGCCCGGCGGGAGCGGCTCATCAACGACACCGCGAACGGTCGCGCCGGGAACCCGGGGGATGTCGCCGAGACCCTGCACTGGCTCGCCTCGCCCGGCGCCGGACACGTGACTTCGCAGATCGTGCAGGTCAACGGGGGCGCCGAGCGGGGGCGCTGAGGTTCGGACGGTCAGCGGCTCTGCCTCGGAGGCTCGTGGATCCTGCGGGGCGCGCCGTCCGGAGAGGCGGACGAGCGGGCGCCGTTGGAGCCCGGGGGCGGAGCCGAGTCGGCCGTGTTGACGCGGGGGAGGGCGTACGGGTGGTGGTCGGTCAGCCAGCGGATCATCTGCTCGCGGACCGTGACCCGTACCTTCCAGATGTCGTCGGCGTCCTTGGCGGTCACCAGGGCCCGCACCTGCATGGTGTTCGGCGTCGAGTCGGTGACCGTCAGATCGTAGGCACGGCCGTCCCAGGCAGGGCACTCGCGGAGGATGTCGCGGAGCTTCTCGCGCATCGCGTCCATCGGCGCCGAGTGGTCGAGGTGCCAGTACACGATGCCGGTCATCTGGGCCCCGCCGCGCGACCAGTTCTCGAACGGCTTCGAGGTGAAGTACGACACCGGCATGGTGATCCGGCGTTCGTCCCAGGTCCGGACCGTCAGGAAGGTCAGCGTGATCTCCTCGACGGTGCCCCACTCGCCGTCCACCACGACCGTGTCCCCTATGCGCACCATGTCGCCGAACGCGATCTGCAACCCGGCGAACATGTTGCTCAGCGTGGATTGCGCCGCGACACCCGCGACGATGCCGAGGAGTCCGGCCGAGGCCAGCAGCGAGGCGCCGGCCGCGCGCATCGCCGGGAACGTCAGCAGCATCGCCGCCACCGCCACCACGCCGACGATCGCGGCGACGACCCGCATGATCAGCGTCACCTGGGTGCGCACCCGGCGGACCCGGGCCGGGTCCCGGTGCATGCGCGCGTACCTGCTGTACGACGTCTCGACGACCGCCGCCGCGATCCGGATCACCAGCCAGGCCGCCGACCCGATCAGCACGAGCGTGAGGGTCTGCCCGATGCCGATCCGGTGCTCGCGCAGCACCTGGGCCTCGTCGTAGGCCCCTCTGAGCATCGCGGCGCACAGCACCAGCTGGTAGGGGATGCGGCCGCGGCGCAGCAGCCCCCACAGCGGGGTCTCGCTGTGCCGTGCGTCGGCCTTGCGCAGCAGCAGGTCCGTGGCCCAGCCGATGACCAGCGTGAGCAGGACCGAGCCACCGATGACGATCAACGGTCGGAGTACGTTCTCCATGACCCCGAACCTAACCGGCCCCACGGGGTCATGAACATGTGACTTCCGCGGAGATGTGGGTACGGGCGTGCGCCGGCGCTGTCGTACCCGGCTGGCACCATGGCCTCATGAACATCATGCTCTTTCACTCGACCTACGGTCTGCGGCCCGCCGTCCGCCAGGCCGCCGACCGGCTGCGCGCCGCCGGACACCAGGTCTGGACCCCGGACCTCTTCGAGGGGCGCACGTTCGAGACGGTCGAGGACGGCATGGAGTTCAAGGAGGGCATCGGCAAGGACGAGCTGCTCAAGCGGGCCGTGCTGGCCGCCGCGCCCTACTCGGAGCGGGGCCTGGTGTACGCCGGGTTCTCGTTCGGCGCCTCCGTCGCGCAGACCCTCGCCCTCGGCGACGACAAGGCGCGCGGGCTGCTGCTCCTGCACGGCACCTCGGACATCGCGGCCAACGCCACCGTGGACGAGCTGCCGGTCCAGCTGCATGTCGCCGAGCCGGACCAGTTCGAGACGGACGACTGGCTGAGCTCCTGGTATCTCCAGATGGGCCGCGCGGGCGCCGACGTGGAGGTCTACCGGTACGCCGGGGCCGGTCACCTCTACACCGACCCCGACCTGCCCGACTACGACGAGGAGGCCGCCGAGGCCACCTGGCGGGTGGCGCTCGGCTTCCTCGACTCTCTCTAGGTCAGCCCGCGCGGTAGGCCGCGAAGCTCTGCTGCATGCGCGTCACCTGGCCCGCGGTGAACTGGTACATGCAGTTGTCGTACGTGTAGTCCATGAAGTTGTGGATCGGGTCGACGCCGGTCTTGTTGGTGCAGCTGTCGCGGCCGGTCGGGCACTCGTAGGCGGCGCTCTTCTCGGCCGGGGTGTCGCTGACGTAGTCGCCGTTGCCGTTACAGCCGCCCTGGAAGGTGTGGTAGAGCCCCATCCAGTGGCCGACCTCGTGGGTGGCGGTGTCGCCCTCGTTGTAGTTGGTCGCCGAGCCGCCGGGCAGGGACGTGTCGAGGATGACGACACCGTCCATGGACGGGCTGGACTTGTACGAGCTGGGGAAGGTGGCCCAGCCGAGGAGGCCGCCGCCGAGGTTGGCGGTGTAGATGTTGAGCGCGTTCGCGCCGCCCTTGCGCAGGGCGGTCTTCATCGCCTTCTCCTCCGCCGAGCCGGAACCGACGTTGTACCAGGCCGCGTTGTCGGTGTAGTCGGTGCCGGCCAGCGTGAACTGGTAGCCGGAGTCGACGTTTCCGGTGCCCTGGCCGGCGTAGGCGGCGTTGAGGACGTTCAGCTGGGCGGTGATGGCGGACGAGCTGAGGTTGCCGGTGGCACCGTCGTGGATGACGTGGAAGTACACCGGGATGGTGGTGGAGGACGCGGCGGCGAGGCTGCGGCTGCCGGACTTGGGCAGCTTGTCGAGCTTGGCCTTGAGGTCGGCGTTCATCGCCTGGGCCTTGGCGGCGGTGACCTCGTTGGGCTCGGCGGCGTGCTTGCCGCCGCCCGGGCGGGCCTCGCGGGCCGCCGCGTGGGTGTCCGTGTCGGCGCAGCCGGCGGCCGGAGTCTGGGCCGCCGCGAGTCCGGTGGGTGCCGACACCGGAGTGAGCAGCAGGGTTCCGGCCACAACGGCCGTGCCGAGAAGGCGTCTGCGCATAGTGGGGGATATCCGGGCAAGCGCACGCATTCTGACTCCTAGCGGATGCGTTGGGGAGAGCGGACGCAGGGGTCTTCCTGGCCGCCGCCCGGAGATTACGTGTACATGCCCAGCCTGTAAATGCCTTCCGAACACCTTCTGACCGGGCAAGGAGCGCGGCTGTATACGAACACGGGCCGCACTCCTTGCCGTTGGCCAGAACCTGACTACACGGGGTCGTACGTTCGCTCGACCTTCTGCGTGCCGGACTTCGTGCGGTATGAACGGGCCCAGGACGAGGTCGCGTTGGCCTTCGTCTTGTCCGAGACGACGTAGTAGTCCATCTGCGCGCGGTCGGCGGTGATGTCCAGCACGCCGTAGCCGTGGCGGTCGGTGTCGACCCAGTGGACATGCCGGTTGGCCAGCTTGATGACGGGCGCGGCGAGCGCGGAGACCGTGCCCTCGGGGACCTTCACGAGGTCGTCGAGGTTGTCGGAGGTCACCGAGGTGACGACGAACTCGGTCGCGGCGGAGGCCGACAGCGGATACGTACCCGCGTCCACCGGCACGTCGTTGGCCCACGCCATATGGATGTCACCGGTCAGGAACACGGTGTTACGGATCGCGTTCGAGCGCAGGTGGGCCAGGAGTTCACGGCGGTCGTCCGTGTAGCCGTCCCACTGGTCGGTGTTGAGGGCGAGGCCCTCCTGCGGCAGGCCCAGCAGCTTGGCCAGCGGCTTGAGCAGGTCCGCGGAGAGCGAGCCGATCGCGAAGGGCGAGATCATCACCGAGTTGCCGACCAGCCGCCAGGTGGTGTCGGAGGACTTCAACCCCGCCTTGAGCCAGTCCAGTTGGGCCCGCCCGGTGAGGGTGCGGTCCGGGTCGTCGACCGAGCCGTTGCCGACGGACACCTGCTGCGAACGGAAGGACCGCAGGTCCAGCAGCGACAGATCGACCAGCTTGCCGAAGCGCAGCCGTCGGTAGGTCGTCCCCGCGATCGCCGGACGCACCGGCATCCACTCGAAGTACGCCTGCTTGGCGGCCGCCTGACGCGCGGCCCAGGTGCCCTCCGTGCCCTCGGTGTGGTTCTCCGCCCCGCCCGACCAGGCGTCGTTGGCGAACTCGTGGTCGTCCCAGATCGCGACGACCGGAGCCACCGCGTGCAGCGCCTGGAGGTCGGCGTCGGTCTTGCACTTGCCGTGCCGCACGCGGTAGTCGGCGAGGGTGAGGATCTCGTGGGTCGGCGCGTGCTGCCGTACGACGGTGTCGCGGGTGCCGTACTCGCCGGTGCCGTACTCGTAGATGTAGTCGCCCAGGTGCAGCCAGGCGTCCAGGTCGCCGCGGGCCGCGAGATGGCGGTACGGGGAGAAGTAGCCGGCCTCCCAGTTGGCGCAGGAGACCACGCCGAAGCGGAGGCCCGTGACGGCCGCGTCCGCCGCCGGCGCGGTGCGGGTACGCGCCGCCGGGGAGTCGGTGCCGCCCGCGGAGAAGCGGAACCAGTAGGTCGTGGCGGGGGCGAGGCCGCGGACGTCGGCCTTGACGGTGTGGTCGGAGGCGGCGGTCGCGGTGACGGAGCCCTTGGCGACGATGTTCGTGAACGCCTTGTCCCTGGCGACGGTCCAGCTCACCTCGGTGTCCGGGCCGAGCCCGGAGCCGGGTATCGCCGCGGCCACGGGGGTCACCCGGGTCCACAGCAGGATGCCGTCGGGCAGCGGGTCGCCGGAGGCGACGCCGTGCAGGAAGGCGGGGACCTCGTCGGCGGCGCCGGCGGGGAAGGGGGCCGCAATGAGGGCGGCGCCCGCGGTGGCGGCGGCGGCCTTCACGACCGTACGGCGGCGCGGCGCCAGGGAGTTGAGGCGCTCGGATGCTCTGTGTCTACTGGTCACGACCGATCAGGTTACTGATCGGTATGAACGAGAGCGGGCGAACCGGTGAAAGTTCGCCCGCTCTTTGACCGAAGGCCTGGATCACACCTGGGTCAGGCCTTCAGGGCCGCCTCCAGTGCCGTGTTGAACTCGGCCACCGTCATCGGTGCGTTCTGGCCGTCGGAGCCGGTCAGGTTCTTGCCGTCCATCTGCAGGGTCGGGGTGCCGCTCACGCCGGCCTTGTCGAAGAGCTTGGACTCCTCCAGCGCCCACTTGTCGTAGGTGCCGTCCTTCACGTCCTTCTGGAACTGCTTGTTGTTCTTCAGGGCGTCGACCGTGTTGGCGATCTTGATGAGGTAGGCGTCGTCCTTGAACTTGTCGTCGGTCTCCTCGGGGTGCCACTTCGTCGTGTACATCGCGGTCTTGTACTCGAGGAAGGCCTCGGGGCTGACGTTGAGCGCGGCGCCGAGCGCGCTGAGGGCGTTCTTGGAGCCCTCCCCGGTCAGCTTGTCGTCCAGGAAGGTGGCGCCGACGTACTGGATCTTGAACTTGCCGGCGTCGAGGTCCTTCTTGACGGTCGGGCCGACCGTCTGCTCGAACTGGGCGCAGACCGGGCAGCGCGGGTCCTCGTACATGACGAGGGTCTTCTTGGCGCTGCTCTTGCCGATGACGACGGTCGTGCCGCCCGTGCCGGTGGTGTTGGCCGGCTTGACCAGCTTGTCGTTCTTGGCGTCTTCCCAGTAGCCGGGCTTGTTGCCCTGGACGACGGCGTAGCCGATGCCTCCGGCTATCGCCAGGACGCCCACTATGGAACAGGCGACGATGACCTGCCGCTTGACCTTGTCGCGCTTGGCCTGGCGCTCGCGTTCCTGACGCAGGCGCTCGCGCGCCGCCGTCTTCGCCGACTGGCTGTTCCGCTTGCTCATGGGTGATCTCCGTGAAAGGGGACGCGCACACGTGTGTGCGGATACGTAAAAAAGGGGGTGGTGATGCTCGGTGCTGTGCGTGGTCGTTCAGACGAGAGCGGCCGAGCAGGGCGGTCCACGCCGTCCCAGGGAGTGCACGAGAAGCCGGTCGCGGGCGACCGTCGTACGGCGCCGGGGGCGCCGCGGGACGCGGGGCGCCGGGGTCCGTCGTACCGCCACCGCGGCGACCGCGAGCAGGAGCGGGCGGAACGTCGTCGCCGCCACCGCCCGCAGCAGCTGGGCCAGCGCCCGCTCGCCGCGGCGCAGCCAGGCCGCGGCCAGCAGCCCGACGCCGATGTGCGCGCCGAGCAGCAGCCAGGCGGCCTGCGGATCGGCGTGGGCGAGGACGCTCGCGAGCCGGTCGGTGTCGGCGCCCGTGACCCGGGCCAGGGGGCTGCCGACGCTGGTGCCGTCGCCGCAGAACACGTCCCAGCCGACCGAGCGCAGCGGGCCCGCGACGGGGCCGCCCGCGGCGCCGTAGCAGACGTGCTGCCCGGTGGTGAGGATCGTGTCCGCGGCCAGCTCCAGCGGGACGAGCAGGGCGGCGATCCGCCCGAAGCTCCGCTCCCGGCCGGCCAGGGCGTACGCCACGGCGAACACGGCGACCGCGACCAGGGCCACCGTGTTCAGCGGGAGCGGGGCGCGGGACAGCAGTACGTGCGACGCGGTGCTGAGCGTCACGACGAGTGCCGTGAACAGCGCCGCGCGGAGCGCTCGTAGCTGGGTCCCGGATATGTCCATAGCGACAGAGAGTGTGTCACGCGCCCCTGTAAGGGACCCCTAAAAGCTCCCTGTGAGCGCCCCTATCGTTATCGACATCCGTGCGGTTTCCGTCACAGGCCCGGAATCCGGCCGTTGCGGAAGAGGTCCACGAAGATCTGGTGGTCGGCACGCGCGCGTGCGCCGTAGTCGTGCGCGAAGGAGACCAGGAGCTCGCCGAAGCCCTCCTCGTCGGCCGCGATCGCCGCGTCGATGGCCCGCTCGGTGGAGAACGGCACCAGGGACTCGCCGGACTGGTCGTCCGCCGCCGCGTGCATGGTGGCCGTGGCCCGGCCGAGGTCGGCGACGACCGCCGCGATCTCCTCGGTGTCGTCGATGTCACCCCAGTCGAGGTCCACGGCGTACGGCGAGACCTCGGCGACCAGCTGCCCCGCCCCGTCCAGCTCGGTCCAGCCCAGCCACGGGTCGGCGTGCTGCTGCAGGGCGCGCTGGGAGAGGACCGTGCGGTGGCCCTCGTGCTGGAAGTAGTCGCGGATCGCCGGGTCGGTGATGTGCCGGGAGACGGCCGGGGTCTGGGCCTGCTTGATGTAGATCACGACGTCGTTCTCCAACGCGTCGCTGTGGCCCTCCAGGAGGATGTTGTACGACGGGAGTCCCGCCGAGCCGATCCCGATGCCGCGGCGGCCGACCACGTCCTTCACGCGGTACGAGTCCGGGCGGGCCAGCGAGGTCTCCGGCAGGGTCTCCAGGTAGCCGTCGAAGGCGGCCAGCACCTTGTACCGGGTGGCCGCGTCCAGCTCGATGGAGCCGCCGCCCGGGGCGAACCGGCGCTCGAAGTCGCGGATCTCGGTCATCGAGTCCAGCAGCCCGAAGCGGGTCAGCGCGCGGGCGTCGCGCAGCGCGTCCAGGAGCGGGCCCTCGGCGGTGTCCAGCGTGAACGGCGGCACCTCGTCGCTCTTGGCGCCGGTCGCCAGGGCGTGGATGCGCTCGCGGTACGCGGCCGCGTAGACGCGCACCAGCTCGGTGATCTGCTCGTCGCCGAGCGCCTTCGCGTAGCCGATCAGGGCGATCGAGGCGGAGAAGCGCTTGAGGTCCCACGTGAAGGGGCCGACGTACGCCTCGTCGAAGTCGTTGACGTTGAAGATCAGCCGGCCCGTGGCGTCCATGTACGTGCCGAAGTTCTCGGCGTGCAGGTCGCCGTGGATCCACACGCGCGAGGTGCGCTCGTCGAGGTACGGGCCGCCCCGCTTCTCGGCGTCGAGGTCGTGGTAGAAGAGCGCGGCCGTGCCCCGGTAGAACGCGAACGCGGAGGCCGCCATCTTGCGGAACTTCACGCGGAACGCGGCCGGGTCGGCGGCCAGGAGCTCGCCGAAGGCGGTGTCGAAGACGGCGAGGATCTCCTCGCCGCGAGGCTCGTCGTTGAGCTGCGGTACCGACATCGCGGGGTGCCTCCTGGTGCATGTGTACGACAGCGTTTCTGTCGTCTCAACGGGTGGGTCCGCGCGAAAGTGCCCGCGAGAACCCTCGCTGTGAAGGTACGCGGGGCGGCCCCCGGAGTGTCAGTCCCGAGGCATAGACTTCGACGCTGTCCCCCGAACTGTCCGCCAGCCTGTCGCCGAGGGTTTCCCAGGAGGCCAAACCGTGTCGAAGCCGCCGTTCACGCACCTGCACGTCCACACCCAGTACTCGCTGCTGGACGGTGCCGCGCGGCTGAAGGACATGTTCGACGCGTGCAACGAGATGGGCATGACCCATATCGCCATGTCGGACCACGGCAACCTCCATGGCGCGTACGACTTCTTCCACACCGCGAAGAAGGCCGGGGTCACCCCGATCATCGGCATCGAGGCCTATGTCGCCCCCGAGTCCCGGCGCAACAAGCGCAAGATCCAGTGGGGCCAGCCGCACCAGAAGCGGGACGACGTCTCCGGTTCCGGTGGTTACACCCACAAGACGATCTGGGCGTCCAACGCCACCGGTCTGCACAACCTCTTCCGGCTCTCCTCGGACGCGTACGCCGAGGGCTGGCTGCAGAAGTGGCCCCGGATGGACAAGGAGACCATCTCCCAGTGGTCCGAGGGCCTCATCGCCTCCACCGGCTGCCCCTCCGGCGAGCTCCAGACCCGGCTGCGCCTCGGCCAGTACGACGAGGCCCTGAAGTCGGCCGCCGAGTACCAGGACATCTTCGGCAAGGACCGCTACTTCCTGGAGCTGATGGATCACGGCATCGAGATCGAGCGCCGGGTCCGCGACGGCCTCCTCGACATCGGCAAGAAGCTCGGCATCCCGCCCCTGGTGACGAACGACTCGCACTACACGTACGCGCACGAGGCGACGGCCCACGACGCCCTGCTCTGCATCCAGACCGGCAAGAACCTCTCCGACCCGGACCGCTTCAAGTTCGACGGCACCGGCTACTACCTGAAGTCCACGGACGAGATGTACGCCGTCGACTCCTCCGACGCCTGGCAGGAGGGCTGCCGCAACACCCTCCTGGTCGCCGAGCAGATCGACACCAGCGGCATGTTCGAGGCCAAGAACCTCATGCCGAAGTTCGACATCCCCGAGGGCTACACCGAGGTCACCTGGTTCAAGGAGGAGGTCCGCCGCGGCATGGAGCGCCGCTACCCGGGCGGCATCCCCGAGGACCGCCAGAAGCAGGCGGACTACGAGATGGACGTCATCATCTCGATGGGCTTCCCCGGCTACTTCCTCGTCGTCGCCGACTTCATCATGTGGGCCAAGAACAACGGCATCGCGGTCGGCCCCGGCCGAGGCTCCGCGGCCGGTTCGATCGTCGCCTACGCCATGGGCATCACCGACCTCGACCCGATCCCGCACGGCCTGATCTTCGAGCGGTTCCTCAACCCCGAGCGCATCTCCATGCCCGACGTCGACATCGACTTCGACGAGCGCAGGCGCGTCGAGGTGATCAGGTACGTGACGGAGAAATACGGCGCCGACAAGGTCGCCATGATCGGCACCTACGGCAAGATCAAGGCCAAGAACGCGATCAAGGACTCCGCGCGCGTGCTGGGCTACCCGTACGCGATGGGCGACCGCATCACCAAGGCCATGCCCGCCGACGTCCTCGGCAAGGGCATCGACCTCAACGGCATCACCGACCCCTCGCACCCGCGCTACTCGGAGGCCGGCGAGGTCCGCGGGATGTACGAGAACGAACCGGACGTGAAGAAGGTCATCGACACCGCCAAGGGCGTCGAGGGCCTGGTCCGGCAGATGGGCGTGCACGCCGCCGGCGTGATCATGTCCAGCGAGACCATCACCGAGCACGTGCCCGTCTGGGTGCGCCACACCGACGGCGTGACCATCACGCAGTGGGACTACCCGAGTTGTGAGTCGCTCGGCCTGCTGAAGATGGACTTCCTCGGCCTGCGCAACCTGACGATCATGGACGACGCCGTCAAGATGGTGAAGTCCAACAAGGGCATCGACATCGACCTGCTGGCGCTGCCGCTGGACGACCCGACGACCTTCGAACTCCTCCAGCGCGGCGACACCCTCGGCGTCTTCCAGTTCGACGGCGGCCCCATGCGCTCGCTGCTGCGTCTGATGAAGCCCGACAACTTCGAAGACATCTCCGCCGTGTCGGCCCTGTACCGCCCGGGCCCGATGGGCATGGACTCGCACACCAACTACGCGCTGCGCAAGAACAAGCTCCAGGAGATCACCCCGATCCACCCGGAGCTGGAGGAGCCCCTCGAAGAGGTCCTCGCGGTCACCTACGGCCTGATCGTCTACCAGGAGCAGGTGCAGAAGGCCGCCCAGATCATCGCCGGCTACTCGCTCGGCGAAGCCGACATCCTGCGCCGCGTGATGGGCAAGAAGAAGCCCGACGAACTGGCGAAGAACTTCACCATCTTCCAGGCGGGCGCCAAGAAGAACGGCTACAGCGACGAGGCGATCCAGGCCCTGTGGGACGTGCTCGTCCCCTTCGCCGGCTACGCCTTCAACAAGGCGCACTCCGCCGCGTACGGCCTGGTCTCGTACTGGACGGCCTACCTCAAGGCCAACCACCCCGCCGAGTACATGGCCGCGCTGCTGACCTCCGTCAAGGACGACAAGGACAAGTCGGCCGTCTACCTCAACGAGTGCCGCCGCATGGGCATCAAGGTGCTCCCGCCGAACGTCAACGAGTCGGTGCACAACTTCGCCGCCCAGGGCGACGACGTGATCCTCTTCGGCCTGGAGGCCGTGCGCAACGTCGGCACCAACGTGGTCGAGTCGATCATCAAGAGCCGCAAGGCCAAGGGGAAGTACGCCTCCTTCCCCGACTACCTCGACAAGGTCGAGGCCGTCGCCTGCAACAAGCGCACCACCGAGTCGCTGATCAAGGCGGGCGCCTTCGACACCCTCGGGCACACCCGCAAGGGCCTCACCGCGCACTTCGAGCCGATGATCGACAACGTGGTCGCGGTCAAGCGCAAGGAGGCCGAGGGCCAGTTCGACCTCTTCGGCGGCATGGGCGAGGAGGAGAGCAGTGAACCCGGCTTCGGACTCGACGTCGAGTTCACCACCGACGAGTGGGACAAGACCTATCTGCTCGCCCAGGAGCGGGAGATGCTCGGTCTGTACGTCTCCGACCACCCGCTCTTCGGCCTGGAGCACGTGCTGTCCGACAAGGCCGACGCGGGCATCGCCCAGCTCACCGGCGGTGAGCACGCGGACGGCGCGGTCGTCACCATCGGCGGCATCATCTCGGGTCTCCAGCGCAAGATGACCAAGCAGGGCAACGCCTGGGCGATCGCCACCGTCGAGGACCTCGCCGGTTCCATCGAGTGCATGTTCTTCCCGGCCACCTACCAGCTGGTGTCGACCCAACTCGTCGAGGACGCCGTGGTGTTCGTCAAGGGCCGTCTCGACAAGCGCGAGGACGTCCCGCGCCTGGTCGCCATGGAGCTCCAGGTCCCCGACCTGTCCAACGCGGGCACCAACGCCCCGGTGATCCTCACCATCCCGGCAACGAGGGTCACCCCGCCGATGGTCAGCCGCCTCGGCGAGATCCTCAGCCACCACAAGGGCGAGAGCGAGGTCCGGATCAAGCTCCAGGGCCCGACCAAGACCACGGTCCTGCGCCTGGACCGGCACCGGGTGAAGCCGGACCCGGCGCTCTTCGGCGACCTGAAGGTCCTGCTCGGCCCGTCCTGCCTGGCGGGTTAGCCGTACGTCGAGAGGGCGCATCCGTGCACTGGATGCGCCCTCTCTGTGTGCCTGGGTCTCCACAACCCGTAGGTCTCAACAACCCGTGGGTCTCAACCCGTTATGCAGATGTCAGTTGTGACCGAAGCGCTTCTGCTTGCCCTTGCGGGCCATGTCACCCGGAGTCACCTGGGTCATGCGCTGCTCGGCCTGCGCCTCCATCGAGGACTGCTGGGCCTGCTGCTGACCACGCTCGGACTGCGGCTGCTTGCGGTCACGGTTCTTGTTCTTGGCCATGGTGATCTGCCTCCTGAGGGGGATCTAGGGGCCAGGGCCGCGACCAGATTCACATAGGCTGACAAAGAACGCATTTCGGATAATTACCGTGTGTGACAGGGGTAGTCGTCCTGCGATGCCCCGAAACGCCACGCCGAAGATCGAGTTCCGGCCGTTAACCTCCGCGTGGTCGGGCAGACTCGAAGGAAGCCCCGAAGCAAACCTCCCGGGAAGAGGGTGAGTCGCGTGGACCGCTGCATCGTCCTGGTGGACGCCGGCTATCTGCTGGGAGCGGCCGCCTCCCTCCTTGCGGGGGAACCTTCCCGATCCCGGATCACCGTCGACCACGCCGCCCTCATCCAGGGGCTGCGCGACCGCGCCGAGTCGGACACCGAGCGGCCGCTGCTGCGCATCTACTGGTTCGACGGCGCCCCCGACCGCGTCCCCCAGCCCGAACACCGCCGGCTGCGTGTGATGCCCCGGGTCACCGTCCGGCTCGGCGCCCTGACCCGCAGCGACGGACGCTGGGCCCAGAAGGGCGTCGACGCCGCCATGCACGCCGAGCTCACCGAGCTGGCCCGCAACCGCGCCTGCTCCGACATCGTCCTCGTCACCGGCGACGGCGACCTGCTGCCGGGCATGATGGCCGCCAAGGAGCACGGCGTCGCCGTCCACCTGTGGGCCGTGCAGGCCGCCGACGGCGACTACAACCAGTCCGAGGACCTGGTCGCCGAGGCCGACGAACGACGCGTCCTGGACCGTACGTGGATCACCAAGGCCGTCCGCGCCAAGGACCTCGGCGGGATCTGCGCGCCGCCGCCCGCGCCCCGGCCCGAGATCGCCGCGATCCTCTCCGCGCCGCTGCCCGAGTCCGCGCTCGCCGCGGCCGCCGAGCGCTCCGCCGACGAGGGCGAGCACGCCCCCGCCGCCGCGTCCGAGAACGGCACCCAGGAGCGGGTGCCCGCACCCAAGGGCGTGCCCACCCCCAAGGACCTGGCCGCCCTGCGCGCCCCGGGCGTCCAGCCGCAGCAGCCCGCCAACGCCACCCTGCGCTGGTCCTCCGACAAGGGCTGGGTCGACCGTCCCGGCGGCTCCGCCGAACCGCCCGAGGTCGCCTCGATGCCCACGCTCGCGCAGCTCACCACCGCCGAGCAGCGCTGGGCCGACCGGGAGGAGGACATCACGACCGTCGGAGGCGACCCCTACGAGGTGGGGCAGGTGTTCGCCCGACGCTGGATGGAGCGGCTGGGCGACCAGAGCCATCTCCAGAAGCTGTCCGGGATGTACCCGCGCATCCCGCACCGCATCGACGGGGAGCTGCTGCGCTACGCCGCCCGCTTCGGACTGCTCGCGCACAAGGACGACCAGATCGACGAGCACGACCGGTACGCCATCAGGGCCGGCTTCTGGCGCGAGATCGACGTCCGCACGGCCGCGGAGCACGCGCCCGCGGGGGAGTGAAACGGCACATACCCCGCCCCCAAGGGCGAGCGGAGCTTCCCGACCCCGTAGGCTCGTCCCTTGTGAGTACGCGCGCGGCACAGGCACTTCGGCATGGCGACGATGTCGTGTGCGCGGTGCGCGGACTGACCAAGACCTATCCCGCGGTACGGGGCAGGCGCGGCGTTCCCGCGACGCCCGAGGTGCGGGCCACCGACGACGTACGACTCGACATCCGCCGCGGTGAGATCTTCGGGCTGCTCGGGCCGAACGGCGCCGGCAAGTCCACCCTCGTACGCCAGCTGACCGGCCTGATGCGGCCCGACAGCGGCACGGTCGAGATCCTCGGGCACGACATCGTGCGCCACCCGGAGCGGGCCGCGCGCATCCTCGCCTACCTCGGCCAGGAGTCCACCGCCCTCGACGACCTCACCGTCTCCCTCGCCGCCGAGACCACCGGACGGCTGCGCGGCCTGGAGGCGCGTGCGGCCAGGGCCGAGCGGGACGCCGTACTCGACGAACTGGGGCTCGCGCCGCTCGCCGGGCGGGCGATCAAGAAGCTGTCCGGCGGTCAGCGGCGGCTGGCGTGCTTCGCCGCCGCGCTGGTCGGGGAGCGGCCGCTGCTGGTGCTCGACGAGCCCACCACCGGCATGGACCCGGTGGCGCGGCGGGCCGTGTGGGCGGCCGTGGACCGGCGCCGGGCCGAGCACGGCACGACCGTCCTGCTCGTCACCCACAACGTCATCGAGGCCGAGACCGTCCTCGACCGGGTCGCCGTCCTCGACCGCGGCCGGGTGATCGCCTGTGACACCCCCATCGGGCTCAAGGAACAGGTCGCCGGGGAGGTCCGGGTCGACCTCGTGTGGCGCGAGGCCGCGCCGCTGCACGTCCCCGAGGTCGCCGCGCTGCACGACCGGGCCGTCGAGACCGGACGCCGCTGGACGCTCCGGCTCGCCCCGGAGGAGGCCCGCGCGGTCGTCGCCACCGTCACCGGCGGCGCCGCCTTCGCCGCCCTCGACGACTTCACGCTCGCCACGCCCAGCCTGGAGGACGTGTACCTGGCGCTCGGCGGGGCGGCGCGGCAGGGGCTGGTGAAGGCGTGAACGCTTTGAAGGCTCTTGAGTCGGGCTTGAGCGAGCGGGCCGTAGCATCCGTACGGAGACGGAACAGGGCGAACGTATCGGTGACCCCGTGGGTGAAAGGGAGCAGCGCCACGTGAGTGTCGTACCCGCCGAGGTGCTGCCGGGCGGCGCCCTGGCCGTCGAGGAGACGGACCGGGGAGCGGCCGAGCTCGGGCCGCGTGCGCGGCTGTGGCCGGCGCTCGTGGCCGTGTACCGGGCCCAGCTGTCCCGGGCCCGGGTCGCGCGCATCCCGCTGCTGTTCGTGGCGACCTTCCAGTCCGTCGGGATCATGATCCTGATGCGCGGGGTCGTCGACGGCGGGTCCGAGGCGCAGGCCGTGGTCGCCGGCTCCGCGGTGCTCGTCGTGGCGTTCGTCGCGCTCAACCTGCTCGCCCAGTACTTCGGGCAGCTGCGGGCCAGCGGCGGCCTCGACCACTACGCGACGCTGCCGGTGCCGCCCGCGGCTGTCGTGCTCGGGGCGGCGGGGGCGTACGCCTCCTTCACCGTGCCCGGGACCGTCGTGACCGCGCTGTTCGGGTGTGTGCTGTTCGGGTTGCCGATGGCGCATCTGTGGGTGCTCGTCGCCGTGATCCCGCTCGCCGGGGCCGCGCTCGCCGGGCTCGGGGCGGCCTTCGGGCTGCTCGCGCCGCGGCCGGAACTGGCGACCGTGCTCGGCCAGTTGGGCATGTCCGCGGCGCTGCTGCTGGGCGTCCTGCCGGCCGACCGGATGCCGGAGGGAGTGCGGTTCCTGCGGGACCTGCTGCCCTCGACCTACGGCGTCGAAGCCTTCGCGCGGACCTTCGGGCCGCATCCCGACTGGGCGTTCGTCCTCGGTGACCTGGCCGTCTGCGGAGCGGTCGGGATCGTCTCCCTCGGCATCGCCACCTGGGCCTACCGTCGAGCGGCCGTCCGGTGACGCGCCGCACAGACGGGCCTGGCACGATGTCAGGGTGACCGCACCGCTGACTCCCCCTCCGCCGCCGAGCGACCCCTCTCCGCACCAGGCCCGGCAGGCGCCGCCGCCGTACGGTGCCGGCGGGCCCGGAAGCCTGTACGAACAGGACGGCCCCGGAATGAAGACCGAACTGCGGGAAGCCGCCGTGATCACGGTGGCGGTGGCGCTCGGTGGGCTGTTGCTGGGGGTGCTGTGGTGGTGGCTGGCGCCGCACGTGCCGCTGGTCGGGGACATCGTCGACAAGCGCTGGATCGTCTACGTCCAGGACACCGAGGGGGAGCAGGCGGTCGGTGTCGACGGCACGTTCGCGCTGCTCGGGCTGGCGTTCGGGGTCGTGAGCGCGGTCGTGGTGTTCCTGCTGCGGCGGCGTGGGGGTGTGCCGTTGGTGGTGGCACTCGGGGTCGGGGGGCTGCTCGGGTCGCTGCTGGCGTGGCGGGTCGGGGTGTGGCTCGGGCCCGCGCAGGATGTGCTGGCCCATGCGAAGTCCGTGGGCAAGGGGGTGACGTTCTCGGCGCCGCTGAAGCTCGGGGCGAAGGGGGCGTTGCTGGCGTGGTCGTTGGGGGCGCTGTTGATGCACCTGGGACTTACGGGGCTGTTCGGGCCGCGCGATCCTGAGCTGCCGCCGTACGGGGCGGGGCCGGGGTCGTACGGGGCGAAGCCGTCGGCGTAGCTCGTAAGGAGCCCGGGGTGGGGCTGGGCGGGGGTGGGTTTCGCTCGCCCGCGCTGGCGGGGTGCCGCTGCGCCCACCCGTGCCGCCCTGCGGCACGACTGCCCGCAGCCAGGCGGGGAGCACGTGCCGCTGAGAACTTGAAAACCCCCTACGCCGGGCGGCTGCCGTGGTTCGAGCGGCCCTTCTTCGTGCGCCACTTTCGCTTTCGTGTTTTCTTCGACATGTTCCTCGTACTTAACCGAGGAACGGACCCGCGTCGAGAGGTCAGGCGCGGCCGATCGGGGCCAGGACCGCGTCCGTGAGGTTCGCCAGGTCCTGCGGGGCGAGTTCGACCTCCAGGCCCCTGCGGCCCGCCGAGACGCAGATGGTGGGGTGGGCGGAGGCAGAGGCGTCCAGGACCGTGGGGAGCTTCTTGCGCTGGCCCAGCGGGGAGATGCCGCCTCGGACGTAGCCCGTCGTGCGCTCGGCGAGGGTCGGGTCGGCCATCGCCGCCCGCTTGCCGTTCACCGCCGCCGCCAGGGCCTTCAGGTCCAGCTGGCCCGCCACCGGGACCACTGCCACCGTGAGGGTGCCGTCCACGTCCGCGACGAGGGTCTTGAAGACGCGCTCGGGGGAGACGCCCATCGCCTCGGCCGCCTCCTCGCCGTAGGAGGGGTGGCTGGGGTCGTGGTCGTAGGCGTGGACCGTGTACTGCGCTCCTGCCGCCGTCAGGGCCACCGTGGCGGGGGTGCCGCCGGTCTGCTGTGCCTGCTTCTTGGACTTCTTCGCCATCGGTCGTCCCTCGGACTCAGTTCAGACTCGTCGGGCCGCGCGTCAGGTCCGACGCGGGCAACGACGGCAGATTACGGATGATCGCCGTCTCCGAGCGAAGGAGTTTCAGCTCGTCCCGGAGGCGGGACGCCGTGTCGGGGGCCTGGAGCAGGCGCTGCTTGGTGGGGGTGTCGAGCATCATGGCCGCAGCGACGAGGTAGGAGACCACCGCCGGCTCGTCCGGGAGTTCCGAGCCGGAGGCCAGGGAGCGTTCGCGGGCGCCCGCCAAGCGCTTCTGATACGCGCGGAAGGCCCTCAGGACGCCTTCGGCCAGGGCGCCGGCCTCCTCGCCCCGCTCCTCCGGGAGCTCCTCCAGTTCCGCGACGAGATACGGGCCCGACGCGTCCACGGACAGCAACTTCACCCGGGTCGTGCCGGTCGCCAGGACCTCGAACGTGCCGTCGGCCCGCTCCCTGATCGTCGCCGCGTCCGCGATGCAGCCGGTGCTGTGGAAGGCCTTGACGGGGTCGGTGCCGAAGCCCGCCGCCGGGCCGCGTTCGGGCACGGACGTCGGATCGGGCATGCCCGGTTCACTCGCCGCCACCTCGTGGCCGTCGCGGATGGCGACGACGGCGAAGCGCCGCGGTTCGTCCTCGGGGGTCTTCAGAAGATCGCGCATCATGGCGCGATAGCGCTCCTCGAAGATGTTCAACGGGAGCACCAACCCCGGGAACAGCACCGAGTTCAGGGGGAAGAGCGGGAGCCGGACGGTGGTCACGGCGCAAAAGCCTAATGGTCGCGGGAGTGTGCACGTCCGCGGTGCTCACTCCGTGGATGCCCGGAGGCCGATCGGAGCCGGATCTCCTCCCGCAGTTCCAGGAACCGGCCCAGCGGGTCGTCGGAGACCAGTTCCCAGGGGAACGAGGTGGCGTACGGGCCGATCCGGCGCAGCTGCTCCAGGGCGTCCTCGCGGCGGTCCAGCAGCGCGAGGACGTACGTCAGCTTGTTCCGCATCTCCGCCGGCCACGGGTCCGCCGCCGGGAACCGCGCCGACAGCGCGATCGCCCGGTCCACCGCCGCGTCCAGCCGGTCCCGGGGTACGTCCGGGCCACAGCCGTCGGTCAGATAGGCGAGCGCGGCCCGGGTCGGCAGGGCCTGGACGAGGGAGTCGGCCGGGGCGTCCTGCGCGGCCGTCTCCGCGAAGTCGAAGCACTCCCGGTGCGAGCCGTGCCAGCTCTCGGCGAGGTAGCGCAGGGCGGCGGCATGGCAGCCGTAGTGGTGCGGGGCGCGGCGGATCGCCGCCTCCCACAGCTCCTCGAAGTACTTGTGCCCGGCGCGCGAGCCGTGCGCGTGGTCCAGCGCGATCCGCCACGGCACCGGATCGCGGTCGTCACCGCGCGCGGCGGCCGTGATCAGCGGGCTCACCTCGCGCAGCAGCTCCTCCCGCGCGGGCGATCCCCAGACGCGGGTCACGGCGAGCTGGGCGCCGACCACGAGCAGGTCCGGGTCGCGCGGAGCGGCCGTACGCCAGGACTGGAACCACTCGGGGCGCGCGCACGCGAAGGACGCCAGGCGTACGACGTACCGGTCGCGGTGTTCCCAGGCGGCGCCCGCGCGGGTGCCGGCGAGCAGGGCGGCCGCCACCTCGTACGATCCCTGCCCGGCGGCCACGAGGGCCGGGCCGAGCCGGTCGTCGGGCGCGTCGAGCAGCACCTCGTCGTCGGCCGGCAGCGCGACAGGCGGGTGCTCGACGGTCCTGGCCGTCCGGGAGGAGCGGACGAACGGGGGCAGCAGAGCCATGGTGTCGACCATTGAAAAGCGCAGGTCGCACAAGCGCCAGAGGTTCCGGGCAAAGTACGGAAAGTTGTACGGCCGAAGGTCAAGAGCACGTAAAAATGATTAGTGTTCAACAATCGTTCGACCGCCGTGTCCCCGGACGGCGGCCTCAGTTGCGTCTCAGCAGCCTTGTTGCCCCCGCCGCCACCGTCGTCGCCAGGATCCAGCCCAGCAGGATCATCACCGCCGCCAGCCACTGCCAGCCGCCGCGCAGCTGCCAGAAGCCGACCTGGCCCAGGTCGATGACCGGCAGGAGCAGGTCGAGGGCGAACAGGGTGGCGTTCCAGTGCGGGCCCTCGCTGCCCTTGAGCGGCGGATGGTCGGCGTGCGCGAAGGCCAGCGAACCCGCCGCCCACAGCACCGCCATCCACACCAGCGCCCGTCCCGGCCGGTAGCCGTAGGCGACCGTCCAGTCCTGCGCGTACCCCCACAGCTTCGCGGCCGGCGGCAGCGTCTCGCGGCGCCGGCGCTGCTTGGCGAGCAGCACCTCGCGGGCGTCCTCGTCCTCGCCGCCGGCCCGCAGCACGGTCGCGAGGCGCTCGTACGGCTCCGGGTTGTACTCGGCGGTCGCCGCGGACACCCACGCCAGCCGCTTCTCCAGCGGGAACGGGCCCCTCGGCACGAGGTTCTCGTAGGCGAAGCCGCCCATGTGCAGCCGGCCCGGGCCCGGCCAGCTGTCGGTGCGGTCCATCAGGTTCACCACCCGTGCCCCCGACAGCACGACCCGCCCGCGCGCCGGTGCCTGCCCGAGGAAGCGCAGCTCGGGCGTCTGGATGCGGCGCAGCGACACCTCCTGGTCGTCGGTGAGGGTGAAGCGGGCCTTCTCGAAGTCGACCGCGTCCCCGAACCTGCCGTCGTCGAGGCGCAGCCCGCCCCGGCAGGTGAACCGCTGGATGCGGGTGCCCTGCGGCGGGGTGGCCCCGCTCAGCAGCGCACTGCCGACGCCCGCCGGCGTCAGGTACATCGAGCGCCCGACGGTCAGCTGGGGCGCGTTGAGCGCGAGCCGTGTGTAGGGGTTGGTCAGCTTCGCGCCGCGCAGGCTCAGCGAGACACCGATCTTGGCGCTGCGCAGGCTCAGCTCGCCGTGCGACTCCAACAGCTCGGCCTGTAAGTCCTGGCCCACGCTCATGCCGTCGGCGGCGATCGAACGGCCGCTGCGGTCCCGGTAGACGATCGCCTGGTTGAGCAGCAGATCGGTGCCGATGTGCGCGTCGGTCAGCCGTACGCCGTTGTGGAACCGGCAGCGGGGCAGATGCAGATCACCCTCGGTGTGGACGCGGGCCGCCTCCAGGCGCGGCACCGAGCAGTCCACCAGGCGCAGGGTGGCGAAGCGGGCCTCCGGCAGCAGGATGTCCCGCTCGAACCGGCAGCCCTTCATCTCCACGTACGGCACCACGATGCCGCCCGCCAGGTCCAGCGCGCCGCTGATCTGCACGCCGGCCAGCTTCAGTGACGACACCCGGCCGGCCAGCGCGGGCGGCCCGTCCAGCAGCAGCCAGCACACGATGCGGGCCCGCACGGTCCGTTCCGGGCCCCACGGGTGCCCGCCGTGCGGATCGTCGACGACCGCGTCGCCGCTGCTCAGGTCGTACACGCTGCCGTTGCGGAAGGCCTGCCACATACCGACCTCGGCAGGCGTCAGATCGTCCGGCAGGTCCCCCTCGGTCACTGCTCCTCCCATCGCATGTGCACCCCCGGTGATGCCCGCTCAGTGACGCCCCGAACGCTAGACGTGAAGGCGATCTTCCGGGTTGCGTATCAGCCACTGGAATGCCCGAACGACGCCGAACCGTGGTCTGAGAGAATTGGGGCTGTGATCTCCCGAATCGATCTGCGCGGCGACGCCCTCCCCGAGGGCCCCGCCCTGCGCGACCTGCTGCCCCGAGCCGACTTCGACGTTCAGGCCGCCCTGGAGAAGGTGCGTCCGATCTGCGAGGCCGTGCATCATCGGGGCGACGCGGCGCTGATCGACTTCGCCGAGAAGTTCGACGGGGTCCGGCTGGAGTCCGTGCGGGTTCCGGCCCAGGCCATCAGCGACGCACTGGAGAACCTGGACCCGGCTGTCCGCGCGGCCCTGGAGGAGTCCATCCGGCGCGCCCGGCTCGTCCACCGCGAGCAGCGCCGCAGCACCCACACGACCCAGGTCGTCCCCGGCGGCACCGTCACCGAGAAGTGGGTGCCGGTCGACCGGGTCGGGCTGTACGCGCCCGGCGGCCGGGCCGTCTACCCCTCGTCCGTGATCATGAACGTGGTCCCGGCCCAGGAGGCCGGCGTCGAGTCCCTCGCCCTCGCCTCCCCGGCGCAGGCCGAGTTCGGAGGGCTCCCGCACCCGACGATCCTCGCCGCCTGCGCGCTGCTCGGCGTCGACGAGGTGTACGCCGCCGGTGGCGCCACCGCCGTCGCGATGTTCGCGTACGGCACCGAGTCCTGCCCGCCCGCCAACCTGGTCACCGGTCCCGGCAACATCTGGGTCGCCGCCGCCAAGCGCTACTTCACCGGCAAGATCGGCATCGACGCCGAGGCGGGCCCGACCGAGATCGCGATCCTCGCGGACGACACCGCCGACCCGGTGCATGTCGCCGCCGACCTGATCAGCCAGGCCGAGCACGACCCGCTCGCGGCGGCCGTGCTGGTCACCGACTCCGTCGCGCTCGCGGACGCGGTCGAGAAGGAGCTGGAGCCGCAGGTCGCGGCCAGCAAGCACATCGACGAGCGGATCCGCCCGGCCCTGGAGGGCAGGCAGTCCGCGATCGTCCTCGTCGACGGCATCGACGAGGGCCTGCGCGTAGTCAACGCCTATGGCGCAGAGCACCTGGAGATCCAGACCGCCGACGCCGGCGCGGTCGCCGAGCGGATCCGCAACGCGGGCGCGGTCTTCATCGGCCCCTGGGCGCCCGTGTCGCTCGGCGACTACGCCGCCGGGTCCAACCACGTCCTGCCCACCGGCGGCTGCGCCTGCCACTCCTCCGGGCTCTCCGTCCAGTCCTTCCTGCGCGGCATCCACATCGTCGACTACACGCGGGACGCGCTGGCGGACGTGGCGCACCACGTGGTCACGCTGGCGGAGGCGGAGGACCTGCCCGCGCACGGCGCGGCGATCAAGGCAAGGTTCGGTTGGAAGGTGCCTGAGAGCAAGTGAGCTTCGGAATCGACGATCTCCCCGTACGGGACGAGCTGCGCGGCAAGTCCCCTTATGGCGCGCCCCAGTTGGACGTCCCCGTACGGCTGAACACCAACGAGAACCCCTACCCGCTGCCCGAGCCGCTGGTGGAACGCATCGCCGAGCGGGTCCGTGAGGCCGCCCGGGACCTCAACCGCTACCCCGACCGGGACGCGGTCGAACTGCGCACCCAGCTCGCCAAGTACCTGACGGACACGTCCGGTCACGAGGTGGGCCTGGCCAACGTCTGGGCCGCCAACGGCTCCAACGAGGTCATCCAGCAGCTGCTCCAGACCTTCGGCGGCCCCGGCCGGACGGCGATCGGCTTCGAGCCGTCGTACTCGATGCACGGCCTGATCGCGCGCGGCACCGGCACGGGCTGGATCTCCGGTCCCCGGAACGAGGACTTCACCATCGACGTCGAGGCGGCCGTGCGCGCGATCGCCGACGCCAAGCCCGACGTCGTCTTCGTCACCACCCCCAACAACCCCACGGGCAACGCGGTCCCGCCCGAGACGGTCCTCGCGCTGTACGAGGCCGCGCAGGCGGCGAAGCCGTCGATGGTCGTGGTCGACGAGGCCTATGTCGAGTTCAGCCACGGCGACTCGCTGCTGCCGCTCATCGAGGGGCGGCCTCAGCTGGTCATCTCGCGGACGATGTCGAAGGCCTTCGGCGCGGCGGGCCTGCGCCTCGGCTATCTCGCCGCCCACCCGGCGGTGGTGGACGCCGTACAGCTCGTACGGCTGCCCTACCACCTGTCGGCCGTCACCCAGGCGACCGCCCTGGCCGCCCTGGAGCACACCGACACGCTGCTGAAGTACGTCGAGCAGCTGAAGGCCGAGCGGGACCGGCTGGTGAGCGAGCTGCGCGCGCTCGGTTTCCAGGTCGTGGAGTCGGACGCGAACTTCGTGCAGTTCGGCCGCTTCGACGACTCCCACGCGGCCTGGCAGAAGATCCTCGACCGGGGTGTCCTGGTCCGGGACAACGGCATCCCGGGGTGGCTGCGGGTCTCCGCCGGAACCCCCGAAGAGAACGACGCGTTCCTCGACGCGGTCCGTGAGTTGACGAAGGAGCAGAGCGCATGAGCCGCGTAGGACGGGTGGAAAGGGTCACCAAGGAGACCTCGGTGCTCGTCGAGATCGATCTCGACGGCAGCGGCAAGGTCGACGTGGGGACCGGTGTCGGTTTCTACGACCACATGCTCGACCAGCTGGGCCGGCACGGTCTGTTCGACCTGACCGTGAAGACCGAGGGCGACCTGCACATCGACTCGCACCACACCATCGAGGACACCGCCCTCGCCCTGGGTGCCGCCTTCAAGCAGGCGCTCGGCGACAAGGTCGGCATCTACCGCTTCGGCAATTGCACGGTCCCGCTGGACGAGTCCCTCGCCCAGGTGACGGTGGACCTGAGCGGCCGCCCCTACCTCGTGCACACCGAGCCCGAGAACATGGCGCCGATGATCGGCGAGTACGACACCACCATGACCCGGCACATCCTGGAGTCCTTCGTGGCCCAGGCGCAGATCGCCCTGCACGTGCACGTGCCGTACGGGCGCAACGCGCACCACATCGTGGAGTGCCAGTTCAAGGCGCTCGCGCGGGCGCTGCGCTACGCCTCCGAGCGGGACCCGCGCGCGGCCGGCATCCTCCCCTCCACGAAGGGCGCGCTGTGAACGGGCTGTCCACCGTCCTGATCGTCCTCGGCCTCTTCCTGGTCGGCGGGATCATCTCCTTCGTCAAGCAGGGGATGCCGAAGCAGCTCGTCGTGCTGCTCTCCGTCAGCGCCGCGTTGTGTCTCGTCGCGGGCGTCATGAGGCTGGAGGTGTGGAGTTGAGCGCATCCTCGAAGAAGGTCGTGGTCTTCGACTACGGCTTCGGCAACGTGAGGTCGGCCGAGCGTGCTCTCGCGCGCACCGGGGCCGACGTCGAGATAACGCGTGACTTCGACAAGGCGATGAACGCCGACGGGCTGCTGGTGCCGGGCGTCGGCGCCTTCGCCGCCTGCATGAAGGGCCTGCGCGACGCGCGCGGCGACTGGATCATCGACCGCCGGCTGTCCGGCGGACGCCCGGTCATGGGCATCTGCGTCGGCATGCAGATCCTCTTCGCGCGCGGCATCGAGCACGGCGTGGAGACCGAGGGCCTCGACGAGTGGCCCGGCTCGGTCGAGCCGTTGCAGGCCGACATCGTGCCCCACATGGGCTGGAACACCGTGGACGCGCCGTCCGGCTCCGAGCTGTTCGCGGGCCTGGACGCGGACGCCCGCTTCTACTTCGTGCACTCCTACGCCGTCCACGACTGGACCCTGGAGACCACGAACCCGGCGATCAAGGCCCCCCTGGTCACCTGGTCGACGCACGGCAAGCCGTTCGTGGCCGCCGTGGAGAACGGCGCCCTGTGGGCCACGCAGTTCCACCCCGAGAAGTCCGGCGACGCCGGAGCGCAGCTGCTGAACAACTGGATCGGAACCCTCTGATGGCTCCCAAGCTTGAGCTTCTCCCCGCGGTCGACGTCCGGGACGGCCAGGCCGTCCGCCTCGTGCACGGCGAGTCCGGTACGGAGACCTCGTACGGCTCCCCCCTTGAGGCCGCCCTCGCCTGGCAGGCGGCGGGCGCCGAGTGGCTGCACCTGGTCGACCTGGACGCCGCCTTCGGCACCGGCGACAACCGGGACCTGGTCCGCCAGGTCACCGAGGCCATGGACATCAAGGTCGAGCTGTCCGGCGGCATCCGCGACGACGCCTCCCTGGCCGCCGCGCTCGCCACCGGCTGCACCCGCGTCAACCTCGGCACCGCCGCCCTGGAGAGCCCGGAGTGGGTCGCCAAGGTCATCGCCGAGCACGGCGACAAGATCGCGGTCGGCCTCGACGTACGCGGTACGACCCTCAAGGGCCGCGGCTGGACCAGCGAGGGCGGCGACCTCTACGAGGCGCTGGAGCGCCTCGACAAGGAGGGCTGCGCCCGGTACGTCGTCACCGACATCGCCAAGGACGGCACGCTCCAGGGCCCCAACCTGGAGCTGCTGCGCAACGTCTGCGCGGCGACGGACCGGCCGGTCGTGGCCTCCGGCGGCGTGTCGTCGCTGGACGACCTGCGCGCCATCGCCGAGCTGGTACCCCTCGGTGTCGAGGGCTCCATCGTCGGGAAGGCCCTGTACGCGAAGGCGTTCACGCTGGAAGAGGCCCTGGAGGCTACGTCTTGAAATCGGACACAGTGTCATGAGTGATGCCGTACGGCGTGTGCAGAGCGGAAGTCCCTGGGAAGAGTCCTTCGGTTTCGCACGCGCCGTCGCGGTGGGCGACCGGGTGCTGGTCGGGGGCACGACGTCCTTCAAGGGGTCGGTGCTGTACGGCGAGGGCGACCCGTACGAGCAGGCCAGGATCGCCTTAGGTACGGCGATCGAGGCGCTCGGCGAGTTCGGCCTCGACGCCGGGTCCGTGATCCGTACGCGGCTGTATCTGACCCATGCGCGGGACGTGGACGACGTGGGCCGCGCGCACAAGGAGTTCTTCGACGCGGTGCGTCCGGTCTCGACCCTCCTCGTCGTGGAGGGCTTCGTCGACCCGCGCATCCTCGTCGAAGTCGAAGTAGAGGCATTCAGAGGAGCCGTGAACTCATGACCCTGGCGGTCCGAGTCATTCCCTGCCTGGACGTGGACAACGGCCGGGTCGTCAAGGGCGTCAACTTCCAGAACCTGCGCGACGCGGGCGACCCGGTCGAGATGGCCAAGGTGTACGACGCCGAGGGCGCCGACGAGCTGACGTTCCTGGACATCACCGCGTCGTCCGGCAACCGCGAGACCACGTACGACGTGGTGCGCCGCACGGCCGAGCAGGTCTTCATCCCGCTCACCGTCGGCGGCGGGGTGCGGACCGCCGAGGACGTGGACAAGCTGCTGCGGGCCGGTGCGGACAAGGTGGGCGTCAACACGGCGGCCATCGCCCGTCCCGACCTGATCCGCGAGATCGCCGAGCGGTTCGGGCGGCAGGTGCTGGTGCTGTCGGTGGACGCCCGCAGGACTCCTGAGGGCTCCTTCGAGGTCACCACCCACGGCGGCCGCAAGGGCACCGGCATCGACGCCGTCGAGTGGGCGCACCGGGCCGCCGAGCTGGGGGCGGGGGAGATCCTGCTCAACTCCATGGACGCGGACGGCACCAAGGACGGCTACGACCTGGAGATGATCGCCGCCGTCCGCAAGCACGTGACGGTTCCGGTGATCGCGTCCGGCGGCGCCGGCAAGCTCGGCGACTTCGCCCCGGCGATCGGGGCGGGGGCGGACGCGGTGCTGGCGGCGTCCGTGTTCCACTTCGGCGATCTGCGGATCGGCGAGGTGAAGGACGCGCTGCGGGGGGCCGGGCACCCGGTGCGGTGACGCGCTGCCGAGACGCGCTGCTGAGCTGAGCCCCGGTCGCCGGTGAGGTGGCCGGGGCTCGCTCATGGGCAGATACGAAAGAGAAGTTGCGCAAAATCTATTGCGCAAGATTTCTTTCGTATCTACGGTGGGGGCATGACAGGAAAAGAGCGGGACCGGCGGATCACGGACGTGGGGACGCTCAAGGCGCTCGCCCACCCGCTGCGGATGAGGCTCTGCCGGAACCTCACGCTGATGCGGGTCGCCACCGCCTCACAGCTCGCCGAGCAGGTCGACGAGGCGGTCTCGCTGGTCAGCTACCACCTGCGCAAACTCGCCGAGTTCGGGCTCATCGA
The DNA here is from genome assembly GCF_001514065.1 of Streptomyces antibioticus. GTDB lineage: Bacteria > Actinomycetota > Actinomycetes > Streptomycetales > Streptomycetaceae > Streptomyces > Streptomyces antibioticus. The sequence continues at coordinate 357,697 of NZ_KQ948432.1, read as the reverse complement.
GGAGGCCGAGCCGCAGAGCGCGGACGGCAGGGAGCGGTGGTGGCAGCTCGCCTCGGACGGCGTCAGCATCCACCACGAGGACTTCAGTGCCGCCCCCGAGGAGGCGGCGGCGCACACGGCGGCCAGCAGGCTCTTCGCCGAGCAGCGCATGGACATGTACCGGCGCTGGCTCGACGAACGCGCGCACTGGGGCGAGGCGTGGAACCGCAGGGCCGAGTCCTCCGAGTCGGCGCTCCGCCTCACCGCGGACGAACTGGCCGAGCTGAACAAGGAGATGCTCGCGCTCCTGCACAAGTACGACGAGCTGGGCCGGGCCGCCGAGGCCGCCGGCGACACCGAAGGCCGCGAGAACGTCGCGGTGCACACGTACGCCTTCCCGTTCCGCGCCTGAGAGGACCTGGTCCGTGACCGCCACGCTCATGGCCGCGCCCGCCGCGACCGCCCGCCCCGCCCACCGCGACGGCAACGTCCTGCGCTGGCTCGCCGCCTACACCTCCTCCATGGTCGGCGACAGCGTGTACTACATCGCCCTGTCCTGGGCCGCCGTCCAGACGGGCAGCGCCTCGCAGGCCGGGCTCGTGATGTCCGTGAGCGCGCTGCCGCGGGCGGTGCTGATGCTCGGCGGGGGAGTCATCGCCGACCGGCTCGGACCGCGCCGGGTCGTCATCGGCAGCGACGTGGTGCGCTGCGCGGCCGTCCTCGCGGTGGCGGCGCTGCTGTTCCTCAGCAGCCCCGGGCTGTGGCCGCTGGCCGCGCTGGCGTTCGTCTTCGGCACCGTCGACGCCGTGTTCATGCCGGCCGTGGGCGCCCTCCCCGCGCGCGTGACGTCACGGGACCAGCTCGCGCGCGTGCAGGGCATGCGGGGCCTGGCGATACGGTTCGCCAGCGTGGTCGGGGGACCGCTGGGCGGCCTCGGGGTGGCGGTGGGCGGGGCGGCGGCCGCGTTCGGGCTGGCGGGGCTGCTGATCGCGGTGTCGGTGCCGCTGCTCGTGTCGGTACGGGTGGGGGAGGTGCCGACGGACGACAGGGCCGGTGGGGGCCGCGCGGGCGCCGCCGGGGGCGGGGCGGGGGCGGGGCTTGAGGACACTGCCGGGGGCAGGGTAGGTGCGGGGCCTCACGACGCCGCCGGGGCCCTTGCGGGTGCGGGGCCTCAGGACACCGTCGGGGCCCTTGCGGGTGCGAGGTCTCAGGACACCGCCGGGGCCCTTGGGGGTGCGGGGGCTCAGGACGCCGTCGGGGGCAAGCCCGGTGACGGCCCTCGCTCCACCGCTTGGAGCGACCTCGTCAGCGGGCTGCGCTACATCCGTAGGCATCGCGTGCTCGCCCCGCTGATGCTGGCCATCGCGCTCGGGGACCTCGGGTTCGTCGGGCCTCTCAACGTCGGCCTGACCCTGCTCGCCGACGAACGCGGCTGGGGTGCCTCCGGCATGGGCGCCGTGCTCGCCGGGTTCGGGGTCGGCGCCGGAGCCGCCTCGCTGCTGCTCACCGTGCGCGGGCGGCTGCCGCACGCCGGGCAGGTCGCGGCGTACGCCATCCTCGCGGGCTCCGTCGCGATCGGGGCACTGGCGTTCGCGCCGAGCCTCGTCGCCGCCGTCGGCACCGCCGTGCTGGTCGGACTGCTCGCCGGGCTCAGCGGCGCGATGTGCGGGGCGCTGCTCCAGACCCAGGCCGACGCCGCCTACCTGGGCCGTGTCACGGCCGTCTCCGGACTGGTCAGCCTGGGCTTCGCGCCGCTGAGCATGCCGCTGTCCGCCGCGGCCATCGGGGCGTGGGGCACAGGGCCGGTGTTCGTCGTCAGCGCGGCGGTGTGCGGGCTCGGCGGGGTCGTCGCCCTGCTGGTACGGGACCTGCGCCGAGCCGAACTCCCGAAGTAGCGGCTAGATCCCCAGCTGCTTGCCCTCGGCCAGCTTCGCGATGGCGTCCTTCTCGCCGTCCAGGTCCACCTTGGCGGCGCTCTTGCGGCCGTACAGGAACAGCAGCAGCTCCGACGGCTCGCCCGTCACCGTCACGACCGGCGTGCCGCGGTGCGCGACCGCCGTCTGGCCGTCGGGGCGGCGCAGCACCAGGCCGGTCGGGGCGCTGCGGCCCATCAGCCGGGCCGTCCGCTCCAGGCGGGACCACAGGGCGTCCTGGAAGACGGGATCGAGCTCGCGGGGCGTCCAGTCCTCCTGGGCCCGGCGGACGTCCTCGGTGTGGACGTAGAACTCGATGATGTTGGACGCCTCGTCGAGCTGCTTGAGCTGGAACGGCGAGAAACGCGGCGGCCCGGTACGGATCAGCTGGATGAGCTCCTCGTACGGCTTGGCCGCGAACTCCTCCATCGCCTTGTCCAGGCGGGCGGAGAGCTGCTTGATGAGGAGACCGGCGGAGGCGTCCGGGCGGCGCTCGCGCACCACCACGTGCGCGGCCAGGTCCCGGGTCTGCCAGCCCTCGCACAGGGTGGGCGCCTCGGGTCCTGCGGTTTCCAGGAGATCGGCGAGCAGAAGTCGTTCACGCTTGGCGAAAGTCGACATGCCGTCAGCCTACGACCGGCTCGCAGGTCCGCACAGTGGACGCCACACGTTCGCTGTCAGTGGCGCGCGGCACAATGGCACCCATGACCAGCACGCCCCCGCCCACCGCCCTGGACCCCGAGATCGCCGCGCGTCTCAAGCGCAGCGCCGACGGGCTCGTCCCCGCCATCGCCCAGCAGTACGACACCGGTGAGGTGCTGATGCTCGGCTGGATGGACGACGAGGCGCTGCACCGCACGCTGACCACCGGCCGCTGCACCTACTGGTCGCGCAGCCGCCAGGAGTACTGGGTCAAGGGCGACACCTCCGGCCACTTCCAGTGGGTCAAGTCGGTCGCGCTGGACTGCGACGCCGACACCGTGCTGGTCAAGGTCGACCAGGTCGGTGCCGCCTGCCACACCGGCGCGCGCACCTGCTTCGACGCCGACGTGCTCCTCAAGGACGGCGCCGGTTCCGGCGTACCGGCCGCGGATCAGTAAGGTCAGCCGCCATGGACCTCGAGACCTTCCGCAAGCTCGCCACCGACCGTCGTGTCATCCCGGTCACGCGCAAGCTCCTCGCCGACGGCGACACCCCGGTCGCGCTCTACCGCAAGCTCGCCGCCGAGCGCCCCGGCACCTTCCTGCTGGAGTCCGCGGAGAACGGCCGCTCCTGGTCCCGCTACTCCTTCGTGGGCGTGCGTTCCGCCGCGACCCTGACCGCGCGCGACGGCCAGGCCCACTGGCTCGGCGCCCCGCCCGTCGGCGTCCCCGTGGACGGCGACCCGCTCGCGGCCCTGCGCGCCACCATCGAGGCCCTGCACACCCCGCACCAGGAGGGCCTGCCGCCCTTCACCGGCGGCATGGTCGGCTATCTCGGCTACGACATCGTCCGCCGCCTGGAGAAGATCGGCCCCGGCGAGCGCGACGACCTGGGGCTCCCCGAGCTGACCATGCTCCTCACCAGCGACCTCGCCGTCATGGACCACTGGGAGGGCTCGGTCCTGCTGATCGCCAACGCGATCAACCACAACGACCTCGACACCGGGGTCGACGAGGCCTACGCCGACGCGGTGGCCCGTCTGGACGCCATGGAGGCGGACCTGTCCCGCGCGGTGGCCCAGCCGCCCGCCGTCCTGCCGCCCTCCGAACTGCCCGAGTACACCGCCCTGTGGGGCGGCGAGGACTTCCAGGCGGCCGTCGAGGACATCAAGGAGCGCATCCGCGCGGGCGAGGCCTTCCAGGTCGTCCCCTCCCAGCGCTTCGAGACGCCGTGCACGGCAAGCGCGTTGGACGTCTACCGGGTCCTCAGGGCCACCAACCCGTCCCCGTACATGTACCTGTTCCGCTTCGACGGCTTCGACGTCGTCGGCTCGTCCCCCGAGGCCCTCGTGAAGGTCGAGGACGGGCGGGCCATGGTCCACCCCATCGCCGGCACCCGCTGGCGCGGGGCCACCCCGCAGGAGGACCAGGCCCTCGCCGAAGAGCTGCTCGCGGACCCCAAGGAGCGCGCCGAGCACCTGATGCTGGTCGACCTCGGCCGCAACGACCTGGGGCGGGTCTGCGAACCGGGTTCGGTGGAGGTCGTCGACTTCATGTCCGTCGAGCGGTACTCGCACGTGATGCACATCGTCTCGACGGTCACCGGAAAGGTGGCGGAGGGTCGTACGGCCTTCGACGTCCTCACCGCCTGCTTCCCGGCCGGCACCCTCTCCGGCGCCCCGAAGCCCCGCGCGATGCAGATCATCGACGAACTCGAACCGTCCAGGCGCGGTCTGTACGGCGGCTGCGTCGGCTATCTCGACTTCGCCGGCGACTCCGACACGGCCATCGCCATCCGAACGGCCCTGCTCAGGGGCGGTACGGCCTACGTCCAGGCGGGCGCCGGGATCGTCGCCGACTCCGACCCGGTCGCCGAGGACACCGAGTGCCGCAACAAGGCGGCGGCGGTGCTGCGCGCGGTGCACACGGCGAACCGGCTCGGGCAATAGGGCGCTTCTCATAGGAACCCCGGGTGACGGTTCGCCCGGGGTTCGGGCGATAGTGGAGTACGTGACTGCTGTTCCTTCCCCCCGTTCCGAAGCCGCAGGACCCGCCAGGGCCGGCCGCCTCAGCCTCGCCACAGCCCTCCTGGCCGGTGCCCTCGGCGCGGCCGTGGCGCTGCTCGCGACCCGTCAACAGTGGTCGTCGGGCACCGCGACGGTGGCCGGCGGCGACTTCCCGCTGACCGCCAAGGGCAGCGACGTCACGGGCGTCCCCGCGGCGCTCGCCATAGTGGGCCTCGCCGCGCTCGTCGCCGTCTTCGCCGTCCGCAAGGTGGGCCGCTTCGCGGTCGCCGCACTGCTCGCCCTCTCGGGCGTCGGCATCGTCGTCGCGGCGCTGCTCGGCGTCTCCGACAGCTCGGCGCTCGACGAACAGGCGGCGTCCGCCTCCGGTGACGCGGCCGCCACGGTCGACGGCCTCAGCCACACCGCGTGGCCCTACGTCGCGGTCGCCGGCGGGGCGTTGATCCTGCTGGCCGGGTTGCTGGCGCTGCGGTACGGGCGGATGTGGCCGGCGATGTCGGGGCGCTACGAGCGGAACGGGGTGCCTGCGGCGGCTCGGCGGAAAAAGGCCGTTGATCCTGAGCGGCCCGAGGAGATGTGGAAGGCGTTGGATCGGGGCGAGGATCCTACGGGGGCCTAGGGGTTGTACTTCGGCGTGCGGCCGGTGGGGGCTTGTCGCGCAGTTCCCCGCGCCCCTAAAGGTCGGCTGCACTTCCCGGCATTGACCCGCTAGGCCTACCCCTGCTCCGCGCTCACCCAGCCGTGCGGAACAATGGACCCCGAGCGTCCGGCTCAGACACGTTTACAGCAACGAGGAGCAAGTCATGGCGGGCAGCAGCCACGGTCACACCCCGGCCGCCTGGACCGGTGTCACTATCGCCTTCATCGGTTTCTGCGTCGCGGGCGCCTTCATGGTGATGGCCCAGCCCGCGGGCTTCTGGGCCGGCATGGCGATCGTGGTCATCGGCGGCATCGTCGGCTGGATCATGAGCGCGATGGGCCTGGGCCAGCCGAAGGACGCCCACAAGGACCTCCTCGCCTCGCAGCCGGAGCCGGCGAGCGCCAAGGGCTGAGAGCGGCAGCAGCCACCTCGTGAAGGGGCGGACCGGCAGAAGTGCCGGCGCCGCCCCTCACGCGCGTCCGGGGTCCCGCGGGGCACAATGCGAGGCGTGAACGCCGACAGCCAGAGGGTGCTGACCCACACGCGCGTGCTGAGCCGCCTGGCCGTGCCCGCCGGCGTGCTCGCGGCCGTCGCCGGTGCCTTCGCCTACGTGGCCGCGGTGGACCCCAACGAGCCCGGCCACTACCCCGTCTGCCCGCTCCTGCGCTACACCGGCCTGTACTGCCCCGGCTGCGGCGGACTGCGCAGCGCGCACGCCTTCGTCCACGGGGACGTGATGGCGGCGCTGCACGCCAACGCGGTGGCCGTGCTCGGCTATCTGGGGTTCGCCGTGCTGTGGACCGTCTGGGTGGTCCGCGCCGCGCGCGGGCGGCCGATGCGCATCGATCTCGGCCCGCCGCACCTGTGGACGCTGGGCACGTTGCTGCTGGTCTTCACCGTTGTCCGGAACCTGCCGTTCGGTGGCTGGCTGCATCCTTGATCAATGGGTGAACGTCCAGGTAGTGGGACCGGCGTCAACCGGATGCGAGGCCTACGCCCTCCTGCGGATACCATCGCAGTGACCGCCTTTTCCCACCGGTCGCTGGAACTGTCAACCGTCTGGAAGGGGGCCGCTCGCGTGAGTGTGCTCGACGAGATCATCGACGGAGTCCGTGCCGACCTCGCGGAGCGGCAGGCGCGCGTCAGCCTCGACGAGCTCAAGGAGCGCGCGGCGAAGGCTCCCGCGGCGAAGGACGGCGTGGCCGCACTGCGCGGCGACGGCGTCAAGGTCATCTGCGAGGTCAAGCGTTCCAGCCCCTCCAAGGGCGCGCTGGCCGCGATCGCCGACCCGGCGGGCCTCGCCGCCGACTACGAGGCGGGCGGCGCCGCCGTCATCTCCGTCCTCACCGAACAGCGTCGCTTCGGCGGCTCGCTGGCCGACCTGGAGGCCGTCCGCGCGCGCGTGGACATCCCGGTCCTGCGCAAGGACTTCATCGTCACGTCGTACCAGCTGTGGGAGGCCCGGGCCTACGGTGCCGACCTCGCCCTGCTGATCGTGGCCGCCCTCGAACAGCCCGCCCTGGAGTCCCTCATCGAGCGCGCGGTGTCCATCGGACTCACCCCGCTCGTCGAGGTCCACGACGAGGACGAGGTCGAGCGTGCCGTGGACGCCGGCGCGAAGATCATCGGCGTCAACGCCCGCAACCTCAAGACCCTGGAAGTCGACCGCGGCACCTTCGAGCGCGTCGCCCCCGAGATCCCCGACCACCTCGTCAAGGTCGCCGAGTCCGGCGTCCGCGGCCCCCACGACCTCATCGCGTACGCCAACGCCGGCGCCGACGCGGTCCTGGTGGGCGAGTCCCTGGTGACGGGCAAGGACCCGAAGACGGCGGTGGCGGACCTGGTGGCAGCGGGCACCCATCCCGCACTGCGCCACGGCCGCGGATGATCTTTCGGTAGGCTGACCCCGATGACTCTCACCCTGACGACCGTGGACCGGCACGCGCGCCTGGCGCGCGGATGCCGCCCGCGCGGCTGCCGAGCCCCGGCCCGCCGGGTACACGGCCGCAGGGTGCGTTACGTCATCGGTGACGAGCCGGGTCAGGTGAACGGGCGTCGATGGCAAGGGCCTTTCAGGGGCGCGGGGCTCTACTTGATTTGCGGCTACCGCCGCGCGGGCGCGACCGGCCACTGACGGCCCGCAGCCAACCAACACCTCCCCGCCCCCCACGGCGAATAGTGTCTTTTCCACGCACTCACCGTGAGGTTTGCGCATGCCCAGCGAGTTCTTCATCCCCGACCCCGAGGGTCAAGTACCGAGTCCCGAAGGCTACTTCGGGGACTTCGGCGGCAAGTTCATCCCGGAGGCCCTCGTCGCCGCCGTGGACGAGGTCGCCGTCGAGTACGACAAGGCCAAGCACGACCCCGAGTTCGCCCGCGAGCTCGACGACCTGCTGGTCCACTACACCGGCCGCCCCAGCTCCCTCACCGAGGTGCCGAGGTTCGCCGAACACGCCGGTGGCGCCCGGATCTTCCTGAAGCGGGAAGACCTCAACCACACCGGCTCCCACAAGATCAACAACGTGCTCGGCCAGGCCCTGCTCACCAAGCGCATGGGCAAGACCAGAGTGATCGCCGAGACCGGTGCGGGACAGCACGGCGTCGCGACCGCCACCGCCTGTGCCCTCTTCGGCCTCGAGTGCACGATCTACATGGGCGAGATCGACACCCAGCGCCAGGCCCTCAACGTGGCCCGGATGCGCATGCTCGGCGCCGAGGTCATCGCCGTGAAGTCCGGCAGCCGCACGCTGAAGGACGCGATCAACGAGGCCTTCCGCGACTGGGTCGCCAACGTCGACCACACCCACTACCTCTTCGGCACGGTCGCCGGCCCGCACCCCTTCCCGGCGATGGTCCGCGACTTCCACCGCGTCATCGGCGTCGAGGCCCGCCGCCAGATCCTGGAGCGGGCCGGCCGGCTCCCCGACGCGGCGATCGCCTGCGTCGGCGGCGGCTCCAACGCCATCGGCCTCTTCCACGCCTTCATCCCGGACGCCGGCGTACGCCTCATCGGCTGCGAGCCGGCCGGGCACGGCGTGGAGACCGGCGAGCACGCGGCGACGCTCACCGCGGGCGAGCCCGGCATCCTGCACGGCTCCCGTTCCTACGTCCTCCAGGACGAGGAGGGCCAGATCACCGAGCCGTACTCGATCTCGGCCGGTCTGGACTACCCGGGCATCGGCCCCGAGCACTCCTACCTCAAGGACTCCGGCCGCGGCGAGTACCGCGCGGTCACCGACGACGCGGCCATGCAGGCCCTGCGCCTGCTGTCCCGCACCGAGGGCATCATCCCGGCCATCGAGAGCGCCCACGCGCTGGCCGGCGCCCTGGAGGTCGGCAAGGAGCTGGGCAAGGACGGGCTGATCATCGTCAACCTGTCAGGGCGTGGCGACAAGGACATGGACACGGCCGCGCGCTACTTCGGCCTGTACGACACCGACGCCGAGGTCGCGGCCGACGCCGCCGACCTCGCCGAGATCGAGGGGGACGCCAAGTGAGCGGGAACATTCAGCTGCTGACCGACACCCTCGCCGGTGCCAGGGCCGAGGGCCGCTCCGCGCTCATCGCCTACCTCCCGGCCGGGTTCCCGACCGTGGACGGCGGCATCGAGGCGATCAAGGCCGTCTTCGACGGCGGTGCCGATGTCGTCGAGGTGGGGCTGCCGCACAGCGACCCCGTCCTCGACGGCCCGGTCATCCAGACCGCCGACGACATCGCCCTGCGCGGCGGCGTCAAGATCGCCGATGTCATGCGGACGGTGAAGGAGGCGTACGAGGCCACCGGGAAGCCGGTGCTCGTGATGACGTACTGGAACCCGATCGACCGCTACGGCGTCGAGCGGTTCACCGCCGAGCTCGCCGAGGCGGGCGGCGCGGGCTGCATCCTGCCCGACCTGCCCGTGCAGGAGTCGGCGCTGTGGCGGGAGCACGCCGAGAAGCACGGCCTCGCGACCGTCTTCGTCGTGGCGCCCAGCAGCAAGGACGAGCGGCTCGCGCAGATCACCGCGGCGGGCAGCGGGTTCGTGTACGCCGCCTCGCTCATGGGCGTCACGGGTACGCGTGCGTCGGTGGGCGCGCAGGCCCAGGACCTGGTCGAGCGCACGCGTGCGACCGGGACCGGCCTGGCCGTCTGTGTCGGGCTCGGCGTCTCCAACGCCGAGCAGGCCGCCGAGGTGGCCGGCTTCGCCGACGGCGTGATCGTCGGCTCGGCCTTCGTGAAGCGGATGCTGGACGCGCCGGACGACAGGGCCGGCGTCGAGGCCGTCCGCGAACTCGCCGGTGACCTGGCGAAGGGCGTGCGCGGACAGGCGTAACAAGTCCGGACGTTTCGTGCAGGTCACTCGAACGGGTGGACCTGGGACCGGGGAGGCGCGCTGCGCCTCCCCGGTTCGTTTCCGGGGTGTGAGCGAGAAGAACCGTGAGGGAAAGCGCACCGCCCGCGAGCGGCTGGCGGTCGAGCGTGAGAAGCAGAAGGCCGCGGAGAGGCGGCGGCGGACCCTGATCGTGGCTGCGAGCGTCGTCTGTGTCCTGGGCCTCGCGGCGGTGATCGGCATCGTCGCCGCCAACTCGGGCAAGGACGACGGCAGCGACTCCGCGGGCCCGGTCGTGGCGCCCTCGGGCGCCAATGGCGACGAGCAGCTCGCCATCCCGGTGGGCAAGGCCGACGCCAAGTCCACGCTCACGGTGTGGGAGGACTTCCGCTGCCCGGCCTGCAAGTCCTTCGAGGACGCCTACCGCTCGACCCTCCATGAGCTGACCGGCGCCGGCCAGCTGAAGATCGACTACCACCTCGCGACGATCATCGACGGCAACATGGGCGGCACCGGCTCCCGCACCGCGGCCAACGCCGCGGCCTGCGCCCAGGACGCCGGCAAGTTCACCGCGTACCACGACGTGCTGTACGAGAACCAGCCCCCGGAGACGGACGACGCCTACGCCAAGAACAACAAGCTCATCGAGCTGGCGAAAAAGGTCGACGGCCTGGACACGCCGACGTTCCGGACGTGTGTCGAGAAGGGCACCCACAACAGCTGGGTCGCCAAGTCCGCGGCCGCCTTCCGCAACGGCGGATTCAGCGGCACCCCGACCGTCATCCTCAACGGCAAGAACATCTACCAGGACCAGACGATGACCCCGGCGAAGCTGAAGCAGCAGGTGCAGGAGGCGGCCAAGGGGTAACGGGGGTAAGAGAATTCCGACCCTCCTGTTATGGAGCCGTAGCCGGGCTGCCTGCCGTCGGCGGCGCCCGGCAGGGTAGCGTCGGTCCTGCCATGGAACTTGCCTACATTCCCAGCCCGTCGCACGGGGTGTACCACCTCGGTCCCATCCCGCTGCGCGGCTACGCGTTCTGCATCATCATCGGCGTCTTCGTCGCGGTCTGGCTCGGCAACAAGCGCTGGATCGCCCGCGGCGGCCGCGCCGGCACGGTGGCCGACATCGCGGTCTGGGCGGTGCCCTTCGGCCTCATCGGCGGTCGGCTCTACCACGTGATCACGGACTACGAGCTGTACTTCAGCGAGGGCCGTGACTGGGTGGACTCCTTCAAGATCTGGGAGGGCGGCCTCGGCATCTGGGGCGCGATCGCGCTCGGTGCGGTGGGCGCCTGGATCGGCTGCCGCCGCCGGGGCATCCCGCTGCCGGCCTACGCCGACGCCATCGCCCCCGGTATCGCCCTCGCACAGGCCATCGGACGCTGGGGCAACTGGTTCAACCAGGAGCTGTACGGCCGGGAGACCGACCTCCCCTGGGCCCTGAAGATCACGTCCTCGACGGACGGCCGGGTTCCGGGCACCTACCACCCGACGTTCCTGTACGAGTCCCTGTGGTGCATCGGTGTCGCGCTGCTCGTCATCTGGGCCGACCGCCGCTTCAAGCTCGGGCACGGACGGGCGTTCGCGCTGTACGTCGCCGCGTACTGCGTGGGCCGGTTCTGGATCGAGTACCTCCGCGTCGACGACGCCCACCACATCCTGGGCCTGCGCCTGAACAACTGGACCGCGCTGATCGTGTTCCTGCTGGCGATCGTCTACATGGTCGTCTCGGCGAAGAAGCGCCCGGGCCGCGAAGAGGTCGTCGAGCCCGGTGCCCCCGACGACGAGGCGGAAGACGCCGAGAAGACCGAGGGCGTGGAGAAGGCCGAGACTGAGGCGGAGTCCGAGGAGACGACGGACGAGGCCGATTCCACCGAAGTGAAGGACGAGGCCGAGTCGGCCAAGAAGGGCTGACGGTCGAGCGTACGACGACGAAGGGCGCCCGGTGATCACCGGGCGCCCTTCGTCATGCGGAGGTTCAGCGGCGGCGGGCGAGCGACAGAGTGCGTTGCGCCGCCGCCACCACCGCCGCGTCGATGAAGCTGCCGTCCGGTAGCGCCTGGGCGCCCTGCTCCGTTGTCGCCGCCTTCACGATCGTCTCCGCCTTCTCGATCTCCGCCGCGGTCGGGAGGTAGGCCCGTTCGATGATCGGGAGCTGACGGGGGTGGATGGCCGCCCGGCCCAGGAAGCCCAGGGTGCGGCCGTGGGCGCAGGAGGCGGCCAGGCCCTCCAGGTCGCGGATGTCGGGGTGGACCGACTGGGGCGGGGACGGGAGGTTCGCGGCGCGCGCCGCCACGATCACGCGGGAGCGGGACCAGTCGAGGCCCGCGTCCTCCCGTACGCCGAGGTCCGCCCGTAGGTCCGCCTCGCCCAGGGCGATGCCGCGCAGCGACGGGTGGGCCGTGGCGATCGCGTGGGCGTGTTCGATGCCGAGAGCCGACTCCAGGAGGGCGAAGAGGGCCGGTGCGCCGCCGTCGGCGGGAGCGGTGCGTTCGGCGATGGCGGTGATCTGCCGCGGCCACGTCACCTTGGGCAGGCGGAGGCCGGACAGGCCGGGGAGGGCGGCCACCGCCTTCAGGTCCGCCGCCGCGAGCGGGCCGTCCAGGGCGTTGACGCGGACGTGGACCGGGACGGGGTGCCGTTCGGTGAGCAGTTCGGCGGTGGCGTCGCGGGCGTAGGCCTTGCGGTCCGGGGCGACCGCGTCCTCCAGGTCGACCACGACGACATCGGCGCCGGCCGCCAGCGCCTTCGCCACGACGTGCGGGCGGTCGCCGGGGGCGTACAACCATGTCAGCGGTGTGGTCATACGGCGCCCTCCGCGCGCAGCGCCGCCAACTCGGTGTCCGTCAGGCCCAGTTCGGTCAGGACGGTGTCCGTGTCGGCGCCGTGCGGGCGGCCCGCCCAGTGGATCGCGCCCGGGGTGGCGGAGAGGCGGAAGAGGACGTTCTGCATGCGGAGGGGGCCGAGTTCGGGGTCGGGGAGGGTGGTGATGGTGTCGAGGGCCGCGTACTGGGGGTCGGTCATCACGTCCCGCACGTCCTGGATGGGTGCCACGGCCGCCTCCGCCTTCTCGAAGGCCGCCAGCACCTCCGTACGGCTGCGGGCGGCGATCCAGGTGCCGACCGCTTCGTCGAGGACGTCGGCGTGGCGGGCGCGGTCGGCGCCGGTCGCGAACCATGGCTCGGCGATCAGATCCTCGCGGCCCACCAGGCGCATCACGCGTTCCGCGATCGACTGGGCGGAGGTGGAGACGGCGACCCAATCGCCGTCCGCGGTGCGGTAGGTGTTGCGCGGGGCGTTGTTGGCGGAGCGGTTGCCGGTGCGCTGCTGGACGTAGCAGAGCTGGTCGTACCAGGTGGGCTGGGGGCCGAGGACGGTGAGGATCGGTTCGATGATCGCCATGTCGACGACCTGGCCCGTGCCGGTGCGGTCGCGGGCCGCGAGGGCCGTCATCACGGCGTACGCGGTCGCGAGGCCGGCGATGGAGTCGGCGAGGCCGAAGGGCGGCAGCGTCGGCGGTGCGTCCGGTTCGCCGGTGATCGCGGCGAAGCCGCTCATCGCCTCGGCGAGGGTGCCGAAGCCGGGACGGTGGGCGTGCGGGCCGAACTGGCCGAAGGCGGTGACACGGGTGAGGACCAGCCGGGGGTTGACCGCGGAGAGCTCGTCCCAGCTCAGGTCCCACTTCTCCAGGGTGCCGGGGCGGAAGTTCTCGATGATCACGTCCGCGGTCGCCGCCAGGCGCAGGAGGGTGGCCCGGCCGCCCGGCTTGGAGAGGTCGAGGGTGATCGTGCGCTTGTTGCGGCCGAGCACCTTCCACCACAGGCCGATGCCGTCCTTGGACGGCCCGTGGCCGCGGGAGGGGTCGGGCTTGGTGGGGTGCTCGACCTTGACGACCTCCGCGCCGAAGTCGCCGAGCAGGGTGGCGGCGAGGGGGCCCGCGAAGAGGGTGGCCAGGTCGAGGACGCGGAGGCCGGAGAGCGGGGCGGCGGGGGACGGGGTGCCGGTCATGCGTTGTGCTGCTTGTCGATCTCGGAGCGGTACGGCATCGACGCCGACGCGCCCGGCCGCTGCACCGACAGCGCCGCCGCCGCTGCCGCCCAGTGCAGGGCCTCGCGGATCGGGCGCTCCTCGCTGAGCGCGACCGCGAGGGTGCCGGCGAAGGTGTCGCCCGCGCCGGTCGAGTCCACGGCGGTGACCGGCGGGGCGGGTACGGCGAGGGGGTCGGCGCCGTCGCGGGCCGCGTAGAGGCAGCCCGCCGCGCCGAGCGTGACGACGACCGCCGGTACCCGGTCGAGGAGGGCCCGGGCCGCGGCGATCGGGTCGGACAGGCCGGTGAGGGTGGTCGCCTCGTACTCGTTGGGGAGCAACAGGTCGGTGACGGCGAGGAGTTCGGGCGGCAGGGGCTGCGCGGGGGCGGGCGTGAGGATCGTCCGGACGCCGCGGGCACGGGCCGCCTCGGCGCCGGCCACGACGGCCGCCAGCGGGATCTCCAGCTGGAGCAGCAGCGCGTCCGCGGAGGCGATCAGGCCCTCGTCGCCGGGGGCGAGGTGGTCGACGGTGCCGTTCGCGGCGGGGATCACGACGATCGCGTTGCCGCCCTCGTCGTCGACGACGATGTGCGCGGTGCCGGACGGGCCCTCGACGGTGCGGAGATGGTCGGTGTCGACGCCGGAGTGTTCGAGGGTGGAGCGGAGTTGGGCGCCGTAGGCGTCGTTGCCGACCGCGCCGATCATCGAGACGGTGGCGCCGGCGCGGGCGGCGGCGATCGCCTGGTTGGCGCCCTTGCCGCCGGGGATCGTACGGAACGCGCGGCCGGTGACCGTCTCGCCGCGCTGCGGGGCCTTCTCGACGTACGCGACGAGGTCCATGTTCGTGCTGCCTAGTACGGCGATGTGGGTCATGGGCGGGGTGCCTCCACTGGGGTGTCGTCGGGGGCGGGGCCGGGGGCCCGGTCCGGGGAGTGGGCGAGGGCGTGGGTGAGGTGGGCCAGGGTGTCGAAGCCGGTGCCGTCGAAGTCGCCCACGGATGTGGCGAGTCGGTTCTTCAGCGGGGTCGTCCAGCGGTCGGGGAGGGCGGCGGGGCTTCCGGTGAGGAGGGCGGCGATGCTGCCGGCCGTCGCGCCGTTGGAGTCGGTGTCCCAACCGCCGCTCACCGCCTTGCAGATGGAGGCGGTGAAGTCGCCGTCCGCGTGAGTGAGGGCGGCGGCGATCAGGGCGGTGTTCGGGATCGCGTGGACCCAGTGGTGGGTGGGGGAGTAGGTGGCGTGGAGTTCGTCCACCACCGCGTCGAAGTCGGGGGTGCGTTCGGCGAGCCGGATCGCGTGGGTGATCGCCTTCGCCAGGCGGGAGGCGGGGGGTACGACGGTCAGGCCGGTGCGGAGGCAGGCGTGGACGTCGTGGGTGCCGGTCGCCGCGGTGGCGATCGTCGCGGCCGTGAACATCGCCGCGTAGACGCCGTTGGCGGTGTGGGTGAGGGTCGCGTCGCGGTGGGCCTGTTCCGCCGCGGCGGCCGGGTCGCCGGGGTTGGTCCAGCCGTGGACGTCGGCGCGGATCAGGGCGCCGATCCATTCCCTGAAGGGGTTGCGGTGGCGGGCGGTGTGCGGGGGTTCCAGGCCGAGGAGGAGGTTGCGGTGGGCGATGCGTTCGGCGGTGAACGTGCGGCCTGCGGGGAGTTCGTCCAGCCAGAGGCCGGCCACGTCCGTGGTCGTGAAGTGCCTGCCGTGGCGTTGGAGCAGGAGGAGGTTGAGCAGGGGGTAGTTGAGGTCGTCGTCCTCGGGCATGCCGTCGATGTTCTCGGCGAGGGAGGTGAGGGCTGAGCGGCGGTTCCAGGGGTGGGCGGTGAGGAGGGCCGGGGGGACGCCCTTTGCGGTGAAGTAGCTGTTGAGGGGCCAGTTGCCGGTGGACTTGGCCAGTTGGCGGATGGCGTCGAGGGGGAGTTTCTCCACGGGTTTGCCCAGGAGGCAGCCGGCTGCTCGGCCGAGCCAGGCTGCTTCGTAGGCTGCGGGGGCTGGGGCGTGGCCGGCCGTGGCTGGAGCCGGCCACTGTGGGCAGCCGGCCTTGATTCTTGCCAGGTCCGTGGGTTCGTCGTCTGTCAATGTGCTTGGCAGGTCTGACAGTTCGTCCAGCAAGTCCTTTGCCAGTTGGCGTAGGTAGCGGGACGCGGGGTGGGGGGAGGCGCCGGCTCTCAGGGGGGCCTCCATGCCGCCTGCCGCCTTCCATCTCGCGGCGATCACCCCGGGTTCCCTGCCGTCCAGGGCCGCCTGATGGAGCTCGTGGCCCAGGAGGTCCTCCGGCTGGACCCAGGTCAGTCGGAGCATCTCAGGCCTCCGATCTCCGTGAACGCGGCCTCGTGGGCCCGGCGGCGGCGGACGTCGTGGTCGTGGATCTCGCGGGTCACCTCGGTGAGCGTCCTCGCCGGTTCCCAGAGGTCCAGGCGGCTGGCCTCCGCGACCGTCTTGGACCAGGCCTCCGGGACCGGGGAACCCAGGGCGCCGGCGATCGCGCCGGCCATCGTCGCGATGGAGTCGCAGTCGCGGCCGTAGTTCACGGCGCCCAGGACCGCGTCGCGGTAGTCGCCGTTCGCCACGAGCAACATGCCCAGGGCGATGGGGAGTTCTTCGATCGCGTGGAGACGGGAAGGGCGGCGGGCGCCGAGGGAGGGGGTGCGGTAGTCGGGGCCGACGGTGTCGTAGGGGGCCACCGCCTTGCGGAGGGGGATCAGGGCCGACTCGAAGGTGGTGTGGTGCGTTGCCACGTCGCAGACCTTCTCGATCGCCGTCCTCGTGCCGTCCTTCGCGAGGGACAGGCAGTGGGAGACGACTGTCTCCGGCGTCGCGTTCGGTGCGCAGGCCGCCGCCACGGCCGCCGCGAAGACTCCCGCCGCCTCGCGGCCGTACGACGACTGGTGGGCGCCCGCGATGTCCAGGGCCTCGGCGTAGGCGGCCCTCGGGTTCGCCGCGTTGACCAGGCCCACCGGGGCCATGTACATCGCCGCACCGCAGTTGACGATGTTGCCGACGCCTGCCTCGCGAGGGTCCGCGTGAGCGTAGTGGAGGCGTGTGACCAGCCATTTCTCCGCCAGGAAGAGGCGGTGGAGGGGCAGGGCCTCCTGTTCCAGTTCCGGGATCCAGCGGGGGGTCGTCATCAGGTCGGGGACCAGGTGGTCGGCGACGGCGTAGGCGTCCAGGTGGTCGCGGACCGCGGCGTAGACCCTGATCAGGGCGTGCGTCATCAAGGTGTCGTCGGTGACGTGGCCGTCACCCTTGTGGTACGGCGCGATCGGGCGGGCCGTGCGCCAGGCGTCGCCGTTCCAGGGGCCGACGATGCCGTGGACGCGGCCGGCGTGGCGTTCCAGGATCTGGTCGGGGGAGTAGCCCTCCACCGGGCCGCCCAGGGCGTCGCCCACCGCGGCGCCAACGAGGGCGCCGGTGATGCGGTCTTCGAGGGTGGCGTTCGGCGTGTTCGGCGAAAGGTTTTTTTGTGAGGGTTGCGGGTTTTCGGGTGACATGAACCGAATCATCCTCCTGGCAGGGGCGGTTGCGTGGCTTCCAGGAGTTCGGCGAGTTCCACCAGGTCGGTGCCGGTGAGGCGGGGGAGGGCGCAGCCGGAGAGGGTGCGGCAGGTGTCCCGCCAGGAGGGCGGGAGGGCGGTGCCGCCGGTGAGGGCTCCGGTGAGGGCGCCGGTCAGGGCGGGGGCCGAGTCCGCGACGCGGGACAGGCAGGCGGCGGCGGGGACGGCTGCCGTGATGTCGCCGTTCGCCGCGGTCGCCAACGCGAGGGCCACCGGGACCGTTTCCGCGGCCGCGATGCCGTAGCTGTAGACGTGGTCGACGATCTGGTGTTCCAGGAGGGGGATCAGGGCGAACGCGGTGGGGGTGGTGCGGGCGAGTGCCAGGGCGTGGCGGGCGTTGCGGCCGATCTCCGTGGACTCCGGGAGCTCGGTGAGGGCGGCGTCGACGCAGGTGTGCACGTCGGCTCCGGTCAGGGCGAGGGAGATTGCCGCGGCCATGGCCCGGGCGCCGTGGACCCCGTCGCCGTCCTGGGTGTAGCGGGCGTCGAACTCGGCCAGGTCCGCGGCGAGTTGGGGGTTGCCGGGGTGGGTGATGGCCAGGACGCAGGCTCTGATGCAGGCCGCGTCGTCGAAGTAGTGGGGGTTGTCGTGGCCGGTGGCGGGTGGGCGTAGGCCGGTGGCGAGGTTGCCGAGGCCGGCGCGGACCGAGATGCGGGCGCGTAGGGGGAGTACGGCGGACTCGATCTCGGGGGCGCGGTTCGCCGCGGCGGCGACTTCGCCGGCGAGGGTGGTCCAGGTGAGGTCGATCGCGGCTCTGGTGCGGCGGTCTCGGCTGAGGTCGGGGAAGGTGGTGTCGTCGCCTGCGCGGAGGAGGGCTTCCGCGGTGAAGGCCGCCCATTCCGCGTCGTCGGAGGGGCCCAGGCGGAGGGGCTCGGGGGGTTGGTTGAGGGCGATGGGGACGGGGAGGGTGGTGGTGGCGTTGTGTTCGGCGAAGGTGTCGAGTTCGCGGGTGAGGCGGCGGGTCCAGTCGGGCATGCGGGCGGCTCTGTGGCGGGCGGCGGGCCAGCCGGCGGCGTCGCCTGCGGCTAGGCCGAGCAGGAGGCCTTCGATGCGATGAGGTTTTGGGGCGGGGGTGTCGGCGGTTGTCTTCTTCGCCCCCGCCGCCCCTACCCGTCCCATCCCCAGGGGCTGCCGCCCCTTCGACTCCGCGTCCTGGGGGCTGCCGCCCCCAGACCCCCGCTTCGGCCCCGAAAGGGCCTCGTCCTCACACGCCGGACGGGCTGGGATACCCGGACCGGCGTCAGAAGGCGACGCCCCCCGCGGGTGGGTGGGGGTTGGGGATGGCAATGCCTCGTCCTCAAACGTCGGACGGACTGAGGGATGCGGACCGGCGTCGACAGGTACCGGTTCGTCCTCAAACGCTGGAGGGGCTGAGATAGTCACCGCGTTGCCTCCGCCTCGTCGCCGTCCGCCGCCAGCACGTACTCGTCGGTCGGTGTCAGTAGGTCCGCCACGTCCAGTACGTGATGGCCCGCCATCGACGGCAGGCAGCTACCCCTCGCCGGGCCGATGGCCCTGGCCCACTCCGTCGGGATCGAGGACGCTCCCCTCGTCGCGCCTGCCAGCGCGCCCGCCACCGCCGCCGTCGTGTCCGCGTCGCGGCCCATGTTGACGGCCGTCAGTACCGCCTCCACGAAGTCGCCGTCCGCCGCCGCGTACGCGCCGAAGGCGAGGGCCACCGCCTCCGGGGCCAGGTCGGTCCAGGGGTAGCCGCCGATCACCACCGCGGAGCGGACCGCTCGTTCGCCTCGGTGGGCCACCGCCACCGCGCGGCGCAGGGAGCGGGCCGTCCAGGAGTCGTCCGGGATCACCGCCAGGGCCGAAGCGACCACCGCCACCGTGGGGGCGCCTGCCATTGCCGCCGCCACACCGGCCGCTACCGCCTGGCCCCCGTAGATGCCCTCGCCGTCGTGGCTCACCGAGCCGTCGATCGCCGCCAGGCGCGCCGCCTCCGCCGGGCGGCCGGACGCGTAGACGCCGAAGGGGGCCGCGCGCATCGCCAGGCCGTCGCTCCAGGCGTGGCGGTGCTGGGCGGAGATGGGGGCTGCCAGGCCCCGGCGCAGGTTCTCCAGCGTGCCTCGTTCGCTGAAGCCCGCTCCGCGGAACGGGCCCTCCTCGCGGTCCGCGATCCACTCGTGCCAGGCCGCCTCCACATGGGCCGGGGTGAGTGCCGAGCCGTGGCGGGCCAGGAGGAGGCCCGAGAAGATCGCGTACTCGGTGTCGTCCGTGCCGGCGGGCTTCTCCGCCACGTAGCCCGTGATGCGGCCCCAGCGGGCTCGGATCTCGGAGGGCTTGAGGTTCTCGGCGGGGGCGCCGAGGGCGTCTCCCACCGCCAGGCCCAGGAGGGCGCCGCGGCCCCGTTCGCGGAGTTCGGCGGCGTTCCCGGGTGCCGGGGCCGAGGGGATGCAGGCGATCGATGCCATACGGCGGGCCTCTCCTCCGGGGGCTCCGCACAGGGCGCGGGGCCTTTGCGGATGTGTCCCACGGGGCGGTCACGACAAGAGCATCACTTGCCTCAGCATCACCCGGTCGACATCTGAGCAGGGTGGCGATCGTATGCGCATTCGGAGGTAAAGGTGCAGTTTAGCCCAGCCTTTCCTTCGTGGCGCGCGGGAATTTCTCGTCGTACAGTCGGGTTGTCGGTAATTAGAATCTGTCTAAAGTTAGCTTTGGCTTAGCTTCCCTGGGGGACCCCTGATGGCCATCATCGAGACCGAGGCGCCACTGCACGAGGCGCACCGTGACAACCACACCCACCGCGATGTGAACGGGGGGTGGCTGCGGCCCGCCGTGTTCGGGGCGATGGACGGGCTCGTCTCCAACCTCGCGCTCATGACCGGGGTGGCCGGTAGTTCCGTCGGGTCGCAGGCCATCGTGCTCACCGGGCTCGCGGGCCTTGCCGCCGGCGCCTTCTCCATGGCCGCCGGTGAGTACACCTCCGTCGCCTCCCAGCGCGAGCTGGTCGAGGCCGAGCTGGATGTCGAGCGGCGGGAACTGCGCAAGCATCCGCAGGACGAGGAGGCCGAGCTGGCCGCCCTGTACGAGGCACGGGGGGTCGAGCCGGCGCTCGCGCGGGAGGTCGCCAAGCAGTTGTCCCGTGACCCTGAGCAGGCCCTGGAGATCCATGCCCGGGAGGAGCTCGGGATCGACCCCGGGGATCTGCCCTCGCCGCTCGTCGCCGCCGTCTCGTCCTTCGGGGCCTTCGCGCTCGGTGCGCTGCTTCCCGTACTGCCTTATCTGCTGGGGGCCAGTGCCCTGTGGCCTGCGGTTCTCGTCGCCCTTGCCGGGCTGTTCGGGTGCGGTGCCGTCGTGGCCAAGGTGACGGCGCGGACCTGGTGGTTCAGCGGTCTGCGACAGCTCGCTCTCGGTGGTGCGGCGGCCGGTGTGACGTACGCCCTGGGCAGCTTCTTCGGAACGGCCGTAGGATAGGTCGACCGCTACTTATGCGTTGGGCCGCATAAGTAGCCGTTACTCGCTGGTTTCGAATGCTTAACCACTGGGCATGAGCCGTAAGCGCTGTGGGCAATGACGCCTGCCGCGCACCCGCGAGGTGGGCGACGCCGCCTGCCTCGCCCCTGGAGCGACGGACATCGATCTGTCCCGTTCGGTCCCCACACACTTCAAGCCACGTGCGCGATACCCCTGTCGCCACCGCGTGGCGTCCGCATGCTGGAACGCGGTATCCGGTTCCCGAGAACCGCCCCATCATGTAACCTGCACGAAATTTTGCGCACACACGCAGAGGGCCAACGTCGTCCCTCGGCACAGCACATATGCCACTTGAGACGACGACGGGAGAGCCGATGCGTACGCCGCGCCAGCCGTCCCAGCATTCCGCGAATGGCCAGAAGTGGTCCTTCATGGATGCTCGCCCTGCTGCGCAGGGTATGTACGACCCCCGCAACGAAAAGGACGCCTGTGGCGTCGGTTTCGTGGCCACCCTCACCGGCGAGGCGAGCCATGCGCTGGTCGAGCAGGCGCTCACCGTTCTGCGCAACCTGGAGCACCGCGGTGCCACCGGCTCCGAGCCCGACTCGGGCGACGGCGCGGGCATCCTGACCCAGGTTCCGGACGCCTTCTTCCGTGAGGTCGCCGGCTTCGAGCTGCCCGAGGCCGGCGCCTACGCCGTCGGCATCGCCTTCCTCCCGGAGGACGGCACCGAGGACGCCGTCTCGCAGATCGAGACGATCGCCGGCGAAGAGGGCCTCACCGTCCTCGGCTGGCGTGAGGTCCCGGTCGCGCCCGAGCTCCTCGGCGCCACCGCCCGGTCGACCATGCCCGCCTTCCGCGAGATCTTCGTCGCCGACGGCTCCGGCTCCGGCATCGAGCTCGACCGCAAGGCCTTCGTGCTGCGCAAGCGCGCCGAGCGCGAGGTCGACGTCTACTTCCCGTCGCTGTCCGCGCGGACCATCGTCTACAAGGGCATGCTGACCACCGGCCAGCTGGAGCCCTTCTTCCCGGACCTGTCCGACCGCCGCTTCGCCTCGGCCATCGCGCTCGTCCACTCGCGCTTCTCCACGAACACCTTCCCGTCGTGGCCGCTCGCGCACCCGTACCGCTTCGTCGCGCACAACGGTGAGATCAACACCGTCAAGGGCAACCGCAACTGGATGGCCGCGCGTGAGTCGCAGCTGGTCTCCGACCTCTTCGGCGACAAGGGCCTGGAGCGGGTCTTCCCGATCTGTACGCCGGACGCCTCCGACTCGGCGTCCTTCGACGAGGTGCTCGAACTCCTGCACCTGGGCGGGCGTTCGCTGCCGCACTCCGTGCTGATGATGATCCCGGAGGCGTGGGAGAACCACGACTCCATGGACCCGGCCCGGCGCGCCTTCTACCAGTTCCACTCCACGATGATGGAGCCCTGGGACGGCCCGGCCTGTGTCACCTTCACCGACGGCACCCAGGTCGGCGCGGTCCTCGACCGCAACGGCCTGCGCCCCGGCCGCTACTGGGTCACCGACGAGGGCCTGGTCGTCCTCGGCTCCGAGGTCGGCGTCCTCGACATCGACCCCGCCAAGGTCGTCCGCAAGGGCCGCCTCCAGCCCGGCAAGATGTTCCTCGTCGACACCGCCGAGCACCGCATCATCGAGGACGACGAGATCAAGGCCGGCCTCGCCGCCGAGCAGCCGTACGCGGAATGGCTGGAGGCCGGCGAGATCGAGCTGTCCGACCTGCCCGAGCGTGAGCACATCGTGCACACGCATGCCTCGGTCACTCGCCGCCAGCAGACCTTCGGTTACACCGAGGAGGAGCTGCGCGTCATCCTGGCGCCGATGGCCAAGGCCGGTGCCGAGCCGATCGGTTCGATGGGCACCGACTCGCCGATCGCCGCGCTCTCCAGCCGCCCGCGGCTGCTGTTCGACTACTTCACCCAGCTGTTCGCGCAGGTCACCAACCCGCCGCTGGACGCGATCCGGGAAGAGCTGGTCACCAGCCTGCGCTCGTCCCTCGGTCCCGGGAGCAACCTCCTGGAGCCGACGGCCGCTTCGTGCCGTAGCGTCACCCTGCCCTTCCCGGTGATCGACAACGACGAGCTGGCCAAGCTCATCCACATCAACGCCGACGGCGACATGCCCGGCTTCAAGGCCGCGACGCTGTCCGGTCTGTACCGGGTCTCCGGCGGCGGTGACGCCCTCGCCGCGCGCATCGACGAGATCTGCGCCGAGGCCGACGCGGCCATCGAGAACGGCGCCCGGCTGATCGTCCTGTCGGACCGCCACTCCGACGCCGAGCACGCGCCGATCCCGTCGCTGCTGCTCACCGCGGCCGTCCACCACCACCTCATCCGCACCAAGCAGCGCACCCACGTGGGCCTGCTGGTCGAGGCCGGTGACGTCCGCGAGGTCCACCACGTCGCCCTGCTGATCGGCTTCGGCGCCGCGGCCGTCAACCCCTACCTGGCGATGGAGTCCGTCGAGGACCTCGTCCGCGCGGGCACCTTCCTCTCGGACATCGAGCCCGAGAAGGCCATCCGCAACCTGATCTACGCCCTGGGCAAGGGTGTTCTGAAGGTCATGTCGAAGATGGGCATCTCGACCGTCGCCTCCTACCGCGGCGCGCAGGTCTTCGAGGCCGTCGGCCTGGAGGAGACCTTCGTCGAGAAGTACTTCAACGGCACCGCCTCCAAGATCGGCGGCGTCGGCATCGACGTCATCGCCAAGGAGGTCGCCGCCCGGCACGCCAAGGCGTACCCCGCCTCCGGCATCGCTCCCGCGCACCGCGCGCTGGACATCGGCGGCGAGTACCAGTGGCGCCGTGAGGGCGAGCCGCACCTGTTCGACCCGGAGACGGTCTTCCGCCTCCAGCACTCGACGCGTGCCAACCGCTACGACATCTTCAAGAAGTACACGGACCGCGTGAACGAGCAGTCCGAGCGGCTGATGACGCTCCGCGGGCTCTTCGGCTTCAAGTCGGACCGTCCCTCGATCTCCATCGACGAGGTCGAGCCGGTCTCCGAGATCGTCAAGCGGTTCTCCACCGGCGCCATGTCCTACGGCTCCATCTCGCGCGAGGCCCACGAGACCCTCGCCATCGCCATGAACCAGCTGGGCGGCAAGTCCAACACCGGTGAGGGCGGCGAGGACCCGGACCGGCTGTACGACCCGGCGCGCCGGTCGTCCATCAAGCAGGTCGCCTCCGGCCGCTTCGGTGTGACCTCCGAGTACCTGGTCAACGCGGACGACATCCAGATCAAGATGGCCCAGGGCGCCAAGCCCGGTGAGGGCGGTCAGCTGCCCGGCCACAAGGTCTACCCGTGGGTCGCGAAGACGCGTCACTCGACGCCGGGCGTGGGCCTCATCTCCCCGCCGCCGCACCACGACATCTACTCGATCGAGGACCTGGCCCAGCTGATCCACGACCTGAAGAACGCGAACCCGCAGGCGCGGATTCACGTGAAGCTGGTCTCCGAGGTCGGCGTCGGCACCGTCGCCGCGGGTGTCTCCAAGGCGCACGCCGACGTGGTGCTCATCTCCGGCCACGACGGCGGTACGGGCGCCTCGCCGCTCACCTCGCTCAAGCACGCCGGCGGTCCCTGGGAGCTCGGTCTCGCCGAGACCCAGCAGACCCTGCTGCTCAACGGCCTGCGCGACCGCATCGTCGTGCAGACCGACGGCCAGCTCAAGACCGGCCGTGACGTCGTCATCGCCGCGCTGCTCGGCGCCGAGGAGTTCGGTTTCGCGACCGCGCCGCTCGTCGTCTCCGGCTGCGTCATGATGCGCGTCTGCCACCTGGACACCTGCCCGGTCGGCATCGCCACCCAGAACCCGACGCTCCGCGACCGGTTCACCGGCAAGGCCGAGTACGTGGTGAACTTCTTCCAGTTCATCGCCCAGGAGGTCCGCGAGCTCCTCGCCGAGCTGGGCTTCCGGTCCATCGAGGAGGCCGTCGGCCACGCCGAGACCCTCGACGTGACCCGCGCGGTCGACCACTGGAAGGCACAGGGCCTGAACCTGGAGCCGCTGTTCCACGTCCCGGCGCTCGCCGAGGGCGCGGTGCGCCACCAGGTCATCGAGCAGGACCACGGCCTGGAGAAGGCGCTCGACAACGAGCTCATCAAGCTCGCCGCCGACGCCCTGGCCGCCGACTCGGCGACCGACGCCCAGCCGGTGCGCGCCCAGGTCGCCATCCGCAACATCAACCGCACGGTCGGCACCATGCTCGGCCACGAGGTGACGAAGAAGTTCGGTGGCGCGGGCCTGCCCGACGACACCATCGACATCACCTTCACCGGTTCCGCGGGCCAGTCCTTCGGCGCCTTCCTCCCGCGCGGCGTCACGCTGCGCCTGGAGGGCGACGCCAACGACTACGTCGGCAAGGGCCTCTCCGGCGGCCGGGTGATCGTCCGTCCCGACC
The DNA here is from genome assembly GCF_001514065.1 of Streptomyces antibioticus. Taxonomy (GTDB): domain Bacteria; phylum Actinomycetota; class Actinomycetes; order Streptomycetales; family Streptomycetaceae; genus Streptomyces; species Streptomyces antibioticus. Next base: position 332,769 of record NZ_KQ948432.1, on the reverse strand, counting down.
GGGGCGCCGACCACCTCGCCGAGTTCTCGACGATCGCCGGCAACACGATCGCGTACGGCGCGACCGGCGGCGAGCTCTTCTTGCGCGGCCGTACCGGCGAGCGGTTCTGTGTCCGCAACTCCGGTGCCCTGGTGGTCTCGGAGGGCGTGGGCGACCACGGCTGCGAGTACATGACCGGCGGTCACGCGGTGGTCCTCGGCCCGACGGGCCGCAACTTCGCGGCCGGTATGTCCGGTGGTGTCGCGTACGTCATCGACCTCGACCGGGACAACGTCAACGTCGGCAACGTGGACGCCGTGGAGGCGCTGGACGACACCGACAAGCAGTGGCTGCACGACGTGGTGCGCCGCCACGCCGAGGAGACCGGCTCGACGGTCGCCGAGAAGCTGCTCGTCGACTGGGACACGTCCGTGGAGCGCTTCAGCAAGATCATCCCCAGCACGTACAAGGCAGTGCTCGCCGCCAAGGTCGCCGCCGAGCAGGCCGGTCTCTCCGAGACCGAGATCACCGAGAAGATGATGGAGGCGGCGATCAATGGCTGACCCGAAGGGCTTCCTGAACCACGGCCGTGAGGTCGCCAAGTCCCGCCCCGTCGACGTCCGGCTGAAGGACTGGAACGAGGTCTACGTCCCCGGCTCCCTGCTGCCGATCATCAGCAAGCAGGCCAGCCGCTGCATGGACTGCGGCATCCCGTTCTGTCACAACGGCTGTCCGCTGGGGAACCTCATCCCCGAGTGGAACGACTACGCCTACCGCGAGGACTGGGCCGCCGCCAGCGAGCGGCTGCACGCGACCAACAACTTCCCGGAGTTCACCGGTCGCCTCTGCCCCGCGCCCTGCGAGGCGGCGTGTGTGCTCGGCATCAACCAGCCGCCGGTCACCATCAAGAACGTCGAGGTCTCGATCATCGACAAGGCGTGGGACACCGGTGACGTCGCGCCGCAGATCCCCGAGCGCCTGTCCGGCAAGACCGTCGCCGTCATCGGCTCGGGACCGGCCGGCCTCGCCGCCGCGCAGCAGCTCACCCGGGCCGGTCACACGGTCGCGGTGTACGAGCGCGCGGACCGCGTCGGTGGTCTCCTCCGGTACGGCATCCCCGAGTTCAAGATGGAGAAGCGGCACATCAACCGCCGCATCGAGCAGATGCGCGCGGAGGGCACCCGCTTCCGCACCGGCATTGAGATCGGCCGCGACCTCAAGGCGACCGACCTGAAGAAGCGGTACGACGCCGTCGTCATCGCCGCCGGTGCCACCACCGCGCGTGACCTGCCGGTCCCGGGCCGCGAGCTCAAGGGCATCTACCAGGCCATGGAGTACCTGCCCCTGGCCAACAAGGTGCAGGAGGGTGACTACGTCACCGCCCCGATCACCGCCGAGGGCAAGCACGTCGTGGTCATCGGCGGTGGCGACACCGGCGCCGACTGCGTGGGCACCGCCCACCGCCAGGGCGCGGCCTCGGTCACGCAGCTGGAGATCATGCCCCGCCCGGGCGACGAGCGGACCGCCGGCCAGCCCTGGCCGACCTTCCCGATGCTCTACAAGGTCACCAGCGCGCACGAGGAGGGCGGTGAGCGGGTCTACTCCGTCTCCACCACCCACTTCGAGGGCGACGAGGACGGCAACGTCCAGTGGCTGCACCTCACCGAGGTCGAGTTCATCGACGGCAAGCTGACCCCGAAGCCGGGCACGGAGCGCAAGATCCCCGCCCAGCTGGTCACCCTCGCCATGGGCTTCACCGGCACCGACCGGGAGAACGGCCTGGTCGACCAGTTCGGTCTCGAACTCGACGAGCGCGGCAACATCGCCCGCGACGCCGACTTCCAGACCAACGTCCCCGGTGTGTTCGTCGCCGGTGACGCGGGCCGCGGCCAGTCGCTCATCGTGTGGGCGATCGCGGAGGGCCGCTCGGCCGCCCGTGGCACCGACCGGTTCCTGACCGGCACCAGCGACCTGCCGGCGCCGATCCGCCCGACGGACCGCGCGCTGATGGTGTGATCGCACCCGAATAGACGTCCCGTACAACGGCGTACGGAACGCGGACGGCGCCTGCCCATCTCGTCCCCGACCGGACGATGGGGAGGCGCCGTCGCCCTTTCCAGGCCGAGGACGTCTCAGCCGGAGGACGCCTCCAGGCCCTCGAACTCCACCGTCGCGTCCTCCGAGTAGGCGCCCACCCGGCCCTTGTCGTACGGCAGTTCGGCGTCCGTGAACGTCACCAGCGGGGTGCCGTCGACCGCCACGGACAGCGCCGCCCCGCGCTGCTCGACCCGCACGCCGTACCAAGGACCCACCGGGTACTCCGTCCGTCCCGTCGCCAGGAAGCGCTGGCCGCCCGGGTAGGCGGGGTCGCGCTTGCCGAGCTCCCAGCCGTTCGGCTTGAGGGTGATGTAGTAGAAGTGCTCCGGGTCGGTGTACGCCCAGACCAGCCACGGCACTTCCCACGGGTTCGGCTTCGGTGAGCGCAGCTGTTTCAGCGTCCGCATCCGGGCCTCGTAGCGCACGTCCGTGTATTCGGCCGTGCTCACCACCAGGCCGGCGTGGGTGGTGCCCGGGTCCTCGGCGGCCTGGGGGGAGAGGGTGAGCGAGGAGTCGTCGCCGTGGTTGGCGCCCATGCCGTTGAACACCGACAGCCAGCGGCCGTGGGTGGTGCCGTCGATCCAGGGTCTGGGAGGCGGGGCGTCGGCGCCCTGGCACTGGCTCACGGTGATCGCGACGATCGCGGCGAGGGTGAGAGCCAGTGCCAGTCCGGTGACGCTGCGGCCCCTGCGAGTCATGCCGTCGAGTATGGCCCGGACGCCGTCAGCCCGACGGGGACATCGGCGGCGAAGTCCTCGGCCAGCTGGCCCAGGATGCGGCGCGCGGCCTCGCCGTCACCGAAGGGATTGCCGGCCGTCGCCATCCGCCGGTACTCCGCCGGGTCGTCCAGGAGCCGTTCCGCCCAGGTGACGATGGCGTCCGGGTCCGTGCCGATCAGCCGGGCCGCGCCGGCCTCCACCGCCTCGGGCCGCTCGGTCGTCGTCCGCAGCACCAGCGAGGGCTTGGCGAGGCTCGGGGCCTCCTCCTGGATGCCGCCGGAATCGGTGAGCACGAGGTCGCACTCGGCCAGCGTCGCCGCGAAGTCCAGGTAGTCGAGCGGCTCGACGAGCTCGACGCCCCGCTGGCCGTCGAGTTCGGGCAGCAGCGCGTCCCGTACGGCCGGACTCTTGTGCAGGGGCAGCACGATCTCCACGTCCCCGCGCCGCGCGAGCCGGCTCAGCGCCCGCCCCATGCCGCGCATCCGCTCGCCCTGGTTCTCCCGGCGGTGCAGCGTGACGAGGATGCGTTTGGCGTCGGTGCGGAACGCGGAGGCGCCTGCCCCCTCGGCCAGTACCCACAGCAGGTTGTCGATGACGGTGTTGCCGGTGGTGAACACCTGCTCGTCCGGGACGCCCTCGTCGGTCAGGTGCCGGGCGGCGGCCGGGGTCGGGGCGAAGTGCCAGCGGGCGATCCGGCCGATGAGGCTGCGGTTGAGCTCCTCCGGGAACGGGTTGTCGATGACGCCGGTGCGCAGGCCCGCCTCGACATGGGCGACCGGGATCTTCTCGTAGAAGGCGGCCAGGGCACCCGCCAGCGCGGTGGTGGTGTCCCCCTGCACCACCACGAGGTCCGGCCGCTGCTCCCGCAGTACCGTGCCGAGCTCCCGGACCAGCCGGGCGGTCAGGTCGGAGAGCTGCTGCCGGGTGCGCATCACGTCGAGGGCGATGCGGACGTCGACGCCCAGCATGCCGAGCATCTGGTGGAGCATCTCGCGGTGCTGGCCGGTGGTGACGACGATCGGCTCGAACTGCGGGCCGGCGGCCATCGCCCGCGCCACCGGCGCCAGTTTGATCGCTTCCGGCCGGGTGCCGAGCACCAGCATGGCGTGCACGGGCATGGTTGTCGGAGGTGTGGACATGGGTGCCCCCCTTGGGCATGCGTGACCGGCGCAGCGATCACGTGAGGGTGATGAGAGGTGAGGACCCGCGCCGGGACCCGGTGCGGCCTGAATGTCCTCGGTCGAGCGGTACGGAGGTCGTCAGGTACGGGCCGTCTTCAGCCAGCCCCGCTGGCCGGTGAGCATCCGCCAGAAGCCCCACCAGCCGGCCGCGAACCAGATGTAGCCGTAGAAGACGAAGACATGGGCGAGCAGGACCGACCGCACCAGGCCCAGCTCGCGCTCCCGCTTGGCGTACACGTAGCCGTACGCGTAGGCGGTCGTGAACGACAGCAGATACGGGCCGAACAGCCACATGGGCGAGACCAGCGGATGTCCGACCTGGACGGAGGCCACCACGGTGGCGCCGACGGCGACGAGGAAGGACAGCGGCAGCAGCGAGGTGAGCAGGATCAGCACCGGGCTGGAGAGGTGGTACAGCAGGTCGACCGCGGCCCTCGTGGGGACGTCCCTGAGGATGAGCGGGACGAGCCCGGCGGACTGCAAGTGGCCCTGGAACCAGCGGGATCGCTGGCGGATCAGGCGCCGCAGGCTGAGCACGGCCTGCTGGGAGACCGCGGCGGTGGTGCAGTGCTGGTTGGTCCAGCCCTTGGCGATCAGCCGCACGCCGAGGTCGAGGTCCTCGGTGAGGCTGTCGCTCCACGGGCCGTCGCCGTCCAGGGTGTTGAGCGCCGACAGCCGCATGAACTGGCCGTTGCCGCCCATGCCGACGCTGCCGATGTAGCGGCGGGCGCTCTGGAAGACGTCGCCGTAGACGACGAACTCCATGTCCTGCATGCGGGCGAGCAGTCCGAGGTGCCGGTTGTACATCCGGACGCAGACCTGGACCGCGCCCGTTCTCGGGTCGTCGAAGTACGGGTCGACCGACTGCACGACGTGCGGATCGAGCCGTCCGTCGGCGTCGACCACGCACAGGACCACGTCCGCCGGGTCGTGGCCGGCGAGCAGGCCGGACGCGCGCAGATGCCGGACCCCGTCGTTGAGGGCGGCGCCCTTGCCCTTGCGGCAGTTCGGCGGGGTACGCCGGTGCACGCGGACCAGGGTCGGATCGGCGGCCCGGGCGACCTCGAAGGTGCGGTCGTCCGAGCCGTCGTCGATGACCAGTGCCATGAAATTCCGGGCGGGCAGTGACGTGATCCGCGCCAGGCTTTCAGAAAGCACTTTCTCCTCGTTGAGGCAGGCAAGGAGAAATACGTAGAACCGATCTCTCCGGTCGATCCGGGAACGGCGAATTCTGCGCCTCGACAACAGAAAGAGACTGGTGTTGTAGCACCCGGCCATAATGATCAGGGTGATGCTCGACCACAGGAGCAGTTCAGTGATCATGGCCGCTCCCGGCGCCGACCTGCGTCCTTTCGCCGGCCTGCGTTCTTTGTGCCTGGCGGCGCAGTCGTATCCGGGCCAGCAATATCAGGCAGGCCGTCAGGCAATAGAACAAAAATCCGGCTCCGGCTGTTGCCTGTAAGGCTTTGGCCAAAGGCAGTCCCGGCACAGCTTCTGGCGCGGCCATCGCCCCTGCCAGGGGCAGCAGAGCCCCCAGGGCGGGTCGTCCGTACATTGTCCCCCCACATTTCACAGCGCGTCCCCATCGCGCCGAGGTGAACGTAGCAGAAGTCGAGGGCCAGTCAGAAGTCAATCGGAAAAAGGACAAGTCCGATCTTCCGGTAGGGTCTCCTGGCACTCGGGAATTCACCCTTCTGTCCATTGACACGGTTCATGCCGATCAGAAGAATCGGTGACTTCTCATTGGAAAAACCTTTGCCAAGAAAGGGCAAAGTGGGGGGAATGATCGTGAGACCGATGACCCGTCCTCGGCGACGAGGAATCTCGAAGTTTTCCATGCTCCTGCTGCTGGTCGCAGCCCTGTTGAGCGGCACTTTCCTGGCCGCCGGCGCGCAGGCCGCGCCAAAAGGTCATGGACATGGCCATGAAAACGTCGGAAAGAAATCCGGACTGAATCGCGTCGACCTCGCAGGCTGGGCGAAGGCCCAACGCAAGGCCGACGACGCCCGCCATGACAAGGCCCCTGCGAAGACCTCCGCGACCCTGCTGTCGACCACCGCGGTCTTCCCGGCCCGCACCGCCACGACCGTGACCCGCCAGGCCGCCCTGCTCCGGGCCGCCGACGCCGAGGTCGCCGCCGCGGCCGACCCGAGCACCCTCGTGCTCTACGACACGGCAGGCCCCTACGGGCAGTTGGGCGAGCTGTACGCCATGGCCGCGGCCAACCTCGCGGGCCACTTCGGCACCGTGACCGCCAAGCCGGTCCAGCAGTACACGGCCGGCCTGGTCGACTCGTACACGGCCGTCATCTACATCGGCTCGACCTACTACTACTGCTGCGACGTCCCGGACGCCATCCCGGCCGCCTTCTACCAGGACGCCGCCACCACGACCAAGCCCGTGCTGTGGATGGGCGCCAACATCTGGAACATGGCGAACTCGGTGGGCGTAGCCCAGTTCACGCAGAAGTACGGCTGGGACCCGACGTCGTCGTACTACGAGGACGGCGGATCGATCGGCACCGTGACGCAGGTGACGTACAAGAACCAGGCCCTGACCCGGAAGATCCCGGCGGGCCAGGACGGCGGAGTGCTGCGCCCCAACGTCCTCACCGGCCCCGGCTACCCCGCCGTCACCCGGCTCGCGGAGGGCCTCGACACCTCCAACGGACACACCTTCGGGTGGGCGGTCCGCTCCTCCAACCTCACCTACATCGGTGAGATCCCGTTCGCGTACGTCTCCGAGAGCGACCGGATCATCGCCCTGGAGGACCTCCTCTTCGACGCCCTCGCGCCGGCCACCACCGAACGGCACCGCGCCCTGCTGCGCCTGGAGGACATCAGCCCCGACTCGGACCCGGCCGAGCTGCGCGCGACGGCCGACTACCTCAAGTCGCAGAACATCCCGTACGGCATCAACGTGATCCCGGTCTACAAGGACCCCAACGGCACCTACAACAACGGCGTCCCGCAGACGATCACGCTCGCACAGCGGCCCCAGGTGGTCAGCGCCCTGAAGTACATGCTGGCCAGGGGCGCGGTCCTGATGGACCACGGCTACACGCACCAGTACGGCAACGTCGCCAACCCCTACGACGGCGTCACCGGCGACGACTTCGAGTTCTACCGGGCCCACGTCGACGCCTCGGACAACGTCGTCTACGACGGCCCCGTCGCCGAGGACTCCACCGTCTGGGCGCAGGGGAGGGTGACCAGCGCGCTGGCCGCGTTCGCCGCCGTCGGACTGCCGAAGCCGACGCTGTGGACCACCCCGCACTACGCGGGTTCGGCCACCGACTACAAGGCCATCAGCGCCAACTTCTCGGCCCGCCTGGAGCGTTCGCTGTACTTCTCCGGAACGCTCAGCGGCAACTCCGCCGGACCCAACGTGTTCATCGGCCAGTTCTTCCCGTACGTCGTCAAGGACGTCTACGGCACCAAGGTGCTGCCCGAGAACATCGGCAACTACGAACCGGACGCCTTCAACAACCACCCGCCGAGGCTGCCGGCCGACCTGATCGCCTCGGCCAAGGCCAACCTGGCCGTCCGGGACGGGTTCGCCAGCTTCTTCTACCACCCGTACTACCCGACCCAGCCGCTCAAGGACACGGTCAACGGCATCAAGGCCCTGGGCTACACCTTCGTCAGCCCGACGAGCCTGTGAGGCGGACCACCGTCAGGAGGAGGGTCGTCGCCGCTGCCACGGCGGCGGCCCTCCTCGCCGCCGCGGGCTGTACGACCACCGGCGCCTCCGACCACAAGAAACCGGCGGCCGGCATGCGCGGCATCACCCTGCCCTCCTGGTACCGCACCGACTACGACAGCCCCGCCGCCCCCCGCTACCTCCGGGACATCAAGGCCACCGGCGCCCGCTGGGTCACCTTCACGCCCACCTGGTACCAGCGGCTGCGCAGCGACACGGAGATGCACCCCACCGAGGAGACCGCGAGCGACGCGAGCCTGCGCAGGATCGTGCAGCGGGCGCACCGGCTCGGCCTCAAGGTGATGATCAAGCCGCACGTGGACCTGCCCGGCGACGGCGACCGCGCCGAGATCCGCCCCCGCGACCGGGCCGCCTGGTTCACCTCGTACCGCCGCTTCATCACCCACTACGCCGGCCTCGCGGCGGACACCGGCACCGAACAGTTCGCGGTCGGCACCGAACTCGCCGGGGTCTCCGGCGACCGCGAGGGCTGGACCCGCGTCATCGAGGCGGTCCGCGACCGCTACGACGGCACCCTGACCTACGCCGCCAACTACGACGAGTACACCAAGGTCCGCTTCTGGAAGCGGCTCGACCTCATCGGCATCGACGCCTACTGGCCGCTCACGGAGAAGCCCACCACCGACGTCGGCCGGCTGCGCCGCGCCTGGCGGCCGATCACCGAGGAACTCGCCGCGTTCGCCGAACGGTACGACCGGCGCGTGCTGTTCACCGAGGCCGGGTACGTCAGCCAGCGCGGCGCGACCACCGCGCCGTACGCCTGGGACCTCAGCGACCACACCGGCGACGCCGAACAGGCCGCCGCCTACCGGGCGTTGCTGGAGACCTTCACCGGGCGCCACTGGTGGGCCGGCGTCTGCTGGTGGATGTGGGACGACTGGCCGGACAGCGGCGAGACACCGGCGAAGCTGGCGTACACGCCGCACGGGAAGCCGGCGGAGGGGGTGCTGCGCGAGGAGTGGGGCACCTAGCTCACCTGGTACGTCTCCCCGTACACCGCCCACGTCAACGGCGTCTCCAGCTCCAGCTTGCCCTCACGCAGGAAGCGGCGCTGGGCGGTGTCGACGCGGGTGGTGTCGATGTCCGCCCTGCGGGTCCTCATCGCGGCCTTGCGGACGTCGAGGAAGGCGTTGAGGTAGGCGGTCTCGGAGCCGCCCTCGGAGGGCAGGGCGGCCTTCTTCCTGGCGTTCTCGCGCAGGCCGTAGAAGCTGGTGGCGTTGGCGCCCGGGCCGTGGAAGACCATGGCGTCGTAGTAGATGAACTGGCCCAGCGCACCGAGGCCGTCGAGCTTGGCGAGGCGGACCGCGGGGTCGAAGTAGACGCGGTCGCGCTCGGCGTCCTGGGCCTCGCGGAACGCCTCGACCTTCGCCTCCGCCTTCCACGCCGCGGTGAAACCGGGGTCCAGGCCCTCGTGCGAGTCCGTGCCGTCGACCTCGCGCAGGGCTGGGAGGTAGCGGGCGAGGCCGTTGTCGGGGTGGTCCTTCGTGTAGCGCTCGACCAGGGTGAGCAGGTCGTGGGTGCCGGTGCAGAAGCCGATGATGCCGGCCGTGTAGCCCTGCCCGTCGCCGATGTCCTCGATGTAGGCGTAGGCGGTGCGCCAGTCGAGGGTGGAGTTCTCGGCGCTGGCCACGATCTGCTGGGCCAGCTCCTTCTTGGCGGGGGCGGCCAGACCCGGCGGGAGGGCGGCGATGGCCTTGTCGTCGGCCGAACGTTTCTCCTCGGCGCGGCCCCTGGCCGCCTCGCCGTCCTCGCCTACGGCCGACCGGGACTGCGAGGTGGTGTCGGGCTCCTCCGACGAGTCCGGCGAGTCCGAGGGGGACAGGAAGAAGATCCCCGCCGCGATGGCGACGGGCACGGCCGCGAGCAGCGGCACACCGATACGTCTCACCGGGTCAACTCCGAGACACGCACGAGCGTGAGGACCACGAGCAGCGCCAGCAGCGCCAGACAGGCGGCCGCCTGGATCAGATCCCGCCGCGGCCCGCGGGGGGCGTACGCGTAGGCGAGCGTCACCGCGGCGCCGGTGAGCAGTCCGCCCAGGTGGCCCTGCCAGGACGTGATGAAGGCCGAGCCGACCAGCCAGACCAGCATGTACGCCATGAAGCGGTTCACGCCGCTCATGTTCGAGCCCGCCCGGCGGGCCAGCACGTAGTAGGCCCCCACGAGGCCGAAGATCGCGCCCGAAGCGCCCAGCGTCTCCGCGCCGGGGTCGGCAAGCCATGCCACGGTGACGGAACTGCCGACCGTCGCGAGGAGGTACAGCCCGAGATACCGGACCCGTCCCAGCACCGGCTCCACGGCCCGGCCCAGCATCCACAGCGAGAGCATGTTCATCACGATGTGCAGCGGCCCGAAGGGAAGATCGGTCGGCTGTGCGTGCAGGAAGCCGCTGGTCAGCAGGCGCTCCCACTGCCCGGCGACCAAGCCCACGGCATGGAAGTCGGACGGGTAGGAGGACTGGTAGACGTAGTGGCCGCCGTCCGCGCCGTCGAGGCCCGCCGTGAGCATCGTGAAACGGTCGACGATCGCCGGGCGGATCAGTTCGCCGATGTACGCGAGCACGTTCAGCCCGATCAGGACGTACGTCACCAGCGGCACCGCCGACACCCGGCCGCCGACGACCGTGCGGGCCTGCCGCACCGACTTCGCGCCCTCCTTCACGCACTCCACGCAGTGGTGACCGACCGCGGCCTCGCGCATGCAGTCCGGGCATATGTACCGGTCACAGCGGGTGCAGCGGACATAGGACGCCACCTTGGGATGGCGGAAGCAGGTGGTGACGGCGGACTCGGTGGCCTCGGGTTCCACGGCCGGCTCCTTGAGAGATGGGACGATCTGTGAGCCGGTGGGGGCGGCGGCGAACAAAAATAGCCAATGCCCGTGAAGAGAGAGACGGTGGGGGAACGAATGGCGGCGATCAGCCTCAGCAAGGTCGAGGAGAAGGCGCCCGCGCTGGTGAGCCTGTACAAGAGCGCCGGGGTCTCGCTGACGAAGCACGGACTGGACGGCCTGCGGGCCGCCGTCTACCTCGTCGTCGACTACTCCGGGTCGATGAAGCCGTACTACGCCGACGGCAGTGTCCAGGCGCTCGCCGACCGGGTACTGGGGCTGTCCGCGCACCTCGACGACGACGGCAGTGTCCCGGTGGTCTTCTTCTCGACGGACGTCGACGCCGAGACCGAGATCGCCCTCGCCGACCATGAGGGGCGCATCGACCGGATCGTGGCCGGGCTCGGGCACATGGGCAAGACCAGCTACCACCTGGCGATGGACGCGGTCATCGACCACTACCTCGACAGCGGCTCCAGGGAACCGGCCCTCGTCGTCTTCCAGACCGACGGCGGCCCGATCAACAAGCTCGCCGCGGAACGGTACTTGTGCAAGGCTGCCCGGCTGCCGCTGTTCTGGCAGTTCATCGGCTTCGGGGACGCGAAGAGCAAGCAGTTCGACTATCTCCGCAAGCTCGACGAGCTGTCCGTGCCGGACAAGCGGGTCATCGACAACGCCGGGTTCTTCCATGCCGGTTCGGAGCCGCGGAAGGTGTCCGACGCCGAGCTGTACGACCAGCTGGTCGGCGAGTTCCCGAAGTGGCTGGTGGCCGCGCGGGCACAGGGGATCATTCCGCCAGGCGCTTGAACTGCGCGTCGGTGAGGGCGAGTTCGAGGGCGGCGGTGTTCTCCGCCAGGTGGACGGGCGACGAAGTCCCCGGGATCGGCAGCACGTTCGGGGCGCGGTGCAGCAGCCAGGCCAGCGCGGTCTGCGAGGGCGTCGCGCCCAGGTCCGCGGCGACCTCGGACAGCGCCTCCTGATCGCCCCCGCTGACGGGGAAGTACGGCACGAAGGCGATCCCGCGCTGAGCGGTGTGGTCGATCACCGGGTCATGGCCGCGCTCGGCCAGGTTGTACAGGTTCTGCACGCTCGCGATCGGAGCGATGCGCGCGGCCTCCTCGATCTCCTCGACGGACACCTCGGAGAGCCCGATGTGCCGCACCTTGCCCTCCTCCTGGAGCTGCCTGAGCGCGCCGATCTGGTCGGCGAGCGGGTAAGCGGGGTCGATGCGGTGCAGGTACAGCAGGTCGAGGCGGTCGGTGCGCAGCCGGCGCAGGCTCAGCTCGGCCTGCTGGCGCAGATAGGCGGGGTGGCCGTGGGTGACCCACTCGGCCGGGCTCGGGCGCAGTACGCCCGCCTTCGTCGCGATCACGACGTCGTCGCGGTGCGGCTGGAGGGCTTCGGCGAGCAACTCCTCGTTCGCGCCGAGGGCGTAGGCGTCGGCGGTGTCGAAGAGGTTCACGCCGAGGTCGACGGCCCGGCGCAGCAGGGTGATCGACTCCGTGCGGTCGGTGGGCGCGGTCCAGATGGGGGCCGTCATGCCGGAACGCTCGTGCGGGGCGTTCGCCAGCCGCATCGCGCCGTAGCCGATGCGCCGTACCGCGAGATCGCCGCCGAGCCGGAATACCTGGGTGTTCGTCATGGCTGCGACGCTATGAGCTCACATGGATGTGAGGTTCAAGGGTCTGTGAGGGGGGTCACATGAAGATCGGGGAGCTCGCCCGGGAGACCGGCGTGAGCGTGCGGCTGCTGCGCTACTACGAGGAGCAGGGGCTGCTCGACGCCGGGCGCACCCCGGGCGGGCAGCGCGTGTACGACGCCGGCGCGCCCGTGACCGTACGCCGTATCCGAGCCCTCCTCGACGCCGGGCTGCCCACCCGGGTGATCCGGGAGGTGCTGGACTGCGTGTGCGGCAGCGAGGCCGAGGTCGAGCCCTGCCTGACACCCCTGCTGCTGGAGCAACTCCAGGGGATCGAGGAGCGGATCGCGGATCTGGAGGGCTCACGCCGGTCGCTCACGCGGCTGCTCGCCCCGTTGGCTTAGCCGGACGACCGTGCCACCCTGAGGTTGATCCGACGGGAGGCGACGACGTATGGACGGCGCGCGATCGGTGAACGGACGGACGGGCGGCCGGAGTTCGGGCCCGCCCGGCAGCGGCGAGAAGCTCGCCGACTGGGCGGACGGGCGGCTCGGTCTGTACGGGCTGGCCAAGGCCAACATGCGCAAGGTGTTCCCGGACCATCCGTCCTTCATGCTGGGCGAGATCTGCCTCTACAGCTTCATCGTCATCATCCTGACCGGCATATATCTCACCCTGTTCTTCGAACCGAGCGGCGTCGAGGTCGTCTACCACGGCTCCTACGAGCCCCTCAACGGGGTCGTGATGACCCGGGCGTTCGAGTCCACGCTCGACATCAGCTTCGAGGTGCGCGGCGGGCTGCTGATCCGGCAGATCCACCACTGGGCGGCGCTGGTCTTCGTCACCGGCATGCTCGTGCACATGATGCGGGTGTTCTTCACCGGCGCCTTCCGCAAGCCGCGCGAGGTCAACTGGGTGTTCGGCTGGACCCTGTTGATGCTCGGCATCCTCACCGGTCTCACCGGCTACTCGCTCCCCGACGACCTGCTGTCCGGCACCGGCATCCGCTTCGCGCAGGGCGCCATCCTGTCGGTGCCGATCGTCGGCACGTATCTGTCGTTCTTCCTGTTCGGCGGGGAGTTCCCGGGGCACGACATCATCCCGCGGCTGTTCCCCATCCATGTCCTGCTGCTGCCCGGGATCATGCTGGGCCTGGTGACCGCGCATCTGATCCTGGTCTTCTACCACAAGCACACACAGTTCCCGGGGCCCGGCCGCGACGAGAAGACGGTCGTCGGCATGCCGCTGCTGCCCGTCTACACGGCGAAGGCCGGCGGGTTCTTCTTCCTGGTCTTCGGCATGCTGGCGTTCATGGGCGGCATCGCCCAGATCAACCCCGTGTGGGCCTTCGGGCCGTACCGCCCCGACCTCGTCACCACCGGTGCCCAACCCGACTGGTACCTCGGCTTCTCCGAGGGGCTGATCCGGGTGATGCCGGGATGGGAGATCAACGCCTGGGGTCACACGCTCCAGTTGGGCGTCTTCATCCCGTTCTCGCTGTTCCCGCTGATCCTGGCCGCCATCGGCGCCTATCCGTTCATCGAGGCCTGGATCACCGGCGACAAACGCGAGCACCACATCCTGGACCGGCCGCGCAACGTGCCCGTGCGCACCGGCCTCGGCGTGGCCTGGCTGAGCCTGTACGTGGTGCTGCTGATCGGCGGCGGCAACGACGTCGTGGCCACGCATCTGCATCTGTCCATCAACGCGATCACCTGGTTCGTACGGATCGCTGTCTTCGCGGTGCCGGTGCTCGCCTTCGTCGTCACCAAACGGGTCTGTCTCGGGCTCCAGCGCCGGGACCGGGACAAGGTGCTGCACGGCAGGGAGTCCGGCATCATCAGGCGGCTGCCGCACGGCGAGTACGTCGAGGTCCACGAGCCGCTCGCGCAGGCGCAGTTGCACACCCTCACCCAGCACGAACAGAACGGCCACTACGAGCTCGGCCCGCTCGTCGACGCCAACGGCGTCCGCCGCCCGGTCACCGCCTCCATGCGGGTACGGGCACGGCTGGCGCGGGCGATGTTCGGACCGGAGACACGGATCCCGAAGCCGACGGTGGAGGAGTACCGGCAGATCAGCAGTGGGGATCACCAGCACTGAGGAGGACCGTGTCCCGGCACTCCTCGGGGCTGCCCCAGGCCGTGCGCAGGGCGCGGGCCTTGGTCAGCCACAGGGACAGGTCGTACTCCGCCGTGTAGCCGATCGCGCCGTGCAACTGGAGGGCGGTGCGGGCGGTCGCGTACGCCGCCTCGCAGGCCGTGACCTTGGCGGCGGCGACGTCGGCCGGGTCCAGGGTGAGGGCGGCGGCGAGCACGAGGGGCCGGGCGAACTCCAACGCGGTCCGCGCGTCGGCCAGTTGGTGCTTGACGGCCTGGAACGAGCCGACGGGGACGCCGAACTGGGTGCGCTGCCTGACGTAGGAGACCGTGCGGTCGAGGAGGGCGAGACCGACGCCCAGGGCCTGGGCCGCGGTGGTGAGGCGGGCCAGGAGGAGGGCTTGCGCGAGGGGTGGCTCGGTGGTGAGGAGGTCGCCCGGAGTGAGGGTCGTCAGCCGCCGGGCCGGGTCGAGGGACGGGCGGACCGGGCCGTGGCCGGTGGCGGTGTGCAGGCCGCCGGGGGCGAGGACGAGACGGAGGTCGGCCGCGTCGCCGTCGAGGGCGTACGGGCCGCCGTACGCCACCGTCGCCAGGGTCTCTCCCGACACGAGCCGCTTGACGAGGTTGGGAGTGGGCAGGAGTACGGCGGCGGCGACGGTCTCGACGAGCGGGCCGGGGACGACATGGCGCCCCAATGCCATGAAGGCCAGGGCGAGTTCGACCGGACGGACGCCGAAGCCGCCGTACTCCTCGGGGGCGGCCAGCGCGAACACGCCGGCCGCAGCGAGCCGGCCCCACAGGGCGCGCCCGCTCCCGTGCGCGCCGTGACTCCACTCCCGTACGACGGACGGGGTGTCCGCGCCGGCCAGCATCTTCTCCAACGCGCCGGTGAACGCCCGCTGTTCGTCGTCGAGCACCAGCCGCATCAGCGTCGTCCCTTCGGCAGGCCCAGCAGGCGCTCGGCGATGATGTCCCGCTGGATCTCGTTCGTCCCCGCGTAGATCGGACCGGCCAGGGCGAAGACGTACCGCTCCGCCCACTCCGTGTCCGCCAACTCGCCCTCCGCGCCGAGCAGATCGAGGGCGGTCTCGGTGAGCGCGATGTCGTACTCCGACCAGAAGACCTTGTTCAGGCTGGACTCCGGGCCGAGGGGGGCACCGTCGAGGAAGCGGGAGGCGGCGGTGTAGGTGAACAGCTGGTAGGCGCGGGCGCCGATCAGCGCGTCGGCGACCCGGGTCCGCAGGGCGTCCGGGCTGCCCTGCCCGCGCCACAGGGCGTGCAGCCGGTCCGCCGCCGCCAGATAGCGGCCGGGGGAGCGGAGCGTGAGCCCGCGTTCGTTGCCCGTCGCCGCCATCGCGATCCGCCAGCCCTGACCCGGCTCCCCGATCACATCCGCGTCCGGCACGAACACCTCGTCGAGGAACAGCTCGGCGAACGCCGGCTTGCCGTCGAGCCGGGCGATCGGGCGGACCGTGACACCGGGCGCCCGCAGGTCGAACATCAGGTACGTCAGGCCCTGATGGGGCTTCGGGGTGTCCGGATCGCTGCGGAACAGGCCGAAGGCGCGGTCCGCGAACGCGGCCCGGGACGACCACGTCTTCTGGCCGCTCAGCAGCCAACCCCCGTCCGTACGCACCGCCTTCGAGCGCAGCGACGCCAGATCGGAACCCGCCTCCGGCTCGGACCACGCCTGCGCCCACACCACCTCCCCGCGAGCCATCGGCGGCAGCACCCGCGCCCGCTGCTCCTCCGTGCCGTGGTCGAAGAGCGTCGGCGCGAGCAGGCTGATCCCGTTCTGCCCGACCCGGCCCGGCGCGCCCGCCGCCCAGTACTCCTCCTCGAACAGCAGCCAGCGCACCAGCCCCGCGTCCCGCCCGCCGTACGCCGCCGGCCAGTCGACCACCGACCAGCGGTCCGCGGCCAGTTCGGCCTCCCACGCGCGATGGGCCGCGAAGCCCTCCGCGGTCTCCAGGGAGGGCAGCGGAGCGGCCGGGACGTGGGCCGCGAGCCACGCCCCGGCCTCCTCCCGGAACGCCTGCTCCCCGGGCGTGAACGCGAGATCCATCGCCGAACCCTCCCGCCACCGAACTTCCCTAACAAGTGTTTGGTAGGTTAGCGTGCCCCCATGACAGGCGTCGAGAGTCCGGTGTACGAGCCGGGGCACGGGCTGCTGAAGGGCCGCACCGCCGTCATCACCGCCGCGGCCGGCGCCGGGATCGGCGGGGCGACCGCGCGGCGCTTCCTGGAGGAGGGCGCGCGCGTGCTCGTCAGCGACGCGCATGTGCGCCGGCTCAAGGAGTACGAGGCCGAGCTGAGCCGGGAGTTCCCGGGCGCGGTGACGGCCGTACCGTGCGATGTCACCGACGAGGCGCAGGTGACGGCGTTGTTCGAGGCCGCGGTGCGGGAGCACGGCCGGCTCGACGTCGTCGTCAACAACGCGGGGCTCGGCGGGACGTCGGACCTCGTCGACATGAGCGACGAGCAGTGGTCGCGGGTGCTGGACGTGACGCTGAACGGGACCTTCCGGTGCACGCGGGCGGCGCTGCGGCTCCTCCGGTCGCAGGGGGCGGGCGGTGTCATCGTCAACAACTCCTCCGTCGTCGGCTGGCGCGCCCAGGCCGGGCAGGCGCACTACGCCGCCGCGAAGGCCGGCGTGATGGCGCTGACCCGGTGCGCGGCGATCGAGGCCGCCGCGTTCGGGGTGCGCGTCAACGCGGTCGCGCCGAGCCTCGCCATGCACCCGCACCTCGTGAAGGTGACGTCGGCGGAGCTCCTGGAGGAGCTGACCGCGCGGGAGGCGTTCGGGCGGTACGCCGAGCCCTGGGAGGTGGCCAACGTGATCGTGTTCCTGGCGTCGGGCTACTCGTCGTACATGACCGGAGAGATCGTCCCCGTCAGCTCCCAGCACCCGTAGGACGACAATGGACGCGTGCCGACCAAGAAGAAGCCCCAGGTGACCGCCGCCCCCGCCCGGCGGCGCGAAATCCTCGACACCGCCGCCGAGGTCTTCGCCGAACAGGGCTACAACGCCACCACCGTCCGCAAGATCGCGGACCACGCGGGCATGCTCGCAGGCAGCCTCTACTACCACTTCGACTCCAAGGAATCGATGCTGGAGGAGATCCTGCGGACCTTCCTCGACGAGCTCTGGGCGGGCTACGACACCGTCCTGGCGGCCGAGTCGGACCCGCGCGAGACCCTCGAAGCCCTCGTCACCGAGTCGTTCCGGGAGATCGACCGGCACCGCGCCGCCGTCGCGATCTACCAGAAGGAGAGCAAGCAGCTCGTCGCGCAGGAGAGGTTCGGGTTCCTCGCCGAGTCGCAGCGCAGGTTCGAGAAGGCGTGGCTGTCCACGCTGGAACGCGGGGTCGCCGCCCGGGTCTTCCGGGCCGACCTCGACATGCGGCTGACGTACCGCTTCGTGCGCGACACCGTCTGGGTCGCCGCGTCCTGGTACCGGCCCGGCGGACAGCACAGCCCGGAGGAGATCGCCCGGCAGTACCTGTCGATGGTGCTGGACGGGATCGCCGTACGCGAATAGCCCCTATCAAGTGCCCTTTCAGTCAAGGGAGTTGTCATGGCCGAGGCCTACATCGTCGAAGCGGTGCGGACGCCCGTCGGGCGGCGCAAGGGAGGGCTCAGCGGGGTCCATCCGGCCGACCTGGGCGCGCATGTGCTCAAGGAACTCGTCGGGCGGGCCGGGGTCGATCCGGCCGCCGTCGAGGACGTCGTCTTCGGATGTCTGGACGCGGTGGGGCCGCAGGCCGGGGACATCGCGCGGACCGCGTGGCTGGCGGCCGGGCTGCCCGAGGAGGTGCCGGGCGTGACCGTGGACCGGCAGTGCGGCTCCTCCCAGCAGGCCGTGCACTTCGCGGCGCAGGGCGTGCTGTCCGGGACGCAGGACCTCGTCGTCGCCGGTGGCGTGCAGAACATGTCGATGATCCCGATCGCCTTCGCGACCCGGCAGGCCGCCGAGCCGCTCGGGCTGACGCAGGGGCCGTTCGCGGGCAGCGAGGGCTGGCAGGCGCGGTACGCGGGCAAGTCGGTGAACCAGTTCGTCGGCGCCGAGATGATCGCCGCGAAGTGGGGGATCAGCAGGCAGGACCAGGAGGAGTTCGCGCTGCGCTCCCATCAGCGGGCGGTACGGGCGATCGACGAGGGACGTTTCACGCGGGAGACCGTGGCGTACGGGGACGTGGCCGTCGACGAGGGGCCGCGCCGGGACACCTCGCTGGAGAAGATGGCCGGGCTGAAGCCGGTCGTCGAGGGCGGCACCGTCACGGCCGCCTGCTCCTCCCAGGTCTCCGACGGCGCGGCGGCGATGCTGCTGGCCTCCGAACGGGCGGTACGGGAACACGGGTTGCGGCCCCGCGCCCGCGTGCACCATCTGTCCGTCCGCGGCGAGGACCCCATCCGTATGCTCACCGCGCCCATCCCGGCCACCGCCCACGCCCTGAAGAAGACCGGCCTGTCCATCGACGCCATCGACCTCGTCGAGATCAACGAGGCCTTCGCACCGGTGGTGCTGGCGTGGCTGAAGGAGACGGGCGCCGACCCGGAGAAGGTCAACGTCAACGGCGGCGCGATCGCGCTGGGGCATCCGCTCGGGGCGACCGGCGTGAAGCTGATGACGACCCTGCTGCATGAACTGGAGCGCACGGGCGGGCGGTTCGGGTTGCAGACCATGTGCGAGGGCGGCGGACAGGCCAACGTGACGATCATCGAGAGGCTCTGAGGGTCAGGGTGTGCCGGGGAGGCCGGAGATGACCTCCTCGGCCTCCTTCATGATCCGCCCCACCAGCTCCGCGCACGACGGCAGGTCGTCGATCACCCCGGCGACCTGCCCCGAGGCCATCACCCCGAGGTCCGTACGGCCGTCCACCATCGCCGACCTGAGCAGCATCGGCGTGTTGGCGGCGAGCAGCACCTGGCTCCAGGTGAGATCCCTGCCGTGCTTCATGGCGAGGCCGTCGTGCAGCATCCAGCGCCAGGACAGGCCGGAGAGACGGCGGAAGCCGGTCGCGTGGCGGACCGCGCGCAACAGGGTCCTCGCGCGGCCGGAGCTCTCCAGAGAGGCCACCAGGTCCGTGCGCAGCATCCGGTGCGGCAGTCCGTCCACCGCGCGGGTCACCGTCACGTCCTTGACCCCGGCCGCGAGATAGCGCTGCTTCACCGCGTCCGGCACCGTCGAGTCCGACGTCAGCAGGAACCGCGTCCCCATCGCCACGCCCGCCGCCCCGTACGCCAGCGCCGCGACCAGCCCGCGCCCGTCGAAGAAGCCGCCCGCCGCGACGACCGGGATGCCGACCGCGTCGACCACCTGGGGGAGCAGCACGGTCGTCGCCACGTCGCCGGTGTGCCCGCCGCCCTCGCCGCCCTGCACGATCAGCGCGTCCGCTCCCCATGCCGCGACCTTCTCGGCATGGCGGCGGGCCCCGACGGACGGGATGACGACGACGTCCGCCGCCTTGAGCCTGGCGATCAGGTCGGGGGAGGGCGCCAGCGCGAAGGACGCCACCCGGACGCCCTCGGCGAGCATGATCGACACGCGCTCGTCGGCGTCCGCCGCGTCCGCCCGCAGATTCACGCCGAATGGTGCGTCCGTACGGGACTTGACCTCCCGTATCGCGTCCCGCAGCTGGTCGAGCGTCATCGTCGCGGAGGCCAGGATGCCCAGCGCGCCCGCGTTCGCCGTGGCCGACACCAGGCGGGGGCCCGCGACCCAGCCCATCCCGGTCTGCACGATCGGATGGCGGACCCCGAGGAGCCGGGTCAGTGCCGTGTCCATCAGACGGCGACCTCCCTGGCGCGGGCGCCGGCCGGGTCGAGCACCTCGCGGATCAACTTCAGTTCCTGGGGGGTCGGTTCGCGGGTGCAGGGCACCTCGGAGGGGATGGTGAGTGCGAAGCCCGTCGCCTGCGTCACCTGCTCGACCGTCACCCCGGGGTGCAGCGAGGCCAGTCGCATCGAGTGGTCCGGCGTCGCGAAGTCGAAGACGCCGAGGTCGGAGACGACCCGGGGGATGCGGTGGTGACGGGCGCCGGCGGCATGGTCGTACCCCACCCCGCACACCATGTCGACCTTCTCCACGAACACCCGCCGGGAGTGCTTCGGCACCCAGTAACTCGTCGGGTTGTTCAGGGTGTTGACCGGCGCTCCCCGCACCCCCAGCAGCTGCCGTTTCGGACGCTCCCAGTCGCCGATGCAGGAGATGTTCTGGTTGCCGTACCGGTCGATCTGGCCGGCCCCCATCATCACGTGCCGCCGCCCGCCGGTGACGAAGGCCAGATGCTGCCGGTACGGCAGCCAGCCCTCGGCGGTGCCCTCGGCGTCCACGATCATCGCCTCGCCGTCGGTCAGGAGCAGGTCCGGTGCGAAGGTGAGGCGGGCCAGCCGGGCGCCCACGGAGGGGATCAGGCCCATGGGGCTCGCGAGGATCTCGCCCGCGTCGCGCCAGGCCTCGGCGCAGGCGATCACGCAGTACTCGGCGCGGGTCGCGGTCATGCCGTCCTCCCGTCGAGGTACTGCGCGGCGAACTCCGGCCAGGGGGTGGTCGCGTACGCGCGCTGGGCGTCCTCGTCGCGGCCGTAGTCGGGTACGCAGGACGTGAAGTGCGCGCCGCCCGGCGCCTCGACGACTCCTGTCACCACGTGCCGTTTGAGCAGCAACGACTGGGGTGGTCCCTCCTTCGCGAACTCGGCCGTCTCGACGATCCGTTCGCAGGAGACGTACGCCGCGTCGGCCGCCTCGCAGAACAGGTCGTCGAAGTACGGGTCCGGGCCCAGGTACTGCCCGTTGCCCCGCCGGTCGGCGCGGTTGACGTGGACCAGGGCCGCGTCGAGCCGCAGGGCGGGCACGGCGACGAACGTCTCGCCGTCGTCGTACGGCGAAGTCACCGTCCGCAGGCCGGGGTTGACCCGCATGACGTCCGAGCCGAGACCGGCCCGCACGGGCAGGAACGGCAGCCGGTTGGCGGCCGCGTGCAGTCCCCACATGAACATCGCCTCGTCGATCTCCGTCAGGTCGAAGGCGCCGCTCTCACGGGCGGCCCGGTAGTTCGGTTCGAGGGGGATCGAGTCGAGGGTGACGAAGGGGGCGACGAGTGCGCGCAGACGTCCGGCGGCGGCGAGCATGCCGACGTCGGGGCCGCCGTACGAGACGACGGTGAGGTCGGTGACGCCGGTGCGCAGCAGTGCCCGCACCAGCTCCATCGGCTTGCGGCGGGAACCCCAGCCGCCGATGCCCAGGGTCATGCCGCTCTCCAGCCGGGAGACGGCCTCGTCGGCGGTCATGGTCTTGTCGGTCACCTAGGAATCACCCTTCCCGAACCTGCTCCGCACCCGGTCCGCGACCCCGCTCACGCTCGCCTCGAACGTGAACCCCTGCTCGAAGCGGTAGCTGCGGCGGACGTCGACCGGGTCGATGCCGTTGATGGCGGCCTTGGCGAGGCGCAGCAGCTCCCCGTCCTTGGCGGCGATGTCCCGCGCCAACTCCAGTGCCGCGTCGAGCAGTTCCTCGCGCGGCACGACCGCCCACACCGACCCGTGCGCATGCAGCTCGGCCGCCGTGACAGTTCCCGAGGTGAAGTACAGGGCGCGCATCAGGTGTTGGGGGACCAGCCGGGCCAGATGGGTGGCCGCGCCCAGGGCGCCCCGGTCCAGCTCGGGCAGCCCGAAGGTGGCGTCCTCGCTCGCCACGATCACGTCCGCGTTCCCGACCAGCCCGATCCCACCGCCCAGACAGAAGCCCTGCACGGCCGCGACCACCGGCACCTCGCACTCGTACACCGCCGAAAAGGCCTCGAAGCACCCGCGGTTGACCCCGACCAGGGCGTCCGCGCCTCGCGCCTGGAGCTCCTTGATGTCGACGCCCGCGTTGAACCCCCGCCCCTCGGCGGCCAGCACCACACAGCGCGTCCCCGGGTCGCGGCCGGCGGTGCGCACGGCGTCGGCCAGCGCGTACCAGCCGTCCACCGGAAGGGCGTTCACCGGCGGGAAGTCGACCGTGACGACGGAGATCCCGGTTCCCCGAATCCCTTTTTCCTCGGATGAGGTGGAGACACCCATGGAAGCATCAGCTACCTTTCCACCAAACGTTTGTTAGGTGGAGGGTAGCGGCGAATGGAGCTGAAGGGGAGGGTCGCCGTCGTCACGGGAGGAACCCGGGGCGTGGGCGCCGGGATCGCGCGCTCCTTGGCGGAGGCGGGCGCCGAGGTCGTGATCTGCGCCCGCCGACCACCCGAAGTCCCGCCCAGGGGCGCGGAGTTCAAGCTCCTCGACGTCCGAGACCACGACGCCGTGCACGCCTTCTTCGCCGCCCTGCCCCGCGTCGACGTGCTCGTCAACAACGCGGGCGGCGGTCCCTACCGGCTGCTCGCCGACGCGGACGCGGCACGGCACGCGCGCGTGATCGAGCTCAACCTCCTGGCCCCGCTGACCGTTTCCCTCGCCGCCCACGACCATCTCCGGCGCGCGAAGGGCTCCGTCGTCATGGTCGGCAGCGTCAGCGGCAGCCGCCCCTCGCCCGGATCGGCCGCGTACGGGGCGGCGAAGGCCGGGCTGGAGAACCTCGCCCGCTCGATGGCGGTGGAGTGGGCGCCGGACGTCCGGGTCAACACCCTGGTCGTCGGCATGGTCCGCACCGAACTCGCCCACCTGCACTACGGCGACGAGCAGGCGGTCGACGCCGTCGCGCGCACCGTCCCGCTCGGGCGCCTGGCCGAGCCGTCCGACGTCGGCGCCGCAGCCGTGTTCCTCGCCTCGGACGCCGCCGCGTACCTCAGCGGGGCCTCGCTCCTGGTGCACGGAGGCGGGGAGCGGCCGCTGTTCCTGGACGCCGCAACTGCCAACAAGGAGACGTGAGATGAGCGCAATCTGCGACGGCCGGGTCGTCGTCGTCACCGGGGCGGGGCGGGGTCTCGGCCGCGCCCATGCGCTGGCGTTCGCGGCTCAGGGGGCGCGGGTCGTGGTCAACGACCTCGGCGTGGGGCTCGACGGCACGCCCGGCGCCGACAGCCCGGCGGCACAGGTCGTGGCGGAGATCCGCGCGGCGGGCGGCGAGGCGGTGGCGCACGGCGGCGACATCGCGACGACCGAAGGCGCGCGGAGCCTGATCGCGGCCGCCGTGGAGACGTACGGCCGCCTCGACACCCTGGTCAACAACGCCGGTTTCCTGCGCGACCGGATGCTGGTGAACCTCGACGAGGACGACTGGGACGCGGTGCTGCGGGTCCATCTGAAAGGCCACTTCCTCCCGCTGAAGCACGCGGCGGCGCACTGGAGGAGCGAGGCGAAGGCGGGTCGTACGCCGGTGGCCCGGATCGTCAACACCAGTAGCGGAGCCGGGCTGTTGGGCTCGCTGGGGCAGGGCAACTACAGCGCCGCGAAGGCCGGGATCGTCGGGCTGACGCTGGTCGCCGCCGCCGAACTCGCCCGCTACGGCGTCCAGGTGAACGCGATCGCGCCCGCGGCCCGGACCCGGATGACGGAACGGACCTTCGCCGAGACGATGGCGGCGCCCACGGCCGGGTTCGACGCGATGGCCCCCGAGAACGTCTCGCCGCTCGTGGTCTGGCTGGGCTCGGCGGCGAGCGAGGGCGTCACCGGGCGGGTCTTCGAGACGGAGGGCGGCCGGGTCACCGTCATGGAGGGCTGGCGGGCAGGCCCGAGCGCCGACAAGGGGGCGCGCTGGGACCCGGACGAAGTCGGGGACACCGTACGGAAGCTGCTCGCGCGCGCCGAGTCGCCGGGGGCGGTCTACGGGGCGTAGGACCTCCTGCTTTCCCGCCGGGACCTCTACGTGTCGCACTCCAGCACCGTCCGGCACACCCCGCACCGCGCCCGCATCCGCCCCCGCACCGGCACCCGGATCTTCTGATGGCAGGTCGGGCAGGGAAAGGACACCCGCAGCTGCCCGCCCCCGTCCGGACTGAACGCGTACGGCACCCCGGCCGGCGCGGTCGCCGCGTGCTTCCGCTCCCGCGCGTACCGCCGCCGTCCCGCCCACCCCGCCGCGGTCAGCGGCGGCTGCTGCTCGTCCTCCCGCGCCCGCGCCATCCCCTTCACATACGCGGTGTAGGCCTGCGGACTGGTGAACCACACCGACGGGTCCTCCCCGAACACCAGCGACCGCTTGGCGAGCACGTACCCGAACTCCTCCGGCGTCAGATACCCGAGCTTCTGCGAGGACGCGGAGTCCTCCCGGTACGCGTCAAGGAGCAGCCACCCGGCACCCAGGTAAGTCGCCGCCGTGTCCGTGAGGATCTCGTTGTCCCGGGTCCCCGGGAAGGACAGCCCGAGGCGGTGCAGATACACATGCATCACCTCGTGCGCGAGCGCCGCCCCGATGTCCCGCCGATGCGTGCGGAACCGGTCGTTGAGTTCGACGAAGTACTCGGGCCCGGCGGCGAGTTCGACATTCGCCGCATGCGTCATGTCACGGAAGCCGACGATCATCCGCGCATCCGGGAGCCGGTAGTGCCGCACCATCTCGCGCGCCACCCGCTGCGCCCCCAGATGGAGATCGTCGGTGTCGCAGAACGCCACGTCCGCCGGGGCCACACTGGTCGCGAAGGTCTGGACGGTGTCGTACGACAGCCGTTTCCACAGCGCGGTGATCGAGGCCCGCACCGTCTCCAGATGCGGATACCCGTGCTCGACCGGTCCGTCGTTCGCCACGACCGTACCCCCAAGACGCCGAGAACCCGTTTCCACTCTACGAGCTCATCGGCTGCGGACGTACGGCACCGAAGCCGCCCGCTCCAGCTCAAGCACCCACACGTCGTTCACCCCTTCCCGCAGTAGCGGGCCGGGCACGTACAGCGACCGCTGCGGGCCCACGGACCAGTACCGGCCCAGGTTGAAACCGTTGATCCACACGAAGCCGCGGGTCCAGCCCGGCAGTTCCAGCAGCGCGTCCCCGGCGCCGCGCACATCGAACGTCCCCCGGTAGAGGCCGGGGGCGCCGTCCTCGGGAAGCGCCCGCAGCCGTACGTCCTCGACGTCGTCCAACGCGTCCAGTCGCAGCCCACGCGCGCGTACCCCGTGCAGATACTGCCGCTCGTGCAGCAGCCCGCCGGTGATCCCCTTGGCCTCCCCGGTGCGCGGCCCGTAGTTGACCCGCCCCAGCGACTCCACCCACAGTTCCACGCGCGCGTGCCCGGCGACCGGCTCCTTCAGCCGCCCGTCCGCCTCCGTCAGCACCCCGGCCCGCTCCCCGTCGACGTACACCACCGCCAGATCGCGCAGTCCGCGCGCCAGGAACGGGTACGGCTGCCGAGGCCCCGGCACCGTCACCTCGTAGCGCACCAGCCCCCGGTCCACGTCCAGTTCCTCGAAGGTCGGCGGGACGGGGGAGGCGACGACCGGCCCGCCCCGCGCCTCCAGCACGTCCGCCAAGGGCGCCCACCCCGTGAGCGCCACCTCCGCTCCCTCCGCCAACTGCGGCGGCAGTGGCGGAAGTGCGGGCAGCGGACCGTCCGCGTACTCGGCCAGAACCTCACGGAAACGCCAGAACTTCTCCGTCGGGTGCCCGAACTCGTCGATCGGGGCGTCGTAGTCGTACGACGTCACATCCGGCTCCAGCACCCCGTCGTGCAGATCACCGCCGCCCCGGTTCGCCCCCGCCCAGCCCGCGAAGCTCGTCCCGCCGTGCGCCATGTACAGGTTCACCGACGCACCGCACTCCAGGATCTCCCGCAGCGCCGCCGCCGCGTCCGCCGGATCCCGTACGACATGACCGGCGCCCCAATGGTCGAACCAGCCGCACCAGAACTCCATGCACATCAGCGGCCCTTCGGCGCGATGCCGGCGCAGGGACTCGAAGGCCTCGCGGGCCTGGGAGCCGAAGTTGACCGTGGCCAGCACCCCGGGCACCGAGCCGCCGGTCAGCATGTGG
This sequence comes from Streptomyces antibioticus, assembly GCF_001514065.1. GTDB lineage: Bacteria > Actinomycetota > Actinomycetes > Streptomycetales > Streptomycetaceae > Streptomyces > Streptomyces antibioticus. The sequence goes on along the minus strand of NZ_KQ948432.1, from coordinate 306,608 downwards.
TCCTCGGGGCCGTCCGAGGTGAACAGCGGAACCGTGACACCGGCCGCGCGGATCGTCGAGGCCAGCCACCGCAGATACGCCGCGTCCGAGCCGTAGCTGCCGTACTCGTTCTCCACCTGCACCATGAGCACCGGACCGCCCCGGCCGATCTGCCGCGACACCACCTCGGGCAGCAGCCGGCCGAACCACCGCTCCACCTGCCGCAGATACACCGCGTCGCTCGTCCGCGCCCGCCCCGCCAGCCAGTGCGGCAGCCCGCCGTTCTCCCACTCGGCGCAGATGTACGGGCCGGGGCGCACGATCGCCCACAGACCCGCCTCCTGCGCCGCGTCCAGGAAGCGGCCCAGGGCCGCCACGTCCTCGTACACCCCCGGCCGCGGCTCGTGCAGATTCCACGGCACGTACGTCTCCACACAGTTCAGGCCCAGCGCCCGCAGCATCGCCAGCCGGTGCCCCCACTGCGCCTCGTGCACCCGGAAGTAGTGCAGCGCACCGGACAGCAGCCGCACCGGCCGTCCGTCCAGCAGAAACTCCGCGTCCCCCACCGTGAACTCGCTCATGCCCCCCACCCTCACCCCTGGTGTCGATCACCGTCCATGGACAAAGATCGACGGGACTTGGACCGAAGATCTGCGGGACGTGGACCGAACATCTGCGGGACCGGGGCCGAAGATCTGCGGGACGTGGACCGGAGGGAGAGACCCGTTGACGTACCAGACCTGGATGCGGTTCTTCACCCCCGGCCCCGCCCACCACCGCCTCGGCCTGGTCTGCCTCGGCGTCGGCCTCCAGCACGGCACCCTGCCCACCGTCGGCCCCCGCGTCCTCGACCACCACGTCGCCGTCGTCATCAGCACCGGCCACGGCTGGTACGACCACACCGACGGACACCGTACGACCATCACCGCACCCGCCCTGCTCTGGCTCACCCCCGGCACCCCGCACCACTACGCACCCGACCCCGGCACCGGCTGGGACGAGGGCTTCGTCGACTTCACCGGGCCCGCCACCGCCTCCTACACCGAACTCGGCTACATCGAACCCGACCGCCCCGTCGTGCCCCTCTCCGACGCCTCCGCACCCCGCGCCGTCATCGGCCGCATGGCCCGCGCCGCCCGCCGCGACAACCCCCTCCTGGAGGTCGAGACCGGCGCCGCCGTCCACGAACTCCTCGTCGCCCTGCGCCGCGCCCGCGCCGACCTCACCCCCGACGGCGAACAGCTCCTCAAGGCCCTCGCCCGGGACGCCTGCCTGCCCCTGTCCGTCGCCGACCACGCCGCCCGGCACGGCATGACCCTCGCCGAACTGCGCACCGCCGTCCGCCGCGGCGCCGGATGCAGCCCCAAGGACTACCTCCTCGGCATCCGCCTCGGCCGCGCCAAGGAACTCCTCGCCAGCACCGAACTCCCCGTCGCCGCCGTCGCCCGCCGCGTCGGCTACGACGACCCCGCCTACTTCTCCCGCCTCTTCACCCGCCGCGTCGGCACCCCGCCCGTCCGCTTCCGCGCCCGGCAGAGCCGCGTCGTCCCCGGCGGCTGGAGCGACCAGGTACCCGATCCCGAGGATCCGCCGATCATCCCCGGTACCCGGGCACCGTAGGGTGGACGCTCATGACCACCAGCAACCCCGGTACCGGTGACGTCGACCCCGCCGTGCGCGAGGAGCTCGCCCGGTTGCGCGACAGCATCGACAACATCGACGCGGCCGTCGTCCACATGCTCGCCGAACGCTTCAAAGCCACCCAGCAGGTCGGCCTCCTCAAGGCCAGGCACCAGCTCCCGCCCGCCGACCCGGCCCGCGAGTCCCGCCAGATCGAACGGCTGCGCAGCCTCGCCGAGAACGCCAAACTCGACCCGGCCTTCGCCGAGAAGTTCCTGAACTTCATCATCGCCGAGGTGATCCGCCACCACGAGCGCATCGCCGACACCGCCGCCAACGGCGCCACGCCCACAGCGAACTGACCTCGCCGGACGCCCCAGGGCGTGACAGGACACCTCCCGCGGGGGCATGCTGCGCTGTGCACGCCTTGTCAGCCGGCGGGCACGCACGGTCAGCGCCTCGGACATAAGCTGGTTGTCCCATGCGGGAGGGACGTCGGGCCATGCCGTCGGATGCCAAGATCCTCATCGTCGACGACCACGAGGACACGTTGTACGCGCTGGAGAGCGCCCTCGCCCCGCTGGGGTACCGGCTCGGCAGGGCCACCAGCGGCGACGAGGCCCTCAAGCAGGTCCTCCGCGGCCAGGTCGGCCTGCTCCTCCTCGACGTCCGCATGCCCGGCGTCAGCGGCCTCGATGTCGTCCGCTACATGCGCCGCGTCGAACAGACCCAGCACATCCCCGTCGTCCTGCTCACCGGCTTCGGCCTCGACCAGGAACTCATGGCCACCGCCTTCGGCCTCGGCGTCGCCGACCTCATCATGAAACCCATCGACCCCTGGGCCCTGCGCACCAAGGTCCGCTACCTCTACGACACCCACCGCCGCCGGCTCGCCCTCGAAGAGGAGAACCGCGCCCTGCGCGCCCTCGTCAAGGACGGCCCCGAACCCCCCGGCCGCCCCTCCCGCCCCGCCCTGCCCCACCCGGACCCCCGCGTCCCCGTCCGCGCACAAGGGGCGCACACCGACAGTCTCGAACAGGACCGGACATAGGCCGCGTACCGATCCGCCCCTGTGCCGCGACCCCGCCATCAGGCAGCATGTCGTGCATGTCCGTACTGACGCGCGACGAAGCGCAGACCCGTGCCACCCTCCTCGACGTCCACCGGTACACGATCGACCTCGATCTCACCACCGGCGACGACACCTTCGACTCGAAGACCGTCATCCGCTTCACCGCGCGCACGGACGCGGACACCTTCGTCGAGGTCAAGCCCGCCGAACTGCGCTCCGTCACCCTCGACGGACAGCCCCTCGACCCCGAGACCCTCGACGGCAACCGCCTCCCCCTGAAGAACCTCACCGCCGGCGACCACGAACTGACCGTCGACGCGAGCATGCGCTACTCCCGCACCGGCGAGGGCATGCACCGCTTCACCGACCCCACCGACGGTGAGACCTACCTCTACTCCAACCTGTGCATGGACGACGCCCAACGCGTCTTCCCCGTCTTCGACCAGCCCGACCTCAAGGCCGTCTTCGAGATCACCGCGACCGTCCCCGACAACTGGACGTTCCTCGCCAACGGCATCACCACCGCCCTCGGCGACGGCCGCTGGCAGGCCGCCCCCACCCCCCTCATCTCCACCTACCTCGTCGCCGTCGCCGCCGGCCCCTGGCACTCCGTCCGCACCGAACACCGCGGCCTGCCCTTCGCCCTCCACTGCCGCCGCTCGCTCGCCCCCCACCTCGACGCGGACGCCGACGAACTCCTCACGATCACCAAGCAGTGCTACGACCGCTACCACGAGAAGTTCGAGGAGCCCTACCCCTTCGACTCCTACGACCAGGCGTTCGTCCCCGAGTTCAACGCCGGCGCCATGGAGAACCCCGGACTCGTCACCTTCCGCGACGAGTTCGTCTACCGCTCCGCCGTCACCGACACCGAACGCCAGACCCGCGCCATGGTCATCGCCCACGAGATGGCCCACATGTGGTTCGGCGACCTCGTCACCCTGCGCTGGTGGGACGACATCTGGCTCAACGAGTCCTTCGCCGAGTACATGGGCTACCAGACCCTCACCGAAGCGACCCGCTTCACCGACACCTGGACCGACTTCGGCGTCGTCCGCAAGGCCTGGGGCTACGACGCCGACCAGCGCCCCTCCACCCACCCCGTCGCCCCCGACCCCGAGCTCGTCCCGGACACCGCCTCCGCGATGCTCAACTTCGACGGCATCTCCTACGCCAAGGGCGCCTCCGCACTACGGCAACTGGTCACCTGGCTCGGCGAGAAGGACTTCCTCGCCGGCATCAACACCCACTTCGCCCGCCACAAGTTCGCCAACGCCACCCTCGCCGACTTCATCGACTCCCTCGCGAGCGTCACCGAACGCGACGTCCACGCCTGGGCCGAGACGTGGCTGCGCACCACCGGCGTCGACACCCTGAGGCCCGTGATCACCCCAGGCGACGAAGGCACGTACACCCTCCACGTCGAACACGACGGCAGCCGCCCCCACCGCATCGCCGTCGGCCTCTACGACCGGGCCTTGGCCGACAATCCAGCCGACGAAGGGCGCCACCTCGTCCTGCGCGAACGCCTCGACCTCGACGTCCCGCAGACCGACGGCCCACTGCCCATCGGCAAGCGCCCCGCCCTGCTGCTCCTCAACGACGACGACCTCACCTACGCCAAGGTCCGCTTCGACACCGGGTCCTTCAAGACGGTCACCGAGAGCCTGTCCGGACTGCCCTCGCCGCTCACCCGCGCGGTCGTCTGGAACGCCCTGCGCGACGCCGTCCGCGACGGCGAACTCCCGCCCACCGCCTACCTGGAGGCGGCCCGCGCCCACCTCCCGTACGAGACCGACCTCGCCCTCGTCCAGGGCGTCCTCGCCTTCGCCTCCGTCCAGGTCGCCGACCGCTACGCCACCCCCGAGGAACGCCCCGCCGCCCTCGCCACGCTCAGCAGCCTGTGCCGCGACCTCATCCGCCGCACCGAGGACGGCGACAACCCCGGCCTGCGCCTCATCGCCGTACGCCACTTCATCGACGTCGCCGCCCACCCCGACACCATCGCCGCCTGGCTCGCCGACGGCACCGTCCCCGGCGGCCCCGAACTCGACCCCGAACTGCGCTGGCGCGTCCTCGCCCGGCTCGCCGTCCTCGGCGCCACCGACGAGGCCGCCATCGCCGCCGAACTCGCCGGCGACCCCTCCGCCACCGGCCAGGAAGGCGCCGCCCACTGCCGCGCCGCCCTGCCCGACGCCGACACCAAGGCCAAGGCATGGGAGGCGATGTTCAGCAGCGACGACCTCTCCAACTACCTGTTCATCGCCAACGCCCGAGGCTTCTGGCAGCCCGAACAGGCCGACCTCGTCCGCGAGTACGTCCCCCGCTTCTTCGAGGACGCCGTCACCCTCGCCGCCCGCCGCGGCCCCGCCATCGCCGACGCCGCCGGCCGCTGGGCCTTCCCGGCCCACGCCGTCGACGCGCAGACGCTCGCCCTGGGAGAGCGGTGCCTGAGCGACGCCGACCCGATCCCGGCGTTGCGCCGCAAACTCGCCGATCAACTGGACGACCTGGGGCGCGCGTTGCGCGTGCGACAGGCGTAGCACACGGACGTACCCCCTTTCGGGTTTCGATCGTTGGTCTTTCCGGGCGCGATGACGCATCCGCGTACAAGCTGGAACTCCCTCTAGCCCACGCGCCCGGGAGGACCCACGATGACCACCCCACCCCTCGCGTCCGGCGGCTCCGACCCCCTGCGCCCGTTGCTGGACACGGTCCTGGAGGCTCTGGGGGAGGGGACGCGGGCGCGCGGGGGGCCGCTGCCGAGGGGCGGCCCGGAGGCGGTCGCGGAACGGCTGCGGGCGGCCGTGGGCGACGTACTCCCGGAAGAGGGCGACCCGGAAGCGCTACGGCACGTGGTGCGGGCGCTGGCGGAAGGCTCCGCCGACCCGGCGGACCCGCTGTGCGCGGCGCACCTGCACTGCCCGCCCTTGGCCGTGGCAGCGGCAGCAGACTTGGCGGCGTCGGTCCTCAACCCGTCCATGGACTCATGGGACCAGGCACCAGCGGCCTCTGAGCTGGAGTCGATGGTAACTAGGGCACTGGCAAACGAGGTCTACGGCGACCCCCCTAGGGGCGCGGGGAACTGCGCGACCAGCCCCAACGCACCCGCAGCCGCAGTAACAACAGGTGGAACGGAATCCAACCAACTAGCCCTACTCCTAGCCAGAGAAATGCTGGGCCCCACCACCCACCTGATCTGCGGAGCCAACGCCCACCACTCCCTCCCCCGAAGCGCCTGGCTCCTCGGTCTCCCCACCCCCCTGATCATCCCCACCCCCACCGGCACCCTCGACCCCACCACCCTGGACGCCACCCTCAAAACCATCTCCGGCCCCCACCTAGTGGCAGCCACCGCAGGCACCACAGACGCCGGCCTCATCGACCCCCTCCCCGAGATCGCCGCCGTCTGCAAAACCCACCGCGCCCGCCTCCACATCGACGCGGCATACGGCGGCGGCCTCCTCTTCAGCGAGCGGCACCAATCCAAGCTCACCGGCATAAGCGCCGCAGACACCGTCACCCTCGACCTGCACAAACTGGGCTGGCAACCCGTCGCCGCCGGCCTCCTCACCGCCAAAGCTCCGCAGGACCTCGCCGCCCTCCACCAACGCGCCGACTACCTCAACGCCGACGACGACACCGAGGCCGGCCTCCCCGACCTCCTCGGCCGCTCCCTGCGCACCAGCCGCCGCCCCGACGTGCTGAAGATCGCCGTCACCCTCAAGACCCTCGGACGGACAGGTCTCGGCGCTCTCGTCGACCAAGTCTGCGACCGGGCCCGCGAGTTCGCGGACCTCCTCGACGCACACCCCCGCTTCGAGCTCTACGACCGGCCCACCATCAGCACGGTCCTGTTCCGCCCCGCACACGCGACCGACGACGACATCGCCGCCACCCGCCGGCACCTCCTCAGCACCGGCCGCGCCGTCCTCGGCCGGGCCCGCACGGACGGCCGGCTCTGGCTCAAGACCACCCTCCTCAACCCCCACACCCGGCCCGACGACCTGGCCGCCCTCCTGAAACTCGTGGAAGGAACCACCCCCCGATGAGCCGCACCCCCGCCCCCACCCCGCCCCACGAGCCCGACGCACCCCGCGACCTGGTCGGTATCGGCATCGGCCCCTTCAACCTCTCCCTCGCCGCCCTCGCCCACCCCCTCGCCGAACTCGACACCGCCTTCTACGAACAACGCCCCGCCTTCGACTGGCACCCGGGCCTCCTCATCGACGGCGCGAGAATCCAAGTCCCGTTCCTCGCCGACCTGGTGACCCTCGCCGACCCCGCCAGCCCCTGGACCTTCCTCAACTACCTCAAGGCCCGCGAACGGCTCTTCCCCTTCTACTTCGCCGAGCGCTTCCACATCCAGCGCGCCGAGTACGACGCCTACTGCCGCTGGGTCGCCGAGAACCTCCCCGGACTCCACTTCGGCCACCAGGTCGACGCCGTCCGCTGGAACCCCGAACGCGACATCTTCGAAGTCGACTTCACCCAGCTCGACACGGAGGGCGAAGCCGAGGCCCTCGGCCGTACGTACACCAAGAACATCGTCCTCGGCGTCGGCACCGAGCCCTACATCCCCGAACCCCTCAAGCCCCTCGTCGAAGCCGCCGGCGTGCCCGTCATCCACGCCGCCGACTACCTCGCCCACCGCAAGACCCTCGCCGCCGCCGAACACGTCACCGTCATCGGCCTCGGACAGTCCGGCGCCGAGATCTTCCTCGACCTGCTCCGCGGGCGCCCCGCCGGCCGCGAAGGCCTCCACTGGCTCGGCCGCACCGAGGCCTTCGCCCCCATGGAGTACTCCAAGCTCGGCCTGGAGCACTTCACCCCCGACTACACCCGCTACTTCCACGCCCTCGCCGAAGGCACCCGCGACCGCCTCGTCACCACCCAGTGGCAACTCCACAAGGGCATCGACAACGACACCATCACCGCCATCCACGACGAGCTCTACCAGCGCACCCTGCACGGCGGCTGGCCCGACACCACCCTCACCCCCGGCGTCCGCGTCCGCACCGCCGGCCGGGTCGCCACCACCAAAGTCGAACTCCACCTCGAACACACCGAGCAGAACACCCGCTCCCGCCTCACCACCGACGCCGTCGTCCTCGCCACCGGCTACCGCGAACGCCCCCTCGACCGCATCCTCGCCGGCCTCGACCCCTACCTGCGCCGCGACAGCCGCGACCGCCCCCGCGTCGACGAACAGTTCAGGCTCGTCATGGACCCCTCCGTAACCGGCTCCCTCTACGTCCAGAACGGCGAACGCCACACCCACGGCGTCGGCACCCCCGACCTCGGCCTCGCCGCCTGGCGCAGCGCCCACATCCTCAACACCGTGACCGGCAAGGACCCCTACCCGCTGCCCACCCGAACGGCCTTCACCACCTTCGGACTCGACCAGACGGCCCGGGTCCCGCAGGCGCGCCAAGCCCCGGCCACCCTCACCCCACTGACCGACGCCCGATAAAAAGCCGTCGCGGACCCGTACCGCCTCAAGGCCGGGTCCGCGACGAGTCCAACGCGCCAGTGCCGACTAGAACACCGGCGTACCGTTCCGCGTCAGCTTCCAGTCCACCGACGCGAAGTCAGCCGGGTTCAGCACACCCTTCGCCGTCACCCACTCCGCGATCCGGGTCCGGATCTCCGTCGACTCCGCCCACAGCTCCTTCGCCGACGCCACATGCGGAAACGCACCGCCGCCGTTCGCACGGTAGTTGTTCACCGCGAACACGAACTGCTGCGCGTCGTCCAACGCCGCACCGTTGTACGTCAGGTTCTTGATCCGCGAACCCGCCGCCTGCGCGATGTCGATGTCGTACGACAGCCCCGACACATAGTCGTAGTTGTAGTCCGGCCGGTTGTTCGCGTTCGTCAGCTTCTCGACGTCCACCACCGCGTCCGCCGCCGTCTGCACGAAGTACTGCGCCGAGTACTCCAGGTACGCCCTGACCTGCGCCCCGGTCATGAGCTTCGCGACCAGCGTGTTGTCGTACACGTACAGGCTCGACAGATCGCGGATGGTGACGTCACCGGCCGGGATCTCCGAGGTCCGCGAGAACGGCGACGCCTGCGCGATGACCGGCAGCGAGGCGTACTCCGTGGACGCCAGCGCCGCCTTGACGACGTCCTCCTGGACCTTCGTGATCAGGTCGATGATCGGGGCGTCCTTGTACCGCGCCTCGACCGTCGTCAGCGTCTGAGTCGCCTTGCCGACCACCTGGTTGACGTACTTCACGACGATGTCGTGGTCGTCCTTCAGCAGCTTCGTGATCTTCGGGTCGTCCGCCACCGAGTTCGAGTTCAGGACCGACGACGCGACCGACTCGACCGTCCACTTCCCCTTCTCGAAGACCAGCTCGATGTCGAACAGCGACAGCCGCTCCGCGTACGCCAGCGGCTCGGACAGCACGACGGTCTTGCCGGTCGCCGTGTTGGTGACTTTCAGCTCCGGGATCTCCACATGCGCGTGCCCGACGAGAATCGCGTCGATCCCCGGCACCTGCTGCGCGACGAGCGCAGCCGAGTTCTCGACGTACGGCAGCTGGTCACCGTAGGACGACGTACCCGACGACCCCGAGTGCGCCGACACGATGACGACGTCCGCACCCATCGACCGCAGCTTCGGCACCCACTTCGCCGCCTGCTCCTCCAGACCCGGGAACTTCAGCTTGCCCTCGACGTACGCCTTGTCCCAGATCGCGATACCCGGGTTCGTGAGCCCGAGAACCGCCACCTTCACCGGCGGCGCACCCGGCACCCGGAACTTCTTGATGAAGTAGGGCGGGAACGCCGGCTTCAGCGTCTTCGCGTCCAGCGCGTTCGCACCCAGCAGCGGGAAGTCGCACTGCTCCTCGAACTTCCGCAGCGTCTCGATGCCGTAGTTGAACTCGTGGTTGCCGAGCGCGACGGCGTCATACCCGATGGCATTCATGGCGGCGGCCATCGGGTGCACGGGACCGCCCGGCGCCGTGATCGGGTCCACCTTCGCGTAGTAGTACGTCAGCGGCGTGCCCTGGATCGTGTCGCCCGCGTCCAGCAGCAGCGTGTTGCACCGCCCCTTGGCCGCGCGCACCTGGTTCACCAGCGTCGAGATACGCGACAGACCCTGCGCGTTGCCCTTCGCGTCCGAGTACTCCGCGTCCTTGAAGTAGTCCCAGTTGAAGACATGCCCGTGCAGGTCCGTCGTGCCCATCACCGTCAGGGAGTACCGCTTCGACGGCTTCTTCCCCTTCCCGGCCTCCGCCGCCTGCGCCGCAGGAGCCCCCACGGCACTCGCCAGCGCGACCCCGGCTCCGGTCACGGCGGACTTCTCCAGGAACTTCCTGCGGTTCAACGGCATGTCTCGATCTCCTCGGGGAACGGTCAACAACGCGCGTAGATTCTGACCCGAGCATGCCGAACAGCACTAGACCCAGAGGTTTCGATCAGGTGACCAAACGTGTCACTTCAGCCGCCGCCAACCAGGCAAGAAGTGACAGAGTGGGTCGTATGACCACACCTTCCCCGGACACCGCACCCGCCGTGCCCTACGGCACCCCCGACGCCCCCCGCATCGCCGTCCGCGGCGAAGCACGCCTCGAAGTCGACCCCGAGATCGCCCGCATCGGCATCACCGTCGCCGCCCGCGGCAAAGACCGCCGCACCGCCCTCGACGACCTCACCCGCCGCAACGCCACGGTCCTCGACCTCATCAAGACCTACGGCGACGCGGTCGAGAAACTCGAGACGGGCTCCTTCTCCATCACCCCCGAACTGAAGGAGAAGGGCCGCGGCGAACGCATCCACGCCTACCACGGCCGCGTCCGCATCACCGCGGAACTGACGGACTTCACGGCACTGGGTGAACTCACCACCCGAGTCGCCGACTTGGACCTCACCCATGTGGACGGTCCATGGTGGGCCCTCCGCCTCGACTCGCCCGCCTACCGCGAAGCACGCCAACAGGCGGTGAAGGAAGCGGTTCAACGAGCACAGGAATACGCGGAAGCCCTGGGCACGACGCTCGCCGCCCTGGTGGAACTCGCCGACATCGGCGCCGAGAACGCCCAACCCCTCGCCCCCGCCGCCCCCGGCGGACGCATGCGCTCCATGGCCTACGCCGCCGCAGAAGACACCGCAGCCGCCCCCCTCGACCTCGAACCCCAACGCCAACGCGTCTACGCCCAGGTCAACGCCCGCTTCACCATGCACCCGCCGCGACTGTGAGCCGCCGACCGACTTCAAACCTTGTCAACACCCCTTCACCGAAAGGTCGTTGCGCAGTCATGCCGGGCCAATTCTCTACCCACCGGTAAGCCCTAAGGTCGAACCATGCGCCGAGCCAAAATCGTCTGCACCCTGGGCCCCGCCACCGACTCGTACGACCAGATCAAAGCCCTGGTCGAAGCCGGAATGGACGTAGCCCGCTTCAACCTCAGCCACGGCAGCTACGCCGAACACGAGGAGCGCTACCAGCGCGTCCGCAAGGCCTCCGACGAGACCGGCCACAGCGTCGGCCTCCTCGCCGACCTTCAGGGCCCGAAGATCCGCCTCGGACGCTTCACCGAAGGCCCCGTACTCCTTGAACGCGGCGACACCTTCACCATCACGGTGGAGGACGGCGCGGAAGGCAACCAGGGGCAGTGCGGCACGACGTACGCCGGCCTGGCGGAAGACGTGACACCGGGGGAGCGCATCCTCGTCGACGACGGCAAGGTGTGCCTGGAGGTCACGGGCGTCGACGGCCCGCGCGTCCACACGACGGTCATCGAGGGAGGCATGGTCTCCGACCACAAGGGCCTGAACCTCCCGGGCGTGGCGGTTTCGGTACCGGCGTTGTCGGAGAAGGACGAGGCTGACCTGCGCTGGGCGCTGCGCACCGGCTTCGACGTCATCGCCCTCTCCTTCGTCCGCTCCGGCCGGGACATCGAGGACGTCCACCGCATCATGGACGAGGAGGGACGCCGACTGCCCGTCATCGCCAAGGTGGAGAAGCCGCAGGCGGTGGACGCGATCGACGACATCGTGGCGGCGTTCGACGGGATCATGGTGGCGCGGGGTGACCTGGGCGTGGAGATGCCCCTGGAACAGGTCCCGATCGTGCAGAAGCGCGCGATCAAGTTGGCCAAGCGGAACGCCAAGCCGGTGATCGTGGCGACGCAGATGCTGGACTCGATGATCGAAAACTCCCGCCCGACGAGGGCGGAGGCGTCCGATGTCGCCAATGCGGTCATCGACGGCACGGACGCGGTGATGCTGTCGGGCGAGACGAGCGTGGGCAAGTACGCGGTGGAGACGGTCCGGACGATGGCGCGGATCGTGGAGGCGGCGGAGGAGGACATCCTCGCGAAGGGCCTGCCCCCACTGACGGAACGCAACAAGCCCCGTACGCAAGGCGGTGCGGTGGCCAGGGCGGCGGCGGAGATGGGCGACTTCCTGGGCGCGAAGTTCCTGGTGGCCTTCACCCAGTCCGGCGACACGGCGAGGCGACTGTCCCGGTACCGGTCACCGATTCCGTTGCTTGCGTTTACGCCGGAGGCGGCTACTCGGTCGCAGTTGAGTGTGTCGTGGGGTGTGGAGACGTTCCTGGGCCCGCGGGTGGAATCGACCGACGCGATGGTCGACCAGGTGGATGAGCTGCTGCTGAAGTACGGGCGGTGTGAGAAGGGGGACGTGGTGGTCATTACGGCCGGTTCGCCGCCTGGGGTTGCGGGGTCGACGAACCTGGTGCGGGTGCATCACGTGGGGGAGGACGACAGTCCCAAGTAGGGGGAGCTGGCTAGAACTTGGGGCCTACGTGGGTGTCCATCAGGGCTACTGAGGCTTTGCGGGCGATGGAGATGTTGAACGCATTGCCGTTGCGCGCGGATTGTGTCCACTTGATCCCGAGCCTGTCGAGGGTGTCCGTGTAGAGCCCTCGGATATCGGCTGACACATTGGTGAAGAAGTATCTGGGGTACTCGTAGCGCTTGCGCTCGCCAGCGATCATGCGAGTTGTCCAGTTGGTGATGCGGCAGCCGTCGGAGTGGATGAGGCCCCGGATGAATTCCCAGGGGTGGGCGTCCACGATGGTCTGTTGCCAAGGCTCAAGGATGATCGGCCGATCGTGCTTCTTGCCGGGGCCGTGTTGCGGGAAAAGACAGGGCCAGTGCTTGCTGGTGCTCGACACCACGAAGCAGCCTTGCCGCTTCGCGCGGAACACGTTGTTGTTGGGGCGGACGGCGCGGAGCGCTTTCTCACAGGCGTCGATGACTCCGGGCCACGCCTTGTCGAGCACGATGCGCATGTAGTACACGCCTCGGCGGTGTGGACTGATGCACCGCCGAGGTACAGCCCCAGCAGGTATGCGTACGCAGCTTGATCCTCTGGCGGGTGCGGAACTTCGTCGCAGCGAGGGCAGGGTTGGTGTTGGCCCAGCCGGGGTCGGGGCTCGATGCGGCGTTGCCAACTGCGGAGTGTCGCTCGGGAGATACCGGTTTCCCTGCTGACCGAGCTCAGACTGCGCCCCTCAGCGACTAGCGCCATTGCCCGCTTGCGTGTGCCCATGTCGTACATGTGATCAGCGTGTGCGAGCGATCACGACAACACGCAGCAAAAAGCGGATGTTCACGAGAATGGGAGCATCCGCTTATTGATGGCCACCTTCGAATCGAAGGAAAAGTGCCCCGGGTCGGACTCGAACCGACACTGTACGGGTTTTGAATCCGTTGCCTGCTGCCAATTGGGCTACCGGGGCCCGCAGAATCAAAGGTTTCCCCTGACCCTCTGCGCGTCCACCTTACCGCAGCTAGGTACGCTCTTGTCAGCAGCACCCCTGCCCCTGAACGAGGAGCCCCCGTGACCGCCCCCGAGTCGCCCCAGCCCGTAGACGCGCCCGACGACGACAAGTCGCACGTGCCTCCGCTGACGACCCGTGTCGTCATTGCCGAGGACGAGGCCCTGATCCGCCTCGACCTCAAAGAGATGCTGGAGGAAGAGGGCTACAGCGTCGTCGGCGAGGCCGGTGACGGTGAGCAGGCCATCGAGCTCGCCCGTGAGCACCAGCCCGACCTCGTCATCCTCGACGTGAAGATGCCCAAGATGGACGGCATCTCCGCCGCCGAGAAGATCGCCGAAGAGCGCATCGCGCCCGTGCTGATGCTCACCGCCTTTTCGCAGCGTGACCTTGTTGAGCGTGCCCGCGACGCTGGTGCCATGGCGTATCTCGTGAAGCCGTTCAGCAAGAGCGACGTCGTGCCGGCGATCGAGATGGCCGTGTCCCGGTTCACCGAGCTGAAGGAGCTGGAGAAGGAGGTCGCCGACCTCACGCTCCGCCTGGAGACGCGCAAGCTGGTCGACCGTGCCAAGTCCATCCTCCAGACCGAGTACGGGCTCACCGAGCCCGCCGCGTTCCGGTGGATCCAGAAGACGTCCATGGACCGGCGTATGTCGATGCAGCAGGTCGCCGAGGCGGTCATCCAGGACGCCGACGAGAAGAAGGCGTCCAAGGGCTGACGCCCCCCGGACAGCACGAGTGAGGCCCGCGTCCCCAGCAGGGGGCGCGGGCCTCGTCGTATCAGCGCGAGGGCTCAGTCCTCGCCCAGGTACGCCTTGCGGACCGACTCGTCGTGCAGGAGGTCCTGGCCCGAGCCGGACAGGACGATCTTGCCGATCTCCATCACGTGGCCGTGGTCGGCCAGGGAGAGGGCCGCCTGGGCGTTCTGCTCGACGAGGAGGATCGTCGTGCCCTGGGACTTGAGTTCGGCGATGGTCGCCATGATCTTCTGCATCATGATCGGGGACAGGCCCATGGACGGCTCGTCCAGCATGAGCAGCTTCGGCTGGGACATGAGCGCGCGGCCCATCGCCAGCATCTGCTGCTCGCCGCCGGAGAGGGTGCCGGCGGCCTGCTTACGGCGTTCGCCCAGGATGGGGAAGAGGTCGTAGGCGCGCTGGATGTCCTTCTCGATGCCGACCTTGTCGTTCCTCAGGAACGCCCCCAGCCGCAGATTGTCCTCGATCGTCATGCGGGGGAAGATGTGCCGGCCCTCGGGGGAGTGGGCCAGTCCCAGCGAGACGATGTCGTGGGCGGGGACCTTCTTCAGCGATTTGCCGCCGAATTTGATCTGGCCGCCGACGGGCTTGAGGAGGCCCGACAGGGTGCGCAGGGTCGTGGTCTTGCCGGCGCCGTTGGTGCCGATGAGGGTGACGACCTCGCCGGCCTCGACCTTGAAGGAGATGCCCTTGACGGCCTCGATCTTGCCGTAGGCGACGCGGAGGTCCTCGACCTCGAGGAGTGCGGTCATCGGTCGTTCTCCTTGCCGGGCGTGGCGTCCGACGGGGTGCCTGCTTCGGCTGCTTCGACTTCGGCTACTTCTTCGTCACCGGGGGTGCCCTCGAAGGGTTCGCCGAGGTAGGCGGCGACGACGCGTTCGTCGCCCTGGACGGTGGCGCTGTCGCCCTCGACCAGTTTCTCGCCCTGGACGAGGACGGCTACGCGGTCGCAGAGGTTGAAGATGAAGCGCATGTCGTGCTCGATGACGAGTACGGCGATGCCCTTGTCGCGGATGGCGAAGACCAGTTCCTCGGTGGCGCGGGTCTCCTGGGGGTTCATGCCGGCCGTGGGCTCGTCCAAGAGCAGCAAGCCCGGTTCACTCGCCAGCGCTCGTGCGATCTCCAGCTTGCGCTGCTCGCCGTAGGGGAGGTTGCGGGCGAGGTGTTCGGCCTTGTTGGCGAGGCCGACGAACTCCAGGAGTTCCATGGCGCGTTCGCGGGAGGCCGCTTCGGCCTTGTGGAAGCCGGGGCCGCGGAGCAGGGCGCTCCAGAGGCCTTCCTTGGTCCTGGTGTGGCGGCCGACGAGCACGTTCTCCAGGACCGTCATGTTGGCGAACAGACGGATGTTCTGGAAGGTGCGGGCGATGCCGGCGGCGGTGACCTTGAAGGACTTGGGCGGCAGGACGTTGCCCTTGTACCGGACTTCGCCCTCGGTGGGGATGTAGAGGCCGGTGAGGCAGTTGAAGAAGGTCGTCTTGCCGGCGCCGTTGGGGCCGATGAGGCCGACGATCTCGCCGCTGTTGACCTGGAGGTCGACGTTGCGTACGGCGGTGAGGCCGCCGAAGCGCATCGTGACGCCGCGGGCGTCGAGGACGGTGGTCCCGGTGACGGTGGTGGTGTCGGTCATGTGTCAGACCCCTGTCTTGCTGAGGACTGCGGGGGCTTCGGCCTCTTCGTGGAATTCGAGCTGGCGGCGCCGGTTGGGGATGAGGCCCTCGGGGCGGAAGCGCATCAGGAGGACGAGCGTGACGCCGAAGGCGAAGAGCTGGTAGTCGCCCAGGAACTGGAGCTTGGCCGGGATGAGGTAGAGCAGGGCCGCGCCGACGAGGGGTCCGGCGATGGTGCCCATGCCGCCGAGGACGACGGCCGCGAGGAGGAAGGCCGAGTTGGGCGGGACCACGTGGGCGAACTGGTACTGCTCGGGTGTCACGGTGTAGGTGACGTGGGCCTGGACGGCGCCGGCGAGGCCGGCGAGGGAGGCGCCGAGGGCGAACGCGATGAGCTTGACGCGGAAGCCGTTGATGCCCATGGCGAGGGCGGCGGTCTCGTCCTCGCGGATGGCGATCCAGGCGCGGCCGATGCGGGAGTCGCTGCTGCGCTTGAAGACCACCACGACGATGAGCGTGATGAGGAGCATCAGCAGGAAGTAGTTGGCGAATCGGCCGATGGTGAAGCCGAGGATGCTGTGTTCCAGGCCGAAGTCGAATCCGAGGATGTCGAGGTTCGGGATGGAGGAGATGCCGTTGGAGCCGTTGGTGATGTCCGGTCCCGAGGTGCCGTCCATGTTGAGGACGGTGATGCGGAAGATCTCACCGAAGCCGAGGGTCACGATGGCGAGGTAGTCGCCGCGCAGTCGCAGGGTCGGGGCGCCGATGAGGACGCCGAAGACCATGGCGACCGCGGCGCCGAGGAGCGCGGAGAGCCAGAACGGCAGGTGCAGGTCGAACGGCGAGGAGGGCGAGCCGGAGACCATGGCCGCGGTGTAGGCGCCGACACCGAGGAAGGCGACGTATCCGAGGTCGAGGAGGCCGGCGAGGCCGACGACGATGTTCAGACCGAGGGCGACGGTGGCGAAGATCAGGATGTAGACGCCGATCGTCGCGTACTGGTCGTTGGACTGCGTGAAGGGGAAGAGCGCGGCGGCGATGAACGCGCCGGACATGGTGATGGTGCTGTGCCGGCCGGTGATCGCCGAGACCCGGGCCACGAGCCCGGCCTTGGAGAAGGCCGCGAAGAGGAATCCGACGGTGATGAGGAAGCCGACGAAGAGTTCGTCGTACTCGGTGCCGATGCCGTAGGTGAAGACGGTCAGACCGACGGCCATGGCGGCGACGATGACGAGGATCTCGGCGTAGGCGGGGAGCTTGCGGGCCGGTGCCGGGGTGGGGGTGAAGACGGCGGACTTCAGGAGGGCCACGATGTGGCGCCAGATGTGGCCGATGCGCTCGCCGACGGTCGCGTCCTCGTCGACGGGTTCGTCTTCCGGCCGTTCGAAGGGCAGGGAGAAGGCGCCGAGGAAGGCGGCGAGGGTGACGGCCGCGGCGATGTAGCCGCCGGGTTCGAGGTTGACGACGCCGCCGAGTTCGTCGCTGATCGCGATGACGGTGTACCAGGTGGTGGCGAAGGTGCCGGTGGCGGCCAGCTTGATGGCGCCGTCGGCGCCGGCGGGGGCGAGCCAGCGCAGGCCCTTGACGCCGTAGGAGGCGAGGCCGAAGAGGGTGGTGAGGGCGCCGCCGATGAGGACGAGGACCTGGAGGCCGCCGGGGTAGCCGTAGACGGTGAGGTCGCCGGGGAAGGCGGAGGTCCAGGTCCAGGCGAGGAAGGTGGAGACGACGGTGAGGGCGCCGCCGATGGTGGCGAGGGCGCGGCCGACGTTCTCGGGGAGGCCGATGAGGCCCTTGGGCGCGTTGTCCTTGTTGGCGGGGGCGCCGGTGCTTTCGGTGGTCTGTGTCGTCATCGGTGTCACGCCCTGTCCGCGACGCGCTCGCCGAGCAGGCCTTGTGGCCTGACGAGGAGTACGACGATGAGGAGTACGAAGGCCCAGACGTTGGCCCAGGACTGGCCGCCGAGGAGGTCGAAGCCCGGGACGTCGGCGATGTAGGCGGTGGCCATGGTCTCGGCGAGGCCGAGGACGAGGCCGCCGAGCATGGCGCCGTAGATGTTGCCGATGCCGCCGAGGACGGCCGCGGTGAAGGCCTTGAGGCCGAGGATGAAGCCCATGCGGAACTGGACCTGGCCGTACTTGAGGCCGTAGGCGACGGCTCCGACGGCGGCGAAGAGGGCGCCGAGGGCGAAGGCGACCACGATGATGCGGTCGGTGTTGATGCCCATGAGCTTGGCGGTGTCGGGGTCCTGGGCGGTGGCCTGCATGCCGCGGCCGGTGCGGGTCTTCATGACGAAGTAGGCGAGGATCGCCATGCTGACGGGGGCGGCGATGAACAGGAAGATGTCACCGGTCTGGATGGTGACGTTGCCGATCTCGAAGGGTCCGCCGGGGATCTCGGGGAAGTTGATGGACTCCTTGGCGCCGGGGTACCAGGCCCAGACGGCCTGCTGGAGGGCGAGGGAGAGGCCGATGGCGGTGATGAGGGGCGCGAGGCGTGGGGCGGTGCGCAGGGGGCGGTAGGCGAACCGTTCCGCTCCGACGGCGACGAGGACGGCTGCGATGACGGCTCCCACGAGCATCAGTGGCAGTGCGACCCACATGGTGGTGCCGTCGGGCAGTACGTACAGGTAGACCGTGAGGGCTCCGAACCCTCCGATCATGAAGATCTCGCCGTGGGCGAAGTTGATGAGCTGGACAATGCCATAGACCATTGTGTAGCCGATGGCGACCAGCCCGTACATTGCTCCTAGTAGCAGGCCGTTGACCAGCTGCTGCGGCAGTTCGTTCACCGCATGTCCTCCGAGGTTTCGGATGTTCGACGGATGTGACCGGAAGTGACCGGATGTGTGTCCGGGGCCGGATGTGAGTCCGCGCGGGGCGCCTGTGGAACAGCGCCCCGCGCGGCTCAGGTGGTGCGGGTGGGGGTGGGTCAGCCGGTGAAGGTACCGGACTTGACGGCCTTCCAGGCACCGTTCTCGACGGCGTAGACGGTGAGCTGCTTGTTGGTGGCGTCACCGAACTCGTCGAAGGAGACCTTGCCGGTCACACCGTCGAAGGAGACGTTCTGGACGGCGGCGGTGATCTTCGCGCGGGCGTCGGACGGCAGCTTGCCGTTGTTGTCGTCGACGACCTTCTTCACGGCCTGGATGATCGCCCAGGCGGCGTCGTAGGAGTAACCGCCGTAGGCCGCGTACTCCTGCTTGTAGCCGGCCGCCTTGTAGTCGGCGACGAACTGCTTGGCGGAGTCGAGGGTCTCGACCGGGGCGCCGACGGAGGTGGCGAGGTCACCGGCGCTGTTGGCGCCGGCCAGCTGGATGAAGGTCGGGTCGTAGATGCCGTCACCGCCGACGAGCGGGATCTTGGCACCGGCGGCCTTGATCTGCTTGCTCAGCGGGCCGGCCTGCGGGTACTCGCCGCCGTAGTAGACGACGTCGGCGCCGGAGTTCTTGACCTTGGTGGCGACCGCGGAGAAGTCCTTGGTGTCCGGGTCGATGTGGTCGGTGCCGACGACCTTGCCGCCGATCTTCTTGAACTCGGCGGTGAAGGTGGCGGCGAGACCGGCGCCGTAGGTCTTCTTGTCGTCGATGACGAAGACCTTCTTCTTCTTGGCGTCGTTGTAGACGTACTGCGCGGCGAACGGGCCCTGGATGGCGTCCGTGGTCGCGGTGCGGAAGTACGACTTGTACGTGCGGACCTTCTTGGTCTGCCAGTCGACACCCTGCGTGAGGGCCGGGCCGGTGTTGGCCGGGGAGATCTCGACGAGCTTGGCGTCGTCGAAGACCTTCTGCATGGACTCGGCGACGGAGGAGTTCAGCGGGCCGACGACGCCGAGGACCTTGTCGTCACTGACGAAGGTGGAGGCGTTGGCCTGGCCCGAGGAGGGCTGGGCCTGGTCGTCGAGGGCCTTGATCTCGAAGGTGACACCGTCGACGAGCTTCTGCTTGTTGGCGGTCTTCGCGGCGAGGTCGACGGAGTTCTTGATGCCGAGGCCGAGGGCGGAGAGGTCACCCGTCAGCGGGGCGTCGACACCGATGACGACCTTGGTGCCGCCGCTACCGGAGTCCGAGCCGCCGTCGTCGTCGCGCGAGCCGCAGGCGGTGAGGGTGAGTGCTCCCGCCGCCAGCGCGGCGGTGATGGTGATGAGCGAACGTTGACGCACGATTCGTCCTTTCACTGGCGCGGCGCTCCCCCCTGGAAGCGACCGAGTCTCTGCGCTGGTCCGATGTGAGATTCCATGGCGCGGTGACTGGGCGTGACTCTAAGCGTGTGCAGGGAGGTGGAGGAGGGTCTGACAGAGGCTGTGACGCTCTTGTTATGACACGTCGTAATGCAGAGCGGTACTGAGTGGGTGGAACAGCGGAATTCAGACCGATTCGCCCTGTCCATATTTTGAGAACCCGCAGGACTCGACCCACCTTGTTCAGGTGTCTCAGGGGTTTTGGTAATTACCTGAAACCGTTGCTGCAGGCGACTTGTAGGGCCTCTGACAGGTGTTGGGCGTATCGCTGCCCAAGGATGTAACTGTGGACTTCTATTGCGCGCGTATTACGTAGGGTTACGTCAAGGAAAGGGAGCCCGGCGTTCCAAGGCACTTTCCTGCATTGCGACACGTGCATCGTGATGACGACCTTGCGGCTCGTCCCCGCACTCGTCCGGAAAGGGACCTGGGGTGTCGAGGTCACCGACATGCCCGCGTACGGCTGTGACACGCGGGTCACGGTGACCGGCGGCCCGGCGAGCACGCTCAGTTCCACCCCGAAGCTGAAGCTGTGCCGCCCGGCGCCCTTGGGTGTGGCCTCGCCGCTGAGGTAGTGCAGGTCCGTCACTTGAGACGGATACGGCGGATCGGGAGGCGCCGGCGGCCGGGGCCGGGTCGCGTAGAGGTACGTGCCGCCCGCGAGGAGGGCTGTGGCGGTCACGGTGGCGAGGGCGGCGCGCCGGTGTCGTTCGTACAACTCGCCGAGGCGGCCGCGCGGTCGGGGCGGGGCGGTGGCGTCCAGGACGTCCCAGGCGTGCGTGCCCTCGCCCGGTTCGACCGGTCCGACGCCGCTCACTGCCAGGGCCCCTTGCCGGGACCGCCGTCGCGGTACCACCGCACGCAGCCGCTGCGGGCCTGACGGTCGATCAACTGGTCGGCGGCCGCGGCGCCTTGCTTCTTCTTCTCGGCGCGGGCGGCGTCGACGACCTTGATGAGGATGTCGTACTGGCCGTTGGACAGGCCCATCGACTGGTAGTCGCCGTAGGTGTTCTGGTCCAGCACCTCGCGGGACCAGTGGGCGACGAGGCGGGTGCAGAGGTCTTCGGGGGGTGTGGGTGTGGCCGGGGTCGCCGCCGTGGTGGTCGCCCCGGCTCGCGCCGTGGTGGCGGAGCCGGACCCTCCGCATCCGCCGAGGGCCAGCAGGGCCGCCAAGAACCCGACCCCGACTCCGACCCCGGCCCCGAGTGCCGGGGCTCCTCCCGTTCGCATGCCCCGACGCTAGGCCTTGCGGCACGGTCGGGGCCAGAGGTCCTGCCGTCAGGCGCCGGCCACGACGCGGGCGGCGTCGCCCGGGTTCACGTCGCGCAGCAGACAGGTCAGCCGCGCGGTGCACACCCGCCGCCCCTCCTCGTCGCTGATCACGATCTCGTACGTCGCCGTCGAGCGCCCCCGGTGCACGGGTGTGGCCACGCCGGTCACCAGGCCCGAGCGGGCGCCCCGGTGGTGGGTGCAGTTCAGGTCGACGCCCACGGCGATCTTCGAGCTGCCGCCGTGCAGCATCGAGCCGACCGAGCCGAGGGTCTCGGCGAGGACGGCGGAGGCGCCGCCGTGCAGCAGCCCGTACGGCTGGGTGTTGCCCTCCACGGGCATCGTCCCCACGACCTTGTCCGCGGAGGCCTCGACGATCTCCACGCCCATGCGGGTGCCGAGATGCCCGGCGGAGAACAGGGCCAAGATGTCCACGCCGAGCGCGGCGTACTCGTCGATGACCTCTTGCGGGAACTTCACGTACTGCTGCTCGCCCATGGGGCCCGGCTCCGTTCGTCGGGGTCGCTCGCATCGGTGTCACTCGGCTGAGCAAACGCTCAGTCGGTGGCCGATTGTTCCAGACGGACGACGACGGACTTGCTGGCCGGGGTGTTGCTGGTGTCCGCGGTGGCCCCCAGCGGGACGAGGACGTTGGTCTCGGGGTAGTAGGCGGCCGCGCAGCCGCGCGCGGTCGGGTAGTGCACGACGCGGAATCCGGGGGCCCGGCGCTCGACACCGTCCT
The DNA here is from genome assembly GCF_001514065.1 of Streptomyces antibioticus. Lineage (GTDB taxonomy): Bacteria > Actinomycetota > Actinomycetes > Streptomycetales > Streptomycetaceae > Streptomyces > Streptomyces antibioticus. The sequence continues at coordinate 284,566 of NZ_KQ948432.1, read as the reverse complement.
TCCACTCGCTGACGAGGTCCACGTAGGAGCCGTCGGCGAGCTTCAGCCCGGCCGCGTCCTCGGGATTGACCAGGACGACCCGGCGGCCGTTCTTGATGCCGCGGTAGCGGTCGTCGAGGCCGTAGATCGTGGTGTTGTACTGGTCGTGCGAGCGCAGGGTCTGGAGCAGCAGCCGGCCCTCGGGGAGCGCCGGGTACTCGACGGGCGCGGCCGTGAAGTTGGCCTTGCCGGTGGCGGTCGGGAAGCGGCGCTCGTCGCGTGGGGCGTGCGGGAGGGCGAAGCCGCCGGGCTCGGCCACGCGCGCGTTGAAGTCCTCGAAGCCGGGGATCACGCGCGCGATGCGGTCCCGGATCGTGGCGTAGTCCTTCTCGAACTCCTCCCACGGGGTGCGGGAGGCGTCGCCGAGGACGCGGCGGGCGAGGCGGGCCACGATGGCCGGCTCGGACAGCAGATGGGTGCTCGCGGGCTCCAGGCGGCCCTGGGAGGCGTGCACCATGCCCATCGAGTCCTCGACGGTCACGAACTGCTCGCCGCCGCCCTGGAGGTCGCGCTCGGTGCGGCCGAGGGTCGGCAGGATCAGGGCACGCGCGCCCGTGACGGCGTGCGAGCGGTTGAGCTTGGTCGACACGTGCACGGTCAGCCGGGCGCGCCGCATGGCCGCCTCGGTGACGTCGGTGTCGGGGGAGGCGGAGACGAAGTTGCCGCCCATGGCGAAGAAGACCTTCGCCCTGCCGTCGCGCAGCGCCTCGATGGCCCGTACGACGTCGTAGCCGTGCTCGCGCGGGGGCGCGAAGCCGAACTCCTTCTCCAGGGCGTCCAGGAAGGCTGGGGCGGGGCGTTCGAAGATGCCCATGGTGCGGTCGCCCTGCACGTTGGAGTGACCGCGCACCGGGCACACGCCCGCGCCCGGGCGGCCGATGTTGCCGCGCAGGAGCAGGAAGTTGACCACCTCGCGGATGGTCGGCACGGAGTGCTTGTGCTGGGTCAGGCCCATCGCCCAGCAGACGATGGTGCGCTGCGAGGCGAGCACCAGGGAGAGGGCTTCCTCGATCTCCGCGCGCGTGAGGCCGGTCGCGGTGAGCGTCTCGTCCCAGTCGGCGGCGCGGGCGGCCGCGGCGAACTCCTCGAAGCCGTGGGTGTGTTCGTCGACGAAGGCCTGGTCGACGGCGTCTTCCGTCTCCAGGATCAGCTTGTTGAGGAGACGGAAGAGGGCCTGGTCGCCGCCGATGCGGATCTGGAGGAACAGATCGTTGAGGGCGGCGCCCTTGAGCATGCCCTGGGCGGTCTGTGGGTTCTTGAACCGCTCCATGCCCGCCTCGGGCAGCGGGTTGACGCTGATGATCTTCGCGCCGCCGGCCTTGGCCTGCTCCAGGGCGGAGAGCATGCGCGGGTGGTTGGTGCCCGGGTTCTGGCCGGCGACGATGATCAGGTCGGCCTTGTGGAGGTCCTCCAGGAGGACGCTGCCCTTGCCGATGCCGATGGTCTGCGACAGGGCCGAGCCGGAGGACTCGTGGCACATGTTGGAGCAGTCCGGCAGGTTGTTGGTGCCGAGCTCACGCGCGAAGAGCTGGTACAGGAAGGCGGCCTCGTTGCTGGTGCGCCCCGAGGTGTAGAAGAGGGCCTCGTCGGGGGAGTCGAGGGCGGCGATCTCCTCGGCGACGATGTCGAAGGCGCGCTCCCAGGTCACCGGCTCGTAGTGCGTGCCGCCCTCGGGGAGGTACATGGGGTGGGTGAGCCGTCCCTGCTGGCCGAGCCAGTAGCCGCTGCGCGTCGCGAGGTCGCTGACGGGGTGCGCGGCGAAGAACTCCGGGGTGACCCGGCGCAGGGTGGCCTCCTCGGCCACGGCCTTCGCGCCGTTCTCGCAGAACTCGAAGGTGTGCCGGTGCTCCGGCTCCGGCCAGGCGCAGCCGGGGCAGTCGAAGCCCTCTTTCTGATTGACCCGCAGCAGCGTCAGCGCGGTCCGCTTCAGCCCCATCTGCCGCTGCGAGATGCGCAGGCTGTGCCCCACGGCCGGCAACCCCGCCGCCGCGTGCTTCGGCCCGGCGACCTGCGGAGCGTCCTGGACCGGATCACCCTTGGGCGGCTTCGTTGCCATCGCGGCGTTCTCCTTCGCATGCACATGTGAACTACGTCTCCGATCCTCGCACGCAACACCGACAGTGATGGTCGCCGGGGCGCGGGGAGGACGGAACCCATGGTTGCGTATTGAGCAATGGTTGCGGAAGGGGCAACGGGGGCGGTTCGGGGGCTTCGGCCGGGGCTTACTTGTCCGTGGCTACGGCCCGCCGTGTGGGCGCGAGCCCTGGTGGCTGGGGCGGGCGCCCTGTGCACGGCCCCCGGGGTGGCCCGAGCGCCCTGACCGCCGCCCCCGGCATCGTCCGCCTGCCCCACTGCCGCCTCTGGCATCGTCCACGTGCCTCGCTGTCGCCCACGGCGCTGTCCGCCTGCCCTGCTGCCGCCCGCGGGCAAGCCCCGCCCCTCTCTTCCGTCGCCCCTCGGCAAGGCCCGCGTCCCTCGCCCTCCGCCGACCTGACGTACCAGCCGTCCGCGGCGGCCTCCCGCGGCGTGGCACGACTGTCAGTGGGGCGTGGCAGGATCGGGGGCGTGGCAGAGACAGCATCGAAGAAGACCGACAACAGCCCCGGCGGCAGCCGCCCGCGCCTGATGCTCATGGACGGGCACTCATTGGCGTACCGCGCGTTCTTCGCGCTGCCCGCGGAGAACTTCACGACCGCGACGGGCCAGCCGACGAACGCGATCTACGGCTTCGCCTCGATGCTGGCCAACACCCTGCGCGACGAGGCGCCCACGCACTTCGCGGTGGCCTTCGACGTGTCGCGCAAGACCTGGCGCTCCGAGGAGTTCACGGAGTACAAGGCCAACCGCTCCAAGACCCCGGACGAGTTCAAGGGCCAGGTCGAGCTGATCGGCGAGCTGCTCGACGCGATGCAGGTCTCGCGGTTCGCCGTCGACGGCTTCGAGGCCGACGACATCATCGCCACGCTCGCCACCCAGGCCGAGGCCGCCGGCTTCGAGGTGCTGATCGTCACCGGCGACCGCGACTCCTTCCAGCTCGTCAGCGAGCACACCACCGTGCTCTATCCGACGAAGGGCGTCTCCGAGCTGACCCGGTTCACCCCGGAGAAGGTGTTCGAGAAGTACGGCCTGACCCCCGCCCAGTACCCCGACTTCGCGGCCCTGCGCGGCGACCCGTCCGACAACCTCCCGGGCATCCCCGGCGTCGGCGAGAAGACCGCCGCGAAGTGGATCAACCAGTTCGGTTCGTTCGCGGACCTCGTCGAGCGCGTCGATGAGGTCAAGGGCAAGGCCGGCCAGAACCTGCGCGAGCACCTGGAGGCGGTCAAGCTCAACCGCCGCCTCACCGAGATGGTCCGCACCGTCGAGCTGCCCAAGACGGTCGCCGACCTGGAGCGCGCCCCGTACGACCGCAAGACGCTCGCGATGATCCTCGACACCCTCGAGATCCGTAACCCCTCGCTGCGCGAGCGCCTGCTCGCCGTCGACCCGGGCGCCGAGGAGGCCGAGTCGACACCGGTCGTGACCGCCGGCGTGGAACTCGACGGCACCGTCCTCGGCACCGGCGAGCTCTCCGCCTGGCTCACCGAGCACGGCACCCAGACCCTCGGCGTCGCCACGGTCGACACCTGGGGCCTCGGCACCGGCTCGGTCGCCGAGATCGCCCTCGCGGCAGCTGGGGGACCGGCCGCCTGGATCGACCCCACCCAGCTCGACGAGGCCGACGAGAAGGCGCTGGCCGGCTGGCTCGCCGATGCCGCCAGGCCCAAGGTCTTCCACAACGCCAAGGGCGCGATGCGCGTCTTCGCCGAGCACGGCTGGAGCATCGCCGGCGTCTCCATGGACACCGCGCTCGCCGCCTACCTCGTCAAGCCGGGCCGCCGCTCCTTCGACCTGGACGCCCTGTCCCTGGAGTACCTCGGCCGCGAGCTCGCCCCCGCCGCCGCGGCCGACGGCCAGCTCGCCTTCGGCGCGGACGACGGCGCCGAGGCCGAGGCCCTCATGGTGCAGGCCCGCGCGATCCTCGACCTCGGCGAGGCCTTCGAGGCCCGGCTGACGGAGGTCGGCGCCGGAGACCTGCTGCGCGACATGGAGCTGCCCACCTCCGCGCTGCTGGCCCGCATGGAGCGGCATGGCATCGCCGCCGACCGGGCGCATCTGGAAGCCATGGAGCAGATGTTCGCCGGCGCCGTCCAGCAGGCCGTCAAGGAGGCCCACGCTGCCGCCGGGCACGAGTTCAACCTGGGCTCGCCCAAGCAGCTCCAGGAAGTCCTCTTCGGCGAACTGGGCCTGCCCAAGACGAAGAAGACCAAGACCGGCTACACCACGGACGCGGACGCCCTGGCCTGGCTCGCCGGCCAGACCGACAACGAACTGCCGGTGATCATGCTCCGGCACCGCGAGCAGGCCAAGCTGCGCGTGACGGTCGAGGGCCTGATCAAGACCATCGCGGCGGACGGCCGTATCCACACCACGTTCAACCAGACGGTCGCGGCCACCGGACGCCTCTCGTCCACCGACCCCAACCTCCAGAACATCCCCGTGCGCACGGACGAGGGCCGGGCCATCCGCCGCGGCTTCGTGGTCGGCGAGGGCTACGAGTCGCTGATGACGGCCGACTACAGCCAGATCGAACTGCGCGTCATGGCCCACCTGTCGGAGGACGAGGGCCTCATCGAGGCCTTCACCTCCGGCGAGGACCTGCACACCACGGTCGCCTCGCAGGTCTTCGCCGTCGAGCGCGACGCCGTCGACGCGGAGATGCGCCGCAAGATCAAGGCCATGTCGTACGGCCTCGCCTACGGCCTGTCCGCCTTCGGTCTCTCCCAGCAGCTGAACATCGAGGCGGGCGAGGCGCGTGCCCTGATGGACACGTACTTCGAGCGCTTCGGCGGCGTCCAGGACTATCTGCGCCGCGCGGTCGACGAGGCGAGGGCGACGGGCTACACGGCGACCCTCTTCGGCCGCCGCCGCTACCTCCCCGACCTCAACAGCGACAACCGCCAGCGCCGCGAGGCCGCCGAGCGGATGGCACTCAACGCGCCGATCCAGGGCACGGCCGCCGACATCGTCAAGATCGCGATGCTCAACGTCGGCAAGGCCCTGAGCGAGGCGGAGCTGACCTCCCGCATGCTGCTCCAGGTCCACGACGAAATCGTCCTGGAGATTGCCCCCGGCGAGCGCGACCGCGTCGAGGAGATCGTCCGCCGCGAGATGGCGGGCGCGGTCCAGCTGCGCGCCCCGCTGGATGTCTCGGTGGGCGTGGGCCCGGACTGGGAGTCGGCGGCGCACTAGCCTGCGGCGGTGGAGCCGGTGGTCTGCGGTGGAGGGAGTCGGGTCACCTGACTCCCTCCACCGCAGCCGCATGCCGGTCCCGGCCTTTGCCGTCGCGGTGGCGCCACCCCCGGAAAGCCGTCACTCAGGTGGCCCCCGCGAAAACGCCCCCACCCACCCCCGCCCGTAAAGATGCGGACATGGGTATACGCACGCTCCACCGCCAGACGGCTCCGGCGCAGGCGACCACCGATGCGACCGCGTCCACCCCAGCCGTGCACGTCCCGCCCTACTCCGCAGCGGCAAGCACTCCCCGCATCCCCACGGACCTCGCCACGACCCTCCGCAGGGCGGTCACCGACGCCCGTCACCGCCTGGCCCGCAGGGACTGGCTCAACCGCAGGGACCTCCGCCTCTGGGCCGACCAAGCCCGCGGCTACCTCGCACTGCTCCTCAGCGCGGTCCCGCGCTCCCGCCCGATGCGGACCATGACCGTGTTCATCGCGACCGTCGGCACGGTCACGGACCCCTCGGGCGACGCGGCTCCCAGCAGGACCGTCACGGACCCCTCGGGCGACGCGGCTCCCGCCAGGACCGTCACCGACGCCCCGGACGGCTCGGCTCCAGCCCGGCCCGGTCGGGCACCCGAACCGGACGCCACGCCCTGACCGCCACGGCGTACCCGAGCACCCCCACCACCAGCCCCGCGCCCACTCCGAAGCACAGCGTCGGAATCAGTTCCCACGGCCTCGCGGAGGCCCCCCAGTAGGCCCACCACCGCGAGGCCCGCTGCACCGCCGCGACGAGCACACAGCCGCCGATGCCGACGGCGGCCCACCACCGGTCGCGCGCCGAGAGCGCGGGCACCCCCATCGGCTCGCTCACCGGAGCCCGCCGTACCGCGTGGACGACGAACCCGGCGATCACCACCGCGGCCACCGCCGAACTGCCGTACTGCAGGTACCAGTACAGCGGTGACCCGGCGATCGTCTCGCCCAGCACCGGGAACAACCGCATCCCCCACCGGTCGTGGTGCGTGAACGCGTCCCACACGACATGCGTCAACGCCCCCAGCGCCGCCGACACGTACCACCGTGCCACCAGCGCCGGCCGTATCCGCGCGCGCGGCGCCCCGCAGCGCAGCAGCGCCGCCACCCGCCCCTGCCGCGCCCTCGGCAACAGCGCCACCAGGGGCTCCCGCACGAGCAGCCAGAGCCCCACCAGCGCCCACGCGACGAGCACGTCGACGGTGAAGACACCCGTGAAGGAGTGGGTGACGGTCCCGAACTCCATCGCCTCGGAGAACGCGCTCGCCGCGAAATAGGTCATGTCGGGAGCGAAGGAACCCGCCACGAGGACGGCCGGAACCAGCCGCCCCCGCCCGGTTCCGTCAGCACGCACAACAGGTAACACCGCGGCCGCGTGACTGAGGGTGAACGGCAAGAGGCCTCCCAAGGCAGGAAACGGACCGGCCCAGTATGGCCAACTGGTGAAAACCGGGCACGAACGGGTGCCCGAGCAAAGGAAGTTGCCGTAGGGTCGCCTGGGTCCCTCCGCCGGGGAGCGGGGTCGGACCGAACAGCAGGACAACAGAACCGAACAGTAGAACCAACAGCAGATCCGAACAGCAGAACAACGCACAGAAAAAGCTCCACGAGGGCAACCCGCGACGCGGGTCGATCGTCACACCATGACGAGCACGTCGGACGGAGACGGGCGCTCGGCGTCCACGGGAGGGGTTCACTTTATGGCGGCGCAATTCGGCAGGCGGCTGCGCAAGGGGGCGGTGGCCACCACCGTCGCCGCCGCGGCGGTCGCGGCACTGTCCGCGTCCCAGGCACCCGACGTGTCGGTCGACGACAACGGCAGATCGACCACCGCCGACGCCCAGCCCACTCCCGAACTGACCGACGACGACGGCGCGACCGGCGGCTCGCCGTTCTACATGGACCTGCCGCCCCTCAACAGCCCGAGCCCCGTCCCGACCACGGGCAGCGGCGGCACCGGCGTCACGGGCACCGGCGAGGCCGGCATCCCCGCGACCGTCCTCGACGCCTACAAGAAGGCCGAGGCGGCCCTCCAGGAGTCCAAGCCCGGCTGCAACCTGCCCTGGCAGCTCCTCGCCGCCATCGGCAAGGTCGAGTCCGGCCAGGCCCGCGGCGGCCGTGTCACCGCCGACGGCACCACGGTCACCCCGATCCTCGGCCCCCAGCTCGACGGCAACGGCTTCGCCCTCATCCCGGACACCGACAACGGCGTCTACGACGGCAACAGCACCTACGACCAGGCCGTCGGCCCCATGCAGTTCATCCCCTCCACCTGGGAGTGGGCCGGCCGCGACGGCAACGGCGATGGCAAGAAGGACCCCAACAACGTCTACGACGCGGCCCTCGCCGCCGGCCACTACCTGTGCCGCAACGGCTGGGACCTGTCCGTGCAGGCCGACATGAACCGCGCGATCCTCAGCTACAACAACTCCCAGGACTATCTGCACACGGTCCTGTCGTGGCTGGAGTACTACCGCAAGGGCACCCACGAGATCCCCGACGGCACCGGCAGCCTGCCCGGCCACCGCAGCGACGACAACGACCCGCCGAGCCCCTCGCCGTCGCCCACCCCGCCGTCGACGCCCGACACGCCCAGCACGCCGCCCACCACCCCGAGCAGCCCGCCGCCGTCGGACAACCCGTCCACGCCCGGCACCCCCACGCCCACCCCCACCCCGACCGACACGGTGGACCACCTGGAGGACGCCGGCACCGCGAAGCTCACCGCGCAGGCCGGGGACACGTTCAGCAAGCGGATCAGCACCCGCGCCGAGACCTCGGCCGGCAAGGCCGTCGGCAAGGTCCGCATCCGCTTCACGATCGTGGGCGACACCGACACCACCTTCACCGGAGGCGAGAGCGTCGCCACGATCGTCACCAACGGCTCCGGCGTCGCAGTCGCTCCCGCGCTGAAGGCCGGTGAGAAGACCGGCGACTTCATCGTCCGCGCCACGGTCGTGGGCCGCGCGGTCACCGGCCTCGACTACAAGGCCACGGTCACCGAGCGCGTCGCCGACACCCTCGCCCGCACCAGCGACACCGCGCTGACCTGCACCCCGGGCGGCGAGTTCGCCGACCAGGTCGAGATCAAGGCGACCTACGACGGCGCCGTGGCGGACGGCGTCGCCGCCACCGCCACCCTCATCACCTCGGCGGACGACACCACCGAGAACACCAAGGGCCCCTACTTCAAGGACGCGGACGGCAAGACCGTACGCACCCTGAAGGGCCTGGAGACGGACGCGAACGGCCTGCTGAAGCTCCCGAAGCTCTACGCCGACGACACGACCGGCACGTTCCTGCTCCGCATCAACACCGCGGGCGGCGCGTCCCTGACCGTCGAACTGACGGTGGCGGCAGCCGCCGAGCCGACCGAGTCACCGAGCCCCTCGCCCAGTCCCAGCGCGTAAGTTCCCGTACGGCATTGACGGCGTCCTTCCCCGGAAGGGCGCCGTCGTCGTGTGCGACGTGTTCTCATCTCGGCCGCCCGTTGCTACGGTGCCGGACCTGACGATGTATCAGTTCCGGGCTCACGAGGTCCGGTCGGGAGGCCGTCATGCGTGCCCTCATCGCCGCCGGGATCGGCCTGGCCGTCGCACTCGCGCTGGTGTTCACGATCACCGCGATGGGCTCACCGACCGGTAAGACATCGCCGAAGCCGCTGCTCACGACCGTGCCGTCACACCCGTAACCGCCCGGGAGGGAGGCCGAGATGCGCCGCAAGGCCAGCCTGATCCTGCTCGCCCTCGCCGTGTTCTTCGCGGCGCTGTCCCCGCTGCTGCGCTGGTACGCCTTCCCGCGCCTGGCGAAGATCCCGGCGAACCAGTACCAGGACATGGTCCTGGAGGCCAAGGACGCCACCCTCGTCGACAACTCCCTCCAGGAGAAGAAGGTCTCCAAGATCACCATCGTGCAGACCCTCAAGGGCAACGTGGAGGCCTCGGAGAAGATCGAGAAGGCGCTCGGCCGGGACGTCGTCGTCTGGGACAGCCTGTCGTACGCCCAGGACCCCGACGGCAAGATGGTCGCCTACATCCCCGAGCGCTACATCTTCGACGCCCACAGCCAGGACCCCGTCCACGCCACCGGCGAGATGGTCGACGGCGACCCGGTCAAACGCGAGGGCATCGAGTTCAAGTGGCCCTTCCGGACGGAGAAGCGGGACTACGAGTACTTCGACGCGCAGACCCGCACCAGCAACCCCATCCACTACAAGGGGACGCAGAACTTCCGCGGCCTGGAGGTCTACTACTTCGAGCAGACCATCCCCTGGACCCAGGTGAAGTTCCCCAAGAAGCTGCCCGTCGCCGGCATCACCCCCGAGCAGATCGCCAAGACCGGCATGACCCGCTGGTACACCACGGTCCGCAAGTTCTGGGTCGAGCCCGTCACCGGCGCCCCCGTCTACGGCGAGGAGATCCACAAGGAGGAACTCCGCGGCGGCACCCTCCTGGGCGACCGCGAGAAGGTCACGGCGTTCGCCGGGCACGTGAAGATGCGCGAGGACTACATCGAGCACACGGTCGACCTGGTCAAGTCCAACCGCCTGCTCGTCCTGCTGATGACGACGTACCTCCCCTGGGGCTTCCTCACCCTCGGAGTCCTGCTCCTCGCCCTCTCCCTGTGGCTGGAGGCGCGCAGCCGCCGCCCGGAGGACCCGGTGCCCGCCGACGCCGACGCACCGGAACCGGTCACCGCCTGAGGCGCGCGTTGGTGTGCCGCGTCGGCTCGGCGCTCGCCGGGTCCTCCGGCCACGGATGCTTCGGATACCGGCCGCGCAGCTCCGCCCGTACGCCCTTGTAGCCGTCCTTCCAGAAGGAGGCGAGGTCGGCCGTGACGGCCGCGGGCCGCCCGGCGGGGGAGAGGAGATGGACGAGCAGCGGCACCCCGGCGATCCGCGGCGACTCCTGCAGTCCGAACATCTCCTGCAACTTGACGGCGAGAACGGGCTGTTCGGGCTCGGAGTAGTCGATCCGGATCCTGGACCCGCTGGGCACCGCGATCCGCTCGGGCGCGAGCTCGTCGAGCCGTCCCGCCGCACCCGAGGCCCAGGGAAGCAGCCGGTTCAGCCCCGCCCCCGCATCGATGCGCGCCAGATCGGCCCGCCGCCGCGCCCGCCCGAGCTCCGGCTCCAGCCACTCGTCCACGCGCGCGTGGAGCGCGTCGTCGGAGACATCCGGCCAAGGGTCGCCGACATGCAGCCGCAGAAAGGCGAGCCGCTGCCGCAGTGCCCCGGCCTCCGGCGACCAGCGCAACAACCCGAGCCCCTCCTGTCGCAGCCCTTCGAGAAGCGCCTCGCGTACGAGGGCGGCGTCGGCGTCCTTCAAGGGCCGGGAGGCCAGCTCGATCGCCCCGAGCCGCTCGACGCGCCGCGCGACGACGTCCCCGTCGGCCCAGTGGACCTCCTGCACCTCGGAGTACATGGAGGCCGCGGCCGCGCGTGCCGTGTCCTCGTCCACGCTCGCGGCGAGCTGCACACGCGCGTGCCCTTTCCCGACGGGCCGGTCGGCGACGGCCACGGCGATCCAGGGGGTGCCACGCAACGCGGAACCGTCCGACAGCTCGGCCCGGGTACCGGAGGCCATGACATAGGAACCCCCGTCGACTTTGGCGACCCGCTCGGGAAAGGCGAGAGCGGCGACAACGCCGACAAGCCGCTCATCGCCGTCAGCACGCCCCTGTCCGGCGACAGCCTCTTCCGTGCCGTTCGCGGCATCGGCCGCCGAGCCGGCCCGCAGCCGCCGCACCTCCGCCCGCCACCGCCCCGCGTACGCGTCACCCCCACGCCGGGCAGCCCGAAGAGCGGCGGCCAGATCATCGCCGTACTCCCGCGGAACGTCCTCCGACAGCAGCGCCACCACCTCGGCCGCGTCCCCCGGCGCATCCAGCAACGCCCGCCCCAGCCGCGGATGCAGCCCCATCCGGGCCAACCGCGCCCCCCGCTCCGTGGCCCGGCCGGCGGAGTCCACCGCGTCCACCGCCCCGAGCGCGGCCCGTGCCGCCGCCATCGCCCCACCCGGCGGCGGATCCAGCAACGCCAGCCCGGACGCGTCAGGATCGCCCCAGCAGGCCACCTGGAGCGCGAACGCCGTCAGGTCGGCCACCTTGATCTCCGGCGACGGGAACAGCGGCAGACGCGCGTCCTCGGCCTCCGCCCAGCACCGGTACACCGCCCCCGGCGCCTCACGTCCGGCCCGCCCCGCCCGCTGCCGCCCGGCAGCCCGCGAGGCCCGCACGGTCGTCAGCGCGCTCAACCCGCGCGCGTGGTCCACCCGCGGCTCCCGGGCCAGCCCGGAGTCCACGACCACCCGCACCCCGGGCACCGTCAGCGAGGACTCGGCGACGGACGTCGCCAGCACCACCCGCCGCCGCTCCGCGGGAGCCAGCACCGCGTCCTGCACGGCCGCCGGAGCCCGCCCGTGCACCTGGAGCACCTCGACGTCACCCAGGCCGCCGAGCTGCCCGGCCACCCGCGCGATCTCCCCGACGCCCGGCAGGAAGCACAGCACGTCCCCCGCCCGCTCGGCCAACGCCCGCCGCACCACCGACGCCACATGCGCCAGCAGCGCCGGATCGACCCGCATCCCGTGCGGCGGCCGCACCGGCCGTACCGGCGGCGCCCACACCACCTCCACCGGATACGAGACCCCCGCCGCCTCGACGACCGGCGCCCCGCCCAGCAGCCCCGCCCAGCCCTCGGCGTCCGTCGTCGCCGACGCGGCCACCAGCCGCAGCTCCGGCCGCAGGGTCTGGCGTACGTCCCACAGGAAGGCGGCGGACGTGTCCGCGTCGAGATGCCGTTCGTGGCACTCGTCGAGGATCACGACGTCCACGCCCGCCAGCTCCTGGTCGCGCTGCAGCCGCTGGAGCAGCACACCGGTCGTGACGACCTCCACGCGCGTGTGCCGCCCGACGACCCGCTCCCCGCGCACCGTGTACCCGACGCTCTGCCCGGCCCTCTCGCCGAGCAGCCATGCCATCCGCCGGGCGGCGGCGCGGGCGGCGATGCGGCGCGGTTCGGCCACGAGCACCCGCCGCGCGGGGGCGTCGGCGTCCAGGAGACCCGCCAGGGCCAGCGGCACGAGGGTCGTCTTGCCGGTGCCGGGCGGCGCGACGAGGACGGCGGTGCCCTGGTCGTCGAGCGCCGTGCGCAGGGCGGGCAGGGCGGAACGTACGGGCAACCGGTCGAGAGCGTCGCTGCGGATCACCTGACCAGTCTCGGGCACGCGGCTATGGTCACCGCATGCCACTGCCTGACGAATACATGCCACTGCCCGATGAGGACGCGACGCTCGCCCACCACCTGGGCGCCGCCGCTCAGGGCGTGGGCGCGCAGGGAAGGCTCACCCGCCTCGTGGCCGGTAAGCTGAAGAAGGACGTGCTGGAGTTCCGCCTCGGCACCGGACTGGCCCCGGAAGCGGCGCTGGCGCTGGCGGAGCAGATGGTGGTCGGCTGTGTGCCGCCCTTGGCCGTCGTCGTCCTGCCGAACGGCGGCCACGCCGTCCGCGCGGTGATGGGGACCGGATTCGGTGGGCTGAACCCGGCCGTCGTGACGCTCACCGTCACCGCCGCCGGCGAGGCGGGCAGTACGGTCCTCGTCCGGGGCGCCGCCAAAGAGGGGCTGATCAAGCAGCGGGGCGGTCAGCGGGTCGTCGAGGAGATCGTGTCCCGGTGGCTGGCCGCGGACCCCACCGCCCACCCCGAGACCGACCTGCCGGACTGAGGCCCTGGTCAGCCCCTGTCGTCCCGCTCGCAGACGAAGATCGCCGTCCCCGGGATCAGGTTCCCGCGCAGGGGCGACCAGCCGCCCCACTCCGCGGTGTTCCAGGCCGGCCACTCCGGCTCCACGAGGTCGACGAGGCGGAAGCCCGATGCAGCGATGTCCCGCACCCGGTCGCCGATCGTCCTGTGGTGCTCGACGTACACCGCGCGGCCCTGCTCGTCCTGCTCGACGTACGGCGTGCGGTCGAAGTAGGAGGCCGCGACGGTCAGCCCCTCCGGGCCCGGCTCGTCCGGGAACGCCCAGCGGATCGGGTGGGTCACCGAGAAGACGAAGCGGCCGCCCGGGCGCAGGACCCGGCGCAGCTCCGTCAGGACCCGCACCGGGTCGGCGACGAAGGGCAGCGCCCCGTACGCCGAGCAGGCCAGGTCGAAGGAGGCGTCCGCGAAGGGGAGGGCGCCGGCGTCCGCGCAGACCAGGGGGAAGGAGCCGCCGATGCGCAGGGCGTGCTGGAGCTGGCGGTGCGAGATGTCGAGCGCGACCGGGCGGGCGCCCTGCGCGGCCAGCCAGCGTGAGCACTGGGCCGCGCCGGCGCCGATCTCCAGGACGCGCCGGTCCTTGAGCTCCTCCGGCGGGCCGAGCAGCTCGGCCTCCACCTCGTCCAGGCCCTCGGGGCCCCACACGAAGCGGTCGTCGCCGAGGAACGTGCCGTGTTCCACCTGGTACTCGTCGGCGTTCCGGTCCCACCAGCCACGGTTGGCCCGGGAGCTCTCGGCGGCTCCCGCGTCGCGCCGCGTGGCCTCCGGCTCGAAGTCGGACTCGGAAGAAGTGGGCTCTTGGATGATCGGCTCCCTCGTCGTACTCTTCCCTCCAACCCGTCCCCACGGGTGTCACGGGAGAGGTGTCTCAGGCCTGCGTGGCCTCCAGAGACAGTTCTTGTGCCGGGTATGCGGCGATCCGCCCCGGGTGTGCGCCTTCGCGCATTGACCCTGCCCGGCTGCCCCCGTATGCTACAAGTTGCGCTGCGGGCCTGCGCACCTCAGACGTAGCAGGCTGCGCTCGCATCTGTTGTATGTCCCCTCGGTTGTCGAGGCGCCATCACCAGTTTCTGGTTTGGCGCTTCCTTGGCTGTCCGGCTTCATCAGAGCGATACGGGCTCCCGGCGTAGCAGTACCTACGACTTTCTGTCCGTAACCGGAGCCCTTTCCCACATGACGAGCAGCACCGAGACCACCGCCACCACCCCGCAGGTTGCGGTCAACGACATCGGTAACGAGGAAGCCTTCCTCGCCGCGATCGACGAGACGATCAAGTACTTCAACGACGGCGACATCGTCGACGGCGTCATCGTGAAGGTCGACCGGGACGAGGTCCTGCTCGACATCGGTTACAAGACCGAAGGTGTCATCCCGAGCCGCGAGCTCTCGATCAAGCACGATGTCGACCCCAACGAGGTCGTCGCCGTCGGTGACGAGATCGAAGCCCTTGTTCTCCAGAAGGAGGACAAGGAAGGCCGCCTGATCCTCTCGAAGAAGCGCGCCCAGTACGAGCGTGCCTGGGGCACCATCGAGAAGATCAAGGAAGAGGACGGCATCGTCACCGGTACCGTCATCGAGGTCGTCAAGGGTGGTCTCATCCTCGACATCGGCCTCCGCGGCTTCCTCCCGGCCTCCCTGGTCGAGATGCGCCGTGTCCGCGACCTCCAGCCCTACGTGGGCAAGGAGCTCGAGGCGAAGATCATCGAGCTGGACAAGAACCGCAACAACGTGGTCCTGTCCCGCCGTGCCTGGCTGGAGCAGACCCAGTCCGAGGTCCGCCAGACGTTCCTCACGACCCTCCAGAAGGGTCAGGTCCGCTCCGGTGTGGTCTCCTCGATCGTCAACTTCGGTGCCTTCGTGGACCTGGGTGGCGTCGACGGTCTGGTCCACGTCTCCGAGCTGTCCTGGAAGCACATCGACCACCCGTCCGAGGTTGTCGAGGTCGGCCAGGAAGTCACCGTCGAGGTCCTCGACGTCGACATGGACCGCGAGCGTGTCTCCCTGTCGCTGAAGGCGACGCAGGAGGACCCGTGGCAGCAGTTCGCCCGCACGCACCAGATCGGTCAGGTCGTCCCGGGTAAGGTCACCAAGCTGGTTCCGTTCGGTGCGTTCGTCCGCGTGGACGAGGGCATCGAGGGTCTGGTCCACATCTCCGAGCTGGCCGAGCGCCACGTGGAGATCCCGGAGCAGGTCGTCCAGGTCAACGACGAGATCTTCGTCAAGGTCATCGACATCGACCTCGAGCGTCGTCGCATCAGCCTCTCGCTGAAGCAGGCCAACGAGTCCTTCGGTGCCGACCCGGCCTCGGTCGAGTTCGACCCGACCCTGTACGGCATGGCTGCCTCGTACGACGACCAGGGCAACTACATCTACCCCGAGGGCTTCGACCCCGAGACCAACGACTGGCTCGAGGGCTACGAGACCCAGCGCGAGACGTGGGAGCAGCAGTACGCGGAGGCGCAGACCCGCTTCGAGCAGCACCAGAAGCAGGTCATCAAGTCCCGCGAGGCCGACGAGGCCGCTGCCGCCGAGGGTGGCGACGCCGCCGGTGCGGCTCCGGCCGCGGGCGGTGGCGGTTCGTACTCCTCCGAGGGTGCGGACACCTCCGGTGCGCTGGCTTCCGACGAGGCGCTCGCCGCGCTTCGCGAGAAGCTCGCCGGTGGCCAGAGCTGAACGCTCACTGAGCACTAGCTCCTGACTGAGGGGCCGTACCTTCCGAGGTGCGGCCCCTCAGCCGTGCCCGGCCCCGGCGTTTCTCGTGAAGCGGTGGAACGACGCAGGAAAAACGCCGTAAGAGATGGCTGATCAGCTCCGCACGTGGGAATGCCCCTGCTTCAGGGGGCGTTGAAGCGTATGAACACGAGGAGGAGCGGTCACAGTGCTTGATCCGCAGGGTTTGTACGCATGGGAGCCGAAGGGCCTGACCGTCGTCGACATGGCGCTCGCCCAGGAGTCGGCCGGCCTTGTCATGCTCTACCACTTCGACGGATACATCGACGCGGGCGAGACCGGCGACCAGATCGTCGACCGGGTGCTCGACTCGATGCCCCACCAGGTCGTGGCCCGCTTCGACCACGACCGGCTCGTGGACTACCGCGCCCGCCGTCCGCTGCTCACCTTCAAGCGCGACCGCTGGACCGAGTACGAGGTCCCCTCGATCGAGGTGCGGCTCGTCCAGGACGCCACCGGGGCGCCCTTCCTGCTGCTGTCGGGGCCCGAGCCGGACGTGGAGTGGGAGCGCTTCGCGGCGGCCGTCCAGCAGATCGTGGAGCGGCTCGGCGTGCGCCTCTCCGTGAACTTCCACGGCATCCCCATGGGCGTCCCGCACACCCGCCCCGTCGGCCTCACCCCGCACGGCAACCGCAACGACCTCGTGCCCGGCCACACCAGCCCCTTCGACGAGGCACAGGTCCCCGGCAGCGCCGAGTCGCTCGTCGAGTACCGGCTCATGGAGGCCGGACACGACGTCCTGGGCGTCGCCGCGCACGTCCCGCACTACATCGCGCGCTCCCCGTACCCGGACGCGGCCCTGACCGTGCTGGAGGCCATCACGGCGGCCACCGGTCTGGTGCTGCCGGGCATCGCGCACGCGCTGCGCACCGACGCGCACCGCACGCAGACCGAGATCGACCGCCAGATCCAGGAGGGCGACGAGGACCTGGTGGCCCTCGTCAACGGCCTTGAGCACCAGTACGACGCGGCGGCGGGCGCCGAGACCCGCGGCAACATGCTCGCCGAGTCCACCGACATCCCGTCCGCCGACGAGATCGGCCGCGAGTTCGAGCGCTTCCTGGCGGAGCGGGAGGGCGACAACTGAGCCCGGTGGGGTGCGTTGTCAGCGGCACGGCCTAAGCTGCGGCTCATGCTGAAGGTGGGTCTGACCGGTGGGATCGGCGCCGGCAAGAGTGAGGTGTCGCGGCTGCTCGTCGAGCGGGGGGCCGTGCTGATCGACGCGGACCGTATCGCGCGCGAGGTCGTCGCGCCCGGTACGCCCGGGCTGGCCGCGGTCGTGGAGGCCTTCGGGGCCGGTGTGCTCGCCGAGGACGGCAGCCTAGACCGCCCCAAGCTGGGGTCGATCGTGTTCGCCGACCCCGAGAAGCTCGCCGTGCTGAACTCGATCGTGCACCCCTTGGTGGGCGCCCGCTCCCGCGCCCTCGAATCCGCCGCCGACGAGGACGCGGTCGTCGTCCATGACGTCCCGCTGCTCACCGAGAACGGCCTCGCCCCGCTCTACGACGTCGTGGTCGTCGTCGACGCCGCCCCGGAGACCCAGCTCGACCGTCTCGTCAGGCTGCGCGGCATGACCGAGGACGACGCACGCGCGCGGATGGCCGCCCAGGCGACGCGGGAGAAGCGCCGGGAGATCGCGGACATCGTCATCGACAACGACGTACCCCTGGAAGACCTGCGGCGACGCGTGACGGACGTATGGGACGAGCTCGTACGAAGAGCCCGCGCGCCCCGTGACGCGTCCCAGGCGTCTCAGGAATAGCGGCCCCTCGTCCGGGCGTTGAACCCTTCCAGCGAGGGAAGGACTCTGCCGTGCCCGAGACCAGCGGTTCGACCGGACGTACTCCGGAGACGCATGTCATCGACTTCCGTGCCGCCGAGCAGTTGCTCGCCGCACGGGACCCGCAGGGCGCGGTGAAGCTGCTCGACCAGGTGATCGCCGCGCACCCCGAGAACACCGCCGCCCGCCTGCTGCGTGCGCGTGCCTTCTTCGCGGCCGCCCAACTGCGGCCCGCGGAGCTGGAGTTCACCATCGTCCTGGAGCGCGAACCGGACAACGCGTTCGCGCACTTCGCGCTCGCCCGCACCTACGAGCGTCAGGCCCGCCCCGACCAGGCCAAACGCCACTTCCGGCTGGCCGCCGCCCTGGACCCGAACCCCCAGTACCTGAAGGCGGCGCGGTTCGACGCGTGACGGCTCAGGGCGCGGGCCGGTCCGGGGGCCGGTTCCCCGGTCGTCGGTACGGCGGCCGCTGCCCCGGTGACCCGCGCGGTGGCCGGTGCTCCGCCGGCCGGTACGGTGGGACGTCCGGGCCCGGCTGGTAGTGCGGGCCCTGTCGGATGTGCCGAAGGATCAGGATCAGATCGACGGTGACGACCAGCCAGAGCACCCCGCAGGCGGCGGCCCACCCGGGGCGGCCCGCGAGGGCGAACGCGGCTGTCCCGAAGACCGCCCAGACCAGCCCCCACACGCTCAGCCAGAACCGGGCCCGCAGCGCACTGCGCGCGGTCGTCGGCTCACTGCCCGTACGCATCGGGATCACCACTCCTCTCTGTCAACTTACTCCTCGTACTCCTTCCTGGAGGGCGCGTGCTGCCGGACACCGATGAGCTCGCCGAGGTGCTGCTCGACCTCGCGGTACCCCATGAGGACATCAACGAGCTCGTGGCCCGGCGGCGGGCCCTGACGGCCGACGCCGGAGCGATGCGGCTGGTGACGGAGTGCGTCGAGGCGCTGGTGCGCGACATGGGGGAGATCGTCGAGTACGGCGACGGCTTGCAGCTGACCGCGCGGACCGCCGAGGCACCGGCGGCGCTGCGCCCGATCTTCCCCGCGTACGTGTTCGCCGCGGCGCTTCCGCACACGCGCGCGTACCACCGGGCGCGGGGGGTGCCCGCCGAGGTGTCCCGGCGCACCCTTACCGACCTGGGACGGAACATGGCCGTCCACCGCAGGCGGTACGGGACGGCGGGAATCCAGTCCCCGCAGTGGCTGGTGCTGCATTTCCGCGGTGAGATCTACCAGTTGGGGAGACTGCACTTCCAGCGGGCGCGGCTCTGGTCGCGGGCGGCACGGGGGCTGGCGGCGGCGGGGATGCCGGCGACCGCGGGCACGCTCTGTCTGGCCCTGCACATCCCCGACTTCCTCGGCCCGCTGACGCCGGCCGCGTGCGACCGGGCGGTGGCGCTGGCGGGCGAGTTCTTCGCGAAGCACTACCCCGAGGAGGAGTACCGGGCCGCGATGTGCCACTCCTGGCTGCTGGACCCGCAGTTGAAGCGGTACCTGCCCGCCGACTCCAACATCGTCCGCTTCCAGGAGCGGTTCCGGATCGCGCCGCGAGACGCCGAGTCGGCCGACACCGAGCCGGTCCAGTTCGTGTTCGGGGACCCCGAGTTGCCGGTGGCGGGGCTGCCTCGGCGTACGTCGGTGGAGCGGGCGGTGGGGGACCATCTGCGGTCGGGTGGGCACTGGTACATCGAGTACGGGTGGTTTCCGCTGCCCCATGAGGGGCTTCAGGCGGGGCTTGAGGAGGGGCTTCAGGCGGGGTCTCAGGAGGGGCTTCGTCCCTCGGACGGGTGAATGTGTTCGAGTGGGGAACGGCCTTGCGGATGCGGGCCGTTGGACGGGCATGGAACTGAAAATGCGTGAGGGGTACGAGGGGACGGGACCGGGGGCGATCACTCCGGACGGCTGCGCCGTGGAGCTGTACTCGCGGTTGCCGGTGTACGACGAGCCGGACATCATCGCCGCGGCCGTGCCGGCGGGGGCGCACATTCTGGAACTGGGCTGCGGTGTAGGCCGGATGACCCACCCGCTGCTGGAACGGGGCTTCAAGGTCACGGCGGTGGACGAGTCCCCGGAAATGCTGGCCCGCGTCCAAGGGGCGCGCACGATACGCAGTACGGTCGAGGATCTCGACCTGCCCGAGAGGTTCGACGTGGTGATGCTCGCGTCGTTCCTCGTGCACACCGGCGACGCCGAGGTGCGACGCGGGATGCTGCGCGCCTGCGCCCGGCATGTCGCGGAGGGCGGATGCGTACTGATCCAGCGGGAGGGCGAGGACTACCACACCAACCTGCCACGCGAGCGCGTCGACCCCAGCGGCTTCACCCTCCGCATGGTGTCGGCAGAACCGGTCGGTGACGGGGTGAACTCGGTACGCGCGGAGTACGAGTTCCCGGACGCGGTATGGACCCAGACGTTCCTGGCCCGGCCGCTGACGAGGGAACAGTTCGAGGAGGCGTTGGGGGAGGCGGGCCTGCGGGTGGACAAGTATCTGACGGAGGACCGGATATGGGTGCGAACGGTGCGGGCGGTGGATGAGGAGACGGCTGGGGCTGCGTAGACGGCCGCGCGGATGTGAGGGAATGTTCGCCTGGCGGCGATGAGTTTCGGTGCGGGGGTCGGTCTATCTCTGTGACAGCACAACGGACCGCATCCCACAGGAGCCCCCGATGTCCGAGACCACCGTATCCGCCACCGCCGCCGCGTCCGCCCACTCCGGTACCGGCACCGTCGTCGCCGAGTCCGCGACCGCCCGTGGGCGCCGCGCCAGGATCGCCCTGCGCACCATTCAGGTGCTGCTCGCCCTGTTCTACGCGTTCGCGAGCGCGCTGCCCAAGCTGATCGCGCACCCCACGGCCGCCGACGCCTTCGCCGAGATGGGCTGGGGCAACGCGGGGATGTACACCATCGGCGCGCTCGAACTCGCCGGTGCGATCGCGCTGTTGGTCCCGGTACTGCAGTCCGTGGCGGCGGTGGCGCTGAGCGGGCTGATGGTGGGCGCGTTCGTGGTCCAGGTCTCCTACTTCGACGGGGAGAACGCCGCGACGCCGCTGATCCTGATCATCCCGCTGGCCCTGATCGCCTGGGCCCGCCGCGGTCAGAACGCCCAGCTGCTGCGGCTCCTGCGACACCGCTCGTGACAGCGGCTGCGGCAGCCTGCAAACCCCGGGCGGACTGGCCAACCCAGTCGGTCCGGGGTTTGAGGTCGGCCGTCGCCGGCTCACTGTGGGCCGACATCTCTCGGCCGCGGGAGCGAGAAGAACCCGTCGGTCACCGCCCGCCCGTGCGGCCCCCCGCGCTTCCACCCTTACGTCCACCCGGCACCCCGGGTCCCCCGGGCCCCCCACCCATCCCCCGCAAGCGCTCCATGTCCCGCCGGTCCCGCTTGGTCGGCCGCCCGGCACCTCGGTCACGGATACCGGCCGGAGCAACCGCCTCACGAGGCGGAGGCGGCGGACTGTTGTCGACATAGCACTGCACCGCGACAGGAGCCCCCACCCGCTTCCGGATGAGCCGCTTGACGACGACGATCCGCTCCCGCCCCTCATGCACCAGACGGACTTCGTCACCGACCCGGACGGAGTGGGCCGGCTTGACCCGCTCACCGTTCACCCGGACATGACCGCCCTTGCAGGCCGCCGCACCGGCGGACCGGGTCTTGACCAGCCGCACGGACCAGATCCAGCTGTCGACGCGAACCGTCTCGCCCTGCTGCGGCCCAGCGGCCTCGGCGGCAGCCACAGCGGCAGCAACCTGCGGGTCCGGCCCGGACCCGTTCGCACCGCCCTCCGGACCGGCCGACTCCGCTCCGGCAGCCGCCGGCGCGCCCTCGGCACCGCTCCGAGCGGCCGCGACGGCGTCCCTGCCCTCGCCCGCCGCGCCTTCCCCACGTTCAGCAGCCATGCCTCGACCTTAGCCGCCCGCCGCCGCCCACCCCGACGCCATTTCCGCACCGCCCTCGCCCCCCGCCGCTCCTGATTCCGGGGCGGCGAGGACACGGCCGTACGGTGGTGACGTGAACGCTCTCGACGACCTGGACCGGCGTATCGCGGGCTGCCGCGCCTGCCCCCGTCTGGTCGACTGGCGGGAGGAGGTGGCCCGTACGAAACGGGCCGCCTTCGCCGACCAGACGTACTGGGGCCGCCCGGTGCCGGGATTCGGGCCGTCGGACGCCCGGATGCTGATCGTCGGCCTCGCCCCCGCCGCCCACGGCGGCAACCGCACCGGCCGGATGTTCACCGGCGACCGCTCCGGAGACGTGCTGTACCAGGCGCTGTACGACGTCGGCCTGGCCTCGCAGCCCACGGCGGTGAGCATCGACGACGGCCTTGAGCTGCATGGCGTCCGCGTCACCTCGCCCGTGCACTGCGCCCCGCCCGCCAACAAGCCCACCCCGGGGGAGCGGGACACCTGCCGCCCCTGGCTGGTGCAGGAGCTGAGGCTGTTGCGGCCGACGCTGCGGTCGGTGGTGGTGCTGGGCGCCTTCGGCTGGCAGGCCACGCTGCCCGCGCTGACGGCGGCGGGGTGGGACGTGCCCCGGCCGCGGCCCGCCTTCGGGCACGGAGTGCGCGTACCGCTCGACGGGATCGAGCTGTTCGGCTGCTTCCACGTCAGCCAGCGCAACACCTTCACCGGCCGCCTGACCCCGCAGATGCTCCGGGACGTGCTGCGCACGGCGGCGGCCGTCGATTGAGTCAGCTGGGTTCCTCGAACAGCTGTCGTACCGTCGACTCGTAGTTGGTCCGCACGTGGGCGAGGGCGTGCGCGCGGGCCCGCTCCGGGTCGCCGGAGGCGATCGCCTCGTACAACTCGCGGTGTTCTATGAGGAGTTGGGGCCACTCCTCGTTCCGCCGGGTCATCCAGCGCAGTCGGCCTGCGACCGGTTCGAGGGCTTCGATCAGCAGGGCGTTGTCGGCCATGGCGATGATGCGGTCGTGCAGCCGGCTGTTGATGTCCGTGATCGTCTCCGCGTCGCCCGCCTCGGTCGCGGCCGCCGCCTCGTCGAGGAGGCGCTCGACCTCGGCGAGGTCCTGCGGTGTCGCGCGGGCCGCGGCCAGCCCCGCCGCGTAGACCTCCAGCGCCTCGCGCAGTTCGAAGAGCTCCTTGACGTCCCGCGGGTTCAGCCGGCGTACGACGGTCCGGCGCGGGGTCTCGAAGTGGACGAAGCCCTCGGCGACCAAGGCGCGGATCGCCTCGCGGACCGGCACCCGGGAGACGCCGAAGCGCTCGGCGAGCTCCCGTTCGACGAGTCGGTCGCCGGGGCGCAGCCCGCCCGCGATGATCTCCTGCCGTAGCGAGGCCAGGACGCGTTCGCGGATGGCGCCGAGGGGTTCGATCTTCGTCGTGGAGCTCATGGGGCCATCTTCGCCGACTCCGGAGGTGTTTTACCGGGCGTTAACGGGCGCGACATCGGTCGGAACGCTTGACGGGAGGACTATGACCGCAGTTTGGTATACCAAACGGCGTTCCAGGCGGCCGCATCCGGCCACCCTCCTCCGTCCCCGGCTCATGGAGGCCTCGTGTCCCTCGCCGACCGCGCCACAGCCACCGGCGCCCCAGCGTTCGTCCCCGACCCGCGCCTCACCAACGAAGACCTCGCGCCCGCCGAGAAGCGGAACTGGAAGGTCTTCGACCTCTTCGCGATGTGGATGTCCGACGTCCACAACCTGGGCAACTACACGTTCGCCGCCGGTCTGCTCGTCCTCGGCATGAACGTGTGGCAGGTCTTCACCTCGCTGCTCGTCGGCTTCGTGCTCATCTACATCGGCATGAACTGGATGGGGAAGATCGGCCAGCGCCACGGCGTCCCCTTCCCGGTCGTCAGCCGCATCAGCTTCGGCGTGTGGGGTGCCAACATCCCGGCCCTCATCCGGGCCGTGATCGCCATCATGTGGTACGGCATCCAGACGTATCTGGCCTCGGTCGCGGTGAACGTGATGCTGCTCGCCGCCTGGCCGGGCCTGGAGTCCTGGACGCACAGCTCCTTCCTGGGACTCGACGCGCTGGGCTGGCTCTCCTTCCTCTCCCTGTGGCTGATCCAGGCGCTGATCATCAGCCAGGGCATGGAGTCGGTACGGAAGTTCCAGGACTTCTGCGGTCCGGCGATCTGGATCGTCATGATCGCGCTCGCGGTCTGGGTGCTGGCCAAGGCCGACTGGACCATCTCCCTCACCACCACCCCGCACCCGGTGTCGGTCGGCGAGCAGTGGCGGCAGTGGTTCGGCGCGATCGGCCTGATCCTCGCCACCTACGGCACGCTGATGCTCAACTTCTGCGACTTCTCCCGCTTCGCGCCGGACTACAAGACCGTCCGCCGCGGCAACTTCTGGGGCCTGCCCATCAACTCCACGGCGTTCGTGGTCGTCTCGGTCATCGTCACGGCCGGCTCGCTGGAGGTGTTCGGCGAGGCCATCACCGACCCGGCGGAGCTGGTGGCCAAGGTCGGCAACACCTGGGTCCTGGTCGTCGCCGCGCTGACCTTCGCGATCGCCACCATGGGCGTCAACATCGTCGCCAACTTCGTCTCACCGGCGTACGACCTCGCCAACGTCTGGCCGCAGAAGATCAGCTTCAGGGTCGGCGGCATGATCAGCACGGTCGCCGCGCTGGTCGTGACCCCCTGGAACCTCTTCTCCAACCCGACCGTCGTCAACTACTTCCTCGGCGGCCTCGGTGCCTTCCTGGGACCGCTGTTCGGCGTGATCATGCTCGACTACTACTGGATCAAGAAGGGTCGCGTGGACGTCGACGAGTTGTTCTCCGGCGCCCCCGGCTCCCGCTACTACTACAAGAAGGGCGTCAACCCCAAGGCGCTGTGGGCGTTCCTGCCGTCGGCGGGCGTCGCGGCCGTCCTCGCCCTCGTGAAGACGTTCAGCGACGTGGCCCCGTACTCCTGGTTCATCGGCACCGCCCTGGCGGCCGGGCTGTACGCGCTGCTGTGCCGGGACGAGCGCACCGCCGCCACCAAGGCTGTGGAGGTCTGACGGACGTGCGGATCGTCGTCACCAACTGCAACACCACGCAGGAGATGACCGAGGAGATCGTACGAGGTGCCCGGGCCGCGGCAGGCCCGGGCACCGCCGTGACCGGGCTGACGCCGCAGTGGGGGCCCGAGTCGGCCGAGGGCTGGCTCGACAGCTACCTGTCGGCGGCCGCGGTGATCGACCTCCTGCGGACCTACGAGGGCCCCGCGTACGACGCGGTCGTCATGGCCGGATTCGGCGAACACGGACGGGAAGGCGTCCGGGAGCTGGTCGACGTCCCCGTCGTCGACATCACCGAGGCCGCGGCCCATCTGGCCTGTCTGCTCGGCCGGCGCTACGGGGTGGTCACCACCCTGGAACGCTCCTGCGGCCAGATCGAGGACAGCCTGGAACTCGCCGGCGTGGGCCGCAACTGCGCAGCGGTGGTCGGAACGGGGCTGAACGTCCTCGAACTCGGCGACGCCGAACGCACGGAGGCCGCCTTCGTGGCCGCCGCGGAGCGGGCCATCGCCGCGGGTGCCGAGGTGCTGGTGCTGGGCTGCGCCGGGATGACGGGGCTGCAACGGGCGGTGGGGGAGAAGCTCGGGCTGCCGGTCGTCGACGGGGTCGGGGCCGCGGTGAAGCTGGCGGAGTCGCTGGTGGGGTTGGGGCTGGGGACGAGCCGGGTGGGCGGATATGCGCGGCCGTTGCCCAAGGGGCGGGTCTGGGGGAGGGGAGCGGGGTGAGGGGTGTGCGGCCCCGCCAGGGGGCGAGCCCGGCGATGCCGCGGCCCTGCCAGCGGCCGAGCCTTGCGATGCCGCGGCCCTGCCAGGGGGCCCGAGGCCGACGACGCCGCGGCGCATCGAGCCGGTGCGGGGCCGCCGTCGGGGTGCGTCGGCGATGCCGCGGCGCATCGAGCCGCTGAGAGGCCGCCGTCGGGGTGATCCTGGCATGGTCCGGTCGGCGGTGCGCCGGAGGCAGGGGCGGTACGACCGCACACTTCCGTCGGGACGTGGCGCCGCCCCCGCGTCTCCCACACCTCCTGATGCTCGGCGGCGGGAACGGGAGGCGCCGGTGTTCAGGTGGTCGTCGGTGGCCGGTGGCCGGGCTCCGCGTACCGTGCTCGCCGCCCTGCTGCTCGTCGGATGGAGCTGCACCGGCGCCGCCGGAGGCGAGGCCGAGCCGTTCTGGACGAACCCCGATTCCCCGGCCGCTCAGCAGGCCGCCGAGTGGAGGCTGGCGGGGCGGGACATGGACGCCGCGTTGATGGACCGCATCGCGACGCGTCCGCAGGCCGAGTGGCTGCACGGCCCGAACCCCGGCCCGGTGGTCCGCGCCCGCACCACCGATGCCGCCCTGGCCGGCCGGACCGCCGTACTCGTGGCGTACTACATCCCCCACCGCGACTGCGGCCTGTACTCCACCGGAGGCGCCCCGAGCGCGGCCGACTACCGCGCGTGGGTCGACGAGTTCGCCGACGCCCTCGGCGACCGCGGTGCCTACGTGATCGTCGAACCCGACGCCGTCGCCCAGGTGGTGGCGGGCTGCACCCAGGTCGTCGCGGAGGACCGCTACGCCTTGCTCGCCTACGCCGTCGACCGCTTCACGAGCAGCCCGAACACCCACGTGTACCTCGACGCGGGCAACTCCGGCTGGATCCCGGAGGCTTGGCGCCTGGTCGACGCGCTCGCGGCAGCGGGCATCGCCGAAGCCGACGGCTTCGTGCTCAACGTCTCCAACTTCCAGACGAACGCGGCCAGTTCCGCGTACGGCGACTGGCTGTCGGCGGACCTCGGCGGCACGCACTATGTCATCGACACCAGCCGCAACGGCAACGGGCCGTACTCCGGCACCGACAGCTGGTGCAACCCGCCCGGCCGAGCCCTCGGCGAAGCCCCGACGACGCAGACGGGCAACCCCCGCCTGGACGCCTACCTCTGGATCAAGCGCCCCGGCGAGTCCGACGGCACCTGCCGGGGCGGGCCGGCGGCGGGCAGCTGGTGGCCGTCGTACGCGCTGGAACTGGCCCGGAACGCCGTCCGCTGAGGCTCACCAGCGCGCTCACGGCCGCCATACGTACCGCACGTCCGGCTCCCGCTCCTCGTTCCCCCTCCCGTCCGTGTACTCGACCGCGACGAAGCCATGCCGCTCGTAGAAGCGGTGGGCGGGCTTGTTGACCTGAAAGGTCCACAGGTGCAGCCCCTGTGGACTGCGGTCCTTGGCGAGCGCGACGAACCGGTCCCCGATGCCCTGCCCGCGTCGGTCCGGGGCGAGATAGAGCTGGGAGAGCAGGTCGCCGTTGAGCACCATGATCCCCACGATCCTGAGCCCCTGCGGGCCCGTCTCCTCCGCGATCCATGTCTCCCGCAGCGGCACGACCACGTCCCGGATGTAGGCCCGCACCTCGTCGTCGGATCGCGGCCTGACGACGGTCGGCAGGGCGGCGTCGAACGACCGCAGCCAGACGTCGGCCGCCGCGGCGGCGTCGGCGGGGGTGGCGCGCCGAATCGTGACGCCCGGCGCGTCGTCGTTCATCGCGCCTCCTCCGGGATCGCGGCCGTCGCCGTGATCTCCACCAACTGCCCGCTGTACCCGAGGCAGGCCACACCGATCAGCGTCGACGAGTGTGGTCCGGTGCTGAGTCCGGACGCCTCCACCACCTCCCAGACGGCGGAGAGAACCGAGGTCTCTTGGCTCACCACGTACACGTCGGTGGCGAGCACATGGGCCAAGTCGCTGCCGATCTGCCGTAGTTGCTCCTCCAGATTCGCGATCACCTGCTCGGCCTGCCGCACCGGGTCCCCTTCGCCGACGAGGTCGCCCTGGGCGTCCAGCGGCACGGACCCGGCGAGAAACGCGAGCTTCGTGCCGGCCTCGACGACGGAGGCGTGGGAGTAGGTGGGTGGTGGGAAGAGGGCGGGGGCGGTGACGCGCCGGATCATAGGGGCTCCCGAGATGCTGGACGGTGGACGGACAACCCGGCGATCATCCAAGGGGCGGTTGGGCAGCGCATCCACTTTTTCCGGCAGGGCCGTCCGCCCCGGCCGAAGCCCGCGCCCCCGCTCCGCCGCCTCGACCCGCTCGACGCGATAGAGCCGCACCGGGGGAGCCGCTCTGACCCGCGGATTCACACTCAGCCGGTCCGGCGGCCCGAGCAGCCGGTGCACCATGCCTCCGGCCCAGCCCCGCATGCGCAGTCCGGCCAAGGAGACGTACCGCCGCCCGTCCTCTTCATGCTCCCCGCGACCCACACGCGCCATCGCTGCCTCCCCCGTGGCCCACCGCGGCCTTCCGGCCACGGCCCGTCGTCACGCTCTGTGACGACACATTCCATTGAAGCGCGTCCCACTGACAATCGCCCGAGACGCCGGCCGCCTGTGCATAACCCGAGGCACCGGCTTCCTGTGCATACCCCGAGGCAGCGGCCTCCTCTGGATAACCGGTCGACGGAACGGGGCGGCCGCTGCCAGCCTTCTTCGGACGGCGCTTCGCCCGACGGGCCTCGGCAGCCGCAAGGTGCACTCGCTCCCGGGAGGCTCATGCGTGTCCCGCACCGCCCACCACGTCCCCAGCCGGCACCGCACCCACCCCGCGTTCTGGGCGCTGGGCTTGCAGGGCCCCTGGACCGGCAATGACGTCCCTGAACTCCGCTACACGTACGAGGAGTTGACCCGCGCCCGCCGGGAGGGCCGTCGCCCCATGCCGAGGCGAGTCGTGCGGAGCTTCACCTCGTACACGTTCCCCCGGGCGATGAACGACCGGGTGTTCAGCCCGTACGAGCGCCGCGCCCGAGCCGCTCTCCAGGCCTTTCGGTCCGCCGCCCGCCTCGAGTTGCGTGCCGCTCCCGCGCAGGCGCTGCTCCAGTGGGCCGAGGACCTCGACCATCCACCGACTCGGCATCGGCACCAGGACCTCTGGTAGGCCTGGCCCGAGCGTGATCCCCGTGCCGGACGGCTGCCGTTCCGGCCACGAGGCCGAACCTCCTGCCTCCGAGCGTGACTTCACGCGGCGAGACCAGGGTCCGGCAGACCTCGCCGATCCGCTCACGCAGCGCGCCCGCGTGTTCCCACTCCCTCTCCTACGTCACCGCATCGTCTCCGGGAGGCGGCGGATGCGGCCTTCCAGGTGGTGGCGGCGCGTAATCGCATGGAAGTGCGCCACCCGGCTTCGTACGCTGCCCCCATGCCCCCCACCACCCTCTCCGACGCTGCCTTCCTCGACACCACCGCCGACCGCCTCGCCGCGCTCCCCACCGTCCAGGCCGTGGCCCTCGGCGGCTCGCGCGCCCAGGGCACACACCGCCCCGACAGTGACTGGGACTTGGCGGTGTACTACCGCGGGCCCTTCAACCCCGCCGACCTGCGCGCTGTCGGCTGGGAGGGCGAGGTGTCGGACGTCGGCGGCTGGGGCGGGGGCGTCTTCAACGGCGGCGCATGGCTGACCGTCGACGGGCGACGCGTCGACGTCCACTACCGCGATCTCGACGTCGTGGAACACGAGTTGGCGGAGGCGGAGGAGGGGCGGTTCCATGTGGAGCCGTTGCTCTTCCATCTCGCGGGGATTCCCAGCTACTTGGCGGTGGCCGAGTTGGCGATCAATGAGGTGCTGCGGGGTGAATTGCCGCGCCTGGACTGTTACCCCGCGAAGTTGCGCCGCACGGCCGGCGACCGCTGGTACGGCACCGCCCGCGCCACCCTCTCCTACGCCAAGGCCGCCCACACCACCGCCGGCCGCGTCACCGAACTCGCCGGCGCGATCGCCACGGCCGCCGTCCAGACGGCACACGGGGTGATGGCGTCCCGGGGCGAGTGGGTGACCAACGAGAAGCGGCTCCTGGAAAGGGCCGGGCTGCGAACCGTGGACGGCGTCGTCGCGTCACTCTCCGAGGAAGCGCCCTCGGATTCCCTGATCCAGACGGTCACCCGGGCCGAGGCAATCTTCGAGACAGCGAGCCGGGGCAGCGCCGCGGATCTCTAGGAGGGCAGGAAGCGCAGGAACAACGGGAACGTCGGGCCCTCATGCGTGAGGTGTGGTCGCAGAAGCCTGCGACAGCAGCGGCGGGATGACGCCGTCGCTCCCCGGTGACCGTCCCCTCACGCTTCGGTGTGAACTCAACCGGCCCCGGATGGCCGGAACACGCCTTCTGGCGAACCCGCTTCGGGCTCGACCGAGCCGCCGGGGCTCTCGGCGGCCGCCGCCGAACCGGAGAGACCAGAGCAGCGAGCGGTCAACAGGGCAGATGACAGTGGGCTCTTTCAGCCGATCTTGAATCGGGGCGCAACTTGTACGGTCCGTGGGCCGGTTGGTCCGACGAGGTGGCGTGGACTGCCTCCTTCCCGCCCGGCATCCGCCCGCCGAAGGAGCAGTCCACCCGTGACCACCTCTCCCCAAGTCGCCTTGGTCGCCCAACGGCTGGCCTTCACCTACGCGTCCGGCGCCGGCCTGAAGCGTGCCGACCTCGTCCTCGCACCGGGAGAGACGGCCGCCGTAGAAGGCCCTTCAGGCTCCGGCAAGAGCACCCTGCTCGCCCTTCTCGGTCTGATCCTCACGCCGGCCGCCGGCTCCCTGTGCATCGGCGGGACGGACACCGGCGCTCTCGCACCGAGTGAGCGGGATCTGCTGCGGCGGCGGGAGATCGGGATCGTTCTTCAGGATCTCGGGCTCCTGACGTTCCTCAACGCGTGGGAGAACGTCGCCGCCGCTTTCGGGCCGAGGCTCGGTCGGCATCGCAGCAACGCCCGAGATCTGCTCGGTGACCTCGGAATGGCGGAACTGGCCGACCGGCCGGTCGCCGAGCTCTCCGGTGGGCAGCGGCAGCGCGTCGCCGTCGCTCGGGCCGCCGTGAAGCAACCCGTGCTCGTCCTGGCCGACGAGCCGACCTCGGGGCTCGACCCGAAGAACGCCGACCTCGTGATGGGCTCCCTGCGCTCGTGTGCCGCGCAGGGCGCTGCCGTACTGCTCGTCACCCACGATCGCGGCGTCGCCGAGACCTGCGGTCGGCGATACGCGCTCGACGGGGGAGTGCTGTCCGCCGCTTCCATGGAGAACGCCCGCAGCGTCAGCACCCGCAAGGAGGGCCCGGCATGAGCCGTTGGAGCCTCTACACCTGGAAGCGGGACAGGCGTTCGCTGCGCCGCGCGCTGCCCACCCTCGCCGTCATGGCCGCGCTGCTCACCACCGCCGCGGGCGTGGCCGCCGGCGCCGCCGGGGCCGTGGAGCGGGACGTGCTCGGCTCGGGCGGGCTCACCCAGGTCGAGCTGTCGTCGTTCGAGGGGGACGACTCCGTTCGGCCGCTCACCGACTCCGCACTGCGGGACGTACAACAGACACCTGGCGTCCGCCGGGTCGTCGCCGACTACCCCGCCACCCTGTACGCGGAGGACGAAGGAACGTACGACCTCACCAGCCGCACCCTCACTCCGGGCGACGACCTGCCCATCACCAAGGGTGTCCTCCCCGCCGAACTCGGCCGGGATCAGGTCGTGTTGCCGGCGTCCGCCCAGGGCACCGACTTCGCCCCGCTGCTCGGCCGTACCGTCACCTTCGGGTACACCAAGGCGACCGGGACCGGCGCCGCCTCCGGTACCACCGCCGTGATGAAGCTGACGATCGCGGCGCTGTACGACCCGAGTTGGCAGGCGGACGGGCCGGGCGTCGCGTATCTCTCCGAGGGCACTGCCGCCGTCCTCGCCGCAGCACGCGCCGGGCAGGAGACGGACACCTTCCGGGCCAAGGAGGGTGCCCAGTCGGCCGTCGTCGTGGTCGAGCATCAGGCGCGGGTGGCGTCCGTGGTCAAGGCGCTGCAGGGCGACGGGTTCTCCGCCTCCGCCGTGTCCGACCGGGTGCGGAACCTGCCCGGCCTCTTCGGTGCCGCCGATCTCGCGATGCGTATCGGTGTGCTCGTCCTGGCACTTGGTGCCGTCTGGCTCGGTGCCGTCCGGGCCGCCGACAGTGCGCGGGCGCGGATCGGGCAGTTCGCGATTCTGCGGGTTCTCGGGTCCGGGCGCGCCGAACTGCGGCGGATTCTGTTTGGTGAGGCCGCGTTGTCCGGGGGAGTGGCGGGGGCGGTGGGGGCGTTGGTCGGTACGGGGGTGTCCCTCGTGCTCGCCGGTCCGCTCAGCGATGTTCTCGGTCTGCCCATCACCGTTCCGGATGCGTTGCCCGGTCCGGGGTGGGCAGTTGCGGCGCTCCTGCTGCCCGGTGTCGGGCTTGCCGCCGGAACTCTCCTCGGGAGCCGGGAAGTTCTCCGCCGGGATCCCTATCTCACCGCCCGCGCGCACAGCTGACATCGCCCTCGTACCCGAGAGCCCCCGAATAATCCTTCGAAAAGGCGGCCTTGTCGCTGCTAACGTCCCTCTCGTGGCAAAACTCAACCAGATCATCGCAGTCGAGAAAGGCGTCAAGTCCAAGGCGCACCAGGACCTGACGGCCGCTCATCACGGCCTGCAGAAGCCCGCGTTGCTGGCCGGTATCTCGCGTACGTATCAGCCGAAGGACGAGGAGGGCGAGCAGTTGCCGCCCGAGTCGACGCGGGTCCAGGTGAAGGCGGAGGACGTGCTGCGGGAGACCGCGGCCACGCTGACGCGGCTGTTCGATGTGACCGCCACCAAGGACTGGGCGAATTGCGAGGCCCGTGCGGACGTGACCGTGGACGGGCGCGTGCTGGTCGCCGACGTTCCCGTGTCCTATCTGCTCTTTCTCGAGAAGCAGCTCGTCGATATCAATACCTTCGTGCGGAAGCTGCCCGTTCTCGACGCCTCCGAGGCGTGGACGCAGGATCCGTCGACCGACTCCTGGAAGACGGAGCCGGTGCGGACCCTTCGTACCAAGAAGGTGCCCCGTAATCATGTGAAGGCCGAGGCGACCGAGAAGCATCCCGCCCAGGTCGAGGTCTATTACGAGGACATCCCCATCGGGTACTGGACCACGGTGAAGTTCTCCGGCGCCCTCCCCGCCCGGCGGGTCAATGAACTCCTCGGCCGTGTCGAGAAGTTGCAGCAGGCCGTGAAGTTCGCCAGGGAAGAGGCCAATGGCGCGGATGTCGTCGACCGGCGGGTCGGGGACGCCGTGTTCGGTTACCTCTTCGGATAAGTAACGTCAAAGACCCCCCGGCGCTTTGCCGCCGGGGTGCGCGAGGAGCGCAAGCTGAAACTGAAGCTTGTCGTGATGAAGCGGTGTCAGGTCCGAGAACCGGCCGCGGTCAATCTCAGACTCTCGCTCCAGATTCAGTATTCGCCGTCGATCGCCGGATCGACCGGGCCCAGGCCCAGGGCGTCGAGATGCTGGTTCAAGTCCAGTCCGCACAGCTCGATGTGTGGTGGTCCAAAGGCAGGACGCGACGACATGATGATTGATCTGGGTTCTCAAGCGTGCCGGCGTGCGAAATGGACGGCATCACACAGGGCCCGGGGGCAGGCTACGCCCCCGGGCCCGCTCCCGTTTCCGGTGCCCGCGGGCAGTTGAGTTCATCGTTTCCGTCGTTTCCGGAGCCCGTGGGCAGTTGCGTTCATAAAGAAAGCGGCCTTCGGGCCAACCGTCACATCCCCGAAATACGGCCGCCCCAACTTCTCCTCCCACGCGATCTACCGTGGACACCTACCGCCCGGCCACCGTCGCCCGAAGGCACACCCCCCGCCCTCGACCAGACGACAGGAGCCCCGTGCCACGCCCGCTCGACCTCCCGCCCTGGCTCGCCCACACCCTCCGCACCCAGCGCGGCCCCGTCCCCTGGAACGCCGTCCTGCGCGGCGCCCTCTCCGCCGGCCCCCTTCTGCTCGTCGCCGTGCTCGCCGACCGCACCTCCCTCGGTGTCGTCGCCGCCATCGCCGCGATGCTCGCCGGGATCAACGACCGGCCCGGCAGCCGGCGGGCCTCCGTCCAGCGGCTCGGGGTCCCGGCGGTGGCCGGGGCGCTGGGGATGCTCGTCGGGACGTACGCCGGACAACATGTGTCCGCTCTCCCCCTCACCCTTCTTCTCACCGGGCTCGGGCTGGTCGCGGGCGGCATGAGTGCCATCGGGCCGGTCGCCTCCGGGGCAGGGACGCAGCTGCTCGTCGCCTCCGCGATCGGGGCCGGGATGCCGCTGCCGGAGCCGGGCCCCGCGCGGGCGCTCGCCTATCTCGCCGGTGCGGCCTGGCTGCTCGGGCTGAGACTGGCCCTGCCCACGCCCGGCTCGCTCGCCGGTGACTTCCGGTTCGACGGGGAACGGGAGGCGGTCGCGCGGGTGTACGACGCCGTCGCCGACCTCCTCGACGCGGTCGGCGCCGACCACGCCACCGCCCGCCGCGCCGCCCTCACGGCCGCTCTCGACCATGCCCAGGACGCCCTCGCCGGGCCCCGCCTGCGGCGTTACGCCAGTTCCGCCGCGGAGCGGAGGCTGCACGCCCAGTACGCCGCCGCCCTCCCGCTCGCCGAGGCCGCCACCGCGCTCGCCTGGGCCGGTGAACCCCTGACCGGGCGGGCCTCGGCCGGGCCCCGCCGGCTCGCCACCGCCGTACGCGAGAACACGCACACCGGGCCGCTGCCCGCGCCCACCCGGTCCGCCCCCGCCCTGCGCGCGCTCGACGACGCCCTGCTGCACGCCGCCGAGGCCTTCGACCGGGGCAAGGGCGGCGATCTGCACACCCGCCGGCGGGCGGCCGGGGATCTGCTGCGGGCCGCGTTCGGCAGCGGCGGGCGCGAGTACGGGCTGCGGGTCGCCCTCTGCTTCGGCGCCAGCGCCGCCATCGCCCAGGGCCTGCACCACTCCCACTGGTACGGGCAGCACCAGCACTGGTACTGGCTGCCCGCCACCGCCGTCTTCCTCGTCAAGCCCGATCTCGGGCCGCTGGTGTCGCGGGTGCTGTGCCGGGCCGCGGGGACCGTCCTCGGCGCGCTCGTGTTCGCCGCCTTCGCCGCCGTACTGCCACGGCCCGAAGGGCTCATCGCGCTCGTCGCCGTGAGCGGGGCGCTCATCCCCGTCGCCACCCGGCACTTCGCCGCCCAGACCGCCGTGGTCACCGTCCTGGTGCTCGCCCTGGTGATGGTCGGCGGCGAACCGCAGGCCTCCGTGAGCCGGATCGGCGAGACGCTGCTGGCGTGCGCGCTCGTGCTCGTCGTCGGTCATCTGCCGATGCCCGGGCAGCGCGGCGGGGGAGTCCGGGCCCGGCTCGGCGCGGCGAGCGAGGCCGCCCAGGCCTATCTCACCCACGTCCTGCACGAGACGGACCCGGACGCCGACAGCCGTCGCGTCCGCTGGACCCTGCGCCGCGAGGCCTATCGCACGCTCGCCGAGGCCCGTACCGCCATCGCCCTCGCCGCCGCCGAACTCCCGCCGCTCGCCCGGCACTCGGCGGACGCGGGCGAGGTGGTCGCCGTACTGGAGGAGCTCGTCGACACGACCACGGCATGCGCCGTGCATCTCGACGACTCGGGCGGGCTCACCTCCCGGCACACCCAGCGGCTCGCAGAGCTGGCGCACGAACTCGAGCGGGATCGCGCCCACTTGCGGGTGCGGCTGCCCGAACTCCCCGTCGCCGTCTAGCCGATCCGCACCCACACCGGGGCATGGTCCGAACCCCGCGCCTCCCGTCGCGCCGCCGGACGCTCCGGGTCCACGGACGGCAGGTCCGGCGCCGCCTCGTCCGGCAGGCCGGTGCCCGCCGCCGTCACCCGGTGGACCAGGTGGTGGCTCAGCAGGATGTGGTCGATCAGTTCGCGGCGCCCGGAGTTGACGCGGGAGAAGCGCTGCTCGGCGGGGATGAGCGGGGCCACGTCCCACAGGCGCAACGCGTCGCCGCCGTCCGGCCGGTCGAAGCCGGGCGTGCCGATCTCCGAACCGGGCGGGCCGAGCAGGATCTGCGTGGTCGCCGCCTGCACCTCGTCGTTGAGATCACCCAGCACCACCACGTCCCGCTCCCGCCCGTCCCCCGCCAGCAACACATCGGCCAGCGCGCGCAACGCCGTCGCCTCCGCCGCCCGCCGGTACAGCGCGTACGCCCCGTAGCGCGCCCGTTCGCCCTCGTCGCGGGGCAGGAACCGGCCGCCCGGATACGACAGCAGCTTCGACTTCAGATGGCAGACCGCCGCCCGCACCGGGCCGGCCTCCGTCGCCGCCTCCACCGCCAGGAAGCCGCGGCCCGCCTCCGCGGACACGCCGCCCTCGTCGTCCGCCTGCACCGGACGCAGCCGTGCCGGGAACGCGTTCGTGTCGGACAGCACCTCCAACGGGACCCGGCTGAGGAAGCCGACCCGGATGCCCCGGCCGTCCGGGTGCCCGGACAGCGCGGTGTGCCAGTCGCCCTCCAGCATGCCGACCAGGTCCCCCAGCGCCTCCGGCTCACCTACCTCCTGCACGCCCAGCAGCGTCGGGTCGAGTGCCGTGATCGTGCCGGCCAGGGCGGCGAGCTTCGTCTCGTACGCGGCCTTGTCGGCCGGGCCGAACGGGCCGCCGGGGCGGTACAGGTTCTCCAGGTTCCAGGTGCCGATGAGCATGCCGGTCCCCCTTCCGGGCGGTGTCATGAGGCAAGCGTGCTCGTCCGGACGACGCCGCGACAGAGCAGGGACATGATGCGCGGTTCGGCTCACACGACCCGACGACCACGCCGTACGTTGGCGTGATGACCGACTCTCCCGCCGACCTCGTCATCACCGGATGCACCGCCCTCGTCCACGACGACGAGGAGCGCATCGGGTTCGAGGAGAACGCCACCATCGTCGTACGGGGAGGTGTCATCGAGTCCCTCACGGCGGCCGATCCTCCGCCCGCCGTCGAACACATCGACGCCCGTGGGCAGGTGGCCCTGCCCGGGCTCGTCAACTGCCACACCCACGCCCCGATGGTCGCCCTGCGCGGGGTCGCCGAGGACCTGCCCACCGAGGAGTGGTTCAACGACGTGGTCTGGCCCGTCGAGTCCAACCTCATCGAAAGAGATGTGGAGTTGGGTGCCTGGCTCGCCTGCGCGGAGATGATCCGCGGGGGCGTCACCTGCTTCGCCGACCATTACTTCTCGATGGACGCCGTCGCCGCGGTGGTCGAGGAGTGCGGCATCCGGGCCCATCTCGGGGAGGCGTACTTCTCCTCCCAGGGGCCCCAAGGGCGGGAGAAATCACTGGAGTTCGCGCTCCGGCACCGCGGCGGCGCCGCCGGTCGCATCACCACCGCCCTCGCCCCGCACGCCCCCTACACCGTCGACGACGCCGACCTCGCCGCCACCGCCGAACTGGCCCGAGCCCACGGTCTCCCCGTCCATCTGCACGCCGCCGAGAACCGCGACCAGGCCGACACCAGCCTCGAACGCCACGGCGTCACCCCCGTCGAGGTGCTGGCCCGCACCGGCATCCTCGACACCGATGTCCTCATCGCTCACGGCACCGGCATCCTCGACCGCGACCTGCCCGTGCTCGCGGCGGCCGGAGGCCGTGTCTCCGTCGCCACCGCACCCCGTGGCTACCTCAAGTTCGCCTGGCCCACCACCACGCCCGTCCGCGCCCTGCGCGACCTCGGCATCCCCGTCGGCCTCGCCACGGACGGCGCTGCCTCCAACAACTCCCTCGACGTATGGGAGTCGATGGCGCTCACCGCGCTGATCCAGAAGTCCACGACCGGCGACCCGCGTTGGCTGACGTCCCGCCAGGCCCTGCACCACGCCACCCTCCAGAGCGCCCGAGCGGTCGGACTCGGCGACACCCTCGGCACCCTCGCCCCCGGCCGCCGCGCCGACATCGTCCTCGTCGACCTCAGCGGCCCGCACACCCAGCCCGTCCACGACCTCGCCGCCACCCTCGTGCACAGCGCCCGCTCCTCCGACGTGCGCACGACCATCGTCGACGGCCGGGTCCTGATGCGCGACCGGGAGCTGCTGACCATCGATGTGCCCGGTGTCGTCAGGGAGTTGGGGGAGCGGATGCCCGCGCTCCTGGACCGGAGTCACGGCGGGCGGATCCAGGAGTACGACACCTGAGAGCCGCCGGAAAGCCACGACGAAAAAATTCTCCGGCACAGCGATGAGTTCCGTCCCCGCCCTCGGTCACCACCTCGAACGGACCGTTGCACAGGAGGGCTCATGTCACTTCCGGAGGTCGTCTCGCGTGCGGAGTGGCGCGCGGCGCGCGGGGAACTGCTGGTCAGGGAGAAGGCGGCCACACGGGCGCGGGACGCGCTCAACGCCGAGCGGCGCCGACTGCCCATGGTGGAGATCGAGGAGGAGTACCTCTTCGAGGGCGGCGACGGCAAGGCGACGCTGCTCGACCTCTTCGAAGGACGGTCCCAGCTCGTCGTCTACCACTTCATGTTCGCGCCGGAGTGGGACGCGGGCTGCCGCAGCTGCTCGGCGTTCCTCGACCAGATCGGGCATCCGGCGCACCTGAAGGCGCGGGGCACCACGTTCGCGGCGGTGTCCCGGGCGCCATACACGAAGATCCTGCCGTTCAAGGCGCGGATGGGATGGACCGTGCCCTGGTACTCGGCGTACGGCGCCGACTTCAACCGCGACTTCGAGGCGACCCTCGTGCACGAGGGGGAACTCGTCGAGCGGCCCGGCATCAGCTGCTTCCTGCGGGAGCGGGACCGCGTCTTCCACACGTACTCGACGTACGAGCGCGGCCTGGACGGGCTCGGCTCGACGACCAGCCTCCTGGACCTGACCGCGCTGGGCCGGCAGGAGGAGTGGGAGGAGCCCGAGGGGCGCGCGTCGGCGCTGGGGGCGCCCGCGGGGAGTGAGCGTGTCCGCTACCACGACGAGTACGAGGATTGACGCGGAGCGTGCAGGAAACGACACGAAAGGTAACGGAAGTGACCGTTCGGTAACCAACTTCTCACGCTGCGCGCTGAACCGGTGTCAACTACGTCTCAGTCGCGCAACTCAGCGAGCCGTTCCGGCCCTCCAGAGCGTTAACTCCTAACAGAAGGACGCTTGATCGGAGGTGCAGGATGGTGAACGGGCGAAAGGTGCTCGAGCGCTTTCCCGCCGGTGGCCCGCGTGGCTCCTGGCCCGCGGAGGAGTTCGCGCACGCACGGCGTATGGAGGGCACGCCCGCCGAGGTCGTGATGGACCTCGCGACGGACGCGTTCCTGGTCGTCGTCCCCGCGGACGGCGCGGTCAGCTCGCCTTCGGTGCCGTGAACTGGTCCGCCTGGAGCGAGTACAGCTCGGCGTAGACACCGCCGGTCGCCAGCAGTTCCTCGGGCGTGCCGGACTCGACGAGCCGGCCCTGCTCCAGGACGTGCACCAGGTCGGCATGGCGTACGGACGCCAGCCGGTGGGTGATCAGGACGACCGTCTGCCCGCTGCCCGCCAGCGCGCGGATCTTCTCGAAGACCTCCAGCTCGGCGCGCGCGTCCAGCGCCGCCGTCGGCTCGTCCACGATCAGGATGCGGCCGCGCCGGTAGGCCGCCCGCGCGATGCCCAGGCGCTGCCACTGCCCGCCGGACAGCTCGTGCCCGCCGCTGAAATGGCGGGCCAGCAGGGTGTCCAGGCCACGCGGCAGATCCGCCACCACGTCCTGGGCGCCGGCCTCGGCGATCGACTCGGCCATCCGCTCCTCGGTCAGCGGCGCCGCCGACCGGCCGACCGCCACATTGACGCGGGCCGTGAACGGCCAGCGCTTGAAGTCCTGCGCCACCATCGCGATCCGCTCGGCGAGCAGGTGCCGATCCGCGTCCGCCGCGTCCACGCCGTCCCACAGGATGCGGCCCCGGTCCGGCTTGTAGAGCCCGGCCAGCAGCTTCACCAGGGTCGTCTTGCCCGAGCCGTTCTCGCCGACCAGCGCCACGATCCGGCCGAGCGGGAGCGTGAGCGTCACGTCGTCCAGGGCCGGGTGCGTGGACTCACCCGGATAGCTGAAGGTGACGTTCTCGAAGCGGATCTCCCGCGGGTCCTCGGGCAGCTCCCGTCCGCCGACCGGGATCGCGCGCTGCTCGGCCTCGACGTACAGCCGTTGCAGATCGCCGACGAAGAGGGCCTCCTGGTGGAGCTGGTTCATCTCCAGGACCAGGCTGTCCAGGCTGGCGGAGCCCGAGCGGATCGCGATCACCGCCGTGCCCGCCACCGACAGCGCCATCGCCCCGGCGAGCAGCAGCCCGCCGAGCGTCGCGTACGTCGCCACCGTCGCGAGGCCCGTCCAGAACGCCGCGATCAGCCCGGTACGGGCCGCGAGCCGGGCCAGCCGGGCCTGTTCCGCCTCCGCGACCTCCGACATGGCCCGGTAGTGGTGCAGCAGGAAGGGGCCGACGCCGTGCACCCGGATCTCCGGTGCCGCGGTCGGTTCGGTGAGCAGCTCGCTGAGCAGATGACCGGCGCGGGCGTGCTGCACCCAGGTGTGGAAGGACTCGTACCGGCGCCGGGCGATCGTCAGGGCGCTCCACGCGCTGGGCAGGGTCATGGTCACCAGCAGCGGCAGCAGCGCCGGATGCAGCACGGTCAGGACGCCGGCCGCCGCGACCAGCGAGATCGCCGCGTTCATGACCCGGGTGGCGTAGGCGATCATGCGCCGGGCGGACGTGGCGCCGTACTGCGCGGTGTCCAGCAGTTTGTGGAAGGCGTGGTCCTCGATCGCGGCCAGCTCCACGGCGGCCGCCCGCTCCAGATAGCGCTCGGTCGCCACCCGCTCCACCTTCGGTTCCAGGCGTCCGGTGGCGTACGTCGACGCGGCCCGCAGCAGCGCGGCCACCAGCATGACCGAGGCCATCGCGACGAGGGCGGGGACGGCACCCCGTAACCGCTCCTCGATCGTCCCGCCGCCGATCAGCCGCCCCAGCACACTGTTCACGGCCAGCAGACTCACCGCCTGCGCCGCGCCCCGGCCCGCCTCGGCGCCGAGCACGACCTTCGCGGCCCGCCGGTCGGCCTGCCAGGCGAGCCGGAAGCTGAGCGAGAGCAGCGCGGGCAGCTGCCGCAGCAGTTCCCGGAAGTTCAGCCGGAGCCGGGCGTCGGAGTGACTGTTCCAGCCCATGTCGTAGCGCAGCGGCCCGCCGAAGAGCAGCCGCTCCGACTCCGACACGTCAGGCTCTTCGGCGTCGCGCTTCTTCCCCACCGACGGCCTCCCCCGATCGTGGTCGGAGGGCCACTATCGCGGGAGGGGGACGTGAGGGGCAGGGCGCGGGGACCGGCCGGGGTTGCGCGCGGGCGTACGCCTGTACGGCCCGCGGGGAGACGGAGGCTCAGGCGCTGACCGGGCGGGACCAGGCGGGTGTCGTCCCCGTCAGCCGGCACAGGGCCAGATACAGGGGGATCGGCGGGGTGTAGGGGACCGTTCCCTCCGGCTTGTGGATCAGGCCGGGGACGCCGGGGGCGTCGGGGACGATCGCTCCGGTGGCGTAGCGCGCGGGCGCGGGCCACTCCAGGGCGTAGTCGGAGTCCGACGGAACGATCCACCACCAGTGCGCCTCATCGGCGTACACGCATCCGACGCGGGGCAGCCGGGGCATCACCAGCGGACCGAAGCGGGCGGGTACCGCCACCGCGTCGCAGCCCAGCGGGGCCGTCATGCCGTCGGGTACGGGGAGCCGTCGGGGGATGACCGGCGTGTGCAGTCCCCGTCGGAGGCGGACCAGCGTGTCCAGGTTCATGACCTGGCCACCGGTCGCAGCCTTCAGAGCCATGGGCCCCCCGTCCCGTGGTGCGGCGCCGATCCGTGGTGCCGGGATGTGCCGTGGTGGCGGGCTTCCGCCCCGTCGTACCGGACTTCCGTGCCGTCGTGCCAGGGCGCCCCGTAGTGCAGGGTGTCGCCGCCGTCGCGCCGGGGCCTTCCGAGGTGCCAGGTCTCGGCGCCGAGGTGCCAGGGCTCGCCGCCGGTGTGGCGGGGGGTGCCGTCGTGCCGGGGGGTTGCGTCGTGCCGGGCGGCTCTCGCCGTGTCGGGGCGGGGTATGCCGGGGTGGTGGTCGGTGATCGCGTCGGTGTGCCGCGATGCTCCGGGGACGTGGTCGGGTATCGCGTCGCCGTGCCCGGGTATCGCGTGGTGGCGGGCGTCGGTGTCGTGACGTGGGTCGGAGTCGACGTCGTGGCGCTCGGTGTCGTACCGTGCGTCGGCCTTGTGCAGGGC
The DNA here is from genome assembly GCF_001514065.1 of Streptomyces antibioticus. Classification (GTDB taxonomy): domain Bacteria; phylum Actinomycetota; class Actinomycetes; order Streptomycetales; family Streptomycetaceae; genus Streptomyces; species Streptomyces antibioticus. The sequence goes on along the minus strand of NZ_KQ948432.1, from coordinate 242,956 downwards.
GTCCGCCGCGTCGTCCTCGTCGCCCGAGCCGCCGGCCGGGCCGGGCTTGGGGCGGGCTCCCCAGCCGAGGTCGTTGTGCGGGCCGGTGCCGGTTCCCGCGGTGTCGCTCTCGCGGGGCAGGTCCGCCCAGACCAGGAGGCCCGGGCCGTGCTCGTGGGTGCCCCACGAGTGACACAGGGCGTCGACGAGGAGCAATCCCCTCCCGTGCTCCTCCTCACCGCGCGGCGAGCACGGGTGCGGCTCGCCCGGGGCGCAGCCCTCGTCACGCACGGCTATGCGCACCAGGTCGTCGCCGTCGTGCAGCTCGCAGACTATGTGTCTGCTCGCGGTGTGCACGATGGCGTTGGTGACGAGCTCGGAGACCACCAGGGCCGCCGTGTCGCAGGTGTCCTCGCAGACCGCCCAGCCGTTCAGCCGGGCCCGCGTCAGCCGTCTGGCCTGCGCGGCGGAACCCGGATGTGCGGCCAGCTCGAACCGGAACCGGCGCTCGGCAGCGGGCCCCGAAGGGCGGCCTGCTCCCGATGCGGCACCGAGGCTGTGGGGGCCTGCGGCGTCTGTTCCTAAGGGCGCGGACGGAATCACGCTTGCCACTATCGCCCCGCCGTGAACACTTGGCAAGTGTCACTCTGAAAATTGCAGAGTGCTGTGTGACGGTCTGGAAGGCCGTGGCACACTGCTCGCAACAAGCATGTCGAGCGGCGCCAGTTGAGATCACCGGAGATCCGACCAGGTCTTCGAATAGGTCTTCGAATGGCGCCGTCGGGCTGCCAGGATTCTTTTGCACAGGTTTCCGTACAGGTTTCCACGGGTCCCCGGACCCACGGGACGTCCAGGAGGTGGAGGGTGAGCGAGCCGCGGTCCGCGCCGACGGTCGGCCAGGTCGTCCTCGGTCGGCGCCTGCTGGACCTGCGTGAGCGCGCCGGTCTCAAGCGCGAGGAGGCCGCCAAGGTCCTCCGCGTCGCCCCCGCCACCGTCCGCCGCATGGAGATGGCCGAGGTCGGCCTCAAGATCCCGTACCTCCAGCTGCTCCTGAAGTCCTACGGCGTCTCCGACGAGGAGGCCGACGCCTTCGTGCAGCTGGCCGAGGAGGCCAACAAACCCGGCTGGTGGCAGCGGTACCACGACATCCTGCCCGGCTGGTTCTCGATGTACGTGAGCCTCGAAGGCGCCGCCAGCCTCATCCGGTCCTACGACCCGCACTTCGTGCCCGGGCTGCTCCAGACCGAGGACTACGCCCGCGGTGTGCTGAAGTCCGGAGCCATCGGCCAGACGCGGCCGGAAGACATCGAGCGGCACGTCGCTCTGCGCGTACAACGTCAGGAACTGCTCACCCGTCCCGATGCCCCCCGTTTCTGGGCGGTCATCGACGAGACCGCGCTGCGCCGCCCGGTGGGCGGCCCGGAGGTGATGCGTGCCCAGATCGACCGACTGCTCGAGGCCACGAAGCTGCCCAACGTGACGTTGCAGGTCGCCCCGTTCGCCAACGGGCCGCACCCCGGCACGTACGGGCCCTTCGTGCTGTTCCGATTCGCCGTGCCGGAGCTTCCGGACATGGTTTACAGCGAGTACCTGACCGGCGCCGTCTACCTGGACGCGCGCGCGGAGGTGGCGACCCACCTCGAGGTCATGGACCGCACGGCGGCGCAGGCCGCTACGGCACATCGCACGAAGGAGATCCTCCGGGATCTCCGCAAGGAGCTGTGAATGGATCGCATCAAGCCGCGCATACCGGTCTACAACGGCATGCCCGCGCGGGAGTTGGGCAGCGAGGGCTGGCACAAGCCGTGGAGCGGCGGCAACGGCGGCAACTGCCTGGAGGCGATGAAGCTGGCCGACGGCCGGATCGCCGTCCGTCAGTCGACCGATCCGGACGGTCCGGCGCTGATCTACACCACCGACGAGATGACGGCGTTCATCGAGGGCGCGAAGGCGGGGGAGGCGGACTTCCTGCTGTCGTGACGTGTTGGTCCGACGCGGGCTTGAACTTCCTTGTCGCAGTGCTTAATCGATGAGAACTATTGGTGAGAACCGGGAGGGACGCCGACAGAGGCGGTAGGGGCGGTCGGGGGAAGTGACGCGCACAGGGCCTCCAGCGCCGCCCCGTACGCTGCCTCGGACGGGGTCGCGTACCCGACGACCAGGCCGTCCCGGGCGGGCATGTCCGCCGTCGAGGCCTCCGGATGCCGGAACTCCGCAAGGCCGTCGAGCGCGATACCTTGCCACACGGCCGCCTTGACGGCCGACCGCTCGGTCCCGGGCGGCAGCCTCAGCACCGCGTGCAGCCCGGCCGCGACGCCGCTGACCTCGACGTGCGGCGCGTGCGCGGCGAGCGCCGCGACGAGCCGGTCGCGGCGGCTCCGGTACCGCTGCCGCATGCGCCGCACGTGACGGTCGTACGCGCCGGAGACGAGGAAGTCGGCGAGGGCCAGCTGATCGAGGACGCTCGCCCAGGCCTCCCGCTCGCCCTTGGCCGCGAGCACGCCGTCGACGTACCGCTCCGGCAGCACCATCCATCCCAGCCGCACCGCGGGCGACAGGCTCTTGCTCACCGAGCCGAGGTAGATCACCCGCTCCGGATCGAGCCCCTGGACCGCCCCGACGGGCTTGCGGTCGTAGCGGAACTCGCCGTCGTAGTCGTCCTCCAGCACCACGCCGTCACGCGCGCGTGCCCAGTCGACGGCCGCGGCCCGCCGTCCGGCGTGCAGCGGGCCGCCGGTCGGGAACTGGTGCGCCGGGGTGAGCAGCACGGCCCGCTCGCGCGTCAACCGCCCGACGTCGGCGCCCTGTTCGTCCAGCGGCAGCGGTACGGTCCGCACGCCGGCGCCCGCGAGCAGCTCACGGTGGAACGGCAGGCCGTACGCCTCCACGGCCAGGGGGCCCCTGAGGACGTGGGCGTTCTGGAAGAGCAGCCGCAGGGCGTGCGCGAAGCCGGAGCAGATCACGATCCGGCCGGGTTCGGTACGCACTCCACGCGCGCGTGCCAGATACTCCGCGAGCGCCTCCCGCAGCTCCAGGCGCCCGGCGGGGTCACCGGGCCCGAACGCCTCGTCGGGCGCCTGCTGAAGGGCCCGCCGGTAGGAGGCCAGCCAGGCCGCCCGCGGGAACGCCGACCGGTCCGGCGTGCCCTGCCGCAGGTCGTGCCGCGGTCCACGCGCGCGTGACGGCGACTTCCTGGGCACGCGCGCGTGCCCGGCGGCCCGCAATGGCTCGGTCCGCTCCGCCACCCGCGTCCCCGACCCCTGGCGTGCGGTGAGCCACCCCTCCGCGACGAGTTCCGCGTAGGCGTCGGCCACCGTGTTGCGGGCCACGCCGAGGTCGGCGGCGAGCGACCGGTAGGGCGGCAGCCGGGTGCCGGGGGCGAGCCTGCCACTCCGTACCGCGTCCCGCAGGGCATCGCCGAGCGCGGCCCGCCTGCCGCCCGGTCCGTTGAGCTCCAGGTGAAGGTCGGAGCCGAGCCCCTCGGCGGAATTGACCCACGATCTCGTCATGGAAATGAACCCTACAACCGGTCTTTTCCGATCGTAGGTTGGAGGACATGACGACGAACACGATCGCTTCCGCCCCGACGACCCGCCTCAACTTCGCCAAGTCCGCCCCGAAGGTCTTCCGCGCCCTCATCGGCTTCGACGCCGCCGCCCGCGAGGGCCTCGACCCGGCCCTGGTCGAGCTGATCCAGATCCGCGCCTCGCACCTCAACCACTGCGCGTACTGCCTGCACATGCACACCAACGACGCCCGCAAGGCCGGCGAGAGCGAGGACCGGCTGCACATGGTCGCCGTCTGGCGCGAGGCCCGGCACTTCTTCACGGACAAGGAGCAGGCGGCGCTGGCCCTGACCGAGGCCGTGACGCTGGTCGCCGACGGGGGAGTCCCGGACGAGGTGTACGCGCAGGCCGCCGCTCAGTTCGAGGAGCGGGAGCTGGCCCAGGTGCTGGCGCTGATCTTCGCCATCAACACCTGGAACAGGGTGGCCCTGGCGACGCAGAAGGTGGCGGGGACCGACGAACGGGGATGACGCGGCCAGGGTCCTGCGGTGGGCGGTGCGTCAGACGGTCGTAGGTCGGCCGGTGTCCCCGTCAGACGGTCATCGGCCGGTCGTGCGGCCCGATCGGCGCCGGCAGCCGTGAACTCCCCGTCAGATGACGGTCGACGGCCGCCGCCACCGCCCGCCCCTCGGCGATCGCCCACACGATCAGCGACTGCCCGCGCGCGGCGTCCCCCGCGGCGAACACGCCGGGGGCGCTCGTCGCGAACCCGGCGTCCCGCGCGATCGTGCCGCGCGGCTCCATGGCCAGCCCGAGCTGGTCGACGAGCCCGTCGGTGCGGTCGGGCCCGGAGAAGCCGAGGGCGAGCAGGACGAGGTCGGCGGGGAGCGTCCGCCCGGTCCCCGACACGGGCCGCCGCTCCGCGTCGACCTCGACCAGGTGCAGCGACTTCACCTGCCGGTCGGCGTCACCGGCGAAGCGGAGCGTGGACGCCGCGAACAGCCGCGCGTCCGCGTCCGCCGCCGGGGCGGTCCCCAGCGCACCGGCCTCCTCGTGCGCGGCCGACAGCCGGTAGATCTTCGGGTACGTCGGCCAGGGCTCGGTGTCCTCGTCGCGCTCGGCGCCGGGCTGGGCGTAGATGTCCAACTGCGTGACGGACGCGGCGCCTTCACGCACCGCGGTGCCCAGACAGTCGGCGCCCGTGTCACCGCCGCCGACGATGACGACGTGCTTCCCGGTGGCGGACATCGGGGAGACGTCCAGATCCCCCTCGCACACCCGGTTGGCCAGCGGCAGATACTCCATGGCCTGGTGGATGCCGGCCAACTCCCGCCCCGGTACGTCCAGTTCACGCCAGGCGGTCGCGCCGGTGGCGATCACGACCGCGTCGTAGCGCGACCGCAGCTCGGCCGCGCCGATGTCCCGCCCGACCGCCGTGGACGTACGGAACTTCGTCCCCTCGGCCCGCATCTGCGCGATGCGGCGCTCCACATGGTGCTTCTCCATCTTGAACGCGGGGATGCCGTACCGCATCAGCCCGCCGAGCCGGTCGTCCTTCTCGAACACGGCGACCGTGTGGCCCGCCCGCGTCAGCTGCTGGGCCGCGGCCAGTCCCGTCGGTCCCGAGCCGATGACGGCGACGGTCCGCCCGGACAGCCGGTCCGGCGGCCGCGGTGGCGCGAAACCGAGCTCCCAGGCCCGGTCGGCGATGGCCACCTCGACGTTCTTGATGGTGACCGCGGGCTGGTTGATGGCGAGCACGCACCCCGCCTCGCACGGCGCCGGGCACAACCGGCCGGTGAACTCGGGGAAGTTGTTGGTGGCGTGCAGCCGGTCGGCGGCGGCCCGCCAGTCGTCCCGGGAGACGAGGTCGTTCCACTCGGGGATGAGGTTCCCGAGCGGACAGGCGTCGTGGCAGAACGGGATGCCGCAGTCCATGCACCGGTCCGCCTGCTTGTTGATGATGGGCAGCAACGCCCCCGGGACGTACACCTCGTCCCAGTCCCGGACCCGCTCCTCGACCGGCCGACGGGGCCAGTCCTGGCGAGGGGTGGTCATGAATCCCTTGGGATCGGCCATGGCCGTCTTCCTTGCGTTCGCATCGACGGGCCGTGCGTCATCGGGCGGCACTCTTTCGGCCACGATACGTCGCCCGGGCCGCACCCGCAGAGTGGGGGACAGCGCTTTCTCGGCGGGCTGGGGCCGACCTCGGGGACCGCCCTGCGGTCAGGTGAGGGCCAGCACGTACGCCACCGCCGCCGCACCCGAGGCGACCATGCGGACGTGGTTCCACAGCGTCCACTCGCGCACGTACGTCGGCCAGTACGCGGCCGCTTCGGGAGTGCCGGCGTCCAGCTTGAGCAGGGTCTCGTTGCGCGGCACGTTCGCCACCATGGTGACCCCGAACGAGCCGACCAGATACAGCGCACTGCCCACCAGCAGCTCCACCGTGCCGTCGTCCGGCAGCAGCACGAACGTCACCACCGCGAGCACCGCGGACAGCACCGCCGAGCCGACGAACACGAGCATGAACGCGGGCCGCAGCGCGGTCACGTTGATCGCCTTCATCGCGGCGACCCCCTGCGCGGGCGGCAGCGCGGCGAGCCCCTTCATCACGAAGGTCGAGAACGCGCAGAACACCCCCGCCACCAGGCCGGTCCCCAGTACGCCCAGCACCGTCAGTACGAAGTACGGTCCAGCGATCATCTCAACGTCAACTCCCGCATCGAGCCGAGATCCTGCCCGGCACCCACCGTCACCACAAGTGAATTCCCGTACGGGACGCGTCACCATGGCCGATCGACGCGGACACATACGCAGGCGTCCAGGCAGGCGTCCGTGGACGTCTCCTTCCTCTTTTCTCCCGATACGGCTCCGCTTCCTTCCGTCCACCGCGCCGGCGAGTCACCGCCACCCGCCCAGCACTCCTTCCACCGCCACCGCGATCCTCCGCCGGGCCTCATGCCGAGGTACCCCGCTCATCAGCAACTGGTCGTACGACGTGTCCAGATGCCGTACGGACGCCACCACCGCCGAGACGACGGCCCCCTCCGACAAGGCCCGCCCCGCCGCACTCCGCCCCACCCGCCCGCTGCCCCGCAGCGACGCGTGCGCGGCGATCCCGCGGGCCCGATCGGCAGGGCAGCCGGGAAACAGCCGACGGATCTCCGCCGCGAACGCCTCCGTGAACCGCACGTCCTCGACCGCCCGCCGCCGGGCGTCCCGCACCCGGCGGCGCCGCCGTGCCTCGGCATCCGCCAGACACCGCGCCTCCGCCCGGGCCAGCGCCCCTTCCTCGACGAGGACGCCCTGCCGTTCGTAGCGCCCCTTGCGCCGGTTGAACCGCACGACCACCGCCGACAGCCCGCTCTCCTCCCGCGACCTGCGCGTCAGCGCGGTGTCGCCGCGCGGCAGGAACACCAGGTGGCCGAGGTCGGCGCAGTCCAGGCACCGGGGCGCCCCCTCCTCCAGGACCAGCATCGCCAACGGCCCGCCCCGGCACTCGGCGCACTGCTTCCGCTTGACGGGCTGGAAGACGAGAAGCCCAGTGCGGTGCGGGGGAGTTGCCAGGTGTGCCATAGGGGGTTCATTCCCGTGCAGGGGCCACGAACCACCCGTTGGCCCTACTCCGCAGCCACCCTGCCGGCCTTAGAGGTCCTAACAAAGGCGTTGGACGTGGCGGTGCGTGATGAGGCAGGTGGCGATGCCGAGGAAGGCTTCGTGGATGTCGTCTCGTCTCTCCCAGCGGATCCGCAGGCGGCGGAAGCCGTGGAGCCAGGAGATGGTCCGTTCGACCACCCAGCGGAAGCTGCCCAGGCCGGTGCCGTGTTGATGCCCGCGTGCAGCGATGACGGGGCGGATGCCGCGCTGCCACAGCAGCCGCCGGTACTTGTCGTGGTCGTAGCCGCGGTCGGCGAACAGCATGTCGGGCCGGCGTCTGGGCCGGCCCACGACGCCGGCCACGGCCGGGACCTTGTCCAGCAACGCCAGCAACTGAGTCACGTCGTTGCGATTGCCGCCGGTCAGCGACACCGCAAGCGGAATGCCCTGCCCGTCGGTGAGGACGTGGTGTTTGCTGCCCGGCCGTGCGCGGTCGACCGGGCTGGGACCGCTTTTGGGCCGCGCCGGACCGCCCGCACGTGAGAGGAGTCGATCACCGCCCGCGACCAGTCCAGCTTCTTCGCCGACCGCAGCTTCCGCAGCAGCACCAGATGCAGCTGATCCCACACGCCCGCCTCGTTCCACGCCGCCAGGCGACGCCAACAGGTCATACCCGAGCCGAAACCCAGCTCCTGCGGCAGGTACTCCCACTGGATCCCGGTATGCAGCACGAACAGGATCCCGCACAGCGCCTGCCGGTCCGGAACCCGAGGCCGGCCCGCCACCAACTTCGGACCCGGTTCGGGCAGCAACGGCTCGATCAACGACCACAGTTCATCCGAGACGATCCACGGCCTCGGCTGGCGCTTCCCCACGACCGAACCAACGAACCACCGCACCGACAGTCACATGATCAACCGACTTCTGTTAGGACCTCTTACTCCGCGCCTGGCTCCCTGCCGGCCTTACTCCGTGCCTGACTCCGTGCCCGTCACCGACACCCGCGTCCGATGCAGCGTCGGCCGCTCGATCTCGTCGACCACCGCCACCGCGAGGTCCGCATACGACAGCGTCGCCACCGTCCCCTCCGGCACCTGCTCACCGCCGATCGCAAAACGTCCGGTGCGCGCCGCGCCCTGCTCCAGTCCTCCTCCCGGGGTGAGCATCACCCAGTCGATCGCGTCCTCTCCGGCCGCGTGTGCGCGCAGCCGGTCCAGCCCCGCCGTGTGCGCCCGGGCGAACGGCCGGATCTCCGGCGGGAACATCGCGGGGTCGTCCATCACCGGCCGCCCGTCCGCCCCGAGCAGGTTCGCGAACAGCCCCACGGCCACCAGCCGCCGCACACCCGCCGCGGAAAGCCCGCCCAGCAGCGCGTCCGCGGCCGTCCCGAAGAAGTCCGGATCGAGCGCGTCGAATCCCTGTTCCGGCCCGCTGAACGGCGACACCGCATGCACGGCGGCCACATGCCCGCCCGCCACGGCACGGACGGAGCCCGGATCGGTCACATCACCCCGGACGACCGCCACCCCCTCCGCGCCCAGCTCCGGATACCGGGCCGGCTCCCGCACCACGGCCGTCACCTCGTACCCGCGCCGCCGCGCCTCCGCCGTGACCGCTCGCCCCGCACGCCCACCGCCCCCGAAGACGACGATCCCGTCACCCATGGCCAACCTCCTTGCCCGACACCGCCGTTCGGTGCCTGACCTGGACGTTAGAGTCACAAGCCCCGGTTACTTCAACGGTATCGGCGCTAGCCTCGACCCATGACCGTTCCCACTCCTCCCGCGGACGGCACTCGTCGGCTGGCCCCGCTCGACCCCGACATTTCGACCCCCTCTGCCCCTCCTCCGCGATGCCCTTCCGCGTCGGCGACAAGTGGACCGGCATGGTCATCCGCTGCCTGGAGGGCGGCCCGCGCCGCTTCACCGAACTCCGCGCCCCGCTCCGGGCCGTCACCCCCAAGGTCCTCAGCGAGACCCTGCGCGCGATGGAGCGCGACGGCCTGCTCACCCGCACCGCGTACGACGAGAATCCGCCCCGTGTCGAATACGCCCTCACTCCTCTCGGTCGCACCCTGATCCCCCTCCTCGACGCCGCCCGCGCCTGGAGCGCGACCCACCTCCCGCACCTGCTCGCCGCCCGCCGGTCCCACGAGCGGGACGCGTCCTGACCGCCGGTCCCACGCGGGGGCGCGTCCCCGCCGCCGGTTGACGCATCATGGGCCCTGTGCGACTCGAAGCGATCACCTGGGACCGGCTCGGCGACCTCCTCGCCGACCGCCTTCTCGACCTGAAGCCGGCCGACGGCGGCCCCTGGCCGCGCATCGCCTTCGACGGCGCCCCGGCGGCCCGACCCGAGGACCTCGCCGAACGCGTCGCGGAAGCGCTCCGCGTACGAGGCCGCCCCTCTCTCGTCGTCGGCACCCAGGGCTTCCTGCGCCCCGCCTCGCTCCGCTTCGAGTACGGCCACCAGGACGTGGAGGCCTATTACGACGGCTGGTTCGACACCGGTGCCCTGTGGCGCGAGGTCTTCGGCCCCCTCGAACCCGGCGGCGACGGCCGTGTCCTGCCCGACCTCTGGGACCCCGGCACCGACCGCGCCACCCGCAGTCCCTACGTCCAACTCCCGCCCGGCGGTTTCCTGTTGCTGCACGGCCCCCTCCTGCTGCGCCACTGGTTCCCCTTCGACCTGACCGTCCACGTCCTCCTCTCCCCGGGGGCGCTGCGCCGCCGCACTCCCGAGCCCGAGCAGTGGACCCTGGAAGCCTTCGAGCGCTACGAGCGCGAGACCGACCCCGCGGGCACCGCCGACGTCCTGGTGCGTGCCGATGACCCTCGGCACCCGGCGTGGCGGGGCTGACCGGGCTCCCGGAGGTTTGTTTCCGGAAGATCCACGAAACCACTTTTATATGCGCGCGCATATAACTACGCTGGGCCCCATGACGACTTCCACGAGCGGTCAGCTCTCTTTCGACGACTCCGTCCGCGCCCTCCTCGACGGCAAGAACTTCGCCAGCGTCGCCACCCTCGGCCCCGACGGCGCTCCGCAGAACTCCGTGGTCTGGATCAAACGCGAAGGCGACGCCGTCCTCTTCTCTTCCATCGACAACCGCCAGAAGATCCGCAACCTCCGCCGCGACCCCCGCATCAGCGTCTCGGTCTACGACCTGGCCAACCCCTACACCTCGGTCGAGATCCGCGGCACCGCCGAGATCCTCCCGGACCCCGACAAGCGCCTCCCGCACGACCTCGCGCACAAGTACCTGGGCATCGACCCGCCCGCAGAGAAGGAGGACGAGACCCGAGTGATCATCCGCGTCGTCCCGCGGAAGATCGTGGGCTTCTCCGTCTGAGCCACCCCGCTCCCGGCGCTCGCCTCCGGGTGCGGCGGCGGCCGGGCGCGGCGAGAATGAACGGCGCCGGGACCAGCGGAGCACTCCCGCTCCGCGCCGGCCGTCCGGCACCGGGAGGTACTTCATGACCACCGCCGGAGACATCATGCACCGTGGCGCCCAGTGGATCCCCGCGCACGAGACCCTGGACCGCGCCGCCCAGCTGATGCGTGAGCTCAATGTCGGAGCCCTGCCCATCAGCGACGCGAACGAACGGCTCTGCGGCATTCTCACCGACCGCGACATCGTCGTGGGATGCGTGGCCGTGGGGCACGACCCGGCCAAGGTCACCGCCGGTGAGATGGCCCAGGGGACACCTCGCTGGATCGACGCTGACGCCGATGTCAGCGACGTGCTCCGGGAGATGCAGGACCACCAGATCCGCCGGCTGCCCGTCATCGAGAACAAGCGCCTGGTCGGCATGATCAGCGAGGCCGACCTCGCCCACCATCTGACGGAGGACCAGATCGCGGCCTGGGCCGAGAGCGTCTACGCGAAGAGCGCGACGCGCTGACCGCCGTTCACGGGCGCGCCGTCTTCGGGCGTGCTCAGAGCCAGCCGTTGCGCCGGAAGCCGCGGTGCAGCACCAGGCACGCCACGGATATGACGCCGAGGACCATGGGGTAGCCGAACGTCCAGCGCAGCTCCGGCATGTGCTCGAAGTTCATGCCGTACACGCCGCAGACCATCGTCGGCACGGCGACGATCGCCGCCCAGGCCGTGATCTTCCGCATGTCCTCGTTCTGCGCGACCGTCACCTGGGCGAGGTATGCCTGGAGGATCGAGTTGAGGAGTTCGTCGAAGGCGGAGATCTGCTCCTTGGCGCGCAGCAGATGGTCCGAGACGTCGCGGAAGTACGCCTGTATCTCCGAGCTCACCACCCGTATCGGACGCGTGGACAACTCCTCGATCGGACGGGCCAGCGGCACCACGGCCCGCTTCAGTTCGAGGAGTTCGCGCTTGAGCTGGTAGATACGGCCCGGGTCGGTCCGCGCGCCGTCCGGCGAGAAGACGTCCGTCTCGACCTGGTCGATGTCCGCCTGGACCGCGTCCGTGACGCTCAGATAGTCGTCCACCACATGGTCCGCGACCGCGTGCAGGACCGCGGCCGGTCCCTTGGCCAGTTGCTGGGGGTCCGCCTCGAGTTCCTCGCGCAGCGGGCCCAGCGAGCCGTGCATCCCGTGGCGCACGGTGATGACGAAGTCCTCGCCGACGAACACCATGATCTCGCCGGTGTTCACCACCTCGCTCGTCGCCGTGAGCTCCTCGTGCTCCACGTAGCAGACGGTCTTGAACACCGCGAACAGCGTGTCGTCGTACCGCTCCAGCTTCGGACGCTGATGCGCCTCGATCGCGTCCTCCACCGCCAGCGGGTGCAGTTCGAACAGCTCCGCGATGCCCGCGAACTCCTGGTCCGTCGGCTCATGGAGGCCGAGCCACACGAAACCGTCCCCGTGCTTGCGCACCCGTTCCACGGTGTCGACCAGGTCACCGCCGCCCGGGACCCTGGCCCCGTCCCGGTACGACACGCAGTTCACCACCGAGGAGCCCAGTGGCGACCGGGCGGGATGGCTCAGGTCCACACGCGGGCGGCGCCGCGCCAGCCTTGCCACCCTGCGGAGGCCGCCGACCTTGCCGAGGCTCGTGACCTTCCGCAGATTCCCTGCCATGGACATCTGGATCTCCTTGCGTGGATCCCCGCTCGCCGCATTGCTGCGCCCTGGCGTGCCAGTGTGCCAGCCCTGCGTGAAACGCGGGTAAGCCTGTGGGAACAGGGCATTCCGCTTTGTTCCCGCCTGTGGACGACGGGTTTCCGGCGCGGCGCGGGACACTCGGGTACCCCCCTCGTAGAGTTGCGGTCGCCGTGCTGTCGCAGCTGTCGTAGCCGTCGTATCGGAGCGTCGACCACCATGGACAAGCGGGACGACTGGGATGATCCCGACATGATGCGAACCGACGGGTATCTCCTCGACAACCGGCAGACCGAGGCCGGAGAGCGCTTCGACGCCTTCGCCTCCCTCTTCGATCCCACGACGTTCCGGCACCTCGAAGGGTTCGGTGTCGGACCCGGCTGGCGCTGCTGGGAGGTCGGGGCCGGCGGTACGTCCGTCGTGTCCTGGCTCGCCAAGAAGGTGGGGCCGACCGGCAGGGTCGTCGCGACCGACATCGACACCTCCCGGGTCGCCCCGGCCGGTCGGCCGCCGGTGGAGGTGCGGGTCCACGACGTCGGTACGGAGGAGCCGCCGGGGGAGGGCTTCGACGTCGTGCACGCGAGGCTCGTACTCGTCCATGTACCGGACCGGGAACGGGCGTTGCGGTCGATGGTGGAGTCCCTGCGCCCCGGCGGACGGCTGCTGATCGAGGACGCCGACCCCGCGCTGCAACCGCTGACCTGTCCCGACGAACACGGTCCCGCCGAGCAGTTGGCGAACCGGCTGCGCACCGGCTTCCGCCGGCTCCTTGCCGACCGCGGCGCCGACCTCTCGTACGGGCGCCGACTCCCACGCCTGCTGCGGGAGGCCGGTCTGCGTCGCGTGGAGGCCGACGCGTACTTCCCGTTGACCTCACCCGCCTGCGCGGCCCTGGAGTCCGCCACGATCCGCCAGGTCCGCACCGACCTCGTCACGGCGGGCCTGGCCACGGACGAGGAGATCGACCGGCATCTGGCGAACGTCGAGTCCGGGGCGATGGATCTGGCTACGGCGCCGATGATTTCTGCGTGGGGGCGGAAGGTGTAAGGGGTGGCTGGAAGGGGGCGGGCGGAGGGGGAGTCGGTGGAGGGGAGTTGGGCTGAGGAGGGCCGGGGCGGCTGGGGTGGCCCGGGTGGAGTCGGGCTGAGGTGATCCGGACGAAGGCGAGCTGGGGTGGCGGCCCGGACGGAAGCGAGCCGGGGGTGTCCCACGCTCGGGGAGCGGGTCACCCCCGCCCGCCGGGTGGGGCGTTCCGTCGGTGCTATGCGGGCCGGTGCGTCGCCGGTGGCCGGCCTCCTGTCGTCTCGACCGCCCTCGCCCCCGCCCGGCATCCTTCCCGCGCCGCGTCCTCGGGATCGGTGCCCGTGAGGAGGGTGGCGAGGAAGGCACCGGTGAAGGCGTCGCCGGCCCCGGTCGTGTCCGTGGGGGTGGCCGGGACCGCGGGGATGCGGGCGGGCACGGTGCCCGAGCGGGCCACCAGCGCACCGTCCGCGCCCAGCTTGGTGACCACCAGCGGAACATGACGGCTGAGCTTGGCCGCCGCGTCCTCCGCGTCGGGCAGCCCCGTCAGCAGGCAGGCCTCGTCGAGGCTGGGCAGGAGGACGTCGATCCCCTCCACGAGCGCGAGGAACCGGTCGACGCCCAGCTCCACAAGGAAGCCCGCCGACGCCGGATCCAGGCTCACCGGCACCCCACGCGCGCGTGCCGCCTCCAGAGCCACCTCCACGAACGCCCGGCTCCCCGCGGAGAACAGCAGATACCCCGACAGGTGCAGCCAGGTCACCCCGTCGAGCAGCGTGTCCGACCAGTCGTCCGGAGCGAGCCGCAGCGACGCCCCGCTGTCCGTGACCAACGTCCGCTCGGCGGCGGCGCTCGTGTCGACGAGACAGATCACCGTGCCGGTCGGCGCCTCCGGGTCGACGACGAGCCGAGGGCGTACCCCGCACGCCGTCAGCTCCCGCTCGTGCCAGGCCACCGCGTCCGCGCCCACCCGACCGAGCAACCGGACCTCGCCGCCACCCCAATGGGCCGCCCAGCAAGCCACGTTGGCACCGGCCCCACCGGGCAGCGTCCGAATCGCCGCGACGGTGTCCGTACGCGCCGCGAGCGGCCCCCGATGCCGGGCGACGATGTCGGTGATGACGTCCCCGACAACCAGCAACGCCCCGGCTGCCGATCCGGAACCCTCTGCCTCGCCGTCACCTCTCGCGGCCGAGCCGACGGACACTCCTCCGCCCCCGGCCGCCCTGTGCGATCCGGCGGACGTCACCTCGCCTCCGGCCTTCGCGGGTGATGCGGCGGACGTCACTTTGTCCCCGGCCTTCGCGGGTGATGCGGCGGACGCCGCCTTGTCCCCGGCCTTCTCGCGCGGACCGGCAGATGCCCCTGCGTCCCCCGCCTCCTCGCCCGACCCCCCGGACACCGCCTCGCCCCCGGCCCTCCCCACGCTCACCCCTACGCCCCGGCCCAAGCCCAGGCCGCCGCGATCCGCCCCGCCAACCGCACATTGCCCCGTACCGCCGCCAGGTTGGCCTCCAGCGAGGCGCCGTCGGTGTGGCGTACCAGGTAGTCGAGAAGGAACGGGGTGACGCCCTGGCCCGTGATGCCCCGTTCCTCGCACGCGTGCAGGGCGTCGGCCAGTACGCGCGCGTGCAGGTCGGGATCCAACTGCTCGGCCTCGGGTACGGGGTTGGCGACGATGAGCGCCGACTCCGGTCCGGCCACGGCATCCTGAGCCCGCATTACCGCCGCCACCTGCTCCGGGGACTCCAGCGTCCAGTCCACCGGATGGCCCGAGTCCGACAGATAGAAGCCGGGGAACCGGTCCGTGCCGTACCCGGCCACCGCGACACCCAGCGTCTCCAGCCGTTGCAGGGTCGCCGGTACGTCCAGGATCGACTTCACGCCCGCGCACACCACCGTGATCCGCGTCCGCGCCAGCAGCCCCAGGTCGGCCGATTCGTCCTGCGTCACCGTCCACTCCCGGTGCACCCCGCCGAGCCCGCCCGTCGCGAACACCCGGACGCCCGCCAGCGCCGCCAGCAGCGCGGTCGCCGACACCGTGGTCGCCCCGCTGGCCCCGGCGGCCACCGCGAGCGGCAGATCGCGATGGCCCAGCTTGCGGATGCCGTCCTCGTTCGCGACCCGCTCCAACTGCTGCTTGTCCAGGCCGACATGGGGCCGTCCGTCCAGCACCGCGATCGTCGCGGGAACGGCGCCCTCGCGCCGTACGACGTCCTCCAGCTCCAGCGCCACCTGGAGATTGCGCGGCCGCGGCAGCCCGTGCGCGATGATCGTGGACTCCAGGGCCACCACGGGTCGACGCGCGTCGATCGCCTCGCGCACTTCTTCGGAAACCACCAGTACCACGCGCCTGCCTCCTGTCGATCGTCCTTCCCTCATCTCTGGCGGGCGGCACACCCGGCCAAACCCTTGCGAGCCGTGGGAGACGACACCCGCCAAGGGTGCATGACGGGCAATTCTGCACGTCTCGACCATCTCGTCCTCTGGGTGCGGGACCCGGTGGCGTCGGCCGACTTCTACGGGGTACGGCACTACGACTGACCGCGTGCGAGGGGCCCACACGCGCGTGCGCCCCTCCTCGGGTGACAGGTCGGTCTCAGACCGGTTGTACGTCCTTGAGCGCCCCGCGCGGGTCGAGCACGTACTTGCGGCTCGCGTCCTGTCGAAGGTCGCCATCATCAGGCCCCGGTGGTACCTCTTCACCGGGCACTGTCCGGTGGTGAACCGGTGGCGCGGTCGGTCCTCTCCTAGAACAGCGGTTCGGGGAGCACGCCCTCCAGGGCGAGCAGCTTCCGCTTGGTCTCCAGGCCGCCCCCGAACCCGCCGATCCCGCCGTCGCTCTCCACGACCCGGTGGCAGGGCACGACGACCGGCAACGGGTTGGAGCCCATCGCCACCCCGACCGCCTGCGCCGCGCCCGGCTGACCGACCCGGCCGGCCAGGTCGCCGTACCCCACGACACTGCCGTACGGAACCCCGGCCGCCAGCTCGCGCAGCACCTGCCGGTTGAAGCCGGCGATCAGCGACCAGTCCAGGGGCAGCTCGAAGTCGCGCCGACGACCCGCGAAGTACGCCTCGACCTGGCGTATCGGCTCGGCCAGCAGCGGGGAGCCGGGCGCCTCGACGGGCTCGCTGCCCAGACGGGAGGCGAGCCGGTCGAGCGCCTTGTCGCGCACCGGGTCGGTGGCGTGGAACACGACGTTGACGAGGCCCTCGCGGGTCGCGGCCAGCAGCAGGGGGCCGATGTCGGTCCCGACGACGGCCCATACGACCTGCTGCTCGTTCTGCCCATGGCTGTCCATGCGCCCACCGTACGGGCCACCACTGACAACGCCCCGCAGAGCGGACCCGCGGGCCTCGGGGCCCACCCGGTGCCGGGCGGCGCGGGGCCTGCCCGGTCCGCTGCGTCTCAGGACCCGCCGGTCGCGTCCCGCACCACGTCCGGCTTGTTGCTGATGATGCCGTCGACGCCGTACCCGGCGACCCGGCGGGCCGTGTCCGCGTCGTTGACGGTCCAGGCGAAGACCTTCAGCGGTTTGTCGTGCGCCCCGTCGAAGGCGTGGACCGTGGCGACGTACCCGGGGGAGATGGTGCTGTACGACGGGTTGATCTGGTCGGTGAACGTCGCGTACGTCGACAGGTTCGCGACGGACGGCGTGCCGAGGATGGCGGTCTGCACGCCGGGCTTCAGGGCGTGGACGGTGCGCACGCTGTCCACGCTGAAGCTCTGCACGATCAGCCGGCTCGCGAGGTGCGCCTGGTCGAGCCAGCCCTCGTTGGAGAGGACCTTCAGGGTCTGCTGCTCGATGCCCGGGTAGAGGGCGGGGTTCTTGATCTCCAGGAGCAGGTTCTGGTGGTTGCGCTCGACCCGCCGCATGTACTGCTTCAGGGTCGGCACGCGCGCGCCCGCGTAGGCGGCGCCGAACCAGCTGCCCGCGTCGAGGCGCGCGATCTCGGCGGCGGTGAAGTCCTTCACCTTCCAGGGCGCCCGGCCGGGGAACACCTCCTCGACGTCGGTGGTGCGCTGGAGACTGTCGTCGTGGATGACGACCAGCTCGCCGTCTTTGGTGCGCTGGACGTCGTTCTCGACCCAGTGGATGCCCAGCCCGGCCGCCGCGTCGACGGCGGCCAGGGTGTTCTCCGGAGCGTAGGCGGAGGCGCCCCGGTGGGCGATGACCGTGGGCGGTTCGCCGTCCTCGGCGGCCCGGACGTCGGAGGAAGGCAGCAGGAGGGCGGCGGTCCCCAGAAGCGCGGTGGTCGTGGCGGCAACAGCGCGCGCGTGCATGCGTACTCCTTGCGTCGAGCGTGCACGGACAGCTCCACTGTGACAGCAGAGGGTCAACAGCAGCGGAGTACAGAATGGCCACAGATTGAATGGAGTTGCCCAACTCCGCTCACGGGCGCCGCACAACTGCGGCAACGGCGTGGCAAGGGCGTGTTTCTTTGCCGGAAAATCGTTCGACCATTCCGGTGGGGGTCATACTCTTCGCCTCAACCCTGACCGCTCCAGCGGTCCTGGGAAGGGGCGCTTTTCAGCACATTCCGGGACGCAAGAAGGCGGAAGGGTAGCCGCGCATGCAAGGCACGGTCGACGGATTCAGTTACGGACTCGTCACACCGCTGGTGGCCTACCTCATGGCTTGCCTGGGAGGCGCCCTCGGCCTGCGCTGCACCACCAGATCCATGCTGGTGTCGAACTCCTGGCGCCCGGGCTGGCTGGCCCTCGGCGCCGCCGCGATCGGCTCCGGCATATGGACCATGCATTTCGTCGCCATGATGGGGTTCACCGTCAAGGGCGCCCCGATCCACTACGACAAGCCGACGACGTTCGCGAGCCTCGGCGTCGCGATCGTCATGGTGGGCGTCGGGGTCTTCATCGTCGGCTACAAGGGCGCGAGGGGAACGGCCCTGTTCACCGGGGGCACCATCACCGGGCTCGGCGTCGCCTCCATGCACTACCTGGGCATGGCCGGCATGCGGCTCAACGGGAACCTGGAGTACAACACGCTCACCGTCACCGCCTCCGTCGTCATAGCCATGGGCGCTGCCACGGCCGCGCTGTGGGCGGCCGGCCAGGTCAGGGGGCTGATGTGGAGCGTGGGCGCGAGCCTCGTCATGGGGCTCGCCGTCAGCGGCATGCACTACACGGGCATGGCCGCCCTCAGCGTTCATCTGCACGGCAGCTCCGCCGCCCCGTCCTCGGGCGACTCACCCGCGGAACTGCTGGCGCCCATGATGGTCGGCCCGCTCGCCTTCCTGCTGATCGCCGGCGTCGTCGTGATGTTCGACCCGCTGATGGTCATGGGCAAACCCGACTGGTCCCCCGTCGAGAACAAGCCAGGTATCCCGGCTCACGCCGAGGCCGCACACACCGCCCGCCGCCCGACGATGCGCACCCGCCGCGGCGTCGGCCACCGAAGCTCCCGCACCCCGCAGAACCGCTGATCGGACCGCGTTGTCAGTGGGGGGTCGTACGGTGGTTGCATGCGGCCCGTTTCCCACATCGAACGCACGGTGGCGCCCTTCGAGGTCGTCAGCCCCTACCAGCCCAGCGGTGACCAGCCGGCGGCCATCGCCGAGCTGGCCAAGCGCGTCGAGGCCGGTGAGAAGGACGTCGTCCTCCTCGGCGCGACCGGCACCGGCAAGTCCGCCACCACCGCGTGGATGATCGAGAAGCTCCAGCGGCCCACCCTGGTGATGGCCCCGAACAAGACCCTCGCCGCCCAGCTGGCGAACGAGTTCCGGGAGCTCCTGCCCAACAACGCCGTCGAGTACTTCGTCTCGTACTACGACTACTACCAGCCCGAGGCCTACGTCCCGCAGTCGGACACCTACATCGAGAAGGACTCCTCGATCAACGAGGAGGTCGAGCGCCTGCGCCACTCCGCGACCAACTCGCTGCTCACCCGCCGTGACGTCGTTGTGGTCGCCTCGGTCTCCTGCATCTACGGCCTCGGTACCCCCCAGGAGTACGTGGACCGGATGGTCCCGCTCAGGGTCGGCGACGAACTCGACCGCGACGAGCTGCTGCGCCGCTTCGTGGACATCCAGTACACGCGCAACGACCTGGCCTTCACCCGGGGCACCTTCCGGGTCCGCGGCGACACCATCGAGATCTTCCCGGTCTACGAGGAGCTCGCCGTCCGCATCGAGATGTTCGGCGACGAGATCGAGGCGCTGTCCACGCTCCACCCGCTGACCGGCGAGATCATCAGCGACGACCAGCAGCTGTACGTCTTCCCGGCCTCCCACTACGTCGCCGGTCCCGAGCGCATGGAGCGGGCCGTCAACGACATCGAGAAGGAGCTGGGGGAGCGCCTCGCCGAGCTGGAGAAGCAGGGCAAGCTCCTCGAGGCCCAGCGGCTGCGCATGCGCACCACGTACGACCTGGAGATGCTCCGCCAGATCGGCTCCTGCTCCGGCGTCGAGAACTACTCGATGCACTTCGACGGCCGCCAGCCGGGCTCCCCGCCCAACACCCTGCTGGACTACTTCCCGGACGACTTCCTGCTGGTCATCGACGAGTCGCATGTCACGGTCCCGCAGATCGGTGCCATGTACGAGGGCGACGCCTCCCGCAAGCGCACCCTTGTCGACCACGGCTTCCGGCTCCCGTCCGCGCTGGACAACCGCCCACTGAAGTGGGAGGAGTTCCAGGAGCGCATCGGGCAGGCCGTCTACCTGTCGGCCACTCCGGGCAAGTACGAGCTCTCCCGGGCGGACGGCGTCGTCGAGCAGATCATCCGCCCGACCGGCCTGGTCGACCCCGAGGTCGTGGTCAAGCCCACCGAAGGCCAGATCGACGACCTGGTGCACGAGATCCGCACCCGCACCGAGAAGGACGAGCGCGTCCTGGTCACCACGCTTACCAAGAAGATGGCCGAGGACCTCACGGACTACTTCCTGGAACTCGGCATCCAGGTCCGCTACCTCCACAGCGACGTCGACACCCTGCGCCGTATCGAGCTGCTGCGCGAACTGCGCTCCGGTGAGTTCGACGTCCTGGTCGGCATCAACCTCCTCCGCGAGGGCCTGGACCTGCCCGAGGTGTCCCTGGTGGCCATCCTCGACGCCGACAAGGAGGGCTTCCTGCGCTCCGGCACCTCACTGATCCAGACCATCGGCCGCGCGGCGCGCAACGTCTCCGGCCAGGTCCACATGTACGCCGACAAGATCACCCCGGCGATGGAGAAGGCCATCGACGAGACCAACCGACGCCGGGAGAAGCAGGTCGCGTACAACACCGAGCGCGGGATCGACCCCCAGCCGCTCCGCAAGAAGATCAACGACATCGTGGCCCAGATCGCCCGTGAGGACGTCGACACCGAGCAGCTGCTCGGTTCCGGCTACCGCAAGCAGAAGGACGGCAAGGGCGCCAAGGCCCCCGTGCCCTCCCTCGGAGGCAAGGCGGCGGGCGGCAAGGCGGCGAAGGGCAAATCCAAGGAGACCGTGCCGACCGACCGGCCCGCGGCCGAGCTGGCCGAGCAGATCGAGGAGATGACCGCGCGGATGCGCGCCGCCGCCGCGGACCTCCAGTTCGAGGTCGCGGCCCGGCTGCGCGACGAGGTCTCCGAGATGAAGAAGGAACTGCGCCAGATGCGGGAGGCGGGCATCGCCTGACGGACACGCGACGCCCCTGTTGTACGCGCAGTGTTGCAAGACCGACACAAAGTACGGCCCCGGGTAGCGGCACTGTCAGTGCTCCTGCGTAGGGTTCTGGTCAACCGCGGACTCCGCGGCAACAGGGGACAGTTCGAGAGGGGAATCAGCGCGTGACCGTCAACATGACCAAGGGTCAGGCCATCAGTCTGCAGAAGAACGACGGCGGCAGCCTGACCGCGGTGCGCATGGGTCTCGGCTGGCAGGCGGCCCCCCGTCGCGGCCTGTTCGGTTCGCGCACCCGCGAGATCGACCTGGACGCCTCCGCCGTGCTGTTCGCGGACAAGCAGCCGGTCGACGTCGTCTTCTTCCGCCACCTGGTGAGCGACGACGGCTCGGTGCGTCACACCGGCGACAACCTGGTCGGCGGTGTCGGCCAGGGCGGCGACGACGAGGCGATCCTCGTCGACCTCGCGCGCGTCCCGGTCCACATCGACCAGATCGTCTTCACCGTGAACTCCTTCACGGGCCAGACCTTCCAGGAAGTGCAGAACGCGTTCTGCCGTCTGGTCGACGAGACCAACGGCCAGGAGCTGGCCCGCTACACGCTCGCGGGCGGCGGCGCCTACACGGCCCAGATCATGGCGAAGGTGCACCGCACCGGCGCCGGCTGGACGATGACGGCGCTCGGCACCCCGGCCAACGGCCGTACCTTCCAGGACCTGATGCCGGCGATCCTGCCGCACCTGTAGGCCGCCCGGCCAGGGCCCGTCCGCCGGCATGATCCGGCGGACGGGCCCTGGCGGCACCCGACACCGAAAGCGACACAGGGGGACGAAGGCATGACGGCCGAGCTGGTGCGGGGGCAGAACCACCCGCTCTCCCAGGCCCGCCTCGAGATCCGGGTCTCGGCCGGCCAGCCGGTCGTGGCGGGCGCGACGCTCAGCGACGAGCACGGCAAGGTCCACGGCGTGGAGTGGGTGGCCCACCCGGGCGCCCCCACCCTGCCGGGCCTGGAGGTCTCCCGGCAGGCCGCCGCCGCCCACCGTCTCGCGGTGGACCTCGGCGCCATGCCGGAGGCCGTGCACCGGATCAGCGTGCTGATCGCCCTGCCCACCGGGGTGGGCGGGCCTGTCAGCTTCGGCGGCCTCGCCGCCCCCTTCCTCGCGGTCACCGGCCTCGACGGCTCCGAGGTCGCCAACTACACCATCACCGGCCTGGAGGCCGAGTCCGCCGTCGTCGCCTTGGAGCTCTACCGTCGCCAGGGCGCCTGGAAGGTCCGTGCCGTCGGCCAGGGATACGCGGGCGGTCTCGCCGACCTCTTCGCCGACCAGGGCCTGCCCGAGGCCCGGCAACTGGCCGCCGGTATCAACGACGCCGTCGCCCAGGGCCTCGCCCGCTCGGTGCAGGCGCCCCGCACGACCGATGGCGACCGCACCCGGCACGCGGCGGCCCCGACCCTCGGTGCCGACCAGGGCGGCGCTGCGGCTCAGGGGGCCGTACCGCCCCCGCCCGTGTCGCCTTACGGCACCCCGGCACCGGGCGTCCCCGGCCAGCCACCGGCCTCGCCTTACGGCACCCCGGCCGCCACGGACCCGTCCGCCGCCCCGCAGCCCGGCTCCACCACCGGCGGTCCCGTCGACTACAGCCACCCGCGCCGCCAGACCACCGCCCCGCCGCCACCCCCGCCGACCGCGCCCCCGGCCCAGCCCGGACAGCCCGCGCAGCCCGTCGCAGGGGACGCGACCGGCTGGTCCATGGACGAGCGGCTCTACAACCAGGTGTGGGGCATGTTCGAGGACCTGGCCCGCACCATGGCCGCGTACCGCAGCGCCGTCGACTTCGCCGACTCGCGTATGGAGAAGGAACTCGACCAGGCCCTGTCCGACCCGCGCAGCCGGATCGGCGGTCAGAGCGACGCCGCGCGCGAGGCGGCCCGCGCCAAGCACACCCAGCTCGTCGACCAGGCCCGTACGGCTCTGGACCGGGACCTCGCCCAGCTCACCGCCGAGGCCGACGTCGTCGAGCCCGCGCTGCCCGCGGCCTACGCCCGCTGGGACAACCCCGTCTGGCACGGCTACCGGGTGCCGATGGAGATCCCGATGGCCCTGCGCCTGGGCGACCTGCATCTTCCCGAGGCCCCGCAGCTGCGTATCCCGATGCTGGTCAGGCTGCCGCTGGAGCGCGGGCTGTGGATCGACAGCGGACGGGCCGACTCGCTCGACGGCTCCTTCACCGACTCCCATGAACTCAAGCGGCTGGCGATGGAGTCGGCGGTGGCGCACGCGGCCCGGCTGCTCGCCGTCTATCCGGCGGGCGAGTTCACCGTGCACGTCATCGACCCGGCCGGCTCCGGAGGACAGGCGCTCGTCCCGCTGGTGCAGACCGGTGTGCTCGCCGGCCCGCCGGCCCTCGGCGCGGCCGGTGTCGTGGACGTCCTGGCCCGCCTCACGCAGCGCGTCGACCTGGTGCAGATGGCGGTGCGCGGAGGGGCGCCCGACGCGCTCCCGCCGGGCTTCGACACCTCCGAGCAGCTGCTGATCGTCAACGACTTCCCGCACGGCTTCGACGACCGCGCCGTCAACCAGCTGCGCTACCTCGCCGACGAGGGCCCGGCGGTCGGCGTCCATCTGATGATGGTCGCGGACCGGGAGGAGGCCTCCGCGTACGGCCCGTTGCTCGACCCGCTGTGGCGTTCGCTGCTGCGACTGAGCCCGGTGCCCGACGACCATCTCGCCGACCCGTGGGTGGGGCACGCCTGGACGTACGAGCCCTCGCTCGTGCCGCAGGGCAGCCAGGTGCTCCAGCAGGTGCTCAATCAGGTGGCGGCGGCCCGCACCAAGTACACGTAAAGGCCTCTGATCAGGCTCTTTGACCTCTCTTTTGCCAATCGCTTTACCTTTCCTTGGTGATTGGGGTACCGTTTTCCTCACGGAGGGGAGTACTCCCTGTCGATGCGGCGTACCCGTCAATACGGAACAGATCCCCATGGATCTGCTCCCGGGGCGTCGGCCCACCTTGGGTGGAAGAGACCTCCGGCAGCGCGACGACGCTGGTTATTTGCCGTTACGTAATGCCGGAGGATCAGTGGATGTTTCCGTGACCCTGTGGGTCCTGACCATCGTGGGCCTCGCCGCCCTCATCGCGGTCGACTTCTTCATCGGCCGCAAGCCGCACGACGTGTCCATCAAGGAAGCCGGAATCTGGACGGTCGTGTGGATCGCCCTGGCCGGCCTCTTCGGCCTCGGCCTGCTGATCTTCGGCGGCGGCCAGGCCGGTGGAGAGTTCTTCGCGGGCTTCATCACCGAGAAGTCGCTGAGCGTCGACAATCTCTTCGTCTTCGTCCTGATCATGGCGAAGTTCTCGGTGCCCTCGCAGTACCAGCAGCGGGTGCTCCTCGTCGGCGTTCTCATAGCCCTGGTCCTGCGGGCGATCTTCATCGCCGCGGGCGCCGCCATCCTCGCCAGCTTCGCCTGGGTCTTCTACCTCTTCGGCGCCTTCCTGATCTGGACCGCCTGGAAGCTCATCCAGGAGGCCCGCGCCGACGAGGACGACGAGGAGTTCGAGGAGAACAAGCTCCTCAAGGCCGTCGAGCGCCGCTTCGGCGTCGCCGACCGCTACCACGGCACCAAGCTGTGGATCGAGCAGAACGGCAAGCGGGTCATGACCCCGATGCTGGTCGTGATGCTCGCGATCGGCACCACCGACGTGCTCTTCGCCCTCGACTCCATCCCCGCGATCTTCGGCCTGACCCAGGACCCGTACATCGTCTTCACGGCCAACGCGTTCGCCCTGATGGGCCTGCGCCAGCTGTACTTCCTCATCGGCGGCCTGCTCAAGAAGCTGGTCCACCTCAGCTACGGTCTGTCGATCATCCTCGGCTTCATCGGCGTCAAGCTGGTCCTGCACGCGCTGCACGAGTCCGGGGTCCACGTCCCCGAGATCAGCATCCCGGTCTCCCTCGGCGTGATCTGCGGTGTCCTGATCGTCACCACGATCACCAGCCTCCGCGCCTCCAAGAAGCAGGCGGCGGCCGAGGCGGCGCAGACGCGGAGCGATGGCGCTCCGAAGGACAGCATCGACGCCTGACCACGTCGGACGTAGGAACAACCAGCACCGGGAGCGGCGTATGGCCGATTGCCGCCCACCGTTCCCGGTGCTTGCTTTGTTCTGAGCGCGTTCCCCGCCCGGGGACGCCCAGGCCGACGGAGGCAGCCATGAAGTTCGTGCAGATCATCGACTTCGAAACGGAGCGCTTCGACGAGATGGAGCAGGTGATGGAAGGCGCCAGGCAGCGCTTGGAGGGCCAGGAAGGCGGCCCCACCCACCGCATCCTGCTGAAGGACCGCGACACGCCCGGACGCTATCTCGCCGTGATCGAGTTCGAGTCCTTCGAGGAGGCCATGCGCAACAGCGAACGCCCCGAGACGAGCAAGATGGCCGAGCAGTTGGCCGAGTTGTGTACCCGGGCGCCACGCTTCGTCAACTGCGACCTGCTGGAGTCGCGCGAGCTGAAGTAGCGCGAACCGCCGTATGAGGCCCCGCGGCGCCAAAATGCGGGGCCTCTGTACCTTTGGGAGGATCCCTGCATGATCGTTCGGCTCAGGTCGCTCACCACCCAGTGGACGTTCCTCGTGCCGGTGCTCGCGGTCGTCCTCCTGGCGTTCACCTGGGGACGTGACCTGCCGGGCGCGGTCGTCGCCCTGGTGACGCTGGTCCTCGCGGGGGCGGTGCTGGCGGCCGTGCATCACGCCGAGGTCGTCGCCCACCGGGTCGGTGAACCCTTCGGCTCGCTCGTCCTCGCCGTGGCCGTCACCATCATCGAGGTCGCGCTGATCGTCACACTCATGGCCGACGGCGGCGACAAGAGCTCGACGCTCGCCCGGGACACGGTCTTCGCGGCCGTCATGATCACCTGCAACGGCATCGTCGGCATCTGCCTCCTGGTCGCCTCACTGCGCCACGGCCTCGCGGTCTTCAACCCCGAGGGCACCGGCGCCGCCCTCGCGACCGTCGCCACCCTGGCCACCCTCAGCCTGGTGCTGCCGACGTTCACGACGAGCAAGCCGGGGCCGGAGTTCTCCGGCGTCCAGCTGACCTTCGCCGCACTGTCCTCACTGGTCCTGTACGGCCTGTTCGTCGCGACGCAGACCGTACGGCACCGTGACTACTTCCTCCCCATCACCCGCCAGGGCGAGGTCATCGCCGCCGACGACCACGCCGACGCGCCCTCCGCCCGCACCGCCCTGATCAGCCTGGGCCTGCTGGGTCTCGCCCTGATCGGCGTCGTAGGTCTGGCCAAGGGTGTGTCGCCCACCATCGAGTCGGGCGTGGAGGCCGCCGGGCTGCCGCATGCCGTCGTCGGCGTGATCATCGCCCTGCTGGTGCTGCTCCCCGAGACCATCGCCGCGCTGCGCTCGGCGCGCCGCGACCGTGTGCAGACCAGCCTCAACCTCGCGCTCGGTTCGGCGATGGCCAGCATCGGCCTGACGATCCCCGCGGTCGCGCTGGCCTCCGTCTGGCTCTCGGGCCCTCTGGTCCTCGGCCTCGGCGCCACCCACATGGTGCTGCTCGCCCTCACCGTGGTCGTGAGTTCTCTGACCGTGGTGCCCGGTCGGGCCACCCCGCTCCAGGGCGGCGTGCATCTGGTGCTGTTCGCGGCGTATCTGGAGCTGGCGATCAATCCATGACCGGCTCGGCGGCGGCGACCGTCACCGGCCGCGTCTCCGGCAGCAGCGCGAAGCACCCCAGACTGAGCAGCGCGATCCCCGTCAGATACGCCCCCACTCCCCACGGCACCCGGCCCCCGTGTTCGGCCAGTGCCGTGGCCACGATCGGTGTGAGCGCGCCCCCGAGGACCCCGCCGAGGTTGTAGCCGACGGCGGCACCGGTGCAGCGCACCCGCGGTTCGTACAGCTCCGGCAGATACGCGGCGATCACCGCGAACATGGTGATGAACGCGAGCATCGCGCCGAGGAAACCCAGGAACATCAGCAGGGGTTCACCGGTCGAGAGCAGCGCGACCAGGGGGAACATCCACAGAGCCGCCGCCGCACACCCGGTCAGGCACAGCGGCCGCCGCCCGTACCGGTCGCCGAGCAGCGCCACCAGCGGCGTGAGCGAGCCCTTCACCAGGACCGCCGCCATGATGCAGGCCAGCATCACCGTACGGCTGACGCCCAGCCGTTCCGTGCCGTAGGCGAGGGACCAGGTCGTCACGGCGTAGAAGATCGCGTACCCGACCGCGAGTCCGCCGGCCGTCAGCAGGACGAGCCGCCAGTGGTCGCGCGCGACCTCGACGAGCGGCACGCGCGCGTGGTCGTCGAGTGCGAGGAAGGACGGGCTCTCGGCGAGCGACGACCGCAGCCACAGCCCCGCCAGGGCCAGCACCCCCGCCGCCCAGAACGGTACCCGCCACCCCCACGACGCGAACTGCGCCTCCGTCAGGGTCGCCGACAGCACCAGCATCACGCCGTTGGCGAGCAGGAAGCCCAGCGCGGGCCCGACCTGCGGGAAGCTCGACCACAGCCCGCGCCGCCCGGCCGGCGCGTGCTCCGCCGTCAGCAGCACCGCCCCGCCCCACTCCCCGCCGAGCCCCAGCCCCTGAAGGAACCGGAGCACGAGCAGCAGCAGGGGAGCGGCCACTCCGATCGAGCCGTACGTCGGCACGCAGCCGACCGCGACCGTGGCACCGCCGGTGAGCAGCAGCGACAGCACGAGGACGGGCCGCCGCCGTGCCGGTCGCCGATGTGCCCGAACAGCACCGACCCCAGCGGCCGGGCGACGAACCCCACCCCGAACGTGCCGAACGCCGCCAGCGTCCCGGCCAGCGGCGAGAACGTCGGGAAGAACAGCGGCCCCAGGACCAGTGCCGCCGCGGTCCCGTAGACGAAGAAGTCGTAGAACTCGATGGCCGTCCCGGCGAGCGAGGCGGCCGCGAGCCGCGGCATGGAGGGCGCCCTTACGGTGCGTACGTCGTGCATGCCGCGTCAACTACCCACGGTGACCGTGGGTTACGGGGGCGTACGGGAGGTTCAGTAGGTGACCGTGATGCGCCGGGCGGGTCCGTCGACTCGGACGAGTCCGCCGTAGGGGATGACCAGTTGGGGGTCGGTGTGGCCGAAGTCGACGTCGAGGACGATCGTGGTGTCGGGGGCGTACGTCCGCATCGCGCGCAGGACGGCCTCGCGCTGCTCGGCGGCGTAACGGGCGCCTTCCCCGGGGCTGTTGGGTTGCTCGAAGGACCAGGTCTTGGGGCGGCCCATCAGGAGCGCGGAGAAGCGCTTGAGCAGACCGCGTTCGCCCATGTTCCGCAGGGTCCGGAAGACCTCCGTACCGCTCGGCATGTCCTCGGAGGTCTCCAGGAGCAGCACGCCGCCGTCGTACTCGCTCAGGTCGCGGGCGATCTCGCGGTCGGCCATCAGCAGCCAGCCCAGGATCTCCAGACAACCGCCCCAACTGCGGCCCTCGATCACCCGGTCGGGGTTCACCCAGGTCCAGCCGTCGCCGGGCCTGGTCTCCGGCTCCGCATCGAAGGTCGCCGGGTCGGCCCAGTCCCGGTTGACGTCGTTCCAGCGCTCGGCGGGCCGGAGTTCGTAGGCGCCCGAGGTGAACAGCGCCGCCCGCAGCGACTCGGCGGTCAACGGGTCCATGGCGACGGGCCGTCCGAGCTGCACCATCACGGTCGCGCCGTGATAGCCGACGATCCCGGTGTTGCTCAGGAAGGCCAGCAGGTTCGTGTTGTCGCTCATCCCGAAGAACGGCTTCGGGTTCGCGCGAATCAACTCCCGGTCCAGGAACGGCAGTACGGTGATCTGGTCGTCGCCGCCGATCGAGGCCATGATCACCTTGATGTCCGGGTCGGCGAAGGCGGCGTTGACGTCGGCGGCCCGTTCCTGCGGGGTCG
This sequence comes from Streptomyces antibioticus, assembly GCF_001514065.1. Classification (GTDB taxonomy): domain Bacteria; phylum Actinomycetota; class Actinomycetes; order Streptomycetales; family Streptomycetaceae; genus Streptomyces; species Streptomyces antibioticus. The sequence continues at coordinate 214,261 of NZ_KQ948432.1, read as the reverse complement.
CACCCATCGTGCGGGTCGTCGGGTACTCGACGGGTTCGAGGCCGAACTCCTTGCGCAGCCGCTCCAGGCCCAGTTCGAAGGGGCGCGGGAAGAGCCCGGGCAACCCGGCGCCGGGCGAGATGACGGCTATGCGGTCACCGGGGGAGGGCTTGGGCGGGTACGAGATCGTCGTCATTCGGGGAGGGTACGGGCCGCACCGCGTCCGGCGCACCGTGATAAACCGGGTCTGAGCAGCGGTCTTCAATGGACCGCCCACCCGTCACCGGACCGGAGGAACCGTGCCCCGCACCCTGGCCAACGCCCCGATCATGATCCTCAACGGCCCCAACCTGAACCTGCTCGGGCAGCGTCAGCCGGAGATCTACGGCAAGGACACCCTGGCCGACGTCGAGGCCCTGTGCGCCAAGGCGGCGGCCGCGCACGGCGGCACGGTGGACTTCCGCCAGTCCAACCACGAGGGGGAACTGGTCGACTGGATCCACGAGGCGCGCCTCAACCACTGCGGCATCGTCATCAACCCCGGCGCCTACTCGCACACCTCGGTCGCCATCCTGGACGCGCTCAACACCTGCGACGGACTGCCGGTGTTGGAGGTCCACATCTCCAACATCCACCAGCGCGAGAGCTTCCGGCACCACTCGTACGTCTCCCTGCGCGCCGACGGTGTCATCGCGGGCTGCGGGGTGCAGGGGTACGTGTTCGGGGTGGAGCGGGTCGCGGCGCTGGCGGGGGCGGCACAGGCCGAGGCGTGAGTCCCGGCCGCGGGGTGTCGGGTAAGGACCGCCCGCCAAAGCGAGCGCCCCTTACAGTCGTCCCGCCTCCACGATCCGCCGCAGGAAGCGCCGCGTGCGCTCCTGCTGCGGGTCGCCGAAGATCTGCTCGGCGCTCCCGCGCTCCAGCACGACCCCTCCGTCCAGAAAACAAACCTGGTCGGCGACGTCCCGCGCGAAGCCCATCTCGTGCGTGGCCAGCACCATGGTCATGCCGTCGCCCTTGAGGTCACGGACGACGTTCAGCACCTCGCCGACCAGCTCCGGGTCGAGGGCGGCCGTGATCTCGTCGAGCAGCAGCAGCCGGGGCCGTACGGCGAGCGCGCGCACGATCGCCACGCGCTGCTGCTGGCCGCCGCTCAGCCGGTCCGGGTACTCGCCCGCCTTGCCGCCGAGCCCGAGCCGCTCCAGCAGCTCCCTGCCGCGCTCCTCGGCCTCCGCGCGGGACAGACCGTGCACCCGGCGCGGGGCGAGGGTGATGTTCTCCAGCACGGTCATGTGCGGGAAGAGGTTGTAGGCCTGGAAGACCACGCCGATACGGCGGCGTACCGCGTCCTGGTCGACGCGTGGATCGGTGATCTCCTCGCCGTCCAGCCAGATCGCGCCGTCGTCGATCTCCTCCAGGAGGTTCGCGCAGCGCAGCAGCGTGGACTTGCCGGAGCCGGAGGCGCCGATCAGCGCGGTCACCGTGTGCGGGGCGACCTCCAGATCGACGTCCCGCAGCACGACCGAGCCGCCGAAGGTCTTGCGGACGGACTCCATCCGCAGCACCGGTGCGTCCGTGTCGCTCATGCGATCCCTCCCTGGGCCCGCCGCCGGTCCATCCGCGCCGTCACCCAGTCCGTGAAGCGGGTCATCGGGATGGTCAGCGCCACGAACACCAGGCCCGCGACGATGTACGGCGTGTAGTTGAGGCTGCGGCCCACGATGATGTCGGCGGCCCGTACGGCGTCCACCGCGCCGCCGATCGACACGAGCCCGGTGTCCTTCTGCAGCGACACCAGGTCGTTGAGCAGCGGGGGCACCTGGCGCCGTACCGCCTGCGGGAGCACCACGTACCGCAGCGCCTGCCGGTTGGAGAGGCCGAGCGAACGGGCCGCGGCGCGCTGCGAGGGGTGGATGGACTCGATGCCGGCGCGGAACACCTCGGCGACGTACGCCGAGTACGTCAGCGTCAGCGCCGTGCCGCCCAGCCACACCGGGTCGACCGTCACGCCCTGGAGCCGCAGCGCGGGGACGCCCAGGACGACGATCATGAGGTTGATGATGAGCGGGAGCCCGCGGAAGAAGTCCGTGTAGGCGGCGGCCAGGAAGCGCAGCGGAAAGAACACCGGGCCGCGCAGCGTGCGGGCGACGGCGATGAGCATGCCGAGGACGAGCACGGCCACACCGCAGATCAGCAGCAGCCGGACGTTGAGCCAGAGCCCTTCGAGGACCTTGGGCAGCGCCTCGCGCGCGTACTGCCCGTTGAAGAAGGTCTCCTTGGTGCGCGGCCAGCCCGGCGCGTTGACGACGACCAGATAGAGCACGACCGCGGTGGCGAGCGTCGAGACGGCCGCGATCGCCGTGGCGCGGCGGGAGCGGGCGCGCTTGTGGCGCTCGCGCTCCAGCCGCCGCGCGGAGGGCGTGTACGGGTCGAGCGGGTCCGGCGTCTCCGCGCCGGACTCGTCCTTCGTGAGCGTCACTTGAGGACCGGGGCGTCGACGGCCTCGGACAGCCACTGCTGCTCGATCTTGGCCAGTGTGCCGTCCTTGCGCAGGGCGTCCACGGCGCCGGTCACGCAGGACGTGAGCGCGCTGCCCTTGTCGAGGACGAGGCCGAACTGCTCCGGGGTTCCGCCCTGGTTCTCGAACTGGCCGACGATCTTGGCGTCCGTCACCTCGGCCGCGGTGATGTAGAAGGCGGTCGGCAGGTCGACGACGATGGCGTCCACCTGGCCGTTCTTCAGGGCGGACTTGGCCTGGTCGTTCTTGGCGTAGGCCGCGGCTTCCTGCGTCGGCTTCACCACGTCCTCGATGTAGTTGAGGCTGGTCGTGCCGACCTGGGCGCCCAGCTTGAGGCCCTTGAGGTCCGCGATGCTCGTCGCCTTCGCGGCCTTGGAGTCCTTGAGGGCGATGACGGCCTGACGCACGTCGTAGTAGCCCGACGAGAAGTCCACGGCCTTCTTGCGCTCAGGGCTGATCGACACCTGGTTGATGTCGAAGTCGAACGTCTTCTCCCCGGGCGCGAACGCCTTGTTGAAGGGGACGCTCTGCCAGACGACGGCGCTCTTGTCGTAACCGAGCCGCTCGGCCACGGCGTAGGCGACCGCGGACTCGAAGCCCTTGCCATTGGCCGGCTTGTCGTCCTTGAACCAGGGCTCGTACGCCGGCTCGTCGGTGGCGATCGTCAGCTTGCCGGACGTCTTGGTGGCGAGCTTGCCCTTGGCGCACGCGGCGCCCGTCGTCGACCCCGACGGCTTGGCGGCGGAGTCGTCCTCGGGCTGCGGAGCACAGCCGACGGCGGTGGCGAGGAGGGCTATCGTTGCGGCGGCTACGGCGCGGCGCAGGGCGCGAGGAGCGAGGTGCATGGCGGGAGATTGACAGCACGCCGCCCCGTTTGTCGAGGTCACGTCGGCTTTTGTCCGCATACTGGGAACGCGTGTTGCGTTCTCGTGAACGTTCCCTGTGCGGGCGGTTCGCCGGGGCCGCCGGTCGAGGGCGGGGATCGGAAGACCGGCGGCCCGTACCGCGCAGGAGCCGTCATCCTGTGCGGGGCTGCCACCAGTTGACCCCGCAACAACGTAGGCCGGGAGCGTGCGGATGACACCGGCGTGTGCGAAGGGTTCACACGGGGCGCGCGTGAGCCGTCGCGCGCCTGTTGTTCACCACCCGCGCCTGTGTCACTTCGACAGGCCCTGCGTTCACCACCCGCGCGCGTGCCACTCCGGCAGGTGCGGTCGTTCGGCGCCCAGACTCGTGTCGTTTCCGTGGCCCGGGTAGACCCACGTCTCGTCGGGGAGGACGTCGAAGATCTTCGTCTCCACGTCGTGGATGAGACTGGCGAACGCCTCAGGGTCCTTGCGGGTGTTGCCCACGCCACCGGGGAACAGGCAGTCACCCGTGAAGACATGCGGGTGGCCGTGCGGGTCGTCGTAGACCAGGGCGATCGAGCCCGGCGTGTGGCCGACCAGGTGGCGGGCGGTGAGCTCGACACGGCCGACGCGGAGAGTGTCGCCGTCCTCGACGAGGACATCGGTCGGCACAGGGATGCCGGCGGCGTCGTCCCGGCCCGCGTACGTGCGCGCGCCCGTCGCCTCGACGACCCGGGCCAGCGCCTGCCAGTGGTCGCCGTGCTGGTGGGTGGTGACGACGGAGGTGATGCCGTCGTCACCGATCATCCCGATGAGGGTGTCCGCGTCGTTGGCCGCGTCGATCAGCAGCTGCTCGTCGGTGGCACGGCAGCGCAGCAGATAGGCGTTGTTGTCCATCGGGCCGACCGCGATCTTGGTGATCATCAGGTCCTTGAGCTCATGCACGTCCGCCGGGCCACCGACGGTCACCTGTCCGCTGTACGTCATGCGGTCAGTCTAGGACGTGCTCACAGGGGAGGAAGCTTCGGCAACTCCCCGTCCGCCACCCGCAGCGTCGATCCGTCCCGGCGTCCGGCGAGCCATCCGAGCAGGTCCGCGGGGGACCCCGTCACGGTGGCCGCGACCGCTTCGCCCACCCGGCCCGTCGTCCACGCGCGCGTGCCGTCCGTCAGCCGTGTCGGCGGTACGTCGGGGTGCCCGTTGAAGCGGTCGGCGAGGAAGGCGATCTCCCGCTCCGTGAACGCCTCCGGTACGTCCTCCAGCTCGTACCCGATCCCCAGGTCCACGTGGTGCAACTCCACCTCCACCCACCGCCGGAACGGCACCCGGGACGCCGAGTCGGTCACGCCGTTGCGCAGCTCGACGGTGCGGGACCAGTCACCGGGCGCGGCCCCCGCCTCCTGGAAGCGGGCGGCGCTGTCGCGGACGTCCCCGAGCTGGACGTCGAGGGGGCGTGGGGCGTCGCGCTCGATGTCGGCGTCCCGGGCGTCGCCGGAGGCGTACATGGGCAGGCCCCGCAGAACGTTCACGAGTGCGTCCGCGTTGCGGGCGAGGTGGGCGAGGATGTGACCTCGGTCCCACCCTGGAAGCCGTGACGGCTCGGCCACGGCCGCGTTGTCCAGTTTGGCGACTGCGGTGAGCAGTCGGTCCGTAGCGTCACGTACAGACGCCAGGTCATGCGCGTGATCAATCATGGTGCTGACCCTAGCCTCGCCACACCTTTGGGTGAAGGTGGTGAAGCTGGGCCGTAAATCGAATGCACGTGCTATATGGTCGGTCGTGGCGTCGGGCATGCTGGATGGTCCGGGATTGTTCTCCCATTCGGGAATCCGACCGGCGTTGTCAGTGGCTCCCCCTAGTGTGAGAAGACACGGGGGCCTCGCCCCTGTCACTTCTCTCAAGAAAGGTGCGGACCGGCGTGGCCGACCGTCTCATCGTCCGTGGCGCGCGCGAGCACAACCTGAAGAACGTCTCGCTCGACCTGCCACGCGACTCGCTCATCGTCTTCACGGGCCTGTCCGGGTCGGGCAAGTCCTCCCTGGCCTTCGACACCATCTTCGCCGAGGGCCAGCGTCGCTATGTGGAGTCGCTCTCCTCGTACGCCCGCCAGTTCCTCGGCCAGATGGACAAGCCGGACGTCGACTTCATCGAGGGCCTCTCCCCGGCGGTCTCGATCGACCAGAAGTCGACCTCCCGCAACCCGCGCTCGACGGTCGGCACCATCACCGAGGTTTACGACTACCTCCGCCTGCTCTTCGCCCGCATCGGCAAGCCGCACTGCCCCGAGTGCGGCCGGCCCATCGCGCGCCAGTCGCCGCAGGCCATCGTCGACAAGGTCCTGGAGCTGCCGGAGGGGAGCCGCTTCCAGGTGCTGTCGCCGCTGGTGCGCGAGCGCAAGGGCGAGTTCGTCGACCTCTTCGCCGACCTCCAGACCAAGGGCTACTCCCGCGCGCGGGTGGACGGCGAGACCATCCAGCTCTCCGAGCCGCCCACGCTGAAGAAGCAGGAGAAGCACACCATCGAGGTGGTCGTCGACCGGCTCACGGTGAAGGACTCCGCCAAGCGCCGCCTCACCGACTCCGTGGAGACCGCCCTCGGTCTCTCCGGCGGCATGGTCGTCCTCGACTTCGTCGACCTCCCGGCCGACGACCCCGAGCGCGAGCGCATGTACTCGGAGCACCTGTACTGCGCCTACGACGACCTGTCCTTCGAGGAGCTGGAGCCCCGCTCCTTCTCCTTCAACTCCCCCTTCGGCGCCTGCCCCGAGTGCACGGGCATCGGCACGCGCATGGAGGTCGACCCGGAGCTGATCGTCCCGGACGAGGACAAGTCCCTCGACGAGGGCGCCATCCACCCCTGGTCGCACGGCCACACCAAGGACTACTTCGGCCGGCTGATCGGCGCCCTGGCGGACGCGCTCGGCTTCCGGACGGACATCCCGTTCGCCGGGCTGCCGCAGCGCGCCAAGAAGGCCCTGCTCTACGGCCACAAGACGCAGATCGAGGTGCGGTACCGCAACCGGTACGGCCGTGAGCGCGTGTACACGACGCCCTTCGAAGGGGCCGTCCCCTTCGTCAAGCGCCGGCACAGCGAGTCCGAGAGCGACGCCAGCCGCGAGCGCTTCGAGGGCTACATGCGCGAGGTGCCCTGCCCCACCTGTCAGGGCACGCGCCTGAAGCCGATCGTCCTCGCCGTCACGATCATGGGGAAGTCGATCGCCGAGGTCTCCGGCATGTCCATCAGCGACTGCGCGGACTTCCTGGGCGAGCTCAAGCTCAACGCCCGCGACAAGAAGATCGCCGAGCGGGTGCTGAAGGAGGTCAACGAGCGGCTGAAGTTCCTGGTCGACGTCGGCCTGGACTACCTCTCGCTCAACCGCGCGGCCGGCACCCTCTCCGGCGGCGAGGCCCAGCGCATCCGTCTGGCCACCCAGATCGGCTCCGGACTCGTCGGCGTGCTGTACGTCCTCGACGAGCCGTCCATCGGTCTGCACCAGCGCGACAACCACCGGCTGATCGAGACCCTCGTCCGGCTGCGCGACATGGGCAACACGCTCATCGTCGTCGAGCACGACGAGGACACCATCAAGGTCGCCGACTGGGTCGTCGACATCGGCCCCGGCGCGGGCGAGCACGGCGGCAAGGTCGTGCACAGCGGTTCCATGAAGGAGCTGCTCGCCAACGCGGAGTCGATGACGGGCCAGTACCTGTCCGGCAAGAAGGCCATCCCGATCCCGGACATCCGCCGCCCGCACGACCCGTCCCGGCGGCTCACCGTGCACGGCGCCCGGGAGAACAACCTCCAGGACATCGACGTCTCGTTCCCGCTCGGCGTCTTCACCGCGGTCACCGGCGTCTCCGGCTCCGGCAAGTCCACCCTGGTCAACGACATCCTGTACACGCACCTGGCCCGAGAGCTGAACGGCGCCAGGAGCGTTCCGGGACGCCACACGCGCGTGGACGGCGACGACCTCGTCGACAAGGTCGTGCACGTCGACCAGTCGCCCATCGGCCGCACCCCGCGGTCCAACCCGGCGACGTACACCGGCGTCTTCGACCACGTGCGCAAGCTGTTCGCCGAGACCACCGAGGCGAAGGTGCGCGGCTACATGCCGGGCCGCTTCTCCTTCAACGTCAAGGGCGGCCGCTGCGAGAACTGCGCGGGCGACGGCACCATCAAGATCGAGATGAACTTCCTCCCGGACGTCTACGTCCCGTGCGAGGTCTGCCACGGCGCCCGGTACAACCGGGAGACCCTGGAGGTCCACTACAAGGGCAAGTCCATCGCCGAGGTCCTGAACATGCCCATCGAGGAAGCGATGAACTTCTTCGAGGCCGTCCCGGCGATCAACCGCCACCTGAAGACGCTGAACGACGTCGGTCTGGGCTATGTCCGCCTCGGCCAGTCCGCGACGACCCTCTCCGGTGGTGAGGCCCAGCGCGTGAAGCTCGCCAGCGAGCTCCAGAAGCGCTCCACCGGGCGCACGGTCTACGTCCTCGACGAGCCGACCACCGGTCTGCACTTCGAGGACATCAGCAAGCTGCTGAAGGTCCTCGCCGGCCTGGTCGACAAGGGCAACACGGTCATCGTCATCGAGCACAACCTCGACGTGATCAAGACCGCCGACTGGGTCGTCGACATGGGTCCCGAGGGCGGCGCGGGCGGCGGACTCGTCGTCGCCGAGGGCACGCCCGAGGAGGTCGCCGGAGTCCCCGCCAGCCACACCGGCAAGTTCCTCCGCGAGATCCTCGGAGCCGACCGCATCAGCGACGGAGCCTCGGTGAAGGCCCCGCGCCGGACGGCGACGAAGACGGCGGCCAGCAAGACGGCGGCCACGAAGGCGGCGGCCAAGAAGACGGTCGCGGCCAGGTCGACGGCGAAGAAGACGGCGACGGCCAAGACGGGCACCGCGACCGCGAAGAAGGCGGCCTCCGTGAAGAAGGCGGCTCCCGCGAAGAAGGCGACCCGGGCCCGTAAGGCCTGACAGGGCAGAACACCGGACAACCGGGAGGCGGCCGACAGCCGCCTCCCGGCGCCGTTTCAGGCCCCGGCCGTTGGATCCGGCCCGCCCGCTAGATCCCCGCCACCTCATCGGCGTACGGCGGCTCCGCCCCGGCCCGTGAGCAGGTGACCGCCGCCGCACGTGCCGCGAACCGCAGCAGCCGCGTCCAGTCGTCCCGGCGCAGCGCCTCGACCGCCTCCGCGGACAGGGCGTCGAGGGCGGAAAGCCCGTGCAGCAGGGCCGCGTTCACGGTGTCGCCCGCGCCGATCGTGTCGACGACCTCGACCTCCTCGCCCGGCACCGTGTGCACGCCCCCGTCCCGGGTGAACGCGGTCAGCCCCTCACCGCCCTGCGTGACGACCACGGCCGAGGGACCCGAGGCCAGCCACTCGCGCGGGGTGCCGCCCAGCCACAGCGCGTCCTCCTCGGACAGCTTCAGCAGCGACACCGACGGCAGCCAGCTCTTGAACCGGGCCCGGTAGGCGTCCGGGTCCGGGATCAGCCCGGCGCGGATGTTGGGGTCGAGCGCGGTGAACACGCCCTGCGCGGCCGCCGCCCGCATCAGCTCCTCGTAGGCGCTCGCCCCTGGCTCCAGCACCAGCGAACAGGTGCCGAAGGACACCGCGCGCGTACCGGCGGGGAGTTGAGAGGGGGCTGTGAACAGGCGGTCGGCGGTGCCGTCGACGTAGAACGAGTAGGCGGCCGAGCCGTGTGCGTCGATCGTGGCCACGGCCAGGGTGGTCGGTTCCGGGCCGCGCTGGACGGCCGACACGTCCACCGACGCCCGCCGCAGCCCGTCCAGCAGCGCCTCGCCGAACGCGTCGGACGACGTACGGGAGCAGAAGGCGGTGGGGGAGCCGAGGCGGCCGAGGGCGACGGCGGTGTTGTACGGGCCGCCGCCGAGCGCCGGCGTGAGCCCCGCCAGGGCGCCCGTGCCCTGCGGTACCAGATCGATGAGGGCCTCACCGGCGACGACGATCACGAGTCGGGTCCTTTCTCGGGCTTCTTGAGCTGCTCGAACATCTCGAACTGCTCGGACTTCTCGGTGGTCTCGGGACAGCCGCACGAGCAGCGGTGGACGAACGTGCAGGGCAGCCGCACGGTCTCGGCCGGCCGGTCCGGGGTGGCCAGCCGCGCCAGGAGCACCCGGACCGCCTCGGCGCCCAGCTCCTTGCTTGGCTGGGCGATCGCGGTGAGCCGGGGCGAGAAGAGGTCCGCCCAGGCGAAGTCGTCGAAGCAGCACAGCGCGAGGTCGCCGGGCACGGACAGGCCACGGTCGCGCAGGGTGCGCAGGGCGCCGATGGTCATCGCGTTGTTGGCCGTGACGAGGGCCGTCGGCGGATCGGCGAGGGACAGCAGCGCGGCGGTCGCCCGCTCGGCACCGGCCGACGCGGAGTCGCCGTACGCGACGAGCTGTTCGTCGTACGGCAGCCCGGCGGCCGTGAGGCCGGACCGGTACCCGGCGAGCCGTTCGCCGCTGGTGCTCAGCCCCGGCAGGCCCGCGACCAGGCCGATCCGCCGGTGGCCGAGTCCGGCGAGGTGGGTGACGAGCCTGCTCGTCGGCCCGGCGTTCTCGGCGCAGACCTGGTCGAAGTGCGGCGGGCCGTCGACCACCCGGTCCAGGAGCACGGTCGGCACTCGGTGGCGGTCGAGGTAGGCGAGCAGGTCGCCGGGGTCCGCGGAGGGCGCGACGATCAGGCCGTCCACCCGCCGCTCGTGCAGCAGTTGGACGACCTTGCGCTCATGGACGGGGTCGTCGTGCGGGTCGGCGATGAGGAGGCTGTAGCCGTGCCGCAGGGTCTCGGCCTCGACGCCCTGGAGGATCTCCGTGAAGTACGGGTTGCTGATCGCCGACACCGCGAGGCCGATGGACCGGGTGCGGGACGTCACCAGGGAACGGGCGAGGGTGTTGGGCGTGTAGCCGAGCTCCTCCATGGCGTCCAGGACGGCCTGGCGGGTGTGGGGGAGGACCGGCCGGGTGCCGTTGAGCACGTGCGAGACGGTCGCCACGGAGACGCCCGCGCTGCGCGCCACGTCGGCCATGGTCGGCATGACACCCCCGTTCCGAGCCGGTGACGGCAACCGGCGACACCTTCAGGCCGGGAACGTATCCCATCCGGAGCCGCGCGTAAACGCTTGCGCAAGCGTTTACGCGCAGTATCGGACGTCAGCGGGCGCGCTCTACTCCCAGTCCCACCCGATCCCCACGATCCCGCTCCGCACCCGTGGCTCGACGATGTGGACCGAGCGGTGCAGGCCGGTGAGGGCCAGTTCCTGGCGGCCACTGCGAGGGGCCGCCGGCGAGTGCTGGGTGAAGCGGTGGCAGCGGATCGGCAGCACGTTCTCGTCGAACCGCACCTGGAGCGCGTACTGGCCGCCGGCGGGCCCGAACCCGCGGACGTACTCGCGGGAGACACCGGCCGTGCCGTCCTCGACGGCGTAGCGGAACAGGAACGTCTCGCCGGCCCGGAGCCGGGTGTCGAAGAGCAGCTCGGCGACGAGCACCCCGGTGTCGTGGTGCAGCCGGACGCGCCCCGTTCGGCAGTTCTCCAGCGCGTGCACCTGCATCCGCGCCGGCGCGCATCCCGGGTCCCCGTGGTGGACGGCGACGAAGCGGTCGACGCCGTCCTTGTGGGCGCGCACGATGTGGTGCGACTCGCGCCCGAGGAGCTCGCGGCGCCCGCCGATCCGTACCCACTCGTGATGGCCGAGCGTGTGCAGGCCGCCGTCCACGGGCGAGCCCAGCTCGGCGAGCAGCCGGTGCAGCACGCCCGAGGCCTCGACCAGGGAGCGGTAGGAACGGGCGGCGGGGCGCTGGCCGGCCGCGGTGTCGTCGCTCTCGGCGAGCAGCCTGATCAGCGACTCCTCGGGCAGCTGGAGGATCTCCTCCAGGGCGCGGACGGCGCGCAGCGACTCGGGGCGCTGTGGACGGCGGGCGCCCTGCTGCCAGTAACTCAGGCTGGTGACGCCGACTTTGACCCCGTGACGTGACAGATGGTGCTGCACCCGCTGGAGCGGCAGACCGCGGGCGGCGATCGCGGCACGCAGGGCCACGTGGAAGGGGCCGCCTCGCAGGGCCGAGTCCAGTTCCGCGGTGGCGACGACGGCGGCGACGTCCGCGTGCTGTGTGGCGTGCGGCATGCAGGGGCCTTTCTGTGGGTGTTCGCAACGGCTGGTCAGACCGTGCGCGGGGATGCCCTCGGGGTCACCCGTCGGCGCGGCGTCTTTGCGTACGTACGCCGTGGCTTGCGTGCGCCGTCGGTCACGGCCCCGAGTTCCCCCGCATTGAAGCGTGTTGACCTAGTCCCGACAACACCTCCGGCCCAACGGCGGGCCGTGTGCGGCCGATACGCGACTGGTCACGTCAAGTCGGCGCACCGGGGTCGCCGTTGTCGAGGACGGCTCTGATCGCCCGGCCGGAGAGCGCCGACTTGTGCAGGAAGCCGCGGGCCGGGCTGGCGGCGACGAGTTCCTGGAAGTCGTCCAGCGAGTGGGTGGAGATCAGGATGATCACGGACGTGACGCGGCTGGTCAGGGCGACGGCGAGGTCGAAGCCGCTCTCGCCGTCGAGGTCGATGTCCACCAGGACGAGGTCCGGCACCAGTTCGGCGGCCCGCGCGAGAGCCTCCGGCCCCGACCTGGCGACGCCGACGACGGCGACGCCGTCGCGCTCCAGCAGGGTGCGCGCGGCCTCCAGGAACCGGATGCTGTCATCGACGAGAAGACAGCGCATGGACATGCTCACAGGGTGCCAACGGGTCGGTGGACGCGCGTTCCGGCTAGCGGGAAAGAATGGACGCGCGTTGCTACCAGGCAGCAGGAATGTGCCGAAGTCCGTTGCCGGACAAGGCGGTTCACCTTCACCCAGAGGCCATGACGCATCACGCGCGGTAGCATGTGGGCTGCCCTGGGGCGGCCGTGGACGTCCGGTCGGGTGGGGGTGCGCGATGAGAACGTCGGTCGGGAACGACAGGGCGGTCGCCTTCGGAGCGGACCGCCCGGGCGCCGGACGCTGAGGATCGACGGTGCGTCCCCCGCTTCTCTCCCGTCTTCGCGTGGGCCGCAAGCTCATGCTCCTCGTGCTGCTGCCGGTGACCGGGATGCTGGCCTTCATCGCCCTGAGCGCCGAGGACCAGTGGGAAGAGGCCGACACGCTGCGGACGTTCCGTGCCGCGTCCGACGTGTCGTTCGCGATCACCGATGTCTCCGACGCCGTCGCACACGAGCGGATCACCGCCGTACAGGCCGCGCTGCGTCCCGGGCCGCTCACCCCGGCCGAGCGCGCCGAGGCCGAGCGGGACACCGACCGTGCACTGGACCGGGCCGTCGACCGCGCCGCCTCCTGGACCAGGGCCGACATCACCGGCGTACTCACCACCGTGGGCAGCCGACTGCACACCGTGCGCACCGGCACGCTCTCCGCGCACGCGGTGGCGCAACGGTACGCGGAGAGCGAGGACGCCCTGCTCGACGCCGTCGCCGCCCTCGAATCGGGACGCCCCACCCGCAGGGCCGGCCAGGCCGCCGACGCCCATGTCGCGTTCCTGCGAGCCGTGGAGGCCGCGGAACGCGAACGCGCGGACCTCTGCGTCCTGCTCGACGCGCCGCCCGGCCGGCGCCCCGCCATCGCCGGCCGCTGGCCCGCCCTGGAGGAGGCCGAGCTGGGCATCTTCGAGCAGAACACCTCGGACGACCTGCGCGGCAAGCTCCGCAGGGTGCAGTCGCAGGCCCCGGCCCGGGCCGTCCGCGAGGTCCGCGACCTGCTGGACGCCACCGCTCCCGGGAGCGCCCGGCTGCCGTCGTACGAGGACTGGACGGCCGACTCCGAGGCCCGCATCGCCGCCCTGCGCGGCATCCAGGACAGGGCCGCGCGGGAACTCGCCGTCGCCGGCGCCGAGGATCGCCACGGCGCGGAGACCCGGGTCGTGCGCGACCTCGTCCTCGCGCTCGCGGTCGTCGCCCTCGTCACCGGCCTCGCCCTGACGCTGCGCCGGTCCCTCATCCGCCCGCTCGGCGAGATCTCCGCGGGCGCGCGGGCGCTGTCGTACGGCGAACTGTCGTACGACATCCGGTACGCGGGCCGTGACGAACTGGGCGACGTCGCCGACACCTTCCGCGCGCTACAGGCGACGACGGAGCGGTTGGCCGGCGAGATCCGGGCCATGAACACGGCGATCGACCACCACCGTCCGGACCACCGGGCCGACGTCGCCGCCTTCCAGGGCACCTGGGCCCAGCTGCTCGACGGCATGAACGCCACCATGGCGTCCTTCGCGGCGGTGCACGGAAAGCGCGAGCAGGCCGAACGGGAGTTGGCGGGCATCTTCGAGCTCTCTCCCGACCTGCTGTGCGTCTGCGGAGTCGACGGCTACCTCAAGCGGGTCAACCCCGCCTTCGAACGCACCCTGGGCTACCCGGCCGACGAGCTTCTGGCCCGGCCGTTCCTGTCATTCGTGGACGAGCGGGACGAGGAGAGCGTCCTGGAAGGCCTCGCCCGACTGGACGACGACACCGTGCTCACCGGTGTCGAGAGCCGCTTCCTGCGGCGGGACGGCACCGAGCTCTGGCTGCGGTGGAGCGCCCGGCTGGTCCGGGAGGAAGGGCTCGTCTACGCCGCCGCCCGGGACGTCACCGAGAGCGGGCGGACCGCCGCCGAACAGGCCGCCCTGCGCCGGGTCGCCGTCCTGGTGGCCCGCGGTGCGCCTCCGCGCAAGGTGTTCGAGGCGGTGGCGGAGGAGGTCGGGGGCCTGCTCGGCACGACCGCGACGGTTCTGCGGCAGGAGTCCGACGCCCGCCAGACCGTCCTCGGGATCGCGCTCGACATCCCGGAGGAGAGCGAACGGGCCACGCGCGAGGAGCGCCGTCAGGCGGGGCTGAAGGCGGTACGGGAGATGGCCCGGACGCGGCTCCCGGTGCACGTGGGGCACGTGGCGGGCGCTCCCATCGTCGTCGACGGCCGGCTCTGGGGCTTCATCGTGGTGGCCTCCCCGTCCGCACCCCTGCTCTCCGGAACCGAGTCACGGCTGGCCGACTTCACCGAACTCGCCGCCACGGCCCTCGCCAACGCCGACAGCCGCGCCCAGTTGACCGCGTCCCGCGCGCGCGTGGTCGCCGCGGCCGACGCCTCCCGGCGCCGCTTCGAGCGCGACCTCCATGACGGGGTGCAGCAGCGGCTCGTCGCGGTGCGACTGGAGCTGAGGGTGGCCGAGTCGCTGCTGGCGGATCTGGCGGATCTGGGGGATCTGGGGGATGTGGCGGATCTGAGGGATCCGGGTGATCTGGGTGATCTGGCTGGGGTCGTGGATTCGGAGGATTCGGAGGCTCCGGGAGGCCCGTCCGACCCGTCGAGCCGGTCACTCTCGTCGGGTCCGCTGTCGGAACTCGCCCGGCAGCTCAGCCTGCAACTCGCCCATGTCGGCGAGGGCCTCGACGACGCCTTCCAGGAGCTGCTCCAGGTGGCCCGCGGCATCCACCCGGCCATCCTGTCGCAGGGCGGCCTGGGCCCCGCCCTGCGGTCCCTGGCCCGGCGCTCCGCCGTCCCCGTGGAACTCGACCTGAAGCTGCCGCCGGCCCGGCTGCCGGAACGGGTGGAGGTGGCCGCGTACTACGTCGCCTCCGAGTGCCTCAACAACGCCGCGAAACACGCGCACGCGCGCGTGGTCGAGGTTCGGGCCGGGATCGAGGGCGGGATGCTGGAACTGGTGGTCAGGGACGACGGCGTCGGGGGCGTCGAGACGGACCGTGGTTCCGGACTGATCGGGCTCGTCGACCGGGTCGAGGCGATCGGCGGCAAGCTGGAGCTCGGCAGTCCGCCCGGCGCGGGCACCACCCTGCGGGTGCGGCTGCCGCTGGACGCGCCCTCGACGGACGGGTGACCGCCCGGGGCGCACGCGGGGGGAGGCGTCCAGGCGGGGGGACCTCGGACGTGGTGACGTTCGCGTACGCCCCGGGCGGTCGGTTCGGACGGAGAGGCTGCCGTCCGGTCTGGCGGGCGGGTGCGTGACCGGTCCTTCCGCGTCGCGGTGTTGTGACCGGTCCTTCCGTGTCGCGGTGTTGTGACCGGTCCTTCCGTGTCGCGGTGTTGTGACCGGTCCTTCCGTGTCGCGGTGTTGTGGCCGGCCCTCCGCATCGCCCTGCTTACGAGCATCGCTCGTCCACGCGCGCGTGTCGTCACGGCAGGCATCCAATTCCGCTTCCCGCTAGCCGTAACCCCGGCGGTGGGGCAGGCTGTTGGACGCACCGCTCCGTTCGGGCAAGGGGAGCCGGGACCATGGATGACGCATCGCAGCGGCGGACGCGGGGGCGGGTCGTCCTCGCCGACGACAACATCCTGCTCAGGGAAGGCCTGGCGAGCCTGTGCGAGCGCGTCGGGTACGAGGTCGTGGGCCAGGCCGGTGACGCGGCGAGGCTCCTGGACCTCGTCCACGCACACCGCCCCGACCTCGCGATCGTCGACATCAGAATGCCGCCCGACCACTCCACCGAGGGCCTGAAGGCGGCCCGCACGATCCGCGAGCGCCACCCCGGCACCGGCATCCTCGTCCTGTCGGCGTTCGTCGAGGTCGAGGACGTCCTGGAGCTGCTGGCCAGCGGCCGGGGCATCGGCTACCTCCTCAAGAGCCGGGTCACGGTGGTCGACGAGTTCATCGAGGCCCTGGACCGCATCGGCCGGGGCGGCTCGGTGGTGGACCCCTCCCTGGTCCACGAGCTCTTCACGGCCCAGCGCCGCGACGACCCGCTGGCCCACCTGAGCTCCCGCGAACGCGAGGTCCTCGCCCTCATGGCAGAGGGCCGCTCCAACGCCGGCATCGGCCGCCGCCTGTGGGTCACCGAGGGCACCGTCGAGAAACACGTCCGCAGCATCCTGGGCAAACTCCGCCTCACCGAGGACACGGACGACCACCGGCGGGTACTGGCCGTTCTCACATTCCTGGAGTCTCACTAGCGTCATCCACAGCCCCGCCGGACTGTCACCGCCCGCCAGTAGGGTGTGAAGCATGGCCGACCCCTCCAGCTACCGCCCCGTACCGGGACAGATCCCGGACTCTCCCGGGGTCTACAGGTTCCGCGACGAGCACCGCAGGGTGATCTACGTCGGAAAGGCGAAGAGCCTGCGCCAGCGACTGGCGAACTACTTCCAGGACCTGGCGAACCTGCACCCCCGCACCCGCACGATGGTGACCACCGCCGCGTCCGTGGAGTGGACGGTGGTGTCCACGGAGGTCGAGGCCCTCCAGCTGGAGTACTCCTGGATCAAGGAGTACGACCCCCGGTTCAACGTCAAGTACCGCGACGACAAGAGCTACCCGTACCTCGCGGTGACGATGAACGAGGAGTTCCCGCGCGTGCAGGTGATGCGCGGTCACAAGAAGAAGGGCGTCAGGTACTTCGGCCCCTACGGGCACGCGTGGGCGATCCGCGACACCGTCGACCTCCTGCTGCGCGTCTTCCCCGTCCGGACCTGCTCCGCCGGCGTCTTCAAGAACGCCGCCCGCACCGGCCGCCCCTGTCTGCTCGGCTACATCGGCAAGTGCTCGGCGCCCTGCGTCGGCCGGATCTCGGCCGACGAACACCGCGAACTCGCCGAGGAGTTCTGCGACTTCATGGCCGGCCGCACCGGCACCTACCTCCGCCGTCTGGAGAAGCAGATGACGGAGGCCGCGGAGGAGATGGAGTACGAGCGGGCGGCCCGCCTGCGCGACGACATCGAGGCCCTGAAGAAGGCCATGGAGAAGAACGCGGTCGTGCTCGCCGACGCGACCGACGCCGACCTGATCGCGGTCGCCGAGGACGAGCTCGAAGCCGCCGTCCAGATCTTCCACGTGCGCGGCGGACGCGTGCGCGGCCAGCGCGGCTGGGTCACCGACAAGGTCGAGGAGATCACCACCGGCGCCCTCGTCGAGCACGCCCTCCAGCAGCTCTACGGCGAGGAGACCGGCGACTCCGTCCCCAAGGAGGTCCTCGTCCCGGCCCTGCCCGACCCTCTCGAGCCGGTCCAGGAGTGGCTCACCGGCCGCCGCGGGTCGAACGTCTCGCTGCGCATCCCGCAGCGCGGCGACAAGAAGGCCCTCATGGAGACCGTGGCGCGCAACGCGCAACAGGCCCTCGTGCTGCACAAGACCAAGCGGGCCTCCGACCTGACGACCCGCTCGCGCGCCCTGGAGGAGATCGCCGAGGCCCTCGATTTGGACAGCGCGCCCCTGCGCATCGAGTGCTACGACATCTCCCACCTCCAGGGCGACGACGTCGTGGCCTCCATGGTCGTCTTCGAGGACGGCCTCCAGCGCAAGAGCGAGTACCGCCGCTTCCAGATCAAGGGCTTCGAGGGCCAGGACGACGTCCGCTCCATGCACGAGGTCATCACCCGCCGCTTCAAGCGGTACATCGCCGAGAAGGAGAAGACCGGCGAGTGGGTGGACGAAGCCTCTCAGGAGGTCGCCCAGGACGACTTCCGGGATGCCTCCGGGAACACCCTCACCGAGGACAACGGACGCCCCAAGAAGTTCGCCTACCCGCCCCAGCTCGTCGTCGTCGACGGCGGCCGGCCGCAGGTGGCCGCCGCCAAGAAGGCCCTCGACGAGCTCGGCATCGACGACGTCGCCGTCTGCGGTCTGGCCAAGCGCCTGGAGGAGGTCTGGCTGCCCGACGAGGAGGACCCGGTCGTCCTGCCCCGCACCAGCGAGGGCCTCTACCTCCTCCAGCGCGTCCGTGACGAGGCCCACCGCTTCGCGATCACCTACCAGCGCACCAAGCGGGCCAAGCGGTTCCGGTCGAGCCCCCTGGACGACGTACCCGGTCTGGGGGACACCCGTAAGCAGGCGCTTCTGAAACATTTCGGCTCGTTGAAGAAACTTCGGTCTGCCACCATCGATCAGATCTGCGAGGTTCCCGGCATAGGCCGCAAAACAGCCGAGACCATTGCCGTGGCCCTCGCCCAGGCGGCACCGGCCGCCCCTGCGGTGAACACAGCTACTGGAGAGATCATGGAAGAGGAACCCGGCACCATGGGTTCCACAGGGGAGCCCGCGACGGCGGGCGCCCCGGACGAACGACGGGGGCAGGAGACATGAATGTGAACGAGCACGAAGGCCAGGAGAGCCCAGGCCAGGACGACCTGGGCCAAGAGAGCCAAGGCGGAGACGGAGCACAGGTGAGCACGGGCACCAACGGCGACGCGGCCGGGATCCCCGAGGCGGCCATCCCCGAGCTGGTGATCATCTCCGGGATGTCCGGAGCCGGCCGGTCGACCGCCGCCAAGTGTCTGGAGGACCTCGGCTGGTTCGTCGTCGACAACCTCCCGCCCGCGCTGATCCCCACCATGGTGGAGCTCGGCGCCCGCTCCCAGGGCAATGTCGCCCGGATCGCGGTGGTCGTCGACGTCCGCGGCCGGCGCTTCTTCGACAACCTCCGCGAGTCCCTCGCCGACCTCGAGGCCAAGCACGTCACCCGGCGGATCGTCTTCCTGGAGTCCTCCGACGACGCCCTGGTGCGCCGCTTCGAGTCCGTGCGCCGCCCGCACCCCCTCCAGGGCGACGGCCGCATCGTCGACGGCATCGCCGCCGAGCGCGAACTGCTGCGCGAGCTGCGCGGCGACGCCGACCTGGTCATCGACACCTCCAGCCTCAACGTCCACGAACTGCGCGCCAAGATGGACGCCCAGTTCGCCGGCGAGGAGGAGCCCGAGCTGCGGGCCACCGTCATGTCCTTCGGCTTCAAGTACGGCCTCCCGGTCGACGCCGACCTGGTCGTGGACATGCGCTTCCTGCCCAACCCGCACTGGGTCCCGGAGCTGCGCCCCTACACCGGCCTCAACGAGGAGGTGTCGGCGTACGTCTTCAACCAGCCCGGCGCCAAGGAGTTCATCGACCGCTACAGCGAACTGCTCCAGCTCATCGCGGCCGGCTACCGCCGCGAGGGCAAGCGGTACGTGACCATCGCGGTCGGCTGCACCGGCGGCAAGCACCGCTCCGTCGCCACCTCCGAGAAGCTCGCCGCCCGCCTCGTCTCCCAGGGCGTGGAGACGGTGGTCGTACACCGGGACATGGGACGCGAATGACCGCACGTTCTCCGCGGCTGGCCCGGCTCGGCAGGCTGGGCCGGACGGTGCCCGAGTCCCGCGCGGGCCGGCCCGTCGAGGTCCGGGGCGCCAGGCCCCGCCGTCGCGGCGCCCAGCCCAAGGTCGTCGCCCTCGGCGGCGGCATGGGCCTGTCCGCCTCGCTCGCCGCGCTGCGCCGCATCACCGGTGACCTCACCGCCGTAGTCACCGTCGCCGACGACGGCGGCTCCAGCGGCCGGCTCCGCGACGAGCTGGGCGTCCTGCCGCCCGGCGACCTGCGCAAGGCGCTGGCCGCGCTGTGCGGTGACGACGACTGGGGCCAGACCTGGGCCCGCGTCATCCAGCACCGCTTCCACTCCAAGGGCGACCTGCACGACCACGCGGTCGGCAATGTGCTGATCGTCGCCCTGTGGGAGCAGCTCGGCGACCATGTCCAGGCCCTGGACCTGGTCGGCAAGCTGCTCGGCGCGCACGGCCGCGTGCTGCCCATGTCCGCCGTCCCCCTGGAGCTCCAGGCCCTGGTCAAGGGGCACGACCCGGAGCGGCCGGAGGAGGTGGACACCGTCCGCGGCCAGGCCACCGTCGCCCTCACCCCCGGTGAGGTGCAGTCGGTGCACCTGGTGCCGCACGACCCGCCGGCCGTCCCCGAGGCGGTGGCCGCGGTCATGGACGCGGACTGGGTGGTCCTCGGCCCCGGCTCCTGGTTCTCCTCGGTCATCCCGCACCTTCTGGTGCCGGAACTGCTGGACGCCCTCACCGAGACGAAGGCGCGCCGGGTACTCTCGCTGAACCTCGCCCCGCAGCCCGGAGAAACCGATGGCTTCTCCCCGCAGCGTCATTTGGAGGTTTTGGGACGACACGCCCCTAAACTCGCCCTGGACGTGGTGCTGGCCGACGAGGCCGCCGTGCCCGACCGTGACTCGCTCACCGATGCCGCCAAGCGGTTCGGCGCCGCGGTCGAGCTGGCCCCGGTGGCCCGGCCCGACGGAACCCCGAGGCACGACCCGGAGCTGTTGGCCGCCGCGTACGACCGTATTTTTCGGATGCATGGAAGGATCGGCCCATGGCGATGACGGCAGCGGTGAAGGACGAGATCTCCCGGCTCCCCGTCACCCGGACCTGCTGCAGAAAGGCGGAGGTCTCCGCCATTCTGCGGTTCGCCGGCGGCCTTCACCTGGTGAGCGGGCGCATCGTGATCGAGGCGGAGCTTGACACCGCGATGGCGGCCCGCAGACTCAAGCGGGACATCCTGGAGATCTTCGGCCACAGCTCGGAGCTGATCGTGATGGCGCCGGGCGGACTGCGCCGCGGCTCACGTTACGTCGTCCGGGTCGTCGCCGGCGGTGACCAGCTGGCCCGGCAGACCGGCCTGGTCGACGGCCGGGGCCGCCCGATCCGCGGTCTGCCCCCGCAGGTCGTCTCCGGTGCCACCTGTGACGCGGAGGCCGCCTGGCGCGGGGCCTTCCTGGCGCACGGCTCGCTCACCGAGCCCGGTCGCTCGTCCTCCCTGGAGGTGACCTGCCCGGGCCCCGAGGCCGCGCTCGCCCTGGTCGGCGCCGCCCGCCGGCTGTCCATCGCCGCGAAGGCCCGCGAGGTACGCGGCGTGGACCGCGTGGTCGTGCGGGACGGCGACGCGATCGGCGCGCTGCTCACCCGGCTCGGCGCCCATGAGTCGGTGCTGGCCTGGGAGGAGCGCCGGATGCGCCGCGAGGTGCGGGCGACGGCGAACCGGCTCGCCAACTTCGACGACGCCAACCTGCGCCGCTCGGCCCGCGCGGCCGTCGCCGCCGGTGCCCGGGTGCAGCGCGCGCTGGAGATCCTCGCCGACGACGTGCCCGAGCACCTCGCCGCCGCCGGGCGCCTGCGCATGGAGCACAAGCAGGCCTCGCTGGAGGAGCTCGGCGCCCTCGCCGACCCGCCGCTGACCAAGGACGCCGTCGCCGGCCGGATCCGCCGACTGCTGGCGATGGCCGACAAGCGGGCCCAGGACCTCGGCATTCCGGGCACGGAGTCCAGCATCACGGAGGAGATGGCCGACAACCTGGTGGGCTGATCAACCGTCAGGACGCCGGTGCCGCCGCCCGCTTGGGTGAACGGCACCGGCTTTTGCATGTCAGTGAGGCACCCTTGACTGGATCATGAAGTGTCATGAGCCTGGCATCTGTTCGCTGCTGTGGCGGACCACTGCAAGGGGGGCACATGAGTCGAAGAGCGAGACCGATCCTCGCCGTTGGCGCACTCCTCCTGGGCGGCGCGGGCCTCGCGCCCCTCGCCCAGGCCGCGGAGAGCAGCGGCTCTCCCGGTCCCGACGAGATCAAGGTCTACCGGGCCGACGTCACCAGCGCGCAGGTACCCCTGCTACTGGCGGCCGGTCAGGACGGCCACGAACTGAGCGAGCAGGTACCCGCGAAGGGCACCGCGACCGTCGAGGTCTACCTCACCGACAAACAGGCCGACAAGCTGGAGAAGCAGGGCGTCGACCTCGCCGAGCACACCCTCTCCGCCAAGGCCGAGGCCCGCGTCGAGGCCGCCGCCGAGGGCGTGTACCGCCCCTACAGCGGCAGCGGCGGCCTCAAGCAGGAGATCCTCGCCACCGCCCAGGCCAACCCGGGCCTCACCAAGGCCGTCTCCATCGGCAAGACGGTGAACGGGCAGGACATCCTCGCGCTCAAACTGACCAAGAACGCGAAGCAGACCAAGGACGGCGGCAAGCCCGCCGTCCTCTACCTGTCCAACCAGCACGCCCGCGAGTGGATCACTCCGGAGATGACGCGGCGCCTGCTGCACTACTACCTGGACCACTACAAGACCGACAAGCGGATCAAGAAGATCGTCGACTCCACCGAACTGTGGTTCGTCCTCTCGGCCAACCCCGACGGCTACGACTACACGTTCACCGGCACCGACCAGCGCCTGTGGCGCAAGAACCTCCACGACAACAACGGCGACGGCTCCATCGCCATCGGCGACGGCGTCGACCTCAACCGCAACTTCGCCTACAAGTGGGGCTACGACAACGAGGGTTCGTCGCCCAACCCCACCAGCGAGACCTACCGCGGCACGGCACCGAGCTCCGAGCCCGAGACCAAGGCGCTCGACGCGTTCGAGAAGCGGATCGGCTTCACGTACGGCATCAACTACCACTCCGCCGCCGAACTCCTCCTCTACGGCGTCGGCTGGCAGGTGGCCACCGACACCCCGGACGACGTCATGTACAAGGCGCTCGCCGGCACCCCCGACAACTCCGCGATCCCCGGCTACCGTCCGCAGGTCTCCTCGGAGCTCTACACCACCAACGGCGAGGCGGACGGCCACGCGTCGAACGTCAACGGCCTGGCGATGTACACGCCCGAGATGTCGACCTGCCAGACCGCCTCGAACCTCGACCCCAACGACCAGTGGAACGCGGCCGACTGCCAGTCGGTGTTCAACTTCCCCGACGACGAGAAGCTGATCCAGCAGGAGTTCGAGAAGAACATCCCGTTCGCGCTCTCCGTCGCCGAGTCGGCCAAGCAGCCCGACCAGCCGAAGTCCTCGCTCGGCCTGAAGGCCGCCGACTTCACCCCGAAGACCTTTGCCACGTCCTACTCGCGCGGCGCCGACCAGGAGGTCTCCGTCGTCGGGCGCCGAGCCGTGCGCGACAAGGAGCTCAAGTACCGCGTCAACGGCGGCCACACGCACGACGTGCCGCTCCGCGCCTGGAAGGGCGGCGAGACGTACGGCGGTGAGGACAACCTCTACTTCGACGAGTACCGCGCCAAGGTCCGCGAAGGCGGCCCGGGCGACAAGGTCGAGGTGTGGTTCACCGGCTGGACGCCCGACAAGAAGCGCACCTCCAGCCAGCACTTCACCTACACGGTCGCCGAACGGCCGCGCGCGGACACGCTGGTGGTCGCCGAGGAGGGCGCGACCGCGACCCAGGCGCAGACCTACGTCGACGCCCTGAAGGCCAACGGCCGCAAGGCGATCGTCTGGGACGTCGCCACCCAGGGCGCGCCCGACGCGCTCGGCGTGCTCGACCACTTCAAGACCGTCGTCCACTACACGGGCGCGAGCATCCCGGGCAACGCCACCCAGCTCCAGCTGCGCGCCTTCCTCAACGAGGGCGGCAAGCTGATCGAGGCCGGCGAGCGGGCCGGCGGCAACGTCGACCTCGGCGGCGGCACTCTGTCGAACGACTTCAGCCAGTACTACCTGGGCGCCTACACCCGCACCTCCCTGCCGAACGCCACCGCCTTCCAGGGCAGCGGCAAGCTCGCCGGAGCCGGTGGGGCCCTCGGCGCGGCGCCGGGCAACCCGCTCGACACCGCCGGGTCGTTCAGCGTCACCTCCGACAACCTGCCGGCCGCCACGTTCCCGCAGTTCGCGAGCGCGGGCGGCGGCAGCTACCCCGGCACCGTCAACCCGTACGGGCCCTACGAAGGCGCCTCCATGGCCGCCGTCACGCACAGCGACTACGCCTGGAACCGCCTCACCCGCACCATCGACCTCACCAACGTGACCGCCGCGCAGGCGCCCACGTTCCAGACCCGGATGCTGTGGAACACCGAGGAGGGCTACGACCACGCCGTCCTGGAGGCCCACACGACCGGGGCCGACGACTGGACGACGCTCCCGGACAAGAACGGCGGCACCAGCACCGCGGTGCCCGTCGAGTGCGAGGCCGGGTACTTCATCGCGGCCCACCCCGCGCTCAAGCGTTATCTGACCCTTGGGTCCGGCGGCTGCACCAACACCGGCACCAGCGGCCAGTGGAACAGCTTCACCGGGGCGTCGGCCGGGTGGCAGCAGGTCGCCTTCGACCTGTCCGCCTACGCCGGCAAGAAGGTCGAGATCTCCATCAGCTACATCACCGACCCCGGCAGCGGCGGTCGCGGCGTCCTCGTCGACAACGCCTCCGTCGTCATCGGCGGCCAGGCCACGGAGACCGAGGGCTTCGAGACCTCGCTGGGCGCCTGGAGCGTCCCCGGACCGCCCGCGGGCAGCCCGGCGGTCGTCAAGGACTGGGGACGCTCCGGCGAACTGTTCAAGACGTACGGCGCGGTCACCACGGACGACACCGTGCTGCTGGGCTTCGGCCTGGAGCACGTCACCGCGGCGGCCGACCGCACGGCACTGCTCGGAAAGGCGCTCGCCGCGCTCAACGGATGAGCGCGGACAAACACGTACGAGCGGGGAGCGCACTGGTCAACAGTGACTGACTCTCCGTAGTCAATTCGAGCTATACGGGCTTTCGGCCCGGGCGGTCCGTACCCCTACTGGCGGGTACGGACCGCCTGCCCGTGTATGGGGCATCTCGATGTCACCGAGGGGGCATCGGAGAGGTAGGGTCGTAGGCGGTCGGGGACATCCCAAACAGAGCTCGCCGGCACCGCATAGCCGGCGTACCAACGAGGAGATCGGTTCGTGACGATCCGCGTAGGCATCAACGGCTTCGGTCGTATCGGTCGCAACTACTTCCGCGCGCTGCTGGAGCAGGGTGCTGACATCGAGATCGTGGCAGTCAACGACCTGGGTGACACCGCGACCACCGCTCACCTGCTGAAGTACGACACCATCCTGGGCCGCCTCAAGGCCGAGGTGTCGCACACCGCCGACACGATCACGGTCGACGGTCACACCATCAAGGTGCTGTCGGAGCGCAACCCCGCCGACATCCCGTGGGGTGAGCTGGGCGTCGACATCGTCATCGAGTCGACCGGCATCTTCACCAAGAAGGCCGACGCCGAGAAGCACATCGCCGGTGGCGCGAAGAAGGTCCTCATCTCGGCTCCGGCCAAGGACGAGGACATCACCATCGTCATGGGTGTCAACCAGGACAAGTACGACGCGGCCAACCACCACGTCATCTCCAACGCCTCCTGCACCACCAACTGTGTGGCGCCGATGGCCAAGGTTCTGGACGAGAACTTCGGCATCGTCAAGGGCCTGATGACGACGGTCCACGCGTACACCAACGACCAGCGCATTCTGGACTTCCCGCACTCGGACCTGCGCCGCGCCCGCGCCGCCGCCGAGAACATCATCCCGACCACGACGGGTGCCGCGAAGGCCACCGCCCTGGTCCTCCCGCAGCTCAAGGGCAAGCTCGACGGCATCGCGATGCGCGTGCCGGTCCCGACCGGTTCGGCCACCGACCTGGTCGTCGAGCTCCAGCGCGAGGTCACCAAGGACGAGGTCAACGCCGCGTTCAAGAAGGCCGCCGACGACGGCGACCTCAAGGGCATCCTGTTCTACACCGAGGACCCGATCGTGTCCTCGGACATCGTCAGCGACCCGGCCTCCTGCACCTTCGACTCCTCCCTGACCATGGTCCAGGAGGGCAAGTCGGTGAAGATCCTCGGCTGGTACGACAACGAGTGGGGCTACTCCAACCGCCTCGTCGACCTGACGGTCTTCGTCGGCAACCAGCTCTGATCGACAGAGCAGGCAGCTTGATATGAGTGCAGGGCTCGGGCAGCGCGAGGGCGCGTTGTCCGAGCCCTCGCTCATGTGATCAGCTTTCGTACGAGTCAGAGCCCTCCCCAGGAGTCCCCTATATGAAGACGATCGACGAACTTCTCGCCGAAGGCGTCGCAGGCAAGCGGGTCTTCGTCCGCGCCGACCTCAACGTGCCGCTGGACGGCACCACCATCACCGACGACGGCCGTATCCGCGCGGTGCTGCCCACCGTCAAGGCGCTGGCCGAGGCGGGCGCCCGGGTGGTCGTCGCCTCGCACCTGGGCCGCCCCAAGGGCGCCCCGGACCCGGCGTTCTCCCTCGCCTCCGCCGCCGCGCGCCTCGGTGAACTCCTCGGCGCCGACGTCGCGTTCGCGACCGACACCGTCGGCGAGTCCGCCACGTCGACCGTCGCCGGCCTCGCCGACGGCCAGGTCGCGGTCATCGAGAACCTGCGCTTCAACGCCGGCGAGACCTCCAAGGACGACGCCGAGCGCGCCGCCTTCGCCGACCGGCTCGCCGCCCTCGCCGACGTCTACGTCGGTGACGGCTTCGGCGCGGTGCACCGCAAGCACGCCTCGGTCTTCGACCTCCCGGCCAAGCTGCCGCACTACGCCGGCTACCTCATCGCCACCGAGGTCGGCGTCCTGAAGAAGCTCACCGAGGACGTGAAGCGGCCCTACGCCGTGGCGCTCGGCGGCTCCAAGGTCTCCGACAAGCTGGCCGTCATCGACCAGCTCCTCGGCAAGGCCGACCGCATCCTCATCGGCGGCGGCATGGCCTTCACCTTCCTCAAGGCCAAGGGCTACGAGGTCGGCGCCTCGCTGCTCCAGGAGGACCAGATCCCGGCCGTCACCGAGTACCTGGAGCGCGCCGAGAAGCTCGGCGTCGAGCTTCTGCTCCCGGTCGACGTCGTGGTCTCCACGGGCTTCCCGGACCTGAAGACCAAGGCGCCCACCGAGCACGCCGTCGTCGACGCCTCCGACATCCCCGAGGGCTCCCTCGGCCTGGACGTCGGCCCCAGGACCGGCGAGCTGTACGCCGGCAAGCTCACCGACGCCGCGACCGTGTTCTGGAACGGTCCCATGGGCGTCTTCGAGCACCCCGACTACGCCGAGGGCACCAAGGCGGTCGCCCAGGCCCTCATCGACTCGGACGGCTTCACCGTCGTCGGCGGCGGAGACTCCGCCGCTGCCGTGCGCACGCTCGGCTTCGACGAGAACGCGTTCGGCCACATCTCGACCGGCGGCGGCGCCTCCCTCGAATACCTCGAGGGCAAGACGCTCCCCGGCCTCGCCGCACTGGAGGACTGACCCCGCATGACCACTCGCACGCCGATCATGGCGGGTAACTGGAAGATGAACCTCAACCACCTCGAGGCCATCGCACACGTCCAGAAGCTCGCCTTCGCCCTCGCGGACAAGGACTACGAGGCCGTAGAGGTCGCCGTCCTGCCGCCCTTCACCGACCTGCGCTCCGTGCAGACCCTGGTCGACGGCGACAAGCTCAAGATCAAGTACGGCGCCCAGGACCTCTCGGCCCATGACTCCGGCGCCTACACCGGCGAGATCTCCGGCGCCATGCTGGCCAAGCTGAAGTGCACGTACGTGGCCGTCGGCCACTCCGAGCGCCGCCAGTACCACGCCGAGACCGACGAGATCGTCAACGCCAAGGTCAAGGCCGCCTACAAGCACGGCCTGACCCCGATCCTGTGCGTCGGCGAGGAACTGGACGTCCGCGAGGCGGGCAACCATGTCGCCCACACCCTCGCCCAGGTCGAGGGCGGTCTGAAGGACCTCCCGGCCGAACAGGCCGAGTCCGTCGTGATCGCCTACGAGCCCGTGTGGGCCATCGGCACCGGCAAGGTCTGCGGCGCCGAGGACGCCCAGGAGGTCTGCGCCGCCATCCGCGGCAAGATCGCCGAGCTGTACACGCAGGAGCTGGCCGACCAGGTCCGCATCCAGTACGGCGGCTCCGTGAAGTCCGGCAACGTCGCCGAGATCATGGCGCAGGCCGACATCGACGGTGCGCTCGTGGGCGGTGCGTCGCTCGATGCCGACGAGTTCGTCAAGATCGTGCGCTTCCGCGACCAGTAAGTATGCGGTAGCGGCGATCCGTCGTACCCTTGCGGGGGCACAGCCCGGTGGCTGTGCCCCTGTCGTCCGTCCAGATCCGAGGAAGTTGGTCCAGCCGTGGTTATGGGGTTCTCGATCGCCCTGATCGTCTTCAGCGCGCTGATGATGCTGCTGGTGCTGATGCACAAGGGCAAGGGTGGCGGCCTCTCCGACATGTTCGGCGGCGGCATGCAGTCGTCCGTCGGCGGTTCCTCCGTCGCCGAGCGCAACCTCGACCGGATCACCATCGTGGTCGGTCTGCTCTGGTTCGCCTGCATCATCGTGCTCGGTCTCCTGATGAAGACGAACAACTGACCGCCCCGCACATTCTGTACGTAAGGCCCCATGTTCGGTACGCGCCCCTGAGCGCGGCCTATCATGGGGCTTGCGTCTAGATGTGGGGGCTGTAACTCCAATCACTGGACGCGCGTTGGGCCTTACGTAGACTGAGGCGCTCGCAACGAAGCGAAACGCCGACTCGCTTCGCGGCACCATCACGCAGGGAGTTACGACCGTGGCAAGTGGCAACGCGATCCGAGGAAGCCGGGTCGGGGCGGGGCCGATGGGCGAGGCCGAGCGGGGCGAGTCCGCGCCCCGACTGCGCATCTCCTTCTGGTGCTCCAACGGGCACGAGACGCAGCCCAGCTTCGCCAGCGACGCGCAGGTTCCCGAAACCTGGGACTGTCCGCGCTGCGGCTTCCCCGCCGGACAGGACCGGGACAACCCGCCGGACCCGCCGCGTACCGAGCCGTACAAGACGCACCTCGCGTACGTACGGGAGCGGCGCAGCGACGCGGACGGCGAGGCGATCCTCGCCGAGGCGCTCGCCAAACTGCGGGGCGAGATCTAGGAGTTGACGACCGGCCGGGCACCGAGGGATGTCTGGCCGGAGCTGTTTCACGCCCGTCCACCGCGGTGCGACGGGGTTATCCACAGGCCCCACTGGCTGTCAGTGGTGACCTCTACGGTTTGTGCATCGCTGTAAGGCGTGCGAATCGTGAGGGGGAAGCCGTGGCGACGGTCGAGGCTGTGCGTGTGGGTGCGCCCGCGTGGCGTGGGGGATTCGGGCGGCTGTGGGGTGCCGCCGTGCTCTCCAGCTTCGGAGACGCGCTGCGTACGGCGGCGCTGCCCCTGCTGGCCACCACCCTGACCGACGAGCCCCTGGCGATAGCGGCGGTCACCGCCTGTGGCTACCTGCCCTGGTTGGTCTTCGGACTGCTCGGCGGCGCCGTCGCCGACCGCGTGGACCAGCGGCGCGCGATGTGGACGGTGGATGCCCTACGAGGTCTGCTCGTCGCCTGCTTCGCGGTCGCCGTCGGCGTCGGCCACGCATCCATCGGCCTGCTCATCGCGCTCGCCTTCGCGCTGACCACGTTCCAGACCCTCTTCGACAACGCCTCCACGGCCCTGCTGCCGTCCCTGGTCGACGACGACGCCCTCGGCAGCGCCAACGCCCGGCTGATGACCGGCCAGAAGATCGCGGGCGGGCTCCTGGGCGCCCCCGTGGTGCCGCTGCTGCTCGCGGGCGGCGCCGCGCTGCCCTTCGCGGCCGACGCGGCGACCTTCCTGCTGGCGGCCGCCCTGGTGGCCTCGTTGCGGCCGGTGGCCCCGGCCCGCAAGCCCAAGCCGGCGGGCAGCACCCTGCGCCGGGAGATCACCGAGGGCCTGCGCACCCTCGCCCGCGACCGGGCCCTGCGCGGCCTGTGCGCCGCCACCGCCCTGTGTAACATCGGCGTGGGCGCCCTCATCGCGACCATGGTGCTGCTGGTGACCGGCTGGCTGGACGCGGGCCGCACGGGGTTCGTGCTGGCGACGACCGCCTACACCGTCGGCTCGCTGGCCGGCGGAGCGGTCAACCGGCTGCTCCTCGTCACCCGGGTGGGCCGGGTGCGGGCGGTCCTGCTCGCGGGCAGCGTGCAGATCGGCGCCCTGGTCGTCATGGGGACGGTCCGCAGCCTGGCCGCGCTGGTCGCCGCGATGGCCGTCTTCGGGCTCATGGGCATGGTGTGGAACGTGAACACCACGACCCTCATGCAGCAGCGCAGCCCCGCCGGCATGCTGGGCCGGGTCAGCTCCGCCTTCCGGACGCTGGGCGTCGCCGGGGCACCCCTGGGAGCCCTGCTGGGCGGGGCCGCCGCCACAGCCTGGGGACTCAACACCCCGGCGCTGCTCGCCGCCGCGTTCTTCACGCTGTCCGTCGCTTCGTTGATACCGGCGTTCAAGCGGGACGTACCTGTTGTTGCACCGCAGGACAGCGCCACGACAGCTCACGTCACCCGCTGATCAACTAGGTTGGACCAGCTGGGACAGGCACGAAAAGAAGGCGGAAGTCGGACATGAACGCAGACGGCCGTACCAGGCTCAACCAGACGCCCGAGTGGACCGCTCTGGCCAAGCACCGCGAGGAACTCGGCGAGGTGCGGCTGCGCGAGCTGTTCGCCGCCGATCCCGGGCGTGGCACCGGATACACGCTGCGGGTGGGCGACCTGCACATCGACTACTCCAAGCACCTGGTCACCGACGAGACCCTGCGGCTGCTGCGTGAACTGGCCGTCGCGACGGACGTGTTCGGGCTGCGGGACGCCATGTTCCGCGGCGAGAAGATCAACACCACCGAGGACCGTGCCGTCCTGCACACCGCGCTGCGCGCCGCGCGGGACACGGTCGTCGAGGTCGACGGCGAGAACGTCGTGCCGCAGGTGCACGCCGTCCTCGACAAGATGAGCGACTTCGCCGACCGGGTGCGCTCGGGTGAGTGGACCGGCCACACCGGCAAGCGGATCAGGAACGTCGTCAACATCGGTATCGGCGGCTCCGACCTCGGCCCCGCGATGGCGTACGAGGTGCTGCGGGCCTATACCGACCGCGACCTCACCGTCCGTTTCGTGTCGAACGTCGACGGCGCCGACCTGCACGAGGCCACCCGCGACCTGGACGCGGCGGAGACGCTGTTCATCGTCGCGTCCAAGACCTTCACCACCATCGAGACGATCACCAACGCCACCTCGGCGCGGGAGTGGCTGCTCGGTGAGCTGAAGGCCGGTCAGGAAGCCGTCGCCAAGCACTTCGTGGCGCTGTCGACCAACGCGGGTAAGGTCGCCGACTTCGGTATCGACACGGCGAACATGTTCGAGTTCTGGGACTGGGTCGGCGGCCGCTACTCCTACGACTCGGCGATCGGCCTGTCCCTGATGATCGCCATCGGCCCGGACCGCTTCCGGGAGATGCTCGACGGCTTCCGCATCGTCGACGAGCACTTCCGCACCGCGCCCGCCGAGTCCAACGTGCCGCTGCTGCTCGGCCTGTTGGGCATCTGGTACGGCAACTTCCATGACGCGCAGTCGCACGCGGTGCTGCCGTACAGCCACTACCTGTCCAAGTTCACGGCCTACCTCCAGCAGCTGGACATGGAGTCCAACGGCAAGTCGGTGCAGCGCGACGGCCGGCCCGTGGACTGGCAGACCGGGCCGGTGGTGTGGGGCACGCCCGGCACCAACGGGCAGCACGCCTACTACCAGTTGATCCACCAGGGCACCAAGCTGATCCCGGCGGACTTCATCGGCTTCGCCGAGCCGGTGGCGGAGCTCAGCGAGGGGCTGAAGGCGCAGCACGACCTGCTGATGGCCAACTTCTTCGCCCAGACGCAGGCGTTGGCCTTCGGCAAGACGCCTGACGAGGTGCGGGCCGAGGGGGCGCCGGAGGAGCTGGTGGCCCACAAGACGTTCAAGGGCAACCACCCGACGACGACGATCCTCGCCAAGGAGCTCACGCCGTCCGTGCTCGGGCAGCTCGTCGCGCTGTACGAGCACAAGGTCTTCGTCCAGGGTGCCGTCTGGAACATCGACTCCTTCGACCAGTGGGGCGTCGAGCTGGGCAAGGTGCTCGCCAAGCGCGTCGAACCGGCGCTCACGGAGGGCGCGGACGTGCCGGGGCTGGACGCCTCGACGCGGGCGCTGGTCGCCAAGTACCGGGAGCTGCGCGGTCGGTAGCCGCCGTTGAGGGTCACGATGCGGGAAAGCGGGCGGCGTGGGACCGTCCGCTTCCCGTAGACTCCCCGGCGATCATGGAGGCCATGGCTCGGGGGAGTGCAAAATGGCTGGTTCGCAAGGCAGTTGGACGGGTGGCTCGCTGACGGCGAGGGATCTGCTGAAGCCGAAGCACGCGGCACGGGCCGCGTTTCATCCGGCGTGGATCCCGGAGTCCATCGACCCGGCCGTGGAGCAGCTCAAGAAGATCCGTCTCATCGCCGGGACGATAGCGGCGGTCGGCGTCTACACCTTCGTGGAGGGTGGCTTCGCCTTCGACGAGATGCTGGAGAACATGCTGACGGCGTCCGTCGTCCTGCTGTTCATCACGCCGCTGACGGTCGGCGTCATGCTGCTGGTGTGGAAGCGGCACGGCGACATCCGGGCACTGAAACCGCCGCTGTTCAACTCGCTGAAGCTGCTGCTGCTCTTCGTCGGGTCGATCGTGCTCACGGTCGTGCTGCTCCAGTCGACGACCGCCGCGGGACTCTTCCTCCTGCTGCTCGCCCCGTTGGTGATCTGGCTGGCGGTCTTCGTCGGACGCGGTGCCTGGCACGTGGGTGCGAACTTCTTCGGCACCGCCGGTGTGCACCGCTGTCTGCCGCCGCTGCTGGCCACGGTGACCACCTGGCTGATGGCCCTGCCCGACCTCCTCACGGGCGATCTGCACGGCCTGAGCCTCGGGATGGGCGTCCTGTTCATCCTGGGCGCGCCCCTGACGGTCACGGGCATCGCGCTGATGGAGATGCGACGACTGGACCAGCACTACGGCATCCGCCTGGCGGCCCACCCGGCCACCCAGGCACCGCCCGTCCCGCCGATGCCCCCGATGCCGCCCCACACCCCTCCGACGCCGCCGTACGTGCCGCCGCAGGGCAATCCGTACGGCAACCCGTACGGACCGCCCGCCGGGAACCCGTACGGACCGCCCAACGGAAACCCGTACAACCAGGGGCACCCCTACCACCACGGCAACCCCTACGGCCCGGGCCCGGGTGGCCGCTGAAAATCTGTGCGACTCCTGTACGTCATGGCCTAAGGTCCCCCTGAATCAGGGGAGACAAGAGGTGTGGATGATGCGTGGGGGACGGCTCGCCGTGGTGTTGACGGTGGCCTTGGCGGGGGCGACGCTCGCCGGGTGCGGGCAACGGCACCAAGCGGACGAGGACGCGCCGCTGAGGGCGGGCCGGGAGGCTCCGGCCGCGTATGCGGGGCCGGCGGACGTGCCCGAGAAGCTTGCCGCGGACGGGACCACGATCGTGGTCGGCGACCCGCATGCCCCGCTCGCCGTGCATCTGTACGAGGACCTGCGTTGCCCGGTGTGCGAGGAGTTCGAGACCACCGGCGGCGCGCCGGTGCTGCGGCAGGCCACGATCCGGCGGGAAGCGAGCACGCGGTACACCCTCGCGTCGTTCCTGGACGACCGGATGGGCGGCAGCGGTTCGAAGAAGGCGGTCAACGCCCTGCGGGCCGCGCTGGAGGCGGGCAAGTTCGCGGAGTACCACGATGTGCTGTACGCCAACCAGCCCGCGGAGTCCGTCGACGGTTTCACCGACGCCTACCTGCTCGAACTGGCGAGTCAGGTCAAGGGGTTGCGCGGTCCCGCCTTCGACTCCGCGGTGAAGACGATGAAGTACCGCACGTTCGTGACGGCCTCTCAGAAGGCCTTCGACCGTTCCGAGGCGGAGGGTACGCCGACGGCAGTGATCAACGACGTGGTCATTCCCCAGCCGTACTACGGGCTGCTGTTCGACCCATCGCTCTTCGAGACCTTCCTTGAGCAGGTCGGGAAAGATCCCGACCTGCTCAAGGAACTGGACTTCTGAGCCAGGACGCTCAGGGCGACGCCGGCGGGTACAGCGACCTCGGGAGCTGTGAGGCCGCTGCCGCGTCGAGGAGCCACAGGGTGCGGGAGCGGCCCTGGGCGCCGGCCGCCGGGGCCTGGATCTCGCCCGCGCCCGACAGGGCGATCGCCGCGGCCTGGGCCTTGTCCTCGCCCGCCGCCAGGAGCCAGACCTCGCGGGCGGCGCGGATGGCGGGCAGGGTCAGGGTGACCCGGGTCGGCGGCGGCTTCGGGGCGCCGCGGACGCCGACCACCGTGCGTTCCGTCTCGCGCACCGCGGGGAGCTCGGGGAACAGCGACGCCACATGCGTGTCCGGGCCGACGCCCAGCATCAGGACGTCGAAGGTCGGCACCGAACCGTGGTTCTCGGGCACGGCCGCGCGGGCCAGCTCCTCCGCGTACCCGGCCGCCGCCGCGTCCACGTCGGCGCCGTAGGGGCCGTCCGAGGCGGGCATGGCGTGCACCCGCTTCGGGTCGAGCGGCACCGCGTCCAGCAGGGCCTCGCGGGCCTGCGTGACATTGCGGTCCGGGTCGCCCTCGGGCAGGAAGCGCTCGTCTCCCCACCACAGGTCGAGCCGGCCCCAGTCGATCGCGTCCCGGGCCGGAGCCGCCGCCAGCGCGGCCAGCAGGCCGTTGCCGTTGCGGCCGCCGGTGAGGACCACGGACGCCTGGCCCCGGGAGGCCTGGGCGTCCACGATCTTCGTGATCAGGCGGGCCGCCGCGGCCCGGGCCATCAGCTCCTTGTCGCGGTGCACGACCAGCTGCGGAGTGCTCACTTCGCCGCCGCCTTCCGCGACGTGGCGGTGGTCCGCTTGGCGGCCGCCTTCTTGGCCGGAGCCTTGGCCGCCTCCTCCACAGGCGTCTCCACCGAGACCGCCACCGGAGCCGTGTTCAGCTTCTCCACCCCGAACCGCAGCGCGGACGCGTACGTGTCGTCCGGGTCGAGGCGCCGCAGCTCCTCCGCGATCAGCTCGGCCGTCTCGCGCCGCTTGAGCGCCACCGCACGGTCCGGCTGGCCCTCGATGGACAGCGTCGCGAGGGCGCCGTCCGCGCGGTCGAGGACGATCGGGCCGTGGTTGGTGTCCATGCGGACGGCGGTGAGGCCGGGGCCCGAGGACAGCGACCGCTTCACCGGCACGTCCAGCCGGTCCGCGAGCCACATCGCCAGCAGCTCGCAGCTCGGGTTGAACTCCTCGCCCTCCACCTCGACGCCCTTGACGTCCACGGTGACCTGGTCGAGGGCCGCCGCCAGCATCGAGCGCCAGGGCGTGATGCGGGTCCAGGACAGGTCGGTGTCGCCAGGGGTGTAGGTGTCGGCGCGGGCGCCCAGGTCCCGTACCGGCTGCTCGGAGGCGTAGGTGTCGGTGACCCGGCGCTGGGCCAGCGCGCCCAGCGGGTCGTTCGCCGGGTCGAGCGGCGCGTCCACCGGCCACCAGACGACCACGGGGGCGTCGGGCAGCAGCAGCGGCAGGACGACCGACTGGGCGTGGTGCACGACCTCGCCGTACAGCCGGAGCACGACCGTCTCGCCGGTGCCCGCGTCCGCGCCCACCCGTACCTCGGCGTCCAGGCGGGACTGCGTCCGGTCGCGGGGTGAGCGCGAGACCCTCTTGATGACCACCAGCGT
The DNA here is from genome assembly GCF_001514065.1 of Streptomyces antibioticus. Classification (GTDB taxonomy): domain Bacteria; phylum Actinomycetota; class Actinomycetes; order Streptomycetales; family Streptomycetaceae; genus Streptomyces; species Streptomyces antibioticus. Next base: position 178,814 of record NZ_KQ948432.1, on the reverse strand, counting down.
GCGCGAGGGGTGCTCGCGCGACGCGTCGTTGGCGGCCTTCAGGGCGTCGTACGCGTTCTCCTCGTCCGTGACGATGACCAGCGTCAGCACCATGCCGACGGCCGGCGTGCCGATGGCCCGGCGGCCCTTGACCAGCGCCTTGTTGATCTTGCTGGCGGTGGTGTCCGTGAGGTCTATCTTCATGGCCGGCGCCAGCTCCGTCCCTCGCGTGCGAGCATTTCGTCCGCCTCGACCGGCCCCCACGTGCCGGACGGGTACTGGGCGGGCTTGCCGTGCTTGTCCCAGTACTCCTCGATCGGGTCGAGGATCTTCCAGGACAGCTCGACCTCCTCGGTGCGTGGGAAGAGGTTGGAGTCGCCGAGCAGCACGTCGAGGATCAGCCGCTCGTACGCCTCGGGCGAGGACTCCGTGAAGGACTCGCCGTACGCGAAGTCCATCGACACGTCCCGGATCTCCATGGAGGTGCCGGGCACCTTGGAGCCGAAGCGGACGGTGATGCCCTCGTCGGGCTGGACGCGGATGACGATCGCGTTCTGCCCGAGCTCCTCGGTGGCCGTGGAGTCGAAGGGGGAGTGCGGGGCCCGCTGGAAGACGACCGCGATCTCCGTGACCCGGCGGCCGAGCCGCTTGCCGGTGCGCAGGTAGAAGGGGACGCCCGCCCAGCGGCGGTTGTCGACCTCCACCTTGATCGCGGCGTACGTGTCGGTCTTCGACTTGGGGTCGATGCCCTCCTCCTCGAGGTACCCGACCGCCTTCTCACCGCCCTGCCAGCCCGCCGCGTACTGACCGCGGACGGTGTCCCGGCCCAGGTCCTTCGGCAGCCGCACGGCGCCGAGCACCTTGGTCTTCTCGGCGGCCAGCGCGTCCGCGTCGAAGGACGAGGGCTCCTCCATGGCGGTGAGGGCCATGAGCTGGAGGAGGTGGTTCTGGATGACGTCACGGGCCGCGCCGATGCCGTCGTAGTACCCCGCGCGCCCACCGATGCCGATGTCCTCGGCCATGGTGATCTGCACGTGGTCCACGTAGGACCGGTTCCAGATCGGCTCGAACATCTGGTTGGCGAAGCGGAGCGCCAGGATGTTCTGGACGGTCTCCTTGCCGAGGTAGTGGTCGATGCGGAAGACCTGGTCCGGGGCGAAGACCTCGTGGACGACCTTGTTGAGGTCCTCGGCCGACTTCAGGTCGTGGCCGAACGGCTTCTCGATGACCGCGCGCCGCCAGGAGCCGGAGGACTGGTCGGCGAGGCCGTGCTTCTTCAGCTGCTGGATGACCACCGGGAAGGAGCGCGGCGGCACCGACAGATAGAAGGCGAAGTTGCCGCCCGTGCCCTGTGCCTTGTCGAGCTCCTCGATGGTGCCGCGCAGCCGCTCGAACGCGTCGTCGTCGTCGAAGGTGCCCTGGACGAAGCGCATCCCCTGGATGAGCTGCTGCCAGACCTCTTCGCGGAACGGCGTACGGGCGTGCTCCTTGACGGCGTCGTGCACCTCGGCCGCGAAGTCCTCGTGCTGCCATTCGCGGCGTGCGAAGCCGACGAGGGAGAAGCCCGGCGGCAGCAGACCCCGGTTGGCGAGGTCGTACACGGCGGGCATGAGCTTCTTGCGGGACAGGTCGCCCGTGACGCCGAAGATGACCAGGCCCGACGGCCCCGCGATACGCGGGAGCCGTCGGTCCGCGGGGTCACGAAGCGGGTTCGCTCCGGAACCGGAAAAGGCTGGCAAGGTTTAGCCCTCCGAGGGTGCGAGGCGCTCCAGCTCCGCCTCGGTCGACTTGAGCAGGTCGTTCCAGGACGCCTCGAACTTCTCGACGCCTTCGTCCTCCAGCAGCTGCACGACCTCGTTGTACGAGATCCCGAGCTTCTCCACCGCTTCGATCTCGGCGCGGGACTGGTCGTAGGTGCCGGCGACGGCGTTGCCGCGGATCTCGCCGCTCTCCTCGGTGGCCTGGAGGGTGGCCTCCGGCATGGTGTTCACCGTGTTGGGGGCGACCAGCTCGTCGACGTACAGGGTCGGCTTGTAGGCCGGGTCCTTCACGCCGGTCGAGGCCCACAGCGGGCGCTGCTTGTTGGCCTGCGCCTTGTCGAGGGCGGCCCAGCGGTCGGAGGAGAAGACCTCCTCGTACGCCTCGTAGGCGAGCCGGGCGTTGGCGACACCGGCCTTGCCGCGGGCGGCCTTGGCCTCGTCGGTGCCGAGCGCGTCGAGCCGCTTGTCGATCTCGGTGTCCACGCGGGACACGAAGAAGGACGCCACCGAGTGGATCAGGGACAGGTCGAGGCCCTTGGCCTTGGCCTTCTCCAGACCGGCCAGGTAGGCGTCCATGACCTCGCGGTAGCGCTCCAGCGAGAAGATCAGCGTGACGTTGACGCTGATGCCGTTGCCGATCACCTCGGTGATGGCCGGCAGGCCCGCCTTGGTGGCCGGGATCTTGATGAGGGTGTTGGGGCGGTCGACCAGCCACGCGAGCTGCTTGGCCTCGGCGACCGTCGCCTTGGTGTTGTGGGCCAGGCGCGGGTCGACCTCGATCGACACGCGGCCGTCCTGGCCGCCGGTGGCGTCGAAGACCGGGCGCAGGATGTCGGCGGCGTCGCGGACGTCCGCCGTCGTGATCATGCGGATGGCCTCTTCGACGGTGACCTTGCGGGCGGCGAGGTCGGACAGCTGCTGGTCGTAGCCGTCGCCCTGGGAGATCGCCTTCTGGAAGATCGACGGGTTGGTGGTGACGCCCACGACGTGCTGCTGGTCGATCAGTTCGGCGAGGTTGCCGGACGTGATCCGCTTGCGCGACAGGTCGTCCAGCCAGATCGCGACGCCTTCTTCGGAGAGGCGCTTGAGTGCGTCTGTCATGGAATTACATCTCCTACGTGTCGTATGTCAGCGTCAGCGCTGGGCGTCGGCGAGGGATTCCCGGGCCTTGGCGGCCACGTTCTCGGCAGTGAAGCCGAACTCCTGGAAAAGGACCTTGCCGTCGGCGGAAGCACCGAAGTGCTCCAGGGAAACGATGCGACCGGCGTCGCCGACGTACTTGTGCCAGGTCAGACCGATTCCGGCCTCGACCGCGACACGCGCCTTGACGGCGGGCGGCAGGACGCTGTCCCGGTACCCCTGGTCCTGCTCCTCGAACCACTCCACGGACGGCATGGACACCACACGCGTCGGAACGCCGTCGGCCTCCAGCTGCTCGCGCGCCTCGACGGCGACGTGCACCTCGGAGCCGGTGGCGATGAGGATGACCTCGGGCGCACCGCCGGAGGCCTCGAACAGGACGTAGCCGCCCTTCACCGCGTCCTCGTTGGGCTCGTACGTCGGCACGCCCTGGCGGGTCAGCGCCAGACCGTGCGGGGCGCCCTTGCCGAACTCCTTCGTCCAGCGCTTGAGGATCTCGCGCCAGGCGATGGCGGTCTCGTTGGCGTCGGCCGGGCGGACCACGTTCAGGCCCGGGATGGCGCGCAGCGAGGCGAGGTGCTCGACCGGCTGGTGCGTCGGGCCGTCCTCGCCCAGACCGATGGAGTCGTGCGTCCACACGTACGTCACCGGCAGGTGCATCAGGGCCGACAGGCGGACGGCGTTGCGCATGTAGTCGGAGAACACGAGGAACGTGCCGCCGTAGATGCGGGTGTTGCCGTGCAGCGCGATGCCGTTCATCTCCGCGGCCATGGAGTGCTCACGGATGCCGAAGTGGATCGTGCGGCCGTACGGGTTCGCCTCCGGCAGCGGGTTGTCCGCCGGGAGGAACGAGGAGGCCTTGTCGATCGTGGTGTTGTTCGAGCCCGCGAGGTCGGCGGAGCCGCCCCACAGCTCGGGGATCACCGCGCCGAGCGCCTGGAGCACCTTGCCGGACGCGGCACGCGTGGCGACGCCCTTGCCGGGCTCGAAGACCGGGAGCTTCTCCTCCCAGCCCTTGGGCAGCTCGCCCGCGGCGATGCGGTCGAACTCGGCGGCGCGCTCCGCGTTGTTGTCGCGCCACTCCTGGAGCTGCTTCTCCCACTCGGCCTTGGCCTCACGGCCACGGTCGAGGGCCTGGCGGGTGTGGGCGATGACCTCGTCGGCGACCTCGAAGGACTGCTCCGGGTCGAAACCGAGCACGCGCTTGGTGGCGGCCACCTCGTCGTCGCCGAGCGCCGAGCCGTGGGCGGCCTCGGTGTTCTGCGCGTTCGGGGCGGGCCAGGCGATGATCGAGCGCATCGCGATGAAGGACGGCTTGTCCGTCACCTTCTTCGCGGCCTCGATGGCGTTGTAGATCGCGTGCGGGTCCAGGTCGCCGTCCGGCTTCGGGGCGATCCGCTGGACGTGCCAGCCGTACGCCTCGTACCGCTTGGCGGTGTCCTCGGAGACGGCCGTCTCCGTGTCGCCCTCGATCGAGATGTGGTTGTCGTCCCACAGCAGGATCAGGTTGCCGAGCTTCTGGTGGCCCGCGAGGGAGGACGCCTCGGCGGAGATGCCCTCCTGGAGGCAGCCGTCACCGGCGATGGCGTAGATGAAGTGGTCGAAGGGCGACTCGCCCTGCGGCGCCTCCGGGTCGAACAGACCGCGCTCGTAGCGGGCGGCCATGGCCATGCCCACCGCGTTGGCGACACCCTGGCCCAGCGGACCGGTGGTGGTCTCCACGCCCTTGGTGTGGCCGTACTCCGGGTGACCGGGGGTCTTCGAGCCCCACGTCCGGAACGCCTTCAGGTCGTCCAGCTCCAGGCCGAAGCCGGCCAGGTAGAGCTGGGTGTACAGGGTCAGGGACGAGTGGCCCGCGGACAGCACGAACCGGTCGCGCCCGACCCACTCCGGGTCCGCCGGGTCGTGCCGCATCACCTTCTGGAAGAGGGTGTACGCGGCGGGGGCCAGGCTCATCGCCGTACCCGGATGGCCGTTGCCGACCTTCTGTACGGCGTCGGCGGCCAGGACGCGGGCGGTGTCGACGGCCCGCTGGTCCAGCTCGGTCCACTCGAGGTCTGTGGTGGTCGGCTTGGTGCTCACCCTGGGTCAGGGCTCCTCTCCACATGTCAGGCATGTCGAAAATGCCGGTGCACGGGGCGCCCCGGCCGTTGTCGAGCCTACCCCCGTATGTACGTGCGTTTTTGCGCGTCATTCCAGACTGCCGGGCGTCGCGACGATCCGCCTCCTGACTGGGCCGAACCGTCATTCGGCAACTGAATACGGACGTGCTCGTTCGAGTGCTCAACCGAGTGTCGATCGGCTCTTCCGGCGCCCCCCGCGCCACTCGTCCGGGGGTGCCTCCCAACACGACCCCACCCCCGCGAATGTCGGGGTATGGGCAACGTCTACAGTGGCGTGGTACGCGCGGGCCTTTACCGGGACTTCACACGGCTGAGGCTCGCTGGGATGTCTCTGTAGGGGTGTGCGTGACGGCCGTCGAATCCCGTCCAGCCGGGGTGCTGGGGGAGAGCAAGCGCTCGAGTCACCGGCCGTTCGGGGCCCGTGTCAAGGCATTCGTGGCGCTGACCAAGCCGCGGATCATCGAGCTCCTGCTCATCACCACCGTTCCGGTGATGTTCCTCGCCGAGCAGGGGGTGCCCGACCTGACGCTGGTGCTTCTCACCTGCATCGGCGGCTACCTGTCGGCGGGCGGCGCGAACGCGCTGAACATGTACATCGACCGGGACATCGACGCCCTGATGGACCGCACCTCGCAGCGTCCGCTGGTCACCGGCATGGTGTCGCCGCGCGAGTGCCTGATCTTCGGCATCAGCCTCGCGGTCGTCTCGACGCTGCTGTTCGGGCTGACCGTCAACTGGCTGTCGGCCTGGCTGTCCCTCGGTGCGCTGCTCTTCTACGTGGTCGTCTACACGATGATCCTCAAGCGCCGCACCTCGCAGAACATCGTGTGGGGCGGCATCGCCGGCTGCATGCCGGTCCTGATCGGCTGGTCGGCCGTGACGAACTCCCTCACCTGGGCGCCGGTCATCCTCTTCCTGGTCATCTTCTTCTGGACGCCGCCGCACTACTGGCCGCTGTCCATGAAGGTGAAGGAGGACTACGCGCGCGTGGGCGTGCCGATGCTGCCGGTCATCGCCTCCAACAAGACGGTCGCCAAGCAGATCGTGATCTACAGCTGGGTGATGGTCGCCGTCTCCCTGCTCCTGACCCCCCTCGGCTACACCGGCTGGTTCTACACGCTGGTCGCCCTGGTCGCGGGCGGTTGGTGGCTGTGGGAGGCGCACGCGCTGCAGAATCGCGCGAAGGCGGAGGTGACGGGCGCGAAACTCAAGGAGATGCGCCTGTTCCACTGGTCGATCACCTATGTGTCGCTGCTCTTCGTGGCGATCGCGGTGGACCCGTTCCTGCGCTGACGCACATCACAGTGCCCTGGCCTCGCCAGTGGATCTACCGGTGAGTAGCATCCTGGCCATGGCAGACACGCAGCAGGTTGACGCGAAGGCGGACCGCAAGGCGGCCAAGCTCGCCAAGCAGATCACCGCCTTCTCCAAGGCACACGGCGGCGCCGAGGGCCAGGTGGCCTACATCGGCCAGCGCGGCGCCCGCATCGCCCTCGTCGGCGAGGACGGCAACTGGGGCAACCTGGTCGCCCCCACCTACGAGATCGCCCAGAAGGCCGTCGAGAAGTCCGGCATCACCGTCCACGAGGACTTCGACGGCGAGTTCGCGGCCAAGGTGAAGACCGGCCGCTACGAGTGGACCCGCATGGCGGGCATCCAGGTGGGCGGCCCCGGCAACGACTGACGCGCGCCGGGTTTCACACCGGGTGTGCGAAAGCATCACCTGACGCCCCGTTCACCCGTTAGGCCCCGTAACAGACAGGGGCCGACCGCGGGAGTCCGGATGATCGAAACGCCGTCCCTCGTGGACCAGTACTGCCACGGCGTACTGAGAACCGAGCTGGGCCTCGGCACCTTCGAGGCCCAGTTGGCCCGTACCGAGGGGCCGCCCGCCCCCGGTACGACCCTCTTCGACACCCAGACGGGCTTCGCCGTACGACGATGGTGCCCACCCCTGCTCGGTCTGGAACCGCACTGTCCGCCCGCCCGTTATCTCGCCAGACGCCGTGAACTCGGCGTACTGGAAGCGGGCCGCAGGCTGCTGCGGGGCAGTGGCATCACGACGTACCTCGTCGACGCGGGCCTGCCCGGCGATCTGACCGGCCCCGACGAGATGGCGGTGGCGTCGGACGCCGAGGCCCGCGAGATCGTGCGGCTCGAACTCCTCGCCGAACAGGTCGCCGACACCTCCGGCACCGTCGAGTCCTTCCTCGCCAACCTCGCGGAATCCGTGCACGGCGCGGCCACGAGCGCGGTCGCCTTCACCTCGGTGGCGGGCGTACGGCACGGACTCGCCCTCGCCCCCGAACCGCCGGGGGCGGGCGAGGTGCGGGGAGCGGCCGGGCGGTGGCTGGCGGGCCGCCGGGTGGGCGGCGAACTGACCGATCCGGTGCTGCTACGGCATCTGCTGTGGATCGCCGTCGCCTCGGGACTGCCCCTCCAGCTGCACGCCGGGCTCGGCGAGCCGGGCCAGCGCATCGACCGCACGGACCCGGTGCTGCTCACCGACTTCGTCCGCGCCACGGCCGGCCTCGGCACCGACCTGGTCCTGCTGCACGGCTACCCGTACCACCGTCACGCCGCCCATCTCGCGGGCGTCTTCCCGCACGTCTACGCCGACTCGGGCGCGGCGCTCGTGCGGACGGGGGCCCGGGCGGCGACCGTCCTGGCGGAGATCCTGGAACTCGCCCCCTTCGGCAAGATCCTCTTCTCCAGCGGCGCCCAGGGCCTGCCGGAACTGCATGTGGTGGGGGCGCGGTTGTTCCGCGAGGCGCTCGGGCGCGTCCTCGGTACGTGGGTCGCCGAGGGGGCGTGGTCGCTCGCGGACGCACAGCGGGTGGCCGGGCTGATCGCGGCGGGGAACGCGCGCCGGGTGTACGGGCTGGAGTGACGGGTGCGGGGCGCGAGGTGCGGGGGTGCGGGGTGCGGGTGCGGTGTGTACGAACCCGTACGTGCTGTACAGGATGGGGGCATGCAGACCGACGCGTTACTCGACCGCTTCCTGTCCGGCCTCGCCCCGCTGGACCCGCTCGCCGTGTGGGCGCACGGGTCGCTCGCCGGCGGGGACTACCAGGAGGGCCGCAGCGACCTCGACCTGATCGCCGTCATGGACCGCCCCCTCACCCGGCGCACCACCTGGCGGCTCGCGACGCTGCACGCGCGGCTGCGGCACGAACCGCTCGCCGGGCTGCTGCACTGCACCTATCTGACGCCGGACGCCGTCGAGGACGCCAGGCTGTCCCATCTGACCTGGGCGCACCAGCAGCTGTTCAAGCGCCCGGTCACCCCCGTGACCCGGCGTGAACTGCACACCTTCGGGCGCGTGCTGCACGGGAAGGCGCCCGCGGGGCTGCTGCCGCCGGTCCTGGATCTCGAACTGGAGGAGTTCGTCGTACGTGATCAGCGGGACTTCTGGCGGCCCAAGCTCGCGAAGGCGGCGCGGTGGCGGCAGGCCCCCTGGGTCGACGTGGGCCTGACGACCTTCGCCCGCGCGACCGCCACCCTGCGCGACGGACGGCTCCTGTCCAAGCGGGAGGCGCTGGAGCTGCTGCCGGAACTCGGCGCACCCGTCGAGGTCGTCGAGGACATCCGCGCGCGGCGGTACGACAGGACGCCGGCGCCGACCACCGAGGAGTGGGCGGCGCGCAGGGGTGAGCTGACCCGGAGCTACCTGGGCCCGGCGATCGACGAGCTCGTGGCGGCGTACGGCTGATCCGGCAGCCGGACCTCGGCCTCGGGCCGCTCGCGCAGCGCGAGCAGCACCCGCAGGACCGCGATCCATACCAGGCACGAGCCGAACATGTGGAGGCCGACGAGGATCTCGGGCAGATCGGTGAAGTACTGGACGTAGCCGATGGCGCCCTGCGAGAGCAGGACCAGGAAGAGGTCGCGGGTGCGGTCCAGCGGGCCCTTGGGGGAGTCGACGGCCTTGAGGACGAACCACAGGGCGAACGTCAGCGTCACCACGATCCACGCCAGCACGGCGTGCAGCTTGCTGACCGTCTCCCAGTCCAGCGGCATCCGCTCGACCTCGCTGGAGTCACCCGCGTGCGGGCCCGAGCCGGTCACGACCGTGCCCACCGCGATCAGCAGGACGGCCGCGGCGACCAGGAACCACACCAGCTGCTGCACCGACGCGCCGACCAGCGGACGCGGCACGCCGTCGCCCTCCCGGGTGCGCTGCCACATCACCGTGGCGACCGCGATCAGGGCGGTGGAGAGCAGGAAGTGCGCGGCGACCGTGTACGGGTTCAGGCCGACGAGGACGACGATGCCGCCGAGGACGGCGTTGCTCATCACGACCCAGAACTGGGCCCAGCCGAGCCGGGTGAGGCTGCGCCGGTAGGGCTTCTCGGAGCGCGCGGCGATGATGGCCCAGCCGACGGCGGCGCACAGGACGTACGTCAGCATGCGGTTGCCGAACTCGATCACGCCGTGCACGCCCATGGCGCTCGTGGTGGTGAGCGAGTCGTCGGTGCACTTGGGCCAGGTCGGGCAGCCGAGGCCCGAGCCGGTCAGCCGCACCGCGCCGCCGGTGACCACGATGACCACCGACATGACGAGCGCGGCGAGAGCCGCCCGCTGCACCGTCCGGGGTTCTGGGGTCCAGCGTGCGGCGATGAAGGCGAGGGGGTTGCGCACGGCGTCCGTGGCGTCGGCGCGGGTCAGCTTTGGCACGGGGTCCATCGTAGGGGGCTGCTTGTGCACGCTTTCACGAGGGTCCCGTGGTCCCTCTCACTCCCAGCGGAAGAACTTCCCGGCCGCCGCCAGCCCGACGACCGCCCACACCGCCAGGATCCCCAGGTCGCCCCAGGGCATTCCGGCCCCGTGCTGGAGGACGTCCCGCAGGCCGTCGGAGAGGGCGGAGATCGGGAGCAGGCCGAGGGCGTCCTGCGCGGCGGGCGGGAACTTGTCCATCGGGACGATGACGCCGCCGCCGACGAGGAGCAGCAGGAAGACCAGGTTGGCGGCGGCGAGCGTCGCCTCCGCCTTGAGGGTGCCCGCCATCAGCAGGCCCAGGCCGGAGAAGGCGGCCGTGCCCAGGATCAGCAGGAGGAGGACTGCCAGCGGATTCCCTTGTGGGTCCCAGCCCAGCGCGAAGGCGATCACCGTCAGCAGCACGATCTGGAGGATCTCCGTCACCAGCACCGAGGCCGTCTTCGCCGCCATCAGGCCCCAGCGGGGCAGCGGGGAGGCGGCCAGCCGCTTCAGGACGCCGTAGCGCCGCTCGAAGCCCGTCGCGATGGCCTGGCCCGTGAAGGCCGTGGACATGACCGCGAGCGCGAGGATGCCGGGGGTGAGGAAGTCGACCGCCTCGCCCGCGCCCGTGTCGACGATGTCGACCGAGCTGAAGAGGACCAGGAGGAGGGTCGGGATCACGACCGTCAGCAGGAGCTGCTCGCCGTTGCGCAGGAGCATCTTCGTCTCCAGCGCCGCCTGCGTCGCGATCATGCGCCCCAAGGGGGCCGCGCCCGGCTTCGGGGTGTACGTACCGGTGGCGGTCATGAGCGCAGCTCCTTGCCCGTGAGCTCGAGAAAGACGTCTTCCAGCGTGTGCCGTTCGACCGAGATCTTCTCCGGCATCACGCCGTGCTGGGCGCACCAGGAGGTGACGGTGGCGAGCAGCTGCGGGTCCACCTTGCCGCCGACCCGGTAGGAGCCGGGCGTCAGCTCGGCCGCCGTGCAGTCCGCCGGGAGGGCCTTCAGCAGGGAGCCGACGTCGAGGCCCGGGCGGCCGCTGAAGCGCAATGTGTTCTCGGCGCCGCCCTTGCACAGCTCCTCGGGGGAGCCCTGGGCGATGACCCGGCCCGCGTCGATGATCGCGACGTCGTCGGAGAGCTGTTCGGCCTCGTCCATGTGGTGCGTGGTGAGGATGACGGAGACACCGTCGGCGCGCAGATCGCGGACCAGGTCCCAGGTGGCGTGGCGGGCCTGCGGGTCGAGGCCGGCGGTCGGCTCGTCGAGGAAGACGAGTTCCGGGCGGCCCACGACGGCCATGGCCAGCGCCAGCCGCTGCTGCTGGCCGCCCGACAGACGGCGGTACGTCGTCCGGCCGCAACTGCCGAGACCGAGGCGCTCGATGAGGCCGTCCACGTCGAGGGGGTGGGCGTGCAGCCTGGCGACATGGCGGAGCATCTCGTCCGCGCGGGCACCGGAGTAGACGCCGCCGGACTGGAGCATCACGCCGATCCGGGTGTGCAGCTCACGGGACTGCCGGACCGGGTCGAGGCCCAGGACGCGGACCGTGCCGGAGTCCGGCTTGCGGTACCCCTCGCAGGTCTCGATCGTGGTCGTCTTGCCCGCTCCGTTGGGACCGAGCACGGCGGTGACACCCGCTCCGGCCACCAGGTCGAGGCCGTCCACCGCGGTCTTCGTGCCGTACCGCTTCACCAGGGCCTGGACCTGGACCACGGGCTCACTTCGCATGGCTCAAGAGTCTAGGTACGGCGGCGGCGGCTCCGGTCGCCGGGTTCAGATCTCCTCCTCACGGGGGCGGTGCACCGCCAGCCAGCGCTCCGCGTACGCCACCGCGTCGGCCACCGGGAACAGCCGGGCGTCGGCCGCGCCCACCTTGCCCCGTACGACGGGACGGTCCCGTTCGAAGTCGTGGCCGAGCTCGTCGAAGCGGTCGGAGGAGATCGAGACCTCGGTCACCGTCTCCCAGCCGACGGGGCCGGGGCGGCCGACCTTCACGAGCGGGGACGGTATGCGGTACTCGGCGAGGTGGAAGCTCGTGCAGGTGTCGTAGCCCGCGCCGAGGAGCAGCACGCGCGCGTGGAGCTCTTCCAGGCGGGCCAGGGGGCTGCGCTCGCCGAGGCGGCAGTCGGTCGCGTGCCCGTCGACCACCTCACGCGCGCGTGCGCCGAGCGCCGCGAACGACGTCTGGGGGTGCGCGCTGCGCAGGGCGCCGGGCCAGGTGCGGACGGTCTCGGGAATCACCCCGACCCCGCGGCTGGGGGTGATCACGGGGTCGTAGGCCGGCATGGACGTGCGGATCGTGCCCCACCACTCCTCGGGCACCGGCGGGTTCTCCCACACGGCCGGGTCGGAGAGGTCGCCGGTCTGGGTGGGGACCACCAGGGTGCCGTTCGGACCCAGGGCGTCGAGCAGTCCCTGGGTGACCGCGACGGCGCCGCCACAGACCCAGCCGAGGGACTTCAGGGAGGAGTGGACGAGCAGGATCTCGCCGTCGCGCACACCCAGCTCGCGCAGCTGCGCTGCGACGGTGCCTCGGGTGACAAGAGGGCCGGTCGGAGGGGGTATGGGCATGGTTGTGGAGTGTCCCCGACGGGGGCGTGCGACGCCACCGAATTGATCGATCAAAGATCGCTTCCGCAGGTCAGGTCAGCCTTACCTAAGTGATGCACTCCACCGTTGATCGATCCGGACGCGGCTTGCCCGGCTCTGAGGAATTACGCAACAATGGCGTTGTGAAAAACGTCGGCGAGGCTCGGGAGACCCCCACGGGGGCCCCTCAGGAGGAGCTCGCGACCGGGGAGCGCTCGACGCGCAACCGGGTCGCGCGGTCCATCCTGGACCACGGGCCGTCGACCGTCGCCGAGCTCGCCGGGCGCCTCGGCCTGACCCAGGCCGCCGTACGCAGGCATCTCGACGCACTGGTCGCCGACGACGTCGTGGAGGCGCGCGAGCAGAAGGTCTACGGCGCGCGCACGCGCGGACGTCCCGCCAAGGTCTTCGCGCTCACCGACTGCGGCCGGGACGCCTTCGACCAGTCCTACGACAAGCTCGCCGCGGACGCCCTCAACTTCATCAGGGAGCGCTTCGGTGGGGACGAGGCCGTCGTCGCCTTCGCGCGCGCCAGGATCGCCGAGCAGGCGACCGCGTACCGGCGGGCCATCGAGTCCGCCGCCCCCGAGGAGCGCACCGAAGCCCTGGCCAAGGCCTTGAGCGCGGACGGGTACGCTGCTACGGCGCGCAGCGCACCGGTCGGCGAGCAGCTGTGCCAGCACCACTGCCCCGTCGCCCACGTCGCGGAAAAGTTCCCGCAGCTCTGCGAGGCGGAGACCGAGATCTTCTCCCAGCTGCTCGGAACGCACGTCCAGCGACTGGCGACCATCGCGCACGGTGACGGCGTCTGCACGACGTTCATCCCCAAGATTTCCCACACCGCACACAACGCATCTGCAAGCACGGCCGGGAGGAACCCCGCATGACTCTCCCCATCGAGGAGACTGCCCACCCCGAGCTCGAGGGCCTGGGTAAGTACGAATACGGCTGGGCGGACTCCGACGCGGCCGGCGCCTCTGCAAAGCGCGGCATCAACGAGGACGTCGTCCGCGACATCTCCGCGAAGAAGTCCGAGCCGGAGTGGATGACCAAGCTCCGTCTCAAGGGCCTGCGCCTGTTCGACAAGAAGCCCATGCCGAACTGGGGCTCGGACCTGTCGGGCATCGACTTCGACAACATCAAGTACTTCGTGCGCTCCACGGAGAAGCAGGCGGAGTCCTGGGAGGACCTGCCCGAGGACATCAAGAACACGTACGACAAGCTCGGCATCCCCGAGGCGGAGAAGCAGCGCCTCGTCGCCGGTGTCGCGGCCCAGTACGAGTCCGAGGTCGTCTACCACCAGATCCGCGAGGACCTGGAGGAGCAGGGCGTCATCTTCCTCGACACCGACACCGCCCTCAAGGAGCACCCGGAGCTCTTCAAGGAGTACTTCGGCACCGTCATCCCGGTCGGCGACAACAAGTTCGCGTCGCTGAACACTGCGGTGTGGTCCGGCGGCTCCTTCATCTACGTGCCGAAGGGCGTGCACGTGGAGATCCCGCTCCAGGCCTACTTCCGTATCAACACGGAGAACATGGGCCAGTTCGAGCGGACCCTGATCATCGTCGACGAGGGTGCCTACGTGCACTACGTCGAGGGTTGTACGGCCCCGATCTACAAGTCGGACTCGCTGCACTCCGCGGTCGTCGAGATCATCGTCAAGAAGAACGCCCGCTGCCGCTACACGACCATCCAGAACTGGTCGAACAACGTCTACAACCTGGTCACCAAGCGCGCCGTGGCGTACGAGGGCGCGACCATGGAGTGGATCGACGGCAACATCGGCTCCAAGGTGACGATGAAGTACCCGGCCGTCTACCTGATGGGCGAGCACGCCAAGGGCGAGACCCTGTCCATCGCCTTCGCGGGCGAGGGCCAGCACCAGGACGCCGGCTCCAAGATGGTCCACATGGCGCCGAACACGTCCTCCAACATCGTCTCCAAGTCGGTGGCGCGCGGTGGCGGTCGTACGTCCTACCGCGGTCTCGTCGAGATCGGTGAGGGCGCCCACGGCTCCAAGTCCAACGTGCTGTGCGACGCGCTGCTCGTCGACACCATCTCCCGCTCCGACACGTACCCCTACGTGGACGTCCGCGAGGACGACGTGTCCATGGGCCACGAGGCGACCGTCTCCAAGGTCTCCGAGGACCAGCTCTTCTACCTGATGAGCCGCGGTCTCTCCGAGTTCGAGGCGATGGCCATGATCGTGCGCGGCTTCGTCGAGCCCATCGCGAAGGAGCTGCCGATGGAGTACGCGCTGGAACTCAACCGGCTGATCGAGCTCCAGATGGAAGGCGCGGTCGGCTAGCAGCGACCCGTCTCCGTCAAGTCACTTACGTAGGAAGAGAGCAGACCGACAGCCATGGCTGAGGCTCAGAACATCCCGGTGGGGTCCACCACCGCCGGCTCGATCGCGGTGGCCGCCGAGTCGACCGTCGCCACGCGCATGAGCGCGCCCCCGTCCTTCGACGTGGCGGACTTCCCGGTCCCGCACGGCCGCGAGGAGGAGTGGCGGTTCACCCCGCTGGAGCGCCTGCGCGGGCTGCACGACGGCACCGCCGTCGCCACCGGCGACGGCGTGAAGGTGGACGTGCAGGCCCCCGAGGGCGTCACCGTCGAGGCCGTCGGCCGCGACGACGCGCGCCTCGGCAAGGCCGGCACCCCGGTGGACCGCATCGCCGCCCAGGCCTACTCGGCGTTCGAGAAGGCCGGTGTGATCACCGTCCCCAAGGAGACGGTCCTCACCGAGCCCATCCGGATCGCCGTGCACGGCGAGGGCGGCACCGCCTTCGCTCACCAGGTCATCGAGCTGGGCGCCTTCGCCGAGGCCGTCGTCGTCATCGACCACACCGGTGACGCCGTCCTCGCCGTCAACGTCGACTACGTGCTCGGGGACGGCGCCAAGCTGACCGTCGTCTCCGTCCAGGACTGGGACGACAAGGCCGTGCACGTGGCGCAGCACAACGCGCTCGTCGGCCGGGACGCCTCCTTCAAGTCCGTGGTCGTCACCTTCGGCGGCGACCTCGTACGACTGCACCCGCGCGTGACCTACGCCGGCACCGGTGGCGAGGCCGAGCTGTTCGGCCTGTACTTCACCGACGCCGGTCAGCACCAGGAGCACCGCCTCCTGGTCGACCACAACACCCCGCACTGCAAGTCCAACGTCGTCTACAAGGGCGCGCTCCAGGGCGACGACGCGCACGCCGTGTGGATCGGTGACGTGCTGATCGAGGCCAAGGCCGAGGGCACGGACACCTACGAGATGAACCGGAACCTCGTCCTCACGGACGGCGCCCGGGTCGACTCCGTGCCGAACCTGGAGATCGAGACCGGCGAGATCGTCGGCGCCGGGCACGCCTCCGCGACCGGCCGCTTCGACGACGAGCAGCTCTTCTACCTGATGGCCCGCGGCATCCCCGCCGACGAGGCCCGTCGCCTGGTGGTCCGCGGCTTCTTCGCCGAGCTGGTCCAGCAGATCGGCGTCGAGGACATCGAGGCGCGCCTGCTCGAGAAGATCGAGGCCGAGCTGGAGGCCACGGTCTGATGGCCTACGTACGCGCCTGTGGGCTGAGCGAGCTGGAGGAGGACACCCCGAAGCGGGTGGAACTCGACGGCACGCCGGTCTCGGTCGTCCGCACCGAGGGCGAGGTGTTCGCGATCCACGACATCTGCTCCCACGCGAACGTCTCGCTCTCCGAGGGCGAGGTGGAGGACTGCCAGATCGAGTGCTGGCTGCACGGCTCCAGCTTCGACCTCCGCACCGGCAAGCCGTCCGGCCTTCCCGCGACGCGCCCCGTCCCCGTATACCCCGTAAAGATCGAAGGGGACGACGTGCTCGTCTCCCTCACCCAGGAGTCCTGAGGCACCCATGGCAACGCTTGAAATCCGAGACCTGCACGTCACCGTCGAGGCCGACAACGCCACGAAGGAGATCCTCAAGGGCGTCGACCTGACCGTGAAGCAGGGCGAGACGCACGCCATCATGGGCCCCAACGGCTCCGGCAAGTCGACCCTCGCCTACTCCCTCGCGGGTCACCCGAAGTACACGATCACCGGTGGCACCGTGACGCTGGACGGCGAGGACGTCCTGGAGATGTCCGTCGACGAGCGCGCCCGCGCGGGCCTGTTCCTGGCGATGCAGTACCCGGTCGAGGTCCCCGGTGTCTCCGTCTCCAACTTCCTGCGCACCTCCGCCACCGCCATCCGCGGCGAGGCCCCCAAGCTGCGCACCTGGGTGAAGGAGGTCAAGGGGGCCATGGAGCGCCTCAACATGGACCCGTCCTTCGCCGAGCGCAACGTCAACGAGGGCTTCTCCGGCGGTGAGAAGAAGCGCCACGAGATCCTCCAGCTCGAACTGCTCAAGCCGAAGGTCGCGATCCTCGACGAGACGGACTCCGGTCTGGACGTCGACGCGCTCCGCATCGTCTCCGAGGGCGTCAACCGCGTCCGCGAGACCGGCGAGGTCGGCACCCTGCTGATCACGCACTACACGCGCATCCTGCGCTACATCAAGCCCGACCACGTCCATGTGTTCGCGGCCGGCAAGATCGTCGAGTCGGGTGGCCCCGAGCTCGCCGACAAGCTGGAGGCCGAGGGCTACGAGGCTTACACGAAGGGTGGCGCATCCGCGTGACACAGCTGCCGGGCCTCCTCGACGTCGAGGCGATCCGCAAGGACTTCCCCATCCTGGACCGTCAGGTCCACGACGGGCAGAAGCTCGTGTACCTGGACAACGCGGCGACGTCGCAGAAGCCGCGCCAGGTACTGGACGCCCTGAGCGAGTACTACGAGCGCTACAACGCCAACGTCCACCGCGGTGTGCATGTGCTCGCCGAGGAGGCCACGGCGCTGTACGAGGGCGCGCGCGACAAGGTCGCCGCGTTCATCAACGCGCCCTCGCGTGACGAGGTGATCTTCACCAAGAACGCCTCCGAGTCGCTCAACCTCGTGGCGAACATGCTGGGCTGGGCCGATGAGCCCTACCGCGTGGACGCCGAGACCGAGATCGTCATCACGGAGATGGAGCACCACTCCAACATCGTGCCGTGGCAGCTGCTCGCGCAGCGCACGGGCGCGAAGCTGAAGTGGTTCGGCCTGACCGACGACGGCCGCCTCGACCTGTCCAACATCGACGAGATCATCACGGAGAAGACGAAGATCGTCTCCTTCGTGCTGGTGTCGAACATCCTGGGCACGGTCAACCCGGTCGAGGCGATAGTGCGCCGGGCGCAGGAGGTCGGCGCCCTGGTCTGCATCGACGCCTCGCAGGCCGCGCCGCACATGCCGCTGGACGTGCAGGCCCTCCAGGCCGACTTCGTGGCCTTCACCGGCCACAAGATGTGCGGTCCGACGGGCATCGGCGTGCTCTGGGGCCGCCAGGAGCTCCTGGAGGACCTGCCTCCGTTCCTGGGCGGCGGCGAGATGATCGAGACGGTGTCGATGCACTCGTCGACGTACGCTCCCGCCCCCCACAAGTTCGAGGCGGGCACGCCCCCGATCGCCCAGGCGGTCGGTCTCGGCGCGGCGATCGACTACCTGAACTCGATCGGCATGGACAAGATCCTCGCCCATGAGCACGCGCTGACCGAGTACGCGGTACGGAAACTCAACGAGGTCCCGGACCTGCGGATCATCGGCCCGACCACGGCCGAGGACCGGGGCGCGGCGATCTCCTTCACCCTCGGTGACATCCACCCGCACGACGTGGGTCAGGTGCTGGACGAGCAGGGCATCGCGGTCCGCGTGGGACACCACTGCGCTCGCCCGGTCTGCCTCCGGTACGGAATTCCTGCCACCACGCGAGCGTCGTTCTATCTGTACTCCACGCCTGCCGAGATCGACGCACTCGTCGAGGGGCTGGAGCACGTACGGAACTTCTTCGGCTGAGAGGCTGTCGTGAAGCTGGATTCGATGTACCAGGAAGTCATCCTGGACCACTACAAGCACCCGCACGGGCGTGGTCTCCGGGACGGCGACGCCGAGGTGCACCACGTGAACCCGACGTGCGGCGACGAGATCACTCTGCGCGTGAAGTACGACGGCACCACGGTCGAGGACGTGTCGTACGAGGGCCAGGGCTGCTCCATCAGCCAGGCCTCGGCCTCGGTGCTGAACGAGCTGCTGGTCGGCAAGGACCTGTCCGACGCGCAGCAGATCCAGGAGACCTTCCTGGAGCTGATGCAGTCCAAGGGCAGGATCGAGCCCGACGACGCGATGGAGGAGGTGCTGGAGGACGCGGTCGCGTTCGCCGGTGTCTCCAAGTACCCGGCCCGGGTGAAGTGCGCCCTCCTCAGCTGGATGGCGTGGAAGGACGCGACGGCCCAGGCCCTGGGCGGAGCCGACGCCGAAAGGAAGACGGCATGAGCGAGACGCTTGAGATGAAGCCGGCCTCGGAGGAAGAGGTCCGCGAGGCGCTGTACGACGTCGTCGACCCCGAACTGGGCATCGACGTCGTCAACCTGGGGCTGATCTACGGCATCCACATCGACGACGCCAACATCGCGACGATCGACATGACCCTGACCTCGGCGGCCTGCCCGCTGACGGACGTCATCGAGGACCAGGCCAAGTCCGCCACGGACGGCCTCGTCAACGAACTCCGCATCAACTGGGTCTGGATGCCGCCGTGGGGCCCGGACAAGATCACGGACGACGGACGCGAGCAGCTTCGGGCGCTCGGGTTCAACGTCTGACAGAGCGTGTGGGAAGGGGCCGTGGCCATGTGCCGCGGCCCCTTTCGCATGCTCAGGCCAGCCCCGCCACCAGGCGGAACGCCGAGTCCTGGCGGTACAGGTCGTTGTACTGGTACGGGTCCAGTCTGAGTTGGAAGTTCTGGTGGCGCAGGAAGCGGCCGGGGTAGTTGACCGACTCCAGCATGATCGCGCCGGGGACGGACGACGGGCGGGGGCAGAAGGTCGCGTCCTGGCGGAACATGGCCGAGCCGTCGTTGCGGTTCGCCACCAGGACGAAGCTGCGGTGGCGCAGGTACTGGCCGTCGGCGGTGGCGAAGGAGTAGCAGGAGCTGTCGGCCAGGCCCTTGACCAGTTTGAAGGTGGCGTCCTCGCGGGACTCCGAGCCGCCGACGGGGTCGAGCTTCACGTAGCCGCCGCTGATGTGCCAGTACCGGTCGGGGTAGTTGACCGACCTGACGGAGCGCCAGGTGGTCGTCGGCTTCGGGTCGGCCGATGAACTCGGGTGCTTGGAAGGCGACTTGGTTGTGGGGTGCGCCGCCGGGGACGGGGACGCGGAGCCCTGTTGGTGCGGGGCCGGGGTCGTGGCCTCGTCGGTGGTGAGGCCGCTCTTTCCCTTCGGTGGCGTCACCTCCGGCGGGGCCGGGGTGCCGAACGAGAGCAGGCCCGGCTGCGTCCAGGTGCCCGAGGGCGCCGGCTGTGACAGGGTCTCAGGTTCCCTGTCCGTCCAGGCTATTGCCGTGACGCAGGCGATGATCGTGGCCACCGCCAGCGTGCCCGCGAGATAGAGGCGCCGGGTCCCGGGGGCTCGGGACGTGTCGGGGACCCACCCGTTCTCCCAGGGCTGGGGAGGACGGGACTGGTTTTCTGGCATGCGTGGTTCCTCCGGCGGAGCCCATGGCAAGGCCGAGGCTGTGATGGGGGGTGTGTGAACGGTGAAGCAAACGGCACAGTAGTGGAACGGCTTCCTTCGCAGCAGCCCTTTCAGTGAGCGGTTTCCATATCGTTCTCCACGGAGCTTTCACGTCGCATTCGCAGCCCCTTCCGCATCCTTTGGTCTGGACTTTGCCCGACGTCGTTGTGTACGGCCGTACGCATCATCTGTACACTCGTACACATGGGATATGTGTTGCTGATCGGGGCCATCGCGGCCGAGGTGGGCGCGACGACCGCGATGAAGTACAGCGAGGGGTTCAGCCGGCTGCTGCCCTCGCTGCTGACCGTGCTCGGGTACGTGGTCTCGTTCGCGCTGCTCGCGCAGACCCTGCGGACGGTCGCGGTCGGCACCGCGTACGCCATCTGGGCCGGTGTCGGCACCGCCTCCATCGCCGCCATCGGGATGGTGTTCCTGGGGGAGGGGATGACGGCCGCCAAGGCCGCCGGGATCGTGCTGATCATCGTCGGGGTGGTCGTGCTGAACCTGGGCGGTGCGCACTGATGGGCCGGCGCTACGACCCCGAGCGCCGGCAGCGGATCATCGACGCGGCGATCCGGGTCGTCGGCGAGAAGGGCCTGGCCGGGCTGAGTCATCGCACGGTCGCCGCCGAGGCCGATGTGCCGCTCGGTTCGACGACGTACCACTTCACGACCCTCGACGAGCTGATGGTCGCGGCGCTGCGGCAGGCGAACGAGGGCTTCGCCAAGGTCATCGCGGCGCGCGGCGGCCTGGAGGACCCGCACGCCGACCTGGCCGCGGAGCTCGCGGGCTGGATGGGGGAGTGGCTCGCCGGGGACCGGACCGGTGTGGAGCTGGAGTACGAGCTCTACCTCGCCGCCCTGCGCCGGCCCGCCCTGCGCCCGGTCGCCGCCGAGTGGACCGAGGGGCTCGTCGACCTGGTGGCCCGCCACACCGATCCGGTCACGGCGCGGGCGCTGGCCGCGCTGATGGACGGGATCTGTCTTCAGGTGCTGCTGACGGACGGGGTGTACGACGAGGAGTACGCGCGCGAGGTGCTGGCGCGGATCATTCCGCCCCGCTCAGACGCCTGACCGTCGCCGACGCCACGCTCCCCGCGATGACGAGTCGGTGCGGACGTAGGTGCCGGGAAGCCGCACAGGACGGTGAACGGGGTGCCGTCCGCGACCGGGTCGCGCAACTCGCCGCGTTCGTCCTGGAGTTGGCGCTCGGTGAGCCGGTACTCGTGGCGTACGGGGCGCTCCTGGTAGGGCACTCAGGTGAGCCGTCCCCAGGGGCGTTGCGGGTGCGGGTGCGGCCCTGAGGGCGTTGCAGGCCCCGACCGACGACGAGAACCCCCGGGTGGCCCGCCACCTGAGACGCGCCCCCCGCTGGTTAGCCTCCGCAGCCCGTGGGCGGTTAGGTTGCCCTCATGACCGACACGACTGTTCCTCGTACGACCGGCGCCGTGGCCGCCGGGCTTGCCACCATCGCCGCTGACGGCACTGTTCTCGACACCTGGTTCCCCGCGCCCGAGCTGACGGAAGAGGCCGGGCCCTCCGGTACCGCGCGGCTGTCCGCCGAGCAGGCCGTCGAGGCGCTCGGCGCGGGTGCCGCCCAGGCCATCGGGACGGATGCGCGGCGTGGCGTCGAGGTCGTCGCGGTTCGTACGGTCATCTCGTCGCTCGACGCCAAGCCCATCGACGCCCACGACGTCTACCTGCGCCTCCACCTCCTCAGCCACCGGCTCGTCAAGCCGCACGGCCAGAGCCTGGAGGGCATGTTCGGCTTCCTCGCCAACGTCGCCTGGACCTCCCTCGGCCCCGTCGCCGTCGACGACGTCGAGAAGGTGCGGCTCAACGCCCGCGCCGAGGGCCTGCACCTCCAGGTGACGTCCATCGACAAGTTCCCGCGGATGACGGACTACGTCGCCCCCAAGGGCGTCCGCATCGCCGACGCCGACCGCGTCCGCCTCGGCGCGCACCTCGCCGAGGGCACCACCGTCATGCACGAGGGCTTCGTCAACTTCAACGCCGGCACCCTCGGCACGTCCATGGTCGAGGGCCGTATCTCCGCCGGTGTCGTCGTCGGCGACGGTTCCGACATCGGTGGCGGCGCCTCCACCATGGGCACCCTCTCCGGCGGCGGCAGCGTCATCATCTCCATCGGCGAGCGCTGCCTCGTCGGCGCCGAGGCCGGCGTCGGTATCGCGCTCGGCGACGAGTGCGTGGTCGAGGCCGGGCTGTACGTCACCGCCGGCACCCGGGTCACCATGCCCGACGGTCAGATCGTCAAGGCCCGCGAGCTCTCCGGCGCCTCCAACATCCTCTTCCGCCGCAACTCGGTCACCGGCACGGTCGAGGCCCGCCCGAACAACGCGGTGTGGGGCGGTCTGAACGAGATCCTGCACAGCCACAACTGATCAGATCAGAGACCTCGGACAATGAGGCCGCCCTCCCGGTGGACCACCTGGGAGGGCGGCCTCATTTCGGGGCCCAGGGCCCACCCCACGCCCCCGCCGCAGCCAGGGCGAGTTGAAGGCGTCCGCTAGGCGCCTTCAGCTCAGCTCAGCGTTCCGCAACATCGCGAAGTCCCGCTCGCGCAGGCCGATTCGGGGGTCCACGTGGTGCAGCAGGGCGAGGCCGGGATGGTGCTTGGCGACGAACGCCTCGTCCGCGGCGCTCTGTTCGTCGTCCACCCACGCGAAGGGCCGGCCCTCGGCGTACGCCACGATCGCCTCCGTCTTCCAGTGCACCCCGTCCGGACGGTGGGCGAGGAGACGGTCGCCGAAGTCGACGTAGGGGAGCTCGGGGAGTCCGACGACCGGGGCGATCCAGCGGTTGGCCGCGTCCATCCACGTCGTCGCCCAGCACAGGTCGTAGGGCAGGGAGAGGAGGGCCGGGCCGTGGGACGGGCTGAGCCACACGCGCAGCGGGCGGCCCGGGCGCAGGGCCACCCGGATCGTCGTGTAACCCTCGGGGCGGCGCTCCGGCTTGGCCGCGTACGGGTTCAGGGGGCCGTCGACGTCGAGGAAGAGCAGAGGGCGGCTCACCGGCTCACCGTACGACAGGGGTGGGATGCCGGGCGCTGAAATTTCTGTGCCCGGCAGGCATAGCGGGGCCCGGCCGCGCGCGTCACAAGGGGCAGAGGGGGCGGACACCGGGTCCGTTCCGGGGACGGGCCCCGGGGGAGCACCCCGGGGAAGAGAAGGTGACGATGGATGCCGAGGCGCAGGACAGTTTCCGGGAGTTCGTGGAGCACCGGTCGTCCGCGCTGCTGAAGACGGCCGTGCTGCTCAGCGGCGGGGACCGGCACGCCGGCGAGGACCTGCTGCAGAACGCGCTGATCAAGGCGGCCGGCCGCTGGCACCGCATCGACGAGCCCGAGGCGTACGTCCGGCAGATCCTCTACCGGCAGCAGATCAGCCGCTGGCGGCTGAAATGGCCCAGACGCGAGCTCAGCGTCGCCGAGCCGCCGGAGGACCGTACCGGCGGTGACGACTCCTCGGCCGCCGAGGTGCGCCTGGTGATGCGGGGCGCGCTCGCACGGCTCACCGCCCGCCAGCGCACCGTGCTGGTACTGCGTTACTTCGAGGACCTACCGGAGGCGGACGTGGCCCGCATCCTGGGCTGCTCGGTCGGCACCGTACGGTCCACCACCCACCGCTCGCTCGCCCGACTGCGCGTCCTCGCGCCCGAACTGGCCGCCCTGAACACCCCGAGCCGGCCGTCCCGTGACTACGCACCCGTGGAGGTACGTCCGTGAACGTCGAGGAACTCGTGCGTGACTCCCTGCGGGACCTGGCCGGTGAACAGGAGCCGGCGGCACCGGGGTTCGCCGACCGCGTGCTGGCCGAGCGCCGGCGCCGGCGGACCCGTACTTTCGCGTCCGTGGCGGCGGCCACCGCGGCCGTGGTCGCGGTCTCGGTAGCGGTGCCGCAGCTGGTCTCCGGCGGCCGGGACGACGTACGCCCGAGCGGGGTGACCGGGGGGCACTCGCTGCCGGTGACGGCAATCTCGGCCGGGCGGACCGTGGTCGCCGCCTACTACACGACGGCGACCAGGAAGACCGGCAAGGGCGACGGGGTCGCCGAACGGACCTACCGACTCCTCGACCCCTCGACCGGCCGGTACAAGAAGGACAACCGCTGGTCCTACGTCGCTGTCGCACCCGGCGCCAAGACCGCCGCCGTCATCGAACGGACCCTGCCCGCCTCCCGGTTCGGGCTGCTCGACCTCACGACAGGGAAGGTCAAGCAGTGGTTCGACGTCAGGACGGGGGCCGGCGGGCTGGCGTTCTCCCACGACGGGACCAAGCTGGTCATCACGACGTACGACGAGCACCCCGACGTGCGCGTCAGGGTCGAGAACGGCAGCGGGGGCGTGGACCCGGCGTTCATGGAAGGCGGTACCTCCCGGTCCGGGTACATGATCTTCGACCTGGAGAGCCACAACGGATCCTGGTGGCAGATCAAGCCGAACCGTGACGTCCCGAGCCGCGCCGACTTCGCCTTCACCGACGACGACAAGGCGGTGTACGCCCAGGTCGTCGGCGGCAACGACGGCATGGAGGAGTTCTACAACCTCTCCGGCAAGAAGATCACCGCGCCCGCGAAGGAGAAGTACCTGCGCTGGGACGTCCCGGCCCGGATCTCCCCGAACGGAGAGCTGGCCGCCCTCGGTCTGACCAAAGAGGTCAACATGGGCAAGAAGCTCCCCGGCAAGTCCTACTCCTCGATCCGGAACCCCCTCACCGGCAAGGAGATCACCAAGGTCCGCGGTGGCCAACTGCTCGCCTGGGTCGACGACCACCGCCTCATCGCCTGGGAACGCACCACACCCCTCAAGAACGCCGGCTACAAGGACCACCTCGTCCTCGTCACGATCGGCAGCGACAAGGTCGTGGTCCTGAGCGGCGTGCGCGATCCGGACGACGGTCCCCAGCGTCTGGCCTGGGAGCCGGTCTTCGCGGAGCGCTGACGGCTGCGCGCTGACGGCTGAGCGCTGATTCAGCTTCGGCGAAGCTCTTCGTACGCCGCCAGCAGCCCGTCGACCGCCCCCCGGCCGGCGGGCAGCAGCGGTGCGCGGACCGGGCCCGCGGGCAGGCCCAGTTCGGCCAGCAGGGCCTTCGCCGTCACCGTGCCGGGCAGGCCAGCCGACATCATCAACTCGATGAGAGGCGTGGCCTGTTGCTGGAGGCGGGCCGCCTCCGCCGTGTCGCCCGCGTCGAACGCGTCCAGGACAGCGCGGAGTTGGGCCGGGGCTACGTTCGCCACCGTGCTGATGTACCCCGCACCGCCGACCGCGTACAGCGCGAGGTTGTGCTCGTCGCAGCCCGCGTAGTACGCCAACTCCGTGCGGGCGATGACCTTCTGGGCGGCGAGGAAGTCGTAGGAGCAGTCCTTGACCGCGACGATCCTCGGATGCTCGGCGAGCCGGAGCAGGGTGTCGGGCTCGATGCGGGTGCCGGTGCGGCCGGGGATGTCGTAGAGCGCGATCGGCAGGCCCGAGGAGTCCGCGATCTGGCGGAAGTGCGCCTCCAGGGCGTCCTGCGGGGGCCTGCTGTAGTACGGGCTGACCAGCAACACCCCGTCCGCGCCCGCCTTTTCGGCCTCCAGGGCGAGTTCGACGGTGTGCCGGGTGTCGAAGGTGCCGATGCCGGTGAGGATCGACGCCCGGGTGCCGACCGCCTCCCGCACCACCCGGACCAGGTCCGCCTTCTCGGCGTCCGACGTGGTCGGCGACTCGCCCGTGGTGCCGGACAGGACCAGGCCGTCGCAGCCCTCCGCCACCAGCCGCTCGGCGAGCCGCTGCGCCCCGGCCAGATCGAGGGCGCCGCCCTCGGTGAAGGGCGTGATCATCGCGCAGAGGGCGCGGCCGAAGAGCGGGGCGGGGGAGCCGGAGTACGTCATGGGAGTAGTCTCGGCACAGTCATCGTGAAGCTCCACTTAATTCTTCTACGATGTATTGGTAAGCATTGCTGAGAGGTGGGGCCGGGGTAGGCCCTATGTCCAAATCGGCCCCTCATGGGTCACCATGGCCAGGACGGTCATCGGCCCCTGGTCATGGGAGGCGTCATGAAGCTCGGCAAGGCACTCGCCACCGGAGTCGCGGAAGAGCGGGACCGCGCGGAGGAACCCGCGCTGGAACTCCCCGAGGAGATCGAGGAACTGAAGGCGCCCGAAGAGGTGCCGGCCGCCCGATGAGGCTCCGGCTCCCGGAGGAACGCCCGACGGAGCCGCCGACCGGATACAAGATCGCCCACCCGGTGCTGTCCCACGACGGCACCCGGGCCGGGTTCACCGGGGTGTCGCTGGGCGGCGCGCTGCCGTACGGGGTCCTGGCCGACGCGTCCTGCGTCTACGGCCTGCGGCACCCGGCACCGCACCGCCGCTGCGACTGCGGCTTCCACTGCGTCCACGACCGTACGACGGCCGAGGCGCTGCTCTGCACCGCCGAGCACCGCGCCGCCGTCCTGCTGGAGGTCTCCGTCCTCGGCCGCTACCTCCGCTTCGAACTCGGCTACCGCTACGCCCGCCAGCGCGTCCGCACCGCCACCGTCGGCCCCTGCGCCTGCGGTGCGACCGCCGCCGCCCTCGCCGACGCCGGCTGGGGCAGGCCGGGCTGGCGCGGCCTCGCCCCGTCCTGCGCGGCCTGCCTGCGGGGCCGTACGTCCGTCTCGCTCGCCTCCTTCGCGCGGCTGGCGGGGGAGGGACTGCGGGTCGTGGCGGGCAGCGGGAGCACGGCGACGGCGGACCTCGGCGTCTCCGAACTCGCCGCGGAGGCCGCCCTGTTGCAGGCACGCCTCGACTGGTTCCAGACGCAGTTGGCGAGGCTGGGCGAACGCGGGCCGGAGGCCGGTTCGCAGGGGTAGCGGGGGCGGGTCCGGGTACTCGGACGGTCCGAAACCGAGAGGAGGCGGACACCGTGACCCAGACCCAGGAGCCCGGGCAAGCCCAGCACTCCGTGGGCGAACTCGTCGGCCAGGCCACCGAGCAGCTCTCCCAGCTCGTACGGCAGGAAGTGGCCCTCGCCAAGGAGGAGCTCGCCGAGAAGGGGCGGCGGGCCGGACGCGGCGGCGGCATGATCGGCGCCGCCGGCGCGGTCGCCTACGCCGGCCTGCTCGCCCTCTCCGCCACGGCCGCCGCCGCCCTCTCCCTGACGCTGCCCGTCTGGGCCGCGGCGCTCATCGTGACGGCCGTGCTGTTCGCGACCGCCGCCCTGCTGGCCGCACGCGGCCGCGCCCAGCTCCGCCGCGCCGCACCCCCCACGCCCGAGGAGGCCTTGGGCAGCGTCAGGGCCGATGTCGAGGAGATCAGGGAAAGGGCGCATCGATGACGGACCGGACGACGCCGGGTGTGGGCAGCGAAGCCCAGGGCAGCGAAGCCCAGGGCAGCGGGGTCAAGGGGCCCGAGGAGCTGCGCGAGCAGATCGAGCGGACCCGCAGTCAACTCGGCGACACAGTGGAGGAGTTGGCAGGAAAGATGGACGTGAAGGGCCGAGCGCGGGCGCGGGCGGCCGACCTCAGGGACAAGGCGGGCGCGATGACCGTGCAGCTGCGCAGCACCGCGGCGCAGGCCGGCCACACGGCCCACGACAAGGCCACGCACGCCGGCCACACCCTGCACGACCGGGCCGCACAGGCCCGTCACACGGTGCAGGACAAGGCCACGCAGGCCGGCCACAAGGTCCAGGACCGGGCCACGAGGACCGGCCGTCAGACACAGGACCGGGCGGCGAAGACCGGTCACGAGCTGCGGCACCGGGTCGAGCACGGCGTTCCGCAGCCCGCCCGGCCCGTGGTCCAGGCGGCGATCCGGCATCCGCGCCCGGCGCTCGTCATCGGCGCGGCCCTCGCCGCGGTGGTCGTGGTGTCTTGGCGGTACCCCAAGAGGTGACTTGACCTGAATCGCGGTTGAGGTTGGAGGGTCGTCGGTACACGCATCGGCACTCGAATCTGCGGAGACCGACATGACCCGTCGTACCGGCGACCATCCCGACCTGACCGACCCGCGCGTCGGAGCGCCCTTCTTCAGCACCTGGCGCGTCGGCACTCCCGAGCGGCAGCGCCTGGCGGTGGACGCGATCGCGCGGACCTGGGAACGCCGGGACTGGCCGGCCGCCGGTCTGCTCGGCTACCACGTCTACGCCGGCGACGACGGCTCCACCCTGCTGCACCACTCGCAGTGGACGAGCGAGTCGGCGTACGAGGCGTTCGTGAAGACCCGGCGGCAGGAGCGCGTCGACGAGGTCGACACCGCCGTACCGGGCATCGAGCGGGTCC
The DNA here is from genome assembly GCF_001514065.1 of Streptomyces antibioticus. GTDB lineage: Bacteria > Actinomycetota > Actinomycetes > Streptomycetales > Streptomycetaceae > Streptomyces > Streptomyces antibioticus. The sequence goes on along the minus strand of NZ_KQ948432.1, from coordinate 150,659 downwards.
GGCTCGATCGCTTCCGCCGCTATCGCAGCCTCGCCCAGGAGGGCGACACGCGTGTGCCGGGATGCGTCGTCATCGTCGAGGTCGAGTTCGAAGGGCCCGATCCGCAGCGGCAGCGCGCCTGGGTCGACGCCGTCTTCGAGGCGCTGGAGAGCGAGCCGGCCCCGCACCCCGGTGGCATCGCGGCCCACTTCCACCTCGGCACCGACGGCACCCGCGTCCTCAACTACGCCGAGTGGCAGACCGCCCAGGCCCACATCGACGCCCTGGCCGCCCCTGGCGACGGCGTCGGCTCGGCGACCGAGCTGTGGAAGCGGGTCCAGAACTGGCCGGGGGTGAAGAGCAGCACCGTCAGCCGGTACGAGCACGTGCTCGGGCTGCTGCCCGGCTGACGCAGCCAGGCCCGGCTGAACTCGTCGTCCAGCCGGGCCTGTTGGAGCACTGTTCCGGTTACGGCTTGAAGCGCAGGACCTGCGGGTCGTGGTCGCTGATCTGGTCGTTGAACTCCGAGTTGACGTGCACGCTGTCGTACTCGAAGTCACAGCCGCGCCGGATCGACGGGGAGACCAGGATCTGGTCCAGGACCTGGGTGTTGCCCTGGTAGACGTACGAGTAACGCTCGCTCCTCGGCAGCGACTTGATCGCCGACCACAGGGCGCCGTCCGTCTCCAGGATCTTGGCGGTGTCGGAGAACTCGAAGTCGTTGATGTCGCCGAGCGCGATGACGTCCGCGTTCTTCTGGGTGTCGAGGATGTCCTTGACGAACGCGTTGACCAGGGTGGCCTGCTTGTGTCGCTGCACCTCCGAGCTGCGCGGCACCGGCTGGGTCGCCGAGGTCAGACCGTAGTCGCCGCCCTTGGAGTTGAAGTGGTTGGCGATCACGAAGACCGTGCGGCCGCGGAAGACGAACTCGCCGACCAGCGGCTTGCGGCTGGACGTCCAGGCCTCGTTCGCCGGGTCGATGCGGCCGGGGGAGACCGTCAGGGCCGCCTTGCTGCGCTCCCTCGTCACCCCGACGGCCGTGGTGGCGTCGCCGCCCGCGCGGTCGGTGAAGGAGACCCGCTCCGGGTTGAACAGGAACACCTGGCGGATGTTGCCGCCCGGCTCGCCGCCGTCCGTGCCGTTCGTCGGGTCGATGGAGCGCCAGTCGTACGTCGGGCCGCCCGCGGCCGTGATCGCGTCGATCAGCTTCTGCACCGTCTGGTCGGCGGCGACCGTACCGTCGTTGGTCGCGCCGTTGTTGTCCTGGATCTCCTCCAGGGACACGATGTCGGGCGACTGAAGGTTGTTCACGATCGCGGCGGCGTGCGCGGCGAAGGTGTCGTCGGACGGGTCGAGGTTCTCGACGTTGTACGTCGCGACCGCGAGCTCGCCGCGCTTCTGCTTCTCGGTCGTCTCGCGCTCGGTGCCGCCGCTCTTCAGCGTGCCGATCGTGTTGGCGACGAGGGTGTAGCCGCCGAACTGGTTGTAGTCCAGCGGACCGGCGGTGGCGCCCTCCAGGACGTCGCCGACGTTCGCCTTCGGGAAGGCGGAGGTCGGGCCGAGCGACTGGATCTGGAGCCGGCCGGTGTTCTGGGCGTCGTAGGAGCCGTAGACGGTGCCGCCGCGGCGGTTGGCGTTCTCGCGCGGCTTCACCGTCACCCACAGCTCGGTGTACGGGTCGCTGGCGCCGACCACGCGGGTGTCGGCGACCTGGACGTTCTCGCCCTCCAGGGACTCGTAGTAGTCCAGGGCGTACTTCGACGGCTCCAGGGTCAGGCCGTTGATCGAGTTGCCCGCGGCGGCGTCACCGGCCGGGACGTAGGCGGCCGGGACCGACCTGGCGTCCACGACCACGGGGGCCGGGACGGCGTTGCCGCTGGAGACGACCGTGGTGGTCGGCTTGGTGATCTCGGTGATCGACTGGTTGCCGGAGGAGGTGCCGCCGGGGACGTACTCCGAGACCGTGCCGGAGACCGTGACGAGGTCGCCGACGGCGACGCCCTTCGGGGTGGAGCTGGTGAAGACGAACACGCCCTCACTGGTGGCCGGGTTGTCGTCCGCGTTCGGGTCCTGGATCCAGAAGCCCTTGGACGAACCGTACGTACGGATACCGGTGACGATGCCGGAGACGTCCGCGACCTTCTGGCCGGCGTACGGGGATATCCGGGTCGTGCCCTGGATGTCATGGATGCGCACGGAGTCCGCGTGCGCGGGGGAGGTCAGGACGACCGTGGACGCGGCGGAGCACATGGCGGCGACGGTGAGCGCGGCGAGGCGCGCGGAAGACTTGCTCGGCAACGGGATCCCTCCGGGGACGATCTGGTGCGCCGGGACGAGGGTGGAGCGTGGAACGGTGGGAGCCGCGACCGGTGGGGCGGAGGCGACGCGCGTAGAAAGTAGCGTGCGCAGGTGTCAGGGCGGTGAACAGGTGTGCAGTGAATTTCTACGCGCGTAATCTCCTGCGTGATCACGTCAGTTGTCAAGGTTTCGGTCATGTACGAGACCTGACGGGGAGATGAACCGGGCGGCATGGGTCCAAATCCGTCTAGGCTGAGCGGCTGAGTGGTAAGACGCGATGTCTAGGAGAAGCAGCCGATGTCAGACAGCTCCCCCCTGCCGCCGGTGCGGCTGCACCCCGAAGCGGAGCTGGCGCGGGACGCGCTGTCCACGCCGCTGCTCTCCCGGGCCGCCCGGCTGGCCCGCTGGGCCTCTCCCGAGACCCGCGTCGACGCCGGCGGCGGACTGATCGAGGACCAGCTTCCCGCCGCCGCCGAGTTCCTCGGCGTGACCGGGGACGACGCCGCGGCCTGGGCGAGCGAGGCCTGGCGGGTCGCGATCGACACCGGACTTGTCGAGATCACCGACGAGGAGGAGGGCACCGTCGCGGCCGGCGAGGACCTCGCCCTGCTCACCGGCGGCTCCCCGCAGGACGTGCTCGGGGTGTGGCTCGCGGCGCTGGAGACGGTCGTCGCCGACGCGGGCGTTCCCGACCTCGACGATCTGGTGGACGCCATGGACGAGGGCGGCGAGATCGACCTCTCCGCCCTCGACTGGGACCCGGAGGCCGAGGCCGACTTCCTCGACGGCGTGCTCGGCAACCTCTATCTGCTCACCGTCAACGAGGACGGCCCCGGCGACCGGCCGGTGCCGCTCCCCGCCCTCGCCGCGTCCATGATCGTCCCCAACGACATGGGGGAACCCACCAACGACGTCCTCGAACAGGTCTCCGACGCGATGATGCGCCTCGACGACCAGTTCCGGGTCCTGGAGCCGATCGGACTCGTCGAGTACCAGCCCGTCGACGAGGCGCTCATGGCCGACGCCGACGAGGAGCCCGCCGCGCCGGTCGACGACACCGACGTCTCCCGCTACGGCATGGTGCGGCTCACCCCGCTCGGCCTGTACGGACTCCGGGCCCGGCTCCTTGAGGCCGGATTCGCGGCGCCCGCCGTCGGGGACCTCGTCGACAAGGGCGCGGACGCCCTGCTCGACGGCACCGCCGCCTTCCCGCCCGGGGCCGCGCAGGCCGAGACCGAGCAGTGGCTGGACCGGCGTGAACCCCTCGCCGCCGCCCGGGAGTTGCTGGCCGCCAGCCGGGGCGGGGACGGGGGCGCACCGCTGCGCCGGCTGCGCTGCCAGCAGGCCCTGTCCCTCGTGGGGCCGGAGGCCGAACCGGCGCTGCGGGCGGTCCTCGACGACCCGGAGCTCGGTGGCCTGGCCCGGGTCTGGCTGACCGAGCGCGGCGCCACGGACGTACCGCCGCCCTCGGAGGCGATGATCTTCTGGCTCACCGTCGACACGGTCGCCGCACAGCTCGCCGCCGAGGGCAACTCCGAGGAGTTGCAGGGGCTCGTGGAGGGCCTCGCCCAGCAGCACAGCGGGTTCTTCGCCGCCGCATGGCGGGTGGACCACCCGGCTACCGCGGATGTGCTGGAGGCGATGGGACGGCTGCACCCGGACAAGAAGATCGCGAAGGAAGCGCGCAAGGCGGCCTTCAAGGCCCGCTCGCAGCACGGCGGTTGAGTCGCGGGGCGGCGGTGGGCCGCACCGCGGGTCGGGGTGTGCCGACGGATTCATGGAAGCGAACATGCGGACGTCGTCCCGTGTTCAGCCCCCGTTCAGGCGTGGGCGGGACGGTGACGCCGACCCGAGGTCCGCCACCTCCCACGGCACACCCACCGCCACACAGGAGACACCATGTCGCTCACCCGCAGGGACTTCGCCAGAAACTCCGCGATCACCGGTGCCGGTGTCGCGCTGGCCGGCAGCGTCGGCGCCCTCGCCACCGCGCCGCAAGCCCTCGCGTCCACCGACATCGACGCCGAGAGCGGGGCGGACGCTCGCGGCGGAGTCGGCTACGGGCCCCTGATCCCCGACCCCGACGGCATCCTCGCGCTGCCCGCCGGGTTCAAGTACCGCGTCATCACCTACAGCGGCAGGACCAAGCTGGAGTCGGGCGAGATCACCCCGTCCAACCACGACGGCACCGCCACCTTCGACGGCCCCCGCGGGACGACCCTCCTCGTCAACAACCACGAGCTGAAGGGCCCGCGCGCCAACTGGAAGTACCCCGTCCCGCTCACCGAGGGCCTGGTCTACGACCCCGCCGCGTCCGGCGGCTGCACCGTCGTCGAGGTCCGCCCCGGCGGGCACGTCGCCGAGTGGGTCGGCATCGCCGGCACCTCCACCAACTGCGCCGGCGGGCGCACCCCTTGGGACACCTGGCTCACCTGCGAGGAGACCGAGGACAAGGCCGGCACCAACGGCATGACCAAGGACCACGGCTACGTCTTCGAGGTCGACCCGATCGACCACCGCGCCAACCGCGTCCCCAAGCCTCTGAAGTTCTTCGGCCGTTACGCCCACGAGGCCGTCGTCATCGACCCCAGGCGCGGCCACGCCTACCTCACCGAGGACGCGGCCTCGCCCAACGGCCTGCTCTTCCGCTGGACCCCGCCCCAGGGCTTCGAGCACGGCCGCGGCAAGCTGCGCACCCTCGCCGACGACGCCGGCGCCCTCCAGGCCTTCAAGTGCTTCGACTCCGGCGGCCAGTTCGTCGACGACCTCTCCCGCGCCACCAAGATCGGCACCGTCTACGGCGTCGACTGGGTGGACGTCCCCGACCGCGACGCCAAGACCGTCGCCGTCCGCAAGCAGTTCACCGCCGGCCAGGTCACCCACGCCCGCAAGCTGGAGGGCATGTGGTGGGGCGACGGCGGCGCCTACATCGTCTCCTCCTTCGCCCGCGCCGAGAGCCCCGTCCAGCACGACGGCCAGGTCTGGTTCTACGACCCCAAGCGCCGCACCCTCACCCTGAAGGTGCTCCTCGGCGTCAACCCCGACCCCTCCGTCGACGGCGCCTTCGACGGGCCCGACAACATCACCGTCTCCCCGTACGGCGGCCTCGTCATCGCCGAGGACGGCGAGGGCATCCAGCACCTCTTCGGCGCCACGGACAGCGGCAAGACGTACCCGATCGCCCGCAACGAACTCAACATCGGCACCGAAGACGAGCCCGAGTACAGCGAGTTCACCGGCGTCACCTTCTCCTGCGACGGCAGGACCCTGTTCGCCAACATCCAGACCCCCGGCATCATGCTCGCCATCACCGGACCCTGGAAGCGCCAGAAGCGCGGCTGAATTTAATTGGCTCGCCCACCCGCGGCACGCCTCCTAGAGTGAAACACGTCCAGGTGCGAAGGCAGGACCTACTTCCACTCATAATGGGGCGGCCGCGGGTTCGAGTCCCGCCACCGGTACCACGCGCCGGTGTAGCTCAGGGGTTAGAGCACCTAATGTCGGTTCCGCCGACCTGAACTCTGGACACCACAACTTCATGCACCTCCCGGTGCGCGGGCCGCGGCTACTTCTTCTCCCAAAAGATCCCATGCCGCAGCCGACTTGATCTCGGGAGGCGCAGCTCAAGGTGGGTGCCCGGTGCGCAGGCGGCGGATACTTCCGGAACTGGTGGGGTAGATCCTCGTGCGGGTTCGAATCCCGTCATCGACTCAGGGTCGATGTGGCGGAACGGAAGACGCGCCAGTCTGTTCCGCAGCCGACTTCGAACTCGGGCACCCTCCTTCTGCTGCGCCTCCCTCCGAAACCCACAGTGAATTCGGGGGAATTCAGCATGTCGCGATTCAACAGGAAGACAGCACGGGCGCAGCCCACTTCGCGTGTCACCTCCATGGGCCGCATTCTGCGTACCTTCCAGGGCGGCCGAGGCCGTGAGCGGGACGCGCGTTCCGAGCTGTTTCTGCTCGCCGTCGCCAATTTCGTCGCGCAGGACACCTTCTACGAGGCCGGCGCCGACCGCGACGACCGGTTCGCGACGCTCGTGCGGGAGCTCGCCGTCACCGACCCGGAGTGGACCGCGGGGCTGCTCGGCTGGCTGCGCGGCGAGGGCAACCTCCGTACCGCCTCCGTCGTCGGCGCCGCCGAGTACGTGAAGGCGCGCCTCGACGCGGGCGCCACCGGCGGCCCCTCCAACCGGCAGGTCGTCGACTCCGTGCTCCGGCGTCCGGACGAGCCCGGCGAGCTGCTCGCGTACTGGACGGCGACCTACGGCCGCAATGTGCCCAAGCCCGTCAAGCGCGGCGTCGCCGACGCCGTACGACGTCTCTACAGCGGAAAGTCCCTGCTGAAGTACGACACGGCGGCCAAGGGCTACCGCTTCGGCGACATCCTCAACCTGGTGCACGCGACGCCCGACCCGGACAAGCCGTGGCAGGGCGAGCTGTTCCGGTACGCCCTCGACCGCCGGCACAACCCGGACACGGCCGTGCCGCCCGCGTCGAACCGGACGCTGGTCGCGCACCGTGAGCTGATGGCGCTGCCGGTCGCCGAGCGGCGCGCGGTCGTCACCTCCGAGGGCGGCGCCGAGCGGCTCGCTGCCGCCGGGATGACCTGGGAGGCGCTGGCCGGCTGGTTGCAGGGGCCGATGGACAAGGCGGCCTGGGAGGCGGTCATTCCGTCCATGGGCGCGATGGCGCTCGTGCGGAATCTCCGCAACTTCGACCAGGCCGGGGTGTCCGACGAGGTCGCGGCCCAGGTCGCGGCCCGGATCAGTGACCCGGCGGAGGTCGCGCGGTCGCGGCAGTTCCCCTTCCGGTACCTCGCCGCATACCAGCACGCGCCGTCGCTGCGCTGGGCGTACCCGCTGGAGCAGGCGCTCGGCCACTCGCTGGCCAACGTGCCCGCGCTGTCCGGCCGGACGCTCGTCCTCGTCGACCGCTCGGGCTCGATGTGGGGTCCGCTGTCGAGCCGCTCGCAGCTCAACCGGGCGGACGCGGCGGCGATCTTCGGCACGGCCCTCGCGCTGCGCGCCGAGCGCGCCGACCTCGTGCAGTTCGGCACCACCAGCGCCGAGGTGCGGTTCCGCAAGGGCGAGTCGGTGCTGAAGATCCTGGAGCGCTTCGGCAACCTGGGCGGCACCGACACCACGGGCGCGGTGCGCCGGCACTACCGGGGGCACGACCGGGTGCTGATCGTCACCGACGAGCAGTACGCGTACAGCCACTACGGCGACCCGACCGAGCAGGTCCCCGCCGACGTGCCGGTCTACACCTGGAACCTGGCCGGCTACCGGGCGGGCCACGGCCCGTCGGGCAAGGCGAACCGGCACACCTTCGGGGGCCTGTCGGACGCGGCGTTCCGGATGGTGCCGCTGCTGGAGAGCGCTCGCGACGCCGACTGGCCGTGGGCGGCCTGAGGCCGGGCGAGCAGGCAGGGGTGGCCCGCACTTCACGGGGGGTGCGGGCCACACCCTTGTCCGCACTCTTGTCGGCGTCCAGGGCTGACATCTAACATTTCAGTTGTGGACGCCATACCGCGTACGTTGCTCAGGGACCGCGCCTACGCGGCCATCAGGGACGCCATCGTGGCCGGGGAGCTGGAGCCCGGCGCGGTCGTGCGGGACGCCGATCTCGCCGAGCTGCTCGGACTGTCGCGGGCGCCGGTGCGGGAGGCGTTCTCGCGGCTCGTCGACGAAGGGCTGCTGGAGAGCAAGCCGCAGAGCTACACACGGGTGACACCGGTCGTGGCCTCGGACGTACGGGACGCCGCCGCGGTCGTCGGCGCCATGCACGAGCTGGTCACCCGGATCGCCGTGCCCCGGCTGTTCGCCGCGGACATCGAGGCGATGCGCACGGCCAACGAGCGGTTCGCCGCGGCCGTCGGCGCGGGTGACGTGGACGGCGCGCTCCAGGCCGACGACGACCTCCACGACGTCCTCGTCCGCGTCAGCGGCAACCGCGCCGCCGCCGCGACCGCCGCCCGCTACACCCCCCTCATCCGCCGACTGGAACGCCGCCGCTTCGGCGAGGGCGGCAACTGCCGCTCGGCCGGGCTGCACGAGCGGCTCATCGCGGCCTGCGCGGCCGGTGACGTGGACGCGGCGGTGCGGGTCACCGCGGAGATCTGGCGCGGGCTGGCCGAGCTCGCGGACAGCGACTGACGATCAGGGAGACTCCCCATGTCCCTTTCCTCGTACGAGCGTTACCCCCTCCTCTTCGGACCCTCGCCCGTCCACCCCCTGGAACGCCTGACCGCGCACCTCGGCGGCGCGTCCCTGTGGGCCAAGCGGGAGGACTGCAACTCCGGGATCGCGTACGGCGGGAACAAGACCCGCAAGCTGGAGTACCTCGTCGCCGACGCCCTCGCGAAGGGCTGCGACACCCTCGTCTCCATCGGCGGTGTCCAGTCCAACCACACCCGGCAGGTCGCGGCCGTCGCCGCCCGCGCCGGGCTCAAGTGCGTCCTGGTGCAGGAGAGTTGGGTGGACTGGCCGGACGCGGTCTACGACAAGGTCGGCAACATCCTGATCAGCCGGCTCGCGGGCGCCGACGTACGGCTGGTGCGGGCCGGGTTCGGGATCGGGTTCAAGGAGAGCTGGGAGCAGGCGCTCCGGGAGGTCGAGGAGTCGGGCGGCACGCCGTACGCCATCCCGGCCGGCGCCTCCGACCACCCGCTCGGCGGCCTCGGCTTCGCCGGCTGGGCCTACGAAGTCACCGAGCAGGAACGGGAGCTGGGGGTCTTCTTCGACACCGTCGTGGTCTGCTCGGTGACCGGTTCCACCCAGGCGGGCATGGTCGCCGGGTTCGCCGCGCTGGAGGAGGCGGGCGGACGCCCGCGGCGCGTGCTGGGCATCGACGCGTCGGCGAAACCCGTCGCCACCCGCGAGCAGATCGCCAGGATCGCCCACGCCACCGGGCAGCTCATCGGAGTCAAGCGGGAGTTGACAGTGGACGACGTCGAGCTGGACGAGCGCTACCACGCCGGTGTGTACGGCATCCCCGACGACACCACCCTCGCCGCGATGCGCCTCGCCGCCCGCACCGAGGGGATGGTCACCGACCCCGTCTACGAGGGCAAGTCGATGGCCGGGATGATCGACCTCGTCGAACGCGGCGAGATCGGGCCGGACGCGACGGTGCTGTACGCCCACTTGGGCGGGCAGCCGGCGCTGAACGCGTACAGCGCGTTGTTCGGATAGCCCTAAGCGTTGCTGCTGGGCGGGGGTGGGCGCGGCAACCCGGCGTACCGGGGTGCCGCTGCGCCCACCCGTGCCGCCCCAGCGGCTCGACGGCCCGCAGCTGGGCCGGTCAGAGGGCCTGGGCGGCCGGCTTCACCATGCCTCGCACCGTGCGCGACTTCACGAAGTCGCCCATCGCCGTCATCTCCCACTCGCCGGAGAACTGCTTGATCAGCTTGGCCATCATCACGCCGGTCTGGGCCTCGGCGTTGGTGAGGTCGAAGCGGACCAGTTCCTCGCCGGTGGCGGCGTCCAGGAGGCGGCAGTAGGCCTTGGCGACCTCGGTGAACTTCTGGCCGGAGAAGGAGTTGACCGTGAAGACCAGGCCGGTGACCTCCTGCGGGAGACGGCCGAGGTCGACGACGATCACCTCGTCGTCGCCACCGCCCTCACCCGTGAGGTTGTCGCCGGAGTGCTTGATCGCGCCGCCGACGATCGACAGCTTGCCGAAGTAGCAGCTGTCGATGTGGTTGCGCTGCGGGCCGTAGGCGATGACCGAGGCGTCCAGGTCGATGTCCTTGCCGCGGTACGCCGGCTCCCAGCCGAGGCCCATCTTGACCTGGGAGAGCAGCGGGCGGCCGCCCTTGACCAGGGACACGGTCTGGTTCTTCTGGAGGCTGACGCGGCCCTTGTCGAGGTTGATCTTCCCGGCGCCGGGCGCGTGCGCGGGCGGCGGGGGAGTCGGGGTGGTCATCGGCGGGGCCGGCGGGGTGACCGGGGTCTGGATCGTGGGCTGCGGCGGGGCGACCGGCTGGGGCGGTGCCACCGGGGCCGGGGCCGGTTCCTCGACCGTCACGCCGAAGTCGGTGGCGATGCCGGCCAGGCCGTTGGCGTAGCCCTGGCCGACCGCGCGGGCCTTCCAGGCGCCGTTGCGCAGGTAGATCTCCACGACCACCAGGGCCGTCTCGGTGCCGAGCTGCGGGGGCGTGAAGGTGGCGAGGACGGAGTTGTCGGCGGCGTTGCGGATGGTGGCCGTCGGTTCGATGCCCTGGAAGGTCTGGCCGGCGGCGTCCGGGCTGGCCGTGACGACGATCTTCTCGATGCCCGGGGGGACGGCGGCGGTGTCCACGATGATCGCGTCCGGCGCCGCGCCGCCGCCCGAGCGGTAGGTCACGCCCGGGCCGTTGGGCTGGTTGTAGAAGATGAAGTCGTCGTCGGAGCGCACCTTGCCGTCGGCGGTGAGCAGCAGGCCCGATACGTCGAGCCGCACCGGGGCGGCGACGTCCACCGTCACGCGCGCGGTGGAGAGAGGGATGTTCGAGCCGGGGGTCATAGCTGTCATGACCGGTGAACGATCCAGCCCGCTTTACCGTTCCCTTACCCGCGACCGTTCGGATCGGAGCCGGGGAAGGGGGCGGATCAGCGCCGGGGACGGGGGTGGATCAGCGGCGGTTTCGGGGGTGGTTCCGGGCCGTGCGTTCGTTGCCGCGCTTGTAGTTCCCGGTCCAGCGGGCCATGACGAGCTGCGGGTCGGCGGCGGACTCCACCTCGGCGAGGAACTGGGCGGCCCGGGGGCCGTGGAGCGTGGTCGCGGGCCGGTGGTGGTGGGTGATGTGGACGGTTCCGTTGGCGTGGGCCTCGTAGCTGAAGCCGTGCGGGGTGGGCATGGCGGGATGGTAGGGGGCGGGGTGGGGGTGCGCGCCAAGGGTTTTCGGCCGCCCGCCCCTACCGGGAAACCCCTACGGCACCACCACGATCTTCCTGCCCACCCCCGCCGCGAACTGCTCCAACGCCTCCGGGTAGCGGTCCAGGGGGATGCGGTCGCTGATGAAGATCTCCGGGTTCAGCACCCCGTTCGCGAAGAGTTCCGCCGCGCGCTCGAAGCTGTGCAGGACCGCCATGGAGCCGGTGATGGTGATCTCCTGGTTGTAGATGCGGTACGGGTCGATCGTCACCTTCGTCGCGTAGTCCGCCACGCCGAACTGGAGGAACGTGCCGGCCTTGGCCACCCGGTCCAGGCCGTCCTGGATCGCCGCCGCGTTGCCCGTGGCGTCGATCACCAGCTCCCAGCCCTGGGGGCGGTCCAGCTCGTCCGCATGCGCCGCGGACGCCGAGACGCCGAGCCGGCGGGCCGTCTCCAGTCGGGCCGGGTTCACGTCGATCACGTCCACGCTCGCCGCGCCCGTGCGCTTGGCGAGCTCCAGCATCATCAGGCCCATCGTGCCGGAGCCGTAGATCAGCACATGGGCGCCCAGGCGGGACTGGAGCACGTCGTAGCCGCGCACCGCGCACGACAGGGGTTCCACCAGCGCCGCGTCCTGGGTGCGGACATGGTCGGGGAGGCGTACGCAGTTCGCGACCGGGGCGACGGCGTATTGCGCCGCGCCTCCCGCCGTGGTCACACCGATCGCCGCCCAGCGTTGGCAGAGGTTGTTGTGGCCGGTACGGCAGTAGCGGCACTCGTGGCAGTAGAGGGAGGGGTCCACCGCCACCCGGTCGCCCACGGACAGCTCCGTGACCTGGGTGCCCACCCCGACCACCGCGCCCGCGAACTCGTGGCCCGGCACGATCGGCAGCTTCGGGGCGAACTCGCCCTGGAGGATGTGGAGGTCGGTGCCGCACAGCCCGCAGGCCGCGACCTCGACCACCACCTCCCGCGGGCCCGGCGTCGGGTCCGGGACCTCGGCGACGACGGCCCTGCCCACGGACTCGATGACGGCGGCCTTCATTTCACTGCTCCCAACGACAGGCCCTGGACCAGTTTGTCCTGGGCGGCGAACCCCGCGGCGAGCACCGGCAGGGAGATGACGAGCGACGCGGCGCACACCTTCGCCAGGAACAGGCCCTGGCTGGTGATGAAGCCGGTCAGGAAGACGGGGGCGGTCTCGGCGACCACGCCGGTCAGGACCCGGGCGAACAGCAGCTCGTTCCAGCTGAAGATGAAGCAGATCAGCGAGGTCGCCGCGATGCCGGGGAGGGCTATCGGGGCGACGACGCGCGCGAGGATCGTGGGCAGCCGCGCGCCGTCCACCCTGGCCGCCTCGATGATCGCCACCGGGACCTCGGCCAGGAAGGACTGCATCATCCACACCGCGATCGGCAGGTTCATCGAGGTGTAGAGGATGACCAGCAGCCAGATGTTGTCCAGCATGTCGGTGTTCTTCGCGAAGAGGTAGATCGGCAGCAGGCCCGCCACCACCGGGAGCATCTTCGTCGACAGGAAGAAGAACAGGACGTCCGTCCACTTCCGTACCCGGTTGACGGAGAGGGCGTAGGCCGCGGGGAGCGCCAGGAGGAGGACGAGGAGCGTGGAACTCACCGATGCCACAGTCGAGTTGATCAACGCCGGCCAGGGGCTCGCGCCGCCGCCCGTGCCGAAGAACTCACGGTAGCCGTCCAGGGTCAACGCCGCCCCGAAGGACGGGGGGTTGGTCGCGGCGTCCGACTCCGAGTGGAAGGACGTCAGGGCCATCCAGGCGATGGGAAGGAAGAAGAGGATCCCCAGCAGCCAGGCTGTCACGCCGAGGCCAAGTCCCTTGCGCTTCACGGTGGTTGCGCTCATGCCCGGCCCACCTCCTCGCGGAACAGAGACGAGACGACCCGCAGGGCGAAGGTCGCGATGATGATCGAGCCGATGACGACCAGAACGCCCGCGGCCGAGGCCAGGCCGTTCGCGTGGGCCTGGTAGAAGCTCTGGTAGACGGTGTACGGGAGGTTCGCCGTGCCCAGGCCGCCCGAGGTGATCGTGAAGACCGCGTCGAAGTTCTGGACGATGTAGATCGAGCCCAGCAGAGCGCCCAGTTCCAGATAGCGGCGCAGGTGCGGGAGCGTGAGGTGGCGGAAGATCTGCCAGTCGCTCGCCCCGTCCACCCGTGCCGCCTCCAGCTGCTGGGGGTCACGGCTCTGCAGGCCCGCCAGCAGGATCAGCATCATGAACGGGGTCCACTGCCAGACCAGGGACGCCTCGACCGCGAGGAGCGGGGTGTTGGAGATCCAGTCGGGCTGCGGGCCGCCGACGTAGTGCAACAGGCCGTTCAGCAGGCCGTACTCGGGGTTGTAGAGGACGTGCTTCCACAGCAGCGCCGCCGCCACCGGGACCACCAGGAACGGGGCGATGAGCAGCGTGCGGACCACGCCCCGGCCCCGGAACCTCCGGTCGAGGAGCAGCGCGAGGATCAGACCCAGGACCAGGCTGGCCAGGACCACGGCCACCGTGAGCAGGACCGTCGTCCACACCGAGTGGCGCAGGTCCGCGTCGGTGAGGACCTCGCGGTAGTTGTCGACGCCCGTGAAGTGACGGGCCTTCGGGTAGAGCGCGTTCCAGTCGAAGAACGAGATCACCAGCGTCGCCACGAACGGGAGTTGGGTGACCGCGATCATGAAGACGAGGGCGGGGAGCAGCGGGGCCCGGGTGGCCCAGGCGCGCAGCCGGGCCGACGGTTGGCGGGTGGTGCGTACGGGTGTGGTGGCCAGGGGGGCCGTCGTCGTCGCGGTCATCGTCCCTCGTACTCCTCGGAGATCTTCTCGGCGAGCCGCTGGGACTTGCTCAGCGCCGACTCGACGGACTGGCGTCCGGCGATCGCCGCGCTGATCTCCTGGGAGACCTTGGTGCCGAGATCGGTGAACTCGGGGATGCCGACGAACTGGATGCCGGGCGCGGGGCGCGGCTGCACCCCCGGGTCGGTGGGCCGGGCGCCCTCGATGGCCTCCTTGGTCATCTCCTGGAAGGCGGCGGCCTCTTGGCGGTACGCGGCGTTCGTGTACGTCGAAGCACGCTTGCCGGCCGGGACGTTGGACCAGCCGATCTCGTCGCCGACGAGCTCCTCGTACTGCTTGCTCGAAGCCCAGGAGACGAACTTCCAGGCCTTGTCGGGATTGCGGGAGGCGTCCTGGATGCCCCAGGCCCAGGTGTAGAGCCAGCCGGAGGAGTCCGTCTTCTCGACCGGGGCCGGGGCGTAGCCCACCTTGCCCTTGACCGGGGAGTCCTTCGCCTCCAGGGAGCCGGCGGCGCTCGTGGCGTCGTACCACATGGCGACCTTGCCCTGGGTCATGTTGTTCAGGCACTCGGCGAAGCCGGACTGGGCCGCGCCGGACTCGCCGTGGTCACGGACCAGGCCGACGTAGAACTTCGCCGCCTTCTCCCACTCGGGGGAGTCGAGCCGGGCCTTCCAGTCCTTGTCGAACCAGGTGCCGCCGAAGGTGTTCACGACGGTCGTGAGCGGGGCCATCACCTCGCCCCAACCGGGCAGCCCGCGCAGGCAGATGCCCTTCATGCCGGACTCGGCGCCGTCCACCTTCGCGGCCAGGTCGGCGACCTGGGTCCAGGTGGGGTGCGCGGGCATCGTCAGGCCCTTCGCGGCGAACACGTCCTTGCGGTACATCAGGAAGGACGACTCGCCGTAGAACGGCTGGCCGTAGAGCTTGCCGTCGTCGCCGGTCAGGGACTCGCGCATGGGCTTGAGGACGTCCTGCTCGTCGTACGCAGGGTCCTTGGCGACGTAGGAGTCCATCTCGTGCAGCCAGCCGTTGCGGGCGTAGATCGGTATCTCGTAGTTGGAGAGGGTCGCCACGTCGTACTGGCCGGCCTGGTTGGCGAAGTCCTGGCTGATCTTGTCGCGGACGTCGTTCTCCGGCAGCACGGTGAAGTTGACCTTGATACCGGTCTCTTCGGTGAAGCGGGGCGCGAGCTTCTGGAGCTCGGTCATCTGGGGGTTGTTGACCATGAGGACGTTGATCGAGTCGCCGCCCGATCCCGCCCCGCCGGCTCCGGCCCAGCAGCCGGAGAGCAGCGGGGCGAGCAGCGTCCCTGCGGCGGCCAGGGCGAGCGGGGCTCGCGGTGGCCGTCGTCGGCTCGGGGTTCGCATGGATCGCTCCTGCACATAAGGGGAGATAAAGGGCGCGACGGGGTATGGCGCGCCGCATCAAGGGGTGGGTTGGGTCTTCAGACGCGGATGACTTGCGGCCCGAGCAGGGAGTAGCGGTGGGCCTCCGCCGACGGCAGCAGGGTGCTGGTGACGATCGCTTCCAGTACGCCGATCTCCGCGAACCGGCAGAAGCTGACCGCCCCGAACTTGGTTTGGACGCCCGCGAACACCGTGCGGCGGGCGGCCCGGATGGCCTGCGCCTTGACCTCGCTGACGGCCGGGTCGGGGGTGGTGAGGCCGTGTTCGCGGGAGATGCCGTTGGCGCCGATGTAGGCGAG
Source organism: Streptomyces antibioticus (assembly GCF_001514065.1). Classification (GTDB taxonomy): domain Bacteria; phylum Actinomycetota; class Actinomycetes; order Streptomycetales; family Streptomycetaceae; genus Streptomyces; species Streptomyces antibioticus. The sequence goes on along the minus strand of NZ_KQ948432.1, from coordinate 135,006 downwards.
GTCGACGACGAAGCCGGCGAGCATCTTCGTCGTCCAGTGGTCCACGGTCGCGAGGGTGCCTGGGCGGACCCGGCCGCCGAGGAGCAGTACGGAGGTGTTCTCCGCCTCGGCGAGCACGCCGGCCACCGGGAGGGACGCGGTGACCACGGTCAGCGGGCGGTCCCTGGGCAGCGCCTCGGCGATGAGCTGGGGGGTGAAGCCCTCGTCGACGAAGACGGTCTCGGCGTCGCCGAGCAGGTCGGCCGCGGCGGTGGCGATCCTGCGCTTCTCGGGGACGTGGCTGGTGGCGCGGAAGGCGAGCGTCGTCTCGAAGCCGGCGCTCTCCACGGGGTAGGCGCCGCCGTGGGTGCGGCGGATGAGGCCGTGGTCCTCCAGGGCGCGGAGGTCTCGGCGGACGGTTTCTTTGGCCACGCCGAGTTGGACGGCGAGGGCGTTGACGTCTACGGCGCCGGTGGTGCGGGCGGCGTGGACGATTTCCCGCTGGCGTTCTTCCGCGGTTCTGGTCATTCGGTCACCCGCCTTCCTGTCGTGCTGCCCGTTCGGGCCGTATGCAGGAAGTTGTACAGCGGGTGGGAGGTGGTGACCAGGCCTGTTACAGGAGGGATAGTGACCGGGTGTGCCCGTTCGGGCAGGGTGCGCCCAGGAGCTCGGGGCGTGCTGTCGTCGGGCGGCTGCGGGAGTGTTTGGGCTGGTCGCGCAGTTCCCCGCGCCCCTGGATGTGCGCTGGCGCGCCACATCTAGGAGTGTCGTCCCGTGCCCGGATATGCCCGCGGGCGGGCCCGTTCCGTGCCCGTCAGTACGGCCAGAGCGGCGGGTCGCTCACGAAGTGGCCGCCCAGGTAGGCGTGGGCGATGTTGTCCGGGTCCAGGTCGCCCTGTTCGGCGATCAGTTTCTCGGCGTACGGCTCGGAGTCGTCCTGGGGGTCGTAGCCGAGGGCGCGGGCCGTGGTCAGGTCCCACCAAAGGCGGGTGTTGGCGGAGGAGCCGTAGACGACGGTGTGCTGGACGTCCTCGGCGGTCAGGGCCGCGTGCAGGAGGCGGGCGCCGTCGGCCGGGCTCATCCAGACCGAGAGCATGCGCACGCTGGTGGGCTCGGCGAAGCAGGAGCCGATGCGGACCGAGACCGTCTCCAGGCCGTACTTGTCCCAGTACAGCTGGGCGAGGTCCTCGCCGAAGGACTTGGACAGGCCGTAGAAGGTGTCCGGGCGGCGCGGGGTGTCGACGGGGATGAGCGGGTCGTCGCCCTCGGGGCGGGGGGTGAAGCCCACCGCGTGGTTGGAGGAGGCGAAGACGATCCGCGGGACGCCCTCCTCGCGGGCGGCCTCGTACAGGTTGTACGTGCCCTCGATGTTCGCCTTGAGGATCTTGTCGAAGGACGCTTCCAGGGAGATGCCCGCGAGGTGGATGATCGCGTCGACGCCCCGGACGGCTGCGCGGAGCGCGTCCTTGTCGGCGAGGTCCGCGACGATCGCGTCCGGTTCGCCCTCGATCGGCAGCAGGTCGAGCAGGCGCAGTTCGTAGCCGTACGCGGGCAGCAGGTCGCGCATCAGGGTGCCGAGGCCGCCGGCGGCGCCGGTGAGCAGAACGGTGCGGGGCGCTGGCATGCTCGGCTCTCCTTGGAGTGGACCCATATTCACATTCGTGGACAAGTTAAGGATCATCGGCTCGTCGCGTCAAGGGTGGTGCACCTCGTGTTCATAAACGTAAACTTTGATCAGAATCTCGCACGGTGATTCTTTCCGTGCTCCGACGCCGCCGTCCTCGTTCCAGGGAGTGCCCGTGACGCCTGCCGACCTCGCCGCTCGCCTCGGCATCCCCAGCGGACCGCTGTTCTTCCCCGTCACCGCCTACGGTCCCGACGGCGCAGTCGACCTCGACACCTACCGCGCGCATGTGCGCCGGGGCGTCGAGGCGGGGGCCGCCGCCGTGTTCGCCTGCTGCGGCACCGGGGAGTTCCACGCGCTCACGCCCGAGGAGTTCGAGGCGTGCGTACGGGCCGCGGTCGAGGCCACCGAGGGACGGGTGCCGGTCGTCGCCGGCGCCGGGTACGGCACCGCGCTCGCCGTGCGGTACGCGAAGCTCGCCGAGGCGGCCGGCGCGGACGGGCTGCTCGCCCTGCCGCCGTACCTGGTGATCGCCGGGCAGGAGGGCCTGCTGCGGCACTACGGGGAGATCGCCGCCGCCACCGCGCTGCCCGTCATCGTCTACCAGCGCGACAACGCCGTGTTCACCCCGGACACCGTCGTCGAACTGGCCCACACGCAAGGGATCGTCGGACTCAAGGACGGCCTCGGCGACCTCGACCTGATGCAGCGGATCGTGAGTGCCGTACGAAGTGAAGTCCCGGGCGGCTTCCTCTACTTCAATGGACTGCCGACCGCCGAGCAGACCCAACTCGCCTACCGCGCCGTCGGAGTGCCTCTCTACTCCTCCGCCGTGTTCTGCTTCGCCCCCGAGATCGCCCTCGCCTTCCACGGGGCGCTGGAGAGCGGGGACCGGGCGACGGTGGACCGGCTCCTCGACGGCTTCTACCGTCCCTTCGTCGAACTGCGCGCCCAGGGCCGCGGCTACGCCGTCGCCCTCGTCAAGGCGGGGGTACGGCTGCGCGGGCTCGACGTGGGGGAGGTCAGGCCGCCGCTGCACGAGCCGGCCGAGGACCATGTGAAGCGGCTCGCTCAGATCATCGAACGCGGCTACGCGCTGCTGGAGGAGGGCAAGTGAAGGCGTCGGCATTCGTCTACCCCTGGGACGTCAACGGAGATCCGCAGGCCGCCGGAACCATCGCCGCCATCGGCGTCCAGCAGGTGACGCTCGCCTCCGCCTACCACTCCACGCGCGCGCTGACCCCCCGCCACCCGCGCCACCGCATCGTCACCGCCGAACACGCGGCCGTCCTCTACGCCACCGACGACCGTTGGCAGGGACGGGAGTTGCGCCCCTACGCGGCCGGCGACTGGGCGCCCGGCGACGCCTTCGGCGAGGCGGCCGCCGCGCTCACCGACGCCGGTCTGGAAGTGCACACCTGGGTGGTCCTCGCCCACAACTCCCGGCTGGGCGCCGAGCATCCCGACACCTCCGTCGTCAACGCCTACGGCGACCGCTACCCCTGGGCCCCGTGCATCGCCCAGCCCGCCACGCGCGCGTACCTCGTCGACCTGGCCGCCGAGGCCGCGGTACGCCCGGGCGCCCACGGCACGGAACTGGAGTCCCTCGGCTGGTACGGCCTCCAGCATCTGCACGCCCACGACAAGACCGGCGGCGTCGGCCTCGGCGACGCGGGCCTGTACTTGATGGCGCTCTGCTTCTGCCCCACCTGCCGGGAGGGGTACGGCGCCCAGGGTGTCGACGCCGACGAGCTGGCGGCCGTCGTCCGCGCCGCGCTGGAGCCGGTGTGGCGGGGGGCGCCCTCCGGCGGAGGCTGGGCCGGGGTCGAGAAGCTTCTGGGTGCTTCGCCGGCGGGCGCCACGCGCGCGTGGCGTGACGACACCGCCCGCACGCTCCAGGAGGCGGCGGTGACGGCGGTGCGCGGGGCCGCTCCGGCGGGGTTCCAGATCCTGCTGCATGCCGACCCTGTCTCCTACCACGTCGGGGCCAACGCGGGTGTGGACCCGGCGCACATCCTGTCCGTGGCGGACGGGGTGGTCGTGCCGTGCGCGGGTGGGACGGATCTGTTGGCTCCGTTTGCCGGGGCGGTCGGGGCGGTCGGAGTGGCCGGGGCGGTCGGGGTGGCCGGAGTGGCTGGGGTGGCTGGGGTGGCCGGGGCGGCAGAAGGGGGCGAGGTGTCCGGTGGGTCGGTCATCGCCGCCAACTTCACCGTCGTCTCCGGCATGGGCGGCAGCCCCGGCACTCTTGCCTCGGACGCGGCACGCGCGCGAGCGCTGGGGGCGACGGAACTGCGGCTCTATCACGCCGGATTGGCGTCGGACGCGGACCTGGAGGCGGTGCGGTCGGCGCTCGCCGGGCTGTGAAGCAGCGGCAGGGCGGTCGCCGGCCACGCCACGCCCAGGATCGGCATCAGGGGGAGAGCAGATCGGCGGGGCGGCGATGAGTTTCCGGGGCGGGGGCGGTCCACCCTCCAAGACGACGCCCTGAGGAGAAGCGAATGACTGACGCACCCCTGGATCTCGGACCACAGACCCGTGTGGTGGCGCGCCTTGCGGAGGCGGTGAGCGATGAGCAGCTCGCGGGCGGGACGCCGTGTCCTGAGTACGCGGTCCGCAACCTGCTGGGCCATCTGCTCGGCCTGTCCGTCGCCTTCCGTGACGCCGCGCGCAAGGACCTCGGCGCCACGACCGACACGCCGCCGACCGTGAGCGTTCCGGACGTCGGGCCCGGCTGGCGGGAGGAACTGCCCAAGGTGCTGGCCGAGCTCGCGGACGCCTGGCGCGATCCGGCCGCCTGGACCGGGATGACCCGGGCCGGCGGGGTTGACCTGCCCGGTGAGGTCGGTGGTGCCGTCGCGGTCGATGAGCTGGTGATCCACGGCTGGGACCTGGCCGTCGCGACCGGGCAGCGGTACGAGCCCGACCCCGCCGCGCTTCAGGCGACGTACAGCTTCCTCCTCGCCGCCGCGGAGGACCCCAGTCGGGGTGGCGGCATCTTCGGGCCGGTCGTGCCGGTTGCCGACGATGCGCAGTTGCTGGAGCGGGCGGTGGGGCTGAGTGGGCGGACGCCGGGGTGGACGCCGTCCTGAGGTCGTGTGCTGCGCGGGCGGTGGGGTGGGGGTCGGGGCCGCGCCGGGGGGTGTCCGTCCTCGGAACGGCGCGGAATCGGGCACTTATATAGGGCGCTCGTGTTGACGCGCCAACCGCTGCGGGCGGACACCCCCCGACACGTCCCCTCACCGCCGTACCCGGCTGCCACGCCGTGGGGGTGATGTCCCCAGGGGCGGGGTGCCGCCTTCCCTTCTGACGCCGGTGCGGGCAACGCCCCTAGGGGCGCGGGGAACTGCGCGACCAGCCACGACGTGGCCGCAGCCGACCGATGGGCCGCTGCGGCGTGCTAAATAGGCGGCGTTCAGACGCATCGCCGCCTAACCTCCCCGCATGTCCCTCAGCCTCACCGTCCTCGGCACCGCCTCCCCGCACCCCGGCACACCCCCTGTTCCGGCTATCTGGTGCGCGGTGGCGGGGCCGAGGTGTGGGTGGACGCCGGGTTCGGGAGTTTCGCGGAGTTGCGGCGGCACACTGATCCGGCGCGGCTCGATGCCATCTGGATCTCCCATCTGCACGCCGATCACAGCGCCGATCTGCTGGCGGCCGTCTACGGCCTGGCGTACGGGGGCCTCACGCCCGCCGCGCCCCTTCCCGTATACGCCCCCGACGGGTGTGCCCAGCGGCTCGCCGGGTTTTTCGGGCGGGCGGACGTCGGGTTCCTGAGCGGTGTTTTCGACTTCCGGAGGCTTTATGAGGGGCATGCCATCCGGCACGGTGAACTGACCCTTTCTGCTCGTGAGGTTCGGCATGATGTCGAGGCCTACGGGCTGCGGGCCGAGGCTGGTGGGCGGGTTCTCGCGTACTCCGGGGACAGTGGGCCCTGTCCTGCGCTCGGTGAACTCGCCCGTGACGCCCATCTGTTCCTCTGCGAGGCAGACATCGATGCGCATCGCGAAAGCGAAGGCGGCGGGCAGGTGCATCTGACGCCCGAGGATGCCGGGCGCGTCGCCCGGGCCGCCCGTGTGCGGCAGTTGGTCGTCACTCATGTCGGGCCCACGCTCACCCCCGAGGCCGCCACCGCGCGTGCTGCCGCCGTCTTCGCGGGTCCCGTCGTCGCCGCACGGGTGGGTGCGATCCACGCGGTGTGACCGCTGCCTCAACTTCCTTTGTCAGAAGCATTGACGACGGTCCTGCCCCCTCCTACCTTCAACGCGTCGTACTTCGTACGTCATATATGAGACGCGAGATCAGATATCCGAGAGGCGCGCATGACCTCTGTGCCCACGCCGATCCCGTCCCGCACGCAGTTCGTGCTGGACGCGATCAAACACCGCATCCTCACCGGGCAGTTGACGCCCGGGCAGGCGCTGGTCGAGACCGACCTCGCCGCGCAGTTCGGGGTCTCCAAGACTCCGGTGCGCGAGGCGCTCAAGACCCTCGCCGGTACCGGGCTCGTCGTGATGAGCCAGTACAAGGGCGTCACGGTGCGCATGGTGGACGCGGACATGGCGCGCGAGGTCTACGACGTCCGGCTGCTCCTCGAACCCGAGGCGCTGAAGCGGGCCGTCAAACGAGGGGCTTCCCTGGACGAGGCCCGGGACGCGTTGACCCGTGCGGACCAGGCCACCGACGCCGCCGAGCGTTCGCTGGCCAACCGGGAGTTCCACCGCGCCCTGTATCTGCCGTGCGGCAACCCGCTGCTGGGTCGCATGCTCGACGAGGTCCGTGATCAGGCGGCCCTCGTCTCCGCCGTCGCCTGGGCGGCCTCGCCCTCCTGGGAGCGGGAGGCCGGTGAGCACCGCGAGATCCTGCGGCTCGCCCTCGACGGTGACGCCGACGGTGCCGCCGTCGCCCTCCATGCGCACATCGCCTCGTTCGTGCAACGGGCCTTCCCGGACGCCGCGTCCCAGGGAGAGGACGGTCAGGCATGACCGCGACGTTCGAGACCCAGCGGGCCGCCCTGGCCGACGTGGTCGCGATCCCGGTGACACCCTTCGCCGAGGACGGCTCCGTCGACCAGGACGCCCACCGGGCCCTGCTGCGTCGTCTGCTGGACGGGGGGATCGGAACGCTCACTCCCAATGGGAACACCGGCGAGTTCTATGCCTTGGCCCCGGAGGAGCGGCGGCTCGTCACCGAGGTGACGATCGACGAGGCCGGTGGGCGTGCGGTGATCCTCGTCGGTGTCGGGCATGACGTTCCGACTGCTGTCGCCTCCGCTCGTCATGCCCGGGAGCTGGGCGCCGCCATGGTGATGGTCCACCAGCCCGTCCATCCGTACGTCTCCCAGGGCGGCTGGGTCGACTATCACCGGGCGATCGCCGAGGCCGTGCCCGAGCTGGGGGTCGTGCCGTACATCCGTAACGCCCAGCTGAGTGGTGGGCGGTTGGCCGAGCTGGCTGATCGCTGTCCGAACGTCATCGGGGTGAAGTACGCCGTACCGGACGCGTCCAGGTTCGCCGGCTTCGCGCGGGACGCGGGGCTCGATCGGTTCGTGTGGGTCGCGGGGCTCGCCGAGCCCTATGCTCCGTCCTATTTCTCGGCGGGGGCCACCGGCTTCACCTCGGGGCTCGTCAATGTCGCCCCGGCCGTTTCGCTGAACATGATCGAAGCGCTTCGATCCGGTGATTATCCGGGGGCGATGAAGGTCTGGGAGCAGATCCGGCGCTTCGAGGAGCTCCGCGCGGCCAACGGCTCCGCCGACAACGTCACCGTCGTCAAGGAGGCTCTCGCCTCTCTGGGGTTGTGCCGGCGCGATGTCCGGCCGCCGAGCAAGGTGCTGGCCGAGGACGAGCGGGACGAGGTCGCCGCCATCGCCGCGGGGTGGTCGACATGACCGGCGGCAGAGAGCGGTTGAGTGCGGAGCAACTCCGCAGTCATCAGTGGTACGGGACCGAGGGGCAGTTGCGCACCTGGTCGCACAACGCCCGCATGCGGCAGCTCGGTTACGAGGCGGAGGAGTACCGGGGTCGTCCCGTCGTCGCTGTGCTCAACACCTGGTCCGACATCAATCCCTGCCATGTGCATCTGCGGGAGCGCGCGGAGGCGGTCAAGCGGGGGGTGTGGCAGGCCGGGGGGTTCCCGCTCGAGTTTCCGGTCGCGACTCTGTCGGAGACGTATCAGAAGCCGACCCCCATGCTCTATCGCAATCTGCTCGCCATGGAGACCGAGGAGCTGCTGCGGTCCTATCCGATCGACTCGGCCGTGCTGCTCGGCGGTTGCGACAAGTCGACGCCGGCCCTGCTCATGGGTGCCACCTCGGCTGATGTTCCCTCAGTTTTCGTTCCTGCCGGGCCCATGCTTCCCGGGCACTGGCGCGGGGAGACGCTCGGGTCCGGCACCGACATGTGGAAGTACTGGGACGAGCACCGTGCCGGCCATCTGACGGACTGCGAACTTCGGGCACTCCAGGGCGGGTTGGCGCGCTCTCCCGGGCACTGCATGACCATGGGTACGGCGTCCACCATGACCGCCGCCGCCGAGGCTCTGGGTATGACGCTGCCCGGCGCTTCCTCGATCCCGGCCGTCGACTCCGGGCACGAGCGAATGGCCGCCGCCTCCGGGCGCCGGGCCGTGGAACTCGCCTGGACCGCGCTGAAGCCGTCCGAGATCCTCAGCCGTGCGGCCTTCGAGGACGCCGTCACCACCGTGCTCGGGCTGGGCGGCTCGACCAACGCCGTCATCCACCTCATTGCCATGGCGGGCCGGGCCGGGGTCGAGCTCACCCTCGACGACTTCGACCGCATCGCCCGTACCGTCCCGGTGCTGGCCAACGTGCGGCCCGGCGGCCGGACGTACCTCATGGAGGACTTCCACTTCGCCGGCGGCCTGCCCGGCTTCCTGTCGCGGATCACCGACCTCCTCCACCTGGACCGGCCGACCGTCAACGGCACACTGGGCGGGCAGCTGGAGGGCGCGGTCGTCCACGACGACGACGTCATCCGCAGTCGGGAGAACCCCGTCGCGAGTGAGGGTGGGGTCGCCGTCCTGCGCGGCAACCTCTGCCCGGACGGTGCCGTCATCAAGCACATCTCCGCCGAGCCGCACCTGCTCAAGCACACCGGCCCCGCGGTCGTCTTCGACGACTACAGGACCATGCAGCGGACCATCGACGATCCCGCGCTGAACATCACCGCCGACAGTGTGCTCGTGCTGCGCAACTCCGGGCCCAAGGGCGGTCCGGGCATGCCCGAGTACGGCATGCTGCCCATCCCCGGCCATCTGCTCAGGCAGGGGGTGCGGGACATGGTCCGGATCTCCGACGCCCGTATGAGCGGCACGAGTTACGGCGCCTGCGCGCTGCACGTGGCGCCCGAGTCGTACGTCGGCGGACCGCTCGCCCTCGTGCGCAGCGGCGACCTGATCACTCTGGACGTCGAGGCCCGCTCCCTCCATCTCCACGTGGAGGAGGGCGAGTTGGCGCGTCGGCGGGCCGCGTGGACGCCGCCGCCCGTGCGGTACGAGCGTGGCTACGGCGCGCTCTACAACGAGCAGATCACGCAGGCCGACACCGGCTGCGACTTCGAGTTCCTCGCCCGGAAGGGCGCTGTGCAAGACCCCTACGCGGGCTGATCCCCGGCACACGAACTTCGCACAGCTCTGCACCAGGAGAAAGCGCTTCCCGTACGACGACGTACTGAAGGATCGGAGAACAGTCATGGCCCAAGCCGCAGCCGTGGCGAAACCGCCCGCGCCACCCCGGCGGCGCCGTGCCTCCGCCACCCCGCGCAGGCTCCCGTACCTGCTGATCGCACCGGCCGCCCTGCTCATGCTGGGCTTCATCGCCTACCCGGTGATCAGCGTCTTCTACTACAGCCTGCAGCACTACAACCCGACCAAGCCGTGGCGCAACGGCTACGCGGGCCTCGACAACTTCACGAAGATCTTCACCGACGACCCGGCTTTCTGGGACACGCTGACCTTCAGCGCCAAGTGGGTCTTCGTCGAGGTCGGCCTCCAGCTGCTGTTCGGTCTCGCACTGGCACTCATCGTCAACCAGACCTTCGTCGGGCGGGCGCTCGGCCGGGCGATGGTCTTCTCGCCGTGGGCCGTCTCCGGCGTGCTGACCTCCGCGATCTGGGTGCTGCTGTACAACTCCCAGACCGGTATCACCCGTTACCTCGCCGACCTGGGCATCGGGTCGTACGGCACGAGCTGGCTGTCGGACACCTCGACGGTGTTCCCGGCGGCGATCGTCGCCGACCTGTGGCGTGGGGTCCCCTTCTTCGCGATCCTCATCCTCGCCGACCTCCAGTCCGTGTCGAAGGACCTGTACGAGGCCGCCGAGGTCGACGGGGCAAGCCGGCTCAAGCAGTTCTGGCACATCACGCTGCCGCACCTGAAGGACGCCATCGTGCTGTCCACGCTGCTGCGCGCGGTCTGGGAGTTCAACAACGTCGACCTGCTCTACACCCTCACCGGCGGCGGCCCGGCCGGAGAGACGACGACCCTGCCGCTCTACATCGCCAACACCAGCGTGGACGCCCACAACTTCGGCTACGCGTCCGCCCTGACCACGGTGGCGTTCGTGATCCTTCTCTTCTGCTCGATGGTCTATCTGCGCCTGAGCAAGTTCGGAGGCGAGGACAAGTGAGCATCAAGGAAGCCACCCCGGTCGTGACCGAGGCCCGCGCGTTTCCGCCTCCGCCCCGCCCCAGGGCCAGCCAGCGCGCCTGGGACGACGTGCCCCGCTGGCAGATCTATCTGCCGCTGTCGATCTATCTGCTCTTCACCCTGATCCCGTTCTACTGGATCCTGCTCTTTGCACTCCGCCCGACCGGCTCCACCTCGCTGGTGCCCTGGCCGATGACCTTCGACCACTTCGAGAAGGTCTGGACGGAGCGTGAGTTCGGCACCTACTTCCAGAACAGCGTCCTCGTCGGTGTCGCCACCCTGGTGATGACGACCCTGGTCGCGCTGGCCGGCGGCTACGCCCTCGCGCGGTTCAACTTCAAGATCAAGCGGGCGTTCATGCTGGGCCTGCTCTGTTCCCAGTTCGTGCCGGGCGCACTGCTGCTGGTGCCGCTGTTCGAGATCTTCGCCAAGATCCAGATGATCAACTCGCTGGGCAGCGTGATCATCGCCGAGACGGTCTTCCAGTTGCCGCTGTCGATCATCCTGATCAGCAACTTCATCAAGAACGTGCCCCCTTCCCTGGAAGAGGCGGCCTGGGTGGACGGCTGCAACCGCCTCACGGCGTTCCGGATCGTCGTACTGCCGCTGCTGCGGCCCGGTCTGATCGCCGTCGGCTCCTTCGCCTTCGTGCACTCCTGGAACCACTTCCTGTTCGCCCTGATGTTCCTCAACAACCCCGAGAAGCAGACCATCCCGGTCGGCCTCAACACCCTGATGGGCGCGGACAGCGTCGACCTCGGCGCGCTCGCCGCGGGCGGCATCATCGCGGCCGTACCCGTGGTGCTCGTCTTCGCCTTCATCCAGAAGTGGCTGATCACGGGCTTCAGCGCGGGGGCGGTGAAGGGCTGATGAGCGCCTGCCACTCCGTCGGCGAACGCGACCTCACGGCCGAGGTCGGCCGGCCGCCTACCCTGCACGCAAAGATCGACAGCGCCGACGCGGCCCACCGGCAGGTGGCGCGCGGCGCGGGCGCAGGGAGGATCCCATGAGCACCGTAGACATCGTCCTGGCGGGCGCGCGCGGCCACGGCCGCTGGCACCTGGAGAACATCCGCCGGCTCCAGGACAAGGGGATCGTCCGGCTCGCGGGCATCTGCGAGCTGACGCCGCTGGAAACCGCGGAGATCCCGGAGGGGCTCGGTGCGCCCGAGCAGTCCGCCGACTTCGGCGCCCTGCTGGACTCGACCGGGGCGCGGGTCGCGGTGATCTGCACGCCGATCCCGACCCACACGGACCTGGCACTGGAGGCGGCTCGGCGCGGTGTGCACATCCTGCTGGAGAAGCCGCCGGCGCCGTCGTACGCGGAGTTCCGGCGGATGGCCGACGGGGTCGCCGCGGCCGGGGTCGTCTGCCAGATCGGCTTCCAGTCGCTGGGCTCGCACGCCGTGCCCGCGATCCGGCAGCTGATCGACGAGGGCGCGATCGGGGAGATCTCCGGGATCGGCGGCGCGGGCGCCTGGGCCCGCCCGGAGTCCTACTACCGGCGTGCCCCCTGGGCCGGCAAGCGGCGCCTGAACGGCGTCGACGTCATCGACGGCGTGCTCACCAACCCGCTCGCCCACGCCGTCGCCACCGGGCTTGCGCTCAACGGCTCCACGCGCGCCGAGGACGTCACCGGCATCCGGACCGAGCTGCTGCGCGCCAACGACATCGAGTCCGACGACACCTCGTGCGTCCGCGTCACCACGGCCCAGGGCCGCCCGGTCACCGTCGCGGCGACGCTGTGCGCCGAGCACCCGGACGACCCGTACGTCCTCGTGCACGGCAGCCGCGGCCGGATCACGTTCTGGTACAAGCAGGACCGCGTCCTGCTCCAGCGCGCGGGCCACGGTCCCGAGGAGTACGAGTACGGCTGCACCGACCTGCTGGAGAACCTCGTCGACCACCTCACCGACGGCACCGACCTGCTCGTCCCCCCGGACGTGACCGGTGCCTTCATGAAGGTCGTCGAGGCCATCCGCACCGCCCCCGACCCGGCCCCGCTGCCCCGCGGCGCCTGGCATCTCGTGGACGACCGCCGGGTCGTCCCCGGCGTCGACGGCCTGGTCGCGGCCTCCGCCGACACCCTCGCCCTGTTCTCCGAGCTCGGCGCCCCCTGGGAGCCACCGAGAAAGGTGAGCACCTGATGACGGCCCACGACACCCCGGTCCTGCGCGTCGCGGGCCGCCCGGTCGGCCGCTGTGTCACCCGGCCCGAGCTGTCCCGCCGGCTCTCGCCGCGCCCCTACCTCCACCCGGTCACCACCCTGGCCGGCACGGCTGTCACCGAGCTCAGCCCCGCCGACCATCCCCACCACCTCGGCGTCGGTGTCGCCGTTCCCGACGTCGAGGGGCACAACTTCTGGGGCGGCCGCACCTACGTCCGTGACCAGGGCCCCACCGAGCTCGACAACCACGGCGCCCAGCGGCACACCGGGTTCCAGCTGCGCGACCCGGACGGCTTCGTGGAGGAGCTGCGCTGGGTCGCCGCGGGCGGCGAGCTGCTGCGCGAGCGCCGGACCGTGGCGGCCACCGAACTCACCGACACCGCCTGGGCGTTGGACTTCACCTTCGCGCTCACCAACGTCACCGACCGCCCGCTCTCGATCGGCAGCCCGGCCACCAACGGCCGCCCGGGCGCAGCGTACGGCGGCTTCTTCTGGAGGGCCCGGAAGGAGGAGCGGGCGCCGGACGTCTTCACCGCCGGCACCGAGGGGGAGTCGGAGGTCCACGGGCGGCGCGCCGACTGGCTCGCCCTCGTCGGCTCCACCTGGACGCTGGTGTTCGCCGGGGCCACCGAGCAGACCCGCCGCGACCCGTGGTTCGTGCGCACCGCCGAATACCCGGGCGTGGGCTCGTCGTTGGCGCACACCGAGCGGGTGCCGATCGCCGCCGGTGACACCCTCGTACGCCGGGTCGTCACCGTCGTCGCCGACGGCCGCCTCGACCGGTACGCGGCCGCCGCGCTCGTCCGGAAGGCGGTGACTCCTGGGCAAGTGCTTGCCGAGACCCCTACTCCTTCCCGTTCAGTTGCATCCAGAAGAAGAGAGCCGACCCATGAAGATCAACATCCGTAGAAGCAGGCGCGCCGCCGCGGCCGTCGCCCTGGGTTCCGTCCTCGCCCTGACCGCCACCGCCTGCGGTGACGACGGCAGCGGCACCGGCGGTGACAAGGGCGACGAAGGCAGCGGCAAGGGCAAGATCGTCTTCTGGGACAACAACGGCGGTGTCCGCACCGACGCCTGGAAGGCGATCATCGCCGACTTCGAGAAGGCCAACCCGGACATCGACGTCGAGTACGTCGGCATCCCCGCCGCGGACTACCAGTCCAAGGTCGAGACCGCCATCCAGGGCGGCGGTCTGCCGGACGTCGGCGGTGTCGGCGCGGCGATGATCGCCAGCTTCTCCGCGCAGAAGGTGCTGGAGCCGGTCGACGACCGACTCGCCGAGTCCTCCCTCGACGGCAAGCTCAACGAGGACATGCTCACATCGCTGAAGGCGGCCGGCGGCGTCGACGACACGCTGTACTCGGTGCCGACCTCCGCGAACAACGGCGTGCTCTACTACCGCACCGACCTGTTCCAGAAGGCGGGCCTGGACGAGCCGACGACCTGGGACACGTTCTACGAGGCCGCGGAGAAACTGACCAACGCCAAGAAGAACCAGTTCGGTTACACCATCCGCGGTGGCGCCGGCTCCATCGCCCAGGCACTGGACGCGATGTACGGACAGAGCGGCATCACGTCCTTCTGGAACGGTGACAAGACCACCGTCAACGACCCGAAGAACGTCGAGGCGCTGGAGAAGTACGCCGCGCTCTACAAGAGAGCCACCCCGTCCGCCGACCTCAACAACGACTTCACCAAGATGGTCGCCCAGTGGGACTCCGGCACGATCGGAATGCTCAATCACAACCTGGGCTCCTACCAGGACCATGTGAAGTCGCTCGGCGTCGAGAAGTTCCGCGGTATCCCACAGCCGACCGGTCCCTCCGGCAAGCGGGTGCAGGTGTCCAACCCCGTGGACGGCATCGGTCTGTTCAAGAGCTCCAAGAACAAGGAAGCGGCCTGGAAGTTCATCGAGTTCGCGGTCTCGCACGCGGAGAACTCGAAGTTCAACGAGTCCGCGGGGCAGGTGCCGGCGAACAACGAGGCGGCCAAGGACGCGTGGATCGCGAAGGCCGAGCCCACGAAGCTGGCCGCCGCCGCGCTGAACGACGGGTCGACCACCATTGTTCAGCTGCCGTACTACCTGCCCGACTGGGGGACCATCTCCAAGGCCGACAACGAGCCGAACTTCCAGAAGGTGCTGCTCGGGAAGATGAGCGCGAAGGACTTCCTGGACACGCTGGCCGACCAGTTGAACGACGCCCAGGCGGAGTGGAATGCGCAGAAGGGCTGACTTTCCTCCCACGCGGCGGAGCCGCAAATTGATACAGCCCCGCGCCCCTGAGGCAGGAAAGGCACCGCATGTCCATCAGCCGCCGTCAGGTCACTTCTGCGGCCCTTGCCGCTGTTCCTCTCGCTTTCGCGGCCACCGGTACCGCTCAGGCCGCCTCCCGTGATCGCACTCTCTACATCGCCGGTGACTCCACCGCCGCCCAGAAATACGCCGACGCCGCTCCCGAGACCGGTTGGGGCATGGCGCTTCCCTTCTTCCTGCACCAAGACCGGCCCGTCGCCAATCACGCGGTGAACGGGCGGAGTTCGAAGAGTTTCCTGGACGAGGGTCGGCTCGATGTGATCCTCGCGGCCATTCGGCCCGGGGACTTTCTCCTCGTCCAGTTCGGGCACAACGACGAGAAGTCCGCCGACCCGACCCGGTACACCGAGCCCTGGACGACGTACCAGGACTGTCTGCGGCTGTACATCGACGGCGCCCGTGCCCATGGTGCCCGGCCCGTCCTCGCCACCTCCGTCGAGCGGCGGAAGTTCGACGCGGCCGGCAACGCCCTGCCGACCCACGGCGACTACCCGGCGGCGATGCGGGCGCTGGCGGAGGAGGAGGGCGTGGCCTTGCTCGACCTCCAGGCGCTGTCCCTCGCCCTGTGGCAGCGGCTCGGGGTCGAGGAGACCAGGACGTACTTCAACTGGACCGCGACCGAGCAGGACAACACGCACTTCAACCCGCCGGGCGCGATCGCCGTGGCGCGGCTCGTGGTGCGGGAGCTGCTGCGAACCCGGGTGCTGCGTCCGCGGGACGTCTGCCGCCTGGACGCCGAGATTCCCACGTCCTGGATCACCTGGCCCGAAGCCGCCGCGTAACCGGCCCCACCCCCGACTTGAGAAAAGAGAGCCGCACCATGAACACACAGAAATGGCATGGGCATGCCACATCAACAGTGACCTCGGTGGCGCGCGCTGCCGTCGCCGTGGTCGGCTGCACCGCCCTCGCCCTCGCCGTGACCGGCCCCAGCGCCCAGGCACAGGGACGGGACCTCGCCCGGCAGACCCTGCCGGCGGGCGACGGCTGGGCCTCGTACGGCACCGGGACGACCGGCGGGGCCAAGGCCGACGCCGAGCACGTCCACACCGTCTCCACCTGGGCCGAGTTCAAGGCCGCCCTCGCCGCCGACGGCGACGCGCCGAAGATCATCAAGGTCAAGGGGACCATCGACGCCGTCTCCGAGGGCTGTGACGCCTTCGCCGCCGAGGGATACGACTTCGACGCCTACCTCACCAAGTACGCGCCGGAGACCTGGGGCCTCGACACCGACCTGAGCGCCGAGCCCGACGACAGTCCCGAGGGTCTGCGCCGGATCTCGGCCGCCGCCCAGGACAAGGCCATCAAGGTCAACATCCCCTCCAACACCACGATCATCGGGGTTGGCAGGAACGCCGCGATCAAGGGCGCCGGCCTCCAGATCAAGGGCGTCGACAACGTCATCGTCCGCAACATCGCCTTCGAGAGCCCGATCGACTGCTTCCCGCAGTGGGATCCGACCGACGGCGACAAGGGCAACTGGAACTCCGAGTACGACACCGCCGTCGTCCACGGCTCCACCCACGTGTGGATCGACCACAACACCTTCACCGACGGCTCCCACC
The DNA here is from genome assembly GCF_001514065.1 of Streptomyces antibioticus. Taxonomy (GTDB): domain Bacteria; phylum Actinomycetota; class Actinomycetes; order Streptomycetales; family Streptomycetaceae; genus Streptomyces; species Streptomyces antibioticus. The sequence goes on along the minus strand of NZ_KQ948432.1, from coordinate 118,694 downwards.
CCGACAGCGCCGCGCCCACCTACTTCGGCATGCTCTACCAGCAGCACGACGGTGAGCTGGACATCGTCAAGGGCGCCGACCACGTCACCGCCTCCTGGAACGTCTTCGCCGACCACGACAAGACGATCCTCGTCGGCAACAGCGACAGCGAGTCCACGGCGGCGGGGGACCGCGGCAAGCTCAAGGTCACCTTCCACCACAACCTGTTCTCCAACCTGGTCGAGCGCGCGCCGCGCGTCCGCTTCGGGCAGGTCGACTCGTACAACAACCACTTCGTGGCGAACGACGACTACGGCTACAGCTTCGGCATCGGCAAGGAGTCCCAACTCGTCGCCGAGCACAACGCGTTCACGCTGCCGGAGGGGATCAGCGCGGCCAAGGTGCTCAAGCGCTGGAACGTGTCGCCGCTGACCGCCGCCGACAACACCGTGAACGGGGTCGTCACCGATCTGATCGCGGTCCACAACGCGGAGATCCCGGCCGAGACCCTGGAGTCCGGCGCCGGCTGGACGCCCACGCTGCGTACCAAGGTCGACCCGGTCAAGGCGGTCCCGGCGATCGTCGACCACCGCGCGGGCGCCGGCAACGCCTGCTGACGCCCGCCCCCCGATCGGCCGGGGCGGAGCGCATCGTGCTCACATCCCGAGCGCGTCCGCCCCGGCACCCCCCCCACGCGAGGAAACCCCCTGCCGAGCCGCACTCCCAAGGAGCCCCCGCATGTCCTCGCCCCACACCCAACTCTCCCTTTCCCGAAGGGGATTCCTGCTGGCGAGCACCGGCACGGCCGCCGCCCTCGCCCTCACTCCCACTCCCGCCCTCGCGGGCCCCCGTCCCTTCGGCCGCTTCGGCTCCCCGGCCAGGCGTCTGACCCCGAACACGCTCTACGTCGACACCCGGGGCCGCGGCGACCACACCACCGTCCAGGCCGCCGTCGACGCCACCACCGGCAGCGGCTGGACCCTGGTCATCGCACCCGGCACCTACCGGGAGACCGTCGGCCTCGACGCCACCCGCACCGAGGCCACCTGGATCGGCGCTTCGGAGGACCCCCGGGACGTCGTCATCGTCCACGACCACGCGGCCGGCACCCCGAAGCCCGACGGCTCGGGAACGTACGGCACCACCGGCTCGGCCACCACCACCCTCCGAGCCGACGGCTTCACCGCCCGCTGGATCACCTTCGCCAACGACTGGCTGCGCGCCGACCACCCCGACATCAGCGCCACCCAGGCCGTCGCCCTCAAGGTCATGGGCGACCGCTCCGCCTTCCACCACTGCCGCTTCCTCGGCCACCAGGACACCCTGTACGCCGACTCCCTCGCCCTGACCGTCTTCGCGCGCCAGTACTTCTCCCACTGCTACGCCGAGGGCGACGTCGACTTCGTCTTCGGCCGTGCCACCGCGGTCTACGAGCACTGCCACTTCCACACCCTGGACCGCAGCGACCTGGCCACCGCCCCATATGGTTTCGTCTTCGCGCCCTCCACGGCCGGCGCCAACCCGTTCGGCTACCTGGTCACGCGCAGCCGGATCAGCGGCGAGGCCCCGGATGCCTCCTACAAGCTGGCCCGCCCCTGGGTGCCGAGCTCCGACCCCACCGCCCGGCCCGGTCTTGTCGTCCGGAACACCCACCTAGGCGCCGGCATCGACGCGGTCGCGCCCTACACGAACATGTCCGCCTCCTACCCGTGGCAGAACCAGCGCTTCGCCGAGTACCGCAACGTCGGCCCCGGCGCCGAGATCACCGTCCCCGAGAACCGGCCCCAACTCTCCGACGAGCAGGCCGAGTCGGCGACCCGCGAGGCCTGTCTCGGCGACTGGCAGCCGTGGAAGGAGACGTGCTGACATGCGCCGACGCACCCTGCTGACGGGCGTGACGGCGGGTCTCCTGGCCGTGGGCTCCGCGGATGCCTTCGCGAGTGGCCGTCGTGTCCTGCACGTCCGGCCCGGCGACTCCGTCCAGGCCGCCGTGGACGCGGTGGCCGGCCCCGGCCGGACGATCCTCGTGCACCCGGGGACTTACCGCGAGGTCGTCAACGTGCCCGTCGACAAAGCCGAGTTGACCATCCGTGGCGCCTCCCGCGATCCGCGCGACGCCGTCATCGTGTACGACAACGCCAACGGCACCCAGAAGCCGGACGGTTCAGGAACCTACGGCACCGCGGGCTCCGCCACCTTCACCTCCGCCGCCCCGGGCCTCACCGTCCGCGACCTCACCCTCGCCAACGACTGGCTGCGCGCCGACCACCCCGAGATCACCGGCACCCAGGCGGTGGCGGCTTGCACCTACGGCGACCGCACCCACTTCGAGAACGTCCGGCTCCTCGCGCACCAGGACACGCTGTTCGTGGAGACGGCCGCGCCGGCTTCCTTCGACCGGCAGTACTTCCACCACTGCTACATCGAGGGCGACGTCGACTTCGTCTTCGGCCGGGCCACCGCCGTCTTCGAGGACTGCCACTTCCACACCCTGCAGCGGGACGTCACCTTCACCCCGAAGGGCATGGTCTTCGCCCCCTCCACCGCCCGGACCAACCCGTACGGCATCCTCGCCGTCCGCTCCCGCATCACCTCCGGCGCCGAGGACGCGGCGTACAAGCTCGCGCGGCCCTGGGTGCCGTCGTACGAGACCACCGCGTGGCCGTCCCTCGTGGTCCGGGACACCCGCATCGGGCCCGGCATCGACCCGCTCGCCCCCTACACCCATATGCGGGAGCAGTACCCCTGGCAGACCATGCGCTTCCGGGAGTACCGCAACTCCGGCCCGGGCGCGGTGATCACGGTGCCGGAGAACCGGCCTCAACTCTTTCCGGACGAGGCCGCGTTGCACACCAAGGCGACCTATCTCGGTGACTGGCGGCCGTAAGGCCACTCCTGACACCGGGGGCTCCGCCATGTCTTCGCGGAGCCCGCACCAGAGAGAAACCCCGTTCCCCCACCGCACGACGAAAGGACCCGCACTCCATGTCTCGTCGTACCGCCCTCCTCGCGACGGCCGCCCTCGCCCTCGGCTCCGGTGTCGCCGTCCTCCCCACCCAGGCACAGGCCGCGACGGTGGTCGTCTCCAACTCCACCGACCTGTCCAACGCCCTCAAGAACGCCACCGCCGGCACCGTCATCCAGGTCCGCGGCGGCACCTACTACCCGACCGCCACCCTCCAGTCCACGGCCAACGGCACGGCGTCGAGCCCGATCCAGCTCACCGCGTACGGCAGCGAGACCGTGAAGATCGACGGGTCCTCGCTCCCGGCCGGCGACTGGATCTTCAAGCTGACCGCGGACTACTGGAACGTCTCCCGCCTCACCTTCCAGAACTCCCCGGACAGCGCGGTCGTCTGCCAGTCCTGCACCGGGACCAACTGGAACGACATCAAGACCATCAACGGCGGCGACTCCGGCTTCACGCTCACCGGCGACGGCACCGTGAACAACACCGTCAAGAACATCGACTCCCACGGCAATTACGACGCCGCGAACCACGGCGAGAACGCGGACGGTGTCGCCGTGAAGTTCGGCTCCGGCACCGGCAACCTGATCACCGGTGCCCGCCTCTACAACAACAGCGACGACGGCATCGACTTCTGGTCCTTCTCCTCGCCCGTCACCGTCGAGCACACCTGGTCCTTCGGCAACGGCGTCAACCGCTGGTCCGACTCCGCGTTCGCGGGCGACGGCAACGGCTACAAGCTGGGCGGTGACGGCGAGGTCGTCGCGCACGTCGTCAACAACTCGGCCGCCTGGGGCAACGCCGGCAACGGCTTCACCGAGAACTCCAACACCGGCGCGATCGTCATCAACCGCACCACCGCCTACGCCAACAGCAAGTGGGGCTACTACTTCGCCACCGGCTCCGCGAAGCTCGGCAAGAACCTTGCGGTGAGCAACGGCAGCGGCCTGGTCAGCAAGGGCTCCTCGGTCACCTCGGCCGGCAACAACTGGGACTCCGGCATCCCGACCCCGTCCTTCCGCTCGACGGACGCGTCGACGACGTACGGCGCCCGCAGTTCGAGCGGCACCCTGCCCGCGACGACGTTTCTCACGACCGGCTCGACGACCATCGGCGCCACGATGAACTGACGGCCCTTTCCCAAGGCCGGGGCGCTTGACCCGTTTTTTGCCCGTGCAGGAGGTCTCGATCGGGCAACGGGTCTCGCGCCCGCGGCGGTGACGCGCGTAGAACTCTGTCATGCATAAGCCACTGCGTATCGCGGCCATCGCCGCCGCGTGTGCCGTCGCCGGCGCCGGCCTCTACGGCGCCGGTGCGGCCACCGCCGGTCAGTCGACGGCGAACAGCACCCACGAGCCCTACAACATCGGGCTCCTGGTCAAGGACATCGACACGTACTACGGCACCACGCTCGACGCGGGCGGTGTCTACCAGGCGTCCCCGGACAGCCAGTACGCCAAGGACCTCGCGGCCCTCGACAAGGCCGCCCGCAAGTACATAGACCAGGCGGCCCGCAAGGCCCACCACAAGGGCGAGAAGCCCGCGGTCGTCTTCGACATCGACGACACGCTGCTGCTCAGCCTCGACTACGAGAAGCGCTACAACTACACGTACAACTCGGCCACATGGGCCGACTACGTGAACAAGGCCGACCGCCCGGGTGTCTTCGGCAGCGCCGAGCTCGTCCAGTACGCCGACTCCAAGGGCGTCGAGGTCTTCTACAACTCCGGTCTCTCCGAGGCGCAGCGCACCGCCGCCGTGGCGAACCTGAAGAAGATCGGCGCCGATGTGAACCTCGACACCGACCACGTGTTCCTCAAGGACAAGGCGAACCCGCCGGCCTACCTGAGCGCGTGCGCCACGCCGGGCACCTGGACCTGCACGACCGTGCAGTACAAGGGCGGCACCCGCAAGCACATCGAGGACGACCTCGGGTACGAGATCATCGCCAACTTCGGCGACCAGTACTCGGACCTGGACGGCGGCTACGCCGACCGCACCTACAAGCTGCCGAACCCGACGTACTTCGTCAGCTAGTCCTCGGGTCGCGAAGAACGCCCCCGTCAGTCGTCACTGACGGGGGCGTTCGCGTCGCCGGCCGAGGGGGGCTCTGCCGGCGGCTGCTGACCGAGGGGGGCTCAGGTCAGCAGGTCTGTGCACTGTTTTTGACGTTGAAAGCGACCGAATGGTTGTTCCCGAGCACGAACCAGATCGTTCTTGTCTCTTCTGGTCGCCACCGGTGGAGAAAAGGTTGCCGCGGCTCCGGGATTCTTTTGCGAGCCCCGGAGCGGGGCCTACGAGCCGCTGCCGTTCGACGCGAAGTCGCCCCGCACCGCGAGCTGTGCGGTGCCCGCCGTGCCCGTCGCCGTGTAGCGGTCGCCGGCCGCGCTCCGGCCGCCGCGCTCATGGTTGTACTGGCCCGCGAACACCCACTCGCCCTTGGGGACCTTGCGGCCCTCCTTGAGCGTCCAGGTGTAGACGAGGAAGCCGTCCTTCCCCTCGGTGGTGAGGGTGAAGTCGTCCTCCGGCAGCGAGCGCCAGGCACCCGTCGAGGCCACCCCGCCGGTCTGCGCGATCCTCAACTCCACGGTGAGTGCGCTCAGTTCCTCGGAGGTCTTCAGGGTGAGGTTGCTCTGCGCCCAGAATTCGTTGCTGTGCGAGTCGACCGAACCGTCCGACCACAGGGGGCCGTCCTCCGCGCCGGCGGCGGTGACCGGTGGCTGCGCGGTGGCGGTCGCGGAGGGCGCCTTCGCGGTGGGGGTGGTGCGCGGCTTCTCGGTCCTCGGCGTCTCGCCCGGCTGCGGGGCCGACGGATGCATCGGCGCCCGGGTCGTCGCGTCCGGGGACGGCTCGGGCGTCGCCGTGGTCGCGACCGTCTGCTCCGGGGTGTCGTCCTTCACGGCCGAGGCGACCGCGTAGCCGCCGATGCCGAGCACACAGGCGACCGCGGCCGTCGCGGAGACCACCCGCACCCAGCCGAACACCTGCGGCCGGGTCGCCCGGTGGCCGGAGCGGGTCTGCTCGGCCATGCCGCGCTCGACCCGCGCCAGGATGCGGGCCCGGTCCGGCTCGTGCTGCTCGGCCGCCTCGTGCAGCCGGGCGCGCAGCTCGTCATGCACGTCCTGCTGCCTCATCGCTTCCGTCCTACGGTCTCGCCGCCGCGCGCCATCGCCACGTGCACCTTCCGGGGTACGCCCGCGGAGCCGAGCAACCGCTGGAGTTCGGCCATGCCCTTGGACGTCTGGGACTTAACCGTACCCACGGTAATGCCGAGAGCGAGAGCGGTGTCCTTCTCCGACAGGTCGAACGCGTGCCGGAGCACCACACAGGCCCGTCTGCGGAACGGGAGCCGGCGCAACGCGTCCTGGACGTCCACGACTCCCGCTATGTCCGGGTTCTCGGTCTTCTCCTCGCGCTGCGACCAGAACAGGGCGATCCGCCGCCGCTCCCGCACGGTGCTGCGGATGCGGGTGCGGGCCAGATTGGCGAGGACGCCACGGGCGTAGGCCACCGGATGATCGGCGGCGCGCACCCGGTCCCAGCGCTGCCAGAGCGCGAGCAGCGCGTCCGCCGCCAGATCGTCGGCCGCGTCCGACTCGCCGGTCAACAGATGGGCGAGCCGCGACAGTTCGGCGTAGTGGCGCTCGAAGAAGGCGTGGAACTCCGCGGAGGCTGCGTCGTCGACGACCGTGCCCACGGGCGAAACCTCCCTGTGCCTGCCATGTGAATGACATGTGATCATCCGGAGGTGCCCGGATGAGATCCGGAAGCGTAGCAGTGGTCAACAGCGTGGTTCGTACAGGACTTCGAACAGAGTCTGGCGGGTCGACCCCGATTCCGTAACACGTTGAACACCTGAAACGGGTTCAACGCGGGGACAATCCAGCAGGCATCCGCGCACCGTTCATTCAGGCAACAAGGAGCACAGCCATGTCCGAGACGAAGAAGGCGGCCGACCGGCCAACCGCCCCACCACAGGCGGCGAACGGCGTCGACCGGTACTTCAGGATCTCCGAGCGGGGGTCCACCTTCGGCCGGGAGATACGCGGCGGATTCGCCACGTTCTTCACGATGGCCTACATCCTCGTCCTGAACCCCATCATCCTGGGCAGCGCGAAGGACAAGTTCGGCCACCATCTCGACGCCGTCCAGCTCACCACCGCCACCGCCCTGGTGGCCGCGGTGATGACGATCATCATGGGCGTCGGCGGCAACCTGCCGCTCGCGCTCGCCGCCGGTCTCGGGCTGAACGCGGTCGTCGCCTTCCAGATCGCCCCGCTGATGAGCTGGGACGACGCCATGGGCCTGGTCGTCCTGGAGGGCCTGCTCATCTGCGTGCTGGTGGTGACCGGTCTCCGTGAGGCCGTGATGCACGCGATCCCGCAGCCGCTCAAGCAGGCGATCAGCGTCGGCATCGGGCTCTTCATCGCGTTCATCGGCTTCGTCGACGCCGGTTTCGTCAGCCGCATCCCGGACGCCGCCAACACCACGGTCCCCGTGCAGCTGGGCGGTACCGGCTCGCTCACCGGGTGGCCGATCCTGGTCTTCTGCCTCGGCGTGCTGCTGACCATCGGACTCCTCGCCCGCAAGTTCAAGGGCGCGATCCTCATCAGCATCGTGACGATGACGATCCTCGCGATGATCATCAACTCGGCCGCGGATGTGAAGAGCTGGGGGCTGACCACGCCGGAGTGGCCGGACAAGCTGGTCGACACCCCCGACTTCGGCCTGATCGGCCACTTCAGCCTGTTCGGCGCGTTCGACGCGGCGGGCGTCGGCATCGTCACCGTCGTCCTGCTGATCTTCACCCTCGTGCTGTCCGACTTCTTCGACACCATGGGCACGGTCGTCGGCATCAGCGCGGAGGCGGGTCTGCTCGACGAGGAGGGCAAGGTCCCGAACCTCGGCCGCGTGCTGCTCATCGACGGGGCGGCGGCGGTCGCGGGCGGCGCGGCGTCCTCGTCCTCCGCGACGTCCTACATCGAGTCGGCGGCGGGCGTGGGAGAAGGCTCCCGCACCGGCTTCTCGAACCTGATCACCGGCGGGCTGTTCGGGCTCGCGCTGTTCCTGACCCCGCTGCTGACCATCGTGCCGCTCCAGGCTGCCGCGCCCGCGCTGGTCGCCGTCGGGTTCCTGATGATGACGCAGGTCAAGAACATCGACTGGGACAAGTACGACATCGCGATCCCGGCGTTCCTGACGATCGCGGTGATGCCGTTCACCTACTCGATCACCAACGGGATCGGCGCCGGGTTCCTGGCGTACGTGGTGATCAAGGTGGTGCTCGGGAAGGCGAAGGAGATCCACTGGCTGCTGTGGGGGGTTTCGGCGCTGTTCCTGGTGTACTTCGCGATCGACCCCATCGAGCAGGTTCTCGGAGCCAAGTAGGCACGCTGCGCGACCAGTGCGGGTTCGTTGTGGCTGGTCGCGCAGTTCCCCGCGCCCCTAGGGGCGTTACTGCACCGCCGCTTTCATCATTGCCTTGGCCACCGGGGCGGCCAGCCCGTTGCCGCTCACCTCCGAGCGGGCCGCGTTCGACTGCTCCACCAGCACGGCCACCGCGACCTCCTTGCCCCCGTTCTTGGCGTACGACGTGAACCAGGCGTACGGCGTCTCGCTGTTGTTCTCGCCGTGCTGGGCCGTGCCCGTCTTGCCGCCCACCGTCACACCGGGGATCTGCGCGTTCGTGCCCGTGCCGTCCTCGACGACCGTCTGCATCGCCGACTGGAGCTGCTCGGCCGTGCCGGAGCTGATGATCTGCTCGGTGGACGTGTCGTCGTCGTAGTCCTTGAGCACGTCGCCGCCGCTGTTGGTGAGCTGGGAGACCATGTGCGGCGAGACCAGCTTGCCGTCGTTGGCGATGGCCGCGGAGACCATGGCCATCTGGAGCGGGGTCGCGGTGACGTCGAACTGGCCGATGCCGGTGAGGGCCGTGGACGACTCGTTCATGTCCGAGGGGTAGACGCTGGTGTAGGCGCGGACGGGGACGTCCTGCTCCTTGTCGTTGAAGCCGAACTTCTCCGCCATCGCCCTCAGCTTGTCCTGCCCGAGGTCGTGCGCCATCTTCGCGAACACGTTGTTGCAGGAGTAGCGCAGCGCCGTGCGGATCGAGGCGTCCTCGCAGGGCGCCGACCTGTTCTCGTTCTCCAGCTTGGTGACCGTGCCCGGCAGGGTGTACGGGTCGGGGCTGTCGGTGTGCTGGTCCACCGACGAGTACAGACCGTCCTCCAGCGCCGCCGCCGCGACGACCAGCTTGAACGTCGAACCCGGTGCCACCGGCTGCCGCAGCGCGCGGTTGGTCAGCGGTTTGTCGGAGTCCTTGGTCAGCTTCTTCCACGCCGATCCGGCGGTGTTGGCGTCGGTCAGCGAGGACGGGTCGTACGACGGCGTGGACACGACCGCGAGGATCTGGCCGGTCTTCGGGTCGATCGCGACGGCCGCGCCCTTCTTGTCGCCGAGCGCGTCATAGGCGGCCTTCTGCACGGCCGGGTCGATCGTGGTGACCACGTTGCCCGGCTCGGCGCGCTGGTTGGTGACCGTGTCCATGACGCTCTTCAGCCGGCTGTCCGAGCCGTTGAGGAGGTCGGCGTAGATGCCCTCCAGCTGGGTCGGCGCGTACGCCTGCGAGGCATAGCCGGTCACCGCCGCGTACAGCTCGCCGTCCTTGTACGTGCGCTTGTACTTGAGGTCGCTCCCTGTCGTCCGCGCGGAACCGGTGATCGACTTACCGGCCACGATGATGTTCCCCAGCGGAGACGAGTACGTCTCGATCGCGTTCCGCCGGTTGTCCTTGTCGTCCGCCAGCGCCTGGCCCTCGTAGAACTGCACCCAGGTCGCCCGCAGCAGCAGAGCGAACACCAGCAGCAGCGCGAAGACCGACGCGCGCCTGATCGTCTTGTTCATCCCGCACTGGTAGACGAGCGGGCCGGAGCGAATCGTTCCCTTGCGTCCCGGTTTCTCATCGGACGTTCATCTGCGGTGCCTCAGGCGTCCAGCCTCAGCACGACCTCGTCGATCTCCTCGCCGCGGGCGTGCGCGAAGCCCCGGTCCTGGGCGGACAGCCGGAACCCGCACTTCTCCAGCACCCGCCGCGACCCGGCGTTGTCCGCCGCCGCACGGGCGTACAGCGGGCGTTCGGCGACCTCGGCGAGCAGCACCCCGAGGGCGGCCGTGGCGATCCCGCGCCCCCAGTACGCGCGGTCGACCCAGTAGGTGACCTCACGCTCACCGGGCTCCCCGTACACCGCCGCGCTGCCCACCACATCACCGTCGACGAGGATGGTGCGGTTGACGGCGTCGGAGGCGAGGACCCGTTTCCAGTGGGCGTCGAACGACTCGCGGTCGGCCGGGTCCCTCGGGACGAAGGCGGCCATGTGCAGGGACTCGGGATCGTTCATCTGCCGGAAGAAGACCGGCAGATCACTGTTGTGGACCTCTCGGAGCACGATCTGCATGCCCCACAGCGTAGGGCGTGTCTGGGGCGCCTCAGAGCCTGCGGGTGGCCAGTGTCAGCCGGTCCCGGGCGTCGAACAACGCGTCCTTCACCATCTGCTCATGGGCCGGCGTCAGCCGGGCCACCGGCACCGAGCAGCTGATCGCGTCGCGGGCCGGGGTGCGGTAGGGGATGGCCACGCCGAAGCAGCGCAGGCCCAGGGTGTTCTCCTCGCGGTCCACGGCGAAGCCCTGCTCACGCACCTGGTGCAGCTCCTCGATGAGCTTCTCCCGGTCGGTGATGGTGTTCTCGGTCAGCGCCGGGAGGGTCTCCGGGAGCATCTTGCGGACCTGTTCGTCCGAGTACGTGCTCAGCAGCGCCTTCCCGAGGGACGTGGAGTGCGCGGGGAGGCGGCGGCCGACCCGGGTGAACGGGCGCAGGTAGTGCTGGGACTGGCGGGTGGCGAGGTAGACGACGTTGGTGCCGTCGAGCCGCGCGAGGTGGATGGTCTCGGTGGTGTCGTCCGACAGCCGGTCCAGGGTGGGCCGGGCGGCGGCCACCACCTCGTCGCCGTCGATGTAGGAGGTGCCGACCAGCAGGGCGCGCACGCCGATGCCGTACCGCGTGCCCGTCGCGTCGGTCTCCACCCAGCCCAGCTCGACCAGGGTGCGCAGCAGCATGTAGAGGCTGGACTTCGGATATCCGACGGCCTCCTGGACCGCCGCGAGGGAGTGCATACCGGGGCGTCCGGCGAAGTATTCGAGCAGTTCAACCGTCCGTACGGCGGACTTGACCTGCGCGCCGCCCCCCGTCTCGCCAGCCGACATCGCCCTTGACCCCTTCGTTCGACGGGAAATAGTCTCCAACAGCATATTCACCATCAGAGACAGCGTTCAGTATATCGAACAACCCTGGTGGATGACCAAGGAAATCTGTGGAGGGACCCGCGGTGGCAGCAGCACCAGTCTGGAGTGTCGACCCCCGAACCGGGAAGCAGCGTGAACAGGTTGCGGTGGAGGCCACAGCCCAGGAGGTGGACGCCACCGTCCGCGCCGCGCACGACGCCCGCGCCTCTCTCGCCGACCGCACGGTCCGCGCCGCGTTCCTGCGCACCGCCGCCGACCGGCTGGAGGCCGCCAAGGACCAGCTCGTCGAGGCCGCGGACGCCGAGACCGCGCTCGGCCCGGTCCGCCTGACCGGCGAACTCGCCCGCACCTGCTACCAGTTGCGCGCCTTCGCGGGCATCGTCGACGAGGGCGCCTTCCTCGACGTCGTGATCAACCACCCCGACGACACCGCGACCCCGCCGATCCCGGACCTGCGCCGCTACAAGGTGCCCCTCGGCGTCGTCGCCGTGTACTCGGCCTCCAACTTCCCCTTCGCCTTCTCGGTCGCCGGCGGCGACACCGCGAGCGCGCTCGGTGCCGGCTGCCCGGTCGTCGTCAAGGCCCACCCCGATCACCCCGGCCTGTCCGAGCTGGTCGCGGCGGTGCTGCGCTCGGCGGCCGCCGAGCACGGCATCCCGGCCGGCGTCGTCGGTCTCGTCCACGGCTTCGAGGCGGGCGTCGAGCTGGTCAAGCACCCGCTGGTCGCGGCGGCCGGCTTCACCGGCTCCATCCGCGGTGGCCGCGCGCTGTTCGACGCGGCGGCGGCCCGTCCGGTCCCGATCCCGTTCCACGGCGAGCTGGGCTCCCTGAACCCCGTCGTCATCACCGAGGCCGCCGCCGCCGAGCGCGCGGAGGCCATCGGCACCGGCCTCGCGGGCTCGATGACCCTGGGCGTCGGCCAGTTCTGCGTGAAGCCCGGTCTGGTCCTGGTGCCGTCCGGCGCGGCGGGCGACGGCCTGGTCAAATCCCTCACCGACGCCGTCAGCAACACCGACTCCGGGGTCCTGCTCGACCACCGCATGCGGGACAACTTCATCGCGGGCGTCGCCGAGCGCGTCGAACTGCCCGACGTCGAGTCGCCGGTGACGCCGGGCGCGGGCGGCGAGCACACCGTCAGCGCGGGCTTCCTCACGGTCGCCGCCGACAAGCTGGCCGAGGAGGGCGCCTACGACCTGCTCCTGGAGGAGTGCTTCGGCCCGGTGACGGTCATCGCCCGCTACGAGGACGACGACCAGGCCCGTGCCGTGCTGTCCCGGCTGCCGGGCAACCTCACGGCCACGGTCCATCTGTCGGCCGAGGAGGCCGCCGGTGAGGGGCGCGGCGCGGAGATCCTGGCGGAGCTGACGCCGCTGGCCGGCCGTGTGCTGGTGAACGGCTGGCCGACGGGCGTGGCCGTGGCACCGGCCCAGCACCACGGCGGGCCCTACCCGGCGACGACGTCCACGTCCACTTCCGTGGGCGGTACGGCCATCGAGCGCTGGATGCGGCCGGTCGCGTACCAGGGCGCGCCGGAGGCGCTGCTTCCGCCGGAGCTGCGGGACGACAACCCGCTGGGCCTGCCCCGCCGTTTCAACAACCACCTCGAACGCTGAACCCCCCGGGGCCGCACGGGGAAAGGGAAGCTGGGAAACTCTGAGCATGGACGTGGAACTTCCTGAACTTCCCTTCTCCCTGCGGACTTACGGCCCCGACGGCCACTGGTCGTACGAGGACGGAGTCCTCACCGGTTGGGCGGGCGCGCGGCAGGACCGCTTCGTCCCGCCCACCGACGAGGCCCTCGACCCCGCCTCCGACGCCCCGCGTCTTCTCGGCGCGCCCGAAGGGGACTTCCAGCTCATAGCCCGGGTCACCGTCGGTTTCGGCGCGTCCTTCGACGCCGGCGTCCTCTACGTCCACGTCGCCGACCGGGCCTGGGCCAAGCTCTGCCTGGAGTACTCCCCGGACGTGCCCACCGTCTGCACGGTGGTCACCCGGGGGCACTCCGACGACGCCAACTCCTTCACCGTCGACGGCAGTTCGGTCTGGCTGAGAGTGAGCCGGACCGGGCGGGCGTTCGCCTTCCACGCCTCCCGGGACGGCAAGCGGTGGACCTTCGTCCGGCTCTTCACCCTCGGCGAGGAGAAGGAGACCGGCGCCGCCCTCGTCGGCTTCATGACCCAGTCGCCGATGGGGGAGGGGTGCGTGGTGACGTACGACCACCTGGAGTTCCGCCCCAACTGGATGCAGGACCTGCGAGACGGAAGCTGAACAGCCAGGTCATCGCGAACAGGGCTGCCCCGATCCCCAGGCTCACCCGCATCCCCGCGACGAACCCGCCCGAGACCAGCGCCCCGAACACGGCGATCCCCAGCCCGCCGCCCACCTGCCGCGCCGAGTTGAGGACCCCGGCCGCGAGGCCGGCCCGCTCGGCCGGCACCGCCTCCATCATCACGGCGGTCAGCGGCGGGACCGTCAGGGCACAGCCGAGGGCCATCGGTACGAGGAGCAGGGCCACCAGCACCGGAGGGGTGCCCGCCCCGACCGACAGCAGAAGCAGCAGCCCGGTGAGCGCCACGCCCTGCCCGATCAGCATCGGCAGCCGTGGTCCGTACCGCCCCGCCAGCTTGCCGGAGACCACGTTCGTCGCCCCGATCAGCGCGCTCATCGGCAGGAACAGCAGCCCGGCGTAGAGCGCCGAACGCCCCTGGACCTGCTGGAAGAAGAGCGAGAAGACGAACACCACGCCGTAGAAGGCCACACTGCACGCCGTCCCCGCGGCCACCGCCACGGAGATGTTCCGGCTGCGGAAGAGCCCGAGCGGGACGACGGGGTGCGGCTGTCGTCGCTCGATCATCACGAACAACAGACCGGCCACCACGGCAACCGCCAATGCCGCAAGCCCTGTTGCGCCGCCCTCGATCACCGCGAACGTCAGCGCGGTCAGCGTCACCACCGCCGTCACCTGACCCGGCAGATCGAGCGGCGCGGGCCGGGGCCGCGACCGGGGCGCCCGGACGAGCAGCGCCAACGCCACCGCTCCCAGCGGCAGATTGACGAAGAAGATGCCCCGCCAGTCCCAGGCCGTCGTGAGCGCACCGCCCACCACCGGGCCGAGGGCCACCGCGGCCGACCCGCCCGCGGCCCACACGGCCACCGCCCGGGCCCGTCGTGCGGGATCGTCGTAGGCCTGCCGTACGAGAGCCAGCGACGCGGGCAGTACGACGGCGGCCGCGATGCCCTGCACCACCCGCGCCCCGATCAGCGTCACCAGGTCGGGAGCCAGCCCGCAGGCCGCCGACGCGAGGGTGAAGAGGGCGATACCGAGCGCGTACGCCCGGCTCGACCCGATCCGGTCGGCGAAAGCGCCCGTGGACAGCATCAGGGCGGCGAAGGCGAGGGTGTAGGCGTCCACCACCCACTGCAACCCGCTCATGCCGCCGCCCAGCGAGGAGCCGACGGCGGGGAGGGCCACGTTCACCACGGACGCGTCCAGGGTGATCAGCGCGAAGCCGAGGAGGGCCGCGACGAGGACGAGCGCGGGCTTCATGGGGGGCGAGTCCCCCGGCCGCACAAGGAGTTGCTGATGGCTCGACTGTTGACTCGGCATGACCTCAGCTTGCGGATCTTCCCCGTCGTACAGTAGTGGCCTGAATGCCATGCACCCGGAGGTTCTGGCCATGCCGCACCGCATCGTCGTCATCGCGCCGTCGCCGGTCTCGATGTTCAACCTCGCCATCCCGGAACTGCTGTTCGCGAAGGTGGAGATCGACGGGGCGCCCGGCTACGAGGTCACCGTCTGCACCCCGGACCCGGGCCCCGTCACCACGACCGGCGGCCTCGACCTGCACGTCCCTCGCGCCCTCGACGCCGTGGAGACCGCCGACACCGTGCTGGTCGCCGGTACCGGGGAGCAGTACGCCCCGGACGCCCGCACGGTCGCCGCCGTCCGCTCCGCGGCCGCCGCCGGCAAGCGGGTCACCTCCATCTGCAGCGGCGCCTTCGTGCTGGCCGAGGCGGGCCTGCTGGAGGGCCGCAGCGCGACGACCTACTGGCAGCTGGCGGACGAGCTGCGGGACCGCTACCCGGCGCTCGACCTCAAGGGTGACGTCCTCTACGTCGAGGACGGCCAGATCCTCACCTCCTCCGGCTACGCGGCCGGCATCGACATGTGCCTGCACATGATCCGCACCGACTACGGCGCGGCCGTCGCCAACGAGGTGGCCCGCCTGGCCCTGGTGGCCCCTGTCCGCCCCGGCGGCCAGACCCAGTTCACCCAGACCCCCCTCCCGCCCGAACGCGGCACGGCCTGTGCCGACACCCGGGGCTGGGCCATGCGCAACCTCGACAAGCCCCTCACCCTGACGGACCTGGCCCGCCACGCAGGCGTGTCGGTGCGCACCCTCACCCGCCGCTTCCACGCCGAGAGCGGGGTGAGCCCCCTCCAGTGGCTCCTCCACCAGCGCATAGAGCGCGCGAAGGAACTCCTGGAGACCACGACCCTCCCCATGGACCAGGTGGCCACCGCCAGCGGCCTGGGCACCGCGGACTCCCTCCGCACCCACCTGGTCCGCCGCACGGGCCTGACACCGACGGCGTACCGCACACAGTTCAGCCGCCTGGGAGCCGACGTGGTCGCCTAAGGGCCCGGGAATGAAACCGCCCGGGAATGAACCCCGCTGCTTGAACGTTCACCGACTGACGACCCGGAGGAAGCCTCCGCACCCCCGACCTGGAGAGAGCCGAGAACATGCGCGTCGAGATCTGGAGCGACATCGCCTGCCCCTGGTGCTACGTGGGCAAGGCCCGCTTCGAGAAGGCGCTGGAGGCCTTCCCGCACCGTGACGGCGTCGAGGTGGTGCACCGCTCCTTCGAGCTGGACCCCGGGCGCGCCAAGGGCGACGTCCAGCCCGTGATCAAGATGCTCACCAAGAAGTACGGCATGAGCGAGGCCCAGGCCCAGGCCGGCGAGGAGAACCTCGGCGCCCAGGCCGCCGCCGAGGGCCTGGACTACCGCACCCGCGACCGCGACCACGGCAACACCTTCGACATGCACCGCCTGCTCCACCTCGCCAAGGAGCACGGCAAGCAGAACGAGCTCATCCAGGCCTTCTACCGGGCCAACTTCGCCGAGGAGCGCTCCGTCTTCACCGAGGGCGACGAGCGACTCGTGGAGCTGGCCGTCGGCGCCGGTCTCGACGAGGCCGACGTCCGCAAGGTCCTCGCCGACCCCACCGCCTACGCCGACGACGTCCGCGCCGACGAGCGCGAGGCCGCCGAGCTCGGCGCGAACGGCGTGCCCTTCTTCGTCCTCGACCGCAAGTACGGCGTCTCCGGCGCCCAGCCCGCCGAGGTCTTCACCCAGGCGCTGACCCAGGCCTGGGGCGAGCGCTCCCCGCTCCAGCTCCTCGACCAGGGCGACGCCGACGCCTGCGGCCCCGACGGCTGCGCGGTCCCGCAGCGGTAGAGAACCGCAGGTCGGGGCGGATATATAAGCGCTGCTTAGGAAATCCACGTAAAAATCGGCAATGGACGGGAGGTTCCCGGGGTCCCACAGTGGATCCATGGAGACCTTCGAGAGCCTCGTCCGTGCCGAGTTCGCCCCGAAGAACACCTACCTCAACACCGCGAGCACCGGTCTGCTCCCGGCCCGCGCCGTGACCGCGATGCGCGTGGCCGTGGAGTCGTCCGCCGCCGGCGACCCCACCGACATGTTCGGGGACGTCGAGGCGAGCCGCACCGCGTACGCCCGCCTCGTCGGCGTGCCCCGCAGCCGCGTCGCGGCCGGCGCCTCGGTCGCCGTCCACAGCGGCCTGATCGCCGCCTCCCTCCCTGAGGGCGCCGAAGTCCTCACCGCCGAGGGCGACTTCAGCTCGCTGGTGAACCCCTTCCACATCCGCGCCGACCTCAAGGTGCGCAGCGTCCCGCTGGAACGGCTCGCCGAGTCCGTCCGCCCCGGCACCGCCCTGGTCGCGGTCAGCGCCGCGCAGTCCGCCGACGGCCGGATCGCCGACCTGGCCGCGATCCGCGAGGCCGCGCGGCAGCACGGCGCGCGCACCTTCGTCGACGCCTCTCAGGCCACCGGCTGGCTGGACTTCGACGCGGACGCCCAGGACTACTCCGTCTCCGTCGGCTTCAAATGGCTCCTCTGCCCGCGGGGCGTGGCCTTCCTCGTCGTCCCGGAGGACCTCGGCGGACTCACCCCGCTGTTCGCCGGCTGGGTGGCGGGGGAGCGGCCCTGGGACGCGTGTTACGGCCCCATCGACGAACTCGCCCACTCGGCACGCCGGTTCGACGAGAGCCCGGCCCTGTTCTCCTACGCGGGCGCCCGGCGCTCCCTCGAACTCCTCGCGGAACTCGGCGTGGACACCGTCCGCGCCCACGACCTCGCCCTCGCCGACCGCTTCCGCACCGGCCTCGCCGCACTGGGGCACGCCCCTGTCCCGTCCCCGGGCTCCCCGATCGTCTCCGTCCCCGGACTCGGCGACCGCCAGGGCGAGTTGAGCGCGGCCGGGATCGAACTCTCCAACCGGGCGGGCAACTTGCGCACGGCGTTCCACCTGTACAACACGGCCGACGACGTCGACCGGCTGCTGGACGCGCTGGCGTCCTGAAAACGCCGACGACGCGGCCGGAGCCGCGTCGTCGGAGCAGTGGTGACCTTTATAGGGGCGATCAGCGCACCGGCGTGAAGTCCCTCGCGCCAATGAACTCCGGCCGCCGCACCGGTGCCGCGAACGGCTCCACCGCCGTGTTCTCCACGCTGTTGAACACGATGAAGACGTTGCTGCGCGGGAACGGCGTGATGTTGTCGCCGGAGCCGTGCATGCAGTTGCAGTCGAACCAGGTCGCCGAACCGGCCCTGCCGGTGAACAGCTTGATGCCGTACTCGCTCGCCATCTTGGTCAGCGCCTCGTCCGACGGCGTGCCCGCGTCCTGCATCTGGAGCGACTTCTTGTAGTTGTCCGTCGGCGTGGCCCCCGCGCACCCGAGGAAGGTCCGGTGCGAACCGGGCATGATCATGAGCCCGCCGTTGGTGTCGTGGTTCTCGGTCAGCGCGATCGAGACGGACACCGTCCGCATGTTCGGCAGCCCGTCCTCGGCGTGCCAGGTCTCGAAGTCCGAGTGCCAGTAGAAGCCGCTGGCCCCGAAGCCCGGCTTGACGTTGATGCGGGACTGGTGGACGTAGACGTCCGAGCCGAGGATCTGCCGGGCCCGGCCGACGACCCGCTCGTCCCGCACCAGCTTCGCGAACACCTCGCTGATCCGGTGCACCTCGAAGACCGAACGGATCTCCTTGGTCTTCGGCTCGACGATCGACCGCTCGTCCTCCCGGATCGCCGGGTCGGTGACGAGACGCTCCAACTCCTGCCGGTAGACGGCCACTTCGTCCTCGGAGATCAGTTCCTCGATGGCGAGGAAGCCGTCCCGCTCGTACCCCTGGAGGTCGATGGAGGAGATCGGGCCGGGGGTGTCCGGAGAGCCCCAGACGACGGGGTCCTGACGCGGGACGGTGACCTCGGCGGCGCCTCGGCTCGGGTACAGATCGGTGATGGTGGTCATCTGGCTCAGCCCTCCTCGGTCAGCAACGGGTAGACCCCGTTCTCGTCGTGGTCCTCCCGGCCGGTCACGGGCGGGTTGAACACACAGATGCAGCGGAAGTCCTCCTTGATCCGCATCGTGTGCCGCTCGTGACCGTCGAGGAGGTACATGGTCCCGGGCGTGATCGTGTACGTCCGCCCGGTCTCGTCGTCGGTCAGCTCGGCCTCGCCCTCGACGCAGACGACGGCCTCGATGTGGTTCGCGTACCACATCGACGTCTCCGTACCCGCGTACAGGATCGTCTCGTGGAGGGAGAACCCGACCCTCTCCTTGGCGAGCACGATCCGCTTGCTCTCCCAGGTGCCGGACGCCGACCTCACATGGCGGTCGGTGCCCTCTATGTCCTTGAACGATCGGACGATCACGTGCTGAACAGCTCCTCTTCTCGGGTGGTTTCGGGCAGGGGTTCTCAGGCGGTCTCGCGCACGGCACGGGCGAGGACGCTCAGGCCCTCGTCCAGCTCGTCCGGGGTGATGGTGAGCGCCGGGAGCAGCTTCACGACCTCGCTCTCCGGACCCGACGTCTCGATGAGCAGCCCGAGTTCGAAGGCGCGCGCGGCGACCCGTCCGGCCCGCGCCTTGTCATGGAACTCCAGGCCCCACACCAGACCCCGGCCCCGGTACTCCCGCACATCGGCGAGGTTCTCCTCCGTGATGGAGATGAGCCCCTGCTCGACCTGTTCGCCACGTGCCCGGGTCTGCTTCTCCATCGCCGACCCGTCGGCCCAGTACATCTCCAGGGCCGCGGTCGCGGTGACGAACGCGGGGTTGTTGCCGCGGAACGTGCCGTTGTGCTCGCCGGGCTCCCAGATGTCCAGCTCGGGCTTGAACAGGCACAGCGACATCGGCAGCCCGTAGCCGCTGATGGACTTGGAGACGGTGACGATGTCGGGCGTGATGCCGGCCTCCTCGAAGGAGAAGAACGCGCCGGTGCGCCCGCAGCCCATCTGGATGTCGTCGACGATGAGCAGCATGTCCTGCCGCTCGCACAACTCCTTGAGCGCGCGCAGCCATTCGGGCCGGGCGACGTTGATGCCGCCCTCGCCCTGCACGGTCTCGACGATCACCGCGGCGGGCTTGTTGAGCCCGGAGCCCTGGTCCTCCAGGAGCCGCTCGAACCACAGGAAGTCGGGCACGGTCCCTTCGAAGTAGTTGTCGAACGGCATGGGCGTACCGTGCACCAGCGGTATCCCGGCCCCGGCCCGCTTGAAGGCGTTGCCGGTCACGGCGAGGGACCCCAGGGACATCCCGTGGAAGGCGTTGGTGAACGACACGATCGCCTCGCGCCCCTTCACCTTCCGGGCCAGCTTGAGCGCGGCCTCCACGGCGTTGGTGCCCGTCGGCCCCGGGAACATGACCTTGTACGGCAGATCGCGCGGCCGCAGCACCAGGTCCTGGAAGGTCTGCAGGAAGGCCCGCTTCGCACTGGTCGACATGTCGAGCCCGTGCGTGACGCCGTCCCGCTCCAGGTAGTCGATCAACGCTCGTTTCAGCACGGGGTTGTTGTGGCCGTAGTTCAGCGAACCGGCCCCGGCGAAGAAGTCCAGGTACTCGTGGCCGTCCTCGTCGTACATACGGCTGCCGTGCGCGCGGTCGAAGACGGTGGGCCAGCCGCGGCAGTAGCTGCGCACCTCGGACTCGAGGGTCTCGAAGACGCTGAGGTCGGGCTGGGTGATGGTCACGAAGAATCGCTCCTCGATAGGCGTGGGGGGAGTGCGGGGGGTCGGCAACGGTGCGGTCAGAGGGTGAGGGGACCGATGCGGTAGAGGACTTCGGGGTCGTGCGGCCCGTCGGGGAACAGCCGGGTGTCGAAGAGGACCTCGCGCTCCACCGCCGCGCCGTGCCGCTCGGCGAACGCGGCGAAGAGCCGCTCGGAGGCGGTGTTGCCCGGCGTGATGGTGGTCTCGACGGAGGTGATCCGGTGCTCGGCGGCGGTCCGCGCGGCCAGCCCGTCGAGCAGCGTGCCCGCGAGTCCACGCCCGCGGTGCGTCTCGTCCACGGCCACCTGCCAGATGAGCAGGGTGCGCGGACGGTCGGGCCGCACATAGCCGGTGACGAACCCGACCGGCTCCCCGCGCCCGTCCCGCGCGACGGCCGAGGTGGCGGCGAAGTCCCGGCACCACAGCAGATAGCTGTACGACGAGTTCAGGTCGAGGGCCTTCGAGTCCCTCGCTATCCGCCACAATGCGGCACCGTCCGTCACGGACGGGCGGTCTATTTGCAGTTCGGTATGCGGGTCGGCTTGCAGGTCTGCTGGTGAGGCAGTCATGCAGATTGAATTTACCGAGGGAAATTGAAAAATGCATGGCCGGGAGGGGTTACATGACGCGCCTTGCTGTGTTATCACGCGGGCGCGTGCGGTTGCGCGAGAGGGGTGCGATATGCCCCGATATAACCAGCACTAAATACCCAAAACGGTCGAGCTGTGTAACGCGTCACACCCATGTAACCCCCACGAGATCTGCCCGAATTACCCCGCTTGGCGTTCGCAAAATCTTTGCGTTTAGGTCGGAGAAGAGCGGGCAGAAGAATACGGGAAGCTGCCCTGAAAAGAATTCCTGAATTAGTGAGGAATTAGGCTCCGGTTACCCCGTCGATTCGTTCCCGCAAAAGGTCCGCGTGCCCGTTGTGCCGGGCGTACTCCTCGATCATGTGAATGAGCACCCATCGCAGACTGACCTCGGTGCCGGTGAGGGGCGCGTCCACCATCCGCCCGGTGTCGTCGAGCGACCACCCGGCGTACAGCTCCCGTCCGCGCTCGACCTCCCGCCGCCAGATCGCGAGCGCCTGGTCGAGGTCACGAGCGGGATCGAGGACGTACCCGCTCTCGTCGCCGTCGAAGACGGGCGGCAGGTCGAGCCCCCCGATCACCCGCTGGAACCAGTTCCGCTCCACCTCGGCGAGATGCTGCACCAGCCCGAGGAGCGTGAGCGAGGAGGGCTCGACGGAGGCGACCCGGGCCTGCGCGTCGTCCAACCCCGCGCACTTCAGCGCGAGCGTGGCCCGGTGAAAGTCCAACCAGCTTTCGAGCATGGGCAGTTCGGCCCCGGTCAGGAGGGGGACGGGCCGACCGTCGGGAAGGGTGTGGGGGGTGTCTGTCGTCATGCGGGCAGCATGACACGGGGGTCTGACATCTCAGCCCGCCCGGCGTTCGAGGGGGAGGTCCGCCCGTCCCTGCCCCCTACCGCCACTCACCCTCCACCGCCCGCAACGCCCCCTCCACATCCACGTCCGGCCCCCGCTCCGCCAGCGCGGCGCCGAGCGCCGTCAGGCTCGCCCGTACCGCCCCCGGCGTGGCGTCCGCCCCGTAGTGGTTCACCCGGATCATCTCCTTGGCCAGCGCACCCCCGCCCGCGGCCAGCGGCAACGCCGGGTCCGAGGCCAGCGCACGGGCCACCAGCTCCGACGCCACCACCCCGGCAGGCACCCGCAGCGTCGTGGCGACCGGCGCGGCGTCCCGGGCCTCGTACACGTACGGCTCAAGCCCGCCGCCCAGCGCCACGGCCCCCGCCCGGGTCGCCGCCGCGGCCGAGGCGTGCCGGGCCATCACCGCGTCCAGGCCGACCTCCTCGATCCGCTCGACACACGCCTCGAGGGCGAGCATCTCCAGCTGCGCCGGCGCGTGCAGGAGCGCCTTGCGGCCGCCGTCGACCCATCGCTCCTTCCAGTCCAGCAGCGACAGATACGACCGCCGAGGCGCCCGCGGGTTCGCCGCCATCCGCGCCCACGCCCGCTCGCTCACCGACACCGCCGACACCCCGGCGGGCCCGCTCATCGCCTTCTGCGCCCCGATCACGCACAGGTCGACCCCCCACGCGTCCGGCAGCACCGGCTCCGCGCCGACCGAGGCGACCGCGTCCAGGTAGAACAGCGCGCCGTGCTCCCGTACGACCTCGCCGATCTCCGCGACCGGGTTGGTGTTGCCGGTCGCCGCCTCCGCGTGCACCAGCGACACGAAGTCGATCGACGGGTGCTCGGCGAAGGCCTCCCGGATCTGCTCGGCCGTGACGGCGGTGTGGAACGGCACCGCGAGGTCGACGACCGTCGCCCCGCAGTCCCGCAGCCAGTCCCCGAAGGTCTGCCCGTAGGGGCCGGTGATGACGTTCAGCGCGGTCGTCCCCGGCCCCGCGGTCGCGCGGATCGCGCCCTCCAGCGGCAGCAGCGCCTCGCCCTGCATGATCACGACGTCCTGCTCGGTGCTCAGCAGCCGCGCCACACGGTCCTCGATCGACGCGAAGTGCGCGGCGCTCAGCGGGGCCAGGTCAAGGAACGGGTGCGTCACAGCGGTGCTCTTTCGCTCACTGGGGTAGAGGTGATCGAGGGTAACCGCCCCACGCCGACCACCGCTGACCACCGTCGACCGGTGCTTCTTAGGCTGAACGGCCTCTGAACCATCGCTTTGATTTGAGAGACCCAAACCTTTCCTTATAATCGGAACCCACAGTTCCCCCACAGGAGGGCTCCCCGTGAAGACGATCCCCGGGCGCCGGACCCGCATCCTGGCCGCCACCACCGCGACGGCCGGGCTCCTGCTCGTGGCCGGCTGCGCCTCGGACGACGACGGAGGCAGCGGCACCAAGACCGCCGCCGGCGGCGTCGAGCTCGTCAAGGCGGGGCAGCTCACCACCTGCACCCACCTGCCCTACCCGCCCTTCCAGTCGGAGATCGACGGCAAGGTGCAGGGCTTCGACGTCTCGCTGATCGACCTGGTCGCCGACGACCTCGGCGTGAAGCAGGAGATCCTCGACACCCCCTTCGAGAACTTCAAGACGGGCGCCTTCCTCAACTCCGGCGAGTGCGACGTCGCCGCGGCCGGCATGACCATCACCGAGGAGCGCAAGAAGAACGTCGACTTCTCGGACCCGTACTTCGACGCGACCCAGGCCCTCCTCGTCGACAAGGACAGCGGGATCACGTCCCTCGCCGACGCCAAGGCCAAGAAGGTGAAGCTCGGCGCCCAGGCGCAGACCACCGGCGAGGACTACGCCAAGAGCCAGGGCTTCGACCCGGTCTCCTTCGAGTCCTCCGACGCCGTCCTCAACGGCCTGCGCTCCGGCCAGGTCAAGGCCGTCGTCATCGACTACCCGGTGGTCCAGGGCTGGCTGAAGGACAAGGCCAACTCGGACGCCTTCAAGGTCGCCGAGCAGCTCAACACCGGTGAGCAGTACGGCTTCACGGTGAAGAAGGGCAACACCAAGCTCCTCGCCGCCATCAACAAGGCCCTCGCCGACGCCAAGGCCGACGGCACGTACAAGAAGCTGTACGAGAAGTGGATCGGCCCGTACGACGCCTCGGCGGCCTCCGCCTCCCCGTCCGCGTCGGCATCCTGACCCCATGGCCGATACGGACGTACGACTCCAGCCCAGGAAGAAGGGCCTGACCCGGCGTCAGAAGCGCAGCCTGTCGCGCGGCGCGCAGTACGTGGTGTTCGTCGGCGCCGTGATCGCCTTCGCGGTGTCGGCGGACTGGGACCGGCTGAAGAACCAGTTCGCCCAGTGGGACATCGCGAAGGAGATGTTCCCGGACGTCATCACGCTGGCGCTCAAGAACACCGTGCTGTACACGCTGTCCGGCTTCGCCTTCGGACTCGTGCTCGGCATGGTCATAGCGCTGATGCGGCTGTCGTCGGTGGGCCCGTACCGCTGGTTCGCCGGCGTCTACATCGAGATCTTCCGCGGGCTGCCCGCCCTGCTGATCTTCATCTTCATCGGTGTGGCCGTGCCGCTCGCCTTCCCGGGGACCGAGATCCCCGGCGGCACCTACGGCAAGGTCGCGCTCGCGCTCGGCCTGGTCGCGGCGGCCTACATGGCGGAGACGATCCGCGCGGGCATCCAGGCGGTGCCCAAGGGGCAGATGGAGGCGGCCCGTTCACTGGGCTTCTCGCCCGCGCGGGCCATGGTCTCGATCATCATCCCGCAGGCGTTCCGCATCATCCTGCCGCCGCTCACCAACGAACTCGTCCTGCTCTTCAAGGACTCCTCGCTGGTGCTGTTCCTCGGCGTCACCCTGGAGGAGCGCGAACTGTCCAAGTACGGCCGCGACCTGGCCAGCCAGACCGCCAACTCCACGCCGATCCTCGTCGCCGGCCTGTGCTATCTGCTGGTGACGATCCCGCTCGGCTTCGTCGTCCGCCGTATGGAGGCCAAGGCCCAGGAGGCGGTCAGGTGACCGGCACAGCGGAGATCCAAGTCCGGGGCCTGCACAAGTCGTTCGGCGACAACGAGGTCCTCAAGGGCATCGACCTGGAGATCGGGCGCGGCGAGGTCGTCTGTGTCATCGGTCCTTCCGGCTCCGGCAAGTCCACGCTGCTGCGCTGCGTGAACCTGCTCGAAGAACCCACCAAGGGCCAGGTCTTCGTCGGCGGCACCGAACTCACCGACCCGGACGTCGACATCGACGCCGTACGCCGCCGGATCGGCATGGTCTTCCAGCAGTTCAACCTCTTCCCGCACCTCACCGTGACCGAGAACCTCACGCTCCCGCAGCGCCGGGTCCTCAGGCGGGGCAAGGCGGAGGCGGCGAAGGTGGCCGCCGAGAACCTGGAACGCGTCGGCCTGACGGAGAAGGCGGGCGCCTACCCCGCCTCCCTCTCCGGCGGCCAGCAGCAGCGTGTCGCCATCGCCCGGTCGCTGTCCATGGGCCCCGAGGTGATGCTCTTCGACGAGCCGACCTCCGCACTCGACCCCGAACTCGTCGGGGACGTCCTCGCGGTGATGCGCATGCTGGCGAACGAGGGCATGACGATGATGGTCGTCACCCATGAGATGACCTTCGCGCGCGAGGTCGCCGACCGGGTCGTCTTCATGGACGGCGGGGTGATCGTCGAGGACGGGGTCCCGGCCCAGGTCATCGGCAACCCGAGTCACGAACGCACCCGCCACTTCCTGTCCCGCCTCCTCGACCCGGCGATGGCCGACGTGGAGGAGGAGATCTCGGATCAAAACGGGGGCGACAGCGACTGAGAGGGGACATACGTTCCTCTGTCGGCCGGACGCCGTCAACCGTCATCATTCGGGCATGACACCCCAAGAGGAAACGGGCGCCGCGCTGCCGCCGCTGCCGGAGGACTGGGAACGCTGTCTGGCCGTGGCGGCCCACCCGGACGACATCGAGTACGGGACCGCCTCGGCCGTGGCCCGCTGGACGGCCCAGGGCAAGCAGGTCACGTATCTGCTGGTCACCCGCGGCGAGGCGGGCATCGACGGCCTCCACCCCGACCGGGCCGCCCCGCTGCGGGAGGCCGAGGAGCGGGCCGGGGCCCGTGAAGTGGGCGTGGACACGGTCGAGTTCCTCGACCACCGGGACGGCGTGATCGAGTACGGGCCCGCCCTGCGCCGGGACATCGTCCGCGCCATCCGCCGCCACCGGCCCGAGGTCCTCGTGACCGGCGCGTACACCGTCCGTATGGTCGCCGGCGTGGTCAACCAGGCCGACCATCGCGTGGTCGGCCTGGCCGCCCTCGACGCCGCCCGGGACGCGGGCAACCGCTGGATCTTCCCCGAACTCGCCGACGAGGGCCTCGAACCCTGGGGCGGCATCCGCTTCGTGTGCTTCGCCGGCACCGACCGCCCCACCCACGGCGTCGACGTCACCGGCGAACCCCTGGAACGCGGCATCGCCTCCCTCAACGCCCACGCCGAGTACACCAAGGGTCTCGGCGCCGGCGCCTTCGAGCCCCGCGCCTTCCTGACCTGGGCGGCCCGCCGGGGTGGCCCCGCACTCGGCGTCGAGGCGGCCGCCCTCTTCGACGTCCACATGCTCGCCTTCGAGGGGCCACCGCCCTGGGAGCAGTGACGCGCCGAGGGGCCCACTAAGGTGCGAGGCATGAGCGATCACGCGGTGCTGCACGTCAAGGGACGGATCCTGGTCGGACCCGAGGAGGTCCGCGACGACCTGTGGATCGTCGACGGCCGGATCTCCTACGACCGTCCCGCCGGCGCCCGTGACGTCCGTACCGTCGTCGGCTGGGCCCTGCCGGGCCTGGTCGACGCGCACTGCCATGTCGGCCTCGGCCCGCACGGCCCGGTCCCGGAGGACGTCGCCGAGAAGCAGGCGCTCACCGACCGCGAGGCCGGCACCCTGCTGATCCGCGACGCCGGTTCCCCCTCGGACACCCGCTGGACCGACGACCGCGAGGACCTGCCGAAGATCATCCGGGCGGGCCGGCACATCGCCCGCACCCGCCGCTACATCCGCGGCTACGCCCACGAGATCGAGCCGGACCACCTGGTCGCGTACGTCGCCCAGGAGGCCCGCCGCGGCGACGGCTGGGTCAAGCTGGTCGGCGACTGGATCGACCGCGAGCTCGGCGACCTGGCGGCGCTCTGGCCGCGGGAGGCGCTGGACGCGGCCATCGCCGAGGCCCACCGCCTCGGTGCCCGGGTCACCGCCCACTGCTTCTCCGCGGACTCCCTCCCGGACCTGGTCGGCGCCGGCATCGACTGCGTCGAACACGCCACCGGGCTGACCGAGGACCTCATCCCGCTCTTCGTCGAGCACGGCGTGGCGATCGTCCCGACGCTGGTCAACATCGCCACCTTCCCGCAGCTCGCGGCGGGCGGCGACGACAAGTTCCCGCGCTGGTCGGCCCATATGCGGCGACTGCACGAGCGGCGCTACGACACCGTGCGGTCCGCGTACGACGCCGGCATCCCGGTGTACGTCGGCACCGACGCCGGCGGCACCCTGCCGCACGGCCTGGTCGCGGCCGAGGTCGCGGAACTGGTCACCGCCGGCATCCCGCCGGTCGAGGCCCTCGCGGCGACCACCTGGAAGGCCCGGACCTGGCTCGGCCGCCCCGGCCTGGAGGAGGGCGCCCCGGCCGACCTCGTGGTCTACGCGTCCGATCCGCGCGCCGACGTACGGGTGCTGGCGGACCCGCAGCGGGTCGTCCTCAACGGCCGGGTCACCGCCTGAGCCGCCGGAGCCGCGTTGACGGAGCGTAACCGGTGAGCGACCTGGCTCGTTCTGCACTCCCGCTCACGCGCCGCCCCGTCAACGCATGCGCTCGCACAGAAGGGGGTACGGGGGTGACTTCGAGGAACATCCGTGCCGCATGAATCGAAAAGGTTCACGGGAGCACCACGTTGGGGTGAACTCCCGTCGGACCGCTGACTGTTCACTCTCAGTGCGTAATTCTTGCCGAGTCCCGAGCAAGTCTCCTCTGAGGGGTCCCCACCTTGAACGGCAAGAACTTCCGTATGCCCGCACGCCGTCTCGCGACCGTCGCGACGGCCACCGCCCTGGCCGCCGGTCCCGCGGTCCTGGCAAGCGCGGGTTCCGCACACGCCACCGGCGACGAGGGCCGTGCGAGCGCCGTCGTCCTGCGCACCGGGCTCGACGTGTCCCTGCTCAACAAGACCGTGAACGTCCCGCTCGCGGTCTCCCTGAACGAAGTGCAGGCGCCGCAGAGCGCCGAGAAGACCGCGCTCACCGCCGAGTTGAACGGCGTGAACAACGGCCAGGCCTTCAGCGTGCTGAACGCCGAGGTGGCGTCGGCGAAGGCTGACGTCACCGCGACCAGGGCCGAGGCCTCGACCCACCTCGCCCACGCCAAGCTCCACGTCCCCGGCCTGCCGCTGCTCTCGGTCGTCGAACTCGGCACCGTCAAGTCCGAGGCGGTCTGTGAGGCCGGGAAGACGCCGGTCGCCCGGTCCAACGTGCTCGGTGATGTCACCGTCCTCGGCAAGAAGGTCACGCTGAGCGCGGGCGGCCCGACCGAGGTGAAGGTCCCGGGCGTCGGCGAGGTCCGCCTCGACCTGTCGAAGCGCGAGACCACGTCCCGCACGGCCGCCGCCACCGCCCTCGAACTCACCGTCTCCGTCAACCCGTTGAAGCTCAACGTGGCCGAGGTCGAGGGCACCCTGACCCTGGCGAAGGCCACCTGCGAGGCCCCGGCGGAACCCGCCTCCGCGGCCCCCTCCGAGACCCCGGCCGGCGACGTGAAGCCCCAAGGCGCCCCCGCCGAGGCCGGGTTGGCCGAGACCGGCGGCAACTCCATGACCCCGTACCTCGCGGGCGGCGCGATCGCCCTGCTCGTCGCGGGCGGGGGAGCGGCCGCGGTGGCGCGGCGCGGCAGGAACTGACCACCCCGGCCGCGCCCACCGCATGCCCCCTCAGTGCTGGGACAGGACCATCGCCTGGTCCAGCGCCTGGAGGAACGAGTTGACCGTCGTCCGGTCCCGCACCGCGAGCCGCAGCCACTCCTCGTCGAGGCCGGGGAACGTGTCCCCGCGCCGCACCGCGAAACCGAGGTCGCGCAGATGCCTGCGCACGGCGGCGGCCCGGGGCAGGCGCACCAGGACGAAGGGGCCCTCCGCCGGTTCGGCCACCCTCAGTCCGTCCGGGGCGAACTCCCGCAGCCCGGCGACGAGATGGGCCCGGTCGGCGGCGATCCGGTGGGCCGCGTGGGCCGCCTCGGCCAGTGCCTGCGGCTGCACGCAGGCCCGCGCCGCGGCGAGGGCCGGGGTGGACACCGGCCACAGCGGCTGGGCCCGCTCCAGTTCCTCGATGGTCTCCGGTGCGGCGAGGACGTAGCCGATGCGCAGCCCGGCCAGACCCCAGGTCTTGGTCAGGCTGCGCAGGACGACGAGCCCGGGGACGTCGGTGCGTCCCGCCAGCTCCTCCCGCTCGCCCGGCACCGCGTCCATGAACGCCTCGTCCACCACCAACGTCCGCCCGGGACGGGCGAGTCGGGCGATCGTGTCCGCCGGGTGCAGGACCGACGTCGGGTTCGTCGGATTGCCGATCACCACCAGGTCGGCGTCCTCGGGGACGGCCGCCGGGTCGAGCCGGAAGCCGTCCTCCGCGCGCAGCAGCAGCCGGTCGACGGTGTGCCCCGCGTCCCGCAGCGCCGCCTCCGGCTCCGTGAACTGCGGGTGCACGACCAGCGGACGGCGGGTCTCCAGGGCGCGGGCGAGCAGCACGAAGGCCTCCGCCGCACCGGCCGTGAGCAGCACCCGCTCCGCGGGCAGACCGTGCCGGGCCGCGACCGCCTCCCGCGCCTCGCGGCCGTCCGGGTAGGCGGCCAGCCCGGTCAGCGACTCGGCGATCCGCTCCCGCAGCCATCTCGGGGGCGTGTCCGCGCGGACGTTCACGGCGAGGTCGGTGAGCCGCGCCCCGTCGTCCCGTACCTCCGCGTCACCGTGGTGCCGCAGGTCGTGGCTGCCGGTGTCCTGTCTGTCAGTGCGCATGGGAGTGGGAGCCGTGGTGGTGGTGTCCGTGCCCGTGGTGGTGGTGGCCGTCGTCGTCGGGGTGGAAGTGCGGCTGCTGCGGCATGCCCACCTTGTCCTCGAAACCGGGCAGCGCGATGCGATAGACGCACGAGTCGCAGTTCATCCGCAGATCGCCCTTGATCGCCTCCTCGTACCGCTCCATCACCAGGTCGAGCAGCTCCGGCTCCGGCCCGATGACGTCCGCCGAGCGCACCTCGACCTCCGGGTGGGCGGCCGCCCAGCCCTCGGTCTGCTGCCGGACCCGGTCCGGGAGGATGCCGGTGAACAGGAAGTACGGCAGGACGACGATCCGCCGCGCGCCCAGCTTCACGCACCGGTCCAGGCCGCTCGGCACGTCCGGCGCGGCCAGCGACACGAACGCCGTCTCCACGCCCGCGTACCCGCGCCCCTCCCACAGCAGCCGGGCCGCCTTGTGCACCTCGGCGTTGGCGTCCGGGTCGGTGGAACCGCGCCCGACGAGCAGCACGGTCACGTCGGCGAGGTCGCCGGGCGTGCGCCCCTCGGTGCCGAGCGCCTCCTCCAGCCGCCGCTCCAGGACGTTCAGCAGCGACGGGTGCGGGCCCAGCGGACGCCCGTAGGTGTACGAGATCCCCGGGTGCCGTTCCTTCTCGCGGGCCAGCGCCGCCGGGATGTCGCCCTTGGCGTGACCGGCGGAGACCAGCATCAGCGGCACGGCGGCGAACCGTCGTACGCCTCTGTCCACCAGCTCGGTGACGGCCTCGCCGAGCGGCGGCGGGGACAGTTCGATGAAGCCGCCCGCGACGGGCAGTTCGGGGTGGCGGCGCCCCAACTCCCTTACGAAGTCGCGGAACGCCTCGGCCCCGGCCTCGTCCCGGGTGCCGTGGCCGGCGATGAGCAGAGCGGGCTGGGGGGTGGTCACGATTTCTCCTCGGTGGAAACGGGGTGGTACAGCAGGGCGTTGAGCGCGGCCGACGCGACGGCCGACCCGCCCTTCTCGGACACGTTGCTCACGGCGGGCAGCCCGCTCTCGCGCAGCGCGGCCTTGGACTCGACCGCGCCGACGAATCCGACGGGCAGACCGATGACGAGCGCCGGGGCGGCGTCCAGGGTGAGCAGTTCCTCCAGGGCGGTCGGCGCGTTGCCGATCACCCACAGGGCGCCGGGGCCGACCTGTTCGTAGGCGAGCCGGATCGCGTGTGCGGAGCGGGTGAGCCCCGGCCCGGCCACGGCGTCGCGCAGCCGGCAGACGGTCGCGCGCCGGGTGATGCCGGCCGCGACCATCTCCACGTCCACGACGACGGGCGCCCCGCCGTGCAGCGCGGCATGCGCCTTCTCCAGCTCGCCCTCGTCCATGACGAGGTCGTCGGCGTACGCCAGGTCGGCGGCCGAGTGGATGACCCTCTCGACCACCGCCCGGGTCAGCGGCGGGAAGTGCGAGGTGTCCAGGCGGGCCCGCAGCCGCCGGTAGGACTCCTCCTCGATGGGGTGGACCTCACGGATCACTTGGAGCCCTCCTCTGCGGTCTGCCAGCGGTAGCCGCGCGGTGTCACCATGCGCCCCGCGATGTCCCGGGTCGCCGTGTTGCCGACGGTCACGACCGTCATCATGTCGACCGTCGCCGGGTCCAGGGACCCCAGTGTCGTGAGCCGACTGGACTCGTCCGGCCGCGACGCGTTCCGCACGACCCCGACCGGCGTGGCCGGCTCCCGGTGCTCGGCGAGGATCGCCAGCGCCTTCGGCAGCTGCCAGTCGCGGCCCCGGGAACGCGGGTTGTAGAAGGTGACCACGATGTCCGCCTCGGCCGCCGCCCGCACCCGCCGCTCGATGACCTCCCACGGAGTGTGCAGGTCGGAGAGGCTGATGGAGACGTGGTCGTGACCGAGCGGGGCGCCCAGGATCGCGGCGGCGGCGAGGGCCGCGGTCACCCCGGGCACACCGACGACCTCGATGTCGTCGGACGCCTCGGCGAGCGCGGGGGAGGCCATGGCGTACACGCCCGCGTCCCCGCTGCCGATCAGCGCGACGGCCTGCCCCTTGCGGGCCTCCGCCACGGCTGTCCGGGCCCGCTCCTCCTCGGCCCCGAGCCCCGACTCCAGGATCACGGTGCCGGGCCGCAGCAGATCGCGGATCTGGTCGACGTACTGGTCGAGACCGACCAGCACGGCAGCGCTCTGCAACTCCGCCTTCGCACGCGGGGTGAGCAGGTCCCGGGCGCCGGGCCCGAGCCCGACCACCGCGAGCCGGCCGCGCGCGGGCCGCCGTACGACGGCACAGGTCGCCATCGCGGCATGCCCGTCCGCCCGCGAGGACTTCCGCTTGGGGACGAGGAGTTCACCGCCGCCGACGAGCGCGGCGGCTTCGGCGACCGACGGCGTGCCCACGGCGGCCAGCGGAGCGTCGGAGGGGTTGGGCACCACGACGGCCGAAAGGTCCGCGGCGCTGTGGGTGACCAGCGGGACCCCCAGCGCGCGGGCGGCCTCGACGATGCCCGGCTCCTCCGCCTTGGCGTCCACGGTGGCGAGTTCCGCGAGGGACGCCTCCGCCAGCCCGGCGTCCCGCAGCGCGTCCCGGACCAGCCCGAGCACCTCGTCGACCGGAGCCCCCTTGGAGGCCCCGACACCGACGACGAGGGACGGCGGCCGCAGCACGACCTCCTGCGGGGCGGGCTGGACGAGACGATCGGTGACCCGCACGACATGGGCGCCGTCCCCGGTGACCTTCAGCGCGGGCAGCGGCCACGCCAACTCCGCCTCCAGGGCCACCGGTTCACCGTCCAGCAGGGCCCGCGACACGGCGGCGACATCGCCCTCCACGGGGAAACCGAGCGTGTCGAGGCCCGGCAGTCCGACCGCGTCCGTCGCCGTCGTGACGACCGGCTCCGCGCCCAGCAACTCACCGATCTCACAGGCGAGTTCATTGGCACCCCCGCCATGCCCGCCGACCAGCGACACGGCGAACCGCCCCGCCTCGTCGACGCACACCACACCCGGGTCGGACGTCTTGTCGCCGAGCAGCGGCGCGACGAGCCGCACCACGGCCCCCGTCGCGAGGAAGCACACCAGCTGCCCGCACTCCGCGAACGCGGCCCGTACGGCGTCCCCGACGGGACCTTCGTACACGCGCGTCCGCTCCGGCCACGCCGCGGCCAGCCGGTCGCGCGCAGCCGCGCCCGCCGCGGTGGCGGAAATGAGGCCGATCACAGTGCTACTCCCTCATGAGAAACGGGGGTTCGGTACCCCCACAGCAGAAAAACAGGGTTGGTCGCCGCGAGCCGGGTCACGTCCCCGGGCAGCGGCGCCAGCCGCGACGACTGCAACAGCACGCCGTCGCAGGAGAACCCGGCGCCGGTGAACGCCTCGCGCACGGCCGGCACCCGGTCGAGCGCGGCCATCGCCACGACGACCGTCCGCCGGGCGCGCCGCGCGCACGCGGTGACGATCGCGGGCAGTTCGCGCCCGCCGCCGCCGACGAACACGGCGTCGGGGTCGTCGAGATCGGACAGCACCGTGGGCGCGGCCCCGTGCACGGCCCGTACGTCGACCCCGTGGGCCACCGCGTTGGCGCGCACCCGCTCGACGCCGTCCCGGGTCTTCTCGACGGCGGTGACGGCCGCGCCGAACCGCGCGCACTCCACGGCGACGGAACCGGAGCCCGCCCCGATGTCCCAGACATGGTCGCCGAGTCGCGGACCGAGCCGGGCCAGCGCGAGGGCCCGTACCTCGAACTTGGTGATCATCGAGTCGCGGTGCGTGAACTCGTCCTCGTCCAGCGCCCATCGACCGGGGCCGGCATCCGACCCGGCGACGGTCCGTGCGGCGGCGCCCAGGAGCCGTGTCTCGTCCAGGCACAGCACCACGCTGACCGACGTCCCCCAGTCACGGGCGGCGGCCTCGGCCGGCGTCACCCGCTCGACGCGCTCCTCGGCGGAGCCCAGCGCGGAGGCGACGACCAGGACCCGGGCGTCGGCCCGCAACGCGGTGCCCAGCTCGGCGGGCCCGGACCCCGGCCCGGTCAGCACGGCGACCTTGGGCCGCGCCCGGCACACGTTCACGGCCGTCCGCAGCTCCCGCCCGTGCGCGCTGACCACGACCGCGTCGTCCCACGTCAGCCCGAGCCGCGCGAACGCGGCGGCGACGGACGACACCCCCGGCCGTACGTCCAACAGCTCGGACCCGAACCGCTCGGCCAGCGCCCGCACGATCCCGAAGAACCCGGGATCACCCGAGGCGAGCACGACGACCGGGCTCTCCGCCTTCAGATGCCGCTCGATGGTGTCGAGGGCGGGCGCGAGCGGCCCGAGCACGACCTGCTCGGCATCCGCCGGGACCGGCGCGGACGCCAGATGACGCCGGCCGCCCACCACCAGCCGGGCCCCGGCCAGCACATCGGCGGGAACCGGCGCCCCCGTCCCCGTACCGAAGACCGTGATCACGTACTTGCACCCCGCGCGCGCAGGGCCCGGCGGGCCTCCGGGTCGGCCTTGCGGTAGCCGTGGAAGTGACCGGGGTGGTACAGGTGCGAGCGGGTGCCCTCGGCGTCGAGCGCGGGCCCGACCAGGAAGAGGGTGTGCTTCCAGAGCTTGTGCTCCTTGACCGTCTCCTCCAGCGTCTCGATCGTGCACCGCACGACGAGTTCCTCGGGCCAGGTGGCCTGGTAGGCGACGACGACCGGGGTGGAGGTCGGGTAGCCGCCCTCCAGCAGCTCCCGCACCAGCTGACCGCTGCGCGCCGCCGACAGGAAGATCGCCATAGTGGTGCCGTGCTTGGCGAACTCCCGCACCTCCTCGCCGGGCGGCATCGGCGTCTTGCCGCCGCCGAGCCGGGTGAGCACCACGGACTGCGCGACCTCGGGAATGGTCAGCTCGCGCTGCGCGAGCGCGGCGACGGCGGAGAAGGCGGAGACACCGGGGATCACCTCGGTCGCGATGCCGATCCGGGCACACCGGTCGAGCTGCTCCTGCGTACCGCCCCACAGGGCGGGGTCGCCGGAGTGGATACGGGCGACCCGCAGACCCTCGGCGACGGCCCGCTCGTACACGGCGACGACGTCCTCCAGCGACATTGTCGCCGAGTCGAGGATCTCCGCGCCCTCACGGGCATGCTCCAGGACCTCGGCCTGGACCAGGCTCGCCGCCCAGATCACGACGTCGGCCTCGGCGATGGCACGCGCGGCACGGAACGTCAGCAGGTCGGCGGCGCCGGGTCCGGCACCGACGAAGGTCACCTTGCCGGCAGGGGCGTCGGCCATGGGTTCGGGTCCTCTCGTACGAAGATTCACGGAGCTTCACTGGGGGGCTGGATGTGCGCGAACAGGGCCTGATCGGATACGAAGGGCCCATGGCGGTGTTCGTCGCGCTCGGCGCGTTCCTGATGACACTGGCCGGCGGCTGGACGGCACAGCGGGTGACCGACCGCCGCCACCTGGTCCTTGGCCTGGCCGGCGGCCTGATGCTGGGCGTGGTCGGCCTGGACCTGCTGCCGGAGGCGCTGGAGGCGGCGGGCACCGAGGTCTTCGGCGTACCGGCCGCGCTGCTGCTGTTCGTGGCCGGCTTCCTGCTGGCCCATCTGGTGGAACGTCTCCTCGCCGGCCGCCAGGCCGCGCACGGCGGAGAGGAACGCGACGCCCGGGTCCCCGAGGTGGGTCTGACGGCCGCCGCGGCGATGGTCGGCCACAGCGCCATGGACGGCGTGGCGATCGGCGCCGCCTTCCAGGTGGGCGGCGGCATGGGCACCGCGGTGGCCCTCGCGGTCATCGCCCATGACTTCGCGGACGGCTTCAACACGTACACGATCACGAGCCTGTACGGGAACGCCCGCCGCCGGGCGCTGGCGATGCTGTTCGCCGACGCGGCGGCACCCGTCGTGGGCGCCGCGTCGACCCTCTTCTTCACCATCCCGGAGAAGCTGCTCGGCGCGTATCTCGGCTTCTTCGGCGGCGCGCTCCTCTATCTGGCGGCCGCCGAGATCCTCCCCGAGGCCCACCACGAACACCCCGCCCGCTCGACCCTGCTGTGCACGGTCGCGGGCGTGGCGTTCATCTGGCTGGTGGTGGGCATCGCCGACTGACGCCCCGAGGGGCGAGGTCACAGCTTGCCGCCCCGCCCGCCGTCACGCCGGGCGGGCGCGATGAGCGTGGAGAGGTAGGGGAGCGGGGCGCCGTCCAGCTCGGCCGCCGGCCGCACGGACTCCTCCGGCAGCCCGAGCGCCGACCCCCACACGGCGTCGTCGATCCGCCCGGTCTCCCGCAGCGCCTCGGCGACCTCCTCGGCCTGCCGCCCGAACTTGTACGCGACGACCGTCCCCGGTCCGGCCAGGGCGTCCTTGAGCGCCTGGGCACCGGCGGTGACGGGCACGAGCGTCAGCGGCTCGGTGCCCTCGGTGAGGACGGCCCCGGAACGCGCGGCGAGATCCTGCATGGCGGTGATACCGGGCACGGTCTCCACGACGGTGCCCGGCACCAGCTCGGCGATGGTCTGCGCGAGATAGGTGAAGGTGGAGTAGACGTTCGGATCGCCGATGGTGGCGAAGGCGACCGTGCCGTGCTCGCCGAGCAGCTGCGCGACCCGCCCCCCGGCGGCGTCCCAGGCGGCCTCCCGCCGCCCCCGGTCGGTCCGCTCGTTGAGGGCGAAGACCACCCGTACGACCTTCTCCTGCCCGACGTAGTGCAGCACGGTGGCCTCGGCCCGCCCCCGCTCGCCGGTGTCCATGACGGGTACGACGACCACATCGGCGGCACGCAGCGCGTTGACGCCCTTGACGGTCACCAGCTCCGGATCGCCGGGACCGACCCCGACTCCGATCAACCTGCTGCTGCTCATGACGTCCGGCACCTCTCCACGAACCTACGGGCCACATCGGGCTGCGACGCCCAGTGCGTGTGCAGATAACTCGCGTGCACACCTTGTTGTACGAAACCTTCGACGCGCCGGGCAGGGGCGCGCACCCCCCATGCGGGAGCCGCCCCGGCACCGGGCTCCACGACGGTCCGATGGAACTCGTGCCCCCGCATCCGTGTCCCGGCGACGGCGAGGGAACTGTCGCCGACGGCCACCGCGTCCCGGTAGCCGAGCGTGAGCCGCTCACTCATCCGCGCGGACGCGTCGAGCACGCCGCACATGGGGGCTCCGTCGAGCTCACGGCAGAGATACAGCAGGCCGGCACACTCGGCGGCGACGGGGGCGCCGCTGAGGGCGAGCTCACTGACGGCCTTGCGCAGGGGTTCGTTGGCGGACAGCTCGGAGGCGTACACCTCGGGAAAGCCACCGCCGATGACCAAGCCGCGGGTTCCTTCAGGGAGTTGCTCATCACGCAGGGGGTCGAAGGTGACGACTTCGGCTCCGGCGGCGGTCAGCAACTCTGCATGCTCGGCATAGGAGAAGGTGAACGCGGGACCACCGGCGACGGCGACGACGTCCGTGCCTCGCTTCTCTTCCAACCGAGTCGGGTGGGGGGTGGGCGAGGCGGGGGTCCAGGGGGCGGAGCCCCCTGGTACGGGGCCGGCAGCGCGGGCCAGCGCCTCCAACGCGTCCAGATCACACCCGCCCGCAACCTGCGCAGCCATCGCAGCGACGGCTTCGACAGCCGCTTCCCGCCGCTCGGCAACCGGCACCAACCCCAGATGCCGGGAAGGCGTATCCACCTGAGCCGCCCGCCGCAGCACCCCCAGCACCGGCACCCCGGCCGACTCCAACGCCTCCCGCAGCAGCTCCTCATGCCGGTCGGACGCGACCTTGTTGAGGATCACGCCCCCGACCCGCACCTCCGGATCCCACGAGACGAACCCGTGCACCAGCGCCGCCACCGACCGCGACTGCGAAGAGGCGTCGACGACCAGCACCACCGGCGCCCGCAACAGCTTCGCGACATGAGCGGTGGACGCCAGTTCACCTTCCCCCGCGGCCCCGTCGTACAGCCCCATCACGCCCTCGACGACGGCGATGTCACACCCGCGCGCCCCGTGCGCGAACAACGGCCCGATCAGCTCGGGACCGCACAGGTACGCGTCGAGATTCCGCCCCACCCGCCCGGTGGCGAGCGAGTGATACCCGGGGTCGATGTAGTCCGGCCCGACCTTGTGCGGAGACACGGCGAGCCCCCGCGCGGCGAACGCGGCCATCAACCCCGTGGCGACGGTGGTCTTCCCGCTGCCCGAGGAGGGCGCGGCAATGACCAACCGAGGGACGGAAACAGACGAGGAGGACATCACCACTCGATACCCCGCTGCCCCTTCTGCCCGGCGTCCATCGGATGCTTCACCTTGGACATGTCGGTCACGAGATCGGCGAAGTCGACGAGCTTCTCGGGAGCGTTCCGCCCGGTGATGACGACATGCTGCGTCCCCGGCCGGTCCCGCAGCACGGCGATCACCTCATCCGTGTCCACCCACCCCCAGTGCATGGGGTAGGCGAACTCATCGAGCACATACAGCTTGTACGTCTCGGCGGCGAGGTCCCGCTTGACCTGCTCCCAGCCCTCCCGGGCCTTCTCCTCGTTGTCCATCTGGGCGTCCCGCTGCACCCAGGACCACCCCTCGCCCATCTTGTGCCAGTCGACGGACCCGCCCTCGCCGGAGGCACCCAGCACCCGCAGCGCGTTCTCCTCGCCGACCTTCCACTTCGCCGACTTGACGAACTGGAACACCCCGATGGGCCACCCCTGATTCCAGGCCCGCAAGGCGAGCCCGAACGCAGCGGTGGACTTGCCCTTCCCGATCCCGGTGTGCACGACCACCAGCGGACGGTTACGCCGCTGACGCGTGGTCAGCCCGTCGTCCGGCACCACACTCGGCTGTCCCTGCGGCATTACGCGGCCCTCCTCTGTACGTCCCTGACCAGTCCGGCGATGGAGTCGGCCCGCAACTCGTCGAGCGTCACCGCCGTACCCCCCAGCTCACCCGCCAACTGCCCGGCGAGCCCCAGCCGCACGGGCCCGGACTCGCAGTCGACGACGACGGAGGCGACCCCGTCGGCGGCGAACAACCGGGCCGCCCGCTGCGACAGCGCGACCGGCTCGGGCCCACCCGTGGCCCGCCCGTCGGTCACCACGACGACCAGCGCCCGCCGAGCCGGGTCCCGCAACCGCTCGACCCGCAGCACCTCGTGCGCCTTCAGCAGCCCGGCGGCGAGCGGCGTACGCCCACCCGTCGGCAACGACTCCAGCCGGGCCGCGGCGGCATCCACGGACGACGTCGGCGGCAACGCCACCTCACCCGCCGTCCCCCGGAACGTCACAAGACCCACCTTGTCCCGCCGCTGGTACGCGTCCAGCAGCAGCGACAGCACGGCACCCTTCACGGCGCCCATCCGCTGCCGAGCGGCCATGGACCCCGAGGCGTCGACCACGAACAGCACGAGATTCCCCTCGCGCCCCTCCCGCGTCGCCTGCCGCAGATCGTCCCGGCGCAGCACGAGCCCGGGACCGGACCGGCCGCGCGCCCGCTGATGCGGCGCGGCCGCCTGCACGGTGGCCGCCAGATGCAGCTTGGTCAGCGCACCCCGAGGGCGGCGCGCCCCCGTGGTCCGCCCGTGCTCGGTCCGCGCCCGCGAACGCCGCCCCGCGGCACCGTCCCCGAGCCCCGGCACGCTGAGCACCTTGGTACGGAACGGCTCCGCAGCCCGTACGGCGGACTGCTCGCCGCCACCGGCACCATCGGCCTGCGGCTCCCCGCCCTCCCCGGCCTCGGACTGCGCCGCACCCCCGGAGTCACCCTGCGACCCGTCGTCCGGCGTCGGCTGTCCGCCACCCCCGCCGGGTCCGTCCGGGTCGGGATCGTCCTCGCCCTCGCCGCTGAACTCCTCCAGCGTCTGGTCGAGCTTGTCCTCGTCAAGTCCCGGCGCGTCAAAGGGGTTACGGCGCCTGCGGTGCGGCAGCGCGAGCAGCGCGGCCTGCCGTACGTCCTCGGCGAGCACGTCGGTCCGCCCGGCCCAGGCGGCCAGTGCGGTGGCGGTACGCGCCATCACGATGTCGGCCCGCATGCCGTCCACCTCGAACGCGGCACAGGTCGCCGCGATCTGCCGCAACGCCCCGTCCCCGAGCCGCACCGACGGCAGCAACTCCCGCGCCGCGACGACCCGTTGCCGTACGGCGGCCTCCTCGTCGGCCCAACGCGCGGCGAAACCGGCCGGATCGTCGTCGTACGCGAGCCGCCGCCGTACGACCTCCACCCGCTGGTCGGGCTCCCGGGATGCGGCCACCTCGACGGTCAGCCCGAAGCGGTCCAGCAACTGCGGCCGCAGCTCGCCCTCTTCGGGGTTCATGGTCCCGACGAGCAGGAACTTCGAGGCATGCCGCACGGACACGCCCTCGCGCTCCACGTACGAGGCGCCCATGGCCGCCGCGTCGAGGAGCAGGTCGACGAGATGGTCATGGAGAAGGTTGACCTCGTCGACGTAGAGGATCCCGCGGTGCGCGTCGGCCAGCAGGCCCGGCTCGAAGGCCTTCACGCCCTCCGCGAGCGCCCGCTCGATGTCGAGGGCGCCGACGAGCCGGTCCTCGGAGGCGCCGACGGGGAGTTCGACCATGCGGGAGGGCCGCGAGGTGCCGGGACCCGGCTCGTGCGGGCCGTCCGGGCAGCCGGGGTCGGGAGCGGCCGGATCGCAGGAGAAACGGCAGCCCGCGACGACCGGGACCTCGGGCAGCAGCGCCGAAAGCGCGCGTACGGCCGTCGACTTGGCCGTGCCCTTCTCCCCGCGCACCAGCACACCGCCGACCGCCGGCGACACGGCGTTCAGCAGCAGCGCGAGCCGCAGGTCGTCCTGGCCGACGACGGCCGTGAACGGAAACGGGGTACTCACTGGTCGTCGCCCTCCAGGTCGCCTTCGAGCTCCAGGTACGTGGCGCGCAGCCGCTCCAGGGTGTCCGCGTCCGGCTCCGCCCACAGTCCGCGCTCGGCGGCCTCCAGGAGCCGTTCGGTGATGCCGCGCAGTGCCCAGGGGTTGGACTTCTTCATGAAGTCCTGGTTCTCCGGGTCGAAGACGTACTCGGCGCTGAGCTTCTCGTACATCCAGTCGTCGACCACGCCCGCCGTGGCGTCGTAGCCGAAGAGGTAGTCGACGGTCGCCGCCATCTCGAAGGCGCCCTTGTAGCCGTGCCGGCGCATGGCCGCCATCCAGCGGGGGTTCACGACACGCGCCCGGAACACCCGGTGCGTCTCCTCGCCCAGCGTGCGGGTCTTCACCTGGTCCGGGGTGGCCGAATCACCCACGTACGCCTCGGGGTTGGCGCCCGTGAGGTGGCGGACCATTGCGACCATGCCCCCGTGGTACTGGAAGTAGTCGTCGGCGTCGACGAGGTCGTGCTCGCGGGTGTCGACGTTCTTCGCGGCCACGTTGATCCGCTTGAACGCCGTCTCCATGTCCCCGCGCGCCGCCCGCCCGTCCAGACCGCGACCGTAGGCGTAACCGCCCCACACCGCGTACACCTCGGCGAGGTCCGCGTCGGAGCGCCAGTTGCGGGCGTCGATCAGCGGCAGCAGACCGGCGCCGTACGCGCCCGGCTTGGAGCCGAAGATACGGGCCGTCGCGCGCCGCCGGTCACCGTGCTCGGCGGTGTCCTCGTCGGCGTGCGCCTTCACGAAGTTGGACTCGGCGGGCTCGTCCAGCTCGGCCACCTTCCGCACCGCGTCGTCGATCAGCCCGACCACGTGCGGGAACGCGTCCCGGAAGAACCCGGAGATGCGGACGGTGACGTCGATGCGGGGACGGCCCAGCTCCTCCAGCCCGATGATCTCGAATCCGGTGACCCGGCGTGAGGCCTCGTCCCACACGGGGCGGCAGCCCAGCAGCGCCAGGATCTCGGCGATGTCGTCGCCCTGGGTGCGCATCGCGGACGTGCCCCACACCGTCAGCCCGACGGACTTCGGGTACTCACCGGTGTCGGCCAGGTACCGCTGGACGAGCGAGTCGGCGAGCGCCTGCCCGACCTCCCAACTCAGCCGGGAGGGAATGGCCTTGGGGTCGACCGAGTAGAAGTTCCGCCCGGTCGGCAGGACGTTGACCAGACCGCGGGTCGGCGAACCGGACGGACCGGCGGGGACGTAACCGCCGTCGAGCGCCTTGAGGATGTGGTCGATCTCGTCGGTGGTGCGGGCCAGCCGCGGCACCACCTCGGTGCAGGCGAACTCCAACACGGCCACGCCGTCCGGGAGTTCGACACCCAGCACACCGCGCAGCACGGCCGGGGCGACCGCGACGTCCCAGTCCCGGGCCTCCATGCCCTCCGCGACCCGCCGGCACAGCTGCTCAAGGAGGTCGATCGCGTCGGCGGCGCTCCGGGCCGGGCCCTCGACCAGCTCCGTCAGCTCGACCGGCACCTTCACCGGCGCGCCCGGCTCGGCCAGCAACTCCTTCTCCACCAGCCCGAAATGGGCCGCGAAGGAAGCCCGGAGCCCCGGCAGCGCGTTCGCCTGCCCGCCCCACACCTGGGAGGCGCGCAGCACGGCGAGCACGAGGTTGACCCGCGCCTCGCCGACCGGCCCGCCGCCGAGGATGTGCAGCCCGTCGCGGATCTGCACGTCCTTGATCTCGCACAGATAGCCGTCGATGTGCATGACGAACTCGTCGAAGTCGTCGTCGTCCGGCTGGTCCTCGACATGCAGGTCGTGGTGGAGCTCGGCCGCCTTGACCAGCGTCCAGATCTGCGCCCGCACGGCCGGCGCTTTCGTCGGGTCCAGGTCCGAGACGAGCGCGTACTCGTCGAGGAGCTGCTCCAGCTTGGCGAGGTCCCCGTAGGTGTCGGCACGCGCCATCGGCGGTACGAGGTGGTCGACGACGGTGGCGTGCCCGCGCCGCTTGGCCTGGGTGCCCTCGCCGGGGTCGTTGACGATGAAGGGGTAGATGAGCGGGAGGTCGCCGAGCACGGCGTCCGGGGCGCAACCGCCGCTCAGCCCAAGGCCCTTGCCCGGCAGCCACTCCATCGTGCCGTGCTTGCCCATGTGGACGATCGCGTCGGCTCCGAAAGAGTTCTCCAGCCACCTGTAGGCCGCCATGTAGTGGTGCGACGGTGGCATGTCCGGGTCGTGGTAGATCGCGATCGGGTTCTCCCCGAAGCCGCGCGGCGGCTGGATCATCA
This sequence comes from Streptomyces antibioticus, assembly GCF_001514065.1. Classification (GTDB taxonomy): domain Bacteria; phylum Actinomycetota; class Actinomycetes; order Streptomycetales; family Streptomycetaceae; genus Streptomyces; species Streptomyces antibioticus. Next base: position 75,589 of record NZ_KQ948432.1, on the reverse strand, counting down.
CGACGACGTTCCCGAACTGGAGCGAGGCGAGCACGATGTCGTCCCCGTCGACGTAGAGGCTGCCCGGCGGCTCGCCCCACGCCTCCAGCATGCCGTCCCGCAACTCCGGGTCCAGCTTGTCGAACCACGCCCGGTAGTCCGCCAGCGGCACCCGCGCGGGCGCGGCGGCCAGCTGCTCCTCGGTGAGCCACTCCACGTCGTGGCCACCGGCGTTGATGAGCCGGTGGATCAACTCGTCGCCGCCGGAGGGGTATTCGGTGAGCGAGTACTCGGCCTGCCTGAGGGCGTCCAGCACCCGCACCGCCGAGGCGGGCGTGTCGAGGCCGACCGCGTTGCCGACCCGTGAGTGCTTGGTCGGGTACGCGGTGAAGACGAGCGCGAGCTTCTTCTCGGCGTTCGGCTTGTGCCGCAACTGCGCGTGCCGTACGGCGATCCCGGCGACACGCCCGGCCCGCTCAGGGTCGGCGACGTAGACGGGGACGTCGTCCGGCCCCTGCTCCTTGAAGGAGAACGGGACGGTGATGATCCGCCCGTCGAACTCGGGGATCGCGACCTGCATCGCCGCGTCCATGGGGGAGAGGGCGGCGTCGGACTCGTCCCAGGCCGCCTTGGACGATGTGAGGCACAGTCCTTGCAGCACCGGCACGTTGAGCTCGGCGAGGGCGCCGATGTCCCAGGCCTCCTCGTCGCCGCCCGCCGACGCCTGCGAGGCGTGCGTGCCGCCGGCGGCGAGGACGGTGGCGACGAGGGCGTCGGTCTTCGCGAGGATCTCGTACAGCCCGGCGTCGGCCCCGCGCAGCGAACCGCAGTACACCGGAAGGGCGTTGGCGCCGCGCGCCTCGATCGCGTCGCAGAGCGTGTCCACGAAGGCGGTGTTGCCGCTGAGTTCATGGGCCCGGTAGAAGAGCACGCCGACGGTCGGACGGCCCTCGGTGAAGGCACGGTCGCCGTGGACGCCGTACTCCGGCATCTTCTGCGGCTCCAGGAACCCCTCACCGGTCAGCAGCACGGTGTCGGACAGGAACCGCGCGAGCTCGGTGAGGTTGGCGGGCCCGCCCTCGACGAGGTACTTCAGGGCCTCCGCGACCACACCGGCCGGCACCGACGACTCGGCCATCAACTCGGCGTCGGGCACGGCCTCGCCGCCAAGGAGCACGGTCGGCACACCGGACGCCCTCAGCGCGGCCAGCCCGTCCTCCCAGGCCCGCTTGCCACCGAGCAGCCGTACGACGGCGATGTCGGAGCCCTCGATCAGCCCCGGCAGCTCCTCCGCCACGTCCACGCGGGTGGGATTGCCGATCCGGTACTCGGCGCCGGAGGCGGCCCGGGCCGCCAACAGGTCCGTGTCGGCGGTCGACAACAACAACACAGTGCTCATGCGGGCGCTCCCGGTGGAATGAAAGGCAGTCCTTGCGGCGCGCCCGACTCGATGAGCCGCCAGAGCGCGTCGGTGTCCGCGTGCTGTTCGATGAGGTCGCCGAGCCGGTCGAGCTGCTCCTCGCGCAGCGCGGCGAACGAGGTGTCGGGCGCCGGCACGAAGCGGCGTCCCGTGGTGGCGGCCACCTCGCGCAGGAAGGCCCGCCGGAAGCCGTCCGACTCCAGTGAGCCGTGCCAGTGGGTGCCCCAGGTCTGGCCGACCCGGCAGCCGTCGAGGAAGGGAGTGCCGCCGGTGATGTCGGCGACCCCGTGATGGATCTCGTACCCGTCGACGTGCTCGCCGAGGGCTTCTCCGGTGGGCCTGGTGAGGGTCTTCTCGCGGGCGAACCGCACGCGGACGGGCAGCACGCCGAGGCCCTCGACATGTCCCTGCCGGCTTTCGACCTCGTCCTCGATGTGCTCGCCGAGGACCTGGAAGCCGCCGCAGATGCCGAGGATCGGCCGCCCTTCCGCGGCCCTTCTGACGAGCGCGGCGGCCAGCCCCCGCTCCCGCAGCCACTCCAGGGCCCGCACCGTCCCGCGCGTCCCCGGAATCACCACGAGGTCGGCGTCGGCGAGCTCCTCCGGCCGGTCCACGAACCGCACGACGACACCTGGTTCGGCGGCGAGGGCGTCGACGTCGGTGAAGTTGGACATCAGCGGAACGGCACAGACGGCGACCCGCAGCACGTCCTCCCCGACGGGAGGGCTCACCGCGGACTCCCGGACGGTCCCGCGCAACGACACCCGCAGCCCGTCCTCCTCGTCGATCCCGAGCCCGTGCCGGAAGGGCAGGACGCCGTAGGTGTGCCGCCCGGTGAGCCCGTGCAGCATGTCGAGCCCGGGTTCGAGGAGGGAGACGTCCCCCCGGAACTTGTTGACGAGGAACCCGGCGACCAGCGCCTGATCCTCGGGGGACAGCAGCGCGACGGTCCCGAAGAAGGAGGCGAAGACCCCACCCCGGTCGATGTCCCCGACCACGAGCACCGGAAGCCCGGCGTTGCGGGCGATCCCCATGTTGACGATGTCGGTCCGCCGCAGATTGATCTCGGCCGGGCTGCCGGCCCCCTCACAGATCACCGCGTCATACGTGCCCCGCAGTTCGGCGAGACAGTCGAGCACGGTCCCGAGCAGCTTCTGTTGCCGCCCCCCGTGATAGCCACGCGCGCTCATCTCGCCGACGGGCTTGCCCATCAGCACGACCTGGCTGCTCTGCTCCCCACCGGGCTTGAGCAGCACGGGATTCATGAGCGCGGTCGGCTCGACCCGACAGGCCTGGGCCTGCATGGCCTGAGCCCGCCCGATCTCGGCCCCTTCCTTCGTCACGAACGAATTGAGGGACATGTTCTGCGCCTTGAAGGGCGCGACCTTGACCCCCTGCCGCACCAGCCACCGGCAGATCCCGGCGGTGACGACGCTCTTGCCGGCGTCGGAGGTGGTCCCGGCGACGAGCAGCCCGCCCCCGCTCATGAGGCACGCCCTTTCCGCAGAGCCCGCGCGGCGACTCCGACGCCGAGCGCGAGCAGCCCGACGCGCCGGGACAGCCGTACGGCGCGCTCGATGTCGTGAGGGGCGACGGCCCGCCCGGCCCGATTGAGGACGGGCCGGTGCTCGACCCGCCCCGCGTACGACAGGGTTCCCCCGAGCCGCACCCCGAGCGCCCCCGCGAACGAGGCCTCGACGGGCCCGGCGTTGGGACTCGGATGCTTGGCGGCATCCGTCCGCCAGGCGCGCAGAGCACCCCGCGGATCGCCACCGCTCACCGTCGCGAGTACGGCGGTGAGCCGCGCCCCCGGCCATCCCGCGAGGTCGTCGAGCCGGGCGGAGGCCCACCCGTACCGCCGGTACCGCTCGGACTTGTGCCCGACCATGGCGTCGAGGGTGTTGACGGCCCGGAACCCGAGCAGCCCCGGCACGCCCCCGAGCGCTCCCCACACCAGGGCACCGACCACGGCGTCGGACGTGTTCTCGGCGACGGACTCGACGACGGCCCGGGCGATCCCGTCGGCGTCCAGGGCCTGCGGATCGCGCCCGCACAGATGCGGCAGCCGAGCGCGAGCGCCCTCGACGTCACCCGCCTCCAGGGCCCGCCCGATTCCCCGCGCCTCCCGCGCGAGCGAAGTGCCCCCGACGACGGCCCAGGTGGCGGCGCCGGTCAGGACGACGGAAGCGGTACGGGAAGGACGTACGACTCTCTCGGCAACGGCCCCCAGCGCCACGGCACCCCCGACACACACGGCGGTGTGCAGCGCCCCCCACCCCCGGTGATCCCGCCACAGCACCCGCTCCACGGCACCGGCGGCCCGCCCGAACGCGGCGACCGGATGCCCCCGGCGCGGATCACCGAGCAGCAGATCCCCGACGAGCCCGGCGGCGGCGCCGTACGCGAAGACGCGATCGGCACGCATCGGCTCAGCCGGCCGTGGGGTCGGGCAGCGACCTGGGGCTGTACCTCAAACGGCAGGCGAGCATGGCGACATGTCCTCACTCAGGGTGTCCACGCCCTGGTTCGACGAGACCGGCGGTGGGAGTTCCTGGCTCCCGGGGCTACCTACCCCGGTGACAGTGGCGGGACCGCGCCGGATTCACACCGGACTTCCTCCCTGGCCGCCGTACTTGGCCCCGGCAGTCCACCATGGGCCCGGAAGGGCCGTCAACTTGCTGTTGACCTGGGATGAAGGAGTGTGCTGAGGCCCACACGGGAGGGATGAGCGAAGCCATGACGCGTCCACGCCGGGGTGAACGCAGAACCGCGCCCCGGACACGAGGTCCGGGGCGCGGTCTGTGCCGTCAGGCGATCGGGTGGTCAGGCCACGATCAGATAGATGCCGTATCCCACAGCCGCCGCACACGCGGCGAAGCAGGCGTACGCGCCGGTGACCGCGAGGGCCGCCGAGCCGCCCGCCGCCGAGGCCCGCTCCTGACGGGACAGGCCCATGATGCCGAGGGTGAAGAGGGCCACGAGGGCCACGGTGACGACCAGGCTGACGCCGAAGACGGAGCCCAGTGCTTGCCAGTCGATCTTCATGTTGCTTGCTTTCCTTCGTCGCTGAGGCTCAGACCGCGGCGGCCGGCGGTACGGCCGGCTCCGTGGTGGCCGCTGCCGGGGCGGGGATCGTGGCGGTCAGGTCGTCCGGCACCGTGCCCGCGGGCGGCGGGGTGACGGCCGCGATCGCCGTGGTGACCACACCGGCCGGCTCGTCGGTGTCGTTGACGTTCGACGCGTCCACGACCTCACGGCGCGAGATCTTCCAGATGGCCGCGCTGGAGGCGATCAGGAAGACCGCGACCACCGCCGTGCCCCAGTCGCCGAGGTCGCACACGGACTCGGCCAGCGCGCCCACCAGGGCGGCCGCCGGGAGCGTGAGGCCCCACGCCACGAACATCCGCGTAGCCGTCGACCAGCGGACCACGCCGCCCTTGCGGCCGATGCCCGCGCCCATCACCGAACCGGAGACGGAGTGCGTGGTGGAGAGGGAGAAGCCGAGGTGCGAGGAGGCCAGGATGACCGTCGCCGCGCTGGTCTGGGCGGCGAAGCCCTGCTGCGGCTGGAGGTCGGTCAGGCCCTTGCCCATCGTGCGGATGATGCGCCAGCCGCCGAGGTAGGTGCCGAGCGCGATGGCCAGACCCGCGGAGAGGATGACCCAGGTGGGCGGGTCGGAGTCGGGCGCGACGGCGCCGCCGGCGACGAGGGCGAGGGTGATGATGCCCATCGTCTTCTGCGCGTCGTTCGTGCCGTGGGCGAGGGACACCAGGCCGGCCGAGGCGATCTGGCCCGCGCGGAAGCCCTTGGCGGCCGACTTGCCGTCCGCCTTCTTGCCGAGGGAGTAGGAGAGCCGGGTGGCCAGCATGGCCGCGATGCCCGCGACCAGCGGGGCCGCGATCGCCGGGATCAGGACCTTGGTGACCAGGACGTCACCGTGGACCGCGCCCGTGCCCGCCGAAGCGATGGTGGCGCCTATCAGACCGCCCATGAGGGCGTGCGAGGAGCTGGAGGGGAGTCCGACCAGCCAGGTCAGCAGGTTCCAGAGGATCGCGCCCACCAGGGCCGCGAAGATCACCTCTGGACGTATGCCGCTCTCGTCGACGAGACCCTTGGAGATCGTGTTGGCGACCTCCACGGAGAGGAAGGCGCCCACAAGGTTGAGCGCGGCGGACATGGCCACCGCGACCTTGGGCTTGAGCGCACCGGTCGAGATGGTCGTGGCCATCGCGTTGGCGGTGTCGTGAAAACCGTTCGTGAAATCGAACGCGAGTGCGGTTACGACCACAATCGCGAGGATCAGCGAGAAGTTTTCCATTTACCCAGGCAATCGTTCGAGCGTCATTGGCTCGTTGAAGGTAGGTAACCAGGGTGAACGGAAGATGAACTGAGGCAGGCCGCACGGTGTCTGGAACCGAGGGTTTTCCCTCCGGTGTGGACACCGCCCACCGCACGGCCCGTGTGCCGCACGGTCACGAGCCCCGGGCGAACTTCTTCAGCTGTGCCGCCGAGCCGTTGAAGAGATTCTGGTCACCCGGCAGGTCGCCGCTGTTGTCGTACTGCCAGATCGTCCAGAACGACCATCCGTTCGGCAGCGATCCTGCGTCCGCCGTGTCGTAGCGGGCCACCCACAGTGCGTGATCGGCGGCGAACGCGCGGCTGCCGCCGGTGCAGACGTTCCACCAGTGGGCGGTCGTGTAGATCACCGGACGGCGGCCGGTGAGCCGCTTGACCTCGTTGCTGAAGGACTTGATCCAGCTGACCATCGCGGCCTTCTTCAGGCCGTAGCACCGGTGCTTGCCGTCGTACGGGTTGTATTCGATGTCGAGCGCCGGCGGCAGGGTCCAGCCGTCCGCGCTCCAGCCGCCGCCGTTGTTCACGAAGTACTGCGCCTGCGCCTTGCCCGACGACTTGTCCGGCAGCGCGAAGTGGTACGCGCCGCGGATGAGTCCCGCGTTGCGCGATCCGGTGTACTGCTGGTCGAAGTACGGGTTGAGATAGGTCCGGCCCTCGGTCGCCTTGACGTAGACGAACCGGGCGCCCTTGTTCTTCGCGCTCTGCCAGTCGACGTTCTTCTGGTGCGAGGAGACGTCGTGCCCCTTCGGCTTGCCCGCCGCCGCGGCCGGGAACTCGGCCAGTGCGGTTCCCGAGAGGGCGAGCGCGGCCACGGAGGCCGCGAGGACGCGGGCGCGGTGGCGGGACGGTTTGCGATCACGAGCCATATTTCCCCCCGGAATGGCGACGTGCACGACAAATCAGGCAGCGAGATTACTGGAAGATCAGGGAACGCTCGGTGATGTCTGGCCAAGCTGCCCAAGAGGGTGATGTATCCGTATATGCGCACTGCCGGACGCCGTGCCTCCGCCCTAAAGTGCCCCGGCCCGGCGGTGCGTCCGAGCCCCGACTGGCAGGATCGCGACATGGCTGAGCAGCGGCAGGAGCAGCGGGACGGACGGGACGCCCGAGAGGACGTGCGGACCGTGGGCGAACCGTGGGGGCGCGGTGTGCGCGACGAGGAGGCCCGCGCCTGGGAACAGCTCGTCGCCACCGCCCGCCGCACCGTCACCGACGGACTCGTCGTCGGCACCTCCGGCAACGTCTCCGTCCGCGTCGGCGACACCGTGCTGGTCACGCCGTCGGGAGTGCCGTACGACCGGCTGACGCCGGATGACGTCACCGGCGTCGACCTCGACGGCCGGCAGGTCCTCGGCACGCTGGTCCCGACCAGCGAACTGCCCATGCATCTCGCCGTCCACCGCTCCACCGAGGCCCGCGCCGTCGTCCACACACACGCCGTCCACGCGACGGCCGTCTCGATGCTCGTGCCGGAGCTCCCCGCGGTCCACTACATGGCCGGCGCGCTCGGCGGCGCCGTCCGGGTTGCCCCGTATGCGACGTACGGCACCGAGGAGTTGGCCGAGAACATGCTCCACGCCCTCGCCGACCGCACCGCCTGCCTCCTCCAGAACCACGGCACGATCGCCTACGGCGACACCCTCGACCAAGCCTTCGACCGCACCGCCCAGCTGGAGTGGATGTGCCACCTGTGGCTGACGGCGTCATCGGTACCGGGCCTGACCCCGACCTTGCTGTCACCGGAACAGGTGGCGGAGGCGGGGGAAAAGCTACGGAGCTACGGCCAACGCCCCTGACGGACGCCCCCACGGGCACCGACGACACCAGACCCGACCCCCACCGCGCCACCGCCCGACCGCGAGCGCGCCCGACCGCGAAGGCGCCCACCGCGAAGGCGCCCACCGCGAGGGTGTCCGACCGTGACTGTGCCCGACTGCGACAGCGCCTGCCGGGACCGCGTCCGGCCGCAACGGCACCCGGCCGCAACGGCACCCGACCGAAACGGCGCCCGGCCGCGACGGTGCCCCACCCCGATGGCGCCCGGCCGGGACGGCACCCCACACCGACGGCCTCCCACCCCCACAGCGCCCCACCACAACCCACCGCTGCCCGGCGCCACCGCCGCGGCCCACGCCACCGGCAACTCACCCCCACTCCGTGCCGGACGTCACCCTCACCCGCCCTCCCACTGGCCCCCACCCCGCTCCACCCGGACACTGGACGGGTGCGCACTGTCAAAGCGACGGCCGCCGCCGTCACCGTGGCCCTGGCCGCCGGAGCCGCGAGCGTTGCCGCCGGGCGGCTCGCCAGCGATGCCGCTCTCAAGGCGCCTCCGGGCCGGCCCCTGCCCAGCGAACCCCGGCTCACCGTGCACGCCACGGCCGCCGGGCAGATCGCCCTGACCCGCGACCTGGCCGCCCTGCGCCCGGGTACGTACGGCCTCGCGGGCGACGGCGTCCACGCGGTCGTCGGGCCCGTCCTCGGCACCGCGTCCCACTCCGCCGACACCGTCGTACGCCGCCTCGAACGCGTCACGCACGGCACCCTCGAACCCGGCGACAAGGTGTGGTTCACCCCCCAGCTCCACGCCGGCGACCCGCGCTCCGCACTCGGCCTCGACCACGCCGACGTCGAGATCCCCGGCGAACTCGGCACCCTGCCCGCGTGGTTCGTGCCCGGCGTCCGCGACACCTGGGTCATCGCCGTCCACGGCCTCGGCACCACCCGGGAACTCGCCATGAACGTCATGCGGTTCCTCGTCGACCGGCGCTTCCCGGTGCTCGCCCTCGGCTACCGCGGCGACCTCGGCGCACCCCGGCAGCCCGACGGCCTCAACCACCTCGGCGAGACCGAGTGGCGCGACCTGGACGCCGCGATCCGCCACGCCCTGCGCAACGGCGCCCGGAACGTCGTCCTGCTCGGCTGGTCCACCGGCGCCACCATGGCCCTGCGCGCCGCCGCCCACTCCGGCGTCCGCGAGCGCATCAAGGGCCTGATCCTGGACTCCCCGGTGCTCAGCTGGGAGACCACCCTGCGCGCCCTCGCCTCGGCCAACCGCACCCCGGGAGCCCTGCTGCCCCTCGCCGTGCGCGCCGCCCAGGGCCGCACCGGGCTGCACGGCGACCGCCTCGCCGAAGCCGTCGACCCCGACCTGCTCAAGGTGCCCACCCTGATCCTGCACGGCCCGGACGACACCGTCGCCCCCTGGGCCCTCTCCCGCCGTCTCGCCGCCACCCGCCCCAACCTCGTCGCCCTCCACACCGTCCCGCACGCCCCGCACGGAGCCATGTGGAACGCCGACCCGACGGGCTACGAAGAGGCGCTCCGCCGCTTCCTGACGCCGCTGATGTAACGGTGCCCGCCGCCGGTCGCGAAGGTTCCGTTTAAGGCCGTACCACTGGCCTGAACCTGGTCCCCGAGCGCCCGCCGCGACCCGTGCGTTGGCCATCCCCGTAGCCCGCCGTTACATTCCGTTTGGGTTTTCGGACCGTCAACCGGAAGACTGCACCCGTGACGTCCCGTATCCCGCGCGACTCCAGGCTTCGACTCGTCCGCACGCGACCCCTGGCCGCCGCCCCCCGAGCGATGAACCAGCGGCGCTCGCGCCGCCCCGCACCCCGCCCCCCGGAGGGCACCCCGGCACAGTCCGAGCTGGCCAGAATGGCTCGCTCCGGCCTCGCCGGCGCGGCCCGCGTCGCCCACTGGGCCGACGCCGCCCTGGGCCCCGGCCGGGACGGTGGCCGAGCCGACGGCAAGGCCACCCTCTCCGACGAGACCGCCGAACGGGCCGCCGCCGACCTGGGCCTGACCCCGGCTCAGATCCGCGCCGACTGGGACACCGCCCGCCTCGCCGGCCTCGTCGAGGTGCACGGCGACAGCGCCCGCCCCGGCTGGCGCCTGCGCGCCTGGGACCGCGACGACAGCGCCGTCCTGCGCGGTTGGGTCGCCCTCTTCGACGCCTGGTCGCTGGCCCACCCGGAACCCGCGGACCACGAGCCCGCCGCCGTCGCCGAGGTCGTCTCGGCCATGCCGCAGGTGCTCTCCTTCCTCCAGCTCTCCGCCGGCCCCGTGCCCGTGGAACAGCTCCTGGACCTCCTGGAGCAGCGCGTCACCGAGCTGCGCACCGAGCGCTGCGAGATCCCCTACGGCCCGCAGCCCGACCCGGCCAACCAGCCCCAGCCCCAGCCCCAGACAGCGGACGCCCCCCTCGAACCGCTCCTCGACTGGGCCCTGCACGCCCTGGCCTCCGTCGGCGCCCTCACCTACGGCGACGGCCAGGCCACGCTCACCCCGCTGGGCAGCTGGGCGGTGTGGGTCAAGCTGGAGCAGATCTGCGTCGCCGCGCAGAGCCCCGCCGGCAACATCGAGGTCGGCGCCGAGGAGATGCTCCGCGGCTGCTCACAGCTGCGCCCCAACGCCGCCCGCGCGGAGTACCGGGCCTGGCTCGCCGCCCGCCCCGTCGGCAGCGCCGTCACCGAACTCATCGACGCCGCCCGCGGCGAGGACGCCCTGCTGCGCGGCCTCGCCTTCGAGGCGCTGCGGGTCGTCGGCGCCCCCGCCGAGCCCGACGTCCGCGCCGTGGCCGACGAGCCGACGCTGCGGCCGTACGCCCTGCTGTGGCTCGCCGAGCACGACGGCCACGACCCGGAGGACGCCCACGAGGTGCTCACCCGGGAGGAGGCCACCTGGCTGTGGGTCGACACCGCGGCCGCCGTCGCCGACCACGGCGAGGCCCCGCTGCTGGTGCGGCACCTGGAGTCCGCAGTGCAGCCGACCGTGCCCATGCTCCTCGACGAGGTACGGGCCGTCGGTCACCCCCGCACCGTCCAGGTCCTGGTCGCCCTCGCCGCCGCCCACCCCGACCCCGCCCTGGCCAAGGCGGTCCGCCGGGCGGCCTTCCAGGTGCACACCGGCCGGAGCTAGGAAGGGGAGCGGAGGCCTAGCCGCCTATCTCCGGCGTGTAGGTCCCGAAGCTCCAGACGTTGCCCTCGACGTCACGGGCCATGTAGTCCCGCGCCCCGTAGTCCTGGTCCGTCGGGGGCATCAGGATCTCCGCGCCCTGCTCCACGGCGTGCCGGTGGTGTGCGTCGACGTCGGTCACGGCGACGTACACCCCGGTCGTGCCCGCGTCCTTCATCGCCGCGTCGAAGAGACCGCCACGGCCCTTGGAGCCGACCATCACCGCGCCGTTGCCCTGCACCAGCTCGGCGTGCAGCACCGAGCCGTCCTCACCCTCGTACAGCGACAGCTCGGTGAAGCCGAACGCCTCCGTCAGCTGCCGGATGGCCGCCTTGGCGTCCGCGTACAGCAGCGTCGGATAGATGCTGGGCCGCCCACCGCTCGTGCCTGCCATGCCGATCACTCCCTCGTGATCCGGAAACATTCGGAAATCGACGATTTCGACGTGTGGCCCAGTCTCGCAGCGACCACTGACAACGACCCCTGACCTGGGGAAACCCTCGCACCGGTCAGCGGAAGGTGTTGCACTTCGCCATGTCGCCGCTCTCGTACCCGGTCCGGAACCACTGCTGCCGCTGCTCCGCCGACCCGTGCGTCCACGACTCCGGCGTCACCCGCCCCTGGAACCGCTCCTGGATCCGGTCGTCGCCCACGGCCGCCGCCGCGTCCAGACCGTCGGTGATGTCGGCGGCGGTGAGGCTGGTGATGAGGGGCCGTCCGGTCGACTCGTCCTTCGTGGTGGTCGCGTGGTGCGCCCACACCCCGGCGTAGCAGTCCGCCTGGAGCTCGACCTTGACCGCGTTGCTGCTCGCGCCCGTGCGCCCGTCCTGGGAGCGGCTCAGCGTGCCGATCAGGTCCTGCACGTGATGCCCGTACTCGTGGGCGACGACGTAGGCCTGCGCGAAGGGGCCGCCGCTCGCCCCGAACTTCGACCGCAGTTCGTCGAAGAAGCCGAGGTCCAGATAGACCTTCCGGTCGCCGGGGCAGTAGAACGGCCCGACCGCCGAGGTCGCCGACCCGCACGCCGTGCCGACCTGTTGACTGAAGAAGACGGTGGGGGAGCGGGAGTACAGGCCGTTGCGCCGGGCGAACTCCAGCTCCCAGTAGTCCTGCACGCTGTTGACGACCGCGACGATCCGGCAGTCGTCCCGGGTATTGGCGTCCTGCCCGGTGCGGCAGCTCTGCTGGACCTGCGTGAAGGGGGACGCCGTGGCGGCCGCCTGGCCCCCGCCGCTGTCGCTGAGCCCCAGCTGGTCGGGTCCCACCCCCAGGAACAGCCCCAGCAGCAGCGCGATCAGCCCGGCGATGCCGCCGCCGACGGCCGCCCTGCCTCCGGGGATGCGGCTGCCGCGCACGTCCTGGACCTCGGAGGTGTCCAGTTTGGCGTCGTCGTCGAACTGCATGCGGTCATCGTGATCCACGGCTCCGGCACCCGCACCCGGAGCAGACCGAGGACCTCGAACACCCGCACCCAGAAAAAGTGCTTGCACGCCCCCGTTAGACTTGGCCCATGGCCATTCTCCTCGCGCATTAGACGGCGGGAACGTCCTCAGCCGCCCACAACCGTCATACACACGCCCTGGAGTCTGTCCGTGATCTCCGCCACCGGTATCGAGCTGCGCGCCGGCGCCCGAGTCCTCATCGAGTCCGCCACCTTCCGTGTCGCCAAGGGCGACCGCATCGGCCTGGTCGGCCGCAACGGCGCGGGGAAGACCACCCTCACCAAGTGCCTCGCCGGCGAGGGCATCCCCGCCGGCGGCCAGATCACCCGCTCCGGTGAGGTCGGCTACCTCCCGCAGGACCCCCGCACCGGCGACCTCGACGTCCTCGCCCGCGACCGCATCCTCTCCGCGCGCGGCCTCGACGTACTGATCCGCAAGATGCGCGAGAACGAACAGCGCATCGCCAACGGCCAGGGCGCCACCCGCGAGAAGGCGCTGCGGCAGTACGAGCGCCAGGAGACGGAGTTCCTGACCAAGGGCGGGTACGCCGCCGAGGCCGAGGCCGCCACCATCGCCGCCGCGCTGAACCTGCCCGACCGGGTGCTCGGCCAGCCGCTGCACACCCTCTCCGGCGGTCAGCGCCGCCGTATCGAGCTGGCCCGCATCCTGTTCTCGGACGCCGACACGCTGCTCCTCGACGAGCCCACGAACCACCTCGACGCCGACTCGATCGTCTGGCTGCGCGACTACCTGAAGACCTACCGCGGCGGCTTCATCGTGATCTCCCACGACGTCGACCTGGTCGAGACGGTGGTCAACAAGGTCTTCTACCTGGACGCCAACCGCGCCCAGATCGACGTCTACAACATGGGCTGGAAGCTCTACCAGCAGCAGCGCGAGGCCGACGAGAAGCGCAGGAAGCGCGAGCGGCAGAACGCCGAGAAGAAGGCCGCCGCCCTGCACTCGCAGGCCGACAAGATGCGTGCCAAGGCCACCAAGACGGTCGCCGCGCAGAACATGGCCAAGCGCGCCGACAAGCTCCTGTCCGGCCTGGAGGCGGTCCGCCAGCAGGACAAGGTCGCCAAGCTGCGCTTCCCCGAGCCCGCGCCCTGCGGCAAGACCCCGCTGATGGCGGAGGGCCTGTCGAAGTCGTACGGCTCGCTGGAGATCTTCACCGACGTCGACCTGGCCATCGACAAGGGCTCCCGCGTGGTCATCCTGGGCCTCAACGGCGCGGGCAAGACGACGCTGCTGCGCCTGCTCGCCGGCACCGAGCAGCCGGACACCGGCGCGGTCGTGCCCGGCCACGGTCTCAAGCTCGGCTACTACGCCCAGGAGCACGAGACCCTCGACCCGGACCGCACGGTCCTGGAGAACATGCGCTCGGCGGCCCCCGACCTCGACCTCGTCGAGGTGCGCAAGACGCTGGGTTCCTTCCTCTTCTCCGGTGACGACGTCGACAAGCCCGCGGGCGTCCTCTCCGGCGGTGAGAAGACCCGTCTCGCCCTCGCCACCCTGGTGGTGTCGTCGGCGAACGTGCTGCTCCTGGACGAGCCCACCAACAACCTCGACCCCGCCAGCCGCGAGGAGATCCTCGGCGCGCTGCGCACCTACAAGGGCGCCGTCGTCCTGGTCACCCACGACGAGGGCGCCGTCGAGGCGCTCCAGCCGGAGCGGATCATTCTGCTGCCGGACGGCGTCGAGGACCTGTGGGGCGCCGACTACGCGGATCTGGTCGCCCTGGCTTGATCGAATGCGTGATCCACGGCGTATGGATCATTCGGCTTACCGTTGATCCACCATCTGTGTGAGATCTCCTCGTACCGGGGTGTGTCCTACATCCATTTCGCGGCCGATCCCTTTGTCGACAAGGGGTCGGCCGCCGTACGTCTCTGACCTGCCCGTTCACAAATGAACCCGTTCGGCGGTACGAACGCGCCGTCGTGGAATTCCAGATTCCGTATGTGGGGATGCGCTCCTGTCGTCACAACCTTGTCTTACGGACCTTGCCGAATGGGTGGCCAGGAAGCCCGGGAGGGGTGATCATGAGGAGACCAGAGCGCACTTCCCATGAGGAGGCACGGGTGGCCGAGACTCTGAAGAAGGGCAGCCGGGTAACCGGCGCCGCGCGCGACAAGCTCGCGGCAGACCTGAAGAAGAAGTACGACTCCGGTGCGAGCATTCGGGCGCTGGCCGAAGAGACCGGCCGCTCGTATGGCTTCGTACACCGGATGCTCAGCGAGTCGGGCGTCACGCTTCGTGGGCGTGGCGGCGCGACCCGGGGCAAGAAGGCCGCGTCGTCCTGATTCCGGGCGGCCCCTCGGCTTCGATGGTGGCCACCCGGTCGGTCGGCTGACCGTCCGGGTGGTTACTGTGCAGTCACTTAGCCGTGCCGTGTGGCACGGCGGATGACCGCACTCATCGGAGGCGCCCCATGGGCCAGGAACTCGTTCCCCTGCTCGACAAGGACGGCGTACGGCTCACCGTCGAGGACACCCTCGCCACGGTGACGCTGACCAACCCGGCCAAGCGCAACGCGCAGAGCCCCGCTCTGTGGCGGACGCTCGCCGAGGCGGGTCGGCTGGTGCCGGGCTCCGTCCGGGTCGTCGTGCTGCGCGGTGAGGGCAAGTCCTTCTCTGCGGGGCTCGACCGGCAGATGTTCACGCCGGAGGGGATCGAGGGCGAGCCGTCGTTCATCGACCTCGCCCGCAGTGGTGACGCCGAACTCGACGCTGCCATCGCGGAGTTCCAGGAGGGCTTCACCTGGTGGCGGCGGAGCGACATCGTGTCCATCGCCGCCGTCCAGGGGCATGCCATCGGGGCGGGTTTCCAGCTCGCGCTCGCGTGTGACCTTCGCGTCGTCGCCGACGACGTGCAGTTCGCCATGCGTGAGACCAGCCTGGGCCTGGTCCCGGACCTCACGGGGACCAACCCGCTCGTCTCGCTGGTCGGTTACGCCCGTGCGCTGGAGATCTGCGCCACCGGCCGCTTCGTCCTGGCCGAGGAAGCGGTGAACACCGGTCTGGCCAACATCGCCGTGCCCGGCGACCAGCTCGACGACGCCGTACGCGACCTCGCCGGCGCCCTGCTGGCAGCGCCGCGGGACGCCGTCATCGAGACCAAGGCGCTGCTCCGCGGCGCCCAGGACCGCACCTACGACGAGCAGCGCGCCGCCGAGCGCGCCGCACAGGCACGCCGTCTGCGCGACCTGGCCGGCATCGGCGAGTGACGCCCGTGTCCCTCACCCGACCGAGGTGACCAGCACCGCCACCGTCGGATGATCGGGGAGCGCCCTCCCCACCTGCTCGCGGACCGCCCGGGCCACGTCCAGCGCCCGGTGGCCCGCGTCGACCGCCACCTCCACCCGGACGTGGCGGCGCGGCAGGGCCGCCTCGCTCCGCACCGCCTGCCCCAGCGCGGCGGTGATCCCCGCGACGCCGGGCACCGCGAGGGCGGCGGCCGCCGCGGGATCGTCGGCCACCACGGCAGACGGCGGCTCGGGCCGTCGTACCGCAGCGGCCTCCGGCTCCTCGTCCAGCAGCGCCGTCACCTTCAGATCGACCTCGGCCACCACCAGCCCCAGCAGCTGCGCGGCCGCGGTCGCCAGGCTCGTCCGCAGCCGGTCCGCCGTCGTCGGCAGCGGCTCCTGCGCGGTCGCCGCGAACCCCGCCGAGATCCGCAACGGCCCCGGCGGCAGCGCGCTCGGCGGCGGCGGTACGACGGGCTCGTGCGCCGACTCCGGATCGGCGAGCGCGATCCGCAGCGACTCCAGGCGTACGCCGCGCACTCCCCGTACCGCACGCCGCAGCACCGCCTCGGCCGCCTCCTCCGCGATCCACGCGCCGTCACGCGCGCCCCCCAGGGGCAGCAGCCTGCCGAGGCCGAGCTGATGCCGTACGGACTGTGTCCATCGGTCGGTCATTGCTCCAGCCTGCCCCATCTCCGGCGCGCGCGGTCGCAACCCGACTTACGGTGGTTCAAGGACGACGATCGAAAGGGATGTACGGCGATGACTGAGCAGACGCAGACTCCCGACGTGGAGGCCGCCACGCAGCCGCGCAAGGCTGTCAAGCGCGGCGGCGGTGACCCGGCGACCCGGGGGCGGACCACCATCGCCGACGGAGTCGTGGAGAAGATCGCCGGGCTGGCTGCCCGGGACGTCCTCGGCGTGCACGCCATGGGCAGCGGGCTCTCCCGCACCTTCGGGGCCGTCCGAGACCGGGTGCCCGGCGGCTCGAAGTCCGTGACAAGAGGCGTGAAGGCCGAGGTCGGCGAGGTGCAGACCGCGCTCGACCTGGAGATCGTCGTCGACTACGGCGTGTCGATCGCCGACGTGGCCCGGGCCGTCCGGGAGAACGTCATCGCGGCCGTGGAACGGATGACCGGCCTGGAGGTGGTCGAGGTCAACATCGCGGTCAGCGACGTGAAACTGCCCGAGGAAGAGGACGACGAGCCGGAGCCCCGGATCCAGTGAAGGGTCTGAGGGCGGCTGAGGGGAGTGCGGCATGAGCATGGCCGTGGTCGGCATGATCGCCGGTATGGCGCTGGGCTTCGCCGGGTACTTCGGCGGGTTCGGGGCCTTCCTGCTGGTGGCGGCCCTGGGCGCGATCGGGTTCGTCGTCGGCCGCTTCATGGAGGGAGACCTGGAGATCGGCGACTTCTTCCGAACCCGTGACGACCGCCGCGACCGGCAGGGACCCAGATGACCGCAGACGCCGGTGAGTTGCGCAGACCCCTGACCGTCGTACCGCCCGGCGAACGCGGCGCGACGCGGATCGCCGACCGGGTGGTGGCGAAGATCGCCTCGCAGGCGGCGCGCGAGGTGATCGGGGAGGTCCCCGACGAGGCCGCGCCCGCGCACGCCACCGTGGTGGTCCACCACGACACGGCGCGCGTCCATGTCCACCTCGAACTCGGCTACCCCACCGACATCGGCGCCCGTTGCGCCCGGGTGCGTCGACAAGTGGTGGAGCGGGTACGCGCGTTGGTGGGAATGGAGGTGTCGGAGGTCGCGGTCCAGGTCGAGCGGCTGCATCTGACCCCGACGCACGGCGCGGCACAGGGGAGGACGCGATGAGCGAGCCCCAGGGCTCCGAGGGCACGACCCAACGACTGCCGGTTCTGGAGAAACCGACCGAACCGGACCACACACCACCACCGGTCCTCGAAGGGGCCGGCGGCAGCGGCCGCTTCTGGTCGCCCCGGCGCGTCCCCGCGGCCGTCGTCGCGGTACTGCTCCTCGCCGTCGCCGGACTCTTCCTCTACGACATCGCGGCCGTCCGCGCCGGACGGCCGGCCATGCGCTGGCGCCGCGAACTGGCGACCCAGCTCGCCGAGCGGCCCCTGGACGACACCTGGGTCCTCGTCGGTGCCGGCGTCGCCGCCGCCCTCGGCCTCTGGCTGATCGTCCTCGCCGCCACCCCCGGCCTGCGCCGCGTCCTGCCCATGCGGCGCACCCACGCCGACGTACGCGCCGGCCTGTACCGCGAGGCCGCCGCCCTGGTCCTGCGCGACCGGGCCGTCGAGGTCGCCGGTGTGCAGTCGGTGCGGGTCCGGCTGTCCCGCACCAAGGCCGACGTCAGCGCGGTCGCACACTTCCGTGAACTGGACGACGTACGCGCCGATCTGGACGCCGTGCTCGGCGACGCGATCCAGGGGCTGGGGCTGGCCCGGCCGCCCTCGCTGGCGCTGCATGTGCGGCGGCCCGGGAAGAAGGGGTGAGGCCGTGCTCAGGATCGTCAACCGGGTCCTGCTGGGCCTGATCGGGCTGGTGCTGGTCGCCCTGGGCGGCGCGGTGCTGGCCGTGGGGCTGGGCGCGAACCCGCCCTCCTGGTGGATCCACGACAGCCGTCACGACGTACTCCTCGACACCGCCGAACGCACCCGCTGGCGGGACGCCGGCTGGTGGTGGCCGACGGTCCTCGCCGTGCTCGCGCTCCTCGTGCTGCTCGCCCTGTGGTGGGTGGTCGCGAACCTGCGCCGGCACCGCCTCACCGAGGTTCTGGTCGACACCGGCGACGGCGAGGGCGCGTTGCTGCGCGGCCGGGCGCTGGAGGGCGTCCTGGCCGGTGAGGCCACGCGGTTGGACGGCGTCTCCCAGGCCCATGTGCATCTGGCGGGCAGGCGCAACGCCCCGGAGACCCGCGTACGGCTCCTGCTGGAACCGCATGTGGACCCCGGGACGGCGCTGACTCACGTGACGTCGGAAGCCCTCACGCACGCTCGCAACTCGGCGGGCCTCGAGTCTCTGCCTGCGGAGGTCCGCATGAAGGCGGTCAAGCACAGGGCAGAGAGGGTGAGTTAAAGGCTCTTAGGGGCGCGGGGAACTGCGCGAGCAACCCACCACAACCCGCACTCAGAACCCGTGCCGCATGCCCCCGTCGACAGGAACCATGATCCCGGTCAAGTAGGAAGCGGCGGGCGACAACAGGAAGGCCGCCGTCCGCCCGAACTCCTCCGGTGTCCCATACCGCCGCAACGGAATCCGCGCCTCGTTGGCCGCACGCGTGGCCTCCGGATCCGCGGACAACCCGTCCAGCTCGCGCACGCGATCCGTGTCGATGCGCGACGGCAGCAGGCCTACGACGCGAATCCCGCGCGGCCCCAACTCGTCCGCGATCGACTTCGCGAACCCGGCGAGCCCCGGTCGCAGGCCATTGGAGATCGTCAGCCCAGGGATCGGCTCGTGCACCGAGCCCGACAGCACGAACCCGATGACACCGCCTGCCTCCAACTCGGAGGAGGCCGCGCGAGCGAGCCGTACCGCACCCAGGAACACCGACTCGAACGCGCTGGTCCACTGCTCGTCCGTGTTGTCCGCGACGAACCCCGGCGCGGGACCGCCCACGCTGATCAGGATGCCGTCGAAGCCGCCGAAGCTCTCCCGCGCGGCCGCGATCAGCCGGGCCGGTGCCCCCGGGTCGGCGTTGTCGACGGCCAGCCCGACGGCGTTCGGCCCCAGCTCGGCCGCCGCGTCGGCGACCCGCTTCTCGTCCCGCCCGGTCAGTACCACCTTCGCCCCGTCGGCGACCAGCTCGCGCGCGGACGCGTTGCCGAGACCGCGCGTGGCCCCGGTGACGACGTACACCCGGTCCTTCAGTCCAAGATCCATGGCTCCTATCCTGCCTCCTCGTCCCCGAACAGGGCGAGGGCGGTGTTCACCAGCCCGATGTGGCTGAACGCCTGCGGGAAGTTGCCGAGCTGGCACGCGTGCGCCGGGTCGTACTCCTCGGACAGCAGCCCCACGTCGTTGGCCAGCCCCACGAGTCGCTCGAACAGCTCGCGGGCCTCCTTCGTGCGGCCCGTCATGTGCAGGGCGTCCGCCAGCCAGAACGAGCACACCAGGAACGTGCCCTCGTCGCCCGGCAGCCCGTCGACCGTCGTGCCGTCTGTGCTGTAGCGGCGCAGGAAGCCGCCGTGGCCCAGCTCCTCGCGGACCGCGTCGACGGTGCCGATCACGCGCGGATCGTCGGGCGGCAGGAAGCCGACACGGGGGATGAGAAGCAGGGAGGCGTCGAGCTCGCTCGAACCGTAGGACTGGGTGAAGGTGTTGCGCTCGGTGTCGAAGCCCTTCTCGCACACCTCGCGGTGCACCTCGTCGCGCATCTTCCGCCAGCCGTCGACGTCGCCGTCCAGCTCGGGGTGCTCCTCGGCAGCGCGCACGGCCCGGTCGGCGGCCACCCACACCATCACCTTGGAGTGGACGAACTGCCGGCGCCCGCCGCGCACCTCCCACAGCCCCTCGTCGGGCTGCCGCCACGCCCCGCGCAGGAAGTCCATCAGGGCGCACTGGAGGGACCACATGTGCGGCTTGGTGGACAGCCCCGAACTCCGGGCCAGCGACAGGGAGTCCATGACCTCGCCGTACACGTCCAGCTGGAGCTGCTTCACGGCCTCGTTGCCGATCCGCACCGGCGCCGAGCCGTGGAAGCCGGTGAGCCACGGCAGCTCGAACTCGGGCAGCCGCCGCTCGCCCGCGAGGCCGTACATGATCTGGAGGTCCGCCGGATCGCCCGCGACCGCGCGCAGCAGCCAGTTGCGCCAGGCCTCGGCCTCCTCCTGGTAGCCCGCCGACAGCAGCGCGCCGAGGGTGAGCGTGGAGTCGCGCAGCCAGCAGTACCGGTAGTCCCAGTTGCGTACGCCGCCCAGCTCCTCCGGCAGCGAGGTGGTGGCCGCGGCGACGATGCCGCCGGTCGGGGCGTAGGTGAGGGCCTTGAGCGTGATCAGGGAGCGCAGGACGACGTCCTTGTAGGGGCCGTCGTAGCGGCAGCGGGCCGACCATGCCTGCCAGTCCTCGACGCTGGTGCGCAGCGCGTCGAACGGGTCGGTCTGCGGCGGGCGCGGCTCGTGCGAGGGGTGCCAGGTGAGCACGAACGCGACCCGCTCGCCCTCCTTGACGGTGAACTCCGAGTGCGTGCCGAAGTCCTCGCCCCAGGTGCGCACCTGGGGTTCGCTGCGCAGCCACACCGAGTCGGGGCCGGCGACGGCGACCCGGTGGCCGTCGGTCCTGCGCATCCACGGCATGATCGAGCCGTAGTCGAAACGCAGGCGCAGCGTGCTGCGGACGGTGACCTCGCCGCTGAGGCCCTCGACGATGCGTACGAGGTCGGGGGCGCGGTCGCGCTGGGGCATCAGGTCGGTGACCCGCACCGAGCCGGCGTCGGTCTCCCAGTCGGTGTCCAGCACGAGGGTGCCGGGGCGGTAGGCGCGGCGGGCGCACCGGTCCGGGCCGTCGCGGGGCGCGATGCGCCAGTGTCCGTTGTTCTCGTCGCCGAGCAGCCGGGCGAAGCAGGCGGCCGAGTCGAAGCGGGGCAGGCACAGCCAGTCGACGCTGCCGTCCTTGCCGACCAGCGCCGCGGTCTGTTCGTCGCCGATGAGGGCGTAGTCATCGATACGGGGGTGCACGGGATGCGGGTTCCCGGAGGGATGGCGAGGCAATCCGGGGTGGAGCCGCCCGAGTGATTTCGAACGGCCGGCCTCGGACGGCGGCCGACTCGATGTCAGACCGCGGCCGGCCGGCCTCAGACCGCGGCCGGTTCCGTCTCCTCCGACTCCGCGCCCGACTCCTGCTCCGCCTTCTCCCGGCGGTCCCGCGTCTCGCGCCGCACCAGCACGACCCAGCCGATCGGCACGGCCGCGGCGAACAGCCACCACTGGTAGGCGTACGCGAAGTTCAGCGCGGCGTTCTCCATGCCGGGCTTGCTGCCCATCAGCTCCGGGGTGTCGCCCTTGGGCTCGGGCGCGGTCTGGGCGATGTAGCCGCCGAGGACGTCGGCGCCGAGCCGCTTCGCCTCCTGCGCGCTGTTGATCAGCATGATCTGGCGGTCGGGCAGGCCCTTGAGGTCCTTGATGCCGCTCGCCTCGGTGGTCTCGTCGGGCATCAGCCGTCCGGTGACGGTGATCTCGCCGCGCGGGGGAGCGGGGATCTTCGGGAACGCGGTCTGGCTCGGGCCGTCCGCGGCGATCCAGCCGCGGTTGACCAGCAGCACCTTGCCGTCGTTCAGGACGAACGGGGTCAGGACGTGGTAGCCGACCTCGTCGTCGGAGTTGGTGCGGCGGCGGACGACGACCTCGTGGGCGGTGTCGAACCGGCCCTTCGCGGTCACCGAGTGGTACCGCTCCTTGCTGGTCACGGCGTGTCCCGGGGACGTCAGCGTCTCCACGGGCACCGGCTTCGCGTCCAGCGCGTCGGAGACCAGCTGGTTGCGGGCGGTGCGCTCGTCGTAGCGGTGCATCTGCCAGATGCCCAGCCTGATCATCGTGGGGATGAGGAGGAGGGCGACCAGCGTGAGGATCACCCACTGCCGGGACAACAGGAAGCGGTACACCCCACGACCGTACAACTCGGGCCGCGGGGTGTTCGCACAGGGGTGTGCCGGATCCGGTCGAACCGGTGGTCAGACCCGGTCGACGATGCCCACCTTTCCCTCCGCGCGGGCGCAGTGGGCGCCACAGAACCAGTGGCCCTCGACCTCGACGCCCTGCCCGATGATCTGCACACGACAGTGCTCGCAGATCGGGGCCATGCGATGGATCGCGCACGAGAAGCAGTCGAAGACGTGCACCGCGCCCTGCGCGTGCACCTCGAAGGTCATGCCGTAGTTGTTTCCGCATACTTCGCAAGTCGCCATGCGCCACAGGGTGGGCCGTCGGTACGGCCCGGGCGAGCGGGCGGCGGGCGAGTCGCGGCGCAATCACCCGTCCGTACGGCTACCCGTCCGACGCCGGTGCCACGTTGCCCAGGAGTTGGCCGAACGCCGCCTCGTCGACGACCGGGGTGCCGTACTGCCGGGCCTTGACGACCTTCGAGGTGCCCGAGTCGGGGTCGTTGGTGACGAGGAGGCTGGTCAGCCGGGAGATGCTCGTGGCGACGTGCAACCCCGCCTCGATCGCGCGGTCCTCCAGCAGGTCGCGCTCGGTCGAGGTGTCTCCGGAGAACGCGACCCGCATGCCCTGCTTGAGTGGTTTGCCCTCTTCGTAACGCCCCGGGTTGGGATAGGGGCATGCGGGCCTTCTGCGTGCCGGGCGCCAACTGGTCGGCCGATAGCTGCTGTAGCCGCCGTAACCACCGCCACCGCCGGCACTGCCCTGCTGCCGGGGCACCGCCCGGTCCGTCCACTCCGTCAGCGGCCGGCACTCGTGCAACGGCAGCCGGATACTCTGCGAGGCCGCCGCGCGAAGGCTCGGCCGGAACGCCT
Organism: Streptomyces antibioticus; assembly: GCF_001514065.1. Classification (GTDB taxonomy): domain Bacteria; phylum Actinomycetota; class Actinomycetes; order Streptomycetales; family Streptomycetaceae; genus Streptomyces; species Streptomyces antibioticus. The sequence continues at coordinate 52,736 of NZ_KQ948432.1, read as the reverse complement.
CCGCCAGCACGCGCGCGTCGTCCAGCGCGTGGTGCGCGCGCTGCTGGACGACGCCGAAGTGGGCGGCCAGCGACTCCAGCTTGTGGTTGGGCAGCGGCAGCGCGAGCTCCTTGGACAGCGCGATGGTGCACAGCCGCTGCCGCACCGGCGCCTCGCGCTCCGCGCGCGCGTACTCCCGGGCGATCATCTGCCAGTCGAAGACCGCGTTGTGCGCGACGAGCACCCGGCCCTCCAGCCTCGCCGAGAACTCCTCGGCGATGTCCTGGAACAGGGGCGCGCCCTCCAGCACGTCGCTCGTCAGTCCGTGGATCCACACCGGGCCCGGGTCGCGCTCCGGGTTGACCAGCGTGTACCAGTGGTCCTCGACCTCGCCGCGCTCGTCCAGCCGGTAGACGGCCGCCGAGATTATCCGGTCGTCGCGGGCCAGTCCGGTGGTCTCCACGTCAACGACCGCGTATCCCTTCGGATACGCGGCCGGCCACTCGGTGGGGGAGGACGCCTCGGCGGTACGGTCTTCGAGCATGGTCCCTGAGGATACGGGCCCCCACTGACAGTCCCGCGCCCACCCGCCCCGCAACCCTGTTCCGGCGCCGGGCACTTCGGCGCTCTTCCAGCGGGCCTCGAATCCTCAGCCCAGCGCCGCCACCAGATCCCCCGCCGCCAGCGCCTCCAGGCCGCAGCCGTCGACCGGGCCCGGCAGCAGCCGGTACGCCGACCCGGTCGCGCCCGCCGGTGCCACGCCCCCGTGCACGAGCGCGAGGAACACGTGCCGGTGTGACGCGGCTTCACCCGCGAGGGCGTCGGCCGTGTCGGAGGGTTGCCGCGCCTCGGGCGGTTCGAGGTCGCGCACGCGCGCGGCGAACGCGGTGTCCGGCTCCCCTCCGTGCCGCCGGTAGCGCCACAGTTCGTCCACGGCGCGCGGATGCGGTGCGCGCCGTATCACCGCGACCTCGTCGCCGCGCGCGGTCGCCCGCCACACCGCCAGGTCCCACAGGGTCGTACGGCCCGACGCGAAGTACTGGTGCAGGTCCTGGGCGACCCGGCCGAGGTCGGCGCCGTGCCGGTACAGGCTGTGGAAGCCCTCGTCGGCCGGGAGGTGGAGGTCGGTCCAGAGGAACGTACGGCGGTCGAGGTCGACGAGCATCGGGACGTGGATGCGCGAGTCGCCCACCAGGTCGTAGCGCTGACGGACCGTACGCGGGTCGTACGACGCGTTCCGGTCCTCCTCGGCCGCGGACGGCAGCGCCATGAAGCCGGCGAAGGCGTCCAGGAGCTCGTCGAACGCGATGTCGTTGAAGCTGAAGACGACCGGCAGGGCGTAGCGCACTCCGCGTTCCGCGAGGGCCGCCAGGTCGAGGTCCACGTACTCGGTCGCCCCGTCCGGCGCGGGCGCCGACACCAGGTCGCCGGAGTGGACGGCCGAGCGGCCCTCATGCACGAGGCTCGTGTAGTCGCACAGGCCGGCGAAGTTCCACTCGGCGTCGTAGAAGGCCACCGACAGATCGAGGTCCACGCGCTGCTTGGCGGGCTCCATCCAGTGCAGGAACAGCCGCAGCACCTCGCCCTCGGGCAGGGGTTGCGTGCTGCCGCGCGGGACGGTGACGAGGGCCTTGCTGGCGGCGGTCTCGGCGGCGGGCACCGCGAGGCCGGTGAGGGCGGAGTCGAGCACGGACAGGTCGAGCCGGGGCTCGTCATGCCGGCCGAGGCGGCGCAGTGCCTCCGCCTCCAGCAGGTCGCAGACCGCCTCCGTCACCTTCGGGGACAGCGGCACGCGCGTGTCGTCGATCGTGAACGAGTGCGTCACCTGGCCGCGCGGGAAGAACACCCGCCGCCCGCCCGGGAGATGGCGGATGCGCATCCGCCCCAGCACGGCGAGCAGCGGTCCGGGGCCCGCCTTGGGCAGGACGCGGCGCAGAGTGTCCCCGAACCCGTCCGGCAGGGCGTCGAGTTCGTGCAGCCGCAGCAGGTGGTCGAGGCGGCGCAGCAGTTCGCCGGGGCGCTGGGCGAGCAGGTCGAGTGCGGCCTCGAAGTCGCCTTCGTGCAACGCCTGTTCGACGCGTGCCGCCCAGGTGGCCGGCGCGATGCGGGTGCCGGCCGTTCGTACCTCGTCGGCGTGCTCCGCGGCCGTGAGTACAGGGTCCTGGTGTGCCGTCCGTACCTCGCCGGGGTGTTCCACGCCCGTCGGCCCCGCGTCCCGGTGGACCACCCGCACCGCGTCGGGATGCTCCGCGGCCGTCCGCAGCAGCGCCTCGCCGAGGGCGCCCTCGGAGACGTCCGTGGCGCGCAGGACCGCGAAGGCGAGCGCGGCCCTCGGGTGGCGGGCGTGCTGCTCGTACGGGTGCAGGATCTCGGCGGCGCGCTTCCAGGCGCCCGGGTGCCGCAGCACGTCCTCGACCAGCGACGGCACGGCCAGTCCGTCGAGGATGCCGAGCAGCCGGCGCCGCAGCGCGCGCGGGAGCGAGCGCATGCGCGGCGGTTCAAGGAGGTCGCCGTCGCCGCCGGACCACACGCACAGCAGCCGCACCACGTCCGTCGCGGTCGTCAGCTGCGTGTCGAGCAGTTCGCCGGCCGCCACGCGCGTGTGCCGGTCGAGCAGCAGCATGCCGAGGGCCAGCGCCTTCGTCCGGCGCACCGGGATGTCCTCGGGGAACCAGCCCAGGTCGGCCGGGGCATGCGCCAGCAGGATCTTCACGTCGTCGCGGTCCTGCGGCGGCAGCGGGGTCCGCCGGGCCAGCAGCCGCAGCAGCGCCCGCACCGCGTCCGCTCGGGAGTCCTTGCCGAGCGCCAGCAACTTCAGCGGTCCTACGGCGACTTCCCGCGCGTGACGCGGGGGCGCGGGCTTCAGGAAGGGGTCGTCGCGGTCGATCCGGCGGTGGCAGATCGGGCAGCCCGCGTAGTCCGCGCCGTCCCAGCACTCCCGGCACACCAGATGCGCGCACGGGGACACGGGGTGCACGCTGCCGACCGTGCCGCACAGCACGCACGGCTGCTTCGGCCACTGGAGCAGCAGGGTGAAGACCCGGTCGACGAACAGCTGGAAGGTGTCGTCGGGCACCGAGGCAGGGAAGCTGCGGAACATCGGCATGTGGGTGCGGTCCGCGCCCAGTTCGGCGTCGATGTGCCGGACGAGCTGCCTGCCCGCGTCCGCGAGCCCGGCAGGCCCCAGCCAGGCGAGCGCCGCGTGCAGTTCCGCCGTCGGCGCGAATCCCCGGTCCAGCAGCTCGGCTTCGAGGGCGACGAGCCCTGCCGCCGTCGACGGGTCGCCCGGTCGCGGCCCGGCCTGGTCGACGTAGACGGTACGGAGGCGACGGAGCAGCACGGACGACAGTACGGACAAGCGGGAGCCCCCTGGGGGAAGGTGGAGAGAAGTCTCAGAGGCGGGGACGGAGAGTGGGCGCGCTGTCGTTGTCATAGGAAAGAGAGAAGGAAGCACGCGGCGGAGCCGTCCCCGCGATCACGACTGTAGGAGGACGGTCTCGGCGGGCGCCACCGATTTATTTCCGAGCGGCTTCTCCTTGTTCTCGACCGCCTCGCTCGCTGTCGAGCAGCGACCGCGTGAGAGCCCGTACGGACGTCACGAACAGCCGTTCCTCGTCGACGGGACGGGCGAAGGCGCGGGCGAGCGCGGGGTCGTCGTAGCGGTCCTCCGTGGGCTGCTGCGCGGGCGCGCGTTCACGATTGCGCTCCACGAGGACGAAGCCCACGACCTGGAACTGCACGGCCCGCACCGCCTCGGCCGCGCGGGCGCCCCGCAGCCCGGCCGCGTGCACCTCGCGCACCAGCGCCTGCTGCGCGGGCAGGAACATCCGCTCGGTCAGGCCGCGTTCGTGGACCATCGCGACGAGGTGCGGATGCTCGCGCAGCCGCCGGCGCAGGATGCGGGCCACGGACACGACCCGCTCGGCCGGGGTGCGCCCGGCGGGCCTGATCTCACCGAGCTCGGCCACGGTCCGCCGTACGAGGGCGTCCAGCAGCGACTCGCGGTTGCCGACGTGCCAGTAGATCGAGGTGACGGCGGTGCCCAGCTCGGCGGCGAGCTTGCGCATGGTCAGCGCCTCGGGGCCGTGCTGCTTCACCAGGTTCGCGGCCGTGTCCAGGACGTCGTCCCTGGTGAGCGACGCTCTCGCCATGCTGCCCCCAAGTCCCGTTCGTGCACGCGTATTTACCCCGCACGGGGTCTGCTGTAACTGTGTTACAGGTGACGGCCCATCAGAAGAAGGGCGGTACGGCATGGCACGCGTACGGTACGGCGCGCGGACCGAGGCGGAGATCGCCGCCGCGCGCACCGCGAGCGCGAGGCTCCCCGACATCTGGTCCACCGGGGTGGTGGCCGTCTGGGAGACCGACCCGGACGCGGTCGCGGCGGTGCTGCCGCCGCCCCTGAAACCCACGGGCAGGCCGCTGGCCCGGGTCAACATCAGCAAGGTCGATCTGCCCGGATACCCGCTCGGCGCGGGCTCGTTCGCCGTCGCGGCCTCTCATGACGGCGTCGACGGCTGGTACCCCCTGGTCATGCCGATGACCCACGAGCGGGCCCTGATCGGCGGCCGTGAGGTGTTCGGCGAGCCCAAGAAGCTCGGTGAGGTCGTGGTGGAGCGCGAGGGCCTGGTCGTCCGCGCCTTCCTCGCCCGGCACGGCATCGCCTTCGTGGAGGTGCGCGGCGCGGTCGCCGGGGCGCTGCCGCTGCCGGAGCCCGCGCAGAAGACCGACTTCTACTTCAAGTTCCTTCCTGCGGTGGACGGTTCGGGCTTCGACGGCGACCCGCTCCTCGTGAACTGTCTGCGCAACGAGAAGGTGCGCCGCCTGGAGCGGATCACCGGCGACGTCGTCCTGCGCGAGTCGATGTACGACCCGGTGGCCGACCTGCCGGTGCGGCGGCTGGTGGAGATCACCATCGGCGAGAAGACCAGCGACCAGCGCGGCAAGGTCGTCGAACGGGTGGACGCGCGGGCGCTGCTGCCGTACGTCCATCAGCGCTACGACGATCCGGCGCAGGTGCTGGACGGCCCGCCGGAGGGGAGCGCCTGATGGACCTCCTGCCCGGTCAGGTCGCCGTCGTCACCGGAGCCGCGAGCGGCGTCGGTCTCGCCATGGCCCGCCGGTTCGCCGCCGAGGGGCTGAAGGTCGTCCTCGCCGATGTCGAGCGCCCGGCGCTGGACGAGGCCGTCGCGGCGCTCCGCGCGGACGGAGCCGACGTGCACGCGCGCGTGGTCGACGTCGGCGAGCGTGAACAGGTGCTGGAGCTGGCCGACTTCGCCTACGAGACGTACGGCGCCGTCCATGTGCTGTGCAACAACGCCGGGGTCGGCTCGGGCGCCGAGGGCCGGATGTGGGAGCACGAACCGAACGACTGGAAGTGGGCGTTCTCCGTCAATGTGTGGGGCGTCTTCCATGGTGTCCAGGCGTTCGTCCCTCACATGATCAAGTCGGGTCAACCCGGTCATGTGGTCAATACATCCTCCGGCGACGGCGGTATCGCCCCGCTCCCCACCGCCTCCGTCTACGCCGTCACCAAGGCGGCCGTGGTGACGATGACCGAGTCCCTGTACGCCCATCTGAAGGCCGAGCACGCGCGCGTGGGCGCCTCGGTGCTCTTCCCGGGACCGCACATGCTCCGCACCGGCCTGTGGGAGTCGCACCGCAACCGCCCCGAGCGTTACGCCAAGGAGCGGCCCCGCAGGACGCCGTACCGCAGCCTCGACCAGTGGGAGGCCGCGATGAAGGAGGCGGGTCGGGAAGTGCGCTTCACGCCCGTCGAGGAGGTCGCCGAGACCGTCGTGGAGGGCATCCGCGCGGACCGCTTCTGGATGCTGCCGCCGAGCGAGCACAGCGACGCGCAGATACGCGCGCGTGCCCAGTCGATGCTGGACCGCGCGAACCCGGCGTACCTGGAGAACTTCATTCTCGACTGAGGGGGTCGACGTGACCGACCAGGAGCCCTATCTGATCATCTCCTCCGACTGCCACGCCGGGCTGCCCACCGAGGAGTACCGGCCCTATCTGGACGCCCGTTTCCACCGGGACTTCGACGACTTCCTCGCCGGGCGCGAGCGGCGCCGCGAGGAGATGACCCGGCTCGGCATCCGCAACGAGGCGTTCGCCGCCAAGTGGTTCCAGGACAACGAGGAGGGCCTGCGCGGGGGCTGGGACACCGCGCAGCGGCTCAAGGAGCTGGACGGCGACGGGGTGGCCGCCGAGGTCGTCTTCCCGGACGCCGACGCGGTCGACAGCCAGACGGCGGCGCCCTTCGGGGTGGGCCTCGGGCTCTCCGGCGACCAGGACCCGGAGCTGGGCATGGCCGGGGCGCAGGCGCACAACCGGTGGCTGGCCGACTTCGTGTCCGAGCACCCCGAACGGCACTGCGGGGTCGCCCTGTTGCCGGTCACGGCCCCGACCGAGCGGGTCGTCGCCGAGGTGCACCGCGCCAAGGAGTCCGGCCTCGGCGCCCTGATGATCCCGTCCATGTGGGTCGACAAGGAGCCGTACCACGACCGCCGTTACGACCCGGTGTGGGCGGCGGCCGCCGAGTGCGCGATGCCGGTGCTCACCCACTCGGGAGCGGCCCCGCGCCACGAGTACGGCGACCATCTGGGCATCTACGTCAGCGAGGTGACCTGGTGGCCCGCCCGGCCGCTGTGGTTCCTGCTCTGGTCCGGCGTCTTCGAACGCCACCCCGGGCTCCGGTTCGGGGTCGCGGAGTCGGGCTGCTGGTGGCTGCCGAACCTGCTGTGGTTCATGGACCGCCTCTACCTCGGCGCGCACGGCGGCAAGAAGCTCTCGCCCTTCCAGGAGCTCAAGCGCCCGCCGCACGAGTACCTCGACCGGCAGGTCTTCGTCTGCGCCACCAACACCAAGCGCCGCGAACTCGCCCAGCGCTACGAGATCGGCGTCGACAACATCCTCTGGGGCAGCGACTTCCCGCACCCCGAGGGCACCTGGCCCGACACGCGCGCGTGGCTGCGGCGCACCTTCCACGACATCCCGGTCGCCGAGACCCGCCGCATGCTGGGCCTCGCCGCGGCCGACGCCTTCGGCTTCGACGTCGGGAAACTGACCCCGCTCGCCCACCGCATCGGCCCCACCCCCGCCGACCTCGGCCAGAGTGCCGACCAGACGGCCGTGGAGGCGTCCTGGGCGCGCTCGCGCGAGGTGGGCCGGCACTGGCTGACCGACCACGACTTCCCTGTGCTGGGGGCATCCTGATGACCGACCGCTACACGGTGATCTCGGCCGACTGCCACGCGGGCGCCGACCTCCTCGACTACCGGCCCTACCTGGAGAAGCGGTACCACGACGAGTTCGACGCGTGGGCGGCGACCTACGTCAACCCGTACGAGGACCTGCTCGCCGACACCGCCGACAGGAACTGGAACTCCGAGCGGCGGCTCACGGAGCTGGAGGCGGACGGGATCGTCGCGGAGGTGGTGTTCCCGAACACGGTCCCGCCGTTCTTCCCGTCGGGTTCGCTCATGGCGCCCGCACCCACCGCGGAGGACTTCGAGCGCCGCTGGGCCGGTCTGCGCGCCCACAACCGCTGGCTCGCGGACTTCTGCGCTGCCGCGCCCGGTCGCCGCGCGGGGGTCTTCCAGATCCTCCTCAACGACGTCGAGGAGGCCGTCGAGGAGGTCCGGTGGGCCGCCGGAGCGGGCCTCAAGGGCGGCCTCCTGCTCCCCGGCACCCCGCCCGGCTCGGGCCTGCCCGAGCTGTACTCGTCGGCGTACGACCCGCTCTGGGCGGTCTGCGCGGAACTCGGCGTCCCCGTCAACCACCACGCGGGATCGGCGTCCCCGCCGCTCGGCGACGAACCGGCCGCCCGCGCGGTCTTCATGGTCGAGACGACCTGGTTCTCGCACCGGGCGCTGTGGCACCTCGTCTTCGGCGGCGCCTTCCGCCGCCACCCGCAGCTGAAGCTGGTCCTCACCGAGCAGGGCTCGGGCTGGATACCGGGCGTGCTGGACATGCTGGACTACTACCACGGACGTCTGGTCGCGGCGGCGACGAAGGCCTCCACCGCGGAGTCCAAGTTCGGCGCCGGACTCGCCGCCCGCATGGGTGACGCGCCCTCACAGGTCTGGCGCGACAACTGCTTCGTCGGCGCCAGCTTCATGCGCCCGCACGAGGTGCCGCTGCGGGACCGGATCGGCGTCGACAAGATCATGTGGGGCAGCGACTACCCGCACGACGAGGGCACCTACCCGTACAGCCGCGAGGGCCTGCGCGCCGCCTACGCGCGCGTGCCCCGCGCGGAGGTCGCCGCCATGGTCGGCGGCAACGCCGCGCGCGTGTACGGCTTCGACCTCGATCTCCTCGACCCGATCGCGGCGAAGGTGGGACCGACGGCGGAGGAGATCGCGGAGCCGCTGGAGCGACCGCCGGCGGACGCGACGAGCCCGGTGTTCGCGAAGGGGGCGTCGGTGCGGGTGTGGTGACATCCACGGTGCCATCCTCGCCTCTGTGACCGAACCCACGCATGACGAGACCCACGGCGGTGCGCTCGGTGAGCGGCTGAACTGGCTGCGGGCCGCCGTCCTCGGCGCCAACGACGGCATCGTGTCCACCGCGGGCCTCGTCGTCGGCGTGGCCGGCGCCACCGACGACCGTTCCGCCCTGCTGACGGCGGGCCTGGCCGGACTGCTCGCCGGGTCGATGTCCATGGCGGCCGGCGAGTACGTGTCCGTCTCCACCCAGCGCGACTCGGAGAAGGCGGCCCTGGCGCTGGAGAAGCGGGAGCTGCGCGAGCAGCCGGAGGCCGAACTGGAGGAGCTCACCGGGCTGCTGGAGGAACGCGGGCTGTCCCGGGAGGTGGCCCGCGAGGCCGCCGAGCAGCTCACCGCGCGGGACGCCCTGCGCGCCCACGCGCGCGTGGAGCTGGGCATCGACCCCGACCAGCTGACCAACCCCTGGCACGCCGCCTGGGCGAGCTTCCTGGCGTTCACGGCGGGCGCCCTGCTCCCGCTCCTGGCGATGGTCCTGCCCCCGGGCGGCTGGCGCCTCGCGGTCACCGTGGTCTCCGTCCTCGCCGCCCTCGTCCTCACCGGCTGGAGCAGCGCCCGCCTCGGCGCGGCCGACCCGGGCAGGGCGATGCTGCGGAACGTGGCGGGCGGCGCGCTGGCCATGGGTGTCACCTACGCGGCGGGGGCCCTGCTGGGCGCGGCCGGAGTCTGAAACCGCGCGTGCAGACTTTGGCGGAGATCGCCAACAAGTAAGCGCGTACCGCCGGTAATACTTGTGAGTAACAACGTCTAGTCGCGGCCGACCAGCGGTTCTACGGTGCGAGCATGCCGAACCTGCCCGATGTCGTGCTGTGGTCGATACCCGCCTTCGTCCTGCTCACCGTGGTCGAGATGATCAGCGTCCGTCTCCACCCCGACGAGGACGCCGCCGGATACGAGACGAAGGACGCCGCCACCAGTGTCGGCATGGGCCTGGGGAGTCTCGTCTTCGACTTCCTGTGGAAGATCCCGATCGTCGCGATCTACACCGCGGTCTACGCACTCACGCCCCTGCGCGTCCCCGTGCTGTGGTGGACCGTCCCGCTGATGCTGCTCGCGCAGGACTTCTTCTACTACTGGTCCCACCGCGGCCACCACGTCATCCGCATCCTGTGGGCCTGCCACGTCGTCCACCACTCCAGCGAGAAGTTCAACCTCACCACCGCGCTGCGGCAGCCCTGGACCTCGCTGACGGTCTGGCCGTTCTACCTGCCGCTCATCGCCGCCGGTGTGCACCCGGCCGCCCTCGCGTTCTGCTCTTCGGCGAACCTCGTCTACCAGTTCTGGATCCACACCGAGCGCATCGACAAGATGCCCCGGTGGTTCGAGTTCGTCCTCAACACGCCCTCCCACCACCGGGTCCACCACGCCTCCCAGGGCGGCTACCTGGACCGCAACTTCGGCGGCATCCTCATCGTCTGGGACCGGCTCTTCGGCTCGTTCGTCGCCGAGACCGACCGGCCCGTCTACGGGTTGACCAAGAACATCAACACGTTCAACCCGATCAAGGTCGCCACCCACGAGTACATGTCGATCGCCAAGGACATCAAGGCCGCTCGAAGGTGGCGTGATCGCGTGGGAGTCCTCTTCCGGGGGCCGGGATGGAAACCCGCTACCGCTGCGGAGCCGGCCAAGGAGATCATCGCCGCGTGACACGCCTCCTCCTCAGGGCCTTCGCCCTCGCCGCAGCCGTGGACCTCGCCTCCCTGGCCGCCGGGTGGGACATCGGGCACCTGGTCGCCAAGCCGCTCCTGATGCCGCTGCTGGCCGCGTACGCGGCGTCCAGGGGCGCACCCCGCCTGCTGATCGCCGCCCTGCTCTGCGGCTGGGGCGGCGACGTCCTGCTGCTCTTCGACGCCGACCCGGCCTTCCTCGCGGGAATGGCCTCCTTCGCGGCCGGACACGTCTGCTACATCGTGCTGTTCCAGAAGTACGGCACGGACATCGCGACCATACGCGCGCGGGGCGGCTTCCTCTTCATCGTCTACATCGTCGTGCTGTCCACCACCATCCAGTCCCTCTGGCCGGACCTCCCCGCCGACCTGCGCATCCCCGTCGCCGGCTACAGCGTCCTGCTCACCGCCATGGCGTACCTCGCCGCCGCCCGCATGGGCCGCGTGGCCGGGATCGGCGGTGTGCTCTTCGTCCTCTCCGACACGCTCATCGCGAGCGGTGCCGCCGACTGGGACCAGCTGCCGCGCCCCGACCTGTGGATCATGCTCACCTATGTCGCCGCACAGTCCCTGCTGGTCACCGGCGCCCTCGGCGAGCGACGGCTGCCCGGGGCGGCGTACGGTGAAGTGCGCTCGACCACCCCCTGAGCGCACGTACCACCCCGGACGAGAAGGACCCTCGCATGCGCGCCACCACCATCCACGCCCCCTTCGACATGCGCGTGGAGGACGTGCCCGACCCGGTCGTACAGCTGCCCACCGACGCCGTGGTGCGCGTGCTGCGCGCCTGCATCTGCGGCAGCGACCTGTGGGCGTACCGCGGGCAGGCCGCCCGGCAGCCGGGGCAGCGCATCGGGCACGAGTTCCTCGGCATCGTCGAGGAGACGGGCTCCGAGGTGGGCACCGTACGGCGCGGAGACCTGGTCGTCGCGCCCTTCATGTGGTCCGACGGCGTCTGCGACTACTGCCGTGAGGGCCTGAACACCTCCTGCGAGCACGGCGGCTTCTGGGGCTCCGTCGGCTACGACGGCGGCCAGGGCGAGGCCGTGCGCGTGCCCTTCGCCGACGGCACCCTCGTGCAACTGCCCAAGGAGGCGGCCTCCGACGACCACCTGCTCTCCGCCCTGCTGACCCTCTCCGACGTCCTGGGCACCGGCCACCACGCCGCCCTGGGCGCCGGCGCCCGCGCGGGTGCCACGGTCGCCGTCGTCGGTGACGGTGCCGTCGGCCTGTGCGCGGTCCTCGCCGCCAAGCGGCTGGGCGCCGAGCGGATCATCGCGCTGGGCCGCCACGAGGCCCGCACCGACATCGCCCGCCGCTTCGGCGCCACCGACGTCGTCGCCGAGCGCGGTGACGCGGCCGTCGAGGCCGTCCGCGAACTCACCGGCGGCCAGGGCGCGCACGCCGTCGTCGAGGCCGTCGGCACCGAGCAGTCCATGCGCACGGCCATCGGCATCGCCCGCGACGGCGGCACCGTCGGCTGGGTCGGCGTCCCGCACGGCAGCGGCACCGGGCTCGACCTCGGCGTCATGTTCGACCGGAACATCGCCCTGCGCGGCGGCGTCGCCCCGGTCCGCGCGTACATTCCCGAGCTGCTGCCCGACATCCTGGACGGCAGCATCGACCCGTCGCCCGTCTTCGACCTGACCGTCGGCATGGAGGGCGTCCCGGACGGCTACAAGGTGATGGACGAGCGCACGGCACTGAAGGTCATGGTCACCGGCTGAGCCCGGCGCTCACCAGCGGAACACCGGCTGAGCCTCGCGCTCACCAGCGGATCGGCAACGGCAGCGCCGTCAGCAGCCCCGACACCAGGACCACCGCGCCCAGCAGGGCGACCTCCGCCCGCGCGGGGGAGCAGGCGGTCAGCGGGTCGGGTGCCCGGCGCAGCCGGAGCCGCGCCCACAGCGCGAGCCCGGCGACCGCGCCCACCAGCAGCACCTTGGCGAGCAGCACGCGCCCGTACGCGGTCGACGTCAGCTGGTCGAGGATCGTCTCCGGCGGCATCCGGCGCAGGGTGCTCCACACCCCGGTCGCCGTGATCGCGGCCAGCAGCACGGCGGCCACGCGCGCGTAGAGCCCCAGCAGGGCCGAGCCGGCCTCCGAAGCGCCCCACCCCCGGAGCGTCCGCAGCGCGTACAGCAACCCGCCCACCCACAGCGCCGCGCAGGTCAGATGAACGAGCGTCAGCCCCGACCCGACCAGCGGTTCGTGCTCGGTCGGCGGATGGGCCCGGAGCGCCTCCGCGAGCACGACGGCGGCCAGCGGCCAGGCCTGGGAGGCCGGGCGGGCGGAACGGGCGCACAGCCCCGCCACGAGGAACGCGTTGACCTCGACGAGCGCGAGCTTGCCGTCGCGGGAGTCGTACAGGCCGCCGATGTCGATCTCGGCGAGGCTGTGCGGCACGAGATTCCCGGTCGACACGACCGAGGCCAGCCCCAGGGCGGCCACGAGACCGGCGCCCGCGGCGTACACGGCCCAACTGCGCGGCATGGCCCGGGGAGCGCCGGGCACCGCGCGGGCCAGCCGGTTCACGAACAGCTCACCCACCGGAACGCACAGCGCGGCGAACAGCACCGCCCGCAGCAGCGCGATGCCGCTGTCGCCGGGCGCCGCGGCCTCCCCGGTGCCGTGCAGCGCGGCGGACGGACCGAGCAGGGGTATCAGGGCCCCGAGGGCCACCAGGACGAGAACGGCGACGGCACGGGCGGTGCCGGACCGGCGCGGCAGCGGTCCGCCGGCGTCCGGCGCCCCGGTGCTGGGTCTTATCAAGGTCACCTCAAGATGTTCACCAGCCGTCGCAGAACCGGGCAAGTCCAGAAAAACAACTGGCGCTACGCCATTCCGCCCAGGAGTACGGTTTCCGGCCGCCCGCCGCTCACGCCCACCGCGCGGGATCGGCGCCCCAGGGCCCCGGCGGCCGCGCCCAGTCGACCGGCCCGCCGGCGAAGGACACCGGCGACCGGACGTACCGCAACCGCCCGATGCCGCTGTCGGTCTCGGCGAGCCACGCGTCCGGGCCGTCGTAGGCAGCCTGCACGCCCTGCCCGGCCGCCCCTTCCCGCCCGGCCGCACCGGTCGCGCCGAGCCCCCCGTTCCCTCCGGCGGACCCGTCCGGGACCCCTTCCAGCAGCCATTGCGCCGTCCGGGCGAGCGCCGGCCGTACACACCGGCCGCCACCGTCGTACGACTGCTCGCGCACCGCCCGCAGCACCTCCGCCGCCAGCAGATACCCCGTGCCGTGGTCCAGCGCCTGCGCGGGCAGCGCGCCGGGTTGTTCCGGCGACCCCTCGACCGCCGCGATCCCGGTCGCCACCTGCACCAGGCTGTCGAAGCCGCGCCGCTCGCTCCACGGCCCGTCCGCGCCCCACGCCGACAACTGCGCCACGACGATCCCCGGCCGCCGCTCGGCCAGCGCCTCCGCCGACAGCCCGAACCGGTCGAGGGCGCCGGGCCGGTACCCGGTGACGACCACGTCGGCCACCGCCAGCAACTCCTCGAAGGTGCCCCGATCGGCCGCCACGTCCAGCGTCGCCGACCTCTTCCCGAAGCCCGTGTCGGCGTGCTGGTCCGGGAGCTCGGGCATCCGGGGCGGATCGATCCGCAGCACGTCCGCGCCCAGCAGGGCGAGCGTGCGGGTGGCGACCGGGCCCGCGATGACCCGGGTCAGATCCAGGACCCGCAGTCCGGCGGCGGGCAGCAGGGGAGTGCCGTCGATCGGCGCGAGCACGCGCGCGGGGGCGGAGTCGAGCCGCTCGCGCTCCACGAGCGGCCGCTTGGCCAGCTCCACCGCCTGTTCGTGCGCCGCCCACTCCTCGGGAGTCCGCAGGGCGACGGCGAGGCCCCCGGCCGCGTACACGGCGTCCTCGACCTCCAGAGCGGACCGTTCGGCGAACGCGGCCTCCAGGGAGTCGGCCGGTCCCATCACCTTGAGCAGCCGCTCGCGATGGTGCGGGTAGTTGGCGTGCGTGCGCACCCATCCGTCGGCGGTCCGCCAGAACCTCGACAAGGGCGCGAAGTTGACCGGCGCCCGACCATTGATCAACAGATGCCGCTCACTCGTGAACGCGGTGGCGACGGCCCCGTCGTCCACCCGCACCGCCGGCACCGCGTCGAGCCCGGCCCGCCGCGCCCCCAGCTCGGCGGCGGCCCGCGCACACGCGCCGACGCAGGCCCGCGCCAACTCCCGCACAGGAAGCCGCGCCTGAAGAGCACCCCCACGCACCACGTCGGTCATGACTTCACTATGCAGTATTGATTCAATCAACCCGAGATCAACTCATGACGCGGCGGACCACCAGTCATGACGCGGCGGACCACCAGAGCCGCACCTCTTTGCGCACGTCGGTGGGCCGCAGCTCCCAGCCCTGGGCGAGGGCGACCTGGGCGACGTACGAACCGCCGACGCCGCGGTAGTCGCGCAGCGGTATCGCGCACTCGACCGGCGGCCGCGGTCTACCGGGCTTGCGCGGGACAGAGGCTCTCCTGGTCCAGCGGCCGACCTTCTTCTCCACCCGCGCCCTGTAGTAGGCGGTGTCGCCCTCGTGTCGCAGCTCCGGCCAACTCACGCACCAGGAGGGCCATTTCGCCAGCGGGTCCAGTACCCGGTCCATGGCCTTGAACAAGCCCTGTTCGTACGAGGTGCTGAACACGGTGATGATCTCCGTGACCAGCCCGACGACCAGGAAGGCCGCCAGGGCCACGAGCCACAGCACGATCTGCACGGGGGTGTACAGGACCGTGAGAACGAATCGGACCGCCAACTGCCCCTTGGGCCTCGGCCGTTCAGGCGCCCATGTCGCGGGATCTTCGTACACATCCATGGCCGTAGATCATCCCTTACGCGCAAAGGGGCCGGGGACCCGGTCCCCGACCCCTTCACACACGCGTGTCCTTACTTGGTGACCGCGTCCAGGGCGTCAGCCGTACCCCAGCCGTAGAAGCCGTTGTAGTTCTTCGGCCCCTCGCACACCGCGTCGACCTTGCCGTCGCCGTTGATGTCGTACGGGTCGGTGCACGGCGTGGCGTCGGCCTCCGCGTACAGCAGGGCCTTCACCAGGGCCGGAGGCGCCTTCGGGTGCGTCGACTTGATGAGCGCCGCCACGCCCGCGACATGCGGCGTGGCCATCGACGTACCGGCCATGTAGCCCCAGCCGCCGCCCGGCAGCGTGCCCAGGATCAGACCGCTGGTGGCCGGCGGGGCCGGGGTCTGGAAGCGGGTCGAGTCGCCGCCGGGAGCGGCGATGTCGATGACGCCCAGACCGTGGTTGGAGAAGGACGACTTGATGCCCTTCGCGCCGGTCGCCGCGACCGTCACGACACCCGGCAGCTGGGTCGGGATGTCGTAGCACTCGGAGGGGTCGATGACCCGGTCCGAGGGCGTGGCGTCGTTGGGGGAGACCGGGTCGGTGATCTCGTCGGCGGCGAGGTCGTAGTTCTCGTTGCCGGCCGCCGCGACGTTGACGGCGCCCTTCTTCTCCGCGTACCGCGAGGCCCGGGAGACGGCGTCGACGAGCGCCTTCTGGTCCGGGTCGTTCTTGCAGTTGAAGTACCACGGGTCGGTGTAATAGCTGTTGTTCGTGACGTCGACGCCGTGCTCGGCCGCCCACACGAAGCCGCAGACCACGGCCTCCGTGTAGAAGTAGCCGGCCGTCGTGGACACCTTGATGCCGGACACCTTCACGCCGGGCGCGACACCCGTCATGCCGACGCCGTTCTTGGCGGCCGCGATCTCACCGGCGACGTGCGTGCCGTGCGGGCTCTCGCCCGTGGTCGGCCGCCACGCCCCGTCGGTCGTGTCGGGCTTGCCCGTCACGCAGTTGACCGACGCGGCCCGGTCGAAGTTCGGGGCGATGTCCGGGTGGGTGTCGTCGACGCCGGTGTCGATCACGGCGACGGTCACCTTGCTGCTGCCGAGCGACTTCTCGTGCGCCTTGTCCGCCTTGATGGCGGGCAGGTCCCACTGCAACGGCTCCAGCGGGTCCTGCCCCTCGGCGGCCTGGACGGCCGCGAGGTCCTCGGCGTCGAGCACCTTGGGGGTGCCCACGTCGGTCGTCGACTGGGCGGGCAGCGGCGAGTTGCGCGTGTTGCCGGCCGACTGGACCCCGGGCACGGTGCGCAGGATCTTCGCGAAGTCGGGGTTCGCCGAGTGGACGACGACGACGCCTATCTGGTCGTACGACGTCAGGATCGTGCCGCCGGCGTCGGCTATCGCCTTCTTCACGTGCTTCGAAGGCCCGTGCCCGGGGCTGACGTTGACGACATAGCTGAGCGCGGTCGCCTCGGCGGCCGGGGACTCCTCCGCCGCCGACGCCGAGACGTTCGGCAGGAACGCGAGAGCCGTCGCCATGGCCATCCCGACCGGGACGGCCATCACTCGGCGGAAGCGCGGGTGAGGCGCTGTCATTCAGGATCTCCAGTTCGTTCGCGGTACGAGCGGTACGAGCGGACAGCGGACCGTGCGGGTGCTGTACGAGTGCTGCCGGCGCCCGGTTACTTGACCGCGCGCAGCGCGTTCACGATGCCGAAGCCGTAGAACCCGTTGACCCGCTTGCCGCCCACGCAGGTCGCGTCCTGCGTGCCGTCGCCGTCCTGGTCGTAGGAGGCCGGGCAACCGGGGTTGTCCGCCTGCGCCTTCAGCAGCGCCTGGAGCTGCGCCGGGCTCGCCCACGGATGCGTCGACTTCAGCAGCGCGGCGACACCCGCGGCGTGCGGGGACGCCATCGAGGTGCCCTGGAGGAACCCGTACGAGTTGTTCGGCAGCGTCGACAGGATGCGGCCGTTCTGCGACGGCGTGTCCGGGATCTGGTACTTGCGGTCGCCGCCCGGCGCCGCGATGTCGATGACGCCGTAACCGTACGACGAGTAGTACGACTTGAGGTTGTTGACGCCCGTCGCGCTGACCGTGACGACACCCGGCAGCATGGTCGGCACGTCGAAGCACTCGTGCGGGTCGACGGTGCGGGTGACCGGGGTGGAGTCGTCGGGGCTGGACTCGTCGACGAGGGCGTCGGAGTCGAGGTCGTCGTTGGAGTTGCCCGCCGACGCCAGGTTGAGCGTGCCCTTGTGTTGAGCGTAGAGGGACGCCCTGTTGACCGAATCAACAATGGCCCGCTGGTCGGGGTCGTCAAGGCAGTTGTACAGCCATGGATCAACGTAGTAGCTGTTGTTCGTGATCTCCACGCCGTGGTCGGCGGCGAACACGAACGCACAGACGACGCTCTCCGGGTAGAAGAGACCGTTGCTCGGGTCGGTCACATTGATGGCCGCGACCTTCACACCGGGCGCGACACCGGCGACACCGATGCCGTTGCGGGCGGCGGCGATCTCACCGGCCACGTGGGTGCCGTGGTAGTCGTCCGCGGTGTACGGCCGCCAGGCGCCCTCGGTGGTGTTCGGGACACCGCCGTCGCAGTTGGCCGACTGGGACTTGGAGAAGTTCGGGGCGATGTCCGGGTGGGTGTCGTCGACGCCGGTGTCGATCACGGCGACGGTGACCTTCTTGCTGCCCGGGTTGATCTGCGCGGCCTTGTCGGCACCGATCGCCCGCAGGTCCCACTGGTCGGCCTCGAGGGGCTCGCTCCCGGCGTCGGCGGCCGAGGCCTTCTCGACCTTCTCGGCCTGCTCCTTGGTGAGCAGCTGCACCGCGCCCTCGTCCGTGGTGCCGGCCGGGGTCAGCGCCGAGGTGCGGGTCGCGCCCGCCGACTGCACGCCGCGGACCTTCCGTATCTGGGGCCCGAAGTCGGGGTTGGCCGAGTGGACGACGATCACGCCGATCTTGTCGTACGTGATGACGACCGTGCCGCCGGCCGCCGCGATCGCCTTCTTGACCGACGCGATCGTGTAGCGGTCCACCTTGGTGTTGACGACATACGACAGGTTCGGTGCGTCCGCTGTCTGCGCGGTGGACTCCGCGTAGGGAGCGGCCGACGCGGCCGCCGGCAGGAAGCCGAGCGAGGCGGTCAGCGAGAGCACAACAGGTACGGCAAGGGCGAGCCGACGTCTGGAACGCAGACGGGACATGGGGTCTCCACATCATCCGGAAACGAAACCGCCCGAGACACAGGTGGTGCTCGGGCAGGTACATGACGGGTGGTGCAGGCCCGAAGTTATCTCTCGCAGTCACTGGCCAGCAATGACCTTCCCGAGATGACTTCAAGAAGAAGCAAACCCAGTTGAACCGGTCCTCGCGTGCCGCCGTGACCTTGGGCAGGGAGCACGAGGACGATCGAGCCCCCTGACGAACCGCGAGGAACAGAGCCGTCCATGTCCGTCGTACCGAACCCGTCCCCCACCCCCGAACAGCCCCCGTCCGCCGTGGCAACAGCGCCCGCAACGCGAGGAGACTCCGTGGCTACCGACGCACCGCCCCCCTCGACAGAGCAACACAAACTCCCCAGCACCGAGGAGTTCACCGCGGTGCAGCAGAGCGCGGAGTTCGGTGAACTGCGTCGCTCCCACCGCAACTTCGCCTTCCCCCTGACCGTCGGCTTCATCGCCTGGTACCTGCTGTACGTCCTGCTGTCGAACTTCGCGGGCGACTTCATGGGCACCAAGCTGTTCGGCAACATCAACGTCGCCTTCGTGTTCGGCATCGCCCAGTTCATCACCACGTTCCTCATCGCCTGGTGGTACTCGCGGCACGCCGCCGCGAAGCTCGACCCCAAGGCCGAGGCGATCAAGTCCCGGATGGAGGGCGGCGCATGAGCCCCGCGATCACCCTGGCCGCAGGCGAGGCCGGCGAGCACCGGCCGCTGATCATCAGCCTGTTCGCCGTCTTCGTCCTGGCGACCCTCGTCATCACCGTCTGGGCGGGCCGCCAGACCAAGGACGCCGCCGACTTCTACGCCGGCGGCCGCCAGTTCAGCGCCTTCCAGAACGGCCTCGCGGTCTCCGGCGACTACATGTCGGCCGCGTCCTTCCTCGGCATCGCAGGCGCCATCGCCCTGTTCGGCTACGACGGCTTCCTGTACTCCATCGGCTTCCTGGTCGCCTGGCTCGTCGCCCTGCTCCTGGTCGCCGAACCGCTCCGGAACTCCGGCCGCTACACCATGGGCGACGTCCTGGCGTACCGCATGCGCCAGCGCCCGGTCCGCACCGCGGCCGGCACCTCCACGATCGTCGTCTCGATCTTCTACCTGCTCGCGCAGATGGCCGGCGCCGGCGTCCTCGTCTCGCTCCTGCTCGGCATCACCTCCGACGCGGGCAAGATCGGCATCGTCGCCCTCGTCGGCCTCCTGATGATCGTGTACGTCTCCATCGGCGGCATGAAGGGCACCACCTGGGTCCAGATGGTCAAGGCGGTGCTGCTGATCAGCGGCACGATCCTGATCACGTTCCTGGTGCTGCTGAAGTTCGACTTCAACATCTCCGACCTCCTCGGAAAGGCCGCCGAGAACAGCGGCAAGGGCACCGCCTTCCTGGAGCCAGGCCTCCAGTACGGCGCCACCGGCACCTCCAAGCTGGACTTCATCTCGCTCGGCATCGCCCTGGTCCTCGGCACCGCCGGCCTGCCGCACATCCTGATCCGCTTCTACACGGTGCCCAACGCCAAGGCCGCCCGTAAGTCCGTGAACTGGGCCATCGGCATCATCGGCGGCTTCTACCTGATGACCATCGCCCTCGGCTTCGGCGCGGCCGCGCTCATCAAGCCGGACGAGATCATCGCTTCCAACCCGTCCGGCAACACGGCCGCACCCCTGCTCGCCCTGCACCTCGGCGGTGTCGACTCGACGTGGGGCGCGATCCTGCTGGCCACGATCTCCGCAGTCGCCTTCGCGACGATCCTCGCGGTGGTGGCGGGTCTGACCCTCGCCTCCTCGTCCTCGTTCGCGCACGACATCTACGCCAACGTCATCCGCAAGGGCAAGGCGTCCGGCAAGGAGGAGGTCCGCGCGGCCCGCTGGGCGACCGTCTTCATCGGCATCGTCTCCATCGGCCTGGGCGCCCTCGCCCGCGACCTCAACGTGGCCGGCCTGGTCGCGCTGGCGTTCGCGGTCGCCGCGTCCGCCAACCTGCCGACGATCCTCTACAGCCTGTTCTGGAAGCGGTTCACCACCCAGGGCGCCCTGTGGTCGATCTACGGCGGTCTGATCGTCGCCACCGGCCTGGTGCTGTTCTCGCCGGTGGTCTCCGGAGACCCGAAGGCGATGTTCCCGGACGTCGACTTCGCCTACTTCCCGCTGAAGAACCCGGGCATCATCTCCATCCCGTTCGGCTTCCTCATGGGCTTCCTCGGCACCGTCCTGTCCAAGGAGGAGCCCGACGCCGGCAAGTACGCGGAGCTGGAGGTCCGGTCTCTGACCGGCACCGGCGCGCACTAGGACGTTCCACCGAGCGGCCGCGTCGTAGGGACCTACGACGCGGCCGTGTCTTACCTCGTGGGATCGGGACCTGTCGATGTCAGTGGTGTCACGTAGGCTCGCAGGTGACGGAAGACGAAAGTCGGCAACGAGGGAGGGGGCCCACGTGCTCATCGACACCTACGGCCGGCAGGCCACCGACCTGCGCGTGTCGCTGACCGACCGGTGCAATCTGCGCTGTACGTACTGCATGCCCGAAGAGGGCCTGCAGTGGCTGGCCAAGCCCGACCTCCTCACGGACGACGAGATCGTCCGCCTGATCGACATCGCGGTCACCTCCCTCGGCATCGAGGAGGTCCGCTTCACCGGCGGCGAGCCGCTGCTGCGCCCGGGCCTGGTCGGCATCGTGGAGCGCGTCGCCGCTCTCGAACCCCGCCCCCAGATGTCGCTGACGACCAACGGCATCGGCCTCAAGCGCACCGCGTCGGCCCTGAAGGCCGCGGGCCTGGACCGGGTCAACGTCTCTCTGGACACGCTCCGCCCGGACGTCTTCAAGACCCTGACCCGCCGGGACCGCCACAAGGACGTCATCGAGGGCCTGTGCGCCGCCCGCGAGGCCGGCCTGACCCCGGTGAAGGTCAACTCGGTCCTGATGCCGGGGCTCAACGAGGACGAGGCCCCCGACCTCCTGGCCTGGGCCGTCGAGCACGACTACGAACTGCGCTTCATCGAGCAGATGCCCCTGGACGCCCAGCACGGCTGGAAGCGCGACGGCATGATCACGGCAGGGGACATCCTCACCTCCCTCCGCACCCGCTTCGAGCTCACCGAGGAGGGCTCCGAGAAGCGCGGCTCGGCCCCGGCGGAGCGCTGGATCGTCGACGGCGGCCCGCATGTGGTGGGTGTCATCGCCTCGGTCACCCGCCCGTTCTGCGCGGCCTGCGACCGCACCCGCCTGACGGCCGACGGCCAGGTCCGCACCTGCCTGTTCGCGACCGAGGAGACGGACCTCCGCGCGGCCCTGCGCTCGGGCGCCCCGGACGAGGAGATAGCGAACATCTGGCGGACGGCGATGTGGGGCAAGAAGGCGGGCGCGGGCCTGGACGACCCTACGTTCGTACAGCCGGACCGACCGATGTCGGCGATCGGCGGCTAGGCGCCTTCAGAGGCTTCGGGGGCTTCCCATTCCTTGAGAAGGACCACGTCCTTGAGGAACCCCCGCACCCCGAGGAACTGGGACAGATGCTCGCGGTGTTCGTCGCACGCGAGCCACGTCTTGCGCCGCTCCGGTGTGTGGATCTTCGGGTTGTTCCACGCGAGCACCCACACCGCGTCGGCCCGGCACCCCTTCGCCGAACAGATCGGCGCGGTCTCTTCACTCACTGGTCCGTCTCACCAACTGCGCTGAACAAGGCGACGCCGAGCAGCCACGGGGGGAGCTGCCCGGCGTCGGTCTGTCGCTCCGACGGGGGATGCGGAGCGCGTAGGAAGTATGTCACGGGTAACCCGTCGCCCGGCACTGGAACAACATGATTGATCTGAGCTTTTCTTGAGCATGGTCCGGAGGTGACGTCCGGTTGCGTGCCCTCCGCCGAGGGTCACATCCGCTCGTGAGGCTCGCTCCGCACACCCGCCGCCGGACCGCTCGCGGCGTCTTCCGGGACGGATTCCGCGAAGGGCTCATCAACCCGCGCAGGAGCAATCATCGGACGCACCGGAGCGGCCACGAACGTGGACGGCAACCCGGGTGCGTTCTCCCGCCCCGCGTTCGCGATCACCACCGCGATGTAGGGAAGCAGCGCCCCCAGCACCAACGCGACGATCGCGACGTGCCGTTCGACGTTCCACAGGGTGGCCGCGAGGATCACCGACAGCGTGCGCACCGCCATCGAGATCACGTACCGCCGCTGCCGGCCGCGCACGTCCTCCTGGAGGCCCGTACGGGCGCCGGTGATCCGGAACACCTGGGCGCCGCCGCCTGCATGCTGCTTCCGCATCACATTCCACCATCCGCCCGCATCGGACTCACCCCGGCCCGTTCCTGCTCCGCTCCCGGCATGAGAACCGGGCCCGGACACGTCCTACGTTACGCCGCGCCTGCGCCGCCTACGAGACCGGGGCACCTCCCGCAAACGCGAACAACCTGCGCCTTGGCACGTACGGGCGACTCGACATGCGTCGTACGGCGTATGGGCCGACACTGACCGTAATGCTCACGTCGAGCCGTACAAGGAGGCAGCCATGGGCTGGTTGTGGGCGATCATCGTGGGATTCGTGCTGGGCCTGATCGCGAAGGCGGTCATCCCGGGCAAGCAGCACAGTCCGCTCTGGCTGACGACCATCTTCGGCATGCTGGGCGCCCTCGCCGGCAACGCGATCGCGCGCTGGGCGGGCGTCGACGCGACCAGCGGCATCGACTGGACCCGCCACGCGTTCCAGCTGATCGCCGCGATCATCATCGTGGGCGTCGGCGACATGCTGTACATGGCGACGCTGGGCAAGCGGAAACAGCAGGCGTGACAGGACGGTGGCTACGACGAAGGGGCGGCCCTCTCTCGATGAGAGCCGCCCCTTCGCGCTGACTACGCCCCGGTCACCTCGACCGCGGCCAGGCTCTTCTTCCCGCGCCGCAGCACCAGCCACCGTCCGTGGAGCAGGTCCTCCTTGGCGGGCACCGCGTCCTCGGCCGCGACCTTGACGTTGTTCACGTAGGCCCCGCCCTCCTTCACGGTGCGCCGCGCCGCCGACTTGCTGGCCACGAGACCGACCTCGGCGAACAGGTCCACGACGGGACCGAGCTCGGCGACCTGGATGTGCGGCACCTCGGACAGCGCCGCCGCCAGCGTCCTGTCGTCCAGCTCCGCCAGCTCGCCCTGACCGAAGAGGGCGCGGGACGCGGCGACGACCGCCGCCGTCTGGTCGGCGCCGTGCACCAGCGTCGTCAGCTCCTCGGCCAGCGCACGCTGGGCGGCACGGGCCTGCGGGCGCTCCTCGGTCGCCTTCTCCAGCTCCTCGATCTCCTCGCGGGACTTGAAGCTGAAGATGCGCAGGAACTTGGAGACGTCCCGGTCGTCCGCGTTCAGCCAGAACTGGTAGAAGGCGTACGGCGTGGTCATCTCGGGGTCGAGCCAGACCGTGCCGGACTCCGTCTTGCCGAACTTGGTGCCGTCGGCCTTGGTGATCAGCGGAGTGCCCAGCGCGTGCACCACGGCCTCCGGCTCGACCCGGTGGATCAGGTCGGTGCCCGAGGTGAGGTTGCCCCACTGGTCGCTGCCGCCGGTCTGCAGGGTGCAGCCGTACCGCCGGTACAGCTCCAGGAAGTCCATGCCCTGCAGGATCTGGTAGCTGAACTCGGTGTAGCTGATGCCCGCGTCGGAGTTGAGCCGCCGGGAGACGGCCTCCTTCGCGATCATCTTGTTGACCCGGAAGTGCTTGCCGACGTCCCGCAGGAACTCGATGGCCGACAGGCCCTGCGTCCAGTCCAGGTTGTTGACCATGACCGCGGCGTTCGGCCCCTCGAAGTCCAGCAGCGGGGCGATCTGCGCGCGCAGCCGCTCGACCCACTGGGCGACGATGTCGGGCGCGTTGAGCGTGCGCTCGGAGTTCGGCTTGGGGTCGCCGATCAGACCGGTGGCGCCGCCGACCAGGCCCAGGGGACGGTTGCCCGCGTCCTGGATGCGGCGCATCGTCAGGATCTGCACGAGGTTGCCGAGGTGCAGGCTGGGGGCGGTCGGGTCGAAGCCGCAATAGAACGTGACGGGACCGTCCGCGAACGCCTTGCGCAATGCGTCCTCGTCAGTGGAGAGGGCGATCAGCCCACGCCACTTCAGCTCGTCGACGATGTCCGTCACGGTTCTCGCGTCTCCTTGATGATCTTCGGGCAGCCGAGTGACTACCGGCTACGAGGTTATACGCCCCGACTGACAGAGCTCATATTGAAGTCCGGCACCCGCAGGGCCGGCATCGCAGCCCTAGTGAACCAGTCGCTCCACTCCCGGGGCAGCGTCTTTTCCGTGCGCCCGGCCTCGGTGGCCCGGCCCAGCAGGTCCACCGGCGACTCGTTGAACCGGAAGTTGTTCACCTCGCCGGTCACCTCGCCGTTCTCGACGAGGTAGACGCCGTCCCGGGTCAGCCCGGTCAGCAGCAGGGTCGCCGGATCGACCTCGCGGATGTACCACAGGCAGGTCAGCAGCAGCCCGCGCTCGGTGTTCGCGACCATCTCCTCCAGGGACCGGTCGTCGCCGCCGTCGAGGATCAGGTTGTCGATCCCCGGCGCCACCGGCAGCCCGGTCAGCCCGGCGCTGTGCCGGCTGGTGAGCAGGTTGCTCAGCTCGCCCTCGCGCATCCACTCGGTGGCCGTCAGCGGCAGCCCGTTGTCGAACACCGACGAGTCGCCCCCGGAGGAGTGCGCGAGCACGAACGGCGCCGACTCCAGACCCGGCTCGTTCGGGTCGCTGCGCAGCGTCAGCGGCAGCTCGGTGAGCCGATCGCCGAGACGGGTGCCGCCGCCCGGCTTGGAGAACACGGTCCGGCCCTCCGCGGCGTCCCGGCCCGACGCCGACCACATCTGATAGATGAGCAGGTCCGCGACGGCGGTCGGCGGCAGCAGCGTCTCGTACCGCCCGGCGGGCAGGTCGTGCTTCCGCTCGGCCCAGCCCAGGCGTACGGCGAGTTCGGCGTCCAGCGCTGCCGGGTCGACGTCCTTGAAGTCCCGCGTGGAGCGGCCCGCCCACGCCGAGCGCGTACGGTCCGGGGACTTGGCGTTGAGTTCGAGCGTGCCGTTGGGCTGGTCATGACGCAGTCGAAGGCCGGTGGAGGTGCCGAGGTAACTGGAGACCAGCTCGTGATTGGCGAAACCGTACAGTTCCCGGCCGCCCGCACGCGCGCGTGCGAAGGATTCACCGAGCGCCGGGGCGAAGTCCGCGAAGACGGCGGAGGACGTCTCGGCGGGCGCGTCCGTGAAGTCGGGGGCGATCGGTACGTCCCTGACCAGCGGCTGCGCGTCCTCGGCGGGTGCGGCCCCGCGCGCGGCGGCTTCCGCGGCCCGCACCAGCGACTCCAGCTCGTCCACGGTGACGGCGGCCCGGGAGACGACACCCGAGGCGGTGCCCTCCTTGCCGTCGACCGTCGCGATCACGGTGAGGGTGCGGGAGCGCGTGACGCCGTTGGTGGTGAGCGCGTTGCCCGCCCAGCGCAGGTTCGCCGTGGACTGCTCGTCGGCGATGACGACACAGCCGTCCGCGCGGGACAGCTCCAGGGCGCGCTCGACGATCTCGTGCGGCTTGTTCGTACGAGAGCTCATCGACCGGCCTCCTGGGTGGTGTTCAGAATGTTGACGCCCTTGAAGAGGGCCGACGGGCAGCCGTGCGACACGGCGGCGACCTGGCCCGGCTGGGCCTTGCCGCAGTTGAAGGCGCCCCCGAGGACATAGGTCTGCGGACCGCCGACGGCGGCCATGGAGCCCCAGAAGTCGGTGGTGGTCGCCTGGTAGGCGACGTCCCGCAGCTGGCCGACGATCCGGCCGTTCTCGATCCTGAAGAAGCGCTGGCCGGTGAACTGGAAGTTGTAGCGCTGCATGTCGATGGACCAGGAGCGGTCGCCGACGACATAGATGCCGCGGTCGACGCCGCCGATCAGGTCCTCGGTCGACATGCCGGCCGGGTCGGGCTGCAAAGACACGTTGGCCATGCGCTGCACCGGCACATGGCCGGGGGAGTCGGCGAACGCGCAGCCGTTGGAGCGCTCGAAGCCGGTCAGCTTCGCGATGCGCCGGTCCAGCTGGTAGCCGACGAGCGTGCCGTCCTTCACCAGGTCCCAGGACTGGCCCTCGACGCCCTCGTCGTCGTAGCCGATGGTCGCCAGGCCGTGCTCGGCGGTGCGGTCACCTGTGACGTTCATCAGATCGGAGCCGTAGCGCAGCTTGCCGAGCTGGTCGAAGGTGGCGAAGGAGGTGCCGGCGTAGGCGGCCTCGTAGCCGAGGGCGCGGTCCAGTTCGGTGGCGTGGCCGATGGACTCGTGGATGGTCAGCCACAGGTTGGACGGGTCGACGACCAGGTCGTACACACCGGACTCGACACTCGGCGCCCGCATCTTCTCGGCGAGCAGCTCGGGGATCTGCGCCAGCTCGCTCTCCCAGTCCCAGCCGGTGCCGGTGAGGTACTCCCAGCCCCGGCCGGCCGGCGGCGCGATGGTCCGCATCGAGTCGAACTCGCCGCTCGACTCGTCGACCGACACCGCGGTCAGCGCCGGGTGCAGCCGCACCCGCTGCTGCGTGGTCACGGTCCCGGCGGTGTCGGCGTAGAACTTGTTCTCGTGGACGGTGAGCAGCGAGGCGTCGACGTGGTTGACCCCGTTCGCCGCCAGCAGCCGCGCGCTCCACTCCGCGAGCAGCCCGGCCTTCTCCTCGTCGGGCACGGTGAACGGATCGATCTCGTACGAGGAGATCCACGTCTTCTCGGCATGCACCGGCTCGTCGGCCAGCTCGACCCGCTCATCGGAACCGGCCGCCTTGATCACCTGGGCGGACAGCTTCGCCATGGCCACCGCCTGCGAGGCGACCCGCGCCGCCGCGTCCATGGTCAGATCGACGCCGGACGCGAATCCCCAGGTCCCACCGTGCACGACCCGCACCGCGTAACCGAGGTCGGTGGTGTCCGAGGACCCGGCGGGCTTGGCGTCCCGCAGCCGCCAGGACGCGCTGCGCACCCGCTCGAACCGGAAGTCCGCGTGCTCGGCGCCCAGCGCACGCGCGCGTGCCAGCGCGGCGTCGGCGAGGGCGCGTAGCGGAAGCGCTGTGAAGGCTTCGTCGATGGTATGAGGCACCGAGGTATCTCCCTGCTGTCGTGACCTGTGGACTCCGATCATGTCGCGTGGGCGGGCCCAGGGACCATACGTTTCCGTCCGGATCGCGCGTCCTTCTGTAGAGACCCGACAGTGAGTCCCCTTAGCCACTGTCGCTGCCCGATTGTCCGCCGGAGGTCGGGGACCGATAGATTTCCGAGGAAGCCGCCTGTCATCCAGCTGTTCGGGCGGGTATTCAGACCGCTATCGAAAGGGTGATCCGTTGAGCCGCTCGGTTCTCGTCACCGGAGGCAACCGGGGCATCGGCCTCGCCATTGCCCGCGCTTTCGCCGATGCCGGCGACAAGGTCGCGATCACGTACCGCTCGGGCGAGCCACCGGCCGGCTTCCTCGCCGTCAAGTGCGACATCACCGACACCGAACAGGTGGAGCAGGCCTACAAGGAGATCGAGGCCGAGCACGGCCCCGTCGAGATCCTGGTCGCCAACGCCGGCATCACCAAGGACACGCTCCTGATGCGGATGTCCGAGGAGGACTTCACGTCCGTCCTCGACACCAACCTCACCGGCACCTTCCGCGTCGTCAAGCGCGCCAACCGCGGCATGCTGCGCGCCAAGAAGGGCCGCGTCGTCCTGATCTCGTCGGTCGTGGGGCTGTACGGCGGTCCGGGACAGGCCAACTACGCCGCGTCCAAGGCCGCCCTCGTCGGCTTCGCGCGCTCGCTCGCGCGTGAGCTCGGCTCCCGCAACATCACGTTCAACGTCGTCGCCCCCGGCTTCGTGGACACCGACATGACCAAGGTGCTCACCGAAGAGCAGCGCGCCAACATCGTGCAGGCGGTGCCGCTCGGCCGTTACGCGAAGCCTGAGGAGATCGCCGCGACTGTGCGGTTCCTCGCCTCCGACGACGCCTCGTACATCACTGGAGCCGTCATCCCGGTTGACGGCGGACTGGGAATGGGTCACTGACACCATGGCTGGAATCCTCGAGGGCAAGAAGATCCTCATCACCGGTGTGCTGATGGAGTCCTCCATCGCCTTCCACACCGCCAAGCTGGCCCAGGAGCAGGGCGCGGAGGTCATCCTCACCGCGTGGCCGCGGCCGACGCTCACCGAGCGCATCGCCAAGAAGCTGCCCAACCCGGACGTCAAGGTCCTGGAGCTCGACGTCTCCAACGACGAGCACCTCGCCCGTCTGGAGAGCCAGGTCCGTGAGCAGCTGGGCGACAAGCTCGACGGTGTCGTGCACTCCATCGGCTTCGCGCCGCAGGACGCGCTCGGCGGCAACTTCCTGAACACGCCGTTCGAGTCCGTGGCCACCGCCATGCACGTCTCCGCCTTCTCCCTGAAGTCGCTGACCATGGCGCTGCTGCCGCTGATGACCGAGGGCGGCTCCGTCGTCGGCCTCACCTTCGACGCGCAGTTCGCCTGGCCGCAGTACGACTGGATGGGCCCGGCCAAGGCCGCCCTGGAGGCCACCAACCGCTACATGGCGCGCGACCTCGGCAAGCACGACATCCGCTGCAACCTGATCTCGGCCGGTCCGATCGGCTCCATGGCCGCCAAGTCCATCCCGGGCTTCTCCGAGCTGGCGGCCGTCTGGGACAGCCGCTCCCCGCTGGAGTGGAAGCTGGAGGACCCGGAGCCGGCCGGCAAGGGCGTCGTCGCCCTGCTGAGCGACTGGTTCCCGAAGACCACCGGCGAGATCGTCCATGTCGACGGCGGTCTGCACGCCATCGGCGCCTGACGTCTCCCCCGATGAGGGCCCGCGTTCTCCGGAACGCGGGCCTTCACTCGTTCGGCCCATCCGGCCGGGCGGGACGGCGGCACAACTGGGCACTCTGGATTACGCGTTCACCGCTTCCCTCCCCAGCACGGCCGAGGAGGTCCCCTTGTGCGCCTGTCCCGCAGCCTGGCCCCGATAGCCGTCGCAGCCGCCCTGCTGATGTCCCTGCCGCACGAAGCGTCGCCCCACGCGCGCGAGGACAAGGCACCCGATCTGTTCGGCGCCGCGTGCTACAGCAAGATCACCGGCTCCCGTGTGACCGCCTACTGCCACAACCCCTACCCCGACGTCGACCGGGTCCGGCTGCACATCGAGTGCGACCGCTGGTGGGACGTGGACAGCGACGGCGCCCCCGTGGAGGCCGGGCCCGCGCAGACCGTACGGCTGGACGGCCGCTGCTGGAAGGAAGTCCGCTCGGTCTGGGTCAGCCACCAGAAGAAGTGAACAGCCCCGGCCGGCACTGGAACGGATAGCCCGCCGCCTGCGCCGCGGCCGCCTCCGCGTCGCCCGCGCGGATCGCGTCCACCACCCCCGAGTGGTCCAGATACGACTCCGGCGTCATCTCCTCGCCCACGTCGTCCCGCAGCCAGTCCCGCAGCACCTCGCCCAGGTCCGCGTACATCGCCGTCATGACGTCGTTGTGGGACGCCGACACCACCGCGAGGTGGAAGGTCGCGTCCGCCGCCACGAAGGCCTCCTTGTCCCGCGCCTCCCAGGCCTCCTCACGGCGTACGAGGAGCGCGTCGAGCTGCTTGAGGTCCTTCTCCGTACGCCGCCCGGCGGCCAGCTTCGCGGCGGACGACTCCAGCGCGGAGCGCAGCTCGGCGATGTGCCGGGGGTCGGCGTCGGCGAACCGGCGCTGCATCACCCCGGCCAGCTCGCTGGTCGCCACGACGTACGTGCCGGAGCCCTGGCGGATGTCCAGCAGGCCGTTGTGCGCGAGCGCGCGGACGGCCTCACGGACCGTGTTGCGGGCCACCCCGAGCTGCTCGACCAGCTCCGGCTCGGTCGGGATGCGCGCGCCGACCGGCCACTCGCCGGAGGTGATCTGCTGCCGCAGCGCGGCGATGACCTGCTCGGACAGCGCCGAGCGTCGGGCGTGGCTCAGAGGCATGGCACACCTTCGCACGGGACGGGCGCCCGAAGGCGGCCGGGGGATGGACAACCAATCATCCTATGATTCTATGATGGGCGACATGGCAAGTGAGGAAACCCGGACGACGACGTCCCCGCACATTCGAAGCTCCGCGACCGGCGAGACCCCTGAACCGGCCACGCGCGCGTGGACGGCACGGCTGCTCGTGCTCGGCATCGTGCTGGCCGCCGTCAACCTCCGCCCCGCCATCACCAGCCTCGGCGCCCTCCTGGAGGAGGTCCGCGGCGGTCTCGGCATGAGCGGCAGCGTCGCAGGGCTCCTCACCTCCGTACCCCCGCTGTGCTTCGCCGTCTTCGGCGTCATGGCCCCGCGCCTCGCCCGCCGCTTCGGCCCGGGCGCGGTCGTCTGCGCCGGCATGGCCGCCATCACCGCGGGCCTGCTGATCCGGCCCTACGTCGGTGGCACCGCAGGCTTCCTGGCCGCCAGCGCCCTGACCCTCATGGGCATCGCCGTCAGCAACGTCCTGATGCCGGTCATCGTCAAGCGCTGGTTCCCCGACCGGGTCGGCTCCATGACCGGCCTGTACTCGATGGCCCTGGCCCTCGGCACCGCCACGGCCGCCGCTGCGACCGTGCCGGTGACCGACCTGCTGGGCGGCAGCTGGCAGACCGGGCTCGCGGTGTGGGCGGGCCTGGCCGCCGTCGCCGTACTGCCGTGGATCCCCTTCGCACGGCGGCGGGACGGCGTACGCCAGGACGACGGCGTACGACAGCAGGGTGCGGCCCCCGCCGCACAGGCGCCCGCGCGTGAGGCGCGGCCCGCGCTGCGGATCACCCGGAGCCGCACCGCCTGGGCGCTCGCCGTCTTCTTCGGGCTCCAGGCCACCGCCGCCTACATCACGATGGGCTGGATGCCGCAGATCTTCCGGGACGCGGGCGTGCCCGCCGGCACGGCGGGGCTGCTACTGGCCGTGACGATGGTGATGGGCGTACCGCTCGCCTTCGTCATCCCGCGCGTGGCCGGCCGGCTGCCGCAGCAGGGCCCGATCGTGCTCGTGCTCGGCGTCTGCGGCCTCGTGGGCTACGCCGGGCTGTACCTCGCGCCGGCCGCCGGAGCCTGGGCCTGGGCCCTGCTCCTCGGCATCTCCAACTGCTCCTTCCCGCTGGCCCTCACCATGGTCGGGATGCGGGCCAGGAGCGGCGCGGGCGTCGCCCAGCTGTCCGCCTTCGCGCAGAGCACCGGCTATCTCATCTCCATCCCCGGGCCGCTCCTCGTGGGCGTGCTCTACCAGCACGGCGGCGGCTGGGGGCTGCCGATCGCCCTCATGGCCGGGCTGATGATCCCGCAGATGGTCGTGGGCGTGCTGGCCGGACGCGCTCGCACGGTCGAGGAGGAAGCGGCCCGCTGACCCCACCCCGACCGGGCCGCCGGCGGACGGGGATGCGAGACTTGCCGCATGCCAGTGCTCGACCCGAACCCCCAGAACGGCCAGAAGAAGATGCTGCTCGTCTTCGGCTCGTTCCTCGCCATCTTCGTGATCATCGCCGTCATCGCGACGATCGCCTCGCCCTGACCCCGGCCGCCTCCAGAGGGCGGGGGTGGGGTTATCCCCCCGTCCCCTAGGGGGTGAGTCTCAGGGTCAACTGGGTGGATCACCCGATGGGTTGGGGGCCGCCGAATCCGTACCTTCGAGATGTGGCCGCGACCGAGCGGACCACCGGCCACTCGGAGAGACGCGGAGGCACCCATGTCGGCCCCATCGCACACCCCGCCCCACCCGGCGACCCGGGGTCGCGCCGACATCCGGCTGCCCTGGTGGGCCCTCGCCCTGCCGACGCTCGCCTTCATCACCCTGCTCGCGCTGATACTCAACCCGGCCGACGCGCAGGCCGCCGCGGGCGACCCGGCGATCACCCACCTCTTCGAGCGCATACAGCAGCTGGCCGCGCGCTGACCGGCCCGGATTCCCCGGCCCGCGGTGATCGCCCGGCACCGCCACAGCCGCATGTCAACTCCCTGCGCCCCATGGCCTGTTTCATGCGAAGCTGGGTGCCATGAGCGTCGCAGAACCCCGCAGGATTGTCCTTTTCCGGCATGCGAAAGCCGACTGGCCACAGGTGTCCGACCATGAGCGACCGCTTGCCGAGCGGGGACGCATGGACGCGGCCGTGGCAGGGCGGAAGCTGGCCGACACCGACATCACCCTCGACCTGGCCCTGTGCTCCACGGCGATCCGGACCCGTGAGACATGGAAGCTCGCGGTGCACGAACTCGCCCACCGGCCGAAAACCGTCTATGAGGAGCGGGTCTACGAGGCCTCTCCCGGCGAACTCATCGCCGTGCTCAACGAGACCCCGGACGACTCCCAGAACGTCATCCTGATCGGCCACAACCCCGGGGTGCAGGGTCTCGCCGAGATCCTGGCGGGCTCTGCCGAGGGCGACGCCCGCGAGCGGATGAGCCGCCGCGGCTTCCCCGCCGCCGCGTTCGCGGTCCTGTCCTTCACCGGTTCCTGGAAGAGCCTGGAGCCGGGCGTGGCCACCCTCCTCGACTACTGGGCACCGTCGGAATGATCCGCACCGAGTCATGACGGTGAGGGCCCGGCACCGCGCAGGTGCCGGGCCCTCACCGGATGATCAGGAGGTCTCAGAGCAGCTCGTCGTGGATGTCCGCCGCCTCGACCTCTTCGCGGGTGACACCGAGCAGGTAGAGGACGGTGTCCAGGAACGGCACGTTCACCGCGGTGTGCGCGGCCTCCCGCACCACCGGCTTGGCGTTGAAGGCCACGCCCAGGCCGGCCGCGTTCAGCATGTCCAGGTCGTTGGCCCCGTCGCCGATGGCCACGGTCTGCGACAGCGGCACCCCCGCCTCGGCGGCGAACCGGCGCAGCAGCCGCGCCTTGCCGGCCCGGTCCACGATCTCGCCGGTGACCCGCCCGGTCAGCTTGCCGTCGACGATCTCCAGGGTGTTGGCCTGGGCGAAGTCCAGCCCGAGCCGCTCCTTCAGATCGTCGGTGACCTGGGTGAACCCGCCGGAGACGACGCCGACTTGGTAGCCGAGGCGCTTGAGGGTGCGGATGAGGGTGCGGGCGCCGGGGGTCAGCCGCACCTCGGTGCGCACCTTCTCGACGACGGACGCGTCAAGCCCCTCCAGCAGGGCCACACGCGCGTGCAGCGACTGCTCGAAGTCCAGCTCCCCGCGCATCGCGGACGCCGTCACCTCGGCGACCTTGTCCTCGCAGCCGGCGTGTGCCGCGAAGAGCTCGATGACCTCGTCCTGGATGAGGGTGGAGTCCACGTCCATGACGACGAGACGCTGAGCACGCCGGTGCAGGCCCGCCGCGACGACGGCGACGTCCACGCCGAGTGCGGCGGCGTCGGTCACCAGCGCGGTGCGCAGCGGCTCGGTCTCGACACCGGACACCGCGAACTCCACGGCCGTCACCGGGTACTTGGCGAGCCGGAAGATACGGTCGATGTTGCCGCCGGCCTTGGTGATCCGGGCGGCGATCGCGGCCGTGGCCTCCGCGGTCAGCGGGTGGCCGAGCACGGTGACCAGGGAGCGGCCGAGGCCACGCGGACGGTTGTCGCCGAGGCCGGAGATGATCTCCGCCTGCATCTTCACCGACTCCGCCCAGCTGTGGACGGTCGACCGCAGATCGCCCTCGAGCCCGCGCGGCGGCTCGGTCACGAGCGCGCACAGCACCATCCGGCCACGGGTGACGACCTGCTCGATGTCGACGACGTCGACCGAGTAGGCGGCGAGGGTGTCGAAGAGACCGGCCGTGATGCCCGGCTTGTCCTTGCCGAAGATCTTGACGAGAAGAGTGGGTACGTCGGAGGTCTGCGAAGCGCTCATGGTGTACCCACCGTATCCGGCACGCAGTGCCTTCCGCCCCTGAGGTCCGCCTGGCGGACAGGGAACACTCGGTGTCGGGCAGATGGAGCGGATCTTACGAACCGTCCCACGACCCCCGCGAAGTCACCGCCGTCCCTTGGGCCTGCCGGGCGGGGGAGGAGGCGGAGGCGGCGGGGGCGGCGGCGTCCCCTCGCCGGATGCCGACGGCGGCTTCCGCGAGGGCGGCTGAACCGGCCGCACCATGGTGGGCGCGCCGTACAGGTCGTCCCCGGCGGGGGGCGACTCGTCGGCCGGGTCCCCGTCCTCGGACCTGCGCCCGTCATCAGCCCGACCACCGGGCTGACCACGGCCCCCGGCCCGCCCGCCGGCCTCACCGGCGTCACCGCCCGCCTCCCCGGGACGCGGACGTCCGGGGCCGGGTGGGGAGCCGTACTGCGGCCGTGAGCCTCCGGGAGGCGAGCCGTACTGCGGTCGTGCTTCTCCGGGCGGGGCGTCCGCCACCCCCGCTCCCTGCCAGTCCGGCGGCCGTGCGTCCTCCGGACCTCGCAGCTCCTCCGGCACGCGCAGATACGGATTGGTGTCGGGATTCGGCGGCCTATACGGCGTCCCCGGCACATACGGCCCAGCCTCCTCCGAGGCTCCGCCCTGTCCCGCCCCGGAAGTCGCCCCCCGACCCACGCCAGAGGCCGAAGCGCCGCCGCGTCCCGTACTCGAAACCCCACCCTGACCCGTGGGCGCGGCCCCGCGTTCACCGGCATAGGGCGCGGTCTCGCCCTCATCGGCGTAGGGCCCAACCCCACCTCCGCGCGACCACTCCCCGCCTTCACCGGCATAAGGCGAGGCCTCACGCTCACGCGACCACGACTCGGCCCCACCCTCACGCGACCACCCCCCGCCCGCACCGACCCCCGCCGCCCCGGCGCCGCCGCTCACCCCCGGAGCTCCGCCCCCACCCGCGTACGGCCCACCCCAGGAGCCGCCCCCTTGCGTCCCAGCCCAGGACCCGCCCCCCTGCGGCCCAGCCCCCGGCTGCCCGGCATACGACCCCGGTCCACCCGCCGCACCCGCCGCACCCGCCGCGACCCCAGAGCCACCCCCAC
>NZ_KQ948432.1:0-17009 GCF_001514065.1 Streptomyces antibioticus | reverse complement strand
ACCCGCCGCACCCGCCGCGACCCCAGAGCCACCCCCACCCCCCGAACCAGCCGCAACCCCCGCCAAGTCACCCAGTGCCAACGCAGCGGCCCGCTGCCCAGCCGCCCCCGTCGCCCGTGCCAGCAAGGCGCCGGCAGCGCCCGCGCCCGCGCCCCACAGGGCGCCCAGGAGCAGGGCCATGCCGAGGTGGCCGTGGAGTTCGATGCCGGCGCCGAACGCGTCGAAGCCCAGTACCGACAGCGAGGCGTCCACCGACACCTCCGTCAGCCATGCCAGCAACGGCAGCGCCAACGCCGTCACCAACCCCAACCGCAGCGCACAGCGCCCGGCGAAGCCGAGGGCGCCCGGATCACGTACGTACGAGGCACCCGCGCCCGCAGCCCCTCCGCTCACCACCACCCCCACCGGCGTCCGCACCGCCGCCAGCACCCCCGCCAGCAGCATCATCACGGCCGCCGCGACCGCCAACAGCCAGACCCGGCTGTCGAGTTCGGCCAGGCGGGAGAGGGAGACGGACTCGTCGCGTTCGGAGCTGAGCAGGTCGTCGAGGGGGGCGGGGAGGAAGGCGGTCAGGGGGCCCGTCGCGCGGCCGTCCCACGGGACGAACAGGCCGATCGGGATGCCCAGCCAGGTGCCGTTGGGCGTGCCCAGCAGCGCCGCGCCCGCGATCCGCTTGGGGTGGTCGTCGCCGATCGCCGCGTACGCCGCCGCCGCGAGCCCCGCCGCGACCGCGACCAGCAGCACCGCGACGAGCGCCGACACCGCCGGGCGGACCACCCGGTGCACGGCCTCCAGGCCGCGGGGGAGGGGCGTACGGCGGGACGCCAGCAGGGCGATCAGCAGGATGCCCGCCGACCAGCCCAGCCCGCCCAGCAGCGTCGGCACCGTGTCCACCGTGAAGCCGACCGCCGCCTTCGCGTCGACCAGGTTGCCGATCTTGTCCGGGAGCAGCCCTCCGATGTCCCCGACGTCACCGAGCCCGGGGATCTTCAGGCCGCCGCCGCCCCCGCCCCCTGCGCCGGGCAGCTTGTCGAGCCCGAGGGCGCCGCCGTCGATCGTGATGACATCGTGCCCCGCCCAGGCCAGCCCGCCCAGCGTGGCCACGAAGAGGACGACCACCGCGCCCGCGCGCGCGAGGAGTTCGGCCGGTGCGATCACAACTCCCGCCGACCGCAGGGATCGTAGGAAGAACCATGACAAAAGGAGCGCGCCGATCAGGCTCACCCCCAGTGGCGTGATCTCGATGGCGGTCGCCGCTTCCGCGCCGGTCAGTCCGAATGCGGACACATCGCCGGACGGCGTCACCGAACCACCCGCCCCAAGTGCCACCACCGCCGCGGTCATCGGGCCCAGCGAGGCCGTCGCGTCCGCCCCCAGTAGATGCAGCCCGAGCGCCGCGACGCCGGCCATGCCGATCAACGCCCAGCTCACGGCGACGATCGCGGTCAGCAGGATGTCTCCCCACGGCAGCTTCGCGCCGTACTTCGTGGTCTCGACGTTCGTGGACGCACTCATGGCAGACCCCCCGATCCGCGGCGCGGCGATCGCCGCGCATGTCCCCCTCGCGTGGATTACCACTCTCCGGGTCGGTTTCAACCCCGTCAACGGGACCGGTCGATGCGTAGGCGCGTGGTCTTCACAAGGCCCGACTTTCGGTCAGGGGGCCGAGCCTGAAATAGTTCCCGACGATGTTCGACATCCCTAGACTCCCTGTGTTGGGGGTAACTCGGGGGACTACTCATGGGGCATGGAGTGCCGGAACTCGTACTGGAATTGAATGGACGTACCTGGACGCTCGA
The DNA here is from genome assembly GCF_001514065.1 of Streptomyces antibioticus. Classification (GTDB taxonomy): domain Bacteria; phylum Actinomycetota; class Actinomycetes; order Streptomycetales; family Streptomycetaceae; genus Streptomyces; species Streptomyces antibioticus. The sequence continues at coordinate 15,210 of NZ_KQ948432.1, read as the reverse complement.
CCCGTCCAGGCCCTACACCCTCGGACGCGATCCGCAGGGTGACATCGTGCTGGACGACGCCAGGGTGTCCTGGCGTCACGCCACGATCAGCTGGAGCGGCCGCAGTTGGGTCATCGAGGACCACGGCTCGACCAACGGCACCTTCGTGCAGGGCCAGCGGATCCACCAGCTGGAGATCGGCCCTGGCACGGCGGTGCATCTCGGCAACGCGACCGACGGACCGCGCGTGAGCGTCTCCGGCGCCGCGGCGGCTGTCACGCCGCAGCCCCAGCAGCAGCCGCAGCCGTACGCCGCGCAGGGCGCCAACCCGGGCTGGGCGCAGCAGGCGCCGCCACAGCAGGCACCCGCGCAGCAGGCACCGCAGGCCGGCTGGCAGCAGCCGCCCGCGAACATTCCGCAGCAGCACAGCGGCCCCGGCGTCGGCGCGGGGGCGCCGCCGGTCTACGGCGACCGCAGCCCGACCACGTTCCACCAGTTCTCGATCGGCCGCGTCATGCGCATCGGTCGTGCCCTGGAGAACGAACTGGTCGTCTCCGACCTCCAGGTCTCCCGTCTGCACGCCGAGTTCCGCTCGACGCCCGACGGCCGCATGGAGATCCGCGACCTCGGCTCGCACAACGGCACGTACGTCAACGGCCAGCCGATCGCCAAGGGCGGCTCGCAGCTGCTCGGCCCGGCGGACATCGTCGGTGTCGGTCACTCGACCTTCCGGATCGTCGGCGACCGGCTCGAGGAGTTCGTCGACACCGGTGAGGTCTCCTTCTCGGCCCGCCATCTGACCGTCACGGTCGACGGCGGCAAGCAGATCCTCAAGGACGTCTCCTTCGGCGTCCCGGAGAAGTCGCTGATCGCGGTCATCGGACCGTCCGGTTCCGGCAAGTCGACGCTGCTCAAGGCGCTGACGGGCTACCGGCCCGCCAACCAGGGCGACGTCCTCTACGACAACCGGAACCTCTACAAGCAGTTCGCCGAGCTGCGTCAGCGCATCGGTCTGGTCCCGCAGGACGACATCCTGCACAAGGAGCTGACCGTCAAGAAGGCCCTCAAGTACGCGGCCAAGCTCCGCTTCCCCGCCGACACCACCGGCGCCGAGCGCGAGGCCCGCATCGACGAGGTGCTGCGCGAGCTGAAGCTGGACATCCACAAGGAGAAGAAAGTCACCTCCCTCTCCGGCGGCCAGCGCAAGCGCGTCTCGGTGGCCCTGGAGCTCCTCACCAAGCCGTCGCTGATCTTCCTGGACGAGCCCACCTCGGGCCTCGACCCGGGCATGGACCGCGACGTCATGCAGCTGCTGCGCGGCCTCGCCGACGACGGCCGCACGGTCCTCGTCGTCACCCACTCGGTGGCCGAGCTGGCGATCTGCGACAAGCTCCTGGTGATGGCCCCGGGCGGTTCGGTCGCCTACTTCGGACCCCCCGAGGAGGCGCTGAACTTCTTCGGCTACGACACCTGGGCCGACGTCTTCTCCGCCTTCGAGAACTACCGCGACTACGACTGGGCGGGACGCTGGAAGGGCTCGCAGCACTACCAGATGTACGCCGCGGACATCGACGCCGTTGCGCCGCAGTCCGTACAGATGCCGCCGATGCAGGCGATGAAGCCGCCGAAGCCCCAGGGCTGGATGTCGCAGTTCGGCACGCTGGTGCGCCGCTATGTCTCGGTGATCGCCTCCGACAAGGGCTTCCTGGCCCTGTCGATCATCCTGCCGCTCGTCCTCGGCTCGGTGAGCCTGCTCATCGACTCCGGCAAGGACCTGCTGGTCAACACGGAGATCAACCCGAACACCGGCAAGCCGGTCGCCAACGGCACGGCCCTGACGGTGCTGCTGATCCTCGCGGTGGGCGCTTGCTTCGCCGGCGCGGCCAACTCCGTCCGTGAGCTGATCAAGGAACGGGTCATCTACGAGCGCGAGCGCGCGACCGGCCTGTCCCGCTCGGCGTACCTGATGTCCAAGGTCTTCGTGCTCGGCCTGGTGACCATGCTCCAGGGCCTGCTGGTCGGCATCATCGGCTTCTCCAGCCGCACCATCCCGGACAAGGGCCTGATCTTCGGCAGCCAGATCCTGCTGGAACTGTGCATCCCGATCATGGCGCTGGGCTTCACCGCGATGATGTTCGGCCTGATCATCTCGGCCCTGGTGAAGACCGCCGAGAAGACCATGCCGCTGCTGGTCATGTTCGCCATCGTCCAGGTCGTCTTCACCGGCTGCCTGTTCCCGCTGGCCAACTCGGTGGGCGTCAACCAGCTGTCCTACCTGATGCCGTCGCGCTGGGCGGTCGCCGCCGCGGGGGCCACGCTCGACTTCAACAAGATCAGCCCGCCCGCCAAGGGCGACAGCGACGACCCGCTGTGGGCCCACAGCGTCGGCGCCTGGGGCATGGACATGGTCGCCCTGATCGTCCTCGGCGTGATCTGCGGCTTCCTCGTGGCCCGCTTCCTGCGCCGCCACGAACCGGAGGTCATGCGCAAGTAGTCGCGGCCGTACGACGCCGAAGGGCGGCACCCCGTCAGATGGGTGCCGCCCTTCGGCGTACGCGAGCTGAGGTCCGCGCGGCCTCAGTACGCGCTGGTCGCGTTCGTCAGTACGCGCTGTTCACGTTGTCGATCGAGCCGTACTTGTCGGCCGCGTAGTTCGCGGAGGCGACGATGTTGGCGACCGGGTCGTACTGGCTCCAGGACGTGCCCGCGACGTGGTACGCGTCGAAGGTCGGCTTGATGATCTGCAGCAGGCCGATCGACGGGGTGCCGTTGATCGCGTTGATGTCCCAGTTGTTGATGGCGCTCGGGTTGCCCGAGGACTCCCGCATGATGTTGCGGTACAGACCGTTGTACGTACCGGGGATGCCCTTGTCGTCCATGATGTCGAGGGCGTGCTTGATCCAGCCGTCGAGGTTGTTGGCGTAGAGCTTGGGGGCGGCCTTGACCGCGGCACGCTTGGCGGACCGGCTCGCGGCCTCCTTCGCCTTGCGCTCCTGGGCGGCCTTCTGTGCGGCCTTCTTCTTGGCACCGGCCTCGGCGGCCGCCTTCTTCTTCGCGGCGGCCTCCACGGCGTCCTTCTTCGCGGCGGCGGCCTCGGCGGCCTGCGCCTGGAGGCTGGTCGCGGCGAGCTGCTCGCTGACGCCGGACCGGAGGCCCTTCAGCTGCTCGGAGCTGTAGGCGACCTTGGCCGAGGGAGCGGCCTCGCTCGTGGTCGTGTCCGCGTTGCTGGGCACCGCGGAGAACGCGAGGGCGGCGGCGCCGAGCGTGGCGACACCGGCGATGGCGACCTTGTGGCGCTTCGTCAGCGCGCGAGTATGACCACGGGTGGGGTTCTGCGACATGCGGATGGACCTCTTCGAATAGCGCGGAGTCGCTCTGCGTCCTTGCGGCACAAACGCCGCGGGCGGAACCCGTGGCGCTGAGCGACGGCAGCCATTCTTAGCGGCCGCAAAAATGTGTGGCAAAGGTGTGACGTACGATCCCCGATAGTGGATCGGGGAAGGGCAAAACGGGACAGACGGGAACGTCTGTCCCGCTCACCGGGGACCTGTTTATCTCCTATTGACCTTCGTACGTGATGTGCGCCCTATGCGCGGGCTCACATCGGCCCCACAGCAGTCTCACCGGCAGTTGCTGAAGCAATGCTCTGCGTGAGGACCCTCTGGCCCGGCCTCCTCCGGGAGGAGGAGATGCACGTCCCCGAACTCGTGCCACAGATAGAGCCCGCGCACCGCCTCCTCGTAACCGCGGTCGACCGCGGCCCTCCCGGCCACCGCCCGGAGCATCAGCAGATGCGAGGCCTCCGGCTCGTGCAGCCCGGTCAGCAGCCCGTCCACGACCCGCACACCGCGCTCCGGGGTCACCACGAGGTCGGTCCACCCTTCACGCGCGCGTACGATCCCGTCGCCGCCGGTCGCCGACTCCACGGCCCGCACGGCGGTCGTCCCCACGGCCACGACCCGGCCGTCCCCCGCCTTCACCGCGTTGATCAGCCGCGCCGACGCCTCCGGCACCGCGAACCGCTCCGGATACGGCGGCTCGTGCGCCTCCGCCGACGCCACACCCGTGTGCAGCGTGATCGGCGCGAACTGCACACCCCGGCTCACCAGCTCCGCCACCAGCCGCGCCGTGAAGGGCCGCGCCGCGCTCGGCATCTCCGCACTGCCGGCCCCGCCGGGCTGCGGCAGCGCGAACACCGTCTGGTAGGCGGACAGCGGCTGGTCGCGCTCCGTATAGGAGTACCGGATCGGCCGCCCGTACTCCCGCAGCAGCCCGGGGACCCCCGCCCCGGCCACCCGGGCCCACCACAGCCGCTCGCCCCGCGCGCTCAGCGGCTCCTCCAACGTCAGCCGGACCCCCTCGGGCAACCGCACCTCCGTCCCCGCGGGGCCTCCCGCACGCGCGCGTGTGGTGCCCCGTCCATCGGGCTCCCGCAGCTCGACCGCCCAGCGTCCGTCGTCCCCACGCGTGGAGAAGTGCACCACCACGCGCGCGTGCCCGATCCGTCCGTCCACGGCCGCCGCCAGCGTCGGTGAGGTGTTCACGACCAGCAGGTCACCGGCCCGCAGCAGACACGGCAGCTCCGCGAACGCGTGATGCGCCACCTCCGTACCGCGCGACACCAGCAGCCGTACGGCGTCCCGGTCCAGGCCCGGGCCACGCTGCTCGGCGGGGACACGGGCCGACAGCTCCGCCGGGACACGCAGCGCCAGGGTCACCGTGCCTCCAGCAGCGCGCCGGCCGTGTACCGACCGCTCGCCGGACGCCGGTCGAGGAGCCGCACGAAGGCAGGGGCGATGTCCGCGGGCGCCGGCATCCCCGACAGGTCCTCGTCGGGCTCGGCGGCGGCCAGCATGTCGGTGCGCATACCGCCCGGGTCGACCCACCAGACCCGCAGCGCCGGCTCCTCCACCGCCAGCACCGCCGACAGCTGGTCCAGCGCCGCCTTCGTCGCCCCGTACGCCCCCCAGGTCCGGTACGCCTCCGCGCCCGCGTCCGAGCTCACGTTGACGACCGCTCCCGAGGGAGCCGCGCGCAGCTCGGGCAGCGCCTCCTGGAGCAGCCCCAGCGGCGCCACGACGTTGACCTCCAGGGCCGCGCGGAAACCGTCCAGGGAGTGCTCGCCGAGCGGTACCAAGGGCTCGGCGCCCAGCACCCCGGCGTTGTTCACCAGCAGATCGAGACCGCCGAGCTCCCGTGCCCCCGCCACCAGCGCGGCCCGGTGCCCGGCGTCCGTGACATCGCCCGGCAGCGCCGTCACACGCGTGCCGTACGCCCCGACCTCGGCCGCCGTCTTCCGCAGCACCTCGGCGTTCCTGGCGTCGAGCACCAGATCCCAGCCGCGCGCGGCCAGCGCCTCGGCGAGCGCCCGCCCCAGCCCCCGCGAGGCCCCCGTGATGATCGCTACCGGCATGACACGTCTCCTCGTCGTCACTTCGATGTGTCCTCAACGCGGGAAGGGTGAGGTCACTTGGTGTGGCCTCACCGTAGGAACGGGACGGTCCCGCGCGCGTCGGACGCGGGTCGCGAACAGGTGGGGCCCTTCGCCCTAAGCCCCCGGTCCGGGCCCTTGGCCCAAGGGCCTGTCCGGCGGATCATGCCGCAGACGCGGGGTCTGGCACGCCGGCCTGCGGCGTTGTCGTCGGTTGCCGACTCCCCCACGCTCGAACAACCTCGCGCGGGAGGGGCCCCCATCGCGTCGCCGCCCTCCTCCGCCTTGCAGTCCGACGCACCAGACCCCGCTCACCTGCGCCATATGAGGTGCCGCGGCTTTCCTGCGACCTGATCCGCCGGACAGGCCCTAGGCCCACCGCCCTAGGCAGCCGCCGCCACAGGTCCGATACGGACTGTCACACCCCGCCGGTACCGTGAGGGCATGAGTCAAGGCCCCAGGTCCGGTCTGGCCGCGGTGAGCTCCGCGTTGCTGGCCATGAGCAGGCATCTGGAGGTGCGCGACGTCCTCAAGACGATCGTCGCCTCGGCCCGCGAGCTGCTCGACGCGCAGTACGCCGCCCTCGGCGTCCCCGACGACCACGGCGGCTTCGCCCAGTTCGTCGTCGACGGCGTCAGCGAGCAGCAGTGGAAGGCCATCGGCCCGCTCCCCAGGCAGCACGGCATCCTCGCCGCGATGCTCCAGGAGGCCAAGGTCGAGCGCCTCGCGGACGTGCGCAGGGACCCCCGCTTCGAAGGCTGGCCCTCGGCCCACCCCGACATGTCCGACTTCCTGGGCCTGCCCATCAAGGACGGCGACGAGGTCATCGGCGCGCTCTTCCTGGCCAACAAGGTGCGCCCCGTGGGGGGCGACCCCGCACAGGCCCCCTGCCCGAAACCGGACGGCAGGTGCGGCTTCACCGCCGAGGACGAGGAACTCCTCTCCATCCTCGCCCAGCACGCCGCCATCGCCCTCACCAACGCCCGCCTGTACGAGCGCAGCCGCGAACTGACCATCGCCGAGGAGCGCTCCCGGCTGGCCCACGAACTGCACGACGCGGTCGCCCAGAAGCTGTTCTCCCTGCGCCTGACCGCCCAGGCCGCCGCCGCCCTCGTCGACCGCGACCCCTCACGCGCCAAGGGCGAGCTCCACCAGGTCGCCGTCCTCGCCGCCGAAGCCGCCGACGAGCTGCGCGCCGCCGTGGTCGAGCTGCGCCCCGCCGCCCTCGACGAGGACGGTCTCGTCGCCACCCTCCGCACCCAGATCCAGGTCCTCGACCGCGCCCACACCGCGCGCGTGACCTTCGACAGCTGCGGAGTGCGCGCCCTGCCCGCCGCCCAGGAGGAAGCCCTCCTGCGTGTCGCCCAGGAGGCCCTGCACAACGCCCTGCGGCACTCCGGGGCCGACCACGTCGACGTGACCCTGGTCCGCCGCGGCAGCGGAGCCGTCCTGAGCGTCACCGACGACGGCAGCGGTTTCGACCCGACGCAGACCCGCCGCGCGGGACGCCACCTCGGCCTGGTCTCCATGCGGGACCGGGCGAGCGGGGTCGGCGGCGCGCTGACCGTGGAATCGGCGCCCGGCAAGGGCACCACGATCGAGATGGAGGTCCCTGGTGGCTGACGCAATCAAGGTGCTGCTCGTCGACGACCACCAGGTGGTCCGCCGCGGCCTGCGCACGTTCCTCGAAGTACAGGACGACATAGAGGTCGTCGGCGAGGCCTCCGACGGCGCAGAGGGCGTCGCCCGCGCCGAGGAGCTGAAGCCCGACGTGGTTCTCATGGACGTCAAGATGCCGGGCATGGACGGCGTCGAGGCACTGCGCAGACTCCGGGAGCTGAACAACCCCGCGCGCGTGCTCATCGTCACCAGCTTCACGGAACAGCGCACGGTGATCCCGGCCCTGCGCGCCGGAGCCGCCGGATACGTCTACAAGGACGTCGACCCCGATGCCCTCGCCGGCGCCATCCGCTCCGTCCACGCCGGCCACATCCTGCTCCAGCCCGAGGTCGCGGGCGCCCTGCTCTCCCAGGAGGAGGCCAACTCGGGACAGGGCAGGGCGGGGTCGCTCACGGAGCGGGAGCGCGAGGTGCTCGGCCTGATCGCCGACGGCCGCTCCAACCGCGAGATCGCCCGCGCCCTCGTCCTTTCCGAGAAGACGGTCAAGACTCACGTCTCGAACATCCTGATGAAACTCGACCTGGCGGACCGCACCCAGGCCGCGCTGTGGGCGGTACGTCATGGTGTGACCGGTTGATCCACCACGCGGCCGGCAATACGGAGGGTTCCGCTCCGGAGTGAGATTCATACCGTCGTGGGAATGTCACCCGGACGGCGCATCCTTCGTGGATCTCCACCGTTCTCCAGTGCGTGCTGCGGCGACTGCCGCGGCGATCACCAGGGAGGGCTCAGAAGTGAAGAACCTGAAGAAGGCAGCGGCCGTGACGATGGTGGCCGGCGGACTGATCGCCGCCGGCGCCGGTATGGCCTCCGCCACCGACGCGCACGCCGACGGCAAGGCCGTGGGTTCGCCGGGCGTCGCCTCGGGCAACCTCGTCCAGGCCCCGATCCACATCCCGGTCAACGCGGTCGGCAACAGCGTGAACGTCGTGGGCATCCTCAACCCCGCGTTCGGCAACCTCGGCGTCAACCACTGACCTCCGTCTCAGGAGCGGCAGTGACCTCCGGCCTCCCGGGCGCTCCCGGGAGGCCGGTCTGCTTTTCGTGCCAATGATCCGAACGGGCAGTTGAAGTCGGATTCCCGTACCGTTCGCGCCCGCCTCCGCGTTGATCAGGCAAGACCCGCGGCCGGGTCGGACACGTACACGCAGGAGGAACGCTTCTCATGAACATCGCCAAGAAGGCCGCCGTGGCCCTCACCGTCGCCGGTATCGCCACGGGTGCCGCCGCCGGTGCCGCTGTCGCCGACGCGGGTGCCGACGGCGCGGCCGTGAAGTCGCCGGGCGTCGGCTCGGGCAACCTCGTCCAGGTCCCGGTCCACGTCCCCGTCAACGTCGTCGGCAACACGGTCAACGGCATCGCCGGCCTGAACCCCGCCTTCGGCAACTCCGGCGCGAACGACTGACGTCGGGTCTGAGCCGGTGGGGCCTCTCAAGTCAACGGCGACTTGAGGGGCCCTTGGTCTGTGCGGAGGAGGGGCGGCTGGTTCTTCGGCGCGTGCCGGTGGGGGCCGGTCGCGCAGTTCCCCGCGCCCTTGGGCCCGCTTAGCTGCGGGCAGTCGTGCCGCAGTGCGGCACGGGTGGGCGCAGCGGCACCCCTCCAACGCGGGCAAGTGAAACCCTGCCCACATCAGCCACAGCCCCGCTCAGCGCACCCCCCGCTCCCGCTCCTCCACATACGCGTTGTACGCCGCCACCTGCGCGCGCCGAGCGGTCCGCTCCACCGGCCGCAACGCCTCCGTACGCGCCGTCATCTCGCCCGCCGTCACCGCACCCCCGTGCCCGTTCTCGTATGCCACGGAGATCAACAACCCCACCCGCTGCGCAAGCTCCAGCACCCGCACCGCTCGCGGCGGATACCCCGGCGCCAACACCTCCCGCCCCCGCTCGGCCCGCGCCCGGTACGCGTCGATCGCCGCCTCCGCCACCGGCCCCGACCCGGCCACATCCAGCCGCGTCAACACCTCGGTCGCCTCCCGCAGCGCCTCGGCCAGCTCCCGCTCCGCCTCACCCAGCGACGGCACATCGGCCGGCGGAGCCTCCCGCACCGGCAGCACATGCCACACCACCTCGACATGCACATCACCCGCGGGCCCGGCCTCGTACACCTCGGGCACCAGCCCCAGCGCGGCCCCGTGACAGATCACCGCCTCCTCGGCCTCCAACGCCCGCGCGTTGAACTCCGGCGGCCCGCTCAGCCCCAGCGGATGCCCCGGCGCCGGCAACGCCACCCGCAACCCGGTCACCCCGAGCGCCCGCAACCGCCCCAGCGCGAGCGTCAGCCCGACCGGCCCCGACTCACCGGGCAGTCCTTCCACCCGGTGCACGGCGTCGTCGCCGACCACGGCGAGTACGGCATCGTCAGGTGACACAAGTCCGGCCAAAAGTGCGTTTCCCCAAGCGGCCAGACGTCCAGAGCGAGGTTCCGAGAGCATGCCCCCACCCTAAGGACCGGACCGATGGAATGGACCGCCCGACCGGTGGCGTAGATTTCCTTGAGGACTGCGCCCACCACGCGCACGCCACAGCCGAGACGCCGAGACGCCGAGACCGGTCACACTGCAAGGGGAGACAACGCGCTCATGAGCGATGTTCTGGAGCTTCAGGACGTATCCGTGGTCCGTGAGGGCCGGGCTCTGGTGGACCAGGTCTCCTGGTCGGTCAAGGAGGGCGAGCGCTGGGTCATCCTCGGCCCCAACGGCGCCGGCAAGACCACCCTCCTGAACGTCGCGTCCAGCTACCTCTACCCCAGCAAGGGCACGGCGACCATCCTCGGCGAGACCCTCGGCAAGCCCGGCACCGACGTCTTCGAACTGCGCCCCCGCATCGGCGTGGCGGGCATCGCCATGGCCGACAAGCTCCCCAAGCGCCAGACCGTCCTGCAGACCGTGCTCACCGCCGCGTACGGCATGACGGCCGGCTGGCAGGAGGAGTACGACGAGATCGACGAGCAGCGCGCCCGCGCCTTCCTCGACCGCCTCGGCATGAGCGACTACCTGGAGCGCAAGTTCGGCACCCTCTCCGAGGGAGAGCGCAAGCGCACCCTGATCGCCCGCGCCCTGATGACCGACCCCGAGCTCCTCCTCCTCGACGAGCCCGCCGCCGGCCTCGACCTCGGCGGCCGCGAGGACCTCGTACGTCGACTCGGCCGCCTCGCCCGCGACCCGATCGCCCCCTCGATGCTGATGGTCACCCACCACGTCGAGGAGATCGCCCCCGGCTTCACCCACGTCCTGATGATCCGTCAGGGCAAGGTTCTCGCCGCGGGCCCGCTGGAGCTCGAACTCACCTCCCGCAACCTCTCGTTGTGCTTCGGCCTCCCGCTCGTCGTCGAGCAGGTCGGCGAGCGCTGGACGGCACAGGGCCTGCCGATGGCCTGACGCCCTCGCGCCCTGTCCGCGGCACGGCCCGCGGACCTACCATGACCATGTGAACGACATCGACGCATGGGTGTGGTGGCTCATCGGCGCGGCCGCGCTCGGAATCCCCCTCGTGGTGACGGCGATGCCGGAGTTCGGCATGCTCGCGGTGGGCGCCGTCGCCGGCGCGATCCTCGCAGGTCTGGGCTTCGGTGTCGTCGTGCAGGTGCTCGCTTTCGTCGTCGTCTCGGTCGCCCTCATCGGCGTCGTACGGCCCATCGCCGCCCGGCACAGCGCGCAACGTCCCCAACTCGTCTCCGGCGTGGAGGCGTTGAAGGGCAAACAGGCGGTCGTACTGGAACGCGTGGACGGTTCCGGCGGCCGGATCAAGCTGGCCGGAGAGGTCTGGTCGGCCCGCGCTCTCGACGGCGGCCGCGCCTACGAAGTAGGACAGGAAGTGGACGTCGTGGAGATCGAGGGAGCGACCGCGATCGTCATCTGACCTCGTACGACTCAACTGAACCGAACAGCCCCCGAGTTGCTCGACGGTCTGTCAGACTCGACCAGCAAGATCTTCAACAACCATAAGATCTTCCGAAAGCGCCGAGGCGGAGAAGGGTACGGGGAAGCGACGATGGAACCGGTCATCATCGTCTTGATCATCCTGGTGGTGTTGGTCTTCATCGCCCTGATCAAGACCATCCAAGTCATCCCACAGGCCAGCGCCGCCATCGTCGAGCGCTTCGGCCGTTACACGCGGACACTCAACGCGGGCCTCAACATCGTCGTCCCGTTCATAGACACCATCCGCAACCGCATCGACCTGCGTGAACAGGTCGTCCCGTTCCCGCCCCAGCCGGTGATCACCCAGGACAACCTGGTCGTGAACATCGACACGGTCATCTACTACCAGGTGACGGACGCGCGGGCCGCCACCTACGAAGTCGCCAGCTACATCCAGGCAATTGAGCAGCTCACGGTCACCACGCTCCGCAACATCATCGGTGGCATGGACCTGGAGCGGACCCTGACCTCCCGCGAGGAGATCAACGCGGCCCTGCGCGGGGTCCTCGACGAGGCCACCGGCAAGTGGGGCATCCGCGTCAACCGCGTGGAGCTGAAGGCGATCGAGCCCCCGACCTCCATCCAGGACTCGATGGAGAAGCAGATGCGCGCCGACCGCGACAAGCGCGCCGCGATCCTCACCGCGGAAGGTACGCGCCAGGCGGCCATCCTCACCGCCGAGGGTGAGAAGCAGTCCCAGATCCTGCGCGCCGAGGGTGAGGCCAAGGCCGCGGCCCTGCGCGCGGAAGGCGAGGCCCAGGCCGTCCGTACGGTCTTCGAGGCGATCCACGCCGGCGACCCCGACCAGAAGCTGCTCTCGTACCAGTACCTCCAGATGCTCCCGAAGATCGCCGAAGGCGACGCCAACAAGCTCTGGATCGTCCCCAGCGAGATCGGCGACGCCCTCAAGGGTCTGTCCGGCGCGATGGGCAACTTCGGCCCCCTGGGCGGCGGTTCGGGAGGCGGCGGCTCAACGGGCAACGGCGGAACGGACCGCCGGGAGAAGCCCTCGATCGACTGAGACCTGGGAAACGACGACGGGGCTCGCCTTCACACGGAAGGCGAGCCCCAAAGTCTTTGTGGGCGGCGGCGTTACGCGGCGTCCACGGCCAACCAGTCCGGCAGCGCCTGGAAGTCATCGGCCCCCAGCGACAGCAGCATCGCATCGGCCGGTGTCGGCTCGAACGGCTGCCTCAGCAACGGCATCCCGGCCTGCTCCGGAGTCCGGTTCGCCTTACGGTGGTTGTCCTCCGCGCACGAGGCCACCGTGTTCAGCCAGGAGTCCTGACCACCCTGAGCCCGCGGCACCACGTGGTCCACGGTCGTCGCCCGGCGCCCGCAGTACGCGCACCGGTGCCGGTCCCTGACCAGCACACCCCGCCTCGACCACGGAGCTTGTCTTCGGAACGGCACCCTCACGTACCTGCACAGCCGGATCACGCGGGGCGCCGGTATGTCGACCGCGGCTCCGCGCATGCGCAGTTCGGGGTGAGACTGCTCGACGACGGCCTTGTCCTGAAGCACCAGAACGACGGCTCGGTTCAACGTCACCGTCGACAGCGGCTCGAAGCTCGCGTTCAGTACCAGCGTGTCCCGCATGACCAGCCCACCTCCTGCGCTCACCCGCCCACCTCCTTGGCGGGCTGGGATCAACTCTGGCCGGGCACGCCGAGATGGACAACGAAATAAAAAGTGCCCGCCCCTGATCACTTCCAAGACCAGGGGCGGGCAAACGTTCCATGAACGCTCGGATGGCTCAGCTCTGTTCGGGGTTCTCGAACTCACCGACCAGCTGGGCACGCGCGATCGCGTGGAACCGCAGATTGAAGCCGACGACGGCAGGAGAGGCGTCGGCATCCGGACCGAGCTTCTCCTGGTCCACCGCGTACACCGTGAAGACGTACCGGTGCGGCCCGTCCCCGGGCGGCGGCGCGGCGCCACCGAAGTCCTTGCTGCCGTAGTCGTTGCGCGCCTGTACGGCGCCCTCCGGCAGCCCCTCGAACTTGCCGCTGCCCGCACCCACCGGCAGCTCGGTCACCGAGGCGGGGATGTCGAACACCACCCAGTGCCAGAACCCGCTGCCCGTGGGCGCGTCGGGGTCGTAGCAGGTCACGGCGAAGCTCTTGGTCTCGGACGGGAAACCCTCCCACCGCAGATGCGGCGAGGTGTTCCCGGCCGCGTAGACCTGCGCGTCCTTGAGCGTCGCCCCTTCCTCGATGTCCTCACTCGTCACCGTGAACGACGGGACGGGCGGGTGGAAGTCATGGGGGAGAGGCCGCCGCTTGAGCTCGGACACCTCGGTACCTCCTGATCGATTGCCGGAATCAGCAGTTCCGAGCCTAGAACCAGTTGCGCTTGCTGCCGACCTCGGACAGCCACTGGTTGAGGTAAGCCGCCCAGTCGGTGCCCTGGTAGTCGTTGAGCCCCACCTGGAAGGACCGGAAGGTGTCACTGCCCTCGCTGAACAGCCCCGGCTTCTTGTCCATCTCCAGGATGACGTCCATGACGCTCTGATCGGCCACGAAGCTCAGCTCGACCTGGTTGAGACCCCGGTACTGCTGCGGCGGGAAGAACTCGATCTCCTGGTAGAACGGCAGCCTCTGCCGCGTACCCCGGATGTGGCCGCGCTCCATGTCCGCGTTCTTGAAGCGGAAGCCCAGCTGGATGAAGGCGTCGAGGATCGCCTTCTGCGCCGGCAGCGGGTGCACGTTGATCGGGTCCAGGTCACCGGAGTCCACGGCACGCGCGATCGCCAGCTCGGTCGTCACACCGATGTTCATCCCGCGCAGCGCCTGCCCGTCGATCATCGTGATCGGCGTCTCCCACGGGATCTCGAGCCCGAACGGCACCGCGTGCACGGCCCCGGCCTGGAGCTCGAAGGCACCACCGAGCCGCACCTTGGTGAACTCGATGTTCTGCTTGTACTCCTCGTCGCCGCTCTCGACCTCGACCTTGGCCTGGAGCCCGACCGACAGCCCCTCGATCTCCTGGTTGACGGACCCGCCCTGGATCCGCACCTCACCCTGGACGACACCACCCGGCACGACGTTGACCTCGGTCAGCACCGTCTCGACCGAAGCCCCGCCGGCACCCAGGCTCGCGAGCAGCTTCTTGAACGCCATGACTCTCCCTATACGTCGTCCTGCTTCACGCGCGTGCCACGCGCGCGCAGATCCTCGATCCCTACAAACGCGATCCGACCGTGGCCGGTTCCGCGCCCTCACCCTTGCAAGGCGAACGCCCCATGACCACCCCGTCGCAGCCACCGGTCTGCACTACCCTCGGACGGCATGATCGCGACCCCCGACCGTACGCCCCTCCCACGCGAGTTCTTCGACCGCCCCGTACTGGAGGTCGCCCCCGAGCTCCTCGGCCGCATCCTCGTACGCACGACCCCGGACGGTCCGATCGCTCTCCGCCTCACGGAGGTCGAGGCATACGACGGCCAGAACGACCCCGGCTCCCACGCCTATCGCGGCCGCACCGCCCGCAACGGCGTGATGTTCGGTCCGCCCGGTCACGTGTACGTCTACTTCACGTACGGCATGTGGTTCTGCATGAACCTGGTGTGCGGTCCGGACGGCATGGCGAGCGCGGTCCTGCTCCGCGCCGGCGAGGTGGTCGAGGGCGCTGAGCTTGCGCGTAAACGTCGACTCTCGGCCCGAAATGACAAGGAACTGGCCAAAGGGCCCGCGCGCCTGGCCACCGCCCTGGGTGTGGACCGGTCCCTCGACGGCACGGACGCGTGCACCTCCGCCGACACCCCCCTGAGGGTCCTGACCGGCACCCCGGTCCCCTCCGACCAGGTACGCAACGGTCCACGCACCGGAGTCTCCGGCGACGGGGGCGTCCACCCCTGGCGCTTCTGGGTCGCCAACGACCCGACCGTGAGCCCTTATCGGGCCCATACGCCGAGGCGTCGGTCAAGTTGACGCGCCCTTGCGGGGTGCGTAATGTAGCCCGAGCCGCTTGAACCGGGTACGGCGATCGCCTGCAGCCGGAAGTGGCCAAACCACTACCTACGACATCCTCTCAGCGAGGGTGAATTCGGCGTGCCTGCATGCTCGAATTCAAACTCTCTGAACTCGATTATGAGTTGGCGAGGGGATGGGCTAACGTAGTGAATGTCGAAAGGCCGACAGGCGAAAGCCAGAAGCCTCCGGCAAATCCCGCCGACAGGGAATCGGACGCCGAAAGG
>NZ_KQ948431.1:139433-488511 GCF_001514065.1 Streptomyces antibioticus | reverse complement strand
GTGCGAGAACACCCCGCTCCGCGAGGGCAGCGAGGAATACCTCAACTCGGAGAAGTACCAACTCCGCCCCCGCGACTGGGAGACGGAACAGGACAACATCACCCCTCTCATCGCCCGGCTGAACGAGATCAGGCGCCGCCACCCGGCGCTCCACCGCCTCAGGAACATCCGCTTCCACACCACCGACAACGACGCCGTCATCGCGTACAGCAAGCGCTCCGGCTCGGACACGGTCCTGGTGGTCGCCAACCTCGACCCTCACCACACCCAGGAGGCCACGGTCTCGTTGGACATGCGGCAATTCGGCCTGGACGGGAACGCATCCATGTCGGTGCACGACGAGCTGACGGGTGAGACCTACCAGTGGGCCAGGAGCAACTATGTGCGCCTGGACCCCGGCCGGGCACCCGCGCACGTGCTCCACGTCCAGCCGTCGGCACCGCAGAGCGGAGGGTCCAGCGCGTCATGACTGTCAACGAGCCCGTCCACGACACCTTCGAGGACACCCCGGTCAAGGACCGGGACCCCGACTGGTTCAAGCGCGCCGTCTTCTACGAAGTGCTCGTCCGCTCCTTCCAGGACAGCAACGGCGACGGCGTCGGCGACCTCAAGGGCCTCACCGCCAAGCTCGACTACCTGCAATGGCTCGGCGTCGACTGCCTGTGGCTGCCGCCCTTCTTCAAGTCACCGCTGCGCGACGGCGGCTACGACGTCTCCGACTACACTGCCGTCCTCCCCGAGTTCGGCGACCTCGCCGACTTCGTGGAGTTCGTCGACGCCGCACACCAGCGCGGCATGCGCGTCATCATCGACTTCGTCATGAACCACACCAGCGACCAGCACCCGTGGTTCCAGGAATCGCGCAACAACCCCGACGGTCCGTACGGCGACTACTACATGTGGGCCGACGACGACAAGCAGTACGCCGACGCCCGCATCATCTTCGTCGACACCGAGGCGTCCAACTGGACGTACGACCCGGTCCGTCAGCAGTACTTCTTCCACCGCTTCTTCTCGCACCAGCCCGATCTCAACTACGAGAACCCGGCTGTCCAGGAGGAGATCCTGGCGGCCCTGCGCTTCTGGCTGGACCTCGGAATCGACGGCTTCCGCCTCGACGCCGTCCCCTATCTGTACGCGGCCGAGGGCACGAACTGCGAGAACCTGCCGCCCACGCACGACTTCCTGAAGCGGGTCCGCCGCGAGATCGACCTCATGTACCCGGACACGGTGATCCTGGCGGAGGCGAACCAGTGGCCGGAGGACGTCGTCGACTACTTCGGCGACTACAAGTCCGGCGGCGACGAATGCCACATGGCCTTCCACTTCCCCGTCATGCCGCGCATCTTCATGGCGGTGCGCAGGGAGTCGCGCTACCCGGTCTCGGAAATCCTCGCGAAAACCCCGGCGATCCCCTCGGGTTGTCAGTGGGGCATCTTCCTCAGGAACCACGACGAGCTGACCCTCGAAATGGTCACCGACGAGGAACGCGACTACATGTGGGCCGAGTACGCGAAAGACCCGCGGATGCGTGCCAACATCGGCATCCGGCGCCGCCTCGCACCCCTCCTCGACAACGACCGGGACACCATCGAGCTGTTCACCGCCCTGCTGCTGGCGCTGCCCGGCTCGCCGATCCTCTACTACGGTGACGAGATCGGCATGGGCGACAACATCTGGCTCGGCGACCGCGACGCGGTCCGTACGCCGATGCAGTGGACCCCGGACCGCAACGCGGGCTTCTCCACGGCCGATCCGGGCCGGCTGAACCTGCCGATCATCATGGACCCGGTCTACGGGCACCAGGTCACCAACGTCGAGGCATCGATGGCCTCGCCGTCCTCCCTGCTGCACTGGACCCGCCGGATGATCGAGATCCGCAAGCAGAACCCGGCCTTCGGACTCGGCTCGTACACCGAGCTCCAGTCCTCCAACCCCGCCGTGCTGGCCTTCCTGCGGGAGTACGAGGACGACCTGGTCCTGTGTGTGAACAACTTCTCGCGGTTCGCCCAGCCCACCGAGCTGGACCTCCGTGAGTTCGACGGCCGGCACCCGGTCGAGCTGTTCGGCGGGGTGCGCTTCCCGGCCATCGGTGAACTGCCGTATCTGCTGACCCTCGGCGGGCACGGCTTCTACTGGTTCCGGCTCTCCCGAGTCGCATCCCGCATCGGCCGACGCTCTTGAGCGTGCCGACGAAAGGACGCGTCACCATGCCGAAGACCGCATTCCCGAGCCCGAGCGACACGGCCGTCGTGGGGCCCATGGCCTCACTGGCCGGGCTGCTGCGCGAGTGGCTGCCCCGGCAGCGCTGGTTCGCGGGCAAGGACCGGCCCGTCACGGACCTGGTACTCCTGTCCCTGACGGAGCTGTTCCCGGGCTGTCTGCATCTGCTGGTCCGCACCGGACACACGCCCGTCCCCGCCCCCGGCGGCACCACGGCCGGGTCCGGGGACTGCTACCAGCTGCTCCTCGGCGTCCGGAAGCATCTGTCGCCGCGGCTCGGCCGGGCCCTGATCGGGCGGGCCGAGGCGGGGCCGCTGGCCGGGCTGACGGTGTTCGACGCGTTGCAGGACCCGCGTTCGGCGCAGCTGCTCCTGGACCGGCTGCGGCATCCGGGCGCGGCGGGCCCGCTGCGCTTCGAGGCCGACCCGGCGGTGTCCGTGCCGACCGGACTGGTGCCGCGGGTGCTGGACGCCGAGCAGTCCAACTCCTCGCTGGTGTACGGCGACGCGTTCATCCTGAAGGTCTTCCGGCGCGTCCAGCCGGGCATCAACCCCGACCTGGAGGTACCGGGTGCGCTGGCCGGGCAGGGCTGCCGCCGGGTGCCCGCGCCCGTGGCCTGGTTCCGGACGACGCATCCGTACGGGGCCACGCTCGGCGTGCTCCAGCCGTTCCTGCCCGACGCCTCCGACGGCTGGACCCTGGCGCTGGAGGCGCTGGCCCGCGGTGACGACTTCACGGCGCAGGCCCGTGAGCTGGGCCAGGCCATGGCGGACGTCCATCTCGCCCTGGCCGCGGCGTTCCCCGTCGAGGCCGCTCCGGCCGGTGCCGAACCGGCCGGCGGGCCCTCCTGCGACCAGAACAGCCGCACGGCGGCCGCGATGACCGAGCGGCTGACGTCAGCCGCGCACTGCGTCCCCGCCCTCCAGCCCTTCGTGCCGAGGCTGCGGACGGCGTTCGCCGCCCTGGAGGGCTGCGACGCCGGGCCGCCCGCGCAGCGCATCCACGGCGATCTGCATCTGGGCCAGGTGCTGCGGGCCGGGCGCGAGTGGTTCGTGATCGACTTCGAGGGCGAGCCGTCCCGTCCGCTCGCCGAGCGCCGCAGCACGCACTCCCCGGTCCGGGACATCGCCGGCATGCTGCGCTCCTTCGACTACGCCGCCCGGCAGCGCCGCCCCTGGCGCCCGGAGTGGGCGCGCCGCTGCCGGGAGGCCTTCTGCGCCGGCTACGCCGCCCGGGCCGGCTGGGACCCCCGCAAGAAACACGGTCTGCTCCGCGCCTACGAGACGGACCGAGCCGTGTACGAAGTCCTGTACGAGGCCAGACACCGTCCGGACTGGCTCCCGGTACCGATGGCGGCGATCGAACGACTCGCCGTAAGGGGAGGCTGAACCATGGCCCTGCGTGACACCTCACCCCCCGAGGCGGGCGGCCCGGTCCCCTGCCGTGCCGCGCCCGCTCTGGACCCCGGCGACCGCGCCCGGCTGCTGGCGGGCGCCCATCACGACCCGCACGCCCTGCTGGGCGCCCATCCGGTGCCCGGCGGGATCGTCTTCCGGGCGCTGCGGCCCTTCGCGCGCGCGGTGAGCGTGGTCGTCGACGGGAAGCGCAGCCGGCTCGTCTCCGAGGGCGACGGCCTCTTCGCCGGCGTGCTCCCCCTGGCGGCGATTCCCTCGTACACCCTTCTGGTGGCGTACGAGGACGGCGAGCACGAGGTGCACGACCCTTACCGCTTCCTGCCCGCCCTCGGCGACACCGATCTGCATCTCATCCGTGAGGGCCGGCACGAGGAGTTGTGGAAGGCGCTCGGCGCCGAGCCGATGACCCACCAGGGCGTGACCGGCACCCGTTTCACGGTGTGGGCGCCGAACGCGCAGGGTGTGCGGGTCGCCGGGGACTTCACGTGCTGGGACGGGACGGCGTTCCCGATGCGGTCGCTCGGTGCGGCCGGGGTGTGGGAGCTGTTTCTGCCGGGGATCGGGGAGGGCACCCGCTACAAGTTCGAGATCACCTCCCGGTCGGGCCATCGCTTCTTGAAGGCGGACCCGATGGCCCGGCGCGCCGAGGTCCCGCCGGACACCGCGTCGATCGTGACCGTGTCGCACTACGAGTGGGACGACGCCGAGTGGATGGCCCATCGGGGCGATGTTCCGGTGCACGAGGCGCCGTTCTCCGTGTACGAGGTCCATCTGCCGTCCTGGCGGCCGGGGTTGACGTACCGTCAGCTCGCCGAGGAGCTCCCGGCGTACGTGAAGGATCTCGGGTTCACGCACGTCGAGTTGATGCCCGTCGCCCATCATCCCTTCAGCGGTTCGTGGGGCTATCAGGTGACCGGCTTCTACGCGCCGGCCGCCCGGCTCGGCTCGCCGGACGACTTCAAGTACCTGGTCGACGCCCTGCACCGGGCGGGTCTCGGCGTGATCATGGACTGGGTGCCCGCTCATTTCCCCAAGGACGACTGGGCGTTGGGCCGGTTCGACGGGGAGCCGCTGTACGAGCCGGGGGACTGGCGGCGGGCCGAGCATCCGGACTGGGGGACGTACGAGTTCGACTACGGGCGCGTCGAGGTGCGCAACTTCCTCGTCGCCAACGCGGTGTACTGGTGCGAGGAGTTCCACATCGACGGGCTGCGCGTGGACGCGGTCGCCTCGATGCTCTACCTCGACTACTCCCGGGATTCCGGCCAGTGGACGCCCAACGTGTTCGGCGGCCGGGAGGACCTGGACGCGATGGCGTTCCTTCAGGAGATGAACGCGACCGTGTACCGGCGGGTGCCGGGGGTCATGACGATCGCCGAGGAGTCCACAGCTTGGGACGGGGTGACCCGGCCGACCGAGAGCGGCGGACTCGGGTTCGGGCTGAAGTGGAACATGGGCTGGATGCACGACTCGCTCGGCTACATCCAGCACGAGCCGGTGCACCGCAAGTACCACCACCACGAGATGACCTTCTCGATGGTGTACGCGTACAGCGAGAACTACGTCCTCCCCATCTCTCACGACGAGGTCGTCCACGGCAAGCAGTCCCTGGTGTCCAAGATGCCCGGCGACTGGTGGCAGCAACGCGCCAACCACCGCGCGTACCTGGGCTTCATGTGGGCCCACCCGGGCAAGCAACTCCTCTTCATGGGGCAGGAGTTCGCGCAGGGCGCGGAGTGGTCCGAGCCCGACGGCCCCGACTGGTGGCTGCTCGATCCCGACTACGGCGCCGAAGCCGATCACCGAGGCGTCCGGGACCTGGTCCGTGACCTCAACGGCCTCTACCGTCACAGCCCCGCCCTCTGGCAGCGCGACACCACCCCGGACGGTTTCCAGTGGGTCGCCGGTGACGCGGCGGACGACAACGTCTTCGCGTTCATGCGCTACGACGCCCACGGCAACCCGCTCCTCGCCGTCTCCCACTTCTCCCCCGTCGTCCGCCACGACTACCGCCTCCACGTCCCCGGCGACGTCCCCGCCTGGCGGGAGGTCCTCAACACGGACGCCGGGCGCTACGGCGGCAGCGGGGTCGGCACACCCGATCCGGTCAAACCGGAGGACGGTGTCCTCACCCTCACGCTGCCGCCGCTCGCCACGGTCTGGTTCACGCCCGTGTGATTGGCCGCCGCGTGGGCAGTCGGGGTACGGACCCCGTCGTCATGGCAGAAGGGCGGCCGCACGTGCGCACCGTCGGAGTGGAGGAGGAGCTCCTCCTTGTCGATCCGGAGACCGGCGAGCCCCGGGCTCTGTCCGCGGCCGTCCTCGCGCGGGCGGCGCGGGACGAGGCGGACGGGGAGGTCTTCGAGAAGGAACTGCACACCGAGATGCTGGAGTTCGCCACGCACCCGCAGTCGGGGATGGCGGACCTCGGTGCGGAGATCGTCGGCTGCCGCAAGGAGGCGGCGCGGCTCGCCGAGGGGCTCGGCTGCACGGTGGCGGCGCTGGCGACCTCACCGATGCCGGTCAGGCCCTCCATCGGAGGGGGACGCCGCTACCAGTGGATGGCGGAGCACTACGGGATCACCAGCCGGGACCTTGTCCTCGGCTGTCACGTCCATGTGTCCGTGGAGTCCGACGCCGAGGGCGTCGCGGTGATCGACCGGATCCGGCCGTGGCTGTCGGTGCTGTCCGCGATCAGCGCCAACTCCCCGTTCTGGCAGGGCGGCGACACCCGCTACAGCAGCTATCGCAGCCGGGTGTGGCAGCGCTGGCCGTCGGCCGGACCGACCGAGGTGTTCGGCTCGGCGGAGTGCTATCACCGGCGGGTCGCCGACATGGTCGCCACGGGGGTGCTCCTCGACGAGGGGATGGTCTACTTCGACGCCCGGCTGTCCCGGAACTATCCGACGGTGGAGATCCGGGTCGCGGACGTCTGTCTGCACGCGTCGACCGCCGTCCTGATCGCGACCCTCGCCCGCGGCCTGGTGGAGACCGCGGCCCGCGAGTGGCGGGCCGGGCAGGAGCCGCTGCCGCACAGCGTGAGCCTGCTGCGGCTGGCCGCGTGGCGGGCCGCCCGGTCAGGGCTGACCGAGGAGCTGCTGCATCCGGCGACCATGCGGCGGCTGCCCGCGGAGGTCGTCGTACGGGCGCTGTTGGACCACGTCGGCGAGGCGCTGGCGGAGACCGGGGACCTCGACTGTGCGCGGGAGGCCTGTGCGGAGCTGCTGCGGTCCGGCAACGGGGCGCGGGTCCAGCGGGAGCTGATGGAGCAGACCGGGAGTCTGCGGGAGGTCGTCAAGGAGTGCGTGCGCCATACCCAGGCGTGACCACCCGGCGCGCGTCCTGAGACACGCCGAGATCACAAACCGGCGCTCCTTGTCGAATCCGGACGCCGACCGCTCCCGCCTGGGCTACATTCAGGCACCGCCGATAACGGTTCTCATCGGTGGAGTCACACCCCGTACACATCAGGAGCAGCGCATGCGCGACGTGGCCCTCGCTCCCCCGTCCGTCTCCCCCCTGACCGGTGGGCTCGCCGACAGCGTCTTCGAGACGGCGGACCGCCATCCCACCCTGCCGATGCTCGCGCGCCGCTCCGGTCCCCCCACCGCCCCGTGGGAGGAGGTGACCGCCGTGGAGGTGCGGGACGAGGTGGTGGACCTGGCCAAGGGGCTGGTGGCCTCCGGGATCGCGCCGGGGAACCGCGTGGCGATCATGGCGCGCACCCGGTACGAGTGGACCGTCCTCAGCCATGCCCTGTGGGCGGTGGGCGCCGAGGTGGTGCCGATCTATCCGACGTCGTCGCGTGACCAGGTGGAGTGCATCCTGCGGGACGCGGGCTGTGTCGGCGTGGTCGTCGAGGACGAACAGAGCGTGATGACGGTCGGGTCGGTGTGCGCCTCGCTGCCCCGGCTGCGGCACGTCTGGCAGTTGGACACGGGGGCGCTGGAACAGCTCGTGGAGCGGGGCGAGTTCATTCCCTTCACCACGGTGGAGTCGCTGCGCCGCATCGTGCTGCCGGACTCCACCGCGGCCGTCGTCTACACGTCCGGCACCTCCGGCCGTCCGATGGGCTGTGCGGTCAGCCACCGGGGCCTGGCGAGCGCCTGCGACGTGCTGCTGGCGGGCTGGAGGCACACGGTGGTGCCGCCCGGCGGCCAGGGCAGCGTCCTCGCCTTCCTGCCCTTCTCCCATGTGTACGGCCTGCTGGTGCAGAGCCTGTGCATCCGCGGCGGTCTGCTGATGGGGCACGAGCCGGATCTGAGCCCCGAGACGCTGTCGGCGTCCCTGCTGTCCTTCCGGCCCACCTACTTCTGCGGTGTGCCGTCGCTCTTCGAGAAGATCTACAAGAACTTCCTGCGGATGGCCCAGCAGGCGGGCCGCGGCGCCCTGTTCGAGCGGGCCGCGGAGACCGCCCGGGACTTCGCGGCGGCCGTCGAACGCCATCGGCTGGGCCAGGGCCCGGGTCCCGGCCTGGACCTGCGGCTCCAACACGCGCTGTACGAGCGGACGGTGTACCGCAGGCTGCGGGCCGCACTGGGCGGCCGGGTGCTGCGTGCGGCCTCGGGCGGGTCGCCGCTGGGCCGTGAGCTGTGTCTGTTCTACGAGGGCATCGGCATCTACGTGAACGACGCCTACGGGCTGACCGAGACGAGCGGCGGCGTCACGGCGCAGCCCGTGGGCCGGGAGAAGTCCGGCACCGTCGGACAGGCCCTGCCGGGCACGGACATCCGGGTGGCCGACGACGGGGAGATCCTGGTGCGCGGCCCCTCGGTGTTCCAGGGGTACGTCAACGACGAGGCCGCCACCCGGGCGGCGCTGGGCAGCGGCTGGCTGGCCACCGGAGACCTTGGCTATCTCGACCCCGAGGGCTATCTGACGATCACCGGCCGCAAGAAGGACGTCGTCATCACCAGCGGCGGCAAGAGCGTGGCGCCCGCCTTCCTGGAGCAGCGACTGCGCATGCACCCGCTCATCCACCAGGCGGTGCTGGTCGGCGACAACCGGCCCTGCATCGGGGCCCTGATCACCCTGGACCCGGACTTCCTGACCCACTGGCGCGCCGCGCTCGCGCTGCCGGGCGACGCGCCGAGCCGGGAGGCGCGGGAGGAGAACGCGCTGCGGGAGGAGATCGGGCGGGCCGTCGCCGCGGCGAACAGTACCGTGTCCCGTTCGGAGTCCATCCGCGTCTTCCGGGTGCTGCCGGAACCCTTCGACCGCACCAGTGCGCTGCTCACGCCGTCGATGAAGCTGCGCCGGGACGCGATCGTCGAGCATTACGCGTTCGAGATCGACGCGATGTACCAGGCCCGCTCGCACGGCACCCGGCAGCGGCTGCCCGAGGAGCCGGGCGGCTGGGAGGACTCGGACAATGTCTTCAGGTGACAGAGGTACCCGTGGGTCCGATTGACCTCGGCGCCTTCGGGAACTCGCACAAGCGCCGACGTCGAACGACGCCGGCAGAACGACCTGGCCGATGAACTCGTAGGGACGACCTAGTGGCCTCCGTGGAGATCCCGAGCCGCACCACGAGCTTCCCGGGCGAGCCGCAGAGCGTGACGGGTGCGCGACTCGCCGCGGAGGACTTCCTGTGCGTGCTGGCCGAAGTCCGCCCGCCGGGGGCGCCCGAGTACTGGCACGACATCCTGCTGGTCGTCACCGAGCTGGCCGCCAACGCCGTGCAGTACGCGCCCGGGGAGTTCGCCCTGACCATGCGGCGGACCTTCGACGGTGTGCACGTGACGCTGCACGACTCCAACCCCACTCCACCGGCCCCGCGGCCCTTCCACCCGCGCACCGGCGGTGGCGGCGTCGGCTGGCATCTGATCCATGCCCTGTGCGAGCAGGTGAGCGTCGTTCCGGAGGGGGACGGCAAGGACGTGCATGTGTTCCTGCCCTGGTGAGACACACGACTTTCACGCGCATCCGGTGCACTCGCGCACCAGTGCGGGCATGGTGGGTCACAACACGTTCGTCTGCCTGCCGCACCCGGCTGGCGGAACGGCTTCGGGCACGGTGGGATCGGTGGGATGGGCAGCAGCGATCCAGGGCAGACGAAACGTCGTTCGACTCGGACCGCCGGAGCCGCAGAAGGGAAGAAAGAACGTGACACGACCCAGGATTCTGGTGGTTGGCGCAGGCTTCGCCGGCGTGGAGTGTGTACGCCGGCTGGAGCGCAAACTCGGTGCCGACGAGGCCGACGTCACGCTGGTGACGCCGTTCGCCTACCAGCTCTACCTTCCGCTGCTCCCCCAGGTGGCCTCCGGGGTGCTGACACCCCAGTCGATCGCCGTGTCGCTGCGGCGCAGCAAGAAGTACCGCACCCGGATCATCCCGGGCGGCGCGATCGGCGTGGATCTCAAGGCGAAGGTGTGCGTGATCCGCACCATCACCGATGAGATCGTCGACGAACCGTTCGACTACATCGTGCTGGCGCCGGGCAGCGTGACCCGCACCTTCGACATCCCCGGGCTCACGGATCACGCGTTCGGCATGAAGACCCTGGCCGAGGCCGCCTACATCCGCGACCACGTCATCGCGCAGCTCGACCTCGCCGACGCCAGCCACGACGAGGCGGAGCGGGCCGCGCGGCTGCAGTTCGTGGTCGTCGGCGGCGGTTACGCGGGCACCGAGACCGCCGCCTGTCTGCAGAAGCTCACCCACGCCGCCGTCAAGCGCTACCCGCGCATCGACCCGGCGCTCATCAAGTGGCATCTGATCGACATCGCCCCGAAGCTGATGCCCGAACTGGGCGACAAGCTCGGCCGCACCGCGCAGGACATCCTCACCAAGCGCGGGATCGACATCTCCCTCGGCACGTCCATCGCCAAGGCCGGCCCGGAGGAGGTCACCTTCACCGACGGCCGGGTGATCCCGACGCACACCCTGATCTGGACGGCGGGTGTCGTGGCGAGCCCGCTCATCTCGACGCTGGGGGCCGAGACGCTCCGCGGGCGGCTCGTGGTCGGCGCGGACATGAAGATGCCGGGCCAGGACGGGGTCTTCGCACTCGGCGACTCCGCCGCGGTCCCGGACGAGGCCAAGGGCGAGGAGGGCGCGATCTGCCCGCCGACCGCGCAGCACGCGATGCGGCAGGGCAAGCACGTCGCGGACAACGTCATCGCCACGCTGCGGGGCGCGGCGACGAAGCCGTACGTCCACAAGGACCTCGGTCTCGTCGTCGACCTCGGTGGCACGGACGCCGTGTCCAAGCCACTGGGCATCGAACTGCGGGGCCTGCCCGCCCAGTTCGCGGCCCGCGGCTACCACTGGATGGCGCTGCGCACGAATGTGGCCAAGGTCCGCGTCGCCACCAACTGGACGCTGAACGCGCTCGCCGGTGACGATTTCGTCCGCACGGGTTTCCAGGCCCGCAGGGCCGCCAAGCTCAAGGACTTCGAGTACACGAACGCGTACCTCACACCGGAGCAGGTACGCGCCCACGTGGACGGAACGGAGCGACAGGAATAGGCCTGCCCGACGGACCGGGCCGCGGGAGACGGGCGATGCCGCACATGACACGGGTGCACACCGTCCGACGCCCGCGGCCCGTTCCGCGGCCCGTTCCGCGGGTCGGGGTGAGGGCCGGCGACGGCCGACCCGTGCGACCGCAAGGCGAGGCGCTGCCGGCCGGTGACCGGCGCGCCCGAACGCCGGGCGGGACACGGGCGGATGACGCAAAGGCCCTGCGCACGCAAGACCGGACACAGGTGAAAGACGCCCGGCCCCTGCAAGCGCCGGGCGAGGCGTGGGCGTGTGACCGCCGGGCCGTGTGGCTGCGGGACGGAGCCTGGGGTGGCGGCGGGCTGTCGGGCGGAGGTGTCTTCGCCTGGGTGGGTGGGAGTGCAGTGCGTTTTCGGGACTGCGGGAGCGGCACCGTTCGTCGGGCTGCCGCTGGTTCCGACTCGTGACCGGGGTCGGGCGGGCGCGGGTGCGGGAGTTCGTCGTGGCGTCCGATCCCGGGCTGCTGCGGCTGACGGCCGGGCTGCGGACGGTGGGGGCCATCGCGCTGACGCTGGCCGTGCTCGCGCCGCTGGGCACCGATGTGCGGCATCTGGTGGCGGGGGCGATCGCGGCGATGGTCGCCACCTTCGCCGTCCGGGACAAGTCACGCGCCGCGCAGGCCGGCACGCTCGCACTGGGCCTGCCGGTCGCGCTGGCCGCCGTCACCCTGGGGGCGCTGCTCGGCTCCCACGTGGTCGCCGGCGACCTGTTCTTCGTCGCGCTGATCTTCTGCGCGGTCTACGGGCGGCGGTTCGGCGACCGGGGCACCGCACTCGGGCTGATCGGGTTCCAGGTGTACTTCCTGTCCCTGTTCGTCGGCGCGACCGTTTCCGGACTGCCTTCGCTGTACGGGGTGATCGGCGTCGCCTTCGCGAGCAGCGCACTGGTGCGGTTCGCCCTGGTGCCGGAGACGCCCGCGGGGACGCTGGAACGGCTGCGGTCCGCCTTCCGCGCCCGCCTGGCCCAGCTGGTGACCGCACAGCTCGAACTGCTCGACGCGGGCCCCGAGGACGTCGACAAGGCCCTGGAGCACGTCCGCGAGGGCACCGCCCGGCTGCACGACACCGCGCTGATGATCCAGGGCCGGCTGGAGGCCGGGACCGCCGACGAGAGCACCGCCCGGCTCGTGCAGCGGCGGGTGGCGGACGCCGAGGTGGCCGCCGAGCGGCTGGGCCTGTTGCTGCTGAGCGCGCGCAGCGCCGAGCGGGCGGACACGCTGACCCTGCATCTGCCGGGCGCGCCCGTGCCCGCGGGTGGGCTGCTGCCGGTGCGGGACAAGGCGATCGACATGCTGCGCCGGGATCTGGAGGCGCTGCGGCTGCTCGTCCTGCGGCCGGTGGCCGCGGGGCACGGCACGGCGCTGGCACAGGTCCGCAACCGGCTCCTCGGCTACCGGGACGAGGAGAACCTGCCGGTCGCTCCCCCCGCCGTCCAGGACGTCTTCCGCGGCATCGGCGAGACCGCCCGCGCGGTGCTGGGGCTGCGGGTCGCGCTCGACGGGCCGCAGGACGAGTCGGACGACAGCCCGGCCACGGCCCGCTCGCGGGAGGAGCTGGACGCCGAGGACGCGGCCATCGACGCGGGCGAGGAGGTGCCGGAGGAGGAGCTCACGGGATTGCGGCGGCCGACGACCCGGGCGGCCGTGCAGGTGGCGGTGGGGTCCTCGCTGGCCATCGTGGGCGGGGAGCTGCTGTCCAGCCAGCGCTGGTACTGGGCGGTGCTGACCTGCTGGATCGTGTTCATCAACACCGCCTCCACGGGCGAGATCCTGGTCAAGGGCTACCGGCGGCTGGTCGGCACGGTCCTCGGGGTGGTGGCGGGCATCGGGCTGGCGGCGCTGGTCGGGCATCACACCTGGACGGCGTTCGCGCTGGTGCTGGTGTGCGTGTTCCTGATGTTCTACACGGCGCCGCTGTCGTACACGCTGATGTCCTTCTTCGTGACCGCGGCGCTGGGGCTGCTCTACACCCTGCTGCACACCTACAGCTTCTCGGTGCTGGTGCTGCGGGTGGAGGAGACGGCGCTGGGGGCGGCCTGCGGAGTGCTCGCGGCGGCGCTCGTGCTGCCGGTGCGCACGGACCGCCGTACGAACGACCTGCTCGTCGCGGTGCTGGACCGGCTCGCGGACGTCACCGAGACGGCCGTGGACCAGCTCAGCGGTGGGCCGCCGGCCGATCTGCTGGACCAGGCGCGCGACCTGGACCAGGCGCTGGCCGACCTGCGGGCCGCCACCCAGCCGCTCACGCATCCCGTCACGCCGCTGCGGGCCCGGCGGGACACGGCGCGGTATGTCGTGGCCCTGCTGGAGACCTGCGCCTACCAGGCGCGGGCCCTGGCCGCGACCGCGGAACTTCTGCCGACCCATCCCTCGATCGCGGCGGACCCACGACTGCGCGGCGCCGGGCAGCGCATCCTGCGCAACATCCGGGCGATCGCCGCCCACCTCGCCGACGAACACGCCACCGACGAGGTCAGAACCGGTCCCAGCATCGCCGCCCTGCTGGAGACCGCCGGCCCCGGAGCACCCCGCTTCGGCCGGGTCACGGACCGGGTCCTGCGCCATCTGGGCCGTCTGGACGAGGGGGTGGTGGGCCTGGCCCGCCCCCTACGGGTGCCGGTGGCCCGACCCCAGGCGTGAGGCCGAGGAGCATCACCTCTGCCGCAGTTGCCGACGGCCCGGCCGCGAGCCCGAAGCCGGTGCGTCTCACTTGGGGCATGCGTGAGGCGCGCTGGATTCGGCCTCGCGGCCGGGGCCTCGGCGCCTGCGTCGGGGTGTGAGGCGCGGGTTGCGGCCGGGGCCACCCGGTATCTGCGTCAGGTGCGGGTGGAGCGGATTCGGGCTTGCGGCCGGGTCCCCGGCACCTGCGGGTGGGCTGAGTCGGGGTTCGGGGGTGGGCGCCGGGCGCCCTGGCCCCCGGCGCCCGCGTCGGGTGTGAGGCGCGGGGGTGCGGCCGGGGTGCCCGGGCCTCTGCGGAGGGTGTGGGCGGCCGGACTCCGGCTCGTTGCCGGGTCCCCGGCGCTCGCGGCAATGCCCCTGCGCCCATGAATCCGCCGCACCTCACCCTCGCCGCATGTCTCCGGCCGGGCCGCCTCACACCCTGCGCCACCTCGCCAGGGCGAACGAGAACAGGCCGAACAGCACCAGGCCCGCCGCCACGCAGGCCAGTAGCGACGGGCCCAGGGGGGTGTCGGCGAAGGAGCGGAGGGTGTCGTCGAGGCCCTTGGCCTTGTCGGGCTCGTAGTCGACCGCGGCCCGTACGGCGAAGCCTCCGGCCGTCGCGAAGATCAGGCCGCGTGCCACGCCCCCGCCGACGCCCGTCACATCCACCAGGCGCCGCGTCCACCGGGACATCTCACCGAGCTTGAAATCTTCCTGGTACGAGCGCATGAGCGCCCGGACCCCGATCCACACCCCCGCGACGGCGACCCCGGCGCCGGCCAGCGCCACGAGCCACTGACCGGCGGGCATCTCCAGGACCTTCGCCGTGACGTCCTTGGACTGCTTGTCGCTCGACCGCTGGCCGCCCCCGCCCGAGCCGGCCGCGAACGACAGCACGGAGTAGGCGACGAAGCCGTAGAAGACGAACCGGACCACGGCCAGCAGCCGCTTCTTCGCCGTACGCCCGTCGCGTCCGACCGAGCCGAACAGCGCCTCGGACAGCCGCCACAGGGCCATGCCGACGAGCCCGACGCCCAGTGCCCACAGCAGGACGGAGCCAAAGGGCTTGTCGGACAGCTCGGCGAGGGCGCCGCCGCGGTCGGCCTGGCGCTTTCCGTCGCCGAAGGCGATCTGGAGCGCCAGGGCGCCGACCAGCAGGTAGATCACGCCGCGAGCGACGAGCCCCGCGCGGGCCGCGCCCTCGGTCACCGGGCCGCGGGCCGCGCGTTCGGCATCCCTACGGCCCTCGCGAGCGGTGGCAGCCGCGTTCATCTCGACCTCCCGCCCTCCGAGTACCCGGGTCGCGGCCCGGGGTTCACACCGAGAGCCTCTCGCCCAGCGCCTCGGCGCGGACCCGGGCGCAGCTGCGGCTGATCAGCCGGGAGACGTGCATCTGCGAGATGCCGAGCTGGTCGGCGATGCGGCTCTGGGTCATGTCCTCGAAGAACCGCATGTAGAGGATGGCGCGTTCCCGCTCGGGCAGCCTGCTCAGGCCCGCCTTGACGGACTCGCGGTCGACCACGACGTCGAAGGAGGAGTCGGAGCTGCCCAGGGTGTCGGCGAGGCTGTATCCGTCGTCGCCGGTGGAGAGTTCGGCGTCCAGGGACAGGGCACTGTAGCTCTCCAGCGCCTCCAGTCCCGCGGTGACCTCGTCCTCGGTCAGACCGGTGTGGGCGGCGAGGTCGGCCGGGGTGGGTTCGGGGGTGCCCGGCGTCTGGGTGAGCTCTCGGCGGGCCACCCGTACCTTGTTGCGCAGTTCCTGTACCCGGCGGGGCACCCGCAGCGCCCACATCCGGTCCCGGAAGTGGCGCTTGACCTCGCCGGTGATGGTGGGGACGGCGTAGCTCTCGAAGGCGCCGCGCTCGGGGTCGAAACGGTCGACGGCCTTGACGAGTCCGAGGGCGGCGACCTGCCGCAGGTCCTCGAGGGACTCGCCGCGCTCACGAAAGCGGCCGGCGATGCGGTGGGCCATGGGGAGCCAGGCGGTGACGAGTTCGTCGCGGACGGCGTCCCGCTCCGGGCCGTCCTCCAGGGCGGCCAGTCGGGCGAAGAGCGTCGCGGTGTCGGGGGCGTCGTCATGCCGCCGCCGGGGTGCCGCAGCCGACGTGTCGGGCATGCTGGGACGGCTTGTCGTTTTATCGATAAGCATGCGGAATCGCTCCTGACAGATGGTTTCAAGGACTTGACCGCGGGAGGAGCGCTGCCCGGACACCCGGAGGGCCCGGGAGCAACGCTGTCGCTCCCGTCGGCGCGCCTCCGGTCCGAAGCACGAATGTGCGTCTGCCCTGCCGCCGGGGGAGCAAACTCCGCTTCGTGGCGAAAGACAGACGTCGTGTCAGGACAGGGGTACGACCGCGGTGATGCACTTGCCTCCGGAGGCAAGGCCGGTGATCCGGACGTCGCGTGCCAGCCGGCAGACGATCGGCCAGCCGTGGCCGCCCACCCGCCATCGTCCGTGCGGGTCGACGGGTTCCTCGGTCACCGGGAGCGCGTCGCTGCGGTCGCAGACGGAGACCCGTACGCCGGGCTCCTCGACGTCGACGCGGAAGTCGGTGACACCGCCGCCGTGCAGGATGGCGTTGGTGGTGAGTTCGGAGGCGACGAGCAGGGCGTCCGCCACGGAATCCCGGTCGCAGGTGGTGCCGGTGGCCCGGCAGCGGTCGGCGACGGCCCGCTCCACGGCCCGGCGGGCCTCGGCAGGGCGGCACGGGCAGTGCGGTCGGCAGCGGCCGGCCATGGACGGTTGTCGAAGGGCCGTCGACGGTGGGCTGCCCGAGGTCACCTGTCCGGTGCCGGATGCCGACGATTCGGGGGCGGATGCGGTCCTGTGCTCCCTACACATGATTCTGGGCTCCCTGAACGGTTTCGGCACGAGCCGGACCTTTCCGTGCTCCGGGCCGTCGCGATCGGGCGGACTCTCACCGGCCGGGCACATGGCCGACCGGCCGCAGCGGTTTGCCTCACGCCGCGCGAGCACCGCAGGTCTCTCCTCTTCGGCTGACCGCTGCGGGACAGGTCAAACCTCGATCGCGGGGGTCATCCGGGCGCCGGGACGGGGTACCCGGGGCGCATGACGGATGTCGTGGACTCAGACGAGCTGTTGCGGCGTATCCAGCGGGCCCGGGCGTGTGCCGTGGAGGAACAGCGGGCCTGGCGCACCCGGGGCGAGGAGCTACGGCCGACCGATCCGGAGGGCGCGCGGGAGGCCGGCGTACGGACGTTGGCGTTCGAGGCCGTCGTCACGGTGCTGGACGAGATCGTGACGCCGGGCAAGCGGACCGGGGCCTGATCAGGGGCGGGTCGGGATTGACCGCCCGGTGCACGGGAACCCGGACCGCATGGCAGTGGATCACACCCGGGCACCGGTACTGGAAGCGCTGGAGACCTATCGGCGCGAGGGCCTGCTGGCCTTCACGCCGCCGGGGCACAAACAGGCGCGGGGCGCCGACCCGGCGGTGCGGGAGGTGCTGGGCGACGCCGTGTTCCTCGGCGACGTCCTGGCGTCGGGCGGCCTCGACGACCGGCTCACCCGGGGCCGGGTGCTGGAGCGCGCCGAGGAGCTGATGGCGGACGCCGTGCACGCCGAGCACACGTTCTTCACCACGTGCGGCAGTTCGTTGTCGGTCAAGGCGGCGATGCTGTCCGTGGCGGGCCCGCACGAGAAGCTGCTGATCGGCCGGGACGCCCACAAGTCGGTCGTGTCGGGGCTCATCCTCTCGGGCATCGAACCGGTCTGGATCGAGCCGTGCTGGGACCCCGAGCGGCATCTTGCGCACCCGCCGTCCGCGGAGGCCTTCGAGAAGGCGTACGCCATCCACCCCGACGCCAAGGGCGCGCTGGTCACCAGTCCGACGCCGTACGGGACGAGCACGGATCTGCGGGCCGTCGCCGAGGTGTGCCACCGGCGCGGGCGGCCGCTGATCGTGGACGAGGCCTGGGGCGCGCATCTGCCGTTCCATCCCGACCTGCCGTCCTGGGCGATGGACGCGCGCCGACATCTGCGTGACCAGCATCCACAAGATGGGCAGCGGCCTGGAGCAGGGGTCGGTCTTCCATCTCCAGGGCGATCTCGTGCCGCCCGAGGTGCTGAAACTGCGCGCGGACCTGCTGGGCACCACCAGTCCCTCGGTGCTGCTGTACGCCGGGCTCGACGGCTGGCGGCGGCAGATGGCCCTGCACGGCAAGGAGCTGATGGGCGGGGCACTGGATCTGGTGACCGAACTCCGGTCGGCCATCGAGCGGATCGAGGGGCTGCACGTCGAGGGCCGGGACGACTTCTGCGGCCCCGGGCTGGCCTACGACTTCGATCCCCTTCAGGTGATCATCGACCTGGACGGGCTGCGCATCACCGGGTTCCAGGCCGCCGACTGGCTGCGGGCCGAGCGGAGGATCGAGGCGCATCTGGCCGACCACCGTCGGCTCGGCGCGCAGATCACCCATGGCGACGACCGGGAGACCACCGGCGAGCTGCTGTCCGCGCTGCGGGATCTCGCGCGCGTGGCGCCGGAGCTGCGTCCGGCCCCGCGGGTGGAGGTGCCGGCGCCGGCCGAACTGCGGCTGGCGCAGGCCAGGTCGCCCCGGGACGCGTTCTTCGGTGCTGCCGAGAACGTGCCGGTCAAGAAGGCGGCCGGCCGGATCGCCGCCGAGATGGTCACGCCGTATCCGCCCGGGATCCCGGCCGTCCTGCCGGGCGAGCGGCTGACCGAGCCGGTGCTGCGGTATCTGCGCACGGGCAAGGCGGCGGGCATGAACCTGCCCGACCCGAGCCACCCCGAACTGGAGACGATCAGGGTGCTGGAGACCGGCGAGGAGTGAAACGGGTCACTTGACCGGCTTTTGGTTTCACGCAGGCCCCCAAGATGGTTTACGGTTCATCCATACGTGGTCGTGGAGTTGACCCCTGACGGTCCTCCGCTCACCACCTCTGAACTGCCCTGGCTGGCCTCCCCCGTCCAGCCAGGGCTTTTCCATGCCCCGGTGGCTTCCGTGCCGCAATCAGTGCCGTCCGCCGAGGTGCCCGAGGCGGCGGCAGCGGCTGAAATGGGCGTAGGGAAAGCCCCGGAACCGAATCGCCGGCGAGGAGCCCCGCGTCATGACCAAAGCGACGAAACTGCTGACCGCCCTGCCTCCGCCGCAGCGGCAGCGTCTGATGGCCCTCGCCCGGGAGGTCTCGTTCCCCGAGGATGCCCGGATCTTCGAGGCGGGGGGCACGGCCGACCGGTTCTGGGTCATCCGCTCGGGCGCGGTCTCGCTCGACCAGCAGGTGACGTCGGTGCAGCGGGTGACCGTGGCGAGTCTCGGCTCGGGGGACCTGCTCGGCTGGTCCTGGCTGTTCCCGCCGCACCAGTGGGACTTCGGCGCGGTGGCGTTCAGTCCCGTGCGCGCCTACGAGTTCGACGCGGCGGCCGTGCTCGGTCTGTGCGAGGAGGACCCGGCGCTCGGGATGGTCCTGGTGCGCAGCG
This sequence comes from Streptomyces antibioticus, assembly GCF_001514065.1. Classification (GTDB taxonomy): domain Bacteria; phylum Actinomycetota; class Actinomycetes; order Streptomycetales; family Streptomycetaceae; genus Streptomyces; species Streptomyces antibioticus. The sequence goes on along the minus strand of NZ_KQ948431.1, from coordinate 469,249 downwards.
TCGCCGAGATCCTCGCGCACCGGCTGGAGATGACCCGGGGCAAGCTCATGGAGCAGTACTCGATGCGGCGCCGGGCCCTGTAGGACAGGGCCGCGGGTCAGACGCGACAGCGGGCCCGGACCGCGTAGGACCGGGCCGCGGGTCAGACGCGGCAGCGGGCCGGACCCTGTACGACCGGGCCGCAGGCCACACACGGCAGCAGGCCCGAACCCTGTACGACCGGACCGCAAGCCACACACAGCAGCAGGTCCAGACCCCCTAAGACCGGGCCGCAGGCCACACACGGCAACAGGCCCGAACCCTGTACAACCGGACCGCAGGGCAGACGCGACAGCAGGCCCGGACCCGTAGAAGTGGGCCGCAGGTCAGATGCGGTAGCGGCGCAGCGCCGGGACCGCTGCGGCCAGCCCCAGCATCACGGCGACGACGAGCAGCCCGCCGCCCGCCACGGCCGCGCGCGGGCCGAAGGCGGCGCCCGCGGTGCCGTGCAGGACGTCGGCGAGGCGCGGGCCGCCCGCCACGACGACCGTGAAGACGCCCTGCATCCGGCCGCGCATCTCGTCGGTGGCCGCGGCCAGCAGGATCGCGCCGCGGAACACCATGGAGACCATGTCCGCGACCCCGGCCAGGGCGAGGAAGGCGACCGCGAGCCAGAGGCTGTCGCTCAGTCCGAACCCGGTGATGGCCACGCCCCAGGCCACGACCGCGCCGATGACCATCCAGCCGTGCCGGCGGGCCCGGGAGAAGGTGCCGGAGAACAGGCCGCCGAGCACCGCGCCGATGGGGATCGCCGCGAAGAGCAGGCCGAGCGCGAGCCCTTCGCCGTACGGCGCGTAGGTCTCGCCGGCGAGCTGCGGGAACAGGGCGCGGGGCATGCCGAGGACCATGGCGACGACGTCGGCGAGGAACGACAGCAGCAGCACCTTGTGCAGGGCGATGTAGCGGAACCCTTCCGCGATCTCGCGCAGGCCCGCCCGGCGCTTGACCTGTGCCGCGAGGGGCGGCAGGGAGGGCAGGCGGTAGACCGCCCACAGCGTGAAGCACAGCGCCAGGGCGTCGATCAGATACAGCTCCGGCAACCCGATGACCGGGATCAGGGCGCCCGCCAGCAGCGGCCCGACGACCTGGCCGGTCTGGGCGACGGTCGAGCCGAGGGCGTTGGCCGCGGTCAGCTCCTCGGCGGGGACGAGGCGGGCGATGGAGGCGGTGCGGGCGGGCGCGTTCAGGCCCCAGAACGCCTGCTGAAGGGCGAGCAGCACCATGAGCGCGGCCACGGACTCCAGTCCGGCGACGGCCTGGAACCAGAACAGCAGCGACGTGAGCGCGATGCCGCTGTTGGTGACCAGGAGCAGCTTGCGGCGGTCCACGCTGTCGGCGACGGCGCCGCCCCACAGTGCGAACACCATCAGCGGCAGCAGCCCGGCGAGACTCGCGTAGCCGACCCAGGCCGAGGACCCGGTGATGTCGTAGACCTGTTTGGGCACCGCGACCGCGGTGAGCTGGCTGCCCACGGCCGTGACGGCGGTCGAGCTCCACAGCCGGCGGTAGGCCGGGCGGCGCAGCGGGCGGGTGTCCATCGCCCACCGGCGCCAGCCGCGTCGGTCCGGCGGGCCCTCGGCCGGGGCCGGGGCCGGTGTCTGCGGTGCGGTGCTGCTCTCGCTCGTGTCCACGGACTTCCTGGTTGCTCGTTACATCTTTCGGGACCAGGGATCACTATGGCACTTCCGTCCGAGCATGCGGGACGTGCAATCTCAGCTTGTGGGACGGCTGTTGGGCGGGTCTCAGGCGCCGGCGATCAGCAGGGCACCGAGGGCGATCATCGTCGTGGCGACCAGGCCGTCCAGGACACGCCAGGCGGACGGGCGGGCCAGGAAGCGGCCGAGCAGGCGTCCCCCGAAGCCGAGCGCCGTGAACCAGACCAGGCTCGCCAGCGCCGCCCCCAGTCCGAAGGTCCAGCGCAGATCGCCCCGGTCGGCGGCGACGGAGCCCAGGAGGAACACGGTGTCGAGGTAGACGTGCGGGTTGAGCCAGGTCAGCGCGAGGCAGGTGAGCACCGCCCGCCTGCGGGACCCGGCCGCGTCGCCGTCCGTGCGCAGGCCGCCCCCGGCGGGACGGACCACACGCCGGGCGGCGAGGGCGCCGTAGCCGAGCAGGAACGCGCCGCCGATCCAGCCGACCGCGGTCAGGGCGCCGGGCCATGCCACCACCACCGCGCCGACCCCGCCGACGCCGAGGGCGATCAGGGCCGCGTCGGACAGGGCGCAGATGCCGACGACGGCGAGGACCGCGTCACGGCGGATGCCCTGGCGCAGGACGAAGGCGTTCTGGGCGCCGATGGCGACGATGAGCGAGAGTCCGGTGCCGAAGCCGGCGGCCGCGGCGGAGAGGGAGGCGGTCATGGCATCGACGCTAGTCAGCGGCACGAATGTCGTACAGCTAAAGATTCTTACGTACCATTAGCGCCCGTGATGTGGTCATGATGGCGGAGCTTCCTCTCGACCAGGTGCGGACCCTGCTCGCGGTGGTCGACGAGGGCACCTTCGACGCGGCCGCCGGGGTGCTGCATCTGACGCCTTCTGCGGTCAGTCAGCGGGTCAAGGCGCTGGAGCAGCGCACGGGCCGGGTGCTGCTGGTGCGGTCCAAGCCGGTGCGGCCGACCGAGTCGGGCGAGGTGATCGTGCGGTTCGCGCGGCAGCTGGCGCGGATCGAGCGGGACGCGTGGTCCGAGCTGGGCGCGAGCGCGGACGGTGAGCCGACGCGGGTGTCGATCGCGGTCAACGCCGACTCGCTGGCGACGTGGTTCCTGCCCGCGCTAACCCGGGTGCCGGACCAGCCGCCTCTCCGCTTCGAGCTGCACCGCGAGGACGAGGAGCACACGGCGACCCTGCTGCGGGAGGGTCTGGTGATGGCCGCGGTGACGTCGTCGCCCGACGCCGTCGCGGGCTGCTCGGTGCGTCCGCTGGGCCGGATGCGGTACGTCGCCGCGGCGAGCCCGGGTTTCGTGGTCCGGCACCTGGGCGGGCCCTTGGGCGAGGCACTGTCGAAGGCGCCGGTCGTCACCTTCGACCGGCGGGACACCTATCAGGACCGCTTCGTCCGGGAGCTGAGAGGCGGTGCCGGCGGGGCGAGCCCGGTCCGGCACGCCGTCCCCACCTCCGAGGGGTTCGTGGCGGCGATCGCGCTGGGGCTGGGCTGGGGCATGGTGCCGCAGGTGCAGGCGGGCCCGCTCCTGCGTGCCGGGGACCTGGTCCAGCTGGCGCCGGAACGGCCCCTCGACGTCCCGCTGTACTGGCAGCAGTGGAAGTTGGACTCCCCCGCCCTGGTCGCGGTCGCCGAGGCGGTGACGACGGCGGCGGCGCAGGCGCTACGGAGCTGAGCGATCCCCGCCCACCGACGCCAGCTGGGCCTCCGCGCTGTCCAGGAGCATCTCCAGCGCGGTCGGATAGGCGCTGTCGACCATGCGTGTCGCCAGCAGGGGCGCGGCCTCGGCGATGCGCGGGTGGGTGGTGCGGGGCAGGTGGGCGTAGGTCGAGCTCCACATGTCCTCGTCGGCGTGGAGCGCGGCGCTCGGCAGGGCGAGGGAGGCGGCGTCGAGGGCGGCGAAGGCGAGGGTCTGGTCGATGAAGGCGTGGTAGATGCGCACGGTGTCGGGGAGCGGGAACCCGGCCGTGCGCAGCACGTCGAGGACCGCCTCGTCGGCCGCCAGTTCATGGGGGCGGCCGGTGACCCGGTTCGTGGTCAGCAGGGCGGCCTGCGGATGGGCGAGGTACGCGGCGTGCAGGCGCAGGCCGACCGCCCGCAGGTCGGCCCGCCACTCCCCCGTCGGCTCCCAGCCGCGCAGGGCCTGGCCGATGAGCGCGTCACCGATGGCGAGGGTCAGGTCGTCCATGCCGCGGAAGTAGCGGTACAGCGTGCTCGGGTCGGCGTCCAGGGCGAGGCCCAGGCGGCGGGCGGTCAGGCCCGTGCTGCCGTGTTCGCGCAGCATGCGCAGCGCGGTCTCGACGATCAGCTCCTCCGTCAGGACGGTGCCGCTCTTGGTGGGGCGGCGCCGGCGCCGCTTCTCCTCGGGCACCACCGGCTTCGGCACGATCACGACCTCCCTCGCTTATGCCAACGCCATTGACCTTAAGGGAAGTGGCGGCGTTGTATCGACGGCGGGGCCCCTCACGTCGTAGAGCTTCAGCCGTAGGAGTGTTGTCATGCGTGTACTGCTCGTGGGTGCCGGAGGGGTGGGCACCGCCGTCACCCGGATCGCCGCCCGGAGGGCGTTCTTCGAGGCGATGGTGGTCGCCGACTACGACCTGGCGCGGGCCGAGGCGGCCGTGGCGGCGTTCGGCGGCGACGCCCGCTTCCGCGCCGAGCGGGTCGACGCGAACGACGAGACGGCGGTGGTGGCGCTGCTGGAGCGGCACGCCTGTGACGTCCTCCTCAACGCCACCGACCCGCGCTTCGTGATGCCGCTGTTCCGCGCGGCCCGCACCGCCTCCGCCACCTATGTCGACATGGCGATGTCCCTGTCGCGTCCGCACCCCGAGCGTCCCTACGAGGAGTGCGGGGTCAAGCTGGGCGACGCGCAGTTCGAGGACGCCGTGGAGTGGGAGAAGGCGGGGCTGCTGGCCCTCGTCGGCATGGGGGTCGAGCCGGGTATGTCGGATGTCTTCGCGCGGTACGCGGCGGACGAACTCTTCGACGAGATCGAGGAGATCGGCGTCCGCGACGGCGCCGACCTCACCGTCGACGGCTACGACTTCGCCCCGTCCTTCAGCATCTGGACCACGATCGAGGAGTGCCTCAACCCGCCGGTCGTCTACGAGGCCGACCGCGGCTGGTTCACCACCGCGCCGTTCAGCGAGCCGGAGGTGTTCGAATTCCCCGAGGGCATCGGCCCCGTGGAGTGCGTGAACGTCGAGCACGAGGAGGTGCTGCTGATGCCCCGCTGGATCGGGGCGCGGCGGGTCACCTTCAAGTACGGCCTGGGCGACGAGTTCATCGAGGTCCTCAAGACCCTCCACAAGCTCGGCCTGGACCGCACCGAGCCGGTCGCCGTCCGCGACGCGCGGGTCTCGCCCCGGGACGTAGTCGCCGCCTGCCTGCCCGACCCGGCGACGCTGGGCGAGCGGATGCACGGCAAGACCTGCGCGGGCACCTGGGTGAAGGGCGTGAAGGACGGGGCGCCGCGCGAGGTGTATCTGTACCACGTGGTCGACAACCAGTGGTCCATGGCGGAGTACGGCAGCCAGGCGGTGGTGTGGCAGACGGCGGTCAACCCGGTCGTCGCCCTCGAACTCCTCGCCACGGGCGCATGGAAGGGCGCGGGCGTGCTCGGTCCGGAGGCGTTCCCCGCCGGCCCCTTCCTTGATCTGCTCACCGCTTACGGCTCGCCGTGGGGGCTGCGCGAGCAGTAGGACCGCGTCCCTTTTGAACTCCGTTGTTTCACATGTGCATCGACAGGTGACCCGAAAGCGAGTAAGCCATCCGCGAGGGCACGGACGACTTGGAGCGCAGGTGACATCAATGGACAACTGGCGAACCCATGCCGCGTGCCGCCACGAGGACCCCGACCTCTTCTTCCCGATCGGCAACACCGGCCCGGCACTGGTGCAGACGGAGCAGGCGAAGGCGGTCTGCGGGCGTTGCCCGGTGCGGGAGCAGTGCCTGGAATGGGCCATGGAGACGGGGCAGGCGATCGGCGTCTGGGGCGGTACGAGCGAGACCGAACGACGTTCACTGCAACGGCGCCGGGCCAGGGCCGGACGCTCCTCCGGATAGGCCGGGGACCCGCAGGGTGAAGACGCTTCCGGTGCCGGGCCTGCTCGTCGCCTCCGCCGTGCCGCCGTGCGCGGTCATCAGGTGGCGGACGATCGGCAGGCCCAGGCCGCTGCCTCCGGTGCGGCGGCTGCGGGACTTCTCGGCGCGCCAGAAGCGGTCGAAGACGTGCGGCAGGTCCTCGGGCGCGATACCGCTGCCGGTGTCGGTGACTTCGAGGACCACGTCGTCGCCGTCGGCGCGCGCGGACAGCGTGACCGTGCCGTCGGTGGGCGTGTGGCGCAGCGCGTTGGAGACGAGGTTGCCGAGCGCCTGCCGCATGCGCAGCGGGTCGGCGTTCAGCCACGGCTCGCCGTCCGACCTGGTGCGCAGGGTGACGCCCGCCGTGTCGGCCGCGACGCGGTGGGCGGCGGCGACCTGACCGAGCAGCTCACCGGCGGCGACGGGCTCGCGGTGCAGCCGCAGCGTGCCGGCGTCGGCGGCGGCGAGGTCCTGGAGGTCGTCGATGACCCGCTGGAGGACGAGCGCCTCCTCGTGCAGCGAGGCCAGCAGTTCCGGGGCCGGGGCCACGACGCCGTCCCTGGTCACCTCCAGCCAGCCGCGGATGTTGGTGAGCGGGCTGCGCAGTTCGTGGGCGATGTCGCTGACCATCGCCTTGCGCTGGGCCTCCAGGCGTTCCCGGCGTTCGGTGAGGTCGTTGAAGGCCGCGGCGAGGATGCCGGTCTCGTCCCGCGTGGTCACGGGCACCCGCACATGCAGTTCGGGCGGTTGCTGGGCGGCGGCGGTCAGCGCGCGCAGCGGCCGGACCAGCCGGGTGGCGACGACGGCGGTCACTGCGACGGTGACGGCGAGCACGAGCCCGGCGGCGCCGACGACCTTGGCCTTGTTGGCCGGTGACATGTCGAACCGCACGGCGGTGCGGTCGCCGCCGCCCAGGAACAGCTCGGCGGTCGGCGCCACGTAGGGGTCGAGCTGGGCGCGGCGTGCGCTGTCGACGCAGGCCTGGAGTGCGCGGGCGTTCGCCGAGCCGGGCCGTACGTCGATCTTTCCCAGCTGGTAACGGCCGCCCAGGCTCCGGTCGGTGACATCGAAGCCGAGGAACAGCGCGTCGGCCAGCTTCACGTCCTGTCGGCCCAGGCAGCGGCGGGCACGTGCCGTGAGGTCCGCGAGGGCCTTCGCCTCCGTGGGGGCCGGGGTGTTGAGGCGTCCGTCGGCGCACTCGTCGGGAACGTTGTCGTCGTTGCTGAGGACCGGACGTCCGCTGGGTGTCTTGACGATGCTGGTCTCGATGCCGAACCGGGCGAAGCACTTCTGCCGCACCAGCGCCAGTTTCCCCAGCTTGGCGCGCTCGATGGCCGTCAGCCGGTACGGCCCGACCACCCGCGGGTCGACGCCGCTGCGCTGTGCGCCGCGCTCGGTGTAGGTGTCGGTGCGCAGGGGGTCGACGGTGGCGGCGGCACGGGGCGGCAGGGAGGTGCCGGCCGGCGCGGAGTCGGCGATGGGGGTGCGGTCGGTGGCGGTCAGGGCGATCCGGCGGCCGGTCTTCTCGGACAGGGACCGGACGAGGCCGTCGACTCCCTTCCACGTGGGGTGGGTTGCCGCGTACCCGCTCAGCCGGGCGAGGACGTCCATGTCCTCGGCCAGCACCTGCCCCTGTTCCTCCCGCAGGGCCCGGGTGGTCGTCTCCACCGCCAGCCACGCGGTCGCGGCCACCGCGCACACGGCGATCAGCACCGAGGCGACGAGCAGCCGGACCGACAGGCGCTTGCGCAGCGGTATGCGGCGGCTCATCCTCGGCCGCCGCTGAGCTTGTAGCCGACGCCGAACACGGTCAGCAGCCGCACCGGCCTGCGCGGGTCGGCCTCGATCTTCCGGCGCAGGTTCATGATGTGGACGTCGACGGCCCGTTCGGTGGATGCCCGGTCGATGCCGCGGGTGCACTCCAGCAACTGCCGCCGGGTGAAGACCCGTTCGGGCTCGGCGGTCATGGCGAGGAGGATGGCGAACTCGGCGGGTGTGCACTCCACCGGCTCGCCGTCGCACCGCACTTCGTGCCGTACGGGGTCGACCTCCACCCCGGCGGCCCGTACGGGCCCGGCGCCGCGTCCGCTGCGCCGCAGCACCGTCCGGATGCGCGCCATCAGTTCGCGTGGACTGTAGGGCTTGGTCATGTAGTCGTCGGCGCCGACGTCCAGGCCCAGCAGCACGTCGTCCTCGCCGGCGCGGGCGGTGAGCATCAGCACCGGCACGTCGCCCTCTCTCCGCAGCGCCCGGCACACGCCGAGCCCGTCGAACACCGGCAGCATCAGATCGAGCACGACCAGATCGGGCCGCAGCCGCCGCACCGCGTCCAGGGCGGCCCCGCCGTCGTGGACGACGGTGGCGGTGTGGCCCTCCGCCAGCAGGGAGCGGCGTATGAGTTCGGCCTGCATCTCGTCGTCCTCGGCGACCAATACATGTGCGCACACCCGGCGAAGCCTAAGGCGCTCAACGGGCGAGGGAGTGGGCGTCGCCCATGACGACGACCGGGTGGCGGGCCGGGTCCAGGGCCCGGAGGAGCTGTTTCATGTGCTTCTCGGCGATGCTGACGCAGCCGTGGGTGGGGCCGCCGTGGTCGACGTGCAGCCATATGCCGCCGCCGCGGCCCGCGCCGAGCGGACGGGTCCAGTCGAGCGGGGAGGTGCCGGGCTCGCGGTTGTAGTTGATCGCGACGACATAGTCGAAGGAGCCCGCCAGGGGTTCGCCCTCGAAGCCGGTACCGGTCGCGGTGAAGCCGCCGCCCCGGTCGTACGGCAGCCGGGTGCCGGGGTCGCGGAGCAGTCCGCCGGCGTCGGTGAGGCCGAAGACACCGACGGGCGAGCGCAGGTCGCCGGCGTGGTGGTCGTCGGTCCAGCCGCGCAGCGCGTTGTGCGCGGGCCAGGCCGCCCCGGCCTCCCAGCCCGCGTCGGTGCGCTCGTACAGGACGACGGTGGACCGCGGGGAGTTCTTGCCTCGCCCGGTGACGACGACGGCCTGCCGGGCGTCGCCCGGCACCTTCGCCCAGGTCTTCGGCCCCAGGCCGGGCAGTTGCTGCGGGGCCACGTCCAGGGAGATCGGCGGCGCGGGCCGGATCGCGGTGGTGACCGGCGCCCGCTCGGGGGTCGCCGCTGCCCCTCCCCCGCACCCCGTGAGCACGAGGGAGGCGGCCAGCAGTACGACGTGGGGTCTGCGAGTGATCATGGATCGACCTTCGCCGACACTTGTTTGGAACTCGTCAGGTCGGAGGGCCGGGTCGGCCCTCCCCTCCCTAGGGTGCGCTCGGCTTGCCGTCCCCGTACACCCAGGTCTGGAAGAGACCGTCCAGGTCCTTCCCCGATTCGCGCTCCGCGAGCGCCACGAACTGCGCCGTCGTCCCGTGCCCGTCGCGGTGCCCGCCGGTCCAGGCCCGCAGAATCCGGAAGAACGTCCGGTCCCCGACGGCCGTGCGGAGCTTGTGCAGGGCCATGGCGCCGCGCGCGTACACGGGCGTGCCGAAGATGTTCGCGCCGCTGCCCGGGTCGCCCGGCGGGAACTCCCACAGGCCGTCGTTGGCGGGACGCGCGTACAGCGCGTCGAAGGTCTTCTGCGCGCTGTCACCGCCGTGCTGCTCGTCGTAGAGCCACTCGGCGTAGGTCGCGAAGCCCTCGTTGAGCCAGATGTCCTTCCAGGAGGTGAGGCTGACCGAGTCGCCGAACCACTGGTGGGCGCTCTCGTGGACGAGGGTGCTCAGGTCGGGCGCCTGGTCGTACACGGGCCGGGTCTGCGTCTCCAGCGCGTAGCCGACGTTCGGGGCGCGGTCGACGATCGAGCCGGCCGCCTTGAAGGGGTACGGCCCGAAGAGCTTGCTCTCCCATGCGAGGACGGACGGCAGCTTCTTGAGGACGGGGTCCGCCTTGGCCGCCTCGCGCGGGTCGACGGCGTTGTAGATCCGGATGCCGTCGCGGGTGGTGGACTGCGTGACCTTGAACTTCCCGATCGTCGCCGTGGCCAGATAGGCGGCCATGGGCTCGCTCTGGCGCCAGCGGAACGTGGTGTGCCCGTGCTCGCTCCGCTTGCCGAGGAGCACGCCGTTGGCGACGGCGGTGCGACTGTCGGGAACGGTGATCGTGAAGTCGTACGACGCCTTGTCCTTGGGGTGGTTGTTCGCCGGGAACCAGGTCATCGCACCCTGCGGCTCGCCCGCGACGAAGGCGCCGTCATCGGTGGGGATCCAGCCGTCGAGCGAGCCGTCCGGGTCGGTGACCGGGGCCGGGGTGCCCTTGTAGGTGACGGTGATGCGGAACCACTGGCCGCGGTGCAGGGCCCTGCGCGGGGTGACGGTGAGTTCCTGTCCGCGGCGGCTGAAGTCCGCCTTGTCGCGGCCGACCTTCAGGCCGGTGATCTTGAGGCCGTTCAGGTCGAGGTTGAAGCGTTTCAGGCCCTGGGTGGCGCGGGCGGTGAGGACGGCCTTGCCGTCGAGGTGCTTGCGCGACGGGTCGTAACGGAGGGTCAGGTCGTAGTGGTGGACGTGGTATCCGCCGTTGCCGGCCAGCGGGAAGTACGGGTCGCCGACGCCGGCCGTGCCCGCCGACGGGGGTGCCGCGGCGCCGAGCAGCGCGGCGAGGGCGACGGGGACGGTTCCGAGCACGAAAGTACGTCGGACGACTCTGGGCACGGGCGCTCCAACGGTTGAGGGGGGTGGGGACGGCTTCACACTAAAGGTGATCTCCGGGGAACTCGCCCAGCATCAGGTCAAGTCGTCCGCCGTCCGCCGTCCGGAGTTACTCTCCGGACACCGCCGACCTCGGAGAAAGGCCCCGCCGTGAGCGTTCGCGTCCGCCGCGTCTACGAATCGCCCGAACCCGAGGACGGCGTCCGTGTTCTGGTCGACCGGCTGTGGCCGCGCGGCCTGTCGAAGGACGCGGCCCGCGTCGACGAGTGGCCCAAGGCCATCACCCCGTCGACGGAACTCCGCCGCTGGTACCACGCGGGCGAGGGCTCGTACGAGGAGTTCGCGCGACGGTACGAGGCGGAGCTGGCCGCACCGGAGGCGACCGAACTCCTCGACCACGTACGCGAGTTGGCGGCCAAGGGCCCGGTGACCCTGCTGACGTCCGCGAAGACTCCGGAGGAGAGCCACGCGGCGGTGCTGGCACGGCTGTTGGGCTGAGGCCAGGGCGTGTCTGCCGGGGGGCTGGCTCGCGGATCACATGCCTGCCGGAGGGGCGGGCCGCCAATCACAGCTGCCGGGCCCGCTCCCCCTCCTGTCGGAGGCATAGGTCCGAGGGTCGCCTGCCTTCGCCCGCTCAACGGCCGCCAGTCGCGTGGCCGACGTCCCGACGGGCCCGCCGGTCAGACTCACGCCACCCCGGCACGCCCATCGACAGCCCGCCTGCGCGGCTGACGCCCCCGATCACACGCCTGTCATCCCCGGCGAGCCCGCCCAACCAGCCGTCTCTCAGTCAACGCGTCAACCCGTCTGCTTCGCCGCCGCCCGCCCCGCCGCCCGGCCCGAGAACAGGCAGCCGCCGAGGAACGTGCCTTCCAGGGCGTTGTAGCCGTGGACGCCGCCGCCGCCGAAGCCGGCCACCTCGCCGGCCGCGTACAGGCCCTCGATCGGGGTGCCGTCGGCGCTCAACGCCCGGGAGTCCAGGTCGGTCTGGATGCCGCCGAGTGTCTTGCGGGTCAGGATGTGCAGCTTGACGCCGATGAGCGGGCCGGCCTCGGGGTCGAGGATGCGGTGCGGGGTGGCGACGCGGCCGAGTTTGTCGCCGATGTAGCGGCGGGCGTTGCGGATGCCCTGGACCTGGGCGTCCTTGCTGTACGGGTTGGCGATCTGGAGGTCGCGGGCCTCGATCTGGCGGCGGATCTCGGTGGCGTCGAGGAGCGGCTTGTCCGTCAGGGCGTTCATCTTCTCGACGAGTTCCTCCAGGCCGGGCGCCGTCACGAAGTCCGCGCCCTTGCGCAGGAACGCGTCGACCGGACCTGGGGCGCCCTTGCCGAGGACACGCGTCTTGAGGAAGCCGACGCGGTCCTTGGCGGTGATGTCAGGGTTCTGCTCGGAGCCCGACAGCGCGAACTCCTTCTCGATGATCTTCTGGGTGAGGATGAACCAGGAGTGGTCGTACCCGGCGATGTCCTCGGTGGTGCGCAGGTGCTTGAGGGTGCCGAGGGTGTCGTAACCGGGCAGGCACGGGTCGGGAAGGCGGCGGCCGAGGGCGTCGAACCACAGGGAGGACGGGCCGGGCAGGATGCGGATGCCGTGGCCGGGCCAGATCGGGTCCCAGTTCTGCAGGCCCTCGGTGTAGTGCCACATGCGGTCGCGGTTGACGAGCCGTACGCCCGCCTCGGCGCTGATGTCGAGCATGCGGCCGTCGACGTAGGCGGGGACGCCGGTGACCATCTCGGCGGGCGGGGTGCCGAGGCGCTCGGGCCAGTAGCGGCGCACGATGTCGTGGTTGGCGCCGATGCCGCCGGTGGTGACGACGACGGCCTGGGCGGTGAGTTCGAAGTCGCCGACGCGGTCGCGGCTGGACTGCACGCCGCGCGCGGAGTTGTCCTCGGCGAGGACGGTGCCGCGTACGCCGCGGGCGTGGCCGTCCTCGACGACGAGCGCGTCGACCTGGTGGCGGTGGTAGAAGGTCAGCAGTCCGTCGCGGGCGGCCTGCTTGGCGTGGTTCACGAAGGGCTCGACCACGCCGGTGCCGGTGCCCCAGGCGATGTGGAAGCGCGGCACGGAGTTGCCGTGCCCGTGCGCGCGCAGGTCACCGCGCTCGGCCCAGCCGACCGTGGGCAGGAACTTGATGCCGTGCCCCTCCAGCCAGGACCGCTTCTCACCGGCCGCGAACTCGACGTAAGCGCGCGCCCAGCGCACCGCCCAGGAGTCCTCGTCGTCGACTCGGTCGAAGCCGGCGCTGCCCTGCCAGTCGCTCCAGGCCAGGTCGAAGGAGTCCTTGATGCCGAGCCGTCGCTGCTCCGGGGAGTCGACGAGGAACAGCCCGCCGAAGGACCAGAAGGCCTGTCCGCCGAGGTTGGCGGCGTTCTCCTGGTCGACCAGGGCGACCCGGCGGCCCTGGCTGGTCAGTTCGTGCGCGGCGACCAGACCGGCGAGGCCGGCTCCGACGATGATGACGTCGGCATCCATGGCGACCGTCCCTTCCTCATGCGGTGGTGTCGGTGGTACTGCCGTCGGTCAGCAGCGCGGTGAGCAGTTGCTTGAGCCAGACGCGGGCGTGTGCCACATCCCGGTCGAGCAGCAGTTGGGTGGTGACGCCGTCGTACGCGGCGACGACGGCGTGGGCGGCGCCGTCCAGGTCGGCGAGGACGGCGGGCAGTGCGGTGTGGCCGCGCGCGCGGGCGAGCCGTTCCCGGATCGCCTCGCGCAGCCGCGCCCGGTGTTCGAGCAGGGTCTCGGCGACGGCGGGTTCCCGGGCGGCGTGCACCAGGAAGTCCGTCTTGACCAGCAGCCAGTCCCGGTCGAGGAGCAGTACCTCGGTGACGCGGTCGACGGCGGCGGGGACGTCGAGGTCGGGCCCGTCCAGGGCGAGCGCCCCGGACACCTGGTCCGCGATCAGGTCGGCGCGTTCCCGGTAGAGGGCGAAGAACAGCTCGTCGAGGCTGTCGAAGTTCGAGTAGAAGGCGCCCCGGCTGTATCCGGCGGCCTCGCAGACCTCCTCGATGGAGACGCGCCCGAAGCCTTTGGCCGCGAAGACCGCGAAGGCGGCGTCGAGCAGATTGGCGCGGGTGCGCACCCGCCGCTTCGTCACGCGCCGCGCTGTCTCCAAGGCCGTCCTCCCCGTCCTCCCGTTCGATACGCGAATGTATCCGATACATCGATGTATCGAAAGGGCCAGGAATCCAGCAGATTTCTATGGGAACAGATTTTCGAATAAGGCGTACGCTGGTTCCATGTCCACGCACCTCCAGGCCTCCCTCTTCGACCAGACCGACCGCCTGAGCCTCGGCCCCCTCGACGGAGTCACCCGCACCGAGCTCGGTTCCGGCGCCTGGATCGACGTGTTGCCCGGCTGGCTGGCGGGCTCCGACACCCTGTTCGAACAGCTCGCCGCCGAGGTCCCCTGGCGCGCCGAGCGACGGAAGATGTACGACAACGTCGTCGACGTCCCCCGCCTGCTCGCGTATTACGGCCGCGACGACGTCCTCCCCCACCCGGTGCTGACCGAGGCACGCGAGGCGCTCAGCGCGCACTACGCCGGCGAGCTGGGCGAGCCGTTCACCACCGCCGGGCTCTGCTACTACCGCGACGGCCGGGACAGCGTGGCCTGGCACGGCGACCGGATCGGCCGGGGCGCCCGTGAGAACACGATGGTCGCCATCCTGTCCGTCGGCGCGCCCCGCGACCTGCTGCTGCGCCCGGTGCGCGGTGGCGCGGGCACGGTCCGGCGCCCGCTGGGCCACGGCGATCTGATCGTGATGGGCGGCACCTGCCAGCGGACCTGGGAGCACTGCGTACCGAAGACCACGCGCGCCGCGGGACCGCGCATCAGCGTCCAGTTCCGCCCGCACGGCGTGCACTGAGGCGGAGAGGCGGCCGCTTCGGAGCACGCAGGGGGCTGCCTCCGGCGGACGGTGCCGGAGGCAGCCCTTCCCCCCGCCTCGCACCCCTGCTGCCCCATCTGATGTGATGCCCCCGTCGAGCAGGGAACCTCCTCATCGGGCGGGACGATCATGCGGGCTGAAGTGCAGCAAGTCGCCGACGGCACCTACCTGGTGCACGGCTCCAACACCAACTGGGTGATCCTGACGGACGGCGACGCGGTCACCCTCGTCGACACCGGCTATCCCGGGGACCGCGAACTGCTCCTCGACTCCCTCACCCAGGTGGCCGGTTCACCGGAGGCCGTCACGGCGGTGCTGATCACGCACGCCCACAACGACCACCTCGGCTCCGCCGAGCATCTGCGCACCGCGTACGGCACGCCGGTCCTCCTGCACGAGGCCGAAGTGCCGCACGCCCGGCGGGAGTTCCTGCACCAGGTCACCGTCGGGGACGTGCTGAAAAACGGCTGGCGGCCAGGCGTCGTGCCGTGGGCGCTGCACGCGATCCGCTCCGGCGGCACGACGCACGTCCCGGTGACCGCGCCGGAGGCGTTCCCCAAGCCCGGTCCGCTGGACCTGCCCGGCCGCCCGGTCCCGGTGCACACGCCGGGCCACACCGACGGCCACGTCGCCTTCCACCTCCCGGAGGCCGGCGTGCTGATCTCCGGGGACGCCCTGGTGAGCGGTCACGCCACCTCGCGGATCGAGGGCCCGCAGCTGCTGCCGGACATGTTCCACCGCGAGCGCGCCCGTGCCGTCGCCTCGCTGGACGTCCTCGCGGAGCTGGACGGCGAGCTCATGCTGCCGGGGCACGGTCCGGCGCACCGCGGTCCAGTCCGTGAAGCGGCACTTCTGGCCAAGGAGCGCGCGCTCTAAGGTGAGGTGACGATCACGGCGAGACGATCACCGCGAGACGATCTCCGCAACACGGTCTCCGCGAGACGAGGACGAACGGCCCATGGCACTGCAGATCAGCGCGACGAACCCGGAGCATCCCGTGCTCCTGCTGGAGCTGCCGTGGGACGTTCCCCTGGAGGAGTGGCCGGAAGAGGTCCTGGTCCCGCTGCCGCGCGGCATATCCCGGCACGTGGTGCGTTACGCCCGGGCCGGCGACGAGGTCATCGCCGTCAAGGAGCTCGCCGAGCGGCCCGCCCTCAACGAGTACGACATGCTCCGCGATCTCGACCGGCTCGCCATCCCCTCCGTGGACCCGCTCGCCGTGGTCACGGGCCGCACCGACGCCGACGGCAATCCGTTGGAGTCCGTCCTGGTCACCCGGCATCTGGGCGGCTCGATGCCGTACCGGTCGATGTTCGAGACGACGATGCGGCCCGCGACCATGCACCGCCTCATGGACGCCCTGGCCGTCCTCCTCGTCCGCCTGCACCTGGCCGGGTTCGCGTGGGGCGACTGCTCCCTGTCCAACACCCTCTTCCGCCGGGACGCGGGCGCCTACGCCGCGTATCTCGTCGACGCCGAGACCGGTGAGCTGCACCCCCAGCTCAGCAACGGACAGCGCGAGTACGACCTCGACCTGGCCCGGGTGAACATCAGCGGCGAGCTCCTGGACCTGGAGGCCTCGGGGGCGCTGCACCCCTCCGTCGACGCGATCGCGTTCGGCATGGAGATCTGCGAGCGCTACCGGAGCCTGTGGGAGGAGCTGACCCGCACCTCGGTGTACCCGGCGGGCAAGTACCACTACATCGAGCGCCGCATCCGCCGCCTCAACGACCTCGGTTTCGACGTGGCCGAGATGCAGATCGAGCACGCGAACAACGGCGACACGGTCACCTTCGTGCCCAAGGTCGTCGACGCCGGCCACCACCAGCGCCAGCTGCTGCGGCTGACGGGCCTGGACACCGAGGAGAACCAGGCCCGGCGGCTGCTGAACGACCTGGAGAGCTGGATGGCCACCCAGGACGACTACGCCCCGGGCGACCCCCTCGGCGCCCGCCCCGAGGTGCTCGCGCACCGCTGGGTGCGGGACGTGTTCCGGCCGACCGTGCGTGCCGTGCCGGTGGAACTGCGCGGTTCGATGGACCCGGCCGAGATCTACCACGAGCTGCTGGAACACCGCTGGTACCTGTCCGAGCGGGCGCAGCACGACATCCCTCTGGACGCGGTGGTCGAGGACTACATCGAGAACATCCTCCCCAAGGCCCGCGAGACGCTGATCCCGACCGAGCCCGTGGCGGAGTGACTCAGGCCGGCGGGACCACGGCCACCGGGCAGCCCGCGTGGTGCAGCACGCCGTGCGCGACCGATCCGATGCGCGCTCCCACGGCGGTACGACGGGCCCGGCGGCCGACGACCATCAGCTGGGCACGCGCCGCCACCGACAGCAGCACCTGACCGGCGCTGCCCATCTCGATGTGCTCGACGACGGGGACGTCCGGGAAGCGCTCCCGCCACGGCTCCAGAGCCGACTGAAGCGCCTGCTTCTCGCGCGGCTCCAGACCGCCCGCCTCGTCGAGGAGCTTCAGCGAGCCGGGGCTGTAGGCGAACACCGGGGGCAGCGTCCAGGCCCGTACCGCCCGTACCGTCGCCCCGCGCGCGGCGGCCGTCTCGAAGGCGAACCCGAGGGCGGCGGCGCTGTCCTCGGGGTCCTCGCCCTGCTGGCCGACGACGATCTCCCGGCCGGCGGCCTCGGCGGTCGGGTCGTCCCCGGCGCGGACCAGCACGACGGGCCGTACCGCCTCCGCGATCACCTGCTGGCCGACCGAGCCGAGCAGGAATCCGACGACCGGGCCGTGCCCGCGCGAGCCCAGCACCAGCAGCTCGGCGCCCGCCGCGGCCTCCACCAGCGCCTCGACGGTGCCGCCCTCCAGGACGTCGGTGGTCACGACGAGCCCGTGGTGGCGCACGGCGACGGCCTCGGCGGCCTCGGCCAGCGCGTCGCGCACCCAGCCGGCCTGGGTCTCCGGGTCGGACAGCACGTCGATCGCCACGTCCGCCTGGAACCGCCAGGCCTGCACCACCCGCAGCTCAAGACCCCGGCGGACCGCCTCCCGCGCCGCCCAGTCCAGCGCGGCGAGGCTCTCCTCGGTTCCGTCGAAACCCACGGTGATCGGGCGCGTCATACGGCTGTCTCCCTCGGTGCAAATGATCAGGCGGCTGCCCCCAGTCTTCACTACGCTGCCGCCATGAGCCTGGTGTGGGAACAAGTGAACGTGGACGCGGCCGATCCCGCGGCCCTGGGCCGCTGGTGGACCGAGGCGCTGGGCTGGGTCGTCGTCAACGACGACCCCGAGGAGTACGAGATCCGCCCGGAGAAGGACCGCCTGCCGGGCCTCCTCTTCGCCCCGGTCCCCGAGGGCAAGACGATCAAGAACCGGCTCCATCTCGACTTCCGCCCCGACGACCAGGCGGCCGAGGTCGCCCGGCTCCTGGCCCTCGGCGCCCGGCCCGCAGGCCCCGCGTACGAGGGCTTCTCCTGGGTCACGCTCCTCGATCCCGAGGGCAACGAGTTCTGCGTGCTGAGCGGCGGGACCCCGCATACCTGAGCGAAGCAGGACGTTCGAACATACGATGGGCGACAGCCACAGCCGACAACCCGGGGTGGGAGACGCATGGCACAGGCCGCCGAAACAGCGCGGACCGTCATCCTGACCGTGGACGACGACCCGGGAGTGTCCCGTGCCGTCGCCCGAGACCTGCGGCGGCGCTACGGCGAGTCGTACCGCATCGTGCGCGCCGAGTCCGGCGAGTCCGCGCTGGAGGCGCTGCGCGAGCTGAAGCTGCGCGGCGACCTGGTCGCGGTGATCCTCGCCGACTACCGGATGCCGCAGATGAACGGCATCGAGTTCCTGGAGCAGGCCCTGGACGTGTACCCGGGCGCGCGCCGGGTGCTGCTGACGGCGTACGCGGACACCAGCGCGGCGATCGACGCGATCAACGTCGTCGATCTCGACCACTATCTGCTCAAGCCGTGGGACCCGCCGGAGGAGAAGCTCTACCCGGTCCTCGACGACCTGCTGGACGCCTGGAAGTGCAGTGACTACCGGCCCGTGCCCGCCACCAAGGTGGTCGGGCACCGCTGGTCGGCGCGCTCCTCCGACGTCCGCGAGTTCCTGGCCCGCAACCAGGTGCCGTACCGCTGGTACTCGGCCGACGAGCCCGAGGGGCAGCGGCTGCTGGCGGCAGCCGGTGCGGACGCGCAGAGTCTGCCGCTGGTGGTCACGCCGGACGGCACTCCGCTGGTCGCGCCCGAGGCGCCGGAGCTGGCCGCGCAGGTGGGCCTCGCGACCACGCCCACGGCCGAGTTCTACGACCTGGTCGTCATCGGCGGCGGTCCGGCCGGGCTCGGCTCGGCCGTGTACGGGGCGTCCGAGGGCCTGCGGACCGTGCTCGTGGAACGGTCGGCGACCGGCGGGCAGGCCGGGCAGAGCTCCCGGATCGAGAACTACCTCGGCTTCCCGGACGGCGTGTCCGGCGCCCAGCTCACCGACCGCGCCCGCCGCCAGGCCGCGAAGTTCGGTGCCGAGATCCTCACCGCGCGCGATGTGACGGCCCTGGAGATCAACGGGGCCGCGAGGGTCGTACGGTTCTCCGACGGCTCGGCGATCGCCGCGCACAGCGTGATCCTGGCGACGGGTGTGTCGTACCGGCAGTTGGAGGCGCCGGGCTGCACCGATCTGACCGGGTGCGGGGTGTACTACGGCTCGGCGTTGACCGAGGCGGCGTCCTGCCAGGGGCAGGACATCTACATCGTGGGCGGCGCCAACTCGGCCGGGCAGGCGGCGATGTACCTGTCCAAGGGCGCCAAGTCGGTGACCCTGCTGGTGCGCGGCCCCGACCTGGCCGCGTCCATGTCCCACTACCTGATCCAGCAGATCAACGAGGCGCCCAACATCTCGGTCCGCGCGCGGACCGTCGTCGAGGCGGCCCACGGCTCCGACCATCTGGAGCAGCTCACCCTGCGCGACGTCGACACCGGGCACACCGAACTCGTCGACGCGCAGTGGATGTTCGTGTTCATCGGCGCGGCCCCGCTCACCGACTGGCTGGACGGCACGGTGCTGCGCGACGGCCACGGGTTCATCCTGGCGGGGCCCGACCTGACCGCCGACGGACGGCCGCCGGCGGGCTGGGAGCTGGACCGGCCGCCGTACCACCTGGAGACCAACATCCCCGGGGTGTTCGTGGCGGGCGACGCGCGCGCCGAGTCCGCCAAGCGGGTCGCGTCCGCCGTCGGAGAGGGAGCCATGGCCGTGATGCTCGTCCACCGGTATCTGGAGCAGTCATGAGCGGGCAGTTGAGGCCGTGCAGCCCGGCGGAGATCGGGTCGCTGTTCCTGTTCGAGAAGCTGTCCCCGGAGCAGTTGGGGCAACTGTGCAGCGCGGGCCGGGTGGAGCAGTTCGAACCCGGGCCCGTCTACACCGAGGGTGAGCCCGCCACCTGCTTCTACGTCATGATCGAGGGCACGGTGGTGCTGTCCCGCCGGGTGGGCGGGGACGACGTCGAGGTCACCCGCACCTCCCAACGGGGCGTGTACGCGGGCTCGATGCAGGCGTATCTGGGTGACCGGGTGCCGCAGGTCTACAACAACTCCATGCGGGTCACCGAGCCCACCCGGTTCTTCGTGCTGCCGAACGAGGCGTTCTCGGACTTCATGCAGGAGTGGTTCCCGATGGCGGTGCATCTGCTGGAGGGGCTCTTCTTCGGTTCGAAGAGCACCCAGCGGGCCATCGGCCAGCGCGAACGGCTGCTGGCGCTCGGCTCGTTGTCCGCGGGGCTCACGCACGAGCTCAACAACCCGGCCGCCGCGGCGGTGCGGGCGACCGCGACCCTGCGCGAGCGGGTCGGCAAGATGCGGCACAAGCTCGCCATCATCGCCCAGGGGAACTACGCCCCCGAGGTCATGGCAAACCTCATCGACATCCAGGACCGCACCGCCGAACGCGTCGCCAAGGCACCGACGTTGAGCCCGCTGGAGGCCTCCGACCGGGAGGACGCGGTCACCGATTGGCTGGACGACCACGACATCCAGAACGGCTGGCGGCTCGCCCCCACCTTCGTCCAGGCCGGGCTCGACGTGGACTGGCTGGACCAGGTCGCCGCGGCCGTGGACGAGGAGCTGCTGCCGAACGCCATCGGCTGGCTCAACTACACCGTCGAGACCGAGCTGTTGATGGACGAGATCAACGACTCCACCAACCGCATCTCGCATCTCGTCGACGCCGCCAAGCAGTACTCGCAGCTCGACCGGGCGCCCTTCCAGAACGCCGACGTCCACGAACTCCTCGACAGCACCCTGCTGATGCTCTCCGGCAAGATCGGGCAGCAGATCAAGGTCGTCAAGGACTACGACCGTACGCTCCCGAAGATCCCCGCCTACCCGGCGGAGCTCAACCAGGTGTGGACGAACCTCATCGACAACGCGGTCTCCGCCATCAACGGGGCAGGCGGCGAAGGCACGTTGACCGTGCGGACCGCTCTCGACAACGAGCGGCTGCTGGTGGAGTTCCGGGACACCGGCCCCGGCGTGCCGAAGGAGATCCGCGGCCGGATCTTCGACCCGTTCTTCACCACCAAGCCGGTCGGCGAGGGTACCGGCCTCGGCCTGGACATCTCGTGGCGGATCGTCGTCAACAAGCACCACGGCACGCTGCAGGTCGAGTCGGAGCCGGGCGACACCCGCTTCCAGGTGCTGCTGCCGCTCACCGCCGAGGCGAACGACACCATTGAGGAGTTGGCGTGACCGACATCCAGGGACTGGACCCCAGCGTGCCGCCGAGCGGGAACGGCTGTGTGGAGTGCGACGCCGCGGGCGGGTGGTGGTTCCATCTGCGGCGCTGCGCCCAGTGCGGGCACGTGGGATGTTGCGACTCCTCCCCCGCCAAGCACGCGACGGCCCACTTCGAGGAGACCGGGCACCCGTTGGTGCAGAGCTACGAGCCCGGCGAGGAGTGGTACTGGAACTTCGCGACCAAGGAAATGTTCGAGTCCGGTCCCGCGCTGACACCGCCCGACAGCCATCCGGCGGACCAGCCCGCTCCGGGACCCGAGGGCCGGGTTCCCGCGGACTGGGCGAGGACGCTGCGCGGTTGAGAGCAGGGAACTCCCCCGGCACCCGAACGGGTCGGCACAGTGACAGGATGTATCCGTGCCTCTGACCTCGTTCTCTTCTCCACTCATCGGGCGTGACGACGAGCTGTCCCGCCTCGCCGGTGTTCTCGAACGCGCCCGCGGCGGGGCGGCCCGGGGTGTTCTCATCGGAGGGGACGCCGGGGTCGGCAAGACCCGGTTGCTGGACGAGGTCACCCACGGCGCCGCCCGGGACGGGATGACGGTGCTCACCGGGCACTGTGTCGATCTCGGTGACGTCGGTCTGCCCTATCTGCCGTTCACCGAGATCCTCGGAGTGCTGGCCGCCGACGACCGATTCGCGGGCGTGCTCGCCGGACATCCGGTGGTCGACCGGCTGCTGGGCGGCGGCACCGACGACGTACGGGACATGGGCGGACGGCTGCGGCTCTTCGAGGGGATCGCGGGGCTGCTGGCCGATCTCTCGGACGTGGCACCCGTGTTGCTCGTCCTGGAGGACCTGCACTGGGCCGACCAGTCCTCCCGGGATCTGCTGCGGTTCCTGCTCAGCCGGGGCATCCTGCAACGGCCGGCCGGCGGGGCGCCCACGCACCGGCTGGCGGTGTTCGCGTCGTACCGCGCCGACGACCTGCACCGCCGGCACCCGCTGCGGCCGTTGCTGGCCGAGCTGGTGCGGCTGCCCGCCGTGGAGCGGCTGGAGCTGCGGCCGCTGGCCGACACCGAGGTGGCGCAGCTCGTGCAGGCCCTGTGGGACCGGCCGCTGCCGGACGCCACGGTCCGGCGGATCGTGGAGCGGGCCGAGGGCAACGCCTTCTACGCCGAGGAACTCGTCGCGGCCACCGACACCGAGGTGGGCGGGGTGCCGAGCGGGCTGGCCGACGTGCTGCTGATCCGCTTCGAGCAGCTGTCGGACACCGCTCAACTGGTGCTGCGCACGGCCGCCGTCGCCGGGCGGCGCGTCGAGCACGACCTGCTGAGCGAGGCCGTCGGGCTCCCCGAGGACGAGCTGGAGTCGGCACTGCGCGAGGCCATAGGGCGGCAGTTGCTCGTGCCGGGCGACGGGGACACGTACTCCTTCCGGCACGCCCTCGCTCGGGAGGCCGTCTACGCCGATCTGCTGCCCGGTGAACGGGCCCGGCTGCACGGCGCGTTCGCCCGGCTGCTGACCGGACGCGGCCATCGCGCCGAGACGGCGGCGGAGCGGGCCCACCACTACCGCGAGAGCCATGACCTCGCCGAGGCCCTGGCCGCCTCGCTGGAGGCGGCCGATCACGCCCAGCGGGTCGGGGCGCCCGCGGAGGAGCTGCGGCATCTGGAGACGGCCCTCGACCTGTGGTCGGCGGTGGAGATGTCCGCCCGCCCCTCCGAGGACCGGGTCACGCTCACCCTGCGCGCCTCCGCCGCGGCCGCGCACGCCGGCGAGTCGCATCGCGCGGTCTCGCTGACCCGGGCCGCGCTCGCGGGCATCGACCAGGACGCCGACTCCGAGCTCGCCGCCCGGATCCGCTACACCCTCGCCGGGAACCTGATCAGCGTCGACAACCTGACCGCGGCGTTCGCCTACAGCAGTGAGGCGCTCGCCCTCATCCCGGCCGAGCCGCCGTCCCGGACCTGGGTGTGGGCGGCGGCCACCCATGTCATGGCGGCGCGTCATGTCGGCGAGAACGAGACCGCGCTGCGGGTCGCGCACGAGGCGCTGCGGGTCGCCGAGCAGCTGGGGGCCGCGGACGCCCGCGCCGACCTGCTCATCTCCCTCGCCGGCCTGGAGGGCGCCGGCCGGCGCACCCCGGAGGGGCGCGAACGCCTCGGCCAGGCCCGCGAGTTGGCGCACGCCTCGGGCAACGCGTCCGTGGAGCTGCGGGCCCTGTTCAACCTCGCCATCGGCAGCTACGAGTCCGGTGACCTCGAAGAGGCGCTCCCCTACCTGTCCGAGGGCATCGACCGGGCCCGCCGCGCCGGGCTGCTGTCCTCGCTGTATCCGCAGGCGATGCGCCATCTCCAGCTTCTGGTGCTCTACACGCTGGGCCGCTGGGACGAGGCGCTGCGGGCGGCGCACGGGGCCGGGATGCTGCCCGCGATCGACGGGTACGCGGCCGGGCCCGCCCTCTATGTCGCCCTCGCGCGGGGCGACTTCACGGCCGTCGACCGGGCCCGCGCGCTGCTCCGGGGCCCTTTCGACTGGATGGCCACCCTCGTCGCGGCCATCGCGCTGACCGAGGCGGCATCGCTGCGCGGGGACGCCGAGGCCGCGGTGGAGCAGGTGCGTTCGTCCGTGAAGGCCCTCACCGACGACGCGGGCACCCGTCCCGACGTCGCGGTCCGGCTCGCCGCTCTCGCGCTGTCCGCGGTCGCCGACACCACCGCCGGGCTCCGGCTGAGCGGTGACGAGGCGGGCGCGAAACGGTGGGCGGCTCCGGCGGACGAGCTGGTGGAACTGGCCCGGCACACGGCCGCGCGCGGCGACGACGGGAATCCGCAGGGTCCGGAAGGGCAGGCGTGGCTGGCCCGCGCCGAGGCCGAGTGGGCACGGGCGGTGTCCGGTCCCGACGTGGCGGCCTGGGCGAGGGCGGTCGCCGCGTTCGACTTCGGCGACACCTACGAGCATGCTCGCTGTCAACTGCGCTATGCCGAGGCCCTGTTGGCAGCCGACCGGCGCGAGGAAGCCGCCGTTCAGGCCGGTGCGGCACGCGAGGCGGCCCTGCGTCTGGGGGCGACGCTCCTGCTGGAGCAGACGGACACGCTGATCCGCCGGGGCAGGCTGTCGACCACCCCGGCGAACTCCTCCTCGCCGCTCACCGCCCGCGAGCAGGACGTGCTGCGGCTCCTCGCCCTCGGCCGCAGCAACCGGCAGATCGGCGAGGAGCTGTTCATCAGCGGCAAGACGGCCAGCGTCCATGTCTCCAACATCCTGGCCAAGCTGGGCGCCGCGAGCCGCACCGAGGCGGTGGCCGTCGCCTATCGCGAGGGCCTGATCGCTTCTGAGTGACGGCTCGTCAGTTCCCGGCGCAGTCCAGGCTGTCGAGGTCGACAGCGTCCGCCATCGCCTGCATGCCCTTGTCGTTGGGGTGGATGTGGTCCCCGCCGTCGAAGAAGGGCAGCATCCGCTCGTGGTCGTAGGGGCTGCGCAGGACGCGGTCGAAGTCGGTGACGGCGTCGAACTCCCCGCTGCCCCTGATGAACTCGTTCACCTCCTGTCGTACGGCCTCGGCGGCGGGGTCCCATTCCGACCAGCCCTTGAAGGGGCCGACGGTGGAGACGACGAGGCACTTGCCGGCCGCGTGCACCCGGCCGGCGATCTGCCGGTAGCCGTCGATCAGGTCCTGGGCGGTGACACCGGTGTGGGACTTGATGTCGTTGACGCCCTCCAAGAGGAACACGGTGCGCACACCCGGCAGGGAGAGCACGTCCCGGTCCAGCCGGTTCAGGGCGCTCTGGCCGGGGCCGTCCGTCAGCACTCTGTTCCCCGAGATGCCCTCGTCGGCCACGCCCTTGACCGTGCTCGGAGACCTCTGGAGGCGTCGGGCCAGGTAGTCGGGCCAGCGGCGGTTCAGGTCGGTCGTGGAGTGCCAGCCGTCCGTGATGGAGTCCCCCAGCGCGACGACCGCACCGATGCCGGGGGCCGCCCGCACGGAGACCGCGTCGAGGTAGAACCAGGAGCCGATCGACGTGGCCCACCGGTCGCCGCTCTCCTCGGCGGTGTGGTCGCCCTCGGTGAGGTAGGAGGTCTGCATGGCCATCCAGTGGCCGGTGACCGGGCCCGCCGCGTCCGGGCTGTGGATGCTGACCACGAGATCCGTCCCGGCGGGCAGCTTCCCGGGCAGCGGATCGCTGTGGACGGTGGTCCCGGCCGGGACGGTGACGGAGTCCGCACCGGCGAAGGTGAGCCGCCGGTTGCTGCCCCGGACAAGCTCCGCACCCTCCTTGCGCACTCCGGCGTAGACGCTGTCGAAGGTCACCGGCCGGTCGCCGAAGGCGTTGGAGAGCCGGATGCGCAGGTCCCGCCCCGCGACGCTGGTGTGCACGACCATGCGGTAGCCGCGGTCGGCGACCGCCTCGCCCATGAGGTCGGCACTCGCACCCCAGGGGACCACGCCGTCCGGCTGGAGCTCCGCCGCCGACGCCGACGGAACCTGGAGGGCCACCGCCGTCAACACCGCCGCCACCAGGCGGCGCAGCCGGGTCACCGGGCGAAGTCCTTCAGCGTGACGGAGGCGCCCGGCCGCAATGTCACCGTGCGACTCGTCCCCCCGAACGCCACGGTCGTGGTGCGCCCGCCGACGCTGCGGATGCGTGCCTCGATCGGTATCCCATCCCTCCACCGTAGGTCCACGACGAAACCGCCCCGCGCCCCCACCCCGGTGACGGACCCGGAGGCGGCCCAGGCGCCGGGCAGGGCCGGGAGGAGTTCGATGTGGCCCGGCCTGGAGTAGAGGAGCATCTCGATCATCGCGGCGGGGGTGCCGAAGTTGGCGTCGATCTGGAAGATGCCGCGGCCCTTGTCCACCTCGTAGATGTCGAAGAGGTTGAACGCGGTGCCGTTGCTGCCGTCGCTGGACGGGCGAAGGTTGTTGACCACCAACCGGTAGGCGTTCTCCGCGTTCTTGAGGCGGGCCCAGCACAGCGAGCGCCAGGCGTTCGCCCAGCCGAAGCTCTCCATGCCACGGGCGGTGAGCAGGGCGGTGGCGCCCGCCACCAGGTCGGACGGGGAGGAGTCGGGGCGGATGCGGTCGCCGGGGAAGAGACCGACGAGCGGGGACAGGTGGCGGTGGGTGGTCTCCCCGAGGTTGTCCGGGGACATCCACTCCTCCAGCCACCCCGTCTTCGGGCTGACCTGCGGCAGATGGAGCCGCTTGCGCAGCCCGGCGACGGTTGCGGCGAAGCCGCTGTCCCGCTTCAACTCCGCAGCGGCGACACAGTAGTTGCCGAACAGCGCCCACACGAGTTCCTGGGCGTAGGTGATGCCCTTGGCGTCGAGCGGCCCGTGTTCGGGCGACCAGTCGCTGTCGGCGATGAGCACCTCCCGTGCGGTGCCCGGCAGGGTGGTGGTCAGCAGCCGGGCCTCCCAGAACTCGCAGGCGCCCTTAAGAAGGGGGTAGATCTTCTCCAGATGGGTGCGCGAGCCGGTGAACTCGTAGTGCTCCCAGAGGGAGTTGCACAGCCAGGCATTGCCCGCCGGATGCCACCACCAGCCGCCCCCGCCGTACGGGTTGGTGGAGATGGCGACGGTCCAGCCGGCGTTCTTGCCGGTGGAGTTGCGGTAGCGGTTGCGCGGGTCGTCGAACAGGCGGCGGGTCAGGTCGGTCCAGGACGGGAGCTGGGCGAGGCAGTAGTCGGTGAGGGCGTCGAAGGACCGCGCCAGGCCTGCCCGGTCGGCCATCCAGTAGTTCATCTGGATGTTGATGTCGGTGTGGTAGTCGCCCATCCAGTCCGGATCGTTGCCGTCCAGCCACAGGCCCTGAAGGCCCAGCGGCAGACTGTCCCGCGATCCGGCGATCATCACATACCGCCCGAACTGGAGGTACTGCGCCTCCAGTTCGGGATCGGGGACACCGTCACGGGCGCGGGCCTTGAGCCGCTCCCAGGTGTCCAGCGAACGCTGCTCGGCCGTCGACGGGCCGAGGGAGAGGTCGAGTTGGCCGAAGAGGGCGTGGTGGTCGGCGACATGGGTGCGCAGCAGGACGTCGGCCGAGTGCGCGGCGGCGTCGCGGACCTTGGCGCGGGCCAGCTTCTCGGGGTCGAGGGCGGGAGCGCGGTAGCCGGCCTGCGCGTCGGGCGCGTAGTTGGTACCGCCGCTGACCAGCACGGTCAGGTCGCGGCAGCCGGAGAAGTCGATGCGGGTGCCCCTCACGGCGACCCGGCCGCCGCTGCCGTACGCCTTGACCGCCGCCCCGTAGCGCAGCCCGTTGGGGAAGGCCGCGCCGAAGGAGACGGCCGTCTCCCCCTCGCCGTGCGTGCCCTCCAGGGTCACGGAGCCGGTGTACCGGCCGCCGCCGCTCTGGGTGAAGTGCAGGACGATGACGTCGTCGGGGTGGCTGGCGAAGATCTCCCGGCGGTAGGTGACACCGGAGCGGACGTACGACGTCGTGACCACGCCCCGGGCGAGGTCGAGGGTGCGGCGGTAGCCGTTGACGGCGGACAGGTCGTGGTCGGGGAGGTCCACGGTGAGTCGGGCGAGCAGGGTGAAGGAACCGAAATCGGCGCGCCCGTAGGGAAATTGGCCGTCGGCGTCGAGGGTGTCGTTGCGACCGCCGGTCCACATCGTGGCGTCGGTGACGAGGAGGAGTTCACGCCCGGGGTCGTTGCTCGCGAGGGCGCCGAGGCGGCCGTTGCCGACGGGCAGGCCCTGTTCGATCATCGAGTGCTCGTCGGCGGGGGCCTGCCACCAGAGCGTGGTGTCTGAACTGCCCTGGTACGGAAGCGAGTCGGGCCGATCCGGGGCGGCGCCGGCGGTGTACGTCGGCAGGCCGGTGAGAACGCCGGTCGTCGCGGCGAGGGCCAGCAGGTCGCGTCTGGACGGTTCGGGGGTCATGGCGGCTCCTGGTGGGGGTCAGGACTGGGGGACGTCGATCCGGTCGATGTCCGGCGCGTAGCCGGTGCCGCTGTCGAAGGAGACCGTGTTGGTGCCGGCCTTCAGCGTCACGGGCACGTAGACGCTCGACACCGTGCCCCAGTCGCCGGTGGCGGGGAACTTGTGGGCTGTGCCCGTGCCGCCGTTGGCAGAGACGGTCACCGAGCGGGCGTCACCGCTGACGTAGGCGACCTTGATCTGGTAGGTGCCGGCCTTGGGGGCCACGACGCCGTTGACGGTCAACTTGCCGCCGACATAGAGGTTGCCGACCTTCTTTCCGCCGGAGCAGGCCGAGCAGTCGGCGACGGAGGCGTTGCCGGAGAGGGTGTTCGACGGGGACTCGGCCTCGATGCCGGTCCACCGCAGCGTTGTCCCGTGCGGCGTGACGGTGAACAGGCGGGAGCCGTGGGCGGGCAGCGCCTCGGTGATCCTGTTCCTGTAGGTGCCGAGGTTCTCGTGGTTCCACAGGTCGCGGACGGTCGCCTTGCCGGTGAAGCCGAGGGTGGACCAGTCGGCGGTCACCGAGGCAGGCTTGTCGGCGAGGTTGAACAGGGCGACGGTGTAGGTGCCGTCGGCGTTCTTCGCGGCCCACACCTGCTGCGGGTCGGACGGGGTGACCGGGTGCGCGGGTGGATTGGGGCCCTGGTCCACGGCGATGACCTCGCGGTTGGTCAGCAGGGACAGGCCGTAGGAGTCCAGGCGGGTGAGGTCGTCGCCGGTGTAGAGCGGTGACTTGGCGATGGCCCACAGGGTGGCGTAGCTCTGCCGCTCGGCCTTGGTCAGGCCGTCCATCTCGCCGTTGCCGACGTCGAGGGAGTCGAGATCGTTCCAGCCGCCGGGGCCGGCGTGCCGGGTCCAGGCCGGGGTGTCGTCCCAGCGGTCGTCGACGGAGTTCTCCCAGCTCACGAGGGTGTTGCAGTAGCACTCGACGTCGGTGTCGAGGCGCCAGCCCTGTGAGTACTTCTTCCAGTCGGGGGCGTGTCCGATGTCCAGGGACCAGGAGAGTTCGAGGTGGATCGGGCGTCCGGTGGCGGCGATGGCCCTGTTCCAGGCGGCCACGTCGGCAACGTTGTCGTACTGGTCGCCGCTCTTGCCTGAACCGGGTCCGACGCCGTCGAGCTTGAGGAAGTCGTAGCCCCAGTCGGCGATCAACCGGGCCTGCGAGTCTATGTACTTGGCGGTGCAGGGCTTGGCGAAGTCGAGCTTGTAGGAGCTGTCCCAGCCGTTGGTGGTGCGCAGGTCGTCGTAGACGATGTCGGCGGTGGTGCAGCCCTCCGCGTTCCAGATCGGTGTCTTCCCGTCGCCGTAGGCGCCCTTCTCCAGGCCGGCCGGGAGGTAGATGCCGGCCTTGAGGCCCTTGGCGTGGAGGTCGTCGGCGACGGCCTTCATGCCGCGCGGGAAGCGGGTGGGGTCGGGCTTCTGCCGGCCGTACTCGTCGAAGCCGGACTTCCACGCCTTGTCCATCCACCAGCCGGCGTCGATGTTGACGTATTCGTAGCCGTACTTCTTCAGCTTGGCGGCCAGGGCTCCGGCCTGCTTCAGGACATTGGCCTCGGTGAGGTAGCTGTAGTCGCCCTCCGGGTTGAGGCCGGGGTACTTGGAGGACTGCATGCTCCAACTCGACCAGCCCATGTAGGGCTTGGCGGCGAGGGCGGGAGCGGTGGTCTCGGCGTGGGCGGTCGGCGCGGTGACGGCCGCACCGGCGGCGAGGGCCAGGACGACCAGGGCTCTGAGGGTGCGTGCGGGCATGACGGAGTACGAGGATGACCGCATGGGTCGTACCTCCAGGGTGGGTGCGGGTTTGTCTGTCGACTCGGAACAGATGTCGGCTCGGAACAGGCGTCGGCTCGGATCAGGTGTCGGCTCGGACGAAGGACTGGATCGCGGTGGCCGCGGCCCCGCGGGCCCACTCCTCGAAGGGGAGCGGGCGGGTCTGGACGTCGCACTGGGCGGCGGAGCCGAAGGCGGCCGCGGTGAAGGCGTCGCGGATGTGCTCGGCGAACAGGTCGTAGGCGGCCAGCCCCTCGCCGGAGATGATCACGCGCTCGGGACCGAGGAGGTTGGCGACGGTCGCGATGCCGCGGCCGATCGCCTCCCCGGCACGCGCGTACACCTCCCGTGCGCCGGGGACGCCCTCGTGGGCCATGGCCAAGGCCTGCGCTGCGTCGGCGAGTTGGACCCCCGTGACCTCCTGGATCTGCCGGACGACGGCGGCCTCCCCCGCGATCGCCTCCACACAGCCGCGGTTGCCGCAGTGGCAGAGGGGGCCGGTCGGGTCGACGGTGACATGGCCGATCTCCCCGGCCACGCCGTGCGCCCCGGCGACCACCCGGCCGTGGACGACGAGACCGCAGCCGATGCCGGCACCGACGGTCACCACGGCGAAGTCGGACAGTCCGGCGCCGGCGCCGAACCACTGCTCGGCGACGGTCAGGGCGCGTACGTCGTTGTCCACGGTGACCGGCAACCCCGTGGTCATCGTGGCGAGTTCGGCGAGCGGTACGTCCCGCCAGTCGAGGAACGGCGAGTAGCGGACGGTGCCTTCGGCGCGGTCCACGTCCCCGGAGACGGCGACGCCGAGGCCCAGGACGGGGGCCTGGAGGCCGTCCGCCGCCGCGAGGAGGTCGTGCACCAGCTCGGCGATCGACGCCAGGACCGCCTTCGGGGCGCGGTCGGGCAGCGGTACGTGCCGGGCCACGCGGATACGGCAGCACAGGTCGGTGAGGACTCCGATGACCTCGTCGCCGGTCACCTTGACGCCGACGAACAGGGCCCGGCCGCCGTCCACCCGGACCAGGTTGGCGGGCCGCCCGAGCGCCGGACGGGACTCCTCGTCCACGTCCTCCACCAGGTAACCGGCCTCGATCAGGGGCCGGACCGCCTTGGTGACGGCGGCCGCGGAGAGACCGACGCGGCGGGCCACCTCCAGCCGGGCGAGGGGGCCTTGGGTGAGGACGGTGGTGAACACCTGCGCGGCGGCAGGGGTGTTGACGGGGAACGACTCGGCGCGAGGGGTCGGACGGGTCGGGCGCATGGCCGGAAACCTATGAGGGTTCTTTTCCGTCGTCAATAAAAGAAACAGAATTGACGGTGAGCCGGCTCCGCACGGGGCGTGCGGCAGGGTGCGCGGCGTGGCCCGGCCGCCGGGCGAGAGGTGCCCGGCGGCCGGGACGGGTCAGTGCCGTGCCGCGGGCGCGTTGGCCGGGGTCACGTTGACGGCGGCCCAGGAGCGGTCCACCGCCTTGTACTCCGTGCTGCCCGCGCCGTAGAGGTCCTTGGCCGCCTTCAGCGTCGCCACGCGGGCGTCGTGGAAGTCGGTCGTGGAGACCATGTAGCGGGTCAGGGCGCGGTAGTAGATCGCCGTGGCCTTGGAGCGGCCGATGCCCTTCACGGGCAGGCCGTCGAAGGTCGGCGAGTCGTAGGTGACGCTGCCGATCGTCTTGCGGCCGCTGCCCTCGGCGAGCAGGTAGTACGCGTGCGAGGAGACACCGGAGCCGGCGTGCACCTCGGCGTCGTAGACGGCGGGCGACCAGTAGTCGATGGCGCCTTCGAGGACGTCGAGGGACGGCTTGTCGAGGCGGCGCAGGAACTTCTGGTCCAGGCCGAGCTTCTCGCCGAGCAGGTAGTTCGGCGGGTTCTTCGGGTTGTTGGCGCTGAACTCGACGTTGGAGCCGAAGATGTCGGCCAGCGACTCGTTGAGGGAGCCGGCCTCGCCGTACTGGTTGCCGTCCTGGTCGACCCGGGTGGGCTCCAGACGGGCGGTGGCGTCCACGACACCGTGGGTGAGCTCGTGGCCGGTGACGTCGAGGACGACGAGCGGCTTCTTGAAGAAGTCGCCGTCGCCGTCGCCGTACAGCATGCAGCCGCAGTACGAGTCCCAGAACGCGTTGGCCACCTTGTTGCCGAAGTGGACCATCGCCTTGGCGCCCTTGGAGTTGTTGGCGATCCCCTTGCGGCCGAAGGTCTTCTTGTAGAAGTCCAGGGTCTTGGTGATGCCGTACTGGGCGTCGACGGCGGCGCTGGCCCGGTTGGAGACGGCGCCGTTGCCCCACTTGTTGGTGGTGGAGGTGAACTTCTTGCCGCGGGCGAAGTTCTCCAGCTCCTGGCCCTTGGCGTCCCGGGTCTCGGTGCCCCAGCGGGTGGGGTCCTTCAGGAGGTAGCTGCGGGTGCCCGTCTTGGTGGTGGTGAGCGCGACCTTGCCGGCGAAGAGGGAGTTCCCGGTGCCGGAGGCCGTGGCCGCGAGCGCGGAGGCCTGCGGGGCGGTGCCGGTGGCGGGGTCGAGCGTCTCGCCGCGCTCGCGCAGGGTCTCGATGAGCTTGGGCGACAGGAACTCGTCGGTGTCCGGCGTGTTGCTGCGCACCTTGCCGGTGAGGGCGTCGACGACGACCGTGCGGGAGCCGGCCTCCACGGTGGCGCTGTCGGTGACCCGCACCTGGTAGGCGAGGGCCGCCTCGCCGTCGCGGGCGTCGACGACGAGTTCGGCCGGTCCGGCGTCGCCCTTCGCGACGGCGGCGGCCTTCTGCTCGGCCTGTCCGGCGGTCAGCCGGGCGCGCGTGGCCTCGGGGTCGACCTTGTGGTCGGCCGCCCGGGTGACACCCGCGTAGGTCAGCCGCTCGGTGAGGTGGACGACGAGGTCGCCGCCGAGGACCGGCATGCCCTGATGCGACCGGACGAACCGGACGTGCCGGGCGCCCTCCGGGTCGATCAGCACGTCCTGGGCGTGGAGTTCGTCGCCCTGGGCGACTCCGGTCGCAGAGGCGTGGGCGAACGCGGCGGCACGGGCCGCGTCGACGACGGCCGTGGCGGTCACGGCCGCGGCCTGGGCGGGCTTCCCCGTGGACGGGCCGGCGAAAGCCGTGCCCGCGAGCCCCGTGGCGGCCGTCGCCACCGCGACGGCGACGGCCAGGCTGCGTATATGGGGTCTACGCACTATTGAGGGTTCCTTCGTGCGAAGGCGGCCAGGATCACCAACCGCCCTGGGACATGGCGCGGTTGGGCGCCATGGGGGCTGGTCGGGCCCCGGGTCGCAACCCTTACGGATGAGTCATGTCCACGTAAAGCCCAAATCATCGGTTTTCTGGCTTTTCATGGCAATACTTTGCAAATCCGCACCGCCCAGTGATCAGCGGGTGACCAACTGTGCGTCGGCTGTGGAGATGTGACGGGATGCGAGAAGGTTGCCCGGCGTACGTGTGACCGATCTCACATCGAGGCCTCACCGCCAGAAACGGGAGAAACACTCGGATGTCATCACAAATGCTGCGCAATTCAACGGTGTCGGGGACGATCCTGCTCTCCCTGCTGGCGGTACCGGCCCACGCCACCGCGGACAGCACGTCCACGGGCTCCACCGGCACCGCGGCCCTGGCCAAGCCGGACCTCGAAGGAGTCCGCGCGGTGCTGCGCACGGCCCGCCGGCAGGGCGCGCCCGGCGCACTCGCCCGGATCGACGACCGCGGCACGGTCTACCGGGCGGTCACCGGAGTCGCCGACCGCAAGACCGGACGCACCATCAGCACGCTCGACCGGTTCCGGATCGGCTCCGTCACCAAGACCTTCTCCGCCGTGGTGCTGCTCCAGCTGGTCGACGAGAAGAAGCTCAAGCTCGACACGTCGGTCAACCACTACCTGCCGGGACTGCTGCCCGACGACGGCATCACCGTGCGGCATGTCCTGAGCCATCGCAGCGGGCTGTACGACTACACCAACGACATGTTCGCGAGCACGGTCCCGGGCTTCGAGGCCGTCCGCACCAAGGTCTTCACCTACCGCGACCTGGTCAAACGCTCGCTGCGGCACGCCCGCACCAACCGGCCCGGCGCCGCCTACTCGTACTCCAACACCAACTTCGTCGTCGCCGGGCTGCTCATCGAGAAGCTGACCGGCAAGTCCGTGCGGACGGCGTACCAGGACCGCATCTTCGCGCCCCTGGAACTCCGCGACACCTTCTACGTCCACCCGGACACGAAGCTCCCCGGCCGCCACGCCCGGGGCTACCTCACCCCGGACACGCCCGGCGCGGCCCTGGTCGACGCCACCCGGCAGACCACGTCCTGGGCGCAGAGCGCGGGGTCGATCATCTCCACCGCCGGGGACCTCAACACGTTTCTGTCCGCGCTGCTCCGCGGAAAGCTGACGTCCGCCGCGAGCCTGGACCAGATGCAGCGCTGGTGGAAGGTGAACAGCAACACGTCGTACGGCCTCGGGCTGCGCCGCCGGACGCTGTCCTGCGGGGTGTCGGTGTACGGCCACACGGGCGCCGTCCAGGGCTACTACACGTACGCGTTCACGTCGAAGGACGGCAAGCGCAGCCTCAGCGCGGCCGTCAACACCTCCAACAACGGAACGGTCCTCAACACGATGTTCGGCACGCTGGAATCGGCGTTCTGCGGCAAGCGAGCGAAGGCACTCCGCGGCTCGGCAGCCGGGGTGGAGCGGTACGAGGACATCGCGCCGGGGGTACGCAGGGACTGAGCCGACGGGGACCGGGAACCGCGGGAGGGCCGGACGACGGGTGAGAACCCGGGCAGCGGAAACCGCGCGACGACCGGGCGACGGGCGAGGGCCTGGTCGGCTGAAACCGCGCGCGGACCGGACAACAGGTGAGGGCCCGGGCGGCGGGAACCCCGCACGGACCAGACAACAGGTGAGGGCCCGGGCGGCGGGAACCCCGCACGGACCGACAACAAGCGCGAGCCGGGTCGCGGGAACCCCGCGCGGGCCGTCGACGGTTGAGGGCCAGGGTGGCGGGAACCCCGGGCGGTCGGGCGGACGTTGTCCGGGCACCCCCTCCCGGGGCTCCGCACCTCGACAGCAGCAGGACGGCCCGATGACCGAGTTGGTTCCCGGGGGCAATCTGCCCCTCCCGGGCGGCATCGTGACCGTCCGGGTTGCCGGTCCGTTCGATGTGTCCGCGCTGATCACCGACGAGGACGGCAAGGTCCGGGGCGACGCCGACTTCGTCTTCTACAACCAGCCCGCCGCCCCCGGAACCCGGCTCACCGGCGACACCCTGACCCTCGACCCGGCGCGACTGCGTGCCGGCGCCGCCAAGGTCACGGTCGTCGTGAGCCCGTCCGACCCCGGTACTCCCCTGGGCCGGCTGCCCGCCCCCGTCCTCGACGTCACCGGTCCGGACGGCCGCCTTCTGGCCCGCTTCGCCCCGCCCCGGCCACGGCAGGAGACCGTCCTGCTCCTCGCGGAGGTCTACCGGCGCGGGCCCGGCTGGAAGCTGCGCGCCCTCGGTCAGGGGTACGCCGACGGACTGGCCGGTCTGGCACGGGACTTCGGCGTGGAGGTCGCCGACGACACGGCCCCGCCTCCCGCACCGCGGGCCACCCCGTCCCTGTCCCTCGACCCCGACGGCTTCCTCAGCTTGGTCAACTCCGCCCGCGCCGCCGCCGGTTCCCCGCCCGTCGCCCTGGACGCCCGTCTCACCTCCGCCGCTCACACCCACGCCTCCGCCATGGCCGTGTCGGGCCGCCTCGGCGTGGAGACCCGGGACGGCGTCTCCGTCTACCAGCGCCTGACCGCCACCGGATTCACGTACGTCACGGTCGGCGAGCACCTCGTCTCCGGCCCGCGCAGCCCGGCCGAGTTCGTCGACTACTGCCTGCGCACCGCCCAACCCCGGCAGACCCTGCGTGACCCGGCCTTCACGCACGCGGGTCTGGCGTACGTCGCCGACCACCGCTCCGGCGACGTCTACTGGACCGCCCTGTGGGCCCGCCCCCTCACTCCCGCGGAACTGACCCGGACCGCCGCCGAGGTGGTCGACCGCACCAACCGCGAGCGCACCCGCCACGGTCTGCCGCCCCTGACCGTCGATCCCCATCTCACCGCCGCCGCCCAGGCACACAGCACGGACATGATCGCCCGCGCCTTCTACTCCCACACCTCACCGGACGGCAGCCGGCCCTGGGACCGGGCCGCCGCCGCGGGCGCGAACCGGCGCTCGATCGGCGAGAACATAGCCTGCGGCCAGCGCTCCCCCGCCGAGGTCGTCGAGGGCTGGATGAACAGCCCCGGCCATCGCGCCAACATCCTCAAGCCGGACTTCACCCACATCGGGATCGGCTTCGCCGGCGGCGGCTCGGCGGGCACGTACTGGACCCAGCTCTTCGGCGCCTGACCCCAACACGCCACCGACCCCCGGCCCCGTGACGGAACGAATCCGTCCGGGACACCATGCCTTCATGAAGGGTGACCTGTTTTCCAGTGAGCACATGGTCCAGCCGGCCACCGCGCCGGGCATGACGGTCGAGAACGCCAAGTGCATCAGGTACGCGGTGAACGGCGAGATGCTCGCCCGCCAGGGCTCGATGATCGCCTATCGCGGCAACCTCCAGTTCGAACGCAAGGGCCAGGGCGTGGGCGGCATGCTGAAGCGTGCGGTCACCGGCGAGGGCCTGCCGCTGATGGCCGTGCGCGGTCAGGGCGAGGCCTGGTTCGCGCAGGAGGCGCAGAACTGCTTCGTCGTCGACGTCGACCCCGGTGACGAGTTCACGGTCAACGGGCGCAACGTCCTGTGTTTCGACGCCTCGTTGTCGTACCGGATCGCGACGGTGAAGGGCGCCGGGATCAGCGGGGGCGGGCTGTTCAACAGCGTCTTCACCGGGCAGGGCCGCCTCGGCCTGGTCTGCGAGGGCAATCCGCTGGTCATCCCGGTCTCGCCGCAGTTCCCGGTGTACGTCGACACGGACGCGATCGTGGGCTGGACGGCCGGCCTCCAGACCTCCCTGCACCGCTCGCAGTCCATCGGCTCGATGCTGCGGGGAGGGTCGGGAGAAGCGGTCCAGCTGATGCTCCAGGGCCAGGGATACGTCGTCGTACGCCCGAGCGAGACATCCCCGCACCGGCCGCAGCAGCACTAGGTACTGTCTGCATCGCGTCGCAAGGCAGACGGGAATTGTCAGACAGGGCCTAGCGCCCGCAGCCCTCCCGGAACCCGGTTGACCGTCGCCGCGCATCGCGTCAGGGTCGGAGCGGTGCGGGACGTCCGCACCGGGAAGGGTGACTGCCTTGATCGGGATCTCCGAGATCGAAGCCGCGGCCGAGCGGATCGCCGGACATGTCGTCCGCACCCCCACCGTGCCGAGCCCCGGCCTGTCCGCGCTGCTCGGTGCTCCGGTCACCGCCAAGCTCGAACTCCTCCAGCGCACCGGCTCGTTCAAGGCGCGCGGCGCGACGGCGAAACTGCTCTCGCTGAGCGCGGCCGAACGGGCCGCCGGTGTGGTCGCGGTCAGCGGCGGCAACCACGGCATCGCGCTCGCGATGACGGCGGCCGACCTCCATGTGAAGGCCACGGTGGTCATGCCGCGCTCGGCGCCCGCCCGTGCCGTGGAGATCGCCGAGGCGTCCGGTGCCGCGGTGCGGCTGACCGAGGACATGGACGGCGCGTTCTCGCTCGTGACCCGGCTGCGCGACGAGGGGCTGACGCTGGTCCACCCCTTCGACGACCCGCTGGTCGTCGCCGGGCAGGGCACCGTGGGCCTGGAGTTCGCGGACGACGCGGGTGAGCTCACGGACGTCCTCGTCAGCATCGGGGGCGGCGGGCTGATCGCGGGGGTCGCGGCGGCGCTGCGTGCCCGGCGTCCGGGCGTGCGGATCTGGGGTGTGGAGACCGAGGGCGCCACGGCCATGTCGGAGGCGCTGGCGGCGGGCGGCCCTGTGCCGGTCGCGCTGTCCTCGATCGTGTCCACGCTCAGCGCCCCCGCGGTGTCGCAGTTGACCTACGACCATGTGTCGGCCCTGGTCGACGAGGTGCTCGTGGTCAGCGACCGGGAAGCCGTGCAGGGCTCGCTCCAGCTCGCCGACCACGCCAAGCTGTGGACCGAGCCCGCCGCGGGCTGTCTGCTGCCCGCGGCGCGGCGCGTGCTGGAGCGGGTCGGGGACGGTGCCCGGCTCGGA
This sequence comes from Streptomyces antibioticus, assembly GCF_001514065.1. Taxonomy (GTDB): domain Bacteria; phylum Actinomycetota; class Actinomycetes; order Streptomycetales; family Streptomycetaceae; genus Streptomyces; species Streptomyces antibioticus. The sequence continues at coordinate 431,403 of NZ_KQ948431.1, read as the reverse complement.
CTGGTCGTCTGCGGCGGCAACGCGACGACCGGGGACGTCATGGCCTGGGCGGCACGATTCGGCCTTCTCTGACCATGCGTCACTCACCCTTGCCCCATCGTCAAATCCCGCTCGGTGACTGCATGTCAGGAAAGCAGTTGCCCTTCGGCTGAACGCATCCGGTCGCGCCCTTCGTACCTGTGGGAAAGGTGAGAGCCAGGGGTTCAGCGAGGGATGAGCATGGGCGAGGCGCACGTCTCCACACAAGAGCTGGTCGCCGGACGGTACCGGCTCCTGGACGTCCTCCACCGCGAGACCAACCGCGTGTGCTGGCGCGGCGAGGACGTCGAGGCCGGCCGCCCCTGTCTCCTCACCCAGATCGGGCTGCCGCCCGACCCCGACGGGGAGGCCTCGCGGCGGGCCGTCGCCCGGGTGGTCCGGATGTCCGAGACCATGGGCCGGGTGTGCCCGGGGCGGGTCGCCGCGGTCGTCGACGCCGTCGAGGAGTACGGCACCCTGTGGACCGTCACCGAGTGGATCGACGGCACCCCGCTGGGCGAACTCCTGGAGCGCCAGGGCACGTTCGACCACGCGCGCGCCGCCCGCATCGGCCTGGAGCTGCTCGACGTGCTGGAGGCCGGGCACGGCGAGGGCATCACCCACGGCGAGCTCAGTCCGGGCCAGGTGTTCGTGCGGGACGACGGCCCCCTCGTCGTCACGGGCTTCGGGCTGGCCGGGGCGACCCTGGCCCCCCGGGTCAGCGCACCGTCGTACGCCTCCCCGGAGCAGGCCCGTGACGAGCGGATCGGTCCGGCCGCGGACCTGTGGGCGCTCGGCGCGATGCTCTACACCATGGTCGAGGGCCGGCCCCCCTTCCTGGACCGCGACAGCCCGTCGACGACGCTGAAGGGCGTGGACCGGCTGCCGCTGCGCGGCCCGGTGCGGGCCGGACCGCTCACCCCGACCGTGCAGGGGCTGCTCCGCAAGAACTCCCGGGAACGGCTCAGCCGTCAGCTGGTCCGCGAGGCCCTCGCCCGCGTCGTCAGCGAGGACCCGGACGGCGCGTCGGCCGTGGCCCCCGCCTCCCGGATGCGCCGCTTCCACACCGCCGGACCGGGCCGGAACCGGCGCACGATGGCCGTCGGCACGGCGCTGGCCGTCGTCACCGTCACCGCCGCGGTCCTCGCCGCGACCGGTCAGCTCCCCACGGATTCCGACAACTCCGCGGCGGATGCCCCACCGGTCAGACCCACGGCCTCGGCCCCCGGCGGACAGCCGGCGCAGCCGTCGCCGAAGCCGACCCCCACCCCGACGGTGAGTCCCACACCCACCCCCACGCCCACGCCCACCCCCGAAGAGACCAGGGCGTCACCGTCCCCGACCCCGGAGTTCCAGCACTACACCGCGCCTCAGGGCTTCTCCGTCTCGCTCCCCCGGGGCTGGGAGGTGCTGAGCACGAAGACACAGGACGACCTGGCCTACCGGGTCGTCCTCGGCGCCGAGGGCGACCCCCGCACGCTCGCCGTCACCTACAGCACACGCGCGGGCGACGACCCGGTCGCGGTCTGGCGGGACGACGTCGAGCCGTCGCTCGGTCAGTACGGGGACTACCGGCGCATCGGGGACATCCGGGCGACGACGTACCAGGGCTACAAGGCCGCCGACATGGAGTGGCTCGCCACCGTCGACGGCACCCGTGTGCAGACCCTGGGCCGGGGCTTCCTCATCGGCGGCGGCCGCAGCTTCTCGCTGCGCTGGACGACCCCGGCGGCCGACTGGGACGACGCCGCCAACCAGAAGGCCCTGGAGACGATCCTGCGGACCTTCAGGGTGCCGTCAGACTGAGTCGCGGGGTGCGCGGGGTGCGCCCATCGCCCCGATGCGGGAGCTGTGCAGGGGCTGCGTGCGCCACGCCGCCGTGAACGTCCGGTCCGTGAGCGAGCAGGTCACGTCGACGTGGTGCGGCGTCTCCAGCAGCGCCACATCGAGCACGAGGGTCTCGTCGCCGGTCCATCCTCCGCTCACCGCGGCCGGTACCGGGCCCTCGGTGACGGTCCAGCCGGCCTCACCGCACCCCAGTTCCAGCCGCTGCCCGTCCTCGACGAACGTCACCCGCCGGCCGTCCGCGGCGACCTCCACGGCCGTCAGCTTCGGAAGACCCGCGCAGCCACCGCCGTACGGCGTGAACGTGACGGCGCCCTCCAACGGGACCGGTTTGCCCGCGGCCGGCGGCAGCGCGAGCGCGGCCGTGCGTTCGGCCAGCGAGGCGTCGGCGTCCGGCGCTGTGCGCCCGAAGGCGGGGAGCAGATGCCGCCAGACCAGGTCGAGGACCGCCTGCATCTGGTCGGTGGCCCCGGTGAACGCGATCACGGCGTCCTGCTCGGGCAGCACGAGGCAGTACTGCCCGTACGCCCCGTCGCCGCGACAGCCGTGCCGTGACATCCAGAACTGGTAGCCGTATCCCTGCCGCCAGTCCTCCGACCAGGTCTCGTCCCCGCTCGCGATGTGTGACCGGGTCGCGTCCCCGACCCACCCCTCGGGCAGCAGGCGCTCGCCGTCCCACACACCGTCCTGGAGGTAGAGCTGCCCGAGGCGGGCGATCGCGTCGGTGGTGGCGTGCAGTCCGCTGAAGCCGAGCTGGCGCCCGGTCCGGTCGGTCAGCCAGGCCACCTCGCCGATCCCGATCGGGTCGAACAGGCGGGGGCGCAGATAGTCGGTGAGGGTCTGGCCGGTGACCCGCTGGACGATCGCGGCGAGGGTGTAGGTGGTGGGTTGGTTGTAGGCGAAGACCGTGCCCGGGTCGCCGTCCGGCGGCAGCAGGAGGAAGCCGCGCACCGGCTCCTCCCGGTCCGCCGCCAGTGCCCGCTCATGCGTCTCGGCGGCGTGCCCGCTGGCCATCGTCGCGACATGCCGGACGAGCATCGCGCGGCTGCGCGGGTCGGTGATGTCGGCGTCGAACTCCGGGAAGTACGAGATGACCGTGTCGTCGAGCCGGAGCAGCCCCTCGGCCACGGCGAACGCGGCGGCCGTCGCCGTGAAGCTCTTGCTGAGCGAGTAGAGCAGATGGGGGCGGTCGGCGGTGTACGGCGCCCACCAGCCGGAGGCCACGAGCTTGCCGTGGCGCAGCAGCATCAGGCTGTGCGGCTCGATGTCGGGGGCGGCTTCCAGGGCGTCGAGGAAGGCGTGGACGCCGGACGCGTCGACGCCTTCGGCGGACGGGGGGCTCGTGGGCAGCGGGCGCACACTCATGCGGGCATCCTCCCCCGGCGGCCCGGCCATGATCCAGATGCCGGTCGGCCGTTTTCGGCGGCCCAGCCAGGGGACTCGCGCCTTATGGTGCAAATCGGATACACGATGATGACCGAGCAGGCCGGGCCCCGAGAGCTGGTCGACCATGTGGTGCGCGCCGAGGAGGCGGGCTTCGACTTCTCGGTGACTTCGGACCACTACTTTCCGTGGCTGCGCTCGCAGGGTCACTCGCCGTACGCGTGGAGTGTGCTCGGCGCCGCCGCGCAGGCCACCTCGCGCATTCCGCTGATGACCTACGTGACCTGTCCGACGGTCCGCTACCACCCGGCGGTCGTGGCTCAGAAGGCGGCGACGATGCAGTTGCTGTCGCAGGGCCGGTTCCGGCTGGGGCTCGGCTCGGGAGAGAATCTCAACGAGCATGTGGTGGGCGGCGGTTGGCCGTCCGTGGATGTGCGGCACGAGATGCTGGAGGAGGCGGTCGAGATCATCCGGGCGCTCTTCGCCGGCGGTCATGTGAACCGGCGGGGCACGCACTTCGACGTGGAGTCGGCCCGGTTGTGGGACCTGCCGGACGAGCCGGTGCCGATCGGGGTCGCCGTCTCCGGTGAGCAGTCCTGCGCGCTCGCGGGCCGGCTCGCCGACCTGGTGATCGCGACGGAGCCGAAGGCGGGCCTGCTGGACTCCTTCGACCGGCACGGCGGCGCGGGCAAGCCGCGCGTGGGCCAGTTGCCGGTCTGCTACGACCCGGACCGGGACACGGCCGTGCACCGGGCGCACGCGCAGTTCCGCTGGTTCGGCAGCGGCTGGAAGGTCAACTCCGAGCTGCCGCACCCCGACGCGTTCGAGTCGGCGACCCAGTTCGTGACGCCGGACGACGTCAGCGCGTCGATCCCGTGCGGCGACGACCCGGACGACTTCGTCGAGGCCGTACGCCCTTACGCGGAGGCCGGTTTCACGGAGATCGCCCTGGTGCAGATCGGCGGCGAGTCGCAGCCGGCATATCTGGACTGGGCGGAGAAGACCCTGCTCCCGGCGCTCCAGGACGCCTTCGGCGACTAGGGCCTGTCCGGACAGGCCCTAGACAACAGGGTCTGCCAAACATCGCCAATGGGTCGATATAGGCTGCCGGTCTGCACGTGTGCAGTCCCGTCAGCCCCTGCTCAGGAGAGACACCTGTGACCCTAGCGATCGATCCGTCCGAGGCGTCGGCCGAGACCTCCCCCGCGCCGCTGTCCGACCTCGTGGCGCGGGACGCCCGTGAGTTCGGCGTCTACGCGCGGACCGGCGGATGGGCCTTCGGCCTGATGGTGGCGCGCAGCGTCCGGCCCGGCGGGCAGGGCGCGGACGAGACGCCGAAGGTGTCGGCGAAGGAGTTCGCCGAACTCGCCGGCTGCTCGGCCGACCGTGTCATGCGCTACTACAAGGCGTGGGACCGGGCCGCCGACGACGGCATCGTCCCGCACTTCGAGGCCCTCACCCCGGGCCAGGAGGTGGAGCTCCCGGACGCCGACGTGTGGCTCAGCTACTACGTGTCCCGCAACAGCGCCACCTCCGAGCGCGGCACCGCCATCGCCGAGGCCGCCGAGGCGGAGGGCATCCGGCCGACGAAGGCGCTGGAGGTGGCCGAGAACCCGACCGCGCTGCGGGCCGCGATCCTCGCCGACCCCTCCACCGCCCGCGCCGCCCGCCAGGCGCTCCTGGACCGGGTGCGCGAGGACCCGGAGCTCCAGTCCGAGCTGGCCCGGGACGTCGTGCGCACCGACGACCTCAAGAAGGCCGTCGCCACCGAGAGCCGGGCCGCCGACCGGATCGGCTACGTCCGCCAGATCGCCGAGTCCGGCCAGATCAAGACCCCCGCCGGCCAGACCGTGGACGCGCCCGTCGACCTCCGCCAGGAGGCCGAGCGCCATCTCTCGCTCCTCGACGAGCTGGAGGACGACGAGGACACCGGCGAGTGGGCCACCGAGGCCTACGACACCATGAAGACCCTCGTCGTCGAGGCCGTGGAGGCCGACCCCGAACTCCGCGTCCAGGAACGGCGGACGAAGTTCTACAGCAGCCTCCAGAGGGCGACGAAGGTCTTCGAGGAGCTGACCTTCGACGACGCGCAGGACTTCTACGAGGACGACATGGTCCAGCAGCTGGAGGAATTGCAGCAGGCCATCGGCGCGTGCATCACCGCGTTGCGCGGAGCCCGGGGGAATCACTCCGCGGAGTGAGCATCTTGTGCGTGACAGGGGTACTAGAGGGGGCCAAGCCCGTTCTCCCCGGAGGCCCTCAGGTGAACCCCCTCGTGCACAAGTCCCTGGTCGTGCAGCTCCAGGCCGGCGTCACGCACCGCTTCCCGGTGCTCGCCCACCTGTCGTACGAGGCCTCCGACCCGTTCGCCGTCACGGCGGTGTTCAGCCATGACGGCCGGGTGCTGGCCCGCTGGCGGCTCGACCGCGACATGCTCGCCGAGGGGCTGCTCAAGCCCGTCGGGCTGGGAGACGTACGCATGTGCCCCGTGTCCACGGGCATGGGGCACGAGCTGCGCATCGAGTTCTTCGGCGATCCCCACCCCGACGGCGGCCGGCATCACGCCGTGGTCTTCGCCTGGGCCCCGGCGGTGACCACGTTCCTGCGCAGAACCCGGGAACTGGTCCCGCCGGGCAGCGAGCGGACCGGCGTCGACGCGTTCCTCGCCGAACTCTTCGCACAGGACCGGGCTGAGTAGCCGTTCATGTCGGGGGGCCGTGCGGGTGCTGGTGCTGAGCCGGGTGCGCGAGCGTCACCCGGCGAAACTCCCGTGCTCGGACGTCACTTCGTCGTATAGCGGCGCCGCACCCACAGCGGGATGACGAACCAGCACACGAGGTACCACGCCACTACCGCGGTGACCAGATACGGCACGAACGCGTCGTGGGTGGCGACACGGAGGATCAGCAGCAGCGAGGAGGCGGTGGTGACGAGGAGCAGCAGCAGGCCGATGAAGGTCAGCCGGGAGGCCCACTCCACCGCCCGTGGTTTGATGCGCCGCCCGGAGACCAGGCGGTGCAGGGAGACCGGTCCGATGAGGGCGCCGGTGGCGGTCGCGCCGAGGACGACCGTGAAGATGTAGATGGCCTGCTCGGTGTCGCCGAGGTGGGCGTACTTCGGGGTGAACACGACGGTCAGCAGAAAGCCGAACAGGATCTGCACGCCCATCTGGGCGACGCGGATCTCCTGCATGAGCTCGCCCCACATGCGGTCGGCCCGCTCATCCTCGGTCTCGTCTCGGCCGGTACGCCTCTCCGTTGCCTGCGCCATGCGGGACGGGTAACCCGGTACCTGATCGTTCAAACAGCCGGGTCACCCGCCCCCATGGGCTACCAGCGGCTCTCGACCTGCTCCTTGATCCGCCGGTCGTAGATGTCCTGGATCGCGGCGAGCGTCTCGGCGGACAGCTCCGGCAGCGCGGCGGCGGCCGCGTTGGCACGGGCCTGCTCCGGGTTGCGGGCGCCGGGGATGACGGTGGTGACACCGGGCTGCTGGATGATCCAGCGCAGGGCGAGCTGCGCCGGGGTGTACCCCTCGGGGGCGAGGGCGGAGAACTCGGCGGCGGCCTCCACGCCGGTCGTGTAGTCGACGCCGGAGAAGGTCTCGCCGACGTCGAAAGACTCGCCGTGCCGGTTGTACGTGCGGTGGTCGTTCTCGGGGAAGACGGTGTCCTTGGTGTACTTGCCCGACAGCAGACCGGAGGCCAGCGGCACCCGGGCGATGATGCCGACGCCCGCCTCCTGGGCGGCGGGGAGCACCTTCTGCAGCGGCTTCATGCGGAAGGCGTTGAAGATGATCTGCACGCTCGCCACACCCGGCCGGGCGATCGCGGTGAGGGCCTCCTCGCAGGTCTCCACGCTGACGCCGTACGCGGCGATGCGCTCCTCCGCGACGAGGGTGTCGAGCGCGTCGAAGACCTCGTCGCTCGAGTAGACGGGGGTGGGCGGGCAGTGCAGCTGCACCAGGTCCAGGCGGTCGACGCCGAGATTGCGGCGGGAACGGTCGTTCCAGGCGCGGAAGTTGTCGAGGACGTAGTTCTCCGGGATCTGCTCGACGCGGCGGCCCATCTTCGTCGCCACGAACACATGCAGATCGGGGCGGCTGCGCAGGAACGTCGCGATGGTCTCCTCGCTGCGACCGTCGCCGTAGACGTCGGCCGTGTCGAAGAAGGTCACTCCCGACTCCGCCGCCGCCTCCAGTACCGAAAGGGCTTCCTTGTCGTCGACGTCTCCCCAGTCGGCACCCAGCTGCCACGTACCGAGACCGACGACGGATGCCCGCTGACCCAACCTGCCGAAAGTGCGCTCGTCCATGGCGTCAGTCTGTCATCCGTCACGGTCGTGCGCGGAACGGACCCCTCCAGAGCAGGGCCTGTGAATGATTCACTCACATGAGTGAATGACTTCGACGGGCAAGCGCTCTCTGTCAAGCAAGTGCCTAGCTTGAGCCCGTGACGGACTCATGGACCCGCAGGAGCTTTCTCCTCAGCGCAGCCGCCCTGACCCTGCTGCCGGCCGATCCGGCGGCCGCCGCGGCGGAACTCCCGGACTTCCCCGCCGACGTCGACCTCTACCGCACGGCGTACCGGAACTGGGCCGGCGAGATCACCGCGACCGGCCTGTGGGCCTGTGCCCCGGCCGACGGCGGACAGGCCGTCGCCGTCGTCAACTGGGCCTGGCGCAACGGCTGGAGAGTCCGCGGCCGGGGTTCCTCGCACGGCTGGTCCCCGCTGACCCTCACGGAGAACACGCCGTCGGACGCCCCCGTCCTCCTCGTGGACACCGCCACCCATCTGACCGGCCTGGCCCTGGAGTCCTCGCACGCCGTGCGGGCCGGCACCGGCGTCACACTGGAGGCCCTGCTGACCTTCCTGGAGGGGCACGGCCTCGGGGTCACCGCCGCCCCCGCGCCCGGCGACCTCACGCTGGGCGGCGCGCTGGCGATCGACGCGCACGGCACCGCCGTACCGGCGAAGGGCGAGCAGCGGCTGCCGGGGCAGACATACGGCTCGCTCAGCAATCGGGTGCTGTCGGTGACGGCGGTGGTGTGGGACGAGAGCAGCGGCGCCTATGCGCTGCGGACCTTCGCACGCGACGACGCCGACGTCGCCGCGCTGCTGACACACCTCGGGCGGGCCCTCGTGACGGAAGTGGTGCTGCGCGTCGGCGCGAACAGCAACCTGCGCTGTGTGAGCCGTACGGACATCCCGGCCGCCGAACTCTTCGCCGCGCCCGGCGGGGACGGCCGCACCCTCGCGAGCTACCTCGACAAGGCGGGGAGGGTGGAGGCGATCTGGTTCGCGTTCACGGAGTTCCCGTGGCTGAAGGTGTGGAGCGTCGAGCCGACGAAGCCGCTCACCTCGCGGCGCGTGACGTCGCCGTACAACTATCCGTTCTCCGACAACGTCCCGACGCTGGTGGCGGACATCGCCGGGCGGATGGTGTCGGACGCGGCCTGGTATCTCGCGCCCGTGCTGGGGAACGCGCAGTACGACGCGGCCGCGCTCGGGCTGGTGGCGACGCTCTCGGCGGACCTCTGGGGGCCGTCGAAGAACACGCTGCTCTATCTGAAGCCGACCACACTGCGGATCAACGCCAACGGCTACGCGGTGCTCACCCGGCGGGACCAAGTGCAGCGGGTCGTGGCCGAGTTCACCGCCTTCTACCGGGAGCGGCTTGCCGTGTACTCCGCGCTCGGCCGGTTCCCGGTCAACGGCTCGGTGGAGATCCGGGTGACGGGCCTCGACGACCCGGCGGACGCCGAACTCGTCGGCGCCCGGGCTCCGTTGCTGTCCGCGCTGCGGCCCGACGCCGGGCACCCGGAGTGGGACACCGCCGTCTGGCTGGACATCCTGACGCTGCCGGGGACGCCGTACGCGGAAAAGTTCCTGCGCGAGATCGAGCGGTTCCTGCTGGACCGCCACGACGGCACTGACTCCCTCACCCGCGTGGAGTGGTCCAAGGGGTGGGCCTACACCGAGGAGGCGGTGTGGGACGACGAGGAGGTGCTGGGCACGGTGGTACCGGCGTCGCTCGGGGACGGGGCGTGGGGGCAGGCGGCCGGGATTCTCGACCGGCTCGATCCGCATCGGGTGTTCGGGAACGCCTTCCTGGACCGGTTGTTCGGCTAGCCCGTGGGAGGCGTCAACTGGGCCTGCACCAGAGGGGCGTAGCGGTCGACGATGTCCTCGATGGCGCTCGCCCTCAGGTGCGGGCCGCGGGCTATGCCGTACATGACGCCCAGGCCCAGCAGGGTGCCGACGGCGAGTTCGGCCCGCAGGCCGGCGTCGGGGCCGGTGAGGCGGTCGGCGAGGTGTGCGGTCACCTGGGTGCGGAAGTTGGCGCGCAGGATGTCGCCCTGCTCGCCGTGCAGGGGCGCGAACGCGATCCGCAGCAGGGGGTCGGCGCCGCGTTCGCTCTGGCTCTCCAGGACGTGCCGGACCATGTGCCGGCCCAGGTCGGGCAGCGGGGCGTCCAGCAACGCCGCCGCGTCGGTCTCGAAGGACATCACACGGGCGAAGAGGGTGTCCTTGTTGCCGAAATACTTGAGGATCAACGGCGGGCTGACCCCGGCGCGTTCGGCGACGTCCTTGAGAGTGATGTCGGTGTGGGCGTGCCGGGCCAGGAGGTAGCGGGCCGATTTGAGGATCGCCGCCTTGGTGGCCTCGGCGTCCCGGCGCGCGGGGGCCGCGTCGGAGGCGGTGGGTGGAGTGCTCACAGTTCTCATGCTCCCTCCATCACCTCCTTCCGGGGCCCCCGGGCCCGCCGCGTCCCGCCCGTCCCGGGATCGCCGGGGATGCAGAGCGCGACGGCACTGCCCGCCAGGGCGATCGCGCCGGCGATGCCGAAGGCCAGCAGATAGCCGTCCAGGGTGGGCACCGGGAGTCCGCCCACCGGGCTGGTGTGCCGGACCAGCACCGCGGCCACGGCGGCGCTCGACACCGCCTGGCCGATCGTGCGCATGAGGACGTTGACGCCGTTCGCGGACGCGGTCTGTCCGGCCGGGACGGCGTGCAGGATCAGCGTCGGCAGCGCCGAGTACGCCAGGGTGGTGCCGGTGCCCACGACCGCCGCGCCCACCATGATCATCCACAGGTCGCGGCTGTCGGCGATCCGCACCGCGTACCCCGCCGCGATCACCGCGGCCCCCAGGGCCAGGGTGACGCGCGGGCCGCGGGCCGCCGAGATCCTCGCGGAGAGGGGCGAGAACAGCAGCATGATGAAGCCGCCCGGCAGCAGCACCAGACCGGTCTGCACGATCGACAGGCCGAGCCCGTACCCGGTGGCCTCGGGCGCCTGCACCAGCTGGGCCGTGACGAGCGAGTTGGCGTAGAACGCGAACCCAGTCAGCAGTGCTGCCACGTGCGACAGCCCGACCCGGGGCCGGGACACCAACCGCAGGTCGACCAGCGGCCGTTCGGCCCGCAGCTGCTGCCACCACCAGAAGGCCAGGACGGCGACGGAGGCGGCGAACAGGCCGACGATCCGCCCGCTCCCCCACCCCCACTGCCCGCCCTGCGACACCCCGAGCAGCAGACACACCAGGCCGGTGGCCAGCCCCAGCGTGCCCGGCACGTCGAACCGGCCCGGCTCCCGCACCGGCGACTCCCGCACCGCCCACCACACCGAGCCCACGCCCACGGCACCGAGGACGGCGGTCACCCAGAACATGGCGTGCCAGTTCGCGTACTGCACGATCACCGCCGCGAGCGGCAGCCCCAGCGCCGCGCCGATGCCGACGGTCGAGCTCATCAGCGCGACGGCGTGCCCCCGCCGCTCCGGTGGGAGTTCGTCACGCAGGATGCTGATGGCCAGCGGTACGACGGCGGAAGCGGCGCCGGACAGGGCGCGGGCGGCGATGAGCACCCGGATGTCGGAGGACAGGGCGCACAGCACGGAGCCGACGGTCATCAGGGCGAGGGCCGCCATGAGGACCCGGCGCTTGCCGTACATGTCCCCGGCCCGGCCGAGGACCGGGGTGAGGACGGCGCCGGCCAGCAGGGTCGCGGTGACCATCCAGGAGACGGTGCCGGGCGAGGCACCGGTCAGCCGCGGCAGGTCCGGCAGCAGCGGGACGACCACGGTCTGCATGACGGCCATGAGGATGCCGCCGTAGGCCAGCACCGGGACCGTCAGCCGGTCCCGGAACGGGCGGGGTATCGGGGCGGGTGCGTCCATCGGCACTCCAGCGGAACATGAAAAAGCGGTGAATGGCTATTCACCATAGCTGGTGAATAGCCATTCACCTAGTGGGTAACCCGACGATCACTCAGTCCTTGCGGGACTCCAGCGCCCGCGCGTGCACGTTCCGCGCGATCTTCGGTCCCAGCCAGCGCTTGAAGCGGCGCAGCACCTCCAGCTGACCGGCGGCCCGGTCGATCCGGTAGTACAGCTGGGGCGGGACGTACGGCAGCAGCGGGGAGTGGCGCTGGCCGAGCAGGGCGAACATCTGCTGCGGGGGCAGGCCGATGTAGCGCGGCAGGTTCTCGTACCACTGGGCGCTGTAGCGGGCGGCACTCTGGACGGAGAGGAGTTCCGCCTTGCGCTGCCGCTCGTACCGGGTGAGGGCCGCGGGGAGCCCGGTGTGCTCGCGCAGTGCCTCCGCCAGCGCCATGGCGTCCTCCAGGGCGAGGGTCGTCCCGGCGCCGATGGAGTAGTGGGTGGTGTGGGCGGCGTCGCCCATCAGGACGAGGTTGCCGTGCGACCAGGTGCGGTTGGTCAGGGTGCGGAAGTTGAGCCACTGGGCGCTGCCGTCGGCCGAGGAGCGGCCGATGAGGGAGTGACCGTCCAGGATGCCGGCGAAGAGCTTCTCCAGCAGGGCCAGGCCCTCGCCCTCGTCGGCCCCGTCGAGGCCGAGGCCGGTCCAGGTCTCGGGGGCGCATTCGATGACGCAGGTGCTGCGGTCGGGGCCGAAGCCGTAGCCGTAGCACCAGATCCAGCCGTGGTCGGTCTCGACGAAGGCGAAGGTGAAGGCGTCGAAGACCTTGGTGGTGCCGAGCCAGATGTAGTGGTTGCGGCCCGCCCTGACCTCGGTGCCGAAGTGCTCGGCGTGCGCGGTCCGCAGCGCGCTGTGGACTCCGTCGCCCGCCACGACCAGGTCGGCGTCGGGAAGGTTCTCGGCGGTGATGCCGTGCTCGAACTCCAGACGGACGTCGAGCGAGCGGGCGCGGGCGGCGAGGAGTTCCAGGAGGCGGTGGCGGCCGATGCCGTGGCCCTCGTCGCCGTCCTGGCGGGTCGCGAGGTCCCGGACATGGGCGACGCCGTGGTTCCAGCGGACGGAGTGCTCCTCGACGGCACGGGCCGACTCGGGGTCGTGCGCGTGCAGCTTGTCGAGCAGTCCGCGCCAGTAGGTGACGCCCCAGCCGTACGTCGAACCCTCCGGGTTGCGTTCGTAGACGGTGATGTCGTGGGACGGGTCCTGCAGTTTGAGCAGGATCGACAGATACAGGCCGGCGGGCCCGCCTCCGACACAGGCGACCTTCACGCGCACCCCTGGTAATCACTCAGAGCGGTCATTTGACGACGCAGGGTAGCAGGGCTTTGCGTCAGCTTCCGCGGGTGAGGCAGGTCACCGGCGGGGTGTCGCCACAGAAAAGATCATGCTCGGGACGGGGTGCGCGCGGCGGAATTTCCTCTTCCGGGGCATCGCCCTCGCGCCGCACAGCAAGATCATCTTCGTTCAAAGTTGCACCAGATATTAGGAATTGTCCGGATCGGAGCCAACCGGTCGCAGATGCCTCTTCGGCACCGATAGGCATACGGGGTCACCCGACGCACACCCGAAAGGACCGACCCCGTGCCCGAACTGACCCGGCGTCACGCCCTCGCCGCCGCGGCCGCCGTCGCCGCCACGGTCGCGGTCGCCCCGCAGGCCTCCGCCCATGACCACCACTCGCCCGACACCTTCGACGAGGTCTACAAGGGCCGCCGGATACAGGGCCGGCCGGCCTCAGGAGGCGGTCACCACCACGGCGCCGGATACGCCGTGTTCATCGACGGGGTGGAACTGCACGTGATGCGCAACGCCGACGGCAGCTGGATCAGCGTCGTCAGCCACTACGACCCGGTGCCGACTCCGAAGGCCGCCGCACGCGCCGCGGTCGACGAGCTGCAGGGCGCGCAGCTTCTCCCGTTCCCGGCCAACTGACCTTCTCCGTACCCGTTTTGGAGCACCGCACATGACCGTCCGCAAGAACCAGGCGATCCTGACCGCCGACGAGAAGCGGCGGTTCGTCGCCGCCGTCCTGGAGCTGAAGCGCAGCGGCCGCTACGACGCCTTCGTCAGCACGCACAACGCGTTCATCATGTCCGACACCGACAGCAGCGAGCGCACGGGCCACCGTTCACCGTCGTTCCTGCCCTGGCACCGCAGATACCTGCTGGAGTTCGAGCGGGCACTTCAGTCGGTGGACGCGTCCGTGGCGCTGCCGTACTGGGACTGGTCGGCCGACCGCTCCCCGCGCGCCTCGCTGTGGGCGCCGGACTTCCTCGGCGGCACCGGGCGGAGTCGGGACGGCCAGGTGATGGACGGGCCCTTCGCCGCCTCGGCGGGCAACTGGCCCATATCGGTGCGGGTGGACGGCCGTACGTTCCTGCGCCGCTCGCTCGGCACCGCCGTGCGCGAGCTGCCGACCCGGGCGGAGGTCGACTCGGTGCTGGCGATGGCGACGTACGACATGGCGCCCTGGAACAGCGCGTCGGACGGCTTCCGCAACCATCTGGAGGGCTGGCGCGGGGTCAATCTGCACAACCGGGTCCATGTCTGGGTCGGCGGCCAGATGGCGACCGGGGTCTCCCCCAACGACCCGGTGTTCTGGCTGCACCACGCCTACGTCGACAAGCTGTGGGCCCAGTGGCAGCGCCGGCACCCCGACTCGGGGTATCTGCCGGCCGCCGGGACGCCGGACGTGGTCGACCTGGGCGAGACGATGAAGCCCTGGAACGACGTGCGCCCGGCGGATCTGCTGGACCACCGAGCGCACTACACCTTCGACACGGACTGAGGCCGGCTGATCAGGCCCCTGCCGTACGGCACTCCGGGTGGCCCCAGCCCTGGTCGTTCTTGGCGATGTCCGCGCCCGCCGCGTAAGGGCGGCCGCACATGCAGCGGCCGGGGAACTTCGCCTTGATCGTGCGGGACGAGGAGGCCGAACCGCCGTTTCGCCGGGGAGACTTGGCCTTGGCGGGGCGGGAGGTCTTCGGGGTGTCCGGGGAGGGCGGCGGCTCGGGGGAACCCTGGTCGCTGCCCGCGGGTTCCTGGACCGTGGCGGCCTGGCTGGCGGCGCGGTCCGCGAAGTCGTTGAGGCGGTCGCCGTCGACCTGATGGGCGGGGACGTAGCGGAAGTCGACCGTGCGGCCGTCGAGGAGTTCGTCGATGCGGACGACCAGTTCCTGGTTGGCGACCGGCTTGCCCGCGGCCGTTTTCCAGCCGTTGCGCTTCCAGCCGGGCAGCCAGGTGGTGACGGCCTTCATGGCGTACTGGGAGTCCATCCGGATCTCCAGCGGCACGTCCGGGGCGACGGCGGTCAACAGGCTTTCCAGCGCGGTCAGTTCCGCGACGTTGTTGGTGGCCCTGCCGAGCGGCCCCGCCTCCCAGCGGGCCGGGGTCTCCGCCTCGTCGGCGACGACCCAGGCCCAGCCGGCCGGTCCGGGATTTCCCTTCGATGCACCGTCGCACGCGGCCACCACACGTTCACGCATGCGACCGATCATGCCACGGCTGGACCACGGCCTGATCTCAGACCTCGCTGATCTTCGGCATCTCGCCCTGGGTCGTCGACATGTCGATCACCGAGAAGTTCGCGCCCTGCGGGTCGCTGAGGGCGGCGAACCGGCCGAAGGGGCTGTCCATCGGGCCGAAGCGCAGGGTGCCGCCGAGCTTGGTGGCCTTGGCGACGGCGTCGTCGCAGTCGGCGACGGCGAAGTAGACGTTGATGTACGCGGGGACCTCGGGCGGGAACTCGTCCGTCATCTTCATCCGGCCGAGAACCGTGTTCTCACCGACGTCGAACATGCCGAAGTCCATCGAGTCGTCCTCCATCCGCTTCCTGGAGTACGGGAAGACGGCGGGGAAGAACGCGTCCACCTTCTCGGGCTCGCGCGTGAAGATCTCCGCCCAGGCGTACGCGCCGGGGGTGCCGACGGCCTCGAAGCCCTCGTGGACACCGGCCTGCCAGACGCCGAAGACGGCGCCGCCCGGGTCGCGGCCCAGGCACATCGTGCCGAAGTCGCCGACCGCCATGGGCTCCATCAGGACCTCGCCGCCGTTGTCACGGATCTTGGCCGCGGTCGCCGCCGCGTCCGGGCTCGCGAAGTACAGGCACCACTGCGACTGGCCCTCCTGCCCAGGCATGGGCGGCACGACGGCGGCGACGGCCTTGCCGTCCGCGTAGGCCTGTGTGTAGTTGCCGTACTCCGACGACGACTCGCCGAAGGTCCAGCCGAGGACATCGCCGTAGAAGGCCTTCGCGCCCTCCACGTCACTGAACATCGCGTCGACCCAACAGGGGGTTCCCTCTGGTTGTACGGCCATGACTGCGGCCCTCTCCGGTGCGGTGGGTGGTCCGGATTCTCACGCTAGCCACGTGTCCGCCGGGGCGCGCGGCGAGCGGTTCGGTCCGTCCCGGACCGGCGATCAGTAGGCCACCGCCCTCTTGACTCAGCTCGCACAGATAGGCGAGTTTAACGATAAACACGGCCGAGTCATGGAGCGCATCTCGTGTCAGACACCACTGCCGTCATCAACCTCGACCTCGCGGGTCCAACGATCAGCCGGCATCTCTACGGTCACTTCGCCGAGCATCTCGGCCGCTGCATCTACGGCGGCTTCTGGGTCGGCGAGGAGTCGCCCATCCCCAACGAGGGCGGTATCCGTCTGGACGTCGTCGAGGCCCTGCGCGCCCTGAACATCCCCAACCTGCGCTGGCCGGGCGGGTGTTTCGCCGACGAGTACCACTGGAAGGACGGCATCGGCCCGCGCGAGCAGCGGCCCCGGATGGTCAACACGCACTGGGGCAACGTCGAGGAGAACAACCACTTCGGCACCCACGAGTTCATGGCCCTGTGCGAACTCCTGGGCGCCGAGCCGTACATCAACGGCAACGTCGGCTCGGGCACCGTGCAGGAGATGAGCGAGTGGGTCGAGTACCTCACCCGCGACGGCGACAGCCCCATGGTGCGGCTGCGCAAGGCCAACGGGCGGGACGAGCCGTGGCGGGTGAAGTTCTGGGGCATCGGCAACGAGACCTGGGGCTGCGGCGGCAACATGCGCGCCGAGTACTCCGCCGACCTGGCCCGCCAGTACGCCACGTACTGCCGTGACCACGGCGACAACAAGCTGTACCGGATCGCCTCGGGCGCCCAGGACGCCGACTACCAATGGACCGAGACGCTGATGCAGCAGATCAGCTGCTTCGGCTGCGAGGCCACCCCGAAGAACTTCTTCCAGGCCCTGTCCGTGCACTACTACACGCTCGCCGGCCCCTGGGAGGCCAAGGGCAGCGCCACCGACTTCGACACCGACGACTACTACCGCACGATGGCGGCGGCCCGGAAGATCGACCGCATCCTCACCGGCCACTCCACCGTCATGGACGTCTACGATCCCGGCCGCACGGTGGGTCTGGTGCTGGACGAGTGGGGCACCTGGTGGGACGTGGAGCCGGGCACCAACCCCGGGTTCCTGTTCCAGCAGAACACCCTGCGGGACGCACTGGTCGCCAGCCTCCACTTCGACATCTTCCACAAGCACGCCGCGCGGTTGCGCATGGCCAACATCGCGCAGACCGTCAACGTCCTCCAGGCGATGATCCTCACCGACGGCGACAGCCTGGTGCTGACCCCGACCTACCACGTCTTCGAGATGAACAAGGGTCACCAGGACGCCAGTTCGCTCACCGTCCATCTGCGGGGCGAGGACCCGGAACCGGAACGCCTGTCCGCGTCCGCCAGCGTCAAGGACGGCACGGTCCTCATCTCGCTGTCCAACCTCGACGCGGCGGAGCCGGCCCGGGTGACGCTCGACCTGCGCGGCGGCAGCCTCGGCAGGACGACCGCCCGTATCCTCACCGCCGACCGGCTCCAGGACCACAACGCCCCCGGCGCGGCGGAGACGGTCGCCCCGCGTGCCTTCGACGACCTGAAGGCCACCGACCGGGGGCTCGAACTGACCCTGCCGCCCCACTCCTTCGTCACCGTCCGGGCCCCGCTGGCCTGACCCGCGCCCCGGCCCTGCCGCTCGCGAGGGGGCGGGGCCGGGATGTAATGGTCCGGCGGATGTCGGCGGCACAGAACAGGGCGTGACCATGGCGACCATGCAGGACGTGGCCCGGGCGGCCGGTGTCTCGGCGATGACGGTGTCCAACGTCATCAACGGTCATCCCAAGGTGAGCGAGGCGACCCGGGAGAAGGTCCTCAAGGCCATGGCCCGCCTCGACTACCGCGTCAACGTCTCCGCCCGCAACCTCCGCAAGGGCCGTACCGGCACCATCGGCCTGGCCGTCCCGGAGGTGGACAGCCCCTACTACGGCCGGCTGGCCGCGGCCATCATCGCCGCGGCCGCGCCACTCGGCCTGCGGGTCGCCATCGAGCAGACGTACGCGCTGCGGGACAGCGAACTCGAGGCGCTGGCCCTGTCCCGCAACCGCCTCTACGACGGGCTGATCCTCAGCACGGTGGGGATGGGGCCGCAGGACACCGAGTGGCTGACCATGGACCATCCGGTGGTCATCCTGGGCGAGCGGATCTTCGGCGGCCCGGTGGACCACGTCGCGATGCCCAACATCGAGGCCTCCCGGGCGGCCACCGGTCACCTGGTGGAACGGGGCTGCCGGCGCATCGCGTTCGTGAGCGGCACGGTCGGCGCGGAGGTCGACGTGTCGAGCCTGCGCCACGCCGGCTACCGGCGGGCCCTGGAGGAGGCCGGCCTGTCCCTGGACCCGGAGCTGCACCGACGCCTGGCGGCCTTCTCCAGGGCCGAGGGGGCGCGCTGCGCCCGGGACATGGTGGAGAGCGGGCTCGACTTCGACGGGGTCTTCTGCGTGACCGACACCGTGGCCATGGGGGTGCTGCGCGGCCTGGCCGACGCCGGGGTCCGGGTGCCGGAGCAGGTCAAGGTGATGGGGTTCGACGACGTCCCCGAGAGCGGGTTCCTGGTGCCCTCCCTGTCCACCGTCGACCCCGACCACGACACGATGGCCGAGCGCGCCGTCCGTCTCCTGGTCCGCCGGATCGAGCGGACCGGCGCCCGGCCGGAGCCGGAGGAGTTCGTCAGCCGTTTCTCCGTGGTGGTGCGGGAGTCCACGGGCGGCCCCGCCTGACCTTGTCACCCCATGGCCGCCGCCCTCGCCAGGGCTTCGGTGAGCGTGGCCGTGGGTTCGAGTACGCCGAGTGTGCCGTGCGCTTGCAGCAATCTGCGTTGACCGGCATCACACAGCAGGGCGAACCCGCGCTCCGCGGTGCGGACCCGGCCGCGGAAGCGCAGCAGCACGCTCAGACCGGTGGAGTCGATGAAGGCGACCGCGCGCAGATCGACGACATGGCCGGGTGCGTCCAGACACAGCAGGGAGTCCAGCCACAGCCGCAGCCCGGTGGCCGTGGCGAGGTCGACATCACCGCGGAGTTCCGCGACGAGCAGGCCGTTCGCGTCGTTCCGGAGCCGGTGCTCCCCGGCCGGGGGCCAGTGGACAGGGCCGACCGGCTCCAGCGTGTTCTCGTACAAGCCGTCCGTCCCTGTGCCCTGCCCACCGTGCACCCCGGACGCCGTGTTCCCGAGCGGGCGCGGGCGGTGACTTCGTCATCCCCGCACCGCGCGCACCCGCTCCGGAACTCCCCCTGGGCGGCTCCCCCTTGAACCGTGGGCATGCACTGTTCTACCTTCGCCACATGGTCGGGGCATCAACGCCCGCTC
Organism: Streptomyces antibioticus; assembly: GCF_001514065.1. Taxonomy (GTDB): domain Bacteria; phylum Actinomycetota; class Actinomycetes; order Streptomycetales; family Streptomycetaceae; genus Streptomyces; species Streptomyces antibioticus. The sequence continues at coordinate 412,251 of NZ_KQ948431.1, read as the reverse complement.
ACCGGTGCCACAACGAGCGGACAGCAGTTGGGCCAGGTGATGTGACATGCGTCCGCACCTCGCCTTGATCGAGGACGACCCCGATTTCGCACTGATGTGCCGTTCCTATCTGGAACGGGCCGGTTTCACCGTCACCTGGGCCATGGACGCCCGCGCCGGCAAGGCCGCGCTGCACGAGGGCGGCATCGTCCTGGCCGTCCTCGACCTGGGCCTGCCCGACGGCAGTGGCCTGGAGCTGCTGCGGGCGCTGCGCTCCACCAGCCGCCTCCCCGTCATCGTGATCACCGGCCGGGGTGCGGAGGCCGACCGGGTGGCCGGCCTGGAGATCGGGGCGGACGACTACCTGGTCAAGCCGTTCTCGCAGCGGGAACTGGTGGCCCGTATCCGCGCCGTGCTGCGCCGCGCGCAGCCGCCGGACACCCCGACCGTGTTCCAGATCGGCCCGCTGCGCATCGACACCGCCGCCCGTCAGGCCTCCTGCGAGGGGTTCCTGCTGGTGCTGCGGCCCAAGGAGTACGCGCTGCTGGAGATGCTGGCCACCGCGCCCGGCCGGGTGTTCTCGGCGGAGCAGCTCCTGGAGCGCATCTGGGGTGCGTCCTGGCAGCAGCCCGCCACCGTCATCGAGCACATCTACCGGCTGCGCGGCAAGCTCGCCCGGCTGCCCGTGCCCGCGCCGCGGATCACGACCGTCCGCGGCTACGGCTATCGACTGGACCCCTGACCCGCCCCGGAGAGGGCCGCCATGCCCGAGCCCCTGGACTTCCGGCGCCTCTTCGACGCCACCTTGTCCCCACTGCTGATCCTCACCCCCGACTTCACCATCGTCGAGGTCAACCGCGCCTACCTCACGGCCACCCGCACCGAGCGCTCGATCGTCGGGCAGCGCATCTTCGAGGTGTTCCCCGACAACCCGGACGACCCGACGGCCGACGGTGTCGCCAATCTGCGGCGCTCGCTGGAGACGGTGGTGGCGACCGGCCGCACCGACACCATGCCGCTCCAGCGGTACGACATCCCCACCGGCGAGGCGGGCGGCTTCGACGAGAAGTACTGGAGCCCGGTCAACGCCCCGGTCCTGGACGCGGACGGGCGGGTCACGCACGTCATCCACCGGGTCGAGGACGTCACCGAGTTCGTGCATGTGCGCCGGGTGGGGCGGGAGCAGCAGCGGGTGGCCGCCGAGGCGCAGATGCGTGCCGAGGGCATGGAGATCGACCTGTTCGTGCGGGCCCGGGAGATCCGCGAGGTCAACGAGCAGCTGCGGCACGCCAACGCCGAGCTGGACGCGGCGGGGCGCCGCCTCCGGGAGGAGCAGCAGGCCAAGGACCGGTTCATCGCCACGCTCTCGCACGAACTGCGCAACCCGCTCGCCGCGGCGACCGCGGCCACGGAACTGCTGGCGCTCGACATGCCCGACGGCCATCCGGCGCTGTCCGTGCTGGAGCGGCAGCTGGGCACGCTGGTGCGGATGAGCAACGACCTCCTCGACGGCACCCGGGCGCTCACCGGACGGCTGGAGCTGGTGCGTGAGCGGGTCGACGTGCGGTCGGTGGTCGAGAGCGCGTGCGCCGACATCCGGGGCCTGTTCGGGCATGAGGGCCGCAAGCTTGACGTAGGGCTTCCGGCCGTACCCGTGGTGGTGGACGGCGACCGGCTGCGGCTGGCGCAGGTGCTGACGAACCTGCTGTCGAACGCGCTCAAGTACACGCCGCCGGGCGGCCGCACCGAGGTCGCGCTGCGCGCCGACGAAGGGCGGGCCCGGCTGACCGTCCGGGACGACGGCATCGGTTTCGACCCCGCCCAGGCCGAGGACCTGTTCGGCGTGTTCATGCGGGCGGCGCCGGCCGGTCCGGACACGCCGGAAGGCCTGGGCCTCGGCCTGGCCGTCGCACGGACGGTCGTCGAGCTGCACGGGGGCCTGATCAGCGCGCACAGCGAGGGCCCGGGCCGTGGCGCGGCGTTCACGGTGCTGCTGCCCGTCGCCGACCCGACGGCACCGGAGCCGCCGCGGCCCGTGGTGGTGCGCCCGGCCCGGCGGCAGCTGTCCATCCTGATCGTGGAGGACAACGCCGACCTCGCCCTGACCTACCGCACCCTGCTCCAGCGGCAGGGCCATCACGTCACCGCCGTCCACACGGGCGCCGACGCGCTCACCGCCACCGAGGACGGCCTCTTCGACGTCGTCCTGTGCGACCTGGGTCTGCCCGACCTCGACGGCTACACGGTCGCCCGTACGATCCGGTCCCGGCCGCACGGCGACCGGGTGCGGCTGATCGCGGTGTCCGGATTCAGCCGGGGCACCGACCGCTCCCGGTCCCGGACGGCGGGCTTCGACGCGCATCTGGCCAAGCCGCTGCCGCTCAACGACCTCATCGACCTGCTGGAGAGCCCCGACCGGGGCTGACCGGCCTGCCTCTTCCCCCTTCTGCCCGGCTGTGCTTGCCTGGGGAGCCGATTTCGGTGTCCGGGGCGGGAGTTGCCGCATGCGCAAGCCGTGGATCGTGGGATGGGTGCTGGCCGGAGTGCTGCTCGGCGCGTGTTCGGACCCGGAGTCCGGGCCGGAGGCGGCCCCGCCGTCGCCGGCCGTCGGCACCACGCACCAGCGTGCCGCCGCCAGTCCCAGCGCCCCGGCCAAGGCGCCCAAGGTGCTCTATCTCGGGGACTCCCTGGCGATGGAGGCGCAGAAGGTGCTCGGCCAGGAGCTGCGCCGCGATCTGCGCGCCGACTACACGAGCCGGCCGTACTCGGGCACGACGGTCTGCGACTACCTGGAGGGCACCGGCGCGAAGTCCCTCGTCCCGAACGGCGACAAGGCGGCCGCGCTCGTGCGGTCGCTGCATCCGGACTTCGTGGTGCTGCAGTTCTGGGGCAACGCGTGGGGCTACACATGGTGCATGGACGGCATCACCCACGCCGACGACCCGACGACGTACTTCAAGCGCTACCGGGCCGACATGGACCGGCTCACCCAGCAGATCGCCGACGCGGGCGGTGCTGCGCGGCCGCGGATCGTGTGGGTGGCGCAGGGCCCGGACCCGATCACCCCCGACCGGGTCCGGCGCGTCAACGAGCTGTACGAGAAGCAGGCCGCCGCCTCCGGGGACGTCGTCGCGGACGCCGGCGCCCGGGTGAGCGCGGCCGGGGCCCGCTACACGTGGGCGCAGTACGTGCCGTGCGACGCCTACGAGCACGAGCACCCCGCCTACTGCACCCAGCCGGGCCGGGACCGGACCGCCCTGCACCTCGACAAGGACTACCTGCACTTCTGCCTGGCGCCGACGACGTCCACGCCGAAGCCCTGTCCGGTCCGCTCGCCCGGCATCCTGCGGATCGCCCGGGAGATCACCCGTGTGATCGGCCGGGCCTCCGCCGGCTGACCCTCACTCGCCCGCGTAGACCCGCTCCAGCTCGGCCTTGTCGAACTTGCTCATCGCCATGAACGCCTTGGTCACCCGGACCGCCTTCTCCGGGTCCGGGTCGCTGACCATGGCGATCAGGTTGTCCGGGATGACCTGCCAGGACACGCCGTACTTGTCCTTGAGCCAGCCGCAGGGGCCGGGCTCGCCGCCGTTCTCCGTGAGCTTGGCCCAGTAGTAGTCGATCTCCTCCTGGCTCTCGCAGAAGAGCTGGAAGGAGATCGCCTCGGTGAACTGGAACTGCGGTCCGCCGTTCAGGGCGACGAACTTGTGGCCGTTGGCCGTGAAGTCCACGGCCATCACCGAGCCGGGCTCGCCCATGCCGCCCTCGTTGACCCGGGCGACCGAGCCGATGCTGGAGTTCTTGAAGATCGAGACGTAGTAGTGGGCGGCCTCCTCGGCCTGGCCGTCGAACCAGAGACACGTGGTGAAACCGTCGGTCGCCATGGCTTCCTCCTGGGGTGTGGAATCGCTGTCGTGGGTGTGGACTGATCCCTGCCGCGAAACTCATCGGCCGCACGCCTGACTGCCCCGTCCGGCCTACCATCCGCACCATGACGTCAGCTCCCACGGAAAGCAGCGCGGACCCGATCCGCCCCTACCGCATCGACATCCCGCAGAGCGACCTCGATGATCTCCACGCCCGCCTGGACCGCACCCGCTGGCCCGACGACCTGTCGGCGACCGGCTGGGCGTACGGCGTACCGGCGGACTATCTGCGCGGCCTCGTCCACCACTGGCGGCACTCCTACGACTGGCGGGCCGCCGAGGCGCAGCTCAACGAGTGGCCCCAGTTCACGACCGTCATCGACGGCACGACCGTGCACTTCGCCCACATCCGCTCCCCCGAGCCGGACGCCACCCCGCTGATCGTCACGCACGGCTGGCCGGGTTCGATCGCCGAATTCCTCGATGTGGTCGGCCCGTTGACCGATCCGGCGGCCCACGGCGGCGACCCTGCCGACGCCTTCCATGTCGTCGTACCGAGCATTCCCGGCTTCGGGCTGTCCGGGCCGCCCGCGGACACCGGCTGGGACGTCGGGCGGATCGCCCGCGCCTGGGCGGAGCTGATGGGGCGGCTGGGCTACGAGCGGTTCGGCGCGCAGGGCGGCGACTGGGGCTCGGCGATCTCCCGCGCTCTGGGCCGGATGTGCCCCGACCGGGTCGTCGGCGTCCACCTCAACCTCGTGATGGGCGCGCAGGCCACCCATGAGCCGACGGAGGAGGAACTCGCCGCGCTCGCGCCCGAGGAGCGGGAGCGCACGCTGGAGTCGTGGCGGCGGTGGAGCGCCTGGTCGCGCGACGGGATCGGGTACGCGATCCTGCACTCCACCCGGCCGCAGACCCTGGCCTACGCCCTGACCGACTCGCCGGTCGGCCAACTCGCCTGGATCGTCGAGAAGTTCCAGGAGTGGACGGACTCGGAGCGGTATCCGGAGGAGGCCGTCGACCGGGACCGGCTGCTGACCGGCGTGATGCTGTACTGGCTGACGGGGACGGCCGGTTCGGCCGCCCGCATCTACTACGAGAACGCCCGCGCCCAGGCCGAGCGGGCGGCCCGGCCCACCGAACCGTCCCCGACGCCCACCGCGGTGGCCGTCTTCCCGGCCGAGATCTCGATTCCGCTGCGGCACAACGCGGAGCACACCGACACGATCGTGCGCTGGACGGAACTCGACCGTGGCGGGCACTTCGCGGCGCTGGAGGAGCCGGAGCTGCTGGTCGAGGACGTGCGGGCGTTCTTCCGGCAGCTACGCGAAAAGGCCTGATCAGAGCTTCTCTGCCGGTGGCGAATCTGCCACGGGCAGAGAAACCGGTCATCGGCGGCCGCCGGGGTCAAGAGTGAAGTCGACGGTATCCCGGCCACTTCGCACGGAGGCGAACCGATGACTCCACTCACCCCGCTCCTGCCGCGGGCCGAGGAGGGCGACACCCCGCCCTCCCGGTTCGACGACGACCTGGCGGCCCAGCTGCTCGGGCAGCGGATCGTCCTGCTGGGCACGCAGGTCGACGAGGTCTCCGCGAACCGCGTCTGCTCGCAGCTGCTGATCCTCTCCGCGGAGGACCCGCGCACCGACATCAGCCTGTACATCAACAGCCCGGGCGGCTCGGTGTACGCGGGCCTCGCCATCTACGACACGATGCGGCTCATCCCGAACGACGTGTCCACGCTCGCCATGGGGTTCGCGGCCAGCATGGGGCAGTTCCTGCTCTGCGCCGGCGCGCCCGGCAAGCGGTACGCCCTGCCCAACGCGCGGATCATGATGCACCAGGGCTCGGCGGGCATCGGCGGCACCACGGCCGACATCGAGATCCAGGCGGAGAACCTGGACCACAGCAAGCGGACCATGGAGCGGCTGCTGGCCGAGAACACGGGCCAGACGCCGGAGACCATCGCCCACGACGGCGACCGGGACCGCTGGTTCACGGCCGAGGAGGCCAGGGAGTACGGCATGGTGGACCGGGTCCTGGAGTCCCTCGCGGACGTCCGCCCGGCCGCCTCGAAGCGACGGATGGGGCTGTGACATGGCGAACTACACGATTCCGTACGTCGTCGAGCGGACGGCGCAGGGTGAGCGCACCTCCGACGTGTTCAGCCGGCTGCTGTCGGAGCGGATCATCTTCCTCGGCACCGAGATCGACGACGGCGTGGCCAACGTCGTCATCGCGCAACTCCTCCATCTGGAGTCCTCGGCGCCGGACCACGAGATCTCGATCTACATCAATTCCCCCGGCGGCTCGTTCACTTCACTCATGGCGATCTACGACGCGATGACGTACGTCCAGACGCCGATCTCGACGGTCTGCGTCGGCCAGGCGGCCTCCACGGCGGCCGTGCTGCTCGCGGGCGGGGACCCGGGGCGGCGGATCGTGCTGGAGCACGCGCGCGTGCTGCTCGGCCAGCCGGCCAGCGGCGGCAGCCGGGGCAGCATCTCCGACCTCGCGCTCCAGGCCAAGGAGATGATCCGGATCCGTGCGCAGGTGGAGGAGGTGCTCGCCCGGCACACCCACCACGACATCGCCACCCTGCGCGCCGACATGGACCGCGACAAGGTCTTCACCGCGCAGGAGGCCGTGGCGTACGGGCTCGCCGACGAGGTGCTGAGCCGGCGCCTCGTGACGGTGTGAGGCGCCGGGTGGGCGTCAGGCGGCCAGGCAGAGGCCGTCGTACGACGAGGTCGTCGCCCGGCGGGTTCCGGTGGACGTCCGGCTGGTGAGGCGGATCAGCTCGCCCTGGGCCCGCGTGAGCAGGTCACCGAGTCCGAGGCCGAGGGCCTGGGCGGCGGCCGCGAGAACCTCCGAGGAGGCTTCCTTGCGGCCCCGCTCCACCTCGGAGAGGTAGGGCATGGAGATCCGGGCGGCGTCGGCGACGTCCTTCAACGTCCGCTCCTGGGCCTGCCGTTCACGCCGCAGCACGTCACCGACGAGGTCCCGCCACAGAGGTTCCTTGGGGGTCGGCGCCCCTGCGGGACGAGCGGAGGACGGGCGGGCGGCGGACGGGCGGGCGGTCTCGGGGCGCGCGGGGGCCGGGCGCAGCGGGATGACGCGGGCTTGGTTCGGCGCTTGTTCGCTCACCTTCCCAGCCTAAAAGCGTTGCACGGCTTGGGAAGGGATCAGCATTCTGCCCTGGGTGGAATCGCGGAGGGCGAAAGGTGCGGGCATGGCGCTGCGGGAGACGTTCAACGAGGACGCGGAGCTGTACGCCCGGGCGCGTCCCGCGTATCCACCCGATCTGGTCGCCCAGTTGGCCCGCGCGGCCGGTCTGGGGCCCGGGCGCCGCGTCCTGGAGGTGGCGCCCGGCACCGGTCAACTCACCGTGCCGCTGGCGGAGTTCGGGGGCCGGGTCACGGCCGTGGAGCTGGGCCCCGACATGGCTGCCGTGGCCCGTCGGCGGCTGCGGGCGTTCCCTCATGTGTCCGTGGAGGTGGCCGACTTCGACGAGTGGCCCCTGCCCGCCGAGCCCTTCGACCTCATGGTGTGCGCGACCGCCTGGCACTGGCTCGACCCGGACACGCGGGTGGAGAAGGCCGCGGACGCGCTGGCGCCCGGCGGCCTGCTCGGCGTCGTCGTCACGGATCATGCGGCGGGCGGCACCACGGAGTTCTTCCACCGGTCCCAGCGGTGCTACGAGCGCTGGGACCCGGCCACGCCGCCCGGTCTGCTCCTGAAGGAGGCGGCCGAGATCCCCGCGCCGTCCGAGGAGTTCGAGCGCTGCCCGCGCTTCGAGAACGTCGCGGTGACCCGGTACTTCCAGGAGATCACGTACACCACCGAGGCGTACCTGGACGTCCTGCTCACGTACTCGAACCACCGCGCGCTGGACGCCGCGCGCCGCGAGGGCCTGCTGGACTGCATCCGGGAGCTGATCGACACCGGCTACGACGGCCGTGTCACCAAGCGCTACCTCCACGACCTGATCACGGCCACCCGCACCGAATCTTCACGAGTGGATCTGTGACGTCCGCCACAGTCGCACGCCGGAGCCGCACGCCGCACGGGCCGTCCACCGCCTTCTCACGATCCCGGCACCGGACCGTGGGCATGGCCTGCGCCACCCGGGGTACGCGCTGGGTGAGGACCGGCGGGTCGCCCGCCGGTGAAGCCGTGACGTGGGACGTGGGAGAGGACATGGACACCGCCGTGACCGGGTCGGAGGCACAGCTCGTCCAGAGGACCGCCGGGGCCAGCACGGGTGACGGACCGCTGCCGGGAGTCGTGGACCCGCGGAGCGTCGCCCCGCGTGACGCGCGGGAGCTGTCGCGCCAGTTCTTCCAGCGCCTGACGGAGGTCGAGGAAGGCACACACGAGTACCAGTACGCGCGGAACACCCTGATCGAGATGAACATGTCCCTCGTGCGCTTCGCCGCCGGCCGGTTCCGCGGTCGCGGCGACGACATGGAGGACATCGTCCAGACCGGCATGATCGGCCTGATCAAGGCCATCGACCGGTTCGAACTCACGCGCGAGGTGGAGTTCACGTCCTTCGCGCTGCCGTACATAGTCGGCGAGATCAAGCGGTTCTTCCGGGACACCACCTGGGCGGTGCACGTGCCGCGGCGGCTCCAGGAGCTGCGGGTGGAGCTGGCGAAGGCGCGCGAGGAGCTGGCCAGCCGGCTGGACCGGGAGCCGACGGTGGCCGAGCTCGCCACCTTGATGAACATCTCCGAGAACGAGGTCATCGAGGGCCAGATCGCCTCCAACGGCTACAACTCCTCCTCGCTGGACGCCGCCCTCACCGGCGACGGGCCCGAGCACGGCGAGTCGGTGCTCGCCGACTTCATCGGCGTCGAGGAGGACGGGCTGCGGCTGGTCGAGGACTTCCAGTCACTCGCGCCGCTGATGGCCGAGCTCAGCGACCGCGACCGGCAGATCCTGCATCTGCGGTTCGTGGAGGAGGCCACCCAGGCGGAGATCGGCGAGCAGCTGGGCTGTTCGCAGATGCATGTGTCCCGGCTGATCAAGCGGATCATCGCGCGGCTGCGCGAGGGCATGCTGGGCGAGCTGGGCTGCGCCTGAGGACCAGCGCGAGGGGTGACCGGCCGGACGGCCGCGGCGGTCACCCCTCGGCGAGTCTGAGCGTCGCGGTGACCCGCTTGCCGACCGGTACCCGCTCGGCGGTGACCTCCGCCGCCAGCGCGTGCACGATCTCCAGGCCGTGCCGGCCCACCCGCTCCGGGTCCTTCGGGAAACGCAGCGGCAGCGCGGCGCTGCTGTCGTAGACGGACACGGTCACGGTCGCGTCCGTGCCCTCCAGGTCCAGGATGTACGGCCCGTTGCTGTGCCGGTCGGCGTTGGTGATCAGCTCGCTCACCACCAGGAGCACCTCGTCGTCGGCCCGGGCGCCGATCTCGGCGCACCACTCGGTCCTGAGCTGTTCGAGGAAGTGCGCGGCGAAGTGCCTGGCCTCGGCGATGCATCCCGGCTCGCCCGTGTAGTGGGCCGCCCGCCGGAGTGGGTCGACGGGTACGTCGAAACCAGTCGGTATCACTGCCCCGTCCAGGTGCTCGATCATGCGTTTCTCTCTCGGAAGCCGGACTGGCCGGACGCTGCTGCACCAGTGCTCGTACCCCGAGCGAGGCGCCGCAGTCCCCAAAACGGGTCGTGTCGGTCACACGGCCGGTGACGTCAGGGGCGAGAGGTGGGTGGACGCCGACGCGGTCGTGGTGTCGGACGCGAGCGGGGCCTGCGGCGAGGAGGTGTCGGACGAGGACTGCTCGTCCGGCGTGTCCTGCTGCGTCGTCTCAGGCGCCGGCGACTCGGAGCTCGGTGTGGGCGACGACGGCGTCACCGACGTCGGCGGGCACGGGGTCGCCGAGCCGGTGGGCGTGCCGGTCGCGGGCCCTGTGGGCGTGCCGGTGGCCGTGGAGAGGCACGGCGCCGGGGAGGACGGGGAGGTGGGCGGCGACGTCGGTGTGGTGGGGGCCGTCGGCGTCGTCACGGTCACGGACGGCGAGGGGTTCACCGGCGGACGGGTGTGCTGGTCCTTGCCTCCGGTGTCGCCGCGGTGGCGGGCGATCCACTCGTCGTCGTCCGGGTCGTAGATCACGAAGATGTTGATGACGGTGACCGAGGGTGCGACGACCACGACGTTCGAGGGGTGGTACGACGCCCATCGGTCGCCGGTCTGCTTCGGTGTGGTCTGCTGGGCGACCGGCGGGGTGAGCGGGTTGCCGCAGGCGCAGCGGACGCGGGGCACGCCGTGGCTGTCGACGAGGACGGCGGTGCCGGCCTGGAGGACGGCCTGGTAGCTGGTGGCGGCGCCGTCGCGGTAGCCGTGGTTGGTGACGCGGGTGTCCATGCGCAGCTGCACGGGGGTGAGCGCGCGCAGGTAGGCGGGGACGGCGGACGGCTGGACGCCGGCGACGGAGGCGAAGGCGTTGTTCTTCGCGGGGGCCGCCTGGAGGGCCTTGATCTGGGCCTCCACGTCACAGCTGGAGACGTTGCGGGTGCCGCCGTAGAGGCCGGGCGCGCCGCCGTCGACGCCCCGTACCGCGTTGGCCGCGGTCGACCCGGTCGCCGGGGATGCGGAGACGGGCGGGGCCGAGCTGTCGTTGGCGGTGGACTCGGTGAAGGGCTCGGGGCCGGTCTTGGAGGCGGCCTGGAGGAAGACTTCGCCGCCCTTGGCGGTGCCGCCGCCCCCGCCGCCGTCGGAGCGGCTGAAGACGAGCGCCAGCACCACGGCGGCCACGACCGCGGTGGCGAGCACGGCAACCCTCGGCACCGACCGCCACCAGGGGCGGTTCGGTTCCGGCGAGGGCGTCCCGCCGCTGCTGCCCGGCGGCTGCGAAGGCGGCCCCGAGGGCGGCTGGGAGGGACCCGACAGCGGACCTGAGGGCGGTCCGGTGGGCCGGCCGGAGGACGGAGGTTCGGAGCTCACGAGCCCTTCTTCCCGACGTGGGACCCTGCGGCTTTTCTGCGCTTACGCCGCTTTTATCCACGACGATTCCATTGTGTGCTCCGGTCCGGTGCCGCTCGCAAGCCGACGCGGACGGCCCTCTCGGCGGGCGGGGTCCCCGAGCGCTGCTTAGCGTGGGCAGGGTGAGCCCGAGAACCCGCTCCGACCAGGCCGTTGCCCCGCACGGCTGGGTACAGGCCGCCGTGACCGTGCTGTCCGGACTGCTCGTCATGGGCGTGACCGCGGCCCTGGGGCTGTGGGCGGCCGGGGCGGCGGATCTGCCCGACGGGGCGTTCCCCCGGGTCGTCGCGGCGACGGTCGTCACCGCGGTCGGCGGCACGATCGAGCTCTCCGGGAACGCCGGCGGCCTCGCCGACACCCAGGCGGGCCTGACGGTGATCCCGCTGTCGGTCACGCTGGCCGGTGCCCTCGTGATCGCCTGGGGTTTCCTACGGCCGTTGCGGCACCGCGCGGTCGCCGGCGCCACGGAACTGGCGGGCTGGGCGGCGCGGGTCGCCGTGCTGTGGCTGCTCGGACTGATCGCCCTCGCCCTGGGGGCCCGCCAGACCTTCACGCTCTCCCTCGGCGAGAGCGGGCTCTCCGACCTCGGCGACCTCTTCGGGGTGACTCCGGAGGTCGGCTTCAAGACGGACGTCCCGCTGACGCTGCTGTTCGGCCTGCTCTGGCTGGCCGGGGTGCTGGCGCTGGCACTGCTGGTCTCGCGCGGGGCGCCGCTGCCGGGCCGGCTGCTGCGCTTCCAGGCGTCGGTGCGGCCGGCGGCGTACGCGATGGTCGTGCTCCTGCTCGCCTATGTGGTCCTGGGCATCGTCGTCGCCCTGGTCGTGGCGGTGACGCGCGGTCACGCGGTGGAGACCCTGGCCGTGATCCTTCTGGGCCTGCCGAACCTGGTCTGGCTGGCGTTGACGCTGGGCCTCGGTGCCACCTGGAAGGGCCGGGTGGAGGGCCCGTTCGGGCTGCCGATGCCGCATGTCCTGGACGAGGTGCTGCGCTCGAAGGACACCGCCACCCTGAACCTGTCCACGCTCGCCGACTACGACAGCAGGGTGTGGTGGCTGGTGGCCGTCGACGCGGTCCTGCTGCTTGCCGCCGCTTTCGTGATGGCGGCCCGCTCCCCGGGCCGGATGCGCGCCTGGCAGCACGCCCTGCACCTGGCGGTGGCCCTGGCCCTCACGGTCCTGATGATCTGCCTGCTCGGCCGTATCACCGCCCACTACGGCCTGTCGGTCCTCGGCATCGGCGACCTCGGCGGCGGCCTGGGCGGGGAGCTGTTCCTCGAACCCGAGGTGTGGTCCGCCGTCGGGCTGGGAGCGCTGTGGGGTCTGGTCGCGGGCTTCCTGGGCGGGTTGCTGGCGCGGCCGGTGCGGCGGCGGGGCGAGACGGACGCGGCTAGCCGCCCCTGAAGACCGGTCGGGCCCACGGCGGTGGCGGTTTCGGGCCGGCCACCGCGGAGTTCGCCACGCGGACGGCGACCTGTGTCGGTGCGTGGCCGGGCGGGCGGTTGCCGGTCATGGCCGTGCGCAGGGCGGAGACGAAGGTGAGGCAGGTGCCGTAGCGGTCGTCGGGGCTCTTCGCGAGGGACGTGGCGAGGACGGTGTCGGCCGCCGGGGGGAGGTCGGGGCGGGCCTCGGTCAGCGGGGGTGGTTCGTCGTACTGGTGGGCCCAGAGCAGGGCCATGTCGTCGTCGCGGCGGAACGGCGGGCGGCCCGCGAGGGTTTCGTAGACGACGCAGGCGAAGCCGTACACATCGCAGCGGCCGTCGACCGGCTTCCCGGAGATCTGCTCGGGGGCCACGTAGTCGAGCGTGCCGACGAACTGGCCGACCGTGGTGAAGCCGGTCAGGGACAGGGACTTCTTCGTCAGGCCGAAGTCGGTGAGGTAGGCGTGCTCGGGGTGGTCGCTGTCGGTGCCGCGGGCGATCAGGATGTTGCCGGGTTTCACGTCCCGGTGGACCAGGCCGTGGTCGTGGGCCTCGTCCAGCGCGGAGGCGATCTGGGCGGCGATCCGCAGCGCGGCCTCGGGCCCCAACGGGCCCCGGCGGTCCAGGAGATGACGCAGGTCGCTGCCCTCGACGTAGCGCATGGCGATGTACAGGACGCCGTCCGTCTCGCCCGCCTCGAAGACGGGGACGATGTGCGGGTGGTCGATCGCGGCGGCGGCCCGCGACTCGTGGGTGAAGCGGCGCCGGAAGGTGTCGTTGCGGGCGAGTTCGGGGGCGAGGAGCTTGAGGGCGACCGTGCGGTCCAGGCGCAGGTCGTGGGCGCGGTAGACGACGGCCATGCCGCCGCGGCCGATCTCGCGCTCGATGCGGTAGCCGGCGATCTGCCGGCCGATCAGCTCGGAGGGCCGGCCGGAGAAGAGGCTGGTGTCACGGGCCATCGGGCGTCACGACCTGGGTGGCGGCGTGCCCGGGGTCCCCGGCGGCGGCGCGGGGCGCGTCCTCGGCGGCATAGGTGCTCAGCCGGGTGCCGTCGGCGTAGACCCAGCGGCCGTGCTGGGCGTCGTACAGCCAGACCGACTCGCCGTCGACGACGACGCCGATCCGCAGGCCCCGGGTGTGGCTCTGGAAGGCCTCGGTGTCCAGGCCGCCGTCGGCCAGTTCCTCGACCGCGGACCGGTAGCGCGCGAGCGTCTCCTCGGCGCGGGCGAGCAGGGGGCGGGGGTCGGCGGTGCGGGCGAGCGGGGCGTCCGCGACGGGCGGGTCCTTGGGTACGGCGACCAGGAAACGGCCGTCGACCCAGGCCGACCACCCGTTGGCGCACAGGACGTGCCCCCAGTCGCCGCGCCGCTCCAGGAGCTGGACCGGCAGCAGCGGGTCGAGGGGCACGGTGGGCCGGGCGGGGTCGGGGGCCTCCCAGGCGGCCATGCCGTGCTGGGGGACGACGTGGGTGGGCCGGAAGCCGGGGGTGGTCATCACGACTTCCGCAGGACGGCCGGTTCGTGGCGGCGCAGGAGGCGCGAGACGACGTATCCGAAGAGCACGGAGAGGACGACGAGCATCCCTACGTTGAGCAGCCACACCTTCGCCGAATGCCGGAACAGCGGATCGGTGGTCAGTTCGCCGGGCACGATCCGGGCGAGGCCCACCGTGCCGGCCATCGCGCCCAGGGCCCAGCGCGAGGGCACCAGCCAGGACAGCTGCTCCAGGCCGGGCACGCCGTCGAGCTTCAGCAGGGCTCCGCAGAAGACGACTTGGACGATGGCGAGCAGCACAAGCAGCGGCATCGTCACCTCCTCCTTGCGGACCAGCGCGGAGATCAGCAGGCCGAGCATCATCGCCGTGAACGCCAGCAGGGCGACGGCGACGGTGATTTCGACAAGGGGCGGCATCAACACGCCCTCGCCGCCGGGCGCGTTGAGATCGACGCCGAGCAGGGCGACCAGGGTCAGGACCACGGCCTGCAGGACGGTGACCGTGCCCAGGACGACGATCTTCGACATCAGGTAGGCCGATCTGGACAGGCCGACGGCTCTCTCGCGCTGGTAGATGGTGCGTTCCTTGACCAGTTCGCGCACCGCGTTGGCCGCCCCGGTCAGCACACCGCCGACGCACAGGATCAGCAGCGCGTTCATCGCCGTCTCCTGGGTCAGCTTGCTGCCGGCCAGGGCGCGGGCCATGGCACCCATCACGAACGGCAGCGCGATCATGATGACGAGGAAGGTGCGGTCGGCGCCGAGGGCGGTCGCGTAGCGGCGGATCAGGGTGCCGAGCTGGGCGCCGCGGCTGCGCGGCCTGGGCGGCGGGGTGATCACGACGGGACCGGAGCGCGGCACCCGGGGCTGGCCGGACGCCTCGCTGACGTACTGCCGCTGGAACGGCGAGGTGCGGAACTCCCCCGCCCAGTCCCGGTCCTGGTCCCGCTCGAAGGCCTCGAAGGCCTCGGGCCACTGCTCGTAGCCGAAGTAGGCGAGGGTGTCCTCGGGCGGCCCGTAGTAGGCGATCCGTCCGCCGGGCGCGAGGACGAGGAGCCGGTCGCAGACGTCGAGGCTGAGGACGCTGTGGGTGACGACGATGACGGTCCGGCCGTCGTCGGCGAGGCCGCGCAGCATGTGCATCACCGAGCGGTCCATTCCGGGGTCGAGGCCCGAGGTCGGCTCGTCGAGGAAGAGCAGCGAGGGCTTGGTCAGCAGTTCCAGGGCGACGCTGACGCGCTTGCGCTGGCCGCCGGAGAGGCTGTGCACGGGCTGGTCGGCGCGTTGGCGCAGGCCCAGTTCGTCGATGACCTCCTCGACCCGCGCCTGCCGCTCGGCCTTGGCGGTGTCCTGCGGGAAGCGCAGTTCGGCGGCGTAGGTGAGGGCGGCGCGGACGGTGAGCTGGGCGTGCAGGATGTCGTCCTGCGGGACCAGGCCGATGCGCTGGCGCAGCTCGGCGTAGTCACGGTAGAGGTCGCGGCCGTCGTACAGGACCGTGCCGTGGTCGGCGGGGCGCTGGCCGGTGAGGGCGCCGAGGAGGGTGGACTTGCCGGCGCCGCTCGGGCCGACCACCGCGAGCAGGCACTTCTCCCCCACCGGGAACGACACGTGGTCGAGGAGGGTCTTGCGGCCGCGGTCGACGGCGACGCTCAGGTCCTGGACGTCGAGGGAGACCTCGCCGGTGTCGACGTACTCCTGCAACTGGTCGCCGACCAGGCAGAACGCCGAGTGGCCGATGCCGACGACGTCACCGGGGCCGAGCAGGGCGCGGGTGACGGAGCTGCCGTTGAGGTAGGTGCCGTTGTGGCTGCCGAGGTCGACGATCTCGTAGCTGCCGTCGGGCAGGGCGCGCAGTTCGGCGTGCCGGCGGGAGACGACCAGGTCGTCGATGACCAGGTCGTTGTCGTCGGCGCGGCCGATGCGGACCGTGCGGGTGGGCAGCGGGCGGACGGTGGTGGGCTGCCGGAAGGTACCGGTGAGGCCGGGCATCGACACGGCCGCCGCCGAGGGGCGCTCGGGGGCGATGAGGACCGCGCGCGGCCCGTCGGAGGGGCTGCCGAAGCGGATCACGCAGCCGGGGCCGACGTCCCGCTCCTGGATGCGCAGACCGTCGGCGTAGGTGCCGTTCGTGCTGTGCTCGTCCGCCAGCGTCCAGTGGTCGGCCTCGGGCCGCAGCACCGCGTGGTGCCACGAGACCCGGGCGTCGTCGATCACGATGTCGCTCAGGGGGTCGCGCCCGACGTGGTAGTCGTGGCCCGGACTCATCACGGTGGAGCCCGCCTCGGTCTCCAGGAGGAGTTCGGGCGCAGTCGGCGCGCTGGGCCGCTCTGCCATGCGGAGATTCTATCGATTCGTCCAGATGTGCGCCTTTTGTGCGAAGAGCTTCAGCGGGACGGCGAGCAGCTTCTCAGCCGACGGAGACGACCAGCGCCGGGATCGTCCGCTGCATGCGCAGCGCGTCCACCGACTCGGCGAGGAGTTCGTACTCGGTGGTGTCGTCGCTGGTGGCGATCCGGATCAGCCGTCCGGCCGCCAACTCCTCGGCGACCAGCTCCTGTTGGGCGGCGTCCCCGCACCAGGCGCGGAGCACGGCGGGCACATCGGGCACAGAGGGGCCGACCGGGACGAGCGCGCTCGGCGGGATCCGGCTGATCTCGGGCTGCGGGTCGAGCCGCTCGGCGATCCAGGACGCCCGGTCCCGTAACCACCACAGGGCCAGGGCGAGGGTGGGGGCCCGGTAGCTGCCCAGCGGTACGCCGATACGCTGCCCTCCGCAGGTTCCGTACGCGGTGACATGGCACAGGAATTCGTCGTGCACGTTCACTCCCCCGGTGCGTAGTGCGCCTCTCGGCTGGCCTCGCTTTCGATGCGGCTCCGGACTTACGGTCACCGCGGCTCATGTGCGGTGTGTGATGGCATCCTCGCTGGATGTGAATGCCCTTTCAGTTGAGTATGTTCACTACTGAAACACTGTCACCACGACTTTTTGGCCACTCTCCTGGCATATTCAGCAAGGGAGTTGGCCGAAACGAGGCGGCCCGTCGATTACCCGAGGAGTAATCGACGGGCGGCGGCACGGCGGGCAAGGTTGCGGTACCGGGTCACCACGAGCGGGACTCGGGTCCTGACCAGCAGATACGACCTCAACGGAGGCTGATGCCACATGTCCGCGAACACCGAGCGTCACGAGAGTGCCGTCGCACGTTACTTCGAGGCCTGGAACGCCGTCGAGCAGGAGACCCTGACGAAGGCGGTGGCGGCTGCCTGGGCCACGGACGGCAGCTACACCGACCCGCTGGCCGATGTCAGCGGTCACGAGCAGATCGCCGCGGTGATCGCGGCGGCGCACGAGCAGTTCCCGGGGTTCGTCTTCCGGCCGACCGGCGTCGTGGACGGCCATCACGACACCGCGCGCTTCTCCTGGGAGCTGGTGAACGAAGCTGGGGGCGCCCCCTCTGGGGGAGGCTCCGCGCCGGTGGCCGGGTTCGACGTGATCACGCTGGACGAGCAGGGCCGCATCCGGTCGGTGCTGGGGTTCCTGGACCGGGTGCCGGCCGGGGCGTGATGAGTTTCGGCGCTCGTGGCGGTCTCCTGAAGGAGAGGCCACCACGAGCGAGAGGCGGGCGTCATGACCGCGAAGATCGACCAGCAGTTCACCGCGGAGCTGGTCAGGAGTCCGAACGAGGGCGGCTGGACCTATCTGGTCTGGCCTGAGTCGGTCGCGTTCTTCGGCACCCGGGGCCTGGTCAAGGTCAGCGGGACGATCGACGGACATCCGTTCCGCAGTTCCTTCATGGCCCTGGGCGACGGCCGGCACAAGCTGCCGGTGAAGGCCGAGGTGCGCAGGGCCATCGGGAAGGGCGAGGGCGACACGGTCACCGTGCACCTGGAGGAGCGGCTCGACTCCTGGCGGCCTCGCGGTAGCGCCGGGGCGAGATCCCCACGGACCGCTTGAAGGCGTTGCTGAAGGCGCTTTCGGAGGTGTAGCCCACCGAACGGGCGAGCGCCGCGACCGGGGCCGTGTCCTGTCGCAGGGCGCGGGCGGCCAGGCTCATGCGCCAGTCGAGCAGGTACGTCAGGGGCGACACCCCGGCCGCCTCCTTGAACCGTACGGCGAAGGTGGTGCGGGACATCGCGGCCGCCCGGGCGAGTTCCCCGAGTTGCCAGGGGTGCCCCGGGTCGCCGTGCATCAGGCGCAGGGCCGGGGCGAGCCGCTCGTCGGCCAGTGCGCGCAGCCAGCCGGGCGGCAGCCCGTCGGACTCGCTGAGGCAGACCCGCAGAACCTGCACGAACAGCAGCTGCGCGAGCTGGTCCGAGGCGAACTCGACACCGGCCCGGCGCGTCTTCATCTCCGTCACCAGCCGCCCGGTGAGCCAGCGCAGCACCGGCGCCTCGGGCGCGTCCGCCCGCACGTGGATCAGCTCGGGCAGCGCCCGGCGCAGCAGCTCCCCGCTGTCCCGGCTCAGGTCGATGTGCCCGGAGACGCAGGCGACGTCCTCGCCCTGGCCGAGCCGCGCCATGCGCGTCCCGGGCTCCATGGGGACATCGCCGGAGTCCAGCGGTTCGACGGCCGGCGCACTGCACAGGACGTACGACTGCCGCCCGTCGGAGACGACCACGTCCCCCTCGGACAGCTTCACCGGTTCCCCGCCGCCCTCGCGGACCAGCAGACAGCCGCCCCGCACCACGGCGTTCACCTTGAGCTTGTCGCGTCCGCGCAGCCGGATCGCCCAGTCGCCGCCGGCCGTGAAGCCGCCGGAGAACACACTGCGGGCGTCGGTCACCGCGAGGGCGTCGGAGAGCGGATCCGCTGACATGCTCGAACTATCACGCAAGTAATGCGGATTCTCAAGCATTCATCGTACGGATGCCCCGCTCTACGTTGGTCTGGTCGGCTCGCGTTGAGGAGATACGCACCATGACCACCGCACAGCACCCCCTGCCCTCCGGCTTCGGCGCCGCGACCACCGCCGAGGAGGTGATCAAGGGGATCGACCTGACCGGCAGGGTCGCGATCGTCACCGGCGGCTACTCCGGCATCGGGCTGGAGACGGCCCGGGTCCTGCACGGCGCGGGCGCCGAGGTCGTCGTACCGGCGCGCGACCTGGAACGGGCCCGGGCGGCGCTCAAGGACCTGCCCGGGGTCGCCGTCGAGCAGCTGGATCTGCTGGACCCGGCCTCGATCGACGAGTTCGCGCAGAAGTTCCTGGCGTCCGGGCGTCCCCTGCACATCCTGGTCAACAGCGCCGGGATCATGGCGACCCCGCTGACGCGGGACGCGCGGGGCTACGAGGCGCAGTTCGCCACCAACCACCTGGGGCACTTCCAGCTCGTGGCCAGGCTGTGGCCCGCCCTGGCCGCGGCCGACGGCGCCCGGGTGGTGGCGGTGTCCTCACGGGGCTTCCGCTTCGGCGGCGTCGACTTCGACGACCTGCACTTCGAGCACCGGCCCTACGAGCCCTTCGTCGCCTACGGCCAGTCGAAGACGGCCAACGCGCTCTTCGCCGTGGAACTCGACCGGCGCGGAAAGGACCAGGGCGTGCGGGCCTTCTCCGTGCACCCGGGCACGATCATCGACACCGGGCTCGCCAAGCACGTCTCCGCGGAGGTGATCGAGGCGGCCGGCGTCTACGACGAGCACGGCCGGCCCGTGCGGGATCCCGCCCGCCAGCTCAAGTCGGTTCCGCAGGGGGCGGCCACGAGCGTCTGGTGCGCCACCAGTCCGCGACTGGCCGGGCTGGGCGGGGTCTACTGCGAGAACTGCGACGTCAGTCCGCTCGTGGCCGAGGCGGACGAGCCCGCCTGGCGCGCCGGGGCCGAGACGCCGGGCGTGCTGCCCTACGTCGTCGACCCGGCGGCGGCCGCCCGCCTCTGGGAGGTCAGCGAGCGTCTTACGGCTTGACGATCGCGTCGATGCGGGCCAGTTCCTCCGCGTCGAAGTCCAGGTTGGCGATCGTGCCGACGCTGTCCTCGATCTGCTGCGGGCTGCTCGCGCCGACGAGGGCGGAGGTGACCCGGCCGCCGCGCAGGACCCAGGCCAGCGCCAGCTGCGCCAGGGTCTGGCCGCGGGACTTGGCGATGTCGTTCAGCTCGCGCAGCTGGGCGACCAGGTCCTCGGTGAGGGCGTCGGAGTTGAGGAACGGGCTGTCGCTCGCCGCCCGCGAGTCCTCGGGGATGCCGTCGAGGTAGCGGCCGGTGAGCACGCCCTGCTCCAGCGGGGAGAACACGATGGAGCCGACCTGGAGCTCGTCCAGGGCGTCCAGCAGGCCCTCGTCCTCGGGGCGCCGGTCGAGCATCGAGTAGCGCGGCTGGTGGATGAGGAGCGGGGTGCCCAGCTCGCCCAGGATGCGGGCGGCCTCGCGGGTCTGCTCGGCGGAGTAGTTGGAGATGCCGACGTACAGCGCCTTGCCCTGCTGCACCGCGGAGTGCAGGGCGCCCATCGTCTCCTCCAGCGGAGTCTCCGGGTCGGGGCGGTGCGAGTAGAAGATGTCGACGTAGTCCAGGCCCATCCGCGTGAGGCTCTGGTCCAGCGAGGACAGCAGGTACTTGCGGGAGCCCCACTCGCCGTACGGGCCGGGCCACATCAGATAGCCGGCCTTGGTGGAGATGATCAGCTCGTCGCGGTACGCCGCGAGGTCGGACTTCAGGGCCTCGCCGAAGGCGGACTCGGCGGCGCCGGGCGGCGGGCCGTAGTTGTTCGCCAGGTCGAAGTGGGTGACGCCGAGGTCGAAGGCGCGGCGCAGGATGGCACGCTGGGTCTCGACGGTGCGGTCCGCCGGGCCGAAGTTGTGCCACAGGCCGAGCGAGATCGCGGGAAGCTTCAGGCCGCTGCGTCCGGTGCGCCGGTAGGGCATCTCCGCGTAGCGGTCGGGGTGTGCGGTGTACAACGCGACTCCAGAGGGGTTGGCACGGTTCTCCGAGGACCACGGTCACCTGAGAACCGGTGTCCTCTACCGGTACCCACTCTTTCGCGACCTGGGGGCATTGGTCCAACAGAAGAATCCGATGGAATTCAGCGGACGGGTTTCTGAGTAGGCTTCGGCGTCATGGAACTCCGCCATCTCCAGCACTTCGTCGCAGTCGCCGAGGACCAGCACTTCACCCGGGCCGCCGAGCGGCTGCTGGTGTCCCAGTCCGGTCTCTCGGCTTCCATCCGTGCGCTGGAGCGGGAGCTGCAGACCCCGCTGTTCGTGCGCACGACCCGGCGGGTGACGCTCACCCCGGCCGGGCGGGCGCTGCTCGGTGAGGCGGAGCGCATCCTGGCGCAGGTCCGGTCGGCCCACGAGGCGGTGGCCGCGGTGCAGGGGGTGCTGCGCGGGATGCTCGCGCTCGGCTCCGAGCAGTGCATCGCCGGGGTGTACGTGGCGGGGTTGCTCGCCTCGTTCCGGCGCCGGCATCCGGACGTCGAGATCTGTCTGCGGCAGGCCGGTTCCGGCGCCCTCGCGGACGAGGTCGCGGCCGGCCGCCTGGATCTGGCCTTCGCGGTGCGGACGGCGCAGGAGGACACCGATCAGCTGCGCGTCGTACCGCTGGCCGCCGAGCCGATGACCGTCCTGTGCCATCCCGACCACCGGCTCGCGCGCGCCGGGGCCGCCGTGACCCCGGAGGACCTGGGCGGCGAGGTGTTCGTCGACTTCCACCCGGACTGGGGCCCGCGCCGCACCACCGACGCCGCGTTCGCCGCCGCGGGGGTACGGCGGGCGGTCGCGCTGGAGGTGAACGACGTGCACAGCCTGCTGGACCTGGTGGACGAGAACCTCGGCGTGGCCGTCGTACCCCGCCACTTCCGGCACAAGCGGCCGTCGCTGACCGCACTGCCGATGAAGGGCACCGGGGAGACCGTGTACGAGACCGTCGCGCTGCTGCCGCCCGAGCAGGCCACCAGCCCGGCTGCCCGGGCCCTGATGGCGCTGCTGGAAACAGGGGGTGTAGGTACACCCCAGGAGGGGGCCCACCCCTCCTGACCGGGCCCGTTCCCCACCGCAGACTCATGAGCGTCCACTCACGACAACTGCGGTCAGGGGTACGGAAGATGACGGACCACACACGACGGACGGTACTGCGCGGGGCGGCGGCCATCGCGGCGGCGGGGGGACTGGCCGGGGCGGGAGCAAGGGCGGCGGTCGCCGCCCCCCAGGCGACCACGCCACACCGATTCCCCTTCCTGGAGGGCGCGTTCGCGCCCGTCACGGAGGAACTCACGGCCTTCGACCTGCCGGTGACCGGACGCATCCCGCGCGAGCTCAACGGCCGCTACCTGCGCAACGGCCCCAACGTCCTGGGACTTGAGGACCCACGCGCCCACCACTGGATGCTCGGCGACGGCATGGTGCACGGCGTCCGGCTGCGCGGCGGCCGTGCCGAGTGGTACCGCAACCGCTGGGTGCGCTCCTCCCAGGTGGCGAAGAAGCTGGGCGAGCCCTACCCGGGCCCGGTGCCGCCGGACGACTTCCCCTGCAACACCCATGTGATCCCGTACCGTGGGCGCGTCCTCACGCTCCAGGAGAGCGGCCCGCTGCCGTACGAACTCGACGAGGAGCTCAACACGGTCGGGACGTACGACTTCCGGAGCACCCTGAAGGGGCCGCTCACCGCGCACACCAAGTTCGACGCCCACGCCGGTGAACTGCACGCCATCGCCTACTACCCGACCTGGGACCACGTACGACACCTGGTCGTCGACCCGACGGGCCGGGTGTCCCGTACGACCAGGATCCCCGTGGCGGACGCGCCGATGATCCACGACTTCGCCCTCACCGAGCACCATGTGGTCATCCTCGACATGCCGGTCACCTTCGACCCGGCGGGCGCCGAGCGCGGCGACATCGTGCCGTACGTCTGGAACGACAAGCACCCGGCACGGGTGGGGGTGCTGCCGCGCAAGGGCGGCGCGGTGCGCTGGTTCGAGGTCGACCCCGTCTACTACTCGCACACCCTCAACGCCTACGAGGAGGGCTCGGAGATCGTCGTCGACATGACGAACTTCGACGCGCCGTTCTTCGTGGCCGGCAAGGGCTCGGGCGGCCCGTACGGGGCGAGCACGCCCCGGCTCGACCGCTGGACGATCGACCTGCGCCACGGCCGGGTACGGACCCGCACCCTCGACGACCGGCCGCAGGAATTCCCGCGCGTCAACGAGGCGTTGGTGTCCCGCCGGCACCGCTACGGCTACTCGGCGGCGTCCGCCGAGATGGCGCAGGCCTATATGACGGTCGACGGCAATCCGCCCGACCGGGCGTTCAGCAACGCGCTCATCAAGCAGGACCTGCTGCGCGGCACCACCCAGGTGCACCGGCTGCCGCGCGGCGCGGCGGCGAGCGAGGCCGTGTTC
The DNA here is from genome assembly GCF_001514065.1 of Streptomyces antibioticus. Lineage (GTDB taxonomy): Bacteria > Actinomycetota > Actinomycetes > Streptomycetales > Streptomycetaceae > Streptomyces > Streptomyces antibioticus. The sequence goes on along the minus strand of NZ_KQ948431.1, from coordinate 389,177 downwards.
GTGCCGCGCGAGCACAGCACGGCCGAGGACGACGGGTACGCGATCGCCTACGTCCACAACCCCGAGCGCGGGGCGTCCGACCTGGTGATCCTCGCCGCCCAGGACTTCACCGGTGAGCCGGTGGCCCGTATCCATCTGCCGGGGCGGGTGCCGCTCGGTTTCCACGGGAGCTGGATTCCGGACGCGTGAGGCGCCCGGGTGCGCGATGGTGGAGGGCATGCATGCAAAGGACATCCTCATCGACGGCTTCAGCCGTATCCAGGAAGAAGTCCACGCCGCCGTCGAGGGCCTGACCCCCGACGACCTCAACCATCGCCCGGCCCCCGACGCCAACTCCATCACCTGGCTCGTCTGGCACCTCACCCGCGTCCAGGACGACCACGTGGCCGACGCCTTCGGGCTCGACCAGGTGTGGCTGACCCAGGACTGGGAGAAGCGCTTCGGCCTCGACCTGCCGCCCCGCGACCACGGGTACGGCCACACCTCCGCGCAGGTCGCGAAAGTGCGGGTCGACTCCGCCGAGCTGCTGACCGGCTACTACGACGCCGTCCACGCGCAGAGCCTGGAGGCACTGCGTGGGGTGACCGCGGCGGACCTGGAACGGATCGTGGACACACGCTGGGATCCGCCGGTCACGCTCGGCGTGCGGCTGGTCAGCGTCCTGTCCGACGATCTCCAGCACGTCGGACAGGCGGCCTACCTCCGCGGGCTGCGTCAGAGCGCGTAGCCCGGCAGGACGACGTCCTCGATGAGGGCCTTGCGCTCGTCGAACGGGATGAAGGCGCTCTTGAGGGCGTTGACCGTGACCGTGCGCAGGTCCTCGACCGTCCAGCCCGCCTCCTCGACCAGCAGGGACATCTCGCGCGTCATGGTCGTGCCCGACACCAGCCGGTTGTCGGTGTTGAGGGTGACGCGGAAGCCCAGGTCCTTCAGGGCCGTGATCGGGTGCTCGGCGATCGAGGTGGCGGCGCCGGTCTGGAGATTGGAGGTCGGGCACATCTCCAGGGCGATCCGGCGGTCGCGCACCCAGCTCGCCAGGCGGCCGAGCTTGCCGTCGACGATGTCCTCGGTGAGGCGGACGCCGTGGCCGATGCGCTGGGCGCCGCACACCTGGACGGCCTGGTGGATGCTGGGCAGGCCGTGGGCCTCACCGGCGTGGATGGTGAACGGCACGCTCTCGCGGCGCAGGTGCTCGAAGGCGCCGAGGTGGTCGGCGGGCGGGAAGCCGTCCTCGGCGCCGGCGATGTCGAAGCCGACGACGCCGGCGTCGCGGAAGGCGACGGCGAGGTCGGCCGCCTCGGCGACGCGGTCGAACATGCGCATGCCGCAGAGCAGGGTGCCGACGCGGACCGGCGTCCCGGCGGCGGCCGCCTTGGCCATACCGGCGGCGAGGCCCTCCTGGACGGTCTCCACGACCTCGCTCATGGCGAGCCCGCCCCGCGTGTTCAGCTCGGGGGCGTAGCGCACCTCGCCGTAGACCACGCCGTCCGCGGCCAGGTCGAGGACGTACTCCTCGGCGGTGCGCAGCAGGCCTTCACGGGTCTGCATCACGGCGAGGGTGTGCTCGAAGGTGGCGATGTAGCGGACCAGGTCGCCGGAGTTCGCGGCGTCGTAGTACCAGGCGGCGAGCTCGTCGGGGTCGGTGGTGGGCAGGGTGTGGCCGACCTCCGCGGCGAGCTCGATCACGGTGGCGGGGCGCAGGCCGCCGTCGAGGTGGTCGTGCAGGACGGCCTTGGGGAGGCGGCGGATCACATCGGCGTCTACGCGCGTAGCAGTCATGGCGGTCTTTCCTGGGGAGCGTGGGTGGAACGACGGGACGGGAGGAGGGGCGGGCGGCGGGGCGGAACGGCGGGAGGCGGTGTCAGACGGTGTCAGGCGGCGGGCTGGAGCAGGTCCCAGCGGTTGCCGTACAGGTCCTGGAAGACGGCGACCGAGCCGTAGGGCTCGTGGCGGGGCTCCTCCAGGAAGGTCACGCCGGCGGCCAGCATCCGGGCGTGATCGCGGGCGAAGTCGTCGGTGTGCAGGAAGAAGCCGACGCGCCCGCCGGTCTGGTCGCCGAGGCGGGCACGCTGGGCGTCGTCCTTGGCGCGGGCGAGCAGCAGGCCGGTGCCGCCGCCCGCCTCCGTGCCGGGTTCCACGACGACCCAGCGGGAGCCGTCGGGACGCGGGGCGTCCTCGGCGAGCCGGAAGCCGAGGGCCTCGGTGTAGAAGCGGATCGCCTCGTCGTAGTCGTCGACGACGAGGGTGACCAGGGCGATGCGTCTCATCGGGGCCTTTCGGGGCGTGGGATTAGCCGGAGAGGTTATACGTAAAACCTCGCGGGCGCCAGTCGCCTTCCGCAGCGGACGCCCGCGCGGGGCCTCAGCCCTAGGACTGTGGCCCGATGCGCCCGTGTCGGACGGCCCGTTAGCGTCGCGGCATGAAGATCGACAAGCATCCCCGCGACCCCGGACAGCGCAAGCGCGACCTCCTCGCCCGGCTGGAGCGGGAGATGGACGTCTGGGTGGCCACGGCGGACCCCGACGGGCTGCCCTGTCTGGTCCCCCTCTGGTTCCTGTGGGACGGGGAGGCCCTGTGGCTGGCGACGCGGCTGACGACACCGACCGGCCGCAATCTGCGCGACGCCGGGCGGGCCAGGCTGGCGCTCGGGGACACCCAGGACGTCGTGCTCGTCGACGGCGAGGCGCAGATGTACGCGTCGGACACCGTGCCCTCGGCCGCCGCGGAGGGGTTCCTGGCGAAGACCGGCTGGGATCCGCGGACGGACAGCCTGCCGTACGTCTGGTTCCGGGTGCGTCCGCGCACGGTGCAGGCGCGCAACGGTGTGCACGAGATGCGGGGCCGGTATCTGATGCGGGACGGCGCCTGGGTCGTGTGAGGCATACCGCTGTTCGACATTTCGTGTGCGCACGGGAGTTACCTGAGAGTAATCCCCGGTGATTGGATGTGCGGCGCCACTCAACCCCCTTCACCCTCAGGGAGATCCAGTGACGCTCTTCGCACCGCGCCGCACCCTGGGCGCGACCGCACTCGCAGTCGCCCTCGCGGCCACCGCCGCACCCACCGCAACGGCCGCCGAACCCGCCCCGGCCGTACGGGTGTTGACCTACAACACCTTTCTTTTCAGCAAGACCCTGTACCCGAACTGGGGCCAGGACCACCGGGCTGCGGAGATCGCGAGAGCGGGCTTCTTCCACGGGAACGACGTCGTGGTGCTCCAGGAGGCGTTCGACAATTCCTCGTCGGACGCGCTGAAGAGCGCCGCCGCGGGCGAGTACCCGTACCAGACACCCGTCGTCGGGCGGACGAAGGACGGCTGGGACGCCACCGGCGGCGCCTATTCGGCGACCACGCCCGAGGACGGCGGGGTGACGGTGCTCAGCAAGTGGCCGGTCCTGCGCAAGGAGCAGTACGTCTACAAGGACGCGTGCGGTGCGGACTGGTGGTCCAACAAGGGCTTCGCGTATGTGGTGTTGAACGTCAACGGCAGCAGAGTGCACGTCGTCGGCACGCACGCCCAGTCGACCGACCCCGGTTGCGCCGCGGGCGAGGCGGCTGCCATGCGGAGCCGGCAGTTCAGGGCGATCGACGCCTTCCTCGACGCCAAGAACATCCCCGCGGGCGAACAGGTCCTGGTCGCCGGTGACATGAACGTCGACTCGCGCTCACCCGAGTACGCCTCGATGCTGGCGGACGGCGGCCTGGTGGGCGCCGACGCCCGCACCGGGCACCCGTACTCCTTCGACACGCAGGACAACTCCATCGCCCACGACCGTTATCCGGACGACCCGCGCGAGGATCTGGACCACGTCCTGTACCGCGCGGGTCATGTCCGGCCGTCGGTCTGGAAGAACGAGGTCGTCAAGGAGGCGTCGGCGCCCTGGACGGTGTCGAGCTGGGGCACCGACTACACCTACACGAACCTCTCCGACCACTATCCCGTGGTCGGGTACGGGGGCTGATCAATCGCCCCGCGTATGAAGTGAGTTGAGGCAGGCCAGCTCTTCCTCCGTGAGCCGGATGGCGCCCGCCGCCACGTTCTCGGTCAGGTGGTCGGGGTTGCCGGTGCCGGGGATGGCCAGCAGGTGCGGGCCCTGGTGCAAGGTCCAGGCGATACGGATCTGGGCGGGGCTCGCACCGTGTGCCCGCGCGACGGCGAGCACTTCGGCGTCGTGGTCCGCGGTGGCACCGTGTTCGCCGGCGTTCCCGGCCACCGCGTAGAACGGGACGTAGGCGATGCCCTGTTCACCGCAGATGCGCAGGAGTTCGTCGGGATGGTCCAGGGCGTAGCGGTTCTGCACGCTGACCACGGGGGCGATGGCCTGCGCCTCGGCGAGGTGCCGGGGCTGGACGGCGGAGAGGCCGAGGTGGCGGATCAGGCCGGCTTCGCGCAGGTCGGCCAGGGCGCCGAAGTGCTCGGCGATCGAGTCCTGGCCCATGCGGCGCAGGTAGACCACGTCGAGGTGGTCGCGGCCCAACTGGCGCAGGTTCTCCTCGACATGGCCGCGGAGATCCTCGGGGCGGGCGGAGGTGCCCCACTCCCCCGTCCAGTCACGGAAGGGGCCGACCTTGGTGGCGATGACGAGGTCGTCGGCGTACGGCGCCAGCGCGGTGTTGATCAGTTCGTTGGCCGAGCGCAGGGCGGAGAAGTAGAAGGCGGCGGTGTCGATGTGATTGACGCCGAGTTCGATCGCCCTGCGCAGCACGGCGATCGCCTGGTGCCGGTCGCTCGGTGTCCCGTGGTGGAAGGCGGCACTGCCCGTCACCCGCATCGCGCCGTAGCCGAGGCGGTTGACGGGCAGGTCGCCGAGTTTCCAGGTGCCCGCGGCGTCCGCGGTGATCGTTTCGGAGGTCATCAGCGGAGTGTCACACAGGGTTCGTGGATGGACGAACCCTTTACGGACTCATGGTCGGCGGCTGATGGGTCAGCAGCTGACGGGTCAGCCGTCCCAGGACCAGTCCGCCACCTCGGGCAGGTCCGTGCCGTGCTCCCGGATCCAGTCGTGGTGGCGCAGCCGGGTGTCCTCCATCGCCTGGCGTACGGCGGTGGCGCGGACGGCGAGGCCGGGGACGCGGTCGATGACGTCCATGACGAGGCGGTAGCGGTCGAGGTCGTTGCGGACGACCATGTCGAAGGGTGTGGTCGTGGTGCCGATCTCCTTGTAGCCGCGGACGTGCAGCTGGGCGTGGCCGGTGCGGCGGTAGGCGAGGCGGTGGATCAGCCAGGGGTATCCGTGGTAGGCGAAGATCACCGGCTTGTCCGGGGTGAAGAGGCCGTCGTACTCGAAGTCGCTCATCCCGTGCGGGTGTTCCTCGCTCGGCAGCAGCCGGGCGATGTCGACGACGTTCACGACGCGCACGGCGAGGTCGGGAAGGTGGCGACGGAGCAACTGGGCGGCGGCCAGCACCTCTTGAGTGGGGACGTCGCCGGCGCAGGCGAGCACCACGTCGGGTTCGCGGGTGCCGTCCTCGGTGCCCGCCCAGTCCCAGGCGCCGAGTCCGCGGGCGCAGTGGAGGCGGGCCTGGTCCATCGACAGCCAGTCGTAGCAGGGCTGTTTGCCGGCGACGACGACGTTGACGTAGTCGCGGCTGCGCAGCACGTGGTCGGCGACGGAGAGCAGGGTGTTGGCGTCCGGCGGGAGATAGACCCGGACCGCTTCGGGGCTCTTGTTGAGGATGTGGTCGACGAACCCGGGGTCCTGGTGGGAGAAGCCGTTGTGGTCCTGGCGCCAGACGTGCGAGGTGAGCAGGTAGTTGAGGGAGGCGATGGGGGCGCGCCAGGGCAGTCGGCGGGTCACGCGCAGCCATTTGATGTGCTGGTTGACCATCGAGTCGACGATGTGGACGAAGGCCTCGTAGCAGGAGAAGAATCCGTGCCGGCCGGTGAGGAGGTAGCCCTCCAGCCAGCCCTGGCAGGTGTGTTCGGAGAGGATCTCCATCACCCGGCCGTGCCGGTCGAGGTGTTCGTCGACCTCGTAGGTGTCGGCCTGCCAGGCCTTGCCGCTGGCGGAGTAGACGGCCTGGAGGCGGTTGGAGGCGGTCTCGTCGGGACCCACCAGACGGAAGTCGCGGCGGTCGGCGGTGGCCTGCATGACGTGTTCGAGCAACTCGCCGAGGACGCGAGTGGGTTCGTGGATCGTGGCGCCGGGTTTGTCGACGGGCACGGCGAACCGTTCCAGGGGCGGCAGGGGCAACGACCGCAGGAGGAGGCCTCCATTGGCGTGCGGGGTGGCACCGAGCCGGTGCGGTCCGTCGGGGACGTGGGTGAGGAGATGGGGGCGCGGACGGCCCTGGTCGTCGAAGAGTTCCTCGGGGCGGTAGGAGCGCAGCCAGGCCTCCAACTGCCGCAGGTGGTCGGGGTTGTCGCGTACGGCGGACAACGGGACCTGGTGGGCGCGCCAGGTGTCGGCCACCGGCAGGCCGTCGACCTCGGCGGGACCGGTCCAGCCCTTCGGGGTGCGCAGCACGATCACCGGCCAGTGGGGGCGTTCGCCGGCGTCCTGCTCACGGGCGGCGTGCTGGATCGCGGCGATGCGGTCGAGGGCCGTGTCGAGGGCCTCGGCCAGGGCGCGGTGGACGGTGGCCGGGTCGTCGCCGGTGACATGGAGCGGGTCGTGGCCGTATCCCCGGAGCAGGGCGTCGAGTTCGTCCTCGGGGATGCGGGCGAGGACGGCCGGGTTGGCGATCTTGTAGCCGTTGAGGTGGAGGATCGGCAGGACGGCGCCGTCGTGGACGGGGTCGAGGAACTTGTTGGAGTGCCAGGACGTGGCCAGCGGGCCGGTCTCGGCCTCGCCGTCGCCGATGACACAGGCGACGAGCAGGTCGGGGTTGTCGAGTGCGGCGCCGTAGGCGTGCGAGAGGGAGTAGCCGAGTTCGCCGCCCTCGTGGATCGAACCGGGGGTCTCGGGGGCGACATGACTGGGGACGCCGCCGGGGAACGAGAACTGCTTGAACAGCCGGGCCATGCCCTGCCCGTCCCGGGTGACGTCCGGGTACGTCTCGGTGTAGGAGCCCTCCAGCCAGGCGTTGGCGAGGACGGCGGGGCCGCCGTGTCCGGGGCCCCAGATGCACAGGGCGTCCAGGTCACGGGCCTTGATCACCCGGTTGAGGTGGGTGTGGACGAGGTTGAGGCCGGGTGAGGTGCCCCAGTGGCCGAGGAGCCGCGGCTTGACGTGCTCCGGGCGCAGCGGCTCGGTCAGCAGGGGGTTGGCCATGAGGTAGATCTGGCCCACGGCGAGGTAGTTCGCCGCGCGCCAGTGGGCGTCCAGGGAGGTCAGCTCCTCGTCCGTGAGTACGCCGGGCTGCTGCCGGGTGACGGCGGACATGGGTTCCCCTTCCGGTCGGTGTCGGAGTTCGGCGGGCGCGTGCGGGTGGCGGTGTCCGGATCCACCCTGACCCGTCGCGCCGGGTACCCGACAGGGCCGACCGGGCTACATGAAGGCGGACAGACGGGCCCGCTCGGGAAGCGTGCGGGTCCTCTCCGGCGCGCGTGTGCCGCTGCTCCAGCCCGCGTCTCAGCCCAGCGGCTTGCTCAGGATCGCCTTGCGGTGGCTGAACGTCTCGATGGAGTAGCGGCCGTGGTAGTTGCCCATGCCGCTCTCGCCGACGCCGCCGAAGGGGAGGTCGGAGACGGTGAGGTGGGCGAGGGGGAGGCCGTAGCCGAGGCCGCCGGAGGAGGTTTCCGCGGCGAGGCGGGCGCGGGTGTCCTCGGACTCGGCGAAGACGTACAGGGCGAGCGGCTTGTCGCGGTCGTTGATGAACTCGATCGCCTTGTCGAGGTCCGGCACGGTGACGATCGGGAGGATCGGGCCGAAGATCTCCTCCCGCATGACGGGCGACGCGGGGTCGACGTCCGCGAGGACGGTCGGGGCGATGTACTTCTGGGAGCGGTCGGTGTCGCCGCCCACGACCACGCGGCCCGAGTCGAGCAGGCCGGTGAGCCGGTCGAAGTGGCGCTCGTTGATGATCCGGCCGTACTCGCCGGAGGTGGACGCGTCGGTGCCGTACACCGCCTGGATCGCCTTGGTGAGCAGCGGCTCGAGGGCCGCCGCCGTCTCCGGGTCCGTCAGGACGTAGTCGGGGGCCACGCAGGTCTGGCCCGCGTTGAGGAACTTGCCGCGGGCGAGGCGGTCGGCGACGACGGCGAGGTCCGCGTCGAGGTCGACGAACGCCGGGGACTTGCCGCCGAGTTCGAGGGTGACCGGGGTGAGGTGCTCGGCGGCGGCGCGCATCACGATGCGGCCGACGGTGCCGTTGCCGGTGTAGAAGATGTGGTCGAACCGCTCGGCGAGCAGCGCCGTGGTCTCCGGGACGCCGCCCTCGACGACCGCGAAGGTCTCGGGGTCGAGGAACTCGGGCAGCAGCCGGGCGAGCGCGGCCGAGGTGGCGGGGGCCAGCTCGCTCGGCTTGACGACCACGGCGTTGCCCGCGGCCAGGGCGCCCACGACCGGCGCGAGCAGCAGCTGGGCCGGGTAGTTCCAGGGCGCGATGACGAGGACGACGCCCAGCGGGTCGTACTGCGTCCAGGCGGTCGCGTCGGCGCCGAGGTGCGCGGGGACCGGCGCGGACTCGGGGCGCAGCCACTCCTCCAGATGGTCGAGGGTGTGGTCGATCTCGCGGATCGTGAAGTCGATCTCGGTGCGGTAGGCCTCGGTGGAGCTCTTGCCCAGGTCGGCGTGGAGGGCGGCGGCCAGCTCCGCGCCGCGTTCCGTGAGCAGCTCGCGCAGACGGCGCAGTTGTGTGGTGCGCCAGGCGAGGGGCTTGGTGCGGCCGGTGCGGAAGGCGGCGCGCAGTCGGGCCACGACGTCGGCGGGCTGCTCGGGAGTCGGCTGCTGGTTCACGGTGCCTCACTGGTGCTGCGCGGGCCGCTGGGTGCGCGGCCTCGACGGTTGGATGTAAACGCCAACCTTTTCTACACCGAAATACATTCCCTGACCACGTACATAACTCTGGGCTACGCCCCGGTCACACTCGGCTGGTCGCGTCGAGTGTCCCCGCCAGCCGCTCCAGCAGCCCCCGCAGCAGCTCCTCGTCCCCGTCGCTCAGCGCGGGCCAGTCGGCGCGGACGGCGCGGTCGACGCGCCGCCAGTACTCCTGGCCGCGCGGGGTGAGGTGGGCGAGGATGCGCCGCCGGTCCAGCGGGTCCACCCGGCGGTGGACGAGGTTCTGGTCGACGAGGTGGTCCACGAGCTTGGTCAGCGTCGGCGGCGGCAGGAAGGCGGACTCGGCGATCGCCGTCATGTGGTGCCCCTGCCCGTCGGAGAGCAGCCCGAGCACCCGCCAGGCGTCGAGCGAGCAGCCCTCCTCGTCCAGCACCGCCTGAAGGCGTCGCGCCGCCAGCCGCTCGGCCCGGGTCAGTAGCTGCACCAGGTCGCGTTGCTGACGCGGTGATGAGGGGGGCATCGCGCTCCTAGGTCACGGGGTGCGTACATCGTATGAGACAGGCTGGAGTTCACCGGGCGGACCCGAAATCATGACGTCATGTTCCGGCCTCGTCCGCCCGCCGCCGACTGGTTCACCGCCGACGCCTCCGTGCTCGGCGTGGCCCTGGTCTTCCCGTTGCAGGGTCCTGCCGGGATCTTCGGGCCGACCTGCGAGTTGTGCGCGCAGCTCGCGGCCGAGGAGGTCAACCGGGCGGGCGGGGTCCTCGGGCGGGAGTTGAAGCTGCTGCCCGTCGACGGGGGCGCCTCGCCGCGGGAGATCGCCGACCATGTCGAGGCACTGGTCGACCTGGGGGTCGTGCAGGGCGTCACGGGCTGGCACATCTCCTCGGTGCGGCAGGCGCTGGCGCCGAGGATCGCCCATCGGGTGCCGTACGTCTACACCGCCCTGTACGAGGGCGGCGAGCACACCGCGGGGGTGTTCCTGACGAGCGAGACACCGCGCGACCAACTGCGGCCCGCCATGGGCCTGTTGGCACACGAGCGCGGGGTGCGGAGCTGGTTCGTCGTCGGCAACGACTACGTGTGGCCGCGGCGTACGGCACGGGCGGCGCACGCGTACGCCCGCGAGTCCGGCGGAGTGATCGGCGGTGAGGTCTATCTCCCGCTCGGCACCCATGACTTCGAGCCCGTTCTGCGGCGCATCGAGCGCTCGGACGCGGACGGGGTGCTGATGCTGCTGGTCGGCAGTGACGCCGTGCGCTTCAACCGGGCGTTCGCCGCCTACGGGTTGCCGGCGCGCTGTCTGCGGCTCAGCACGCTGATGGACGAGAACATGCTGATGGCGAGCGGCCCTTCGGCCACCGAGGACCTCTACAGCACCGCCGGCTTCTTCGCCTCGCTCGCCAACCAGGACACCCTCGACCTCCACGGCCAGTACGCCGACCGGTACGGGATCGAGGCGCCCGCGCTCGGCAGTCTCGGCGAATCCTGTTACGAGGGAGTGCTGTTGCTCGCCGCGCTGCTCAAGCGGGCCGGGACGCTCGACGTGACGGCGATCGGGGCGGCGGCCGGGACGGTGTCGTACGAGGGTCCGCGCGGCCTGATGCATCTGCGGGACCGGCATGTGCGGCAGCGCATCTATCTGGCGCGCGCGGACGGGCTGGACTTCGACGTCCTCACCGAGCTCGATCTGCACAACACCCGCCCTTGACAGGTGCCCGGCACCGCCAAGATACTTCCCACAGAAAGTAATTAGAATGCCTCGGGCGAATTGTGATTTCTGTTTCCGAATGCAGATCACACCCTGTCCGGGGCGTTTTTTGTTGCCTCCGGGAAAGTCGAGCGAAACACCCTGGAAACAGGGGGACTTGAGTCTGTGGACCGCACTTCAGCAGGCCGTTCACCCTAGGGGGTTGGTTTGTCCAGCGGTTCCGGCAGTTCCCGTGTTCCCCGCCGTGGCTTCCTCGCCGTCGGCGCCGCCCTCACGGCGGTCGTGACGCTCTCCGCGTGCGGCGCCAAGACCGACGCGGCCGGCTCGTCGTCCGACAAGGCGGCGAAGATCGACGTCAGCGGAGACACCGTCAAGGTCGGTCTGCTCAACTCGCTGTCCGGCACGATGGCGATCAGCGAGGTGACCGTCCGCGACTCGCTGAAGCTCGCCATCGACGAGATCAACGCCTCCGGCGGCGTCCTCGGCAAGAAGATCAAGCCGATCAGCGAGGACGGCGCCTCCGACTGGCCGACGTTCGCCGAGAAGGCGCAGAAGCTCATCAAGGAGGACGGGGTCGCGGCCACCTTCGGCTGCTGGACCTCCGCCAGCCGCAAGGCCGTCAAGCCGGTCTTCGAGAAGAACAAGTCGCTGCTGTTCTACCCGGTGCAGTACGAGGGGTTGGAGCAGTCGCCGTACATCTTCTACACCGGCGCCACCACCAACCAGCAGATCGTCCCGGCCCTCGACTACCTCAAGAGCAAGGGCCTGAAGAAGCTGTACCTGGTCGGCAGCGACTACGTCTTCCCGCGCACCGCCAACAAGGAGATCAAGGCGTACGCGAAGGCCAACGGCATGACGATCCTCGGTGAGGACTACGCGCCGCTGGGCTCCACGGAGTTCTCCACGATCGCCAACAAGGTGAAGGCGTCGAAGGCGGACGCCGTCTTCAACACCCTCAACGGCGACTCCAACGTGGCCTTCTTCAAGGAGTACAAGTCGGCCGGCCTGACCGCCAAGTCGATGCCGGTCGTCTCGGTGTCGATCGCCGAGGAGGAGGTCAAGTCGATCGGAACGCAGTACCTGGCGGGCCAGTTGACGGCCTGGAACTACTACCAGACCACCACGGGCGCGGCGAACGCGAAGTTCGTGAAGGCGTACAAGGCCAAGTACGGCCAGGACAAGCCGACCAGTGACCCGATGGAGGCCGCCTACACCTCGGTCTACCTGTGGAAGGCCATGGTCGAGAAGGCGAAGTCCTTCGACCCGGAGAAGGTGAAGGCCGCCTCCGACGGCATCACCTTCGACGCCCCCGAGGGCACGGTCACCGTCGACGGCGCCACGCAGCACGTCTACAAGACCGCCCGGATCGGCGAGATCGGGACCGACGGCCAGATCAAGGAGGTCTGGAACTCCGGCAAGCCGGTCAAGCCGGACCCGTTCCTCAAGGGCTACTCCTGGGCCTCCGGCCTGTCCTGACCGACCGTCATCCCCCGCGGGGTCCTCAGGGGCCCCGCGGCGGCCGTCCCCCGGAGCCGCCTCATGACCGTGATCCTCGGTCAGACCTTCACCGGCATCAGCATCGGTGCCGTCCTGCTGCTCATCGCGCTCGGCCTCTCGCTCACCTTCGGCCAGATGAACGTCATCAACATGGCCCACGGCGAGTTCATCATGGCGGGCGCCTACACGACGTACGTCCTGCAGAAGTCCATTTCGAGTGCGGGAATTTCGCTGCTGGTCGCTCTGCCCGTCGCATTTCTCGTCTCGGGCGTGCTCGGCGCGTTGCTGGAATGGCTGTTGATTCGCCGCCTGTATCTGCGGCCACTCGACACACTTCTCGTCACCTGGGGTGTCTCCTTGATGCTCCAGCAACTCGCCCGGGACATTTTCGGTGCCCCCAATGTGCAGACCCGCGCGCCGGACTGGCTGACCGGCAACATCGAAATCATCGGCGGCGACGACCCGCTCACGTTCGCCAACAGCCGGCTGTTCATCCTGGGGTTGGCGGTCGCGGCGGTCGTCGCGCTCTCGCTGACACTGCGGCTGACGCCGCTGGGCCGGCGCATCCGGGCCGTGGTGCAGAACCGGGACCTCGCCGAGGTGTCCGGCATCTCCACCTCGACCGTGGACCGTACGGCGTTCTTCCTCGGCTCCGGGCTCGCGGGCGTCGCCGGGGTCGCGCTGACGCTGGTCGGGCCGATCGGGCCGACGATGGGCACCAACGTCATCATCGACGCCTTTCTGGTGATCGTGGTCGGCGGCATCGGGCAGCTCAAGGGCACGGTCATCGTGGCCTTCGTGCTGGGTGTGCTCCAGTCGGTCCTGGAGTACTCCACGACCGTCAGCGTCGCCAAGGTGCTGGTGCTCGTCGCGATCGTCGCGTTCCTCCAGTGGCGGCCCCAGGGGCTGTACACGCTGCGCACGAGGAGTCTCGTATGAACGTCCTCAAGGGCCGCTCGGCACGGGCGTGGGCGGGGTTCGCCGGTGCCGCGGTCGTCCTCTTCGCGATCGCCCCGCTCGCCCTGTCGGACTTCCGGCTCGGGCTGCTCGCCAAGTACCTGTGCACGGCCATGGTCGCCGTCGGCATCTGTCTGGCCTGGGGCCGCGGCGGACTGCTGACACTGGGTCAGGGCGTGTTCTTCGGGCTCGGCGGCTACGCCATGGCGATGCATCTGAAGATCGCCGACGCCGGGCCCGGCAACCTGCCCGACTTCATGCAGCTGTACGGCACGGCCACCGAACTCCCCTGGTGGTGGAAGCCGTTCGAGAACCCGCTGTTCGCGCTCGCCGCCACCGTGCTGCTGCCGATGGCCGTCGCCGCGCTGCTCGGGCTGTTCATCTTCCGGCGCCGGGTCAAGGGCGCCTACTTCGCGATCCTCAGCCAGGCCCTGGCCGCCGCCCTCGCCATCTGGCTGGTCGGCCAGCAGGCCACGACCGGCGGCACCAACGGACTCACCGACATCCAGGGCTTCTTCGGCTACTCCCTCGACGACCCCGTCAACCAGCGGCTCGTGTACTTCGTCATCGCCGCCGCCCTGCTGCTGCTCATGGCGATCGCCCGGCAGCTGATCAACAGCCGGTACGGCGAACTCCTGGTCGCCGTACGGGACTCGGAGGAGCGGGTGCGCTTCCTCGGGTACGACCCGGCGAACGTCAAGCTCGTCGCGTACGTGGTCGCCGCCGGCATGGCGGGGCTGGCGGGTGCGTTGTTCGTGCCGGCGGTCGGCATCATCTCGCCCGCGCTGATCGGCATCGTGCCGTCCATCGAGTTCGTCATCGGCGCCGCCGTGGGCGGCCGGGCGAGCCTGGTCGGTGCGGTGCTGGGAGCGGTCGCGGTCGCCTGGGCCAAGACCGCGCTGTCGGAGGAGTTCCCGGCGGCGTGGACGTACTTCCAGGGGCTGCTGTTCATCGTGGCCCTGGCGTTCCTGCCGGGCGGACTGGCCTCGCTCGCGGTGCTCGTACGGCGGCGGCGCAAGGCATCCCCCGCACAGCAGACGGCGGCCGTCCCGTTGGGAGAAGCAGCATGAGCGAGCTGGAGATACGCGGACTGCGGGTGACCTTCGACGGGTTCACCGCCGTCGACGGGGTGGACCTCGACGTCGCCCCGGGCGACCTGCGGTTCCTGATCGGGCCCAACGGCGCTGGCAAGACGACCCTCGTCGACGCGGTCACCGGTCTGGTGAAGGCCGAGGGCTCGGCGAAGTTCGGCGGCGCGGAGCTGCTCGGGCGGCCCGTGCACCGGATCGCCCGGTCCGGCATCGGGCGCACCTTCCAGACCGCCACCGTCTTCGAGGAGTTGACGGTCCTTCAGAACCTGGACATCGCGGCGGGCGCGGGCCGGAGCATGTGGACCATGCTGCGGCGCCGCAAGGACGTCCCGGAAGCGGTCGCGCAGGCCATGGAGACGGTCGGCCTCACCGACCTCGCCGACTCCCCCGCCGGCACCCTCGCCCACGGGCAGAAGCAGTGGCTGGAGATCGGCATGCTGCTCGTGCAGGACGTGAAGCTGCTGCTGCTCGACGAGCCCGTGGCCGGCATGAGCCACGACGAACGGCAGGCGACCGGCGAGCTGTTGCAGCGGATCAGCGAGGAGCGCACGGTCGTCGTCATCGAGCACGACATGGACTTCATGCGGTCCTTCGCGCGCAGTGTCAGCGTGCTGCACGCCGGCAAGGTGCTCAGCGAGGGGACGGTGGCGCAGGTGCAGGCGGACCCGAAGGTGCAGGAGGTGTACCTCGGGCACGTGGAGGACACCGCCGTGGTTCAGGAGGCGTGATGCTCGAGATCGACGACGTCCGGGTCGGCTACCACCGCAGCACGGTCCTGCACGGGGTGTCCGTGACCGTCCCGAAGGACGGCGTGGCGGCCGTGCTCGGGCACAACGGCGCCGGCAAGAGCACGCTGCTGCGCGCGGCCGTGGGCCTGCTCACGCCGGCCGGCGGGACGATCCGCCTGGACGGCGAGGACATCACCCGCCGCAAGCCGCACGAGCGGGTCGCGCGCGGGATGGCGTACGTCCCCCAGGGCCAGCAGTCGTTCCCGCACCTCACCACCGCCGAGAACCTCCAACTCGTCGCCGACGGCCGCAAACGCGGCAGGGCGGCGGTGGCGGAGGCGCTGGACCTCTTCCCCGCGCTCAGTACGCTGTCGAACCGTCGCGCCGGGCTGCTCTCCGGCGGCCAGCGGCAGCAACTCGCCATCGCGCGCGCCCTGGTGACGGAGCCTCGGATCCTGCTCCTCGACGAGCCGACCGAGGGCATCCAGCCGTCGGTGGTCGCCGAGATCGAGGAGACGATCCTCGCCCTCGCGGCCCGGGGCGGGTTGTCGGTGCTGCTGGTCGAGCAGCACGTCGGCTTCGCGATGCGGGCCGCCGGGCGCTACTACGTCCTGGAGGCGGGCCGGGTGACCTCCTCCGGCGAGGGCGGCAAGGAGTCGGAGGGGGCGGTGCGGGAGGCGCTCAGCGTATGAGCGGCTCAGGGGCGCCCACTTTGCGAAGCGCTCCATGCAAGCGCGCTCAGCGTGCGAAGCGTTCCATGTAAGCGCGCTCAGCGCGTGAAGCGCTCCATGTAAGCGCGCTCAGCGCGTGAAGCGTTCCATGTAAGCGCGCTCAGCGCGTGAAGCGCTCCAGGTAGGCGCGCTCGGCCGGACTGCGGCTCAAGGCGATGGCGGCCTCGTACTCCCGTCGGGCCTCCGCGTCCCGGCCCAGCCGCCGCAGCAGGTCGGCGCGGACCGCGTGCAGGACGTGGTAGCGATCGAGGTCGAGGCTGTCCACGAGGTCGAGGGCCGGTTCCGGGCCCTCGACCTCGGCCACGGCGACCGCCCGGTTCAACGCCACGACCGGGCTGGGGGCCAGCGCCATCAGCTGGTCGTACAGCTGGAGGATCTGCCCCCAGTCGGTGGGCGGTCGGTCGCTGTGGACGGCCTGGATGGCCGCCTGGATCTGGTAAGGCCCCGGCTGGTTGCGGCGCAGACACCGTCGTACGAGAGCGTGCCCCTCCGCCACGAGCGCGCGGTCCCAGCGGTCGCGGTCCTGCTCCGGCAGGGGGACGAGGACCCCGTCGGCGTCCTCGCGGGCCGCCCTGCGGGACTCGACCAGCAGCATCAGCGCGAGCAGGCCCGTGGCCTCGGGCTCGTCCGGCATCAGCTCGGTGAGCAGCCGGCCGAGCCGGATCGCCTCCGCGCACAGCTCGGCCGAGCCCTCGTTGAAGATCAGGTAGATGACCGCGAGGACCCCCTTGAGCCGGTCCGGGAGGTCGGCGTCACGGGGCACCCGGTACGGGATGCGCGCGTCGCGGATCTTCGCCTTGGCGCGGACCAGGCGCTGGGCCATGGTCGGCTCGGGCACCAGGAAGGCGCGGGCGATCTGCGGCGTGGTGAGCCCGCCGAGGAGACGCAGGGTCAGGGCGACCTGCGCCTGGGGGGCGAGCGCGGGGTGGCAGCAGGTGAAGATCAGACGGAGCCGGTCGTCGCGCACGGGGCCCTCCTCGGCCGGTGCGTCGGGGGTGTGCAGCAGGACGGCCTCGGCGTGCCGGGCCTCCCGGGAGGACTCGCGGCGCAGCCGGTCGACCGCCCTGTTGCGGGCGGTGGTGATGATCCAGCCCGCCGGGCTCGGCGGCACGCCGGACTCCGGCCAGCGCTGCACGGCCGTGGTGAAGGCGTCCTGGACCGCTTCCTCGGCGAGGTCGATGTCGCCGAGGAAGCGGACGAGGACGGCGACGGCGCGGCCGTACTCCGCGCGGAAGACGGCCTCGACGTCGACGGGCTCCGGTGTCACTCCTCCGCCTGGTGCATGAAGGGGCGCACCTCGATGGGCAGCGTGGTGGCCCAGGTCGCCTTCCTGCCCCATTCCAGGGCGGCGTCCAGGTCGGGGGCCTTGATCAGGCAGATGCCGCCGAGGTACTCCTTGCCCTCGGCGTACGGCCCGTCGGTGATCAGGACGTCGCCGTCGCTCGGGCGCAGCACGGTGGCCGTCTCGGGGCCGTGCAGCCCGCCCGCGAAGACCCAGGCGTCCGCCGCGCGCAGCTCGTCGTGGAAGGTGTCGAGGTTGCGGACGATCTCCGCCATGGCCTCGGGCCCGGGCGGCGTCCCGTCGGTCGGGGTGATCACACTGAGCAGGTAGTACTGCATGACGTCCTCCTTGGCGTCGTGTCCTTCTCTCACCTCCTACACGAACGGCACACCCCCGGATCGACACCGCGCACGACGAGATCGGGAGAATCCTCCCCATGACCACCTCGCCATTGATCGCCAGCGCCCGACAGCTCGCCGACACCCTCCTCGTCCCGAACGCGGAGCGGGTCGACCAGGCGGAGGTGCCCGCGAGCCATCTCGACGCGATCCGGCGCTCGGGCCTGCTCGGGGTGAGCGCTCCGGAGGCGTACGGCGGGGCGGGCGCCCCTGACTCCGTGGCGCGGGAGGTCCAGGAGATCCTTGCCGGCGCGTGCTGCTCTACCTGGTTCGTCCAGACCCAGCACCACACGCCGGTGCGAATGCTGGCGAAGTCCGAACTGCCGCTGCGGGAAAGCCTGTTGGGACCGCTCGCGACCGGCGAACTGCTGGCCGGAATCGCGTACGCCCATGTCCGCGCCTTCCCGCGCGTCGCCGTACGGGCCACGGCGGAGCGTGACGGCTGGCGGTTCGACGGGACCGTGCCCTGGTACACGGGCTGGGGGCTGAACGACGTGATGCTGCTGGCGGGGATCACCGACGCGGACGAGATCGTGTTCGCGTTCGCCGACGCCCGCGAGCAGCCGGGGCTGCGGCCCTCGGCCCCGATGCGGCTGGCCGCGCTGACGGCCGCCCGTACGGTCTCCCTGGAGCTGGACGGGCTGTGGCTGCCGGAATCGTCCGTGCTGCTGCGCACCCCGCAGGAGAAGTTCGCCCTCCTCGACATCCCCCGCAGCACCAACGCCTCACCGGCCGTCTTCGGTCTTGCGTACGCCGCCCTCCGGATCGTGGCGGAGAGCGGTGAGCCGCAGACGGCCGAGGCGCTGCGCGCGAGTGTCGACGAGGTCCGCCGGAGGGCCTACGAGCTGGCCGACCACCCCGTCGCGCACGAGCACGTCGAGGAGCGGCTCGCCCTGCGGACCCGCGCGTACGACCTGATGCGGGCGGCCACGACAGCGGCGGTCGTGTCCGGCGGCGGCCGCACCATGGACCTGCGCAACCCGGCCCAACGGCTGGCCCGCGAGGGGATGTTCCTGCTGATCCAGGGCCAGACGTCGGTCGTGCGGCGGGCGCATCTGGACGCGCTGAGCGGCTAGTTCAGGAAATCGAGCAGGGCGGCGGTCAGCTGTGCCGGTGCGTCTTCCTGTACGAGGTGACCGGCACCGGCGATGAGTTCGAGCCGGGCGCCGGGGATGCGGGCGGCGAGTTCGTGGCCCTTGGCGACCGGGATCCAGGTGTCGTCCTCGCCCCAGCAGATCAGCGTCGGGATCGCGATCTCGCCGTACCGGTCCTGGATCTCGTCGGTGTACGCCTGGTCCGCCTGCGCGATCTGACGGTAGAAGGCGGCCTGTCCCTCCTCGCCGAGCCAGGGCTGGACGAGCCGGTCGAGGACGGCGGGGTGCAGGCCGGGGCCGCTGGCCGAGGTGACGTACTCGCGGACCAGGGCCCGGTGCAGTGCGGGCGGGAGTTGTTCGAAGACGTCCGAGGACTTGCCGACGAGGCGGAAGAACGGTGAACCCCAGGGGGCGAGAGCGACCGGGTCGACCAGGGCGAGCGAGTGGTAGCGGGCGCCGTGCAGCAGATGGGCGCGCAGCGCCACCGCACCGCCGAAGTCGTGGGCCACCACCCGGGGTTCGTCCAGTCCCCAGTGCGTCAGGAGCTCGGTGAAGACCCTCCCCTGGGCCGCCAGGGAGACGTCCTGTCCCGCGGACATCCGCGAGGTGCCGTAGCCGGGCATGTCCCACACGAACACCTGGTGGCGGCGGGCGAGCGCGTGGGCCACGGCACGCCACACGTACGAGGAGAAGGGCGTGCCGTGGTTGAGGACCACAGGCGGGCGACCGGGTTCACCGAGGCTGTCCCAGCGGACCTCCCCGGTCGTGCTGAGGTAGGTCCTGGTCAGCTGCCACTCACCCACGGACTCGCTCCTCTCGGTGCGGCCGACGGCCGGGCGGCGTCAGCTCGCGAACGGCACCTGTGCCGAGGAGGTGCTCTCCTTCCCGGCCGGGTGCTGCCACAAACCCTGCGCGGCCAGCCGCGGGAGCACTCCCTCGCCGAACCAGTACGCCTCCTCCAGGTGCGGGTAGCCGGAGAGCACGAACTCGTCGATGCCGAGGGCATGGTACTCCTTGATCCGCTCGGCGACCTCGTCGTGGCTGCCGACCAGGGCGGTGCCCGCGCCGCCGCGCACCAGGCCGATGCCGGCCCAGAGGTTGGGGTAAATCTCCAGGCCGTCCCGGTTGCCGCCGCCGTGCAGGGCGAGCATGCGCCGCTGCCCCTCGGACTCGCTGCGGGCGAGCCCGGCCTGGACGGACTTGACGGTCTCCGGGTCGAAGCCGTCGAGGAGCCGGTTCGCCTCGGCCCACGCCTGTTCCGAGGTGTCGCGGGTGATGACGTGCAGCCGGATGCCGAAGCGCAGGATCCGGCCCTGCTTCGCGGCCAGCCCGCGTACCCACGCGATCTTCTCCGCGACCTGGGCGGGCGGCTCGCCCCAGGTGAGATACACGTCCACGTGCTTCGCAGCGACCTCGCCGGCGATGGGTGAGGAGCCGCCGAAGTACACCTCGGGGACCGGGTCGGGCAACCGGGCCAGCTTCGCGTCCTCGACCCGGAGGTGCTCGCCCTTCAGATCGACCGTCTTGCCGTCCCACAACCCTCGTACGACCTCCAGGAATTCGTCGGTACGGCGGTAGCGGCCGTCCTTGTCGAGGAAGTCGCCGTAGGCACGCTGCTCGTGGCTCTCGCCGCCGGTGACGACGTTGAGCAGGAGCCGTCCGCCGGACTGCCGCTGGAAGGTGGACGCCATCTGCGCGGCCAGCGTGGGCGAGACGAAGCCGGGGCGGAAGGCGACGAGGAACTTCAGGCGCTCGGTGTTCTGGCTGACCATCGCGGTCGTCAGCCACGCGTCCTCGCACCAGGCGCCGGTCGGCGTGAGCGCGCCGACGAAGCCGAGGTCCTCGGCGGCCCGGGCGATCTGGCTCAGGTAGGCCACCGTCGGCGGCCGGTCCCGTCCGGAGACGGTGGCCGGGGTGCCGTGGCCGCCGCCGACGACGTGCCGGCTGTCGCCGTTGGTGGGCAGGAACCAGTGGAAGGTGAGGGACACGTGGGGGTCTCCGTTCGTGCGGTTAGAGCAGTCCGTGCCGGGGTGGCCGGGTGCCGTTGAGCACGTACCGGCCGATGTGCTGGATCTTCCAGCGGGTCGGGTCGTGCAGGGTGTGGGTGCGAGCGTCGCGCCAATGCCGGTGCAGGTTGAGTGAGTTGAGGGCGGAGCGGGTGCCGGCCACCTCGAACAGCGCGCTCCCCACCTCCACGGCGGCCTGCGCGGCCTGCACCTTGGCGGCGGCCACGGCGATGGACGCCTCGGCCGCCGAGTCGTCGGTGAGCTCGTCCTGCGCCGCCTGCACGACGCGCCCCGCTTCCCGCAACAGCGCTTCCGCCGCCCGCACTTGGACGGCGAGTTCACCGAACCGCTGGATCAGCAGCGGGTCCTCGGCGGCCGTCTCCATGCCGCTCTCGAACCACGGCCTGCTCTTCGTCCGCACGAACTCCGCCGCCTCGGCCAGCGCTCCCCCGGCGATCCCGGCGTCGATGGCTGCGTGCAGCAACTGCGCTACGGCGCCGTGGAGTTGCGGGCCCTCGAAGGTGAGGTGATGCGGCAGGACGCGGTCCGCCGGGACCGGTACGCCCGCCAGGCGGACGGTGCCGCTGGCGGTCGTCCGCTGGCCGAGGCCGTCCCAGTCGTCGATCACCGTGACGCCCGGCGCGTCGGACGGCACGTACGCCACGTGCAGCTTGTCCTCCTCGGCGCGGGCCAGCACCGGGATCCAGTCGGCGAACAGGGCGCCGGTGGAGTAGTGCTTGACGCCGTCGAGGACGTACGAGCCGTCCGGCTGCGGTGTCAGGCGGGTGCGGAGGTCCTGGACGTGCTTGGTGCCCGCCTCGGACTGGGCGTTGCCGAAGCGGCGGCCGGCGAGGAGTTCGGCGAAGAAGAACTTCTGCTGCTCCTCGGTGCCCTGACGACGGATCACGTTCACGTAGGCGAAATGGCTCTGCGGGATCTGGGCGAGGCTTCCGTCAGCGGTGGCGAGCAGCCGGAAGATCTCGGCGAGGGTGGGCGCGCCGACGTCCGCGCCCCCGTGCTCGGCGGGGACGGTGACGGCGAGCAGGCCGGACTCCGAGAGCCGGTCCAACTCCGCGCGCGGCAGCCTGCGTTCGGCGTCCCGCGCGGAGGCTCCGGCGCGGAACTCGTCGGCCAGGGCCGCCGCGACGGCGAGGGCCTCCGCGTCGTCGGCGATCACATGGGCGGTCATCGTCGGCTCAGCTCGCCGCGGCCAGGACCGGCGTGCGGACGAGGGCGGCCGAGAACTGGTCGACGATCTGGGTGAGGGCGTCGCGGGCGGTCGGGGCGACGGACAGGGTCCCGTCCTCGTGCGCGGTGATGTCCTTGTCGAGCGTGAACCAGCCCTGCACGATGTGGGCGGCGCCCATGGAGTTCAGAACCGGGCGCAGGGCGTAGTCGATGGCCAGGACATGGGCGGTGGAGCCGCCGGTGGCGAGCGGCAGCACCGTCTTGCCGGTGAGCGCGTACTGCGGCAGCAGGTCGAGCAGCGCCTTGAGGACTCCGGAGTACGACGCCTTGTAGACCGGGGTGCCGACGACGACGCCGTCGGCGCGCGCGAACAGCTCGGTGGCCTCGACGATCGCGGGGTGCTGGAAGTCGGCGCCGAGGAGGGCCTCCGCGGGGATCGTGCGCACGTCGAGCGGAATGACCGTGTGGCCCTGGGCGACGAGGCGCTGGTCCAGGTGGCGCAGCAGGCGGTTGGTGCGGGAGGAGGCGGACGGGCTGCCGGAGACGGACAGGACGGTGGCCATGGGTCCTCTTTCGGGGAGGCGGGGCCGCCCCCGGCGGGCGAGCCGGGGGCGCCCCTGGGGAAGCGGTCAGGAGTACCAGGTGGGTTCGGGCAGTTCGCCCTCGAGGACCCAGCGGCCGACCTCGCGCCGCTTGTAGGCGACGGGGTCGTGCAGGGTGTGGGTGCGGATGTTGCGCCAGAACCGGTCGAGGCCCTCGGCGGTGGTCGTGGAGCGGGCGCCGGTAACCTCGAAGACGCGGTTCGCGATCTCCAGGGCGACGTCGGTGGCGCGTGCCTTCACGGCCGCCACCCGCACCTCGAAGTCGCCGCGCGTCTTCTCGGTGACCGCGTCAGGGTCGTCGTGCAGCTTCTGCCCCTCGGCGGCGACGGCGTCGGCGAGCGCCTCGACGGCCCACAGCTTGGCGGTGAGATCGCCGTAGATGTCGATGACGTACGGCTCGTCGACGGCCCGCTCGTGTCCGCCGTGCAGCCAGGAGCGGGACTTGGTGCGGGTGTAGCCGGCGGCCGTCTCCAGGGCGCCGCCCGCGATCCCGAGGTAGAAGTTGACGAAGACCAGCTGGATGGTGGGGACGTTGAGGGTGTTGTACGTGCGAGGCTGGAACTGCTTGTCGACGTATCCGGCCGCCGACGACCAGGGTGTACGCACCCCGTCGAGGGTGACGCCGCCGCTCTCGGTGAGGCGCTGGCCGATGTTGTCCCAGTCGTCGTGGAAGGTCAGGCCCTCGCTGTCGGAGGGCACGATCGCGAAGACGTGCTGGTCGGTACCTTCGAGGACGCCCTCCAGGACGGTGACGTCGGAGACCTTGCTGCCGGTGGAGAAGGACTTGCGCCCGGTGAAGACGAGGTCGTCGCCGTCCTCGGTGACGATCACGTCCTTGTCGCGGGGGTTGACGGCCCCGCCGAAGAACCAGCGGTTGCGGGCGGCCTCGGCCTCGACGTGCTCCCACTGCTCACGGGTGCCGACCAACCGGGCGGCCCAGTTCCACAGGTAGTGGTAGCCGAGGAGCTGGCCGATGGAGCCGTCGGCCTTGGCGACCTCGCGCACGACCCGGTACGCCGTGGTCCAGTCCTGGCCCGCGCCGCCGTGCTCCGTGGGGCCGAGCAGGGTGACAAGGCCAGCGTCCTTCAGGAGCTGGACCTCGGCGTACGGGGTGGCGCCGGCCCGGTCGCGGGCGGCGGCGTCGGTGGCGAGGACGGCGGCGACCTCGGCGGCGCGGGCGATCCAGTCCTGGGCGGTCTCGGGGGCGGGACGGTGCTGCCAGTCGGTGTGCGTGGCGGTGCTCATGTCGGTTGCCTCCTCAGACCTGGGCGGGGACGGACTCGGGGAGCTGGGCCTCCAGTTCGCGCACGAGCGGCAGGACGCGCTCGCCGAAGTACCGGACCTCCTCGTGGTAGTGGAGGAAGCCGAGGAGGAGCAGGTCGACGCCGAGCTTCTTGTAGGCGACGATCCGCTCGGCGATCTGCTCCGGGGTGCCGATGAGCCCGGTGCGGAAGCCGTCGTTGTACTGGACGAGGTCCTCGAAGGACGAGTCCTGCCACATGCCCTTCTTGTCGCCGGTGGACTGGCCCGCCTGCTTCACGGCCGCGCCGAAGCCCTCGACAGCCTCGGTGTCGGCCTTGGCGACGATCTCGCGCAGGGTGTCGCGGGCCTCGGCCTCGGTGTCACGGGCGATGAGGAAGCCGTTGAGCCCGAACCTCGGTGCCGTACGCCCCACTTCGGCGGCCGACTTGCGGACGTCGGTGATCTGCTCGACGACCCCGTCGAAGTCCTTGCCGTTGGAGAAGTACCAGTCGGAGACCCGCCCCGCCATCTGGCGTGCGGCGGTGGAGTTGCCGCCCTGGAAGATCTCCGGGTGCGGGCGTTCGGGGGTGTTGAGGGGCTTGGGCTTGAGGGAGAAGTCGCGCAACCGGTAGAAGTCACCGGCGAGTTCGGTGTGGTCCTCGGTCCAGATCTGGCGCAGGGCGCGGATGAACTCCTCGGAGCGGCGGTAGCGCTCGTCGTGCTCCAGCCAGGGCTCGCCGAGGGCGGTGAACTCGCCCTTGAACCAGCCCGATACGACGTTGACCGCGAACCGGCCGTTGGACAGGTGGTCGGCGGTGGCGCCGAGTTTGGCGAGGACGCCGGGGTGCCACAGGCCGGGGTGGACGGCGGCGATGACCTTCAGGCGCTCGGTGGCGAGGAGGAGGGCGAGGCTGAAGCTGGTCGACTCGTGCTGGAACTCGGCGCCGTAGCTGGCCATGTAGCGGACCTGGCTGAGCGCGTAGTCGAAGCCGTTGTTCTCGGCTAGGACGGCGAGTTCGCGGTTGTAGTCGTAACCCCAGTCGGTGCGCTGCTCGATCTTGCTGGTGACGAGTCCCCCGCTGACATTGGGGACCCAGTAGGCGAATTTGACGGGCTCTGCGGGCATGCGGAACTCCTGTTGCGGATGCTGCGGAATGTTTTCGGGCACGCCGAATTCAGGAAATGCGCGGGCGCAATGAATTCAGGCGGGAAAACAGAGGTGACGCGGGGAACCTTGAGCAGTGCTCAGGCCGCGGGGCAACAGGAGGCGCTGGAGACGCGTGCGAGGTCGACATGGCGTCGCCGCGTGAGGTCCAGTCGCATCTTCATGTCATCGATCGTGACAGTCGCCGGTCGGGGCCGTCAAGGTAAACCCGACCGGTCTCGTATCGCGGACCATTGAATTTCACGAAGGTGTGACAGGGAAACCCTTGAACGCGCCGGGAAATGGGCCGCATTCTGCCTGGCATGCGCACCGAACAGCTCGAATACATCGCCGCGGTGACCCGGCTCGGTTCCCTGCGCCGGGCCGCGGAGGAACTGCGGCTTTCCCAGCCCGCGTTGAGCGAGACCGTGCGGAATCTGGAACGCGAGCTGGGCGTGGACCTCCTGGAGCGCAAACGCTCGGGCGCCACGATGAGCACCGAAGGGCGGGAGCTGCTGCCGCACATCGTCAATGTGCTGGACGCGGTGGACCGGTTGCGGGCGGCGGCGGGCGAGCAGCACCGGATCAGCCGGATGGTGCGGGTGGGCACGGTGAACGCGGCGACCGTGCCGCTGCTCATCCCGGCCGTGCGCGACTTCCGGGTCTCCCATCCGCACACCCAGGTCGAGGTGGTCGGCGCGCAGCAGACCGAGATCCACCGTGCGCTGGCCGAGGGCGGTCTTGATCTCGGCCTGGTGAACCACCTGGACGGCGACGACGTACCGGCGGACATCGAGTCCACGGAGCTGCTGCGCGGCCGGCCGGTGGTGTGTGTGCGGCCCGACCATCCGCTGGCGGCGCGCCCGGTGGTGACCGTGGACGATCTGCTGGCCGAGCCGCTGATCGCGATGCGGACCGGCTATGTCATGCACCGCTATCTGCATCGCCTGCTGCGCGGTGGCGGCCCGTCCTTCTCCTACTCCACCGACGGCGCCGAGATGGGCAAGCTGATGGTGGCCGAGGGGCTCGGGGCGACGGTGCTGCCGGACTTCAGTGTGGTGGGCGATCCGCTGGAGCGGCAGGGGACGATCACCTGGCGGCCGATCGCCGGTGACACGACGCGGGTGCTGCTGATGCTCCAGCGCCGCCGGGCCGAGTCCGTGCCGCGGGCGGCTCAGGACCTGCACGAGGTGTTCGTGCGCCGGGCCCGGCGACCGGCGGGGTCCGGTCAGCGGGACGCTGACCGGTGACCTGCGGATGAGGGCGGCCGGGACAGGTCCGGTCAGTCGTCGTCGCCCTGGAGCACCACGAGGAAAGCGTCGGACTTCAGGTCCATGACGACCGTCGCGGGTTCACCCTGGGCGCGGCGCTGCGCCGCGTACTCCTCCGCCGGCCACGATCCGCGGGGAGAGCCTGCCGGGAACCGCTCCAACACCTTCGCGCCCATAGCGGCGATCACCTCCGACATCGATCTTCCGTTCCGTGTGACGGTGGCCTGACGGTCCACCGTCACACTGTGCGGTTGCCCGGGAACGCCGCGGACAGTCCCCCGATGTCAGTCGGCCTCAACTCCCCCTTGCCCCATGCCCGTCGGGAACGCCTTCGCCCCGGGCCACCAGGCGACGGCGCCCAGATCGCGGGCCAGAGCGGGCACGAGCAGCGAGCGCACCACGAGCGTGTCGAGGAGCACGCCGAACGCGACGATGAAGGCGATCTGCACCAGGAAGGCCAGCGGGATCACCCCGAGTGCGGCGAAGGTCGCGGCCAGTACCACCCCCGCCGAGGTGATGACGCCGCCGGTGCCGACCAGACCGCGCAGCACGCCCTGACGCACCCCGTGCCGCAGGGCCTCCTCCCGCACCCGGGACATCAGGAAGATGTTGTAGTCCACGCCGAGCGCCACGAGGAACACGAAGCCGTACAAGGGCACGGACGGGTCGGTGCCGCCGAAGCCGAGGACGTGCTCGAAGACCAGGGCCGACACGCCCAGCGTGGCGAGGAAGTTGAGCGCGACGGTCGCCACCAGCAGCGCCGGCAGCAGCAGGGAGCGCAGCAGCAGGGTGAGAATGACGAAGATGATCGCGAGGACCACCGGGACGATCAGAGTGCGGTCCCGTTCCGCGGTGCGCAGGGTGTCGTACTGCTGGGCCGTGTAGCCGCCGACGAGGGCGTTCGCGCCGGGCACGGCGTGCAGGGCCGAACGCAGCCGCGCCACGGTGTCCTTGGCGGCGTCGCTGTCGGCGGCGGAGGCCAGGGTGACGTCGATCCGGACCCGTCCGTCGACGACCAGCGGGGTGCCGCCCGGCTGCCCGTTCCCGGTCACGCCGGCCGCGGCGGCGACGCCCTTCGTGGCGAGGGCGGTGTCGACGACACGATCGAGGCGGTCGGCGTCGGCCATGACGACGGTGGGGTTGCCGGAGCCGCCCGGGAAGTGGCGTACGAGGGTTCGCTGGGCGGTCACGGACGGGGCGTCGTCGACGAAGGTCTCGTCCAGCGCGACGCCCCGGGAGGAGAGGGTCGGCGCGAACGCGGCGCAGGCCAGCAGCGCGACGAGGGAGCCGGCCCAGACCTTGCGGGGCGCCCGGTCCACGAGGGAGGCGACGCGCCGCCAGACGCCGCGCCCGGCGTCGGGACGCGGGGCCGCGGGCCAGTAGGCGGCGCGGCCCAGCAGGACCAGCACGGCGGGCAGGAAGGTGAGCGTGCTGAGCACGGCGCAGCCGACCCCGATCGCGCCGACCGGTCCGAGCGCCCGGTTGTTGGTCAGGTCGCTGATCAGCAGGGCGAGCAGGCCCAGGGCGACCGTCGCGGCGCTGGCCACGATGGCGCCCCATGACTGCCGCAGCGCGGCCGGCACGGCCGTGAACCGGTCCGGGTGCACGGCGAGTTCCTCCCGGAAGCGGGCGGTGAGCAGCAGGGCGTAGTCGGTGGCGGCACCGATGACGAGGATGGACAGGATGCCCTGGACCTGTCCGTCGACCCGGACGACTCCGTGGTCGGCGAGCACGTAGACGATCGCGCAGGCCAGGGCTAGGGCGAGAACGGCGCCGATGATGATGACGAACGGCAGGAGCAGGCTGCGGTAGACGAGCAGCAGGATGACCAGGACGGTGACGAGCGCGACGGCGAGCAGCAGTCCGTCGATGCCGGCGAAGGCGTCGGAGAGGTCGGCCTGGGTCGCGGCGGGACCGGCCAACTGGACCGTGGTGCCGGGTACCCGCTCGGCGGCCGCCCGGACGCGGTCGAGGGTCTCGGGCAGCCGTTCCCCGAGATCGGGCCGGAGCTGGACGACGCCTTCGAGGGCCTCGCCGTCCTTCGAGAGCAGCGCGGGCGACACATCCCCGACCACCCCGGAGGCGCCGGTGAGGGAGGCGAGCGCGCGTCCGGCGGTGACCTTCCGGTCGTCGACCCGGCCGTCGGCCTCGTCGGTCCAGAGCACGATCACCGGCAGGGTCTCGTCCTGGCGGAAGGCCCGCTGGGCGGCGACGACCTCGGTGGACTCGGCGCTGCGGGGCAGGAACGCCGCCTGGTCGTTGGTGGCGACCTCGCCGAGCCGGCCGGCGAAGGGGCCGAGGATCCCGCCGACCCCCAGCCAGACGGCGAGCAGCAGGAGCGGCACGAGGAAGCGGCCTCGGCGCGGGGTGAGGGACATGGTTCTCCAGGTCGGCGTAGAGGTATCTCAATGAGAAAGAATCTCAATCATTGAGGTTTCTGCTCACACCGGGTCCCCGGATGCAGCGGTGACGGGATTTCCCCGCGGCCGCGCGCGGTCAGGCGCCGCGAGACCTGAGCAGGGACAGTTCCTCGTTCATCGCCGCGAGGAAGCGGGTGACGACCGCCAGCTCGTCCTCGGTGAGGCGCTCCCGCGCCGCCCCGGCCGCCAGGGCCAGCGGGCGGAAGTAGGTGCGGGCGGCCACCTTGGCCTCGGAGGCGTAGTACAGATGCACCACCCTGCGGTCGCTGCTCTCCCTGACCCGCCGGATGTGGCCCGCGCTCTCCAGCCGGTCGACACAGGCGGTGACGGCCCCCGAGGTCAGCCCGAGGTGCTCGCGCAGCCGCCCCGGGGTCATCGGCTCATCCGCGTCCAGGATCGCCGCCAGCGCCTGGACATCGGTGGCGTGCAGCCCTTGGGTGCCCGCGAAACCGTGCACCAGCCGGTTGATCTCGCCGTTCATCCGGCGCAGCTGGACCGCCAGGGACTGGAGATCCGTTCCCGCGGGGGGACGGGGCTGTCCCGGCGCCGGCGTCTGCGGTTTCGGTTCGTCTGCGGTGGCCACGCAAGCAGCCTATAGATGCGGAGCCAGGGGAGTGACTGCATCCGGTGCCGCCCGGACCAGGGAAGTGATCACAGAGGGGACGTGACACGAAAGGTCTGCGGCAGATGATCGACGAAGACACCGGAGCGGCGCAGCGCTGTCTGGTGACCGGCGCGACGGGCTACATCGGCGGCCGGCTCGTGCCCGAGCTGCTGGCCGCCGGGCACCGGGTGCGCTGCCTGGCCAGGTCCCCCGGAAAGCTCCGCGACCAGCCGTGGTCGGGTGACGTGGAGGTCGTACGCGGGGACGTGCTGGACGCCGACGCGGTCGCCGAGGCCCTGCGCGGCACCGACGTCGCCTACTACCTGGTGCACGCGCTGGGCACCGGCGACACCTTCGAGGAGACCGACCGACGGGCCGCCCGCATCTTCGGCGAGCAGGCCCGTGCCGCGGGCGTGCGCCGCATTGTCTACCTGGGCGGACTCACCCCCGCGGACGTGCCCGAGCGGGAGCTGTCGCCGCATCTGCGGTCCCGGGCCGAGGTGGGCCGCATCCTGCTGGCCTGCGGGGTGCCCACCACCGTGCTCCGGGCCGCGGTCGTCATCGGCTCGGGCTCGGCCTCCTTCGAGATGCTGCGCTACCTCACCGAGCGCCTGCCGGCGATGGTGACCCCGAGCTGGGTGCGCACCCGCATCCAGCCGGTGGCGGTGCGCGATGTGCTGCGGGCCCTGGTGGGCAGCGCCCGGATGCCGTCCGACGTGAGCCGCGCCTTCGACATCGGCGGCCCGGACGTGCTGACGTACCGGGAGATGATGATCAGGTACGCGGCGGTCGCGGAGCTGCCGCGCCGGCTCATCGTGTCCCTGCCCATGCTCAGCCCCGGCCTGTCCAGCCACTGGGTCGGACTGGTGACGCCCGTACCGGCGTCCATCGCCCGTCCGCTGACGGAGTCCCTGCGGCACGAGGTCGTCTGCCAGGAGCACGACATCGCCCGGTACGTGCCCGATCCGCCGGGCCACCCCATCGGCTTCGACGAGGCCGTGCGCCTGGCCCTGCGCCGGGTCCGCGACGCGCAGGTGGCGACCCGCTGGTCCTCGGCGTCCGTCCCGGGCGCCCCCAGCGATCCGCTGCCCACCGACCCCGACTGGGCGGGCGGCAGTCTCTACACGGACGTACGGGAGATCGACGTCGACGCCCCGCCCGCTGCCCTGTGGCGGGTCATCGAGGGGATCGGCGGGGAGAACGGCTGGTACTCCTTCCCGCTGGCCTGGGCGCTGCGCGGCCGGCTTGACCGTCTCGTCGGCGGGGTCGGACTGCGTCGGGGGCGCCGGGACGCGGCCCGGCTCCGGGTCGGCGACTCGCTGGACTTCTGGCGGGTCGAGGAGATCGAACCGGGGCGGCTGCTGCGGCTGCGCGCCGAGATGCGCCTGCCCGGCCCGGCCTGGCTGGAGATGTACGCCCAGACCGACGGCACCGGTCGCACCCGCTACCGCCAGCGCGCCCTGTTCCACCCCCGCGGCCTGCTCGGGCACCTGTACTGGTGGAGCGTCTCCCCGTTCCACGCCCTCGTGTTCGGCGGCATGGCCCGCAACATCGCCCGCGCCGCGGCCCGTGCGCCGGCCGAACCCGCGCACCGCCCCGCCCCCACCCGCTGATCCCCTCGCCCGTACCCCTCCCCCGGAGCTCGCGCCATGCACGTCTCGATCGTCCTGTTCACCTCGGACCTCCGCCTCCACGACCACCCGCCGCTGCGGGCCGCGAACGAGGCGCGTCACGTGGTGCCGCTGTTCGTGCGCGACCGCGGAGTGACGGACGCCGGGTTCGCCGCCCCGAACCGGCTGGCCTTCCTCGCCGACTGTCTGCGGGACCTCGACGCGGGCCTGCGCGAGCGCGGCGGCCGCCTGGTGATCCGCAGCGGTGACGTGGTCGAGGAGGTGTGCAGGGTGGCCACGGAGACGGACGCCGACGAGGTGCACATGGCGGCTGACTTCAGCGCCTACGCGCAGCGGCGTGAACAGCGGCTCCGGCGCGCCCTGGAGGCGGACGGCCGCCGCCTGCACGTCCACGACACGGTGACCTCGGCGGTCGCCCCGGGCGCGCTGGCCCCGGGCGCCTCCGATCACTTCGCCGTCTTCACCCCGTACTTCCGGCACTGGAGCGGCGTTCGGCTGCGGGAGCCGATGGCCGCGCCGCGCACGATCCGGGTCCCGGACGGGGTCGGCTCGGAGGAACCGCCCTCGCGCGCCGGGGTGTCGGGGGTCTCGGCGGGCCTGGCCGCCGGCGGTGAGGCGGCGGGCCGGGCGCGGATGACGTCGTGGCTGCGCGACGACGTCGGCCCGTACGAGGTCCGCCACGACGACCTCGCCGGCGATGCCACCTCCCGCTTCTCGCCGCACCTGCACTTCGGCACCCTCTCCCCGGTCGAACTGGTCCACCGGGCGCGCAAGGTCCGCGGACCGGGCGCCGAGGCCTTCGTACGGCAGCTCGCCTGGCGGGACTTCCACCGTCAGGTGCTCGCCGCGCGCCCGGCCGCCGCCCTCGCCGACTACCGCACGAAACACGACCGTTGGCGGTCCGGGCCCGCGGCCGGTGAGGACGTCGAGGCCTGGAAGGAGGGGCGCACCGGCTACCCCGTGGTCGACGCGGCGATGCGCCAGCTGCGTCACGAGGGCTGGATGCACAACCGCGGCCGGCTCCTGACCGCGAGCTTCCTCACCAAGACGCTGTACGTCGACTGGCGCGAGGGCGCCCGGTATTTCCTGGAGCTATTGGTCGATGGCGACATCGCGAACAACCAGCTCAACTGGCAGTGGATGGCGGGCACCGGCACCGACTCGCGCCCCAACCGGGTCCTCAACCCGGTCACACAGGCCAAGCGGTACGACCCGGACGGCGCGTACGTGCGGCGCTGGGTGCCCGAACTGACCGACGTGGACGCCCCGTTGGTGCACGAGCCGTGGAAACTGCGCGGCCTGGACCGGGCCGCCGTCGGCGACTACCCGGACCCGATCGTCGACCTCTCCGACGGTCTCGCCCGCTTCAAGCAGTCCCGCGGGCTCAACTGACCGGGGCCCGCGTCAGGGACCGGTCGCGGCGGCGGACAGCAGCTCGACCGCGTCCTTGAGGGCCACGGGCCACGCCATCTCGCGGGCCGCCGCGCCCGACCAGCCGGGCCCGCCGAGAACCACCACGGGCCGTCGACGGGCGCCTTTCACGCCCCAGCGGGTGGTGGCGACATGACGGGCGAGCGGCAGGTCCGCGGTGGAACGCGACTGCGCCCACAGGAACACGGCGGACGGCCCGAGCCGCCGCACCGCGGCGACGAGCGTCTCCCCCGGCACCGCCGCGCCGAACATCCTTGTGGGCAGCCCCCGTTCACCCAGTGCGGCGTTGAGCGCTTCGAGGGGCAGGGCGTGTTGTTCGCCGGGCGCACAGGCCAGGACGACGGGGCCGGCCGCCGGCTGCGGGGCCGCGGGGGTGCGGCGGCGCAGCGCGGTGGAGACATGCCAGGACAGCAGGTGCTCGACCTCGACGTAACGGTCCCCCGAGGACGCCCACTTGCGCCCCACCGCATGCAGGGTGGGCATCATCACCTCGTGCCAGGCGGCGACGACGCCGTACTGCTCCACGGCCGCGGCGAGCAGCTCCTCAATGGCCGGGGCGTCGAGCCGGACGGCGGCGCGGGCCAGCCCCCGGGCCTCCTGGCGCACGTCCCCGAGCGGCAGTGCGCCGGCCGCCCGCGAGCGCGGCATCTCCCGCGCGGGCACCTCGACAGCCGGGCCGGGCCCACCGGTGCCGGAGCGGGCGGCGCGGGCCGCCTCGGCGGGCGGCACCCCGGACGCGGTCAGCCGGCACATCGCCTCCAGGACCTCGATGTCCCGCGGGCTCCAGCGCCGATGCCGTCCTTCGTCCCGTACGGCGGGCCCGATGCCGTAGCGGCGGTCCCAGGAGCGCAGCGTGGTGGGCGACACGCCCAGTCGCCGGGCGAGGGCGCCGGTGGTGAGCGGGACGTCGGCAGTTCGGGGGGCCTGCTCGGCCCCCTCCGTGAGGCTTCGGTGCGGGAGCGGCTCACTCATGACCCCAATATACGACGCAGAACCGATGCAAGTTGATGACCTGGTCCGACGGCTCCCACGATGGGCGCACCGGGCCGAGTTCCGGTGAGGCGTTCCGATGAGTGAGGAGCCGTCGCCATGACCGAGCAGACGATCGCCGCTCCGGCGTACCGATGGACACGCGGGGAAGCGGCCCTCGCCGACGAGGAGGTCGCCCGGGGGCTCGTGGCGGGCGACGAGGCCTGTCTGGCCGAGGCCTACCGTCGCTGGTCCGGGCTGGTGCACACGCTGGCGCGGAGATCCCTCGGTGACGCCGAGGAGGCCGCGGACGTGACCCAGCAGGTGTTCCTCGGGGTGTGGCGCGGGCGCGGGGGTTTCCGCCCCGAACGCGGGGCGATCGGCGGCTGGATCGTCGGCATCACCAGGCGCAAGATCGCAGACGCGCTGTCCGCCCGTACCCGCCGTACGGAGCTCGTGGCGGCCGCGGGCTCGGCGTACGGCCGGGCCGTCCCCGCCGCCGGGCCCGCCGAGGCAGTCCTGGACCGGGTCGTCGTGCAGCACGGGCTGGCCAGGCTGCCGGCCGCCCAGCAGCGCGTGCTGCGGCTGGCCTTCTACGCGGACCTCACCCAGACCCAGATCGCCGACCGCACCGGCTGGCCGCTCGGCACCGTGAAGAGCCACTCCCGACGCGGGCTGCGTCAGCTGCGGGCGTTCCTGGAGCAGGACGTAACGGATATCTACACATAAAGGAAAAATAAGAGCAGAATGTACGCAGGCGGCGCTTACCGCACACCGCAGCAGACGCGGTCAGCCTGCGAGTCAGAAGGAGACGAGTCATGGCCAACGTCTCGCCCACCCGGGGTGACATGACCAGCCACCCCGATGTTTCCGAAATGCGGGCACGGTACGCCCGTATGCTCGGCGGTCGCGATGTGGTGCTCGTGGACGGACCGGTGTTCCTGCTCGGTCTGTACTGCGCTGTGTCCCCCTGGATACTCCACTACACGACGAGCCAGCCCGCCCTCGCGACGCACAACCTCATCGTCGGCATCGCGATCGGCCTGCTCGCCCTCGGGTTCACCCAGACCCCGGAGCGCATGTACGGCCTGAGCTGGGCTTTCTGCGCGGTCGGCATCTGGATGATCGTCGCCCCGTGGGTCGTCGGCGACAGCCCGGACACCGGCGTCGCGCTCAACAACATCATCATCGGCGGCCTCGCCGTGATCCTGGGGCTGTTGTGCACCAGTGCGGCGACGAAGAGCGCCACCAGGACGTGACGGCAGATCACCCGGTACCGGTCACCCGGTCCCGAACGTTCCGAAAGGACGAGACTCCGGCCGGTCCGCACCTCGCGGACCGGCCGTTTCACGCGCGGCTCAGCCGTTCGGCATCAGCCACGGCTCCTCGGGCAGCGGACTGCCGGTCTCCAGGAGCGACTTGAGGTTGGACAGCACCGCCGGCCAGCCCAGGGACACCTCGCTGAGCGCACCCTCGTCGGGCAGGTCCTCGTGGGTCACCGTGAGGCGGACAATGTCGCCGTGCGGCTGGATGTCGAAGGTGACCCGGGAGTACTTGTCGTCCTGCCCCTCGTCCTCGGGCGCGGCCCAGCTGGTGACGAGGCGGCGGGGGCGGTCGCTCTCGACGACGGTGCCGACGACGTCGGCGATGCCGGAGCCGTCCGTACGGACGTGTTCCCAACGGGAGCCCTGCTGCCAGTCGGAGACGTTGCTGTGGCCCCAGTAGGCCGCGGTCAGGTCCGCGTCGGTGAGCGCGTCCCAGACCTTCTCGGGGGTGCTCCGGATGTAGGTGACGTACACGAACGTGGGCTTGTCGCTCATGGCTTCCTCGGCTCGTCGCTTCACGGCGCCGAGCGCGCTCAGGCGCGGGCGCTCGAACTTGTCGATCCACCGCTCCTGGATCTCGTGGAGCGGGACCGGGTTGAGGTAGTGCAGCTTCTCCCGCCCCCGCCGCACCGTGCTGACCAGGTTGGCGGCCTCCAGGACGGACAGGTGCTGGGTCACGGACTGCCGCGTCATGGCGATGCGCTCGCACAGCTCTCCGAGCGTCTGACCGTTCTCCTCGTGCAGCCGGTCCAGCAACCGCCTGCGCGTCTCGTCGGCCAGCGCCTTGAAGACCTGGTCCAACCCCGGTTCGCTCTCTGATGGCACACCCAACGTTATGCAGGCAATTACCTGCATGTCAACGAGACCGGGGCGGAACGGGGTGAGCCGCCCCGCCCTCCCAGCCCCGGGCTGCCCTCCAGTGACCTCTCCTCCGCGGAAAAGAAGTGTCCGGAGCTGGAGGCCGGCTGGCACGCTCGGTCCATGGAGCGCTCCGAGGTACTGCTCATCGGCGGCCGGGCCGGGGTCGGGAAGACGTCCGTGGGCTGGGAGGTCTCCGCGCGACTGCGGGGCGCCGAGGTCGCGCACGCCGTGCTCGACGGGGACTTCATGGGGGCGGTGCATCCCGCGCCAGCCGGCGATCCGCGCCGGGCCCTCGTCTCCGAGCGCAACATCACTGCCGTGTGGGCCAATTACGCCGCACTCGGGTACCGCAGGCTCGTCTACACGAACACCGTGGCCGTGCTGGAGGAGGCGACCGGCATGTGGCGGCGGGTCATGGGCGACGACGTGCGGATCGTACGGATTCTGCTCACCGCCACCGACGAGACGGCCGGACAGCGGCTGGCCGGGCGGGAGTTGGGGTCCGAGTTGGAGACGGAGCTGCTCGGCAGCGCGTTCAAGGCGCGGATGCTGGACGAGCGTGCGCCCGGCGACACCCTGCGAGTGGTGACCGACGGGCGCACGGTGATCGACATCGCGGCCGAGGTGGTGGCCGCGACCGGATGGGCCACGGCGAGGGTCAGCTGACGTTGAGCGCCGTGTCGTCGATGACGAACGAGGTCTGGAGCGTGGAGCCCTCGGTGCCGGTGAACTTGAGGGTCACGGTCTGGCCGGCGTAGCTCGCCAGGCTGAAGCTGCGCTGGGTGTAGCCGCTCGCGACGTTGAGGTTGGAGTAGGTGGCCAGGGTGCCGAGGACCGTGCCGGAGCTGTTGAGCACCTGCACCTTCAGGGTGTCGTAGGCGGTGCTGGTGCTGGTCTCGGCGGTGTCGACGTGCAGATAGAAGCTGAGCGTGGCGGTGGTGCAGGCCGACGGGATGGCCACCGACTGCGAGAGCGTGTCGGTGCGCGCGCTGCCGTAGCCGTCGAGCCAGGCGTAGTAGGACCCCGAACGGGCTGACTCGCTGCTGGAGTTGGTGATCACGCCGCTGCTGGCGCTCCAGGTGCTGCTGCCCGACTCGAAACCGTTGTTGCCCAGGAGCTGGGCCGCGGTGCAGGTGCTGCCACCGCCACCGCCCCCGCTGCCGCTTGCGCCGGACAGCCACTCGGTGGCGTTGAGCGCGAGGGCGGCGTTGGTGGCGCCGGAGTCGTTCCAGCCGTCGTAGAGGGTGTTGCCGGACTGGCCCGTGTCGTCGTCGATGGGCGAGCTGTCGCCCCAGAACGCGACCCGGCCGCTGCCGAAGGTGCTGGTGGCGAAGAACGCGCCGGTGTTGCCGGAGTAACCGGTGCGGTAGAGAAGGCCCTTGACGGAGGAGTTGTCGGCCGGCTTGAGGGTGGCCGTCGTACCGCTGGCGATCAGGCTCTTGGTGACGGTGCCGAACGAGCCGTGCAGCACCGGGTTGGTGCTGTCGCTGATCGCGCTCGGGTAGTCGGAGCTGATGCTCAGCGAGTCGATGGAGAAGCCGAACGGGTCGGTGGAGTCGACGCTGTTGTTGGTCATCAGGTCGTTGAGGATCTCGACCGCGTCCTCGCCGTCGTTGTTGCGGTCGGCGCCCGTGTGGTCGGAGATCATGAACAGACCGCCGCCGTTCTTCACGAAGTTCATGATCGCCGTCTTCTCGGCGGTCGTGAACAGCGTGTTGGGCTCCGGCAGGACGAGCGTGTCGAAGTTCGCGAGGTCCTGGGCGCCGGAACCGCCGTAGGTGAGGCTGGAGCCGGAAGGCAGCGTCTTCAGGCTGTAGTTGCCGGTCTTCTGGAGCGCGACACCCCAGGAGGAGATGGCGCCGGTCCAGTCGGTCTCCGTCGACGGGGAGGAGTCCTCGCCCAGGGGGTCGGGCTGGCTGGTGGAGATGATCCAGTCGGCGTTGCCGGCCGTCTCGGCGTGGGCGTTGTCGAACAGGATGCGGTGCGGAGTGGCCGCGGCGGCCGGGGTGGCCGTGGACGTCTCGACGGCGGCGCCCGTGACGAGCAGGCCGAGGACCGCGAGGCCGGTCGTGAGTCTGTGGCGGGATCTGGGGAGCTGGGGCATCCGGCTTACCTCCGAGTGGGGTTGGGGAAGGAGCGGGGTGCGGGTGCGGGTGCTACACGCGTAGACGTGGGGCAGATCTGCGCGCGTAGAACTTCGGCCGCAGGCGCGTGCCTCGACCGACGATTTGAAAGGTACATGGCAGCCAGGGCACTGAACAGACGTCACTCCCCACACCGGGTCAACGTTTGACCCCACGTTGGCCGTTGGTTGAAACGGCACGGACTGTTACCGGTTCCTGCGGGCATCTGAACGAGTGCGGGGGTCTGGAGAAGAGGGGCTGAGATGGAGATCTCGGGCATCATCAGTGCCATCGTCATCGGCATCGTCATCGGCGTGCTGGGCCGGCTCGTGGTGCCGGGCCGGCAGCACATCGGCATCCTGCTGACCATCGTCGTCGGCATCGTGGCCGCGCTGCTCGGCTCGGCGATCGCGGCGGGGCTCGACGTGGCCGACACCAAGGGCGTGGACTGGGTCGAGTGGCTGATCCAGATCGGTCTCGCCGCGGTGGGTGTCGCGGCGCTGGACCGGTCGAGGGTGCGGCGCTGAGTGCGGGAGACGGGTGGATAACCCGTTGCGTACGGGTTCGGGCGGCGGCTAGCTTCGGCGGGCTCGCCGCCCGAACCCGACTGTGACGGAGCACCGTTGACCCTGCACATCACGCCCCTGGCCGACCCCGAACCCGGCACGTCGAGCCGCAGACTGGCCTGGCTCGCCTCGGGCGCCGACGGCGCACCGGTAGGGTCCGCCTTCCTCCGGCTGTTCACCAAGGAGGGCCAGCAGCATCTCGCCGAGCTGGAAATCGCCGTGCACGCCGGCGAGCGGCACCAGGGAGTCGGCACGCGGCTGCTGGACGCCGCCGTGGCCGCGGCCCGGGCCGAGGGGCGGCGGTCGGTCATC
Source organism: Streptomyces antibioticus (assembly GCF_001514065.1). Classification (GTDB taxonomy): domain Bacteria; phylum Actinomycetota; class Actinomycetes; order Streptomycetales; family Streptomycetaceae; genus Streptomyces; species Streptomyces antibioticus. The sequence continues at coordinate 351,111 of NZ_KQ948431.1, read as the reverse complement.
GCCCAGGCCGAACAGGGCTCCGCCGCCGACGCGTTCCTCGCCGCGCGGGGCTTTCGCCGGGTGCTGTCACTGACGTACGCGAGGCTCGACCTGAAGGACGTCGACCTCGCCGCGCTCGGCGAACAGGCTACGCCCGGCTACGAGTTGACAGAGTGGGACGGCACGGTGCCTGCCGAACTGGCCCAGTCCTACGCCGATTCGCGGCGTGCCATGGACGACATGCCCATGGAGGGCACCGACTACGGCACGGTCGTGTGGGACGTGGAGCGCGTGGTCGCGGCCGCCGACGCGGTGGCGCGGCGCGGGGATCTGCTGCACACCGTCGCCGCGGTCGACACGGCGGACGGATCGATCGTCGGCTTCTCGGAGCTGGTGGTGCCGGGCGACGGACTCGGCGACGGCCAGCACTACGGCACGGCCGTCCTGCCGGAGCACCGCGGCCGGGGCCTCGCCCGCTGGATGAAGGCGACGTCGGTCCGCCGGGCCCGCGAGCGCCACCCGGACCTCGCCGGCCTCCTCACCGACACCGCGGACAGCAACGCACCGATGCGCGCGGTCAACGAGGCCCTCGGATACGTCCCCACGCACAAGGCGGTGGAGTACCAGCTGGACCTGTGATCCGCCGCGCGCCGACACCCGGGCCGAGAAACGCCGAGACGCACTGCGCGGCAACACCCGGCTCCGGCCGGCCCGTGACTCGACGCGGCGCGGCATTCGGCCGGGGCCGGTCCACGACTCATCGCGGCTCGACACCCGGCCCCACCGGTCCGTGGCTCGAAGCGACGCGATGTCCGACCCCAGCCGGTCCACGACTCCACGCGGCGCCACATTTACCCCCCGCCGGTCCACGACCCAACGCGAGGCTCAGCCGGGCCCCGGCCGGCCCGTGAGGCACCGCGCAAACGCCCCCGCTCCCGCTGGCCCATGAGACACCGCGAACGCCCCCGACCCCAGTCGGCCAAGAGACACCGCCCGAACGGCACCCCCTCCAGCCGGCCCACGGGGCAACCAGCAGCAGCGCCCCCGCCCACCCCGGCCCGCGCGGCAACCCGCAGCACCACCCCCGCCCGAGCCCCAACCCCAACCCCAGCGCGTGGCTCAACGCGTCGCCGCCCGCAATGCCGCCAACCCCTCCCGGGCCGACGGGTACACCGGTGTCCAGCCCAGTTCCCGCTCCGCCTTCGCGATCGACACCCGTAGTGTCGACGCCATGATCGCGTGGGCGTACGACATCGGACGCATCATCCACAGCGGCACGGCCATCGGCTTCGGCAAGCCGAACTCCTCGGACACGGCCAGGAGATGGGCCCGGAACCCGAGGGGCGTGCGGTCGGCGATGTTGTAGGCCTGGCCGGGGCGGCCGTGCTCGACGGCGGCGACCATCGCGCGGGCCGCGTCGGTCAGCTCGACCCAGGGAACGACGTGGCCGTGGTCGGCGGGGGCGGGGAGTTGACGCCTGCGCAGCATGGGCAGGAGGTTCTCGGTGCCGCCGGGTCCGTAGAACGCGCCGTAGCGCAGGGCCACGCCGTCGAGACCGGCGGCCTCGAAGGTCAGCCGCTCCTTGGTGCGCATCCCGGCGAGGTGCCGCTCGAACTCCGGGTTCGTGCCGCGCGGGCCGAAGGCGTCGTCCTCGGTGAGCTCCCGGTCGCCGTGGTCGCCGTAGCCGTAGCCGAAGACCATCGACTCCGCGACGAAGCGGCGCGCGCCGGTCGCCTGTGCGGCCTCGATGAGGTGGGCGGTGCCCTCGATGCGCAGCGCGTTGGTGGCGTACATGTCGCGGTGGCGCAGGGGCGGCTTGCTCAGGGCCGTCACGGCGTGGATCACGGTGTCGAAGTGGTGGCCGTCGACGGCACGGAGCACGGCGTCGCGGTCCATGAGGTCGGCCCGCACGCCGTTGTCCCGGCCGCGGCCGAGACCGGTGACCTTGTGGCCGGCCTCGGTCAGAGCGCGGGTGAGGTGCCGGCCGAGGACGCCACTGGCGCCCGCGAGCAGGATGCTCTGGCTCTGGCCCTGGTTGCTGGGGTTGCTCTGGTTCGTCGTCATGACTCTGCGACGGATCGGGCGGGCTACCGCGTGACATGCCGCCGCGTGTGCTGGGTCACAGTGTGTACAGATAGGGCGTCGTCGTGGTCAGCGGTTCGAAGCCGAGGCGTTCCAGGATGGGGCGGCTGGTGCTCATCGCGTCGACCTGGAGGTAGCGGTAGCCGCGTTCCACGGCCTCGCGGGCCCGCAGGGCCACCAAGGCGCGGTAGATGCCGCGGCCGCGCCAGGCCTCGACGGTGCCGCCGCCCCAGAGGCCGGCGAACCGGGTGCCGGGGACCATCTCCATCCGGGCCGCGCTGACCGGGGTGTCCCCGTCCAGGGCGACGACGGCGACCACGGTGTCGGAGTCGTCGGTGAGCTGGGCGAGCAGCTGGCGGCGCAGCCGGGTGCTGTCGGTGCCGAAGGCCGCCTCGTGCACGTCGGCCACGAGGTCGACACCGGCCTGGTCGGTGACGGGCAGGACGCGGATGCCCTCGGGCGGCTCGGCGTCCAGGGTGAGGTCGTTGACCTCGCCGATCATCAGGGTCTCCTCGGGCTGCGGGGTGAACCCCGCCGCTCGGAGCCGCTGTCCGAGGTCCACGGGCAGGTCGTGGCCGTAGAGCTTCCACTCGAACTCGTGACCGAGCCCGGTGTAGTACGCGATCTGCTCGGCGATCGCGGCGTCCGCGCTGCCGGCGTCCAGGTCGGACCACACCACGCCGTTCCAGCCCTGGGCGGTGGAGACCTGCCGGACCACCTTCCCCGTCCGTTCGATCCGGGACTCCGGGCTGTCCGGCTGCGCGCCCTCGCGCATGTCCCGGTCGTACAGGGCGAGCACCGCGTCATGATCCATGGGTTCACTCCAGCACCAGGAGGCACCCGGGGCAACACCTTTACGGGCCATGATGTCCGGGAACATTCCGCAGCCGCCAGGTCGAGGAGGCCGTACGCCATGGTCGTGAAGGACGAGGAGCTGCCGTATCTGCGCCGCTGTGTGGAGCTGGCCACCGAGGCGCTGGAGGCCGGGGACGAGCCGTTCGGCTCGGTCCTGGTGGGCGGGGACGGAGCGGTGCTCGCCGAGGACCACAACCGGGTGGCCTCCGGGGACCGCACCCGGCATCCCGAGTTCGAGCTTGCGCGCTGGTCCGCGGCGCACCTGACGCCCGAGGAGCGGGCGGCGGCGACCGTGTACACCTCCGGCGAACACTGCCCGATGTGCGCGGCCGCGCACGCCTGGGTCGGTCTCGGCCGCATCGTGTACGTGGCCTCCTCCGCGCAACTGGTGCAGTGGCTGGGCCAATTGGGCGTCCCCGCGGCTCCGGTGCGCGCCCTGCCGGTGCGCGAGGTGGCGCCGGACGTGGTGGTGGAGGGGCCCGTGCCGGAGCTCGCGGAGGAGGTGCACGCGCTGCATCGCCGCTTCCACCGGCAGTGAGGCGCGTGGGGCTCGGGATGCAGCCGTCCGGGTGAGGTGCCTACGATCGGAAAGGATCCCGGACCAGTAGGACGGCCCGGTCTCCGCCACAGGGGGAGGCGCTTGCCCTTGCTGCCGGCACACCGGCTGATGGCGGTCTACATCTCGGCGGTCGCCGTCGCCACCATCGTCTATCTGACGGTCCCCAGTGCGCGCACCCCCCTCTGGGCCGTCATCGGACTCTCCGGCGTCGCCGCCGTACTCACCGGTAGCCGGCTGCACCGCCCCGCGCACCGCTGGCCCTGGTGGGTGCTCGCCGCCGGGCTGCTGACGTTCATCGCGGGCGACACGTACTACAACGTGATGGAGGACTACTTCCACGCCTCCAACCCGTTCCCCTCCCCCGCGGACGCCTGCTACCTGGCCACCTACCCGCTCTTCGCGATCGGGCTGTCCGGTCTGATCCGCTACCGGTGGTCGGGCCACGACCTGCCGAGTCTGCTCGACGCGCTGATCCTCACCAGCGGTCTCGCGCTGCCGGTGTGGGTGTACCTGGTGCAGCCGCTCACCGAGGTGGAGGGACTGACCTGGCAGCAGCGGGCGATCAGCGTCGCCTACCCGCTCGGTGACGTGCTGGTCCTCGCCCTGCTGGCCAGGCTGCTCACGCCGAGCCCGGTGGACGGCCCCAACCGGTCGGTGCAGCTGCTGTTCGTCGGGACCGCGACGCTGCTGGGCTTCGACATCGCGTACGGCATGCTCCAGCTCAACTCGATGTGGGAGACCGGCACCCTGCTGGACACCGGGTGGGTCGTCTTCTACACGGCGTGGGGACTGGCCGCGCTGCACCCCTCGATGGTGGCGCTGACCGCGGCCGTACCGCAGAAGGTGTCCCTGCTCCCCCGGCCGCGCCGGCTGTTCCTGCTGGCCGCCGCGACCCTCATCGCCCCCGGCATCCTGCTCTACGAGGGGCTGAGCGGCTCGCCCCACCACGCGGCCGTGATCGCCGCCTTCTCGAGCGTGCTGTTCCTGCTGGTCATCCTGCGTCTCGCGGGCATCGTGGTGGTCCACCGCAAGGCGGTGGCCCGGGAGCTGGCACTGCGCCGGGCGGGGGCCTCGCTGGTCTCGGCGGTCCGGCTGGAGGAGGTCGCCCGGTCGTGCGAGACGGCCGTCGACACCCTGCTCGCCCCCGCCGCAGACCACCGCACCCTGCTGCTGCCCGCCGAGCGGGCCGCCGAGTTCACCCCCCATGGCAGCCGCATGGTGCCCGCCGACGAGATCGACCCCGCCCTCGCCCACACCCTCGGGGGCCTGCCCGCCGTCCTGGCCTGCCCGATGACGCCTCCGGACCGCCCCGCGGCGCAGGTCCCGGGGGTGCTGCTGGTCGCCGGGCCGCCCGGGCCGCTGCACGAGACCCGCGCCTCGCTGGAGATCCTCGCCTCCCACGCGGGCCTGGCCGTCCAGCGCGTCGCGCTGCGCCAGGAGATCATCCGTCGCGAGAACGAGGCCTACTTCCGCACCCTCGTGCGGAACACCTCCGACGTCATCCTGATCGTCGAGGACGACAACACCGTCCGCTATGCCAGCCCGTCCGCGGCCTCCGTCTTCGGCCACACGAACCTCGTCGGGGCGCCCCTGCCCGACCTGGTCGACCCGCGTGACCGCAACCGGGCGGCCCGGCAGCTCGACGCCGTACGGGAGAGCGGACCGCGGGCCACCCACGACCACTGGTGGGTAAGGCACCGCGACGGCCGCGTCGAGGTGGAGGTGCGGTGCAGCGACTTCCGCGACGAGCGCACCGTCGCCGGGCTCGTGGTCACCCTGCGCGACGTGACCGAGCAGCGGCGTCTGGAGCACGAGCTGACCCAGCGGGCCTTCCACGACTCCCTGACCGGGCTGCCCAACCGGACCCTGCTGCTGGAGCGCATCGAGCGGGCCCTGCTGCGCGGCCGCCGCGAAGCCTCCCTGACCTGTCTGCTCTTCATCGACCTCGACGACTTCAAGCAGGTCAACGACACCCTCGGGCACTCCGCGGGCGACCATCTGCTGGTGGCGGTCGGCAGCCGGCTGGCCAAGGCGCTGCGGCGCACCGACACGGCGGCCCGGCTGGGCGGTGACGAGTTCGCGGTGCTGATGGAGGACGCGCGCGAGCCGCTGGACGCGGAGCTGCTGGCGGCGCAGGTGATCCAGACGCTGACCCGGCCCTTCGTGCTGGGCGAGGAGTCGGTGACCGTCTCGGCGAGCGTCGGGGTGGCCACGGCCCGGGACAGCACCGACGCGGAGGAGCTGCTGGGCCACGCCGACCTGGCGCTGTACGCGGCGAAGGCGGCCGGCAAGCGGCAGTGGCGGCGCTTCCAGCCGTTGCTGCACAGCCGCATGGTCGAGCGGCACGACCTGCAGAGCCGGCTCGCCCAGGCGGTCGCCGGCAAGGAGTTCGCGTTGCGCTACCAGCCCGTCGTGGACATCACCGCGGGTGAGGTGGTGGGCTTCGAGGCGCTGGTGCGCTGGCCCTCCCCGCGCCGCCGGCCGGTGTCGCCGGAGCAGTTCATCTCGCTGGCCGAGGAGACCGGGCACATCGCGGTGCTGGGCTCCTGGGTGCTGGAGAACGCGGTCCAGGATATCGCGGGGCTGCAACGGCTGCCGGGGCCGGGCGAGCCGCCGTACGTCAGCGTCAACGTCTCCGCCCGGCAGTTCCGCGACGCCGGTTTCGTCGACCAGGTCGGCGAGGCGCTCAGGACGCCGGGGCTGGCGCCGGGATCACTCCAACTGGAGCTCACCGAGACGCTGTTGCTGCGCCACGACATCCAGATCCAGGGGGTGCTCCAGGCCCTCAAGGAGCTGGGCGTGCACATCGCCGTGGACGACTTCGGCACCGGCTTCTCCTCGCTGCGCTATCTCCGGGACTTCCCGATCGACGTACTGAAGATCGACAAGACGTTCATCGACGACATCACGCATGACTCGCAGCAGGTCGCGCTCGTCGAGGGCATCGTGCGCATCGCCGACACGCTCGGGATGCAGGTGATCGCCGAGGGGATCGAGGAGCCCGGGCAGCGGGACCTGCTGGCGGGGATGGGGTGCCGGTTCGGGCAGGGCTTCCTGTTCGCCCGGCCGATGACGGTGCAGCAGAGCGAGCGGGTGCTGCGGGACCGGGACGGCGTCCGGCGCGCGACCGTCAGCAACGGGGCACCGGCAGCCGCGAAGACGCCGGTGCGGGGTGAGCGCGCGGTGCGCTGGGCCGACCTGGAGCATCTGCGGCGGAACAGCCTGATGAGCGACGCGGTCCTCGACGAGGTGCGGGGCCGGCACATCCGCAGCCGCGGCCACTGGCTGATCGACTTCGCGTCCTGCAACTACCTCGGCTTCGACTGGGACCCGGAGATCGCCGCCGGCATCGAGCCCATGGTGCGCCGCTGGGGCACCCACCCGAGCTGGTCGCGGCTCATCGGCAGCCCCCGGCCGTACCCCGAGATCGAGGAGCGGCTGGCCGAACTCCTGGGCGCCCCCGACACGTTGCTGCTGCCGACGCTGACACTCATCCACTCCTCCGTCATCCCGGTGCTCGCCGAGGGCGGCCATGTCCTCGTCGAGGCGACCGCGCACCGGACCGTGTACGACGGGTGCGTCGCCGCCCGCAGCCAGGGCGCCACGCTGCGCCGCTTCCACGCCGAACGCCCGGAGGAACTGGACGCGTTGCTCGCCGCGCTCCCCGGCAGCGGACCCCGCCTGGTGTGCCTCGACGGCGTCGACAGCATGAGTGGCAATGTGCCGGACCTGCCCGCGCTGGCGGCCGTGTGCCGCGGCCGGGGCGCGACGCTCTACGTGGACGACGCGCACGGCTTCGGCGTGATCGGCGAGCGCGGCCCCGACGAGAGCTGCCCGTACGGTTCGCGCGGCAACGGCGTGGTGCGGCACACCGGGGAGACGTACGACGGAATCGTCCTCACCGCCGGTTTCTCCAAGGCGTACTCGTCGCTGCTGGCCTTCCTCGCGCTGCCGACCGAGCTCAAGGAGCGGCTGAAGACGGCCGCGGCCCCTTATCTGTACTCGGGTCCGTCGCCGACCGCGTCCCTGGCGACCGTGCTGGCCGGCCTGGACGTCAACGAGCGTCGCGGTGACGGCATACGGGCCGAGCTGTATCGCAAGACGGCCCGGGTGCTCGACCATCTCGACGACCTGGAGGTGCTGACCCTCAACAGGGACCGGCTGCCCATCGTGGAGATCCCGCTGGCGGACCCGTCCGATCTCGACGCGGTCGCCGCGTTCCTGTGGGAGGAGGGCATCTACGTGGCCCTCGCCGCCTATCCCCTCGTACCCCGTGACCGGGTCGGTTTCCGCGTCCAGATCACGGCGCTCAACTCCGACGAGGACATCGAGCGGCTCACGGCGACGCTGTCACGGCTGGCCACCAGGTTCCGGCTGCGGTCGAAGGGGTGAGGCGGCGGTGACGACGCACAACGACGACGTGGACTGGGACCGCTGGCCGGTCGCGGACTACCTCGCGGAGAACTACCGCGAGCTGCACCCCTCGGACGCCGCCGTCATCGCCCACCACTCGGCCTTCTACCGCCGGTTCGCGCCGGGCGGGATAGCGCGGTCGGTGGAGTTCGGCGCGGGGCCCAATCTCTACCCGCTGATCCTGGCGTCGGCCGCCAGCCGCCGCATCGAGGCCGTCGAGGCGGGGGCCGGCAATGTCGCCTATCTGGAGCGGCAGATCCTGTGCGGGCCGGAGGCGAGCTGGCTGCCCTTCCACGCGTTGTGCCGGCGCCTGAACCCCGACCTGCCGTCCACGCTGGCCAGGTCGCTGGCGCGCGTGCACGTGGTCCACCAGGACGTCCGGACCCTCGAACGGGGCGGGTACGGGCTGGCGTCGATGCACTTCGTCGCGGAGGGGGCCACCGAGGACCGCGAGGAGTTCGCGGACTTCTGCCGGGCGTTCGTCCGCTGCGTCGCGCCGGGCGGGTGTGTGGTGGCGGCGTTCATGGAGAACATGCCGACGTACCGGATCGGGCCGGCGTCGCGGTGGCCGGGCTGCCCCGTGGACCCGGAGACCGTGAGGGCCGTATTCGCTCCGCTGACCAGCGAATTGACGGTGCATCACCTCGATTCCGATCCGACGCTGCCGGACTACGGGGACTCGGGGATGGTGCTGCTGACGGCTACCGTGGCGGCTCGGTGAAACCGCGCAGGCCCCGCCGACGGCTGCCGCGGCGGCTCGGTGAGCCCGGCGGAGGCCTCGTCGGCGACTACGGCGGCTCGCTGAGCACGGCAAAGGCCCCGCTGGCGGCTGCCGCGGCGCTGCGGTGAGCGCGGCGGAGGCCCCGCCGGTCGCCATCCGGCGGGGTCTACCGTCGTCGTCGCACGACGGGGGGTCAGCGCGCCGACCCGGGGCGGAACCGCCGGTACAGCGCCGCTCCGCCGAGCAGCAGCGCGGCGCTGCCCGCCGCGGCCGGGAGCGTGAGGTCGGTGCCGGTGTGGGCGAGGGAGGCCACGGGCTGCCGGGGGACGGTGGCCTTGGGGCCCGGGTGCGCCTTGGGCGGCGTGGGCGACGTGGGCGGCTTCGGGGCCGGGTGCTGCGGGGTCTCGCCGGGTGCGTCGCCGGGGGTGTTGCCGGACTCGTTGCCGGTGGCCGGGTTGCCGACACCGACCACGTTCACGCTGTTGCCCGTGATGTTCACGGGCAGGTGGACGGGGAGCTGGACGCCGTTGCCGGAGATCACCCCGGGCGAGTCGTGCGCGTCACCCTGGGCCGCGGCGCCCGCGGATGCCCCGGAGTCCGCCCCGCCCTCGTCGGCACAGCTGTTGCCCGCGGCCGGGTTCAGGAGCCCCACCACGTTCACGGTGTTGCCGCACACATTGACCGGCACGTGCACCGGCAGCTGGATCGTGTTGCCGGAGATCACCCCGGGCGAACCGGCCGCGGTACCGTCCGCCGACGCATCGGCGTACGCAGGCATCGACACCGCCATGGCGCCGGACACCGCGGCGACGGCGATCACGCCGTTTCGGGTAACCCGTTTCATAGGTTCCCTGCCTTCCAGACTTGGTCACGGGCAGTCGCCCGCACCGGATAAAACGCGGGTGAACCAATCCGAGTTATGGCTTATCGGCCTTTCACCCCATCGAGCGGCACGGTTGTCGAACTAGCAGTAAAACCGTCGAATGCCCATGGAGTGGCGCAGGATAAGGCACTTCATATGATCCCGCCCGCCCGGAGGCGACCCTTCCGGGTGCCGCCTATCGTGAGCGTGGGTGCCGCTCTCCCGGTCCGCGACGGGCGCCCTTGGAGGCATCGATGCTGGCCAAGCTGTCTGGGCGGCCCCTGCTCCGGCACTGCGCGATCACCGGGGCGGTCGGACTGGCGCTGCTGGGCGCGGGGCTGCCGACGGTGACCACGGACAAGGACAAGGACGAGCCGGACCTGTCGCGGTTCTACGACCAGAAGGTCACGTGGTCCAAGTGCAAGGGCATGGACGCGCCCAAGGACCTGCAGTGCGGCAAGATCACCGTCCCCCTCGACTACTCCCGGCCCAAGGCGGGCACGCTCGACCTGGCCCTGGCCCGCTATCGGGCGACCGGCGACTCCCGGGGTTCGGTACTGCTCAACTTCGGCGGTCCGGGCGGCGCCGGCGTCAGCGAACTCGCCGCCGGGGGCGACGAGTTCATGGGCCTGGCCAAGGGCTACGACGTGGTGTCCTTCGATCCGCGCGGCGTCGGCCGGTCCTCACCGGTCAGTTGCGGGGACGGCACCGACGAGGCGCTGGCGGCGACGGACGACGGTTCCGAGGTGAGCGACGATCCGCGGTCCGTGCTCACGACGTTGAAGAAGGCCGCCGCCGCGTGCGCCGAGCACTCCGGCCCCGTCCTGCCCCACATCGGCACGGTCGACGCGGCCCGCGACCTCGACGTGATGCGCCAGGCACTCGGCGACAAGAAGCTCAACTACCTCGGTTTCTCCTACGGAACCAGGCTCGGCGCGGTGTACGCGGCCCAATTCCCCAAGAAGGTCGGACGGCTGGTTCTCGACGGCGTCGACACTCTGACCGAGCCCATGACGGAGCAGGCCCTGGTGGGCGCCGAAGGACAGCAGAAGGCGCTGGACGACTTCATCGACTGGTGCGCCGAGGACATCGCCTGTCCGTTCGGCCAGGACCCGCGCAGCGCCCGGGACCAGGTCGTACGCCTGATCGACTCACTGGACGAGGACCCGGTGCCGACCGACTGGGGCGACACCTTCTCCGGCCAGGACCTCGTGAGCGCCATCTCGCAGGCGCTCTACAGCAGGGCACTGTGGCCGTCCCTGGAGCGTGCCGTCGCCCAGCTCGTCGAGGACGGCGACACGCGCGGCGTCCTGAGCTTCACGGGCGGCGGCTACGCGCTGCCGCGCCGGGCAGCCGCCGCCGACGGCAACGGGGGGCTCGCCGACGAGGACGAGGTCCCGCTGGACAACCTGCCGGCCGCGCTGATGGCGATCAACTGCGCGGACGACCCGGACCGCCCCAGCGCCGACGAGATCACCCGGAACCTCGGCCGGCTGCGCGCCGAGTACGAGGAGGTGTCCCCCGTCTTCGGCCGCTACCGCCTGACCGAGGTGCTGATGTGCTACGGCCGGCCCAAGGGCACCGACTACATCCGCGAGGACGTCCGGGACGTCGACGGCCCGAAGATGCTCCTGGTCGGCACCCGCGGCGACCCGGCGACGCCGTACCGCTGGACGGTGGAGACCGCGAAGCGGCTGGGCGACGCGGCCGTGGTGCTCGACAACAAGGGCGACGGCCACACCGGGTACGCCTCCTCGAAGTGCGTGCAGCGCAAGGTCGACACCTTCCTGCTGTACGGCTCCCTGCCGCCCAGCGGCAGCTCCTGCGGCTCGGAGGAGGACGACCATTGAGCGCCTTCGCCGTCCTCGCCCTGACCGCCACACTGCTCACGGCCGCCCCGGCGGGCCCCGGCGCCTCCCCCGCCTGTCCGGAGCGGGTGCTCACGCTGCGGGCCGAGGCCGCGGCGGCCGACCCGGCCGTCGTGCGCGTCAGCGTCACCAACCGCGGCGACCGCACCTGCACGGTGGCCCGCACCCCCACCGTCACCTTCGCGGCCCTCGACGGCTCTGCCCAGCCGGTACCGGAGGGCGCCACAGGGCGCCATCGCCTCGGTCCGGGCGGTACGGCGTACGCGACCGTCCGCACGGTCGCCGGCCCTGACGATCCCGAGGCCCGCCGGGCGGACGCGCTGGCGGTCGCCGCGGACCCCTCCCAGTGGGGCCTCGCCTTCACCGCCGCCGAGCTCGGCGCGGGGGACGCGATCCGGGTGTGGGAGCCGGTGACCAGCTGGTGGCAGAGCTCGCCGGCCGCCGCGGACCGGGCACTCGGCCTCGGGTGAACCCGTACACGGTGCACCGGCTCGTTCGCCCGAGGTCACGCCTCCCAGTACGCCAATGTCCGCAGCGCCTGCGCGGCCTGGCCGAAGCCGTCGTCGCCGAGCACGGCACGCAGCTCCGCGTTGAAGCGGTCGATCTCCGGCTGCGCGGCGCTGAGCGCCCTCTCTCCCGCCTCGGTCAACTCCAGTACCACGGCCCGGTGTTCACGCGGGTGCGCCGACTTCGCGACCAGCCCCGCCGCGGTGAGCCGGGCGACGAGTGCGGTGACCGCCGACTCGCGCAGGCCGAGCGTGCGGGCGAGCTGCTGCTGGGTCTGCCGGGGCTCGTCGCGCACCGCGAACAGCGCGCCGATCTGGGCCGTGGTCACGCCCGCGGCGGCCAGGCAGCGCCGGTCGGCACTCGTGCGCAGGCGGTGGGCCGCCCGCTGGAGCAGGAAGTAGAGGCGCAGATCGGGCTCGGCGGACATGGGCCGATGTTGACAGAGGACACCGACCGGCGCCACCCTCACTTCACTGATGAAGTGAGGTGCGCGGTGAGCGACACGATGGATCTGGACCTGGCCCGGAAGGTCCTCGGGGAACAGCCCTTCAGCAGACTGCTGGGTGCCCGGGTGACGGCCTTCGGGGACGGGGAGGCCACCCTGGAACTGGACATCCGTGAGGAGCTGCTCCAGCAGTTCGGCTTCGTCCACGGCGGCGTGCTCTCCTACGCGGCCGACAACACCCTCACCCTCGCCGCGGCGACCGTCGCGGGACCGGGCCTGATCACCTCCGGGTTCACCATCGACTACCTGCGTCCGGCGACCGGCACGGTCCTGCGGGCGCACGCCCGGGTGGTCCGGGCCGGCCGCACCCGGGTGGTGACCCGCTGCGACGTCGTCACCGTCGACGACACCGGCGCGGAGAGCCTGTGCGCGGTGGCCCAGGGGAACATCGCGGTGCTCGAAGGGCCGGGCGGGAAAGGCTAGTTCAGAACTCGACGGGGTCCCGCACGATCGGGCAGGTCATGCAGTGGCCGCCGCCCCGGCCTCGGCCCAGCTCGGCGCCGACGATGGTGATGACCTCGATGCCGGCCTTGCGCAGCAGGGTGTTGGTCTGGGTGTTGCGGTCGTAGGTGAACACCACTCCGGGTTCCAGGGCGACCGCGTTGTTGCCGCTGTCCCACTGCTGGCGTTCGGAGGCGTACACATCCCCGCCGGTCTCCACGACCCGCAGCCCGGGCAGTCCGAGCGCCTTGGCGACGACGTCGACGAACGGGGTCGAGCCCTCGTCGGTCAGTTCGATGCCGGGCGCCTTGTCACTGGGGCGCAGGGAGAAGGTGTGGACGCCGTCCATGATGGCCGGGTAGAGGGTGACCAGGTCGCGGTCGGCGAAGGTGAACACGGTGTCGAGGTGCATCGCGGAGCGCAGCTTCGGCATGCCGGCGACGATGACGTGCTCGGCGGCACCGTTCTCGAACAGCGCGGCGGCCACCTGGGTGATGGCCTGGCGTGAGGTGCGCTCGCTCATGCCCATCAGGACGACGCCGTTGCCGACCGGCATGATGTCGCCGCCCTCGAACGTGGCCTGCCCCCAGTCGCGTTCGGGGTCGCCCCACCAGACGGTCGAGCCCACATAGTCGGGGTGGAAGCTGTAGACGGCCTTCATCAGCAGCGTCTCGTCGTGCCGGGCGGGCCAGTACAGCGGGTTGAGGGTGAGGCCGCCGTAGAGCCAGCAGGTGGTGTCGCGGGTGTAGAGGGTATTGGGCAGCGGCGGCATCAAGTACTCGCGTACGCCGGTGGATTCACGGGCGAGTTCGAGATAGCCGGAGCGGAAGTCCTCGGGCAGGTCGGTGGTGGCCAGGCCGCCGATCAGGTATTTGGCGAGGCGTTCGGGTTCGAGGGACTCCAGGTAGGCGCGGGTCTGCTCGACGAGGCCGAGGCCGACCTCGTTGGCGACGATCTTCCGGTCCAGGAGCCAGTCCCGGGCACCCGGCACCGCCATGGTCTGGGCGAGCAGATCGTGCAACTCCACTACCTCGACGTCGCGTTCGCGCAGTTTGTTGACGAAGTCGGCGTGGTCGCGCTGGGCGTTCTCCACCCACATGACGTCGTCGAAGAGCAGGTCGTCGGAGTTGGTGGGGGTGAGCCTGCGGTGCGCGAGCCCGGGGGCGCAGACCAGCACCTTGCGGAGTCTGCCGACCTCGGAGTGGACGCCGTACGCGGGACGGGTGTCTTGACTACTGGTCACGGTGCACCTTCCGGGTCTTCACAGGCTGATCCAGCCCACCGCCAGGGCCACGATGCCGAGGGCCGCGCCGGCCACCGACACCGCGAGGATCACCAACTCGCCTGGCGAGAACAGCCGTCGGGCCTGTTCCTTGCGGGCCATCACGAACAGCACGGTGGCGGGGGCGTAGATGATGAAGGAGACGAGCACGAACTTCAGGCCCGCCGCGTAGATGAGGAACGCGGTGTAGACGGTGGCGATGACGGCGATCGCCAACCGGCCCCGGGGCCCGCGCCGGCCGATCTTCACGGCGAAGGCCGCGGCCAGCAGGAACGGGATCAGCGTCAGGGCGCTGGTCAGGTCGAGGGCGAAGTTGAAGGCGTCGTCGGAGAACAGGGTGACGACGAGGACGATCTGACTGAGCACCGTGGACATCACGAGCGCGGGCACGGGCACGTCGGCCGCGGTGGCGCGCTTGAGGAAGCGGGGCATGTCGTCGTCCTTGGCGGCCACGTACAGCACTTCCGCCGCCATCAACGTCCAGGCCAGATAGGCGCCGAGCACGGAGACGATCAGGCCGACGCTCACGAAGACCTTGCCCCAGGTGCCGACCGCGTGCTCCAGCACCTCGGCCATGGAGGGCTGGCGCAGTTCGGCGATCTCCGCCATCGGCATGATGCCGTACGACACGATCGTCACCGACGCGAAGATCGCGAAGACGCTCACGAAACCGAGGATCGTGGCCCGGCCGACGTCCTCGCGGCGCCGTGCGTGCCGGGAGTAGACACTCGCGCCCTCGACCCCGAGGAACACGAACACCGTGGCCAGCATGGTGCCCTTGACCTGGTTGAAGAGGGAACCGGCGTAGTCGGCGCCGCCGAAGTTGTCGGCGAAGACGCTCGGTTTGAGATAGAAGAGCGCCAGGACGACGAAGACGATGATCGGTACGACCTTGGCGACCGTGACGATCCGGTTGATCGCCGCCGCCTCCTTCACCCCTCGGCTGATCAGCGCGAAGAACAGCCAGAGCCCGACCGAGGAGAGCACCACCGCGAGGACGGTGTCGCCGTCGCCGAGCGCGGGGGCGATCGCGCCGATGGTCGACATGATGAGCACCCAGTACGTCACGTTGCCGACGCAGGCGCTCGCCCAGTAGCCGAACGCCGAGAAGAAGCCCAGGTATTCACCGAATCCGGCCTTGGCGTACGCGTACACGCCCGCGTCGAGATCGGGCCGGCGCACCGCGAGCGTCTGGAAGACGAACGCCAGCATCAGCATGCCGGTACCGGCCACCGCCCAGGCGATGAGCGCCCCCGCCACCCCGGTCTCCTGCGCGAACCGACGCGGCAGGGAGAACACCCCGGCGCCGACCATCGAGCCGACGACCATGGTGGTGAGCGTCGGCAGGGAGAGTTTCGCGGCGGGGGGCGCCTGGGTCGTGGTGTCGGCCTGACTCATCGGAGACCTATCCGTCCGGCATGAGGAGACCCGAGCGACGCTAACAGCGAAATGCCCTGATTGCCTGACTTGGTTGCTCCTAATGCCCTATCCGGCAATCAGTCCTATCGTGCTGATATGGAGCACGCACTCAGTCCCACGACCCTCTCCGAGCTGCGGCGCCCGCGCCCCTATCCGGCGGTGTCCGTGCTGACTCCGACCCATCGCCGGGAACCCGAGAACACCCAGGACCCGGTCCGGCTGCGCAATGTCGTGGCCGAGGCCAAGAAGCAACTGGAGGCCGATCCGGCCGTTCCCCGGGAGCGGCGCATCGACGTCGCCCGCCAGCTCGACCAGGCCCTCACCGAGGTCGACCTGGCGCACGCCGAGGACGGTCTGGTGATCTTCGCCGCGCCGGGTGAGCACCAGGTGTGGTCGCTCGCCCGTTCGGTGCCCGAACGCGTCGTGCTGTCGGACACCTTCCTGACCCGCAACCTCGTCTCCGCACAGGCCTCCGAGCGCCCCTTCTGGGTCCTCTCGGTCGCCCCCGACCGCGCCACCCTCTGGAACGGCGGCACGGACCGCGTCGTCGAGGACCATCTGGCGGGCTTCCCGCTCACCAGGGACCACCGCGAGAACTTCGACGCCGAACGTCAGGAACGCATCGGCGACATGCCGAGCACGTTCCGGGACGAGAGCACCCGCCACTTCCTGCGCGACGCCGACACCGCGATGGCCAAGATCCTCAGGGACCAGCCACGCCCGCTCTACGTCACCGGCGAGCAGGCCGCGCTGTCCGTGCTGGACGAGGTCGGCAGCGTCACGAAGGAGGCCGTGCACGTCCCGCACGGCGGCCTGGCCCACGGCACACCGGACGCCGTCTGGCAGGCGGTACGGCCGCTGCACGAGGCCGAGAACCGCAAGAACACCGCCGCCGTGGCCCGCGAGCTGGAGACGGCACGCGGCCGGCGGGCCTTCGCGGCCGGCGTCGACGAGGTCTGGCAGAACGCCCGCGAGGGCCGAGTCCGGCTGCTGGCCGTCGAGGAGAACTACCGGATCACCGTGCGTGACACCGGCGGCGACCACCTGATACCAGCCGCCGGCGACGACCTCGACGCCCGCGAGGACATCGTGGACGAGATCGTCGAGCAGTGCCTGGAGACGGGCGCCGACGTGCGCTTCGTCCCGGACGGCACGCTCGGCGACGCCCAGGGGATCGCGGGGGTGCTGCGCTACTGACGCCGGTCTCGGGGATGACCACACCGCACGGAAAGGCCCTGAAATGGCGCAGACATCCAGCGGGGTCCGACGCCCCGAATACAGCGCGCGACACCTGGGCGGCGGCCTCACCCTCTTCGCCGGCTGGGCACTGGAGCTGAGCGGGACGCTCAGCATCCTTCTCGGTGTCGTGGGCGTCACCCGCGACACCATCTTCAGCTCGCCCGACTACACCTACGAGTTCAGCCTGACCGCCTGGGGCTGGATCCACATCGTCGTCGGCATCGGACTCGTCGCCGCCGGCCTGGGGGTGCTCCTCGGAAAGAGCTGGGGCACGGGGGCCGGCGCCGCACTGGGCGCGATCAGCCTGATCACACAGTTCATGTTCATCCCGTTCTATCCGCTGTGGTCGATCAGCGTGATGACCCTCGACATCGTCGCCGTCTGGACACTGGCCAGAGCCATGGCGGTGGACGACCGGCGCCCCTGACAGGGGACGGCGACGAGAGTCCCTTCAGACGCTCCCGAACAGCGCGCTCAGCCCGCGCTCGACCTCCGCACCGACGTCCTCCTGCCCGGCCGCCACGACCGCGTACGAGCGCAGCAGGAAGCGGCGCAGCGCGGACGTGTCGAACTGGAGCAGCGCCAGCCCGTACGGCGAGTGCAGTTCCACGACCGTGCGGGCCCGGCCGCACGGCCACAGGTGCACGTCCCCGCTGCCCGCCGGGCCGCGCAGGCCCGCCTCCAGCAGCGTGCGCCCGAAGGTCCAGGTGACGACGTCACCGTCGAGGGAGATCTCGGGCGGGAAGTCGATGTGCACCGCGAGCGGGTCGGCGGCGGTGTAGCGGAAGGTCGCGGCGACAGGCAGCTCCTGCTCGTCGGCCGTGACCAGACGGCCCTGGGCGGGCTGCTCGATGGTGAAATCCATGGTCGGTCTCCACTACGGGTCGGAGGTCGGCCGTATTGCCGATGTCTTTACGACCTCGCAGGGGCCGTCTGCATTACGCGAAAGCCCTCATCAATTAGTGTGACCTGCGTCACCATCGAGGTCGAGGCCGCCAACGACGACCCCCGTTAGAACATTCGACCGTCGAACACATAAATGAATGCGCGCCCGAAGCCCCCCGCGCTCCCCCAACTCACGTACGCTGACTACGACTTGCCCCACCAGGCGGCGTACAGCAACAACACGGCGAAACCCCTCCGTGAAGACTGTGGCATATGCCAGAAGCACCACCGTATCGTGTGTTGCCAAATCCCTTACAGGGCGTCGCGGGCTGTGCAACAGTCGTAACGGTCCCTCCGCCCGCCTTGGTCGTACCGTCCCGCATCGGAGTGCGTCATGCCGTCCCACCTCTCCGCGGACCACCCAGCCGCCCAGCCACCCGGGCGCGGCTCGGTCGACGCGCTGATATCGCAGGCGCGGCGGCTCAAGGGTGACGTGGACGCCGTACGGCGGGACGCGCAGGAGGACGGATCGGACCCGCAGGGACGCTGGCAGCGCGCGCTGTGCGATCTGGCGCTGCATCAACTCAACGATCTGGACGCGCACTTGGCCCAGTTGCGGGACGGCCCGTCGGTGCCCGCGCCCGCCGGTCCCGCGCCCTCCGAGCAGTCCGCGCCGGCCGCTCCCCGGCGCGGCTCCCTGCTCAGCCGGGTGGGCAGCGCGGAGTGGAACCTGCTGACGGACGAGGCGAGTTGGTCCGGTGAGCTGTACCAGATCCTGGGCCGCGAGCCGGCCACGCCCCCGCTCACCCTCGACGAACTGCCCTCCCTCGTCCTCGACGAGGACCGGCCGAAGCTGACCTCGATGGTCACGGACTGTCTCATCGACGCGCGGCCCATCGACGGCGAGTTCCGGGTGCTGCACGCGGACGGCACCGTGCGCACGGTGCACATGATGGGCGAGCCCGTGCTCGACACCGACGGCAGCACCGCCTCGATGTGGGCCGTGCTGCGGGACGTCAGCGAACTGCGCCGCAGCCAGAGGGTGGTGAGCGAGACCCGTGACTCGCTCCAGCGCCACCGGCACCGCGCGCAGACGGAGCACCGGCTCGCGGTCGAGCTGCAGGAGGCCGTGCTGCCGCCGTGGCGCGGTTCCCTGCGGCTCCCGCAGCAGGGACCGGAGACCCTCGATCTCGCGGCGCACTATCTGCCGTCGTCCACGAGCGCGCTCATCGGCGGCACCTGGTACGACGCCCTCCAACTGGCCGACGGCGACATGCTGCTCAGCGTCGGCGACCTCACCGGACACGGCGTGGCCGCGACGTCGGGCATGGCGACTCTGCTCGGCGCCGTCCGCGGTATGGCCATGGCGGGCACCGGGCCGGGCCAACTGCTGTCCTGGCTCAACCAGTTACTCGACGCCACCGTCCAACCGGCCCTGGGCAGCACGGTCTGCTGCCGCTACCGGCCCGAGACCCGCACCCTCACCTGGGCGCAAGCCGGACACCCCGCCCCGCTGCTGTTCCGCGACGGGACGGGGCGCAGGCTGAGCGCACCGGACGGCGTCCTGCTCGGCGCGACCTCCGGCGCCGTCTACGAACAGGCCGAAGAGCCCCTCGAAGCCGGCGACCTGCTGGTCCTGCACACCGACACACTGATGCCCGGGCAGGACAGCGCGGAGGCCGTGAGCCGTCTCCTCGACCTGGCGCCGCGCTTCGGCGAGGCCGGCACCGCACAGGACTGCATACGAGTGCTCGTGGAGGAGTTCGGCGGGACCGAGCGCGCGGACGACGCCTGCGTGCTCATCGCCAAGCTCACCGGCTGAAGTCCGGTCAGCTCACCAACTGGCTCAGAATCTGTCTCAGCGAATCTGTCTCAGCGCACAAACCCCCTATGCCCGTGCGCTGTTGCCGCTCTTCACCTGCTTCGGCAGCGCCAGCTTGATCTCCTCCCTCAGCTCGTGGATCTTCGGGTAGCTGGAGTACTCGGCGGTGAGCCGGTACATCTGGCGCAGTCGGTCCCAGGTGCGGTGCGAGGAGTTGGACCCCATCGACACCAGGGCCAGCCGGGCGTAGGTGCCGCCCTGTTCCGGGTCGTCGGCGATGAAGCAGGCGGAGGCCATCGACAGGAAGTCGAAGATCTTCGACCGCTGCCGTCCGTCGACCCGCAGGGCCAGGGCCTTCTCCGCGTAGTGCTGGGCGTGCGCGGCCGCGCCGGGCTCGTGCTCCGCCAGCGTGCGGTAGGCCAGGGCCTGCATGCCGTACAGGTCCTCCTCCTTGAACATCTGCATCCAGCTCGGCGGCGGCACATCGCTGCGGTCGGAGACGAAGAGGTCCTCCGCCTGGCCCAGGGTGCGGCGCATCGCCTGTCCCTTGCCCATGGACGCCTGTGCCCAGGCCTCCACGGTGTAGAGCATCGCCATGGTCCGCGGCAGCACCTCGTCGCCGGAGCCGGACTGGGCGAGCTTCATCAGGTCGAGCGCGTCGTCGGGCCGGCCGAGGTGCACCATCTGGCGAGCCGCTCGGGAGAGCGCCTCCCCGGCGCGCGGCCGGTCACCGCCCTCACGGGCCGCATGGGCGGCGATGACGAAGTACTTCTGAGCCGTGGGCTCCAGGCCGACGTCGTGCGACATCCAGCCCGCGAGGACGGCGAGGTTGGCGGCGACGCCCCACAGGCGCCGCTGGAGATGGTCGGGGTGTCGGTAGGCGAGCATGCCGCCCACCTCGTTGAGTTGGCCTACGACTGCCTTGCGCTGCAGCCCGCCGCCGCGGGCCGCGTCCCACGCCCGGAACACCTCGACCGAGCGCTCCAGTTCCTCGATCTCCTGCGACCCGATGGGGGCGGCCTCGTAGCGGTCGAACCCAGCGGGGTCGGCGTGCAGAGGATCGTCGAACTGGGGGGCGTCGGCCGTGAGGGCCGGGTCGGTGTGGAGCCAGTCGTGCATGGCGCTGCTGAGTACGGATCCCGCGGTGAGCGCGGCACCCGCACCCACCAAGCCGCGTCGGTTGAGCATGAGGTCCATTCCCGTGAATTCGGTGAGGACCGCAGCAGTCCGCTCGGGCGCCCACGGCACACCGTCGGGAGTTTCCGCATTCCCGCCGTCCTGCCGTTTCCCCGTACGCCCGTGCCGGACCAGACCGAGGTCCTCGATGGTCACGACACGGCCGAGACGCTCGGTGAACAGGGCAGCCAGCACCCGGGGCACCGGATCGCGCGGGATCTCTCCCATGTCGATCCACCGCCGCACCCGTGAGGTGTCGGTCGACAGCTGGGGGTGGCCCATGGCCGCCGCCTGCCGGTTGACCAGCCTCGCGAGTTCACCCTTGGACCAGCCGGCCAGGCCGAACAGGTCCGAAAGTCGGGTGTTGGGTTGTCCGCTCACGTCAAGCCCCCAGGTTCTCGGCTGAGTTGACAGTAGCCCGGGGCGAGTTGCCGGGCGACTATTCGCCAGGGTTCGCCAGGGTGCGCCAGATGGTGTGCCAGTGGGCATCGGGTGTCAGGTAGGAACGCGCCACCCCGACCCGGTCTCCTACATATGACGGGTGCATTCCCCAGGGTGCACTCGGGGCCCGGGCCGGGTGGCGCGATGGCGCAGACGTAACCCGTTTGCGCAGACACACCTGTACTGCTGGCACACGAAGGGATCTGTTTCGCCCATGTACACAGCATCGTCCTCCGTGTCCGCCCCGCCCCGGTCGCTGCACCCCCGCCCGGCGGGCAGCGGCCCCTACCTCGATCCCGCCCGCCCGGCGGCCCCCGTACTCGGTGCCGGCAGGACGCGGCGTGTTCCGGGGATCGGTACCCAACCGCTCAGCGGGAGACTCGACTTGTCCGGCCCTCAGGGCGCGCAGTTGCGTACGGCGATCGCGTCGGTGCACCGGATCTGCCCGGAGTTCGCTCCGGTGCAGGTGCTGCGCCGCAGCGGACGCTCCGTCCTCCTGGTGGGGACGACCGGGCGCAGCACGGCCGTCGCGAAGTGTTTACTGGACCACTCCCCCGCATGGGCCGAGCGGATCCGCCACGAGATAGCGGCATACCGCTCGTTCGTCCGGCAGCGCCCGCCCGTGCGGGTGCCCCGGCTGATCGCGGCGGACCCGGACAACTGCACCCTCGTGATCGAGCGGATGCCCGGCCGGGTGGCGGCCCTGCACCGGCACCCGGCCGAGGCGCCGCCACGGGCGGACATCAGGGCGGCACTCGGCGCGATCTGCCGGCTCAACGCCTGGCGGCCCCCGGCGGGCACCTTCGACGCCCCGCTGGACTACGCGGCCCGCATCAACCGCTACCACGAGCTGGGCCTGCTGACCGACCGGGACATGGGCGACCTGCAGAAGCTGCTGCACGGCATCGCGCTCTCCGCGGGCCGGCAGGGCATGGGCCAGTTCTGCCACGGCGACGCACTGCTCTCGAACATCCTGCTCTCACCGGCCGGTCCAGTGCTGGTGGACTGGGAGCACGCGGGCTGGTACCTGCCGGGCTACGACCTGGCAACGCTGTGGTCGGTGCTCGGGGACGCGCCGGTGGCCCGGCGTCAGATCAGCCAGATCGCGCAGTCGGCCGGCCCGGCCTCACGCGACGCGTTCCTGGTCAACCTGATGCTCGTACTGACCCGTGAGATCCGTACGTACGAGACGGCCGTGCAGCGTTCCATGCACGACACGACCCCGGCGGCACCGGGAGCGGCCCACCCGGGTGCTGCGCCGTCCGGCGAGGAACAGCGGCTGCTGCTGAGGCGGCTGCACGACGACTGCCAGCTGGCCCGGCGGGCCGTACGCGCGGCGGTCGGCACTCGCTGACGGGGACGAAGGTCCGCGGTGCGCCAGGTACAGCGGCGCACCGCGGACCTTCGTATGTCCGCTCACCGATCCCGGTCGAGCCCGTCCATTGGTGTACGCCACTGACGCCCCGCAGGCACGCGCGCCGCCGCCACGAAACTCCCGCACCCCCTGGTTGACAAGGGAATTCACCCTTCCCTGGGCATGATTGACGGATCGTCGGCAAGCCGGTACCACTGACGCACGCCCGGCCCCGCACGGCTCATCGCGCCCGACCGTCCCAGGAGGCTGCTTTGCGAGTCCCTGCCCACCGTGCCTCCGGGCACAGACGTACGCGCACCGTCATCGCGACGGCGGCTCTGCTGCTCCCTCTCCTCGGCGCGGCCCCGTCCGGCGCGCGGACGTCGGCGAACAGCCTCCAGCTGGCCTTCGCCTCGGCGGCCGCTGAGTACCACGTGCCGCAGAGCGTCCTGCTCGGCGTCTCCTACCTCCAGTCCCGCTGGGACGCGCACGCCGGGGCGCCGAGCGTGACCGGCGGCTACGGCCCGATGCATCTCACCGACGCCCGCACCGCACTGGCCGGGGCCGCCACGCACCACGGCGAGGGCACGGAGGACGCCCGCGGCGACAGCGCCCGCTCGCCTCTGCTCCCCACCGCCGAGGTGCCGGCGCCCGCCGAGCTCCCGGCCCGGCTGAAGACGCTGCCGAAGGCGGCGGAACTGACCGGCCTGAGCGCGAAGGAGCTGCGCACCGACCCGGCGGCGAACGTCGCCGGCGGTGCCGCGCTGCTGGCCGACGCCCAGAAGGACCTGGGCGAGCCGCTCAGCGCCGACCCGGCGGACTGGTACGCGGCGGTGGCCCGCTTCTCCGGCGCGGACGACACCGCGACGGCAGCGGCGTACGCCGACGACGTGTACGACGTGATCCGTACCGGCGAGGAACGCACCACGGACGCCGGCCAGCAGGTCGCCCTCGCGCCCCAGCCCGGCGTCTCCCCGGCCAGGGCGCAGCTCGCGGAGGCCGGTCTGCGCACGCTCGGCACCGGTGGCACCGAGTGCCCGAAGTCGGTGTCCTGCGAGTGGATCCCGGCGCCGTACGAGGAGTTCGGCGACAACGACTACGGCAACCACGACCTGGGCGACCGCCCGGCTTCGCAGAGCATCAAGTACATCGTCATCCATGACACGGAGGGCGCCTGGGACGGCGTCCTCAACCTGGTCCAGGACCCCACCTACGTGTCGTGGAACTACACCCTGCGCTCCACCGACGGCCACATCGCCCAGCATGTGAAGGCCAAGGACGTGGCCTGGCACGCGGGCAACTGGTACATCAACGCCAAGTCGATCGGCCTGGAGCACGAGGGCTTCCTGGCGAACCCGGACGCCTGGTACACGGAGGCGATGTACCGCTCGTCGGCGCGGCTGGTGAAGTACCTGGCGAAGAAGTACGGCATCCCGCTGGACCGGCAGCACATCCTCGGCCACGACAACGTGCCGGGCCCGACCACGTCGACCGTCCCCGGCATGCACACCGACCCCGGCCCGTACTGGGACTGGCGGCACTACTTCACCCTGCTCGGCCACCCCTTCAAGGCCACCGCGAAGAAGAACTCCGGGGTGGTGACGATCCGTCCCGCCTACGCGACGAACCAGCCCGAGTACACCGGCTGCGTCACCAAGGACGTACCGTGCGCGGCGCACGGGTCGAGCGAGGTGCGCCTGTACTCCGGCCCCGGCGAGACCTACCCGCTCATCAAGGACATCGGCCGGGGAACCGCACCGACGACCGGGGTGAACGACATCTCCTCGCGGGTCTCCACCGGCCAGCAGTACGCCGTCGCCGACCGCGACGGGGACTGGACGGCGATCTGGTACCTGGGCCAGACGGCCTGGTTCAAGAACCCGAAGAAGGACCCGACCGCGGTGCCCGCGTCGGGCCTGGTGGTCTCGCCCAAGGCCGGTCTGAAGGAGATCCCGGTGTACGGGCGCGCCTACCCCGAGGCCTCCGCCTATCCGACGGGAGTGCCCGCGCAGGCGGTGTCGCCGTTGCCGTACAAGGTGCTGGAGAACCAGAAGTACGTGGTCGGCGACAAGGTGCCCGGCGAGTACTACTACGCCGTCACCTTCACCACGGACTCCCACAAGGTCGTGGTCGGCAAGGACCTCTACTACGAGATCCAGTACGGCCACCGCGTGGCGTTCGTGCGGGCCGCCGACGTCGACGTGCAGCCGTCCCGGTAGGGGACGGCCGGTTCAGCCCTGCTGGAACAGCTCCGCCGGGAGCGGTTTCAGCAGGGCGTACAGGTCGTCGGTGATGGGGCGGTCCCAGGCGGCGATGGTCACCAGGACGTTGTCGCTGCGGTCGAACTGCACGCAGGAGATCCGGCTCTCGGAGAGCTTGAGACGGCGCACGATCATGAGGTTGTCGCCCTGCATCACGGGCATGTCCTCGGTCTCGGTGACGGTCACCTCCTCGTCGTTCTCCAGCGCGATCAGCAGCTGGGCGACCTCGAAGGGGACCTCGCCCTCGGCGAGATCACGGGCCGGGGAGCCCTCGGGGAGGTTGCCGATGATCATCGCGGGGCCGCGGCCGCCGAAGAGGTCGTAGCGCAGGAAAACGCCCTGGCAGGTGCCGTCGGGGGCGGGCAGCAGGCCGGCGCCGAGATTGCCGGGCCAGTCGCCCGGGTCCATGGCCAGCACGTCGAAGTCTGGGCCGGCGGGAGTCGCGCTGCGGCGGCGGAGGAACGACATACGCCTATCGTACGGGGCCTTGAGGTGGTGGGGCGGCTGCGGGTGGGTGGGCGCCCCTGGGTGGGTCACCCTCACGTCGGTTTCAAAGCCGCCGCCAGTCCGGTCTGGTCCGTGCCCATCTTTCGGTACACCGCCGACATCAGGCGTACGACCGTCTGCTCATCGATGTGCAATTCGCTCGCGATCTCTGCCCTGCCCAGGCCCTTCACGGTCAGGTTGGCCGCCAGGCGCTCCCGGGACGTGAGCGTGTCCGTCTCCGTGCTGTGCAGGCGGCGTGGGCGCAGTCCCGCCGCGGCCAGCTCGTCGCGGGCCTCCTCCACCAGCCCGTCGGCACCGCACTGCACCGCCGCGTCCAACCCCCGGTACAGGTGCTCGGCGGCCTCCGCCGCCCGCCCCGTACGCCGCAGCTCGGTGCCCAGGGCGACCAGCGCGCACGCCAGCTCGTACCCGGCCGGGGAGCATTCCAGGTGGGCGACGGCCTCCTCCAGGTACTTCACCCGCGCTGACCCCGAGGAGACCTCCGCTGCCGTGCGCAGGGCCTGGCCGATGGCGGAGGGGGTGCCGAACTGGCGGGCCCTGGAGAGCGCTTCGAGGGCCGTGGTGACCGCGCGTTCGGGGGTGTCGTGGGCCTCGGCGCGGGCCAGGTGGAGCTGCCAGGGGCACCATGCGGGGTTGCGGATGCCGCGTGGGTCGAGGCGGCGGCCCGCGGAGGCCAGCTGACCCACGGCGTCCTTGGTGAGGCCGCGGGCGAGGAGCAGTTCGCCGTAGACGGTCTGGGCGTCGGGGAAGACGACGGCGGCCGGGAAGGGCTCGCTGAAGGCGTAGTCCTCCGCGGTCTGCGCGGCCTCGGTGACGCGGCCACGGGCGAGGAGGACCTCGATGAGGATGCCGACGGCGTACCAGTGGGCGGGGGTGCCGGGGCCGACGCGTTCGGCCAGCCGCAGTCCCGCGCGGACGAAGTCCTCGGCCTCGGCGAGACGGCCGCGGCGGTAGCGGAGGTAGGCGAGGAGCGTGTAGCCGAAGGAGAGGTGGGCGCCGCGCCAGCCCTGGCGTTCGAAGTCGGCGATGCCGGCGGCGAAGAGTTCTTCGGTGCGGCCGGGGCGGTCCGCGTACATGAAGGCGAGCGCGACCAGGACGGGGACCTCGAAGCCGCGGTCGACTTCGGCCCAGCCGAGGCCGCCGGCGAGGGCCCGCTCGGCGTGGTGGAGCGCGACGTGGGCGGGCTCACCGCGCAGGATCGCGTCCCAGGTGCGCAGGCCGATGATGTACCGCTCGGTGAGGTCGCGGCCCTTGAGGCGGTCGGCGAGTTTGGCGAGGCGGCGGGAGCGGGAGGGGTGGTCGGGTTCGTCGGCCCGGAAGGCGTCCCACATGAACTGCTCGGAGACCATGCGCAGCTTGACGCGGGCGTCGTCGGTGACGCGGATCTCGCGGGCGAGGGTGTCGGAGGCCTCCGCGAGGCGGTCGCTGTGGGCGAGGACCTGGGAGAGGCGGTAGACGATCTGGTGGCGCAACTCCGGGTCGGCGATGGGTTCTTCGAGGGCGGCGCGCAGATGGTTGACCGTGGTGGCGGGTTCGGTGAGCAGGGAGGCGCTGCCGAGTTCGTGGAGGACGGCGGCCCGGTCCTCGAAGGGCGGGGGTTCGCGCAGGGCGCGGGCGAGGTAGCTGCGGGCGGCGTCGGGGGCACCGGAGCGGAGGGTCTCGGCGGCGGCGGCGCGCAGTTGCTGCACGACCCAGTTGTCGCCGTCGGGGTGGGTCTCCAGGAGGTGGCGGGCGGCGGCGGAGGGGCCCTGGCCGTCGTTGATGAGGCACCAGGCGGCCTGGCCGTGCAGGGCGACGCGGACGCCGGAGGGGATGGCCCGGTACACGGCGGTGGCGATGAGGGGGTGGACGAACTCCAGGGTCTCGGCGCCGGTGAGGATGCGGGCGCCGCGCAGGGCGTCGGCGGCGTCGGCGGCCTCTTCATGACCGAGCCCCGCGACGGCGGCGGCGAGCGCGGGGTGGATCTCGGTGCCGAGGACGGCGCAGGCCCAGGCGAAGCGGACGGTGGAGGTGCCGAGGCGTTCGAGGCGGGCGATCAGGCCGCTGCCCTTGACGGCGGCGGCGAGATCGCGCAGCAGATGGGCGCCGGCCTCGGTCGGGTTGAGGCCGCGGTCGTGGATCTTGGCGGTGAGCTCGACGGTCTCGAAGGGGTTGCCGGCGGTGACGGCCCAGCACTCGCGGCAGAACGCGTCGTCGGCGTGAGTGCCGAGGGCCTCACGGACGAGGCGGGCGACGGCGACGGCGCTGAGCGGTTCGAGGTCGATGGGACGACCGCCCGCACGCCCGGGCAGCCCCCTCAACGACTCGGCGTGGTCGGGAAGTTCGTCGGGCCGGTAGGCGACGACGACCAGCAGCGGCAGTTCCTCCGCCCGCGGCGCGAACGCGGCGAGCCAGCCCAGGGATTCGGGGTCGGCCCAGTGCGCGTCGTCGAGGGCGAGGACCATCGGGGCGCGCTGCACGGTGAGATGGGTGAGCACCCAGTCGAGGCCGTCGCGCAGGCCCTGCGGGTCGGGCGGGGCGCCGTCGGTCGGGGCGCACAGGCCGAGGGCGGGGCCGACGATGTCGTACCAACTGCCCAACTGGGCACGGAGATCGGCCTCCGCCGCGCCGGCGAACCGGGGTTGCAGCAGTTGCCGGGCGACATGGAAGGCGACGCGCTGTTCCTGGTCGCCGCCACGGGCGGACAGGACGGTGCAGCCACGGGCGGCGGCGCGGCGGCGGACCTCGGCCATCAGGGTCGTCTTGCCGAGTCCGGCGGGACCGGCGAACGCGAGGAGCGCGCCACGGGGCTGCCCGCCCGGTTCGGCGCCGTCGGCGCGCAGCCCGGTGAGCTCTCCCAACGCCTCGTCGACCGCGGCGAGTTCGCTCTCGCGCTCGAAGAGCGTGCGGTTGCTCCGCATGCTGCGCCGACCCATGGCACACCCCCTGCCGCGGCGCTACGTCCGCGCGGGGAGCGGGCGCACACCGTGACCTACAGGCACCTCAGCGTACGCCTCACGCGGGTCGCGCGACCCGGTTCGGGCATTACTGGCCGAGGTTGGGGCTCGCGTCGGCATTCGGACCGGCCAGGTGTGGCGAGCGGCTGCCGCACAAGCCTCCGGAAGGCCACACTGTGGGGAGGGTCGAGTGGGAATGCGCCATCGGGGGAAGGCCGGGGACAGCATGGGCGACGACACAACGGCGGCCATCGGCCGGGTGATGGACGTACGGGTGGACCTTGTGGCCGATCCGGAGTTCGGCGCCGAGGCGGGCGAACGAGCGGCTCGTCAACTCCGCTCCGAGCTGTCCGAGTTGGACGTGGAGTCGGTGCGGGTACCGGTCGGCACCCCGGCTCCAGATGGGGCCAAGGGCGCCGACGCGATCACCATCGGGGCCGTCGTCGTGGCGCTCAGCGCGTCGGGCGGGGTGTTCACCTCGCTCGTGGAGACGGTGCGGGACTGGCTGGGGCGCTCGGCCGCCCGGCACCGGGTGTCGCTGACGATCGACGGGGACACGATCGAGCTGGAGCACGCCACCGCCGACGAACGGCGCGCGCTCGTCGAGGCGTACATCCGCCGCCACACGGAGGACTGACCGGCCATGGGACGCCGACTGGCGCTGCTCGTCGCCACGTACGAGCACCAGGACAGCGGGCTGCGGCAGTTGACCGCCCCGGCCCATGACGCCGAGTCGCTCGCCTCCGTGCTGCGGGACCCCGACATCGCGGGGTTCGAGGTCACCACGCTGATCAACCAGCCGCACCACCGGGTCGGCGAGGCCATCGGCGACTTCTACCGCGACCGGCGCCGTGACGACCTCACGCTCCTGTACTTCACCGGTCACGGACTCAAGGACGACAGCGGTCGCCTCTATCTGGCCATGACCAACACCCGACGCGACAGCCTGCTGTTCACCGCATTGCCGGCCGAACACATCGACCAGGCCATGGAGGGCTGCCCGTCCCGGCAGAAGGTGCTGATCCTGGACTGCTGCTACAGCGGTGCCTTCCCGGCCGGCCGGCTCTCCAAGGGGGATCCGGCGGTGCACACCCTGGAGCGCTTCCAGGGCCACGGCCGCACCGTGCTCACCGCCTCGGACGCCACCCAGTACTCCTTCGAGGGCGACCGTGCCCTCGGCCAGGCCACCCAGTCCGTCTTCACCCGCTACCTGGTGGCCGGGCTCCGCGACGGCAGCGCCGATCTCGACGGGGACGGCGACATCACCCTCGACGAGCTGTACGGCTACGTCCACGACCGGGTCGTCGACGAGATGCCGCAGCAGCGCCCGAAGAAGCTAGACAACGTCGAGGGCCGGATCGTCATCGCCCGCAACGTCAACTGGTCCCTCCCCGCCCATCTGCGAAACGCGCTGGCCAGCCCCATCGCCACGGACCGCCTCTCGGCACTCGACGGCCTCGCGCATCTGCGCCGCATCGGCAACGAGCGGGTGCGGGCGGTGGCCCTGGAGGAGATGCAGCGGCTCGCGGAGGACGACAGCAAGGTGGTGTCGACGGCGGCGATGGCGAAGCTGCGGCCGGTGGCGGCGCCGGAGCAGCAGGAAGCGGCTGCGAGACCACCGGAATCAGAGCCGGTACTGGAACCGGAGGTGTCCACCACTCCAGTGACTGCCGCCCCGCGGCGCCCGCAGCGCAGAAGGTTCTACGTCCTCACCGCCACGGCAGTCGCTCTCGCGTTGGCAGCGGTCGTGGGTGGACTGCTCGTCTACGGCGGCGGGGACGACGACTCCGCCCCCTGCCCCACCGTCCTGAAGCCCACGGACACCCTCTCGCGCAAGGGAAATCGGTGGATCGAATTCAGCCCGGATGAGAAGACGTTCCTCACGGTGGACGCCGGCAGCGAGAACACCGTACGGCTGTGGGATGCGGAGACCCGCACGCAGAAGTCCGTGCTCGATCACCAGACACTTCCCAACAACGCCGTCGGGTTCAGCCCCGGCGGGAAATTCCTTGTCACCCAGGGCCCCTACAACCCGGACGAAGCCGCCACGGTCCACCTGCACACCGTGGCCACGGGACGGACCATCTCCGTCCGCACGAGTGCCGATGGAGTCGCAAGCGCGGCCGTCAACCCCGCGGGCACGATGCTCGCCACCGCCGACGCGTCGCACCCCGACAAGGGGTACAAGAACCCCATACAGCTGTGGAACACCAGCACAGGCAAGAGCATTCGCACCCTCACCGGCCACGACAACGGTGTGGAGACCATGGAATTCAGCCGCGACGGAAAGACCCTCGCGACCGTCGGCCACGACGGCAAGGCGAAGGTGTGGAACGTGGCCGACGGGGACACGATCGCCACCGTCTCCGGCTCCGCCGGTGGACGGTTCAGCCCCGACGGCGAGACCTTCGCGGCCTGGTCCAGTGACAAATCAGAACCATTGCGCCTCATCGACGTGGCAACCGGCGACATCGACGCACGCCTGTCCGGCGCCGCTGCCGGAGTCTTCAGCCCCGACGGCACAACCCTCGCCGCAGGGTCTCCGAACGGGGATCTGCGGCTGTGGGACGTCCGGAACCGCGAGTTCGTCGCAGACATCAGCAACAAGGCGGTCTTCCTCGGATTCAGTCCCCATGGCAAGGTCATCGCCTACGGGGCCGAAGACTCCGGCAAGGTGGGGCTGTGGGACGTGAAGAGCCACGAGACGGTCTCCGCGCTCACCGGCATCGGCATGGCGAACACACTGAAATTCGGCTACGACGACAAGAACCTGGCGATCGTCGGCAAGGACGGCTCGATCTCCTTCTGGGACATCTCCGCCTGCTCATGACCCAGCCCCTTGCCGGTGCCGCTCATGATGCCGGGCCACCCGCGCCCGGTTGCCGCACGCCGGCTTGCACCACTCCTGCCGTGGATGTTCCTTGAGGAAGTACCGCACGCAGCGTGGTCCGTGGCAGGCGCGCAGCCGCTGCCGGTCGGGGCCGGCGAGGAAGGTGATCGCGGCCCGCGCGAGCACCGCCGTGAGGTCCTCCTCGCCGTCCGGCACCCGGTGCTCCACGACGGGTTCGGCATCCTCAGCCCAGTGGAGGACCGGCACGGTGGGCGTACGGGCCGCCGCGGCATTGAGGAGCACGACGGCATCCTCCACCGGCATCAGACGGGCCGCGTCGGCCGGGCTCGGGGCTCCGGGGCGTACCGCGTGGGCGAACAACGCCCTTACCGCCGCGCGCAGTTCGCGTACGGCGGCCAGCTCCGCGGCTCCGGACACATGGCCCGGCGCCACATGGCCCTGGACCCAGGCGGTCAGGCCGGCCGGGTCGCTCAGGTCGTCGGCGACACCGCCGTGGCCGTCGTGGCGGATGGTGAGGGCGAGGTCGAGGGCGAGGCGGGCGTCCCCGCTGATCGAGTCCTGCATGAATCTAATGATAGAGGGTGCGCTTACCCATTAGCCGCCTCATTCATGAGCCGCCCCGGGCGGCACCACCGCCACCGGGCTCGCCGCATGCAGCAGCACCGCCTGTGTCACCGAGCCCATCATGCGCGCCGGCGCCAGCAGTCTGCGCCGGTGGCGGCCGACGACGACCAGCTCGGCGTCCTTCGAGGCGGCGACGAGATGGCCCGCCGCGTCGCCCGGCGTCGCCTGGATGTCGACGGACACGTCGGGGTGGCGCTTGCGGTGCGGGGCGAGGAATCCCTCGGCAAGCGTGCGGGTCTCGTTCTCGACGGCGTCCTGGTCGATCACCGGCGGGACGAGTTCGCCGGGGACGGCCCAGGCCTGGAGCGGCCACTGGTAGGCGGCGACCACCTGGAGGCGGGCGCCGCGCAGGGCGGCCTCAGTGTGAGCGAAGGCGAGCGTCGCCTCGTCGGGGGCGTCGACCTGGAGGCCGACGACCACGCGCGGGCCCGGTTCAGCCTCCACGTCCGCGTGCACCTCACGTCCCGGCGGGGGCACCACGACCACCGGGCACTCCGCGTCGCGGGCCGCGGCCATGCCGTTGGAGCCGAGCAATAGGCTGGCGAAACCGCCGCGCCCACGGGAGCCGAGCACCAACAGCTGGGCCGTGGAGCCGAGTTCGGGCACGACGGCGCTCGGTGCGCCCTCCAGCGCGAGGTACTCCATGACCGGCAGGTCGGCGATGTCCGCGAGGCGGTCGCGCACGTCGTCGAGGACCGGGTCGTCGTCCGGCGCGGGCGGCCCGGCGACCAGCACGTCGGGCTGGGCCCAGGCGGCGTACTGCCGTACATGGACCACCCGCAGCGGTGCCTGCCGCCTGCGGGCGGCGTCCACGGCCCAGTCCAGGGCGCGCAGGCTGTCGTCCGAACCGTCGACCGCCGCGATGACCGGCAGGGTGCTCATGGGTTCCTCACCTCCGGGTTACGACCGTCCCCCGGGGCCAGCCTCGCTCAGGCCGTCACCCCGGGGGTGTGCTCACGGTCGCGTGTCCGGAAAAACGGGTGGAACACCCCCGGATCAGCGGCTCACACCGAGCCGCGACACGTCACCTCGTCCCGTCTGCTCTCAGGTGAGGTCGAACTCCCCTTCCCTCGCGCCCGACACGAAGGCGCCCCACTCGGCGGGTGTGAAGATCAGGGAAGGGCTCTCCGGGCGGCCGCTGTTGCGCATCGCGATGAATCCCTCGACAAAGGCGATCTGGACATCCCCCACGCCACGGCTGCTGGACTGCCATTCGGCGGTGCTGAGGTCCAGCTCGGGCTTGTCCCAGCCCATGAGCGGCTGCTGCTGGATGGTGGTCTCGGCCACGTCCGTGCTCCTCCCGATTGCGTCGTCCGCGGCCAGCCTAGCGATCCACTTCGGCCGCCGACAGGCCACGTGAGGGGGACCTTTCCACGACCTTCCGGGTGGCGTTTCACGCATCAGGGGGTTCGGCCCCCACGAGCCACATCGAGAAGAACTGCGAGCCGCCGCCGTAGGCGTGCCCGAGCACCTTCCGCGCCCCGTCCACCTGGTGCTCCCCCGCCTGCCCGCGCACCTGGAGCGCCGCCTCCGCGAAGCGGATCATGCCGGAGGCGCCGATGGGGTTGGTGGACAGGACGCCGCCCGACATGTTGACCGGCAGGTCCCCGTCGAGTTCGGTCACCCCCGACTCGGTGAGCTTCCAGCCCTCGCCCTCGTCGGCGAAGCCCAGGTTCTCCAGCCACATGGGCTCGTACCAGGAGAACGGCACGTACATCTCGACCGCGTCGATGTCCCGGCGCGGGTCGGCGATGCCCGCCTGCCGGTACACGTCCGCCGCGCAGTCCTTGCCCGCCTGCGGTGACACCGCGTCCTTGCCGGCGAAGAGGGTGGGTTCGCTGCGCATGGCGCCGCCGAGCATCCAGGCGGCCGGTCGGGGCGCGCGGGCGGCCCCGGCCCGGTCGGTGAGCACCATCGCGCAGGCGCCGTCGGAGGACGGGCAGGTCTCGGAGTAGCGGATGGGGTCCCAGAGCATGGGCGAGGCCTGGACCTTCTCCAGGGTGATGTCGTGCTCGTGCAGGTGCGCGTAGGGGTTCTTCAGCGCGTTGCGCCGGTCCTTGTACGCGACCAGGGAACCGACCGTGTCGGGCGCGCCGGTGCGGCGCATGTAGGCGCGCACGTGCGGCGCGAAGAAGCCGCCCGCCCCGGCCAGCAGCGGCTGCTGGAAGGGGATGGGGAGGGACAGTCCCCACATGGCGTTGGACTCGGACTGCTTCTCGAAGGCGACGGTGAGCACGGTCCCGTGGACGCGGGCCGCCACCAGGTTGGCGGCGACCAGTGCGGTGGACCCGCCGACCGATCCCGCCGTGTGCACCCGCAGCATCGGCTTGCCCACCGCACCGAGCGCGTCCGCCAGGTACAGCTCCGGCATCATGACGCCCTCGAAGAAGTCGGGCGCCTTGCCGATGACGACGGCGTCGATGTCGGCCCATGTCAACTCGGCGTCGTCGAGGGCCCGTTGCGCGGCCTCCCGGACGAGTCCGGCGATCGAGACGTCCCGGCGGGCGGCGACGTGCTTGGTCTGGCCGATGCCTGTGACGGCCACGGGCTCCTTGCTCATCGCGGATCCCCTTCGAGTACGGCGACCAGGTTCTGTTGCAGACAGGGGCCGGAGGTGGCATGGGCGAGAGCCCGGTCGGACTCGCCCCGGTGGATGCGCGAGGCGGCCTCACCGATGCGGATCAGCCCGGCGGCCATCATCGGGTTGGCGGCGAGGGCGCCGCCGGACGGGTTGACCCGTACGTTCCCGTCCAGCCGCAGCGCCTTGCGCAGCACGACCTCCTGCGAGCTGAACGGGGCGTGCAACTCGGCGGTGTCCACGGGCCGTTCGAAGGCGCCCGCCTTCTCGGCGGCCAGGCGCGCGGAGGGTGAGTCGGTCAGGTTGCGGACGCCGAGGCCGTGGGCCTCGACGCGGTGGTCGATGCCGCGGATCCAGGCAGGGCGCGGGCACAGTTCCCGGGCGCGCTCCCCCGCGGCGAGGACGACGGCGGCGGCGCCGTCGCCGATGGGCGGGCAGTCGCCGGTGCGCAGGGGTCGTACGACGTAGTCGCCTTGTGGCACCGAACCTCGCAGCTGGGCACGGGTGTTGTCGGTGGCGCGGCTGCGGGCGGCGATCCCGGCCAGGGCGGGCTCGTCGGTGTCGCCCGCGTCGATCAGGGCCTGCGCCTGGAGGGCGGCGAGGGCGACGGAGTCGGGCCACAGGGGTGCCACGTAGTACGGGTCGAGCTGCCGGGTCAGTACGTCGCGGACGGAGCCGGGCGAGGACTTGCCGTACGAGTACACCAGCGCGGTGTCCGCGTCCCCCGAACGGAGCTTGGTCCACGCCTCGTACAGCGCCCACGCGCCGTCCATCTCCACGTGCGACTCGGAGATCGGCGGCCAGGCGCCCACGCCGTCGAGGGCGAGGGTGAAGGAGAAGGCGCGTCCGGCGAGGTAGTCGCAGGAGCCGGAGCAGGTGAAGCCGATGTCGGCGGTCTTCAGGCCGGTCCGGTCGAGGACGTCGTGCAGGACCGGCATCAGCATCTCCACCTCGGACTGTTCCTCGGTGGTGCGCAGGATGTCGGACTGGGCGAAGGCGACGACGGCGATGTCCCTGCTCACGGCTGTCACAGGAGCTCCTTGTAGGTCTCGTAGTCCGCGTCGGGTTCGCCGGTCGGCCGGTAGTGGTCGGGGTAGCGGCCCCCTTCGGTCCACACCGGTTCGACCCTGAGCCCCATCCGCACCTGGTCGTACGGGATGCCGCCGATGCGTCCGTGCAGGGCCAGGTCGGCGCCGTCGAGGGCGATGTGGGCGTAGACGTAGGGGACTTCGATGTCGAGGTTCTTCGCCTTGATGTTGACGATGCAGAAGGTGGTGACCGTGCCCGCCGGGCCGACCTCGACCTGTTCCGAGGTGGCGACGCCGCAGGTGGGGCACGCGCCCCGCGGGGGGACGTACACCTTGCGGCAGGCCGGGCAGCGTTCGCCCACGGCCCGGCGGTCGGCGAGGGCGTTGATGTAGGCGGTCTGGGCGCGGCCGGGTGAGTAGGTGTAGTCGAGGCGGGCGGCGGCGACGATGCCCGTGACCGGATCCGCGAACTCGCCGCTGTGGCCGGTCGGTTGGGCCGCGTCTCCGTCGTACGGCTCGAAGCAGGCGATGTCGGTGATCGCCCCGACACGGTCGTCGGCCCAGCGGACGCGCACCCGCATGTCGGTGTGGACGGCCTCGGGGCCCGGGGCGTCCAGGGCGTGGAGCAGGGCGGTGTCGGCGCCGTCGAGGCGCACGAGGACCCAGGCGAAGGGAGTCTCCAACGGCTGGCCGCGGCGGGGCTCGTGGTTCCAGGCCCAGGTGGTGACCGTGCCGGTAGGGGCGACCTCGACGAGGTCGCGGATCTCCTCGGCGGTGACGGGGTCGTATTCGACGGGCGGTACGAGGGTGCGGCCGTCGCCGGTGCGTACGCCGAGGACGACGCGGTCGCGCAGGCCGGTCAGGAAGGCGCTCTGGACCGGGCCGAGGGAGCGGGTGAAGGGGAACTCGACGACCAGCGGGGCTTTCAGGACTTCCGGCATCGCCGGCCTCCTTCAGTGGCGCTTGTAGACGGGCGGGCGCTTCTCCGCGAACGCGCGGGCGCCTTCCTTGGCATCGGCGGTGTCGAACACCGGCCAGCCGCGCTTGAGTTCGGCGGCGAGGCCGTCCGTCTCGGTCAGTTCGGCGGTCTCGTAGACGGACGCCTTGACGGCCTCCACCGCCAACGGGGCGCAGGCGTTGACCTGTTCGGCGATCTCCAGGGCCTTGGTGAGAGCCGTGCCGTCGGGGACCACATGGCCGATCAGTCCGATGTCCGCCGCCTCGCGGGCGCTGTACGGGCGGCCGGTGAGGAGCATCTCCAGGGCGTGGGTGCGCGGGATCTGGCGCTGGAGGCGGACGGTGGAGCCGCCGATCGGGAACAGGCCGCGTTTGACCTCGAACAGGCCGAAGGTCGCCGACTCCCCTGCGACGCGGATGTCCGTGCCCTGGAGCATCTCGGTGCCGCCCGCGACGCAGTACCCCTCGACGGCGGCGATGATCGGTTTGCGCGGCCGGTGATGGCGGAGCATCGCCTTCCAGTGCAGGTCGGGGTCGGCCTTGAGGCGGTCGCGGTACTGCTCGCCCTCCATGCCCTTGCCTGCCAGGGCCTTGAGGTCCATGCCGGCGCAGAAGGAGCCGCCCGCGCCGGTGAACACGATCGAGCGGACCGTGTCGTCCGCGTCGGCTTCCAGCCAGCCGTCGTACAGGCCGACGAGCATCGCCAGCGAGAGCGCGTTCTTGGCCTCCGGCCGGTTGAGCGTGAGCACCAGTGTGGCGCCCTCGCGCCGCACGGTGAGGTGTTCCGTCCCACCCATTGACCGTCTCCCCTCGAAGAAGCTCTCCCACTGGCAGAACGAGAACAGGTTGCAGGACCGGACCGACCTCTTCAAGAGTTTTCTGACAGACAGTCAGATTTGTTGTGCGCGGGCCCTTCCCACTTGCGCCGCCCTTTGCTCTGATGACCGGCAGCCGGTCAGAGGCGAGGTCAGGAGGAGCTGTGGAGTACAACCTTGCCGACCTGTTCGAGTCGGTCGTGGACGTGGTTCCGGACCGTGAGGCGCTGGTGTACCTCGACATCCCCGGCACCGGAGCGGAGCGCCGGCTGACGTACGCGGAGCTGGACGCGGCCGCCAATCGCATCGCCCACCATCTGATCGACCACGGCATCCGGCCCGGTGAGCACGTCGGGCTGCACCTCTACAACGGCATCGAGTACCTCCAGGCCGCGATCGGCTGCCTCAAGGCACGGATCGTGCCGGTGAACGTCAACTACCGCTATGTCGAGGATGAGTTGGTGTACCTGTACCGGGACGCCGACCTGGTGGGGCTGTTCTTCGACGCGGAGTTCGGCGAGCGGGTGGCGGCGGCGCTGCCGCTGACGGAGAAGCTGCGGCACCTGGTGCGGGTCGGGGACGGGGAGTCCGGCCCGGACGCCGTGGCGTTCGCGGACGCCGAGGCCGCCGGGTCGCCCGAGCGCGGGTTCCCGCGACGCTCGGGCGACGACCAGTTCATCATCTACACCGGCGGCACCACCGGGATGCCCAAGGGGGTGATGTGGCGTCAGGAGGACCTGTTCTTCTCGGGGATGGGCGGCGGCGCGCCTACCGGTGAGCCGGTGAAGAAGCCCGAGGAACTCGCCGAGCGGGTCGCCGCGGGCGGCTCGGGAATCACCTTCTTCCCCACTCCCCCGCTGATGCACGGCACCTCCACGCTCACCGCCTTCATCGGCTTCAACTTCGGCCAACGCATCGTGATCCACCGCAAGTTCGTGCCCGAGGAGGTGCTGCGGACCGTCGAGAAGGAGCGCGTCACCAGCATGTCCCTGGTCGGCGACGCGATGCTGCGCCCGTTGATCGACGCGCTCCAAGGGCCCATGAAGGGCACGGACATGTCGTCGATGTTCAACGTGTCGTCGTCGGGGGCGATCATGTCGGACACCGTGCGCCGGCAGTTCCAGGCCCTCGTCCCGAACGTGATGCTGCTGAACAACTTCGGCTCCTCGGAGTCCGGCTTCAACGGCACCGCGACGGACGACTCCGGCCCCGAGCGGGGCTTCCGGGTCCGGGTCAACTCCCGTACCCAGGTGGTTGATCCGGTCACCTATGAGCCGATCACGCCGGGCGAGGTGGGCCGGGTCGCACAGTGCGGCCACGTCCCCCTCGGCTACTACAACGACCCGCGGAAGACAGCCGAGACCTTCTTCGAGAAGGACGGCGAGCGCTGGGTGCTGCTCGGCGACATGGCCACCGTCGACGAGGACGGGGTCGTCGTCGTCCTGGGACGCGGGTCGCAGTGCATCAACACCGGCGGCGAGAAGGTGTACCCCGAGGAGGTCGAGCAGGCGCTCAAGTCCCATCCGGACGTGTACGACGCCCTGGTGGCCGGGGTGCCGGACGTGAAGTGGGGCCACCACGTGGCAGCGGTCGTACAGCTGCGGGACGGCGCGTCGCGGCCGTCGCTCGACGACATCCAGACGCACTGCCGGTCCCACCTCGCCGGGTACAAGATCCCCCGGCAGCTGGTGATCGCGGAGTCGATACGGCGCTCCCCGAGCGGCAAGGCGGACTACCGGTGGGCTCGGGAGGTGGCGGCACGGGAGGTGACGGCCGGAGAGGTGACGGCCGGAGAGGTGGCGACGGGGGCGGACGGATGAATTCCGGTCGTCACGATTGAACCGTCGGTGACCCACGGACGTACAGGTGGTGGCAGGCTCGCTCCCAGGGCTTTGTTCGTCATGCCATCGCAAGACCGTACGGAAGGACCGCCGGGTGTCGCTCTTCACACCTCGCTCTCGTCAGTCGTCGGACAGCACCGAGATGTCGGACGCCACCGGGAGCGAGGAACCGGCTGAGGCGGAAGCGACACAAGGGCCGGAGGAGGTGGCGCCCACCGGGAAACCCGGATGGTTCGGCTGGCGTCACCGCTACCCCCGTACCGCGCGCGGCGTGGCCATCGGTACGACCGTGCTGGCCGCCGTCCTGGTGCTCGGCGCGCTGCTGGTGCCCAACCGCCTCGACTGGATCAGGTTCGAGTCCTTCCTGCGCCTGCCTGTCGAGGCGATCCTCCTGGCGGGGCTGCTCCTGGCACTGCCCACGAGAGCGCGCCGGATCACGGCCGTCACCTCGGGCGTGTTCCTGGGCCTGTTCACGGTCGTCAAGTTCCTCGACATGGGCTTCCGGCAGACCCTGGCCCGGCCCTTCGACCTGGTCTTCGACTGGATCCTGCTGGACGACGCGGCGGACTTCGTCCGGGAGTCGTACGGCCGCTCGGGCGAGCTGCTCGCGATCACCGCGGTGATCGTGCTGTTCGTGTCCGTGCTCGCGCTGTGCACGCTCTCCGTGGTGCGGCTCTCGAACCTCATGGCCCGGCACCGCGCGGTGGCCGCCCGTACGACGCTCGTCCTGGGCACCGTCTGGATCATCTGCTTCACCATGGGCGTGCAGTTCAGCGGGCTCACCTTCGCCACCAAGGGCAACATCCAGTTCGTCGCCAACCGGGTCCAGCAGGTGCACGACGGTCTCGTCGACGCCAAGGTCTTCGAGAAGCAGGCCAAGGTCGACGCCTTCGCGAACACCCCGCCCGACCAGTTGCTGACCGGACTGCGCGGCAAGGACGTCCTGTTCACGTTCATCGAGAGCTACGGGCGCGTCGCCATCGACGACCCGGCGATGGCCCCGCAGATCGACGCGGCCCTCCAGGACGGCAACAACCGGCTCAAGGCGGCGGGTTTCCAGTCCCGCAGCGGCTGGCTCAGCTCCCCCGTGACCGGCGCGGGCAGCTGGCTGGCGCACTCCACGTTCCTGTCCGGCCTGTGGGTCAAGAACCAGCAGCGCTACCGCAGCCTCACCACCGGCGACCGCGCGACCCTCACCAGCTACTTCCAGAAGACCGGCGCCTGGCGCACGGTCGGGATCGTGCCGGGGGTGCGCAAGGCGTGGCCCGAGGGCAAGTACTTCGGCCTCGACCACATCTACGACTCCACCCACCTCGGCTACAACGGCCCCTACTTCAGCTGGACGCCGGTGCCTGACCAGTTCAGCCTCGAATCCTTCGAGCGCCTTGAGCACGGCAAGGAGAACCGCGACCCGATCATGGCGGAGATCATCCTGGCCTCCAGCCACAACCCCTGGTCGCCGATCGCCCACATGATCGACTGGGACCAGCTCGGCGACGGCTCGGTCTTCGAGCAGATCAAGAAGGAGGGGACGGACCCCAAGGAGGTCTGGAAGAGCGCGACGCGGGTGCGCACCGAGTACCGCAAGGCCATCGAGTACTCGCTCCAGAGCCTCACCGAGTGGGTCGAGCGCTACGGCGACGACAACACGGTCCTCGTCTTCCTCGGCGACCACCAGCCCGTCCCGACCGTCACCGGCGGTGACACCAACAAGGACGTGCCGATCACGATCGTGGCCCGCGACCCGAAGGTGCTGGACCGGATCTCCGCCTGGGGCTGGACGGAGGGCCTCAAGCCGGCCGGGAACGCGCCGGTGTGGCCCATGGACAAGTTCCGGGACCGGTTCATGACGGCGTACGCGAAGTAGTGCGCCGGCCGCTCGTCAGGAAGGGTTCCACGGCGGCGAGGAACTCCTCGGGACACGTCTCGTGCACGAGATGCCCGCCCCCGTCGACGGTGACGAGCCGCGCGTCGGGGATCGCGGCGGCGACCGCGGCGACCTGATCCTGTGGAATCAGGCTCGTGGCCCCGCCACCGATCACCAGTGTGGGCGTGGTGATCCGCCCCATGTGGTCCCACCACACAGGATCGGGGGCGTTCCGCTGCCGGTCGGTGTCCCGCACCATGTCCCAGTCGAACGGCAGGTCTCCGTCGGGCCGTTCGGCGGGCGGGCGGGGCGGGTCGAGGGGGAAGGGCGCGGGTACGTCCTCCAGGACGAGGCGTCGTACGAGACCTGGGGCGTGCTGGGCGAGGAGGTAGGCGACGGTGCCGCCGAGGGAGTGCCCGACGAGGTCGGTGCGCCGGATGCCGAGCACGTCGAGGAAGCCATGGACATCGTCACGCATCGCCTCGCACGCATAGCCGCCCGGCCAGTCACTGCGCCCGTGACCGCGCAGATCGGGGGCGTACACCCGACGCGGTCCCGCGGCGAGGCGTTCCGCGACCTGGGCCCAGTCCGCGCCGTCGGCACCACGGCAGTGCAGCAGGAGGACGGGGGGCGCGTCCTCGGGGCCCCAGGCGCGGTAGGCGAGGGTGATGCCGTTGGCCTTGAGGGTGTTCATGCGGGGCAACGTATCCGGGGACGCGGCGGCGCCGGCCCCTACTCTGCCGTGGGCAGAGCGGGCGTTCCGCTCTCGTCGAGGAATGCGGCGACCCGTCGTACGAACCACTCGGGATCGTCGAGCCACGGGTAGTGCGCGGCGCCGGGCTGGACGGCAAGCTCGGCGTGCGGGAAGACGTCGGCGGTACGGCGGGCAAGCTCGGGCCTGGGGGCTCCGTCCAGCTCACCGGCGAGGACCAGGACGGGAGCGGGCAGCCGGGAGAGCGCGGCGTGCGTAAGGGACGGATCGTAGGCACCCTCGGAGCCGTACACGACCGCGGCCTCGTCGTTGAACTCCTCGTCGCCGCGGGCGTGGTGCTCCTCGGCGGCCTGGTCCCAGCGGCCGTAGAAGAAGGGTGCGATGGCCGGATCGTAGTCGGGTGCCCCGCTCAGCCAGGCCTCGAAGGCCGGGAACGCCTCGGCGAACCACGGTTCGTCCTTCCGCAGGAGCGCCGCGGCCAGCCGGTCCTCGGGCGGGGCCGGCGTCCCGAGCGCCCACGGATTGGCGGCGACCAGCACCAGCCGCCGCACCCGCTCCGGGTGCCGGGCGGCGTACAGCATGGCGAGGCTGCCACCGGCCGAGTGCGCGAGGACGTCCATGCGCTCCAGCCCCAGATGAACCCGCAGCGCCTCCACGTCGTCCACGAGCCGGTCGCACCGGTATGTCGCCGGGTCCGCCGGGACGGCGGAGTCACCGGTCCCCCGCAGATCGAGCAGCACGAGCTGCCGGTGCGCGGCCAGGCCACCCAGGTCCCCGAGGTAGCGAGAGGCCTGCATGGGCCCTCCGGGCAGGACGACGAGCGGGGCGCCCTCGCCCTTGAGGTGGTAGACGAGCTCGGTTCCGTCGGGCGCGGTGAAGGTCGGCATGCCGCCGATCCTCACGACTGACTGCGCCCGCCGCAACGGAATTCCGTCCGGCCGCCCCGGCGCTTCCGGAAAAGTGTCGGCCCACCTCTTGCTTGATCCCCAGTGGCCTGAAT
The DNA here is from genome assembly GCF_001514065.1 of Streptomyces antibioticus. Taxonomy (GTDB): domain Bacteria; phylum Actinomycetota; class Actinomycetes; order Streptomycetales; family Streptomycetaceae; genus Streptomyces; species Streptomyces antibioticus. The sequence goes on along the minus strand of NZ_KQ948431.1, from coordinate 308,724 downwards.
TACTGATCCCGAGACCTCGACCGAATGATCGGTCGCCCGGATTGCTGTGGTTGGTGAGGTGGACGTTCCGATGGCGGATGCGGCGGAGTTGCTGGACGCGGGGGAACGGCTGGACGGGCCGGCGTTGCGGGCGGTTCAGTTGGAGCGGCTGCGGGCGTCGCTGCGGCACGCGTACGACCGTGTGCCGTTCTACCGGGAGTCCTTCGACAAGGCAGGCATCCACCCGGACGACTGTCGCTCCCTCGCCGACCTCGCCCGCTTCCCCTTCACCACCAAGGCCGACCTGCGCGAGAACTACCCGTACGGGATGTTCGCCGTGCCCCGGGACCGCATCCGGCGCATCCACGCCTCCAGCGGCACCACCGGCCGCCCGACCGTCGTCGGCTACACCGACGGCGATCTCTCGCTCTGGTCCGACATGGTGGCCCGCTCCCTGCGCGCGGCCGGCGCGCGCCCCGGCGACACGGTCCATGTGGCCTACGGATACGGGCTGTTCACCGGCGGTCTCGGCGCGCACTACGGTGCCGAACGGCTCGGCTGTACGGTCGTCCCCGCGTCCGGCGGCATGACCGCCCGTCAGGTCCAGCTGATCCAGGACCTCAAGCCCCGCGTCATCATGGTGACGCCGTCGTACATGCTGACGATCCTCGACGAGTTCGAGCGGCAGGGCGTGGACCCGCGCGGCACCTCCCTGGAGGTCGGTGTCTTCGGCGCCGAGCCGTGGACGGAGCAGATGCGCCGGGAGATCGAGGAGCGGTTCGCCATCGACGCGGTCGACATCTACGGGCTGTCGGAGGTGATGGGCCCAGGCGTCGCGCAGGAGTGCGTCGAGACCAAGGACGGACTGCATGTGTGGGAGGACCACTTCTACCCCGAGGTCGTCGACCCGATCACCGGCGAGGTGCTGCCGGACGGGGAGCAGGGCGAACTGGTCTTCACCTCGCTCACGAAAGAGGCGATGCCCGTCATCCGGTACCGGACCCGGGACCTGACACGCCTGCTGCCGGGCACCGCCCGTGTCTTCCGCCGCATGGAGAAGGTCACCGGGCGCAGTGACGACATGGTGATCCTGCGAGGCGTCAATCTCTTCCCCACGCAGATCGAGGAGATCGTGCTGCGCACGCCGGGTGTCGCGCCGCACTTCCAGCTGCGGCTGAGCCGGGAGGGGCGACTCGACGCGCTGACGGTACGGGCGGAGGCCCGGGCCGATGCCACGCCGGAGGACCGGGAGGCCGCCGCACGGTCCATCGCCGCGGCCGTGAAGGACGGCATCGGCGTTTCCGTCGCCGTCGAGATCGTCGAACCCGAGTCGCTGGAGCGGTCGGTGGGCAAGATCCGGCGGATCGTGGACCTGCGTCCGCGCTAGCTCAGGCGGTCCCTGAGCTCCCGCTTCAGGACCTTCCCGCTCGCATTCCGCGGCAGCTCGTCCACGAACACCACCCGCTTCGGCGCCTTGAAGTGGGCGAGATGCTCCCGGGCATGGTCGATCAGCTCCGTCTCGGTGACCTCGCCGCGCGGCACGACCACCGCCGTGACCGCCTCGATCCAGCGCTCGTCGGGCAGCCCGATCACCGCGACCTCGGCGACCGCGTCATGCGTGTAGAGCGCGTCCTCGACCTGGCGGGAAGCGACCAGTACGCCACCGGAGTTGATGACGTCCTTCACCCGGTCGACGATGGTGAAGTAGCCGTGCGCGTCGCGGACCGCGAGGTCGCCGGAGTGGAACCAGCCGTCGCGGAAGGCGTCGGCGGTCTCCTCGGGCTTGTCCCAGTAGCCCTCGCACAACTGCGGTGACTTGTAGACGATTTCGCCGGGGGTGCCGTCGGGGACGTCCTTGCCGTCCTCGTCCACGACCCGTGCGTCGACGAAGAGAACCGGGCGACCGCAGGAGTCCATCCGGCCCTTGTGCTCGTCGGGGGCGAGGACGGTCGCCAGCGGGCCGATCTCGCTCTGGCCGAAACAGTTGTAGAAGGCGAGCTTCGGGAGGCGTTCGCGCAGGCGTTCCAGGACCGGTACCGGCATGATCGACGCCCCGTAGTACGCCTTGCGCAGGCCGCCGAGGTCGCGGGTGGCGAAGTCGGGGCGGTTGGACAGGCCGATCCAGACCGTGGGCGGTGCGAAGAGGCTGTCGGCGCGGCCCGCCTCGATCAGGTCGAAGAGGCGGTCGCCGTCGGGGGCGTCGAGGATGATGTTCGTCGCGCCGACCGCGAGGTAGGGCAGCAGGAAGACGTGCATCTGCGCCGAGTGGTACAGCGGGAGCGAGTGCACGGGGCGGTCGCCGGCGCTCAGATCGAGGGCGGCGATCGCGCTGAGGTACTCGTGCACCAGGGCGCGGTGCGTCATCATCGCGCCCTTCGGGAGGGCGGTCGTACCCGAGGTGTAGAGCAGTTGGACCAGGTCCTCGCTGCGGGGTTCCGGCCCGTCGTACGCGGGCGCCCCGGCCAGGCGTGCGAGCAGGGAATCGTCGGCGTCCCGCAGCGGCAACGTCCTTACGCCGTCCGGGAGTCGGGCGGCGAGATCGGGGTCCGTGAGGACCAGCGTGCTGCCCGACTGGCCGACGATGTACGCCAGGTCGTCGCCGGTCAGGTTCTGGTTGACCGGGACGTGCACGAGGCCCGCTCGCGCGCAGGCGAGGAAGGCGATGAGGTAGGCGTCGGAGTTGTGGCCGTAGGCGCCGACCCGGTCGCCGCGCGAGAGGCCTTCGCCGAGCAACAGGCTCGCCGCGCGCGAGACGGCCGCGTCGAGTTCCTCGTACGTCCATGAGCGCTCGCCGTACTCCACCGCGACCCGCGCCGGGGTGCGCCGGGCGGTGCGGCGCAGCACCCCGTCAACCGTGCTGTCGTGTCCAGACGTCATACAGGTCAACCTACCGGTTGGTACGCTCAACCGCTCCTTCCCTCAAAGACGTTGGGAGGCACCATGCGCACCCGCCTCAGACGTGCCGTCGTCACGGCCGTCGCCCTGCTCACCGCCACCTCCGCCCTGCCGGCCGCCGCCGCTCAGGGCCAAGGCCGGCAGCAACACCCCTCGCACGGCGGACTGTCCGCCACCATCCGCTACACCGAGTACGGAATCCCGCACATCGTCGCCAAGGACTACGCGGGCCTCGGCTTCGGCACCGGGTGGGCGCAGGCCGCCGACCAGGTGTGCACGCTCGCCGACGGATTCGTGACCGTGCGCGGCGAGCGGTCCCGCTTCTTCGGACCCGATGCCGCCCCCGACTTCTCCCTCTCCTCGGCCACGAAGAACCTTTCGAGCGACCTGTATTTCAAGGGAGTACGCGAGTCGGGCACGGTGGAGAAGCTGCTCGCCGAACCGGCGCCGGTGGGCCCGAGCCGGCAGGCGAAGGAGCTGATGCGGGGCTTCGCCGCCGGGTACAACGCCTGGCTGCGGCAGAACCGGATCACCGACCCGGCGTGCAAGGGTGCCGCCTGGGTGCGGCCGGTGACCGAACTCGACGTCGCGGCACGCGGGTTCGGGTTCGCCGTGCTGGGTGGCCAGGGCAGAGGCGTGGACGGGATCACGGCCGCCCAGCCGCCGACGACGACCACGGTGGGCGCCCCGAGCTCCCAGGACACGGCTCGGGCGGCCCGCGAGCTGCTGGCCGCCGACTCCGCCGACATGGGGTCCAACGCCGTCGCCTTCAGCGGCGCGACGACCGCGAACGGCCGCGGGCTGCTGCTGGGCAACCCGCACTACCCCTGGCAGGGCGGCCGTCGGTTCTGGCAGTCGCAGCAGACGATCCCGGGTGAACTGAACGTCTCCGGTGGCTCGTTGCTCGGCACGGCGACGGTGTCCATAGGCCACAACTCCCGGGTGGCGTGGAGCCACACCGTCGCCACGGGTGTCCCCCTCAACCTCCACCAGCTCACGCTCGACCCGGCCGACCCGACGACGTACCTCGTCGACGGCAAGCCGGAGCGGATGACGAAGCGCACGGTCACCGTCGAGACGAAGGACGGCGCCCCGGTCACCCGCACCCAGTGGTGGACACGCTACGGCCCCGTCGTCACCTCGCTCGGCGCGTCCGTCCCGCTGCCCTGGACGACCACGACGGCGTACGCCCTCAACGACCCGAACGCGGCCAACCTGCGCGCCTCCGACACCGCGCTCGGCTTCAGCAAGGCGCGCGGCACGGCGGACATCCTGAAGTCGCTGCGGCGGACGCAGGGGCTGCCGTGGGTGAACACGATCGCCGCCGACGCGGCCGGTCACTCGCTGTTCACCCAGTCCCAGGTGCTCCCCCGCATCACCGACGAGCTGGCCCAGCGCTGCTCCACGCCGCTCGGCAAGGTCACCTACCCGTCGGCGGGGCTCGCGGTGCTCGACGGTTCACGCAGCGACTGCGCGCTCGGCAGCGACGCCGACGCCGTCCAGCCGGGGATCTTCGGCCCGGCGAAGATCCCGACCCTGGCCGACGCGCCGTACGCGGAGAACTCCAACGACAGCGCCTGGCTGGCCAACGCCGAGCGGCCGTTGACCGGGTACGAGCGGATCTTCGGCACGATCGGGACGCAGCGGTCGATGCGGACGCGCGGGGCCGTCCAGGACGTCGCGGCGCTGGCGCAGCGCGGCGATCTCACGGTGCGGGACCTCCAGGGGCAGCAGTTCGCCAACCGGGTGCCGGCCGGCGACCTGATCGCGGCCGACGCGGCGAAGGCCTGTGCCGCGCTGCCCGGCGGTACGGCAACGGGCAGTGACGGCAAGGCCGTTGACGTGACCGAGGCGTGCGGAGTGCTCGCGGCGTGGGACCGCACCGCGAACACCGACAGCAGGGGCGCGCTGCTCTTCGACCGCCTGTGGCGTCGCATCCCGGCGGCCCAGCTGTGGAAGGTGCCGTTCTCGACGGCCGACCCGGTCGGCACCCCGAACACCTTCAACGCCGGCGCCCCGGCGTTCACCACCGCCCTGGCGGACACGGTCACCGAGCTGCGCACGGCGAACATCCCGCTCAACTCCCCCTTGGGAGATCACCAGTTCGTCGTCCGCAACGGCAAGCGCATCCCCGTCCCGGGCGGCACGGAGTCCCTAGGCGTCTGGAACAAGGTCGAGCCCGTGTGGGACGCGGCGAGCGGCGGCTACACCGAGGTCTCGACCGGCTCCAGCTACATCCAGGCGGTCGGCTGGGACGGCAGCCACTGCCCGGTGGCCCGCACCCTCCTGACGTACTCCCAGTCCTCGAACCCCAACTCCCCGCACTACAGCGACCAGACCCGCCTCTTCTCCCAGGAGCGCTGGGTGACGTCCCGCTTCTGCGAGAAGGACATCCTGTCGTCGCCGGGGCTGAAGGTGGTGCGGGTGCGCGAACGCTGAGCCGCGGCGCTAAACCGTGGGCTCCTCGCAGAGAAGTCCCGGTGGGCAGAACCACGTGGACGCGGTGTCGAGGATGTCCCACTCGTCGCCGTTGCCGCTGATGGTGCCGTACGAGGCCAGGGCGTAGACCTCTCCGTCCCTGGCCAGGAAGCGCAGGTCGTAGGCGTGCCAGGGGCCGATGTCGGGTTCGCCTCCGAAGGAGTCCGCGGTGTACTCCAGCAGGACGGCGGTCCCGGCGTCGTCCGCGTTCGTCAGCGACCGCTCCACGAAGCCGTCGGGCCTGGGGTACGCATCGGACAGGAACACCTGGAACGACTGGTAGGCCGTTGGCTCCTCCACCTGGAACACCTGGAGTCTGCGGTCGCCTTCGGGGCTGCGGTAGTTGACGACGTCGATGCCGTACTGGGAGGCCGTCGCGGTACGCAGCCAGTCCCCGGGCACGGCGATCCGGAAGCCCTCCGGGTCGTCGTAGGCCACATAGCCGTCGGGGAGGTTCCCGGTGGCGGCAGAGGGGTCCGGGTCGAAGGTGGTCTCGGGGGCGTCGGCCGACGGGGTCGACGGATCGGTCGGCGACGCCGTGGGCCGGTCGGACGTGGACGTGCCGGTGGCGGTCACCGATCCGTGGTCGTGGTCGCTCGTCAGCGTCACGGTGAGGCTCACGGCGGTCCCGATGGCCACGAGGGCGATCAGCGCCACCGTCCACAGGGTCCGGCGGCTCGGTGCTGTCCCGCGGCCGACCGGCGGACGGCCCAGCTGCACGGTCGGGCCGTCGGGTGGCGCCGAATCCGCGGCGGGCGGGCGCGGAGTCCCGTCCGGATACCAGGGCGACGTGGGTGGAGTGCCGTCCGGGCCGCGAGGCGGCGCGGTCGGCATGTCTCCCGGTCGGCGGGGTGGCGGCGGAGTCGTGGCGTGCCTGCCCGCGGGACCATCCTCCCAGCGCTGGTTCTCCTCGTTCCAGTGGCGTTGCCGCCCGTCCCGCCCCTCGGCCATGGCCCTTGCCCCCGTCCCTGTTTCACATGAGGCCGAGCAGCCCGGCCACCGTCGCCGCCGAGGTGAACAGGCTCAACACCGAGTTGGTGTCGCCGAGCAGTCCGCGCAGCCGCTGCAGCCCGCTCTCACCGGCGGTGCCGGTACGGGCGATCTCGTCCTCGGTCCCCGCCAGCGCCTCGTCGAGCTGTCGCGTCCGGTCGTCGTGCCGGATGCGCTGGAGGTCGGCGCGCAGTTCCCGTACGGCGGCGAGCAGTTCCTCGGTCGCCGGGTCGTGCCCGAGGGCCGCGCCGTGATGGCTCTCGGCGTGGGCATGGCTGCCCACGGCGAAGGTGCTGTGTGCGACGTCGCCGATGCTGACGTGGGGTTCGTTCGCCGAGCTCATTGTTTCCGGGTCCCTTCTGGCGGAACATGGCCGCCGGTCCGATGCGAGGTGGCGCGCGCGTGGTCGCCCACCGCGAAGGTGCTGCGCGAGACGGAGTCGATGTGCACGCCGCCCTGGCTGACGTTGATGACCTTCTGCACGAACTCGCCGGTCTGGTAGCCGTGCGCGGCGAGCGCCGTGCGCACCCCGTGGGTGATGCGGTCCTGGACGCTCCTGAGGTACCGGTCGACGTCCATCTGCTGGAAGAGCGAGCCGTGCTGTGCCGCGCCCAGCTCGCGCACCGACAGGGCGGGCCCGTCGGGCAGCGCGTTGCCGTAGCCGCCACCGAGCAACTGCCAGCCGTACGCCACGGCTTGGCACACCGTGACGAGGGAGCGCACCGCGGAGGCGGGCACCTGGGCGGCGGCCCAGCCGGCCTTGCCCAGCACGTTGCGGTTGCGGAACCGGTGGGCCTCGCGGTCGGCGTTCTTGAAGTCCTCGCGGATCGGCATGAGCACGTGCGGGGCGATCTCCAGCATGAGCATGCGGCCCTGTGTGTGCGTGCGAACGAACACGGTGACGACCAGTTCCTCCTCCCAGCCACCCACGCGCACGCGCAGGAAGTGCCGGCGCTTCTCCGCGCCTTCCTCCACCGCACGCGCCCGGTGCGCCTCGAACGCCTGCGGGTGGTACGGCGCCTCCTCGCGCCGGCCGAGCCCCTCGACGGGCAGGAACACGCACTCGTCGATCTCCAGCCAGCACAACCGGTCGCGCACGGTCGGGCCTGCGGACTCCGAGGGCAGGCGCAGTCCCGCCAGCAGCGGACGCACGGTCTCCAGCACCGTCCGGTTGCTCAGCGGCCGGGGTGGCGCGGCGGGGTCCTCGGGGCGCATCTCGACAGCGAGCACCCACGTGTCGTAGGCGGCCCCGGCCCCGCAGAAGGGCCGGGCCTCGTGGTACATGATCAGCGGCTGGTGCTGTTCCCACCGGATGCGGTCCTTCACGTACTCGAACCGCACCCCCTCCGCCCGCTCCGCCGGGTCGGACATGGCGTCCGGGAAACGCTCGGGGCTCAGTTCGCCCCCCAGGGCCCGGGCGAACTGGCTGCGTTGGGCTCCGGCGCACAACGCGACGGCCACGAAGAGGACGAGTCCGAGCCAGGCCTGGAGCGGGCTGACGGTGCCGTCGCCACCAGCCAGCGCCGATGCCGCCGGCAGCAGCGACTTGAGCGCGCCCTTCAGGCCCGGCTCGTCGTCGTAGGGGTCGGTCAGATCGTCGGTGCCGGAGAAGGCGGCGAGCGCCGTCGCGGCGAGGAAGACAGCGAAGAGCAGGCGGCCCAGCCAGCGGAGATACCACGAGGCGAACCGCCTTGCGAGTGGCGGGCGTTCCTCCTTGCCACGGACGCTCACCGCCGCTGCGAGCAGGGCACTGGGCACCAGATAGCCGGCCAGAACCCGGTCGGTCAGCGGCAGTCCGACCACCCACAGGCCCACGATCCCCGCGGCCCAGGACACTTCGAGGCGCCGGGCCCGCAGGGCGTGCGCGACGACACGCGCCGCGTCGAAGCCGAACGACGGGGCCGCGATGCGCTGCTTGTTGAGGTGCAGCTCCTCGATGACCCGGTCGCGATAGACGGCGTCGAGGTAAGTGCCCGCGCACAGCAGGCGGGTGGCCTCGCTGGCGTAGGGCAGTACGGCAGGGCCGGGCGGTGCGGGCGCAGGCCCCCATGACGGTTGTTGCGGTACGGCGCTCAAAACGATCCCCCGATGCACCGAAAGCACCTCAGACGCACCGCATCTGAGAACCCATCAGCCTAGGGCCGACAGCCGCTCTCCCGAAGTCAGGGGGCGTACAAACCCTCCGTAATGCCGCCGATGAGGGGAGGGACACTCCCCTGCGCCCGGCGTAGAGGTCCTGCTGCAGGTGGTCACACTGGCCGTGTGCGCCCCTCCCAGTACGGATCCCGCAACCTTCGCTTGTACAGCTTGCCGTTGGGGTCGCGGGGCATCTCCGTGATGAAGTCGATGGTCTTGGGGCACTTGTAGCCGGCGAGTTGTCCGGCGCAGTGGGCGAGGAGTGCGGCGGCCAGGTCGGGTCCGGGGTCGTGGCCGGGGGCCGGTTCGACGACGGCCTTGACCTCCTCGCCCCAGTCGTCGTGCGGGATGCCGAAGGCGGCGGCGTCGGCGACGCCGGGGTGGGACAGGAGGGCGGACTCGATCTCGGCGGGGTAGATGTTGACCCCGCCCGAGATGATCATGTCGATCTTGCGGTCGCGGAGGAAGAGATAGCCGTCCTCGTCGAGGTAGCCGAGGTCGCCGACGGTGAAGAAGTCGCCGATGCGGTTCTTCCTCGTCTTGGTCTCGTCCTTGTGGTACGAGAAGCCGCCGGTGTTCATCTTCAGGTAGACGGTGCCGAGTTCACCCGCCGGCAGCCGGTTGCCGTCGTCGTCGAAGATCGCCAACTCGCTGATGGGCCAGGCCTTTCCGACCGTGCCGGGCTTCTTCAGCCAGTCCTCCGCCGTGGCGAACGCGCCGCCGCCCTCGCTGGCCGCGTAGTACTCCTCCACGCACGGGCCCCACCAGTCGAGCATGGCGCGCTTGACGTGGTCGGGGCAGGGGGCGGCGCCGTGGATGGCGTGGCGCATCGACGAGACGTCGTACCGTGCCCGGGTCTCCTCGGGCAGTGCCAGCAGGCGGTGGAACTGGGTGGGGACCATGTGGGTGTGCGTGCAGCGGTGCCTGTCGATCAGGCGCAGCATCTCCTCGGGCGTCCACTTGTCCATCAGGACCAGGCGGTGGCCGATGTGCAGGGACGCGCTGGCGAACTGGAGGACGGCCGTGTGGTATAGCGGCGAGCAGACGAGGTGGACGTTGTCGTCGTACGGCTTGATGCCGAAGATGCCGAGGAAGCCGCCCAGGTAGGCCTCCTCGGGGGCCTTGCCGGGCAGCGGGCGGCGGATGCCGCGGGGGCGGCCCGTGGTGCCCGAGGTGTAGTTCATGACCCAGCCGAGCTCGCGGTCCTGCGGCGCCGACTCCGGTTGTCCGTCGAGGAGTTCGGCGTACGGACGGAAGCCCTCGACCTCGCCGACGGCGTACCGGTGCGTGGCCGGGAGGCCCGCCTCTTCGGCGGCGTGGCGGGCGGGCGCGGCGAAGCGCTCGTGGGCGAGGAACACCTTGGCACCGGAGTCGGCGACGATCCAGGCGATCTCGGGCCCGACGAAGTGGTGGTTGATCGGGACGAGGTACAACCCGGCCTGGGTGGCGGCGAGATGAGCGGTGAAGAGCTCGACACCGTTGGGCAGCACGACGGCGAAGGCGTCACCGCGGCGCAGCCCGGCGGCCCGCAGGCCGTGCACGAGACGGTTGGCGGCGGCGTGCAGCCGCCCCGCGGTCCACTCCTCGCCGTCGGGGGCGACGAGAACGGTGCGATCGGGTTCGACGGCGGCCTGCGCCCAGAATCCGGCGGGGGGTGTACTCGTGGTGCTGGTCATTGGCCGCTCCTTCCGGCGATGCGGTTGATGCGGTCGACGGCCTGTTCGAAGCCGCGGGTGAGGTCGTCGAAGACGTCCTGGACGCTGCGTTCGCGGTTCATCCGGCCGACGATCTGTCCGACGGGGGTGCCGAGCAGGGGCTCGACCTCGTACTTCTGGATGCGGGTGAGGGCGTCGGCGACGAGGAGGCCCTGGAGCGGCATGGGGAGGGTGCCGGGGCCGTTCGGGTCGTCCCAGGCGTCGGTCCACTCGGTGCGCAGCTGGCGGGCGGGCTTGCCGGTCAGGGCGCGGGAGCGGACGGTGTCGGAGGAGCTCGCGGCGAGGAGTTTGCGGGTCACCGCGGGCGAGGACATGTCGGCCTCGGTGCAGGTGAGCCAGAGCGAGCCCAGCCACACACCCTGCGCGCCGAGGGCGAGCGCGGCCGCCACCTGCTGTCCGCTGCCGATGCCGCCCGCGGCCAGCACGGGCAGCGGGCCGACGGCGTCCACGACCTCCGGGGTCAGCACCATGGAGGCGATCTCGCCGGTGTGGCCGCCGGCCTCGTAGCCCTGGGCGACGACGACGTCGATGCCGCCCTCCTTGTGCTTGAGCGCGTGCCGGGCGCTGCCCGCGAGGGCGGCCACCAGGACGCCCCGGTCATGAGCGCGCTCCACGACATCGGCGGGCGGCGAACCGAGGGCGTTGGCGAGCAGCTTGATCGGGTAGTCGAAGGCGACGTCGAGCTGGGTGCGGGCGACCTGTTCCATCCACCCGGTGATGCGCCACCCGGACGCCTCCCCCTCGGCCAGCTCGGGCACGCCGTACTTCGCGAGGGTGTCCCGGACGAACTGCCGGTGCCCCTCGGGGATCATCGCCTCGACGTCCGCCTCCGTGACGCCTTCCACCTTCTTGGCGGGCATGACGACGTCCAGGCCGTACGGCTTGCCGTCCACATGTCCCTCGATCCAGTCGAGGTCGCGTTTGAGGTCGTCGGGGGCGGTGTAGCGGACCGCGCCGAGCACCCCGAAGCCACCGGCCCTGCTGATGGCGGCAGCGACGGCGGGGAACGGCGTGAAGCCGAAGATGGCGTGCTCGACTCCCAGTTTCTTGCTCAGCTCCGTCTGCATGGGCGCAGGATGCCGCAGTCCTCCGGAGGACGGAAGAGGTTTCCTGATGCTCCGTCAGATTCCGTGCCGGGGCTGAAGTCACCTTCCGGGGATAGAGTTTTCCGATGACTGATCAGGCGCACACCGGACTGTCCCGCCGTCAGCTCACCCGAAGAGCCCTCGCACTCGGAGGCGCCCTCGCCATCGCCCCGTTCCCGGCCGGCCCCGCCTCGGCGGCGCCCCCGGGCGGCCGGCCCACGCTCCGTCACGGATCCGCGCGGCAGGCAGGTCTCCTGGACGAGCATCTCCGCCAACTCGTCACCGACGCCGCATCGTTCCTCGGCCCATCCCCCAAGCACCCGTGGTACGCGGGCGCCGTGCTCCTCGCCGGGCGCGGCGGCACCGTGGCCCTGCACCGGCCGATCGGGATGGCGGTGCGCTACTCGGCGTACGACGAGAAGACGGACACGGGCGTGGAGTTCCCGCCCGCCGACCAGATCCCCATGACCGAGGACACCGTCTTCGACCTGGCCTCAGTCTCCAAGCTGTTCACCTCGATCCTCGCCGTCCAGCAGATCGAGCGGCGCCGCCTCGAACTGGAGGCGACCGTCGCCTCCTACCTCCCGGAGTTCGGCGCCGCGGGAAAACAGGACATGACCATCCGTCAACTCCTCACGCACACCTCGGGTTTCCGCGCCTGGATCCCGCTCTACACCGCGCCGACGTACGAGGAGAAGCTGCGACTCATCTGGAACGAGGCGCCGCTCAACCCGCCCGGCACCAAGTACCTCTACTCCGACCTGAATCTGATCTCGCTCCAACTCGTCCTGGAGAAGCTGACCGGCCGCGCCCTGGACGCCCTCCTCCACGACGAGATCACCGCCCCGCTCGGCATGCACCGCACCCGCTACAACCCGCCCGCCTCCTGGAGGCCGAGGATCGCGGCGACGGAGGACGCCCGTAAGCCCTGGTCCGGCCTCGACCGGGGCCTGGTGTGGGGCGAGGTGCACGACGAGAACGCGTTCAGCCTGGGCGGAGTCGCCGGTCACGCGGGCGTCTTCTCCTGCGCCTGGGATCTGGCGGTCCTCGGGCGGACGCTGCTCAACGGCGGCGCGTACGGCCGGACGCGCATCCTGCGCCCTGATTCGGTGGAGCTGATGTTCACCGACTTCAACACCGCCTTCCCCGGCGACGAACACGGCCTCGGCTTCGAGCTCTACCAGCACTGGTACATGGGCGCGATGGCCACTCCGCGCACCGCGGGCCACACCGGTTTCACCGGCACGTCCCTGGTTCTCGACCCGACGACCGACTCCTTCCTGATCGTGCTGGGCAACTCGGTGCACCCAGTACGCAGTTGGCGCTCGGGCTCGGCACCCCGGGTCGCCGCCGCGAACAATCTGGCGCGCGCGGTCCCCGTCCGGCCACGGCACGGACGTACCGCCTGGTTCTCGGGCATGGCGAACGCGACGACGGCCACCCTCACGCTCCCCGCACTGGACACCTCGTCCGGCGACGCCCGCCTGTGCTGCGACCTGTGGTGGGACACCGAACCCCAGTCGGACAGCCTGGCGTTGGAGGCCTCGACGGACGGGGGCGCGAGCTGGCAGCCGGTGCCGTTCACCACCGATGACGAAGGCCATCCTTCGGGCACGGTCACGGGTTGGTCGGGGCGGGTGTGGCACCGGCTGACGGCCGGGCTTCCGGCGCACCGGCAGCTGATCCTGCGCTGGCGCTACGCCACGGACCGGCTGTACGTGGGGCGCGGGGCGTATGTCGACGGGCTGCGCGTCGGGACCGCAGACGCCGTCCTCTTCGACGGGTCACGGCCGGGTGACGCCGGACGGATCGCGGCCGCGGGCTGGGCCCCGGCCGTCGACTGACGGTGGTGCTGCCACCGGCAGGTAGCATCTTGGGGAATCGCATGAGCCGCGTGAATCAAGGTAGTTCGCGGGTTTTCCTCGCGCACGACCGTCGACCCGGGATGGAAATGGCGAACGTCTTCATCAGTCATCGCAAGGTCGATGTGTCCCAGGCCGAGCGGCTCGCCGAGGGTGTTTCGGCCGCGGGGCACCAGGTGTGGTTCGACGAGTGGGAGATCGGAATCGGCGATTCCATCGTGGACCGCATCACCTCCGGGCTCGAGGGAACGTCCTATCTGGTGCTCTGCTATTCGGCGGCCGGTGTCATGAGCCCGTGGATCTCCCGGGAATGGATGTCGGCCCTCCACCGCCAGCTGGACGGCTGCGGGGTCCGCATCCTGCCGGTGAAGTTCGGTGGCTCCGCCCCGGCGATTCTGGCCGATCTCCGCTACGCGGATCTCTCCCAGGACTGGGACACGGGATTCGGGCAGCTCTTGAAGGCCATTCGCTGAACGCTTCGGGGGGCTCGATGGTCCAGATCCTGCTCGCGCATGCCGACGGCGACGAGGCGGTGGCCGCCGAGGTCGCGAAGCCGTTGGAGGACGCCGGGTACGAAGTCGTGCATCACGGCAGCCTGTTCGTCGGCGACTCCCTCATGCAGAAGGCGTCACAGGCGATCGCGCAGGGCAGTCCGGTGGTGCTGTGCGGGACCGTCAGGGCGATCGGGACGGGCTGGGCCAACTTCCTCGTCAACGCGGCGAGACGGCACCAGGAAGCCCGGATCTTCGCGCTCCAGATGGAAGAGAACGCCTATCTCGACTTCCTGACGCTCGACGGCCGGATCGCCCGGTACTGGCAGGACCCCGCCAGAGCCGTCACCGAACTCCTGGCGGCCTTGTCGGAGTACTACCCGACCCGGAAACCGGCCGGCGCCGAACAGCGACTGGACCAGCTCGAACAGCGGTATCGAGAACTAGCCCTGGAAACCTGCGACATCGTCGATCTCGCCAACTTCCCCATCGGGGACCGCGAACTCATCACCAGGGATCTGCTGCTGCGGAGTCTGTATGTGTCGCTGCGTGTCACCGTCGACATCCCGCCGGGCATGGACTCGCACGACCTCGACCGCAAGCTCCAGGATCTCGAGGCACGACGCAAGGAACTGGAGGAGGAGCAGGAGGCCGGCTCGCGCTTCTCGGTCGGAGAGCGGCTCGCCCAATCGAAGCGCCTGGTGGTCCTGGGCGACCCGGGCGCCGGGAAAAGCACCATGCTGCGGTGGATCACGACGGCGTATCTGCTGCGCTTGAAGGCCGATCCCGACTGGAGCCAACTCCCGGACGTCGACACCCTGCCCGACGCCGACTGGCTCCCTCTCCTCATCCGCTGCCGTGATCTCGACACAAGCAGGATCGCAGGGTCGCTGGAGGAGATGATCCGGCATCACCTGTGCGACACCGAGTTCTCCAGCGAAGAGGCCGCCGAACTCACCCCCCTCCTGCTGCGCCGCATGCGGCAGGGCCGGGTGCTGCTGCTCATCGACGGCCTGGACGAGATCTCGGACACGAGTCTGCGGGCCCGCTTCTGCCGAAAGGTCGAGAAAATACACCTCGCCTTTCCCGAGGCCCCCGTCATCGTCACTTCCAGGATCGTCGGGTACCGGGAGATGAACCTGCGGATCACCCGAGGGTTCGAGCACGTCACGGTCCAGGACCTCACCCCCCAGGACAAGGACGACTTCGCCCGCCGCTGGTGCGTGGTGACCGAGCCGTCGGCGCGGCGCGAGTCCGCGGCGCAGGAACTCATCAGCGACATCCACAGCACGGACCGCATCGAGCGCCTGACCGGCAATCCCATGCTGCTCACCACCATGGCGCTGGTGAAGAAGAAGGTCGGGAAGCTGCCGAGCCGCCGGGCGGACCTCTATCGCGAGGCCGTCGATGTGTTGCTGCACTGGCGCAGTGACGTGGAAGAACGCATGGATCCCCACGAGGCGATCCCGCAGTTGCAGTACCTCGCGTATTCGATGTGCGCGTCCGGAAGCCAGCAGATCCGGCAGGACAAGGTCATCGAAACCCTGGAACGGATGCGCAGGGAGTTCCCCGCCATCCGCCCGGTCCGGCAGCGTTCCGCGGTCGAGTTCCTGCGCCGGCTGGAGCGGCAGACCGGGATCCTCGTCGAATCGGGACACGTCAGTCATGACGGCGAACTGATCCCGGTCTATGAGTTCCGGCATCTGACCTTCCAGGAGTATCTGGCGGGCCTGGCCCTCGTCGCACGGAGATATCCGGACCGCAATCGGCAGATGTCGCTCGCGGAACAGATCGGCGCGCTGACCGCGGAGACCTCCCCCATCGAGACGTCGACGGACCGCGTGGAGGCCGCGATCGCCGAGAACTGGCGGGAGGCCATCCGGCTGACCGTGATGACCTGCAACGACGATGACGTGGACGATGTTCTCCGTGCCATCGCCACGCCGCTGCCCGGAGAGGACCCGGCCGCGACGGCACGGCCCCGGGCCGCGCTTGCGTGTGCCTGTCTGGCCGATGAACCCAACGTCAGCGAGGAGGTCGCGGCCGACATTGTCACCCGGTTCGTCGCCGAGTTGACCGAGGACGACGGAACCGGTAACGGCACCACCGTCTTCGACGCCACCCTCGAGGAGGTGGGAGGCTCCAGTTGGGCTGCGGTCCTCAGTCGGAGAATCGTCACCGAATGGTTGCGCGACCCCGCCTTGTATCGCCGGTTCGCCGGACCCGCCGCCGTGGTCCTGGGCCGGGCTGCACCGACCGAGCAGGAGGCGCTGCGCGCCTGGACCCAAAACCAGGTCGTCCTCCTGGAGGAGCCTGCGCCCGAGGTGGTCGTCGAAGCCGCGCTGGCCCTCATGGATGTCGCCTTCGCCCGCGAACTCGTCCTGGTTCCCGACTTGATCCCGAAGCTCATGTCCACCCTGTCCCGCGGCCCCTGCGAGGCAACGGCCGGGGCGTGGGCCCTCGGATGGATCAACAAGGCCTCGGACGACGCGCGCTGGCAGCCTTCGCCCGACGAACTCATGGGTATGACCGCTGCCGTGACCTCTGGACGGCTTCCTCCCCCTGCGGTCCTGTTCCTGTTGTGGTGCTTCAGCGAGGGTCCGCCGCCGCGGCGCGACGACATGGCCTCGGCAACGATGGACGCCTACATCTCGGCGAGCGGGGATGTCCGGCGACAGATCGGCAACAAGTACTTCGCCCTGTTTCCCGGGATCGTGGAGCCCGTAGTCGTAGCGACGCGACACGATCGCGAAGAGATCCGTCACATGGCGTCGCTCCTGCTGGCCCGCCTGGACGGCTCACTGGCTGTGGACTCCTTGCTGGGGGTACTGACCGGCGAAGACGGGGCAGCGCACGACGATGTCGTCCAGGAGCTCGGCGTGATCGGGGACCCCCGGGCGGTGGAACCCCTGCTCGGTGTCCTCACGGCCCCCGACGGCACCACGAACCACGCCGTCGCCGAGGCCCTGGGGGAGCTGGGCGACCCACGAGCGGTCCAACCCCTGCTCGACGCCCTCCCCCACACCAGCGGAGGGGTGCACGCGGCTGTGGTCCGTGCGCTGGGGAGCCTCGGCGATCACCGGGCAGTGGAACCGCTACTCGATATCCTCACGACCCCCGGCGCCACCACGAACTATGACGTCGCCGTCGCCCTGGGGAAGCTGGGCGACCCACGAGCGGTCCAACCCCTGCTCGACGCCCTCCGCCACACCAGGACACCGGCGCGGAGCGCAGTGGTGATGGCACTCGGGAACCTCCGCGATCCCAGAGCCCTCAAGCCCCTGCTCGACATCCTGCCCGATGACAGTGGCACCCCCTCCGAGACGGTCGTGGAAGCACTGGGCCGTCTGGGCGACCGCAGGGCCGTTGCAGCCCTGCTGAGTGTGCTCAGGGTTGCTGCCGACGCATCGCCCCCGGACAACGACCTCCTGATGCACCTGGTCGAGGCACTCGCCGACATCGGCGATCCACGAGCGCTCCAGCCGTTGTCGGAACTGCAAACGGGCCACTTCTCCCAACTCCATTTCCGAGCCCTGACCGCACGGATGCAGCTGGGAGACAAAGGGGCCCGCACGGCGCTTGACGAGGCCATGACGCACAGCGCCGCGATGACACGGCGCGACGCGCTCTGGGCCCTGGCGTCCCTGGAGAGCGACCATGTCGACCGGGTGCTGCTCTCCAGGGACCTTGACGGCGTGGCCCCCGGAATCGACCCTCAGCAGAAGATCACGGAGTCGTCCCTCCCGGCGTACGCCACCGCCGCGCGGCTGCCGCTCCAACAAGTCCGTTCCCGATACGAGAAGTTGGCGGAACGCTACCCCCTCACGCTCGCCTGGCACCCGCCGTCCACCTGACCGCGCCAGACCGTCAACCCCCCACGGCCTCCAGCACCGCCATCGCCGCATTGTGCCCCGGCACCCCACTCACCCCACCCCCACGCACCGCACCCGCCCCACACAGCAGCACATTCGCGTGCCGGGTCTCGACGCCCCAACGGCCGGTCTCCTCCTGGGCGTACGGCCAGGCGAGATCGCGATGGAAGATGTTGCCACCAGGCAGCCGCAGATCACGCTCCAGGTCCAACGGCGTCTTGGCCTCGATACAGGGGCGGCCCTCGGCGTCCGTCGCGAGGCAGTCCGCGATCGGCTCGGCGAGATGGGCGTCGAGTTGGGCGACGGTCGCCTTCAACAGCTCCTCGCGCACAGCGGAGTTGTCGGCGTCGAAGAGCCGCGCCGGCGTGTGCAGTCCGAACAGCGTCAGGGTCTGGTACTCCTGCTCCACCAGCTCCGGCGCGAGGATCGACGGGTCGGTGAGCGAGTGGCAGTAGATCTCCGAGGGCGGTGCGGAGGGCAGTCGGCCCGCGGCGGCCTCCGCGTGGGCGACGGCCAGCTGTTCGTAGCCCTCGGCGATGTGGAACGTCCCCGAGAACGCCTCGCGCGGGTCGACGGAGGTGTCCCGCAGCCTCGGCAGCCGCTTGAGCAGCATGTTCACCTTGAGCTGGGCGCCCTCCGCGGGGTCCGGGGGCGCGTCGCCGGTCAGCTCGGCCAGCGCCTGCGGGGACGCGTTGACCAGAACGTGCCGGGCGGCGGCCACACCCTCGCCCTCGGCAGTCCGGTACGTCACCTCCGCCGTACGGCCATCCGTGGCGATCCGTACCGCCTCGTGACCGGTGGCGAGGACCGCGCCCGCGTCCCGTGCCGCCGCCGCCAGGGCGTCCGTCAGCGCGCCCATGCCGCCCACGGGGACGTCCCAGGCGCCGGTGCCGCCGCCGATCACGTGGTAGAGGAAGCAGCGGTTCTGCTTGAGGGACGGGTCGTGGGCGTCGGCGAAGGTGCCGATGAGGGCGTCGGTGAGGACGACTCCCCGGACCAGGTCGTCGGCGAAACGGTCCTCGACCGCGACGCCGATCGGCTCCTCGAAGAGCGTCCGCCAGGCCTCCTCGTCGTCCACCCGGCGGCGCAGTTCCTCGCGGGTGGGCAGCGGTTCCGTGAGGGTCGGGAAGATCCGTTCGGCGACGCGGCCGGTCATGCCGTAGAAGCGCTGCCAGGCCTGGTACTCCTGCTCCCCGCCGGTGAGCCGCGCGAAGGCCTCGCGGGTGCGCCGCTCACCGCCGCCGACCAGGAGGCCGGTGGGCTGTCCGGCCCGCTCCACGGGGGTGTACGAGGAGATCGTGCGCGTACGGACGCGGAAGTCCAGGCCCAGGTCGCGCACAATCTTCTTCGGCAGCAGGCTGACCAGGTAGGAGTAGCGCGACAGCCGGGCGTCGACGCCGGCGAAGGGCCGGGTGGAGATCGCGGCGCCGCCGGTGTGGTCCAGCCGCTCCAGGACCAGGACGGACCGTCCGGCCCGGGCCAGGTAGGCGGCGGCGACGAGGCCGTTGTGTCCGCCGCCGACGATGACGACGTCGTACATGTGTCCAGGGAGTGCAGGCATGCCCCTTCGTAACACGCGATGATCTAGGTCGGCCAGAGGGCGGCGGAGCCCTGGTGCAGACTCGGCGTGTGGAGCACACGCAGCAGCACATGAGCGATCTGATCGAGCACCTGGTCCGGGCGGGCAACTCCGTCCGGTACCACCCGTCCTCCGCCACGGACCCGTTCTGGCATCAGCAGGGCGGCCCGCAGTGCTTCCTGACGCGGCCGATCGACTTCACGGTGGCGGGGGCCGTGCCCGGGCAGCCGGCGGACCTCGTGCTCGCCGCGGACAACGATCTGATCTTCTGCCGACTGTGCTGGACGGCGATCACCGGGCCCGGCCATCGACCCGAGACGGTCTGGGACCGCCGTCGCTGAGACACCGCCCGTGCTCAGCGACCGCCCGCCGCGTGCTGCTGCCGCAGCACGGCCACCCTGCGGTACAGCTCCACCGCCTCGGCGCCGCGGCCGAGTTGTTCCAGGCAGTGGGCCTCGTCGTTGCGGCTGGCCAGGGTGTCGGGGTGGCCGGCGCCGAGGACGCGTTCGCGGGCGGTGGCGACGCGCCGGTACTCGGTGAGCGCGTCGGCCCAGCGCCCCAGCCAGCCGAGGCCGACGGCGACCTCGCGGCGGCTGACCAGGGTGTCGGGGTGCTCGGGGCCGAGGACGCGCTCGCGGATGGCGCACACGTCGCGGGACTCGGCGAGGGCCTCCTCCCAGCGGCCCAGGCGGCCGAGGTTGACGCCGAGGCCGTGGCGGGCGCGCAGGGTCTCGGGGTGGGCGGGGCCGTTGACGCGGGAGCGGTCCTCGATGAGGTCGCGGTAGAGCTGGAGGGCCTCGGCGCTGCGGCCGAGGCGGCCGAGGCTGATGCCGACCTCGTAGCGGGCGGCGAGGGTGTCGGGGTGGTCGGGACCGAGGGCCTGGGCGCGGGCCTCGGCGACCTCGTGGTAGGTCTGCAGCGCTTCCGGCCAGCGGCCCAACTGGCCGAGCGCGTAGGCGACTTCGTAACGGGTGACCAGGGTGTCGGGGTGGGTCGGGCCGAGGACGCGTTCGCGCGCTGCGGCCACGTCGCGGGCCATGCGGTACGAGTCCTCCAGGCGGCCGAGGCGGCTGAGGTTGAAGGCGAGGTTGTGGCGGCAGCGCAGGGTGTCGGGGTGGTCGGCGCCCATGGTGCGCTCGCGGGCGCTCAGGACGGACGAGTAGACCTGGTGGGCGTCGAAGTGCCGGCCCAACTGGCCCAGCACGTACGCCATTTCCTGGCGGGCGGCGAGGGTGTCGGGGTGGTCGGGGCCGAGCGCCAGGCTGCGAGCCCGGGCGACGTGCTTGTACTCGCGCAGGGCGTCGGCGGCGCGGCCGGTGCGGGAGAGGGTGAAGGCGACCTCGTAGTGGCTGGCAAGGGTGTCCGGGTGGTCGGGGCCGAGGAGGTGCTCGCGTTCGGCGGCGACCGCGCGGTGCACCTCGCCCGCCTCCACCCAGCGCCCGAGGCGGCCCAGGCTGAGCCCGGCGTTGTGCCGTCCGGCCAGGGCGGTGATCGCCTCCTGGGGCGGCGCGGGCGGCTCGTCGGGGACGGGTTCGGGAGCCCTGGCGACGACCGTGCGCGGGATCCACTCGCCGGTCAGGGCCGCGCCCTCCGCGGGCGGCGCGGGGTCGGCGCCGGGGCCGATCGCCTTGTGGCCGGTGGTCATCCCCCGGGTCCAGGAGGGCAGGCGGGTCTCGCGGGACGGCGGTTCGAGGGCCGGGCGGAGCGTCGGCTGCGGGGTCACCACGGTGGGCACGTACGTCGGGGTGGTGCGGCCCAGGCTGATGCGGCGCCCCACCTCGCGTGCGTCGTGCGGACGCTGTTCGGGCAGTTTGGCCAGCAGGTCCAGGATGATCTTCTCGAAGTACGCGGGGACCTCGGCGCGGTGGCTGCGCGGCGGGCGGGGCGGGGTGTCGCGGTGGCCGACGAGGATCGCCCACGCGTCGTCGAGGTCGAACGGCGGCGCCCCGGTGGTGATCTCGTACAGCACGCACCCCAGCGAGTACAGGTCGCTTCGCTGGTCGACCTCGGAGCCGCCTATCTGCTCCGGCGACATGTAGTGCGGGGTGCCCATCGCGATGCCGGTGCCGGTGAGCCGGGAGGTGAAGCCGATGTCATGGCCGAGCCGGGCGATGCCGAAGTCGCAGATCTTCACGGTGCCGTCGGTCAACCGCATGATGTTCGCGGGCTTCAGGTCGCGGTGCACGATGCCCTGCTGATGGGTGTAGGCAAGGGCGGCGGCCACCTGGTCGGCGATGTCGACGACGTCCGCGACGGGCAGCGGATGCCCTCGGTTGTCCTCCAGGAGCTGGCTGAGGTTGCGGCCCTCCAGCAGCTCCATGACGAGGAAGAGGATGCCGTCGTCCTCGCCGAAGTCATGGACGACGGTGACCCCGCGGTGCTGGAGGGCGGCGGCGACCCGGGCCTCCCGGCGGAACCGCTCGCGCAGGACGCGGGTGAACGTCTGGTCGTGCGAAGGGCCGAGCGGCTTCAGGCACTTCACGGCGACATGGCGGCCCAGCGACTCGTCGCGGGCCCGCCACACCTCGCCCATGCCGCCGCGCCCGATCAGGTCGAGCAACCGGTAGCGGCCCTGGATCAGTTTGCTGTCCCCCATCTGCTGCGATCGCCCCCGTCGAAAGTCGCGCCGCCCCACCCCTGGTCCGTCCAGTATGGCGAGCTATCGTCCGACTTTGTACGGTGCCGGACGGGAGCCGGGGCCGAGCCGTGACATGGCGCGGAGGATGTGTTTGGGCGGCAGTTGCCAGCGCAGACGTGCGGGAACACAGCGCAACAGGGTGCCCGTGACACGCAATTGGCGGGTGACGGTGGCGGGTCGCGGGGCCGGTCTGCCGTACAACTCGTGGGCGTACGGCGGCAGAGCGGCGTACGCCAGGTGTGCCACGCGCCGCCACAGCACCGCGCGCGCCGGGACGAGCAGGGGGTGCGTCGGCGGACGGAGCAGGAAGTCGTCGACGGCACGTGCCTCGGGTCCGGCGGCGAGTTCGGGCCGCACCTTCTCGAAGTAGGCGGCCATCTCGGCCTGGTTCGCCGGTACGGCGTCGGGGTCGAGGCCCACCAGGCGGGCGCTGACCCGGTGTTCGGCGATGTAGCGGTCGGCGAGCTCGTCGGTGAGGCGGAATCCGGAGCGCCGGGCGACGTGCAGATAGGAGTCGATCTCCGCGCAGTGCACCCAGAGCAGCAGCTCGGGTTCGTCGACGCCGTAGGTCTGGCCGGTGTCGGGGTCGGTCGCGGACAGCATGCGGTGGATCTTCCGCACCCGGGCACCGGCCCGCTCGGCGGCCTCCGTGGTGCCGTACGTCGTGGTCCCGACGAAGTTCGCGGTACGCAGCAGCCGGCCCCAGGCGTCCTGCCGGAAGTCGGAGTTCTGCATGACCCCGCGCACGGCCCGCGGATGCAGCGCCTGGAGATACAGCGCACGGACACCGGCGACCCACATCATCGGGTCGCCGTGCATCTGCCAGGTGACCGAGTTGGGAGTGAACAGCCCGGGATCTGCCATACCCGCAGGTTAGGGCCTGTCCGGCGGATCCTGCCGCAGAACGCGGGGTCTGGCACGCGCATCTGCCGCGTTGTCGTCGGTTGCCGACTCCCCCACGCTCGAACAACCTCGCGCGGGAGGGGCCCCCATCGCGTCGCCGCCCTCCTCCGCCTTGCAGCTTGGGGGTACCTCCCACGCCCTTAAGGCAGTGGGGGAGCACCAGACCCCGCTCACCGGCGCCGATGGGGTGCCGCGGCTTCCCTGCGACCTGATCCGCCGGACAGACCCTAACGCCGCACCCGCGGCATCCCCAGACCGATCCACGAGATGATCTCCCGCTGGATCTCGTTGTTGCCGCCGCCGAAGGTGAAGATGACCGCGGAGCGGTAGCCGCGCTCCAGTTCGCCGTGGAGGACCGTGCCCGCGGAGCCCTCCTTCAGCGCGCCGGCCGCGGCGACGACCTCCATGAGCCAGGCGTAGGCCTCGCGGCGGGCCTCGGAGCCGTAGACCTTGACGGCGGAGGCGTCCTGGGGGGTGAGCGTGCCGTTCTGGACGGCGTTGACCATCTGCCAGTTGAGCAGCTTCATCGCGTCGAGCTTCACATGGGTCTGGGCGAGACGGCGGCGCACCCAGGGCAGGTCGACGACGCGGCGGCCGTCGGCGAGCTTGGTCTCCATGGCCCAGCGCTGGACGTCGTGCAGGGCGCGGATCGCCATGGTGCCGTGGGCGGCGAGGGTGACGCGCTCGTGGTTGAGCTGGTTGGTGATCAGCCGCCAGCCCTGGTTCTCCTCGCCGACGCGACGCGAGACGGGGACGCGGATGTCCTCGTAGTAGCTGGCGGTGGTGTCGTGGCCGGCGAGGGTGTTGATGACGGTGCAGGAGTAGCCGGGCTCGGTGGTCGGGACGAGGAGCATGGTGATGCCCTTGTGGGGCGGGGCGTCCGGGTCGGTGCGGGTCGCCAGCCACACCCAGTCCGCGGTGTCGCCGTTGGTGGTCCAGATCTTCTGGCCGTTGACGACGTACTCGTCCCCGTCGCGCACCGCGCGCGTCTTCAGGGACGCCAGATCCGTGCCGGCGTCGGGCTCGCTGTAGCCGATCGCGAAGTCGATCTCGCCGGAGAGGATCTTCGGGAGGAACCAGTCCTTCTGCTCGTCGGTGCCGTAGCGCATGATCGTCGGGCCGACCGTGTTCAGGGCCATCAGCGGCAGCGGGACGCCGGCCTGGGCGGCCTCGTCGAAGAAGATGAACTGTTCCATCGCGGTCAGTCCCCGGCCGCCGTACTCCTTCGGCCAGCCCACGCCCAGCCAGCGGTCGGCGCCCAGCTTGCGGATGATCTCGCGGTAGAAGCGCTTCTGCTCCCGCCGGTCGCCGTGCCGGGCGTTCGCGTCGTCCGGCACCAACCCGGCGAAGTACGCGCGCAGTTCGGTGCGCAGTCGCTGCTGCTCGGGTGTGTATGCGAGATGCACGGCGCCTCCAGGCTCCCCGGGACCGGTCCTGACGGCGCACACGGTAGAACGTGTTCCAGAAATAGGGAATGGCAAGGCCGCACCAAGGCAACGGCCGCACCGAGGCAGGCCGCACCGATACAGGCCGCACCGAGGCACACGAAAGGGCCCCCGCGAGGCGAGGGCCCTTGACCGGTCGTCGCGAACCGCTCAGTGGGCGACGGGAGTCGGCTGCTTCCCTGCGCCCGCCGACCGCTCGGCCGGCTTCGGTGCGAGCTGCCGCTCCGCCAGCAGCCCGAAGACCAGCCCGAAGGCGGTCCACAGGGTCACCTGCACGGCGAGCGCGGCCAGTCGGTACTGCCACAACAGGGCGGCCGGGAAGTGCTCCGGCACCTCGTTGAACGACGGCAGGAACGCGTACGCCAGCCCGACGACGAGGACGAAGAACGCGCCCGCGGCGAGGGTGGCGTTCCAGTTGCCGAGCCGGGGTGCGAGCCGCTTGCCCAGGATGACCGTGCCCACCGTCAGCAGCACGCTGAGGACGATCATCAGGAAGAACAGTGCGGTCCGCTGGTCGAGCGTGTCGGGGTCACCGACGGCCGGCGGGTTGGCGGGGTACTTGAGGAACGGCACGACGTACACCGCGACCAGCCCGGCGACCGCCAGGAGCAGCGCGCTCGCGCGCGGCCCGAAGCGGCCGATCCGGCCGAGCGCGAAGCAGTACGCCAGCGCCGCGATGCCGCCGAAGGCGACCCCGTAGACGAGGACGCCGGTGGACAGGCCCGCGGTGGACTGGAGCGTACGGCTGACCAGTTCCTCGCCGCCGTGCTCGTGCGCGTGGGCCTCCTCGAAGGCGATGGCCTGGTCGACGCGCGGCTCCCCGAGGAAGTACGCGACGACGAGCGCGGCCAGGCCCGCGACGAGGCCCGCGAGCATGCCGCGGACCAGGAGGTTTCTGACAGTTGCGGAGTTCATGCGCGGATACGCTTCCTCGCCGCTGTCAGTGGCACGGGAAGCCGAGCAGATGGCGGGCGTCATGCACCCACTCGTGGACCCCCTCGCCGGAGAGGACGGAGGTGGCGCCCTGTTCGGCGCCGACGAAGTAGAGCAGGACCAGCATCAG
Source organism: Streptomyces antibioticus (assembly GCF_001514065.1). Classification (GTDB taxonomy): domain Bacteria; phylum Actinomycetota; class Actinomycetes; order Streptomycetales; family Streptomycetaceae; genus Streptomyces; species Streptomyces antibioticus. The sequence continues at coordinate 283,593 of NZ_KQ948431.1, read as the reverse complement.
GACGCCGAAGAAGACCGCCCAGGGGACGATGGCGCCGATCGGCAGCTTGGCGGGCACGGCGGTGGAACTGGTTGTCGGCTGAGCGACGGTCTGCGCCATGGCAGGACCTCCTGGGGGAACTCGCGTCCCGTCTCGGTGGTGCACAGGACGACGGGGCGGGTCTGACTCACCCGGCCCGCACCCGTGAGGAGCGTGCCCGGCATACAGTGGCGCGACCGTGCCGGAATCCCACCGGCTTCCACCGAACCGTCGTCGATATCGACGAGAAGGTACCGCGTGGGAGAGATACGGCCAAGAGCGCATGGTCCGGCCACGAGCGCCCCTGAAGCGCTGTGCGCATGTCAAATACGCGGTAGGGAAAGGGTGTTGAGCGGGGGAATGGACCGATGACCAGCCGAGTGATGTTGATCTCACCCGCGATCAGCGAGGCCCTGCGGGAGGCCCGCTTCGACGACGGCTGCCCGCTCGACGCCTCCGGTCTGCGGAGCGCGAAGGCCGCCGCGGGCACGCTCCCGACGGCACACCGGCTCTGGTCCTCCCCCACCGTGCGCTGCCGCGAGACGGCCGACGCGCTCGGCCTCGACGCCCTGGACGCACCGGAGTTGGCCGCCCTCGACACGGGCCGCTGGCGCGGTTCGACGCTGGCCGAGGTGGGCGCCGCGGAACCGGAGGCGCTGGGGCGCTGGCTGTCCGACCCCGAAGTGGCACCGCACGGCGGGGAGTCGGTGGCCGCGCTGTGCGCACGGGCCGGCGCCTGGCTGGATGCACGCGCGGCGGAGTCGGGCCGGACGATCGCCGTGGCCGAACCCGAGATCGTCCGGGCGGCTCTCGTCCACGCCCTGGGAGCACCGGCATCGGCCTTCTGGCGCACCGACGTACCGCCGCTCACCGCCGTCGAACTCAGCGGGCGAGCGGGACGCTGGAACGTGCGCATGGGGCGGCCTCTGTAGGAGGCACGCCCCGTCTCAGTTCAGCGTGGCCATGAAGTCCGTGCACGCCTGGGCGCACTCCCGGCAGGCCTTGGCCGCGTCCTCCGCTCCCGGCTCGTTGTCGAAGGCGTGGGCGCATTCCAGGCAGACCGTCCGGCACCACTCCAGCTGGACGCGGATGCCGCCCTCGTCCAGCCGGTTCTGCTCGGACAGCACCCGGCAGGTCGCATCGCACACCTCCGCGCACATGATGCCCTTGCGTCGTACGAGTTCCTGTTGCTCCGTCCCGTCCGGATCCACGAGGCTGGCACGCACCGCGCATGCCCGGGCGCATTCTGTGCACGCCTGCGCACACGCGAAACGGTCCTCCAGGAACCGGATGAGCTCCTGTTGGGGTGTCGTCGCTGTCACACCGCGCGGGTAGCCGCCGCAGATCGGGTCAAACCCTCTCGCCGGAGATTTGCGCCGGTCGGAGCGGTCGGGTTCACACCGGACGCCGGGGGTACTCGCGGGATCATGACTAGCGCATGGATGGAGATGGCCGCGGGCCGCGGCGCCCTGGGCGTCGGGCTGATCGTGGCGGGCCTGGTCGTCGTCGCCCTCCTGCTGGGCGCTTTCTGGATGGGCGCGCGCGTCCGTCGCCGGGAGCCTCCGCCGCCGAGCCCCGAGGAGCAGCCGCGGCTGCCGGAGGGCGGGCCCGTCCGTGAGGTCGCGGAGAACCGGGAGCCCGACGAGGTGCCGCGAAGCGACCACCGCATCACCCCGCACGAGATGCCCGCCTTCGGCAACAGCAGCACCCGGACCGGGCCCGAGAAGGCCCGCCGCCGGTGGACCGACGGCAAGAGCGGATCGTTCGGCGGCGGGTAGCCGGGCGGTCGCGGGCCCGTGGACCGCGGGCCCGCACAGTGCACGGCCCCGAGGATCCACGGCCGCAGGCCGTACAGCGCACAGCACCCAGGGAAGTGAGTTCCATGGCCGACGGCGGCCGCAGCGCCCTGCCGCTGCCCGACTACGACCATCTGCCCATCGGCGGCCTGGAGAGCCGCGTGCGATCACTGGCCCCGGAGGAGGTGGAGACGCTGCTCTCCTACGAGCGCACCCACGCCGACCGGCTCCCGGTGACCGAGCTGCTGACCGCGCGTCTGGAACAGCTGGACGCCGGCGCGGAACCGACGTCCGGCGATCCCCAGGCGCTGCGCCCGGAGCAGCGGGCCGGGCGCCACGGTTCCCCGGTGTCGCCGACGACGTCGCCGGAGCCTTACAGCCCGCCCCCGCACGGCACCCCCGACCAGCGGGGCAAGCCCAAGGGCGACCGCGCCTAGGACCTGCCCGGCGGTCCGGTCAGCCCGCGATCAGGGGCAGCGCCTCGAAGACGTGCCGGTCCCACAGCCGGCGCGAGGTCTCCTCCGGGTAGGCGGTCACCGTCGGTTCGGTGTCGAGGACTCGGGTGAGCCGGTTCTCGGGGTCGTACGCGGGCCAGCCGGGGTCGCCGGTGGTCGCGAAGGCGGTCCAGGCGGACCGTACGTACGCGGAGAGCTGTTCGGTCTCGGGCGTGGGCTCGGGGCCGATCAGCATGCTGCCGAGTCCGCCGCCCTGCGGGCCGAAGACCAGGGGGACGTCCAGGCCGTGGCAGGCCCCGAGCGCGCCGCCGTTGACCGGGGCGGACCAGGTGAGTTCGTAGAAGTGTGCCCGACCGCCGCCGATCGTCTGCGCGTCCGCCAGGCGGAGGGAGGGCATGCGGAACAGCCAGTCGGACTGGAGGAGTTCGAAGAGCTGCTCCGCCGTGGCTTCCGGGAACGCGGCGCGATAGGCCCGTTCGGGGTCGGGTGCCGGTCCGAACGCGGCCAGCGCAGCCGAGGCCAGCGGCTCGTCGACCTTGCCCAGCAGCCCGCCCATCATCAGGAACAGCCGGTGCTCGTCGCGGTTGTGCCCCACGATCAGTTCCACATCCCGGGCCGCGCCCTCCGCCAGGGCCGTCCACGGCACGACCGGCAGGACGTCCCCGTCGACCACCGGAGAGTACGGGGTGGCGGTGAGGGCGACCTTGCCCCACCGGGGCAGGAACTCGCGCATCCGGCCGGCCAGCGCGGCCCCCGCCTCGGGCAGCTTGCGCGGGTCCACGCCCGCGAGGTCGGCGACCGTCGGGCGCAGCCCGAGTTCCCCGGCGAGGGCCGCGCCGATGTCCCGGGCCAGCGCGTCCGAGAAGTACGTGCCCGGCACGCTCTGTGCGATCGCCCGGCGGAAGAGACCGCGCGCTCGCGGCATGGCCAGCAGCGCGGCCACGGACCCGGCGCCGGCCGACTCGCCGAAGACGGTGACCTGGCCGGGGTCCCCGCCGAAGGCGGTGATGTTGTCACGCACCCACTCCAGTGCGGCGACCTGGTCCAGCAGCCCCCGGTTCGCGGGAGCGCCCTCGATGTGGAGGAACCCCTCGACGCCGACCCGGTAGTTGAGGGTGACGACGACCAGGTTCCCGTCCCTGGCGAGCCGGCCGCCGTCGTAAGTCGGGTCGTCGGCGGCGCCCAGCTTGTAGGCGCCGCCGTAGATCCACACCATCACCGGGCGGCGGGCCGCCGGGTCCGCCTCGGGTGTCCAGACGTTGACGGTGAGCCAGTCGTCGCCCGTCGGCAGGGACCAGGGCGCGACGGCAGGGGCGTCGGGGACGAACGGCTCCTGCGGGGGCGGTGGTCCGAAGGCGGTCGCCTCCCGCACCCCCTCCCACCGCTCGGCCGGCCGCGGCGCCGCGAACCGCGCCTCCCCCACCGGGGGCTGCGCGTAGGGGATGCCGCGGAAGACATCGAGACCGGCTTCTCGGCGACCGCGGACCACACCGGCCGACGTACCGGCCTCGGGAGACTCGCTCCTGCTCATCGACGACTCCTTGAAGGACATGTGATGCGCCGAGTGTCACACCGGGGGCTGCACTTGACCAGCCCCCGGTGAATCACTGTTCACCAAGCGAACACACGCCTCCCATCGCCGGGTTTTACGGGTAGCTCACCAGATTGGCCACGTTCGTCGAGGAGTTGGACGGGCCGCCCCGGTCGTTGATCACGTGCCGGATCGTCCCGGTGCCGCCGAGCGAGACGGTCACCATGTTCTGGAAGCGCACGTTCGGGGTGTTGGGGACCTCGAAGGCGTGCTCCGCGGTGACGCTCGGGTTGACGTTGAAGTAGCAGTAGCTGCCCAGTCCGTAGGCCTGGTGGCTGGTGACCGAGTTGGCGACCTTGTAGGCGGCGTAGCCCTGTGTGGAGCCGTTCATCCAGGCGGCCTGGTTGGGCGGGTCGTAGGGCATCTCGTTCTGGTAGAAGTACGTCCGGCCGCCGTTGCCGTTCCAGATCGTCTGGTGCTTCTGGTAGTGCTCGACGAACAGGCCGTACATGGTGACGTCGTCGCCGTTGACGACCAGTCCGGTGTCGGCGGTGTTGGTGGTCCAGCCGACGCCGGAGCCGTGGTCGGCGCGCCAGATCCACATGTGGTCACCGATGACGTCGTCGCTGTTGACGACGAGGCTGGTGGTGGCCTTGCCCACGCCCGCGCCGCCGATGCGGAAGTACACGTCGTGCAGCGAGGTGGGGTCGGCCGCGTGGTCGGCGGCGGCGCCTGCCGGGCCGATCTCCACGAGGGTCTGGGAGTTGGTGGTGCCGGCGTCGAAGAGGATGCCCGCGAGCTTCACACCGTCGACGTCGGCGACGGTCATGGCGGTGACGCCGTTGTCGGGCACGAAGGTGGCGAGTCCGAGGCCGAGCACGACGGTGTCCGGGCGGGTCACGCGCAAGGTCTGGTCGAGGTGGTAGACGCCCGGTGTCACCAGGAGGTTCTTCCCTTCGGCCAGCGCCGCGTTGATCTGCGCGGCGGTCGCGCCCGGCTTGACGACGTAGAGCTGGTCGATGCCGAGCGAGGTGCCGGGGGCGCTGCCGTTCGCCCAGCTGGTCGCCGAGGAGTTGGTGCGCACCGCGGGCACGAACACCTTGTAGGCGCCCGCGGCGTCGACGTACAGGAAGGGCTTCTCGCGGACGGTCGGGGTCTGGTTCACCGTGGTGTAGGGCGGGTTGGGGAAGCTGTTGCCCGGGACGCCCTGGCTGCCGACGAAGACCATGTTCCAGTTGGAGCCCGTCCAGCTGCCGAGCTGGGAGTTGCGGGTGAGCCACTGCTGCTGGGTGCCGGAGCGGACCTGCCCGTCGATCTTGCTGTCGGCCATGAAGCCGCCGCTGGACCAACCGCCGTCACTCAACTCCAAGTTGCCCCGCACATGCATGCGCCGGTAGCCGGAGGCCTGCGAGACCGCCCAACGGTCCGTGCCGCCCGTCGGGTTGACGGAGAGGTTCTCGGCGCCGCGCCAGAAGTTCTGAGTGGCGTTCTGCGGCGGGAACCAGTCGGCCTCGACATGGACCGCGCCGTTGATGGTGACGGAGTCGGGTGACTGCCCGAGCCCCAGCACCTGCGTGTAGAAGCCGACGTTGACGTCGTTGCTGTAGGTGCCGGGCTTGAACATCACGGCGTAGCGCTGGGAGCCGAACTGGTTGGTCTCCTGCTGCTGGAAGATCTGGTTCAGGCGGCTCTGGATCGTGGCCGACGGCATCGACGGGTCGAAGACGACCACGTTCGGACCGAGGTCGACATCGCCGGGCGCGGTGCTCACGGGCGCGACCTGGAAGCGCTGGGCGGCCGTGCCGTTGCAGGCGTACTGCACGAGCTGGACGCTGTCGGCCGTGGAGGCGGCCGGGACGTCGAGGCACTTGCCGCTGTTGCGGTTGACGAAGTGGTAGGCGCCGCCGCCCTCGTCGACGGGCAGCCACTGCTGATTGGCGCCGCCGCCATAGGTCCACAGGTGCACGGCCGCATTGTCGGCGGTGGACACATCGCTGACGTCGGCGACCTGCTGAGGGTCGTTGCGGTTGTTGATCCGGACGTAGCCGTCACTGGTGGCGGTGAAGCTCCACTGCTGGGCGGTGGTGCTGTTGCAGGCGTACTGCTGTACGGCGGTGCCGTTGACGGTCGCCGCCGAGCGGGCGTCCAGGCACTTGCCGCTGCCGGCGTTGACGACCGTGGCCCAGCCGGTGGGCAGGGCGGCGGCCGCGGCCTCGGCGGGCTGGAGGCCGGTGAGGATCGAGGCGGCGAGGGCGGCGGCCAGGCAGGCCGCGGCCCGCGGGCCGGTGATTCGGGGGGTTGGCATGTCATCTCCTGTGGGCTTAGTTCAATGCGTGAGTTAAGAAGTGAGAGATGGACATGTCAAGAGTTTGGTACGGACCAGTCAATGGGGGTGGTGGCTCACCACGTCGTGACCTTCTCCGCCGGACGTTCGATACTGCATGCATCAGGTATCCCGTTCACGTTCGGCCAGGAGGTACCCATGCGGATGCTCATCAACGTCCCGGAGACCGTCGTCGCGGACGCGCTCCGCGGACTGGCGGCAGCCCATCCCGAACTCACCGTCGACGTGGAGAACCGGGTGATCGTACGGCGGGACGCCCCCGTGGCCGGGAAGGTGGGCCTGGTCTCCGGCGGCGGTTCCGGGCACGAGCCGCTGCACGGCGGGTTCGTGGGCCCCGGCATGCTGTCGGCGGCCTGCCCCGGCGAGGTGTTCACCTCCCCCGTGCCCGACCAGATGGTGCGGGCGGCGGCGGCCGTGGACAGCGGCGCGGGCGTGCTGTTCATCGTGAAGAACTACACCGGTGACGTGCTCAACTTCGACATGGCCGCCGAGCTCGCCGAGGACGAGGGCATCCAGGTGGCGAAGGTCCTGGTCAACGACGACGTCGCCGTCACCGACAGCCTCTACACCGCCGGCCGGCGCGGCACCGGCGCCACTCTCTTCGTCGAGAAGATCGCCGGAGCCGCCGCCGACGAGGGGCAGCCCCTGGAGCGCGTGGAGTCGATCGCCCGGCAGGTCAACGAGAACTCCCGCAGCTTCGGCGTCGCCCTCAGCGCCTGCACCACGTACGCCAAGGGCAGCCCCACCTTCGACCTGCCCGACGGGGAGCTGGAGCTCGGCATCGGCATCCACGGCGAGCCGGGCCGGGAGCGGCGGGCGATGATGACCTCACGGGAGATCGCCGACTTCGCGGTCAACGCGATCCTCGACGACATGAGCCCGCGCAACCCCGTGCTGCTGCTGGTCAACGGCATGGGCGCGACTCCGCTGCTGGAGCTGTACGGGTTCAACGCCGAGGTGCAGCGGGTGCTGACCGAGCGCGGTGTGGCCATCGCCCGCACGCTCGTCGGCAACTACGTCACCTCCCTCGACATGGCGGGCGCCTCGATCACCCTGTGCCAGATCGACGAGGAGACGCTGCGGCTGTGGGACGCACCGGTGAAGACCGCGGGGCTGCGCTGGGGCGTCTGAGCCGGACCGTCAACCGACCTACCACGCAAGGAGATCCAGTGCTCGACGCCGACTTCTTCCGCCGTTGGATGACGGCGACCGCCGCGTCCGTGGACCGTGAGGCGGAACGGCTCACGGCCCTCGACTCCCCCATCGGGGACGCCGACCACGGCAGCAACCTCCAGCGCGGCTTCCACGCCGTCGCGGCCGTACTGGAGAAGGAGGCCCCGGCGACCCCCGGTGCGGTCCTCGTCCTCGCCGGACGGCAGCTGATCTCCACGGTCGGCGGGGCGTCGGGGCCGCTGTACGGCACGCTGCTGCGGCGCACCGGCAAGGCGCTCGGGGATGATGCCGAGGTGAGCGAGGGGCAGTTCGCCGACGCCTTCCGTACGGGGGTGGACGCCGTCATGGCCCTGGGCGGAGCGGCGCCCGGCGACAAGACCATGATCGACGCACTGGTGCCGGCCGTCGACGCGCTCGGCGACGGGTTCGGTGCCGCGCGGGCAGCCGCGGAGGAGGGCGCCCTGGCGACGACGCCGCTCCAGGCCCGCAAGGGCCGGGCGAGCTATCTGGGCGAGCGCAGCATCGGGCACCAGGACCCGGGGGCCACGTCGTCGTCATTGCTGGTCGCGGCGCTCGCGGAGGCGAACGGTGAGTGACGGCGAGCTCGTCGGGATCGTGCTGGTCTCGCACAGCGCGGAGGTGGCGGCGTCGGTCGCGGCCTTGGCCAAGGGGCTGGCCGGGGGCGGCGTGGAGGTCCCCGTCGCCCCGGCGGGCGGCACCGAGGGCGGTGGGTTCGGCACCAGCTCCGAGCTGATCGCCGCGGCCGCCACCTCGGTGGACCGGGGGGTGGGCGTCGCCGTCCTCACCGACCTGGGCAGTGCCGTGCTGACGGTGAAGGCGCTGCTCGCGGAGGGCGACGAGCTCCCTGCCGGCACCCGCCTGGTGGACGCCCCGTTCGTGGAGGGCGCGATCGCGGCGGTCGTCACCGCGTCGACGGGCGCCGACCTGGCGGCGGTGGAGGCGGCGGCAGCGGAGGCCTACACGTACCGAAAGGTCTGAGAACTACGCGATACCCCGCGCCGCGAGGGCGAGGGCCGAGCGCATGGTGTCCGCCAGCTCGGCCTCCGCCCTCGCGGCGTCTGCGTCCTCACCGTCGACGCGCCAGGCGTAGTGCTCCACCGCCGCGCGCAGGGCCGCGTTGAACATCGCCGCCTGGATCGTGGGCCGCAGATCGTCCGCGGGCAGCCCGGCCCGCTCACCCAGGGCACGGGCGAACGCCGGTTCGGCCTCGTCGTACGTCTGGAGCCAGATCGCGCGCAGGCCGGGTTCGGTGCGGGTCAGCCGTACGAGCGCCCCGACCGTCGCCCGCTCCGGACCGGCGACGAAGGCGGGGGCGGCGGCCAGCCCGGGGTCGAGGATCTCCTCCAGGGGCTGCCCGGGGCCCCACTCCCGCAGACAGTCGACGATCACGTCGATCCCGGCCGAGAACAGCGGCCGTACACAGCTCTCCTTGCTCGGGAAGTAGCGCCACACGGTGCGGGCGGAGACGCCGACCGCCTGGCCGATCTGTTCGCCGGTGGTGGCCGCCACGCCCTGACCGACGAACAGGTCCACCGCGGCCCGGGCGATCTCCAGCCGGATCTCGGCCCGGCGCTCCTCGGTCAGCGGCGGTCGTCCCGTGCGTCCGTGGGCTGCGGTCATGTCGTCCTCCGGCCGGCAGTGATCGTCTGCCGCGAATTCTCCACCACGACTTTATGTCACTCGCAGACATTAAGTCGTAGAGTGAAGGCACCAGGCACACTCGCCGCACAGACAGGGAACCGCCATGGCCACTGGACTCGACGGACGCAGCGTCATCGTCACCGGAGCGGGCTCGGGCATCGGGCGGGCCGCCGCCGTGGCCTTCGCCGCGGAGGGCTCGAAGGTCGTGGTGGCGGATCTCAACGCCGAGACGGCGGAGAAGGTCGTCAGCGAGATCGAGGAGGCGGGCGGCACCGCGGTCGCCGTCACCGGCGACCTGAGCGAGCAGGCCGTCGTCGACCGCGTGACCTCGACCGCCGTGGAGCGCTTCGGGGGTGTGGACGTGCTGGTGAACAACGCCGGGATCATGGACCGGATGTCGGCGGCGGCCGACGTCGGCGACGCCGAGTGGGAGCGGGTCATCCGGGTCAACCTCACCGCGCCCTTCCTGCTCACCCGGGCCGTCCTGCCGCACATGCTGAAGGCGGGCAAGGGCGCCATCGTGAACACCGCGTCCGAGGCAGGGCTGCGGGGCAGCGCCGCGGGCGCCGCCTACACGGCCTCGAAGCACGGCGTCGTGGGCCTGACCAAGAACCTGGCCGTGATGTACCGCGACCAGGGCATCCGGACCAACGCCATCGCCCCGGGCGGCACGGCGACGGGGCTCGCCGTCGACATCGACGGCGAGGCCCACGGCCCGCGGGCGCTGGGCCCCTACTTCGGCAACGTCGGCCGCGTCTCCGAGCCGGAGGAACAGGCCGCCGCGATCGTGTTCCTCGCCTCGGACGCGGCGAGCAACATCAACGGCGTGGTGCTGGCCGTGGACAACGGCTGGTCGGCGGTCTGAGGCGCTCTCGCGCGACAGGCCGCGCCGCCTACCGCCCCCGCACGAACTGTCGCGCCAACCGCTCCCCCGTCGCGATCGCGGCAGCATGGTCCTCGATGGGTTTGACCTGGGAGTCCTTGAAGACGATGTACGTCACCCCGGAGGGCGTGCCGCCGCCGCGTGGGTCGGGGCGGATACCGAGGGCCTTGGCGCTGGCGTAGGAGGCCTCGCCGATGATACCGCGGGGGCCCACGTCGCCGACGACCGCGTACTGCACGCGGTCCTTGTAGATCACCGCCGCGACCGAGCCGCCCCGGACGCCGCTGTCGCGGTAGTTCCAGACGGGGCTCGGGGTGGGCACCACGATGTAGGGCAGGCGTTCGGCGCTCAGGTAGCGGCCGTCGGCCTGCTGGTAGGCGGTGGCGGGGGAGAACAGCGGGTCGGTGCGCCCGTTGCAGTACTGGCCGGGCCGGCCGTCGCAGTCGATGTCCATGTCGGCCTTCCAGAACACCGCCTCGTCGGTACCGCAGACCGGGACGGTGGCGGGCAGGCCGTCGTCGGTGGCGTACCGGCCGCGCGAGACGGGGACGCAGTCACGCACCCTGGCCAGCAGGTCGGCGGCGCGGACATCGCCTTCGTGGCGCACCACCTGCTCCTGGAAGGCGAGGGGCTCGACGGCGGGCGACATGGTCGGGGCGAGCAGGGCGGCGCCTGCCGCGGCCAGCGTCAGCGACTGGACACGCACGATAAGGGACCCTCTCCTGGGGGACACTGACGGACACTCAGCCCAATCTGATGCCGTAGCGCAAACCCGGCCACCCTGAGGGGGCCGGACGGTGCACGACCCCCCGTGGGCGCGTGCGCGCCCCGCCCGAACCTCCGACAGGGGCCGGGCGCCTGAGCCTGCGTCGGCTCCGGCTGCCCGGCCGCCCGCGTCCGGCGCGGGGACAGCGACGACAGCGGCCCGCGCCAACGACATGAACTCCCGAGCCCTCGAAGGGAGTTCGCCGTGAGGTGGTTCAGCATACGTAACCGTCCGCCGTGCCCACCAACGCCGCCCCTCTGGTGCCCCTCTTGCGCCTCCCTCTTGATGGGACCACGTCAGCGCTGCATAGTGAGTGCAGCCGCATTGGTCCGGACCATTGCCCCGGGGAGGCGTACTCGTGCGACGCGTTGCCGTTCTCTGCGGGACGCTCCTGCTGCTGGCGGGCTGCGGCTGGGGCGGCGCCGAGGCCGACGAGGGCAGGCTCCCCGGCGCCCCGGCGGGCGTCACGGCCGCCGCCGGCAGCGCGACCAGCGTGCATGTGATGTGGAGCGCGGTGTCCGCGGCGGACGGGATCGACGGTTACGAGGTGTATCGCGGCACCACGAAGGTGCGGGACGTGCCGGGTTCCGAGCACATGGTGGACGTCTCCAGGCTCAGGCCGTCCACCAGCTATGTGTTCACCGTGCGGGCCCGGGACACCGTCGGCCGGCTCGGCCCGCCCAGCCGCGAGGTCCGGGCGACGACCCCGGCGGCCGGCCGGGCGGACGCCTCCGCGCCGACCCGTCCGGGCCGGGTGACGGGGCGGGTGGTCGGCGGCCGGGCGGTGCAGCTGTCGTGGTCCGCGGCCTCGGACGACGTGGGTGTGGTGTCGTACGACATCCATCAGGGCGGCACGAAGATCCACAGTGTGGGCGGCAACCAGACGGCGACCGTGGTGACGGGGCTGCGACCCGGCGTCCGCTACTCCTTCACCGTGCGGGCCCGCGACGCGGCCGACAACGTCTCCCCCGCGAGCGCCGTCGTCCGCCTCACCACCGCCTCCGGCACCGACGACGGGCGGGGCACGGCCCCCACCGACTTCCGCGCCACGACCCGGCGGGGCGATGACGGGGCGTACTACTTCGGCCTCTCCTGGGTGCCACCGCGCGCGGACGGCGTGGTCACCGAGTACCAGATCCGGCTGGACGGGCGCCCGGCCACCTCGCTGGTGTACGGCGGGACGGCGCCGACCGAGCGGGCCACGTACAGCTTCTACGCGGGGCGGGAGGCGGGTGCCGTCCACCGGTTGCGGGTGCGGGCCAGGCTGCCCGACGGGACCTGGGGCGGCTGGTCGCCGGAGCGGTCGGTCACCACCGGCGCCGGACCCTGACGGAGCGGCGCGCTTGCGCCGGACGAAGTAATCCGTCACCTTCCCGGCGGCGGTCCGCATGCGCGGCGGCCCCGGGGCACGTTGGCTGCCCCTGAGGCGCACGGGCCTTTTCCGATCCTCGGCGGCGCATGGGACGTACCGCCAACCGTGCCGCCGGAGGGCAGTCCATGCGTACAAGTCAGCTTCTCCTCCGCTCCGGCCTCGCCGCGGCCGCAGGCGCCGCGCTGGCCGTCTCCCCGGCGGTCGCGGCCTCGGGCATCTCGGTGAGCACCACCGGCTCCACGGTCTCGGTGACGACCAGCGCCTGCACCCAGGTCAACGGCAGCTGGGGCACCGCCTCGCTCCTCAACAGCAGCCAGGCGAACTTCGCCCAGGGCCGTCAGGTGACGCTGTCGGGGACGAACTCCCTGCAGTCGGCCGCCTGGTCGAACGTGAGCCCCGGGACGTACACGGTCGTCGTCATGTGCTCCAACAACGCCACCGCCGGCACCCAGTCGGTCATCGTCTCGACGGCCTCCACGCCGACCATCTCCGCGACCGCCTCACCCTCCCGGGGCGTGATGGGCGGCCTCGGCGGCGGCATCAAGGACTACGGTCCGCTCACCCTGGGCGCCGGTGCCGCGCTCGTCGGGATCGGCGGCATCGCGGCGGCCTGGTTCCTGCGCCGCCGCGCCAAGCCCTACCGGCTCTGATCGGGCAGTTCCGAGAACTCCTCCAGCGCGTGGGTGAGCCACCGCGTCCAGAAGGTCTCCAGATCGATCCCCGCCCGCAGGATCAGGTGCTGCAACCGGTCCTGCGGGCTGTCCTTGCCCGGCGGGAAGTCACGCTGTTCGATCTCCTCGTACTGCGACAACTGCTGCCGGTGCAGCTCCAGATGGCGGCGCAGATCGGCCTCGATGCCCGCGACGCCCTCGGTGCCGATGGCGGCCGCCGCCCGCAGCCGCAGGAACAGCGTCTCGCGGTACGGCTTGGGGTCCTGGGAGGCGGCCGTCCAGCGGGCCAGCTCGGCGCGGCCCGCGGGCAGGACCTCGTACGACTTCTTCTGCCCGCGGGCCGGCTGCGGTGACGGCAGCGCCCGGATATGGCCCTCGACCTCCAGCTTTCCCAGCTCGCGATAGATCTGCTGGTGCGTCGCCGACCAGAAGAAGCCGATCGACCGGTCGAACCGGCGGGTCAGTTCGAGACCCGAGGACGGCTTTTCCAGCAGGGCGGTCAGGATCGCGTGCGGGAGTGACATGGGGTCATCCTAGGGACGCCCCTAGAGGGCGGCCGCGACCTCGGTGCCCTGCTTGATCGCCCGCTTGGCGTCCAGTTCGGCGGCCACGTCGGCACCGCCGATCAGGTGAGCGCGCACTCCGGCGGCGACCAGCTCCTCGTACAGGCCGCGGCGCGGCTCCTGCCCGGTGCACAGCACGACGGTGTCGACCTCCAGGACCGTGCTCTCCTCGCCGATGGTGACGTGGAGTCCGGCGTCGTCGATCCGGTCGTAGCGCACGCCCGGGACCATGGTGACGCCGCGGTGCTTGAGCTCGGTGCGGTGGATCCAGCCGGTGGTCTTGCCGAGCCCGGCGCCGACCTTGCTGGTCTTGCGCTGGAGCAGATGGACGGTGCGCGGCGGGGCGGGGCGCTCGGGGGCGGCGAGGCCGCCGGGGCCGGTGTGGTCCATGTCGACGCCCCAGTGGCGGAAGTACGTCGCCGGGTCCTCGTGGGCCTTGTCGCCGCTGTCGGTGAGGAACTCGGCGACGTCGAAGCCGATGCCGCCGGCGCCGAGGATCGCGACACGGTCGCCGACGGGAACCTTGTCGCGCAGGACGTCGAGGTAGCCGACGACGCTCGGGTGGTCGACGCCGGGGATGTCGGGGGTGCGGGGGGTGACGCCGGTGGCGACTACGACCTCGTCGTAGCCGTCCAGGTCGGCCGCCGTCACGGGGGTGTCGAGGCGTACGTCGACCCCGTGGGCGTCGAGCTGGTGGCGGAAGTAGCGCAGGGTCTCGTCGAACTCCTGCTTGCCGGGGACCTGGCGGGCGACGTTGAGCTGGCCGCCGATCTCGCTCGCGGCGTCGTACAGCGTCACCTCGTGGCCGCGCTCGGCCGCCGAGACCGCGCAGGCGAGTCCCGCCGGGCCCGCGCCCACGACCGCGACGCGCTTCTTGAGCCGGGTCGGGGAGAGCACCAGCTCGGTCTCGTGGCAGGCGCGCGGATTGACCAGGCAGGAGGTGATCTGAAGGCTGAAGGTGTGGTCGAGGCAGGCCTGGTTGCAGCCGATGCAGGTGTTGATGGCCTCGGGCTTGCCCGCGGCGGCCTTGTTCACGAAGTCGGGGTCGGCGAGCATCGGGCGGGCCATGGAGACCATGTCGGCGTACCCGTCGGCGAGCAGCTCCTCGGCGACTTCGGGGGTGTTGATGCGGTTGGTGGTGACGAGCGGGATCGACACCTCGCCCATGAGCTTCTTGGTGACCCAGGCGTAGGCGCCGCGCGGCACGGAGGTGGCGATGGTGGGGATACGCGCCTCGTGCCAGCCGATGCCGGTGTTGATGATGGTCGCGCCGGCCGCCTCGACGGCCTTGGCGAGGGTGACGACCTCATCGTGGGTGGAGCCGCCGGGGACCAGGTCCAGCATGGACAGCCGGTAGACGATGATGAAGTCCGTGCCGACCGCCTCGCGGACGCGCTTCACGATCTCCACCGGGAACCGCATCCGGTTCTCGTACGACCCGCCCCAGCGGTCGGTCCGCTGGTTGGTCTGCGCGGCGATGAACTCGTTGATCAGGTAGCCCTCGGAGCCCATGATCTCCACGCCGTCGTAGCCGGCCTCCTTGGCGAGGCGGGCGGCGCGGGCGTAGTCGTCGATGGTCTGCTCGACCTCGGCGTCGGTGAGCTCGCGGGGCGGGAAGGGGCTGATCGGCGCCTGGAGGGGGCTGGGGCCGACGAGGTCCTGGTGGTAGGCGTACCGGCCGAAGTGCAGGATCTGCATGGCGATCCGGCCGCCCTCGCGGTGCACGGCATCGGTGATGACCCGGTGCTGCTCGGCCTCCGCCTCGGTGGTGAGCTTCGCGCCGCCCTCATAGGGCCGCCCGGCGTCGTTGGGCGCGATGCCGCCGGTGACGATGAGGCCCACTCCCCCACGCGCCCGCTCGGCATAGAACGCCGCCATCCGCTCGAACCCGCGCTCGGCCTCCTCCAGGCCGACGTGCATGGAGCCCATCAGGACACGGTTGGGCAGCGTGGTGAAGCCCAGGTCCAGCGGGCTCAGCAGATGGGGGTAACGGCTCATGTCAGGCCTCCGTGCGCGGTGTCGTCCCTCCTGTTGTAGAGGACCGCGCACGGTTTATGCAACTAGTTGCAGAACCAGGCCAGGGGTGATGTGCCGCAGGTCACCTGCTTTCCAGCAGAACATGCAGTTCCCGTTCCTGGTCCCCGGAGGCCGAGGAGAGGTCGCGGACCGCGAACAGGGAGTCGAGTGTGGAGCGCAGCCGTTCGATGGCCCAGTAGCCGCCCTGCGCGTCTGCCTCGACGGAGGACGAGAGCCGGGGCGGGGTCGCACACTCCTGGACGTCGGTGACCTCGAAGGTGCCGAGCCACACCATCGGGCGGGTCTCGTGGAGCTGCTGGGGCACGTCCTCGGCGGACCGGTCGGACTCGAAGCACTGGCTGAGCGCGTCGAACACGATCCTGGCGTCCTCCTTGCTGCACCCGCTGATCTCCAGGGAGACGGGCTCCTCGTGCATGCGCACACGATCCATCGTGATCGCTCCTCTCATGGCGACGGCGCGGTCGCACGAGTTCCCCCGTGCACCGCGCCACACCTTCAGAAAAGCACCACTGTCGGGCCGGGACCAGTGGCGGCCCGGTTCTCGGTGAAGCGGTACGTCAGCTCTTGGTGAAGCGATAGGTCTTGCTGTCGGTCAGGACGCAGAACCCGGGCGAGACGACGATCACCCGCAGGGTGCCGGTGCGCCGGTCGTAGTCGATGCCCTCGGCCTCGAAGGTGCCCGAGCAGGAGCTGCGCAGCGGGAGCTGGCGGAGCGCCGTCACATGGCCGGTGACGTTCGCCGTGCCCGGCTCGGCGGACAGGTCGATCTGGAGAAGCGGCTTGGTGATGCCGAAGAGGGTGCCTGCCGGGTCGTCGGAGGAGCACAGCAGCCGTGTCGCGGTGACGAAGTCGCAGCCCTGTACGTCGCGTACGGCGTGGTCGAGGGTGACGGTGGAGGCCTGCGGGAGGTTGGCGGAGGGCGAGGTGCTCGCGTTGACGCCGGGGGTCGGGAAGACCAGGAAGCGGGTCATGGTGCCGTACTCGCCGGACAGCATCCACTGGCCCGACGGGGCGATGGCGACCCAGGAGTTGTTGAGCGCCTCCCCGCTGCTCAGCGTGTGGACGTACTCCGACCACGTGCCGCCCGGGGACTGCACCCGGTACATCTTCGCGGTGCCCGAGTCCGCCTGGTAGGGCTCGATGTAGTAGCCGTCGTAGGAGGCGTCGGGGTCGCCGACGTGGTTCCAGCCGCGGCTGGACACGCTCAACGGGATGGTGCCGATGCCGGTGTAGCGGTTGGCGCTGTTCGCCGGGACCTCGACCGAGGCCAGGCCCTGGCTCTCGGTGAGCGGGTCGGCGCGGTCGGAGCCGACCTCGGTCCAGGTGTCGGCGGCCGTCGCGGGCGTGGCGGTCGACAGGACGGCGGCGGCGGTGGCGAGGGCGACGAGTCCGGTCAGGGCGGCTCGACAACGTTGCCGGGTGCGCAGGGGCATGGCGGGCGACTCCTCGGAGGGGGGTGGGTGCGCTCGGCGGACAGTGTGGCGCTCCCGAGTAGTCATGTACAGACCAATAAGGGAACGGGGAACCGAACTTCCGGTCTCGCAGGACGCGCTCCGCCGTGTTGAGGGATGGTGGAGGAGGACGCCGATGGCGCCCCAGAGACGGTTGAACGCGGTAGAACAGGGGAGTCGGCACGGGGGACGACGTGCCGTGTGGACGGTCTAAGGACGGTGCGTGCGATGAGTGCAGCCCGGTCTCCCGTCGCCGAGGGCGACGAACCGGTGCGCGGGGCGGTACGGCCCAGCGGGCTGCTCGATGTGCTGGGTGTGGCCTCCGTGGTCCTCGACACCCAGGGCCGCATCGTGCTGTGGAGCCCGCAGGCGGAGGAGCTGTTCGGTTACTCGGCCCGGGAGGCCCTGGGCCAGTACGCCGCCCGGATCATGGTCCACGAGCAGTACCTCGACCTCGTCGTGAAGCTCTTCGCCGACGTCGTGGCCACGGGGCAGAGCTGGGCGGGCGCCTTCCCGATCCGGCGCAAGGACGGCACCACGCGCCTGGTGGAGTTCCGCAACATGCGGCTCCTCGACGACCACGGGGACGTGTTCGCCCTGGGTCTCGCGGCCGACCGGTCCACCGTGCGCAGCCTGGAGCGGGACGTGGCGCTGTCGACGCGGGTGGTGGCGCACTCCCCCATCGGCCTCGCCGTCCTGGACACCGATCTGCGGTACGTCTCCGTCAATCCGGCACTCGAACGGCTCAACGGCGTCCCCGCCGAGGACCACCTCGGCCGGACGATCCACGAGGTGCTGCCCCACATAGACGCAGCCGCCCTGGAGGCCGCGGCGCTGGAAGTCCTGAAGACCGGCCGCCCGCTCGTCGACCGCGAGACCGTCGGGCACACCCCCGCCGACCCGGACCAGGAGCACGCCTGGTCGATCTCGCTGTACCGCCTGGAGGACGCCTTCGGCACCGTCCTGGGGGTGGCCGCCTCGGTCGTGGACGTCACCGAGGAGCACCGGGCGGCCGTCGAGGCGGAGTCCGCGCGGCGGCGGCTCGCCGTCATCGCGGACGCCTCCGCACGGATCGGCACCACCCTGGAGCTGGACCGCACGGCCCGCGAGCTGGCCGACGTCGCCGTGCCGGAGCTCGCCGACATAGCGGCCGTGGATCTGCTGGAGGCGGTGGTGGACGGCAGGCGCAGCAGTCTCGGCCCCACCGAGCCGGCCGTGATCCGCGCCCTCGCCGTCAAGGCGGACGACGAGGCCTCGCCCGCGCTCAATGCGGCCGACCCGCCCGGACAGGTCGCCCGGTACGGCCCGGACCGCCTGGTCACCGAGTGTGTCCGCACCGGCGACCCGGTGCTGGTGGCCGAGGTCCAGGAGGCCGACCTGCCGCGCATCGCCCGTTCCCCGGAGGCGGCCGGACTGCTGGCCCGCGCGGGCGTGCACTCGTATCTGGCGGTGCCGTTGATCGCGCGCGGTGAGGTGCTGGGCGCCCTCGACCTCAAGCGCACCGGCAATCCGCTGCCGTTCAGCGAGGACGACCTGCTGCTGGCCCGGGAGCTGGCGGCGCGAGCAGCCGTGCAGATCGACAACGCCCGCTGGTACCAGAACGCCCGTGACACCGCGCTGACCCTCCAGCGCAGTCTGCTGCCCAGTCATCCGCCGGTCACGGGCGGCCTGGAGGTCGCCTCCCGTTACCAGCCGGCCGGGGCCACGGCCGAGGTCGGCGGCGACTGGTTCGACGTGATCCCGCTCGACGGCTGCAAGACCGCTCTCGTCGTCGGTGACGTGATGGGCAGCGGCATCAACGCCGCGGCCACCATGGGCCGGCTGCGCACCGCGACCAACACCCTGGCCTCCCTCGACCTCGAACCGGCCCGGCTCCTGGAGCACCTCGACCGGATCACGCAGGATCTGGACCACTCCATCGCGACCTGCGTCTACGCCGTCCACGACCCGCATCTGCGGCAGTGCCGGATCGCCAACGCCGGGCATCTGCCGCCGGTCCGGCTGCGTGCCGGACGCAAGCCGGAGCTCCTCGAACTGCCCACGGGGGCGCCGCTGGGCGTGGGCGGGGTGGCGTTCTCCACCACGACCGTCGACCTCGACCCCGGCGACCGGCTGGTCTTCTACACGGACGGCCTCGTCGAGACCCGCCAGCACCCGCTCGACGAACGCCTCGACGCCCTCCTGGAGCTGCTCGACGGCCCGGACCGGGCCCTGGAGGAGGTCTGCGACCTGCTCGTCCGCACGCTGCACCAGCCGGACAACTCCGACGACGTGGCGCTGCTGATCGCCCGCGCCCAGACGCCGAGTTGATCTTCGAGCAGCCGCGCGAGGATTCACAGGAAGGCATTACCCGCTTCTTATCGGCCGCCCAGGACAATCACAGCAAGGCAGGGCATCAGGCCAGAACGCCGGCGGGAGCGAGCCATGACGGACGATCCGGATCAGGAAGCGACGCGGCCCGAGGTGCTCGTCGGACCCGGCGGGTCCGGGGAACCCGCCCCGCTGCGGGACCGGTGGCGGCGCCGGTCCGTGCGCTCACGGGCGGTGACGGCCGCGGCCGCCGCGGCCGCCCTCACACTCGGCGGCGCGGCCCTCGCCTACGCCGCGACCTCGTCGGGCCCGGACGGCGGGGCGACACCCGCCGCCTCGGCTTCGGCGTCCCCGTCACCGGGCGAGCGCGGCCCCGGGCACCGGCACGGCTGGTGGCTCGGCGGCGGCGAGGGGGTGCACGGGGAGTCGACGGTGAAGGACCGCGACACCGGCAAGTGGGTCGTACGGGTGTGGCAGCGCGGCACCGTCGAGAAGGTGGACGGCAACCAGGTGACCGTCAAGAGCGAGGACGGCGCCCGGTGGACCTGGACCGTGCCGTCCGACGCCACCGTGCTGCGGGACGGCGACAAGGGCTCCGGGGCGGACGCCCTCAGGAACGGCGACACCGTCCACCTCTCCGGCACCCGCTCCGGCACCGGCACCAGGACCGCCGACCACGCCTTCGCCGGCACCTGGGAGAAGCCGGACCCCGGCAAGTGGCGGGACAGGATGCCGGGTCCGGAGAACTGGCGTGACGGGTTCCCGGGACACGGCCGGGGCGGCTCTCCGGCGCCGTCACCGTCGGAGAGCGGCGCCACTACCTGACGCCGCCTACCCCCTGACCCCGATCACGACATTGGCGTACAGCTCCTCGGAGACGAGCAGACGCGTCGTCAGACCGCTGCCCGTGAAGGCGTCCACGGCCGCCGAGGCCTGGCGTTCGCTCGTCTCGACCAGCAGGCAGCCGCCGGGGGCGAGCCAGTCGGGCGCCTCGGCGGCCACCCGGCGCAGGACGTCGAGGCCGTCGGAGCCGCCGTCCAGGGCGACCAGCGGTTCGTGGTCGCGGGCCTCCGCGGGCAGCAGTCCGACCTCGTCGGTGGGGACGTACGGCACGTTCGCCGCGAGGATGTCCACGCGCCCGCGGAGCCGCTCGGGCAGGGCCTCGAAGAGATCGCCCGCGTGGACGTGGCCGTCGTGGGCGGCGACGTTGCGGCGGGCGCAGCGCACCGCGGCCGGGTCGATGTCGGCGGCGTGCAGTTCGGCTCCGCCGAGCGCGTCGGCCAGGGCCGCGCCGACCGCGCCCGAGCCGCAGCACAGGTCCACGACCACGGACGCGGCCGGGGCGTGGGCGAGGGCCCGCTCGACCAGGAACTCGGTGCGGCGCCGGGGCACGAACACGCCGGGTTCGACGGTGATGCGCAGACCGCGGAACTCCGCCCAGCCGACGACGAGTTCGAGGGGGACGCCGGTCGCCCGGCGGTCCACCATGGCCGCCAGCTCGTCCGGGGTGCGGGCGGCGGCGAGGATCAACTCCGCCTCGTCCTCGGCGAAGACGCAGCCGGCGGAGCGCAGCGCGGCCACGACGGAGTCACGCGAAGCGGGAGCGGAGGGGGAAGAGGGAGAAAAGGGAGGCATGGAAGCCGAGGGCCTTTCGGTAGCCGAAGGGCGCTCTCGCGGTCACCTGCTACCGGTGATCCGCGCCGACTCGGAGGGCGAGCACCCGACCTGACACAGCGGTAATGGGTCTCACCTCCTCGGTCCAGCGGCCGGGAACGTCCCCGACCGGACGGCCACATTACCCGAAGGATCACACCCCGACCGTCTCCTCCACTTCCTCCTCCGCCTCCTCCTCGTCGGCCTCACGAACCGCCGGGGCGACCTGCTCGGGCGCCGTGCCCCGCTCGTGGGCCGCGGCGACTGCCGTGACGGCGACGCCGAGCAGCAGCCAGACCACCAGCGTCCAGACGTTGCGGGCCAGGCCGTCGCTGTCGAAGTACAGGAGGCTGCGGGCACCCTCGACGAACCCGGCGCCGTTCCAGAAGGCGTGCAGGGTGCCGAAGAAGCCGTTCTGGAGCTCGGGGCGGTACAGGCCGCCGGAGCTGGTGAAGTTGAGCATCACGAACAGGACCATCATCGTGAGGGTGGTCCAGCGCTTGAGGAAGGTGTGCAGACCGACGCCGATCAGCAGGATGCCCGCGGAGTAGAGCCACGCCATGCCCCACAGGCCAGCGAGGTCGTGATGGGCGAGGTGGAAGACGGGGCCGGCGAGCAGCGCGCCGATGCCGCTGACGACCGCGGAGACACCGACCGCGAGGAGCGCCCGCACCCTCAGCGGCAGACCGGCGCCCGCGGCGCCGAGCGCGGCGACCGAGGCGTACGAGCCGATGCTCAGCGCGATCAGCAGGAAGAACAGGCCCTGGCCTGTGGGGTCGTCGTCGACGGGTGCGGCCACGTCGGTCACCTTCAGCGGCACGCCCTGTCCGGCGGCGACGGGCGTGAAGACCTTCTCCACGGCCAGCGCGTCCATGTCGGAGGCGGCACTGGCGATCACGAGCTCGGGCGTCTTGGCACTCGGTACGTAGGCGCCGGTTATCTCACGTGACTTCAGCAGGTCGACGCCCTCGGCGCGGGTGGTGACCGTACGGACGTCGAGGGCCTCCCCCGCCTTGTCCTTGACGGTCTGGGCGAACACCTTCGCCTCCGGCCCGGAGCCGACGACGGCGACCGGCAGATGGTGGGGCTCCGGGGTCACGAAGGCCCCCATGTACGCGAGCCCCATGCCGATGCACATCAGCAGCGGGGTGACCAGGTGGGTGAGCACATGGCGCAGCGCGGGCGACCTCATCGTGTGCGACCTCCGAGTTCAATGGTTGGCTTATACAACTCTCACTTCAAGTTGTACTATACAACCAGAACTGGAAGAGGGTCCGGAGGAGGGTTTTCGTGGACGCCACCGAGGCCGTCGAGAGCATCCAGCGCGAGATGACGGCCTTCGCCCGTCGCGCCCGGGCCTCGGCGGGGCGCATGCACCCCGAGCTGTCGCTGGTCTCGTACACCCTGCTCGGACATCTGGAGGAGCGCGACGGCTGCCGGGCGACCGACCTGGCCGCGCACTACGCCCTGGACAAGTCCACGGTCAGCCGCCAGGTCGCGGCCCTTGAGCGGGCCGCGCTGGTCGAGCGGCGGCAGGACCCGGACGACCACCGTGTGCAGGTGCTGCATCTGACGGAGGCCGGCCGGGCGATCCTCGCCCAGGTCACGGAGAGCCGCCGGGCCGCCTTCCAGGAGCGGCTGGCGGACTGGCCGGAGGAGGATCTCGTACGGTTCGCCGGTTATCTCGTGCGGTACAACGCCCCCGGCACGGACCGCCCCTAGGACACGGCCACCAGCCGCTCCGGGGCGCGGGCCGCCGCGAACGCGGTCGTGCGGCGCAGCCGGAAGCCGAGGGCCTCGTACAGCCGGATGGCGTTGGTGTTCTGGGCGCTCGTGTGCAGGAACGGGGTCTCGCCGCGCTCCCTGATGCCGTGTGCGACGGCGAGGATCAGCCGGGTCGCCAGGCCCTCGCCGCGGAAGGCGGGGTCGGTGCAGACCGCGCTGATCTCGGTCCACCCCGGCGGGTGCAGCCGCTCCCCCGCCATGGCGATGAGGGCGCCGTCCCGTCGGATGCCCAGGTAGGTGCCCATCTCGATGGTGCGGGGCAGGAAGGGGCCGGGCCGGGTGCGTTCGATCAGGTCGAGGATCTCGGGGACGTCGGCGGGGCCGAGGGGCACCGCCTCCGGTTCGGGGGCGGCGGCGAGTCCGTCGTCCACGAACTGCACGCCCTCCATCCGGAACGTGACCTCCCAGCCCTCCGGCACCTCGCCGCGGAAGCCCGGCAGCGGCACCTCGGCGCCGGGTCCCGCGAGCGCCGCGAGGTCCGCCCAGTCGTCCGGGGTCGGGTCCTCGGGGAGCGCCAGCCACGGGGAGACGTCGACGGGGTAGCGCAGGACTCTGCCGCGCCGTTCGGCGAAGTGGGCGTGCGGGCCGGTGAGGGAGGCGAGGGCCGGGTTGTCCAGAACGTGGGCCGCGCCCACCGGTGCGGTGTCGAGTGCGCTCATCGGGCGACCTCGATGACGACCTTGCCGCGGGCGTGGCCTTCCTCGACGGTGCGCAGCGCCTCGCCGGCCTCGTCGAGGGGGAAGCGCCGGATGACGTGCGGATCGAGCTCGCCCTTCACCACGAGCTGCGCCACGGCGTCCAGGACGGCCGCGGTACGGGCCCGGGCCACGCGGGCGCCGCCGAGTTCGGCCACCACTTCGGGCGCCGCCCCCGCGGTGATGAGCTTCGTCCGGTCGGTGAGGAGCTGCGCCGCCTCGGCCAGCACCTCGCCGCCGACCAGGTCGTAGACCGCGTCGACGCCCTCCGGGGCGGCCGCCGCGACGCGCTCGGTCCAGCCGGGTCCGGAGGGGACGTGGACCGCCCCGAGCGACTCGACGAAGTCCTTCTTGCCCTCGCTCGCGAGGCCGAGCACCCGCACTCCCTCCGCCCGGGCGATCTGTACGGCCGCCGAACCGACGCCGCCGCCCGCGCCGGTGACCAGCAGCGTCGCCCCGCTCGGCAGGTCGAGCTGGCGGATGCCGTCGTACGCGGTCGCGGCGGCGACGGGCAGGGTCGCGGCGTCGGCGAAGGACAGCCCGGCGGGCTTGTGCGCGGTGAGCGCGGCGGGCAGCAGTGCGTACTCGGCGTAGCCACCGGCCGCGGTGTTGCCGAACACCTCGTCGCCGACGGCGAACCCGTCCACGTCCGCGCCGGTCTGCTTGACGACGCCCGCGACCTCGCTGCCGAAGACGAGCGGGAAGCCCGGTTCGCCGGAGTCGGTGGGGCGGCGGTAGCCGGTGCGGATCTTCCAGTCGACGGGGTTCACGCCCGCGACGCGCACCGCGACCAGGATCTGACCGGGGCCGGGGACGGGCCGGTCGACCTCGACGAGGGCCTCCGTCTCCGGTCCGCCGTACCGCGTGAACACGTACGCCTTGGGCATGGCTCCCACTCTCCTTGACTCGCGCCGGGCATCAGACGGCAAGGAAGACCGGCGTACGGCTATTCCCGGGACGGCGGAGAGTTCATACGCGCTTAATGAATGCCGCGGTGTTCATACGGCCGTCACGATCAGGCCCTCTGACCAGGGACGGAGCAGGGCCGTCGACAGCGTACGGTTGAACCATGAACGTCACCCGAGGCTTCACCGGACGCCCCCGCGTCCAGAACGCCGGGCTGCCCCCCGGTCAGTACGACGCGGGCGACGACTGGCCCGTGCTGTCCGCGGAGGTCACGCCGGAGCTGTCGCCGGCCGACTGGACCTTCCGTGTCGACGGGCTGGTCGAGGAACCCCGCACCTGGGACTGGGACGAGGCGCACACGCTGCCCGGTTCGGTGTACGAGGGTGACATCCACTGTGTGACGAGCTGGTCGAAGTTCGGCGTCCGGTTCGGGGGCGTCTCCCTGGACGCGTTCTTGGACGTCGTACGCCCGCAGGCCGCCGCCACCCATGTCGTCGCGTACTCCCACACCGGGTACACCACGAACCTCCCGCTGGCGGACGTGACCGGCGGACGGGCGTGGATCGCCTGGGAGTTCGACGGCAAGCCGCTGTCCGCCGAGCACGGCGGACCCGCGCGGCTGCTGGTGCCGCATCTGTACTTCTGGAAGAGCGCCAAGTGGATCGCCGGGCTGCGGATCCTCGATCACGACGAGCCCGGGTTCTGGGAGCAGAACGGCTATCACGCGCGGGGCAACCCGTGGGAGGAGCAGCGGTACTCCGGTGACTGAGACCCTCTCGACCTTCACTCCGCCCACGCGGTTCGCCGTGCCCGGGCGCATCGCCGTGAGCAACCGGGCCGCCGCGCTGTGGCAGACGGCGACGCTCACCGAGATCCGCCGGGAGACCCCGCACGCCGCCACCTACCGGTTCGCGGTGCCCGCCTGGGCGGGCCATCTGCCCGGCCAGCACCTGATGTTGCGGCTGACGGCCGACGACGGCTATGTGGCTCAGCGCCACTACTCGATCGCCTCCGCGCCCGACGACCAGGGGCACATCGAGCTGACCCTGGACCATGTCGAGGGCGGTGAGGTGTCGGGCTGGTTCCACACCGTGGCCAGGCCCGGCGACCAGGTCGAGGTGCGCGGCCCGCTGAGCGGCTTCTTCGCCTGGCCCGGCGATCGGCCCGCGCTGCTGATCGGCGCCGGCTCCGGCGTCGTACCCCTGATGTCGATGGTGCGGCACCACCGGGCGCGGCGGTCGGACGTCCCGCTGCGCCTCCTGGTGTCCGCGCGCAGCCCCGAGGAACTCATCTACGCGGGCGAGTTGGGCGCCGAGACGACGCCCGTGTTCACGCGGAGCGCGCCTGCGGGGGTGCCGGTGGGACGTATGGGCGCCGCACATGTGGCGCCGCTCCTGGCCGAGGCGCCGGAGGGTGGGTGGGAGGCCTATGTGTGCGGCTCCAACGCCTTCGCCGAGCACGCGTCGCGGCTGTTGGTGGCGGCCGGGCAGCCGGTGGACCGGATCCGGATCGAACGCTTCGGCTGACCCCTCCCGCGGCCGTGCGCAGCCACGGCCGCGGGAGGACAATGACCTCCATACGGGGTATCGGAGAACGATGTGGGCACTCGCACCGGTGCGAGGAGGTCGACATGCGAACCCGGGTCCGCGGCTGGCGCTGGCGGCACAATCCGCTGCGGCGCCGGTCGGACGTCGTCGAGGCGTGGACAACGCTGGTCGTCGTCCTGCTGCTGCTCCTGCTCGCGCCTCTCGCCGGGGCCCTGACGGCCCGGTGGGCGCACTCCGAGGCGCAGGCGGCCGCGGCCTCCCAGCGCGCCGACCGCCACAGCGTGCGCGCCGAGGTCGTCGGCGAGATCCCGCAGGAGCTGCCCACGGTGCAGGGCAGCCGGGCGCACACCTTCCGTACGACGGTCACCTGGACCGAGCCGGGCGAGGGACGCAGGACGGCCACCGCCCGGGTGCCGGCCGGGTCGCGCGACGGTGACATGGTCACCGTGTGGTTCGACAGCCGGGGGCGCAACGTCCCCGAGCCGACGGACGCCGTCTCCGTCTGGCAGCACACCGTCACCATGGGCGCCTGCGCGACCGCCGGGACGGTCGGCGTGATCCTCCTCGGCCGGCTCGGCGTACGCCAGGTGGCCACCCGCCGCCGCCTCGCCGAGTGGGAGGCGGAGTGGGCCCGCACGGAACCGGAATGGACGCGCCGCCGGCCCGCGTGAGCCCTGCGGACCGCTGAGGACCTCTGCGAACCTTCCCTACCCGTCGATGCCCTGCATCCGCCGCGCCACCCTCCCGTGGTCCCGCAACGCGTCCCGCAGTCCCGGCAGCACCGGCTCGCCCCGGTCCACCAGCACCCGGCCCGCCACCACCGCCGTCCAGGCGCGAGCCGGTCCGCAGCGCAGCCACGCCTCCACGGGGTCGGTCAACGCGCCCGCGAGGGCGATCTCGTGGAGGTCCCAGACGACCAGGTCGGCGCAGGCACCGGGGCGGAGGTGGCCGATCTCGTCGGCGCGGCCGAGACAGCGGGCCGAGCCGCGGGTGGCCATGTCGAGGGCGTCCCGTGCGGTCATGGCGCCGGGGCCGCCGCGGTAGCGGCCGAGCAGCAGGGCGCCCCGCGTCTCCATCCAGAGGGAGGCGTGGTCGGTGGAGGCGGAGCCGTCGCAGCCGATGCCGACGGGCAGGCCGAGTTCGCGCATCTCGCGCACCCGGGCCGTGCCGCCCCCGATCAGCATGTTGGAGCTGGGGCAGTGGGCCACACCGACGCCCGCGTCCGCCAGGCGGCGCAGCTCGGCGTCGTTCGGGTAGATGCAGTGCGCCACCCAGGTGCGGTCGCTCAGCCAGCCGCAGTCCTCGAAGTACTCCACGGGCCGGCAGCCGTAGGTCTCCAGGCAGTACGTGTCCTCGTCGTGGTCCTCGGCGAGGTGGGTGTGGAGGCGGACGTCGTGCCGCTCGGCGAGTTCGGCGGTGGCCGTCATGACCTCCTTGGTCACCGAGAACGGCGAGCAGGGCGCGAGCGCGACCCGGATCAGGGCGCCCGGCTCGGGGTCGTGGTGGGCCTTGATCAGCCGCTCGCTGTCGGCGAGCACCTCGTCCGTCGACTGTGTGACGCTCCTGGGCGGCAGTCCCCCGTCCTCGACGGACCGCGTCATCGAGCCGCGGGTGGCGTGGAAGCGGAAGCCGATGTCGCGGGCGGCGCGGATCTCGGCGTCGACCAGGCGCGGGCGCGGATGGACGTAGAGGTGGTCGGAGGACGTGGTGCAGCCGCCCATGAGGAGTTCGGCCATGCCGACGTAGGCCGACACGTAGGCGGCCTCCTCGTCGAGGGCGGCCCACAGGGGGTAGAGCGTGGTCAGCCAGTCGAAGAGGGTGCCGTTCACGGCGGGGGCGTAGGAGCGGGTGAGGTTCTGGTAGATGTGGTGGTGGGTGTTGACCAGTCCAGGCGTGACCAGCCGTCCGGCGGCCGAGACGGTCGTATCGGCCGCGGGCTCGTCACCCGCCGTTCCCACGGCGGTGACCCGACCACCTGTTACGGCCACCCAGCCGCCCCGGATCTCCCGCTCCCCGTCCACGACGAGCAGGTCGGCATCCCTGACCAGCAGTTCGACATTCCGAACAGGCACTTCGGAGGCAGCTGACATGGCGCCATCGTAGGCCCGTCAGCGCGCAGAGGCCTGGCGATTGATCCGACCACCCACGTACCGTGTGATCATCCGCACTCCTCATCCCAAAGGCGGTCCGACATGGCCCTGTTCGACCTTCCCCTCGATGAGCTCCGCACGTATCGCAGCACTTCGCCGGAGCCCGAGGGCTTCGACGCCTTCTGGTCCAAGACCCTCCAGGAGGCCCGGGAGCACGACCTGGACGCCCGTTTCGAACCCGTCGACACGGGGCTGTCCACGGTGCGGGTGCACGACGTAACGTTCGCCGGGTTCGGCGGCCATCCGGTGAAGGGCTGGCTGACCCTGCCCGCCGGAGCGGAGGAACCGCTCCCGGTCGTCGTGGAGTTCATGGGGTACGGCGTCGGGCGCGGGCTGCCGCACGAGCATCTGCTGTGGGCCTCCACGGGCCGGGCGCACTTCGTGATGGACAGCCGCGGCCAGGGCAGCGGCTACGGCGGCGGGGGCGCCACGGCCGATCCGGTCGGCGCGGGGCCCGCCTACCCCGGTTTCATGACCCGGGGCATCGAGTCGCCCGAGACCTACTACTACCGCCGGCTGTTCACCGACGCCGTGCGTGCCGTCGAGGCGGCCCGCTCGCATCCGCTCGTCGACGCCGCGCGCACCGCCGTCACCGGCATCAGCCAGGGCGGCGGCATCACCCTCGCGGTGGGCGGGCTTGTGCCGGACCTGGTGGCGGTCGCGCCGGACGTGCCGTTCCTGTGCGACTACCCGCGCGCGGCGACCGTGACGGACCGTCACCCGTACCGCGAGATCGGCCTGTTCCTCAGGACGCACCGCGGCCGCACCGCGGACACCCTGCGCACCCTCTCCTACTTCGACGGCGTCCACTTCGCCGCGCGCGGCAGCGCCCCGGCCCTCTTCTCGACGGCCCTGGAGGACGCGACCTGCCCGCCCTCCACCGTCTTCGCGGCCTTCAACAACTGGGCGCACGAGGACCGGGAGATCGAGGTGTACGACTTCAACGACCATGAGGGCGGCGGCCCTTACCAGGAGGCGGCGAAGCTGCGCTGGCTGCGCTCGCGCCTCTGACGGACGTCGCACACCTTCCCTCCAGTCCGACCAGTCGGTACGTTCAAAGGGTCCGGGTCGCAGCGTCGCGGCCCGGCTTTCCGGTGTGCGACACGGAGGCCACCCATGTCCGAGCACGACCCCCTGGTCCAAGGCCACTGCGACGAGCGGTTCGCGGCCGTCCGGACCGCGTTCGAGGAGAACTTCCGGGACCGGGGCGAGCTGGGCGCCGCCGTGGCCGTGACGATCGACGGCCGGACCGTGGTGGATCTGTGGGGCGGCTGGGCCGACACGGCACGCACCCGCCCGTGGGAGCGGGACACGCTGGTCAACGTGTGGTCGACGTCGAAGGGGCCGACGGCCCTGTGCGCCCACATCCTCGCCGACCGGGGACTGCTCGACCTCGACGCGCCGGTGGCCGCGTACTGGCCGGAGTTCGCGGCGGCGGGCAAGGAGAAGGTGCTCGTACGGCATCTGCTGTCGCACCGGGCCGGACTCTCCGGGCCCCGTGAGCCGCACTCCCTCCAGGAGCTCTACGACTGGGAGTTCACCACGCGCCGGCTCGCGGCGACCGAGCCCTGGTGGGAGCCGGGGACCCGGTCGGGGTACCACGCGCTGACGTACGGCTTCCTGGTCGGGGAGGTGGTGCGGCGGGTGTCGGGACTGCTGCCGGGGGCCTTTCTGCGCCGGGAGGTGACCGGGCCGCTCGGCATCGACTTCAGCATCGGCCTGCCGGAGAAGGAGTACGGCCGGGCGGCGGAGCTGGAGCACATGGCACCACCCGCGAACGACCAACAGGGCGCGGCGGCCGCGCAGTTGCCGCCCCTGGCACTCGCCGCGCTCGCCAACCCCCTGATGGGCGCGGCGGACGCCAACACGCCCGCGTGGCGGGCCGCGGAGATCCCCGCCGCCAACGGACACGGCACCGCACGTGCGGTGTCCCAGCTGTACGGCATCTTCGCGGGCGGGGGCACCTGGGACGGCCGTCGCGTCCTGTCCCCCGAGGCGGCCGAGCGGGTGCGCGAGGGGCAGGGCGGCTGCCGTGACCTGGTGCTGGGCGCCGGCCTCGGCCGGGACACCGAGGTGGCACTGGGGCTGTGGCTGAGCGGGGACGGGGGATCGTACGGGCCGAACCCGCGCGCTTTCGGACACGACGGCTTCGGAGGTTCCTGCGGTCTCGCGGACCCGGAGGCGGGGGTGTCGCTCGGGTATGTCATGAACCGCATGGGGCCTCAAATCGCCGACGACCCACGGAAGATGACACTCGTCGAAGCCCTCTACAGCACCCTGTGACAGGCGGTCCGGTTTCGGCCGAACCGGCGGACCGCTCTTCCCAGGTGGTTTAGACCAATGCTAGATCTGGTGGCGCAACGAGTCCGCACGGCTACGGCACGTCACTACAGGAGGCGCGGCATGGCCCGCACCACCCCGCACCGGATCCAGGACCAACCGCTGTACCGGAAGGTCGCCACGCAACTCCTCGCGGAGCTGCGTGACGGCACCGTCCCGCCCGGTGAACGGCTGCCGGGCGAGCGGCAGTTGGCCGAGCGATACGGCGTCAGCAGAGAGACCGTACGGCAGGCCCTGGAGGTGCTCCGGCGCGGTGGCATGGTCGCCACCGACCGGCGCGGCAGCCATGCCGCCCTGCCCGGGGAGCCGGTCCGGGCCCCGTCCGCGCTCGCGTTCCCGGTCGGCGCCGCCCCCGCCGTCGCCGCCGACCGGGCCACCGTCACCTGGGAGACTCCCCCGCCGGAGCACGCCGAGGCGCTCGGGCTCGCCCCGCACCGGCCGACGCTGATGCACCGCTACGAGTCGGCGGGCACGGGAGGCCGCCGTAC
This sequence comes from Streptomyces antibioticus, assembly GCF_001514065.1. Classification (GTDB taxonomy): domain Bacteria; phylum Actinomycetota; class Actinomycetes; order Streptomycetales; family Streptomycetaceae; genus Streptomyces; species Streptomyces antibioticus. The sequence continues at coordinate 252,997 of NZ_KQ948431.1, read as the reverse complement.
GGCCGTGACGTCCTTCTCCGCGGTGGCGCTCGCCGAGGTCGAGGAGCTGGCCCGGTACCGGGAGCGGGCCGACGGCACCGCCGCGGCGCAGCTGTGGCGGGCGTACGACTGGATGCGCAGGGCGGGCCTGACCCTGCACCACCGCGACTCCATCACCCCGCTCGCGGACTCCCCCGCGGTACGGGTGACCCGGCGGGTGCACGACCAGTACGCCCGGCCGCTGGAGATCACCGACCTGGTGCTCGACGACCGACAGGGCGCCCTGGTCTACGAGTTCACGCTGCCGGCCGACGGAAGTACAGCGGCAGCACGGTGACCGCGGTCTCGCAGGAGGCGGCTCTTCAGCCGGGCAGGTTCGCCACGACCATGCGGACCCGCGGGCTGCCGTCGCCACGACGCCCGAACTCGGGCAGGGCTTCGAGGTCGACGCGGAAGCCCGCGGCTTCCAGTTCCCGGCGGACGTCTCCCAGCCGGAAGGCCCGGTAGTACATGACGAACGGCGGCCGCCAGACGGCGTTCCGCACCCGCATGACCAGGTCGAAGCCGAGGAGCATCCAGTAGCCGAGGGACCCCGGGCCGGGCGGTGCGACGACGGGGAACGCGAAGCAGCCGCCCGGTCGCAGCAAGGAGCGGACCTGGCCGAACAGCCCCGGCAGCTCGCGCGGCAGAAAGTGCCCGAACGCCCCGAAGCTGACGACGAGGTCGAAGGCGGCGCCGAACGGCAGGGCGCGGGCGTCGGCGCGGACCCAGTCCACGCGAGGCCCGGGAACGACGGGTCGTACGCGCTCTCGGGCCACGGCGAGCATGCCGTTGCTGAAGTCCACCCCGGTGACGCTCTCCCGGCACACCCGCGCGAGCACCCCGGCTCCGGCACCGGTCCCGCAGCACAGGTCGAGGCCCGCGTTGAAGGGCCCCCTGCGGCCCAGGGCCCAGCCGACGGAGTCCAGCACGGAGTCGGGCGTACGGAAGGGGGTGTGGTCGAACTTCGGGGCGAGCAGGTCGTAGCCGCGTTCCACGGACGACAGGGCCTGGACGGCGAGTTCGCGCAGGCTCGGGCCTTCGGGGCTGAACATCGCGTCAGCTTAGGGGAGCGCCCGCCCGTCCCCGTGGACATCCCGTCCCCCGCGGTCTACCCTCAAACGCACTTACTCAATTAATTGACTATAAGGTGAGGTCGGATGCGTGCTTTCCGCGAGGCCGTCGAGGCCTGGGACTTCGACGCCGTCGAGGCGCTGCTGGCGGAGGACGTCGTCTTCACCAGCCCGGTCGTCTTCAAGCCGTACCCCGGAAAGGCGATCACGGCGGCGATCCTGCACGGCGTCTCGCGGGTCTTCGAGGACTTCCGCTACGTACGGGAGATCGAGGGCACGGACGGCGAGAACCACGCCCTGGTCTTCGAGGCGCGGGTGGGCGACCGCACGCTCACCGGCTGCGATTTCCTGCACGTTAACAGTGACGGTCTGATCGACGAGTTCACGGTCATGGTCCGCCCGCTGTCGGGCGCCCAGGCCCTGGCGGAGGCGATGGGCGCCCAGTTCGCTCGCATCGAGGAGGAGGCGCGGGCGCGGCTCGCGTGAGACGGCCGCGTACGTGAGGTCGGCTGGGCGAGACGGCCGCCTCCGTGAGCGGGCGGGCTCACCCCACGTCCAGCACCGCCTTCCCCCGCAGCCGGCGCTCGCTCAACGCCGCCACGGCGTCCGCGATCTTGTCCCACGGGCCCCGCCAGCCGACCGGCACCCGCAGCTTCCCGGCGGCGACCAGGGCGAGCAGACGGGCCAACTGCGCGCGGCGGTCGGTGAGTCCGCCGCCGTTGTAGACCGAGACGATCGACTTGGGCGCGGGGCTGCCCAGGGTGGAGCCGACCGACAGCACCGCGTCCCCGCCGGACGCCCAGCCGACGCTCTGCAGGTTGCCACCGGATGCCAACAGGCCGTAGAAGGCGGCCAGTTGGGCGCCGCCGACGTTGTCGATGACGATGTCGACCGGCTGCGTCACCTGCTCGGGCCCGGACACCACCTCGTCGGCCCCGAGCTCCCCGACCCACCGGCGTCCGTCCTCGGAACCGGCCACGCCGATGACGTACGCCCCGCCGAGCGCCGCGAGCTGCACCACGAAGCCGCCCACCCCGCCCGACGCCCCGGTGACCAGGACCCGGCGGCCGAGGAGCGGTCCCGCCTGCTCCAGCGCACGCAGGGCCGTGCCCGCGGCGACGGGCAGGGCGGCGGCCTCGCCGAGGTCGACGCCGTCCGGGACCACGGCCACGTCGGCCACGTCCAGGGCCCGCAACGCGGCGAATCCGCCGCCCTCCCCGAACCCCACGACCCGGCTGCCCACAGCGGGGCCCGTGCCGTCCGCCGCGGCGCGCACGACGACGCCGGACGAGTCGAAGCCGATCACCTCGCCCGGTGCGCCGCGCTCCGCGAAGTACAGCTCGGCGGCGTTCAGGGAGCTGTGCCGGACCTCCACCAGGACCTGCCCCGGCCCGGGTGCCGGTTCCGGCGCCTCCCCCGGGCTCAGTCGTCCGGGTGCCTCCGGGTCCACGATCAATGCGCGCATCGCCTGTCCCTCCGGTCGCCATCGGCCATTCGCCGACCCCAACCGTGGCCGATCCGGACTTCTTCCCACCGCCCCGCACCCGTTGCCGCTTGGATGGCCTCATGACCACCGACGAGCACGCGCGGTTCATGCGGGCCAACCAGGCGAACTGGGACGCCCGCACACCCGTCCACCTCGCCAGCCGCTTCTACGGGCTCGACGAGGACCTGGACCCGGCCCGCTGGTTCGCCGGGTTCGAATGGGACGACCTCGGCGACCTCGCCGGCCGCGACGTGCTCCACCTCCAGTGCCATCTGGGCACCGAGACGATCGCCCTTGCCCGGCGCGGTGCCCGCGCGACCGGCCTCGACTTCTCCGCGGCCTCCGTGGCGGCGGCGCGCGACATCGCGGCGAAGGCGGGCGTCGACGTCGACTACGTACAGGCCAATGTGTACGACGCCGAAGCGGCCCTCGGCGGGCGGCAGTTCGACGTCGTCTACACGGGCAAGGGCGCGCTGTGCTACCTGCCCGACCTGGAGCGCTGGGCGGGCGTTGTCGCCCGACTCCTGTGCCCGGGCGGCCAGTTGTACGTCGTGGAGTTCCATCCCCTCCTCAACTCCCTCGGCCCCAAGCCCGCCCCGGGAGAAGGGCCGGAGCTGCTGCTGCGCCACGACTACCTCGGTGGCGCCGGAGCCGTACGCCGGGACGCGACCCACACGTACACCGACGGGCCGGCCGTCGAGGGGGCCGCCGACAGCTACGAGTGGATGCACGGAATAAGCGAGGTCCTCAACGCGTTGGTGCAGGCAGGACTGACTATCCGGCGTCTCACCGAGAGCGACGAGCTGCCGTGGCCGCGCTGGCCGCAGATGGTCCGCACCCCGTCCGGCTGGTGGCGGCTCCCCGAGCCGCGCATCCCGCTCCTGTACGGACTCCTCGCCACCCGCTGAACCGGCGTGGTACGGTCCTGCCAGCACTTGTGTACGCCCAGTCGTGGGCGCCGGTGCCAGTTCCCTCCACAGTTCGCCGATCGGCGTACTCGCCGTACCGGCTTCTTCTCACCACCTCGTGACCACACGGGTCCGATGGCTGGTTTCCCGCCGCTCGAAGGCGCTGTGTCCGCCTTCCTCCCGTCCGCGGCCTCTCTCCCTTCCGCATGCCTCATGCCGTACGTCCGTGAAAGGACCCACCATCATGACCACCACACTCGAACACCCCCCGATCCAGCAGGAACCCCCGGTCCGCGCCGTCACCGGCGTCCTCGACATCGATGCCGGCGGCAAGGGCCACCTGCGCTCCGCCGACCTGCTGCCGCAGCCCACCGACCTCCAGGTCTCCCCCGCGCTGATCCGCCGTCACGGCCTGCGCAAGGGCGACCTCGTCGACGGCGTCCGCGGCACCCAGCGCGCCCTCACCGAGGTCGCCCGGGTCAACGGCCGCACCCCCGACAAGAACCGTCGCCGCTTCGGCGACCTGACACCGCTCCACCCGCGCGAGCGCATCCGCCTCGAACACCCCGCGTCCGGTCTGACCGGCCGCGTCACCGATCTGCTGGCCCCCGTGGGCAAGGGCCAGCGCGGCCTGATCGTGGCCCCGCCGAAGACCGGCAAGACGGTCCTGCTCCAGCAGATCGCGGCCGCCGTCGCCGGCAACCACCCCGAGTGCCGCCTGATGGTGGTGCTGCTCGACGAACGCCCGGAAGAAGTCACCGACATGCGGCGCTCCGTGCGCGGCGAGGTGTACGCCTCCACGTTCGACCGCACGCCCAGGCAGCACATCGCGCTCGCCGAGCTCGTCATCGAACGGGCCAAGCGGCTCGTCGAGGCCGGCGAGGACGTCGTGATCCTGCTCGACTCGCTCACCCGGCTGTGCCGGGCGCACAACAACGCGGCCGCAGCGGGTGGCCGCACGCTCAGCGGCGGCGTGGACGCGACCGCGCTGATCGGCCCGAAGCGCTTCTTCGGCGCCGCCCGGCTGGCCGAGGAGGGCGGCTCCCTCACCATCCTCGCCACCGCCCTGGTGGAGACCGGCTCCCGTGCCGACGACTTCTTCTTCGAGGAGCTCAAGAGCACCGGCAACATGGAGCTCCGCCTCGACCGCGAACTCGCCGCCCGCCGCGTCTTCCCCGCCGTCTCCCTCAACCCCTCCGGCACCCGCCGCGAGGAGCTCCTCCTGCCCCCGGCCGAGTTGACGGCCGCACGGGGCCTGCGCCGGGCCCTGCGGGACAAGGACGGCCTGGAGACGCTCCTGGAGCGCATGCGCGAGACCCCGGACAACGCGACGTTCGTACGCCGCATCCAGCCGACGCTGCCCGCGGCCTGACGCCTCGTCGGCCCGTCCCGGCCGGCACCGCCCCTGCCCGACACGCCGTCGGTCCCATCCCCCGTCCGGGTGCTCGCGCGTCCCGTACGGCCCGGGCAGCACCGCGGAGAGCAGGTGCGTTTCTAGTTTTGCGGTATGACCATCGGATTTCCTTCCCGGGCTGTCGCGTCGGCCTGTGCCCTGTGCACGGCGGGTCTGCTCGTGCTCGCCCCCGCCGCGGCCGTCGCGTCCACCGGCTCCGACCCCGACGCGCCCGGCGGACCGCAGGCCTCCGCCCCGCAGCCGCGGCTGCTGTACCGCTCCGGCACCCAGGTACGGCCGATCGGCCGGGCGCCGCGTCTCCCGGACGTCTCCGCGCTGTCGTGGGTCGTGGCCGACGCGGACAGCGGGGAGGTGCTCGCGGCGCACGACGCGCATCGCAGGCTGCCGCCGGCCAGCACGCTCAAGACGCTGTTCGCGCTGACCGTGCTGCCGCTGCTGCCCGCCGGCATCCGGCACCGGGTGGGGAACGACGAACTGGCCGACGTCGCCGAGGGCAGCAGTCTGGTCGGGGTGCGGGAAGGACAGACGTACAAGGTCGCCGATCTGTGGCGCGGGGTCTTCCTCAACTCCGGCAACGACGCCGTGCACGTCCTCGCCGGGCTCAGCGGCGGCTGGCGCTCCACAGCGGTCCGGATGCAGGCCAAGGCCCGGGCGCTCGGCGCCCTCGACACGCAGGTGCGGTCCCCGGACGGGTACGACACGCCGGGCCAGGTCTCGTCCGCCTACGACCTCGCCGTCTTCGGGCGGGCGGGGCTGCGCAATCCCGACTTCGCGCGGTACTGCCGTACCGCGCAGGCGAAGTTCCCCGGAGGCGGCGGCTGGTCGTACGCCATCCAGAACACCAACCGGCTGCTCACCGGCGCCGACGGCGTCGAGCCGTACGACGGGCTGGTCGGCATCAAGAACGGCTACACCAGCCACGCCGGCAACACCCTCGTCGCCGCCGCGCAGCGCGACGGGCGCACCCTCGTCGTCACCGTCATGAACCCTCAGGCGGGCGGCGGCTTCGCCGTGTACGAGGAGGCGCGGGAGCTGCTCGACTGGGGGTTCGGCGCGGCCGGTCGCGTCGCGGCCGTGGGCTCGCTGGACGCCCCGCGCGGCAGACCGCGGCCGGGCCCGGCCGCAGTGCCCGTGGCCGCCGCGACCGTGCCGGAGCGCGGGACCGACTGGACGCGGGCCGCGGTGATCGTCGGCGCGTCGGCACTCGGTGCGGGCGCCGTCGCCTTCGCCCTGCGGGCCATGAACGGGCGGGCCGCGCGCGGCTGACCGGTCGGCAGCCGCAGCAGCAGACCGAGCGTGATCCAGGTGTACGTGTTGCTGCCGAGGAACCCGTCGACGCCGGACGCGTCGTCGAACCACAGCCACACCACGCTGGTGCACAGCACCGCGTACAGGGCGCCCGCCACGCGCGCGTGCCCGGCGCGCACCAGCACGGCGAAGGCCGGCAGCAGCCACACCAGATGGTGCACCCAGGTGATCGGGCTGATCAGGCAGGCGGTCAGCCCGGTCAGCGCGAACGCCGCCGTCCAGTCACCCGCGGCGGCCGCCGCACGTGCCCGGACCGCCCAGACGCCGAGTGCCAGCAGGACCGCCACCGCCCAGACCGCCCGGTCCGTCTCCCCCAGCCGCGCCAGAATCCCTTGCAGCGACTGGTTCGAGACGTAGTCCAGGCGCCCCACCCGCGTCGTGTCCCACATCGCCTGGGTCCAGTAGAAGCGGGAGGCGTCCGGGGCCACCCACACCGCCAGGGCGGTGGCGCCGCCGGCCACGGCCGTCGCGACGGCGGCGGCCCGGCGGCGCCCGGCCAGCAGCAGCAGACCGATGAAGAGCGCGGGCGTGAGTTTGACGGCCGCCGCCAGCCCGATGCCCCAGCCCGCCCACCGGCCCCGCCCGCCGGCGAGCAGCCAGGCGTCCGTCAGCACCAGGGCCAGCAGCAGGAGGTTCACCTGGCCGAAGCTGAACGTGTCCCGCAGCGGCTCGAACAGGGCCAGCGCGCAGACGGCGAGGGCGCAGCCGTACCAGCCGAAGCGCCTCAGCTGCCGTCCGCTCAGCACCCGCGCGACGACAGCCGTCGCCGTCGCGTTGAGCAGCACGGACCCCGCGATCGCGGCGGACAGCGGCAGCAGCGCCATCGGCAGCATGGCGACGGCGGCGAAGGGCGGGTAGGTGAAGCCGTACGTGGTGCCGGGCACCCGGTAGTCGTAGATCCGCCCGCCGTGATGGACCCAGCTGTCCACGGCCCCGTAGTAGACCCGCAGGTCGAACCAGTCGCGCAGCAGCGGCACGGTCGCGGTGAAGACGGTGACGGCGGTGGCGAGCGCGAGGAGCAGCAGCAGTCGGCCGCGGTCGGTGCGGGGCGGGTTCATGCCGTACGACCCCACGCCGGAGCCCGGTCCGTCTGGTGGGCCTGCCACAAGACGACCACGGCCAGGGCGCCTCCGGAGACTGCCAGCACCAACTGGCCGGCGTCGGCCGGGCCGCCGCTGGGCAGGGTGGCGAGCGCGAGGACACCGGTCACGGCCGCCACCCGGTGCCGTACCGACGCGGTGGGCGCCGCGGCGGCGATGAGGAACAGGCCCCACAGGGCGTACCAGGGGCGGATCGCCGGGCCGAACGCGGCCACCGTGGCGAGGCTCAGGCCGAGCGCGTACACCGGGCGTGGCCGCAGCCGCCACCATATGGCCGCCACGAGGCCCGCGGTGAGGGCGATGCCGAGCGCGTGCCAGACGGGGACGGCCAGGGGCGCCAGGTCGCTGCCGAGGTGCTCCAGGAGGGCGCCGGTGGCGCGCCCGAGGAGGCTGGTGAGGGCCCAGTTCTGGGGCGACACCGGCGTGCCGAGGGCACGTATCCAGCCGTACCCCGTCCCGGCGGCGGCCGTCGCGACGACCGTGGTGGCCACGGCGGCGAGCGCGGTGGTCACCACGGCCTTCGCCGGGCGCCGGCCGGCCCGGGTCTGGAGGACGACGACCGCGGCCAGCCCCAGCACGGCGGGCGCCTTGACCAGCGCGGCGAGGGTGACGAGCACGGCACCCACGACCGGCCACCGGCCGAGCGCCGCGACCAGGCCCGCGCCGAGCAACCCGAGCATGATCGCGTCGTTGTGGGCGCCGGCGACCAGGTGGAGCAGGACGAGCGGGTTGAGGGCGCCGAGCCAGAGCGCCGCGGCCGGGTCGGCGCCGCTGTGCCGGGCGAGCCGGGGCAGCGCCGCCGCCATCAGGGCCACGCCGGACAGCGCGACGAGGCGCATGCCGAAGAGGCCGGCCGGGAGTTCGCCGCGGGTGAGGCCGGCCAGCGCGGAGGCGACGGCGAGGAAGACCGGGCCGTACGGCGCCCCGGTGTGCTGCCAGATCGGGGCGACCTCGTCGGCGAGGGGGCCGCCGAGCTGTGCGGGGCCGTGCGCGTACACGTCCATGTGGGCGTCGACCATGGCGCCCTGGGCGAGATAGCTGTAGACGTCGCGGCTGAAGAGGGGCGGGGCGAGGAGCAGGGGTGTCGCCCACAGCGCCAGCACGAGGAGCAGTTCGCGTGGGGTGGGCGGCTCGGCGGTCCTGATCAGCCGGCCCAGCAGCGCCCAGGCGGCGATGAGCAGGACGACGCCGAAGTAGACGCCGATGAGACCGACGGCGGCGTGTACGGAGGCGGGGTTGAGGAGGTCCCGCACGGGGAGGGCGCCGGCCGTTTCACCGCCTGCCGCGAGGACGGTGGTTCCGGCCAGGCCGAGTATCTGGCAGCGGCGTAGGTCGACCACGCTGGGAGCGTTGCGCTGTCAGGTGGCCGGAGATTGACGGCGGTGTGGCACACCTGTGTCGAGAAGACGCCCTAGAAGACCGACAGTCCCGTCAGTGTCGTGAACCGGTCCAGCGCCGCCACGCCCGCGACCGAGTTGCCGCGTTCGTCGAGCCCCGGGCTCCACACGCACAGCGTGCACCGCCCCGGCACCACCGCGATGATGCCGCCGCCGACCCCGCTCTTGCCCGGCAGGCCGACCCGGTAGGCGAACTCGCCCGCCGCGTCGTACGTCCCGCAGGTCAGCATCACCGCGTTGACCTGTTTGGCCTGGCTGCGGGTGAGCAGCCGGGTGCCGTCGGCGCGGATGCCGTGCCGGGCCAGGAAGCTCGTCGCCAGGGCCAGGTCGGCGCAGGAGGCCATGAGGGAGCACTGCCGGAAGTACTGGTCGAGCAGGCGGGGCACGGGGTTGTGGATGTTGCCGTACGACGCCATGAAGTGGGCGAGCGCGGCGTTGCGGTCGCCGTGGGCCGACTCGGAGGCGGCGACCTCCTCGTCGAACTCCAGCGCCGGGTTGCCGCTCTCCGCGCGGAGGAACGCCAGCAGCTCGCCCGCCGCGTCTCCGGTACGGGTCAGCAGCCGGTCGGTGACGACGAGGGCGCCCGCGTTGATGAACGGGTTGCGCGGGATGCCGTTCTCGTACTCCAGCTGGACCAGGGAGTTGAAGGGGTTGCCGGAGGGCTCGCGGCCCACGTGCTCCCAGAGTTCGTCGCCCTCCCGGGCCAGGTCCAGGGCGAGGGTGAAGACCTTGGTGACGGACTGCGTGGAGAACGGCTGCCGCCAGTCCCCCACGCCGTACACCGTCCCGTCGAGCTCCGCGACGGCCATGCCGAAGCTGCGCGGGTCGCAGGCCGCGAGCGCCGGGATGTAGTCGGCGGGCCGGCCCCGTCCCGGGGTGCGCTCGATCTCCTCGGCGATGCGCTCAAGGACCGGCGCGAAGGTCAGGGTCGAACTCATGATCACCATTGTGCCTCCGGGCCGGTCGGGACGCGCTTCCACCAGGTGCGGGGAGGGATCAGGCCAGGGCCTGCCCGCTGCCGGCGACGACCTCGGGCCGCAGCAGGTCGGCGAGCGTCTCGGCGGGCAACAGCCCCTTCTCCAGCACCAGTTCGGCCACCCCGCGGCCGGTCGCGAGGGCCTCCTTGGCGATGTCGGTGGCGGCCTCGTACCCGATGTGCGGGTTGAGGGCGGTGACCAGGCCGATGGAGTTCTCGACGCTGGCGCGCAGCTTCTCGGTGTTGGCGGTGATGCCGTCGACGCAGCGCTCGGCGAGGGTGCGGCAGGCGGCACCCAGGTGCGTGATGCTCTCCGACAGGGAGTGCAGGATGATCGGCTCGAAGGCGTTCAGCTGGAGCTGTCCGGCCTCGGCGGCCATGGTGATGGCGACGTCGTTGCCGATCACCTCGAAGGCGACCTGGTTGACGACCTCGGGGATCACCGGGTTGACCTTGCCGGGCATGATCGACGAACCGGCCTGCACGGGCGGCAGGTTGATCTCCCCGAGCCCCGCGCGCGGCCCCGACGACAGCAGCCGCAGATCGTTGCAGCTCTTGCTCAGCTTGACGGCGATCCGCTTGAGCACACCGGACATCTGGACGAACGCCCCGCAGTCCTGGGTGGCTTCGACCAGGTTGGCGGCGGTGACGAGCGGCAGCCCGGTGATGACGGACAGGTGCCGCCGCGCGGCCTCCGCGTACCCGGCGGGGGCGTTGAGGCCGGTGCCGATGGCTGTCGCCCCCAGGTTGATCTCATGGATCAACTGGACGGCCTCGTCAAGACGGTTGCGATCCTCGTCGATCATGACGGCATACGCGGAGAACTCTTGACCGAGCGTCATCGGCACCGCGTCCTGCAACTGTGTACGGCCCATCTTGAGCACGTCACGGAACTCGACCGCCTTACGCGCGAACGAGTCCTGCAGTACAGCCATCGACTTGAGCAGTCCACGCACCGCGAAGACCGTCGCGATCTTGACCGCGGTCGGGTAGACGTCATTGGTGGACTGCCCCAGGTTGACGTCCTCGTTGGGGTGCAGGTACCGGTACTCGCCCTTCGCGTGCCCCAGCAGCTCCAACGCCCGGTTGGCGACGACCTCGTTGGCGTTCATGTTGGTCGAGGTGCCGGCCCCGCCCTGGATCACGTCGACCACGAACTGGTCGTGCAGCTTCCCGTCCCGGATCTCCCGGCAGGCCTCGACGATGGCGGCTGCCTTGCGCGGATCCAGCAGCCCCAGCTCCTCGTTGGCGAGCGCGGCGGCCTCCTTGACGGCGGCGAGGGCGTCGATGAGGTGCGGGTAGGCGGAGATGGGCGTCCCGGTGATGGGGAAGTTCTCGGTGGCCCGCAGGGTGTGCACGCCCCAGTAGGCGTCGGCGGGGATGTCCCGGTACCCGAGGAGATCGTGCTCGGTGCGGGCGACGACGGAGGTCATGAGCTTCGGTTTTTCCTTCTGCAGGGGAGCTGAGGTCTTTTAGGGGCGCGGGGAACTGCGCGACCAGCCACAGACCGGCCCGCAGTCGCAATTCATCGAGCGCGGCACATCCTTAGGCGCAAGCAGAAACCACAACGGGCTCGAGCGAGCGAACCGGCCGCACACACCCCACCGGCTCCCCACCCCCAAGAAGCGCCTCGCCCTGAAACTCGGTGAGCAACGAGGCGTCGACCCCCGCCCGCGCGAGCGCCGCCGCCGCCACAGGAATCCGCGCCCGATTCGCCCCGTCCGCGATCTTCACGGCAACCGCCCGCCCATCAGGCAGCGCGGCGACCTGAACACCCTCGAACCCGTCCTTGGCGAGCAGCCCGGGCACGGCCCGCATCAGCGCGGCGACGTCCCGCCCCGCACCGGACGCCATCTCCGGATGCGCACGCATCGCGTCCGCGACCCGCGCCTCGGGTGTACCGGGCACGGCGGAGGCGATCCGCGAGACGGCACGGGCGAGCCCGTTCAGGGACACGGAGAACAGAGGCGCCCCGCACCCGTCGACCGTCACCCGTGCGATCCGCTGCCCCGTGAGGTCCTCGACGATCTCGGCGATGGCCTGCTGGAGCGGATGCGAGGGGTCCAGATATCCCTCGAGGGGCCACCCGTTGAGCACGCAGGTGTACAGCATCGCCGCGTGCTTGCCGGAGCAGTTCTGGGCGAGCCGCGAGGGCCCACGCCCCGCCCGCACCCACTCGTCCCGTACGACGGGGTCGAACGGCATGTCCGGAACGTTGCGCAGGGCGTCCTCGGTAACCTCCGCCAGCTCCAGAATCCGCCGCGTCCCGGCGAGATGCCGCTCCTCGCCGGAATGGCTCGCGGCGGCCAGCGAGAGCAGTTCGCCGTCGAGCGGCAGCCCCGCCCGCACCATGGCGACCGCCTGCACCGGCTTGAGCGCCGAGCGCGGATAGAACGCGGCCTCGATGTCACCGAGCTGGAAGTCGACGCGACCGTCGGCGCCGAGGACGACGACGGAACCGTAGTGGATGCCCTCCACGACCCCGCCGCGTATGAGGTGGGCGACGGGGGCGTGGAAGGGCTCGCGGATCAGGGGTGCGTCCGCGACGGAACTGCTCAACATGACTGCCTTCTAGGGGTGCGCCGCGCGGATCACGCGTGGCCGCCGGTGGGGTGGGTCTCGGCGCTCACGTGTGTGCTCACGTGTCGGCGCCTGCGGCTGCGGTCTCGGCCGCCGTCCGGGCGATCCGGCCGCGGATGGCGTACCAGCCTGCGACCAGGGCCCCGATGATCAGCGGCAGACACAGCACGGTGGTGCGTCCGACGCCGCCATCGGCGTACATCAGGACCAGGACGGAGGCGAGGAACGCCAGCGTCACGAGTTCGGTCCAGGGGGAGCCCGGCAGTCGGTAGCCGGGGCGGGTCAGTTCGCCCTTCTCGGTCTTCTGCCAGAAGAGCAGGTGACAGACCATGATCATGCCCCAGGTGGACAGGATCCCGATCGCGGCGAAGTTCAGCACGATCTCGAACGCGTCAGCCGGGACGACGGCGTTGAGGCCGACGCCGAGGACGCAGATGCCGCTGGTGAGCAGGATGCCGCCGTAAGGCACCTGGCTGCGGCTCATGACGCCGGTGAACTTGGGCGCGGAGCCGGACTTGGCCATGGAGCGCAGGATGCGGCCGGTGGAGTACAGGCCGGAGTTGAGGGAGGACATGGCCGCGGTGAGGACGACGAGGTTCATCACGCCGCCGGCCGCCGGGACACCGATGTTGGAGAGCACGGTCACGAAGGGGCTCTGGCCGCCGGTGTACTTGTTCCAGGGCAGCAGCATCGACAGCAGGACGACCGAGCCGACGTAGAAGAGGCCCACGCGCCACATGATCGAGTTGATCGCCTTCGGCATGATCTTCTCGGGGTTCTCGGTCTCACCGGCCGCGACGCCCACGAGTTCCACCGAGGCGTAGGCGAAGACGACGCCCTGGAGGATCAGCAGCATGGGCAGCAGGCCGTTGGGGAAGACGCCGCCGTGGTCGGTGATCAGGGCCGGGCCCGGGGTGGTGTCGCCGACCTCGTGCTGGGTGACCAGGAGGAAGATGCCGATCAGCATGAACGCCACGAGCGCGCCCACCTTGACGATGGCGAACCAGAACTCCAGCTCGCCGAACATCTTCACCGAGATGAGGTTCACGGTGAGGACGACCGCGAGCGCGATGAGCGCGATCACCCATTGCGGGATGTCGGAGAACATCCCCCAGTAGTGGGTGTAGACGGCCACGGCGGTGATGTCGGCGATGCCGGTGGTGGCCCAGTTCAGGAAGTACATCCAGCCTGCGACGTAGGCACCCTTCTCACCCAGGAACTCGCGGGCGTACGACACGAAGGCGCCGGAGGAGGGGCGGTACAGGACGAGTTCACCGAGGGCGCGGACCACCAGGAAGGCGAAGATGCCGCAGACCGCGTAGGCGATGAACAGGGAGGGGCCGGCGTCGGCGAGGCGGCCGCCGGCTCCGAGGAAGAGGCCGGTGCCGATGGCACCGCCGATGGCGATCATGTTGACATGCCGGTGCTTGAGGGACTTGCTGTATCCCTCGTCTCCCGCGTCGACATGGCCGGAACGTTTCTGCACATCGTCGTGCAGGATCTGCTCGCTCACGCCTGGGGGTCGCCTTCCGTGGGGGTGTCCGTGCCCTTGCCAGGGGGACGCACGATGTCGGTGAGGGTGGTCTCGACGCGGTCGAGGTGGTGGGACATGGCCTCCACCGCGTCGTGTTCGGAACCGTCGATCAGCGCCTCGACGATCGCCCGGTGCTCGCGGTTGGACTGCTCGCGGCGTCCGCCCAGCTCGTTGAGGAAGGCCGACTGACGCGCCAGTGCGTCCCGGATCTCCTCGATGACCCGGCGGAACACCGGGTTCTGGGCGGCCTCGGCGACGGCCAGATGGAACAGCGTGTCCATCGCGACCCACGCGGTGGTGTCCGTCTCCCGCTCCATGCGGTCGAGCAGGTGGGCCAGGTGGTCGAGGTTCTCCGGGGTGCGGCGCAGGGCCGCGTACCCGGCGACGGGGATCTCGACGTGCCGGCGCACCTCCAGCAGGTCGCTGGCCGCGTAGTCGCCGAAGGTGGGGTCCTCCACGGCGCTGGCGACCACGAAGGTGCCCTTGCCGGTCTTGGAGACGGTCAGCCCCATGGTCTGCAGCGCCCGGAGGGCCTCGCGCAGCACGGGGCGACTGATCTCCAGCGTGCGGCAGAGCTCGGCCTCGGAGGGGAGCTTGTCGCCGATGGCGTAGTCGCCCCGCTCGATGGCGGCGCGCAGATGCGCCAGCACCGCTTCCATGGCGCTGATGCGCCGCGGTGGCTGTCCGGCTGTCCGGCTGTCTGACAGGTTCACGGGAGAGATACTCCGGGCGGCGGGAGGGTGCTGTCAAGGCACCTGAAAGGAGAATTTCACGGGGCGCGAGAGCTGAATGCCGGCTCACGCCCCGTCGGGGCAGGTCAGCTGTCGAGCACGCCCGTGGCCAGCAGGCCGAAGAGCAGCACACCGACGACGATCCGGTAGATCACGAACGCGTTGAAGGAGTGCTTGGCGACGTACTTCAGCAGCCAGGCGATGGAGCCGTAGGCGACGGCGAAGGAGACGGCGGTGCCGACGGCCAGCGGCGCCGCGCCCACGCCGGTGCCGAGGGCGTCCTTGAGTTCGTAGATGCCCGCGCCGGTCAGGGCGGGGATGCCGAGGAAGAAGGAGAGGCGGGTGGCGGCCACACGGTCCAGGTCGAGCATGAGCGCGGTGGACATGGTGGCGCCGGAGCGGGAGAAGCCGGGGAAGAGCAGGGCGAGGATCTGGGAGCTGCCGACGAGCATCGCGTCCTTGAACGAGGTGTCGTCCTCGCCGCGCTTGTGGCGCCCCATCTGGTCGGCTGCCCACATCACACCGCTGCCCGCGATCAGCGACCCGGCCACGACCCACAGGGAGGCGAGCGGCCCCTCGATGAGGGGCTTGGCGGCGAGGCCCACGACGACGATCGGGATGGTCGCGTAGATGACCCACCAGGCGAACTTGTAGTCGTGGTGGTACCGCTCCTCCTTGTCGCGCAGTCCGCGGACCCAGGCGGAGACGATCCGCACGATGTCCTTGCGGAAGTACACGAGCACGGCGGCGATCGCGCCGACCTGGATCACGGCCGAGAACCCGACGACGGCGTCGTCGTCGACCGGGATGTTCATGAGCCCCTCGGTGATCTTCAGATGACCGGTGGAGGAGACGGGCAGGAACTCGGTCACCCCCTCGACGGCTCCGAGGACGACGGCCTGACCGACGCTGATGACGCTCATGGGATCCAGTTCTTCCGGCGGGGAGGACGAGACAGGGCGGGCACAGTTTTACACCGCCTGGGCGAGCTCCACGCCCACGTAGGCCGCCCCCAGGCCGGCGATCAGACTCGCGCCGACATTGGCGAGGGCGTACAGCCCCGCCCCGGTCTCGGCCAGCCGCAGGGTCTCGTACGAGAAGGTCGAGTACGTCGTCAGCGCCCCGCACAGGCCCGTGCCGAGCAGCAGCTGCAGGTGGGGCCCCGCCGCCCCGCTGACCAGGCCCAGAACCAGACATCCGGTGACGTTGACCGCGAAGGTGCCCCAGGGGAAGACCGAGTCGTGGCGGGTCTGGATCGCTCGGTCGGTGAGGTAGCGCAGCGGGGCGCCGACCATGGCACCCGCGACGACCAGCAGCCAGTTCACAACGACCTCTTACCCTTCGTGTCCGATTCGCCGGAGTCCGCGTCTCGGCCGACGTACCTGATCACCTCGCAGTCGTCGAGGATGACCAGGCCCTCGGTGACGAGTTCGTCGAGCTGGGGCAGGAAGGCCTGGACGCGGTCCTCGGTGTCGACGATGACGATCGCGACGGGCAGGTCCTCGCTCAGGGACAGCAGCCGGGAGGTGTGGATCAGGGAGGAGGCGCCGAAGCCCTCGATGCCGCGGAAGACGCTGGCACCGGCGAGGCCCGCCGTGTGGGCGCGGTGCACGATCTCGCTGTAGAGGGGCTTGCGGTGCCAGGTGTCGTTCTCGCCGACGAACACGGTCACACGCAGGGCACTTCCGGTCAGCCTCGTCATGGCTGCCTCCGCTTCAGGACGCGGCGGGTGGCGGTCGCGGCGAGCCACACCGCGGTGAGGGCCGCGAGGAGGGTCGCGGCGAGGTAGGCCAGTCCCGTGCCGGGGTGGCCGGAGCCGAGCAGTCTGCGGATGTCGACGGCGTAGGTGGAGAAGGTGGTGAAGCCGCCGAGGACGCCGGTGCCGAAGAACGGGCGGACCAGCCGGTGGGCGGCCCAGACGTCGGTGATGACCACCATGAACACGCCTATGACCGCGCAGCCGACGACATTGGTCCAGAAGGTCGCCCAGGGGAACCCGCCCGGCTGGAGGGGCCACCAGAGGGAGAGCGCGTAGCGGGCGGTCGCCCCGATGGCGCCGCCGAGCGCGACGACGGCCACGACGGACGCCTGACCGCGCAGCACCGGCGGTCGTCGCGGGGTCGGGGCACGGAGGCTCTCGGTCTCCGGGGCTGTCATGGTCGTACGTCTCCCTGCCTGGACGGCCTGATCATGGCCGGTCAACAGGGTAACGCCGGGGTCACTTACCGCTGGGCGGCTCGCACAGGGCGATGCCCCGCTCCCACAGGCTGCCCAGGACGAGGTGGCCGGCCGCCTCGCAGACGCTGGTGACCATGCGGAAGCCGGAGTGGCGGCGGGTGAGGTGGTGGACGGTCCCGCCGGAGTCGTCGACGGCGAGGACGCCGATCGTGCCGGTGGGGCGGAACGGGGCGCGGACCGCCAGGCGGGCGGCGGAGCGGCGGGCGGCCGGGCCGGCGCGGTGCAGGAGGTCGAGCGGGGGGACGCGGGGGCCGGCCAGAGAGACCCAGATCGGGCCCTCGGGGCCGGCGCGCCAGAGGTTGTCGGGCATGCCGGGGAGGTTCTCGACGAAGGGTTCGGTGCGCCCCGCGTGCGGTCCGGTGAGCCAGTGGCGGCTGAGGCGGCAGGCGCCGGTCTCGGCGACGACGAGAAACGATTCGTCGGCGCTCAGGGCCAGTCCGTTGGCGAACTGCAACCCGTCCGCGAGGACTTCGGGCCGCTCGCTGCCGGGCGCGAGACGCAGCAGCCGGCCCGTGGCGGTGTGCTCGACGATGTCGCCGATCCACTGCTCCAGGGGGTAGCGGCGGCTGGAGACCGTGAAGCAGATGCTGCCGTCGGACAGGGCGACGGTGTTGCTGCAGAACCTCAGCCGCTCCCCCGCCACCGAGTCGGCGAGGATGCGTACGAGGCCGTCGGTGAGGTCGACGCGGAGCAGGCCGAGTTCGGCGTCGCAGACCAACAGGTCGTCGTCCGCGAGGAGTTCGAGGCCGAGCGGCCTGCCGCCGGTCTCGGCGAGCACCTCGACGCGGGTCGTGGCCGGATCGGCGAGGCCGTCCAGGCGCAGGATGCGGCCGTCCGCCACACCGGTCAGCACGCGGCCCCGGCTGTCGGCGACGACGTCCTCGGGGCCGTGGCCGCCGATGGCCACGTACCGGTGCGGGACCAGCTTCTGTGCATGCTCCACGAACTACCGCCTCTCTCGCGCTGCTCTGTCTACCAGCCTTTCTCGAACATCCGGGCCACCTCGGCTATCCGCACCTCGTCGCGCCGGTAGTAGACCCGGCGGCGGACCCGCTTGGTGCGCAGCAGGCCGATGTCGGCGAGCAACTCCAGGTGGGTGTCGGCGACTTGGCGCCGCACACCGAGTTTGGTGGCGACGGCGTCCGCGGTGACGCCGTCCTCGGCCGGGCAGCCGTGACGCTGGGCCGGAAAGTGCACGACCGGATCCTTCAGCCACTCCAGGATGTCCAGCCGCCGCTGACTGACGGGAGTCCTCAGCATGTCGTCCCCTCCGCTCTACCTCCTCGAACCGCGTGTTCCCACTGTCCCGCAGTCGACGCCGTCATGGATGGACTTCTCACACCTTGTCCGGTACCGAACGCACTTGCGGGAAAAGGCAGTTCGGTACTCACACAGGGCAACACAGGAGCCCGGCCGCGTCTGCGCGGCCGGGCTCCTGTCGTACGGCGGACTAGCGGTGGCTGAACCACACCATCGCGGGCTGCGCCTTGTTGTCGTAGTCGAACAGGGCCTGGTTCTCCCAGCCGTTGCCGGAGGAGGAGTCGGCCGGGTCCCAGCCGTTGCCGGTGACCGCGGTCCAGGTCGACTCCCAGTAGAAGACACCGAGGCCACGGCCGTTCGGGACGGCCTCCACGATGCTCGCGACGTCGTTCATCCAGCGGGTCTGGCCGGCGGTGGTGGCGGGGTAGCCGGAGACCAACTCACTGGAGAGGTCGATGATGTTCTCGTAGGAGTCGTCGCTGTCGAGACGGAAGGGGTAGGCCGTCTCGGCGACGAACACCGGCTTGCCGTACCGCGAGGCCGCGTCGTCCAGGGTCGTCTGGAAGTCGTGGAGCGAGCCGTGCCAGTAGCCGTAGTAGGACAGGCCGATGACGTCGAAGTTCACGCCGTTGGCGACCGCGTTGTCGAACCACCAGCGGGTGCCGCTCAGGTCGCCGCCCTTGGCGAGGTGCAGCGCCACCTGGGTGGAGGAGCTGACCGCCTTGACCGCGCTGTAGCCGGAGTTGAGCAGCCCCGCGAGCTGCGACCAGTTGTCGGTGGAGCCGGCCGACCACAGCATGCCGCCGTTGATCTCGTTGCCCACCTGGACCATGTCGGCCGTGGTGCCCTGCGCCTTCAGCGCGTTCAGGACGTCGTAGGTGTGGTTGTAGACGTCCGTCTTCAGCTGGCTGTAGCTGTGGCCCGACCACGCGGCCGGCACGGTCTGGGCGCCCGGGTCGGCCCAGGTGTCGGAGTAGTGGAAGTCGACCAGCAGCTTCATGCCCTGCGCCTTGATGCGCTTGGCCATCGCCAGGACCTGCTTCTTGCCGTTGTAGCCGTCGGCAGCGTTGACCCAGACCTTGACGCGCGCGTAGTTCTGTCCGGCGGACTTGAGGATGGCGAGCGCGTCGCCGGTGGTGCCGGAGCTGGTCCGGTAGGTGCCGCCCAGGGCCTCGCTCTTGGCGAGCGAGGAGACGTCGGAGCCCTTGATCGACGTACTGGACGTACCGGACGCGAAGGTCAGGTCGTCCACATTGATCCAGTTGCCGGCGTTCGCGTCACTGTTGATGCTGATCGTGCACTGGTTGGTGGTCACGTTGACCGGCACGACGATGTGCAGCCATCCGCTCGGGGAGACCGGCAGGTCGGTGCGCTGGTCGGTGCCGCCGCAGTTCTTCAGGGCTATGTAGGCGGAGTTCTGGCCGCCGCCGGAGCGGACCCACGCGGTGAGCTTGTAGTTCCCGTTGGTCAGCCCGGACAGGTACTGGTACGTCTCCACCTTGTAGGCGGCGGACGAGTAGTGGGTGAGCCGGTAACTGCCGCCGTGGCCGCCGGACTCGGTGTACGAGGCGGCGGTCGTGCCGTACTCGGACCAGCCGGCGGGGACGGCCACGCCCGCGCCGTCGGACTCGAACCCGCCGTTGGTCAGCGTGCTCGCCGCCTGGGCGGTCTGCGCGGGCAGGGCGGTGAGGGCGAGCCCCGCGGCGAGCGGGAGGAGCAGGGTTCGCAGGGTGCGTCTGGGATGGAACATCGTCGTCCGTCGTCCCTTCGACAAAATGGGGTTGGGGGTGCCTTCGCCGAGGACGACGAAGGGTCCCCTCCACCCGCGGCTCGCGGCTCGCACGGGCGGAGGGGAGTCGGTGGGTCTCAGCCGTCGAGTCGTACGACCCGCACGGCGCCCGCCGGGACCTCCAGGCGGCCCGCGGCGCGTTCACCGGTCAGCAGCTCGGTGCCGGAGACCTCCAGCGGCACCTTGGTGTCCGAACCGGTGTGGTTGATCGCGAACAGGTAGGTGCCCGACTCGCCGGTGCGGCGCACCACTTCGACGTCGCGGGGCAGGTCGGCGCGCGGCGCGATCCCGGCGTCCTCGGCGGCCCAGCCCAGCAGGGCGTCGAGGCCCTCGACGCCGAGGCGGGTGGACACGTACCAGGCGGAGCCCTGGCCGAAGCGGTGCCGGGTGACCGCCGGGTGGCCGGCGGTGAGACCGTCGGCGTACGTCCACACGGTCTCCGCGCCGCGCGGGACGACGAACTCCGTCCAGACGTCGCCGCTGAGCTCGGAGCCGTCGGCGCCGGTGAGGCGCACCGACTGGTCCTTCAGCAGCGGCGAGAACTCCTCGACGGTCAGGCCGAGGACATCACGCAGCGGGCCGGGGTAGGCGCCTTCGTGCACGGCGTCGTGCTCGTCGACGATGCCGGAGAAGTACGAGACGACGAGGGTGCCGCCGTTCTCGACGTACCGCTCGAGGTTGTTCCCGGCGGCCTCGGTCATCAGGTAGAGGGCCGGTACGACGACAAGGGGATACCTCGACAAGTCGGCTTCGGGGTGGGCGAAGTCGACCGTGAGATGGCGGTCGTAGAGCGTCTCGTAGAAGGCGTCGGCGCGCTCGCGGGCGTCGTGGTCCTCGCTGGGGCGCCAGTCCAGGCTCTGCGCCCACCAGGAGTGCCAGTCCCACAGGACGGCGACGTCGGCCTCGGTGCGGGTGCCGCGGACCGTGCTCAACGAGTCGAGCGAGGCGCCGAGTTGGACGACCTCGCGCCACACGCGCGTGTCGGTGCCGCCGTGCGGGAGCATCGAGGAGTGGAACTTCTCGGCGCCGCGGCGGGACTGGCGCCACTGGAAGAACATGGCTCCCTCGGAGCCGCGCGCCACGTGGGCGAGGGAGTTGCGGGCCATCTGGCCCGGGGCCTTGGCGGGGTTGCGGGGCTGCCAGTTGACGCCCGAGGTGGAGTGCTCCAGCAGGATCCAGGGCGCTCCCCCGGCCACGGAGCGGGTGAGGTCCGCGGCCATCGCGAGGTTCACATGGGTGCGGCGGCCGTCGGTGATCAGGTAGTGGTCGTTGGTGACGATGTCGACCTCGCGGCCCCAGGCCCAGTAGTCGACGGAGTCGCACTGGCTGAGGGCGGTCATGAAGTTGGTCGTCACCGGGATGCCGGGCGCGAGGCGGTGCAGGATGTCCCGCTCCATGACGAAGTTCTCGCGCATGGTGGCGTCGGCGAAGCGCTTGTAGTCCAGGGCCTGGGCGGGGTTGCCGACGGTGGGGCTCAGGCGCGGCGGGTTGATGTCCTCGAAACCGCCGTAGCGCTGGCCCCAGAACGCCGTGCCCCAGGCCTCGTTGACGGCGTCGACCGTGCCGTACGACGACTCCAGCCAGCGGCGGAAGTGGGCGGCGCAGGAGTCGCAGTAGCAGGCCGAGACGGGGACGCCGTACTCGTTGTGGACGTGCCACATCGCGAGCGCCGGGTGGTCGCCGTAGCGTTCGGCCAGCTTGGTCGTGATGGTCGCGGCGGCCGCGCGGTAGTCGGCGTTGCTGTGACAGATCGCGCCCCGGGAGCCGAACTCGTAGCGCACGCCCTCGGCCGTCACCGGCAGGGCGTCGGGGTGGGCCCGGTAGAACCAGACGGGCGGCACCACGGTGGGGGTGCCGAGGTCGACGCGGATGCCGTTCTCGTGCAGCAGATCGAGGAGACGGTCGAGCCAGCCGAAGTCGTACACCCCGGGTGACGGCTCCAGGAGCGCCCAGGAGAAGATCCCGGCGCTCACCATGGTGACGCCGGCCTCGCGCATCAGGCGGACGTCCTCCTGCCAGACGCTCTCCGGCCACTGCTCGGGGTTGTAGTCCCCACCGAAGGCGAGCCTGGTGAGGCCCTTGGGGCTGGTCTCCGGCATGGATCTCTCTCCCGTTTGGTCGATCATTTGGGAACGTGCACACACGTGATCGGTGATGCGAGCCCAACATAACCGCACAGCAACAACCATTGACAAGTGTCCGGGATGTTTCTCTACTGTGAACGCTCACAGACGCATGGCAGGCCTTCCGCAACCGGCGGGGGCCCAGGTCAGGGGAGAGATCCATGCCCATCACGAAGCGCAGCCGGCTCAGCAGAGTGGCAGCATCCACCGTCGCCGTCGCCCTCGGCGCCACCGCACTCGCCGCCTGCGGTTCGGACGACGGCGACTCGAAGACCGCATCGGGGCCGGTCTCGCTGACCTACTGGACCTGGACCCCCGGGATGGACAAGGTCGTCGACCTCTGGAACAAGGGCCAGGGCAAGAAGGACCAGATCACCGTCACGGTGAAGAAGCAGGCGTCCGGCGACACCCTGGTCACCAAGATCCTCACCGCGCACAAGGCCGGCAAGGCCCCCGACCTCGTCCAGGCCGAGTACCAGGCGCTGCCGACCCTGGTCAGCAACGACGCCCTCGCCGACATAGCGAAGGACGTCGGCGACGCGAAGGACAAGTTCGCCGAGGGCGTCTGGCAGCAGACCACGCTGGGCACGGACGCCGTCTACGCGGTCCCGCAGGACATCGGCCCGATGATGTTCTACTACCGCCAGGACCTCTTCAAGAAGTACGGCCTGACCGTCCCCACCACCTGGGACGAGTTCGCCGAGACGGCCCGCGCGCTGAAGAAGAAGTCCCCCGGCACCGACCTCACGACCTTCTCCGCCAGCGACTCCGGCCTCTTCGCGGGCCTGGCACAGCAGGCCGGCGCCCAGTGGTGGACCACCGAGGGCGACAAGTGGAAGGTCGCCATCAACGACGCGGCCACCAAGAAGGTCGCCGACTTCTGGGGCGGCCTCGTCAAGGAGGGCGCCGTCGACAACCAGCCGATGTACACCCCGGCCTGGAACAAGGCGCTCAACACCGGCAAGCAGATCGCCTGGGTCTCCGCCGTGTGGGCGCCCGGCACGCTGACCACGGCCGCGCCCGACACCAAGGGCAAGTGGGCGATGGCCCCGCTCCCCCAGTGGACGGCGGGTGAGCACAGGACCGGCAGCTGGGGCGGCTCCTCCACCGGCGTCACCACGGACTCCAAGCACCAGGAGGCCGCCGCCAAGTTCGCCGCCTGGCTGAACACGGACGACGCGGCCCTGACCGCGCTGGCCAAGGACAGCGGCATCTACCCGGCCGCCACCAACGCCCAGACCTCGGGTGCCTTCGCCCAGGCTCCGGAGTACTTCTCGAACCAGGCCGACTTCTACACCAAGGCCGCCGAGATCGCGAAGACCACGGCACCCTCCGCCTGGGGCCCGAACGTGAACGTCGCCTACACGGCCTTCAACGACGCCTTCGGCGCCGCCGCCAAGAACAAGTCGGACTTCGCCGCCGCCCTGGACACGATGCAGGCCGCCACCGTCGCCGACCTCAAGAAGCAGGGCTTCGGGGTCTCCGAGTGACGAGCGCACGCCGGAAGCCGTACGGGGTCAAGGGGGCCCCGTATGCCTTCCTCATCCCCGCCACGGTCCTCTTCCTGGTCTTCTTCGCGCTGCCCATCGGGTACGCGATCTGGCTCAGCTTCCGCAAGGTGCACGTCTCGGGCCTCGGCCTCGGGAAGGGCGCCCGCGAGGAGGTGTGGGCGGGCCTGTCGAACTACACCGCCGCCCTCCATGACAGCGAGCTGCTGCACGGCGCGCTGCGCGTCCTCGGCTACGGCTGCATCGTCGTCCCCGTGATGCTGGGCCTCGCCCTGCTCTTCGCGCTGATGCTCGACAGCGACAAGGTCCGGTTCACCCCCTTCACCCGCCTCGCGATCTTCCTGCCGTACGCCATTCCCGGCGTCGTGGCGGCCATGCTGTGGGGCTTCCTGTACCTGCCGGACGTCAGCCCGTTCTACTACGTGCTGGACAAGCTCGGTCTGCCGCAGCCGGACCTGCTCAGCGGGGGGCCGCTGTATGCCGCCCTCTCCAACATCGCGGTGTGGGGCGGCACCGGCTTCAACATGATCGTCATCTACACCGCGCTCCAGGCCATCCCGGCCGAGGTGTACGAGGCGGCGAAGCTGGACGGGGCCACCCCGCGCCAGGTCGCCCTGAAGATCAAGATCCCGATGGTGGCGCCCTCGCTGGTGCTGACCTTCTTCTTCTCGATCATCGCCACGCTCCAGGTCTACAACGAGCCGACCACCCTCAAGCCCCTGACCAACTCGGTGTCCACGACGTGGAGCCCGTTGATGAAGGTGTACCGGGACGCGTTCGGCACCAACGACATCTACGCGGCGGCCGCACAGGCCGTGATCATCGCGCTCGCCACGCTGCTGCTGTCCTTCGGGTTCCTGCGGGCCGCGAACCGTCGCCAGAAGCAGGAGGCAGCACGATGAGTTCTCTTGCCGTCCGCAAGGCCGAGCCGGCCGCCGGCACCACGCCCGGCGCCGCCCAGGGCCCGCCCCTGCGCCGCCGGATCGCGCTCGTCCCGACGCTCACCCTGCTGATCGGCGCGCTGTACACGCTGCTGCCGGTCGCCTGGGTGGTCATCGCCTCGACCAAGTCCGGCGAGGAACTGTTCTCGACCTTCACGTTCCTGCCGGGCTCGGGCTTCGTCGACAATCTCAAGGACCTGAGCGCCTACCGCGACGGCGTCTACTGGCAGTGGATGGGCAACTCAGCCTTCTACGCCGGGTGCGGCGCGCTGCTGTCCACGGTGGTGTCGGCGTTCAGCGGCTACGCGCTGGCGATCTACCGCTTCCGCGGCCGCGAGACGATGTTCAACGTGCTGCTCGCGGGTGTGCTGATGCCGCCGGTCATCCTCGCCGTGCCGCAGTATCTGCTGCTGGCGCAGGCGGACTTGACCGACTCCTACCTGTCCGTGCTGCTGCCGCAGATCCTCTCGCCGTACGGCGTCTACCTCGCCCGTATCTACGCCCAGGCCGCCGTGCCCGCGGACGTGGTGGAGGCCGGGCGGATGGACGGGGCGAGCGAGTGGCGGATCTTCAGCCGGGTCGCGCTGCCGATGATGGTCCCGGGCATGGTCACGGTCTTCCTGTTCCAGTTCGTGGCGATCTGGAACAACTTCCTGCTCCCCTACATCATGCTGAGCGACGACGAGAAGTTCCCGATCACGCTCGGTCTGTACACGCTCCTGGAGCAGGGCGCCAACACGCCGGCGCTGTACACCCTGGTGATCACCGGCGCGTTCCTCGCGGTGTTCCCGCTGATCGCGCTCTTCCTGGTCATCCAGCGGTTCTGGAGTCTCGATCTGCTGTCCGGGGCCGTAAAGTCATGACCATGAGCAACACGGGGGGCCGCCGCAAGCCGCCGACGATCCACGACGTGGCGCGCGAGGCCGGAGTCTCGCGCGGCACGGTCTCGCGGGTGCTCAACGGCGGCCACTACGTCAGCCCGGCCGCCCAGGAAGCGGTCAACGCGGCGATCCGCAAGACGGGTTACGTCGTCAACCGCCACGCCCGCTCGCTGATCACCGGCCGTTCGGACTCCATCGGCTTCCTGCTGACGGAGCCTCAGGAGCGGTTCTTCGAGGACCCGAACTTCAACGTCCTGCTCAGCAGCTGCACCCAGGCGCTGGCCGCGCACGACATCCCGCTGCTGCTGATGCTGGCGGGCACGAAGGACGAACGGCGGCGCATAACGCGGTACATCACCGCGGGGCACGTCGACGGGGTGCTGCTGGTCTCCAGTCATTCAGGTGACCCGGTCGCGGAGGAACTGCGCGAGGCGGGCGTACCGCTCGTGCAGTGCGGCAAGCCGATGGGGCCGGGCGCCAAGGTGAGCTACGTGGCCGCGGACGACCGGGACGGCGCCCGCGACATGGTGCGCCATCTGCTCTCCCTGGGGCGGCGCCGGATCGCCATGGTCAGCGGCCCGCTGGACACCCCGGGCGGTGTGGACCGGCTCGCCGGATACAAGGAGGTGCTCACGGACGCGGGCATCCCGGTCGACGAGCGGCTCATCGTCTCCGGCGACTACAGCCGGGCGAGCGGCGAGGCGGGCGCCGAGCAGCTGTTGGCGCAGGCCCCGGACCTCGACGCCGTGTTCGTGGCCTCCGACCTGATGGCGCAGGGTGCCCTGGCCGCGCTGGCCAGGGCGGGCCGGCGGGTCCCCGAGGACGTGTCCGTGGGCGGCTTCGACGACTCCGTCGCCGCGCTGGAGGCCACCCCGGCCCTCACCACGATCCGCCAGCCCTACGACCGGATCAGCGCCGAGATGGTGCGGGTGCTGCTGGCCCAGATCAACGGCGAGGACCCGATGGCGGTGATCCTGCCGACCGAGCTCGTGAAACGCGACTCGACCTGAGTGTCCCGGCAAGCGGTCAGGATCGGAGAAGCGGTTCCCCCTCCCCCGCCCTACGGTGAAACCACCGACGAAAAGCCAACGGAGGAGCACACCATGACCGCCGGACTGAAGACCATCATTTACCCCGTGAAGGACATCGCCAGGGCGAAGGCCGTATTCATCGCCCTGCTCCAGACCGAGCCGTATGCCGACGAGGCGTACTACGTCGGCTTCAAGGACGCCGGTCAGGACGTGGGGCTCGACCCCAACGGGCACGCGCGGGGCATGACCGGTCCGGTGCCGTACTGGCACGTGGAGGACATCCGGGCCCGCCTGGCCGCGCTGCTGGACGCGGGCGCCGAGTTGCTCCAGGACGTCACGGACGTCGGCGGCGGCAAGCTGATCGCCTCCGTGAAGGACGCGGACGGCAACCTCATCGGGATCACCCAGGACAGCTGAGGCCGCCCCTGCCCCCATATGGATGCATGCGCATTAACATGGGGGCATGGCAGTGAACGCGGCCGGGACCCGGCTCGAGGAACAGTGGCGGGACATCCTGGCGGTCCACGCCCGCACGATGTGCGAGATCGACCGGGTGCTGCACCCGCACGGGCTGGGCGCGAGCGACTTCGAGGTGCTCGACCTGCTCGCCGCGCAGGCCCCGGCGGAGGGCGACCTGTGCCGGGTGCAGAACCTGGTCGGGCGGGTCCACCTCAGCCAGAGCGCGCTCTCCCGGCTGATCGGCCGACTGGAGAAGGACGGCCTGGTGGAGCGCTCCGTGTGCGTGGAGGACCGGCGCGGTGTGTGGGTGGCGCTGACCCGCAAGGGGCGCGATCTGCACGCCGAGGTCCTGCCGCTGCAACGGGAGGCACTGGGGCGCATGCTGGGCGAGTGAGGCTCGGCCGCGCCGAATCCTCGCGGAATCCCCGCCGCTGAGGAGAGGCTGTGAAAACCGGAAGCGGGCGGGGTGTACGCGGCCATACGCGTGGCCATGCTGAACGGAGTACTGCGCGCGCAGATCGGAGGCTCCGCAGTGACCGTGGCACCGGGCCGGGCGGCCGACTTCAGCTCGTACGCGACGCGCTCCGTGGACGAGGCGCACGACGTGATCGCCGCCCACTACTACGACATGGACCTTCAGGTCGTGGGCCCCACCGAGGACTTCACGACGAGGCTGAGCGTGCTCGGCCTGGGCTCGCTCACGGTCGGCGACATCTGTTTCGGCACCGAGATCCGCAGCGGTTTCGCCGCGCCCGGCTCCTATCATCTGGCCGTCCCGGTGCGGGGCTGCTTCAGCGTCCAACAGGGGTGCGGGGACGTCGTGTTCGCGACGACGGGCAGCGCCGTCTTCTTCGATCCGGCCCGGCGCATCCGGGTCGACGCCTGGTCGCCCGACTGCCAGGCGCTCACCGTGAAGATCGACAAACAGGCCCTCCATCTCGCCCTGGAGTCCCTGCTCGACCGGCCGGTCTCCCGCCCGCCGGCCTTCGGGCCGTCGGTCGACGTGCGGGACGGACCCGGCCGCAGCTGGGCGCAGTTGGCCACCTGGGCGCTGCTGGAGAAGGACACCTCGCTCGGGCTGCTGGAGCGGCCGCTGATCCGCTCGCGCATCGAACAGACCCTGCTCGAAGGGGTGTTGCTGGCGGCCGAGCACAACTACCGGGAGGAACTGGAGGCTCCCGCGCCGCCACCGATGCGGCCCGCCTCGGTCAAGCGGGTGATGGACGCCGTACAGGAGCGGCCGGCCGAGGGGTACGACGCCGCCCGGCTGGCGGGGATCGCGCGGGTCAGGGTGCGCACGCTCCAGGAGGCGTTCCGCAGGCACGTCGGGATGTCGCCGATGGCGTACGTGTACGACGTGCGCCTGCAACGGGTGTACGCCGAGCTGCGGGCCTCGGAGCCGGGAGCGACGACCGTGTCGGACGTGGCGCACCGGTGGGGGTTCGCGCATCTGGGCCGGTTCGCGTCGCGGTATCGGGAGCGGTTCGGTGAGACGCCCTCGCGGACGCTCCGCGGCGCGTGACCCGGTCCGTCGCAATACGCCGCGCTTTGCGGACAGGTGCCGCGCTTCCCGGAGCGACGCCACCGCCCCGTAGTCATATCGTCACATCACGTCGATCGTGGACGTCCGGGGAGGAGCGGAGTCGGCGCCGTTCCTCCCCCAGCGGGTCCCCCGGTCAGCCGTGCGCGCGGCCCAGCAGGGTGCGCACGCCCTCCGAGGTGAGGGTCAGCGGGTGCGCGGACGCGGCGTCGATGCTGAGGGCCAGGTCGTCCGTCGGCCACTCCGCGGCGAGCGCGCCCAGCGGCACCAGCCGGTAGCGGGAGACGAAGGGCAGCAGCCCGGCCATCTCGTCCTCCGAGGTGAACACCGGCACCACCGGATCGCCGCCGGGCTGCTCGATGACCGGCAGGGCCACCGCCGAGGGGTTGTCGGCGTCCTCCTCACTGGCGTCGTCCGGCACCGGTACGAGGACGTCACTGCTCACCAGCGTGTCCAGCGCCACCGTGTCCTCGGTGTTCTCGGCCAGCGCGTCCAGCGCCCGCCGGGCGGGTGTGGTGTTGTCGTGCGCGGGTGTGTCCATGGTGAATCCCCTGGTAGCGGTGGTCGTACGGCTCGCCCGGGCGCTCGGTCCCGGGCGCGTCCTGCTCACGTACCCGATCCGGACTGCGCCACTCCCCCGCGGATCAGGGAATCAGCGGGATGTGGTCCGAGGGCAGGCCGAGGCGGTCGCAGCCGACCCTGCGGAAGAGGGGCTCGGCCATGCTCGGGCCGACATGCGTCCAGTACGTGGCGGCGTCCCGGAAGTAGCGCTGCATGCGCTCGCCGTCGCGGGCGTGTCGGGATCCGGCCGTGCGGAAGAGGATGTTCTGCAGGGCGTCCCAGGCCAGGCGTCCGGCGTTGAGGAACATCAGGGCGAGCCGGTTGTCCTCCGCCATGGTGAAGGGCGCCTCGCCGGCGACACCGCGGCGGCAGGTCTCCATCCAGTCCGCGGCCGTGTGCTGGAGCGCCGCCTCCGCGGTGCGGATGAGACCGAGTGCCTCGCCGAGGTGACGCTGGTAGTCGTGCAGGTCGGCGCGGGTGCGGTCGGGCTCCAGGAGGAGAGGGCGGCCGGACAGAGCGCGCGCGTATTCGTCCGCCGCCGCGTATCCGATGCCGGTCATCACGGCGGCCAGTTCGCCGTGGTAGAAACTCGGCGCCCGGTGGGCGTACATCGGGTTGCCGTGCAGCTTCGATCCGACGCTGCCGCCCTCGACGGGCAGGTCGACGAGGCTGGCCTCGCACGTGAAGTACGCGGGGATGCGGGCGTTCTCCATGCGGACGCTGTTGGAGCCGCTGCCGCGCAGGCCGAGGACGCCGTGCCAGTCGTCGAGCACCGTGAACGCCGAGCGCGGGACCACGAACAGCAGCACGGGTCCGGGCGGATCACCGGCCGCCAGGGTCTGGCCGAGGTAGTGGGTGGAGTAGGGGGCGCCCGAGGAGTACGGCCAGGTGCCGTCGAGGACGACATGGCCGTCGCCGTCGGGACGGGCGACGCCGACGGGGACGACGGTGGACGCCGCCCTGAAGTCGCCGTCGGCGCCGAAGATCTCGTCCTGGGCCCGCTCCTCGAAGAACCCGGCGACCTGGAGGACGTGGGCGGCGGAGAGGGACAGGGCCCAGCCGGTGGAGGGACAGCCACGGGCGATCTCGGTGACCACGCGGTAGAAGACGGGCAGGCCGAACTCGTAGCCGCCGTACCTGCGTGGCTGGAGCATCCGGTAGAAGCCGGCCCGCAGGAAGTCCTCGTGGGTGTCCTTCGGGTAGTGCGTCAGCCGCTCGGTCTCCGGCTGGCGTTCGAGCAGCACGGGCCGCAGCCGCACGGCTCGTTCGATGATGTCTTGCGCGGTGAGTTCCGGTTCGGGAGCGGCGATCACGGTGCCTCCTGACGTGTGGGGACGTCCGAACGTGTCGCGACAGAAGTGATTGAACACGGCAACCGCCACTCCTGTACCCACCGGATAACGCCAACTACTGGGGGCGGAGGCGGTGTCCGGCGGGGGTGCGGACGAAGGCCTCGTCGAAGTGCGCGTCACCGAAGCGCACGGCCCACAGAACGGGCTGCTCGTAGGCCGGTTCCCACACGGGCGACGCCTCGTCCAGGGTGCCGTTCCAGAGGTGGAAGAACACCATCGGGTGGTCGCGGTTCTCGCTGACGTAGGCGAGGGTCTTGCCGTACCTCGGGTTGGTGCTGCCGAAGAGGACCGACGGCTCCCCGAACTCGGCGACGACGTCGGCCCATTGCCTGTCCTCGGCGGCCCAGTCGCGGACCCGGCCCATGAGGGCCTGATGAGTACGGGAGTCGAGGAGCCGGTCCGGCTTGAGCCAGCCACGCCGGTGGGCGAACTCGGCGTGCACCGAGCTCACGTCGTTGTCGTCGCTGCCCCGGATCAGTTCACGGAAGACGCCCTTGACGCCGATGGCGCTGAACGCGCCCCGTTCACGCAGGGGTTGGATCACCACGTCCCAGCGGGCCCCGGGCTGCCCCTCCATGAAGAGGAGGTGTTCGACGAGCATCAGGATCGCGGACTCGCCGCCGAACATCCCGGGGCGGGTGAGGGCGAGGTTCAACTGGTCGACGAGGTGGGCGTGCATCTCGTCGGCGGACACCACTGGTCTGGGCTCGATCACCCGGACAGTCTCACAGGAGCCGGCCCACCAGAGGCAACTCCCGGACACCGCCGGTACCGTCCCGTTCGACGCGGTACACCTGGGCGGCCGGGTCTCGGGTCACGACCTCCGTGACCAGGCCGTCCGTGAAGAGCGCCCCCGTTCCGTCCTCCAGTGCCCAGCCGTCGGGGAGCGCGCCGGTGGCCACGGACCGCTGATAGGAGGGGCGGCGGCCCGGTTCGGAGTCGTAGTGCGGGCAGACCGAGCCGGGCAGGAGGCCGAGGCCGTCGGGCAGGGCCGTGAGCGGGCCGAAGGAGTCCGTGTGGGAGGCCCGCGCCCAGCAGTTGGCGCCCGCGCTGATACCGCAGAGCAGGGTGCCGCGGGCGTACGCCTCACGGAGCAGCCGGTCCACTCCGTGGGTGCGCCAGACCGCGAGGAGGTTCGCCGTGTTGCCGCCGCCCACGTAGATGACGTCCTGCGCCAGCAGATGGCTGCGCAGCTCCTCGTCGTCGAGTTCCCTGCGGAAGAGGGACAGGACGGACGGGGCGCAGTTCCGGCGTGCCTCGAAGGCGGCGAGGAAACTCTCCGCGTACCCCACCGCATCGCCGCTCGCCGTCGGCAGGAAGCACACCCGGGGCCGGGGCGTGCGGGCGTGACCGAGCATCCAGTCGTCGAGGAGGCCGTCGTCGTCCGTGGAGAAGCCGCCGCCGAGCAGGGCCACGCGGGATTCGCTCATGCCCTGTCCGCCAGCACTTCCGCGACCGTGCTCACCCTGACCAGCGGTCGGTACAGGTCCAGCAGCTGCAACGCCTTCGCGTGGGAGTCGTCGTCCGCTCCCGCGCACGCGTCGGCGACGACCACCACCTCCATGCCGGCGTCCGCCGCCGGGAGCGCCGTGGACAGGACGCAGCAGTCGGTGCTGACGCCGGTGAGGTACAGCGGGCCTTCCAGGCCTGCGCGTGCGGCGAGTTGTGGGGTCCATTTGCCGAACGTCGGGGCGTCGAGGACATGGGGGGCGGTGGCCGCGAAGTCGTCGGTCAGGTGCCAGAGGGGGGCGTCCGGGGGTTGCAGGGCGAACGGCCACTGTGCGTAGTAGGCCTGCCAGGCGCCGGCCGGCCGCTCCGGGGCCACGAAGCGGGTGAACGTCACCCGGTCGCCGAAGGCCGGCAGCAGGCTTCGTACGCCCTCCGCGGCCTCGGCGAAACGCGGGGTGGCCCAGGGGCTGTCCGGGTCGGCGAAGACGCGCTGCATGTCGATGACCGTCAGGTGGCCGGTGGTCATACGGCGTCCACCTGCGCCTCCTGCTCACGCACCCGTCCTCGGCGCAGCGCGAGGGTGCCCAGGAAGCCCAGCGCCAGCGCCGCGAGGACGCCCAGGTTGGCGTAGGCCCAGGCGCCCGACTTGCCGCCCAGGCCCAGCGGGCCGAGGAGATAGCCCTGCCATGTCAGCCAGTCGGCGGCCGCGTTGGTGACCAGGCCCCAGCCGATGGCGGTCGCGGCCAGTGTGAGGAGCAGGGGCGTGAGCGGGACGTCGCCGTAGCGGCCGTCGGGGCGGTAGAGGTCGGGCTCGGCGTAGTCGCGGCGGCGGAGCAGGATGTCCGCGAGCATGATCCCGCACCACGCGGCGATCGGGACCCCGAGCGTGGTGAGGAAGCCCATGAACGGTCCCAGAAAGTCGTCGGCGAAGAAGACGATGTAGACGGCGCCCGCGATCATGAGCACGCCGTCGACGAGGGCGGCCAGCGGGCGCGGGATGCGCAGGCCCGCCGACAGCAGCGCCAGGCCGGAGGAGTAGATGTCCAGGACCGCGCCGCCGACCAGGCCCAGCACCGCGACCACGGCGAAGGGGACCAGGAACCACGTCGGCAGGATCGTGGTCAGCGCGCCGATGGGGTCGGCGGCGACGGCCGTGTTCAGAGCGGTCGACGAGCCCGCGAGGAGTAGCCCGAACACCAGCAGGAGCAGCGGTGCCACCGACGCGCCGAACGTCGTCCAGCCGATCACGCCCCGGCTCGACGAGGTGCGCGGCAGATAGCGGGAGTAGTCCGCGGCGGCGTTGACCCAGCCGAGCCCGAAGCCGGTCATCATGAACACCAGCGCGCCGATGAACTCCTGCGCGGAGCCCGCCGGGATGTCGCTGACGGTGCTCCAGTGGATGTGGTCGGCGACGAGACACACGTACACGACCGTCAGCACACCCGTGACCACGGTGATCAGGGTCTGCAGCCGCATGATCACGTCGAAGCCCATGACCCCGCCGACGACGGTGAGCCCGGCGACCACGATGAGGGCGACCACCTGGGTCCCGGTGCCGCCGCCCCAGCCGAGCCGGTCGAAGACGGTCGCGGTGGCCAGGGTGGCGAGGGCGCACAGGACCGTCTCCCAGCCGACCGTGAGGACCCAGGAGATCACCGACGGCAGCCGGTTGCCGCGGACGCCGTACGCGGCCCGGCTGAGCACCATCGTCGGGGCGGAGCCGCGTTTGCCCGCGACGGCGACGAAGCCGCACAGCAGGAAGGAGAAGACGATGCCGATCACGCCGGCGATCAGGGCCTGCCAGAAGGAGATGCCGAAGCCGAGCGCGAAGGCGCCGTAGCTCAGTCCCAGGATGGAGACATTGGCACCGAACCACGGCCAGAACAGCGTCCGCGGGGTGCCCTTGCGTTCGGCGTCGCCGATCACGTCGAGGCCGTGCGTCTCCACCTGGAGCTGTCTCGGGCTGTTGTCGAGGGATTCCCGGGCGTTCGTCATCAGCGACCTACCTGTCCACTTGTGGCTGAGTGGACCTTACCCAGGTGACTCAGTCCCCGGCGGTCGCCGCCTTCTTGATCGCCTCCCGGATGCGGGAGTACGTCCCGCAGCGGCACACGTTCTCGATCGCGTCGATGTCGGCGTCCGTCGGCTCGGGCGTCTTCTTCAGCAGGGCGGCCGCGGCCATGATCTGGCCCGGCTGGCAGAACCCGCACTGGGAGACGTCGCAGTCGAGCCAGGCCTGCTGCACGGGGTGCAGGGTGTCGCCGTCGGCGAGACCCTCGATGGTGGTGACCTCGCGCCGCGCGCAGTCGGCGACGGGGACGACGCAGGGCTGTATCTCGGCGCCGTCGAGATGGCTCGTGCAGGCGCGGCACACACCGACACCGCAGCCGTACTTGGGGCCGGTGACATCCAGCAGGTCGCGCAGCACCCACAGCAGCGGCATGTCGTCGGGGGCGTCGACGGTGACCGGTTTGCCGTTCAGGACGAAGGTGTGACGGGGCATCAGAGGCCTTCCAGCGATCAGAAGTTGAGGGGGAAGCGGCGGGGCTTGGTGCCGGTGGCGCGGGCGTAGGCGTTGGCGACGGCTCCGGCCGCCGCGGGGACGCCGAGTTCACCGGCGCCGCCCGGCTCGCCGCCCGTGGGGAGGATGTGGGCCTCGAAGTGGAGGGGGGCGTGGCGTTGGCGCGCCCACTGGAAGTCGGCGTAGCTGCTCTCGCGGACGGCACCCCGGTCGATGTGGAGGCCGGCCCGCAGGATCGTGGAGATGCCGTCGACCGCCGCGCCCATGAGCTGGGCCTCCAGTCCGCGCGGGTTGACGGCCGTCCCGACGTCGGCCGCCATCACGATCCTGGTCACCCGGGGGTTCCTCGGGTCGGCGGCGTCGATCTCGACCAGGCAGGCCACGCAGGACCCGTACTCCTCGTGGACGGCGACGCCCTGGGCCTGTCCTGCGGGCATCGCCCGGCCCCAGTGTCCGGCGGTGGCGGCCTTGTCGAGGACCGCTTTGACGGCCTTGCCGCGCAGTGTCGTACGGCGGAACGCCACCGGGTCCTTGCCCAGGGTCCGGGCGATCTCGTCGACGACGATCTCCTCGGCCGCCCGCACGGTCCCGGAGTCGACCGACCGCCAGGCGCCGAGCGGCATCGCCAGCTCGACGGAGCCCGAATCCCCGGACAGCTTCCCGAAGTTGTAGAGGCCGCTGTCACTGGGCACCGGAGAGCCGGCGGCGGAAAGGGCGGCTCCCTTGATCCCGCCCTGCGCGGACTTCCCCTCCCACGCCTCACTCACCGAGGCCGTCGCGTGGGCGAAGGCGACGACGCGGCCCTCGGCGTGGCTGACCCGGATGCGGTGCTGGAAGGCGGGGCGCATCCGGCCGTGCTTGATGTCGTCGGCGCGGCTCCACATCAGCTTCACCGGGAGGCGTGCCTTCTTGGAGATGAGGGCCGCTTCCATGGCCGCGTCGTGGTTCAGCCGGCGCCCGAACGAGCCGCCGCCGCGCACGACATGGACGCGTACGGCGGACGACGGCAGCCCGACCGCCGCGGCGATGTCCTCCCGCGCGCCCATCGGCGACTGGGAGGAGAACCAGATCTCGGCACGGCGGGCCCGTACGTCCGCGACGGCGGTGAGGACCTCCATCGGGGCATGGCCGACGAAGGCGAACTCGAACCGCTCCTCCAACTGGGCCGATCCGCGCGGCGGTCTGCCGAGCGGCGGGACCGCGGCCCGCAACCGCGCGCGGATGGCCGCGTCGGACAGCTCCGCCAGCGGTCCGGGAGACCAGCGGATCTTCAGAGCGTCCCGTGCCTTGAAGGCGTAGTGGAAGGACTCCGCGACCACGGCGACTCCCCCGGGAATCCTGACCACTTGCAGGACGCCGGGCAGGGCCCGGGCCGCGCGGTCGTCCACCGAGACGACCTTGCCGCCGAGCGTGGGCGGACGGGCCACCACGGTCGGCTTCGCCCCGGCCGCCGACAGGTCCCCGGCGTAGCGCACACGGCCGGTGACGATGTCGCGGGCGTCGATGCGGGTCGTCGGGTGGCCGATCACGCGGTGCCGGGACGCCGGTTTGGGCTTGCTGGACACGCGGGGGTGACGGACCCGGGCGGCGGCCTCGGTGAGGGAGCCGAAGGTGACGGTGCGGCCGTCCGGGGCGACGACCGTGGTGTCCCGGGTGCGCAGCACGCGCGCGGGCAGCCGCCAGCGGTGCGCCGCGGCGGTGACGAGCCGGGCCCGGGCCGTGGCGGCTAGGTTGCGGGCGGGGCCGTACAGCGAACTGACCGAGTTGGAGCCGCCGGTGTACTGGTTGCCCTTGGTCCGGGCCCCGGCCAGCGGGATGTCGACGTCGGTGAGCCGGGCGTCGAGTTCCTCGGCGATCATCATGGCGACGGCGGTGGTGACGCCCTGGCCGACCTCGACGCGCGGCAGTCGTACGCGGACCTTGTTGTCCCGGGTGATCTCCAGGACCAGCATCTCGTCGTCGGTGCCGGTCACGACGACGTCGGACCGCCGGGCGGTCGCGCCCTCGGCCGCCGGCGCGTCGCAGCCGAGCGGGGCGGCGACGGTCAGCGTGGACGCCGCCAGTGTGTAGACCACGAACCGGCGGCGGGACAGCTCTGCCACGGCGCACTCCCCTGTGAACGTCCTGTGTCTGCAATGTGGTTCAGCAGATAGGAGGGCGCTGCGCCTGCGCTGGTTGCGCGGCGGCGCATTTCCCTTTGCCCGGGGAGCGCTGTCGTCAGTTCGCCGTCTCCGGGCGGCCCGGCGCGGCCCACTGGGTGTGGAAGGTGCCGGGGCGGTCCACGCGGGCATAGGTGTGGGCGCCGAAGTAGTCGCGCTGGGCCTGGAGGAGGGCGGCGGGGAGGCGCTCGGCACGGAGGGTGTCGTAGTGGGCCAGGGCCGCGGAGATGGCCGGGACCGGGATGCCCCGGCGGGTCGCGGAGGCCACCGTCTCCCGCCAGGGGACCTGGGCGTCGGTGATCTCCATGGCGAACTCCATCTCGCCGAGCAGGCTGACCAGGTCCCGGTCGGCGGCGTAGGCCGCGCGGATGCGGTCCAGGAAGGCGGCCCGGATGATGCAGCCGCCGCGCCAGATACGGGCGACGGCGCCGAGGTCGATCTTCCAGCCGTACTCCGCGGCCGCGTCCTGGATCATCGTCCAGCCCTGGTCGTAGGCGATGACCTTGGACGCGTACAGGGCGTGTTCCACCTGGGAGGTGAAGCGCTCGGCCTCGGTGCGGCTGAGCGGCGGGGTGGTGCCGCCGGGGAGGCCTCGGTAGGCGGCGCGCAGGTCGGACTGCCCGGAGGCCGCGCGGGCGAAGGTCGCCTGGGCCACCGCGGTGACCGGGGAGGCGAGGTCCAGGGCGGTCTGGACCGTCCAGCGGCCGGTGCCCTTCTGGCCCGCGGCGTCCGCGACGACGTCGACGAAGGGCGCGCCGGTGGCCTCGTCGGTGTGGGCGAGGACCTCGGCGGTGATCTCGATCAGGTACGAGCCGAGGCGGCCCGCGTTCCACCGGCGGAAGACGGCCGCGATCTCGGCCGGCGTGTACCCGGCGACCTGGCGCAGCAGGTCGTACGCCTCGGCGATGAGCTGCATGTCGGCGTACTCGATGCCGTTGTGGACCATCTTCACGAAGTGCCCGGCGCCGTCCGTTCCGATGTGGGCGGCGCAGGGCTCGCCGCCGACGTGTGCGCTGATGTCCTCGAAGAGGGGGCCGAGTACGGCGTACGACTCCGTGGACCCACCGACCATCACGGACGGGCCGTTGAACGCGCCCTCCTCGCCACCGGAGATGCCGGTGCCGACGAAGTGCAGGCCGCGTTCGCGCAGGGCGGCCTCGCGGCGGCGGGTGTCGGCGAAGTGGGCGTTGCCGCCGTCGACGACGATGTCGCCGGCGTCGAGGAGCGGGACGAACTCCTCGATGACCGCGTCGGTGGCGGGGCCGGCCTGCACCATGATGATCAGCTTCCGGGGGCGTTCGAGCGCGGCGACGAACTCCTCGGCCGACTCGGCGGCCACGAAGGCGCCCTCGTGCCCGAACTCCTGGACCAGCGCGCGGGTCCGTCCGGCCGAGCGGTTGTGGACGGCGACCGTGGCTCCGTGGCGGGCGAAGTTCCGCGCCAGGTTGCGGCCCATCACGCCCAGTCCGGTGACACCGATGGATGCGCTTGCGTTCATGTGGTCCGTCCCTTGGATCGCTGGCGTGGTCTGGCGGGGCACGCGGCCCTGTGCCCGCTGGTACGCGTGGGAGACCCCACCCCGTTCAAGGGGTCAAACGAACATGTGGTTAACATATGAGCGCTGCCTAGCTCGAAAGATGGATCTTGTGACTGTCAACGAGGACTCGTTCACCAACTGGAAGACCCGCGAGGAGATCGCGGAGTCGATGATCCCGATCATCGGGAAGCTGCACCGCGAGCGGGACGTCACCGTCCTGCTGCACAGCCGCTCCCTGGTGAACAAGTCGGTGGTCAGCATCCTCAAGACCCACCGCTTCGCCCGCCAGATCGCCGGCGAGGAGCTGTCGGTGACCGAGACGCTGCCCTTCCTCCAGGCGCTCACCACCCTGGACCTCGGCCCGTCCCAGATCGACATCGGCATGCTCGCCGCGACCTACCGCGCCGACGACCGCGGCCTGACCGTCGAGGCCTTCACCGCCGAGGCCGTCGCCGGCGCGACCGGCGCCAACAAGATCGAGCGCGGCGAGGGCCGCGACGTCGTCCTGTACGGCTTCGGCCGCATCGGCCGCCTCGTCGCCCGTCTGCTCATCGAGAAGTCCGGCTCCGGCAACGGTCTGCGGCTGCGCGCCATCGTGGTCCGCGGCGGCGGCGACCAGGACCTCGTGAAGCGCGCCTCGCTGCTGCGCCGCGACTCGATCCACGGCCAGTTCCAGGGCACGATCACCGTCGACGAGGCGACCGACACGATCACCGCCAACGGCAACGCGATCAAGGTGATCTACGCCAACGACCCGTCCGAGGTCGACTACACGGCGTACGGCATCAAGAACGCGATCCTCATCGACAACACCGGCAAGTGGCGCGACCGCGAGGGCCTCTCGCAGCACCTGCGTCCCGGCATCGACAAGGTCGTGCTCACCGCGCCCGGCAAGGGCGACGTCCCCAACATCGTGCACGGCGTCAACCACCACACCGTGAAGCCGGACGAGCAGATCCTGTCCTGCGCGTCCTGCACCACCAACGCGATCGTGCCGCCGCTGAAGGCGATGGACGACGAGTACGGCGTGCTGCGCGGCCATGTCGAGACGGTCCACTCGTTCACCAACGACCAGAACCTGCTGGACAACTACCACAAGGCCGACCGCCGGGGCCGTTCCGCGCCGCTCAACATGGTGATCACGGAGACGGGCGCCGCCTCGGCCGTCGCCAAGGCACTGCCCGACCTCAAGGCCCCGATCACCGGCAGCTCCATCCGCGTGCCGGTGCCGGACGTGTCGATCGCCATCCTCAGCCTGCGGCTGGGCCGCGAGACCACCCGCGAGGAGGTCCTCGGCTACCTGCGCGACGTCTCGCTGAACTCGCCGCTCAAGCGCCAGATCGACTTCACCACCGCCCCCGACGCCGTCTCCATGGACTTCGTCGGCTCGCGCCACGCGTCGATCGTCGACGCCGGCGCGACGAAGGTCGACGGCGACAACGCGATCCTCTACCTCTGGTACGACAACGAGTTCGGCTACTCCTGCCAGGTGATCCGGGTCGTGCAGCACGTCTCCGGCGTGGAGTACCCGACGTTCCCGTCGACGGCGGTCTGATCCACGTTTCTCGCGAAGCGGCCCCAGGTTTTCCTGGGGCCGCTTTCGTGTGCCTCAACTTGTCGGCCGTGCACATCCGTTGACCGGAGCGAGAGGTGACAGCAGAATGAGCGCGCGCCTTTGAGAGCGCTCTCAAACCTTTGCGTGCATCCCCTCTAGGAGACCCATGACCCTCAGCCGTCGCGCACTCATCGGGACCGGACTCGGCGCGGGCGCCGCGGTCCTCACCGCGGCCGGCGGGGGTACGGCGGGAGCGGCGCCGCAGCGCCCGGCCGCCGCCCGGCGTCGCGCGCGGGCCTTCCTCGCCGCCGCCATGGACGCCTACCCGGAGCACGGCACGATCCGGCTGGCGCAGAGCTACACCGATCAAGCGGGCCTGTTCAGCACGGCGTTCACCTACGACAACGCGCTGACGATCCTGGCGCTGCTCGCGGGCCCGTCGGGAGACGGCACGTCCCGGGCCACGGTGCTCGGCGACGCACTCCTGTACGCGCAGGCCAACGACCCCGACCACGACGACGGCCGGCTGCGGCAGGCGTACAACGTGGGCCCGTACACCTTCTACGACGGCTCCCCGCAGCCGGACGGGTTCGTCCGGGCGGACGGCAAGGCCAACGTGGGTCGGCAGTTCGGCTTCACCGGTACGGCGGTGGGCGACATGGCCTGGGCCGGGATCGCCCTGGCCGCGCTCGCCCGCCGCACCGGGGAGCGCCGGTTCCTGAGGGGCGCCGTCCGGATCGGCGAGTGGATCGACCGGGTGGGCCGCACCGACGAGCCGCTCGGCGGCTTCAAGTTCGGGGTCGACGGGGCCGACGCGAAGCTGCCCTTCACCTCGACCGAGCACAACACCGACCTGGTCGGCCTGTTCGGGCAGCTCGCACGGCTGACCGGGGACCGGGTCTGGCGGGAACGGCGAGCGGTGGCAAGGGAGTTCGTCGAGAAGATGTGGGAGCCGGACGGCGGCTTCTTCTACACCGGCACCAACGACGGTGTGACGATCAACAAGTCCCCGATTCCCGAGGACACCCAGACCTGGACGCACCTGGCCCTCAACTCCCGCGCGCACTCCCGCTCGTTGGACTGGGCCGCGCGCGAACTCGCCGTCCTGGACTCGGCCGACCGCCCCAACAGCACGGTGCCGGCGGGCCAGTCGTACGCGGGAGTGACCTTCAGCTCGGCGAGTCTGCTGGCGAACGAGGACGCGCCGATCGCCTCCGGCCAGCCCAGGCCGGACCGCAACGGCGTGTGGTTCGAGGGCACGGCCCACCTGGCTCTCGCCCTGCGCGACCGCTGTGCCGCCGGGGACGAGAAGCGCGCCCGGAACCTGATCGCCTCCATGGAGCGGGCGCAGGAACTGCTGGGCGACGGGCAGACGTTGGGCTCCCGGCCCGTGGCCGCCGGGTCCGGTGTCGTCTCGGCGAGCAGCCCGCTCGACACCGGTTTCGGGTTCGGCTACTACCCGTACCGGCACACGGGCGCGACCGCCTGGTACCTGCTGGCGGCGACCGGGACGAATCCGCTGCGCGCCTAGTAGTGCTTCGTTGGGTCTAGGCGGAGACCAGCCCGGCGATATGGGCGGTGACGGTGTCGAGGATGTCCGTCCAGGCGTCCTCGTCACCGAGGACCAGGTAGTTGAGGGTCAGGCCGTCCGTCATGGCGGCGAGATAGCGGGCCAACGCCGGGACCGGCACGCGCAGTCGGAATCCCATGGTGGTGGACAGCTGCTCGATGATGCCGGTGTAGAGCTCGCCGTAGAGCTCGTACTGGCGTCGGGCCAGATGCTCGAACCCCGGTTGCCGCAGGGCGTACTGGGTGAGTTCGTAGGTCAGCATGTGCTCGTCGGGGTGGGCGCGCACATGGTCCCAGTACGCCTGGAAGCCGGCCCGGACGGTTTCCTCCAGGGAGGCCCTGGGTTTCAGGGCCTCCTGCACGATGCCGACGTAGTGGTCGGTGATGGTCGTGATGACCGACTCGACCAGCTCCTGCTTGGAGTCGAAGCAGTAGTGGAAGACGCTCAGGGAGACGCCCGCCTCGGCGGCGATGGAACGGGTCGTGGTCCGGGCCACGCCGTCCCGGGCCATCGCCCGGATCGCCGCCTCGGTGAGCTGCCGACGCCGTTGTGCCGACGGCATGCGTGCCATGTGCGCGTCCCCCGTGGTGGTGTCGGGCGCCGTGACGCCGACTCCGTAGCGGTCCTGTCAGGCGCTGTGGACGCCGACCTCGTAGAGCGAGTATCCCCAATCGGTGCCGCGGCCGAGTCCGTGGACCCGGACGTAACGGGCGGGCGTCCCGGTGAACTTCGCCGTGTCGAGGCCCCCGTCGCCGGAGGTGGTGGACCAGGCGGTCGTCCAGTTCGTGCCGTCGGTGGACAGTTCGATCCGGTACGACTTGCCGTACGCCCGCTCCCAGTCGAGCGTGACGCGGGAGACGAGGTGGGTGGCGCCCAGGTCCACCTGCCACGACTGATCGTCGCTCCAGTCGCTGGCCCAGCGGGTGCCGTCGTCGCCGTCGACGGCACGGCCCGGCTGGTAGC
The DNA here is from genome assembly GCF_001514065.1 of Streptomyces antibioticus. GTDB lineage: Bacteria > Actinomycetota > Actinomycetes > Streptomycetales > Streptomycetaceae > Streptomyces > Streptomyces antibioticus. The sequence goes on along the minus strand of NZ_KQ948431.1, from coordinate 211,035 downwards.
TGGTGAACGGGTTCCACTCCGAGGAACTGGCCGTCGCGGTACGCCCCTTGGCGAGGTTGACGCCGGCCTGATGCTGCTCGGTGGCGCCCCAGGTGTCGAGGTAGGACTCGGCGCCCCGGAAGAGGTCGTTGACCACGTCCTGCCCGCCGACCTGGCGGATGTCCTCGATCCAGTCGGGGATCATGCCGACGTGGGCGCCGCCGTCGGTGTTGTAGTCGAAGGTGCGTGAGCCGGTCGTCTGCTTGTCGATGACGGAGCCGCCGTCGACGCTCTTGAACGGGTACTTCACCGGGTTGGAGGTGTTCGCGCCGCGCGGGCCCGGGTGGTCTCCGACGCCGTTGAAGTCGGTGCCGAAGCCGTAGCCGACGCCGTACTTCTCGCGCAGCGCGTCGGTGCGGGCGGCCTCGGCGACGAAGCCCTCGGAGCCGTGCATGTACTGGGCGACGAACCCGCCGAGGGAGTAGACGCGTTCGGTCCAGTTGAGGTCCATCCAGCTGTGCGAGGAGAGCACGCCGGGGTAGTCGGCGGCCTCGAACAGGTCGAGGGCCTGGCCGGTGGCCTTGACGCTCATGTGGTCGATCTCGAGCATCATCTTGCGCTGCATCATGCCCTTCACGGCGTACTCACCGAGGTCGGTGAGGCCGCGGACGTTGCACTGCGCGTCGGCGGCGTACGTCGGCACCTCGGTGCCCGCGGGCAGGTCCGCCTCCGCGGCGGAGGAGGCGGTGCCGATGGGGTTGTCGTGCTGGGGGCCCTTGCACTTCTCGGTCTTCCAGAAGGTGCCGGTGGACAGGAACTGCCCGACGTTGATGGCCGTTCCCAGCCCGCCCTCGTCGAAGCGGACGCCGCACAGCGCGTTGTCCAGCTTGTGGCACAGGAACATGCTGCGCACGCCGAGGTCGTAGAGCTCGTCGAGCCCCTTGTCGATGTCCGCCTTGCTGCACTGCGGGATGTCGAGGATCTGCTTGCAGCCGAACGGCTCGGAGGTCTCGACGCCGAGGATGACGGCGAGCTTGCCCGCCTTGATCACCTGCCGGGCCTGGGCGGTGTCGGTGACGATCCGGAACCAGCCCTTGCCGGGGCCGCCGTACATCGCGTCGATGTAGTCCTGGAGCTGGTACGTCAGCTTGGCCTGGAGCCGGACCGAGGTCATCTCGTCACAACTGCGGTCCTTGAAGGGGTAGACCGAGCAGATCACGCCGTTGGTGACGAGGTCGTTGACGAGCACCCGCTGCCCGCCGCGCCAGGCGCGCTCGATCCAGGCGTAGTAGTTGGCCTGGTGCGTCATCGAGTCGTACGCCGGCCAGTCCTTGAACGTCGGCCAGCCGACCGGGTCGTGCCGGCCGTCCCCGCCGTGGGTGATGTAGTCGAAGATCGCGAGGGTGCCGTCGGGGTAGTGCTCCGGACAGTCCTTGAGCGCGTCGGCGACGCCCTGCGGGGAGAAGACCTTGCCGCAGATGAGCCGGCCGCCGAAGGCCTCGTTGGAGAAGAGGTGGTTGTGGGCGTCGACGAACCCCCGCACCTCTCCGGCGGAGTTGGTACCGGTGAACGGCTCCCCGGTGACGTTGATCTGCGCGTCCGGCGCGGGGCGTGCGGTCGGGTTCCACCAGTCGCTCGCGGCCGCGGAGCTCGGGGTGGGGCCGAGGGCCACGGAGAGCACGAGGAGGAGGAGCGACACGACGGTGACGTGTCTGCGTCTGCCGTACGGGCGTCGAGGTTTGGTCATGACCCACGTCCCTCGGTCGGCGGCCATGCGGTTTTGTCATGACCGGCGCAATCTGTGGGTCGAGGATGGCTACTGAGGGGTAGCGAGTCAAGAGTCCGGGACGCTTGACCTGATACGGCAGCACCGGTACGTCCGGCACACGCCCGGCCCCGCCGCTGACTAATCTGGTGAGCAGGGCTGTCCAGGCAGTGCGTTCTTACGGGGTGGGTGCGTGACCGTTCCACGGCGGGTGTTCCTCAGCCATACCTCCGAGTTGCGGAAGTTTCCGGTCGGCCTGTCGTTCGTCGACGCTGCCGTCGACGCGGTGCACCGCGCCGGTCATGTGCCCGTGGACATGGCGTACTTCACCGCCCGGGACGACAAACCCGCCGACTACTGCCGGGAACAGGTCGGCACGGCCGATGTCTACGTCGGCATCATCGGTTTCCGCTACGGCTCACCGGTCCGCGATCTGGAGCATCTGTCCTACACCGAGCTGGAGTTCGAGGAAGCGACCGAGCTGGGCCTGGAGCGCCTGGTGTTCCTGCTGTCGGACGACCAGGACCTGGGGCTGCCGCCCGTGGCGATCAACGACGTTCGCGCGGAACGTCAGGAGGCGTTCCGTAAACGGCTGCGCGCGAGCGGCCTCACGCTCCAGAAGGTGCGCGGACCGGACCATCTCTCCCTGCTGTTGTTACAGGCGCTGCAAGGAAAGGGCGGCCCGGTACCGCCACGCACTCCGACAAGCCTCGACGCGCCGGCCTGGGCCAGGCTCAAGGAGCTGCTGCACGGTGTCACTCCGGGCGACTGGGCGGAAAAGGCCTATCGCTGTTCCTTCGGCAGGCCGGGCGAGCCGGGCTGGGTCGCCGCGCCGTTCTCGATGCCCGTCGGGGACCTCTACGGCTGGGCCCTGGACCTGGACGAGCGCGAGCAGGCCGATGCCGCGCTGCCGAAGGTGCTGATGTTCACGCACGCGCTGGCGTCCGGATTCAGCGCGGGCCAGGGCGGGGAGAGCCGAAGACGCGGCTTCGCGCTCGCCTCCTGGGTCCATGAGGTGCGGCACCGGCTCGGACTGCCCGAGCCTCCACCGCCTCCGGAGATCAACACGTTCGAGGTCACGATGGTGGTGCGACTCGACCAGGACCCGCAGGACCATGACCGGGTCTTCGCGGAGATCCTGCTCCGGTCGGCACGCGACGCGGCGGACTGGAAGCGTGTCCAACCGCCGGAGACCGCGACCGAACGCCTCCGCGTCTCCCTGGCCGGCGCCCGCGAACTGGTCGAGGAATGTCTGCGCACCTTCACCGCCAAGGCGGAGGCACTGCGCCGCCGGGGGACCGACTGCGGTCAGCCACCGAAGCTGCGCCGCATCGAATTCGCCGTCACCGAAACCCTGCTGGACACCGACTTCGACCAGTGGCTGTGCCACCTGGGCCTCTACCGGCCGTGGCGTCTCGGCGAGCGGTACGAGGTGGTGGTCCGCTGCCCCAATGCCCGGGAGCTCGCGGACTTCGCCCATCTGTGGTGGACCCGCTGGACCTGGCTGAACCAGACGCATTTCCAGGACGAGGAGGCGGTCTTCTGGGTCGGCGAGGAGGAACTCGGCGACCTGGAGCGGCATCTCGACGCCTGGGAGGACTCCGCCCACCCGGCCTGTGTGGCCATCGCCGCGCGCGACGCCGAGCGGGTCTGGCGCGCGGCGCTGCACTTCGGGATGCCGGTCGTCCTGTGGCGCCGCGTCGGGCACGCCGCGCCCGCGGGGGCACCCGGGCTGGAGAACCTGCGTCGTGTGAAGAACGTCAGCGAACTGCCGCGGGCGGTGAAGACACTGCGCAAGGGCGTCGATCCCGGGGTGGTGCTGCTGTACGACGACCCTCATCACCCGGTCGAGGCCGCCCTCCTCACCGACTCCGCTTTCCTCTGATGCCCTTCCCCGCAGCGGGATCACCCACGACCGGAGGTGCCGTGAACGGCTGGTGGATCTACAAGGGGGACGGCCCGGCCGCCGACCGGCTCGACCGGCTCGCCGCGGACAAGCCGCCCTGGCGCGTCTTCGACGGCGAGATCGACACGGACCACGTGGTGCCTGATCTGTCCCCCTCGGACCGGAAGCACGGCCGCGGCTACATCGCCGACGACTCCGAGATCGACCTCGTCAACACCGCACTCCACCTGCGCCGCCCGCTGCTCGTCACCGGCGTCCCCGGCGTCGGCAAGTCCACTCTCGCCTACAGCATCGCGGAGGACCTCGGCCTCGGTCCGGTGCTGCGCTGGCCCGTCACCAGCCGCACCACACTGCGGGACGGCCTGTACCGGTACGACGCCCTACGACGGCTGGAGGACGCCAACCTACGACGCCTGGAACAGCCGGCGCCCGACGCCGAGCCTCGCGACACCATCGGCCGCTACCTCCAACTCGGCCCGCTCGGCACCGCCTTCCTGCCCGCCGAACGCCCCAGGGTCCTGCTCATCGACGAGATCGACAAGGGCGACATCGACCTGCCGGGCGACCTGCTGACCGTTCTGGACGAGGGACGCTTCGACATCCCCGAGCTGGTCCGGATGTCCGAGACGGCCCCGCGGGTCTCCGTCGGTACGGAGGACCAGTCGGGCACGGCATGGATCACCGGCGGCCGGGTGCGCTGTCGCGCCTTCCCCGTGGTCGTCCTGACCAGCAACGGGGAACGGGAGTTCCCGCCCGCGTTTCTCCGCAGGTGCATCCGGCTCAATCTGCCCCTGCCGAACGAGGAGAAGCTGCATCGCATCCTGGCCCAGCGCCTCGGCCGGGAAGCCGCCGACGCGGCACGTGCGCCAGGAGGTGTCATCGAGACGTTCCTCGCCCGGCGCAGCACCGGAGAGCTGGCCACCGACCAGCTCCTCAACGCGGTCCAGCTGCGGCTGGCGGGCGCCTGGACTGCGCCGGAGGACCTCGCCGACCTGGCCGAGGCGACCATGCACCGGTTGAGCGGTCCGGACGCCCGGTGATCTCGGACCTCCTGCCGCTGCTGGCCCGGGGCGGGGTGGACGATCCCACGCCCGAGGAGCTCGCGGACATCCTGTGGCTGGCGCAGCGGGTGCTCACACGGGACCGCAGGGCGCCGGTGCGGGCCGACACGCCCACTGACGCGCATCCTCCGTCGCCGCCGCTGCCGGTGCCCGAGCAGCCGCCGCAACCGGAGCCACACAGCGCCGAGCCGCACCGGAACCGGCAAGAGGCCCCCTCACCCGACGACGAACCCGCCCTCGACATCCATCTCCCGACGAACGTGCCGGAGCCCCCCGGCGAGGCCCCGACCGGTACCGCCCTCGCCGTCCCGGCCGCCGCCTCTCTGCCGAACACCCTCGCGCTGGCACGGGCGTTGAAGCCGCTCACCCGTAAGGTCGCATCCCGGACGGTCTTCGAACTGGACGAGGAGGCAACCGTCAACCGGCTGGTCGACGAGCACATCCTGCTGCCCGTCCTGCGCCCCGCGCCGACGCGCTGGCTGAGCCTGGCGCTCGTGGTCGACTGCGGTCCCTCCATGAGCCTGTGGCGGGACGAGGTCCACGAGGTGCAGCATGACGTGGTGCGCCTCGGCGCCTTCCGTGACATCCGCCGCTGGAACCTGCTCCCCTCCCCCGACGGGGCCGCGGTGGGGTTGCGGCCTCATCCTGCCGCGGACCGTCCGGCACGGCATCCCCGCGAGGTCGTCGACCCGGCGGGCGACCAGCTGATCCTCGTGCTCAGCGACACGGTGGGGGCGATGTGGCGGTCCGGCGCGGCACACCGGCTGCTGACCGACTGGGCCCGGCACTCCCAGGTGGCCGTGGTCCATCTGCTGCCGGCCGCGCTCTGGAACCGGGTCGGCATGGCGCCGAGTCCGACCATGGTGCACATCCCCCGGTTGGGACTGCCCAACTCCCAGTGGCAGGTGGCTAATCCGGAGCATGCGCCTGCCGCGGTCGTCCCGGTGGGGGTTCCGGTCCCGGTGGTCGAACTGGAACCAGGCGCCCTGCGGGGCTGGGCGGAGATGACGGCGGGCAGTGGGCGGTGGGCCAGGTCATCGGCGTTGCTCCTGCCCGGGGTTCCCGCCGGTCCCTCCTCACGCCTCGTCACCAGACGGGCCCCGGCGACCGCACAGGACACGATCCGCCGCTTCCGTGCCTCGTCGTCTCCGGCGGCCTGGCGACTGGCGGGCCTGCTGTCGGCGCGCTCCACGCTGACCGTGCCCATGGCCCGCCTCATCCAGCGCGCGTTGCTGCGCGAGTCGTCGCGCGGGGATCTGGCCGAGGTCTTCCTCGGGGGCATTCTCCGTCGCGTGGTCGAGCCCGAAGAGGCCCACACGGGCGGCCTGTTGACGTTCGAGTTCCAGCCGGAGGTGCGCGAGGCCCTGCTGGGGGCGCAGTTCCGTGACGATGTGGAGGCGGTGCGGAAGCTCGTCCGGGCCGAGGTCACGGCGTATCTGAAGCCACGGTTCGGCAGTCCTCGCAGCGTCAAGGGGGCGGTGACCGGCGCGGCGGGGCGGGGCCCAGTGGTGCGGGTCGACGGGGAGGCGATCGCCACTGCCTCGCGCACGGATGTGGCGCGTATGGGCGGCTCCTCGGAGACGGTGGAGGCCGACTCGACGCCGATGCTGGTCATCAGTCATGCCGGGGCGGATGGGGCCTGGGCGGAGTGGGTGGGCCGACAGCTGGAGGGGGCCGGGTACGCGGTCCGGCTCGACCTGTGGGACCCGGGGGCGCGAGAAGATCTCGTCGAGCGGATGAGTGCGTTGTTCCGGGGCGGACATGCGGTCTTGGCGTTGTTCTCGCGGGCCTATTTTCGCCGGCGCCGGTGGAACGACGCGGAGGCGGAAGGGATGTTGGCCCAAGGGAGCCGCTTCGCTTCTGTGATGGTCGAGGATGTTTTCGGCCTTTCCGAGGCTCTGCAGCGACAGGTACGCGCCTCGCTGCACGTTCTCGACGAAGGGGCCGCTGTCGCCGCGGTGTTGACAGCTGTCGAGGGTCTTGTGGACCGTGTCTTCGCCGCGCCAACCACCCCTTCGCAACCTGCATTTCCCGACGGCACACCCCGGGTCTGGAGGAAGGGACGGCCACGCAACCTCCACTTCGCCGGACGCGAGGAGTTGCTTCGCGAGGTACGCGAGAACCTTGCTCACGGGCGTGTTGGCCGGACGCATGCTCTACACGGCATCGTCGGAGTCGGCAAGACCGAGATCGCTTCGGAGTACGTGTACCGATTCGCCAGCCAGTACGAGATCGTCTGGTGGATCGATGCACAACGCGGTCGCATGCCTCAGCAGTTCGCCGAGTTGGCCCACCGGCTGATGGCCCCCGTCCCCCCGGATGCCGACATCGAGACCGCCGCTCTGGCCGGGCTACACCATCTGCGCACGCGGGAACGGTGGCTCATCGTCCTGGACAACGCCAACGATCCCGAGCTTCTGGACGGCTGGGTCCCGTTCGGAGGCGGGCACGTACTGATCACCTCCCGTAACCCGGCATGGCAGGACCTGGGCGGCGGCAGCGCCGTGGATGTCCTGCCTCGCGCGGACTCGTGCCGCTGCCTGAAGTACGTGGTCCCCGACCTCACCGACAGCCAGGCGAGCGCGATCGCGGACACCCTCGGCGATCTCCCGCTGGCGCTCTCTCAAGCAGCCCAGGTCCTCATCGAGGGCATGCCCGGTCGGCAGTACCTCGCGCTGGTCCGGAAGAACGCAACTCCCCTGATGAAGCAGGGATCGTCCGCTCGCAGCCCGGAAACCCTCGTCCGCACGCTGGAGACCCTGGTCAGCAGGCTGGCAATCGAACACCCGGAGGCCGCGGAACTCCTCCAGCTCACCGCCTACTTCGCGGCCAAGCCGATCCCACTCGCCTGGCTCGAGGCTCCGTCCGCCCAAGTGAGGACTCTCGAACGCCGGGGTCTGGCCCGCGTCGACGGTGAACTCATCCGGATCCACGAACTGACCAGGCGGTTCCTCCGCCACCGTACGACCAAGACGGAGGCCACGATGCTGCGCTCCCGCGTCGCCGCCGTCCTGGCGGGGGTCGACCCGGGAGGCCCAGGAGACCCTGACGACCCGGCATCCTGGGCCGGGTGGGCGGTGTGCCAACCCCATCTGACAGCAAGTCCGGCGGCGGACGTGGCCGAGTTCCTTGCCCGGCCCGAGCCACTCATCAACTCCGTCCGCTACCTGTTGCGCTCCGGCCAGGCGCAGGAGGCCGTTGATGTGTGCGCCGCATTCCACGCCCGCTGTGTGGAGTCCCTCGAAGCGGATCACCCCATTGCCCTCACGTGGGCCGCGTATCTGGCCCGGGCGACGACGATGTCCGGCGCCTGCGAGGAGGGACGGCAGCTCCATGAGCGGGTCCGCCAAGAGCGCGTCCGCATCCTGGGCGAGGACCACCCCGACACCCTCACCTCCACCCACGACCTGGCCAACACCCTGATCGCACTGGGGCAGTACGCCAAGGCACGGCGACTCCTCAACGACACGCTCCGTCGCCGCCGACGCGTGCTGGGCGAGGAGCACCCGGACACCCTCACCTCCGCCAACAGTCTCGCCAACGCGCTACGGGGCCTCGGAAAGCAGCCCGAGGCGCGTCGGCTCCTGGAGGACACTCTGGAACGCCGCCGCCGCGTGCTCGGCGTGCATCACCTCGACACCCTCACCACCGCCGGCAGCCTGGCCAACTCCCTTCGAGGCCTCGGTGACCTCGACGAGGCGCGCCGCCTGCACGAGGAGGTCCTCGGCCTGCGCCGGCGAGCGCTGGGGGAGGATCATCCCGCGACGATCGCCTCCGCCCACCATCTGGGCGTCACGCTGTATCGCCTCCAACTCCATGAGGACGCCGAGGTGTTGCTCAAGCAAACGCTGGCACGCTGTGAACGTGCGCTGGGCGCCGATCACCCCAGCACGGTCAGCACCAAAAAGGCCCTCGTCTCGGTGTTCATGGCAACGGACCGGAGGGACGAGGTCCACGCGCTCCTGGCACCGACAGCCAGCTTCAACCCCCTGCCCTGATGACCACCCAATCCCGGCCTTGATGTGTTCCAGGGAGTAAGTTGCGGGCGAACCCCTGAAAGCGCTCACCGAGGGACGTGATGTCACCCATGACCCCCACGCCGGACCAGCCAGTCGTCGTCACCGGCGCCACCGGTCGCCTCGGTGGGCGTCTCGCCCGCCTCCTGGCCGAGCGGGGTACGGCCCAGCGGCTCCTGGTGCGCAGCCCGGACCGGGCGCCCGCCCTTCCCGGTGCCGTCGCGGTCCGGGCCGAGTACGGCGATCACGAGGCGGTCGTGCGCGCTCTCGACGGCGTCGCCACCGTGTTCATGGTCTCGGCGTCCGAGAGCGCGGACCGGCTCGCCGAGCACAAGACGTTCGTGGACGCCGCCGCCGAGGCCGGGGTACGGCACCTGGTCTACGTCTCCTTCTTCGGCGCGGCCCCCGACGCCACGTTCACCCTGGCCCGCGACCACTTCCACACCGAGGAGCACATCCGCACGACCGGGCTGGCGTACACCTTCCTGCGGGACAACATCTACGCCGACTTCGTCCCGCATCTGGCGGGCGAGGACGGGGTCATCCGGGGCCCGGCCGGTCAGGGGCGGGCGGCGTTCGTCGCCCAGGACGACATCGCGGAGGCCGCCGCGGCGGTCCTGGCCCGGCCGGACGACCACGCCGGTGCCGTGTACGACCTCACCGGCCCGGAGGCCGTGTCGCTGGCGGAGGCGGCGAAGATCCTCACCGAGGTCCGGGGACGCACGGTCACCTATCACCCCGAGACGGTCGAGGAGGCCTACGCCTCCCGCGCCTCCTACGGCGCCCCACCCTGGCAGCTCGACGCGTGGGTGTCGACGTACACGGCGATCGCGGCCGGTGAGCTCGACGGTGTCAGCGATGCCGTGCCCCGCCTCACCGGCCGGCCCGCCACGGCCCTCGCGGACGTCGTCCGGTCGGCGGAGGGCTGAGTTCCGCCGCTGCTGGAAGGTGGCTGGTGGGACGTGGCTGGATCAGTCGTCCTGACGGGACGGGACCCTTCAAACCGTAGCCAGAGCGCCATCGGTGATCGATGATGAGCGCTCCGTGCGACTTGAAGAAGGGTTTCGCCCGATGAACGTCAGAATCCAGCCCACCGCCCAGGTCGACGAGACGGCCACGATCGGCGAGGGGACGACGGTCTGGGATCTGGCCCAGATCCGGGAGGACGCCCGGCTGGGCGGCGGCTGCATCGTGGGCCGGGGCGCCTACGTCGGCCCGGGCGTACGGATCGGCGACAACGTCAAGCTCCAGAACTACGCGCTGGTGTACGAACCGGCCGTGCTCGGGGACGGGGTGTTCGTCGGCCCGGCGGCCGTGTTCACCAACGACCACTTCCCCCGCTCCGTGGACACCGAGGGGAAGCTGAAGCGCGGCGGCGACTGGGAGGCCGTGGCCGTCGTCGTGGCCGAGGGGGCGTCGATCGGGGCGCGTTCGGTCTGTGTGGCACCGGTCAGCATCGGTCGTTGGGCGCTGGTCGCGGCGGGGGCCGTGGTGACCAAGGATGTCCCGGACTTCGCACTCGTGGCGGGTGTGCCGGCGCGCCGGATCGGCTGGGTCGGACGGGCCGGCGTACGGCTCGTGGAACGCGATCCGGGCACGTGGGAGTGCCCGGAGACGGGCGGGCTGTACGACGAGAAGGACGGCGAACTCGTCGAGCGCGCATGACTCCTGTTTCCAGCCGTTCCCAATTGTTTCCCTCAAAGGCCAAATCCTCGAACATCTACAGGCATAACATGTGTGCGAAGTGTGCAGTCCATGCACAATGACCGCACAAGCCAGTAGTGCCCAGGGGGGGTTACGGGGTGGTGGGGACACCTGTGCCCGCGTCCAGGAGTGAGAGCCGCTCGGACGCCTGACGTCCGCCGTCCGTCGTAGGCCGATTTTGGCCCGACGTTTCATCAGTCTGTCCAAAACACGGCCCACAGGGGGGTTGGTGTGTCCCAAAGATGACCATGTCACGTCTGGCCGCGCTCGGTCATGAGGATCCGTCGCTGCTCACCCTCGCCCAACGTCTGCTCACGGTGGCGGAATCGGGTCTGCCGGCGATGCTGCTGCCCGGCAAGGAGGCCTTCGCCTTCACCATGGCCGGACGCCGGGCACCGGACGGCTCCTGGGCCCTGGACCGGCGCGGGACCAGCACCCGGTACGCGGCCATCACCGCGCTCGGTGTGCGCTTCCTGCCCGAGGACCGGCAGCGGGCGGCACTGGGTGGGCGCACCGCCCAGGAGTTCACGGGCCTGCTGGTGGAGTCGCTGCCCGGAGTGACCAACCTCGGGGACGCGGCGCTCATCGCCTGGGCCGCCGCCGAGACCGGGCACCCGAAGCTGTCCGACGCCGTCGCGCGGGTCGAGGCGCTGGACGCGTACGACAGGCCGCAGTACACGGTCGAGGCGGCCTGGGTGCTCTCCGCCTACGCGGCGGCCCGTGACACGGTCGATGTGGAGAGACGTTTCCCCTCCGCGCGTGACCGGCTGCTCAAGGCCCGTATCGGCACGAGTCCGCTGTTCCCGCACGCGACCGCGCCCGGCCTGCTGCCCTGGTACCGGGCGCATGTCAGCTGCTTCGCCGACCAGACGTACCCGCTCCAGGCCCTGGCCCTCGCCCACGCGAGCGGCGACGGGGACGCCGAGGCACTCGCCGCGTCCGAGGCCTGCGCGAAGCGGATCTGCGAACTGCAGGGTGACGGCGGGCAGTGGTGGTGGCACTACGACGCGCGCACCGGCGCAGTCATCGAGGGCTACCCGGTCTACAGCGTCCACCAGCACGCGATGGCGCCGACCGCCCTGTTCGATCTCACCGACGCGGGCGGCAGTGACTTCGGCGCGGCGATCCGCAAGGGTCTGCGCTGGATGACGGAGGTGTCCGAGTTCTCCGAACACCCGGACGTCCGCGAGCCGTTGGTCCTCGACGAGCTCGGTGTGACCTGGCGCAAGGTCCACCGGGGCGATCCGAAGAAGGCCGTACGGGCCGTACGGGGGCTGGCCACCCGGGCCGTTCCGGGCCTTCGGCTCAAGTCCCTGGACCGGGTGTACCGCCCGCTCTCCGTGGACCGCGAGTGCCGGCCGTACGAGTTCGGCTGGATGCTGCACGCCTGGCAGGGGGGCCGGATATGAGGGCGCGTCAGACCCTGTTCGGTGTCGAGCTGGACCCGTTGACCATGGACCAGACCGTCGAGCGCTGCCTCGAAGCGGTGCGGGACGGCCGTCAGTTGGAGATCGGCGTGGTCAACGCCGCGAAGCTGGTCAACATGCGACGCGACGAGCGGCTCGCCAAGGCGGTGTCCGGCTGCGATCTGGTCCTCGCCGACGGACAGGCCGTGGTGTGGGCCGGCCGGGTGCTGAAGGCCCCGCTGCCGGAGCGGGTGGCGGGCATCGACCTGTTCCTGCGGCTGCTGGCCGAGGCGGAGACGGCGGGGGTGTCGGTGTACTTCCTCGGCGCCAAGGAGGAGGTGCTGGAGGAGATGGTGCTGCGGGTGGCCGCGCGCTTCCCCGGCCTGAAGGTGGCCGGTCACCGCAACGGCTACTTCGACGACTCCGAGCAGGCGGCGATCGCCGACGCGATCGCCGACAGCGGCGCCCAGATGCTCTTCCTTGGCATGACCTCGCCGAAGAAGGAGATCTTCACGGCCGCCTACGGGGAACGCACCGGGGCCCGTGTGGTGCACGGCGTCGGCGGCTCCTTCGACATCCTCGCCGGCATCACCAGGCGGGCCCCCGAGGCCTGGCAGCGCTTGGGTCTGGAGTGGCTCTACCGCGTGCTCCAGGAGCCGCGCCGGCTGGGCCGGCGCTACCTCACCACCAATGCTGCCTTCCTCCTCATGACGGCGCGCGAGCGTTTCCGGCTCACCCCGTCGACCGCTCCCGCGAACAGGAGTCACTGATGCGTGTCGTCGTGGTGGGACAGGGATACGTCGGACTGCCGCTGGCCATCCGGGCCGCGGAGGTCGGACATGAAGTGATCGGGTACGACGTCGACTCGCGCCGGATCAAGACCCTCGCCGCGGGTGAGTCCTTCGTGGAGGACGTCTCCTCGGAGCGCATCCGCGCGGCGCTGGACAACGGCACCTACCGTGCGAGCGAGTCGGCTCGCGACTGCGGCGGTTTCGACGTCGCCGTCGTGACGGTTCCGACCCCGTTGCACGAGGGCACCCCCGACCTGCGGTACATCAAGGAGTCGGCGGTCACCCTCGGCCGCTATCTGCGCCCCGGGGCCACGGTGATCCTGGAGTCGACCACCTACCCCGGCACCACCCAGGAGCTGTTCGCGCCGCTCCTGGAGGAGGGCTCGGGGCTCACCGCGGGCACCGACTTCCATCTCGGGTACAGCCCGGAGCGGATCGACCCCGGCAACACGGTGTGGGGCTTCAAGGAGACACCGAAGGTCGTCTCCGGTGTGAACGAGGCCTCCCTGAAGGCGGTCGAGGGCTTCTACGCCCAACTCGTCGACACCACCGTGCCGGTGAGCTCACCCAAGGAAGCCGAACTCGCCAAGCTCCTCGAGAACACCTTCCGGCATGTGAACATCGCGCTGGTCAACGAGATCGCGATGTTCGCCCACCATCTGGACATCGATGTGTGGCAGGCCATCGAGGCCGCGTCCAGCAAACCGTTCGGCTTCATGAAGTTCACGCCGGGCCCGGGAGTCGGCGGGCACTGCCTGCCCATCGACCCGTCCTATCTGTCCTGGCGGGTGCAGCGCGAACTCGGCCAGAGCTTCCGGTTCGTGGAGCTGGCCAACGACATCAACAACCACATGCCGGAGTACGTGACCCGGCGCATCACCGACCTCTTCAACAAGAGACGAAGATCCGTCAACGGCTCGCGCATCCTGCTGCTCGGTCTGGCGTACAAGAAGAACACCGGTGACGCCCGCGAGTCGCCGGCCCTGCGCATCTCCCAACTGCTCCTCGACATGGGGGCGCAGGTCAGAGCCGCCGACCCGCATGTCGTCGAGAGCCTCCCGGTGGACGCCCGGCTGGTCCGGGTCGAGCCGGACGCGGAGGAGCTGACCGCCGCCGACGTGGTGGTCCTGCTCACCGACCACGACGGCTTCGACTACGAACTCATCGCCGAACAGGCCCCGTTCGTCCTCGACTGCCGTCGCCGCCTGACCCCCGGCCCCACGATCGAGGTGCTCTGAACCATGCCGCGGATCGTCTGCGTCGCCGGGGCCCGCCCCAACTACATGAAGATCAAACCGGTGATGGACGCCCTGGAGCGCCGCGGCGCCGAAGTCCTCCTCGTCCACACCGGCCAGCACTACGACCCGGCCATGAACGACGTGTTCTTCGCCGACCTCGGCATCCGGCCGCCCGACCGCTTCCTCGGCGTCGGCTCCGGCAGCCACGCCGAGCAGACCGGGCGGGTGATGACCGCCTTCGAGCCGCTGCTGGAGGAGGTCGCGCCGGACATCGTCGTCGTGGTCGGCGACATCAACTCCACGCTCGCCTGCGCCCTGGTCACCGCCAAGGCGGGGCCGCTGCTCGCGCATGTCGAGTCCGGGCTGCGCAGCCGTGACTGGAGCATGCCGGAGGAGGTCAACCGGGTCGCCACCGACCGGGTCAGCGACTATCTGCTGGCCCCCTCCCCCGACGCCGTCGACAACCTGCGCGCGGAGGGGTATCGCGAAGACCAGATCCACCTCGTCGGCAACGTCATGATCGACACGCTGCTGGCCAACCTGGAACGGGCCCGCGCCTCCGACGTCCTGGACCGATTCGGCCTGGCCCGGGGCGAGTTCGGCCTGGTCACCCTGCACCGCCCGGCCAACGTGGACGACCCCGAGGTGCTCGCGGGGCTCCTCAAGGCTCTGGGCGAGATCGCCGGCCGCTGCCCGCTGGTGCTGCCCGTGCATCCCCGCGCGGCCGGCAAGCTGGCCGAGCTCGGCGTGCCCGGGGACATCCAACTCGTGCCGCCCGCAGGCTACTTGGACTTCATCGCGTTGCAGGACGCCGCCCGTGTCGTACTGACCGACTCGGGCGGTGTCCAGGAGGAGACGACCGCGCTCGGGGTGCCGTGTGTGACCCTGCGGGACAACACCGAGCGGCCCATCACCGTCGAGCAGGGCACCAATGTGCTGGCCGGACGCGATCCCGCCCGGATCGTCGCCACGGTGAACCGGGTTCTGGACGCCCCGCCCGCACCGCGCCGGCCCGAACTCTGGGACGGCAGGGCCAGCGAACGCATCGCCGAGGTGCTGGTGAAGGGAGGCACTTCGGACACCCGGCCGAGACCCACTGATCAACCGAGACCCACGGACCGAACGCTCCCCATATGATCCGCTTGCAACATACGTTCGTCGAACATCCGGTCAGTAGGGGGGACCATGGATCTCGCTGAGATCTTCCGAGTCATGCGCAGGCGCTGGTACGTCCTGCTGCCGGGGCTGCTGCTGACCGCGGGCCTGGTCTTCGGCGTGACTCAGGTGGTCCACGTGACCTACCAGTCGCAGAGCACGGTGGTGCTGCTGAACTCCCAGAAGGCGACCCGCGCTTATGACGGCAACCCCTTCCTCAGCAGCCAGACCTCGCTCACCGGCATGGCCGACAACCTGGCGCGCAACCTCAACTCCGACGACTCGCTCCGGGAGCTCAAGTCCCGCGGCGCGAAGGGGACGTTCGAGGCAAAGCTCGCCGACAACGCCCAGGGGCCACTGCTCTGGCTGACCGTCACCGGCACCGACCAGGCGTCCGTCCTGTCCTCGGACAAGATCCTGACCGCCTATGCCAAGGAGCGGCTGGACCAGTTCCAGCAGGACCAGTCGGTCGACTCCAAGGCCATGATCCGCATGACGACGATCGTGGCCCCGCAGACCCCGGTGGCACAGACCAAGACCCGGCTCGAGTACATGATCATGGCGGGCGGCGCGGGGCTGGTGCTCAGCCTGGTCGCCGTCTTCTACGTGGAGGCGCGCAGGCGACAGCGGCGACCCGACGCACCCGAGGAGGCGGAGGCCACCGACGAGGACGCGGAGACCACGAACCAGGACGAGGCGACCGACGTGCCGGTCGTGGAGGAGACGCTCGCCATCCGCAGGCCGCCGAGCTGGTCGCAGTCCACCGGGAACGAGCGGACCGCCGCCCAGCCCCAAGAACCACGGCCCGTCATGGCCGGAGCATCCGCCGCAGAGCCGCGCGACGAGGAGTCGACCCATGGACATCGCCCGCGCACCGGACAGCGCGACCGGTGAGACGGCTCCTCCCCCAGCCGTAGAACCCGTGGCAGCCGCAGAACCCGCCGCTCCCTCTCTCGGCCGGAAGGTCCGTTCGGCGGCCCGCTGGAGTCTGATCAACACCGTCGTCCTGCGGCTGGGCAACTTCGCGACCGGCATCGTCCTGGCCCGCTTCGCCCTCGGTCCCGCCGAATGGGGCGTGTACGGCATCGCCCAGACCGTGCTCCTGGTGCTGCTGTCCGCGAACGAACTGGGCGTGGGCCTGGCCATCGTGCGCTGGGAGGGGGACGCGCGGCGGTTCGCGCCGACCGTGCTGACCCTCAGCACCCTCTCCAGCGGGCTGCTGTACGTGGCACTGTTCGCGTCGGCACCGACGGTGGCCGGTCTGCTCGACTCGCCGGACGCCGCGGGCGTGCTGCGGGTGATGTGCCTGTGCGTGCTCATCGACGGCGTGGCCCAGGTGCCGGGCGGCTTCCTCACCCGTGAGTTCGCCCAGGGCAAGCGGATGGTCATCGACGGGCTCAACTTCGTCGTCGGCACCGGCGTGACCCTGGTCCTCGCCTTCGCGGGCTGGGGCGCGATGAGCTTCGCCGTGGGGGCCGTCGCCGGGAACGTGGTGACGCTGATCGGCTGCGCGCTGGCCGCGCCGGGCACCCTCAAGTACGGCTGGAACCCCGAACAGGCCCGCGCCCTGCTGCGGTTCGGGCTCCCGCTGGCGGGGGCGAGCATGCTGGCGCTCGCGGTCGTCAACGTCGACACCATGGTGGTCGGCGCGACACTGGGCAACATCGCGCTCGGTTTCTACGTGCTCGCCTTCAACATCTCCGGCTGGCCCGTGCGGATCATCTCCGAGGCCGCCCGCCGGGTCTCCTTCGCCGGCTTCTCCCGCCTCGCCGACTCACCACAGGCCCTCGCCCAGGGCTTCAGCCGCGCCCTGGGCGTCCTGATGACCGGCACCGTCCCGCTGTGCGTCCTGCTCGCCGGCCTCGCGGAACCCGTCATCCGCCTGATCTACGGCGACCAGTGGGCACCCGCCGCGGCAGCACTGCCGTGGCTGATGGCCCTCGGTCTGATCCGCATCGGCAGCGAACTCGCCTACGACTGTCTCGTGGCGGTCGGCCAGCGCCGCTCGCTCTTCCTGGTGCAGGGCCTGTGGCTGGTCGCCCTGATCCCGGTGCTGCTCGTCGCCGCCCGCACGAACGGCACCGCCGGAGTCGCCCAGGGCCATGTCCTGGTCGCCGGCGGCCTGGTGGTGCCCGTGTTCCTGATCGCCCTCGGCCGGGGCGGCATCGGCGTCGCCCTGATCGCCCGGGCCTGCGCGTGGCCCTTCCTCGGCGGGGCTGTGATGGCCGCGGTCGTCCTCGGCCTGGAGCCCCTGCTCGGCGACGGCCCGCTCGCCCTGCTCACCATCGGCACGATCGCCCTGGCCGGTTACTCGGTGTGCGTCCTGCCCAGCCGCGACTTCCTGCGCGGCGTCGACCCCGGCGACAGGCCCCACCGCGGCCGGCACCGGGCGACCGCACCGGTCCGGTCTCCCCAACAGGACTTGAGGTGACCCGGATGTCACGGCCCACCCGCCGACACTCACTCCAGGGGCTGCTGCTCGCGGCCTTACTGACGGTCGCGAGCGCGGCCTGCTCGGGATCGGGATCGGACGAGTCCGCCTCGGCGGCCTGCCCGAAGGACCAGCCGTCCTGCCGTACGAGCGCCTCCCCGAAGGCGTCGAGCGCCACACCGTCGGCCGAGATCGGCGAGGCGACGAAGACCCCGGCCGCCTCGCCGTCTCCTTCGTCGTCACCGTCGGCCCGCCCGTCCGCGTCGGCGAAGGCTCCCGCTCCCAGCGGCACGCCCGCCGCCCGGACCGGCTGTGCCTCCCCCGGTGCCTGCGGCTTCCCCGACGCCCGCACCACCGGCCCCCGCACCCGTCTGACCCCCAAGAAGACCGGCTACAAGACCATCCGCACCGACGGCACAGTCATCCGGGGCCAGGACATCACCGGTTCCCTCGACATCTACGCCGACAACGTCACCATCATCGACACCAAGATCACCTCGGACAGCTGGTGGGGCATCAACCTGCGCCCCGGCTTCAGCGGACTGCGGGTCCTGCACTCCACCATCACCGCCGTCCCCGGCACGGGCCCCGACAACGGCGGTGTGGACTACGCGGTGTCGAACATGGGCGGCAGCTCCATCGAGGTCGGCTGGTGCGACATCTCGGTGTTCGGGGACGCCCTGTCGATGGGACAGGGCGACATCCACGACAACTACGTCCACGACATCGAACCGTTCGTGAACCTCGGCGGCGAGTGGCAGCACACCAACGCGGTGATCAGCGGCGGCGGCAACACCGGGCACCTGACCATCCGCCACAACACCCTGCTCAACGAGACCAGCCTCAAGCAGGGGGCCTCGGGCAGCATCGGCCTGTTCGCGGACGTCGGCGTGGTCCGCAACGTCACCGTCGACGACAACTGGATCGCCGGCGGCGCGTACGCCCTCTACGGCGGTTCCACGGGCGCCACCGGGATCAAGGTCACCGACAACATCTTCTCGACGGAGTTCCACCCCTCCTCCGGCGGCTACGGCGTCGTCGCGCACTGGAACGACAAGGGCGCGGGGAACGTGTGGCGCAACAACCGGCTGTCCGACGGCCGTCTCGTCACCCCGGAGCCCGCCTCGTGAGCCGCGTCGTGCGGATGCCGTGGACACTGCTCAAGGCGGTGTTCGGCTGGCTGGTGCTCTTCGAGGCCAGGAACAAGGTCCTGCTGGCGCCGTCCGCGGTGCGGCTGCGCCGGATCGAGGACGCCGAGGTCCGGCGGCTGTCGGCCGCTTGGCCGTCACCGCCCTCGGCCCTGGTCGCCACCGTGATCGCCACCCACCGCCGCCCCGACGCCCTGCGCGCCGCCGTCCGCTCGGCCCTGGACCAGACGGTGCGCGACCATGTCGTCATCGTGGTCGACGACGGCGCCGGTCTGCCCGAACTCCCCCAAGACCCAAGGCTGTTCGCCGTCTCCCTGGCCCGCAACACCGGTGTGGCGGGCGTCGTGCGCAACGTCGGCATCCGGCTCACGCGTTCGCGGTACGTCGCCTTCCTCGACGACGACAACCTGTGGGAACCCGACCATCTGGAACGCGCCTTGGTCGCCCTGGAGTCCGCCGACGCGCCCGCCGGCGTCTACACGGCACTGCGGCGCGTCCTGCCGGACGGCAGCGAGAAGGACATCCTGTCGGTCCCGTACGACCGGCGCCGCGCCGCCCGCGAGTCCTTCCTGGACACCAACGCCTTCGTCGCCCGCCGCACCCGCTCCCTGCATTTCAGCCGCCTGCGCCGCACCCCGGAAGTGCTGCCCCGGGAGGACTGGGAGCTCATCCACCGCTACGCCCGACGGCACCGGGTGCGCCATGTGCCGCACCCGACCGTGCGGTACCTGGTGAACCCCGCCAGCTTCTACACGGACTGGTGACAGCCCGTGCCCTCCCACCCCTCCGTTCCTCCTACTGTTCCGCTCCGACCTCAGGTGGTTGCCCCGATGCCCCGATCCCGCGCCCTCAGAAACAAGTTCGTCGACGCCCCCGGCTCGCTGGGCGAACGGATGCGTGTCGCCCGCTGGGAGCGGTTCCGGCGCTGCTTCCCCGGCATCGAGGGCATGCGGGTCGTGGATCTGGGGGGCACGGCCGAGATGTGGCTGCGGGCGCCGGTGCGGGCCAAGCACGTCCACCTGATCAACCTGGAGGCGCACCCCGCCGACCTGCCCGACTGGATCACCGCGGAGAACGCCGACGTCACCGACCCGGAGGTGGCCGCCGAGCTGAGCGCCCAGGGCGGCTACGACCTGGTGTTCTCCAACTCGACCATCGAGCACGTCGGCGGCCACAGCCAGCGGCAGAAGTTCGTCGCCGCGGTCGAGCAGCTCGCCCCGCTGCACTGGATCCAGACGCCGTACCGCTACTTCCCCGTCGAGCCGCACTTCGTGGCACCCGGCTTCCAGTTCCTGCCGCTGGCCGCCCGGGCCCGCCTCGTCCGGCGCTGGCCGCTGGTCCACAGCCGTCCCGACAGCCCCGAGTCGGCCATGAACGCCGTGATCAACATCGAGCTGCTGACCCGCACCGAGATGCGTTACCTGTTCCCCCGGTCGGTGCTCCTCAGCGAGCGGGTGCTCGGTGCTCCCAAGTCACTCATCGCCGTGAGAACGGAGACCGCACATGCTGAACAACTTGGTCAACAGACATGACGCGGACCGGCTCCTGCGCAAGGTGCGCAAGCTCGAACTCGACCCCGTGCTGGCCAAGTTGCGGGTGCGGGGCGGGGCGCGGGTCGTCCAGCACTGGTCGCAGGTCGACCCGTCGCTGACCGAGTGGTGGGCGATCCCGTCGGTCATCAAGCGGTGGAATCTGCTGATGACCGGGGACGCGGAGGTGTCCTTCCCGCAGTACGTGGCCGCCAAGCACTTCGCGCCGCGCACCGATCTGCGGGGGCTGTCGCTGGGCTGCGGGACCGGCGGCAACGAGCTGCTGTGGGCGAAGACCCGCGCGTTCTCCCTGCTGGAGGGGGTGGATGTGGCGCCGGAGCGGATCGATTTCGCGACCCGGGCCGCCGCGGACGAGGGACTCGCCGACGTCCTGCGCTTCCGGGTCACGGACGTCAACCGGATGACGGCGGACGGTGAGCGCTTCGACGTGCTGCTCGGGTTGCAGTCACTGCACCACTTCGACCACCTGGACGAGACGTTGCCGCGGTTGGCGCAACTCATCGAGCCGGACGGGTTGTTCGTGATCGACGAGTTCGTGGGGCCGACGCGCTTCCAGTGGACCGACGCGCAACTGGACGCGGCGAACGCGCTTCTCGCGCGTCTTCCCGAGGAGCGGCGGCGCCTGGCCGACGGACGGATCAAGCGGCGGGTCGTGCGGCCCAGCCGGATGTCGATGGTGCTGGACGATCCCTCGGAGGCGGTGGATGCGGGGGCGTTGCTGCCGGGGTTGCGGCGGGAGTTCGAGGTGGTGGAGGAACGGCCGTACGGGGGCACGGTGTTGCACATCGCGTTCTCGGGGATCGCCCACAACTTCCGGGATCAGTCGCCGGAGACGTTGGAGTTGCTGGAGCAGTGTTTTGCCGCGGAGGATGCTGTTCTGGCGGATGTGGGGCATGACTTCGTCGCGATGGTGTGTCGGCGTCGGGCCTAGGTTGTCTGCGGGTGGGTGGGGGCTGGTCGCGCAGTTCCCCGCGCCCCTGAGGGGCGTCACGGTCCCGGTGTCTTGTGCAGTACTCCCGGTTGCACCAACGCCGCTGCTGCCGCCCTGCTCGCCGGTCTGCCCAGCGCCGCTCGTGAGGTCTCCCTGAGGAGGACCGCCGTGCGGAAGGCTGCCGTCGCCAGACGACCGTGTCTGCGGGCGTACAGGCGGATCCTGTTGAGGGTGAGCAATGTCCACAGGCGAGGGGACACCTGGGAGTCGCCCCCCAGGTGTACCGCCTCGGCGCTCGGCTCCAGTTGGGTCGCGTACCCCAAGTCCCGTGCCCGCAGGCAGAATTCCGTCTCCTCCGAGTAGAGGAAGAAGGACTCGTCCCACTTGCCGCAGGCCGCCATGCACTCCCCGGAGATGGCCATCAGCGCGCCCGTCGCCCAGTCGGCGCGCGTCGGGCGCTCGTAGGCGGCCGGGTCGGTCACCAGCTCGCTCAGGGCCGGGAACCGACCGGCCCTGGTGTTGCCGATGACCGCCTCGCCGAGGGCCCGCAGTACGGTCGACTCCCGGCGCAGGGAGCGATGAGGTGTGTCGCTCCCCTCCTCGTACAGCAGGGGTACGGCGATCCCGACACCGCCCCCGAGACTGTCCACCAGGCGTTTGGCGCAGCCCTGCCGCATCCGGACGTCCGGGTTGCAGATGAGGGCGACCCCGTAGTCCCCCGCCGCGTCCAGCGCCGCGTTGATCCCGGCCGCGTACCCGGCGTTGCGGCCCGTCTGGACGACCGTGGTCTCGGGGGCGAGGGTGCGGAGCACCTCCACCGTGTCGTCGGCCGAGTCGTTGTCGGCGACCACCAGCCGCCAGTCGAGCCCGGCCATGCCGTCGGGCAGAGCGGCGAGGAACCCGGGGAGCACCGCGGCGCTGTTCCAGGTGACGACGATGACGGCGACGGTGCTCATCGGGACTCCACGAGTTGGGGGACCTTGGTCTCGGTCGGCGTACGCGGGACGGGCAGCTCGGCGACCGTGTTCGCCTCGCGGCGCACGAAGCCCAGATAGCTGCCGCCCGCTCCCAGGACGAGGAAGAACATCCCCGCGTACATGGGGAAGCTGAGTGCGTCGAAGGTGGCGCTGATGACGAGGGCGACCAGGGCCGAGGCGAGGAACGCCTGGCCGAGTTCGCGGTCGGACTCGGTGCGGGCGAGGCGGCGGATGGCGCCGCCGGTGTGCATTCCGGTGATGAAGAGGGCGAACAGGGCGATCAGGCCGAGGATGCCCATCTCGGCCAGGGTCAGCATGTACTGGTTGTCCGTGAAGAAGTACAGGTCCGGGGTGAAGGTGCCGAAGCCCCGCCCGAACCAGGGGTGTTCATTGAAGTACGGCACGATCGCGCTGTACTTCACCGTGCGCGCCTGCGTACTGCTGTCGGAGTTGGACAGGAAGCTGGCGAACAGGTTGGTGATCGTTCCGATCAGGCCCGGGATGATCACCTTGAAGCCGGCCACCGAGCCCACGATCAGGCCGATCGCGGCCCAGCGGCGCTGCGGCTTCCAGCGGGGCACCATCACCAGGATCACGATGAAGGCACCGATGATGGACGTCCGCGACACCGTCAGCGGCAGCGCACCCGCCATGATCGCCACCGGCGCCCAGCGACGCCACGCGCTCACGTGTCGTCGTACCGGATCGAAGGCCTGGTGGACGGCGAAGGGGACCAGGATGGCCAGCATGCCGCCGAACTCCAGCGGGTGGGCCGTGGTGGAGCGGGGCCGGGTGAAGGAGCCGCGGTCCATCGCGCTGATCCCGGCCGTGCTGGACTGGAGGCCGGGGATGTGGATGGAGTCGGCGATGTTGGTGGCGGCGAAGAAGTCGTAGTAGCCGATCAGCGCGACGACGGTGCCCATGACGACGAGGCGGCGCATCAGGGTCTCCAGGCGGCTGCGCTCCTGGATGCCGGCCGAGGCCAGCACCACCAGCGCCACCCACACCCCGAGCCCGATGAGTCCCCGGTCGGCGCCGAGGACCTCCTCGTGGGTGCTCTCCCGGGTCGCGTCCGCGAGATAGGAGAGGAGGACGGCCGCGGCGAGCAGGCACATCACCACACGCACCAGCCTCGTGCCCCGGGCCGGCAGGATGCGGCCGCCGAGCCAGGTCGCGAGGTACCAGAGGAGGCCGAGGAGGGCGAAGACGTTGGCCGGCGTACCGACGCCGCCCAGCGCGGGCAGCGTGAGGTTCGAGGGGACGAAGAAGGCCAGGGCCAGATAGCCGGTGAGGATCGTCGTGGCGTCCAGGCGCCGCGACAGCAGGCCCTTGGGGCGCTCGGGGGGACTGGCCCGGTGGCGCCGGGGGACGTATCCGGGCTGGGCGCGGCCTCTGCGGCGTACCACCGCGACGCCCTCGGCCAGGATGGACAGCAGGAACGCGCCGACCATGCCGACGATGACGACCGCCGCGATGTTCTGGTAACGGCTCTTGGGCTGCGAGACCGGGGTCTGGGGCAGGACGACCGGCGCGGCCTGCACCGCGTACACCGACGGCACCTTGGAGGCGGCCTGCAGGGCCTTCAGCTGCTCGCCGGTGAACTTGGTGAGGGTGGTGGTCTCGCGCAGCACCTTCGCCCGGTCGGTGCCGGTGACGCTCAGGGTGAGCAGCGGGCTGTCGGCGTTGGGGGCGAAGCCGACGGTGTAGCGGTCCGTGACGCCGCGGGAGTGCAGCTCCTTGGCCGAGTCGCTCGACTGCAACGTCCTGATCAGCACGTCGGCGGTGACGACCAGCGATCCTCCGGCGTTCGACAGGGGGTTGCCGAAGGTCGGCGCCAGTTCGGCGATCGCCGTGGAGTCGAGCAGGGTGACGGAGCTCTGCGACTCGTAGGACACCGGGACGGTACGGAAGAGATAGCCGCCGGCGAGGATGCTGAGCAGGGTGAGCGGCACCATGCAGTACCAGCGCCTGCGCATGATCGCCAGGATGTCACCGAGGCTCATGAGCCCTCCCTTCCTCGCAACCGGTGTGATCCGCTGGCGACTTGCCCCGGTTGATGCGAGTATCGCTGGCGACGGAAGGAATCCCCGCTGTGTCGCCTCGTGAGGTCGCCGAAGCGCTGTTGCGCCGCTGGTACGTGCTGGTGTTCGCGCTCGTGCTGACGGCCGCCGGAGCGTACCAAGTGCTGCATCCCGCTCCGCGGTTCCTCAGTTCGGCGGTGGTCGTCCTCAAGCCTCCGGTCACGGGGAACCAGCCGAACCAGCTGACGAACCTGCAACCGCCGCTCGCCACCCTGTCGTACGGCGTCGTCCAGCAGCTGGAGTCGTCCGCCGGGCGCAGGGAGCTGGCGGCCGCCGGTGTCCCCGGGTCGTACCAGCTGATCCCGCGCAACAGCGGCACCAGCGCCACGCCCCGCTATCTCATCCCCTCGCTCCAGGTGCAGGCGAAGGGGACGAGCGCGGAGGAGGCGGACACGGCGGTCGGCCGGGTCATCGACGTCTACACCCGGCATGTGACCGAGCTCCAGGAAGCCGAGGGGATCGCCGCCGGGTCGCGGATCAACGCGTCCGTCCTGGTGGCGCCCAGCGCGGCCCCGGTGCAGGGCACGAAGACGCGTGCCCTGGCGGGGACGGCGCTGCTCGGCGGTATCGGCGGCATGCTGGCCACGCTGTGGTTCGACCGTGTCGCGCTGCGCCGCAGGAGCCGGAAGGACGGTTCCCCGCAGCCGCGGCGTCCGGTCGAGGAGCTCGCGGCGGCGGGCTGAGTGGTTCACAGGCATCAGATTCCGCGGCGCTTCCAGGACTCCCACCACAGCCACTCCCGCCCGCGCTCGGCCACGGCCGACCACACCAGCGGCTGGAGGTACGGCATCGCCTTCGGCCCGATCCTTCTGCGCAGCCGCAGGGCGCGGTACTCGGGCAGCGCCCGGTAGCCCGGCAGGCACTCCTCGGCGAACGCCACGCACTCCTCGACCGGTACGACACCGGTGCGGCCCCGGTCGTAGGCGCGGTAGGCGCGGCGCAGCGCGTAGCGGGCGAGGCGGGTGTGGACCTGGTCGGCGAGCCGGTCGGCGTGCGGGAGCCGGTCGCCGCACTTGGCGAGCACCGAGTCGTAGGCGATCAGGCGCTGGCGCAGGTCGTCGAGCTGGCCGCCGAAGTCGGTCGTCGACATGTTGTTCCCGTGGACGCGGTAGAAGGCCTGGTCGGCGCCGCGGATGTAGCCGACGTCGGCGTGCGCGGCGAGCCGCATCCACATCTCGATGTCGCCGGCGTGCGGCAGGGCCGGGTCGTAGCCGCCGACCTTGCGCTGGAGGTCGGTGCGGACGACGACCTCGGGCGAGGTGATGCAGCCGGTGCCCTCCCGGAAGCGCCGCTCCAGCCACCACTGGCCGGGGTAGACGACCGAACCGGTGCTCCGGGTGCGGGCCGCGGGCAGCGGGCCGCCGTGCTGGAAGCGCAGGGGGCGTCCGTAGGCGAAGCCCGCCTCGGGGTGGGCGTCCAGGAGCGCGGCGGCCCGGGCCAGGGCGCCCGGGACGAGCCGGTCGTCGGCGGAGAGCAGGGCCACGTAGTCGCTGTCGGCCCACTCCAGCAGGCCCTCGTTGTACGTGGCGATGTGGCCCTTGTTGGTCTGGTGGACGTGCACCTCGATCCGCGGATCGGAGGCGGCCAGTTTGCGGGCGACGTCCGCCGAGTCGTCGGGCGAGGCGTCGTCGATGATGAGCACCCTGAGGTCGACGCCGGGGTTCTCGTCCAGGACGCTGCTCACACAGTCGGCGAGGAAATGGCCGTACTTGAAGCACGGGATGACAACACTGACGCTGCTCATCGGTGGGGGTAGCCAATCCCCGGTGGTGGTCTCCCCGTCGGGCGCGGGAGACCACCACCGGTGGGTTCTCGTCGGTCAGTTCTTCTTCGTGCGGACGGTCTTGCTGGTCAGGGTCCAGCTGTGGGACTTCACCTTCGCGTGGTGCTTGTCCTGGGCCGTGACCGTGACCTTGAACCTCGTGCCGTCCGGCAGCGGACGGTTCAGATGGACGGACACCTTGTGCGTGGCACGGTTGTACGAGACGACCGCCGTGACATGCAGCTTCTTGGCGGCCTTGGTGCCCTTCAGGATGGTCAGGCCCGCGTCGACGTCCGCCACCTTGAGCTGGTCCGAGACGGACATGACGAGCGGGTGCTTCGCGTCGGCGGTGTAGGTGACCGTGGCCGCGCCGTCCTCGGAGGCCGTCTCCGCCGCCAGCGACCCGCTGGGGTTGGTGGCGGTGAAGACCGGGCCGACCCAGTAGTTCGCCGAACCGTAGGAGCCGGTCGGGAAGGCCGAGTCGGCGCCGTACCGGTAGAGCCCGTTGTGGTGGGCCGTGGTGTCGGCGGTGCCGGTCAGCGGATAGGACTGGTGGGCCGAGGCGAAGTAGCCGCCGTCGACCGCGTAGTGGCCGTTGGGTGCGTGGTAGGAGACGACGTACGCCGTGTCCGCGGTGACCGCCACCGGGGTGGCGAAGGTCAGCGTCTGCCAGCCGGTCGCCGTCTCGTTGGTGAAGGTGCCGCTGGCCAGCAGGGTCCCGGAGTCGGTCCACAGGCTGCCGGTGTGGGTGCCCGTGTTGCCGGTGCCCTTGTAGAAGGTGACGCCGGTGATCCAGCCGGCCGTGGAGGACGTGAACCGGGTGCCCAGCTCCAGGGAGTTGGTGTCGGAGGTCATGTCGGTCGTGGACGGCACCGTGGAGGAACTCCACAGCGTGCAGGGGCAGGTGACCGCGGGCGGGGTGGCGCTGGTGGTGAAGGACCAGGTCACCGGGTCCGTCATGGCGTTGCCCCACACGTCGGAGGCCTGGACGGTCGCCGTGTACTTGGTGTGCAGCGACAGTTCGGTCGACGGGGTGAACGTCGCCTTGTTGGCCGCGGGCAGCGTCACCGCTCCCGGCACGGTGTTGCCGTCCGGGTCCTTCAGCGTGAACGTCAGGTTGTCGGAGTCGACGGACGCGCTGAACACGGCCGACACCGACGCGGTGATCGCGGCGTCGGTCGCCCCGGAGGTCGGGGAGGTGGAGGTGACGGTGGGCGGGGTGGTACTGGCCGTGGAGGTGTCCAGGACCACGTCCACCCAGTAGTTGCTGCCGGAGGACGCCGAGGTCGGGAAGGCGCTCGTCGAGGTGTAGCGATAGAGGCCGTTGCCGCCGTCGGTGCCGGACTTCAGGGCCGTCAGCGGCGCGAGACCGGCGTCACTGTTGGCGAAGGTCGTGTCGAAGGAGTAGCCGCCGTTGGGCGCGAAGTACGAGGCGACATAGGTGGTGTTGGCCTTCACGGTGACCGGGGTGGCGAAGTTCAGCTGCTGCCAGCCGGAGGCCGACTCGCCCGTGAAGGTGCCCGTGGCGAGCAGCTTGCCGTCCTTGGTCCACAGGTTGCCCTTGTGGGTGCCGGTGTTGTACGGCGACTTGTAGAAGCGGACGCCGGTGATGGAACCGGCCACCGTGGTGCGGAACTTGACGCCGAGCTCGACGGAGCCGCCGTCGCCCGCGTTGACGGTGCCGGGCACGGCCGTGGCCGGCCAGACGGTGCACGGGCAGGCCTGCGGGCCGACCGTGATCGGGATCGTGGTGACGGCGCCGATGTTGACGCTGTCGTCGACCGCGCGGACCTTGATGGAGGCCGAGCCCGGGGTCGACGGGGTCCAGCTGTAGGTCCAGGAGCCGAGCCCGGTCGCGGCCTGCCAGGTCGTACCGCCGTCCGTGGACACCTCCACGCGGGCGACCACACCACCGGAGTCGGTGGCGGTGCCCTTGATGGTGACCGGCTTCAGCGCGGGCACCGTGACCCCGGAGGCGGGGCTCGTGACGGTGATGGCCGGGCCGGTGGTGTCGGTGGACTTGGTGGCGGCGACGAGATTGCTCTGCCGCGTCAGCGGCTGGACACCCATGTCGGCGAAGAGGTTCACCGTCGCCTGCTGCATGCGGACGTCCTCGGTGACGACCTGGTCCGCCGGGTCGTACGTCGGCAGGTTCGTCAGGCCCCAGGACCACTGCACGGTCCCCGCCCCGAAGACCAGGGCGCCGGAGTCCTGGTCACGGAAGGCGACGAGGCTGTGCTTCGCGGTGCCGTTGCCGTAGGTGTTGCCCCAGTCCATGCGCAGCTTGCCGTCGTTGATGTCCACGGTCGTGGACGACAGGTCGATGGCGCCTGCGGGTCGGGTGGCGTTGTCGATGTCGCTGTCCCACTCGTAGCCGAGGGTGCCCTCCGGGAAGGTCGCCGTCTGGCTGGAGGTCAGGTTGGCGATGGAGGTGTTGCGCCACAGCCGGTTCTTGCCGTACGAGCCGGGGACGGTGATCGCGTCGGCGCGGTAGCCGTTCACCGTGAACATGGAGCCGGTGAGGATGTTCGGCGGCTGGTAGGACTGCCCGTACTGGGTGCTGGTCGGGTCCATCCAGGTGCCGGTCCACTGGCCGCTGGGGTCGGCGACGCCGTTGTTCTGCGCCATCTTGGTCATCTTGTAGCAGACCAGGGTGCGGTTGGCGGTGTTCGCGCCGTCGATGCTCGGGGTGAGGCGGGTCTTCCAGAAGACCTCGTTGCCGCTGAAGTAGGCCTGCTGCACACCGGCCTTGCGGGCGGCGAGGACCTTGGAGTACTGGTCCTGCGTCCAGTACTCGTCATGTCCGGAGGACAGGTACACCTTGTGGTTCTTCAGCAGGGTCTCGCCGCGGGTCGACACGTCCACGCCGGACAGATAGCTGACGTCGTAGCCGTTGCGCTCCAGCCAGGCCAGCATCATGTACTCGGAGCCGTAGATGCCGTTGTCGCCGCCGATGTCGAGCGGCCGGTTGTAACTGACCTCGTAGGCGCGGCCGTCGGGCGCGGGCCCGGCACCGCCGTAGAGGTCCTGGCCGCCGTAGTCGTTGTAGGCCTGCCAGGTCTGGTCGCTGGTCTGCACGACGATGTCGGAGGTGCTGGAGTCCTTGCGGACGACGAACGGGTAGGGCATCAGACCGTCGCCGTCGGTCTGCGTCAGGTTCGCGATGTACAGGCCGGACACGGCGTCGCTGGGCACGGTCCAGCTCGCGGTCACGGGCCAGTTCCCGCAGTCCACCAGGCCGGTGCTGGCCTTCTTGGTGCAACTCGCGGGATTGGACGTGTAGTTGGCGGGATAGGTCGTCGCCGCCTGGGCCGCCGTGGACATCAGGCGGGCGCCGTCACCGCCGTACCAGCCGAGGCGGTAGATCTCGATGCGGTACGAGGTCTTCGACTGGATCTTGAACTGGACGGTGTCCCCGGCCTGGACGCTCTCCTTGGTGGTGAACCCCTTGATGTCACCGTAGGAGTTGGGCGAGTACCAGTCGGTCGACGGGCTGCCCGGCTTGGAGTTCTCGCAGACGACAGGATTCGAGCCCGATCCGCACGGATCGGCCGCGGCCTGGGCGGTCCCGGCCTGTGGGAGCACCGCCCATATCACTGCTGCTGCGACGGCGAGGCGCACGCCCCGGATCCGTCTGCTCCATCTGTTCATGTGTACCTCTCAGCGGTGCTGTGCAAGGCCGACCCGTGCGGTCGGGGCGGAGCGGGGACCAGTCAGCCGACGAGCGCGTCGGTGAGCGTCTCGACGACGCGCTGCTGCTGGTCGGGGGTGATCTGCGGATACAGCGGCAGCGACAGGATGCGGTCCGCTGCCTTCTCGGCGTTGGGGAAGTCGCCGCGCTCGTGACCGAGGTGGGCGTACGCCGGAGTGAGGTGGACGGGGGCGGGATAGTGCACCCCGGCCCCGATGCCCTCGGCGTTGAGCTTGCCGACGAGGGCGTCGCGGTCGGCGTCGGCGACCTGGACGACGTACAGGTGCCAGACGTGGACGTTGCCGGGCGCCGTCACCGGCAGGGTGATCCGGCCGGCGTCGGCGAGTTCGGCGAGCAGGTCGTCGTAGCGGGCGGCTGCCGCCCGGCGGGCCGCGTTGCCGTCGGCCAGCCGTTTGAGCTTGGCCCGCAGGACGACGGCCTGGAGTCCGTCGAGGCGGCTGTTGAACCCGGGTACGTCGTGGCGGTACTTGGCGACGCCGCCGTGGTTGGCGATGGCCCGCACCAGGTCGGCGGCCGTTTCGTCGTCGGTGAGGACGGCGCCCGCGTCGCCGTAGGCGCCCAGGTTCTTGCCGGGGTAGAAGCTGGTGGCCGCGATGCCGCCGCTGCCGGGGGTACGGCCGTCGCGGGTGGCGCCCTGGCACTGGGCGGCGTCCTCCACGACCTTCACGTGGTCGGGCAGCTGCGTTCTGAGGGCGTCCACCTCGGCCATCTGGCCGTACAGGTGCACCGGCACGACCGCCCGGGTCGCCGGACCGACGGCGGCCGCCGCGGCCTGCGGGTCGAGCAGATGGCTGTCGGGCAGGCAGTCCGCGAGGACGGGACGGGCACCGATCCTGGCGACGGCACCGGCGGTGGCGATGAAGGTGTTGGCGGGCACGACGACCTCGTCGCCGGGCCGTACTCCGCTTGCGCGCAAGGCGAGTTCGACGGCGTCGGTGCCGTTGGCGACGCCCACGACGTGCCCGACCCGGCCGAAGTCGGCGTACTCCCGCTCGAACTCGCGTACTTCGTCGCCGCCGATGAACGCGGTGCGGGCGAGGACCCGGTCGAAACCGGCCCGCACCTCCTCGGCGACCTCTTCATGGGCCGCCTTCAGGTCGACGAGCGGAATGTGGTTGTTCACGTGGCCGGTCCCCCCATAGTTCGCGTCACAAGTTCTGCCAGCGCAGGAGCGCCCGCCTCGCGCAGCCGCCGGGCCGGGCTCCCCACCCAGACCTCGCCCGGCGGTACGTCGCCGAGCACGCTGCTGCCCATGCCGATCTGCGACCAGGCGCCGATCGTGGTGCCTTCCCTGACCAGGGCGCCGGAGCCGACGTAGGCGCCCCGCTCCAGCCGTACTCCCCCACCCAGCCGGACGCCCGCGGTGAGGGTCGCGAAGTCCTCGATCACGTCGTCGTGGGTGAGGACGACGTGCGGCATCACCGAGACATGCGCGCCGACGCGCACCGCGGCGGTCAGCACGCAGTGCGCGAGCAGCACCGAACCGGGGCCGATCACCGAGGTGCCGGAGACCACGGCCGTCGGGTGGACGACGGTGGCGTACCTTTCCTCGGGCAGGTCGAACCGGCGGACCAGTCGGGCCCGGGCCGCGTAGTCCCGCGGGTTGCCGATGCACACCACGATCCGGGCCTCGGTCAGGTCGTGCACCAGGTCGCTGCCGCCCAGCACGGGCACACCGTCGACCTCGGTGCCGTGCAGGGCGGGGTTGTCGTCGAGGTGTCCGAGCAGCTCGAACCCGCCCGCGTCCCGCACGGCCTGTGCGGTCTCCCGGGCGAAGCCGCCGGCGCCGACGATCACAAGTCCGGTCATCCACCCGCCTGTTCGCGCAGAGCGGTGACCACCCGGTCCTGCTGGGCCTCGGTCATCGTGTGGAACAGCGGCAGGATCAGCGAGTCGCGGGTGATCCGCTCGGTGACGGGCAGCGGGGCGCGCGGATGGTCGGCGTAGGCCGGTTCGAGGTGCGCGGCCATGATCCCGCGCCGGGCGGAGACCCCGGCGTCGGCGAGCGCGCCGAGCAGCTCGTCCCGCCCGACCGGGAAGCCCTCCTCCAGCAGCACCCAGTACGACTGGAAGTTGGACTGGCCGTGCGCGGGATCGCGTACGACGGTGAGGCCGGGGACGTCACGCAGCAACGCGGCGTAGCGGGCCGCCAGTTCACGGCGGCGGGCGATCATCGCGTCGAGCTTGCCGAGCTGGACCATGCCGATCGCGGCCTGGACGTCGGTCATCCGGTAGTTGAAGCCGACCTCCAAGTAGTTCTCCAGGACCGGCTTGTTGCTGGCGTGGCGTTCGGCCGCCGAGGCGTTCATGCCGTGCTCGCGCAGCCGACGCAGCCGGGCGGCCCACTCGGCGTCGTCGGTGGTGAGCATGCCGCCCTCGCCGGTGGTGACGAGCTTGCGGGGGTGGAAGGACCAGGCGGCGAGCAGCGCCCCGTGCCCGACCGGCTTGCCGCCGACCGTGGAGCCGATCGCGCAGGCCGCGTCCTCGACCAGGGGCAGGTCCCAGTCGGCGCAGGCGGCCCGCAGGGCGGCCACGTCGGCGGGGACGCCGCCCTGGTGAACGGCCAGCACCGCCTTGGTCCTCGACGTCCGGACCGCGTCCACGGTGGCCGGGGTCAGGTTGCCGGTGGCGAGGTCGACGTCGGCGAACACCGGCTCGGCGCCGACGTACCGTACGGCGTTCGCGGTGGCGATGAACGACAGCGAGGGCACCACGACCTCGTCACCGGGGCCGAGATCCAGGGCGACGAGGGACAGGTGCAGGGCGGTGGTGCAGGAGCTGACGGCGATGCCGTGCTCGGCGCCGACCCGCTCGGCGAAGGCCTTCTCGAAGGCGGCGACGCGCGGGCCCTGGGCGACCCATCCCGACAGCACGGCGTCGGAGGCGGCGCGGGCCTCCTCCTCGCCGAGCCAGGGGATCATCACCGGGATGCGGTCGGTGCTCACTTGGCGGCCTCCCGCTCCGCGCGCCACCACTCGACCAGGTCCTTGAGGCCCGTGCGCAGATCGATCTGTGCCGTGAACCCGAGCCGTTCGGCCGCCTGCGAGGTGTCCGCGAGGCGGCGGCTCACGCCGTTCACCGCACGGGCGGGACCGTGCACCGGCTCAAGTCCCGTCGCCCCCATGGCCTCCAGCAGGCCCTCGGCGAGCTCCTTCAGCGAAGTCTCCGTGCCGCTCGCCACGTTGAACACCTCGTCGGTGATCTCCGACTCGGCGGCCAGCACATTGGCCCTGGCGATGTCACGGACGTCGACGAAGTCCATGGTCTGCGTGCCGTCGCCGAGGATCAGCGGCGGTTCGCCCGCCTCGATGCGCTCCATCCAGCGGATGAGGACCTCGGTGTAGAGGCCGTGGATGTCCATGCGGGGGCCGTAGACGTTGAAGTAGCGCAGCGCCACGTAGTCCAGGTCGTACATGGCGTGAAAACTGCGCAGCATGCCCTCGTTGAAGGCCTTCGCGGCGCCGTAGAAGGTGTCGTTGTTGTACGGGTGGTGCCGCTCGGTCGTCGGGAAGTCCTCGGCCATGCCGTAGACGGACGCCGAGGACGAGGCGATCACCTTGGACACGCCCGCCGCGGCCGCCGCCTCCAGGACGTTGAACGTCCCGTCGACCAGCACCTCGTTGGCGAGCCGCGGCTCCTCCGCGCACTGGGTGATACGGATCGCGGCGAGGTGGAACACCAGGTCGGCGCCCTCGGTCACCTTCTTCACGGTGTCGATGTCGCGGATGTCGCCCTCGACGACCTCCACCACCCCGCTCGGCAGGGCCTGCGCGAGGTTGGCGCGCCGCCCGCGCACGAAGTTGTCGAGGACGACGATCTCGCGGGCGCCGCCTTCGGCGAGGAGGTCGACGAGGTTGGAGCCGATGGTGCCGGCTCCCCCGGTGACCAGGATCTTCTTGCCACGAACACTGCTCAACTGCTGTGCCCTCTCACGTGTGGTGACTTGCTTCAACGCCCGGCGCGCAGGCCGACGACCGCGCCCTTGAACTCGAGGCTGCGGGAGGCGGCTTCGAGGATGTCCAGTACGCGCAGGCCCGCGCGGCCGTCGGTCAACGGCGCCCGGCGCTCGCGGATGGCGTCGCCGAACTCGTCGACCATGCTGCGCAGCGCCTCCTTCTCACCGAGGGCGGGCGCGACCATGTCGCCGGAGCGGTAGGAGACGAGCATGTCCCGGCGTTCGTCCGCGCCGATCTCCTGCGGCGAGGCCAGGTCCACGCCCCGGTCGTAGACGGCCACCCGCTGAAGGGGATTGAGGTCGTCCCAGACGAGGGTGCGCTTGGCGCCGCCGACCATGGTGGTGCGCACCTTGGTCGGGGAGAGCCAGTTGACGTGCACGTGGGCGATCGCGCCGGTGTTGAGCGTGAGCGTCAGATAGGCGACGCAGGCCTGTCCGGCGCCGATCGGGTCGGCCCCGTGGGCGGCGACGGCGACCGGTTCGACGCCCGCGGGGAGGATGAAGTCCAGGATCGACAGGTCGTGCGGGGCCAGGTCCCACATGACGTCGATGTCCTTCTGGACCAGCCCGAGGTTGATGCGCACGGAGTCGACGAAGTGGATCTCGCCGAGCTCCCCGGAGTGGACCATGTCCCTGATCCGGCCGACGGCGGGTGTGTAGCAGTAGGTGTGGTCGCACATCAGGGTGAGCCCGCGCTCCTCCGCCTCCTCGACCAGGCGCATCCCGTCGGCGTAGGTCGCCGCGAGCGGCTTCTCGACGAGGACGTGCTTTCCGGCGCGCAGGGCGGCCAGGGCGATGTCGAGGTGGGTGCCGGCGGGCGTGGCCACGGCGACGGCGGCCACGTCGGGGTCGGCGAGGACGGCCGCGTAGTCGGCGGTGGCCTGGACGGTGGAGTAGCCGCCGAGGACCCGCTGGGCGCGGTCCACGTCGAGGTCGCACAGCCAGCGCAGCCGGAACCGCTCGCTGGCCTGGAAGTTGCGTACGAGGTTGGGACCCCAGTAGCCGGCCCCGACGACCGCGACCCCCATCGGCTCCTGCGTCACAGCGCTCCTCTTTCCTCGGTTCTTCGGTAGGTCGCGGTTCTCCGGTAGGTCCCGGCTCATCAGTAGGCCCCCGTTCCGCGCACCACCGCGGACCCGGTGCGCAGGAGGATGGTGAGGTCGAGGCCCATCGACCAGTTGTCCACGTATCCGAGATCGAGCCGTACGGCCTCGTCCCAGGGCAGGTCGGAGCGGCCGCTGACCTGCCACAGTCCGGTGAGTCCCGGCTTGACGAGCAGGCGCCGTTTGATGTCCGCGGTGTACTCCTCGACCTCCGCCGGCAGCGGGGGCCGGGGGCCTACGAGCGACATGTGGCCCCGCACCACGTTGAGCAGTTGGGGCAGTTCGTCGAGCGAGCTGCGGCGCAGGAACGAGCCGACGCGGGTGACGCGCGGGTCCTCCTTCACCTTGAACAGGAGCCCGTCGCTGTTCTCGTTGAGGTGCTCCAGCTCCGCCTTGAGGGCCTCCGAATCGGCCCGCATCGTACGGAACTTGAGCATGGTGAAGTGGTCGCCGTACCGGCCCACCCGCTGCTGGCGGAAGAACGCGGGACCGGAGCTGTCCAGCCGTACGACCAGCGCGACGACCAGCATGGGCAGCGCCAGGAGAAGCAGCAGGACCGCGGCGAGGGAACGATCCAGCAGTTCCTTGGGCAGCCGGGAGAACCGGGAGAGGTTCGGCGCCTGGATCCGCACCAGCGGCACGCCGTTGGTGGGCCGGACGGCGAGCCGGGCGGCGGACACGTCGGCCAGCGTCGGGGCCAGCAGGAAGTCGACGCCCTGCGCGGCCGCGGTCCAGGACATCCGGCGCAGGGCGAAGGCGTCGAGTTCGGGCGCCGGGAGCACCACCATGGCGTTGACGCCCATGGCCCGTACGACGTCGTTCATGTCGTCGATGCCGCCGAGGACGGGAATCCCCAACTTGCGGATGTCCGTGGCATTCTCGGGATCGGTCAGGCACACTCCGGCCAGTTGCAGCTCCTGTGCGCCGCCGCGGCGCAGCACGCCGACCAGCTCCAGGATGCCGCGCGAGGGCCCGACCAGCAGGGTCGAGCTGCGGTCCCGGCCGCGGGACCAGCGCCTGAGCAGTCTGCGGCGCAGCAGATGCCGGACCGGCAGGGCGATCAGGACAGCGGGTACCGCAGCCATGGTCATGTCATGGAGAAGGGCCGAATCGTGCGTGAACAGCCAGTACGCGGCCGCGGCCAGCGCCGGCAGTGCGATGGCGCCGCGCAGCACCCTGCGGTACTCCTCGGTGCCCTGCCCCAGGGCTCCTCGGTCGTACGTGCGATGCGCGAGCATCGCCAGGATCCATGTCGGAGGCAGCACGAGGGCCACCGCCCAGCGGCCGTAGGCTCCGTGGATCATCAACGCCGCGACGACGGCCGCGAGGCCGTCCGCGACCAGCAGAACGGTCCGGTACTTACGGTCCCAGGGTCTTCGTCGAGCTACCGGACGCCTAAGTTCCGCATCCAATTGCTCATGCGTGACCTCAATGGTCATGGCCCCCCACCACAGGCGCAGCTACCCCTGGCCGCAAGAGGTCAGGACATACCGTCGCACGTCCGCGGCAGGGCTGGATCAGTACCGTCGTGTCTCCTCCACACAGCGGCACCGGAATCAAGAAAGCAGAGCCAGAAAGCAATCAAGAAGGCCTGCGACGGTTCCCCAACCGCCTCATGCCCTTTGCAAGTTGGTCAATGAGAGTTTCCCATCCGGTTACCAAGGCCGCGCCTTGGCACGCCTTCAGAGGCAAATCCCTCCCTCACCAGCCTGGCGGCTCTCAATCTAGAGCATTGACCACAGCCACGGGAACAGTTGGACGAAACACACATCGCATTCGCGACACTGAGGCCATACTGCCCAGGTGACGAGCATTGTGATACCGGCGCACAACGAGGAGCGCGTCATCGGCCGGCTCCTCGATTCGCTGCTGGACGACCCTGCGGACGACCGGGCGGACATCGTCGTCGTGTGCAACGGCTGCACCGACGACACGGCCCGGATCGCATCCGAACGCGGCCCGCGCGTAACGGTGGTGGAGATCCCGGTCCCCTCCAAGCACGCGGCGCTGCGCGCGGGCGACGAGCACGCGCTCGGCTTCCCCCGGATCTACGTGGACGCCGACGTCGTCCTCACGAGCACGGACGTACGAGCCCTCGCCGAGCCGCTGGCCGACGGCACCTCGGGCATTCTCGCCACCGCCCCCGAACGTCACCTCCCGCTGGCCGGCTGCGCCTGGCGGGTGCGCGCCTACTACCGGGTGTGGCAACGCCTCCCGGCGGTGCGCGAGGGCCTGTTCGGCCGGGGTGTCATCGCGGTCTCCAAGGAGGGGCACGCCCGGATCGCCGCGCTGCCTCCGTTGATGGCGGACGACCTGGCCGCGTCGCTCGCGTTCACCGCCGAGGAGCGGCGCGTGGTCGCCGGGGCGCGGGTGGTGGTCCATCCGCCACGCACGTGGCGGGACTTGATCAAACGCCGGATCCGGGCCATGGTCTCCACGGCACAGGTCGAGGAACATCGCAGGCCGGAAGAGGCCTCGGCCCGCACCAGCACGGCGGACCTCAAGGCCATGCTCCGCAGCGAGCCCAAGCTGATCATGAGTGTCGTCGTCTTCGCCGCGGCGGCGGTCGTCTCCCGGCGACGGGCCCAAAAGGCCATCCGGGCAAGGGACTTCGACACCTGGCTGCGGGACGACAGCAGCCGGCAGAACTGAACGCAGCGCACCAGGAGTCCTGATCATGTACCTCACCGACCGCTCCGCCACGCCGGAGGCGGACACCTCCCCGGGACGAAGACGCGGCCCGGGGCCCAAGGTCGCCCCGGTCGTGCTCGTGCTGGGCACGGTCAGTCTGATCACCGACGTCTCCTCGGAGATGGTCACCGCGGTCCTCCCGCTGTACCTCGTCACCACGCTCGGTTTCAGCCCGCTGGGCTTCGGTGCCCTCGACGGCGTCTACAACGGCGTCAGCGCCCTGGTCCAGCTCACGGGCGGCCACCTCGCCGACCGGATCCGCAACCACAAGCTGCTCGCCGGCCTCGGCTACGGCCTGTCCGCGCTGTGCAAGCCGCTGCTCCTGCTCGCCGGCAGCATCGGCGCCCTCGGCACCGTCCTGGCCCTGGACCGCACCGGCAAGGGGCTGCGCACCGCCCCGCGCGACGCGATGATCTCCCTGTCCACACCGGTCGAGCGGCAGGGCCGGGCCTTCGGTGTGCACCGGGCGATGGACACCACCGGCGCGATGCTCGGACCGCTGGCCGCCTTCTTCATCCTGCGCGCCGCGGCCGACGGCTACGACGCCGTGTTCGGCGTGAGCGCGTGCGTCGCGGTGCTCGGCGTGGTCGTACTCCTGCTGTTCGTGCCCGGCAAACGGCGCGACGCGCAGGACGGTGCCGGGGCCGAGCCGAGGCCGCCCGTCCGGGTCGGGGAGGCCCTCGCCCTGCTGCGGCTGCCCCGGCTGCGGGCACTCGCGGGCTGTGCCGCGCTGCTCGGGCTGACCACCGTCAGCGACGCGTTCGTCTACCTCCTGCTCCAGCGCCGGGCGGGGGTCGGCGAGGAGTGGTTCACGCTGCTGCCGCTGGGCACCGCGGTGGTGTTCCTGCTGCTGGCCGTGCCGCTCGGCGCGCTGGCCGACCGGATCGGGCGGCGCACGGTGTTCCTCGCCGGACACGTCGGCCTGCTCACCGCGTACGCCCTGCTGCTGTGGGCGCCGGACACCCCGCTGCTGGTGCCAGCCGTGCTCGCCCTGCACGGCTCGTTCTACGCGGCCACCGACGGCGTCCTGCCGGCCGCGCTGGCCGGGGTCGTGCCCGAGCATCTGCGCGCCAGCGGCCTCGCCATCGTCGGCACCAGCCAGGCGCTGGCCCGGTTCTGCTGCTCGCTCGCCTTCGGCGCCGCCTGGACGATGTGGGGCGACGGCACGGCACTCGCCGGCTCGGCGATCGGCCTGCTGTGCTGCGCGGCGGTCGCGGGCGTGGTGCTACGGCCGTCCGGCGGGCCGCGATGACCGGCACACCGCCCTCCGACCGAGCGTCCGGCGGGCCGCGATGACCGGCACACCGCCCTCCGACCGAGCGTCCGGCGGGCCGCGATGACCGGCGTACCACCCTCCGACATCACCACGGAACCGACAACCGCCCCGAGGAACCCCATGACTTCGCTCCGCCGCCGCCTGCTCGTCCTCGTCGCGGCGGTCGTCCTGCTCGCGGGTCTGGCGACCGGCCTGGTCCTGCACGCCGACGACCGCGCCGACGAGGCCAACCGGCCGCAGGCCGGCGGACCCGCGGTCAGCTCGGGGAAACTGACGCTCGATCGCAAGAACCTCCTGACCTTCGTCAACGCGGCCGCCGGCCCGCACCGCACGGCCGTCGCCGCGGTGCCGTCCGCCGACCCCGGTGCCGGCCGGACCGCGTCCGACCTGAAGTGCGCCCGCTTCTACGCGGCGGCGGGCACGGGCATCTGCCTCCAGTCCGACACCGGCGTCCTCAAGCAGAGCAACCGGGCCCTGCTCCTGGACGCCGAGCTGCGCACCGTACGGACCTTCCCGCTCGCGGGCATCCCGAGCCGGGCCCGGGTCTCACCCAGCGGCCGCTTCGTCGCCTGGACGGTGTTCGTCTCCGGCGAGTCGTACGCGTCCGCCTTCTTCTCCACCCGCACCTCGCTCCTCGACACCCGCACGATGAAGCTGGTCCCCAGCCTGGAGACCTTCTCGATCACCCTGGACGGCAAGCCGTACAAGGCGGCGGACGTCAACTTCTGGGGCGTCACCTTCGCCTCCGACGACGACACCTTCTATGCCACCCTGAACACCGCCGACAAGACGTATCTGGTGCGGGGTTCGATCTCGGGGAAGTCGGTGACCACGCTCGTCGAGAACGTGGAGTGCCCCTCCCTCTCCCCCGACGGAACCCGCGTCGCCTTCAAGAAGCGGGTGCTCTCCCGCACCGACCTTTGGCGCGAATACGTCCTCGATCTGCGCACCCTGCACGCGACTCCGCTCGCCGAACGCCACAGCGTCGACGATCAGGCCACCTGGCTCGACGACGACACCGTCGCCTACGCCCTGCCCACCGAGGGCAAGGTCGGCAGCACCGACCTGTGGAGCGTGCCCGCCGACGGCAAGGGAACGCCGCGGCTGCTGATCCCGGGGGCCTCGTCCCCGGCTCCGCTGTAGGGCGTGCGCGGTCAGTCCGGTGGCGTGGCAGGTTCGCTCTGAGGACCCCGGCCGAGTGGGGCGGACCGAGGGCGGTCGCTCCTCATGCCGGGCAGGCTCGCCTTGCGCACCGCCCGGCCGACGACCCAGGCCGTGGGCACCGGGCCGTGGTGCCGGGAGTCGCTGCTCACGGCACGGTTGTCGCCCAGAAGGAACAGATGACCGGCGGGCACCGACGCGCCCGGCTCGCTGCCCGGCACGTCCGGGGGAAGCGCCTCGCCCGGCAGGGCGGCCACCCGTTTGATCGTCAGCCTGCCCAGCATCGTGCGGCCCTCGGGTGCCTGACCGGTCGGCGGCATGTCCACGATCACCACATCGCCCCGGCGCAGTCGCCTCGTCGCCACCCGCCGGCCCACCACCCAGTCGCCCGGCAGATACGCCGGACTCATGCTCCGGCCGTGCACCAGCACCAGGACGACAGCGCGTCGGACCCAGGCCAGCGTCGCCCGGGCGACGGCGAGGAACCCGGCGGTCGCCGCCACCATGATGAGGAGCCAGCTCACCGCGCCGCCCCTGTCGTCACCGGCCCCGCGGGCTCGGACCGGTACCCCTCCGCCTGCGCCGCGAACATCCCGGCGTACAGCCCGCCCCGTGCGATCAGCTCGTCGTGCGTCCCCTGCTCGGCCACCTCGCCGGCGTCGACGACCAGCAGGTCGTCCGCCTCGCGCACCGATCCCAGCCGGTGCGAGATCAGCACACTCGTACGACTGCCGCGGTACTCACGCAGCTGCCCGTGAATCCGAGCCTCGGTCTCGGCGTCCAGTCCGGAACTGGGTTCGTCGAGGATCAGCAGATCCTGGCGTCCGCGCAGATACGCCCGCGCGATGGCCAGCCGCTGCCACTGGCCGCCCGACAGGGTCACGCCCCGGTCGGCGTCGCCGTCCTCGTCGTCGCCCTGGAAGAAGAGCCGGGACAACAAGGTGTCGTACCCGCGCGGCAGTTCACGGACGAAGCCGTCCGCGCCCGACCGGCGCGCCGCCTCCGTGACCCGCTCGCGCGAGGCCTTCGGCAGGTCGCCCAGCGCGATGTTCTCGTGGGCGCTCAGGTCGTACGTCATGTAGTCCTGGAACACCGCGCCGATCCGGCGCCGCAGTTCGGCCGGGTCCATGTCGCGCAGGTCCACGCCGTCCCACAGGACCGCTCCCCGGTCGGGGTCGTACATGCGGCAGAGCAGTTTCACGATCGTGCTCTTGCCCGCGCCGTTGCGTCCGACCAGACCGAGGGAACGGCCGTGCGGGACACGGAAACTGACGCCGCGCAGCGCCCACGGATGATCGGGCGAGTAACGGAACCACACGTCCCGGAACTCGACCCCCGAGGTCAGCGCGGGAACCGGGGACGGCTTCTCCGGCACCGGAAGGTCCTGTTCACCGTCGACCACGGACAAGTAGTGCCGGAACATGAGGAGTTGCTGATGGGACTTGGCGATGTCCCGCATGAGACCGGCCCCGGCGGACTGGACCCCCGCCACGGACGCGATCATCAGCGACACGTCCCCCAGGGTGATGCGGCCGCCGAGTGCCGCGAGCACCGCCCACACCACGGCCGCGCCCGCGCTGCTCGCGGTGACGAGACCCGTCAGTGTCTGCGCCGCCAGCTCCTGACGGTCGAGCCGCGCCCGGACCGAGTTGGCCTTGATCCGCTCGCGGGTCATGCGCGCGGCAAGGTGCCCGCCCAGGTCGAACAGCCGTATCTCCTTGACCGCCTGAAGGTTCGTCAGCAGTTCTCGGTAGAAGATCTCGCGTCGTTCCGTCGGGCCGATCTGCCAGTAGGCGTTCACCCTGCGCTTGGCGAGCCACATCTCCGCCGCCAGCACCGGCACGACCGAGACCACGACGACCGCGGGCAGCCACCAGGCGAGCAGCAGCAGCGAGCCCAGGAATCCTCCGGCGACGGCCACCGCGCGCACCACGGACAGCAGCGTCGCCACCAGGACTCCGGGCGTCGCGCCTCCGTGCTGCTGTGCCAGCCGGAGGCGGTCCACGAACGCCGGGTCCTCGAAGCGGGCCAGGCCGACGAGCCGGCCGGTCGCCTCGTAGAGCTGCTGCTGCGCGAGCAGGCCCACGGCGCGCTCGAACTCCTTGTTGGCGTACATGAGCACCTGGGGCAGACAGCCCGTGAGCAGTCCCGCGACGGCCAGGCCCACCGCCAGGAGGACGACCTGTCCGCGGGGCGCGTCGGCTCCCTGGGTGAGGTGGTCGAGGAGCGACTTGGTCAGCCATGCGGCGGCCACCGGTGTCACGGCACCGGCGAGGGTGAGCAGCACCAGGACGCAGGTGCCCCCGCGGGTGGCACGCCAG
The DNA here is from genome assembly GCF_001514065.1 of Streptomyces antibioticus. Taxonomy (GTDB): domain Bacteria; phylum Actinomycetota; class Actinomycetes; order Streptomycetales; family Streptomycetaceae; genus Streptomyces; species Streptomyces antibioticus. The sequence goes on along the minus strand of NZ_KQ948431.1, from coordinate 168,915 downwards.
GTCAGCCGCAGGGCCTTGAGGATGCCCCGCGTCGTCGTCACGCGTCCACCAGGGACGACACGTTCCTGATGAGGGAACCCTCCGCCCGGACGATCTTGTCCGGGCCGATCACCGCGAGCGCCGGGTACACCCGGGCGGCCAGGGCCACGGACACCGGGCCGTCCAGTTCCTCGATCACCACGGTGGCCACGGGCTCGGCAAGGGCACGCTTCGCCGCGACCTGTTCGGGCGTCCCCACCAGCAGGGCGAGCGCCCGCTCGCGGGAGGTTCCGCGCGACCGCACGAAGTCGACAAACTCCGGCAGCCGCTCGTCGCATTTGCCGCAGCCGTGCGCGAAGACGCCGACGACGGTGTGCCCGTCCGTCAGGAAGTCGTCGGACAGGTGGGCGCCCTCGGTGGTGACGGTGGTGAAGTGCCCCACCTGCTCACCCACCGCGAGCATCACCTCGGGGCCACCGGGGGTCAGATCCAGTCCGCTGTACGCGGTCCGCTCCTCGATCTCGCGCAGCCGCCGCAGGACCCCCACGGTCAGCACGATGTTCAACGCGCACAGGGCTCCGAACAGAACGGTCAGTGCGATGACGTACGGCATGGTTCTTACCCTTCTTGGCTCAGCGGCCGGAACAGGCGGGAGATGTCGTCGGTGAGCAGGGTCACGCCGGCGGCCGCGGCGCCGAACACGAGCGAGGTGGTCACGCCGGGGGCGCCGCCCGCGTCCGCGCCCGCCGCCGGGGCCACGAGCATGCCGGTCAGCGAACCGGCCAGCAGGAACGCGTTTCTGACCAGGTGCGCGAGGCCCACGGGGGCCGAGGAGGCCGTGCCGAAGCAGCGGCAGGCGACCTGCCGGCCCTGCCGGACACTCGCCCCGATCGCCACGGTGAAGGCGCCCAGCAACCCGGTGGCGAGAACGAATCCGACGAGGGGCGTCACCGGCAGTGCGAGCAGGACGACGATCACCGCTTCCGTGGCGACCACCGCCACCGCGGTGGAACGGACGGGCAGACGGGGGGCCAACGCCTTTACGGAGTCGGTGAATTCGAGGAAGGCGTGCCGGCCCCTGAGCTTGCCCGCCACGGACAGGACGAACACGAGAGCGATGAAGGCACGGCAGGAGATGAGAACATGGGCCATGGAGGGTTCACCTCTGGATGACGCGTCGCGCCCCGCTATCACCGGGGCGCGACGCTTCGTTCAGGTCACGTCACTGTGCCGACTCGGGGGCACGGGTCAGCAGTTGTCCGACTCCGTGCAGCCCGTCTGCGACCAGAAGGAGGTGCCGTCGCTGCACTTCCAGTAGAGGTCCTCCTTGTAGTACCAGAAGGGGCAGTGCGGGTTGCAGACCCGCTGCTCGATCCAGCAGCCGTTGGCACCGGTCGACGCGGCATGCGCGGCCTGACTCGGCACGATGTGGCTCAGCAGCTTGTCGGCGAGGGCGCTCAGCGTGCTCATGGTGTCTCCTCCCGTGTGGGTGTGCGTCGGCCGGGAATCCCCGGCCGGTCGAGTCCTGGTGGACCCGCTTTCGTGCAACCAACGCTAGGGAAGAGGCAGTTGACGAACTATCCGCAGGCGGACCGGATACGAGCGGTTTCCGGATAGTCGCGCAGACCGGCCGTGCTCGACGGCGGCATGCCGTAGGTGGCCTTGTAGAACGCGGCGAAGCGTCCCAGGTGGACGAAGCCCCAGCGCAGTGCCACGTCGGTGACCGTGCCGTCGTCCCGGCCCTCGGCGATCGCGACCAGGTCCCGGTGTGCGGCGTCGAGCCTGACCCTGCGCAGGTACATGAGCGGCGTGAGGTCGAGGTGGGCGCGGAAGGCGGCCCGCAGGGCCGGGACACTCAGCCGCGAGGCGAGCGCGATGTCGGCGGTGGACACCGGTTCGGCGGCGTGCTCCTCGCAGTACGTGATCGCCCGGCGCAGTGCGCTCGGCAGCGCGGCATGCCGGGCGGAGCGCCGCAGGGACTCGCTGAGGCCGCTGGGCTGGCTGTCCAGCAGCCCGTGCACCAGCAGCTGTTCGAAGTGCCGGGCCCCGAGCGGCGAGCGGGCCAGCAGTCCGCTCTGCATCGCCTCGGCATAGGCGTGCAGCGTGCGCAGCCAGGCGCGTGAGCCGGGACATCGGCTGTCGACGGCGGGCGCGAAACGGACCGGAGCACCCCGGTCGGCGGTGATGCCGTGCGACTCGACCGCCCGGTCGAGCACCGGTCGCGGGATACGCACGATCATCATGTCGTTGTCGTGGGAACGGCGGATCTCCAGCCGTTGTCCCGGGCTGACGACATCGTGCGTGGTGGCCACGGGTTCTCCGTCGACCACCAGACTGCTGCGGCCGGCCAGCGGCAGGTGGATCAGATACGAGCCGTGCTGGGGGACGGGGCGTATCTCGACCTCGGCTCCGTGGCCCAAGCGGTAGAGGGCGATGTCGCCTTGCGTGCCGCTCCTGAGCAGACGGGCCGGCGCGGCCGGCTTTCCGAGGAGTCTCAGCCGGTGCGGGGCGAACTGGGCGGCCACCACGTCGTGCATGCGCGCCAGGTCGTGTCCCTCGTACAGGACAGACTCCGAGACGTTCTCCACTCGTACTCCTTGATCGGTGATGGGGAAGCAGGCCGGTGTCCAGGACAAGGACGAAGGGCACCGCAAGGCGCAGCCGTCCGGGGCGCCCGCGGCGCGACAGGCAAGGCCGCCGACCTCATGTCGGCGCGGCGGATCGGCCGCAGCGCCACGGAGGCGCGAGACGCGAGCAGGCCGCAACGCACCCGCCCGGAAACCGCACGCGCCGCCTGTCCAGGCCGACGCGGCACGACGCCCCTGCATCGGCCACGGCGGTGGATGCGGGTTCGGCCCTGCGGTCGGTCGCCCTGAAGTCCCGTCGCCCGAAGGCGACTCGTCCTAGACGCGCGCGGGTCTTCCCGGCGTCTCGGCGTCGGCGAGCGGTTCGGTCGGCACAGCCGGGCAGGGCGCGCGAGATGTCATGCCAGATCCCCCTGGTCTTCCGGTCGGGGCCGGTCAAACCCCCCGGATGGTTCCCCCCAGCCTGCGGGGTGCGGCACCTGACCGGCCAACCGTTTCAGCAGGCGCCGAAAACCTCAGGTCACGGCCCTGTTGCCCGGAAGACGCCCGGTCAGCACGGCCGCGCCGAGCGGGGTCAGGGTGTGCAGCACATGGTTGCCGGTGCGGTGGCTGCGTACGAGATTGGCGGCGGCCAACGCGTGCACGTGCTGGCTGGCCGAGGCCGGCGAGATCCGCAGTCGGCGCGCGAGTTCGCCGGTGGTGGCCGCTTCGTGCAGCGCCGTCAGCGTACGCGCCCGGGTACGGCCCAGCAGCTGGCCCAGCGCCTGCGGAGAGGTCTCGCACGAGGCCGGAACGGCGCGGTGCACGCTGTGGTCGACGGGATAGACCAGCACCGGGCGCAGTCCCGCGTCGGCCAGCGCGATCGGCGAACGGCGGCAGAAGTACGACGGAATCAGCCTCAGCCCCCGTCCGGCCAGCAGCAGGTCACGGTCGACCGGGTAGGCGACATGCAGCACCGGCGGTTCCCAGCGCACGAGCGGGCTCAGCGAGCCGAGCAGACCGTCCGTCCCGGAGTCCCGCAGGATCCGTGCCTGTCGCGCGCGGTCCCCTTCGACCTGGGCCTCGGCCTCCGACCAGTCCGGGGCGATCACGCTGTCGTGCACGGTCCGGATGGCCTCGGCCAGGTCGGCCATCCGCCCGCGGTCCGCGCGGGCCAGGTCCTGCATCCAGGCCGACACCGGCCGGCGCTGCGGCCGCGCGGCGCCGACGAGCTGTTCCAGTTCGCCGCGCAGCCGGTGCCGCGGGGTGGCGCGGACCGCGTCGAGGCCGGCGCTCAGCCCTGCCTCCGCCGCGGCCGGTGTGAGGAAGTCCGGGAAGTAGCCGTGGGCAGGCAGCAGGGTGCTCAGCATTCTCACCGCGCCGGCCCGTTCGCCGTGCCCGATGACGCCGCGTGCCTGCCGCCGCCAGCCCTTCAGAGCGGGCGTCCCCCGCGCTCCCTGACTCAGTTGCTGGACGCCGAGCATCGTCTCCCACAGCGGGTCCAGCGCCGTGGCGACCGTGACGTGCGCCAGGTCCTCGGCGGTGAAGTGAACTCGTAACAAGGCAGGGTCCCCCTGACAGTGCCTGTTGTGTCCCTGCTTTCAGAGACGCGTCCGCAGTGACAGGAGTTGTACGGGGGCGCGGTCACCGTCGGGTGACACGCTCACACTCCACCGCTGAACTATGGTGTCCCACCACATATCAGCCTGATCTGCGCCTTCCTACGGTGTGCCAGCACGCACAGCACCTACCCGTCCCCACCGCACACGAGGAAGTGGCGCTCATGGCCTCCGGAACCACCGCTCCCCCACCACCCACGAACCTGCGTCGCATCGTCGCCGCCAGCCTCATCGGCACGACCATCGAGTGGTACGACTTCTTCCTCTACGGCTCCGCCGCCGCCCTCGTCTTCAACAAGCTGTTCTTCCCGGACTCCGACCCCCTGGTCGGCACGCTGCTGTCGTTCCTCACGTACGCCGTCGGTTTCGCCGCCCGGCCACTCGGTGCCCTCGTCTTCGGGCACTACGGCGACCGCCTCGGCCGCAAGAAGCTGCTGGTGCTGAGCCTGTTGCTGATGGGCGGGGCGACGTTCGCGATCGGTCTGCTGCCCACGCACGCGACGGTCGGCTCGGCGGCCCCCGTACTGCTGACCGCGCTGCGTCTGGTCCAGGGCTTCGCGCTCGGAGGTGAATGGGGCGGGGCCGTTCTGCTGGTGTCCGAGCACGGGGACGCCAGGCGGCGCGGATTCTGGGCCTCCTGGCCGCAGACCGGCGCGCCCGCGGGGCAGCTCCTGGCCACCGGCGTGCTGTCCCTGCTCACCGCGGTCCTCTCGGACAGCGCCTTCACCAGCTGGGGCTGGCGGATACCGTTCCTGCTCTCCGGCGTCCTGGTGATGGTCGGCCTGTGGATTCGTCTCTCTGTCGATGAATCGCCCGTCTTCAAACAGGCGTTGGCGCAGGCCGAGGCCCGCAAGGCCGAACAGGACACCGGCGCGGAGAAGCTGCCGCTGGTCTCCGTGCTGCGCCACCACTGGCGTGACGTCCTGGTCGCGATGGGCGCGCGCATGGCCGAGAACATCAGCTATTACGTCATCACCGCGTTCATCCTCGTCTACGCCACCACCGCGGCGGACGTCTCCAAGCAGACCGCCCTCAACGCGGTCCTGATCGCCTCGGCGGTGCACTTCGCGGTGATCCCGCTGTGGGGCGCGCTGTCCGACCGGATCGGACGGCGTCCGGTGTATCTGCTCGGCGCGGCCGGCATCGGCCTGTGGATGTTCCCGTTCTTCTCCCTCATCGACACCGGTGACTTCGGCAACCTGATCCTCGCCATCACCGTGGGTCTGGTGCTGCACGGTGCGATGTACGCGCCCCAGGCCGCGTTCTTCGCCGAGATGTTCGCGACCCGGATGCGCTACTCGGGTGCCTCGATCGGCGCCCAGTTCGCCTCGGTCGCGGCGGGCGCCCCGGCACCGCTCATCGCCACCGCGCTGCTGGACGACTACGGCAGCTCCACGCCGATCGCCCTGTACGTCATCGCCGCGGCGGTGCTCACGCTGATCGCGGTGGGCGTGGCCAAGGAGACCCGCAACCGGGACCTGGCCGACGTGGAGTCCACGGCCGACGCGGAGTCCGTGCCGACGGCACCGGCGGACGCCCGCACCGTCTGACCTTTGAGGAACCGGCCCCCGTACGCGCCTCGCGTACGGGGGTCAGTGCGGTGCGGATGCGGAGAGCACGTGCAGCCGCAGCGCGAGCTGGATCTCCAGCGCGCGGGCGGGACTCTGCCAGTCGTCGCCGAGGAGACGGCCGATGCGCTCCAGGCGCTGGGCGACGGTGTTCACATGGACGTGCAGTTCGTCCTTGGTGCGGGCCGGGCTCATGCCGCAGGCGAAGTAGGCGTCGAGGGTGCGCAGCAGATCCGTGCCGCGTCGTTCGTCGTACGAGACGACCTGGCCGATGGTGCGGTCGACGAAGCCGGTGATGTCGCGGTCGCCGGCCAGCAGCAGGCCCAGGAACCCGAAGTCCTCGGCGGCCGCCCCGTCCCCGGTGCGGCCGAGGAGCCGCAGCGCGTCGAGGCAGCGGCGGCCTTCCTCGTAGGCGGCGGTCACGGTGTCCGGGCGGGTGACCAGGTCCTCGACGGGGGCGGAGGCTCCCACGGTGACGGCCTCGTGGACGGCCGTGCCGAGGTGGTGGGCGGTGCGGCGGGCCAGGGCGGTCGCGGTGTCGCCGGGTTTCAGGGGGAGCAGCAGGACGGTGCCGCCGTCGCGGGCGGCGGCCAGGCCGTGCCGGGTGGCGGCGAGGTGGGAGGCGGCGGACCACAGGCGCCTGCGGGCGTCGGCCTCCTGCTCGGCGTCGGCGGTGGTGCCGTCGAGGCGGGCGGCGAGGACCACGTGGGTGGCGTCGAGGTCGGCGTGCAGGCGGGAGGCGCGCTCGCGCAGGAGACGGGGGTCGCGGTCGCGGGCGTCGAGGAGGTCGTCGAGGAGCTCGCCGCGGACGCGTTGTTCGGCCTCGGCGGCGGAGCGTCTGGCGAGCAGGAGCAGCGAGGTGACCATCGCCGCGCGCTCCAGGGTGAGCTGGTCGACGGGGTCGAGCCCGGGGTGGCCGTGCAGGACGAGCGCGCCGAGGAGTTCACCGCCTGCGGCGACTGCGGCGATCCAGTCGTCGCCGTGCCGTACCGCGTGTCCTTCGGCGCGGGACGTCTCCAGGGCGTCGGCCGGTGCGGCGCCGGTGTCCAGGAACTCGACCGTGCCGTGCAGGACCTCGGCGACGGCCGCCGCCACGTCGTGCACCCCGCCGCCGCGCAGCACGAGTTCGGCGAGCCGGTCGTGGACGTCGGAGGCGCGCTCGATGACGCCGCTGCGGTCGCGGATGATCTCGTTGGCCCGCTCCAGGTCGGCGAGGGCCGAGCGGGTCTCGGTGAGGAGGTTGGCGGTGTCGATGGCGGCCGCGGCCAGCGCGGCGAAGGAGCCGAGCAGCGCGATCTGCTCCCGCTCGAAGACCCGGGCCCGCCGGTCGGCGGCGAACAGCACCCCGATGACGTGGTGCCCCAGCGTCAGGGGCACGCCGAGGATGGCCACCAGGCCTTCGTCCCGCACCCCGGCGTCGATGGCGCGGGTGTGCTGGAAGCGGTCGTCCTTGAAGTAGTCGTCGGTGACATAGGGGCGCGCCGTCTGCGCGACGAGGCCGCCGAGCCCCTCTCCCATGCCGAGCCGCAGCTGCTGGAAACGGGCGGCGACGGAGCCCTCGGTGACCCGCATGTAGGTGTCGCCCCGGGCGGGGTCGTGGAGGCTGAGGTAGGCGACGTCCGTGTTGAGCAGCGACCGGGCGCGCTGGACGATCGCCCGCAGGACGGCGTCCAGGTCGCGCAGTCCCGCCAGGTCGTGCGCGGTCTCGAAGAGCGCGGACAGCTCGGCCTCGCGGCGGCGCCTGCCCTCCAGCTCCGAGCGCACGCGCAGCGCGACCAGCTTGGCCGCCTCCAGCTCGGCGATCCGCTCGGCGGGGTGTCCCTCGGCGCGGGCGAGCAGCACCGGCTGTTCGTAGGCGTCGGCGGACGCGCCCCGGGCCAGCAGTGCGAGGAACGGGGCCTCGGCGCTGCCGGTCGGGCGTTCGGCGGACTGCACGTGATCGCGGGACATGCTCACAGGATTCCTCATCGCACGCTCACCTCGTCAGCCCTGTGGAAAACCCCGGAGGGCCGCACCGCTCAGTGCGCCGTCCAGCCCCCGTCCAGCACCAGGGACGTGCCGGTCACGAACGAGGCGTGCGGGCCGCACAGATACGCGACGGCGTCGGCGACCTCCGCCGGTTCGATCAGCCGCTTGACCGCGCTGTCCTGAAGGAGCACCTCGGTCAGGACGCGCTCCTCGGGGATGCCGTGCGCCCGCGCCTGGTCGACGAGCTGATTCTCGACCAGGGGGGTGCGCACATAGGCGGGGTTCACGCAGTTGGAGGTGACCCCGTGCGGGGCGCCCTCCAGGGCGGCCGTCTTGGACAGGCCCTCCAGGCCGTGCTTGGCGGCCACGTACGCCGACTTGAAGGCGGACGCGCGCAGCCCGTGCACCGAGGAGATGTTGACGATGCGGCCCCAGCCCTGCCCGTACATGTGCGGCAGGGCGCCCCGCACGAGCCGGAACGGGGCCTCCAGCATCACGGTGAGCACCGTGTGGAAGACGTCGGGCGGGAACTCCTCGATGGGGCGCACCAGTTGCAGCCCGGCGTTGTTGACCAGGACGTCGGTCCCGGCCGCGGCGAGTTCGGCGGCGTCCAGGTCGGTGAGGTCGAGGACGTGCGGTTCGACGGCGCCCGCGAGGCCGCGGGCCGCGTCGACGAGCTCCTCCAGCCCCGCGGCGTCCCGGTCCACCGCTCTCACCTTCGCGCCGGCCGCGGCGAGCCGCAGCACGCAGGCGCGCCCGATGCCGCCGGCGGCGCCGGTGACGAGGGCGGTGCGGCCGCCGAGGTCGAGCGTGGGGGCGTGGGGGGCCGGGAGCGCGTGAGCAGCTGTCATGGCACGACCCTAGGCAGCCGCCGCACCTCACCCCATGTGGCCGCAGCCCATACTTCAGCTGGATCCAGTGGGGTCGAACCATGTGGGTGCGTCCGTCAGTGCCTGCTTGATGCGGAACTTCCCGAACTCGTTCAGCTCCGGCAAGGTGTCCACGTCGAACCAGCCCACCTCCAGCGACTCGTCGTCGTTGACCCGGGCCTCGCCGTCGACGGCCCGGCAGCGCACGGTGATGTCCATGTACTGGCAGACGTCACCGTTGGGGTAGGTGATCGGCTCCAGCGCCTGGACGAGGACGACCCGCTCGGCGACGCAGCGCACCGCCGTCTCCTCGAACACCTCCCGCACGGCGCAGGCGGCGGGCTGCTCTCCCGGCTCCGGGATACCGCCGATCAGCGACCACCGACGGGTGTCGGTGCGACGGTTCAGCAGCACTCTGCCCTCGTCGTCGAAGACGACGGCGGCGACTCCGGGAAGCCAGAGCAGCTGATGACCGACGGAGGCACGGAGATCACGGATGAAGTCGGGAGTAGCCATGCCCCGACCCTAACCGGCGGCCCCTACCCGCCTGTTGCGCACGCGCGTCGTGATCGCCCAGCCCAGTCCGCCCGCGGCCACCAGGACCAGCAGCAGCTCGGGCAGGGTGCCGAGCTTGGTGGCCGGGGTCTCGGAGGACCGCAGCGGCACCTTCTGCACGAGGGAGTCGGCGACGAACATGCCGGTCTTCTGGGTGATCCGCCCGTCCGGCATGATGATCGCGCTGACCCCGCTGGTGACCGGCACCGTCACGGTCCGGCTGTGCTCGACGGCGCGGACGCGGGACATGGCGAGCTGCTGGTAGGTCATCTCGCTGCGGTCGAAGGTGGCGTTGTTGCTGGGCACGGAGATCAGCTGGGCGCCGTCGGTGACCTCGGAGCGCACGGTCCAGTCGAAGGCCGCCTCGTAGCAGGTGACCAGTCCGACCTTGGCGCCCGCCATGGTGAACACGCCCGGCTTGGTGCCGCGGCTGAAGTCCTGGCGGACCATCGAGGTCCAGTCGCTGTTGATCGCGCCGACGAGCGAGCGCAGCGGGAGATACTCGCCGAAGGGTTGGATCTGCCGCTTGTCGTAGGTGTCGGTCGGGCCCTTCACCGGGTCCCACAGGATCTGCTCGTTGTAGAGCTTGCCGTCCCGCTCGACGACGCCGCCGACCGAGATCGGCACGCCCATCGCCTTGGCGGCACCCTCGATGACGGCGTACGCGTCGGAGTTGGCGAACGGGTCGACGTCGTCGGAGTTCTCCGGCCACAGCACGAAGTCGGGCTTGGGCACCTTGCCGGCCTTCACCTTCGCGGCCAGTCGCAAGGTCTCCCGCGCGTGGTAGTCGAGGACGGCGCGCCGCTGGGCGCTGAACTCGAGGCCCGCGCGGGGCACGTTGCCCTGGATGAGGGCGACGGTCACGGTGCCGTTCTCGGCCTTGTCGCTGACCAGCGGGCGGGCGGCCAGCGCCCCGAGGACGGGGACGACGAGGCTGAGCAGGGCGACCGCGGCGGCCGGCCGGCGTATGTCCTGGCCGCGGCGCTTGGCGACGGCGACGCGGACGACGTCGTAGAGCCCGAAACCGCACAGGACGACCGCGAAGCCGAGCACCGGGGTCCCGCCCACCGCGGCCAGTGGCAGGAAGACGCCGTCGGCCTGGCCGAAGGCGATCTTGCCCCAGGGGAAGCCGTTGAACGGCACACGCGCGCGTGCCGCCTCCCCGGCGATCCACAGGGCCGCCGACCACAGCGGGGCGCCGGGCAGTTTCGACACCGTGGCGATGCCCGCACCGACCAGCGCGACGAAGATCGCCTCGATCGCCACCAGCGCGATCCACGGCCCGGGGCCGACCTCCACGCCGGTCCACACCAGCAGCGGCAGCAGGAAGCCGAGGCCGAAGAGGTAGCCGAGGCCCAGGCCCGCCTTCCAGCTGCGGCCGCGCAGCACCCAGCCGAGGACGGCGAAGGCGGGAAGCGCGAGCCACCACAGGGTGCGGGGCGGGAAGCTGACGTAGAGGAGCACTCCGGAGAGCGCGGCGGCGAGGGCCGGGACGAAGCGCACGAGGCGGGCCCCGCGCGGGGCGGCGGCGAGCGGCTGAGCCTGGTCCGACTCGTCCACGGATGTTGCGGTGACGGTCACTCCGGGAGTGTACGGCGGGTGACCTGGGCACCGACAGCGCGGTCCACAGGGCGGCACCGCCGTCGCCCCACTCCGCCGACCTGTACCGCATCCGTCCTGCACAACTCGTCCACAAACCGTCCATCAGCGGTTACGGTGTGCCGGAGCCTTTGTCGTGCGGCCGGTCAGGCGGCGGTGCGACGGCGTGCGGCCGGTCAGGCGGCCGTACGAGCGAGGCCCGGCACAGGTCGGGGGGAGACCGGTTACGGGGGTCGGGTGGGATCCACGGCGATGACGTCTGCGTCCGTTCCTGGGGAGGACGGCGACAGACGAAACGTTTCTGACGCGGCGGGTGTCGCGGTGCTGGGCGCCTGCGCCGTGTGGGCCCTGATCACGGCGGCCGTGCACGACGGCCGTCCCGAGGGCGTGCTGCTGGCGGTCCTCGCGGTGGCCGCCGGGTATGCGGCGGGGCGGATCTGCGGCGCGCTCCTGCCGGTCGCGGCGCTGTGCGCGGCGGCGGCGACCGGCGTCGGCCTGGTGGTGGCCACTCCGCGGCTGTCCCCCGGGCCCGAGATCGTCGCGCCGCTCGGTCACGCCGGCGGCACCTCGGCGGTGCTGGCGCTGTCCACGGGTGCAGCCTGCTGCGCGGCGTGGGCTGCGCGCACCCCGGCATGGCGGCTCACCCTGCGCGGTGCGGCCGCGGGGATCGTCGTGACAGCCGGGGTCCTCGGCTCGGTCGGCGGCTGTGTGGCGAGCGCCGCGGTGCTGCTGGCCTCGCTCGCCGCCGGCCGGATGCGCGACCACCGGGGTGCGGGCTTCGCCGGGCTGGCGCTGACGGCGGCCCTCACCACGGCGCTGCCCTGGGCGGTCGCCGGGAAGACGCTGCCGGAGGGGCTCACCGAGTCGCTGGAGGGCCAGTTGACCCGGCACCGGATCGACCTGTGGCACGACGCCCTGCACCTGGCGCACCACGACGCCGGGCTGGGCGTGGGCCCCGGCCGCTTCGGCGAGCTCAGCACCACCGCGACCCGCACCCTGCTGTCCGACGGCAAGCCGCACTCGGCACCGCTGCAACAGGCGGCGGAACAGGGAGTCGTCGGCGTGCTCCTGCTGGCCGGGGCGTTCTGCTGGATGCTCTACACGCTGTGGCGCTCCGCGCGCCCGACGCCGGTCGTGCTCACGGCCGGGGCGGCGCTGACGGCGCTCGCGGCGATCGCCTCGGTGGGCAACGCCCTCAGTTTCACGACGGTGTCGGTGGGCGCCGGACTGCTGGCGGGACTGGCCACGGCCCGTCCGCTCACGGACGAGTCACCGCCGCGGGCGGCGGAGGTACGCCCCGCGGGCGACCGGCTGGCTCCGTGACCTCAGTGCGCCGCACCGGGCGTCCGCGGCCGCAGCCGGTCCCGGATGATCTGTACGGCGGCCTCGGCGTCGTCCACGGTGATCGTGAACGTGTGTCCGTCCCACAGGCTGAGCCGGACGCCCTCACCGCGGCGGACGACGACGGCGGTGCCCTTCTCGGGCCGCCAGCGGTAGCCCCAGCCGCCCCAGTGCCGCGGGGTGACATGCGGGTCGACCTCGGCACCGGCCACCGACGACAGGGGGATGCGGCGGCGCGGCAGGCCGATGTGGCCGCAGCGCACCTCCAGGGACTCCTCGTCGACCTTCAGGGCGACGTGCACGAACGCGAGCGTGCCGAACAGGACCAGCAGCCCGGCCGCGATGCAGCCGACGACGGCCATCGCGAGCGGGGCGATGCCGGAGGTCCAGGCCGAGTCGACGGCCAGCTCGATGCCGAGCGCCAGGCATGCGGCGCCGACGAGCGCCAGCAGCCACTGGAACCGGTTGGTGGCCCGCCCGGTCCAGACAGGGGGATGCGGCACGTTCTCGCCGTGGGGGTGGTCCCTCATGCCTATGAGGTTACTCAGGTTTCGCCGCGCGGGTAGCGCGTCGCGCAGAGTGACCGGTCCGGGCGGGGCCGTTCGCCGCCCTCGGTCACCGCGCGGGGGTGACCGCCTGGAGGAACCTTCCTTCTTCGTACGTCAGGGCGGTCTCCGGCAGGGCCTCCTGCCGTCCGCTGAGCAGGACCGTGAGCGTGCCGTCCGCGGCGGCGTCCAGCGCGGGGGCCACACCGATGCGGCGCAGGGCCTGGGCCGCCACGGCTCCGGCCGTGCCGTGCAGGATCAGCGGCGGGCGGCCCGGCTGCTGGACGGCCGCCCGGATGCGTTCGGCGACCAGTTCGTAGTTGGTGCAGCCGAGGACGACGGTCGTGACGTCCTCGGGCGTGAGCGCGGCCGCAGCGGCGACCGCGACGTCGGCGGCCGCCTCGTCTGCGTGGTGCACGGCGTCCGCGAGCCCCGGGCAGGGGACCTCGGTGACGTCCACGCCGACGGCGAACCGCTCGATCAGGCCGCGCTGGTAGGCGCTCCCGGTCGTGGCGGGGGTCGCCCAGATGGCGACGTGGCCGCCGCCGGCCGCGGCCGGCTTGATGGCGGGGACGGTGCCGATGATCGGCAGGTCCGGTTCGAAGCGGGCGCGCAGGGCGGGCAGGGAGTGCACGGACGCGGTGTTGCAGGCGACGATGAGGACGTCGGGCGCGTGCTCGGCGGCGGCCGAGGCGACGGCCAGGGCTCGCTCGGTGATGTCCTCGGGGGTGCGCGGTCCCCACGGCATGCCGTCGGGGTCCCAGGACAGGACGAGATCCGCGTCGGGCCGCAGCCGGCGTACCGCGGCGGCGGCGGGGAGGAGGCCGAGTCCGGAGTCCATGAGCGCGATCTTCACCCGGCCACGATAGACGATGAGCCCTTCCGGGCCGCCGCCGTGGGGCAGACTGCGCCCGTGAGCGCCATCGCGTGGACCGCCGCCGTATCCCTCGCCGCCTGGCTGTGGCTGTTGCTCTGCCAGGGCTTCTTCTGGCGCACGGACGTCAGGCTCCCCGCACGGCGGGAGCCTGACGACTGGCCCTCGGTCGGTGTCGTCGTCCCCGCGCGCGACGAGGCCGAGGTGCTGCCCGCGAGCCTGCCCTCGCTGCTCGCCCAGGACTATCCGGGGCGGGCCGAGATCTTCCTCGTCGACGACGGCAGCACGGACGGCACGGGAGAACTCGCCCGCGAACTGTCCCGGCGGCACGGCGGGCTGCCGCTGACGGTCGGCTCGCCGGGCGAACCGCCCGCGGGCTGGACCGGCAAGCTGTGGGCGGTACGGCACGGCATCGGCCTGGCACGCGCGCGTGACCCGGAGTATCTGCTCCTGACGGACGCCGACATCGCCCACGCCCCCGACAGCCTGCGGGGTCTGGTCGCGGCGGCGCGCACCGGCGGGTTCGACGTCGTCTCCCAGATGGCCCGGCTCCGGGTGGAGAGCACCTGGGAGCGCCTGGTCGTGCCGGCCTTCGTCTACTTCTTCGCCCAGCTGTACCCGTTCCGCCGGATCGGGAAGAAGGGATCGCGAACGGCGGCCGCGGCGGGCGGCTGTGTGCTGCTGCGCGCCGACGCCGCCGAGCGGGCGCGGATCCCGGACGCGATCCGGCACGCCGTCATCGACGACGTGGCACTCGCGCGCGCGGTCAAGGGCGGGGGCGGTCACATCTGGCTGGGGCTGGCGGACCGGGTGGACAGCGTCCGGCCGTATCCCCGGCTGCACGACCTGTGGCGCATGGTGTCGCGCAGTGCGTACGCGCAGCTGCGGCACAGCCTCCTGCTGCTGACCGGCACGGTGGCGGGGCTGGCCCTGGTCTATCTGGTGCCGCCCGTGGCCCTGGTCGCGGGGCTCGCGGCGGGAGACGCCACGGCCGCGGTGCTCGGCGGTGCGGCGTGGATGGTGATGACGGGGACGTACGTGCCGATGCTCCGCCACTACCGGCAGCCGCTGTGGCTCGCTCCGCTGCTGCCGTTCACGGCGTTCCTCTATCTGCTGATGACGGTCGACTCCGCGGTGCAGCACTACCGGGGGCGCGGTGCGGCCTGGAAGGGCCGCACCTACGCCCGTCCGGGCACCGTCCCGGAAGAGGGGTGAGCGGGGCTACTTGCGGCCGGGGGTCCAGTTCATGCCCCAGCCGTAGGCGTAGTCGACGGTCCGCTGCGGGCTCACACCGCGCTCGGGCACCAGGTAGCGGGCCTCGCGCTGGACGACCAGGTCGGAGCCGGTGTTGGTGATGAGGGCGAGGGCGCACACCGTCGAGGGCACGGTGCACTCGTCGAGCGAGAAGTCGATCGGGGCGCCGTACTGCGGCTGGAGGGTCACGGTGGCGTGCAGGTCGGCGAAGGAGCGCGCGCCCTCGTAGATGGTGACGAAGACCAGGATGCGGCGGAAGAGCTGCTTGTGGTCGAGGTTGATCGTGAGGTTCTCGCCGCTCGCCACGGCGCCGGTGCGGTCGTCGCCGTCGAGGTGGATGAAGGGCGGCTGGTGCAGCGCGCCGAAGGCGTTGCCGAGGGCCTGGACGACGCCCTTGCTGCCGTCGGTGAGCTCGTACAGGGCGCACAGGTCGAGGTCCAGGTCGTTGTGCATGGCGACCGGGCGGCCGAGCTTGCTGGCCCACCCCGAGAACTGCTTGCGCACCTCCCAGTTGAGGTTCACCCGCATCGCGCCGGAGGTGCCGCCCTGCTTGGCCAGCGAGACCGAGGGGGACGCCTTGGTCAGCGTGACCTTGGTCAGACGGACCGGCTGGGCCGCGGCTGCCGGAGGGGCCGCCGGTGGTGCGGCGGGCGGCGGTGGCATGGTCACCGGGGGCATGGGCGGGGGTGCGGTGACCGGGTGCGCCACGGTGGGTGCGGGCGGCGCCGCGGCGGCGGCCTGCTGGGGTTCGTCCACCGTGATGCCGAAGTCGGTGGCCAGCCCTTCGAGTCCGCTGCTGTAGCCCTGGCCGACGGCACGGAACTTCCAGGCGCCCTGGCGGCGGTAGAACTCGCCCAGCACGAAGGCCGTTTCGACGGTCGCGCCGGTGCTGTCGAAGCGGGCGACGGAGGTCCCCTGGGCGGCGTCCTTGACCTCGATGTAGAGGCCAGGCACCTGTCCGAAGGCGCCGCCGTCGGCGGAGGCGGCCAGCACGATCGTCTCGATGGCGGGCTCCACGCGCGCGAGGTCGACGAGCAGTGTGTCGGTCACCTGACCGCCGGCGTTGCGCTTGCCCTCGTGCCGGACCGCGCCGGAGGAGTGCGCGGGCTGGTTGTAGAAGACGAAGTCGCCGTCGGAGCGCACCTTCCCACCGACCAGGAGCAGCGCCGACGAGTCGGCGTCGGGCACCCCCGGCCCGGTGCTCCAGCCCAATTCGACCCGCAGCGCCGTGGCCGGCACCGGAGTATTGGATCCTTTCGGCATTGACATGTCCGCCCCCATCACGTGACACCGCGCCAGGCATGTCCCGGCAGCCCATTGGTTCTCTACAGGGTCAACCTATTCCCCACGGCAGCGAACTCCCATGACCCGCACAGAAAGATCGTTCTCCAACCGCCGGTAACCCGCCTGGAACTCGGCCTTTACCGGATCCGAACGCAGGTCGCAGTCCCTTTTTGCCGAGTTCGCTCGCATTGGGGATCCCGGGTCACTGCCGACACGGAAAACAACCCTCTTATCGGTCTCCCCAACCAGCACATCGTGGGCTTAACTTATGTGCCATGACCTCCCCCCGCTCCACTTATGGCGGCGGCTACTACTCCGCCTCCTTCCCGGACACTCCGATCTACGACTCGCTCGTGGCCGAGCGGGGC
Source organism: Streptomyces antibioticus (assembly GCF_001514065.1). Lineage (GTDB taxonomy): Bacteria > Actinomycetota > Actinomycetes > Streptomycetales > Streptomycetaceae > Streptomyces > Streptomyces antibioticus. The sequence goes on along the minus strand of NZ_KQ948431.1, from coordinate 152,528 downwards.
ACCCCGCAGATCGCCCCGATCCGGGTCCCGGCCGAGTACGCCATGCCGAGCAGCAGCCATCTGCCCGCGCTGCCGTCCGCGCTGCCCGCCCTCCCGGCGGGACCGTCCCAGCCCTCCTACGGTTACCCGCAGGCGCAGCAGCCCTCGCCGCTGCAGCAGGCGCCCGCCGCCTACATCCCGCAGCAGGCCTCCGCGCCTCGCGGTTACCCCGGGCCGCAGCAGCAGCCGCGTCCGATGAACCAGGGCATGGGCTACGAGGCGATGCGCCCCGCGGCTCCCCGGCCCGCTCCGGCGCCGTACCAGGAGCCGTACAACAACCAGCAGTACCGCGGTTACTGAGCCGACCCCAGACCTGTCCGTGCCTGCTGGCACGATGGGTCCATGGGGAATGCGCAGCTGCTGTCGGTTCATGTCCATCCGGTCAAGGCGTTCCGGGGCCTGGCGCCCCGGGAAGCCGTCGTGGAGCCCTGGGGGCTGGCCGGAGACCGGCGCTGGGCGCTGATCGACGACGGGGGAAAGGTCGTCACACAACGCCAGCAACCGCGCATCGCGCTCGCCGCCGCCGAGCTTCTGCCCGGCGGCGGCGTTCGCCTGTCCGCACCCGGGATGGAGCCGCTGACGGTGCCGGTGCCGCGCCCGGTCGGCACCGTGCCGATGCGGATCTTCGGGGACAAGGTGGAGGCGGTACCCGCCGAGGACCCGGCCGTGCACGCCTGGTGCAGCGCCTACCTGGGCGCGGCCGTCCGTCTTGTGCACATGGACGACCCGGCGACGCGCCGGCCCGTCGACCCCGAGTACGCGCGCGAGGGCGAGACCGTCAGCTTCGCCGACGGCTATCCGCTGCTGGTCACCACGACCGCTTCCCTGGACGCCCTCAACTCCCTGATCGCGCAGGGTGATCACGCGGCCGAGGGACCGCTGCCGATGAACCGGTTCCGCCCCAACGCGGTCGTGTCCGGCACCGAGGCCTGGGCCGAGGACCACTGGTCCCGCCTCGCGATCGGCGAGGTCGAGTTCCGCGTCGCCAAGACCTGCGGCCGCTGCGTCGTGACCACCACGGACCAGGACAGCGCCGAGCGCGGCAAGGAGCCCCTGCTGACGCTCGGCCGGCATCGGCGGCTGGGCGGCAAGCTGGTCTTCGGGCAGAACCTCGTCCCCCTCACACCGGGCGTGATCCGCGTCGGCGACCCGGTCACGGTCCTGGAGTAGAAGAGATCCGTTCGAGGACCGCTCGCGGGAACTAGCGCCAGGGGGCGTGGCGTTGGCATGTGTGAGAAGTTCATAAGAAGGGCCCGGCGCGGGTGATTTCCCTCTCTCTTCGCCCGGCTCCGCGGGTGATCTGCCGTCCCGAGAGTTATCACGGAACGGGAAGGGGGTGCGGACGGTGCGAGCGATCAACGGACTCTGGCGCTGGCGGCACAATCCGCTGCGCCGTGCGACCGACCTCGCCGAGGCCTGGGTCGCACTCGCGGCACTGCTGCTGATCCTGGTGGTCACACCACTGGCCGGCGCTGTCGTCGGCGGCGTGGCCCAGGACGCCCTGCAGAAGTCCGTCCGGCAGCAGCAGACATCCCGCCACGAGGTCACGGCCACCGTGACCCGCGCCCTGGGCCGTTCCCCGTTGGACGCCGATCCCGAGACGTCCACCGGCAGGGATCTGCGCAGCCGGGTCCTCGCCGACTGGACCGCACCGGACGGCACCGTGCAGCACGGCCCGGCGATGGCGAACCTCAAACACCCGCACAGCGGCGACCACTTCCCGATCTGGACGGACGCCCACGGCCGCATAGTGGCCCGCCCCCTGGACTCCGCGACCGCCACCACGCACGCGGTCCTCGCCGGGGTCGGCGCGGCCCTGCTCGGCATCGGTCTCGTCGAGGGCAGCAGGCGGCTGATCGTCTGGCGCATGGTCCGTCGCCGGTACGCCCGTTGGGACCAGGCCTGGGCCAAGGCGGGCCCGGACTGGGGCAGGACCGGGACCGGCAGCTGACAGCCTTCCCACTCTGGTCAACCCACCACCCGCACGCACGCTACGGTGGACCGGGCCGAGGCAATTCGGCATCCAGACCCGCGTACCACGAGGTGGGGGCACAGCAACGCCATGGCACAGGGCACGGTCCAGGTGACGCACACCGGCACATCGCGGTGGCGGCGCCGCACGGGTGAGTACGCGTCGCTCGCCGCCGCCCTGGAGGCCGCGGCCGAGGGCGACGTCCTCACCATCGCCCCCGGCACCTACCGGGAGAACCTCGTCGTGCAGCGGGCGGTGACCCTGCGTGGCCCCGAGGGCTCGCCCGGTTCGGTGCGGATCGCGCCGGTGGACGGGGTGCCGCTCACCGTGCGGGCCTCGGCCGTGGTGCAGGACCTGCATGTGGAGGGCCAGGACGCGGCGGCTCCGGCGCTGCTCGTCGAGGAGGGCACTCCCGAGCTGACGGACATCCGGATCGTCACCCGGTCCGCGGCCGGCATCGAGGTGCGCGGCGGCGCCCGCCCGACGGTGCGTCGCTGCACGGTCGACAACCCGGCCGGGGTCGGCATCGCCGTACTCGACGGCGGGGGCGGGGTGTTCGAGGAGTGCGAGGTCGTCGCCGCCGGTCAGGCCGGTGTCGCGGTCCGCGGCGGCGGCCACCCGCGCCTGGAGCGCTGCCGGGTGCACCACGCCTCGGGCGTGGGTCTTTCGGCGACCGGGGAGAACTCCGCGCTGGAAGCGGTGGGTTGCGAGGTCTACGAGGTGCGGGGCAGCGGCGTCCAGGTCACGGGCCGGGCCACCGCGCATCTCACGGACTGCGATGTCCACCGCACCACCGCCGACGGGGTCACCCTCGACACGGACGCCGTGCTGACCCTGGCCGACTGCCGCATCCACGACATCCCCGAGAACGCGGTGGACCTGCGCTCCCGCTCGGTCCTGACGCTGACCCGCACGACGGTGCGTCAGTTCGGGCGCAACGGCCTGTCGGTGTGGGACCCGGGCACCCGCGTGGACGCCAACCAGTGCGAGATCTTCGACAGCACCGGCGACTACCCGGCGGTGTGGGTCAGCGACGGCGCCACCGCGGTGCTGGACTCCTGCCGGGTGCACGACGTGCCGGACGCGTTGTTCGTCCTCGACCGCGGCTCCCGCGCGGACGTCGTCGACAGCGACCTCTCCCAGGTGCGCAACACGGCCGTCTCGGTGAGCGACGGCGCCACCGCGCAACTCGACGACTGCCGTATCCGCGACGCCGCGACCGGCGCCTGGTTCCGCGACCACGGCAGCGGCGGCACCCTCAACAACTGCACGGTGGACGGCACCCAGACCGGCGTGATCGTCACCAAGGGCGCCGACCCCACCATCGAGCGCTGCACGGTCGACTCCCCCGCCGAGGCCGGCTTCTACGTCTCCGCGGGCGGCCGGGGCAGCTTCCTCAACTGCCGTGTGACGGGCAGCGCCGGCTACGGCTTCCACGTCATAGACGGCTGCCGCGCGACCCTGCGCAAGTGCCGTACCGAGCGGTGCGCGCGCGGCGGCTACGAGTTCGCGGACGCGGGGCCCGACACCGGTTCCGGCACGGGTCCGGTCGTCGAGGACTGCACGAGCGACGAGAGCATGGGCCTGCGGCCCGCCGCCGCTCCGGAGACCGCCGTGCAGACGGCGAGCCAGTCCCCCGGCCTGCTCGGCACCATCCCCGGGCAGCGCACCACCGAGCAGGAACCGCCGGTCGCCCCCACCGAGCCGGAGCAGCCCTCGCGCACGTCGAAGGCCGTCCTCGGTGAACTCGACGCGCTGGTGGGCCTGGACAGCGTCAAGCGCGAGGTGCGGGCCCTCACCGACATGATCGAGGTCGGCCGCCGCCGGCAGGAGGCGGGCCTCAAGGCGGCGTCCGTCAAACGGCACTTGGTCTTCACCGGCTCCCCCGGCACCGGCAAGACCACCGTCGCCCGGCTCTACGGCGAGATCCTCGCCTCCCTCGGCGTGCTGGAGAAGGGCCATCTCGTCGAGGTGTCCCGCGTCGACCTGGTCGGCGAGCACATCGGCTCGACGGCCATCCGCACCCAGGAGGCCTTCGACAGGGCGCGCGGCGGAGTGCTGTTCATCGACGAGGCGTACGCGCTGTCACCGGAGGACTCCGGCCGTGACTTCGGCAAGGAGGCCATCGACACGCTCGTGAAGCTGATGGAGGACCACCGGGACGCGGTCGTGGTGATCGTCGCGGGCTACACGGCCGAGATGGAGCGCTTCCTGTCGGTCAACCCCGGTGTGGCGTCCCGCTTCTCGCGGACCATCACCTTCGGCGACTACGCGCCCGACGAACTGCTGAGGATCGTCGAGCAGCAGGCGGACGAGCACGAGTACCGGCTGGCGCAGGGCGCGCCGGAGGCCTTGCTGAAGTACTTCACGGCGATCCCGAAGGGCCCCGCGTTCGGCAACGGCCGCACCGCCCGCCAGACCTTCGAGGCGATGGTGGAACGCCACGCGAGCCGGGTCGCCCAGGTCGCGGAGCCGAGCAAGGACGACCTGACGCTGCTGTTCGCGGAGGACCTGCCGGAACTCCCCTGACCTGGCGCTACCGCTGCGCCGGTACGTCCGGGCGCAGCCTCGCCAGCAGTCTCGCCCGCTCCTGCGCGAACGCCGGGTCGGCCTGGTAGTCGGAGTGGCCGAGGATCGGGGCCGGCAGCGGATGCTGCTCGGTGCGGCCGTAGGCGAGGGGGTCCTTGAGGGGTTCGTGGTCGACCTCGGGGCCGCATTCGCCGGACAGGCGCATGGGGCCGCCGATGGGGTCGGTGGGCCGGTACAGATTGCGCCAGCAGGCGACGTCGTGGTGGAGGGCGCTCAGTGCGGCCGGTCCGAAGTGGGCGGGGAACCAGCGGCCGTAGAGGCGTTCCAGCGGTGAGCCGTAGGTGAGCAGGGCGACCCGGCGGCGGTCGGCGGGGGTGAGTTGCCAGGCTGCTGCGGCGGCGAGGACGCTGCCCTGGGAGTGCCCGGAGATCACCAGGCGGCCGCCGGTGGCGCGGGTCCAGGTGGCCACCCGCCAGGTGAGGTCGGGTACCGCGCGCTCGGCGTAGCAGGGCGGCGCGAAGGGGTGCGCGGCGCGCGGCCAGAAGGTGCCGACGTCCCACAGGATGCCGATGGTGCGGCGGGCGGAGGGGTCCTTGTAGGCGCGCCTGCCCCAGGTGACGAAGAGTATGAAGCCGAACCCGATCAGCCAGGAGCCGAGCGCCTGCGCGGTGTCGGCGGTGCCCTGGAGGAAGGCGTACGAGTCTCCCGCCGCCTCGGCGGGCACCTTCTGCGTCGTCATCGCGCCGACCAGCGCGCCCGCGCCCAGGAGCAGGGTGACGGCGGAGATGACGCCGAGGATGCGCGGGGCCCGGTCGGTGAGGGTGGCCAGGGCGCGGGCGGTGGCGATGCCGCGGGTGCGGGCCCGGTCCTTGGGTTCTCCCGGGTAGTCGGTGTCGATGGCGGTCAGCTCGGCCCGGCGCAGCCGCCAGGCCCGTCGGCCCAGCCAGCCGCCCAGGATCAGCAGGACGACGAGGAGCGGCGGGATGACGGATGCCTGCCAGGTCAGCAGGACCGGCGGGCCGGGGATCGAGGCGCCGGTGCCGTCCAGCCAGTCGGAGACCCGCTGGGAGACCCCGCCGGACATCACCCCGCCGAGCGCGCAGGCCAGCATCGCGACCGCGGGGCCGCCGAGGCCGCGCATCGCGGCGCGTGGGTCGGGGTGCGTACGGTGCAGGACGCGGGCGACGACGGCCAGGACGATCACGATCAGCCCCTGGACCAGGGTGATGCCGCCGAAGGTCGCGTCCCCCGGCAGCCGCCCCCGCGACTCCCAGCCCGGCCGCTCCCAGCCCGCGTACACGAGGGTGAGCAGGAGCAGCACGAGCGCGGCGAGCGGCAGACGCCGTACGAGATGCTCGTCGAGCCCCCGGTCGAGGCGGTGCTCGCTGCGGCCCCGGCGGCACACCACCCAGACGACGACCACCCCGTCGGCGGCGATCGCCAGGAACAGCAGCCGGCCGAGCGTGTCGAGCGGGGCGGGTCCGCCCGTGCGGCGGTCGAAGCCGGCCGCCGCCGAGGCGACGGCCGCGGCGACGGTGAGCAGGGCCGCGGCGGTGTGCGCGGCGCGCAGCCGGGCCACCAGCCGGCGGCCGTACCAGAAGCCGGGGCGGCCGAGGGCGGTGCGGGCGGTGTCCTCGTCGTGCTCGGCCGGGTGGGTCAGGGGCTGCTGGGACTCGTACGCGTTCCAGGTGCGGTGGGACAGGTACCACAGCAGGCCGGTCAGCGCGGCGGGCAGCAGGGCGGCGAGGGCGAGGCGGCGGCCGGGGCGGCTCCACCAGCCGCCGTCGGAGACGGTCGGGGACAGGAAGCCCAGCCAGGTGTGCCGGTCGGCGCACGCGCGCGTGCCCGCGCACTGCCAGGCGGTCAGGTCGAGGGCGACCTCGCAGACCGCCGCGACCAGCAGCACCGTCAGGGTCAGGGCGGCGAGCCGCACCAGCAGCCCGTACAGGCGGACCGTCCGGGTACGGCCGCGGGCGCTCGGGCGCATCCAGTGGGCGAGGTTGACCACCATGAACGGCAGCAGCAAGAGCCACAGCGCGCGGGAGGAGTTGCCGGAGGTGAGATTGCACCAGACGTACGCCTCGGGCACCGGCTGATCGCCGTGCCCCTCGGGTCGCCCGGTGTCGGCGTCGACGTCCTCGGCGCGCCGGAACACGGCCGCCGTGTCGTCGCCGGTGATCCGCACGGTCCGCGGATCGTCGAGCATCTTCTCGGGCGTCGTCCCGCCCACCCCGTGGACCAGCAGCTCCAGGGCGGAGCCGGTCGTCGAGGCACGTTCCTGCGCACGTTCCACTGTTTCGCTCTTCCCCCGTGACGTGCCGTCTGCATGTGCCGGTGCGGGCTCAAGGATCTCGGCCGGGACGGGCTCGTGCACCCCTCGTCACGGAATCTCCCCGATCCGTGTGACAGGCGGGAGCACGTGGGGGTGAAGGTGACATGCGCGCGTCGTGACAGTCGGTGCCGCGACCCGTACCGTCCCGTGCGAGGATGGGACGCCCGCGGGCTGGTGGGAGCCGGTGCGCCGGGCGTGTCGGACGGATTGCGGCGAAAGGACCGGAGCGTACGTGAGTGAGAATCAGAACCTCCTCGCGGAGCAGCGGCGCGCCCTCATCCTGGACGAGGTGCGGCGCCGCGGCGGCGTCCGGGTCAACGAGCTGACGCGCAAGCTCGGCGTGTCGGACATGACGGTGCGCCGCGATCTCGACGCGCTGGCCCGGCAGGGCGTCCTGGAGAAGGTGCACGGCGGCGCGGTGCCGGTGGTCGAGGCGAGCACCCATGAGCCGGGCTTCGAGGCCAAGTCGGGCCTGGAGCTGACGGCCAAGGAGGACATCGCGCGCGCGGCGGCCGAACTGGTCGCGCCGGGCAGCGCGATCGCCCTGTCGGGCGGTACGACGACGTACGCGCTCGCCCACCATCTGCTGGACGTGCCGGATCTGACGGTCGTCACCAACTCGGTGCGGGTGGCCGACGTGTTCCACGCGGCGCAGCGCACCTCGGGCCCGCGGCAGGGCGCGGCCACGGTCGTGCTGACCGGCGGTGTGCGCACCCCGTCCGACTCGCTGGTGGGCCCGGTCGCCGACCAGGCCATCGCCGCGCTCCACTTCGACGTGCTCTTCCTCGGGGTCCACGGCATATCGGTCGAGGCCGGCCTGTCCACGCCGAACCTCGCGGAGGCCGAGACCAACCGTCGCCTCGTGCAGTCGGCGCGCCGGGTCGTGGTGGTCGCCGACCACACCAAGTGGGGCACGGTGGGCCTGAGTTCGTTCGCGGCACTGGAGCAGGTCGACACGCTGGTGACGGACGCGGGGCTGCCGACGGCGGCGCGCGAGGAGGTCGCCGAGCATCTGCGGCGGCTGGTGGTCGCGGGCGAGGCCTGATCCGGTACAGACAGTTGATGGTGCGTCAGCTACGGTGACACCCTCCGTCCGTCACGAGGAGGGTGTCGGCCATGGCGCACCAACTGCGCGCGGTGGGGCTCGAGTTCGCCGAGTCCGCACCCGTACGGCTGGTCTTCGCACGGGAGATGTCCGCACCGCCCGAGAAGGTCTTCCACGCGCTCGCCGATGACGTGCCGGGCTGGGCGGAGTGGTTCGCCGCGGTGACCCTGGCCCGGTCCACCGGTGACGGCACCACCCGCGAGATACACCTCAGGGGCGGTGGGCGCTTCCAGGAGACGGTCATCGCGGCGAAGGAGCCGGAGGTGTACGCCTACCGCGTGGACGTGGCCAATGTGGCCGGGGTCCGGGCCCTTGTCGAGGAGTGGCGGCTCACCCCCTCGGGGGCGAGCACCCGGGTGCGGTGGACGTTCGCCACGGACGGCACGGCCGCGTACCGCGCCGTCATGAGGCTCGCCGCTCCGGGGCTGGGGCGGGCGTTCAGGGATGCGGCCGGCGCGCTCGACCGGCGATTGGCCTCCTGACCCGGGCACCGGATGCTCCGCGCCCGGCCGTCGGTCGGGTGCGGCGCCACCGTGGCTGGCCGCTCCCCCACTCTCGGTTTCGCCCGCCTGCTCAGCTCGGCCAGACCCCCGTCTCCAGGAAGGAGTCGATCGCCACCGTGTACGGCGTGATGTCCAGGCCCTGTTCGGCCAGCCACGCGTCCGAGTAGTACTTGTCGAGGTAGCGGTCGCCCGGGTCGCACAGCAGCGTCACCACGCTCCCCTGCCGTCCCTCGGCCACCATCTCGGCGACGATCTTCAGCGCGCTCCACAGCCCGGTCCCGGTCGAACCGCCCGCCTTGCGGCCGATAGCCTTCTCCAGCGCGCGGACGGCGGCGACGCTGGCCGCGTCCGGGACCTTCATCATCCGGTCGACGGCGCCGGGCACGAAGCTCGGCTCCATGCGCGGCCGGCCGATGCCCTCGATACGGGAGCCGCAGTCACAGGTGACGTCCGGATCGCCGGTGGTCCAGCCCTCGAAGAAACAGGAGTTCTCCGGGTCGGCGACACAGATGCGGGTGTCCCGCTGCGTGTAGTGGACGTACCGGGCGAAGGTCGCCGAGGTGCCGCCGGTGCCGGCCGTGGCGACGATCCACGCGGGCTCCGGGAACCGCTCCAACTCCAGCTGGCGGAAGACGGATTCGGCGATGTTGTTGTTGCCGCGCCAGTCCGTGGCCCGTTCCGCGTAGGTGAACTGGTCCATGTAGTGGCCGCCGGTGTCGACCGCGAGACGGGCGGACTCCTCGTACATCTTGCGCGAGTCGTCCACGAAGTGGCACCGCCCGCCGTGGAACTCGATCAGTCGGATCTTCTCGGCGCTCGTCGTGCGTGGCATGACGGCGATGAAGGGCACCCCGATCAGCCCCGCGAAGTAGGCCTCGGAGACCGCCGTCGAGCCGCTGGACGCCTCGATCACCGGGCGGTCCGGCCGGATCCAGCCATTGCACAGGGCGTAGAGGAACAGCGAGCGGGCCAGTCGGTGCTTGAGGCTGCCGGTCGGGTGCGTCGACTCGTCCTTCAGGTACAGGTCGATGCCCCACCGCTCGGGCAGCGGGAAGCGCAGGAGATGGGTGTCGGCCGAGCGGTTGGCGTCGGCCTGGACCTTGCGGACGGCCTCTTTCAGCCACTCGCGGTAGGTCGCGTCGCTGCGGTCGACGTCGAGGGTGTCGAGGGTCTCGCCCGTCCGGGACTGCTGGGGAGTGCTCACAGCGATGCTCCTAAGGGGATGGCGTCGACGGCTGACCGCGCTGTCGACGTACCGATCATAAACACCTTCCGCACGCTTCTCACCTGCATAAACACACCTTTGAGGACCCCAAAGACCACCCTGTAGGGCGCGCTTCGCAGTGCCCTGGGGGCGCATTCGGACGAGTGCTCCGAGCGCCCGGAGCGAGCGCCTCATGCGCACTGGTGCTCGACGCCTGGTGCGGGCAGACTTCACCGGACGGGACGCAGGTCCCCACGGGGGCGCACACTGGATCATGCAGACAGCCGGTTCTCGACCCGCGCGGGATCACGAACCGGCCCGACGAGGGCGCACTAGGGGGCGGGGAGGCATGGCGGAACCTGAGTTCAAGGCCACGGGCGTGCGGATCGGGAAGCGGCTGCGCTCCCTCACCCGGGCCGGTCAGGTCCGGATCAGCGACGGCAGACTGGAACTGCTCACCAGCTACGGCAGCGAGATCGACAGTGCGCCGGTGCAGGCGGTGCGCGCCTCCAAGCCCTGGTTCGCCGCCGACGACCGGGCCCTCGCCGACCTCAACGGCAAGCGGTACCTGCTCACGCTCGGCGACCACGACCCCGCTCCGGGCGAGCCGGGGCCACCGGCGGCACGCCGGTTCATAGAGGCCGTACGGAAGGCCGCGGGACGCAACAGGTGAGGCACCGCGAGTTGCGGCACCTCACCCCTTGAGCCACGCTGTTCTCACGTCACTCTGGGTTTACCGGCGATAACGCTGCGAACCAGCCCGCCGGGCATGGCAGCAGGCGGCCGTTTCACCGGGCGCCTTGCTGGATCGATCCGAACTCCGTGTTCTTCCGGACCTCTTCAGTCGGGGAGTCGCAGCCGTGATCAGTCACCCAAGCAGGCACTGCACGGTGGAGCTGCAAGCCCTGCCGTCGCGGATCGGCCAGGTCCGCAGAATCGTATCTGCGCAGTTGCGCTACTGGCATCTGGACCCCCTCATAGACCGGGCGGCGCTCGGTGTGACGGAGTTGCTCACCAACGTCCACCGGCACGCCCAGCCCGACAAGATGTGCACCGTGGAGATCGAGCTGCTGCTCGACCGGCTCACGGTCTCGGTGCACGACCACGACCCGCGTCTGCCGGCCGTGGACACCATGACGGACGACGACTCGCTCGCCACGTGTGGACGTGGGCTCGCGATGGTGGCCGCCGTCAGTGAGAGCTGGGGAGTGCGCGCGGAGGGCGACGAGGGCAAGGTCGTCTGGTTCGCGCTGTCCGCGCCCGCCGTCGTGGGCGCCGGCACGTCGCGGCCGTCGCGGCACGCGGGCGGGGAGAAGAGCGAGCGGGTGTTCGCCGAGATCGAGCACGCCGTCGACGGCCGCAGGGCCGAACATGCTCCCGCCCGGTCGGCCGTTGTCGGCTGACCGGGCGGTGACAGGCTCTGCCGCCCTCTGGACACCGACCGGAGCCGGTGCTCGCGTTGACGCCGGCGTCGGGCCGCCGTCCGCACGTCCGCCCTAGCCCTGGCCGTAGCGCCCCGGCGTCAGCACTCGATGACGTTGACGGCGAGGCCGCCGCGGGCGGTCTCCTTGTACTTGATCTTCATGTCGGCGCCGGTCTCCTTCATGGTCTTGATGACCTTGTCGAGGGAGACGTGGTGCCGTCCGTCGCCGCGCAGGGCCATCCGCGCGGCGGTCACGGCCTTCACCGCGGCCATGCCGTTGCGTTCGATGCACGGGATCTGGACCAGGCCGCCGACCGGGTCGCAGGTCAGGCCGAGGTTGTGCTCCATGCCGATCTCGGCGGCGTTCTCGACCTGCTCCGGGGAGCCGCCGAGCACTTCGGCGAGACCGCCCGCGGCCATCGAGCACGCCGAGCCGACCTCGCCCTGGCAGCCGACCTCGGCGCCGGAGATGGAGGCGTTCTCCTTGAAGAGCATGCCGATCGCACCGGCCGCGAGGAGGAAGCGGACCACGCCGTCCTCGTCGGCGCCGGGCACGAAGTCGAGGTAGTAGTGCAGGACGGCCGGGATGATGCCCGCGGCTCCGTTGGTGGGCGCGGTGACGACCCGGCCGCCAGCGGCGTTCTCCTCGTTCACGGCCATCGCGTAGAGCGTCACCCACTCCATCGCGCGGGCCAACGGGTCGCCGTCGCCACGCAGTTGGCGGGCGGCCGCGGCGGCGCGGCGGCGGACCTTCAGACCGCCGGGGAGGATGCCCTCACGCCCAAGCCCGCGGCTGACACAGGCCTCCATGACCCGCCAGATCTCCAGCAGCCCCGCACGGATCTCCTCCTCCGTCCGCCAGGCCTTCTCGTTCTCCAGCATGAGCGCGGAGATCGACAGACCGGTCTCCTTCGTCAGGCTCAGCAGTTCGTCGCCGGTGCGGAAGGGGTACGTCAGGACGGTGTCGTCGACCTTGATGCGGTCAGCGCCGATCGCGTCCTCGTCGACGACGAACCCGCCGCCCACCGAGTAGTACGTCTTCTCCAGCAGCGGCACCCCGTCGGCGTCGTACGCGAAGAGGATCATGCCGTTGGCGTGGTACGGCAGCGATCGCCGCCGGTGCAGGACCAGTTGGGTCGAGGCGTCGAAGTCGATCTCGTGGGCCGGTCCGATCTCCGCGCCGAGCAGCCGGATGCGTCCGGAGTCGCGGATGCGTTCGACGTCCAGGTCGGCCTGGGCGACGTCTACCGTGTGCGGCTCGTTGCCCTCCAGGCCGAGCAGCACCGCCTTGGGCGTGCCGTGACCGTGGCCGGTGGCCCCGAGGGAGCCGAACAGCTCCGCGCGGACCGCGCCGGTCTGGGCGAGCAGGCCGTCCGTCTTCAGCCGGGCGGCGAACAGCGCGGCGGCGCGCATGGGTCCGACGGTGTGCGAACTGGACGGTCCGATGCCTATGGAGAACAGGTCGAAGACGCTGATTGCCACGCCATGCTCCGTGGGACGGGAGGGGCGTGCCGGCGGGTCACCGGCGCGCCCCTGAGGGAGGGTGACGGTTACAGGGTGGGGTAGAGCGGGTGCTTGTCGGCCAGGGCCTTGACCCGCGCCTTCAGGGCCTCCGCGTCGTACGACGGCTTCAGGGCCGCCGCGATCACGTCCGCGACCTCGGCGAAGTCCTCGGCCGTGAAGCCGCGGGTGGCCAGCGCCGGGGTGCCGATGCGCAGACCCGACGTCACCATGGGCGGGCGCGGGTCGTTGGGGACGGCGTTTCGGTTGACCGTGATACCGACCTCGTGGAGACGGTCCTCGGCCTGCTGCCCGTCCAGCTCGGACTCACGCAGGTCCACCAGGATCAGGTGCACGTTAGTGCCACCGGACAGGACGTTGACCCCGGCCTCGCGGGCGTCCGCAGCGGTCAGGCGCTCCGCGAGAATGCGAGCGCCTTCGAGTGTGCGCCGCTGGCGCTCCTTGAACTCCTCGCCGCCCGCGACTTT
>NZ_KQ948431.1:0-138881 GCF_001514065.1 Streptomyces antibioticus | reverse complement strand
CGCCTCGACCTCGTCGGCGATCCGGCGGAACTCCGCGAAGTCCAGCTGCCGCGGGTACGCCGACCACCCGGCGATGATCACCTTCGGGCGGTGCTCCTTGGCCAGCTGCTCCACCTCGGCCATGTCCACGAGTCCGGCCTCGTCCACGTGGTACGGGACCACGTGGAACTGCTTGCCCGAGAAGTTGATCTTCATGCCGTGGGTGAGGTGGCCTCCGTGCGCCAGGTCCAGACCGAGGATCGTGTCGCCGGGTGAGGCCAGCGCGAACAGCGCGGCCTGGTTGGCCGAAGCTCCCGAGTGGGGCTGGACGTTGGCGTACTCCGCGCCGAACAGCTCCTTGACCCGGTCGATGGCGATCTGCTCGGCGACGTCGACGTGCTCGCAACCGCCGTAGTAGCGCCGGCCCGGGTAGCCCTCGGCGTACTTGTTGGTCAGGACCGAGCCCTGCGCCTCCATGACCGCGACCGGCGCGAAGTTCTCCGACGCGATCATCTCCAGCGTGGACTGCTGCCGGTTCAGCTCGGCGTCGACCGCTGCGGCGACCTCGGGATCGAACTCGTGGAGGGAGGTGTTGAACAGGGTCATCGGCGATCTCCTTCGGTGAGGGCGCGGTGGGCGGCATGGGCGGCCGCGAAGGCGGTGGTACCGACGGTCGCGTCGCCTCGATCCACGTGTCGTCTCGCATAACACAACGGCGATCGCTATACGCAACATGCTTTCCGTGTGGTGCGGGGATTGTCAAGGGGTGCGCAGGGGCGGTCGACGTCAGGTCCTCGACCGGCTCGCGTACAGTTGCGTCATGAGCAACGCCAACGCGGACAGCGACACGATGGCCTCTGCGTCGACCGGAGTGCAGTCCGTCGACCGTGCCGTCAGCGTCCTGGAGATCCTCGCCCAGCGCGGCGAGGCGGGCGTCAGTGAGGTCGCCGCCGAGATCGACGTCCACAAGTCGACCGCCTTCCGGCTGCTCGGCGCCCTGGAGTCGCGCGGACTGGTGGAGCAGACCGCCGAGCGGGGGAAGTACCGGCTGGGCTTCGGGATCGTACGGCTGGCCGGTGCGGTCACGGGGCGGCTCGACGTCACCCAACAGGGCCGGCAGGTGTGCGAGCGGCTCAGTGAGGAGATCGGCGAGACCGTCAACATCGCCGTGCTTCAGGAGCACTTCGCGGTCAACCTCCATCAGGTACGCGGCCCCGGCGCGGTCGGCACCCACAACTGGGTCGGCCAGCTCACCCCGGTGCACGCCACGTCGAGCGGCAAGGTGCTGCTGGCCCATCTGTCCCAGAAGGAGCGCGCGGACGTGCTGGCGGCGTCCGGCACGAAGGGGCTGACGCCGCACACGCTGACCTCCAGGGCGAGGCTGGAGAAGGACCTCGCCCTGGCGCGCGAGCGCGGGTACGCGGTGACGCTGGAGGAGCTGGAGATCGGGCTCCATGCCGTGGCGGCGCCGATCCTGGACCGGGACGGCGAGGTCGTGGCCGCCCTCAGCGCCTCGGGACCGGCGTACCGCTTCACCGAGGAACGCATCCACGAACTCGCGCCGCTGCTGGTGAAGGGCGCGCGGGAGATCAGCCACCGGATGGGCCACCTGGGCTGAGCCCGGGAGATCAGCCGGGGGATGGGCCGCCGGTTGCATCGAGGCTGCGCTGGAGGCCGGGATCGCGCCACGCTCATTGATGACGCGTCGGCCGCCCCGTGCTCGTGGGCGCCTCACGCAAGTCGTTCCGGGCGCGGGCGGCGCCCTCGGCGCGCATCGTGTCGACACTGACGACCGCGCCCGCAGCCGCGAGTCCCGCGGGGCGACTCGCCGCCCACGTCCACGATGTCCGCGCCCTGTTCCAGCAGCGCGAACCCGTGTGCGACGGCCGCGTCCGCCTCGATCGCCCGCCCGCCGTCGGAGAACGAGTCGGCGTGACGTTGAGGACGCCCATGACCAGCCTCCGGCCGGGCCGGGGCAGCCCGGGCGGAGGGACGTCCGGCGTGCGGTGTCTCAGACGTATTCGGTCGCCGCGTCGAGCAGCCAGTCCGCCAGATAGCCGGCGAACGACGAGCGGACCAGGACCCAGAAGCCGGCCCGGGGTTCGTCCCGGGCGACCAGGACCACCTGCGTACGCCCGAGGGTGGTCTGGGCGCAGCGGCCCGGGCCGAAGGCCCGCGGATGCAGATCCAGGGCGCAGCCGTGGGCCAGCAGGTCGACGGCGCGGGGGCCGGTGACCAGGAGCGTGGTGCGCTGCGCGGAGACGTCGGTGACGGAGACCGGTTCGGCGCCCGCGGCCTCCCTGATCCGGCTCTCCAACTCCCGTTCGCCGCCCGGCCGGTCCACCAGCAGCCATTCGTCGGGGCCGAGCCACAGCGCGGTCAACTCCCCCGCGCGAACGACGGTGTTGGGCTGGAGGGGCAGCTGGAGGCCCAGCGCCAGCCCGACGGCCTCCGCCGCCGGGCCCTTGGCGTCGAAACGCACGTTCAGCTGCGTCAGGAAGGGGAGTTCGGCCAGCCGGATCGCGCCGCC
The DNA here is from genome assembly GCF_001514065.1 of Streptomyces antibioticus. GTDB lineage: Bacteria > Actinomycetota > Actinomycetes > Streptomycetales > Streptomycetaceae > Streptomyces > Streptomyces antibioticus. Next base: position 136,372 of record NZ_KQ948431.1, on the reverse strand, counting down.
GGAGCCGCGGGTGGCCGCGGCCAGACGACCGGCGGCGTGGGCCAGGGGGCTGGTGAGTGCGGTGTCAGCCATCGCGGCGGGCTCCCTCGGGGTCGTAGAGAACGGGACTGGCGACGGTCACCGGGACCAACCGGTCGCCGACGGGGGCGTAGAGCCGCTCGCCGATGCGGTCCCGGCCGCCCTTGATCAGGGCCAGCGCGAAGGTCCGGCCGAGGGCGGCACTGCGGTAGCTGGAGGTGACGTGGCCGAGCATCGGCACGGGCGGGGCGGGCAGCACGCTGTCGGCGACCAGATGGGTGCCCTCGGGGAGGAACGCCGCCGGGTCCTCGGGGAGCAGGCCGACCAGGTGCTTGCGGTCGGGGCGGACGGTGTCGGCGCGGGCGAAGGAGCGCTTGCCGATGAAGTCGGGCTTCTTCTTGGAGACCGCCCAGCTCATGCCGAGGTCCTGCGGGGTGACGGTGCCGTCGGTGTCCTGGCCGATGATCGGGTAGCCCTTCTCGGCGCGCAGGACGTGCATGGTCTCGGTGCCGTACGGGGTGATGCCGTACGGGGCGCCGGCCTCGTACAGCGCCTCCCAGAGGGCGCGTGCCCGCCATGGGGACACGTTGATCTCGTAGGCGAGTTCACCGGAGAAGCTGATCCGGCAGACCCGGGCCTCGATGCCGGCGACGGTCGTCCCGCGCCAGGCCATGAAGGGGAAGTCCTCGTTGGCGACGGCCAGTTGGGGTGCCAGGGCGCCGAGCACCTCGCGGGACTTCGGGCCGACCAGGGCGACGGTCGCCCACTGTTCGGTGACCGAGGTGCAGTGGACCTTCAGGTCCGGCCACTCCGTCTGGAGCCACTCCTCCATCCAGTCCAGTACGGTCGCGGCGTTGCCGGTCGTCGTGGTGACCAGGAAGCGGTCCTGGGCGACGCGGATGACGGTGCCGTCGTCGAAGACCATGCCGTCCGGGCGGCACATGACGCCGTAGCGGATCATGCCGACCTTCAGGGTGCTCATCATGTTGGTGTAGAGCAGGTCCAGGAAGACGCCGGCGTCCGGGCCCTGGACGTCGATCTTGCCGAGGGTGGAGGCGTCCATGAAGCCCACGCTCTCGCGGGTCGCGGCGCACTCGCGCAGGACGGCGGCCTCCATGTCCTCGCCGTCCCGGGGGTAGTACCAGGGGCGCTTCCACTGGCCGACGTTCTCGAACAGGGCGCCGTGCGCGACATGCCACTCGTGGAGGGCCGTCGTACGGACGGGGTCGCTCAGGACGCCCCGGTCGCGGCCCGCGAGGGCGGCGAACGAGACGGGGATGTACGGCGGACGGAAGGTCGTCGTGCCGAGCGCCGAGATGTCCACGCCGAGCAGTTCGGCGACGACGCCACTGGCCAGGACGCCGGACGTCTTGCCCTGGTCGTTGGCGGTGCCGGCCGTCGTGTAGCGCTTGGTGTGCTCCACCGAGCGCATGCCGGCGCCGGTCGCGCGGGTCAGGTCGGCGACGGTGACATCGCGTTGGAGGTCGACGAAACGGGAGGCGTCCGCGTCCGGCGGCCCCGGGACGACGTACACGTGCAGGGGCGGGGTGGGCGACGGCTGGGGGGACAGGGCCGGGAGGCGGGGGGCCTCGGCGGTGTAGCCCTCGGCCTCGATCGCGCGGGTGCCCGCGGCGGCGCCCTGGGTGAGGGCTCCGGCGAGGTCGAACACTCCGCTCGCGGCGCCCGCCACCTCGACCGCCTGGCGGCCGGAGTCCGGGACGAACGAGCCGAGTTCCTCGTCGTAGCGGAGCTTGCCGCCGGACTGGCTGAACAGGTGGGCGACCGGGTTCCAGCCGCCGGAGACCAGGAGGAGGTCGACGGCGAACTGCTGTCGGCCCGCGGACTCGCCGTACGGGGCGACGGTGACGGAGGTGATCCTCGGGTCGCCTTCCGTGCCGACCACGGCGTGGCCGGGGAGGACCTCGACGCCGGCCGCGCGGGCGCGCTCCGCCCACTCCCCCGGCTCGGGGCGGGCGTCGACGATCGCGGTGACCTCGATGCCCGCCGCCTTCACGTCCAACGCCGCCGCGTAAGCACTGTCGTTGGTGGTGAAGACGAGCGCGCGACGGCCCGGCAGGGCGCCGTGGCGGTTGATGTGGGTACGGGCCGAGGAGGCCAGCATCACGCCGGGGCGGTCGTTGTCCGGGAAGGCCAGGGAGCGTTCGTGGGCTCCGGTGGCGAGGACGACCCTGCGGGCGCGGATGCGCCAGACGCGTTCGCGGGCGGTGTTCTCGGGCGCGGCGGCGCCGAGGTGGTTGGTGCGGCGTTCGACGGCGAGGAGGTGGTTGTCGTCGTAGTAGCCGAAGACGGTGGTGCGGGACAGGACGCGGACCTCGGGGGCGGTGGCCAGGAGGTCGGTGGTCTGCCGCACCCAGTCGAGGTGCTCGGCGGTGCCGAGGAGGCTGCCGCCGGGTTCCGGCTGGTCGTCGGCGAGGATGACTCGGGCGCCGCTGCGGGCTGCTGCGGCGGCTGTGGCGAGGCCGGCGGGGCCGGCGCCGACGACCAGGAGGTCGCAGTGGGCGTGTACGGCGTCGTAGCGGGCGGGGTCGGGGGTGGTGGCGAGGCGGCCCTGGCCGGGGAGGCTCGTCGCCACGAGGCCGTCGTAGAGCTCGACCGTCGTCGCGGGGAGCATCGGCTCGGGGAAGGGTTCCTCGATCTGGATGACCGCGTTCGGCTCTTCCACGCCGGCGGAGAGGATGCCGCGGGGGCGGCCGAGCTTGACGCTGGTGCCGGTCTGGATGACGCCGTTGGCGAGGAGGGCGGAGGCGAGGGTGTCGCCCTGGTAGCCCTGGTATGTGGCGCCGTCGAAGGTGAAGGTGAGGGGGGTGGTGCGGGTGATGCGGCCTCGGGTGGGGTGGCGGAAGGGATGTGTCTCGCCCCCGCCGCCCCTACCCGTCCCGTCCTGAAGGGGCTCCGCCCCTTCGACCCCGCCAGGGGGCTCCGCCCCCTGGACCCCCGTCGGCCCTGAAGGGGCCTCGTCCTCAAACGCCGGACGGGCTGGGATGGCGGGCCTGGGTTCAACAGGTGCCGGGCGTTCCTCCCCCGACCTGTACACCGTCAGGATCTCGTTCGTCGACGTGTCCCTTATCGCGTTGAACCAGCGGCGGCAGCCCGCCGCGTGGGTCCAGCGTTCCGCGAACGGGCCCTTCGGGTTGTCGCGGAAGAAGAGGTAGCAGGCCCATTCCTCGTCGGTGAGGGACGACGGGGTCTCCGGGTAGGCCACGTGGGCCTGGCCGCCGTAGTGGAACTCGGCCTCGTCGCGGGGCCCGCACCACGGGCAGGGGATCAGCAGCATGTCGTTCGGCTCCCTTGAGGATCCCTTAGTGGGCCACCGCGGCGGCGCCGTGCTCGTCGACGAGCGCGCCGGTGGTGAAACGGTCGAGCGAGAAGGGGGCGTTGAGGGGGTGGGGGTCGTCGTTCGCGATCGTGTGGGCGTAGACCCAGCCCACGCCCGGGGTGGCCTTGAAACCGCCCGTTCCCCAGCCGCAGTTGAGGTAGAGGTTGTCCACCGGGCTGAGGCCGACTATCGGTGAGGCGTCGGGGCTCACGTCCACGATGCCGCCCCAGGTGCGCAGGACGTGGGCGCGGGCGAAGACCGGGAAGAGCTCCAGGGCCGCCGCCATCTGCTCCTCGATGATGTGGAAGGCGCCGCGCTGGGTGTAGGAGTTGTAGGCGTCGATGCCCGCGCCCATCACCAACTCGCCCTTGTGGGCCTGGGACACGTACACGTGGACCGCGTTGGACATGACCACCGTGGGGTGGACGGGTTCCAGGAGCTCCGAGACCAGGGCCTGCAACGGGTGGCTCTGGAGCGGGAGTTCTATGCCTGCCATGGCCGCTAGGACGGAGGTGTGGCCCGCTGAGCAGAGTGCCACCTTGCCCGCTGCTATCGGGCCCAGGTTCGTCTGGACGCCGACCACCCGGTTGCCGACCACGTCCAGGCCGGTGACCTCGCAGTTCTGGATGATGTCGATGCCGGCCGCGTCCGCCGAGCGGGCCAGGCCCCAGGCGACGTGGTCGTGCTTCGCGATGCCCGCGCGGGGCTGGTACGTAGCGCCCAGGACCGGGTAGCGCACGTCCGGGGAGGTGTTGACGATCGGGCAGACGTCCCTGACCCCGTCCGCGTCGAGCCATTCCGCGTCCACGCCGTTCAGGCGGTTCGCCTCCACGCGGCGCACGCTGTCGCGGACGTCCTGGAGGCTGTGGGCGAGGTTCAGCACGCCCCGCTGGGAGAAGAGGATCGGGTAGTCGAGTTCGTCCGCCAGGCCCTCCCAGAGCCTGAGCGCGTGCTCGTAGATGCCCGCGCTCTCGTCCCACAGGTAGTTGGAGCGGATGATCGTGGTGTTGCGGGCCATGTTGCCGCCCGCGAGCCAGCCCTTCTCCAGGACTGCGACATTGGTGATGCCGTGGTTCTTCGCCAGGTAGTGGGCGGTGGCCAAGCCGTGTCCGCCGCCGCCGACTATGACTACGTCGTACGACCGCTTCGGCTCGGGCGTGCGCCACAGCCAGTCGGGGTGTTCCGGCAGTTCGGCGCCGGGGGTTCGGGGGCTCATACGGTGTTCGCGTTCCTCTCGGCGGCCTCGACGACGTTGGCGAGCAACATCGCGCGGGTCATGGGGCCCACTCCGCCCGGCATCGGCGCCAGCCGGCCGGCGACCCGGGCGGCGTCCGGGTGGATGTCGCCGACCAGGCCCTGGTCGGTGCGGGTGATGCCGACGTCCAGGACGGTCGCGCCCGGGCGGAGCATGTCGGGGGTGATCAGGGCGGGTGAGCCGGCTGCGGCGATGACGATGTCGGCCTCGCGGACGTGCCAGGCCAGGCCCTTGGTGCCGGTGTGGCAGAGGGTGACTGTGGCGTTCTCGGAGCGGCGGGTCAGCAGCAGGCCGATGGGGCGGCCGACCGTGATGCCGCGGCCGATCACGCAGACGCGGGCTCCGGCGAGGGGGACGTCGTAGCGGCGGAGCAACTCGACGATGCCTCGCGGGGTGCACGGCAGCGGGGCCTCGACGCCGAGGGTGAGGCGGCCGAGGTTGACGGGGTGCAGGCCGTCGGCATCCTTGGCCGGGTCCATGCGTTCCAGTACGGCGTTGGCGTCGAGGTGCTTCGGGAGCGGGAGTTGGACGATGTAGCCGGTGCAGGCCGGGTCGGCGTTGAGTTCGTCGATGACGTCCTCGACCTGCTGCTGGGTGGCGTCGGCGGGCAGGTCGCGGCGGATCGAGGCGATGCCGACCTGGGCGCAGTCGCGGTGCTTGCCGCCGACGTAGGCGTGGCTGCCGGGGTCGTCGCCGACCAGGACGGTGCCGAGGCCGGGGGCGCGGCCGGTGAGTGCGGTCAACTTGGCCACGCGCTCGGCGAGTTCGCGGCGGATGGCGGCGGCGGTCGCCTTGCCGTCGAGGAGTTGGGCGGTCATCGTCGTCCCCCGGTCAGCCGCGCAGGCGGGACATGGTCGGGTCGAACAGGGGCTCCTCGGCGACGGTCGCCTCCACCCGCTGGTCGAAGTAGCCGATGTGCAGGGCCGTGCCGGGGGTGGTGAGTCCCGTCGGGAGCCAGGCGTAGGCGATGCCCTTGCCGATCGTGTAGCCGTAGGCGGCGCTGGTGACGTAGCCGACGGCGCGGTCGCCGTCGTAGACCGGCTCCTTGCCCAGGACAACCGAGTGCGGGTCCGCGATGGTGAGGCAGGTGAGCTTGCGCCGTACGTCGGACTTGCGGCGTTCCAGCGCGGCCTTGCCGATGAAGTCGCCCTTGTCGAGCTTGACGGCGAAGCCGACGCCGGCCTCGTAGGGGTCGTGCTCGTAGGTCATGTCGGTGCCGAAGGAGCGGTAACCCTTCTCCAGGCGGAGGCTGTTGAAGGCGCCGCGTCCTGCGATGACACCGCCGAGGGGCTCGGCCGCCTGCCACAGGGTGTCCCAGAGCTTCTGGCCCTGGTCGGCGGTGGTGTAGAGCTCCCAGCCGAGTTCGCCGACGTAGGACAGGCGCATGGCGGTGACCGGGACGCTGCCGATGTAGGCGCGCTTGGCGCGGAAGTACTTCAGGCCGTCGTTGCTGAAGTCCTCGTCCGTCAGGGGCTGGAGGACCTTGCGGGCGAGTGGTCCCCACAGGCCGATGCAGCAGGTGCCGGGGGTGATGTCGCGGACCTGGACGGTGCCGTCGGCCGGGAGGTGGCGGGTGAACCAGTCGAGGTCGAGGTTGCCGTTGGCGCCGACCTGGAAGAGGTCGCGGGCGAGGCGGGCGACGGTGATGTCGCTGCGGATGCCGCCGTCATGGTCGAGGAGCAGGGTGTACGTCACCGAGCCGACGGACTTGGCGACCTTGCCGGTGCACAGGCGCTCCAGGAGGTCGGCGGCGCCGGGGCCGCTCACCTCCAGGCGCTTGAGGGCCGTCATGTCGTACATCGCGACGGTCTCGCGGGTGGCCTGGGCCTCGGCGCCGACGATGGGTGACCAGAACTGGGCGGCCCAGTCGTTGGGGGTGGGGATGGTGCGGCCCTCGACCAGGGGGCCGTTGGCCTCGTACCACTGCGGGCGCTCCCAGCCGTTGGCCTCCAGGAAGAAGGCGCCGTGCTCCTGCTGGCGGGTGTGGAAGGGGCTGGTGCGGATCGGGCGCGGGTCCCCGGACGGCTGGAGGGGGTGGAGGATGTCGTAGACCTCCTCGAAGTTCCGGCAGTCGCGGGCCAGGACGTACTCCGGGGAGAGCTGGTGCGGCTCGAAGCGGTTGACGTCGCACTCGTGCAGGTCGAAGGACGAGCAGTGGCCGTCGACCAGCCATTCGGCCATCGCGCGGCCGACGCCCGCGGAGTGGGTGACCCAGACGGCTTCGGCGACCCAGAAGCCCTTGACGTCCTGGGACTCGCCGAGGAGCGGGAAGTTGTCGGTGGTGAAGGAGAACAGGCCGTTGATGCCCTCCTCGATCTTCGCCTCGCGCGTCGAGGGGAGCAGCGACTGCGTCTCGGCCCAGGCGGGTTCGAAGTCCTCCTCGGTGAACTTCAGGACCGAGGGCATGTCGGCGTCGTCGTCGAAGGCGCGGATGTCGTCGGCGGAGATGGGCATCGGGCGGTGGCCGTAGTAGCCGATGCCGATGCCGTCGTAGCGCTCGCGGTAGTAGAGGTCGGCGTCCTGGTGGCGCAGGATCGGGCGGACCGCCTCCTCGGTCTGGCCGGCCAGTGCGGGGACGGGGCCGGTCCAGGCGAGCTGGTGGGCCAGCGGGGTCAGCGGGAGGTTCATCCCGGCCATGCGGGCGATCTTCGGGCCCCAGATGCCGGCGCAGCACACGACGATGTCGGCCGGGATCTCGCCCTGGTCGGTGAGGACGCCGGTGACCTCGCCGTCGGCCTTGAGGACGTCGAGGACCTCGTGGCGGGCGAGGAAGTGGACGCCGCGCTCGGTGGCCCGGCGGATCTGCGCCTCGACGGCGAGGACGGCCTTCGCGAGGCCGTCGGTGGGGACCAGCAGGCCGCCGAGGACCTTGTCGCGGTCGACCAGCGGGTGCTGCTCCACGCACTCGTCGGCGGTCAGCAGCCGGGCCTCGATGCCCCAGGCGGTGATCCAGCCGTGCCGGCGGTGCAGTTCCGCGAGACGCTCCGGGGTGGTCGCCACCTCCAGACCGCCGACCTGGAGGAAGCAGGGCTTGCCGTCGACGTCGAGGGAGCAGAACTTCTCGACGGTGTAGCGGGCCAGTTCGGTCATGGTCTTGGAGGAGTTCGTCTGGAAGACCAGGCCCGGGGCGTGTGACGAGGAGCCCCCGGTGGCGGGCAGCGGGCCCTGGTCGACCACGGTCACTTCGGTCCAGCCGCGTGCGGAGATCTCGTCCGCGAGTGCCGCTCCCACGACACCCGCTCCGATGATCACCACTCGGGGTCCCGCCATCGCCGCACCTCCGCTTGAGTTGCTTTTGACGCAACGTGATTCAGGTTGCGCAACTCAATGTGCCTGCCGTGCTGGTGGGTGTCAAGAGGTCCGCTGACGTCGGCGAACCGCCGGGAAACGGGAACGCCCGGTGGGCGGCGCGCAGGGGGTGCGCGCCGCCCACCGGGCGTGTTCGACCGGGTGGTGACCTGCGGGTCACTTGATCCAGGCGTCGACCTTCGAGCGGTTGGCCTCGACCCACTTCTTCGCGGCGGCCTCGGGCTTCATCTTGTCCACGGCGATGTACTTCGCCACGAGGTTCTGGTCGTCGTTGGTCCAGTTGAAGTTCTTCACCAGGCTGTAGGCAGGACTGCCGGAGTCCGCGAACTTCTTGCTGACGATCTTGTCCAGAGGGTCGATCGCGTAGTCACAGGCGACCTTCTCCGGGTCGGCGTCGCACCCCTTCGTGTAGTCGGGGAGCTTCACCCTGGCGAGGGGCAGTTCCGCGAGGAACCACTGCGGTTCGTAGAAGTACCCGAGCAGCGGTGTCTTCTTGGCCTCGGCCTGGCGGAACGCCTGGATCAGCGCGGGCTCACTGCCCGCCTGTACGACCTTGTAGTCGAGCTTGAGGTTCTTCACCAACGCCGCGTCATAGCTGACGTACGACGGGTCGCCGTCCAGCACCTGCCCCTTGCCGCCCGACTCCGACGTCTTGAACAGGGAGGCGTACTTGTTGAGGTTCTTCCAGTCGGTGATGTCCGGGTACTTCTTCGCCATCCACGGCGCCACGTACCAGCCGATCTGGCCCTTGTTGCCCGTCGGGCCCGCCTCGACGGCGACCTTCTGCTGGGTGATGTACTTCTTCTTCAGGTCGTCGTGAGCCCAGTTCTCCACGATCGCGTCCACCTCGCCGGTGCCGAAGCCCTGCCAGGCGATCTCCTCCTTGAGATTCTTCTCCTTGACCGTGCAGCCCAGGTCCTTCTCCGCCACGTAGGCGATGACCGCCGCGTTCGCCTCGTAACCCACCCAGGGGTTGACGGCCAGGTTGAACGTGCCGCACTTGCCGGAGCTGCCCGAGCTGTCGGAACCGGAGGAGTCGTCGCCGACCTTCGCCCCTCCGCACGCGGTGAGGGTGAGGCCGAGGACGGCCAGGCCGGCCGCGCCGGCTCGCCAGTGTCTTGCCATGGTGTCGTGCTCCTTAAGCGCTCGCGCGTCGCGCCGCTGCCTGAGTGATCCGGTCGAACATGACTCCGAGCAGTACGATGGCGAGCCCTGCCGCCAGCCCCTTGCCGTACAGCTCGCTCTGCGAGAATCCGGCCACGACGTCGTAGCCGAGGGCGCCCGCTCCTACCAGGCCGCCCACAACAACCATCGACAGCACGTAGATCAGGCCCTGGTTGGTCGCGAGCGTCAGGGCACTGCGTGACATCGGCAGTTGAACCTTGGTGATGATCTGCCAGGTGTTGCACCCGGCAGAGGTGGCCGCCTCGACGGTGGTCTCGGGCACGGCCCGCACCCCGTCAGCGATGATCTTGATGGCGACCGGCGCCGCGTAGACGATCGCGGCGACGATGGCCGTGAAGCGGGTCGCGCCGAACAGCGCGAGGAACGGCACGAGGTAGACGAACGGCGGCATGACCTGCGCCGCGTCCAGGGTGGGCCGCAGCAGCCGGTCCACCAGCATGCTGCGTCCCATCCACACACCGAAGACGACGCCGAACACCATCACCAGCACCGTCGCGACGACGGACGAGGCGAGGGTGGTCATGGCGTCCGACCACATGCCCGTGGCGACCAGCAGGCCCACGCACACGGCCGTGGTGACCCCGGCACGCCAGCCGCCGATCACCACCCCGAGCCCGATCAGTGCCGCACCGACGAGCCACCACGGGGAGTCGGTGAGCAGCGTCTGGAACGGGTTGAGCAGGCCGTTGGTGAGGGTGTCGCGGAAGCCGTTGGTGAGCCCCGAGAGGTTGTCCTGTGCCCAGGTGGTCGCGGTGTCGGCCGCGCTCGCGATCTTGCTGCCGACCGTGCCGTCGCCGGGGAACTCCGCGGCCCATACATAGGTGTGCGACAGGTAGACCAGGACCAGCGCGGCCACCGCGCCCGCGCCCAGGAGCGGCCGCCGCCAGGCCTGGAAGCGGCCGCCCGAACCGCGGGCCGTCTCCTCACGGGTGCTGGCCGCGGTCGCGACCCGGTCGAGGACGATCGCCATGACGACGATGGCGAGACCCGCGTTGAAGGCCGTACCGACGTCGAGGGACTGGAGCGCCTGGACGACGGTCTTGCCGAGGCCGGGCGCGTCGATCAGGGCCGTGATGGTCACCATGGCCAGGGCCGCCATGATGCTCTGGTTGACGCCCATCACCACGGTCCGTTTGGACATCGGCAGCAGCACCTTCAGCAGCGCCTGCCGCCGGGTCGCGCCGAGCGAGTCGGCGGCTTCGACGGTGGTCTCCGGTACGGCGCGGATGGCGTGCGCGGTGATACGGATGGCCGGTGGGGCCGCGTAGATGACGGTGGCGATGGTGGCGGAGGCCGGTCCGATGAGGAAGAAGAGGGTGATCGGGGCCAGGTAGACGAAGGTCGGCATCGTCTGCATGAAGTCCAGGAAGGGGGTCACGATCCGGTTGAACCGGTCGGACAGTCCCGCCCACACACCCAGCGGGATCGCGAACAGCAGCGCCACGAAGACCGCGGAGACGGTGAGGGCCAGGGTGTCCATGCTCTCCTGCCACAGGCCCTGCAGACCCATGAACGTCAGCCCGGCCATGGCCAGCAGCGCGACCCGCCAGTTGCCCACCGCCCAGGAGACGTAGCCCGCGATGCCGACGACGCCGAGCCACCCGACCTGCGGGACCGGGCGGCCCTCGGTCGGCTGTGAGATGAGCTCCTGGATGAAGGTCACCAGGTTGTCGATGACCAGTCGGATCTCGTTGAAGAAGTAGAGGAAGAACGGGTTGGAGTTGCGGTCGGCGCCGATGGAGTCGTTGACGTCGTTGAACCACCGGTGCAGATCGGTGAGGTCGGCGGAGGCGAGGGACAGGGTCTGTTTTCCGCGCAGTACGGCGAACAGCACCAGCCAGACGACCAGGATCGCGGCGACCACCACGCGCCGGCTGACCCTGCGGACGCCGACGACGGGCGCGGTCTTCTCCGCCGGCGCCGTCTTCTCGGGCTTCTCCATGACGACGGTCATTACGCGCCGCCTTCCTGCCCGGCGACCACCGCGAGGATCTCCTCGTCGCCGACGATGCCGAGCAGCTTGCCGTTCTCGACGACCTTCACCGGCTTGTCGGCGGCGAGGACCGCGCGGGTGGCCTCCTTGACCACGACGTCCGGACCGAGCTCGGGGCCGTCCAGTGCGTCGCCGTCGGCCGGCGGGCGCATGATCCAGCGCAGGGTGAGGACGTCACCGCGCGGCACGTCCTTCACGAACTCCCGTACGTAGTCGTCCGCGGGGGCGCCGACGAGTTCGTCGCCGGTGCCGCACTGGACCATCTTGCCGTCGCGCATGATGAGGATGCGGTCGCCGAGCTTGAGGGCCTCGGAGAGGTCGTGGGTGATGAAGACCATGGTCTTGCCGACCTCGTGGTGCAGCCGGATGACCTCGTTCTGCATGTCCCGGCGGATCAGCGGGTCGAGCGCGGAGAACGGTTCGTCGAAGAAGAGCACGTCCGGGTCGCCGGCCAACGCCCGGGCCAGGCCGACGCGTTGCTGCATGCCGCCGGAGAGCTGGGCGGGGTAGGAGTTCTCGTAGCCGGCGAGGCCGACGAGTTCGACGACCTCCTGGGCCCGCCGGGTGCGTTCGGCCCGGCTCATGCCGCGGATCTCCAGTCCGAAGGACACGTTGTCGAGGACGCGACGGTGGGGCAGCAGTCCGAAGTGCTGGAAGACCATGGAGAACTTGCGGCGGCGCAGGTCGCGCAGGCGGGCGGCGTCGGCCTGGCGGATGTCCTCGCCCTCGAAGACGACCTCGCCCGCGGTGGGTTCGATCAGCCGGGTGAGACATCGCACCAGGGTGGACTTGCCGGAGCCGGACAGGCCCATGACGACGAAGACCTCGCCGGGCGAGACGTCGAAGTGGACGTCGCGCACGGCGGCGGTACAGCCGGTGCGGTCCATGAGCTCGCGGCGGGTCAGGCCGCACAGCTCCTCGGACTCCGGCACCTGGTCGGCCTTCGGCCCGAACACCTTCCACAGCCTGCGCACGGAGATGACCGGGGTCGCGCCCGAGTCCTGAGGGGTGCTGCCCCGCTGCGGCACCTCGGTCTGTGTGGTCACGTTCGACCTTCTTTCGGCGTTCAGCCGCGGAACCAGTGCTGCGGCCGGGGTCGGATGTTCTGCCAGATGTGTTTGGGCTCTCGGTACTCCGCGAGGCCGGTCGGTCCCAGTTCCCGGCCCACGCCCGAGTGCCCGAAGCCACCCCATTCCGCTTGCGGCACATAGGGGTGGTAGTCGTTGATCCACACCGTGCCGTGCCGCAGCCGCCGGGCGACCCGCTGGGCCTTCCCGGCGTCCTGCGTCCACACGGCTCCGGCGAGTCCGTACTCGGTGTCGTTGGCGATGCGTACGGCGTCGTCCTCGTCGGTGAAGCGCTCCACGGTGAGGACGGGGCCGAAGGACTCCTCGTGCACCACGCGCATGTCCTGCCGGCACTCGTCGAGGACGGTCGGCGGGTAGTAGTGGCCGTCCGCCAGCGCCGGGTCGGCGGGGCGTTCGCCGCCGCAGCACAGGACCGCGCCCTCGGCGATCCCGGCGGCCACGTAGGCCTCGACCTTGTCCCGGTGCTGCGCGGAGATCAGCGCCCCGGTGTCGGCCTCGGTGTCGAAGGGGCCGCCGAGCCGGATCAGCTGGGCCCGGCGGACGACCTCGTCGACGAAGCGGTCGTGCAGCGAGTCCTCGACGATCAGCCGGGCGCCGGCCGAGCAGACCTGGCCCGAGTGCAGGAAGACGGCGGTGAGGGCGAAGTCCACGGCCGTCTCGAAGTCGGCGTCGGCGAACACGACGTTGGGGTTCTTGCCGCCGAGTTCGAGGGCCACCTTCTTCACGCTCGCCGCGGCGGTCGCCATGATGCGCTTGCCGGTCTCCAGGCCGCCGGTGAAGGAGACCATGTCGACGTCCGGGTGCTCGGAGAGCGGGGCACCCACCTCGGGGCCGGTGCCCAGGACGAGGTTGGCGGCGCCGGCCGGGAGCCCGGCCTCCTCCAGCGCCCGCAGCAGCAGGACGGAGGTGGAGGGGGTGAGCTCACTGGGCTTGAGGACGATCGTGTTGCCGGCCAGGAGGGCCGGGGCGACCTTCCAACTGGCTTGCAGCAGCGGGTAGTTCCACGGGGTGATCAGTCCGCAGACGCCTATCGGCTCGTACACGACGCGGCTGACGGCGTCGTCCCGGCCGGTGTCGATGACCCGGCCGGTGTCGGTGCCGCCGAGGCCGCCGTAGTAGCGGAAGCAGGAGACGACGTCGGCGATGTCGTACTCGCTCTCCACCAGCCGCTTGCCGGTGTCCAGCGACTCGGCGCGGGCGAATTCCTTGGCGTCGCGCTCGATCAGGTCGGCGGTGCGCAGCAGCAGCGCGCCGCGCTCCCGCTCGGGGGTGCCCGGCCAGGGTCCTTCGTCGAAGGCGTGGCGGGCCGCGGCGATCGCCGCCTCCGCGTCCGGGCGGGTTCCCTCCGAGACGGTCGCCACGACCGTGCCGTCTGCGGGGCAGCGGATCTCCCGGTGGCCGCCGGCCACCGCGTCCCGCCATTGTCCATCCACGTACAGGTCTGCCACGCGCCGAGCCTTTCCAGGGAAGCCGTTGCGCATTGTGCACCCGATTGCTTGTGATGGAACACCCTGGCGAATGTCCAGACAGCCGTCAAGGGGTTGGCTGATGACGATTTCGCAAGGGGCTCATCGACCCCTCTCTCTTGACCGACAGCCCTCTTCCGGCCAACTATGTTGCGTATCGCTCACTGTGTTGTGCAATACGCACCGACGGAGGCACCGATGTCCCCTCGCCCGCAACCTGGCCGCGAATACGTCCTCACCGTCTCCTGTCCCGACAGCGCCGGGCTGGTCCACGCCGTGAGCGGCTTTCTCGTCAGGAACTCCGGAAACATCCTGGAAAGCCAGCAGTTCGACGACCGACTTCAGGGCCGCTTCTTCATGCGGGTCCACTTCGACGTCTCCGACCCCGACACCGGGCTGGACCAACTCCGTGACCGGTTCGGCCCGGTGGCGCAGGCCTACCACTTCACCTGGGCGCTCAGCGACGCGTCGACGCCGACCCGGACACTGATCATGGTGTCCAAGTTCGGGCACTGCCTGAACGACCTGCTCTTCCGGCAGCGCACCGGCGCCCTCAACATCGAGATCCCCGCGATCGTCTCCAACCACCGGGACTTCGAGGGGCTCGCCGAGACCTACGGCATCCCCTTCCACCACGTCCCGGTCACCCGGGACACCAAGGCGCAGGCCGAGGCACGGCTGCTGGAACTCGTCCGGGACCTGGACATCGACCTGGTGGTGCTTGCCCGCTACATGCAGATCCTCTCGGACGACCTGTGCAAGCAGCTGGAGGGCAAGGCCATCAACATCCACCACTCCTTCCTCCCCAGCTTCAAGGGCGCCAAGCCCTACGACCAGGCCTATCAGCGCGGCGTGAAGCTGATCGGCGCGACGGCGCACTATGTGACCAGTGACCTCGACGAGGGCCAGATCATCGAGCAGGACGTGGTCCGGGTGGACCACTCGCTCGACCCCGGCGACCTGGTCACGGTGGGCCGGGACGTGGAGGCGCAGGTACTCGCGCACGCGGTGAAGTGGCACAGCGAAAGCCGGGTGATGGTGGACGACAACCGCACGGTGGTCTTCCGCTGAGCCATCGGAAAGAAAAGGGGGCGGGGCCGGATTCCGGCCCCGCCCCCTTTTCTTTGTATACGGCTTCACGCGCCCAGTCGGTCCAGCAGCGCGCGCCGCCACCTCTCCGTCTCGGCGATCTGGTTGAACGTGAACAGGTGCAGGCCGGCCACCCCGGCCGAGGGCGCCGTGAGGGCCGCCTCGGCGCGGGACAGCAGCCGCTCGGGGGCGTATCCGCCGGGCGTCGCGAACCGCACGAACCACGAGGGGTGCTTCGTCAGGAACCGCGTGGACTCCCCCACCCCGATCTTCGTGGCCATCGCCAGCAGCTTCGCCCGCTGCACGGGCCCGGCGACGCCCACATGGACGGGCAGGGTGATGTTCCGGGCCCGTATACGAACGAGCCACTCCCCCAGCACCCTCGGGTCGAAGCAGAGGTTGCTGACGATGTACGTGGCGTGCTCGCGCTTGTCCCACATCGCCTGGACGGTGACGTCGTCGTGGATCAGCGGATGGCTCTCCGGGTAGCCCGTGACGCCGACGCGGGCGAAGGGACTGCCCAGCTCGCTGAGCCTGCGCAGCACCGGCAGCGCCCCGTCGTACCCGCCCGCGGGCGGGTCGGCGTCGCCGGCCGGGACGAAGACGTCGGCGATGCCCGCCTCGGCCAGCCGGTCGACGACGTCCTTGAGATGGGTGTCGTCCCGCAGCAGCCGCGCGGGCACGTGCGGGACGACGCGGTAGCCGTGCCCGGCGAGCCGGCCGACGAGATCCAGGGTCGGCTCCAGGCCCTTGACCGGCGACGCCGTCACGGTGACGACGACGTCGCGCGGGACATGGGCGAGGACCTTGTCCTCGGTGGCCTTCGCGGGCAGCACCTCGTAACGGACGCTCTCCAGCAGCGCCCGGAGTCCTGCGGCGCCCAACGCCTACCCCGCCTGCTTCTGGGCGTCGCGATGGCGGTAGTACGCGGCCTTCGACGGCGCCTCCGGCTCCTTGCCGAGGATCAGGTCGGCGGCCTTCTCGGCGACCATCATGACCGGGGCGTAGATGTTGCCGTTGGTGACGTACGGCATGACGGAGGCGTCGACCACGCGCAGCCCCTCCACGCCGTGCACCCGCATGCTCAGGGGGTCGACCACGGCCATCTCGTCGGAGTCGGGGCCCATCTTGCAGGTGCAGGACGGGTGCAGAGCGGTCTCGCCGTCCTTGGCGACCCAGGCGAGGATCTCCTCGTCCGTCTCCACCGACGGGCCGGGCGAGATCTCGCCGTCGTTGTAGGGGGCGAGCGCGGGCTGGTTGAGGAGCTTGCGGGCCACCCTGATCGCCTCCACCCACTCGCGGCGGTCCTGCTCGGTGGAGAGGTAGTTGAAGCGCAGGGCGGGGTGTTCGCGCGGGTCCTTGCTCTTGATCTTCACCGAGCCGATGGCGTCGGAGTACATGGGCCCGACGTGCACCTGGTAGCCGTGGCCGCCGGCGGGCACGGAGCCGTCGTAGCGGACCGCGATCGGCAGGAAGTGGAACATCAGGTTGGGGTAGTCCACGTCCTCGTTGCTGCGCGCGAAGCCGCCGGCCTCGAAGTGGTTCGTGGCGGCAGGGCCTTTGCGGAACAGCCACTGGAGCCCGATGAAGGGGGCCCGCCACTTCGCCAGGTACGGCTGCATGGAGACGGGCTGCTTGCAGGCGTACTGGATGTAGACCTCCAGATGGTCCTGCATGTTCTCGCCGACGCCCGGCAGGTCGTGGACGACGTCGATGCCGAGGGCGCGCAGCTCGTCGGCGTTGCCGACGCCGGAGAGCTGGAGCAGCTGCGGGGAGTTGATGGCGCCGCCGCAGAGGATGACCTCCTTGGCCCGGACCTGCTGGGGCGCGCCCTTGCCGCGCTGGTACTCGACGCCGACGGCCTTCTTGCCCTCGAAGAGGACGCGGGTGACGAGGGTGCGGGTCTTGACGGTGAGGTTGGGGCGCTTGCGGGCGGGCTTGAGGTACGCCTTGGAGGCCGACAGCCGGCGTCCGCGGTGGACGTTGCGGTCGAACTTGGCGAAACCTTCCTGCCGGTAGCCGTTGACGTCGGTCGTCGGCTCGTAGCCCGCCTCCTCGGTGGCCTTGAGGAAGGCGTCGAAGAGGGGGTTGGTGGCGGGGCCGCGCTCGAGCACCAGCGGGCCGTCGTGGCCGCGGAACTCGTCGTCGGGGTCGGCGGCGAGACAGTTCTCCATGCGCTTGAAGTACGGCAGACAGTGCGCGTAGTCCCAGGTCTCCATGCCCGGATCGGCGGCCCAGCGCTCGTAGTCCATGGGGTTGCCGCGCTGGAAGATCATGCCGTTGATGCTGCTGGAACCGCCCAGCACCTTGCCGCGGGCGTGGTAGACGCGCCGGCCGCCCATGTGGGGCTCGGGCTCGGACTCGTACTTCCAGTCGTAGAAGCGGCTGCCGATCGGGTACGTCAGCGCCGCCGGCATGTGGATGAAGACGTCCCACGGATAGTCGGACCGGCCCGCCTCCAGTACCAGCACCTGGTTGGCCGGGTCCGCGGAGAGCCGGTTCGCCAGGGCGCTGCCGGCGGAACCGCCACCGACGATGACGAAGTCGTACTGCACAGGAGCCATGGTGCCTCGTCTCGCTCGCGCCGTAGATATGCGAGGCATGCTAACGCTGGTAGCGCCATACGCACCAGGTTGCGAACCGCGCAACTTCAAACGACTTGGTTTCGGGTGCGTTACTTGCAGTCGTGTTGTTTACTGCGCGTATAGTTTCACTGTGAGCAACTACAGCACTGATACGGAAACGTCGAATTCACACGCCGGCGGTGTGCAGTCGGTGGACCGGGCGATCAGCGTCCTGGAGATCCTCGCGCAACGTGGCGAGGCGGGCGTCAGTGAGGTCGCTGGTGAGATCGACGTCCACAAGTCCACCGCGTTCCGGCTGCTCGGCGCCCTGGAGTCGCGCGGTCTGGTCGAGCAGGCCGGCGAGCGGGGCAAGTACCGGCTCGGCTTCGGGATCGTGCGGCTGGCCGGCGCGGTCACGGGGCGTATCGACATCACCCAGCAGGGCCGCCCGGTGTGCGAGCGGCTCGCCGAGGAGATCGGCGAGACGGTCAACATCGCCGTCATGCAGGAGCAGTACGCGATCAACCTGTACCAGGTGCGCGGCCCCGGGGCGGTCACCGCGCACAACTGGGTCGGCCAGCTGACCCCGCTGCACGCCACCTCCAGCGGCAAGATCCTGCTGGCCCACCTGCCCGCCAAGGAGCGCGCCGCGCTGCTCGCCGAGACCGGGCTGAAGAAGGTCACGCCGTCCACCATCACCGCGAAGACCAAGCTGGAGAAGAACCTCGCCGAGGCGCGGGAGCGTGGCTACGCCTTCACCCTCGAAGAGCTGGAGATCGGCCTGCACGCCATGGCCGCCCCGATCCGCAACCGGGACGGCGAGGTCATCGCCGCGCTCAGCGCCTCCGGCCCCGCCTACCGCTTCACCGAGGAGCGGCTGCACGAGCTCTCCCCGGTGCTGGTCAAGGGCGCCGAGGAGATCAGCCACCGCATGGGCTACCTGGGCTGAGGTCAGCCCTGGGACAGACCCAGGCGCTCGTTCACCCAGTCGTGGAAGGCACCGATGTGGTGCTCGCTGGGCACCAGCACGCCGCCCTTGGCATACATACGGGAGCTCATGCCGGGCTGGGTGCGCTCGCAGGCGTCGAAGTCCTGCTGGTTGACGCGGTGGAAGAGCTCCACCGAGCGGCTCACGTCCTTGCCGCTCTCGACGACGTGCGGCAGATACAGCCAGTCGCACTCGACGATCGTGCGGTCGACGGCCACCGGGTACATCCGGTGGAAGATCACATGGTCGGGGACGAGGTTGATGAACACCTGCGGCTTGACCGTGATCGCGTAGTAGCGGCGGTCCTGGTCGTCCGCGACGCCCGGGATGCGGTCCAGGCCCTCGGAGCCGTCGACGGTGAAGCCCTGCACTTCCTCACCGAACTCCGCGCCGTGCCCCACGTAGTACTGGGCGGCGTAGCCGTCCGCGAACTCCGGGAGAACCTCGGTGAGTTCGGGGTGGATCGTGGCGCAGTGGTAGCACTCCATGAAGTTCTCGATGATGAGCTTCCAGTTCGACTTCACGTCGTACGTGATGCGCCTGCCGACGGAGAGGTTGTCGATGTCGTAGCGCTCGATCGACTCGACGTCACCGAGGCGCTCGACGACCGCGCCCTGCACGTCCTCCTCGAACGACGGCGGGTTCTCCGCGAGGCACACCCACACATAGCCGAGCCATTCCCGCACGGCCACGCTCACCAGGCCGTACTCGGTGCGGCCGACGTCGGGCATCTTGGTGAGGTTGGGGGCCGCGACCAGCTTGCCGTTCAGGTCGTAGGTCCAGGCGTGGTACGGGCACTGGAAGGCCCGCTTGACCTCGCCGGTCTCCTCCGTGCAGAGCTTGGCGCCGCGGTGCCGGCACACGTTGAAGTAGGCACGTATGGCGTTGTCCCGCGCGCGGGTGACGAGGATGCTCTCGCGCCCCACGTCGACGGTGCGGAAGGCGCCGGGCTTGGCCAGTTCGGAGGCGCGCGCGACGCAGAACCACATGGTCTCGAAGATGCGCTCCTGCTCCTGGGCGAAGATCGCCGGATCCGTGTAGGAGGAGCCGGGAAGGGTGGCGATCAGACTGTCCGGCAGGCTGGTCGAGGTCACAGTGCACTCCTGCGTCATGGAGGGGGCATTCGCGTGGGCGGTGTCAAGAGGTCGCGGCGAGTTGCTTGCGCCAGCGCGTGAACAGCCTCGGCTGGTTCATCCCGAGCACGGCGACCGGGTCGCCGGCCCGCCGGTAGACGGCCAGCACGTCACGGCCGTCCGCACTGCCCGCCTCGACGGTCACGCTGTCGGCAGCGGCGGCGTGACCGGCGAACTGGATCTTCACGCCGTACTGGTCGGACCAGAAGTACGGCGGCCGGGGCACCCCCGGTTCCACCGCGCCCTGCGCCAGCAGCGTGGCGATCGCGGCGTCGGGGCGCTCGCGGGCGCCGGTCCAGTGCTCGACCCGGCGGTGGTGGCCCGCGCGCGGGTCGTACCAGTTGGCGCAGTCGCCGACCGCGACCACTCCGGCCAGGCTGGTGCGGCCGTCGGCGCCGCACTTGACGCCGTTGTCGAGAGCGATGCCGGAGCCTTCCAGCCACTCGACGTTGGGGCGGGCGCCCACGCCGACGACCACGATGTCGGCGGGAAGGCTGCGGCCGTCCTCCAGCAGGACGGCGTCGACGCGGCTCTCGCCGCTCAGCCCCTTCACCCCGACGCCGCACACCAGTCGTACGCCGTGGTCGGCGTGGAGACCGGAGACGACGGCGCCCATCGCCTCGCCGAGCGGGCCGGCGAGCGGGGTCGGGGCCGCCTCGACGACGGTCACCTCCAGGCCGAGGGCGTACGCGGTGGAGGCGACCTCGGCGCCGATGAAGCCGCCGCCGATCACCACCAGCCGTCCGCCGCGGGCCAGTTCGTCGCGCAGGGCGCGGGCGTCGTCCAGGGTGCGCAGCGTGTGCACCCCGGCGAGGCCCTCGGAGCCGGGCAGGGTGCGGGCCGCGGCGCCGGTCGCGAGGACGAAGCCGTCGGCGCGGACCTCGCGTCCGTCGGCGAGCCGGACCGTGCGGCCCCGGTGGTCGAGGCCGACGGCGCGGGTGCCGAGCAGCCATTCCGCCGCCAGGTCCTCGTCGTCGCTCTCCAGGGCCAGTTCGGCCTCACCGAGGGTGCCGGCCAGGAACTCCTTGGACAGCGGGGGCCGGTCGTAGGGGCGGTGCAGTTCGTCCCCGACGACGACCAGCCGGCCGTCGTAGCCCTGCTTCCGCAGTGAGCGCGCCGCCGAGAGGCCGGCCAGCGAGGCGCCGACCACGGCGACGGTCCTCACGCGGGACCTCCGGCGAGCCGGGCCGAGATGCAGGGCGGCAGGTTGGGGGCCGCCGTGGACAACTGGACGTAGATCATGCCGTCCTCGACGACGACCTCGTGGGTCCGCACCGGGAGCTTGGCCGGCGGGGCGTCCACCGCGCCGGTGCGCAGGTCGAACTTCGAGGCGTGCAGCGGGCATTCCACCTCGCAACCCTCCAGCCAGCCGTCGGCGAGCGACGCGTCCTGGTGGGTGCAGGTGTCGTCGATGGCGAAGAGCTCGCCGTCGTCGGTGTGGAACACCGAGACCGGCGGATCGATGTCGAGCCGGTGGGCCTCACCTCGCGGGAGATCCGCGAGACGGCACGCGGGAATCATCATGACACCTCGGTGCGTATAGCGAAACGGATTGCGATTGACGCAACGCCAGTCTGCGGGCCGCTCCGAACCCTTGTCAAGGCATCACCACGCCCGGTTCGAACGGCTTGCCGGACGGGTCTCCGGGCAGCTCGAAACGCCCGTTCCACCTGCGGAAACAGGCGGAACGGGCGCCGTACGAAAGCCCCGTGGGAGCGGTCAGAAGCCGCGGTCGATCCACTCCTGGAGGTGCGGGGCCTCCACGCCGAGGGTGGTCGTCTCCCCGTGCCCGGTGTGGACGACGGTGTCGCCGGGCAGCGTCAGCAGCCGGTCCCGGATCGAGTCGATGATGGTCGGGAAGTGGCTGTACGACCGTCCCGTCGCCCCCGGCCCGCCGTGGAACAGCGTGTCGCCGCTGAACAGGGCCGCCAGGGCAGGCGCGTACAGGCAGACCGCTCCGGGTGCGTGGCCGGGCGTGTGCAGCACGGTGAGTTCGATGCCGGCGACCGAGATGCTCTGCCCGTCGGCCAGTTCGGCGTCCGGCGCCCGGTCGGGGTGGGTCTGTTTCCACAGCGGGAGGTCGTCCGGGTGGAGCAGGACCGGGGCGCCGGTGCGCTCGGCGAGCGCGGGAGCCGCGTCGATGTGGTCGTTGTGGGCGTGGGTGCACACGATGGCCCGCAGCGTGCGCCCGCCGACCGCCGCCGCGATCGCCTCGGCGTCGTGGGCGGCGTCGATGACGATCACCTCGTGGTCGTCGCCGACGATCCACACGTTGTTGTCGACGTCCCAGGTGCCGCCGTCCAGGGAGAAGGTCCCCGAGGTGACGAGATGTTCGATGCGGGCGGCCATCAGAAGACCACCACCGAGCGCAGGACGTCGCCGTCGTGCATCCGCTCGAAGGCCTTCTCGACCTCGTCCAGGGCGATGGTCTCGGTGACGAAGGCGTCGAGGTCGAGCCGGCCCTGGAGGTAGAGGTCGATGAGCATCGGGAAGTCGCGGCTCGGCAGGCAGTCGCCGTACCAGGAGGACTTCAGGGCGCCACCGCGGCCGAAGACGTCCAGGAGCGGCAGCTCCAGCTTCATCTCCGGGGTGGGTACGCCGACGAGGACGACGGCGCCGGCGAGGTCGCGGGCGTAGAAGGCCTGCTGGTAGGTCTCCGGGCGGCCGACCGCCTCGATGACGACGTCGGCGCCGAAGCCACCGGTCAGCTCGCGGATCGCCTCGACGGCATCGGTCGCCTTGGAGTTGACGGTGTGGGTGGCGCCCAGCTTCTTCGCGGTCTCCAGTTTGCGGTCGTCGATGTCGACGGCGATGACCTTGGCCGCGCCCGCCAGACCGGAACCGGCGATCGCCGCGGCACCGACGCCGCCGCAGCCGATGACGGCGACCGAGTCGCCGCGTCCGACGTTGCCGGTGTTGATGGCCGCGCCGATACCGGCCATCACGCCGCAGCCCAGCAGCCCGGCGGCGGCCGCCGAGGCAGACCGGTCGACCTTGGTGCACTGCCCCGCCGCCACCAGCGTCTTCTCAGCGAAGGCGCCGATCCCCAGCGCGGGCGACAGCTCGGTGCCGTCGGTGAGGGTCATCTTCTGCTTGGCATTGTGGGTGTTGAAGCAGTACCAGGGGCGGCCGCGCTGACACGCCCGGCACTGTCCGCACACCGCACGCCAGTTGAGGATCACGAAGTCACCGGGGGCCACGTCGGTGACGCCCTCCCCCACCGACTCCACGACACCCGCGGCCTCGTGACCCAGCAGGAAGGGGAAGTCGTCGTTGATGCCGCCCTCGCGGTAGTGCAGATCGGTGTGGCAGACCCCGCAGGCCTCGATCTTCACCAGCGCCTCGCCCGGACCCGGGTCGGGCACGATGATCGTCTCCAGGCTGACGGGGGCGCCCTTGCCCCGCGCGACGACGGCACGGACCTGGTGCGACATGGCCACTCCTCGGGTGATGATCGCGTCTGGCAGCATATGTTGCTCATTACGGCACGTATTTCATGTGCCGCAACACAGCATCATGGAGCACGGACCGGGGGTCAAGGAACTCGACAGGGTTGCCTCGACCCGCGCGGACCGGGGGGCAAGCAACTCGACAGAGTTGCCTCGCACCACCGGTCCGCAGGCCCGTCACTCCGTGGCGATCGCCCGCAGTACGTCCAGACGGGCGGCCCTCCCGGCCGGGCGCAGGCCCGCCAGGGCGCCCGCCGCGATGCCGACCAGGGCCACGATCGCCAGTTGTGCCGGCGGCATCGCGAAGGCGAACGTGCTGTCGCTCGCGCCGTCGGAGGCCTTGACCAGGACCCAGCCCAGGAAGGCGCCGAGGCCGAGGCCGCCGACGGTGCCGAAGGCGGCGACCAGGATCGCCTCCCAGCGGACCATGGCCCGCAGTTGGGAGCGGGTCTGTCCGACGGCCCGCAACAGGCCCAGTTCGCGGGTGCGTTCGTGGATCGCCAGGGTCAGGGTGTTGGCGATGCCGAGGAGCGCGAT
Organism: Streptomyces antibioticus; assembly: GCF_001514065.1. Taxonomy (GTDB): domain Bacteria; phylum Actinomycetota; class Actinomycetes; order Streptomycetales; family Streptomycetaceae; genus Streptomyces; species Streptomyces antibioticus. Next base: position 112,961 of record NZ_KQ948431.1, on the reverse strand, counting down.
GAGGACGGCGAGGGCCAGCAGGGCGTAGACGAGGGTGAGCATCATGTCGATGCCGGCCGCCGACGACTGCGCGTACTCGTCCCGGGTCTGCACCTCGGGGCTGCCGTAGTGCTCGGCCACCTTCTCCACGGCGGCCTTGCCGGTGTCCGTACTGACGCCGTCCTTGAACGACACGGCCAGCAGGGTGTCGGAGTCCTGTGTGCGGTGCGGTGCCCAGGCGGCGCGGGTGATGACGTAGTCCCCTGCCAGTTCGGAGCGTCCGTAGACGGCGCGGACCGTGAAGCTCTTCGTCTGGCCGTCGGTGAAGGTGAGCCGGGTCCTGTCGCCGGTCCTCAGGCCCTGCTTGTCGGCCTCGCTCCGGGTGACGGCGATGCCGTCGGTGCCGAGGCCGGCAAAGGAGCCGCGGACGTCGCCCAGGTCGAAGGTGCGCTCCAGAGCCAGCGGGTCGGTGACGGTCAACGCCCGTCCCTTGCCGTCGACTTCGGCGACCCCGCGACCGAGACCCACGGCGGTGTCCACCTCGGGCAACCGGGCTACAGCGCCCGCCAGCCGGGGGCTCAGACCGCTGCCGCCCGCGCCGAACGACGGGGTGCTCACGGCCACGTCGCCCGCGAAGGAGCGCGAGACCGTCTGGTCCATGGTCGCCTTCAGCGAGGCGGCGAAGACGGTGAACAGGGCCACGACCGCGACGCCGATCATCAGCGCGCTCGCGGTGGCGGCCGTCCGCCTCGGGCTGCGCAGGGCGTTGCGGCGGGCGAGGCCGCCGGTGACACCCCGCAGCCGGTCGAGCGGGCCGCCGAGGACCCGTACCGCCGTGGTCGAGGCGACCGGGCCGAGCACCACGAACGCGGCCAGGGCGAGCACGGCTCCGACGCCGGCGAGCCACAGCGACGGGGTGACCAGGACGCCTCCGATCGTCAGGCCCAGGGCGAGGGCGCCGAGGCCCAGACCGGTGACGGCGCGGACGCGGGAGGCGGCGGAGGTGTCGACCGCCGTCTCCCGCAGGGCCGCCATGGGTGCGGTGCGGCCGGCGCGGACGGCGGGCAGCAGCGCGGAGCCGAGGCAGACGACGGTGCCCACGGCGAGCGGCAGCAGCAGGGACAGCGCGCTGACCACCAAGTCGCCCTCGGGGAAGGGGAACCCGATCGCCGGGAACAGGGCCTGGAGACCGGCGGCGATACCGATGCCGCCTGCCAGGCCCGCGAGCGAGGCGGTCACCGCGACCGCGGTGGCCTCCACGAGGGTCGACGCCGTGACCTGGCGCCGGGAGGCACCGAGGGCGCGCAACAGGGCGTTCTCACGGGTGCGTTGGGCGACGACGATCGCGAAGGTGTTGTGGATGGAGAAGGTCGCGACCAGCAGCGCGACGCCGGAGAAGACGAGGAGGAAGAGGGTGAAGACGGTCAGGAACTGGCTGGAGATCATCTCGGTGTTCTCCTCCGCCGACTCCTGCCCGGTGATCGCCTCGACTCCCTTGGGGAGCACGGGAGTCAGCCGGTCGACCAGCTGCTGCTGGCCGACGCCGGGGGCGGCCCGGACCTTGATGGTCGACGCCTCGCCCGGCCGGGCCGTCAGGTACTTCTCGGCGTCCGCGCGGGTCATACCGGTGAAGGTCACCTGGGCCATGCCGTCCTCGCCGCCGAAGGTGGCCAGGCCGACGACGGTCACCTTCACCGGGTCGGGGGTGCGCAGGGTCGTCGTGTCGCCGAGGTGCAGGCCACCCCGCTCGGCGGTGCCCCGGTCGATGACGACCTCGCCGGACCGGGCGGGGGCGCGGCCCTCGGCCAGTCGGTAGGCGTTGAGCTCGGGGTCCCTGATCCAGTTGCCTGCGAGGGTGGGCGGGCCCTTGCCGCCGATGGGGTCGCCGTCGGCGCCGACGAGCTGGCCGGCGCCCTGGATGTCGGGGGCGGCCGCGGCCACGCCGGGGACCCTCTCGATGGCGTCCACGAGGTCCGCGGGGACCGGTGCCCGCACGCCCTCGCTCTCGCCGGGGGTGGTGATGGCGTCGGCGCTGCGGACCACGGCGTCCGTGCCACTGGCGGCCCGCCCGAACATCGAGTCGAAACTGGCGCGCAGGGTGTCGCCCATGACGAGGGTGCCCGCGAGGAAGGCGACGCCGAGGAACACGGCCAGGAAGGTCCCGGCGAAGCGCCGCTTGTGGGCGCGCAGGGAAGAGGCACTGAGGCGCACGGCGGCGTTCATGACGGCACCTCCGAGGCCGCGGAGGTGCCCGCGTCGAAGGCCTTCATGCGGTCCAGGACCCGTTCGGCGGTCGGTGCGGTCATACGGTCCACCAGGCGCCCGTCGGCGAGGAAGACGACCTCGTCGGCGTGGGCGGCGGCCACGGGGTCGTGGGTGACCATGACGACCGTGCGGGAGGTGTGGCGCACCGTGCGGCCGAGGAGGCCGAGGACTTCCCCGCCGGAGCGGGAGTCGAGGTTGCCGGTCGGTTCGTCGGCGAAGACGACGTCCGGCTGCCCGGCGAACGCCCGGGCCACGGCGACGCGTTGCTGCTGCCCGCCGGAGAGCTCGGACGGGCGGTGGTGCAGCCGGTCGCGCAGACCGACGACGTCGATCAGGGCCTCGACCCACTCCTGGTCGCCCTCGCGGCCGGCCAGGTCGAGCGGGAGCGTGATGTTCTCCCGCACGGTCAGCGTCGGCACCAGGTTGAACGCCTGGAAGACGAAACCGACCCGGTCGCGCCGCAGGAGGGTCAGGCGGCGGTCGTCCAGGGAGCCCAGTTCGGTGTCGCCGATGTAGGCGGCACCCGCGCTGAGGGTGTCGAGACCGGCCGCGCAGTGCATGAGGGTGGACTTGCCGGAGCCCGAGGGCCCCATGATCGCGGTGAAGCGCCCGGCGGGGAAGGTGATGCTCACGCCGCCCAGGGCGCGTACGGCGGTGTCGCCACCGCCGTACACCTTCACCGCGTCGACCACGCGTGCGGCGGTGCGCACCTCGGTCGTGACGGTCATGCCGCACCGCCCTTGCCCGGGCGGCGGCCGAACTGCTCGTCAAGGACGGAGAGCCGGCGCCAGTACTCGTCCTCGTCGATCTCGCCGGAGGCGAAGCGGTGGCCGAGCACGGTCAGGGGCGAGTTGTCGTCGACGGCGAACCGGCGGGGGCCGCCGCGGCCGCGCCATGCCGTGCGGCGCAGGACGGTGACGGCGCCGACGACCACGGCCGCCCAGATCAGCGGGAAGAAGAGGATCCACGGGCCGGGCCCGCCGTCCCAGTGCGCCAGGGTCTGCATCTCGGGTCATCTCCCTAGTGAGGGGTTCCGGTGATGTCTCGAGAGTGGCTTCGACCGGGGGTCCGGGTCGTCGTACAGCCAGCGGCAGTGCGGGTACCTCCCCGGGAGTACGACAGGAGTACGACAGGGCCCTATTTTTTGTAACTACTAGTATGTACAGTGCGTTCATGAGCACCCCGGAGCGACTGATCGAGTCCACCCGCGAGCTGCTGTGGGAACGCGGCTACGTCGGCACGAGCCCCAAGGCCATCCTGGAGCGCTCGGGCGCCGGGCAGGGCAGCATGTACCACCATTTCAGCGGCAAACCCGACCTCGCGCTGGCCGCGATCCGGCGGACGGCCGAGGAGATGCGGGCTACCGCTGAGGGAGTACTGGGCGGGCCCGGGACGCCGTACGAGCGCATCGAGGCCTATCTGCTGCGTGAGCGCGAGGTGCTGCGCGGCTGCCCGGTCGGCCGGCTGACCATGGACCCGGACGTCGTCGCGAGCGACGAGCTGCGCGCCCCGGTGGACGAGACGCTCGACTGGCTCCGGGAACGGATCGCCGGGATCGTCGAAGAGGGCCAGGAACAGGGCGAGTTCGCGCCCTCACTGGACGGCGAGGCGATCGCGGCCACCGTCGTCGCCACCGTTCAGGGCGGCTACGTCCTGGCCCGCGCGGCCGGGTCGCCGGCAGCGTTCGACGCGGGTGTCCGGGGGCTGCTGTCGCTCCTCGCCCCTCAACAGCGATAGCCGGGAGGCTTTCTACATGCACGCCATGCAGTACGAGCTCACGCTGCCCGCCGCCTACGACATGGACGTCATCCGGGCCCGCGTCGCCGCCAAGGGACATCTGCTCGACGACTGGGAGGGCCTGGGCCTGAAGGCGTATCTGATGCGGGAGCGCGGCGAGCACGGCTCCCCCGTGAACCAGTACGCGCCGTTCTACCTCTGGAACACCGTCGAGGGCATGAACTCCTTTCTCTGGGGCGGTGGTTTCCAGGGGGTGAGCAACGACTTCGGCCGGCCGTCGGTACGGCAGTGGACCGGTCTGGCGTACGAGGAGGGCGGCGACGTGGGCTCCCGCGCGCGGGTCGCGGTGCGGCGGCGTCGACCCGTGCCGGACGGAGTGGAGTTGGGGCCGCTCACGGCGGACGCGGCGGGTGAGGCGAGGCGGTTGGCGGATGAGGACGGGGCGCTGCTCGCGGCGGCCGGCGTCGACACGTCCCGCTGGGAGCTCGTCCACTTCTCGCTGTGGGCACACGACACCCCCAAGGCGGAAGGTGATGTCTTCCAGGTCCTGCACCTGTCGGCGCCGGGCCTGGACCGGCTGCCCCGCGGACGTCAGTGGTGAGCGCGGTCCGCACGGTCCTCGGCGACGTGGACCCCGCGGGTCTCGGGGTGTGCGACGCGCACGACCACCTGTTCTTCGGCAGCCCCCAACTACCGGGCCAGGAACTGCGGGACGTGTCCGCGGCCCGTGCCGAGCTGGTCGCCTTCCGCGCCGAGGGCGGCGGCGCGGTGGTGCAGTGGACGCCGTACGGCATGGGGCGGCGGGCCGCCGATCTGCCGCCGCTGTCCCGGGAGACGGGGGTCGCCGTGGTCGCCGCGACCGGGTTGCATCAGGCCGTCCACTACGACGAGCGCGTCCTGAAGGAGCTGCGGGGTCCCCGGCTCGCGGAGCTCTTCGTCGCCGAACTCACCGTCGGTATCGGCACGTCGGGGGTGCGGGCCGGGCTGATCAAGGTGGCGGGCGGTTTCCACGCGCTCGACGCGCACGCGCGCTGGACGATGACGGCGGCGGCCGAGGCCCACCACGCGACGGGGGCGCCGATCGCGGTGCACCTGGAACTGGGCACGGGCGCACTGGACGTACTGGACCTCCTGTGCGGCGAGTTGGGCGTGCCGCCGCACCGGGTGATCCTGGGGCATCTCAACCGCTCCCCCGACTCCGTCACACAGGTGCAAGCGGCGGCTTCCGGCTGTTGGCTCGCCTTCGACGGGCCGTCGCGCGCCCACCACGCCACCGACTGGCGGATGCCGGACGCGGTGCGGGCCCTGGCGGAGGCGGGGTTCGGCGACCGGCTGCTGCTGGGCGGCGACACGACGACCGCGGCGGCCCGGTCCGTCGACGGCGGGCCGGGGATGCCGTATCTGCTGCGACGGGTGCGGCCGCGGCTGGTGGCGGCCGTCGGCGCCGAGACGGTGGAGCGCATGATGACGGTGAATCCCGGCCGGGCCTTCGCCGTCGACTGGCGGTGAACCAGCATGATCGGCACGGGGCGACGCCGAGAGGGAGTACATGGCACTGGAAATGCGCGACCGCTGCGAACGCTGCGAGACGACCGAACTGCCGCCGGACGCCGCCGCGCGCATCTGCGTCTACGAGTGCACGTACTGCGTCGCGTGCAGCGAGGCCATGCACCACATCTGCCCGAACTGCGGCGGGGAACTGGTGCCCCGACCACGCCCCGCCGCCCGAACGGACACGGCCTGACATGCGGTACGCGACTGTGGAGCGTCACCGCCCCCTGAGACGCTCCACGTTCTCCCGGTCCTCCGCGTCCTCACTGGCCTCGGCCGCGAACCACGCGTCGAGGATCTCCTTCATCAGCGGCTCGGACGTCAGGCGCAGGCCGAGGGCGAGGACGTTGGCGTCGTTCCAGCGGCGGGCGCCGTCCGCGGTGTAGGCGTCGGTGCACAGGGCGGCCCGGACGCCGGGAACCTTGTTCGCGGCGATCGACGCGCCCGTGCCGGTCCAGCAGCAGACGACAGCCTGGTCCGCCGTCCCGTCGGCGACCTCCCGGGCCGCCGCCTCCGAGCAGACGGCCCACTGGGGGTCGGCCCCGGGTTCGAGGGCACCGTGCGTGGTCACCGCGTGGCCCCGGCTGCGCAGCTCGGCGACCAGGGCTCGCGCCACGGGTTCGTCCATGTCGGAGGAGACTGAGATCCGCATGGCCGCGAGCCTACGCCGATCAGCGGATCACCAGGGCAGCGAGCCCTTGGCGTCGAAATAGCCGCCGGTCGGTCCGTCGGGGCCGGTCGTGGCCATGCGGACGATGATCTCGGCGCCCTCCTCGACGCTCTGGTGGCCGGTGCGGCCGTTGAGGTCCGTCGCGGTGAAGCCCGGTTCGACGGCGTTGATCCGCATCTCCGGGAACGCCTTGGCGTACTGCACGGTGATCATGTTGACCGTGGTCTTGGACGCCGGGTAGGCGATGGCCTGGTAGAAGTGGGCCGGCGAGGCCGGGTCCGACAGTGCGGTCAGGGAGGCCAGGCCGCTGCTCACGTTCACCACGACAGGCGCCGCGGACCGCCGGAGCAGCGGGAGGAAGGCGTGGGTGACGCGGACGACGCCGAAGACGTTGGTCTCGAACACCGTGCGCATCTCGTCGGCGGTGGTGTCGGCGGCGGTCGGGATGGCGTTGTCCGGGCCGCGTACCTCGATGCCGGCGTTGTTGACCAGGACGTCCAGGCCGCCCTCGGCCTCGACGGTCTTCGCTGCGGCCTGGACGGAGGCGTCGTCGGTGACGTCGAGCTGGACGAAGCGGGCGCCGAGCTGTTCGGCGGCACGGCGGCCGCGTTCGGCGTCGCGGGCGCCGATGTAGACGGTGTGACCTGCTTCGACGAGCCGGCGTGCGGTCTCGAAGCCCAGGCCCTTGTTGGCTCCGGTGATCAGTGTGGTGGTCATGGCTTCACCCTCCCTCCGGTCCGGGCGGACAGCCAGAAGACCCTTCTTCCTGGGACTCGCAGTACCAGGCACCCGCCCGGTCGGCGCGGTTCACTGGAGACATGACGACGACGGAACTCGGGCAGGCGCTGCGCCGCTGGCGGGACCGGGTCGCGCCGCAGACCGCGGGACTGCCGGCCGGCGGTCAGCGGCGCGCGGCGGGGCTGCGGCGCGAGGAGCTGGCGCTGCTCGCGGGGATCTCGGTCGACTACGTCACCCGGCTCGAACAGGGCCGGGCGGCCAATCCGTCGGCTCAGGTCGTGGAAGCGTTGGCGCGGGCGCTGCGACTGTCCGGGGACGAGCGGGAGTACCTGTTCCGGCTGGCCGGACTGGTACCGCCGGGGCCCGAGACGGTGCCCGGGTACATCACACCGAGCGTCCAGCGGCTGCTGGACCGGCTCGTGGACACGCCCGTCGGGGTGTCCGACGCGGCGATGACGCTCCTCGTGGCCAACCCGATGTACGCGGCGCTGATGGGTGACCCGTCGGGCCTGCGCGGCTTCGAGCGCAACGGCGTGTGGCGCAACTTCACCGGCGCGCCCACCCGGGTCCGGCACACCCCCGAGGAGCGGCGCGACTTCGAGGTGGGGATGGTCGCGGAGCTGCGGGCGACATACGGCCGCTATCCCGCCGACCGGCAACTGCGGCGCATGGTGGCCGAGTTGAGGGCGGGCAGTGAGCGGTTCGCCGAGCTGTGGGACGCGGGGGTCGTCGGCCGGCTGGAAGGATCGCGCAAGACGATCGAGCACCCCCACGTGGGGCTGCTGACGCTGGACTGCGATCTGCTCCGGGTGGAGGGCAACGACCTGCACATCCTGGTGTACTCGGCGGAGCCGGGCACCGAGGAGGCCGAGAAGCTGGCGCTGCTCTCCGTCCTCGGTACCCAGTCACTGGTGGGCTAGGCCCTGTCTGACAATTCCCGTCTGCCTCGCGACGCCATGCACGCTCCCCCACTGCCTTCAGGGCGTGGGAGGTGCCCCCACTCGCCGCACCGGGCGCAGACCCAAGTACGTCCAGTACGAGGATCTACGCCCGGCACACCGAGAGCACGCACCTGACGCCGCGATGCCGCCCTCCGGGCGACGACGGGAATTGTCAGACAGGACCTAGCGCCCTGATCGGGTCGTCCAGCACCGGCTGCCACGCCAACTCGGCCGCGCCGACCAGGCTGTTGTGGTCCAGGGTGCACGCCAGGATCGGTACGCCGCCGCTCTGCCCCCACAGGCTGCGCTCGGCGACGACCGCGCGCAGCCGGTCGGGATCGGCGGCGAGCAGCGTGCCGTGCAGGCCGCCGAGGATGATGCGGTCGGGGTTGAGGATGTTCACCAGCCCGGCCAGGCCCAGTCCCAGGCGGTCGATGAGGGTCTCGGCGGCGGTGCGGACGGCCGGGTCGTCGTAGTGGTCGCGGATCAGTTCGTTGGCCTGCTGGAGCAGCGACACCACGGGTCCCGGCTCACGCCCGGCGGCCGTGAGAAGGGCCAGCGGGTCGGCCTCGACGTCGAGGCAGCCGCGGCTGCCGCAGTGGCAGGGGCGGCCCTCGGGGTTGACCGTGAGGTGACCGACCTCCAGGGCGAGGCCCGAACTGCCCGTGTGCAGACGGCCGTCGAGGACGAGCGCGCCGCCGACGCCCCGGTGTCCGGTGGCCACGCAGAGCAGGTCGCGGGCGCCGCGGCCGGCGCCGTGCCGGTGCTCGGCGAGTGCGGCGAGGTTGACGTCGTTGCCCGCGAACGCCGGTCCGCTGATGCCGGCCGCGCGCACGCACTCGGCGAAGATCCGGCGCACGGGGGCGCCGACGGGCCAGGCCAGGTGGAGCGGGTTGAGCGCGGTGCCGTCGGGTTCGGCGACCGCGGACGGCACGGCGAGGCCGGCGCCGACGCAGCGGAGGCCGGTGGTGCGCAGCAGATCGGCGCCGGCCTCGACGACCGAGCCGATGATCTTCGCCGGGTCGGCGTCGACGGTCTCGCGGGCGGGCGCGGTCGCGGCGATACGGCCGCCGAGCCCGACCAGCGCCGCGCGGAATCCGTCGGCGTGCACCTGGGCGGCGAGGACGACGGGCCCGTCCTCGGCGACCGCGAGCCGGTGCGAGGGTCGGCCCTGGGAACCCGCGGCGGCACCGGGCCGGGCGTCGACCCTGATCAGCCCGAGCGCCTCCAGCTCGGCGGCGACGGCTCCGGCCGTGGCCCGGGTCACGCCGAGTTCGGCGGTGAGCACGGCCCGGGTCGGGGCGCGTCCGGTGTGCACGAGCTCCAGCGCGGGCCCGAGCGCACCGCGCCCCCGGTCCAACCGCGTCCTCGAGGTGGTCCCTTCCCCCGCCGGCCGGGGGTCCGCGTTGCCGCTCATGAGGCCGAGTCTCCCATGATCCGCTGCACGGGCCGCCTACCGGCCACTGACTCGGAGCGTGATGTTCAGCCGCCCGGTCAGCCCCAACTCCGGCGGCGCCGTGCCGGGGTACACCTTCGGCACGCCGTGGTAGGCGAGCCGGGCGGGCCCACCGAACACGAACAGGTCCCCACTGCGGAGCTCCACGTCCGTGTAGGGCCGCGCCCGCGTCTCGGTGTTCCCGAACCGGAAGACACACGTGTCACCGAGGCTGAAGGACACGACCGGCGCGTCCGACTGCTCGTCACTGTCGCGGTGCATGCCCATGCGGGCGTCACCGTCGTAGAAGTTGATCAGTGCGATGTCGTACGGCGGGGGCGTCACCCCGACTGCCTCCCGCGCCGCGTCACGTCCCAGCTCCCCGAGCCACGCCGGGAAGGGCTTCACCGGGGAGCCGTCGCCGTCGACGACCGTGCGGGCATAGCCGTACGGGTACCAGTGCCACCCCAGACACACCTGCCGGGCGGTCATCGTGCCGCCGCCGGGTGTGCGCACCGTCCGCAGCCCGGCCGGCGGACGGGCCCAGTCCCGGCAGGCCTCCAGCAGCTCGCGCTGCCGCCCGGCGTCGAGCCGGTCGGGCACGTGCACGGCGCCCGGCGCGACCTCCGTACGGGACCTGGGGAACAGCTCGGCGTCCATGGACCCATCTTCCCGGAGAAGCCCTGAGCTGCGGCTCCGCTAGCCTGGACGCACGATGAACGACCGTATGACGACGCCCTGGGGCGAGCTCGCGCTGGCCCGTTTCCCCGAGGACCCGCGTGACCGGCTGCGTGCCTGGGACGCCTCCGACGAGTATCTGCTGCGGCACCTCCAGGAGGTCCCCCTGTCCGGCACGGTCGTGGTCCTCGGCGACCGCTGGGGCGCGCTGGTCACGGCGCTGGCCGCGCACGAGCCGACGCAGATCACGGACTCGTACCTGAGCCAGGAGGCGACCCGGGCCAACCTCGCCCGCAACGGCGTCGAGACCGGCGCGGTGCGGCTGCTCACGACCCAGGACCCGCCGCCGGGGCGGATCGACGTCCTGCTGGTGCGGGTGCCGAAGAGCCTGGCCCTGCTGGAGGACCAGCTGCTGCGCCTCGCGCCCGGGGTGCACGAGGGCACGGTCGTCATCGGCACCGGCATGGTGAAGGAGATCCACACCTCCACGCTGAAGCTCTTCGAGCGGATCATCGGCCCGACCCGCACCTCCCTCGCCGAGAAGAAGGCACGGCTGATCTTCAGCACCCCGCAGCCGGTCGGCGCAGCCGGCCCCACCCCGTGGCCGTACAGCTACGCCCTGCCCGAGGGCGTCGGAGCGGTCTCCGGGCGCACGGTCGTCAATCACGCGGGCGTCTTCTGTGCCGACCGGCTCGACATCGGCACCCGGTTCTTCCTCGGTCATCTGCCGGACAGCAGGGGTGCTCAGCGGGTCGTGGACCTCGGCTGCGGCAACGGCGTGGTGGGGACGGCGGTGGCGCTGGCGAATCCCGAGGCCGAGGTGCTGTTCGTCGACGAGTCGTTCCAGGCGGTGGCCTCCGCCGAGGCGACGTACAAGGCGAACGGCGTGCCGGGGCATGCCGAGTTCCGGGTCGGGGACGGGTTGAGCGGGGTGCCGGACGGGAGTGTGGACCTCGTGCTCAACAATCCGCCGTTCCACTCCCACCAGGCCACGACCGACTCCACCGCGCGCCGGATGTTCGCCGACGCCCGGCGCGCGTTGCGGCCGGGCGGCGAGCTGTGGGTGATCGGCAACCGCCATCTCGGGTATCACGTAGCACTGCGGCGGTTGTTCGGGAACAGCGAACTGGTCGCCAGTGACCCGAAGTTCGTGGTGCTCAGAGCCGTCAGGAAGTAGCGCGGCCGAGCAGGCGGACGGTTCGCTCCACCTCCCTCGTCATCGCTTCCCGTGCCACGTCCAGGTATTTGCGGGCGTCGACCGCCTCGGGGTGGTCGCCGAGATACCCCCGTACGGCTCCGGTCAGGGCGATGTTGAGGGCGGTGCCGATGTTGACCTTGATGATGCCGCCGGTGACGGCCGCGGTGAGTGCGTCGTCGGGCACGCCGGACGAGCCGTGCAGGACGAGCGGGACGTCGAGGGCCGCGGCCAGGCGTTTGATGAGGTCGTGGTCGAGGGCGGCGGTGCGGGTCGTCATGGCGTGCGTGCTGCCGACGGCGACCGCCAGGGCGTCCACGCCGGAGTCCGCGACGAAGGCGCGGGCCTCGGCGGGGTCGGTGCGGGCGCCGGGGGCGTGGGCGTCCAGCGGAGGTTCGCCGTTCTTGCCGCCGACCTGCCCCAACTCGGCCTCGATCCACAGGCCTTGGGCGTGCGCCCAGTCGGCTGCGGCGCGGGTGGCGGCGAGGTTCTCGGCGTAGGGCAGCCGGGCGGCGTCGTACATCACGGAGCTGAATCCGGCGTCCGCCGCCTGGCGCAGCAGGTCGTCGCTCTGGACGTGGTCGAGATGCAACCCGACGGGCACGGCGGCGTGTTCGGCCACCTCGACGGCCGCACGGGCGAGAGGCCGCAGCCGCCCCAGCCTGAACTTGACGGCGTTCTCGCTGACTTGAAGGATCACAGGGGCGTCGGCCGACTCCGCGCCGGCGACGACCGCCTCGACGTGTTCGAGCGTGACGACGTTGAAGGCGGCGACGGCGGAGTGCGCGGCGGCGGCAGCGGCGACCAGGTCGCCGGTGGGGACGAGAGGCACGGCTACTCCTGCGCGCCGGCGAGGATCACCGAGCGGGTGAGGTGGCGCGGCCGGTCAGGGTCGAGGCCCCGGGCGGCCGCGACGGCCACGGCGAGCCGCTGGGCGCGCACCAGCTCGGCGAGCGGGTCGAGGCCGCCGTCCACCCACAGCGCTCCGGTGCCCCGCACCTGTTCGGCCAGGCCCTCGGGCGCCTCGCCGAACATCCAGGTCGCGGTGCCCTTGGTGGTGATGCTGATGGGGCCGTGCCGGTACTCCATCGCCGGGTAGGCCTCGGTCCAGGACAGTGCCGCCTCGCGCATCTTCAGTCCGGCCTCGTTGGCCAGGCCCACGGTCCAGCCGCGGCCGAGGAAGGTGAACTGCGTGCAGTCGACGAGGCCTGGGGGCAGCGGGTCGGTGAGCGCGGTGCGGGCGTCGGTGACGGCTGCCTCGGTGTGCAGCCCGAGGTGGGCGCGGAGCAGGGTCAGTGCGGTCGTCGCGAACCTGGTCTGCACGACGGACCGTTCGTCCGCGTAGTCGAGCACGACGACGTCGTCCGCGGCCGCCATGACGGGTGTGTGCGGGTCGGCGGTGATCGCCGTGGTGCCTATACGCCCCTTCAACTGCCCCAGCAGTTCCAGGACTTCCGTGGTGGTGCCGGACCGGGTCAGGGCGACGACCCGGTCGTACGAGCGTCCCCGCGGGAACTCCGACGCGGCGAAGGCGTCGGTCTCGCCCTGTCCCGCGCCCTCGCGCAGCGCGGCCACGGCCTGCGCCATGAAGTACGACGTGCCGCACCCCACGATCGCGACGCGCTCCCCCGGCACCGGCAGCGCCCCACCGTGTCCGGCCGCCTCGGCCGCCGCACGGGTCCAGCACTCGGGCTGGCTCGTCAGCTCGTCCTCGACATGCGTCATGGCCTTGCCCCTCCCCTGGTCGCATGCTCCATTGAATGATTGTTCGTGCAAGATATAGCGTGCTTTCGAGCAGGATCAAGCATTCGGACGGGTGCGGGGTGCGCTAGGGTCGCCGGGTGATCGAGGATGGGAGGGTGGTGCGGATGTCCCGCGACGCCCGTTGGAAGGCGCTGCTGGAACTGCTCGTCGAGCGCGGCCGGCTGGAGGTCGAGGAGGCCGCCGCCGAGCTGGAGGTCTCGGCGGCGACGATCCGGCGCGACTTCGACCAGCTGGCCGAGCAGCAGATGCTCGTGCGCACTCGGGGCGGGGCGGTCGTGCACGGGGTGTCGTACGAGCTGCCGCTGCGGTACAAGACCGCCCGGCACGCCTCCGAGAAGCAGCGCATCGCCAAGGCGGTCGCGGATCTCCTCGCACCCGGCGAGGCGGTGGGGCTCACGGGCGGTACGACCACCACGGAGGTGGCACGCGCCCTGGCCGTGCGCAGCGACCTGGCCTCCGGCTCGCCCGCGCTGACGATCGTCACCAACGCGCTCAACATCGCCAACGAGCTGGCCGTACGCCCCCAGTTCAAGATCGTGGTGACCGGCGGGGTCGCGCGGGCACAGTCGTACGAGCTCATCGGGCCGCTCGCGGACGGGGTGCTGAGCCAGATCACTCTCGATGTGGCCGTGCTCGGTGTGGTCGCCTTCGATGTCACGCACGGGGCCGCAGCGGCCGACGAGGCGGAGGCGGCGATCAACCGGCTGCTGTGCGAGCGGGCCGAGCGGGTGGTCGTGGCCGCCGACTCCAGCAAGCTGGGGCAGCGGGCGTTCGCCCGGATCTGCGCGGCCGAGTCGGTGGACATCCTGGTCACGGACGCGGCCGTGGGCGCGGAGACGGTACGGCGCTTCGAGGAGGCGGGGGTCAGGGTGCTCGCGGTCTGAGACGACCGGGGGAGATCCCGGTTCACCGCCGTCCGACCCGTTCTCGACACCGGCGCCACCGGATCGACCTACGCTGGGTCCCATGGAGGCTGCCATGAGCGGACCATCGACCGACCAGCCGTATCTGCCGATCGCCGAGCACGGCCTGATCGGTGATCTGCGCAGCGTCGCCCTGGTGGGCACGGACGGCACCATCGACTGGTACTGCTGCCCGTCCTTCGACGCGCCGAGTGTCTTCGCGGCGATCCTGGACTCGGAACGCGGCGGTGCGTTCGAGCTGGCCGCTTCGGTGCCGGCCCGGACCAAGCAGTTCTACTTCCCCGACACCAACGTCCTGATCACCCGCTTCTTCACCGAGGACGGGGTGGGCGAGGTCCAGGACTTCATGCCCGTGGACGGCGAGAAGGCCGAGGTGGAGCGGCACCGGCTGATCCGGCGGGTGGTGTGCGTACGGGGTTCGATCCCGTTCCGGACCCGGGTCGCCCCGCGCTTCGACTACGGCCGGCGGCAGCACCGGCTGCGCATGGTCGGCGACGTGGCGGTCTTCGAGTCCGACGGGCTGTCGCTGAGCCTGACCGCGACCGTGCCGCTGGAGACGGACGGCCTGGACGCGCGCGCCGACTTCAAGCTCGCGGAGGGCGAGTCGGCGGTGTTCGCACTGGACCAGGTCGGCGGGGACGTGTCGCCGCGCCGGTGCGCGCGGACCGAGGCCGAGGAGCAGTTCGCGACCACGGTGGCCTACTGGCGGCGCTGGCTGTCGCAGTCCAAGTACCGGGGCCGCTGGCGGGAGATGGTGCACCGCTCGGCGCTCACCCTCAAGCTCCTCACCTACGCGCCGACCGGCGCGATCGTCGCGGCGCCGACCACGAGCCTGCCCGAGCAGCTGGGCGGCGAGCGCAACTGGGACTACCGGTACGTGTGGGTGCGCGACGCCGCGTTCTGCGTCTACGCGCTGCTGCGCCTCGGCTTCACCGAGGAGGCCGAGGCGTTCATGAACTTCGTGACCAAGCACATCAGTCCAGGAGACGGCAAACCGTCCGGGCCGCTGCAGATCATGTACGGCATCGACGGCCGCACCGACCTCACCGAGTCCGAACTCCCGCATCTGGAAGGGCATCAGGGCTCCGCGCCGGTCCGGATCGGCAACGCGGCCTCGGACCAGCTCCAACTGGACATCTACGGCGCCCTGATCGACTCCATCTACCTCTACGACAAGTGGGCCAAGCCGATTTCGAGCGCCCAGTGGGACGACGTGTGCGCCCTGGTGGAGTGGGTCTGCGCGCACTGGGACCAGCCCGACGAGGGCATCTGGGAGACCCGCGGCGGCCGGAAGGACTTCCTGTACTCGCGCCTGATGTGCTGGGTGGCGATCGAGCGGGCGATCCGCATGGCCAACCGGCGTGGCCTGCCCGCCGATCTGCCCCGCTGGCGGGAGTGCCGGGACACCATCTACCGGCGGATCATGAGCCGGGGCTGGTCGGAGGCGCGCCAGGCGTTCGTGCAGCACGAGGACGGCGATGTGCTGGACGCGGCCGTGCTGATGATGCCGCTGTCCAAGTTCATCGCACCGACCGACCCCAAGTGGCTGTCCACGCTGGACGCGTTGACCCAGGAGCTGGTCTCCGATTCCCTGGTCTACCGCTACGACCCGCTGGCCAGCCCGGACGGCCTGCGCGGCGACGAGGGCACGTTCTCGATCTGCTCGTTCTGGTACGTCGAGGCGATGGTGCACGCCGGCCGGGTCGACGAGGCGCGGCTCGCCTTCGAGAAGATGCTGACGTACGCCAACCATCTCGGCCTGTACGCCGAGGAGATCAGCCACACCGGCGAGCAACAGGGCAATTTCCCGCAGGCGTTCACCCATCTCGCACTGATCAGCGCGGCGTTCAACCTGGACCGGGCGCTGGGCTGAGGCGGGGACCGTCAGGGCGTCAGTGACCGTGCGCGCTCTCGGCGGCCGCGTGCCCCTCACCGGTGTTCACGGTGAACGCCGCCGTGCGGACCTTCCCCTGGTGCTTGAAGTCGAGGAACAGGCGGTACGTCCCGACGCTGGGGGCGGTGGCCGTGAAGGAGATGTCCGGGCCGGGCTCGGTCGTGGCGTCGCCCGGTTCACCGTTGGGGTGGACGTGGAGGTAGGCCAGGTCTCCGGAGCGCAACGCGACGAGGTGGCCGTAGGCACCGAGGTAGGGCTGGAGGTCGGTGACGGGGCGGCCGTCGCGGGAGATCTTGAGCTTGAGCTCGGTCGCGGTGTTCGGGGTCAGGCCGCCGGCCAGCTCGACCTTGTAGCCGTCGACGGTCGCCGTGCCGGTCGGTGACGGGAGCTTCTGGGCCGTGTAGCTGCCCGAGGCCGCCAGGTCCGCGCCGAGGACGAGGTTCTCGGCGCCCTTCTTCGCCGGGGTGAAGTCGGCGAAGACGCGGTAGCCGCCCGCGCGGGGCAGTTCGACGGGGATGCTCCAGGTGCCGTCGGCGGCGCGGGTGGGGTGCAGATGGCGGTAGGTGACGAGGTCGCGTGAGGCGACGATGAGGTGGAGTTCCTTGTCGTGCTCGCGCTGGTACGCGGTGACGGCACGGCCTGCGGAGTCGCGTACCGCGAACCGCAGCTCGGTCCGCTGCCCGGCCGTGACCCGCGGGGTCTTCAGGTCGAGCGTGTAGCCGCCTTCGGAGATCTGGAGCCCGCCGGCCGGAGATTTCTGATGACCGCCGGCCGGAGATTCCTGGTGACCGCCCTCGCCACCCCCTTTCTCATGGCTCTCATGGGAGGCAGGCGCATTCTCCGTGATCACCGGGTCGATGCCCTTGCCCACGCCGTAGGCGGTGCCGAAGGTCGCGGCGAGCGCGGCGGCGAACGCGGAGATCTTGAGTCCGGCATGCATGGCCAGCTCCTCGGGGATCACGGCCACCGCCGGGTCGCGGGGGCCTCGATGCAGTTGACGATACCCCCAGGGGGTATAAAGTCAAGGCTTCTCGGCGCTTGCATTGCATACCCCCCATAGGTATATCTTGAGCCTCGGCGGCGACATCCCCGCCCCCTGTCCAGTCCATGAGGAGCAGCAGCGATGAGCACCACCGCGACCGGCGCCCCTTCCGAGGTCGAGCTCGCCATCGGCGGCATGACCTGCGCCTCCTGCGCCGCACGCATCGAGAAGAAGCTCAACCGCATGGACGGGGTCACCGCCACGGTCAACTACGCCACCGAGAAGGCGAAGGTCAGCTTCGCCGGTGACGTCTCCGTCCAGGACCTGATAGCGACCGTCGAGAAGACCGGGTACACCGCGCAGGAACCGTCACCACCGGAGGACCCCGGCGACGACGAGCCCGTGGACGACGAACTGCGCACTCTGCGGGAGCGGTTGACGACCGCAGTGCTCCTCGCCGTGCCCGTCGTCGCGATGGCCATGATCCCGGCCCTGCAGTTCGAGTACTGGCAGTGGCTGTCGCTCACACTGGCGGCCCCGGTCGTGACGTACGCCGGCTGGCCCTTCCACAAGGCGGCGTTCATCAACGCGCGGCACGGCGCCGCGACCATGGACACCCTGATCTCGGTGGGCACGCTGGCCGCGTTCGGCTGGTCGCTGTGGGCGCTGTTCTTCGGCACCGCGGGCGAGCCGGGCATGACGCACCCCTTCGAGCTGACGATCGCCCGCGCCGACGGCGCCGGGAACATCTATCTGGAGGCCGCGGCCGGCGTCACGGCGTTCATCCTGGCCGGGCGGTACTTCGAGGCGCGCTCCAAGCGCAAGGCGGGTGCCGCGCTGCGGGCGCTGCTGGAGCTGGGCGCCAAGGACGTGACCGTCCTGGGAGCCGATGGGCGCGAACAGACCGTCCCTGTCGGCCAGTTGAAAGCCGGTGACCGGTTCGTGGTCCGGCCCGGCGAGAAGATCGCCACCGACGGCACGGTGGTCGAGGGTTCCTCGGCCGTCGACGCCTCGATGCTGACCGGCGAGTCCGTGCCGGTGGAGGTCGCCCAGGGCGACGCGGTCACCGGTGCCACCGTCAACGCCGGCGGACGGCTCGTCGTCGAGGCCACCCGGGTCGGCGCCGACACCCAACTCGCCCGCATGGCCAAGCTGGTGGAGGACGCGCAGAACGGCAAGGCGGCGGCGCAGCGGCTCGCGGACCGGATCTCCGCGGTGTTCGTCCCGATCGTGATCGCCCTGGCGCTCGGCACCCTCGGCTTCTGGCTCGGCAACGGCGCCGGACTGACGGCCGCGTTCACCGCCGCCGTCGCCGTGCTGATCATCGCCTGCCCGTGCGCCCTGGGGCTGGCCACGCCGACCGCGCTGCTGGTGGGAACGGGCCGGGGTGCCCAGCTCGGCATTCTCATCAAGGGTCCCGAGGTCCTGGAGTCCACCCGCAAGGTCGACACGATCATCCTCGACAAGACCGGCACGGTCACCACGGGCCGGATGACGCTGCTGGCGGTCCACCCGGCCGACGGCACCGATGAGGCCGAAGTCCTGCGGCTGGCGGGCGCGTTGGAGCACGCCTCCGAGCACCCGATCGCCCGTGCCGTCGCCGACGGCGCGCTGGCGAAGCTGGGGTCGCTGGCCACGCCGGAGGACTTCGCGAACGTGCCCGGCCTTGGCGTGCAGGGGATCGTCGACGGTCACGCGGTGCTGGTCGGCCGGGAGCGGTTGTTGGAGGAGTGGGCGATGGAACTTCCCCAGAAGCTCGCCCGGTCGAAGTCCGAGGCCGAGGCGTCCGGCCGTACGGCGATCGCGGTCGCCTGGGACGGCGAGGCGCGGGCGGTCCTCGAAGTGGCCGACGCCGTCAAGGAGACCAGCGCCGAGGCGATCACACGGCTGCGGGCGCTGGGCCTGACGCCGATCCTGCTGACCGGTGACAACGCGGCGGTGGCGCAGTCCGTCGCCCGCGAGGTCGGCATCGCGTCCGAGGACGTCATCGCCGAGGTGCTGCCTCAGGACAAGGTCGACGTCGTCAGGCGCCTTCAGGGCGAGGGGCGTTCGGTGGCGATGGTCGGCGACGGCGTCAACGACGCGGCCGCCCTGGCCCAGGCCGACCTGGGGCTCGCCATGGGGACGGGCACGGACGCCGCCATCGAGGCCGGCGACCTGACCCTGGTCCGCGGCGACCTGCGCGCGGCCGCGGACGCCATCCGGCTGGCCCGGCGCACCCTCGGCACGATCCGGTCCAACCTGTTCTGGGCGTTCGCCTACAACGTGGCCGCGCTGCCGCTCGCCGCGGCCGGTCTGCTCAACCCGATGCTCGCGGGGGCGGCGATGGCCTTCTCGTCGGTGTTCGTGGTGGGCAACTCGCTGCGGCTGCGGTCGTTCAAGGCCGCTACCTGAGCAACCTGAGCGACCTGACGCCGAGCAGCGGCACAGCGCCCGCCGGACGACACCGGCGGGCGCTGTGCCGTCGCGCTCAGCCCAGCTTCTTGAGCAGCTCGTCGGCGAGCGGTGCCGACGAGGCCGGGTTCTGGCCGGTGACGAGGTTGCGGTCGACGACGGTCTTCGGCGCCCACGGCGGGCCCACCTGGACGTCGACGCCCGCCTCGGTCAGCCGGTCCTGGAGCAGCCACTTGGCCTTGTCGGCGAGGCCGCCCTGGATCTCCTCGTCGTTGGTGAACGCGGCCACCTGGTAGCCGGCGAAGGCGTTGGTGCCGTCGTCCTTCACCGCGGCGAGCAGCGCGGCCGGGCCGTGGCAGACCACGCCGAGCGGCTTGCCGGACTCCAGGGCGAGGGTGAGCAGCTTCCCGGAGTCGGCGTCGACGGCCAGGTCCTCCATGGGGCCGTGGCCGCCGGGGTAGAAGACGGCGGCGTAGTCGTCGAGGTCGACGTCCGTCAGCTTGACCGGGTGCTGGAGCTCGGTCATCGCGGCCAGTGCGGCGGCGGTGCGGTCGGCGCCCTCCTGGCCGCCGTTGAACTGGGGCGCGAGGCTGCCCTTGTCGACGGTGGGGACGACCCCGCCGGGGGTGGCCACGACGATCTCGTGCCCGGCGGCCTTGAAGGCCTGGTACGGGGCGACGGCCTCCTCGGCCCAGAAGCCGGTGGGGTGCAGGGTGCCGTCCGCGAGGGTCCAGTGGTCGGCGCCGGTCATGACGAAGAGGATCTTTGACATGGGTCGAACGTAGGCGAGCCCGCCCATAGAAATCCAATAGGCTCACGTATATGAGAGATAGGGAATCCAATGACCACCCGGCCGGAGGCCCCCTCGACCTGAACCAGCTGCGCACGTTCCTGACCGTGTACCGCACCGGTTCCTTCACGGCCGCCGCCCGCCTCCTCGGCCTGTCGCAGCCCACGGTGACGACCCAGATCCGCGCCCTGGAGCGGCAGCTGGACCGGGAGCTGTTCGAGCGGCTGGCCCGCGGGGTGGCGCCCGCTCCCTATGCGGACGAGCTGGCCGCCCGGATCGTCGAGCCCCTGGACGCGCTCGCCTCGGTGGCACGGCCGGAGGACACCCCCACCGAGCCCGTGCACCTCGCCGGCCCGGCCGAGTTCCTGACCCGTTCCGTCCTGCCGGGCATCGCGCCGCTCGTGGAGAAGGGCGTACGGCTGCGGGTCACGCCCGGTCTGACCGAGCCCCTCCTTGAGGATCTGCGGGCGGGCCGGCACGACCTGGTGATCGCCAGCTTCCGGCCCCGCGGCCGGACGCTGACGGCGGTGCCGCTGAACGACGAGGAGTTCGTGCTGGTCGCCGGGCCCGCGTGGGCGGATCGGATCGGTGGCCCGGGACGCATAGCGACGGAGGGGGCCGCGGCGCTGCACGGCGTCCCCCTGGTCGCGTACGCCGAGGACCTCCCGATCGTGCGCCGCTACTGGCGACATGTGTTCGGCAACCGCCTGGTGTGCCAGCCCGCGGTGACGATGCCCGACCTCAACGCGGTCAAGGCGGCGGTCGTGGGCGGTACCGGGTTCTCGGTGCTGCCGCGCTATCTCTGCGCCGACGAGCTGGCGTCCGGCGCGCTGGTCCTGCTGCACGATCCGGACGACCCGCCCATCAACACCGGCTTCCTGGTGCAGCGCCCCGGCGTCTCGGGCAATCCGCACGTGGCCGTCGTACGCGACCATCTGCTGCGCGCCGCCCGCGAGGGGTAGGGCGGCACGGCAGTCAGGGCTTGAGGAACGAGGAGCGGGCGCCCTCCAGGGTCGCGTCGATGCGGGCCGCCTGTCCCTGGGTGAACATGAACATCGCGATGTCGTCGGTGTAGTCCATGTAATTCACGAACATGTCCCCGTCGGGCGCGTTGTTGCAGGTCACGTGCGGGAAGGTGGGGGTGCCGAAGTTGGGGCCGCCCGCGTTGGGGGTGTCCGCGACGAAGTCGGTGCCGCTGCACCCCTGGCCGTCGTCGCCCCAGATGTGGAAGAGGTTCAGCCAGTGGCCCACTTCGTGGGTCGCGGTCCGGCCGAGGTCGAAGGGCGCCCGTGCCGTGCCCGTCGTACCGAAGAAGCGGTGGCCGATGACCACGCCGTCGGTCTCGGGCGGGCCGCCCGGGAACTGGGCGTAGCCGAGGATCTCGCCGAGGGTGGGGTCGGGGTCCTCGATGCGTGGGGCGACCCAGAGGTTGAGGTATCGGTCGGCGGGCCAGGCGTCATGGCCGCCGCTCGCCGCGAACTTGACGCCGTCGTCCGTGTGGAAGAGGTCCGTCGCGGTCTCGGTGCGGGTGATGCCGTCGGTGGGCGCGCCGAAGGGGTCCTCGGTGGCGAGCGCGAACTCGACGCGGCAGTCGGCGGTGAGGAACTGCCAGACCTCGGGGACCTTTGAGATGTCCGGGTTGAGCATCCGGTAGTCCTGGTTCAGGACCTCGATCTGACTGGCGATCTGCGCGCCGCTGATGTTCTGCTCGGCTGTCCGGTGGACGACGTGCACGACCACCGGGATGACCGTCACGCCGGCGCGGGCCGAGGTCTCCAGGCCGGTCTCGAAGGCGAAGGCCCTGTTCTCCACCGCGTCCCGTGCCAGGGCGTAGGAGGCGTTCTCGGTCAGCAGCCGCCGGTGCACCGGCATCGTGCCGCAGACGCGGCGGGTGGGGGTGGTCTCGTCGAACTCGTTCTCGGGCACGCTGCACCGCCTGACGATGGCCGCGCCTGTGCGACGCGGAGGTGAGGGTGGAACGGGCCCGTTGAGGTTTACGGTAGGGCGACCGCACGGACAGGGTCAGCAGAATCACCGAATTCACGGTAAGTACGGCGTTGCATTCCGTATCGGGTCAATCGGACACGTTTCCGGCTGGACCGGCAGGGAGCAGGAGGTGCCCGACCATGAGCGGTCCGCCACCGGAGCTGATCGGGGCATGGGTGCATGCGTACGAGGAGGACTCGCCCGGCGTGACCGTCTACCGCCGGGCCGGGTATCCGCTGCCGCCCGCGCGGGGCCGCCGCGGGCTGGAGTTCGCCGCGGACGGCACCTTCACCGAGCGGCCCATCGGACGCGGCGACGCACCGGGGCGCCGGACCGGCAGCTGGGCGCCGGCGGACCAGGAGGGCCGACGGCTCGCACTCAACCTCCCCGACGCGGAACGCCAGTTGGAGGTCCTGCACGTCGACGACCAGATCCTCAAGGTGCGGGCCGCGGACGGAGAGCGGCATGTTCCGTAGCGGTGCCGCGGCGGTGGCGGCGCTCTGTGCGCTCAGGCTGACGGGGTGCGGCGCCGAGGACTCGGGCGCCGCGGCGCCGGCTCCCACATCCACGGCGGCTTCCACATCCACGCCGGCTCCCACGTCCACGCCGACGCCCGTCCCCACGACCGACCCCGCCCGGAAGCTCGTGTCCATGAGCATCAGCGGTGGTTTCGCCGGCGTCTCCCAGCAGGTGGTCCTGCGCGGGGACGGCACCGTCCACGCCCGCGACAACGGCAGGTCCGCGACGCGTCACCTCCGCGCGGCCGAGTTCACGGAGCTGCGGACGCTGCTCGGCGATCCGGCGCTCGACGAGGTACCCGACCTCACGGTCGACACCGGCGCCGCCGACCTCTTCCGGTACCGACTCCGCCTCGACGGCCGCACGGTCACCACCGACCGCTCCACGGCGCACCCCGCCCTCGACCGTCTCATCGACGCGCTGAGCGCGTTCCTGCCGAAGGGCTGAGGCGTACTCCCCCGTCAGTACGCCGGCTTACTCCCGCTGTGAGACGCCCTCGCCGCGCCGGCCCGGCACCGTGGGACGCATGAAACGCAGCCGCCCGGCCCGCAAGGGCTCCCTCGTCGTCCATGTCGTCGCCTCCGCCGGCTGGCTCGGGCTCACCGTCGGCCTGCTGGCGCTCGGGATCACCGCGGCCACCACCGGCGACCCGGTGATCGTGGAGTCCTCGGTCCGGGCCATGAAGCTGTTCGCCGACTGGCTCCTGCTCCCCCTCGCGCTCCTCACCTTCCTCAGCGGACTGCTGCTCTCGCTGGGCACGCCCTGGGGACTGGCGAGGCACAAGTGGGTCCACACGAAGTTCTGGCTGTCCCTGGCCACGCTCACCGCGACGGCGTTCGTGCTGCGCCCGGCGGTGAACGCCGCGGTCGCCGCCGTCGCCGCGGGGCATCCGCTGCCGGACACCGGCGACGTCCTGTTCGGTCCGATCGTCTCGTCGACCGCGTACGTCTTCATGACGGTGATCTCGGTCCTCAAACCCTGGGGACCGACCCGACGCGGGCGCAAGTACCGGGCGGCCTCGACTCGCTCCGCCCGAGGCGGCATTAACGTCCCGGTCCGGGCCGCGTCACGGTGATGGTCCGTCAGACAACCTCCGGAGGGCGTCCATGACTTCAGCGTCGGCACCCCGCTCCGACTCCGAACTCCTCGCACGGGTACGGGAGATCCGCCCGCTGATCGCCGAACACGCGCTGCGGACCGAGCAGGAGAGGCGGGTGACCGGCGAGGTCGTCGCGGCGCTCACCGAGGCCGGCGTCCACCGGATGAACGTCCCCCGGCGGTACGGCGGCCATCAGACGCCGCTGCGCACCCAGGTCGACGTGCTGGCCGAGGTGGCCGGGGCGTGCGGGTCGGCCGGTTTCACCGCCCTGATCCAGGCGGGCTGCGCGTTCATCGCCGCGCTCTTCCCCGACGAGGCGCAGGACGAGATCTTCGCGAGCCCGGACGTGCGGGTCGGCGGCACGCTCGTCCCGGACGCCACGGCGGTCGCGGTGGACGGGGGCTATCTGGTCAACGGCACCTCGGGCTTCGCCACCGGGTGCCGGCACGCCGACTGGCATCTGCTGACCGTCCGCGTCGAGTCCGGTGAGGGGCCGCCCGAGATGCTGTGGACGGCCGTACCCGTGTCGGAACTGGAGATCCTGGACGACTGGCATGTCTCCGGGCTGGCCGGCTCGGGCAGCAACAGCGTCGTCGCCCATGACGTCCTGGTGCCCGCGCACCGTGTCCTGCCCGTGGGGCCGCTGCTGGCGGGCGAGTTCCCCTCGAAGGCGAACGCCGACGACCCCTTCTACCGGATGCCCGTCCTGCTGCTGTTCTGCGCGTGGACGGCCCCGCACGCGCTCGGTGTGGCGCGGGCGTCCCTGGCGGGGTTCACGGAGCGCATCCACCGGCGGGGCATCACGTACACCTTCCACACGCGGCAGCACGAGGCGACCGTGACGCACCTCCAGGCCGCCGAGGCGGCGATGAGGATCTCCTGCGCCGAGCTGCTGGCGGACGCGTTCGTCGCACGCATCGAGGCCGGCGAGCCGTTCACCCAGGAGGAGCGGGCGAAGATCCGCGCGCAGAGCGGCTATGTGGCCCGGCTGTGCAAGGAAGCCGTCGATCTGATCGCCTCCGCCTCCGGCGCGTCCTCACTGCGTCTGGACGTGCCGGTGCAGCGGGCGGTACGGGATCTGCACGCTCTCAACCTGCACTCCTTCGTCAATCCGGCGACCAATCTGGAGCTGTACGGGCGGGTGTTGTCCGGGCTGGATCCCGGGACGCTCTTCCTCTGAACCAGGGGGCGCTCGCGGTGCGCTGGAGAGGTGATCCAGACCACGAAGGAATCGATGTCGTATCTCTGGTCGCGGGGCTATGCTGAGGCCAAGCGAACGAAACCGTTTCGTTCAGGAGGGTCGCCACCATGACCTCTGTACTCATCGTCAGCAGCCAGTCGCTCCAGCGTCTCGGCCTGCGCATGCTCCTGACGGACCAGCCCGACCTGACCGTCTCCGGCGAGGCCACCACCGGCACCGAAGCGGTCCGCCTGAGCGCCGTGCTGCGCCCGGACGTCGTCCTGCTCGACGGCCGCGTCCAGGACACCGATGGCATCGATGTCATCCGCCGGATCACCCATCCCCCCGCCTTCGCCGCTTCCCCCGGCCTCTCCGAAGCGGCGGCCCGCCCTCCGCGTGTCCTCGTCCTCACACCCGACGCGGACGAGCAGCACGCCTACGCCGGACTGCGGGCCGGGGTCGACGGGTTCGTCCTGGAGAGCGCAGCCCCCGAGGAACTGGTCGCCGCCATACGGGTCGTGGCCGTCGGGGACGCCGTCATCACACCCAATCTGACCCGCGCCCTCATCGACACCGTCCGGCAGCAGCAGCCGGTCCGTCCCGCCACGACCGGGGTCGGCCTGGACACGCTCACCGAACGGGAACGCGACGTCCTGGCCGCCGTCGCCTCCGGCTGGTCCAACACGGAGATCGCGGCGCGGCTGAACATCGCCCCGACGACCGTGAAGTCCCATGTCAGCCACATCCTCGCCAAGATCGGAGCACGCGCCCGCGTGCACGCGGTGGTCTTCGCCTACGAGACCGGCCTGGTGCGGCCCGCCGCCTGACGGCACCGCGGACGTTTGAGCCCGCGAGAACCGGTCAGACGCGGGGGATGTTCCCGCTTCCCGCCCCCGTGGTCCCGTCCTGCACATCCGCCGGACCGGCCCCCGGCAGCGCGCCTCTCCCGCGCCGCGTGCCGGGGGCGGTGTGGTGAGCGGGCCCCTCGCGGACCACCCGCCGGTCCAGGACCCGGCACCCGGCCCCGGCCGCCCCGCCGAGGACCGCGACGCGTTCTTCGACAACGCCAAGTACCTGGCGATCGTGCTGGTGGCGACCGGCCACGCCTGGGAGCCGCTGCGCGACGGCAGCCGGACGGTCAGCGCGCTCTACATGCTCGTGTACGCCTTCCACATGCCGGCGTTCATCGTCGTCGCGGGCTACTTCTCCCGGAACTTCGACGCGAGCCCGCGGCGGCTGAGGCGCCTGGTGACCGGGGTCGCTCTCCCCTATGTCGTCTTCGAGACGGCGTACACCCTCTGGACGCGCTGGACCGACGGCGTCCCGGACCGTCCGGTCAGCCTTCTGGATCCGCTGTATCTGACATGGTTCCTGGCCGCGTTGTTCATGTGGCGGCTGACCACCCCGTTGTGGCGGCACGTGCGGTGGCCGCTGCCCCTCGCGCTCGGTGTCGCGGTGCTGGCGAGCGTGACGCCGTCGATCGGCGAGGACCTGGATCTCCAGCGCACGTTGCAGTTCCTGCCGTACTTCGTGCTGGGCCTGTGTCTGCGGCCGGAGCACTTCCGGCTGGTGCGCCGCCGTTCGGCGCGGCTGCTGGCGGTGCCGGTGTTCGCGGGTGCGCTCGGGGTGGCCTACTGGGCGGTGCCGCGGCTGAGCGGTGCCTGGTTCTACCACCGGGACAGCGTGCAGGAGCTCGGTGCGCCCGGCTGGTCCGGTCTGGTCATGACGCCGGTGCTGTTCGGCTGCTCGGTGCTGCTGGTCGCGTGCTTCCTCGCGTGGGTACCCGGGAGGCGGATGTGGTTCACCACGCTGGGCGCGGGCACGTTGTACGGCTATCTGCTGCACGGGTTCGTCGCGCAGGGCTCCGAGCCGTGGGGCTGGTACGAGCCCGCCTGGGTCCACCGGCCGCTCGGTGCGCTCGTCGTCACGGCCGTCGCCGCGGTGACCGTGACGCTGCTGTGCACCCCGCCCGTGCGCCGGGTGTTCCGCTTCGCCGTGGAGCCGGACCTGCCGTGGCTCTTCGAACGTGAACATGCCGCTCAGGGACGCCAGTACAGCGCGGGATCGGGAAGGTCGGTGAACCCCAGGTCGCGGTAGAGGGGTTCGCCCTCGGCCGAGGCGTACAGGTCCACGCGGGACACGCCACGCTCCCGGAACCAGTCCAGCAACTCCCGCATGATCGCCCGGCTGTGCCCGCGCCGCCGGTGCGCGGGGTCGGTGACGACGCCGACGACCTGGCCGATCCGGCCGTTCAAAAGGTGCGGTCCCGGCAGCCGTTGTTCGACGACACCGATGCCGCAGGCGGCGAGCCGGCCGCCCTCGCCGTCGACGACGAGGATGCGGACGGAGTCCGAGGTCAGCTGTTCCGTCAGCACCACGGCCAGGGCGTCCAGCCAACCGTCTTCGCCGGAGGCAGAGTTGAAGAAGGTGTCCGCCAACTCGTCGAACAGCAGCGCCCGCAGACGCAGGAGCTCGACGAGGTCGTACTGCCCGGCCGGGCGTACGGCGGCACGGATCGCGGTGCGTTGTCCCATGCCGACGAGCCTGATGTAATGACCTTATGCACCTCAACCCTTACGGCGAGGATGCCGTGAACCTCGCCGCCGACCTGGCCAACCGCCGCCCGGCCGACGCCAGTGAGCTCGCGGACCGCTGCCGGGCCGCCGGGGTGGCGGTGGAGGGGCCGGTGACGCCGGACGACCTCGACCGGGTCGGGGCCGCGCTGGACGCCTGGGAGAAGGTCGTCGACGCGACCGCCGAGCACGAACGCGCCGCGCTGGTCAACGCGATGCTGGCCGCCGCCGCCGCCCACCCCCGGATGACGAACCACGTCGGCACCGGCTGGCACCTTCACTACCGCGACGAGGACCAGCCGCTCGGCGCGGTCGTCTCCTCACTGATCTCGGTCGGCACGGCACTGCACCTGGCGGGCCGCGGCATGCACCGCCTCAGCCGCTGCGCGGTGACCGAGTGCACCACGATCTACGCCGACACCTCCCGCACCGGTAGGCAGCGCTACTGCTCCCAGCGCTGCGCCAACCGCGACGCGGTCCGACGCCACCGCGCCCGAGGGGTGCCGCCCACCGATTAGCGAGCGGCACCCCTCGGGATCAGCTCACTTCCCGACCGGCTTGCCGCGCTGCCAGGCCCAGGCCAGGCGGTCCGCGCCGGACTGGTTGGTGGTCTTCAGCCAGGGCTTCGCCGGGTCACCGGTCAGCTGCTGTATCGAGTAGATGTCGTCGGTGCGCAGGCCCGGCCAGTACACCGAGCCCATCTTCAGCTCGCGGAAGGTGTCGGTGACGGCCTGGATGAAGTTGACGTAGTTGTCGTCCGGCGTCTTCACGTTGTAGTTCAGGCCCGTGGTCATCGGCGCCCCGAACTCGTCGGCGATGGTCCGGTTCGCGCAGTCGCCGATGCGCACCTTCAGGTCGGCGACCCACTCGTCGTAGGTGGCGTACGACTTCCAGAAGCCGTAGTGGTGCAGGGAGAGGTACGTGCCCTTCAGGCGCGGGTCGGCGCAGACGGACGTGACGTGGTCGTTGTAGCCGGCGCCGCTGACGAAGACCCGATTGCGCGGCACGGACTTGTAGGTGTCGAGCCACTTGGCCGCGATGTCGGCCCACTCGGTGTCGGTGTAGCCGTGCGGCTCGTTCATCGGCTCGAAGTAGACCTTCGAGTTGCCCTTGTAGGCCTTGACGACGGTGTTCCACATCCGCCAGTAGGTGGCCTCGTCGTCGATGTAGCCGTCCTTGCGGTCGCCCGTGCCCTCCCAGTAGGACACGATCACCTTGAAGCCGTGGGCCGTCGCGGCGTCGATGACGGCGCGGTACGACTTCCAGTAAGTGCCGTTCACCGTGTACGGGTTGATCGGCAGCCGGACCGTGTTGGCGCCGAGGTTGGCGCGGAACGCGGAGATGATCCGGCCGGCCTTGACGTAGGTCTGGGCGTAGGTGTCCGTGGTCGACAGACCGGACAGCTGGAGCGTGTCGTCGGCGAAGTTGTCCCGCGGGTCGGCCCAGTTGACGCCCTTGAACTGGGTGGTGTCGATGCTCGGCGCGGCGGCGGCGGGGCTGCCCGCGAGGCCGGCGGCGGTGACGGCGGCGATCGCGACCGCGGCGAGGGCGGCCCGGGTGCGGGGCTTGAGGCGGGAAGTGACAGGGGTCTTGCGCATCGACGTACCCTTCCGGAGCGACAGGATGTTTACGTAAACATCGCGGCGCCGGAATCGTGGCATCCACTCCCACGACCGTCAAGGTTTCCCACACGTAACATCCGTTGCGCCGCGTGGGCCCGACCGTGCCCGAGGCCGAGCCCACGCGTCACCATGGTTCAGGCGGTGTGGAGGGTGAGGCCGTACCGGTTGAGGATCTCGTTGACGGGTTGGAACCAGGTCTCGCCACCGCTGGAGCAGTTGCCCCAGCCGCCGGAGGTTACGCCCTGGGCCTGGTCGCCGCTGATGAACGAGCCGCCGGAGTCGCCGGGTTCGGCGCAGACACTGGTCTTGGTCATCTGATACACCGCGCCCTGGCTGTAGTTGACGGTCTCGTTCATGGCGAGGACCGTGCCGCAGTGCCAGTGCGTGGTCGAGCCGGACCGGCAGACGGAGGAGCCCACGGGCGCGACGTTGGAGCCGCGCACCAGCTGGTCGGAGACGGTGCCCCAGCCGAGCACGACCGGCACCGTCCACCAGCCACTGCCCACGTTGACCCAGGCGTAGTGGTCGCCGGGGAACGACGAGCCCTGGAAGTTGCCGACGTAGCTGCGGTCCCAGCCGTAGACGGCGCCGGTGTGCTGGTCGCAGTGTCCGGCCGTGATGAACCCGCCGTACACCGAGAAGCCTATGGAACAGCGGACGTTGCCGGTGTAGAAGGGGTCGCCGCCGACGGTCCCGGCGGCGAAGGTCCGCGGTGCGGTGGAGAGATGCCGGACGGTGACGGGGCCCGCGCGGTGGGCCCGGTCCACGAAGCGCCGGACATCGTTGTCGGCTTTCTCGCCCGCGACGATGTTGACGACGACCGCGCTCGCCCGCGGATCCACATGCCAACTGGCGACGCCCGCCGGGGCGTTGAGCTTGTCGAGCCGCGCCTGGGTGGCGGCGAGTTCGCGGGCCGTGTGGGCGACGGTGCGGACGTCGGCACCGGTGGCCCGCACCGCCTTGACGGTCGCCCGCGACGCGTCCGGGGTGAGGCCCACGGTCAGGGTGCCGGCGTCGGCGTCGTACCAGGTGCCGCCGAGTGAACTTCCGGCGGCCTTGCGAGCCTTGGGCTCGGCGGCCGTGGCCCGCTGTTCGGCGGCGAGCCGCTGCTCGGCCTGGGCCTTGGTGAGGTGCAGGTCGTGCTGCATGGCGGCGAGGAGACCGGCGGAGGCAGGCTCTTTCGCCGGACGTCCGCCTTCGGAAGAGGCGGAGGCGGGTGCGGTGCCCGCCGCGAAGCCGGCGCCGAGGGTGAGCAGCAAGGCCAGCGCGGCATGGGTGAGTCCGGTGCGTCTCATGGGGGTTGCCCTTCGTCGTTCCAGTGGAGTGGGGTGGAACAGCGGGGAACAGCAGGATGCTGAGAGCGCTCTCAGAGGTGTGGCCGGGCAGAGCCTAGCGGCTGATCATGGTCAGGTCCATACCAATTCGGCCACTCTGTCGAGACCGCGCGACCTTGGCTCAACTGGCCAGGGTTCGGCGCGTCGTTGGGACGGCCCGGCATAGGCTGGTCCAAGATCCGCAGCGGAGCGGACTCCCCCGACAGGAGGCCCGATGGGTGTGGCGGATGCGATCAGGGTGCGGCCGGTGCCGGAGCTCCTCGCGGAGAACGCCGTACGGTACGGCGAGAAGCTCGCGTTCGCCGACGACCGGCGCGAGGTGAGCTGGGCCGAACTCGACCGCAGGACCGCACGGTTGGCGACCGGACTCGCGGTCGCGCGCGGCACCCGGGTGGCGTTCTTCCTCGCCAACGGCGTGGAACTGGTCGAGGGCCTCCTGGCGACCGTGCGCGCGGCGGCGGTCGGGGTCCCGTTGCCGCCGCGTGCCACCCACACCGAGCTGGCCCAGCTGCTGGCGGACTGCGACCCGGCCTTGGTGGTCACCGACCAGCGGCGGCTGCCACGGATCGCGGGAATGCTCGCGGGGCGGCCGGTGCGGCTGGTGGTGATCGGCGAGGGGGCCGTACCGGACGGGGCCGAGCGCTTCGAGGACCTCGTGACCGGCCCCGCGCCCGCCCCGCGCGACGACCTGGGACTGGACGAACCCGCCTGGCTGCTCTACACGTCCGGCACCTCGGGCACCCCCACGGCGGCCGTGTCCAGCCAACGCTCCGCGCTCTGGTCCTCGTTCGCCTGCTATCTGCCCCGGCTCGGACTGACCGCCGCGGACCGGGTGCTCTGGCCCCTGCCGCTCGCCCACACCTACGCCCACTCCCTGTGCGTGCTGGGCACGACCGTGGCCGGGGCGAGCGCCCGCATCACCTCGGCCTCGGGCCCTTCCCATCTCACCCGGCTGATCGGCGAGTTCGAGCCGACCGTGCTGGGCGGAGTGCCGCTCACCTTCCGGCAGCTCCTCGACACCGGCCTCGGCGCGGTGCCCTCGCTGCGGGTGTGTGTCACCGCGGGCGCGCCGAGCGACCCGGAGCTGCGGGAGCAGGTGGAGCGGCGGTTCGGGGCACCGCTGCTCGACGGGTACGGCTCCACCGAGACCTGCGGCAAGATCGCCATGGAGTCGCTCGACGGCCCACGGGTGCCCGGGAGCAGTGGAACGCCGGTGCCCGGCATGGACGTCCGGCTGGTCGACCCGGACAGCGGCCTGGACGTCGTCGCCGGCGAGGGCGAGATCTGGGTGCGCGGCCCCGGCATCATGCTCGGTTACCACAACCGCCCCGATGCGGACGCCGAGGCCCTGCGCGAGGGCTGGTACCGCACCGGAGATCTGGGGCGGCTCGGTGCGGGCGGCTGTCTGACCGTGACCGGACGGCTCAACGACCGGATCGTGCGGGGCGGTGAGAACGTCGACCCGGCCGAGGTCGAGCGGGTGCTGCGCGCTCTGCCCGGGGTACGGGACGCGGCCGTGGTGGCGCGGGCGCATCCGCTGCTGGGCGAGGTCCCGGTGGCGTTCGTGGTCCCGGCGGAGGAGTCGCTGGACCCCGCCGCTCTGCTGCGCGGGTGCGCGGCGGTGCTGTCGGCGCACAAGGTGCCCGAGGAGGTCCTGTTCACGCCGGCCGTCCCGCGCACGGCGGCGGGCAAGCCGCGGCGGGCGGTGCTGCGCGAGACGCTCGCCGAGCGGCCCCCGGGGCCGGACCTCGCGGGGCTGGCCGGTCTGACCGCCGGTGAACGACGGGCCGCGCTCACGGAGTTGGTGTGCCGGGAGGCCGAGGCGATCCGGGGCACGGTCGCCGATCCCGGCACCGCGTTCGCCGATCTCGGGCTGACCTCGATGGACGCCATGACCCTGTGGCACCGGCTCAGTCTGCGCACCGGACTGCGGCTGCCGGCGACCTTGGTCTGGGACCATCCGACCCCGGCCGCGGTCGCCGCCCACCTGGACGCCCGGATGACCGGCGAGGCACCGGCGACGGTCCCGCCGCCGCGCGGCCCGGAGGCCGAGCCGGTGGCGATCGTGGCGGTCGGCTGCCGCTACCCGGGCGGGGTGAGTTCCCCGGAGGATCTGTGGCAGCTGGTCTCCGACGGTGTGGACGCCACCGGTGACTTCCCCGCCGACCGCGGCTGGGACGTCGACGCCCTGCACGATCCCGACCCCGACCGGCTCGGCACCACGTACACCCGCCGCGGCGGTTTCCTCGACGGCGCCGCCGACTTCGACCCGCTGTTCTTCGGGATCTCCCCGCGCGAGGCCCTGGCGATGGACCCGCAGCACCGGCTGCTCCTGGAGGTCGCGTGGGAGACGCTGGAGCGCGCCGGCATCCCCGCGCCCACGCTGCGCGGCAGCGCGACCGGCGTGTTCGTGGGCCTGATGCACGCCGGGTACGGCACCGGGCTCTCGCCGCACGAGCTGGAGTCCCACATCGGCATCGGCTCGTCGGGCAGCGTCGCCTCGGGCCGGATCTCGTACGTCCTCGGCCTGCGCGGTCCGGCCCTGACCGTGGACACGGCGTGTTCGTCGTCGCTGGTCGCGATGGACCTGGCGGCGAAGGCGCTGCGGGCGGGTGAGTGCACGCTCGCGCTGGCCGGCGGGGTGACGGTGCTGTCGAGTCCGCAGCCGTTCATCGCGTTCAGCAGGCAGCGCGGGCTGTCGGCGGACGGCCGGTGCCGGTCGTTCGCGGCGGGTGCGGAGGGCACCGCGTGGGCCGAGGGCGTCGGCCTGGTGCTGCTGGAGAAGCTGTCGGACGCCCGCCGCAACGGCCACCCGGTGCTGGCGGTTCTGCGCGGGTCCGCGGTGAACTCCGACGGCGCGTCCAACGGCCTGACCGCGCCCAACGGTGAGGCCCAGCGCGACCTCATCCGTCTGGCGCTGGCCGACGCGGGCCTGGGCCCGGCCGACGTCGACGTGGTCGAGGGCCACGGCACGGGCACGGCCCTCGGCGACCCGATCGAGGCGGGCGCCCTGCTGGCCACCTACGGCCAGGACCGCGACCCGGCCGACCCGGTGTGGCTGGGCTCGGTCAAGTCCAACCTCGGACACTCGCAGGCCGCCGCCGGAGTGGCCGGAGTGATCAAGATGATCGAGGCGATGCACCACGGCGAACTCCCCCGCTCCCTCTACGCGGAAGAGCCGTCGCCGCACGTGGACTGGTCCGAGGGGGCGGTACGACTCCTCGACCGCCCGCGCCCGTGGCCGCACCGCGACCGGCCGCGCCGGGCGGCGGTGTCGTCGTTCGGCATCGGCGGCACCAACGCCCATCTCATCATCGAGGAACCGCAGTCGGAGGCCACGGCCGGGAACGGGAACCGTCTCGGAGCGGCCGCCCCTTGGCTGGTCAGCGGCGGCGACGAGGCCGGACTGCGGGCGCACGCCGGGAAGTTGGCGGAGGCACTGGCGGGCGTCACGGACGACGAGGCCCTCGATGTGGCGTACTCGCTGGCGACCACGAGGACTCCCCTCCCCCACCGAGCGGCCGTCCGCGCCGACAGCGCCTCCGAACTCCTCGCGGGACTACGCCGATTGGCGGCGGGCGAGGACGGCCCCGGACTGCTGAAGGGCGCGGGGCGCGGCACCCCGAAGCTGGCGCTGCTCTGCGCCGGCCAGGGCACGCAGCGGGCCGGCATGGGCCGCGAACTGGCGGCCGCCTTCCCGGTGTTCGACGCCGCCTTCACCGAAGTGTGCGACCTGTTCGGGCCGTTGCTGGGCCGTCCGCTGCGCGAGGTGATCGACGACCCCGACAGCGCTCTGCTGGACCGTACGGACTACGCACAACCCGCCCTGTTCGCCTTCGAGGTCGCCCTGCACCGGCTGCTCGCCGACTGGGGGGTGCGGCCGGACTACCTGGTCGGCCACTCCGTCGGCGAGCTGGCCGCCGCCCATCTCGCGGGCGTGTTCTCGCTCGCCGACGCGGTCCGGCTGGTGGCCGCACGGGGCCGACTGATGGCCGCCCTGCCGCCCGGCGGCGCGATGATCGCGCTGACGGCGACGGAGGCGGAGGTCGCGCGCAGTCTCGCCGCGACGCCCGGCCGGGTGGCGATCGCGGCGGTCAACGGGCCGACGTCGGTCGTGGTGTCCGGCGACGAGGACGCGGTGACCGCGCTGGCCGCCTCGCTCGGCGGGCGGAGCACCCGGCTGCGGGTGAGCCACGCCTTTCACTCGCCGCTGCTCGACCCGATGCTGGCCGAGTTCCGCGCGGTCGCCGAGACCGTGGCGTACCGGCGGCCGTCCGTGCCGGTGGTCTCCACGGTCACCGGCCGCCCCGAGCCGGACGCGCTCGCCACGGCCGACCACTGGGTACGGCAGGTGCGTGAGACCGTCCGGTTCGCCGACGCGGTGGAGTGGCTGGCGGAGGCGGGCGTGACGGCGTTCGTCGAGGCCGGTCCCGCCGCCGCGCTGAGTGTGGCGGCCGAGGGGTGTGCCGCGCCGGACGCGGGCGCGGTGTTCGCCTCGTGCGCCGACGCGCGGGAGGCGCTCGGGGCGCTGGCCTCCCTGCACGTGCACGGGGTGCCAGTCGACTGGCGGTCGGTGTACGCGGGCAGTGGTGCGCGGCGGCGCGCGTTGCCGACGTACCCGTTCCAGCGGCAGCGCTACTGGCTGCATGCGGTACGGCACCCGGTCGCGGCCGGGCATCCGCTGCTGGGCGAGGCGCAGCCGGACGCCGACGGACCCGGCGTCCGGCACACCGGGGTGCTGTCCGCCGGACGGCAGTCCTGGCTCGCCGACCATGTGATCGGCGGCCGGGTGCTGCTGCCCGCGGCGGCGTTCGCCGAGCTGGCCTGTCATGCGGCCGGGGCGGCCGGGCCCGTACGCCTGGCCGAACTGGCCTTCCGGGAGCCACTGGTGCTGCCGGAGTCCGAGGCGGTGCGGGTGCAGGTCGTCACCGGCGGCCCGGACGAGGCGGGGAACCGGCCGGTCGCCGTCTGGGCGCGGTCGGGCGAGACGTGGACGCGGCACGCCACGGCGACGATCGCCCCGGTCGGCGCGGCGCCCGTCGTACCGCTCCGGGTGTGGCCGCCCGCCGGTGCCGAGCGGCTCCCGGTCGACTACGACCGGCTCGCCGACCACGGCCACGACTACGGACCGGCGTTCCGCGCGGTGACCGGTCTGTGGCGCCGGGGCACCTCCCTGTACGCCGAACTGGCCCTGCCGCCACGGGAGGCCGCCACAGCGGCGTCCTACACGCTCCATCCCGCGCTGCTCGACGCGGCCCTGCACGCGGCGCTCCTGGCCGATGGCCCCGGCGAGGCGCGAGTCCCGCTCACCTGCGCCGGGCTCACGGTGTACGCCACCGGTGCCACAGCCGCCCGGGCCCAGCTGGATCGGCTCGGCCCGGACGAGTTCCGGGTGACGCTCACCGACCCGGCCGGGCAGCCGCTCGCCGCGGTCGAGTCGATGGTCACGCGGGTGCTGCCGACCCAACGCCCCCTCGCTCACACCGAGTTGTATCGCCTGGCGTGGCTTCCGGCGACGGCGGGCGGCAACGCCGACACCCGCCACGAGCTGTTCGACCTGCCGAGGCCGACCATGGACACGGACCCACCCGCCCGCGTCCGGAGCCTGCTCGGCGGCACGCTCGCGCGGATTCAGGAGTGGGTCGGCGACTCCCGTCCGGGGCGGCTGCTGATCCTCACCCACCACGCGACCGGCGACGATCCCGACCCGGCCGAGGCGGCGGTGGCCGGGCTCGTCCGCAGTGCCCAGTCCGAGCATCCCGGCCGGATCGTGCTGGTCGACCGGCGCGGGGGTCCGGCGTCCCCGGCCGACCTGGAGGCGGCGCTGCGCACCGGCGAACCGCAGGTCGCCCTGCGCGACGGTGCCGTGCTGGTGCCCCGGCTGGCCGCCGTGCCGTCCACCGTCGAGGCCGAGGCGCCCGTTCTCGATCCCGACGGGACTGTGCTGATCACCGGCGGCACCGGGGCGCTCGGGGCGAGCCTCGCCCGGTACCTCGTCGACCGGCACGGGGTGCGGCAGATGGTGTTGGCCGGTCGGAGCGGTCGTACGCCGGCGTGGGTCGCCGAACTCGACGCGGCGGTGCGGGTAATAGCGTGTGATGTGAGTGACCGCGCCGCCGTCGATGCCCTGGTGGCGTCCTGTGGGGCGGCGTTGACCGCCGTGTTCCATCTCTCCGGCGCCGTGGACGACGGTGTGGTGGACGGCCTGACGCCGGAGCGGCTGGCGGCCGTGCTCGCGCCGAAGGCGGACGGGGCCTGGCATCTGCACGAGGCCACCAAGGATCTCGGGCTGTCCGCGTTCGTGCTCTACTCGTCGGCCGCAGGGGTGCTGGGCCGGCCCGGGCAGGCCAACTACGCGGCCGCCAACGGATTCCTGGACGCGCTCGCCCGCCATCGCACCGCCCAGGGGCTGCCCGCACAGTCCCTGGCCTGGGGACCGTGGACCACGGCCGACGACGCCGGCATGGCGGCCCAGGTCGCTCCGCAGCGGCTCGCCGACGGGGGTGTCCTGTCCGTCGGCGAGGAGGAGAGCATCGACCTGCTCGACCGGGCGTCGCGGACCCCGGAGCCGGTACTCGTGCCGATCGCGTTGGACCGCGCGGCGCTCCGCGCGCCGACCGCGCCGCCCGTGCTCACGGACCTGCTGCCGCGCCGTCCGGCCGCCGCCCCCGCCACCACCGCGCCCGCGCAGGCGCCCGGTGCCTGGCGTGAGCGGCTCGCCGCCGTGCCGGTGGGTGAACGCGAGTCCGTGCTCGCGGAGTTGATGCGCACCGAACTGGCCCTGGTGCTGGGCTTCCCGGACGCCGCCGCCTTCCCCGCCGAGCGGGCCTTCACCGAACTCGGCTTCGACTCGCTGACGGCGGTGCAGTTCCGCAACCGGCTCAGCGCGTTCACGCGGGTGCGGTTGGCGCCGTCGATCGTGTTCGACCATCCGACGCTGCCCGCGCTGGCCGCGCATGTGCACGAGGCGCTGCGTCAGGTGCTGCCGGACGCCGAAGCGGAGGTCACGGCGGACGAGCCGGCCTCCTACCGTTTCGGCCCCCTCTACCACCACGTCCTGCGCGAACGCGGCTCGTTGGAGGCCATGGGCCTGCGCTTCCTCGCCTCCCACGCCCTTCCCTCCTTCGCCGTCGCCGACCGCACCCGGCATGCCGTCCCGCCGGTCCGGCTGGCGCAGGGCGCGGGCACGGCCCTGGTCTACGTCCCGGACTACCTCACGCCGTACCACCGTGTTCCCGCCGGTCTGGCCAAGCAGTTCGACGGGGAACGTGACCTGTTCCTGCTGGAGCACCCCGGCTTCGGCGCCCGGCGGGCCGTTCCGGACGGCGTGGACGCGATCGTCACCACGCATGTCGACACCGTGCGGAGCTTGCCGACGAGTGGTCCGGTCGTCCTCGTCGGCTACTGCGCGGGCGGCGCGCTCGCGCACGCCGTGGCGCGGGAGCTCGCGCGGGCCGGGGAGCCGCCGGCGGGGCTGGTCCTGCTCGACGCGCACGCCGGCGTGCTGCGGCGGGACGACCAGCGGGCGTTGGCGCTGATGGCCGCCGGTGCCGAACTGCCGGACGACGTCGTCACCGAGTTCGACGACTCGCTGCTCATCGCGGGCGGAGGCTACGCACGCGTGCTGGAGAACTGGGAGCCGGAGCCCTCCCCCGTCCCGACCCTGCTGGTACGCGGCCGCCCGACCGCGCAGATGCTCCGCATCGACCCCGACGGCGACTGGCGGCCGCGCTGGCCGCACCCCCACGTGACCGTCGACGTCCCCGGCGACCACTACACCCTCGTCCACCACGACGCCGACACCACGGCCGCGGCGATGCGCGCCTGGCTGCCGGCATGAGCGACCGAAACGACCACCACACCATGGGAGTTGACGCATGACCCAGGAGTACGACCTGATCGTCGTCGGCGGCGGACCGGCCGGCTCGACGGCCGCGACCGCCGTGGCCCTGCGCGGGCACCGGGTCCTGCTGCTGGAACGCGAGACCTTCCCGCGCTACCAGATCGGCGAGTCGCTGCTGCCCGCGACCGTGCACGGCCTGTGCCGCATCCTCGGTGTCGCCGACGAGGTCCAGCAGGCCGGTTTCACCCTCAAACGCGGGGGCACCCTGCGCTGGGGCCGCGATCCGGAGCCGTGGCAGTTCTCCTTCGCCATGACTCCGCGCGTCCCCGAACCCACCGCGACGGCCTTCCAGGTGGAGCGCTCACGCTTCGACGAGATCCTGCTGCGGGGCGCCCGGCGGGCGGGCGCCGAGGTCCGCGAGGGCAGCACGGTGCGGCGGGTCGTCGCCGACGAGAAGCGGGTTCGGGGTGTGGAGTTCACCGACGCGGACGGCAACGCCCGTACGGCGTACGCCCGGTACGTCATCGACGCGTCCGGCAACACCAGCCGTATCCACACGGGCGTCGGCGGCGGGCGAGTCTACTCCGACTTCTTCCGCAACCTCGCCGTGTTCGGCTATTTCGCGGGCGGCGCCCGGCTCCCCGAACCCAACAGCGGCAACATCTTCTGCGCCGCGTTCGACGCGGGCTGGCTCTGGTACATCCCGCTGCGCGACGACCTGACGAGTGTCGGCGCGGTGATCTCGCCCGAGCACACGCAGGCCGTGCAGCGGGACGCGCGGGGCGCCTGGCGGGACATGATCGAGGCGTGCCCTGAGGTGAGCCGCCTGGTGGCGGGCGTCCCCGAGGCGACCGAGGCGCCGTACGACCAGGTGCGGGTGCGCAGGGACTGGTCGTACTGGAAGCAGTCCTTCTGGAAGCCGGGTATGGCGCTGGTCGGCGACGCCGCCTGCTTCGTGGACCCGGTGCTGTCCTCCGGTGTCCATCTGGCCACGTACGGAGCCCTGTTGGCGGCCCGCTCGGTGAACGCGGCGCTGGACGGCAGCGTGCCCGAGGAGCAGGGCTTCGCCGAGTTCGAGGCGCGCTACCGGCGCGAGTACCGCGTCTTCTACGAGTTCCTCATCGCCTTCTACGACATGGAGCGCAACGAGGACTCGTACTTCTGGTCGGCGAAGAAGATCACCCACGTGGATCTGGACGAGGCGGCCGCGTTCGCCGAGCTGGCGGGCGGGCTGGTCTCCCGCGACTCGGCGGTGGTCCGCACGGACTGGCACACGGCGGCCGCCCAACTTGACGGTGCGGTGAGCGAGTTGGCGGTTGCGGACGGCCGGGTGAACCCCCTCCTGTCCGCCCCGGTCGTCGGTGAGACCTTCCGCACCGGCAACGACCTTCAGGAGCAGGCCCTTTACGGCGGCCCGCTCGACGACCCCGGCCCGGCGGCCCCGGGCGGGCTGGCCGTCACGCCGGACGGCCTGTCCTGGGTCAAGGAGTGACCGCGGCGGCCTGTTGACCTTGCCCGAAGGGGAACCCGCAGCATCGGCGTACCGATGGCTGCGGGAGGGGCGAGGGTGCGCGGGCTGATGATCGACGTACGGCCGTTGCGGCGGGCCGAGTTCCGGCGGCTGTGGGCGAGCGGCATGGTGACCACGCTGGGCGCCCAGCTGACCGCGATCGCCGTGCCGGTGCAGTTGTACGACCTCACCGGCTCCTCGGCGTACGTCGGACTGGCCGGGTTCGTGGGCCTCGCGCCGATGGCGCTCGCGGCGCTGTGGGGCGGCACGCTGGCGGACGTACGGGACCGGCGGCGGGTGCTGCTGGCGACCACGGCCGGGATCGCCCTGACGTCGCTGCTGCTGTGGGCGCAGGCGTGGGCGCGGCTGGAGTCGGCGGGGGTGCTGCTGGCGCTGGTGGGGGTGCAGCAGGCGCTGTTCGGCGCCAACGCGGCGGTGAGCGGGGCGGTCGTCCCGCGCCTGGTGCCGCGTGCGTTGCTGCCCGCCGCGAACACGTTGCAGTCACTGGTGTCGTGGTCGGCCGGGATCGCCGGGCCGCTGCTGGCCGGGGCGCTGCTGCCGGTGGTCGGGGCCGAGTCGCTCTATCTCGCGGACGCGGCGACGCTCGGCGTCACGCTGTGGGCCGTGTGGCGCCTGCCGTCGCTCCCGCCCACCACCGAACAGGGTCCCGGAACAAGGCAGTTCGTGGCGGGCTTCCGGCTGCTCGCCGCCCGGCAGGTGCTGCTGGTCGTCTATCTCGCCGACTTCGCGGCGCTGTTCCTGGGCATGCCCGCCGCGCTGTTCCCCCAGTTGGCGAGGGAGACGTACCCGGGGGCGAACGTCGGCGTGCTGTACGCGGCGATCTCCGCCGGGGGCGTGCTCGCGGCGCTGTTCTCGGGTGGCTTCACCCGCGCCTCCCGCCACGGCGTCGCGGTCGCGGTGTCGGTGTGCGTGTGGGGGCTGGCGCTGGCCGCGTTCGGGCTGGCCGACTCGCTCGCGGTGGCGGCGGGTTGGCTGGTGCTGGCGGGCGGTGCGCTGCTGACGCTGGGAGTGTTCCGCAAGTCCGTCCTGCAGTCCGCGGTGCCGGACGGGATGCGGGGCCGCCTCCAGGGCGTCGACACCGTGATCGCCGCGGGAGGTCCACGCCTTGGCGACCTCGTGCACGGGGTGGCCGGCGCGTCCTTCGGGGCGACCTGGGCCGTCACCGGCGGCGGGGTGCTGACGGTGACGGCCGGGCTGGCGCTGCTGATGTTCTTCCCCGCCTTCCGGCAACACCGGTCCGCGTGAGGGCCGTTACTCCGGCGGGGTCGGTGTGTCGTGGGTGCGGTACATGGCCTGGACGTCCAGCTCCAGCTGGACCGTGGGGCCGACGACCGCGATACCCCGGGCCAGCATCGAACGCCAGTTGAGGGTGTAGTCCTCGCGGTGCAGTTCCGCCTTCGCGAGGGCGGCGCAGCGCAGCTCCTCGCCGTAACCGCCGTTGACCATGCCCAGGTACGTCGTGTCCAGCGACACCGAGCGGCTCACCCCGTGCATGGTCAGGGAACCCAGCAGGGACCACTTGCTGCCGCCGCGGTAGGCGAAGCGGGTGCTGCGGAAGTCGATGTACGGGAAGTTCTCGACGTCGAGGAAGTCGGCCGAACGCAGGTGGGCGTCACGGGTGTTGTTGCCGGTGGTGATGCTGGAGGCGTCGATGCGCACGTGCACGCGGGAGTCGCCGATGTCCTGGGTGACCTGGATGCCGCCCTCGAAGCGTTCGAACCGGCCGTGCACATGGGCCATGCCGACGTGCTTGGCGATGAACCGGATCGCGGTGTGCGGCGGGTCGAAGAGCCAGGTGCCGGGGACCGGGAGCTCGGCCTGCCGGGCGGGCTGAAGCCAGACGCGCTCCGAGGACAGACCGGCATCGGCGACGACCTCGACGGTCTCGCGGTGCGGCTCCAGTCCCTCGGCCATGACCATGAGGCTGTAGCCACCGGGCGGCAGCACGGCGAGGAACGTTCCGTACGGGTCCGTGGTGCCGCGCGCCACGACCTGGTGGCTGCGGAGTTCGGTCACGGTCACCTCGGCGGCGCCCAGGGGCTGGTTCACCGGGTCGAGGACCTCGCGGACGAGGACACCGGCACCGGCCGGGACGGGAAGCGTGTGGCCCGCGGCGCCTCCGGAGGCACTCCTGAGTCGCCGCCGGAGCAGTCCGAGGGGCATGGGTCTCACCTTTCAGCTGGGGGCAGTTAGGGGTGGGTGTGGGGGGAGACAGAGCGTCAGAGATGCCCGAGGATCCGCCGTACCGCCTCGGTGAGCCTGCGCTCGGCGTCGGCCGGGGAGTCCGCCGCCGTCGCGTGCCGGAAGGCGACATGACCGTCCGGCCGTACGAGGAGCGCGCCGCCGTCGGCCACCTCGCTCAGGCGGGCCCAGTCGCCGTACGGGTCCTCGTACTGCTGTCCCGGGCCGATGACGACGGTGGCGATCTCCACGTCCTGGGCCGCGGCGGCCCGCACCCAGTCCGCGCCGCCGATGCCGGTGACGAGCGTGAACCGGCCGTGTCCGACGGTGTCGAGGGTGGAGAGCGTCCGGGGGCCGGAGGTGATCCAGGCATGCGGGAGCTTGGCGCCCGGGCGGGAGGTGGGCTGGTGGTGGAGTTCGGGGTCGCGGTCGAAGCCGGGGTCGGCGGTGCCGTCGGGGACGATCGCGGCGGAGGTGTAGCGCTGGTTGAGGTCGACGCCGTGCGCGTTGAACTCGTACGCCTTGAAGGCGATGGCCTCGCGCAGCCGCGCCCGCTGCTTCTCGGCCGCCTCGCCGGTCTCCTTGCGGGCGGCGATGTTGGCCCACAGCTGCTCGGGGGTCTGCGGGGAGAGTCCGTCGAGCGCCTCGAAGACCGGAGCGGTCTCGCCGATGGACTTGTTGGCGCGGGTGACGATCTGGCGGCCGATCGGGGCGCGTTCGGCGGTGTAGGTGTCGAGGAGCTTCGGGGAGGCGGTGCCGTCGAGGACGTGCTTGAGCTTCCAGGCCAGGTTGTAGGAGTCCTGGATGGAGG
Organism: Streptomyces antibioticus; assembly: GCF_001514065.1. Lineage (GTDB taxonomy): Bacteria > Actinomycetota > Actinomycetes > Streptomycetales > Streptomycetaceae > Streptomyces > Streptomyces antibioticus. The sequence goes on along the minus strand of NZ_KQ948431.1, from coordinate 70,346 downwards.
TGTTGGAGCCGAGGCCGTTGGACGGCGGGTGGCGGTGCGTGGCGTCGCCGGCGCAGAAGACACGGCCGTCGGAGTAGGTCTCGGCGTACATCTCGTTGACGGTCCAGGCCGAGGACGACTTGATGGTCACCGGGATCTCGTCGTCGCCGACCAGCCGGCGGACGATCGACTCGGCGTACTCGGTCGTCAGATCGGGGGCGCCGGCCGTGACGTCGTACCCCCACACGATCAGCCACTCGTTCCAGGGCCGCACGCAGCGCACCAGGCCCGCGCCGATGCCGCCGATGGTGGCGCCGGGGGCCAGCACCCAGTAGAGGGTGGAGGGGCGGTGGGCGGTGTACTTGCTCAGATCCGCGTCGAAGACGATGTTGATGCTGCCCGCCACGCCCATCTGGCCGCCCATCGGCAGCCCGGCGTCCTCGGCGACCTGGCTGCGGCCGCCGTCGGCGCCGATGAGGTACTTGGCGCGGATGGTGTATTCGTCGCCGCGGAGCCGGTCCTCGACGGTGACCGTCACGCCGTCGTCGTCCTGGACGAAGGACTTGTAGACGGTGGAGAAGCGCAGCCGGGTGCCGCGCGCGACGGCCGCGTCCATGAGCACCGGCTCCATGAGGTGCTGGGGCATGTCGCACATGCGGGTGGGGCTGGCGAGTTCGTGGGCGGCCTGCACCAGCGGGTCGTTGCCCCAGGAGCGGATCCGGCCGAGTTCCTCGCCGGCCAGGCTGGTGCAGAAGGTCGTGTTGCCCATCAGGTGCTGCGGGGTCGCCTTGGCGACGACCTCGTCCTCGACACCGAGGTCGCGCAGCACCTCCATGGTGCGCTGGTTGGTGATGTGCGCCCTGGGCGTGTCGGCGAGGCTCGCGTAGCGGGTGACGACGACGTTGGGGACGCCGTAGGTGCTGAGGGCGAGCGCGGCGGAGGCTCCCGCGGGACCGCTGCCCACGATGAGTACGTCGGTCACGACATCGGGCTCGGCGGTGGGGACGCGGGACACGGGGGCGCTCCAGGGAACGAGAACAGGCACTGGCTCCTCAAGATCATGAACGGGATGGCCGGAACGTGGGTGTCTCAAAACGAGACAGACGGGCAGTTGTTTTGCGTTCAACCGTCCCCCGTAGGCTGAGCGGTGCCATGACCACCGCAGAGCGCCTCACCGCCCTCACCTCGCTGCGCCGTGCCCGGGAGCTGTTCCTGCGCGGACAGCAACCGCCGGACGGAGTGCCGGACGACGTCCTCGCGGCGTGGAAGCGTGCCCGGTTCTTCGGCGTACGACACGACGCAGGTGCCCCCGCGCCGGAGTCGGTCGGGCCCGTCGACTCCCCCTTGCTGGCCGCGGCCCGCCCGGTGCTCGACCGGATCGCCGGGACGCTCGGCGGCGGGGACACCTCCCTCGTGCTCACCGACGCGCGGCTGCGGGTGCTGTGGGCGGCCGGGTTCGCGCCGGACCACCTCTGCCGGGACCTCTCCGAGGAGCTGGTCGGGCACAACAGCGCGGCTCTCGCCCTGCACACGCTCCGCCGGGCCGAGGTGCACGGACCCGAGCACTTCCTCGACCACTGGCAGGACGTCTCGGCGGTGAGCGTGCCGGTACGGGCACCGGAGACGGGGCAGCCGGTGGGGACGGTGACGGTGGCCACCGGGCTGTGCGGTGGGGGCGGGGAGCGGGCGGCGGGCGGGGAAGACGGCAGGTGCGGGGAAGGCGGCGGGTGCGGGACGCATCCCGGTGCTTCGCTGGCCGAGGCCGTGGCGACGGCCGTCGAGACCGAGCTTCTCTCACGGTCGCGGACGGCCGAGCGGGTGCTGCTGGACGCGTACGCGCGGGCCGTGGGAGAGCGGGGGCAGGCGGTCGTCGCCCTGGACGGCCGTAACCGGCTCGTCAGCGAGGCGGCGGGGCGGCTGCTGTCGCCGGAGGCGTTGGAGGCGCTGGAACACAGGACGGTCGCGCTGATACGGGAGTCCCGTTCGGGGCATGCGACAGGGCTCGCGGACGGCCTGGAGGGTTCCGCGGACCTGGCAACGCTCCCCGACGGCCCGGACGGCGCCGCCGCCTCCCTCACCCCCGTCTCTCACCAGGGTTCCGTCATCGGCGTGGTCGTGGTGCTGGAGTCGACGGGGTGTCCGGGGCCGGCCAGGGCCGACCGGCGTGACCTCGCCCTGGCCGGAGGTTCGGTGCCGTGGCGGCATGCGGTCGGGCGTGCCCTGGAACTGGCCGCGTCCGGTGAGCCGCTGCTGCTGGTCGGCGAACGGGGCACCGGGAAGACCTCGCTGGCCCGCGAACTGGTCGCCGACGCCCTGCTCGTGGACGCGGCCGAGACCGAACTCGGCAGCCACGCGGACGTGCTGCGCACCGGCCGCCCCCTCCTCGTCCGCCACGTCGAACGGCTCGCCCCGCCCGACACGGCGACCCTCAACTCCCTCCTCGCGACCCACCCGGACGTCCCGCTCCTCGTCACGTACACCCCCGGCGCATCGCCGGGCCCCTGCCTCCAACGTCTCCTGGACACCCTCGCCGCCCGCTCGGTCACCCTCCCCGCCCTCCGCGAACGCCCCGAGGACATCCGGGAGTTGCTCACCTCCCTGACGCCGAGCCCCCAGCCCGGGCACCCTCCGCTCACCTGGTCCCTCGACGTGCTGCGCGCCCTGGAGCGGCACCCCTGGCCCGGTAACGTCACCGAACTCGCCCACCTGGTCCGCACGTTGGCCGAGCACCGCCGCACGACCGGCCCCGTCCGCCGCAGCGAACTCCCGGACGCCGTACGCGAGGGCCCGGCGCCCCGGCCCCTGACCCCGATGGAGCTCGCCGAACGGTCCGCCATCCTGGACGCCCTCCACCTCCACGGCGGCAACAAGGCGCGAGCGGCGGCCTCCCTGGGCATCGCCCGCGCCACGCTCTACCGGAAACTGCGGGGCTACCGAGGCTGAACCCGGCGGACACGCACGCGAACATCCGTGCGGGTAACGGGGTTTGAGGTGCTGTCAGGGCATGGGTACAACGTCCGGGTGGGCGCCTGAGGCTGTCTGAGGGGGTGGTGCCGCATGCCGTTCGGGGATCTGCACCGGATATCGGTGCTCCACATCGACCGCGACGCCGACCTGCCGCTGTACTACATGTATCTGCCGGAGTCCGGCACCTTCCAGACCATGGGCTACGTCCGGCTGCGGGGCGTGACCGCCTGGAACGGCATGACGCACACCGGTCCGGACACGGCCGAGGAGCGCGACACGTTCCTGACGAAGGTGCTGACCACGCTCCAGGTGCCGCCCCGTGAGGCGCAGCGCATCGTGCGCACCGCCGACCACCTCGCACCGGGCGGCGGCCCCGGCTCCACCGGCCCGGCGCCTTTCACGGCCGCGGACCCGGAGGAAGAGCAGGGCGGCACGCATCTGGTCGGGCCCGGCATCGTCGTGGGGCTGGTGAGCGGGCTGCTCGTCGGACTGCTGCTGGCGGGCTGGTCGGGCGCGGCGATCGGGGCGTTCGTCGGGGTGTCCACGTTCCCGGACCTGTTCATGGGCGGCTGGCAGCTCGTGCACCGCGACAGCCCCCGCAACTACGTGGAGATCCACGACACTTGGGCCGTCCTGCTGCTCGCAGCGGGCACGGTCGCGGGAGCTGTGGGCGGTTACGCACTCGGCGACGGAGGCTTCGAGAGTGCGCGTGGCGCCTTCCTCGGCATGGCGTCGGCGGCTTTCGTCCTCGCCTTGCTGGCCACCCGGTTCAGCATGGAGTCGTTCCGGCAGCGGTCGGTGGTCTGGTTCGGGCCGTTGGTCGTGGGCGGGTTCGCCTGGGCCGCCCACGCCCTGTGGAGCGGCCCGGTGCTGTTGACGGTGGGGATCGTCGTCGGGTCGGTGGTCTCGGGTTCGCTGGCGCGCCGGATCGCCGGCGTCGTCTGAGCGAGGGCGCGTCGGTGCGGTGGCGGCGGGAGCGGTCAGGTGTCCGGCGGCAGGTCCCCGGCGCGGAGGGCCTGGCCTGGATCGGCCTGGGCGATCTGCCACGACCGGGACGGGGCGTCGTACGAGATCCGGAAGTTCCCGTCGGCCTCCTGGAGGGTCGCCACCACGTCCCGCAGGTCGCGGGCGGCCTCCGGCGGCAGCCGTTTGGGCATGCTGATGGCCAACCGGCCGTCGAGCGCCGCGATTTCGAGGAGGTCGGACTCCTCGACGCCCTGGCCGAGCTCCTCGCGTCGGCCCGGCCGGACCAGGCCGGCGATCTTGGGCCAGACCTCCTCGCCGGCCTTGCTCGCGATGGCCTGCACGAACGGCTGCACCGCCGCGGTGACCACGACCGTCGCCACCAGGTCGAGCACCCCGATGCGCGCGCCGGAGTCGCGCACATCGCATTCCCAGCAGCGCGCGGCCGTTCTGCGGTGGCCGCAGACCGGGCACGGGAACTTCGCCAGGTCGCCTGTCATCCTCACCTCGCTCGCGGAACGGCCGGGATCGTCGCGTCAGCGTGCACCGAGGACGGGATCACCGCAAGGCGGCCCGCGCACGGGCGCGGCGGCTCGCAAGGCAAGGAGTGCCGGTGAACGACGGGTTCCTGAAACACCATCAGCTCGCGCGCCGGGCCCTGTGGGAACTTCAACGAGCGGTGAAGCGACGCAACTTGAAGAAGCTCGCGGCGGCCAGGGACGCGTTCACGGACGTCCTGGACGTCATGTCACCCGCACACCCGGACCGGCCCGCCTGCCTCGGCAATCTGAGCACGGCCCTGCGCCTCCAGTACGAGTGGGCCCACGACGTCTCGGCCGTCGAACGGCTCGTCGAGCTCGACGAGTCGATCCGGTGGAGCCTCGGCCCGGACCATCCACAGCGCGGCCTGCACCGGCACAACCTGCGGAACATCATGGTGCACCTCATGACCGGCCCGCGCCGCCCCGGCCTGCTCGCCCGGGCGGTCCCGCTCGCCAGGGAGGCCGCGGCCGACCCCGCCGAGCGGACCCTCTTCCTGGAGGCGCTCGTCGCCTGCCTGGACGAGCTGTTCGAGCAGACCGAGGACGAGAACGTCATGGCCGAACTGATCGCGCTGGACCGGGAACGGGCGGCCGCGCGCCACCCCGACGACCCCGAAGTCGGCCCGATCCTCGCCGACCTGGGCGCCGGCCTGCGCACACTCGCCCTGCTGCGGGGCCGCCCGGAAGACCTGCCGGAAGCCGTCGAGGTCGGTCGGCAGGCCGTCGGGAAGTGCCCGGATGGCCATGACAACCGGGCGGCCTCCCTCGCCCTGCTCGCCACCTCCCTGCACGCCCGGTTCGTCCAGCTGGACCGGTCGATGGAGACCTTGCGCGAGTCGGTCACGGTCGCACGGCAGGCGGTCGCGGCGGCACCGCCCGGCCACCCTGACCGGCCCACCGCTCTCAACGGCCTCGGGATCGGCCTGCGTTCGGTGTTCGAGGAGGCCCGGGAGCTCGACGCCCTGCACGAGGCGGCGCAGGTCCTGAAGGAGGCCGTCACCGAGCTCGGACCGGACGAGCCCGCCCGCCGCGCCCGTTACCTCGGCAACCTCAGTGCCGTGCAGCAGGAACTGTTCAAGCGCACCGGGGAGACGGGGGCGATCCTGGCGGCCGTGGAGGCCTCCCGGGAGGCCGTACGGCTGAGCCCCCACGACACTCCGCAGCGGGCCGGCCGGCTCAGCGACCTCGGCAACGCGCTGCACATCCTCTCCACGGGCCTGTACTTCGCCGCACCGGGAGGCGAGGAGGTCTTCACGCCCGGAACGGGAGGCACCGCGCCGGGCGACGAGAACACCGTCACGACCGGCCCGGGAAGCGCCGCACCCGGCGACCTGCCGTATCTGCGGGAGGCGGTCGAGGTGGCCCGGGCCGCGGTGGCGGGCACCCGTGACGACCCCGACCTCGGCGGACGGCTCAGCAACCTCAGCGTGGCCACCCGCACCCTGTACGAACTCACCGGCGACAGCGAGGCATTGGACGAGGCCGTCCGGGCCGCCCGCGCGGGCGTCGCCGCCGCCACTGCGGACACCACGAACCGCGCGACGGCGCTCATGGCCCTGGTACGGGCCCTCGCCCAGCGCCCCGCCGCATCGGACGTCCTGCGCGAGATGCAGGAGTGCTGCAAGGACCTCGCGACGGCCACGACCACGCCCCGCACCCGGGTCATCGCCCACCTGCTCCTCGGCCGTACGGCGATGTCGGCCGACCCTCCCGAGGCCCGGACCGCCCTCGCGGCGTACGAGCAGGCCGTCGCATGGCTGCCGGAGATCGCCCCACGCCAACTGCTGCGCCCCGACCGGGAGTACGGCCTCGGTGAGCTGGCCGGTCTGCCCGCCGAGGCCGCCTCCGCCGCCTTGCACCTCGGCCGCCCCGAGCATGCGCTGGTGTTGCTGGAACACGCCCGGGGCCTGCTCCTGCGGGAGGGCATGAGTGGCCGCGACGACCTCGCCGAGGTGCGCCGCGCCGACCCGGAGGCCGCCGACGATCTCGTACGCCTCAGAGACCTGCTCAACGCCTCCGACCAGGGAGGGGTGGACCTCTACCGCGGCGACGGAAACCAAGCAGGGAGCGTCCCGGGGGTACGGGCCAGACACGGCACAAGGACGCGCCGGCACCGTGAACTGGCCCTGGAGTGGGAGCAGTTGCTCGATCGCATTCGCTCGCGTCCCGGTCTGGAGGGCTTTCTGCTGCCGCCGACGATCGAGTCCCTGCGACTCCGCCCCGTGGACGGTCCGGTCGTCCTCGTCAACCCCGGCCCGTCCCGGTGCGACGCGCTGCTGCTCACGCCGGACGGCGGCGTCCGGGCCCTGCGCCTCGACTGCGACCACGCCGAGCTGCGCGAGCGGGCCCGGGCGTTCCGGCGGCTGCCGCGCTCCGCGGGAAGCGCGTCGCCGGACGAGGCCGAGCTGCTGGGCCACCTGGCCTGGCTGTGGGACCGCATCGGCCGGCCGGTCCTGTCGGAGCTGGGTCTGCTGTCCCCGGTACGGCTCCCCGCGGAGTCGGCGCCCAGGATCTGGTGGTGCCCGATCGGGGTCGCCGCGTCCCTGCCGCTGCATGCGGCGGGCCGGCGCGGCGCTGCCGATCCGGCCGGCGTCTCCGCGGTCATGGATCACGTGGTGTCGTCGTACACCTCGACCGTGCACGCGCTCCGCCGGGGCGGCACGGGCGCGACGGACGATCACGAGGCGTCACCGACCGGACCACTGGACGGGCCGCCCGAGAGGCCTCTGGACGGGCCGCCCGAGAAGTCTCTGGACGGGTCGCCCGGGAGGTCTCTGGACCGGCCGCCCGGGAGGTCTCTGGACGGCCTTCTGGTGGTGGAGATGAGTGAGACTCCCGGCGCGGGTCCGCTGCCCGGCGCTCGTCTCGAAGCGGAGCGGCTGGCCGAGCTGGCCGCGCACCCGACCGTCCTGTCCGGCCGCACGGCCACCCGGGAGGCCGTCCTGCGGGAGCTGCCCGGCCACTCCATCGCCCACTTCGCCTGTCACGCCGTGACGGACCCCCGCTCCCCGTCCCTCGCCCGGCTGCTGCTGCACGACCACGGGTCGGCCCCTCTCACCGCCGTCGAGCTGTCGTCGGTGCACGTCCCGAACGGCACGCTCGCCTATCTGTCGGCCTGCGAGACGGCCATGTCCGACGAGCGCCTCGCCGACGAGGCGATCCACATCGCCACTGCCTTCCAGCTCGCCGGCTACCGCCATGTCATCGGCACGCTCTGGCCCGTCACCGACAGCGCCGCCGGACGCATCGCGGACGACTTCTACACGGGCCTGGCCTCGTCCCTCGACACGGCAGACGCGGCAGACGCGGCAGACGCGGCGAGGACCCTGCACCGCGCGGTGCTGGACCTCCGCGAGGACGATCCCGCCCGGCCGTCCCGCTGGGCGGCGCACATCCACTTCGGCGGCTAGGGGACGAGCGCGCAGCACCCCCCGCCTCCGTCACCTCCGTCACCTCCGTACAAACGCACATGCCATGCCATCACGGAATGGGACCCGCTCATGCAATGTGACAGGAGACTTTCACCTCGCACCTGCGGCACTATTATCGGCGCATACACGCCGTGACGGGTCCGCCAGGGCCGGTGCGATCGTGTTCGTGAGGATCAGAGGGAGTTGGACCCGTGATGACCCGTTCCGTGCGTCGGACCCGTCGAATGATGCAGGTGGCCGGCGGCGGCGCCGCTGCCCTGCTGGCCCTGACCGCCTGTTCGTCCTCCGACGACGACTCCGCCGGCACGTCCGACCCCTCAGGCTCCGCCTCGGCCTCCGGCAAGCTGTCCGGCGAGGTCACCGTCTTCGCGGCGGCCTCGCTGAAGGAGAGTTTCGAGACGCTGGGCAGGGAGTTCGAGAAGGCCCACCCCGGCACGAAGGTCACCTTCAGCTTCGGCGGCAGCGACGCGCTCGCCGCGAGCATCACCGGCGGTGCCCCGGCGGACGTCTTCGCCTCCGCCAGCCCCAAGACCATGAAGATCGTGACGGACGCGGGCGACAACGCCGGCGAGCCGGCGACGTTCGTGCGCAACCAGCTGGAGATCGCCACCCTGCCGGGCAACCCCGACAAGGTCGCCTCCCTCAAGGACCTCACCGACGCCGACCTGAAGGTCGTCCTGTGCGACAAGACGGTGCCGTGCGGTGCGGCCGCCGAGAAGGCCCTGACGGCGAGCAAGCTGAAGCTCACCCCGGTCTCCTACGAGGAGGACGTCAAGTCCGCGCTCAACAAGGTGGTGCTGAAGGAGGCCGACGCCGCGCTCGTCTACAAGACCGATGTGCGGGCCGCGGGTGACAAGGTGGAGGGCGTGGAGTTCCCCGAGTCCGCCGACGCGATCAACGACTACCCGATCACCCTGCTGAAGGAGTCCAAGAACACGGACACCGCCAAGGCGTTCATCGCGCTGGTGCAGTCCGCCGAGGGGCAGAAGGTGCTGACCTCGGCCGGGTTCCTCAAGCCGTGACGCCCCCCGCCTCGGGCAAGGCAAGCGCCGTGGACACCCTCGGCGGGGGTCCGCGGCGGCGCCGCCCCCGTGTGGGCCGTCGGGGGCGTGCCGCTCCGCTGCCGCTCCTCGTGCCCGCGCTGATCGGCCTGGTGTTCCTCGTCCTGCCGCTGGTCGCGCTGCTGATCCGGGCCCCCTGGCACAGCATGCCCGACCTGCTGACCAGCACCGAGGTGTGGCAGGCGCTGCGGCTGTCCCTGGTCTGCGCGACGGCGGCGACCGCGGTGAGCCTGGTTCTCGGGGTGCCGCTGGCCTGGCTGCTGGCCCGGGTGGAGTTTCCGGGGCGGGGTCTCGTACGGGCTCTGGTCACGCTGCCGCTCGTGCTGCCGCCGGTCGTCGGCGGTGTGGCGCTGCTGATGGCGCTGGGCCGCAACGGGGTCGTCGGGAAGTGGCTGGACTCCTGGTTCGGGGTCACGCTGCCCTTCACCACCACCGGCGTCGTGATCGCGGAGGCGTTCGTCGCGATGCCGTTCCTCGTGATCAGCGTGGAAGGCACCCTGCGGGCCGCCGACCCGCGCTACGAGGAGGCGGCGACGACGCTCGGCGCCTCCCGCTTCACCGCGTTCCGCCGGGTCACGCTGCCCCTCATCGCGCCCGGTATCGCCGCCGGCGCCGTCCTGGCGTGGGCGCGGGCGCTCGGCGAGTTCGGCGCGACGATCACCTTCGCCGGCAACTTCCCCGGCCGCACCCAGACCATGCCGCTGGCCGTCTACCTCGCCCTCCAGAACGACCCGGAGGCCGCCATCGCCCTCAGCCTGGTGCTGCTCGCCGTGTCGATCGCGGTCCTCGCGGGCCTGCGCGACCGCTGGATGACCACGCGATGACCGACCATGCCGGACACCCGCCCCATGACCGACCGAGCCGAACAACCGCCTCACGCCCGACGAGGCCGAACGACCACACCATGACCGGCCCAGCCGAACAACCGCCCCACGCCCCGACCAAGCCGGCCGGTCTCCCCGTGACCCGACCGAACGGGACAGCCACCCCACGACCGACACCACTGGACGACCGCCCATGACCGACATCGAGAAGACGATCCCGTACGACGTCGAGGCGCCGTCGGCCGGCGGTCTCGACGCCCGTCTCGTCGTCGAGCGCGGCTCCTTCCGGCTCGACGTGGCCCTCACCGCGGCCCCCGGTGACGTCATCGCCCTCCTCGGCCCCAACGGCGCCGGCAAGACCACCGCCCTGCGCGCCCTCGCCGGTCTCGTCCCGCTCACCGACGGCCATCTGCGCCTCGACGGCGCGGAGTTGGACCGTACGCCGCCGGAGTCCCGCCCGGTCGGCGTCGTCTTCCAGGACTATCTGCTCTTCCCGCACCTCACCGCACTCGACAACGTGGCCTTCGGGCCCCGCTGTCACGGCGTCGGCAAGGCGGAGGCCCGCGCCCAGGCAGCCGGATGGCTGGAACGGATGGACCTCACGGACCACGCGTCCGCCAAACCCCGCCGGCTCTCCGGCGGCCAGGCCCAGCGCGTCGCGCTCGCCCGCGCCCTGGCCACCCACCCCCGGCTGCTGCTGCTCGACGAGCCGCTCGCCGCCCTCGACGCCCGCACCCGCCTCGACGTCCGGGCCCAACTCCGCCACCACCTGGCCGACTTCGAGGCGGTCGCCGTACTCGTCACGCACGATCCGCTGGACGCGATGGTGCTGGCGGACCATCTCGTCGTCATCGAGGAGGGCCGGGTCGTCCAGCGGGGCACGCCCGCCGACATCGCCCGCCACCCGCGGACCGACTACATCGCCCACCTGGTCGGCCTCAACCTCTACCGGGGCGAGGCCGAGGGGCACACGGTCCACGTCGACGGCGGCTCCACGGTCACCACCTCGGAGGACCTGACCGGCCCGGTCTTCGTCGCGTTCCCGCCCAGCGCGGTCACCCTGCACCGCGACCGGCCCACCGGGTCGAGCGCCCGTAACTTCTGGCGCTGCGAGGTGTCCGGCCTGGAGACCCACGGCGACCAGATCCGTGTCGCCCTCGTCGGTGAACTCCCCCTGGCCGCCGACCTCACCACGGTCGCCGCGGCCGAACTCGCCCTCCACGCGGGGGCCGAGGTCTGGGCGACGGTGAAGGCGACGCAGACTCACGCCTACCCGGCCTGAGCGGGTTCCCCCGCCGCCGCCGAACCGCACGGTCGAACGAGATGATCACTCGATCGTGAGTTCCTCCGGGCCGGCACCCGCTGTGCGGCGATGCTCGAAGGGACGGGCGCGTGACCGGCGTCCGCAAGTGCGGCGGGTGGGGATGAAGTTGACGCGAGAAGCAGGGCGGCGCGAGAGCCTCGACGAGCAGGCGTTACTCCTGGTGGCGGGGCTGGCCGACCTGGCCGTGAGCACGCTGGGGTCGGCCGTGGGCACGGTCCGGGGTCTGCTGCGACGTTCGGACGCGGCGGCACTCGCCGCGCAGGCCGAGCAGGACCTCGCCGCGCGGGGACGCCTGGTGCTGGACCGGTATGCGGCCGTGCCACCGGCCCACTTGGAGATCCTCGCCCGGCAGTCCCTGGCCCGGAAGAGCGCCGGTGAGAACTGACCGCTGGGAACCGATGGCGTTCAAAGCCCGCGTCGACGAGGTGCTGAGCCGGTTCGTGGCCGAGGAAGCGGACCGGTTCGCCGGGATCGACCCTCTCCTGGGGCCGGTGGCCGGGCAGTTGGAGGAGGCGGTGACGCACGGCAAGCGGCTGCGCGCGGCCTTCTGCTACTGGGGCTGGCGCGCCGTGGGTCAGCCGGACTCCGACGCGCTGGTGCGGGCGGCGGCGTCCATGGAACTGGTGCACTGTGCGGCGGTCGTCCACGACGACCTCATCGACGACAGCCCCCTGCGGCACGGGCGCCCCACGGCGCACGTCGCGCTGCGGGACGCCGTACGGCATCGTCCGCACGCCCCGGCTGCGGCGCGGTCGTTGGCGATGCTGGTGGGCGATCTGCTGATGGCTCTGGCAGGGCAGCTGTTCGCCACCAGTGGCCTGCCCGCCGCGTATCTCGCCCGCGCCCGGCCTCTGTGGGCGGTGATGGCCCGGGAGCTGATCGCGGGCGAGTGCCTGGAGATCCTGCGCACGGGAACCGGTCCGGACACCGACGCGTCGCTGAAGGTGATCCGCTACAAGACCGCCAAGTACACGGTGGAACACCCCCTGTTGATCGGCGGCGCCCTGGCCGGGGCCGGCACCCGGCTGTGCGAGGGCTACTCGTCGTACGGGCTGCCCCTGGGCGAGGCCTTCCAGCTCCGGGACGACCTGCTCGGCCTGTTCGGGGACCCGGCGCGCACCGGCAAGGCCAACGCCGACGACGTGGTGGGTCACCGGCCCACGGCCCTGCTGGCGGAGACCTGGCGCCTGGCCGGCGGCGACGACCGCGAGCGGCTGCGCACCCTGCTGGGCCGGCCCGGTGCGGACACGGAAGCCCTGGACGACGTCCGTGAACTGATGCGCGCGCTGCGGGCACCCGACCGTATCGAGGACATGATCAGCGCACGGGTCGAAGAGTCGCTCGGCGCCCTCGACCAGCTGAACCTCCCCCCGCACGCCGCCGCCGCGCTGACCGCGCTGGCACGGTCGGCGACGAACCGCCTGTCCTGAAGCGACCCCGGGCACCCCTCAGACGACAAGGAGCATTGCCATGACCCGCACCGAGGCCTCGATGGACGCCCTGCGGCAGACCGGGGACGAACTCGCGGACGCCACCGTCGCCACGCTCTTCGAACGCGGCGAGGTCGGCACGCTCAACTCCCTGATGCGTTACGTCTCCACGGCCGGCGCTCCCTTGCCGGACGGGCTGCCCGAGGTCGCCCGGGAGTACCTCGAAGCCACCCGCGTCCCGCCGGACTGGGTGGACTGGTCGGAGATGGAGAAGGCCCGGCTGTTCTTCATCGACAACAACGTGCACATCTCCACCGCGCTGTCCTTCGCCTCCATGCCCGCCTGCTATGTCGTCCCGCACGTGGCAAGGCTGCTGTCGGCCACGCACGGACTGAAGTACCCCGCCAAACGGATGGCGGAGACAGGCCAGTTCACCGTCCGTCTCATGCAGCCGGACGCCTTCGAGGCGGGCAGCCGCTTCATCCCGGCCGCCCAGAAGGTCCGCCTGCTGCACGCCTCCATCCGGCACCATCTGCGGCGCGAGAACCGCTGGGACGTGGACGCGTTGGGGGTGCCGATCTGTCAGGAGGACATGATCGGCGGGCAGATGTTCTTCTCCCTGCTCGTGCTGGACAGCCTGCACCGCCTCGGCATCCACATGTCGCAGGAGGGCGCGGAGGCCTACTACTACGCGTGGCGGGTGGTGGGAGCGATGCTCGGCGTGGACCAGGACGCGGTCCCCAAGTCCCTGGAGGACGCCCGCCAGTTCCTCGACCTCTACATGATCCGGCACATGGGCCCGTCCGAGGAGGGCGCGCACCTGACCCGCCAACTCATCGACCTGTACGAGGAGATCGTCCCCGGCACGTTCTTCGACCCGATCGTGTCCGCGCTGATCCGCTATCTCGTCGGCGACACCTGCGCCGACTGGCTGGAGGTGCCGCACACCCCGTGGGACACCGTGGTCAAGGCCGTACCCCACCTCCTGGGCGTCCTGGAGTCGATCGAGGACCGCTCCCCGCTCGGCGCCTGGGCCCTGGACCGCCTGGGCCACCTGACCACGGTCTTCGAGCTGTCCTCCCTGACCCGCGGCCGGGTCATGCACTACGCCATCCCCGAACACCTGAAGAAGGAGTACGGCGTCCCGGGCACGATCCCGCGCACCCGGCGCTGGGTGCCGCCGGCCGGCGTGTCGGGCCGATGAGTTCGCCGGTCGTCTGAAGTCTTCCGTTGGACAGGCCCGCCCGCTCGGGGCGGCGCGAGGAGAGGAGGACCAGGATGAGCAGTCCGATTCGGCTGTACATGTCGATGTCGCTCGACGGCTTTGTCGCCGGCCCGGACGACCGGCCGGGGCAGGAGCTCGGACGGGACGGTGGACGGCTCTTCAACTGGCTCGACGACCGGAAGTCCGATGGCCCGAGCGGTCAGGTCTACCGCGAGGCGCTGGCGACCGGCGCGCTGATCTCCGGCCGGCGCACCTTCGAACTCGCCGACCGCTGGCAGGGCGACCACCACGACGGCGTGCCGATCTTCGTCCTCACCCACGCGGTGGCGGACGGGGACGTCCCACCCGGCCACGCGCGCTTCGTCACCGATGTCGAGGACTGCGCCCGCCAGGCCCGAGCGGCCGCCGGGGACCGGCCGGTCATGGTCCACGGGGCGGGCGCGGCGCAGGCACTGCTCCGTGCCGGGCAGCTGGACGAGATGGAGATCCACCTGGTCCCGGTCCTTCTCGGGGAGGGGCGACGCCTGTTTGAACACCTGGGCGGCGATCACATCGAACTCGACCTCGTCCGACGCCTCGACGACCGGGACGTCACGCATCTCCGCTACCGGGTGCGGCGCACCGAGGAGGCGGCGTGAAGACACTCTTCGTCTCCTACCGCGTCACCGACCTCGCCCGCTCGCTGGCGTTCTACACGGCTCTGGGCTACGCCGAACTGGGCAGGGTCGACCTCGGCGGCGGCGCTCGCCTCGTGCTCCTCACCTTTCCCGGCGCACCGGCGGCGTCCCTGGAACTGGTTCACCGCCCCGACGCCGGTCCGGTCGACGTGGGCACCGGTTTCGACCACCTCGCGATCCAGGTGGACACGCTCGCCGGCACCCTCGACGCGCTGACCGAGGCAGGTCTGCGGCCCGGACCCCTCCAGTACCCGGGCGGTCCGCAGGGCCCGAAGACCTCGTGGCTCACCGACCCGGACGGCTACCGGATCGAGCTCGTGGAGTGGCCGCCCGGGCATCCCGACGGCATCACGGCGGCGGACTTCGCATGAGCCCCGGCCCCGGCCCCGGCACAGCGCTCCACAGGGGCGGCTCTTCGCCCCACGGCCGGGTCAGCCCGGCTTGACCGCCCGCGTCGCAAAGTAGTGCGACATGTACGCAGCGGACGCGTTGGACTGGTGCGGCGCCTCCGCGAAACCGGTGAGGACGAACCCCGCGGCGAGTTGCCCGCCGATCTGGTCGGTGAGGGTGTGGCTGTATTCGAGAGCGGCGTCCGCGCCGAACTTCGCGGCGCGTTCCTCGGCGGTGTACTGCGTGACATCGCTGTACGGCAGCTTGTGCACGACGATCAGCTCGCCACGCTCGTCGAGCGCCTCGTGGTCGAACAGGTACGCGTCCGGGTTGATGAAGCCCGCGAGCAGGGTGCCGCCCGGCCGCAGGACGCGGAAGCACTCTCGCCACACCGCTGCCAGCTCGGGGACGAACAGGTTGGAGACCGGATGGAACACGACGTCGAAGGCTGCGTCACCGAAGGCGCTGAGGTCGCGCATGTCGCCCAGGACGGTACGTAGCTCCAGCCCGTCGCGTGCCGCCACCAGCTGGTCCTGGCCGAGCTGGCCGGGCGAGTTGTCGAACACGGTGACCCGCGCCCCGGCGGCCGCGAGGATCGGGCCCTGCTGGCCACCGCCGGAGGCCAGGCACAGCACGTCCTTCCCGGTCAGGTCCGCCGGCAGCCAGGAGCGGTCGACGGGCTCATGCCCGATGAGAACGATCGACCAGTCGCCTCCGCGGGCACGCTCGACCTCCTCAGCGCTCACCGGCTTCGACCACTCGATGCCCTCTTGGACGTACTTGTCCCAGGCGGCCCGGTTGTGGGCAACCGGGTCGCCCCCCATGTCCTGCACGTTCAACTCCCTGCTACGGCCAGGCGGACACCTGCGCCACTGACAGTCCGGTACGCCAGCCAACACGATCGCGGGGTGCAGCCTCAACGAAATTAACGGGCATGGGAGCACCCACGAGATGCTCACAAGGCGACGTATCTGCATTGTCGGCGTCTCCGTCTGCGCTCAAGGAGAGCCACGGGTACCGCCGCGAAGGGAAGCAGATGCACAGTCGCCAAGCGTCGCACGACCGGAGTAACTGACCTGTTCCAGCGTTGCCCCTCCAGGGCGAGGACGGCAGCGGCGATTGACGTCATGCCATTCGGGCTGCACCAAGACCTCCGGAAGATCCGCCACGACTTCAGCCGTGCGACGCCGCGTTCGGCCGACGTTCGTGCCGCGGACGGCGCGCGGTTGACGGTCTGTTGGGTAGGCGTGAGGTCGCGGCCGGGTGGGCGTCTGAGGGCTGTTGTCACCCATGGACCGGCTCCCAGGTAAGTGCGGTCGGCGAGGACCCGGATGCCCTGGCGCTCGTAGATCCGGATGATCCGGCGGGCGCGGGCGGCGGTCAGGTCGTGCGCGCGGCCGGGCAGGGCGGCCGAGAGCCACAGCTGCATCCCGATCGAGTCGGTCACGACCTGCACGTTCACCCCGCGTCGGCGGCGCTTGTGGGAGAAGTCCTCACGGCTGTCGCCAACCCGGTCGCACTCCGCCAACGAGCCGTCGAGAAGAACATAGTTGGGGTCGACCTCGCGCAGGGTGCAGCCGTGTCCGCCTGAATCCGGCTCGCTACCGCCAGCATTCGTGGCCGACCTCCGTTCATCGTGTGCAGCGGCGTTCTCAGGGCACGACTGACGTACTCGACAGCGAGCAGGTTGGCCGTTCACCTCAGGCGTTCGCCCCGCCTATTCTTGAGTATCGTTGTCCTTTCGAGTACGCCGGTGCAGAAAGAGCTCACGCCACCACTCCAGCCGGTCCTTGGAGTCCGTGGGCATGATTTCCTTGGTCAGGCTGAGAAGAAACTTGCCCAGCCAAATGAGCACGGCCAACGCCATGAGGGCCTGCCAAGGGAGAACTGACAGATCGATCCCGCGCATCCTGGTCACTCCACGATGAATGTCGCAGGCCGGAGCGGCACGCCGGTAAGGCTCCTCCCCGGGAGCGTGCACCGAAACAGCCCGCTATCTCATCCGCTCATGCAGGGGAGTGCAGCGCCTCGGGGGCACGCGGAAGGCGAGGGGTACGCAAGTCATCCACACCACGAGGCGAGGTCTCATTAGGGGGCGATGACCAGACATACGTGTAGCGGAGGAGCGAGCTGAGTACGGCAAGAATCACGCGGGCTAGTGCGATCACATTCACAAGCGTGGCCCATGCCGTCGCCAGGGCAGCAGACACCCGGGCTACTACCACCCGTAGATACTGGAGCCGCCGAGTCAAGATTGACTCGGCGATGTTGGGTGTTGAGCCGGGGTATGCCTCAGTGGCTAGGAGCGAGTTCGCCAGGAGGCTGAGTCGTTGCTGAGCTTCCTCGACTGCTCTCTTCTCCTGCTCTG
Organism: Streptomyces antibioticus; assembly: GCF_001514065.1. GTDB lineage: Bacteria > Actinomycetota > Actinomycetes > Streptomycetales > Streptomycetaceae > Streptomyces > Streptomyces antibioticus. The sequence goes on along the minus strand of NZ_KQ948431.1, from coordinate 53,165 downwards.
CCGTCAGGATGTCCAGGAGGATCTGGTTCGCGACTACAACCTGGCCCTTTTCGTACGCCCTTACGAAACGATCAAGGGATGGGCCTTGCCCCTCTGGGAAGAGATGGCGACTGAACTCGTGGTAGATCCAACGCGCCCACGGGATGGGCAGGAGATCCTCATGCGGCAGGGCCTGCTGAACTGGCCGACCACACCACACCGTTGAGGACACAAGGGCCATTGTAGGGACAATTGGCTAGCGCCGTACAGACCCGCTCCCCGCCTCGGCCCATCCGGCTGCCAGGCTTACCCCTCCTTATGCCGAAGAGGGCATGCCAATGCCCTCCCGCCTGCGACCTGAACTACACGACAGCCTCCTCCACGAGCCGCCCTCCTTAACGAAGATGACGAAGCGCCGCTACGGGCTGGTGATCTTTGCCAGGCGGATGAGGGAAGTCTCGGCAGCTTGGAGCTTGGCCCACGGCTTCGGCCAGCGCCGATCGCCGGGACACCGGTGTTCGAGCATCACCTTGCACCGAGAGCCCAAATGTCCCATAGCTGCCCGGCGGAGGTGCCCTGATGCCCTTCGGGCAACAGGTCGAAGTCTGCGCCGAGCCGACAGACCGGAAGAGCCTGGGGAGGTCTGCCCGCGCCCAAAGCTGTTTCGTAGGCATCCAGTGCTGGCATCAACGACCCCGGGCGGCAGCAACAGGGCAGCCAGCCATGACGTCGGTGCACAAGGTGGGCCCCGAGCTGGGTGATAGGGTGATCGAACCCTTTAACAAGGTGTCGCAGGTTCGAATCCTGCCGGGCAAGACCATGCCTCAGCCCATTGAATTGAGAGTCTCCTGGAGTGGCAGGCCTGTCGCGCGCATCGGGCCAATCGCCCTTAGGGCAGACCTCGCATCCTCTAAGGCATTAAGCCCCGACCGCCGACTCGTCATGAATGCCGCGGAGGTACAGGTGGCAGCGGGCAACGGCTACCACCTGTACCTCCTCAGTCTCCAGCCGGACATCGACAGATGGGTCACCATCCGCGTCCAGGACACCCCTCAAGCCTCCCGCCGACGCTGAGGGCCACGTCCCCGGTCACCATCGCGTCCGCGACCGGCGCCATGGTCTTCGGTGAGCTGACCCTGGGTCCGGCCGGGGAGATGACCCTGCCCAGCCCTGGCGTGCACGGAGGGCGACCCAAACGACGAAGGAACATCGAACGAAGCCGGTCGACTATCTCGCCGTCGCGGCACCGTGAGCGTCTCCCACAGCCCGCGACCAGAAACTGCAACAACTGCGCGTGGCCACGGTGAGCACCAGCGCCCTGGCGGGGGTCGCCCACGAGGCGGAGCGACATATCGGCGCGCCACCCAGACCGCCGCCCTCACCCCGCTCACCCGAACACCCTTGCCGACAACCGAGCACACCCCTACCCTTATTTTGTGCCGCCAATAAACAAACCCCGAACGCACAACGCCGTGCCGGGCCACCCCGCCACCGACCTCAGCCGCCTCCGCACCGCCCTCACCGTCTTCTTCGCCCTCGACGGCTTCATCTTCGCCGGGTGGGTCGTCCGCATTCCCGACATCAAAGAGCAGACCAACGCCTCCGCGACCGCCCTCGGCCTCGCCCTCCTCGGCGTCTCCGCGGGCGCCGTCGTCACGATGATCCTCACCGGCCGCCTCTGCCGCCGCTACGGCAATCACCAGGTCACCGTCGTCTGCGCCGTCCTGCTCTGCCTCAGCGTCGCACTCCCGCCCCTCACCCACTCCGCCCTCGCGCTGGGCGCCGTACTCCTCGTCTTCGGCAGCGCGTACGGCGGGATCAACGTCGCCTTCAACAGCGCCGCCGTCGACCTGGTGCACACCCTGCGGCGCCCGATCATGCCCAGCTTCCACGCCGCCTTCAGTCTCGGCGGGATGGCCGGCGCCGGGCTGGGCGCGCTGGTCGCCGGCGCGCTCTCGCCCACCCGGCATCTGCTCGGCCTCACCGCGCTCGGTCTCCTGGTCACCGCCTTCACCGGCCGCGCCCTCCTGCGCATCCCCCCTCCCGCACCACCACAGGACGCTCCCCAGGCATCGCCCCGAGCGCACCGGCCGGGCGCCGGCACCCGCCCCCTCGTGCTGACCTTCGGGCTGATCGCCCTCTGCACGGCCTACGGTGAGGGCGCCCTGGCCGACTGGAGCGCTCTGCACCTCAAACAGGACCTGGACGTCACCGCCGGCACGGCCGCCGCCGGCTACTCCTGCTTCGCCCTCGCCATGACCATCGGCCGCCTCACCGGCACCCGCCTGCTCGAACGGCTCGGCCAGACCCGCACCCTCGTGGCAGGCGGCACGACCGCCGCGATCGGCATGCTGCTCGGCGCTCTCGCCCCCGCCCTGTGGCTCGCGCTCCTCGGCTTCGTGATCACCGGACTCGGACTGGCCAACCTCTTCCCGGTCGCCATCGAACGCGCCGGCACGCTCGCCGGGCCCGACGGGGTGGCGATCGCCTCCACCCTCGGCTACGGCGGCATGCTCCTCGGACCGCCCGCCATCGGCTTCATGGCCGACTGGTTCTCCCTGCCCCTCGCCCTCACCAGCGTGGCGGCGCTGGCCGCGACGGCAGCGGTCATCGCCCTCCTCGCACACCGCGCGACGCACCGTTGAGCGGGTGATCGGGCACGTCCGTCGATCCGCCGACGATCACCCGGCCCGCTTCTCGATACGACAGACTCACCCCATGGACACCTCCTCGGACGCACCCCTGGACGCCCCTTTGGACACGGCCGAGTTCATCCGGACCCTCGACCGGGAGGGCCGCCTGCTCGCCGACGCCGCGGAGCGGGCCGGCACCGACGCCAAGGTGCCCACCTGCCCGGAGTGGCAGGTGCGAGACCTGGTGCGGCACACCGGCGCGGTGCACCGCTGGGCCACCGGGTACGTCGCCGAGGGGCACCCGTCCCGCCGCCCCCTCGACGACGCGCCCGCCCTGGACGGCGCCGAGCTTCTGGCCTGGTTCCGGGAGGGCCACGCGCACCTCGTGGGCACCCTGGCCTCCGCCGCTCCCGACCTGGAGTGCTGGCACTTCCTGCCCGCCCCGTCCCCCCGGGCGTTCTGGGCCCGCAGGCAGGCGCACGAGACGAGCGTGCACCGGTTCGACGCGGAGGCCGCCCGCGGTGGCACCCCGAGCGAGCTGGACCCCCGGTTCGCCGCGGACGGCGTCGACGAACTGCTGCGCGGCTTCCACGCCCGCCCCAGGAGCCGGGTGCGCAGCGAGGAGCCGAGGGTGCTGCGGGTACGGGCGACGGACGCGGGCGACGACGCCGTGTGGACCGTACGCCTGACTCAGGAGCCGCCCGCGGCGGAGCGGGGCGGGACGGGGGACGCGGAGTGTGAGATCAGCGGGCCCGCGGCGCAGTTGTACCTGTCGCTGTGGAACCGCGTGCCGTTCCCGAGCGTGACCGGCGACCGGGCGCTCGCCGAGCTGTGGCGGTCGAACTCGGCCGTGTGACGCGAAGTCACGTCGGCTCAGCCCGAGTTCAGCATCCGCGTCAGCACCGCACGCTGCACGGGCAGTACCTCACCGTGCAGCGTGCGCCCCTTGTCCGTGAGGCCCACCCGGACGCCGCGCCGGTCCTCGGGACACATGCCGCGCTCGATGAGCCCGTCCTTCTCCAGGCGGGCGATCAGCCGGGACAGCGCGCTCTGGCTGAGATGGATGCGGTCGGAGATCTCCTGGACGCGATAGGAGCAGGCCCCGTCCTTGGTGCGCCCGTCGGCGAGCACGTCGAGGACCTCGAAGTCGCTGGCGCACAGACCGTGTTGATGGAGGGCGCGGTCGAGTTCGCATTGCGTGCGCGCATGCAGCGCCAGGATGTCCCGCCACTGTTCCACGAGCGCCTGCTCGGCCTTCTTCGCCGCCATGGGCGCACCGTAGCAGAGAACAAGAATTATTGCACCGTAATTAAATGCGCTTGCATTCGATGCATGCGCATGTAGTGTCGTCGCCATGACCTCTCCGCTCACCACCCCCGCGTCCGAAGGACGCTGGACCCCCCGGCTGTGGGGCACCCTGCTGGTGCTCTGCGCCGCGATGTTCCTGGACGCCCTGGACGTGTCCATGGTCGGCGTCGCCCTGCCGTCCATCGGTGCCGACCTCGGCCTGTCCACCTCGACCCTGCAATGGATCGTCAGCGGCTACATCCTGGGATACGGCGGTCTGCTGCTCCTCGGCGGCCGCGCCGCCGACCTGCTGGGCCGCCGCCAGGTCTTCCTGGTCGCCCTCGCCGTCTTCGCGATCGCGTCCCTGCTCGGCGGGCTCGTCGACTCCGGACCGCTGCTGATCGCCAGCCGTTTCGTGAAGGGCCTGAGCGCCGCGTTCACCGCGCCCGCCGGCCTGTCCATCATCACCACGACCTTCGCCGAGGGCCCGCTGCGCAACCGCGCCCTGTCCATCTACACCACCTGCGGCGCCACCGGCTACTCGATGGGCCTGGTCTTCTCCGGCCTGCTGACGGAGGCCAGTTGGCGGTACACGATGCTGCTGCCCGCGCCCGTCGCGCTCATCGCCCTCGTCGTCGGCCTGAAGCTGCTGCCGCGCACCGAGCGCGAGAAGAACGGCGGTGGCTACGACATCCCGGGCGCCGTCCTCGGCACCGCCTCGATGCTGCTGCTGGTGTTCACCGTCGTCCAGGCGGCCGAAGTCGGCTGGGGCTCCGCCCGAACCATCCTGTCCTTCCTGGCGGTTGCCGCCCTCCTCACCGCCTTCGTGATCGTGGAACGACGCAGCCCCAGCCCGCTCGTCCGGCTCGGCGTCCTGCGCTCAGGACCCCAAGTCCGGGCCCAGCTCGGTGCGTTGACGTTCCTCGGCAGCTACATCGGCTTCCAGTTCCTGGTCACGCTGTACATGCAGCAGCTCCTCGGCTGGTCGGCCTTGCACACCGCCCTGGCCTTCCTGCCGGCGGGCGCGCTCGTGGCGCTCTCCGCGACGAAGGTGGGCACGGTCATCGACCGGTTCGGCACCCCGCGGCTGATCGTGGCCGGCTTCGCGCTGATGGTCGTCGGCTATCTGCTGTTCCTGCGCATCGACCTCGACCCGGTCTACGCCTCCGTGATCCTGCCGACCATGCTGCTCGTCGGCGCGGCCTTCGCACTGACCTTCCCCTCCCTCAACGTCCAGGCCACGAACGGCGTCGACGAACACGAGCAGGGCATGGTGTCGGGTCTGCTCAACACCTCGGTACAGGTGGGCGGCGCACTGTTCCTGGCCGTGGTGACGGCGGTGCTGACCGCCAACGCCCCGGACGACCCGGCCGCCTCCCAGCAGGAGATCCTCGACGGGTACCTGCCCGGCCTGGTCGTGGTCACCGGCATCGCGGTCGCGGGCCTGCTGATCTCCCTCACGGGCCTGCGCGTCCGGCGCCCGCGACAGCCGTCCGTGGTGGTCGCCAAGTCCCTCTCCCAGGAGGAGACGGAGCGCGTCGCCGTACGCGACTGACCGTGCCTCTTGGATGTGCGCCCGGCGGAGCTGCTTGCTCCGCCGGGCGCACCCCTGTGAGACTTGTCGTATGACCACCTACGGGGGACGGCCGGACCAGGCCAGGCGCGACGCGGTCATCGTCGAGATCGGGTACGCGCTGTTCAGCGCGGCGTTCGCGGCGGCGGTGCTGTTCGGGGCGGTCGCGGGGCCGGCGCTGCTCTTCGACCTGCCGGACACGCTGGAGAAGGTGCTGATCCGGCTCGGTCTCTGGATCGCCCCCGTGCTGTTCGCCGCCCGCGTCATCAGTGTGCTGACCCGCTTCCATCAGCACTCCACACAGCAGACCACTCAGCCCAGCCAGCCCGGCCGCACCAACCCCGACTCATAGGCCAGCACCACGAGTTGGGCCCGGTCGCGGGCCCCCAGCTTCACCATCGTCCGGCTGACATGGGTCTTCGCGGTGAGCGGGCTGACCACCAGCCGCCGGGCGATCTCCTCGTTGGACAGCCCGATGCCGACCAGCGCCATCACCTCCCGCTCCCGTTCCGTCAGCCCCGCCAGGGCTCCCTCCGCCGCGGGCTCCTTGGAACGGGCCGCGAACTCGGCGATCAGCCGCCGCGTCACCCCCGGCGACAGCAGCGCGTCGCCCTCCACCACCGCCCGTACGGCGCGCAGGAGTTCCTCCGGCTCGGTGTCCTTGACCAGAAAGCCGGAGGCGCCCGAACGGATCGCCTCGAAGACGTACTCGTCGAGCTCGAAGGTCGTCAGCATGACCACCTTCACGTCCGGCAGGCCGGCGTCGCCGGTGATCCCGCGGGTCGCCGCCAGGCCGTCGAGCACCGGCATGCGGATGTCCATCAGGACGACGTCGGGGCGGAGTTCGCGGACCATCCGCAGCGCCTCCGCACCGTCCGACGCCTCCCCGGCCACCTCGATGTCCGGCTGCGCGTCGAGCAGTGCGCGGAATCCGGCCCGTACGAGTGACTGGTCGTCGGCGAGCAGTACGCGGATCACCGATCGTCCTCCTTGGCCTTGACCTTCAAGGGCAGTGCGGCGAGCACCCGGAAGCCCCCGTCGGGCCGCGGTCCCGCCTCGATCGTGCCACCCAGGGCGGCGGCCCGCTCCCGCATTCCGGCCAGCCCGTTGCCGCTGCCGCCCGCGTCGGCGCCGGTCGCGGGACCGTCGTCGTCGATACGCAGCCGCAGCGTCGTACCGTCGCCGGAATCGACGTGCACGCGCGCGTGCCGCGATCCCGAGTGCCGTACGACATTGGTGAGGGCCTCCTGCACGATGCGGAACGCGGCGAGGTCCGTGCCCGGCGACAGCTTGGGGACCGTCCCCTCGACCGTCACGGTCAGGCCCGTGCTCGCGGCCTGCTCCACCAGCTCGGGGAGGCGGTCGAGGCCGGGGGCGGGGGCGCGGGGCGCGTCTCCGGGGGTGCGGAGCGTGTCGAGGACCTGGCGGACCTCGCCGAGGGCCTCCTTGCTGGCGGCCTTGATGGTGGTGAGGGCGGTGCGGGCCTGCTCCGGGTCGCTGTCGAGGAGGGCGAGGCCGACGCCGGCCTGCACATTGATCACGGAGATGCTGTGGGCGAGGACGTCGTGCAGTTCGCGCGCGATCCGCAGCCGCTCCTCGTCGGCCCGCCGCCGTGCCGCCTGCGCCCGCTCGGCCCGCTCCCGCGCCCATTGTTCGCGCCGGATCCGGGCCAGCTCCGCCACCGCGACGATCGCGACGGCCCAGGCCGCGACCACCCCCTCCGACCCCCAGGCGGCGGCCTGGTCCCCGGACGGCGGCAGCCACTGGTAGAGCCAGTGGGCCACCAGCGACTGCCCGACCCACAGCAGGCCGATGGCGGTCCAGGCGGCCGTACGGTGTCCGGCGACGACGGCACTGAAGCAGGCCACCGCGACGGCCACGAAAACGGGGCCGTACGGATAGCCCGCGCCGAGATAGAGCATGGTGGCGGCCGCCGTGCCGAACACGACGACCACCGGGTACCGGTGCCGCCACAGCAGCAGCCCGGCCGCCACGACGAGCAGCACGCGCGCGAAGGTGTCGAGGGAGGCCCGGTCGTCCATCTGCTGCTCGGCCGCGAAGCGGGATCCGCCGAGCACGAAGGCGGTGATCAGCACGGTGGAGCGCCAGGGCCACCGGGCGGCGGCGTCCTCGCCTCCCCAACGGTTCCACCACGGCGGCCCGTGCCGCCACCACGAGGGCGGACCTCCGCGTACGCGCTGCTCGTCCATGTCCGCCACGCTAGACGCCACCACGCGCGCGGGGCGTCAGCCGGGCGAGGTGATCACACGTACTCCCCGCGAAGTACGTCGCCGGTCGCCGTCCCCCCGCTGATCAGCGGCGCCGCCGCGCCGGATGCCCTCGGCCACCGCAGGGGTCCCTCTACTCGCCGTACACCAGCCCCACCCCATGGGCGAGTTGGCCCACCGCGTGCCGGAAGAACGTCGTCCGGTCCTCCACCACCCGGTTGAACTGCCCGAAGAGCTCGAACCCGATCAGTCCGTACAGCTGGGCCCAGGCCGCCACGAGCGTGGTGACCGTCTCCGGGGGGAGGTCGGGGGCGAGCTCCGCGGTCATGCGCTCGGCCTCGGGGCGCAGTTCGGCGGGCAGCCGGGGCTTGGCGAGTCCGTGGCGCTGATACGCCTCGCGCGTGATGCCGATGAGGAGAAGCCCGACGCGGGACGCGGCCGGGACGGTCGCCTGGGGCGCGCTGTACCCGGGGACCGGGGAACCGTAGATCAGCGCGTACTCGTGCGGATTCCCCAGCGCCCAGTCGCGCGCCGCCTCGCAGACAGCCACCCAGCGCTGTGCGGGCGTGGCACCGGCCGTCTTCCGGTGCGCCGCCTCCGCACTCTCGCCGAGGGCGTTGTAGGCGTCGATGATGAGCGCGGTGAGCAGGTCGTCACGGCTGGGGAAGTAGCGGTAGAGCGCGGAGGAGACCATGCCGAGCTCACGCGCCACAGCCCGCAGCGAGAGTTTGGCGGCGCCGTCGATCGCGAGCTGTCTGCGCGCCTCGTCCTTGATGGCCGCGGTGACCTCGATACGGGCGCGCGCTCGGGCGCCGCGGGGGGTGTTGTCGTCTGCGGAGCTCATGCGGGCCAGTGTCCCATGAAACGAGAGCGGTGCACACAAACGAGAGCGCCGATGCAAATAGAGAGCGCCTGCTCTTGCTTTGGAGCGCCTGTCCGGTGCAGACTGAACACCAAGCGAGAGCACCGCTCACAAACGAGAGCGGTGCTCCACAATCCTTAGGGGACCCCATGTCCGCGTCCACGTACGTCAAGAAGCCCGGCTGGTTCACCGTCAACATCTCCAACCGCATCGTGGCCTGGCTGACCCGCCGCGGCCTCAGCGTCTGGGGCTCCAGGGTCCTCGCCGTGCGCGGTCGCAAGAGCGGCGAGTGGCGGACCACCCCCGTGAACCTTCTGACCGTCGACGGAGAGCAGTACCTCGTCGCCGCGCGCGGTCACGTCCAGTGGACACACAACATGCGGGCGGCCGGCGGCGGCGAGCTGCACCTGGGCAAGAAGGTGGACGTGTTCACCGCGACGGAGGTCGCCGACGACGACAAGGTCACGCTGCTGCGCGCCTACCTCAAGCGCTGGAAGGCCGAGGTCGGCGTCTTCTTCGACGGAGTCGGCCCCGACTCCCCCGACGCCGACCTGCGCCGCATCGCCCCGGACCACCCGGTCTTCCGGATCACGATCACGAGCTGACACCGCGCACGGCGGCTGACGCCACGCACCGCCGCTCACGCGACACCCGGCACCACGCTCCCCGGCGGGCGGCCGCGCGAGCGACCGCGACCGCGACCGCGACAGACGCCCGCCTCCGGCCGACGCCAAACCCCTCCGGCGGGCGCCACGAACCACAGGCATACGCCTCACGTCACCAGCGCCCGCGGCCCCACCGCTCGGTACCGCACTTCACCGCCGAGCGCCGCGCACCGCGCACCGCAGGCCGACGCACCGCACGGCAGACCGCCGCTCCGCTTCCCCCTGACCCCACGCGCCCCGGGCCGAAGCTCACCGCACCGGCCGCCGCCCGCCCCACCAGCGGCCCCCGCGCGTCAGGAACTCGCCTCGTCGCCGGCCGGGGTCGTCTGCTCCGCAGGACCCACCCTCCGGTCCAGCGCCGCCAGCGCCCGCTGCGCCATGGGACGCCCCCGCACGATCTCGCCCAACGACGTCGACCCGCGGGTGATGTCCATGAACGCCCGCCAGACAGGCCGGATCCCGGTCAACCCGGCATGGAACAGCCCCGGCCGGCGCTCGAACGCCAGCAGCAGCCGCTTGCCGACGCTCATCTCCACGCCGAGGCCCGCCTTGATCGCGAAGGCGTAGTTCAGGGCCTGGCGCCGGGTGTCCACGGCGTCATGGGCCTCGGCGATCCGCACCGCCCACTCCCCCGCGAGCCGCCCCGACCGCAGCGCGAACGAGATGCCCTCGCGGGTCCACGGCTCAAGGAGCCCTGCCGCGTCCCCGCACACCAGCACCCGCCCCCGCGACAGCGGGGAGTCGTCGGCACGGCAGCGGGTCAAGTGCCCGGAGGAGATGCTCGGCTCGAAGCCGGCGAGGCCGAGCCGGGCGATGAAGTCCTCCAAGTACCGCTTGGTGGCGGCGCCTTCACCGCGCGCGGAGATGACCCCGACGGTGAGCGTGTCGCCCTTGGGGAACACCCAGCCGTAACTGCCGGGCATCGGACCCCAGTCGATGAGCACCCGACCCGCCCAGTCCTCGGCGACCGTCTCCGGAACCGGGATCTCCGCCTCCAGGCCCAGGTCGACCTGGTCCAGCTTCACCCCGACATGAGCTCCTATGCGGCTGGCGCTGCCGTCGGCGCCGACCACGGCATGCGCGAGCACCGTCTCACCGCCCTGGAGGACGACCGCGACCGTGCGCCGGTCGGGCACCGCCGAGCCGTGCTGCTCGACCCGCTGGACGGTGACGCCCGTCCGCAGCTCGGCGCCCGCCTTCTGCGCGTGCTCGACGAGCTGCTGGTCGAACTCGGGCCGGTTGATCAGCCCGAACAGCATCTGCTTGGAGCGGCGGGTGCGGGTGAAGCGGCCGTTGTGCGAGAAGGTCACCGCGTGCACCCGGTCCCGGAAGGGCAGCTCGAAGCCGGGTGGCAGGGCGTCGCGGGAGGGTCCGATGATGCCGCCGCCGCACGTTTTGTAGCGGGGCAGCTCCGCCTTCTCCAGCAACAGCACACGCCGCCCGGCGACAGCGGCCGCGTAGGCGGCCGAGGCCCCCGCGGGCCCCGCGCCCACCACGACGACGTCCCACACCTGCCGCGCGTCGTCCGCCGAAGAGTTCTCGCTGGTCACGATGGTCTACTGCTCCGATCAAGCCGCTTGCCGCTGCTGCCTTGTGCATCCTACGACCGCCATCGCCGCAGGCCACTGTGGGAGGATCTCCGTACCCATACGTACAACGTCGCACCTACAAGGAGCGTGCCCATGTCGTCGAATCCGGTCGCCGAGACCGTCGCCTCACTGATGCCCCGGGCGAAGGCGGAACTCACCGAACTGGTGGCGTTCAAGTCGGTGGCGGACTTCGACCAGTTCCCGAAGAGCGAGAGCGAGGGCGCGGCCCGCTGGGTCGCGGACGCGCTCACCGCCGAGGGCTTCCAGGACGTGGCGCTGCTCGACACCCCGGACGGCACCCAGTCGGTGTACGGCTACCTGCCCGGCCCCGAGGGTGCGAAGACGGTCCTGCTGTACGCGCACTACGACGTGCAGCCGCCGCTGGACGAGTCGGCGTGGACGACTCCGCCGTTCGAGCTGACCGAGCGCGACGGCCGCTGGTACGGGCGCGGTGCCGCCGACTGCAAGGGTGGCGTGATCATGCACCTGCTGGCCCTGCGCGCGCTGAAGGCCAACGGCGGTGTGCCGGTGCACGTCAAGGTCATCGCCGAGGGTTCCGAGGAGATGGGGACGGGCGGTCTGGAGCGGTACGCCGAGGACCACCCGGACCTGCTGGAGGCCGACACCATCGTGATCGGCGACGCGGGCAACTTCCGCGTCGGCCTGCCGACGGTGACGACGACGCTGCGGGGCATGACGCTGGTCCGCGTCCAGATCGACACCCTCGCGGGCAACCTGCACTCCGGCCAGTTCGGCGGGGCGGCGCCCGACGCGCTGGCCGCGCTGATCCGCGTACTGGACTCGCTGCGCGCCGAGGACGGTTCGACGACCGTGGACGGACTCGCCCCCGGGACGGCGTGGGACGGTCTGCAGTACGACGAGGAGCAGTTCCGGCAGGACGCCAAGGTGCTGGACGGTGTGGAGCTGATCGGTTCCGGCACGGTCGCCGACCGCATCTGGTCCCGCCCGGCCGTCACCGTCCTCGGCATCGACAGCCCGCCGGTCGTCGGCGCCACCCCGTCCGTCCAGGCGGGCGCCCGCGCGCTGGTGAGCCTGCGGGTGCCGCCGGGCGTGGACGCCGCCGAGGCGACGAAGCTGCTCCAGGCCCACCTGGAGACGCGCACGCCGTGGGGCGCCCGGGTGCGCACCGAGCAGGTCGGCCAGGGCCAGCCCTTCAGCGCCGACCCGACCAGCCCGGCGTACACGGCGATGGCCGAGGCGATGTCGGTGGCCTACCCGGGTCAGGAGATGCAGTACGCGGGCCAGGGCGGCTCCATCCCGCTCTGCAACACCCTCGCCGCTCTCTACCCGAGCGCGGAGATCCTCCTGATCGGCCTGAGCGAGCCGGAGGCGCAGATCCACGCGGTCAACGAGAGCGTCTCCCCTGAGGAGTTGGAGCGGCTGTCGGTGGCGGAGGCCCTGTTCCTGCGGAACTACGCGGCGATGTGAACCGCCTGACGGCACACTCCGACATCGGCATGTCCCTGGCCCGCCTCGACGACCAGGACCTCAGCGGTCTGGTGGCGTCGGGGCGGCCGCTGGGCACCGGGATCGGCGGCCGGGCCACGCTGGTCGAGGTGGCGGGCAGACCGGTGTTCGTGAAACGGGTGCCGCTCACCGATGTGGAGCGGCACCCGTTGCATGTCCGGTCCACGGCGAACGTCCACGACGTGCCTCTCTACTGCCATTACGGTTTCGGCAGTCCGGGGTTCGGCGCCTGGCGTGAACTCGCGGTGCACACGATGACGACCGACTGGGTGCTGTCCGGCAAGTACACGGGCTTCCCGCTCATGCATCACTGGCGGGTGCTGCCCGACACGCCCCAGCCGCTCCCGGCCGAACTCGCCGACGTGGAGCGGACGGTGGCGTACTGGGGCCCGGGGGTGCGCGAACGGATCGAGGGGCTGCGGACGGCGTCCGCGAGCCTGATGCTGTTCCTGGAGCATGTGCCGTACACCCTGCACGACTGGTTCGACGCCCAGTTGCGCACCAGCCAGGCCGACCGCGCCTGCTCCCTGGTGGAGCGCGGGCTGCGGGCGGTCACCGACTTCCTGCACGCGCGCGAACTGCTGCATTTCGACGCCCACTTCAAGAACATCCTCACCGACGGCCGGCAGCTCTATCTGACCGACTACGGCCTCGCCCTCTCGGCCCGCTTCCATCTCGCCCCGCACGAGCGGGACTTCTTCACCAGGCACCGCCACTACGACCGCGCCTACACGGCCAGCTATCTCGTGAACTGGCTCACCGTCGCGTTGCACGGCTACGGCCCGGACGACCGCCGGGCGTTCATCGAGGCCTGCGCCGAGGGCATGCGGCCCAGGGGCATCCCCCGGGCCGCGGCGAGCATCCTCGTCCGGCACGCGCGCGTGGCGTCGTTGATGGGCGACTTCAACCGCCGGTTCCAGCAGGAGAGCAGGACCACGCCGTATCCGACGGAGCAACTGAGACTCGCGAGCGCGTAGGGCCTGCCCGGCACCGACAAGGCGCCGCCGCTTTCCTGCGACCTGATCCGCCGGACAGGCCCTAGCCCACCGGAATTCCGGCCTCCAGGTACAGCGCGGCTCCGCGCTCGCGCGCCCGCAGTGCCCAGCGCAGCCGCTCGTAGCGGACGGGGGGCAGCAGTTCGGCGGCCTCCTCCTCGCTGACGAAGCGCCATTCGCGCAGTTCGGGCCCGGGCAGCAGGAGTCGACCGGCCTCGGCGGCGTCGAGCCGGCCGCCGTCGAAGAGGAGCCGCAGACCGCCGTATCCGGGAGGCACGGGCTGTTCCCAGTCGACGACCAGCAGGCGCGGTACGTCGTCCAGCTCGATCCCGGTCTCCTCGGCGACCTCGCGCATGCCCGCGCGCGCGGGAGCCTCGCCGGGTTCGACGACTCCGCCGGGGAACTCCCAGCCGGGCTTGTAGGTGGGGTCGACGAGCAGCACGCGGTCCTGATCGTCGAAGAGGAGGACGCCGGCGGCGACGGTCTCGGCGGTCGGCTCGGGGGTCTGCACGATGTCGCAGGCGGGCACGGCACCGGCGGCGACGGCCTCGGCGATCCGGACGGCCGTCTCGTACGGGGTGAGGGCACTCGTGTCGACGAGATGGGCGTCGGCAGTGAGCCAGGAGGCGAGGGCGGTGCGGTACGGCTCGATGTGGTCGTACGACCGCTGCCGTACCCGTATCTCGCCGTCGGGAAGGTCGGGCGGGATCTCCCGCCCCGCTATTCGCTCGCGCAGGATCGTTTCAGCCGGGGCGAGGACGAGGTGCTGGACGGTGATACGGCGGGCGGCGAGGCCGCCGAAGATCTCGTCGCGGTACTCCTGGCGCAGCAGGGTCATGGGGACCACGAGGGTCCCGCCGAGCTCGGTGAGCAGGGCGGCCGCCGTGTCGATCACGAGCCGGCGCCAGATCGGCAGGTCCTGGAAGTCGCCGACCTCGGCGAGGCGCTTGGGCGGAAGCAGGTGTGTGAGCGCTCCGCCGACGACCTCGGGGTCGAAGAGCGTGCTGTTCGGGATCAGTTCGATCAGTTCCCGTGCGGTGGCGGTCTTCCCCGCACCGAACGCGCCGTTGATCCAAACGACGGTCACGGTTCCCCCTCTTCTGTTGGCCCCCTGAGGCTTGCCCGCTCCACCCTGGCACGGAAACCAGCCCCAGTTGAGGGCCCTGGTACGACGATGCCGGCGCCCCGTGCGGAAAGGGGCGCCGGCATCGGGGGCAGTGGCCGTCAGTCGTTCTGGCCGAGGGCGTTCTTGTCCATGGCCAGGCTGTCGCTGGCGATCGTGTGGTCGAGGGTGCTGAGGGTCTTTTCGACGTCGAGGTCGGTGAGGTTGTCGCCGACCGCGTGGGACGGGGTGATGGCGGCGACGACGAAACCGGTGGCCAGGGAGGCGATGGCAGCCATGGTGCGCTTCTTCATGCCCCGTTCAACTGAGAAACGGCACGGGGGTCACGCGCCCGTCCGGGCGGGCACCCGACCGGCTCCGGCACGAGCACGTCGTACGAGGTCACGGGCGGCGTCGGACCACTGCGGGTACTCGAAGGCGAACCCCGCCTCCAGAAGGCGTCCCGGCACCACCCGTCGGCTCTTGAGCAGCAGTTCGGTGTCCGAGCGCAGCACGAACGCCCCGATCTCGGCCATCCACCGGGTGGCGGGCAGCCCGAGGGGCATGCCCTGGGCGGTCCGCAGGTCCCGCATGAACGCGCGGTGCGGCAGCGGGCCGGGAGCCGCGAGGTTCACCGGTCCGGCGAGGTCGTCGCGGTCGACCAGGAACTCGACCGCGCGGACGAAGTCGTGCTCGTGGATCCAGGAGACGTACTGCGCCCCGCCCGCCACGGGGCCGCCGAGGCCGAGCCGCACCATGGTCCGCAGCACGTCGAAGACCCCGCCGCAGTCCGGGCTCATGACCATGGCGGACCGGAGAGCGACCTTCCGGGTGTGCGGGGTGCCGGCCTCGTCCTGGGCCTGTTCCCATCGCCGGGCGATCTCGACGCTGTAGGCCCAGTAGCCGGGGACGTCCGGCTCGGCACCGCCGATGACTCCGTCGACCTCGTCGTGGGGCGCGTCGAAGCGATGGGCGTAGACGGTGGCCGTGCTCATCTGCAGCCAGACGCGCGGCGGTCGTACGGCGCCCGCGATCGCCTCTCCGACGACCCTGGCGGAGTCGACCCGCGAGTCCATCATGGCCTTCAGGTTGGCCGGGGTGTAGCGGCAGCTGACGCTGCGCCCGGCCAGGTTGATGACCACGTCGCTGCCGTCGACCGCCTCGGCCCAGGGCCCGAGCGTCTTCCCGTCCCACGGCACCTCATGGTCCCGGGTCGGCCGCCGGGTCAGGACGACGACGTCATGGCCCGCCGCGCGCAGAGCGCGGTCGAGGACGGTGCCCACCTGCCCGGTTCCCCCGGGAATCACGAACTTCATCAGGCTCCCCCTTCGTGTGAGGGGAGCCTAGCGCACAGAGTTGAACGTGTTCAAAATCAGGCTCGCCGCGACTGCTCGACCGGGGGTCTACCGGGATCACGCTTCGACGCGTACATGTAGTCATCCCACCTTTCGCTGGTACGGAGGAACGTAACGATGCGTCACCTTCACACCCGCACAACCCGTAACCGAGTGGTCGGAGCGCTCACCGGCGTACTGCTCGCCGCCGCGGGACTCGCCGCGCCCACGGCGCAGGCGACCGCGCCCGCCCTGGACGACGGTCTCGCCCTCACCCCGCCCATGGGCTTCAACAACTGGAACTCCACGCACTGCCGCGCCGAGTTCAACGAGGCGATGGTCAAGTCGATCGCGGACATCTTCGTGGACAAGGGCCTCAAGGACGCCGGATACCAGTACGTCAACCTCGACGACTGCTGGGCCCTGCCCGCGCGGAACGCGGACGGCAAGCTCGTTCCGGACCCCGTCCGCTTCCCCGACGGGATCAAGGCGGTCGCCGACTACGTCCACTCCAAGGGGCTGAAGTTCGGCATCTACACGAGCGCGGGCACCAAGACGTGCAACAGCGCCGGTTTTCCCGGCGCGCTGGGCCATGAGTACAGCGACGCCCAGCAGTTCGCGGACTGGGGCGTGGACTACCTCAAGTACGACAACTGCAACAACCAGGGCGTGGACGCCAAGTCGCGTTACACGACCATGCGCGACGCCCTGCGGGCCACGGGCCGGCCCATCGTCTACAGCATCTGCGAGTGGGGCGAGAACAAACCCTGGGAGTGGGCCGCCGACGTGGGCCACCTGTGGCGCACGACCGGCGACATCAGCGACAACTGGGGCTCGATGCTCTCGATCCTCAAGCAGAACCTCCCGCTCGCCGCGCACGCGGGGCCCGGGCACTGGAACGACCCGGACATGCTGGAGGTCGGCAACGGCGGCATGACGGACACCGAGTACCGCTCGCACTTCTCCCTGTGGTCGGTCATGGCCGCGCCGCTCCTCATCGGCTCCGACCTGCGCCACGCCAGCGACGCGACCTACGAGATCCTCGGCAACAAGGAGGTCATCGCGGTCGACCAGGACCCGCTCGGCAAGCAGGGCACCGTGGTCTCCTCGGAGGGCGGCCGATGGGTCGTCGCCAAGGAGATGCGGGACGGCAGCCGCGCGGTGGCCCTGTTCAACGAGTCCGGCACCGCACAGCGCATCGCCACGACCGCCGCGGCCGTCGGCCTGCCCACCGCCCACGCCTACACACTGCGCGACCTGTGGCAGCACCGGAGCTACAACACCGCGGGCACCATCGCGGCCACCGTCCCGGCGCACGGCACGGTCCTCGTACGGGTCTCCGCCGACTCCGCGTGGGCCAAGCACCCGCCGGCCGCGGAACTCGGCCTGGAAGGCAGCCAGTTGATCGAGGCAGGCGCCCCGGCCACGCTGACGAGCTCGGTCACCGACCTGGGCCGCACCCCGGCCCGGCACGTCTCCGTCGCCCTCACCGGCCCCGCGGGCTGGTCCGTACGCCCCACCTCGGCGACCACGGCAGCCGTCCTGCCGACGAGTCGTTCGCTGCGCACCGGCTGGACGGTGGCCGCCCCGGCCGGGACGCCTGCCGGGTCGTACGACCTGACACTCAAGGCGAGTTACCGCTCACCGGCCGGCGTCCGCGTCGCCTCGGCCCTGACCGTGACGGTCTCCGTGGTGGTGCCACCGCCCTCGGGGACCTCCGCGCTCGGTGACCTTCCCTGGCTGTCGGCCCTGAGCGGATGGGGGCCGGTGGAGCGCAACACCAGCAACGGGGAGAGCGCCGCGGGCGACGGACATCCGATCACCATCGGCGGCGTGGTGTACGCCAAGGGACTTGGTGTGCACGCCCAGAGCAGCATCGAGTACTACACGGGCAGGACGTGCGAGACGGTCACCGCGGACGTCGGCGTCGACGACGAGAAGGGCGCCGCCGGGACGGTCGCCTTCGAGATCTGGGCGGACGGCACCAAGGTCGCCTCGACCGGGGTCCTCACCAACGCGATGCCGGCCCAGCCGCTCACCGCGGACGTCACCGGCGCCCAGGTGGTGAGGCTCGTCGTCACCGACGGCGGCGACGGCCTCGACTCGGACCACGCGGACTGGGCGGACGCGCGGTTGACCTGCTGAAGTCCACCGGGCGGGCCGGTGATGCCGACCGACCCGCCCGGCCTCCAGCAGGAACACTCCACCCGATCCGCCGGCCCCCGGCCCCCGGCCTGAACGTTCCTGCGGGATCAGACAGGCGCCTTGTCCGCGCCCTTGGCGAGCGCTGCCGCAGCCGCCCCCACCAGCCCCGCATCCGTGCCCATCTGGGCCGGCACGACCGCCAGTCGCTGGACGAAGGACAAGGTGGCGTAGTCGGTCAGGGCCTTGCGGAGCGGGGTGAGGAGCACCTCGCCCGCCTTGCCCACTCCCCCGCCGATCACCGCGATGTCGATCTCGACGAGCGTCGCGGTGGCGGCGATCCCGGCGGCCAGTGCCTGCGCGGCCCGCTCGAAGGAGGCCACCGCGATCGGATCGCCGGCCCCGGCCGCGGCGGCCACCGCGGCGGCGGAGGTGTCGCCGTCCGGCCCGGGCCGCCAGCCGTTCTCGTATGCGCGGCGGGCGATGTTGGGGCCACTGGCGATCCGCTCCACGCAGCCGCGCGAGCCGCACGCGCACGGGTCGCCGTCCATGTCCACGCTGATGTGACCGATGTGGCCCGCGTTGCCGGTCGGCCCCGGGTGCAGTCGGCCGCCCAGCACCAGACCGCCGCCGACGCCCGTCGACACCACCATGCACAGCGCGTTGTCGTGCCCGCGCGCGGCGCCCTGCCAGTGCTCGGCCGCCGTGATCGCCACGCCGTCGCCGATCAGCTCGACCGGCAGCCCGCCGGTGGCCGCACGGACCCGCCGGACCAGCGGATAGTCGCGCCAGCCCGGCACGTTGACCGGGCTGACGGTGCCCGCGGAGGCGTCCACGGGGCCCGCGCTGCCGATACCGAGGGCCGAGGCGCGTCCCCACAACGGCGACACGGTGAGTTCGCCGAGCACCTCCTCGACGGCCCGCATGACGGTCTCGCCGTCCTCCCGGGCGGGCGTGGCGCGCTGCGCGCGGACCAGGATGTGGCCGCGATCGTCGACCAGCGCACCGGCGATCTTGGTGCCGCCGATGTCGAGCGCTGCCACGAGGTCGGTGTGCATCAGTGTCAGATCTCCCCGTCAACCGTCAGAAAGGGCGGGCCGTTCCGAGGTGGGGGCACGGACACGGCAATTGTGGTGGACAGTGTCCCCCGCATCTGACAACGTTGTCCAGGCTCTATGCTCGACGCCACATCCTCATACAAAATCATGGACGCCGCACCCCCTTCCCGGGGGATGAACCCGTGGATGCCCCGTGGACGACAGGACAGGACGCCGTATCGTGCCCGAGACCACCCGCCATGCAGAGCGAAACGCCGCCACGCGTTACGGCAACCGTCCGACGATGAAGGACGTGGCCGCACGCGCCGGAGTGGGCCTGAAGACGGTCTCCCGTGTGGTCAACGGCGAGCCGGGCGTCACCCCGGAGACCGAGCGGCGGGTGCAGGAGGCCATCGACGCGCTCGGCTTCCGTCGCAACGACAGCGCGCGGGTGCTGCGCAAAGGGCGTACCGCCAGCATCGGACTGGTCCTTGAAGACCTCGCGGACCCGTTCTACGGCCCGCTCAGCCGCGCGGTCGAAGAGGTGGCCCGTGCCAACGGCGCCCTGCTGATCAACGGCTCCAGCGCTGAGGACCCGGACCGCGAGCAGGAGTTGGTGCTGGCGCTGTGCGCCCGGCGCGTGGACGGCCTGGTGGTCATCCCTGCCGGTGACGACCACCGCTACCTGGAGCCGGAGTTGAAGGCGGGCGTGGCCACGGTGTTCGTGGACCGTCCGGCCGGGCAGATCGACGCCGACGTGGTCCTGTCCGACAACTTCGGCGGCGCCCGCGACGGCGTCGCCCACCTCATCGCGCACGGACACCGCCGGATCGGCTTCATCGGCGACATGCCCCGCATCCACACCGCGGCCGAGCGGCTGCGCGGCTACCGGGCCGCCATGGAGGACGCCGGCATACCGGTCGAGGACACGTGGATGTCCCTCGGGGTCACCGATCCGGAGCGGGTGCGCCGGGCGGCCGAGGAGATGCTGTCCGGGCCGGATCCGGTGACCGCGGTCTTCGCGGGCAACAACCGGGTGACGGTCACCGTGGTCCGGGTCCTCGCCGAGCACACGCGCCGGGTCGCCCTGGTCGGCTTCGACGACATCGAGCTCGCCGACCTGCTCCAGCCCGGCGTCACCGTCGTCGCCCAGGACGCCGCCGCCCTCGGCCGCACGGCCGCCGAGCGGCTGTTCCGGCAGCTGGACGGCACGCTGGTCACCCCGGAGCGGATCGAACTGCCGACCCGGCTGATCACCCGCGGTTCGGGCGAGCTGCCGCCGGCGGACTGAGGTGGTGCCGTTGAGCGACCGCACCCTGGAAGCGCTCGGTCTGGCCGAGGCGCCGCGCGATCACCCGCTGCTCTACCCGGGCGCGTGGCCCTCGGACTCCGGACTCCTCGACGGGGACCGGCTGTTGCCCCTCGACCGTCTCGTGCACGAGGACCGCGTCCCCGTCCTCGCCGTCGGCTCCAACGCCAGCCCCGCCCAACTGCGCCACAAGATGGCCGAGTACGGGATCGTCTCCCCGATCCCGATGGTGCGCACCCGCGTCACGGGCCTCGGCATCGGCGTCTCCGCCCATGTCAGCCGGCTGGGCTATGTGTCCGCCTCCCCGGTCGAAGCGCCGGGAGCCGTAAGGGAGTTGTACGTCATCTGGCTCGACGCCGAGCAGCTGGCGGTCGTCGACGCGAGCGAGGGTGCGCATCTGACGGCCGGCAACTTCCGGCGGGCGTGGCTGCCCTCCCCCGAGGTGCGGTGCGAACTCGCCGACGGCACCGCGCTGCCGGGTGCGTTCGTGTACGTCAACACCCATGGCGTCCTCCACGACGGCACCGGTGCCCCGCGCAGCCACCCCGGCCAGCGGCCGCTGCTCACCGAACTCCTCGTCGCATCGGCCCGGTTGAGGGAGCTGTTCGGCGTCACGCCCGAGGAGTTCTGCGCCCGGGCGCGCGCCGACCACGAGCTGTGCCGAGCGGGGACGCGGTTGTTCAAGACGGAGAAGCTGGTGGCCGCCTCCGGCCTGGAGCGGTACGTGGAGGCTCAGCAGACGGGCAGTCCGGGCACCGGCTCGTCGTTGTCGCCGCCCTTGATGTAGACGTCGCTGACGAAGACGCCGGTGTTGCCGCTGTCGTCGTCGGTCTTCGCCCACCAGACGTTGGTCCACTCGCCGTCGGTCTCGCGGCGGCCCAGATTCTGCTGGCAGTAGAAGTAGTTGGTGCCCGCGTTGAGGATGCCGGCCTTGGCGCCGGCGGCGGTGTAGGAGTCGGCGGTCTTCCAGACCTCGCAGTTGTACTTGCCGCCGCCTATGGAGACGCAGGACGCGGCGGGCTTGGTCTCGCCGGTACCGGTGTCGTCGGGGGCGGGGGCATTGCCGCCTGAGGTCCTGCTCGGGGCCGGGGTGGTGGCCCGCGCGGTGGGCTTGCTGTCGGCCGTGGGACTCGCCGAAGGAGTGGCCGTCGGGGTCTTCTTGGTGCCCTTCTCCGTCGGCTCGGGCTCGTCCGTGCGTACGGCGTCGCCCCGGCCGCTCGCCGCCGACGTGGCCCTGGCATCGGTGCCGGAGGACGTGGAGTGCGCGTCTGTGTCCGTGCCGCCCGAGTCGTTGAGGAATGCCACGGTCGCTCCGGCCGACGCGAGGACGACAGCGACAGCCGCGGCAGCCAGGAGAACGCGGCGCCGCCCCCGGGTGGGGCGGGCGGTGTCCATGGGACCTGTGACGACCGGTGGCACCTGGGCGGGCGGCGGGCCGAACCCCGGCGGGACCGCCGGCACGCTGTGCTCCGTCACCACGGGCGCCGCCACCGCCGTACCCCGAAGCCGTGCCGTGGCGGAGTCGGTCGCCCCGGAGTCCGCGACCGCCTGGAGCAGTGCGCGGGCCTCCTCCGCCTCCGGGCGCCCCTCGGGGCGCTTGTCGAGAAGGCGCTGGAGCACGGGCGCGAGCGCCCCCGCGCGCGTGGGCTGCGGCAGGGGCTCCGAGACGATGGCGGTGAGCGTGGAGAACGTCGACGTACGACGGAAGGGCGAGGCGCCCTCGACCGCCGCGTACAGGGTGGCGCCCAGGGCCCAGACGTCGGAGGCGGGGCCGGGGTCGGCGCCCTGGGCGCGCTCGGGCGCCAAGTAGTCCAGGGAGCCGACGAGTTCGCCGCTGCGGGTCAGATGGGTGGCCGAGCCGTCGCCCGGGTCGTCCATCGTGGCGATGCCGAAGTCCGTGAGGACCACGCGGCCCGACCGGTCGAGCAGGATGTTGCCAGGCTTCACGTCCCGGTGCAGGACGCCGACGCGATGGGCGGCGGCGAGCGCGTCCATGACCTTGGCGCCGATGTCGGCGGCCTCCTGCGGGTCGAGGGTGCCGCGGTCGCGCAGGACGTCGTCGAGGGACGGTCCGTCGACCAGCTCCATGACGATCAGCGGACGGCCGTCGACCTCGCCCACGTCGTGCACGGCGATCACGCCGGGATGGCGCACCCGGGCCGCCGCGCGGGCCTCGCGCTGCATGCGCAGCCGCAGATCGGCCAGTTCCGGCCCGTCGGAGTCGGTGTAGGTGCGCAGTTCCTTGACGGCGACCTCACGGCCGAGGACCTCGTCCACCGCCCGCCAGACCACCCCCATGCCGCCGCGCCCGAGCTGCGCCACGACGCGATAGCGCCCGGCCAGCAGCCGGCCCGCCCCGTCCGTCTGTCCGTTGTCCCCCGAAGACACCCCGGCCCCGTTCCTCCGTACGCATGTGCAAGGTCGCGTACAGAGTACGGGGCGGCTGTGACAGCCCTCGTCGAGGTCGCCGAGGTGTTACTTGGCCGAGGCCGTCAGGTCCGCGCGGCGCGGTCCGGCGTACGACTGGAGGCGCGCCAGGGTCAGCCCGGTGAGGCGGGTGACCTCGCCGGTGTCCAGGGCACCGCAGTCCAGGCCGCGCAGGAGGTACCCGGCGAGGGCCTTGGCGGTGGCGGGCTCGTCCATGACGTCGCCGTCGACGTGGTTGGCGTAGGCGGCGAGGCGCTTGGCGGCGGATTCGAAGCCTTCGCGGTAGAAGGCGAAGACGGCCGCGTAGCGGGTGGGGAGGTGGCCGGGGTGCATGTCCCAGCCCTGGTAGTAGGCGCGGGCCAGGGCGCGGCGGGTGAGGCCGTAGTGCAGCTTCCAGGCCTCGTGGACGTTGGCGGTGGTGCCGATCGGCAGGACGTTGGTGGAGCCGTCCGAGACGCGTACGCCGGTGCCGGCGGCGGCAACCTGCATGATCGCCTTGGCGTGGTCGGCGGCCGGGTGGTCGCTGGCCTGGTAGGCGGCGGAGACGCCGAGGCAGGCGCTGTAGTCGAAGGTGCCGTAGTGCAGGCCGGTGGCGCGACCCTCGGCGGCGTCGATCATGCGGGCGACGGTGGCGGTGCCGTCGGCGGCGAGGATCGCCTGGCTGGTCTCGATCTGGATCTCGAAGCCGATCCGGCCGGGGGTGAGGCCGCGGGCCTTCTCGAACTGCTCCAGGAGCCGGACCATCGCGGTGACCTGCTCGGGGTAGGTGACCTTGGGCAGGGTGAGGACCAGTCCGTCGGGCAGTCCGCCGGCCTCCATCAGGCCGGTGAGGAACACGTCGAGGGTGCGGATGCCGCGGTCGCGGACCGGGGACTCCATGCACTTCATCCGGATTCCCATGTACGGGGCGGCGGTGCCGTTCTTGTACGCGTCCGCAACGAGACGGGCCGCGCGGGCGGCGTCCTGGTCCTCGTCGGAGCCCTTGTAGCCGTCCTCGAAGTCGACGCGCAGGTCTTCGATCGGTTCGCGTTCCAGCTTGGCGCGCACGCGCGCGTGAACGGGTTCGGCGAGGTCGTCGGAGAGGCCGAGCACGGCGGCGAAGGACGCGGCGTCCGGGGCGTGTTCGTCGAGGGCCGCGAGGGCCTGGTCGCCCCAGGAGCGCAGGGTGTCGGCGGCGAAGACGTTGCCGGGGACGTAGACGGTGTGGACGGGCTGGCGGGTGCCCGGGTCGCCGGGGTAGCGGCGCTCCAGCTCGGCGTCGACCGGTGCGAGGGAGGCGCTGATCTCCTCGCTGACGGCGCCCGCGAGGCTCGTCGCCACCTGCTCCTGCTGACCCATGCCACACCCTCCTGTTTTCCGCACTACGGAATCAACAATCCGTAGAACGAAGTTATCCGTGGATCTTCCCGCAGGTCAACACCCCGTCCACAGCATGAGCCGCCGCGCCCCTTCCGGCACCCCGGCCCCACCACGCCCTCTTTCGCACACCGGTTCCCCCGTTCATCCTGATCCGTCGGGAGGGGATTTCATGCCGGACACCGACAGAATGACGCGTCGCATGGGACTGAGAACCATGGTGGCCACCGCGCTCACCTTGCCCCTGATGGCCACGATGCCCGCCTCCGCCGCCCGCTCGGCCGGCCGCCGGCTCGACGCCATGACCTTCAACCTGCGCTTCGCCAGTGCCGTCGAACCCCACAGCTGGGCCGTCCGCCGCCCGGTGATGCGCGCCCTGCTGCGCCGCGAGGCGCCCACGTTCATCGGCACCCAGGAGGGCCTCTACCAGCAGCTGCTGGACATCCACGCCGACCTCGGACCGCACTACGCCTGGATCGGCACCGGCCGCGAGGGCGGCAGCCACGACGAGTCGACCGCGGTCTTCTACGACACCCGGCGCCTGGCCCCGCTCGAACACGACACCTACTGGCTCTCCGACACTCCCCGGACGATCGGCTCGAACACCTGGGGCGCCGCACTCCCCCGGATCGTCACCTGGGTCCGCTTCCGCGACCGCGCCGACGACGGCCGCGAGTTCTACGTCCTCAACACCCACCTCGACCATGTGAGCCAGTACGCGCGCGAGCGCGCCACCCTGCTCATCGCCAAGACGATCGCCGCGTTCGACCGTGCCTTACCGGTCGTCGTCACCGGCGACTTCAACGCGGCGGCCCACAACAACCAGGCCTACGACAACCTCGTCGAGTCCGGGCTCCTCGACACCTGGGACGCGGCGGCCGAACGCGGCGACGCCTACGGCACGTTCCACGGCTACCAACCGCTGACGCCCGACGGCGAGCGCATCGACTGGATCCTGGCCACGTCCGGGGTGAAGGTCCACCGGGCCTCGATCAACACCTTCGCCGTCGACGGGCAGTTCCCCAGCGACCATCTGCCGGTCCAGGCGACTTTGACGCTGGGATGAGCCGAGGCCCCCGCAACCGCCGGGAAGCGGTCGCGGGGGCCTCGGACAGGCGCTGCGGAGATCAGCCCTTGCGGGCCTTGACCTCTTCGGTGAGGGCGGGGACGACGTCGAAGAGGTCGCCGACCACGCCGTAGTCGACGAGGTCGAAGATCGGGGCCTCGGCGTCCTTGTTGATCGCCACGATCGTCTTCGAGGTCTGCATGCCCGCGCGGTGCTGGATTGCGCCGGAGATGCCGGAGGCGATGTACAGCTGCGGCGAGACCGACTTGCCGGTCTGGCCGACCTGGTTGGTGTGCGGGTACCAGCCGGCGTCGACGGCGGCACGCGAGGCGCCCACGGCCGCGCCGAGGGAGTCGGCGAGCGCCTCGATGATCGCGAAGTTCTCGGCGCCGTTGACGCCGCGGCCGCCGGAGACGACGATCGCGGCCTCGGTCAGCTCCGGACGACCGGTCGACTCACGCGGGGTGCGCGCGGTGACCTTGGTGCCGGTCGCGGCGGCGGAGAAGGTCACGGCCAGCGCCTCGACCGCACCGGCGGCCGGGGCGGCCTCCACGGCGGCCGAGTTCGGCTTGACCGTGATGACCGGGGTGCCCTTGGAGACACGGGACTTGGTGGTGAAGGAGGCGGCGAACACCGACTGGGTGGCCACCGGGCCCTCGTCGCCGGCCTCCAGGTCGACGGCGTCGGTGATGATGCCGGAACCGATGCGCAGCGCCAGACGGGCGGCGATCTCCTTGCCCTCCGCGGAGGACGGGACCAGCACGGCGGCCGGGGAAACGGCCTCGACGGCGGCCTGGAGGGCGTCGACCTTGGGGACGACCAGGTAGTCGGCGTACTCGGCGGCCTCGTGGGTGAGGACCTTGACCGCGCCGTGCTCGGCGAGGGCGGCGGCGGTGTCACCGGCACCATTGCCGAGCGCGACGGCGACCGGCTCGCCGATGCGGCGGGCCAGGGTCAGCAGCTCCAGGGTGGGCTTGCGGACGGCACCGTCCACGTGGTCGACGTAGACGAGAACTTCAGCCATGGGAATGCTCTCCTGCTTGGATCGGGTGAGGGGCGGTCGGCGATGCCGGGCTCAGATGAACTTCTGGCCCGCGAGGAACTCGGCGAGCTGCTTGCCGCCCTCGCCCTCGTCCTTGACGATCGTGCCCGCGGTGCGCGCCGGACGGGCCGCCGCGGTCTCGACCTTGGTCCAGGCACCCTCGAGACCGACCTCCTCGGCCTCGATCTCGAGGTCCTCCAGGTCCCAGGACTCCACCGGCTTCTTCTTGGCCGCCATGATGCCCTTGAAGGAGGGGTAACGCGCCTCGCCCGACTGGTCGGTGACGGACACGACGGCCGGCAGGGACGCCTCCAGCTGCTCGCTCGCGGCGTCGCCGTCCCGGCGGCCCTTGACGGTGCCGTCCTCGACGGAGACCTCCGAGAGCAGGGTGACCTGCGGGACGCCCAGGCGCTCGGCGACCAGCGCCGGGACGATGCCCGCGGTGCCGTCGGTGGAGGCCATGCCGGAGATCACCAGGTCGTAGCCGGCCTTCTCGATCGCCTTCGCGAGCACCAGCGAGGTGCCGATCGCGTCGGTGCCGTGCAGGTCGTCGTCCTCGACGTGGATGGCCTTGTCGGCGCCCATGGACAGCGCCTTGCGCAGCGCGTCCTTGGCGTCCTCGGGGCCCACGGTCAGGACGGTGATCTCCACGTCGTCGTCGGAGTTCTCCGAGATCTGCAGCGCCTGCTCGACCGCGTACTCGTCCAGCTCGGAGAGCAGACCGTCCACGTCGTCACGGTCGACGGTCAGGTCATCGGCGAAGTGCCGGTCGCCAGTGGCGTCGGGCACGTACTTCACGGTGACAACGATCCTCAAGCTCACGCCGGCTCTCCTACTGCTGCGTCGACATTTGTGTGCTGCCTACTTGCAGGCAGCATAGGCGCCCCAAGCGGCCGATCCCGATCGGGGCGGCCCGCGCTCCGAACGAAATATTACTCGTCAGTACACCCAGTTCGTTCCCGCTAAGCAAGCGCTTTGAACTGTGACCTTTGCAACGCAGCGTAATCGGAACTCGACGGTCGCGCAGGGGGAGAGCGGAGAGAGAGCCGGCGTGCGGCGCGGGGCGTCAGTCGCGCAGTCCGCTGAATCCGCCCTGGTGGTACAGGAGCGGACGGCCGGGGCCCGCGGGGTCGCCGAGGAGCACCTCGGCGAGGACGATCCGGTGGTCGCCGGCGGGCACGCGCGCGACGACGCGGCACACCACCCAGGCCAGGACGTCGTCGAGGACGGGGACGCCCTCGGGCCCCTCGCGCCAGCCGGTGGGCGCGCCGAAGCGGTCGGCGCCGCTGCGGGCGAAGGTGGCGGCCAGCTCCTGCTGGTGCTCGCCGAGTATGTGGACGCCGACATGCTCGGCCCCGGATATCGCGGGCCAGCTGGAGGCTCCGGTACCGATGCCGAAGGACAGCATCGGGGGCTCGGCGGAGACCGAGGTGAGCGAGGTGGCGGTGAAGCCGACCGGGCCGCCCTCACCACGGGCGGTGATCACGGCGACGCCCGCCGCGTGCCGCCGGAAGACGGAGCGCAGCAGATCGGCGGATGCGAGCTGGGGGGTACGGAGGTCCGGCGTGGCCGTCATGGGGTCGTCCTTCTGCGAGGTGGGGCGAGCTGGTCCGTGGCTGCTCAACAGCCCGGACAGCGCGCGCTCGCGGTGCGGGCCAGGTCGACGTGGACCCGCCCGAAGAGAAGGAGTTCCGAAGGCATACAGTCAGGCTGACGATAGGTGGTACGCCCAGTCAAGTACGTCCCGGCATATGGGAGCTGCCTCACCGTCACACGGCCTCGCCGAGAGCCGCGATGACATCCGCCTTGCGCGGCTGCCCGGTGGCGCGCCGCACCACCCGGCCCTGGGCGTCGAGCACCAGCACGGTCGGCGTCTTGAGGATGTCCAGTTCGCGTACGAGGTCCAGATGGGCCTCGGCGTCGATCTCGACGTGGGCGACCCCGGGGACCAGGTCGACGACCTCGCCGAGGACTCTCCGGGTGGCCCGGCAGGGTGCGCAGAAGGCGCTGGAGAACTGGACGAGAGTGGCGCGCTCCCCCAACTCCGCGCCCAGCTCGGCCGAGCCGAGCCGCTTGTCGTCGTCGCGCCCGCGCACCCGCACTCTCCCGCTCCGCTGCCTGTGCAGCACTCCGTAGACGCTCGCCGCAGCGAGCACCAGTACACACACCACGACTCCGGCCATCACCCAGCTCCAGCGTTCACGAGACTGCAAAGATTCCCGGCTCCACCCATGGCATTCCGTGCGGAATGCTTGATTCATGGACATCGACGTGAGGGGACCGCGCTTCGGGGCGGCCGTGACGACCCTAGTACTGGCGGTCGTGCTCATCACCGGCAGCGTGTGGCTCCTGGCCTGGCAGACGCTGGCGTTCGCGCTGGGGGCCGCGGGCGGCGTCGGGCGTTCGCCGTACGGCTGGCTGTTCCGGAAGGTCGTGCGGCCCCGCATCGGCCCGCCGACCGAGTTCGAGGCGCCCGAACCGCCGCGGTTCGCCCAGGCGGTGGGCCTGGCCTTCGCGGTCGTGGGTCTGATCGGGTACGGCGTCGGACCGGAGTGGCTGGGGCTCGCCGCGACGGGGGCCGCGCTCGCGGCCGCGTTCCTGAACTCCGCGTTCGGGTACTGCCTGGGGTGCGAGATGTACCTGCTCGTGCGGCGCGTGACCGTACGCGCGCAGTAAAGGCGACGTAAAAGCACGAGGTGGATCAAGGCGCCGACGTGACAAGGATCTCGCCGTTCACGGGCACGAGGACTGGCCCCCCGCCCGTTCTTGGGGCACGATCTGCGAGATGCCGTAAACCTACGGTGTCGTAACTTTCCCGCTGGGAACCCCCTTTCCCAGGCAGAGAAGGAAGGGTCCACCCCGTCCATGGCAGAGCTTGTCTACCGACCCGTCGTCGGCCTCGCCCGCACGCTGTTCAAGGTGTGGGACCTGAAGATCGACTGCAAGGGTTCGGAGAACATCCCGCGCTCTGGCGGCGCCGTGCTGGTGAGCAACCACATCAGCTACCTGGACTTCGTCTTCGACGGGCTGGCCGCACTGCCCCAGAAGCGTCTCGTGCGCTTCATGGCGAAGGAGTCCGTGTTCCGGCACCGGATCTCCGGTCCCCTGATGCGCGGGATGAAGCACATCCCCGTGGACCGCAAGCAGGGCGAGGACGCCTACCAGCACGCGCTGCGGTCGCTGCGCGCCGGTGAGATCGTCGGGGTCTTCCCCGAGGCCACGATCTCGCAGTCGTTCACGCTCAAGACCTTCAAGTCGGGTGCCGCGCGCCTGGCACAGGAGGCGGGCGTACCGCTGATCCCGATGGCGCTGTGGGGCACGCAGCGGCTGTGGACCAAGGGCCACCCGCGCAACTTCAAGCGCAGCCACACCCCGATCACGATCCGGGTCGGCGAGCCGGTCGAGGCGCCCAAGGACAAGTACGCGGGCGCGATCACCCGTCAGCTGCGCGAGCGCGTCCAGGAGCTCCTGGAGGCCGCCCAGCGCGCCTACCCGGTCCGCCCCAAGGACGCCGACGACACCTGGTGGATGCCGGCCCACCTCGGCGGCACAGCGCCCACCCCGGAAGAGGTCAAGGCCGCCGAGGCCCGCTGACCGCCCAGGATCACCGACCCGCGCCGCCGGAGCCGTCGCCCGCCCGATAGGGTCCCGCCCGTGAACGGGTGGACTGCTACGGGGGCAAGGAATGCGGCGCTGGGTCAAGGTGTCGGTGTCGGCTGCGGTCGTGCTGGGGGTGGGCGGCTGGATCGCCACTCCGTACGCACAGGACTGGTGGCTGCTGCGCACGGCCTGCGACGGCGCGTTGCCGGTCGACGCGGTCCGTGAACTCGGGCGCGACGGCGACCACTTCAAGGACGCGGAGTCCGCTGCCCACGAGGAACTGGGCGACTACGGCTGCTCCCTCGGCTTCGACGGCGACGACGTACGTGACGACCGGCTGCTGGCGACCGAGGCGTACACCCGGCGGGACGACGTGGACCGGGAGTTCATGACGGTCCTGTCCGAGTCCGGGTTCGACCGCGTGGGACCGATGGCGGACGGACTGCCCGGCTACATCGACAAGTACGGCGCCCTCCAGTTCCTCCTCCCCTGCCCCGAACTGGGCAAGGACGACGAGGGACGGCAACGCAAGCTGCTCGTCCGCACCTGGCTCGGCCGGGACTCCCTGCGGGCCACCCCCGCCGCCTACGAGACGGCGGTCGCGCTCACCAACTCCGCCTCCGAGCGCCTCGGTTGTGGCGCCGAGCCGCTGAAGGCACCCGGCGGGGACGCCGCGCCGGTGGATCCGCAGGAGGACCCGAAGACGGTGCCGCTCGCCGACGCGGGTGACACCGCCTGCGGGTGGGCGCTGAAGGCCGGCGGGCTCAAGGCCGCGCGGTGGCGGGTGGCGGTGCTCATGAACGACGCGGGTCCGGTGGGTCGTTGCGACCTGTACGCGCGGGACGCCGACTCGGGGGAATGGGAACCCCGGCTGTGGTTCGCCGCCTGGTACGGCGACTGGAGCAACCGTCTGCTCGCCGAGCAGCGACGGCACGATCCCGACTCCCGTACGGCGACCGCCCGTTGCGACGGCGAGGCCGCCAACTTCGCGCTCAGCGCCGCCAAGGACGTCCCCGGCATCGACGAGACCGGTCGGCGCGAGCTCTTCGCGGCCTTCGCCGAGACGCAGACCGAGCAGCGGGACTGCACCGCACTGCGCCTCGGCGGCTGACCCCGTCCCCGTTCAGTACGAGGTCAGCCAGAGCGCCCTGACGTACCGGTCATCGATCAACTGCCGTAGCTGCACCGCGCGTTCCGTCGGTACCTTGCGCGCCTTCGCCCAGGCGTCGAGGACCGTGAACAGCTGGTGCCGTCCGTCCGTCAGATCACCGCTCAGCGGGCCGGAGACCGGCCGCTCGGCGATGTCCCCCATGACCGGCCGGCTGCTCACCTGACGCGTGGCCGTCTGATAGGCGCCGCGCGTGTGCCGTCGTACGGCCTTGTCGAAGGCCGCGAGGTCGGGGATCGTGCCGTCCCTGGCGTACCGCGCCCGGGCTTTCATGAGGCTGCCGATGCGGTCGGTGAGGTGTTCCAGGTCGATGTCGGCCCAGGTGGTGGTCGACTTCGGGCTGCCGTCCTTCTCCTTGCCCGGCCGGTAGTCGGGGTCGGCGCCGTCGCGGGTGAGGCGTTCGAGGTAGTAGGCGAAGTACGCGCGCTCGGCGTCG
Source organism: Streptomyces antibioticus (assembly GCF_001514065.1). Taxonomy (GTDB): domain Bacteria; phylum Actinomycetota; class Actinomycetes; order Streptomycetales; family Streptomycetaceae; genus Streptomyces; species Streptomyces antibioticus. The sequence goes on along the minus strand of NZ_KQ948431.1, from coordinate 21,847 downwards.
TAGAGGATCGCGAACGCCTCGGGGTTCTTGGCGAGTTCGCCGACCAGGCCCTCCGGGTCCGCGCGTACGTCGGAGTAGGGCTCGGTGCACTCGAAGTCGGCGTGGGCCTCGTGCGGTGCCAGGAAGCGGCCGTACGTCGTCCAGCCGGTGTCGTCCGGAGCGGCGCCCACGGCGTCCACCGCCGGGCTGTACGCGTCGCGGTCGGGGCTCAGGAAGCGGTTGGCGTCGACCACGTACTCGGCGAGGACGCGGGCCACTCCGGGTGCCGCCCCGCTGGGCACGGCGTCGTCGTCGAACGCGGCGACCACGGCGTACGCGGCACGGGCCTGGGCGAGCGTGTGCGGCTTGCCCTTCGCCGTGGCCCGGGTGGCGGCGTCGACGACCTGCCCGAGCGCCTCGCCGCCGTCGCCGCACGGGTTCTCGTGGATCAGCAGCTCGCGCACGGCGCGATACCGGGACAGGTCCTCACCGGGGTCGAGGGCGCGGGTGGCGGCGGCCGGGTTCTTCGCGAGGGCCCGGGTCGAGGCCGGGATCTCCTGACAGGGAGCGTCGTCTGCGGAGTCCGCGAGGACGATCGGTACGGTCGTGGCGGTCGCCAGCAGGGCCAGTGCCACGGCCGAGGTGAGCAGCCAGTGCTTCCACAGCCGGGCGAGGGGCCTCGTGGACTGCTCGTCGGTGCCGGTGCTGTTCTCCTGTGTTCCCCCGTCATGCATACGGGGAGGTTAACGACCGCGGCGGATCAGCCGCGCACCGGGTCGGCGGCGTGCACGTCGATGCGCGCGCCGGGGCTGAACTTCTCCAGCAGCTCGGCGAGTCCGGTACCCGCCTGCTCGAGCTCGGCGACGGGCATCGGGGCGAGGCTCTCCAGCAGGAAGATGCCGGAGACGGTCTCCTCGGTGAGCCGGGTGCGCGGTCCCTGGCGCCAGTTCCAGCGGCGGCAGGTCACCCCCAGCTCGTCGCGCCACACCACCTCACCGGCGTCGGGGTGCTCGACGACCTCCTCGCCGCCGACGACGGTCACGAACTCCTCGTCACCGCCCGCCCGCACGAGCCGCATCCCGCCCCGGATGCGGTCGATGTCCTCACCGCCGACCGGGATCAGATGGGCGACGCTGATGGCGTTGTAGAGGTCGACGAGCAGGTTGATCCGGGGCAGTCCGCCGTCCGCCAGCGCCCTCTTGGCCAGCGCTTCGGCCGAGTTGCGGGTCCGTGACGGCTTCGACCCGAACGCCGTGTACACCTCACGCCAGGCCGCCATGTGCGGGTCCTCGTGCGGGGCGCGCCCGTCCAGGCGTACGGCGAGACGGCGGGCCGCGTCGTCGAGGAGTGCCGAACTGGCATCGGTGCTCGGCCCGTTGACGAGGCCGTGGGCCTCGATCGCGACGTGCGTGAAGCCGGGCGCGAGGGCGCGGACCTCGTCGGACACGGTGAGGGAGAAGGTCATCGCCTGCCTCAGAGTTCGGTCGGGAGCGTCTTCCACAGATGGGGCCGGTCGGGGGCGGCCTTGAGGACGCTCAGAACGGCCGGGTGAGGTTCAGCATACAGGACCGGATAGTCCACCTCATTGGACTCGGGGTCGGGCACCCATGCCAGCCGCTCACCATCGAGGGAGAACTGCGCGTCCACGCCGGGCTTGTTTCCGCGCGGGTCCTGGCGATGCCATGCACCGTTGAAGCGGACCGCGACCAGGCCGTGCACCACGTCGAACTTCTGATAGCAGAGCGCGGTGGGGATGTCCTCCGCCCGCAGCAGGGCCGTCAGCGCGTGGGACTTCGCGTAGCAGATGCCGGTGCCCTGCTCCAGGACGTCGGAGGCCCGCCAGGTGACGCGCGGATCCCCGGAGTCCTGGGAGTGCGGGATGGTGTCGCGGACGAACTCGAACGCCAGCCGCGCATAGGCATACGAGTCCTCGGCGTCCCGCGCAAGCCGGGACGCGGTCCGCCTGACGAGCGGATGGTCATGGTCGATGACCTCGTCGGCGGCCAGATAGGCGGACAGATCAGGGGTGTTCTGGATCAGCTCCATGCCCGCAGAGCATAGAAACGCGATCACCCGACCGTCAATGACTTTACGAGTGATCGCATACCTATGCATTCAAAGCCGGGGCACTACTGCTGCGCCATCTCCTCCTTGAGCGCCGCCACGAACGCGTCCACGTCGTCCTCCGTCGTGTCGAAGGCGCACATCCAGCGGACGACGCCCGCGCTCTCGTCCCAGAAGTAGAAGCGGAAGCGCTTCTGGAGGCGGACGCTCACCTCGTGCGGGAGCTTGGCGAAGACACCGTTGGCCTGGACCGGGTAGAGGATCTCCACACCGTGCACGGCGCGGACGCCCTCGGCCAGGCGCTGGGCCATCTCGTTGGCGTGGCGGGCGTTGCGCAGCCACAGGTCCTTGGCGAGCAGCGCCTCCAACTGCACCGACACGAAACGCATCTTGGAGGCGAGCTGCATGGACAGCTTGCGCAGATGCTTCATGTGGGAGACCGCGTCCTGGTTGATCACCACGACCGCCTCACCGAACAGCGCGCCGTTCTTCGTCCCACCGAGGGAGAGGATGTCGACGCCGACCGCGTTGGTGAACGTCCGCATGGGGACGTCGAGGGACGCGGCCGCGTTGGCTATGCGGGAGCCGTCGAGGTGGACCTTCATGCCGTGGGCATGGGCGTGGTCGCAGATCGCGCGGATCTCGTCCGGCGTGTAGAGCGTGCCGAGCTCCGTGCTCTGGGTGATCGAGACGACCTGCGGCATCGCGCGGTGCTCGTCCTCCCAGCCCCAGGCCTGCCGGTCGATCAGCTCGGGCGTGAGCTTGCCGTCGGGGGTGGGGACGGTCAGCAGCTTCAGGCCGCCCATCCGCTCCGGCGCCCCGCCCTCGTCGACGTTGATGTGGGCGCTCTCCGCGCAGATCACCGCGCCCCAGCGGTCGGTGACCGCCTGGAGCGCCACGACGTTGGCGCCGGTGCCGTTGAAGACCGGGAACGCCTCCGCCGTGGGCCCGAAGTGGCTGCGGATGATCGCCTGGAGGTTCTCGGTGTAGTCGTCCTCGCCGTAGGCGACCTGGTGCCCGCCGTTGGCCAGGGCCAGGGCGGCGAGCACCTCCGGGTGGGCGCCGGCGTAGTTGTCGCTGGCGAAGCCCCGGGTGTCCGGGTCGTGATGGCGTCGGGCGTCGGTCTTCGGCGGGTTCACGGCTTCTCGGTGAGCCACAGACGGTTTCCGTTCACTTCTCCGGCGGGCTTGTCCCAGACCTCGGCGATGGCTCCGGCCAGATCCTTGACGTCCGTGAAGCCCGCGAACTTGGCGTTGGGTCGCTCGGCGCGCATCGCGTCGTGCACCAGGGCCTTGACCACCAGGATCGTGGCCGCGGAGGTGAGCTCCTCGCCGGCCCCGGCCTTGCGGAAGAAGTCTGCCATGGCGAGCGTCCACGCCTCGGCGGCGGCCTTGGCGGCGGCGTACGCGGCGTTCCCCGCGGTGGGCTTGCTCGCGCCGGCCGCGCTGATCAGGACGTAGCGGCCGCGGTCGCTGCGCTGGAGCGCCTCGGAGAAGGCGAGGGAGGTGTGCTGGACGGTGCGGATGAGCAGCAGCTCCAGGAAGTCCCAGTCGTCGAGGCTGGTCTTGATGAAGGTCTCGCTGCCGCGCCAGCCGCCGACGAGGTGGACGACGCCGTCGACCCGGCCGAAGTCCTTCTCGATGCCGTTGGCCCAGTCCCGCGTGGAGTCCAGGTCGAGCAGGTCGACCGGCTCCCCGGTGACGGTGGCGCCGCCGCCCGCGTCGCGGGCCGCGCTCACCGCCTCCGCGAGCCGCTCGGGGTCGTTGTCCGCGCCGACGACGGTCGCCCCGGCCTCGGCGAGCCGCAGCAGTGTCGCGCGGCCCGCGGGTCCACCCGCGCCGGCCACCGCGATCACCGCACCGCTGAGAGCTCCGTTCCCCGCCATGTTCTTCGCCTCCTGAGCTTGCCGTGCAGTGTTCTCGGTACCGCGGTCGTTCACGCGGCGATCCGCTCGGCGCTCTCCGCACGGATGCCCTTGGTGCCGGCGATCACGTGCTTCAGCTTCTTGGAGAGGGCCTCATAGAACATGCTCAGCGGAAACTCGTCCGGAAGCACGTCATCGACGAGTTTGCGGGGCGGCTGGGACAGGTCGAGGGCGTCGGGACCCTTGGCCCACTTGGAGCCCGGGTGCGGGGCGAGGTACTGCGAGACCAGGTCGTAGGCGGCGAACCAGTGGACGAGCTTCGGACGGTCGATGCCCGCCCGGTAGAGGTCCTCGATCTCGGCGCACAGCTGGTTGGTGACCTGCGGGGCGCGCTGCCAGTCGATGTGCAGCTTGTTGTCGGTCCAGCGGACGACGTCGTGCTTGTGCAGGTAGGCGAAGAGCAGCTGGCCGCCGAGGCCGTCGTAGTTGCGCACCCGCTCGCCGGTGACCGGGAAGCGGAACATGCGGTCGAACAGGACCGCGTACTGCACGTCACGGGCCTGCGGGACGCCGTCGGCCTCCAGCTTCACGGCCTCCTTGAAGGCGGTGAGGTCGCAGCGCAGCTCCTCCAGGCCGTACATCCAGAACGGCTGGCGCTGCTTGATCATGAAGGGGTCGAAGGGCAGGTCGCCGTGGCTGTGGGTGCGGTCGTGGACCATGTCCCACAGGACGAAGGCCTCCTCGCAGCGCTTCTGGTCGTGGACCATCGCGGCGATGTCCTCGGGCAGGTCGAGGCTCAGGATGCCGACGGCGGCGTCGGTGACGGCACGGAAGCGGGCGGCTTCGCGGTCGCAGAAGATGCCACCCCAGGAGAATCGTTCCGGCGCCTCGCGCACGGCGATCGTCTCGGGGAAGAGCACGGCGGAGTTGGTGTCGTAACCGGCCGTGAAGTCCTCGAACTTGATGCCGCAGAACAGCGGGTTGTCGTACCGGCTGCGCTCCAGCTCGGCCAGCCACTCCGGCCACACCATGCGCAGCACGACCGCTTCGAGATTGCGGTCGGGGTTGCCGTTCTGCGTGTACATCGGGAAGACGACCAGGTGCTGCAGGCCGTCCGCGCGGCCCTTGGCGGGCTGGAAGGCGAGCAGCGAGTCGAGGAAGTCGGGCACCTCGAAGCCGCCCTCGGCCCAGCGCGCCAGGTCCTTCACCAGGGCCTCGTGGTAGGCACGGTCGTGCGGGAGCAGCGGGGACAGTTCCTCGACGGCCGCGGTGACCTCGCGTACGGCCGCCTCGGCGGTGGCGCGGTCCGGGGCACCCTCGGCCGTGAAGTCGATCGACCCGTCCTTGGACTGCCAGGGCCTGATCCGCTCCACGGCACCCTTGAGCACGGGCCACGCCGGGTGGTCCACCACCCTGGTCGCGGGAGGAACCTGCTCCTCCATAGCCGCCTGCACAAGAATTTCCGTCATGTCCCATCCTCCACGGGAGAACCTCGCGTCAGGACACCGTATGCATATGAGGTTCCTGCCAGCAAGTGGGAGCCCCGTAAATTATCCTGCCCACCCTCATGGTCACGAAACTTTTTCCTGCCGGATGCCATGACCACGCTCGCGATGGGTATACGTGATCCTCTTGGGGGCACGAGTGGTCAATGCCCGCAGGACTCGCCCACCCCAGGGTGACCGCCCAAGGCGGTGGCGGCCAGTCCTGGCCCCTCGCGCCACGCCGATCCCCCGTGTACGCAGGGGTTCATCACCGGCCGAGGCCATTAGGCTGCGGAAGCCGAGCCGCCGTCGACGGAAGCGAGTTGAACCTTGAACTTCCTTACCATCGGTCATCGCGGAGTCATGGGTCTCGAACCCGAGAACACCCTCCGTTCCTTCGTCGCCGCCCAGCAGGCCGGCTTCGACGCCATCGAACTCGACCTGCATCTCAGCAAGGACGGGGCCCTCGTCGTCATGCACGACACGGACGTGGACCGCACGACCGACGGGACCGGTCCGATCGCCGAGAAGACACTCGCCGAGCTGCGCACCCTCGACGCGGGCCTCGGCGAGAAGGTCCCCGTCTTCGAGGAGGTCCTGGAGGCGGTACGGGCACCGCTCCAGGCCGAGATCAAGGACATCGCGGCAGCGCGGGCGCTGGCCGAGGTCATGCTCAAGCGGGACCTGGTGGGCCGGGTGGAGGTGTCCTCGTTCCACGACGAGGCGATCGCCGAGATCTCCCGCCTGGTGGCGGGCGTACGGACCGCGCTGATCGGCAGCCGGTACGGCACCGACATCGTGGAACGCGCCGTCGAGGCCGGGGCGGCGACCGTCTGCCTCAACATCCGCCGGATCACCCTGGAGATCGTCGAGCACGCCCGCAAGGCGGACCTCAGGATCATCGGCTGGGTGGTGAACACGCAGGACCATCTGCGTCTCGTACGCGCCCTGCAACTGGACGGCGCGACCACCGACTACTCGGAGATCAAACGCACCGCTCGCTTCACGGCGTAACGATTATGCGAGCGGCTTGACCAGCAGCTCGAACTGAAGGTCGTCGCGCTGCGGGACGCCGAAGCGCTCGTCGCCGTACGGGAACGGGGTCATCCGGCCCGTACGGCGGTAGCCCCGGCGCTCGTACCAGGCGATGAGGTCGTTCCGCACGGAGATCACCGTCATGTGCATCTCCGAGACGCCCCACGTCTCCCGCGCCGCCCGCTCCGCCTCCGCGATGATCACCTTCCCGAGGCCGCCGCCCTGGAGCCGGGGGCTCACCGCGAACATGCCGAAGTAGGCGTGGTCGCCGCGGTGTTCCAGCTGGCAGCAGGCGACGACCTCGCCCTCGCGCTCGACGGTGAGCAGCCGGCTGTCGGGCGACTTGATGACCTGGAGCACGCCCTCCGGGTCGGTCCGCTGCCCCTCCAGGATGTCCGCCTCGGTGGTCCATCCGGCCCGGCTCGCGTCCCCGCGGTACGCCGACTCGATCAGCGCGACCAGCGCGTCCACGTCGGCGTCGGTGGCATCGCGGAAGGTGAGTCCAGCGGTCATGGGGCGTTTCTCCACTCTCGGGCACGACACGGGCACCGACGAGCGTAACGCCCGCACTAGGCTCCGCCGCATGGTGCACGTACTCAGCGGCCGGACCCTCATCCACCCCGTCGACCCCGAGCGTTCCCGCGTCTTCTACGGCGAACAGCTGGGCCTCGCCGTCTACCGCGAGTTCGGCACGGGACCGGAACGCGGCACCGTCTACTTCCTCGGCGGCGGCTTCCTGGAGCTCTCCGGCCGCTCCGAGACCCCGCCCTCCCCGGCCGTGCGCCTGTGGATGCAGGTCGATGACGTGACCGCGGCGCACGAGGAGCTGGTGGCGAAGGGCGTCGAGATCGCGCGGCCGCCGGTGAAGGAGCCATGGGGGCTCATCGAGATGTGGCTCACCGACCCGGACGGCATCAGGATCGTCCTCGTCGAGGTACCCGAGAACCATCCGATCCGCTTCCGCCCGGGCATCTGAGGGGCCGCTGTGGCGACCGGCGCCCTCCCTCCGTCACTGGGCTTCGGCCGAATGGCAGCCGTGCGCGGCCGGGGCTAGCGTGCGAGAGGGGTGCTCGCGTCGGCGGAAGGGGCGTGGCGGCATGAGGCTCGACAAGCCGGTGGCCGGTGGGCCCTGCTGGGCCGAGGTGGGAACGCCGGATCTGGAAGCGGGCAAGCGGTTCTACGGGGCGCTCTTCGGCTGGCGCACGGAGACCGACGCCCGGCAGGAGAGGGGCGGTTACACGATCGCGTACGTCGGTGAGCTCCCGGTCGCGGGGATGGTCCCGCTCGGCGCGGAGGGGCGGCCGTGCTCGTGGTTCGTGACCTTCGCCGCCGGCGATCTCGACGCCACCCTGGCCGAGGTCGGGGCGGCGGGCGGGTCGGTGGTGGCGCCGCCGGCCGACGTGCCCGGCATGGGGCGCTTCGCGTCCGCGACCGACACCCAGGGCGCCGGCTTCCATCTGTGGCAGGGACAGGGGTTCGAGGGGGCCGGGCTGCTCAACGCCCCGGGTTCGCTGGGCTGGGTGGAGCTGCTGTGCCGGGCGCCGGAGCGGGCCGTGGACTTCTACACCACGGTGTTCGGCTGGAGCGTCAACACCTCGGAGCGCTACACGCAGTGGGGTCTCGACGGCGCCGACTTCGGTGGCATGGTCACGATGGACGACAAGTTCCCGCCCGAAGTGCCGCCGCACTGGCTGCCGTACTTCGCGGTGGAGGACGCCGACGCCACCGCCACCGCCGCGACCGAGGCGGGCGGCACCGTCCTCATGGAGCCCACGTCGGTGCCGGACGGGCCCCGGATCGCGGTGCTGCGGGATCCCGGCGGGGCGGTGTTCGGGGTGTACCTGGCGGGCGCGGAGGGCTGAACACCACGGCAGGTGCACCCGGCGGGCGCGGAGGCCGAGTCGCACGGCTTGCGTTGGAGCGCGCTCCACCTCATAGCGTCGTACGCACGACGACCTGCCTGAAGGGGAACTGATCGTGCGTTACACACTGTTCGGCAAGACCGGTCTGCGCGTGAGCGAACTCGCGCTCGGGACCATGGTCATGGGCGACGACCCCGCCTACGGCTCCGACAAGGAGACCAGCGCCAAGCTGCTGGACGCGTACGCCGACGCGGGCGGCAACTTCCTCGACACCGCCGACATCTACTCCGGCGGTGACTCCGAGCGCATCCTCGGCGAGCTTCTGGCAGGCCGGCGCGAGGAGTTCGTGCTCGCCAGCAAGTACACGTGCGGCACCCGCGAGGGGGACGTCAACGCGGCCGGCAACCACCGCAAGAACCTGGTGCAGTCCCTGGAGGCGAGCCTGAGGCGGCTGCGCACCGATCGGCTGGACGTCCTGTGGGTGCACGCGCGGGACAACTTCACACCGGTCGACGAGGTGATGCGGGCGCTGGACGATCTCGTACGGACGGGCAAGGTGCTGTACGTCGGCGTCTCGGACTGGCCGGCCTGGGAGATCGCGCAGGCCAACACGCTTGCGGAGCTGCGGGGTTGGACCGCGTTCGCCGGTTCGCAGTTGCGCTACAGCCTGCTGGAACGCACGCCCGAGCGCGAACTGCTGCCGCAGGCCCGAGCGTTCGGCCAGGCGGTGTTCGCATGGGCGCCGCTGGCGGCCGGGAAGCTCACCGGCAAGTACCGGCGCGGTGAGAAGGGCCGGCTCGACGCGTGGGGCGACAAGCCGGACGCGCAGCAGGAGGAGGTCATCAGCGCGGTCCTGGACATCGCCGAGCGGGGTGGCTGGAGCCCGGCCCAGGTGGCGCTGGCCTGGCTGCTGGGGCGCCCCGGGAACGTCGTGCCGATCGTCGCGGCCACCAAGGAGCACCAGCTCGCCGACAATCTCGCCTGTGTCGACGTCCGCCTCGACGCGGACGCGGTCGCCCGCCTCGACGAGGTGAGCGCGGTGCCGCTCGGCTTCCCGCACGACTTCGTCCGGGAGCCGGCCGTCCTGCGCAACATCTACGGCGACCGCTGGGAGACCCTCGACGACCGTCGCTCGGGCTACCGGCGGACGGCGACGGACGTCCTCTAGAGGCGCCCGGACATACGCCCGGCGGGATCAGGCGCGCAGTGCCCCCAGCCGCCCCTCCAACTGCCCGAGCAACTCACCGAGCAGCCCGGCGAGTTCGCCCTGGCGGTGCGGGTCCAGGACGGACAGTACGGCGGTCTCGTACGCGAGTTGCTCGGGCAGGATGCCGTCGACGATCTCTCGGCCCGCGTCCGTGAGGCGGACGTGGGCGACGCGGCGATCCCGGGTGTCCCCGCGGCGTTCGACGAGGCCGCGCTCGGTCAGCTGCTTGAGGCGCTTGGTGACCGCGGCGCCGGAGGAGAAGGTCTCCCGGGCCAGGTCGCCCGGCGTCAGCTCGTGCCCGGTGCGGCGCAGCGCGCCGAGCAGGTCGAACTCGGGACGGCTGAGCCCGGCCCGGCGCAGCGGGGCGTCCTCGGCCTGCTGGAGGAGGGCGGCGCAGCGGTTGACGCGGCCGATGATCTCCATGGGGCCGGTGTCGAGACCGGGGTGGACGGCCTGCCACTGCCGGACGACCGCGGAGACGGTGTCGCCCCCGGTCGCGTCCGCCTGCCGTCCGTTCGGTGCCGTCATGGCCGTATGCCCTCCGTCGTCGCGTTCCGGTGCACCTCCTGGTGCCGTACCGTCGCGGCGAGCGTACGGTGTCCGGCCTGCTCGGCGTGCACGACCCGCTCCTGGGGCAGCGCGCCCTGCCACCACTCGCCGGCCGCGGCGTCGTCGGCGGCCCGCAGCTCCACCAGGTGGGCGGCGAGGGCGCGGCGGGCGGACTCCAGGGCGCGCGGGTCGGGGTGCGGCTCGGCCAGGAGGCGGGCTGCGTGTTCGCGGGCGCGCTCCACGGCGGTCAGCGTCCGCTCGATGCGGCTGCCGGCGCGGCGGTTGGTGACGGCGATCGCGGCGCCGAAACCGACGAGGGCGCCGACGAAGGTGTCCACGATCCGCTCGGTGATCAGCCTCCCGGGTTCCTGGAAGCCGGCGAACTCGGTGATCAGCAGCGCCATCGGGGTGACGCAGACGCTGCCGAGCCAGTAGTTGCGGCTGATGAGGGCTTCGGCGCCGAAGTTGAAGGCGATGCAGACCAGGACGAGGGCGGCCGGGCCGAGGTGGGCGAGCGGGACGACGGCGGCGAAGAGGAGGACGCCGGCGAGGTTGCCGACGACGCGCTGGACACCGCGGCTCCAGGTGAGGGTGAGGTTGGCCTGGTAGAGCGAGGCGGCGGTGACCAGGGCCCAGTACGGGCGGCCGACGCCGAGCGCGAGGGAGGCGTATCCCGCGAGGGCGCAGCCGATGGCGGTGCGCAGGGCGAGCGGGGTCAACGGGCCGAGCCTGCTCCACAACGGGGTTGCGGGGACGGCGAGTTCGGCGTCGACGCCGAGGAGTTCGCCGTGGTCTGCGGTGGGTGGGACCGGTCCGCTGCCTCGCAGGTCGCGAGCCCAGGCGCGCAGGCGTCGCGGGTCGGTGTCGGCGGGAGCCGCGAGGGCGACCTCGGCGCGGACGACCAGCCGGTCCAGGGCTCGGCGGGTCGGGGTACGGGCGCCGGCGGACAGCAGGGACTGCCAGGCGGCCTGGATCGCGGCGGCCGCGGCTGCCCTGGTCCGGGGGTCGTCCTGCTCGACGTACGCGGCCGTGGCGTTCAGGGCGTGTGCCGTGGCCCGCCGTTCCGGGCCGTGCGGCCGGACCAGTCCGGGCGCCATGCCGATGATCCAGGCCCAGGCGCCCGCCGCGACGGCGAGGGCGAGGTGGCCGGGGACCTGGGCGAGGGTCTGCGGGGCGAACAGAGAGGCCGAGGTGATGAAGGTGAGGACCACGTTGCCGGGCGGGCCGACCCGGGTCGCGTCGCACAGCGCCTTCTGCACGGCGGCCAGCAGGGCGCCGACTGCGACCAGGACGGCGGCGTCGGTGGTGAGCGAGGCGGTGACGAGGGAGACGGCGAGGCCGCCGACCATGCCGAGCACGACCCAGGCCAGGGCGCGGGCCCGGGCGGCGTAGGGGCGGTTGTGGGCGTACAGCGCGCACAGGGAGCCGGCCATGGTGTACATCGCCAGGTCGAGGCGGCCGAGCGCGAGCAGGGTGAGGTTCGGCGGGGCGACCGCGACGACCACGCTCAGGGCGGGCTTGAACCAGATGTCCGAGGGACGGCCGAGACGGAGGACACCGGCCAGGGGGAGGCGCCGGACGCGCGACGGAGCGGGGGCGGGCTTGGCACTGCTCATACCGACAACCTTAACAGGTGTTTTACCCGTAAACGATATCGGCTGACCTGCCGTGCTCCGTCGAATGCCCCCCGTGTACACCCTTGCGCTCGCGTGCGCGCCGCGTGACCTGGGCATCTCCTCCCCGTCCGACCGTCTAACGGGGAGGCGCGTGTGCACGGACCGGCTTCGCCCGGCTGGCTGCTGGTCGCGCTGTGCGCGGCGACCGGGGCCTACTGCCTGCTGCGGATGCGCAGCGACGTCGAGGAGCAGCGCCGCGCGGCGGGCGGCGAGGCACTCATGGGCTTCGGCATGGCCGCGATGGCCGTCCCGGCCGCGGTGTTCACCCCGCCGTCCTGGGCCTGGGCGGCGTACGCGACCGTGTTCGGGGCGGCCGCCGTACGCGCCCTGTGGGCGGCGCGGACCAGCGCCCACCATCTGCATCACCTTGTGGGTGCGTCGGCGATGGTCTACATGGCGGTCGTGATGGCGGCGTCGCCCGGACATCACGGCGGTGGCTCCGGGATACCCGTGCTGACGGGAGCACTGCTCCTCTACTTCATGGGCTACGTGCTGCTCTCCGGCGTACGGCTGGTGCCCGTCACGGCCGGGGGCGGAACCGTCGCATGGGGCGACCGGCCCGAAGTGGCGCGGGCCTGCCGGCTGTCGATGGGGATCGCGATGGTGGCGATGCTGGCGACGCTCTGACGACCCGGGACCGCTGCGGCCATCGACTGCGTGCGCTGGGCCGGGGCTGCTGAGCGGCGGGCACTTCGGAGGGCTCGCCGGCACCGCGTGATCCGTGGGGCGACCGGCGGAATTGGCCTCCGGCCCCCGTGGTCGGCGAGGATCGTTCTATGCACTCCCCGCCCGTCGACGCCCCGCCAAGCCCGCCGGACCATCGCACGGCGATCCGCGCGGCCGGAGTCCTGGGCGCGTGCTCCGTACTGCTCCTCACGCTCGTCGCGATGCGCTGGCACCCTCTGATGAGCTTCGACGGAGACATCGCCGACACGACCCATCGGTGGGCGGTCGAGGAATCCGGGCTGACCCATACGTTCCGCATCCTCACGGACTGGGTGTGGGACCCCTGGACGATGCGCTTGCTGTGCGCGGTGGTCGTGGTGTGGCTGGTGTGGAGACGGTCGGCGTGGTGGACGGCGGGCTGGCTGGCGGTCACGTGCGCGGTCGGCACGCTGATCCAGCAGTCCCTCAAGGCTGCCTTGGACCGTCCCCGCCCGGTCTGGCGGGATCCGGTCGACACGGCCCACTTCGCGGCGTACCCGTCGGGCCACGCCATGACCGTCACGGTCGTGCTGGGCCTCCTCCTGTGGCTCCTGCACCACCACGGCGCGGGCCGCGCCCTGTGGCGCACCGCCCTCGCCCTCTCCGTCGTCTCCGTTCTGGGCGTGGGCCTCACCCGCATCTGGCTCGGCGTCCACTGGGCCACGGACGTCCTCGGCGGCTGGCTGCTGGGGGGCCTGGTGGTGGCGGTGGCGGTGCTGGTGCACGGGCGACGACAGGCGTGAGGTACGAGTACGTGGGACCGGCCGAGATCAAGGCGTCGGTGCGGGCGGGTTCCGAAGGCCGCGTCATCCGGTCCACGGCGGACCTCGACGTCTGGGTGTCCGAGCGGGGCGCGGACGAGGCGGGCGAGCCGTACACCTTCGTCGTCGGCCTGGACGGGCTTCTGCGGCTCGCGCCCCGGCGCAGCGAGCATGTCGCGTGTGCCGGGGGGCGTGCCGTCCTGGCCGCGGGCGAGATGGCGTTCGACCGCACGGCCGGGCACTGGGCCGTCCACGAGGTCAGCAATCAGTCGACCGGCTACTGCCCGGACCTGGCGTCCTGGGAGGCCGTCGCCCGTGCCCTGGACGCGGCCGGTGTCGGCCGTCCCGAGCGCTTCAGCCACGAGCTGGTGTTCCGGCGCTGCGGGCGGTGTCGTGCGTGTTCGGTCGTGCGCGAGGACGATTTCGTCTGTGTGTTCTGCGGCGGCGATCTGCCCCGGGAGTGGAACATCGACTCGTAGGATCTCCGCATGATCGCCGTGCTGTTCGACTTCTCCGGGACCCTCTTCCGTATCGAGTCCGCCGAGTCCTGGCTGCGGGGCGGGCTCGCCGAGGCCGGGATCGTGTTGCCCGAGCCGGAGCTCGTCGAGGCCGCGCGGGCGCTGGAGGTGGCGGGGGCGCTGCCGGGTGGCACGAACCCCGTGCGAGTGCCCGAGGAGATGGCCGGGGCGTGGGCGACGCGGGACCAGAGCGCGGAGCTGCACCGGGCCGCGTACACCGGGCTGTCGCGCCAGGTGGCGCTGCCGGACCCGGCCCTGCACGACCTGCTCTACGACCGCCACATGTCCCCGGCCGCCTGGCAGCCCTACCCCGACGCCGGCAAGGTGCTGCGGGCGCTGCGCGAGCGCGGCATCGCCATCGGGGTCGTCAGCAACATCGGCTGGGATCTGCGGCCGGTGTTCCGGGAGCACGGGCTCGACCCGTACATCGACGCCTACGCGCTGTCGTACGAGCACGGCGTCCAGAAGCCCGACACCCGGCTGTTCGCCGCCGCCTGCGCCCACCTCGGCGCCGAGCCGCGCCGCACGCTCATGGTCGGCGACGACCGGCGGGCCGATGGCGGGGCGGCCGCTCTCGGATGCGCGGTGCACTTCGTGGATCACCTGCCGGTGACCGGGCGGCCGGACGCGCTGCTGCCGGTGCTGGAGCTGGTGGACGAGGGCGGGAAGACCTCAGCGTCCGGCTGAACGGCGAGCCAGTAAGTAGCCTCAGGCCACCAGTGGGGTGTGCGGAACCGTCCGTCTCGGACGATCCCCCGCGTCGCCCGAGACGGACGGCAGCTCTGACCAGCCGTTTCATCGGCCGATCCGAACGCGTTGAGTATAGTTGGCTGGCAACCAGTCAACGCAGGAGTTACAGCATGTCCCCGCGCAGCGCCTCGGTCAATGAAGAATTGCGGCGGCGATCCCGCGAGCGGCTGTTGCAGGCGGCGGTCGAGGTGGTCAGCGAGCACGGGTACGAGGCGACGACGCTCGGCGACATCGCGGACCGGGCCGGCTCCGCGCGCGGACTGGTGTCGTACTACTTCCCCGGCAAACGCCAGTTGGTGCAGTCCGCCGTGCACCGGCTGATGAACCGCACGCTGGAGGAGGCGCTGGAGCGGGAGCCGCGCACCGAGGACGGCCGGGAGCGGATGGCGCGGGCCATCGACGCGATCCTGGGCCTGGCCCGGGACCGGCCGGTGCTGATGCGTCAGCACATGGCGGGGCTGCTTCAGGCCGAGGGGTTCGTGCTGTGCCCGGAACAGCGGCGCCTGGCCGAGCTCCTGCGGGACACCGTCGTACGCAATGGATCGCAGGCCCCCGACGCCGACTACCCCATGCTGCGGGCCCTGTTGATGGGCTCGGTCTACGCGGCGCTGGTGCCGGGCGTGCCGATGCCGCTGCCGGTGCTGCGCGCCGAGCTGTTCAAACGTTACCGGCTGGACTGGGAGTTGGGAGTCCCGCCGGACACCGAGGCGGCGTCCGGCGGGACGGGCGACACGGATCTGTCGCGGTTCTTCGCGACCGGGGCCGCACCGGAGTGCGACCCTGAGGGTCAGTCGAAGTAGTCGGGCTGCGTCTGGGTGTTGAGCTCCTTCAGCCGGACCCACTTGGCGGGGTCGGTGCGTCGGTCGCTCAGCTTCAGCACGTCGAAGCCCTTGGCGATGTCGTTCGAGTAGATGTAGCCGTTGTAGTAGTAGGCCGACCAGGAACCGCCGACCTTGAGCGCGTCGGTGGCCAGCGGGCCGCGCTCGAAGTAGCCGATCTCCTTGGGCTTCGAGGAGTCGGTGAACTCCCAGACGGAGACGCCGCCCTGGTACCAGGCCTGGACCATGATGTCCTTGCCCTTGACCGGGATCAGCGAGCCGTTGTGGGCCACGCAGTTCTCGGTGTCGGCCTGGTGGCGCGGGATCTTGAAGTAGCTGCGGAAGACGAGCTTGCGCTTGTCGCCCTTGCCAACGATGTCGTAGATGCCGTCGGCGCCCCGGTTCGGGCCGACCGTCGCGTTGCAGGTGGCGGCACCGCCGCCGCCCAACTCGTCGGTGAAGACGACCTTGTTGGCCTTCTGGTTGAAGGTCGCCGAGTGCCAGAACGCGAAGTTCACGTTGTCCTGCACCTGGTCGATGACCTTCGGGTGCTCCGGGTCGGCGATGGAGAACAGGATGCCGTCACCCATGCACGCGCCCGCGGCGAGGTCCTTCGAGGGCAGCACCGTGATGTCGTGGCAACCGGTGGTCTTGGAGACACCCGGGTTGGTGGGCGCGCCCGGGTTGCCGCCGCCGTCCGGGCCCTCACCCGGGAACAGCACCGGGAAGCCCACGACCGCCGCCTTCTCGGGGGCGTTGCGCGGCACCTTGATGACCGAGATGCCGTCGTGCGGCGGCTGGCAGTCGGGGTAGGCGGCGTTCGGCGAGTACGAGGAGACGTAGATGTAGACGTTCTTGCGCTCGGGCACCAGCGTGTGGGTGTGCGAGCCGCAGGCGGTCTCGACGGCGGCGACGTACTTGGGGTTGGTCTTGTCGCTGATGTCGAAGACCTTCATGCCCTCCCAGGAGGACTTCTCGGTCACCGGCTGCGTGGTGCTGTTGCAACTGCTGTCGCTGCGCGAGGAGTCGGTCGACAGGAACAGCAGGTTGCCGGAGACGGAGATGTCGTTCTGCGAGCCGGGACACAGCACCTGGGCGACCGTCTTGGGTGCCTTCGGGTTGCTGATGTCGAAGATGCGGAACCCGTCGTAGTTGCCGGCGAAGGCGTACCTGCCCTGGAAGGCGAGGTCCGAATTGGTGCCGGGCAGCGCGTCCTTGGGGATGTTCGCCAGGTGCTCGATGTTGTCGGAGTGGACGATCTCGTCCTGGCCGGGTATGTCGCCGTCGGCTATCGCCGACCGCACCTGCGCCTCGGTACTCCGGGACACCTCCTTGCCGGAAGCCGCCGTGCCGTCCCCGGGATCGGGTGTGGCGGCGGCCGGGACGGCCGTCAGCAGGGCCGCGAGGAGTCCGGTCGCGGCGGCGACAACTCCCAGGCGTCTGTGTCGGGTTCGGGGATCTTTCAGGATCACTGCTTCCTCCCTGGTGCCGTTCGCCTCGGAACGGTTCACACACCACCGAAGTATGGTCTTGACCATGCACACACCAACAGGGGGCAACAGAATCGCAATGAAGTTTTCTGCTCGATAATCCGCGGAAGCGTGCTAGGACAGTCACGGCACTCACAAGGTGCCACCCAACCCGCCTGCCACAGGAGGCCGTTGTGCTCATCCGCCGCGCGTCCCTCGCCACGGTGACCGTTCTGGTGCTGCTCGGCCTCGGGGCCTGCGACTCCGACTCGGATGCCAAGTCGGCGGCGGCGACCGGCCCTTCGGTGCTCGCCCCCGGCGAGCCCGGCGAGGCGAACCGCACCCTGTCCGCCGAGGAGGCCGCCGACCAGCGCGCCGAGGACGACTCCCCCAACTCGGCCGACGTCTCGTACGCGCGGATGATGATCGTGCACCACACCCAGGCCCTGGAGATGACCGAACTCGCCCCCGACCGCGCCGGGTCCACCCAGGTGAAGAAGCTCGCCGAGCGCATCGCGGCCGCACAGGGGCCGGAGATCGACGCCATGCAGAGCTGGCTGACGTCGTACGGCAAGGACCCGAAGGGCGGGGCGCACGACCACGCCTCGATGCCGGGCATGGCCACCGAGGCGCAGCTCAAGAAGCTGAAGGCGGCCAAGGGAAAGGCCTTCGACCAGCTCTTTCTCACCCTGATGATCACGCATCACGAAGGGGCGCTCACCATGGCCACCGACGTGAAGGGGCAGGGCAACAACATCCGCATCGAGGAGATGGCCGACGACGTGGTCGCCCAGCAGACGAGCGAGATCTCCCGGATGCGGGACATGCTGTGACGGGTGTCCTCAGCGGCGAGCGTGACGTGGCGTCAGATAACCCGCGTCACGCGCCTGCGCGATCATCCTGAGCGACTTGCGGCGGCTGTGCCCGGTCGCACACATCACCGCGAGCACCGGGTCGACGCCCTCCTCCTGGGCCGCCCGGTACTCCTGAGCGACGAGCCACCGCCCCTCGACACCGCGCGGCCACGCGGGCCGGGCCCGCCGCGAGACGCCCGGCTCGCCCTCCTCCGGCGCCGGCGCGACGCCGCACGCCTCGAAGAGCGGGCCCTCGATCCAGTCGGCGAGGACCGCGAGGTCGTCGAGCGAGAGCGCCGGCTGGGCGCGCACGTCCTCCAGGGAGGCGCAGCCGTCGGCCACCACGGCCAGCAGATCGACCCGGGCGCCGTCGGTGAACGCCAGCCGGACATGGAACCACGAGGCGGCGCCCTCGTCCTCCCGCACTTCCCACGCGGGCCACACGGACACGGCACCGTCCGTCGGACAACGATCAGAAAGATTAAGAAACGATGCTTCTAGCACACACGCAAAGTAACCGCATGATCACTTTCCATACCAACGGACACGCTTCCCGTGTCGTGTACGGCACCCTGTCAGCGCAGCAGCCACGGTGCGATGCTGGAGACATCAGCGATCTGCTCTGATCCCCACGGGTAAGGAGTACCGCCGTGCTTCGTGTCGCCGTCGTCGGCTCCGGGCCGAGCGGGTGCTACACCGCCCAGAGCCTCGTCCAGCTGGACCCCGCGGTGTACGTCGACGTCCTGGACCGTCTGCCGTGCCCGTACGGACTCGTCCGCTACGGCGTGGCCCCCGACCACGAGAAGATCAAGTCCCTCCAGAACAACCTGCGCACGATCCTGGAGCACGAGCGGGTCCGCTTCCTCGGCGGCGTCAGGATCGGCGCCGGCGGTGTGCCGGTCGCCCGGCTGCGGGAGCTGTACCACGCCGTCGTGTACTGCGTGGGCGCCGCCACCGACCGGCACCTCGGCATCCCAGGCGAGGACCTCCCCGGCAGTTTCTCCGCGACCCAGTTCGTGTCCTGGTACAGCGCCCATCCGGACGCCGTCGACGACGGTTTCGTCCGCGCGGCCCGCTCGGCGGTCGTGATCGGCGTCGGGAACGTCGCCGTCGACGTGACCCGGATGCTGGCCCGCGGCGCCGCCGAACTGAGCCCCACGGACATGCCCCAGCCGGCCCTCGACGCCCTGACCGCGAGCCGGGTGGCGGACGTCCACATGGTCGGCCGCCGCGGTCCCTCCCAGGCTCGCTTCACCACCAAGGAGCTGCGCGAGCTGGGCGGCCTCCCGGAGGCGCAAGTCGGCGTGCGGCCGGAGGAGTTGGCGCTGGACCCGGCCTACCTGGACCCCACCGCCCTGCCCGCCGCGCAGCGGCGCAACGTGGAGGTGCTGCGGGACTGGGCGCAGGCGTCACAGACGGCTTCCGCACGCCGCATCCACCTCCGCTTCTTTCTCCGCCCCGTCGAACTCCTCGCCGAGGCGGGGCGGGTGGGTGCGGTGCGCTTCGAGCGGACGCTGCCGGACGGCCTGGGCGGGGTGATCACCGGCACGGGCCAATACGAGGAGATCGAGGCCCAGTTGGTGTTGCGCTCGGTGGGCTATCGCGGAGTACCGCTGGAGGGCCTGCCGTTCGACGCGGACCACGGTACGGTGCCGCATCTCGCCGGGCGGGTGCTGCGCGAGGGCGTGGTGGCGCCGGGTGAGTACGTGGCCGGCTGGATCAAGCGGGGCCCGACGGGAGTCATCGGCACGAACCGCCCGTGCGCGAAGGAGACGGTGACGTCGCTGCTGGAGGACGCCGACCTCCTCGTACGAGAGGAGAGGCAGGCCGATCCGCTGGAGGCGTTGCGGGCCGAGGGGGCGGAGCCGGTGGAGTGGTCGGGCTGGCAGTCGATCGAGAGGGCAGAGGCGGCATTGGGGGCTTCCTTGGGCCGCACGGTGGTGAAACTCCCCGATTGGCAGTCACTCATGAGCGCCGCTCGCAGCCAAGGCTTTTAGAGGCGCGGGGCTGTATCAATGTGCGGCTTCGCCGCGTGGGCGCGAGCAACCACACACAGGCCGCGGCGAGCAACGAACCCGCAACACCCCCGAAATCAACAATCTGTTTAAGGAGCCTACGGTCCCACCCATGACCACGCACCCCGTCGACGAAGTCCCACCCGCCCGCCACCTCCTCGCCTTCGGCCTCCAGCACGTACTCGCCATGTACGCCGGTGCCGTCGCCGTCCCCTTGATCGTCGGCAGCGCGATGAAACTGTCGCCCGCGGATCTGGCGTATCTGATCACCGCCGACCTCCTGGTGTGCGGCATCGCGACCCTCATCCAGTGCATCGGCTTCTGGCGCTTCGGCGTACGCCTGCCGATCATGCAGGGCTGCACGTTCGCCGCCGTCTCCCCCATGGTGCTCATCGGCACGACCGGCGGCGGCCTGCCCGCGATCTACGGTTCCGTCATCGTCGCGGGCCTCGCGATCATGCTGCTCGCGCCGGTCTTCGGCAGACTCCTCCGCTTCTTCCCGCCGCTCGTCACCGGCACGGTGATCCTGATCATCGGCCTGTCGCTGCTGCCGGTCGCGGGCAACTGGGCGGCGGGCGGCGTCGGTTCGGCGGGCTTCGGGGAGCCGAAGAACCTGGGTCTGGCCCTGTTCGTGCTCCTCGTGGTGCTGGGTGTGCAGCGGTTCGCGCCCGCCTTCCTGAGCCGGATCGCGGTGCTGATCGGCATCGTGGTGGGCCTCGCCGTGGCCGTGCCGTTCGATTTCACGGACTTCGACGGGGTCGGTGACGCGGACTGGCTCGGGATCAGCACGCCGTTCCACTTCGGGGCGCCCGCCTTCGAGGCCTCGGCGATCGCGTCGATGCTGGTGGTGGCGCTGGTGACGATGACGGAGACGACCGGTGACCTGATCGCGGTCGGGGAGATGACGGACCGCAAGGTCGAGCCGCGCACGCTGGCGGACGGTCTGCGCGCCGACGGCCTGTCGACCGTCCTCGGCGGCGTCTTCAACACCTTCCCGTACACGGCGTACGCGCAGAACGTCGGCCTGGTCGGCATGACCCGCGTCCGCAGCCGCTGGGTGGTCGCCGCGGCGGGCGGCATCCTCGTGCTGCTCGGTCTGCTGCCCAAGCTGGGCGCGGTGGTCGCGGCGATACCGGCGCCGGTGCTCGGCGGTGCGGGGCTGGTGATGTTCGGGACGGTGGCGGCGAGCGGCCTGAGGACCCTCGCGACCGTCGACTTCAAGGGCAACAACAACCTGACGGTGGTGGCGGTCTCGGTGGCGATGGGCATGCTGCCGGTCGGTGTGCCGACGGTCTACGAGAAGTTCCCGGACTGGTTCCAGACGGTGATGAACAGCGGTATCAGCGCGGGCTGTCTGACGGCGATCGCACTGAACCTGCTCTTCAACCACCTTCCCTCGAAGGCGGGTTCAGCCGAGGCGGACGGCCTGGCGGTCGGCGGCACCGAGAAGGGCGTCCAGGAGCCCCGGGAAGAGGTCGTCTAGGTCGTCCTTGCGCAGGCCGTTCATCTTGGCCGTCCCCCGGTAGACCTGCCGGATCACCCCCGCCTCGCGCAGCACCCGGAAGTGGTGCGTGGTGGTGGACTTGGTGACGGGCAGCTCGAACTGCGAACACGTGAGCTCGCCACAGACGGTGGCGAGCTCTCGCACGATCGCGAGACGCATCGGGTCGGAGAGCGCGTGCAGAATCGGCTCCAGCCGGATCTCGTCCCGGGCCGGATGCGGCAGGTCACGGCTGCTGACAGCGGGCGAGGTCACGGCGGCTCCACCTCTCAGGGAAGCCTTCGGCGAGGCTTCGAGCAGTCTTCAGGAAGTCTTCGGGGAGGCCATTGTACGAAACCCTTCGTAGTTTGACATCCGCCATACTACGATGCCTATCGTACGAGTCGACCGCTGGTCCCGTGACGAATTGGAGCCCGCCGTGAGCGCACTCTTCGAGCCCTTCACCCTGCGTGACCTGACGATCCCGAACCGGGTGTGGATGCCGCCGATGTGCCAGTACTCCGCGGCGGCCGAGGGCCCGGACACCGGGGCGCCCAACGACTGGCATTTCGCGCACTACGCGGCGCGGGCGGCCGGCGGCGCGGGCCTGGTCATCGTCGAGGCCACGGGCGTGAGCCCCGAGGGCCGGATCTCGCCGTACGACCTCGGCATCTGGAACGACACCCAGGTCGAGGCCTTTCGCCGGATCACCCGCTTCCTGGTGAGCCAGGGCACGGCCCCGGGCATCCAACTCGCT
>NZ_KQ948430.1:181815-542041 GCF_001514065.1 Streptomyces antibioticus | reverse complement strand
AGTTCTGAGGCAACGACCGTTGCCGGTTTTTTGAGCAGAACGCATCACTAATAACTACAGAGTGTGCTTGTTCGCTCGAAACCATTAGGGTTTCGGTGGTCATAGCGTGAGGGAAACGCCCGGTTACATTCCGAACCCGGAAGCTAAGCCTTACAGCGCCGATGGTACTGCAGGGGGGACCCTGTGGGAGAGTAGGACGCCGCCGAACAATCTTTGGAAGGACCCCTGGTCCCAGCGTTCAGCTGGGACCAGGGGTCCTTTTGTTTTTACAATGCTTGCAGTACCGAGACAGGAGTCACCCATGTCCACCAACTCTCCCGACGACCGACCGGAGCGCGACCAGCGGCGACGGGACAGCGGTGACCGCGGCGATCGCGGTGACCGTGGCGGATACCGCGGCGGCGACCGCGGTGACCGTGGTGGCTTCCGGCGCGACAACGACCGAAGCAGTGACCGCGGCGGGGACCGTGGCGGCTACGGCCGGCGCGACGACAGCCGTGGCGACAACCGGGGCGGTGGCGGTGGCTACGGCCGGCGCGACGACCGCCGTGACGACCGTCGAGGCGATGACCGTGGCGACCGCGGTGGCTTCCGGCGTGACGACAGCCGTGGTGACAACCGCGGTGGCTTCCGACGCGATGACAACCGTGGCGACAACCGGGGCGGTGGCGGTGGCTACGGCCGGCGCGACGACCGACGCGATGACCGGCGCGGAGACGACCGTGGGCCCCGCCCGGCGTTCCGGCGGGACGATCCGAGCGGCCCGCGTCGGGACGACCGGGACCGCGGCTTCCGCCGTGACGGCGACCGTGACCGGCCCGCCTTCCGCCGTGACGACCGGGACCGGGGAGAGCGCCGCGACGACGACCGCGGCCCCCGTCCGGCGTTCCGGCGTGACGACAGCCGTGGCGACAACCGCGGCGGCGGTTACGGCCGACGTGACGACCGCCGTGACGACCGACGCGGCGATGACCGTGGCGACCGCGGTGGGTTCCGGCGCGACGACAACCGCGGTGACAGCCGTGGTGACAACCGGGGCGGCGGCTCCTACGAGCGTCGCGACGACCGGGGCGGCTTCCGTGGCCGCGACGACCGGGACCGTGACCGCGGATTCCGTGGTGACGACCGAGGCGACCGTGGTGGCTTCCGGCGCGATGACCGGGGCGACCGCGGGGATCGCGGAGATCGCGGCGGCTTCCGCCGGGACGACAACCGGGGCGGCGGCGGTTACGGCCGACGTGACGACCGCCGTGACGACCGACGCGGCGATGACCGCGGGGACCGCGGTGGGTTCCGGCGCGACGACAACCGCGGTGACAGCCGTGGTGACAACCGGGGCGGCGGCTCCTACGAGCGTCGCGACGACCGGGGCGGCTTCCGTGGGCGGGACGACCGTGGCTTCCGCAGCGGCCCCCGGCGCGACGACCGCGGTGGGCGGCCCGGCGGGTTCCGTGGGCGGGACGACCGGCGTGATGACAACCGTGGCGGCTACGGCCGTGACGACCGGCGCGGCGGCTTCCGTGGGCGGGACGACCGGGACCGGGACAGGGACCGTGAGCCGATCAAGCGGCTGCCGATCCCCGAGGACGTCACGGGCGACGAGATCGATGGCGACGTACGCCAGGAGCTGCTGAGCCTGCCGAAGACGCTCGCGGAGGACGTGGCGAAGAACCTGGTGATGGTCGCCCGGCTCATCGACGAGGACCCTGAGCGCGCCTACGCCTACTCCAAGATCGCGCTGCGGCTCGCGTCGCGTGTCGCCGCCGTACGGGAGGCGGCCGGGTTCGCGGCGTACGCGAACCAGAAGTACTCCGAGGCGCTCGCCGAGTTCCGGGCCGCGCGGCGGATGACGGGCAGCGCGGAGCTGTGGCCCGTCATGGCCGACTGCGAGCGTGGGCTCGGGCGGCCGGAGAAGGCCCTGGACATGGCCGGGGCCCCCGAGGTCAACAAGCTGGACAAGGCCGGTCAGGTCGAGATGCGGCTCGTCGCGGCCGGCGCCCGGCGTGACATGGGGCAGCTGGACGCGGCCATCGTGACGCTGCAGAGCCCCGAGCTGGCCTCCAACTCGGTGCAGCCGTGGACCGCGCGTCTGCGGTACGCCTACGCCGACGCGCTGCTCGCCGCCGAGCGTGAGGGCGAGGCGCGGGAGTGGTTCGCCAAGGCCGTCGAGGCCGACAAGGACGGCAGCACGGACGCCTCGGACCGGCTCGCCGAGCTGGACGGTGTCGAGTTCGTCGACGCCTTCGACGAGAACGAAGGCGAGAACGAAGGCGAGATCGACGGCGGGATCGACGACGGCGCTGACCAGGCCGAGGGTGACAGCCAGGCCGAGAGCGGCGGTGACGTCGAGGTCGTCGAGGCCGTAGAGGCGGAGGACGACGAGGACGACGTAGACGTGTCCTCGAAGAACGACGACAAGGACTGACCTACACACACGAAAGGGCGGGACCCCGGCATCGGGGTCCCGCCCTTTCGCATGTTCACGTTTCCAGCGCGCGCAGGACCAGGCCGGAGGCCGGTTTCGGGCCGAAGGACGTCGACTTGCGGGGCATCGTGACGCCCTGGCGGGCCAGGTCGCGGACGACCTCCTCGCGGACCGGGTGCATGAGGACGGCCGTGCCGCCGTCGCGTTCCGCCTTGCGGACGGTGGCGGCGGTGTCGTGGATGTAGGCGATGCGGGTGGGGTCGTTCTCGGGGATGTGCCAGACGTGCTGGAGGAGCGTGGCGTGCAGGACGGTCGCGTCCAGGGTGCGCCAGGCCGCCGGGCGGTCGGCGGGGATCGTACGGGCGAGGAGGCCCGGGTCCGGGCGGTCGACGAGGTGGAAGGCGCCGTCGCCGGCGAGGAGGAAGGCGTTGCCCGCGCAGGCGGCGTCGGCGAGTGCCTCCAGGGCTTCGGGGAGCGGGCTCTCCAGGCGTCGGACGCGGAACCGGCCGTCGAGCGAGGCCAGGGCGTCCGTCACCGGCAGGCCGTGCAGGAGGCGGTGGATGGCGCGGACGCGGAGGGGGTAGCGGGCCGTGTCGACCAGGAGGACCAGGCCGTAGTCCCAGGGGCTGGGGGAGGGGTGCTCCGCGCGGAGGCGGCGGTAGGTCGCCCAGCGGTGGTGGCCGTCGGCGATGAGGGCCTGGTGCCTGGCCAGGTCGGACTGGATGCGGTCCAGGTCCGCCGGGTCGGTGATGGACCACAGGCGGTGGCTGTAGCCGTCCTCGGTGGTGGTGGAGAGGAGCGGCTCCTGTTCGGCCGTACGTTCGACCACGGCCGTGGTGTCGTTGGCGGTGCCGTTGCCTCGGTACGTCAGGAGCAGGGGCTCCAGGTTCGCGGAGGTGGCGCGCATGAGGGCCGCGCGGTCGGCGACGACGTGCGGCATGACGTCCTCGTGGGGCAGGACCACCTGGTCCGCGGGGTCCGAGACGCGCAGGGCGCCGATGATGCCGCGTTGCAGCATGCCGGCGCCGTCGCGCTGCTCGTACACGTACAGGCCCGGCACCGGGTCGGCGGCGAGGACGCCTTCGGCGAGCCAGCGGCGCAGGGTCGCGGCGGCCTGTTCGTTGCGGGCGGCGGGGGTGGTGGCCTGGGGGAGGATCAGGCGGACGATGTTGTGCGGGTCGTTGGACTGCAGGTGGTACAGGCCGTCGGGGCGTACGACGACGTCGTACGGCGGTGATGTCACGGCGGCCAGGCTGCCGACCCGGTCGGGGTCGTAGCGGAGGCCTCGGAACGGGGTGAGTTCCAGGCCCCGGCGCGCCGTTGCTTCCGAGTGACCTGCGGTGTTCATCCCGGCATCGTACGTGTGTCAGTGGCGTGCGAGATGATCGGGGGAAAGCCGTCGAGCGAGGAGCGATGTGGAATGAGCCAGAGCGTCAGGACGAGGCCCGAGGGCAGTGGCCAGGCCCTGAGCGAGGCGTACGACACCGCGCTGCTCGACCTCGACGGGGTGGTGTACGCGGGCGGGAACGCGATCGTGCACGCGGTCGAGTCGCTCGCCACGGCTCGGTCCGGTGGGATGCACCTCGCCTACGTCACCAACAACGCGCTGCGGACGCCCGATGCGGTGGCGGAGCATCTGACCGAGCTGGGGATACCGACCGGGGCCGATGACGTGATCACGTCCGCCCAGGCCGTCGCGCGGCTGATCAGTGAGCAGGTGCCGGCTGGTTCCAGAGTCCTTGTGATCGGCGGTGAGGGGCTGCGGGTCGCGTTGCGGGAGCGGGGGCTCGTGCCGGTGGAGTCGGCGGACGACGATCCGGCGGCCGTGGTGCAGGGGTTCGGTGGGCCCGACCTGCCGTGGGGGCGGTTCGCCGAGGCTTCTTACGCCGTCGCGCGCGGAGTGCCCTGGTTCGCGTCCAACACCGACCTGACGATCCCGAGCGGGCGGGGGATCGCGCCGGGCAACGGGGCCGCGGTGGAGGTCGTGCGGATCACGACCGGCGCCGAGCCGCAGGTCGCGGGGAAGCCGCTGCCTCCGATGCACCGGGAGACGATCCTGCGGACCGGTGCCGTACGGCCGCTGGTGGTGGGGGACCGGCTGGACACGGACATCGAGGGCGCGTTCAACGGGGAGGTCGACTCGCTGCTCGTGCTGACCGGCGTGACGGACGGGCCGCAGCTGCTGGCCGCGCCGCCGCAGCACCGGCCGACGTATGTCGACGCCGATCTGCGGGGGTTGCTGACCGGGCAGCCCGAGGTCGTCGAGGCGGACGGCGGCTTCCGGTGCGGCGGGTGGACCGCCAGGGCCGGTGATGAGCGGCTGGAACTGGACGGTGACGGGGAGGCGTTGGACGGCCTGCGGGCGCTGTGTGCTGCGGCCTGGACGGCGGCGGGGGACGGGACGTGCGCGCTGGACGGGGGGAAGGCGCTGGCGCGGCTCGGACTCTGAGGCCTTCGTCGCGGGGCGGCTTGTCGCGCGGCAGGGCAGCCGGGATCGTGGCCGAATGCGAGGGTAGGCTAACCTAACTGCGTGTTGGTCGACAGTCCTCCCGAACAGCGCGCGGAAACCGCCCCCGCGCCCCCAACCCGCCGGGCGATACGCGCGCTCGGGTTGCTCGCGTCCGTCGTGATCCTGGTGCTCGTCGCCTTGGCGAGCATCGCGATCGGGGCGAAAGAGCTGTCGCTGGGGCAGGTGTGGCACGGCCTGTTCGAGGACTCGGGGACCTACGGCGACGTCGTGGTGACCGAGCGGCTGTGGCGGACCCTGCTGGGGCTGCTGGCCGGGGCCGCGCTCGGCCTCGCCGGGGCCGTTCTCCAGGCGCTCACCCGGAATCCGCTGGCCGACCCGGGGCTGCTCGGCATCAACGCGGGCGCGTCCGCGGCGGTCGTCACCGCCATGACGTATTTCGGGGTGACGAGCCTGAGTGGCTACGTATGGTTCGCGTTCTTCGGCGCGGCCGCGGTGGGGGCGCTGGTCTGGTTCCTCGGCGGCAGCCGGGGAGCGACGCCGGTGCGGCTCGCGCTCGCCGGTACGGCGATCAGCGCCGCGCTCTACGGCTACCTCCAGGCCGTGATGATCACGGACCAGGCTGCGCTCGGCAAGATGCGCTTCTGGACGGTGGGTTCGCTGACCTCGGCGAGCGAGTCGACGATCCTCCAGGTCCTGCCGTTCCTCGCGGGCGGCACGATCCTCGCCCTGGCGCTCGCGCGGCCGCTGAACGCCATGGAGATGGGCGACGACACCGCGCGGGCCCTCGGCGCCCACCTCAACCGGACCCGGGCGCTGTCGATGCTGGCCGCCGTCGTGCTGTGCGGGGCGGCGACCGCGGCCTGCGGGCCGATCGTGTTCGTCGGACTGATGGTGCCGCACGTCGTGCGCTCCTTCACCGGCCCCGACCTGCGCTGGATCCTGCCGTACGCGGCGATCCTGTCGCCGGTGCTGCTGCTCGGTGCCGATGTCATCGGCCGGGTGGTCGCCCGGCCCTCGGAGCTTCAGGTCGGCATCGTGACCGCGATCATCGGCGGCCCGGTCTTCATCTTTCTCGTACGACGGCGGAGGACGGCACAGCTGTGAAGACCAACCGTGCCGAGCGCTCCCCGCGCGCCAACCGTGCCGTCCGGACGCCCGGCGGGCTGTCGGTCCGGCTCGACGTCCGGGCCCTCGTCGTCGTACTGCTGCTGCTGGCCGCCGCGCTCGCCGCGAGCGTCGTGCTGATCGGTACCGGGGACTTCCCGATCTCAGCCGGGGACGTGCTCAAGACGCTGATGGGCGGCGGGAACGCGGGGCAGGAGTTCATCGTCAACGAGCTGCGGCTGCCGCGGGTGCTCGTCGGGCTGCTGGTCGGGGCCTCCCTCGGGCTTGGCGGGGCGCTGTTCCAGGCCGTGTCGCGCAACCCGCTGGGCAGCCCGGACATCCTCGGGCTCGGGCAGGGGGCGACGGCCGGGGCCCTCACCGTGATCGTGGTGTTCTCCGGGAGCGCCGGTGACATCACCGTCGGGGCGCTGGTGGGCGGGCTGGGGGCCGGGCTCGCCATCTATCTGCTCGCCTGGAAGCAGGGGGTGCACGGGTACCGGCTCGTGCTGGTCGGCATCGGGGTCTCCGCGATCCTCACGGCCGTCAACGGCTATCTGCTGACCAAGTCCACCATCACCGAGGCCGCCCAGGCCGTCGTCTGGATGACCGGCTCGCTCAGCGGACGGGACTGGGAGCAGGTCTGGCCGCTGCTCTGGCTGTGCGCCGTGCTGGTCCCGCTGGTCCTCTGCAACGCGCGGGCGCTGCGGATGATGGAGATGGGCGACGACGTGTCCAACGCCCTCGGCGTGCGCGTCGAGCGCACCAGGGCGCTGTTGATGGTGGCCGCCGTCCTGCTCACCGCGAGCGCGACCGCCGCCGCGGGGCCGGTCGGCTTCGTGGCGCTCACCGCGCCGCAGCTCGCCCGGCGGCTGACCCGCTCGCCCGGCCCGAACCTGCTGCCGTCCCTGTGCATGGGCGCGGCCCTCCTGGTCATGGCCGACCTGCTCTCGCAGAAGGTGTTCGGCGCTGACCAGATGCCGGTGGGTGTGGTCACCGGCGTGCTCGGCGGCGTGTATCTGCTGTGGCTGCTGGTCACCGAGCGGAAGGCGGGCCGGATATGACCGCCGCCGGCCGTACCGACCGCACCCTGGACAACCGAAGGAGCACCGTGAACCGCCTCTCCGCCGAGGACGTCACCCTCGCCTACGACCAGCGCGTCATCGCCGAGCAGCTGTCGGTGGAGATCCCCGACAGCTCCTTCACAGTGATCGTCGGCCCGAACGCGTGCGGCAAGTCCACGCTGCTGCGGGCGCTGTCACGGATGCTGAAGCCGACTCAGGGCCGGGTGCTGCTCGACGGGCAGGTCATCCAGTCGATGCCCGCGAAGAAGGTCGCCCGGACGCTGGGGCTGCTGCCGCAGTCGTCGATCGCGCCGGACGGGATCACGGTCGGCGACCTGGTGGGCCGCGGCCGGTACCCGCACCAGGGGCTGCTGCGTCAGTGGTCGACCGAGGACGAGCGGGTCGTCCAGGAGTCGATGGCGCAGACCGGCGTCGTCGAGCTCGCCGACCGTTACGTGGACGAGCTCTCCGGCGGTCAGCGGCAGCGCGTCTGGATCGCCATGGCGCTCGCCCAGCAGACGCCGCTGCTGCTCCTCGACGAGCCGACCACCTATCTGGACATCCAGCACCAGATCGACGTCCTCGACCTGTGCGCCGAGCTGCACGAGGAGCAGGGGCGCACGCTGGTCGCCGTCCTGCACGACCTCAACCACGCCGCGCGCTACGCCACCCACCTGATCGCCCTCAAGGGCGGCAGCGTCATCGCCGAGGGCGCGCCCAGCGACATCGTCACGGCCGAGCTGGTCGAGGAGGTCTTCGGGCTGCGCTGTCAGGTGATCGACGACCCGGAGACGGGGACGCCGCTGGTGGTGCCGGCGGCGCGGAAGGCCCGTGCGGTGGTCGGAGAAGCTTCCTGAGCCGGGTGGTCAGAGAAGCTTCCTGAGCTGGAAGAGGTCCTTGAGGCCGGCCTCCAGTTTGACTCTGCCCGAGCCCCAGGCCTTGGCGAAGTTCAGCTCACCCTTGACCAGCGCGACCAGGTCGTCGCCCTTCATGGTCAGTCTGATCTGGGCCTTCTCCTTGGGCGCGCCCTGGATCGTGTCCTGGACGACGATCCGGCCGCCCGTCATACGGCCGACGAAGGTGATGTCGAGGTCGGTGATCCGGCAGCTCACCGAGCGGTCCAGGGCGGTCGCGGCGGCGACGTCCCCTTCGGCGTGCTGCATGTTGTCCGAGAGCTTTTCGAGTGCGGCACGGCACTCTTCGATCGTGGCCATCGCGATCGACGGTACCCCAGGGCTTCGGGGTAGCGTCTGGGCATGAGCGACTCTGTGCCCGAGGCCACGGAGGCGGCGGAATCCCTCCAAGTCGAACCCGAGGACGACCCTGCCGCCCCCGCCCCTTTGAACGTCCCCCGCACCCCCACCGGCAACGCCGAGGTCGACGCCCAGCTGGAGCGGCTGGCCGATGCCGACCACCTCGCCACCGACGGACACGTCGAGGTGTACGAGGATGTACACCGGGGGCTGCGTGACGCGCTGACCGCGCTCGACGCCCGCCCGGGACCTCCGGCGCCCTCACCGTCGTACCCGAAGCCGTACCAGAACAGGAGCTGAACCGAACGTGGCAGGAGTCGCACGTCGTCGTCTGGACGCGGAGCTGGTCCGCCGGAAGCTCGCGCGGTCGCGTGAGCATGCCAGCCAGCTGATCGCGGCCGGGCGGGTCACCGTCGGCAAGACCGTGGCGACCAAGCCCGCGACGCAGGTGGAGACCGCTGCGGCGATCGTGGTCCAGAGCGACGACAACGACCCCGAGTACGTGTCCCGGGGCGGGCACAAGCTCGCGGGTGCGCTCGCGGCGTTCGTGCCGCAGGGGCTCGTCGTCGAGGGGCGGCGGGCGCTGGACGCGGGTGCGTCCACCGGCGGGTTCACCGATGTGCTGCTGCGCAGCGGGGCCGCGCACGTCGTCGCCGTGGACGTCGGTTACGGACAACTCGCGTGGACTCTGCAGAGCGATGAACGCGTCACCGTCAAGGACCGTACGAACGTACGCGAGTTGACGCTTGAAGCGATCGATGGGGAACCTGTGGATCTTGTCGTGGGGGATCTGTCCTTCATCCCGCTCGGGCTGGTGCTGCCCGCCCTGGCGCGGTGCGTGAAGCCGGACGCCGACCTGGTGATGATGGTCAAGCCGCAGTTCGAGGTGGGGAAGGAACGGCTGGGCAGCGGGGGAGTCGTACGGAGTCCGCAGCTGCGGGCGGAGGCCGTGCGCGGAGTTGCCGAGAAGGCGTGGGAACTCGGGCTCGGGGTGAAGGGTGTCACGGCCAGTCCGCTGCCCGGGCCCTCGGGCAATGTCGAATACTTTCTGTGGCTGCGTGCCGGGGCGCCCGCCCTGGAACCGGCCGACGTTGACCGTGCAGTGGCGGAGGGGCCTCGTTGACACAGAACCGAGCTCGTACTGTTTTCCTGCTCGCCCACACCGGCCGGCCTGCGGCGATCCGCAGCGCCGAGCTGGTCGTGAAGGGGTTGCTGCGCGAGGGCATCGGCGTGCGGGTGCTGGAGTACGAGGCCGCGGACTTGCCGCTTCCGGAGGAGGTGGAGCTCGTCAAGGAGGCGACTCCGCAGTGCCTCGACGGGTGCGAGCTGCTGATCGTGCTGGGCGGCGACGGGACGCTGCTGCGCGGCGCCGAGTTCGCCCGGGCCTCCGGGGTGCCGATGCTGGGCGTCAATCTCGGGCGGGTGGGGTTCCTCGCCGAGGCCGAGCGGGACGACCTCGACAAGGTCGTCGACCGGGTGGTGACCAAGGCGTACGAGGTCGAGGAGCGGATGACCGTCGATGTGGTGGTCCACAGCAACGGGGACATCGTGCACACCGACTGGGCGCTGAACGAGGCGGCGGTGCAGAAGGCCGGCGCCGAGAAGCTGCTGGAAGTGGTGCTGGAGATCGACGGGCGGCCGGTCACCGGGTTCGGGTGCGACGGGATCGTGCTGTCGACTCCGACCGGGTCCACCGCTTACGCCTTCTCCGCCGGCGGGCCGGTGGTGTGGCCCGAGGTCGAGGCGTTGCTGATGGTGCCGATCAGTGCGCACGCGCTGTTCGCGAAGCCGCTCGTGACCTCGCCGGATTCCGTGCTGGCCGTGGAGGTTCTGCCGCACATTCCGCCGGGGGTGCTGTGGTGCGACGGGCGGCGGACGGTCGAGCTGCCGCCGGGAGCGCGGGTCGAGGTGCGGCGGGGAGCGGTGCCGGTGCGGCTGGCCCGGCTGCATCACGCGTCCTTCACCGACCGGCTGGTGGCGAAGTTCGCGTTGCCGGTTTCCGGGTGGCGGGGGGCGCCGCACTAGAGCGGTCCACTCCCCCGGGTGACAGGGCGCCTCGCACTCCGGCGCCCTTACCTCGTAAGGTCTTCACCGTGCTGGAAGAGATGCGGATACGGTCGCTCGGAGTCATCGACGATGCCGTCGTCGAGCTGTCGCCCGGGTTCACCGCTGTCACCGGTGAGACGGGTGCGGGCAAGACCATGGTGGTCACCAGCCTGGGGCTGCTGCTCGGTGGGCGGGCGGACCCGGCGCTGGTGCGGATCGGGGCCGACAAGGCGGTCGTGGAGGGGCGGATCACCGTCCCCGCGGGCGCCACGGCCGTCGTACGCGCCGAAGAGGCCGGGGCCGAGCTCGACGACGGGGCGCTGCTGATCAGCCGTACCGTTTCCGCCGAAGGGCGCTCCCGGGCGCACCTGGGCGGGCGGAGCGTGCCCGTGGGCGTGCTCGCCGAGCTCGCCGACGAGCTGGTCGCCGTGCACGGGCAGACCGATCAGCAGGGGCTGCTGAAGCTGTCCCGGCAGCGGCAGGCGCTCGACCGGTACGCCGGCGACGCCGTCGCCGTGCCCCTCGCCAAGTACGCCGAGGCCTACCGACGGCTGCGGGCCGTCTCCGCCGAGCTCGACGAGATCACCACACGCGCGCGTGAACGGGCCCAGGAGGCCGACATGCTGCGCTACGGGCTCGACGAGATCGCCGGGGTCGAACCGCGCGCGGGTGAGGACGTCGAGCTGGCGGAGGAGGCCGAGCGGCTCGGGCACGCCGAGGCGCTGTCGTCCGCCGCTACGGCCGCACACGCGGCCCTCGCCGGGAATCCCGAGGACCCCGAGGGCATCGACGCCACGACGCTGGTGGCGGGCGCGCAGCGGGCTCTGGACGCCGTACGGTCGTACGACCCCGCCCTGGCCGCGCTCGCCGACCGGATCGGCGAGGTCGGGATCCTGCTGGGGGACGTCGCCGGGGAGCTGGCGGGGTACGCCGATGATCTGGACGCCGACCCCTTGCGGCTGGCGGCGGTCGAGGAGCGCAGGGCCGCGCTCACGGCGCTGACGCGGAAGTACGGCGAGGATGTCGCCGCTGTTCTGTCGTGGGCCGAGCAGGGGGCAGCGCGCCTCACCGAGCTGGACGGGGACGACGAGCGGATCGGGGAGCTCACCGATGAGCGGGACGCGCTGCGGGCCGAACTGGGTGGGCTGGCGCAGGCGTTGACCGATGCGCGGGCGGAGGCGGCCTCG
Source organism: Streptomyces antibioticus (assembly GCF_001514065.1). GTDB lineage: Bacteria > Actinomycetota > Actinomycetes > Streptomycetales > Streptomycetaceae > Streptomyces > Streptomyces antibioticus. The sequence continues at coordinate 530,495 of NZ_KQ948430.1, read as the reverse complement.
CGGTTCGCGGCCGCCGTGACCGCGGAGCTGGCCTCGCTGGCCATGCCGCACGCGCGCGTGTCCTTCGACATCCGGCAGACCGAGGACGCGGACGGCGTCGAGGTCGGCGGGCGGACCGTCGCGTACGGGCCGTCGGGTGCGGACGAGGTCGAGCTGCTGCTCGCGCCGCATCCCGGAGCCCCGCCGCGGCCCATCGCCAAGGGGGCCTCCGGTGGTGAGCTCTCGCGCGTGATGCTGGCCGTCGAGGTCGTGTTCGCGGGGACCGATCCGGTGCCGACGTATCTCTTCGACGAGGTCGACGCCGGTGTCGGCGGCAAGGCGGCGGTCGAGATCGGCCGACGGCTCGCGAAGCTGGCCAAGTCCGCGCAGGTCGTCGTCGTCACACACCTGCCCCAGGTCGCCGCGTTCGCCGACCGGCAGCTGCTGGTCGAGAAGACCAACGACGGGTCCGTCACACGCTCCGGCGTGAAGGTGCTCGAAGGGGAGGAGCGGGTACGGGAGTTGTCCCGGATGCTGGCAGGCCAGGAGGACTCGGAGACGGCCCGGGCCCATGCGGAGGAGTTGCTGGCGGCGGCGAGGGCGGACGCGTAGGGCGGCCGTGGGCGGATGGGGCCGGTCGCGCTCCGCATGGGGTTGATTCACCCGTGTGAGTGACCTGCCCTGCCTTCACTCCGAATCCGCACACCCTCGGCGTTCCCGGAACACCCGTACGTGCTGGCATCCTTGGGGCAGCACGCAGTATGCGTAGGAAGCGCGCGGTACACCCCTCCGCTCGATACCTTCTGTACGTTTCCTCGTGACCGCCCGACGCCGAACCAGGAGCCCCGGCCACGTGAGCCCCGTGAGCAGCCACTCACCGCACGGTCAGTCACCGTTGCGCACCGTGCAGGTGCTCGGCGGCGGCAACGCCGGTAGCAGTGCGCATGTGCGGTCCCTGGCCTCCGGGCTGGTCGCGAGGGGCGTGAAGGTCACCGTGTGCGTCCCTGTCGAGGCCGATCGCATCTACGACTTCACGGGGGCCGGTGCCGAGCACGTGCATGTGCCCAGGAGCAGCGATCCGGGGTCCGTCGCCGCGCTGCGGGCCGCCTGCGCGGACGCCGACCTCGTGCACGCGCACGGACTGCACGCCTCCTTCCGTGCCGTCCTGGCGCTCAGCGGGCGGCGCACTCCGCTCGTCGTGACGTGGCACGACCGGGCGCGCGCCGAGGGAGCGCGGGCCCATCTCGTGCGGCTGTTGGAGCGGCGGGTCGTCAAGGCCGCCTCCGTGGTGCTGGGGGCCACCTCCGCCCTCGTCGACCGGGCCCGCACCACCGGTGCCCGGGACGCGCGGCTCGCCGCCGTCGCCCTGCCCGGGCCTCGCCGTGCCGTCCGGCTGGAGGATCCCGAGCGGCTGCGGCCCAAGGTGCGGGCCGAACTCGGCGCCATCGGACGGCCGTTGCTGATGGCCGTCGGCTCGCTCGACCGGCATCGCGGGTACGACACGCTGCTGGACGCCTCGCGCGCATGGCGGGCGCTCGATCCCGTGCCGCTCGTCGTGATCGCCGGAGAGGGGCCGCTGCGGGCCGAGTTGCAGAGCCGGATCGAGGACGAGGAACTGCCGGTCCGGTTGATCGGGCGGCGCGACGACGTCGCCGACCTGCTCGCCGCCGCCGACCTCGCGCTGCTGTCGAGCAGTTGGGAGTCGCGTTCCCTGCTGGCCCAGGAGGCCCTGCACGCGCGCGTACCGCTCGTCGCGACCGACGTCGGCAGCATGCCCGAACTCGTCGGCGACGCCGCCGAACTCGTGCCGTACGGGGACGTCGAGGCGCTCGCGGGCGCCGTCGTACGGCTGCTCGGCGACCCCGCGCGGTGCGAGGAGCTGCGCGAGAAGGGCGTACGGCAGGCAGCCACCTGGCCGACGGAGGACGAGACCGTCGCCCAAGTGCTCAGTGTCTACGACGAGTTGACCCAGCCGCGCCCGATGATCTAGGGCACGAGCCTGCGCGCCCGCAGCGCCAGGCTCAACGCCAGTACCGTCTGCGGGTCGTCGAGGTCCGTGCCCAGCAACTCGCCGATCCGCGCGAGGCGGTTGTAGAGCGTCTGGCGGTTGAGGTGGAGCTCGCGGGCCGTCTCCGCCTTGCGGCCGGCGTGGGCGAGGTAGGTCTCCAGGGTCGGCAGGAGCGGCGGTTTGGAGCGGGCGTCGTGGTCCCGTACCGGGCCGATCGCGCGGTCGACGAAGGCGGCGAGGTCGGGATGGTCGCGCAGCCGCCACAGCAGCAGGTCGATGTCCAGGCGCCGGGCGTCGTACCAGGGGCGGTCCGACAGGCCCTGGGCCGCCGTCGCCGTCTCGGCCGCGTGCCGCAGCCCCGCCGAGGCCGCCGCCCAGCCGCCCGCGACGCCGACCACCACGACCGGGAGCTGGGCTCCGGGCCGCTGCATCCCGGCCCGTTCCACCCCGGCCCGCAGCGCCGCCGCGACCCGGTCCGCGACCGCCGACCGCTCCGACTCCGAACGCAGGCCCAGCAGCACCAGCACGCGGCCTTCGAGAGGTCGTACGCCCAACAGGACCGGGACCCCCACCGAGGCCAGCTCCTCCGAGACCGCCCTCGCCAGGACCGCCCAGCCTCCGCCCGGGGACAGCGTGTCGCCCAGCCGCATCACCACCGGCAACAGCGGGCTGCTCCCCGGCTTGAAGCCCAGCACGCGTGCCTGCGCGGGCGCGTCCTCCGCGGTGATCCGGCCCTCCGCGAGGTCGGTGAGGAAGTCGCCGCGGCCGCGCGCGGCCAGCTCCTCCTCCTGGCGGGCCTGCATCAGCACGACGGCGAGGATGCCTGCCGCCCGCTCGGCCGCCATCCGGTGCACGGGGACGAGGGGCGCGCGGACCGGGAGCAGGACCAGGCGGGCCCGTACCGACCCGGTGCCGGGCCCGCCGCCGGGCACGTCGACCAGCACGGACCCGGCCGGCGGGGCGTCCTTGTGCTGGCCGCGCAGCCCCTCCCACACCTGGAGCGGGTCCGCGCCCTCGGGCCCGGCGCCGGCTGCGTACAGGAGCTGGCCGTCGGTCGTCTCCAGGAAGACCGGGTTGTCGCTGAAGTCGGCCAGGATGCCGAGGACCTGGGGGACACCGCCGCCGCCCAGCAGCGCCTCCGTACATCGGCGGTGGACCTCTTCGGCCCGTTGGAGCAGGGCGTAGTGGCCGTTGACGATCTCGGTGTGGATCTCCTCCGTGACCGTCACGAACGGCACCTCGCGGTGGAGTTGGACGAGGGGGAGGCCGGTCGCGCGGGCCGTGTCGACGAGGGCCGCGGGGAGGCGGGTGAAGCGGGGGCCGAGTTCGATGACGAGGGCCGCGATGCCGCGCTCGGCGAGGGTGCGGACGAACGCCCGCTGTTCGGCCGGGCGGGTGCCGAGGCCGTAACCCGTGGTCAGCAGCAGTTCGCCGCCCTTCAGGAGGGAGGCGATGTTGGGGACCTCGCCCGCGTGCACCCAGCGCACGGACCGCCCGAGCCGGTCGGCGCCCGCGAGGATCTCGGGCAGGCCGCTGCGCAGGCCGGGCAGCTCCAGCGCCCGTTGAACGGTGATGCCGGCGCCCTGGCTGTCGAATCTGCTGTCCATGAGCCGGACGCTACCCGCGCGCATGCTTCGACGACATCTCCGGACGGTTACGGCGACGATCACCGCGGCCCTGTGCACGACAATCCGTCGCGCCCCTGGCCGAATTGCATGACCGCGTGTCGCTTGTGGCATGTGTCACTCCGCCACCACACTGACGCATCCGAAAGGCAAGGCGTATTTCGCCTTCGGATTTCGTTGCGCGAGCAGGTTGAGAGGGGCGGGAATGACAGAAAGACCCACGCGAGAGGTCCATCGGCTGAAGGCGAATTCCGTCGGTCTGGTGGGTGTCGTCTTCATGGCGGTGGCGACCGCCGCGCCGATCACCGCGATGACCGGCAACCTGCCGATCGCGGTCGGCTTCGGCAACGGCACGGGCGCGCCGGCGGGCTATCTCTTCGCGACCCTGGTCCTGACCGTCTTCTCGGTCGGATACGTCGCCATGGCCCGGCGGATCACCGCCGCCGGCGCCTTCTACGGCTACATCTCGCACGGCCTGGGCCGGATCGCGGGCATGGCCTCGGGGATGCTCGCCGTGCTGGCGTACGTCGTCTTCGAGGCGTCGATCGTCGGCGTCTTCTCCTACTTCGCGAAGACCACCGTCGACGACCAGCTGGGCGTCGACCTGCCCTGGATCGTCTACGCGGCGGCGATGCTGCTGGTGACGGCCGCGCTGGCGTACTTCGACATCAACCTGACCGCGAAGGCCCTCGGCGTGATGCTGATCGCCGAGATCGCCGTCCTCTTCGCGGTCGCCACCGCCGTACTCCTGCACGGCGGCGGCCCCGACGGCATCCCGATGGAGCCGATCAACCCGAAGAACGCCTTCACCGGCACCTCCGCCGGGCTCGGACTGTTCTTCGCGTTCTGGTCGTGGGTCGGCTTCGAGTCGACCGCGATGTACGGCGAGGAGAGCAAGGACCCCAAGCGCGTCATCCCGCGCGCGACCCTCATCTCGGTCGTCGGCGTCGGCCTCTTCTACATCTATGTCTCCTGGATGACCATCGCGGGCAACGGACTTGCGGGCTCGGTGAAGATCTCCTCCGGGACCAGCCCGCTCGACCTGTTCTTCGACCCGGCGCACTCCTTCATCGGCGCCTGGGCCGTCGACGCCTTCCAATGGCTGCTGATCACCGGGTCGTTCGCCTGCGGGATGGCCTTCCACCAGTGCGCGGCCCGCTACTTGTACGCCGTCGGCCGCGAGGGTTTCCTGCACCCGGCCCTCGGCCGCACCCACGCCAGGCACGGATCGCCGTACATCGCCTCCTTCGTGCAGTCGGTCATCGCGGTCGCGCTCGTGGCGGCCTTCTGGCTGACCGGCCAGGACCCCTACATCCACCTCTACACGCTGCTCGCGATCCTCGGCACGATGGCCATCCTCATCGTGCAGACCCTGTGCTCGTTCGCGGTCATCGGCTACTTCCGCAAGCACCACCCCGAGGACCGCCACTGGTTCCGCACCCTCACCGCCCCGCTCCTCGGCGGCATCGGCATGATCGCGGTCGTCGTCCTGCTGGTGACCAACCTCGACACCGCGGCCGGTACGGCGGCCGACTCGCTCTTCTTCAAGGCCATCCCGTGGATCGTGGGCCTGGTCTTCTTCGGCGGCCTCGGCCTCGGCTTCCACCTCAAGGCCAGGCATCCCGAGCGCTACGAGATCATCGGCCGGATCGTCCTGGAGGACGCGGCCGAGCGCACCGAGGAAGCCGCGGTCAACGCCTGAGAAGCGTGCTCACGCAGGGCTGATGTTGTGGTTGAAGCGGAAGACGTTGTCCGGGTCGTACTGACGTTTCAGGGCCGCCAGGCGGTCGGTGTTCTCGGCACCGACCCCGGCCACGACCCGGTCGGCGCCCTCGTCGCCGATGAAGTTGAGGTAGACCGCGCCGGTGCTCCACGGCAGGCTGTCCTCGCGGACGTCCCTGACCCACTGGATCACCCGCTCGTCGTCGGCCGGGTCCTCCCACATCGCGAAGGGGTGCACGGCCCACGGCGCGTCCCGGTACGGCACCGGGTACTCGCGCGGCCCGTCGGCGATCGCCCCGCCCTGCGGGAACAGGACATGGATGGTGCCGGTGGGCACCGGCATGGACGCCGCCCGCGCGCAGAACACGTCCAGGAACGCGTCCGGCGCCTCCCTCAGATACTCCGCCGACCAGTAGTTCCGCATCCCCGGCGGATCGTCGAGCATGCACTGGACGTCCGCGTACGGCATCGCCCCGACGATCTCCGTCTCGTGCGGCAGCGCCAGCAGCGGCTCGGCGACCTTGCGCATGTCCGCCTCGGACCCGGCGTACGTCAGCAGCGCAGCGCACAGCAGCGTGCCGACCAGGTGCGGCGGCACGAACTCCTCGGGCGGGGCGGTGAGATAGATGACGCCGCCGCTCGCCTCGTTCGGGGCCGTGGCCATGATGTCGCGGTAGGTGCGGACGACCTCGGGGCCGTACTCCGGCATGAACAGCAGGAACGCGATGGCGAACTCGGGCAGTTCGTGCAGCCTCAGGGTGAGTGCGGTCGCGATGCCGAAGTTGCCGCCGCCGCCGTGCAGCCCCCAGAACAGCTCCGGCTCGTCGTCGGCGCTCGCGTGCACCCGACGGCCGTCGGCGGTGACCAGGTCGACGCCGAGGAGGTTGTCGACGGCGAGTCCGTGGCAGCGGTCCAGCCAGCCGGTGCCGCCGCCGAGGACGAACCCGCCGACGCCGGTGGTCGAGGCCCGGCCGCCGGTGGTCGCCAGACCGTACGGCTGACAGGTCCGGTCGAGGTCGCTCATCGTGGCGCCACCCGCGATCCGTACCTCCCGGGCCGTCGGGTCGACGGTGACCGCCCGCATGTGGCGCAGGTCGATCACCAGACCGCCGTCGTTCAGCGCCATCCCCGCCACGCTGTGCCCGCCGCCGCGCACCGCGATCGGCAGATCCAGGTCACGGCCGAAGCGCACCGCCCGTACGACGTCGGCCTCGTCGACACACTGGGCGATCACCGCCGGACGCCGGTCGATCATCGAATTGAAGACGGTACGGGCTTCGTCGTAGCCCGCGTCCCCCGGGGCGAACACGTCGCCGACCAGTTCCTCGCGCAGCGCGGCGAGAGCCGTGCCGGCCTTTGATGGGGAGGCCATGGGGCGCCCCCTTTCGTGCAGGGGCAGATGGTTCCAGCGTAGGCGGGGTGGGGGATTTGGTCCTGTCAGGGGGAGGGGCGTTCCCGAATGGTCAGAAATGTTCAGGAACGGAAATCGCCCAGGACGGGCCGTCAGCGCGCGGGCGCGCCCTCGGTGCTCAGCAGCACCACCACGGAAGCCGCGTCCAGCCCCAGAGCCGCACGGCGTTCCTCCGCACCCGCACCGGTGAGGACCGCCCGCAGCCCGGCGAGCGAGGCCGCCCCGCAGGGCCCCGAGGAGACGCCCAGGTCGGCGAGGTCGGCGGCCGCGCGGACACTCGCCGCGTCCGGTACGGCGACGGCGGCGTCGAGTCCGCCGTACAGGTAGGGCCAGGCCAGGCTGGAGGGCGTACCGCAGTTCAGCCCGGCCATGACGGTCTCGCCGGTCGTGACGCTGACGGGCGTGCCCGCGGCGAGGCTCGCCGCGACGCAGGCCGCGGTCTCCGGCTCCACCGACAGCAGCGCGGGCGCCCGTCCGGCGGAGCGGCTGCGGTAGTGGGTGACGACGGCCTGGGCCAGCGAGCCCACCCCCACCGGGACGCAGACGAGGTCGGGTCCGGCGGTCCCGGCCAGCTGCTCGTCGATCTCGGCGCAGAGCGTGGCGTAGCCCTCGACGATCCAGCCGGGGATCTCCTCGTAGCCGGGCCAGGCGGTGTCCTGGACGAGAATCGAGCCGGGCCCGTCGGCCGCCTCGGCCGCGAGCCGCACGGCCTCGTCGTACGGGCCCGTCACCTCGGTGACCCGCGCCCCCTCGGCGGCGATGGCCGCCACCGCCGGCGCGGACACACCGCGCGGCACGAAGACGTGCGCGCCCTGTCCGGCGAGGCGGGCCGCCCGGGCCACCGCGCGGCCGTGGTTGCCGTCGGAGGCCGTCACCAGCGTCACGGAACCCGGCTCTCGGTCTCGCTCTCGCTCGGCGAGGACGCGATGGACGGCCCAGAACGCGCCCAGCGCCTTGAACGCGGGCAGCCCGAGGCGGCTCGACTCGTCCTTGACGAGGACCCGGCCGACCGCCAACTCGGCGGCCAGGGGTGGGAGTTCGGTCAGGGGTGTGGGTGCGTAGCCGGGGAGCGCGGAGTGGAAGGCGCGCACCCCGGCGGGCGCGGGCGCGCAGCGCCAAGTACGAGCGCCGGGGCGTACGCGCCAGAGCGGTGAGGGGTTCGTGGACACCCGATCAGAGTCCGCGCCCTGCCTGTGATCGGTCCAGCGCACCCGGCGATCATGGCGTGCCGCGCCGCCCCACGGCAGGCAGCGGCACGCCCGTGACGGGAGTCAGCCCCCGTACGCCCCCGACGCCGTCAGCCGCAGGGCCGTGTCGATCAGCGGGACGTGGCTGAAGGCCTGCGGGAAGTTGCCGACCTGGCGCTTCAGGTGCGGGTCCCACTCCTCCGCGAGCAGCCCGAGGTCGTTGCGCAGGGCAAGGAGCTTCTCGAACAGCTTGCGGGCCTCGTCGACGCGGCCGATCATCGCGAGGTCGTCCGCCATCCAGAACGAGCAGGCCAGGAACGCCCCCTCGTCACCGGGCAGTCCGTCGACGCCCTCGCTGTCGCCCTCGGTCGGGTAGCGCAGGATGAAGCCGTCCGGCGTGGACAGCTCGCGCTGGATCGCCTCGATGGTGCCGATGACCCGCTTGTCGTCCGGCGGCAGGAAGCCCATCTGCGGGATCAGCAGCAGGGAGGCGTCCAGCTCCTTCGAGCCGTACGACTGCGTGAACGTGTTGCGCTCCTTGTCGTAGCCCTTCTCGCAGACGTCCCGGTGGATGTCGTCGCGCAGCTCGCGCCAGCGCTCCAGCGGGCCGTCCGCGTCCCCGGACTCGATGAGCTTGATCGTGCGGTCGACGGCGACCCAGGCCATCACCTTGGAGTGCACGAAGTGGCGGCGCGGGCCGCGCACCTCCCAGATGCCCTCGTCCGGCTCGTCCCAGTGGTCCTCCAGGTAGCGGATGAGCTTGAGCTGGAGCAGGGACGCGTAGTCGTTGCGGGCGAGCCCGGTCATGTGGGCGAGGTGCAGGGCCTCGGTGACCTCGCCGTACACGTCGAGCTGGAGCTGGTGGGCCGCGCCGTTGCCGACCCGGACCGGGGCGGAGTTCTCGTAGCCCGGCAGCCAGTCCAGCTCGGCCTCGCCCAGCTCCCGCTCACCCGCGATGCCGTACATGATCTGCAGGTTCTCGGGGTCGCCGGCGACCGCGCGCAGCAGCCACTCGCGCCAGGCGCGGGCCTCCTCGCGGTAGCCGGTGCGCAGCAGCGAGGAGAGCGTGATCGCGGCGTCGCGGAGCCAGGTGTAGCGGTAGTCCCAGTTGCGGACGCCGCCGATGTCCTCGGGCAGCGAGGTCGTCGGAGCCGCGACGATGCCGCCGGTCGGGGCGTACGTCAGCGCCTTCAGCGTGATCAGGGAGCGGACGACGGCCTCGCGGTAGGGGCCGTGGTACGTACAGTGCTCGACCCACTCGCGCCAGAAGTCCTCGGTGGCCTCCAGGGACTGCTCCGGCTCGGGCAGCGGCGGCGGGTTCTTGTGCGAGGGCTCCCAGGAGATGGTGAAGGCGATCCTGTCACCCGGGGCGACCGTGAAGTCCGAGTACGTGGTCAGGGACTTGCCGTAGGTCTCGCAGTCGGTGTCGAACCACACCGAGTCGGGGCCCGCGACGGCGACCGTGCGCCCGTCGTGCTTGTGCACCCACGGCACGACCCGCCCGTACGAGAAACGCATCCGCAGGGCCGAGCGCATCGGGACCCGGCCCGAGACGCCCTCCACGATCCGGATCAGCTGCGGCGCGCCGTCACGAGGCGGCATGAAGTCGGTGATCCGGACCGTGCCGCGCGGGGTGTCCCACTCGGACTCCAGGATCAGTGAGTCGCCGCGGTAGGTGCGCCGGGCCGCGGTGGGCGGCTCGGCGTCGGCGCCATGCGCGGGCCCCAGGCGCCAGAAGCCGTGCTCCTCGGTGCCCAGCAGGCCGGCGAAGATGGCATGCGAGTCGAAGCGGGGCAGGCACAGCCAGTCCACTGTGCCGTCCCGGCAGACCAGGGCGGCGGTCTGCATGTCTCCGATGAGTGCGTAGTCTTCGATGCGCCCGGCCACGTGCAACTCCAGTCGAACGGCCACGTCACCCCCTGGGGAAAAAGGGGGCGGTCGCTAGTGCGGTCAAGGGGTCGTTGTAATACGTCGTTGAGCGGTCAAGCAAAACAGTCGCGCTGCCTCTGGGCAAAACGACGATCTCTTCTCAACGAACTGACGAGCTCACGTTGTTCCGGGGCTTACGGGCGGGGGGTGGTGCCGTGTTGCCGGGCGGGCTCGGCAGTGAATGTCCGAGCAGGATACGACGCACGTAGATGATCTGTGTGCCGCTCTGGGCAACGCGGATGGGCCGAACGGGTGAGCAGCAGGTAAGAAACCCGTGACGGGTGAGCGTCTGTGTCGACGCGTGCGCGGAGCGTGGCCGGAAGCCATCCCCTCGAGGCGCTGATACCCTGGTAGCCCGTGGACCGGTGGTGGACAAAACCCCCGACCGCAGCGACGGCGACGCCGGGAATCTCCGGTCACAGCGCCGCCCCGCACCCCAGATAGCGACCACGGGAGCCCCCTCTTGGCCATGCCGACGCCCTCTTTTCGTTCGAGCACAGCTACGACGACCAAGCACATCTTCGTCACCGGGGGTGTCGCCTCCTCTCTCGGCAAGGGCCTGACGGCCTCCAGCCTGGGGATGCTGCTCAAGGCCCGGGGTCTGCGCGTGGTCATGCAGAAGCTCGACCCGTACCTGAACGTCGATCCCGGCACGATGAACCCCTTCCAGCACGGAGAGGTCTTCGTCACCAACGACGGCGCCGAGACCGACCTGGACATCGGACACTACGAGCGCTTCCTCGACCGTGACTTGGACGGCAGTGCCAACGTCACTACAGGCCAGGTCTACTCCACGGTGATCGCCAAGGAGCGGCGCGGCGAGTACCTCGGTGACACCGTGCAGGTCATCCCGCACATCACCAACGAGATCAAGCACCGCATCCGCCGTATGGCGACCGACGAGGTCGACGTCGTGATCACCGAGGTCGGCGGCACCGTCGGCGACATCGAGTCGCTGCCGTTCCTGGAGACGGTCCGCCAGGTCCGTCACGAGGTCGGCCGTGACAACGTCTTCGTCGTCCATATCTCGCTCCTGCCGTACATCGGCCCCTCGGGTGAGCTGAAGACGAAGCCGACCCAGCACTCGGTTGCGGCCCTCAGGAACATCGGTATCCAGCCGGACGCGATCGTGCTGCGCTGCGACCGCGAGGTCCCCACCGCGATCAAGCGCAAGATCTCGCTGATGTGCGACGTCGACGAGGCCGCCGTGGTCGCCTGCCCCGACGCCCGCTCGATCTACGACATCCCCAAGACCGTGCACGGCGAGGGCCTGGACGCCTACGTCGTCCGCAAGCTGGACCTGCCGTTCCGCGACGTGGACTGGACGACCTGGGACGACCTGCTCGACCGCGTCCACAACCCCGACCACGAGATCACCCTCGCCCTGGTCGGCAAGTACATCGACCTGCCCGACGCCTACCTCTCGGTCACCGAGGCGCTGCGCGCCGGCGGCTTCGCCAACAAGGCCCGCGTCAAGATCAAGTGGGTCACCTCCGACGACTGCAAGACCCCGTCCGGCGCCGCCGCGCAGCTCGCCGACGTCGACGGCATCTGCATCCCGGGCGGCTTCGGCGACCGCGGTGTGCTCGGCAAGGTCGGCGCGATCCGCTACGCCCGCGAGAACAAGATCCCGCTGCTCGGCCTCTGCCTGGGCCTCCAGTGCATCGTGATCGAGGCCGCGCGCAACCTGGCCGACATCCCGGACGCCAACTCCACCGAGTTCGACTCCGCCACCGCCCACCCGGTCATCTCCACCATGGCCGAGCAGCTCGACATCGTCGCCGGTGAGGGCGACATGGGCGGCACCATGCGGCTCGGCATGTACCCGGCGAAGCTGGCCGAGGGCTCGATCGTGCGCGAGGTGTACGACGGCAAGGAGTACATCGAGGAGCGGCACCGCCACCGCTACGAGGTGAACAACACCTACCGCGCGGAGCTGGAGAAGAAGGCGGGCATCCTGTTCTCCGGCACCTCCCCGGACGGCAAGCTCGTCGAGTACGTCGAGTACCCGCGCGACGTCCACCCCTACCTGGTCGCCACGCAGGCGCACCCGGAGCTGCGCTCCCGCCCGACCCGTCCGCACCCGCTGTTCGCCGGCCTGGTGAAGGCGGCCGTCGAGCGGAAGACCTCGAAGTAACACAACAGTTGTACGGTGGCCGGGGCGTTCGCATTCAAAAGGCGGCGCCCCGGCTTCTCTTTGAGCACGTGCGGAAGGACTGGGCATGACGATCAAGGACACCCCGGAGGAGTGGGAGATCCGGGGGACGGAGACCCCCTTCGTGGGCAACAAGACCTCCGTGCGCACCGACGACGTGGTCATGCCCGACGGCAAGGTCGTCCGCCGCGACTACCAGGTCCACCCCGGCTCGGTCGGCGTGCTCGCCCTCGACGACGAGGGCCGGGTCCTGCTGATCAAGCAGTACCGTCACCCGGTGCGCCAGAAGCTGTGGGAGATCCCGGCCGGCCTGCTCGACGTGCCCGGTGAGAACCCGCTGCATGCGGCGCAGCGCGAGCTGTACGAGGAGGCGCACGTCAAGGCCGAGGACTGGCGGGTGCTGACCGACGTCTACACCACGGCCGGCGGCTGCGACGAGGCCGTAAGGATCTTCCTCGCCCGCGATCTGTCGGAGGCCGAGGGCGAGCGCTTCGAGGTGGAGCACGAGGAGATCGACCTGGAGTACGCGCGCGTGCCCCTCGACGACCTCGTGCGGGGCGTGCTGGCGGGCGAGCTGCACAACAACTGCCTGGTGGTGGGCGTGCTTTCGCTGGTCGCCGCGCAGCAGGGCGACGGCCTCGACGCACTGCGCCCCGCGGACGCCCCCTGGCCCGCGCGTCCCTTCGAATCCTGAACACTTCTGGTGTGACCATCGGCTGATCCGATCGGGCGACCTGTCCGCCCTGCTCCACCAGGAACGTTGCAGAGGGTGAACTACGCTCTGTAAATGCCCGTTCGGAGTCCCGGCGGGCTTGCGCGTGCGGTGGGACGGGAGTGTGGCCCGTGACGGATCAGGCGGTGGACACGAGCGGCGTTCAGCTGTCGGCCGAAGGTCAGTTCCTGGGCCGGACACGGGAGTTGAAGGAACTCCGCGCCGACATCGAACGGGCGGGCCTCGACACCCTCGCCGGCCGGAAGGCCCCACGCGCGCGCGTGCTGCTCATCGCGGGCCGCCCCGGCTCGGGCCGCACCGCGCTCGCCGAGGAGCTCGTACGACAGGTCGCCGACCGTTACGACGGAGTGTTCAAGGCCCGCCTCAGCGAGCCCGACGGCACCCCCGTCCCCGTCGAGCACGCCGCCCGGGAACTGCTCACCGCCCTGGACCGGCCGACCCCGGCCGGCGCCGCCGAGGACGACCTCACGGCGGCGCTGCGCGAGGCCCTCGCCGACCGCAGCGCGCTGCTCCTGCTCGACGACGCGGTGACCGCCGACCAGGTCGACGCCCTGCTCCCGGACACTCCGGAGTGCCTGGTCGTCGCGGTGTCCGACGGCCCGCTCACCGGCATCTCCGACGTCCGCCCCTGCACGCTGGGCGGTCTCGACACCAAGTCCGCCCTGGAGCTGCTCACTCGGCACACCGGCTCGGTCCGCATCACCGTCGACCCCCGTGCCGCCGAGAGCCTCGTCGAGGAGTGCCAGGGCCAGCCCGCCGCCCTGACGCTGGCCGGCGGCTGGCTCGCCGCCCGGCCGAAAGCCGCCGTCGCCGACCTCGCCAAGCACCTGCACGCCGAGAGCGACGAGGGGACGCCCCTGAACCGGGTCTTCCGCCTCGCCTACGGCTCCCTGCCCAGCCCCGCCGCCCGGATACTGCGACTGCTCTCCCTCGCCCCGGCCGGCCTGGTCGACCCGCACACCGCCTCCGCCCTCGCCGGCTGCTCGGTGGGCGGCGCCCGCACCACCCTGGACGACTTCGTCGCCCTCGGCCTGCTGCACGCCGTGGAGTCCCCCCTCCCGCAGTACGAGGTGCCGGCCTGTCTGCACCCGTTGCTGAAGTCCCTCGCCGAGTCCCAGGACCGCCCCGCCGAGCTCCAGCTGGCCCGCGCCCGGATGCTGGAGCGGACGGTACGGCTGCTCCAGTCCTGCCGCGCCATCACCGAGACGGACAACCCCGAGGCCCGGGAGAAGCTCCAGGGCATGCCCCGCTCGCTGCGCTTCCCCAGCCCACGGGCCGCCGAGGACTGGCTGACCATCCGCAGGCCCGCCCTGCTGGCCTCGGCCCGCCTCGCCGTCGCCGACGGGGAGCTCGACACCCTCGCCAGGCGGCTGATGTCCCAGCTGGTCAGGGCGATGGTCGCGCACTTCGGCACCCAGGCCGCCGCACCCGACCTGTACGGCATCCACCGGCTCGTCCTGGACGTGGCCGAGCGCCGGGAACTGCCCCGGGAGCAGGCGGCGGCGCTGCTGAACCTGGGGGACCTGGACGCGCAGACCGGGCGCACGGCCGACGCGCTGGCCCGCTACCGGGCCGCGCTGGACGCCGGACGCCAGGCGAACGACCCGTATGCGACCGGCCGCGCGATGGAATCCGTAGGCGGTGCGCATCTGGAGCTCGGGGACTACGACCGGGCCGCCGACTGGTTCGGCCGCGCCCTCGCCCAGCGCCTGGCCCGGGACGAGCGTGCGGACGCCGCCCGGCTGTACGGCCGTATCGCCGCCGCGCACACCTACGCGGGCCGCTACGGCGAGGCGCTGCGGGGCTGGCGGGCCGCGGTCGCCGGATATCGCAAGGAGGGCGATGTCGCCGCCCATGCGCGGGCGTTGAGCGAGCTGGCGCGGGTCCAGGAGTACGCCGGACGCCCCGAGGAATCGCTGCGCACCTGCCAGGAGGCGGTGGAGTGGGCGCGGCGCGCGGAGGACGTACGGCTCCAGGCGGCGTTGCAGCTGAGGCTCGCCGACACCCTGGATCACCTGGGCGATCCCACCGCCGCGGCGCTGCACCGGGGGGCCGCCGAGCGGCTGCTGGGGGAGGAGATTACGGAGCCGGAAACGGAACCGGAGCGGCCTGATCCTTCGAAACAAGACGCTGATGCCTGCGAAATCCGTAGTACACCCGCAGAAGATTGATGCAATGAAAGGCTAGACAGCGGGAACACCTTCATTAGACTGGCTCTGCCGCACCTTCTCCTGCGGTGTCTCCCGGTGTGCTCTTGCATGCCTGGGTATGTGTTGTATTGCCCCACATCCACTGAGCCAAGGACCGTGATCGACGTGAAGGTCGGCATCCCCCGCGAGGTCAAGAACAACGAGTTCCGGGTGGCCATCACCCCGTCCGGCGTGCACGAGCTGGTGCGCCACGGCCACCAGGTCGTCATCGAGCAGGGCGCCGGTGTCGGCTCGTCGATCCCGGACGAGGAGTACATCGCCGCCGGCGCCAAGATCCTCGACACCGCCGACGAGGTGTGGGCCACCGCCGACCTGCTGCTGAAGGTCAAGGAGCCCATCGCCGAGGAGTACCACCGGCTCCGCAAGGACCAGACGCTCTTCACCTACCTGCACCTGGCCGCCTCCAAGGAGTGCACGGACGCGCTCATCGAGTCCGGCACCACCGCGATCGCCTACGAGACCGTCGAGCTGCCGAACCGCGCCCTGCCGCTGCTCGCCCCGATGTCCGAGGTCGCGGGCCGGCTGGCCCCGCAGGTCGGCGCCTACCACCTGATGCGCTCGGTCGGCGGCCGCGGCGTGCTCCCCGGCGGCGTCCCCGGCACCCAGCCCGCGCGTGCCGTCGTCATCGGCGGCGGCGTCTCCGGCTGGAACGCCACCCAGATCGCCGTCGGCATGGGCTTCCACGTCACGCTGCTCGACCGCGACATCAACAAGCTGCGCGAGGCCGACAAGGTCTTCGGCACCAAGGTCCGGGCGATCATGTCCAACTCCTTCGAGCTGGAGAAGGCCGTCCTCGACGCCGACCTCGTCATCGGCGCGGTGCTCATCCCGGGCGCCAAGGCCCCGAAGCTGGTCACCAACGAGCTCGTGGCCCGGATGAAGCCGGGAAGTGTCCTTGTCGACATCGCGATCGACCAGGGCGGCTGCTTCGAGGACTCCCACCCGACCACGCACGCCGAGCCGACCTTCCAGGTCCACAACTCGGTCTTCTACTGCGTCGCCAACATGCCCGGCGCGGTGCCCAACACCTCCACCTACGCGCTCACCAACGCGACGCTGCCCTACATCGTCGAACTCGCCAACCGCGGCTGGGTGGAGGCGCTGCGCCGCGACCCCGCGCTCGCCAAGGGTCTCAACACCCATGAGGGCAAGGTCGTTTACCGCGAGGTCGCGGAGGCGCACGGCCTGGAGCACGTGGAGCTCGAGACGCTGCTCGGCTGAGCCTCTGACCTCGCTGAAAAGCTAAGTCACCTTTTCATAAAGGCGATACGTCAACATGGCGTGTCAACGACGCACACCCGGCCGGACCTTGCCCGACAAGGTCCGGCCGGATGTGTGTATGGTCACTTTGCAACTCTCGGTCAACTCGCCTCGAACGTAACTCTTTGGTCGATTCGCACACCGGTGAAACCTGCTGTGCGACGGCCGTACGCCCTTGACAGAGGGATGTTTCATTGTCGACACATCGAGCCGGGTCCGGCGGATTGTGTTGCTGCGAACGCCCGACACGCCATAGAGTCGCCGACTGTCGGCATGGTGCAACGCTGACCTGTCTAGAAGTTTCCTGGTCACCAAGGAGGTAAGACGACTTGTGAATGAGTCGACATTTACTCCCGGGGGTGGTCAACCAGGAATGCCGGTACGGGACCAGGGTCCCGCGGGGTTCGAGGCTGTCGGCTCCGTGGCGGTGCGCACCTTCGCAGCCCACCAGAGTCACCAGACGACAGGGACGACTCTGTCAGCACACCAGAGCATGGATGGCCATCACGTGAACGCCATGGCCGGCGACGGAAGTGGCGCGCCCCACAACCACTTCGCCGACTACGACGAACTGCCCGAGGGGCACTTCTACGACCCCGACGCCGAGTACGAGCCGGATCCCGAGTACGCGGCCACGCTCGCTCCCGACGCTGCCCGTCAGCGCCGTGAGCGCATCGGCCCGACCGGTCGCCCGCTGCCGTACTTCCCGATCCCGGGCCCGCTGACCGACCACGGCCCCGCGAAGATCATCGCGATGTGCAACCAGAAGGGCGGCGTCGGCAAGACCACGTCGACCATCAACCTGGGTGCCGCGCTCGCGGAGTACGGACGCCGGGTGCTGCTCGTGGACTTCGACCCGCAGGGCGCGCTGTCGGTGGGTCTCGGTGTCAATCCGATGGAGCTCGACCTCACCGTCTACAACCTGCTCATGGAGCGGGGCATGGCGGCCGACGAGGTCCTGCTCAAGACCGCGGTCCCCAACATGGACCTGCTGCCGAGCAACATCGACCTGTCGGCGGCGGAGGTCCAGCTGGTCTCCGAGGTCGCCCGCGAGTCGACGCTGCAGCGGGCCCTGAAGCCGCTCATGGCCGACTACGACTACATCGTGATCGACTGTCAGCCGTCCCTCGGTCTGCTGACCGTGAACGCGCTGACGGCCGCGCACAAGGTGATAGTGCCACTGGAGTGTGAGTTCTTCGCCCTCCGTGGTGTCGCCCTGCTGACGGAGACCATCGAGAAGGTCCAGGAGCGGCTCAACCCCGAGCTGGAGCTCGACGGCATCCTCGCCACGATGTACGACTCGCGCACGGTGCACAGCCGAGAGGTCCTGGCCCGCGTGGTCGAGGCGTTCGACGATCACGTGTACCACACGGTCATCGGGCGCACGGTCCGCTTCCCGGAGACCACGGTCGCCGGTGAGCCGATCACCACGTACGCCTCCAACTCCGTCGGTGCCGCCGCCTACCGCCAGCTCGCCAGGGAGGTGCTCGCCCGGTGTCACGCCGAGTGAGTCTGCCGGGGGCCGACGAACTCTTCCGTACGACAGGGGGAATGGCGCTCCAGCCGTCCACTCCGCGGCGGGGGGCCAACGGCGATGCCCGGGTGCCCGCTCCGGCCGGGGAGAGCGACGCGGTGGCGGCGGAGGACGCACCGCAGTCCGTGCCCGCGCAGGGCGGGGACGGCGACGGGGCGGAGCACGTGGCCACGGAGCCGGCCGAGGCCGGTGAGTCCCGCAGCCGGGGCTCCGCGGCGGAGCGCTCGACGCGACGTCAGGACGCGCAGGAAGGTTCTGCCGCGGCCGCCGCCGCACCGCGCAAGCAGCGGGGCGGCGGCAGCAGGGCGGCCGCGCGCCGGCCCAGCGGCCGGGAGCGGCACGACGAGAAGATCACCGTGTACGTCTCCGCCGAGGAGCTCATGGATCTGGAGCACGCGCGTCTGGTGCTCCGCGGCGAGCACGGGCTGGCCGTCGACCGCGGGCGCATCGTCCGTGAGGCGGTCGCCGTGGTGCTGGCCGATCTGGAGTCCCGCGGGGACGCGAGCATCCTCGTACGACGGCTGCGCGGGCGGTAGCGGTAGCCTGCGGGGGCCATGACCTCGAACGACGTCCCAGTCCCCGCCACCGGCGCCGCCGCCGGCCGCCGGCGTGCGCTGGGACGGGGGCCGGGGGCGCCCGAGGCACCTGAAGAGGTCCCTGAGGCATCTGAAGAGGTGCCTGAGGCGCCTGTAGAGGTGCCTGAGGTGCCTGTAGAGGTGCCTGAGGTGCCTGAAGAGGTCCCTGAGGTGCCTGAAGAGGTACCTGCGCCGGGCGTGGAGGAGCAGTCCGACGACGGCGTCTTCAAGGTCCGGCTCGCCAATTTCGAGGGCCCCTTCGACCTGCTCCTCCAGCTGATCTCCAAGCACAAGCTGGACGTCACCGAGGTCGCGCTGTCCAAGGTCACCGACGAGTTCATGGCGCACATCCGGGCCATGGGGCCGGACTGGGACCTGGACCAGACGACCGAGTTCCTGGTCGTCGCCGCGACGCTGCTGGACCTGAAGGCCGCCCGGCTGCTGCCCGCCGCGGAGGTCGAGGACGAGGCCGATCTCGCGCTCCTCGAAGCCCGTGACCTGCTGTTCGCGCGGCTGCTCCAGTACCGCGCGTACAAGCAGATCGCGGACATCTTCAACCGGCGCCTCGACGAGGAGGCCCGCCGCTACCCCCGTACCGTCGGCCTGGAACCGCATCACGCGGAGCTGCTGCCCGAGGTCGTCATCAGCATCGGGGCGGAGGGGTTCGCGAAGCTCGCCGTGAAGGCGATGCAGCCCAAGCCCAAGCCGCAGGTGTACGTCGACCACATCCACGCGCCGCTGGTCAGCGTGCAGGAGCAGGCGGGGATCGTCGTCGCCCGGCTCAAGGAGCTCGGCGAGGCCAGCTTCCGGGCGCTCGTCGAGGACACCGACGACACCCTCACCGTCGTAGCGCGGTTCCTCGCCCTCCTGGAGCTGTACCGGGAGAAGGCCGTCGCCCTCGACCAGGGGACCGCCCTCGGGGACCTGATCGTGCGGTGGACCGGCGGCGAGGGGAACGAGACGCCGACGGTGACCGACGAGTTCGACCGACCGCCCGAGCCGCCCAAGGAGGACAAGGCGTGAGCGAGGAGACCACCGACGTGACGGCCGGGCTGCGGACCGTCGCCGACCTCGAACTCAAGCCGGCTCTGGAGGCCGTCCTCATGGTCGTGGACGAGCCCGCGACCGAGGAGCACCTGGCGAAGATCCTCCAGCGGCCCAAGCGGCAGATCGGTGACGCGCTGCGGGAGCTGGCCGACGAGTACACCGTGCAGGGGCGCGGCTTCGAGCTGCGGCTCATCGCCGGGGGCTGGCGTTTCTACTCCCGGCCCGAGTTCGCGGCGGCCGTCGAGGGCTTCGTCCTGGACGGGCAGCAGGCCCGGCTCACCCAGGCGGCGCTGGAGACGCTCGCGGTCGTCGCCTACCGCCAGCCGGTCAGCCGCAGCAGGGTCTCCGCGGTGCGCGGAGTGAACTGCGACGGTGTGATGCGCACCCTTCTGCAGCGGGGTCTGGTCCAGGAGGCGGGCACGGAACCCGAAACAGGTGCGATCCTGTACACGACGACGAACTACTTTCTGGAGCGGATGGGCCTGCGCGGTCTGGACGAGCTCCCGGAGCTCGCGCCCTTCCTCCCGGAGGCGGAGGCGATCGAGGCCGAGACACTGGAAGGGGTTCCGTCGTTCGATCCGGACGCTCCTGACGCGCCGGACGGCCAGGACGCAGACGACTAGACGGAAATTTGATGCGAAGCAGCAGCGGCAGGAACAGCAGCGGAAACAACGGCGGGAGCCGTGGTGGCAACAGCGGCGGCCGCGGCGGGAGCAGCGGTGGCCGCGGTAACTACCGCGGTGCCGGCAACTCCCGTGACGACAAGCAGGGCGGGCGGCCGAAGAAGCCGCGCCCCGAGGAGCGCCAGTACGACGTGGGCCCCGGCGCCTCTCCGCAGGGACCGAAGTCCGGGCGCGGCGCTTCGGCGCGCGGCGGCGCCAAGGGCGGCCCCAAGCAGGGTGGCACCGGGCGCGGCCGCTGGGTGCCGGCGACCTCCCGTGAGTACGAGGCGCGGGCCGAGGAGCGCAACCGCGAGCGGTACGCGAACAAGAAGGACGTGAAGCTCCCCAAGACCTTCCCGGGCGCCGAGCAGGAGGGCGAGCGGCTCCAGAAGATCCTCGCGCGCGCGGGCTACGGCTCCCGGCGGGCCTGCGAGGAGCTCATCGAGCAGGCGCGGGTCGAGGTCAACGGCGAGATCGTCCTGGAGCAGGGCAAGCGCGTCGACCCGGAGAAGGACGAGGTCAAGGTCGACGGCCTGACCGTCGCGACCCAGTCGTACCAGTTCTTCTCGCTGAACAAGCCCGCCGGTGTCGTCTCCACCATGGAGGACAACGAGGGCCGCCAGTGCCTCGGCGACTACGTCACCAACCGGGAGACGCGGCTCTTCCACGTCGGCCGGCTGGACACCGAGACCGAGGGCGTCATCCTGCTCACCAACCACGGTGAGCTGGCGCACCGGCTGACCCACCCCAAGTACGGCGTGAAGAAGGTCTACCTCGCGCACATCGTGGGCCCGATCCCGCGCGACCTGGGCAAGCGGCTCAAGGACGGCATCCAGCTGGAGGACGGGTACGCGAAGGCGGACCACTTCCGGGTCGTCGAGCAGACCGGCAAGAACTACCTCGTCGAGGTCACCCTGCACGAGGGCCGCAAGCACATCGTGCGCCGGATGCTGGCCGAGGCCGGCTTCCCGGTCGACAAGCTGGTGCGCGTGGCCTTCGGCCCGATCACCCTGGGCGACCAGAAGTCGGGCTGGCTGCGCCGGCTGTCCAACACCGAGGTCGGCATGCTGATGCAGGAAGTCGACCTCTAGGCCTCTTCGGGTCCGTCCCGCCGATGCGTTTTCGCTCCCTCGCCGGTCTGTACTCATGACCGGCGAGAGGAGTGGCCATGGGCGCGACGAGGGACCGCGACGAGTTCGTGCGGCTCACCGACCCGTACCGGCGCGAGCTGCTCGCGCACTGCTACCGGATGACGGGCTCGGCCGACGAGGCCGAGGACCTGGTGCAGGAGACCTATCTGCGGGCCTGGCGGTCCTACGACGGCTACGAGGGCCGCGCGTCCCTGCGCACCTGGCTGCACCGGATCGCCACCAACACGTGTCTGACGGCCCTGGAGAGCCGTACGCGCCGCCCGCTGCCCACGGGGCTCGGCGGCCCGTCAGAGGCGCCTGAGGAGCCGCTGAGGGCCCCCGCGACGGACGTCCCGTGGCTCCAGCCGCTGCCGGACGCGCTGCTCGACCCCGCGACGGTCGTGGCCGCGCGGGGCAGTCTGCGGCTCGCCCTGGTCGCCGCGCTCCAGCATCTGCCCGCGCGGCAGCGGGCCGTGCTCATCCTGCGGGACGTGCTGGCCTGGCGAGCGCCCGAGGTCGCGGCCCTGCTCGACACCTCCACCGCCGCCGTGAAGAGCAGCCTCCAACGCGCGCGTGCCCACCTCGACGAGATCGCGCCCGACGAGGATCTCGTCGTGGAACCCGACGGCGCCGCCGACCGCGAGGTGCTCGACCGGTACATGGCCGCGTTCGAGAACGCCGACATGGACGCCCTCCTCGCGCTGTTGCGGGACGGCGTCGAACTGGAGATGCCGCCCTACCTGGAGTGGTTCCGCGGCCAGAAGGACGTGCTGCGCTTCCTGGAGGCACGCGCGCGTGCCAAGCGAGGGCTGCGGATGCTGCCCACGCGCGCGAACGGGCAGCCGGCGGCGGCGATGTACGAGCGGGGCGTCGACGGCGTCCTGCGCGCGCACTCCGTGCAGGTGCTCACGCGCCACGGCCGGGAGATCGGGCGTATGACGGTTTTCCTCGACCCCTCGTTGTTCGTCTCCTTCGGTCTGCCGGAGGTGCTGTCGTGAACGTGGGGGAACTGCTGGAGCGTTCGCTCGCCTATGCGCTCGGGAGCGTCGCCGGGGCGGAGTCCATGGGGCTCGGCCGGGGCACGCCGTGCGCCGAGTGGGACCTGGGGGAGCTGCTCGGCCATCTCGACGACTCCCTCGACGCGTTGTACGAGGGGTTGAGCGGCGGCCGGATCGGGCTGCTGCCGCACGCCGACCGGGAGTGCGGCTTCCGCACGCGCGCGTGCGCCGTGCTCGGCGCGTGGGCGGCCGGCGCCGAGGGCGAGGTGCTGATCGGCGAACGGCCGCTGGACGTACGGGTGATGGGCGCGGTCGGTGCCGTCGAGATCGCCGTGCACGGCTGGGACGTCGCCCAGGCGTGCGGCAGGGCCCGCCCTCTCCCGGTCGCCCTGGCGGCCGATCTGCTGCCCGTCGCGCGGTGCGTGGTCGCGGCCGAGGACCGGGGGGTGCGGTTCGGGGAGCCGGTCGCGGTGGCGGCCTCCGCGCCGCCCGACGTCCGGCTCCTGGCCTTCCTGGGCCGCCGCGATTCCTTTCCACGATGAGCCCGGTCTGCCTTCCGTGAACGACACTCACGGAAGGCACCACGATGACCGAAACGACCGAAGCACTCGAAGTCCCCCTCCGGAAAACCCATGCCCCACCCGCCCCACCCCACCGCGTCTGGACCGTCGCCCTCGCCGGGCTCGGCGCCCTGCTGTGCGCCCTCGACATCGTGGTCGTCGCCACCGCGCTGCCCGCGCTCCAGGCCGACTTCGGGGCGAGCCTGTCCGAGCTGGAATGGACGATCAACGCCTACAACCTCGTCTTCGCCTGCCTCACCCTGACCGGCGCCGCCCTCGGCGACCGCTTCGGGCGACGGCGGATGTACGTGACCGGACTGGCCGTCTTCACGCTCGCCTCGACCGCCGCGGGCCTCGCCGGCGACTCCGGCCAGCTCATCGCCGCCCGCGTGGTGCAGGGCGCCGGCGCCGCCGTGCTGCTGCCCCTCACCCTCACCCTGATCAGCGAGGCGTTCCCGGCCGAGAAGCGGGGCGTGGCGATCGGCGTGTGGGGCGGGGTCACCGGGCTCGGCGTGGCCGCGGGGCCCGTGCTGGGCGGGGCCGTGACCGAGGGCCTGTCCTGGCAGTGGATCTTCTGGCTGAACGTGCCTCTCGGGTTGGTGATGCTGCCCCTGGCCGCCCGCAAACTCACCGAGAGCTTCGGGCCGCGCCCCCAACTCGACATCGTGGGCCTGCTGTTGGCGGCCGTCGGACTGACCGGCCTGGCCTGGGCGCCGGTGCGGGCCCCCGAGGTGGGCTGGGGGAGCGTGGAGGTACTCGCCACCCTGGCCGCCGGGATCGTCTTCGTGGCCGCCTTCCTGAGGTGGGAGCACAAGGGCGCCCGGTATCCGATGCTGAGGCTCGCCCACTTCAGGAACCGCCGGTTCTCCACGGCCAACGCGGCGGCCTTCCTGGGCTTCGCCTCGCTGATCGGCGCCCTGTTCATGATGACGCAGTTCTTCCAGACCGGGCTCGGCTACGACCCCCTGGAATCGGGCGTGCGCATCCTCGTCTGGAACGCCACACCACTGCTGATCTCCCCGATCGCGGGCGCCCTCGCCGACCGGTACGGCACCCGGCCCTTCATGCTGGCCGGCCTGCTGCTCCAGGGCATCGGGCTCGCCCTGCTGGCCTGGCAGGTGGAACCCGGCGTCGGCTACGGCAGCCTCGTCGGGCCGTTGATCGTCGCGGGCGTCGGCATCTCCATGGTGTTCCCGAGCGTGGCCAACGCCGTGACCTCCGCCGTTCCCCTGGGCGACGCGGGCGTGGCGGCCGGCGTCAACAACGCGCTGCGTGAGCTCGGCGGGGTCTTCGGTATCGCCGTGGCCGCCGCGGTCTTCACGACGTACGGCGGCTACGGCTCGCGGACCGACTTCCTCGACGGCTGCGGACCGGCGCTCTGGGCGGCGGCGGGCATCGCGGCGGTCGGTGCCGTGGTGGCGGTGTTCGCGCCGTCCCGGGCCGCCGTGGAGTGAGCCTCCCGGGCCGCCGGGACGTGGGCGTCCTGTGCCAGCAGGCGCCGCATCGTCTCGGCGGCACGGACGGCCGCGGTGCCGCAGCAGTTGTTGAACAGCACGTGCAGCTCGTCGACCCGCCCGGCCAGCGAGCGCAACCGGGGCAGCCACTCGGCGAGTTCGGCCTCCCGGTACTCCCACCGGAACCGGTCCTCCTTGCTCCCCGTGCCCCAGGACGTGCTGCGGCCGTGGAAGCGGACCACGGACAGCCGCTGTGAGGTGACGGGAGCTACGGGCGGGATCGAGGAGGGGAGCGTCTGCGTCATGTCGACGGCCACCGCCGCCATGCCGTACCGGGCGAGCAGGGCGGCGGTCACGTCCGCCCACTCGCTGCGCCACCAGCCGGGGTGCCGGAACTCCACGGAGACGGGCCAGCCGGCGGTCCGCTCGGCGCACTCCCGCAGAAACGCCCCGGCCCGCTGCCCCGGCCGGAACCACGGCGGGAACTGGAACAGCACCCCGCCGAGCCGCCCGGCCGCCCGCAGCGGCTCGATCCCCTCGGTGAAGCGCGCCCACACCGCGTCGAGCACCGCCGGGTTCCCGGAGTCGGGGGGCAGCCCGTCCGGCATCACCGCACTCCGGGTCGGATGGCCGGTGAGCAGTGAGAACGCCTTCACGTCGAAGACGAAGCCGGCCGGCGTCCGCTCCGTCCACAGGGCGCTGGTGCGGGCGTTGGGCAGCGCGTAGTACGCCGAGTCGACCTCGACGACCGGGAACCGCTCGGCGTAGTGCCGCAGCCGCCCCTCGGCGTCCCGCCGCCCCGGCGGATACCAGCCGCTGCCGGTCAACGCCCGGTCCGTCCACGAACACGTGCCCACACGGATCTCGCCCATGCGGATGCGGTTACCCGGGTTGTGCGAACCCACCCCGCCTCTTTATAGTCGTACTGACTATTAAGAGAGAGGGGGGGGTGGAGGTGGCCGACTACGACAAGCACGCCTACGAACCCTTCGCCGTCACCGTCGACCTCGCCGTCCTCACCCTCCGCGCCGGCGCCCTGCATGTCCTGCTCGTCGAGCGCGGACAGGAGCCGTACGCCGGACACCTGGCGCTGCCCGGCGGCTTCGTGCAGCCCGCCGAGTCCGCGGAGACGGCCGCCCGGCGTGAACTCGCCGAGGAGACCGGCCTGTTCGACGTCTCCGGGCTGCACCTTGAGCAACTGCGCACCTACAGCGAGCCCGACCGCGACCCGCGGATGCGGGTCGTCTCCGTCGCCTTCGCCGCCCTGCTGCCCGACGCACCCGAACCGCACGGCGGCAGCGACGCGGCCGACGCCCGCTGGGTGCCGTACTCCGCCGCCCGGCCGCTCGCCTTCGACCACGACCGCATCCTCGCCGACGCTCACGAACGGGTCGGCGCCAAGCTGGAGTACAGCTGCCTCGCCACCGCCTTCTGCCCGGCCGAGTTCACCCTCGGCGAGCTCCAGCAGGTCTACGAGACCGTGTGGGGCACCACGCTCGACCGGCCCAACTTCCGCCGCAAGGTGCTCGCCACGCCCGGCTTCGTCGAACAGGTCCCCGGCGCCGCCCGGTTGACCGGCGGCCGCGGCAAACCGGCCGCCCTCTACCGCGCGGGACCGGCCACCGCCCTGCACCCGCCCCTCCTCCGACCGTCCCGGGAAGGACGCCCCGCATGACCGCCACCACCGTCAGGAAGCGCGCCGCGACCGGCACACTGATCGGGCTCGCCCTCGGGGACGCGCTCGGATTCCCGACCGAGTTCAACGACGTCCCCTCGATCCTCGCCAAGTGCGGGCCGTGGCGCGAGATGGAGCTGTCGAGGCCGGCGATCGTCTCCGACGACACCCAGATGACGCTCGCTCTCGGGCACGGGCTGCGGACCGCGATGGACCGCGGGCTGCTCGGGCCGCTGCGGCTGGAGCGGCCGCTGCGCGAGGAGTTCGTGAACTGGTACCAGTCCCCGGAGAACAACCGGGCGCCGGGCCGCACCTGCCTGACCGCCTGCGATCTGCTGAAGGACGAGAACCGGCTCTGGCAGGACGCCAGCCAGATCCACTCCAAGGGCTGCGGCGCCAACATGCGCGTCGCCCCCATCGGACTCGCCCCCGGACTGAGCGACGAACAGCGCTCCGGCGCGGCCCAGTTGCAGTCCGCGCTCACCCACGGGCACCCCACCGCGCTCGCCGCCTCCGACCTCACCGCGCACGCCGTAAGACTGCTCGCCCAAGGGGCCGAGCCCACCGGCCTGATCGGGCTGCTGCGGTCGTACGCCCTCGACAACCGCACCCGCTACCAGGAGCGTTGGCTCGGCGACCTGTGGACGCGGAGTCAGGACCCCTCGCCCGAGCACTTCATCGCGCGCGGCTGGGACGAGTGCCTGGCGATCCTGGACCGGCTGCGGGACGCCGTCCGTACCGTCTCGCCGGAGACCGACCCTTGTCTGGCCACCGGGGCTGGCTGGATCGCCGAAGAGGCCCTGGCGACCGGGCTGTTGTGCTTCCTGCTCTTCGTCGACGAGCCGGTGACGGCGCTGCGACGGGCCGCGTGCAGCTCGGGCGACTCCGACTCGATCGCCTGTCTGACGGGCGCGTTCGCGGGGGCGTACCACGGGTCCGACGCCTGGCCCGTGGAGTGGGCGGACCGGATCGAGTACCAGAGCGAACTGGTGACGCTCGGAGCCCTGTGGGACTAGGCCAGGCGGATCGAGTCGCCCTCGACCGTGATCTTCTTCTCCGCCAGTGGCTGGGTCGCCGGCGGGTGGGCCACCGAGCCGTCCTTGATGCTGAACTTGCTGCCGTGGCAGTTGCAGTTGATGGTGCCGCCCGAGACGCTCGCCACCGGGCACTGCTGATGGGTGCAGATGTTGGTGAAGGCCTTGAACTCGCCCTTCTCCGGCTGGGTGACGACGACCTTCTCGTCCTTGAAGATCTTGCCGCCGCCGACCGGGATGTCACTCGTGCTCGCCAACTCCGTACCGGGGGAGGCCTCGACGGTGTCCGAGCCGGAGTCGTTCTCGTCGCCGTACTGGCTGCACCCCACGGTGAACGCCGCCGCGCCCGTCGCGAGGAGCACCGAACGCCGCGTCGGGCCTTGCATCGTCATGTCGTCACTCCGAAGGTGCGGAAGAACCAGAGGGCGGAGGTCAGCCAGATGATCGTGAGCGCGGCGAGGACGAGCCCGCCGACGATCGGCAGCAGCCAGTTGGGAAGGCGCTCCGAGCGGAGCAGCAGCATCTTGGCACTGAAGGCGCCGAAGAAGAAGCAACCCAGGAGGGAGTGCCAGAAAACGCGCGTTTCGTACGTCTGATAGCCGAGCGCGTACAGGCAGTGCACCGCCACCGGCACCGCCACCAGGAAGGCCACTCGGCCCGACCAGCGGTGCAGGGTGCCCGACCAACTCGGGCCGGGCAGCTTGCCGTACATCATCAGCGCCGAGGTGAACTGGACCAGCGCGAAGAAGACCGCGACCGTCGCCAGCCAGGACTTCACGGCTCCCGTGCTGCTGAAGCCGGCGAGGTTGAAGGCGGTGCCCGCCGGGTCGTGGACCTTGCCGTACACACCGAGGGCGACCGCCACCGCGGCGGCCACCAGGGCCGGGACCAGATAGCGGGCCGCACTCGGCCGGTGGTGGTCGGGGGGCGGACTCGGGAATCCCTGCGTGGCGGCGTTCGGGTCGACGGTCATGTCGGCTCCCAGAGCTGAGGGCGATCGGGTCTGATCGGGTCTGAAGGTCCGGTCCGAGGGTCTGGTCCGAGGGTCCGGTCCGAAGGCGAAGGCGGTCAGGGGGTGACCGGGCGGGCCGTGAGCTGCTGGCCGTCCACCGTCACCGCGCCGGTCTCCGGGTCGATCTCGGGTGCGGGGGAGGGCTTGCCGTTCTTCGTGAGGATGCCGACCTGGGTGCCGTCCTTCAGGACGATCCAGCCGCCGTCGAACTTCGCGCTCCGCACGGTCGCCGTCGCCCGGTACAGACCGGACGGCTTGATCGCCTTGTCAGCGGTGAACCTGTAGTGCCCGCCGCCGATGTCGACCGTGCCGCTGATCCGCTTGCCCTGCTTGAGCGTGCCGTTCAGTTCGGCGCCGCCCTTGCCGGTGAGCTTCATCGTGCCGTCGTCCCCGACGTCGCCCTTGAGCCACGACTCCTTGTCGTGGCCGTCGCAGAAGTAGGCGATCGCCCGGCCGTCACGCAGGGACACGGCGACCGCGGAGGAGTCGTCGTCGGTGCGGCCGGCGTAGTCGGCGTTCGGGATCGGCGACTTCGAGGGCGAGGGTGACGGAGAGGGGGACTGGGCCGTGGGCGGTGGTGAGGCCTTGGGGCTCGGTGTCTCCTTCACGTACGACGACGTCTTCTTCTCGCCCGTCGTCGCGTTGAGCGACAGCATGAACAGGCCTACCAGCAGACCCGCGAGAAGAGTGAGCAGCGGTCCGGAACGCTTCATGAAAGGGGCCTCCCCCGAGGCGAGCTTCCTGTCATGAGAGCGGAACAGCGGCTCCGAGTCCAGGGGCGCATCGGTGTGTTTTCTCCCCAAGTAGCGGAGCTGTGACATTCGGGTGACATTGTCAGGGTCCGCACTCCCGAAAGGCTTTTGATCATGGCGGGAAACGATCTCGGTGGCCTGCTGGGCACTCTGCTCGGCTCGGGCAGCAGTTCCAACGGGGGCGACATCCTGGGCGCGCTGCTCTCCGCCCTCGGCAAGCAGGGCGGCAACGGCGGCAACCCGCTGGGCGGGCTGCTCGACACCCTCGCCAAGTCCGGTCTCGCCGAGCAGAAGGAGTCCTGGCTCGGCAGCGGCGAGAACCAGTCGGTGACCGGCACCCAGATCCAGCAGGCGCTGCCCGACGACACCCTCCAGCAGGTCGCCGAGGAGGCCGGTGTCTCCCCGGACCAGGCCGCCGACGCGCTCGCCCAGGAACTGCCGCAGGCCGTCGACCGGCTGACCCCGAACGGCGAGGTGCCCGCCTCCCTGGAGGAGCTCATCAGGCAGCAGACCGTGTAGGGCACCGCGGGTGTCTCAGGGGGCGGGCGCCCCGCACCCGCCCCCCGCGGGCTGACTAGGCTGGATGTACCAAGAGCCGTAGATCAGCAAGGAGCATCGCCGTGGCGGTACGAGCGGTCCGGGGCGCCGTCCAGCTCGAACGGGACGAGGCCGGTCACATGGACGAGAAGGTCGGAGCCCTTCTCACCGCCGTCCTGGAGCGGAACGACCTCACTGCCGACGATCTGATCAGCGTCTGGTTCACGGCCACGCCTGACCTGCACAGCGACTTCCCGGCCGCCGCGGCCCGCAAGCTCGGCGGCGGATTCGCCGACGTACCGCTGATCTGCGCCCAGGAACTCGACATCGAGGGCGCCATGCCCCGAGTCGTACGGATCCTCGCGCACATAGAGTCCGACCGGCCCCGGGCCGAGATCAACCACGTCTACCTCGGTGCCGCCGCCGCTCTGCGCAAGGACATCGCCCAGTGAGAACCGCACTCGTCATCGGCACCGGACTCATCGGCACCTCCGCCGCGCTCGCGCTCGCCGGTCGGGGCGTCACCGTGCACCTCGCCGACCACGACCCCGAGCAGGCCCGTACCGCCGCCGCGCTCGGCGCCGGCACCGACGAGGCGCCCGAGGGGCCCGTCGACCTCGCGATCGTCGCCGCCCCGCCCGCCCATGTGGCCGGCGTGCTCGCGGACGCCATGCGGCGCGGCCTCGCCCGCGGCTACATCGACGTGGCCAGCGTCAAGGGCGGTCCGCGCCGCGAGCTGGAGGCGCTGGGCCTGGACCTCGCCTCCTACATCGGCACGCACCCCATGTCCGGCCGGGAGAAGTCCGGCCCGCTGGCCGCCACCGGCGACCTCTTCGAGGGCCGCCCCTGGGTGCTGACCCCGACCCGGGACACCGACACCGAGGTGCTGAACCTCGCCCTGGAGCTGGTCTCGCACTGCCGTGCCGTGCCGGTGGTCATGGACGCCGACGCCCACGACCGTGCGGTCGCGCTGGTCTCCCACATGCCGCACCTGGTCTCCAACATGGTCGCCGCCCGCCTGGAGAACGCCGAGGAGTCCGCCGTACGGCTGTGCGGGCAGGGCATCCGTGACGTGACCCGGATCGCCGCCTCCGAGCCCCGGATGTGGGTCGACATCCTGTCCGCCAATCCGGGGCCGGTCGCCGACCTGCTCTCCGACGTCGCCGCCGACCTGGAGGAGACGGTGCAGGCCCTGCGGGCGCTGCAGTCCTCCGACGCGGCCAAGCGGGACGTGGGCGCCGTCGGCATCGAGGACATCCTGCGGCGCGGGAAGGCCGGCCAGGTGCGGGTACCCGGCAAGCACGGCTCGGCTCCGCGGGCGTACGAGATCGTCGCCGTCCTCATCGACGACCAGCCCGGTCAGCTGGCCCGCATCTTCGCGGACGCGGGACGGGCCGGGGTCAACATCGAGGACGTACGCATCGAGCACGCGACCGGGCAGCAGGCGGGCCTGGTGCAGCTGATGGTGGAGCCGCAGACGGCACCGGTGCTGACGTCGGCGCTGCGCGAGCGGGGCTGGTCCATCCGGCAGTGAGCGCCCCGGCCCTCCGCCCGTAAGGAGGCCGTCGGCGAGCCAGTACCCTGGTGCGGGGCACTTTCGCGCCCCGCCACCCCACCACACCGCACCAGGAAGGTGTCCTCCCGTGGAAAACGGCGCCGCCCAGCCCGTGATCGTCGCCATCGACGGTCCCTCCGGCACCGGCAAGTCGAGCACGTCGAAGGCCGTCGCCGCGCAGCTCGGTCTGAGCTACCTGGACACCGGCGCCCAGTACCGGGCGATCACGTGGTGGATGGTGACCAACGGGATCGACATCGAGGACCCGTCCGCGATCGCCGCCGTGGCGGGCAAGCCCGAGATCGTCTCCGGCACCGACCCGGCCGATCCGACGATCACCGTCGACGGCACGGACGTCGCCGGTCCGATCCGCACCCAGGAGGTCACCTCCCAGGTCAGCGCGGTCAGCGCGGTGCCGGAGGTGCGGGCCCGGATCACCGAGCTCCAGCGCTCGATCGCCGCCGGCGCGGAGCAGGGCATCGTCGTCGAGGGCCGGGACATCGGCACCACCGTGCTGCCCGACGCCGACCTCAAGATCTTCCTCACCGCCTCGCCGGAGGCGCGCGCCGCCCGCCGCAGCGGTGAGCTCAAGGGCGCCGACGTCAACGCCACCCGCGAGGCCCTGGTCAAGCGGGACGCGGCGGACTCCAGCCGGAAGACCTCGCCGCTCGCCAAGGCGGACGACGCGGTCGAGGTGGACACCACCGAGCTCACGCTGTCGCAGGTCATCGAGTGCGTCGTCACCCTCGTCGAGGAGAAGCGGGCCGGGAAGTGACCGCACCCTCCCTGCGCGGCGCCGAGATCGGGCGCCGCATCGGCGTCGGCCTGATGTACGGGCTGTGGAAGCCGCGTGTGCTGGGCGCCTGGAAGGTCCCCGTGACCGGCCCGGTGATCTTCGCCGTCAACCACTCCCACAACATCGACGGCCCGATGGTCATGGGCGTCGCGCCCCGGCCGACCCACTTCCTGATCAAGAAGGAAGCGTTCATAGGCCCGCTGGACCCGTTCCTGCTCGGCATCGGCCAGGTCAAGGTCGACCGCTCGGGCACCGACCGCACGGCCATCACCCAGGCCCTGGACGTGCTGTCGGCCGGCGGCGTCCTCGGCATCTTCCCGGAGGGCACCCGCGGCGAGGGCGACTTCGCCGCGCTGCGCGCCGGGCTCGCGTACTTCGCGGTCCGCAGCGGCGCCCCGATCGTCCCGGTCGCCGTACTGGGAAGTTCCGAGCGGCGGGGACGGTTGATAAAGGGGCTGCCTCCGCTGCGCAGCCGCGTCGACGTGGTCTTCGGCGACCCGTTCGAGGCGGGCGACGGCTCCGGGCGGCGCACCCGCAAGGCGCTCGACGAAGCGACCGAACGCATCCAGAAGCAGCTCACCAGCCACCTGGAAAACGCCAGGCGCCTGACCGGGCACTAGGCGACACTAAGTAGTGGATCAATCCGGAGAAAACCGGCCGGTCCACCGATCACCACGATGAACGACGAGGTACCGACTTCATGAACGACCACATCCACTCCGAGGGCTCTTTCGCAGAGCACGACCACGGAGCGCTTGGCGACGCCGAGTACGCGGAGTTCATGGAGCTCGCCGCGGAAGAGGGCTTCGATCTCGAGGACGTCGAGGGCGCGATCGAGGAGGCCGGTCACGGCCCGCTGCCCGTCCTCGCCGTCGTCGGCCGCCCGAACGTCGGCAAGTCGACGCTGGTGAACCGCATCATCGGGCGCCGCGAGGCCGTCGTCGAGGACAAGCCCGGCGTCACCCGCGACCGCGTCACCTACGAGGCCGAGTGGGCGGGCCGCCGCTTCAAGGTCGTCGACACCGGCGGCTGGGAGCAGGACGTCCTCGGCATCGACGCCTCGGTCGCCGCGCAGGCTGAGTACGCGATCGAGGCGTCCGACGCCGTCGTCTTCGTCGTCGACGCCAAGGTCGGCGCGACCGACACCGACGAGGCGGTCGTACGACTGCTGCGCAAGGCCGGCAAGCCCGTGGTGCTCGCCGCCAACAAGGTCGACGGGCAGAGCGGCGAGTCCGACGCGGCCTACCTGTGGTCCCTCGGCCTCGGCGAGCCGCACCCCATCTCCGCGCTGCACGGCCGCGGTACCGGCGACATGCTGGACGCCGTCCTGGAGGCCCTGCCGGAGGCCCCCGAGCAGACCTTCGGCACCGCGGTCGGCGGCCCGCGCCGCATCGCCCTCATCGGCCGCCCGAACGTCGGCAAGTCCTCGCTGCTGAACAAGGTCGCCAACGAGGAGCGCGTCGTCGTCAACGAACTCGCGGGCACCACCCGTGACCCGGTCGACGAGCTGATCGAACTCGGCGGCGTCACCTGGAAGTTCGTCGACACCGCCGGCATCCGCAAGCGGGTCCACCTCCAGCAGGGCGCCGACTACTACGCCTCGCTGCGCACCGCGGCCGCCGTGGAGAAGGCCGAGGTGGCGGTCATCCTGATCGACGCCTCCGAGAACATCTCCGTCCAGGACCAGCGCATCGTCACCATGGCGGTCGACGCGGGCCGCGCGATCGTCCTCGCCTACAACAAGTGGGACACCCTCGACGAGGAGCGCCGCTACTACCTGGAGCGGGAGATCGAGACCGAGCTCGGCCAGGTCGCCTGGGCGCCCCGGGTCAATGTCTCGGCGCGCACCGGCCGGCACATGGAGAAGCTGGTCCCGGCGATCGAGACGGCCCTCGCGGGCTGGGAGACCCGGGTCCCGACCGGTCGGCTGAACGCCTTCCTCGGTGAGCTGGTCGCCGCCCACCCGCACCCGATCCGTGGCGGCAAGCAGCCCCGCATCCTCTTCGGCACCCAGGCCGGCACCAAGCCGCCGCGGTTCGTGCTCTTCGCCTCCGGCTTCATCGAGGCCGGCTACCGCCGCTTCATCGAGCGCCGCCTGCGCGAGGAGTTCGGCTTCGAGGGCACCCCGATCCACATCTCGGTGCGGGTGCGCGAGAAGCGCGGCGCCAAGAAGAAGTAGGCGCGGCAGGCGTACGACATGACGAAGGGCGGCCCCCGTGGAGAGGGGGCCGCCCTTCGTGCGCGCTGCCTCAGAAGCCCCGGCGCTGACCCGGTGGCAGTGCCGGTACGTGCTGCACCATCGTGCCGTGCTGTCCGACCTGGCCGACGCGCTGCCACTGCGACTGCTGCCCGACCCGGGCGCTGTGCGCCCCCGCGCTGTAGGCGCTGTACGAGCTGCTGAACGACCCCGGCCGGTACCCGCCGTACGACTCCGAGCCCAGCGCCAGGTTCCCGAAGGCCGTGAAGCCCAGCTCGTCCTCGCCGCTGCGGTCACCCGGCAGTGTGCGGAAGGACTTGACGTACTCGGCGTAGAGCGCGTCGTAGATCGGCGTGGCCGATGGGCCGCCCAGCGGGTCCGGGGCCGACCGCGATGACGGGATCGACTGGAAGGACGGGCGACGGGGAACTTCGTATGGGTGCACGTATGTCCAAACGACCGCGGTGTTCAGGAGATGCGGTCGCGTTCAGGCGCACCGGGGCGTCGGGCTCAGGTCCCCGCGAGCGGGAGCGCCGAGGCGACCAACTTGCCGTTGGCCGCGGCCTTGTCGATCGCGCCCCGCAGCAGGTCCTCGCGCGGCTGACGGCCGATCGACCCCACCGGTGCCGCGAACATCAGGACCTGCTGGTGCTTGTTGGCGGCGGCCCGCCAGCCCTCGGTGACCTGCAACGGCTGGTGCGCCTGCCACCAGGCCACCGGCTGACCGCCGTTGGCCGACGGCTGGAGCACCGCGTGCAGCTGGCCCATGGCGAGCAGCACCGACCAGCCGTGCAACACCGGCGGCACCTCGGACAGTTCGGTGACCGGCATGAACCCCTGCTCGATGAGGAGCGGCAGGAAGTCGTCACCGACGCCGGTCGAGCCGGGGCGCACGATGGGGCCCGTCGGCTCGACGACGAGCGCCGGGTGCAACTCCCCGGCGATCAGCACCAGTCCGCTGGTGACGCCGAGCACCGCCTGCTCGGGGACGACCTTGTCGGGCTCCAGGTCGACGCTGTCGCCGGTGATGGACCGCACCGCCCCCTGGAGCTGCTCCTCGGTGACCTGGACGACCTGCGAGGGCAGGCAGGTGGCGTGGGCGAAGGCCAGGACCGCGGTCTCGTCGCCGATGAACAGGACGGTGCTGGTGCGCTCCGCTTCGGAGTCGCCCGGCGTGCGGCAGGACGTGCAGTCGTAACTGCCGGGGGCGTTGTCTCCGGCGAGCAGCCGGTCGGCTTCATCGTCGCCGATCTCGGCGCGAACTTCGTCGCTGACGTCGAGCAAGCGCGGCACGGGTGACTCCCTCAGGAAGCGGTGCCCGGGTGGGTCCCGGGCTCATGAAGAAGACAACGGGTGATCTGTGGCGGGAGTCACGCTCCAGAGCGAACGGAATCGAACCATCCGGCGCAACGGGTCACCACCGGCGCGGAATCGGGCACTCAGTGTCAAGTCCTCGGAAATCCAAGGAAGTTGGTTCGGTGAAGTGAGTCACAGATCGGCGGGGCGACTGGTCGACAAATCAGGAAATCAGTGAATGAAGTAGGTGGCCGAAAAAAGTCGATACCGGGAGTAACGGGGAACTGGCCTGGAATGACAAGGAGTTGGTTGATACCGGGCGGTCACCCTCTCTACATTCCTCCGCCGTGTGCAACGAGTACCGGTCCTGCGAGAGGGAACTCCATGTCCGAATGCGCCGATACCACGCACGACAACGCTCGTAAGACTCCTGTTCGTACGACGGCGGTCCTCGCCGGGGCGGCCCTGCTCGCCCCGCTCGGACTGCTCGCCGCGACCGGCAACGCCGCAGCGGCGGACGACGGAGTGTGGGACCGCATCGCCCGGTGCGAGAGCGGCGGCAACTGGCACATCAACACCGGAAACGGCTACTACGGCGGCCTCCAGTTCGCCGCCGGCACCTGGCGCGCCTACGGCGGCACCGCCTACGCGGCGACGGCCGACCGGGCCACCAGGGCCCAGCAGATCGCGATCGCCACCAAGGTCCAGCGCGCCCAGGGCTGGGGTGCCTGGCCGACCTGTTCCGCCCGGGCCGGGGCGCACGGCGGCGCACCTTCGGTGTCCGCCGGGGCACCGGCCTCCGGCACCTCGTCCAAGCCGTCGAAGACGCCGGCCCGTTCACAGAGCCACACCGGCCGCGGCGCGTCCCGCGGCGACTACACCGTCCGCGCGGGCGACACGCTGAGCACCATCGCCGCCCGCCACGGGACCACCTGGCAGCGCGTCTACGCCGCCAACAAGGCCGTCATCGGCGGTGATCCCGACCTGATCGTGCCCGGGCAGCGACTCGCGCTCTGAGCCGCTCCCCCCTCCCGGGCACGGGGCCCCACCCGGACGGTCCGCCGACCGGGTGGGGCCCCTGGCTGCGCCGGTCGCGTAACGACGGCCCCACAGGGCGAGCTGCTTAGCGTGGGCCGATGTACCGCACGCCGCTCCTGCTGCTCCTCACCGCCTGTCTGCTCGCCGGGGCCGCCCCCGCCCTCGCGCACGCGGCCCCGCCGCCCCCGGCTCCCGGCCCGCCCCCGACGACCGTGCCGTACGACTGCGCCCGCGACGGCTGGCCCTGGAGCTGCGTCGCCGAGTGCGAGAGCGGCGGTCGCTGGCACGTCGACACCGGCAACGGCTTCTACGGCGGACTCCAGTTCTGGCAGCCCACCTGGGAGGCGTTCGGCGGCCTGGCGTACGCCCCGCGCGCGGACCTCGCCACGCGGGCGCAGCAGATCGCCGTCGCCCAGGAGGTGCTGGCCGTGCAGGGCTGGGAGGCCTGGCCGGTCTGCTCGCGCCGGTACGGGCTCCAGGGCCGGATGCACACGGTGAAGTCCGGCGACACCCTCTCCGGGCTGGCCCGCGAGTACGGCGTCCAGGGCGGGTGGCGGGCGCTGTACCAGGCCAACAAGGACATGATCGGGCGCTCTCCGGGCCGGCTGAACCCGGGCACGCTGCTGGTCATTCCGAAGGGTTCGCGGGGTTCGAAGGACGGCGACCGGGCCGTGGCCGTGTTCGGGGCGCCCCTCGCCCCGGTTCCCGTTCGACCGCCTCTCCGCTGAACACGACCGCGCCGCGGCGCAGTTCGTAGGCGAGGACGGGTGCGTGCGCGGCTGTGCCGTCGCGCAGGGCCGGCGGCAGGCGTTGTTCCGCTACGACCACACAGGCGTCGAGACCGGCCAGCAGGGCGTACGTGCGGGCGGCGACCGTCGGGGACATGCCCTGTGTGGGCTCGTCGACGAGGAGTACGCGCGCGCGGGTCAGCAGGGCACGGGCGAGGGCGAGCATGCGCTGCTCGCCGCCGGAGAGGGTGCCGGCGCGGCGGGGGAGGAGGGCCTCCAGCTGGGGGTACGCCTCGAAGGCGGGGGCGTGGGCGGGCGCGGCCAGTTCGAGGTTCTCGCGGACGGTGAGGGAGCCGAACACCGCCTGGCGCTCGGGGACCAGGTGGAGGCCGCGGCGGGCGCGTTCGTGGGCGGGGACGCGGGTGATGTCGGTGCCGTCCCAGACGACGGCGCCGGCCGACAGGGGGACGGTGCCCGCGAGGGCGCGCAGGGCGGTGGTACGGCCGGAGCCGTTGCGGCCGAGGAGGACGGTGAGGCCGGGAGCGGGGGCGGCGAGGGTGATGCCGTGGAGGGCCTCCAGGGGGCCGTAGCGCACGCGCGCGTGGCGCAGGGCGAGGGTGGTCATGCGGAGGGCTCCTGCGCGGCGAGGCTGTCCAGTACGTGCTCCGGTGGGCCGGAGGCGATGATCCGGCCCGCGGCCATGACGTGGACGACGTCCGCGAGGTCGGCCACGAGGTCGAGGTCGTGCTCGACGACGAGCAGGGCGGTGCCGTCGGCGGCGAGGGCCTTCAGGACGCGGGCCAGGGCGGTCACCTCGGCGGTGTCGAGGCCGGCGGCGGGCTCGTCGAGGAGGAGGACGCGGGGGTTGCCGGCGAGGGCTCTGGCGAGTTCCACGCGACGGAGGGTGCCGGTGGGGAGGTCCGCGGCGGGGAGGGTGCTGAGGGGGCCGTCCAGGGCGAGGAGTCTCAGGGCCTGGTGGGCGGCGCCGGCCGGGTCGGGGGTGTGGGTCTGTTCGGCGCCCACGCGGACGTTCTCGGTCACCGTGAGGGTGGGGAAGACGGCGAGTTGCTGGAAGGTGCGGGCGATGCCGAGGCGGGTGCGGGCGTGGGCGGGGAGGCGGGTGATGTCCCGGCCGGCGTAGCGGACCTGGCCGTGGGTGGGGCGGTGGGTGCCGGCGAGGCAGTTGAACAGAGTGGTCTTGCCGGCGCCGTTGGGGCCGATGACGGCGGTGATGCGGCCGGGATGGAGGGTGAGGTCGATGCCGTCGAGGGCGGTGAAGGTGTCGTAGCGGGCTCGGAGGCCGTGGGTGGTGAGCACGCGGCCTCCGGCCGCGTGGTGTTTCCCACCCGCACCACCCGTGCGGGTTTCGTGGTCGGGTGCGGGTGGCCCTGGTGGGGGTTGAGCGTCGTTGGCGGGTGCGGGTGCGGGTGCGGGTGCGGGTGCGGGTGCGGGTGCGGGTGCGTTGTGGTTCGCGGGCGGGCGGCTTGTGCGGGTTTCGTGGTGGGGTGCGGGTGGCCCTGGTAGCGGATGAGTGCCGTCGGCGGGTGCGGGGGGTGCTTGTGAGGATGGGGCAGTGGGTGCCGCTGTGGCTGCTCGCTGTCGTGTCCGTGTCGCCGCCCCCGCAGCGCCTCGGTCGGCCTCGTCGGGTGCGGGCGGGTGCGGCGGCCGGTGTTCCGTCGTCCGCAGGCGCCCCCGTACCGCCGCCCCCACCGCCGTCAGCCGCGCCCGCCTCCGCAACCGCAGCCGCCCCGCCCCCGTCCTCAGCGCCTCGTACGGTCCTCCCGGGAACCGGCCCACCAACACCGCCAGCACCCCGATCAGGGCCGCCGCCACCCCACCCCTCGCCCCCGCGTCCAAACCGACCAGCAGTGCCGCCGCGGTCAACGCGCCCAGCGTGCTGTCGGCGCCCAGGACCATGACCGCGGCGAACCAGAGGAGGCCGCGGACGGGGTCGAAGGCGCCGGGGTCGAAGGCGCGTACGCCCATGCCGAGCATGCCGCCGCCCAGGGCCGCCAGCGCCGCGCCCGCGACGAACGCCAGGAGTTTGAGGGACGGGACCTGGACGCCCGCCGCCGACGCTCCCGCCTCGTGGTCCCGCATCGCCGCCAGCGCCCGGCCCGTACGGCCCGTGCGGAGCAGGCGGGTTGCCCACAGGGCCGCCGCGAGGAGGACCAACTCCAGGACGTAGTAGGCGCGGTCCCCCTCGAAGCCCGCCGGGCGGCCCAGCGTCAGGCCCGCCGTGGCGTACGGCTGGGCGAAGACGAAGCGGCTCACCCCCACGCCCACTGCGAACGTCGCCAGCGCCAGGGCCAGGCCGCGGCGGGTGATCGCCGGCCAGCCGGTGAGGAGGCCCAGGGGGGCCACCAGGAGTACCGCCAGGGTGAGTGCGGCGAGTTCCGGGAGTTCCGGCACGCCCGGGAAGCGGCCCGCCGCCAGCAGCGCCGTGAACAGGGCGCCCAGGCCCGCGTACGCCGCCTGGCCGAGGGAGATCTGGCCGCCTCGGCCCGTGACCACGACCAGCGACAGCAGCACCACCCCCAGCGCCGGCACCTGCACCGACGTGTGCAGGTCCGAGCCCGCGAAGCCCAGGGGGAGGAGGAACAGCACCACGGCGACGATCCACGCGCCCGGCGGCGTCGGCACGCGCGCGCTCGCCGTGCGGGGCAGCGCGTCCCGGGCGCCGATCCGGGGGAGGGCCAGGGCCGCCAGCAACAGGGCCACCACGAAGAGGTTCGCGCCCACCGCCTGGAGCAGCGGCTCACCCCAGCCGGTCGGGTGCAGTCGCGTCAGCTGGCTCTGGGCGACCCCGATGGCGAGGGCCACCACGACCGCCACCGGCAGGCTGCGCATCCGCGCCGCCACCGCGACGGCCACCACTTCCATGACCAGCAGGGGGAGGCCGTAGGGGTCCAAGCGCACGTACGGCGCCAGCAGTACGCCCGTCAGACCGGCCGTGAACGCCCCGAACGCCCAGCCCGCCGCCGCCACCCGGTCCGCGTCGATGCCGCCGAGGACGGCCAGTTGACGGTCGTCCACGACCGCGCGCAGCTCCCGGCCGAAGCGCGTCCAGCGGATCACCACCCCCACACCCGCCGCCAGCACCAGCACCACCGCCAGCTGGCCCCACGGGTCCGACGACACCAGCTCCGGCGCGTCGTCCCGCGCGCCCTGCCCCCACAGCAGCGCCGCCCCGCCCACCAGCAGCACGAACACCCCGATGGAGGCCACCAGGGTCTGGGCCGGGTCGCCGCCCAAGACCGACAAGGGGCGGAAGACGAAACGTTCCAGGACCACCCCCAGCCCCGGCGCCAGCAGCAACAGCGTCACCGCCGCCCCCGCCCACAGCGGCCAGCCCCACTCCACCACGCACTGCCGCAGCACGTACGCGCACACCATCGCGATCGCCCCGTGCGCGAAGTTGAGGACGCCCGTCGCGCGGTACGTCACGATCAGGCCGATCCCGGTCAGCGCGGCGGCGCTGCCCACCGAGAGGCCGGCGAGCGTGAGGTCGTAGGTGAGGGAGGACATCGGCCGCGGGGCTTCAGTCGGTCTCTTCGGCGGGCTCGCAGATGGGGCAGGCGCCCAGCTCGCCGCTGGCCACCAGCTTCGCGTCCACCGGCACGGCCTCCACCTTTCCGGCCACCAGCGGACAGTCCGCGCGGTGCCACAGGGTGCCGCCCGGCACCATCAGCAGGTCCGCGCTGATCGCCAGGGGAGCCGTCGCCGGCTCCGGGGGAGTCTCCGGCTCGGCGGCCACCAGGAGGCCGTACAGCTCCTCCACGCGCGCGGCGGCGATCGTGTCCCGGCCGTGCGCCAGCAGGACCGCGCCCGCGACGATCAGCGCGGCTCCGGGGACCGTGCAGGAGGCCAGATAGGGCAGCTGGCGTTCGGCGAACCGCTCACCCGAGATGCCGTACCAGCCGAGGACGCACAGCACCGCGCCCGCGGCGAGCGCGGCCCAGCCGGCCCACTGGGCGGGGTGCACGGTCCGCAGTCGGGCTGTCCGCATCTCTGGCTCCCACATGTCGCGTGCCTGTCCATGTCAGCCAATCTTTTGCACTATGCACTCTGGAAGCTGACCCTGAAAGCACCGGGCGCACATGGCCCGGACCGACACCCGGTGGTGAGCCAGATGGTTCTCGGGAGCGACCGCACGTGGGGGAACGGCAGCCGAGGGCTGGTGGCGGTGGTGTTCGTCCTCGCCGCGTCCCTCACGGCCTGCAGTGACGACAGCGGCGGCGGCAGCGACAGCCCGCCGCCCAGCCCTACTCCGGAGACGACGACGAGCGCGCCCGCCAGTCCCTCCGTGAGCGGACCGGCCGACAAGGCGGCGGCCGAGAAGGAGGTCAAGGAGAACTGGCAGAAGTTCTTCGACCCCAAGACGTCCACCAAGGAGAAGCAAGCCGTCCTGGAGAACGGCGACAAGATGGGGCCCGTCCTGGCGGCGTTCGGCGGCGACGACCGCGGCGGGCAGGTGAAGGCGCAGGTCACCAAGGTCCAGTTCACCTCGCCGACCGAGGCGACCGTGACGTACACCCTGCTCCTGAACGGCGCCACCGCCCTGCCGGACGCTTCAGGGAAGGCGGTCGAGCAGGACGGCACCTGGAAGGTGTCCGTCACGACGCTGTGCGCGCTGGTCCAGTTGAGCGGGAATGCGTCGGCGTCGGCCCTGCCGGGCTGCTGAGGCCGCGGCCGCGGTGCTGCTGCTCGCCCTCACGGCGGCGTGCGGCAGCAGGCTCCCGGAGAGCGACTTCGAGCACCGCGGCGACCGGACCACGCCGGTCAAGGAGGCGACGCCGATCCGGGTGGGCATCGTCAGCAGCGCCACCAGCCCGGTCGGCGGCGACACCTTCACGGGCCCCCGGGACGGCGCCAAGGCCTACTTCGACCGTCTCAACGCGCGCGGGGGCATCGGCGGGCGCCCGGTCGAGGTGCGGGAGTGCGACGACGGCGGCAGCGGCGTCGGCAACAACACCTGCGTGCACCGGCTGATCGACGAGGACGAGGTCGTCGCCCTCGTCGCCACCACGTCCCTCGACTACGCGGGCGCCTCCCGTGTCTCCCACGCGCGCGTGCCCGACATCGGCGGCCAGCCCATCGGGAACGCCTACGACACCTGGCCGCACCTCTACGGCATCTACGGCAGCCTCGCGCCCCGCGACGGCACCACCGGCTGGGACGGACAGCAGTACGGCGGCACCGAGGTCTACCGGTACTTCAAGCGCGAGCACGGGGCCCGTACGGCCGCCGTCGTCTCGTACAACCAGGCCGCCTCCGCCGCCTACGCCCGGCTCGTCGTCCAAGGGCTGAAGGCGGAGGGGTACGAGGTCGTCAACGAGCAGGTCGACTTCGCGCTGCCCAACTTCCGTGCCGTCGCGGCCGACCTGAAGGACCGGGGCGTCGACCTCGTGTTCGACGCCGTCGACACGCACGGCAACGCCCAGCTGTGCAAGGCGATGGACGACGCCGGCGTCCGGGTCACCGCCAAGGTCACCAACGTGCAGAACTGGACCTCCACCGTCCCCGGCGACTACAAGGACTCCCCGCGCTGCCGCAACGCCCTGTGGGCCACCGGCTCCAGCCGGAACCACGAGGACACCGGCCAGGCGGCCGTACGGGAGTTCCGGGACGCCACCAAGGGCCTGGAGACCCACTCGCAGTGGCAGCTGGAGGGCTGGGCGGCGGCGATGTGGTTCACGGACGCGGCCAAGGCGTGTGCGAAGACGGACGGCGGCGTCACGCGCGCGTGTGTCGACGACCGCATGAACCGCAGCGAGGACTACACCGCCGACGGACTGCTGCTCCCGGTCCGCTTCGAACGGCTGGCCGAGCCGCCGAAGACCCGGCGGACCTGCCTCTCCGTGGCCCGCTGGCAGGACGGGAAGGGGTGGGTCTCGCAGGGGGACATGAACGACACCTGCTTCGATGTGCCGCAGCTTCCCTATCGGCAGTGAGGCCGCCAAAAGGCTCGCCAGTAAGGCAACCATTGGGCAAAGTCACGGGTCTAAGCAGGCAGCACAGCCGAGGAAGGATCCGTACCGCATGACAACGTTGGCTCGGCCGACGGCGCCCCTGCGGGCCGACTGCATCGCCGACTCCGCGGGCGGGCTGACCTTCGACGTCACCGTGGACGGAGGAGGCGGCGCCGCCCATCTCGTGCTGCGCCGACGCGACGGGCACGAGGAGGTGTTCCTGCCGCTGACCCCGGCCGCCGACGGCAGACTGCGCGCGGCCCTGCCGAGCAGCGTGGGACTGCCGGAGGGCTGCTGGGACGCGTACGCGCGCGTGGACGACGACGAGCGGCGGCTGATGCCCGGACTGATGGACCTGCGGGCCGCCGAAGGGCGGGTGCCGTACGAGACCCGGCACGGCAACCTCAGCCTGCGCTGCGGCCGGTAGAAGCATTGCGGACAGCCGCTGTCCGCGATCGCTGGCAGACTCGGCCCCATGTTGGAGACCTCGGCACGACTCCTGCGCCTGCTCTCGCTCCTCCAGGCCCACCGCGAATGGTCCGGCG
The DNA here is from genome assembly GCF_001514065.1 of Streptomyces antibioticus. Lineage (GTDB taxonomy): Bacteria > Actinomycetota > Actinomycetes > Streptomycetales > Streptomycetaceae > Streptomyces > Streptomyces antibioticus. Next base: position 487,179 of record NZ_KQ948430.1, on the reverse strand, counting down.
CCGACCTCGCCGACCGCCTCGGCGTGACCCCGCGCACCGTGCGCCGGGACGTCGACCGGCTGCGTGAGCTGGGCTATCCCGTCAACGCCAGCCCCGGCACCGGAGGCGGCTACCAGCTGGGCGCGGGCGCCGAGCTGCCGCCGCTGCTGCTGGACGACGACGAGGCCGTCGCCGTGGCCGTCGGCCTGCGCACGGCCGCCGGGCAGGGCATCGAGGGCATCGGCGAGACGTCCGTCCGTGCCCTCGCCAAGCTGGAGCAGGTCCTGCCGAACCGGCTGCGCCGCCGGGTGGGCGCCCTCAACGCCTTCACCGTGCCGATGCTCCGCGGCCCCCAGCCGTCCGGGGTCGACCCGGCGGTGCTGACCGAGCTCGCGAACCTCTGCCGGGACGCCGAGCGGCTGCGCTTCGAGTACAGCGACCACGGGGGCACGCCGACCCGCCGTACCGTCGAACCGCACCGCCTGGTGTGCACCGAGCGCCGCTGGTACCTGGTCGCCTGGGATCTCGACCGCGACGACTGGCGGACCTTCCGCGTCGACCGCATCACGCCCAAGCCGCCGCACGGCCCCCGCTTCGCCCCGCGCACCCCGCCCGCCGAGGACCTCGCCGCATACGTCTCCCGGGGCGTCTCCACGCGCGCGTACGCCGCCCATGCCGTCGTCCGGCTGCTGGTGCCGATCGAGGAGGCCGCGGAGCGGATCTCACCGAGCGCGGGGCAGCTGGAGGCGGACGGACCCGACGCCTGCATCCTGCGCACCGGGGCCGCGAGCCTCGACGTGATGGTCATTCACGTGATGATGACCGGCTTCGAGTTCGAGGTGCTGGAGCCCGCCGAGCTGACGGAGGCGATCAGGACGGCTCACGGCCGGCTTGCTCGCTCGCTGGCTCGGGCTGCGGAGCCTGCGCCGCGTACTCGGGATGGTGCAGATCGAACGCCGGGGACTCGGAGCGGATCCGCGGCAGCGTCGTGAAGTTGTGCCGCGGGGGCGGGCAGGACGTCGCCCACTCCAGCGAACGGCCGTAGCCCCAGGGGTCGTCGGTGTCGACCTTCTCCCCGTACTTGGCGGTCTTCCACACGTTGTAGAGGAACGGCAGGGTCGAGATGCCGAGCAGGAACGCGCCGATCGTGGAGATCGTGTTGAGGGCGGTGAACCCGTCGGCGGCGAGATAGTCGGCGTACCGGCGCGGCATGCCCTCCGCGCCCAGCCAGTGCTGCACCAGGAACGTGGTGTGGAAACCGACGAACAGCGTCCAGAACTGGATCTTCCCGAGCCGCTCGTCGAGCATCTTGCCGGTGAACTTGGGCCACCAGAAGGAGAAGCCGCCGAAGATCGCGAAGACGACCGTGCCGAAGACGACGTAATGGAAGTGGGCGACGACGAAGTACGAGTCGGAGACGTGGAAGTCCAGCGGCGGCGACGCCAGGATCACCCCGGTCAGACCGCCGAACAGGAAGGTCACCAGGAAGCCGCACGCCCACAGCATCGGCGTCTCGAAGGACAGCGAGCCCTTCATCATGGTGCCGATCCAGTTGAAGAACTTCACGCCCGTCGGCACGGCGATGAGGAACGTCATGAACGAGAAGAACGGCAGCAGCACCGCGCCGGTGACGAACATGTGGTGGGCCCACACCACGATCGACAGACCGGTGATCGCCATCGTCGCGCCGACCAGCGTCAGATAGCCGAACAGCGGCTTGCGGCTGAAGACCGGCAGGATCTCCGTGATGATCCCGAAGAACGGCAGCGCGATGATGTAGACCTCGGGATGCCCGAAGAACCAGAACAGGTGCTGCCACAGCAGCGCCCCGCCGTTGGCCGACGCGAACACCTGCGAGCCGAACCGGCGATCCGCCTCCAGCACCAGCAGCGCCGCCGCCAGCACCGGGAACGCCATCAGGATCAGGATCGACGTGAACAGCGTGTTCCAGGTGAAGATCGGCATCCGGAACATCGTCATGCCGGGTGCGCGCATCCCGATGATCGTGGTGATGAAGTTGACCGCGCCGAGGATCGTGCCGAAGCCGGCCAGCGCGAGCCCCATGATCCACAGGTCGGGGCCGACACCCGGCGAGCGTTCCATGCTGTTCAGCGGCGCGTAGGCGAACCAGCCGAAGGCGGCCGGACCGGACGGCACCAGCAGCGAGCCCATCACGATGAGCCCGCCGAACAGGAAGAACCAGTACGACAGCATGTTCAGCCGGGGGAAGGCCACGTCCGGCGCGCCGATCTGCAACGGCATCAGCTCGTTGGCGAAGCCCGCGAAGCTCGGTGTCGCGAACAGCAGCAGCATGATCGTGCCGTGCATCGTGAACAACTGGTTGAACTGCTCGTTGGTGAGGAACTGCAACCCCGGCCGGGCGAGTTCGGCGCGCATCAGCAGCGCCATCACGCCGCCGGCCAGGAAGAACACGAACGACGTGATCAGGTAGAGATGACCGATCTTCTTGTGGTCGGTGGTGGTCAGCCAGTCGACGACGACCCGGCCGTGGTTCCTGCTCCGCACGGGTCGCACCGTCGTCTGCACGGTCTCGGTACCCATCGCTGGATCGCCCCTTCGCTTGTCGCGCCTCGGGTCACGTCATGATGCTCGCGTCGCCGCGCACAGCGACAGAGGGCGTACGGGGGTTGTGTGGTGGATCGGTGTTTTTCCTGTGCGGTGTCGGATCCACCGGCCGCGCCCGGAATCGGAAGGAAAAGGCTCCGGCGACACATCTCCTGGCACTTTCCGGCCGGTTATTCGAGGAGCGTCCGCGACACGCGGGAATTACGTTCGATTACGCGCGGAAGGCCTAGGGAACCGCTCGTACGTGTGACGCGGACCCGGGGAAACGGCTGTCGGGATCTTGTGACAGAAGCGTGACCGCAGGAGGACCGGTGACCGACAGTGGTCTGATTCCTGGCCCGGGTACGCGCGGAGGGCCTAGCGTGGCCGTATGGCACCGATACCGATACCGCCCGCCGAACCCGACGACAACCCGGACGCCTATGTGGGGCTGGAGCAGAACCGCGCCGAGCGGCTCGCGCGTGAGAAGGGCTGGTCGACGGTCCGTTCGCTGCCGCCCGGAGCGATCATCACGATGGAGTACCGGAGCGGCCGGCTGAACTTCGAGGTGAAGGACGGGCGCGTGGCGCGCTCCTGGAAGGGCTGACCCACGACGAGCCGACCTACGACGACGGCCCCCACTCGGTGAGGAGTGGAGGCCGTCGCTGCGGGGTGGGTGTGTGCGTACCGTCCCCGCTGTCCGCCGGCGGCCTATCCGCCTGTCAGGGGGCGGGCCGCCGAGGCCGTGCCGCGTGCGACGCGGTCGGGATGAGGTGGCCGGCGCGGGCCGACCGGGGTGACCGGGGTGCGCTCCGAGCGGGTCGTGTGGGGGCCCGGCGCCAGATAGGCGGGCGCCCGGCCGGAGCGGGCCGCGGGCTCGCTCTGCGGCGCGGTGCGCGGCTTGAGCGACACCGGGACCTCGACCGGCTTGACGGCCGTGGGGACCGCGCGGCGGGCCCGCCAGCGGTCGCGCAGGTCGAAGAGGGCGGTCTCGGCGCGGGTGATGAGGGGCTCGCACCAGGGCAGGGCCAGCAGGACCAGCAGACCCGCGGTCCAGCCGAGCATGACGTCGCTCAGCCAGTGCGTACCGAGGTAGACGGTGGCGAGGCCGACGCCGAGCGAGGTCACCGCGGAGACGGCGGACAGCCATCTGCGGGCCCTCGGGGTGGAGGCAAGATAGGCCAGGATTCCCCAGGTCACCACGGCGTTCGCGGTGTGGCCGCTGGGAAATATATCGCCGCCCAGACCCATCTCGTTCGAGCCGATGGTGGTCGCGTAGTGCGGTCCGAGGCGGCCCATGCCGATCTTGGCGGCGCCCACCGTGATGTTCAGCAGGAGCAACGAGGCGCCGAGGGTGAGCAGCGGGCGCAGGGTGTGCTGCCGCCAGGAGCGCCAGCCCAGCCAGGCCGCGACCATCACCGCGGTCGGGCCGCGCTGGCCGAGCACCACGTAGTAGTCCACGAACCAGTGGATCTCCGACCACTGCTGGTACGGCCGGAAGAACATGACCTGCCAGTCCAGCCGGACCAGCCACGACGTGTCCACCACGAGCCATACGATCGCCAGGTAGAACAGCAGGGTTCCGGCGAGCAGCGCGACCCGGTGCCGGGACATCCGCGGCACGTCGAGATGCGCCGGTCGTTCCGGCTCACGGTCCAGCCTGGCGAACACCCGGTCCAGACGGGTGAGGTTTCGTTCGGTACGCACCCAATCGACGTTACAGCGAGTGAGCTCAGTTCCCGGTCGAATCCACGGCTTTGTGATGACGATGTGATGTGGGATTCCTCTCAGGAAGAGGTTTATTTCCGAGGAATCCGCTTTCTTCGCGCCTGCCCCTTCAATTCCTTTGATCATTCCGGGTTCCGGTTTATTGGCGCTTATGAATTCGTTCACCGAATCATGGGGCGGAATTATCCCGGCGCTCATCGGGCGCCGCGAGTCGATCATGGCGGGCCCGAGCCGTTCAGCCAGAACGCCCCGTACACCGCCGAGGCCAGGGCCGCACCGGCCACCACCAGGGCCGCCCTGGACGTCCGCGACCGCGCCAGGGCCAGGGCGAGGGGGAGCAGCAGCGGGAAGGCGGGCAGCAGCAGGCGCGGTTTCGAGCCGAAGTAACTCGACGCGCACAGCGCGAGGGCGGTCACGACACCGGCGTACACCAGGAGCGGCAGCGGCTGGCCCTGCCGTACGCAGACGACGTACAGCCACACCACCAGCCCGACCCCGACGATCAGACCGATGCCGGCGAGGGCCGCGGGGAACGACGTGAACTTGTCGGCGACGAAGCGGGCGAAGGCGTAGCCGCCGTCGAAGCCGTTGCGCCAGCCCGCCTGGACGTCGAGGTAGCCGAGGGGGCCCTTGCCGGTGCGGTGGCCGACCCACAGGACGTAGCCGGCGGCGCCGAGGGGCGCGAGGAGCATGCCGAGGGCGCGGTGCCAGGCCGGCGCGCCCCCGGCCGGCCCGTCGCCGGTGGGGGAGGGGGCGCGGGTCGTCTCCCCCGCGCCCTGCGCGGCGGCCGCGCTTCGGTCCCGCACGAACGAGGGAGCTCGGGCGGCGGCCCGGTCCCGCACGGATGAGGGTGCGCGGGCGGCGGCCCGGTCCCGTAGGGATGAGGGTGCGCGGGCGGCGGCCCGGTCCCGTAGGAAGGCGGCGATGCCCGTCACCCACACCGCCGCGACCACCGCGAGCCCCACCGGCCGGGTCAGGCCCGCCAGCGCCGCCAGGGTGCCCGCCGTCAGCCAGCGGCCGGTCAGGACGGCGTACAGCGACCAGGCGGCGAGCGCGGTGAACAGCGACTCGCTGTACGCCATCGACTGCACGATCCCGACCGGCAGCACCGCCCAGACCAGCACGGCACAGGCCCCGGCCCGGCGCCCGTACACATGGTCCGCGACCGCGAAGATCCCCCAGGCCGCGGCGAGCGAGGCGAGCAGGCTGACGACGAAGCCGGCGTCGGCGTACGACAGCGGTGTCACCGCCGCGATGCCCCGCTCCAGCCACGGCAGGAGCGGGAAGAAGGCGAGGTTCGAGTGCACGTCGCCGTTCGGGAGGCGGACCTCGTAGCCGTATCCCAGCTCGGCGACCCTCGTGTACCAGAGGGCGTCCCAGCGGGCCGTCAGCAGGGTGTACGCGCTCTTGTCGCGCGCCGCGCTCCACAGGGCCAGCGCGAGCAGGCCCAGGGCGCGGACGGCCGCGTACCCGAGGAGGGCCGGGGCCGCGCGGCGCAAGGCGTTCTCGGCCGGCGCCGCGCGCGTCTCAAGATCGGTCACGGGCCCGATTATTGAACGCCCGGTGAACCGCGAGCGCCGCAGGGGCGTGTTCGGAGGTGAGGGAGAGTGGCGTACGCCACACGAGTTCTCCGCGGAGTGTGAGAGGTCCACCACTTGGCCGAGACGTGAACTCGCGTACGCTGACGTGTCACTCGCCTTCGTTGCGCGGGCCGGAGACCACCGCTCCTCCGGCCGAGATCACGGGGAGTCCCCACCCCGTGTGCCCGCCGAACGCGAGGGAACATCTGGGAGGTACGTACATGTCCGGGACGACCACGGCCGCCGCAGCGCTGCGCCGTCGGGCGGCCGGGGCCGGTGCCAACCGCTGGGTCGTCCTCGTCGTCCTCTGCGTGAGCCTGCTCCTGGTCGCGGTCGACGCGACCGTGCTGCATGTGGCGGTCCCCGCCGTCACCGAGGACCTCAAGCCCGGCGCGATAGAGCTGCTCTGGATCGTCGACGTCTACCCCCTCGTCTGCGCCTCGCTGCTGATCCTCTTCGGCACGCTCGGCGACAAGGTCGGCCGCAGACGCGTCCTCCTGCTCGGGTACGCCCTCTTCGGTGTCGCCTCCGGCCTGGCCGCCCTCGCCGACAACGCGCAGGTGCTGATCTTCGCGCGGGCGCTGCTCGGCGTCGGCGGCGCCATGATCATGCCCGCGACGCTGTCGATCCTCCGCCAGGTCTTCCCCGACCGGCGCGAGCGCGCGCTGGCGATCGGCATCTGGAGCGCGGTGGCCGCGGTCGGCGCGGCGGTGGGTCCGCTGCTCGGCGGGTTCTTGCTGGAGCACTTCTGGTGGGGCTCGGTCTTCCTCGTCAACATCCCGTTGATGCTGGTCAGCCTGCCGGTCGGACGGCTGCTGCTGCCCGAGTCGAAGGGCAGCGGGCAGGGACCCTGGGACGTGGTCGGCGCGCTGATGGCCGCGGCCGGACTCTTCGGGGTCGTGCTGGGCGTGAAGCGGCTCGGCGGCGGCGAGATCGACGGGATCACCGCGGTGCCGCTGGTGGTGGGCGCGGTGCTGCTGGTTCTTTTCGTACGACGACAAAGGCGCCGTACGCATCCGCTGGTGGACCTGCGGATGTTCGCGCGGCCCGCGTTCTCCACCTCCGTCTGCTGCATCGTGCTGGCGATGCTCGCCCTGGTGGGCCTTGAGCTGATCGCGGCGCAGTATCTCCAGCTGGTGCTGGGGCTCTCCCCGCTGGAGACCGGGCTGCGGCTGCTGCCGCTGACCGTGGCCGCGATGGCGTCCGGTCTTGCCGGGGCGCGGATGCTGCGGCGGTTCGGGCCGCGGCGGATGGTGAGCTTCGGGTTCGGCCTGACGGCCGTCGCGGTGCTGACGCTGCTCGGGATGGGCGGCGAGGACAACGCGCCGTTGCTTCTGTTCGGCTTCGTGCTGCTCGGCTTCGGTCTGGAGACGACGCTGTTCGGGGCGTACGAGTCGATGCTGAGCGAGGCTCCGCCGGAGCAGGCGGGCGGGGCGGCGGCGATCGGCGAGACGTCGTACCAGCTGGGCGCGGGCATCGGGATCGCGCTGCTCGGCAGTGTGATGAACGCGGCGTACACGCCTGGACTGTCGTCCGTGCAGGGCGTGCCGGCGTCGGCCTCTGCGGCGGCGGGGCATTCGCTGGGCGAGGCGTACGAGGTGGCCGACCGTTTGGGTGGGTCCGCCGGGGAGGCCCTGCGCCGGACGGCTCGGGACTGTTTTGTGCACGGGCTGCATGTGACGCTGCTGGTGAGTGCGGGGTTGTTGCTGCTGGGGGCGGTGATGGCGTTGCGGTTGCCGCGGGTGATGCAGTGCGAGGCGATGCCGGTCGAGGTTCCGGCGCCGAGGGACGTCATGGAGTCCCGCGTCTCCGCGTAGCTCTCCCACCCGCGCACCGCCTGTGACTGTCGGCTGGAGAGTGGGCGTTTCCTGTGGGGGTTTCGCGTCGTTGGCGGCTGCGGGTAACGTCGAGCACCAGTCCTGACTAGCGGTGCTAGTTTTCTGTGTCGGAGGGTGTTGTCATGTCTGGGGCCTCGAAGCTGCCGCCGTTCGATCCCGCCGATCCCCTCGGTATCGATGATCTGCTGGAGCCCGAGGACCTCGCCGTCCGGGACACCGTGCGGGCCTGGGCCGCGGATCGGGTGCTGCCTTATGTCGCCGAGTGGTACGAGAGCGGGGAGCTGCCCGGGATTCGGGAGCTCGCCCGGGAACTCGGCGGGATCGGGGCGCTCGGGATGTCACTGGACGGGTACGGGTGCGCCGGGGCCAGCGCGGTGCAGTACGGGCTCGCCTGTCTGGAGCTCGAAGCCGCCGACTCCGGTATTCGCTCCCTTGTCTCCGTGCAGGGGTCCCTCGCCATGTACGCGATTCACCGGTTCGGGAGCGAGGAGCAGAAGCAGGCCTGGCTGCCGCGCATGGCGGCCGGTGAGGTCATCGGCTGCTTCGGGCTGACCGAGCCCGACCACGGGTCCGACCCCGCGTCCATGCGGACGTACGCGAAGCGCGACGGCTCCGACTGGGTGCTCAACGGGCGGAAGATGTGGATCACCAATGGCTCGGTCGCGGGCGTCGCCGTGGTGTGGGCGCAGACCGAGGAGGGGGTGCGGGGGTTCGTCGTGCCGACGGACTCGCCCGGGTTCTCCGCGCCCGAGATCAAGCACAAGTGGTCGCTGCGGGCGTCCGTCACCAGTGAGCTCGTTCTCGACGACGTACGACTGCCCTCGGACGCCGTGCTGCCGGAGGTCGTCGGGCTCAAGGGGCCGCTGAGCTGTCTGTCGCACGCCCGGTACGGGATCGTGTGGGGCGCGATGGGGGCCGCGCGGAGCTGTCTGGAGGCCGCGGTCGAGTACGCGAAGACGCGGGAGCAGTTCGGGCGGCCCATCGGCGGGTTCCAGCTGACCCAGGCCAAGCTCGCCGACATGGCGGTCGAACTGCACAAGGGGATTCTGCTCGCCCATCATCTGGGGCGGCGCATGGATGCCGGCCGCCTGCGTCCCGAGCAGGTCAGCTTCGGCAAGCTCAACAACGTGCGGGAGGCCATCGAGATCTGCCGGACCTCGCGGACCGTCCTCGGTGCCAACGGGATCTCCCTCGAATACCCCGTCATGCGGCACGCGACGAATCTGGAGTCGGTGCTGACGTACGAGGGGACCGTCGAAATGCACCAACTGGTACTGGGCAAGGCGCTCACCGGGCTGGATGCCTTCCGGTGAACCCTGCGCGGGGCAGGGCCGGTGAGCGGCCCTGCCTCAGCTCTGGTTGAAGAAACCGTCCGTGCGGTGCGCGGCCGGGTCGCCGTTCACGATCTCCGTGTTGGCGGGGGTCAGCAGGAACACGCGGGTCGAGACACGCTCGATCGAACCGCGCAGTCCGAAGATCAGGCCGGCCGCGAAGTCGACGACGCGCTTCGCGTCGGCCGCCTCCATCGCCGTCAGGTTCATGATGACGGGAACCCCGTCCCGGAAGAGCTCGCCGATGGCGCGCGCGTCCCGGAAGCTGTCCGGGGTGACCGTCCCGATCCGACGGCCCTTCTCCTCGGCCACGTCCGAAGCCACCTTGACCCGGGGGTCGGTGACCCAGGCATCCCCAGCCTCGGTCCCTTCGGAGTATCCGTCGTCGTCGTAGTAACGCTCGTCATCGTTGTCGTCAACGAGGCCCAGCCAGGCACTCGCCTTGCGCACCGATCCCATGGACGCCTCCTCTCACAGCGGTCTGTTTTGCTTTCCGCATCCCTATGGTCATCCATGATGCGGACGTCGCGCCAAGTGGATAGACGCCGCGCGGGGGGTTTGTGACGGTACTGGTGCACAGCGAATCCGTACAGAGCCCGGGTGCCCCAAGGGTCGTTTCCCATACGGCTGCTGACTGTGAGTGAAATATGATTCTTCGCGGCGTATGGGTGAGGCGCGGAGCGTACGGGTGAACGAGGCGGCCGGCGCGATCGGTACGATGCCGCCGCTGAACGACGTACGCACCACGGGGGATCGCCATGTTCGGAATCGTCAGGCCCTGCCGTCATCGGCTCGGTGAGCACCTCAAGACCCAGTGGATGGCGCATTTGTGCGGGCTGTGTCTCGCGCTGCGCAAGGACCACGGGCAGTTCGCGCGGATCGTCACCAATTACGACGGTCTGCTGATATCGGTTCTGACGGAGGCTCAGACATCGGCGGGCGGTGGTGGACGGCGTACGGCGGGGCCCTGCCCCTTGCGCGGAATGCGTACCGCGTCCGTCGCCAATGGCGAGGGGGCGCGGCTCTCCGCCGCCGTCTCGCTGGTGCTCGCCTCGGCCAAGGTCCGGGACCATGTCGCCGACGGGGACGGGCTGCTGGCCCGCAAGCCGGTCGCGCTCGCGGCGCGCCGGGTGGCGTCGAGCTGGGGTGCGGCGGGGGCCCGTAGCGGGTCGGCGGTCGGGTTCGACACCGCCGTGCTCATCGACGCGGTCGACCGGCAGCTCGGCATCGAGACGCTCGCCGGGCCGGGCACGCCGATCCTGACCGTCACCGAACCGACCGAGACCGCGACCGCCGCCGCCTTCGCGCACACGGCCGTTCTGGCCGGACGGCCCGGCAACGCGGCACCGCTCGCCGAGGCCGGGCGGCTCTTCGGGCGGCTCGCGCATCTGCTGGATGCCGTGGAGGACAGGGAGACCGACGCCGCGGCGGGTGCCTGGAACCCGCTGACGGCCACGGGGACCTCGCTGACGGAGGCGCGACGGCTCGCCGATGACGCGGTGCACGGGATTCGGCTGGCGTTGCGCGAGGTTGAGTTCGCCGATGCCAAATTGGCGCACGTGCTGCTCGTGCATGAGCTGCGCGGATCGGTGGACCGCGCCTTCGGTTCGTCGTCGTGCGGGCACGGAGGCGGTACGGCGGTCATGTCGCATCCGTACGCGCCGACCGGGCCCGGTGGTCCGGGTGTCCCGTCGCCTCCGGAGCCGCCCCGCCGGGACCGGCGTGGGCTGCTCGCGGGGTGTGCGGTGTGGATGGGGCTCGCCTGCACCTGCCAGATGTGCTGCGGGGAGTTCGAGGACCCGTGGAGCCGGCAGCGGCGGGAAGGGCTGTGCAATCAGTGCGACGGGTGCGGCGACTGCTGCAACTGTTGCGACTGCTGCGGGAACTGCTGCGACGGCTGTGACTGTGGGTGTGACTGCTGAACAGCCCTTGGGCGACGGCGTTGTCCTGTGAGTGAGAAAGAGCGCTGGATGAGGGGAGGGCGCTTGTGAAGGCGAGAAAGGAGAAGAACGGGAATGTGCAAAAGGCGCCCCGGTCGTCGGGGCGCGCAGGGGGTCAGCTCAACAGGAAGAGGACCACACGCGACCGAGGTCGATGTGGGAGCGCTTGACCAGCCACTGCTGTGGATGCATGGGCCAAGTGGAACAGGCATCCGGTTGTGCGTCAACTGACCTGAGACGTACCGCTCACAGTGTGGACAGCCTTGACAGTGAGCGGAAACCGCCCCGTAGTCTCGAAGAGCGGTCCTGCTGAGGGGCTCGGCCGTATGTGAAGGCGCCCGTCCACACGGAGCTTTCGCATGTCCTCCGACACCCCCGTCAAAGCCACCGCCGCCCCGGACATACCCGAGGACGCGGATTTCCCGCGGCTCGTCCCGCAACACCGTCCCGGCCGGTCCGCGCACGGCTCGGAGGCGGCGCGATGAGCCGGGGCACGCTGGTGATCGTCGGGGCCGGGCCGCGGGGGACCGGTCTCATCGAGCGGATCGCCGCCAACGCGCCCGAGCTGTACGCCGGTTCGGGACTGTCCGACGAAGGTTTCGACATCCATCTGGTGGACCCGTATCCGCCGGGCGCCGGACGCATCTGGCGGGAAGCGCAGTCCCCGCTGCTGTGGATGAACTCGCACGCCGAGGACGTCACCATGTTCACCGACGAGACGGTGACCATGGACGGCCCTGTGCGCCCCGGGCCCACCCTGCACGAGTGGGCCGGCATCGACGGCGCCACCTTCGCCGACCGGCAGCTCCAGGGCGCCTACCTGCGCTGGGTGCACGAGCAGGCGGTGGCGGCGCTGCCCGACGGCGTCCGCGTCCACCACCACCCGAGACGCGCCCTGCGGATCAGCGGTCCGAGCGACGGGCGTCAGCAGGTGTGGCTGGAGGGCCGCCCGCGCCCGCTCCTTGCCGACCTGGTGGTGCTCGCCCTCGGCCATCTCGATGCCGAACTCGACGCCGATCAGGGTGAGTTGGCGGCATACGCCGAGACGCACGGCCTCGTCCATCTGCCGCCCGACTTCACCGCCGACAGCGACCTGTCCGCGCTCGCGCCCGGCGAGCCGGTCCTCGTGCGCGGCTTCGGGCTGGCCTTCGTCGACCTGATGGTGCTGCTCACCGAGGGGCGCGGCGGCCGGTACGAGGGGGACACCTATGTGCCCTCGGGACGGGAGCCGGTGCTGTACGTCGGTTCGCGGCGCGGGGTGCCGTACCACTCGAAGATCGGGTACGAGTGGACCGGCGAACGCCCGCCGCTGCCCCGGTTCTTCGGGCCCGCCGAGGTGGAGCGACTGCTCGCGCGCCCGGGCGGGTTCGACTTCCGGCGGGACGTGTGGCCGCTGGTGGAGAAGGAGCTGGGGTTCGCCCACTACCACCGGCTGTTCGACGTCCACCCCGAACGGACCTCCGGCGCCTGGGCGGACTTCGAGGAGAAGTACGCGGCGGCCGAGGGCGAGGCGGAGATCCACGCGCTGGTGGCGTCCGCCGTGCCCGACCCCGCCGACCGGCTGGACCTCACCGCGCTCGACCGGCCGCTGGAGGGAGTGCGGTACGGGTCGTACGAGGAGTTCCAGGAAGGGCTTCGCGGATACGTGGAGCGGGACCTGAGCAGACGTCACGATCCGTCGTACAGCCCGGACCTGGCGGTCTTCCTCGGACTGCTCTCCGTCTACGGGCAGCTGATCCGGCTCGGTGGCGTCCCGCCCTGGTGGCACGGTTTCTTCAGCTATCTGGCCTCCGGGCCGCCCGGACCCCGGCTGCGGCAGCTGCTGGCGCTGTCGCGGGCCGGTGTCCTGAAGTTCGTCGGCGCCGACATGAGCGTCACCGCCGAGGGCGGGGTGTTCCGGGCGACGAGCGCGACCGTGCCGGGGGCCTTCGTCGAGGCGCGGGCGCTGGTCGAGGCGCGGCTGCCCGAGCCCACCGTCGGGCGGGCCAGGGACACGCTGCTGCGCGAACTGCACGCCGACGGGGCCGCCGAGACACCCGACGGGCTGCTCCGGGTCGACCCCGCCGACGGGCGGATCCTCGACCGGAACGGCCGGCCGCACCCCCGGCGGTTCGCGCTCGGCCCCTACACCGACGGCCGTACCCCCGGCGCCTTCACCCGGCCCCGCACCGGCGGCCCCGCCTTCCGACAGAACGACGCGACCGCGCGGGCGGCGCTGCAGTTCCTGGGGGCGCCGGCCGGGCGTGCGGCGGCATGACGGCGGCCGTTGCGGTGACACCCCCCACCACTACTTCTGAAGGAACCCCGCCCATGACCGTCATGGATCCGGAGCCGGTGCTGTGATGCTGCATCTCTCCGCCGCCGTCGACCAGCCGTCCGTGTACGACGCCGCCTCCTACGTCGACCTCGCCCGCCTCGCCGAGCACGGCGTCCTCGACTTCGTGACGCTCGACGACACCTTCGCCCGGCCCGGGCTCGACGCGCTGTCCGTGCTGTCGCGGGTGGCGCCCGCCACCCACCGCGTCGGTCTCGTCCCGACCGTCACCACCACGCACACCGAGCCCTTCCATGTGCAGGCCGCCGTCGCCACCCTCGACTGGGTCAGCCGGGGCCGGGCGGGCTGGCGGCTCGAAGTCTCCACCACCGAGGGCGAGGCCCGGCTCTTCGGCCGCCGGCACGCCGCCCCCGCCGAGGACCTGTGGCGGGAGGCCGGTGAAGTGGCCGACGTGGCGGCGAAGTTGTGGGACAGCTGGGAGGACGACGCCGAGATCCGGGACGTGCCGACCGGCCGCTTCATCGACCGGGACAAACTGCACCACGTCGACTTCGAGGGCTCGGGGTTCTCGGTCAAGGGCCCCTCGATCGTGCCCCGGCCCCCGCAGGGCCACCCCGTCCGGGTCGTCGACGCGACCGAGGGGCTCGCCCGGCGCACCGCCGCCCGGTACGCCGACGTGGCCCTGGTGCGGGTCGCCAATGCCGCGCAGGCCGGTGCCGTACGGGACCAACTCCGCAAGGAAGCCGTCCGGTTCGGCCGGAACCCGGACGAGCTGCGGGTCTTCGTGAGCCTCCTCGCCGACCTCGGCGACGGCGAGCACGGCCGAGCCCGGCCATGGTGGCGGAGGGCCCCGGCAGACCGCGCAGGGCCCGTTGTACCGGGGCGGGCCCGTCGACCTCGCCGAGCTGATCGCCTCCTGGCACGGGTCCGGTGCCGTCGACGGCTTCCATCTCACGCCCGCTGCGCCGCGCCGCGACCTGGAGCGGCTGGTCAACGGCACGGTTCCGCTGCTCCAGCACCGGGGCCTGTTCCGCACCTTCTATCCGGGCAGCACGCTCCGGGAGCACCTGGGTCTGGCGCGGCCCGCCAACCAGTACGCAAGCGCGGGGGACGCCTCATGACGAAACAGATCCATCTCGCCGCCCACTTCCCGGGCGTCAACAACACCACCGTATGGGCCGATCCGCGGTCGAGGTCGCAGATCGAGTTCTCCTCCTTCGAGCACCTCGCCCGCACCGCCGAGCGCGGGCTGTTCGACTTCTTCTTCCTCGCGGAAGGGCTGCGGCTGCGCGAACACAAGGGCCGCATCCACGACCTGGACGTCGTCGGCCGCCCGGAGTCCCTCACCGTGCTGAACGCGCTCGCCGCCGTCACCGAACGGCTCGGGCTCGCGGCGACGGTCAACGCGACCTTCAACGAGCCGTACGAGCTGGCCCGCCGGCTGGCCACCCTCGACCATCTCAGCGGGGGCCGGGCCGCCTGGAACGTGGTGACCTCCTCCGACGCCTTCACCGGCGAGAACTTCCGGCGCGGCGGCTTCCTCGACCGCGCCGACCGGTACACCCGGGCCGCCGAATTCGTCGCCACGGCACGGGAGTTGTGGGACTCCTGGACGCCGGAGGGGGTGTCCCGGCCGTTCGCGCACCGGGGCCGGCACTTCGACATCGCCGGCGAGTTCACCGTGCCGCGCTCCCCGCAGGGGCACCCGGTCGTCATCCAGGCCGGGGACTCCGATGAGGGCCGGGAGTTCGCGGCGTCCACCGCCGACGTGATCTTCACGCGGCAGAGCTCACTGGCGGCGGGGAAGGCCTTCTACGCCGATGTGAAGCGGCGGCTCGCCAAGTACGGCCGCGCGCACGGCGACCTGAAGATCCTGCCCGGCGTCTCCGTCGTCCTCGGCGACACCACCGCCGACGCCCGGGAGAAGGCCGCCGAGATCCGGCGCCAGCAGACCTCCCCGCAGACGGCGCTGCTCACTCTGGAGCAGATCTGGGGCGCCGACCTGTCCGCGTACGACCCCGACGGACCGCTCCCCGACTTCGACCCCGTGCCGGACTCCGGGATCACCCAGGGGCGGACCCGGCGCGGCGACACGGTCGCGATCGCGGAGAAGTGGCGGGCGCTGGCCGAGGAGAAGGGGCTGTCGATCCGGGAGACCGTCATCGAGGCGGGCGGCCGGCAGTCCTTCGTCGGCACCCCGCAGGCGGTCGCCGCCGAGCTCGACGCGTTCGTGCAGGCCGACGCCGCCGACGGCTTCATCCTCGTACCGCACCTCACCCCCGGCGGCCTCGACGAGTTCGTGGACCGGGTGGTGCCGCTGCTCCAGGAGCGCGGGGTGTTCCGCACGGAATACGAGGGCAGCACCCTGCGCTCCCACCTGGGGCTCGCAGAACCGGAACAGAAGGGCTGACCAAGATGACCTCGGACGCGTTCGACGCGTGGAAGCAGTGGCACGAGAAGCGTGTCGAGTCGGTGTCCGCGCCTTACGGGCCGCTCTCCCTCACCGGCACGTACTGGCTGGAGGACTATCCGGACGGCCGGCTTCCGGGCATACCCGGGACCTGGCGGATCGACGGCGACGCGGTGCTGCTGACGGCCGACCAGGCCGACGGGCTGACCCTGGACGGGCGGCCGGTGAGCGGTGAGACGCGGCTCGTCGCGGAAGCGGGCCCCCTGGCGCTCGGCGAACGGCAGCTGGTGGTGCTGGTCCGTGAAGGGGTGTGGGGCGTACGGGACTTCGATCCCGCCTCCGAGGCGCGCCGCGCTTTCCGCGGCATCGAGGCCACGCCGTACGATCCGCGCTGGTCGGTGCCGGGGCGCTTCACGCCGTACGACGAGGACCGCACCGTACGCGTGCCGAACGCGGACGGCCGGGAACGCGGTCTCGGGCTCGGCGGGGAGCTGGCGTTCACCCTCGACGGGCGGGACCGCACGCTCCAGGTGACGGTCGAGGCGGACGGCTCGCTGTGGGCTGTTTTCGGCGATACGACAAATGGGACGAGCAGCTTCCGTTTCCGGTTCCTGCGGCCCGCCGCGCCGGACGCCGAGGGGCGTACGACAGTCGACTTCAACCGGGCGCTGCTGCCGCCCTGCGCCTTCGCCGACCACTTCATCTGCCCGTTCCCGCCGCCCGGGAACACGCTGGACGCGGCCGTCGAGGCGGGGGAGCGGAACCTGCTCTGAGGGATTGGCCAAGTCTTGGCCGACACATGGGTGAATCACAGGTTGACGGCCGAAAGGCGCCCTTGCGCCTACCGGTCGTTCGGCCGAATACTCCCCCCAGCGCTTGTCAGGGGCACGGCTTGTTCGGAATCCGGACATACGGGCCCCCGGCTGCGCCTCACGGGCCCCGACCCCACGCGGGCCCCCGACTTCCCCTGTGGAGGAACGACAAGTGAGGATCAAGCGCACCACCCCCAGCGGCATTACGAGACGGACCCGGCTGATCGCCGTTTCCACCGGACTCGTGGCCGCCGCCGCGATCGCGATCCCCAACGCGAACGCATCGGACGTGTCCACCTTCAGCACCACCCAGCTCAAGAGCGCCAGTAACTCGGTGCTCAAGGCCGACATCCCGGGCACCGCCTGGGCGGTCGACAGCAAGACCAACCGTGTCGTCGTCACCGTCGACAGCACGGTCTCCAAGGCGGAGATCGCCAAGATCAAGCGGCAGGCCGGCGCCGACGCCGGCGCGCTGACGATCAAGAAGACACCGGGCAAGTTCCAGAAGCTGATCTCCGGCGGCGACGCCATCTATGCGAGTAGCTGGCGCTGCTCGCTGGGCTTCAACGTCCAGGACAACAGCGGGAACTACTACTTCCTGACCGCCGGTCACTGCACCGACGGCGCGGGCACCTGGTGGTCGAACTCGTCCCACTCGACCACGCTCGGCACCACCGCCGGCTCCAGCTTCCCGACCAACGACTACGGCATCGTGCGCTACACGAACTCGTCGGTCACCAAGTCGGGCGCCGTGGGCAGCCAGGACATCGCCAGTGCCGCCACGCCTTCCGTCGGCACCACGGTGTACCGCCGCGGCTCCACCACCGGCACGCACAGCGGCCGCGTCACCGCCCTGAACGCGACCGTCAACTACGGCGGCGGCGACATCGTCTACGGCATGATCCAGACCACGGTCTGCGCCGAGCCCGGCGACTCCGGCGGCCCGCTCTACGGCGGCTCCGTCGCCTACGGCCTGACCTCCGGCGGCAGCGGCAACTGCTCCTCCGGCGGCACGACGTTCTTCCAGCCGGTCACCGAGGCGCTGAGCGCTTACGGGGTGCACGTCTACTAGGCCCCGGCACGTCCACCGGACCATGGCCGGTGGGCACCCTGCGTTCACGAGCCCCCGTACGCGACTCGCGTACGGGGGCTCCCCCTTGGTCGTGCGGCGGAGTTACCTTCGGACCACAGGCAGTACTCCCTGTGGACGCCCACGACGGACCCTGGGGGCCGTGATGGTCGAGGAGCTGGTGGCGGCGGGAGTGACCCTCGCGTCCGCCGGAGCGGTGTACGCGATGGCCGCGGCGCGGGTCGTCAAACAGTACGAACGGGGCGTGGTGTTCCGCCTCGGCAAGCTCCGGCCGGAAGTGCGCGGGCCGGGGTTCACGATGATCGTCCCGGGCATCGACAAGCTCCGGAAGGTCAACATGCAGATCGTGACGATGCCGGTGCCCGCGCAGGAGGGCATCACCCGGGACAACGTCACGGTACGGGTCGACGCCGTCGTCTACTTCAGGGTGACCGCGCCGGCCGAGGCGGTCGTACGGGTCGAGGACTACAAGTTCGCGGTCTCGCAGATGGCGCAGACCTCGCTGCGGTCGATCATCGGCAAGAGTGAGCTGGACGACCTGCTCTCCAACCGCGAAAAGCTCAACCAGGGGCTGGAGTTGATGATCGACAGCCCGGCCGTGGAGTGGGGCGTCACCATCGACCGCGTCGAGATCAAGGACGTCTCCCTGCCCGAGACCATGAAGCGCTCCATGGCCCGGCAGGCCGAGGCCGACCGGGAGCGGCGGGCCCGGGTCATCAACGCCGACGCCGAGCTCCAGGCGTCGAAGAAGCTCGCCGAGGCGGCCAAGGAAATGTCCGAGCAGCCGGCGGCGCTGCAACTGCGGCTGCTCCAGACGGTGGTGGCGGTCGCGGCGGAGAAGAACTCGACGCTGGTGCTGCCCTTCCCGGTGGAGCTGCTGCGGTTCCTGGAGAAGGCGCAGCAGGGGGCCGCGGCGCCGGCGCCGGTCGCGCAACCGGTGCAGGAGCAACTTCCGGCTCCGCAGCCCCGCTTGGATCCGGGCCCGGAAGGGTCGAATTCAAGACAGGACTAGACCTCACAGGCTGGTGGAGAGTTACTCGCACGTAGTGTTTGCAGTGTGAATCCCCCTGGCCTGACTGTTCGCGGTCAAGTCCAAGGGGGCGCGCAACCGCGTTCTACGCGCGTCCGGAAGTCAACCTTGTGCACTCCCTGTGGGGTTCGGAAGAGTAGGCGCTTGTCAACCAGCCTTCCGGCCCGCGAGGTCCCCACAACCGACCGGGCCGACCCCCCACAGGAGGACGCGAGTTGAAGCACCGACGCATACCCGGGCGGCGGGCCGCCGTGGCAGGTGCGGGAATCGCCGCACTGGTCGCCGCGGGAGTCACCTTCCAGACTGCGAACGCCAGCGAGCCCGCGAACGACCCCACGCCGAAGGTCCTTTCGGCCCTCGCGGCCGGAAGCCTCGCCTCGTCGCTCGACAAGGAACTCGGCACCGACGCGGCGGGAACGTACTACGACGCGAAGAGCAAGGCGCTCGTCGTCAATGTCCTCGACGAGGCCGCGGCCTCGGTCGTCGAGGAGGCCGGCGCCCAGGCCCGGGTCGTGGAGAACTCCCTCGCCGAGCTCAGAAGCGCCCGTACGACCCTCAAGGACGACGCGACCATCCCGGGCACGTCCTGGGCGACCGACCCGACCACCAACAAGGTCGTCGTCACCGCCGACCGCACGGTCTCCGACGCCGAGTGGGCCAAGCTCACGAAGGTCGTCGACGGGCTCGGGGCGACGGCGGAACTCCAGCGCACGAAGGGGGAGTTCAAGCCCTTCATCGCCGGTGGCGACGCGATCACCGGCG
Source organism: Streptomyces antibioticus (assembly GCF_001514065.1). Classification (GTDB taxonomy): domain Bacteria; phylum Actinomycetota; class Actinomycetes; order Streptomycetales; family Streptomycetaceae; genus Streptomyces; species Streptomyces antibioticus. The sequence goes on along the minus strand of NZ_KQ948430.1, from coordinate 467,839 downwards.
GCAGCGGGCGGTGTTCGCTCGGGTTCAACGTGAGCAAGGGCGGCGAGGCGTACTTCCTCACCGCCGGGCACTGCACCGAGGCGATCTCCACCTGGTCGGACTCGAGCGGCACGCAGATCGGCACCAACGAGGTGTCGAGCTTCCCGGACAACGACTACGGGCTCGTCAAGTACACCGCGTCCGTCGACCACCCGAGCGCGGTGGACCTCTACAACGGATCCTCTCAGGCGATCACGGGGGCGGCTGCCGCGACGGTCGGGATGAAGGTGACCCGGAGCGGGTCGACCACGCAGGTTCATGACGGGTCCGTCACCGGGCTGGACGCCACCGTGAACTACGGCAACGGGGACATCGTCAACGGGCTGATCCAGACCGACGTGTGCGCGGAGCCGGGGGACAGCGGTGGGTCGCTGTTCTCGGGGAGCAACGCGATCGGGCTGACGTCGGGGGGCAGTGGTGACTGCACCTCCGGTGGGGAGACGTTCTTCCAGCCGGTGACCGAGGCTCTTTCGGCTACCGGTACGTCTATCGGCTGACGGTTCGTTGTGGTGCGGGTGGTGTGTTTCCCACCCGCACCACCCGTACAACTTTCGTCGTCGGGTGCGGGTGGCCCCTGTGGGGGTTGCCCGCCGTCGGCGGCTTCAGGGTTTTACGGTGCCTGCGTCGGCAGGGGCTCGCCCTGCCGTTTCTGCCGCAGCACCAACGCCCCCATCGTGATCGCGATCCCGGCCGCCGCCCATGCCGACAGCACCAGCAGGGACGCGGTCGTGTCGTTGCCCTGGAAGTACGCGATCGAGCGGGCCACCCAGGTGCCGGCGCCCGGCGGCAGTGCCGGGCCGATCGCCTTCCAGAACGGCGGCAGCATCGGCAGCGGGAAGGCGCCGCCCGCGCTCGGGTTGCCGGCGATCACCACGAGCAGGATCGCCAGGCCGATGCCGACCACCCCGAACATGCCCTGAAGGGCGAGGGTCGCCGCCCCCACCGCGAACGTGACCAGCGCGCCGAGTCCCCAGAGGGCCATGACGCTGCCGGGCAGTGCGTCCAGGATCGGCCCCACGATCACCGCGCCGCCGAGCCCGCCGGCGATCGACACCAGCGCCATCACGACCAGCCGGATCGCGGCGCGGCGCGGGTTGGCGGGCCGGGCGCCGGTGCTGATCGCGAGGATCGAGGCGGTCAGATAGCCGCCGACGCACCAGCCGACGACGACATAGAACGACGACAGTCCGTCGAAGTCGGTGGAGGAGGCCGGGGCCACGTCCACCGTACGGAGGCTCCGCTGCTCGGAGGCCTCCAGGGCGGTGAGGTACTTCTCCAGGGTGGTGGCGAGGACGGTGCCGCCGCCGCTCGCGACGAGGAGCGTGTCCTTCGGCCCCGTCACGTTGATGATCAGGGCCCCGTCGATGTCCCGGTTCATGATCTGCTTCCGGGCCGTCGCCGCGTCGGCGACCGTGCGCGGGTCCAGGGGAGAGCCGGGCAGCTGCTCCAGGCGGGTCACCGCCTGCTGGGCGGCGGCCTGCGGCGCCACCACCGCGAACGGCACGTCCTTCGGCTTGGGATCGTGCAGCGCCCCCACATAGGAGGCGATGAACAGCAGCTGGAGGGCGAGCGCGCCGAGGACGAGCAGCGTGGCCCGTGGTGTGACCGCGTCCTTCACCTCGGCGAGGAAGCCGCCGCTCTGGATGCCGTTCTGTGTCATGCCCCCACAGTCCGAGTCGGCGGGCGTTTTCGCAGGTGGGAGGCGGCCGAACGGTTATCGTACAGATGTTCGGGATTGGGGTATGGTGGGGGTGAGGCAGTTGGGAACTGATGTTCGAAAATGGAGGTGCGGGTGCCCGGGTTCACGCATCTGCACACCGTCTCCGGGTTCTCCCTGCGCTACGGCGCCTCGCACCCGGAGCGGCTGGCCGAGCGTGCCGCCGAGCGGGGCATGGACGCCCTCGCCCTCACCGACCGCGACACCCTCGCGGGCACGGTCCGCTTCGCCAAGGCCTGCGCCAAGGCGGGAGTGCGGCCGCTGTTCGGCGCCGAGCTGGCCGTCGAGGAGTACGAGCCGGTACGACAGGAGCGCCGCCGCGCCCCCGTCCGCGGCGGCGCCTTCATCGACGAGTCGACCCCCCGCGTCACCTTCCTCGCCCGGGACGGCGCCCGTGGCTGGGCCGACCTGTGCCGCCTGGTGACCACCGTCCACACCGCCGCCGACACCCCCCTGCTGACCTGGGCCGGGAACCACGGCGACGGTCTGACCGTCCTGCTCGGCCCCGACTCCGACGTCGGCCGCGCCCTCACCGCCGGACGCCCCGACCGGGCGGCCCGGCTCCTCGTCCCCTGGCGGGAGCGGTACGGCGACGCCCTGCGCCTGGAGGCCGTCTGGCACGGCCGCGAGGGAACCGGCCCGGGCTCGCTGCGGCTGGCCGCCCGTACCGTCGGCTTCGCCGCCGAGCAGCGGGTACGTCCCGTGCTCGGCAACGCCGTCCGGTACGCGGACCCCGGTCAGGGCCCGGTCGCCGACGTCCTGGACGCCGCCCGCCGGCTCGTCCCCGTCGGCGCCGCCAAGGAACTGGACTCCGGCGAGGCCTGGCTCAAGGACGCGCCCGCCATGCTGGCGGCGGCCGAGCGGATCGTGGAGGCCGCGGGCTTCCGGCGCGACACCGCGCACCGGCTCCTGGAGCAGACCCGGGCGACGGCCGCCGAGTGCCTGGTCGACCCCGCGGACGACCTCGGCATCGGCACCGTCCACTTCCCCGAGCCGCACCTCGTCGGCGCGGGCCGCCGCACCGCCCAGCGCACGCTCGCCTCCCGGGCGGCGGCCGGGATGCTGCTGAAGGGGTACGACCGTTCTGCGAAAGGGCGGCTCTACTGGGAGCGGATGCACCAGGAGCTGGACATCATCGCCCACCACGGCTTCGCCTCCTACTTCCTGACGGTCGCTCAAGTGGTGGACGACGTACGGGAGATGGGCGTCCGGGTGGCCGCCCGCGGCTCCGGAGCGGGGTCCCTCGTCAACCACCTCCTCGGCATCGCCCACGCCGACCCGGTCGAACACGGGCTGCTGATGGAGCGGTTCCTGTCCAAACGGCGGCTCGTGCTGCCCGACATCGACATCGACGTGGAGTCCGCCCGGCGGCTGGAGGTCTACCGCGCGATCATCGGCCGCTTCGGCACCGAGCGGGTCGCGACGGTCGCGATGCCGGAGACGTACCGGGTGCGGCACGCGGTCCGGGACGTGGGCGCGGCCCTGTCCATGGACCCCGCCGACATCGACCGCATCGCCAAGTCCTTCCCGCACATCCGCGCCCGCGACGCCCGCGCCGCGCTGGAGGAGCTGCCCGAACTCCGGGCGCTGGCGGGGGAGAAGGACCGGTACGGGCGGCTGTGGGAGCTGGTCGAGTCCCTCGACGCCCTGCCGCGCGGTGTCGCCATGCACCCGTGCGGGGTGCTCCTGTCCGACGCGTCCCTGCTCGCCCGTACGCCGGTCATGCCGACCAGCGGCGAGGGCTTCCCCATGTCGCAGTTCGACAAGGACGACGTCGAGGACCTCGGGCTGCTCAAACTCGACGTGCTCGGCGTGCGGATGCAGTCGGCGATGGCGCACGCGGTCGCGGAGGTGGAGCGGGCGACGGGGGAGAGGGTCGACATCGACGCGATCGCCCCCGGCGACCCGGCGACGTACCAACTCATCCGTTCCACCGAGACCTTGGGCTGCTTCCAGATCGAGTCGCCGGGCCAGCGCGACCTGGTCGGGAGGCTTCAGCCGGCCAGTTTCCACGACCTCGTCGTCGACATCTCCCTCTTCCGGCCGGGTCCGGTCGCCGCCGACATGGTGCGGCCGTTCATCGAGGCACGGCACGGGCGGGCGCCCGTCAGATATCCGCACCCGGACCTGGAGGAGCCGCTGAAGGGGACGTACGGGGTCGTCGTCTTCCATGAGCAGATCATCGACATCGTCGACATCATGACCGGCTGCGGACGCGGCGAGGCCGACCGGGTGCGGCGCGGGCTGTCCGACCCGGAGTCGCAGGGGCGGATCAGGTTCTGGTTCGCGCAGCACGCGGCGGCCCGGGGCTATGACGCGGAAACGATTCAGCGGACCTGGGAGATCATCGAGGCCTTCGGCTCGTACGGCTTCTGCAAGGCGCACGCCGTCGCCTTCGCCGTCCCCACCTACCAGTCGGCGTGGCTGAAGGCGCACCACCCGGCCGCCTTCTACGCCGGGCTGCTCACGCACGACCCCGGGATGTACCCGAAGCGGCTGCTGCTGGCGGACGCGCGGCGGCGCGGGGTGCCGATCCTGCCGTTGGACGTGAACAAGTCGGCGGTCGCCCACCGTATCGAACTGGTGTCTGATTCAGGGGTGTGGGGGCTGCGGCTGGCGCTCTCCGACGTGCACGGCATCAGCGAGGCCGAGGCGGCGCGGATCGCGGACGGACAGCCGTACGCCTCGCTGCTGGACTTCTGGGAGCGGGCGCGGCCCAGCAGGCCGCTGGCTCAACGGCTCGCGCAGGTGGGGGCGTTGGACGCCTTCGGCGCCAACCGGCGTGATCTGCAACTGCACCTGACCGAGCTGCACCGGGGCGCCCGGGGCGGGGGCGGTGGCCAACTGCCGCTGTCCGGCGGGCGGAAGACCGCGTCCGCCGGGCTGCCCGACCTCTCCTCCGCCGAGAAGCTCAGCGCCGAGCTGGGCGTGCTGTCCATGGACGCCTCGCGCAACCTCATGGACGACCACCGGGAGTTCCTGGCGGAGTTGGGCGTGGCCAGCGCGCGTCGGCTGCGGGAGGCGCGGCACGGGGAAACCGTCCTCGTCGCCGGTGCCAAGGCGGCCACCCAGACGCCGCCGATCCGGTCCGGCAAGCGGGTCATCTTCTCCACCCTGGACGACGGCACCGGCCTGGTCGACCTCGCCTTCTTCGACGACTCGCACGACGCCTGCGCCCACACCGTCTTCCACTCCTGGCTGCTGCTGGTGCGCGGGACGGTGCAGCGGCGCGGCCCGCGCAGCCTCAGCGTGGTGGGCACCGCCGCCTGGAACCTCGCCGAACTCGTCGAACTCCGCGCCGAGCAGGGCCTCGACGCGGTGGCGGCACGGCTGGCGGAGCCCGTGCCGGAAGCCGGCGAAGACTCCACCGGCGGCCGGCGCATCCACCTGCCGACGGGATACGAACTGCATCCGTGGGCCGATCTGCGCCCGGCGGGTCAAGAGCCTTCACAGGTACGGAAGTTGTGGCACCAGAGTCCGGGGAGTGCGGGATGACCATCCTCTGCGTACGATTCCAGCTGCCGCCGGCGCACGAGGCGGCCCTGCCGGGGCTGCTCGGCCTGCTGGAGGACTTCACGCCCGTCGTGGAGGCGCTGCCACCGGACCGGGCACTGGCCGATCTGCGGGGCGCCGAACGGTACTTCGGGCGCGACGCCGTCGAACTGGCCTCGGTGATCCGGGTCCGCGCCCTCGCCCACCACGGCGTCGACTGCATGATCGGCGCCGGTCCCGGCCCGATGCTGGCCCGCATGGCACTGCGCGACGCCCGGCCCGGGGTGACCCGCGCGGTCACCGAGGAGGAGGCCGCGGACTTCCTCGCCGAGAAGCCGGTGGCCGCGCTCCCCGGCGTCGGCACGGCCACCGCCCGCACCCTGTGCGAGTACGGCCTCGACACCCTCGGCCGGGTCGCCGCCGCCCCCCTGTCCACGCTCCAGCGCCTGGTCGGCGCGAAGGCGGGCCGCGAACTGCACGAGAAGGCGAGCGGCGTCGACCGCGGCCGGGTCGTCCCGAACGGGATCTCCCGCTCACTGGCCACCGAACGGCCCTTCAGCCGCGACGAGTTGAACCCCGACCGGCACCGCCGCGCCCTGCTCTCCGCGGCCGGCGAACTGGGCGCCCGGCTGCGCGCCCTCGACAAGGTCTGCGGCGCCCTCACCCTCACCGTGCGCTACGCCGACCGCTCCTCGACGACCCGCACCCGCACCCTGAAGGAACCGACCGCCCACTCGGCCGCGCTGACCAGGACGGCCTACGAGATGTACGAGGCCCTCGGCCTCCAGCGGGCCCGGGTCCGGGCGATGTCCCTGCGCGCCGAGACCCTCGGCCCCGCCGAACAGGCCTCGCACCAGCTCACCTTCGACCCCACCGACGACAAGCTCCGCCGCATCGAGGAGGTCGCGGACCGCGCACGGGCCAAGTTCGGCCCGCACGCGGTGATGCCGGGGACGCTGGCGGCGTAACTACCCTGTGAAGATGGTCAGTTGGCCCATGGCGGCGTGATGACCGTGCCGTCGGCTAGTTCCGCCGACAGGCCGATGGACGTGGTGACCCAGGTGACGGCGGTGTCGTCGGTCGGGTTCTCGACGCTCAGGGTCGCGCCGGGGTTGACGATCACGGTGTCGCCCGCGGTGACGCGGTGGGTGTCGCCGTCGAGGGTGATCAGCAGCTCGCCGGCGAGGAGATGCAGGATCTCCTCGCGGTTCACCGTGTGAGCAGGGGCCTTCGTTCCCGCCGGGATCTCCCCGCGCCAGGCGCACAGCTCCTTGCTGCCGCTGAGGGGAGTGGCGAACGAGACGAAACGGGCGCCGTGGATCTCATGGGTGACGGCTTCGGACGGGTGGATGACTGGCATGGGTACCCCCGGGTGGCTGGTCGCGTGGAAAGTCGCGAAAGATGGTCAAGCGGCTTGACTATATGCCTCTATAGTCAAGCCGCTTGACCATCTCGTCAAGGGTGTTTCAATGCACCCGTGCAGAACTCCGAAGCCCTCGCCCTGACCGCCGTCCTGCTCGCCGCCGCGGGTGAACTGACACAGCGCATCAACGACGGTGTCGTCGCGCGGGGATTCGATGCCCGGCCCGCCTACGGGTTCGCGTTCACCCGGCTCTCCGCGGGCGGTGCCACGGCCACCGAGCTCGCCGGGCATCTCGGGGTGACCAAGCAGGCCGCCAGTCAGCTCGTCGACGAGCTGGTGCGCAAGGGGTACGCGGAGCGGACGGCACATCCGGGCGATGCGCGGGCCCGGCTCGTGGTGCTGACCGAGCGGGGGTGGGCGTGCACACGGGCCGCCGAGGAGGCCGCCGCGGATGCCGTCCGGCCGTGGGTCGAACTGCTCGGCGAGAGTGAAGTGCGGGCGTTGCGTGATCAATTGGCGCGGATCGCGCCCTATGGTCCGATCAGGCCCGCCTGGTGACGGTTCATCTGCAGTCCCGCTCGTCTCTGACTAGCGTTGGAAGTTTTTACTGACGCGTAACTTCACACTTCTGCTACCCGTCCGTAACTTGACGAATGAACAGCATCCTCGTGATCCGGATCACAGGGCGTAAGGCCATCGCAACTCCCTTGAGCCGCAAGGAGATCACTCGATGCTGCCCTGGAAACGACTGCTCAGACCCCTGACCGCGCTGCTGCTGACCGCCGCGGTCGCCGTCGTCCCCGCCACCACCGCCCACGCCGCGGACGCTCCCCACTCCGGCTGGAACGACTACTCCTGCAAGCCCTCCACCACCCATCCCCGCCCCGTCGTCCTGGTGCACGGCACCCTCGGCAACTCCGTCGACAACTGGCTCGGCCTCGCGACCTACCTGAAGAACCGCGACTACTGCGTCTACTCCCTCGACTACGGCCAGCTCCCCGGCGTCCCCGTCTTCTACGGCCTCGGCCCCATCGACAAGTCGGCCGAACAGCTCGCCGCCTTCGTCGACAAGGTCCTCGCCGCGACCGGCGCCGCCGAGACCGACGTCGTCGGCCACTCGCAGGGCGGCATGATGCCCCGCTACTACCTCCGGTTCCTCGGCGGAGCCGCCAAGGTGAACGCCCTCGTCGGCATCGCGCCCAGCAACCACGGCACCACCCTCAACGGCCTCACCCAGCTGCTGCCGTACTTCCCCGGCGCCGCCGACCTGCTCACCGCCAACACCCCCGGCCTCGCCGACCAGGTCGCCGGATCGCCCTTCCTCACCAAACTCAACGAGGGCGGCGACACCGTCCCCGGCGTCAAGTACACGGTCCTCGCCACCAAGTACGACGAGGTCGTGACCCCGTACCGGAGCCAGTTCCTCAACGGCACCGGCGTCCGCAACGTCGTCCTCCAGGACCTGTGCCCGCTCGACCTCTCCGAACACGTGGCGATCGGCCTGTTCAGCCTGATCGCCTTCCACGAGGTGGCCAACGCGCTCGACCCGGCCCACGCCACGCCGACGACCTGCGCCTCGGTCCTCGGATAACGCACGATCGGGGTCTGTCCGACCTGAGCCGCCGGACAGACTCCGCTCCCGGGCGGCTAGCGTCCGCTCACCGCACGCCGCCGCACCGATCCGAAGAGGATCGCCGCACCGGCCGCGAGGACGGCCGCGCCGCCCATCGCGACGTACGCCGTACTGCTGTCGCCGCCCGTCTCGGCGAGGTCTTGGCCGGCGCCGGCCGCCTTCACATCGGTGACCGGGCTCGACTCCGGGGCCGGTGCCGTGGTCGGCTCGGCCGAGGTGGACGCGTCCTGGTCGCCGTGCCCGCCGTGCTCGACCGTCGACTGGTCCGCGCCCTCCTCGATCTGCTCCTCGGACGGGGCGGAGGCGCTGGGAGCGGGCGACTCGGTGCCGGCCGACCCCGAACCGCCGCCGTACGTCACATCCGAGCAGGAGTAGAACGCCTCCGGGCTGTCCGAGCGCTGCCAGACCGCGTACAGCAACTGCGCGCCGGAGCGCTCCGGGAGGGTGCCGGAGAACGTGTAGTAGCCGTTCGCCGCGACCGGGTCGGTGGCCGTCGCCACCGGCTTCGCCAGGTCCAGGTCGTCCCAGGCGAGCGGCCGCGTCGGGTCGTAGCCCTCCTTGGTGAGGTAGACCTTGAAGGTGCCCTTGTGCGGGGCCGTCACGCGGTACTTGAAGGTGTACGACCCACTGCGCACGCTCGTCGCCGGCCAGTCCGCGCGGGCCAGGTCGAGGCCCTTGAACTCGTCGGCGTTGGCGCTGCACAGCTTGCCGTCCGGGATCAGCTTCTGGTGCTGCCCGTTCGCGTCGCCGATACGGATGCCATTCCAGTCGTAGAGCGCCTGCGTGCCGCCGGCCGCGACCACGGCCTTGCAGGCTGCCGACTTGGGGCTCTCGGGGCCCTCCGCGTAGCACTGGGCGACCCGGCTCACCGGATCGCCGAGCGTGCCGTGCGCCGACGCGGGCGCCGCGGCGAGCGCGGTGAGGGCGAGCGGGGCCAGGCCGAGAGCGGCGGCGGTGGCGGCCGTACGGCGTGCGGGCATGGCGGAACTCCTCGGAAGCGGTGCTGACGGGTGCCGGATCCAAGAAACCGTGAAATCCCGCGCTTGTGGCGCTCCGGAACGATCTTTATGGCCCGCTTAAGGGAGTGCTGAGGCAGAGATCAGGTAGGTAGCGTGCGCGCATGACGAACCAGGAGATTCGGCTCGCCGGTCCGGTCGACGTGCCGCGCGTGAAGGCCGTGACCGATGCCGCCTACCACCACTACATCGAGCGCATCGGTGTGGTGCCGCAGCCCATGCGGCGGGACCACGCGGCGGCCGTCGCGGCGGGGCAGGTGTACGTCACGGGTGATCCCGTGACCGGCCTGGTGGTCGTCGAGGAGCGTGCGGACCATCTCTACCTCGACAACATCGCCGTCCACCCCGACGCCCAGGGAACGGGCGTGGGAGGACGGCTGTTGCGGTTCGTGGACGCACACGCGCGTGCGCTCGGCCTGTCCGAGGTCAGGCTCTACACCAACGCGCTGATGTGGGAGAACCAGAAGATCTACCCGAAGTACGGCTACGAGGTCGTGGAACGGAGAGTGGACGGGCCTTACGACCGCATCCACTATCGCAAGCGACTGGGCTGAGCGCCGTCAGCCGTCCGGCCACCAGGTGCGTGCGATGTCCTTTCGCACCTCCGGGCGTTCTGCGGGGCGCTCGTCGGCCTCCTCGCGGATCCGGCGGGCGTCCGTCCTCTTCAGGGGCTTCTGCACGGTTGTACGGCGCATGGCTGCCTCCTTCAAGGCCTACCGAGTTCCGCGTTCTCACGGAGGTAGACCCTTTTGGGGAGAGTTCCTCATCGGCGGCGATCTGTCAGTGGCGGTCATCACGATTTCGACTGACTTTCGAGCGATGTTCCGGTGGCGTCTGATTGTCAGTGGTGGATGCCAGTCTGGTGACCATGACCGATCACAAGGGATTCGAAGCCGACACGGGTGCGGATTGGGTGGATTGGAATGCGCAGGCGGCCTCCTTCGACGAGGAGCCGGACCACGGCCTGCGCGACCCGGGGGTGCGGGCCGCCTGGGCCGAGCGGCTGCGCACCTGGCTGCCCGGCCGGGCCTGTGACGTACTCGACCTCGGCTGCGGCACCGGCAGCCTGTCGCTCCTCGCGGCCGAACAGGGACACCGCGTCACCGGAGTCGACAGCGCCCCGGCGATGGTGGACCTCGCCCGCGCGAAACTCGCGGGCCGTGACGCCGCGTTCCTCGTCGGTGACGCGGCGGCACCGCCGGTGGGGGAGCAGCGCTTCGACGTCGTCCTCGTACGGCATGTGCTGTGGGCGCTGCCCGACCCCGGCCGCGCCCTGCGCCACTGGCGGCAGTTGCTGCGCCCTGGGGGCCGCCTGGTCCTCGTCGAGGGTGTCTGGGGCACGGTCAGCCCGGTCGGCATACCCGCCGCCCGCCTCACCGCCCTCGTCGAGCCGCTCGCCGGACAGGTGCGGGTGGAGCGGCTGTCCGACGACCCGGCGCTGTGGGGGAAGGCTGTGGCGGACGAGCGGTATGCGGTGGTGGCCACTGCTGCCTAGGAGAGCAGCGCGGTGAGGCCCTCCTCGGTGCGGGCCCGCTCCTCCAGCTCGTCGAGGGCGGCCACGGCAGCCGTCGCCGCCTCGGGGTCCCGCTCCGCCAGACCGCTCTCGGCGAACTCGTCCTCGTCCAGGCGCAGTACGTCTGTGCCGTCGGCGGAGCGCCACAGGTCGAGGTCCAGGTCCTCGACGACCAGCTCGGCGCCGTCGAGCACGGCGGGGCGGGTCACGTCGCAGTACCAACCCTTGAGCGTGCCGTCGCCGGTGCGGACCTCCTTCACCGCGTACCAGCGGTCCCGCCAGTAGTGCTCCGTGAACACGTCCCCGGGCTCGAAGCGGACGAAGCCGAAGTCACGGATGCCCTCACCCGCCCAGGGCGCGCGGACGGCGACGTGGTTGCCGTCGTCCAGCAGGAGCTCGCTCCGGTAACGGATCTTCGTGCGGCCCGCCTTGACCAGGACGACCTCCAACTCGCCCGCCCGCTCAGCCGAGTTCCCGGACATACCGAACCTCCGTCGCCGCCGTCTCGTACCCGAACCACTTGTTGATCGCGATCATCGGGCCGTTGCCCGTGTCGTTGCCGGTGACGGCCTCCGTGAACCCGGCCGCGCGGGCGCGGTGCAGGGAGTCGTTCTTGGCGAGCTTGGCCAGGCCCCGGCCACGGAACTCACGGGCCGTGCCGGTCATGGCGGTGCCGTAGCGGGTACGGCCGTCGGTGCGGGCCAGGCTGAAGGCGGCGGGGCGGCCGTCGACGACGGCGACCGTGGTCAACTCGTGGTTGATCAGGGGGTGGTGCCAGGTCTCCCGGAGCCAGGCGTCGTAGTCCGAGAACTCGTTGTCGACATCGCTCGGTTCGTCGGCCACGGTCGCCGCGTCCAGCTCGAAGAGGGGGCGCGGGTCGGCCTCGAAGTCGGTGCCCGTGCGCAGTTCCACGCCCGGCGGCGGGGTCTCCAGCGGGGGCAGGGTGCCGTTCGCGAGGTCCAGGAGGAGGAAGTGCGCGGAGCGGCTCGCGCGGTAGCCGCGGCGTTCGGCGAAGGCGCGGTTGGCCGGTGCGTCCAGCACCCACGCGTACAGCTTGCTCACGCCGAGCGCGGCGAGATGCTCCTCGGCGGCGTTCGCCAGCAGCGTGCCGGCGCCGCGGCGGGTCCGCTCCGGGTGCACGTACACGTTGACGTAGCCCTGGCCGGGCTCCGGGCTGTCGTACACGAGGCCGACCTGTGCGGTGCCGATCACCTCGCCGTCCTCCTCCGCGACGAGGGGGCGGTAGTGGGCGTCGGGATGGATGTGGGTGAGGTCGTAGGCGAGCGAGTCCGGGGAGTACAGCATGAACGGGAGGGCCAGGTCACGGACCCGGACATAGGCCTCCAGGTCGGCTCGGGCGTCGGCGCGCAGCTCGCGCACGGTCACAGTCATGTGAGCGGACGCTACGGGGGAGGCGGGCCGGGCTGCCTCCCATTTTCCGGCGGGCTTGCGGCGGGCCGACGGGGCGGTGCGGAAGAATCGGGGGCGTGACCTTGAAGATCGACATCGACGACAGCGCGCCGTCGTACGAGCAGGTGCGGGCGCAGATCTCCGAGCAGGCGCGGTCGGGGGTGCTGCCGGTCGGGTACCGGCTGCCCACGGTGCGGGGACTGGCCGAGTCCCTGGGGCTCGCCGCGAACACCGTCGCCAAGGCGTACCGGGCGCTGGAGAGCGACGGGGTGATCGAGACGCGGGGGCGCAACGGGACGTTCGTCGCGGCGGCGGGAGCGGCGGCGGAGCGTGAGCTGGCGTCGGCGGCACAGGCGTATGCCGAGCGGGCGCGGCGGCTGGGCGCGGACCGGGACGCGGCGCTGGCCGCGGTGCGGGACGCGGTGCGGGCCGCTTACGACGCCTGAGTCTCCAGTGGAGCAGGGTGCCGCTTACGACGCCTGAGTCTCCAGCGGAGCAGGGTGCCGCTTACGACACCTGAGTCTCAGCGGACCAGGGTCTCGAAGGTCCTCGCGTTCTCCACCGCCGCCGCGTTCGGGTCGTTGTTGAAGTACGCGTGCACGTCCTCCCCGGCCGACCAGGTGTCCTTGATGCGGTGCGCCCAGGTCTCCAGTGAGCGTCTGCCGTAGCGCGGCCAGTCCTTCGCGCGGCCCTCGTGGAAGCGGACGTAGCCCCAGTCCGTCGTCCGCCACAGCGGGGTGACCGGGTGGGCGCGGACGTCGGCCCAGCACAGGGCGGCGGAGCGGGACTCCAGGACCTCGCGGATCTCCGGCGTCCACCAGGACGCGTGCCGGGGCTCGACCGCCACCCGCGTTCCCGAGGGGAAGCAGGCGAGGCAGGCGTCCAGGAGCCGCGCGTCGGCCTTCAGGGTCGGGGGGAGCTGGAGGAGCACCGGGCCGAGCCGGTCGCCCAGCCCTTCCGCGTGGCTCATCAGCCGGTGGACCGGCTCCTCCGGGTCCTTCAGGCGCTTGATGTGGGTGAGATAGCGGCTCGCCTTCACCGCGACCACGAAGTCCGCCGGCACCCGCTCCCGCCACGCCGCGAAGTTCTCCCGGGACGGCAGCCGGTAGAAGGCGTTGTTGATCTCCACGGTCGGGAAGTGCCCGGCGTACTCCTCCAGCCAGAGCCGCGTCGGGCAGCCGTCCGGGTAGAGGGCGCCGCGCCAGTCCTTGTACTGCCAGCCCGACGTACCGACGTAACGGGTCATACATCCATCAAAGCGCCGTCACAGATACAGGCCCGCGTCCACCCCGTCCCGCGGCTCCGGCAGTGCGGTCGGGGACGTGCCCCGGCGCAGCGCGTACAGCTCCGCCAGTGTGGCGCCGTCGCGGCCCACGCCCTCCTCGGAGCCCAGCCAGCCCACCGCCTCCACCCGGGTCAGCCGGCCCACCTCGATCCGGGCCAGACAGCGGCCGGGGCGGACCACCGCCGGGTGCAGACGCTCCAGGTCCTCGTTGGTGGTGACCCCGACCAGGACGTTGCGCCCCTGGCCCAGCAGGCCGTCGGTGAGGTTGAGCAGCCGCGACAGGGCCTGCCCGGCCGTGTGCTTGGCCTCTCCGCGGATCAGTTCGTCGCAGTCCTCCAGGAGCAGCAGCCGCCAGCGGCCCTTGCCCGTCGCGTCGTCCTCGCCGATCGCGATGTCCATCAGATAGCCGACGTCGGAGAAGAGCCGCTCGGGGTCGAGGACGCAGTCCACCTGGCACCAGTCCCGCCACGAGCGGGCCAGCGTGCGCAGGGCCGAGGTCTTGCCGGTGCCCGGCGGGCCGTGCAGCAGGAGCAGCCGGCCCGCGATGTCCTCCGGGGTCGTCTTCATCAGCCGGGTCATCGCGTCCGCGACCGGCGCGGTGTAGTTCTCCCGCACCTCGTCCCAGGTGCCCGCCGAGATCTGCCGGGTGGTGCGGTGCGGGCCGCGGCGCGGGGAGACGTACCAGAACCCCATCGTCACGTTCTCCGGCTGGGGCTCGGGCTCGTCGGCCGCGCCGTCCGTCGCCTCGCCGAGCACCTTCTCGGCCAGCTCGGCGCTGGTCGCCGTCACAGTGACGTCGGCGCCGCGGTTCCAGCGGGAGATCAGCAGCGTCCAGCCGTCGCCCTCCGCGAGCGTCGCGCTGCGGTCGTCGTCCCGGGCGATGCGCAGCACCCGGGCGCCGGGCGGCAGCAGGGACGCGCCGGACCGCACGCGGTCGATGTTGGCCGCGTGCGAGTACGGCTGCTCGCCCGTCGCGAAGCGGCCGAGGAACAGCGCGTCGACGACGTCGGACGGCGAGTCGCTGTCGTCGACGTTGAGCCGGATCGGCAGAGCGTCGTGTGGGTTCGCAGACATGCCCGCCATGATCCGGCACGAGCACGCCGATCGCACCCGGTTTCCGTAGTGCGTCCGGAGTGTCGGATGGGACCTTTTGCTTCCCTTCCGTCCTGTTACAGAGCTGTGCAATGACAAGACCTGCCCCAGGTGCGCTTCCCGCGTCTACTGTTGCCCTCGATGGGACGTCATGGGTGGAATTCGGGGGCACTGCGGTGGCGGCTCACCGCGCTGCTCGGGGTGGGCGCGGCCGCTCTGGCCCTGGTGGTGACCCTCCTCAACACGCTGCCCGGCAACGGGGCGAGCACCGACGGCACCACGAGCAACGGCAGCAGGGCGCACGGCACACCGACCAGCACACCCGACGCGGAGACCCCGGACGTCGGCTGGGGCTTCACCCACACCCAGCACAGCGCCGACGAGGGCAGCTCCACCGCCGTCGAGCGGGTCGAGGGCCGGATCGCGGACGCCGGCGGGCTGCCGCAGAACCAGCACCTCATGGGCTGGGGCGCCGACAACCCCGAGCCGGTCAAGGGGCGTTACGACTTCGCGGACATGGACCGGCGCATCGACTTCATCCGCGCCTCCGGCTCCACCCCGGTCGTCACGCTGTGCTGCGCCCCGGACTGGATGAAGGGCGGCGAACCGGGCGTCGGCAACACCGACTGGAGCCAGTCCGCGCTGGAGACCGCCCCGGAGCCCGCGCACTTCAAGGACTTCGCCGCGCTGGCCGCGACCGTCGCCAAGCGCTACCCGGACGTCCGCCACTTCATCGTCTGGAACGAGTTCAAGGGCTTCTGGAACGACTCCGAGGCCCGCTGGGACTACGAGGGCTACACCCAGCTCTACAACCTCGTCTACCAGGCGTTGAAGAAGGTCAACCCGGACATCATGGTCGGCGGGCCGTATCTCGTGATGGACAGCGTCGACCCGCGCTCGCAGGACGCGTCCGGGACCTTCAAGGGGCCGTGGGGCGCCATGGACCAGCGCATCCTCGACGCCTTCGACTACTGGAACAAGAACAAGGCCGGCGCCGACTTCGTGGTCGTGGACGGCTCCAGCTACACCAACGACGACGAGATGCTGCCGAACGAGTTCGCGGCGACGGACAAGTTCACCGCCGTCAGCCGGTGGGTGCGGCAGCGGACCGGCAACCTGCCGCTGTGGTGGGCCGAGTACTACGTCGAGCCCGCCGACGCCCAGGACGAGCGCGAGGGCTGGTCCGAGGACCGCCGCGTCGCCGTCCAGGCCGCCGGGATGATCGCCCTCGCCAAGGGCGGCACCACGTCCGCGCTCTACTGGAACCCGGAGAACGAGAAGGGCACGGACTGCGCGGGCTGTCTGTGGACGCCGACGAACGGGAAGGACGGCGGGCAGCAGCTGCCCATGTTCGACCTGGTCAGCCGGTTCGGCAAGGCGTTCGGGCCCGGGACCGACTTCGCGACGGTGTCGGTCGCGGCGGACGACGTGCCCAACGTCCGTGTCCTCGCCACCGACAGGACCGTCCTCGTGGTCAACACCCTGGACCGGCAGATCAGCGCGAAGGTCGACGGCAAGCGGTTCGACATGCAGGCGTACGAGGTCAAGTGGCTCACCCGGTGAGCCGGATGAGCCACTGAGGCCTCACTTCATCGTCAGGAACCGCTGCACCAGCGAGGCGAACAGCACCGCCAGCAGCGGCAGGGAGAACCAGAAGCTGCTCTGCAACCAGCGCAGTTGTCGCACCCCCGGCCGCACCGCGACCCGGACCACCTCACGCGCGGTCAGCAGCACGATCAGCGCCAGCGCCGCGAGCCCGCCGACCACCGACCACGGCGTCCAGGTCACCTGCGGCCCGATCGGCCCCGGGTCCGCCTTCGCGACCTTGCCCGCGGGCGCCTTGGCCAGCGCGTACATGGTGACGTCCGCGTTGACGAAGACCTTCTTCAACTCGGCCCGCTTGTCCAGGTTCTCGACCAGCCGCGGCTCCCAGGACGTCGAGTAGCCGACGTCCATCTCCAGATAGGTGACCTGACTGCGGTTGATCATCAGATACGAGTTCGGCCCCGCGTCCTTCAATGCCTTGACCAGGCCGGACACCAGCACCGGGTCGGCGGGCGCGAGCGTCGGCACGTACTCGACCTTCTCCATGTCCCGCGCGCCCCAGGGCATCGCCGGCGTCACGTTGTCGACCGTGTCGTTGCTCAGCCACAGCAGCCGTACCGTCGGATCGTCGTGGGCGTACACGTACTCCATGGCGGTGACCTCGCCGGGCCTGATCCGCTCGAACGGCTCGTTGCCCCAACGGGCCACCAGGAAGCCGAACATGAGCAGCAGACCCGCCAGCACCGCGGCCATCGGAGCCAGGCTCACCCGGTCCTTGTCGCGTTCCTTCGCCGTGACGCCGGTGCGTGGGAACAGCGCGAGCCCCATGAGGAGGGCGGCGCCCGGCAGGGCGAACATGAAGACGCGCAGCGCCATCTCGCCGCCGTACGACTGCATGCCGAAGCCGAGGAACGGCACGAAGGTCAGGACCAGCAGCGAGCGTTCCCGGTAGTGGTGGTCGCGCCGCCGCCACCAGCCCCAGCAGGCGAAGGCCATCACCCCGCCGGCGAGGGCCACGCGTGTGTAGAGGACGAGCTTGTGCGAGGAACTGCCGCCCTCGATACGGCCCGACACCGACGACGACACATTGCCGCCGACGCCGCCGACCCCGCCGAACAGGTCGTCGAAGTGCCCCGACCAGTACGGCTCGGCCATGAAGCCCACCCACACCGCCACCAGCACGGCGAACAGGATGGGCAGGCCGCGCAGTTCGGACCTGCCGATCAGGACCAGGACCGCCAGCACGCCCAGCATCACGAACGGGGTGAGCTGGTGGGCCGGGACGCTCGCCGCGAACAGCCCTATGACCACCATGAGGAGGACGGCCCGCTGGCGCCGGTCGGTCGGTTCGACCTCCACCTCGCCGGGGCGCTTGTTCGTCCAGATCACGCGCGGGGCACGGAAGTAGACGAGGAGGATCGCCGCGAAGACCAGATAGAGGAGATAGGTGAAGCCCTGCGGGGAGAAGTAGTCCTGGCCGACCCAGCCGGACAGCACGAACACCCACAGGCCGGTCCACTTGGCCTTCCAGCTCGCCCGCATCGAGCGCACCAGCAGGAACATCGGGGCCAGGTAGAGGAGTTGGATGGCCAGCGGCCACCAGCGGATGAGCTCGGTGAAGTCCGTGACCCCGCAGGCCTGGGCGACGAACGCGGCCGCCGCGAAGAAGCCGGGCCAGCTCCAGCGGGCGTCCAGGTCGGGCACCGCCGACCCGGTCCGGTCGATGTAGTCGAGGAAGCCGAGATGCTGCCAGGCGGTCGCGAAGCGGGGTTCCGTCTCGATCACCGCGGGCAGCGCGTGCAGGGACACCACGGTCGCGAGCAGCGCGATCAGCAGCAGCGCCTTGTGCTCGCGGTCCAGCCACAGCAGCGAGCCGAACGACAGCACAAGGAGCGCCGCGCCGATCAGGGTGGGCAGCGGCAGCACCGAGATCAGCCCGAGCCCGCCCATCCGGTCCAGGTCGGCCTCGCCGAGCCCCAGCGCGGGCACCCAGTACAGCAGGAGCGCGGCGGTCAGCAGGCAGCCGAGGATGACACCGACGCGGGTGGGGTGGAGCCGGTCCCGCCAGGAGAGCGGCGGGTCGGCATCGGGCTCGGGTGCCTCTTCGGGCACGTCCGCGCCGAGCCGTACGGTGCCCTCCTCCCGTACCCCCGTCTCGACAGGATCGAACGGCGCGTCCCACTCCTCCTCCGGTGTCTCCACCGGCCCCAGGGACGCCTCCGAGCCGGGTTCCCGTTCCTCCACCGGCAGCCCCACCTCGGGCAGCTTCTGCGCCCAGGTCGGCCGGTGCGGTGCCGGGCGGACGACGGGGATGCCGGTGGGCGGGGTGCCGGGTCCCGGGCGGACGTCCGGGCGGCGTTCCAGGTGGTCGAAGTCGACGTGGATGCCGAGGGCGAGGGTGTCCTGGTCGAGCGCCCAGGTGGGCCCGCGCCTGCGGGCGCCCGACGGGAGCGGGGCCTCGCGTGTCCCCAGGTCGGCGAGGTCGCCGTCGGGTGCCGCGTCCTCGGGGACGGCCCCGGCCGGCGCGGCCCGCACGGTCTTGTAGAGCTTCGGCGCGGCGATCGCCACGATCACCGCGAGCGAGGAGATCTCGGCGACGCCCGCGCCGGTCAGCCCCATGCGGGGGAGCAGGAGCAGCGTCAGGCCGAGCACCAGGGCGCACAACAGGCCTTGCAGCCAGGCGAGTCCGGCGGTGCGGCTCTGCGCGCGCAGCACCGCGAAGTACGTCTCCATGACGACGCGCAGCACGGCGCCGACCGCGAACCAGCGCAGCAGCGGGGTCGCCGCGTCGGCGTACCCCGAGCCGAAGACGCCGAGGATCCAGGGCGCCCCGAAGAACAGCACCCCGGCGACCGGCAGCATGATCCGCGCCATGCGCCTGAGAGCCGCCCGGGTGTTGGCGGCCAGCCGCCCCGGATCGTGCGAGCCCTCGACCGTCAGGGAGGCGCCCATGTTGATGGCGAGCAGGTTGCAGGTGCCGCCGATGGTGGTGGTGATGTAGAAGTACGCGTTGTCCTCGGAGCTGACCTGCGAGGCCACGATCACGGGGACGAGATAGACGACCGCCAGCGAGAACAGCGAGCCGGTGTAGTCGCCGGCGAGGAACCGGCCGACCTCCCTGACGCTGGGCGGGTGCGCGTGGTCCTCGGTGGCCTTCACATGCCGGGGCACAAGCCGCCGGAACACCAGCCAGCCCAGCGGCAGCACCGACACGGCGATCGCCGCGACCCAGGACACGAAGACACCGGCCGTCGGGATCGCCACCGCGAACGCGACCAGCAGCCCCAGCTTCACCGCGGAGAAGACGGTGTTGCCGAACGGCACCCAGATCGCGCTGCGCAGCCCGGTCAGCACCCCGTCCTGGAGGGTGAGCAGGTTCCAGGCGACGACGGCCGCGATGAAGCCGAGCCCATTCACCGTCCCGTGCAGGAAGCGGTACGAGGGGCCCCACATGTCCAGCGTCAGCAGGAAGACACCCGCGGCGAGCGCCACGAGCACCGAACTGCCCGCGTACGTACGGAAGATGAGCCGTCCGGTGGCACGGCCGGAGACCGGGATGAAGCGGGCCAGGGCGCCGGTCAGGGTCACCGCGGTCAGACCCGCGAGGAACTTCATCGCGGCGATCGCTGCGGAGCCCTGGCCGACCGCGGACTCGGAGTAGTAGCGGGCGGCGGCCAGCCAGAAGCCGAGGCCGAGCACGGCGGAGATACCCGTGTTCAGCATCAGGGCGTAGGCGTTGCGGAACAGCTGGTTGCCGCCGGACGAGCGCCCCATGCCGGGCAGGCGCAGGCGGCGCCCCGACTGCTGGGGCGCCTCGGTCGCGGGCTCGGTCGACTCGGTGGTGGTCGTCGTGTCAGACACGGGAACGGATGGCCTTCCGGCGGACCTGGCGGGCTCTGCGGACCATGGCGTATCCCTTGGTGAACGCGCGGTCCCGGGCGAAGGTGCGGGCGATGGCCCGGCCTTCGATCAAGCGCTGGAACTCCTCGGCGTCCGTACTGCGGCGCACGGTGACCCGCAGCAGCGCGTACGGTCCCTGCCGGCGCCTCGCGAGTCCGTTGCCGACGGCGAGGGCCTGGGCGTACCCCGTCTCGCGGACCTTCTCGCGGACCCGGCGGCTGGAGTAGCCGTAGGGGTAGGCGAACGAGGCCGGGACGGTGCCGAGTTCGTCGGCGACGATCTCCTTGCAGAGGATCAGTTCGCGGCGCAGGCTGTCGTCGTCGAGCTGGTCGAGCTGCGGGTGGGTGTGGCTGTGCCCGCCGATCTCCACGCCCTCGGCGGCGAGTTCGCGTACCTGCGGCCAGTCCAGCATGGTGTCCAGCGCGTGCCCGTTGTCGTGCGGGCCGCGCAGCCACGCCGTCGACACGAACAGGGTGGCGGCGAAGCCGTGCTTGGCGAGCACCGGCAGGGCGTGCCGGTGGACGCCCTCGTAGCCGTCGTCGAAGGTGACCAGGACGGGGCGGTCGGGCAGCGGGCGGCCGTCGCGCCAGTGCGCCGCCAGCTGGGCCGTGGTGATCGGCGTGCGGCCCAAGTCCCGGATGACGTCCATCTGTTGGCCGAAGGCCTCGGGCGTCACCGAGAGGTCTCGGGTGGCGTCGTTCGGGTCGGTCGCGATGGAGTGGTACATGAGGATCGGCACGCTCATCTCGGTCCTCCCGGGATCGGTCCCGCCTCGATCGGTCCCCCCTCGATCGGCGCCACCTCGATCGGCGCCACCTGGAACGTGGCGCCCCCCTTCCGGGTCCGTACGCTCCCCACCACGTACCCGCCGGCGGCCGTCAGCACCCCGGCGACGATCGCGCCCGCCCGCCCCGCGCCGCCCGGCCGGGCCAGCACGGCGTCGCGCAGCCCGCGGGCCACCCCGGCGGGCAGCACCCGGGTGGCGTACCGGCGTTCGGACTCAAGTCCCTTGTTCGCGCCGACACTTCGGGCCACCAGTGCCTTCGACAGGCCCTCGGCGTAGGCGCGCGTGCGGAAGTACCCGAAGTGCTCACGCGCCTCGGGCACCCGGTGGTGGATCACCGCGCGGTCGTCGATCAGCAGCACCGCGTCCGGTCTGGCCCGGGTGAGCCGGATGCACAGCTCCGTCTCCTCGCAGCCCAGCGGCCGTTTGTCGCCGTCGCGTCCGATGCCGGTGGCGAACCCGCCGGCCGCGTCGAACGCCGTACGCCGGAACGAGGCGTTGCCGCCCAGGACGTTGCGCACCCGGACCCGGCCCTCGGGCAGGCCCTTGTAGGTGCAGCCCACCACCCAGTCGAACTCCGCCGGGAACCAGGCGGGACGGCGGCCCGACGCCCAGATCGGCAGGGTGCGCCCGCCGACCGCCATCACCTTCGGGTCGGCGTACCCGGCGGCGAAGTGGCGCAGCCAGTCGCGCTCGGCGACGGCGTCGTCGTCCAGGAAGGCGATCACCTCGCCGTGCGAGGCGCCGATGCCGGTGTTGCGGCCCGCGGACAGGCCCCGGGGGCCCGCGTTGGCGAGCACCTGTACTTCCGCGACTTCCTTGTACTCCTTGGCCAGCCGGTCCAGGAGCGCCGGGTTGTGGTCGACGACCAGCAGCGTCTCCCGGGCCGGATACGACTGCGCCCGCACCGAGGAGACCGCCGCGAGGATGTCCTCCCAGCGGTCCTCGGTGTAGACGCAGATCACGACGGAGACGTCGGGACCGCTCAAGACACCTCTCCCCGGACCGAGTCGAGCAGCGGGGAGTGGTGGGCCTGGCGGCGCAGCTCCCGCCGGTTGGAACGCTCGCCGAGGATCACCTTGAGCACCCGGAACCCGTCGCGGACCGCGCGCAGATTGCTCGCGCCGTGGATGCGGAGGTACTCGTAGCTCGGTATCTCCTGCACCTTCAGGCCCGCCTTGACCACCCTGATGTTGATCAGGGTCTCGATCTCGAAGCCCGTGCAGTCGAGGTCGATCTTGTCGAGGCAGTGCCGCCAGAACGCGTTGTAGCCGTAGCAGAGATCGGTGTAGCGGGCGCCGAACTTGCGGTTGACGATCGTGCACAGAGCCCAGTTGCCGAGCTTGCGGATGAAGGTCATGTCGTCGGTGCCGCCGCCGTTGGCGAAGCGGGAGCCCTTGGCGAAGTCCGCGCCCGAGACCAGCGCGGAGACATAGCTGAGGATCTCGTTCCCGTCGGCCGAGCCGTCCGCGTCGACCATCACGATGATGTCGCCGGTGCACGCCTCGAACCCGGTGATCAGCGCGTCGCCCTTGCCCTTGCCGGACTGCCGGACGACCTTGACCTCCGGCCACAGCTCACGGGCCACCTCGACGGTGTCGTCCGTGGAGTTGCCGTCGACCAGGACCACTTCGTGGATCCAGTCGGGCAGCGTCTTGAAGACGTACGGAAGGTTCTCCGCCTCGTTCATGGCGGGGATCACGACGCTCACCGGCGGCGCGATGGCCAGGTGAGTGGAGACGGGCCGGTACTTGCCGGCGGTGGACACATCCTGGCCCGTTGACGCAGGGCGCAGAACTGAGCTCATGAGTCTGGTTCCCTCTCGTCCGGCTGGACCGCCCGCCCCTGGGCGGCCCGGCTGCTGTCCGGTTCGAAAGGGGGGTTGTTTTCACCTGCGGCATGCCGAAAGTGATCTCCGAGCACGCCGGGGTGAGCTGGCAAAGCCGGCCGACGGCAAAGCCGGTCGACGGTCGCGCGGCACGACTCGGTCACCAGTGCGGTCACCGAGTACGGCACCCCCCTACCGCGCCCCGCGCCGGCCTGTCGCGGTCCTTGAGCCCTCCCCTAGTACCGCGGACGACGGACCGATGCGGGTGAGATGTACGACGGTATTGACGATTGAACCCCTATGGCAAGACCTGGAACCAGGCCTCACGTTTTTGTTGGTTTGACCGTTACGGAGCCTTATTGGTTGTGCGAACGGAGCCTGCCGATTTTCTTCAGCATCCGGTCCGCCGGCGCGAACAGCTCCGGCCGCGACTGGACGGTGTTGCGCAGCGCCCGGACGGGGGCGCGGCGCGCCCGGTGCCCGATCGCGACCGGGTGACGCCGGGTCACCCACCCCTCCGACACGGTGATCTCCCGGGTCTTGAGGGAGTCCTTGTACTCCTTCTGCCCCCGGCCGAGATCGAGGTACGCGATCCCGTCGGCGGCGGCCGCCTCGGCCATCCGCAGATGCAGCACGAGCCCCGGCGAGTACTTCGCGTACTCCGGGTCGTACGCCGGGAACCAGCACGCGAGCACCCGCTCGGTGCGCAGCCCGAAGTGCGCCGCGATCGGCCGGT
The DNA here is from genome assembly GCF_001514065.1 of Streptomyces antibioticus. GTDB lineage: Bacteria > Actinomycetota > Actinomycetes > Streptomycetales > Streptomycetaceae > Streptomyces > Streptomyces antibioticus. The sequence goes on along the minus strand of NZ_KQ948430.1, from coordinate 444,486 downwards.
CGTCCGCGTAGAGCACCGACAGGATGCCTGCGAACGGCTCGGAGCGGGTGTGGAACAGCTGCTGCACGAGATGGCTGATCCAGTCGTGGGCGAACCGGTCGCTGCGCCCGGTCCTGCGGTACTGCGCGGACTTCCAGCCCATCAGGGTGCGCAGCATCGCCGGGTCGCGCTCGTCGTGGACGTACCGCAGCCCGCCGGCGTCCCGGCCGAGCCGGCGTTCCTTGGCGAGCGTGGTCCGGGTGAACTTCGGTGCCTGGGACCGCAGATGGCGCAGATAGGCGTCGTAGCCCTGGTCGACGTCCATGACCGGGGACGCGAAGCTGCCCCGGGCCTCCGCGGCGAACGGCTCCTGGCCCTGCACCAGGTGGTCGAACTCCCAGACGGCGAGCCCGCAGGCGCGCAGCAGCTCCCGTGCGTCCCACACGAAACCGGGCCGGTGGACGAGCCCCTGCGCGTCCGAGACGCCGAGGCCGACGGCCCGGCCGACGCCGGCCGCGGTCCGCTGGAAGGGGAAGAAAGCGGCGGGCTCGCCGTCCTCCCGTACGACCGCGATCCGCACGCCCCGCCGGCACCGGCCGACGGCGAGCGCGAACTCGGGAGACAGGAACGGGTTCGCCAGCTCGGGCGAGCCCTGCAGATGTGCCTTGGACTGCAAAGACGTCCACGCCGCCCGGTCGGCCGCGCTCAGCTCGCCGGGGCGGTACACACTGATGTCCACGTCAGGGGGTCCGTCCCGTCGTGGTACGGCCGCTTCGCCGCCGTACCCACAGCAGCAGCAGGAGCAGCGCGCTGATCATGGTCACCGCCACGACGCCGCCGCGGTAGGACCACCGATGGGTGGCCAGCATGCCCTGGGCCACCAGCATGTTCACGACGACCGAGCCGGCCAGGGCGGTGAGCACCCGGGCGAACGGTTCGAGGCCGCGCAGCGCGGCGGCGAGGGCGACGGCGGGCGCCGCCAGCAGGAAGAACAGGGTGAACGGGCCGCGCAGCGGCGAGTCCGAGCCGGTCTGCGCGAGGAGCGCGCCGAACCCGCCGACGGCCGTCGCGGCGCCCGCGAGCAGCGGCGAGAGGTCTCTCTCCGCGCCTCGGTCCTTTGAAGCTGTCCTGGTACGTATGGTCTGCATTGGCGACTTTGCCCCCCGAAGCGCCGGATGCCGGGCTTCAATGTGACCCAGGCGCGTAGCGGCCGTCAAGGGTCTGAGGGTCCTGTGCGGGGGATGGTGCGGACCAGGGGACAAGTGTTCCCCGGAGGCTCAAGTCGCCTCCGGGGAACGGTAGTTCAGGTGCGCGCTACGGGACGAGCTTGAGGAGCTTGTTGGGCGAGCCGCTGCCCGCGCTGGTGACCACTCCGGAGGTGGCGCCGTTCACCAGGGCCGAGGCGACCGTGGCCGGGCTGGCCGAGGTGTGGCTCGCCAGGTAGACCGCCGCGGCGCCCGCGACGTGCGGGGTGGCCATCGACGTGCCGGAGATGGTGTTGGTCGCGGTGTCGCTGGTGTTCCAGCCCGCCGTGATGGAGGAGCCGGGGGCGAAGATGTCCAGCGTGGAGCCGTAGTTCGAGTAGCTGGCCTTGGCGTCCGTGCTGGTCGTGGCGCCGACCGTGATCGCGCTGGCCACGCGGGCCGGGGAGTACGAGGAGGCGTTGGCGGAGCTGTTGCCCGCCGCGACCGCGTAGGTCACTCCGCTGGAGATGGAGTTGGCGACCGCCGTGTCCAGCGAGGTGGAGGCTCCGCCGCCGAGCGACATGTTGGCGACGGCCGGGGTGGTGTGGTTGTTGGTCACCCAGTTGATGCCCGCGATCACACCGGCCGTGGTGCCCGAGCCGCTGTCGTCGAGCACCCGCACCGCCACGATCTTCGCCTTCTTGGCGACGCCGTAGGTGGTACCCGCGATCGTGGTGGCCACATGGGTGCCGTGGCCGTTGCCGTCGGAGGCGGTGGTGTCGCCGTCGACCGCGTCGTAGCCGTACGAGGCACGGCCGCTGATCTGGCTGTGGGTGATGCGCACGCCGGTGTCGATGACGTAGACCGTCACGCCGCTGCCCGCGCTGTCCGGGTAGGTGTACGTGCCGGAAAGCGGAAGCGCGGCCTGGTCGATGCGGTCGAGGCCCCAGGGGGCGCTGGACTGCGTGGTGTCGGTCAGCTTCACGACCTGGTTCTGCTCGACGTGGGCCACGGCCGGGTCGGCCGCGAGTCTCCTGGCCTCGGTCGCGGAGAGGGTGGCCGAGTAGCCGTTCAGCACGGTGCCGAACGTCTTCCTGACCGTGCCGCCGTACTCCTTGACCAGGCTCTTGCCCGCGGCCGAGGTGGCCTTCAGGCCGGCGGACCCGGTCTTGAGCGTGACGATGTAGCTGTCCTTGACCGCGGTGGGGGAGTCGGCGGCAAGGACCTTGCCCTCGGCCGGGGCGGCCTGTGCGGGAAGGGTGGTGAGCCCCCCGACGAGGGCGGCGGTCGCCAGGCCGGTTATCGCGGCGAACCGGAGTTTCTTGCTACGCAGTTGTGCCATTACGAGGGAGTCCTCCTCATAGGCGACGCGCGCCGGGGTCGGGCGGGCGTCTGTGGGGGGTGCGCGCGTGATCGCGCACACGACCCGGAACGTCGCGTTCCCGTCTCGGGCTGAGTAAAGAGTGGGTCATCTACGGGCGTGGCTCAAGGGAGTTGAGTGCGCGTCAACAAACCTGTCATGCCCACGTAATCAAACGCCGTACGAACACGACGGGTTGCGGTGTGTAAGCCCTGAAAAGTCTTGGCATGGACACTTCCCGTCAACACGCGTAGTTGCTACGACGGTTATGGCAGAGATCCTGCTAAAGGGAGGTTCCATGAGACGTTCCCGATTTGCCGCTTACGTCACCACGCTCCTCCTCGCCGCCGGCGCCGCCCTCACCGGGGCGACCTCGGCCCAGGCGGCGACCGGCCCCTATGTGGCCCTCGGCGACTCCTACTCGTCCGGGGTCGGCGCCGGCAGCTACATCTCCTCGAGCGGCGACTGCAAACAGAGCACGAAGGCCTACCCCTACCTCTGGGCCGCCGCCCATTCACCCTCGTCGTTCAGCTTCAAGGCCTGCTCGGGCGCTCGAACGGGTGATGTTCTGGCGAACCAGCTCGGCACCCTCAGCACCGGCACCGCGCTCGTCACCATCAGCATCGGCGGCAACGACGCCGGCTTCTCCGACGTCATGACGACCTGCGTCCTCCAGTCCGACAGCTCCTGCCTGTCCCGCATCAACACCGCCAAGGCGTACGTCGACTCGACGCTGCCCGGACAGCTCGACACCGTCTACTCGGCGATCCGCAGCAAGGCCCCCAACGCGCGTGTGGTCGTCCTCGGCTACCCGCGCTTCTACAAGCTCGGCACCACCTGCGTGGGCCTGTCCGAGACCAAGCGCTCGGCGATCAACGGCGCCGCCGACTACCTCGACGCCGCCGTCGCCAAGCGCGCCGCGGACCACGGCTTCACCTGGGGCGACGTCCGCGGCACCTTCACCAACCACGAGATCTGCTCCGGCAGTTCCTGGCTGCACAGCCTGAACTGGCTCAACATCGGCGAGTCCTACCACCCGACCGCGTCCGGCCAGTCCGGCGGCTATCTGCCCGTCATGAACAGCGCGGCCTGAGTCCTCACTCGGTGGCAGTGGGAGAGGGGGAGGCCCCGCCCGTCGGGGTCTCCGTCTCACAAGTCACCGAGAAGGCAACGGAGTTCGACGTCCGGTGCTGCGGATCGCGCACCTCGACACTGATCTCGTTCTGATACGTCCCGCTGTCGTCGTACGTCGTCACGAACGCCGTGTCCTGCTTGGACTTGCCGCCCCCCTCGGAGAACACCAGCGTCTTCCAGCCCTGGTCCATGACCTTGCCGTCCTTGGACTTCCAGCGGTACGTCACCTGCGCCGGCAGCCGGCCCACCGTGATCGTCGCCGTGAAGGTGGGTGCCTCGGACTGCGCCGGCGGACAGTTCCCGGTGTACTCCGTGTGCGCGCCGGACAGCACGACCTGCACGGTCTGCGGCGCGGGCGCGCTCGTGGTGGGGGTGTCAGGCTCGGACGAGGAGGGCGGCGGCGCCTCGGTGTTCTGCTCGGTCTTGCCCGGCGTGGTCGCGCTCCGGCTGGTGCTGCTGCCGGTGTCGCGACCGTCACCGCCGTCGTCGCGGTTGAGCAGGGCGTACGTCAGTCCCGCGACCGCCAGCGCCAGCGCGGCGACGCCGGCGATCAGGACGACCGCGGCACGGCGGTTGCGGTCGGGAGGCTCGGGCGCCGTCGTCGGCGCGGGCCGCGTGGGTGCCGTGGGCGGCAGCGGTGCCGTCGGCGGCTCCTCGCGGTACCCGGCGAACGTCGGTGTATACGGAACGGGGCCGGGCGCGACGGCGTCCGTGCGCAGCGTGCCTCCCGCCGCGATGATCCGCAGATCCTGCTCGGCGCGGTCGGCGGGCAGCCGCTCGGCCGGGTCCTTGCGCAGCAGCCCTTCGATGACGGGGGCGAGGGGACCGGCCCGGTGCGGGGTCGGCAACTCCTCGTCGACGATCGCGCGCAGGGTGCTCAGCGGGGTGTTCTGCCGGAACGGGGAGTTGCCCTCGACCGCCGCGTACAGCAGCACGCCCAGCGACCACAGGTCCGACTCCGGACCCGGCGTACGCCCCAACGCCCGCTCCGGGGCCAGGAATTCGGGCGAGCCGATCACCTCGCCGGTCATCGTCAGCGCCGAACTGCCCTCGACCATGGCGATGCCGAAGTCGGTGAGCACCACCCGCCCGTCGTTCGACATCAGCACATTGGCCGGCTTCACGTCCCGGTGCAGCACCCCCGCCTCGTGCGCCGCCCGCAGCGCGGAGAGGATCTCGGCGCCGATGTGCGCCGCGCGCTGCGGCGACAGCGGGCCCTCGGCGTCCAGCACGTCGGCGAGCGAGACGCCCCTGACCAGCTCCATGACGATCCAGGGGCGGCCGTCCTCGGTGGCCACGTCGTACACCGTCACCACGTTCCGGTTGGCGACCCGGGCCGCGGCCCACGCCTCGCGCTCCAGCCGGGCGTACATCCGCTCCACCTCGGAGGTCGCCAGCCCGGCCGGTGCCCGCACCTCCTTGACGGCGACCTCGCGGTGCAGCACCTCGTCACGGGCGCGCCACACGGTTCCCATACCGCCCTCGCCGAGCGGGGACAGGAGGCGGTACCGGCCGGCGATCAGACGTTCACGGCCCGGTTCTTCGGACACGGGCGTCCCCCTATTCGCAACGTTCGCAGCGTCCGCGACTGCGCGACCCCGCTTGTCTCCGCATGACTTCGCGTGATTTCTCCCCAAAAGTAGCTCAGCCGAGTGCGGATGCCGCCCCCTTGAGCACCAATCCAGCCCCGAGCGCCACCACGAGGAACGCCGACCACAGGGGCGCGTGCCGGCGCGCGAATGCCGTGAACGGATGCGTGGTCCAGCGCGGACGCCGGTCCAGCAGCCGATTCATCCCGGTACCCAGCCTGACGACGGCGAACCCCGCCGCGCTGAGCGTGAGGGCGAGCCCGACGCCGTACGCGACGACGAGCAGGAACCCGAACCAGGCCTGCCCCAGCGCCATCGCGCCGACGAGCACGACGACCGCGGAGGGACTGGGCACGAGCCCACCGGCGAAGCCGAGGAGGATCGTGCCGCGGAGGGTGGGGGCGATGGAGTGCGTGTGGGTGAAGCCGCCGTGGGTGTGCTCGATGGTGCGGGAGTGGGAGTGCGAGTGGGGGTGGTCGTGAGTGTGCGGGTGGGGGTGCGGGTGCGGGTGCTCGTGGGCTTGCGGCTCCGCGGCGGTGTGGGTGTGCGCGGCGACCAGGGCCAGTTCGCGCGCGGGGGCCTCGGCGGGCTCGTGCGGATGTCCGTGCCCGTCACCGGGGCCGTGGTCGTGACCGTGCTCGTCGTGCGTATGCCTGTGCCCGTGGTCGTGGTCATGCCCGTGCTCGTGGTCGTGACCATGTCCGTGGTCGTGCCTGCGTTGCTGCCAGGCCCGTCGTACGAGGGTCAGCCCCGCCCCCGTCACCAGCACCCCGCTCGCGACGCCCAGCCAGGTGATCACCGAGGGCGCCGCTCCCGAGCCCGCCGTGACGAGGAGGCCCAGGGCGACCACGCCGAGGGTGTGGGTGACCGTGACCGACGCGGCCAGCGGCATGACGTCCTTGAGGCGGGCCTTGCCGCCGCGGGCGGTGGCCACCGCGGCCATGAGGGTCTTGCCGTGGCCCGGTGCGAGCGCGTGGAGCGCGCCGAGGGCGACGGCGATGAGCAGGGCGAGCGCGGCGAAGCCGACGGTGAGGTCGTGGCGGGCGACCAGGGAGTCCAGCGCCCGCGTCCAGCGGTCGGCGCCGCGCGGGAGGACGGAGGCGGCCGGGGCGTCCTCACGATCCTCGGCCAGGGCGGGGCCGCCGGGGCGGACGTGCACGGAGGCGGTGGTGGTGTCGGCGGGGGAGGAGAGCAACTTCCCCGGGTAGCTGGTCAGTTCGTGGGAGACCGAGGTCTTCGGTACGTCCGACGCGGTGAGCGTCATCCGGTCGCCGCGCGCGGTGATCTCCCGCCAGCCGGGCCCGGAGTCCGTCCCCGCGCTGTGGAAGGTCAGCGCCACGGTCGCGTCCTCGGGGAGCGGCGCTGTCAGCTCGCACTCCACGCGGAGGGTGTCGAGCCCGGCCTGACCGGGCCGGACCGTCGCCTTGCTGCTCCTGACGCTCAGGCTCGCCGCGGCGCCGTCGACCGTGACCTCGCTGCCCTGCGCGGCCGTCTCGCAGCGCTGCCGGGCCCACCCGGTCATGCCCTGCTTCTCGATGTCCGGCTTGGCCTGGGTGGCCGGGATCTCGGCGAGGTCCTCGACATGGTCGACGCGGAGCTGACCGGGGGCGGCGACGAGTCCGTCGTAGCGGTTGACGGTGAAGTTGCCGAGGGGGTGCGCGCTCGCACTGCTGGAGGGGGCGAGCACGAGCGCGCACACGGCCGTCAGGACGGCCGCACCGGAGGCGAACAGGCGACGGGACTTCACTTGGCCGCCTCCAGGGTCTTCAGTGCCTTACGGGCCTCGGCCGCGCCGAGGAGTGAGAAGCCGGGGTTCAGTTTCAGGGCGGCCTTGAGGTGGGTGCGGGCGTCCTTCGCGTGGCCGGTGGCCCGCTCGATCATGCCGCGGTGGTAGAGGAACGTGGCGTTGTGGTAGCCGGTGGCGGTGGCCTGCCGGGCGTAGGGGAGGGCTTCGGCGTCCTTGCCGTTGACGTGCAGGGCCCAGGCGAGGGCGTCCGCGGTGTGCACGGTGTGCCGGCGTTTCCACTCGGCGCGGGCCGCGCGCAGCGCCGCGGCCTTGTCGCCGTGGTCGGCGGCGGCGAGGGCGGTGTCGAGGTCGGCGTTGACGCCGTTGGCGCGGGCGAGGGCGGTCCAGGCGTCGACGAGCGCGTACTGGTCGTCGGCCTTCTCCCGGTCGCCGGCCTGCTGGTACAGCTCGCCGAGTTCGACGAGCGGGCCGGGCAGCGGGTAGCGGGCGACGACGTCCTCCATGTTCTTGAGGGCGCCGGCCCGGTCGCCGCTCGCGGCCTGGGCGCGGGCCCGGCCTTCGAGCGCGGGGACGTAGTTCTCGTCGGCGGCGAGCGCGCGGGCGTAGTGGGTGAGGGCCGCCTCGTAGTCGCCCTGGTTGAAGGCGAGTTGACCGAGCTGGGCGGCGACGTAGGCCACGTCACCGGGGGTGGTGGCGGAGGCGAGGGCCTGCTTCAGCACCCGCTCGGCGGTGCTGACGTCACCGCGCAGCTCCCGTACGTACGCGTACCGCGTGAAGACCGGGACGCCGGGCTTGCGGGCGTCGGCCGTGTCGGCGGCCTTCGCGGCGTCGTCGTACCGGCCGAGTTCGACGAGGGCGTCGACGCGGGAGGACAGGGCGCGTTCGTCGTAGGGGTTCTGCTTCAGCACCTGGTCGGCGTACTTCAGGGCATCGGCGAACTGGTGCCGGGCCGCGGCCAGGGCGGCGCGGCCGGCGAGGGCCTGTTCGTTGTCCGGCTTCAGCTTCAGCGACCGGTCGAGGGCCTTGTCGGCCTGCGGATAGCGGGACGGGTCGCCCTTGGTGCGGGCCTGCTCCACGTAGGCGAGACCGAGGGTGGCCCAGCCGCCGAAGTCCTTGGGCTGGGACCGCAGATGGTCCTGGAGGGAGGCGATGCTCGTGTCGAGGTCGGCACCGGTGAGCAGCGCCGGTGACACGGCACTCGGCGCGGCGGCGGCCGTCGTCGTACCTCCGCCGTCCCGCAGCGCGCCGACGGCGATGGACCCGGCGGTCAGCGCGATGGCCAGCAGCACGGCCGAACCACCGAGCCGCACCCGCCAAGCGACGACACTCTCGGCCGACGTCTCCGACTCACCGGCGTTCGTACGCGAGGCCATGCCCTCTCCTAGTTACGAGGCTTGCTGTGCAAGGAAGTTGAAGAAGCGTGCGGCGCGGCCCGCACCGTGGGGGATGGAGTACGTGCGGGCCGCGCCAGTTGAAGGGGGACGACTGCGGGTACCTAGGGGCGCGGGGAACTGCGCGACCAGCCCCCGCACACCCGCACCCGAAGAACCGGCCTAATACGCCCGAGTCCTCATCCGCCGCCACCACATGAGCCCGCCTCCGATGAGCAGGATGCCCGCCGCACCCGCCCCGGCGGACGCGGCGATCAGCGTCGTGTCATCGGATCCGGCGGCCCCCGCCGGCTGCAACGCATCGCCCAGCTGGTTACGGACGTCGTTGCCACCGGAGGTCCCCTTGGCGAGCGGGCCGCGAGACCCCTCGGTCGGCAGGGCGACGTACGGGAAGGACTTCTCGAAGTCCTTGTCGTTCTTGTCGACCGCGTCGCCCAAGTCGTTCTTGGAACCGACCAGTTCACCCTCGACGACCTGGAGCGAGGCGTCGATCACGTCGTCCGTCAGACGGCGCCCGTTGGGGAACCCTGCGTTGTCGCCATCAAGCACACCGAGCCGCTTCGGAGAATCGGTGGGCTTGATGGACGTGTTGAGGCGCAGCTCTTCCGCCGCGCGGACATGGGGCGGCTGGTTCAGCCCCTTCACTCCCTTGAGGAACACGTCCACGAGGTCGTTGCGCGGCTCGGCCGGCGCCTTGATCTTGTAGATGGCCTCGATGAGCTTGGGCAGCTCGGGGTTGGTGACGTTCTTCAGGAACTGCCCGTCGTACCACGGCGAGGACGCGTTGAACTTGTCCTTGTCCTTGAGCGGGTTGACGACCTCGTTGACCAGCGGGTTGCCGAGCCGCGAGACCTGGGAGTAGTACCCCTGCGCGTTCCGGCGCTGGGTCGTCGACCAGATACCGACGATCGGCTGGTGCTTGGACTCGGTGATCATGTCCGTCGGGACCTGAAGGGCTATGGAGTTGACGTTGTAGCCCTTGAGCGTGTCGTTGCCGACCTCGGTGAGGTTCCCGCCGTAGAGCAGGTCGAAGACGCGCAGATCCAGGAAGAACGGGTCGTCGGCCTGGCCCGCGAACGACGTCGCACCGCCGGGCAGCTTGTAGACGGCCTGGTCGCGCAGCTTCTCGTAGTTCGGCATCGACGCCTTGCCGACGTTCGACGGCGCCACCGGAACGTCGTCGGCGACCTTCGTCTTGTACTGGACCCGCTGGTTCTTCAGCCGGAACAGGTCGATGTCGTACGTCTGCGTGATGTTGAGATCGGGGTCGTCGAGGCTGTCGACCGCGCCCGTGTTGTAGAGGAACGTCTTCTTGTTCTTCACGTGCGTCTTGAAGGTGAAGCGGTAGAGCAACTCGCCCTGTCCGTCACCGTTGTTGTCGATGTGGATGTCGTACTGGGCATCCTCGGCGAACTGGTAGAAGTTCGGGCCGCCCGACGGGTCCTCGAAGGGGATCCAGTTGGCTACGATCGTCGTGGTGTCCGGCTTGTCCGGGCTGACGAACGCGTACACGTCCGTGTTGTCGTACTGCGGGTCGCCCGAGATCAGCGGGGCCTCCCGGTGACTGGAGGCGGAGGCCGCCCCCGGTTCCAGCGTGGCCACGCCGGCGGCGGCGAGCCCGCCGGCGGCCAGCGCAGCGCAGATGAGGGTCGCGAGGCTCCTGCGCCCCGCACCGCTCCTGGAGTTAGGTGTCATGCCGTCCGTCCTCAGTCCCAACTTGCCTGACGCTGGGGGATTCGGAGCGGGGGGCAGGCCGGATTGGTCGAACCTGAAAACTTATTTCCTCGCAGTTCGACCCGCGTTTTCGGCCTTCTGATCCGTAACCCCATCCGGAGGTGTGTGCGTTGCGAATACCTCGTCAGACGGGGCGACCAAGATGCGGGCTCGCGGGAGGGGGAGACGAGTTGGAGGCGGACGAGCTTCTGGTACTCGTGGCCGGCGGTGACCAGAAGGCATTCGAGAAGCTGTACGGACTGGTGTCCGGGCCGGTGTTCGGCCTCGTACGGCGTGTGGTGCGCGATCCGGCGCAGTCCGAGGAGGTGGCCCAGGAAGTGCTGCTGGAGCTCTGGCGGTCCGCCGCGCGGTTCGACCCCGGCCGGGGCAGCGCCCTGTCGTGGGTCCTCACCCTCGCCCACCGGCGGGCCGTGGACCGGGTGCGCAGCGCCCGCGCGGCCGGCGAACGCGAGCAGCGCGAGGCCTGGCGGGCCCACCACCCCGCCTTCGACCAGGTGACCGAGGAGGTGGAGGCGGGGCTCGAACGCGAGTGGGTGCGCCGCTGCCTGGAACGGCTCACCGACCTCCAGCGGCAGTCCGTCACCCTCGCCTATTACGACGGCTACACCTACCGTGAAGTGGCCGAGCGGCTCTCGCTGCCGCTGGGCACCGTCAAGACCCGGATGCGCGACGGACTGACCCGGCTGCGCGAGTGCCTGGGAGGTGTGGCGTGAGCCTGCTCGACAAACTGCTGCGCCGCGACGACCCGCACTCGCTGGCCGCCCCCTACGCCCTGGACGCGCTGGAGCCGGCCGAGCGGACCCGCTTCGAGAAGCACTTGAGGAACTGTCCGGTCTGCGCCGCCGAGGTCCGCGCGCTCTCCGAGGACGCGGTCCGGCTGGCCTGGTCGACGGCCGCCCCGGCGCCGCCCGCGATGCGTGACCGGGTGCTGGCCGCCGTCCGCACGACCGCGCAGGAACAGCCGGTACGCGCCCCCGCGCGCCAGCCACAGCTGCCGGCGCATGTCTGGGGCACCCAGGCGCCGCCGGCTCGCTCCCACGCGCCTCGCGCGCGCCGCCCGCTGTTCGTGCCCTTCGCCACCGCCACGGCCGCCGCCGCCCTCGTCGTCGCCTCGCTGTTCGCCGTACAGGCGAACCAGACGCAGGACCAGCTGAACGCCGAGCGCGCCCAGGCACGTGAGATCGCCCACGTTCTCGCAGCTCCGGACGCCCGGGCCAGCACCGGCAAGGACGCGCGGGGGCGCAGCATCGGTGTGGTCGCCTCCGCGGCGGAGGGCCAGGCGGTCATCACCCTGAGCGGATACGACGACATCCCGAGCGGCCGCGTGAACCAGTTGTGGCTCATGCGCCCCGACGCGCAACCGCGCTCCCTCGGGCTCTTCGACGCCGACACGCCCTTGGTCGCAAGCGGTCTCGACAAGTCCGCCACGTCACTCGCTGTAACCGTCGAGCCCGATGGTGGCTCAGTGCAACCCACCAGCCAGCCGGTTGTCCAACTCGCCCTGAAATCGGTTGGATTCGGAGAGTAATCAAAGAGGGGTCGTCAACGCCCTTACGGGGAAGGTGAATCCTGTGACCTCGATACACGCGTGCCCCGTGGGGGCGATAGGGTTACCCTGCCCGGGCCGGGTGGACTCGTACGGGTGGGGAGTGACATGGAACAGATAACAGTGCGGAGCAGGGCGAGGGTCCCTGCGATCACCTGCGGGAGCAGCGCGACCAGTTCGCGCCTCGACCGCCATCTCGCGGTGCTGGCGGGTCCCGCCGTGCCGCAGCAGAAGACGGCCGAGGCCACCACGCTGATGCGGGAACTGACAGCGCGTGAGCCCGTACGCAACCACAGCGACCAGAAGGCGCGGGTCCGTCGGGTCTCGCTCTTCGCGCCGCTGCGCCGACTGCGTCGTTCGCTGTTCGGCGGGCACTGAGCTCCCGACTCGCGCTCGGGCGGTCGCACCGGTCCGGCACGGCGCCGCGACCCCGTCGTCCGTCATCCCCACGGCACGCGGCACCCACCGGGGTGACCGCCCGGCGCGAGTAAGCACCTTCCCCCACCTGGCATGAACTCGTCGGCGACGCCCACCCGTTGACGAAAGAAGCCCCGGGACCACCCCGGGGCTCCTCTGTGCGTGACCGTTCAACTCACCCTTCGGCCACCGGAGTTCAGCCCTCGCCGCGCGCGTACCGGCGCACCCCGAGCGGCACGAACACCGCCAGCAGCACCGCGCACCAGGCCAGCGCCCCGGCGACCGGATGCGCCACCGGCCAAGCGGCCCCCTCCGGGACCGGCGCATTGCCGAACAGCTCCCGCAGGGCCGTGGTGAGCGCGCTGATCGGATTCCACTCGGCGATCGTGCGCAGCCAGCCCGGCAGGTTGTCGGTCGGGATGTAGGCGTTGGACAGCAGCGGCAGCATGAACGTCGCACTGCCCAGCTGACCGGCCGCCTCCTCGCTCCGCGTGAGCAGCCCGAGGAAGATCCCGGCCCAGGTGCACGCGAACCGGAACAGCAGCAACAGCCCCACGGCCGCCACCGCTTCGAGCGCCGACCCCTCGATCCGCCACCCCACCGCGAGCCCGACGAGCAGGAACGGCACCGTGCCGACGGCCGTGACGAGCACGTCCGCCGCGGCCTGTCCCACCGGTACGGCGGCCCGGCTGACCGGCAGGGTGCGCAGCCGGTCCGTCACACCCCGGTGGACGTCCTGCGCGGCCTGGAACATGCCGGTCATGATCCCGTTGGCGGCGGTCGCCACCAGGAGTCCGGGCACCAGGAACGAGCGGTACTCCGCGCCCGGCATCGCCAGCGCGCTGCCGAAGACATAGCCGAAGAACAGCAGCATGCTGATCGGCATGGTCTGGGTCAGGATCACCAGTGCCGGGTTGTTGCGGACCCGCAGCAACTGGCGGCCCAGCATCGCCGTCCCGTCGAAGGCGAGGGTGCTCATGCGGCGACCTCCTGCTCCTGTTCGGCCGTCAGACGCAGGAACACGTCGTCGAGCGTGGGTGGTTCGATGCTCGCGTCGAGCAACGGCACTCCGGCCGCGTCCAGTTCACGCACCAGCCGGGGCAGCGTGAGCGTGGTGTCCCGGGTGACCGCGCCGACGGCCCCCCGCTCGTGGTCGAACGTCGGCTGCCCGCCGGTGAGCCGGTCCAGCACGCCCGCCGCCTCGACGAGCACCTCCGGATCGGCGACGACGACCTCGACGTAGGTGCCGATGACCGCCTTGAACTGGGCCGGCGAGCCGGTGTGCGCGACCAGGCCCCGGTCCACCAGGGCGATGTCGTCGGCGAGCTGGTCCGCCTCCTCCAGGTACTGCGTGGTCAGCAGGACCGTCGTGCCGTCCTGCTTGAGCTCACGGACCGCGTCCCAGATGGCGCCGCGGCTCGCCGGGTCGAGGCCGGTCGTCGGCTCGTCCAGGAAGAGGATCTCGGGGCGGCGGACCAGGCTCGCTGCGAGGTCCAGGCGGCGGCGCATCCCGCCCGAGTAGGTGGACGCGGGCCGGTCGGCGGCCTCGGTGAGCCCGAAGCGCTCCAGCAGCTCGGCGGCCCGCTCGTTGGGCGCCCGCATCCGGTGCAGCCGGGCGAACAGCCGCAGGTTCTGCCGGCCGGTGAGATCCCCGTCGACCGACGCGTACTGCCCGGTCACGCCTATCGCGCGGCGGACGGCGGCGGCCTCGCGGACCAGGTCGTGCCCCGCGACCCTGGCCGACCCGGCGTCCGGGCGCAGCAGCGTCGTCAGCAGTCGTACCGCCGTCGTCTTGCCCGCCCCGTTCGGCCCGAGAACCCCGCAGACCGTGCCCCGCGGGACGGCCAGGTCCAGCCCGCGCAGGGCACGCACCTCGCCGAACCGCTTCTCCAGACCCTCACTAAGTACAGCGTACGTAGTAGTCATGAGGTGACCATAGCGCACTACGTACGCTGTACGTAACTAGGATGGTGGCCGAGGTGATGACCGATGGCGGGCCGAGCGGCCGTACCCGAAGTGATCTGGGCGCGCCCCGAGCGCACCGGCCGTGGGCCGAAGCCGGCGTACACCCGTGCCGACATCGCGGCGGCGGCGGTGCGGATCGCCGACGCGGAGGGCCTGGACGGGGTGTCGATGCGGCGAGTCGCGGCCGAGCTGGGCTGCGGGACCATGTCGCTGTACAACTACGTCCCCCGTAAGGAGGACCTGTACGAGCTGATGATCGACGCGATCGGCGCCGAGCACGAGATCCGGGAGCCCTCGGGTGACTGGCGGGCCGACATGCTCCGCAACGCGATGGAGACGCGCGGGATCATGCACCGGCACACCTGGGCGCCGCGGCTGATGTCAGGGTTCTACGGCTTCAGCCCCAACAGCCTTCGCTACCTGGAGCACTGCCTGGACTGTCTGGAGCCGCTCGATCTGCCGTTCGCCACCAAGACGGAGCTGGTCGCGCTGCTCAACGGGGTCGTGACGACGTACACCGCGAACGAGATCGCCACCGCCGAGCGCACCCGCTCGCTGCCGTGGTCCGAGGAGGAGGAGAACGCGGTGCGGATCGCCTACCTCGGGAGTCAGGTGGCGACCGGGGCGTATCCGAGGCTGGCGGCGGCGTTCATGGAGCAGAGCGGGCCGATCGACCTGGAGGGGGTGTTCCGGCGGGCGCTGGAGCGGGTGCTGGACGCGTTCGATCCGGAGAAGCGTTAGAGCAGGGTGAGTTGGCCCTCGGGTCCCTCTTCGTGACCGTCGAGGACCGACGCCGGCCCCCGTGCCCACTCCGGCACCGGCAGCACGCCCGCCCTGCGCAGGTCTGCCGCCTTGATCACGGACGTCAACTCCTCCCGTACCGGCTCCACTTCCGCCAGCAGGGCGAGGACCGTGATCAGCTCCAGCAGTTCCGAGGTCCAGGTCTGGGTCCAGGTCGCCGGACGGATCGCTGCCAGCGTGCCCGGCTCGGATTCCGCCGTCCGGGCCGTGAACCACTCCTCCAGGACCCGGACCCCGCTCACCTCGTAGTCCCACGCCTCCGGCGGCACCGGGGAGATGCGGCCCTCGTCCAGGTGGAGGGTCTCCTCGTCGCGGTCGTAGTGCAGGGTGAGGGGGCGGGACGGCAGGGGAGCGCGGACGTAGGGGCGGCGGCCGCCGGGCAGCCTGGGGCGTTCGCCGTCGCGGCGCATCAGCCACAGCAGGCGGTGGCCCGACTCCACGCCCCGCGCCCACAGTTCGGGGTCGTCGGTGAGCGGGACGGCCAGGTCGGGGCGGACCGCCGTCATGATCCAGGCGAGGACGTCCAATGGGGAGGGCTGATGGCCCAGGCGCTCGCGCAGCAGCGTCAACAGCCCCGGCGCCAGGTTCGGTTCGGTGCCCCCGGGGCGGCGGTACAGCGGGCGGACGCGGCCGGGCCGCAGCAGCGGGAACAGCGAGGTGGCGACCAGCAGCGGGCCCGGGCCGCCGCCCGCCGTCTCCGCCACGAACACCTGGTTGTCGTCCGCCACCCGCCACAACTCCGGGCGGGCGGTGTCGATCAGACGGTGGTCGGGGATCAACCACTGTTCGTCGAAGGGGGCGTACAGGACGCGGACGGGTTCGGGGCAGGGGCCGGTCGCCCGGAGCAGTTTCTCGGTGCCGCCGGTCCGGCCCGGCAACTGCCCCACCGCCGAGCGCAGGGTGCGCGAGCGCGTCGGCTCGAACAGAGCCTCGCGGTCCGGGCCCTCGGCCTTCAGCAGGGCGTCCCAGCGGGCTTTCAGGGATGCGGAGTCGGGGCCCGCCGGCCACCCCCGGCCGAGCCGCGGCG
The DNA here is from genome assembly GCF_001514065.1 of Streptomyces antibioticus. GTDB lineage: Bacteria > Actinomycetota > Actinomycetes > Streptomycetales > Streptomycetaceae > Streptomyces > Streptomyces antibioticus. The sequence continues at coordinate 428,612 of NZ_KQ948430.1, read as the reverse complement.
GTGCGACGGACCACGGCATGAGGTCCGCGAGCAGCGGAGCGTCGTCGTGCGTCACGCTGGGCATCGTACGACTTGGATGCGACACCGGGGTCAGGTCGCCTCCAAGGTCACCGTGAAGGAGAAGCGGTCGCCGCGGTAGTGGATGATCGCCGCGTCCAGGACCTGCCCCTCCGGGTCGTAGGTGACACCCGTGTAGTGCAGGATCGGGCTGAGCAGCGGGACTTGCAGCAGGCGGGCCGTCTCCGGGTCCGCGAGCCGTGCCTCCACGGTGTCCGTGATGCGGCTGATGTCCGCGCCGACGACATCGCGCAGCACCTTGGTCATCGGCCGGCGGACGAGGTCCTCGGGGTCGATGCGGGCGGCGAGTTCGGGGCGGACCCAGTTGCGGGCGTGGTTCGTCGGCTCGCCGGTCTTCTCGTCCGAGCGCAGCCGGTGGTACGTCCCCACCTCGTCCAGCTCCGGGAAGTACTCGGCGAGTTCGGGCGGCACCGGACCCGTGCCGTGCGCGAGGAGTTCGGTGGTCATGCCGGACTGCTGGGCCACGATCGCGTCCACCGATCCGAGCAGCCGCACCGGCGCGGTCCGCAGCGCCTTCGGCTCGATGAACGTGCCGCGCCGGCGGTGGCGGGTGATCAGCCCCTCGTCCTCCAGCTCCTTCAGCGCCTGCCGCATGGTCAGCACGCTCACCCCGTAGTGCCCGGCCAGCTGCTCCTCGGTGGGCAGCCGCAGCGGGTCCTGGGGCGAACGGCCCAGTATCGAGGCGCGCAGCGACTGCGACACCTGATACCAGAGCGGCAGTTTGCGGTTCAGGACGATCGAGTCCGGGGCGAAGGAGGTCACAGGGCCATCCGTACCGGTCGGGGATCTTCAGTGCAAGGGGCGGAAATGCCGCTCCATGCCCTGCCACACGTCGTCGTAGTGCCGTTGCAGATGGTCCGCCCGGGCCGCGTGCGCGGTGAGCGTCACCGGCCACCGCGTCTCGAACATGAACGCCAGCCCGTCGTCCACCTTCTGCGGCTTGAGCTCGGCCGCGCTCGCCCTGTCGAAGGTCTCCCGGTCGGGTCCGTGCGCCGACATCATGTTGTGCAGCGAGCCGCCGCCGGGCACAAAGCCCCCTTTTCCGGCAGTCTTCGCGTCGTAGGCACCCTCGATCAGGCCCATGTACTCGCTCATCACGTTCCGGTGGAAGTACGGCGGCCGGAACGTGTCCTCGCCCACCAGCCAGCGCGGCGCGAAGACGACGAAGTCGACCCCGGCGAGCCCGGGGGTGTCGCTCGGCGACGTCAGCACCGTGAAGATCGACGGGTCCGGGTGGTCGTACGAGATCGACCCGATGACGTTGAAGCGGCGCAGGTCGTAGACGTACGGCACGAGGTTGCCGTGCCAGGCGACCACGTCCAGCGGGGAGTGGTCGTAGGTGGCCGTCCAGAGGTTGCCGCAGAACTTGTTCACCACCTCCACCGGGCCCTCGACGTCCTCGTACGCGGCGACCGGTGCCTTGAAGTCCCGGGCGTTCGCCAGGCCGTTGGCGCCGATCGGGCCGAGGTCGGGGAGGCGGAAGGGGGCGCCGTAGTTCTCGCAGACGTAGCCGCGGGCCGACGCGTCGAGGAGCTCCACCCGGAAGCGGACGCCGCGCGGGATCAGGGCGACATGGCCGGGCTCGGCGTGCAGCAGCCCGAACTCGGTGCGCAGCAGGAGGCCGCCGCGCTCGGGGACGATCAGCAGCTCGCCGTCGGCGTCGCTGAAGACCCGGTCCATGGAGTCGGTGGCGTGGTAGAGGTGCACGGCCATGCCGGTGCGCTGGGTCACGTCGCCGTTGCCGCCGAGGGTCCACAGGCCGGCCAGGAAGTCGGTGCCCTCGGTGGGCTCGGGGAGGGGGTTCCAGCGCAGGCGGTTCGGGTCGGGGACGGACTCGGTGAAGGGGGCGGTGCGGAGCCGGCCGTTGTGGGTGTGGGTGAACGCCGGGTGGGCGGCCGAGGGTCGGATGCGGTACAGCCAGGAGCGGCGGTTGTGCGCGCGGGGCTCGGTGAAGGCCGTACCGCTCAGTTGTTCCGCGTAGAGGCCGAGCGGGGCGCGTTGCGGTGAGTTGCGGCCCTCCGGCAGTGCCCCCGGAACCGCCTCCGAGCTGTGCTCGTTGCCGAACCCGGAGAGGTGGGCCAGTCCCTCCGCGGTCTTCCGTGCGTCCCCGTTCATGATCGCTCCCTTGCGGTCTGATTCCTATGGCCAACCGTAGGATTGCGATTTCGCCACCGCAAGAGGCAGTCCCGCAGTCCCGCCCTCCTCATCAGGGAGGAGGAGAACCCACCTCCAGGGGGATCCGACTTCCGGACGGCTGTTCTACTCTCGCGGTCATGACGTGGACGCGGGCCCTCCCGGCCGCGCTCGCGGTCTGTGTCCTGTTGCTGACCGGAACCGCGAGCTGCGACTCCGAGGATGCGGGGCAGAAGGAGAAAGCGGTCTCACCCTCACCGGTGGGCAAGGTCCTCAAGGACACCGACGAAGAGGGGCGGCACTACCGCGAGGTGGACGACAAGGACGCCCCCGACGTCGGCATCGAGGTCCAGCCCGACACCGACGCCAGCTGGGACGTGCACCTGACCCTCACCCGCTTCCGCTTCTCCCCGGCGGGTGCCAGGGCGACACCGGTGGAGGGGCGCGGGCTCGTCTACCTGTACGTCGACGGCGACCTCGTCACCCGGCTGCGCACCCCCGAGTACCGCATCCCCGGCGACCTCGTCCCGCGCGGCACCCACACCGTCACCGCCCGGCTCTACGCCGACGACGGCACCGTGTGGGCGGTCGACGGCGACCCGGTGGAGAGCACCGCGGACATCACGGTGTCGGGCGCGGAGACCTCGCCGGACCCGTCGGTCTCCCAGGACGCGCTGAGTGCACCGGGCACGTATGTGCGTACTGGGGGGCGAGGTACACCGGACCGCGCCGGAAAGGCATCATGAAGCCCGTGCCCCACGCGACACCCGCGACTCCCGAGACATCGCTGCGCCGAGCGCCCGTGCAGCGGCGCAGCGCCGAGCGGCTGACCAGGATTCTCGACGCCTGCGCCGACCTCCTCGACGAGGTGGGCTACGACGACCTGAGCACCCGGGCCGTCGCCCAGCGGGCCGGCGTCCCCATCGGCTCCGTGTACCGCTTCTTCGGCAACAAACGGCAGATGGCCGACGCCCTCGCCCAGCGCAACCTCGAACGCTTCACCGAGCAGGTCGGCGAACGCCTCAAGGACGCCGACGGAGGCTGGCGGGACGCCCTGGACGCCGTCCTCGACGAGTACCTGGCCATGAAACGCACCATGCCCGGCTTCTCCCTCGTCGACTTCGGCAACCAGATCCCCGTGGGCTCCCGCGCCGAACCCAACCACCGCGTCGCCGACCGCCTCACGGACCTGCTCTCCGGGTACATCGGCCGGGACCCGGACGAGGATCTGCGCCGCACCTTCCTGATCGCCGTGGAGACCGCGGACACCCTCGTCCACCTGTCCTTCCGGGTGGCACCGGAGGGCGACGAGCGGATCATCGCGGAGGCGCGGGAGATGCTGCGGGCGTATCTGGCGCGCGTGCTGGACTGACCGCGGCCCGCACGGTCCCCGCGTAGGGGCTCCCCTACATGCCTACTGGTCGGTATGCTCGGCCGCGACAGGCACCGCTGCCCCGGGAGGACCCGTGTCCCGCACCGCCCTGCGTATCTGCCCCCTGTGCGAGGCCACCTGCGGCCTGACCCTCACCATCGAGGGGACCCGGGTCACCGGCGCCCGTGGCGATCGCGACGACGTGTTCAGTCAGGGGTTCATCTGCCCCAAGGGCGCCTCCTTCGGCGCCGTCGACGGCGACCCCGACCGGCTGCGCACCCCGCTGGTCCGCAAGGACGGCGAGCTGCGCGAGGCCGGCTGGGAGGAGGCCTTCGACGCCGTCGCCGCCGGGATCAGGACGGCCGTGGAACGGTACGGGCCGAACGCCGTCGGTGTCGTCCTCGGCAACCCCAACGTGCACACCATGGCCGGCGCCCTGTACCCGCCGGTGCTGCTCGCCGGCCTCGGCACCCGCAGCGTCTTCACCGCCTCGACGGTCGACCAGATGCCCAAGCACGTCTCCAGCGGGCTCCTCTTCGGCGACGCCAACGCCATCCCGGTGCCCGACCTCGACCACACCGACCATCTGCTGCTCATCGGCGCCAACCCCCTGGAGTCCAACGGCAGTCTGTGCACCGCCCCCGACTTCCCCGGCAAGCTCAAGGCGCTCAAGGCCCGCGGCGGCACCCTCACCGTCATCGACCCGCGCCGCACCCGCACCGCCAAGCTCGCCGACCGCCACCTCGCGATCCGCCCCGGCGCCGACGCGCTGCTGCTCGCGGCGATGACGTACACCCTGTTCGAGGAAGACCTCGTCGACACGGGGGAGTTGACCCCGCATCTCCAAGGGCTCGACGAACTCCGGGACTCCGTCAAGGACTTCACGCCCGAGGCCGTCGCCGACGCCTGTGACGTCGACGCCGCCACCATCCGCGTCCTCGCCCGCGAGCTCGCCGCCGCCCCCACCGCCGCCGTCTACGCCCGCATCGGCAGCTGCACCGTGCCGCACGGCACGCTCGCCAGCTGGCTGGTCGACGTACTGAACATCCTGACCGGGAACCTCGACCGGCCGGGCGGCGCCCTCTTCCCGCAGGCCGCCACCGACCGCACACCCCGGCCCGCCGGACCCAGCCACGGCTTCGCGCTCGGGCGCTGGCACTCCCGGGTGAGCCGGCACCCCGAGGCCAAGGGCGAGCTGCCGATCTCCGCGCTCGCCGAGGAGATCGACACCGCGACCGAGGAGGGCGAGCCGATCCGCGTGGTCGTCACCGTCGCCGCCAACCCCGTCCTGTCGGTGCCCGACGGCGACCGGCTCGACAAGGCCCTCGGCGGGCTCGACTTCATGGTCAGCGTCGACCCCTACCTCAACGAGACCTCGCGCCACGCCGACGTCGTGCTGCCCCCGCCGCCGCCCTCGCAGAGCCCGCACCACGACTTCGCCTTCAACACCCTCGCCGTCCGCAACCAGGTCCGCTACACCCGCCCCGCCGTCCCGCTGGAGCCCGGCCGGATGGCCGAGACCGAGATCCTCGCCCGGCTGGTCCTCGCCGCGACCGGCATGCACGGTGCCGACCCGTCGGCCGTGGACGACCTGGTCATCGGACAGACCCTCGGCAAGGCGGTCAAGGAGGCGCACTCACCGGTGCACGGCCGTGACGCCAAGGAACTCGCCGGACTGCTGACCGGCGTCACCGGCCCCGAGCGACGGCTCGACATGATGCTGCGCCTCGGCCCCTACGGCGACGGCTTCGGCGTACGACCGGACGGGCTCAGCCTGGAGAAGCTGCTGGCGCATCCGCACGGCATCGACCTCGGGCCGCTCGCCTCCCGGCTGCCGCAGCCGCTGAAGACCCGCAGCGGGAAGGTGGAGCTGCTGCCGCAGCCGATCGCCGACGATCTGCCGCGCCTGCGGCAGGCCATGTCCGAGCGTGCGGAGGGGCTGGTTCTCGTCGGCCGCCGCCATCTGCGCTCCAACAACAGCTGGATGCACAACGTCCCCGCCCTCACCGGCGGCACCAACCGTTGCACCCTGCACGTCCACCCCGAGGACGCCGCCGGCCTCGGGCTCGTCGACGGACAGCCGGTCGGCGTGAAGGGCGCCGGGGGAGCGGTGACCGCGCCCGTGGAGATCACCGACACCGTCCGCCGGGGCGTCGTCAGCCTCCCGCACGGCTGGGGTCACGACCGCCCTGGGACCCGGATGAACCACGCCGCCCAGGACCCCGGTGTCAACGTGAACCAGCTGCTCGACGGCCGTCTCCTGGACCCGCTGTCAGGCAACGCGGTCCTCAACGCTGTCCCGGTCGAATTGATCACAAAGCTGTGACCTGCAGTTTTGCGCTTATTGCTCGCGCGTCAACGTCTTGTTAACACCGCTCGACGGCACCTAACGTCCATCGCACCGCCGGCCCTGGTGGGAGTTCAAGGGCGAACGTTAGGTATCCACTCATGCTGACCATCCTCGGCTTCACCATGATCGCGACCTTCCTGGTCCTGATCATGATGAAGAAGATGTCGCCGATCGCGGCGCTCGTACTGATCCCCGCACTGTTCTGTGTGTTCGTCGGTAAGGGCGCCAAGCTCGGTGACTACGTCATCGACGGCGTCACCAGCCTCGCCCCCACCGCGGCGATGCTCATGTTCGCGATCGTCTACTTCGGTGTGATGATCGACGTCGGCCTCTTCGACCCGATCGTGCGAGGCATCCTCAAGTTCGCGAAGGCCGACCCGATGCGGATCGTCGTCGGCACCGCGATCCTCGCCGCGATCGTCTCCCTCGACGGCGACGGCTCGACCACCTTCATGATCACTGTCTCGGCGATGTACCCGCTGTACAAGCGCCTGAAGATGAGCCTGGTCGTGATGACCGGTGTCGCCGCCATGGCCAACGGCGTGATGAACACCCTGCCGTGGGGCGGCCCGACCGCCCGTGCCGCCACCGCGCTCAAGCTGGACGCCAGCGACATCTTCGTCCCGATGATCCCGGCCCTCGCGGTCGGCCTGGTCGGCGTGTTCGTCATGTCGTACTTCTTCGGGCTGCGCGAGCGCAAGCGCCTGGGTGTGCTCACGCTGGACGAGGTCCTGGTGGAGGAGAAGGAGACCGAGGCGGTTCTCGTGGGGGCCGGTTCCGGTTCCGGTTCGGCGGGCGCCGGTAAGACCGCTACCGGCGGTTCCGGTTCCGGCACCGACGCCGAGGACGACGAGGAGCAGGAGCGCTTCACGGTCCTCGACCCCCAGCGCGCCACCCTGCGTCCCAAGCTGTACTGGTTCAACGCCCTGGTCACCGTCACTCTGCTGACCGCCATGATCATGGAGTGGCTGCCGATCCCGGTGCTGTTCATGCTCGGTGCCGCACTCGTCCTCACCGTCAACTTCCCGCACATCCCCGACCAGAAGGCCCGGCTCGCCGCCCACGCCGACAACGTCCTCAACGTCTCCGGCATGGTCTTCGCCGCCGCCGTCTTCACCGGCGTCCTCCAGGGCACCGGCATGGTCGACCACATGGCCCGCTGGATGGTCGACGTCATCCCCGCCGGCATGGGCCCGCACATGGCCCTCGTCACCGGTGTGCTGAGCCTGCCGCTCACCTACTTCATGTCGAACGACGGCTTCTACTTCGGCGTGCTGCCCGTCCTCGCCGAGGCCGGCGCCGCCCACGGCGTCTCGCCGCTGGAGATGGCCCGCGCCTCCCTCGTCGGCCAGCCGCTGCACATGTCGAGCCCGCTCGTCCCGGCCGTCTACGTCCTCGTCGGCATGGCCAAGGTGGAGTTCGGCGACCACACGAAGTTCGTGGTCAAGTGGGCCGCGCTCACCTGCCTGATCATCCTCGCGGCGGGCATCCTCTTCGGCATCATCTGACCCTCACAGGGAGAACCCCATCATGGTGCCCGGCAGGAACCGCGGCTGGCTGCTCCGCCTCGTCATCGCCTTCAGCTTCGCGCAGGGGGCGGTGTCGATGGCCCGGCCCGCCGTCTCCTACCGGGCCCTCGCGCTGGGCGCGGACGAACAGGCCATCGGCGTCATCGCGGGGGTCTACGCCCTGCTCCCGCTCTTCGCCGCGGTCCCGCTGGGCCGGCGCACCGACCACGGCCGCTGCGCCCCCCTGCTGCCCGTCGGCGTGGTCCTGATAGCGGGCGGCTGCGCCCTGAGCGGTGCCGCCGACTCCCTGTGGGCGATGGCGATCTGGAGCGGGGTGATGGGCCTCGGCCACCTCTGCTTCGTGATCGGCGCCCAGTCCCTGGTCGCCCGCCAGTCCGCCCCGCACGAACAGGACCGCAACTTCGGCCACTTCACCATCGGCGCCTCCCTCGGCCAGCTCGTCGGCCCGGTCGCCGCGGGCGCGCTCATCGGCGGCAAGGACATGGCCGGCACCAGCGCGCTCGCCCTGTTCGTCGCCGGGGCGGGCGCCGCGGTCGCGTTCACCTCGCTGTGGCGCATCGAGGACCGTACGGCGGTCAAGTCCCGTACGGAGCACGGCGACCGGGTCCCCGTCGGGCGCATCCTGCGGGCCAGGGGCGTCCCGGCCGGCATCTTCATCAGCCTCGCGGTCCTCTCCGCGACCGACATCCTCACCGCCTACCTTCCGGTGGTCGGCGAGCACCGGGGCATCGCCCCGTCCGTGATCGGCCTCCTGCTCAGCCTCCGCGCGGCGGCCACGATCGCCTGCCGGCTGGTGCTGACCCCGCTGCTGCGGCTGCTGGGCCGCGCCATGCTGCTGACGGTCACCTGTCTGCTGGCGGCCGTGGTGTGCGCCGGGATCGCCCTGCCGGTGCCGGTGTGGGCGCTCGCGCTGATGCTGGCCGTGCTCGGCTTCTGCCTCGGCGTCGGGCAGCCGCTGTCCATGACGACGGTCGTGCAGGCGGCCCCCGACGGCGCCCGCTCCACCGCCCTCGCCCTGCGCCTGACCGGCAACCGCCTCGGCCAGGTCGCCGCACCGGCCACGGCGGGCCTGGTCGCGGGCGTCGCGGGCGTGGCAGCTCCCTTCGTGATGCTGGGCGCGCTGCTGCTCCTGTCGGCGGGGGTGGCGCTGCGGTCGCCGGCGCGGCCGGTTGGGGCGGCGGGGGCGGCGCCGGGGGACCGCCGTTCGGGGGCGGCGGTGGGCCGTACGGAGGACGCCTGACGGTGTGTCGGGCCGTGTCCTCACACATGAGCCAGCACATGTGACACAGAGTCAGACGCGATGCGATTTGTATGAAAATCGCCTGACTCGGAGGAATTGCGCATGCCCATCGCCGCCCGTCCCCGCCGCGCCAGCGGCCGTACAGCCGCCCTCGCCGCGCTCACCGTCGCTGCCGGCACCGTACTGATCGGCGTACCCGGCACCGCAGCGGCGGCTCCCGGCGACAACGGAGACGTCAAGATCCACAACCCCGACACGGACCCCGGCGACCCCAGGAACGAGCCGAAGGTCTGTGAGTTCTATCTGGACGCCCTCAACTTCGACGCTCTTGAGCACTTCACCTACACCATCGACGGGCAGGGCAACGGACCGAACGCGGGCACCGGGCACCTCTCGGGCAGCGCCACGGCAGACGCCAATGGCGCCGCGCACACCGGGACGCTGACGCTGCCCGACGGGCTGTACAAGCTCGTCTGGAAGGGCGACAACTGGCAGGGCGCGGGCAAGCAGAAGGTGTTCACCGTCGACTGCACGAGCCCGAGCGCCAGCCCGACCCCGACCCCGACCGCGACGAGGCCGGGCGGCGGCCCGGGCGGCCCCAACGGCGGCCCGCCGGCCGGCGGTGGCGGACTCGCCCGGGACGCGGCGATGGGGCCGGTCGCCGGTGCGGCGGCCGTGGGTCTGGCCGCGGCCGGCGGCGCGGTGTGGCTGCGGCTTCGCCGTCGCCCGCATGGCGCGTAGCAGTCCCGGGAGCGCGCCTGGGCGCGGGCACCGGCCCGGACCACGGCGCCCGACGCGTGCCTACCGGCTGGCGCGGACGGCGGCGGTGGCCGGGTGCCTGATCCTGGCCGGCGTGCTGTGGACGCACGACGAGGATCCCGGTGGGGCGGCGGCGCCCGACGAGACGGTCGCCGCCGCCGGGCGGGGGACTGCGGGCGGGCCGGGGGCCGATGGTGGGTCGGGGCCCGTGGGTGAGGCGGGCGCGGCCGGTGGGTCGCGTGCCGCCGGAGCCCCGGGCGTACGGGGCGAGGCGGGCGCTGCGCTTGAGGAGCTGCCCGCCAGAGGCACCGGCCTGCACCTGCCGCCCACCCCCTCGGCCGCCCCCGGGGCCAACGGTGCTCCGGGCACTCCGGGCGCCGACAGCGCAGGGCGCCCGCCGACCGCCACCGACGCGCCCCGTCCCGGCCACCCGGCGACCACTCCCGGCGCGCGCCCGGCACCGGCCCGGTCGGCCCGCCCCGGCGGGCAGCGCGCACGGCCGCCCCGCCCTCGGGCGGCTCCGACGCTCCGCCCCCTGCCGCGCTCCCGGGCCACCCGGATCCTCATCCCGTACCTGGACGTCGACGCCCCGGTCACGGACCTGCGCCTCGACCGGAACCGGCGCCTGGGGGCACCGCCGGGTGACGATCCGAACCTCGTGGGCTGGTACCGGGACGGCCCCGCTCCCGGCGGTCAGGGAACCGCCGTGGCCGTGGGCCATCTGGACACCGACACCGGCGGCGCGGTCTTCGCGGGCCTGTCCGAGCTGAAACGCGGACGTCTGATCGAGGTGCGGCGGGCGGACGGTCGTACCGCCGTATACACCGTCGACGCCGTCCGGGAGTTCGAGAAGGCGCACTTCCCCGACCGGGAGGTGTACGGCGCCCGAGGCCGCCCCGAGCTGCGGCTCATCACCTGCGGTGGCTCCTACGACCGCAGAAAAGGCTATTCGGGCAACCTGGTCGTCTTCGCCCACCTGGTGGCGACCCGGGAGGCGCCCGCCCGGCACTGAATCTGGCCGTCCGGTTTCTCACCTGCTGGACCGTGCCGTCCGATCCTGCCCATTCTCTTCCCCCGGCCGCACACATTCCGTTAACTTCCGTGACCCATAGGCCCCGTGCGACTCGCCCGGGGCATTCGGCCACGGAGGAACAGCGCTCAGTCAGCCCCCGGGGGCCCCTGCCATGACACGCGCCATCTCTCTGCACGACGTGAGCAAGAGCTATACGCGAGGCACCCGGGTGGTGGACCGGCTGACGCTGGACATCGCCCCGGGCGAGTTCCTCGTGCTGCTGGGACCGTCCGGCTGCGGCAAGTCCACCGTCCTCAGGATGATCGCCGGGCTGGAGGACATCGACGAGGGCGACCTGCTCCTCGACGGCGAGTTCGCCAACGACCTCCCGCCGTCCGGCCGGGACATCGCGATGGTCTTCCAGAACTTCGCCCTGTACCCGAGCATGACCAGCCGCGACAACATCGGCTTCCCGCTGCGCATCGAGGCCCCCGGCGCGGACCCGCGCCCGCGCGTGGACGCCACCGCCCGCATGCTCGGCATCGAGGAGCTCCTCGACCGCTTTCCCGCCCAGCTCTCCGGCGGTGAACGCCAGCGCGTCGCGATGGGCCGGGCCATCGCCCGCCACCCCTCGGCGTTCCTGATGGACGAGCCGCTGTCCAACCTCGACGCCAAGCTCCGCAACCACCTGCGCGCCGAAATCTCCGCACTCACCCGGGAGTTGGGCGTCACCACGGTCTACGTCACCCACGACCAGGCCGAGGCCATGTCGCTCGGCGACCGGGTCGCCGTCCTGCGCGGCGGCGTCCTGCAACAGGTCGGCAGCCCGCGCGAGGTCTACGCGCTGCCCCGCAACGTCTTCGTCGCCGCCTTCATCGGCACCCCGCGGATCAACCTCCTCCAGGGCCTAGTCCGCGCCCCGTTGGACGGCGCGATGACCATCAGCCTCGGCAAGCAGTATCTCCGGCTGCCCGAACCCCTGTCCCTCGACCACCAGTTGCTGCGCGTCCAGCAGGGTCGTGAGGTCATCGTCGGTTTGCGCTCGGAGGCGGTGCGCATCGCCAAGCCGTCCGCGGCCCGCCCCGGCGAGATGCCGCTCACCGGTCTCGTGGAGCACGTGGAGTTCCAGGGCCATGAGAACCTCGTCCACTTCAACACCGGCTCCCGCCCGGCCGTCGTACCCGACCTGGAGGCTCCGCGCCCCGCGGCCCGTCCGGCCCGGCGCCGCCGCCGCGAGGGCGGTACCGGCGTCCTGGACCGGCTCCGGCAGCGCGCCGACGCCCTGCGCGCGGGCCCGGTCGTGGTCCTGGACCACCCGGCCGAGCCGACCCCGGCGCCCGCGGAGGGCCGCCTCCCGGGCGACCTGATCGTCCGCACCACCCCCGACCTCCAGCTCCGCCACGGCATGCACGTCCCCCTTCTCGTCGACCTCGCCCACCTGTTCGTCTTCGACCAGCACGGCGAACGCATCAGCCCGGCCCCGGCCCGCCTGCCCGACCTGGAGGAGTGAATCCCGGCGCGCGGCGAGGACTGCGTCGGGACCGCCCGCTCGGGAGCCGGTGGGAAGGGTCGACGACCGGGCCGGGGCCGGCTTCTGAGGGCATGGGGCCATGAGCGTCTGGCATTCGAAAACTAACATCGCTAGTTTATGAGCCGGACGACGACACGGTCACGCCCCCGCCGGGAGGACGCACGATGAAGGCACACGACGGCATGTACATCGACGGCACATGGCGGCCCGCCGTCGGCCGGGACACGATCGAGGTCGTGAACCCGGTCGACGAGCAGGTCATCGGCCGGGTCCCGGCCGGCACCGCCGAGGACGTCGACACCGCCGTACGGGCCGCCCGTGCCGCCCTCCCGGCCTGGTCCGCCACTCCGCCCGCCGAGCGGGCCGCGCGCCTCGCCGCGCTCCGGGACGTCCTCGTGGCCCGCAAGGACGAGATCGCCGAGACGGTCACGGCGGAGCTGGGCTCGCCCCTGAAGTTCTCCGAGAACGTGCACGCCGCCGTCCCGATCGCGGTCGCGGGCTCGTACGCCGAACTCGCCGCCACCCACGCCTTCGAGGAGAAGGTCGGGAACTCGACCGTCCTCCACGAGCCCATCGGCGTCGTCGGCGCGATCACGCCCTGGAACTACCCCCTGCACCAGATCGTCGCCAAGGTCGCCCCTGCGCTGGCGGCCGGCTGCACGGTGGTCCTGAAGCCCGCCGAGGACGCCCCGCTCGTCGCCCAGCTCTTCGCCGAGGCGGTCCACGAGGCGGGCGTCCCCGCAGGTGTCTTCAACCTGGTCACCGGTCGCGGCCCGGTCGCGGGCCAGGCCCTCGCCGAGCACCCGGGCGTCGACCTGGTCTCCTTCACCGGCTCCACCGCGGTCGGCCGCCAGATCGCCGTCACCGCCGGTGCCGCGATCAAGAAGGTCGCCCTCGAACTCGGCGGCAAGTCCGCCAACGTGATCCTGCCCAGTGCCGACCTGGCCAAGGCGGTCAACGTCGGCGTCGCCAACGTGATGTCCAACTCCGGCCAGACGTGCAGCGCCTGGACACGGATGCTGGTGCACCGGGACCAGTACGACGAGGCCGTGGCGCTCGCCGCGACCGCCGCCGCCAAGTACGGCGACCGCATCGGCCCGGTCGTCAACGCCAAGCAGCAGGCCCGGGTGCGGAGTTACATCGAGAAGGGCGTCGCGGAAGGCGCCCGGCTGGTCGCCGGAGGCGCCGAATCCCCGCGCGAACAGGGCTACTTCATCGCCCCGACCGTCTTCGCCGACGTCACCCCCGAGATGACGATCGCCCAGGAGGAGATCTTCGGCCCGGTCCTGTCGATCCTGAGCTACGACGACGAGGACGACGCCCTGCGCATCGCCAACGGCACCGTCTACGGCCTCGCGGGCGCGGTCTGGGCCGGTGAGGAGGCGGAGGCGGTGGCCTTCGCCCGCCGGATGGACACCGGGCAGGTCGACATCAACGGCGGCCGCTTCAACCCCCTTGCCCCGTTCGGCGGTTACAAGCAGTCCGGCGTCGGCCGCGAGCTCGGCGCGCACGGACTCGCCGAGTACCTCCAGACCAAGTCCCTCCAGTTCTGAGGAGCGTTTCCATGGTTCGCGCAGCAGTCCTACCCGCCGTGGGCGCCCCGCTGGAGATCACCGACATCGAGCTCCCGGACCCCGGCCCCGGCCAGGTCCGCGTCAAGCTCGCCGCCGCCGGCGTCTGCCACTCCGACCTGTCCCTGTCCAACGGCACCATGCGGGTCCCGGTCCCTGCGGTCCTCGGCCACGAGGGCGCGGGCACGGTGGTCGCCGTGGGCGAGGGAGTGACGGACGTGGCGCTCGGCGACCGCGTCGTCCTCAACTGGGCCCCGTCCTGCGGCAGTTGCCACGCCTGCTCGCTCGGCGAGGTCTGGCTCTGCGCCAACGCCCTCAACGGCGCCGCCGACGTCCACGCCCGCACCGCGGACGGCACCGACCTGCACCCCGGCCTGAACGTCGCCGCGTTCGCCGAGGAGACGGTCGTCCCGGCGTCCTGCCTCCTGCCGCTCCCCGACGGCATCCCGCTCACCGACGCGGCCCTCCTCGGCTGCGCCGTCCTCACCGGCTACGGCGCCGTCCACCACTCGGCGCGCGTCCGCGAGGGCGAGACGGTTGCCGTCTTCGGCGTCGGGGGAGTGGGCCTGGCCACCCTCCAGGCGGCCCGCATCGCGGGCGCCTCGAAGATCGTCGCGGTCGATGTCTCCCCGGAGAAGGAGGAGCTGGCGCGCGAGGCGGGGGCCACCGACTTCGTGATCGCCTCCGACACCACCGCCCGTGAGATCAGGGGTCTCACCGGCAAGCAGGGCGTGGACGTGGCCGTCGAGTGCGTGGGCCGCGCCGCGACCATCCGCACCGCCTGGGACTCCACCCGCCGCGGCGGCCGTACGACGGTCGTCGGCATCGGCGGCAAGGACCAGCAGGTCACCTTCAACGCCCTGGAGATCTTCCACTGGGGCAGGACCCTGTCGGGCTGCGTCTACGGCAACTCCGACCCCGCCGCGGACCTGCCCGTGCTCGCCGAACACGTCCGCACCGGCCGCCTGGACCTGGGCACCCTGGTGACGGAACGGATCGCCCTGGACGGCATCCCGGCGGCCTTCGAGAACATGCTCGCGGGCAAGGGCGGCCGGGCGCTGGTCGTCTTCCAGCACGCCACGCCTGTGACCCCGGCCTGATCCAACTGGGCGCCACCTCCATGCCCCCGGCCCCACCCGAGGCCGGGGGCACCGGCATGCCCACCAGCCCCTTGAGTGCTCCGGGCAACCTTCCCGCACACCCATTGCCTCCATACCGTCCGGTTAGTATGTTCGCCGCCAACGTCCCCACCGCACCCACCGGAGTGTGCACGCATGGACATGGCCCCCTCCGCTCCCTCCCTCCCCACGACCGCCCTCCCCACGGTCAACCGCCGCCGAGTCGCCACGGCGGCCGCCCTCGCCTCAGCCGTCGAGTGGTACGACTACTTCGTCTTCGGCATAGCCGCCGCCCTGGTCCTCGGCGACCTGTACTTCCCGGCGGGCAGCTCCACCGCCGGTGTCCTCGCCTCTTTCGCGACCTTCGCCGTCGGCTTCCTGGCCC
Organism: Streptomyces antibioticus; assembly: GCF_001514065.1. Lineage (GTDB taxonomy): Bacteria > Actinomycetota > Actinomycetes > Streptomycetales > Streptomycetaceae > Streptomyces > Streptomyces antibioticus. The sequence goes on along the minus strand of NZ_KQ948430.1, from coordinate 413,534 downwards.
GTCCGATCGGCGGCGTCGTCGCCGGTCACCTCGGCGACAAGCGCGGCCGCAAGCCGATGCTGGTCCTGGCGCTCACGCTCATGGGCCTGGCCACCACCGGCATCGGCCTGCTCCCGACCTACGACACGATCGGCGTCGCCGCCCCGATCCTGCTGGTCGCCCTCCGCGTCGTCCAGGGCATCGCGGTCGGCGCCCAGTGGGGCGGCGCGATGCTGCTGGCCACCGAGTACGCCCCCGAGGGCAAGCGCGGTGTGTACGGCAGCGTCGTCCAACTCGGCGTCCCCATCGGCGTGGTGACCGCCAACACGGTCTTCCTGCTGGCCGGCGCGTTCACCACGGACACCGCCTTCGCGGCCTGGGGCTGGCGCATCCCGTTCCTGATCGGCCTGTTCGTCCTCGCCCTCGCCTGGTACATCCACGCCAAGGTCGAGGAGACCCCCGAATTCCGGGCGGCCGAGCGGGCGTTGGCCGAGCAGGAGAAGTCGGAACAGAGCTCCCCGCTCCGCACGATCCTGCGCGACCACCTCGGCACGGTCCTGCTCGCGGGCGGCTCCTTCGCCGTGAACACCGCGACGTTCTACATCCTCATCACCGGCGTGCTCGACTACACGACCCGTGAACTCGACATGAAGAAGAGCGCGGTCCTCACCGTCTCGCTCTGCGTCAGCCTCACCCAGCTGATCCTGATCCCGGCCGCGGCGGCACTCTCGGACCGCTACGGCCGCATCCGGATCTACACCATCGGCGCGATCGGCATCGCCGCCTGGGCGATCCCGCTCTTCCTCCTCATCGACACCGGCTCGCTGCTCTGGCTCGCGGTCGCCACCTTCGTCGCCAGCTGCTTCCTGAGCATCATGTACGGCCCCCAGGCCGCCCTGTTCGCCGAGCTGTTCACGCCGGAGATGCGGTACACCGGCGCCTCCCTCGGCTACCAGATCGCGGCCGTGGCGGGCGGTGGCCTGGCACCGTTCCTGATGGTCCTGCTCCTGGAGGCCACCGGCACCTCCATGGCGGTGTCCGGCTACCTCATCGCCCTCTCCGTCGTCGCCCTGATTTCCATCAAGGTCCTTGCGGGCAGGGCGCGTTCACACTGAGTCGGAGACCTTCGCGGGCTGCGGCGCAGCTGCCGCCGCGGCCCGCGAACGGGACACCGCGACCCCCGCGAGACACAGCACCCCGCCCACCAGCGTGAGCAGCCCCGGCACCTCCCCGAGTACCACCCAGGACATCAGCACGACCAGCGCGGGCACCGCGTAGGTGGTCGCGCCCATCCGGCTGGCGGTCGTGCGGGCGAGGGCGTAGGCCCAGGTGGTGAAGGCGAGCGCGGTGGGAAAGACGCCCAGATAGACCATGTTGAGCGTCGCGGACAGGGGCGCGTCGGTCACCTGGTGGACGAGTTGCCCGCCGAACGGCAGACAGACCACGGCACCCACGAGGCAGCCGTACGTGGTGACTTGCAGCGCGCTCGCCGACCCGAGGGCGGGCTTCTGCGCGACAACCCCACCGGCGTATGCGACCGCCGCGAGCAGACACAGCAGCACCCCGAGAACGGACGACCTGCCCCCACCCGACATCGACAGCCCCACGGTGACGGCCCCCGCGAACGACACCGCCATCCCCGCCAGCAGCCGCGGCGGCATGGCATCCCCGAGCAACCGCGCCCCGAGCAGCGCGATGAGGATCGGCCCGATGTTCACGACCAGCGCCGCGGTACCGGCGTCCACCTGCTGCTCACCCCAGTTCAGGACGACCATGTAGACCCCGAACCAGAGTAGCCCGGACACGGCGATGCCGGGCCAGGCGGCCCGGGGCGGGGGCCCTTCACGTCGTACGGCACAGATGATCCCCAGCGCGACGACCCCCGAGAGCAGCCGCCCGAGCGCGAGAGCACCGGGGGAGTAGGCGTCCCCCGCACTCCGGATGGAGACGAAGGCGGAGGCCCAGAGCAGCACGGTGACAGTGGCAGCGCCTGCGGCGAGAGGGTTGGTGCGGCGGGGACTCATCATTCTCCCGAGGCTAGGTAAGGGGCATGAGAGGGGCTGGCGCTTATCAGACACGGTGGTGGTGAGGCTTTTAGGGGCGCGGGGAACTGCGCGACCAGCCACAACGCACCCGCAGACATGCACGAACCGGCGGAAGCATCACCTCAACACCCCCGCTTCGATACCCAACAGCTGGGCCAAGGCCCGCTCCCCCTCCGCCGTCACTTTCACTGCCCGCTCCGACCCGATCCGCACACACCACCCCACCTCCAACGCATGCCGACACAGGGCCGCCCCCGCCACCCCCGCCAGATGTGGCCGCCGTTCCGTCCAGTCCAGGCACCCCCGCGCCAGTGGCCGCCGACTCGAACGGTCAAGGTCGATGCCCACGCTGTCGAACCACGCCAACCCCGCGTCCGTGAGGGCAAACCCCGTGTCCTGTCGCAAGAGTTGACGCTCGGTCAGTGCATCAGCGACCACTATCCCGAGCCGCCCCGCAAGATGGTCGTAACAGGTCCGCCCCCGCGCCATCGCGGACCCCGCACTGGCCTCCCGCAGACTCCGCACCCGAGGCCGCGCCCCCACCTGCGCCGACAACTCCTCGACCACCTGCGCCACCCGCGCGTCGGCGAGCCGCACATACCGGTGCCGCCCCTGCCGTTCCTCCGCGAGCAGCCCGCCCGCGACGAGCTTGCCCAGATGCTCGCTCAGCGTCGACGCGGCGACTCCCGCGTGCCGGGCGAGTTCACTCGCCGTCCACGCCCGCCCGTCGAGCAGCGCCAGCAGACAGGCGGCCCGCGTCTCGTCGGCGATGAGGCCGGCGAACCGGGCCAGCTGGGCCGCCTGGAGGTTCCTGGGGTCCCTGGAGGTCATGCCTCCCAGCATGGGACACGAACACTTCGGCGCCCACCGAAGCGTGCTATGCGGGCCGCCTGACCTGCTCGTACTGCATCGCCAGCCCGTCCAGCAGCGCGGCGATCCCCGTCTCGAAGGCCCGCTCGTCGATCTTGTCCTGCTGCTCGGCGAGGAGGTGGGCCTGGCCGAGGTGCGGATAGTCGGCGGGGTCGTACGCGCTCTGGTCGTCCACGAAACCCCCGGCGAAGGAGCCGAGCGCGGAGCCCATGATGAAGTACCGCATCAGCGCGCCGATGGAGGTGGCCTGCGCGGGCGGCCAGCCGGCGTGGACCATGGCGCCGTAGACCGCGTCCGCGACCCGCAGTCCGGCGGGGCGTCGGCCCGGCCCGTGGGCGAGGACGGGAACGATGTTCGGGTGCTCCCGCAGGGCGGCGCGGTAGGAGACGGCCCAGTCGTGCAGCGAGGTCCGCCAGTCGCGGCCGTCCTCGAACATCGACAGGTCGACCTGGGCGCTCACCGAGTCGGCGACGGCCTCCAGGATCTCGTCCTTGGTGCGGAAGTGGTTGTAGAGGGAGGGGCCGCTGACCCCCAGCTCGGCGGCGAGTCGCCGGGTGGAGACGGCCGCGAGGCCCTCCGCGTCCACGAGGGCCCGCGCCGTCTCGACGATCCGGTCGGTGCTGAGGAGGGGCTTGCGCGGTCGGGCCATGGCGCACATAGTAGGGCTGCACTTAGAAACTAGCAGTGCTAATTTAAATGTACGCCTTTCAAGTGGGGTGATCTCGTGGTGAACCTGGGACTCAGCGAGGAGCAGGAGGCCGTACGGCAGCTCGCCCGGGACTTCGTGGCACGCGAGATCGCCCCCCATGTCATCGCCTGGGACCGCGCCGAGGAGGTCGACCGGGGCATCGTGAAGAAGCTCGGCGAGGTCGGCTTCCTGGGGCTGACGATCGACGAGGAGTACGGCGGCTCGGGCGGCGATCATCTGGCGTACTGCCTGGTGACGGAGGAGCTGGGCCGGGGCGACTCCTCGGTGCGCGGGATCGTCTCCGTCTCGCTCGGCCTGGTCGCCAAGACGATCGCCGCGTGGGGGAGCGAGGAGCAGAAGCGGCAGTGGCTGCCGGGGCTGACCTCCGGGGAGTACGTCGGCTGCTTCGGCCTCACCGAGCCCGGCACCGGCTCCGACGCCGGGAACCTCACCACGCGCGCGGTGCGCGACGGCGACGACTTCGTCATCAACGGCACCAAGATGTTCATCACGAACGGCACCTGGGCCGACGTCGTGCTGCTGTTCGCCCGCTTCACCGACGCCCCCGGCCACAAGGGCGTCTCCGCCTTCCTCGTCCCCACCGACACCCCCGGCCTGAGCCGCCGCACCATCCACGGCAAGCTCGGCCTGCGCGGCCAGGCCACCGCCGAACTCGTCCTGGAGGACGTGCGGGTCCCCGCCGCCGCGCTGCTGGGGGAGGAGGGCAAGGGGTTCACGGTCGCCATGTCCGCGCTCGCCAAGGGACGGATGTCGGTCGCGGCGGGCTGCGTCGGCATCGCGCAGGCCGCTCTGGACGCGGCGGTGACGTACGCCGGTGAGCGGGAGCAGTTCGGCAAGCCGATCGCGAGCCATCAGCTCGTCCAGGAGCTGATCAGCGACATCGCCGTGGACGTCGACGCGGCCCGGCTGCTGACCTGGCGGGTCGCCGACCTGATCGACCGTGGCCTGCCCTTCGCCACCGAGTCGTCCAAGGCCAAGCTGTTCGCCTCGGAGGCCGCGGTCCGCGCCGCCAACAACGCCCTCCAGGTCTTCGGCGGCTACGGCTACATCGACGAGTACCCGGCGGGCAAGCTGCTGCGCGACGCCCGCGTGATGACCCTCTACGAGGGCACCAGCCAGATCCAGAAGCTTGTCATCGGCCGTGCGCTGACCGGGGTTTCGGCCTTCTGAGCGGGCGCCCTTCTGAGTAGGTCCGTCGGCCGGCCTGAGTATCTCGGCGGATGTGGCGCGCGCCGCGTCCGCCGAAGCTGTCCCCATGAGTGACACACCGGTCAAGCAGCAGAGCACGGCGGCCTTCTACGGCCAGGCCGTCGCCTCCTTCGCCGTCGCCATGGCGGCGACCGCCATCGGCATCTTCCGCCTCGACGCCAACGCCTGGGTGCGCGGCTTCCTCGCCATCGCCGTGTTGTACCTCGTCACCTCCGCCTTCACCCTGGCCAAGGTCATCCGGGACCGCCAGGAGGCCGGACAGATCGTCAGCCGCGTCGACCAGGCCCGGCTGGAGAAGCTGCTCGCCGAGCACGACCCGTTCGAGAAGCTCTGACGCCGTGCTGCTGGACTGCGGCCACTCGGGTCCCTCGTCTAAGCGGTTGCTCACCTTCGGCGGTATGGTGGTCCCTCGATCAGTGGAGAGGGGCGAGCAGGCGATGAGTACGGCGGAGGAGACGGCCGGCGGCGAGACGTCGGCGTGGGGCGAGGTCACGCCCGACGCGGCACGACGGCTGCTGATCGCCGCGGTGGAGGCCTTCGCCGAGCGCGGCTACCACGCCACGACGACGCGGGACATCGCGGGCCGCGCGGGCATGAGCCCCGCCGCGCTCTACATCCACTACAAGACCAAGGAGGAGCTCCTCCACCGCATCAGCAGGATCGGCCACGCCAAGGCGCTGGAGATCCTGCAGACCGCGGCCCGCCGCGAGGGCACCGCCACCGAGCGGCTCGCCGACGCGGTCAGCTCCTTCGTCCGCTGGCACGCGGGCGGCCGTACCACCGCCCGCGTCGTCCAGTACGAACTCGACTCCCTCGGCCCGGACGCCCGCGAGGAGATCCTCGCGCTGCGCCGGCAGTGCGACGCCGAGGTGCGCGCGATCATCGAGGACGGCGTGGCGTCCGGCGAGTTCGACGTCCTGGACGTCAAGGGCACCACCCTCGCCGTCATGTCGCTCTGCATCGACGTCGCCCGCTGGTTCAACGTCGACGGCCCCTGGACCCCCGACGAGGTCGGCGCGCTCGACGCCGACCTCGTGCTGCGGATGGTGGGGGCCAAGTAGCGCGCACAGGGCCCGGGGCGCGCACAGGCCCCGGTGCGCTCAGAGGTAGTAGCGCGACACCGACTCGGCGACACACACCGGCTTGTCGCCGCCCTCGCGTTCGACACTGAAGGCGACGGTCACCTGCACGCCGCCCGCCACGTCGTCGACCCCGGTGATCGTCGCCGTGGCGCGCAGCCGGGAGCCGACGGGGACGGGGGCCGGGAAGCGGACCTTGTTGGTGCCGTAGTTCACGCCCATCTTCACGCCCTCGACCTTGATGAGCTGCGGTCCGAAGAGCGGGAGCAGGGACAGGGTCAGATAGCCGTGCGCGATGGTCGTGCCGAACGGGCCGGCGGCGGCCTTCTCCGGGTCGATGTGAATCCACTGGTGGTCACCGGTGGCGTCGGCGAACAGATCGATCCGCTTCTGGTCGACCTCCAGCCAGTCGGTGTACCCCAGCTGCTCGCCCACCGCCGCCTTCAGCTCCTCGGTGCCCGCGAAGATCCTCGGCTCTGCCATGTCCCGCCTCCTCGTCCAAACTCTAAGCGACTGCTTAGCATGGTCGCCCTCGGGGGCCGTGTCAACGCAAGCCTGGGTAGGGTTCGAGGGGTGCCCCAGATTCCCGAGAAGATCCACGAGCTCACGGTCGGCCAACTCGCCGCGCGCAGCGGTGCCGCCGTCTCCGCCCTGCACTTCTACGAGTCCAAAGGCCTGATCAGCAGCCGCCGCACCACCGGCAACCAGCGCCGCTACTCCCGCGACGCGCTGCGCCGGGTCGCCTTCGTACGGGCCGCGCAACGCGTCGGCATCCCGCTCGCCACGATTCGCGAGGCGCTCGCCGAGTTGCCGGAGGAACGGACGCCGACGCGGGAGGACTGGGCGCGGTTGTCGGAGGCGTGGCGGTCCGAACTCGACGAGCGGATCAAGCAGTTGAATCGGCTGCGGGATCATCTGACGGACTGCATCGGGTGTGGGTGTCTGTCGTTGGAGTCGTGTGTCTTGTCCAATCCGGATGACGTGTTCGGGGCGCGGCAGGGGGCGGGGTCGCGGTTGCTGGTGGAGAAGCGGCGCGAGCGTGAGGAGCGGTGCGTCCCTGAGGAGCGGTGCGGCTGAGGGGGTGGGGGGTGTGGTGCGTTGCCGGGTGCGGGTGCGTTGTGGCTGGTCGCGCAGTTCCCCGCGCCCCTCAGGGCGTTGCAGGTGCCCTCACTCGTATTCGGTGCCGCCCTTCCTCGTCAGGTACGCCGGGCTCACGGCCTTCGCTATCGCCCTGCCACCAGTGACTTCGCTGTAGCGCTCTGTCTTCGGGCGGATCACGACACCCTCCCTCAGGTGCAGCTCGCGGCCCGACACCGTCTCTCGTCCGCTCGCCACCTCCAGCACCCGCTCGATGTCGTACGGCCCCTCGAAGAGGCGCGGCACCAACGGCAGGTCTCCGTCCAGGAGTTCCGCCGCGTCGAGCCACCGCACCTCGCCGTCGATCTTCGCGGAGACGTCGAAGACCGCGTATCCGAGGGTGTCCCGGCGGCCGTCCGCGCCGTAGGTGAGGTCCTGGACGCCGGCGCCGTAGACCTCGCCGAAGATGCCCACCCGGCTCGCGCCGAGGCGGGTGGCCAGGCGGGCGGCCGCGTCGGCGACGCCGTGGCCCTGTACCGCCCGCCAGTACAGGTTCCGCGGGTCCGCTTTCAGGGCCAGGGACTTGGCGCCGAAGCCCTTCGAGGAGACGTACACGCGCTCGTCGGCCGCCACATAGGTGACCAGGCACGCCGAGCCGTGCAGTTTCTCGGTCAGGACCACCGGCTCGCCCGGGGTGAAGACGTCCGGGTAGCGCTGGATGTTCTCGATGTCGACCCAGGGCAGCAGGTCGGGCGCGGACTCCACCTCGCCGCTCATCGTGGGCGGGATCGGGGGCACCCACTTGGTGATGCCGAGCAGTTCCGCGAAGTCGGTGCCGTCCAGGGCCGCCCGCGCCAGGTCGACGCCGTTCAGCGCCGCGGGCCGGCACACGATGCCCTGCGAGAGCTCGCCGCGCAGCCGGACCGCCTTGACCCGGTCCGCGTTGCCGCCGGCCAGCCGTCCGGTGAGGCCGAGTTCCTCGATCAGCGCGGTGGGCAGCACGGACTGCTCGGGGATGTACACGGCCGCGTCGCCGGTGCGGTAGGCGCCCTTGGCGACGACGGCCCGGTACAGGCCCACCTGGGCCAGTTCGAGCGCGTCGGCGTTCGGGTGTTCGTGGACGGTCAGCACTTCGGCGGTGACGCGCAGCGTCGACATCGGGGTTCCTCGTTCCTGTGCTCAGGTGCGTTTCATCGCCTCCAACTGTCCGGGCGGGAAAGGGGTGGAGCGAGGGGATTTGTGGCTGGTAGCGTCGCCGGTCCGCTCGCTACGAGCGGCTCGCCGACCGGTACTCGACCAGCCCCGCCGCCACCAACTGGGCGTTGGACAGCGCAGGTTCGCCGTCCGGGAGCAGCAGGGTGTCCTCCAGGCCGATGCGCGTCGCCAGGGCCAGGCGCCCGGCCAGCCGCAGCACCGGCCATGCCCCGCCGTCCTCGCCGTGCAGCAGCACCGGGCGGCCGTGCGGTGCCGTGCCGAGGTCGGACAGCAGGGCGCGGGCCGTGTCCTCGGCGGTGTCCGGCGAGGTGTCCGTCACCTCGGCCAGCACCCGTAGCACTGCCGGGCCGAGCGGTGACCTGGCGAACCGCGCCGCCCCGTCCGTACCGGACCAGATCCCGGCCTCCACGCCGACACCACGCTCGATCAGCGCGGCGGCCAGTTCCTCGGCGCCCGGTTCGTGCCAGTTGACCGAGGCGTGGTCGGGGAGCACCGTCCAGCTCCGGATCCGCTCCAGCCGGGCCGCCGGGTCCGGTTCCGCCCAGGCGCCCGTGGTGACGCCGACCGGGACCGACACCCGCGCCCGTATCGCCTCCAGGGCCGGCGCGAGGACGCGGGGTGACAATGTGTCGCCACCGCACGGTGTCTTGGGGTGGACATGGATGTCCGTCGCCCCGGCCGCGACGGCCGCCGCCGCGGACTCGGCCAACGCCTCCGGCGTCAGCGGCACCACCGCTCCGTCGGCTGCCCCTCGGGGCCCGTTGAGACACACCTGAACCATGACTCGATGGTGCCAGTCGGCACCGACATCGGCCCGGACGCGAGCCGTTCCTGTGGACAACCGGTCTGCTGTGGAAAACCCGGGCAGCGCTCACGACCGTCACACACCGTCAAAAAGCGCTCGTAACCGTCACACGCGGTCAAAGAGGGGGTGCGGCATCCCCGGCGCACCCCCGGTCGCACCACTCAGGCGGACACCAGCAGCCGTCCACGCTTGGACGACGCCAGGGCCTCAGGTGTCAGCACCGGACGGGGGACCACGATCCCGCAGTCCGTGCAGACCGGGCCCGAGGAGGGTTCGTGGGCCAGGTCGTACTTCCAGATCAGTCGCTCTCCGCGGCACACCGGGCACACGGACCCCGGTTCGCGTTCCAGTGCGGAGATCAGTTTGCGCAGCACCTCGGCCAGCGGCTCACGGGGGTGGAGCCGCGGGTCGTCGCACCAGGCGACACCGAAGCCGCCCCAGGTCAGCCGGTGCCAGTCGTCGACACTGCCCGGCCTGCGCAGACCGTCGTGCTTCTCCTTCTTGCGTCGCTCGGCGAACTCGACCTCGTAGGCCAGCCAGACCGAACGCGCCTCCTCCAGTTCGTCCAACGCGGCCACGAGCCGCGCCGGATCGGGGGACCGGTCCTCAGGACCGAATCCGGCCCGGGAGCACAAGTGGTCCCAGGTCGCCCTGTGCCCGTAAGGAGCGAACCGCTCCAGGCACTTGCGCAGTGAGTAGCGTCGCAGCGCCAGATCACACCGCGGATCTCGCACCTGTCTCGCCAGACTCCGGAAACCGGCCATCGCCCTGCACCTCCGTCACACCTGCACCTGTACTTCGGTCACTTCGGCGTCGTCGAACGGACGTCGCCGAATAGACGTATCGACAAGCGATTTGGCTCCATCCGATTTCCGATGACCCCCATTCGCCTCCGGATCGGGTACCAAAACTTGACGCATGTTCATCTTCAATCCCGGGGATACCGGCGGTAACGTCCGGCCCACCCCCGTCGGTAGGAGCTGCCATGCCTCGGCGCACCTCACGCACCGCTCTCGACAGACTGAGAACTCCCGGCAGACTCACCGGGTTCCTGAAGACCGCATCCGTATGCGCCCTGATTGCCGGTCTTTTGTCCCCTCTTGGCCAAGCAGCGGCGGCAGCCGAGGCGACGGCCGCCAACGACTACTGCGGCAACCAGTGCTCCGACATCCTGCCGCCCGGCGAGAACGGCAACGCCACCCTCGCCCAGATCCTCCTCAACCAGGCCTTCGGCAGCCAGCCCGAGCACGCCGAGGACCAGCTCGGCCCCTACGCCAACCTGGCCAAGGGCTACTCGTCGCTCACCAACGCCACGATCAACACCTTCTTCAACGACGCCTCGTTCGGCGTGGCCTCCGACCAGGTCGCCTCCACCCTGAACCCGGCCGGCCGCACCGACGTGACGATCGTCCGCGACAAGAAGACGGGTGTGCCGCACATCACCGGTACCACCAGATACGGCACCGAGTTCGGCGCGGGCTATGCGGCGGCCCAGGACCGGCTGTGGCTGATGGACGTGTTCCGCCACGTCGGGCGCGGCCAGCTGACCACCTTCGCGGGCGGCGCCCCCTCCAACCAGGGCCTGGAACAGCAGTTCTGGCGCAACGCCCCCTACACGGAGGCCGACCTCCAGGCCCAGATCGACAACGCCGTCGCCACCAACGGCACCCGCGGCCAGCAGGCCCTCGCCGACGCCAACGCCTACCTGGCGGGCATCAACGCCTACATCGACGCCTCCGACAGCGGCCGCTACTTCCCCGGCGAGTACGTCCTGACCGGCCACAAGGACTCCATCACCAACGCCGGCACCATCGACCACTTCAAGCTCACCGACCTGGTCGCGCTGGCCTCCGTCATCGGCGCCCTGTTCGGCTCCGGCGGCGGCGGTGAGGTCAACAACGCGATATCGCTGCTCGCCGCCCAGGAGCAGTACGGCGTGACGAAGGGCACCGAGGTCTGGGAGTCCTTCCGCGAGCGCAACGACCCCGAGGCCGTCCTCACCGTCCACAACGGTGAGAGCTTCCCGTACGCCACCAAGCCCACCACCCCGCAGGGCGAGGCACTCCCCGACGCCGGCACGGTGGCCACCGAGCCACTGGTCTACGACCCGACCGGCACCGGCGCCGCCCAGAGCGCCTCCGCGGCCGCCGCCAAGGCCACCGCGAACGCCCTCACCTCCGCCAAGCGCGGCATGTCCAACGCCCTCGTCGTCAGCGGCGCCCACACCGCCAGCGGCCACCCGGTCGCCGTCTTCGGCCCGCAGACCGGCTACTTCGCGCCCCAGCTCCTCATGCTCCAGGAGATCCAGGGCCCCGGCATCAGCGCGCGCGGCGCCTCCTTCGCGGGCCTGAGCATGTACGTCGAACTCGGCCGCGGCCAGGACTACTCGTGGTCCGCCACGACCTCCGGCCAGGACATCATCGACACCTACGCCGTCGAGCTGTGCCAGGACGACTTCCACTACCTGTACCACGGCACCTGCACGGCCATGGAGAAGATCGAACAGAAGAACTCCTGGGCCCCGACCACGGCCGACGGCACCGCCGCCGGCTCGTACACCATGCGGGTCTGGAAGACGAAGTACGGCCCCGTCGCCTACCGCGCCACCGTCGGCGGCAAGAAGGTCGCCTACACGACCCTGCGCTCGTCGTACATGCACGAGGCCGACTCGATCATCGGCTTCCAGATGCTCAACGACCCCGACTACGTGAAGAGTCCGCAGACCTTCCAGAGCGCGGTGCAGCACATCAACTACACGTTCAACTGGTTCTACGCCGACTCCACGCACACCGCGTACTACAACAGCGGCGACAACCCGGTGCGCGCGAGCGGCGTGGACGCGGAGTTCCCGGTGTGGGCGCAGGCGTCGTACGACTGGAAGAACTGGAACCCGACGACCAACACCGCCGACTACACGGCGGCTTCGGCCCACCCCAACTCCATCGACCAGGACTACTACATCTCCTGGAACAACAAACAGGCGAAGGACTACACGACCGCGCCCTGGGGCGACGGCTCGGTGCATCGCGGCAACCTCCTGGAGGACCGCGTGAAGAAGCTCGTCGCCGCGGGCGGTGTCACCCGGGCCTCGCTGGTGAAGGCGATGGCCGACGCGGCCCTCGCCGATCTGCGCGCGGAGGACGTGCTGCCGGACCTCCTCAAGGTGATCAACAGCAGTACGGTCACCGACTCCACGGCCGCGGCGGCGGTGACCAAGCTCCAGACCTGGCTCACCGCCGGCGGCAAGCGCACGGAGACGTCGGCGGGGTCGAAGACGTACGCCAACGCGGACGCGATCCGCGTCCTGGACGCGTGGTGGCCGCTGCTGGTGGAGGCCGAGTTCAAACCGGGCCTGGGCAGTGGCCTGTTCACCGCCTTCCAGGCCAACCTGCCGGTGGACGAGTCGCCCTCGGCCGCGCACGGCCCCACCGGCTCACACGCGGGCAGCTCCTTCCAGTACGGCTGGTGGTCCTACGTCGACAAGGACATCCGCGCGGTGCTCGGCGAGCCCGTGCAGGGACCGCTGGCGAACAAGTACTGCGGCGGCGGCAGCCTCAGCGCCTGCCGGGACATTCTGATCAGCACCCTGAAGACGGCGGCCGGCAAGACCGCGGCCCAGGTCTACCCGGGTGACGACCTGTGTTCCGCGGGCAACCAGTGGTGCGCCGACTCGATCGTCCAGCGCACCCTGGGCGGCATCAAGCACTACAACATCAGCTGGCAGAACCGGCCGACCTACCAGCAGGTCGTGGAGTTCACCTCACACCGGTGACCTCCGGGTGGCGGCGGGTCAGTGGATACGCCACCACCACCTGCGGCGGCGGGTCAGTGGATACGGCCCGCCGCCACCACCACCTGCGCCAGTTCCCGGTGCACGATGTCGCTGTGCGCCCCGGCCGGCGCCTTGCCGTCCTTCACCACCGCCGCCGCGTCGATGTTCACGCACCCCGACGTCGGCAGCGTCGTCTTCAGCGCGTCGGCGAGCTTCCACGCGCGCGTGCCCGGCACCGCCTGCACCCCGTCGTGGCCCATCGCCCCCCACTTGGCGCCCAGCATCCGTCCGATGTCCAGGGCGGCCCCCTCCGCGTCCCCGGCCATGCGCGAGGCCAGCGGATAGATGGTGCTCAGCGCCTTGTCGAAGCGGGAGTAGCAGCACACCAGGGGACCGTCGATGCGGTTCTGCTGCCCCTGCAACACCCCGCCCGCGCGCGCGTCGTGCGGCAGCCGGGCGGCGAAAGCGTAGTGCGAGAAGGCCCCTTGGAGCAGCGTCACCGACTTCACCGTGCGCACCCCCTCGGGCAGCCCGCGCAGCGCGAACGACACCAGGCGCCCGCCGAAGCTGTGCCCGACGAGATGCACCCGCACCCCGGGCCGCTTGGCCGCGAGCTGTCCGATGACCCGTCCGAGCCCCCGCTCGCCGACCGTGCCGGCGCGGCGTTTCATCGCGTAGTACGTGGCCTGCCGCAGCAGCTCGTGCGCGCCGTCCCAGGGATTGGGGATCGAGAATCCCTCCGTCACGCCGTCCGGCGCCTCGACCTCGGCGAGCCCGCGTGCGAAGTCCTCGCACACCCCGGCCGCGGGCCCGGAGAACATGTCCGGCTCGCTCTGCGGCACGCCCTCGGCGAGCGTGTCCGCCCCGAACATGGCCTGCGGCCCCGCGGGCACCACCTCGACCAGCAGCCGCACCAGCCGCCCGAACTCCTCCAACTCAGCTTCCTCGCGCGGCTGCTGGTCCAGCATCAGCGCGATCTGGTCGATCACGGTGGCCCGGCCGGGGAAGGTCTCAAGCAGCGCGTGCCGGGTGTCCTTGTCCAGCGCCGGCCGCCGCGTGGTCTCGGCCACCACCGACCTCGGGAAGTCCGGGATCGGCTCGTCGCAGAACCGCATCGACGGCCACACCACTCCCGCGTACCCGAGCTTCGCCGTCGGCGCGAGCTCCGGGAACGGCGCGAAGAAGCGGCTGTAGAGCCTCGTCGCCCCTGAACGGTCGTTGTTCCAGCCGTGCGCGAAGACGATCAGATCCTTGACGCCGTGCTCCGCGACACCGGCCAGCAGCCGGTCCCGCCGCGCGCCGTCCGGGTCACCGTCCGCGTCGAACGTCAGCTCCCAGTACGGGCTCACACTCATCGCCGGATCCACCATGACTGGCCCCCTTGTCCCCCGAAGTGGTGCGATGCCGTCGCATCGTCCTGCTACGGGGCGAAGTTGGCCATACTTCGCGAGTCAACTGCCCTGTTCGGCCCAGGGGATCATCTGTACAGCAGGTACTCCTTACGGATACGGCGGAACGCGGCCAGCTCCTCCCACCAGCCCGCCACCACGTCGTCGACGTCCGCGCCCGCGTCGATCGCGGTGCGCACCTGCGGGGAACCGGTGAGCTTGTCGATCCAGTTGTCGGACCGCCACGCGAACCCGGCCCACCCGCGCTTGGCGGTCACCAGCAGCCCGATCCCGGTGCGGACGGGGTCGTACGCCGCCCGGTCGTGCACATGGATCTGCACCCCGCCGACCGTCTTCCCCTGGAACTTGGAGAACGTCGGCGCGAAGTACGCCTCCCTGAAGTGCACGCCCGGCAGCCCGAGTTCGTTCGCGGCGGCGGCCCACCGCCCGTCGATCCCCTCCGCGCCGAGCAGTTCGAAGGGGCGGGTGGTGCCACGGCCCTCGGACAGGTTCGTGCCCTCGAAGAGACATGTCCCCGAGTACACGAGCGCGGTGTCGGGAGTGGGCATGTTGGGGCTCGGCGGCACCCAGGGCAGGGCTGAGGCGTCGTAGAACTCCCCACGCCTCCATCCCGTCATCAGTACGGTGTCCAGCGCGACCGGCGCGGTCAGGAACTCCCCGTTGAACAGCCGCGCCAGCTCGGCGACCGTCATGCCGTGCGCCTGCGAGATCGGCTGCCGCCCGATGAAGGTCGCGAACTCCCTGTGCAGGACCGGCCCTTCGGCCGAGCGCCCGGTGACGGGGTTCGGCCGGTCGAGCACCACGAACCGCTTCCCGGCCAGCTGGGCCGCCTCCATGCAGTCGTACAGCGTCCAGATGTACGTGTAGAAGCGGGCGCCCACGTCCTGGATGTCGAAGACGACGGTGTCGACGCCGGACGCGGTGAAGACGTCGGCGAGGGGCCTGCCGCTCTTCAGGTACGTGTCGTAGACGGGGAGTCCGGTGGCGGGGTCGTCGTAACGGCCCTCGGAGCCGCCGGCCTGCGCGGTGCCGCGGAAGCCGTGCTCCGGACCGAAGACGGCGACCAGGTTCACGCGGGGATCGGCGTGCATGACGTCGACGATGTGGCGGGCGTCCCGGGTGATGCCGGTGGGGTTGGTGACGATGCCTACGCGTTGGCCGTTCAGGAGGGCGTAGCCGTCGGCGGCGAGGCGCTCGAATCCGGTACGGAGTTTTCGGTGGCGGTCGGCCGCGGATGCCGGGGAGGCCGAGGAAAGAGACGTTGCTGCCGTGGTCGCTGCGAGGAGGGCTCGTCTGGATAGGCGCATGAGGGGCACGGTATTGCTCCCGCAGGTTGTGTGGAAGGTGCGGGTGGTTCGTGGCTTGTCGCGCAGTTCCCCGCGCCCCTGAGCGGCATGACCTCACCCTTTCCGAGACACATACCGACCGGTTAGTCTGGCCGTCTCCGCAGAGCCGCAGTCGAAGGAGACCGATGGTGGAAGCCGTGCAGGGTGCTGGTGTCGTCGTCACCGGAGCCGGGGGAGGGATCGGGGCCGCCCTCGCGCGGCGGTTCGCCGCCGAAGGGGCCCGCGTCGTCGTCAACGACCTCGACGCCGACCGGGCCAAGGCCGTCGCCGAGGAGATCGGCGGTATCGCCGTCCCCGGGGACGCCTCCGCCGTCGTCGCCGACGCCCGTGCCGCGCTCGGCGGGACCGTCGACGTGTACTGCGCCAACGCGGGTGTCGCCTTCGGCGGCCCGGACGTCGACGATCTCGCCGACGCCAGGGCCTGGGAGCTGTCCTGGGACGTCAACGTCATGGCACACGTGCGTGCCGCTCATGAACTGCTGCCGGGGTGGCTGGAGCGGGGGAGCGGGCGGTTCGTGTCGACCGTGTCCGCGGCCGGACTGCTGACCATGATCGGGGCCGCCCCGTACGCCGTCACCAAGCACGGGGCGTACGCCTTCGCCGAGTACCTGTCGCTGACCTACCGGCACCGCGGGATCAAGGTCCACGCCATCTGCCCCCAGGGCGTGCGCACCGACATGCTCGCCGCCACCGGCACCGCGGGCGATCTGGTGCTCAAGCCGACCGCGGTCGAGCCGGAGGACGTGGCCGAGGCGCTCTTCAAGGGCATCGAGGAGGACCGCTTCCTGATCCTCCCGCACCCGGAGGTCGCCGCCTACTACCAGGCCCGCGCCGCCGAGCCCGACCGCTGGCTGGCCGGCATGAACCACATCCAGCAGAAGTGGGAGGAGGCGCGGTGACCGACTCCCTGTATGCCGCAAAGCCCTGGGTCGCCCTCCTCAGCGACGCCCAGCGCGCGCCGATCGACCCCGCCGACTCGCTCGTGCACGCCCTGCGCGAGGCGGCCTCCGACGTTCCCGACCGCCCCTTCCTCGCCTACTTCGACGGGCGGCTCAGCTACCGCGAGGTCGACGAGCTCAGCGACTCCGTCGCCGGGCACCTCGCCGCGCGCGGCCTGGAGCGCGGCGACCGCGTGGCGGTCCTGCTCCAGAACTCCCCGCACTTCCTGCTCGCCCTCCTCGGCGCGTGGAAGGCGGGCGCGACCGTCGTGCCCGTCAACCCCATGTACAAGGCGGGGGAGGTCACCCACGTCCTGCGGGACGGCGAGGTGGCCGCGCTGATCTGCTCCGACCGCGCCTGGGAGTCGTATCTGCGCGAGACGGCCGCCGACTCGCCGGTGCGGATCGTGCTCACCGGGTGCGAGCTGGACTTCCAGACGCGCAACGACGCGCGCGTGCTCTCCTTCGAGCGGCTGCCGCAGCCCGCCGACGCCGAGGACCTGACAACGGTGGCGCGGGCCGGGCTCAAGGCGCCCGGGGGCCGCGACCCGGAGCCCTCCGACATCGCCCTCATCAGCTACACCTCCGGCACCAGCGGCACCCCCAAGGGGGCCACCAACACGCACGCCAACATCATGTACAACGCCGAGCGGCAGCGGACCGGGCTCGAACTGCCCGACCCGCCCGTGTACTTCGCGCTGGCGCCGCTGTTCCACATCACCGGCATGGTCTGCCAGCTCGGCGCCTGTCTGAACAGCGCGGGCACGCTCGTGCTGGCGTACCGCTTCGAGGCGGGCGTCGTCCTCGACGCGTTCGCCGAGCACGGCCCGCACTACACCGTGGGCCCGTCGACGGCCTTCATGGCGCTGGCCGCGCACCCGGACGTCACCCGCGACCACTTCGCCTCCTTCCGGATGATCTCCTCCGGCGGGGCCCCGCTGCCGCCCGCGCTGGTGGAGAAGTTCCGGGCCGCCTTCGGGCCGTACATCCGCAACGGCTACGGCCTCACCGAGTGCACGGCCCCCTGCGCCTCCGTGCCGCCCACCCTGGAGGCCCCCGTCGACCCGGTGTCGGGGACGCTGGCCGTGGGCCTGCCGGGGCCCGACACGGTCGTACGCATCGTCGACGACCAGGGCGCCGAGGTGCCCTTCGGCGAGCAGGGCGAGATCCTCGTCCGCGGCCCGCAGGTCGTGCCCGGCTACTGGCGGCGCCCCGACGCCACGGCCGAGACCTTCCCCGGCGGCGAGCTGCGCACCGGCGACATCGGCTTCGTGGACGAGCAGGGCTGGCTGTACGTCGTCGACCGCAAGAAGGACATGATCAACGCGTCCGGCTTCAAGGTCTGGCCGCGCGAGGTCGAGGACGTGCTCTACACCCACCCGGCGGTGCGCGAGGCGGCCGTCGTCGGCGTGCCGGACGGGTACCGCGGGGAGACCGTGAAGGCCTACATCAGCCTGCGTCCGGGGGCCGACACGGACCCGGATGAGCTCGCGGTGTACTGCAAGGAGAGACTGGCCGCCTACAAATACCCGAGGCAGGTGGAGATACTGTCCGACCTGCCGAAGACGGCGACCGGGAAGATTCTCCGGCGGGAACTGCGTTCCCGCGGGCAGGGCGAGCGGTAGAACGCGCGGAAGCGAACGAAAGGGCAGGTGGCGGCAGGTGGCCAGGACGAACGACGGGGACGATACGCCCGTCCCGCAGCGGCTGCTGGCCGCCGCCACCCGGCTCTTCGCCGAGCAGGGCTACGACCGCACCTCCGTGCAGGAGATCGTCGAGGCGGCCGGCGTCACCAAGGGGGCGCTGTACCACTACTTCGGCTCCAAGGACGACCTCCTGCACGAGGTGTACGCGCGCGTGCTGCGCGTCCAGCAGGAGCGCCTCGACGCCTTCGCCAACGCCGACGAGCCCATCGAGAAGCGCCTCAGGGGCGCGGCGGCGGACGTCGTCGTGACGACCATCGAGAACCTCGACGACGCCTCCATCTTCTTCCGCTCCATGCACCATCTGAGCCCGGAGAAGAACAAGCAGGTGCGCGCCGAGCGCCGGCGCTACCACGAACGCTTCCGCGCACTGGTGGAGGAGGGCCAGGAGAGCGGGGTCTTCTCCAAGGCCACCCCCGCCGACCTCGTCGTGGACTACCACTTCGGCTCCGTCCACCACCTGTCGACCTGGTACCGCCCCGACGGCCCCATGGGCGCGCAGGAAGTCGCCGACCACCTGGCCGACCTGCTGCTGCGGGCGCTGCGCCCGTGACCACGCGTGTAAGGGGCGGTCGCCATGGACGACCGCCCCTTACAGGTGACCTCAGAGGTACTTCTTCAGCTCCCGTCGCGCCAGCGACCGCTGGTGCACCTCGTCCGGGCCGTCCGCGATCATCAGCGTCCGCGCCCCCGCGTACAGCTCGGCCAGCGGGAAGTCCTGGCTGACGCCGCCCGCGCCGTGCAGCTGGATCGCGCGGTCGATGATGTCGACCACCGCGCGCGGCGTGGCGATCTTGATGGACTGGATCTCGGTGTGGGCGCCCCGGTTGCCGACGGTGTCCATCAGCCAGGCCGTCTTCAGGACCAGCAGCCGCAGCTGCTCGACCGTCACGCGCGCGTCGGCGATCCAGTTGTGCACCACGCCCTGCTGGGCCAGCGCCTTGCCGAAGGCGGTGCGGGACACGGCCCGCCGGCACATCAGCTCGATGGCCCGCTCGGCCATGCCGATCAGCCGCATGCAGTGGTGGATACGGCCCGGACCGAGGCGGGCCTGCGCGATGGCGAAGCCGCCGCCCTCCTCGCCGATCAGGTTCGCGGCCGGCACGCGCGCGTTATCGAAGATCACCTCGGCGTGGCCGCCGTGGTAGTGGTCCTCGTACCCGAAGACCTGCATCGCGCGCTTGACCGTGACGCCCGGGGTGTCCCGCGGGACCAGGATCATCGACTGCTGGCGGCGGATGTCGGACCCCTCCGGGTCCGTCTTGCCCATCACGATGAAGATCTTGCAGTCCGGGTTCATCGCACCGGAGATGTACCACTTGCGGCCGGTGATGACGTAGTCGTCGCCGTCGCGCTCGATGTACGTGGTGATGTTGGTGGCGTCCGAGGAGGCCACCTCCGGCTCGGTCATCGCGAACGCCGAGCGGATCTCACCGGCCAGCAGCGGCTCCAGCCACTGCTTCTTCTGCTGCTCGTCGCCGAACTGGGAGAGCACCTCCATGTTGCCGGTGTCCGGCGCCGCGCAGTTCAGCGCGGTCGGCGCCAGCTGCGGGGAACGCCCGGTGATCTCGGCGAGCGGCGCGTACTGGAGGTTGGTCAGCCCGGCACCGTACTCGGCGTCGGGCAGGAAGAGGTTCCACAGGCCCTGCCTGCGCGCCTCCGCCTTCAGCTCCTCCACCACGGCCGGGGTGTCCCACGGGGACGCCAGCGCGGCCCGCTGCTCCTCCGCCACCGCCTCGGCCGGGTAGACGTACTCGTCCATGAAGGTGAGCAGCTTGGCGCGCAGTTCCTCGGTGCGTGCGTCGAACGCGAAGTCCATGGCGGGTCAGCCTTCCTGAAGGGTGGTGAGGCCGTGCTGGATGAAGACGGGGACGAGGTCGCCGATGCGGTCGAAGCCGTGGCCGACCGTCTGGCCCAGGGTGTAGCGGTAGTGGATGCCCTCAAGGATCACGGCGAGCTTGAACCACGCGAACGCCGTGTACCAGGAGACCTGCGAGACATCGCGTCCCGAGCGGGCCGCGTAGCGCTCGACCAGTTCGGCCGGAGCGGGGTGCCCCGGCGCCTCGGCGGTCGTCGAGACAGGGGAGTCCGGCATGCCGAGCGGCAGGCTGTACATGACCAGCAGCCCCAGGTCGGTGAGCGGGTCGCCGAGCGTGGACATCTCCCAGTCGAGGATGGCCTTGATGCGGTCGTCGTCGCCGATCAAGACGTTGTCGAGCCGGTAGTCGCCGTGGATGACGGTAGCCGCGGGGGAGGTCGGCAGCCGGCGGCCCAGCGTCGCGTGCAGCTCGTCGATGCCGGCCAGCTCGCGGTTGCGGGAGGCGTCCAGCTGCTTGCCCCAGCGGCGCAGCTGACGGTCCAGGAAGCCCTCGGGGCGGCCGAAGTCGGCGAGGCCCACCTCGGCGGGGTCCACCGCGTGCAGCTCGACCAGCGTGTCCACGAGCGCCAGCACCGCGTCACGCGTGCGTGCCGGGCCGAGCGGGATCAGTTGGTCGGCCGTGCGATAGGGGGTGCCCTCGACGAACTCCATGACGTAGAACGGCGCCCCGAGCACCTCCTCGTCCTCGCACAGCAGCAGCGGCTCCGGCACCGGCACGCTCGTCGGGTGCAGCGCGCTGATCACCCGGTGCTCGCGCTTCATGTCGTGAGCGGTGGCCAGGACGTGGCCGAGCGGAGGGCGTCGTACGACCCAGCGCGAGGTGCCGTCGGAGACCGTGTACGTGAGGTTCGACCGTCCGCCCTCGATCAGCCGGCCGGTCAGGGGGCCGGTGACCAGACCGGGCCGCTCACGGTCGAGCAGACCGCGCAGCCGGTCGAGGTCGAGGCCGGGCGGATGGTCGGGGCTCATGCATCGCTCCTACGGGCAGGTGAACGGGACGGGAACCCATGATGCCGACCGGTCGGTATGCCGTCCAGTGCGAGGGGCGAAAGTGAGCGTGAAAGTGATCCGGGCCACGATGAGCCGACGGCTCCCCGCGCGATACGACGGGGAGCCGTGGAGCTGCTTTCCGCGTGCCCTCTACGTGCCTTCTCGGGCAGCTCAGTGATCGTCCCAGTGGCCGTCGTGCGGGGCGTGCCGGTGGCCGTCGTGCAGATAGTCGACGTGGTCGCCGTGCAGCACGCTCTCGTGGCCGCAGTCCTGACCGTGCTGGTGGTCGTGGTCCTCGTGCGAGACGTGCCCGGTGGGCTCGCACTCGTCCCAGTGGCCACTGTGCTCGCGGTGCAGGTGGCCGTCGTGCGCGTAGTCGACGTGGTCACCGTGCCGGACCTCGGTGTGTCCGCAGCCGGGGCCGTGGGCGTGCGTGTGGGAGCCGTGCTCGTGGTGGAGGGTGGTCATGCTGCTCACCTTCGGAGATGTTGCCGATGACGTCGGACAGGCTGCCACGCGAACGCCGCATATCGGGGCATCCCGCTTGCGTGGCGTCCGGCCACCCCGGAGGGTCGGTGCCATGAAGGCCATCAGCTACGCACGCTACGGCGGCCCCGAGGTCCTCGCATACGGTGACGTCCGCGACCCGAAGGTCGGGGTCGACGCGGTGCTGGTCAAGGTCCGCGCCGCGGCCGTCAACCCCGTCGACTGGCACTGCCGCGAGGGACATCTGGACCGCATCCTCGAACCGGTGTTCCCGGTGGTCCCCGGCTGGGACGTCTCCGGTGTCGTGGTCGGGCTCGGTGTCTCCGTCACGGAGTTCGCGGTCGGCGACGAGGTGATCGGCTACGTCCGCGAGGACTTCCTGTCCCGCGGCACCTTCGCCGAGTACGTGGCCGCCCCGGTGCGGACCCTCGCCCACAAGCCGCGCAACCTCTCCTTCGAGGAGGCGGCCGGCCTGCCGCTGACCGGGCTGACGGCCTACCAGGTGCTCGTCAAGGCGCTCCAGGTCAAGCGCGGCGAGACGGTCCTCGTGCACGCCGCGGCGGGCGGCGTCGGCTCGATCGCGGTGCAGCTCGCCCGGCACTTCGGCGCCCGCGTCATCGGCACGGCGAGCCCGGCCAACCACGACTTCGTCCGCGGCCTCGGCGGCGAGCCGGTCGCGTACGGCGAGGGCCTGGCCGAACGGGTGCGCGGGCTGGCTCCCGAGGGTGTGGACGCGGCGTTCGACACGATCGGCGGCGAGACCCTCACGGTCTCGGCCAACCTCCTGGCCCCCGAGGGCCGCCTGGTCTCCATCGCGGACGCCGAGGTCGTCGCCTACGGCGGCCGCTACTACTGGGTCCGCCCCGACGCCGCGGACCTCCAGCGCCTGTCCGAGCTCGCGGAACAGGGTGTGGTCTCGGTGCATGTGTCGGAGACCTTCCCGCTGGAGCGGGCGGCCGAGGCGCAGCGGCTGAACCAGCAGGGGCGGACCAGGGGGAAGATCGTGGTCACGGTGGACTGGGAGACGGAGGGCGAGGAGGAGGGCCAAGGGCCCTAGAAGCGGCGAGGAGGGCCAGGGGCTCTAGAAACGGCGAGGAGGGCCAGAGGCTCTAGAAGACCAGCGCCGCCCCGCACACCGCCAGGGCCACCGTGCACAGCGCCGTGGCCGTGGCGTGCCGCGGGGCGAGCGCCGCCGGGGTTCCGGGCGAGGCGAGCGCGCGGATACGGCGGTGCGCGAGCAGCAGGAAGCCCAGCCACAGGACCGCGCACAGGGCGCACGCGACGACACCGACCGCCGACACCCCGCCGTGCAGCGCGGTCTTCACGGCGAGCACGGCGGAGACGGTGCCGGACAGGGTCGTACGACGCCACGCGAGCCGTGTGCGCTCCGGCTGGAGCCCGGGGTCGCGTCCGGCGTCCGCGGCCGCCGCGCTCACCCCTCCCACCCGACGAGCACGACGACGACCATCGCGAGCGCGACGACCGCCACCACGATGCTCAGCAGCGTCGGGAACCGCGACACCGGCAGATCCTCGCCCCGGCGCATCGCCCGCTCGCAGCGCATCCAGTGATTGACCGCGCGCAGGGAGCACAGCACACCGGCGCCCAGCAGTGCGAGCGCCAGCCCGACCCGCCAGCCCCAGCGCAGGTCCGGCAGGAACTGGTCCACGGCGAAGCCCCCGCCGATCAGCGCGAGCGCGGTGCGCAGCCAGGCCAGGAAGGTGCGCTCGTTGGCGAGCGAGAACCGGTAGTCGGGCGTACGGCCTTCTTCCCGAACCTCCTCGGGCGCGAACCAGAGCCGGACGTTCCGTGCGAATTCGATCACGCGCAGGACCCTACCGGGCGGGGCCGGAGGCGTTGTCAGTGGCGGTCGCTACGGTTCGGGGCATGGATCTTCCCTCGCCGCTCGCCGGGTACGCGGCGCCCGGTCATGCCGTCGCCCCCGCCGAGCACCTGCTCGACCTGCCGGGGTTCTGGCCGGTGTTCTACGCGCCGGTCTGGGACGAGTTCGCGGCGGAGCCCGAGGTCTTCGGAGCCGACGCGGCGGACGTCGACGAGGCCGCCGAGGTCCTCTACGGACCGGAGGAGGTCTGGCCGGCGTTCCGAGTTCCGCTCGCCGGCGGACATGTGCTGTGGATCGTCCACCGGAACTTCCCGGGCGAGGCCGGCACGGACTATCTGATCACGCATCCCGACTGGGACCGGCACGCCCATCTGGCCGCCCTCGACGGGCATTTCAGCGGGCCGGGACTGTCCTGGCCGGAGCTGCTGGCCGTGGCCGGGTCGGCGCCCGACGGGGGCGAGGGGGTGCGGGACGCGGAGCGACGCCTGCTCCTGCTGCTGCCCGCCTTCGGCGACGCGGACGTGCCGGTCGGGTTGGCCGTGGAGCGGATATCCGTGGCGCTCCGGGCCGTGGGGGTGACTGCCGAGGCGGCGCCCGAGGTGGCCGAGCGGCTGCTGGATCACGACTTCTGGGACGGGCCCACCTGGACGTTCCAGGGCCCGAGCCCGCTGAGCGGCGGCAGCGCTGCCGAGCCGAGCCCGCTCGCCGTCTGCGACGGCGGCCACAGCCCGCGCACCGTGCCGCTCGGCTCGGGGCTCACCGCGTCCCAGGTGCACGCCCTGGCCGACGCCCTGCGGGGTGGTCAGCCGGCCGTCCGGTGAGCCCGCAGCCGGGCGTACGCGTCCAGCCCGTCCGGCACCCACTCCCACTCCGTGAGCCGCCGCTCCACCTCGTCGTCCGTCAGGAAGTCGTGCCAGGCGACCTCCTCCACCTGCGGACTGACCGGCAGCTCGCAGCGGACCTCGTACACCGCCGACCACCAGCTCTGCCCGGCCCCGTCGTCGTAGAGGAACTTGAAGAGGAAGGCCGGCTCCGGCAGCCCGCTGACGCCCAGCTCCTCCTCGGCCTCGCGCAGTGCCGCGTCGTCGTAGGACTCGCCCGCGCCGACCACTCCGCCGACCCACATGTCGTACAGCGAGGGGAAGACCAGCTTGGTCGGGGTGCGGCGGTGCACGAAGAGCCGGCCGTCCGCGTCCCGCGCCTGGATGAAGACGCAGCGGTGCCGCAGCCCACGGGCGTAGGCCTCACCGCGTGGGGCTTGCCCGACGACTTGGTCATGCTCGTCGACGATGTCGAGGATCTCGTCAGCAGCGCTCATGGGCCCCATCCAAGCACCCTGGCCTTTTTAAGCCCCTTGGGGACAACCTCCTAGGGGCGCGGGGAACTGCGCGACAAGCCCTCACCGGCCCGCAGCCGACACGCCTCCCCACACCCCAATCGGCGCATAGTCACCAACCCCCGAACCACCCTCAGTTCGGCTGAAGCCTCCGCGCCCGGACAGCCTCCCCCGCGCCGCAGGGCATGGCGGGGTGCAACCCGAGCAGCACGATGCCCACCACAACCGCCGCCAGCCCCGCCGCCTCCCACGCCAGTGCCCCCGTGTCGGTGCGCAGCCGGTCGCCGAGGAAGCCGACGCCGCAGATGATCCCGGCGAGCGGCTGGGCGGCGGTGAGGGCGGGCAGGGACATCCGCAGCGAGGCCGTCTCGAAGGCGCTCTGGACGAGGACCAGGCCGGTCACGCCGAGCGCGAGGACGGCGTACGGCTGCCAGCCGGTGAGGACCTCCATGAGGCCGCCCTCGGAGAAGCGCTGGCCGGTCACCCGGGTGAGGGCGTCCTGGACGCCGTAGAGGAGTCCGGCCGCCACCGCCAGCAGCGCCGGCCCCGAACTCAGCCGCGAGCGCTTGGCGTACGTCGTCAGCAGCAGCGCGAGCCCGATCATGGCGCCGATGATCAGCCAGTGCCGGAAGGGGTCGGTCACCGCGGAGCCGCCGCGCGGCTCGCCCGCCACGATGAACGCTGTCACCCCGCCCGCGAGAAGCAGTAGCCCGGCCCAGCCCTGACGGCCCAGCGACTGCTTGGTCTGGTGCCGGGAGAGGGCCATGGCGAACAGGAGGTTGGTCGCGAGCAAGGGTTCGACCAGGGAGATCTCGCCCTGGCCCAGCGCGATCGCGCCGAGGACCATGCCCGCCACCATCAGTCCGATGCCGCCGAGCCAGCGGGGCACCCGCATCAGGTCGAGGAGCAGCCGGGGTGAGAGGAAGTCGTTCAGGGGTGCCCGCTGAGCCGCGTTCTGCTGGAGCACGAAGCCGATGCCCAGGCAAAAGGCCGCGCTCACGGCGAGAACCAGAACCAGAACCGACACGCTGCGTACCTCGATCACTCGGCCGGGCCACGGGGCGGGTTAGGGGCCGACTGTAGCGCCGTTGAGCCCGGCCTGCTCCCGGGAGTACCCGGATCCGGGCGGTTGACTCGGTCACGCATCGATACGGCGTGCCCTTTCCGCCATGGTGGGTGCCCTGGTGGCGTGGCGCCATGGCGTGCGCCACATCCCTGTCGAATCGAGACACGGAGGGCCTGGGGTGAATATTCACAACTGCCCCACCAATCCCACAAGTTGACGCGTGTAACACCCGCTCCAACCTTGACTAAACCATTGGCTGCGGGTTTGCTGTCCGTGATCAGTTGCCCACGCCATGATGATCCACCGCGTGGGCTCGTAGCCCTGCCGACAGTCGGCGTCGAGTCACGTCGTACGAGGAAGTCTCCGCGGTGTCACCACCCCCGCCCCCCCTGGGCCGCGGCCGCCGACGTGCGGCCCAGGCCTTCGACGCCGCCCTCGACGACGCCGAACTCGTCACCGCCCGCGCCGCCCTCGCCCAGGGCCGCTGGCAGGCCGCCCGCACCCTCCTCGCCCACACGGGCGACGAGTGGGACCTGCGCGGTCACCGGGTGACCGTCCTCGCCATGGAGCCGTACAGCGCCGCCTGGACCCGCGACTGGCTGCTCGCCGAGCCAGAGTCCGCCGACGCCTCCGTCCTGCTCGCCCTCGCCCAGGTCCAGCGCGCCCTGCGCGGCAAGGAGAAGCCCGACCGCGCCCGCGAGGCCTGCCGTACCGCGGCCGACCGGGCGCCCGCCGACCCCACCCCCTGGCTGGGCATGCTCATGCTGGAGCAGGGTTCGACCGCCGCCGAGAACGCGGTCCGCCTCTTCGAGCAGATCCGCGCGCGCTTCGCCGACCACCATCACGCCCACCACCTGATGGTCGCCCGCCTCGCCGAGCACCGCGCCGCCGCCGGCGCCGATCCGCTCCACGAGGTCTACGACTTCGCCAACTGGGCCGCCGAACAGGCCCCCGCCGACTCACCGCTCGCCATCCTCCCGGTCATCGCGCACGCCGAGCGCTACCGGGTCCTCGCCGCCGCGGGGCACGAGCCGCCCGACCCGGCCGCCTCCGGCCACTGGGTCGGCCGCCGGGCCCGCCAGGTGATGAAGTCGGCCTTCGACTGGTGGCTGGAGTGGGAGCACGAAGGCCACCCGCGCCGCCTCGTCGACCTCAACTTCCTCGCCCACGCGAAGGTCTGCGAGGGCCGCGGCGCCGAGGCCGCCGCCCTCTTCCACCGCATCGGCGAGCACCCCACCCCGGCCCCGTGGTCGTACCCCGACCGCGACCCGTATCCCGCCTTCCGTGCCGCCCGCGACCACGCGCTCGGCACGGTGTAACGCCCCCGAACCCAGCTAAGGACGGTCCCGATGACCACGAGCAGAGCCAGCGCCGGCGACGGCATCAGTACCTACAAGGGCGAGGAGCGGGCCCTGCGCGCCGACCGCCTCGGCATCGGCGGCCTGCTGCTCTCCCTCCTCGCCGCGACCGCCCCCCTGATGGTGGTCGCGGGTGTCATGCCCACCACATTCGCGGTGATGGGCATCGTCGGACAGCCGCTGCTCTTCGTCGCCCTCGGCGTCATCCTGATCCTCTTCAGCGTCGGCTACGCCGAGATGAGCCGGCACGTCCACAATGCCGGCGCCTTCTACGCCTACATCTCCCGCGGCCTCGGCGGCACCGCCGGCGCGAGCGCGGCCCTCGTCGCCCTCGTCGCCTACAACGCCCTCCAGGTCGGCATCTACGGCATCTTCGGCTTCGAGGTCTCCGGACTCTTCTCCACCTACGCCGACCTGGACGTCGCCTGGTGGATACCGGCACTCGCGGCCGTGGCCGCCGTCGGCGCGCTGGGCTGGCTGAAGATCGACGTGAACGCGAAGGTGCTCGGCGTCCTGCTGGTCATCGAGGTGGCCCTGGTCGTCATCTTCGACATCGCCGCCGTCGCCGACCCCGCGAAGGAAGGCCTGTCCCTGCACGCCTTCAACCCGGACACCCTCTCCGGCGCCGGCGTCGGCACCGCCCTGTGCTTCTGCATCGCCGCCTTCACCGGCTTCGAACAGGCGCCCGTCTACGCCGAGGAGACCAGCCGTCCGCATGTGCTCGTCCCGCGCGCGATGTTCCTCGCCGTCGGCGGCGTCGCCGTGTTCTTCGCGCTCAGCAGCTGGGCCCTCACCGTCGCCACCGGCCCCTCGGCCATCGTCGGCGAGGCCCAGAAGCAGAGCGCGGGACTGCTCTTCGGCCTCACCGAGGACCGCCTCGGCACCACCTTCACCGACGTGCTGCACTTCCTCTTCGTGACCGGCATGTTCGCCGCCCTGCTCAGCTTCCACAACGTCGTCGCCCGCTACGCGTTCGCCATGGGCCGCGAGGGCCTGCTGCCGCGCGCGTTCGGCCGTACGACGGGTTCGAGCGGCGCCCCCGGCACCGGCTCGCTCCTCCAGACCGCCGTCTCCGCGGTGATCGTGATCGCCTTCGCGGTCGCCGACGACAAGCCGACCGGCGACCCGACCGAGCCCGTCCTGCACCTGTTCACCTGGGGCGGCAACATCGGTGCCCTCGGTGTGATCCTGCTGATGGCCGCGGCCTCCTTCTCGGTCATCGTGTTCTTCGTCCGCCGCGGCGCCGTCGGCGCCCAGGCCTGGCGGCTGGTCACCTCCGCGATCGCCGGGATCGCCCTGCTCGTCATCGCCGGCTACACCGTGAAGGACTTCGACGTCCTCGTCGGCGCGGGCCCCGACTCGTCCCTGAGCTGGGTGCTGCCCGGCATCATCGGCGCGTCCGTGGTCGTCGGCCTGCTCCAGGGCCTGTACCTGCGCTCCCGCTCGCCGGAGGCCCATGCCCGCATCGGTCTGGGCAACGAGGCCTTCCAGCTGGACAAGGCGGCACAGTCGTAAGAAGTGGTTACGGAAATCTGACGGGCACCCGCGAACCCTGGTCCGCCAGGGCCCGCGGGTGTTCGAATGAGTACGTGAATCCCGGACAATCCGAGGCGGAGGCCCCGCACCCCGAGGCGACGGGCCGGCCCATCGGCCGCCGCGTCCTCCTCGGCACCCTCGGCCTCGGCGCCCTCGGCGTGGTCACCGCGCCCACCCTGCAACGCGGCCTGGAGGCCTTCCTCGGCAGCGCCGCCGACAAGGACCCCACCGGCCTCACCGGCCTGCTCCCCAACGGCGGCGGCTTCCGCTACTACTCGGTCGCCTCCTCCGTCCCCCACAAGAACGCCGCGAACTACCGCCTGCGCATCGACGGCCTCGTCGACCGCCCGGCCACCTACACCCTCAACGACCTGCGGGCGATGCCCCAGACCCGGATGGTCAAGGACGTCCAGTGCGTCACCGGCTGGCGGGTCCCGGACACCCCGTTCGAGGGCGTACGCCTGTCGCAGCTGCTCGACGCCGCCGGAGTGCAGGCCGAGGGCACCGCGATCCGCTTCTCCTGCTTCGATGGCACCTACACCGAGAGCCTCACCCTCGACCAGGCCCGCCGCGCCGACGTCCTGGTCGCCCTGCGCATGCAGGACAAGGACATCGGCCACTCCCACGGCGGCCCGGTCCGCCTCTACGTGGCCCCCATGTACTTCTACAAGTCCGCCAAGTGGCTCTCCGGCATCACCGTCACCGAGGACGTGGAGCCCGGCTACTGGGAGGACCGCGGATACGACGTCGACGCGTGGGTGGGCCGTTCGAACGGACGGGACGATGACCCTACGAGCTGACGCCCCGCCCCAGACCCGAGTCCGCCGCTTCGGCCGCTCGCAGCGCTGGGTGCACCACACCACGGCCGCCCTGATGGGCGTCTGCGTGGCCACCGCCGCCTGCCTCTACATCCCCCAGTTCGCCGAACTCGTCGGCCGCCGCGAGCTGGTGGTCCGCATCCACGAGTGGGCGGGCCTCGCCCTGCCCGTGCCCGTCCTCGCGGGCCTGGCCTCCCGCGCCTTCCGCGCCGACCTGGGCTTCCTCAACCGCTTCGGCCCGCACGACCGGGTGTGGCTCCGCGCGGCCCTGCACCGCGACAAACGGCGCTCGTCACGCCCGGCGGGCAAGTTCAACGCCGGACAGAAGATCTACGCGTCCTGGATCGCCGGCGCCTCCCTCGTCATGCTCGGCACGGGCCTGCTGATGTGGTTCACGCACCTCACCCCGATCCAGTGGCGCACCAGCGCGACCTTCGTCCACGACTGGCTGGCCCTGACGATCGGCATCGTCCTCGCCGGCCACATCGGCATGGCCCTGGGCGACCCGGAGGCCCGCCGCGGACTGCGCACGGGGCTGGTCAGCCGGGAGTGGGCCGAGCGGGAGCACTCCCTGTGGCGTCACTGACCCGGTCGGTGGGCCGAGCGGAAGCGCCTCCTATGGCGCCACCGACCCGCTCGGTACCGCCGCGACCTCGGGCGCTACGACACCTGTGGGCGTCCCCGACCCGGTCGGTGACGCCACGACATCCGGCGCCACGACGGTGAAGGCGCCCTCCGCCCGCACCTCCACGCCCCCGAACTGGACGGCCACGTCGACCTTCTTCGGCAGGCCGCCCGGGTCGAGCGCCGGCACCACCACGTCCAGCACCACCCGGTCACCCTCCTGCTCGCCGAGCACCGGCAACCCCTGCGGCAGCCGCCCGTCGATCAGCACCCGCCCGTCGCGCAGCAGTTCGGCCGGGTCGAAGTAGACGCCGGTCAGCTCGACCGCCACCGTCTCGCCGGGCAGCGCCTCGCCGTCGCCGCCGGTGTCGACACCGGCCAGCCGATAGACGCAGGCGGTGGCACCGCCGGGGGAGGCCGACAGCCGTACGGTGCCGCCGGGGTGCCGCCGGTGGAAGTCGAGCAGCCCGCCGAGGACGGTGTACGCGGCCCGCCCCTTGCAGGTGTCGGCCCGCCCGGCGAGCGCGGTGTACGCCTCGGCCGCCGACGCCCAGCTGCCGCCCTTGCCCTGCACGGCGAGACAGGCCGAGGCGAGGCCGCGCAGCAGCCGCCACTCCGGGTCGGCCGACGCGGCCGGGACGCCGTCGAGGACGGCCCGGCACTCGGCGGGGTCACGGAGCCGGTCGTAGCCGCTGGACGGGTCCGGGATGCCGTCGGTGTTCGGCGAGTTGGGGCCGGGCGGCAGCCACGGCGGGCTCTGGAGGAGCCGTTGGCCCGGCGAAGGGGCGGGGCTGGGGGAGGGACTTGGGCTGACGGGGCCGTGCGGGCTGTCGGTGACGTCCGGCGTGTGCGCGTGGCCGTCGGGCGAGGGCCGTGCCGGGGTGGGGGAGGGCAGCGGTGCCGCCCGGTGCCCCGTGGGGGCCGGGCTCGACGGACCGCCGGTGACGACTCCGCCGCCTCCGTACCCCCTGTCCGGCGTGTCCCTCCCGCCCCCGGTGAAGGCCGCGGCGGCCACCGCCACCGCTCCGGCCAGGAGCAGCCCCGAGACACGCATCCCGAGGGAAACCGCCATGACGCCCCCCACGACGACGGTAGGCCCCTGGGGTCAGCACCCAGGGGCTCAGGGCCTGTCCGGCGGCTCATGCCGCGGACGCGGTGCTGATGAGGCACCGTCACTCTCCCGCGCCCTGATCCGCCGGACAGGCCCTACCATCATCGGTCCATCG
This sequence comes from Streptomyces antibioticus, assembly GCF_001514065.1. GTDB lineage: Bacteria > Actinomycetota > Actinomycetes > Streptomycetales > Streptomycetaceae > Streptomyces > Streptomyces antibioticus. The sequence goes on along the minus strand of NZ_KQ948430.1, from coordinate 382,216 downwards.
GCGCCCGATACGGAAGCCGGTGACAGCGATGTCGTGCGTACCGCTAGATGACCAGCGAGAGCAGCAGCACCAGACCGCCCGCGACCACCGAGATGATCGTCTCCATCACGGACCAGGTCTTGATGGTCTGGCCGACGTTCAGGCCGAAGTACTCCTTCACCAGCCAGAACCCGGCGTCGTTGACATGGCTGAAGAAGAGCGAGCCGGCGCCGATGGCGAGGACCAGCAGGGCCGTGTGGGCCGTCGACATGTCGGCGGCCAGCGGGGCCACCAGACCGGCCGCGGAGACCGTGGCCACCGTCGCCGAACCGGTCGCGAGCCGGATCGCCACCGCGATCAGCCAGGCCAGCAGCAGCGCCGGGATCGACCAGTCCTTGGAGATGTCCAGGATCATCTGGCCCACGCCGGTGTCGATCAGCGTCTGCTTGAAGCCGCCGCCCGCGCCGACGATCAGCAGGATGCCCGCGATGGGCGCGAGCCCCTTCTCGACCAGCGGCGTCAGCCGCTCCTTGCCGAACCCGGCGGGCCGCAGCAGCGTGAAGATGCCGAGGAGCACGGAGGCGAGCAGGGCGATCAGCGGCGAACCGATGACGTCGAAGACCCGCTGCGTGGTGTTCTCGGGGTCGTCGATCACGATGTCGACCAGCGCCTTGGAGAGCATCAGGACGACGGGGAGCAGGATCGTGGCCAGGGTGGGCCCGAAGCCGGGGCGCTTCTCCAGGTCCTCCGAGGCGCGCTGCGGAATCATGCGGTCCGGCGCCGGGACGTCCACCCAGCGGGCGGCGTACCGGGAGAACAGCGGACCGGCGATGATCACCGTCGGGATGGCGACGAGGACACCGAGCGCGAGCGTGACGCCGAGGTTGGCCTGGACCGCGTCGATCGCTACCAGCGGACCGGGGTGCGGCGGGACCAGGCCGTGCATCACGGACAGACCGGCGAGCGCCGGGATGCCGATGCGCATCAGCGAGTAGTTGCCGCGCTTGGCGACCATGAGCACGACCGGGATCAGCAGCACGACGCCGACCTCGAAGAACAGCGGCAGACCGATCACCGAGGCGATGAGCACCATGGCCCACGGCATCGACCGGCCGCCCGCCTTGGCGAGGATCGTGTCGACGATCTGGTCGGCGCCACCGGAGTCGGCGAGCATCTTGCCGAGGATGGCGCCCAGCGCGATCAGCACGCCCACGCCGGCGACGGTGGTGCCGAGACCGCCGGTGAAGCTGGTGATGACCTTGTCGAGCGGCGCCCCGGCGAACGCGCCGAGCGCGAGCGAGCCGATGGTCAGCGACAGGAAGGCGTGGAGCTTGAACTGGGTGATGAGCAGGACGATGACGGCGATGCCCGCCAGGACGGCGATGCCCAGCTGAGCGTGACCGGCCGAGGTGATGGGCTCGACGGGGTCCGCTGCCAGTATCTCGACGCTGAGTCTGGTCACGGGGGTTCCCTTGCAGGTACGGGGGCGGGGAGGGGGAGTGGGGGGTTACGAGAGCGCGGCGAGCGCCTTGGCGGCCCGTCCGGTGATCTCCTCGGGGCTGCCGGCCACGTCCACCACGACACCCGGCTCGTCCTCCTGGAGCGGCTGGAGGGTGGCGAACTGGGAGTCGAGCAGGGCGGTCGGCATGAAGTGCCCCTGCCGATGGGACATGCGGTCCTCGATGAGGGCGCGGTCGCCCGCGAGGTGCACGAACACGACACCGGGAGCGGCGGCGCGGAGCCGGTCGCGGTACGACCGCTTCAGCGCCGAGCAGCTGACCACCCCGCCGAGCCCCGCCCGCCCGTGCGCCCAGCCGCCGATGGCGTCCAGCCACGGCCACCGGTCGTCGTCGGTGAGCGGAGTACCGGCCGACATCTTGGCGATGTTGGCCGGCGGGTGGAAGTCGTCGCCCTCGGCGTACGGGACGCCGAGCCGAGCGGCGAGCAGCGGACCGATGGTGGTCTTGCCGGTGCCCGCGACGCCCATCACCACGACGACATGGGGGGTGTTCATCACTGCCTCACTGTCCGTTGTCTTCATCGACAGGTCGACGCCCTCGGGCGTCGACGACACTGAAACGCATTAGGTACGACGAATTCAAGACTCTGTGACAAATAAGTCTGACTTTTTGTTCCCGTGACGTGCCCCGTACGCTGAGTGCATGAGCACACCGGGCCGGGGGCTGCACGGCCAAGTACTGGACACCCTCGGACCTGCGATCACCGCGGGTGAGTACCCGCCGGGCAGCGTTCTGCGCACCGACGAACTGGCGCAGCAGTTCGAGGTCTCGCGGTCGGTGATGCGCGAGGCGGTCCGTGTCCTGGAGTCCATGCACCTGGTCGAGTCCCGCCGCCGCGTGGGCGTGACGGTCCGCCCCAAGTACGAGTGGAACGTGTACGACCCTCAGGTCATCCGCTGGCGCCTGGCCGGCGCCGACCGCCCCCAGCAGCTGCGTTCGCTGACGGTCCTGCGCTCGGCGATCGAACCGGTCGCGGCGGGCCTGGCGGCCAAATACGCCACGGCGGAGCAGTGCGCCGCGCTCACCGAGTGCGCCCTGGGCATGGTCGCCCACTCACGCGGCCACCAGCTGGAGGGCTATCTGGTCCATGACATGGCCTTCCACCGGGTGATCCTGACGGCGTCGGGCAACGAGATGTTCGCCCGTCTCGGCGACGTCGTGGCCGAGGTCCTCGCGGGCCGCACCCACCACGAGGTCATGTTCGAGGACCCCGACCCGGCCGCGGTCACCCTGCACGTCCAGGTCGCGGAGGCGGTCCGCGAGGGCGACGCGGTACGAGCGGAGGAACTGACCCGCGAGATCACGGTGGGCGCGCTCCAGGAGCTGGACATCCTCGCCCCTTAGCTCTCGGTGGGGAACTCCCCGTCGACGTACACCCACGCCCCGTCCACCCGCTCGAACCGGCTGCGCTCGTGCAGCGAGCCGCCCCGGTAGGACGCCCGGAACTCCACGGTCCCGGTGCTGTGGAACGCCGACCCGTCGCCCGTGCCCAGGATCTCCAGCCCCGTCCACCGCATCCCCGGATCGAGATCGAGCCGCGCCGGCCGCGTCCGCGGATGCCAGGTCCGCAGCAGATAGGCCGCGTCCAGCCGCACGAAGGCGCTGTACCGCGACCGCATGAGCGCCTCGGCGGTCGGGGCGGCGGTACCGGAGTGGTAGCGGCCGCAGCACTCCGCGTAGGACTTGGGCAGGCCACAGGGGCAGGAACGCGCGTTCATGGCAGCCATTCTCAGCCCGCCGCCCGCGTCTCAGGCATCGGCAACGGCGGCAGCTGCGCCCCGTACACCCACGCGTCGAAGACGTCGTCCAGCGGTTCGGGCGCGAACCGCGCCACATGCGCGGCGAACGTCCGGGTCGTCACCGCCCCGCCCCGGTGCAGGCCCGCCCACCCGCGCAGCATCCGGAAGAAGGCGTCGTCGCCCATCGCGCAGCGCACCGCGTGCACGGTCAGCCCGCCGCGTTCGTAGAGCCGGTCGTCGAACATCGACTTGCGGCCCGGGTCCGCCAGCCGCAGGTCCTGCGGCAGCCCCGACAGCAACCGGTGCGCGGCGGCGGCGAGTTGCTGGGCGCTGCGGCCGCCCGAACGCTCCGACCACAGCCACTCCGCGTACTTCGCGAACCCCTCGTTGAGCCAGATGTGCCGCCAGTCGGCGATCGAGACGCTGTTGCCGAACCACTGGTGCGCCAGCTCGTGCGCCACCAGCCGCTCCGAACCCCGCGCCCCGTCCACGTGGTTGGACCCGAAGAGCGACAAGCCCTGTGCCTCCACCGGCACATCGAGCTCCTCCTCCGTCACCACGACCGCGTACTCGTCGAAGGGATACGGCCCGAACAGCTGCTGGAAGACGTGCATCATCTGCGGCTGGCGCGCGAAGTCCCGCGAGAACTGCGGGAGGAGCTCCGCGGGGATGTGCCCGTGCTGCGGCACCCCGCCAAGGCCCGGGTCGGCAAGTACCACCGTCTGGTACTTGCCGATCGCCAGCCCCACCAGATAGCTGGAGGTCGGCGCCGACTGCTCGTACACCCAGGTCGTCGTGGACGCCTTGGTCGTACGGGTCAGCAGCCTGCCGCCCGCGACCACCGCGTACGCCGAGGGCGTGGTGATCGAGATCTGGTACGACGCCTTGTCCGCGGGCCGGTCGTTGCACGGGTACCAGGACGGCGCCCCGATCGGCTGGCTCGCCACCAGCGCCCCGTCCTCCAGCTCCTCCCAGCCCAGACCGCCCCACGGGCTGTTCACCGGCTTGGGGTTGCCCGACCAGTGCACCTCGACCGTGAAGGCCGCGCCCGGCCGCACCGGCTTGGCGGGACGGACACGCAGCTTGCCGCCGCGGTGCGTGTAGTGCGGCTGACGCCCGTCCACCCGCACCCGCCCGATCCGGAAGTCGGCGAGATTCAGGAAGAACTCGGTGAGCGGCGACCGTCCCGCTATGCCGTTGATCCGGGCCGTGCCGGACAGCCGGTTCGGGCCCGGACGGTAGTCCAGCGTGAGCTCGTACCGGTGCACCCGGTACCGTGCGTCACCGTTGTCCGGGAAGTACGGGTCGGACCCCGCCGCCTGCTGAACCGCCACTGGTGTGTCTACTCCCTGCGCCGTACTGCCACTCCGACCGCCGCCCATGGGCTCCGAGTGGCCCGCGCTCAGGGTCGCCATGCCTCGATCGGGTTGCCGAGCCAACGGGTGTCGTCCGGAACGGACTCCGCTGCCATGACGAGCGACGCGGGACCCAGGGTCGTACGGGCCCCGATCGTGCTGCCGGGCAGCACGATCCCGCCAGGGCCCAGCGTCGCGCCCTCACGGAGGACCACAGTATCCGTCCGCAAGATCCGGTCGTGGAAGAGGTGGGTCTGGAGCACACAGCCCCGGTTCACCGTCGCCGCGTCCTCCAGTGTCACCAGGTCCGTCTCCGGAAGCCAATAGCTCTCCACCCAGACGCCCTTGCCGACCCGCGCCCCGAGCCCCCGCAGCCACGCCGTCATCAGTGGCGTGCCCGGCACCGAACCCGCCAGCCACGGCACCGCCACGACCTCGACGAAGGTGTCGGCGAGCTCGTTGCGCCACACGAAGGAGCTCCACAGCGGATGCTCCCCGCTGCGATGCCGTCCCACGAGCAGCCACTTCGCGACGATCGACAGCAGTGCGGCCGCGGCCCCGGCCGCGAGGAGCACCAGACCGGAGAGCACCGGCGCCCACCCGCCCAGCGCGCACAGCGCCGCCACCGTCAGCACCCCGATCGCCGCCGAGCAGAACACCGGCACGATCCGGCACAGCTCCACCAGAGCGCGCGCCCACAGCAGCCGCGCCGGCGGGTCGTACGTCCGGCTCTGGTCCCCGTCGGCCGCGCTGCGCGGCAGCTTCACCGGCGGCAGCCCCAGGTACGAGCTGCCCTTCTTCGCCTTCTTCGGCGTCGCCGACAGCACCCCGACCAGACCGCCGTCCGGCACGGACCGTCCCGGCGCGGTCATCCCGGAGTTCCCGAGGAAGGCCCGCCGCCCGATCTCGGCCCGCCCGATCCGCATCCAGCCGCCACCCAGCTCGTACGGCGCGGTCAGCGTGTCGTCGGCCAGGAACGCCCCCTCGCCGACGGTCGTCAGGCTCGGCAGCGCGAGCACGGTCGACACCTCGGCGCCGCGCCCGATCCGCATCCCGAGCAGCCGCAGCCACACCGGCGTGACCAGCCCGGCGTACAGCGGGAACAGCGTCTCCCGCGACCGGTCCATCAGCTGCGTCACCGTCCACGCCTGCCACCCGACCCGGCTGTGCGTCGGATGCGTGCCCTCCCGCAGCCCCAGACTCAGCAGCCGTACGGCGACGAGGATGAGCAGCGCGTACGCCGCCCCGAAGGCCAGCGTCGCCGGTACGAGGGCGATCAGGGCCCCCGTCAGCGGCGCGTCCGGCGTGAAGAACACCCGGCCCACCCCGAACGCGGCCGCGCCCGCCAGCACCGGCAGCGCGCTCAGCCCGAAGCCGGTCACGCCGTACATCACCCGCCAGTACGTGCCCCGGCGCGGCCGGTCGGCCGGCCAGTTGCGCTTGGCCTTGCCCAGCTTGACCGCGGGCGCGCCCGCCCAGCGCTGACCGGTGGGAATCTGCCCGGTGACCGCCGAACCCGGCGCCACCTCGGCCCGCTTGCCGACCCGAGCGCCCGGGAAGAGCATGCTGCGCGTCCCGACGACCGCGTGCGCGCCCACCTTGACCTGGCCGACCTCCAGCCGGTCACCGTCCAGCCACCAGCCGGAGAGGTCCACCTCGGACTCCACGGCCGCGCCCCGGCCCAGCTTGAGCATGCCGGTCACCGGCGGCAGCGAGTGCAGGTCGACGTCCGGGCCGACCTTGGCGCCCAGCGCCCGCGCGTACCGCTCCAGCCAGGCGCCGGTCAGCCCGGTCGCCCCGCTGAACTCGGCCAGCCGCTCCGCCGCCCACAACCGCAGATGCACGCTTCCGCCGCGCGCGTACCGCCCCGGCTTGAGCCCCTTCAGCAGCAGCCGCGCCCCGCCCGCCGCGATCGCGAGCCGCCCCGGCGGACTGAACAGCACCAGCGCGCCCGCCGCGACCAGCCACCAAGAGGCGGTCGGCAGCCAGGCGTACGGCAGCACGTTCCCCAGCGCGGCCAGGACGACCGTCCAGCGCAGTCCGAGCAGCGTGAACAGCGGGACCAGCAGCAGGAGTTGCAGCACCTTCGCGCGCACCGGCACCGGCGCGACGAACCGTGTGCCGCCGTCGTCCTGCGCCGACTTCTCCAGTCGGCGGGCCAGCTTCCGCAGCACCGGTTGCTGGTAGATGTCCAGGACGGCCGCGCTCGGGTAGCGGGTGCGCAGCCGTGTGGTCAGCTGCGCGGCGGCGAGGCTGCCGCCGCCGATCGCGAAGAAGTCGTCGGAGGCACTGGTCACCGGGATGCCGAGGACCTCCGCCCACTGCTCGGCGAGCCAGGCCTCGGTGCCGTACAACTGCTCGGCGGGACCGGACGTTTCGAGGTTCTCCAGCGGCCAGGGCAGGGCGTTGCGGTCCACCTTGCCGCTCGTCCGCGTCGGCAGTTCGTCGACCGGCGCGAGCAACGGCACCAGCGCGGCGGGCAGTTCGGCGCGCAGCTTCTCCACGGCCGTCGCCTGGTCCCAGCCGTCCTGCGTGACGACGTACCCGACGAGCAGCTGATTGCCGCTGCGCGCGGTCCGTACGGCCGCCGCGGCACCGGCGACACCCGGCAGCGCCTGCAACGCGGCGTCGACCTCGCCCAGCTCGATCCGCCGCCCGCCGAGCTTGACCTGCTCGTCGGCCCGTCCGAGGAAAACCAGCCCCTCGGGCTCCGCCTTCACCAGATCGCCGCTGCGGTACGCCCGTTCCCAGCCCAGCGACTTCAGCGGCGCGTACTTCTCCGCGTCCTTCTCGGCATCCAGATACCGCGCCAGCCCGACCCCGCCGATCACCAACTGCCCGCTGGCGCCCATGGGCACGGGCTCCCCGGCCTCGTCGACGACGGCCAACTCCCAGCCCCGCAACGGCAGTCCGATCCGGATCGGCTCCTCGCCGGTCATCAGTGCCGCACAGGCCACGACGGTCGCCTCGGTCGGCCCATAGGTGTTCCACACCTCGCGCCCCTCGGTGACCAGCCGCTGCGCCAGCTCGGGCGGGCAGGCCTCACCGCCGAAGATCAACAGCCGTACGTCGTTGAGGGTCTCCGGCTCCCAGAGCGCGGCGAGCGTCGGCACCGTCGACACGACGGTGATCTCCTGCTCCACCAGCCAGGGCCCCAGATCGGCCCCGCTCCTGACCTGCGACCGCGGCACCGGCACCAGACAGGCCCCGTACCGCCAGGCAAGCCACATCTCCTCGCAGGACGCGTCGAAGGCGACCGACAGGCCCGCCATGACCCTGTCACCCGGACCGATGGGTTCGTCGGTCAGGAACAGCGCGGCCTCGGCGTCCACGAACGCGGCGGCACTGCGGTGACTGACGGCGACACCCTTGGGCTTGCCGGTCGACCCGGAGGTGAAGATGATCCACGCGTCGTGCTCGACCCCGGGCCGCGCGGCGGGCTTCGTGCTGCGCCCGGTGACGGTCAGCTCGTGCCCGGCCCCGACGACGGCCCGTACCTCCGCCTCCCCGAACACCAACTCGGCCCGCTCGTCCGGGTCCTCGGCGTCCACCGGCACATAGGCGGCACCGGCGGCGAGCACGGCGAGAATCGCGACGTAGAGATCATTGGTCCCGGACGGAACCCGGACCCCCACCCGGTCCCCGAGCCCCACCCCGGCCTCGGCGAGCCGCCGCCGCAGCCGCTCCACCTCGACGGCGAGCGCGCGGTAGGTGAGCTGGACCGTCCCGTCGTCCAGGGCGAGTTCGTCCGGGCAGGAGCGTACGGAGGCGTCGAAGACGTCGACGAGCGTGCGCGGAGAGGCCGCCTGGCCTCCGGAGAATCGTGCCGTATCGCCGAACCGCTCGCGGATCTCGTCCTCGAGCAGGCCGAGAGCGCTGCTCTCCTGTATGGCTGCCATCGGTCCTCGCGTCTCGATCCCGGAAGCCTCCGGGGCGCTGGCGGGCCCGCAGGTCTGCCTGGGGTTGTCCGGGTCCAGCTCCGTAACAAGCCGGAAATTTTAGTACGACGCTAGATACGGGCCCTCTGAGCGGCCACCGGGGAGGCCCGTACGGGTGACTGCCCGGACCGGGCGTACCCCGTCTGACCTGCGGTTCGATACGCAGGGCGAGACATGCCCCACATTGCGTTCTGCCCGGTATACGGAGAGGTCGCGAAAGGCGAGGGAAAAGCAAAAAACCCCTGATCAACAGGGGTTTCAGCTGGTGTCCGAGGGGGGACTTGAACCCCCACGCCCGATAAAGGGCACTAGCACCTCAAGCTAGCGCGTCTGCCATTCCGCCACCCGGACAAGGTGTCTGTCGTGCGGGGTTTCCCTCGCGGCGACAGAGGAAACATTACCAGGCTTTCGAGGTGCCCCGATCACCCCCTCGCTCCCGCGTGAACGGCGTGTGACGGACCGGGTCCGGTCTTGGGCGCAGCCTCCCGGAGAGAGAGGATGAGGGGAACCACCAGCAGGTACAGCGGGAGGAACCAGCGTGAGCGGGACGGACACGACCAGGCACGTCACCGGCGAGGACGAGGTCGTGGACCTCTGCCGCGAGCTGATCCAGATCGACACCAGCAACTACGGCGACCACTCGGGCCCGGGCGAGCGCAAGGCGGCCGAGTACGTCGCCGAGAAGCTCGCCGAGGTGGGGCTCGACCCGCAGATCTTCGAATCCCACCAGGGGCGCGCCTCCACGGTCGCCCGCATCGAGGGCGAGGACCCCTCCAAGCCGGCCCTCCTCATCCACGGCCACACCGACGTCGTACCGGCCAACGCGGCGGACTGGACCCACCACCCCTTCTCCGGCGAGGTCGCCGACGGGTGCGTGTGGGGCCGGGGGGCCGTCGACATGAAGGACATGGACGCGATGACCCTCGCGGTCGTCCGCGACCGGCTGCGCAGCGGCCGCAAGCCCCCGCGCGACATCGTCCTCGCCTTCCTCGCCGACGAGGAGGCCGGCGGCACGTACGGCGCCCGGTACCTGGTCGACAAGCACCCCGACCTCTTCGAGGGCGTCACCGAGGCGATCGGCGAGGTCGGCGGGTTCTCCTTCACCGTCAACGAGAACCTGCGGCTCTACCTGGTCGAGACCGCCCAGAAGGGCATGCACTGGATGCGGCTCACCGTGGACGGCACCGCCGGCCACGGCTCGATGACCAACACCGACAACGCCATCACCGAGCTGTGCGAGGCCGTCGGCCGGCTCGGCCGGCACAAGTGGCCGGTGCGGGTCACCAAGACCGTGCGGTCCTTCCTCGACGAGCTCTCCGACGCCCTCGGCACCGAGCTCGACCCCGAGAACATGGACGAGACCCTCGCCAAGCTCGGCGGCATCGCCAAGATGGTCGGCGCGACGCTCCAGAACTCGGCGGCGCCGACCATGCTCGGCGCCGGCTACAAGGTCAACGTCATCCCCGGCCAGGCCACCGCCCACGTCGACGGCCGCTTCCTGCCCGGATACGAGGAGGAGTTCCTCGCCGACCTCGACCGCATCCTCGGCCCGCGTGTGCGCCGCGAGGACGTGCACGGCGACAAGGCACTGGAGACCGACTTCGACGGCCGCCTCGTCGACGCCATGCAGACCGCGCTGAGCGCCGAGGACCCGATCGCGAAGGCCGTGCCCTACATGCTCTCGGGCGGCACCGACGCCAAGTCCTTCGACGACCTCGGCATCCGCTGCTTCGGCTTCGCCCCGCTTCAGCTGCCGCCGGAGCTCGACTTCGCGGGCATGTTCCACGGCATCGACGAGCGGGTGCCCGTGGAGGGGCTGAAGTTCGGGGTGCGCGTGCTGGACCGTTTCATCGACGCCTCCTGAAGTTGACGTTGCTTATCGGGCGCACGTACGACCACGCCTGAGAAGGGTGAATGCGCTCATAAGCTCGTAGCTCCATTACTCCCTCCTCGTTACAGGTGATGCGATCCGCTACTTGGGATCGCATTGCCAACAAGGAGGAATAATGATCAAGAAGGTCGTCGCCGCCGCGGCTGCCACGGGTGGCCTGGTTCTCGCGGGCGCGGGCCTCGCTGTTGCCGACGCGGGTGCTCAGGGTGCCGCGGTGCACTCCCCGGGCGTCCTGTCCGGCAACGTCGTCCAGGTGCCGGTTCACATCCCCGTGAACGTCTGCGGCAACACGGTCTCCGTGATCGGCGTGCTGAACCCCGCCTTCGGCAACACCTGCATCAACAAGTGACGTTGCCTCGCCCCTGAGGGGCTGAGCCCGTCGGCCTCGGAGCGCGCGCCATGCGCTCCGGGGCCGACCGGTCTTTTCACGAGGATCGCAGGACGGAATCGACAAGGCAGGGGGAATTCAGGAATGCGACAGGTAACCCGCAAAGGCCTGATGACGGTGGCGGCCGCGACCGGCGTGATCGCCGCGGCGGGCGGCGCCGCGCACGCCGACTCGGGGGCGGCCGGTTCCGCGTCGAACTCACCCGGCGTGCTGTCGGGCAACACGGTGCAGGCGCCGGTGCACGCGCCGGTGAACGTCTGCGGCAACACGGTCAATGTCGTCGGGGTGCTCAACCCGGCGGCCGGCAACAAGTGCGCCAACCAGGGCGGATCGTCCGGCTCCGGCGGGTACGGCGACTCCGGGGGGTACGGCGGACACGGGGGTTCCGGGGGCGGTTCGTCCTCCGGTGGACACGCCTCGGACTCCCCGGGTGTCGGCTCGGGCAACCATGTCCAGGCGCCGGTCGACGTCCCGGTCAACGTCTGCGGCAACAGCGTCGACGTCATCGGCGTCGGCAACTCCACGACGGGCAACGACTGCGGCAACGGCGGTACCGGCTCGGGCGGCGGCCACCCGGGCACGCCTCCGGGCGGCCCGGGCCAGCCGGGCAACCCCGGGAACCCGGATACGCCCGGGAACCCCGGTACGCCTGGCAACCCCGGTACTCCGGGCAACCCCGGCACCCCTGGCAACCCGGGCACGCCGGGCAATCCCGGTACTCCGGGCAACCCCGGAAGCCCGGTCGAGCCGGGTCAGCCCGGCACCCCGGGCACTCCGCCCTCCTCGGGCGGCCAGACGCCGGGCGGCGGCAACCACCCGGGGTCCCAGACGGTCACCCAGCCCCACGGTGACGCCCAGCTCGCCCACACGGGCAGCGACCTGCCGCTGGGCCTGACCCTCCCGGTCGGGGCGGGCGCGCTGCTGGCGGGCGCGGTGCTCTACCGCAAGGCCCGTGCCGCGGCGTAGCGGAGCAGGCACGAAACGGAGCGGGCCCCGCAGCTGCGGGGCCCGCTCCGTTCTCCCGGCCTCACCTCACCAAGTGGCCCGCACCTGGCGGATGATCCTGCGGCGCAGCCGCACCCTGCGGCTTCCGTCACGCAGCAGGCTCAGGCGGTCCAACTCCCAGTGTCCGTACTCGGCATGGTCCGTCAGCAGACGTGTGGCGTCCTTGCGGGAGACCCCGCGCGGTACGTACACGTCGACAAATTCGTATTCCGGCATCGCATCTATTGTGCGGGCTGGGGCCCGGTACGGATAGCGTCTGCACTATGTCTGATGCTGTGCAGCCCACCGCTGCCGAGGTACGTGCCGCCGCCGAGGCAGTCAAGACCGCGCTCGACCGCCACCTGGCCGCGGTCGAACGCCGGTCGGGGGAGGACGACGAGGCCGTCTACGAGGCGTTCAACGAACTCGCCGCGGCCGCCGAGACGTACGACGAGCTGCTCTACGACCGTTACGACGAGGTCACGCCCTTCGAGATCCCCGGCGCGGAGGAACTTCCGCCGTACGCCGGTCCCGAGGAACCGAACGCCCTGAGCGTCCTGATCCGCCGCGACTACGCGGTCGCGGAACCGCAGCGGCTGCTGGCCCAGGCCCAGCGGATCGAGTCGGCCGACCCCGACGGGGAGACCTCCCGCGCGGCGGGCTCCGGCACGGTGCACGGGGCGCTGGGGTTGCTGTTCGGCGAGTACGAACCGGACGAGATCGCCTCGCGGCACAAGGAGTTCGGCCTGGAGGAGGGCGACTCCACGCTGTGGGTGACCGCGGCGGAGGAGCCGGCCGAGCCCGGGGAGTGGCTGGAGGCGCCGTTCGACGGGGTCGATCCGCAGCAGGTGGTGTGCCGGTTCGATGTGAGCGCGGTCTTCGACGACGACGTCGACGACGGTGCGGAGGACGACGAGCTCGATGAGCTCGATGCGGATCTGGACGAGGACGAGGATCTGGAGCCCCACCGCTAGCGCTGGGCCTGGGCGGCGGCGGTCACGGAGGTTCTTTCCGTGGCCGCCGCCGGGTTTTGCGCCCATTCGCCGTGGGGGGCCGTTGTGTCGTACGCGACTGCGGCTGCGTTGTGGCTGGTCGCGCAGTTCCCCGCGCCCCTAGGTGGGTTGACCCAGCTGTGGGCTCAGAAGTACCGGGAGACGGGTTGTGCGGGGCTTCGGGCCGAGCTCTGTCACCGCCCTTGGCAGGGCCTGTTCCGCGCCGTGGACCACCGACAGGTGGCGGGACGCCCGGCCGAAGGCTGTGTAGACCCAGGGGCGGGTCAGGGACTGGGTGGCGTCGCCCGGGAGGACCACCACGACCGCCGGCCAGCGGCCGCCGACCGCCTGGTGGGCGGTCAGGGCCCAGCCGTGGCGGACGGACTGGTCCACGCGGTCCTTCGGGACGACGACCGCCTCGCCCGAGCAGGTCAGGTGCAGGCCCTCCGCGTCGGCCTTCACCACCTGGCCCGGCAGGGTGCGGCCCGGGGTGGGGGAGTAGGCGACACGATCGCCGGGGTCGAAGCCGCCGAAGCGGCCCGGGCCCGGGTTGAGGCGCTCCTTGAGGGCGGCGTTGAGGGCGCGGGTGCCCGCCGCTCCGCCGTGGCCCGGGGTGATGACCTGGGTGTCCTCGGGCGGGACGCCGATCGCCCGCGGCACCGAGTCGGCGACGAGCTGCACGGTCCGGTGCACGGCCTCGCCCGCGTCCCGCACCGGCACGATCACGACCTCCTTGCCGGGGGCCTCGACCTGGTTCAGCTCGCCGATGCCGATACCGGAGACCAGCTCGCCGAGCGGGCCGGGGTCGGGGCGCCGGGAGGCGACCTGGGGGCAGACCCGCGCGGCCAGCAGATCGGCGAACACCCGCCCCGGGCCCGCCGACCACAGCACCGCCGGGTCGCCGGCCAGCAGCAGCCGGGCCCCGTCCGGCAGCGACTCCGTGAGCAGCGCCGCCGTCTCCACGTCCAACTGGGGGGCGTCGAGCACGACGAGGAGGTCCAGGTCGAGGGCGCCGTCGGCGTCCCGGCCAGGGCCCTCGGTGCCGGACAGGAGACCGCCGACCGTCGTCACGGTGGTCGCCCCGGGGATCAGGGCCGCGAAACGGTCGCGCCCGAGGGGGCCGTGAGCCGCCGCCCAGGCACGCAGGCCGAGTTCCCGGGCCGCCTGGAGCAGCGCCGCCGGTTCGGCCAGGGACGCCTCCCCGCCGGTGTGCAGGACCAGGCCGTGGCCCGCGACCGCGCGGATCAGCTCGCCGGCCGACGCCTGCGCGGAGCCCGCGGCGCGCTCCCAGTCCTCGGCCGAGCCGTCCTGCTTGGGCGCCGAGTTGATCAGCCGGGACAGTCCGTCGGCGAGGCTCTCCTCGGCCAGCGCGTACCGCTCCAGACCGACCAGGACGCGGACCGGGCGCTCCGCGTCCTCGTCCTCGGGCTCCGGGGCCCGCGGATCGAGGGCGTCCTGGAAGACCAGGGCCTCGGCCTCCGCGAGGGTGTTCTGCACGGCCGCGTCGGCGTCCGGCACACCCTGCTTGCCCAGCGCGGCGACGAGCGTGGGCAGTTCGAGGGCGGTGTGCCCGGCCAGCGCCGCCTGCTCCAGCAGCCAGACGGTCACGGCACGGCCCCGGCGCTCGTCGTCCGGGCCGCACTCCGCGCCCAGCAGCGCCCGCGCGAACCCGTCGGCCTGCTCCGGCCGTACACCGCTGACGCGCAGCAACTGCCAGGGATCGGCGCGCAGCTGCTCCGCCGCGCCCTCCCCGAGCGCGGCGGCGACCTGCGGGACCAGCGCTTCGGGGGCGCCGCCCTCGGTGAGGACGCCGCGCACGGACTCGACGGTCTCGGCGGCGGGTGCCGCGGGCACGTCGGCGGCGGCGGGCTGGGGGCGCTGCACCGGTTCCGGCGCGGGCCGGCGCGGGGCCGGGGGCTCGCTGAAGACCGCGGCCACCGGCTTGGCCCCGCTCTCCACCGCCCGCACGGCCGCGAGCAGATCGGCGGCCTTGCCGCTGAGCTTCGCCCCGCTCTCGACGGGCCCCTGCTTCTCGGCCTTCCGCCGCGCGATCCGCTCCCGCTCGACCTTCTGCGCCGCGAGCTCCGCCTCGGCCTCGGACAACTGCGGAGCGGCCTCGCCCTGCTCGCCGGAGGCCTCGGGTGTCGCCTCCTCGGCGTCGCTCTCGGCGGCGTCGGCCTCTTCGGGCGCCGTCGGGGTGTCCTCCCCGGTCGGCGCCTCCTCCGGCTCGGTCTCCTCCGTGGGCCCCGGCTCCGTGCTCACAGCGTGCTCCAGTCGTGATCGGGATAGCGGTGCACGGGCGCCGACACGTCGTCGAGCGCCCGGCAGATCTCGTCAGGAAGACTAAGGGCCTCCACTGACAATGCCGCCGTGAGCTGCTGCGCGTTGCGCGCGCCGACGATCGGGGCGGTCACCCCGGGCCGGTCGCGGACCCAGGCGAGGGCCACCTGGAGCGGGGTCACCGCGAGCCCGTCGGCCGCGGTCTGCACGGCGTCCACGATGCGGCTCGCCGTGTCGTCGAGGTACGGCTCGACGAACGGCGCCAGATGCTCGGAGGCGCCCCGCGAGTCGGCGGGTGTGACGTCCCCCCGGTACTTGCCCGTCAGTACTCCCCGGCCCAGCGGGGAGGAGGGCAGCAGCCCGATGCCCAGGTCCAGCGCGGCCGGCAGCACCTCGCGCTCGACGCCCCGCTGGAGCAGGGAGTACTCCAGCTGCGTGGCCGCCAGCCGGGTCCGGGTGCCCGGTGCCGCCAGCTGCCAGGTCGCGGCCTTGGCGAGCTGCCAGCCGCAGAAGTTGGAGACGGCGGCATAGCGCGCGCGGCCGCTGCCGACCGCCAGGTCGAGCGCCTGGAGGGTCTCCTCCAGGGGGGTTTCGGGGTCGTAGGCGTGGACGTGCCACACGTCGACGTAGTCCGTGCCGAGGCGGGCGAGGGAGGCGTCCAGCGCGGAGAGCAGATGGCCGCGCGAGCCGTCGAAGCGGCGGTCCGGGTCCGGCACGCTGCCCGCCTTGGTGGAGATGACCAGGTCCCGGCGCGGGACCAGGCCTTCTATGAGGCGTCCGAGCAGATACTCGGCCTCCCCGTCGCCGTACACGTCGGCCGTGTCGACGAGGCTGCCGCCCGCTTCCCAGAACGTCTTCAAGAGGTCCGCGGC
Source organism: Streptomyces antibioticus (assembly GCF_001514065.1). Taxonomy (GTDB): domain Bacteria; phylum Actinomycetota; class Actinomycetes; order Streptomycetales; family Streptomycetaceae; genus Streptomyces; species Streptomyces antibioticus. Next base: position 366,278 of record NZ_KQ948430.1, on the reverse strand, counting down.
GTCGTGCTCGTCGGTGTCCCTGCCCCACGTGAGGGTGCCGAGTCCGATACGGGACACACGCAGGCCGGTGCGGCCGAGATGCCTCTGCTCCATGAGCGCCGACATTACTGGCCTGAACCAGTGGTGTGGGGGCCTGTGGACAACCAGTTTCCGCTGATCGTCACGGCACTGCTGTGGGCGGAAGAACACGACCGTGAACTGCCCCCGTCCACGCCCCCGCGCTATGGTCACCCCACAAGGGACGTTACTGATCGGTAAGGGGAATCGGCCATGCAGCTCGGCATCAACCTCGGTTACTGGGGCGCCGGAATGGACGCGGACAATCTCGCCGTCGCCCAGGAGGCCGACCGCCTCGGGTACGCCGTGTGCTGGGCCGCCGAGGCCTACGGCTCCGACGCGGCCACCGTGCTCAGCTGGGTCGCGGCGCAGACCGAGCGCATCGACGTCGGCTCGGCCATCTTCCAGATCCCGGCCCGCCAGCCCGCGATGACGGCGATGACCGCCGCCACCCTGGACTCGCTCTCGCACGGCCGCTTCCGCCTCGGCCTCGGCGTCTCCGGGCCGCAGGTCTCCGAGGGCTGGTACGGCGTCAAGTTCGACAAGCCGCTGGCCCGCACGCGCGAGTACGTCGAGATCGTGCGCAAGGCCATGACGCGCGAGCGGCTGTCCTACGACGGCGCGCACTGGACGCTGCCGCTGCCCGGCGGCCCCGGCAAGCCCCTGAAGCTGACCGTGCACCCGGAGCGCGAGCACATCCCGCTCTACATCGCCGCGATCGGCCCCAAGAACCTGGAGCAGACCGGTGAGATCGCCGACGGCGCGCTGCTGATCTTCCCCTCCGCGGCGCATCTGGAGGAGACCACGATCAAGTACCTGCGAGCCGGACGGGAGAAGGCCGGCAAGACCCTCGACGGCTTCGACGTCCACCCGACGCTGCCGCTCGCCCTCGGCGAGGACAAGGACGTGGCCACACTCGCCGACACCTTCCGCCCCTACACCGCCCTGTACGTCGGCGGCATGGGCAGCGCCAAGCAGAACTTCTACAACCAGCTCGCCCAGCGCATGGGCTTCGAGGCGGCCGCCGCCGAGGTCCAGGAGAAGTACCTCGCGGGCGACAAGCAGGGCGCCGCGGCGGCGATTCCGCACGACCTGATCGACCAGACCACGCTGCTGGGCTCCGTGGACCGCATCGCGGACCGGATGAAGGAGTACGCGGCGGCCGGTGTCACCTCGCTGAGCCTCGCACCCGCGGGCTTCACGCTCGACGAGCGGATCGCCGCGCTCCGCGCCGGGGCCGAGGCGCTGGAGCTGTCCGGACTGGCGTAACAGCGGGCCGGGCGGCGTAACGGCGGGGCGAGCGACGTAACGGCGGACGCCGTAACACGCGCTTCAGGACCGCCGGAGGTTTCTGCGGCCGTGGTGGGGGCTCGGGGGTCTTCCCCGCCACGGCCGTCACGCAGAACAACGCGCGCGTGCCCGCCGGGTTACGCCCCGGACGTGACCCCGTGGGTCCTCCTTTTGGCGGAGTTGTCCGACACAGCTGTTGCAGCACCTCTCTCACCGCATTTGACTCGTTATTTGCGGAGTGCCGCGGAGCCCCGCAGAGAGGTGCCCACGATGCTTTCGGCCAAGAGTCTGTTCACCGAGATCCTCGACAACGACGATTCCTTCCGCCTGTTCTGTTCCATCGCCGCCAGCGGCGAGTCGCAGGGAGGCTGGGAGAACGCCCGCATCGCCGCCCTGGTCCCGGAGAGCGAGCGCGAACTCGCCCCCAAGATCACCCGGCACGGCGCCGACGAGGACAAACACGGCCGGATCTTCAACGCCCTGATGAAGAAGCGCGGCCTCGACCCCGTACCCGTACCCCCCGAGACCGACTACACGATGCTCCTGGAGCAGAACGGCATCGGTCTGGCCCACGACAAGCTCAAGGCCGACCAGCCGCTCACCGTGCAGGACATCGTGACCTACCTCGCGCACAGCAGGGTCACCGAGCAGCGCGCCTCCGAGCAGATGGAGCTGCTGCGCAAGCACTTCGCCGACCACCCCGACCTCGGGCGCGCGGTGAAGATGATCTCCAACGACGAGGACAACCACCTCGCCTACTGCCACGAGGAGTTGCTGCGCTTCGCGCACGCGGGCCACGGCCGGGACATCCAGCGCATCCTCCGGGAGTGCGCGCACGCCGAGATCCGCGTCTACCGCGACGTCAGCCTCGCCGTCATGGCCCACATGGGCCGCATCCTGGGCTGGCCCAAGGCCAAGTCGGCGGTCCTCGCGGCGGGCATCCACGCCGTGTACGCCTACGAACGAGCCGCGGGCTGGCGCCGCATGGTCTCCCTGAAGATGCCCGAACGGCGCGACGCGCTCGGCGGCCCGGCCACCGCCGCCCCCGAGTTCGCGTAAGGGCTCAGAGCCAGCCCCGGCGCTTGAACGTCCGGTACAGCAGGACCTCCAGGAGGGCCATCAGCGCGATCACCGCCGGATACGCCCACACCCAGTGCAGCTCCGGCATGTGGTCGAAGTTCATGCCGTAGATCCCCGCGATCATCGTGGGGATCGCGGCCATGGCCGCCCACGCGGAGATCTTCCGCATGTCGTCGTTCTGCCGGACGCTCATCTGCGCCAGATGCGCCGACAGGATGTCCGACACCAGCCGGTCCAGGCCCTCCACGGACTCGTTCACCCGCATGAGGTGGTCGTTGACGTCCCGGAAGAAGGGCCGCGCCTTCTCGCTGACGAACGGCACCGAGCCGCCGGACTGGCCGATGCCCGCCAGCCGGTTCAGCGGCAGGGCCAGCGGACCGGTGGCCCGTCGGAACTCCAGGATCTGCCGCTTGAAGGTGTAGATCCGCGACGCCGTGGTGCGCGAGCCGCCGCCCCCGTCCGGCGAGAACACCTCCGCCTCCAGCTCCTCCAGGTCCGTCTGGAGCTCGGTTGCCACCTCCAGGTAGTGGTCGACGACGGCGTCCGAGATGGCGTACAGCACCGCCGTGGGCCCCTTGTGGAGCATGTCCGGCTCCTGCTCCAGACGCCGTCGTACGGCCTTCAGCGGGGCGCCCTCGCCGTGCCGGACGGTCACCACGAAGGAGTCGCCGAGGAACAGCATGACCTCGCCGGTGGAGACCTGGTCGCTGTCGGGCTCGTACACGACCGGTTTGAGGACGAGGAACAGCGAGTCGTCGTAGACCTCCAGCTTGGGCCGCTGATGGGCCTTCAGGGCGTCCTCGACCGCCAGCGGGTGCAGCCCGAACTCCTGGGTGACGAGGTCGAACTCGCGCTCCGACGGCTCGTGCAGCCCGATCCAGACGAACCCGCCCGCGGCCCGTGCCTCCGCCAGGGCGTCGGAGAGGTCGTCGGGGCCCTCGGTGCGGTGTCCGTCGCGGTAGACGGCACAGTCCACGATCACGGTGCGTATTCTCCCGTCACTCGCCGGCCGGTGCACGCGCGTGTGCGCCTACCCTGGGCCGCATGCCCACGCTGATCCTCGTCCGGCACGGACGATCCACCGCCAACACCGAGGGACTGCTCGCCGGGTGGACCCCCGGTGTCGCCCTGGACGAGCGCGGCCGGAGCCAGGCCGCCGCGCTGCCCCAGCGGCTCGCCGAGCTGCCCCTCGCCGAGATCGTCAGCAGCCCGCTCCAGCGCTGCCAGGAGACGCTCCAACCCCTCCTGGACGCCCGGCCCGGGCTGAGCGTCCACACCGACGAGCGGATCGGCGAGTGCCACTACGGCGACTGGTCCGGCCGCAAGCTCGCCGAGCTCATGGACGAGCCCCTGATGGAGGTCGTGCAGGCCCATCCGTCGGCGGCCGCGTTCCCCGGCGGCGAGTCGATGCGGGCCATGCAGACCCGCGCCGCCGAGGCCGTACGGGAGTGGAACGCGCGCGTGGAGCGCGACCACGGCGCCGACGCCGTCTACCTCATGTGCTCGCACGGCGACATCATCAAGTCGCTCGTCGCGGACGCGCTCGGACTTCATCTCGACCTCTTCCAGCGAATCTCTGTAGACCCGTGTTCCATCACCGCGATCCGTTACACCCGTCTGCGCCCGTTCCTCGTACGCCTCGGCGACACCGGTGACTTCGCCTCGCTGGCCCCGCGCGAGACACCGCCCGCGGACGACGCCCCGGTCGGGGGCGGTGCGGGCGCACCGTGATCGTCGGGCGCAGTAGGGTGAAGCGGTCGCAGTAGCGCCGTACCCATCACGACTCCAGGAGACAGGACGTGTCCCGTCAGGTGTTCCTCTACGACCCTCCGGACCGCTTCGTGGCCGGCACGGTCGGACTGCCCGGACGCCGTACGTTCTTCCTCCAGGCCATCGCAGGCTCCCGGGTGACCAGCGTGGCCCTGGAGAAGACCCAGGTCGCCGCCCTCGCCGAGCGCATGGACGAACTGCTGGACGAAGTGGTCCGGCGCAGCGGCGGCAACGCCTCCGTCCCGGCCATGGCACCCACCGAGGTCTCCGACACCGCCCCGCTGGACACCCCCGTCGAGGAGGAGTTCCGCGTCGGCACCATGGCGCTGGCCTGGGACGGTGAGGAACAGCGCATGATCGTCGAGGCGCAGGCCCTCGTGGAGCTCGACGCGGAGTCCGAGGAGGACCTCGCCGAGGCCGAGGAAAGGCTCCTCCAGGACGAGGAGAACGGCCCCCCGATGCTGCGGGTCCGGCTCACCGGCGCGCAGGCGAGAGCCTTCGCCAAGCGGGCCCTGGACGTCGTCAACGCCGGGCGGCCGCCGTGCCCGCTGTGCAGCCTCCCGCTCGACCCGGAAGGACACGTATGTCCGCGCCAGAACGGATACCGCCGCGGGGCGTGACCACGGCCGAGCTGCTCACCCGCGGTGAGCTGACGGTGCGCGGACAGATCCGGGACGCCTCCAACGCGGTGCTGCACTGTTCCGTGGAGCACGACGGCCAGGAGGCCTTCTGCGTCTACAAGCCCGTCCGCGGCGAGCGCCCCCTGTGGGACTTCCCGGACGGCACCCTCGCCCAGCGCGAGGTCGCCGCCTACGAGGTGTCCGAGGCGACCGGCTGGGGCCTGGTCCCGCCCACCGTGCTGCGCGACGGCCCCTACGGCGAGGGCATGGTCCAGCTCTGGATCGAGGGCCTGCCCGGCGCCGAGTTGCTCGCCCTGGTCGACGCCGAGGAACCCGAGCCCGGCTGGAAGGCCATCGGCCTGGCCGAGGTCGGCGAGGGCAAGACCGCGCTGCTGGTGCACGCCGACGACGAACGGCTGCGCCGGCTCGCCGTCCTCGACGCCGTGATCAACAACGCGGACCGCAAGGGCGGCCATCTGCTGCCCGCCGGCGACCGCCTGTACGGCATCGACCACGGCGTCACCTTCAACGTCGACAACAAGCTCCGCACCCTGCTGTGGGGCTGGGCGGGCGAGCCCCTGACGGGGGAGGCGGTCGACGTCCTCAAGGGCCTCAAGGAGGCGCTCGGCGCCGGAGGAGCCCTGGCCGCCCGTCTGGCCGTACTCATCACCCCTGCCGAACTCGACGCCACGCGCGCGCGGGTCGACGAACTGCTCGCCACCGGCAAGCACCCGGAGCCGAGCGGTGAGTGGCCGGCCATTCCCTGGCCGCCGGTCTAGCAGCACACCGCCGGTGCGACAGCACACCGGACGACAGCGCGCAAGAATGCCTTACCGGCCATCCGGCCCGGTCCGGTTCGTATACGGAACATCCGTCCGGTTAGGCTCATGACATGCATGCCTGGCCCGCTTCCGAGGTCCCCGCCCTGCCTGGTCAGGGCCGCGACCTGAGGATCCACGACACCGCGACCGGCGGTCTGGTCTCCCTCGACCCCGGTCCCGTCGCCCGTATCTACGTCTGCGGTATCACGCCGTACGACGCCACCCACATGGGGCACGCGGCGACTTACAACGCGTTCGACCTCGTGCAGCGCGTGTGGCTCGACACCAAGCGGCAGGTTCACTACGTCCAGAACGTCACCGACGTCGACGACCCGCTCCTGGAGCGCGCCGAGCGGGACAACATCGACTGGGTCGCCCTCGCCGAGAAGGAGACGGCCCTCTTCCGCGAGGACATGACCGCCCTGCGGATGCTCCCGCCGCAGCACTACATCGGGGCCGTCGAGGCCATACCCGGAATCGTTCCGCTCGTCGAGCGGCTCCGGGACGCGGGCGCCGCCTACGAGCTCGAAGGCGACATCTACTTCTCCGTCGAGTCCGACCCGAACTTCGGCAAGGTCTCGAACCTCGACGCCGCCGCCATGCGGCTGCTGTCCGCCGAGCGCGGCGGCGACCCCGACCGGGCGGGCAAGAAGAACCCGCTCGACCCGATGCTGTGGATGGCCGCCCGCCCGGGCGAGCCGAGCTGGGACGGCGGCTCGCTCGGCCGCGGGCGCCCCGGCTGGCACATCGAGTGCGTCGCCATCGCCCTCGACCACCTCGGCATGACCTTCGACGTCCAGGGCGGCGGCTCCGACCTCGCCTTCCCGCACCACGAGATGGGCGCCTCCCACGCCCAGGTGCTCACCGGCGAGTTCCCCATGGCCAAGGCGTACGTCCACGCCGGCATGGTCGCCCTGCACGGCGAGAAGATGTCCAAGTCCAAGGGCAATCTCGTCTTCGTCTCGGCGCTGCGCCGCGAGGGCGTCGACCCGGCTGCCATCCGGCTGGCCCTGCTCGCCCACCACTACCGGGCCGACTGGGAGTGGACCGACCAGGTGCTTCAGGACGCGGTCGCGCGGCTCGGACGGTGGCGTGCCGCCGTCTCCCGGCCCGACGGCCCGGCCGCCGAGGAGCTCGTCGAGGAGATCCGCGAGGCCCTCGCCAACGACCTCGACGCCCCGGCCGCGCTCGCCGCGGTCGACCGCTGGGCGGCCCGCCAGGAGGAGACGGGCGGCACGGACGAGAGCGCCCCCGGCGTCGTCTCGCGCGCGGTGGACGCGCTGCTCGGCGTCGCGCTGTAGTGCCGTAGTACCGAGAAGGGCGCTTCCCCGCCGGGGGAAGCGCCCTTCGTGTCACCTGGTGCCGGTCAGATCCTGCGGACCTGGATGCTGCGCAGGATCTGCGGGGTCTGGGAGTCCCAGACGCCGATCACCTGGTGACCGAACGCGAACGCCTGCTGGACCTGGTCGTGGGTCTGCGGGTTGGGGTTGAACAGGACCCGCAGCTGACCGCCGATCAGCAGCCCGATCACACTCGGCTGCCCCGGCAGCGGCTGGACGACATCGATGTAGCCGTTCGCGATGCCGGCCTGGAACGCCTGCGTCTGCACCTGCTGCTGCAGGTACTGCACGGCGGCCTGGGCGATCTGGTGGATGTGCTGCTGCACCTGCTGCTCGACCTGCTGTTGTTGCTGCTGCTGGCCGAAGCCCTGCTGCTGGGCGAAGGGCTGCTGGCCGAGCTGCTGGAGCAGCTGCTGGTAGGGCTGCTGCTGGCCGAGCTGCTGGAGCTGCTCCAGCGAGCCGCCGAAGCCGCCCGTGCCGTACGGCTGCTGCTGGCCGAAGCCCTGCTGCCCGAACGGCTGCTGCTGTTGCTGCTGATACGGAGAGGTGCTCGGGAACTGCTGTCCCCCCTGCCCTTGCTGTCCCTGCTGTTGTCCCAGTTGGCTCATCTGCGGGGTGGTGCTCATGCGGGTGTCACCTTCCCTTGATGGTTGGGATGTGCCGACGTCAGCCCGTCACGACCAGGCCGACGATCTCGTCGTCCGCGAACCACACGCGGACGTCGGGCCGTCCCCCCGCGAAGGCGGAGTGCACCGCCTGGCGGATCTCCGGGGACGGATGGTTGAGATTCCGCCAGCCGCCGGCCACGAACAGCCGGAGCCTCGGCGGGAGTTCGCGCGGATACGGCAGCAGCTCGTCCCAGTACCGTTCGGCGTGGCCCGAGCCGACCGCGTGCGGCAGCAGATGGGTGACCGCCGCCTTGATGTCGGGCCGGTTGCCGATCCGCTGGGACGCGGGCCGGCCCGGCGCGTCCTGCTGCGGTGATCCGGTCGCCCGCAGCATCGCGCGCGCACGCTCCGGGGACATCGGCGCCTGGCCGGCCGTCTTCAGCATGCCCTGGAGCACGGCCAGGGCGCCGACCACCATCGGCGAGGCCGAGGACGTCCCGGAGAACGTGTCCGTGTACCAGGCGATCTCCTCGGGCCCGCCCTGAAGGTCGCCGGGCCGGTCCCAGAAGCCACCGGTGGTGGTGACCTCGCGGCCCCAGCCCTGGGCGTCCACGCGGGCACCGTAGTTGGAGAACGCGAGCCTGGAGCGGTCCGGGCCGTGGTCGCGGCCGTGTGTGCCGGGCGGCGGGGCGCCGGCGCCGACCAGGACCGCGCCGGAGGACTGGTTGGACGGGTTGAAGGGGTTGCGCCACCACTCCGGGAACGCGTCCGGGCGGCGCTCGTAGACGGCGTCGTCGAGGGACTCGGCCCCGTTGCCCGCGGCCGCCACGACGAGCACGCCCTTGGCGGTGGCGTACCGTACGGCCGCGAAGTCGTCCGGCCACCATTCGAGGGCGACGTAGCCCTTCTGGTCGTCGCGGTCGGCGAAGTCCAGCCGCGGGCCCGGGCGGTGCAGCTCGACCAGCACGATGTCGCCGGGACCGAGCCGGTCCGCCGCCGCGTGGATGGCGGCCGCGGTGCCGATGCCCTGGAAGGACGCGGCGGCCGTCACCGCGTCCGGCGCGATCCCCGTGACCCCGTGCTCGTTGCGGTCGCCGCCGATCACGCCGATCACCGCGGTGCCGTGGTTGCGCCAGGCCAGGTCGGTCAGCGGGGTGCCGACCACGACGCCGGCCAGCTTGGCGGCCAGGTCCTCGTGACCGAGCTGCCAGGAGCCCTCGACGTCGATCACGGTCACGCCCTGGCCGGTGCCGCCGGGCCGCTGCCACGCCCAGTGGGCGTCGATCCCCTCGGGGGCGGGGCCCAGATAGCCCTGCCGGCTGCTGAAGTCCGGGGTGACCGGGGTGCCTTCCTTCAGCCGACCGCTCTCCTCGCCGACCTGCCCCAGGGAGGCGGGGACGGCGCCCGGCTTCACGTACGCGGTGTCGATGCCCGGCAGCGCGGCGATCCGCGAGCGCAGTTCCTCGGCGCGGCCGCCGTCGCCGCCGACCCGGTAGAACAACGCGAGGTCGGGCACGTTCCGGGCGGTCGCCGTGCCCGACTGCTGGAGCCTCTCCTCACTGCCGAACAGGGGTTCCAGGGCGAGCTGTTCGTCGCTGAGGAACATGTTGAGGGCCGAGACATCGGCGCCGGCCGCCGACCGTACGCCCTCGGCGCCGGCGCGCAGCCGGGCCTCGGGGCGGGCGACGACGATCAGTTCCTGCTCGGCCCCTCGATAGGTGAATCCCGCTCCGTCGGGCCCCGGCCCGGACGTTCCCGGGCCCTGCGCCGGCTGTACCTGGTCGCTCATCGGGTACCGCTCCCTTCGGTCCTTGCGGGTGCCTGGTTGCGGGTCGTGCGTCCTGCTGGGGACTCGAAGCGTCTCCGGGGGACAACCAAGCACCGGAACGGCCCCTCGTCCACCCCGCGTTCGCCAACTCGGTTTGAAAACAAGTTGAACGGGGTAACGCGTGCAATCCGTCCTGAAACAGATGTCACGCCGCAATCCGGCCAAAGACTGCGGAGGTGACGGTCATGTGATGGGGTGAGAGCGTCTGTTGACCGTTCGGCCGGTGATCGCCGGCCCCTTGGCAGAAGGACGCACAGTGGCACCCACAGCACGTTCCTTCGCACGTAGAAGACTGCTCACCGGAACCGCGGCGCTGACGGGAGCGGCGCTGCTCGGCGGCACCGCGCACGCGGCCGGTACACCGAAACCCGCCTGGCCCGACCAGTTCCCGCTGCCCGACGGCTTCCAGCCCGAGGGCATCACCATCGGCGGCACACCCTTCGCCTACTTCGGCTCCCTGGCCAACGGGGACATCTACCGGGCGAACCTCGCCACCGGCCGCGGCTCCGTCGTCAGCAAGGGCCTCGGCGCCGAACACCCCACCGTGGGCCTCAAGACCGGCCACGGCCGGCTGTTCCTCGCCGGCGGCGCCAGCGGCGAGATCCGCACGGTGGACCTGCACTCGGGCGCCATCGAGAAGGTGTACGCCACCGGCGGCACCTTCGTGAACGACGTGATCCTCACCCCGGGCGCCGCCTGGTTCACCGACTCCTTCAAGGCCCAGCTCTACCGCGTGGCCCTCGGCAGGCACGGCGCGCCCGGGGCCCTGACGACGCTGCCCCTGTCCGGCGACTGGGTCCAGGGCGACGACTTCACCGCCAACGGCATCGAGCGCACTCCCGACGGCCGCGCCCTGCTCGTGGTGAACTGCTTCGCCGGCGGCGGCACCCTGATGCGGGTCGACCCGCGCACCGGAGTCGCGGCCGCCGTCGACCTCGGCGGCGCCAAACTCCCCAACGGGGACGGCATGTTGCTGCTCGGCCGGACCTTCTACGTCGTCCAGCAGGCGCAGAACGCCATCGACGTCTTCCGTCTGAACGCGGCCGGCACCAAGGGCACGGCGATCACTCGGATCACCGACCCGCGCTTCCGCATCCCGACGACCGTCGCGGCCTGGGGCGACCGGCTCTACCTGCCCAACGCCCGCTTCGACGTGGAGCAGCCGACACCCGACACCGACTACGACGCGGTGGCGGTGCCGCAGGTGTGACACCCACCCCCGGGACGTGAAAAAGGGCGGTGCGCGCGAGGCGCACCGCCCTTCCCCGTCCCACTTCTCACTCCTCCGACGAATCCCCGGAATCGTCGCCGTCGGTCCCCGTCTCCGCACCCGGCTCGGGGTCCTTGTCCGCGCTCGGCTTCGGCGGCTTCGGCGGTCGCGTACGACCGCCGCTGGGGCTGTCCCGCAGATACGACGTACCGTCGCCGCTCTCCGTCGCGTGCCCGCCCGGCGGGCTGCCGCCGTCCCGGCGCCGCAGATACCGCTCGAACTCGCGGGCGATCGCCTCGCCCGACGCCTCCGGCAGCTCGGCGGTGTCCCGGGCCTCCTCCAGCGTCTGCACGTACTCGGCGACCTCGGTGTCCTCGGCGGCCAGCTGGTCCACGCCCACCTGCCAGGCGCGCGCGTCCTCGGGCAGCTCGCCCAGCGGGATGCGCACGTCGATCAGGTCCTCGAGCCGGTTGAGCAGGGCCAGCGTCGCCTTCGGGTTCGGCGGCTGCGACACGTAGTGCGGCACGGCCGCCCACAGCGACACGGCCGGCACACCCGCGTGCGTGCACGCCTCCTGGAGGACGCCGACGATGCCCGTGGGCCCCTCGTACTTGGTCTCCTCCAGGTCCATCCGCTGGGCCAGGTCCGCATCGGACGTGGTCCCGCTGATCGGGACCGGACGTGTGTGCGGGGTGTCACCGAGCAGAGCGCCCAGGATCACGACCAGTTCCACGCCCAGTTCATGGGCGAAGCCCAGCAGCTCGTTGCAGAACGAGCGCCAGCGCATGGACGGTTCGATACCTCGGACCAGCACGAGATCGCGCGGCTTCTCGCCGCCGACCCGGACCACGGACAGCCGTGTCGTGGGCCAGGTGATCTTGCGAACTCCGGCGTCCATCCACACCGTGGGCCGGTTCACCTGGAAGTCGTAGTAGTCCTCGGCGTCCAGCGCCGCGAACACCTCGCCCTTCCACTCCCTGTCCAGATGCGCGACCGCGGTGGAGGCGGCGTCGCCGGCATCGTTCCAGCCCTCGAACGCGGCCACCATGACCGGGTCGATCAGCTCGGGAACCCCCTCGAGCTCGATCACCCAGTGCCTCCTTCCGACGTGCCCTCCCGTACGCCCCAACCTTACGGCGTCCAGCGGGGGCGTCCGCAGCCCCCTTGCACGGGGGAGTGAACGCATCACTGCCCCATTAGCCACCCCGGAACACCCCCCGATGATCTGCGCCGGGTCGAATCACCCGTTTCACAGTGACGCGCGTAGCCACTGCTCCACGCTCGCGATGTGCACCGTCGCCCACGACCGCGCCGCCTCCGCGTCCCGGTCCCGCAGGGCGGCGAGGATCATGCGGTGCTCGTGCAGCGTGCGGCTGACCGCGTCCTCCTGGGTCAGGCCGCGCCAGATCCGGGCCCGGGTGGTGGGGCCCGACAGACCGTCGAGGAGGGAGCAGAGCACGGAGTTGCCGGAGCTCTGCACGATGCCCCGGTGGAACTCCAGATCGGAGGCGACCAGCTCCTCCACCGACGGGGTGTCGCCGAGTATGTCCAACTGGGCCGAGAGGGCGCTCAATTGCTGCTCGCTGATCCGGGAGGCGGCCATCGCGGTCGCGGCGGGCTCCAGGATGCGGCGCACGGCGAGGAACTCCAGGACCGTGTCGTCGCGGTGGAAGTCGACGACGAAACTGAGGGCTTCCAGGAGGAGTTGGGGGTCGAGGCTGGTCACGTACGTGCCGTCGCCCTGTCGCACGTCCAGGATCCGGATCAGCGACAGGGCCCGCACGGCCTCGCGCAGGGAGTTGCGGGACAGCCCGAGTTCCGCGGCGAGTTCGGACTCCTTCGGCAGCCGGTCGCCGGGGCGCACGGCACCGGAGACGATCATGCCTTTGATCTTCTCGATCGCCTCGTCGGTCACTGCCATGGCCGGCCTCCCTGTGGTTCACGCGCATGTCCGTCGAGACATCCGATGTCTCACGCCATTATGAGGGCGGAATGAGCGCCACGGGAGACAAATCCCCGGTCAGACCAGTGCTTCAAGATCGGCGATCACGGCCGGCTCGTCCAGCGTCGTCAGCACCCGGTCCCGCATCAGCACCCGCCCGTCGACCACGGTGTCCCGCACGTCCGCCGAGTGCGCGGCGTAGGCGAGCGTCGACCACGGGTCGTGCAGCGGCCGCAGATGCGGGGCGTTCAGGTCGAGGACGACGAGGTCGGCCCGCTTGCCCACCTCAAGGGAGCCCAACTGCGCCCCGAGCCCCAGCGCCCGCGCGCCCTCGATCGTCGCCATGCGTACGGCCTGTTCGGCGCCGACGAGGGTGGGGTCGCCGCCCGCCTTGTGCACGAGCGCGGCCTGCCGGACCGCTCCGAGCACGTCCAGCGTGTTGGAGCTGACGGCGCCGTCCGTGCCGAGCCCGACGGTCACGCCGGCGCTCAGCAGCCGCGGCACCGGGGCGATCCCGCAGCCCAACTTCAGGTTGGAGACGGGACAGTGGGCGACCGCGGTGCCGGTGCGGGCCAGCACCGCGATCTCCGGGCCGGTCAGATCCACGGCGTGCGCGAGCAGCACGTCGTCGCCGAGCAGCCCGAGCGAGTCCAGCAACTCCACGGGACGCTTGCCGTACTTGACCTCGACCGTGGCGACCTCGGTGGCGTTCTCGGCCGCGTGGATGTGGATCAGCGCCCCGAACTCCCGCGCCAGGGCGAAGATCTCGACGAGCTGGTCGGGGGAGAGGGTGTACGTCGAGTGCGCGAACACCACGGGCCGGCTCCCCGCGCGGGCCGGGCCACGCGCCTGGAGGTCCCGCCGCGCCCACTCCAGGCGGTCCTCGTACGCGATGCCGTCCGGCGGCTCGGGTACGTCCATGAAGGTGGGCCCGGTGTGCAGCCGCCAGCCCGCTTCACGGGCCGCCTGCTCGGCCGCCTCGTGGAACCAGTACATGTCCAGCGCGGAGGTCACCCCGGCCCGGACGCTCTCGGCGACCGCGAGCCGCACCGCCGCCGCCACGTTCTTCGGCGCCAGCAGCTGGGCCTCGGCGGGCAGCACCCGCTCCAGGAACCCCTGGAGGGTGACGTCGTCGGCCAGCCCGCGTATGAGGGTCATCGCGAGGTGGGTGTGCGTGTTGACCAGGCCGGGCAGGACGAGACAGCCCGCCGCGTCAATGCGCTCTGCGGCTGTGAATCGCGCTTTCAGTTCCTCAGCGGGGCCGACGGCGACGATCTCGCCCTCGTGGACGGCGACCGCCCCGTCCCGGACGACGGTTCCGGCCTCGTCGACGGTCAGGACGTCACCGCCGTGCACCAGCAGATCGATGCTCACAGCCCGTACTCCTCGGCCAGCAGCCGCAGCGCCTCCAGCGACACCACGGCCCCCTTCTCGACACCGGCCGCGACCACGTCACGGTGCGGGTCGTAGACGCTGGTGCCCTCGTCGTCCACCAGCTCGTCCGCGTTCGCCCCGTCGACGACCAGCACGCCACCCGCGACCAGGCCGCGCAGCGACGCCGTGACCAGCAGCGCGGAGAGCTCCATCTCGATGGCGGCGAGGCCGGCACCGTCGTAGGAGAACAGCGGCAGCAGCCCGGGCTGGAAGGCGGCGCGGGTCCAGACGACGCCCCGGTGGTGCGGGGCGTCCGCCGCGCGGGCCGCGCGCTGGAGCGCGAAGACGGCCTCGGGGGAGGAGACCGCCGGGTACTCCGGCGGCAGCAGCTGCTGGGTGACCCCGTCGTCGCGGACGGCCGCCTCGGCGATGACGAGGTCGCCGTCGGCGATCCCCGGCTTCATCGCACCCGCCGTACCGAACCGCAGCAGCACCCGCACGCCCGCGTCCGCGAGCTCCTGGAACAGCAGGATCGCGCCCGGACCGCCCACCCCGTGCGAGGCGACGACGACCGGCAGGCCCTTCCAACTACCGCTGAACACACGGTATTCGCGGTGGTACGACACCTCCTCGGCGCCGTCGAGCAGTGCGGCGACGGCCGCGGCGCGCGCCGGGTCGCCGACGACGACCGCGTGGGCCGGCAGACCGGTGCGGGGTATGCGGGTGATGGGCAGCAGGTCCTGCGTCATGAGGTGGCTCCGGTGGACGACGGACGGACACGGCGACGACGGCGTGCCGTGGTGAGGAAGAGGGCGCCGAGCGTGACGACGTACGGCGCGGCGTCGGTGGCCTGTTGGGGCAGACCGAGGCCCTGGAGGCGGAAGCCGGCCGCCTCGGCGAGGCCGAAGAGCAGCGCCGCGAGCAGGACGCCGAGAGGCAGGGCGCGGCCGAGCATGACGGCGACCACGGCGATCCAGCCGCGGCCCGCGGTCATGTTCTCGGTGAACAACGTGACGTTGCCGAGCGCGAGTTGGGCCCCGGCCAGTCCGCACAGGACGCCGGAGAGCAGTACGGCCGCGTACTTGTACTGCGCGGGGCTCACCCCGAGCGTGGCCGCCGCGTCCGGCGCCTCGCCGACCCCGCGCAGCCGAAGGCCCCACACATGCCGCGACAGCATGACCGCGGCCACCGCGACCGCCGCCCACGACAGATAGGCGAGCGGACTCAGACCGCCGATGAGCGGCAGCCCGGCGAGCGACGGATCGTCGAAAGTGCCCTGCACACCGAAGATCGTACGCAGCAGGAAGCTGGTGAGGCCCACGGCGAGGAGGTTCATGGCCACGCCCAGAACCACCGCGTCCCCGCGCAGGGTCACGGTCCCCACCGCCAGGATCAGCGAGTACGCCGCCGCGGCCAGTGCCGCCGCCAGGACACCGAGCCACGGACTGCCGGTGAACCAGCTCGTGGTCACGGCCGTGAAGCAGCCCATCAGCATCATGCCTTCGAGGCCGATGTTGAAGACGCCCGCACGCTCACAGATCGCACCGCCCAGCGCGGCCAGCAGGATCGGGGTCAGCGCGCGCAGCGCCGACATCAGGAGATCGGAGTCGAAGAACATCACACCGCCTCCTTGCGACGGTTGAACCACCGGCTGGGGAAACGCAGTCGGGCCGCGAGGAACACGATCACGATCGCCTGGAGCACCTGGGTGAGTTCGCGCGGCACCTCCGTCGTGCGCTCCATCGCCAGGCCGCCGACCTGGAGGACGGCGAAGAAGAAGGACGCGACGACCGTGCCGAGCGGGGCGGCCGTCGCCAGCAGCGCGGCGGTGAGTCCCGTCCAGGTGTAGCCCGGTGCGGTCAGCGAGCCGTCCACGAAGCGGTACGGGAAGCTCAACACCCCGATGGCGCCCACGAGTCCGGCGGTCGCGCCCGACACGGACATCAACTTCAGGGTCAGGCCCCGGCGTTCGACTCCCGCGTAGGCGGAGAAGCGCGCGTTGAGGCCGGTCATACGGATCTCGTACCCGATCGCGGTCCGCTGGTCGGTGAACCAGTAGGCGGCCGCCGCGAGAACGACCAGAACCAGCCCCCAGGTGACCGTGGAGTCCCCGAACGCGGGCAGCGCCACCCCGTCGGGGAGGGCACGGGTCTGCGGGAGGCTGGAGCCGGGCTCCTTGAGCGGGTAGCGGGCCAGATAGGAGGCGAGCGAGACCGCCGGGTAGCTCAGCAGCAGGCTGCTGACCAGGAGCGGGACGCCGAAGTGGTTCTCGCACAGGGCTGCCAGGGCGGCGTAGAGGGCACCGGCCGCCATGCCCGCGAGCAGCGCGAGGACGACGGTGAGGGGTGCCGGCAGCGGCGAGTGGAGGCCGGTCACGGCCGCCGTGATGCCGCCGAGGACCATCTGGCCGTCGCCGCCCAGGTTGATGAGCCCGGCCCGCAGCGGGATCGCCAGCGCGAGCGCCATGCCGAGCACGCTGGTGCCGGTCGTCAGCGTGGAGCCGATGCCGTCGGCGCCGAGCGAGCCGGTGAGGACCGCCTCGTAGGCCGCGATGGGGTCCGCGCCGGTGCCGACGAGGAAGAGGGCGCCGATGAGGACGCCCGCGAGCACCGAGAAGGTGATGGGGGAGCGCAGGGCTCCCGATATCCGGTCGTTCATGTCAGTCGACATCCGCTTGTTCATGTCGGTCGACGGCCTCCACCGTGACGGCGGCTCCGGAGCTGGTGCCGCCCGCCATCGCGAGGCCCAGGGTCCGTTCGTCCGCCTCGTCCTTGTCGTACGACGCCGTGATCCGGCCCTCGTACATGACCAGCACCCGGTCCGCCAGGCCCCGGATCTCGCTCAGTTCGGCCGAGACGAGGAGTACGGCGTGACCGGCGTCGCGGTAGGCGATCAGCTGGTCGTGGATGTTCTGGATGGCGCCGATGTCGACCCCGCGGGTGGGCTGCTCGACGAGCAACAGCGGTGCCTCGTGGGCGAGTTCACGGCCGATGAGCAGCTTCTGGAGGTTGCCGCCGGACAGTGCCGAGGCGGGCACCTCGGGGGCGGACGCCTTGATGCCGAAGCGGTCGATCAACTGCCGTGCGTGCGCCCGGACTCCGGCCGGCGCCAGCAGCCCACGGGAGGACAACGACGTACGGTGATGCCCCATCGCGAGGTTCTCGGCGACGGACGCGGCAGGGGCCGTACCGACCGCGTGGCGGTCCTCGGGCACGTACGCCAGGCCCTTCAGACGGCGTTCGGTGGCCGAGGCGTGGGTGATGTCGGCGTCGAGCAGGGACACGCGTCCCCCCGTGGTGGGCCGCAGTCCGGCCAGCGCCTCGATCAGCTCGCTCTGGCCGTTGCCCGCGACGCCCGCGATGCCGACGATCTCGCCCGCCCGCACCGTGAGCGAGGCCTCGCGCACGCCGTCGGTGGTGAGGCCGGACACGTCCAGGACCACGTCACCCGGCGTCCCCGGGGCGTGGATGCGGTCCAGTTCGACCGCGCGGCCGGTCATCGCGGCGGCGATCTCGTCGGCGGAGGTCTCCGCGGTGACCAGGCGGGCCACCACCCGGCCGTCCCGCAGCACGGTCACGCGGTCGCTGCCTTCCAGGACCTCGCGCAGCTTGTGGGTGACGAGGATCACCGTACGGCCCTGCCCGGCCAGCGACTTGAGGACGGCGAACAGCGTGTCCGCCTCGGCGGGCGTGAGCACCGCCGTCGGCTCGTCGAGGATCAGCGTGCGGGCGCCACGGTGCAGCAGCTTGAGGATCTCGACGCGCTGGCGCAGGCCCACGGGCAGGTCGCCGACGCGTGCGTCCGGGTCCACGGCCAGGCCGTGCTCCTCGGCGAGCACACGCACCCGGCGGCGGGCCGCGGCCCGGTCCACCAGGCCGAAGCGGCGCGGCTCGGCGGCGTAGACGACGTTCTCGGCCACGCTCAGCGAGTCGAACAGCTTGAAGCTCTGGTGGACCATGCCGAGCCCGGCCGCCATCGCGTCGCCCGGGCTGGCGAAGTCCGCCTCGCGCCCGTCGACCCGGACCGAACCGGCGTCGGCGCGCGTCATGCCGTACAGGATCGACATGAGGGTGGACTTGCCCGCGCCGTTCTCGCCCATGAGGGCGTGGATCTCGCCGCGCCGGACGGTCAGGTCGACGGCGTCGTTGGCGAGCGTGCCGGGGAACCGCTTGGTGATTCCCCGGAGCTCGACCGCCGGATCAGCCGGCGGCGGGGTCATCGACCGTCAGCTTCCCGGACACGATCTGGTCGCGCAGTTCCTTGACCTTCGCGAGGACGTCCGCGTGGTCGGCGATGACGCACTTCGACGTCGCGACGCCGTCCTCCAGGCCGGTCAGGCTGATGCCGCCCTCCTTGAGGCCGTAGGAGACGGTCGTGCCCGCCTTGCCGTCGAGCACCGACTCGATGCCCTTCTCCACGGCGACGTCCGTGCGCTTGATCACGTTGTCGACGACCGTGCCGGGCGCCGCGGTGCACTGGTTGACGTCGACGCCGTACGCGTACGCGCCCTTGGCCTTCGTGGCCTCGAAGACGCCGTAGTTGCCGGCCGCGGCGGCCGCCATCAGCTGGTCGTAGCCCTTGGCGAGCAGGGTGTCCGCCTGCTCCTTGGCGCGGGCCGAGTCGTCGAAGGGGGACTGGCCGCCGACGAAGCGCGTGTCGGTGGTGGTCTTCGGCGCGACCTTCTTGGCGCCGGCCGCGAACGGGTCGCTGTAGCGGCGGAACTGGGGCGTGTCGAGGACGTCGACAGCGCCTACCTTGCCCGACTTGCTGAGCAGGCCCGCCTCGGCGCCCGCGAGGAAGACGCCCTCGTGCTCACGGAAGACCGCGCAGCTGACGTTCTTGAAGGTCTTCGTGGTGCAGGCGTCGACGATCAGGAACTGCTGCTTCGGGTTCTTCTCGGCCTGCTGGGCGACGATGTCGGCGAACTCGAAGCCCACCAGCACGATGACGTCCGGCTTGGCGTCGACCGCGGCCTGCACGTTCTGCTGCTGGGAGGCGGTGTCCGTGGACTCGTAGACCTTCTGCGAGCCGTTGTGCTGCTTCGCCGCGGACTTGATGCCGCTGACGGCGAGCTTCAGGAACTCGTTCTGGCCGACGGCGTCCGGGGTGACCAGCGTGAACGACGTGTCGCTGCCCGCGCTCGCGCTGCCGGCGTCGTCCTTCGCGGCGGCGTTGCAGGCGGTGGCCGCGGTGACGAGCAGCGCGGTGGTGGCAGCGACCTGGAGGGTACGGCGGGATCTGCGGAGCATCGGGAGGGCCTTCCGGATACGGCGATGCGCGCTCCGTCGGGAGCGCGTGAGGGTGGATGAGGGCGAGGGGGGACGCTGCGGGGACGGGTCAGCGTCGACAGCCGTCGCCGGCACACCGGCCGAAGTCGAGGAAACGGCGCTTGGTCAGCAGCACGATCTTTCCTCCTTCGTCTCGGTCTGCGGACTGATCGCTGGACAGTAGCATCCGTTTCCGGACACCTGCTCGACTGTCTCGAACTATGGTTCGTGCAGGTCATGTACGGTGGCGGAGACCACCGGAACATCAGGAGTGTCCCGATATGCCCCAGGAATTGCGTGCGGTCGAGTGGACCGGGGAGAGCCTCGCCCTCATCGACCAGACGCTGCTGCCGCAGCGCACCGAGACACTCGATGTCCACGATGTGGACACCCTGGTCGACGCGATCCAGCGCCTCGTGGTGCGCGGCGCGCCGGCCATCGGCGCGGCGGGCGCGTACGGTGTCGCGCTCGCGCTCATCGAGGGGGAGCGCGAGGGCTGGTCGCAGGACGAGGTGCGCGCGGCCGTCGCCCGCGTCCGCGCGGCCCGCCCCACGGCCGTCAATCTCATGGTGTGCGTGGACCGGGTCATGGCCCGCTTCGACGAGGGCCTCGACGCGGTGCTGGCGGAAGCCGCCGCCGTCCAGCGCGAGGACGTCGAGGCGAACCGCGCGATGGGCGCCTTCGGCGCCGACTGGCTGCTCGAAAAGGTCGGCGAGGACCGCCCGTTGCGCATCCTGACCCACTGCAACACCGGCGCCCTCGCGACCGCCGGCTGGGGCACGGCACTCGGCGTCATCCGTGAACTGCACGCGCGCGGGCGCCTGGAGGTCGTGTACGCCGACGAGACGCGCCCGCTGCTCCAGGGATCCCGGCTCACCGCCTGGGAGTTGGTCCAGGAGGGCATACCGCACTACGTCCAGGCCGACGGTGCCGCCGCCGGCACCATCCTGCGCGGCGAGGTCGACGCGGCGATCGTCGGCGCGGACCGCATCGCGGCCAACGGCGACACCGCCAACAAGGTCGGCACCGTGGGCGTCGCCCTCGCCTGCGCCGACGCCGGCATCCCGTTCCTGGTGGCCGCGCCGACGACGACGGTCGACCTCGCCACCAAGACCGGCGACGACATCCACATCGAACTCCGCGGTGAGGCCGAGGTGTTGGAGTGGGGCGGGGTGCGCACGGCGCCCGCCGAGTCGCGCGGCCACAACCCCGCGTTCGACGTGACGCCGGGGCGGCTGGTGACGGGACTGGTGACGGAACGGGGCGTGCTGGAGGTCTCCGCCGGTGAACTGCCCGCGGATCACCTGAAGTAGAGCCTCGGGTGACAAGAAGGGACCCCCGGACTCGGGGGTCCCTGTTCATGCCGGACAACGCGGCTCAGCGCTGCGAAAGCTCCAACTCCAGCAGCCACTCCACCACTTCGGTGTGGTGCCGCGCCTGACGCGGATCGGCCCCCCACACGTACAGCCCGTGCCCGGCCACGACCACCGCCGGCATCCGCGGGTCCCGCGCGGCCTCCAGCCGGTCCCCGAGCACCTTCATGTCCTGGCTGTTGGCGATGACCGGCAGCGTCACCTCGACGTCGTGCGCGGGCTGCCCCACGCCCTTCAGCATCTCCAGATCCTTGAAGACGATTCCGCCCGGCTCGCGCCGCCCCATGGCCACGGACGCCACCGTGTGGACGTGCACGACCGCCCCGGCCCCGGTCAGCGCGGCGACCCGCGCGTGCAGCTCGGCCTCGGCGGACGGCTTGCCGCCCTGCACGGCCGCACCGTGCCCGTCCACCAACACCACGTCCGCGGGCGTCAGTTCACCCTTGTCATGGCCGCTCGCGGTGACCGCGAGGCGCAGCGGGTCACGGGTGAGCACCACGGACAGGTTGCCGGAGGTGCCCCGCATCCAGCCGAAGGAGGCGAAGCGGGCGGACTCGGCGGCGAGGACCGCCCCCGCCTCCTCCAGGTCGAGTGCGCTGATGTCGGCGGTCATGCGGTGCTCCCAGAAACGGCAGAAACGGTGATCTCGTCGAACGTCCCCGCCTGCGCGTGGTCGCCGACGCCTTGCTCGTAGTACGGCTCCCCGGGCCGCCGGATGCCGACCGCGTGCCAGCCGGCCGCACGGGCCGCGTCCAGCTCGCCGGGGCGGTCGGAGAGGAAGAGAAGCCTGGCCGGCTGGACTCCGGTCGCCTCCGCGATACGGCGGTACGACTCCGGTTCCTGCTTGGGGCCCGCGTTCTCGGTGTCGTACAGCCCCGAGACGAGGGACGTCAGGTCGCCCTCCGGGCTGTTGGTGAACCACGCCCGCTGCGCCGCCACCGATCCGGACGAGTAGACGTACAGCCGCTTGCCCGCCGCGTGCCAGGTGCGCAGGCGCGGTACGACGTCGTCGTAGAAGTGCGAGACGAGGTCGCCGCGGGCGAAGCCCTCGGACCAGATGATGCCCTGGAGGGTCTTGAGCGGGGTGGCCTTGCGGTCCTCGTCGAGCCAGGAGTTGAGGGCCTTCTCGACGGCCGCCGCGTCCGCCTCCGGGTCGCCGAGCTCCTCGCGGACCTGGGCGACGGCCCGCTGGACGTCCGGATCGTCGCTGCGCTGAGAGAGCAGTGCTCCGAAACGTGAGCGGGAGTACGGGTAGAGGACGTCGACGACGAAGCCCGTGGCGCTCGTGGTGCCCTCGATGTCGAGCACCACGGCGTCCACGTCGTACGACAGGCTCATGCGGAGGCCTTGTCCGCCTCGTAGCCCGCCGCGATCGTGTCGTAGTCCGGGAAGCGGGACGCGATCGTCGAACCGGTGAAGTTGCCGATCCAGCCGTCCTCCTCGTGGAAGAAGCGGATCGCGGTGAACGAGGGGTTGGTGCCCATGTCGAACCAGTGGGTGGTGCCGCGCGGCACGCCCAGCAGGTCGCCCTTCTCGCAGAAGACCGCGTGCACCTCGCCGTTCACGTGCAGATAGAAGATGCCGGAACCGGAGACGAAGAAGCGGACCTCGTCATCGTCGTCGTGCGTGTGCTCCTGGAGGAACTTCTCGCGCGCGGCCTTCGCCTTCGCCGGGAACTCCGGGTCGTCGCTGGGGTGGAGGCCGAGGACGTCGACGGTGGTGAAGCCCTCCTCGGCGTTCAGCTTCTCGATCTCCGGGCCGTACGCGGCGAACACCGTGTCGCTGTCCGCGTCGAAGGGCACGTCCTCGCGGATCGGCCACTGCTCGTAGCGCACGCCGAGCGGCTTGAGCGCCTCGGCGATCTCGGCGGGGTCCGAGGTACGGCGGACCTGCGTCTCGGGGCCGGACTCGGACCAGGTGGTCAGCAGCGTCATGGGAACAACTCCAGGAGTCTGGAAGGAAAGTCCGGATACCGAGACAAGCACCGGACCGGCGGGGGAGGAAGAGGGACGGCGGCGAAACGCGGCGGGACAGTCGGTCAGCCGCGACACAGCGCGCGACAACAGCCGCGCATGCAGGGCATACGCAGCGCGTTCGCACGGGGTGTCGTCATCGGGGCCTCACTGTGCCGGGTCGGGTGCCGGTCCCGCGATGGTAACCCGCCATGTCCGGTCAATCGCGTGTGACGTAGTCGTTGTCTCACCTGCTGAGAAACCGCTTCCACACCTTTGACGGATGGCTGAAATCGTTCTCATGATCTGCATATGAAGACGCTGCTGCTCGTACGGCGGCTGTACGTGGACCTGCTCCGGACGACCACCGCCAGCTGTCGCTGACCCCTCCCGGAGCCCCGCCCTGCCCTCCTTCGGCGGTGGCGCATTCCCTTCTGCTCGCGCTCCGGGCCAGGCACCCCCTTCATCCGCTCAGCACCACCCCGCACCTGGAGCCCCACCATGTCCCGCACCCGTCTGCCCCTTGCCGCGCTCTCCCTCGCGTCCCTCTCCGCGCTCGTGCTCTCCGGCTGCTCGCAGTCCACCGACGCCTCCAAGGACGCCGGCGACACCGCCGCCTCCGCGTCGGCCGCCACCGGCAAGAAGCCCGCCCCGTTCAGCGCCGGCGCGGTCAAGGTCGCCCTGGTCAGACAGAGCGGCGCCGGCGACTACTTCGAGCAGTGGGGCAACGGCGCCAAGGCGCAGGCCAAGGCCCTCGGCATCGACCTGACCGTGTACGACGCCCAGGCCGACAACGCCAAGCAGGCCACCGACCTCTCCTCGGCCATCAACTCCGGCGCCAAGGCGATCATCATCGACCACGGCTTCCCGGCCACCATCCAGCCGGAGATCGACAAGGCCGTGAAGAAGGGCATCAAGGTCGTCGTCTACGACGTCGAGACCGCCACCAAGGGCGTCGTCTCCACCAAGCAGGACGACGCCAGCATGGCCCAGGCCGTCCTCGACGTGATGGCCGACAAGGTCGGCAAGGACGCCAAGGTCGGCTACGTCAACGTGGCCGGCTACGCCGCCCTCGACAAGCGCAACACCGTCTGGACGAAGGAACTCGCGGCGCAGGGCTGGAAGCAGGAGTTCAAGGTCGGCAAGGTCACCGACTCCACGGCCACCGACAACGTTCCCCTCGTCTCCGCGGCGCTCACCCAGCACGGCGACGTCGCCGGTGTCTTCGCCCCCTACGACGAGCTCGCCAAGGGCACCGTCCTCGCCGTGCAGAACAAGAAGCTCCAGGACAAGGTGAAGGTCTTCGGCGCGGACGTCTCCAACGCCGACATCCAGCAGATGACCGCCGCCGACAGCCCCTGGGTCGCCACCGCCGGCACCGACCCGTCCGCCGTCGGCGCCGCCGTCGTCCGCACCACCGCCCTGGAGCTGGCCGGTCAGCTGAACAAGACCTCCGTCGAGTTCCCGGCCGTCGCCATCACACAGGACTTCCTGCGCGAGAAGAAGATCGAGAACATGGACCAGCTGCGCACGGCGCTGCCCGCGCTGAACCTTTCCCAGGTCGCGACCGCGGACTGGATCCCGAATGTCGCCCACTGAGACGCCGCCGGCTGAGGTGCCGTCGCCCGGCGAACCGGCCGTTGCGCTGACCGACGTCAGCATGGCCTTCGCCGGCAAGACGGTCCTGGAGTCCGTCTCGCTGGACATCGCGCCGGGCAGCGTCGTCGCGCTGCTCGGCGCGAACGGCGCCGGCAAGTCCACCCTGATCAAGATCCTGTCCGGCGTGCACACCGACCACGGCGGACAGGTGCGGGTCGCGGGGGAGCCCGCGGCCCTCCAGTCGCCGCTGGCCGCCCGGCAGTTGGGCATCCAGACCGTGCACCAGCGCATCGGCGAGGGCATCGTGCCCGGCCTCACGGTCGCCGAGAACCTCGCCTTCGAGGAGCTCGCCCAGCGCCGCGGCAACCCCTTCCTCAACGGTGCCAAGCTGCTGGCCCGCGCCCGCGAGATCCAGGCGGGCCTGGAACTGGGCTGGAGCGACGCACTGTTGAAGAAAGACGTCACCGAACTCGGCATCTCCGACCGCCAGTTGCTCATCCTCGCCCGCGCCCTGGCCACCCGCCCGCGCCTCCTCATCCTCGACGAGCCGACCTCCGCGCTGTCGGCGGCCGAGGCGGAACGCCTCTTCGCCCTGGTCGAGAAGATGCGCGACGACGGCATCGCCGTCCTCTACGTCTCCCACCGCCTCGGCGAGATCGACGCCCTCGCCGACCGGCTGGTCGTCCTGCGGGACGGCCGTCTCACCGAGGACCAGGCCAAGCCCTTCGACTGGGACGCGGCCCTGCGCGCCATGCTCGCCCAGGCCCACGAGGCGACCACGGCCCGGCCAGTACGGGAAGGGGGGCCCTCGCATGAAGTGGCCCTCTCGCTCAGGGGCGTCAGGCTCTTCGAGGGCCGCACGCCGCTCGACCTCGACATCCGCACAGGCGAGGTCACCGGCGTCGTCGGCCTGCTGGGCGCGGGCAAGACCGAGCTGGCCCGCGGCCTGTTCGGCGCTGAGCCCTTCACGTCGGGCACCGTCGAACTCGACGGCCAGCCCTACGCGCCCCGCCGCCCCGCCGACGCCATCCGCGCCGGCATCCACCTGGTGCCCGAGGACCGGCACGCCGACGCCCTCGTCCCCGGCTGGTCCCTCGCCCAGAACATCTCGCTGCCGTTCCTGAAGTCCTTCTCCCGGCTCGGCCTCGTCAACACGGCCAAGGAGGACGCCCTCGGCCGCGACACCATCGAAGCCCTCGGTGTCGTCACCCGCGACGAACACAGCACCGTCGAGGAGCTGTCCGGCGGCAACCAGCAGAAGGTCGTCGTCGGCCGCTGGCTCGCCGAGACACCCCGCGTCCTCATCCTGGACGAGCCGTTCCGAGGCGTGGACATCGGCGCCCGCCGCGACATCGGCCGCCGCGCCCGCGCCCTGGCCGCCGAGGGCGCCGCCGTGCTCGTCCTGTCCGCCGACGTCGACGAGGTGCTGGAGGTCGCCGACCGCGTCGTCGTGCTCGCCGCCGGCGAGATCCACCTCGAAGCCTACGGCGAGGACGCGGAACGCGACCGCGTGATCCAGACCATCTCGGCGTCGGTGTGACGCCCGCCGCCGCTGAAGGAAGCACCCCATGACCACAGCCCAGAGCACCCCGGTGAAGACGGCGACCCCGTCCACCACGGCCACCCCGGCCGCGCGCGTCCAGAACGCTGTCATCAAGTACGGCTTCATCTTCGTGACGGTCGCGCTCTTCCTCTACTTCGCGCTCAGCGAGGGCTCCTTCCGCGAGTCGGCGACCCTCCTCGACACCCTGCGCTATGTCTCCGTCGCCGCCATCCTCGGCCTCGGCGTCACCCTCACCCTGGCCGTCGGCGGAATGGACATGTCCGTCGGCGCGGTGGCGGGCCTCGGTGTCTCCGTCGCCGCGCAGACGATGGTCGTCTACAACCAGGTCGGCACGGTCGCGATCATCGCGGTGCTCGCGGCGGGTGCCGTGGTGGGCCTGCTCAACGCCCTGCTGATCGTCGTACTGAAGATCCCCGACATGCTGGCGACCCTCGGCACGCTGTTCATCGTCCAGGGCCTCAAACTCGTCCTGGTCGACGGTCAGTCCATCACCCCCGGCATGACCCTGGACGACGGTTCCACCGCACCCGGCAAGTTCACCGAGGGCTTCCTGAAGATCGACCGAGGCACGGTCCTCGGCATCCCGATCTCCGTCCTCGTCTTCGGCGGGCTGACGATCGCCGCCTGGGTCTTCCTCGCCCGCACCCGCTGGGGCCGTGTGCTCTACGCCATCGGCGCCAACCCCGAGGCGTCCCGGCTGGCCGGCATCCGCGTCGGCGCGTACCGGGCCCTCGCCTACGTCCTGTCCGGTGTCCTCGCCTCCGTCGGCGGCCTGATCCTGGCCTCCCGCATCGGCCAGGGCGACGTGTCGGCCGGCACCTCGCAGCTCCTGGAGGCCGTGGCGGTCGCCCTGGTCGGCACATCGGTCCTGGGCAAGGGCCGCCCGAACGTCTGGGGCACGGCCCTCGGCGCGGTCCTGATCGGCATCATCACCACCGGCCTGACCATCAAGGGCCTGCCGTACTACACCCAGGACGTCGTCGAGGGCGCGGTCCTCATCCTCGCCCTGGTCTTCAGCTTCACCCTGTCCAAGCGCCGCACCGCATAGGGGAGTTCACGATGGGTTACCGCATCCTGGAGACCGAGGACATCCCGGCGTACCTGCGCGAGCGCGGCCACTGGGACGAGGCCGCCGACCCGGAGGTCCGGGAGGTCTCCGACGGCAACATGAATCGCGTCTTCCTGGCGACCTCGCCCGCCGGCACCCGCAGCCTCGCCGTGAAGCAGGCCCTGCCGTGGGTCCGCGTCGCCGGCCCGTCCTGGCCGATGAACCCCGACCGCGCCGACGCCGAGGCCCGCGCCTACGACCAGGTCGCCAAGGTGGCCCCGGACAAGATCCCGGCGATCCACGGCTACGACCCCGAGAACTACGCCCTCGTCATGGAGGACATGTCGGATCTAGAGGTCCTGCGCACGCTCCTCAACGAGGGCGCGGCCTACGGCCCGAACACCTCGGCGCGGGTGGGCGAGTTCGTGGCCCAGCTCTCCTTCGCCACCAGCGACTTCGGCATGCCCTCCGCCGAACGCAAGGCCCTGATCGCGGCCTCGGTCAGCCCCGAGCTCTGCAAGATCACCGAGGACGTGGTCCTCTCCGAGCCGTACATCGAGCACGAGCACAACCACTGGCACGAGGGCGTGGCCGACCTGGCGGCGGAGTTCCGCGCCGACGCGCGCCTGCGCACCGAGGTCGCCGACCTCCGGCACACGTTCATGACCAGCGCCCAGGCCCTCCTCCATGGTGACCTGCACACCGGCAGCATCATGGTCGGCGACCGCGAAGGCGCCCCCGTCGTACGGGTCTTCGACCCGGAGTTCTCCTTCGTCGGCCCGATCGGCTACGACCTCGGCCTGTACTGGGCCAACGCCCTGGTGTCGGAGGAACGGGCACGGGCGCTGGGGTCGCTGAGCGACCACGGCGACCAACTCCGGCTGTCCTGGGAGGCCTTCGAGACGGAGTTCCGCCGGCTGTGGCCGACCCGCGTCGACACCTTCTTCGACGACGCCTACCTGGACCGCTTCCTGCGCCGCGTCTGGACGGAAGCGGTCGGCTACGCGGGCACGGAGATCATCCGCCGCATCATCGGCTTCGCCCACCTGACCGACCTGACGACCCTCCCGGACCCGGCACCGGCGTCCCGCAGGGCGCTGCTGCTGGGCCGGGAACTGATCGTGCGCCGCGAGGAGTTGCGGGACGCGACCGCCGTACGCGAGACCGTCACCTCACTGAGCTGACCCGCCGCCTCACTGAGACTCGGCGTCGAACCACTCCTGGCCGGCGGCCCAGTGCCGCACCCAGCCGGCGAAGCCGGGCGCGGAGGTCGTATGACCGAACTCCGCGCCGAACGGCAGGGCGCCCACATCGGTGACCTGCCATATGTGTCCGCGGTGGGGGCCGGTGACGATCAGTTGCCAGTCCATGCCACAGCCGTCCGTGCCGAGGTTCAGCGAGCCCTGGTGGACGACCTGCTCGACGACGGCGTCAGGGTCTTCGTGACCCCCGTCGTCGTCCTCCCACATCCAGGGCTCGGCGAGCGGGAAAGGACGGCCCAGATCCTGCCCTTTGGCGCTCTCGGCCAGCCCCACCAGCCCGTACTCCGGCGGCCCTTGGAACGACCCGTCCGACACCTCCGCCACGAAGGTCCGGTACGGCTCCGGCAACACCACGCCGTGCTCCGCCTCGAAGGCGTGCACCGCCTCCCACCCCAGCGCCGAGGCACCCTCGTCCTCCACGGCGAACGCCTCGCGCAGCGCGGCGAGTTCCTCGGGGACGGCCCGTTCGATGTTCATGCGCTCCATGAAAACACCCGCCACTGACAACGCGGCATGCGAAAGGGGCGGCTCCATCGGCGTGGAGCCGCCCCTCTCGCGTACCGGCCCCATAGGGGAGGAGGGCCGGGTCTCGATCAGGTCGGCTCCCGTCAGGAGGAGCCGCGCCCTTCGAGTCGTAGCGCCCGCTTCTCGTGGCGCCTGCCTACCTACCGAAGCGCCTACTTCTTGTCGAGCAGGTCCTGCACCTTCGTCCGGACCTCGTCCGTCGCCAGACCCCGGATCGTCAGTGTCGTCCGGCGGCGCAGCACGTCGTCCGCCGTCTCGGCCCACTCGGTGTCACGGGCGTACACGACCTGCGCCCAGATCTCGGGGGCGTCGGGGTGGACGCGCTCGCCCAGCTCCGGGTTCTCGTTCGCCAGCCGGGCGATGTCGAAGGCGAGGGAGCCGTAGTGGGTGGCCAGGTGCTTGGCCGTGTCGGCGGCCATGCGCGGACCCGGCGCCGGGTTGTCGACCAGCAGGCGGTGCGCGACCGCGCGCGGGTTGGCGACACCGGGCAGCGGGAGCTTCTTCGGCAGGGACGAGATCGGTTCGAAGTCGTCGCCCAGCGGGTGACCCGGCAGCGCCTCCAGCTTCTGCATGACCGTGCGGCCGATGTGCCGGAACGTCGTCCACTTGCCGCCCGCGACGGACAGCATGCCGCCCTTGCCCTCGGTCACGACCGTCTCGCGCTTGGCCTTGGCGGTGTCACCGGGCCCGCCCGGCAGCACACGCAGACCCGCGAAGGCGTACGTGATGAGGTCACGGTCGAGCTGCTGGTCCCGGATGGAGAACGCGGCCTCGTCGAGGATCTGCGCGGTGTCCTTCTCGGTGACCTTGACGTCCGCCGGGTCGCCCTCGAACTCCTCGTCGGTCGTACCGAGAAGGAGCATGTCCTCCCAGGGGAGGGCGAAGGTGATCCGGTACTTGTCTATGGGGGTCGCGAGCGCGGCCTTCCAGGGGGAGGTCCGCTTCAGGACCAGGTGCGCGCCCTTGGAGAGGCGGATGGAGGGCGCCGCGTTCGGGTCCTCCATCTTGCGCAGGTGGTCGACCCACGGGCCGGTCGCGTTCAGCACGAGCCGGGCGTTGACGCCGAACTCGTCGCCGGACAGCCGGTCGCGCAGCTCGGCGCCGGTGACCCGGCCCTGGGTGAAGCGGAGGCCGGTCACCTCGGCGTGGTTCAGGACGGCCGCGCCCGCCTCGACGGCCGCGCGGACCGTCATCAGCGCCATGCGGGCGTCGTTCATCTGGTCGTCGCCGTAGACCGCGACGGCCTTGAGGTTGTCGGTGCGCAGCTCGGGCACGTCCTGCGCCGCCTTCGCGGGGGACAGGAGGTGGCCGACGCCGTCACCGAACGCGGAGAGCGCGGAGTAGGCGAAGACGCCCGCCCCGAGCTTCGCCGCGCCGTGCGGCCCGCCCTTGTACACGGGCAGGTAGAACGTGAGCGGGTTCGCCAGGTGGGGAGCCACCTGGCGAGACACCGCACGCCGCTCGAAGTGGTTCTCCGCCACCAGCTTCACCGCGCCGGTCTGCAGATAGCGCAGACCGCCGTGGAGAAGCTTGGAGGAGGCGGAGGAGGTGGCGCCGGCGAAGTCACCGGCGTCGACCAGAGCCACCCTCAGGCCGGACTGCGCGGCGTGCCAGGCGGTGGAGATGCCCAGGATGCCGCCGCCGATCACGAGAAGGTCGTACGACGCCTTGGCGAGCTGCTCCCGGGTCTCGGCGCGGCTCGGGTTGGAGCCGGAGGCCGGGCGCGTACCGAGGGCAGGCACGGACTTGAGGGTGGTCTGACTGGTCATTTCGGGTTCTTACTCCTCATCAGAGCGGCTTGAGCCTACGAGTGGCTCTCGTCAGCTCTCCTCGTCCTCGAGCCAGCCCATGGTCCGCTCGACGGCCTTGAGCCAGCTCTTGTACTCACGGTCGCGCTTCTCCGCGGCCATGTTGGGGGTCCACTCGGCGGCTCGGCGCCAGTTGGCGCGCAGGTCGTCGGTGCTGGTCCAGAAGCCGACGGCGAGACCGGCGGCATAGGCGGCACCGAGGCAGGTGGTCTCGGCGACCATCGGACGGACCACGGGGGCGTCCACGAAGTCGGCGAGGGTCTGCATCAGCAGGTTGTTGGAGGTCATGCCGCCGTCGACCTTGACGGCCGCGAGCTCGACACCGGAGTCCTTGGTCATGGCGTCGGTGATCTCACGGGTCTGCCAGGCCGTGGCCTCCAGGACGGCGCGCGCGAGGTGCGCCTTGGTGACGTACCGGGTCAGACCGGCGATCACACCGCGGGCGTCGGAGCGCCAGTACGGGGCGAACAGACCGGAGAAGGCCGGCACGAAGTAGGCGCCGCCGTTGTCCTCGACCGAGAGCGCGAGCGTCTCGATCTCGGCGGCGGTGGAGATCAGGCCCATCTGGTCGCGCATCCACTGCACCAGCGAACCGGTGACGGCGATCGAGCCCTCGAGGGCGTAGACCGCCTTCTGGTCACCGATCCGGTAGCCGACCGTGGTGAGCAGGCCGTTGTACGAGTTGACCGGCTTCTCTCCGGTGTTCATCAGCAGGAAGGTGCCGGTGCCGTACGTCGACTTGGCCTCGCCCTCGGCGAAACAGGTCTGGCCGAACAGGGCCGCCTGCTGGTCACCGAGCGCCGAGGCGACCGGGATGCCGCCGAGCAGGTCGCCCAGCTTGCCGCCGGTGACCTCGCCGTAGACCTCGGCGGAGGAGTGGATCTCCGGGAGCATCGACAGCGGCACGCCGATGGACTCGGCGATCTTCTCGTCCCACTCCAGGGTGTGGAGGTTCATCAGCAGGGTGCGGGAGGCGTTGGTGACGTCGGTGTAGTGCTTGCCGCCGTTGACACCGCCCGTCAGGTTCCAGATGACCCAGGTGTCCATGGTGCCGAACAGGATGTCGCCGGCCTCGGCGCGCTCGCGCAGGCCCTCGACGTTGTCCAGCAGCCAGCGGGCCTTCGGACCGGCGAAGTAGGAGGCGAGCGGAAGGCCGGTCTCGCGGCGGAAACGGTCCTGCCCGACGTTGCGGCCCAGCTCCTTGCACAGGGCGTCGGTGCGGGTGTCCTGCCAGACGATGGCGTTGTGGACGGGCTCACCGGTGTTCTTGTCCCACAGCAGCGTGGTCTCACGCTGGTTGGTGATACCGATGGCCTTGATGTCGTCCCGGGTGATGCCGGCCTTCTGGATGGCTCCGGCGACGACTTCCTGGACGTTGGTCCAGATCTCGTTGGCGTTGTGCTCGACCCAGCCCGGCTTCGGGAAGATCTGCTCGTGCTCCTTCTGGTCGACGGAGACGATACGGCCGTCGCGGTCGAAGACGATGCAGCGGGACGAGGTCGTGCCCTGGTCGATCGCGGCGATGAAGGGGCCGGCGGTGTGCGCGTCGGTCACGGTGTGCTCCTGAGGTTCCGTGGATAAGCGGTCTGTCTACGGCTGGTGCTACGAGTGCTTGCTACGCGTGCTTGCCTGGAGTGCTGCTTCTAAGCGAAAGCGACGTTGTAGATGCCTGCAGCGATCGCGCCGCCGATCAGCGGACCGACGACCGGGACCCAGGCGTAGCCCCAGTCGGAACCGCCCTTGTTGGGCAGGGGCAGGAGGGCGTGCACGATACGCGGACCGAGGTCACGGGCCGGGTTGATCGCGTAGCCGGTCGGGCCACCGAGGGACAGACCGATCGAGACGACGACCAGGGCGGTGATCAGCGCGCCCAGGGTGCCCAGGCCGTTGCCGCCGTCGTTGAGGCCCTGCGTGAGGACGGCGAGGACCAGCACGATGGTGCCGATGACCTCGGTGGCGACGTTCTGCCAGGCGACCCGGATCTCCGGACCGGTGGAGAAGATGCCCAGGACCGGGCCGGCGCCCTTCTCCCGCGCCTCGACGGCCTTGGCCTTGGTGGACTGCGCGCCCGGACCGCCGACGATCTCCTTGTCGGTGAGGTGCGCGAGGAACTGGCCGTAGTAGGCGATCCAGACCAGAGCCGCACCGATCATGGCGCCGAGCAACTGCCCGCCCCAGTAGACCGGGACGTCACTCCAGGAGATGCCGTCCTTCTTGAGCGCGAGCGCGAGGGTCACGGCCGGGTTCAGGTGTGCGCCGGACAGGGGCGCGGAGGTGTAGACGGCCGTGAGAACGGCGAAACCCCACCCGAAGGTGATGGCGAGCCAACCGGCGTTACGGGCCTTGGAGGCCTTCAGCGTGACGGCGGCGCACACGCCACCGCCGAGCAGGATGAGTATGGCGGTACCGATGGTCTCGCCGATGAAGATGTCGGAGCTGGACACCCGCGACTCCTTTGTCCTTCGTCCAGGGAAAGCGGAACCCCGGGTCCCTCCGGTGGTTCGCGTGCCCTCGGGGATGAGAGCGTTGCCGGCCCTTGGCGTTGTCACACTCTAGCGCGTATTGCCGGTAGGTGTTCGACAATGCCGACCGATGGACGGGAGTCTTGCTCCGGCGTTACGTGCACGTCAAGGGTTCTGTTATCGAAAGCGCGATCGTTATTGATTGCTGTGGGCTATCGATCTTCAAGCGGGTTGTTTGAGATGTCCCGCCCGATATGTCCCCTTCAGGG
This sequence comes from Streptomyces antibioticus, assembly GCF_001514065.1. GTDB lineage: Bacteria > Actinomycetota > Actinomycetes > Streptomycetales > Streptomycetaceae > Streptomyces > Streptomyces antibioticus. The sequence goes on along the minus strand of NZ_KQ948430.1, from coordinate 333,209 downwards.
TATGGCGAAGTCCGGGGCGCCGTCGCGGCGTCCCGGTGGCTCTTGCCGAGTTCTCGGGTGGTGCAGGCTCTAGAAGCGTCCGGCGCCCAGGTCGCGCGAGACCGCGCGGGCGCAGTCGCGTACCGCCGCGATCAGTTCGGGCCGCAGCTCGCCGTCCCGGCACAGCCGCTCCACGGCACCCGTGATGCCGACCGCGCCGACCGGCATCCGTCGCCGGTCGTGGATGGGGGCGGCGACACCCGCGACGCCCTCCCAGGTCTCCTCCACGTCCGCCGCGTAGCCACGCGCGCGGGTGATGTCGAGGATGTTCTCGAAGCTGTCCAGCTGGCACACCGTGCGGTCCGTGAACGGTTTGCGGTCCGCCTCGATGACCTCGCTGTGCGCCACCGGGTCGTAGGCCGACAGCACCTTGCCCAGGGCCGTGGAGTGCAGGGGCTGCATGGCCCCGATCTCCAGCACCTGACGGCTGTCGTCCGGCCGGAAGACGTGATGCACGATCAGCACGCCCTGCTGATGCAGGACCCCCAGATAGACGCTCTCGCCGCTGGAGCGGGCCAGGTCGTCGGTCCACACCAGCGCGCGTGCCCGCAGCTCGTGCACGTCGAGATAGGTGGTGCCGAGACGCAGCAGCTCGGCGCCCAGCTGATAGCGCCCGGAGGTGTCGTCCTGCTCGACGAAGCCCTCCGCCTGGAGGGTGCGCAGGATTCCGTGCGCGGTGCCCTTGGCGAGGCCGAGGGCCGAGGCGATGTCCGACAGGCCGAGCCGCCGCTCGCCGCCCGCGAGCAGCCGCAGCATCGCGGCCGCCCGTTCGAGCGACTGGATGTTCCGTGCCATCGCCGTCCTGCCTCCGTCCCCTTCGCCGTCGACCCGCGACGTCGCTGCCGCCGTTCGGCAATGTCGAACACTACTAGTCCATGCCGACCGACCGCCAATAGTCGGACGACACGTTTGCGCCACCGACACGCAGTCTCTCGTCACTCGTATCCCGCCGATGACCTGCCCGTCATCCTCGTCCGCCCCGTGGACTCCCTGACCATCCGGTGCCGGTCCCGGCTACCCTGGCGGCGTGCGCCCGCTGTGGGAAGCCCTACGGCGGGACGCAAAGCCGACAGCCGTCGCACCCAAAGGGAGCCCTTTCATGGCCTCGTTGCCACCGTCCCCTTCCGCCGACAGCCGGGCCCGTGTGTCCGCGCTCCGCGAGGCGCTCGCCACCCGAGTGGTGGTCGCCGACGGAGCCATGGGCACCATGCTCCAGGCGCAGGACCCCACCCTTGAGGACTTCGAGAACCTCGAAGGCTGTAACGAGATCCTCAACGTGACCCGCCCGGACATCGTCCGCTCCGTCCACGACGCGTACTTCGCGGTGGGCGTCGACTGCGTCGAGACCAACACCTTCGGGTCCAACCACACGGCCGCCTCCGAGTACGACATCGCCGACCGGGTCCACGAGCTGTCCGAGGCCGGCGCCCGCATCGCCCGCGAGACGGCCGACGAGTTCACCGCCCGCGACGGCCGCCAGCGCTGGGTCCTCGGCTCCGTGGGCCCCGGCACCAAGCTGCCCACCCTCGGTCACATCGACTACGCCACCATCCGCGACGGCTACCAGGCCAACGTCGAGGGCCTGCTCGCCGGCGGCTCCGACGCCCTGATCGTCGAGACCACCCAGGACCTCCTCCAGACCAAGGCCTCCGTCCTCGGCGCCCGCCGCGCCATGGAGGCCCTCGGCGCCGACGTACCCCTCGTGGTCTCCATGGCCTTCGAGACGACCGGCACCATGCTCCTGGGCTCCGAGATCGGCGCCGCACTGACCGCGCTGGAGCCGCTCGGCATCGACATGATCGGCTTGAACTGTTCCACCGGCCCCGCCGAGATGAGCGAGCACCTGCGCTATCTCACCCGGCACTCCCGCATCCCCCTGCTGTGCATGCCGAACGCGGGCCTGCCCATCCTCACCAAGGACGGCGCACACTTCCCCCTCGACCCCGAGGGCCTGGCCGACGCCCAGGAGAACTTCGTACGCGACTACGGCCTGAGCCTCATCGGCGGCTGCTGCGGCACCACCCCCGAGCATTTGCGCCAGGTCGTCGAACGCGTCCGCGACCTCACCCCCGCCGAGCGCCACCCGCGCCCCGAGCCGGGCGCCGCCTCGCTCTATCAGACGGTGCCGTTCCGTCAGGACACCTCGTATCTGGCGATCGGTGAGCGGACGAACGCGAACGGGTCGAAGAAGTTCCGTGAGGCGATGCTGGAGGGCCGCTGGGACGACTGTGTGGAGATGGCCCGCGACCAGATCCGCGAGGGCGCGCACATGCTCGACCTGTGCGTGGACTACGTCGGCCGCGACGGCGTGGCCGACATGAAGGAACTCGCCGGCCGCTTCGCCACCGCCTCCACCCTGCCGATCGTGCTGGACTCCACCGAGGTCGACGTCATCCAGGCCGGGCTGGAGAAGCTGGGCGGGCGGGCGGTCATCAACTCGGTCAACTACGAGGACGGCGACGGCCCCGAGTCCCGCTTCGCGAAGGTCACCCAGCTGGCCCGGGAGCACGGGGCGGCGCTGATCGCGCTGACCATCGACGAGGAGGGCCAGGCCCGCACCCCCGAGACCAAGGTCGCCATCGCCGAGCGGCTGATCGATGACCTGACCGGCAACTGGGGCATCCACGAGTCGGACATCCTCATCGACACCCTGACCTTCACCATCTGCACCGGTCAGGAGGAGTCCCGCAAGGACGGCATCGCCACCATCGAGGCGATCCGCGAGCTCAAGCGGCGCCACCCGGACGTGCAGACCACGCTGGGGTTGTCGAACATCTCCTTCGGTCTGAACCCGGCCGCGCGGATCCTGCTGAACTCGGTGTTCCTGGACGAGTGTGTGAAGGCGGGTCTGGACTCGGCGATCGTGCACGCCTCGAAGATCCTGCCGATCGCCCGGTTCTCCGAGGAGGAGGTGCAAACAGCCCTCGACCTCGTCTACGACCGTCGCGCCGAGGGCTATGACCCGTTGCAGAAGCTGATGGCGCTGTTCGAGGGCGCCACCGCGAAGTCGCTGAAGGCGGGCAAGGCCGAGGAACTGGCGGCGCTGCCGCTGGAGGAGCGTCTCAAGCAGCGCATCATCGACGGCGAGAAGAACGGCCTGGAAGCCGATCTGGCTGCTGCTCTTGAGACCCGTCCGGCGCTCGACATCGTCAACGAGACGCTGCTGGATGGCATGAAGGTGGTCGGTGAGCTGTTCGGCTCGGGCCAGATGCAGCTGCCGTTCGTGCTCCAGTCCGCTGAGGTGATGAAGTCGGCGGTCGCTTATCTCGAGCCGCACATGGAGAAGTCGGACGCGGAGGGCAAGGGCACCATCGTGCTGGCCACGGTCCGCGGGGATGTCCACGACATCGGCAAGAACCTGGTGGACATCATCTTGTCCAACAACGGCTACAACGTGGTCAATCTCGGTATCAAGCAGCCGGTCTCGGCGATTCTGGAGGCGGCCGAGGAGCACAAGGCCGATGTGATCGGTATGTCCGGGCTGCTGGTGAAGTCCACGGTGATCATGAAGGAGAACCTGGAGGAGCTCAACTCCCGTGGCATGGCCGCCGATTACCCGGTCATCCTCGGCGGCGCCGCCCTCACCCGGGCCTACGTAGAGCAGGACCTCCACGAGATCTACCAGGGCGAAGTCCGCTACGCCCGCGACGCCTTCGAAGGCCTGCGCCTCATGGACGCCCTCATCGGCGTCAAGCGCGGTGTGCCCGGCGCGGCCCTGCCGGAGCTCAAGCAGCGCCGGGTGCGCGCCGGTTCCGTACAGGTCGAGGAGGAGCGGCCCGAGGAGGGGCACGTCCGCTCCGACGTCGCCACCGACAACCCGATCCCCGCCCCGCCGTTCTGGGACACCCGCGTCATCAAGGGCATCCAGCTCAAGGAGTACGCGTCCTGGCTCGACGAGGGCGCCCTCTTCAAGGGCCAGTGGGGCCTCAAGCAGGCCCGCACCGGCGACGGTCCGACCTACGAGGAACTCGTCGAGACCGAGGGCCGCCCCCGGCTGCGCGGGCTGCTCGACCGGCTCCAGACGGAGAACCTCCTCGAAGCGGCCGTCGTCTACGGCTACTTCCCGTGTGTCTCCAAGGACGACGACCTGATCATCCTCGACGACCAGGGCAACGAGCGCACCCGCTTCACCTTCCCCCGCCAGCGCCGCGGCCGCCGGCTGTGCCTGGCCGACTTCTTCCGCCCGGAGGAGTCCGGGGAGACCGACGTCGTCGGCCTCCAGGTCGTCACCGTGGGTTCCCGCATCGGCGAGCAGACCGCCAAGCTCTTCGAGGCCAACGCCTACCGCGACTACCTCGAACTGCACGGCCTGTCCGTCCAGTTGGCCGAGGCCCTCGCCGAGTACTGGCACGCCCGCGTGCGTTCGGAACTCGGCTTCGCCGGTGAGGACCCCAACGACATCGAGGACATGTTCGCCCTGAAGTACCGGGGCGCGCGCTTCTCCCTCGGCTACGGCGCCTGCCCCAACCTGGAGGACCGCGCCAAGATCGCCGATCTGCTCCAGCCGGAGCGCATCGGCGTCCACCTGTCGGAGGAGTTTCAGCTGCACCCCGAGCAGTCCACGGACGCGATCGTGATCCACCACCCGGAGGCGAAGTACTTCAACGCCCGCTAGCGAGGTGCTCGAGGGGCACATAAGCGCAGCTCAAGACGGCCCCCGGCGGTACTTGAGATGTGCCCCGGGCCACGTCGATTAAACGAGGCGCATCCTCCGGGACAGTCGTACACTGGACGGTCCATCGCAGGCCGGTTCCCTCCATGGGAACCGGCCTGATCGTCCCTCAAGGAGGTGCGCCTACATGACCAGTACGGTCCCCGCGCTCGGAACCCGTACGGCCGAAGGCTCAGCCCTGCAGGCCGTGCTGCTCGACATGGACGGCACCCTGGTGGACACCGAGGGCTTCTGGTGGGACGTCGAGGTGGAGATCTTCGCCGGGCTCGGCCACACCCTCGACGACTCCTGGCGCCATGTCGTCGTCGGCGGTCCCATGACCCGCAGCGCGGGGTTCCTGATCGAGGCGACCGGCGCCGACATCACCCTCCCCGAACTCACGGTGCTGCTCAACGAGGGCTTCGAGGACCGCATCGGCCGCGCCCTGCCGCTGATGCCGGGCGCCCTGCGGCTGCTGGCCGAGCTCTCCGAGTACGAGATCCCCACCGCCCTGGTCTCCGCCTCCCACCGGCGCATCATCGACCGGGTGCTCACCTCCCTCGGGCCCCAGCACTTCGCCCTCACCGTCGCCGGCGACGAGGTGGCACGCACCAAGCCGCACCCCGACCCCTACCTCTTCGCCGCCGCCGGACTCGGCGTCGATCCGGCCAGATGCGCCGTCGTCGAGGACACCGCCACCGGTGTCGCCGCCGCCGAGGCCGCGGGCTGCCATGTCGTGGCCGTGCCGTCCGTCGCGCCCATCGCCCCCGCCGCCCGGCGCACCGTCGTCACCTCGCTCGAGGAGGTCGACCTGGCATTTCTGCGCGGTCTGATGACGGAAATGCGCTGAGCGTTCACCCAGCGTGCATCGGGGATAACGGAAGCATTTCCGGGCCGCGCGCAAAGGAATTCGAATCTTGATGGCTGGCCGAATTCCGGTGTCCGTACACTTGGTTGAGCATGTGACGTTCCCCACTTCACGGAAGGTCGACAGGTGGCGCGGGCTGTGCCTGTGGCCCGCAATGAGGGGGTTGTGCCGCGCCCTTGTGTCCCGATTGATGGAAACCTGCACTAATCCTTCCCCTGTCGGGTTTTCGGTGTGTCCGCACCCGGTTTCGCTCCGTGATGACGCCTCAACTCCGGTGCCTGTGAACCCCTCTGCGGGCGCGGACTAATCTCGTCGCGAGAACATCACCGCACCCCCCGTGGATCCGCCGCACCACCCATGCATGCCGGATACACGGACTCGACAGCTCTGGAGAAACTCGAGCATGAACCGCAAGACTTTGGTGCTGCCGGCCGTGGCTGGTCTGCTCGCGCCGGTCCTCGCCGCCTGCGGCGGGTCCGACGGCAGCAGCGGCGGCGGAGACGCGATAGTCGTCGGCACCACGGACGCGGTCACTGCCTCGAAGGACGCCCCCGCGCCCCTCGACCCGGCCTACGCCTACGACGCCGGCATCTGGAACATCCTGCGCCAGACCGTGCAGACCCTGATGATCCAGCCGCGCGGCGAGGGCGAGCCCGTGCCCGAGGCCGCCGAGAGCTGCGGTTTCACCGACACCGGCAACGAGCGCTACGCCTGCAAGCTGCGCCCGGGCCTGAAGTTCGCCAACGGCGACGACGTCACCGCCAAGGACGTCAAGTACTCCATCGACCGCGCGCGGAACATCAACGTCGAGGGCGGCCCGGTCGGTCTGCTCTCCACCATCGACACCGTCGAGACCCAGGGCGACCGCGAGGTGATCTTCCACCTCAAGACGGCCGACGCCACCTTCCCGTACAAGCTCTCGACCCCCGTCGCCGGCATCCTCAACCCCGACGACTACCCGGCCAAGAGCCTGCGCGACGGCTTCGACCTCGACGGCTCCGGCCCGTACACCATGTCCGCCGAGGTCAAGGACGACCAGCTCGTCAGCGCCGTGTTCACCAAGAACCCCAACTACAAGGGGATCCTGAAGGTGAACAACGACAAGGTCGAACTGCGCACCTTCGCGGACGCCGACGCCATGGGCGCCGCCATCGACAAGGGTGACATCGACGTCATGTCACGCACCATGTCGCCCGAGCAGATCGAGAAGCTCTCCGCCGCGTCCCCTGACAGCGATGTCGACCTCGTCGAGATGCCCGGCCTGGAGATCCGCTACCTGGCCTTCAACACGAACGCCCCCACGGTCAAGACCAAGGCCGTGCGCCAGGCGATGGCCCAGGTCATCAACCGCAGCGAACTCGTCTCCAAGGTCTACGGCTCCGAGGCCGAACCGCTGTTCTCGCTGGTGCCGGCGAGCATCATCGGCCACTCCAACTCGTTCTTCAACAAGTACGGCGACCCCAGCAAGGCCAAGGCCACCGCACTGCTGAACAGGGCGAACATCACCACCCCGGTCAAGCTGACCCTGCACTACACCACCGACCACTACGGCTCGGCCACCAAGCAGGAGTTCGAGCAGCTCCGGCAGCAGCTCAACGCCTCGGGCCTGTTCGACGTCAGCATCAAGGGCGAGGTCTGGAAGACCTTCCGCCCCGCTGAGCAGAAGGGCACGTACGACGTCTACGGCATGGGCTGGTTCCCGGACTTCCCCGACGCCGACAACTACCTCGCGCCCTTCCTCGACAAGGACAACTTCCTCGGCTCGCCCTACGCGAACAGCGAGATCCGCAACACCCTGATCCCGGAGTCCCGCCGCCAGGCCGACCGGCTGTCCGCCTCCACCAGCCTCACCGACATCCAGGACATCGTCGCCGACGACGTCCCGGTGCTGCCGCTGTGGCAGGGCAAGCAGTACGTCGCCGCCCGCGACGACATCACCGGCACCGCCTACGTTCTCAACTCCTCCTCCACCCTTCAGCTGTGGGAGCTCGGCCGTGGCGTGAGCGGCTGACCGTCCCTGCCCGGGGCCCGGGACGGCCGGCCCCGGGATCCGACACCCGACGACAAGGCACTCGCACGTGAACCTGCGCAACCAGTGGCCGGTCCTGCCCATCATGGCGGGGCTGGCCTCCGGCCTGTTGACCGGCTGCGGCTCGGAGAACGGAGAATCCGGAAGCGGTGGCTCCACCGTGGTGATGGGGATGTCCGACGACGTCCTGGCCACCGACCCGGCCTCCGGCTACGACCCCGGCTCGTGGCTGCTGTTCAACAACGTCTTCCAGTCGTTGCTCAGCTTCCCCAAGGGCGGCACCGAGCCGGTGCCGGAAGCCGCCGAGAGCTGCGGGTTCAGCGACACCGAGACCAAGGTCTTCAAGTGCACGCTGAAGGACGGCCTGAAGTTCAGCAACGGTGACGACCTCACCTCGGAGGACGTCAAGTTCTCCTTCGACCGCATGCTGAAGATCAACGACGACGCCGGCCCCGCGATCATGTTCCCCATGCTCGACAAGGTCGAGACGCCGAACGAGAAGACGGTCGTGTTCCAGCTGAACACGCCCGACGCCACCTTCCCCAGCAAGATCGCCTCCGGCGCCGGCTCCATCGTCGACCACCGGGAGTACGACGCCGGCAAGCTCCGCGAGGACGGCGGGGCCGTCGGCTCCGGCCCCTACAAGCTCGACTCGTTCGACGACGGCGAGGCCGTCTTCTCCGTCAACGAGAACTACGAGGGCACCGCCAAGATCAAGAACTCCGGCGTCACCCTGAAGTTCGGCGTCGACCAGGCCCAGCTCAAGCAGGACCTCACCGACGACAAGATCGACATCGCCTACCGAGGCCTCAGCGCGAGCGACATCTCCGACATCGAGGCCGCCGGCACCCGCGCCGCCGTCGAACTCGTCGAGGGCACCAGCGCCGAGGTCCAGCACCTCGTCTTCAACATGGACGACCCCGTCGCCGGCAAGCTCGGCGTCCGCAAGGCCATGGCCTACCTGCTCGACCGCGACGCCCTCATCACCGACGTCTACCAGGGCACCGCCACCTCGCTCTACTCGATCATCCCGGCCGGCATCGCGGGCCACAACACGGCCTTCTTCGACACCTACGGCGCCCGCCCCTCCAAGGCCAAGGCCGCCGCCGCCCTGAACGCCGAGGGCATCACCGGCAAGGTCAAGCTCACCCTCTGGTCCACCCCCACCCGCTACGGCCCCTCCACCGACCAGGAACTCAAGGCGATCGCCGGCCAGCTCAACGACAGCGGCCTCTTCGACGCCGACGTCAAGTCCGTCGCCTACGACCAGTACGAGAAGGACATAGCCAAGGGCAAGTACGGCGTCTACGTGAAGGGCTGGGTCCCCGACTACCCGGACGCCGACAACTTCACCGCCCCCTTCTTCGGCGAGGGCAACGTGCTGAGCAACAACTACACCAACAGCACGATCACCGGCACGCTCATCCCGCGCACCGCCGCCCAGAGCGACCGCGCCGCCACCGACAGCGACTACGGCCACCTCCAGGACGTCGTCGCCGCCGAACTCCCCGTCCTGCCCCTGTGGCAGGCCAAGCAGTACGCCGTCGTCCGCGACAACGTCTACGGCCTCGAGTACTGCCTCGACGCCTCCACCGTCTTCCGCTTCTGGGAGATCAGCAAGGGCTGACCGGCCCCGGCAACGGCAAAGGGCGCCCCCTCCTGAGAGGGGGCGCCCTTTGCCGTTGTCGGCTACCGCTACTGCGCGCCGGGACGCACCAGCCCGCTCTCGTACGCGTACACCGCCGCCTGTACCCGGTCCCGCAGCCCCAGCTTCGTCAGCACATGCCCCACATGCGTCTTCACCGTGGTCTCGCTGACGAACAGATCGGCCGCGATCTCCGCGTTCGACAACCCCCGCGCCACCAGCTTCAGCACCTCCACCTCACGGTCGGTGAGCGTGTGCAGCGTGTCCGGCACCGGCTCGTCACCCGACGGCAGATGCGTGGCGTACTTGTCGAGCAGCCGGCGCGTGATGCTCGGCGCGAGCATCGCCTCACCCGCGGCCACCACCCGGATCGCCTGCACCAGCTCATTGGCGGGGGCGTCCTTGAGCAGGAACCCGCTGGCCCCCGCGCGCAGCGCCTCCACCACGTACTCGTCGAGATCGAACGTGGTCAGCACCAGCACCTTCGCCGGACCGTCCCGCCCGGGCCCGGTGATCTGCCGGGTCGCCTCGACGCCGTCCATCCGGGGCATACGGATGTCCATGAGAACCACGTCGGGCTGCAACGCCCGCACCTGGTCGAGCGCCTGAAGGCCGTCTCCGGCCTCACCGACCACAGCGATGTCCTGCTCCGCCTCCAGAATCATCCGGAAGCCGGTACGCAGCAGCGGCTGGTCGTCGACCAGTAGGACGCGGATGGCCACGTGACACTCCTTCGCTAGTCCGGCCCCATTCTGCCCTGCTACACGCCGCCGGACTCGGCCGCCCTCACCGGCAGCGGATACGGCGGGGGAGTACCGCCGAACTCCGGGCAGTGCGCCTGGTGGTCGCACCAGCCGCACAGCTTCGTCGGCCGCGGCCGCCAGTCGCCCGTCTCCGTCGCCAGCCGGATCGCCTCCCACAGCGCCAGCAGCTTCCGCTCCACCCGCTCCAGATCCGCCGGCACGGGGTCGTACGTCAGCACGTCACCGCTGCCGAGATACACCAGCTGCAACCGCCGCGGCACGACCTGCTTCAGCCGCCACACCACCAGCGCGTAGAACTTCATCTGGAACAGCGCACCCTCGGCATACTCCGGCCGCGGCGCCTTGCCCGTCTTGTAGTCGACGATCCGCACATCCCCCGTGGGCGCCACGTCCACCCGGTCGATGATCCCGCGCAGCTTCAGCCCGGACTCCAGCTCCGCCTCGACGAACAACTCCCGCTCGGCAGGCTCCAACCGCGTCGGATCCTCCAGACTGAACCACCGCTCCACCAGCTGCTCGGCCTCCCCGAGCCACCGCGCCAGCCGCTCACCCTCCGGATCGTCGGCGAACAGCTCCACGACCTCGGGCCGCGACTCCCGCAACCGGTCCCACTGCCCCGGAACGAGCGACTTCGCCCGCGGCGCCGTCCGCTCACCCGCCGGTGCGTCGAACAGCCGCTCAAGCACCGCATGCACCAAAGTGCCCCGCGTCGCCGCCTCGCTCGGCTTCTCCGGCAACCGGTCGATCACCCGGAACCGGTACAGCAACGGGCACTGCATGAAGTCGCTCGCCCGCGACGGCGACAGCGACGCGGGCGCTATGGCGACACGCGCCTCGGCCATGACCGTCACGTCCTGTGCCGTCGCCGCCTGCTCGCCCACGACCGGCGGATCCACGTCCGCGATCCCGCCGCCGGCGGCCTCCGCCGCGCCCTCGGTGCTCGTCTCCATGCCCACAGACCTTACGGCCCACCACTGACAGTGACCCACTCGCCGCCGGGACCGCGCGACAGCCCGGGAAACACAGGGGGTGCCGGGGCGGAACGCGTCGCGACCGCCGCATACCATCGACCCCGAGACCCTTCCGCCGGCAGGCGCGGAAGACGCTTCGAACGAGGGGACACCGTGGACGAGAGCGGCGGGAGCGGGCAGCCGCGGTCCGGCAACGACGAGCCGGCCCAGCAGGCAGGCCCTACGACCCCGGCCGCCGACCCCACCACGGGGGAGGGCGAGCGGGACGAGCCCACGACCGGCCCCACCGAGGACACGGCACCGAACGAAAAGGCGCCGACGCCTCCGCGCAGCTCAAGCACCACGGACACCGAGACGAAGCGCCAGGACCCGGCGACGGACGACCACACCGTCCCCGACGCCACCGACGCTGTTCAGGACCACCCGACGCCGAACACCCCCACCCCCCACGGCCAGGACCCGGCCCACGACCACCGCACCCTCGCCCACTCCGGCACCACCAAGGGCCGCCCGCCCCAGCGGCAGCGCGACCCCGGCGGGGGACTGCTCATGGGACGCCCCTTCGGCGTGCCCGTGTACGTCGCGCCCAGCTGGTTCCTCGTGGCCGCCCTCATCACCTGGGTGTTCGGCGGACAGCTCGACCGCGTCCTGCCCGAACTCGGCGCCGCCCGCTACCTCGTCTCCCTCTTCTTCGCCGTCGCCTTCTACGCCTCCGTCCTCGTCCACGAACTCGCCCACACCGTCGCCGCCCTCCGCTTCAAACTCCCCGTCCGCCGCATCCAGCTCCAGTTCTTCGGCGGCGTCTCCGAGATCGAGAAGGAAGCCGAGACCCCCGGCCGCGAGTTCGTGCTGGCCTTCGTCGGCCCCCTGCTCTCCCTCGTCCTCGCCGGCCTCTTCTACGTCGCCCTCCAGCCCGTCGAACCCGGCACCGTCCCCGGCGTCCTGCTCGCCGGCCTGATGATCTCCAACCTCATCGTGGCCGCCTTCAACCTCCTGCCGGGCCTGCCCCTCGACGGCGGCCGCATGCTCCGCGCCGTCGTCTGGAAGATCACCGGCAAGCCCATGAGCGGCACCATCGCCGCCGCCTGGGTCGGCCGCGCCCTCGCCGTCTCCGTCCTCATCGGCCTCCCCCTGCTCACCCAGTCCGGAGCCCTCGGCTCCAACGCCGAGGACAACGTCGGCATGGACACCGTCATGGACGCCCTGCTCGCCGCGATCCTCGCCGCCATCATCTGGACCGGCGCCGGCAACAGCCTCCGCATGGCCCGCCTGCGCGAACACCTCCCGGAACTCCGCGCCCGCAACCTCACCCGCCGCGCCGTCCCCGTCGAGACCGACACCCCCCTCTCCGAAGCCCTGCGCCGCGCCAACGAAGCCGGCGCCCGCGCCCTCGTCGTCGTCGACACCGACGGCGAACCCCTCTCCCTCGTCCGCGAGGCCGCCATCGTCGGCGTCCCCGAACACCGCCGCCCCTGGGTCGCCGTCAGCGGCCTCGCCCAGGACCTCACCGACGGCATGCGCGTCTCCGCGGAACTGGCCGGGGAAGACCTCCTCGACGCCCTGCGCGCCAGCCCCGCCACCGAATACCTCGTGGTCGAGGACACCGGCGAGATCTACGGCGTCCTGTCCGCCGCAGACGTCGAGCGCGCCTTCGTCAAGGCCATGGCCCGCCCGAGCTGAGAGCACCGCTCTCCCAAAGGGGTGCTCGGCACTTCCTCGTGGTCGGCGGCCCTCCGAAACGCCGGTAGTCTGTTCACATGTCCGAACCGACCGGTGCCGCCCGCAGGCGCGGGCCCTTCAAGGTCGGGGACCAGGTTCAGCTGACCGACCCCAAGGGCCGCCACTACACGTTCACGCTCGAAGAGGGAAAGAACTTCCACACCCACAAGGGTTCCTTCCCCCACGACGAGCTGATCGGCGCTCCCGAGGGCAGCGTTGTCCGCACCACCGGGAACGTCGCCTACCTCGCGCTGCGCCCCCTGCTCCCCGACTACGTCCTGTCCATGCCCCGCGGGGCAGCCGTCGTCTACCCGAAGGACGCGGGACAGATCCTCGCCTTCGCCGACATCTTCCCCGGCGCACGCGTCGTCGAAGCCGGCGTCGGCTCCGGCTCGCTCAGCAGCTTCCTGCTGCGCGCCATCGGCGACCAGGGCATGCTGCACTCCTACGAGCGCCGCGAGGACTTCGCAGAGATCGCCCAGCAGAACGTCGAGCGCTACTTCGGCGGCCCCCACCCCGCCTGGCAGCTCACCGTCGGCGACCTCCAGGACAACCTGTCCGACACCGACGTCGACCGCGTCATCCTCGACATGCTCGCCCCCTGGGAATGCCTGGAGGCCGTCTCCAAGGCGCTCGTCCCCGGCGGCATCCTGTGCTGCTACGTCGCCACCACCACCCAGCTCGCCCGGACCGTCGAGTCCATCCGCGAGATCGGCTCCTTCAACGAGCCGACCGCCTGGGAGTCGATGATCCGCAACTGGCACATCGAGGGCCTCGCCGTCCGCCCGGACCACCGGATGATCGGCCACACCGGCTTCCTGCTCACCGCCCGCCGCCTCGCCGACGGCGTCGAGCCGCCCATGCGCCGCCGCCGCCCCGCCAAGGGCGCCTACGGCGAGGACTACGCCGGCCCCAACGCCGACGGAGGCTCCGGCCGCTGAGGCGGCCCCGTACCGCGTACAACGCAACCGCGCCGCGGCCGAGTTCCCGACACCCGCTCCGGAACTCGGGCGCGGCGCCTTTTCGTTGCCGACGCCTCGGATCCCGAGGTCCGTGCGACAACCACCGACCCCGCCGTTCCACTCCCCTGTGACGTGTGGCACCATGCGGGACACCCCCACCGCCACAGCCCTCTCGGGAGTCACCCCTAGTGCAGCAATCCGCGGTTCCGGAACTCGCTCACACGCACACCCGCCCCATCCACTGGGTGGCCACCGCCACCGCCGTGGCAGGCGTCGTGGCCCTCTCCTCGGTCCTCCAGCCGAATCCGGCCACCGCCGCCCAGGCCGCCGGCCCGCGGTCGCAGAAGGCCCCCGTCACCGCCACCGCCCCCAGCCCGGCCCACGTCGACTTCCCGATCGACTGCGGCCCCGTCAAAGCCCTGGTGGTGAAGAAGGCCACCGGCGACCTCGACGGCGACGGCCGCCCCGAGACCGTCGCGGTCGTCCACTGCGACGCCCCCATGGGCACCCCGCCCGACGGCGTCTACGTCCTCACCCAGGCCGCCGACGCCAAGAAGCCCCGCGTCGTGGCGACCCTGATCGACCCCAAGGACCGCACCACCGTCAAGACCCTCACTGTCACCGACGGAACCGTCCTCGCCGACACCCTCGGCTACTCCTCGGGCTCCGTACCCAGTTGCTGCCCGGACGTGAAGACCAGCGCGAAGTGGCAGTGGAAGAACGGCACCTTCCTGCGCTCCACCCCGGCCGGCACACAGAGCGTCTGAGCCCCGCTCAGCACGCCACCACGGCCGCAGCCAACTGACAGAGCGACACCAAGCCTTCCGGCCGCGGCCACACCGCCGACCGGCACCCCCGCGCGCTCACGTCACGTCGGGCCCGTACACCTCGACCCCGTCCGACGCCCGGCGCACATGAATGCACTCGCCCGGGCACTCCCTGGCCGAATCCACCACGTCCGTCAGCAACGGCAGCGGCACCGGCGTCGACGCACCCGCGGACTGCAGCAGCTCGTCGTCCGCGCCCTTCACATACGCCAGACCGTCGATGTCCAGCTCGAACACCTCAGGCGCGTACTGGACACAGATGCCGTCGCCGGTACAGAGATCCTGATCGATCCAGACCTCCAGAGCCTCACCGCCGACCCCGGCCTCCTGCTGCACGCTCACGTCTCCTGCCACCTCCGCTGCTCAACACCCCCGACCCTACCCCCGCCACCCTACGAACCCCCGGCCGCCGACCAAGCCGGCCGGACCCGCCCACCGCATCGCGTGCCGGTGCAGTACCCCTCGAAAACCCTTCGACCACGCGTCGCGCACCGGTCGAGACACCCCCTCCCCACACCCGTGCGCCCCCCGTGCCACCGCCCGGCCACCGCCGATCCGGCCGCCACCGCCATGACGCAGCCCACCCACCCGCACACGCTCCGTCAGCACCACCCCGCCACCGCCCCACTACCCCCACCTCCCGGAAAACAAGCACCGAAGACCCGATCACCGGCCGCCACGAGCCCCCGACCGGCGGCGCTGCGCGCAACTCACCCCCGCCATGGAAGATTTCGAGCACTCCTGCCCAGGAACAGTCGGCTTCTGAATCACGTTGACTGGGTATTCAGACGGCGTGAGGGAGAGCGCAGGGTGACCGACGACACACCTTGACACTGTTGGTGATCTAGGGGTTTCAATCGACACCCACCCAGGTAGGGTCTGGAAGCGTCCAGCTCCCCTTGGAGGAGGTGAGGACCGTGGCAGCCCACGACGACGACATGAACCGCGGCATCCGCCCGGGACGAGGGTCCGACGACCCGGCCGGGCAGATTGCCTATCTTGAGCAGGAGATCGCCGTCCTGCGACGCAAGCTCGCCGACTCTCCGCGGCACACGAGGATTCTCGAAGAGCGGATCGTCGAGTTGCAGACCAATCTGGCCGGCGTGTCCGCCCAGAACGAGCGACTCGCGAACACGCTCCGCGAGGCCCGCGACCAGATCGTGGCCCTCAAGGAAGAAGTCGACCGGCTCGCACAGCCCCCGGCCGGCTTCGGCGTCTTCCTGCAAGCCAACGAGGACGGCACCGCCGACATCTTCACCGGAGGACGCAAACTCCGGGTGAACGTCAGCCCCAGCGTCGACCTCGAAGAACTCCGGCGCGGCCAGGAACTGATGCTCAACGAAGCACTCAACGTGGTCGAGGCCATGGAGTTCGAGAGCGTCGGCGACATCGTCACCCTCAAGGAGATCCTCGAGGACGGCGAACGCGCCCTCGTGCAGGGGCACACCGACGAGGAAAGGGTGGTGAGGCTCGCCGAGCCCCTGCTGGACATCACCATCCGCCCCGGCGACGCCCTCCTGCTCGAACCCCGCTCCGGCTACGTCTACGAGATCGTCCCCAAGAGCGAGGTCGAGGAACTCGTCCTCGAAGAAGTCCCCGACATCGGCTACGAACAGATCGGCGGCCTCGGCGGCCAGATCGAAGCCATCCGCGACGCGGTCGAACTGCCGTACCTCTACCCGGACCTGTTCAGGGAGCACGAACTCCGCCCGCCCAAGGGCGTCCTGCTCTACGGACCCCCCGGATGCGGCAAGACACTCATCGCCAAGGCCGTCGCCAACTCGCTGGCCAAGAAGGTCGCCGAGGTCACCGGACAAGCCCAGGGCAAGAGCTTCTTCCTCAACATCAAGGGCCCCGAACTCCTCAACAAGTACGTCGGCGAGACCGAGCGGCAGATCCGCCTCGTCTTCCAGCGTGCCCGTGAGAAGGCCTCCGCGGGCACCCCCGTCATCGTCTTCTTCGACGAGATGGAATCCCTCTTCCGCACCCGCGGATCCGGCGTCAGCTCGGACGTGGAGAACACCATCGTCCCCCAGCTCCTCGCCGAGATCGACGGCGTGGAAGGCCTCCAGAACGTGGTCGTCATCGGCGCCTCCAACCGCGAGGACATGATCGACCCCGCCATCCTGCGCCCCGGCCGCCTGGACGTGAAGATCAAGATCGAACGTCCCGACGCCGAGGCCGCCAAGGACATCTTCGCCAAGTACCTCACCGAGCGCCTCCCCCTGCACTCCGACGACCTCGGCGAGCACGGTGGCAGCAAGGAAACGACCGTCCAGAGCATGATCCAGACGGCCGTCGAGCACATGTACGCCGAATCCGAGGAAAACCGCTTCCTGGAAGTCACCTACGCCAACGGAGACAAGGAAGTCCTCTACTTCAAGGACTTCAACTCCGGCGCCATGATCGAGAACATCGTCGGCCGCGCCAAGAAGATGGCCATCAAGGACTTCCTCGACCACAACCAGAAGGGACTCCGCGTCTCCCACCTCCTCCAGGCCTGCGTGGACGAGTTCAAGGAGAACGAGGACCTCCCCAACACCACCAACCCGGACGACTGGGCCCGCATCTCCGGAAAGAAGGGCGAACGGATCGTCTACATCCGTACCCTCATCACCGGAAAGCAGGGCGCCGACACCGGACGCTCCATCGACACGGTGGCGAACACCGGTCAGTACCTGTAAAAAACAGGGCGGCTGCGGGTGCCCTCACCGGGTACCCGCAGCCGACTGTTTTCCAGGACACAGCCACAACCACAGGCGCACAAGGCAATGACGCAAATGATCTCCCCACCAGCGCAAAGCCGTTCTAGGCTCTTCGGTACCGCCGAGTCGCGCAGTGCGGGGACGGGCACCGCACACGCACCGGAGCGCCAGCGGTACTTGAGCGCCGCCCCCGACCGAGGGCGCCGCCGGGCAAGGAGGGCCGCATGACCGTACGGCGAGTAATGGGCATCGAGACGGAGTACGGGATCTCCGTCCCCGGCCACCCCAACGCCAATGCCATGCTCACCTCGTCCCAGATCGTCAACGCCTACGCGGCGGCGATGCACCGGGCCCGCCGGGCCCGCTGGGACTTCGAGGAGGAGAACCCGCTACGGGACGCGCGAGGCTTCGACCTCGCCCGCGAGGCCGCCGACTCCAGCCAGCTCACCGACGAGGACATCGGCCTCGCCAACGTCATCCTCACCAACGGCGCCAGGCTCTACGTCGACCACGCACACCCCGAATACAGCGCCCCCGAAGTCACCAACCCCCGCGACGCCGTCCTCTGGGACAAGGCCGGCGAACGCATCATGGCCGAAGCCGCCGAACGCGCCGCCGCACTCCCCGGGGCCCAGCCCATCCACCTCTACAAGAACAACACCGACAACAAGGGCGCCAGCTACGGCACGCACGAGAACTACCTGATGAAGCGGGAAACCCCCTTCTCGGACATCGTGCGCCACCTCACCCCCTTCTTCGTCTCCCGCCAGGTCGTCACCGGCGCCGGCCGCGTCGGCATCGGCCAGGACGGCCACGAACACGGCTTCCAGATCAGCCAGCGCGCCGACTACTTCGAGGTCGAGGTAGGCCTGGAGACGACGTTGAAGCGCCCGATCATCAACACCCGGGACGAGCCCCACGCGGACGCGGAGAAATACCGCCGCCTGCACGTGATCATCGGCGACGCGAACCTGTCGGAGATCTCGACGTACCTGAAGCTGGGCACCACGGCCCTGGTCCTCTCGATGATCGAGGACGGCTTCATCGCCGTCGACCTGGCCGTCGACCAGCCCGTCCGCACCCTCCACCAGGTCTCCCACGACCCGACTCTGCAACGGCTGGTCACCCTCCGCAGCGGCCGGACACTCACCGCGGTGCAACTCCAGATGGAGTACTTCGAGCTCTCCCGCAAGTACGTGGAAGAGCGCTACGGCGCCGACGCCGACGAGCAGACCAAGGACGTCCTGGGACGCTGGGAGGACACTCTCAACCGCCTGGAGAACGACCCGATGAGCCTCGCAGGTGAGCTCGACTGGGTGGCCAAGCGGGAGCTCATGGAGGGCTACCGCCGCCGTGACGGCCTCGACTGGGACGCCGCGAAGCTTCACCTCCTCGACCTCCAGTACGCCGATGTGCGCGCCGAGAAGGGCCTCTACAACCGCCTCGCGGCCCGCGGCCGCATGAAGCGACTCCTGGACGAGGCGGACGTCGAGCGAGCCCGTACGAAGCCGCCGGAGGACACCCGCGCCTACTTCCGAGGCCGCTGCCTGGAGCAGTACGCCGACGACGTCGCCGCGGCCTCCTGGGACTCCGTCATCTTCGACCTCCCGGGCCGCGACTCCCTCCAGCGGGTCCCAACCCTGGAACCACTACGCGGAACGCGAAATCACGTCAAGGAGCTCCTGGACCGCTGTCGCACGGCGGAAGACCTGGTCAGGGTCCTCTCGGGCGGCTGAGCGGGTACGCGGGCAGTGTCGGCCGGACAGGGTGGAAATCCCTCCGTCCGGGAATCATCGAGGTGGCCCCCGCACGTTGAGGAAACTGCGGGGCCGATGTCAGACCCGGCTTGTAGGGTCTGATCATCACCGATCGGCGGATAAGCCGACCTGGCGACCATGTCGGGCGAAACGAGCGGGGTGAGGGTTATGTCAACCAAGGACACCGGCGGCGGCCAGCAGAAGGCGACGCGCTCCACGGAAGAGGCCGAGGAGCAGACTGCGGAAGCGCAGGGCTCGGAAGACCTCAAGGAGCGCCACGAGAAGCTGAGCGATGACGTGGACTCGGTTCTGGATGAAATCGATGACGTACTCGAGGAAAATGCCGAGGATTTCGTGCGCTCCTTCGTGCAAAAAGGTGGAGAGTAAAGGTCGTTTGGCCACTTTGCCTTCGAAGTGAAGGTGGCGGGGGAACAGGGTGGTTGACGAGCCGAACGCGAAGGAGTGCAGAAAGTGCCGGCGAGAGCTGCCGCTTGCTGCATTCGCGCGAGACAAAAATCGGCGTGATGGCCTCCAGGTGCACTGCCGGGAGTGCGTGGCGGAATACAGCGCCGCGCACTACCGGCGGCGCCGGGAGGCCATGGGTAAGTCGGTTCGCGAGCAGGTGGAGGTCCCGGCTGGGCACAAGCTCTGCCGGACATGTGACGAGGTCAAGCCGCACAGCGAGTGGCACCGCAACGCAACGGCCTCTGATGGTCTGTCGACGCGGTGCAAAGCGTGCCGGGCGATCCAGAGCAGGCAGGATCATCTGAAGCGCCAGTACGGCATCACCGAAGCCGAACGTGACGAGTTGATCGCCTCTCAAGGGGGCGGCTGCTGCATATGTTTGGCGGCTCGCCCCGAGCATGTGGATCACTGCCACAAGACGGGTAGGGTCCGAGGCGTACTGTGCTTCAGCTGCAATGCCGCACTGGGGCAGTTCAAAGATCGGCCCGATGCCATAAGGCGGGCTGCCGCATACGTGGAAGGAATCGCGTGGAAGCCAACACTCGTAGCACCGGGCGTCTACCAGCTGCCTTCCTGACGCCAGGGTCCTCGTCCTTCATGGACTTTCTCTCCGAGCACCAGCCCGAGCTGCTGCCTGGCAAGCGTCAACTCCCGCCCACCCAGGGTGTCATCGAGGCGCCGCACGGGACGACCATCGTGGCCGTGACGTTCCCCGGAGGCGTCGTGCTCGCCGGTGACCGGCGGGCGACCATGGGCAATGTCATCGCGCAGCGGGACATCGAGAAGGTGTTCCCGGCGGACGAGTACTCGGCCGTCGGTATCGCCGGCACCGCTGGTCTGGCCGTGGAGATGGTGAAGCTTTTCCAGCTGGAGCTGGAGCACTTCGAGAAGGTGGAAGGCGCTCAGCTGTCGCTGGAGGGCAAGGCCAACCGGTTGTCGACCATGATCCGGTCCAATCTCGGCATGGCGATGCAGGGGCTGGCTGTCGTGCCGCTGTTCGCGGGGTACGACGTGGATCGGGAGCGGGGGCGGATCTTCTCGTACGACGTCACGGGTGGCCGTTCCGAGGAGCACAACTTCGCTGCGACCGGTTCCGGCTCGATCTTCGCGCGCGGTGCGATGAAGAAGCTGTTCCGTGACGATCTGAGCGAGGAGCAGGCGACCACGCTGGTGGTGCAGGCTCTGTACGACGCGGCTGACGACGACTCGGCGACCGGTGGTCCCGATGTCGCCCGCCGGATCTATCCGATCGTCACCGTGATCACCGAGGACGGTTTCCGTCGCCTGACGGACGAGGAGTCGTCCGACATCGCCCGTTCGATTCTGGAGCGGCGTCTGGAGCAGCCTGACGGTCCGCGGGCCGCGCTGCTGTAGGCGGTCGGCGCCCCGGCTCTTGTTCAGGTGATCGCAGTGACTTCTACAGAAAGGGACGGATAACCGGTGTCGACGCCGTTCTATGTCTCCCCCCAGCAGGCGATGGCCGACCGGGCGGAGTACGCCCGTAAGGGCATCGCGCGTGGCCGCAGCCTGGTTGTGCTGCAGTATGCCGACGGCATTGTGTTCGTCGGTGAGAACCCGTCCCGTGCGCTGCACAAGTTCAGCGAGATCTATGACCGGATCGGTTTCGCGGCCGCCGGTAAGTACAACGAGTACGAGAACCTGCGGATCGGTGGGGTGCGGTACGCCGATCTTCGTGGGTACACCTATGACCGTGACGATGTGACCGCGCGTGGTCTCGCCAACGTGTACGCGCAGACGTTGGGCACGATCTTCTCCTCCGCGGCCGAGAAGCCGTACGAGGTGGAGCTGGTCGTGGCGGAGGTCGGTGACACGGCCGAGGGTGATCAGATCTATCGGCTGCCGCATGACGGTTCGATCGTGGACGAGCACGGTTCGGTCGCGGTCGGTGGTAACGCCGAGCAGATCAGCAGTTATCTCGATCAGCGTCATCAGGACGGTATGAGCCTGGCCGAGGCGCTGAAGCTTGCGGTTCAGGCGTTGTCGCGGGACACGAGCGGTACGCAGCGGGAGATTCCGGCCGAGCGGCTGGAGGTCGCGGTGCTGGACCGTACGCGTCCGCAGCAGCGGAAGTTCAAGCGGATCGTGGGTCGTCAGCTGGCGCGGCTGCTGGAGACCGATGGTGCGGAGACCGAGGCGGAGAGCTCCGAGGAGGAGTAGGTCGGCCCCGGTTTTCTGCGCTCACCCCTTCTGTGCCCCGGCCCGGGTCTCCCGGCCGGGGCACAGGGCGTTCAGGGGGTGCTGGGTGGGGCTGTGGAGGCTCGGACGACGAGTTCCACCGGGATGTCCCCGGCGTCCGGTGTGCGGCCGTCCAGGACGTCCAGGAGGGCTTGCATGCCGCGTTCGCCGAAGAGTTCGGCGTCGAGTCGTACGGTCGTCAGTTCGGGGTCGAGGGCGGCGGCGAGGGCGATGTCGTCGACGCCGGTGACGGAGACGTCGTCGGGGATGCGCAGGCCGTGGCGGCGGAGGGCTTTGTAGACGCCGGCGGCGAGTTTGTCGTCGTCGCAGACGACCGCGGTGGGGTGGGGGCCGGGGGCTGTGAGGGCCGCTTCTGTCGCGGCCAGGGCGCCTTCGATGGACATGGGGGTGTGGGCGGTCCGGAGTGAGGTGCCGGGTACGGCCGCCAGTCGTTCGGCCAGGGCACGCGCGCGTACCTCGAAGGTCCAGGAGGGGATGTCGGCGGCGAGGTGCAGGAAGTGGCGGTGGCCGAGGCCGAGGAGGTGGTCGGCGATCTGGTGGGTGCCGTCGGTGATGTCGAGGTTGACGGTGGCGGCGCCGAGGCTGCCTGTGGGGTCGCTGTCGAGCATGACGAGGGGGAGTTGGTCGCCGCGGATGGCGGTGAGGGCGTCGGCGGCCATGGAGGAGGCGATGACGCCGTCGAGGGCGGCCTGGGCGGAGGCGAAGGGGTCCCGGGCGGGGCCGACGCCTTCGGGGGAGGGGTACAGGACGACGCCGAAGCCGCGTTCGGCGGCGATGCGGGCGGCGCCGGTGTAGACGCCGGCGAAGAATTCTGTGGTCAGGGCGGGGACGACCAGGAGGACGGTCCGTGTGCGCCCCAGACGGAGATTGCGGGCGGCGAGGTTGGGGCGGTAGCCCAGTTCCCGCGCGGCTTCCCGTACCCGTTGCGCGGTGGTCTCGGAGACGCGGCCGCGCCATTTGTCGCCGAGGACGAGGGAGACCGCGGCCTGGGAGACCCCGGCGGCCTGGGCCACGTCCCGGCTGGTGGGGCGGGTGCTGCCTCCTCGTGCCACCGTGTGCCTGCTCTTTCGTCTGGACTGGGGAACAGCGCACATGGTACGTATGACGAGGGAAGTTATACGTAACACTTCGGCGTGGTCGCCGACGGGAAGGGCGGGTCATGGCCGCGGGATACCTGGAGATCCTCAGGGCTAGGCATGCGACGCGGCTGCTCGTCGGCACGCTCGTGGGGCGGCTGCCGAACGCCATCGCGGCGATCGCGATCGTGCTGTTCATCCGCTCCGAGGGCGGTACCTACAGCCTCGCGGGTGCGCTGGCGGCGGTGTACGGCGTCGCCAACGCCGTGGGGCAGCCGGTGCTGGGGCGGCTGGTCGACCTGTACGGGCAGCCGCGGGTGCAGCTGCCGGCGGCGGTCCTGTCGGCGCTGGCGATGACCGCCTTCGCCTTCACCGGCACCGAGCCGCGCGTGCTGTCCTACGCCGCGGTGGCCGCCTCCGGTCTGTTCACGCCGCCCCTGGAGGGCGGTCTGCGGGCGCTGTGGTCGTCGGTCCTCCAGCGGGAGGACCAGGTGCACACGGCGTACGCCATGGACGCGGTGGCGCAGGAAGTCATGTTCACCGTGGGACCGTTGCTGCTGACGGTGTGCGCGTCGGTGTGGTCGGCGCAGGCGGCGTTGCTGGTGCTGAATGTCCTCGGGGTGCTGGGCGCGCTCTCCGTGGTCGTGTCGCGGCCCTCGCGCGCGTGGCGGTCGGCGCCGCGGGAGGCGCACTGGCTGGGTGCGTTGCGCTCGCCGGGGCTGCTGGCGCTGCTGGCGGCGTTCCTGTTCGTCGGCTGTGCTCTGGGGTCGATCGCGGTGACTTCGGTGTCGTACGCGGACGATCACGGCGGGGATGCGGTGTACGGCTGGATGATGGCGGGCCTGGGGCTCGGTGCTCTCATCGGCGGGACCGTGTACGGGGCTCGGCAGTGGAGCGGTGAGCCGGCGCGGCGACTGCGGGTGCTGGTCGCTCTTCTGGCGGCATGTCAGCTGCCGTTGATGCTGCGGCCCGGTCCGGTTGCGATGGTGCTGCTGACGGTGCTCGCCGGGCTGTTCCTGGCGCCCGCGATCGCGTGTGCGTTCGTGCTGGTCGACCGCCATGCGCCGCGGGGCACGGTCACGGAGGCGTTCTCCTGGCTCGTGACGACGTTCACGGTGGGTTCTTCGGTCGGAACGGGCCTCGCCGGGCCGGTCGTGGAGCACGGTGGGGCGCTGTGGGGGTTTGCCGTGCCGGCGGTCACGGGGGGTGTGTCGTTGCTGGTTCTGCTGGCCACCGGACGGGTCCTCGCAGCTCCCGGCAGGGGGGCGGTGGTTGCGGCTTCATCGGAAAATGATCCAAACCGTGCTGCCGAACCCCGTTTCAGCACAGGGGATCGGGCGTAATGTTCAGTCATGGACCGCCGCATTTTCGGGCTGGAGAACGAGTACGGCGTCACATGTACGTTCAGGGGACAGCGACGCCTGTCTCCCGACGAGGTGGCGCGGTACCTCTTCCGCCGTGTCGTGTCATGGGGCCGCAGCAGCAACGTCTTTCTGCGAAACGGCGCCCGCCTCTATCTCGATGTCGGGTCACATCCGGAATACGCCACTCCCGAATGTGACAACGTGACGGAACTGGTCACGCACGACAAAGCGGGCGAGCGCATTCTCGAAGGACTCCTGGTGGACGCCGAACGACGCCTGCACGAGGAAGGAATCGCGGGCGACGTCTACCTCTTCAAGAACAACACAGACTCGGCCGGCAACTCCTACGGCTGCCACGAGAACTACCTCGTCGCACGCCATGGGGAGTTCTCCCGGCTCGCGGACATCCTCATTCCGTTCCTCGTCACGCGGCAGCTTCTGTGTGGTGCCGGCAAGGTGCTGCAGACGCCGCGGGGCGCGGTCTACTGCGTCAGTCAGCGGGCGGAGCACATCTGGGAGGGCGTCTCCTCGGCGACGACCCGTTCGCGCCCGATCATCAACACGCGTGACGAACCGCACGCGGACGCCGAGCGTTACCGCCGTCTCCACGTGATCGTGGGCGACTCGAACATGTCCGAGACGACCATGCTGCTGAAGGTCGGGGCGACCG
The DNA here is from genome assembly GCF_001514065.1 of Streptomyces antibioticus. Classification (GTDB taxonomy): domain Bacteria; phylum Actinomycetota; class Actinomycetes; order Streptomycetales; family Streptomycetaceae; genus Streptomyces; species Streptomyces antibioticus. The sequence continues at coordinate 308,480 of NZ_KQ948430.1, read as the reverse complement.
ACCTGGTGCTGCGCATGATCGAGGCGGGCACCGTGATGCGTGACCTGACCCTGGAGAACCCGATCCGGGCGATCCGTGAGGTCAGCCATGACATCACCGGCCGGCGCAAGGTGCGTCTGGCGAGCGGCCGGGAGGCCTCCGCGCTGGAGGTGCAGCGCGAGTACTACGAGAAGGCCGTGGACTTCTGTGAGCGCCGCGGTATTCGTACGGGCACCGTCGAGCAGGTCCTGGAGCTGTGGGGCCGTACGCTGGACGCGATCGAGGCCGAGGATCTCGACCGGATCGGTACCGAGATCGACTGGGTGATGAAGTACAAGCTCATCGAGCGGTACCGGGCCAAGCACAACATGACCATGTCGCATCCGCGGGTCGCGCAGATAGACCTCGCTTATCACGACATCCACCGTCGTCGCGGGCTGTACTACCTTCTGGAGCGGAAGGGCCAAGCAGCGCGTATCTGCAACGACTTGAAGATCTTCGAGGGCAAGTCCGTGCCCCCGCAGACCACTCGGGCCCGGCTTCGCGGTGACTTCATCCGCCGGGCCCAGGAACAGCGCCGGGACTTCACCGTCGACTGGGTCCATCTCAAGCTGAACGACCAGGCGCAGCGGACGGTGTTGTGCAAGGACCCGTTCCGTTCGGTGGACGACCGGGTGGAGAAGCTGATCGCCGGTATGTGAGTCGGGTGTTCCGGTCGGATTGCCGGAACGCAACACGGGCGCCGTACGTTTTCCGTACGGCGCCCTTCTCACGCCGTAGAGTTGCGCGCACGCCATCAACAAGATCGATCGATTACGAGGCTTTCACCGTGCGCCGACGCTCACTGCTCATTGCCGTACCCGCTGGAATGGCCACACTCGCCGCGTGCGGTGACGAGGATTCCGACTCGAGCAAGGCGAGCGAGAGCGCGTCTCCCTCGCCCTCGGCGTCGGAGACGGCCGCCGCGCCGGCGCCGAAGATCGTCGACGGTCCGCTGCCGGCGATCACGGCGGGGACCAAGTTCGGTCAGAAGCCGACGGTCGCCAAGGGCAGTGGCGACCCGTCCGACCAGGTCGCGGTGAAGACGGTGATCGCGGGAGGCGGCCAGACGGTCGCGGAGAACGACTACATCCAGGCGAACTACCTGGGTCAGATCTGGGACACGGCGAAGGTCTTCGACAACTCCTACGACCGCAAGACGGCGCTGGTGATCCAGCTCGCCCAGGGCGCGATCATCGACAGCTGGCGCTATGCGCTGGCGGGCAAGAAGGTCGGCAGCCGGGTGCTGATGTCCACGGCGCCGACGTGGGGGTACGGCAAGCAGGGCAACGCGCAGGCGGGCATCAAGGGCACCGACACGCTGGTCTTCGTGGTCGACATCGAGGGCACGTTCAACGCCAAGAGCTCGGCCAAGGGCAAGACGGTCGCCCAGGACGACAGCAAGCTGCCGAAGGTGAGCGCCAACACCGACGGCAAGGCGCCGACCATCGACGTGCCCAAGGCGGACGCGCCGACCAAGCTGGTCGCGGAGTATGTGATCGAGGGCGACGGCGACGAGGTCAAGGCGGAGAACACGGTGCTCGTCCAGTACAAGGGCGTGCTGTGGGACACCGGCAAGGAGTTCGACTCGACGTACAGCCGCAAGTCGCTGACGTCGTTCTCGTTGCAGCAGGTCGTCAAGGGGTGGGCGCAGGGTCTGACCGGCAAGAAGGTCGGCAGCCGCGTCCTGATCGTGATCCCGCCGGCGCTGGGCTACGGCGACAGCCCGCCGAGCGGCAGTGGCATCTCGAAGGACTCGACGCTCGTCTTCACCGTGGACATCCTCGCGAAGATGTGACCCTGCCAGGGTGTAAGACTGTCCCTGTTGCCTTTCCGTGAACAAGCAGGAGCTAGTGACGTGAGCATCGACAAGCCCGAGATCGACTTCCCGGGCGGCGAGCCCCCGGCGGACCTCGAGATCAAGGACATCTGGGAGGGCGACGGCGAGGTCGCGCAGTCCGGTCAGAACGTGACCGTGCACTACGTGGGTGTCGCCTTCAGCACCGGCGAGGAGTTCGACGCCAGCTGGAACCGCGGTACGCCGTTCAAGTTCCCGCTCGGTGGCGGCCGCGTCATCAAGGGCTGGGACCAGGGCGTGCAGGGCATGAAGGTCGGCGGCCGTCGCCAGCTGACCATCCCGGCGCACCTCGCCTACGGCAACCAGAGCCCGACCCCGGCGATCAAGCCGGGCGAGACGCTGATCTTCGTGGTCGACCTGATCGCCGTCTGATCTTCCTGTCTGACGAGTGATCGTCACACGATCGGTCCCGATCAGCTGGGGCCCATGCCTGTCCGGGCATGGGCCCTCGGCTTTTGCCACGCCACCGCGGGGCGGTACGGTCAACGTCATTACGCACCATAGGGAGGCGAAGGGCGTCGATGGCCATTGCCAAGGCCGAGCGGCTGATGAACCTGGCGCTGTGTCTGCTGGGGACCCGCAGGCCGCTCAGCAAGCGTGAGCTCCGCGAATCCATCGAGGCCTACCTCGAAGCCAGCAGCGACGACTCCTTCAACCGGATGTTCGAGCGCGACAAGGACGATCTGCGCGAACTCGGGCTCGTCATCGAGACCGTGGAGAACCTCGACGGCGAGGTCGGCTATCTCGCCCGCCGGGACAGCAACCGGCTGCCGCCCATCACGCTCGACGCCGAGGAGGCCGCGGCCCTGGGCCTGGCCGCCAAGGTGTGGCAGCAGGCCCGCCTCGCGGGCGCGGCCAGCGGCGCCCTCCAGAAGTTGCGCGCGGCCGGGCTGCCCGAGGACGTCGACCCGTACGAGGCGCACGGCGCCCTGGAGCCCCGTATCCCCGTGCACGAGGCGGCGTTCGAGCCGCTGATGCTGGCCTGCCGGGACCGCCGTCCGGTCGTCTTCGACTACCGCAAGGCCACCGCCGCCCACCCCGAGACCCGGCATGTGGAGCCGTGGGCCCTGGAGTGCTGGCGCGGCCACTGGTATCTGGCGGGCTGGGACCGCGACCGGGGGGCCGAGCGGGTCTTCCGGCTGTCCCGGATCACCGGCAAGGTGCGCTCGCGCGGCAGCAGCTTCACCGCGCCGGTGCCCGATGTCGTCACCGTCCGTGAGACGGTCGCGAGTTGGGCCGGGGAGACCGCCGACCGCAGCGCGCTGATCAGGCTGCGCACGGACGCCGGTTACCCCTTGCGGGCGAAGGCCACCGCGGTGCGGGAACTCGGGGACGGCTGGGACGAGTTGGAGATCCCGTACGGCCACGGGCTGGACGCCTGGCTGGTGGAGTTCGGCCCCGACGTGGTCGTCCTGGAGCCGGCCGAGCTGCGGGCCGATGTGGTGGACCGGCTGCGTGCCGTGGCCAAGGGCTGAGGGGGAGCGGGAAACAACTGTGGCAGGCAAACCGGTCAGGCCCGTCAACGCCATCGACCAGACCCGGCGGATGCTGTCCCTGGTGACGTATCTGAAGGAGCGGCCCGGGGCCCGCGTCGAGGACGTCGCCCGGGCCTTCGGCATCACCGAGGACGAGCTGGTCTCCGACCTCGACGTGCTGCCCATGTGCGGCACCAGCTTCCGCGGCGGTGACCTCCTCGACATCGACACCGACGGCGAGCGCATCTGGTGGCACAACCCCGCGGCGCTCGGCGAGGAGACCGCCGAGCCGCTCAGGCTCGCCGCCGACGAGGCCACCGCGCTGCTCGTCGCCGCCCGCGCGGTGTCCACGCTGCCCGGTCTGCGCGAGAGCGACCGGCAGGCGCTGCTGCGGGCGACGGCCAAGGTGGAGGCCGCCGCCGGCGAGCAGGCGGGCGCGAGTTCCCGGCTGTCGGTGACCTTCGAGTCGGAGGGCGGTGTCTTCGCCGACGTCGACCGGGCGATCTCCGAGCGGCGCCGGCTGTGGATCCGCTACTACTCGCCCGCCCGTGACGAGCTCAGCGAGCGCGAGATCGACCCGATCCGCCTGGTCAGCGTCGGTCACACCTATGTCGAGGCCTGGTGCCGCCGCTCCGAGGCGCGGCGCACCTTCCGGCTGGACCGGGTCGCCGAGATCAAGATCCTCGACGAGCCGTCCGCGCCGCCCGAGATCGAGCTGCGGGACCTGTCCGAGGCGCTGGTACAGCCGGCCGCGGAGGACCCGGAGGTCGTCGTGGAGGTCGGTCCCGGTGGCCGCTGGGTCGCCGAGTACTACCCGCACGACAGTGCGGATGAGCTTCCGGACGGCGGGCTGCGTATTACCCTGCGCACCCCCGACCCGGCCTCCCTGCGCCGGCTGGCGCTGCGACTCGGCCGTGACGGCCGCATCGTCTCGCCGAGCGGGCTGGCCGACAGCGCCCGGCAGGCGGCTCGCGAGGCGCTGGCGGCGTACGACGGGGTCGAGGTGCGGGACGACGAGCGGTACGACAGGCAGGAGCAGGGGCTTTGAGCGAGTCGGCTACCTCCGGTGTGGTTACCTCGGGTGCGGCGACCTCTGGGGCAGGCGTCTCCGGCGCCGCCGCTTCCGGTACCGCGGGGATGTCCGTGGCGGCCGCCTTCGCCGGGATGAGAAGTGTCTCCCCGATGATGTTCCGGGCCGGCTGCCCGGACTGCCGGGGCCGCTTCGAGCTCACCGCGAGTGCCCTGCGGCTGGCCATCGGAGCCACCAGCAAGAGCACGTTCTACTCGTTCACCTGCCCCGACTGCGGGGTCTCCGTGCGCAAGCCGGCCGGGGAGCGGATCGTGGAGCTGCTCACCGGCGGCGGGGTCAGGACACTGCGCCTGCACTCGACCCTCTAGGGTCTGCCTATGTTCTGGTCGATGTTCGCCGTCGCCGCGGGCTTCCTGGGAATCGCCGTCCTCGGCGTGCTCGCCGTACGCGTCTTCCTGGAGGCGCAGCGTCTGGGCCGGCAGGTCTCCGACTCCGCGCAGCGCATCAGCAGGGCCGCGGCGGATCTGGAGCGGGCCGCCGAGAGCACCGCGCGCTCCGTGGACGCACTGTGAGTACCGCTGTGCCGTCCATGTGAGTCCTGCGCCGCAAGCGTTATGGGTCACTTCGCCCTGTCACCTTGACGGCATCGGCAGGTACGCTGCTGGTCGCGGACCGGAGAACGAGGCCCGGACCGCGGACCGGGAGTACGCACGGGGATTGCCTCACGTTTACCCCTGAGCGTTACGATCGCTGACAACACGATCGTTCGGACACCTGTCCGACCGGTCGTACAGCACCCCACTCCAGCCGCCTCGGTGAGAAGGTAAAGACTTATGTTCGGAAGGCTCGGCGCCCCCGAGATCATTCTCATCCTCGTCGTCATCATCCTGCTGTTCGGCGCGAAGAAGCTTCCCGACATGGCGCGCTCGCTCGGCAAGTCCGCCCGCATCCTCAAGAGCGAGGCGAAGGCGATGAAGGACGAGGGCAAGACCCCCGCCCCGGCCGACCCGCCGCAGCAGGCGGACGACCAGGCCCCGGCGCAGCGCATCATCCAGGCCGCTCCCGGCGACGTGACCAGCTCCCGCCCGGTCACCGAGCCGACGGACACGACCAAGCGCTGACGCAGGGCCGGTGACCTCCGGCCCGCCGCACGAGATGGGAACGTGGGTTGCTGAAGTCTGCCCGCACAGAGGAGAAGGATCCCGAGGGGCGGATGCCCCTTGCGGATCACCTTCGTGAGCTTCGCAACCGGCTCGCGAAGGCGCTGCTGGCCATCGTCATCATCACGATCGTCGCCGCCTTCTTCTACAACGACATCATCAACTTCCTGACGAAGCCGATCCTCGACTCGATCGGTTGCAAGCAGAGTTTTGCGGAACTCGCCAAGGCGGGGTCGTCCGACGACTCCAGCGTGAAGTGCGCCCGGATCACCATCAACGGTCTGCTGGCGCCCTTCAATCTCGCTCTTCAGGTTTCGTTGATGGCCGGTGTCGTGATCGCCTCGCCGATCTGGTTGTACCAGCTCTGGGCGTTCGTCGCCCCGGGCCTGCACAGGCACGAGAAGAAGTACGCCTACGCCTTCGTCTTCACCGGTGCCCCGCTGTTCATCGGCGGCGCCTACTTCGCGTACGCGGTGCTCCCCACCACCGCGAAGGTGCTGATCGACTTCACCCCCAACGGCAGCATCGACAACCTGCTGCCGCTCGACGACCTGCTCCAGCTCGTCACACGCATGGTGATCGTCTTCGGTCTCTCCTTCGAGCTGCCGCTGCTGCTGGTCTTCCTCAACCTCACGGGGATCATCACCGGCAAGCGGATGCTCGGCTGGTGGCGCGGAATGATCATGGGAATCACCGTGTTCGCCGCCGTCGCGACGCCGAGCACGGACCCGCTGAGCATGCTCGCGCTGGCCGGCCCCATCTGGGTGCTGTACTTCGGCGCCACGCTGTTCTCCCTGCTCAACGACAAGCGCCGGCGCCGCCGCGAGGCCGAGGGACCCGCCGACGACGAGGCCTCCGACCTGGACCTCACCCCCGAGGACATCGGCGAGGTCGAGACGGTCTCCGCCAGCAGGGCGCTGCCCGAGCAGGCGACCACGGACCGGGTCAACGGTTATGACGACGTGACCTGAAGATCGGGAAGCGGCTCGTAGGGTCAGTGACGTGACCAGCGAGATCACCCTCTTCGTCAACCCCTCCGCGGGTAGCGGCCGGGGCGCCCACGCGGCGCAGCCGGCCGCTTCCGCTTTGCGGGCTGCCGGTTTCTCCGTACGCACGGTGCTCGGGGAGAACGCCGGGGACGCCCTCACCCGCGCGCGTGCCGCCGTCGCGGAGGGCACCGGCGCCCTGATCGCCGTCGGCGGCGACGGCATGGCGCACCTCGCGCTCCAGGCCGTCGCCGGCACCCGCACCCCGCTCGGCCTGGTCGCCGTCGGCACCGGCAACGACCTCGCCCGCGCCCTGGGCCTGCCGGTCCGGGACCCGGCCGCCGCGGGACGGCGGATCGCCGACACCCTCAAGAACGGCGAGCTGCACCACATCGACCTCGGACAGGTGGGCGACCGCTGGTTCGGCACCGTCCTCGCCTCCGGCTTCGACTCCCGCGTCAACGACCGCGGCAACCGTATGCAATGGCCCACGGGCCGCTTCAGGTACGACCTCGCGTTGATCGCCGAACTGGCCGCGTTCAAGCCCTTCCCGTACCGGATCAGACTCGACGACGGCGAGGTCCGCGAGATCGAGGCGACCCTGGTGGCGGTCGGCAACGGATCGTCGTACGGCGGCGGCATGCGGATCTGCCCCGGCGCCGACCTCACCGACGGGCTGTTCGACATCACCGTCGTCGGCGACTGCAGCCGGGCCACCCTGCTCAGGGTGTTCCCGCGCGTGTACCGGGGCACCCACGTCGACCATCCCAAGGTCACCGTGCACCGGGCGGCGAAGGTCGAGATCGGCGCGGCGGGGATCACCGGCTACGCGGACGGGGAGCCGCTCGGGCCGTTGCCGCTGACCGCGCGCTGCGTGCCGGGCGCGGTCCGGGTCGCGGGGCTCTGAAGTGCACGGACCCGGGGTTTGACAAGACGGGATCCGGATAATGATCGTCCTGTTGTCAGTGGGGCCCGGTACGCTCGAAAGCACGATGACAGACGACCTCTCACCGGCCGAGCGGTACGCGGCTGCCCGTCTGCGGGCTGCCGAGCAGGCCACCGCGCTCGCGGGCTTCCGCGAGATGTACGACTTCGGCCTCGACCCCTTCCAGATCGAGGCCTGCCGGGCGCTCGAGGCGGGGAAGGGCGTGCTGGTGGCCGCCCCCACCGGCTCCGGCAAGACGATCGTCGGCGAGTTCGCCGTCCACCTCGCCCTCCAGCAGGGCAAGAAGTGCTTCTACACGACACCCATCAAGGCCCTGTCGAACCAGAAGTACGCCGACCTGTGCCGCCGTTACGGCGCCGACAAGGTCGGTCTGCTCACCGGCGACAACAGCGTCAACTCCGAGGCCCCGGTGGTGGTGATGACCACCGAGGTGCTGCGGAACATGCTGTACGCGGGCTCCCAGACCCTCCTCGGCCTCGGCTACGTGGTCATGGACGAGGTGCACTACCTCTCCGACCGCTTCCGTGGTGCCGTATGGGAAGAGGTGATCATCCACCTCCCCGAGTCGGTGACGCTGGTCTCGCTGTCGGCGACCGTGTCCAACGCCGAGGAGTTCGGGGACTGGCTCGACACCGTCCGCGGCGACACCGAGGTGATCGTCTCCGAGCACCGGCCCGTGCCGCTGTTCCAGCATGTGCTCGCCGGACGGCGGATGTACGACCTGTTCGAGGAGGGCGAGGGCCACAAGAAGGCCGTCAACCCCGACCTCACGCGGCTGGCCCGCATGGAGGCCCAGCGGCCCTCGTACCAGGACCGCAGACGCGGCCGGGCGATGCGCGAGGCGGACCGCGAGCGGGAGCGCAGACAGCGCTCGCGCGTGTGGACCCCGGGCCGCCCCGAGGTCATCGAGCGGCTCGACGCCGAAGGGCTGCTGCCCGCCATCACGTTCATCTTCAGCCGCGCGGCCTGCGAAGCGGCCGTACAGCAGTGCCTGTACGCCGGACTGCGGCTCAACGACGACGAGGCGCGGGCCAAGGTCCGCGACCTGGTCGAGGAGCGCACCTCCTCCATCCCCACCGAGGACCTGCACGTCCTCGGGTACTACGAGTGGCTGGAAGGCCTGGAGCGCGGTATCGCGGCCCACCACGCGGGCATGCTGCCGACGTTCAAGGAGGTCGTCGAGGAACTCTTCGTACGCGGCCTGGTGAAGGCCGTGTTCGCGACCGAGACCCTCGCGCTCGGCATCAACATGCCCGCCCGGTCGGTGGTGTTGGAGAAGCTCGTCAAGTGGAACGGCGAACAGCACGCCGACATCACACCCGGCGAGTACACCCAGCTGACGGGCCGCGCCGGGCGGCGCGGCATCGACGTCGAGGGCCACGCCGTGGTGCTGTGGCAGCGCGGTATGAGCCCCGACCACCTCGCCGGACTCGCCGGCACCCGCACCTATCCGCTGCGGTCCAGCTTCAAGCCGTCGTACAACATGGCGGTCAACCTGGTCGAGCAGTTCGGGCGGCACCGGTCCAGGGAGCTGCTGGAGACGTCGTTCGCGCAGTTCCAGGCCGACAAGTCGGTCGTGGGCATCTCGCGGCAGGTGCAGCGCAACGAGGAGGGTCTTGAGGGCTACAAGGAGTCCATGACCTGCCATCTCGGCGACTTCGAGGAGTACGCGCGACTGCGGCGCGAACTGAAGGACCGCGAGACCGAGTTGGCCCGGCAGGGCGTCAACCAGCGGCGCGCCGAGGCCGCCACGGCGCTGGAGAAGCTCAAGCCGGGGGACGTCATCCATGTCCCGACGGGCAAGTACGCCGGTTTGGCCCTGGTGTTGGACCCGGGCCTGCCCGCAGGACGGTCCAACGGACACCGGGGGTTCGAGCAGCATGACGGGCCCCGGCCGCTGGTGCTGACCGCCGAGCGGCAGGTCAAGCGGCTGGCGTCGATGGACTTCCCCGTGCCGGTCGAGGCGTTGGACCGGATGCGGATCCCCAAGTCCTTCAACCCGCGCTCGCCCCAGTCGCGTCGGGATCTGGCCTCCGCCCTGCGCACCAAGGCCGGGCACATTCCGCCGGAGCGGGCCCGCAAGCAGCGGGCTCAGGCCGCCGACGACCGTGAGATCGCCCGGCTGCGGACCGCGATCCGGGCGCACCCGTGCCACGGGTGCGACGACCGGGAGGACCACGCGCGGTGGGCCGAGCGGTATCACCGGCTGCTGCGGGACACCTCGCAGCTGGAGCGGCGCATCGAGGGGCGTACGAACACCATCGCGCGGACCTTCGACCGCATCGTCGCGCTGCTGACCGAGCTGGACTATCTGCGGGCCGACGAGGTCACCGAGCACGGCAAGCGGCTGGCGCGGCTCTACGGCGAGCTCGATCTGCTGGCCAGTGAATGTCTGCGGGCCGGGGTCTGGGAGGGGCTTGCCCCTGCGGAGCTCGCTGCCTGTGTCTCGGCGTTGGTGTACGAGGCGCGGGTCGGTGACGATGCCATGGCGCCGAAGGTGCCGTCCGGCAAGGCGAAGGCCGCGCTGGGGGAGATGGTGCGGATCTGGGGGCGGCTGGATGCCCTTGAGGAGGACTTCCGGATCACGCAGACCGAGGGTGTCGGACAGCGTGAGCCGGATCTCGGGTTCGCCTGGGCCGCGTACATGTGGGCCAGTGGGAAGGGGCTCGACGAGGTGCTTCGGGAGGCTGAGATGCCGGCCGGGGACTTTGTGCGGTGGTGCAAGCAGGTGATCGATGTGCTGGGGCAGATCTCGGCTGCGGCGCCGGCGCGGGAGGGGTCTTCTGTGGCCAAGACTGCGCGTAAGGCTGTGGATCTGTTGCTGCGGGGGGTTGTGGCCTACTCGTCGGTGGGGTGAGGGTTTGGGGGGCGGGTGCGGGTCCGTTGTGGCTGGTCGCGCAGTTCCCCGCGCCCCTGAGCGGCGATGTCCTAACCGGCGTTCAGATAGGAGCGCCAGCTTCCGTAGTGCGTGATGTCCGGCGCGTCTGCCAGGGCGCCGGGCTCGCACAGGAAACCCGGGACCCTGCTTCCGTCCGCCAGTTCCACGCTGCCCAGCGTCATCGGGCGCGGGAGGGCGGAAAGGAGGCGGCCCAGGCCCTCTGCTGGGAGGCGCCAGATCTCTGTCTCGATCGGGGCTCCTTCCTCGCCTACGTGGACCAAGCCCGGCTTCGGTGGCGTCGTGCGCAGGGCGTAGAGGTGGTAGGCCGCGGCCGTCGTGGTCGTCCGTTCCAAGCGGGCGCCCAGTGACAGGAGTTGGGGGTTCAAGGGCTGGCCCGACAAGTGGGCCCCTACTACCGCCAGCCTCGTCTCCGGCTGGAGCAGGGCCGCCAGCCTCGCCAGCCGTTCGTCCGTGTACGCCGGGCCGATCAGCATCACGCCGAACGGGAGGCCGTTCACCTCGCCTGCCGGGGCGGCCACCGCGGCCAGGTCGAAGAGGTTCGTGGAGTTGGTGAAGCGGCCCAGGCGGGCGTTGCTGGACAGGGGGTCCGCGGCCACCTCCGCGAGGGTGGGGTGGCCCGGGGTCGTGGGAAGCAGCAACGCGTCCGCGTCGGACAGTTCGGTCAGGGCGCGGGTGCGCAGGGCCGCCAGGCGGTCCATGTCGGCGTAGAGCCGGTGGGCCGGGATGTCGCGGGAGCGGGTGATGATGCCGGCGACCGTCGGGTCCAGGCCCTCGCCTCCCTCGGCGAGCAACTTGTCGACAAAGCTCCCCACCGCTGTGTAGCGCTCGGCCACGAACGCGCCCTCGTAGAGCATCGCGGCCGCCTCGGTGAACGGGGTCAGGTCGAGGGTGCGGATCTCCGCGCCGGCGGCGGAGAGCCGGGCGACGGCCGCCTCGTAGGCCTCCGCCCAGCCCTCGTCCAGTTCGCCGAGCTGGGCGAGGGGCGGGACGGCGATGCGCCAGGGGCCGGGTGCTCGGCCGGGGAGCGGCGGGGGTGTGGCTGTCGTCATGTGGGCGAGTGCCTGTTCCGCCTCCGGGAGGGTGCGGGCGAAGACCGTCACGCAGTCCAGGGAGGCGCAGGCCGGGACCACTCCGGTCGTCGGGACCAGGCCTCGGGTGGGCTTGAGGCCGACGATGCCGTTGAAGGCGGCCGGTACCCGGCCCGATCCGGCCGTGTCGGTGCCCAGGGCGAAGTCGACCAGGCCGAGGGCCACCGCGACGGCAGAGCCGGAGCTGGAGCCGCCGCTGATGCGGGACGGGTCGTGGGCGCCTCGGACGGCGCCGTACGGGGAGCGGGTGCCGACCAGGCCGGTCGCGAACTGGTCCAGGTTCGTGGTGCCCAGCACGATCGCGCCCGCCGCGCGGAGGCGGGCCACGACGGGGGCGTCCTCGTCGGGGTGGTAGGCGTACGCCGGGCAGCCCGCGGTCGTCGGCAGGCCCGCCACGTCGATGTTGCCCTTGGCGGCGAACAGACGGCCGGCGAGGGGGAGGTACGCGCCGGTGGCCACGCGGGCGTCCAGGGCGCGGGCCTCGGCCTCGACCTCCGCCTGCGGGCGCAGGTCGATCCAGATCTCGGGGCGGTCCACGGCCTCGATGCGGGCGTAGGCGGCGCGGACGCGGGTGAGGGCGTCGGTCATGCGGTTCCTCGATTCGGTGAGCGGGCCCGGGGACCGGCAGCTTCAGTGCGCAGCCCCGAGGGCCGGCCGTTCTCAGTTCGCGGGGCCGAGGACCAGCAACGCCGTCCCCGCCTCCACCTGGTCGCCCGGTCGGGCCAGGATCTCCGTCACCACGCCGTCGACCGGTGCGTGCACCCTGGACTCCATCTTCATCGCCTCCAGCGCGAGGAGCGGCTGCCCGGCCGTCACCTCGTCGCCGGGTGAGACGTTCAACTGCCATACGGAGGCGGCGAATTCGGCCTCGATCAGGCATCCACCCGCGGGGACCGTCACCTCGGCCGCGGGTGCCGGCGGTGCTGCCGCGGCCTCCGCCCTGGTGAACTCGCCCGCCGCCTCCCACGCGTCCCGTTCCGCGGCGAACGCCGCCTGCTGCCGGGTCCTGAACTCGCTTATGGAGTCGGTGTTGTCGGCGAGGAAGGCCTGGTAGTCGGCGAGTGAGAAGGTGCCTTCCTCGATGCGGGGCACGAAGCGGCCGGAGGTGATGTCCGCGCGCAGGTCGAGGAGTTCGTCCGCGTCGACCGGGTACCACTTGATCCGGTCGAAGAAGCGCAGCAGCCAGGGGGACCCCGGCTCGAACGCGCCGCGCTGCTGCCAGCCCGACCACACCTGGGTCGTACGGCCCACGAACTGGTAGCCGCCGGGGCCTTCCATGCCGTAGATGCAGAGGTAGGCGCCGCCGATGCCGACCGAGTTCTCCGCGGTCCAGGTGCGGGCCGGGTTGTACTTGGTCGTCACCAGGCGGTGGCGAGGGTCGAGGGGGGTGGCGACCGGGGCGCCCAAGTAGACGTCTCCCAGGCCCAGTACGAGGTACTCCGCGTCGAAGACCGTGCGGTAGACGTCGTTCACCGAGTCGAGGCCGTTGACGCGGCGGATGAACTCGATGTTCCACGGACACCAGGGCGCGTCGTCGCGCACGCCCGCCATGTAGCGGGCGATCGCCTCCCGAGTTGCCGGGTCGTCCCAGGACAGGGGGAGGTGGACGGTGCGGGAGGGCACGACCAGTTGGTCCGTCGGGGGGAGGGTGTCGACGATCTCCCTTACGGCGGTGAGGAGTTCGTGCTGGGGCAGGCGCCGCGGGTCCGTCTGGATCTGGAGGGAGCGGATGCCCGGGGTGAGGTCGGTGACCCCGTCCGGCACGGCCTCGGCGACGGCCTCCATCAGGGCGTGGACGCGCATGCGCAGTGCCAGGTCCAGCTGCATCGGCCCGAATTCGACGAGCAGGTTGTCGTCGCCGCTGCGGCGGTAGGTCACGTCGCCGTCGCGGGCGAGGATGCCGCCGTCCACGATCTCCGGGCGCGATGAGCCGTCGACGTCCACCGGTACGAAGCGGACCGTGTCGCCCGGCCGCAGCTGGCCCAGCTTCCAGCGCTCGGCGCTCAGCACCGTCGCCGGGCACACGAAGCCGCCCAGGGAGGGGCCGTCCGGGCCGAGCAGCACCGGCATGTCGCCGGTGTAGTCGACGGCGCCGACCGAGTACGGGGTGTCATGGATGTTGGACGGGTGCAGGCCCGCCTCGCCGCCGTCGGTGCGGGCCCAGCGGGGCTTGGGGCCGACGAGGCGGACGCCGGTGCGCGCCGAGTTGAAGTGGACCTTCCAGTCGGCGGCGTAGAAGTCGCGGATGTCGTCCTCGGTGAAGAACTCCGGTGCCGCGTGCGGGCCTTCGACGGCGGCGATGTGCCAGGTCGAGCCGTACGACGGGCGGTCGGTGACCGGCGTGCCCGTGGTGACCGACCCTCCGTGCAGGACGTCGCCGGTGCGCAGCGCCCTGCCGCCGTGCCCGCCGAAGCGGCCCAGCGTGAAGGTGCTGGCGCTGCCCAGGAACGCGGGGACGTCGAGGCCGCCGGCGAAGAGGACGTAGGTGCGCAGGCCGTGCTCGGTGGGTGTGCCCACGGCCAGCAGCGATCCGGCGGGTATCGTCACCGGCTCCCACTGGGGGACCGGTACACCGTCCACGGTGACCTCGGCCGGGGCGCCCGTGACGCACACCGTCGTCGGGTGGGTGAACCTCAACGACGGGCCCTGGAGGGTGCATTCGAGGCCGGGTGCGCCTTCGTGGTTGCCCAGTGCCTGGTTGCCGAGCCGGAAGGCGCGGTCGTCCATCGGGCCGCAGGGGGGCACGCCCACCTGCCAGTAGCCGGTGCGGCCGGGCCAGTCCTGCACGGTGGTGAGGGTGCCGCCGGAGACGACCTCGATGCGCGGGGTGGGGTCGGTGATGCCGGCCAGGGTCGCCGTCGAGTGCGTCGCCCGGGTGAAGCGCGGGTCGGCGAGGGCGGCGCGGACCAGGCCCAGGTTGGTCTCGATGCCGTCGACGCGGGTGCGGGCCAGCGCCTCGTCGAGGCGGCGCAGTGCGTGGGCGCGGTCGGAGCCGTACGCGATGACCTTCGCGAGCATCGGGTCGTACGACGTCGTCACCTCGGTGCCCGTCTCCACCCAGCCGTCGACGCGGACACCCGGCGGGAACTCCACCCGCGTCAACAGGCCGGCGCTGGGCCGGTGTTCGCGGGAGGGGTCCTCGGCGTAGACGCGGGCCTCGACGGCGTGGCCGCGCGGGGGGCCGGGGTCGCGGACGACGTCCGTCTCGCCGCCGGCCAGCCGCAGCATCCAGGCGACCAGGTCGACGCCGTAGATCTCCTCGGTGACCGGATGCTCCACCTGGAGGCGGGTGTTGACCTCCAGGAAGTAGGCCTCCTCGCGGGCGGCGTCGTAGACGAACTCGACGGTTCCGGCGGAGCGGTAGCCGACCGAGGCGCACAAGTCGCGGGCGCTGATGGCGAGTTGCTCGCGCACGTGGTCGGGGAGGCCCGGGGCCGGGGCCTCCTCCAGGACTTTCTGGTTGCGGCGTTGCAGGGAGCAGTCGCGGTCGCCGAAGGTGACGACCCGGCCCTCGCCGTCGCCGAAGACCTGGACCTCGACATGGCGGGCGTGCTCGACGAGCCGTTCCAGGAAGACGCCCGCGGAGGAGAAGGAGGCGGCGGCGACACGCTGCACCCGGTCCCAGGCATCCTCCAAGTCGGCACTGGACCGACATGCCGACATACCGATACCGCCGCCACCGCCGGTCGCCTTGAGCATGACCGGGTAGCCGATGCGGTCGGCGGCCTCGACAGCGGAGGCCAGGTCGGGCAGGAGTCCCGTCCCCGGTGCCAGCGGCACCCCCGCCGCCTCGGCCGCCGCCCGTGCGGTGTGCTTGGCGCCGAACAGCTCCAGGTGCTCCGGTGTCGGGCCGACGAAGACGATCCCGGCCGCCTCGCAGCGCCGCGCGAAGTCGGCGTCCTCGGACAGGAAGCCGTACCCGGGGTGGATGGCGCCTGCGCCGGTGTCCTTCGCGGCCTTCAGGACCAGGTCGGCGTCGAGGTACGACTCCTTCGCGGGCGCGGGCCCCAGTCGTACGGCCGTGTCGGCGAGCCGTACGTGGGCGGCCGAGCGGTCCGGGTCGGAGTACACGGCGACCGTGCGCAGGCCCAGCTCCCGTGCCGTGCGGATGATCCGCACCGCGATCTCGCCGCGGTTCGCGACGAGCAGCGTGTCGAAGCTCATCCGGCGGCCCCGATCGTCATCTCGACCGCCGTCGGCTCGAAGCCGTTGCAAGGGTTGTTGATCTGCGGGCAGTTGGAGACGAGCACGAGGACGTCGCACTCGGCGCGCAGGGTGAGGGAGAGGCCCGGTGCCGAGATGCCGTCCACGATCCCGAGCGTGCCGTCCTTCTCGACCGGCACGTTCATGTACCAGTTGATGTTGGAGACCAGGTCGCGCTTGCCGAGGCCGTAACGGGCGCCCTCGGCGAGGAAGTTGTCCACGCACGCGTGCTGCGACCAGGTGTGGTGGCCGTAGCGGAGGGTGTTGGACTCCTTGGAGCAGGCGCCGCCGACAGTGTCGTGGCGGCCGACGTCGTCGGCGACGACCGTCATCAGCGGCGTGTGCTCGTTCGACATCAGCACGGTGCCGGTGGTGAGGAAGATGCCGCCCTGGGCGTGGACGGTGTCGGGTGCGCTGTAGCGGACGGACGTGTCGTGGGCGTCGTAGACGAGGAAGTCGACGGCCTGGTTGCCGTGCAGGTCGGTGATGGTGAGGGTCTCACCGGCCCGTACGACTGACGACCAGGCGGCGCGGGCGGGAACGACGGCCTTCACGGGAACGAGGGCCTTCGCGGGAACCACGGACGTCATGCGAGCCCCCTGGCGGTGAGGAATTCGGCGGTGTTGAGGAAGGCGCGGCGGCCCTCGGGCGTCGCGTCCCACAGGGGGTCGCCGGGCGCGGTCGGCGCGGCCCGCCAGGCGAGGACCTCCAGCGGGGTGCTGACGTAGTCGGGGCGCGGGTCGGCCGGGTGCGGAACGTTGGCGATCAGCACGGTGACGTCCTGCTCGGTGCGCAGGGTGACGCTGCCGCCGGGACCGGCCGAGCCGGTGAAGTCCAGGGCGCCGTCCTCGCGGACCTCCACGCCCTGGAAGAAGGAGAGGGACGGGGGCAGATCGCGGGACCCGAGGCCGTTCTTGGCCGCCGCCAGCTTGAACAGCTCGCGCCCGGCGGGGGAGGGGGACTGCGGGGTGCCGTCGCCGTAGCGCCTGGTGTTGCGTACGAGGGTGGAGGTGCCGCACAGCGCGTCGTGCCGGCCCGAGCTGTCGGCGACCACGGTCGCGAGGACGCGGCCCTGGTCGGACAGGAGCAGCTGGCCTTCGCCGAGGTAGGCGTTCCACTGCACCTTCACCGTGTCGGCGACGTTCAGCCGCTCCCAGGGGCGGTCCGCCGCGTACAGCAGGAGGTGGGCGCAGGCGTCGCCGCGCAGGTCGGTCAGGCGCAGCTCGGTGCCGCGGGCGAGCACCCGGTGGGTGTAGTTGCCGCCCGCGACCGTCTCGGCCCACACCAGATGGCCCGCCTCGCAGGGCGGCTCCGGCCAGTCGGCGGCCGGCACCACCGGCATGGCCTCGGTGCGCGTGCCCTCCTGGGCGCGGGCGTGATCGCGCGCTCCGTATGTGGTCGCTGTCGCCATCGCGGTTCCTCCGGCTCCGGGAAACGTCATGAGGGGTTCCTGCGGGGTATTTCTGTCGTGCGACAGAAATTAAGGGCGGGTGGGGTCGTGGGGGTTGCCCAGGTGTTGCGGAGCGGTTACCGAGGGCTCACCTCGGCGGCCCGTCCGGCGGACGGATCACCAGGTGGCGCCCTGTGCGAGGATCGAACGCATGGGAACGACAGGTGGGCGACGGGTCGGCAGGCCGCGGGCCGCGCAGCGGGCGGACAGCGGCCTGGAGCCGCGTGCCGAACTCCTCGCCGCGGCCGCCGAGTTGTTCACCACCCGCGGCTACGCGGCCACCACCACCCGGGCGGTCGCCGAGCGCGCGGGCATGCGGCAGGCCTCCATGTACCACTACGTCTCCGGCAAGGAGGAGCTGCTCGCCCAGCTCCTGGAGTCCACCGTCACCCCGTCCCTGGGCTACGCCCGTGAACTCCTCGCCGACGACGCGACAGCGGCCGCGGACCGGCTCTGGGAGCTGTGCCGCGCCGACGTCGAGCTGCTGTGCGGCGGCCCGCACAACCTCGGCGGCCTGTACCTGCTGCCCGAGGTGCGCGCCGAGCGGTTCGCCGGGTTCCGTGCCGTGCGCGCCGAACTCAAGGACGCCTACCGGCAACTGCTCGCCGCGACCGAGGCCGGCGGCGCGCTCGCCAAGAGCGAGCTCGACCTGCGCACCGACCTCGTCTTCGGACTGATCGAGGGCGTCATCCTCGTCCACCGCTCCGACCCCGAACGCCCGGTGTCGGTGTTCGCGGAGGCGACGGCCGACGCGGCGCTGCGCATCGCCGGAGTCTGAACCGCCGTACCGGAAACGGACCTTCACCCGTCACGGTGAGTGGCTTTCGCATGCCCGTACGCCGTGACGCACCGTGTGCGAACGGCGGCTCAGCGTGTAAATGGAGTCGAGGGTACTCCTGTCGCGGGGGCGATTTCAGGTGCTTGCTGAATATGACACGGCGATGATCCGGTCGGACTAAGCTCGCCCGCAGCGCACCGAGTTGAGATGTATTCGGGCGCTTGTTCCCTAAATATGCGCCTCCCAGCCGATATGTTTCAGAGGGCCTACATGGTGAGTGTTCAATCCCCACCCGAACGCCGTGAACTTCCCTATGCGCGCGTGCTGTTGCTGCCCGCGATACTGATGGCCGCGGCGACCGGAGCCGCAGCCGCCGCGGTGTCGGAGCCCGCCCGCGCGGCCGTCGGCTGGTGCGGCGGCGTCGCCATGCTCCTGGTGCTCGCGGTGGCGGCCGAAGCGGTACGTCGCGGCCGGGCCCTGCGTGACCTGCGGGCCGAGCACGCCCGTCACACTGCGTATCTGGAACGCCGGGTCGCCGCCCACGAGGCCGAGCTCGTCCGCTTCGCCAAGGAGATCGTGCCCAACGCGATCCACCGGTTGCGATCCGGAAATTCGCCCGGTGAGGTGATTCGCCGCATCGGCGACATCGACCCCTCCTACCGTGAACTGCCCGAGTCGCAGCTGAGGGTGCTCCAGACGGTCCTTCAGATCATCGACAGCGAGGAAGCCCTGCGCGACTCCGCACAGCGCAACTTCGTCAGCATCGCCCGCCGCGTCCAGGCCATCGTCCACCAGCAGAACAACGAACTGCGGGAGATGGAGGAGGACCACGGCCGCAACCCCGAGGTCTTCGACGACCTCCTGCGCATCGACCACGGCACCGCGCTGATCGGCCGCCTCGCCGACTCCATCTCCGTGCTCGGCGGCGGCCGCCCCGGCCGCCAGTGGCCCGACCCCGTCCCGCTCTACAGCGTGCTGCGCGGCGGCATGTCCCGCATCCTCGAGTACCGCCGCATCAAGCTGGACTCCATCGCCCAGGTCAACATCCGCGGCATCTCCGTCGAACCGGTCATCCACGCGGTCGCGGAACTCATGGACAACGCCACCCGCTACTCGCCGCCGCAGACCAAGGTCCACGTCACCGCGACCGAGGTGCAGACCGGCGTCGCCGTCGAGATCGAGGACGCCGGCGTCAGCTTCAGCGAGGAGGCCCGCAACAAGGCCGAGGGCATGCTGGAGCGGGCCAAGGCCGGCGTCGACCTCCAGGACCTCGGCGACTCCCCGCGCCTCGGCCTGGCCGTCGTGGGACGTCTGTGCACACAGTTCAACATGCAGGTCTCGCTGCGCAGTTCGGCGTACGGCGGGGTCCGGGCCGTGCTCATCGTGCCGCGCGAGATGATGACCGAGGAGCCCGCTCCCGGACTCGCCCACGGCATCGGCGCCGGTGCCGTACCGAAGACCGAAGGTGCGCTCGAAGGTCCCAAGCGCGCACCCAAGAGGCGCCGCCCCACCAGCCCCCGTATCCCGGCCAACGTGTCCATGACGGACGAGGTCCCCGAGGTGACCGAATGGACCGCGGGCGGGCTGCCGCAGCGCCGCAGCCGGGTCAAGGTCCCGCTCAGCCAGCGGCTCGCCGAACAGGCCGCCATCGAGAAGGCCGAGCGGGAGGGCAAGCCGTCCATCTGGTCGACGCCCGCCCCCGCCCCCGACCCGGAGCAGAAGGAACCCGAACCCGGCCTGTGGGTCGAGGCGTTCTGGAACGGACTCAAGGGCGACCCGGACCCGACCGCGTTCACCCAGCAGACCACCGAGCCGGCCCGCACCGAGGCCGACGACGAGAGGGACCACAAGTGATCCAGCAGCGCGCCAACTTCGACTGGATGCTCAAGGATCTCGCCGATGGCGTACCGGGCATCGAGATGATCGTGGTGCTCTCCGCCGACGGCCTGCGCATCGCCCGCCACGGCGGCGACCCGGACGCCGCCGACCGCGTCGCCGCGGCCTGCGCCGGGCTCCAGAGCCTGGCCGGTGCCGTCGCCCATGAGATCCCGGGCAGCGACGGCCGGATGAAGATGGTCCTCATCGAGATCAACGGCGGCTACTTCTATCTGATGGCCGCCGGCCCCAACGCGTACCTCGCCGTCCTGTCCGACGTCGTCGCCGAACCAGGACTGATGAGCAACAGAATGCGCGACCTGGTGGTCCGGATCGGGGCCCATCTCACCAGCCCGCCCAGGCGCAACGGCCAGACCGTATGACTCCTCCGCAACGCCAGCGGCGACACCCCAGTCCCGAACTCGTCGAACCGGTCCCCAAACCCGAAGGGGAGGGCGGCGGAAAGCGCCCGCCCGAACGCCTCTACGTGGTCGCGGGACCGGACGGCGAACGCGCCGACCTCGACCTCGTCACGTTAATCGTGGCGCGCGCCGACCCACCGCCCTCCGCGACGCCCGAGCAGACGGCGATGCTCCGGCTCACCACGGCCCCCCTGTCGGTGGCCGAGCTCTCGGCCTATCTCAACCTGCCGTTCAGCGTGGTGACCGTGCTGATCACCGAGATGCTGACGGCTGGACTGGTGCAGGCGCGCGCCCCGATCGTCCGGCAGGCGCTCCCCGACCGTTCCCTTCTCGAAGCGGTGATGCATGGACTTCAAAGGCTCTGACACCATCCCCGGACCACGAACAGAGGATCATCTGCCGCACACGGCCCAGGCCGCGGTGAAGATCGTGATCGTGGGCGGCTTCGGAGTCGGCAAGACGACGATGGTCGGCTCGGTCAGCGAGATCAGGCCGCTGACCACCGAGGAGACCATGACGCAGGCCGGTATCGGCGTCGACGACAACTTCGGCTCCGACACCAAGACGGCCACCACCGTCGCCATGGACTTCGGCCGGATCAGCATCACCGACCAGCTCGTGCTGTACCTGTTCGGCACCCCCGGTCAGGAACGCTTCTGGTTCCTGTGGAACGGCCTGTTCGAAGGCGCGCTCGGCGCGGTGGTGCTCGTCGACACCCGCCGCCTGGAGGTCAGCTTCGACGTCATAGGGCGGCTGGAGGAGCGCGGCGTGCCCTTCGTCGTCGCCGTCAACAGCTTCCCGGACGGGCCGCGTTACCCCGTCGAGGACCTGCGCAGCGCGCTCGACCTGGCCCCGGACATCCCCATCGTGGAGTGCGACGCACGCCGCCGGGCGTCCAGCCGCGACGTGCTGATGACCCTGATGCGCTTCCTGCACTCGCTCGCCATGACGGGCGCGCTCACCTGACGCCCGACCCCTGACGGGCGCCGCCTCCCCACCCCAACTCCCCTGCAACCGGATCCACTTCGGAGCGACCACAGTGACGCCTGAACCCCACTCCCTGACCGGTGCCGGCTCCCTCGCCGGCCCACCCCCCGGCTGCCCCGCCCACGGCCGCGGCCCCGGGGGGCTGCACCGGCTCTACGGTCCCGACGCGGAGGACCTCGAAGGGCTCTACGAGAAACTCCGCGAGGAACACGGCCCGGTGGCGCCCGTCCTGCTCCACGACGACGTCCCCATGTGGATCGTCCTCGGCCATGCCGAGAACCTCCATCTGGTCGGCACGCCCTCGCACTTCTGCCGCGACAGCCGCATCTGGACCCCGCAGATCGAGGGCATGGTCAAGCCCGACCACCCGATGATGCCGCACATCGCCTG
Source organism: Streptomyces antibioticus (assembly GCF_001514065.1). Classification (GTDB taxonomy): domain Bacteria; phylum Actinomycetota; class Actinomycetes; order Streptomycetales; family Streptomycetaceae; genus Streptomyces; species Streptomyces antibioticus. The sequence goes on along the minus strand of NZ_KQ948430.1, from coordinate 286,915 downwards.
GGCGCCCATCTGCTCCTACGCCGAGGGCGACGAGCATCTGCGGCTGCGCGGCGCGGTCACCGGCGCCATGTCGACCATCGACTACCGCGCCATCCGCCGCCACATCAACCGCCACACCCAGCGCCTGGTCAACGAGTTCTGCGAGACGGGCAGGGCCGACCTGATGAGCCAGTTCGCCGAGCATCTGCCGATGGCCATCCTCTGCGAGATCCTCGGCATGCCGGACGAGTACAACGACCGGCTCGTCCAGGCCACCCGCGACCTCCTCAAGGGCACCGAGACCGCCAACGCCAGCCAGGGGTACGTCATGGGCGTCCTCCAGGGGCTCGCCGAACGCCGCCGCAAGGACCCGCAGGACGACTTCGCCAGCCACCTCGTCCTGCACCCGGCGAAACTCACCGACGACGAGGTCACCACCCACCTCTGGCTCGTCCTCATGGCCGCCTACGAGGCCACCGTCAACCTCATCGGCAACGTCATCCGCGTGGTCCTCACCGACCCCGGATTCCGCGCCCGGCTCAACGGCGGCCAGATGACGGTCCCGCAGGCGGTCGAGCAGTCCCTGTGGGACGAGCCGCCGTTCAGCACCGTCTTCGCCTACTACGCCAAGCAGGACACCGAGTTGGGCGGCCAGCGCATCCGCAAGGGCGACGGCCTGCTGTTCGGCATCGCGCCGGGCAACGTCGACCCCCGGGTACGTCCCGACCTCAACGCCAACATGCAGGGCAACCGCTCCCACCTCGCCTTCGGCGGCGGCCCGCACGAGTGCCCCGGTCAGGACATCGCCCGTGGCATCGCCGACACCGGTGTCGACGCGCTGCTGATGCGGCTCCCGGACGTCCGGCTCGACTGCGACGAGGACGAGTTGGAGTGGCGGCAGTCGATCTCCTCGCGGCACCTGGTGGAGCTGCCGGTCCGGTTCGAGCCCAAGCCGCAGCAGGACATCATGCAGAAGCCGGGCCACGCGCCGGTGCCGCAGCAGCGGCCTCCGTGGCAACTCGGCACGGAACCGTCGGAGCCGGCGGCCCCGGTGACGCCGGTGGCGGCGGAGCCCCAGCCGGCCGCGCCCACGGCACCGCCGCCCCTGCCGGCGCCCGAACCCGTCCGGCCGATGGGCGCCTGGCGGCGCTTCCTGCGCTGGTGGCGGGGCTACTGACCGGCCCAGGCGGCGTAGGAGGACCAGGCTTGCAGCGTCGCGGCGCTGCGGAACCGGTGCTCCACCCCCGTGACCGGATCGGTGAACTCCAGTGAGCGGGCCAGCAGTTGCAGCGGCCGCCGGAAATCACCGGCCGGCACGGCGTCGGCCACCACGGGGTACAGCGGATCACCGAGGAGGGGCAGGCCCAGGGCGTTCATGTGAACGCGCAGCTGATGGGTCTGCCCGGTGGCCGGCAGCAGCCGGTACCACCCCAACTCGCCCCGGTGGTCGATGAGTTCGACCCGGCTGACGGCGTTGGGCTCGCCCGCCACCTCATAGGCGGCCAGCACCCCGCGCTCCTTCACGATCCGGCTGCGCACGGTCCGGGGCAGGGCGAGCGAGGGATCGTACGCCGCGACCGCCTCGTACTCCTTGCGGACCCGCCGCTCGGCGAACAGGGTCTGGTAGGCGCCCCGTTCCCCGGGGCGCACCGTGAACAGCACGAGTCCGGCGGTGAGCCGGTCGAGCCGGTGGGCGGCACCGAGCGTCGGGATGTCCAGCTCCCGGCGCAGCCGGGCGAGCGCGGTCTCGGCGACATGGCTGCCGCGCGGGGTGGTGGCCAGGAAGTGCGGCTTGTCGGCGACGACGATGTGCTCGTCCCGGTGGACGACCGTCAGCGGGAACGGCACGACCGGCTCGTCCGGCAGCTCGCGGTGGAACCACACGTACAGACCGGGGACGTACTCCGCGTCGGGCGACACGGCCCGGCCGTCCGCGTCGACGACCTGCCCCGCCGCGAACATCGCGTCGACGACCCCCGCCCCCGCCCCGCTGAGCCGCTCCACGAGGTGCTCCCGGACCGTGGTCCAAGGTCCCTCGGGGGGCAGCCGCACGCGCACCGGATCCACCCCCTCGCGCTGCGGGAGGGGAGAGGGCGGGATCCGGTTCTTGCGTCTCATCACCGGCCAGGGTAGATCGTCACGCCGGGGCGACGGCCTCCGCGGCGACCGGCGTACGGGCCTTGTACGCCCGGTAGGCCAGGCCCGCCGCGAGAGTCACGCCGAGGAACAGCACCGTGAACCACTGGAACCACCAGTGACCGCCCGCCGGGTCGTACACCGCCGCCCGCGGCCAGGCCAGGTTGACGGCCATGAGGAGGCCGTAGAGCAGGGCCAGAGCGTTGACCGGGACGCCCCAGCGGCCCAGGGAGAACAGGGGTGCGCCGGTCTCGTCGGTGCCCGTGGTGGTGAAGCCGCCGCGGAGCCGGGTGACGAGGAGCGGGCCGGTGACCATCGCGTACGCCAGGTACAGCATCACGATGCAGGTCGTGCCGATGGCCAGGAACGCGTCCGGTGAGGCGAAGTTCAGCAGGAGCAGGGCGGCGGCGAGGATACCGACGACCAGGGCGGGCGCGGTCGGCATGCCGGTGCGGGAGTTGACCCGGGCGAGCCGTGCCGAGAAGGGCAGCTGGCCGTCGCGGGCCATGGAGAACAGCATCCGGCAGGCCGCCGTCTGGATGGCCAGGGTCGCCACAGCGATCGCCACCACCACGTCGGCCAGCAGCACCTTGCCGACCCCGTCACCCAGGCTGCTGGTGAGGACGTAGCTCAGCCCGTCCACCGCGAGGTGCCCGTCGGTGAGGCTGGGCGCCGCCAGCAGGCCGCCCAGCACGATCAGCCCGCCGAGCAGCCCCGCCGCGCCCAGCGCGGTGAGGATCGTCCGGGGAGCGGTACGCCGCGGATTGTGCGTCTCCTCGCTCATCTCGCCCGCGCTGTCGAAGCCGATCATCACGTACGCCGCCGTGAACGAACCGACCAGCAGCGCCCCGAACAGGCCGCTCTGCGCCGCGCCCTCGGTGTGGAAGGTGATGCCCGGCGTGCGCTCGGAGTGCGTGAGCAGCAGGACGACGATGAGGACGGCGCCGATGATCTCGGCGGTCACGCCGACCCGGTTGATGACGGACATCACGCGGTTGTCCAGGACGTTCACCAGGGTCGTCAGCACCAGCAGGATCACGCCCAGCACCGCCGCGTTCGCCGCGCCGTCCGTCGACGTCACCGCCGGGTCGGTGCCGACGAGTTGGAAGCCGGACCAGATCGCCGGGAGCACCAGCTGCAGGGCCAGGGCCGCCGCCGCGACCACCACGATCTGCCCGATCACCATGATCCAGCCGGCGAACCAGCCGAAGGTGAAGTTCGACAGCCGGGAGGACCACTGGTAGATCGCGCCCGAGATCGGATAGCGCGCCGCCAGCTCGGCGAAGCAGGCGGCCACCGTCAGCTGCCCGAGCAGCACCGCGGGCCAGGTCCAGAAGAAGACGGGGCCGCCGAACGCGTACCCGAAGGCGAAGAACTGGAAGACGGTCGTCAGGACGGAGATGAACGAGAACCCGGCCGCGAACGAGGCGTATTTGCCGAGGCTGCGGTGCAGCTCCTGGCGGTAGCCGAACTCGGCGAGGGAGCGGTCGTCTGGGGAGTGCGGTGGGTCGGGGTGGACGTCGGACGGGGTGGTGGTCGTCACGGAGGCACCTGCCTTCGACGCGGTATTCCTGTCAGGCGACAGAAATTAAGGAGAGGCTGTTTCGCCCCGATGACGCGGCCATGTCGAGGACGGTCCCAACTCCTCACGCCCTTGCGTGAACCGCCCGAACGCGATACATCGTGTCTATTGACGCTTGGTCGTGGGTCGCGATATGTTCGGCTACGGATATTCGGAAACGGGTGAGGATGCGAGGTGGATCGGACCCGTGCGGCGACGCAAGCTCCGCAACCCCCTGGCCCTCGCCGTGCTGGCGACGCTGTGGCAGAAGCCGATGCATCCCTACGAGATCGCCCAGACCCTGCGCCGCCAGGGCAAGGACTCCAGCACGAAGATCAACCACGGCTCGCTCTACACGGTCGTGCAGAGCCTCGAGAAGCACGGCTTCGTCGAGGTCACGGACGTGGAGCGGCAGGGCAACCGCCCCGAGCGCACGGTGTACGGCATCACCGCGGCCGGCCGTCAGGAGACCACCGAGTGGATGTCGGACCTGGTCGCCTACCCGGCGAAGGAGTACCCGATCTTCGAGACCGCGCTCTCGCTGCTCGGTGTGCTGCACCCGGACGACGTGGTGACCCTGCTGGAGGAGCGGCTCGAAGCCCTGTTGGTCAAGGCGGCCGCCGACCGTGGCGCGCTGGAGAAGCTGTCGGAGACCCTGCCCCGGCTCTTCCTCGTGGAGAACGAGTACCAGCTCCACATGGTGGAGGCGGAGGCGGAGTGGGTCCGCGGCTTCCTCGACGAGCTCAAGGCGGGCGCACTGCCCGGGATCGAGGAGTGGAAGGCCCTGCACGAGACGTGATCTGAAGCAACCCACACAAGAACAGGCCCCGGCACGGCTGTTGCAGCAGCGGTGCCAGGGCCTCGAACCCCGAGCTGAATCCGCCGTGAGGCACATCCAGGCGATCGAGGTGCGGCACACCCAGGATAGCCCGGTGCCCCTCCAGCGGATCAGCTGTCATCCGCTCACCCAGGAGAGCACCTGCCATGAACACCCGTGCGCCCGCAGTCGCGGCGCGTCAGCTGATCAAGACCTACCCCGGTGATGTCACCGCCCTCAACGGCATGGACCTCACCGTCGAACCCGGCACGGTCTTCGGGCTCCTCGGCCCCAACGGAGCCGGCAAGTCCACCACCGTCAAGATCCTCACCACCCTGGCCCGCCCCGACTCCGGCTCCGCCACCGTCGCCGGCCATGACGTGCTGCGCCACCCGGACCGGGTCCGCCGCGCGATCGGTGTGGTCGCCCAGAACTCCGGCGCCGACCCCGCCGCCACCGGCCGCGAGAACCTCCGGCTCCAAGGGCGGCTCTACGGCGTGACGGGCGCCGACCTCGACCGCCGGGTGGCCGGGCTGCTCGACCGCTTCACCCTCGCCGATGCCGCGAACCGCCAGGTCAAGGGCTACTCCGGCGGCATGCGACGCCGGCTGGACGTCGCCCTCGGGCTGGTGCACCGCCCCCAGGTCCTCTTCCTCGACGAGCCCACCACCGGCCTCGACCCGGAAGCCCGCAGCGCGATGTGGGACGAGATCGGCCGGCTCGCCGGCGAGGAGGGGCTGACCATCCTGCTCACCACGCACTACCTCGAAGAGGCCGACCGGCTCGCCGAACGCGTCGCCATCGTCGACCGCGGCCGGGTCGTCGTCGAAGGCACCCCCGACGCCCTCAAGGGCGAACTCCGCGGCGACGCGGTCCACCTGGAACTGCGCGCCGCGATCGGCGAAGCCGGTCGCACGCTGCTCAAGGGCGCCCTCGGCGGACTCCCGGGCGTGCACGAGGTGGTGGTCGACGGCCACCGCGCCAGCGTCCGCGCCGACGACGGGGCGGCCGCGATGCCCGCCCTGCTCGGTGCCCTGGAGCGGGCCGGGGTCGGCGTCGCCGCGGCGACCGTCGCCCGCCCCTCGCTCGACGACGTGTATCTCCGGTACACCGGCCGCCGCTACGCGCAGACCGACGACCTCGTCCTCGCGGGAGGTGAGCGATGAGCACCGTCGTCTCCCAGACCTGGTACATGACGCAGCGTCAACTCATGGTGTTCGTACGGCAGCCCGCCTACGCGATCATCACGCTGATCCAGCCGGTCATCTGGCTGTTCCTGTTCGGCAGCCTGTTCCGCGAGGTCGTCGAGCTCGGCGGCTTCGGCACCACCTCCTACCTCGACTACCTCGTCCCGGGCGTGGTCGTGATGAGCGCGCTCAGCTCCAACATGTGGGCCGGGATGACCACCCTCGACGAGATCCAGCGCGGCACCCTCGACCGCTTCCTGACCACGCCGGTCAGCCGGGCCGCGCTGATGAACGGCAACGTCGTCAACAACGGCCTGATCACCGCCCTGCAGTCGGTCGTCATCGTGCTGCTCGGGCTGCTGGGCGGGGCGGACTACCCCGGCGGGATCGCGGGCGTCGCGGTGCTGGTGCTCGCCGCGGTGCTGCTCGGTACCGTCTTCGGGGCGTTCTCCAACGCGCTGGGGATGCTGGTGCGGGAGCGGGAGTCGATCATCGGCATCAACACCTTCCTGCTGCTGCCGTTGACGTTCCTGTCCTCCGCCTTCATGGCACCGAGTCAGATGCCGTCCTGGATGCGGCACATCGCGGACTTCAACCCGCTCAACTGGGCGATGGTGGCCGGTCGTTCGGCACTGTCGGAGAACCCGGACTGGGAGGCGGTGCTGGTGCGCGGCGGGGCACTGCTGGCGCTCGCGGTGGTGGCGGTGTGGCTGTCGATACGGACGTTCAGGTCGTACCAGCGGTCGGTGTGAGGGGCTCGTACCAGCGATCGGTGTGAGGGGCGCAGGGACAGCAGAATGCGGCCCGTGCGTGCTGCACGGGCCGCATTCCGGGGCTCACGCCGCCGGCGTGCCCTCCTGCTCGCTCTCGATCCGGGCGTTCCACTCCCGCTTCGAGGCCTGCCAGCCGTCCTCGTTGTGGCCGAGGCGCCAGTAGCCGGAGATCGACAGGTCCTCGCGGGCGATCTCCCGCTCGACCCGCAGCAGGTGCCGCAGCTCCTTCACGAAGTGCGCCTCGCCGTGCACGAAGGCGTGCACCCGCCCCTCGGGGAACTCCAGCGCCCGCACGGCCTCGGTCAGCGCCTCGCCGACCGGGCGGTCCCCGCGGTGCAGCCAGACGACCTCCACATCGGAGTCGATCTTCTGCTCCTCCTCGGGACCGGCCACCTCGACGAAGGCGTGCGCGGTGACGCCGTCGGGAAGCGACTCCAGGGAACGGGCGATCGCGGGCAACGCGCTCTCGTCCCCGACGAGCAGATGCCAGTCGGCGGCCTCGTCGGGGGCGTAGGCGCCGCCCGGGCCCATGAAGTGGACGGTCTCGCCCGGCTGGACCCGCATCGCCCACGGGCCGGCGAGGCCCTCGTCGCCGTGGATCACGAAGTCCAGGGTCATCTCGCGGTGCTCGGCGTCCCAGTGCCGGACCGTGTAGGTCCGGGTCACCGGCCACTGCTCGCGCGGGAACTCCTCGCGGATCCGCTCCACGTCGAAGGGCTCGGGGTAGACGGCACCCCCGGCCGGGAACAGCAGCTTCACGTAATGGTCGGTGCAGGTGTCCGCCGCGAACTCGGCGAGCCCCTCGCCACCGAGGACGACCCGCTGCATGTGCGGGGTCAGTCGCTCGGTGCGGACGACCTGCGCGGAATGCGGCTTCCGCGGCTTGCGTCCCGGTCGTTCTGCCATGGCGGCCTCCCTGCTCCCATGCTTAGGCTTACCTAAGTTAGCATCTCCCCCCTGCTTAACACCCCTTGTCCGAGGCCAAGATTAAGCCAAGGGCAAGAGTGTGATTGCCCCGGGATGAGCAGCTGATTCGCCCAGCGGAGAAGATGATTTACGGCGCCAGGGTCGTCAGCAGCCGCTTCAGCGAGCCGCCGAGGCCCCAGCGGGCGCCCAGCTCCTCCACCGCCGCCGGGTCACGCGGACCGCGCGGCAGGGTCGTGTCGACGTCCGGCAGCGGGACGTCGTCCGCGACCCGGACGACCTTCGGCGCCACTGCGACATACGGCCGGGACTCGTCCAGGCGCTTGCGCTGCGACGGCGTGAGCTTCGCCTTCGGGTCGTCGACCGCCGCCATGATCCCGGCCAGGTCGCCGAACTCGGCCAGCAGCTTGGCCGCCGTCTTCTCCCCGATGCCGGGCACCCCCGGCAGGCCGTCGCTCGGGTCGCCGCGCAGCAGCGCCAGATCCGCGTACCCGCGCCCGTCGACCCCATACTTCTCGCGCAGCCACGCCTCGTCGGTGAGCTGGAGCGTGCCCACACCCTTGAGCGGGTACAGCACGCGGATGCCGCGGGCGTCGTCCACCAGCTGGTACAGGTCGCGGTCGCCGGTGACGATGTCGACCGGGCCCTTCGCCCGCCCGGTGAACGTGCCGATCACGTCGTCCGCCTCGTACCCCGCGACACCCACCCGCGCGATGCCGAGCGCGTCCAGGACGGCCTCGATGACCGGCACCTGCGGCGACAGCGTGTCCGGCACCTCCTCCTCGTCCGGCCCCACCTCGTGCTCCTCGGCGACGCGGTGGGCCTTGTAGGAGGGGATCAGGTCGACCCGCCACTGGGGGCGCCAGTCGGCGTCCATGCAGGCCACCAGCTCATCGGGGCGGTGGTCCTTGACCAGGCGGTCGATGAACTCCAGCAGCCCGCGCACGGCGTTCACCGGTGTGCCGTCCGGGGCCTTCACGGACTCCGGGACGCCGAAGTAGGCGCGGAAGTAGAGCGAGGCGGTGTCGAGAAGCATCAGTCGTCCGGTCACGTCTCGCATCATGCCGTACGGCACCGACAGTCACCCGTCGGCGCGGGTCAGCAGCCAGCGCCAGCGCGGTTGTTCGGTGACGAGGGTCGCGGCGGCCAGCACGGACACCGCGACCGCCGCCCACACCGGCCAGGCCCACCACGCCGCCGTCACCGCCGCGACGAGCTGAAGCAGAACCAGCAGGATCGTGACCGCGCCGGGCACCGGGACGATCACCTGCGCCTTGTCGCCCGGCGTGGCGAACACGGTCGGCAGGCCGATGAGGACCACCACCGCGAGGATCGCGAGCGCCCAGGAGTACGAGGCCAGCGCCCAGGGCGCGGCGACCCAGGCCACCAGCTCCGTCGCGAAGCGCAGCACGGATGCGCGTCTGTCGTCCGGTCGTTCCACAGCCGTCCCCCCCCCCAGCACCGATGTGAAGCGTCGACGGTGATCCTACGGAGTGGACGGGGTGATCGTACGGACTGGTTGTGAACTGAACCACTTACCGGTTTGTCCTGGTCGGCCGAGGGCAGGCGCGGCCACTGACCCCCGCCCCCGATGCAAGAGGTACGTGTGTCATCCAGGCTAGAGGCCGAACATCTCTACAAGGTGTTCGGCAGACGACCGAGTCAGGCAGTCGAGAGGCTGCGCAGTGGAGCCGACCGGGAGGAGCTGCGCGCCGACGGCACGACCGCCGCCGTCATCGACGCCTCCTTCACCGTGGACCCGGGCCAGATCTTCGTCGTCATGGGCCTGTCCGGTTCCGGCAAGTCGACGCTGCTGCGCATGCTCAACGGACTGCTGGAACCCACCGCGGGACAGGTCCGCTTCGACGGCCAGGACCTGACCGCCCTCGGCGCCCGCGACCTGCGCGAGGTCCGCGCCCGCAAGATCAGCATGGTCTTCCAGCACTTCGCGCTGTTCCCGCACCGCAGTGTGCTGGAGAACGCCGCCTACGGTCTCGCCGTCCAGGGCGTGGCCAAGGCCGACCGCGTCAAGCGTGCCACCGAGGCGCTGGAGCTGTGCGGCCTGGCCGGCTGGGAGAAGTCCTGGCCGGACGAGCTGTCCGGTGGCATGCAGCAGCGCGTCGGCCTCGCCCGCGCCCTGGCCACCGACGCCGACCTGCTGCTGATGGACGAGTCCTTCAGCGCCCTGGACCCGCTGATCCGCCGGGACATGCAGGACCAGCTGCTCACCCTCCAGCAGACCCTGAAGAAGACCATCGTCTTCATCACCCACGACCTCAACGAGGCCATGCGCCTCGGCGACCGCATCGCCGTCATGCGCGACGGCCGCATCGTCCAGAACGGCACCGCCGAGGACATCCTGGTCCGGCCCGCGAACGACTACGTCGCCTCCTTCACCAAGGACGTCGACCGCTCCAAGGTGCTCACGGCGTCCGCCGTGATGGACACCGACGTACGCGGCGACGAGACCGACTGCGGCTGTGCGGGCGACTGCGAGAGCGTCACGCCCGACACCCCGTTCGCGGAGCTCTGCGCCGTCAGCGCCCGGACGACCCACCCGGTGGCCGTGCTCGACGACGAGCGCAAACTCGTCGGAGTGATCCCGGCGCAGCGGCTGATCGGCTTCCTCGGCGAGCAGGACCGGGAGGCCGCCCATGCCTAGGATTCCGCTCGGCGACTGGGTCAACGACGCCGTCGACTGGCTGCTCGCCCACATGGGCTGGCTCTTCGACTTCCTCAAGACCGTCTTCACCGGCACCTACGACGGCATCGCCGCTGTCCTCCAGGCGCCCGAACCCCTGCTCCTCGCGGGCATCTTCGCCGTGCTCGCGTTCTGGCTGCGCGGCACCACGGCCGGCCTCCTCACCTTCGCGGGGTTCGCCTTCATCGACTCCCTCGAACTGTGGGACGACGCGATGGTGACCCTCTCGCTCGTCCTCGTCGCCACGCTCATCGCGCTGGTGATCTCGGTGCCGGTGGGCATCTGGGCGGCCCGCTCCGAACGGGTCAGCGGGCTGGTCCGGCCGGTCCTCGACTTCATGCAGACGCTGCCCGCGATGATCTACCTCATCCCGGCGATCCTGTTCTTCGGCACCGGCGCCTCCGCGGGCATCGTCGCCACCCTGATCTTCGCGCTCGCCCCCGGCGTGCGCATGACCGAGCTGGGCATCCGCCAGGTCGACAAGGAACTGGTCGAGGCGGCCGAGGCGTTCGGCACCACCCCCCGGGACACCCTGCTGCGCGTCCAGCTCCCGCTCGCCCTGCCGACCGTCATGGCGGGCGTCAACCAGGTCATCATGCTGGGCCTGTCCATGGCCGCGATCGCCGGCATGGTCGGCACCGGCGGCCTCGGCGGCCGGGTCAACGAGGCCATCGGCCAGCTCGACGTCGGCCTCGGCTCCGAGGCGGGCGTCGCGATCGTGATCCTCGCGATCTACCTCGACCGCATGACCGGCGCCCTCGGCACCCAGGTCTCCCCGCTGGGCCGCCGCGCCGCCGCCAAGGCCCGCGCGGCACAGGGGCTGCGGATCTGGTCGTACCGCCCCCGCCCCCAGGTCGCCGTGGTCGGCATCGTGATCCTGGCCCTCGTGGCGGGCGGCATGGGCATGTTCGGCAGCAAGGGCGATGACACGGTCCCGGTCGCCGACGGCAAGAACGTCGGCCAGGGCGAGAAGGTCCGCATCGGCTACGTCCCCTGGGACGACGGCGTCGCCTCCACCTTCCTGTGGAAGGAGATCCTGGAGGAACGCGGCTTCCAGGTCGAGGCCAAGCAGCTCGACGCGGGCCCCCTCTACACCTCCGTCGCCTCCGGCAACGTGGACTTCATGACGGGCGCCTGGCTGCCGACGACCCACGAGCAGTACTGGAAGAAGTACGGCGACCGGCTCGACGACCTGGGCGCCTGGTACGACAAGACGTCCCTGGAGCTGAGCGTCCCGTCGTACATGAAGGGCGTCGACTCCCTCGACGACCTCAAGGGCAAGGCCTCCGACTTCGATGGGAAGATCACCGGCATCGAGTCCAGCGCCGGTGAGACGGCCCTGCTGAAGAGCAAGGTCCTCAAGGCGTACGGCCTCGACCAGGAGTACAAGGTCGTCGACAGCTCCACGCCCGCCATGCTCGCGGAGCTCAAGCGCGCGTACAGCCAGAAGGAGCCGATCGTCGTCACGCTCTGGTCGCCGCACTGGGCGTACAACGACTACGACCTGAAGAAGCTCAAGGACCCGAAGGACGCGTGGGGTTCCGGAGACGGCATCCACACCGTCGCCCGCAAGGGCTTCGCCGCGAAGAACCCCGTCGTCGGCAAGTGGCTCAAGGACTTCAAGCTCGACGAGAAGCAGCTCACCAGCCTGGAAGCCGAGATCAACAAGGCGGGCAAGGGCGAGCAGCAGGATGCGGTCCGCACCTGGCTCAAGAGCAATCCGGGCGTGGTCGACAAGCTGGCCCCGGTCGCGAAGAGCGCGGCCGCGCCCGCCGAGGCCAAGATCCCGATCGACGTCGCCTGGTTCCCGTGGGACGAGGACATCGCCGTCACCCACCTGTGGAAGAACGTGCTGGAGCGGCGCGGCTACCAGCTGAACCTGAAGCAGATGGACGTCGGCCCCGTGTACACCGGCCTCGCCTCCGGTGACCTCGACCTCAACTTCGACGCCTGGCTGCCGTACGCGCAGGCGAACTACTGGGAGAAGAGCAAGGACAGACTCGCCGACCTCGGCACCTGGTACGAGCCCACCTCGCTGGAGGTCGCGGTCCCCTCGTACGTCAAGGGGATCAAGACGTACGAGGACCTCAAGGGCAAGGCCGACCTCTTCGACGGGAAGATCATCGGCATCGAACCGGGCACCGGCGAGATGAACCTCCTCAAGAACAAGGTCCTGCCCGGCTACGGCCTGGACAAGGAGTACGACGTCGTCGACGGCTCCACGCCCGCGATGCTCACCGAGCTGAAGCGCGCGTACGCCAAGAAGCAGCCCGTCGCCGTCGTGCTCTGGTCGCCGCACTGGGCGTACAGCCAGTACGACCTCACCAAGCTGAAGGACGGCAAGAAGCTCTTCGGCGAGGGGAACACGATCCGCACGATCGCCAACGAGAAGTTCCCCGAGCAGTACCCGCAGCTCACCAAGTGGATCAAGGGCTTTCATCTGAGCGAGGGCGAGCTCGGCACCCTGGAGGGCGAGATCAACGCGCACGGTCAGGGCCACGAGGACGAGGCCGTCGACGCGTGGTTGAAGAAGCATCCGGACGTGGTGGAGCGGATGACACCGCGATAGTCACGACGAAAAGAAATCGGACAACCACATACAGCTACGTCGTCACCTGAGCCTCATCCGGCCGTCGTGGTCAGGGCGTTCGTCCTGACGGAGGAATCCCCTCACACGGCGGCCGGAGAGCTGATCTACTGGCTTGAGTTGGCGAGATCGCCCGCACCTGGTTTACGGCAATGTGACGGGCGCATGAAACGGTTTGCCGAACATGCGTAGGGTGCAGACAACTCCACAGAGACATGTTCAGCGACCGATGCCGAGCGACGAGCGAAGGAGGGAGCCGGAGCGATGGGCGACCACAAAGAACAGCCCCTGCGGGTGGGCGCGGCCGTACGGCGGCGGCGTCGTGCGCTGGAGCTCACCCTCGCCGTCGTGGCCGAGCGAAGCGGCCTGTCGGTCCCCTTCCTGAGCCAGATCGAGAACGAGCGGGCGCGCCCCAGCACCAGCTCCCTGGAGAAGGTCGCGGACGCCCTGCGCACCACCGCCGTCGAACTCCTCGCCGCCGCGGACCCGGCGTGCAGCGTCGACGTCGTGCGCGCCGAGGACCCCGAGCCGGCGACGCCCGGCCCCCGGTCCCGCTCTCTGGTGCGCGGTCATCACCAGATGCACGCCCAGGAGTTCACCGGCGACCATGACGCGGGCCGTGAATTCCAGTACCGCAACGACCAGTTGATGTACGTCGCCGACGGTGCCGTGGAGATCGAGGCGGAGGGCCGGGCGTACCGGCTCGGCCGGGGCGACACGCTCTACCTCACCGGTGGCGTCCGGCACCGGTGGCGGGCGACGGTGTCGGACACCCGGATCGTGGTCGTCGCGGTCGCGGAGCACATCGAGGCGGTCCAGGACCGACGGCGCCCGTGAGGGTCGTCTCCCTCGTCCCGTCCCTGACGGAGGCGGTGGCCGAGACCGTTCCCGGCGCGCTGGTCGGCGCCACCGACTGGTGCACACATCCGGCCGGCCTGGACGTGACCAGGATCGGCGGCACCAAGAACCCCAAGCTCGACCGGATCCTCGCCCTCGCCCCCGACCTGGTGATCGCCAACGAGGAGGAGAACCGCGCTCCCGATCTGGCGGCCCTGCGCGAGGCGGGCCTGGAGGTCCTGGTGACCGAGGTGCGGACCGTGCCGCAGGCCTTCGCGGAGCTGGCGCGGGTGCTGGCGGCCTGTGGGGCGCCGGCCCGGCCGCGCTGGCTGGACGAGGCGGAGGAGGTCTGGGCGGCGCTGCCGCCTCAGGAGCGGCGGGTTCGGGCCGTCGTACCGATCTGGCGCCGCCCCTGGATGGTCCTGGGCCGGGACACCTTCGCGGGCGACGTGCTGGCCCGCCTGGGCGTGGACCACCTGTACGCGACCCACGCCGACCGCTATCCCCGCATCCCCCTGCCCGAGTTGCTGGCCTCGCGCCCCGACCTGGTGGTCCTGCCGGACGAGCCGTACGCCTTCACGGCGGACGACGGCCCGGAGGCGTTCCCCGGCATCCCCTGCGCCCTGGTCAGCGGCCGCCACCTCACCTGGTACGGCCCCTCCCTCACGGAAGCGCCACGGGAACTGGCCGAGGCCCTGCGAGCAGCTCACCGCTGACGAGCCCCCGCACGGTGTGCAGGGCGGCGACGCCCCAGGCGGCGACGAGGACGGCGTACAACCCGATCGCGAGCCCTTCGAAGGCGACCAGCCCGGTGTGCCGGGCCAGCCCCTCCGCCCCGGTGACACAGGTTCCCACCGGGAACGTGAACGCCCACCAGGTCATCGCGAACCCCATGCCCGCCCGGCGGGCCCGCACGACGTGGGCGACGGCGAGCGCGAACCAGAGCAGCGCGAAGCCCATGACGGGAACGCCGTAGAGCACGGCGAGGACCGAGAAACCGCCGCTGTACGGGCCGGGTACGACACCGGGGGCGACGTCCGCGAACTTGTTGACGGCGGTGGTGGACTGCCCCAGCGGGCCGAGGACGAGGAACAGGGTCGGGGTGAGGGCGAGCGGCAGCGGCCCACCGGTGATCAGCCGGCCGAAGACGAGGGGCAGCATGAGCAGCGTCGCGAGCAACGAGAGGCCGAACAGGGCGACGCAGGCCAGCAGCAGGGTCTCCCGGGCCTGACCGGCGGGCAGATGGGGCACGAGGAGCGGGCCGAGTGCTGCGGACACCATCGGCGCGACCAGAGGCAGCAGCCACACGGGGGTCGCCTGGCCCGGCTCGATGCGATGGCGTACGGCCATCAGGTACGGGACCGCGACGGCGGCCGCGAGTCCGACGGCCGTCCCGGCGGTGAACAGCACGGCGTCGAGCGCCACCGCCGCCTCGGTGCCGATCCAGTCGGAGCCCACGGTGAGGGCACCGCCGCCGACGGCGAGCAGGGCCATGGCCAGGCAGCCGTAGAAGGGCGCCATGGCGGGGTCGAGGAGGTGGGCGCGGGCCTGGTCGCGGTGGTGCGTCCAGTGCAGGGCGCGGGCGCAGAGGAGGGCGAGGAGGACGACGAGCGAGAGCGCCCAGACGCCGGTGAGGGCGGGGCGCAGACCGGGGACGGAGACCGGCAGTGCGGCTCCGGCGGTGGCGACGACGGCGGTGCCCATGACGGTGGCGTACCAGTTCGGTCCGAGGTGACGGACGGCTGTGGCGCGCGGGGGACGTGCGGTGGCACGGAGGGGGTGGAGAGGCTGGGCTGCGGTGACCATGCTTCGAGCGTCGCCCGGATCGGCGCTCCCCACCAGGGACGATCTTTCTATGGGGACATAAACTGGGCTTATGAGCAGTGCGCAGCCTGATCCCTCGCTGTCCCCGGCCGCCGCCTCCCTGGCGCACCGGGTGCCGGACCTCGGGGCGCTGGAGCTGCTGCTCGCGGTGGCACGGCTGGGCAGTCTCGGGGCGGCGGCCCGCGAGGTCGGCATCACCCAGCCCGCGGCGAGCAGCCGGATCCGGTCCATGGAACGACAGCTGGGCGTGGCACTGGTGGACCGCTCGCCGCGCGGTTCGCGGCTGACGGACGCCGGGGCGCTGGTCACGGACTGGGCGCGGCGGATCGTGGAGGCGGCGGAGGCGTTCGACGCGGGCGCGCAGGCGCTGCGGGACCGGCGGGACTCGCGGCTGCGGGTGGCGGCGAGCATGACGATCGCGGAGTATCTGCTGCCGGGCTGGCTGCTGGCGCTGCGCGCCCAACGCCCCGACACCGCGGTGTCGTTGCTGGCCGGCAACTCGGCGGCGGTGGCGGCACGCCTGCTGTCGGGCGAGGCGGACCTCGGCTTCGTGGAGGGGCTCACCGTCCCGACGGGCCTCGACTCGGTCGTCATCGCCCACGACCACCTCATCGTCGTCACGGCCCCGGCCCACCCGTGGGCCCGCCGCCGGCGCCCGCTGGCGGCGGCGGAGCTGGCGTCGACGCCGCTGATCCTGCGGGAGAAGGGGTCGGGGACGCGGCAGGTCCTGGACGCGGCGCTGGGCGGTCTGGCCCGTCCGCTGATCGAGCTGTCGTCCACCACGGCGGTGAAGGCGGCGGCGGTCAGCGGGGCCGGGCCGGCGGTGCTGAGTGAGCTGGCGGTGGGGGAGGAGATGGCGATGCGCCGCCTGGTACGGGTCCCGGTGGCGGACGTGTCCCTGGCCCGCGACCTACGAGCGGTGTGGCCGACGGGGCATCGGCCGGTGGGGCCGGCGAGGGACTTGTTGTCGTTGACGCGGGGGTAGGGGCGGCGGGGGCGAAAACCCTTGGTGCGGGACACCCTCTCACCTGCACCATTCCCTCATGCCACCCACCACCCCGGCCCCGCCCGCCGCAGGCGTCCGTACCCCCTGGGAAGACCTCCCGTCGTACGTGCACGCCGCCGTCGCCGACATCCTCGGCGCCCCCGTCGTCCACGCCGTCACCCAGCCCGGCGGCTTCTCCCCGGGTACCGCCGCCCGCGTCCGCACCGCTCACGGCCACCGTGCCTTCGTGAAGGCGGTCAGTGCGCAGGTCAACGCGACGAGCCCGGTGTTCCACCGCCGGGAAGCCCGGCACACCGCCGCGCTCCCGCCCACTGTCCCCGCACCCCGCCTCCTCGGCACCTACGACGACGGCACCTGGACGGTCCTGGTGCTGGAGGACATCGAAGGGCGCCAGCCCCACGTCCCTTGGCGGCGAACGGAGTTGACCCGGGTCCTCGACGCGGTGGCCGACCTCTCACACGCCCTCACCCCGTCCCCCGTGCCCGACGCGCCCCTCGCTACCAGCGACCTCTCCGACCAGTTCGACGGCTGGCAGCGGCTCCTGGAGCAGCCCGTGTCCGAGGTGCTCGACCCCTGGACCGCCGAGCGCCTGCCGCGGCTCGCCGAACTCGCCGCCCCCTGGCCCGAAGCCGTCACCGGCGACACCCTCGCCCACGGCGACCTCCGCGCCGACAACATGCTGCTCACCGACGACCGCGTCGTCTTCGTCGACTGGCCGCACGTCGTCCGGGGCGCCCCCTGGCTGGACCTGCTGCTCATGCTCCCGTGCGTCAGGGCCCAGGGCGGTCCGGACCCGGAGGAACTGTTCGCCGCGCACCCCCTCGGCCGCGCCGCCGACCCGGACGCCGTCACCGCCGCCCTCGCGGGCCTGGCCGGCTACTTCGTCCACCGCTCGCTCCAGCCCCCGCCGCCGGGCATCCCCACGGTCCGCGCCTTCCAACGTGCCCAGGGCGAGGCGGCGTTGGACTGGCTCAGGAAGCGGCTGTGACCAACCCCCGCACCACCCGCAGATCCTCACCCATCTCCGGATGCCACTGCACCCCCAACACCCAGTCGGCGGTGGGCAGTTCCACGGCCTCCACCGTCCCGTCCGCCGCGTGCGCCGACACCATCAGGCCGGTGCCCAGACGGTCCACGGCCTGATGGTGGTACGTCGGTACGGACGTCTCCTCCGGGACGACACCGGCGTACAGCGTCCCCGGCACCGGTTTCACCGTGTGCCGACCGAAGACGCCGACCACCTCCGCGTGGCCGTCGATGTGCTGGACGAGCGTGCCGCCGAGGGCGACGTTGAGGAGCTGCATGCCGCGGCAGATCCCGAGCAGCGGGACGTCCGCCGCCAGGGCCGCGTCGATCAGCGCCAGCTCCCACGCGTCCCGTTCCCGCGCGGGCGGGCCGGTGCGGGGCTCGCGCTCGGCGCCGTAGTGGACCGGCTCGACGTCCGGACCGCCCGCGATCACCAGCCCGTCGAGGCGGGCCACGGTCGCGGCGGCGTACTCCGGCGCGTCCGGCGGCAGCATCGCCACCAACCCGCCGGCCCGCTGTACCAGGCGCGGGTACCCGACCGGCAGCAGTGCCGCCTCCAGCTCCCACACGCCCCAGCGCGCCCCGGCCTCCAGGTACGTACTGACGCCTATCAGCGGCCTGCCCGCCATACGCCCTCCAGCTCCGCAATGGATTACCCGCATACCTTTGCCGAGCCGAGGCCGGTACGGCAAGAGGCCACGGGACCGAGCCGAGCCCGGTACGTGCAGAGCCCACCGGACCGGGCCGAGCCCGGTACGGGCGGAGCACGCCGGTCGCGGGGCTACGCCAGGAACCCCCTGAGCAGCGCGGCCGTGCCCCCGCAGTGCTCGCGCATCATCTCCCGCGCCCCGTCCGCGTCCCCGTCCAGGACCGCCTCCACCAGCGCGCTGTGCTGACGCTGCGAATGCTCCAGGTTCCGCACCAGGAGCGGGATGCAGTCCAACAGGTCGTTCACCGTGGCCCGGACCGCCGCGTACTGCGCGGTCAGTGTCGGAGAGCCGCACAGCTCGGCCAGCGTCAGATGCAGCAGGGTGTCCAGGCGCCGGTAGTCGGTCAGGGGCGCGTCCTGCGTGCGGGCCAGCGCCTCACGCAGCCGGTCCGCCTGCTCGTCCGTCAGCCCGTGCGCCGCGCACAGGCCCGCCGCCCCGACCTCCAGCACCTCCCGGAACCGGAGCACGTCCTCGATGTCGACCTCGGCGATCCGCCGCCGCAGCTCGCCCTCGCCGAGATCGCCCGCCGCGCGCGGCAGCACGAAGGTGCCGCCGTACCGCCCGCGCCGCGACTCGACCAGCCCCTGGTCCTGGAGGACCTTCAGCACCTCGCGCAGCGTCACCCGGCTGATCCCGAGCCGCTCCGCCAGCTCCCGCTCGGCCGGCAGCCGCTCGCCCCCCGGCACCAGACCAAGGCGTACCACCTGCAGGATCTGCTCCAGCGCCTCCTCGAACCCGTTGCCCGCCCGTACCGGCCGCAGCACCGGCGTCAGACGGTCCTCCAGCCGGCCCTCAAGACCGCCCTCCGGATCCAGCGACATCCCGGCGTACCCCCTTCCCAAGCAATGGTTCTCCGCAATACCTTATGGCTTCCGGCCCGGCCGAAAAAAGCGCAGAAGCCGAAGGAGCCTTCCCGTGGCAGACCGCACACCCCCGCTGAGCGTCGAGGAGCTGCACGCCCTCGTCGCGAGCGGTGAGATCGACACCGTCGTCCTGGCCTTCCCCGACATGCAGGGAAGACTCCAGGGCAAGCGGTTCGCCGCCCGCTTCTTCCTCGACGAGGTACTCCACCACGGCACCGAGGGCTGCAACTACCTCCTGGCCGTCGACACCGAGATGAACACCGTCGACGGCTACGCGATGTCGTCCTGGGACCGGGGATACGGCGACTTCGCCATGCACCCCGACCTGTCCACCCTCCGCCGTGTGCCCTGGAACGCCGGCACCGCGATGCTCATCGCCGACCTCGCCTGGGAGGACGGCTCCCCGGTCGTCGCAGCGCCCCGCCAGATCCTCCGCCGCCAGCTGGAGCGGCTCGCCGAGCACGGCTACACCGCCCAGGTCGGCACCGAGCTGGAGTTCATCGTCTTCAAGGACACCTACGAACAGGCCTGGGACGCCAACTACCGAGGGCTGACCCCGGCCAACCAGTACAACATCGACTACTCGGTCCTCGGCACCGGCCGGATCGAGCCGCTGCTCCGCCGGATCCGCAACGAGATGGCGGGCGCGGGGCTGACCGTCGAGTCCGCCAAGGGCGAGTGCAACCCCGGGCAGCACGAGATCGCCTTCCGCTACGACGACGCCCTCGTCACCTGCGACCAGCACGCCATCTACAAGACCGGCACCAAGGAGATCGCCGCCCAGGAGGGCGTCTCGATCACCTTCATGGCCAAGTACAACGAGCGGGAGGGCAACTCCTGTCACATCCACCTCTCGCTGGCGGACGCCGCCGGCAACAACGCCATGGCCGCGGACGGCGGCATGTCGGAGGTCATGCGGCACTTCCTCGCCGGACAGCTGGCAGCGCTCAGGGACTTCTCGCTCCTCTACGCGCCCAACATCAACTCGTACAAGCGCTTCCAGCCCGGCTCCTTCGCCCCGACCGCCGTCGCCTGGGGCCACGACAACCGCACCTGCGCGCTGCGGGTCGTCGGCCACGGCCGCTCGATGCGTTTCGAGAACCGGCTGCCGGGCGGTGACGTCAACCCGCACCTGGCGGTCGCGGGCCTGGTCGCGGCCGGCCTGTACGGCATCGAGCAGAAGCTGGAGCTGCCCGAGGCCTGCGCCGGCAACGCCTACACCGGCGAGTACGAGCACGTCCCCACCACCCTCCGCGAGGCCGCCGAGCTCTGGGAGAACAGCCCCATCGCCCAGGCCGCCTTCGGCGACGAGGTCGTGGCCCACTACCGCAACATGGCGCGCGTCGAACTGGACGCCTTCGACGCCGCCGTGACCGACTGGGAGCTCCGCCGCTCCTTCGAACGCATGTGAGAGGTTCACTCTTGTCGCACGAGTACGAGCATGAGCTCACGATCCTCAATCCGGCGACGGAGGAGGTCGTGGCGACCGTGCCCGCCGCCACCGCGGCCGACGTGGACGCGGCGGTCACGCGTGCCGCCACGGCCCAGACCAAGTGGGCCGCACTCACGCCCGCCGACCGGGCCCGCCTGCTGCGCCGGTTCGCCGACGCGGTGGACCAACACGTCGAGGAACTCGCACAGTTGGAGGTGCGGGAGGCCGGACACCTGCTCGGCAACGCCCGCTGGGAGGCCGGCAACGTCCGTGATCTGCTGGCCTATGCCGCCGGGGGAGTGGAGCGGCTGAACGGCCGTCAGATCCCGGTCCCCGGCGGCCTCGACATCACTGTCCTCGAACCGCTCGGCGTCGTCGGGGTCATCGCCCCCTGGAACTTCCCCATGCCCATCGCGGCCTGGGGCACCGCCCCCGCGCTCGCCGCCGGCAACGCGGTGATCCTCAAGCCCGCCGAGACCACCCCGCTGACCGCCCTGCGGCTCGCCGAACTCGCCCTGGCGGCAGGCCTGCCCGAGGGGCTGTTCCAGGTGCTGCCCGGCCATGGCCCGGTCACCGGCAACGCCCTGGTCGAGCACCCAGGCGTCGCGAAGATCGTGTTCACCGGGTCCACCCGCACCGGCCGCGCCGTCATGGAACAGTGCGCCCGCCAGGTCAAGCAGGTCACCCTCGAACTCGGCGGCAAGAGCCCCAACATCGTCTTCGCCGACGCCGATCTCGCCACCGCCCTCGACCCCTTCTCCTTCCTCGACAACTCCGGCCAGGACTGCTGCGCCCGCACCCGCATCCTCGTCCAGGAGTCCGTCTACGACGAGGCGCGCGAACTGCTCGCTGGCGCGCTGAAGGCCGTCGTCGTGGGCGACCCGGCCGAGGAGAAGACCCAGATGGGCCCGCTGATCTCTCGTCAGCAGCTCGACCGGGTCAGGGCGTTGGCCCCGGACGACATCCCCGGTCTGCGCGGCAGCGCCCCGGACGGACCCGGCTTCTGGTTCGCGCCGACCGTGCTCACGGGCGCGGCGCACGACTCCGAGGCCGCCCGCGAGGAGATCTTCGGCCCGGTCGCCGTCCTGCTCCCCTTCACCGACGAGGCGGACGCCGTCCGCCTCGCCAACGACACCCCGTACGGCCTCTCCGGCTCCATCTGGACCCGGGACGTGGGCCGCGCCCTGCGGATGTCGAGCGCCGTCCGGGCCGGCAACCTGTCCGTCAACTCCCACTCCAGCGTCCGCTACTGGACCCCGTTCGGCGGCTACAAGCAGTCCGGACTCGGCCGCGAACTCGGCCCGGACGCCCTCGCCGCCTTCACCGAGACCAAGAACGTCTTCATCAGCAACGTCTCCCCCAGCACGGAGGGCCCCGCACAGTGACCGAACAGATCGTGTGCCGTCGTCTCGTCGGCCGCACCGCCGTCATCACCGGCGCCGGCAGCGGCATCGGCCTCGCCACCGCCCGCCGCCTCGCGTCCGAAGGCGCCCACGTCGTCTGCGCCGACGTCGACGAGGCCCGCGGCAAGGCCGCCGCGGACGAGGTCGGCGGCCTCTTCGTCAAGGTCGACGTCACCGACGCCGAGCAGGTCGAGGCGCTGTTCAAGACGGCGTACGACACCTACGGCAGCGTCGACATCGCCTTCAACAACGCGGGCATCTCCCCGCCCGACGACGACTCCATCCTGGAGACGGGCCTGGAGGCCTGGAAGCGCGTCCAGGAGGTCAACCTCACCTCCGTCTACCTGTGCTGCAAGGCGGCCATCCCCTACATGCGGCAGCAGGGCAAGGGCTCCATCATCAACACGGCGTCGTTCGTGGCGCGGATGGGCGCGGCGACGAGCCAGATCTCGTACACGGCCTCCAAGGGCGGCGTCCTGGCCATGTCCCGTGAACTGGGCGTGCAGTTCGCGAGGGAGGGCATCAGGGTCAACGCCCTGTGCCCGGGCCCGGTCAACACCCCCCTGCTCCAGGAGCTGTTCGCCAAGGACCCCGAGCGGGCCGCCCGCCGCCTCGTGCACATCCCTGTCGGCCGGTTCGCCGAGGCCGAGGAGATCGCCGCCGCCGTCGCCTTCCTTGCCAGCGACGACTCCTCCTTCGTGAACGCCAGCGACTTCCTGGTGGACGGCGGGATCTCCGGGGCTTACGTCACGCCGCTGTAGGCCTCGCCCTACAGTGCCGGGATGAGCATGACGCCCCCGCCCGGCTGGTACCGCGACCCGCACGCCCCGCACCTGGAGCGCTGGTGGGACGGCACCGCCTGGACCGAGCACCGGCGCGAGCCCGCACTCCCGGGCCCGCCGGCGCCGGTTCCCGCCGAGGGCCCCTCGGGCCGGGCCAAGGCGATCGCCCTCACGACCGCCGGGGCCGTGCTGGTCGCCGCGATCGTCACGGGCGCGTTCGTGCTGCGCGAGGACGGCGGCGGAGACACCGGCACCGACGCGACCGTCACCGAGTCCGTCACCCCTACCTACGCACCCACCACCCAGACGCCCTCGGAGTCCGTGACCGAACCCTCCGCCGACGACCCGGCCGTCGTCGAGGACCAGCTCAACGGCATCACCGTGCCGCTCCTCGACGGCTGGGTACGGCCCCAGTACGTGGTCGACGACGACGTCCTCATGACCACCGACGGCACCTACGACTGCCCCGGCGACCCCGGCCTGTGCCGGCACGGCCTCGTCCTGTCCCGCACGGTCACCGACAACGACGAGACGTCCCCCGAGGCCCTCGCCAAGGCCGACATCTCCGAGGCCGCCGACGCCGCCTACGACCGCGACCTCGTCGGCAGGCGGCCCTTCGGCGGCATCGAGTCCCATGAGCTGGTGAAGGCGGGGCCGGTCGCGGTGGCGGGCCGCGCGGGGTATTACGTGCGCTGGCGCGTCAAGACCGCCGACGGGCCCGGCGGTTACGTGCAGTCCCTCGCCTTCCAGTCCAGCGTCGGCACCGAGTCGCCGGTCGTCGTGCGGTACATCTTCGACGCGGGCGAGGACGGGCCGCCGCTCGCCGACATGGACCGGATCACCAAGGGCATCCGGTCCACGGCCGACACCGGGGGCGGCGGCGTGGGCAGCAGCATCGGCCCCACCGACTGACCTACAGGAACGTGCGGCCTTCCCCGCGGTACGTCGGGACGGTCGCGGTCACCGCGTCCCCCTCGACGAGATGCAGCGTGTCGAACCGCTCGCACAGCTCACCGGCCTTGGCGTGCCGGAACCACACCTTGTCGCCTATGAGGAGGTCGTCGGCGGGAGCGCCCAGCAGCGGCGTCTGCACCTCGCCGGGACCCTCCTGGGGGTCGTACTTCAGCCCCTCCGGCAGATAGGGCACCGGCAGCCGGTCGGGTCCGGGCGCGCCGGAGGCGGGATAGCCGCCGCCGAGGACCGTGACGACCCCGACGCCGGGCCGCCGTACGACGGGCTGGGCGAACAGCGCGGCCGGACGCCCGCTGAAGGACGTGTAGTTGTCGAAGAGCCGCGGTACGTACAGCCCGGACCCGGCGCCGATCTCGGTGACCGCGTCCTCGGCCGCGGTGGTCTGCACACTGCCCGTACCACCGCCGTTGACGAATTCCAGATCCGGCACGACGGCCCGCAGCGCGCGCACCACCGCGGCCCGCCGCTCGGCGAGTTCACGGCGCGCGGTGGCCTGCATCAGCCGCACGGCACGCGAGCGGAACGGCCGCCCGGCGACGGAGTCGCCCACCCCGGCGATATGACCCTCGTACGCCATGATCCCGACGACCTTGAACCCGGGCCGTCGGTTCACCGCCCGTGCCAGCTCGGCGACTTGGTCGGGGGAGTGCAGCGGGGAGCGGAGGGCGCCGACGCGCACCCGGCCGCCGAGGAGCTTCAGTGAGGTGTCCAACTCCAGGCAGACCCGGACGACTTCACTTCCGCCGTCCCTGGAGCGGTCGATGAGATCGAGCTGGGCGACGTCGTCGACCATCACGGCGACGGCGGCGGCGAGCTTGGGATCGGAGGTCAGCTCGGCGTAACCGGCGCTGTCCACGGAGGGATAGGCGAGCAGCACGTCGTCGAACCCGGAACGGGCCAGCCACAGCGACTCGGCCAGGGTGAAGGACATGATCCCGGCGAAGCCGTCCTTGGCGAGCACGCGTTCGAGCAGCGCCCGGCACCGCACGGACTTGCTGGCGACCCGGATCGGCTTCCCGCCAGCCCGGCGGACGAGATCGTCCGCGTTGGCGTCGAAGGCGTCGAGATCCACGATCGCGAGAGGGGCGTCGAGGTGGGCGGTGGCCCGGTCGTAACGGGCCCGGTCGGCGGCGCGCGCAGTCATGAACGAAGCCTGCCAGACAGGATTACCGCAGGGTAGGGGGACGATCCGGGCAGATGCCCCGGGCTCGTGGACTGGTTCCCGTTCGCCCAGGGACAAGCCGTAGAGTGACGCGCACGTAGGACGGGTGCGCCGGGATGCCGGGCCATCCGCGCGGGTATGCGTGCCCGGGGACGGCGAACGCCACAGAACTCCGCACCGGCCCGGGCACCCACGCCCGCGTACGACGACAGACCCGGGCACGAGGGAAACGGGGGGCGCATGAGCACGGAAGCGCAGCACGCCTCCATCCCCCCACGCCCCACAGCCCCACCCCGCCCCACGGAGCCTCCGACGCCGCCCACCCCCCGATCCGACGACGCCGTCCCGCCTCGCCCCACGACACCCCCGAAGCCACCACGCCAGGCAGACCACTCGGAACGATCGGCGGCCGAGGAGACGGGTCGCCGACAGCGACGCGAGGCCGACGAGGCCGACGGCGCGGAGAGGCCTGCGGCGCGGGGAGCGGACCGTTCTGCGCAGCCCGAGGTGCAGAGGGCCGGTCGCTTGGAGCGGGCCGCCGACTATGAGGTCGGTCGTCCGGAAGGGGCGACGGCTCAGGGAACCTGGCGGTCTCACCGGCCCCAGGGGCAGGACGCCGAGCGCTCGGAGCGGTCCTCGGAAGTCGGCGGTGGTGCCGGAGACGGTCGGTCGGTTTCGCGTGGGTCCTCGGGCGACGCCGCCCCGGATGCCCCGCCCCGGTTCCCGAGCCTGCGTGCGCGCTCCGCCGACGGTGCCGCGACCTCCCGTACGACGCCGCCACCGCCTCGCGCCTCCGCCCGGTTCCCCGACACCCCGCCACCCCAGGGCGCGGGTTCCGGCACCGCCGTACCGCCGCGCCCCGCGCACCGGCCGCCGACGGCACCGCGACGCGACGGCGCAGCCCCCGAATCCGCCTCGGAGACGACGTTCCGGCTGCGTCCGGTCCCCGCGGACCGCGGGCCGGAGGGGAAGGACGCCCAGCGCGGTCCGGCCGTACCCAGGCCGTCCGCCCCGGCCTCCGGCACCGCGGCGCCAGGCCCGGCCGTACGCAGGCCCTCCGGCCATGCCTCTGGTCCCGCAGGGGCGGGCTCGCCCGGCCCCGCGCCCTCAGCCTCCCGCCCCGCGGCGGCAGGCCCGGCCGCGCGCACGGCCTCCGGCTCCGGCCCCGCGGCGGCAGGCCCGCCCGCGCCTACGTCCTCCGCCTCCCGCCCCGCGGCGGCAGGTCCGGCCGTTTCTGCGCCGTCCGCTCCCACCTCCCCGTCCGGCCCCGCGCCCACTTCCACGGCAGCTCCTCTCCAACCCGACCCCGCCCTGTCCTGGAACGCCCCCGCCCCCGGCGGTGCCTCCGGAGCCGGGCGGCCCGTCGTGTCGTTCGGGGAGCCCGAGGGGTACGACGAGAGCGCCCGGCCGCGGCCGTTGGCGGTGCGGGCCGGGGCTCGTACCGCTGCCGTGGCCGTCTGTCTCATGCTCGGGCTCGGGCTCATCGGCGGTGCGGTGACCGGGAGTTGGCTGGTCGGGGACTCGGCCGCGGCGGGGGAGAAGGACTCTTTCACCGCCGCCGAGGCGCTGTGGCACAGCGTCCCCGTGGACCAGCTCTTCCCGCCCACCGTCGAGGGCCAGGGCGCCGGCCCCGGCGGCGCCGACCGCACCTGGACGCGGATCGCCGTCGCCCCCGACAGCGGCTGCAAGGACGCCTTCGACCCGCTGCTGGAGAAGGCCCTCGCCCCCGTCGGCTGCCGCCGCCTCCTGCGCGCCACCTACACCGACGCCACCCAGAGCTACGTCACCACCGTCGGCCTGCTCTTCACCAAGGCCGACGCGGCCGGCATGACCGCACTCGACACCCGCTTCACCAAGGAGCGCCTCGGAGACCGGGCCGACCTGATGCCCCGCCCGTACCCCGCCAAGGACACGGCCGCGGCCGACTTCGGCGGTAAGCAGCGCGCCTCCTGGGCGATCTCCGTCCTCACCGACGCCCCGGTCGTCGTCTACGCCGTCTCCGGCTGGACCGACGGCCGCACGGTCGACGAACCGCAGTCCGCCACGGCGGCCATGCAGTCCGGCGCCACCACCCCCGTCGCCCAGGCCGGCCTCGGCCACGAGGCACAGGGCCTCGCCGACCGCGTCGAACGCGGCCTGCGCAGAACCGTCGACGCCCCGCCCACGGACGGGACGGGAAAGACCTCATGAGCGCCGCCCCCCACACCCGCCGGGCCGGCATCGTCAGCGTCCTTCTCGCCGCCTCCCTCGCCCTCGTCCCGCCCACCACCGCGCACGCCGACGGCATACGCGCCAAGCAGTGGGCCCTCGAAGCGATGCACACCCAGGAGGCCTGGCAGACCACCAAGGGCAAGGGCGTCACCGTCGCCGTCCTCGACACCGGCGTCGAGGACGACCACCCCGACCTCGTCGGCAACGTCCTCGAAGGCAAGGACATGGTCGGCTTCGGAGCCGGCCGCGGCGACCGCGCCTGGGCCCGCCACGGCACCGCGATGGCCGGCATCATCGCAGGCCACGGACACGGGTACGCCAACGGCGACGGCGTGATGGGCATCGCCCCCGAAGCCAGGATCCTCCCCGTCCGCGTGATCCTGGAGGACGGCGACTCCGCCCGCGGCAAGGCCCGCAACACCCGCGGCAACGCCCTCGCCGAAGGCATCCGCTGGGCCGCCGACCACGGCGCCGATGTCATCAACCTCTCCCTGGGCGACGACTCCAAGTCCGCCCACCCCGAACCCGCCGAGGACGAGGCCGTCCAGTACGCCCTGAAGAAGGGCGTGAGCGTCATCGCCTCCGCCGGCAACGGCGGCGAGAAGGGCGACCACATCTCCTACCCGGCCGCCTACCCGGGTGTCATCGCCGCGACCGCCGTCGACCGTTACGGCACCCGCGCCTCCTTCTCCACGCGCCGCTGGTACGCCACGGTCGCAGCCCCCGGCGACGACGTCGTCATCGCCGACCCGGACCACAAGTACTACGAGGGCTGGGGCACGAGTGCCGCGGCGGCCTTCGTCTCCGGCGCCGTCGCCCTGGTCAAGGCGGCCCACCCCGACCTGACCCCGGCACAGATCAAGAAGCTCCTGGAGGACACGGCCCGGGACGCCCCCGTCGGCGGCCGCGACGACTCCCGCGGCTACGGCTTCGTCGACCCCGCCGCCGCCCTCAAGGCCGCTGCCCGGCTCGACCCCGAGGGCCTGAAGTCGGCAACGTACGGCGACCGTTACTTCGGCTCGGGCCCCGACGCTCCCAGGACGGAGGACGACACGGCCGACTGGGCGGCCCCCCTCGCGGGTGGCGTCGGAGGAGTTCTGCTGGTGGCGGCGGTGGTGCTGTGGCGTGGCCGCAGGGAACGGTACGAAGAATTCTGACCGCGAGGTGATGTCCCTTGGGGGCGCGGGGAACTGCGCGGCCAGCCACAGCGACGCCGCACCCCGCCGACCACCTGGCGAGGCACTCTCAACCCGCAAACACCGACACCGCCGCCCGCACCGCCGACTCCACCAACGAGATCCCCTTCTCCTTCGTCGCGTTGCCGTTCGACAGCGCGACGACGAGATAGTCGTTCCCGTCCGAAGCGGTCACCCGCCCGATGCTGTTGATGTCCCACAGCCCTGTGGTGCTGCGCGGCAGCCAGCCGTTCTTCAGCGCCCATGCGGAGCCGTCGGCGGCGGCCGACACTCCCCAGTGCTGGTCGGTGGCTATCTGCCCCATCAGCCCCTGGAGGTACTTCCGCGAGGACTTGCTCAGCTTCGAGTCGTCCCCGAACACCTGCTGGAGCAGGGTGAGCTGATCGGCGGCCGTGGTCTGGGTCAGCCCCCACAGCATGCCGTCGCCGCCCTCGGTGTCCGTGAGCCCGAAACGCTCGTTCGCCGCGTCCAGCCCCGCCGCCTTGCCGATGATCCGCCACAGCGCCGACGCGGAGGCGTTGTCGCTGTTCTCGATCATCGTGGTGGCGTACGACTTCTCCGCCGCCGTCAGCGAACGGTCCTCGTCCTGCGCCTGGAGCAGCAGCGCCGCCAGGATGTCCACCTTGACGATGCTCGCGGTGTCGAAGGCGGCGTCCCCGTACGTGGCACTGTCGCCGGAGTCCAGATCGAGCACGGCCACCGACACGTCCGCGTCGTCCGGCACCGTCACCTTGTCCATCGCGTCGGCGAGCAGCGCGTCGTGGTCCACCGCCGGTACCGCCACGGGCTCCACAGACGCCTCCTCGACCGGTGCGGTCGCCGCCGGGCTCGGCGACGTCGCCGCCGACGATACGGTCTCGGCACCGGAGTGCGCGTGCGCCTTCACATACGCCGTCCCGGCGGCCGTACCGCCGACTATCGCCACGGAGGCGAGGGCGGTGTACATCAGGGGGCGGCGCCGGGACGGGCGGGCGCGGCGGCTCCGGCGGGCTCTGGGGGACTCCATGCCCGTGATGCTGGGGGCACCGGCTGTGCGGACCGTTAGGCGGACGTTAGATGTGTGTCAGGGAAATCTGAGATTCCCGTGAAGGCGGTCACGCCCAGGTTTCTGGGCCCGCACAAGGCCAGCAGCATCCCCCCTATAGGGTCGGTGACCGTGGCGAACAAGAACATTCCCGACCCCGGCTTCTCCGACGACGACGGCTCCGCCGACCCTCGGCTGAGCGCGGCGCTCGCCGGCTGGGCCGAGGACCGCACCGCCGTGGGACCCGTCCTGGAGGCGCTCAAGGGCGCCCGGCTGCTCGTCCCCGTCGTGGCCGTCCTCGGCGAGGTCGAGGAGGACGAGAACGGACTGCGCCGCGAGAAGACCAGCGACATGGCCGTGCCGACCCTCAAGGCCGGACCCCGGACCGCCCTGCCGGCCTTCACCTCCACCGACTCGCTGGCCCGCTGGGACCCGGCGGCCCGCCCCGTCGCCGTACCCCTGCACCAGGCGCTCCAGGCCGCCGCGCACGAGAAGGCGGACACGGTCGTACTGGACATGGCCGGACCGGTGCCGTTCGAGCTGACCGGCCCGGCGCTGCTCGCCCTCGCCGAGGGCCGTACGAGCGCCGACCCGCTCGCCGATCCGGCGGTGCTGGCGGCGGTACGGGAGGCGGTGGCCGCCGAGCCCGCCGTGCTGCGCGCCCATCTCGGGCCCGGGCAGGCCGACGGCACCCTGGCCCTCGTACTCGACCCGGCGGCGCCCCCCGCCGAGGCGGCCCGAGCGGTCGCCGAGCGGATCGCCGCCGACGAGACACTGAGGGCCCGCCTGGTACGCGGCCTCGACCTGGCACTGCTGCCGGCCACGGCCACGCCTCCGGGCGAGCCCTTGTACGTACGCGGATGAATACGCGGGTGAACTAGCCGTAGATCGGACCGGTGTACTTCTCGCCCGGCCCCTGGCCCGGCTCGTCCGGGACGATCGACGCCTCGCGGAAGGCGAGCTGGAGGGACTTGAGGCCGTCGCGGAGCGGGGCGGCGTGGAAGGAGCTGATCTCGGTCGCGCTGCCGTCGAGGAGGCCGGCGAGGGCGTGGATCAGCTTGCGGGCCTCGTCCAGGTCCTTGTACTTGTCGCCCTCCTCGGTCAAACCGAGCTTCACCGCGGCGGCGCTCATCAGGTTCACGGCGACCGTCACGATCACCTCGACGGCGGGGACCTCGGCGATGTCGCGGGTCATCTCGTCGAAGTCGGGGGAGTCAGCGGGAGGGGTGTCACTCATGACCCACACGATAGGGCCCGGTGCCGACCGCTCCGCACCGGCCCCGCTGCACACCGGTTCGCACCACCCCCGGGTTGCTGCTAACCTTGTGTGACGACCGGCTGGATACTCGCGTGTCCGGCCCACAAGTGGAGGCTCCGATCTCCCACCTGACCGCCCCCTGGGCGGCGGGTCACCCGGTCAGGCGGCCGCCATCGTTCCGTACGGACGATGGAGTCGCCCGAAATCGCGCCCCGCGATCATCGTGGCGGTGCTCCGGTAGTGCTTTGGAGCCCCCTCATGTGATCGTCCGGGGCATTTTTTGTGCTTCGGTGCGGTTAGGTCCTACGAAAAGAGACGTACGCGGCTGTCCGCCAGACCGCCGTATGGTGCTACCGAGGAGGATCCATCAGCACCGAGCCCCGCATCAACGACCGGATTCGCGTTCCCGAGGTGCGACTTGTCGGTCCCAGCGGCGAGCAGGTCGGGATTGTCCCGCTTGCCAAGGCCCTGGAGCTTGCGCAGGAGTACGACCTCGACCTGGTCGAGGTGGCGGCGAACGCCCGCCCGCCGGTCTGCAAGCTCATGGACTACGGGAAGTTCAAGTACGAGTCGGCCATGAAGGCCCGTGAGGCGCGCAAGAACCAGGCGCACACGGTCATCAAGGAGATGAAGCTCCGGCCGAAGATCGACCCGCACGACTATGACACCAAGAAGGGTCACGTCGTTCGGTTCCTCAAGCAGGGCGACAAGGTCAAGATCACGATCATGTTCCGTGGTCGCGAGCAGTCCCGGCCGGAGCTCGGCTACCGACTGCTGCAGCGGCTCGCGGAGGACGTCCAGGACCTCGGCTTCGTGGAGTCGAACCCGAAGCAGGACGGCCGAAACATGATCATGGTTCTCGGTCCGCACAAGAAGAAGACCGAGGCCATGGCCGAGGCTCGCCAGGCGCAGGAGGCCCGCAAGGCCGACGCGAAGGCCAACCCTGGCAAGTCGCAGAACGCCGCGGAGGCTCAGGCCGACGAGGCTTCTGAGGCCGCCGAGGCACCGACCGAGGCTCCGGCCGAGGCGTGATCCCAGGGACGCGAGTCCCCAGGACGTAACCGATACAAGAGCGACGCTCCACCGTGCCCGGTTTCACGACCGGGCATCGGAGCGCCACCCAGAGGAGAGAACGGCGCTATGCCGAAGAACAAGTCGCACAGCGGTGCCAGCAAGCGCTTCAAGATCACCGGCTCCGGCAAGGTGCTCCGCGAGCGCGCCGGCAAGCGCCACCTGCTCGAGCACAAGTCGTCCCGCGTGACGCGTCGCCTCACCGGCAACGCCGAGATGGCCCCGGGCGACGCCGCGAAGATCAAGAAGCTTCTCGGCAAGTGAGGTCGGGCGCGCAGCGCCTGATCCCCCTCCAGACCGGGACCCCATCGATTACCGGGTCGTGTGAGTCCAACCACGGCCCCGCTACAAGGAGTTAAAAAGTGGCACGCGTCAAGCGGGCAGTCAACGCCCACAAGAAGCGCCGGGCGATCCTCGAGCAGGCCTCCGGCTACCGCGGTCAGCGTTCGCGCCTGTACCGCAAGGCCAAGGAGCAGGTCACCCACTCGCTGGTCTACAACTACAACGACCGCAAGAAGCGCAAGGGCGACTTCCGTCAGCTGTGGATCCAGCGCATCAACGCCGCTGCCCGCGCCAACGGCATCACGTACAACCGCTTCATCCAGGGTCTGAAGGCCGCGAACATCGAGGTCGACCGCAAGATCCTGGCCGAGCTGGCCGTCAACGACGCCACCGCGTTCGCCGCGCTGGTCGAGGTCGCGCAGAAGGCCCTCCCGGACGACGTCAACGCCCCCAAGGCCGCGTGACGTTGCACTGGGCCTAGGCCGACGTGATTGTACGGACCCGCGGGTTTTTGCCTGCGGGTCCGTTGCGTTGAGTGGCGAGAGGGGTTCGGCACCGCCGGCCTTCGCCGTCGTGGTTGATCGCCGTTGCGGCGGAGAGTTAGTCGAAAGTGAGCCCCATGTCCTCGGCAGCCCCTGAGCTGATCTCCCCCCGTTCCCCCCGCGTCTCCGCCGCCCGGCGGCTCGCCAAGCGGAACTTCCGGGGGAAGGAGCGGCTGTTCCTGGCCGAGGGGCCGCAGGCCGTGCGGGAGGCCGCCGGGCACGGGCTCGTGGAGCTGTTCGCCACCGTCGAGGCCGCGGAGCGGTACGCCGACATCATCGCGGAGGCCCGCGCCGTCGACGCGCGCGTGCACCTCGCCTCCGAGGACGTCATCGCCGACATCTCCACCACCGTCACGCCCCAGGGGCTCGTCGGGATCTGCCGGTTCCTGGACACCCCCTTCGAGGAGATCCTCGCGGCGCGCCCCAAGCTCGTCGCCGTGCTCGCCCACGTCCGCGACCCCGGCAACGCCGGCACCGTCCTGCGGTGCGCGGACGCCGCCGGCGCCGAGGCCGTCGTCCTGACCGACGCCTCCGTCGATCTCTACAACCCCAAGGCCGTCCGCGCCTCCGTGGGATCGCTCTTCCATCTGCCCGTCGCCGTCGGGGTGCCCGTCGAGGACGCGATCCAGGGGCTCAAGGACGCCGGCGTGCGGATTCTCGCCGCCGACGGCGCCGGGACCGACGACCTCGACGACGAGCTCGACAAGGGCACCATGGGCGGGCCGACCGCGTGGGTGTTCGGCAACGAGGCGTGGGGGCTCCCGGAGGAGACCCGCGCACTCGCGGACGCCGTGGTGCGCGTACCGATCCACGGAAAGGCCGAGAGCCTGAACCTCGCGACCGCCGCCGCCGTATGTCTCTACGCGTCGGCCCGTGCACAGCGCGCCTCCGGAGGGTGCCGCTCCGTCACCGCCAACTAGTAAGGTGACCCGCTCGGGGGCCCCTCAGCCGTCGTGAGAGGTGGGGTACGGGGATGAGTGTCGGGACGAGCGGGGCGCCGGGAGCACAGGCCGGTGAGCACGCCGCGCACGCCTGTGACCCCAACGATCTGCCCGACGGTCTCGTCGTCGCCGACGAGCAGGGACGCGTGATCTGCTACAACACCGCCGCCGAACGCATCACCCGGATTCCCGCCGCCGAGGCCCTCGGTCAGCGCCTGGAGAAGGCCCTGCCGTTAGAGGACCTGGAGGGGCGGCGCTGGTGGCAGCTGACCGACCCCTACGGCGGGCTCGCCATCCGGACCCGGCAGCCCGAGCGCAACCTGCTGCTCCCCGGCGGCCGCGAGGTCCTCGTCTCCGCGCGCTACGTCCGCGGTGGACCCACCGGTCCCGTCGAGCGTGTCGTCGTCTGCCTCCGCGACACCGAGGCCCGGCGCCGCACCGAGCGCAGCCACGCCGAGCTGATCGCCACCGTGGCCCATGAGCTGCGCTCCCCGCTCACCTCGGTCAAGGGCTTCACCGCGACCCTGCTCGCGAAATGGGAGCGGTTCACGGACGACCAGAAGCGGCTGATGCTGGAGACCGTCGACGCCGACGCCGACCGGGTCACCCGGCTCATCGCCGAGCTGCTGGACATCTCCCGGATCGACTCCGGCCGCCTCGAAGTGCGACGCCAGCCCGTCGACATCGGGGCCGCCGTCGGGCGGCACATCCAGGCCTACGTCGCCGCCGGGCAGACCGCCGACCGGTTCCTGCTCCGCGTCGAGCAGCCGCTGCCCCAGCTCTGGGCCGACCCCGACAAGATCGACCAGGTGCTCAGCAACCTCCTGGAAAATGCCGTGCGCCACGGCGAGGGAACCGTCACGATTGACGTCACGCCCGCCGCGTCCCCCCGGGAAGGGGAGGACACCGGCACATCGGTCACCGTCAGCGACGAGGGGCCCGGCATCCCGGAGGAATCCATGAACCGCGTCTTCACCCGCTTCTGGCGGGGCAGCAAGCGCGGTGGCACGGGCCTCGGGCTCTACATCGTCAAGGGCATCGTCGAGGCCCACGGCGGCGCCATCACGGTCGGCCGCGCCCCCGGCGGCGGCGCGGAGTTCCGATTTACGTTGCCCGTGGCGGCCCCGGCCTATCTCACCTGAGAGCCGGAGCGCCCCACGGGCGCATTCGTATACCTCCACCCCGTTAGACTCGGCCTTTGGCACCTTTGTGTCCTGCACACGGCTTAGAGCGCCGGTCACGGGAACCATCCGCCAGCCAATCGGAAGCACGGGAAGAGATGTCGGCACCGAATAAGTCGTACGACCCTGTAGAGGTCGAGGCCTTGAAACCCGAAGAGATCGAGCGCATGCGGGACGAGGCGCTCGCCGCCTTCGCCGCCGCGGACTCCCTTGACGCGCTCCAGGAGGCCAAGGTCGCCCACACCGGCGGCACCTCGCCGCTGGCCCTCGCCAACCGCGAGATCGGCGCCCTGCCCCCGCAGGCCAAGGCCGCCGCCGGAAAGCTCGTCGGCCAGGCCCGCGGCGCCGTGAACAAGGCGCTCGCCGGCCGCCAGGCCGAGCTGGAGGAAGAGCGCGACGCCCGCGTGCTGGTCGAGGAGGCGGTGGACGTCACGCTGCCGTACGACCGCGTACCGGCCGGCGCCCGCCACCCGCTCACCACCCTGTCCGAGCGCATCGAGGACGTCTTCGTGGCCATGGGCTACGAGGTCGCCGAGGGCCCGCAGGTCGAGGCCGAGTGGTTCAACTTCGACGCGCTCAACATCGGCCCGGACCACCCGGCCCGCGGCGAGGCCGACACATTCTTCGTGCAGGGCCCGGAGGGCGGCACCGAGTCCGGTGTCGTGCTGCGCACCCACACCTCGCCCGTGCAGATCCGCTCGCTGCTCAGCCGTGAGCTGCCGGTGTACGTGATCTGCCCCGGCGTCGTGTACCGCACCGACGAGCTGGACGCGACCCACACCCCGGTCTTCCGCCAGGTCGAGCTGCTGGCCGTGGACGAGGGCCTCACCATGGCCGACCTCAAGGGCACCATGGACCACATGGTCCAGGCCCTGTTCGGCGAGGGCATGAAGACCCGGCTGCGGCCGAACTTCTTCCCCTTCACCGAGCCGTCCGCCGAGATGGACATGGTGTGCTACGTCTGCCGCGGCGAGTCCGTCGGCAACCCCGACCGCCCCTGCCGCACCTGCTCCTCCGAGGGCTGGATCGAGCTCGGCGGCTGCGGCATGGTCAACCCGAAGGTCCTCAAGGCCTGCGGAGTGGACCCCGAGAAGTACAGCGGATTCGCCTTCGGGTTCGGCATCGAGCGGATGCTGATGTTCCGCCACAACGTCGAAGACATGCGAGACATGGTCGAGGGTGACGTCCGGTTCACCCGGCCGTTCGGGATGGAGATCTGATGCGGGTCCCGCTTTCTTGGCTGCGGGAGTACGTCGACCTGCCGGCGACGGAGACCGGGCGTGACGTCCAGGCCAAGCTCATTTCGGCAGGCCTCGAGGTGGAGACCGTCGAGCAGCTCGGCGACGGCCTCAAGGGCCCCCTGGTCGTCGGCCAGGTGCTGACCATCGAGGAGCTGGAGGGCTTCAAGAAGCCGATCCGGTTCTGCACGGTCGACGTCGGCACCGCCAACGGCACCGGTGAGCCCCAGGAGATCGTCTGCGGCGCCCGCAACTTCGCCGTCGGCGACAAGGTCGTCGTCGTGCTCCCCGGCGCGGAGCTGCCCGGCGGTTTCGCCATCGCCGCCCGCAAGACCTACGGCAAGACGTCCCACGGCATGATCTGCTCCAGCGACGAGCTGGGCATGGGCGACGACGGCACCAAGGGCATCATCGTGCTGCCGCCGGAGACCGAGGTCGGCAAGGACGCCATCGAGCTCCTGGAGCTGGTCGACGAGGTCCTGGACATCGCCGTCACCGCCAACCGCGGCGACTGTCTGTCCATCCGCGGCGTCGCCCGCGAGACCGCCATCGCCTACGGCCTGCCGCTGCGCGACCCGGCCCTCCTCGACGTCCCGGGCCCCAACGCCTACGGCTACCCGGTCCAGGTCTCCGACCCGTTCGGCTGCGACCGCTTCACGGCCCGTACGGTCAGCGGCCTCAGCCCCGAGGCCCGCTCCCCGATCTGGCTCAAGCGCCGGCTCCAGAAGGTCGGCATGCGTCCGATCTCGCTCGCCGTCGACATCACCAACTACGTGATGATGGAGCTCGGCCAGCCGCTGCACGCCTACGACCGGGGGCTGGTCCAGGGCACGATCGGGGTCCGCCGGGCCGGTGAGGGCGAGGAGATCGTCACCCTCGACGGCGCGAAGCGGAAGCTGCACTCCGAGGACCTCGTCATCACCGACGACCGCGGCCCGATCGGCCTCGCCGGTGTCATGGGCGGCGCCAACACGGAGATCGCGGACCACGAGGAGGGCGAGGGCACGACCGACGTCGTCATCGAGGCCGCGCACTTCGACGCGGTGTCGATCGCCCGTACGGCCCGTCGCCACAAGCTGTCCTCGGAGGCCTCCCGGCGCTTCGAGCGCGGTGTCGACCCCGCGGCTGCCGCCGCTGCCGCGCAGCGCACGGTCGATCTCCTCGTGCTCCTCGCGGGCGGCACCGCCGACGCCGGGGTCACCGAGATCGCCGCGCCGTCCGCGCCGCACACCATCACCGTCCCGGCCGACCACCCGGACAAGGTGGCGGGTGTGGAGTACGGCCGCGAGACCGTCGTACGCCGTCTCCAGCAGGTCGGCTGCGACGTGTACGGGCAGGACGAGCTGATCGTCACCGTCCCGTCCTGGCGTCCCGACCTCACCGAGGTCAACGACCTCGCCGAAGAGGTCATCCGGCTGGAGGGCTACGAGAACCTGCCCTCCACGCTGCCCAAGCCCCCCTCGGGCCGCGGCCTGACCCACCGGCAGCGGCTGCACCGCCGCGTCGGCCGGGCGCTGGCCGGTGCCGGGTACGTCGAGGCGCCGAACTACCCCTTCATCGGCGAGCAGGTCTTCGACCAGCTCCTCCTGGAGGCCGACGACCCGGCCCGCCGCGTCGTGAAGCTGACCAACCCGCTCAACGACGAGGAGCCCGCGCTCCGTACGACGCTGCTGCCGGGCCTGCTCGGCGCGCTGCGGCGCAACGACGGCCGCGGCTCGCACGACCTCGCGCTCTTCGAGACGGGCCTGGTGTTCCTGCCCCGTGCCGAGCAGAAGGTCGCCGCCGCCCTGCCGGTGGACCGGCGTCCCACCGACGAGGAGATCGCCGAGCTGAACGCCGCGCTGCCCGAGCAGCCGCGCCATGTCGCCGCGGTCCTCGCCGGGGCGCGCGAGCAGGCCGGCTGGTGGGGCAAGGGCCGTCCGGCGGACTGGGCCGACGCGACCGAGGCGGCGCGGGCGGTCGCCCGTGAGGCCGGGGTCGAGCTGATCGTCCGTGGCGGTCAGTACGGACCGTGGCATCCGGGCCGGTGCGCCGAGCTCGTGGTCGTCGCGGACGGCGCCGAGAAGGTCGTCGGGCACGCCGGTGAGCTGCACCCGCGTGTGGTGAAGGCCTTCGGCCTGCCCGCCCGTACCTGTGCGATGGAGCTGGACCTGGACGCGCTGGAGGCCGTCGGCGACGACACGCCCCAGGCGCCGACCATCTCCACGTTCCCGGTGGCGACGCAGGATGTGGCGCTGGTCGTGGACAAGTTCGTCCCGCACGCGGACGTCGAGACGGCGCTGCGGGAGGGCGCGGGTGAACTCCTGGAGGGCATCCGGCTGTTCGACGTCTACGAGAACGCGGAGCAGCTGGGTGACGGCAAGAAGTCGCTGGCGTACGCGCTGCGGTTCCGGGCCGGCGACCGGACGCTGACCGTGGACGAGGCCTCGGCCGCGCGGGATGCCGCGGTGGCCCTGGCGGGGGAGCGGACCGGAGCCGTCCTGCGCGGCTGAAAAATCCGTTACCTCACTCGTTTGAGTGAGAACTCCAGGTGATCTGGTCCATACGGGCCATGTGTCGACAGAATCGGACCGGCCTTTCGGGGTCGGTCCGATTCTGCTGTCTGGGCCTATATGGGGGGCCATCGGCATGATCCGTATCAGGGGTCGGGTTCCCCGCAAGGTGCTCGCGCTGGGGCTGCCCACCGCGTGGGGTGCCGTGGCGATCTCGTACAAGATGACCTGCCCGCTCGCCCAGCAGACCGGGTTCGAGGCGCGGCTCGCCACCAGTGCCGTCTTCTTCGCGGTCGGCACCGGGCTGATACTCCACGTCCGCAAGGCGCTGCTGCGTGAGCTGCGGCAGATCCGGCAGGTCGCCGGGGTCGCCCAGAGCGCGCTGCTGCGGCCGCTGCCCCCGCGGATCGACGGACTGACCGTCGCCGCGGCCCAGCTGTCGGCGGACCGCGGCGCGTCCGTCGGCGGCGATCTCTACGAGGTCATCGCCACCGAGCACGGGGTGCGCGCGGTCATGGGCGATGTGCGGGGCCATGGGCTCGCGGCCATCGGCACGGCCGCCGCAGTCCTGGGCAGCTTCCGCGAGGCCGTGCACGACGAGGCCGAACTCGGCTGTGTCCTACGGCGGCTGGAGCGGGCGCACGCCCGGCACCTGCGCGAACGGGCCCGCGCCGAGCACCCGTCCAGCGGGGCGGAGCCGGAGCATCCGGTCGCCGAGGAGTTCGTCACCGTACTGCTCCTGGAGATCCGTCAGGACGGCGCGCTCTACGCACTGAACTGCGGTCACCCCTGGCCGTATCTCCTCAGCGGCCCCCAGGTGGGCCCCCTGACCCGAGCGGATCCCCTCCCTCCGCTCGGGCCGTTCCCTCTGCCACCCCACCTCCCCGCGGTGCCCTGCGGCCACCTCCTCCCGGGCGAGACCCTCGTCCTCCACACGGACGGAGCCGAGGACGCGCGGGACGCACATGGCCGGTTCTTCTCCCTCCCGGAGGCCCTGAGGAAAGCTGCTGGTCAGCCCCCTCAGTCCCTACTGGGCTCGGTTTTCACGGCACTTCTACGACACGCGGGAACCCCAAAAGACGACGTCGCCTTACTGGTACTTCACGACGACCGCCAGCGAAAACGTCCCCCAGGGGCGCGGGGAACTGCGCGACCAGCCACAACCCACCCGCAGCCGACAACGCACCTTTAGGCATCCGGCGTTTAGTCGCACCGCAAAGCCAGCGCGGCGACGCCGTCCGCCCCGCCACGGAGTGTCGGGCAGGCAGCTGGGCGGACGGCGCGGAATCGGGCCGCCGCACTGTACGAGGGGGAGCCGGCGGCCCGGCCGGCCTCTTGCGAGGCATTTCAGTCAACCGGCTCGAAACTCTCCGCGACAGTGCGCGCACGCTGCGGATTCGAGCACTCCGTTCACACCCCGTGTGAAGGCACACCCACTACTCTGACGGCACCGAGCCACCCGGGGGGCATATATGCAGCCCAATACTCTGCTCGACGCGATCCTGGACGAGGCGGGGATCTCGCACGCGGGGTTGGCCGCACACGTGAACCAGGCGGGACGGGCGCGCGGGCTCGCGCTCCGGTACGAACACACCGCCGTGGCGCGCTGGTTGAAGGGGCAGCGCCCCCGCGGCCAGGTGCCCGACCTGATCTGCGAGGTGCTCGCCGGCAGACTGCACCGCACGGTCACCCTCGACGACATCGGCCTCGGTGTCCCCGGTGAGCCCGCCACCCCGCACACCACCTCGCTGTCCGGGTTCGTGGAGCGGGCCACCGCCCTGTGGCGCTCCGACGAGCAGCAGCGCCCGCACATCCTGGGCGCCCCCGCGGTCACCGGCACGCCCGCCGTCATGCCGGTGTGGGAGTGGGAGAACCCGCCCGAGGACGTCGATGTGTCGCGTGGCGGGCGGCACCGGGTGACCGCCGGCGATCTGGAGATGCTGCGGGCGGCCCGGACGCACTACGAGCAGATGTACCGCAAGGCCGGCGGCATAGCGACCCGTACCCGGATCGTCGGCTTCCTCAACGCCGAGGCGGCGCCGTTACTGCGCGGCAGCTACACCGATGCCACCGGCCGCCAACTGCACCGGGCCACGGGCGGGTTGGTGGCGATCGCGGGGATCTGCGCGTACGACTCCGACGCGCACGGCCTCGCGCAGCGCTACTTCCACCAGGCGCTGCGGCTGGCGAAGGCCAGCGGGGACCGGGGACTCGGCGCCTACATCATCGCGCTGCTCGTCAACCAGGCCCTGTTCATGCGGGAGCACCGGCAGGCCGTCGCCTTCGCGGAGGCCGCGCTGCGCGCCGCCGGCAAGCACATCACCCCCGCGCTCGCCTCCGACTTGTACGCGATGCAGGCGAAGGCGTACGCACACCTCGGTGACGGTACGAGCGCCCTGTCCTGCATCCGGCGTGCCGAGCAGGCCGCCGAACGCATCCGGCGCGGATACGAACCCGACGAAACGGGCTATGTCCAGCCGGGGTTGGTCAACGTCCAGGTGGCGGAGGCACTGCTCAGCCTCGGCGAACTGGTCGCGGCGGGCGAGCATGCCGCGGCGGCCGTGGACAACCCGGCCCATGACCGCGGCCGGGTGCACCGGCTGGCGATGCTCAGCACGATCGAGCTGCGCCGGGGCAACGCCGACAAGGCGGTGGCCACGGCGGTGCAGATGGCCGAGCAGGCGCGAGGCATGGAGTCCCAGCGACTGCGCGACAGACTCCGGGCGGTGCGCGAACATCTGGTCCGCAGCGGCTGCGCGGGCACCTCCGAGGCAGCCGAACTCATCGACGGAGCACTGCGCGTACCGCTATAGGCGGGTTCCCGAACGCGGACAGCCACAGTCCCTGCTGCGATATTGCCACTTACTCGACGGAAGGTGGCAGAACCGTGCAGTGGACGAAACAGTACGAACAAACTGTGTATGCAAACCGCTGGTTCACCGTCAATCTGGCAGATGTGGAACTGCCGGACGGGCGGCATCTGGATCACTTTCTGATACGGCTGCGGCCCGTCGCCGTGGCCACGGTGGTGAACGAGGCCAACGAGGTCCTGCTCCTGTGGCGCCACCGCTTCATCACCGACAGCTGGGGGTGGGAACTGGCCGCGGGCGTCGTCGAGGACGGTGAGGACATCGCGAGCGCGGCCGCCAGGGAACTCGAGGAAGAGACCGGCTGGCGGCCGGGCCCGCTGCACCACCTCATGAGCGTGGAACCGTCCAACGGCCTCACCGACGCCCGGCACCACATCTACTGGGCCGAGGAGGGCGAGTACGTCGGACACCCTGTGGACGACTTCGAGTCGGACCGTCGGGAATGGGTCCCCCTCAAGCTCGTCCCCGACATGGTCGCCCGCGGCGAGGTCCCGGCCGCCAACATGGCGGCCGCGCTACTGCTGCTGCACCATCTCAGGCTCGGGCAGGACGTCTTGCCCTGATCCCCCACCACGTCCTGCTCTCTAGTGCCCGAGAGCCTGCCAGACCGCGACGACGAGCGCGCCCACGGCCGTGACGGCCGCGACCGCGGGCAGCGGCCAACGGGCGTGCTCCAGCGCGACGATCCGTGAACTCAGGTCGTCGAGTTCCTTGTCGGTCTCCTCCGTGCGATGACTCAGCAGAGCGAGCCCTCCCTCGACACGCGCGTACGCGACGTCGAGGCGGCGGCGTAACTCTGCGAGTTCTCCATGGACCACGGGATGCTCCGGGTCGGCGGTCACTTTTCCGCTCCTTTCCGTAGTCATCACATCCCTTGCATGCGCATGAAGAGTCAACCGCCCTGGTGGGCGCGTGGGGAGCGTGTGCGACGGGCATATGCGTGCCCGGCGCGCACACGGTGTGTGAATACGGCGGGCCCGGCGCTCCGAAGAGTGCCGGGCCCGTGTTCGTCGCACTGTGTCATCAGCACCCTGAAACGGGCACTGTGCAACCGGCCGAGACGTGTCAGCCGTAGGTGTAGAAGCCGGAACCGGTCTTGCGGCCGAGGCGGCCGGCGTCGACCATGCGCTGGAGCAGCGGGGGAGCGGCGTACAGCGGCTCCTTGTACTCCTCGTACATCGAGTTGGCGATCGAGACGATGGTGTCCAGGCCGATCAGGTCGGACAGCTTCAGCGGGCCCATCGGGTGGGCGCAGCCCATCTCCATGCCGTTGTCGATGTCCTCGCGGCCCGCGATGCCCGACTCGAACATCCGGATCGCGGACAGGAGGTAGGGCACCAGGAGGGCGTTCACCACGAAGCCGGAGCGGTCCTGCGCACGGATCGCGTGCTTGCCGAGGAGCTTCTCGGCGAAGCCCTGGGCGCGGCTGATCGTGCCCTCGGAGGTGGTGAGGGCCGGGATCAGCTCGACGAGCTTCTGCACCGGGGCGGGGTTGAAGAAGTGGATGCCGATGACCTGGTCGGGCCGCGAGGTGGCGACCGCGAGCTTCACCAGGGGGATGGAGGAGGTG
Organism: Streptomyces antibioticus; assembly: GCF_001514065.1. Classification (GTDB taxonomy): domain Bacteria; phylum Actinomycetota; class Actinomycetes; order Streptomycetales; family Streptomycetaceae; genus Streptomyces; species Streptomyces antibioticus. Next base: position 244,357 of record NZ_KQ948430.1, on the reverse strand, counting down.
TTGGAGGCGAGGATCGCGTCCGGGCGGGTCACGACCTGGTCGAGCACCTGGAAGATCTCGGTCTTCACCTGCTCGTTCTCCACGACGGCCTCGATCACCAGATCGCGGTCGGCGAACTCGCCGAGGTCGGTGGTGAAGGAGAGCCGGGCCAGCGCGGAGTCGCGCTCCTCCTCGCTGATCTTGCCGCGCTCGGCGGCCTTGGTCAGGGAGTTCAGCAGCCGGGTCCGGCCGATCTCCAGGGCCTCACCGGTGGTCTCGGCGACCTTCACGTCCAGTCCGGAGCGGGCGCACACCTCGGCGATGCCCGCTCCCATCTGGCCGCAGCCCACCACTCCGACGCGCTCGATGTCGGTCACATCGTCCCCTTCGCAGATCTACGAATCCGGCAGGACCCGCGTGGTTCGCAGCCTGCTCCATCCGTGCACGTTACTGGAAAGTATCGATGATCGATCGATCGGGTCGGACATGCTCGACGGCGGATCAGCCGGAGGTCGAGCGGACCGCTGGTCCCGGGACCCTGCCGGCGGCTCACTGCCCGGGGCGTGGGACGACTCGGCGCCCGCACTCGTCGCCTGCCGCAAATCTGCACGTTCCCTTCGGCGATCGTTGATCGAATGCGCGGGGTCCGCATGGGAGGCTGCGGCTGGACGGAACGTGCACGGAGGTACGAGTGAGGATGCATCGGAAGTCGCCGCTGTCGAGGCGGGCGTTCGCGGTGACCGCCCTGTCGGCTCTGGTGGCGGGCGGCGGCGCGGTGGCGGCGGGCGCGGCGATGGCGGGCGGATCGGACTCCCCGCGGCGCCGGGGACCCGGTGAGATGCGGGGCGTGTGGGTGGCGAGCGTCGCCAACCGCGACTGGCCCTCGAAGGCGGGGCTGAGCGCCGCACAGCAGCGGGCCGAGCTGATCAAACTGCTCGACCGGGCGGTGCAGCGGCGGCTGAACGCGGTGATGCTTCAGGTGCGGCCGACGGCCGACGCGCTGTGGCCCTCGCCGTACGAACCCTGGTCGCAGGTCCTCACCGGCACCCAGGGCAAGGCGCCCGGCTGGGACCCGCTCGGCACGGCGGTCGAGGAGGCCCACGCCCGCGGTCTGGAGCTGCACGCCTGGTTCAACCCGTACCGGATCGCCAACCACACCGATCCGACGAAGCTCGTCGCCTCTCATCCCGCCCGGGTGCACCCGGGGTGGGTGGTGAAGTACGGCGGCAAGATGTACTACAACCCCGGGCTGCCCGAGGTCCGCGCCTTCGTGGAGAAGGCGATCCTGGACGCGGTGCGCACGTACCCGGTGGACGCGGTCCACTTCGACGACTACTTCTACCCGTATCCGGTCGCGGGCCAGACCTTCGACGACGACGCGGCCTTCGACGCCTACGGCGGCGGCTTCGACACCCGGGGGGACTGGCGGCGCAGCAACATCGACAAGCTGGTCCTGGAGATGGCCGCGAAGATCAAGCAGATCCGGCCGATCACCCAGTTCGGGATCAGCCCCTTCGGTGTGTGGCGCAACGCCTCCACCGACCCGCTCGGCTCCGACACCAAGGCGATGCAGGCGTACGACGACGTCTTCGCCGACACCCGTAAATGGGTGCGGGAGGGATGGATCGACTACATCGTCCCGCAGATCTACTGGAACATCGGCTTCTCGGTCGCCGACTACGCCAAGCTCGTGCCCTGGTGGGCCCAGCAGGCGCGGGGCAGCAGCACGAAGCTGTACATCGGTGAGGCCCTCTACAAGGCCGGTGACCCGGCGCAGTCCGCCGCCTGGCAGGACCCCGCCGAACTGTCGAAACACCTCGCGCTGGCGTCCGACCAGACGCAGGTGCGCGGGCATGTCTTCTTCGCCGCGCGCGAGGTCGCCGCGGATCCGATCGGGGCCATGACGCGGGTGGTCGCCGACCACTATCAGGAGCCCGCGGAGCCCCCGAGGTGAGCTAGGCGGTCTGCTGCCGGTGCCGGATCTCGGTGTCGGGGCCGGGTGAGCACACACCCTCGTGCCCGTCCTCGAAACGGACGCGGTACGGGGGGTTGCCGCCCTGTCCCATGACCTCGACGATCTCGCCGACCTTGTCGTGCTGTCCGACCACCCTGCCGTGCTGGACGAGCTGGTCGCCCACGGTTGCACGCATCTTCGGGGCCTCCTCACCGTGTACGGGAGCAGCGGTCCGTGGCCTTGAGTCTACGGCGCGAGGACCCGGTGGGAACCGGTGCGTACCCGCCCTCAACCGCGCGCCCGCTGCGTGACGGCGATGCACACCAGCACCGCCGCGGCCGTCAGTGGGGCGGCCACCGTCAGGTGCTCGCCGAGCAGCAGCACCGACCACACCAGTGTGAGCAGCGGTTGGGCCAACTGCAACTGGCTGGCCTTGGGGATGCCGATCGTCGCCATGCCCCGGTACCAGACGACCAGCCCGAGGAACTGCGAGCCCGCCGCGACCCAGAGCAGACCGCTCACGCTGTGGAAGGTCAGGTCGACGGGCTCGTACGACAACGCCACCACGGCGGCGGGCAGGGTGAGCGGCAGACACAGCACCAGCGCCCAGCCGATGACCTGCCAGCCCGGCATGACCCCGGCCAGCCGGCCGCCCTCGGTGTACCCGGCGGCGCACACCAGAAGCGCGGCGAAGAGGTAGAGGTCGGCGGTGGTGAGGGCGCCGCCGCTCTGCTGGACGGTGAAGGCGATCACCGCGGCGGCGCCGGCGAGGGCGGCCGTCCAGAAGGTGCGGGACGGGCGGGTGCCCATCCGCAGGGCGGACAGCAGCGCGGTGGTGAGGGGGAGCAGACCGACCACGACGGCGGCGTGCGCGGTGGTGGAGGTCTGCAACGCGAGGGTGGTGAGCAGCGGGAAGCCCACGACGACCCCGGCGGCGACGACCGCGAGCCCGGTCCGGTGCCGCCGGTCCGGCAGGGGGACGCGCAGGGCCAGCAGACAGGCCCCGGCGATCAGCGCCGCGAGGACCGACCGCACGGCGACCAGTGACCACGGCCCGAAGCCCTCCAGGCCCCACGCGGTCGCGGGGAAGGTCAGGGAGAAGGCGACGACACCGAGCGCGGCGAGGAAGGTGCCGGTCGCCCTCGACGGCCGGCTGTCGACCGCTATCGTGACGGGGGCAGTAGCGCTACTCTCTACTCTCATGCAAGAGCGTAGCAGCGTCGGTGAACTGGCGGAACGCCTGCGGCAGGAGCTCAACCGCTACTCGCCGGGTGGAAAGCTCCCGTCGAGCCGAGCCCTCGTGGAGCAGTACCGGGTGAGCCCGGTGACCGTCTCCCGGGCCCTGGCCCAGCTGGTCGCGGAGGGGCTGGTGGTGACCCGCCCCGGCGCCGGGGCGTTCCGCAGCCGGCCCCGGACGACGGCCGCTCCCGCCGGTGACACCTCCTGGCAGGAGGTGGCCCTCAGCGCGGACGCGTCCCCGGACCTCGTACCGCGCTCGGTGGACGCGTCCGGGGTCGTCGTCTCGCTCGCCGCCCCGCCGCCCGGTGTCATCGAGTTCACCGGCGGCTATCTGCACCCCTCCCTCCAGCCCGAGCAGGCCCTCGCCGCCGCGCTGTCCCGGGCTTCACGGCGTCCCGGGGCGTGGGGGAGGCCGCCGCTGGAGGGGCTGGTGGAGCTGCGGGAGTGGTTCGCGCGGAGCATCGGCGGGGCGGTGAGCGCGGCCGAGGTGCTGATCGCCGCGGGCGGCCAGTCGGCGCTGACGATCGCGCTGCGCGCGCTGGCGCCGCCGGGCGCGCCGGTCCTGGTCGAATCGCCCACGTATCCCGGCATGCTGGCGATCGCCCGGGCGGCGGGCCTGCGCCCGGTGCCGGTCCCGGTGGACGCCGACGGCGTACGCCCCGAACTGCTCGCGGACGCCTTCCGGGCCACCGGCGCCCGGGTGTTCATCTGCCAGCCCCTCTTCCAGAACCCGACCGGCGCGGTGCTGGCCCCCGAACGCCGGGGCGAGGTGCTGCGGATCGCGCGCGAGGCGGGCGCGTTCGTCGTCGAGGACGACTTCGTACGACGGCTCGTGCACGAGGACGCCGGTGAACTCCCGCGCCCGCTGGCCGCCGAGGACGCGGACGGCGTGGTCGTCCACGTCGGCTCGCTGACGAAGGCCACCTCGCCGAGCTTCCGTGTCTGCGCGCTCGCCGCCCGCGGCCCCGTTCTGGAACGCCTGCGCGCCATCCAGATCGTCGACACCTTCTTCGTGCCGCGCCCCCTCCAGGAGGCCGCCCTGGAACTGGTCGGCTCCCCGGCCTGGCCCCGCCATCTCCGGGCGATCTCCGCGGACCTGAGAGCCCGCCGCGACACCATGACCTCGGCCCTGCGCCTGCACCTCCCCGAACTGGCCCTGCCCCACATCCCGTCCGGCGGCTACCACCTCTGGCTCCGCCTGCCCGAGACCCTCCCCGAGTCCGCCCTGACGGCCGCGGCCCTGCGCGCCGGCGTCGCCCTCACCCCGGGCCGCCCCTACTTCAGCGCCGAACCCCCGGCAGGCCACATCCGGTTGAGCTTCGCGGCGGTCGCGGGGGCGGGGGAGATCGCGGAAGGGGTACGACGACTCCGTACCGCCTGTGACGAGGTGCTGTAGGGGAGCGCGGAAACCGTTCGCACCCGGCCGCCGCCTCCTGCGAGGATCCCGGCATGAGCGACCTCGCCACCGGCTACGAGATCTCCACCGACCCCGACCGCATCGACGCCGAGCGGGTGCACCGCTGGCTGTCCGAGGACGCCTACTGGGCACTCGGCCGCTCCCGGGAGAAGCAGGACCGGGCCATCGCCGGGTCGCTGAACTTCGGGGTGTACGACACCGCTTCGGGGGAGCAGGCGGCCTACGCACGGGTGATCACCGACCGGGCCACCTTCGGGTGGCTGTGCGATGTGTACGTCGACCCGTCCGTGCGCGGGAAGGGGATCGGGACCTCGCTGGTCGAGGCGGTGCGCGAGCATCTGCGGGAGTACGGTCTGCGGCGCATCCTGCTGGCCACCCAGGACGCGCACGGCGTCTACGAGAAGGCCGGGTTCGCGCCGCTCGCCGGGCCGGACCGGTGGATGGCGTATCTGTACTAGGGCGTACCAAGGCCCATCGTTTCAGGCGACTTGTCCGGCCCGTCCCGACCCGGGTGTGAGGGTTTACGGACCCTGCGTAACTCCCGGGTAACGCCCCTTGACCTGCGCACTTTCTCCACCCACCATCACCGCATGGCACTCCGGGTCACATTCGTCGCCGCCGCCCGCAGCTCCCCGCTGCTCGCGGAGCGGTTCGAGGACGACCGGCCCCTCGATCAGGCCGGCTGGGACGAGGTGCAGCGCTCCGCGCAGGAGCTGCTGCCCCTGTCCGCGGCCGAGCTGCGCTACTGCTCGCCGACCCCGCGCAGCCGCGCCACGGGTGACGCCCTCGGCTACGCCCCGCTCGTGCAACTGGCGCTGCGGGACTGCGACATGGGCCGCTGGCGCGGACTGACGCTGGGCGAGGCGATGGCGCGGGAGCCGGAGGCGGTGGACGCCTGGCTCGCCGACCCGAGCGGCACGCCCCACGGCGGTGAGTCGCTGCTGTCGTTCATCACCCGCGTCGGCGGCTGGCTCGACACCCGGCCCGTGGAGGACGGCGGCCGGATCGTCGCCGTCGCCGAACCCTCGGTGGTCCGGGCGGCGCTGGTGTACGCCCTGAAGGCGCCCCCGTCGACGTACTGGAACATCGACGTCCGCCCTCTGTCGACCACCACCCTCACCGGCCACGCCGGCCGCTGGAACCTGCGCTTCGACGCGGCGTCGGCTCAGTCCTCGCGGCTGTAGTCGGTTCAGCTCTCGCGGCTGTAGTCGGTGGTCAGCACCAGGTCCTTCGCGGGGCCGCCCACCCGCCACACCGTCCGCCAGTGGTCCGCGTCCAGGACGCTGAACTCGCCGCGGTAGAGGTCCGCCGAGCACGGATGGTCGGCGACATGTCGGCCGGTCGTCAGGTCCAGGTCGTGAAAGGGCCGGCCGTCGGCGAATCGGACGTCCGCCGTGCCCGGCCGCCCGCCCGGCAGGAACCGCAGCGTCCGCTCTGCGGGGCGCGGGACGCCGAGCCAGGTGAAGGTGCCCGACTCGTGGTGCAGGAGGCCGTCCCCGTCCGACGGGCCGAAAACCGTCGTGCCGGTGAATGCCCCCGTGTCCCCGCTCGCCAGGTCCCGCACGGTCCGCTCCGCCCGCCAGCTCCCGGCCAGAAAGGTCAGCACGTCCGGTACCGGCCAGAACTCGCCCATCGGTCCCTCCCTTTCGACACTTTCGGTACCGCACGACCCGTTGACGCTCTTCGATCTCCCTCCCTATCTTGCCGTTCGAAGTGCTGATCAGTGTCCGATATCCCGAACGTCTCGCACATGCCTTGAACGACTCCCTCTGTCGAGCCGCGGAGTATTCATGTCACGCACCCGCTGGAGATACGGCATGGCCGCCACCGCCCTCGTGGCAGCGGCCGGCCTCATCCCCGCCCCCGCCCACGCCGAGAATGCCACCGACTACGCCATCGTCGTCGACCCCACCGCCAAGGGCGCGAGGATCGACGACACGATGTACGGCGTCTTCTTCGAGGACATCAACCGGGCCGCCGACGGCGGTCTGTACGCCGAGCTCGTGCAGAACCGCTCCTTCGAATACTCCACCGACGACAACAGGTCGTACACGCCCCTCACCTCCTGGACGGTCGACGGCACCGGCCGGGTCGTCGACGACGACGGGCGTCTCAACTCCCGCAACCGCAACTACCTCTCCCTGGGCGCCGGTTCGTCCCTCACGAACACGGGCTACAACACCGGCATCCACGTCGAGGAGGGCAAGCGGTACGACTTCTCGGTCTGGGCCCGCGCCGAGGCCGGTACGACCCTCACGGTCACCCTCCAGGACGCCGACGGAAGCCTCGCGACCGCCCGCCGGGTGGCCGTGCCGAAGCGCGGCTGGGCCAAGTACAAGGCCACCTTCACCGCGACCCGCACCAGCAGCGCCGGACGCCTCACCGTCGGCTCCTCCGCCGCGACCGCGCTCGACATGGTGTCCCTCTTCCCGCACGACACCTACCGGAACGAGCCCAACGGCCTGCGCAAGGACCTCGCCGAGAAGATCGAGGCCCTGCACCCCGGCTTCGTCCGCTTCCCCGGCGGCTGCCTGGTCAACACCGGCTCCATGGAGGACTACAGCGAGGCCTCCGGGTACCAGCGCAAGCGCTCGTACCAGTGGAAGGACACCATCGGCCCGGTCGAGGAGCGCGCCACCAACGCCAACTTCTGGGGCTACAACCAGAGTTACGGCCTTGGCTACTACGAATACTTCCGCCTCTCCGAGGACATCGGCGCCATGCCGCTGCCCGTCGTCCCCGCCCTGGTGACGGGCTGCGGCCAGGACAAGGCCGTCGACGACGAGGCGCTGCTCAAGCGGCACATCCAGGACACCCTGGACCTCATCGAGTTCGCCAACGGCCCGGTGACGAGCGAGTGGGGCAGCAAGCGCGCCCGGATGGGCCACCCCAAGCCCTTCCATCTCACCCACATCGAGGTCGGCAACGAGGAGAACCTCCCCGAGGCGTTCTTCGCCCGGTTCCAGCAGTTCCGCGCCGCCATCGAGGCGAAGTACCCCGGCATCACGGTCATCTCCAACTCCGGCCCGGACGACGCCGGTCCGACCTTCGACACGGCATGGAAACTCAACAAGGACGCCAAGGTCGGCATGGTCGACGAGCACTACTACAACAGCACCCAGTGGTTCCTCCAGAACAACGACCGCTACGACTCCTACGACAGGAACGGCCCGAAGGTCTTCCTCGGTGAATACGCCTCGTGGGGCAACGCCTTCAAGAACGGTCTCGCCGAGGCGGCGTACATGACCGGCCTGGAGCGCAACGCGGACGTCGTCAAACTCGCCTCGTACGCCCCGCTGTTCGCCAACGAGGACTATGTCCAGTGGCGGCCGGACCTCATCTGGTTCAACAACCACGCGGCCTGGAACTCGGCCAACTACGAGGTCCAGAAGCTGTTCATGAACAACGTCGGCGACCGCGTCGTCCCATCGACCGCCACCGGCACCCCCTCGCTCACCGGCCCCCTCACCGGCGCCGTCGGCCTGTCCACCTGGGCGACCGGCGCGGCCTACGACGACGTCCGGGTCACGGACGCCGACGGCACCTCCTTGCTGAGCGACGACTTCTCCGGTGACGCCTCCCAGTGGACGCACACCGGTGGTGGCAGCTGGAGCATCCAGGACGGGCAGTACGTGCAGACCGATGTCGCCGCCGAGAACACCATGGTGTCGGCGGGTGACACCAACTGGCACGACTACGACCTGAAGGTGAAGGCCACCAAGAAGTCCGGCAAGGAGGGCTTCCTCGTCGCCTTCGGCGTCAAGGACACCGGCAACTACTACTGGTGGAACCTCGGCGGCTGGGGCAACACCCTCAACGCCGTCGAACAGGCAGTGGACGGCGGCAAGTCGACGCTCATCTCCAAGGCCGGGTCCATCGAGACGGGCCGCACCTACGACATCGACATCAAGGTGCGCGGCCGCCAGGTCACCCTGTACCTCGACGGCCAGGAGTGGGGCAGCTTCACCGACGACAAGCCGGCCGAGCCGTTCCGCCAGGTCGTCACCCAGGACAAGAAGACCGGCGACCTGATCGTCAAGGTCGTCAACGCCCAGGCCGCCGCGGCCCGTACGGCGATCGACCTCGGCGGTGCGAAGGTCGGGTCCAAGGCGCGGGTCACCACGCTGACGGCCGACGCCAACGCGGTGAACACCGAGACCGAGACGCCGGTCGCACCGGTGCGGTCCACGTTCGACGGGGTCGCCGACCGGTTCACGTACACCTTCCCGGCGAACTCCGTGACGTTCCTGCGGATCAAGCAGAAGTAGGCGGATTCTCACGGGGCGGGGGCTGCTGCCCTTCGACCGGCAGCAGCCCCCGCTCGGCGAAGACCTTCTTCGCGACGAACGTGGCGTTCAGGGCGCGCGGAAAGCCGCAGTAACCGGCGGAGTGCAGCAGCGCCTCGACGATCTGCTGGGGCGTCAGGCCCACGTTCAGCGCCGCGTTGACGTGCACCTCCAGCTGCGGCTCGCAGCCGCCGAGCGCGGTGAGCATGCCCAGCGTCACCAACTGGCGGTCCCTGGGCTGGAGTTCGGGGCGGGAGTAGATCTCGCCGAAGCCCCAGGCGACGATCTGGTGGCCCATCTCGGGGCTGATGTCGGCGAGCGAGTCGATGACCCGCTGCCCGGCCTCGCCGTCGACGCTCCGCAGCACCTTCAGGCCCTGCGCGAAACGCTCCTCACGGGTGGTGCTGCCGCTCATGTCGGATCGTCCGTCAGTCATGCACAAGACCGTAGAGCCTGGAGTGGACTCCAGTCGCGTGCACCCGCCATTAACCCGTGAACAAGCTGGAATTCATTCCACCACTTTTCGCGGATGCACAACCCGTCGGATTCCCCCTCTGTCTAAAAGGGCGCACCGAATTAAAAAAGCGCGGGGGCCCGACCAGCCCCCGGACGGGGGGATCGAATTGCACAGCGGTATTTCGCGGCCTCGGCGGGCCGCGGCCGGGCTCGCGGCGCTGGTCGCCGGCGTCATGTTCTGCGTCGCCGACGCCGTCGCCCGCAGCTACCCGTTAGGCCCTCGCACCCGCACGGTCAACGACCTCGGCAACCAGTACGTCCCCTTCCACGCCCACCTGTGGGACCTGCTGCACGGCCGCGCCGACGGCGGTCTCCTCGTCAACTGGCAGTCCGGGTACGGCAGCAGCTTCCTGCCCGACCTCGGCACCTACCTCACCAGCCCCTTCGCCCTGCTCGTGGCGGTGTTCCCGCGGGACGAGATCGACCTCGCGGTGTATGTGATCACCGTCCTGAAGGTCGCGTGCGCCGCCGCGGCCATGGCCTGGCTGCTGCTCGTGCAGCGCCCCGGGCGCTGGTGGGCCGCGGGGCTGCTGGGAGCGTCGTACGCCCTGTGCGGGTGGACCGTGGCGGCGGCCGTCTACAACCTCATGTGGCTCGACGGCCTCATCGCGCTGCCGCTGCTGTGCCTGGTCGGAGAATGGATTCTGCACCGGAGGCGACCGCTCCTCGGCGTACTCGTCGTGACGGCGGCCTGGATCGCCAACTTCTACACGGCGTACATGGCCACCCTCGCCGCCGGTCTCGTCCTGCTCCTGAGGCTGGCCCTGTCCGGTCTCCCGTGGCGCCAAAAGGCGGCGGTGGCGGGCCGCGCCGCACTGACCGTGGCCCTCGGGGTCGGCTTGGCCGCGCCCGTCGTGACGGTGGTCTACTTCGGCACCACCCACGCCTCCCCCGGCAGGTTCACGGAGTTCAAACCGGTGGGCGCCCAGGACCTGCTGGCCCGGCTGCTGCCGACGACGTACAGCTTCGGCTCGCCGGCGCTCTTCGTCGGCACCACGGCCCTGCTGCTCGCCCTCGCCCTGCCCTTCCACCGGGCGGCTCCCCGGCGGGTGCGCACCGGATGGCCGCTGCTGGTGGCCGGGGTGACGCTGTCGATGCAGTGGGACCCGACCCATCTGCTCTGGCACGCCTTCGCCGCCCCGCAGGGCAGCCCCTACCGGCAGGCCTTCGTGGTGTGCGCGCTGCTGGTGATGACCGCCTGGCACACGCTCTCGTACGGTGTGCCGGCGCCGCGGACGCTGGGCGCGTCCGCCGCTCTGTTCACCCTGATCGTGGCCGTCGCGAGCCGCAGCGATCTGGTACGTCAGGTCGCCTGGCCGGTGCTGCTCCTTGCCGCCGCGGGCACGCTGGGCGGGCTGGTCCTGCTGGGCCGGTCGAGCGGGCGGGGCGGGTGGCGTCCGCTCGGGGACCGAGCCCGGCGTCTGCTCGGCGGTCCGCGCCGTACCGTGCCGGTCGCGCTCGCCGCGGTGCTGCTGCTCGGTGCCCAGTTCGGCGAGACCGTCGCCACCTCCGCCGTGGCCTCCCGGCTGCGGCTCGCGCACCTGGACGACTACACGCCCTGGGGCGACCGGCAGCAGCGGCAGTCGGAGGCGATCGCACAGGCCGACGGCTGGCCCCGCTACCGCACCGACCCGGGCCGCGAGCAGACCGTCGCCAACGACCCGATGCTCGTCGGCGGCCAGGGCGCCCAGTACTACAGCAGCCACACCTCCGACGTGCTCTTTCGTACGCTCACCGCCCTCGGCGGCGGCTGGACCTCCGGCGGCCGCAGCCTGCAGAGCCTGGACAACGCCGTCACGGACGTGATCTTCTCCGTCGGCGCCCGGGTGCACTCACCCCCGGACCCGCACCAGAGCCGGTATCCCGAGCCCGACGGCCGGTTGACCGTCTCCCGTCAGGACGTGCCGCCCCTGGTGACCGTACGACCCACGGCCGCCGCCGCGCCTGCCTTCGGGCCGTCGCCGTACCGCAACCAGGAGCTGCTGCTCGGCGCCCGCGTCTACACCGTGCCCCGGCTCGTCGTGAGCGCCGAGACCGTCACCGCCCGGTGCCCGGCGGGCAGCGAGGCGTACCTCTGGGCCCCGCGCTTCACGGGCACGGCCCGGCTCACCGGTGCTCCGGGACCGGCCGCCCGCTTCAGGGCCGACGCGAGCAGGCGCGCCGCCATGCAGCCGCTCGGTACGGTCCCGCCGTCCGGGCGGCTGACCATCGAGCTGTCCGCACACCGCCCGGGCAGGATCCCGGTCGGCGCGGTCGGCTGCCTCGACACCGGCAAGCTGGACACCGTCGTCCGGCGGCTCGCGCACACCGGTGCCACGAAGGTGACGGTCTCGGACGGCACGATCCGGGCGGAGCTCCCGAGGGGCAGTACGGGAATCGCCGTCGTCGCGGCCCCGAGAATCGCGGGCTGGCGCTGCGCCGTCGGCGATTCCGCCGCCGCCCCGGCCGGGAACTACCACGGGCTGGTGTCCGTGCCTCTCGACGGCACGTCGAACGACGTGACCTGCACCTTCCGGCCACCCGGTCTGCGACTGGGTATGACAGTCGGGGGAGTGGCCTCGGTGATCGTGATCCTGCTGGGCGTGGTGCGACGACGGCGCCCCCTCCAGCCCTCGGCGCACCCAGCCGCCTCCCGGAGGGACCTCGCCAAGATTGCATAAACGTGCATCGCTGCGTATAGTCATGCCATCCAAGAGGAGGGTGACATGGCGGTACGTGCGGCAGTGGCCGGGGCGAGCGGTTATGCGGGCGGCGAGGTCCTGCGACTGCTCCTGGCCCACCCCGAGGTCGAGATCGGTGCCCTGACCGGCAACTCCAACGCCGGTCAGCAGCTGGGCGCCCTCCAGCCGCATCTGCTGCCGCTGGCCGGCCGCGTGCTCCAGGAGACCACCCCCGAGGTGCTCGCCGGGCATGACGTGGTGTTCCTCGCGCTGCCCCACGGCCAGTCCGCCGCGGTCGCCGAGCAGCTCGGCCCGGACGTCCTCGTCGTCGACATGGGCGCCGACTTCCGGCTGAAGGACGCCGCCGACTGGGAGAAGTTCTACGGCTCCGCCCACGCCGGGACCTGGCCGTACGGCCTCCCCGAACTTCCGGGTGCCCGCGCCGCGCTGGAGGGGTCCAAGCGCATCGCGGTCCCCGGTTGCTACCCGACCGCCGCCACCCTCGCCCTCTTCCCGGCGTACGCGGCCGGGATCGCCGAGGCCGAGGCCGTGATCGTCGCGGCCTCCGGCACCTCCGGCGCGGGCAAGGCGCCCAAGGCGCATCTGCTGGGCAGCGAGGTCATGGGGTCCATGACGCCGTACGGCGTCGGCGGCGGCCACCGGCACACGCCCGAGATGATCCAGAACTTCAGCGGGGTGGCGGGCGAGCGGATCACCGTCTCCTTCACCCCGACCCTCGCTCCGATGCCCCGCGGCATCCTCGCCACGTGCAGCGCCAAGGCCCGGGCCGGCGTCACCGCCGAGTCCGTCCGCGCCGCCTATGAGAAGGCCTACGCCGACGAGCCCTTCGTGCACCTCCTCCCCGAGGGGCAGTGGCCCGCCACCGCGTCCGTCTACGGTTCCAACGCCGTTCAGGTGCAGGTCGCGTACGACGAGACCGCGGGCCGCATCATCGCGATCAGCGCCATCGACAACCTCACCAAGGGCACCGCGGGCGGTGCCGTACAGAGCATGAACATCGCCCTCGGACTCGACGAGTCCACGGGTCTTTCCACGATCGGAGTCGCACCGTGAGCGTCACGGCAGCCAAGGGATTCACGGCGGCGGGCATCGCCGCCGGGATCAAGGAGAACGGCAACCCGGACCTGGCCCTCGTGGTCAACACCGGGCCCCGCCGTGCCGCCGCCGGCGTCTTCACCTCCAACCGTGTGAAGGCCGCCCCGGTCCTGTGGTCCGAGCAGGTCCTGAAGAGCGGCGAGTTGACCGCCGTCGTCCTCAACTCCGGCGGCGCCAACGCCTGTACGGGACCGAAGGGCTTCCAGGACACGCACGCGACCGCCGAGAAGGTCGCCGACGTGCTGGGCATCGGCGCCGGCGAGGTCGCGGTCGCGTCCACCGGTCTCATCGGCGTCCTGCTCCCGATGGACAAGCTGCTCCAGGGAGTCGAGAGCGCCGCCGGGGCACTGAGCGAGCACGGCGGTGAGAAGGCCGCCATCGCCATCAAGACCACCGACACCGTCCACAAGACGTCCGTCGTCACGAAGGACGGCTGGACGGTCGGCGGCATGGCCAAGGGCGCGGGCATGCTCGCCCCCGGCCTCGCCACCATGCTGGTCGTCCTCACCACCGACGCCGACCTCCCGAGTGAGCTGCTGGACAAGGCGCTGCGCGCCGCCACGCACACCACCTTCGACCGCGTCGACTCCGACGGCTGCATGTCCACCAACGACACGGTGCTCCTGCTCGCCTCCGGTTCCGCCGAAGTCGCCCCCGGCTACGACGAGTTCGCCGAGGCCGTACGGCAGGTCTGCGACGACCTCGGCCAGCAGCTCATCCGGGACGCCGAGGGCGCCAGCAAGGACATCAAGGTCGAGGTGGTGGGCGCCGCGACCGAGGAGGACGCCGTCGAGGTGGGCCGCTCCATCGCCCGCAACAACCTCCTCAAGTGCGCCATCCACGGCGAGGACCCCAACTGGGGCCGCGTGCTCTCCGCGATCGGCACCACCAAGGCCGCCTTCGAGCCGGACCGGCTGAACGTCGCCATCAACGGGGTCTGGGTGTGCAAGAACGGCGGCGTCGGCGAGGACCGCGACAAGGTCGACATGCGCTACCGCGAGGTGCACATCGTCGCCGACCTCGCGGCCGGCACCGAGACCGCCACGATCTGGACCAACGACCTCACCGCCGACTACGTCCACGAGAACAGCGCCTACTCCTCATGAGCAACGTGACCCGCAAACACACCGCGCTGCCCAAGGCGCAGATCCTCATCGAGGCGCTGCCCTGGCTCGTCCGGCACAACGGCAAGACGGTCGTCATCAAGTTCGGCGGCAACGCCATGATCGACGAGGACCTGAAGGCCGCGTTCGCCCAGGACGTCGTCTTCCTGCACCACGCCGGCCTCAAGCCGGTCGTCGTGCACGGCGGCGGCCCGCAGATCAGCGCCGCCCTCGACCAGGCCGGCATCGTCAGCGAGTTCAAGGCCGGCCTCCGCGTCACCACCGAGGACGCCATGGACGTCGTACGGATGGTGCTGGCCGGACAGGTCCAGCGCGAGCTGGTCGGGCTGCTCAACCAGCACGGACCGCTGGCCGTCGGTCTGACCGGCGAGGACGCGCACACCATCACCGCCACCAAGCACCAGCCCGAGATCGACGGCGAGTTGGTCGACATCGGACGGGTGGGCGAGATCACCGCGATCGACACGGGCGCGATCGAGGCCCTGCTCGCCGACGGCCGGATCCCGGTCGTCTCGTCGATCGCCCGTAGCCAGGACGACCACCATGTCTACAACGTCAATGCTGATACGGCGGCTGCGGCACTCGCTGCTGCTCTTGGAGCGGAGACTCTCATGGTCCTCACGGACGTCGAGGGTCTCTATGAGGACTGGCCGCACAGCGACGAGGTGATCAGCCGCCTCACCGCTTCCCAACTGGAGAAGCTGCTGCCGGAGTTGAGTTCCGGCATGGTCCCGAAGATGGAGGGCTGCCTGCACGCCGTGCGCAACGGCGTCACCACCGCCCGCGTCATCGACGGCCGGGTCCAGCACTCGATCCTGCTGGAGATCTTCACCGACGAGGGCATCGGCACGATGGTCGTGCCGGACGCGCAAGAGGGGGATGGGGAATGACCGACAATCAGGAGCTCACCCAGCGGTGGCAGGGCTCGCTCATGAACAACTACGGCACCCCGCGCCTCCCCCTCGTCCGCGGTGAAGGCCTCAAGGTCTGGGACTCCGAGGGCAAGCAGTACTACGACTGGGTCGGCGGCATCGCCACCAACGCGCTCGGCCACGCCCACCCGGCGGTCATAGACGCCGTCAGCAAGCAGATCGCGTCCCTCGGCCACATCTCCAACTTCTTCATGGCCGAGCCGACGATCGCCCTCGCCGAACGGCTGCTCCAGCACTTCGGCCGGGACGGCCGGGTCTTCTTCTGCAACTCCGGCGCCGAGGCCAACGAGGCCGCCTTCAAGATCGGCCGGCTGACCGGGCGCAGCCACATGGTGGCCACGCAGGGCGGCTTCCACGGCCGCACCATGGGTGCCCTCGCCCTCACCGGCCAGCCCGCCAAGCAGACGCCGTTCCTGCCGCTGCCGGGGGACGTCACGCATGTGCCGTACGGCGACGCGCAGGCGCTGGCCGCCGCGGTCACCGAGGACACCGCGCTCGTCGTCATCGAGCCCATCCAGGGCGAGAACGGCGTCGTCGTCCCGCCCGCCGGCTACCTCAAGGCGGCCCGGGCGATCACCGCGGCCAAGGGCGCGCTGCTGGTCCTCGACGAGGTGCAGACCGGCGTCGGCCGCACCGGGCACTGGTTCGAGTACCAGGCCCACGAGGGCGTCCTGCCCGACGTCGTCACCCTCGCCAAGCAACTCGGCGGCGGACTGCCCCTCGGCGCCACCGTCGCCTTCGGCCGGGCCGCGGAGCTGCTCCAGCCCGGCCACCACGGCACGACCTTCGGCGGCAACCCGGTCGCCTGTGCCGCCGGACTCGCCGTCCTCGACACCATCGCCGGTGACGGACTGCTCGACAACGTCAAGCGGCAGAGCGCCGCGCTGCACGAGGGAATCGAGTCCCTGGGACACCCGCTGGTCGACCACGTCCGGGGCTCCGGGCTCCTCCTGGGTATCGTGCTCACCGAGCCGCTCGCGCCCCAGGTGCAGCAGACGGCTCAGGACGCCGGTTTCCTGGTGAACGCGCCCGCCCCCGATGTCGTACGGCTCATGCCGCCGCTGAACCTCGGCGACGACGAGGTGGCTGCGCTGCTCCAGGCGCTGCCCGGCGTTCTTGACGCGGCGAAGGCGGCGAACGCAGCCGACGGGGACGGATGATCCGGAGAAATGAGACGTCGATGAGCCAGGCGCAGGAGCATGAGCAGAACGGGGCCGGCGGGCCTGCGGTGCCGCAGACGCGCACGGCGCGGCACCGCCGGATCGTGGACATCCTCAACCGGCAACCGGTGCGGTCGCAGAGCCAGTTGGCCAAGCTCTTGTCCGACGACGGGCTGAGCGTCACGCAGGCGACGCTGTCCCGGGACCTGGACGAGCTGAACGCGGTGAAGATCCGTAACACCGACGGCGACCTGATCTACGCGGTGCCGAGCGAGGGCGGTTTCCGTACGCCTCGGGCGCCGCTGGGGGAGTCGGCGAAGGAAGAGCGGATGCGGCGGCTGTCGCAGGAGCTGCTGATCTCCGCGGAGGCTTCGGCGAATCTTGTGGTGCTGCGTACTCCGCCGGGTGCGGCTCAGTTTCTGGCGTCGGCCATTGATCAGGCTGAGCTGCATGACATTCTCGGGACCATCGCCGGTGATGACACGTTGTTGCTGATCAGCCGTGATCCGGTGGGGGGCCAGGCTTTGGCTGAGCACTTGCTGAGGTTGGCTCAGAACGGGCATTGATCGTCGTCGGGTGCGGGTGCTTCGTGGCTGGTCGCGCAGTTCCCCGCGCCCCTAAGGGCGTCCATTCACCCGAGTCTTGAAGCCAAGCCCCCTGTGCACCTGACCTCATCGCCCGCCGTGATCAGCAGCGCCTCCACGTCCGGCAGTGATTCCAGCCACCGCAACCCCTCCCGCGAACCCATCGCGAACGCCGCCGTCGCCCAGCAGTCCGCCCAGGTGACGCTGGGGGTCACCACCGTCACGGCGACCAGGTCCGTCACCGCGGAGCGGCCGGTGCGGGGGTCGACGATGTGGGCGCCGCGTTCTGCCGTGCCGGAGGTCGCCACGGCCAGCTCGCTCGTGCCCGCCGCTGACACCACCGCCGCCAGACCCCCCGGCCGCAGCGGATCGGCGACCCCCACCCGCCACGGGCGCTGCGGCCCCGGCGTGCCGAGCAACTGCACGTCCCCGCCGCCGTTGAGGCTGACCCCGGTCGCGCCCGCCCTGAGCAGTTGTCTGGCCGCGCGCTCCACCGCCCAGCCCTTGACGATGCCCGTCGGGTCGAGGCGGCCCTCGTAGCGGAGGCTGAACCAGCCGTCGCTGGTGCGTTCGGCCTCCGCTCCCAGCTCGAGGACCTCGGCGACCTCGGGGTCGCACTCCGCCACCGTCAGCTCGTCGCGGGCCAGCCGGGAGATCTGGCTGTTCTCGCGGTACGTGCTGAAGACGGCGTCGACCCGGTGCAGCCCGGCCACCGCCTCCGCCAGTGCCGCCTGGACGGCATCGGGGTCCCCGCCGCGGACGTCGAAGGAGAAGACGGTCCCCATGACCTCCTCCGCATGACGTACCGCGGCGGGAGCATCTGCCGACTCGGCCACGGTGTCAGCCACCGGCCTGGTCCAGCGCCGACTGGAGGGACTTCTTGTAGCCCGCGCTGGTGTAGGTGGCCCCGGACACCGAGTCGATGTCCGCGCTGCCGGCCGCCACCGCCGCCGCGTTGAGCTTCGGCACGGCCAGCTCGGTCTTCTGGGTGCTGGTCCCGCCCTGGGGCGCCTGGACCGCCTCGGCCTTGGTGATCTTGCCGTTGCTGACCGTGATGCGGACCTGGACCGGGCCGTACTGGGTCTGCGCGACCGTGCCCGTGAGGGTCTTGGAGGCGGCGGCACCCTGGGCGGGGGCCGACGCGCCCTGCGAGGGCTGGGCGGCCGAGGCGGCGGCGTTCGCCTTGTCGATCGCCGACTGGAGGGACTTCTTGTAGCCCTCGCTCGTGTACGTCGCCCCCGACACGGTGTCGATGTCGGGGCTCTGTTTGGCGACCACCGCCGCGTTGAGCTTGGGGACGGCCAGTTCGGTCTTCTGGGTGCTGGTCCCGCCCTGCGGCGCCTGCACCGCCTCCGATTTGGTGATCTTGTTGCCGACGACGGTGATGCGTACCTGGACGGCACCGTACTGGGTCTGCGCGGCGTCCCCGGTGGACGTGCTCTGCCCCGCCGCCTGCGCCCCGCCCTGCGCCGACTCCTGGGCGGCGGCCGGCGGGACCGCCCCGCCCGCCGCGGACGCGGAGGCCGGGTCGGACGCCGGCTTCAGCGACAGCAGCAGCACGATCCCGGAGACGGTGGCGGCGCCGGCCAGGACGACACGCCGGATCGGATGACTCTTCCTCATGGCTGAATGAACTCCTGAAGTCTGGGGCTGCCGAGCAGAGTTGAGGGGCCGTGATGTGACGTGTGTGCGGGAGCGTGGCTCACATCTCGAACGACTCGTGATGGATACGGCGGGCCGGCACGCCCGCGTCGCGCAGCGAGTCGTACACGGACTGTGCGAAGCCGGGCGGCCCGCACAGGAACACGTCGTGGTCGTCGATGTCCGGCAGCTTCTGCCGCAGCCGCTCCGCCGAGATGTCGGGCCGCTCGCCGTCCGGACTGTTGACCGCGTACATCAGCCGGGCGCCCCGCTCGTCGGCGATGGTGGCCAGCTCGTCCCACAGCGCCAGGTCCTGGGTGCTGTTGGCCCGGTAGAGCAGGGTGATGTCACCGGACGCCCCGGGCAGCGTCTCGAACAGCGCCCGCATCGGCGTGATGCCGACGCCGCCCGCCACCAGCAGCACCTTGCCGCGGCTGCGGCGCTGGGCGGTCAGGGCGCCGTACGGGCCCTCGGCCCACACGCGGGTGCCGGGGCGCAGTTCGCGCAGCCGGGCGGTGTGGTCGCCGATCGCCTTGACCGTGATCCGCAGCATGTCCGGGCGGGGCGCGGCCGACAGCGAGTACGGGTGGGAGCTGAACCGCATGCCGGGCGCCATGAACCGCCAGCGGAAGAACTGCCCGGCCTCCGCGCCCATCCGGTGCAGCTTCTTCCCGCCGATCAGCACCGACACGATGCCCGGCGTCTCCTCGATGACCGCCTCGACGTACATCCGGTGCCTGAGGTTGAGGCGGAGCGGGGTGAGGATCCGGTACCAGACCACCAGCGCGGTGACGATGCCGTAGAGCCCGTACCAGAAGGTCTTCGCGGTGGGCTGGACGGCGAACTCGTTGCCGGTGGTGATCTGGTGCCAGAACGTCAGGAACACCACGGCGTAGGTGAGCAGGTGGACGTGGTACCAGGTGTCGTACGGCAGCCTGCGCCGGACCCCGCCGACCGACAGCAGCGCGATGACCACCAGCAGGCCGGTGCCGATCGCCGCCTTGCCCATGTCCGGCAGGTTCGTGACCATGTCCATGAACTGCTGCACGAAGTCGCCGAGCGACTTGCCGGCCTGGAGCGCGTACGCCCAGGTGATCAGGAAGACGTGCGCGATGACCAGGCTCACCGTGTAGCGGCCGCTCATCGCGTGCCAGCGGGCGACCCGGTCCGAGCCCACCCGCCGCTCCAGCGCCGGCACCCGGGCCATCTGCAGGACGACCAGCGCCATCAGATAGCCCGCGAGGAGACCGGTGATCCGGCCCGCCGCGAGGATCTTCGCGGTGTTGTCCGCGAGGGAGGGGGTGTTGTCCCACCACAGCCACAGCACCGCCGCCGCGCCCGCCCATAGGGCGATCACCAGCGGGACGGCCGGGGAGCGGCGCGGGCGGATGCGGCGCATCGTCTGGCGGCGGGCGGCGCGGCCGCCTGCGAGCGTGGTGGTCACGATTCCTCCGGGAGCGGGGCAAGGGGGGTGGCGTGGTCCCTTGGCCCTGAGATACGTGCCGTGACGCCTGGGTGTTCAGCCGGTCGCCGAGTCGAGGGCGGACTGGAGCGACTGGCGGTAACCGTCGCTCGTGTAGGTGGCCCCCGAGACCGTGTCGATGTCCGCGCTCTGCGCCTGGAGGGCCTCGGTCCGCAGCCGGGGGAGGGCGTAGCTGTTGATCTCCTGGTCCCGCGGATTGTCCGACGGGTAGGCGACCGCCGTGACGTCGGTGAGCTTGCCGCCCTTGACCGTGATCCGGACCTGGACGGGCCCCCAGCGGGTCTGCACCGAGTCGCCGGTGAACGTGCCCGTCCCCGCCGCCGAGGGGGCCGTGGAGGGGTTCGCCGAGGGGGACGTGACGGCTATGGCGGCCGGGGTGTCGTGCGGCTTCAGCGACAACAGCAGGACCATGCCCGAGACGGTGGCGGCGCTCGCCAGCACGATCCGGCGCAGCGGATGGTTCTTCCTCAGTGCGTGCACGTGCGTGGCCTCACAACTCGAACGACTCGTGGTGGATACGGCGGTCGGGCACCCCGGCGGCTCGCAGCGCCCCGTACACCTCACGGGCGAAGCCGTCAGGTCCGCACAGGTACACGTCGTGCCCGGCCAACCCCTCGGGTACGGCCGCTCGCAACAACTCGGCGCTCAGGCGCGGACGTTCGCCGTCCGGCCCGTTGAGCAGGTAGTGCACCCGCGCCCCGCGCCACCGCGCCAGGGCCTCCAACTCGCCGCCCAGCGCCAGGCCTTCGACCGTCCGTGCCCGGTACAGCAGCGTCACCTCGCCCGGCAGCGTCTCGAACAGCGCCCGTAGCGGGGTGACACCGACGCCGCCCGCGATGAGCAACGCCCGGTGCGAGGTGCGCCGTTCGGCGGTCAGCGCGCCGTACGGCCCCTCCGCCCACACCCGGGTGCCGGGCCGCAGCAGCGCCACGGCGGTGCTGTGGTCGCCGAGCGCCTTCACCGTGATCCGCATCCGGTCCCCGCGGGGCGGCGCCGACAGAGAGTACGGCGTCGACGTGCCCCACATGCCCGGGGTGAGGAACCGCCAGCGGAAGAACTGCCCGGCCTGGGCGCCCAGTCGCTCCAGCCCCTGCCCGTGCACGACGACGGACCACACGTCCGGCGCCTCCCGGTGCACGGACTCCACCCGCAGCCGGTGCCGCAGATTCAGCCGCACCGGCACGAGCACCCGGAACCACAGCACCAGCGCCGCCACTCCCAGGTACAGCGCGTACCAGGCGGCCCGCACCGGGCCGGCCGTGAGGTCGGAGCCCAGCTGGACCTGGTGGAAGAAGGTCAGGAACACGGCCGCGTACGTCAGCAGATGGACGTAGTACCAGAACTCGTGCCCGACCCGGCGCCGCACGGCCCGCGCCGAGGTGACACCCACCGCGAGGAGGACCAGCGTGCCGGCGGTCGCCTTCAGCATCTCCGGGTAGTCGAGGACCACCGTCACCGTCTCGTGCCAGAGCGACTGGCCGTCCTGGGCGGCGTAGCCGGCCAGGATGAGCACCATGTGCGCCACCAGCAGACCGATCGTGTAGCGGCCCGCCATCGCGTGCCAGCGCGCCACCCGGTCCGAGCCGATCCGGCGCTCCAGCAGCGGCACCCGCGCCATCAGCCCGACCAGCACGGCACAGGCGTACCCGCACAGCAGCCCGGCGATCCGCCCGGCGTTCGTCAGCCAGCCGGCCGCCCCGACCACGGAAGCGGTGTTCGCCCACCACAGCGCGACCGCGCCCGCAGCCCCGCCCCACAGCAGGACGAGCAGCGGGCCCGCGGGGGAGCGCGGGGCGGCGCGCGGCACGGGCGGCGCCGTCCGCTCGTACACGGTGGTCATGAGTACGCCTCGTTCAGGGTGGTCATGCGTACGTCCTTTCGTCCTGCCAGGACGCCACTGTGCGGGCCGAACTTCTCAGAACCCTCTGAAGCGGCTCCCTCAGAGCGCACTCAGAGGAAACTCAGAGCAACCGGGGGCGCGACGGTGACCCGCCAGGGGCGATCCTGGAAGCGCCACGCACACCACACCTGTGAAGGGCCATGAACACCACCCGCTCCGGCCGCCCCGCCCTCGCCCGCCCCGACGGCACCCCGCTGCGCGTCCTCGTCGTGGACGACGACGAGGACCTCGCCGAGGTCCTGTCCGGCGCCCTGCGCTACGAGGGCTGGCAGGTCCGCACCGCCGGCGACGGGGCCTCGGCGGTCGCCGCGGCCCGCGAGCTGCTGCCCGACGCCGTCGTCCTGGACGTGATGCTGCCCGACACCGACGGCTTCGCCGTGCTGCGCGGCCTGCACGCCGTGAAGCCCGACGTGTGCGTGCTCTTCCTCACCGCCCGGGACGCCGTCGAGGACCGGATCGCCGGGATCACGGCGGGCGGCGACGACTACGTCACCAAGCCTTTCAGCCTGGAGGAGGTCGTCGCCCGGCTGCGCGGACTGCTGCGCCGCGCCGGCATGGCCCGGCAGCTGGAGGAAGGCCCGCGGCTGACCATCGGCGACCTGGTCATGGACGAGGACGCCCGCGAGGTGACCCGCGCGGGTGAGCTGATCGAACTGTCCCCGACCGAGTTCGAACTGCTCCGCTTCCTCATGCGCAACCCGCGCCGGGTGCTCAGCAAGGCCCAGATCCTCGACCGGGTGTGGTCCTACGACTTCGGCGGCCGCGCTCATGTCGTCGAGCTGTACATCTCCTACCTGCGCAAGAAGGTGGACGCGGGCCGGGAGCCGATGATCCACACCGTGCGCGGCGCCGGATACGTGCTCAAGCCGGTGACCCCGTGACCCGCGCTCTCCTGCGCCGTCTGCCCCGCCCGCACACCCTGCGCGCCCGGCTCACCTGCGGCCTGGTGGTCCTGCTGGCGGTGAGCTGTGCCGCGGTCGGCCTGGCGGCCGTCGTCGGGCTCCAGGGCTTTCTCGTCGGCCGCCTCGACGAGCAGCTGACCGAGGCCGGGAACCGATTCGCGGTGAGCCTGGAGCACAACGGAACCCTTCCCGACGACCACGACGGCGACGAACGCGGCGACACCCGCCGCCAGGCCACCGGCACCTTCGGCGCCCGGCTGGTCGACGGCACGGCCACCCACGCGGCGGTCGTCCGCCCGAGCGGCACCGAGAACGTCTCGCTGACCCGGGGCGACGAGAAGCGGCTCGCCTCGATCCCGGCCGACGGCAGGGCCCACACCGTCGACCTCAAGGCGCTCGACGACTACCGCGTGCTGGTGACGAGCGGCAAGGACGGCGACGTCCTGATCACCGGCCTGCCCCTGGAGCCCGTCGAGGCCACGGTCCACCGCCTCGAACTGCTCGCCGGGATCGTCTTCGGCCTCGCCCTCACCGTCACCGGCGTGGCCGGGGCGCTCTGGGTGCGCTGGTCGCTCCGCCCGCTGAGCCGGGTCGCGGCGACCGCCACCCGGGTCAGCGAACTCCCGCTGGCCAGCGGCGAGGTGGCGCTGCCGCCGCGGGCCCCGGAGTCCGACGCCCGCAGCGAGGTCGGCCAGGTCGCCGGCGCCTTCAACCGCATGCTGGGCCATGTCGAGGACGCGCTCACCAAGCGGCACGCGAGCGAGGAGCGGCTGCGCAGCTTCGCCGCCGACGCCAGCCATGAGCTGCGCACCCCGGTGGCGTCGGTGCGCGGCCACGCGGAACTGGCACTGCTGCACCCCGGCCCGGTCCCGCCGGAGATCACCCGGGCCCTGGAGCGCATCGCCGCCGAGTCGGCCCGCATGGGCGAGATGGTCGACGAGATGCTGCTGCTGGCCCGGCTGGACGCGGGCCGCCCCCTGGAGCGCGACCCGGTCGACCTCACCATGCTGGTCCTGGACGCGGTGACGGACGCCCGGGCCGCGGGCCCCGATCACCGCTGGACGCTGGAACTCCCCGAGGAACCGGTCACGGTCACGGGTGACGCCCACCGACTGCAACAGCTGTTGGCCAACCTGTTGGCCAACGCGCGTGGGCACACACCTGTGGGCACCAAGGTGACGGTCTCCCTGGAGACCGAGGCCAGGGCCGGGTCCAAGGCCGGGTCCAAGGCCGGGGTCGAGGCCGCCACGGCCGTCCTCACGGTCCACGACGACGGCCCCGGCGTGCCCGAGGACATCCAGCCCGGCGTCTTCGAACGCTTCACCCGCGCCGACCGCCGCCGCACCGACGCCCCGGGCGGCGGCGCGGGCCTGGGCCTGTCGATCGTGGCCGCGGTGGCCGAGGCACACGGCGGAGAGGTGAGCCTGCGCAGCGCACAGGGCTCGACCACCTTCACCGTCCGGCTCAGTACCGGGTGATCGCCGTCCGCCCGCCCGTCGTACCGATCGCGATGTGCGGCGCCTGCCCGGGATCGGCCCACTTCAGGATCCGGCGCATCGCGTCCGCCGACACGGACACACAACCGGCCGTCGCCCCCCTCCCGTTGACATGGAGGAAGATCCCGGCACCCCGCCCCCGCACCGGCTTCGCGTAGTTGAACCCGATCACCAGCGCGTACGCGTACTGCTTCTCGTACGCGATCAGATGCTCGGACTCGCCGGCCCGGCAGTCCTTGGCGCGGGGCTCGCTCCAACGGTTGTAGACCCGCGATTCGTTGTCCTGACACCACCACGATTTCTGGCGCACGGGACGGTACTTGTACGACGTCCCGCGCGGCGCGGCCTTGATGCCGAAGGCGTACGGCAGCTCGTACAACCCTGCCGGCGTCGTGTTCGTGCCCTGCTTGCGCGCGGAACCCTCCACGAGGCCGTTCGCCCCGAACCGCGCCTTGGCCGAACCGGCCTTCACCCACCACCCGTTGTCGAGCTCCCACCAGGTGACCGTGCCGGAGGTGGCGGAGGCCTTCGCAGCCACCGCGGTGATCAGCTGGGTGCCGCCCCCGGCGTCGGCCATCCGGAAGGGAAGCGGCGGCTGCCCACCGGCGGGCGCGGCGCCGAGCACGAGGAGGGACGCGGACACGAGAGCCGTGGCGACGGCGGGGGAGCCCATGGCTCAGACGGTAGAGGGCGGCAACGGCAGCGGCAGCCCGGGTAGGCCATCCAGGCTGGTCGCGATGTGCTCCTTCTTGGCGAAGTAGGCGCTGAGGGATTCGTCGTCCTCACGCGCGAAGCGCCGGGCGTGCAGGTCGCGGTCCTCGTCGTACGTCATGAAGGGCACCGCGTAGCCGCAGGAGTCCCGGACCTGCCGGGCCGTCACCACGATGATCGCCCGCAGGCCGTGCAGGCTCGGGTCGATGTCCGGGAAGTGCGTGAGCAGTTCCTTGAAGCGGGGGTCGTCGCGCAGTACCGCCTCGCCCTCGCCGTGCACCCGGACGATGTTGGGCGGGCCCTGGAAGGCGCACCACATGAGCGTGATTCGGCCGTTCTCCCGCAGATGCGCGACCGTCTCGGCGGTGGACCCGGCGAAGTCCAGGTAGGCGACGGTCAGTTCGTCGATGACCTTGAAGGAGCCCTTGAGGCCCTTGGGGGAGAGGTTGACCGTGCCGTCACCCGCCAGCGGGGCGGTCGCGGTGAAAAAAAGAGGCTGCGCCTCGATGAAAGTGCGCAGCCTGCCGTCTATGCGTTCGTAAGTCTTTCCCATGTCTAACGATTATGGGCGCAGATCTTTCGCCTGTCTAATGAATAGCGGGCTCCGTTTGCCTGGATCCCGCCATGGCCGCCCCGGCCGGCGCAGAACACGGGGCGGCCACAGCGCCTGTCACGTCACTTGGTGAGCGTGCAGGCAGCCAGGGAGTTCAGGCCCTGCGGCTTCGCGGCGGTCCGGCCGATGGAGATGGCGATGCGGTCGATGGTGGACGTCCGCTTGTCCTTCAGCGGGCCGAGGATGGCGTTCTGGACGAAGTTGGGTCCGCCCTGGCCGACCGTGTTGACCAGTCGCGTGTTGGCCTCGTTGATCTGGGTCTGGAGGAGGGCGAGGTTGCGGTCCACCTCGGCCTTGGCGGAGGCCGGAACGGCGGGGAGCTTGGACGCGACGTCCGGGCAGCTGATGGTGCCGACCGCCGCGTTGCCTGCGCCGGCGTTGCCGGTGTTCTTGCCCGCGTTCCCCGCGTTCCCCGCGTTCCCCGCGTTGCCCGCGTTGCCCGCGTTTCCGGCGTTGCCGGTGTTCTTCCCTGCGTTGCCCGCGTTCCCTGCGTTTCCGGCGTTCCCCGTGTTCCCTGCCGCGCCGCCGGCGTTCAGGGCGCAGGGCGCGAGGGCGTCCAGGCCCTGGGGCTTGGCGGCGGTCCGTCCGATGGCGGTGGCGATCCGGTTGACCGTCGCGACCCGCTTGTCCTTCAGGGGGCCGAGGATGGCGTTCTGGACGAAGTTGGGTCCGCCCTGGCCGACGGTGTCGACGAGGCGCTTGTTGGCCTCGTTGATCTGGGTCTGGAGGAGGGTGAGGTTGCGGGTCACCTCGGCCTGCGCGGAGGCGGGGATCGCGGGGAGCTTGGAGGCGACGTCCGGGCAGCTGATGGTGCCGGGGCTCGCCAGGGTGCGGGCGTTGGTGGCGCCGCTGCTCTTGGAGCTCTCCCCGGCGAGGGCGGAACCGGCGATCACCGCACCGGTCAGCGCCAGTGCGGTGGCGCTGCCGATGAGGGCGACGCGGCGCTTGTTGTACTTAGGAAGAGCCCTGGACATGCGGATGCCTCACAAGGGTCGGGAGTGTCTTCGAGTTCTTGGTGTGTACAAACGCGGCGCCTGCGTTCGGGGTGAGGTACGAGCAAGCGGTTTCCCATGTTCAAAGGGAAACCAAAAAGAGGGTCAGATTGACGAATCATGCAGAGGTCTGCATACTCATGCATAACCTTGAATGCGGCGATGAGGAGCAACGCAAGTGAGCAGCAACAGCGGTGACGTCCGGCTCTGGGGCGGCCGTTTCGCCGACGGTCCCGCCGAGGCCCTGGCCAAGCTGTCCGCGTCCGTGCACTTCGACTGGCGGCTGGCTCCGTACGACATCGCCGGTTCGCGTGCCCACGCGCGCGTGCTCCACAAGGCGGGCCTGCTCACCGAGGACGAGCTTCAGCGCATGATCGCCGGGCTCGACCAGCTGGAGGCCGACGTGGCCTCCGGTGACTTCGTCGGCACCATCGCCGACGAGGACGTCCACACCGCCCTGGAGCGCGGTCTGCTGGAGCGCCTCGGCCCGGACCTCGGCGGCAAGCTCCGCGCCGGCCGCTCCCGCAACGACCAGGTGGCGACCCTGTTCCGGATGTACCTGCGGGACCACGCCCGGATCATCGGCGGCCTCATCGCCGACCTCCAGGACGCCCTGATCGGCCTGGCCGAGGCCCACCCCGACGTGGCGATGCCCGGCCGCACCCACCTCCAGCACGCCCAGCCGGTCCTCTTCGCGCACCACGTCCTGGCCCACGTCCAGTCCCTGTCCCGGGACGCGGAGCGGCTGCGCCAGTGGGACGAGCGCACCGCCGTCTCGCCGTACGGTGCGGGCGCCCTGGCCGGTTCCTCGCTCGGTCTGGACCCGGAGGCGGTGGCCAAGGACCTCGGTTTCGAGCACGGCAGCGTCGGCAACTCCATCGACGGCACGGCGTCCCGTGACTTCGTCGCGGAGTTCGCCTTCATCACGGCGATGATCGGCGTGAACCTCAGCCGTATCGCCGAGGAGATCATCATCTGGAACACGAAGGAGTTCTCCTTCGTGACCCTGCACGACGCGTTCTCCACGGGCTCGTCGATCATGCCGCAGAAGAAGAACCCCGACATCGCGGAGCTGGCGCGCGGCAAGTCCGGCCGCCTGATCGGCAACCTGACGGGCCTACTCGCGACCCTCAAGGCGCTGCCCCTCGCCTACAACCGCGACCTCCAGGAGGACAAGGAGCCGGTCTTCGACTCCTGCGACCAGCTGGAGGTCCTCCTGCCCGCCTTCACCGGCATGATGGCCACCCTCACGGTCAACCGCGAGCGCATGGAGGAACTGGCCCCGGCCGGCTTCTCCCTCGCCACCGACATCGCCGAGTGGCTGGTCAAGCAGGGCGTGCCGTTCCGCGTCGCCCACGAGGTCGCCGGCGAGTGCGTCAAGGCGGCCGAGGCCGAGGGCAAGGAACTGGACGAACTGACGGACGACCAGTTCGCCAAGATCTCCGCCCACCTGACCCCGCAGGTCCGCACGGTCCTCAACGTCAAGGGCGCCCTCGCCTCCCGCAACGGCAGGGGCGGCACGGCCCCGAGCGCGGTGGCGATCCAGCTGGCGGAGATGAAGACGAACGTGGTGGCCCAGCACGAATGGGCGACAGCGAAGAAGTAGGCCTGTTTTCAACGCCCCCATGGGCCGTAGGCCCTATGGGGGCGCGGGGAACTGCGCGAGCAACCACGGAGCACCGGCACCCGCCAAGTCACCGCACAACCCGAGCTCTCCGGCGAACGGCATCCCGCGTTACGTTGTGGGCATGCCCTTCGCCCGACTCGCCACAGCCACCACCCCCACCTGCCACATCGGCCTCGGCCTCGCCGCAGTCGGTCGCCCCGGCTACATCAACCTGGGCCGCGACGAAGACCTGGGAGACAATCGGAGCGCCGAGGCGCTACGAACCCGCACGCACGAACTCCTCGACGCCGCCTACTTCCAAGGCGTCCGCTACTTCGACGCGGCCCGCTCCTACGGCCGCTCGGAGGAGTTCCTCGCCGACTGGCTGAACGCCCGCCCCGACATCGACGACGTGGTCATCGGCAGCAAGTGGGGCTACACCTACACCGCCGCCTGGTCCACGGACACCGAGAAGCACGAGGTCAAGGACCACAGCCTCGACACCTACGAGCGTCAGCGCCGCGAGACCGCCGCACTCCTCGGCGACCACCTCGACCTCTACCAGATCCACTCGGTGACCCCGGACAGTCCGGCCCTCACCGACAAGGAACTCCACGGCAGGCTCGCCGAGGCCGCCGCCGACGGCATCAGCATCGGCTTCTCCACCAGCGGCCCCGCCCAGGCGGACGCCATCCGGGCCGCCCTGGAGGTCACGGTGGACGGCGAACGCCTCTTCCGTACCGTGCAGTCGACGTACAACGCCCTGGAGACCTCCGCCGCCCCCGCCCTCGCCGAGGCCCACGACGCCGGGCTGACGGTGATCGTCAAGGAGGGCATGGCCAACGGCAGGCTCGCGGACCCGTACGCGCCGGACGCCCTGAAGGCCGTAGCGGCGGAAACGTCCCTCGGCTGCGACGCGGTCGCCCTCGCCCTCGTCCTGCGGCAGCCCTGGGCCGGTGTCGTCCTGTCCGGAGCCGCGACCACCAACCAGCTCGCGTCCAACCTGCACGCGGCGGTCGTGGACTTGGACGAGGACCAGTTGGCCCGCCTGGCCGAGCTGGCGGAGGAGCCGCGGGCGTACTGGGAGAAGCGCGGCAGCCTGCCCTGGCACTGAAAAACCCCTGATCAACATCACTGGGTGAGACGCTTACGCCTTTAATGAGACATGAATGTCTCACATGGGTTATCGTTGTCTCATGGCTGTCGATCGTGCTCACGTGCTGCGCAGTGCCGCGGCCCTGCTGACCCGCAAATCCACCGCGACCATGGACGAGGTCGCCAAGGCCGCCGGGATCAGCCGGGCCACACTGCACCGGCACTTCGCCGGGCGCGACGCACTCGTACGGGCTCTTGAGGCGCTCGGCATCGAGGAGTGCGAGGCCGCGCTGGACGCGGCCCGCCTCGACGAGGGCCCGGCGCGGGACGCCGTGCACCGCCTCGTCCGCGAGATCGAACCGGCCGCCGCCCTGCTCGCCTTCCTCTACACCGAGAACCAGCTGTTCGAGGGGGAGAGCCAGAACCCCGGCTGGACGAGGATCGACGACCGCATCGCGGCCGTCTTCCGACGCGGCCAGGCCACCGGTGAGTTCCGCATCGACCTGACCCCGGCCTGGCTCACCGAGGCGCTGTACGGCCTGCTGGCCTCCGGCGCCTGGGCGGTGGCGGAGGGCCGCGTGGCCCGGAACGACTTCCACTACATGATCGTCGAGCTGCTGCTCGGCGGCGCACTGAGGTACCACACCGAACCGAGAGAGGAATCATGACCAGCACCCTGCAGCCGACGACCACGACCGAGGCGGTGACCCAGCGCCCGGGCCGGTGGCTCGCGCTGTCCGTCCTCGTGCTCGCCGTGCTGCTGGTGGCCGTCGACGCGACCGTCCTCGGTCTCGCGACCCCCTACATCAGCGAGGACCTGAACCCCACCGGCTCCCAGCTCCTCTGGATCGGCGACGTCTACTCCTTCGTCATCGCAGGTCTGCTCGTCTCCATGGGCAGCCTCGGCGACCGCATCGGCCGCAAGCGCATCCTCCTGATCGGCGCGACCGCGTTCGGCGCGATATCGGTCCTCAACGCCTACGCCACGACACCGGAGTTGATGATCCTCGCCCGCGCCCTCCTGGGCGTCGCGGGCGCGACCCTCATGCCGGCGACCCTCGCCCTGATCCGCAACCTCTTCCACGACCCCCGCGAACGCAGCCTCGCCGTCGGCATCTGGGGCGCCACGGCCTCCGCGGGCACCGCGATCGGCCCGATCGCCGGCGGTTTCCTGCTCGAACACTTCTGGTGGGGCTCGGTCTTCCTGATCAACCTGCCCGTGATGGCGGTCCTCGTCCTCGTCGGCATCAAGCTGCTGCCCGAGTCGAAGAACCCCAACCCGGGCCCGTGGGACCTGATCAGCGTGACCCTGTCCCTGGTCGGCATGATCGCGGTGGTGTACGCGGTCAAGGAGACGGCCACGCACGGCTTCGGCTGGGAGATCCTCGGCGTGGGCGCCCTTGGTGCGGCGGCCCTGTACTGGTTCGTCCACCGCCAACTGACTCTGCCGACACCCCTGTTGGACATGCGTCTGTTCCGCAACCGTGGTTTCAGCGCGGCGGTCCTGGCCGACCTGCTGACCATCCTCGGCCTCTCCGGCCTGGTCTTCTTCCTCTCCCAGTACCTGCAACTCGTCCAGGGCCGCCGCCCGTTGGAGGCGGGCCTCGCCGAACTCCCCGCCGCGGTGGGCGCGGTGGCGGCCGGTCTGGTCGCGGGCTGGGCGGCCCGCCGCTGGTCGGTGCGCGCGGTGGTCTCCGGCGGCCTGGCGGCGGTGGGCGTGGCACTGGCCTCGCTGACGGTCATCGACCAGAGCACCGGCTACCCGCTGCTCGGCACCGCCCTGCTGGTCGTCGGCATCGGCGCCGGTTTCTCCTTCACGGTGACGGCGGACGTGATCCTCTCCGGCGTCCCGAAGGAGCAGGCGGGCTCGGCGTCCGCGGTCTCGGAGACGGCGTACGAACTGGGCGCTGCCCTCGGCATCGCCGTACTGGGCTCGATCGTGACGGGCGTGTACCGGGGCTTCGCGGCTCCGGCGGGCACACCGGAGGGCGCCCATGAGTCACTGGGCGCGGCGGTGGAGGCGGCGGCGAAGTTGCCGTCGGACCAGGCTCAGGCACTACTCACGTCGGCGAGGGAGTCCTTCGTCGACGGCCTGGCGATCGCAGCGGGCGCGGGTGCAGCGGTCCTGCTCGCTACGGCGATTGCAGCCTGGTTCCTGCTCCGTGGCCAACGGCTGGACAACGCCGCTTAGGGGCGCGGGGAACTGCGCGACCAGCCACAGCGAACCCGCACCCGACAACGAACCCTTACGCGGCTTTGGCCTTAGTCGCATACATGTCCACGTACTCCTGCCCCGACAACCGCATGACCTCAGCCATCACCGAGTCCGTCACAGCCCGCAGCACATACCGGTCCCGATCCATCCCGTCGTACCGGGAGAACTCCATCGCCTCACCGAACCGAACGGTGACCCGGCCCGGCCGGGGCATCCCCGCACCGCCCGGCTGCAACTTGTCCGTGCCGATGACGGCGAACGGCACCACAGGCGCCCCCGTCATCATGGTCAGCCGCGCGATACCGGTACGCCCCCGGTACAGCCGCCCGTCGGGGGACCGCGTCCCCTCCGGGTAGATGCCGAAGACCTTCCCCTCCTCCAGCACCCGCCGCCCGGTCATCAGCGCGGCGACGCCACCGCGTCCACCGTCCCGGTCCACCGGAATCATGCCGACGCCGGTGAAGAACCACGCCATGAGCCGGCCCTTCAGGCTCTTCCCGGTGACGTACTCGTCCTTGCCGATGAAGAAGACCTGCCGGTCGCAGACGAGCGGAAGGATCATCGAGTCGATGAAGGTGAGGTGGTTGCCGGCCAGGATGACCGGGCCGTCCCCGGGAATGTGCTCGGCGCCTTCCACCTGGGGGCGGAACATCAGGCGCATGATCGGTCCGAGCACTGCCTTGATGAGCGCGAAGCGGGACAACGGGTCCTCCGGTGTCAAGGGAATCGGTCTAAGTCTGTGCAGGTGAGGACGATACTCGCGGGCCGGGGGGTCTTGCACATCGGGTTCACCGAGGTCTTACGCAGTGTTGACGCGGGTTTACCTGCGATGGCGCGCTGAAGACAGCCCGTAACCGGATGGCCATCATGTGACGGACATCGCGCCCGCGGCCTGACGGGCTGTCAACTTGCGCCTCATGTGCGACATCCCGAGTCACCCGCGTGTTCCGCCTCAGGTCTCCCCGCGGTCATGTACACGCACCTACGATCGGCCCGCAGTGACGAGCCGACGCAAGGAGGGCGCTCATGGGATCGCAGGATTCGCAGGCCGTGGACGGGCAGACGGGTGTAACCGGACGGCGGGCGCTCCTCGGCGCGGCCGTGCTCGGCGCCGGGGGAGCGGTCCTCGGTCTGTCCGGTACGGCGAGAGCCGCCGCGGCCGAGGGGACCGCCGAGGCGCGGCACGGCGGCGGGCTGAGAAGCCTGCCGGTGCCGACGATCATCGGCCACCGGGGTGCCAGCGGCTACCGCCCCGAGCACACGTTCGGGTCGTACCAGCTCGCCCTCGACCTCGGCGCGCACGTCGTCGAGGCCGGCGACCTGGTGCCCACCAAGGACGGTCACCTGGTCTGCCGTCATGAGCCGGAGATCGGCGGGACGACGGACGTCGCGGACCACAAGGAGTTCGCCGACCGCAAGACGACCAAGGTGCTGGACGGCGTCTCCGTCACCGGCTGGTTCACCGAGGACTTCACGCTCGCCGAGCTGAAGACCCTGCGCGCGATCGAGCGCATCCCGGCCAACCGTCCGCACAACACCCTCTACAACGGGCGCTGGGAGATCCCCACCTTCGAAGAGGTCCTGAAGTGGCAGGACGAGCAGACCCGCAAGCGCGGCAAGCAGGTGTGGATCTACCCCGAGACCAAGCACCCCACCTACTTCCGCAAGCTCGGCCTCGGCCTGGAGGAGCGGGTCGCCAAGCTGCTGCGCAAGCACGGCAAGGACGGCCGCAACGCGCCGGTCATCCTCCAGTCCTTCGAGCCCAGCAGCATCCAGCGCCTGAACCGTCTGGTCGACAACCCGCTGGTCGTCCTGCTGTCGTCGGCGACCAGCCGGCCCTGGGACTTCGTCGAGGCGGGCGACCCGCGCACGGTCGCCGACCTGATCACGCCCGCCGGGCTCCGCGAGATCGCCGGCTACGCGCAGGGCATCGGCCCCACCCTCGACCTGGTCATCCCGAAGGACGCGAACGGCAACCTCACCACGCCGACCACCCTCGTCGCCGACGCGCACAAGGTGGGGCTGATCCTGCACCCCTACACCATGCGCAACGAGAACCCCTTCCTGCCGACCAGCTTCCGCAAGGGCACGGACCCCGACGCGTACGGCGATGTCTTCGGCGCCTACAAGGCGTACTTCGCCACCGGCATCGACGGTGTCTTCACCGACAACGCGGACACCGGCCTGCTGGCCCGCGAGGACTTCGTCAACAGCTGAGCGCCCGCCCCCGATCGGGGTGACAACCGGCCGTCCGGGCAACCCGCCGCCCGGACGGCCGCGTCGTGAGCCATATGACGTACGACCTGGTCACCGCCCCGCAGCACGAGCTGCTCAGCACCCTGCGCCCGCTGCTCACCGCCGAGGCCTCCGCGGAGGCGCACGCCTCCGGCGCCGAGGCCGGCGATCTGGAACAGGCGGTCTGGCTCCGCCTCCTGGAACGCCTCGACACCGACGGCCCGCCCATGGACCCGCCGGGCTGGCTCCGCCGGGCCGTCCGCTCCGAGGCGCGCCGCTCCCGTCGTACGACCCGACTCGAACGGCCGTATGAGAGCGAGCCCGCGGACGAGGCCGGCCGCAGTCCCGAGGACCACGCCCTGGCCGCCGCGCGGCGCCGGGCGCTGCGGGACGCGGTACGCCGACTGCCGGGCCGCTGTCCCCGGCTGATGGAGGCGCTGCTCTCCCCGAAGGACCTCACCTACCGCGAAATCGCGGGGGAGTTGGGTATCTCACAGGGCAGTCTCGGTCCGGAACGTTCCAGATGCCTGGGTTGTCTGCGTCGTTTGCTCACACCGGAGGTTGCGGCCCGCGGAGCGCGGGGATAGGAGTGAGGGACGACAGGCGATCAGGTGAGCGGGAGGCGTGCGCACATGGGCATGAGCGTGACCATCTCTGCGGCGACCGTGCAGGACGCGGAGCAGATCTTCAGGTTGCAGTACCTGTGCTTCCAGAGCGAGGCGGCGCTGTACGGCAACTACCGCATCGATCCGCTCGTCCAGAGCCTGGACTCGGTCCGTGAGGAGGTCGTCTCGGACTGCGTCTTCGTGGCCCGGCTCGGCGAGGAGGTCGTCGGCTCGGTCCGCGGCCATGTCGCCGAGGACGGCTCGGCCGCCATCGGCAAGCTCTGCGTCCACCCCCGCCTCCAGGGCCACGGCATCGGTGCCCGGCTCCTGAGGGCGGCGGAGTCGGCCCTGGCCGAGGAGCGCGGCGCCACCCGCTTCCGCCTCTTCACCGGCCACCGCAGCGAGGGCAACCTCCGCCTCTACCGCAAGGTCGGCTACGAGGCGGTGGGCACGTCCCAGGGCAACGACGGCGTACCGATGATCGTCCTGGAGAAGCCGGCGGGGACGTACGCGGCTACCGCGTAGCGGTGGCGGTGCCGGCCTTCCGGAGCCAGTACAGCGCGGACAGCGGCAGCAGCACCGGGATGAAGATGTAGCCCATGCCGTAGTCCGACCACACCGTCGCGTCCGGGAACGCCGAGGGCTCGATCAGGGTCCAGGTACCGACGATCAGCACACCCGCGAGCTCGGCGGCGCAGCACACCTGCGCCGCTTTGCGGGCGGTCTCGCCGCCGCGTACGAGCGAGTACGTGATGAACCCGTAGACCACGCCCGCCACCGCGGACAGTGAGTAGGCGAGCGGCGCGCGGTCGAACTCGGTGGCGATCTGGTACGCCGAGCGCGACACCGCGCCGACCACCATCACCCCGTACAGCCAGACCAGCAGCATCCCCGGCCCGCTGATCAGCCGCGTCGGCTTCTCCTCGGTCGCCGCCACCTCAGCCTCCCCAGATGTCATAGAGCCGCACCTCCAGCACCGCCAGCACCACACCGCCGGCGGCCGCCGTCACCGAGCCCCACTTCGAGCGCTCGGTCAGCGACATCAGCCCCGCCGCCGGGACACACGCGAACGCGCCCAGCAGATACGCCACGAAGATCGTCGTCCCCTGCTCCGGCTTCTCGCCCCGGGCCAGCTGCACGATCCCCACGATCAGCTGGACCAGTGCCAGCAGCGACACCACGCCCATCCCGATGAAGTGCCAGTCCTTCGTCGGCTGGTCACGGTAGGCGGCCCAGCCGCACCAAGCGGCGAGCAGCAGCGCGGCGACGCCGGTCACGAGCGTCAGGGCATCAAGCATGCAGCGACCTTATTACGGCACGGAAGACCGGCCGGGGTCGGCCCCGGCCTCGCCCCGAGGCCCCGTACAGAGAGATTCGAGCAAGGGGCGCGACCCCGTAGGGTCGAGGGCATGAAGATCCGTGCACAGGCCATGCTTTTCGACAACGACGGCACGCTCGTCTCCTCCCTCGCCTCCGTGGACCGCTGCTGGCGGCAGTGGGCCGAGGAGTACGGCATCACGGCCGAGGACTTCGCGCGTGTGGAGCTGCACGGGAGACCGGCCGTCGAGATAGCCGCCGATCTGCTGCCCGCCGAGATCGTGCCCGAGGCCGTCGCGCGGATCGAGCAGCTGGAGGTGGCGGACGTACCGAATGACGGCGTTCAACTGCTGCCCGGCACCCGGGACTTCCTCGCGTCGCTGCCCGCCGACCGGTGGGCCGTCGTCACCTCGGCCACCCGGCGGCTCGCCGAGGCCCGCCTCGACGCCGTCGGCATCCTGCCCAAGACCCTCGTCTCCGCCGACGACATCACCCGCGGCAAGCCCGACCCCGAGCCCTACCTCCTCGCCGCCCGCGAACTCGGCGTCGACCCCGCCGACTGCGTCGTCTTCGAGGACGCGCCCGCCGGTCTCGCGGCCGGTCGCGCCGCCGGAATGACCACCGTGGCGTTGACCACAACCCACCAGGCCCACGAGCTGGACGCCGACCTGGTGATCGAGAACCTGTCGGCCTTGTCCGCACTGGTCACCGACGGGGGAGTGGAGATCTCCGTCCGCCCCTGACCGCTGTCCGCCGCTGTCCAGCATGCGGACAGCGGCGGTTGGTAAGGACCATGCGTCTGCTTTACTGATTCCATGACCACGACGAGCTGCCGCACCTTTGCGACCGAGGCGACCATGACGCCCGGTGCTCGCTGTATGTGTCGAATGTGCGCCTTCTAGAGGGCCCCCGCACCACCCCCTGAGCCTCGCGCCCCGAAGCGAGCAGCTGTGGCATGTCCGTACCGGCCTCGCCGTACGTGACCGTGCTGCCCCGCGCACACCCGTTCCTCTCGTACCAGGGCACACCCACGCCCGCGTACGAACTCGACAGTGATGGAATCCCAGTGATCACCACATCGGGCCTGACCAAGGTCTACCGCTCACGCGGCCGCGAGGTCACCGCCCTCGACGGCGTCGATCTCCACGTCCGCGAAGGCGAGGTGTACGGCGTCATCGGCCAGTCCGGCGCCGGCAAGTCCTCCCTCATCCGCTGCGTCAACCTGCTGGAGCGCCCCACCGCCGGCACGGTCACCGTCGCCGGTCAGGACCTCACCGCCCTCGCCGGGCGCGGCCCGCGGGCCGGCAAGGAACTCCGCGAGGCGCGCAGCCGTATCGGCATGGTCTTCCAGCACTTCAACCTGCTGTCCTCCCGGACCGTCCAGGACAACGTCGAGCTGCCCCTGGAGATCCTCGGCAAGTCGGGGAAGGAGCGGTCGCGCAAGGCCCTCGAACTCCTCGACCTCGTCGGACTCGCCGACAAGGCCAAGGCCTACCCGGCCCAGCTCTCCGGCGGCCAGAAGCAGCGCGTCGGCATCGCCCGCGCCCTGGCCGGCGACCCCAAGGTGCTGCTCTCCGACGAGGCCACCAGCGCCCTCGACCCGGAGACCACCCGCTCCATCCTCCAGCTGCTGCGCGACCTGAACCGGCAACTGGGCCTGACCGTCCTGCTCATCACGCACGAGATGGACGTCGTGAAGTCGATCTGCGACTCCGCCGCCCTCATGGAGAACGGCCGCATCGTCGAGTCCGGGACGGTCAGCGAGCTGCTCGCGACCCCGGGCTCCGAGCTCGCCACCGCGCTCTTCCCGGTCGGCGGCGAGGCCACCGGCGCCGACCGCACCGTCGTCGACGTCACCTTCCACGGCGAGGCCGCGACCCAGCCGGTCATCTCCCAGCTGTCGCGCACCTACAACATCGACATCTCGATCCTCGGCGCCGCCATCGACACCGTCGGCGGCCTCCAGGTCGGCCGGATGCGCATCGAACTGCCCGGCCGCTACGAGGACAACGTCGTTCCGGTCGGCTTCCTGCGCGAGCAGGGCCTCCAGATCGATGTCGTCGGTGAAGACCTGCTGGTGAAGGAAGGTGCCAAGTGACCTGGTCCGAGATGCAGCCCCTGCTGTCCCAGGCGTGTTGGGACACCCTCTACATGGTGGGCTGGTCCACCGTCATCGCCGTCGTCGGCGGACTTCCGCTCGGCGTCCTCCTCGTCCTCACCGACCGCGGCGGACTCCTCCAGAACGTCGTCGCCAACAAGGTCATCGGGCAGGTCGTGAACGTCGCCCGCTCGATGCCGTTCATCATCCTGATGGTCGCCCTGATGGGGTTCACCCGCTCCATCACGGGCACCACCATCGGC
The DNA here is from genome assembly GCF_001514065.1 of Streptomyces antibioticus. Lineage (GTDB taxonomy): Bacteria > Actinomycetota > Actinomycetes > Streptomycetales > Streptomycetaceae > Streptomyces > Streptomyces antibioticus. The sequence goes on along the minus strand of NZ_KQ948430.1, from coordinate 206,218 downwards.
CGCGAGGCCGCGATCGTGCCGCTCGCCATCGGGGCCATCCCGTTCTTCGCGCGTCTGGTCGAGACGGCTGTCCGCGAAGTGGACGGCGGACTCGTCGAGGCCGTGCAGTCGATGGGCGGCAACACCTGGACGATCGTCCGCAAGGTCCTCGTACCGGAGTCGCTGCCCTCGCTGATCGCCAGCACCACGACCACGATCGTGGCGCTCATCGGCTACTCCGCCATGGCCGGCACCGTCGGCGCGGGCGGCCTCGGCGACATCGCCATCCGCTACGGCTACCAGCGCTTCGAGACCCAGCTCATGTGGATCACCGTCGCGATCCTCGCGGTCGTCATCTCGCTGATCCAGTTCGCCGGCGACTTCGCGGCCCGCTCGCTGCACAGCCGCGGCGGCAAGTCGGGTCCGGCGCCGAAGCTGCGGCTGCTGAAGGCCGCGACGGCGGACACCAAGACCGTCTGACCCGGGTTCTCACCCCCCAAAAAAACTTCCCCGCACCACAACCGCGGGGTCGCTCTGCCCAAAAGGAAAGGCACTTTTCGTGCGTAACACCGCAAAGCTCACCACCGCCGTCCTCGCCGCCGGAGCCCTCACCTTCGGGCTGACCGCCTGCGGCTCCGAGGACTCCTCCTCCGCCGGCTCCTCCTCCGACTCCAGCGGACCGCTGGTCGTCGCCGCGAGCCCCGTCCCGCACGCCGAGATCCTCACCTACGTCAAGGACCACCTGGCGAAGAAGGCGGGCCTCGACCTGGAGGTCAAGGAGTTCACGGACTACGTCACGCCGAACACGGCGACGGAGGACGGCTCGGTCGACGCCAACTACTTCCAGAACCAGCCGTACCTCGACGACTTCAACAAGAAGAACGGCACCCACATCGTGCCCGTCGTGACGGTCCACCTGGAGCCGCTCGGCCTCTACTCCCACAAGGTGAAGAGCGCCGACGCGCTGAAGAGCGGCGCGACGATCGCGGTCCCGAACGACAGCGTCAACGAGGCCCGCGCCCTGAAGCTGCTCGCCGCCAACGGGATCATCACGCTCAAGGACGGCGTGGGCAACGAGGCGACCCCCGCGGACATCACCAAGAACCCCAAGGACCTCAAGTTCAAGGAGCTGGAGGCGGCCCAGACCCCGCGTTCCCTGGACGACGTCGACGCGGCCGTCATCAACGGCAACTACGCCATCGAGGCCGACCTGTCCCCGGCGAAGGACGCCCTCGTCCTGGAGTCCGCCAAGGACAACCCGTACGGCAACTTCCTCGCGGTCAAGGACGGCAACGAGAGCGACCCGCGCGTGAAGAAGCTCGCGAAGCTCCTCACCTCACCCGAGGTCAAGAAGTTCATCGAGGACAAGTACGACGGCTCCGTCATCGCGTCGTTCTGAGGCACCCGGCATGCGCAAGACACTCACCGCCGCCTCGGTCCTCGCCCTCGCCCTCGGGCTCGCCGCCTGCGGTTCACAAGACAGCGGCGGTGGTGGTGACCACGACACCCTGGTCGTCGGCGCCACCGCCGTCCCGGCCGGCGAGGTCCTGACGTACATCAAGGACAACCTCGCCGAGAAGGCGGGCCTGAAGCTGGAGATCAAGGAGTTCACGGACTACGTCCTGCCGAACACCGCGCTCCAGGAAGGCTCGCTGGACGCGAACCTCTACCAGAACAAGCCCTACCTGGACGACTTCAACAAGTCCAAGGGCACCGACCTCGTTCCGGTCGTGGACGCCTACCTCCCGCCCATGGGCGTCTACTCGAAGAAGGTCACGGACGTCACGAAGCTCGCCGACGGAGCCACCGTCGCCGTGCCCAACGACACCACCAACGAGGGCCGCGCGCTGAAACTCCTCGCCGCCGAGGGCGTCATCACGCTCAAGGACGGCGCGGCCACCGACGCGTCCCCCGCGGACATCACGGCCAACCCCCGGCACCTGAAGTTCAAGGAGCTGGAACCGGCCCAACTGCCGCGCTCGCTCGACGACGTGGCCGCCGCGGTCATCAACAACAACTACGCCCAGGACGCGGGCCTCAGCCCCACCGAGGACGCGATCCTCCTGGAGTCGGCGAAGGACAACCCCTACGCCAACCTCCTCGCCGTCAAGCGCGGCAACGAGGACGACCCCCGGGTCGAGAAGCTCGCGAAGCTCCTGACCTCCGCGGAGGTCAGGAAGTTCATCGAGGACAAGTACCAGGGCAGCGTCCTGCCGGTCACCACCGGCTGACGGCGCGTATACCGCGTATCGCCACGCACAGGGTCCACTCGCTCACCCCGGGTGGACCCTGTAGTGCGGTCCAGTGCTTTCATGCTGCATGCTGGGCAGTTCAGCAGGACCCCGGCAGGACTTGAAGGTTTTCCGAAGGTTACGGAGCGGCGCATGACTAGCACCTTCCCCAACATCTCCATCAGCACGGAGCGGTTGGTGCTGCGTCCCCTCGACGAGGACGATGTGCCCGCCCTGACCGAGATGATGAACGACGAGCAGATCACCGCCTGGACCGACGTCCCCCAGCCCTTCACCGAGGAGAACGCGCGCGGCTGGATCACCGAGTACGCGCCCACCGAACGCGCCGCGGGCCGCGGCCTCGACCTCGCCGTCACCGAGTTCCTCACCCAGCGCCTGGTCGGCATCGTCCAGCTCACCAAGACCAACTGGCACATCCGGTCCACCGAACTGTCGTACATCATCGCCCCCTGGGCCCGCGGCGAGGGCTACGCTTCCGAGGCCGCCCTCGCCACCGCCCAATGGCTGTTCACCGACCAGAAGTTCGAGCGCATAGAGCTCCGCACGGCCGCCGACAACACCGCCTCCCAGCAGGTCGCCCAGAAGATCGGCTGCATCAGCGAGGGCGTCCTGCGCAACGCCTGCATAGCGCGCGTCCGCACCGAGGACGACACCTGGGCCGACGTCCGCACCGACTTCATCGTCTGGAGCCTGCTGCCGGAGGACATCGAGGGCGCCGGGGAGCAGCTGGCCGACACGGGCGGTTTCACGTCGTACGGCGACTGGAACTGAACCAGGGGCGGACGGTACCGCTGCCGCGTTCGCCGGGTCGACCAGGTACCCTCACCAAGCCCGCCCCTGACGACCTGCGCAAACCTGGAGACTGACGAAGATGGCCGACCGGGTCACGGTGATCGGCTGGGACGGCTCGCCCCTGACGGCCGCGGCCCGTGCAGCGCTCGGCGCCGCGACGCTGGTGGCAGGCGCCCCCCACCACCTGGCACTGCCCGAGGTGCCGCCCGCCGCCGAGCGCATCCGCCTCGGCAGCGTCGCGCTGGCCGCCCGCCGGATCGCCGGCCACCGCGGCACCGCGGTCGTCCTCGCGGACGGCGACCCCGGGTTCTTCGGAGTCGTACGAACCCTGCGCGCACCCGAGTTCGGCCTGGAGGTCGAGGTCGTCCCCGCCGTCTCCTCGGTCGCCGCCGCCTTTGCCCGCGCCGGCATGCCCTGGGACGACGCCCAGGTGGTCGTCGCACACCGCCGCACCCTGCGCCGCGCGGTGAACGTGTGCCGCGCCCACACCAAGGTCGCCGTCCTCACCTCACCCGGCGCGGGCCCCGCCGAACTCGGTCTCCTCATGGAGGGCGTCCACCGCACCTTCGTCATCTGCGAGGAACTCGGCACCGACCGCGAACAGGTCACCATCCTCACCTCCGACAAGGCCGCCGACCACACCTGGCGCGACCCCAACGTGGTCATCGTCATCGGCGGCCCGGTCAGCGCGGGCGAGGACGGCGGCTGGATCTCCGGACGCGACCCGGGCACCGGGCCGCGTGGCTGGACCCAGCCCGCCGAGGCGTACGACGGCCCGCTCGGCGAGGGTGAGACGGATCTGCTGCGCGCGGCTCAACTCGCCCGCCTCGGCCCGCGCGTCGGCGACCTCGTCTGGGACATCGGCTGCGGCAGCGGCGCCTTCGCCGTCGAGGCCGCCCGGGCCGGCGCCGCCGTCATCGCCGTCGACCGCGACCTCACCGCCTGCGGCCGCACCGACGCCGCCGCCCGTCGCTTCGGCGTCCAGCTCCAGATCGTCCGCGGCACCGCCCCGCACGTCCTGGAGAACCTGCCCGAACCGGACGTCGTCCGCGTCGGCGGCGGGGGAGCCGCCGTCGTCTCCGCGGTCGCCGACCGCCGCCCGCAGCGCATCGTCGCCCACGCCGCGACGCGCGACGAGGCCGAACTCATCGGCCGTGATCTCACGGAGCACGGCTACCGCGTCGAGTGCGCCCTCCTCCAGTCCCTCGAACTCGACACCAGGGCCTGGACGGAGACGGAACGGAGCGTCGCGTTCCTGCTCAGCGGGGCGCTCGCCGACCGCACGGTGTGACTCTGTACGCCGTCCCGGTGATCCTGTTGTCGTACCGCGCGCGGTAGGCTGGCGGACTGTTGTACCGCACCCGGTGGCCCGGTCTTTCGTTCGTCAATGTCCGGAAAACGCGCCCGTTTTGGGGTGGGTGTGGTACGGCAGAACCGGAGGACGCGCAACGTGGCGCAGTCCACAGCGGGCTGTCGCGGATCAACCTGTCGCGACGGGGGAACGGCCGGGACAATGCCAGTTAATGGCTTTGTCGTCTTTCTCGGCGGGCCGTTCGTGCCGCTGGGCACGCACGCTCGTTCTTCACTGCGGGGGCGGTCGGTGCGCCGTTCCCGGTGAGCTGGTCGTAGAAGCACTAACCGATGGGCGAGGGGTACGCATGACCGACACCGGCCAGGTCCCGGGCGAGGGGCTGCCGGAGAACGCAGGCATGGTGGAGCAGCCGGGCGTTCCCGCGCACGGTGCGTACACCTACCTCTCCGAGACCACCGCCGAGGACGAAGACCTGTTGCTGCTGCCGGGCGCCCAGGGCGCATGGGGCAACGAGGTCGCCCCGCCCGCACCGGAGCCCGTCGTCGAGACCGTGCAGGCGCCGCCGGCGGAAGCCGCCCAGGAGCCGCCGGTGGACCCGGCGTACCAGGCCTTCGCGGACCCGGCGTACCAGCCCTTCGCCGAGCCCGCGCATGAGTCCCACGCGGAGCCGGCGCCGGCCGCCGCTTACGGGGACGGTGTGCACGAACCCGGTCCGCACGAGATGTCCGGTCGCGACAGCGGCTCGGTCGACCTCGGCGGCGTCCGTGAACCGGCCCCGCAGCCCGTCGCCACGGCCCCGTCGGCTCCGTCGATGCCGATCCCGCCGATCACCCCCCGCCGGCCGCTGCACCTCGGCCCGCCCATCCCCGACGCCTCCGCGAGCCCGGTCCGCTCCCTCGCCGACCGCGGCCCCGCGGGTGCCCCCGCCCGTCACGCGGGCCCGCAGACCACCGGCCCCGAGTATCTCGACCTCCCGCAGCCCCTGCGCGAGATGGCCCCACAGGGCGCCACCGCCTGGGGTGCCCCCGCTCCGGCGGGCGCGGTGGCCCAGGCTGCCGAAACGGTTGTCCCGGCCGCCGCCCCCACGGCCCAGCACGCCCCCGAGCCGGTGAGCGCGGCCGAGGCCGCGGTCGCCCGCCTGACCACACAGGCGGGTGCCGCCGCTGAGGCGGAACAGCCGGAGGGGGTGCAGCCGGAAAGTGGCCAGACAGCAGGCGCGTACCCCGAGGGCGCACAGTCGGGGCCCGAGCCGGTCGGGAGTGAAGGCGTTCCGGCGGAGGGCGAGGGTGTGCCCGTCGCCGGTGCGGGAGGCGACGCGGACGGTGAGACGGTCGCTGCCGCTTCCGACGCTCCTGCCGCCTCTACGGCTCCTGCCGCTTCTACGGCGCCTGTGCCTCCTACGGCACCTGTGAACTCCGAGGCCTCTGAGGCTTCTACGGCGGTTCAGGCGCCGGACGCGGTGAGCGTCGAGGCAACGGACGGAGAGGTTCCGGGGGGCGGGAGCGTGCCCGAGCCCGGCGGTGCGGGTGTCGCGGAGGAGCCCGTCGCCGACGCCGGTCAGTCCCAGGTCGCCGAGGTGGCCCCCGAGGCTGAGGCCGCACACCCGGTCGACGCCGCTCAGGGCATCGAGCCTCCGGTCGTCGCATCGGAGGCTGCCGAGGCCGGAGAGGCCCTTGCGCCGCAGCCTGAGGAGGCGCCGGCGCCCGAGACCGAGCAGGTGCCGGTCGCCGAGGTTGCCGCCGAGGCCTCCGACCCTGTCGCCGCCCTGCCCGACGAAGCCGCGCCCGACGTCGCCGGTCCCGAGGCCACCGTGCCCGCGCCTCCCGCGCCCGAAGCCGTACCGGCCCCCCCGGAGGCAGACGTGGACCAGTCCGCGTCGGAGCCCCTGCTCGCCACAGCCCCCAAGGCCGAGGCCACGGCTCCCTCCGCAGCCGTCGCCGATGAGCTCGCGCAGCCGGAGGGCACCCCGGCCACGCCCGCCGACCCCGTTGCGGCCGCCGCGGCCACCGTCGTAGAACCACCGGCGGAACTCACCCCCGGCACCGAGCCGTTGCCCGGCCCCGCGGACATCGCACAGGCGCAGTCCGAGCAGCCGGCCGCCCCTGCCGCTCAGCCGGACGAGGCCACCGCATCTCACAACGCGGTCGCCCCGTCCCACACCCCGGACGGGCCCCAGCCCGAGGCCCCGGCAGCAGCCCCCCTGGACGCACCGGCTCCCGCGCCCCTGACGGACGCGGCCCACCCTGCCGACCTCCAGGCCGCCCCCGCACCGGCCTCCGAGGCCTCCGTGCAGGCAGCCGCCCCGCAGCCACCCCTCCCCACACCCCCGCAGGCACTCGTCGGCCAACCCGCAGGCCCCCAGGTCCTGTTCATGGACCAGGCCACGCCCGCACAGACCCCGGCCGCCCCGGACCTCGCGCCCGGCGCCCCGTGGGGCCCCCACCCCGAGCAGCCCATGGGGCAGTTCGTCCCGGTGGAGGGTTCGGTGCCGACCACACCGCACCTGGCCCCCACCCCGCCGCAGCCGCTCGTCCTCCCCGCGGAGGCGACGGACACCGCAGAGGCCGGGCAGGCACCCGAGACCGACGCGACCGAGGCACCCGCGGCCCCGGGCCAACCCGCCGTGCCCGCCCCCCGGGACGGAGACGGCGACCCCGAGCTCGAAGACGCAGTACTCGCACAGAACGCCGACGACCTGGACACCCGGGCCGCCGATCAGGAAGAAAGCACGGCCACCGTGGAAGAAGTACGTCAGTCCACCGGCCCGGCCGCGCCCGCCTACGACGATGCCGAGCGCGAGGCCGTCCTCAAGGTCATGCGCGAGCGCCGCGACATCCGCAACGGCTTCCGCAGCGACCCCATCCCGCACGAGGTGCTGCTCCGCGTCCTGGAGGCGGCCCACACGGCCCCGTCCGTCGGCCACTCGCAGCCGTGGGACTTCGTCGTCATCCGCTCCGCGGACACCCGGCGCAGCATGCACGAACTGGCGATGCGCCAGCGCGACGCGTACGCCAAGTCCCTCCCCAAGGGCCGGGCGAAGCAGTTCAAGGAACTGAAGATCGAGGCGATCCTCGACACCCCGGTGAACATCGTCGTCACCGCCGACCCGACCCGCGGCGGCCGCCACACCCTCGGCCGGCACACCCAGCCCCAGATGGCGCCGTACTCCGCCGCGCTCGCCGTCGAGAACCTCTGGCTCGCCGCCCGCGCCGAAGGCCTCGGCGTCGGCTGGGTCAGCTTCTTCGACGAGCGCGAGATGGTGCGGGCGCTCGGCCTGCCCGAGCACCTCGAAGTCATCGCCTACCTGTGCGTGGGATACGTCGACGAGTTCCCGGACGAGCCCGAGCTGATGCAGGCCGGCTGGTCCAAGCGCCGCCCGCTGTCGTGGGTCGTGCACGAGGAGACGTACGGCCGCCGCGCCCTGCCCGGCGAGGAGCCGCACGACCTGCTCGCCGAGACCGTCTCGCAGATCCGCCCGCTGGACGCGAAGGCGCTCGGCGAGGCCTGGGAGCGGCAGAAGCGGATGACCAAGCCGGCCGGCGCGCTCGGCATGCTGGAGATCATCTCCGCCCAGCTGTCCGGCCTGTCCCGGCAGTGCCCGCCGCCGATCCCGGAGCCCGCGGCCGTCGCGATCTTCGCCGGCGACCACGGCGTGCACGCCCAGGGTGTCACCCCCTGGCCGCAGGAGGTGACGGCCCAGATGGTGGCCAACTTCCTCGGTGGCGGCGCGGTCTGCAACGCGTTCGCGAGCCAGGTGGGCGCCGAGGTCTGCGTGGTGGACGTCGGCGTCGCCGCCGACCTCCCCGCCACCCCCGGTCTGCTGCCCCGCAAGGTCCGGGCGGGCACGTCCGACATGACCGCCGGCCCCGCGATGACCCGCGAGGAGGCCAAGCAGGCCATCGAGGTCGGCATCGAGACGGCCCGCGATCTGGTGGCGGCCGGCAACAAGGCGCTGCTGACGGGCGAGATGGGCATCGCGAACACGACGGCGTCCGCGGCCCTGATCTCGGTCTTCACGGACACCGACCCGGCCGAGGTCACGGGCCGCGGCACGGGCATCAACGACGAGACCCTCGCCCGCAAGACCGAGGTCGTCCGCCGGGCCATCGAGGTCCACCAGCCGGACCCTGCCGACCCCATCGGCGTCCTCGCGGCGATCGGCGGCTTCGAGCACGCGGCGATGGTCGGCCTCCTCCTGGGCGGCGCCTCGCTGCGCACCCCGGTGATCCTGGACGGCGTCAGCGCCGGCGCCGCCGCGCTGGTCGCCCGCGCGATCGCCCCCGAGGTCCTCGCGGCCTGCATCGCGGGGCACCGCAGCGCCGAGCCCGGCCATGTGGCCGCCCTGAACAAGCTCGGCCTGCGTCCTCTGGTCGACCTCGACCTGCGCCTCGGCGAAGGCACGGGCGCACTGCTGGCCCTCCCGCTCGTCCAGAGCACGGCGAGAGCGATGCACGAGGTGGCGACGTTCGACTCGGCAGGGGTAACCGAGAAGTAGGACGGAAGCACGAGGGCTCGGGGGGATTCCCTCGAGCCCTCATGCCCGTGCGTCCGCACCCGGCATCGCAGCCCAGCCATCGGACACCTCAGCCGCCAAGACCGCCCGCCCCCTAAAATCTGCACGTCAGGGCCCCCGCCAAGCCCCCAGAGGAGCCGCACCCTCATGGCCGAAAACCCCGCCTACCCCGTAGGCCTCCGCCTCACCGGCCGCAAGGTCGTCGTCCTCGGCGGCGGTCAGGTCGCCCAGCGCCGCCTCCCGGCCCTGATCGCGGCGGGCGCCGACATCCTCCTCGTGTCCCCCGAGGCGACCCCCTCCGTCGAAGCCATGGCGGACGCGGGCGAGATCACCTGGGAGAAGCGCCCCTACGCGACCGGCGACCTCGCCGACGCCTGGTACGCCCTCATCGCCACCAGCGACACGGAGGCGAACGCCGCGGCCTCCGCCGAAGGCGAGGCGCACCGCGTCTGGTGCGTCCGCTCCGACGACGCCGACCAGGCCACCGCCTGGACCCCCGCCACCGGTCACAGCGAAGGCGTCACGGTCGCGGTCCTCACCACCGACGCGCGGGGCCGCGACCCCCGCCACACCGCCGCCATCCGCGACGCGGTCGTCGAGGGGCTCCGCGACGGCACCCTCGTCGCCCCCCACCACCGCACCCGCACCGCGGGCGTCGCCCTCGTCGGCGGCGGCCCCGGCGACCCGGACCTCATCACGGTCCGCGGCCGCCGCCTGCTCGCCGAGGCCGACGTCGTCATCGCCGACCGCCTCGGCCCCCGCGACCTCCTCGCCGAGCTCCCGCCGCACGTCGAGGTGATCGACGCGGCGAAGATCCCGTACGGCCGTTTCATGGCCCAGGAGGCCATCAACAACGCGCTGATCGAGCACGCCAAGCAGGGCAAGTCGGTCGTACGGCTGAAGGGCGGCGACCCCTACGTCTTCGGCCGTGGCATGGAGGAGCTGCACGCCCTCGCCGAGGCCGGCATCCCCTGCACCGTCGTCCCCGGCATCTCCAGCTCGATCTCGGTCCCGGGCGCGGCAGGCATCCCGGTCACCCACCGCGGTGTCGCACACGAGTTCACGGTGGTCAGCGGCCATGTCGCCCCTGACGACGAGCGCTCCCTGGTCGACTGGCCGTCCCTGGCCAAGCTCACCGGCACGCTCGTCATCCTCATGGGCGTCGACAAGATCGGAAAGATCGCCGAGACGCTGGTCGCCCACGGCAAGTCCGCGGACACCCCGGTCGCCCTGGTTCAGGAGGGCACCACCGCCGCCCAGCGCCGCGTGGACGCCACCCTCGCGACGGTCGGCGAGACGGTCGTACGCGAGGATGTGAAGCCCCCGGCGGTGATCGTCATCGGCGAGGTCGTCGCCGTAGGCCCGGTGGCATCTGAGTAACCCCGGGTAACACAACTCGTTCCCAGCCGTTGGCACCGCACCCAGAGCAAGGCAGTATCACCCTGTGGCCGATCTCATCACCGTCGAGGACCCCGACGACCCGCGCCTGCGCGACTACACAGGCCTGACCGACGTGGAGCTGCGCCGCAAGCGCGAACCGGCCGAAGGCCTGTTCATCGCCGAGGGCGAGAAGGTCATCAGACGGGCCAAGGACGCCGGCTACGAGATGCGCTCGATGCTGCTGTCCGCCAAGTGGGTCGACGTCATGCGCGACGTCATCGACGAACTCCCGGCCCCGGTCTACGCCGTCAGCCCGGAGCTCGCCGAGCAGGTCACCGGCTACCACGTGCACCGCGGTGCGCTCGCCTCCATGCAGCGCAAGCCGCTGCCGACGGCGACCGACCTCCTCCAGACCGCCCGCCGGGTGGTGGTCATGGAGTCGGTCAACGACCACACCAACATCGGCGCGATCTTCCGCTCGGCGGCGGCCCTGGGCATGGACGCGGTCCTGCTCTCCCCGGACTGCGCGGACCCCCTGTACCGCCGCAGCGTGAAGGTCTCGATGGGTGCGGTCTTCTCGGTCCCCTACGCCCGTCTCGACACCTGGCCCAAGAGCCTGGAGTCGGTCCGCGAGGCCGGCTTCACGCTCCTCGCCCTCACCCCGGACGAGAAGGCCAAGACCCTCGACGAGGCGGCCCCCCACAAGATGGACCGCGTCGCCCTGATGCTCGGCGCGGAGGGCGACGGCCTCTCCACCCAGGCCCTGGTCGCCGCCGACGAATGGGTCCGCATCCCGATGGCCCACGGCGTCGACTCCCTCAACGTCGGCGCAGCGGCAGCGGTCGCCTTCTACGCGGTGGCCACGGGTCGTCCCGAACTCTAAGCCCTAGTCGGACGTCTCCAACGTCGACTCGAACCGCTCGGACATCAACTTCCCCTTGTCCAGCGGCGGATAGTGCGGCGGGTTATGCACCTGCTGCTGCCGTACGCCGTCACGCTCGTCGCCGATGCCCCGCGCCGGACCCTGGCACCCCTGCGCCGCGGCGATGCCGAGCGCCACCAGCAGGGTGACGACCACGAAGACGAACAGCCGCTGCCGCAGCAGCCGCGGATTGGCGGGCCGCCGGCCCGTCCCCGTGGTCCTGGGCGCCGGACGCCCCGTACCACTGCGCGGCGCGGGACGGCTCCCGCCGCCGGACCGCGTCGTGTTCCGCGAGGCCGGGGTCGGCCGGGCACCGGATCGGGACGTGGGGCCACCACCCCGCGACGGTGTCCCGTTCCGCGAGGGAGCCGGTCCGCGCGAGGACGACGGCGTACCGCCGCGCGGCGCCGGAGTGCGCTGCGTGGGCCCCGGCTGCGTCCCCGGAGGCCGCCGCTGCTGCAACCGCTGCGGGTCGGGATAGCTCTCGGTGACCCGCCCGGCGGGCCGGTCGACGTCGGCGCCGCGCGGCGCGGGCGGCCGTACGTCGGCGAGCCCCTGCGCCTCCCGCGCGGCGATCTCCTTGAGCCGCAACGACAGTTGGAGCGTGCTGGGCCGCTCCTCGGGGTCCTTGGCGAGACAGGCACGCACGAGCGGAGCAAGAGCGTCCGGCACGCCGTGCAGCTGCGCCTCCTCGTGCACCACCCGGTACAGCATCACCTCGGAACTGCCGTGCCCGAAGGGCGAGTCGCCCATCGAGGCGTACGCGAGCGTCGCACCGAGCGAGAACACGTCGGTGGCCGGAGTGACGGCCGCGCCGCGCACCTGCTCCGGCGCGAGGAAGCCGGGCGAGCCGACGGCGGTGCCGACATGCGTGAGCGTCGAGGCCCCCGTCGCCCAGGCGATGCCGAAGTCGATGATCCGCGGACCCTTGGGGGAGAGCAGGATGTTGGACGGCTTCAGATCCCGGTGCACCACACCGGCCTCGTGCACCGCGACCAGCCCCTCCGACAGCGCCGCACCGATCGCGGCGACCTCGGCCGCGACCAGGGAACCCTCGTCGGCGACCTTGTCGTGCAGGGAGGGCCCGGGCACGTACTGGGTGGCGAACCACGGCCGCTCGGCCTCCAGATCGGCCGCCACGAGCCGTGCCGTACAACCGCCCCTGATCCGCCGGGCCGCCGAGACCTCACGCGCGAACCGCGAACGGAACTCCTGGTCCTCCGCCAGATCGGGCCGGATCACCTTCAGCGCGACCCGCTGCCCCTTCTTGTCGGAGCCCAGGTAGACGACGCCCATACCGCCCGCGCCGAGCCGTCTGTGAAGCCTGAACGAGCCGACGACGCGCGGGTCCTCGCGCCTCAGGCGCATCATCGCCATGTTCATCCCCGCTGCCCGGTCCGTGTGACGTGCCACAGCTTACGTACATGCGGCCGCCCGCGCGCAGAGGCCGCGCCCTCTCGTCCCGACGGATTGTCAGTGCCCGGTGGGAGAATTGAGGAGTGGTCAGGGAGCGCGCGAACCGCGGGGCTTTGACGCGCGCGCTCTCCCAACCATCCGTCACAGAAGGGGGATTGAACCTGTGAAGGGTGATCGTGTGGAGATAGTCGTGGACGCAGGGGACACGACACGCACGTACGAGGTGGTGGCGAGCAGGGCGGGCCGCCGAGTGGAGACGGCGGTCCGCCGAGGAGTCGTGGAAGTGAGCGAAGTCACCCGGAACGGGTCGGTGGTCCGTACGGCCCGTTTCATGGCGACCCGTGTCCTGGCGCTGGTCGAGCAGCCGGTGCCGCGCGAGGACAGCTCGGAGAAACCAGGGCACAGCGGGCGCCCCCTCCGGGAAGACCCGGAGACCTAGGTCCTGGTCTCCACCCAGGGGAGTACTCCGCAGGTCATGGGTCATCCTCCGGGAGGCCCGGCAATCGGTACGAGGGCATGACGTGCGGCGCCCGCCGCCCGCCTAGATTTGAGGTCAAGCGGCGGGTGCAGCACTCGTCCCCCGAGGTCAGACACCCGCCGCTGCCAAAGACAACGGAAACGGTCAGGAGAGGGACCATGGCCCACACGGCACCGCGGACGATCGTCCGCACACAGGGACGCACCACGTTCCGCCCCCGCCGCACGGGCCGTCGCCACCCCTTGGTGGCGACGCTGATGGCCCTTCCTCCTGCGGTCCTGCTCTTCCTCCTCTTCGGAGGCTGGGAGACGGTGGCCACACAGGCGTCGTCCGTGGGAGTGATGCTGGGGCGCTGAGCGGCGACCCCAGGCCCGGAAGAGCGGTTCGGGCGGGGACATCCACCCATGAAACCCCGTGGGGACGGGGGTGCGGCGGACGGCACAAATGCCGGCGCAGCTGGGGAGCTGCGCCGGCATTGCTTTTTTCCGCGACACGGTCGTCGCGAACAGCGGTCCCCGCCGGGTCCCGGCAGATGCGGGACCCCCGTACCCTCGCAGCCTGACCGTGCACCGCCCGAGGGAGCCCCGTGACCGCCACCGCCCTGCTCGCCGAGCTCACCACCCGGGCCGAGGTCACGGCCCATGCCCGCACCCCGTCCTGCGTCTGCGGCACCAGCACCCTCGCCGACCGCCCCGACGCCACCGTCGTCCGCCATGCCGACACGGTCGCGAAGGCCCACGCCCCGAGCACCCCCGTCGCGGAGCTGACCCCCCGCCTCGCCACGGCCACCCGTCTCCCGGGCATCCTCCTCCCGCCGCTCGCCCCCACCCCGGCCGCCCTGCACGACCGCCTCGTCACGTTCTGGCCGTACGGCAGCCCCGTGGACCCGCAGGACCCGGACGCGGCCCCCTGGGAGGAGGCGGCGACCCTCCTCGCCCGTCTCCACCGCACCCCGGCCGCTCCCGGCCTCCCGGCGATGCGCGGGCCGGCCAAGGCGGCCCACGCGGTCGACCGCCTCCGCGCGGCACCACCGCACCCCGCCGCCCACCCCGTCCTCGCAGCCTGGGCCACCCTCCCGGCCTGGGCCCGCGCCGAGGCCCCGATGCCGGACACCCGCACCCTCTGCCACGGCGACCTCCACCTCGGCCAGCTCGTCCGCCACCCCGCCCCCGACGGCCCGTGGCTCCTCATCGACGTCGACGACCTCGGAACCGGCGTCCCCGCCTGGGACCTCGCCCGCCCGGCCGCCTGGTACGCCTGCGGACTGCTCCCGCCCGACGAGTGGACCCGCTTCCTCGACGCCTACCGCGCCGCGGGCGGCCCCGCCGTACCGCCCGACGGCGACCCCTGGCCCGCCCTGGACGTCCCGGCCCGCGCGCTGACCGTGCAGACCGCCGCACGCTTCCTCACCAAGGCCCTCGCGGCGGACCGCCCGCTGGACGAGGCAGAGCAGTCCCTTATCGACGCCTGTGCCCGAATGGGTTCCGTCCCACCGGAGTTGACCGGGACATTCGCGAAGTAGGGTGCAACCGACCGCAGCCGGACAGTGTCTGTCCTGGCGGAACACGAAGCAGGACCGACCGGCGAGGAGTTGAGCCGACGATGCAGTGCCCCAAGTGTCACGCGCCCATGCACACGTACAACCGCAACGGCGTTCAGATCGAGCAGTGCAGTGGCTGCCGCGGGATCTTCCTGGACTACGGCGAGCTGGAGGCGCTGACCCGCCTGGAGTCCCAGTGGACCCAGCCCGCCCCGCCGCCCCCGGCCGCCCCGCAGGCGTACCCGGCCCCCGCGGCCCCCGCCTGGGGAGCCCCGCAGCACGGCGGTCACCACGGCGGCCACTACGGCCACCACCAGCGGCACAAGAGCTTCGGCCACATGCTGTTCTCCAGCTGAGCGGCCTGACGGCCGGCACACACGAAGAAGCCCCCGGCACAAGGCCGGGGGCTTCGGTGTGTGGACGATACTGGGATTGAACCAGTGACCTCTTCCGTGTCAGGGAAGCGCTCTCCCGCTGAGCTAATCGTCCTCGGGATCACAGTCGAGACTGTGGATCTTGCGTGCGCGATACTGGGATTGAACCAGTGACCTCTTCCGTGTCAGGGAAGCGCTCTCCCGCTGAGCTAATCGCGCGGGTCAGACCTTCGATGAACCCGAAGATCCAGTGGACGATACTGGGATTGAACCAGTGACCTCTTCCGTGTCAGGGAAGCGCTCTCCCGCTGAGCTAATCGTCCTTGGAGGTGGAGACGGGATTTGAACCCGTGTAGACGGCTTTGCAGGCCGTTGCCTCGCCTCTCGGCCACTCCACCAGGAGTGTCGGGGGTTCGGGATGATCCCCCTTGCTCTTCCGAGCGAACGACGAGGTTCGAACTCGCGACCTCAACCTTGGCAAGGTTGCGCTCTACCAACTGAGCTACGTTCGCCTGTCTTTCCGTTCCGCTTGCGCGGCCCGGCGACGTGTTGAACTCTAGCGGATTCCTGGGCCAGTACAAAAACGCGTTTGTGCAGCGTGCTGCGCTGCGTCCGCCCGCGCACCTGCTCAGGGGCTCCGAAGGGACATGACCAGGTCACCCGCGGGACACCCGCCATAGACTCGACGCGTGCTCGACCTCGCTCCTCTCGCCCGCTTCGGTGACCGTGTCGCCACCGGTCTCCTCGACGTCACCAGCGACCCGGCCGCCCTGGACTCCAGTGGCTTCTGGGCCGTCTGTGCCGACTTCGAGGGCCGTCTGACCTGCGCCCGCTTCCGGGACGTACGACAGGAGCCAGTGCCCGCCCCGGTGCCGGGGGCGTGGCACGGCCCGGCGGTCGGGGACTGGACGTCGTCCCTCGACCGTGCCGGGTACACGGCGGGAGTGCGGCGGATACGGGAGCACATCGCGGCCGGTGAGGTCTATCAGGCGAACCTCTGCCGCGTCCTGAGCGCGCCTGTGGCGCCCGACGCCGACGTGGACGCGCTGACCGCCCTGCTGGCCCGCGGCAACCCGGCACCGTACGCAGGAACGATTCGGCTGCCGGAGCACGGTGTGGAGATCGCCACTGCCTCACCCGAGCTCTTCCTGCGCCGCGAGGGCCGGGTCGTCGAGTCCGGGCCGATCAAGGGCACCGGACGCACCGAGGCGGACCTCCTGGAGAAGGACTACGCCGAGAACGTCATGATCGTGGACCTGGTCCGCAACGACATCGGGCAGGTCTGCGCCACCGGCAGCGTCAGCGTCCCCGACCTGTGCGCCGTGGAGAAGCACCCCGGTCTCGTGCACCTCGTCTCGACCGTCCGCGGTGAGCTGCGCGAGGGCGCCGGCTGGCCGGAACTGCTGGATGCCGCCTTCCCGCCGGGCTCGGTCACCGGCGCGCCCAAGTCCAGCGCCCTGCGGATCATCGACGCCCTGGAGACGGCGCCGCGCGGCCCGTACTGCGGCGGCATCGGCTGGGTCGACGCCGACCGGGGTACCGGGGAGCTGGCTGTCGGCATCCGCACCTTCTGGATCGACCGCGCCCGGGGCGTGCTGCGCTTCGGCACCGGCGCCGGGATCACCTGGGGTTCCGACCCCGAGGGGGAGTGGCGGGAGACCGAGCTGAAGGCCGCCCGGCTGCTCGCGGTAGCGTCGGGAACGTACGAGGTGAGTGGAGAGGGACTACCGACGTGAAGATCTGGCTCGACGGCGGGCTTCAGGACAGCGAGGCCGCCCGCGTCTCCGTCTTCGACCACGGGCTGACCGTGGGCGACGGCATCTTCGAGACCGTGAAGGCGGTGGACGGCCGCCCGTTCGCCCTGACCCGTCACCTGGACCGGCTGACCCTCTCGGCGCGCGGTCTGGGTCTGCCCGAGCCGGACCTCGACGAGGTGCGCCGCGCCTGCGCCGCCGTCCTCGACGCCAACCCCATGCCGCTCGGCCGGCTGCGCATCACCTACACCGGCGGCCACGGCCCCCTCGGCTCCGACCGCGGTGAACACGGCCCGACCCTGGTCGTCGCCCTCGGCGAGACCAAGCGCCGCCCCGACTCCACGGCAGTGATCACCGTCCCCTGGACCCGCAACGAGCGCGGCGCCCTGACGGGCCTGAAGACCACCTCGTACGCCGAGAACGTCGTCGCGCTCTCCCGCGCGCACGGCCGGGGCGCCTCGGAGGCGCTGTTCGCCAACACCGTGGGACAGCTCTGCGAGGGCACCGGGTCGAACGTCTTCGTCGTCCTGGACGGCGAGCTCCACACCCCGCCGCTCGCCTCCGGCTGCCTCGCGGGCATCACGCGCGCGTTGACGGCCGAATGGACCGGCGCCAAGGAGACCGACCTGCCGTTGGACGTCCTGGAGCGGGCCGAGGAGGTCTTCCTCACCTCCACCCTGCGCGACGTACAGGCCGTGCACCGCGTCGACGACCGCGAACTGCCCGGTGCACCGGGACCGGTGACCGCGAAGGCCATGCGGATCTTCGACGAGCGGGCGGGCAACGACCTCGATCCGTGACAGCCCCCTCGGGCCCGGTCGAATATTGAGCTGCCCCGGAGCACGGCAGCGGGTAGAACACCCCTGATGACCACCACCCTGCGGCCGACCGAGCCGCTCCAGCAGCATGCCGACGGCACACGTTCCCGCCGCTACCAGGTGTGCGTGAACAGCCGTCCCGTCGGCACCGTCCGCCTCGGCACGTCGCCCGCCTTCGGAGCGTCGGTGGCGTGCATCCACGATCTGCGCATCGAGGAACCCGACCGGCGCCGGGGCCGGGGGACGGTGGCCGCGCTGGCCGCCGAGGAGGTCGCACGCGGCTGGGGCTGCCGGGAGATCCAGATCGGTGTCGCCGCGACCGAGGAGGCGGCGCTGCGGCTCGTCCGGGCGCTCGGCTACGTCCTGCGCAACCGCGGCATGCGGAAGCAGCTCGCCGACACCCCGGCCACGCTGCCGGCCGGCTACCGGGCGCGGCCCATGACCGAGGCCGACTTCGACGCCTGGCTGGTGCACGAGACCGAGGACTACGCGCGCACCTGGATCGCCCGGGGCGTGCCCGAGGCCGAGGCCCGCGCCAAGTCCCGGCGCGACCACGAGATCCTCCTGCCCCAGGGCTTCGCCACCGGGGACACATGGCTGACCATCCTCGAACACGAGGGCACGCGCGTGGGCGTCCTGTGGCTCGCCCTGCGGGACGGCAAGCCCTTCGTCTACGACGTCGAGGTGGACCCGGCCCAGCGAGGCCATGGCCACGGCCGCGCCCTGATGCTGCTGGCGGAGACCCAGGCGCACGCCCTGGGCAGCAGCACCCTGGGCCTCAACGTGTTCGCGGGCAACACCCCGGCCGAGCGCCTGTACGAGTCACTGGGGTACGAGACGACGCGCTACGCCTTCTACAAGCCGTTGCTGTAGCCGTTGCTGTAGCCGTCGAGGGGCCTTCGGAGCCGCAGGTTCAGGCGTTCTCGGCCAGCAGCCGGTCCACGATCTCCTCGATGCGGTCGCGCAGGCCCTCCTGGCTCTTGCCGCCGTCGAGACGCTCACCGTCGACGACGTACGTCGGGGTGCCGGTGACGCCGATCGCCTTGCCCTCGGCCTGGTCGGCGTCCACGATCAGGATGTGCCGGCCGTCGATCAGCGCGGTGTCGAACTCCTCGGCGTCGAGACCCAGTTCACCGGCGACCTCGACGAGGAAGGGCTCTCCCTTGCGGTCCAGCTCCTCGACCCGTCCCAGCACGGCCTCGACGTACTCCCACGCCTTGCCCTGCTCCGCGGCCTCCTCGGCGGCCTGCGCGGCGGCGAAGGCGTGCTTGTGCTTCTCCAGCGGGAAGTGCCTCAGACGCAACTCCAGCCGGTCGCCGTAGCGGGCCCGCAGCGCCCGGATGTCGTCCAGGGCGTCACGGCAGTCGGCGCACTGGAGCTCGCACCAGACATCGAGCACGGGAACGACGGGACGCGCGGGAGAGGAGTCACTCATGCCCTCAGTCTCCCAGCCGGCCTGCGAACGACCGAATCGACCCCGGTGCCCCCTTCGACCGGCACCTGCGGACGATGTGACCCGGAGATGTCCCTGATGTCCTGCCGGAGCATGGCCCCATGGGGTTCGGGCGGTGCAGGATGGAAGGGACGAACTGCCCGACCGACCCCTGCCTGGAGGACCGGATGATTGCCGAGACCGTCTGTTCCGCCGCCTCCGCGGCCGGCCTGGGCATCGCGGCGGTCACGGCGTACCGCAAGCGCTTCCTCGCGGCCGCCCGGATCGCCGCGTACTCCCTCGTGCCGATCGGCCTGGTGATGACCGGCGTCGTCGAGTGGGCGGCCGACACGGCGTTCAGCGTCACGGCGTGGGCCGGCTTCGGTGTGCTCGGCGCCGCCTGGCTGCTCTTCTCCGCCACGCGCGCGGTGGAGCGCCGCCGCGGCGGCACCCGCAAGGAGCGCAGGGCGGCCCGGTCGGCCCAGCGTGAGGCGGTGGCCCCGGCGGCCTCGGCCCCCTCCCTCGGCCCGAGCGCCCGCCCCGCGTCCCGCCCGGCCGCCGCCCCGCGCTCCGGGGCCGCGGACGACTTCAGCGACATCGAGGCCATCCTGAAGAAGCACGGCATATGACGGACGCGGACTGACTGAAACGACACAGTCGGCGCCGATCCGAACGCGAACGTGAACGTTCTGGACCGGAGATCACGGGATCCGGCGAACTACCCTGCGTTTCCGGGCGTGTTGGTAACACGAGGGGTGCTGTCTGCGCCATCATCGCCCGCGAGATGCTGGACACGACACAGAGCGACGCCGCGCCGCCTCAGGACGAGCCGCGCGGGTGCCTTTTCGCCCTTTCCCAGCCACCGCTGATGATCTTCCTTGCGGTGATCGGGTGTCTGCTGCTCATGGCTGCGCTGCACGATCTGCTGTTGCTGTGAGCCATTCCCGCGGTACCCGGCGTCACCCGCCGGGTACCGCGTCGACACTCCCGCTGAGCGCTGACGCTCAGCCCGCCGCTTCCTTCCGACGCGCCCGGTAGGCGGCCACGTGCAGCCGGTTCCCGCAGGTGCGGCTGTCGCAGTAGCGGCGCGAGCGGTTGCGGGACAGGTCGACGAAGGCGCGCCGGCAGTCGGGCGCCTCGCAGCGCCGCAGCCGCTCCTGCTCCCCGGCGACCACGAAGAAGGCCAGCGCCATCCCGCAGTCGGCCGCCAGGTGATCGGCGACGGAGGCGCCCGGGGCGAAGTAGTGCACGTGCCAGTCGTAGCCGTCGTGATCCGTGAGCCGGGGAGTGGTGCCCGCGGCGGCCACCAGCTCGTTGATCATTCCGGCGGCGGTCCGGGCGTCCGGGGCCGAGAAGATCGCGGCGAACCGTCCGCGGATCTTGCGCACCGCGGAGAGGTCGAACTCGGAGAGCACCCCGACATCACTGATCTCGTGCTTTTGTACGAAATCCTCGAGAGCGACGAGATCCGGCAGCGCGTCCGGGGTCGTGGCGTCCTCCGGTGCGGTGTTCACCAGATCCACCACGGCATCGAGGGCACACCGGGTGTCATGGGTGATCAGCACATTTCGCTCCCTGGCCTGGGGGGTCGGGCGGGTGCCCGCCGATGCTGGCCGATGGTAGTGGCTTCCCGAGCGGCTGTACCGGTCGCGGCCGCCCGGATCCCGTGCCGACGTGCGGCGGACGGACAGCACAAGCGCACCGGCGCCGTCCCGCGAGGATCCGCGGTGACAGCGCCGGTGTGCGTACCTATGCGGTTGTCTTGGCCCGAGCCGTCACCCCGAGTCGACGGCGCCGGGCGGCTTGGTGAGGCCTCGCCCTAGCTTTCCGCCAGGATGTGCGAGAGCTCCTGATCAAGGTCGAAGTGCCGGTGCTCGGTGCCGGGGGGCACCGCAGCGTCCGTGCGCTTCAGGAACGACTCCAGGGCCCGTGCCGGGGCCTCGAGCAGGGCTTCGCCCTCCGGAGAGCTCAGGGCGATGCACACGACGCCCTGACCGTGACTGCGCGACGGCCAGACTCGGACGTCGCCGGTGCCGGTGGGCCGGTGGAGGCCCTCCGCGAGGAGGTCGCGGGCGAACACCCACTCGACGGTCTCCTCGGCTCCGGTGTGGAAGGTGGCGTGCACGGCGTAGGGGTCGGCCGTGTCGTACCGCAGGCCTGCGGGGACAGGCAGGGAGGACTCGCTCGACACAACGAGGCGCAGGTGCAGCTCGCAGCTGACCGTGGTGTTCATAAGCGCCAGGGCCTTTCGCTCAGTGTGCGCTCGGGGATTCGCACGTCGGCGAAATCGACATGCCACCTACGGTGCCGTTGTAAACCCCTCTGAGTGTTTTGCGTGCCTTTACGTAACTCTTCCGGCCGAGGTCCTGTTCGCGAGGTACGACCATTCCGGTGACTGGTTTCTCTCCGGTAGGGTTTGGCTGTATGAACACGGGGAGTGACGAGCGGGCCGAGGTGGCCGTGGCATCGGACGAGACGCAGACCGGCGGGGCGCAGGACGAGCAGGGGCTCGGCTCGAAAGCGCCGGAATTCATCAAGGCCCGCCGCGTGCTGCACCTGAGCTGGCAGGTCGGGATCTTCATCATCGGCCTCGCGGTCGTGGTCCTGGGCATCATCATGCTTCCGCTGCCGGGACCCGGCTGGGTCGTGATCTTCGGCGGCATGGCGATCTGGGCGACCGAGTTCGTCTGGGCCCAGCTGGTGCTGCGCTGGACGAAACGCAAGGTGACCGAGGCGGCACAGCGGGCGCTCGACCCCAAGGTTCGCCGGCGCAACATCATCCTGACGTCGATCGGCCTGGTGATCGTGGCCGCGATCGTCGCGGTCTACGTCTACAAGTTCGGCTTCGAGATGCCCTGGAACATCAAGGACCAGTGACCGCCGGCCGCGCCAGGGGTGCTCAGGCACCCCCTGACATGGGGTAATGTTCTTCCTGCGTCCGGGCGATTAGCTCAGTGGGAGAGCGCTTCGTTCACACCGAAGAGGTCACTGGTTCGAACCCAGTATCGCCCACCCGGACCGACGGCCCGTCTGCGAGCAGCAGACGGGCCGTCGTCGTCTCCGGCTCCGGATCCGCCGACGAATTCCGGCCGGGCAACCTTAGGGGGCGACAGGCCAGTTCGCGTCCGGCCGGTCGAACTCGACTGGCTCACCTGCGACTTCCCACTCTGTGCCGCGGCACAGTGCTCCGCTGCGCCGCCAACTCGCCGGGTCGCGCCGCAAGAAATTCCTGTCCGAATCATTGACGCCCTCCGAGGGGCTTCGTACCTTGTGCCAGCAAGCGCTTACTTGAAACGATTCATGCAGGCGGCAACGACGCTGCGGGGAGGGCCCGACTGTGGGAACCAGCAGGAATGTTGAGAGGCGTACGATCCTGAAGGCGGCCGGTGGAGCGGCGGCCACGCTGGGGCTGGCGACGACGACGGCGTGCGGGGGCGGTGATGGCGGCTCCGGTGACGGGAATGTGACGCTCCGTTACGCCTGGTGGGGTGGCGAGCCGCGGACCATTGCCATGAAGAAGGCGATCGCGGTCTTCGAGAAGAAGCACCCGAAGATCAAGATAAAGCCTGAATTCACCGATTACGCGGCGTTCTGGGAGAAGTTCCAGACGCAGGCCTCCGGTGGAAATCCGCCGGACGTTTTCCAGAATGCCGTCGGATTCCTGCGCAAGTACGACAAGCGCGGAGTTCTGATGGACCTCAAGTCCCAGGCGGACTCCGGGAACCTGGACCTGAACAACTTCCGCAACGGCGTGCTGGCGAACGGTCAGGTCGACGGCAAGCAGCTCGGCATCCCCGTCGGCGCGAACACCATGGCGCTCGTCATCGACCTCAAGGCCTTCAAGAAGGCGGGCGTCGAGGCGAAGATGGGCTGGACCTGGGACGAGTACTTCGACGCCCTCCAGACCATCCAGGACAAGCTGAAGATCGCCGGTGACACCGGCTACTTCGGCATCATGTACCTCTACGACCTGTACCTCCGTCAGAACGGCAAGGCGTTCTTCACCGACTCCGATCTCGGCTTCACCGAGGACGACCTGACGCCGTGGTGGGCGGACGGCTACAAGCGCGTGAAGTCCGGGCTCGTCGCCGACCCGAAGAAGATCGAGCAGGTGCAGCCCAAGTCGGGCCTGTCGGCCGGTCTCGCCGCGTCCGAGTTCACCTGGGACAACTTCTCCATCCGCTACGAGGGCGAGGGCGAGTCGGACTACGGACTCGCGCCGATCCCCACCACGGACGGCAAGGACACCGGCCAGTACCTCGGTTCGCTGATGCTCAGCGCCTTCTCCGGGACCAAGCACCCCAAGGAGGCCGCCCAGTTCATCTCCTTCATGGTCCACGACCCTGAGGTCGGCAAGATCATGGGCTACGACCGCGGCATCCTCTCCACGACCGAGCAGTACGACGCGTTCGTGCCCACCGACGACCGGAACAAGGGCGTCAAGGCGTACGAGGAAGAGGTCGCCAAGGCCGGTGTGCTGGGGAAGATCACCCCGCATCCGTCCGGCGCCGATGTTGTCGAAGCGGCGTTCCTACGCATCGCCGCCGAGGTGTCCCAGGGCAAGACCAAGCCCGCCGACGCCGCCAAGGCGCTGTTCAGCGAGGCCAAGGCCGCGTTCGCGGGCTGAGGGGACGTACCACCATGACGCTCGTCAAGGAAGCGCCCGCGCGCCCGGCGAAGAAGCGGCCCGCCGCTCCTGCCGCGGGGCGGCGCGGGCGGCGCCGCGAGAACATCGCCGGCTATCTCTTCATGTCGCCGTGGATCGCCGGGTTCCTGGTGCTCACGGCGGGGCCGATGATCGCGTCGCTCTACTACGCGTTCACCCGCTACAACCTCTTCACCCCGCCGGAGTGGGTCGGCCTCGACAACTTCACGACCATGTTCCAGGACCCGCGCTGGCAGAAGTCGGTCGAGGTCACACTGAAGTACGTCGTCGTGGCCACCCCGCTCAAGCTGCTTCTGGCCCTCGGCGTCGCGCTGCTGCTCGCGCAGAAGCGGCGCGGACAGGGGCTGTACCGGGCCGCCTTCTACATGCCCTCGCTCATCGGCGCCAGCGTCTCCGTCGGCTTCGTGTGGCGGGCGCTGTTCTCGGACGACGCGATCGTGGACCGTACCCAGAAGATCTTCGGACTCGATGTCGGCGGCTGGATCGGCAACCCGGACTACGTCCTCTACGCGCTGGTCGCGCTGAGCATCTGGCAGTTCGGCGCGCCGATGGTCATCTTCCTGGCCGGCCTCAAGCAGGTCCCGCAGGAGCTGTACGAGGCCGCCGAGATGGACGGCGCCGGACCGCTGCGCCGGTTCTGGAACATCACGCTGCCGATGATTTCCCCCGTGCTGTTCTTCAACGTGCTGCTGGAGTCGATCCACGCGTTCCAGGTGTTCGGGTCCGCGTACGTCGTCTCCAACACTCAGTGCGGGCCCGCCGACGCCACCCTCGT
>NZ_KQ948430.1:0-181790 GCF_001514065.1 Streptomyces antibioticus | reverse complement strand
CTACACCTGTTACCTCTACCAGAAGGGCTTCAAGGAGGCCCAGATGGGCTTCGCCTCCGCGATGGCCTGGACGCTGGTGGTCGCGGTGGCGCTCGTCACGGCGGTCCTGTTCTGGTCGCAGAAGAAGTGGGTGCACTACGAGGAGGCCGCCAAGTGACCAGCGCCACCACCACTCCCGTCGCCGGTTCCGCGAGCCGGCGGCGGCGCACCGGGTCGATCGCCTGGCACGTCGGCGCGCTCGCCGTCCTCGCGGTCGTCCTGTACCCCGTCATCTGGGTGCTCGGTGCCTCGTTCAAACCGAGCAAGGACATCATCGCCAGCATCGACCTGCTGCCCGCCAAGCCGGTCTGGGCGAACTTCTCGGGGCTCGCCGACGGGATCTCCGGCATCTCCATCAGCACGTTCTTCCTGAACTCGCTGACGTACGCCGGGCTCGCCGTCGCCGGTGTCGTGATCTCCAGCTCGCTGACCGCGTACGCCTTCGCCAAGATCGGGTTCGCCGGGCGGAACCTGCTGTTCACGCTGATGATCGGCACGCTGCTGCTGCCGTACCACGTGCTGCTCATCCCGCAGTACGTGATGTTCCGCAAGCTGGAACTCGTCGACACCATGGTGCCGCTCGTGGCGGGCAAGTTCCTGGCCACCGAGGCGTTCTTCGTCTTCCTCATGGTGCAGTTCATGCGCGGACTGCCGCGCGAGCTGGACGAGGCCGCCAGGCTCGACGGCTGCGGGCACTTCCGGACCTACTGGTCCATCGTGCTGCCGCTGACCCGCCCGGCCCTCATCACCAGCGCCATCTTCACCTTCATCAACGCGTGGAACGACTTCATGGGGCCGTTGATCTACCTCAACACCCCGGACAAGTACACCGTCTCGCTCGGCCTGATGATGTTCCGCGACCAGGAGGGCATCTCCAACTACGGCAGCATGATCGCGATGTCCCTGGTGGCGCTCGTGCCGGTCATCGCCTTCTTCATGGCCTTCCAGCGGTATCTCATCGACGGCATGGCGACGTCCGGACTGAAGTGAGGCGGTCAGCATGGCGCAAGCACGGGTGAAGGTCCGCAGGCCGTCCTTCGGGGGCGAGCGGTTCGCCGTGTTCGCCGAGTGTCTGCTCACCGGGGTGTGGATCGCGGTGGCCTCGCTCGGAGTCGTCACCTACCCCGCGGCCTTCGCCGCCGGCGCCCGGCACCTTCGGCGTCGTACCGGTCACGAGGGCGGCGGCTTGGGGGAGTTCGTCGCGGACTTCCGTACGGCCCTGCGTGGTGGTTGGGTCGTCGGGCTCGCCGGATGGGTGGTCGCCGCCGTGGTCTGGGTGGACGTCCTGGCCGCGCGGGCCGGGCTGCCCGGTGGGCCGCTCGTCGGGGCCGTCGGCGTCTTCGCGCTGATCGGAGTCGTCGTGGCGCTGCTGCGGGCGGCCGCCGTCTGGGCGCCCGGTGACAGCTGGCGGGCGCTGCTGGCCGATGCCGGGCGGCGGACCGTGCTCGACCCTGCCGGGTCCTTCCTGATCGTCTGCGGGCTGGGCGTGGTCGCCTTGTCCGCCACGTTCGTCGCCCCGCTGGCGGTCCCCGTCCTGGGGGCCGTCGCCGCGGCGGCCCTCGCCGTGGAAGAGCGGTACCGGCACCGCTGACGGGCGGGCGGTGCCCCTGCATCACACAAGGTCGGTGCCCCGGGCGCCGCACCTCTCTCTGTCATGCCCCTGACCAGCCGCACAGCCGCACATGGAAAGGAATGGCCATGTCTCCCATCCCTCGCAGGTCCCTCCTCAAGGCAGCCGCCGTCGCCGGCGCCGCCGCGCAGTTCAGCTGGGCGCTAGGAGCGAAGGACGCGCAGGCCGCGCCCAGAGCCGCCGAGGCCGACGACGGTCCGGTGACACTGGACTGGCTGGAGGACGGCGGTCTCGGCGCCGCCCCCGGCTCCACCCTCGGCGTGCCCTGGCCCAAGGGCGTCCACCAGGAGGACCAGACCTTCGCGCTGACGGACGCGGACGGCAAGTCCGTGCCCGTGCAGTCCTGGCCGATCGCCTACTGGCCGGACGGCTCCCTCAAGTGGACCGCCCACGCGGTGAGTTCGGGCAACGGCAAGCTCACCCTGGCCGCGGGCGAGGCCGCCGTACCCGACAAGAAGGTCACCGTCGACAGGAGCGGCGGCACGATCACCGTCTCCACCGGCGTCATCACCGCCAGGATCGGCAAGTCCGGTGCCACGCTGATCAAGTCGGTCACCCGCGGCTCCACCGAGATCGCCAAGAACGGCAAGCTCGTCCTGATCCGCCAGCCCGAGATCGAGGACGAGGACCAGGGCACGGTGAAGACCGAGCGCTTCGACGGGGCCATCGCCGACGTGACCGTCGAGCAGGACGGCCCGGTCCGCGCGGTCGTCCGCATCGACGGCAAGCACCGCAAGGGCGACCGGAGTTGGCTGCCGTTCTCCCTCCGCCTCTACTTCTATGCCGGCGCCGACTCCTTCCGCATGGTGCACACCCTCACCTTCGACGGCACCCAGGAGCCGGGCAAGGCGAGCGGCGACTTCATCCGCGGCATCGGCGTCCGCTTCACCGTGCCGATGCGCGACCCGTCGTACGACCGGCACATCCGCATCGGCGGCGAGGGCACCGGTCTGCTGCGCGAGGCCGTCAAGGGCATCACGGGTCTGCGCCGCGACCCGGGGGCCGCCGTCCAGGCAGCCCAGTACGCGGGCGAGAAGCTGCCCGACCCCGCCACCTGGGACCAGCGGGTGACGACGAGGTTGCAGTACATCCCCGAGTGGGGCGACTACACCCTCGCCCAGCTCTCCGCCGACGGCTTCACCCTGCGCAAGCGCACGAAGAAGGGGCACGGCTGGATCGGCGCGGGCGGCGGCAGGCGGGCCTCCGGGTTCGGTTACGTCGGTGGCGTCAGCGGCGGACTCTCCTTCGGCCTGCGGGACTTCTGGGAGAAGTTCCCCGCCCAGCTCGACATCCGCGACGCCCACACCGACGAGGCCGAGGTCACCCTCTGGCTCTGGTCGCCCGAGGCGCAGCCCATGGACCTGCGCTTCTACCACGACGGCATGGGCCAGGACACCTTCGCCGAGCAGCTCGAAGGCCTCAACATCACCTACGAGGACTACGAGCCGGAGTTCGGCACGCCGTACGGCATCGCCCGCACGTCCGAACTGCTCTTCTGGGCCAATGAATCGACTCCGTCGGCGGCGGCCCTTGCCCAACAGGTCGAAGCCGTACGGGTGTTGCCGCAGCTCGCTGCGCCGCCCAAGCAGCTCATCAAGGCGAAGGTCTTCGGACCCGGCCTGTACTCCGAGCCCGACCGGTCCACCCCGGCCAAGGCGAAGATCGAGGACCACCTCGACTTCCTCTTCACCTACTACAAGGACCAGGTGGAGCAACGCCGTTGGTACGGCTTCTGGGACTACGGCGACATCATGCACACCTATGACACCGTCAGACACCAGTGGCGGTACGACATCGGCGGCTACGCGTGGGACAACTCCGAGCTCTCGCCGGACCTCTGGCTGTGGTTCGCCTACCTCCGCTCCGGCCGCGCGGACATCTTCCGGTTCGCCGAGGCGATGACCCGGCACACCGGCGAGGTCGACGTCTATCACCTCGGCAAGTGGGCCGGCCTCGGCACCCGGCACGGTGTGCAGCACTACGCCGACAGCGCCAAGCAGCAGCGCATCGCCAACACGACGTACCGGCGCTACTACTACTTCCTCACCGCGGACGAGCGGGTCGGCGACCTCATGCACGCCAACGTCGATTCCGACGAGACCTTCCTGGTCCTCGACCCGATCCGCAAGATCCGCACCGAGCCGTACACACCCGACCGGCACGCGCTGTCGATCGGCTTCGGCACGGACTGGAGCGGGCTCGTGTCGGCCTGGCTGACCGAGTGGGAGCGCAAGGGGCCGAAGTGGGAGAAGGCCAAGGCCCGTGTGCTGTCCACCATGGAGACGATCGGCGCCCAGCCGAACGGTTTCGTGCAGGGGAGCGGGCTCTACGACCTCGACACCGGCAAGTTCGCGGTCGCGTCGACACCGGTGGTCGGGGTCTCGCACCTCTCCGCCGTGTTCGGCCTCAACGAGCTGTGCGCCGAACTCATCGACCTCGTCGACATGCCTTCGTTCAACGAGGCGTACTTCGACTACTGCCGCTACTTCAACGCCACCAAGGCCGAGCAGGCGGCGCGGTACGGGTCCAACTTCGGGACGCTGCTGCTGTTCCAGGGGCACTCGCGGCTCGACGCGTACGCCGCGGTGCAGACCGGGGACGCGAAGCTCGCCAAGCGGGCCTGGGAGAAGTTCTACAACTCCGACGGGTACAAGGAGTCAGCGCCCTGGAAGACGGAGGAGTTGAGCGGGCCGGTGACGTTGGTCGCGGGTAGTGAGGCTGCCTGGATCTCGACCAACGACACAGCTCTGTACGGGCTTGCCGCGATCGAGAACCTGGCGCTGTTGGGGGACAGGATGCCGTGACGGTTCGTGGGGAACTGCGGGACCGTTGTGGCTGGTCGCGCAGTTCCCCGCGCCCCTTCAGGGCGCCTCAGCTGAGGTTGCTCAGTTTGTTCCGCATCCTCTGTACATCCCTGATGCGCTGCTCGTACGTCGCTCCCAGGGCGAGGAGCAGGAGGCCCGCCAGCGCCGGGGGGACCCAGCGGGGGAGGGCGTCCGTCACCTGGACTATGTACGGGGCCAGTTCATGGAGGGCGTCCAGGGACAGGACCGAGCCGCCCAGGACCAGGGGGGCCTGGAGGCTGTAGCCGCCGCCCAGCAGGGTGAGGGACAGCGCCGCAAGGCCCAGGAGCAGCGGACGGGTCCAGTGCGGGTCGCCCCAGGCCATGACCAGGCTCGGCAGGAGAGTGGCGGCCAGGCCCGGGCCGTACGCCGTCCAGGACGAGGTCTCGGGGGCGCGGCGCCTGCGGAGGAAGCCGACGACCAGGGCCGGGATCGTGACCGGGAGCGTGTACGCCTCCGGCGTGCCGACCTCCCAGGCCGCCAGGCGCACCCAGGTGGCCAGGAGGAAGAGGGCGGCGGCCGCGTAGCCCACGGTGTGGCGGTCGGCGCGGAGTGCGGTGCCCGTGGCGATCACTCCGCACAGGGACAGCACCAGGGCCAGCATCGGCGGGTCGGTCGCGGCGAGGGCGAGGGCCAGGAGGGCGGCGACGGCTCCGGTGACCTCCACCGTCAGCGTCGACCGGGGATCCTTGAGCCACGCCGCCAGCAGCGCCGCGGCCACCGGGACCGCCAGCACCAGCAGGGCCGTGTACTGCGGCTGCCAGTCCGCCGCCGCGCCGGTCGCGCAGGCCAGCGTGGTGGCGTACCCGAGGGCAGCCGGGGCCGTGACGACCGTGACCCGCCAGGAGACCACCGCGAAGAACACCGTGAGGGCGCCGAGCGCGGTGAGGGTCGCCGACTGGGAGGCGAGGGCGGCGAAGCCCAGGTTCGCGGAGGTGACGAGGGCGAGGACGGTCGCGGTCGGCTGACCGTAGGGCGACGCCAGGATCACGCCCGTCACCGATCCCAGCATCAACAGGCCGAGCGTGTACGGCAGTTCGAGGACCGCGGGGAGCGTCAGCGCCGCCGCCCACGTCAGCACCAGCGCGCCGGTCAGGGCTCGCGGACGCCAGTCGGTGTGCCGTACCGCCAGGGCCAGTACCGCCGCCACGGCCACCAGGACCAGCGGCGCCGTCGCCGCGTCCGGCGGCCAGGGGGCGTCCACCGTGACCGCCTCGCGGAGGTCCGCCGGCGCGCCCGACCAGGCGTGGGCCACCCACGCGACCGGCCCCAGCAGGGTCACCGCCACGACGGGCAGCGTCCACACCACGGCCAGGGCCTGTACGGCACCGGAGGCCGCGGCGAACCCGCGCCGCACCGTCTCCGGCAGCCCTTCCGGCCGTACCGCGGCCAACAGGGCGATGCCGAAGGCGAGATGGACCGGAACCGTCCAGGCGCCGGGCAGCGCGGAGCGCACCAGGCCACCGAGCGCGGCGACCAGCAGGAGGGCGGAGGCGATCGAGAGGCCGAAGGCGTGACCGGTGGTGTCCCGTGCCGTCGGGGAGCTCGCGCCTCGCCACGCCGCCGTCAGCGCGATCGTCGCGGCGAGGAGGAGGAGCGCCGCCGCACGGGCGGCGGCGCTCGGGCCGGTTGCCGTCCAGGACAGCGAACCGGCCGCCCATACGCCCGAGCCGCCCAGGCCGTACGCGCCGACGACGGCGAGCAGGCGTACGGGTCCGGCGGTCGCTCGGAGCGCCACAACGGTGTCGAACGCGGCCGTCAGCAGCACGGCCGCCGTGACGCCGTACGCGTCGGCGTCCAGCGCCAGCGCGCCGAAGAAGAGGGGCAGTTGGGCCGCCAGGAGGGCCGCCGGAAGCGGCAGACGCAGGTCCTTCAGGGGCGGCAGCAGGCCGTACGCCAGCCACAGTCCGGCCAGCAGCGCCGACGCGAGCGCCGCGTAGGACGCGCCCTCCGCCTGCGTGAAGACCGTCTCGTGCAGGGCGTACGCGTCCAGGACCGTCAGCGCCAGGCCCAGGCCCGCCACCGACTCGGCCGTCGAGCGCAGGCCGCGCTTCAGCAGGGCCGTCGGCGGGGCGAGCGCCGCCGCGGTGACCGCGCCGAGCACCAGGGCCCGCCCCGCGATCCCCAGGTCACCCCAGCTGACCAGGGTGAACGCCGTCGCCGCGATGACCAGCAGGACACCGCCCAGCATCAGCAGCACGTTCTGCACCCGGGGCGCGGTGGCCTCGGGGCGGGCGGCCGGGGTGGCGCGGGGCGGGGGAGGGGCCGGTGTCCGGAGGGCGGTGACCAGCCAGGCGCGGCGCCGGAGCAACTGGGTCCGGCGGGCGTCGAGGTGGAACAGCTCCGCGTCCAGGAGCCGCAACTCCTCGGCCGGAGGCGGAAAATGCGTCATGCCCTGGAGTGTGGTCCGGGTCACGTCGTACGACATGAGTGCGCGTACTCAGAACGTACTCAGATGCGTGCGGGCAGACTCTGTGCATGGACTGGAGCCACTACCGCTTCCACACCCGATGGGCCCTGCCCGCGTCGCCCGTCACCGTCTACGACGTGCTGGAACAGGCCGAGGACTACCCCCGCTGGTGGCCCCAGGTCCGTGCCGTGGAACGGCTCGACGACACCACCGGCGTCATCACGATCCGGGCCACCCTGCCGTACGACCTCGTCTTCACCGCGCGCGAGGTGCGCCGCGACCGGGCCGGCGGGGTGCTGGAGATCGCCATGACCGGGGACCTGGAGGGCTGGGCGCGCTGGACGATCAGCGCGGACGGCGCGGGCACCCTCGCGGTGTACGACCAGGTCGTCGACGTCAACAAACCGCTGCTGCGGCGCCTCGCCGTGCCGGGGCGGCCGGTGTTCCGGGCCAATCACCGGCTGATGATGCGGGCCGGACGGCGGGGCCTGGCCGCCTACTTGGAAGCGGTTTGAAGGAAGGCCGCCGGGACCTGTATTGTTCAGTGCGTTCCCGGGCGATTAGCTCAGTGGGAGAGCGCTTCGTTCACACCGAAGAGGTCACTGGTTCGAACCCAGTATCGCCCACCGGGAGAAAGCCGGTCCGCGTCACGCGGACCGGCTTCTTTTTGTTGGTCCGGGCTTCAGGCGGCCGCGGCCGGCAGCTCCGGGCGCAGCGGCCACGCCGGGTCCACCGCCTCCGGGGTGCCGCTGCGCGCGAACCACGCCTGAAGGCCCCGCGCCTGCGCCGCGTGCCACCCCGCCTGGAGGTGGTGCAGCTCGTTCGGGGACAGCCGCTCCAGCCGCGCCGCGAAGCGCCGCCCCACCGCTCGTACGACCTCCAGCGCGGCCAGCGCGTCCGCGCCCGCGTCGTGTGCCCCGTCCAGCGTGACCTCGTAGTGCGCGCACAGGTCGGTCAGCGTGCGGCGGCCCTTGCGGTAGCGGTCCAGGTGTTTGTCCAGCACCCGCGGATCGAGGACCAGCAACGGCGACGACTCGAACCAGCGGTCCAGGGGCGACGCGCGATGGCGGCGCAACTCCCGGTCCAGCAGCGTCAGATCGAACGGCGCGTTCATGACCACCAACGGCCGCCCCGCGGAGGCCTGTTCGCCCAGCTGTTCCGCTATCTCGTACATCACCGGCGCCGGCCAGCGGCCGTTGCGCTGCAGATGCTCCTCCGTCAGCCCGTGCACCGCCGTCGCGCCCTCGGGCACCGGCACACCCGGGTTCACCAGCCACCGGCTCACCCGCGGCCGGGTGCCCGGGGCGTCCTGGACGACGACGGCGGCCGACACGATCCGGTCGGTCTCCACGTCGACGCCCGTCGTCTCCGTGTCGAAGGCGGCCAGGGGCCCCTCGTACCAGCACGTCATACCTACACAACCCCTCGTTCACCCACGGCAGCTGACGCACCGTCTTCTGCCGCTTTGGTGATACCCGGGCTGTTTGCGCCGTACGCCGGACGGACACAACAGGAATACCGGTCTTTGCAGTTCAGAGACCCGAGGTTCGGATTCACCGAGCGTGGAAGGCTGTTGGTCATGGCGATAGCGCAGCCCGAGCGGGGCGGGCTGCTGCCCGAACGTACGGGCCCCCTTCGCGGCACACTCGCCACCACCGCCTGCATGGAGACCTTGCAGGTGGGCTATCTGCACGCCGTCGCCGCGGCGGCCGGCTGCTCGCTGTCGCAGCCTTTTCCCGACAACGGCATCGACTGGCACGTCAGTCACGGCTCGCCCGGGCACACCGTCGATGACGAGGTCACCATCAAGGTGCAGCTCAAGTGCACCTACCAGGTCGCCCCGAACCCGCCCGGCCGGTTCTTCTCCTTCACGCTCGACAACGACCATCTGCGCAAGCTCGCGCGCACCCCCGTCTCGGTGCACAAGATCCTCGTGGTCATGCTCGTGCCGAGATCCCAGGACGACTGGCTGCGCGCCAGCCACGACCGCCTCGACCTGCGGCACTGCTGCTACTGGGTCAACCTCGCCGGGCACCCGATCACGGGCCGGACCCGGACCACCGTGCGGATACCGACCGCGCGCATCTTCGACGACCGGGCGCTGTGCGAGATCATGACGCGGGTCGGGACGGGAGGCAGACCATGAGGACGGGAGGCCGACCATGACCCACCGCCCCGTCGAGGAACCCCTGCGGCCGGTCCGGCCGCACCCCGTCGACGCCGCCGCCTGGAACCGCGCCCCCGAGCCGGACGACGTCGACCCCGCCGTCCTCGGCGCCCTGCTGCACCGGCACGGCTGGCAGCGCCGCGGCGGCGCCCCCGGACGCTACGGCCGCTGGACCCCACCGGGACCCGGCACCGGCGGCACCAGCCTGCTCGTGCCCGAGAGCCGGGCCTTCCCCGACAGCGACGACCTGCTCGGCGAGGCGCTCGTCGCCCTCGCCCGCAGCGGCACGCCCTCCGCGCGCGAGGTCCTTGTCGGCCTCGCCGTGCCCAGCGACGAGATCCGCTGGTGGCGGGACGTACCGGCCGGGCCGGCGGGAGCCGCGTCCTGGGCGGTGGAGGAGCAGTTGCGCGCCGCCGCCCGGCAGACCCTCCTCGCCGCCGCGCTCGCCACGCGCGCGCGTGCCGGTTACTACGGTGCCCGGCATCGTCGCGCCGCCCTTTCCCTGTTGGAGAGCGTCCTCGTCGGCGCCGCCAGCGACGGGCGGCTCACCGCCTTCGTGCCCGTCGGCACCGGCCGCCCGCTCGCCGTACGCCTCCACCAGGCCCTGTGCGCGGCCCGCGAGGCCATCGACTACCAGCGGGCCACCGGGGGCATGGACGCCTTCGACGGGGCCGTCGAGGCGGGCGTCAGCCGCGAGCTCACCGAGGCCCTCATCGCGCTCGTGCGCGGTACGGAGGGCGCGCGCATCGCCGTGGACTGGGCGCCGGCCGCGGGGGTGCCCGAGGGGTGCGCCGCTTCCGGGGAGCCCGTCGAGTTCTCGCCGGGCGACCTGCCCGTGCTGCGCGAGGCCGGGGCCCGCTATCTGCGCGAGGAGCCGTCCGTGCCGGCGCGGGTCACCGGGACGGTGGTGCGGATGCGCAGGTCGGGGCCGCGCGGGGAGGGCAGCGTACGGCTGCGGGTGATCGCCGGCGTCGAGGTGCCGCACATCCGGCTGACCCTGGACGAGGAGGCGTACCGCATCGCCGGGCACGCCCACCTCGTCGGGCTGCCGGTGCGGGTGCACGGGCGGCTGGAGAGCCGGGGCGGCTTCCGGCGGCTGACGGGCGCCTCCGGCGTCGTACCGGTGCAGGTGGACGAGGCGGAGCGGGACCGGCTGATGAAGTCGTTGCAGGAGAACCTGGACTTCTTCGAGGAGGCCTGCGGGGAGGCCTCGGTAGGGGACTGATTTCGCGGTCGGTGGGTGCGGGTCGGTACGATCCCCTATTGCGCGCGCTCACGGTATGGCGCTCGCATCCCCTTCAGTCAGGAGAGACCGGTGTCAGACGTCCGTGTGATCATCCAACGCGATTCCGAGCGGGAAGAGCGCACGGTGACGACGGGCACTACGGCCGCCGAGCTCTTCGCCGGCGAGCGCTCGATCATCGCCGCGCGGGTGGCCGGTGAGCTGAAGGACCTGGCGTACGAGGTCAAGGACGGCGAGACCGTCGAGGGCGTCGAGATCTCCTCCGAGGACGGTCTCAACATCCTGCGCCACTCCACCGCGCACGTCATGGCGCAGGCCGTGCAGGAGCTCTTCCCCGAGGCCAAGCTGGGCATCGGTCCGCCGGTTAAGGACGGCTTCTACTACGACTTCGATGTCGAGAAGCCGTTCACGCCCGAGGATCTCAAGGCCATCGAGAAGAAGATGCAGGAGATCCAGAAGCGCGGGCAGAAGTTCTCCCGCCGGGTGGTGACCGACGAGGCGGCCCGCGAGGAGCTGGCGAACGAGCCGTACAAGCTGGAGCTGATCGGCCTCAAGGGCTCGGCTTCCAGCGACGACGGCGCGGACGTCGAGGTCGGCGCCGGTGAGCTGACGATCTACGACAACCTCGACGCCAAGACCGGCGACCTGTGCTGGAAGGACCTCTGCCGCGGTCCCCACCTGCCCTCCACCCGGAACATCCCGGCGTTCAAGCTGATGCGCAACGCGGCCGCCTACTGGCGCGGCAGCGAGAAGAACCCCATGCTCCAGCGCATCTACGGCACCGCCTGGCCGACCAAGGACGAGCTGAAGGGCTACCTCGACTTCCTCGCCGAGGCCGAGAAGCGCGACCACCGCAAGCTGGGCTCCGAGCTGGACCTGTTCTCGATCCCCGAGCAGATCGGCTCCGGCCTCGCCGTCTTCCACCCCAAGGGCGGCATCATCCGCCGGGTCATGGAGGACTACTCGCGCCGCCGCCACGAGGAGGAGGGCTACGAGTTCGTCTACACCCCGCACGCGACGAAGGGGAAGCTCTTCGAGACGTCCGGGCACCTGGACTGGTACGCCGACGGCATGTACCCGCCCATGCAGCTCGACGAGGGCGTGGACTACTACCTCAAGCCCATGAACTGCCCGATGCACAACCTGATCTTCGACGCGCGCGGCCGCTCGTACCGTGAACTGCCGCTGCGCCTCTTCGAGTTCGGGACCGTGTACCGGTACGAGAAGTCGGGCGTCGTGCACGGTCTGACCCGCGCGCGTGGCTTCACGCAGGACGACGCGCACATCTACTGCACCCGCGAGCAGATGTCGGAGGAGCTCGACAAGACGCTCACCTTCGTCCTCGGCCTGCTGCGGGACTACGGTCTGACCGACTTCTACCTGGAGCTGTCCACCAAGGACCCGGAGAAGTTCGTCGGCTCGGACGAGGTCTGGGAGGAGGCGACCGAGACGCTTCGCCAGGTCGCCGAGAAGCAGGGGCTGCCGCTGGTCCCGGACCCGGGCGGCGCCGCGTTCTACGGCCCGAAGATCTCCGTGCAGACCAAGGACGCCATCGGCCGCACCTGGCAGATGTCGACCATCCAGCTCGACTTCAACCTGCCCGAGCGCTTCGACCTGGAGTACACGGGTCCGGACGGCACCAAGCAGCGCCCGGTCATGATCCACCGCGCGCTGTTCGGCTCCATCGAGCGGTTCTTCGCGGTGCTCCTGGAGCACTACGCGGGTGCGTTCCCGGCGTGGCTGGCGCCGGTGCAGGCGATCGGCATCCCGATCGGTGACGCGCACGTCGAGTACCTGGAGAAGTTCGCCGCCGCGGCCAGGAAGCAGGGCCTGCGCGTCGAGGTGGACTCCTCGTCCGACCGCATGCAGAAGAAGATCCGCAACGCCCAGAAGCAGAAGGTGCCCTTCATGGTCATCGCGGGCGACGAGGACATGTCGGCGGGCTCGGTGTCCTTCCGTTACCGCGACGGCTCCCAGGAGAACGGCATCCCGTTCGACGAGGCCATCGCGAAGATCGCGAAGGTCGTCGAGGAGCGGGCGCAGGTCTGATCGTCCTGCGGTACGCGGAGGCCCTCGGGAGGCTCAGCTTCCCGGGGGCCTCTCGTCGTCCTCGCGCGAGAACGCCTGGAGCAGCCAGGAGGCGAACGTGCCGGTCACCGTGCCCACGAGCGCCAGCCCGATGGCCATCATCCCGACGGCGATCAGGCGTCCGGTCGCGGTGACGGGCGTGACGTCGCCGTATCCGACGGTCGTGAGGGTGGCGCAGGCCCACCACACGGCGTCCCCGAAGGTCCGCATGGAGGACCCCGCCGCGTCCCGCTCGCGCTGGTAGACCGCGAGCGCGCCCGAGAAGCCGAGCAGGAACGTCGACAGACCGGCGTAGGCCATCACACGCGCGTGCAGCGCGAGCCGGGGCCGGCCGTGGCGGCGCTGGACGGCCTCGTAGACCTTGACGATCCTTAGGGGCCGCAGCAACGGCAGCAGGAGCACGACCGTGTCCAGCAGGTGCGTCCGAACGAAGCGCAGCCGCTGCCCGCTCGCCCGCCAGCGCACCGCGTAATCCGCCACGAAGAGGGCCCACGCGGCCAGCACCACCGCCAGACACGCGTCCGCCCCGGCCTGCGGCAGGTCCTCCGCCAGTACGCGGACCGCGTAGGCGGCGAGGAACACCAGTGACGCCACGGCGAGGGGGATCTCGGTGCGCTCCTCCCAGGCGGTCCTGGAGCTGGTCGTTCGGCTGTCATCGGTCACCGGCCCAGCTTCGCGCGGGAGCGTTATGCCGCAACCCCGGCGACACGCCGCGAACGGGCGAAGCCATATGCTTCCCTGCATGACGAGTGAGCCGGAGCAGCAGTGGGGAGTGGGGACCCAGGACGCGTTCCAGCGTCTGTGGACGCCCCACCGGATGGCCTACATCCAGGGCGAGAACAAGCCGACCGGCCCGGGTGCCGACGACGGCTGTCCCTTCTGCTCCATCCCGGCCAAGTCCGACGAGGACGGTCTGATCGTCCGGCGCGGCGAGCAGGTGTACGCGGTGCTGAATCTGTATCCGTACAACGGTGGCCATCTGATGGTCGTGCCCTACCGGCACGTGGCCGACTACACCGATCTCACGGACGCGGAGACCGTCGAGCTGGCCGCGCTGACCAAGCAGGCGATGACGGCCCTGCGCACCGCGTCCGGCGCGCACGGCTTCAACATCGGGATGAACCAGGGCACGGTGGCGGGCGCCGGTATCGCCGCCCACCTGCACCAGCACATCGTGCCCCGCTGGGGTGGCGACACGAACTTCATGCCGGTCGTCGGCCACACCAAGGTGCTGCCGCAGCTGCTCGCCGACACCCGGAAGATGCTGGCGGACGCCTGGCCGGCGTCCGCCTAGCCGGCTACGCGTCGTAGAGGTCGGCCTTCTTGGGCGACGGGTCCTGGATCGCGGTGCTCAGGAACGCCGACCTCGTGCCGAACTTCTCCGTGTCGACGCCGTTGTCCTCCAGGACCTTGATCGCCGCCGCGTGCACCACGCGGAGCACCGGTGTCGCGGCGCGCATGGCGTCGTCGGCCATGAAGCGGTGGCGCCAGGGCTGGTCGGCCCAGACGTGCCGCAGGCCGAACGGCTCGGGGAGGACGATGGTCCCGCCGAGCCAGTTCAGCAGCGGCGGGTACCAGGTCAGCGGGGCGCGCACGGTCAGTCGTACGACCTCGTCGGTGGGGACCAGCGGCAGGTTGACCTTGCGGGTCTCCCACGGCTTGAAGGACTTCGCGACCTCCTTGGTGGGGGCCTCGGACTTGCCGGTGAACAGGGAGTTCACCGGGCCGAGCGCATGTCCGGTCACCTCGATGCGCAGTGTCTCGTGCAGCACGGTGACGGTGATCATCATCGTGAGGATCAGCTGGCCGTCCCACAGCGTCCACTGCACGCCGAGGTAGTGGCGGTCGCCGCTGCCGAACTGCTGCTTGTTGCAGATGTCCTGTATGGAGTGCTGGCGGTGCTGGAACGCCTCGATGTCCGCCGACTGCTCGGTGCGGGTCACCGCGTTGGCCTTCTCGCCGATCGGCGAGACGATCCAGTGCCGTATGGAGGCCTTCGGGAAGCCGCCGGTGTTGATGGTGTTGCGCTCCAGCATGCGCAGCCGGGCCTCGATGTTGCGGATGACGTCCCAGCTGCGGAAGGGGTGGATCTCCCGGGTCGGGTCGGCGGGGGTGAGGTCCTCGGCGAGCTGCCAGCTGCCCCAGCGGGTGCCCATGCCGAGGATGCCCTTGGGGCCGGCGTAGAAGACGTGGTTGGACTGCTGCTCGGCGCTGAGGCGGGCGAGGGACTGGCGCTTCTGCTCGGCCTGGGTCTCGCCGGGGCTGCTCGGCACCGCCTCGGGGACCTGGGCGCCGACGCTGCTGCCCGCGATCAGTCCGTCCCAGCGGGCGCGCAGGTCCTTCGCGGCGCCGTCGCAGATCTGCTTGGCCCAGAACCAGCCGATGACGGGGGCGACCACGCACGCGCGTGCGTACAGGCCCCAGAAACCGGCGAACGGCATCTTGATCAGGAAGAGGACGGCGAGGGCACCGACGCCCACCAGCAGTGCGGTGGCCGCGGCGGAGGCGCGCTTGTTGGGGTTCTTGTCGATGGTCGTGCGGATCACGAACACCAGGAGCCACACCAGGAGGCCGGGCAGGAACAGCACCCCGGTCAGCAGCATGACCGTCGAGAGCCGCAGGTCCCGCGCGCGGCGCAGGCGGTAGGCGGCCAGGCAGTGGTCGACGACGACCTGGGGCTCGGTGCCGAAGGACTGGATGAGCGGTTTGCGGCCGTCGCCGATCATGCGGTCGATGACGGCCCGGGAGAACGCCTCACCGAGATTGGGCTTGAACAGGCCGCCGGTCCAGCCCTGGCCGTCCTTGACCGTCGTCTCGTGCCATTCGTTGTTGGCCTTCTTGATGTCCTCGACCAGGTTGTCCCGGTACGCCGCCGAGGCCAGGGCGAAGGTCGCCGTCTGGCTCTCGTCCCCCGTGCGGGGCACCTGTGGTCCGAAGACGCTCTCGTAACCGGCATCAACGGTCATTCCCGCCCCCGATCGCCGCCATGGTCGCTCCTGCGGCCTTCCCGACTTGCTTGCTTCGCACACCTGTTGATCAGGTGATCAGCGTATCCGCAGCCACCGACATTCGTCGGCGGACGGCCGAAGCCGCCCGCCGAATCGGAGGGAAGCGTTCCGCACAGGTCGGTCGGAGCGTTCCATGAAGGCCACTTGGAGCGTGCCCGGCGCCAACTGCTAGGAATCGCGCGTCTCTTCACGGATCCTTTCGGCGATCTGCGCCGGCATCGGTTCGTGCCGGGCGTAGGAGCGGTTGAAGCGGGCCGTGCCGTGGGACAGGGAGCGCAGGTCGACCGCGTACCGGCCGATCTCGATCTCCGGCACCTCGGCCTTGACGACGGTGCGGTTGCCGCTGGTCTGCTCGGTGCCCAGCACCCGGCCGCGCCGCCCGGACAGGTCGCTCATCACGGCGCCCACGTAGTCGTCGCCGACCAGGATGCTCACCTCGGCCACCGGTTCCAGCAGATGGATCTTCGCGTCGGCCGCGGCCTCCCGCAGTGCCAGCGCCCCGGCCGTCTGGAAGGCGGCGTCGGAGGAGTCCACCGAGTGCGCCTTGCCGTCGAGCAGGGTGATCCGCACGTCGATGAGCGGGTAGCCGGCCGCAACTCCCTTGGCGGCCTGGGCTTTTACGCCCTTCTCGACCGACGGGATGAACTGCCGCGGCACCGCGCCGCCGACGACCTTGTCCACGAACTCGATGCCCGAGCCGTTCGGCAGCGGCTCCACCTCGATCTCGC
This sequence comes from Streptomyces antibioticus, assembly GCF_001514065.1. GTDB lineage: Bacteria > Actinomycetota > Actinomycetes > Streptomycetales > Streptomycetaceae > Streptomyces > Streptomyces antibioticus. Next base: position 165,634 of record NZ_KQ948430.1, on the reverse strand, counting down.
AGATGGCGTACTGCCCGTGGCCGCCGGACTGCTTCACATGCCGCCCGCGCCCGCCCGACTTGCCGGCGAACGTCTCCCGCAGGGAGACCTTGTGGGGTACGACGTCGACCTGGACGCCGTAGCGGCTGCGCAGCCGCTCCAGCGCGACGTCTGCGTGGGCCTCGCCGAGGCACCACAGCACCACCTGGTGGGTGTCCTGGTTCTGTTCGAGCCGCATCGTCGGGTCCTCGGCGACCAGTCGGGACAGACCCTGCGAGAGCTTGTCCTCGTCCGCCTTGCTGTGCGCCTGGATGGCGAGCGGCAGCAGCGGGTCGGGCATCTGCCAGGGCTCCATCAGGAGCGGGTCGTCCTTGGCCGAGAGGGTGTCGCCGGTCTCCGCGCGGCTGAGCTTGGCCACGCACACCAGGTCGCCGGCGATGGCATGCGTCACCGGGCGCTGCTGCTTGCCGAAGGGCGTGGACAGGGCGCCGACGCGTTCGTCGACGTCGTGGTCCTCGTGGCCGCGGTCGGCCAGGCCGTGCCCGGAGACGTGGACGGTCTCGTCGGGGCGCAGGGTGCCTGAGAAGACGCGGACCAGGGAGACGCGTCCCACATAGGGGTCGGAGGACGTCTTGACGACCTCCGCGACCAGCGGGCCCTCGGTGTCGCAGGCCTTGATCTCGCGCGGCTTGCCGTCGATGGTCGTGACGCCGGGCGTGGGGTGCTCGAACGGCGTCGGGAAGCCACGGGTGATCAGCTCCAGCACCTCCACGGTGCCGAGGCCCTGCTTGCCGCCGTCGGCGGCGGGAGCGGCGGCCAGCACCGGGTGGAACACCCCGCGCGCGACGGCCCGTTCGAGGTCCTCGATCAGGGTCTTGACGTCGACCGGCTCACCGCCGAGATAGCGGTCCATGAGGGTCTCGTCCTCGCTCTCGGAGATGATCCCCTCGATCAGCCGGTTGCGGGCCTCCTCCAGCTCCGGGAGCTGGTCCTCGCCCGGTTCGGACTCCTTGCGCTCGCCGGAGGAGTAGTCGAACAGCTTCTGCGACAGCAGTCCGGTCAGCCCGGTCACGGGCGCGTGCCCGTCAGGGCCCTCGGGGCCGCGCAGCGGCAGATAGAGCGGCAGCACGGCGTCGGGGTCGTCGCCGCCGAAGGCCTCGGCGCAGGTGCGGGTCATCTCCTCGAAGTCCGCGCGGGCGGCCTCCAGGTGTGTGATCACGATCGCGCGCGGCATGCCGACGGCCGCGCACTCCTCCCACACCATGCGGGTCGAGCCGTCCACCCCGTCCGAGGCGGAGACGACGAAAAGGGCCGCGTCCGCCGCTCGCAGACCGGCCCTGAGTTCCCCGACGAAGTCGGCGTATCCGGGGGTGTCCAGAAGATTGACCTTGATGCCGTCCCATTCGACCGGCACCAGGGAGAGCTGCACCGAACGATTCTGCCGGTGCTCGATCTCGTCGTAGTCGGAGACGGTGCCGCCGTCCTCCACGCGGCCCGCCCGGTTCACTGCCCCCGCGGTGAGCGCGAGAGCCTCCACCAATGTCGTCTTGCCCGATCCGGAGTGGCCGACCAGCACCACATTCCGTATGGACGCGGGGTGGTCGGCCGCTGTTGCCCTTCCGGCGGCTCCGGGGTGTGCGTTCGCCTTGTCGCCCATGGTCTTGCCTCCCGTGCACGGTGAGGTCACTGTGGGCGCGGACATGCGGATCCGCGTGCGATGGCGGCTCCGGTGACGCCCGCGGTCCTTCGAGCTTTCCACTCTCGTCACGGTGCGTCCATACAGCGGACGCGATCGCGCCGTTACCCGTACGCCACGGGGACGTGACACGGGGCTCGGGTGCCCGGCAGTCGCACACGCGCGCGCGTGGCTACGATGGGCCAGCCGGTGGCCAGCAGGGGCCGCGCGGCGACACCGACCCTCGGGAAGGCCATGCTGAACAAGTACGCGCGTGCATTCTTCACGCGTGTCCTCACACCGTTCGCCGCGTTTCTGATCCGCAGGGGCGTCAGCCCCGACACGGTGACCCTCCTCGGTACCGCAGGGGTGGTCGCGGGCGCGCTGGTCTTCTACCCCATGGGCGAGTTCTTCTGGGGCACGGTCGTGATCACGCTCTTCGTGTTCTCCGACCTCGTCGACGGCAACATGGCCCGCCAGCTCGGCCGCTCCAGCCGCTGGGGCGCCTTCCTGGACTCCACCCTCGACCGGGTGGCCGACGGCGCGATCTTCGGCGGATTCGCCCTCTGGTACGCCGGTGGCGGCGACGACATCGCGCTGTGCGCCGTCTCGATCTTCTGTCTGGCGAGCGGCCAGGTGGTGTCGTACACCAAGGCCCGGGGCGAGGCGATCGGGCTGCCGGTCGCGGTGAACGGGCTCGTCGAGCGGGCCGAGCGGCTGGTGATCTCCCTGGTCGCGGCCGGTTTCGCGGGCCTGCACAAGTTCGGTGTGCCGGGCATCCAGTACCTGCTGCCCGTCGCCCTGTGGATCGTCGCGGTCGGCAGCCTGGTGACCCTGATCCAGCGGGTGGTCACGGTCCGCCGTGAATCGGCCGAGGCCGACGAGGCGGCGGCCGCGCAGGAGGCGGCGAAGTGAGCGCACAGGACCGGTTGACCGACGCCATGTACGGCCTCGGTTGGGGAGCGGTCAAGAAGCTCCCCGAGCCGGTCGCCGTGCGCCTCGGGCAGACCATCGCCGACCTCGCCTGGAAGAAGCGCGGCAAGGGCGTGCAGCGGCTGGAGAGCAATTACGCGCGCGTGGTGCCCGACGCGAGCCCCGAGCGGCTCGCCGAGCTGTCCCGCGCGGGCATGCGCTCGTACCTGCGTTACTGGATGGAGTCCTTCCGGCTGCCCGCGTGGAGCGCGGAACGCGTGAAGACGGGCTTCGACCCCAAGGACGTGCACTACCTCACCGACGGCATCGCCTCCGACCGCGGCGTGATCCTCGCGCTGCCCCACATGGGCAACTGGGACCTCGCCGGCGCCTGGGTCACCACCAAGCTGGAGACGCCCTTCACGACCGTCGCCGAGCGCCTCAAGCCCGAGACCCTGTACGACCGTTTCGTCGCCTACCGCGAGGGCCTCGGCATGGAGGTCCTGCCGCACAGCGGCGGCACCGCCTTCGGCACCCTGGCCCGGCGGCTGCGCGACGGCGGCCTGGTCTGTCTGGTCGCCGAGCGCGACCTGTCGTCGTCCGGCGTCGAGGTCCGGTTCTTCGGCGAGGCGACCCGCATCCCCGCCGGGCCCGCGCTGCTGGCCCAGCAGACCGGGGCGCTGCTGCTGCCCGTGACGCTCTGGTACGACGACTCGCCGGTGATGCAGGGCAGGGTGCATCCCCCGATCGAGGTGCCCGAGTCAGGTACGCGGGCGGAAAAGACGTCTGTCATGGCACAGGCGCTGGCCGATGCCTTCGCCTCGGGCATCGCCGACCACCCGGAGGACTGGCACATGCTGCAGCGGTTGTGGCTCAAGGATCTCGACCCCGGTAAGGCGCCCTCGTGAGGATCGGCATCGTCTGCCCGTACTCCTGGGACGTGCCGGGCGGCGTCCAGTTCCACATCCGTGATCTCGCCGAGTACTTCATCCGTCTCGGCCACGACGTGTCCGTCCTCGCCCCGGCGGACGACGACACCCCGCTGCCGCCGTACGTCGTCTCGGCGGGCCGCGCGGTGCCGGTGCCGTACAACGGCTCGGTGGCCCGGCTGAGCTTCGGCTTCCTGTCGGCGGCCCGGGTCAGGCGCTGGCTGCACGACGGGGAGTTCGACGTCGTCCACATCCACGAGCCGTCCTCGCCCTCGCTCGGTCTGCTGACCTGCTGGGCCGCGCAGGGGCCGATCGTCGCCACGTTCCACACCTCGAACCCGCGCTCCCGCGTCATGGTCGCCGCGTACTCGATCCTCCAGGCCGCCCTGGAGAAGATCAGCGCCCGGATCGCGGTGAGCGAGTACGCCCGCCGCACCCTCGTCGAGCACCTTGGCGGCGACGCCGTGGTGATCCCCAACGGCGTCGACGTCGCCTTCTTCGCCAAGGCCGAGCCCAAGCCCGAGTGGCAGGGCGACACCATCGGCTTCATGGGCCGCATCGACGAGCCCCGCAAGGGCCTGCCGGTGCTGATGAGGGCCCTGCCGAAGATCCTCGCCGAGCGGCCACAGACCCGGCTGCTGGTGGCGGGGCGCGGTGACGAGGAGGAGGCGGTGGAGTCACTGCCGGTGGAACTCCGCTCGCGCGTCGAGTTCCTCGGCATGATCAGCGACGAGGACAAGGCACGCTTCCTGCGCAGCGTCGACCTGTACATCGCTCCCAACACCGGCGGCGAGAGCTTCGGCATCATCCTGGTCGAGGCCATGTCGGCGGGCGCCCCGGTGCTCGCCTCCGACCTCGACGCCTTCGCCCAGGTCCTCGACCAGGGCGCGGCGGGCGAGCTGTTCACCAACGAGGACGCGGACGACCTCGCGGAGGCGGCCGTACGCCTCCTGGCCGACCCGGATCGGCTCGCGGAGCTGCGCGAGCGCGGCAGCGCGCACGTACGGCGCTTCGACTGGTCGACGGTCGGCGCGGACATCCTGTCGGTCTACGAGACGGTCACGGCGGGCGCGGCGGCGGTGGCGGCGGACGACGACAGGGCGTCGGGGCTGCGGGCGCGGTTGGGACTGGCACGGGACTGAGAGCAGGTCCGAGGGGTGGGGAACGAGGGGCGCGTAAGCCGGTGGGCGTACGTCGGTAGTGTTGCCGCCCGTGACCGCAACCCTCATCTGGATCCTCGTCGCTCTCGTGGCGATCGGCCTGTACTTGAGCTGGACCGCAGGCCGGCTGGACCGTCTGCACGCCCGGATCGACGCCGCCCGCGCCGCGCTCGACGCGCAGCTGCTGCGCCGTGCGTCGGTGGCCCAGGAGCTGGCCACGTCCGGCGTCCTGGACCCCGCCGCGTCGATCGTCCTCTACGAGGCCGCCCATGCCGCCCGGCAGGCCGAGGAGGAGCAGCGGGAGGTCGCCGAGAGCGAGCTGAGCCAGGCGCTGCGGGCCGTGTTCGCGGAGACCGCGCAGGTGGAGACGGTGAAGGAGGCGCCCGGGGGAGAGGCCGCGATCCATGAGCTGACCGAGGCGGTACGCCGGGTTCCGATGGCCCGGCGCTTCCACAACGACGCCGTCGGCGGGGCCCGCCGGCTGCGCCAGCACCGCAAGGTCCGCTGGTTCCGGCTGGCCGGTCACGCCCCCTTCCCGATGGCGTTCGAGATGGACGACGAGCCTCCGGCGGCCCTCGTGGACCGGGCCGCCTAGCGCTTCCGGTCCCTCGGTGGCCGGAAAACGATCCACCGCCTCACTATTGGCCCTTGCAGTGGCCTGGTCCCTTCACGTTTCCTCGGTGCTGCAGAAATCCTCTTTTCACATCAGTGAGGTCAACCCGTGTCCAGCACCGAGAACCAGACCCCCGAGACCGGCACCGCGCGCGTGAAGCGTGGGATGGCCGAGCAGCTCAAGGGCGGCGTGATCATGGACGTCGTGACCCCGGAGCAGGCGAAGATCGCCGAGGACGCGGGCGCCGTCGCCGTCATGGCCCTGGAGCGGGTCCCGGCCGACATCCGCAAGGACGGCGGCGTGGCCCGGATGTCCGACCCGGACATGATCGAGGGCATCATCGACGCGGTCTCCATCCCCGTGATGGCCAAGTCCCGCATCGGTCACTTCGTCGAGGCCCAGGTCCTGCAGTCCCTCGGCGTCGACTACATCGACGAGTCCGAGGTCCTCACCCCGGCCGACGAGGTCAACCACTCCGACAAGTGGGCCTTCACGACCCCCTTCGTCTGCGGTGCCACCAACCTCGGTGAGGCCCTGCGCCGCATCGCCGAGGGCGCGGCCATGATCCGCTCCAAGGGCGAGGCCGGTACCGGCAACGTCGTCGAGGCCGTCCGCCACCTGCGCCAGATCAAGAACGAGATCGCCAAGCTGCGCGGCTTCGACAACAACGAGCTGTACGCCGCCGCCAAGGAGCTGCGCGCCCCGTACGAGCTCGTCAAGGAAGTCTCCGAGCTCGGCAAGCTCCCCGTGGTGCTGTTCTCCGCCGGTGGCGTCGCCACCCCGGCCGACGCCGCGCTCATGCGCCAGCTCGGCGCCGAGGGCGTCTTCGTCGGCTCCGGCATCTTCAAGTCCGGCGACCCGGCCAAGCGCGCCGCCGCCATCGTGAAGGCCACCACCTTCTACGACGACCCGAAGATCATCGCCGACGCGTCGCGCAACCTGGGCGAGGCCATGGTCGGCATCAACTGCGACACCCTCCCCGAGGCCGAGCGTTACGCGAACCGAGGCTGGTAATGACCGATCCCGTCATCGGAGTGCTCGCACTCCAGGGCGACGTACGGGAGCACCTGATCGCCCTGGCCGCGGCGGACGCCGTGGCCAGGCCGGTCCGGCGCCCCGAGGAACTCGCCGAGGTGGACGGCCTGGTCATCCCCGGCGGTGAGTCCACCACCATCTCCAAGCTCGCCGTCCTGTTCGGCGTGATGGAGCCCCTCCGCGCGCGCGTGCGGGCCGGTATGCCCGTCTACGGCACCTGCGCGGGCATGATCATGCTCGCCGACAAGATCCTCGACCCGCGCTCGGGCCAGGAGACGATCGGCGGCATCGACATGATCGTGCGCCGCAATGCCTTCGGACGTCAGAACGAGTCCTTCGAGGCCGAGGTCGACGTGCGGGGCGTTCCGGGCCATCCTGTGGAGGGCGTCTTCATCCGCGCCCCGTGGGTGGAGTCCGTGGGCGCCGAGGTCGAGGTGCTCGCCGAGCACGACGGCCACATCGTCGCGGTCCGCCAGGGCACTGCGCTCGCCACGTCGTTCCATCCCGAACTGACCGGCGACCACCGCGTGCACTCCCTGTTCGTCGACATGGTGCGCGCGAACCGCACGGCGGAGTCCTTGTAGGATCTCTGGCGTTCGTTATGTAGAGGGTTACGCGAAGGAGACAGGCAGATGTCCGGCCACTCTAAATGGGCTACGACGAAGCACAAGAAGGCCGTGATCGACGCCAAGCGCGGCAAGCTCTTCGCGAAGCTGATCAAGAACATCGAGGTTGCGGCCCGGATGGGCGGTGTCGACATCGAGGGCAACCCGACCCTCTACGACGCCATCCAGAAGGCCAAGAAGCAGTCGGTCCCGAACAAGAACATCGACTCCGCGGTCAAGCGCGGCGGTGGCCTTGAGGCCGGCGGCGCCGACTACGAGACGATCATGTACGAGGGCTACGGCCCGAACGGCGTCGCGGTGCTCATCGAGTGCCTCACCGACAACCGCAACCGCGCCGCCTCCGACGTCCGTGTCGCCATGACCCGCAACGGTGGCTCCATGGCCGACCCGGGCTCGGTGTCCTACCTCTTCAACCGCAAGGGCGTCGTGATCGTCCCCAAGGGCGAGCTGAGCGAGGACGACGTCCTTGAGGTCGTCCTGGACGCGGGTGCCGAGGAAGTCAACGACCTCGGTGAGTCCTTCGAGATCCTCTCCGAGGCCACCGACCTGGTCGCCGTCCGCACCGCGCTCCAGGACGCCGGGATCGACTACGACTCGGCCGACGCCAACTTCGTCCCGACCATGCAGGTCGAGCTGGACGAGGAGGGCGCCAAGAAGATCTTCAAGCTGATCGACGCGCTGGAGGACAGCGACGACGTGCAGAACGTCTTCGCCAACTTCGATGTGAGCGACGAGGTCATGGAGAAGGTAGACGCCTGAGCCGACGCTCCGGATCGAACGGGCCGACGGGACACACCCCGTCGGCCCGTCGCATTGTCGGTGGCACCCGATAGCCTGCACAAACAGGTGATCGAGCGGGAGGGGGCGTGGTGCGGGTACTCGGGGTGGACCCCGGACTGACGCGGTGCGGTGTCGGTGTCGTCGAGGGGGTCGCGGGGCGGCCGCTGACGATGCTCGGCGTCGGTGTCGTACGGACGCCCGCGGACGCCGAGTTGGGCCACCGCCTCGTCGCCGTCGAGCAGGGCATCGAGCAGTGGCTCGACGAGCACCGGCCCGAATACGTCGCCGTGGAGCGGGTGTTCAGCCAGCACAACGTCCGTACGGTCATGGGCACCGCCCAGGCCAGCGCCGTCGCCATGCTGTGCGCCGCCCGCCGCGGCATCCCCGTCGCCCTGCACACCCCCAGCGAGGTCAAGGCCGCCGTCACCGGCAGCGGCCGCGCCGACAAGGCCCAGGTCGGCGCCATGGTGACCCGTCTGCTGCGCCTCGACGCGCCCCCGAAACCGGCCGACGCCGCCGACGCCCTCGCGCTCGCCATCTGCCACATCTGGCGCGCCCCCGCGCAGAACCGACTCCAGCAGGCCGTGGCCCTGCACGCATCGAAAGGCCGTAGGGCATGATCGCCTTCGTCAGCGGCACGGTCGCCGCGCTCGCCCCCGACACCGCCGTCGTCGAGGTCGGCGGCGTCGGCATGGCCGTGCAGTGCACGCCGAACACGCTGTCCACGCTCCGCCTCGGCAAGCCCGCCAAGCTCGCCACCTCCCTCGTCGTCCGCGAGGACTCGCTCACCCTCTACGGCTTCGTGGACGACGACGAACGCCAGGTCTTCGAGCTGCTCCAGACCGCGAGCGGCGTCGGCCCCCGCCTCGCCCAGGCGATGCTCGCGGTCCACACCCCGGACGCCCTGCGCCGCGCGATCGCCGCCGGCGACGAGAAGGCCCTCATCGCCGTCCCCGGCATCGGCAAGAAGGGCGCCCAGAAGCTGCTGCTGGAGCTGAAGGACCGCCTCGGCGCCCCGGTCGGGGCCCCCGCCGTCGGCGCACCGGTCACCCAGGGCTGGCGCGACCAGCTGCACGCGGCCCTGATCGGGCTGGGCTACGCGACCCGCGAGGCCGACGAGGCGGTGTCCGCCGTGGCGCCGCAGGCCGAGGCCGCCGGCGGCACGCCCCAGGTGGGCCAGCTGCTGAAGGCCGCCCTGCAGACCCTGAACCGCGCCCGCTAGGAGAACGTCAGTGAACTGGGACGACACGACCGGCACCGACGCCGCCGACGAACGGCTGGTGGCCTCCGTCGCCGACCGTGAGGACCAGGCCGTCGAGGCCGCCCTGCGCCCCAAGGACCTGGGCGAGTTCATCGGCCAGGAGAAGGTCCGCGAGCAGCTCGACCTCGTCCTGCGCGCCGCACGCGCGCGGGGCGCCACCGCCGACCATGTGCTGCTCTCCGGCGCCCCCGGCCTCGGCAAGACCACCCTGTCGATGATCATCGCGGCCGAGATGGGCGCCCCGATCCGCATCACGTCCGGGCCCGCCATCCAGCACGCCGGCGACCTCGCCGCGATCCTCTCCTCCCTCCAGGAGGGCGAGGTCCTCTTCCTCGACGAGATCCACCGCATGTCCCGGCCCGCCGAGGAGATGCTGTACATGGCGATGGAGGACTTCCGCGTCGACGTCATCGTCGGCAAGGGACCCGGCGCCACCGCGATCCCGCTCGAACTGCCCCCCTTCACCCTGGTCGGTGCCACCACGCGCGCGGGCCTGCTGCCGCCCCCGCTGCGCGACCGCTTCGGCTTCACCGCGCACATGGAGTTCTACGAGCCCCCCGAGCTCCGGCGCGTCATCCACCGCTCGGCCAACCTCCTCGACGTCGAGATCGACACCGACGGCGCCGCCGAGATCGCCGGCCGCTCCCGCGGCACGCCCCGCATCGCCAACCGCCTGCTGCGCCGTGTTCGGGACTACGCGCAGGTCAAGGCCGACGGCGTGATCACCCGCGAGATCGCCGCGGCCGCCCTCCAGGTCTACGAGGTCGACGCCCGCGGGCTCGACCGGCTCGACCGGGGCGTCCTCGAAGCCCTGCTCAAGCTGTTCGGCGGCGGCCCCGTCGGCCTGTCCACGCTCGCCGTCGCGGTGGGGGAGGAGCGCGAGACCGTGGAAGAGGTCGCCGAACCCTTCCTCGTCCGCGAGGGACTGCTCGCCCGCACCCCGCGCGGCCGGGTCGCCACCCCCGCCGCATGGGCGCATCTCGGCCTGACCCCGCCACGCTCGACAGGCACAGGAAACGGACAACAGGACCTGTTCGGGGCGTGACGGCAGGTCCGGCGGCCGACGTGATGGGTTTGTGACGGCGGGGTATTGGCCGGGTCAGGAACCCGGGTGCCATGCTGAGCGTTGTTCCATGCGCGCGGACTCGCTTAGACTCCGCCGATGCCGCCGTTGTCGGCGGCGTACAAAACCCCCAACCATCAGGCCGCTCAGCATCGCGGTCGCGTGAAGGAAGTACCGACCCGTGAGTCTCGTGACCCTCCTCCCGTTCATCGTGCTCATCGGGGCCATGTTCCTGATGACCCGGTCGGCGAAGAAGAAGCAGCAGCAGGCCGCCACCATGCGCAATGAGATGCAGCCCGGCAGCGGCGTCCGCACCATCGGGGGGATGTACGCCACGGTCAAGGAGGTGGGCGAGGACACCGTCCTCGTCGACGCCGGCCCCGGCGTCGAACTGCTCTTCGCGAAGAACGCGATCGGTGCCGTCCTCTCCGACGACGAGTACAACCGCATCGTGCACGGCATCGAGCACGACCTGAAGACCGACGTCGTCCCCGACGACGCCTCCTCCCTCACCGAGACCGACGAGTCCGCCGACGACGCCGCCGCCTCCGACGACAAGCCCGTCGACCTCGGCAAGAAGGACGAGCCCGCCGACGAGGCCGCCTCCGCCGATGAGGCCGAGACCTCCGAGGCCGCCGAGGCGAAGACGGACGACGCGCCGAAGAAGACCGACGGCGACTCCGACGCGAAGTAGTCGTACCCGGGGCGCGCGGGCACACCCGCGCGCCCTCGGACGTACGCAGCTCGCACGGGATCGACACCATGTCATGGCCGCCCGCCCGCAGACCCGGCGCGCAGCGGCCCGAGAGGGAGTACGAGAAGGTGGCAGCACCTAAGAGGGGCCGGAGCGCGAGCGCCCAGAGCAAGCCAGGGCGCTCGCTGGCCCTGATCCTGATCGCCATCGTGGCGCTCACCGGGGGAATGTTCCTCTCCGGGCACACCACTCCGCGCCTGGGCATCGACCTGGCCGGCGGTACGAGCATCACGCTCGAGGCGAAGGCCGACCAAGGCTCGGCGATCAACAAGGCCAACATGGACACCGCGGTCGACATCATGAACCGCCGTGTCAATGGCCTGGGCGTCTCCGAGGCGGAGGTGCAGACCCAGGGCGACAAGAACATCATCGTCAACATCCCCAAGGGCACCAACTCCAAGGAAGCCCGGGACCAGGTCGGCACCACCGCCAAGCTGTACTTCCGCCCGGTCCTGGCCCAGGACGCCACCGGCCCGGCCGCTCCGAGCGCCTCGCCGAGCCCGTCCGCGAGCGGTTCGTCCAGCGCCTCGCCGAGCCCCTCCGCGAGCAAGTCGGGTGCCTCGGGTGAGAAGGCCACCTCCTCCTCCCCGTCCGCCTCGGCCACCACGCAGGGCCGGGCCGTCACCGACGCGCTGAAGGCCGACGCCTCCCCGTCCGCCTCCGCGAGCGCCTCGTCCTCCCCGAGCCCCTCGGCCTCGTCGAGCAGCGCCGCCGGCAACACCGCCGACGCCAAGCTCCAGGCCCAGTACGCGGCTCTCGACTGCTCCAAGAAGGCGGCCCGCACCAAGGCCGGCGAGGGCGTCAAGCCCGAGGACGCGACCGTGGGCTGCGGCGAGATGGGCGGCGTCTGGTACAAGTACCTGCTCGGCCCCGCCGAGGTCGCCGGCACCGAGGTCGACAAGGCCCAGGCCGTCTACAACACGCAGACCGCCGCCGGCTGGCAGGTCACGATGGACTTCAACAAGAGCGGTTCCAAGAAGTTCGCCGACATCACCGCCAAGCTCGCCCAGAACACCCAGCCGCTGAACGAGTTCGGCATCGTCCTCGACGGCGAGGTGGTCTCCAGCCCGACCGTCAACGAGACCATCTCCGGCGGCCAGGCCCAGATCTCCGGCAGCTTCACGCAGGAGGAGGCCCAGAGCCTCGCCAACATGCTGTCGTACGGCGCGCTCCCGCTCTCCTTCCAGGAGCAGAGCGTCACCACGGTGACCGCCGCGCTCGGCACCGACCAGCTGCACGCCGGTCTGCTCGCCGGTGCGATCGGCCTCGCGCTGGTCGTGCTCTACCTGGTGTTCTACTACCGCGGTCTGTCCGTCGTCGCCATGGCCTCGCTGCTGGTCTCCGGCATCCTCACCTACGTGATCATGGCGCTGCTCGGCCCGGCCATCGGCTTCGCGCTGAACCTGCCGGCCGTCTGCGGTGCCATCGTCGCCATCGGTATCACCGCGGACTCGTTCATCGTGTACTTCGAACGCATCCGGGACGAGATCCGCGAGGGCCGCTCCCTGCGCCCCGCCGTCGAGCGGGCCTGGCCGCGCGCCCGGCGCACCATCCTGGTCTCCGACTTCGTCTCGTTCCTCGCCGCCGCGGTGCTGTTCATCGTCACCGTCGGCAAGGTCCAGGGCTTCGCGTTCACGCTGGGTCTGACCACCGTGCTCGACGTCGTCGTGGTGTTCTTCTTCACCAAGCCGCTGATGACGCTGCTGGCCCGCCGGAAGTTCTTCGCGAGCGGCAACAAGTGGTCCGGCCTCGACCCGCAGAGCCTGGGTGCCAAGCCGCCGCTGCGCCGCACCCGCCGTCCCGCCGCCCCCGTTGAGACGAAGGAGGCGTGAGCATGTCGAAACTCGGCAACCTCGGCGCCCGACTGCACCGTGGCGAGATCAGCTACGACTTCATCGGCCACCGCAAGCTCTGGTACGGCATCTCGATCCTGATCACCATCACGGCGATCGTGGGTCTCGCGGTCCGCGGCCTGAACATGGGCATCGACTTCCAGGGCGGCGCGGTCTTCACCACCGAGAAGACGTCCGTCTCCGTCTCCCAGGCCGAGACCTACGCGGAAGACGCCTCCGGCCACACGGCCGTCGTGCAGAAGCTCGGCAACGGCACGCTGCGCATCCAGATCGCCGGCATGGACACCACGCAGTCCGACGAGATCAAGAACAAGCTCGCCGAGGACTTCAAGGTCGACCCGGAGAAGATCGCCGCCGACCTCGTCGGCCCCAGCTGGGGTGACCAGATCGCCAACAAGGCCTGGCAGGGCCTGGCGATCTTCATGGTCCTGGTCGTGATCTACCTGGCGATCGCCTTCGAGTGGCGCATGGCCATCGCGGCGCTCGTCGCCCTGATCCATGACATCACCATCACGGTCGGCATCTACGCCCTCGTCGGCTTCGAGGTCACGCCGGGCACGGTGATCGGTCTGCTGACGATCCTCGGTTACTCGCTGTACGACACGGTGGTGGTCTTCGACTCCCTCAAGGAGCAGACGAAGGACATCACCAAGCAGACCCGCTGGACCTACAGCGACGTCGCCAACCGCTCGATCAACGGCACCCTGGTTCGCTCCATCAACACCACGGTGGTCGCACTGCTGCCGGTCGCGGGCCTGCTGTTCATCGGTGGCGGTTTCCTCGGCGCGGGCACGCTCAACGACATCTCGCTGTCGCTGTTCGTCGGCCTCGCGGCCGGTGCGTACTCCTCGATCTTCATCGCCACGCCGCTCGTCGCCGACCTCAAGGAGCGCGAGCCGCAGATGAAGGCCCTGCGCAAGCGGGTCCTGGCCAAGCGCGCCCAGGCCGCCGCCGAGGAAGAGCTGGCGGAGGCACGCGGGACGGCCTCGGACGGTTCCGAGGAGGCCACCCCGGCCGTCGTCGGACCGCGCGCCACCCGTCGTCGTCCCTCGGGGAAGCGGCGATGACCGACATCAGGGAGCTGCTGCTCAGCCGCATCCGTGACGTGGCCGACTACCCGGAGCCGGGCGTGATGTTCAAGGACATCACCCCGCTCCTGGCGGACCCGGCGGCGTTCACGGCCCTGACGGACGCGCTGGCGGAGATCGCCGAGCGCACGGGCGCCACCAAGGTCGTCGGCCTGGAGGCCCGCGGCTTCATCCTGGGCGCCCCGGTCGCCGTCCGGGCGGGCCTCGGCTTCATCCCGGTCCGCAAGGCGGGCAAGCTTCCCGGAGCGACGCTCGGGCAGACGTACGACCTGGAGTACGGCTCGGCGGAGATCGAGGTCCACGCCGAGGACCTGACCGCCGACGACCGCGTCCTGATCGTCGACGACGTCCTGGCCACCGGCGGCACGGCAGAAGCCGCGATCCAGCTGATCCGCAGGGCGGGCGCCCAGGCGTCCGGCCTCGCGGTCCTCATGGAACTCGGCTTCCTGTCGGGCCGCTCCCGCCTGGAAGCAGCACTGGACGGTGCTCCGCTGGAAGCGCTGCTGGTGGTCTGAGACCGTATACAGCTCATGACAGCTCACTGAAACGGCCGTCCTGGTCACACCCGGGGCGGCCGTTTCGCGCGCTGCAGGGGCCCCTCAACAGGCCCCGGAATGCCGAAGGCGGCCCCACACGTTTCGCCGGTAGACGGTCCTCACATCGGCCTGAAGGCGATCCTGAGCCGCAGGATCGCTACCATGGGATCTCCGGAGCCTGATCGGGGGACCCGGTTCGCGCACGAGGAGTCCTCTTGCCAGACGAGGCCCAGCCACTGACCGCCGCCAAGCCCGAGCCCGGCTCGGGACCCGCGGCCACGCCCGCGAAGAACACCACGCAGGGCTCGGTCGAGCACGCCCAGTCCGCGCCCGTCGACAAGTCGGCCGAGCAGCCACGCCCCAAGCCGGCCCCGCCCGAGCGCCCCGCGCCCGCGTCCACGCCCCCCGCGGTCCGCCCACCCGCGGGCCAGCCCGCCCGCTCCGGCTCCTCCAACCGCGTCCGCGCCCGCCTCGCCCGCCTCGGCGTCCAGCGCTCCAACCCGTACAACCCGGTCCTGGAGCCCCTGCTGCGGATAGTGCGCAGCAACGACCCGAAGATCGAGACCGCGACGCTCCGCCAGGTCGAGAAGGCCTACCAGGTCGCGGAGCGCTGGCACCGCGGCCAGAAGCGCAAGAGCGGCGACCCGTACATCACCCACCCCCTCGCGGTGACCACCATCCTCGCCGAGCTCGGCATGGACCCGGCCACCCTCATGGCGGGCCTCCTCCACGACACCGTCGAGGACACCGAGTACGGCCTCGACCAGCTCCGCCGCGACTTCGGCGACTCGGTCGCCCTGCTCGTCGACGGCGTCACCAAGCTCGACAAGGTCAAGTTCGGTGAGGCCGCCCAGGCCGAGACCGTGCGCAAGATGGTCGTCGCCATGGCCAAGGACCCGCGCGTCCTGGTCATCAAGCTCGCCGACCGCCTGCACAACATGCGCACGATGCGCTATCTCAAGCGCGAGAAGCAGGAGAAGAAGGCGCGCGAGACCCTGGAGATCTACGCGCCGCTCGCCCACCGCCTGGGCATGAACACCATCAAGTGGGAACTGGAGGACCTCGCCTTCGCGATCCTCTACCCCAAGATGTACGACGAGATCGTGCGTCTGGTGGCCGAGCGGGCGCCGAAGCGCGACGAGTATCTCGCCATAGTGACCGACGAGGTGCAGCAGGACCTGCGCGCGGCCCGCATCAAGGCCACCGTCACCGGCCGCCCGAAGCACTACTACAGCGTCTACCAGAAGATGATCGTCCGCGGCCGTGACTTCGCGGAGATCTACGACCTCGTCGGCATCCGCGTCCTCGTGGACACGGTCCGGGACTGCTACGCGGCCCTGGGAACCGTCCACGCCCGCTGGAACCCGGTTCCGGGGCGGTTCAAGGACTACATCGCGATGCCCAAGTTCAACATGTACCAGTCGCTGCACACGACGGTCATCGGCCCCAACGGCAAGCCGGTCGAACTCCAGATCCGCACCTTCGACATGCACCGCCGCGCCGAGTACGGCATCGCCGCGCACTGGAAGTACAAGCAGGAGGCCGTCGCCGGCGCCTCCAAGGTCCGCTCGGACCAGCCGCGGACCACCGGCAAGGACGACCACCTCAACGACATGGCGTGGCTGCGCCAGCTGCTCGACTGGCAGAAGGAGACCGAGGACCCCGGCGAGTTCCTGGAGTCCCTGCGCTTCGACCTGTCGCGCAACGAGGTCTTCGTCTTCACGCCCAAGGGCGACGTGATAGCGCTGCCGGCCGGTGCCACCCCGGTGGACTTCTCGTACGCGGTCCACACGGAGGTCGGCCACCGCACGATAGGCGCACGCGTCAACGGACGCCTCGTCCCGCTCGAATCCACCCTGGACAACGGCGACTTGGTGGAGGTCTTCACCTCCAAGGCGGCCGGTGCGGGACCGTCCCGCGACTGGCTCGGCTTCGTCAAGTCACCGCGCGCCCGCAACAAGATCCGGGCGTGGTTCTCCAAGGAGCGCCGCGACGAGGCGATCGAGCAGGGCAAGGACGCCATCGTCCGCGCCATGCGCAAGCAGAACCTGCCGATCCAGCGCATCCTCACCGGCGACTCCCTGGTCACGCTCGCGCACGAGATGCGCTACCCCGACATCTCCGCGCTGTACGCGGCGATCGGCGAGGGCCATGTCTCCGCGCAGAACGTCGTCCAGAAGCTCGTCTCCGCGCTCGGCGGCGAGGAGGCGGCCACCGAGGAGATCGACGAGTCGGTCCCGCCGACCCGTGGTCGCAGCCGCAAGCGCCGCTCCAGCGCCGACCCCGGTGTCGTCGTCAAGGGCGTCGACGACGTGTGGGTCAAGCTCGCCCGCTGCTGCACCCCCGTACCCGGCGACCCCATCATCGGTTTCGTCACGCGCGGTAGCGGAGTATCGGTTCACCGCAGTGACTGCGTCAACGTGGAGTCACTGTCCCGCGAGCCCGAGCGCATCCTCGACGTCGAGTGGGCGCCCACTCAGTCCTCGGTCTTCCTGGTCGCCATCCAGGTCGAGGCCCTGGACCGCTCCCGGCTCCTGTCCGACGTCACCCGCGTCCTGTCCGACCAGCACGTCAACATCCTCTCCGCGGCCGTCCAGACCTCCCGCGACCGCGTCGCCACCTCCCGCTTCACCTTCGAGATGGGCGACCCCAAGCACCTCGGGCACGTCCTGAAGGCGGTCAGGGGAGTGGAGGGCGTCTACGACGTGTACCGCGTGACGTCGGCGCGCAGCCGCTCGTAGCACGGACGACGAGAAGGGCCCCGTACACGAGGTACGGGGCCCTTCTCGTCGTATCAGCTCATCCGGCGGTCAGCCGCCGAACTCCTGCAGACCCTTCAGCGCCTGGTCCAGCAGGGCCTGGCGGCCCTCCAGCTCGCGCTCCAGCTTGTCGGCACGGGCGTTGTTGCCCTGGGCGCGCGCCTGCTCGATCTGGCCCTTGAGCTTGTCCACGGCGGCCTGGAGCTGGCCCGTCAGACCCTCGGCACGCGCGCGTGCCTCCGGGTTGGTACGGCGCCACTCGGCCTCCTCGGCCTCCTGGATGGCCCGCTCGACCGCGTGCATCCGGCCCTCGACCTTCGGCCGGGCGTCGCGCGGGACGTGGCCGATGGCCTCCCAGCGCTCGTTGACCGAGCGGAACGCTGCGCGGGCCGCCTTCAGGTCGGTGACCGGGAGGATCTTCTCGGCCTCCTCGGCCAGCTCCTCCTTGAGCTTCAGGTTCTCCGACTGCTCGGCGTCGCGCTCGGCGAAGACCGAGCTGCGGGCCGCGAAGAAGACGTCCTGGGCGCCGCGGAAGCGGTTCCACAGGTCGTCCTCGTGCTCGCGCTGGGCGCGGCCCGCGGCCTTCCACTCCGCCATCAGCTCGCGGTAGCGGGCGGCCGTCGGACCCCAGTCGGTGGAGTTGGACAGCGCCTCGGCCTCGGAGACCAGGCGCTCCTTGATCTTGCGAGCCTCCTCGCGCTGCGCGTCCAGGGACGCGAAGTGCGCCTTGCGACGCTTGGAGAACGCCGACCGGGCGTGCGAGAAGCGGTGCCACAGTTCGTCATCGGACTTGCGGTCCAGACGCGGCAGACCCTTCCAGGTGTCCACCAGGGCCCGCAGCCGCTCGCCGGCCGCCCGCCACTGGTCGGACTGCGCCAGCTCCTCGGCCTCGACGACCAGCGCCTCCTTGGCGTGCCGTGCCTCGTCGGACTGCTTCGCGCGCTGCTGCTTGCGCTCCTCGCGGCGCTTGTCGACGGTCTCCACGAGCTTGTCCAGCCGAGTCCGCAGGGCGTCCAGGTCGCCGACCGCGTGGTGGGCGTCGACCTGCTCGCGGATGTGGTCGATGGCGACCTGCGCGTCCTTCGCCGACAGATCGGTGGTCTTCACTCGCTTCTCGAGGAGGCCGATCTCGACAACCAGGCCCTCGTACTTGCGCTCGAAATAGGCCAGCGCCTCCTCAGGGGAGCCGGCCTGCCAGGAACCGACGACCTGCTCGCCGTCGGCCGTACGCACGTACACGGTCCCCGTCTCGTCGACGCGGCCCCACGGGTCGCTGCTCACAGCGCCTCCTCCACATGATGCCTGCGAGGGGCTTGTGCTCCCCCAGGCATCGTCCACAGTTTCGTCACGGCCAACATAGGCGACCAGCAGGTTGCCTGTCCGCATCCCGCGCGACCGAAATTTCGCAGTTGGCGGTCAGGATTTGGTGACCGTCGCCTTGTTGATCACGACCGTCGCGTTCGGAGCTCCGTCGCCCTGGCCGGTGTTCTCACCTGCGGCGGCGATCTTCTTCAGCACGGTCATGCCGGATTCGGACACGGTACCGAACGGTGTGTAGTTGGCCGGCAGTGGACTGTCCTGGTACACGAGGAAGAACTGGCTGCCGCCGCTGTCCTTGCCCTCGCCCGTCTGGGCGTTGTACTGGTTCGCCATGGCGACGGTGCCGGCCGGGTAGGTCTGGCCCTTGAGCGACTTGTCCTTCAGGTTCTCGTCCGGGATCGTGTAGCCCGGACCGCCCGTGCCGGCGGCCGTGGGGTCGCCGCACTGGAGCACGTAGATGCCGTTGGTGGTGAGCCGGTGGCACTTCGTGTGGTCGAAGTAGCCCTTCGACGCCAGGAAATCGAACGAGTTCACGGTGTGCGGGGCCGCGGACGCCTTGAGCGCTATGTCGATGTCGCCGCAGGTCGTCGCCAGCTTCATCGTGTACTTGGCCGACTTGTCGATCGTCAGCGCCGGCTCCTTCTTCCAGGTCGCCGTCTTGACCTTGCCCGCGGCGGGCTTCTTGCACGGGTCGGTGACGGCGCTGGGGCTCGGGTCCGCCGACGCGCTCGCGTTGGCCTTGTCGTCGCCGTCGTCCTTGAGGACCCCGCTCGTGTAGAGCGCCAGGCTGCCCACCAGGATCACGCCGAGCACCGACGCGATCACGGAGTTGCGCATGCGGGCCTTGCGCCGCGCGGCGGTGCGCCGCTGCTGCTGCCGCAGAAACTTCTCCCGGGCGAGCTGCCGCTTCCGCTGTTCCTGGGTGACCACCGGGTTCTCTCCTCATGCGTCTCGTACGTCGACTGGGACGCGTGCGTCTTGTGAGCCGACCGCCTGCGTGTGCCCCGTACCGTATATGGGTTCGCTGAGGAAACGGCAGCGCCGGTAGGCTCTGACCACAGGCGCAGCTGTTTTTTAAGCCCGCCCTCAGTCCGTAGAGTCCGCACTAATCGACACAACGAAGGACGATCGTGCTCATTGCCGGGTTCCCCGCCGGGGCCTGGGGGACGAACTGTTTTCTCGTCGCCCCCGCCGCCGGTGAGGAGTGCGTGATCATCGACCCGGGCCACCAGGCCGCCCAGGGAGTCGAGGAGACGCTGAAGAAGCATCGGCTCAAGCCCGTCGCGGTCGTCCTCACCCACGGCCACATCGACCATGTGGCCTCGGTCGTCCCGGTCTGCGGCGCGCATGACGTGCCGGCGTGGATCCACCCCGAGGACCGGTTCATGATGAGCGACCCCGAGAAGGCGCTCGGCCGCACCATCGGGATGCCGCTCATGGGCGAGCTGACCGTGGGGGAGCCGGACGACGTCAAGGAGCTGACGGACGGGGCGAAGCTGGAGCTGGCGGGCCTTGAGCTCACCGTCTCGCACGCGCCGGGCCATACCAAGGGGTCGGTGACCTTCGGCCTGCCCGAGACGGCGGACATCCCGCCGATTCTCTTCTCGGGCGACCTGCTGTTCGCCGGCTCCATCGGACGCACCGATTTCCCCGGTGGCTCCATGGACGACATGCTCGAGTCCCTGGCCCGCGTGGTCCTGCCGCTCGACGACTCGACCGTGGTGCTGCCCGGCCACAACGAGCAGACGACCATCGGCCGTGAGCGTGCCACCAACCCGTACCTGCGGCAGGTGGCAGCCGGCCCGGGAGCGCATGTCGACGCTCCCCGACGAGGAATGTGACGAGACTTTCCGTGAGCACCTTCAAGGCCCCCAAGGGCACGTACGACCTGATCCCGCCGGACAGCGCCAAGTTCCTGGCGGTCCGCGAGGCCATCGCCGCCCCGCTGCGCAACTCCGGCTACGGCTACATCGAGACGCCCGGCTTCGAGAACGTGGAGCTCTTCGCGCGCGGTGTCGGTGAGTCCACCGACATCGTGACGAAGGAGATGTACGCCTTCGAGACCAAGGGCGGCGACCAGCTCGCCCTGCGCCCCGAGGGCACCGCGTCCGTGCTGCGCGCCGCGCTGGAGGCCAACCTGCACAAGGCGGGCAACCTCCCCGTCAAGCTCTGGTACTCGGGCTCGTACTACCGCTACGAGCGCCCGCAGAAGGGCCGTTACCGGCACTTCTCCCAGGTGGGCGCCGAGGCGATCGGCGCCGAGGACCCGGCGCTGGACGCCGAGCTGATCATCCTGGCCGACCAGGCGTACCGCTCCCTGGGGCTGCGCAACTTCCGCATCCTCCTCAACAGCCTGGGCGACAAGGCGTGCCGTCCGGTGTACCGGGAGGCGCTGCAGACCTTCCTGCGCGGACTCGACCTCGACGAGGAGACGCTGAGCCGGGCGGACATCAACCCGCTGCGCGTCCTCGACGACAAGCGCCCGGACGTGCAGAAGCAGCTCGGCGACGCCCCGCTGCTGCGCGACTACCTCTGCGACGCCTGCAAGGCGTACCACGAGGAGGTCCGCGAGCTGATCACGGCCGCCGGTGTCGCCTTCGAGGACGACCCGAAGCTGGTCCGCGGCCTGGACTACTACACGCGCACGACCTTCGAGTTCGTCCACGACGGTCTGGGCTCCCAGTCCGCGGTGGGCGGCGGCGGGCGCTACGACGGCCTGTCGGAGATGATCGGCGGCCCCGCGCTCCCGTCCGTGGGCTGGGCGCTCGGCGTCGACCGCACGGTCCTCGCCCTGGAGGCGGAGGGCGTCGAGCTCGAACTCCCCTCCACGACCAGCGTGTTCGCGGTCCCGCTCGGTGAGGAGGCCCGCCGGGTGCTCTTCGCCAAGGTGACCGAGCTGCGCAAGGTGGGCATCGCGGCGGACTTCTCGTACGGCGCGAAGGGCCTCAAGGGTGCGATGAAGAACGCCAACCGCAGCGGCGCCCGGTACACGGTCGTCGCCGGTGAGCGCGATCTCGCCGAGGGCGTCGTCCAGCTCAAGGACATGGAGTCCGGCGAGCAGACGGCGATCGGCGTCAACGAGATCGTGGCCGAGCTGGAGTCCCGGCTGGGCTGAGCGGGACGCGAGGGCGCCGGGGAGACCCGGCGCCCTTTCTCATGGGTCCAGCAACCCGTACCGCATCGCGCTCGTCACCGCCGCTGTCCGGTCGTCGACCCCCAACTTGCCGAAGACGCGCAGCAGATGGGTCTTCACCGTCGACTCGCCGATGTAGAGCCTGCGCCCGATCTCCGCGTTCGTGCAGCCCTCCGCCACCAGCCGCAGCACCGCCGTCTCGCGCTCAGACAGGCGGGGGCGTTCCGGCTTGGTGCGGAGCCGGTCGACCAGGCGGGCCGCCACCGACGGGGCCAGTACCGTCTCGCCTCGCGCCGCGGCGCGTACCGACTCCGCGAGTTCTCCGCGCGGCAGGTCCTTGAGCAGATAGCCCGCCGCCCCCGCCTCCACGGCCCGCAGGATGTCCCGGTCCGTCTCGTACGTCGTCAGGACGAGCACCCGGCAGGGCAGTCCGGCTGCCGCCATCCGCTCGATCGAGTCCACGCCACCGCCGCCCGGCATCCGCAGATCCATCAGCACGATGTCCGGGCGCAGCTCCGCTGCCAGCGCCTCGGCCTGCGGCCCGCTGGCCGCGTCGGCGACCACGTCCAGGTCGGGTTCGGCGCTCAGCATCGCCCGCAGGCCCTCCCGTACGACGGGATGGTCGTCGGCCAGGATGATCCGGATCATGCGGTGCTCCCAGGTACCGGTAGCCGGACGGTCACCGTCGTGCCGTCGCCCGGCGCGCTGTGTATCTCGGTGGTGCCCCCCACCTCGGCGGCCCGCGCGCGCAGCCCCGCCAGACCGTATCCGCCGGTCACGGACGAAGGGTCGAAGCCGCCACCGTCGTCCCGCACGGACACCGTGAGCGACTCGTCGGCGTACGCCACCACGATGCTCACCGCCGCCGAACTCCCGGCGTGCTTACGGGCGTTGGACAGTGCCTCCTGACAGGCGCGCAGGGCCACGACCTCGGGCCCTGCGGGCAGCGCACGCACGGGGCCGGTCACCTCCAGGGCGGCGTCCTGGCGGGCGGCCAGCCTGCGCAGCGCGTCGGGCAGTGAGGCGTCGTCCAGGTCGGCGGGGGCGCCGCCGGCGACCAGTGCCCGCGCCTCGGCGAGGTTCTGCCGGGCCGTCTCGTCCATCAGGGACAGATGACGGCGGGCCTGCGCGACATCGGTCTCCAACTCGGCCTCCACCGCCTGGGTCAGCATCAGCAGACTCGTGAAGCCCTGGGCGAGGGTGTCGTGGATCTCCCTCGCCATCCGTTCCCGCTCGGCCAGCGCCCCGTGCGCCGCCGACAGCCGCGACACCTCGTGCCGGCTGGCGTCCAGCTCCGCGATCAGTTCGGCCCGCTCCTGGCTCTGCTCGATGATCCGGATGATCCAGCTGCCGAGGGCGACGGAGAAGACGAAGGTGACCACCGAGAACACCGAGTTGTAGAACACCGCCGCGTCCCCGGGCCGCCACAGCAGCGCCCAGCCGAGCACCGGCGCCAGGTTGATCACGGCCACCGCGACGAACGCCCGCCGCAGCCGCAGCGTCATGAAGCACTGCGGGACCAGGGCGAAGGCGATCAGCTGCGTCTCGCTGACCAGCACCGCCGCCGGCAGGAACAGCGCCAGCGCCGCCGCCAGATAGCCGAGTGCCCGCCGCTCGTCCGGCGGGTCACCGCGCAGGACGGGGCGGCCGACCAGGACGTACAGCGGGATCAGCGGCACGAGCAGCGCCGCGGCCGTGAGCCGGACCGGCCACCCCGGGAAGTTCGCGACGAGCGCGAACACCAGGGTGGCCGACCAGATCAGCGCGAAGTACGTGTCCCAGAGCCGGAAGGACCGGTCCCACGTGTACGCGCCGACGAGCCCGGCGGGGATCCTCATCCGTCGCGCCGGTTCTTCCACCGGAAGGTCAGCAGACACAGCGCCAATCCTCCGACGCACCAGGCGCCCAGGACCAGGGCGATCCGCCCGAACTCCCAGTCGCCCGCCTGCTCCAGGACCCGGGCGGAGTCCGGCAGGAACACCCCGCGCAGCCCCTGGCACATCCACTTCAGCGGGAACAGGGCGCCGATGTTCAGCATCCAGCCCGGGATGGTGTCGATCGCGATGTACACCCCGGAGATGAACTGCAGGACCAGGAAGGGCAGGACGACGACCGAGGTGGCGCTCCTGCCCGACTTCGGGACCGAGCTGATCGCGATGCCGAGCAGCGCGCACGCCGTCAGACCGAGGACGAAGATCCAGGCGAAGCGGAACCAGTGGGTGGCGTCCGACGGCAGGTCGACGTCGTACAGCGTCGTGCCGACGAGCAGCAGGATCGCCGTCTCCAGCAGGCCCGTGACCAGAACCAGCCAGATCTTGCCGAGGAAGTACGCGGCCGGTGGCATCGGGGTGCCGCGCAGCCTGCGCAGGACCTTCTCGTCCCGTTCGATGGCGATCGAGATGCCGAGGGACTGGAAGCTCGTCGACATGATGCCCGCGGCCACCATCGCGGGGACGTAGAGCTGCGAGGCGGTGATGCCGGCGCCCTCCACGTCATCGCTGAAGATCGACGCGAACAGGAACAGGAAGACGACCGGGAAGGCGAAGGTGAACACCACCTGGTCGCGCTGGCGGAAGAACTGCCTGAGCTCCAGGGCGCCCCGCTGGAGACCGATGCCGAAGGCGCCGGGCAGCCGCTCGGCGACCGCGTCCGCGCGGGTCCGTACGACGGTCGTGGTCATCGCGCGTCCTCCTGTCCGGTCAGCCGGAGATAGACGTCCTCCAGCGTGGGGCGGCTCACCCGGAGCCCCGGGATCTCGCCGTCGAAGCGGTGCATGAGCGCGGCGACCGTGCGGGTCGGGGTGTCCGTGCGTTCGGTGCGCGGGGTGCCGTCCGGCTCGGTCCACCCGACGGTCGCCTCGGTGCCGTACCGCTCCCGCAGGGCCGCCGGGGGGCCCTCGGCGACGATCCGGCCCGCGGTCACCACAGCCAGGCGGTCGGCCAGGGTCTCGGCCTCCTCCAGGTAGTGCGTCGTGAGGAGGATCGTCGTGCCCTCCTCGGCGAGGGCGCGGATCAGGTCCCAGAACTGGCGGCGGGCCGCCGGGTCAAAGCCGGTCGTCGGCTCGTCCAGGAGCAGGAGCTCGGGGCCGCCTATGACGCCCAGGGCCACGTCGAGACGGCGGCGCTGGCCGCCCGACAGGGCCTTGATCCGGCTGCCCGCCTTCGCCTCCAGACCCACCAGGGCGATGACCTCCTCCGGGTCGCGCGGCCGCGGGTAGTAGCGGGCGAAATGGCGGACGGTCTAGCGGACCGTCAACTCGGCGGGCGCCGATTCGTCCTGCCAGACGATTCCCACCCGGGACCGCCACGCGCGCGTGCCGTTCGCGGGGTCCGTGCCGAGCACGGACACCTCGCCCGCGTCCCGGCCGCGGTGGCCCTGGAGGATCTCCACCGTCGTGCTCTTGCCCGCGCCATTGGGCCCCAGCAGGCCGAACACCTCGCCCCTGCCGATGCCGAGATCGATCCCGTCGACCGCGGTCACATCGCCGTACCGCTTGCGCAGCCCTCGTACGTCCACCGCGAGTTCGTTCGCCTGTGTTGTCATGTTTTCGAGGCTCGGCCGGAACCGAACGTTCTGGGACGACCGTGCGTACTTCCTTATGTCCACCGAACGGTGGACAAGGCCTCGTGTACGGCACAATGGCCCTCGCCCGAAGAAGGTCCAACTCTCAAGCAGACGGAATCGGCGTGATGAGCAAGACCACAGTCAAGAGCGTCTCCACCGTGCCAGAGCCCGATCGCGCGGCCGACGGGCCACGGTCGGTGGGAGGCAGCCGCGCCTTCGCCGTGCTGCTGGTCCTCACCGGCGCGGCCGGCCTGCTCGCCGCGTGGGTCATCACGATCGACAAGTTCAAGCTGCTCGAGGCCAAGGTCGCGGGCAAGACCTTCACCCCCGGGTGCAGCCTGAACCCCGTGGTCTCCTGCGGCAGCGTCATGGAGTCCAAGCAGGCCGCCGCCTTCGGCTTCCCCAACCCGATGCTCGGCCTGGTCGCCTACGGCATCGTCATCTGCGTCGGCATCAGCCTGCTCGCCGGGGCCCGCTTCCCGCGCTGGTACTGGCTGACCTTCAACGCCGGCACGCTCTTCGGTGTCTCGTTCTGCGCCTGGCTGATGTTCCAGTCGCTGTACCGCATCAACGCCCTGTGCCTGTGGTGCTCCCTGGCCTGGGTCGCGACGATCATCATGTTCTGGTACCTGACCTCGTTCAACGTGCGCAACGGCTTCATCCCCGCCCCGAGCTGGCTGAAGAGCTTCTTCGGCGAGTTCACCTGGGTCCTGCCGGTCCTGCACATCGGCATCATCGGGATGCTGATCCTGACGCGCTGGTGGGACTTCTGGACCAGCTGACCAGGGCTTTTCCAGGGCTTGCCGGGATTGTCAGTGCGGTGATTTAGGGTTTTGGACGTGGAGCCCGATCTGTTCACCGCCGCCGCCGAAGACCGCCAGGAGAAGGACCCCGCAGGGAGCCCCCTGGCGGTGCGGATGCGCCCGCGCACCCTCGACGAGGTGGTGGGCCAGCAGCATCTGCTGAAGCCCGGCTCACCCCTGCGCCGCCTGGTCGGCGAGGGCGCGGGCGGACCGGCCGGGCCGTCCTCGGTGATCCTGTGGGGCCCGCCCGGCACCGGCAAGACCACTCTCGCCTACGTCGTCTCCAAGGCCACCAACAAGCGCTTCGTCGAACTGTCGGCGATCACCGCGGGCGTCAAGGAGGTCCGCGCGGTCATCGACGGCGCACGTCGCGCCACCGGGGGATACGGCAAGGAGACCGTCCTCTTCCTCGACGAGATCCACCGCTTCAGCAAGGCCCAGCAGGACTCCCTGCTCCCCGCCGTCGAGAACCGCTGGGTCACGCTGATCGCGGCGACCACCGAGAACCCGTACTTCTCGGTGATCTCCCCGCTGCTCTCCCGCTCCCTCCTGCTCACCCTCGAACCGCTCACGGACGACGACGTGCGCGGGCTCCTGAAGCGGGCCCTGAGCGACGAACGCGGTCTGAAGGACGCCGTCGGGCTCCCCGAGGACACCGAGGACCACCTGCTGCGGATCGCCGGCGGCGACGCCCGCCGCGCGCTCACCGCCCTGGAGGCCGCCGCCGGGGCCGCGCTCGACAAGGGCGAGGCCGAGATCTCCCTCCAGACGCTGGAGGAGACCGTCGACCGCGCCGCGGTGAAGTACGACCGCGACGGCGACCAGCACTACGACGTCGCCAGCGCCCTCATCAAGTCCATCAGGGGCTCGGACGTCGACGCCGCCCTGCACTACCTGGCCCGCATGATCGAGGCCGGCGAGGACCCCCGCTTCATCGCCCGGCGCCTGATGATCTCCGCGAGCGAGGACATCGGACTGGCCGATCCCAACGCGCTGCCGATAGCCGTCGCCGCCGCCCAGGCCGTCGCCATGATCGGCTTCCCCGAGGCCGCCCTCACCCTCAGCCACGCCACCATCGCCCTCGCGCTGGCCCCCAAGTCCAACGCCGCGACGACGGCGATCGGCGCCGCCATGGAGGACGTACGCAAGGGACTGGCCGGCTCCGTGCCGCCCCATCTGCGCGACGGGCACTACAAGGGCGCCGCCAAGCTGGGGCACGCGCAGGGGTACGTGTATCCGCACGACCTGCCCGAGGGCATCGCCGAGCAGCAGTACGCCCCGGACGCCCTCAAGGACCGCGAGTACTACACCCCGACCCGGCACGGCGCGGAGGCGCGCTACGCGGACGCCGTGGAGTGGACCCGCAAGCACCTCGGTCGCAAGCGGTCCTGAGCAGCCTGTAGACTCCCTCGAAGTGCTGTGTCCCGTGCAGTCAGAACGGGACGGTCAGCCGGAACCCCCAGTGGGTTCCAGGAGCGTCGCGCACCGTTCGAATGGTGTCGCGGGCCGCCCACCACCACTCACCGCAGGGTGAGACCGGTCGGTGGGCCGCTCGCGTGCTGCACGTATGTGCCCAGACCAGGGGAGCGGCTGCCCACCAGGCCCGGCAACGGACCCGGAGGGTTTCCCCGGCTGCGGATGCGACCTCCCACAACCCTGACAAGCCGAATACTGAGAAATGAGAGATCGTGGCGAACCAGTCCCGCCCCAAGGTCAAGAAGTCGCGTGCCCTCGGCATCGCGCTGACCCCGAAGGCCGTCAAGTACTTCGAGGCCCGTCCCTACCCGCCGGGTGAGCACGGCCGTGGCCGCAAGCAGAACTCGGACTACAAGGTCCGTCTGCTGGAGAAGCAGCGTCTGCGTGCGCAGTACGACGTGTCCGAGCGTCAGCTCGTCCGCGCCTACGAGCGTGCCTCCAAGGTCCAGGGCAAGACCGGTGAGGCTCTGATCATCGAGCTCGAGCGCCGTCTCGACGCCCTGGTCCTGCGTTCGGGCATCGCCCGCACCATCTACCAGGCCCGTCAGATGGTCGTCCACGGCCACATCGAGGTCAACGGCGGCAAGGTCGACAAGCCGTCGTTCCGCGTCCGTCCCGACGACGTCGTGATGGTCCGTGAGCGCAGCCGCGAGAAGACCCTCTTCTCGATCGCCCGCGAGGGTGGCTTCGCCCCCGAGGGTGAGACCCCGCGCTACCTCCAGGTGAACCTCAAGGCCCTGGCGTTCCGCCTGGACCGTGAGCCGAACCGCAAGGAGATCCCGGTGATCTGCGACGAGCAGCTCGTCGTCGAGTACTACGCCCGCTGATCACCAGCAGACTGTAGTACCAGCACCGCCTCAGCCCGCCGTCTCCCCGCCCTTCCGGGCGCGGGAGGCGGCGGGTTCGTGCATGGTGACGGGGCCGCGGGCGTGCCGGGCCTGTCCGCGCGGGCCGGGCAGCGGCGTCGGCGGCCGACCCAGCGCCCTCGCCACCGCGGCCTCCCGGTCGATCCGCGCCCCCTGCCGTACGCACTCCTCGTACCGCTCGTCGCCCAGCCGCTCCCGGGCCGTCGCCTCGCACAGCTCGCGCGGGGCGTTGTAGTACGCGGATCCGAACAGCGGCAGCCCCACCGAGGGCCACAGCGCGCCCGCCGCCCCTTGCAGCACCGCCGCCTCGGCGGCATCCCCGGCCTCGCCGCGGGCGGCCGTGACCAGGGCCAGCAGCTCGATCGACAGCACCGAGCCCAGCAGATCGCTGAAGGCGTGCGCGGCACCCAGGCTGTCGGTCAGCAGCTCACGGGCACCGTCCAGATCCCCGTCGGTCCAGGCCGCGTACGCCAGCACGTACAAGGCGTACGACCTGGTCCAGCGCTCGCCGTGGTCCTCGCAGACCCGGCGGACGTCCTCGCACAGTTTCACGGCCTCTGGCAGATCGCCCTGGAAGGCCCGGGTCATCGCCAGCTCGACCTGGCCCATCAGGACGTTGCTGTTGAGCTCGCCGATCTCCTGGTAGCGCTCCAGCGCCGAGCGCAGCAGCGTTTCTGCGCGGGGCATGTCGTCCGTGACCAGGGCCAGACAGCCGGTGCGATGCTCTGCGTAGGCGATCGCCGTCGCGTTGGCCGAGCGCTCCGCCTCCTCCCTGCACTCCTGGAGCGCGGCCAGCGCGGGCACCTTGTCGCCCTGGAGGATCGCGACATAGCCCAGCACCCACAGCGCCTTCAGCCGGGACAGCTCGTGGTCGGAGTCCAGCTGCACGGACTGCTCCAGCCAGTGCCGGCCCTCCGACAGCCGCCCGCAGCCGGCCCAGTAGAACCAGAGGGAGCCCGCGAGGTACTGCCCCAGATACGCCTCCTCCGGATCGGCCAGGCAGCGCTCCAGGGCACAGCGCAGATTCGGCAGCTCCGCCTCGATCCGCGCCGCCACCTCGCCCTGCCGCGGCGAGAACCAGTCCAGCTCGCACCAGGTGGCCAGCCCCAGATACCAGTCGCGGTGGCGGCGCCGCAGCCTGTCCGCGTCCCCGGTCGCCTCCAGCCAGTCCTCGCCGTACGCCCGGACCGTGTCCAGCATCCGGTAGCGCACCCCGGCCGCCGTCTCCTCACGCCCGACCACGGACTGCGCCAGCAGCTCCGTCAGCACGTCGAGGACGTCCTCCTCGGCCAGACCGTCGCCGCTGCACACGTACTCCACGGCCTCCAGATCGAACGGCCCGGCGAACACCGACAGCCGCGACCACAGCAGCCGCTCCTCGGGCGTGCACAGCTCATGGCTCCAGCCGATCGCGGTGCGCAGGGTGCGGTGCCGCGCCGGGCAACCGTGGGCGGCACCCGTCAGCAGCCGGAAGCGGTCCTCGAACCGGGCCAGCAGCTGGGCCGGGGACAGGGCGCGCACCCGGCCCGCCGCGAGCTCGACGGCGAGCGGGATGCCGTCCAGCCGCCGGCACAGCTCGCGCACGTCGGGATCGGCACCGACGTCCACGCCCTGCAGCCCCGCCCGGTCGACGAAGAGCTCCACGGCCTCGTCCTCGCTCAGCGGCGCCAGCGCGAACACCCGCTCGCCCGGCACCGACAGCGGCCTGCGGCCCACGGCGAGCACGGTGAGCCCCGGCACCCGGCCGAGCAGGTCGGTCACCAGCTCGGCGCAGGCCTCGACGAGATGCTCGAACCCGTCGAGGACCAGCAGGAGTTGACGGCCCGGCTCGTCCAGACGCGCGAGCAGCGTCTCGCGCGGCAGCCGCGTGGTGTGGTCCGTCAGCCCCAGCGCGTCCACGACCGCGTAGTCGACGAACTCCGGATCACGCACCGCCGCCAGCTCCACGCGCCGCGCCCCCGTGCCGAGCGCGGCCCGCGCCGCCAGCCGTGACTTGCCGACCCCGCCGACGCCGGTGACGGTCACCAGCCGCGCGGTCTCCAGCAGCCGGGACAGCGCGGCGAGTTCGGCCGTGCGGCCCACGAACGCGTCCAGTTCGAGAGGCAGATTGCCGTGGCTGAGCCGATCATCCCGCATGGAACACGGAGCGTACTCAACCGTAATCACTCCGTACAATCGCTTCGCTCAAGTCCGCAGCGCGCGGACCGCAATACCGGTGTGGAGTGCCGTCCGCGGCGCGATAGGCTCGGGACACTTGTTTTTTGGGTTCCGATGTTCAGAGCACGTATACGGGAGCGGGTGCGCAGTGTCCGGTGGAGAGGTGGCCGGCATCCTGGTGGCCGTCTTCTGGGCGATCCTGGTCTCCTTCCTCGCCGTCGCGCTGGCGAGGCTGGCCCAGACGCTCAGGGCGACCACCAAGCTGGTGGCGGACGTGACCGACCAGGCCGTCCCGCTCCTCGCGGACGCCTCCTCGGCGGTGCGCTCCGCGCAGACCCAGATCGACCGGGTCGACGCGATCGCCTCCGACGTCCAGGAAGTCACCTCCAACGCCTCCGCGCTCTCCACGACGGTCGCCTCCACCTTCGGCGGCCCGCTGGTCAAGGTCGCGGCCTTCGGCTACGGCGTGCGCCGGGCCCTCGCGGGCCGCAAGGACGACGTGCCCGCCAAGGCGCCCCGGCGTACCGTGATCGTGGGGCGCACCGTGCCGGCCGCGCGGCGGAAGAACCGGGGAAAGTAGGAGCCAGCTCAGATGTTCCGCCGTACCTTCTGGTTCAGCACGGGCGTCGCCGCCGGTGTGTGGGCCACCACCAAGGTCAACCGCAAGCTGAGGCAGCTGACCCCCGAGAGCCTCGCCGCCACCGCGGCGAACAAGGCGATCGAGGCCGGTCACCGCATCAAGGACCGCGCGGTGGGCTTCGCGCTCGACGTCCGCGACAACATGGCCCAGCGGGAGGAAGAGCTGGGGGAGGCGCTGGGCATCAACGCCAACCCCGAACTCCCCGCGCCCCGGCGGTTCGCCGCCATCGAGAACCGCAACAACCCGAAGTACGTCGAGGGATCGACGTACCAGACGTACTCGTACAACCGGAATGAGGACCACTGATGGAGTCGGCCGAGATTCGCCGCCGCTGGCTGAGCTTCTTCGAGGAGCGCGGGCACACCGTCGTCCCTTCGGCGTCGCTCATCGCGGACGACCCGACTCTGCTCCTGGTCCCCGCCGGCATGGTGCCCTTCAAGCCCTACTTCCTCGGTGAGGTCAAGCCGCCGTGGCCGCGCGCGACCAGCGTGCAGAAGTGCGTGCGCACGCCCGACATCGAAGAGGTCGGCAAGACCACCCGCCACGGCACCTTCTTCCAGATGTGCGGCAACTTCTCGTTCGGCGACTACTTCAAGGAAGGCGCCATCAAGTACGCCTGGGAGCTGCTCACCAGCTCCCAGGACAAGGGTGGTTACGGCCTGGAGCCGGAGAAGCTCTGGATCACCGTCTACAAGGACGACGACGAGGCCGAGCGCATCTGGCACGAGGTCGTCGGCGTGCCGAAGGAGCGCATCCAGCGCCTCGGCATGAAGGACAACTACTGGTCCATGGGCGTCCCCGGCCCCTGCGGCCCCTGTTCCGAGATCAACTACGACCGCGGCCCCGAGTTCGGCGTCGAGGGCGGCCCCGCCGTCAACGACGAGCGGTACGTGGAGATCTGGAACCTCGTCTTCATGCAGTACGAGCGCGGCGAGGGCATCGGCAAGGACAACTTCGAGATCCTCGGCGAACTGCCGAGCAAGAACATCGACACCGGTCTCGGACTCGAGCGTCTCGCCATGATTCTGCAGGGCGTGCAGAACATGTACGAGATCGACACCTCCATGGCCGTCATCAAGAAGGCCACCGAGCTGACCGGCGTCGAGTACGGCGAGGCCCACGACTCGGACGTGTCCCTGCGCGTGGTCACCGACCACATGCGTACGTCCGTGATGCTCATCGGCGACGGCGTGACCCCCGGCAACGAGGGCCGCGGTTACGTCCTGCGCCGCATCATGCGCCGCGCCATCCGGAACATGCGTCTGCTCGGCGCCACCGGCCCGGTCGTCCTGGACCTCATCGACACCGTCATCAACATGATGGGCCAGCAGTACCCCGAGCTGGTCACCGACCGCGAGCGCATCGAGAAGGTCGCCGTCGCCGAGGAGAACGCCTTCCTCAAGACGCTCAAGGCCGGCACCAACATCCTCGACACCGCCGTCACCGAGACCAAGGCCTCCGGTGGCACGGTCCTCGCCGGCGACAAGGCGTTCCTGCTCCACGACACCTGGGGCTTCCCGATCGACCTCACCCTCGAAATGGCCGCCGAGCAGGGCCTTTCGGTGGACGAGGACGGCTTCCGGCGCCTCATGAAGGAGCAGCGGGAGCGCGCCAAGGCCGACGCCCAGGCCAAGAAGACCGGCCACGCCGGTGCCGGTGCCTACCGCGAGATCGCGGACAGGACCGGTGAGACCGAGTTCATCGGCTACTTGGACACCGAGGGCGAGTCCACGATCGTCGGCATCCTCGTCGACGGCGCCTCCTCGCCGGCCGCGACCGAGGGCGACGAGGTCGAGATCGTCCTCGACCGCACCCCGTTCTACGCCGAGGGCGGCGGCCAGATCGGTGACACCGGCAAGATCAAGGTCGACTCCGGTGCCGTCATCGAGATCCGCGACTGCCAGAAGCCGGTCCCGGGCGTCTACGTCCACAAGGGCGTAGTGCAGTTCGGCGAGGTGACGGTCGGTGCCAAGGCGCACGCCTCGATCGACAGCCGCCGTCGTACGGCCATCGCCCGCGCCCACTCGGCCACCCACCTGACCCACCAGGCGCTGCGTGACGCGCTCGGCCCGACGGCCGCGCAGGCCGGTTCCGAGAACCAGCCCGGCCGCTTCCGCTTCGACTTCGGTTCCCCCTCCGCCGTTCCGACGGCCGTGATGACCGACGTCGAGCAGAAGATCAACGAGGTCCTCGCCCGCGACCTCGACGTGCACGCCGAGATCCTGAGCCTCGACGAGGCCAAGAAGCAGGGCGCCATCGCCGAGTTCGGCGAGAAGTACGGCGAGCGGGTCCGTGTCGTCACCATCGGCGACTTCTCCAAGGAGCTGTGCGGCGGCACCCACGTGCACAACACCTCGCAGCTCGGCCTGGTCAAGCTGCTGGGCGAGTCGTCGATCGGCTCGGGCGTCCGCCGTATCGAGGCCCTCGTCGGTGTCGACGCGTACAACTTCCTCGCCCGTGAGCACACGGTCGTCGCTCAGCTCCAGGAGCTGATCAAGGGCCGTCCGGAGGAGCTCCCGGAGAAGGTCTCCGCGATGCTCGGCAAGCTGAAGGACGCCGAGAAGGAGATCGAGAAGTTCCGCGCGGAGAAGGTCCTCCAGGCCGCGGCCGGTCTCGCCGAGTCCGCCAAGGACATCCGTGGCATCGCCGTCGTCACCGGTCAGGTCCCGGACGGCACGACCGCCGACGACCTGCGCAAGCTGGTCCTCGACGTGCGCGGCCGTATCCAGGGCGGCCGGGCCGCCGTGGTCGCGCTCTTCACGGTGGCCAATGGCAAGCCGCTGACGGTCATCGCCACCAACGAGGCCGCCCGCGAGCGCGGTCTCAAGGCCGGTGACCTGGTGCGTACGGCCGCCAAGACCCTCGGCGGCGGCGGTGGCGGCAAGCCGGACGTCGCGCAGGGCGGCGGTCAGAACCCGGCCGCGATCGGCGAGGCCGTCGAGGCCGTCGAGCGACTGGTCACGGACACCGCGAAGTGACGATGCGCAGAGGACGTCGACTCGCGATCGACGTCGGGGACGCCCGGATCGGGGTCGCCTCGTGCGACCCCGACGGGATCCTCGCCACTCCGGTGGAGACGGTCCCGGGCCGGGACGTCCCGGCCGCCCACCGCCGGCTGCGGCAGCTGGTGGAGGAGTACGAACCGATCGAGGTCGTCGTCGGCCTCCCTCGCTCCCTCAAGGGGGGCGAGGGCCCGGCCGCGGTCAAGGTCAGAGCCTTCGCCCAGGAGCTGGCCAAGGGCATCGCGCCGATCCCGGTCCGACTGGTGGATGAGCGGATGACCACGGTCACGGCAAGCCAGGGACTGCGCGCCTCGGGCGTGAAATCCAAGAAGGGCCGCTCCGTCATCGATCAAGCGGCCGCTGTGATCATCCTTCAGCAGGCGCTCGAATCCGAACGGGTGTCAGGTAAAGCACCCGGAGAGAGCGTCGAAGTGGTCATCTGATCGCGATACGGTAACGTTCCGCGCGATCGCGGCGCTGTTCGAACAGGAGCCGCACAGAGAGAGGCGGAACGGATGCCGAGCCACAAGCCGCGCGACCGCCGCCTCGCGGCTCTAGGGGATCGATGACTGAGTATGGCCGGGGCCAGGAAGGCTCCGAACCGTGGCATCCGCAGGACCCGTATTACGGGGACGGCGGATGGGAAGGGCAGCAGGGCCACGCCGGCCAGCAAGCTGCCTACGGCGGCCAGCCGCAGCACTATCCGCAAGCGCCGCAGCAGTCCGAGTACGGCGACTGGGGCACCGGCCAGCAGGCTGATTACGGTCAGGCGCAGCAGCAGTTCCAGCAGCAGCACTACGACCAGCAGCACCAGCAGCAGTACGGCCAGGAGCACCAGCAGCAGTACGACCCGAACCAGCAGTACGGCCAGCAGCAGTACGCGCCCCAGCAGCCTCAGCAGCAGCACCAGCAGCAGTACGACAACAGCGGCTCCTGGGGCACCGGGACGCACACGCACGTCCAGTACCCGGACCCCTCGGACCCGTACGGCCAGCAGGCCGCCGCGTACGGCGCCGGTGACCAGCCCGACTACTACGGCACCCCCGACGCGTACCCCCCGCCGGAGCCGCCGAGCCGTCGCCGCGCCGAGCCGGAACCGGAGCGGACGGACTGGGACCCGGGCCCCGACCAGGGCGAGCACGCCTTCTTCGCGGGCGGCGGGGACGATGACACCGACGACGACCTGGACGACCAGAGCGGCCAGGGCGGCCGTGGCGATCGCAAGGGCCGCGGCGGCAAGAAGCCGAAGAAGCGGCGCAGTGGCTGCGCCTGCCTGGTGGTCGTGGTGGTCTTCGGCGGCGTCATCGGTGGCCTGGGCTATTTCGGCTACCAGTTTTACCAGGATCGTTTCGCCCCGGCGCCGGACTATGCGGGCGATGGCACGGGCGAGACCGTGTCGGTGGTGATCCCGAAGGGGGCCCCCGGTGCTGAGATCGGGCGACTGCTCGAGGCGGCGGGGGTCGTCAAGAGCGTCGATGCCTTTGTTTCCGCGCAGACGCAGAATCCGAAGGGCGACACGATCCAGGCCGGCGCTTATCTGCTCAAGAAGGAGATGTCCGCCAAGAGCGCCGTCGAAATGATGCTCGACCCGAAGAGCCAGAACGCCGTGATGGTCACGCCGGGTCAGCGGAATATCGCCGTCTACAAGCTCATCGACGAAAAACTGGGCCTGAAATCCGGCGCCACGCTCAAGGTCGCCAAGGCGGATTACAAGAGCCTCGGACTTCCGGACTGGGCGAAGAAGAACAGCGAGATGAAGGATCCGCTGGAGGGCTTCCTCTACCCGGGCACCTATCCCGCCGCGAAGGGCATGAAGCCCGAGGCGGTCCTCAAGGGCATGGTGTCCGCGGCCACGAAGAAGTACGACGCGCTCAACCTGGAAGCCAAGGCCAAGGCGCTCAAGGTCGACAGCCCCCTGGACCTCGTCACCATCGCGAGCCTCGTCGAGGCCGAGGGCAAGACCCCCGACGACTACCGCAAGATCGCGGAGGTGGTCTACAACCGCCTCGACTACGGCAACCCGCAGACCTACGGATTCCTGCAGTTCGACTCGACGTTCAACTACGCGAAGAACGAGAGCAAAATCGACATCAGCGAGTCCGAGATCAACAAGGACCAGGACCCGTACAACACGTACACCCACAAGGGTCTGCCGCCCGGCCCGATCGGGAACCCGGGTGACGAGGCGCTCAAGTCGACGCTGAATCCCACCGACGACGGCTGGTACTACTTCGTGGCGACCGACGGCGTGAGCAAGACCGAGTTCGCCAGGACGCACCAGGAATTCCAGAGACTCAAGGACAAGTTCGATGCCAGCAGGGGCAACTGACGCCCGCCGGGCCGCCGTGCTCGGTTCGCCCATCGCCCACTCCCTCTCCCCGGTGCTGCACCGCGCCGCGTACGAGGAACTGGGGCTCAAGGGCTGGTCCTACGACCGGTTCGAGATCGACGAGGCCGCGCTGCCCGGCTTCTTCGCGGAGCTCGGGCCGGAGTGGGCCGGACTGTCGTTGACCATGCCGCTCAAGCGGGCCGTCATTCCGCTGCTCGACGAGATCAGCGAGACGGCCGCCTCGGTCGAGGCGGTCAACACGGTCGTGTTCACCGAGGACGGCCGCAAGGTCGGCGACAACACCGACATCCCCGGCATCGTCGCCGCCCTGCGCGAGCACGGCATCGAGACGGTGGACTCCGCCGCGATCCTCGGCGCCGGCGCCACGGCGTCGTCCGCGCTGGCGGCACTGGCCCGGGTCTGCACCGGTGAGGTGGTCGTCTACGTGCGCAGCGAGGTCCGCGCCGCCGAGATGCGGGAGTGGGGCGAGCGGCTGGACGTCGAGGTCCGCACGGAGGACTGGTCCGAGGCGGCGGACGCGTTGCACCGGCCGCTGGTCATCGCCACCACCCCGGCGGGCGCCACGGACGGCCTCGCCACGGCCGTGCCCGAGCGGCCCACCACCCTCTTCGACGTGCTCTACGAGCCGTGGCCCACTCAGCTCGCGGCCCGCTGGTCGATGTTCGGCGGCGCCGTCGTCAGCGGCCTCGACCTGCTCGTGCACCAGGCGGTGCTCCAGGTCGAGCAGATGACGGGCCGCACTCCGGCGCCCCTGGCGGCGATGCGCGCCGTGGGTGAACGGAGCCTCACGCGCGCGTGACGGAGCGCCCGGGCGAAGGGCGCCGCATTTCCGCATTCGGATTCTTCAATTCCGCGTGATCTTGCGGTGAGAGATCGCTATTGTGCAATCTCTCTCATCGATCATGGAAGAGGAATTGTGATAAAGAGGCGCATTCTGTCCGTCGCGTCCGCCCTCGGAATAGCCGGCATCGTCGGACTGGTCGGCGCGACGCCGGCCGCCGCGGTGGCGTCCACTCCCGAGGCGGCCTGTGGTTCCGGCTATTCCGTGCTGGAGTCCCACACGGTCGGATACGACAAGAGCACGGGCAAGCCCGCCGCGCGCGTGTCCCTCCTCTACAACGCCTCCAACGGCAACAACTGCGTCGTCACCATGCATATCAATGGATATGTCGGATATGGCGCCGTGACCGAGGCGGGCATTCTCGTCGAAGGCGGAAGCTGGAAGCGGGACAAGAAGGAATACCAGTACTACGCCGGACCCGTCTATGTCTCCGCGGCCAACAAGTGCGTGAAGTACACGGGCGGCATCGAGTACTACGACAACGGGATCTTCTGGGACAGCTACACCAGCGGTTTCGGCCACTGCGGCTGACCCGCCGACTGAGGGGCCCGGGTGTCCGCTGCGGCAACCGGGCTCCGTCCGCCTGATGGACCGGCGGCCGGACATGTCGGTGGGACGTGGGAGGATCGAAGGTGGCGGGCCCGGGCCGCGCACCTGGTCGCGCCATTGCCGTACGCGAGGACGCGCGTACGCAGGGCAGTACGAGGGCGCGAGCACTGAGGAGCACCGTTGAGCAGGTTGCGCTGGCTGACCGCGGGGGAGTCCCACGGTCCCGCACTCGTGGCGACGCTGGAGGGTCTTCCCGCCGGTGTGCCGATCACCACGGAGATGGTGGCGGACCACCTGGCGAGGCGCCGGCTCGGTTATGGGCGCGGTGCCCGGATGAAGTTCGAGCAGGACCAGGTCACCTTCCTGGGCGGCGTCCGGCACGGCCTCACCCTCGGTTCCCCGGTCGCCATCATGGTGGGCAACACCGAGTGGCCCAAGTGGGAGCAGGTCATGGCGGCCGACCCGGTGGACGAGGAGATCCTCGCCGGACTCGCCCGCAACGCCCCGCTGACTCGGCCGCGTCCTGGTCATGCCGACCTCGCGGGCATGCAGAAGTACGGCTTTGACGAGGCTCGGCCGATCCTGGAGCGTGCGTCCGCGCGGGAGACGGCGGCGCGGGTGGCCCTGGGCGCGGTCGCCCGGTCGTACTTGAAGGAGACGGCCGGTATCGAGATCGTCAGCCATGTCGTCGAGCTGTGCTCGGTGAAGGCCCCGCAGGGTGTGTACCCGATTCCGGCCGACGTCGAGAGGCTGGACGCCGACCCGCTGCGCTGCCTCGACGCCGACACGTCGAAGGCGATGGTCGCGGAGGTCGATCAGGCCCACAAGGACGGCGACACCCTGGGTGGTGTGGTCGAGGTCCTGGCCTACGGTGTTCCGGTCGGCCTTGGTTCGCACGTCCACTGGGACCGCAAGCTCGATGCCCGCCTGGCCGGTGCGCTCATGGGTATCCAGGCGATCAAGGGTGTGGAGATCGGCGACGGTTTCGAGCTGGCGCGCGTGCCGGGCTCCAAGGCGCACGACGAGATCGTGGGCACGCCTGAGGGCATCCGGCGCGTGTCGGGCCGTTCCGGTGGCACCGAGGGTGGTCTGACCACCGGTGAGCTGTTGCGGGTGCGGGCGGCGATGAAGCCGATCGCCACGGTGCCGCGGGCCTTGCAGACCGTGGATGTGGTCACTGGTGAGGCGGCGCCCGCCAACCACCAGCGCTCGGACGTGTCCGCGGTGCCGGCCGCCGGTATCGTCGCCGAGGCCATGGTGGCCCTCGTCCTGGCGGATGCGGTCGCGGAGAAGTTCGGCGGCGACAACGTGGCCGAGACGCGCCGCAACGTGCGGTCCTTCCTCGAGAACCTGGCCATCCGATGAGTCCTCGGGTGGTGCTCGTCGGTCCGATGGGCGTGGGCAAGTCGACGGTCGGGCAACTGCTCGCCGAGCGGCTCGGTGTGGGTTACCGGGACACCGACGACGACATCGTCGCCGCGCAGGGCCGGAGCGTCGCGGAGATCTTCGTCGACGAGGGCGAGTCTGCGTTCCGTGCGATCGAGAAGGCCGCGGTGCTGCGGGCGCTGGCCGAGCACGACGGTGTCCTCGCCCTGGGCGGCGGCGCGATCCTCGACGAGGACACACGCGTGGCCCTCGCCGGCCTGCCGGTGGTCTATCTCTCGATGGATGTCGAGGAGGCCGTCAAGCGCACCGGCCTGAACACGGCCCGTCCGCTGCTCGCGGTCAATCCGCGCAAGCAGTGGCGTGAGCTGATGGAGGCGCGCCGGCACCTGTACGAGCAGGTCGCCACGGCGGTCGTCGCGACGGACGGCCGTAGCCCTGAAGAAGTCACCGAAGCGGCCCTGGACGCACTGGAGTTGAAGCAGGCATGAGTGAGGCAGTGACCCGGATCCAGGTCGGCGGCACCGCGGGCAGCGAGCCGTACGAGGTCCTGGTGGGCCGGCAACTCCTGAGCGAGCTCGGCGGGTTGATCGGCGACAAGGCCAAGCGGGTCGCCATCGTCCACCCCGAGGCGCTCGCCGAGACCGGTGAGGCGCTGCGGGCCGACCTCGCCGAGCAGGGCTACGAGGCGGTCGCCATCCAGGTGCCCAACGCGGAGGAGGCCAAGACCGCCGAGGTCGCCGCCTACTGCTGGAAGGCGCTCGGCCAGTCCGGGTTCACCCGCACCGACGTCGTGGTCGGCGTCGGTGGCGGCGCGACCACGGACCTCGCCGGTTTCGTGGCCGCGACCTGGCTGCGCGGGGTGCGCTGGATCGCGATTCCCACCACCGTCCTGGCGATGGTCGACGCGGCCGTCGGCGGCAAGACCGGCATCAACACCGCCGAGGGCAAGAACCTCGTCGGCGCCTTCCACCCGCCGGCCGGCGTCCTGTGCGACCTGGCCGCGCTGGACTCCCTCCCGGTCAACGACTACGTCTCCGGCCTCGCCGAGATCATCAAGGCCGGCTTCATCGCCGACCCGGTGATCCTGGAGCTCATCGAGTCCGACCCGCAGGCCGCCCGCACCCCGGCGGGCCCGCACACGGCCGAGCTGATCGAGCGCTCCATCCGGGTCAAGGCCGAGGTCGTCTCGTCCGACCTGAAGGAGTCGGGCCTGCGCGAGATCCTCAACTACGGCCACACGCTCGCCCACGCCATCGAGAAGAACGAGCGCTACAAGTGGCGGCACGGCGCCGCGGTCTCCGTCGGCATGCACTTCGCCGCCGAACTCGGCCGCGTGGCAGGGCGGTTGGACGACGCGACGGCGGACCGCCACCGTACGGTCCTCGAGTCGGTCGGCCTGCCGCTGCACTACCGCTACGACCAGTGGCCCAAGCTGCTGGAGACCATGAAGGTCGACAAGAAGTCCCGCGGTGACCTGCTGCGCTTCATCGTCCTGGACGGCCTGGGCAAGCCCACCGTCCTGGAGGGCCCCGACCCGGCCGTTCTGCTGGCCGCGTACGGAGAAGTGGGCGAGTAGTCCGCCAGGGAGTCATCCGTCCCATGTGCCTTACGGCCACGGGCACTTAGGGCCGTCCCCGGCCGTTCACCAAACGGCGGCCGGGGACGGTACCGTTCGGTAAGGAGCGGGTCCGTACCCGCTTCGCCAGCGCCCATTGCCTTGTACGAGACGGAGTGGCACCGGATGCAGCACGCAGTGGGTTCTCCGCTGCCGCCGCCCCACCAGCCGGGGCACGGACCGGCCGTCGGCTGGACGCCGGCCGCACACCACCCGGGTCCCCAGCACCCGGGCGCGCACCAGGGCTCCGCCCCGGTGCCCCCACCGCCGCCGGCCCCGGGTTTCGTCCCGCCGTCGCACCAGCCCCCGCCTCAGCACCCCTCGGCGCCACCGGCCCCGCCGCACCCTTCGGCGCCCCCGGCACCGGACACCACCGGCCATGTCCCGCTGCCGCCCGGCGGCCCGGTCGGCATGCCCAGCACGCCACCGGCCGCGGCCACCGCCGACCCGACGAGCACGACGCTCGCGGTGCTGCTCATCGGCCCGGCCGGCGCGGGCAAGACCAGCGTCGCCAAGTACTGGGCCGACCATCGCCGGGTGCCCACGGCCCACATCAGCCTCGACGACGTCCGCGAATGGGTCCGCTCCGGTTTCGCCGACCCCCAGTCCGGCTGGAACGACCACTCCGAGGCCCAGTACCGCCTGGCCCGCCGCACCTGCGGCTTCGCCGCCCGCAACTTCCTGGCCAACGGCATCTCCTGCATCCTCGACGACGCCGTCTTCCCGGACCGCCCGGTGGTGGGCCTGGGCGGCTGGAAGCGTCACGTGGGCCCGGGGCTGCTGCCCGTGGTCCTGCTGCCGGGCCTGGAGATCGTCCTGGAGCGCAACGCCGAGCGGTCGGGCAATCGCCGCCTCACCGACGAGGAGGTGGCGCGGATCCACGGCCGGATGGCGGGGTGGTACGGGTCGGGTCTGCCGATCATCGACAACTCGCAGATGGACGTACCGCAGACGGCGCAGGTCTTGGACGACGTACTCGCACGCTCCATTGCGAGCCCGCCCAGCTGGTAAAGGCTTTTCAGGGGCACACCCCGTCCCCCGAACGCTCTCCCAACCGGCACAAAACAGACACCGCTCCTACGCTCGTGTCATGTCAGAGGTGTACGCGGCCCGCCGCACAAAGCTCAGGGAACGCTGCCACGCGGTCGGCAGCGCATCGGCACTGATCTCGCGCCCCGCCAACGTGCGCTACCTGGCGGGCGCCGCGCCCAAGGGCTCCGTCCTGCTGCTCGGCAGGACCGAGGACGTGTTGGTGTGCCTCGATCCGCCGGACGACCGTGCCGGAGAGGGCCGCCCCGACGAGACCCTCCGGCTGCAGACGCTGCCCGGGTCGGGTGGTGACCCCGCCGTCGCGGCCGTCGACCTCGCCTCGATCCAGGGCATCGACGCGCTCGCCGTGGAAGAACACCACCTCACGGTCGCCCGCCACAGAGCCATCCGCTCCGTCGCGCCCCGCCTCCAGCTCGCCGATCTCGGCGCGGCCGTGGAGCAGCTGCGGGTCGTCAAGGACGAGGAGGAGATCTCCTGCCTCCGGATCGGCGCCGAGATCGCCGACCAGGCACTGGGGGAGCTCCTCGAATCCATCCTCGTCGGCCGTACCGAACGGCACCTCGCCCTCGAACTGGAGCGCCGCCTCGTCGACCACGGCGCCGACGGCCCCGCCTTCCCGACCTCCGTCGCCACCGGCCCCCACTCCGGCCGTCGCGCCCACCACCCCACCGACCGGCGCGTGGAGGAGGGCGACTTCCTCTCCGTCTGCCTCGGGGCGACGTACCGCGGCTACCGGTGTGAGATCGGTCGTACGTTCGTGATCGGGACGTCCCCCGCGGACTGGCAGATCGAGCTGTACGACCTGGTCTTCGCCGCTCAGCGCGCCGGACGGGAGAGCCTCGCACCCGGTGCCGCCTACCGTGACGTGGACCGCGCCGCACGCCAGGTACTGGACTCCGCGGGGTACGGAGAGGGCCTGCCGGCCCTGACCGGACACGGTGTCGGGCTCGAAATCGACGAGGACCCGCAGCTGGCTCCCGCGGCCATGGGTAAACTGGACGCTTGCGTGCCGGT
The DNA here is from genome assembly GCF_001514065.1 of Streptomyces antibioticus. Taxonomy (GTDB): domain Bacteria; phylum Actinomycetota; class Actinomycetes; order Streptomycetales; family Streptomycetaceae; genus Streptomyces; species Streptomyces antibioticus. Next base: position 122,845 of record NZ_KQ948430.1, on the reverse strand, counting down.
CACCGTCGAACCGGGGGTCCACCTCCCGGGCCGGGGCGGTGTCCGGATCGATGACACGCTCGTCGTACGCCCCGAGGCGGACGGCGGACCCGAGCTACTCACCATCACGACCAAGGAGCTGCTCGCGCTGTAGCTTTCCGCTACGCGCGTGCGCCGGGGTCGTCCACGTCAGTCCAGGAGATTCCGCAACCGTGGCTTCCACGAACGACCTCAAGAACGGCCTCGTGCTCAAGCTCGATGGCGGCCAGCTGTGGTCCGTCGTCGAGTTCCAGCACGTCAAGCCCGGCAAGGGCCCGGCCTTCGTGCGCACCAAGCTGAAGAACGTGCTCTCCGGCAAGGTCGTCGACAAGACGTTCAACGCCGGCGTCAAGGTCGAGACGGCCACGATCGACAAGCGCGACATGCAGTTCTCGTACATGGACGGCGAGTACTTCGTCTTCATGGACATGGAGACCTACGACCAGCTCATGGTCGACCGCAAGGCCGTCGGCGACGCCGCCAACTTCCTGATCGAGGGCTTCACCGCCACCGTCGCGCAGCACGAGGGCGAGGTGCTCTTCGTCGAGCTGCCGGCCGCCGTCGAGCTCGTCATCCAGGAGACCGAGCCGGGCGTCCAGGGCGACCGCTCCACCGGTGGCACCAAGCCCGCCACCCTGGAGACCGGCCACCAGATCCAGGTCCCGCTCTTCATCACCACCGGTGAGAAGATCAAGGTCGACACCCGCACCAGCGACTACCTCGGCCGGGTGAACAGCTAACCGTGGCTGCCCGTAACACGGCCCGCAAGCGCGCCTTCCAGATCCTCTTCGAGGGCGACCAGCGCGGGGCCGACGTCCTGACGGTCCTCGCGGACTGGATCCGGCTCTCCCGGACCGACACCCGGCAGCCGCCGGTGAGCGAGTACACCATGCAGCTGGTCGAGGGCTACGCGCAGCACGCGAAGCGCATCGACGAGCTGATCGCGCAGTACTCCGTCGGCTGGACGCTCGACCGGATGCCGGTCGTCGACCGCAACATCCTGCGGCTCGGCGCCTACGAGCTGATCTGGGTCGACGAGACGCCGGACGCGGTCGTGCTCGACGAGATGGTCGAGATCGCCAAGGAGTTCTCCACGGACGAGTCGCCGGCCTTCGTGAACGGCCTGCTCGGCCGTCTCAAGGACCTGAAGCCCACGCTGCGCCGCGAAGAGGCGTAAGCAGAGGTACGGCATCGCCAGGGGGCCCGCAGCGCGCGCTGCGGGCCCCCTGGCGTATCCGGTGCCCGGGAGGGCCCGAAAGCACTTCCGGGAGCGCAGAAAGCCGCCGGGGTGGCCGGAACCGTCAAGTTCCGGCCACCCCGGCGGCACGTTTCTGCTGAGGCGGGAAGCGGCTCAGCTCTCCTCGTGGGACACCGCGCGACGCGCGTCGGCGTCCAGCACGCCCCAGCTGATCAGCTGCTCCGTGAGGACCGAGGGCGACTGGTCGTAGATGACCGCGAGTGTGCGCAGGTCGTCCTGGCGGATCGAGAGCACCTTGCCGTTGTAGTCACCGCGCTGCGACTGGATCGTCGCGGCGTAGCGCTGGAGGGGGCCCGCCTTCTCGGCCGGCACATGGGCCAGCCGCTCCAGGTCGAGAACCAGCTTCGGCGGCGGCTCGGCGGCGCCGCCCGGGGTGGTACCCGGCAGCAGTTCCTGAACGGGCACACCGTAGAAATCCGCCAACTCGGCGAGGCGCTGCACGGTCACGGCACGGTCGCCGCGCTCGTACGAACCGACCACGACCGCCTTCCAGCGTCCCTGGGACTTCTCCTCGACACCGTGGAGGGAAAGGCCCTGCTGGGTGCGGATGGCCCGGAGCTTCGCCCCGAGCTGTTTGGCGTATTCGCTGGACATATAGCTCCCCGGCACTGTGTCGACGCGGCCGGCAGGGGCGCCGTACCGCGCGGCTGGTAACTCACTGTGAGGTTACGCAGCGTTACTCTTCTGCGTCAAGCCGAATGAGCCGCACCGACTCTTCCGTGGTGGCGGTGGCCGATTAGGCCATGGGGGTGATCAGGGGTGTCCTGAGGGCCTGCTACCGTGGATGGCGCAAATCCGACGTCCTTTAAGGTCCGTCCCGTGAGGCGGAGAAGGAGGTCCGTTTCGTATGGACAAGCACGACACGCACGACCAGCAGGACACGCAGTCCGATGCCCGGCCCGTTCTCGAAGGCCCCGACATCGCCCGCGTACTGACCCGCATCGCCCACGAGATCGTCGAACGCGCCAAGGGCGCCGACGACGTGGTGCTCCTCGGCATCCCGACCCGAGGCGTCTTCCTCGCCCAGCGGCTCGCCGCCAAGCTGGAGGAGATCACCGACCGCAAGATTCCGGTCGGTTCGCTCGACATCACGATGTACCGCGACGACCTGCGCATGCATCCGCCGCGTGCGCTGGCCCGCACCGAGATCCCCGGTGACGGCATCGACGGCCGCCTCGTCGTCCTCGTCGACGACGTGCTCTTCTCCGGCCGCACCATCCGAGCCGCCCTCGACGCCCTGAACGACATCGGGCGTCCGCGCGCGGTGCAGCTCGCGGTCCTGGTCGACCGCGGCCACCGCGAACTGCCCATCCGCGCCGACTACGTCGGCAAGAACCTCCCCACGTCGTTGCGGGAGACGGTCAAGGTCCAGCTCGCCGAGGAGGACGGTCGCGACACCGTGCTGCTCGGTGCGAAGCAGACCCAGTAGCAAGCCGCCCGGCACGTCCGTCCTCGGCGTGCCCGCCTTGCCCCGGAATCTCCCGACCTGAACTTCCTTACGGAGCCTGACAGATGCAGCGTCATCTCATCTCGGCCGCCGACCTCACCCGCGACGACGCCGTCCTGATCCTCGACACCGCCGAGGAGATGGCCCGGGTCGCCGACCGGCCGATCAAGAAGCTGCCGACCCTGCGCGGCCGCACGATCGTCAACCTCTTCTTCGAGGACTCCACGCGTACCCGGATCTCCTTCGAGGCCGCGGAGAAGCGTCTCTCCGCCGACGTCATCAACTTCACCGCCAAGGGCTCCTCGGTGTCCAAGGGCGAGTCCCTGAAGGACACCGCCCAGACCCTGGAGGCCATGGGCGTCGACGCCGTGGTCATCCGGCACGGCGCCTCCGGAGCGCCGTACCGCCTCGCCACCTCCGGCTGGATCGACGCCGCCGTCATCAACGCCGGTGACGGCACCCACCAGCACCCCACGCAGGCCCTGTTGGACGCCTTCACGATGCGCCGCCGGCTCATCGGACGGGACGCCGGGCTCGGCCAGGACCTGTCCGGCAAGCGCATCACGATCGTCGGCGACGTCCTGCACAGCCGCGTCGCCCGCTCCAACGTCGACCTGCTGCACACCCTCGGCGCCGAGGTCACCCTCGTCGCCCCGCCGACCCTGGTGCCGGTCGGCGTCGAGACCTGGCCGTGCGAGGTGTCGTACGACCTCGACAGCACGCTCGCCAAGTCCGACGCGGTGATGATGCTGCGCGTGCAGCGCGAGCGCATGAACGCCGCGTTCTTCCCCACCGAGCGCGAGTACTCGCGGCGCTACGGCCTCGACGGCGAGCGCATGGCGAAGATGCCCGAGCACGCCATCGTGATGCACCCCGGCCCGATGGTCCGCGGCATGGAGATCACCGCCGAGGTCGCCGACTCCGACCGCTGCACCGTCGTGGAGCAGGTCGCAAACGGAGTCTCCATCCGGATGGCCGTTCTGTACCTGCTGCTGGGTGGAAACGAGCCCGCCGTCAGCCACACCCGTATCGAGGAGAAGTAAGAGACATGAGCAAGATCCTGATCCGTGGTGCGAAGGTGCTCGGCGGCGAGCCGCAGGACGTGCTGATCGACGGCTCGACGATCGCCGAGGTGGGCGTCGGTCTGAGCGACGAGGGCGCCGAGGTCGTCGAGGCGGCCGGCAAGGTGCTGCTGCCGGGCCTCGTCGACCTGCACACCCATCTGCGCGAGCCCGGCCGCGAGGACTCCGAGACCGTCCTGACCGGCACGCGCGCCGCCGCCTCCGGCGGCTACACCGCCGTGTTCGCCATGGCCAACACCTTCCCGGTCGCCGACACCGCCGGTGTGGTCGAGCAGGTCTACCGACTCGGCCAGGAGCACGGGTACTGCGACGTGCAGCCCATCGGCGCCGTCACGGTCGGCCTGGAGGGCAGGAAGCTCGCCGAGCTCGGTGCCATGCACGAGTCGGCCGCCGGCGTCACCGTCTTCTCCGACGACGGCAAGTGTGTCGACGACGCGGTGATCATGCGCCGGGCGCTGGAGTACGTGAAGGCCTTCGGCGGGGTCGTCGCCCAGCACGCGCAGGAGCCGCGGCTGACCGAGGGCGCCCAGATGAACGAGGGCATCGTCTCCGCCGAGCTGGGGCTCGGCGGCTGGCCGGCGGTGGCCGAAGAATCGATCATCGCCCGGGATGTCCTGCTCGCCGAGCACGTCGGATCCCGCGTCCACATCTGCCACCTGTCGACCGCGGGCTCCGTCGAGATCGTCCGCTGGGCCAAGTCCCGCGGCATCGACGTCACCGCCGAGGTCACCCCGCACCACCTGCTCCTCACCGACGAGCTGGTGCGGACGTACAACCCCGTGTACAAGGTCAACCCGCCGCTGCGCACCGAGCGCGACGTGCTGGCCCTGCGCGAGGCGCTCGCCGACGGCACGATCGACATCGTCGCCACCGACCACGCCCCGCACCCGCACGAGGACAAGGACTGCGAGTGGGCCGCGGCCGCCATGGGGATGGTGGGCCTGGAGACCGCGTTGTCAGTGGTGCAGGAGACCATGGTGGACACCGGGCTCCTCACCTGGGCCGGGGTCGCCGAGCGCATGTCCGTCAAGCCCGCCGAGATCGGGCAGGCGACGGGCCACGGGCGTCCCGTCTCGGCTGGTGAGCCCGCCAACCTCACGCTCGTCGACACGGAATACCGTGGGGACGTGGACCCCGCGGGCTTCGCCTCGCGCAGCCGGAACACCCCGTACGAGGGGCGTGAGCTGCCGGGCCGTGTGACGCACACCTGGCTCCGGGGCAAGGCCACGCTCGTCGACGGGAAGCTCACGTGACACCTGTAATCCAGCTGGCAGGCGGCCTGGCGGCCGACAAGGAATCGGCCGAGGTCACCGACTGGGCCGCGCGCATCGGCTGGCTCGTCGGGCTGGCGCTGTTCGTCGCCCTCATCTACTGGCTGATGCGCGAGGGCTGGAAGTGGCGCGGCACGCTCCAGAGCGACCTGCCCGAGCTGCCCGACGCGCCGGACGACCTCGGTGCGGCGAGACTGACGATGAGCGGCCGCTACCACGGCTCCACCACCGCCGGACAGTGGCTCGACCGCATCGTGGCGCACGGCCTCGGCACCCGCAGCCGGGTCGAGCTCACCCTGACGGACGCGGGACTGGACGTCGTACGCCCCGGCGCGACCGACTTCTTCATCCCGGCCGGAGCGCTGCGGGAGGCCGTGCTCGGCAAGGGCATCGCCGGCAAGGTGCTCACCGAGGGCGGCCTGCTGCTCGTGACCTGGGAACACGGGGACAGGCTGATCGACTCCGGCTTCCGCTCCGACCACGCGGCCGAGCACAACGAGTGGGTCGACGCCATTAACTCCATGATCAACAAGACGAACACGACGGACAAGACGGAAACGGAAGGCGCACGATGACGACCTCCACGAAGGGGAACGCCTCGCAGAGGAAAGGGGCGCTTCCCGCGGTACTCGTCCTGGAGGACGGCCGGATCTTCCGCGGCCGCGCCTACGGGGCCGTGGGGGTGACCTTCGGCGAGGCGGTGTTCTCCACCGGCATGACCGGCTACCAGGAGACCCTCACCGACCCGTCGTACCACCGCCAGGTCGTCGTGATGACCGCCCCGCACGTCGGCAACACCGGCGTCAACGACGAGGACCCGGAGAGCAAGCAGATCTGGGTCGCCGGATACGTCGTGCGCGACCCCGCGCGCGTGCCGTCCAACTGGCGCTCGCGCCGCTCCCTCGACGAGGAGCTCGCCCAGCAGGGCGTCGTCGGGATCTCCGGCATCGACACGCGCGCGTTGACGCGCCATCTTCGGGAGCGCGGCGCGATGCGCGTCGGCATCTTCTCCGGCAACGCGCTGCCCGACGAGGGCACCATGCTCACCGAGGTGCGCCAGGCCCCCGAGATGAAGGGCGCGAACCTCTCCGCGGAGGTCGCCACCAAGGAGGCGTACGTCGTCCCGGCGATCGGCCCCGACGGCGAAGCCGTCCCGATTGGCGCCGCGAAGTTCACCGTCGCCGCGGTCGACCTCGGCATCAAGGGCATGACCCCGCACCGGATGGCCGAGCGCGGCATCGAGGTGCACGTGCTGCCGGCCACCGCGACCGTCGAGGACGTCTACGCCGTCAACCCCGACGGAGTGTTCTTCTCCAACGGCCCCGGCGACCCGGCCACGGCCGATGGCCCGGTCTCCGTCATGCAGGGCGTGCTGGAGCGCAGGACGCCGCTTTTCGGCATCTGCTTCGGCAACCAGATCCTGGGCCGCGCCCTCGGCTTCGGCACCTACAAGCTGAAGTACGGCCACCGCGGCATCAACCAGCCCGTGCAGGACCGTACGACCGGCAAGGTCGAGGTCACCGCGCACAACCACGGCTTCGCCGTCGACGCCCCGCTCGACAAGGTGTCCGACACCCCCTACGGCCGCGCCGAGGTCTCCCACGTCTGCCTCAACGACAACGTGGTGGAGGGCCTCCAGCTGCTCGACCAGCCGGCCTTCAGCGTCCAGTACCACCCCGAAGCGGCAGCCGGCCCGCACGACGCCGCCTACCTGTTCGACCGCTTCGTTTCCCTGATGGAGGGCCAGCGTGCCTAAGCGCACCGATATCCAGTCCGTCCTGGTCATCGGCTCCGGCCCGATCGTCATCGGCCAGGCCGCCGAGTTCGACTACTCCGGCACCCAGGCATGCCGCATCCTGCGCGCCGAGGGCCTCCGCGTCATCCTGGTCAACTCCAACCCGGCGACGATCATGACCGACCCGGAGATCGCCGACGCCACGTACGTCGAGCCGATCACCCCGGAGTTCGTCGAGAAGATCATCGCCAAGGAGCGCCCCGACGCCCTGCTGCCCACCTTGGGCGGCCAGACGGCCCTCAACACGGCCATCTCGCTGCACGAGGCGGGCACGCTGGAGAAGTACGGCGTCGAGCTGATCGGCGCCAACGTCGAGGCCATCAACAAGGGCGAGGACCGCGACCTGTTCAAGGCGGTCGTCGAAGAGGTCCGCAAGAAGATCGGGCACGGCGAGTCCGCCCGCTCGGTCATCTGCCACTCCATGGACGACGTCCTGGGCGGCGTCGAGACCCTCGGCGGCTACCCGGTCGTGGTCCGCCCGTCCTTCACCATGGGCGGCGCCGGCTCCGGCTTCGCCCACGACGAGGAGGAGCTGCGCCGCATCGCCGGCCAGGGCCTCACGCTCTCGCCGACCACCGAGGTGCTCCTGGAGGAGTCCATCCTCGGCTGGAAGGAGTACGAGCTGGAGCTGATGCGCGACACGAACGACAACGTCGTGGTCGTCTGCTCCATCGAGAACTTCGACCCCATGGGCGTCCACACCGGCGACTCGATCACCGTCGCCCCGGCCATGACGCTCACCGACCGCGAGTACCAGCGGTTGCGCGACATCGGTATCGCGATCATCCGCGAGGTCGGCGTCGACACCGGCGGCTGCAACATCCAGTTCGCGATCAACCCCGAGGACGGTCGCGTGATCGTCATCGAGATGAACCCGCGCGTGTCGCGGTCCTCGGCGCTCGCCTCCAAGGCGACCGGCTTCCCGATCGCCAAGATCGCCGCCAAGCTCGCCGTCGGCTACACGCTGGACGAGATCCCGAACGACATCACCCAGGAGACCCCGGCCTCCTTCGAGCCCACGCTCGACTACGTGGTCGTGAAGGCCCCGCGCTTCGCCTTCGAGAAGTTCCCGCAGGCCGACTCCACGCTGACCACGACCATGAAGTCGGTCGGCGAGGCCATGGCCATCGGCCGCAACTTCACCGAGGCCTTCCAGAAGGCGCTGCGCTCGCTGGAGAAGAAGGGCAGCCAGTTCACCTTCGTCGGCGAGCCCGGCGACAAGGAGGCCCTGCTCGCGGAGTCCGTCCGGCCCACCGACGGCCGGATCAACACCGTCATGCAGGCCATCCGCGCGGGCGCCACGCCGGAGGAGATCTTCGAGTACACGAAGATCGACCCCTGGTTCGTCGACCAGCTCTTCCTCATCAAGGAGATCGCCGACGAGCTCGCCGAGGCCCCCGAGCTCACCCCCGAGATGCTGGCGGAGGCCAAGCGGCACGGCTTCTCCGACCAGCAGATCGGCGAGATCCGCGGCCTGCGCGAGGACGTCGTCCGCGAGGTCCGGCACGCGCTCGGCATCCGCCCGGTCTACAAGACGGTCGACACCTGCGCCGCCGAGTTCGCCGCCAAGACGCCGTACTTCTACTCGTCCTACGACGAGGAGACCGAGGTCGCGCCCCGCGAGAAGCCGGCGGTCATCATCCTGGGCTCCGGCCCGAACCGCATCGGCCAGGGCATCGAGTTCGACTACTCCTGCGTCCACGCCTCCTTCGCGCTCAGCGACGCCGGGTACGAGACCGTGATGGTCAACTGCAACCCCGAGACCGTCTCCACGGACTACGACACCTCCGACCGCCTTTACTTCGAGCCGCTGACGCTGGAAGACGTGCTGGAGATCGTCCACGCGGAGTCCCTCGCGGGCCCGATCGCCGGTGTCGTCGTCCAGCTGGGCGGCCAGACCCCGCTGGGCCTGGCCCAGGCGCTGAAGGACAACGGCGTGCCGATCGTGGGCACCTCGCCGGAGGCCATCCACGCGGCCGAGGACCGGGGCGCCTTCGGGCGCGTGCTCGCCGAGGCGGGCCTCCCGGCCCCCAAGCACGGCACGGCCACCACCTTCGCCGAGGCCAAGGCCATCGCCGACGAGATCGGCTACCCGGTCCTCGTCCGGCCGTCGTACGTCCTCGGCGGCCGCGGCATGGAGATCGTCTACGACGAGACCCGCCTCGCCTCCTACATCGCCGAGTCGACCGAGATCAGCCCCTCCCGGCCGGTCCTCGTCGACCGCTTCCTCGACGACGCCATCGAGATCGACGTCGACGCGCTCTACGACGGCACCGAGCTCTACCTCGGCGGCGTCATGGAGCACATCGAGGAGGCCGGCATCCACTCCGGCGACTCGGCGTGCGCGCTGCCCCCGATCACACTGGGCGGCTTCGACATCAAGCGCCTGCGGGCTTCGACGGAAGCCATCGCTCGCGGTGTCGGTGTACGCGGCCTGATCAACATCCAGTTCGCGATGGCCGGCGACATCCTCTACGTCCTGGAGGCCAACCCGCGCGCGTCCCGCACCGTTCCCTTCACCTCGAAGGCGACCGCGGTACCGCTGGCCAAGGCCGCCGCCCGCATCTCGCTCGGCGCGACCATCGCCGAGCTGCGCGCCGAGGGTCTGCTCCCGGCCAACAGCGACGGCGGCGAGCTGCCGTTCGACGCGCCGATCTCCGTCAAGGAGGCCGTCATGCCGTGGTCGCGCTTCCGCGACGTCCACGGCCGCGGTGTCGACACGGTCCTCGGCCCGGAGATGCGCTCCACCGGTGAGGTCATGGGCATCGACGCCGTCTTCGGCACGGCGTACGCCAAGTCGCAGGCGGGTGCCTACGGCCCGCTGCCCACCAAGGGCCGCGCGTTCATCTCGGTCGCCAACCGGGACAAGCGGTCGATGATCTTCCCGGCGCGCGAGCTGGTCGCCCACGGCTTCGAGCTGCTCGCCACCTCCGGCACCGCCGAGGTCCTCAAGCGCAACGGCATCAACGCCACGATCGTGCGCAAGCAGTCCGAGGGCACCGGCCCCAACGGCGAGAAGACCATCGTCCAGCTCATCCACGACGGCGAGGTCGACCTCATCGTCAACACCCCGTACGGCACGGGCGGCCGCCTCGACGGCTACGAGATCCGTACGGCGGCCGTGGCGCGGTCGGTGCCGTGCCTGACGACGGTCCAGGCGCTCGCCGCGGCCGTCCAGGGCATCGACGCCCTCAACCACGGAGACGTGGGCGTCCGTTCGCTCCAGGAACACGCGGAACACCTGACCGCGGCCCGCGACTAGCAGCCCTGAGGGGGACACCGGAAACGGTGTCCCCCTCTTCGTGAGGACACCACGTCTTCGTGAGGACACCATGTACAAGATCTTCTTCAACCTCGTCTTCAAACGCATGGACGCCGAGAAGGCCCACTACCTGGCCTTCCGCTGGATCCGGCTGGCCGTCAGGATCCCGGTCCTGCGCACGTTCGTCGCGGCGGCCCTCGCGCCCCGCCACAAGGAACTCCGCACCGAGGCCTTCGGCCTGCGGATGCACGGCCCCTTCGGGCTCGCCGCCGGCTTCGACAAGAACGCGGTCGCGATCGACGGGATGTCGATGCTCGGCTTCGACCACGTCGAGATCGGCACCGTGACCGGGGAGGCCCAGCCCGGCAACCCCAAGAAGCGGCTGTTCCGGCTCGTGAAGGACCGCGCGCTCATCAACCGCATGGGCTTCAACAACGAGGGCTCGCTGGCCGTGGCGGCCCGCCTGGCGTCCCGTACGCCCGTCTTCAAGACGGTCGTGGGCGTCAACATCGGCAAGACCAAGGTCGTACCGGAGGCCGAGGCCGCCGCCGACTACGTGAAGTCGACCGAGCGGCTCGCGCCGTACGCCGACTACCTGGTCGTGAACGTGTCGTCCCCGAACACCCCGGGGCTGCGCAACCTGCAGGCCACGGAGTCGCTGCGGCCGCTGCTCACCGCCGTACGCGAGGCCGCCGACCGTACGGTGGCGAGTCGCCGCGTCCCGCTCCTGGTGAAGATCGCGCCGGACCTCGCCGACGAGGACGTCGATGCCGTCGCGGACCTGGCCGTCGAACTCGGCCTGGACGGGATCATCGCCACCAACACCACCATCGCGCGCGAGGGCCTCGGTCTGACATCCGAACCCTCGCTGGTGAAGGAGACCGGCGGACTGTCCGGGGCGCCCCTGAAGGCGCGCTCGCTGGAGGTGCTGAGGCGCCTCTACGCGCGCGTGGGCGACCGGATCACCCTCGTCGGCGTCGGCGGCATCGAGAACGCCGAGGACGCCTGGCAGCGCATCCTCGCCGGTGCCACGCTCGTACAGGGCTACAGCGCGTTCATCTACGAAGGTCCCTTCTGGGGCCGTGCCATCCACAAGGGTCTCGCCGCGCGGCTGCGCACGAGCCCGTACGCCACGCTCGCCGACGCCGTCGGCGCCGATGTGAGGGAGACCGCATGACCGACTCTTTCGGCACCCGCCTGCGCCGGGCCATGGACGAGCGCGGCCCGCTGTGCGTCGGCATCGACCCGCACGCCTCCCTGCTGACCGAGTGGGGCCTGAACGACGACGTGGCCGGCCTGGAGCGGTTCAGCCGCACGGTCGTGGAGGCGCTGGCCGACCGGGTCGCCGTCTTCAAGCCGCAGGCCGCTTTCTTCGAGCGCTTCGGCTCGCGCGGCGTGGCCGTCCTGGAGAAGACCGTCGAGGACGCTCGCGCGGGCGGCGCGCTGATCGTCATGGACGCCAAGCGCGGCGACATCGGCTCGACCATGGCGGCGTACGCCGAGGCCTTCCTGCGCAAGGACTCGCCGCTGTTCTCCGACGCGCTGACCGTCTCGCCGTACCTCGGCTACGGCTCGCTCTCGCCGGCGATCGCGCTGGCGCGGGAGAGCGGCGCGGGCCTGTTCGTGCTGGCGCTGACCTCCAACCCCGAGGGCGGCGAGGTGCAGCACGCGATCCGCGCGGACGGCCGGAACGTCGGCGCGACGATGCTGGCGCACCTCGCGGCCGAGAACACGGGGGAGGAGCCGCTCGGCTCCTTCGGGGCGGTCGTCGGCGCCACGCTCGGCGATCTGTCCTCCTACGACCTGGACATCAACGGTCCGCTCCTCGCGCCCGGCATCGGTGCCCAGGGGGCCACCCCCGCCGATCTGCCGGCGGTGTTCGGCGGGGTGCTGCGCAATGTCCTGCCCAACGTCAGCAGGGGCGTGCTGCGGCACGGTCCCGACGTCGGCGCGCTGCGGGAGTCCGCGGAGCGGTTCGCGGAGGAGATCAAGGCGGCTGTGGCGCTCGTATGACGGTCGTTCGCGGCGTTCGAGACGTTCTCGCGAGTCCTCCGATGAGTGTTCCCAGGCCGACTTGAGTCTGAATACATCCTCAAATCCGGGGCAGTATGTCTGAAATGTCCGGCCTGACGGAGGCTGACCAGGACTTTTCCGCTGTTCTCGCTGACTCTGGCGGACTTGGCCGCTAGTCTCCGAGCAGAGTCAGTGGGCAAGCGTGTTGCTCGTGGCTCCCCAGGTGTGGGGCGACTAGGTTCCTCACCGGTCCGTATCCGACAGTTCAACATCCGAGGTGACGTAGGCGTGGCTCTTCCGCCCCTTACCCCTGAACAGCGCGCAGCCGCGCTCGAAAAGGCCGCCGCGGCTCGCCGGGAGCGGGCCGAGGTCAAGAATCGACTCAAGCACTCCGGCGCCTCTCTTCACGAGGTCATCAAGCAGGGCCAGGAGAACGACGTCATCGGCAAGATGAAGGTCTCCGCGCTGCTCGAGTCCCTGCCGGGCGTGGGCAAGGTCCGCGCCAAGCAGATCATGGAGCGACTCGGTATCTCCGAGAGCCGCCGCGTGCGAGGTCTCGGCTCGAACCAGATCGCTTCCCTGGAGCGTGAGTTCGGCAGCACCGGCTCCTGAGTCCGGCCTCCGCCGGACCGGGAGTCCCGGGCACTCCGGGATTGCTGGAATAATCGCTGCATGGCTGCAACATTCCGGGGGACGACCCCCGAGCCCCCGGACGTACGTCCGCGGCTGACCGTGCTCTCCGGCCCCTCAGGGGTCGGCAAGAGCACGGTCGTCGCCCATATGCGCAAGGAACACCCCGAGGTCTGGCTCTCGGTGTCGGCGACGACCCGCAAGCCCCGCCCCGGCGAGAAGCATGGCGTCCACTACTTCTTCGTCGGCGACGAGGAGATGGACAAGCTGATCGCCAACGGCGAGCTGTTGGAGTGGGCCGAGTTCGCCGGCAACCGCTACGGCACCCCGCGCAAGGCCGTTCTGGAGCGGCTGGAGGCGGGAGAGGGCGTCCTGCTGGAGATCGACCTCCAGGGCGCCCGGCAGGTCCGGGAGTCCATGCCCGAGGCCCAGCTGGTGTTCCTGGCTCCGCCCTCCTGGGACGAGCTCGTGCGCAGACTCACCGGACGCGGTACCGAGCCGCCCGAGGTGATCGAGCGCCGTCTCGACGCCGCGAAGGTGGAACTGGCGGCCGAGCCCGAGTTCGACGAGACCCTGGTCAACACCTCCGTCGAGGACGTGGCACGCGAGCTGCTAGCCTTGATGGACGTTGTGTGATCGTTTTCTAGATCTCATCCCAACTTTCGGAAGGCAGAGCGTGTCCTCTTCCATCACCGCGCCCGAGGGCATCATCAACCCTCCGATCGACGAGCTCCTCGAGGCCACCGACTCGAAGTACAGCCTCGTGATCTACGCGGCCAAGCGTGCCCGTCAGATCAACGCGTACTACTCGCAGCTCGGCGAGGGCCTCCTCGAGTACGTCGGTCCGCTCGTCGACACCCACGTCCACGAGAAGCCGCTCTCGATCGCGCTCCGCGAGATCAACGCGGGTCTGCTGACGTCCGAGGCCGTCGAGGGCCCGGCGCAGTAGTACTTTCAGATTGCAGATTGCTTTTCCACAGGCCCGGCGGCGCGACTGTCGGGCCTGTGGTGTGTCATGGAGTCGTAGCTCCGAGGGTCGTGGCTTCGAGGGATGGGAGACCTGGTGGACAAGCCGAGGGTCGTGCTGGGGGTCAGCGGTGGCATCGCCGCCTACAAGGCCTGTGAGCTGCTGCGGAGGCTGACGGAGTCGGGCCATGACGTGCGCGTGGTCCCCACCGCCTCCGCGCTGCACTTCGTGGGCGCGGCGACCTGGTCCGCCCTGTCCGGCCACCCCGTCTCCACCGAGGTGTGGGACGACGTCCACGAGGTGCCGCACGTCCGCATCGGCCAGCACGCCGACCTGGTCGTCGTGGCCCCGGCGACGGCCGACATGCTCGCCAAGGCGGCCCACGGCCTGGCGGACGACCTGCTCACCAACACGCTCCTGACCGCCCGCTGTCCGGTCGTCTTCGCCCCTGCCATGCACACGGAGATGTGGGAACACCCGGCCACCCAGGAGAACGTGGCGACGCTGCGCCGCCGCGGCGCCGTCGTCATCGAGCCCGCCGTCGGCCGCCTCACCGGCGTCGACACCGGCAAGGGCCGGCTGCCCGACCCGGGGGAGATCTTCGAGGTGTGCCGCCGGGTCCTCGCGCGCGGAGTGCGGGAGCCCGATCTCGCCGACCGCCATGTCGTCGTCAGCGCCGGTGGCACCCGCGAACCCCTCGACCCGGTCCGCTTCCTCGGCAACCGCTCCTCCGGCAAGCAGGGGTACGCCCTCGCCCGTACCGCCGCCGCGCGCGGCGCCCGGGTCACCCTCGTCGCCGCGAACACCGGCCTGCCGGACCCGGCGGGCGTCGACGTCGTCCCGGTCGGCACCGCCGTACAGATGCGCGAGGCCGTGCTGAAGGCGTCCGCGGACGCCGACGCGGTGGTCATGGCGGCGGCGGTCGCCGACTTCCGCCCCGAGAACTACGCGACCGGGAAGATCAAGAAGAAGGACGGCAAGGATCCGGACCCGATCGTGCTGGTGCGGAATCCGGACATCCTGGCCGAGATCTCGGCCGAGCGCGCCCGCGACGGACAGGTGATCGTCGGCTTCGCCGCGGAGACGGACGACGTCCTGGCCAACGGCCGCACCAAACTCGCCCGCAAGGGCTGTGACCTCCTCGTCGTCAACGAGGTGGGGGAGCGCAAGACTTTCGGGGCGGAGGAGAACGAAGCGGTGGTGCTGGGCGCCGACGGCAGCGAGACGCCGGTGCCGCACGGGCCGAAGGAGGCGTTGGCCGAAATCGTGTGGGACCTGGTGGCCGCACGCCTGAGCTGACTGTTTCATTCGTTTCACAGCGCTCGTACACCTCTGTAATTGAAGCGTGGCGCCCCTGGCCAAGTCGGTCCGGGATTGGGCAGAATGCCCGTGCCGCAGGTCACAGCGCTCCCGAGAATCGAGACGGGTGAGCCCGTGGCTGAGCGCGACCGATAAACTGTTCTCGGACGATGCCGGGCGCAGCCCCCGAGCCCGTCCGCCCATGATCAGCCAGCAGCCGCTGCAACCCCAGGGAGCGTTGTGTCCCGTCGTTTGTTCACCTCGGAGTCCGTGACCGAGGGTCACCCTGACAAGATCGCTGACCAGATCAGTGACACCATTCTCGACGCGCTCCTGCGCGAGGACCCGACCTCCCGGGTCGCGGTCGAGACCCTGATCACGACCGGTCTGGTGCACGTGGCCGGTGAGGTCACCACCAAGGCGTACGCCCCGATCCCGCAGCTGGTGCGGGACAAGATCCTCGCGATCGGCTACGACTCCTCCAAGAAGGGCTTCGACGGCGCCTCCTGTGGCGTGTCCGTGTCGATCGGCTCGCAGTCCCCGGACATCGCGCAGGGCGTCGACACGGCCTACGAGTCCCGGGTCGAGGGCGACGAGGACGAGCTGGACAAGCAGGGCGCCGGCGACCAGGGCCTGATGTTCGGCTACGCGACGGACGAGACGCCGACGCTGATGCCGCTGCCGATCTTCCTGGCCCACCGTCTGTCGAACCGTCTGTCCGAGGTCCGCAAGAACGGCACGATCCCCTACCTGCGCCCGGACGGCAAGACGCAGGTCACCATCGAGTACGACGGTGACAAGGCCGTCCGCCTCGACACGGTCGTGGTCTCCTCGCAGCACGCGTCGGACATCGACCTGGAGTCCCTGCTGGCCCCCGACATCCGCGAGTTCGTGGTGGAGCCGGAGCTGAAGGCGCTGCTCGACGAGGGCATCAAGCTGGAGACCGAGGGCTACCGCCTGCTGGTCAACCCGACCGGCCGTTTCGAGATCGGCGGCCCGATGGGCGACGCCGGCCTCACCGGCCGCAAGATCATCATCGACACCTACGGCGGCATGGCCCGCCACGGTGGCGGCGCCTTCTCGGGCAAGGACCCGTCCAAGGTCGACCGCTCCGCCGCGTACGCGATGCGCTGGGTCGCCAAGAACGTCGTCGCCGCGGGCCTCGCCTCCCGCTGCGAGGTGCAGGTCGCGTACGCGATCGGCAAGGCTGAGCCGGTCGGTCTCTTCGTGGAGACCTTCGGCACCGCCAAGGTCGAGGCCGAGAAGATCGAGAAGGCCATCGACGAGGTCTTCGACCTCCGCCCGGCCGCGATCATCCGCGACCTGGACCTGCTCCGCCCGATCTACGCCCAGACGGCGGCGTACGGCCACTTCGGCCGCGAGCTGCCCGACTTCACGTGGGAGAAGACGGACCGGGTGGACGCGCTGCGGAAGGCTGCCGGGCTGTAGGGCTCGGTTGTACGGCTTTTCATGAGGCCCGGCATCCCTGGGGGGTGCCGGGTCTCGGCATGTCCGGGCGCGGTCGGATGTCAGTGGGGTTTGGTAAGAATGGCTGCGTGAGCAGCGGAGATGAGCGGGATGGTGGGCGGGGTGAGGGGGCGCCGCCTGAGCAGCTTGCGTTGATTCGGGAGAGTGTGCGGAAGGCTGAGGTGCCGCGGGCGAAGCCGCGGACCTGGCGGGGGGCCGCGCTCGCGAAGGAGCTGCCGGTCGCTCGGGTGCTGGTCGACAAAGGTGTGCTGCATCTGGACCGGTACTTCGACTACGCCGTGCCGGAGGAGCTCGATGCCGAGGCGCAGCCCGGGGTGCGGGTGCGGGTGCGGTTCGGGGCCGGGCGGGGGCGGGTGCGGGACGGGCGGCGTGAGGGCGGGGGGCTGATCGACGGGTTTCTCGTCGAGCGGGTCGCCGAGACCGACTACTCGGGGCCGCTGGCGGCACTGGCACAGGTTGTTTCGCCCGAGCCCGTGTTGAGTGAGGAACTGCTCGGGCTGGCCCGTGCTGTCGCCGATCGGTATGCGGGGAGCCTTGCCGATGTGCTGCAGCTTGCCGTCCCGCCGCGCAGTGCGCGGGCCGAGCAGCGGCCCTCGCCTGCGCCGTTGCCGCCGCCTGCGGTGCCCGAGTCGGGGTCCTGGGCGCGGTACGAGCATGGGGGCGCGTTTCTGGAGGCGCTGGCGAGCGGGGGTGCGCCGCGGGCTGTGTGGAATGCGCTTCCCGGGGGTGAGTGGGGTGAGGAGATTGCTCGTGCTGTCGGTGCGACGCTGGCCTCGGGGCGGGGGGCCCTTGTCGTCGTGCCCGACGGGCGGGCCGTCGCGCGTGTTGATGCCGCGCTGACCTCTTTGCTGGGGGAGGGACGGCATGCCGTGCTCACCGCCGATGCCGGGCCCGAGAAGCGGTATCGGGAGTGGCTCGCCGTGCGGCGGGGGGCCGTGCGGGCCGTGGTGGGGACCCGGGCCGCCATGTTCGCACCGGTGAAAGATCTGGGGCTCGTCGTGCTGTGGGACGACGGGGACGACAGCCACAGTGAGCCGCACGCGCCGCAACCGCATGCGCGGGAAGTGCTGTTGCTGCGGGCCGCTCAGGACAAGTGCGGGTTTCTGCTGGGGAGCTGGAGTTGCACCGTGGAGGCGGCTCAGCTCGTCGAGAGCGGGTGGGCGCGGCCGCTGGTCGCCTCGCGCGAGCAGGTGCGAGGGGCTGCGCCGCTTGTACGGACCGTGGGGGACGGGGATCTCGCGCGGGACGAGGCCGCTCGGGCCGCTCGGTTGCCGACGCTTGCCTGGCAGGCCGTCCGGGACGGCTTGCGGCAAGGGCCGGTGCTCGTGCAGGTGCCTCGGCGGGGGTACGTGCCGCGGATGGCCTGTGCCAACTGCCGGGCGCCCGCTCGGTGTCGGCACTGTGCGGGGCCCTTGGAGGGGCAGGAGGGTGCGGGCGCACTGCGGTGTGGGTGGTGCGGGCAGGAAGATGCGGCCTGGCACTGTCCTGAGTGCGGCGGCTTTCGGCTGCGGGCTCAGGTGGTCGGGGCTCGGCGGACCGCGGAGGAGTTGGGGCGGGCGTTTCCCGCGGTGCCGGTGCGGACGTCCGGGCGAGAGCATGTGTTGGACACCGTGCCGGGGGCGCCTGCGCTGGTGGTGAGCACGCCGGGGGCCGAGCCGGTCGCCGAGGGCGGATATGCGGCGGCCCTGCTCCTGGACGGGTGGGCCATGCTCGGGCGGCCCGATCTGCGGGCCGGTGAGGATGCGTTGCGGCGGTGGATCGCGGCGGCGGCGCTCGTGCGGCCGCAGGGGGCTGGGGGGACCGTGGTCGTGGTGGCCGAGCCCACGTTGCGGCCTGTGCAGGCGTTGGTGCGGTGGGATCCCGTCGGGCATGCGGTGCGGGAGCTGTCCGAGCGGGCCGAGTTGGGGTTTCCGCCGGTGTCGCGGATGGCGGCGGTTTCTGGGCCGCCGGAGGGGGTTGCGGCGTTTCTTGGGGCGGTGGAACTGCCGGGGGAGGCTGAGGTGTTGGGGCCTGTGCCGTTGCCGGTGACGGTTGCTCGGGGGGCTGCTCGGCGGGTGGGGGCGCCGCCGCCTGGGGAGCAGTGGGAGCGGGCGTTGATTCGGGTGCCGCCGGGGCGGGGGGCGGCGTTGGCCGCTGCGCTCAAGGCTGCGCAGGCTGCGCGGATGGCTCGTGGGGGGGCTGGGGGGGAGGTTGCTGTTCGGGTGCGGGTGGATCCGCCGGATATTGGGTGACGGGTGTTTGGGGTTTGGGGTTTGGGGTTTGGGGTGCGGGTGGGGTGGGGGTGCACCCGGCCTTCGGCCGGGTTTGGGGTTCCCACCCGCACCGCCCGTGCGGGTTTCGTTGTCGGGTGCGGGTGGCCCTTGTGGGGGTTGAGCGTTGTCGGCGGGTGCGGGTGCGGGTGCGGGTGCGGGTGCGGGTGCGGGTGCGGGTGCGGGTTCGGTGCCGGTGCCGGTAGCGGTAGCGGTGACGGGCTGCGGGCTGCGGGTGGCGGGTGGCGGGGCTTGTGGGGCGTGTTCGGCGGGATGTGCCTTGCGCGAGTCGTTCGTAGTGTTCGGCGGGTGTGCCGTGGGGTGTGCGAAGCACCGGCTGTGACAGGGCGGTTCTGGGGTTGTGCGGGGCGTTTCGTCCGGGGGCAGGTATGCGGATGCCCTCCCGAGGGGTCGGGAGGGCAGGGTGGACGTGGGGGTCAGCCGTTGCGGGGGCCTGGGAAGGCCGTGGGGCGCACCTCTTCGCGCAGGGCGGGGCTGCCGGCCGTCGGCTGGGTCGGCATGGAGCGGGCCGCGGGGACCGTCGGCATCGTGGGCATACCGGTGTTGACGCCCACCGTGCGGGTCGTCGACGTGTCCGTCGCCCGCTCCGCCTCGGCCGTCGCCTGCGCCGCGGCGCGGCGTGCACCGTAACGGCGGTGCACCGCCTGCTTGGTGACGCCGAGTGCCGAGCCCACCGCGTCCCAGGAGAAGCCCAGCGAGCGGTCGAAGTCGACCGCGGCAGTGACCAGGGTCTCGACACTGTCCCGCAGTTCCTGTGCGAGGCGCACGGTGGGAGCGGGGGCGCGTCCGTAGACGACGAAGCCCGTGGAGGGGCCGGAGCGGCGCGGGCGGTAGACGTTGCCCAGCTGGGCGGTGAGCGTGCGCAACGCGTCCACCTGCCGGCGGACCCGCTCGATGTCCCGCACCAGCAAGTGCAGGCTGGCCCGAGCCTGGGCGTCGTGGGTTGCGTGGTCGGCCATGAACAAGCCTCTCGAACCGGCGTTGAAAAGGATCGGGCCGCAAGCGCGGCCCGTTGTGGTCAACTCTTTCTTGACCAACGCGTTTGCGCTCCGCTGGTCACGCAGTGGGGGCGTGGTGGCATATGCGTGCGCCGGGGGAGGCCGGTTTGCGCCTCGCCCCGTGCGGACCCCGCCGAAGGGGCCGGCACCGTCGGCGGGTTTTCGTTCGCGGTCATAGAATTGGGCGCTGCCCGGTCATCCGCTCGCCCGAGAGGCCCCAACCCACCCATGAAGCTCGTCTTCGCCGGTACCCCCGAAGTCGCCGTTCCCGCCCTGGACGCTCTCATCGCCTCCGGGCGGCACGAGGTGGCCGCTGTCGTCACGCGGCCCGACGCGCCGGCCGGGCGGGGGCGGAGGATGGTCGCGAGCCCGGTCGCGGAGCGGGCGGAGGAGGCGGGCATCGAGGTGCTGAAGCCCCTCAAGCCGCGGGACCCGGAGTTCCTGGAGCGGTTGCGGCAGATCGCGCCCGACTGCTGCCCCGTCGTCGCCTACGGCGCCCTGCTGCCCCGCGTCGCCCTCGACGTCCCCGCGCACGGCTGGGTCAACCTGCACTTCTCGCTGCTGCCCGCCTGGCGTGGGGCCGCGCCCGTGCAGCACTCCATCATGGCGGGCGACGAGATCACCGGTGCCTCCACCTTCCTCATCGAGGAGGGGCTCGACTCCGGGCCCGTGTACGGGACGGTGACCGAGGAGATCCGCGCCACCGACACCAGCGGTGACCTGCTCACCCGGCTCGCCTTCGCCGGCGCCGGGCTGCTCGCCGCGACCATGGACGGCATCGAGGACGGCACCCTGAAGGCCGTACCGCAGCCGAACGAGGGCATCACCCTCGCGCCGAAGATCACCGTCGAGGACGCGCAGGTGGACTGGGCCACCCCGGCGCTGCGCGTCGACCGCGTCGTGCGCGGGTGCACGCCCGCTCCCGGTGCCTGGACCGTCTTCCGGGGCGAGCGGCTCAAGCTCATCCAGGTCACGCCCGTGCCCGAGCGGACCGACCTCGCGCCGGGTCAGCTGGCCGTCGGCAAGAACAGCGTCCATGTCGGCACCGGCTCCTACGCCGTCGAGCTGCTGTGGGTGCAGGCGCAGGGCAAGAAGCCGATGCGGGCCGCCGACTGGGCGCGCGGGGTGCGCATCGGCGAGGGAGAGGTCGTCGGGCGCTAGGGCCTGTCCGGCGGATCATGCCGCAGACGCGGTGTCCGGCACGCACATCTGCCGCGTTGTCGTCACTCGCCGACGCTCCGCGTCGACTCCCTCCTCCGCCTTGCAGCTGCGCGCACCGGACACCGCTCACCG
Source organism: Streptomyces antibioticus (assembly GCF_001514065.1). Classification (GTDB taxonomy): domain Bacteria; phylum Actinomycetota; class Actinomycetes; order Streptomycetales; family Streptomycetaceae; genus Streptomyces; species Streptomyces antibioticus. The sequence goes on along the minus strand of NZ_KQ948430.1, from coordinate 101,754 downwards.
GCGCCAATCAGGTGCCGCGGCTTTCCTGCGACCTGATCCGCCGGACAGGCCCTGGCGCGCCGACGTGGGGGACGTACGCTTGGTGCGTATTCCTTCAAGACATCCGGAGCACCTTTTTCGTGAGCGACCAGTCCCGTCGGCCTCGCCCGTCCGGCAAGCCCTACCGTCGGCCCAAGAAGGACCCCGTCCGTATCCTCGCCTTCGAGGCCCTGCGGGCCGTGGACGAGCGGGACGCGTACGCCAACCTCGTACTGCCGCCGCTGCTGCGCAAGGCGCGGGAGAAAGGCGACTTCGACGGGCGTGATGCCGCGCTCGCGACGGAACTGGTCTACGGGACGCTGCGGCGGCAGGGGACGTACGACGCCGTCATCTCCGCGTGCATCGACCGGCCGCTGCGTGAGGTCGACCCGCCGGTGCTGGATGTGCTGAGCCTCGGGGCGCATCAGCTGCTCGGAACGCGTATCCCCACCCACGCCGCCGTCTCCGCCTCCGTCGAGCTGGCGCGGGTGGTGCTCGGTGACGGGCGGGCCAAGTTCGTCAACGCCGTGCTGCGGAAGATCGCCCAGGACGATCTGGAGGGATGGGTCGCCAAGGTCGCGCCGCCCTACGAGGACGATCCCGAGGAGCATCTCGCCGTCGTGCACTCGCATCCGCGGTGGGTCGTGTCCGCGCTGTGGGACTCCCTCGGGGGCGGGCGCGCGGGGATCGAGGCGCTGCTCGCCGCCGACAACGAGCGGCCCGAGGTGACGCTCGTCGCCCGGCCCGGGCGGGCCACCACCGAGGAACTGCTGCGGGAGGAGGCCGCCGTCGCCGGGCGCTGGTCGCCGTATGCCGTACGGCTGGCCGAGGGCGGCGAGCCCGGCGCCATCGAGGCCGTCCGGGACGGGCGGGCCGGGGTGCAGGACGAGGGCAGCCAGTTGGTGGCCATCGCCCTGGCCAACGCGCCGCTCGACGGCCCCGACGAGAAGTGGCTCGACGGGTGCGCGGGGCCCGGTGGGAAGGCGGCGCTGCTCGGTGCGCTGGCCGCCGAGCGGGGGGCCATGCTCCTCGCCTCCGAGAAGCAGCCGCATCGGGCGGGGCTCGTGGCCAAGGCGTTGGCCGGGAATCCCGGGCCGTACCAGGTCATCGCCGCGGACGGTACGCAGCCGCCGTGGCGGGCCGGGAGTTTCGACCGTGTGCTGGTGGATGTGCCGTGCACCGGGTTGGGGGCGTTGCGGCGGCGGCCCGAGGCTCGATGGCGTCGGCGGCCTGAGGATCTTGAGGGGTTCGGGCCGTTGCAGCGGGGGCTGTTGCGGACCGCGCTCGACTCCGTGCGGGTGGGGGGCGTCGTCGGGTACGCCACGTGTTCGCCTCACCTTGCTGAGACGCGGGCCGTGGTGCAGGACGTGCTCAAGCAGGTGCCGGATGCGGAGTTGATCGACGCGCGGCCATTGCTGCCTGGGGTGCCTGAGCTTGGTGAGGGGCCTGATGTGCAGTTGTGGCCGCATGTGCATGGGACCGATGCGATGTATTTGGCGCTGATTCGGAAGACGGCGCCGTAGGACGACAGCCCTAGGGGCGTTGTCCCACCGTCGTCTCCTCAGGTGCCGGCACCTCGGTTCCGTCCTCCTTCGACAGCCGGTGCGGCCACCACACCTTCGATCCCGCGTCCAGGAACAGCGACGTCACCAGCACCGACCGCACCACGAACGTGTCCAGGATGATGCCCAGGGCCACCGCGAAGCCGATCTCCGCGAAGGCGACCATCGGGAGCGTGCCCAGGGCGGCGAAGGTGCCGGCCAGGACCAGGCCCGCCGAGGTGATCACCGCGCCGGTTGCCGCGAGGCCGGTGACCACGCCTGGGCGGGTGCCCTGGCGGGCGGCCTCCTCGCGGATGCGGGTCGTGAGGAAGATGTTGTAGTCGATGCCGAGGGCGACCAGGAAGACGAAGACGAACAAGGGGAAGTCCGTCGACTCGCCCGCGTAGTCGAACACGTGCCTGAACGCCAGCGCACTGAGCCCCAGGGCCGCCGCGAACGACAGGATCACCGTGCCGATCAGCAGCAGCGGGGCGATCAGGGCCCGCAGCAGGGCGCACAGGATCAGCATGACCACGACCAGGACGAGCGGGATGATCAGCTTGTTGTCATGAGCGGTGGCCTTGTCCATGTCGAGCAGGGCCGCCGTACCGCCGCCCACCTGGGCGTCGGCGTCCGGGATCGCGTGGACGGCGTCACGGACGCGTTCGACCGTCTGTTTGGCGGCCTCGCTGTCGGACGGGGCGGTCATCGTCGCCTCGAAGAGCACCTTGCCGTCGTACGAGGGTTTCGTGCCCGGTGGCAGGCCCAGGGAGTCGGGGACGACACCGCGCGTGCCGGCCACCGCCTCGCCCACCTGCCGTGCCTGCGCCTGGTTGCTGACGATGACCAAGGGGTCGCCGCTGCCCGCCGGGAAGTACGTCGCGGAGACCTCCTGGCCGACGATCGAGTCCGGCTTGCCGGTGAAGGCGTCCGCGTTGCTGATGCCCTCCGCGCGCAACTGGATCAGGCCGAGGGAGCAGATCGCCAGGGCCAGTGCCGTGACGCCCCAGGTCATGCGGGGGCGGCGGGCGATACGGCGGCCCGTGCGCGCCCAGATGCCGCGTTCCGTGGGGTCGGCCGTGCCGAAGTGCGGGATCGCCGGCCAGAACAGCCAGCGGCCGCAGATCACCAGCAGGGCCGGGAACAGCGTCATCATCGCCAGCAGGGCGACGGCGACGCCGATCGCGGCGACCGGGCCCAGGCCACGCGTCGAGTTCATCTCGGCGGCCAGCAGCACCAGCATGCTCAGGACGACGGTGGCGCCGGACGCGATCACCGCCGGGCCCGCCCGGTGCAGTGCCAGGGCCATGGCCTCGTGGCGGTCCTCGTGGCGACGCAGTTCTTCCCGGTAGCGGGCCACCAGGAGCAGGGCGTAGTCCGTCCCCGCGCCGAAGACGAGGACCGTGAGGATGCCCGCGCTCTGGCCGTTGACCGTCAGGCCCGCGTGCTCCGCCAGCAGGTAGATGAAGGCCTGCGCGGTGAACAGGGCCGCGATCACCGACAGCAGCGGGACGATCAGCAGGGTCGGGCTGCGGTAGGTGATCAGGAGCATCACGATCACCACGGCCATCGCCGACAGCAGCAGCGTGGAGTCGATGCCCTCGAAGGCCTCGGAGAAGTCCGCGGAGGTGCCGCCCGGGCCGGTGATGTGCACGGCGAGGCCGGCGCCGCCCTTGCCGGTGATGTCCCGGATCGAGTCGACGGCCGGGGCGATCTCCTCCCAGCCCTTCTCGTCCTGGGTGATGGGGACGTAGATCTGCGCCGCACGCGGGTTCGTCTCACGGTCGTAGGCCGGGCCGCGGGTCTCGGCGCCGCGGACGCCGTGGTCGCGGAGCTCCTTGAGCTGCCGGGCGTCCTCCTGGATCTGCGCCTTGTCCTGGGCCGTGAGGCCGCTCTCGCGCGCGTAGATGACGACCGCGGGGATCTGCTCGGGCCTGAAGTCCTCGGAGATCTGGAGGACTTGGGTGGACTCGGCGGAACCGGGGAGCCAGGACGCGGCGTCGTTGTCCTGGGCGTCGGTGAGCTTGGAGGCGAGGGGTGCCGTGAGGAAGAGCAGCACCAGCCACAGCACGAGTACGACCCACTTGGCCCGCCGTCCGCACACCAGATGTGCGATGCCACGCTTGTCACTCATGCCAACCCCCGCAACCACGCCGCGTAAGGGGCGCGGGGAACTGCGCGACCAGCCACATTCGGCCCGCACCGGACAAATGACCGTACCCATCCGGGACCCATGCGGCCAACCCCCGGAGGGCATGGCAGGCTTGGGCTATGGCCGCGCAGATCAACCCCAGCATCCTGTCCGCAGACTTCGCCCGCCTCGCGGACGAGGCGAAGGCGGTGGAGGGAGCCGACTGGCTCCACGTCGACGTCATGGACAACCATTTCGTCCCGAACCTCACGCTCGGCGTGCCGGTCGTAGAGTCGCTGGCCCGTGCGACGGACACCCCGCTGGACTGCCATCTGATGATCGAGGCCCCCGATCGGTGGGCGCCCCAGTACGTCGAGGCGGGGGCCGGTTCCGTCACCTTCCACGTCGAGGCGGCCGCCGCGCCCGTCCGGCTCGCCCGGGAGATCCGCGCCAAGGGCGCCCGCGCCTCCATGGCGCTGAAGCCCGCGACGCCCATCGAGCCGTACGAGGATCTGCTCCCCGAGCTCGACATGCTGCTGATCATGACCGTGGAGCCGGGCTTCGGGGGACAGGCGTTCCTCGACATCATGCTCCCGAAGATCCGCCGCACCCGCGAGTTGATCAGCAAGCACGGTCTCGAACTGTGGCTCCAGGTGGACGGGGGGGTCGCGGCCTCCACCATCGAGCGGTGTGCCGAGGCCGGGGCGGACGTGTTCGTCGCCGGTTCGGCCGTCTACAACGCCTCCGACCCGGCCGAGGCGGTACGTGCACTGCGCAACCAAGCGGAAGGGGCCACCGCCAAGGCGAGCTGGGCATGCGGCCACTGAGCCACAGGTACGTGAACGGCTCCCATCAGGGCTGATCAAGTCCGCCGGATCTGCAAGGATGAACGGCGAATCCAGAGTGTGAACAGCAGTGAGGAGATGGCTGTGTCGGGTATGTCGGCGGGCCGGTCAGCCATGCGGATGGGACCCGCTGAGCTGGTGCAGGCGGCGGCCATGGCCCGCCGCTTCTACCTCGAGGGCAAATCGAAGATCCAGATCGCCGAGGAGTTCGGCGTGAGCCGCTTCAAGGTGGCCAGGGTTTTGGAGACCGCTCTCGAACGGGATCTCGTACGGATCGAGATCCGCGTCCCGGCCGAGCTGGACGCCGAGCGCTCGGACGCGCTGCGCGCTCGGTACGGCCTCAGGCACGCCGTCGTGGTGGAGTCCCCGGCGGACGCCGAGGAGTCGCCGGACCCCGAGAACCTCGGTGAGACGGCCGCCGACCTGCTCGGCGAGCTCGTCAACGAGGGCGATGTCCTGGGGCTCGCCTGGGGTCGCTCCACCATCCACATGGCGGCCGCCCTCGACCGGCTGCCGCCGTGCACGGTGGTGCAGCTGACGGGCGTGTACGACGCCGGGACCGCCGAGCGCGGCTCGGTGGAGGCGGTACGGCGTGCGGCCCAGGTGTCGGGCGGGGACGCCCACCCCATCTACGCGCCGATGCTGCTGCCGGACGCGGCCACCGCGGCGGCGCTGCGCAACCAGACCGGGATCGCCCGCGCGTTCGAGTACTTCGACAAGGTGACCGTCGCCTGTGTGTCGATCGGCTCCTGGGAGCCGGGCATCTCCACGGTGCACGACATGCTCAGCGACGAGGAGCGCGCGCACTACGCCTCCCTCGGCGTCGCCGCCGAGATGTCCGCGCACCTCTTCGACGCCCAGGGGCGCCGGGTGGGCCGGGACCTGGGCGAGCGGTGCATCACCGTCAAGGCCGACCAGCTCCGCCGTATCCCCGAGGTCGTGGCGATCGCGGGCGGGGCCCGCAAGGCCATGGCGATCGACGCGGTGCTGCGCTCCGGACTGGTCACCAGCCTCGTCACGGACACGTCCGCGGCCGATGTGCTGATGGCGGCGGGGCCGACGCCGAAGCCCGCGCTGAACCGGGCCGACCCGGACGGCCTCTGACGGAAGGTCGGGGGAGGGCGGCCGTGGCAGCGTGGGTGACATGCCGCTGCGGTTCGTCCTCTGTCTGCTTCTCCTCGTGCTCGGGTGCTCGTCGACCCGGGCCTCCGACGGGACCACTCCGTCGTGGGTCGGTGACATGGCCACCGTCCAGGAGGCCCGGCTGCCCGCGCAGGCCCGCGAGACGCTCGAACTCATCGACGTCGGCGGGCCTTTTCCGTACTCCCGGGACGGCGCCGTCTTCGGGAACCGGGAACGGCTGCTCCCCGCCCACGAGCGCGGTTACTACCACGAGTACACCGTCCCCACGCCGGGCTCGCGCGATCGCGGGGCCCGGCGCATTGTCACGGGCCGGGGCGACGAGATCTACTACACCGATGATCACTACAACTCGTTCCGGGCGGTGCTGAGATGACGGTGGTGCTGAGATGACGGAGGTCGTGGTCACGCTGGACCTCGACGGGGTCACGGACAAGGCCGGGCTGATGGACCGCTGCGCGCGGGACCTGCGGCTGCCCGACTACTTCGGCCGCAACTGGGACGCGCTGGCCGACGTGCTGTCCGACCCGGGCGTCTGGCCGGCGGAAGCCGTCGAGGCCGGGGTCGTGGTCGTCGTACGGCACTGGGAGCGGTACGCCGAGGCGCGGCCGGAGGAGTGGGCGGTCGCGCGGGAGGTGTTCTCCGAGGCGTCCGTGCCCACTGTGGCGCTCGCTCTTGGAGGATCCTCCTAGAGCCTCTCTGACCTGCTTGGATGATTCGTCCGGGCATCGCATTCCGGTTGACATGGGACAATGAAGTACGTGCTCTTCCCCCTGGCTGACCTGTCCGGGGGCCACCTCTGATCGACTGGGATGTGCAGCACGTGCGTTTCCTCAACGACATCCAGCCCCCGTACGACCTGACGTACGACGACGTCTTCATGGTCCCGAGCCGGAGCGCCGTCGGCTCGCGGCAGGGCGTGGACCTCAGCTCCCCGGACGGCTCGGGCACCACGATCCCGCTGGTCGTCGCCAACATGACCGCCATCGCCGGGCGCCGTATGGCCGAGACGATGGCCCGGCGCGGTGGCCTCGTGGTCATCCCGCAGGACATCCCGATCGAGGTCGTCACCGACGTCGTCTCCTGGGTGAAGAGCCGCCACCACGTGCTGGACACCCCGATCGTGCTGGCCCCCCACCAGACCGTCGCGGACGCCCTCGCGCTGCTGCCCAAGCGGGCGCACAACGCGGGTGTCGTCGTCGACGAGGAGGGCCGTCCCGTCGGTGTCGTCACCGACCAGGACCTGACCGGCGTGGACCGCTTCACGCAGCTGGAGGTCGTCATGTCGCGCGACCTGCTGCTCCTCGATGCCGACATCGACCCCCGCGAGGCCTTCAACCGGCTCGACGCGGCCAACCGGCGCTACGCCCCGGCCGTCGACGCCGCGGGCAAGCTGGCCGGCATCCTCACCCGCAAGGGCGCCTTGCGCGCCACGCTCTACACGCCTGCCGTCGACGCGAACGGCAAGCTGCGGATCGCCGCCGCCGTCGGGATCAACGGCGATGTCGCGGGCAAGGCCAAGCAGCTGCTCGACGCGGGCGTGGACACGCTCGTCATCGACACGGCGCACGGCCACCAGGAGTCGATGATCAGCGCGATCAGGACCGTACGGGCGCTCGACCCGCAGGTGCCGATCGTGGCCGGCAACATCGTCGCCGCCGAGGGTGTGCGGGACCTCATCGAGGCCGGCGCGGACATCATCAAGGTCGGTGTGGGCCCCGGCGCCATGTGCACCACCCGCATGATGACCGGCGTGGGCCGGCCGCAGTTCTCCGCGGTGCTGGAGTGCGCGGCGGAGGCCAAGAAGTACGGCAAGCACGTCTGGGCCGACGGCGGTGTCCGGCACCCGCGTGACGTCGCGATGGCGCTGGCCGCCGGTGCGTCCAACGTGATGATCGGGTCCTGGTTCGCGGGGACGTACGAGTCGCCGGGCGACCTCCAGCAGGACGCCAACGGGCGGCTCTACAAGGAGTCCTTCGGCATGGCCTCCGCGCGCGCGGTGCGCAACCGTACGTCCGAGGAGTCGTCGTACGACCGCGCCCGCAAGGCGCTGTTCGAGGAGGGCATCTCCACCTCCCGCATGTTCCTCGACCCGGCCCGTCCGGGCGTCGAGGACCTGGTCGACTCGATCATCGCGGGCGTCCGCTCCTCCTGCACCTACGCCGGTGCGGGCTCCCTGGAGGAGTTCGCCGAGAAGGCGGTCGTCGGCATCCAGAGCGCGGCCGGCTACGCGGAGGGCAAGCCGCTGCACGCCAGCTGGAGCTAGACGCTTCGCTGCTTTGCGGGGCCGTGCAACAAACAGGCGTCCGCATGCGAGGAACGCAACGATCTTGCGCGAATGCGCAAAGTTGCTGCATTACGACCGTGATGCCCTGGCTCATAGGGTCATGCGCTGTACGTGGCGTGGCGGGGACCCCGCTCGGTGGGTTCCCGCTTTCGCGGGTGCCCCGCCGGTCCCCCTCGCGCCGACCGCAGCGACGAAGGAGTCAGCGCGTGCTCGACCAAGGCGCACCCCCGCACCACCGCACCACACCGGCCCCGGGTCTCGGTGCGCGCCTCATGCGGCGCAAGCCCGTGGAACTCCTGGTCGCCGAGGGCGGCCAGGGCGAGGGCGGCAGTCTGCGCCGCACCCTCGGGCTGTGGCAGCTGACCATGATCAGCATCGGTGCCACCCTCGGCACCGGCATCTTCGTCGTCCTCGGCGAGGCCGTGCCCAAGGCCGGCCCCGCCGTCACCCTGTCCTTCGTCATCGCCGGACTGACGGCCCTGTTCTCGGCGCTGTCCTACGCCGAGCTCGCGGGCACCATCCCGGTCTCGGGCTCGTCGTACTCGTACGCGTACGCGACCCTGGGCGAACTGGTCGCCTGGGTCTGCGGCTGGTGTCTGCTGCTGGAGTACGGCGTCTCGGTCGCCGCCGTCGCGGTCGGCTGGGGCGAGTACCTGAACGAACTGCTCGACGGGACCATCGGCGTCACCATCCCCGACGCGCTGTCCGCCCCGCCCGGTGACGGCGGCATCTTCAACCTGCCGGCGCTGATCGTCGTCCTCCTCGCCATGGCGTTCCTGCTGGGCGGGGCGCGCGAGTCCGCGCGGGCCAACACCGTCATGGTCGTCGTGAAGATCGGTGCGCTGGTGATGTTCTGCGCCATCGGCATCCAGGGCTTCCGCTCCGGCAACTACGAGCACTTCATGCCGCTCGGCATGGCGGGCGTCAGCGCGGCCGGGGCGACGCTGTTCTTCTCGTACATCGGCTTCGACGCCGCCTCCACCGCCGGCGAGGAGGCGAAGAACGCCCAGCGCGACCTGCCGCGCGCGATCATGCTGTCGCTGGTCATCGTCACCGCGCTGTACGTCCTCGTCGCGGCCGTCGCGGTCGGCGCGCGGCCCTGGCAGCGGTTCGGGGACTCCGAGGCCGCGCTCGCCCAGATCATGCGCGACGTGACCGGACAGAGCTTCTGGGGGACCCTGCTGGCCGCGTGCGCGGTCATCGCCATCGCCAGCGTCGTCCTGACCGTGCTCTACGGCCAGACCCGCATCCTCTTCGCGATGTCCCGGGACGGGCTGGTGCCGAAGGTGTTCGGGCGCGTGCACCCGAAGACCGGTACGCCGCGTGCCAACACGGTGATCGTCTCCCTGTTCTGCGGTGTCCTCGCCGCCGCGATCCCGCTGGGGCAGCTCGCCGACGCCACCAGCATCGGCACGCTCTTCGCGTTCGGGCTGGTCAACATCGCCGTCGTGGTGCTGCGCCGGACGCGTCCGGAGATGCCGCGCACCTTCCGGGTGCCGCTGTCGCCGGTGCTGCCGGTGCTGGGGCTCGGGTTCTGCGTGTGGATGATGGGCAGCCTGTCCGCCGTCACCTGGGTGGTCTTCGGAGTCTGGATGGCGGCCGGGCTCGTGTTCTACTTCGTATACGGCCATCGCCGTTCCCGTCTCGCGACGACCGCAACGCCCGCAACACCCGCATCACCTGAGAGCTGAACAACCCACCGTGCTCAACGATCTCGACGAACGCATCGTCCACGCCCTCGCCGAGGACGCCCGCCGCTCCTACGCGGACATCGGGCAGATCGTCGGCCTGTCCGCGCCCGCCGTGAAACGACGCGTCGACCGGCTGCGGGCCACCGGCGCGATCACCGGGTTCACGGTGCGGGTCGATCCGTCGGCGCTGGGGTGGGAGACCGAGGGGTTCGTCGAGATCTACTGCCGGCACAACACGTCTCCGGAGACGATCCGGCGGGGTCTTGAGCGGTACCAGGAGGTGGTGGCGGCGTCCACTGTCACCGGGGACGCGGATGCGATCGTGCAGGTCTTCGCATCGGACATGCGGCACTTCGAGAGGGTGCTGGAGCGGATCGCCGGGGAGCCGTTCGTGGAGCGGACCAAGTCGGTGCTGGTGTTGTCGCCGTTGCTGAGGCGGTTCTCTTCGGGGGCGCCGGGGTAGGGGATGGTCCGGTTGTGGGGCCGGTGCGGGTGGTTCGTGGCTTGTCGCGCAGTTCCCCGCGCCCCTTAAAGGCACGTCACCTGGTCCGACCTCTAGGGGCGCGGGGAACTGCGCGAACGGCCACAGCGCACCCGCACCCGGCGACGAAACCGCACCCCCCGAGCTCTACTCCGCGGTCTTCCGCGCCAGCGCATTGTTGTCCATCGAGTTGTGGACGCTGAAACTCACCGCGTCCGAGCGATACCGGTCGTCGGACCATTCCACTGGGCGGCCCTCCCGGGTCGTCGTCACCCGGCGGACCCGCAGCAGCGGGCTCGTGCGGCGGACGGACAGGAGGTCCGCGTCCTGGGCGCCCGCCGCCACCGCGTCGATGACATGCTCGCCGTACGCGAAGACCAGTCCCGTGTCGTCGTACAGCCGTTGGGTGACGGACGGGCAGTCCGGCTCGATGGGTTCGACCGCCGGGGAGATCCAGTCGGCGTACACCGTCCGTTCCAGGAGCACCGGTTCGCCGTCCAGGCCGCGCACCCGTAGGACGTGCAACACCGGCGTGCCCGCGCGTAGTTGGAGGCGTACGGCGTCCTCGGCGGTGGCCGGCCGGTACTCCTGCGTGATCACCTGTCCCGTCGCCTCGCGGCCCATCGCCCGCGCCCACTGGGCGAAGCTGCGCAGCTCCGCGAAGCTCTGGCTGCGGCGGCTGGCCAGCACCACGCGGCGGGCGCCCTGGCGGGAGCCGATGAGGCCCTCGGCGGTCAGTGCCGCGACGGCCTGGCGGACCGTGCCGCGCGAGACGCCGTAGTGCGCCGCGAGATCCGTCTCGGCGGGCAGACGGCTGCCGACCGTGTACTCCTCGCGGTCGATCGCCCGGCGCAGTTCGTCGGCGATCTCCTCGTGTCGCGCCGCCATGCTTCCCCTCTGAGTCGAATGCTGTGCACAGCGTGACCAGCCTAGTCGACATCCGGCGAAGGATGGAGGGGACCTTGATTGGCCCGGAATTCGGGGGTCAGGGTTTCTTCAGTGTTTACGAAGACGACACCAGCGGCAGCCTTACTGGGGCCAACTTGTTCAGACAAGTTCTTAACGCCCTGGAGAAGCCGTGACCTTGTCCCTGCCGAGAACCGCCGCCCTCGGTGCCATAGCCGCGCTCACCCTGAGCGCCTGCGGCGCCGCCCCCGACACCGCGTCCACCACCGCCGACGGCAAGAACGCCGCCACCGCCACCTCCGCCGCCGACTTCGGCGGACTCGACGCCCTCGTCAAGGCGGCTAAGAAGGAGGGCAAGCTCAACGCCATCGCCCTGCCCCGCGACTGGGCCAACTACGGTGCGCTCATCGACGGGTTCGAGAAGAAGTACGGCATCAAGATCGCCGTCGAGAACCCCGACGGCGCCAGCCAGGACGAGATCAACGCCGTGACGTCGCGCAAGGGCCAGGACCGCGCCCCCGACGTCCTCGACCTCGGCGCCTCCTTCGCGATCAGCGCCGCCCAGCAGGGGCTCCTCGCGCCCTACAAAGTCGCCTCGTTCGCCGACATCCCCGCCGGGCAGAAGGACGCGCAGGCCCGCTGGTACAACGACTACGGCGGCTACATCTCCATCGGCTGCGACGCCAAGCGCGTCAAGACCTGCCCCACCACCTTCGCCGACCTGCTCAAGCCGCAGTACAAGGGCCAGGTCGCCCTCAACGGCAACCCCACCAAGTCCGGTTCGGCGTTCGGCGGCGTCTGGGCGGCCGCGCTCGCCAACGGCGGCTCCTTCGACGACATCCAGCCCGGCCTCGACTTCTTCAAGAAGCTGAAGGACAACGGCAATTACACGCCCGTCGAGTCCACCCCGGCCACCGTCGAGAAGGGCGAGACGCCGATCAGCATCGACTGGGACTACCTCAACGCCGGGTACGCCGAGGAGTTCAAGTCCAAGGGCGTGGACTGGAAGGTGGCGGTGCCCGCCGACGGGCAGTTCTCCCAGTACTACTCCCAGGCCATCAACAAGGACGCCCCGCACCCGGCGACCGCCCGCCTGTGGCAGGAGTACCTCTACAGCGCCGAGGGCCAGAACCTGTGGCTCAAGGGCTACGCCCGCCCGGCCCTGATGACCTCCCTGGAGAAGGCCGGCACCCTCGACAAGACCGCCGCGGCCAAGCTCCCGAAGGTCTCCGGCACGCCCTCCTTCCCGACCGAGGCCCAGCAGGACAAGGCCAAGACGGTCCTCGGACAGGGCTGGGCGAAGGCCGTCTCCGGATGACGGCCACCCTCCCACGGGTCGACACGGCGCCCGCCGCTGCGGTGAAGCGGCGGCGCCGGTCGCTCGGCTGGGTCGCCGTCGTCCCGCTGCTCGTCTTCACCGCGGTGGCCTTCGGGCTGCCCGCCTGGGCCGTTGTCGACGGGGCCTTCACGAACAAGGGCACCGGCGCCTACAGCACGGCCAACCTGACCGCCTCGCTGAAGGGCGCCTACCTCACCGCCCTCATCGGCAGCGTCAAGCTGTCCGCCGTCTCCGCCGCCCTCGCGACGCTCCTCGGACTGCCGCTCGCCCAGGCCGTCGTCACCTCCCGGTACCGCGCGCTGCGCGAGGCCGTGCTCACCGCCTCCGGCGTCCTCGCCAACTTCGGCGGCGTCCCGCTCGCCTTCGCGTTCGTCGCCACCCTCGGCAACGCCGGCGTGCTGACCCGGCACTTGGGCCTCACCGACAAGGGCTGGGACCTCTACAGCTTCTGGGGACTGGTCGTCGTCTACCTCTACTTCCTCATCCCGCTGATGGTCCTCACCATCACACCCGCCCTGGAGGGGCTGCGCGTCCAGTGGCGCGAGGCCGCGCAGAACAACGGGGCGACCACCGCGCAGTACTGGCTGCACGTCGCCCTGCCCGTCCTGCTGCCCACGCTCCTCGGCGGGTTCGTGCTGCTCTTCGGCAGCGCCTTCGCCGCCTACGCCACCGCCGCCGCGATCGTGGGCAGTTCTGTCCCGCTGATCACCCTCCAGATCGCCGACGCCCTCTCCGGCAACGTGCTCGTCGGCCAGGAGAACGTGGCGCTCGCCCTCAGCCTCGACATGGTCCTCGTCGCCGGCCTCGTCATGGCGGTGTATCTGCCCTTGCAGCGGAGGAGTGCGCGATGGCTCGCCTGAACCTGTGGCGGTGGGGCGTGTTCGGCCTCGCCGGGCTGTACTTCGTGGTGCCGCTGGCCGCCTCCGTCGTCTTCACGGTCGACGTGCCGGGCCAGGGCCTCACCGCTGACGCCTACACGCAGATCGTCTCCACCGGCGGCTTCGGCTCCAGTCTGCTGCTCTCGCTGGAGCTGGCCCTCGCCACCATCGCCGTCGTCCTGCTGCTGATGGTGCCCGCCATGGTCGCGCTGCGGCTCGGCGCACCGAAGCTGCGGCCGGTGGTGGAGGTGGTGTGCTCGCTGCCGCTGGTCGTGCCGCCGATCGCGTTCGTCGCCGGCATCGTCACGGTCCTGAAGTGGGGGCCGGAGCATTTGTCCCGCACCCCGCTGTTCCAGACCTTCGTGGCGATCCAGAACCCCGACTTCCCGGTCGTGCTCGTCCTGGCGTACGTCGTGATGGCGCTGCCCTTCGTGTACCGGGCGCTGGACGCCGGACTGCGCGCGATCGACGTCCCCACCCTCGTCGAGGCCGCCCGGAGCTGCGGCGCGAGGTGGCCGCAGGCCCTGGTCCAGGCCGTGCTGCCCAACCTGCGCGGCGCCCTGCTCAACGCCTCCTTCCTCACCCTGGCGCTGGTGCTCGGCGAGTTCACCGTGGCCCAGCTCCTTGGCTTCCAGCCCTTCGCGGTGTGGATCGTCAACGTCAGCGGCTCGCAGGCCCAGCTGTCCGTCGCCGTGTCCGTGATGAGCCTGCTCGTCACCTGGCTGCTGCTCCTCGTCCTGGCCGGCTTCGGCGGGCGCTCCCGTACCACCTCCCGGGGTTGAACCATGACAACGAACGAGAACGTCGCCGGCGTGAACACCACCGAGAAGGCCGCCACCGTCGAATTCCGGGGACTCAGACGGGAGTTCGGGCCCACCGTCGCGCTGGACGGCCTGGACCTGACCGTCCGTCCCGGTGAGCTGGTCGCCCTGCTCGGCCCGTCCGGCTGCGGCAAGACCACCGCCCTGCGGATGCTCGCCGGCTTCGAACACCCCGACTCCGGCGAGGTGTTGGTGGACGGCGAGGACGTCACCCGGGTCCCGGCCCACCGGCGCGACGCCGGGATGGTCTTCCAGTCGTACAGCCTCTTCCCGCACCTCGACGCGGTCGACAACGTGGCCTTCGGGCTGCGCATGCGCGGGGTGCGTACCGGTGAACGGCGGTCGCGTGCCGCCGAGTTGCTGGAACTGGTCGGACTCGCCGACAAGGGCGGGCGCTATCCGCACCAGCTCTCCGGCGGCCAGCAGCAGCGCGTCGCACTGGCCCGCGCCCTCGCCCTGCGGCCCCGTGTGCTGCTCCTCGACGAGCCGCTGTCCGCGCTCGACGCCAAGGTGCGGCTCACCCTCCGCGAGGAGATCAGGCGGCTCCAGCAGGAACTCGGCATCACCACGCTGTTCGTCACGCACGACCAGGAGGAGGCCCTGTCCATGGCCGACCGGGTCGCCGTCATGCACGCCGGGAAGCTCGAACAGTGCGCGGCCCCCGCCGAGTTGTACGGCCGGCCCGCCACGGCCTTCGTCGCCGAGTTCGTCGGGACGATGAGCCGGATTCCGGGCCAGGTCTCCGACGGCGTGGTCGACGTGCTCGGGCAGCGGCTGCCGGTCGACGGCGCGGGGCCGCAGGCCGGTGAGGTGGATGTGCTGGTGCGGCCGGAGGCCGTCCGGGTGGGCGCCGACGCGGACGGCAAGGCCCGCGTGCTCGCCACCTCCTTCCTGGGCGCCGCCGTCCGCGTCACCGTGCGGCTCGCCGACGGCAGCGAGGTGAAGGCCGACCTGCCCGCGCACGAGGCCACCGGTCTGACCGCCGGTGCCGCGGTGAACGTGTCACTGCCCGAGCGGCCGGTGCTGGTCGCGGAACGTACCGCATGAAAGAGACCGAGATGACCCGACTCCCGCTCCAGGCCGTCCTGTTCGACATGGACGGCACGCTCGTCGACACCGAGCGGCTGTGGTGGGAGGCGGTGGAACAGGTCGCCGGACGGGAGCTGACCGAGGCGGACCGGGCGGAAGTCCTCGGCCGCCCCATCGACCACACCGCGGGCTGGCTGTCCGCGGCCACCGGCGCCCGGGCCGCCGACCTCGCCGACACCCTCCACCGGGAATTCGCCGACCGCGTCCGCACCGGCGTCGTACCCCGCCCCGGCGCGCTCGACCTGCTCGACGCGCTGGCCCGCGAGGGCGTGCCCACGGCCCTGGTGACCGCCTCCCCCCGATCGGTCACCGACATCGTGCTCGGCGTGCTGGGCGCGAGCCGCTTCGCGGTCTCCGTCACCGCCGACGACACCGACCGCACCAAGCCCGACCCGGACCCCTATCTCGCCGCGTGCCGCGCCCTCGGCGTGGACCCTTCGGGATGCGTGGCCGTCGAGGACAGCGCGACCGGCGTCGCCTCCGCCGAGGCCGCGGGCTGCACGGTGCTCGCCGTGCCGTCCCTCGCCCCCATCGAGGCGGCACCCGGCCGCACGGTCGAGCCCAGCCTGGCCGGGGTGACCCCCGCGGCACTGCGCGCCCTCCTCCCGTACCGTCTCCGGGTCATGACCTGGAACCTCTGGTACGGCGGCACCAAGGTCCACGACCACCGGGCCAAGCAGCTCAAGGCCATCGCCGAGACCGACGTGGACGTGGTCGGCCTCCAGGAGACGTACGGCACCGCCGCCGGGGAACTCGCCGAGGCGCTCGGCTGGCACCACCACCGGGCCGGGGAGAACCTCGGGATCATCAGCCGGTACCCGATCACCGCCGTACTCGGCGACCCGGACGTGGGGTTCTACGGAGCCGCCGGCGCGCGGATCGCCGTGGGCGGTCAGGAGGTCGAGGTCTGGACGGCGCATCTGGACTACGAGCGGTACGGGCCCTACGAGGCCGAGCCGCTCGCGCACGAGGAGGTGCGGCTCGGGCAGATGCGCGACACCCTGCGCCGGATCGGACAGGCCGCGCCCGTCGTCCTCGTCGGCGACTTCAACTGCCCCTCCCACCTGGACTGGCCGGGCGTCGAGTGGCCGGTCACCAGGGCGGCCGAGGAGGCGGGCTTCGCCGACTCCTACCGGCAGGCCCACCCCGATCCGGTACGGGACCCCGGCCACACCTGGTCGCCGGTGGTCGTCCACCCGGAGCCGCAGGACCGGATCGACTTCGTCCTCCACCGAGGCCTGCGCGTCCTGGACTCCCGGACGTACGTCAGCGGCTCGCCGCGCCCGGCGCCGGACGTGGCGGACAACGACTGGCCGTCCGACCACGCCGCCGTGATCACCGATTTTTCGCTGGGCAGCGGGCCCGCGACTGTCTAGCATCGGTGTCATGACCTGGCGACATTGATCCACCAGCCGTGCCTCCCGAGGGCCGCCTCGGACGCCGTACCGACGACGTCCGAACCGCCCTTCCGGGAAGGCCTCATGACACTCTCACCTGCACGTGTGCCCGCGACCGGGGTCCGTCGGCTGACGGGCACGCTGTACGGCTACGCGTTCCTCGACGATTTCGTGCTGCTCTACCCGGTGTACGCGCTGCTGTTCGCGGACACCGGGCTGTCGCTCTGGCAGATCTCCTCGCTGTTCGCCCTGTGGTCGATCACCGCCGTGGTGCTGGAGGTCCCCTCCGGCGCCCTGGCCGACGCCGTCTCCCGACGGCTGCTGCTCTGGATCGGCCCGCTGTTCAACGCGGTCGGCTTCGCGCTGTGGGTGATCGTCCCGGCGTACTGGTCCTTCGCGCTCGGCTTCGTCCTGTGGGGCATCGGCGGAGCGCTCTGCTCCGGTTCACTGGAGGCGCTGGCCTACGACGAACTGGAGCGGCTCGGGGCCGCCGAACGGTACGCGCGCGTGATGGGGCGGGTCCGGGCGGCGCGGCTGGCCGGCACCATGGCGTCGATCGGGCTGGCCGGGTCGGTGTTCGCGCTGGGCGGCTACCCGATGGTGGGCGCGGGGAGCGTCCTCGCCTGTGTGCTGGCCGCCGTGGCGGCGACCCGTCTCCCCGAGCACCGCGCGGGGCGGGAGTCCGGCGGCGACGGCTGGTGGGTGACCCTGCGCGGCGGGCTCGGCGAGGCCCGCGGGAACCGTTCCGTCCGGGGTGCCCTGCTGCTGGTCCCGGCCGTCGCCGCGGTGTGGGGCGCGCTCGACGAGTACACGCCGCTGCTGGCCCGCGACACCGGCGTCGCCGAGGCGACCGTCCCCTATCTGATCCTGCTCGTCTGGACGCTCGTCACCGCCGCGACCCTGCTGACCGGGCCCGCCGAACGCCTCGGCAGCACCGGCATGGCCTGGCTGCTGGCGGGCTCCGCGCTGGCGATGGCGGTCGGCGCCGCGGTCCGCACCCCGGCCGGTATCGCGCTCGTGGGCCTCGCCTTCGGTGGTTTCCAGCTGGCGGAGGTCCTCGCCGACGTACGCCTCCAGCACCGCATCGACGACGCCCGCCGGGCCACCCTCACCTCGGTCGCGAGCCTCGGCACCGAACTCCTGACGGTCGTCACGTTCGCGGCGTACGCCCTGCTCGGCGCACGGGTCGCGCACAGCACCGTCTTCGTGATCCTCGCGGTGCCCTACCTGGTCACCGCCCTGGTCCTCGGCGGCCGACGCAACGAATCGCCGCCGAAGCCGCCTCGCGCGCAATGAACCACTCGGCGGCGCGCAACGGCTCCTTCTTGTCGCGCCTGGTCAGGCGCCCGTACCGTCTAGAAGGCCCCCGCAACCACCCTTTTCGCCCCCCCGGTGAGGATCACGCATGCGCACCGCCCTGCTCCAGAGCTCCGGCCGCCCCGGCTCGGTCGACGGGAACCTCAAGGTCCTCGACGAGGCCGCGGGCCGTGCCGCCGCCGCGGGCGCCGGACTGCTGACCGCGCCGGAGATGTTCCTCACCGGGTACGCCATCGGCGACGACATCGCCCGCCTCGCCGAGCCGGCCGACGGGGAGGCCGCGGACGCCGTCGCGGAGATCGCCGCGCGGCACGGGGTCGCCGTCGCGTACGGATACCCGGAAGCGTCTTCCGGTTCCGTCTTCAACTCCGCCCAGCTGATCTCCGCCGCCGGCGAGCGCCTCGCCAACTACCGCAAGACGCATCTCTTCGGCTGCTTCGAGCGCGACCACTTCACGCCGGGCGAGCAGCACGTCGTACAGGCCGAGCTGAACGGTCTCACCGTCGGCCTGCTGATCTGCTACGACGTCGAATTCCCGGAGAACGTCCGGGCGCACGCACTGGCCGGCACGGACCTCCTCCTCGTCCCGACCGCCCAGATGCACCCGTTCCAGTTCGTCGCCGAGTCGATGATCCCGGTGCGGGCCTTCGAGAACCAGATGTACGTCGCCTACGTCAACCGGGTCGGTCAGGAAGGGGAGTTCGAATTCGTCGGGCTCTCCGTCCTCGCCGGCCCCGACGGGGTCGCCCGCACCCGCGCCGGACGCGAGGAGCAGCTGGTGTTCGCGGACGCCGACCCGGCCTTCCTCGCCGCCTCCCGCGAGGCCAACCCGTATCTGCGGGACCGGCGTCCCGAGCTCTACGTCTGAACACCCCCCAGTCTTCGCAGCATTCGCAAGGAGTCCGTACCCCATGACGTCCACGGTGCCCAACGCCGTCCAGCACGCCGACGAGCAGCAGCCGCCGATCACCATGTTCGGCCCGGACTTCCCGTACGCGTACGACGACTTCCTCGCCCACCCGGCGGGCCTCGGCCAGATACCCGCGACCGAGCACGGCACCGAGGTCGCGGTCATCGGCGGCGGCCTGTCCGGCATCGTGGCCGCCTACGAGCTGATGAAGATGGGCCTGAAGCCCGTCGTCTACGAGGCCGACCAGATCGGCGGACGGCTGCGGACCGTCGGCTTCGAAGGCTGCGACAGCTCCCTGACGGCCGAGATGGGCGCGATGCGCTTCCCGCCCTCCTCCACCGCCCTCCAGCACTACATCGACCTGGTGGGTCTGGAGACCCGCCCGTTCCCCAACCCCCTCGCGGAGGCGACCCCTTCGACCGTCGTCGACCTCAAGGGCGAGTCGCACTACGCCGAGACCGTCGACGACCTGCCGCAGGTCTACCGCGATGTCGCCGCCGCCTGGAACAGGTGCCTCGAAGAGGGCGCCGACTTCTCCGACATGAACCAGGCCATGCGCGAGCGGGACGTGCCGCGCATCCGGGAGATCTGGGCCAAGCTCGTCGAGAAGCTCGACAACCAGACCTTCTACGGCTTCCTCTGCGACTCCGAGGCGTTCAAGTCCTTCCGGCACCGCGAGATCTTCGGCCAGGTCGGCTTCGGCACCGGCGGCTGGGACACCGACTTCCCCAACTCCATCCTGGAGATCCTCCGGGTCGTCTACACCGAGGCCGACGACCACCACCGTGGCATCGTCGGCGGCTCCCAGCAGCTGCCGCTGCGGCTGTGGGAGCGCGAGCCGGAGAAGATCGTCCACTGGCCCCTCGGCACCTCGCTGGCGAGCCTGCACGTCAACGGCGAACCCCGGCCCGCCGTGACCCGGCTGCACCGCACGGCGAACAACCAGATCACCGTGACGGACGCGAACGGCGACATCCGCACCTACCAGGCTGCCGTCTTCACCGCCCAGTCCTGGATGCTGCTCTCGAAGATCGCCTGCGACGACTCGCTCTTCCCGATCGACCACTGGACCGCGATCGAGCGCACGCACTACATGGAGAGCTCGAAGCTCTTCGTCCCGGTCGACCGGCCGTTCTGGCTCGACAAGGACGAGGAGACGGGCCGGGACGTGATGTCGATGACGCTCACCGACCGCATGACGCGCGGGACCTACCTCCTCGACGACGGCCCCGACAAGCCAGCCGTCATCTGCCTCTCGTACACCTGGTGCGACGACAGCCTGAAGTGGCTGCCGCTGTCCGCGAACGAGCGGATGGAGGTCATGCTGAAGTCCCTCGGCGAGATCTACCCGAAGGTCGACATCAGGAAGCACATCATCGGCAACCCGGTGACCGTCTCCTGGGAGAACGAGCCCTACTTCATGGGCGCGTTCAAGGCCAACCTCCCCGGCCACTACCGCTACCAGCGCCGCCTGTTCACCCACTTCATGCAGGACCGGCTGCCCGCGGACAAGCGCGGCATCTTCCTCGCCGGCGACGACGTCTCCTGGACGGCCGGCTGGGCCGAGGGCGCGATCCAGACCGCGCTGAACGCGGTCTGGGGCGTCATGCACCACTTCGGCGGCACCACCGACGCGACCAACCCGGGACCGGGTGACGTGTACGACGAGATCGCGCCGGTCGAACTGCCCGAGGACTGAGGCTCGACGGACGGCTAGATGCCGGCCGCGCGCGCCTTCTCGTACACCTCCGCGGCGACCTCCTTGAACTCCTGCGCGTCCCGCACGGAGCTCTGGATCTCGATCAGGATCTCCTCCAGGCCGACCTCGGCATGCGCGACCAGGTCCTCGACGATCTGGTCGACGCTGCCCTCGAAGGGGGCACGGTCGGCACCGGAGTGACCGGCCGCCGAGTACCGCGCGTTGACGCGTACGACCGTCTGGATCGGTTCGGTGCGCCCGCGCTCGGCGGCCAGCTCCTGGAGCGCCTGCCACTGAGCGGCCAGCGTCTCGGCGCCCGTCCCGACCGGCATCCAGCCGTCGGCGTGGTCGACGAGACGCCGCTGCGCCTTCTTCGACATGGCCGGCAGCAGGATCGGGATCGGCCGGGCGGGCTTGGGACCCACCACGGCGGACGCGATCTTCGTGAGCCGTCCGTCGTACGCCACCGGGTCCGGGCCCCAGACCGCGCGGCACACCTCGATCAGCTCGTCCAGGACCTGCCCGCGCTCCTCGAAGGGGCGCACGGACGCGGCCGCGTACTCATCGAGGGACCAGCCGGTGCCGAGGCCGGCGACGACCCGGCCGCCGCTCGCCGCGTCCAGCGAGGCGAGGGACTTGGCGAGCTGGAACGGCACGTGCAGCGGGGCGACCAGCACACTGGTGCCGAGCCGGGCCCGCTCGGTCACCGCGGCGGCCAGGGTGAGCGTGACCAGCGGGTCGGCGACCCCGCGGTACGCCTCCGGCCAGGGCAGCCCCTCTATGCCGTACAGGCCCTGGGTGGCGGGCTCCGGGAACAGGGCGCGCTCGTACACCCACAGGCTGTCGTAGCCGGTCGCCTCGGCGGCGCGGGCCACGTCGGGCACGTCGCGGCCGAGGTCGTACTGCTTGTTCTGGGGGAGTCCGAGTCCGAGCCGTGTCGCCATTCCTGCTCCTTTGCACGGGATGCCTGTCTGTCGAACGTACAACGTTCACACAGCAGTTCAGGCGGATCGGCGCGGGAGTGGCCGGATCAGTCCGGTAGTGGCGTGAGCAGCATGCGCCCGGCGAATCCGACCGCCGTGTCCAGGCGTTCGGTGAACTCGGCCGCCACATCGGGGAGTCCGCGCAGCGCCCACAGCGCGCGGGCCGCGGTCCAGGTGGCGTCCCTGGCCCGCTCCAGACTCCATGCGCCGAGCAGATGGGTGAGCGGGTCGGCGATCTGGAGCAGATCGGGACCCGGCATCAGATCTTCGCGGATGCGCTCCTCCAGCGAGACGAGGAGATCGCCCACGCGGTCGAACTCGTCCTCCACGTCGACGGGTTCGCAGTCGAGCGTACGACAGGTGTCCACGACGGCCAGCGCCAGATCGTGCCCGATGTGCGCGTTGATGCCCGCGAGCGCGAACTGCAACGGGCGTACGCCGGGATGGCGGCGGAACTGGAACAGCGGCCGCCAGCAAGCGGGCGGACGCCGGTCGCGGGCCACCGCGTCGACCGCCCGCAGATACCGCTCGGCGAACCGCACGTCCAGCGTGATCGCGGCCCGCGCGTCCGCGAACCGGCCGCTGTCGATGCTCCGGTCGACGGCCTCGGTGACGGCGAGGTAGACGCGGTTGAACACCGCGATCCCGTCCCGTTCCGGAAGGGCCTCGTCCAGGGCTCGCATCCGGTCGACGACGGTGTCGACGGGAGTGGTGAAGTGCTCCAACTGCGCCATGCACGCAGGGTCCCAGGCCTAGGCTGGCCCGAGTGGCGGCGGGCCCGACGCTTCCCCAGAACGGGGGAACGCGCCCGTCGTGGGGGAGGGGAGCAGCGGGTGTCGGGCTCACGTGCGCATCGCCTGGCCGAGCGCCGGGCGGAGCGCCGGCGTGCCGCGCGGCGCAACGGCATGGTCGCGGTGGCCTCCGTCGTGGTCGCCGTCGGCACCGCGACCGGGATGGTGTCCGCGCTGGGCGACGGGCGCGGTTCGAACGAGGCCCGCCCCGGGGTGACGGAGTCACCGACCCTGGACATCCGGCCGCCCGCCCCGTCGCCGTCCACGTCCCCGTCGGTGACCACCAGGTCGGCGTCCCCGTCGGCCGCCCCGAAGAAGAAGGCGAGCCCCACGCCGACGAAGACCGAGAAGAAGCCGCCGCCCGTGCACACCGACGCGCGTCTCTACCGCCACCCCGACTCCCAGGTGCTCGACTGGCTCCGCGACAACGCCGGCGACCCCCGGCACGACGTCATAGCGTCCCGGATCGCCGACCAGCCGGCGGCCGTGTGGTTCGCCGCCTACGCGCCCGACACCATCACGGCAGAGGTCAGGGCCGTCACCGCGGCCGGGGCCGCACAGGGCAGGGTGCCGGTCGTCGTGGCGTACACGATCCCGGAGCGGGACTGCGGCGGGGCCTCCCAGGGCGGGGCGCCGGACCTCGACGCGTACGACGCGTGGATCGACCGGTTCGCCGCCGGGCTGGGCTCCGGCGAGGTCGTCGTGATCCTGGAGCCCGACTCGATCGCCCAGTCCGAGTGCCTCTCCGGCGGCCAACGCGCCGACCGCTTCGCCTCGTTGGCCCGCGCGGGGCGCGTCATCAAGGCCGCGAATCCCAAGGCCCGCGTCTATTACGACGCCGGACACTCCGGCTGGCACCCGGCGGCCAAGCAGGCGGACCTGCTGCGGCAGGCGGGAGCCGGCTCGGCCGCGTCCTCCGACGGGATCTTCAGCAACGTCTCCAACTTCCACCGCACCGCCGACGAGATCGCCTACGACCGCCGGGTCCTCACGGCCCTCGGCGGCCCGGCGGGCCTCGGCGCCGTCATCGACACCAGCCGCAACGGCAACGGCGCCCCGGCCGACGGCGAGTGGTGCGACCCGGACGGCCGCAAGCTGGGCCAGACACCGACCCTCAACACCGGCGAGGCCCGCATCGACGGCTATCTGTGGGTGAAGCTGCCGGGGGAGTCGGACGGCTGCAAGGGAGCGCCGGGGACGTTCACCCCGTCGTACGCCTACGACTTGGCCTCGTCATAGGTCGAGGTTCCCTCGTCCAGCAGCGGCTTCTGCTCCTTGAGATGGGCCGGCGCGAACGCCCGCAGCGCGTGGTAGCCGGTGATGACGACCAGCGTGCCCAGCGCGATGCCGCTCAGCGAGAAGGTGTCCGTGAACTTCATCGTCACGTTGCCGACGCCGATGATGATGCCCGCCGCGGCCGGCACCAGGTTCAGCGGATTGCGCAGGTCCACCCCGGAGTTGATCCAGATCTGCGCGCCGAGCAGGCCGATCATGCCGTAGAGGATGACGGTGATGCCGCCGAGCACCCCGCCCGGGATCGCGGCGACGACCGCGCCGAACTTCGGGCACAGGCCGAAGAGCAGCGCGAAACCGGCGGCGGCCCAGTAGGCGGCCGTCGAGTAGACGCGGGTCGCGGCCATCACGCCGATGTTCTCGGAGTACGTGGTGTTGGGCGGGCCGCCCAGCGCGGTGGACAGCATCGAGCCGACGCCGTCCGCCGAGATCGCCGTGCCGAGCCTGTCGTCCAGCGGGTCGCCGGTCATCTCGCCGACCGCCTTGACGTGTCCGGCGTTCTCCGCGAC
Source organism: Streptomyces antibioticus (assembly GCF_001514065.1). Classification (GTDB taxonomy): domain Bacteria; phylum Actinomycetota; class Actinomycetes; order Streptomycetales; family Streptomycetaceae; genus Streptomyces; species Streptomyces antibioticus. Next base: position 77,688 of record NZ_KQ948430.1, on the reverse strand, counting down.
CAGCGCGATGACGACGGGAAGGGCGACGAGGATCGCCGACCACTCGAAGGACGGGCCGTGGAAGTCCGGCAGCCCGATCCAGTCGGCCCGGCCCACGGCGGAGAGGTCCAGCCGCCAGTGGTCGGTGAGCTTGCCGCTCGCGTCGACCGCGTGGATGCGGCCGAAGCTCCGGTCGAAGGCCCAGGAGATGCCGTACCCGAAGAGCAGCCCCAGGAAGATCGCGATCCGGGACCAGAAACCGCGCAGACAGACGACCGCCAGACCGGTGAACAGCATGACCAGCAGGGCCGTCCACTGGTCCTGCGGCCAGTAGGTGCTCGCGGTCACCGGGGCCAGGTTGAAGCCGATCAGCATGACCACCGCGCCGGTGACGATCGGCGGCATCGCGGCATGGATGATCCGCGCCCCGAACCGCTGGACGGCGACCCCGACGAGGAACAGCGCGACGCCCACCACGAACACCGCGCCGGTCACCGTGGCGCTCGTACCGCCCTGGGCGCGGATCACGGCGGCGACGCCGACGAAGGACAGCGAGCAGCCGAGGTAGCTGGGCACCCGGCCGCGCGTGGCGAGCAGGAAGATCACGGTCGCGACGCCGGACATCATGATCGCCAGGTTGGGGTCCAGGCCCATGAGGACCGGGGCCACGAAGGACGCCCCGAACATCGCCACCACGTGCTGGGCGCCGAGGCCGACCGTGCGGGGCCAGGAGAGCCGTTCGTCGGGGCGTACCACCGCCCCGGGCGCGGGCGTCCGCCCGTCTCCGTGCAGCTTCCAGCCGACGCCAAGATCCATGGTGCGGTTTCGCTTTCCTCGTACCTGCGGATGTCCGGACCATTGTCAGGGAGATCCGCCCAGGTCACCGCCCCGGGGGCGGCCGCCGGGTGAGCGGCCGCTTAGCATGGGGGAGTCCCTGTCGTACGTCCCTGGAGCACCACCCGTGACCGCCGAAGCCCCGACCGCCCCCGCTGTGTCCCACGGCCGGCTGATCCCCGTCACCGTCCACTTCGACGACCTGGACGCGCTCGGCCTCCTGCACAACGCCCGCTACCCGCTCAAGGTCGAACAGGCCTGGACCGAGCTGTTGCAGGAGTACGGCAGCCACTTCGAGGGCGACTGGGCGGCGGCCGGCGACGCCTGCAACGCCGTCAGGGAACTGCGCATCTCGTACGAGGCGCCGGTGACGCGGACCGGCGTCTACGCCGTCCACCTCTGGCTGGAGAGGCTCGGCACGACCGGGCTGACGTACGGCTTCCGTTTCTGCTCGCAGGACGGGGCGGTGACGTACGCGCGGGGCGCCCGGGTCCTCGTACGGCTGGACTCCGAGACGCTGCGCCCGGCGCCGTGGAGCGAGCGCTTCAGGGCCGCGGGTCGGGAACTGCTGCGGCCGGAGGGCTGATCCTCGGGCGGTCGCGGTCGCCGCCCCGCAGCACGCCCGCGAAGGCCACGAGCCCGCTCGCCAGGACCGTCACCAGGATGAACGACACCAGCAGACTGGTCGCCTGGGCGATGGTGCCGATCGCGCTCGGCGCGACCAGGCCCGAGGTGTAGGTGATCGTCGCGACACCGGCGATGGCCAGGCTCGGGTTCGAGCCGCTGCGGCCGGCGGCGGCGAAGCACAGCGGCACCACCACCGCGATCCCCAGCCCCATCAGGGCGAACCCGGTCATCGCCATGGCCGGGTTCTGGGCGGTGACGATCAGCAGTCCGCCGAGCGCGGCGAGCACGCCGCCCGCCCGGACCGTGCGCACCGACCCGTACCGGTCGACGATCCGGTCGCCGGCGAGCCGCGCGACGGCCATCGTCAGCGTGAAGCCGGTGGTGCAGGCCGCGGCGAGCCCCGCCGAGGTCTCCAGCTGGTCCCGCAGATAGACCGCGGACCAGTCCAGGCTCGCGCCCTCCGCGAACACCGCGCAGAAGCCCACGGCACCGATGAGCAGCGCCGACTTCGGCGGCAGGGCGAAGCGGGGCGGCGCCTCCTCGTCCTCGGCGGGCTGGAGGTCCAGCACCCAGCGGCAGGCCAGCAGGCCGAGACAGGTGAGGACGGCCGCCGCGAGCGCGTGGTGCAGCCGCGCGTCCGAGCCCAGGTGGGCGGCGAGGGTGCCGGCCGCCGAGCCGATCAGCGTGCCCACGCTCCACATGCCGTGCAGGCTGGACATGATCGACCGGCCGAGCCGGTTCTCGACCTCGACGCCGAGCGCGTTCATGGCCACGTCCGCCATGCCGGCCGTGGCGCCGTAGACGAACAGCGCCAGACACAGGGCGACCAGGTTCGGGGAGACGGACGGCAGGACCAGGGACAGCGTCCACAGGGAGATCAGGCCGCGCAGGGCGTTCCGGGCGCCGAAGCGGTGGCTGATGCTCCCCGCCAACGGCATCGCGACGGACGCGCCGAGCGCGGGGAAGGCGAGGGCGAGGCCCAACTGCCCGGCGCTCACCGAGGCATGGTCCTGGATCCACGGCACGCGGGTCGCGAACGATCCGGTGACGGCACCGTGCACGGCGAAGACGGCGGCCACGGCGTAGCGGGCGCGCTTCACCTGCCGCTGGTCGTACAGCACGTCACTCATACTCTCCCGCCCCTTTGCGGCCTGTGGACCCTCCCGGCGTCGTAAACTATCAGGGACCCTGCCTGATAGATAGAGAGACGGACAGGGCATCACCGGCCGCCGATCTGGAAGGATCCCCGGCATGCCCGCATCCCCCAGCACCGCCCGGGCCATCAACGACCGGCTCGCCCTGCGTCTGCTCCAGCGGGAAGGGCCGTTGACGGCAGGGCAGTTGAAGCAGCTCACCGGCCTGTCCCGGCCGACGGTCGCCGACCTCGTCGAGCGCCTCGCCGCGGCCGGACTGATCGAGGTGGCCGGGGAGTCGGGCGAGCAGCGCCGCGGGCCGAACGCGAAGCTGTACGGCATCGTCGCCGACCGCGCCCAGCTGGCCGCGCTCGACGTCCGCACCGAAGGCGTCTCGGTCGTCGTGTCCGATCTGCTGGGCCGGGTGCTGGCCGAGTCCGCGGCCCCGATCGCCGGGGACATCGGCACCGGACCGGCGGTCGAGCAGGCGGTGGCCCTGGTGGAGCGGGTCGCCAAGGAGGCCGGCGCCGACCGCCTGCACACCGTCGGCATCGGCGCCCCCGGCCTCATCGACCCCGCCACCGGTGAACTCCGCAGCTCCACGGGCCTGCCCGAGTGGCACCGCCGTCTGGTCGCCGCCCTCCAGGAACGCCTTCCGGAGGCTCGGGTGCACGTCGAGAACGAGACGAACCTGGCGGCCCTGGCGGAACAGCGGGACGGTGTGGCGCAGGACCGGGACACCTTCGTGCTGCTGTGGCTCGGCCACGGCACCGGCGCCGCGGTGGTCCTGGACGGTTCGCTGCGGCGCGGCGCGTCCGGCGGCACGGGGGAGATCGGCTTCCTGCCGGTACCGGGGACGGCGGGGCTGCCGTCGGCGACGGGGTGCGAGGGCGGGTTCCACTCGCTGGCGGGCTCGGCGGCGATCGCGGAGCTCGCGGCGGAGTACGGGGTGGTGGCGGAGGCCGACGGGCATGCCCCGGTGGCGGCGGGGCTGGTGGCCGCCGGCACCACGGCCTTCCTGGACGCCCTCGCCGACCGCCTCGCCGTGGGCGTCTCCTCCGTGGTGGCCGTCCTGGACCCCGGCTGCGTGGTCCTGGGCGGCGACGTGGGGCAGGCGGGCGGAGAGCAACTGGCGGCCCGGGTGGAGCAGCGGGTCCGCCGCATGTCGCCGCTGCCGACGGAGGTGCGGTCAAGTGCACTGGGCGGCGCGGCGGTCCTGCGGGGTGCGCTGCTGACGGCACGGGACCGTGCCCAGGACGACCTTTTCGGCCGCGGCCCGGACGCGGGCACGCCTGTCTGAAGGGCCCGGCGGCGGGCAAGGGCCGTCGTCACCGCCGCCGGGCCGGTCTGCGGTGATCCAAAAAGGACTAGACCAGAGACTCCTACAGCTCGGCCGAGTTGAGAAGTCCAGTCACGACACCTGTGAGCCACTCCACACAACTCACCCGTATGGACCACGATCAGCCGTGGCACACTGGCTCTGTACCAGAAGCAGCGCACTCCGGGGTCGGTGAAAGTCCGAACCGGCGGTTACAGTCCGCGACCCGACCGCTTCCAGCGGCCGGTTGACCAGGTGAAATTCCTGGACCGACGGTTAAAGTCCGGATGGGAGGCAGTGCGCGGCGGGCGGGCATTCGTGCGCGCCGCCGTAAGTGTTCGTCCTCGTGGACGACTCTGTCCGGCGTCGCCCCCGGTGTTCCTGCTCGCTCATTCTGTCGTCATCGACAGCCCCGGAGTCCGTGCCCGAATGAGGCAGGAGGACCCGGGAAGTGTTCACCGGAATCGTCGAAGAGCTGGGTGAGGTCACCGCCGTCGAGAATCTCGACGACGCCTCCCGCTTCCGGCTGCGCGGCCCCGTCGTCACCGACGGCGCGAAGCACGGCGACTCCATCGCCGTGAACGGGGTCTGTCTCACCGTCGTCGAGCACGAGGGCGACGAGTTCACCGCCGACGTCATGGCGGAGACCCTCAACCGTTCCAGCCTCGGCGCCCTCACCGTCGGCTCCCGCGTCAACCTGGAGCGTCCCACCGCCGTGGGCGCCCGGCTCGGCGGCCACATCGTGCAGGGCCATGTGGACGGCACGGGCCAGGTGCTGGAGCGCAAGCCCTCCGAGAACTGGGAGATCGTGAAGGTCTCGCTCCCCGCGGACCTCGCGCGCTATGTCGTGGAGAAGGGCTCCATCACCGTCGACGGCATCAGCCTCACCGTCGTCGAGGCCAGCCCCGACTACTTCACGGTCAGCCTCATCCCCACCACCCTCGACCTGACCACGCTCGGCCACAAGCAGCCCGGCGACCCGGTCAACCTCGAGGTCGACATCGTCGCCAAGTACGTCGAGCGGCTGCTCGCGGGCACGCAGGGAGCGGGCAAGTGAACTCGCTCAACACCGAGGCGTTCAGCCTCTTCGGCCAGCACATCCTCTGGTCGGACATGATCGGCAACATCTTCGGCCTGATCGCCCTCGCCCTTGGCTGGCGCCGCTCCATCTGGAGCTGGCCCGTCCAGTTCCTGGCCGGCCTCATCCTCTTCGGCGCCTTCTACGGCCATCTGACCGGCAGCGCCGGCAAGCAGGCGATCGTCATGGTCGTCGCGCTGTACGGCTGGTGGCAGTGGAACCGCGACAAGGCGCAGGGCGGCGACGGTCACATCGCCCCGCGGTTCGCCACGTGGCGCGAGCGCGGCGCGATGATCGCCGCCGCGGCCGTCGGCACCGTCGCCGTCGCCCTGCTGTTCAAGGCCTACCCGAGCCTGTCCTGGGACCCTTGGCCGGACGCCTACATCTTCGTCGGCACCGTCGTCGCGATGTACGCCCAGGCGCGCGGCATGGTCGAGTTCTGGATCGCCTGGCTCCTCGTCGACCTGGTCGGCGTCCCCCTCAACTTCGCCAACGGTTACGCCTTCTCCGGCTTCGTCTACGTCATCTACGGCGCGCTCGTCCTGTGGGGCATGCGCGACTGGTGGCTGCGCTCCCGCACGGCCGCGCGGCCCGCTCTGGAAGGAGCGCCGGCATGAGCACCGCAACGATCCTGTACAGCACGGACGGCATCGAGGACTTCGCGCTCGACCCGATCGAGCAGGCCATCGCCGACATCGCGGCCGGCCGCCCGATCGTCGTCGTCGACGACGAGGACCGGGAGAACGAGGGCGACCTCGTCGTCGCCGCCGAGAAGATCACCCCCGAGATCGTGGCGTTCATGATGAGCGAGTGCCGCGGCCTGATCTGCGCGCCCATGGAGGGCGAGGAGCTGGACCGGCTCAGGCTCCCGCAGATGGTCGAGGACAACACCGAGCAGATGAAGACGGCGTTCACCGTCTCCGTCGACGCCTCCGGCGCCCACGGCGTGACCACCGGCATCTCCGCCGCCGACCGCGCCACCACGCTCCGGCTGCTGGCGAGCGGCGACGCCGAGCCCACCGACTTCGTCCGCCCCGGCCATGTCTTCCCGCTGCGCGCCCAGCCCGGCGGCGTGCTGGTCCGCAACGGCCACACCGAGGCGGCCGTCGACCTCGCCCGACTCGCGGGCCTGCGCCCGGCCGGCGCGATCGTCGAGATCGCCGGTGAGGACGGCCGGATGCTGCGCCTGCCCGAGCTGATCCCGTTCGCCCGAAAGCACGGCCTGACGATCATCTCCATCGAGGACCTGATCACCTACCGCCGCTCCGCCGAGCCCACCGTCCGCCGCGAGGCCGAGGTCCGACTGCCCACCGCCCACGGCGAGTTCACGGCGTACGGCTACCGCTCCACGGTCGACGGCGTGGAGCACGTCGCCCTCGTGCACGGCGAGATCGGCGACGGCGAGGACGTCCTGGTCCGCGTCCACTCCGAATGCCTCACCGGCGATGTCTTCGGCTCCGCCCGCTGCGACTGCGGCCCCCAGCTCGACGCCTCCCTGGACCGCATCCAGAGCGAGGGCAGGGGAGTGGTCGTCTACCTGCGCGGCCACGAGGGACGCGGCATCGGCCTGCTGTCCAAGCTGCGGGCGTACGAGCTCCAGGAGCGCGGCCGCGACACCCTCGACGCCAACCTGGAGCTCGGCCTGCCCGCCGACGCCCGGGACTACGGCGCCGGCGCCCAGATCCTCAAGGACCTCGGCGTCCGCAGCGTCCGCCTGATGACCAACAACCCCGACAAGTCCGACGCCCTGCTCCGCCACGGGCTCAAGGTCAACAGTCGGGAGCCGATGCCCGTACAGGCGGGCGAGCACAACCTCCGCTACCTGCGCACCAAGCGGGACCGGATGGGTCACGACCTGCCCTGGCTGGACACCGCCCCCGCGGCCCCTGTGTCCGCCTGCAAGAACCAGTAACCCCTGTAAAGCACATCTAGGAGACCTGAGAACGTGAGCGGCAAGGGTGCACCGGAGCTGTCCGTACGCAACGTGGGCGACCTGCGGGTCGCCGTCATCGCGGCGCAGTGGCACGAGAAGGTGATGGACGGACTGGTCGACGGCGCCCTGCGCGCCCTGCACGACCTGGGCATCGACGAGCCGACCCTGCTCCGGGTCCCCGGCAGCTGGGAGCTCCCGGTCGTCGCCAAGGTGCTGGCCGGGCGGGGCTACGACGCGATCGTCGCCCTCGGTGTCGTGATCCGCGGCGGCACCCCCCACTTCGAGTACGTGTGCCAGGGCGTCACCCAGGGCCTCACCCAGGTCTCCGTGGAGACCGGTGTCCCCGTCGGCATGGGCGTGCTGACCTGCGACACCGAGGAGCAGGCCCTGGACCGGGCCGGCCTTGCGGGCTCCAACGAGGACAAGGGGCACGAGGCGGTGACGGCGGCGGTGGCGACCGCGGCCACCCTCCGCTCAGTATCTGAACCGTGGCGCTGACGGACGGCGGGTGTGGCATAGGCTGAGCGTCACCATGTCCAATAAGACGTTCGAGGAGCTCTTCACCGAGCTCCAGCACAAGGCCGCGCACGGCGACCCCGCCACCTCCCGCACCGCGGAACTGGTAGGCAAGGGCGTCCATGCCATCGGCAAGAAGGTCGTCGAGGAAGCCGCCGAAGTCTGGATGGCCGCCGAGTACGAGGGCAAGGAGGCGGCTGCCGAGGAGATCTCGCAGCTGCTGTACCACGTCCAGGTGATGATGGTCGCCCGCGGCATCTCGCTGGACGACGTCTACGCCCACCTCTGAGTCCGCCTGTTCCACAGTTCCGCCCCATCACGCAAAGGAAGCCGACCTCATGCTGCGCATCGCCGTCCCCAACAAGGGTTCCCTGTCAGGACCTGCGGCGGAGATGCTGCATGAGGCCGGCTACCAGCAGCGCCGCGAGTCCAAGGAACTGCGGATCGTCGACCCGGGGAACGAGGTGGAGTTCTTCTACCTCCGCCCCCGCGACATCGCGATCTACGTCTCCTCCGGCCGCCTCGACATCGGCATCACCGGCCGCGACCTGCTCATCGACTCCGGCGCCAAGGCCGAGGAGATCCTCCCGCTCGGCTTCGCCCGCTCCACCTTCCGCTTCGCCGCCAAGCCCGGCACCGCGACCGACGTCCAGGACCTCAAGGGCAAGACGGTCGCCACCTCCTACGAGGGCATCGTCGAGGGCCACCTCGCCGACAGCGGCGTCGACGCCTCCGTCGTCCACCTCGACGGCGCCGTCGAGACCGCCATCGAGCTCGGCGTCGCCGAGGTCATCGCGGACGTCGTCGAGACCGGCACCTCGCTGCGCAACGCGGGCCTTGAGGTCTTCGGTGAGCCGATCATGAAGTCCGAGGCGGTCGTGATCCGCCGCACGGACGCGGACACCTCCTCGGAGAACGAGCCCAAGGTGCAGCAGTTCCTGCGCCGCCTCCAGGGCGTCCTCGTCGCCCGGACCTACGTGATGATGGACTACGACTGCCGCGTCGAGCAGCTGGAGAAGGCCGTCGCCCTCACGCCGGGCCTGGAGTCCCCGACCGTCTCCCCGCTGCACAACGAGGGCTGGGTCGCCGTCCGCGCGATGGTCCCTGCCAAGGAGGCGCAGCGGATCATGGACGACCTGTACGACATCGGCGCCCGGGCCATCCTGACGACGGCCATCCACGCCTGCCGTCTCTGAGGGACCCCACCACCATGTCCGACGCTCCCGCCCTCCCCGTCACCTTCCGCCCCGGCCGCACCCGGGCCGTGCTGCTCACCGCCGGTGTCGCGATCTTCGCCACGATCACCGCGATCGCGCTGCTCCTGGAGAAGCTCGGCCCCGGTGAGCGGCTCAGCTTCATCGTCACCGCGGCCCTCATCTTCGGCGTCCTGGCCATGCTGGCCCGCGTGAAGGTGGTCGCCGACGACTCCGGCGTCACCGTGGTGAACATCGCGAGCAAGCGCCGCCTCGACTGGGCCGAGATCATCCAGGTGAACCTCCGCCCCGGTGACCCCTGGGTGTTCCTCAACCTCAGCGACGGCACCAGCCTGCCCGCCCTGGGCATCCAGCCGGGCATCGCCAAGCAGCAGGCGATCACCGACGCCCGCGCGCTGCGGGCGCTCGTCGAGGCCCGCGGCACAAGGGATCTGCCGTAGAGGGCCCTGTCTTGATTAATCTGTTGGCGGAGACGTTTTCGTCGCGCCTCCGCCGCTGATGTCCCGATCGGCCCTCAGCGGCCCCACTGCTACCCGAGGAGTGATTCCCTCCAGCGATGGACGGATCGTCCTGTAGTACCTGCGCCGCCCCCTCCCGACATACCGGTGAGGCGGCGGCATCATGACCATCCCCCTGCTGCTCCTCGCAGCCGCCTTCCTGCTGATCCTCGCCAACGGCTTCTTCGTCGCGGCCGAGTTCGGCCTCGTCACGGTCGAGCGGCCGGACGCCGAGAAGGCTGCCGCCGAGGGCGACAAACGCGCCCGTACGGTCGTGGAGTCGCTCAAGGAGCTCTCCTTCCAGCTCTCCGGCACCCAGCTGGGCATCACCATCACCTCCCTGGTCGTCGGCATGCTCGCCGAACCGGCGCTCGCGGAGCTGCTGTCCGGCCCGATCACCGCGACCGGCATCCCCGAGGGGGCCGTCTCCGGTGTCGCGGTCGTCATCGGCATGCTGCTGGCGTCCGCCGTGCAGATGGTGATCGGCGAACTCGTGCCCAAGAACTGGGCGGTGTCCAAGCCGTTGCAGGTCGCCCGCTTCGTCGCCGGCCCGCAACACGCCTTCGCGCGCCTGTTCCGCCCGGTCATCGCCGCGCTCAACGCGGTGGCCAACCGCCTCGTCCGCGCCCTCGGCGTCGAGCCCACCGAGGAGCTGGCCTCCGCCCGCACCCCCGGTGAACTCGTCTCCCTGGCCCGGCACTCGGCACAGGCCGGCACGCTGGAGCAGGACACGGCCGACCTGTTCGTGCGGACCCTGTCGCTCGCCGAACTCACCGCGCAGCACGTCATGACCCCGCGCGTGAAGGTCAGCTCACTCCAGTCGTCGGCGACCGCCGAGGACGTCGTCAACCTCACCCGTGCCACCGGCCTGTCCCGCTTCCCCGTCTACCGGGAGAAGATCGACGAGATCGTCGGCATGGTCCATCTCAAGGACGCGCTGGCCGTCCCGACCCACGAGCGGCTGCGCACCCCGGTGGGCAGGATCGCCCGCCCGGCGCTGTTGGTCCCGGAGACCCTCCCGGTCCAGCCGCTCCTCGCCCAGCTGCGCAGCGAGCAGCCCATCGCCGTCGTCGTCGACGAGTACGGCGGCACGGCCGGCGTGGTCACCCTGGAGGACATCGTCGAGGAGATCGTCGGCGAGGTCCGCGACGAGCACGACGGTCAGGACGTGCCCGAACTCGCCGCCGCCCCGCCGGAGGACGGCCGCCCCGCGTGGGACGCCGACGGCAGCTGCCGCGTCGACATCCTCCAGCGCATAGGCCTCGACGTGCCCGAGGGCCCGTACGAGACGGTCGCCGGCCTGATCGCCGACCTGCTCGGCCGCATCCCCGCCGTCGGCGACAAGGCCGAACTGCCCGGCTGGCGGCTGTCGGTGCGCCGCGTCGGCCACTATCGCGCCGAGCGGGTCCGCCTGGTCCGCACGGGTGTCGTCGTGGAGGCCGCCCGATGACCGTGCTCCAACTCCTCTTCGCCGGGCTGCTCGTGCTCGCCAACGGCTTCTTCGTCGGCGCCGAGTTCGCGCTCGTCTCCGTCCGCCGCAGCCAGATCGAACCGCTCGGCACGGCCCGGGCCCGGCAGGTGCTGTACGGCCTGGAGCGGCTGCCGCAGATGATGGCGGCGGCCCAGTTCGGCATCACCGTGTGCTCGTTGACACTGGGCGCGGTCGCCGAACCGACCGTCGCGCATCTGCTGGAGCCGGTCTTCGAGTGGATCCACCTGCCGCACGGCATGATCCACCCGCTGGGCTATGTGATCGCGCTCGCCGCGGTCGTCTTCTTCCACCTCGTCATCGGCGAGATGGTTCCGAAGAACCTGGCGATGGCCGCCCCGGAGAAGGCCGCGCTGTGGCTCAGCCCCGGCCTGGTCGCCTTCGCCCGGGTGTGCAAGCCCATCACGATCGCCCTCGGTGCCTGCGCCCAGGCGATCCTGCGGCTCTTCCGCGTCGAGCCCAAGGACGAGGTCGAGGCGGTCTTCACCAGCGAACAGCTCAACCGCCTGGTGGAGGACTCCGGTCAGGCCGGTCTCCTCGACCCCGAGGAGCAGGAACGCCTGGAGGACGCCCTGGAGCTGGGTTCCCGCCCGGTCACGGACGTCCTGCTCCAGAGCGACTCCCTGGTCACCGTCGGCCCCTCGGTCACACCCGGCCAGGTCGTCGAGCTGACCGCGCGCACCGGCTACTCCCGCTTCCCGGTCGCCGCCGACAACGGCGCCTTCATGGGCTATCTGCACGTGAAGGACGTACTCGACCTGGAGGAGTCCGAGCGCGCGGTGCCCCAGCACATCTGGCGCTCCATGACGACCCTCAGGTCGGAGCTGCCGCTGGACGACGCCCTGACGGTGATGCGCCGCGCGGCGACCCATCTGGCCCAGGTGGCGGACGCGTCGGGCAGGGTGCTGGGCCTGGTCGCCCTGGAGGACGTACTCGAACTCCTGGTGGGCGAGGTGACGGACCCGGCCCACCGGGAGGCCACCGAGGTGAAGGTGACCGAGCCCCGGGCGAGCGATGAACCGGAGGAGGCGTTCGCCAAGTAGCGCCGGGCGGGGGCTACAGCGCCGACGGGTCCTGCGGCCCCCGCCCCGACAGCACCTCTCCGTACGCCTGCATCAGATCCGGCAGGCGCAGCGTCGACAGGTCGTCCCGGGTCAGCATCCCCGGGTAGGTCGACAGCCGCAGATCCCGGTACGCGCAGCTCTTCTCGTACAGCGTCCGCAGGAACCGCCCGTTCCCCAGCTCGTCGATCCACCCCTGGTCCACCACGTGCCCGGCGATCGACCGCAGCTCGTCCAGTGCCTCCTCGTCCCACACGTCACCGTTCTCCGCGGCGAGGACCTCACCGATCGAGGTCAGCTCCAGCGGGCGGTACGACGGGAAGTCCACGCGGGTGGTGAAGCGCGACGACAGTCCGGGGTTGGCGGCGAGGAGGCGGTCCATGCCCTCGGGGTAGCCGGCCAGGATCACCACCAGGTGGTCCCTGTTGTCCTCGGCCCGCTTCAGCAGCACCTGCAGGGCCTCGTCGCCGTACGCGTCGCCCTTGCCGTATCCGGAGTTGGAGAGGGAGTACGCCTCGTCGACGAACAGCACCCCGCCGATCGCGGAGTCGATGAGCTCGTTGGCCTTCACGGCGGTCTGCCCGAGGTACTCGCCGACGAGGTCGGCCCGCTGGGCCTCGACCAGATGGTCACCGCCCAGGAGGCCGAGGGCGTAGAAGACGCGGCCCAGGATGCGGGCCACGGTGGTCTTGCCGGTGCCGGAGGGGCCGGAGAAGACGAAGTGCCGTTTGGGGGGCTGGACCGGCAGGCCCTGCCCGGCGCGCAGCCGCGCCATGTTCAACTGCGCCGACAGCGCCTTGACCTGGCGTTTCACGGGTTCCAGGCCCACCATGCGCTCCAGTTCGTTGAGCGCTTCCTCCAGTAAGACCGGGTCGGTGGGGCCGGCGGGCAGGGTCGGGGAGGTGGCGAGCTTCTCGCGCACCGCCGGGTCGGTCACCTGCGGCAGCGGGCCCGTCGGCAGGTCGGGCTCGGACAGCCGCAGGTCCCGGCCCTCCGTGCCGAACAGCGGATCGAGACCGTCCGGCCCGTCCAGGACGTCCTGCGCGCCGGACAGGGTGATCGCCGCGAGGTCGGCCGCGTCGTCGTAGCCGTCGCCCTCGGCGATCGCCGCGAGGCGGGCGGAGGTGTCCATGAACGCCGGGTCTACGCGGTGCACGGCACGGTAGAGGGGGAGTGCGGCGGCGGAGCGGCCGGTGCCCTCGTGCGCCCGGGCGAGCCAGTAGCGCAGTTCCTTGCGCTGCGGCTGCTCGCTGCGACAGCGCATCAGCGCCGCCGACAGCAGGGGCTCCGCCTGGCCGTACATCTCCAGCCGCACCCGTGCCATGCCGCCGAACAGGCCGGCCTCGATGCCGAGCAGCGGATCGTCGATCAACGGGTCGGTGTGCCGGATGAGCTGGTCCCAGTCCTTGACGAGATAGGACCGGCAGGCGTGCAGGAAGCGCACCTGCGGATCGGCGTCCACCGGCGGCAGGCCCGCCAACGCCCGGTCCAGTTCCGGGACATGGCGTCCGTCGAGCCAGTGCGAGGCGTGCGCGAGCAGCAGGTCGCGCGGGCTCTCCAGCACCGGTTGCACCCACCAGCCCAGCCAGTACCAGGAGTTGAGGGTCCTGCGATGCCGGGCGCGCTGTTCCCCGAAGCGCTCGCGGTGCCGGAACATCCGCAGCAGCGCGGTCGTCGTGTCGATGCGCAGCGCGTGCAGCCCGAGCCAGCCGTCGGCCATCCCCGGGTCCATCCGCACCGCGGCCCGGAACTCCTCCTCCGCCTGCGAATAGGCCCCCATCGTGTAGGCGTCCACACCTCGCAGCCAGGCGAGGTCGGCCGGGGCCTTGGAGCCCTGCATGCCGAAGTCCATCACGTCCCCCACAAACCGTGCCCCCGTTGGTTGGTCACCGAGCCGTCGCCCGCCGACCGCCTTGATCGAACCGCCTTGCTGCGGACCGGAGTTGCAACGGTGCGCAGAGCTGCCGTCCGTAGGTCGCACCGAGGGCATCGTACCTGCGGGGGCAGGGCCCGCCGTAGGGTGCCGCACAGGCCGTTTGGCGAGGTGGGAGCAGATGGGGCGCATTCCGCATGGTGACCGAGGGTGAGCGAATCGCGCCTCGGAGCGCCCGAAAAGGGAGTTGAGGGCAGAACGAAGCCCCCGATCACGGGGGAACAACCGGGGGCTTCGCGACTGCGGGCGGCTGCGAAAGGCCGCACATTGAGAACGTAAGTCCTGTACGGCCAGTCGGTCAAGCCGAGTTGAAGCACTCCGGGAAGTTCGGCCGCAAGGGTCTTCACAAGTTCAGCACACTGCGGATGGTCCCTCACCCTGAGTGATTTTCTGGTCCGGTCCAACGGTCCCGGCAGGCCCGGTGAGCACCTCGTACCCCTTCTCCATCTGCCGCACCAGAAGATCGGCGAACGGCCGAGAAGGGTCGTCCGCGAAGTGCGCGCGTTCCGCCCGGACCCACCCCTCCCAGAACTCCCGCTGCTCCGCTCCGTCCCGGGAGCGCCCCCGGGTCCAGGACTCCTCGCGGGGCAACTCCATCCACAGCAGCTGGGCGAGGTGCGGTCGCAGGGCGCGCCGCCCGGCCCCGACACCTTCGACGAGGACCACGGGGGCCGGGGGCAGATCCCGTGGCGGTCCGAAGCGCCGGGCGTGCCAGTCGTAGGGGGCGTAGTGCGCGCTCTCGCCCCGCCGCCACGGCTCGATCACCTGCTCCAGCAGCCGCCCGGTCCAGTCGAACAACTCCGCGTGGCTCGCGATGTCGTCGAGGTGCAGCACCGGCGCCCCGCCGAGCTCCGCCGCCAACCGCCCGGCGAACGTGGACTTCCCCGAGCCGGCGTGTCCGTCGACACCGACCAGCCGGACCGGCCCGCAGGAAGGGGGGAGCCGGCGGAGCCGGGAGACGAGGTCGCGCATGGCCGGTTTCCTGGGGGTCGGGGGAGCGTGAGCGCTGTGCACTTTAGCCGTCGCAGGTCATGCCAGTGGTGTAGGCCAATATTCGTGGGCGTGGCATGGCTCGAAGTGCTGGCAGGAGGCTGTCGATTGTGGTCATAGTTGGCGCACGAACGAGCAGTGGACCTGCCCGAACTCGGACACACTATGGGGGTCGTTCCGTCCATGAGCAGAGCCGAACAGCCGTCCCGGAGAGCCGTTCTGACCGCCGCGGTCGTCGCCGCGGTCGCGGGCAGCGCGGGCCCGGCCGTCGCCACGAGCGGTGCCGGAGGTCCCGCCCAGGCCTCCGCCCGCCTCGTCGACAACCGTTTCTGGACGTCGTACGCCGACTGGCGCGGCGGTCTCGCCAAGGGCACGCGTGCCGTCGCGGGCGCCCGTCCGGGCCTGGTCATCGGGACCGCCGCGGGCACCGTCGGGTACACCGACCCGCACACCGGCAAGACGGCCGACTGGGAGTACGCGAGCTGGACGTCGCCCGTCCACAAGCTCGCCGTCCCCTCGACCGAGGCGATCGCGTCCTGGAACGCGCACACCCCGGACGGCACCTGGCTCCAGGTGGAGCTGAAGGGCACGTACTCCGACGGCACCGACACCCCCTGGTACGTCATGGGCCGCTGGGCGGCCGGGGACCAGGACATCCGGCGGACCTCGGTGGACGACCAGACGGACGACAAGAGCAGCATCTGGACGGATACCTTCGCGATCGACGACCCGGCGACGGGGCTGCGCCTCACCTCGTACCGCCTGCGGCTGACCCTCTACCGCAAGCCGGGCACCAAGAAGACCCCCACCGTCTGGCGGCTCGGCGCGATGGGCTCCGACATCCCCGACCGCTTCACCGTCCCGGCCTCCACGCCCGGGCTGGCCCAGGAGCTGAGCGTCCCGCGGTACTCGCAGGAGATCCACGCCGGCCAGTACCCCGAGTACGACAACGGCGGCGAGGCCTGGTGCAGCCCCACCTCCTCGCAGATGATCATCGAGTACTGGGGCGGCCGGCTCACCCCGGAGCAACTGGCCTGGGTCGACCCCACGTACGCCGATCCGCAGGTGTGCCACGCGGCCCGGTACACGTTCGACTACCAGTACGCGGGCTGCGGCAACTGGCCGTTCAACGCGGCCTACGCGGCCACCTTCGACGGGCTCCAGGGCGTGGTCACCCGGCTCGGCTCGCTCACCGACCTGGAGACGCTGATCGCGGCCGGCATCCCGGCCATAACGTCCCAGTCGTTCCTCAAGGAGGAGCTCACCGGGGCGGGGTACGGCACCTCCGGGCACCTGATGACCGTCATCGGCTTCACCGCCGAGGGCGATGTGATCGCCAACGACCCGGCCTCGCCGAGCGACGAGGCGGTGCGCAGGGTCTACAAGAGGGCCGAGTGGGAGAAGATCTGGCTCCGTACCAAGCGGTACAACGCCAGCGGCAAGGTGGTCTCCGGCACAGGCGGCGTCTGCTACCTGTACTTCCCGGCCCGGCCGACCCCGCGGCAGTGCAAGGCGCTCGCGGCGGTGGGAGTGCGCTGAGGCGGAACGGGGCCCCGGTGCGCGCCGGGGCCCTGTGACCAAGGTCTCGGCCGCAAAAGCCCCGGCCGGTGGCAAGGTGGACGAATGACCGCATCAACAACCACCGCCGCCCGGGCCCGCACCCGTACCGGCGGCCCCCAGGACGACGGCCCCAAGGTCCTCGAACACATCGCGGGCTGGACGCTCGTCGTGGTGATCGCGATGCTCGTGACCCAGCTCGGCCTTCTGTGACCTGACTCCTGCTTGACCTGACATACTGCGGGTGTCCCGCCATCAGCCCGAGACCAGGGTCGAAATTGAATATCAGTGATCAGCGTGCAGCCGCCCGGCCACGGGCGCGCGGCACCGAGCGCTCGGTCGCACGCCGCGCCGAACTCATCGCGATCGGGCGGCGGTTGTTCGCCGACACGTCGTACGACGCGCTCTCCATGGACGACATCGCCCGTCAGGCGCACGTCGCCAAGGGGCTGATCTACTACTACTTCCAGTCCAAGCGCGGCTACTACCTGGCGATCATCCAGGACTCCGTCGCCGACCTGGTCACCTTCGCGGCGAGCGGCCTCCAACTGCCCCAGGTGGACCGGGTGCAGCGCACGATCGACAGCTATCTGCGCTACGCCGAGCACAACCAGGCCGCCTACCGCACGGTGGTCAGCGGCGGCGTCGGCTTCGACACCGAGGTGCACGCCATCCGGGACGGGGTGCGCGAGGCGATCGTGGCGACCATCGCCGAAGGCGCCTACGGCCGCACCGACATCGCCCCGCTGGCCCGCATGGGCCTGGTGTCCTGGGTGTGCAGCGTCGAGGGCGCCACCCTCGACTGGATCGACCGCCCCGAACTGCCCCGCGACACCATGCGCGAGCTCCTGGTGAAGACCCTGGGCGGCGCGCTGCGCGCCATCGAGGAGCTCGACCCTTCCTACCCGGCCCCGGAACCGGCCCGCCGCGACGAGGGCTGACGGAGGGCGGAGACTTCCGCGCCTCCGCCCCGAGGTCCCCGTCCCTGCTGTCAGTTGATCGCCTTGATCAGCTCACCGCCCGTGGTGTCACCGCTCAGCTCCCAGAAGAAGGTGCCACCGAGACCCTGCTGGTTCTTGTACGTCATCTTCGTCGCGATGGTGGCGGGGGTGTCGTAACTCCACCAGTTGGTCCCGCACTTGGCGTAGGCGGTGCCGGCCACGGTCCCGGTCGCCGGGCACTTCGACTTCAGCACCTTGTAGTCCTCGATGCCCTGCTCGTACGTCCCCGCCGCCGGGCCGGTCGCCGTGCCGCCGGGTGCCGACTGGGTGACGCCGGTCCAGCCGCGTCCGTAGAAACCGATCCCGAGCAGCAGCTTCGAGGCCGGGATGCCGAGGCCCTTGAGCTTGGCGATGGTCGCCGAGGTGTAGTAGTTCGCCGTCGGGATGCCCGAGTAGGAGGTGAGCGGCGAGTGCGGTGCCGTCGGGCCGGTCGAGGCCCAGGCGCCGAAGTAGTCGTACGTCATCGGGTTGTACCAGTTGACGTACTGGGCCGCGCCCGCGTAGTTCGCCGCGTCGATCTTGCCGCCCGAGGTGGCGTCGGCGGTGATGGCCGCGGTGACCAGCGCACTGCTCCCGAACTTCGCACGCAGCGCCGCCAGCAGGTTCTTGAACGCCTCACGCCCGCTGGTGTCACAGGTGTTGCCGCACGCGTTCGGGTACTCCCAGTCGATGTCGATGCCGTCGAAGACGTCGGCCCACTTGGAGTTCTCGACCAGGTCGTAGCAGGACTGCGCGAACGCGGCCGGGTTCTTCGCGGCCTCGCCGAAGCCGCTCGACCAGGTCCAACCGCCGAAGGACCAGAGGACCTTGAGGCCCGGGTGCTTCTTCTTCAGCTCCCGCAGCTGGTTGAAGTTGCCGCGCAACGGCTGGTCCCAGGTGTCGGCCACGCCGTCCACCGACTCGGCGGCGGTGTAGGTCCGGTCGGTCGCCGCGTAGGCGTCGCCCATCGCGCACTTGCCGCCGGTGACGTTGCCGAAGGCGTAGTTGATGTGGGTGAGCTTGGCCGCGGAGCCGGACGTCTCGATGTTCTTGACGTAGTACTTGCGGTCGTAGGTGCCCCATTCGGTGAAGTAGCCGACGACCTTGGATGCCTTGAGAGCGGGCGCGGCGGCGGGCTCGGCGGTCGCGGTGCCCGCTCCGGCCAGCAGCCCGGCGCCGAGGACCGCGCAACATGCGGCCGACACGAGCGCCCGGAAGCGGGTGCGGGGACGTGGGGAGGTGTGCATCGGGTGTCTCCTCGTGGGGGAGAGGGGAGCATGCGCCGATTGGCATGAACGCGGTAAGGCGTTGATCCGTCACCGTAGGAGGACTAGACCAGTACGTCAATGGTTCGGACCAATTTCGTGCCCCTTGAGCTCCGCTCCAGGTTTCCTGAAGTAAGCGGTCGTTAACTGGTGACTCGGTGCCGCCGATCGGGCATACTCACAGCGCAGAGCCGCTGGTCAGCAGCTTCCGAGACCCGGGGGTGCGAGCATCGGCACAGCCCTCAGCCAGACCCCGGCGGAGTCGCCCCACCCAAGGCGCGCGTCCGTCGATGTGCCCGACAGGGAGGAGAGCGTCGCCATGCCTGAGCGCGCCCCGCAGCCGGTGGACCGGCAACTGCCCACGGACGAGGCCCGGGACCTGATCTCGCTCGTCCGCGACATCGCGCAGCGAGAGATCGCCCCGAAGGCGGCCGAGGAGGAGGACGCGGGACACTTCCCGCGCGAGGTCTTCACCCTGCTCTCGGAGTCCGGACTGCTCGGACTGCCCTACGACGCCGAGTACGGCGGCGGCGACCAGCCCTACGAGGTCTACCTCCAGGTCCTCGAAGAGCTCGCCGCGGCCCGGCTCACCGTCGGCCTCGGGGTTAGCGTGCACACCCTCGCCTCCTACGCCCTGGCGGCCTACGGCACCAAGGAGCAGCAGGTCGAGCACCTGCCCGCAATGCTCGGCGGCGGCCTGCTCGGCGCGTACTGCCTCTCCGAGCCGGCGTCCGGCTCGGACGCCGCGTCCCTGCGGACCAGGGCGGTCCGGGATGGCGACGACTGGGTCATCGCGGGCACCAAGGCCTGGATCACGCACGGCGGCATCGCCGACTTCTACACCGTCATGGCCCGCACCGGCGAGGAGGGTGCCCGCGGGATCACGGCCTTCCTGGTGCCCGGTGACACGGCGGGCCTCAGCGGGGCGCTGCCGGAGAAGAAGATGGGCATGAAGGGCTCGCCCACCGCCCAGGTCCACTTCGACGGCGTGCGCGTCGGCGACGACCGGCGGATCGGCGACGAGGGCCAGGGCTTCGCGATCGCCCTCGCCGCACTCGACTCCGGGCGGCTCGGCATCGCGGCCTGCGCGATCGGCGTGGCCCAGGCGGCGCTGGACGCGGCCGTGGGGTACGCGACGCAGCGGCGGCAGTTCGGCAAGCCCATCGCCGACTTCCAGGGGCTGCGCTTCATGCTCGCCGACATGGCGACCCAGATCGAGGCGGGCCGCGCCCTGTACCTGTCGGCGGCGCGGCTGCGGGACGCGGGCCGGCCGTTCGCCAAGCAGGCGGCGATGGCCAAGCTGCACTGCACGGACACGGCGATGAAGGTCACCACGGACGCCGTCCAGGTGCTCGGTGGGTACGGCTACACCGCGGACTTCCCGGTGGAGCGCTATATGCGCGAGGCCAAGGTCCTGCAGATCGTCGAGGGCACCAACCAGATCCAGCGGATGGTCATCGCCCGTCACCTGGCGGGGCCGGAGACGCGCTGAACTGACCGGGTCTGACCTGCGGCGCCGCGAGCCTGACCCACTCCGGGTCGTGGCGCCCGGGCAGGGTCCGGCCCCGGTCGGCCCACGTCCGCATCAGGTCGCGGTAGATCGGCGGATCCGGCTGCTGTGGCGGCGGAACCGATTCTGCGGGCGGCGGCACGAACACTCGGCGCTGACGCCCGGTCGCTGCATATGTGGGGGTCATACCAGGGCAACGCCGGGGCGGTCGGGCAGGTCACCCGTCGGCTGAATCGAGCGTGAGTTCACGGGCGTCTCCGGGTCTGGCCTCCGACGGATGTCTGACGTACCGTCAGCCCAGCCGTCTCCAGGGAGGCTTGCCGTGGCCGACGACCGCCCCGTACCGCTCGACGAGTACCCGGTGCACCAGGTGCCCCTCTCCATGAAGCACGTGGCGACCGGTGACCGGAACGCCTACGACCGCTGCATCTTCCACGTCCTGGACCACGAGGGCCGTGCGCTGCTGATCCTCGGGCTCGGGGTGTATCCGAACCTGGGTGTGATCGACGCGTACGCCACCTTGCGCACCGGTCAGGTCCTGCACGCGGTGCGCGCCTCGGACGCGCTCGGCGAGGACCGGATGCGCCTGGAGGTCGGCCCGCTCCGGATCGAGGTCGAGGAGCCACTGCGCCGGCTGCGCCTGGTCTGCGACGACGAGACGTTGTCGTACGACCTCTCCTGGACCGCCGGCTTCCCGGCCCTGTGGGAACCCCATCACGTCCAGCGCCGGGGTGACCGGCTCACCCTGGAGGGGCGGCGGTTCGTGCAGGCCGGGAGCGTGGCGGGTGTCGTGCGCGCGGCCGGCGAGGAGTTCCGGGTCACGCCGGAGGGGTGGACCGGCACCCGGGACCGCAGCTGGGGTGTGCGGCCGATACCGGGCGAGGAAGGCGGCCGGCTCGCGGCGGAACATCCCACCGAGGGCTTCCACTGGATCTGGTGCCCCGTCCGATTCGCGGACCGCTTCCTGATGGTGATCGTCCAGGAGGACGCCGACGGCTACCGCACCCTCAACGACGCCACCCTGGTCCGTCCCGGCCGGCGCGACCGCCAACTCGGCTGGCCGCAGGCCGAGATCACCTACCGCCCCGGCACCCGGCACCCCGAACGAGCGCTCCTCCACCTCGGAGACCCGCGCAAGCCCCAGGAGCTGGAGGTGGAGATCCTCACCTCCTCCCCGCTCGCGCTCGGCGCCGGCTACCCGCCCGCCGACGACTGGCAGCACGGCACCTGGCACGGCCACGGCTGGACCGACCGCCGTACCTACGACCTCGCTGAGCCGCACACCCTGGCCGCGTACGGGGTCACCGACCACGCCGCCCGCTTCCGCCTCGACGGACAGGTCGGGCACGGCATCTTCGAACACGGCTCGTTCGGACGGCACGACCCGAGCGGCTTCACCGGCTTCGACTCCGTCGCCCCTTAGGCGGCTGCGCCACGTCCCTCTCCGTTGTTCCACAAGGAGGTTGCCCCATGGCCACGGCGCCTCGGCCCCGTACGACCACCCGTGACCCGGAGGACCTCGCGCGCCGCCTCACCGCCTGGCTCGACACCCGGCTCCCCGGCGCGAAGGCCGTCGGCGTGACCGTCCCCGCCTCCAACGGGATGTCCAGCGAGACCCTCCTCTTCGACATCGAGCATCCCGAACCACCCTTGAGGGCCTGCGTGTTGAGGCTTGCGGCGGACCCGGCGGCGTACACCGTCTTCCCGGTCTACGACATGGTCCGCCAGTACCGGACGATGCGTGTGGTGGGGGAGCACTCCGACCTGCCGGTGCCGAAAGTGCTGTGGCTGGAGGAGGACCCCGGCCCGCTCGGCGCGCCCTTCTTCGTGATGGAGCGCGTGGCGGGCCGCGTCCCGCCGGACGTCATGCCGTACACCTATGACGGCAACTGGCTGCACGCGGCGAGCGACGAGGAGCGGGAGCGCCTGGAGGTGGCCTCCATAGGGTTGTTGGCCCGGCTGCACGATCAAGTGCCGTTGGCCGAAGCCCAGTTCCTGGCACTCCCCGGAGAGGGCGACGCGCTGCGCCGCCATGTCGCCGCCCAACGGGCCTACTACGACTGGGTCGTCGACGGTGTCGCCCGCTCACCGCTCATCGAGGCGGCCTTCGACCGGCTGGCGGAGACCTGGCCGCGCGAACCCGGCCCGCCCGTCCTCAACTGGGGTGACGCGCGCATCGGGAACGTCGTCTACGACGGCTTCGCCCCCGCAGCCGTCCTCGACTGGGAGATGGCGGCGCTCGCCCCACGCGAGGTCGACCTCGGCTGGACCGTGTATCTGCACCGCTTCTTCCAGGACCTCACCGAAGCCTTCGGCCAGCGCGGACTGCCGGACCTCCTGCGCCGCGACCGCGTCGAGGCGCGCTACGCCGAACTCACCGGTCACATCCCGCGCGACATGGACTTCTACACCCTGTACGCCGCTCTGCGGCAGGCGATCGTCATGCTGCGCGTCGCCTACCGGCAGGTGCACTTCGGTGAAGTCGTCGTCCCGGCCGACCCGGACACACTGATCCTGCACCACGGCAGCCTGCGAGCCATGGTGCAGGGCAGCTACTGGGATTGAGCGGTGCCTCTCGGGGGCGCGCTCAGGCGGCCTGGCGCCGCATCGCGGGGACCTGCATGGGGCGCGAGCCCGGTCCGCCGACGTGCGAGAAGGGCTGGGTCCGCCAGTCGAGCCCCTGAGGGAGCGTCAACAGCAGGGCGGTGTCCTGCTCCTGGGGCTGGACGTCCTCGTCGGCCGGCCGCGCGTCGGCGGCCCGGCGGCCGGTACCGGCGCAGACCGTGAGGCCGAAGGGGTTCCAGGGCGAGGCGCACAGCGCGTGCTCCGGAAGCACCTCCTCGTCCGCCAGGAGGGCGATGGGCTGCGCGCAGTCAGGGCAGACCACCCGGAACATCTCGAAGGACTCGTACGCGTCGAGCTCGTCGTCGAGGGCGTCGGGTTCGACGCCCTCCGGCTCGGGATCGGCGACCGCCTGGAGTCGCTTGGGTGCGGTACGACCAGGGCGCTTAAGACTCTGCATGGGATTCTCCCCCTCGGGCTGGGCCGTGAAGGCGCTGCGGCCTCGACCACAGCAAGCACTTCCCGCCCCGTCTCGGGGGTAATCACGAGAACATCACGGAGACCGTTCGGGGGCTGTGGCGTTCGTCACATGCCGCACGCAGGTGCCCGGCGCGGCCCTTTTGTCCCCCAGCCGGCTCACAGGCCGCTCTCCGCCACATCACGAACCGGGCATGACCTGGGCCGCCGAGGTATCGGAGGAGATCACGGGCGCTGTAAGTTCTTGCGTCATGGAGGAGCTGGACCGTCAGATCGTGCAGCTGCTCGTCAAGGACGGGCGGATGAGTTACACAGACCTCGGCAAGGCCACGGGCCTGTCCACGTCGGCCGTGCACCAGCGGGTGCGCCGGCTGGAGCAGCGTGGCGTCATTCGTGGATATGCCGCGGTCGTCGACCCGGAGGCCGTCGGGCTGCCCATGACGGCTTTCATCTCGGTGAAACCGTTCGACCCCAGCGCCCCCGACGACATCGCGGACCGCCTGGCCGGCGTGCCCGAGATCGAGGCCTGCCACAGCGTCGCGGGCGACGAGAACTACATCCTCAAGGTGCGGGTGGCCACCCCGCACGAGCTGGAGGAGCTGCTGGCGCGGCTGCGGTCGCTGGCAGGCGTCTCGACCCGGACCACGGTGGTGCTGTCGACCCCCTACGAGGCCAGGCCTCCCCGCATCTGACCACCTGCGTGCGGAGCGGTCCCCGCCAGGCGCGAGACTGTTCCCCATGAGTGAGTCCACCGCCGCGCCCAAGACCGTCCTGCTCCGCCGAGGAGAGGTCCACAGCCCCGCCGACCCCTTCGCCACCGCGATGGTCGTCGAGAGCGGCCAGGTCGCCTGGGTGGGCTCCGAAGGCGCCGCGGACGCATTCGCGGACGGTGTGGACGAGGTCGTGGACCTCGACGGTGCCCTGGTCACCCCCGCGTTCACCGACGCCCACGTCCACACCACCGCTACCGGCCTCGCCCTGACCGGCCTCGACCTTTCCGACGCGCCCTCCCTGGAGGCGGCCCTCGCCCTCGTACGGGACTTCGCCGCCGCCCGCCCGGAGGACCGCGTCCTGCTCGGCCACGGCTGGGACGCCGCCCGCTGGCCCGGCGGACGCCCGCCCACGCGCGCGGAGCTCGACGCGGCCACCGGCGGCCGCCCCCTCTACCTCTCCCGCATCGACGTCCACTCGGCGGTCGTGACGACGGCCCTGCTCGACATGACGTCCCTCGGGCACGTGGACGGTCCGCTCACCGCCGACGCCCACCACGCCGTACGCGCCACCGCACTCGGTGCCATCACCCCGGCCCAGCGCGTCGAGGCCCAGCGCACCGCCCTCGCCCACGCCGCCTCCCTCGGCATCGGATCGGTGCACGAGTGCGCCGGACCGGACATCTCCTCCGAGGACGACTTCACCGGACTGCTGCGGCTCGCCGCCGAGGAGGCCGGGCCGCGGGTCGTCGGCTACTGGGCCGAGCGGGACGTCGACAAGGTGCGGGAGCTGGGCGCGCTCGGCGCCGCCGGGGACCTCTTCGTCGACGGCGCCCTCGGCTCCCACACCGCCTGTCTGCACGGTCCCTACACCGACGCCGAGCACACCGGCACCGCCTACCTGGACGCGGCCGCCGTCGCGGCCCACGTCGCCGAATGCACCGAGGCGGGCCTTCAGGCGGGCTTCCACGCGATCGGCGACGCCGCCGTGTCCGCCGTGGTCGAAGGCGTGCGGGCCGCCGCGGAGAAGGTCGGCCTGGCCCGCGTCCGCGCCGCCCGGCACCGCGTCGAGCACGCCGAGATGCTCACGCCCGGGACGATCGCCGCCTTCGCCGAGCTGGGTCTCACCGCCTCCGTGCAGCCTGCGTTCGACGCGCTGTGGGGCGGTGAGGAGGGCATGTACGCGCAGCGCCTGGGCGCCGAGCGGGCCCGCACCCTGAACCCCTTCGCGGCCCTCCTGCGGGCCGGCGTGCCCCTCGCCTTCGGCTCCGACAGCCCGGTCACCCCGCTCGACCCCTGGGGCACCGTCCGCGCCGCCGCCTTCCACCGCACACCCGAGCACCGGATCTCCGTCCGTGCCGCGTTCACGGCCCACACGCGGGGCGGCTGGCGGGCGATCGGCCGGGACGACGCGGGCGTCCTGGTGCCGGGCGCACCGGCCGACTACGCGGTCTGGCGCACCGAGGAGCTGATCGTCCAGGCCCCAGACGACCGCGTCGCCCGCTGGTCCACCGACCCCCGCTCCGGCACCCCCGGTCTGCCCGACCTCTCCCCGGGCGTCGACCTGCCCGTCTGCCTGCGCACGGTGGTGGGCGGACGGACGGTGTTCGTGCGGCCGAGCGAGTGATCTCCCGGGGTGGCGCGGCTCCGAACGGCTGCCGCCACCCCGTCTCGCGACCTGCGCATCCTCCGCACTGACCTGGGCATTGAGGAAAGACGTGCAGGTCAAACGGCTGTTGACAGGCGACGGCAGGGGGCCGGTAGGTTCGGCCCAGTCCACCACCGGACGCCCTACCGGGGAACGTCCGCGAACTCGTCGCCGCGCCGCTGGGTCAGGGACGGTGTGCCGCACCGGGGCACCGTCACTGGGAGCCAGGCTCAGCGCCCGCGCCGCTGCGAGGGAACGTTCCGGCCGGTCGGGGAGGTGTGACCCGGGTGGGGCCCGGGCGCTCAGTAGACAACGGCTTTCGGTCGACCCGCAGCCAGCGGGTCCCAGGTCGGCCCGAAGGGCGCCGGGCCCCCATCCGCCGCACGCACGGGTGCCGAGAACGTCGTCCTTACCCGGCTCTTGTTAAAACGACACCACCATACGAACGTCCTGTCACGTCGTCGTACGCGCCGCCGACTATGGTGGACGCCTGCGTACGGACTGAAGGGGCAGTAGTGAACGACGGCGACGAGACCCTCGCGGGGAGGCGGTTCGGCCCGCTCGGCACGGCCTTGGTGATCATCCCGACCTACAACGAGGCCGAGAACATCAAGAAGATCGTCGACCGGGTCCGCAAGGCGGTCCCCGACGCGCACATCCTCGTCGCCGACGACAACAGCCCCGACGGCACCGGCAAGCTCGCCGACGAGCTCGCCGCGGTCGACGACCACGTCCAGGTCCTGCACCGCAAGGGCAAGGAGGGCCTCGGCGCCGCCTACCTCGCGGGCTTCCGCTGGGGTCTGGACAACGGCTACGGCGTCCTGGTCGAGATGGACGCCGACGGCTCCCACCAGCCCGAGGAACTGCCCCGGCTGCTGACCGCCCTCAAGGGCGCCGACCTCGTCCTCGGCTCCCGCTGGGTGCCGGGCGGCCGGGTCGTGAACTGGCCCAAGTCCCGCGAGTTCATCTCCCGCGGCGGCAGCCTCTACTCGCGCGTCCTGCTCGACGTCCCCATCCGCGACGTCACCGGCGGCTACCGCGCCTTCCGCCGCGAGACCCTGGAGGGCCTCGGCCTCGACGAGGTCGCCTCCCAGGGCTACTGCTTCCAGGTCGACCTGGCCCGCCGCGCGATCAAGGCCGGCTACCACGTCGTCGAGGTGCCCATCACGTTCGTCGAGCGCGAACTCGGCGACTCCAAGATGAGCCGCGACATCCTGGTGGAGGCCCTGTGGCGGGTCACCACGTGGGGCGTGGGGGAGCGGGTCGGCAAGGTGCTGGGCCGCGACAAGAAGGCCTGACCGCACCGGGTGGGGGCATACGCCCCCGCAAGTCCCGTTGATCAGCCCCTTATCCCGTGTTGAGCCGGGCCCAGGCACACTGGACGCATGACGAGTGGCGCTCAGACCCCCACGTACCCTGCCCGACCCCCGCGCTCCCGGCTGCGCACCTTCCTGCCGCTGGGGGTCGCGGCGTGGCTGGTGCTGGAGATCTGGCTGCTGACCGTGGTCGCCGGCGCCGCGAGCGGGTTCACGGTGTTCCTGCTGCTGCTCGCCGGCTTCGTGCTCGGCGCGGTGGTCATCAAGCGGGCGGGCCGCCGTGCCTTCCAGAACCTCAACCAGGCGCTCCAGCGCGGCACGGCCCCGGCCGGCGGCGGTGGCAACGGCCTGATGATGCTGGGCGGCCTGCTCCTGATGATCCCGGGCCTGATCTCGGACGTGGTCGGCCTGGTGCTGCTGATCCCGCCGGTCCAGAAGGCCCTCAGCCGCTACACGGAGCGGACGGTCGAGCGCCGGCTGCGCGAGGCCGCACCGGGCACCCTGGGTGACGCCTTCCAGCAGGCCCGGATGCACCGCCCGGACGGCAAGGTGGTCCAGGGCGAGGTCATCCGGGACGAACCGCGGGACACACCGCAGGACCCGCGCCGTCCGCTGACAGGCTGAGCTCGGCGGAAGGGCCGCCGCCCGGCAGCGGCCCCAACGCAACAACCGCGGGCGCCGTACGCAAACCTCACGTACGGCGCCCGCGGCTGTTTACGTGCGCTGTGTTCCCGCTCAGGCCCCGCAGGGACTACGCGGACTTGCGGCTGTCGCGCGGGTGAACGGCGATGTTCATCGCCCCCGAGCGGAGAACCGCCAGACGCTCCTCGAGGACCTCTTCGAGTTCCTCGCGGGTGCGCCGCTCCATCAGCATGTCCCAATGCGTACGCGCGGGCTTGGCCTTCTTCTCTTCAGGGCCGTCGCCGTCAACGAGGAGTGCCTGGGCCCCGCAGACCTTGCACTCCCACTCCGGCGGGATCTCCGCCTCGACCGAGAAGGGCATCTCAAACCGGTGCCCCTTCTCGCATGCGTACTCCACGGCCTGGCGCGGGGCCAGGTCGATGCCGCGGTCCGTCTCGTAGCTGGTCACCACGAGGCGCGTGCCGCGAAGAGCTCGCTCACTCATGAATCGTGCCTCCCGGGCTTGTCGCCCACAGGACAGGTGTCGCTGTCGTCGTCATCCGGTCAACGTCCGGTCGGCGGTAAAGATTCCCGTTCCGGGTCATGCGTCGCCGTCGTAGCCGCCCCTTGTTGTACCCACCGGCGCCCGGTTTGTCACATCTGCTAGCAGATGTCACCCAGCGTTTCGGCATCTTTGACGCGCAGTAACGGTACGCCAGGCAGGCCAAACGCGTACACTACCGCCCTTTGCCGTCGAACGCTAAATCTTCTCCGGAACGGCGTTGCCCGCGTCGCGGATCGCCTGCCGCACCGGAACCCGCGCCAGCAGGACGAACCCGAGCGCGAAGAAGGCCACCAGGGAGATGATCGCGTCCCGATAACTTCCGGTCAGCTGGTAGGTGAGCCCGAACAGCAGGGGTCCCAGCCAGCTCATGCCCCGGTCGCTCATCTCGTACGCCGAGAAGTATTCGGCCTCCTTGCCGGGCGGTACGAGATGGGAGAACAGGGAGCGGGACAGGGCCTGGCTGCCGCCGAGGACGAGGCCGATCCCGGCGGCCAGCACGAAGAACCACACCGGCGCTCCTGCGGGCAGGAAGTACCCGGCCGCCAGCGTTACCGCCCATGCCACCAGCGAGCCGAGGATCGTCCGCTTGGCCCCGTGGATGCGGGCCAACCGGCCCATCCCCAACGCGCCCGCGACCGCGAGCACCTGGACCAGCAGCACCGCCCCGATGAGTGTCGACTGGCCGAGGTCCAGTTCCTCGGAGCCGTAGATCGACGCCTGGGAGATCACGGTCTGGATGCCGTCGTTGTAGACGAGGTACGCCAGCAGGAAGGCGAGCGTCAGCGGGTGGCGGCGCATGTCGCGGACGGTGGCCGCCAGCTGCCGGAAGCCCGGGGCCGTCGCTTCCTTCGCCGGTGTCCGGCGGTCGCGCAGCCGTCGTAGCGGTACGAGGGTGAAGGCGCCCCACCACAGACCCGCCGAGGCCAGGCAGATCCGGACGGCCATGCCCTCGGACAGGCCGAAGGAGTCGTGGGCGGTGTAGAGGATCAGGTTGACGACCAGGACGAGGGAGCCCGCCGCGTAGCCGAAGGCCCAGCCGCGGGAGGAGACCGCGTCCCGCTCCTCGGGCGGGGCGATCTGCGGGAGGTAGGAGTTGTAGAGCATCGCCCCGACGGCCGACGCCGCGTTCGCGACGATCAGCAGCAGACCGCCGAGCAGATAGCGGTCGCCGCCGAGGAAGAACATCGCCGTCGTGGCCGCGGCGCCCGTGTAGGCGGCGGCCGCCAGGAGCGGCTTCTTGCGGCCCGTGCGGTCGGCCGCCGCGCCGACCAGCGGCATCAGCAGCACCGCCACGATCACCGACAGGGACACCGAGTACGCGAAGAACGACCCCGCGCGGACCGGGACGCCCAGGGGGTGGACATAGCCGTCCGCGTCGGCGGCGTCCTCGGCGACCGACGTCAGATAGGGGCCGAGGAACACGGTGAGCACGCTCGTCGAGTAGACGGAGCACGCCCAGTCGTAGAAGTACCAGCCGCGCTGCTCGCGCCGCCGGTCGGCGGCCTCCGCCACCAGGGTCTCCGTGCCCATCCCGCCCCTCGCTGGTCCCGCGCGCGGGTGGCGGTTCCGGGGGCGCAAGGTCGGTCAGACCCAGACGCCGCGGTCCTCCATGACCTTGCGCAACGTGTCGATGTGATCGGTCATGATGCCATCGACTCCCAGGTCCAGAAGACGGTGCATGCGATCGGGATCGTTGATGGTCCACACGTGCACGTGCAGCCCGCGCGCGTGGGCGGCGCGGACGAAACGGTGGTCGACGACCTGGATGCCCGACTGGGCCTCCGGCACCTGGGCCGCGACCGCGGAGCGGCGCAGTGCGGCGGGCACGCCCCAGGAGCGCATCCGCAGATTGAGGACGCCCCGGGTGCCGTACGACGTGGCCAGGCGCGGGCCCGCGAGACGCTGGGCGCGGACCACCCGCGCCTCGGAGAAGGAACCGACGCAGATGCGGTCCCAGGTGTCGGTGCGCTCGACCAGGTCCAGGAACGGGTGCAGGGCCGACTCGGCCTTGAGGTCGACGTTCCAGCGGGCGTCGGGGAACGTCTCCAGGAGCTCCTCGAACAGCGGCACCGGCTCCTTGCCCGCCACGCGCGCGTGGCTCACGTCCCTCCAGGGCAGGTCCGCGATCCGGCCCGCCCCGTCCGTCACCCGGTCCAGGGTCGCGTCGTGGAACGCGACGAGCTTCCCGTCCGCCGTGGCGTGGACGTCGGTCTCCAGATAGCGGTAACCCGTCTCCACCGCGCGCCGGAACTGCAGCAGGGTGTTCTCCAGACCGTCCGCCGCCCCGCCCCGGTGGGCGAAGGGGATCGGGCCGGGGTGGTCGAGATAGGGGTGACGTATCCGGGTGCTCACGGACGCAGTATCGCCCTGCGGGGTTGCCCGCCGGCAACGACCGAGCTGCGGTCCGATGCCGAGGGGATATCGAACACGCGCAGGAACAGTTGAGCCAGCGGGCCGATGGAGACCGCGTACAGCGCCGTCCCGACGCCGATCGTGCCGCCGAGCAGGAAGCCGGTGGCGACGACCGCGATCTCGACGGCCGTCCGCATCAGCCGGATCGAGCGCCCCGTGCGCCGGTGCAGGCCGGTCATCAGGCCGTCCCGGGGGCCGGGCCCGAAGCGGGCGGCGATGTAGAGGCCGGTGGCCGCGCCGTTGAGGACGATGCCGGCGACGAGCAGGGGGATCCGCACGGCCAGGGCGTGCGCCTCCGGCACCGCCGCGAGCGTGCCGTCCATCGCGATGCCGACCACGAAGACATTGGAGACGGTGCCGAGGCCGGGCCGCTGGCGCAGCGGGATCCACAGGAGCAGCACCGCCGCGCCCACGATGATCGACACGACACCGATCGTCAGGCCCGTCAGCTCGGCGAGCCCCTGGTGCAGCACGTTCCAGGGCTCAAGGCCCAGGCCCGCCTCGACGAGCAGCGCGGAACTCGCGCCATAGAGGGCGAGACCGACATACAGCTGGATCAGCCGACGCCCGAGTCGGCGCTGGGTGGACAAGTGGTGCCCCCTGTGGTCGCGGTGGCCTGGTCCATGACACCCTGGGGCTTGGGTGGAAGCATCATCCATGGCCAATTCGGGGAAGGTGGACTGATTTCCATGGCGCAGTGGACCTCGGCGGTGGGACCGGTGCAGCTCGCCCGGCTGCTCAACTCCCAGCAGGACCGTCCGGCCGGCCCCGGCACCCGCCGCCCGCCCGCCTACCGCGCCCTCGCCGACGGCATCCGCCTGCTGGTCCTCGAAGGCCGCGTCCCGGTGGCCGCCCGCCTGCCCGCAGAACGCGAACTGGCCCTGGCCCTGTCCGTCAGCCGTACGACGGTGGCGGCGGCCTACGAGGCCCTGCGCACCGAGGGATTCCTGGAGTCCCGGCGCGGGGCCGGGAGCTGGACGGCGGTACCGGCCGGGAACCCGCTTCCCGCGCGGGGTCTTGAACCCCTGCCGCCCGAGGCGCTCGGCTCGATGATCGACCTCGGCTGCGCGGCCCTGCCCGCGCCGGAGCCGTGGCTGACCCGAGCGGTGCAGGGCGCCCTGGAGGAGCTGCCGCCGTACGCCCACACGCACGGCGACTATCCCGCCGGGCTGCCCGCGCTGCGCTCGATGATCGCCGAGCGGTACACCGCGCGGGGCATCCCGACCATGCCCGAGCAGATCATGGTGACGACCGGCGCGATGGGCGCCATCGACGCCATCTGCCATCTCTTCGGAGGCCGGGGCGAGCGCATCGCCGTCGAGTCGCCGTCGTACGCCAACATCCTCCAGCTGATGCGGGAGGCAGGGGCGCGGCTGGTGCCGGTCGCGATGGCCGACGGGCTGGCCGGCTGGGACATGGACCGCTGGCGGCAGGTGCTGCGGGACGCGGCGCCCCGGATCGCCTATGTCGTCGCCGACTTCCACAACCCGACCGGCGCCCTCGCCGACGACGACCAGCGGCGGCAACTGGTGGACGCGGCGCGCTCCGCGGGGACCGTGCTGGTCGCCGACGAGACGATGACGGAGCTGTGGCTGGACGAGGACGTCGAGATGCCGCGGCCCGTGTGCGGCTTCGACCCCGCCGGATCCACCGTGATCACCGTCGGCTCGGCCAGCAAGGCGTTCTGGGCCGGGATGCGGATCGGGTGGGTGCGGGCGGCGCCTGACGTGATCCGCAGCCTCGTCGCCGCGCGGGCCTATGCCGACCTGGGGACGCCGGTGCTGGAGCAGCTGGCCGTGAACTGGCTGTTCAGCACGGGGGGCTGGGAGCAGGCCGTGGATGTGCGGCGGGTCCAGGGGCGGGAGAACCGGGACGCCTTGGTGGCGGCGGTGCGCCGGGAGCTGCCGTCGTGGGAGTTCGACGTGCCGCGCGGTGGGCTGACGCTGTGGGTGAAGGCGGGCGGCCTGTCCGGGTCGCGGCTGGCCGAGGCGGGGGAGCGGGTCGGGGTGCGGGTGCCGTCCGGGCCGCGCTTCGGGGTCGACGGGGCCTTCGAGGGGTATGTGCGGCTGCCGTTCACCGTGGGGGGCGCGGTGGCGGACGAGGCGGCGGCGCGGTTGGCGGCGGCGGCGCGGATCGTGGAGAGCGGGGGGACGGGAGGCGGGGAGGCGCCGCGTACGTTTGTGGCCTAGGGGCGCCTGTAGTTTTTAGGGGCGCGGGGAACTGCGCGATCAGCCCCCACGCACCCGCAGTCGCACGGCTACCGCAACCACCTACGGCGCTTCGGCGACCACCGCCTCCACCGGGACGGACTCCGCGTCCACCGGCGTCGTCCTGGGCGGCAACAGCGCAAGCACCGCCTGCCGGTCCGCTTCGCTCGTCTCGTCGTCGTACGGATCCGGCGTCGACGGCACCTGAAGGCGATGCACCGGCCCCGAACCTAGGCGGGCGTAACCCCGGCCCGGCGGGACGTCGGCGACCGGTGTGGTGTGCGGGGGAGCGCCCAGCACCGCCTCCACCTGCCCGGGCGTGGCCGGGCCGAGGACGACACGCGCGCGCGTGTGCTGTCGTACCGCGTCACTCAGCGCGTCCGAGCTGTCGAACTGGTCGGCCACGACGACGGTGACGCCCGCCGCCCGGCCGTGCCGCAGCGGGACCTGGAGGAGGGACTGCGGGTCCCGGTGGCCGTCAGCAACGGCCAGGTGCGTGAAGGCGCTGGGGCGGTCCAGGAGGATCCACAGCGGGCGCCGGGTGTCGTCCGGCGGCGGGTGGCCCGCCTGGCGGGCCCGGTTCATGGCGATCAGGCGCCGCTCGGTCTCGGTGGCGGCCCATTCGAGGCTCGCCAGGGCGCCGGTGAGCCCGCACTCGACGGCCAGGACGCCGTCCCGGCCGGTCAGGCACGCGTACTCGCCGGTGCCGCCGCCGTCGACGATGACGACGTCACCGTAGGGCAGCGCCTGGAGGGCGATGGAGCGCAGCAGGGTCGAGGTGCCGGTGCCCGGCTGGCCCATGACCAGCAGATGGGGTTCCGTGGAGCGGACGCCGGTGCGCCAGACGACGGGGGGTACGTCGCGCTGCTCCTCGCCGTGGGTGAGGGGCAGGGTGCGCTGGACCTCGGTGGGGTCGGTGAAGCCGAGGACCGTCTCGCCGGGAGCCGTGACGAATCGCTGGGCGGCGATGTCGTTGGGCAGCGGCGGCAGGACGGTGACGGAGAGCTGGTTGCCCTCCTCGTCCCACGTGAAGCGGTACTCGCGGCCGCGGCCCGACTTGGCGTGCAGCAACTGCTCGATCCGCGCGCGTGCGTCGGCCTCGCCGTCGGTGAAGTAGGCGGGGTAGCGGATCACCAGCTGGGTGATGCGGCTCGTCTCGTCGAACTCGTACTCCGGGAAGGCCTTCTCCCACTCGCCGCCGTGGGCGTAGAGCGGAGCCGGGTCCTCGGCCGCCGAGAAGTACGGCACCAGGGCTTCGTAGAGGGACTTCAGCCGCTGGGTCTGCGACTCGTCCGGGCCGTCCGGCGCGGGCGGGGTGCGGTCCCGGCCCTGCCATGCTGCCGCCGCCATCAGGATGATGACGGCGAGCAGCGGACCGTACGGCACGAGGGCCACGACCAGGACCACCGACGCCACCAGGAAAAGCAGCGGCCCGCGCTTGTCCTTGGGGGTGTGGGCCCACTTGCGCCGCCCGGCCGAGGCCAGCCGGCGCAGTCCGCGGGTGATCGTGATCAACGGGTGGAGGACGTCGGTGGCGCTGTCGGCCGCCGTCCGGGCCAGCTCCCGGCTCCGGGCGATCTGCGCGCTGCCTGTGCTCAGGATGCGGGGGAGGGGGCGCCGGGCCACTGCAGTCTCCTGAATGTGCGTACGGAAGGGAGGGACGCCTGGGGAAGGGGCGTCGGAGGAAGCGGCGTCAGAACTTGATGCCGCCGAGCAGGCTCGCCAGGCTCTCCCCGCCGGCTCTGATGCTCGGAGCGATGGCGGTGCTCGCGAGATAGAAGCCGAAGAGGGCGGCGACAAAGGCATGCGATGCCTTGAGTCCGTCCTTGCGGAAGAAGAGGAAGACGATGATGCCGAGCAGGACCACGCCTGAGATGGACAGGATCATTTGAGGTCTCCTGGTTCGGGGGGACAGTCACCATGAGTACTTCCAGGCTCACAGGATGTATCCATACGATAAAAGGTGCAAGCGGGTGAAATTCGGGATGTTTCACCCGCTTGACCGGGGTGGCTTGGGCCGGATGAGCAGGGGACTTGCGTCCGACCGGGTCAGTGGTGATCTTTACCTCCGGCACATCGGGTCATGTGCCGCGCGAGCCAGTACCCTGGCGATTCACCTGAACGGTTGTATGAGAGGCGGTCCGGCCGATGAGTGAAGCCCCCGACCCCGAGGTCGTGGAGCTGGCGACCAAGATCTTCGATCTGGCCCGCAGGGGGCAGACCGAGGCCCTTGTGTCGTACGTCGACGCAGGCGTTCCGGCCAACCTCACCAACGACCGCGGTGACTCCCTCGTGATGCTCGCGGCCTATCACGGCCACGCCGAGGCGGTGCAGGCGCTGCTCGCGCGCGGGGCCGCGGCCGACGAGGTCAACGACCGAGGCCAGACCCCGCTCGCCGGGGCGGTCTTCAAGGGGGAGACGGAAGTCATCAAGGCACTTCTGGAGGGTGGCGCCGATCCGGCCGCGGGGACCCCGTCGGCCATCGACACCGCTCGGATGTTCGGCAAGGCCGAACTCCTCGAATTGTTCGGCGCACACTGATCCGAACGCTCTGACCAGCGAAAACACAGAAAACGGGGGAGGCGGTAAAGGGCCGCCGAAATTTCGGTCGCGGCAGATGTAAGTGCCGAGTCATCATGACGTCGTGATTCACGGACGCGATGGCTGGGCAGGTGTTGCCGCACCGCGCGGGCCGTGATGCGGTCCGCATGGGCCACCGACGAGAGGCAGAGGAAAATGGTCTACAGCAAGCAGGAAACGGCGGGCGCCCCGACGTGTTGTCACGCGGCCAGGTGAAGCAAGAACCCCCGGTTGCGTCGACGCTTGATGTGAGGCTGTTTCCCATGTTCGAACCGGTCATAGCGCCCAGCGGTACGCTGCTCGGCCTGCTCCAGCGGGGCCGCGGCGACGGTACGCTGCACGCGCTCACCGCCCCGCGGGCCGAAGCGCTCGCGGCGCTGAACCACTGTGTGGTGCGGGATCCCCGCCACGACTGGCAGGTGGAGAACCGCTCCCTTTACTACGCCCGTCTCTACCTCGACCTCGACGGCGAGCTGGACCGCATCGAGGCCCACCTCTTCGACGTCGAGGACCACTTCGACGACGAGGAGTCACGGACCGGCCTCGCCCTGGCGGTCCTCGGGCACCTCGCCTCCTACGGCCGGCGGGACGCGCTCGAACTGCTGCGCAGGTACGCCGCCACAGGCTCCAACTGGGCCTGGGCCCTGGACGAGCTGGCCCTCAGGGACGACGACGCCGGGCTGCGCGCCCTCGCCGCTCCTGTGCTGGCCCGTTTCGGCACCGACGCCGAGGGCGAGGCCGAACTGGCCGCCACCGTGCGCGACGCCTTCGAACCCCGGCCCTGGCGGCTGTGGGCCGAGGATCCGCGCGAAGCGATCGCCACGCGCGTGCGTGCCGCTCAGGAGGCCGGCTGCTTCGACCGCTGGCAACGGCAGATGCGACCTACCGGGCCCCGTCCGGGGTGGAGCGTGCAGGCGGTCTTCGAGTGGGCCGAGCAGGGCGTCGAACGCGGCGCCGCGCTCCATGTCCCCGCCGCGCGCTGCCTCATGGCGGTCGCCGGACCCGAGGACCGGCCCGAGATCGTCGCCGCCGCCAAGGACGGCACCGAGGGGGCCCGCTGCACCGCGCTGCGCTACCTCGCCGACGGCAATGATCCCGACGCCCTCGATCTGATCGAGGCGGCCGTGGTCACCGGCTCGGCACCGGTCGTGGAGGCCGCCGTCGACGCCTTCGAACGGATGCGCAGCATCGCCGCCGTCGACCGCGCCCGCAGCTGGGCCCACCGGCCCGATCCGCTGGGCGCCGCCGCCGGACGCATGCTCGCCTGCCGCGGCGGAGCCGAGGACAAGGACCTGGTCCTCGCCGCCCTGCGGGAGGCCGTACGGGGCGAGGGGCCGGACGCACCGACCCTGTGGACCCTCGTCGACGGCACCGGACGGCTCGGCATCGCCTGCGCCGCCCCCGTACTACGCCATGTCTACCGCGAGACGGCCTCGTCCCATCTCCGCGGCCGGGCCGCCCGGGCCCTCGCCGCCACCGACCCCTCCTTCGCCACCGGCTTCGCCGTCGAGTGCCTCTGGGACTGCGAGGAGACCACCCGCGAGATCGCCGCCCGGCACGCCGAGACCGCCGACGCCCGCGTCGTCGAGCAGCTCCGCCGGCTCGCCGCCGACCCGGCCGAGGAGGCCGAGGTCCAGACCGCCGTACGCAGCCGGATCGGCCCTCCGGACACCGCAGCCATGTGACGGCACCGCCCTCAGGGTGAACTCGGGACGACCCGCGGGTCAGGCGCGTATGGACAGGGCCTGACCTGCGCGGGTGTGCGAGCTAACGCTCACGGGACGTTCCCCGGCCGGAAAGATCCACGTTGACGCGTTCACGTCCGGTGCGGCGACAACACCGGTATGCGTGTCGTCATCGTGACCGAATCCTTTCCCCCCGACGTGAACGGCGTGGCCCACTGCGCGCTCCAGACCGCCCGGCACCTCGTGGATCGCGGTCATTCCCCGCTCGTCGTCGCGCCGGCCACCGCGGCCGGTACCGGGCCCGACGCCTCCGCGCCGTGCCCCGTCGTCCGTGTCCCCTCCCTCCCCCTGCCGGGCTACCCCCAGGTCCGGGTCGCCCTCCCCAGCCGGCGCGTCGCCGCGGCCATCGCCGAGCACCGCGCGGACCTCGTCCACCTGGCCAGCCCCTTCGTCCTCGGCGTCCGCGGCATGGCGGCGGCCGCCCGGCTCGGCCTCCCCGCCGTCGCCGTCTACCAGACCGACCTCGCGGGATACGCCCGCACCTATGTCCACGCCGGTGAGGCCGCCGCGTGGCGCCGTATCCGCTCCGTCCACGCCGCCGCCGACCTCACCCTCGCCCCGTCCAGCGCCGCCCTGCACGACCTGGAGTCCCACGGCGTCCCCCGGGTGCGGCTGTGGCCGCGCGGCGTGGACACCGCCCGCTTCCGTCCCGCGCTGCGCGACGAGGCACTGCGCCGCGAACTCGCCCCGAACGGTGAGCTGATCGTCGGCTACGTCGGCCGGCTCGCCCCCGAGAAGCAGGTCGAACTGCTCTCGGGCGTCTGCGGCCTGGAAGGCGTCCGCGTGGTCGTGGTGGGCGACGGGCCGAGCCGGCCGGCGCTGGCGGAGACCTTGCCCGGCGCGGTCTTCCTGGGCCGCCGCACCGGCGACGAACTGGCCCGGATCTTCGCCTCCTTCGACGTCTTCGCGCACACCGGCCCCTTCGAGACCTTCTGCCAGACCGTGCAGGAGGCCATGGCCAGCGGGGTGCCCGTGGTCGCACCGGCCGCGGGCGGCCCGCTGGACCTGGTCGCCCACGGCCGCACCGGCCTGCTGGTCCCGCCGCGCGACGCGGCCGCGGTACGGGACGCCGTGTGGGCCCTGGCCGCCGATCCCGGACTGCGGGCCGCGTACGGCGCCGCGGGACGGGCGACGGTCGAGGGGCGCACCTGGGCGGCCGTCGGGGACCAGTTGCTGGGGCACTACGCGGGTGTGCTGGCCGACCGGCGGATGGTGGTGGCGGCATGACCGGATCATGGACCGCCGGCGGGGGCGACGCCCGGCCCCTGCGGATCGTCCGGCTCGCGAACTTCGTCGCGCCCGCCTCGGGCGGCCTGCGCACCGCGCTGCGTGAGCTCGGCAAGGGCTACAAGGCGGCCGGGCACGAGCCCGTGCTCGTCGTGCCGGGTGAGCGGGTCAGCGACGTGGAGACCGAACAGGGGCGGGTGATCACCCTGCCCGGGCCGCTGCTGCCGGGCACCGGCGGCTACCGCGTGCTCGCCGACCGGCGGCGGGTGACCCGGCTCCTGGAGGCGCTGGCCCCCGACCGCCTGGAGGTCTCCGACCGTACGACCCTGAGGTGGACCGGCAAGTGGGCGCGACGCGCGCGGGTGCCGGCCGTGATGGTCTCCCACGAGACCGCCGACGGCGTGCTGCGCACCTGGGGCGTCCCCGAGGGCGCGGCCAGGCGCGCCGCCGACGCGCTGAACGTCCGTACCGCACACACCTACGCGCGCGTGGTGTGCACCACCGAGTTCGCCGAGCGGGAGTTCGTCCGGATCGGCGCACGCAATGTCGTACGGGCGCCCCTCGGCGTCGATCTGTCCGAACGGCACCCGGCGCTGCGCGACGCGCGGCTGCGTGGCGTCTACGCGCGCGTGGACGAGACGCTGCTGGTGACGTGCACCCGGCTGTCGGTGGAGAAACGACCCGGCACCGCGTTGGACGCCCTGGAGGCGCTCGTACGGCGGGGGCGGCGGGCGGTGCTGGTGGTGGCCGGGGACGGCCCCTTGCGGCCGCGGCTCGAACAGCGGGCGCGGGAGCGCGGGTTGCCGGCCGTCTTCCTCGGGCACGTCACCGACCGTGGGCTGCTGGGCGCCCTCCAGGCGTCCGCCGACGTGTGCCTGGCCCCCGGGCCCGCCGAGACGTTCGGGCTCGCCGCGCTGGAGGCGATGGCCTGCGGCACGCCCGTCGTCGTGAGCGCCTCCTCCGCGCTGCCCGAGGTGATCGGGGCGGCGGGGGCGGTCGCGGCGGATCACGGGGCTGCGTTCGCGGACGCCGTGGAGATGCTGCTCGACCGTCCTTTCGACGAGCGCCGGAGGGACGCACGCGCGCGTGCGGAGTGTTTCGGGTGGGGGGCTGCCGTGGAGGCGTTCCTCGCCGCGCACGATGCGCCGGTGAGGGTGCGTGGGGGCGGCCCTCAGGGCGGCGTTCCGGGCGGTGTGCGGAGTGGCGTTCCGGGGGCTGTTCAGAGTGATGTTGAGGATGGCGTCCTGGGCGGTGTTCAGGGCGGCCTTCAGGATGGCGTTCTGGGCGGCGGGGGCCTGCGATGAGACCCCTGCGGTTCGTCGCCCTCGGTGACTCGTTGACCGAGGGGGTGGGCGACCCCGTCGGCGACGGCTGGCGGGGCTGGGCCGCCCTGCTCGCCGACGGGCTCGGCCCGGCCGTGGAGTTCACCAACCTCGCGGTCAGCGGGGCGCAGACCCGGGACGTGCTGGAACGTCAGCTGCCCGCCGGGCTGGCCCAGCGCCCGGACGTCGTCTCCGTCGTCGTCGGCGTCAACGACACCCTCCGCTGCACCTTCGACATCCACGCCGTGGCCGCCCGGCTCGACGCGGTGTACGCCGCCTTCGCCGCGCAGGGCGCGCTGCTGCTCACGGCCTGCTTGCCCGACCCCGGCGCGATGCTCGGGCTGCCGGGGGCGCTGGCGAGCCCGCTGGCCCGGCGGCAGCGGGCGGTCAACTCCGTGGTCCACGCGCTGTCCGAGCGGTACGGGGCGGTGCATCTGCACGCCGCCGAAGGGGCCTGGATCACCGACCGCGCGATGTGGAGCGCGGATCGGCTCCACCCGGGCGAGCGAGGGCACCGGCAGCTGGCCGTACGGTTCCACGCGGTGCTGGCGGAGGCCGGGCTCGCGACGGGGGCGGCGCCTTCCCCCGAGCCCGAGTTCACGCAGCCCACGAAGTCGGCGAGTCTGTGGTGGCTGGCCACGGCGGGGACGGGGTGGGTGGCCCGGCGGTGCACGGATCTGTTGCCGCAGTTGCTCCGGCTGGCGATGGACGAGATGCGTCATCGGGTCCGGGGGACGAGCGCGCGGCTGGATCTCGGGGCGGCTGCCGCGGTCTCGGCGGCGTTGTCCGCCCTGTCCCTGCCGGAGGCGGCGTAGTGGTTCTCGCCGAGGGCGCGTGGGAGCCGGTCGGGCAGCTCCCACGCGTCTGCGGGGGTGGTCAGCGCCTGCGCACTCCCAGGAAACGGACCGGCGTTCCAGGTACCGCCTGGGCCGCCGCCGCGAGGTCTTCGGTGCGCACCACCGCGATCACGGGATAACCGCCCGTCGTCGGGTGGTCCGCCAGGAACACCACCGGCCGGCCGTCCGGCGGCACCTGGACCGCGCCCAGGACCATGCCCTCGCTGGGGAGTTCACCCGGCCGGGCCCGCTCCAGGGCCGGACCTTCCGTGCGCAGGCCGATGCGATTGCCGGCCGGGGACACCCGGTACGTGCGGGACGTGAAGACCCGTACCGCCTCCGGCGTGAACCAGTCGTCGCGCGGGCCGAGCGTCACCCGGAGGACGAGTTCCGTCGGAGGTGCCGGCTGCGGGGCGACATCCACGCGCGCGTGGAGGTGCGTCGGGCTGCCCAGGGGCAGGACAGTGCCGTCCGTGAGCGGGGCCGGGCCCAGGCCGGAGAGGAGATCCGTGGATCGGCTGCCGAGCACCGGCTCGACGGTGATGCCGCCCGAGACGCCCACATAGCTCCGTACTCCGCGCAGGGCGCTTCCGACGTCCAGGAGCGCCCCGGCGGGCACGCGTACCGGCGCACCCCACGCGACCGGGCGTCCGTCCACCCTGACCGGGCAGGGAGCGCCGCCGACGGCCACGGTGACCGCCGAACGCGGCCGTAGGGAACAGCCGTTGAGCGTGGCCTCCAGGACGGCCGCCTCCGGCGGGTTGCCGACCAGCCGGTTGACGAGGGCCGCCGCGGGGCCGTCCAGGGCTCCCGCGCGGGGCACGCCCAGGTGCGCGTGGCCGGGGCGGCCCAGGTCCTGCACGGTGGTCAGCGCTCCGGCGCGCACGACGGCGAGGGCACGGTCCGTCATGCTCCCACCGCCCCCACCGGTACGAACCTCACGCGCGTGCCCGGCGACAGCAGCGCGGCCGGTACGCGCGCGTGGTCCCACAGCACGGCCTCCGTGGTGCCGATCAGTTGCCAACCGCCGGGCGAGGAGCGGGGGTAGACGCCCGTGTAGGGCCCCGCCAATGCCACCGCACCGGCGGGGACGGCCGTGCGCGGGGTGGCTCGGCGTGGGACGTCGTACCGCTCCGGCAGGCCGGTGAGATAGCCGAAGCCGGGGGCGAACCCGCAGAAGGCGACGCTGAACTCGGTGGCCGCGTGGATGCGGGCCACCTCGTGCGGCGCCACGCCCCAGTGCGCGGCCACGTCGGCCAGGTCCGGGCCGTCGTAGCGCACAGGGAGTTCGACGACGGCACGCGCGCGTGGGGGAGCGGGCGGGATGTCGGCGACGCTCAGTTCGGCCGCGAGGCGGGCCGGGTCGGTGAGGCCGTCGAGGAGGACCGTGCGGGCCGCGGGAACGATCTCGCGCACGGACAGGGAGCCCTCCGCGCGGCGGCGCAGCAGCTCCGCGTGCAGTGCCTGCGCCTCCTCGCCCGACGACACCTCGACGAGCAGGGCCGCGTCGCCGACGGGCAGCGCCCTCATGCTCATGCGAGGGCCTCCATGCGTACGCCTGATGCCGTGCTGCCGGGCAGCGCCGTCGCTCTCGCCCTCGCCCTCGCCCTCGCCCTCGTGCTCATGCGAAGGCCTCCACGCGCACGCCGGACTCCGTCAGCCGCTCCCGCACCCGGCGGGCCAGTTCCACGGCGCCCGGCGTGTCCCCGTGCAGGCACAGCGAGCGCGCCCGGACCTCGATGCGGGCGCCGGAGTGCGAGGTGACCACGCCGTCCCGGGCCAGGCCCACCGAGCGGTTCACCACGGCCTCCGGGTCGGTCACCACCGCCCCCTCCTCGCGGCGCGACACCAGCGTGCCCTCGGCGGTGTACGCGCGGTCCGCGAACGCCTCAGTGACGGTCGGCAGGCCCGACTTGCCCGCCAGCTCCAGCAGACGCGAGCCGGGCAGGCCGAGCACGGGCAGGGAGGCGTCCGCGAGGCGGACGCCCTCGACGACCGCGCCGGCCTGCTCCTCGTCGTGCACGACGCGGTTGTAGAGCGCGCCGTGCGGTTTGACGTACGACACGCGCGAGCCGGCCGCGCGCGCGAAGACCTCCAGGGCGCCGATCTGGTACGCCAGCTCGGCCGCCAGCTCGGCGGGCGGCACGTCCATGGCGCGCCGCCCGAACCCGGCCAGGTCGCGGTACGACACCTGCGCCCCGATCCGTACGCCGCGCTCGGCCGCCTGCTCGCACACCCGCCGCATGGTGGCCGCGTCCCCGGCGTGGAAGCCGCAGGCCACGTTGGCGCTGGTGACGACGGACAGCAGCTCCTCGTCGTCGGTCAGCCGCCAGCGGCCGAAGCCTTCGCCGAGGTCGGCGTTGAGATCGATCGAGGTCATGGAACTTCCCTGTCTCCTTCTGGGTGAGTGCCTGGGCCCTGCTCAGGCCACGCGGTACTGCTGGTCGCGGGCGTCGGCGAGGAACATCTGGCCCGGCGCGTGGGTGAGGGCGAACGGTGGCCGTGAGGCCATCACCGCGGCCTGCGGGGTCACCCCGCAGCCCCAGAACACCGGGATGTCGTCCGGCTGGAGGTCCACCGGGTCGCCGAAGTCGGGGCGGCCCAGATCCTCGATGCCGAGGGTCGACGGATCGCCGCAGTGCACCGGGCCGCCGTGCACCGCGGGGAGCAGGCTGCTCTCCCGGATCGCCGCCGACAGATGCTGCGGCGGCACCGGCCGCATCGACACCACCATCGGGCCGTGGATCCGCCCGGCCGGGCGGCACTGCCAACTGGTCTCGTACATCGGGACGTTGCGCCCCTGCTCCAGGTGCCGGATCGGGACGCCCGCCTCGGTCAGCGCCCACTCGAAGGTGAAGCTGCACCCGATCAGGAACGACACCAGGTCGTCCCGCCAGTGCGCCCGCACATCGGTCGGCTCGTCCACGAGCTCGCCGTCCTGCCACACCCGGTAGCGCGGCAGGTCGGTGCGCAGGTCGGCGCCGGGCGCCAGCGCCGTCGTAGGAGACCCTGCGTCGGTGACGTCGAGCACCGGGCACGGCTTGGGATTGCGCTGGCAGAACAGGAGCATGTCGTACGCCCAGTCCGCGGGCACCGAGATCAGGTTGACCTGGGTGTGGCCCGCGGCGACCCCGGCCGTGGGGCCCGTGAGGCCGGCCCGGAAGCGGGTGCGGGCCGCTTGCGGGCTCCACGCGTGCGCGTGCTCGTCGACGAGGGTGACGGGGCGGTCTTCCGAGACGGTCGTCAGGCGGTCTTCCGTACGGTTCACGCGAGTTCCTTCCCACGGGTCTCCGGCAGCCCGATCAGGGCCAGTGCGGCGAGCGCGTAACCGAGGGCGCCGAAGACCAGCGCGCCGCCTACACCCCAGCTGTCGGCCAGGAAGCCGACCGTGGTGGGGAAGACGGCGCCCACGGCGCGTCCGGCGTTGTACGTGAAGCCCTGTCCCGTACCGCGCACCGCCGTCGGGTACAGCTCGGCCAGGAAGGAGCCGAAGCCGCTGAAGATGGCCGACATGCAGAACCCGAGCGGG
This sequence comes from Streptomyces antibioticus, assembly GCF_001514065.1. Classification (GTDB taxonomy): domain Bacteria; phylum Actinomycetota; class Actinomycetes; order Streptomycetales; family Streptomycetaceae; genus Streptomyces; species Streptomyces antibioticus. The sequence continues at coordinate 34,017 of NZ_KQ948430.1, read as the reverse complement.
AAGCCGAGCACGAGGAGCAGGGTGTTGGCGCCGTCCGGGATGTTGGCGTACGCCAGGATGCAGATCGCCGACAGCAGGGCGAAGAGCCAGATGTTGCGGCGGCGGCCCAGGCGGTCGGTGAGGTAACCGCCGGTCAGATAGCCGAGGAAGGCGCCGGAGATCAGGAAGGTCAGATAGCCGCCCGTGCCGACGACCGACAGTCCGCGATCGCTCTTCAGATACGTCGGCACCCAGGTGGCGAGCGTGTAGTAGCCGCCCTGGACGCCGGTCGACAGCAGCCCCGCGAAGATCGTCGTCCGCAGCAGCCCCGGCTTGAAGATCGCCGTGAACGAGGTCTTCCCGCCGCTCTTCTCCCGTACCGCGATCGCCTCGGGCGCGTCCTGGACGCGGCGGCGCAGCCAGACGACGAGCAACGCGGGCAGCGCGCCCGTCCAGAACATCACGCGCCAGGCCAGGTCGTCGTCGAGGAACGAGAACACCAGCGTGTAGACGACGGCGGCCAGTGCCCAGCCCACCGCCCACGAGCTCTGGATGGCGCCGAGGGTGCGGCCCCGGTGCTTCGCGCTCGCGTACTCGGCGACCAGGATCGCGCCGACCGCCCACTCGCCGCCGAAGCCGAGCCCCTGGAGCGCGCGGAAGACCAGCAGTGACTCGAAGTTGGGCGCGAAACCACAGGCCACGGTGAAGATCGCGTACGTGATCACCGTGATCATCAGGGCCCTGACCCGTCCGGCCCGGTCGGCCAGCACGCCCGCCAGGGCGCCGCCGACCCCGGAGGCGAGCAGCGTGACGGTGGTGAACAGGCCGGTCTGGCCGCTGTCCAGGCCGAAGTACGCGGCCAGCGCGACCATGCTCAGGGGGAGCGTGAAGTAGTCGTAGGAGTCGAGGGCGTAGCCGCCGAACGCGCCGGTGAAGGCGCGCCGGCCGCGCGGACCGAGGGCCCGGAACCAGCCCAACGCCCCGTCGTCGGCGGGGCGTTCGGTCTGAGTGGGGGAAGCGGTGAGGGCTTGGGAGGGGGGAGTCGTGCTCATGTGCACCTCGCAGTGGGAGGACGGAGGGTGCGGGACTGAGCCGTGCGGTGAGTTCTCAGAAGGTAGAGGATCGTTGAACGATCCTTCAATACCCCTGTTGTTTCGTTCTCGTGTCTGCGGTTGAATTCCGGGCATGGCAGAGCAGCTGAGCGGACTGGCCGACGACCGCGCCCTCCTGGGCCGTACCAGCACGGCGGAGCGGGTCTCGGACATCCTCAGGAGCCGTATCGCCGAGGGCTATTTCCCGCCCGGCACCCGGCTGTCGGAGGACAGCATCGGCGGCGCGCTCGGGGTCTCCCGCAACACCCTGCGCGAGTCGTTCCGGCTGCTCACCCACGAACGCCTGCTCGTCCACGAGCTGAACCGGGGGGTGTTCGTGCGGGTCCTGACGGTGGAGGACGTGGAGGACATCTACCGCACCCGACGGCTGGTGGAGTGCGCGGTGGTGCGGGGGCTGGGTGAGCCGCCGTACGCACTCGACGGGCCCGCGGAGGCCGTCGAGGAGGGCCTGCGAGCGGTGCGCGAAGGTGACTGGAAAGGGTTGGGTACGGCCAACATCCACTTCCACCGGGAACTGGTCGCGCTGGCGGGCAGCGAGCGCACCGACGAGCTCATGCGCAGTGTCTTCGCCGAGCTGCGGCTCGCGTTCCACGTGGCCGATGACCCGCGTCGGCTGCACGAGCCGTACCTGGCGCGCAACCAGCAGATCCTCCGGGCCCTGGAAGCGGGCGACAAGGACGCGGCCGAGAAGCTGCTCGCGGTCTATCTGGAGGACTCGCTGGAGCGGGTGGTCGAGGTGTACCGGCGCCGGGTGGGAGAGGACGACTAGCGTCGGGATCACGCCGGTCGCCAGGGGTCTGTTCTGCGTCGTTTTAGTCGTTGTCAGACCGAGGACCTAGTCTGTGCACCGTGACTTCGCCTGCACCGACGGACAGCGTTCCGCCCCAGCTCAGCGCAGCGTCCCGTCCCGCTCCGGGCCCGGCCGCCGACGAGGGACTGGCGCGGCGGCTGCGCGCGCTCGCGTGCACCGCGCCGTTGCACGACCTGGACGCGCGCAAGGCGAACCTCGCGGGTGAGTACTCGGTGTACGGCATGGCGGAGGTCGCCCTCGCCGCCATCGACCTGGTCACCCTGAACATGGACTTCGACACCGGTGCCGACCACGACCAGATCGTCGCCCGCCTCATCCCGCGCATCGCCGCGCAGGCCCCCCAGCGGTCCGTCGCCGAGCATGAGCGGGTGGCCCGCTGGGTGCTGGAGAACCTGATCAACGTCGGCAGCGTCGACCGCGGCTTCCGGGCCGTGTACGGCACGTTCGCGCCGGACGGCACCTATGTGCGCCGTGACTACGACTTCAAGCTGATCGAGGAGGTGCCCGGCCCCGGCGGCTCGGTGTACCTCCGTACGACGGACGAGGCGGTCAACGTCCTCGTGGGCGCCCTCGACACCGACGTCACCAGCGCCCAGATCGCCGCCGAGGTCAAGCTGGAGGTGCTGATCAGCCGGGGCCGCCTCGCGGACGCCCAGCTGGCCGCCGAGCAGGCCCGGTACCGGACCGTGCAGTACTCGGAGACGCTGCGCCGCGCCCTGGACGCCACACGGCGCAACGTCCGCGCGGTGGACTGGCTGAACGCCGTCCCGGACATGATCACCGAGGCCCTCGACCATGTCGCCGACCGCTACCGCCACGAGAACGCGATCCTCACCAACATCCGCAAGGCGCGCGACGAGTCCGAGGACCCGGAGCAGAAGCGCCGGGCCGCCGAGCTCGTCGACATCGTCAAGGACTGCATCCGGCGCCACACCCAGCTCCAGTCCCGCCTGCTGGAGGCCGGCCCGCTGTTCCGCGCGGAGCAGGACCGGCAGGCCTTCGCGACGCCGCTCACGACGTCGGGAATAGACCTCTACGGTCACTTGGTCGCTCCGCTGCTGCCGCTGCCCCAGGAGCAGGCGGTCAAGGTCACCGACGCGTTCTTCGCGCGCGGCACCGGCATGCGGACGCCGGTGTCGGTGCGGGTGGGCGACCTCGTCGACATACTGCTGACGCCGCCGGTCGAGCGCGAGCACCTCGGCGCTGAGATGCCGGAGCCGGACCTCATCGCCACACCGGACGACAGCCGGTTCAGCGAGGAGCAGCTGGCGGCGGCCATGGAACTCCTCGACCTCCCGGCCGACGCGCCCCGGCGGCTGTCCGGGCTGCTGGCCGAGGCCCGCCGCCAGGACCCCGACCTGCCGTATCTCGTGGCCCTGCTGGCCGTGCACGCGGCCAGCCCGGCGGTGGGCACCGCCTACCGGCAGGGCGAGGAGAAGCTGCTGTTCGCCGTGGACGACGGCACCGAGCTGGACGATCCAGAGTTCGGCGGCGCGGATCTCATTGTCGGCACCGCCCTGCTGGACGCGGCGGGGATGGCGGCGGACAGGACAGAAGCAGCATGAGCCGAAGCACAGTGGACCGAGGAGACCGACCGTGACCGAGCACGTCGAGTGGAGTGAGCCGGAAGCCGGACCCGCTCCGGCCCCCGCCGCCGTCACCCCCGCCGACGCCGCCGACGCGGCGCGGCTCGTCGCCTTCGGGCTCCAGCCCAAACTGCAGCCCGCGCGCGACCAGGAGTACACCGAACTGCTGCGGCGCTACCGGGAGGACGGGGCGTTCGCGCGGCTCGCCGACGCCGTGGCCGCCGGACTGGGGCTCGTCGTCCTGGAGGTGTCCCCCCGCGCGGGGATGGCGGTCACCGCCGCCGAGGACTCCGTCTTCGCCGTGCGCATGGGCGACTACGCGCGCCGGACCTCCGCCGACGGCAGCGACCGGTTCCTGCACGGCCTGGCCCATCTGGCCGTCGCCGCCCTGGCGTTCCCGCGGCCCGAGGACCTCGCCGACGACGGCTACATCGGACGCGTCAGTGTCAACGGCGTCGACGCCTTCGTCCGGCAGGCCTGCCGGCGCCTGGAGGAGCGCGCCGAGGAGGTGGGGGAGAACACCGACCCCGCCACCGAGGCGCCCGGCCTGGAGGCCGCCTGGCGGATCTGGGCGAGACGCAGCGCCACCGGCGCCACCAAGGACGCGCGCCGCCTCGCCGGGTCCACCACCGGCATCATCGGCAAGGCCGTCGCCTTCCTCACCGACTCCGGCTTCCTCCAGCGCACCGGCGACGACAACGGCGGTACGTACCGAACGACGGCCCGCTACCAGCTCCAGGTGCGGGACATGGCCGGCAGCGCCGCCATGGCCGAGCTGCTGGAACTGGGCGTCGTCCCCGTGACCGACGGCACGCCGACGCTGCTGCCCGCCGAGAACACCGAGGACCTGGAGCTGGCGGCCGACGCCGGACTGCCGTTCCACGCGTCGTCCTCGTCCTGAACTCCCCCCACCTGCCGAAGACTTACGAGAGTCCGCCATGTACGAGCTGTCCCGGGTCCGCCTCTACTCCATCGGTCCCGCCGGTGCGCGCTACGCCGACACCGTGCTTGACCTGCGGGGTGTGGGCGACGTCGTGCCCGACCCCGCGCCCACCCAGGCGGAGTTCTTCGAGGAGGAGCCGGCCGGCCCGCCGCGCCGCCCCGCACCCGCCGGCGTGCTCTTCCTGGAGAACGGCGGCGGCAAGTCCGTACTGCTCAAGCTGATCTTCTCGGTGATGCTGCCGGGCCATCGCAACACCCTCGGCGGCGCCAGCTCCGGCGTGCTGCGGAAGTTCCTGCTCGCCGACGACTGCGGGCATGTCGCCCTGGAGTGGCAGCACACGCTCACCGGTGAGTGCGTGGTCGTCGGCAAGGTCAGCGAGTGGCGGGGGCGGCAGGTCTCCAACGACCCGCGGAAGTTCGCCGAGGCCTGGTACTCCTTCCGGCCCGGCCCCGGGCTCTCCCTGGACAACCTGCCCGTCGCCGAGTCCACGGCCGTGCGCCCGCCCGTCGAGGGCGCGTCCGGCGCGCAGGGCCGTCGGCGCACCATGAAGGGCTTCCGGGACGCCATCACCGAGGCGGGCAAGGCGTATCCGCACCTGGAGGTGCACTGGGAGGAGATCCACGACCGCTGGATCGAGCACCTCGGCGACCTCGGTCTCGACCCCGAACTCTTCCGCTACCAGCGGGAGATGAACGCCGACGAGGGTGAGGCCGCAGGACTCTTCGCGGTCAAGAAGGACTCCGACTTCACCGACCTGCTGCTGCGGGCCGTGACCGACACCCGGGACACCGACGGGCTCGCCGACCTGGTCAGCGGCTTCGGCAACAAGCTGGGCCGACGCGCCGAACTGATGGCGGAACGGGACTTCACGGCCGGGTCGGTCGACCTGCTCGGGCGGATCGTCGAGGCGGCCGAGGCCCGGGCCCGCGCGCGTGACATCCACGCCGGAGCCGAGCGCCGTACCCGGACGCTGGCCCGGCGGCTCTCCGCGCGCGGCGCCCAGGAGCGGGTGCGGGCCGCCGACCTCGCCCAGCGGGTCACCGCGGCGGCGTACGCCGTCACCCATGCCGAGGGAGCGCGCGAGCGCAGCGCGCTGATCGCCGCCGAACTCGCCTACCGGCACGCCTCCTTGGCGCTCGCCGGGGCCGAGAAGTCCGCCGCCGCGCAGAAGCGCGAGCTCGCCGACGCCCGGACCCTGCACTCGGCCTGGCAGGCCGCCGAGGCCGTACTGCGCCACCGCGCCGCCGCCGACCGCGTCGCGCGCGTGTCCGCCGCGATCCAGGAGGCCGAGCGGGACGCGGCCCCCGCGCTGGCCGCCCGCGCCAAGGCCGCCGTGGACCTCGTACGGGCCCTGCACGCGGCTGCGGAGAGCGCCGAGACCCTCGCCAACGAGGAGGAGGAGCGCTCCGCCGCCCTTCAGGAGGTCGGCGAGTCCGCGCATCGGGACTCCACCGCCGCCGCCACCGAGGCCCAGCGCGCCCGCAGCGAGGTCGGGCATCTGCGCCAGCGTCTCAGCGAGGTCGAGCAGGAGACCGCCGAGGCCGTCCGGGCCGGCTGGCTCGACGACAGCGCGCCCGACGCCGACCCCGCGCGCGCGGCGCTCGCCGCCAGCGACGCCGAGAAGACCGCGGTCGCCGCCTGGGACACCGCCCGGGAGACGGCCCGCCGGGCCACCGAGCACGCGCGCGAGGCGGGTGCCGCGGAGTCGCGCGCCGAGCTGACGGCGGCCCGAGCGGCGGACGCCGCCGCCGCGGCGGAGCGGTCCTACGACGCCGAGCGGCGGCTCGCCGAGGCACTGGCGGCCGAGCCGCGGCTGGTGGAGCTGCTGGGCCTGACGGGCGCGTCCGGCGCGGGGCGCGGGGGAGTGCCGGTGCCGAGGGCGGGTTCCGACGGCTCCCCGCAGGGCGGCTCGGCGGAGCCCGGTGACACCGAGGGCACCCTGGCGCCCGAAGACCTCGACCGCTTCGCCGACGAACTGCGCGAGCTGCTCGACGACGCCGTCTCCTCCGCCGAACGCCAGCTCTTCGAGCTGCGCACCGCGGCCGCCGACGACTCCCGCATCCTCGGCGCGCTCGGTGACGGCGGGCTGCTGCCGCCCGGTCCGGACGTGCTGGCGACCGTGGAGTACCTCGGTGAGCACGGCATCCCGGCGTTGCCCGGCTGGCGCTATCTCGCCCAGGCCGTCGACCCCACCGACCACGCGCGCGTGCTGGCCGCCCGGCCCGAACTGGTCGACGGCGTGATCATCACCGACCCGGACACGCACGCGCGGGCCCGCGATGCGCTGAGCGAGGCGGCGCTGCTGCCGCGCTCCGCCGTCGCCGTCGGCACCGCGGCCGCCCTCCTCGCGCCGACGCCCGCGTCCGGCTCGGGGAGCGAGGGCGTGTTCCTCGTCCCGCCGAACCCCGCCATGCACGACGAGCACGCCGCCGACGAGGAGCGGCAGGCGCTGCGCGCCCGGGCCACCGAGCGCGACGAGGAGATCCGCTCCCTCGCGGCACGGCTCGGCAAGGACCGGGAGCTGGCGGCGCGGCTAGCCTCCTGGCGCACCGGCTGCCCGGCCGGTCGGCTCGTCGAGCTGGCCCAGGCCGCGCGCGAGGCACGCGCGTTCGCCGAGGAGTCCGAGGCCGAGCTGGCCGAGGCGCGGACTGTCCGGGCCGAGGCCGACGAGGCCGCCGCCGAGGCCACGCTGGTGCGCGAGGAGCGGCAGGAGGCCGCGCAGAAGGCGCGACGGGCCGCCGACGCCCTCGCGGGGCTCGCCTTCCGGTTGCGGGAGCGCGTCGGCTGGCAGGTCAAGCTCCGTGAACTGGCCGACGAGGCCACCGAGTCGGAGGCCCGCGCCCAGACCTGCCTGGAGCGGGCGCGCGCCGCCGACGAGGACCGGCGTGCCGCTCAGCGTGCCGCCGACGACGCCCGCCGCACCGCCCGTGCGCTGCGCGCCGAGCGCGCCGAGATCGCCGGCGCCCCCGACGACGTACCGGCCGGCGACGCGGACGCGCCGAAGGTGTCCCTGCCGGCGCTCCGCGAGGCCTACCGGGCCGCTTCCCAGCTGTACGAGAAGGTCGGGGTCGGCGCCGACCTGCGCGCCGAGCAGGCGCGCGCGGAGAGCGACGAAAGTGCCTCCCTGGCCGAGCTGGACCGGCTGAGCAACAAGGTCCGCACCCGCGCCGAGGCGCTGCTCCAGTCGCCCGACGGCTCCGACGGGCCGTCCCGGCAGGCCGCCGCGGCCCGCGCCGAGGAGCTGGTGCAGCTTCTCGAGACGCGGATGTCCAGCGCGAGCGAGCAGCTCGGCCGGCTGCGCGGCGAGGCCGAGCGGCACGCGCCCGAGGAGGGTGAGGCGCACACCGAACTGGCGGAGGACCTCCAGCCGCGCGACGCCGACCACGCGCAGGCGCTGCTGCGCACGGCGACCGCCGAACTGGCCTCCCGCACCGAGGCGTTGACGCAGGCCCGGGAGGCGCACGCCGAGCTCCTGGACTCCCACCGGGCCGCCGAGGACGCGGCCGGCGGTTTCGACGAGATCGCCGCGATGCTCCGCGACCTGCTGCGCGAACACGCCTCGGAGGACGAGCAGGACGACACCGAGGTTTACCCGGGCAGCCCCGAGGAGGCCCGGCAGTCCGCCGCCGAGGCCCGCCGGTCGCTGCGCGGCTGCGCGGCCGACCTGTCCGCCGCCGAGGCCGCCGTGCGCGAGGCGAGCGACGTCCTGGTCCGGCACGCCAACTCCACCCGCTACGAGCAGGTCCGCACCCCCGCCCGCCAGCAGATCCGCGAACTGCCCGCCTCCGCGCTGCCGGAGCACGCGCAGAAGTGGGCCGACGCCTTCGCCCCCCGACTCCGTGTCCTCACCGACGAGTTGGCGCAGCTGGAGCGGAACCGGGACTCGATCGTGGACCGGCTGCGCGGGCTCGTGGAGTCTGCGCTGGCGACCCTGAGGTCCGCCCAGCGGCTGTCCCGGCTGCCCGAAGGGCTCGGCGAGTGGTCCGGGCAGGAGTTCCTGCGCATCCGCTTCGAGGAGCCCGACCAGGCGACCCTCACCGAGCGGCTGGGCGAGGTCATCGACGAGGCGACCCGCGCGGCCGTGAAGAAGAATTCCGACCTGCGGCGCGACGGCATGTCCCTGCTGCTGAGGGGCGTCGGCGCGGCCCTTCAGCCCAAGGGTGTCGCGGTGGAGATCCTCAAGCCGGACGCGGTGCTGCGCGCCGAGCGGGTGCCGGTCGGGCAGATGGGCGACGTGTTCTCGGGCGGTCAGCTGCTCACGGCGGCCATCGCCCTGTACTGCACGATGGCCGCTCTGCGCTCCAACGACCGCGGCCGCGACAAGCACCGGCACGCGGGCACGCTGTTCCTCGACAACCCCATCGGTCGCGCCAACGCCACGTATCTGCTGGAGCTCCAGCGCGCCGTCTCGGACGCCCTCGGTGTCCAACTCCTTTACACCACAGGCCTGTTCGACACGACGGCCCTTGCTGAGTTCCCGCTGGTCATCCGGCTGCGCAACGACGCCGACCTCAGGGCCGGGCTGAAGTACATCAGCGTGGAGGAGCACCTTCGTCCGGGGCTGCCGCAGCAGCCGCAGTCCGAGGAAGCGGTGCACAGCGAGATCACGGCCACGCGGATGTTCAAGCGACCGGCACCGAGCGCGTCGTAACGGCGCGTCAGGCGGCGCCTTGACGGGGGCCTGTCTTCGACCGGGGCAGAGGGTCTCGGCCGGGGTTCGGCGAGGCCTCGGCCGGGTTCAGGGGTGGGACAGCTGGCCCGCCCCGCCGCGCCGGCGTATCCGCCCCTGCGCCCGCTCGGCCGCCCTGGCCTGTCGCCGCGCCTTGCGCCGCTCGCGCCGCAGGGCGCGCGCGGTGCTGCTCGGCGCCGACACCACGCCGTTGCGCTGGTTCCAGACCTGCCGGGTCACCCACACGTCGAGGGCGCCCCAGGTCGCCACCACGGTGCTCGCCACGCTGCTGAGGACCATCGGGAACGCCAGCCATGATCCGGCCAGCGTGCACAGGAACGCCACTATCGCCTGGACCAGCGTCACCGCGATGATCAGTACCGCCCGCACCGCCGCCCTACGCACCGGATCGGGCATCCGGCGCCGGCGAGCCGGCTCCTCGACCCACAACTGGCGGTAGTACGGCTGTTCCTGAGCCGGTTCCCGCACTGCGGCCTGTGCACCGGGCCCGGCCGCGCCGGCGTCCGCCGGAATGTCGCGATCCGGTGCCTCGGGGTCGCGCCGCGCCCTCAGGTGCGCCGCATCGCCCGCCGTGGACGTCTCTTGCCGCTCCGCCGTGCCCATCAAGGTGTCACTCCCCACCGCCAGCAGACCGCTTACCCGTGCTCGAACACACGGCTCCCCAGTGGCTGCCCGGCTTGCGCTGTTTTACGCCGCCCGGTTGCGGGATGCGGCTCGTGTGGCCGATTCCGCCCCCATTTCCTGAAGAGAACGACGAACAAACCGCCCCGAAGATTCCCAGGAAACGAAAAATTCTGGCCAACTGCCCACCTCTGTCGGCCGGATCCGCGCGGGCCGCAGCCCCTCAAATGCGGGAGGCAATCTCCCGCAATGCCCGGACAACTCCCCATCTCTCGCCACCAGTGCGGAAGTTCGCCCTCCGGAAGGGTCTTCGAGTTAACTGTGCGTCGGTAGTAGGCTCGCGGCGTTTATTGACGCACATGTGTACCCCCGGCCGGCGGGGGACCAGCTGGGGGAGGCCATGCGCTTTCGCGGGAAGTCGATCCGCCGGAAGATCGTGGCGCTGCTTCTCGTGCCGCTGGTGTCCCTGGCCGCGGTCTGGGGCTTCGCCACGGTACTCACGGGACGCGCGGTCACTCAGCTGTTCCAGGTCTCGAGGGCCGTGGAGCACATCGGGTACCCCACCGAGGACACCGTCCGGATCCTCCAGCAGGAGCGGCGCCAGACCCTCGTCTATCTCGCCGACCCGCGCGCGTCGGACGCGCTCTCCGCGCTGCGCACCGCCCGCACCGCCTCCGACGAAGCCATCGCCAAGTTCCGCAAGAACGCGCAGGACCCCGATGTCCGCGACGGACTGGACGCGGATGACGACGAGCTCCTGACCACCGTCCTGGACGCGTTCGACAGCGTCGGCTCCCTGCGCCGCAGCGTCGAGGAGGGCACGGTGACCCGGGCCCAGGCCCTCGGCCGCTACAACCGGCTCGTGGACCCCTGCTACGCCCTCCTGGCCTCCCTCGACGGGGTGGACAACAACGTGGAGATGGACAAGCAGGCCCGCGCCTTGGTCAACGTCGCCCGCGCCCGCGAACTGCTCTCCCGCGAGGACGCCCTGCTCGGATCCGCACTGGTGGTCGGCAGACTCACCCGTGAGGAGATCCGGGACGTCTCCGACCTCATCGCGCAGCGCGACATGCTGTACGACATCAGCCTGCCGGTGCTGCCCTCGACCGAACGCCAGCGCTACGACGGGTTCTGGAAGAACGCCTCCACCGCGTCCCTGCGCTCCGCCGAGCGGACCGTCATCGGCTCCGAACCCGGCCCGCCCGGCGCCCTCACCGCCAAGAGCTGGGACGCCGCAGCGGCCGGCGTGCTCGACGGGCTCGCCACCCTCGACGACCAGGCGGTCGACCGCTACCAGGACCGCGTGGAGCCGGTCGCGGTGGGCGTCATCGTCAAGGCCGCCGTCGCCGGCGCGTTCGGCCTGCTCGCCCTGCTCTTCTCGATCTTCCTCTCGGTACGCGTCGGCCGTGGCCTCATCCGCGACCTGCGCCAGTTGCGCCTGGAGGCCCACGAGGCGTCCGGCGTGCGACTGCCCAGCGTCATGCGCCGGCTCTCCGCCGGTGAACAGGTCGACGTGGAGACCGAGGTCCCGCGTCTGGAGTACGACAAGAACGAGATCGGCGAGGTCGGCCAGGCCCTCAACACCTTGCAGCGCGCGGCCGTCGAGGCCGCCGTCAAACAGGCCGAACTGCGCGCCGGGATCGCCGAGGTCTTCGTCAACCTCGCCCGCCGCAGCCAGGTGCTGCTGCATAAGCAGCTCACCCTGCTCGACACCATGGAGCGCCGGACCGAGGACACCGACGAGCTCGCCGACCTGTTCCGCCTCGACCACCTGACCACCCGTATGCGACGGCACGCCGAGGGCCTGGTGATCCTCTCCGGCGCCGCCCCCTCCCGGCAGTGGCGCAAGCCCGTCCAGCTCATGGACGTCGTCCGGGCTGCCGTCGCCGAGGTCGAGGACTACGAGCGCATCGAGGTCCGCCGTCTGCCCAGGGTCGCGGTCACCGGCCCGGCCGTCGCCGACCTCACCCATCTCGTCGCCGAACTCCTGGAGAACGCCACGGTGTTCTCCCCGCCGCACACCGCCGTCCAGGTCCTGGGCGAGCGGGTCGCCAACGGCTTCACCCTGGAGATCCACGACCGCGGTCTCGGCATGGCGGCCGACGCCCTGCTGGACGCCAACCTCCGGCTCGCCGAGACACCGGAGTTCGAACTGTCCGACACCGACCGGCTCGGCCTCTTCGTGGTCAGCCGGCTCGCCCAGCGGCAGAACGTCCGGGTCTCCCTCCAGCCTTCGCCGTACGGCGGCACGACGGCCGTCGTCTTCATCCCCAACACCCTGCTGACGGACGACGTCCCGGACACCAACGGCATCGGCTTCCGCCTCGACCGCCCCCAGCCCTCCAAGGAGGCCGAGCTGGAGGAGGCCCGCCGGGCCGAACTCGCCCATGTGCCCGTGCAGTTGCCGGGTCTCTCGGCGGCTCTCCTGGACGGCCCCGTCGAGTTGGAGGCCCCCGTCGACCTGGACGCCATCGACGACTTCCCGGGCGCCCTCGACGACGAGGACAGCGAACGCGGTGGCCTGTTCCGCCCCCGGCGCGGCCTCGTCCGCACCGAGGACAGCACCGGCGGTGAATCCCGCGAGACCCCCGACCTCTTCGAGCGGCACGCCGACGACGACCTGAACGCCCCGGTGCCCCTGCCCCAGCGGCGCACGCCCAAGCTGGTCAGCTCGCACGGCCGACCGGTGACCGAGCAGCCCGCGCGGCGCCCGGACCCGGACGAGGAGCCCGTACGCGGCGCGAACCGGTCGCTCTCCGCCACACCGCCCCCGCTCCCCGCCCGCAGGCGCGCCACGGGCCCGCAGCGCCGCACCGCCGGCGTCGCCGACCGCCTCGACGAGCAGGAGACGCCGGAACCCGGAGCCTCCGCCCTGCCCCGGCGCACTCGGCGCGCCGAAATCGCGTCCAGCGGCGGTTCGGGCGACGCCACGCGCCTCACCGGCAGCACCGAGACCCACCCCGGCGCAGACTTCGAAACACCGCTCGCCGGCGGCAACGCCCCCGGGGCCGGGCGCGCCGGCGGTCCCGAGCCACGGCAGGACGCCTCCGGCACGGCCCCGCTGCCCCGGCGTGTCCGGCAGGCCAACCTGGCACCGCAGCTCAAGCAGAGCCCCGAGCGCCCCACCGACCAGGAAGCCGGGTTCGAGGAGCGGGACGCCGACCAAGTACGCAGCCGCATGGCTTCGCTCCAGCGTGGCTGGCAGCGCGGCCGTGACGAGAACGCCGCGGGCGAGGACGCCCACAGCGGCACAGCACCACGAGGAACTAAGGGGGACGGTCGATGACCGCACCGAAGACGACCGGCCACACCGCGACGACCAGGTCCGGCGAGCTCAACTGGCTCCTGGACGAACTGGTGGACCGCGTCGCCAGCATCCGCAAGGCCGTCGTGCTCTCCGGCGACGGACTGCCCACGGGGGTCTCCAAGGACCTGACCCGGGAGGACAGCGAGCACCTGGCCGCCGTCGCCTCCGGGTTCCACAGTCTCGCCAAGGGCGTGGGCCGGCACTTCGAGGCGGGCAGCGTCCGGCAGACGGTCGTCGAACTCGACGACGCCTTCCTGTTCGTGACCGCCGCCGGCGACGGCAGCTGCCTCGCCGTCCTCTCCGACGCGGACTCCGACGTCGGCCTGGTCGCCTACGAGATGACGCTCCTGGTCAAGCGAGTCGGTGCACATCTCGCGTCCGCTCCACGCACCGATCTGCCTCAGGGCGGGTAGTGGGATGACATGAGCACTGACGGTCAGGGAAGAAGTCACTGGTTCGACGACGAGGCCGGACCGGTCGTCCGTCCGTACGCCATGACACGCGGCCGCACCACCAGTGCGGCCCAGCACCGCCTGGACCTCATCGCGGTGGTCGTCACGGAGCCCCAGGCGGACGACCCGGAACGCGACCACTCGCTGTCCCCGGAGCACGTGGACATCGTCGACCTGTGCCGCGAGACCCCGCAGTCGGTCGCCGAGCTGTCCTCCGAACTCGACCTGCCCATCGGCGTGGTGCGGGTTCTCATCGGTGACCTCGTGGACGGGGAGTTCGTCCACGTGAACCGGCCCGTGCCGCCCGCGGAGCTGCCGGACGAGAGCATCCTGCGGGACGTGATCAACGGCCTCAGGGCGCTGTGAGGCAAGGCCCTGCCCGCGCGGAGCGGGCGGGCGCCGGCACAGCCCTCCCGATATGATCCGACTGATCGTCGACGACCTCCGCGGGCGGCCGGCCGCCGGCCCGCGGACACGGTGCCGAACAGCACGATCGGGGAGACGGACGTGACGACAGGCTGGCAGTTCTGGGTCGACCGGGGCGGCACCTTCACCGACATCGTCGCGCGCCGCCCGGACGGCCGGCTGCTCATCCACAAGCTGCTCTCCGACAGCCCCGCCCCGGCCCGCACGAGGGACGAGCCCTCCGTCGCAGACGCGGCCGTCACCGGAGTGACCCACCTCCTGGGCGGCTCCCAGGACCCGGTGGAAGCCGTCCGCATGGGCACCACCGTCGCCACCAACGCCCTGCTGGAGCGCAAGGGCGAGCGCACCCTCCTGATCGTCACCCGCGGCTTCCGCGACGCCCTGCGCATCGCCTACCAGAACCGGCCCCGCATCTTCGCCCGGCGCATCGAACTGCCCGAACTGCTCCACGAGCGTGTGATCGAGGTCGACGAACGCATCGCCGCCGACGGCACCGTCCTGCGCACCCCCGACCTGGACGCCCTCGCCGAGCCCCTTCGGCAGGCCTACGACGACGGGATCCGCGCGGTCGCCGTCGTCTGCATGCACAGCCACCTCCACCCCGCCCACGAACAGGCCGTCGGCGCGCTCGCCGCCCGCATCGGATTCCCGCAGATCTCGCTCTCCAGTGAGGTCAGCCCCCTGATGAAGCTCGTCCCGCGCGGGGACACCGCCGTCGTCGACGCCTACCTCTCGCCCGTCCTGCGCCGGTACGTCGAGCGGGTCGCCGGTGAACTCGACGGTGTGCGGCTGATGTTCATGCAGTCCAACGGCGGTCTCACCGAGGCCGGTCAGTTCCGCGGCAAGGACGCCATCCTGTCCGGGCCCGCCGGTGGCATCGTCGGCATGGCCCGGATGTCGCAGCTCGCGGGCTTCGACCGGGTCATCGGCTTCGACATGGGCGGCACGTCGACCGACGTCTCGCACTACGCGGGCGAGTACGAACGGGTCTTCACCACGCAGATCGCCGGAGTCCGGCTGCGCGCCCCCATGCTCGACATCCACACCGTCGCGGCCGGCGGCGGTTCGGTCCTCCACTTCGACGGCTCCCGCTACCGCGTAGGGCCGGACTCGGCGGGCGCGGACCCGGGCCCCGCCTGCTACCGCGCGGGCGGCCCGCTCGCCGTCACCGACGCCAACGTCATGCTCGGCCGCATCCAACCCGCCCATTTCCCCAACGTGTTCGGCCCCGACGGCGACCAGCCCCTGGACGCGCAACTCGTCCGCGACCGCTTCGCCGCCCTCACGCGCGAGATCCGCGAACGGACCGGCGACGACCGCACCCCCGAACAGGTCGCCGAGGGCTACCTCCAGATCGCGGTCGCCAACATCGCCAACGCCGTCAAGCGGATCTCCGTCCAGAAGGGCCACGACGTCACCCGCTACGCGCTCACCACCTTCGGCGGAGCCGGCGGCCAGCACGCCTGCATGGTCGCCGACTCGCTCGGCATGCGCACCGTCCTCGTACCCCCCATGGCCGGGGTCCTCTCCGCGCTCGGCATCGGCCTCGCCGACACCACCGCCATGCGCGAACAGTCTGTCGAGGCACCTCTGGAGGCCGCCTCGATGCCGGGCGTCCTCAAGACCGCCGACGACCTGGAGAGCGCCGCCCGCGCCGAACTCCGCGCCGAGGACGTCCCCGACGACCGTGTCCGGATCACCCGCCGCGCCCAGCTCCGCTACGACGGAACCGACACCGCCCTCACCGTCGAGCTGACCGAACCCGCCGTGATGCGCGACGCCTTCGAAGCACGTCATCGCGCCACGTACTCCTTCACGCTCGACCGCCCGATCGTCGTCGAAGCCCTCTCCGTGGAAGCCACCGGCATCACTCAACCCCCCGATCTGTCGGCCCTCGCCCCGTACGAAGGCCGCCCCGCCGCCCCCGAGACCGTCCGCCTCCACACGGGCGGCACCTGGCGCGACGTCCCCCTCCACCGCCGCGAGGAACTGCCTCCCGGCGAGACCGTCACCGGCCCGGCGATCATCACCGAGGCCAGTGCCACGACCGTCGTCGACGACGGCTGGCAGGCCGTGGCGCGAGACGACGGGCATCTGGTCATGGAACGCGTGGCGGTCACGCAGAGTTCCGATCTCGACACGAGAGTCGACCCGGTTATTCTCGAGGTCTTCAACAACCTCTTCATGTCCATCGCCGAACAGATGGGCGCCCGGCTGGAGTCCACGGCCCAGTCCGTCAACATCAAGGAACGCCTCGACTTCTCCTGCGCGCTCTTCGACCCGGACGGAAACCTGGTGGCCAACGCCCCGCACATCCCCGTCCACCTGGGGTCGATGGGCACCAGCGTCAAGGAGGTCATCCGGCGTCGCGGCTCGGCGATGCGACCGGGTGACACCTACGCCGTCAACGATCCGTACCACGGCGGCACACACCTGCCGGACGTCACGGTGATCACCCCGGTCTTCGACGCGTCGGCCCCCGGAGACACGGAGAGTGACCGCGAGGTCCTCTTCTACGTCGCCTCCCGCGGCCACCACGCCGAGATCGGCGGCATCGCCCCGGGCTCCATGCCGGCCGACAGCCGCAGCATCGAGGAGGAGGGCATCCTCTTCGACAACTGGCTCCTCGCCGAGAACGGCCGCTTCCGCGAGGAGGAGACCCTCCGCCTGCTCACGGAGACGCGCTACCCCTCCCGCAACCCGAGGACCAACCTCGCCGACCTGCGGGCCCAGATCGCTGCCAACCGCAAGGGCGTCGACGAAGTCACCCGCATGATCGAGACGTACGGACTCGACGTCGTCCAGGCCTACATGCGCCACGTCCAGGACAACGCCGAGGAATCGGTGCGCCGGGTCGTCGACACCCTCGACGACGGCGAGTACGCGTACGAGACCGACTCCGGCGCGACGATCCGGGTACGCGTGCGCGTGGACCGCGAGAACCGCTCCGCGACGGTCGACTTCACGGGCTCGTCCGCGCAGCTGGACAGCAACTTCAACGCCCCGTTCGCGGTGGTCAACGCCGCGGTGCTGTACGTCTTCCGCACCCTCGTCGCCGACGACATCCCCCTCAACGACGGCTGTCTGAGGCCCCTGCGGATCATCGTGCCGCCCGGCTCCATGCTCGCCCCCGAGCCACCCGCCGCGGTCGTCGCCGGCAACGTCGAGACCTCGCAGGCCATCACCGGCGCCCTGTACGCGGCGCTCGGCGTCCAGGCCGAGGGCTCCGGGACCATGAACAACGTGACCTTCGGCAACGCCCGCCACCAGTACTACGAGACGGTCGCGTCCGGCTCCGGCGCGGGCGACGGCTTCCCGGGCGCGCCCGTCGTACAGACCCACATGACCAACTCGCGGCTCACCGACCCCGAGGTCCTGGAGTGGCGACTGCCCGTGCGGCTCGACGAGTTCGCCGTCCGGGAGGGCAGCGGCGGCGCCGGACGCTGGCGCGGCGGCGACGGCGCGGTGCGCCGCATCCGCTTCCTGGAGCCCATGACCGTCTCCACGCTGTCCCAGCACCGCCGGGTCCCGCCGTACGGCATGGAAGGCGGCGAACCCGGTGCACTGGGCGCCAACCGCGTGGAGCGTGCCGACGGGACGGTCACGAGGCTCGGCGGCAGCGACGCGGCCGACGTCCGTCCCGGCGATGTACTTGTCATCGAAACCCCCGGCGGTGGAGGCTACGGCCCACCGTCGCCCCACCCCCATCCAGCAGGAGAAGAGATCAATGATCTTCGGGCGTTCTGAGCGCGGAAAGCCCCCGGTCGAGCCCGTCACGCTCAAGATCCTCGTGGCCGGCGGCTTCGGCGTGGGCAAGACCACGCTCGTCGGCGCGGTCAGCGAGATCAGACCGCTGCGCACCGAGGAACTGCTCACCGAGGCAGGACGCCCGGTCGACGACACCAGCGGCGTGGAAGGCAAGCGCACCACCACCGTGGCCATGGACTTCGGGCGCATCACCCTGCGCGAGGACCTGGTGCTGTACCTCTTCGGCACACCCGGCCAGGAGCGGTTCTGGTTCATGTGGGACGAGCTCTCCGAGGGCGCCCTCGGAGCCGTCGTCCTCGCCGACACGCGCCGCCTGGAGGACAGCTTCGCCGCGATCGACTACTTCGAGCGGCGCTCCATACCCTTCCTGGTCGGCGTCAACTGCTTCGAAGGAGCGGCCCGTTACCCGACCGAGGACGTCCGCCAGGCCCTCGACCTGGACCAGGACGTGCCGCTGGTGCTGACCGACGCCCGGGACCGCGAGTCGGTCAAGGAGGTCCTCATCGGTGTCGTCCGGCACGCGATGGCACAGGCGGCGGAGCGCCGCAGAGCCGCCGTCACGAGCTGACAGTCGACACGGGAACGGCCCGTACCCCCGCCGACCGGGGTACGGGCCGCGCTCACGGCCGCACGCGCGTGAGGCCGGTGCTACGACCGCACGCGCGCGTGCGGCTAGTTCGCCCCGTCTTCCTCCCAGCCGAAGCTCTTCTCCACCGCCTTGCGCCAGTTGTGGTACTCACGGTCCCGCACCGACGCCTCCATCGACGGCGTCCACTCGACGTCCTTCTGCCAGTGCGACTTGAGCTCGTCGAGGTCGTTCCACACCCCGGTGGCCAGCCCGGCCGCGTACGCGGCACCCAGACAGGTCGTCTCGGACACCTTCGGCCGGACCACCGGCACGTCGAGGACGTCCGCCTGATGCTGCATGAGCAGGTTGTTCTTGGTCATGCCGCCGTCCACCTTCAGGGTCGTGATGTGCACCCCGGAGTCCTGGAACATGGCGTCCACGACCTCACGCGTCTGCCAGCTCGTCGCCTCCAGGACCGCGCGCGCGAGATGGGCCTTGGTGACGTACCGGGTGAGCCCGGTGACGACCCCGCGCGCGTCGGAGCGCCAGTAGGGCGCGAACAGTCCGGAGAAGGCGGGCACGATGTAGGCACCGCCGTTGTCCTCCACGCTCGCGGCCAGCGGTTCGATCTCGTCGGCGGTGCGGATGATGCCGAGTTGGTCCCGGAACCACTGGACGAGCGCACCCGTTATGGCAATCGACCCCTCCAGGCAGTAGACCGGCGCCTCACTCCCGATCTTGTAGCCCATCGTCGTCAGCAGGCCGCTCTTCGACGGCACCGGCCGGTTGCCCGTGTTGAGCAGCAGGAAGGAGCCCGTGCCGTAGGTGTTCTTCGCCGTCCCCACGTCGTAGCAGGCCTGTCCGAACACGGCCGCCTGCTGGTCGCCCAGCGCGGATGCCACGGGCACGCCGGCGAGCTGGCCGACCGCGGTGCCGTACACCTCGGCCGAGGACCTGATCTCGGGGAGGACGGCGTCGGGGACGTTCATGGCGGAGAGGATGGACTGGTCCCACTGGAGGGTTTCGAGGTTCATCAGCATGGTGCGGCCGGCGTTGGTCACGTCGGTGACGTGCCGGCCGCCGTCCGTGCCGCCGGTGAGGTTCCAGATGAGCCAGGAGTCGATGGTGCCGAAGGCGATCTCACCGTTCTCGGCCCGCGCGCGCAGTCCGGGCACGTTGTCCAGCAGCCAGGCCGCCTTCGGGCCGGAGAAGTAGGTCGCGAGCGGCAGCCCGGTCTGCTCCCGGAAGCGGTCCTGCCCGTCGGAGCCGCCGAGTTGGTTGGTCAGCGCCGCGGTGCGGGTGTCCTGCCACACGATGGCGTTGTGCACCGGCTTGCCGGTCGCGCGGTCCCACAGGACCGTCGTCTCGCGCTGGTTGGTGATGCCGAGCGCGCTGAGCTGGTCGGCGCGCAGTCCGGCCTTGGCGAGCGCCCCGGCCACGACCGCCTGCACCTTGGACCAGATCTCGGTGGCGTCGTGCTCCACCCAGCCGGGCTTGGGGAAGATCTGGCGGTGCTCGCGCTGGTCGACGGCGACGATGCCGCCGTCCTGGTTGAAGACGATGCAGCGGCTGGAGGTGGTGCCCTGGTCGATAGCGGCGACGAACTTGTCCGTCATGACGTCCCCTTCGTCGGTTCCTTCAGAAGGCTGCGTTGAAGATGAGCCCGGACAGCGCGCCGCCGATCAGCGGTCCCACCACCGGGATCCACGCGTAACCCCAGTCCGACGTGCCCTTGTTGGGGATCGGGAGCAAGGCGTGGGTGATGCGCGGGCCCAGGTCACGGGCCGGGTTGATGGCGTAACCCGTGGGGCCGCCGAGGGACAGACCGATGCCGGTCACCAGGAACGCGACGATCAGGATCGCGGTGCCGGACTCGCCGAGCCCCTTGGTCAGGCCGAACGCCAGGATGGGCAGCACCAGCCCGATGGTCGCGATGATCTCGGTGACGAGGTTGGCGACGGGATTGCGGATCGCGGGCGCCGTGGAGAAGATCCCCAGCGTCGGCTGGGCCAGGTCCTCCTCGGCGTTGGCCTGGAACTGCGCGTAGTACACCAGCCAGCACAGCACCGCGCCGAGAACGGCGCCGACCATCTGCCCCGCGATGTAGATCGGCACCTTGTCCCAGTCGCCGGTGTCGACGGCGATACCGATGGTCACGGCCGGATTGAGATGGCCCCCGGACAGCGGCGCGGCCGTGTAGGCGCCGGCGAGCACGCCGAAACCCCAGCCGAACGCGATGACCACCCAGCCCGCGTCCTTCGCCTTCGAGTAGTTGAGTACGACGGCGGCGACCACTCCGGTGCCGAACAGGATCAGGATCGCGGTGCCGATGATCTCACCGACAAATATGTCTCCGTTGCTCATGGCGGCTCCTTGGCCCCGGCCCGGGGTGTTCGACCCCGGTCCTTCGTGCAGGGTGCGTTTCCCACAGCGACTTCAGCCGGGGACGAGGAGGTCCCGCGCCCCGCCCGGCATCCGTGACGAGCGTGCCGTCGCAGTCGAATCGCCCGTGGGGGAACGGGCCTCGGAGCAGCTGAGCCTGCCTGGCGCAGTGCGTGGATACGCCGAGAATGTACGGCGATGTCGACTGACATCGGAAGTGTTCACCGGTGTCCAGGGGGCGTCAAGGACGCGGACGACAACCGTTGAGGGCGACCTCGGCGACGCGCAGGGAGCCCGCGCTCAGCGGGGGCCGGGGAACCCCGCCGGGGTGGCGGCGTCCGCCCCTCGCCGGATCTGGTGCCCGGGCAGCCCCGCGTGCCCCAGGACCCAGCTGGCCCCGCTCAGTGACTTCGCGGCCTTCTTGAGCGGCGCGAGACACGCGGCCGCCTGCCGGTGGTCCGTGACGCTGCCCGGTGCGCACACCACCGTGGCCAGGGACAACGACACGGGACGGCCACCCGCCGACCAGGGCGCGTCCAGCATGGACACCGCCACCGGATCCAGCCCCTCCGGATCGGCCAGGACCAGGAAGTCGTCGCCGCCGATGTGACCCACGCGCGTCCTGTCGGACGCCGAACGCTGCAACGCCCGTCCCACCGACCGGATCAGCTCGTCGCCCGCCGCGAAGCCGGCCCCGTCGTTGACCTGCTTGAAGTGGTCCACGTCCAGCCAGCTCAGCGCGAACGCCCGCCCGTCCGCGATCCGCCGGTCCACTTCGCCGGTGATCGCGTCCGAACCCGGCAGCCGGGTCAGCGGATTGAGCCCGACCGCCTCCTCCACCCGGGACTCGGCCAGCGCCCGCACCAGGTCCGCGAGACGGACGACGCCCACGCACCGGCCGTACCGGTCCACGACGGCCACATCGTCCGACGTACGGTCCCGCCCACCGACCGCCACCACGTCCAGGACCTCCCACGCGGTGGCGTCGACACCCACCGTGCGAGGCGCGTCGCCCAGCTTGGCGGCCGGCCGGTCGGCGTAGAGGGCGTGCCCGTACCGCCCGGACATCGACAGCAGGAACCGGGACCGGTGCACCGATCGGACCGGCACCCCGTGCGCGTCCACGAGCAGCACCCCGGACACCTCCGGCGACCCCGTCAGCAGCGCCCGCACCTGCCCCGCCGACGCGGTGACGGGCAGCAACGCGGCGGGCCGCACGAACTGCCGCACCGAAGGCCCCGACCGCGGCAGCGCGGCGGCACCGGGGGAGCGGGGCGGAACGTATACGTCCGCGGCGGGCAGCCGGGCCGGCGGCGCGAACAACTCGCCCTGCGCCAGCTGCGCACCGGCCGCCACCGCGGCAGCGCACTGGAGTTCCGTCTCCACCCCCTCCACCGACAACAGCGCCCCGAGCTGCTCGCACAGCGTGCGCATCGCCCGCACCGCCGCGGGCCGGACGAGCAGCGACGCGTCGAGCTTCACCAGGTCGGGCGCCATGTCCGTGAGCAGCCGCAGCGGTACGTCGCCGTCCCCGACCCCGTCCGCACTGATCCGGAAACCCTGGCCGCGCAGCGCGCCCACGGCCTCCAGGAGCGCCTGCTGCGGCACGTGCGTGTACGGCGGCGAGATGTCGACCGTCACCTCCCACGGCAGCCTGCCCGCCTCCCGCACCGCGGTGTGCAGCGGAGTGAGCCCACCGAGGTCGGCGAGGGTCGCCGCGAACACGTTGACGTGCAGCGGAAGCAACGTCTCCTTGCGCGCGGCCGCGCGGACCGCCGAGACCGCAAGCCTGCCGTCGAGTTCCGGATCACGACGGGCCTCGGCGAGGACGTCGCCGGTCTCCGGGCGGGCGAGTATCTCCAGCCCCGCGACCGCGCCGGTCGACAGGTTGACCACCGGTTGGAAGGCGAAGCGGAGAGTATCCGTCCAGGAGGGCACGGGAGCATGATGGCGCCGCGGGCGCACGCCCGAGCCCAGTTCATGAGACGTTCACGCAGGATTCCCGGGTGATCACGCAGCGTACGGGAAAGCCCTTGCCCTCCGGCTCCGGCCGCCGGCTTCACCGCACCGCGACCACCGCCGACCCGTGCCCGAACAGACCCTGGTTCGCCGTGATCCCCACCCGGGCCCCGGCCACCTGCCGGTCGCCTGCATCGCCCCGCAACTGCCAGGTGAGCTCGCACACTTGGGCGATCGCCTGTGCCGGAACCGCCTCCCCGAAGGACGCCAGCCCTCCGCTCGGGTTCACGGGTATGCGCCCGCCGAGGCTCGTGGCGCCCTCCCGCAACAGCTTGGCCCCCTCACCCGCACCGCACAGCCCGAGGTCCTCGTACCACTGCAACTCCAGGGCGGTGGACAGGTCGTAGACCTCGGCAAGGGAGAGATCCTCAGGGCCGATGCCCGCCTCCTCGTAGGCGGCCCCGGCGATCGACTCCCGGAACGTCTGCGAGGCCGGCTCCACCGCCACCGCGGAGTCCGTCGCGATGTCGGGCAGGTCCAGCACGGTGTTCGGGTACCGCGGCGTCACCGTCGACACCGCGCGGATGCGCACCGGCTCCGCCACGCCATGGCGACGCGCGAACTCCATGCTGGACAGCACCAGCGCGGCCCCGCCGTCGGAGGTCGCGCAGATGTCGAGCAGCCGCAGCGGATCGGCGACCACCGCGGAGGCGGCGACCTCTTCACCGGTGACCCGCTTGCGGTAGCGCGCGTACGGATTCAGCGTGCCCATCGCCGAGTTCTTCACCTTGACCTGTGCGAAGTCCTCCACCGTGTCCCCGTGGACAGCCATCCGCCGCCGCGCGTACAGCCCGAAGTACGTCGGATTGGTCGCCCCGAGCACGCGGAACCGCAGCCAGTCGGGGTCGTCGGGCCGATCCCCGCCCGCGGGCCGGAAGAACCCCTTGGGCGCCGCGTCCGCCCCCACCACGAGCACCACGTCCGCCAACCCCGAAAGGATCTGGGCCCGCGCGGCGTTGACCGCCTGCGCCCCTGACGCGCACGCCGCGTACACGCTCGTGACCCGGGCCCCCTGCCAGCCCAGCGCCTTCGCGAACGTCGCCCCGGCCACGTACCCCGGATAACCGCCACGCACCGTGTCCGCGCCGACGATCGAGCCGACCTCACGCCACCCCAGCCCGGCGTCGGCGAGCGCCGCGCGGGCCGCCGTGGCCCCGTACTCGACGAAACTGCGCCCCCACTTGCCCCAGGGATGCATCCCCGCGCCGAGCACCGCCACCTCACCGGTCATGCCTTCACCCCCTTCGTCGGCCGCCACTGCCAGGTCGTCCACACCGTCCCCGCGTCCTCATGGAGCACGCCGGGCACGACCTCCACCTCCATGCCCACCGCCAGATCGCCGACGCTCAGCCCCGGCACCCCCTGCCCGAGAACCACGATCCGCTCCGCCGGCAGCTCCACAGCGATCAACGCGTACGGCTCCCACGGAAGTTCCGGATCGGTCACATAGGGTGACGGAGGCCGGTACCGGCCGTCCGTGTAGGACCACACGCGCCCCCGCCGCGACAGCGGCACCTCGGCCAGTTCGCCGCCCGCGCACCGCGGATTGCGGCAATGGACGTCCTCGCGGGGGAAGAAGACCGAGGCGCAGCCGGAGCAGCGGGTGCCCAGCAGGGAGAACGCGTCCCCCTCGCCGCCGAACCATCCCTCGACCACAGGAGTGCGTGCACGTGACAAGATTCCTCCCCGGCAGCAAATCTGACGGAACGTCAGAAGTGTGTCACGGGAGACCTGAGATGGGCAGAGGCAGAGGCATGACACGACTCTCGCGCGCACTGCGCGGACTGGGCACCGCACTCGCCGCCCTGCTCACCGTGACCGCCGTCTCCACGACCGCCCGGGCGACGCCGGAACCCAAGGCGCCCAAGGACTTCGTCGCGCTCAGAACCGTGGACCCGACGATCATCCAGGAGATGCGCTACTTCACCCCCCACAACTTCGTCGGCGAGCGCATCGACGGCTATCGGCAGCCCCTGTGCATCCTCACCCGCCCCGCCGCCGAAGCACTCCACAAGGCACAAGGAAAGCTGCTGAAGCAGGGCTACAGCCTCAAGGTGTACGACTGCTACCGCCCGCAACGCGCGGTCGACCACTTCGTCCGCTGGGCCGAGGACCTCGACGACCAGGCCATGAAGAGCGAGTTCTACCCGAACGTCGACAAGACGCGCCTCTTCGAGGACGGGTACATCGCGGCGAAGTCCGGCCACAGCCGCGGCTCGACCATGGACCTCACGATCGTGAAGCTCCCGGCACTGCCGACCCGGCCCTACCACCCCGGTGAGACCCTCGTACCCTGCTACGCGCCCCAGGATCAGCGCTTCCCCGACAACTCCGTCGACATGGGCACCGGATTCGACTGCTTCGACACCCTCGCCCACACCCTCGACCCCCGCATCCAGGGCACACAGCGCGCCAACCGGCTCCTGCTCAAGTCCACCCTGGAGGGCCTCGGCTTCGTGAACCTGGCCGAGGAATGGTGGCACTACACCTACAAGCCCGAGCCCTACCCGGACACCTACTTCGACTTCCCGGTGTCCTGGAAGTCCCTTTCAGACAAACACTGAGCCGCCCCCGGAAGACGCCCCTCCGATGATCGGATACAGTCCGCCGCGTGTCCGAAACTCAGCACCCCACCCCCAACTCCGCGCCCGACTCCCACTGTTCGAGCTGCGGAACGCCCTTCGGAGAGGGCGTCACCGGTTGGCCCCGCACCTGCCCCGCCTGCGCCACCGTGGCCTACCGCAACCCGCTCCCGGTCGCGGTGGCCCTCCAGCCCGTGTACGACACCAAAGGCACCGGCCTCGTCGTCATCACCCGCACCATCGCCCCCGCGCGCGGGGGCATCGCCCTGCCCGGCGGCTACATCGACGACCGTGAGGACTGGCGCCAGGCCGTCGTCCGCGAACTCAAGGAGGAGACCGGCATCGACGCGGCGAGCCGCGACGTACGCCTCATCGACGCCATGAGCTCACCCGACGGGCACCTCCTGCTGTTCGGGTCCCTGCCCGAGCGCCCGGTGGAGAGCCTGCCCGCGTCCGCCGCGACGGACGAGACAGAGGGCTGGCACCTCCTGCGCAGGCCCGAGGAGCTTGCTTTCCCGCTGCACACGCGCGCGGTACGGGCCTGGTTCGAGGGCCGGTACGTCTGAGCCTCAGCGCTCCTCGACACCTCGTACCCGCACCGGGTGAGGCGGCGTGCTCACGCCGTCCTCACCCTCTCGCTCGACGACCACCCGCCGGCCCTGCCAGCGGGTGACGTACCGCTCGATCTCCGGCTCCTCCCACCCGTCACCCGCATCCGGCACGACCAGCCCGCCACCGGTCCGTCCGCGCGCCGGCGCCCACACCTCCAGCTCCAGCCCGCCGTCCTCCCCGCGCACGGGAAGGACGGCACCCGCGCGCGCGAGCACCGGAATCCGCGACAAAGGGGCGTCCACCAGAATCTGCCCCGGCCCGTCGTACGCCCGCCCCGTCGCCGTGTCGTACCAACGCCCCCGCGGCAACTGCACGGCACGCCGGTCCGCGCCCGGGTCGAGCACCGGCGCCACCAGCAGACAGTCACCCAGCAAGAAGGCGTCCTCACAGTCGCGCAGCGCCCGGTCCTCCGGTATGCCCCACCACACCGGCCGCACATAGGGCGTCCCGGTGCGCCGCGCCAGATGCGCCAGCGTCATGAAGTACGGCAACAGCCGCCGCCGCTCCGCGAGCGCCACGCGCGCGTGCTCCAACACCTCGGGCCCGAACTCCCACGGCTCCCGGCGCCCCGCCCGCAGACTCGCATGCGTGCGGAACAGCGGCAGATACGCGCCCAGTTGCAACCACCGCAGATACAGCTCGGGCGACGGACTCCCGTCGAAGCCGCCCACGTCCGGCCCCGAGTACGGCACCCCGCACAGCCCCAGCCCCATGACCAACGACAGCGACGCCCGCAGCCCGGGCCAACCCGTGGCCACGTCACCCGACCAGGCGCCTCCGTAGCGTTGCAGGCCGGCCCACCCGGACCGCGAGAACACGAACGGCCGCGCGTGCGGAGCCAGCTCCCGCAGGCCCTCGTAGGCGGCCCGAGCCATGCACAGCGCATAGACGTTGTGGGCCTCGCGATGATCGCCGCCCCGTCCTTCCAGGGCATGCCGGGCCGAACGCGGCAGCGTCGACTCCCCGAAGGCGGCGAACGACGTGGGCTCGTTCATGTCGTGCCAGAAGCCGGCGAAGCCCTGACCGAGCCGCTCCTCGTACAGTCCGCCCCACCACTTGCGCACGCGCGCGTGCGTGAAGTCGGGAAAGACCGACTCCCCGGGCCACACCTCGCCCCGCACCAGCTGCCCCGCCCCGTCCCGGACGAACGCGTCCATGGCCGTCCCGGCGTCGAACACGGCATTACCGGGCTCGGCCCGGACCGCCGGGTCGACGATCGACACCAACCGGACCCCGTCCCGCCGCAGATCCGCGGAGAGCCGGGGCAGCTTGGGGAAGCGGTCGTGGTCGACGGTGAACACCTGGTGCTCGTGGAAGTGGTCTATGTCCAGATGGACGGCGTCCAACGGCAGATCGCGCTCCTGATAGCCCGCGACGATCCGCCGCACCTCCTGCTCGCTCCCGAACCCCCACCGCGCGTGCTGATAGCCCAGCGCCCAAGCCGGCGGCAGCGCCGGCGCACCCGTGAGCGAGGCCCAGGCGAGCAGCACGCGCGCGGGAGTACCGACCATCACCCAGCAGCGCAACGGACCGCCGGACATCCGCAGTTCGCTCGATCCAGGCCGGTCGTGCCCGGAACCGGCCCCCTCCTCGCCCTCCCGCAAGGTCACCGTGCCGTCCCACGTGGTGTCGTGGAACACCAGATGCGTGGCCGCGTCGGCCACCACCAGCTGCACCGGCATCGTCAGGTACAGCGGGTCATCCCCCGGACCGAAGGCATGCCCGGGGTCGGTGTTCCACAGCCGGTACGTGCCGTCCCGCAGCCGCGGCCCCGAGGCCCGCCCGCCCAGCCCGAAGAAGCGGGCGTCCGCCGAGACCTCCGACCGCTGCATCCAGCGCCCCGCACCCCCGTCGACCGGCTCCCACCAGCGCGGCGGCAGATCCCGGCGCAGAGTCACCCCGCCGGGCGTCTGCACCTCGACCGCACCGTGCCGCGAGACGACGACCGTGGCCCGCTCGGCCACCACCCGCCACCCGCCGTCCTTGTCCGGCTCCAGCACCGCCCGCGGATCCGGCTCCGGAGACCGGCCCGCCAAGGCGTACGACGGCTCGGGATCCGCACCGTCCCAGCCCCAGAACACCGCCCCGTTGACCGCCACCGTGATCCGCAGCTCGGAACGGCTGAACCGGATCACCCCGCCTCCGGGCCCGGGTTCCACGTCCTGCACCGGGCCGGGCACGCGCGCCCGCTCGGCCCCCCGCGCCGGCAGCCCGGCGGCATCGGCACGCCGCGTACGCCAAGCAGCCCGTACGGTACGCAACCTCTGGGCCGCCCCCACCGAACCGACCGCCTTCATCGAACGCACCAGGTCACGACCGTTCATGCTGTTCACCCTGCCACTGACCGCCCCACGCGCGCGTGTCGTTCAACTGCCGTTCACCCGTGCCGGGACCACATCTTCACGACACGGACTATGTGGGGCGCACCCTGGTGCAGAAGTCGATCACATGGCATCGTCCGTGTCATCCGCGTCACGCGCACACCCCCGCCCGTGCGCGGACGACGCACACGACGCGCACAGTCCGGGAGCCGCCCCATGTCGACCGTGAACCCCCAGCCGCTCTGGCAGCCCGATCCGGAACGTATCGCACGGGCACAGGTCACCAGCTTCCAGGCCTGGGCCGCCGAACACCACGGCGCCCCCTCCGACGGCGGCTATCCCGCACTGCACCGCTGGTCGGTCGACGAGCTCGACACCTTCTGGAAAGCCGTCACGGAATGGTTCGACGTACGGTTCTCCACCCCCTACGCGCGCGTACTGGGCCACCGCTCGATGCCCGGCGCCCAGTGGTTCCCCGGCGCGACCCTGAACTACGCCGAACACGCCCTGCGCGCGGCCACCACCCGCGCGGACGAACCGGCCCTCCTGCATGTCGACGAGACCCACGAGCCACGCCCCGTCAGCTGGTCCGAACTGCGCCGCCAGGTCGGCTCCCTCGCGGCCGAACTCCGCACGCTCGGCGTACGCCCCGGCGACCGCGTCAGCGGCTACCTCCCCAACATCCCGCAGGCGGTCGTCGCCCTCCTCGCCACGGCCGCGGTCGGCGGCGTCTGGACCTCCTGCGCCCCCGACTTCGGCGCCCGCAGCGTCCTCGACCGCTTCCAGCAGGTCGAACCCGTCGTCCTGTTCACCGTCGACGGCTACCGCTACGGCGGCAAGGAGCACGACCGCCGCGACACCGTCGCCGAACTCCGCCGCGAACTGCCCACCCTGCGAGCCGTCGTCCACATCCCGCTCCTCGGCACCGAGGCCCCGGAAGGCGCCCTGGACTGGTCCGCCCTGACGAGCGCCGACGTCGAACCCACCTTCGAACAGGTGCCTTTCGACCACCCGCTGTGGGTGCTCTACTCCTCCGGCACGACCGGCCTTCCCAAGGCCATCGTCCAGTCCCAGGGCGGCATCCTCGTCGAGCACCTCAAACAACTCGGCCTGCACTGCGACCTCGGCCCCGAGGACCGTTTCTTCTGGTACACCTCGACCGGCTGGATGATGTGGAACTTCCTCGTCTCCGGCCTGCTCACCGGCACCACGATCGTCCTCTACGACGGCAGCCCCGGCTACCCCGACACCAGCGCCCAATGGCGGATCGCCGAACGCACCGGAGCCACGCTCTACGGCACCTCGGCCGCGTACGTCATGGCCTGCCGCAAAGCAGGCGTGCACCCCGGCCGCGACTTCGACCTCTCCGAGGTCCAGTGCGTGGCCACCACCGGCTCACCCCTGCCACCCGACGGATTCCGCTGGCTGCACGACGAGGTCCGCGACGACCTCTGGATCGCCAGCGTCAGCGGCGGCACCGACGTCTGCTCCTGCTTCGCCGGCGCCGTCCCGACCCTTCCCGTCCACATGGGCGAACTCCAGGCAGCCGGCCTCGGCACCGACCTCCAGTCCTGGGACCCCAGCGGAAAGCCCCTCGTCGACGAGGTGGGCGAGCTCGTCGTCACCAACCCCATGCCGTCGATGCCGATCCACTTCTGGAACGACCCCGACGGCAGCCGCTACCACGACAGCTACTTCGACACCTACCCCGGCGTGTGGCGCCACGGCGACTGGATCACCATCACCTCCCGTGGCTCCGTCGTCATCCACGGCCGCTCCGACTCGACGCTCAACCGCCAGGGCGTACGCATGGGCTCGGCCGACATCTACGAAGCCGTCGAGCGCCTCCCCGAGATCAAGGAATCCCTCGTCATCGGCATCGAGCAGCCCGACGGCGGCTACTGGATGCCCCTCTTCGTGCACCTGACCCCCGGGACCACGCTGGACGAGGACCTCCTCGGCCGCATCAAGCAGACGATCCGCGAACAGCTCTCACCGCGCCACATCCCCGACGAGATCATCGAAGTGCCCGGCATCCCGCACACCCTCACCGGGAAGCGCATCGAGGTCCCCGTCAAGCGGCTGCTCCAGGGCACCCCCTTGGACAAGGCAGTCAACCCGGGCTCCATCGACAACCTCGACCTGCTCCACTTCTACGAGGACCTGGCCCGCAAACGCGCCTGAACCGAAGCCGCCGCCGACGCCCCGCGCCGGCGGCGGCATCCCCAGCCGACCCCGATGTCAGTGCCGCCGATTACTGTGAGTGAGCATTGATCGTCTGTGCACAGGGGGAAAAGTGGCACACACCGACCACCAGACCATGCGACGCGTCCTGCGCCGCGAAATCGCCGGCACCATCGGCGTGCTCACCGACGAGCACGACTTCCGGGCCATGCGCCGCTACCGCAGCTTCACCTTCGACGACCACACCCGCTATCTCCAACAGGTCGAAGCGCTCCTACGCACCCGCGCCTCCCAGGGCAGCCACACCACGGTCGCCCTGTTCGACCCGGATGAGTACGCCCACTTCTGCGCGGACACCGGCCTCGACCCGGACATCCCGTCCAGCCGCACGCGCTTCACCGCCGAACTCGCCGCCACGGGCCCGACCATCCCGTACGACGGCCGCCCCTTGGCCGACCTCGTGCCGGCCCTGATCGACGAAGCCGTCCGCCAGGCCACCTGGGAGTACGCATCCACACTCCTGGCCCGCCTCGGTGCCTGCGCCTCCTGCGGCGAGGACATCGGCCGAGCCGCCTTCACCAGGGCCTCCGGCCTCCTCGCCCGCATCCTCGACACCGCACCTCCAGGCAACCGACACCTCGTCTGCAGCGTCTCGGGAGCACCCGAAACACTCATCGCGGTCCTCCACGCGGACTCGGGCGCCGACGGAGACGTCCAGCTGGACGAGGCCGAAGCCCTCGAATTCACCACGGTCCTCGCCCTCGGCCTCGCCACCCAGAGCCCCGGCGGACTCGTCATGCGCACCAGCGCACCCGGTGCCACCGACCGCATCTACGGCTGGCGGCTGCGCGGCGAAGGCCTCGAGCCCCTGACCGCGGGCGAGGTGTTCGACGCCTACTGCACCGACGTCGAATCCGGCGACCTCATCTCACCGGAATCCGACGTCGACTACTGCGTACCGCCGGACCTCGGACCGGCAGGCCCGACGCCAGGACACCGCCACTGAGCAGAAGAAGAGGGGCGCCCCACCGAAAGGTGGAGCGCCCCTCCATCAACAAGACCGACAGCGAGCCGACTACTCGCCGGACAGCACCGCCTGAGCGGCATTGCGCGCCTCGTCGGCACTGTCCGCAGCACGCGCGGCAGCAGCGGCACGCTCGCACTGCGCCAGCGTGTACTTCGCCAGAGTCGCCCGTACACAAGGAATCGACGCCGCCCCCATGGAGAGCGAGGTGACCCCCAGACCGGTCAGCACACAGGCGAGCAGCGGGTCGGACGCGGCCTCACCGCAGACACCACAGCTCTTGCCCTCGGCCTTCGCCGCCTCCGCGGACAGCGCGACCAGGTCGAGCAGAGCGGGCTGCCACGGATCCTGCAGCCGCGACACCGCACCCACCTGACGGTCCGCGGCGAAGGTGTACTGCGCGAGGTCGTTCGTCCCCAGCGACAGGAACTCGACCTCCTGCAGAATCGACCGCGCCCGCAGCGCGGCGGACGGGATCTCCACCATCGCGCCGAACTTCGCCTGCAACCCCGCCGCACGACACGCGTCGGCGAACGCCTTGGCATCCGTACGGTCCGCCACCATCGGGGCCATGACCTCGAGATAGACCGGCAGCCCGTCAGCGGCCTTCGCCAAGGCCGTCAGCTGCGTGCGCAGCACCTCGGGGTGGTCGAGCAACGTGCGCAGACCACGCACACCCAGCGCCGGGTTCGGCTCGTCGCCAGGCGTCAGGAAGTCCAGCGGCTTGTCCGCGCCGGCATCCAGCACACGGACGACCACACGACCCTCGGGGAAGGCCTCGAGAACCTGCCGGTAGGCCTCGACCTGCTTCTCCTCCGACGGGGCGTTCTTGCTGTCGTCCAGGAAGAGGAACTCCGTACGGAACAGACCCACACCCTCGGCACCGGCCTCCACCGCGGCCGGCACGTCCGCCGGACCACCGACGTTGGCCAGCAGCGGCACCTTGTGACCGTCGGCCGTGGCACCCGGCCCGGTCGACGCCGAGAGCGCCGCCTTGCGCTCGGCAGCGGCCGCCTCCAGCTCCGACTTCTTCTCCTCGCTCGGCTCGACGAAGATGTCGCCGGTGCTGCCGTCGACGGCGATCACCGTGCCTTCGGCCAGCTCACCGGCGCCCGGCAGAGCAACGACAGCCGGGACACCGAGCGCCCGCGCCAGAATCGCGCTGTGGCTCGTGGGCCCGCCTTCCTCGGTCACAAAACCGAGAACCAGCGTCGGGTCCAACAGAGCCGTGTCGGCGGGCGCCAGATCACGCGCCACCAGGACATAGGGCTCGTCACTGTCCGGGACACCCGGCATGGGAACCCCGAGCAGACGAGCGACGATACGATTCCGCACGTCATCGAGGTCGGCGACCCGACCGGCGAGGTACTCACCGGCACCTGCCAGCAGCTCACGGTACGCCGCGAACGCGTCGTACACGGCACGCTCGGCCGTGCTGCCGACGGCGATACGCCGGTCGACGTCCGCCATCAGCTCCGGGTCCTGGGCCATCATGGCCTGGGCCTCGAGCACGGCCTGGGCCTCACCACCCGCCAGATTGCCGCGCGCCATCAGGTCGGCGGCCACAGCTTCCACGGCCTTGCGGGCGCGCCCCTGTTCGCGCTCCGCGTCCTCCGCCGGAATCTGCTTGGCAGGCGGTTCGAGAACCGCCGTTCCCATGTGCCGAACCTCGCCGATGGCCACACCGTGGCTCACGCCGACGCCTCGCAGCGTTGCTTCCATCTCACCCGTCTCCGATAGTGCGGCGGGTCCCGCCGCCGCGGTGGTTGCCACTACATGCCGTCATACGACGGGATCGACGTTATGCCCAGGCGAAGAGGCTGTCGCCGGCCTTCACCTCGCCGCTGTTACGCAGATCGGAGAGGGCCTCGGCCGTGGCCTCGAGCGCCACGACCGGGCAGACCGGCGACTTTCCGGCCGCCTCCACGGCAGCCGGGTTCCACCGCACGACGCTCTGGCCGCGCGTCACGGTGTCGCCCTTGTTCACGAGCAGCTCGAAACCCTCGCCGTTGAGCTGCACGGTGTCGATACCGAGGTGAGTGAGCACGCCGTGGCCCTGGTCGTCGACGACGACGAAGGCGTGCGGGTGAAGCGAGACGATGACTCCGTCGACGGGCGCGACAGCCTCGGAAGGCTCACGCACGGGATCGATCGCCGTACCCGGGCCGACCATGGCCCCGGAGAAGACCGGATCGGGCACGGAAGCCAGTCCGATGGCGCGTCCTGCAAGAGGGGACGTCACGGTGGTCATGGGAAGCCTCCCAGGGGTGGAGATGTGAATGGGCCGTCACTGCCTGTACCGGACGGCGCACTGTTCAGCAGGGTATGTCATATGAAGTACGGGTTCCGCGTGAGAGCCCGCCCCCGCTGCACGGTCGCCGACAGGTGGTCTAGACCATAGCCCAAATCGATTTGCGTGTGCTCCGAAGCCCCGTGTACAGTCGTACTCCTGCCCGGGGTTGAGCGACGTCACCAAGCGTCCTTGCCTGGCAGCAACCAAACTTGTCAGATCCTATCTCTGGATCTCCTTCTGCATGCCTGCGGGAGGGTGGTCAGAGGGCCGGAAAAACACTGATAGAGTTTGGAACACCGAAGGGAAGCACCCGGAGGAAAGCCCGAGAGAGTCTCTT
>NZ_KQ948429.1:617181-620407 GCF_001514065.1 Streptomyces antibioticus | reverse complement strand
GGTTCCGACTTTATCAGAAGTTTCGAGCCGGTCTGACCGGCTGTTCGTTTCCGAAATTATCGGGAGGGGCCTCTTCGAAAACGACGTTTCGAAAAGCAGACAGACACTCACTGTCGCCGACCGGACTATATCCAGTTCCAGGCAACTGTTCGAATCTACCTCCCCGCAAGCTCCGTGTCAACGGCTCCTGTGGGGCGAAGAGGAGACTAGCAGCTCAGCAGCCCCACTCGCACATCAGGCGGCCATGGGCACGGCGGCGCTGCGTTCCGCGGCCTCGACATCGCCCGTTTCGCCGCTGCGGGCCGCACGGCCGCCCAGTACGTAGACGTAGGCGAGAAAGGCGACCTCGGCGGCGACCCCGATGGTGATGCGGGCCCATGTGGGCAGGCCGGAGGGGGTGACGAAGCCTTCGATCGCGCCGGAGACGAAGAGGATCAGGGCGAGGCCGATCGCCATTCCGATCGCGGCGCGTCCTTCCTCCGCGAGGGCGGCTCGCCTGGTGCGGAGGCCGGGGTCGATGACCGTCCAGCCGAGGCGCAGGCCCGTGCCCGCGGCGACGAAGACCGCGGTCAGTTCGAGAAGGCCATGGGGCAGGACAAGGCCCAGAAAGGCGTCGAGGCGGCCGGCGGAGGACATCAGCCCGAAGCCGACTCCTAGGTTGAGCATGTTCTGGAAGAGGATCCAGAGGACCGGGAGCCCCAGGAAGACGCCCAGGATCAGGCACTGGGCGGCGGCCCAGGCATTGTTCGTCCAGACCTGGGCGGCGAAGGAGGCCGCGGGATGGCTTGAGTAGTACGTCTCGTACTGGCCGCCGGGGCGGGTGAGCTCGCGGAGCTCGCTGGGGGCCGCGATGGAGGACTGCACGTCGGGATGCGTGCCTATCCACCAGCCCAGGAGGATCGACACCGCCGTGGAGAGGAGTGCGGTGGGGACCCACCAGTGGCGCGCCCGGTAGACCGCCGCCGGGAAGCCGTATGTCAGGAAGCGGGTCACGTCGCGCCAGGAGGCGCGGCGGGCTCCTGTCACCGCGCCACGCGCGCGTGCCACGAGTTGGCTGAGTCGCCCCGTGAGCTGGGGATCGGGGGCGCTGGACTGGATCAGCGAGAGATGGGTCGCCGTACGTTGGTAGAGAGTGACGAGTTCGTCGGCCTCGGCGCCGGTGAGTCTGCGCTGACGGCGGAGCAGGGCGTCCAGGCGGTCCCACTCGGCCCTGTGGGCGGAGACGAAGACGTCGAGGTCCATCGGTTCGGCTGCTCCTCGGCTGGTCGTCGGCGGCTCGTCGTGGTGTCAGCTTGTCGTACTGGCGCGCGATGCGCCCTCAGCTTGGCAGACTGACCGTTCTCGGGGCGGGCCAGGGAAGGACGGCGGGCGTGAGTGAGCTGGTGACGGGCGAGGCGGTGGCGCTGGAACTGCGTCCCGCGCGGCTGCCGAGCAGGGCGCTGGCCGTGCTGCTCGATCTGGTGGTGGCCACTGTCGCCTACATCGTCGTGACCGTCGCTCTGGTGACTTCGACGGCCTCGCTGGACGAGGCTGCGCAGTTCGCGGTGTCTCTTGCCGCCTTCGTGCTCGTGATGGTGGGCGGACCCATCGCGGTCGAGACGCTCAGCCACGGTCGTTCGCTCGGGAAGATGGCGTGCGGGCTGCGGGTGGTGCGGGACGACGGCGGGCCGATCAGGTTCCGGCATGCCCTCGTGCGGGGTGGGATCGGGGTGATCGAGATCCTGCTGACGTTCGGGGTCGTCGCCTGTGTCGCCTCCCTCGTCTCTGCGCGGGGGCGGCGGCTCGGGGACGTGTTCGCGGGGACTCTCGTCGTACGGGAACGGGTTCCGGTCTCGCCCTCGGGTTTTCTGCCTCCCCCGCCGCCCTGGCTGGCCGGTCGGTTCTCCGGGCTTGATCTGTCGGCGGTTCCCGACGGGCTGTGGCTTGCCATTCGTCAGTACCTGGCGCGGATGCAGCAGCTCGATCCGCAGGTGGGCTCGGCCATGGCCGAGCGGCTGGCCGCCGATCTCGTCGCGCGCACGGGCACTCCGGCGCCGTACGGGGTTCCGCCGGCGGCGTATCTGGCGGCCGTGGTGCAGGAGCGGCAGGTCCGC
The DNA here is from genome assembly GCF_001514065.1 of Streptomyces antibioticus. Lineage (GTDB taxonomy): Bacteria > Actinomycetota > Actinomycetes > Streptomycetales > Streptomycetaceae > Streptomyces > Streptomyces antibioticus. The sequence continues at coordinate 618,314 of NZ_KQ948429.1, read as the reverse complement.
GAGGCTCGACGGGCCTTCGCGAACGGTCCGGTAGTGGCGGGCGGGATGGTCGCTCCCGCGGTCGGTGCGCCTGGGGCGTACGGGCCTTCGCCTACCCAGGCATCTGCGCCTGCTCCGGTACCTTCGCCTCCTGCGGTCCCGGCCCCCCACGCTGCCGTCGTACATGAGTCCGAGCCCCGCGAAGTGCCGTCGCCCGAAGCTCCTCGTACCGGGTTCGCTCCCCCCGCCTGACCTCTTTCACGTCGCCTCGGCCGAGCTGGGTCTCAGGGGAACACTGACGGCGGCGATTCCAGGTCTTCGAGTTCGATGCCGGGGGCCGACAGGACGACGTCGCCAGCGATGTGCACGGCGTGCTGTTCGCCGGTGTCCAGGGCTGTGACCTGGTATTCGTCCACGGTCAGGGGGCCGTTGTCAGTGGCGTGTGCTTCGCTTTTCCTCAGCGTCCAGGACTGGTCCACGGTGCGCGGGGCGAGGACCGGATCCGTGAAGGCGACGAGCCGTACGCGAGTGGCTGAGGAGGAAGGGGTGAGGCGCAGGAGGCGGGCGGTGGCGACGAGGAACGCGGGGGACGTGCCGGTGAAGGCGTGGGCGCGGACGTTGCCTTCCGTGGCGTGCGTCCCCGTGGGGTCGGTGCGGACCCAGGTGACGCCGTCGAGGGCGGCGCCGCGTACCTGCCAGGCGGCGGCGTGGAGTTCCAGCCGGATGGGGCGGCCCAGTTCGTCGAGGGTGAGGTCGACGGAGCCCGCGTGATCGCCCGCGGGGGTCGTCAGTTGGGAGACGTAGCGCCAGCCGGACGGGCCGGGGGCGCAGTGGAAGTGCTCTTCTGCGAGGGGGGTGTGATCGTGCGGATCGTGGAGCGAATAACGGCCGCGGGGCATGGGGGTCCTGGGGTGTGACGGGCTGGTCCGGGCGTGGCGGCGCGGGCTGTCCGGCCACGGCGGCCAAAGGGGCAGGCCCCCGGCACGGGGGTGCGGGGGCCTGCCTCGGAGGTTCTGCCGCTGAGGTGAGGGTGGCTCAGTAGCGGTAGTGGTCGGGCTTGTACGGGCCGTCGACCTCGACGCCGATGTAGGAGGCCTGCTCCGGGCGCAGCGTCGTCAGCTTCACACCGAGCGCGTCCAGGTGGAGACGGGCGA
>NZ_KQ948429.1:0-617156 GCF_001514065.1 Streptomyces antibioticus | reverse complement strand
ACCGATGTTGCCGACGATCGCCTGGTGCTTCATCTTGGCCATGTCCGAGGCCATGATGATGTCCTTGTTGCCCGTCGTCGTGATGAAGATGTCGGCCTTGTCGATGACCTCGTCCAGCGTGGTCACCTGGTAGCCGTCCATCGCCGCCTGCAACGCACAGATCGGGTCGATCTCCGTGACGATCACCCGGGCACCCTGGCCGCGCAGCGACTCCGCACAGCCCTTGCCGACATCGCCGTAACCGCACACGACCGCGGTCTTACCGCCGATCAGGACATCCGTGGCCCGGTTGATGCCATCGATCAGCGAGTGACGGCAGCCGTACTTGTTGTCGAACTTCGACTTCGTCACCGCGTCGTTCACATTGATCGCCGGGAACAGCAGCTGACCGTCACGCTGCATCTCGTACAGGCGATGCACACCGGTCGTGGTCTCCTCGGTCACACCACGGATCTCCGAGGCGAGCTGGGTCCACTTCTGGGAGCCCTCGGTGATGGTGCGGTTGAGGAGTTCGAGGATGACGCGGTGCTCGTCGTTCTCGGCGGTGTCGACCGAGGGGACCTTGCCGGCCTTCTCGTACTCGACGCCCTTGTGGACGAGGAGGGTGGCGTCACCACCGTCGTCGAGGATCATGTTCGGGCCGCCGGTGGGGCTGTTCGGCCAGGTCAGCGCCTGCTCGGTGCACCACCAGTACTCCTCCAGGGTCTCGCCCTTCCAGGCGAAGACCGGGACACCCTGCGGGTTGTCGGGGGTGCCGTTCGGGCCGACGGCGATGGCGGCGGCCGCGTGGTCCTGGGTGGAGAAGATGTTGCAGGACACCCAGCGGACCTCGGCGCCCAGGGCGACCAGGGTCTCGATCAGGACGGCGGTCTGCACGGTCATGTGCAGCGAGCCCATGATGCGGGCGCCGGCCAGCGGCTGGCTGGCGGCGAACTCCTTGCGGATCGCCATCAGGCCGGGCATCTCGTGCTCGGCGAGGGTGATCTCCTTGCGGCCGAACTCGGCCAGGGAGAGGTCGGCGACCTTGAAGTCCTGTCGGTTGTCGACAGTCGTCATTGCGAGCTGCTCCTCGGGGTTGGGGCGAGGTGGGTAGGGCTGGTCTGCGCGGCGGCGGACACAGGGGTGCCTGAAAGAGGGCACAGGCGTGCCCGCGTGCGCGCAGCACAGTCCGTCGGAGGCCCTCTCTCCCTCGGCCGGTCCGCGGTGGGACCGCCCGACCGCCATCAGCAGCGACGTCTGGCTCCGTCCCAAGCTACACCGGTACGACCGGCCGCCCCCAGTCCGCCTCCGAACCCATGACGTCGTTCAAGGAATGCGCAGGCATGGGATGCGGTGGACGGGACAGCGATAACAGGACACCCACGATCGCCGGAGCAAGGGCCGTCAGACAGGGGCGAACAGGGACTTTTGCTTCTTCGGGCCCTCCGGTGCGTGGTGAAGGATGCGAAGAGATCGGGACCAGCTGATCGATCCGACGGGCGTCCGGGACGGCGTTCCGTGTGACAAAGGCGTTAGGAGATCGACGTGACCAGTCCGGCCGGCCCTCCCCCCACGGGCAGCGGCAGTGGCGAGCAGCAGAGGGTGAGGCTGCTCGCGGTGACCGCGTGTCCGACCGGCATCGCACACACGTACATGGCGGCGGAGAAGCTGCAGCAGGCCGCCGAGAGCCGCGGCATCGACATGAAGGTGGAGACGCAGGGATCGATCGGGGCCGAAAACGTCCTCGATGACAACGATGTCAGCACCGCGGACGGCATCATCGTCGCCGCGGACAAGGACGTGGACCTGAGCCGTTTCGTCGGCAAGCGGGTCCTCAAGGTCGGGGTGGCGGAGGGCATCCACCATCCCGGGCAACTGATCGAGCGAGTGCGGTCGGCGCCGGTGCACCAGCCCGGCGGAGCGGCGGCGGTGGCGTCGTCGTCCGGCGGCAAGGAACGCAGCGTCGGGTACAAGGCGCTGATGAACGGGGTCAGTTACATGATCCCGTTCGTGGTGGTCGGCGGGCTGCTGATCGCGATCTCGCTCTCGCTCGGCGGGCACACGGACCCGTCCGGCGGTCTGGTCATCCCGAAGGACTCCTTCTGGATGGACGTGAACAACATCGGCGTCATCGGTTTCACGCTGATGGTGCCGATCCTGTCCGGATACATCGCGTACGCCATCGGCGACCGCCCCGCCCTCGTCCCCGGCATGATCGGCGGCTGGATAGCCAACACCGGTGAGTTGTACGACTCGAAGGCGGGCGCGGGCTTCATCGGGGCCATCGTGACCGGCTTCCTCGCCGGGTATCTGGTGCTGTGGATCAAGAAGGTCAAGGTCCCGAAGTTCGCGCAGCCGATCATGCCGATCATCGTGATCCCGATCCTGGCGACCACGGCGCTCGGGCTGTTCTTCATCTACGTCCTCGGGAAACCGATCTCCTGGGTGTTCGAGCACCTGACCGACTGGCTCAGCGGCATGACCGGAACCAGCGCGATCCTGCTCGGCGCGATCCTCGGGCTGATGATCGCGTTCGACATGGGCGGGCCGGTCAACAAGACGGCGTTCCTCTTCGGCGCGGGCCTCATCGCGACCGGCAACCAGACGGTCATGGGCATGTGTGCCGCCGCGATCCCGGTGATGCCGCTGGGTCAGGGTCTCGCGACGCTGATCCGCAAGGGGCTCTACACCGAGCAGGAGCGGGAGACCGGGCTCGCCTCGCTCTTCATGGGCTGCTTCGGCATCTCCGAGGGCGCGATCCCGTTCGCGGCGGCGCGGCCCGCGCAGGTCATCCCGGCCAACATGCTCGGCGGCGCGGTGGCCGGTGCGATCGCCGGGGTCGCCGGGGTCGAGGACGCGGTGCCGCACGGCGGGCCGATCGTGGCGGTGCTGGGCGCGGTGAGCGGGGTGCCGATGTTCTTCGTGGCCGTGGTGATCGGCACGGTGGTCACCGCGCTGAGCACGGTGGCCCTCGTCGACCTGAGTGAGCGGAGGCAGGGCGGGGAATCGGGCGTCGGGACAGCGCCGGCCGGGCGCGAACCGGTGTTGGTGGGAGCGGGCGCGGGAGCGGCTCCGGGTGCCGTCGGCATCGTGGCGCAGAGGAGCACGGCCACAGCACCGGCACCGGCACCGGCCGCCTCGTCTGCCACGCCGGCCGAGCCTGCTGCCGCCGTCGAGCCCGCTGCTTCGGCCCAGCCTGCTGATTCGGCCCAGCCTGAGGAGTCAGTCGAGCCCGCCGCATCGGTCGACGCCGAGGTGCTCTCCGGGTATCTCACCGAGGAGACCGTGAGCGTCGGGCTCGGTGCGGGCGACAAGGAGGCCGCCATCCGGGAGATGGCGGGGCTGCTGGCGCGGAGCGGCCATGTCGCGGATGTGGACGAACTCGTGGCGAGCGCGTTGCGGCGGGAGGAGCAGGGCACGACCGGGCTCGGTGAGGAGATCGCGATCCCGCATGCCAAGACGGATGCGGTGACCGCGCCCGTCGTCGGGTTCGCGCGGTCCGCGGAGGGGATCGAGTGGGGTTCCCTGGACGGTACGCGGGCGAAGCTGGTGTTCATGATCGCGGTGCCGGAGGCGGCCGCCGGGGACGAACATCTGCGGATTCTGGCGCTGCTGTCCCGGAAGCTGATGGACACCGGGTTCCGGGAGCGGCTCTCGGCTGCCGCGGACGAGGCAGCGGTGCTCGGGGTGTTGCGCGAGGTCGGGTAGCGGTCGCTCCCGGGGGCCCTCTGTTCGTCAGGCGGCACGGAATCGTCGGGGCGTCGCCCGGGCCCCCACTCCTTCCTGGTCACCCCAGCACCACAGCCGGTTCACAGTCACCCGTTACGCTCTGCGCCCGCGGAGGGACCGCACGGAGAGGAACGCAATGTCCGGCAAGGGGCGGGGACTGGGGATCGCAGCCGTCGTAGTGGGGCTGGTGGGCTTGCTGTTGGCGCTGGGGGGCTTCGGCTATGCGCGGCACGCCTTCGGCGGCGCCGTCGTGTCGAGCGAGAGCATGACGCCTACGTACGAGCCGGGTGAGCGGGTGGTCTACGAGCGGGTCGACGCGAGCGAGTTGCGGCGCGGGGACGTCGTGCTGTTCTCGGCGCCGAACCGGTACGGCTTTGACGGTCTGGTGATGGAGCGGGTCGTCGGTGTGGGCGGCGACCGGGTGAAGTGCTGCACGGGGGACGGTGCGGAGGCGCGCGTCACCGTGAACGGGGAGCCGCTGGAGGAGCCGTATGTGAAGGGCGGGGACGTGCACGGCGGATATCCCCCGTCCTACGACGTACAGGTGCCCGAGGGGCGGCTGTTCCTGCTGGGGGATCATCGTGCGAACGCCCGGGACTCCCGGGCGTTCCTGGACGACCACGGCGGGACGCTTCCCGCATCCGCGGTCCGGGGACGGGTCCTCGGCGACCACACCATGCCCGCGCTGCTGGGCACGGCGGTCATGGCTGGTGCGGTGATGGTGCTGGTGGGTGTCGGGTTGGGGATCGCGGCGGTGGTGGTTCGGCGGAGAGCGCGGGCCGCGGTGCCGCCTCCGCCGCCGTGGGCCGTGCAGGTATAGGTGCAGGAAGGAGTCGAGGGCCCGCCGGAATCCGGCGGGCCCTCGGTCGTCAGTGTCCGGCGGTGTGGCTCGGTGTCAGTGTCCGGCGGTGGGCTGCTGGGCCGGTCCCCCGGGCGTGGCCTCGCGGTCGGGGCCCTTGGCGGCCTCGGCCTCGCTGTAGATGTCCGGCTCCAGGTAGATGACCCGGGCGATCGGGACGGCCTCGCGGATACGGGCCTCGGCAGCGTTGATGGCGTTGGCCACCTCGGCGGCCGTGTCGTCGTGCTGGACGGCGATCTTGGCGGCCACCAGGAGCTCCTCGGGACCGAGGTGGAGCGTGCGCATGTGGATGATGCCGGTGACGGTGTCGCCGTCGACGATCGCCGTCTCGATCTTCTTGACCTCGTCGGTGCCCGCGGCCTCGCCGAGCAGCAGGGACTTGGTCTCGGCGGCCAGGACGAGCGCGATCAGGATGAGCAGGATGCCGATGCAGAGGGTGCCGATGCCGTCCCAGACGCCGTCGCCGGTGATCAGGGCCAGTCCGACGCCGCCGAGAGCGAGGACCAGACCGATGAGCGCGCCGAAGTCCTCCAGGAGGACGACGGGCAGCTCGGGCGCCTTGGCGCGGCGGACGAACTGGGTCCAGGTCTGGGAGCCCCGCAGCTCGTTGGACTCCTTGATGGCGGTCCGGAAGGAGAAGCCCTCGGCGATGATCGCGAAGACGAGGACGCCGACCGGCCAGTACCAGTGCTCGACCTCGTGCGGGTGCTTGATCTTCTCGTAGCCCTCGTAGATGGCGAACATGCCGCCGACCGAGAACAGGACGATGGAGACGAGGAAGGCGTAGATGTAGCGCTCGCGGCCGTAGCCGAACGGGTGTTGCGGGGTGGCCTCGCGCTGGGCCTTCTTGCCGCCGAGCAGGAGCAGGAACTGGTTGCCGGAGTCGGCGAGCGAGTGGACGCCCTCGGCGAGCATCGACGAGGAACCGCTGAACGCGAACGCCACGAACTTGGATGCCGCGATCGCGAGGTTGGCGCCGAGTGCCGCCACGATCGCCTTGGTGCCGCCTGACGCGCTCATGTGTTCGCGTTGTCCCTTCGTACGCCGTGCCGGGCGCGGCCCTTTCCGCCTTTGCCCGTGCTTTGCCGGTGGGCCATTGTTGCAGCCTCGCCGGGTGTCACCTCGTCAGGTGCCCACAGGACCGGTCATACGATCACAGTTGCCCGGAAGACCGTGCCCGTACCGGACACCTCGGCCTTCTCGCCCGCCGGGACGAACACCGACTGACCGGGGCTCAGCTGGTGCTCCCCCGCCCGGATCGCGCCGGCGGTGCAGAGCAGGATCTGCGGGGTCGCGCGGGTCAGGTCGTGGGCGGCGCCGCCCTCGGGGAGGACGTAGCGCGACAGCCGGAACTCGTCGATGGGGGTCTCGTAGACCTCCTCGCCGTCGGGGGACGCCTCCGGGCGCAGCACGCCGGGGTCGGCGGCCTCGAAGCGGACGATGCGCAGGAGTTCGGGGACGTCGACGTGCTTGGGGGTCAGGCCGCAGCGCAGGACGTTGTCGGAGTTGGCCATGATCTCGACGCCGAGGCCGCTCAGGTAGGCGTGCGGGATGCCGGCGCCGAGGAACAGGGCCTCGCCGGGCTGGAGTCGGACGAAGTTCAGCAGCATGGCCGCGATGACGCCCGGGTCGCCCGGGTAGTGGTGGGCGATGTCCGCGTAGGGCGCGTACTCACCGCCGAGGCGCGCGCAGGCGGCGGCCGCCTCCGTGACCGTACGGGCCATCTCCTCGGGGTCGGCGCTGAGGACGGCCGTGAGGACCTCGCGCAGGGCGGCGTCCTCGGGGTGGGCGTGCAGCAGGTCGACGTACGGCTTGAGGGAGTCGACGCCGAGGCCGGCCAGCAGTGCGGCGGCCTGGTTCGGGTCGCGGAAGCCGCACAGGCCGTCGAACTCGGTGAGCGCGCAGATGAGTTCGGGCTTGTGGTTGGCGTCCTTGTAGTTGCGGTGCCCGGCGTCCACGGGGATGCCGCGGCGCTCCTCGTCGTCGTAACCCTCCTTCGCCTGCGCGAGGTTGGGGTGCACCTGGAGGGAGAGCGGGGCGCCCGCGGCGAGGATCTTGAGCAGGAAGGGCAGCCGCGGGCCGAACTTCGCGACGGCCGCCGCGCCCAACTCCCGTTCCGGGGCGGCCTCGATGACCTCGACGAGAGTGCCGCGCGCGGTGCGCGAGGGCGCGCCGGGGTGGGCGCCCATCCACATCTCCGCCTGCGGCTCGCCGCTCGGTGCGACGCCCAGGAGCTCGGGGATGGCGGTGGTGGAACCCCAGGCGTAGGGGCGGATGGTGTTGTCGAGGCGGTCCATCGGGTTCTTTCTGTACGACGGTCAGGGCGCTGCCCGTCCGTTGCGCTACGGCGGTCAGGTCTTCCTGGGCATGATCAGGCGCCCGAGGCGAGCGCCAGGTAAACCGCGGCGAAATCCGTGATGGCGATCAGTTCCGCGAGGGTCTCCAGTTCGGCGCCTTCCTCCGGTTCCAGCTCGCTGATCGGGGTGTCGTGGCTCAGCGCCAGGTCCCGGGCGGTGGGCGCGGCGGTGAGGCCGCCGAGGGGGCGGTCGCGGAGCAGCACCACGCGCGCGTGGAGCGCGGGAGGCTCCTCCACGCGGTCGCGGAAGAAGTCGTCGGGGTCGGCGCTGGCGGCCAGCGGTCCGGCGAGCAGGGCGCTGTGGGCGGCGAGCGCCTCGGGCAGTTCGGCGACCAGCGCGGGGCGGCCGGAGAGCTCGGCGAGCGCGGCGGCGAAACGGCGGCCCGCCGGACCGGCCGAGACGCCCTCCGTCCAGATCACCGGGAGCGCGTCGGCGAGTTCGGCGGCGAGGGTCTTCGCCGGGTTGCTGTACGTCGCGATGGCGGGCCCGCAGCGTTCGGCGATGTGGTCGAGCCGGTCGGCGACCTTCTCCAGGGCGTCCGGCGGGGCGGCGAGCAGACCGGTGCGGTCGAGGATCGCGAGCAGCGGGGTGAACAGCGCCCACAGGACGCCCGGGGCGGAAGCGGTGAGCTGCTGTTCGTCCTGCTCGTACGGGGCTGTCGCGAGCGGTACGAAGAGGCCGTGGGCGCCCTCGACCGCCTCGGTGAGCGGGGTGCCGGCGGGGGCCACCGCGACGACCGTGCAGCCGCGGCGGTAGGCCTGGTCGGCGAGGAGGGACAGGCCTGGTTCGGTGCCGTCCGGGGTGGCGATCAGGAGCAGGTCGACCGAGCCGGTCCAGCCCGGGAGCTCCCAGCGCAGGGCGCCCGCGGCGGGGGCGACGCCGGTGGGGGCGAGGCGAATGACGGGGCTGCCGGCGCCGGCGAGCGTGCCGAGGAGGTCGGCGACGCAGATGGCGGCGGCGCCGGGGCCCGCGATGAGGACCGCGCGGGGGCGGCCGTCGGGCTTGAGGTCGTTGACACCGGCCTCGGCGGCGTGGCGGGCCGCGGTGCGGACGCGGGCGCCTGCCTCGGCGGCGCCGCGCAGCAGGCCGCGGCGGTCGGCCTCCGAGAGTGCCTCAGGGGTGTCGAGCAGCGATTCGTCGAGCATGGGCGGCAGGCTCCTCCGATCACCGGATTCGTCGATTACGCGCGCGTGGCCCCGTCGGGCGTGGGCGTGGGGGTCACGCGGGGCGGCGGGCCTCGTCGACGAGGAGGACGGGGATGCCGTCGCGGACCGGGTACGCCAGGCCGCAGTCCTGACCGGTGCAGATCAGCTCGGCGTCCTGCTCCTTGAGGGGGGCGTGACAGGCCGGGCAGGCGAGGATCTCCAGGAGGCCGGCTTCGAGCGGCATGAGGGGTTCCCTTCGGGGGCGGTACGGCTGCTTGCGCGGATGTGCCTGGTCAGCGTACCGCCGGTGGGGGGTGGGTGCCGGGGTTGTGGACAACCGGGGTCGGTGGGTGCGCGGGGTTGGGCTGAGCAGGGTTCGCGGGTGACCGGCGTCGGTGTGCGGGTGGCGGGGTTTCGCTCGCCCGCGCTCGCGGGGTGCCGTTGCGCCCCGTGCCGCCCCAGCGGCACGACTGCCCGCAGCCAGGACGAGGCATGAGTGCAGCGGCACCTCATCGACCTCACGCCCTGATGATCGCCAGTACCTCGTCCCGCACCTTCGTCATCGTCGCCTCGTCCCTCGCCTCCGCGTTCAGGCGCAGCAGGGGCTCGGTGTTGGACGGGCGGACGTTGAACCACCAGTCGGCGGTCGTGATCGTGAGGCCGTCCAGGTTGTCGAGCGTGACGCCCTCCTGGCCCTCGTACGCGGAGCGGATCGCGGCGAGGCGGTCCGCCTGGTCGGCGACCGTGGAGTTGATCTCGCCGGAGCCCGTGTAGCGGTCGTACGCGGCCACGAGGCCGGACAGCGGGCCCTCCTGGCCGCCGAGGGCGGCGAGGACGTGGAGGGCGGCCAGCATGCCGGTGTCGGCGTTCCAGAAGTCCTTGAAGTAGTAGTGCGCGGAGTGCTCGCCGCCGAAGATCGCGCCGGACTTCGCCATCTCGGCCTTGATGAAGGAGTGGCCCACGCGCGTGCGGACCGGGGTGCCGCCGTTCTCCTTGACGACCTCCGGGACCGACCAGGACGTGATCAGGTTGTGGATGATCACGCCCTCGCCGCCGTTCCTGGCCAGTTCGCGCGCGGCCACCAGGGCGGTGATGGCCGACGGGGAGACCGGGTCGCCGTGCTCGTCGACGACGAAGCAGCGGTCGGCGTCGCCGTCGAAGGCGATACCGAGGTCGGCGGACTCTTCTTGGACGCGCTTCTGCAGGTCCACGAGGTTCGCCGGGTCGAGGGGGTTGGCCTCGTGGTTCGGGAACGTGCCGTCCAGCTCGAAGTACATCGGGACGAGGTCGAGCGGAAGGCCCGCGAAGACCGTCGGAACCGTGTGCCCGCCCATGCCGTTGCCCGCGTCGACCACGACCTTCAGGGGGCGGATCGAGGTCAGGTCGACCAGGCCCCGCAGATGCGCCGCGTAGTCGTCCAGGGTCTCGCGCTGCGTGATCGTGCCCTGCGTCCCCGCCGGGGCCGGGGCGCCCGTGTCTGTCCAGCGCTCGACCAGTTCGCGGATCTCGGTGAGTCCGGTGTCCTGGCCGACCGGGGCGGCGCCCGCGCGGCACAGCTTGATCCCGTTGTACTGCGCGGGGTTGTGCGAGGCCGTGAACATCGCGCCCGGCAGGTTCAGTGCGCCGGAGGCGTAGTAGAGCTGGTCGGTGGAGCACAGGCCGATCTCGGTCACGTCGACGCCCTGGGCGGCGGCCCCGCGCGCGAAGGCCCGCGACAGGCCCGGGGACGAGGGCCGCATGTCGTGGCCGATCACGATCGCGCTCGCGTCGACCACCTGCACGAAGGCCGCTCCGAAGAGCTCGGCGAGCGTCTCGTCCCACTGGTCCGGAACGACCCCGCGCACGTCGTAAGCCTTCACGAGCTGTGACAGATCAGAAGCCACTGCCTAACCCCTCCAAAAGTCCTGTCGGTCGCCTCAAACTACCCGTAGCCGCCGACAGCCCGCCGTCCGTCCGCCGAGTGGACCCAAGAACGTAACCTCAGGTCAGGGCGGCATCCAGGTCGGCGCGAGGAGCTCTGCCCGACGCGGGACGCGCGTCAAATGCATACGAAGAAGGGGTGGTTGCCGACCGGAAGGTCAGTTGTCGGGCGAGCGCAGCACGCGCAGATGCCCGCGCCGCGCGACCTCCATCGGGTCCGCCCCGCGTCCCCCGCCGCCGGCCTGGGCGGCGCGCTCCTGCGGACGGGCCGCCTCGCGGACCGCGTTGGCCAGCGCTTCCAGGTCGTCGCCGCTGGGGCGGGCGGGGGCCGAACCGTCGAGCAGCCGGACGACCTCCCAGCCGCGCGGGGCGGTGAGGCGCTCGGAGTGCTCGGCGCACAGGTCGTAGCAGTGGGGTTCGGCGTAGGTGGCGAGCGGGCCGAGGACCGCGGTCGAGTCGGCGTAGACGTACGTCAGCGTCGCGACGGCGGGGCGGCCGCAAGCGGTGCGCGAACAGCGACGTACAGGGCTCACGACGTTGGACGGTACCGCACTCTTGAGCGGGCCGCGACGACTCTCCATCAGGTCACTCCACCGTGTCGTGGTGTGAAACGCCCCACACGCCCCTTTGGGCACACCTTGCTGACCTGCACGGACACTGTTCACCGAGATATCGAACGACAGGGGCCCCGTCATCACTCCGTACAAACAAGGTCAATTGGCGTGAGATCACCGGTCTCGGAGAGATACGGAATCGAGCCCAACCTTGGCTGGAATGGTCATCCGGCGACATGCCGTGAGAGGTGGCCGAAGAGCCCCCGGGGCCCGCGTGGGCCCCCGGCACCAGGCCTCGCCGGGGACTACGCTTCACCAGTGATGGACAACCCCGTACCGCCCCGTGCCGCCGGCCCCGGGCCCCGCAGACGTGATCGCCACGGCCGGGGCATGCGCGGCCCGATCGCGCCGCCCCAGGTCCCGCTCGCGGCGAGCCGTGCCGAGGCGTTCGCGGATCTGGTGCAGGACTCCGTGGAGCGGCTGGAGCGGCGCTGGCCGCAGCTCGCCGACATCGACTTCCTCGTCCTGGAGGTGCCGCACCTCGACGGCCGGGGTTTCAGCGACGACGCGGTCCCCCTGGGCGGCACGATCGCCGCGCGCGAGGGACGCCCCGCGCGCGTGGTGATCTACCGCCGCCCGGTGGAGATCCGCACCAAGGGCCGCGACGAGCGCGCGGCCCTGGTGCACGAGGTCGTCGTCGAGCAGGTCGCCGAGCTCCTCGGGCTGACGCCGGAGACGGTCGACCCGCGCTACGGCGAGGACTGAGAAGCGCCCCTACGGGCTACTTCTGCAGCACCGACAGGTCCTCGTCCGCCTCCGGCACGGCGACCATCCCCCGGTCGTCCGGCAGCGTCTGCACCGTGAAGCCGGGGATGCCGTCCTCGGTGGCCGCCAGGGTCCGGGCGGCGTAGACCGGGCCGCCCGAGACCGGCTCCACCGTCAGCGCGTACGTGCCCTTGAGGCCGCTCGGCTCGGGAAGCTCCACGTCCTGGGTGGTGCCGCCCTTGATCGTGTACGTCTTCGAGGCCGCCGTGCCGCCGTCGCTGCCCGCCGACGCGGTCACCTTGACCTGCGCGGTGCCGCTGGGCGCCACCAGGGACAGCGTGGTGCCCTTGGCGCTGTTGTCGGCGGCCGTCGCGCGGGTGCCGACCGGGCGGGTGGCCGGGATGAACGCCGTCTCCTGCTTGTCGCCCTTGCCCCGGGTGACCCGCAGTGCGGCCACCACCGGCGCGGAGTCGCCGGTCGGCGTCAGGACCAGCGAACCGGCCTCCCCGCGCGTGACGGCGCCCAGGTCGACCGCGGTGGTCATGCCGGCCTTGACGTGCAGCGTCTCGTTGCCGGCCGGGGTGATCGACCCGGACGGCGAGGCGAGGCGCACCTTCAGGTCGGCGTCCTCGTCGCCGGGCGCGAAGGCGACCAGGCGCACGGCGGTGGCGTCCTTGGGGATGCCCGGCAGGACCAGGCTGCCCGTGGGGTCCGTGGACGCGGCCAGCCAGTCGCCGCCGATCTTGTCGTCGAGGGCCTGCACGGCGGCGCCGACGCGGCCGCTGCGGACGTTGACGTGCACGGTAAGGTTGGTCTGCTTCTCGCCGGTGAGCGTGGACAGCAGGATCGGCTCGCTGGACCTCGGCGGGACGGTGATGTCCTCGCCGGCCGTGGTCGCCACGGCGCCGTCCTTGCCGTACAGCTCGATGTCGACGACGGCCGCCGAGTCGTCGGGGTTGGTCAGGTGCACGTAGTCGGTGCGGTCGGCGGCGGTGCTGGCGCCGGGGAACCAGAACGCGGTGTCGGCGGCGGAGCAGTTGACGCCCTGGAGGCCGCGTCCGGTGCCCGCGGCGACCTCGGTGGTCTCCTGGACGGTCCAGCCGGGCGCGAACCTGCCCTCTGCGGTGCCGATGAGCGCGGGCGAGTCGCCGCCGGAGGTGTCCTCCGTGTCGGGCGTGCCGGGCTCCTTGGCGGTGAGGACCGGCTTGTCGGCCTTCTTGCCGCCGGCTTTCTTGTCACCGGCCTTTTTGTCGCCGGTCTCCGACTCCTTTGCCACGGAGACGAGTTCGGCCTTGCCGTCGCCGCCCGTGCCCTTGGTGACGGGCGTGTAGGACGTGTAGGACGTGTCGGCGATGTCGGAGAGGCTGGGGCTCGGGCAGAGCAGGCTGGTCCGCTCCACGGGCAGCTCGGCGGCCGCCTTGGCGGTGTCCGTGCCGGACGCGTCGGGCGCGCTGAGCGAGGCGAAGCCGGTGACGGCGGCGAGAGCGGTCGCGCAGGCGATCAGGGACACGGTCGTGCGGTTCACTGCTGGCTCCCGTCGGGACGCTCGCCGCCGTGCTGGTGCGGCTGCGCCGGGTCGTACGTCGCGTCGTAACCCTGGTCGTACGGCTGCCCGTACTGGTCGTACGACGGTTGCTGCGCCTGGCCTCCGTAGGCGTACGGGTCGTACTGGCCGCCCTGGTACGGGTCCGCGTAGCCCTGCTGGTCGTAGCCGCCCGCCGGGTACTGCTGGGCGGGCTGGTACTGGTCATTGGCGTAGGCGTCGTAGCCGGAGCCCTGGTAGGCCGACTGGTCCCAGTCGCCGTAGGACTGCTGCTGCGGGACCGGTACCGGGGTCTCCTCCGAAGGAGGAGACGTGGGGTCGTCGCCCTGGGCGGCCTCCTCTGCCTCGGCCTGGGCGCGCAGGCGGCGGGCGCGGCGGCCCTCGCCCTCGGTCGCCTGGGCGGGGATCGCCCGCTCCTCCTCGGGGAGGTCGTCGTCGATGTCGCGGCGGCGGCCGGGCAGGGCCAGCACCACGAGGACGAGGGCGAGGGCGCCCTGGGTCCACAGCCAGGCGGTGTGGGTGATCGGTTCGTCGTAGACGACGTCGAGCTTGCCGCCGGAGGCGGGGAGTTCGAAGCCCTGGGCCCAGCCGTCGACCGTGGTCGGGGTGAGCGGCTCGCCGTTCAAGGTGGCCGTCCAGCCCTCGGCGGCGGTGTCGGCGAGGCGCAGAGTGCGGCCGTCGGCGCCGGCCGGGATCGTGGTGTGGATCTCGACGGGGCCCGCGGCGACGAGCGTCGGGGCGCCGGAGCCGCCGACGATGGTGGCGCGGGCGACGTCCTGGTCGACGCGCCACAGGGCGCTGCCGTGCTGCTGGCTCAGCCGGGACAGGCCCGGGGTGGCGTCCAGGACCCGGGTCACCTCGCGCGAGGCGCCCTTGTGGACGAGGACGTAACGCACCGCGAACTTGCCGAGCTGGTCGGCCTGGTCGGCGCCGGAGCCGGCGACGAGGTTGGCGACGACCTTGTCGAGCGCGGTGTTCTCGCCGTTGGCGGAGGCCAGTTCGCCGTCGCCGAGGCGGGCGCCGGAGCCGCGGACCAGCATGTAGCCGACGTGGGCGGCGGAGTCGCTGTCGAGCACGAGGGTGCGGGCCCGGTCGCGGTTGTTGCCGTCCTCGGCGACGAACGCGGGCACCTGCACCGGGTCGCGGCGCTCCAGGGGGCCGTCGGCCCCGCGGATCATCCAGCCGGCGGCGACGAGCAGCGGGCCCGCCGCGGCGGCGAAGGCGATCAGCGCGGCGACCGGCTGGCGCCAGCCGAAGGACTGCTCGGCCACCCGCGCGCGGGCCCCGTCGGCGCCGAGCACGGCGGCAGCCAGGAGGGCGAGGCCGTAGACGAGGGTGGCGGGGCCCGCCCAGGTGGAGTTGTTGGACAGGACGGCGAAGACGAGGCCCACGAGGGCGACCGCCCAGGCCGTCCAGATGCCGAACTGGCGCTCCGAGCGCAGCAGGGCGGCCAGCGCCGCCAGGACGACGCCGATGAGCATCAGTCCGCTGACCGTGCCGGGGCCGCCGGGGCTGGCGCCGAGCAGGTCGGTGGCGGAGGCGGCCGAGGAGCCGTACGCGAGTCCGGCCTCGTCGAAGAAGCCGAACGGCAGCAGGGTCAGCGACCAGGGCGCGAGGATCAGCAGGGGTGTGCCGAGCTGGGCCAGGAAGCGCAGGCCGTAGGCGGTGATGTCGGTGCGGCGCACGGCCAGGACAGCGAGGCCGAGCAGCAGCGCGATCGGCCAGATGATCGGCGTGAACGCGGTGGTGATCGTCAGGAGCAGGGCGTACGCCCAGGTGGCGCGCCAGCTGCCGCGCGCGTCGGAGGTGATCGCGAGGCCGCTGGCGGCGATGCCCGCGCGCGCGAGGAGCGGCAGCAGGATCGCGAGGACGGCGGTGCCGATGCGGCCGCCGGCGAGGGCGCCGGTGGCGGCGGGCAGGAAGGCGTAGACGACGGCCGCCCACGCGCGCAGCAGCCGCGACTCCACCAGGGGCCGGGAGGCGAAGTACGCGGTGAAGCCGGCCAGCGGCACCGAGCAGACGAGCAGGACGGTGACCGCGAGCCCGGTGGAGCCGAACAGCACGGAGGCGAGCATCGCCACGATCGCCAGGTAGGGCGGCGCGGAGGAGGTGCCACCGGCGCCCACGCCGTGCCAGGCGTCGAGGTAACGGGACCACAGCTCACCGGAGTCGGCCGGGGCGGGCAGCAGGGCGCCGCCCGCGAGCGCGCCGGCGCCGAGGAGTTCACGGCAGGCGACGAGCGAGACCAGCAGCAGCACCAGGAACAGCACCGGCCCTGGCTTGCGGGCGATGCGCTTCACGCGCGCGAACTGCTCGATCTCCAGGAAGTCGGCGTCGTCGCCGCCGGGTCCGGACTCGACCGCGCCGCCATGGCGTCCGGCGCCCGAGGTCTGCTCGGGGTCGGAGCTGCCGAAGAAGCTGCCGGCGGCCTGCTCGACGGTGGCCCGCACGGTCGCGCCGGGCGGCGGGAACAGCGGGCGCAGCTCGTCCTTGTCGACCACCGATGTGCCGCGCCTGCGGCGCCCGGTGATGATCCGCTCGGGCCGCAGCAGGGTGCCGAGCAGGCCGCGGATCTCGTCGAGGGCCTGTCCGGGGACCTTGCCGACGAGGTTGGCGACCGTCCTGAGCACGGTGCCGACGACGAGCCGGATGAGCACCCAGGGCAGTACGGCCGTACGGCTGTTGACGAGCAGGGTGTAGGCGGCGCCCGCCTTGTCGACCTTGTGCGGGGAGGCCGCGGTGCGGCCCACGCAGTCGACGGCGCGGCGCTCGCGCGAGGCCGCCTCCGCGTGCCGTACGACCGCCTCGGGGGCGATCAGGACGCGGTGGCCGGCGGCGGTGGCGCGCCAGCACAGGTCGACGTCGTCGCGCATCAGGGGCAGGTGCCGGTCGAAGCCGCCGAGCTCCTCGAAGACGTCGCGCCGGACGAGCATGCCGGCGGTGGAGACCGAGAGCACGGGCCGGACGTGGTCGTGCTGGCCCTGGTCCTGTTCGCGGCGGTCGAGGCCGGTCCAGCGGCGCCCGGAGTGGGCGATGGTGACGCCGACCTCCAGGAGCTGCCGCTTGTCGTACCAGCCGCGGAGCTTGGGGCCGACGACCGCCACGTCGTCGCGGCCGAGCTCCAGTTCCTGGTCGACGACGCGCAGCAGCTGGGCGAGGGCGTCGGGTTCGGGGGCGCAGTCGTCGTGCAGCAGCCACAGCCACTGGACCGGCTCGCCGTGCGGGAGCTCGGGCAGGTCGTAGGCGTCGTCGCGCCAGGTGCGCGTGACCGGGTCCCAGCCGCTGGGCCGCTTCAGGTACGGCAGTTCGTCCGGCGTGAGGACGGGCGCGGTGCGGTTGGCCTCCTCGACGGCCTGGCCGAAGCCGGTGCGGCGGGCGAGGTGCAGCACCCGGTCGGCGCCGAGGGCGTCGGTGACCAGCTGCGCGGAGGTGTCCGCGCTGCCGGTGTCGGCGGCCATCGCGAACTGGACGGGGCGCTCCTGGCCGAGCAGCCCGGCGAGCGCGTCGGGCAGCCAGCGGGCGCCGTCATGCGAGACGAGGACCGCGGTCACCACATGACGCGGGAACTCAGGAGTGGCAGCGTCGTGAGCTGCCGTGTGGCTGTGCACGGACATCGAGGTACGGGCCCCGGTTCGGTGGACTGCGGTGGACGCCTGTGCCCCGAGGGGGCAGCGGGGCGTCTCGGACGAGCGACCACACTATCGGCTGGGCATGGCAGCGGCCCGCCGCCTGTGGACAACCCACCTGCGACGGGCCGTAAGTCCCGTATGCGCGTGCGGATCCGGATCCTTCACGGACCCGGTCGGTTCAGATCGCGGCCTTCTTCAGGCGGCGCCGCTCGCGTTCGGACAGGCCGCCCCAGATGCCGAAGCGCTCGTCGTTGGCGAGGGCGTACTCGAGGCACTCGGAACGGACCTCACAAGCCAGGCAGACCTTCTTGGCCTCACGGGTGGAGCCACCCTTCTCGGGGAAGAAGGACTCGGGGTCGGTCTGGGCGCACAGCGCGCGCTCCTGCCAGCCGAGTTCCTCGTCCGCGTCGTCGACCAGCAGTTGCTGCACCAGCTCGGTCATGTGCGCCCCTCGTCTGTCTTTCGCGTCCCCGTGATCTAGCCGTTACCGATGTCGGCTGAACGACACGAGTGAAATTACAAGTGTGCTGCTCCGGGCGAGTCAAGCCGAGATCTGCTATTGGGCCCCTTATTCACTCTGCGGAACCAAGGCCTAGCGGAAAGTGTTCAAATCGCCATAAACCTTGACAAGCAGACGGGGTCCGCGGGGTCGTCCGACCCGTGCAGGACCTGTACGGAGAAGGACGCCCAGGAGCTCGTTCCCGTTCCGTGCGCGCCGGTTGTGCGCCATGTGTCCCGGTAGCCCTCTGAACAAACCTTTCACCTCACAGATGAACCGGATGAGGTGAAACCGGTCCCACATGCCGGTGTCGAGTTGACAGTGGGGGTGTGAACCGCTGTCCTTGTGGGCATGCTCGCGAACTTGGCACTCACCTCGACCCGCACCGCCGGGTCCCACGGTGCTGCCCGCGCTCGCTGTAGCTGTTGCTGTCACAGCTGTTGAGCCCCGGTGAACGTCACCCGCTCCAGCTGAAGGCCGAATCCCCCGGGACTCGGCCTTTCTCGTTCCCTCTGTCTGACTGACCTTCTTTCACTGAGGAACCACCGCATCCATGAACAGCGACAACGACCTCCAGATCGCCGGCGACATCCTCGAGGTCCCCCACCTGCTCCAGGCCCCGCGCGAGCACCCCGTCACCGTCGCGGAGTTCGTCGGCCTGGCCCGCTCCATCGCCGCGGACCGCTCGCAGTGGGAGCACCTCGTGGAGTACGACGCCACGTCGCGCTGGTACCACCGGCTGCGCACCGGCCCCGGCTACGAGGTCTGGCTGCTGTCCTGGGTGCCCGGTCAGGGCAGCGGACTGCACGACCACGGCCGTTCCTCCGGCGTGCTGACGGTCCTGGACGGCGAGCTGACCGAGCGCACCGACCGCGGCACGCGCGCGTTGGCGGCCGGCACGCAGCGGGTGTTCGCGCCGGGCTATGTGCACGAGGTCGTCAACGACGCGCTGGAGCCGGCGGTCAGCCTGCACGTCTACTACCCCGGCCTGACCGAGATGCCGATGCACACGTCCCACGCCTGCACGGCCCGTCCGGTGACTGCCTGACGCGTTGTCGCACCCGCCTGCAAGACTTGGGCCCATGCGAATCGTGGTTCTGGCAGGCGGCATCGGCGGTGCCCGTTTCCTGCGCGGTCTGAAGCAGGCCGTGCCGGACGCGGACATCACGGTCATCGGCAACACCGGCGACGACATCCACCTCTTCGGACTGAAGGTCTGCCCGGACCTCGACACGGTGATGTACACGCTCGGCGGCGGCATCAACGAGGAACAGGGCTGGGGCCGGGCCGACGAGACCTTCCACCTCAAGGAGGAGCTCGCGGCGTACGGCGTCGGGCCCGAGTGGTTCGGACTCGGCGACCGGGACTTCGCCACGCACATCGTGCGGACCCAGATGCTCGGCGCCGGGTACCCGCTCAGCGCGGTCACCGAGGCGCTCTGCGACCGGTGGAAGCCGGGCGTGAAGCTGATCCCGATGTCCGACGACCGCGTGGAGACCCATGTCGCCGTCGAGGTGGACGGCGAGCGCAAGGCGGTCCACTTCCAGGAGTACTGGGTACGGCTGCGCGCCTCGGTCCCGGCGGAGGCGATCGTGCCGGTCGGCGCCGAGCAGGCGAAGCCCGCGCCCGGTGTCCTGGAGGCGATCGCCGCGGCGGACGTCATCCTCTTCCCGCCGTCCAACCCGGTCGTCTCGGTCGGCACGATCCTGGCCGTGCCCGGCATCCGTGAGGCGATCGCCGAGGCGGGCGTCCCCGTCGTCGGCCTCTCCCCCATCGTCGGGGACGCGCCCGTGCGCGGCATGGCCGACAAGGTGCTGGCGGCGGTGGGCGTGGAGTCGACGGCCGCGGCGGTGGCCGAGCACTACGGCTCGGGGCTGCTGGACGGCTGGCTCGTCGACACCGTCGACGCGGCCTCCGTGGAGCGCGTCGAGACGGCCGGCATCCGCTGCCGGGCCGTGCCGCTGATGATGACGGACCTCGACGCGAGCGCGCAGATGGCCCGCGAGGCGCTGGCGCTGGCGGAGGAGGTCCGGGCCCGATGAGTACGGACGGCTTCCGCGCGTGGGCCGTGCCCGGGCTGCCCGAGATCGCGGCCGGGGACGACCTCGCCAAGCTCATCGCCGCCGCCGAGCCCGGCCTCGCGGACGGTGACGTGCTGCTCGTCACCTCGAAGATCGTCTCCAAGGCGGAGGGCCGGATCGTCGAGGCGGCCGACCGGGAGGCGGCGATCGACGCCGAGACGGTCCGCGTGGTGGCCCGGCGCGGTGCGCTGCGGATCGTCGAGAACCGGCAGGGGCTCATCATGGCCGCGGCGGGCGTCGACGCCTCCAACACCCCGGCCGGGACGGTCCTGCTGCTGCCCGAGGACCCCGACGCCTCCGCGCGCGCGATCCGCGAGGGGCTGCGGGAGCTGCTCGGGGTCGACGTCGGCGTGATCGTCACCGACACCTTCGGGCGGCCGTGGCGCGCGGGGCTCACGGACGTGGCGATCGGCGCCGCCGGGGTGCGGGTCCTCGACGACCTGCGCGGGGGCACGGACGCGTACGGCAATCCGCTCAGCGCCACCGTCGTGGCCACGGCCGACGAACTGGCCGCGGCCGGTGACCTGGTCAAGGGCAAGGCCGCCGGGCTGCCCGTCGCCGTGGTGCGCGGGCTCCCCCACGTGGTCTGCGACGGGCACGGGGAGGGGGCGGGCGCCATGGTGCGCGGCGCGCGCGACGACATGTTCCGGCTGGGCACCTCCGAGGCGGTCCGACTGGCGGTGACCCAGCGGCGTACGGTCCGAGCCTTCACGGACGAGCCGGTCGACGGGGGTGCCGTGCGGCGGGCCGTCGCCGCGGCGGTGACCGCGCCGGCGCCGCATCACACGACGCCGTGGCGTTTCGTGCTGCTGGAGTCCGAGGCCTCGCGGACCGAGCTGCTGGACGCGATGCGGGACGCGTGGATCGCGGATCTGCGGCGGGACGGCAAGACCGAGGAGTCGATCGCCAAGCGGGTGCGGCGCGGGGACGTGCTGCGCAACGCGCCCTATCTGGTGGTGCCGTGTCTCGTGATGGACGGCTCGCACACGTACGGCGATCCGCGGCGGGACGGGGCCGAGCGGGAGATGTTCGTCGTCGCGACCGGGGCCGGGGTGCAGAACTTCCTCGTCGCGCTGGCCGGGGAGCGGCTGGGGTCGGCGTGGGTGTCGTCGACGATGTTCTGCCGGGACGTGGTCCGGGAGGTGCTGGGGCTGCCGGAGGACTGGGATCCGATGGGGGCCGTGGCGGTCGGGCATCCGGCGGAGGAGCCGAAGGCCCGGGCGGAGCGGGACGCGGGGATGTTCATCGAGGTGCGGTGACGGGTTGGGGTGACTCGGGGGTGGGGGCGGCTTCCGTCCCTCTACTCTCGTAGGGCCCTGCAACTCCGGTAGGCCCTTCTACTCTCGTAGGGCCCTGTTCTTTCGGCTTTCGGCTTTCGGCTTTCCCGGGACTCATTCGTGGCTGGACGGTTCGCTCCGCGGCCCACGCGTACGACGGTGCGCGGTGGGCATGTCGCCGTGCCGGGAGGCGTGCCCCGGCCCGCTCCCGCGCCGGGGCGGGTGCGGACATTCGTGCCGGAGTGGCCGTTGGATCTGGGGCTGGTGCTCGGGCCGTTGCGGCGCGGGCCCGCCGATCCGACGTTCCGGGCGATGCCGGACGGGTCGGTGTGGCGGGCCAGTCTGACGCCGGCCGGGCCGGGCACCCTGCGGGTCGCCGCACGGCGCGACGGAGAGGTGCGCGGGGAGGCGTGGGGGCCGGGGGCGGAGTGGCTGCTCGACCGGCTGCCCGAGCTGCTCGGGGCCGCCGACGATCCGTCCGTCTTCGTGCCGCGGCACCGGTTGCTGGCGGTGACCCGCCATCGGCGGCCGGGATTGCGGCTGACGCGGACCGGGCTGGTGCTGGAATCCTTGATCCCGTCGATCCTGGAGCAGAAGGTCACGACCGACGAGGCGTACCGGGCGTGGCGGTCGCTGGTGCGGAAGTTCGGGGAGCCGGCGCCGGGGCCCGCCGCCGGGGGGCGGCTGTGGGTGATGCCGGCGCCTCGGACGTGGGCGCTGATCCCGTCGTGGGAGTGGCATCGGGCCGGCGTCGACAACAAGCGGGCGTCCACGATCCTGCGGGCCGTGCGGGTTGCCGCGCGGCTGGAGCAGGCGATGGGCATGTCCGCGCAGGAGGCGCAGGCGCGGTTGGAGGTCGTGCCGGGGATCGGGCCGTGGACGTCCGCGGAGGTGGTGCAGCGCAGCCACGGGGCGGCGGACGCGGTGACCGTGGGGGATCTGCATCTGCCGGGGATCGTGGGATGGGCGCTGGCGGGGGACCGGGACGCGGATGACGAGGCGATGCTGTCGCTGCTGGAGCCTTACGCGGGGCAGCGGCATCGGGCGGCTCGGCTGATCCTGCTGAGCGGGCGGACGCCGGCGCGGCGGGCGCCTCGGATGCCTCGGGGGGACATCGGGCGGTTGTGACGGGGGGCAGTGGGGGTTCGCACCAAGGGTTTTCGCCCCCGCCGCCCCTACCCGTCCCATCCCCAGGGGCTGCCGCCCCTTCGACCCCGCGTCCTGGGGGCTGCCGCCCCCAGACCCCCGCTTCGGCCCCGAAAGGGCCTCGTCCTCAAACGCCGGACGGGCTGGATGACACTGGCCCGCGATGAAGAGGCAACGGGCTGAATGACACGGACCGGCGTTTGAGAGGCGAAGTCGCTTACTGGTCCGAGGAGAAGCGGACCGCCCCCGCCGGGATCCTGGCGTCGCACCAGATCCGGGCGCCGTCGCGCAGTTCGTTGTCGGGGCCCACCACCGCGCCGTCCCCGATGACCGTGCCGGTGAGGACGGAGCGTTCGCCCACCCTCGCGCGGGTGCCGATGAGGGAGTCCGTGATGATCGCGCCCGGTTCGATGACCGCGCCCGGCAGGATCGTGCTGCCGAAGACGCGGGCACCCTCGGCCACGAAGGCGCCCTCGCCGACCACCGTGCCGCCGGTGAGTTTGGCGTCGGGGGCCACCTGGGCCGTGGGGAGGATCAGCCGGTCGCCGCAGCGGCCGGGGACCGCCGGGGACGGGGCGCGGCCCAGGACCAGGTCGGCCGAGCCGCGGACGAAGGCCGCCGGGGTGCCCAGGTCCAGCCAGTACGTGGAGTCGACCATGCCCTGGAGGTGGGCGCCGGCCGCCAGCAGCTCGGGGAAGGTCTCGCGTTCGACCGACACCGGGCGTCCCGTCGGGATCGTGTCGATCAGGGAGCGGCGGAAGACGTACGCGCCCGCGTTGATCTGGTCGGTGACGATCTCCTCGGGGGTCTGGGGCTTCTCCAGGAAGGCCAGGACCTTTCCGGTCTCGTCCGTGGGCACCAGGCCGTAGGCGCGCGGGTCGGTCACCTTCGTCAGGTGCAGGGAGACGTCCGCGTCCGTCGCCTCGTGCGTGGCCACCAGCGCCCTGATGTCCAGGCCCGTCAGGATGTCGCCGTTGAAGATCAGGACCGGGTCGTCGGGGCCCGAGTGGAGGCGGGAGGCCACGTTGCGGATCGCCCCGCCCGTGCCGAGCGGCTCCTCCTCGGTGACGTACTCGATGTGCAGGCCGAGGGCCGAGCCGTCGCCGAAGTACGGTTCGAAGACCTCGGCCAGATAGGACGTGGCCAGGACGATGTGGTCCACGCCCGCGGCTCTGGCTCTCGCCAGCTGATGTGTGAGGAACGGGACGCCGGCCGCGCGGACCATGGGTTTCGGGGTGTGCACCGTCAGCGGGCGCAGCCTCGTGCCCTTGCCTCCGACCAGGAGGATCGCTTCTGTCACCTGTCGTCTCTGCTTCCTGCCGGTGACCGGCCGAACTGTCTTTCGGCTGGTCAGTGTATGCAGACCGTTGTGCGGCGCTTTCGACAGCATCGACGGATTCGACGGCAGTATGGTTCTCTGTCCGTCCCTCCTGGCTTCTTCGTGCCCCTGGGGCCTGTCCTACCTCCCCTGGTAGCGCGCCGCGGTCGAGCGGGCCTTGCCGAGTTTGCGGTAGAGCTCCCCGCCGGGACAGGCCGTGGAGTAGCCGTCGCGGTGGCCGGAGATGACGTTCAGCCGAGCCTTCGTGCCTTTGCGGTAGAGGTTGCCACCGCCCGACTTCAGGTATGTCTTTCCGCGCGGATCGGCACCGTAGAGACCGAGTTTCCAGGCCGTCAGCCGGGCGATGGCCTTCACCGCCGCGGACTTGGGGCGGGTGTAGCCGAAGGAGCCGAGGACGGCGATCCCCATGCTGTTGGTGTTGAAGCCGAGGGTGTGGGCGCCGAGGACGGCCTTCGCCACTCCCCCGGCGCGGCCCTCGTAGATCTTTCCGCACTTGTCGACGAGGAAGTTGTAGCCGATGTCTCGCCAGCCCATGCTCTCGACGTGGTAGCGGTAGATACCGCGAATGACGGAGGGGGCCTGCGAGCAGCGGTAGCCGTTGCCGGTGGCCGTGTGGTGCACGAAGGCCGCCTTCACCTTCTTCGTGTAGACGAAGTTCTTCTCGCGCAGCGTCTCGTCCGCCCCCCAGCCGCGGCGCGTCACGATCTTCGGGCGCGGGCCGATCAACGGCTTCACCCGCTGGCTCTCCGTCAGTTCGCCGGCCCGCAGGGTGAGCAGCTCCCGCTCGGTCCGCGCGCGGTCGAGTGCGGGGATCTCGAGGGCGCCGAGCGGCGCGAGTCCGGCGTTGGCGGCGGAGGCGGCCACGGCCTCGGGGGCCTCGACGCGGAGCCCGCCACGGGCCCGCGGGCCGCCGGCCGGGCTGCCCTGCGGGAGGGCGGCCGCGCCGGGGTCGACGAGTTCGAGGCGCAGCCCCGACGGCAGCGCGGTCGGCGTGGCACCGACCTCCCGTGTCTCGGCGCCTGCCCGCACCCTTACCTCCACGCCGTCCGAGTCCCCCACCCACAGCGGTGCCGTCGCGCCGCGCACCCGGCCCGAGGAGCGCTCGGCCGTGTCGGGGTCGGCGCCGTCGTCGCCGTAGTGCGTCTCGACGTCCTGCCAGGGGGACCACGTACCGGAGTCGAGCGCACGCGCGCGTACCTGGACGCGGCCGTGCAGGGCGGTGTCCGGGTCGTCCCAGACGACGCCGACCATCGAGAAGGGGTGCACATCGCGGCGGGGCAGGCCCTGAACGGGGGTGGAGCCCAGGGAGCGGGCGGCGCCGAGCGGGGCGAGGGGCAGCGACTGCGTACTGCCCGGGACGGCCGCCTCCGCGCTCGGCGCCGGGCGCGCGACGGTCGCGGCGGCGGGTGGGGTCAGCGGAAGGGCGAGGGCGGCCGCACACGTGACACCGATCGAGGAAGCAAGAAATCCACGCATGTGAACGATGTTGGACATAGTCATACATTTCTGTCTATCCGGGAATTGACGGAGCGTCGGCTCGCGTTCCCCCGAACCGGTGAGCCGGCGGCGGGCCGGTCCCTCGCCGCCGCGCCGTGCGCCCGCGTACGCTTGCCCGGGTGAACGCCACCGATCGCACCCCTGCCGACCTGCTGCGTTCCGCGCTCGCCGCGGATGCCGGACGCCCCCTGGTGACCTTCTATGACGACGCCACGGGCGAACGCGTCGAACTCTCCGTCGCCACCTTCGCCAATTGGGTGGCTAAGACCGCCAACCTGCTCCAGGGCGAGCTCTCCGCGGAGCCCGGCGACCGGGTCGCGCTGCTGCTGCCCGCGCACTGGCAGACGGCCGTGTGGCTGCTGGCGTGCTCCTCGGTGGGCGTGGTCGCCGATGTCGCCGGGGACCCCAAGGCGGCCGACCTCGTGGTGAGCGGCCCGGACACCCTCGACGCGGCGCGCGCCTGCTCCGGCTCCCGGATCGCGCTCGCCCTGCGGCCGCTCGGCGGACGCTTCCCGCAGACGCCGGACGGCTTCGCCGACTACGCGGTCGAGGTGCCGGGGCAGGGCGACCGGTTCGCGCCGTTCGCGCCGGTCGACCCCGATGAGCCGGCGCTGGTCGTGGCCGGGCGGGAGTTCAGCGGGGCGGAGGTCGTGGAGCGGGCTGCGGCCGAGGCCTCCGGGCTCGGGCTCACGGGGCCCGGGTCCCGGTTGCTGTCGGGGTTGCCGTACGACACGTGGGAGGGGCTGTGCGCGGGGTTGTACTCGCCGCTGGCCACCGGGGGGTCCGTGGTGTTGTGCCGGAACCTGGAGCGGTTGGGGGAGGAAGGGCTGGCGAAGCGGGTGGAGAGTGAGCGGGTGAGTGTTACTGCGCGCTGAGGGTGCGGGTGCGGGTGCGTGGGGGCTGGTCGCGCAGTTCCCCGCGCCCCTGGCGGCGCCGTCCTCAGCGCCCTCAAGAAGAACCCGTCAGTCCCCCGTCCGGCCCAACCCGACACGCCCCCGCCTCCCATCCACGCCATCGTCGTAAGAGCGAACCGCACCACACGCTCGTACGCCATGAGGGGTGGACCGAATCGTGACCGACACCGCAGGTACGCCCCCCAAAGGCACCCTCGGTCCGGGAGCGGGGGCTTCTGCCACCGGGCGGGGGCTGATACGGCGGCGTCGGCGGCGCTGGCTGCGGGGCGGGGCGATCGGGGTGGGCGTCGTCCTCGTGGCGGCCGTCGGGACCGGGTGGGCGCTCTACGCCAAGCTCGACGGGAACATCACGCCCGACAACGCCGCCGCCGCCGAACTCGCCCGGTACGAGAAGGAGCGGCCCACGGCGCTCGTCAAGGACGCGCAGAACATCCTGCTGATCGGGTCGGACTCGCGCTCCGGGGACGGCAACGCGCGCTACGGGCGGGACTCGGGGACCGAGCGCTCGGACACGACGATCCTGCTGCACCTCTCCGCCGGGCGGCACACCGCCACCGCCGTCTCGCTCCCCCGCGATCTGATGGTGGACGTACCGGCCTGTCTCCAGGCGGACGGCAGCCGGACCGAGCCCATGTTCGCGATGTTCAACTCCGCCTTTCAGAAGGGCGGTTCGGCCTGCACCATCCGGACCGTGGAGAAGCTGACCGGCATCCGGATCGACCATCACATGGTCGTCGACTTCCACGGCTTCAAGGACATGGTCGACGCGGTGGACGGCGTCGAGATCTGCCTGACGAAGCCGATCAACGACAAGGCCGCCAAGCTGAAGCTCCCGGCGGGCAAGGTGACGCTCGACGGGGAGCAGGCCCTCGGCTACGTCCGCGCCCGCAAGTCGATCGGCGACGGCAGCGACACCGACCGGATGGACCGGCAGCAACGGTTCCTCGGGGCGCTCGTCAACAAAGTGCAGAGCAACGACGTCCTGCTCAATCCGGTGAAGCTCTATCCGGTGCTGGACGCGGCCACGTCCTCGCTCACGACCGATCCGGATCTGGCGAACTTGCGCGGTTTGTACGACCTCGTGCGCGGACTGCGCGACATCCCCACCGAACGTGTGCAATTCCTGACCGTGCCGCGGGAGTCGTACACCTACGACGCCAACCGCGATCAACTCGTCGAAGCCGAGGCGGAGAAGCTGTTCACCCAGCTGCGCACGGACGCGCCGGTGGCGGTCGCCGAGGAATTTCCGCGGGATTCCACGACAAAAAACCTCAATTCGAGCGATGGTTCGCAAGAAGAACCGGGTCTCGGGGACGGGAAGTCCGGCGCCGAGCGACCCGAAGGGCCCGTCGTGGCCGTTACGCCCGCGCCCACATTTCGTGGAAACACGGCCGCCGAGGACACCTGCAAGTAAAGCGATTACCAAGGCGACGCACATACGTTCAAGGAAATGGGTGGATTGCCCAGTTGTAGGGACGTGGAATTTGTCACCGTCGTCGCTTGCCAGGGGACCGGCCGGATAGTGTGAGCGATCCGGTGCACCCGGCCGTAGTTAGGCTTGCGCACTGTTTGACCGAGACCCGAGCGCCTTTGAGGGGGAAGGCGCCGCGTGGCCCCGACGGAGGATTCAGACAACCGTGGACGCGCAAGGCCGTGGGCGGGCGGACGACATCGACCCCGCAGACCAGTGGGTACTCAATCCGAACACTGGCGAATACGAACTGCGACTGACTCCTTCCGCACCGCAATCAGCGGTCCCGGGGCCTCGCAGCAGAACGACCCCGCGACCGGCGGGCTCTTCAGGGGGGCCGCGCGGCGGAACGGCCGCGCCAGGACGGACGTCGCCCGCCGACGCCCCCGGCCGTGACGTACCGCCGCCACGGCGTCGGCGCGGTGCGCCCGAGGAGCCGCCGCCCGGGCGCCGCAACCGGCGGCCGGTCAAGAAGAAGGCGCGCGGCAAGAAAATACTGCTGTGGACCGGCGGCGTGATGGCCTTCGTGCTGGTCGGCACGGCCGGTGCCGCGTATCTGTATCTGAAGCACCTCGAAGGCAACGTCACGACCGAGGACGTCGGCAATGTGGCCGACGACGGGTTCAGCAAGGACGAGGCCTTCAACATCCTGATCATCGGCACCGACAAGCGGACCGGGGCGGGCAACGAGGGCTACGGCGACAAGGGCAGCATCGGCCACGCCGACACCAACATCCTGCTGCACGTCTCCAAGGACCGGACGAACGCGACCGCGATGAGCATCCCCCGGGACCTGATCGTCAACGTGCCGGACTGCGAGATCACCGAGGACGACGGCACCAAGAAGATCATCCCGGGCACCCAGAACAAGCGATTCAACACCAGCCTCGGCCAGTTCGGCCGCAACCCCGGCTGCACCATGAAGACGGTCGAGGAGCTCACCGGCATCGACGTGAACCACTTCGCGATGGCCGACTTCAACGCGGTGAAGACGCTGACGAGCGCGGTGGGCGGTGTGGAGGTCTGCCTGGCCAAGAACGTGAACGACCCCGACTCGCATCTGAACCTGTCGGCCGGCAAGCACACGATCGAGGGCGAGGAAGCACTCGCCTTCGTCCGCACCCGGCACAGCTTCGGCAACCAGGGCGACCTGGACCGCATCAAGGTCCAGCAGCAGTTCATGAGTTCGCTGATGCGCAAGATGACCTCCGGCGACACCCTCACCAGCCCGACCAAGCTGATCAAGCTGGCCAACGCGGCCACCAAGGCGCTCACCGTCGACACCGGCATAGGGAAGGCCAGCACACTCAAGGACGTGGCGCTGGAGCTGAAGAAGGTGCCGATGAAGAACATCACCTTCACCACGGTCCCGGTCAAGGACAACCCCGCCGAGGTCGTCAAGGCGACCGTGGTGCCCCTTGAGCCGAACGCCTCCCAGGTCTTCAACATGATCAAGAGCGACACCTCCTTCACCGAGGTCAAGGCCAAGGAGAAGAAGGAGAAGGCAGCCGTCGCCGCCCGGTTGAAGGGCACCAAGTCGGACGCCTCCGAGGTGCGGGTGCGGATCCTCAACGGTGGCGCTCCCGGTGGCAGCGCGCAGGAGGAGCTCACCTACCTCCAGACCGAGGCGGGCGTGACCAAGTCCGAGAACGCGGGCAACGCCGGCGCGTCACAGGCGAAGACGACCCTGGAGTACGCCCCGGACCAGGCCGACCAGGCCCGTCGGCTGGCCTCGATCCTGGGGCTGAAGGGCTCGATGATGAAGCCCGGCAAGAGCGTCACCAACTCCCAGGGGCTGCCGACGATGACGCTGACGCTGGGCGAGGACTTCAAGGGGGCCGGGGTGAAGATGAACTCCACCGCGGTGGCGTCGAACGTCGACAAGACCACGGCGAACGAGGTCAAGTGCGCTAAGTAACCAACCGCGACCTCACGGGCCTGCCACACGTCAACCCGGCCGCGTGGCAGGCCCGTTCGGCTGCCCCGCCCCATGTGAGGTGAAGGTCACAAAACACGACCTTGATCGCCTAGCCGAACCGTCCGAGGGTTAACTGATCGCGCGTCAATCCTTTGAAACTCCTAGGAGGTTGCCTTGCGCGGCATGTTGCGCACGCGGATCACTTCGGCGGCTGGAGCAGTCACTCTGCTGACGGCCGGACTGATAGGCCTTTCAGCCGGACAGGCTGACGCGATGTCCCGGGTCAACTACTGCGGTAGCTCCTACGGCTTCCTGAAGTCCTGGGCGATCAAGGACGGCTGGTACCCCAATCCCACCGTCGGCTACATCGACGTCTACTACAGCAGCTCGAACGGGAACAACTGCGTCATCACCCGAGCGAACGACAGCGAGGTCGGCGGCGCGAACCACATCATCGCCGGCCTGCGCAAGAGCGGTTCCAGCACCTGGAAGCTCGACGGGACCAACTCCAACTACACCTCCTACGCGGGCCCGTTGTACGTCTACGCCGCCGGTAGCTGCATCGACATCTACGGCGAGCTCAACTACACGAGCGGTGGCACGGGGGCCGGCGGCGGCAGGACCATCTACGAAGACGTGCACTGCGGCTGAGCCTCGCAGCCCACCGCAGAATGATGAATCTTGAATGCACCAAGTGGCTCTGTCCCACGTCTCACTTGACGCGAGACAGAGCCATGTCAGGTGTGGGGCGGGGAGGGTGGGCCGGGTGCCGCAGAACAGTGTGCGGGGGCAGGGAAGAGGGACGTTTTCGGGCACCGGCCCCCCTCTCGGACGGGGTCGGACCGACAGCCCGTCCGAGGGCAGGGACCAGGCTGCAGAGCCGAAGAGCGGAGGCCAACACGGGAGACGGCGACCGCGACGCGGTCATCGCGTGCTCAGATGGTCCGCGACCACACTCGCAGTGCTGATATTGGGCACGGCGGGCGCCGGTTACCTGTACTACCAGCACCTCAACGGCAACATCGAGAAGGGTGAGCGCAGCAGCGGTGACTCCAAGGCGAACAAGGCCGCGCCCAACGCCGCCGGCCAGACTCCGCTGAACATTCTTCTCATCGGCTCCGACAGCCGCGACTCCGACGAGAACGTGAAGCTCGGTGGCAGCAAGGACACCCGCGGCAACCCGCCACTGGGCGACGTGCAGATGCTCATCCACCTGTCCGCGGACCGAAAAAGTGCCGCGGTGGTGAGCATCCCGCGGGACACCCGCGTCGACATTCCCAAGTGCACGGATCCGCAGACGGGCACCACATACCCGGCGACCAACGACATCATCAACACGTCGCTGGCCCGCGGCGGGGCCGGCTGCACCCTGGCCACCTGGCAGAACCTCACGGGGATCTACATCGACCACTGGATGACGATCGACTTCGCCGGCGTGGTGAGCATGGCGGACGCCATCGGCGGCGTCGAAGTCTGTGTGAAGCAGAACGTGTGGGACCGCCCGATGCCCGGCGTGCCCGGAGGTTCCGGCTTGAAGATGACGGCCGGCCGGAAAGAGGTCAAGGGCAAGCAGGCGTTGCAGTGGCTGCGCACACGCCACGCCTTCTACAGCGATCTGGGCCGAGCCAAGGCCCAGCACATGTACATGAACTCGATGATCCGCACACTGAAGAAGCAGAACGTCTTCACGGACACCGGGCGGCTGATGAAGCTGGCCGAGGCGGCTACGAAGTCGCTGACCGTCTCCGAGGAGGTCGGCAGCGTCAAGAAGCTGTACGACCTGGGCATGCAGCTCAAGTCGGTCCCGGCGGACCGGATCACCATGACGACTCTGCCGACCGTCGAGGACGACCAGAATAGGAACCATCTGGTCCCAGACGGCGCTGGAGCCGAGAAGATGTGGCAAATGCTCCGCGATGACGTGCCGTTCGACGACAAGAGCACGCCTTCGGAGAAGATGAAGTCGGCCGAGGAGAGGGTCTCCAAGGACCCTGCGGCAGCCGACGATCAGATCGGCGTCCTGGTACGGAACGCGACGAGGTCCAGCACGCTCGGTCCGGTCTCCGGGCGGGCGGGGGCAATCAGCGGGCTGCTCGTGCGGAAGGGCTTCGCCCGGGCCACTGCGGACACCTCAGCGGCGCTCGCCGAGGACCGGACCGTGGTGAGGTTCCCGAGCGCAGACCTCGAGGGCGACGCCCAGCGGGTCGCCAAGTCGCTCGGAATTCCGCTGAGTTCGGTGAACCGGTCGACCGACGTCTCCGGTGTCACCGTCGTCGTGGGCGCCGACTGGCGCTCGGGTACGACCTATCCGAAGCAGTCCTCTCCGAAGGCCGGGGACCTTCCGGGTAACGCCGACGAGATGAACGGCGCGGACGGCGATCAGTGCATGGACGTGTACAAGCGGTATCGCTGGTGAACCGTTGGCGGCCACCAGCGGCCCGTCAAGCGTGCGGTGGATGCGGTCGCGGGCGCCCGGAACAAGCCATTCCATGATCAATTAATGGTCACGCCCGCCTCACAGCAAAGTTGCGACGAGTGTTCGATGGTGAGATCGCCCGGACGATCTTTCCCCCTCTACCGAGGAGCACACCCATGCGCAGAAGACTGGCCGCCGTCATACTCTCGGCACTGGCCCTCGTCGTCGCCCCACTGGCGACGAACGCGAGCGCGTCGACCAAGAGCGACGTCGTGAGCCTGGCGAGATCGGTGTGCGGATCCGGGTACACGGTCACCGTCGACGCCGGCGACATGGGCATCCCGAAGCAGTACTACTGGAGCGTCCTGCTCTACAACCCGTCCTCCGGCTACAACTGCGCCGTCAACGTCAAGGACAGCAACAACACCGACTACGGCAATCCCAGCGGCATCGGCATGGGTATCAGGGCGGCCGGTGGCAGCTGGCACGAAGACCTGGGCAACTACACGAAGTACGCGGGTCCCGTGTACGTCTACGCGCCCAGCACCTGCGTCTACCTCCGCCTCACCTCACCCGAGCTCACGTGGACCAGCAACGCCATGGGCTGTAACTGACCCGGCGGGTGCGGCCCGGCGGGCGCGCGCCGAGGTCGCACCCCACAGCAAACTCCTAACTCCCCGCAGAATGATGAAGCGTGCTCACGTCCGAGAGCTCGATCGGCATTCGACGCCGCATTCGACAGTGGTTCTCGCGTACGCTTTCCGACCAGGCGGACGAGGCATAAAGGCCGGTCGTCGGGCTTGGGGAGGCTCGGCAGTCCGCAGGGTGGGGAGGACAGGGAATTGACGCAGAGCGTGCGCGGCGAGGTGCCCGCGGTCGAGGACACGATGTCCCTCACACCGCAGGGCCCGAGACCGCCCGCCGGTCACGGCAGGGGGCGGCGCGGCAAAGGGGACCGCAGGCGGGGCAGGCGGTTCCTGCGCTGGGCGGCGATCGTGCTGGCGGTGGTCATAGTCGGCACCGCGGGCGCCGGGTACCTCTACTACCGGCACCTCAACGGCAACATCAAGAAGGACGACCTGAACATCGGCGACGAGAAGGACAGGGCGGCCGAGACGAAGGCGAACGCCGCCGGTCAGACGCCGCTGAACATCCTGCTGATCGGCTCCGACGCCCGGGACAACGCCGAGAACCAGAAGCTCGGTGGCGCCAAGGAGACGTACAACACCCCGCCGCGCGCGGACGTCCAGATGCTGCTGCACCTCTCGGCGGACCGCTCCAACATGTCGGTCGTCAGCATGCCGCGCGACACCCTGCTCGACATACCGAAGTGCACCGACCCCGACAACGACAAGGTCTACTCGGCACTCACCTCGGCGATGACCAACGACTCCCTCGGTCGCGGCGGCCCCGGCTGCACGGTCGCGACCTGGGAGAAGCTGACCGACATCCACATCGACCACTTCATCATGGTCGACTTCGCGGGTGTGGTGTCGATGGCCGACGCGATCGGCGGCGTGCCGGTCTGCGTGGACGCCAACATCTACTCGCACACCAGAACCGGTCACGGCTCCGGCCTGCGGCTGAAAGAGGGCACCACCCCCGTCAAGGGCAAGCAGGCCCTCCAGTGGCTGCGCACCCGGTACGGCTTCGAGGACGGCACCGACATCGCGCGGGCCAAGGCCCAGCACCAGTACATGAACTCGATGGTCCGTCAGCTGCGTGAGAACGCGACGCTGGGCAGCCCGAACAAGCTGCGCAAGCTCGCCGAGACGGCCACCGAGGCGGTCACGGTGGATGACGGGCTCGGCACCGTGACCAAGTTGTACGACCTGAGCAAAGAGCTGCGGAAGGTCCCCACGAAGCGCATCACCATGACGACGATGCCGTGGCAGTACGCCCCGGACGGCAACCGGGTGGTGCCCAAGCCGGAGGAGGCGAAGAAGGTCTTCCGGCTCGTCCGTGAGGACATCGCGCTCGACGGCAAGGACAAGAAGAAGACCACGACGGAGGACGCGACCTCCGACGACCCGGCGGCCGCGGACGATAAAATCGCCGTACAGGTGCAGAACGGCACCCGGACCGGTGCGGCGGCGGCAGCGCCCGGACGCGCCACCGATGTGACCGAGTTGCTCGTCGGCAAGGGCTTCACCGCAGCCAAGGCGGACTCCTCGGTGATCCTCAGCGAGGACAAGACCCTCGTCCGCTATCCGAGCGCCGACCTGGAGGGCGACGCCCAGCGGGTCGCCAAGTCCCTTGGCATCCCTATGAGTTCGGTGAAGAAGTCGACGGAGGTCTCCGGGGTCACGCTGGTCGTCGGTGCGGACTGGCGCTCGGGGACGAAGTACAAGGCCGCGAAGGAGGACGACTCGTTGCCCAAGTCGGACGACACCTTCAACGGCGCGGACACCAAGGCCTGTATGCACGTCGATCCCGACTACACCTGGTAGCGGCCTTCCCCCTGAGAGCGCTTTCGGCCAGGGTGATCAATTTCTGGCCAATGCTTTACGCCGTGATCATATTTGTTACCGGAACATGACAGGATCTCGAGCGATCCTCGATCACGACCGAAGCAACAAGCGCTCCAGGGGGAGAAGTTGAAGCGCAAGAGCAAAGCCGCCAGATACCTCGCGTCCATGGCGATGATGCTGTCCACGATCGCCGGCTACTCACTGGTCACGGCTCCGGCCGCCAGCGCCGCCACCTACGGCTGCAACGGGTCCCAGATCGACAGCTGGAACAACAACTACAACGGCACCGTCGCCAAGACCTATTTGTTCTGGGACGGCACGTACAACTGCGTCGCCGCCGTGAAGCAGGGCTCCTACTACGGGGTCCGTTCGCGTATCGCGGTGGACGCCTGGACGGACAAGGACGGCTACGTCTCGCCCGGCGACGACGGCCAGTACCTCTACTACGCGAGCTTCAAGTTCTACGGCAAGGGCCGCTGCATCGCCGTCGAGACCGACATGTGGAACCTGAACGGCAACAACATCATCCAGGACCACGTGCCGAACTCCGGCTACTTCCACTGCGGCTGAGATCGGAGTCCGACATGAGTGTCCTCAAGTCCAAGGCCGCCCGCTGGCTGGCGAGCACCACCGTCCTGCTCGGTGTCGCCGTGGCGGGTCCGGTGGCCACCGCACCGGCCGCCTCGGCCGCGTCGGGCACCTGCTCCGGCAGCGTCATCGACACCATCAAGCACTACAACTACAGCGGCACCCATGTGGCGACGTCCTACGTGTACTGGGACGGCACCAACAACTGTGTCCGCGCGGACAAGGTCGGCTCGTACTACGGCGTCAGCTCGCGCATGTCGTTGACCCTCTACAGCCAGAAGGGCGGCGCGGACCCGGACAGCGGGTACTTCAAGTACTACGCGGGCCCGGTCAAGGTGAACGGCCAGAACACCTGCATCGCCTTCGAGCTCGACATGTGGAACACCAGCGGCGCGGACATGCTCCAGGACCGCGTTCCGGCCGGCGGCTTCAACCACTGCGGCTGAACTTGGCCATGACCAAGGCCCCTTCCCCTCGGTAGGGG
The DNA here is from genome assembly GCF_001514065.1 of Streptomyces antibioticus. Taxonomy (GTDB): domain Bacteria; phylum Actinomycetota; class Actinomycetes; order Streptomycetales; family Streptomycetaceae; genus Streptomyces; species Streptomyces antibioticus. The sequence goes on along the minus strand of NZ_KQ948429.1, from coordinate 582,575 downwards.
CCTTGCCTCTCATGCACTGACCAGACCCGTCACGCGGGACACTGACAGGGACTCAAACGTGCTCAAAATAAAGCGACTTGGCTCCGTCGCGACCGTCATCGGCCTCGCCGCCGCCGGAACGATCGCCGCCACCGGCACCGCCTCAGCGGCCACCTACAACGGCGCCTGCGGGTCCGGCTACAGCGTGATCGACACGAAGGACGTCGGCACCGGAACCGCCTATCTCACCTACAGCGGCTCCACCGGCAAGAACTGTGTGGTCACCGTCTCCGACACACCGGGCACCACCATGCTCCTGGACGCCCGCGTGCGGCTGCACCGCACCAACCTCGACTGGTCGGACAGCGAGTACGACGCGGGCTTCTTCAAGTACTACGCCGGGCCGGTCTACGCCTCCGCCGCAGGCAGGTGCATCGACTGGGGCGGCAATGCAGGCACCGAAACCTGGCATGTCAACTACAACGTGCACTGCGGCTGAGCCCCGCCGGCGCCCAGGAAATGATCACGCTCGTACCCCCAGGCGCTGACAGAGACTCAACCATGCTCACCATGAAGCGACTTGGCTCGGTCGCCGCCGTCATCGGCATCACCGCCGCCGGAGCGTGATCGACACCATGGACGTCGGTGAGGGAACTGCCTACCTCACCTACAACGGCTCCACCGGCAAGAACTGCGTCGTCACCGTCCCCGACAGGACGGGCACGCCCACGGGCCTGGGCGCCCGGCTGCGTCTGCACCGCACCGACACGGTGTGGAAGCAGGGCGTCGAGGTCGACTGGGGCGGCGCCGCCGACTCCAGCTACACGCGCGCCGACTACGGCGTCCACTGCGGCTGAGCCCCATCGGCCATCGGCCCATGACGAGGGCCGGCTCCATTACGTCTTGATATGAGAGGTCTCCAACTGATGTCCAAGCACGTCAAGTTCAGAACCACCCGTTGGATCACCACCGCGGCGATGACCGTCGGCCTGGGTGTCGCGGTCCCCATGGCCGTCGCCCCCACCGCGTCCGCCGCCGCTACCGCCGGCTGCAGCGGGACCTTGATCGACCAGATCAACCACTACGACTACTCGGTGAGCTCCCACCCGCACGTCGCCACGACCTACCTGTACTGGGACGGCACCAACAACTGTGCGAGGTCCGTCAAGGCGGGCTCCTACTACGGCGTCAGTTCCCGCATGAACCTGGACCTGTGGTCCAAGGCCGGCGGGCACGACAACGACAACGGCAACTTCAGCTACGAGGCGGGTCCCGTCACGGTGTACGGCAGGAACACCTGCATCAACTTCGAGCTGGACATGTGGAAGCCCAACGGTGGCAGCAACTTCCTGCAGGACCACGTCCCAGTGTCGGGCTACTTCCACTGCGGCTGACGTCCGGGGCAGTGAGGGTTGCCGTGGCACAGCCGCGGCAACCCTCACTCTTTTATGACGACCGTTCCCTCACGAAGCCGCGTCGACCCTGCGCACCGCCGGCCGCCGCGACGCGATGACCTTCCGTGCCAGCGACTTGGGGCTGGTCAGGAAGCCGTACCCCCACGACATGTGCATCGTGGCGAGGGCGACCGGGATCTGGAGGCGGGCCTTGAGGGACAGGCCCTTGCCGGCCGGGAGTGAGCCCAGGGCTATCGCCGCGAGGTAGCCGCCCGGGATCACGAAGGCGAGCGGGGTCAGGGCCGCGCCGACCACGAGGCCGGCCGCGATCGCGCAGACGGCGACGGGCGGGGCGAGGTAGCGCAGGTTGATCGAGCCGGAGTGGTAGCGGGCGACGACGTGCCGCCAGCGGCCGTAGTCCTTGTACTGCTTGGCCAGCGCCTTCACCGACGGCCTCGGGCGGTACGACACCCGCAGCTCCGGCGAGAACCAGATCAGGCCGCCGGCCTCGCGGATGCGGAAGTTCAGCTCCCAGTCCTGGGCGCGGATGAACTCCTCGTTGTAGCCGCCCTGTTGTTCGAGGGCCTCGCGGCGGAAGACACCGAGGTAGACGGTGTCGGCGGGGCCCGCCTGGCCGCCCGTGTGGAAGGCCGCGTTGCCGACGCCGATCTTCGAGGTCATCGCGGCGGCGACCGCGTCCTCCCAGGCGTTCTCGCCCTCGGCGTGCATGATGCCGCCGACGTTCTGCGCGCCGGTCTCCTCCAGGAGCCGTACGGCGGTGGCGATGTAGTTCGGCGAGAGCATGCCGTGGCCGTCGACGCGGACCACGACCGGATGGCGGGAGGCCTTGATCGCGGCGTTCAGGGCCGCGGGCGTGCGGCCGGTCGGGTTGGGGACGGTGTGGACGCGGGGGTCTTCGCGTACGAGCTCGGCGGCGATCTCGTCCGTGCGGTCCTTGGACGGACCGAGGGCGATCACGACCTCCATCTCGCCGGCGTACTCCTGCGCGAGGATCGCTTGGACGGCTCCGCGCAGATGCCGTTCCTCGTCGAGGACGGGCATGATCACAGACACGGCGGGGAGCTGCACGTCGGGCTTGGCGTTCATAGGGGGCTCACGTTACCGCGAACGGGGGACACCGGTGCGCCCCGCCCGGGGCGGCGTCCCGGGCCGCAGATCGTATCGGCCTACGGTGCTGAAGATCCCATGTACGGCCCTCAGGTCCGGTCTCAGCGGAGGTGTCCCCCATGTCCACGCCGCCCCGCCGCTCCCCCACCGCCCCCCGGCCCCGACCGAGGCCGCGGCCACCCGTTCGGCGGCGGAAGCCGCGTTGGGCCGCACGGGTGGTGACCACGCTCTCCGTGGTGATCCTCGCCTCGGCCGGCATCGGGCACGCGGTGCTCTCCAGCCTCGACGCGGACATCGCGCGCGTGGACCCCTTCAAGGACATGAAGAACCGGCCCAGAGCCGGGCACGGCATGAACGTGCTGCTGGTCGGCACCGACGGCCGGGACAAGATCACCGAGGCCGAGCGGCGGAAGTACCACCTCGGCGGCGCGCCCTGCCACTGCACCGACACGATCATGATCGTCCACATCTCGGAGGACCGGGAGCGGGCCAGCGTGGTGAGCCTGCCGCGCGACTCGTACGCGATGACGCCCCCGCACACCGACCAGATCAGCGGCACCGCGCACCACGGCCACCCCATCAAGCTGAACGCGGCGTACGCGGAGGGCGGCCCGCAGCTGACCGTGCGGACCGTCGAGACGATGACGCATGTGAAGATCGACCACTATCTGGAGGTCGACTTCACCAGCTTCATGAAGACGGTGGACGTCGTGGGCGGCGTGAAGATCTGCACCGCCGAGCCGCTGAAGGACACCTACACCGGCCTGGACCTGCCCGCCGGCTCACACACCCTGATGGGCGGCGAGGCCCTCCAGTACGTCCGCTCGCGGCACATCGACGGGGCGGCGGACCTGGGGCGGATGAAGCGCCAGCAGCGCTTCATGGCGGCGCTGATCGACCGGGCGACGTCCTCCGGCATCCTCCTCAACCCGCTCAAGTTCCGGGACGTGACACGGGCGGTCCTGGGCTCGGTGCGGGCGGACCGGGAGTTCGGCACGGACGAACTCCTGGACCTGGGGCGGGCGATGCGGAACTTCTCGCCGTCCTCCTCCGAGTTCACGACGGTCCCGATCGGGCAGATGGGGTACGCCGTCCAGGGCGTGGGCTCCACCCTGAAATGGGACGCGCGGAAGGCGGGCCGGCTCTTCCAGGCGCTGCGCGAGGACAAGCCGCTGGCCGTGCACAAGCCGAAGAGCAAGGCCGTACGGGTCGCCGTCGCCCCGCAGCAGATCCGCGTCCAGGTCGAGAACGGCACCGCGACCGCCGGCCTCGGCAAGCGCGTCGACGCCCAGCTCGCCGCGACCGGCTTCCGCACCACCCACCAGCCGGTCACCTCGGCGAACCGCGCCGTCAAGCGCACGGTCGTCGCCTACGACCCCCGCTGGGACCGCTCCGCGAAGTCACTGGCGGCGGCGCTGCCGGGCAGCGAGCTGCGGGCGGTACGGGGGCAGGGAGCGGTGCTGAAGGTGATCGCCGGGGCGGACTTCACACAGGTGCGGAAGGTACGGGCGGAGGACCCGTATCAGGGTGAGTTCGGGGTGGTGACCGGGGACGAGGTGGGCTGCCTGTGAACCGGTGCCCGTGAGACCGGAACTTCGGTCAACTTCCGGCCATGGCGACGGACTTGTGTCTAGTTTGGTGCCAAACCCGACCGGTGATGTCCGGTCAGTGCCGCCCGAAGGAGACCAGGCTCATGTCCGACCCCGCAGTGCCCCGTGACGAAGGCGTAGCACGCGTGACCAGGCTCCGGACCGACGTGTCCCACTCGGCCCGGATCTGGAACTACTGGCTCGGCGGCAAGGACCACTACCCCGTGGACGAGGAGGTCGGGGACCAGATCCTGTCCTTCGTCCCGGCCCTGCCGCGCTCGGCCGTCGCGGACCGCGCCTTCCTGTCCCGCGCGGTCCGGTATCTGGCCGAGGAGGCCGGCATACGGCAGTTCCTCGACATCGGCACCGGTCTGCCGACCGCCGACAACACCCACGAGGTCGCCCAGCGCGTCGACCCCACGTGCCGGATCGTCTACGTCGACAACGACCCCCTCGTCCTCACCCACGCGCACGCCCTGCTCACCAGCACGCCCGAGGGCGCCACCGACTACATCGAGGCCGACGTCCACAACCCGGAGGCGATCCTGCGGGGCGCCGCCGAGACCCTCGACCTCACCCGCCCCGTCGCGGTCACGATGCTCGGCATCATCAACTTCGTCATGGACACCGACGAGGCGGTCGGGATCGTGCGCAAGCTGCTGGCGGCCCTCCCCTCGGGCAGCCACCTGGTGATCTCCCACCCCACCACCGAGGTCGACGGCGAGGCGATGAAGACGGCGGTCGAGTACTGGAACAGCCAGGGCTCGGCCCCGATGACCCTGCGCAGCCGCGCCGACCTCGCCCGCCTCTTCGAGGACGTCGAGCTCCTCGAACCCGGCATCGTCTCCTGCTCGCGCTGGCGGCCGGAGCCGGCGGAGGGCGAGATCGCCGAGGTCACGCACTTCGCAGGGGTGGGCAGGAAGCCGTAACCCTTATGGCGGCGACCGGGTCGCCCGGGTGAAATGGCGGAGACCGTGCGTGTGCGTCGGTTACGTTCCGGATTATTACCGTCCGCCCGATGGCGCCGGGCGGTGGGCGGGCGTAGGACGGAAGCGCACGGGGCCCGTCCCGGGCTCCGCACCCCCCGAGGAGGAGCCATGACCACCAAGCCCGGAATGACCGGAATGACCGCCATGAGCAAGGAGATGCAGGACTGCGTCGAGGCCTGCATGTCCTGCCACAGCATGTGCGAGGAGACCATGAGCTCCTGCATGCAGATGGGCGGCCAGGCCCAGATGCAGGTCATGCGCGCGCTCATGGACTGCTCCGAGATGACCCGCATGTGCGCGGACATGATGATGCGCCGCTCGCCGATGTCGGCCGAGATGTGCGCGATGTGCGCCAAGGCGTGCGACATGTGCGCCGAGGCGTGTATGGCCATGCCGGACGATCCGATGATGATGCGCTGTGCGGAGGCGTGTCGCCGCTGCGCGGAGATGTGCCGCAGCATGGCGGGCGCCACGATGTGAGCACGGCGGCCTGAAACGGCTCAGGGGCACCCCGAGGGGTGCCCCTGAGTCGCGCCGGTTCAGTTGCCGGAGACGGTGACCTTCTCGTCGTTCTTCAGCTCGTCCACCAGAGTCTTCACCTTCGCCTTGTCCCAGACGAGGTTGCCGTTGACCGAGCCGGAGATCGGCATGTTCATCGACTTGCCGTCGCCGCCGTTGACGCTCTTCATCGCCCAGAACATGTCCGCGAGGTCGAACAGGCCCATGTCCTTGTCGACGATGAGGGTGTCGAGGCCGGCGCTCATGGTCGGGTAGAGCTTGAAGGGGTTGAGCACGGTCGACGGGGTCGCGACCTTGTTGGCGAGGGCCGAGAGGAACTGCTGCTGGTTCTTCGTGCGGTCCAGGTCGGAACGCTTGAGGGCGTACCGGGTACGGACGAAGGCCAGGGCCTCCTCGCCGTTCAGGGTCTGCTTGCCCGCCTCGAAGTCGGCGCCGGACTTGGTGTCCTTCATGCCGCCCTTCGGGATGGTGATGTCGACGCCGCCGACCGCGTCCACGATGTTGGCGAAGCCGGCGAAGCCGATCTCGACGTAGTGGTCGATGTGCAGACCGGTGTTGTACTCGATGGTGCGCACCAGGAGCGTCGGACCGTCGATGGCGTACGCGGCGTTCAGCTTGTTCTCGCCCAGGGACGCCCTGATCTTGCCGGACTCCGAGCCCTTGAACTGCGGGATCGTCACGTTGGAGTCACGCGGCAGGGAGATCAGCGTGTCGCCGTTGTCACCGGTGTGCAGGATCATCATCGAGTCCGTGCGCTTGCCCTCGGCGGACCCGGTGTGCAGCTTCTTCTTCTCCTCGGCGGACATGCCCTCACGGCTGTCGGAGCCGACGATCAGGTAGTTGGTGCCCTCGCCCGAGTCCGGCCGGTCGATGACCTTCGACAGGTCGACCTCGCGGTTGAGCTTGGAGTCGGCCCAGAAGTACGTGCCGATCGTCGTCACGACGAGGACGGTCACGACGGTGATCGCCGTCCACTTGATACGGCGGCGCCAGTTCGGCGCGGGCCGCTCGCCGCGGCTCCGGCCACCTGGACCGCCCGGGCCGCCGGTGCCGTAGACCTGGCCGGTGTTGTAGCCGCTGTCGTACCCGTCGCCGGCGGGGGCGTCGGTGTAGCCGCCGCCGTAGGAGGGCTGCTGCGGCACTCCGCCGCCGTAGGGCGGCGCGGACTGGCCGGGGCCGCCCCCGTACGCGCCCGAGGCGGGCCTGCGGACCTGCCGCATGGCGCGGGCGCCTTCGGGCTGTGCGCTCGCGCTGCCGCGTCCGTAGCGGTTGCCGCGGTTCTCGTCGGACCATGCCTCGGGCCAATCGTTCATGGGGCCCAGTGTGCAGGGAACGGCTGTGCCCTTTACAAGGGTCGTAGGAAAATCAGGGCACTGCTGTTGCGAACCCAACACAAAGTCCGCGCCTGAGGCTGCGGAATAAGGTGGAGGGCATGACAGACCAGGCCCCCGCAGCGGAGTCCGACATCCCCGGCAAGCCCACGTCGGCGTCCCGCACCACCCTCAGCCACATCATGACCCACAACGACACCAACCTTCTGGGCACGGTGCACGGCGGTGTGATCATGAAGCTCGTCGACGACGCGGCGGGCGCGGTGGCCGGCCGGCACAGCGGCGGGCCCGCGGTGACCGCCTCCATGGACGAGATGGTGTTCCTGGAGCCGGTCCGGGTCGGCGACCTCGTCCATGTGAAGGCCCAGGTCAACTGGACCGGCCGGACCTCGATGGAGGTCGGGGTGCGGGTGCTGGCGGAGCGCTGGAACGAGTCGAACCCGGCGACCCAGGTCGGCTCGGCCTATCTCGTCTTCGCCGCGGTCGACGCCGACGGCAAGCCCCGCGCGGTGCCGCCGGTGATCCCGGAGACGGAGAAGGACAAGCGCCGCAACCAGGAGGCCCAGATCCGCCGCACCCACCGGCTGGCCCGACGCCGCGCGATCATGGAGCTGCGGGAGAAGCGGGCGGCGGAGGGGTTCGAGGACTGATCCGGACATGGGGAAGGGGCGCCCGGATGCCACCGGGCGCCCCTTCCTCATGAGCCGTTACGGCAGGTTGCGCGCCATCACGATGCGCTGGACCTGGTTCGTGCCCTCGTAGATCTGTGTGATCTTGGCGTCGCGCATCATGCGCTCCACCGGGTAGTCACGGGTGTAGCCGTAGCCGCCCAGCAGCTGGACCGCGTCCGTGGTGACCTCCATCGCCACGTCCGAGGCGAAGCACTTGGCCGCCGCGCCCTGGAAGGTGAGGTCCTTGTCGCCGCGCTCGGAGGCGGCCGCGGCCTGGTAGGTCAGGGCGCGGGCGGCGGCGATCTTCATGGCCATGTCGGCGAGCATGAACTGGATGCCCTGGAAGTCGGCGATGGCCTTGCCGAACTGCTTGCGCTCCTGGACGTAGCCCTTGGCGTAGTCGAGGGCGCCCTGGGCGACGCCGAGGGCCTGGGCCGCGATGGTGATGCGGGTGTGGTCCAGGGTCTTCATCGCCGTGGCGAAGCCGGTGCCCTCCTCGCCGATCATGCGGTCGGCGGGGATGCGGACGTTGTCGAGGTAGACCTCGCGGGTCGGGGAGCCCTTGATGCCGAGCTTCTTCTCGGGGGCGCCGAAGGAGACGCCCTCGTCGGACTTCTCGACGACGAAGGCCGAGATGCCCTTCGAGCGCTTCGCCGGGTCCGTCACGGCCATCACCGTGTAGTACTCGGACTCGCCCGCGTTGGTGATCCAGCGCTTCACGCCGTTGAGGATCCAGTGGTCGCCGTCGCGGACCGCCTTGGTCTTCATGCCGGCCGCGTCGGAGCCCGCGTCGGGCTCGGAGAGGCAGTAGGAGAACATGCCCTCGCCCTTGGCGAGCGGGGTCATGTACTTCTTCTTCAGCTCCTCGGAGCCGGAGAGGATCACCGGGAGCGAGCCCAGCTTGTTCACCGCGGGGATCAGGGAGGACGAGACGCAGACGCGCGCCACCTCCTCGATCACGATCACCGTGGCCAGCGCGTCCGCACCGGCGCCGCCGTACTCCTCGGGCACGTGGACGGCGTGCAGGTCGTTCGCGACCAGCGCCTCGAGGGCCTCGCGCGGGAAGCGGGCCTCCTCGTCCACCGCGGCGGCGTACGGCGCGATCTTCGCCTCGGCCAGCGAGCGGATGGCGTCCCTGAGCATGTCGTGCTCCTCGGACGGGCGGTACAGGTCGAAGTCAGCCGATCCGGCCAAGGTGTCTCACGCTCCCAGTGCGCTGCGATGGTCGACGCTAATTACCGTTAAGTAACTCAAATTTTAGAGGCCCGCCCACGGGAGTGATACGTGAGCTTGGCGACAGGGGAAAGGCTGCCCGACGAGGGGCGCTGTCACGCCCCGACTATGCTCGGGCAGCGCACCAACTCCGTCCACCTCTGGAGCATCCATGGCCCTCAAGATCACCGTGATCGGCACCGGCTATCTCGGCGCCACCCACGCGGCGGCGATGGCCGAGCTCGGTTTCGAGGTGCTGGGCCTTGACGTCGTACCCGAGAAGATCGCCATGCTCCAGCGCGGCGAGGCCCCGATGTTCGAGCCCGGTCTGGAGGAGCTGCTGCGCAAGCACGTCGCCGGGATCGAGGGGTCCAGCGGGCGGCTGCGCTTCACCCAGGACTGGGCCGAGGTCGGTGCCTTCGGCGATGTCCACTTCCTGTGCATCAACACACCGCAGAAGCACGGCGAGTACGCCTGCGACATGTCGTACGTCGATTCCGCGATCGCCTCCCTCGCGCCGCACCTGACCGGGCCCGCCCTCGTCGTCGGCAAGTCCACCGTGCCCGTCGGCTCCGCCGACCGGCTGGCCCGTTACCTCGCGGACCACTCCCCCGCCGGGGCCGACGCCGAGCTGGCCTGGAACCCGGAGTTCCTGCGGGAGGGCTTCGCCGTGCAGGACACGCTGCACCCGGACCGGATCGTGGTCGGGGTGCGCAGCGAGCGGGCCGAGAAGCTGCTGCGCGAGGTGTACGCGACGCCGATGTCGGAGGGCACGCCGTTCGTCGTCACCGACTTCCCCACCGCCGAGCTGGTGAAGACCTCGGCGAACTCCTTCCTCGCCACCAAGATCTCCTTCATCAACGCGATGGCGGAGATGTGCGAGGCCTCTGGCGGCGATGTCGCCAAGCTGGCGGAGGCCATCGGCTACGACGACCGGATCGGCCGGAAGTTCCTACGGGCCGGCATCGGCTTCGGCGGCGGCTGCCTGCCCAAGGACATCCGTGCCTTCATGGCGCGCGCCGGTGAGCTGGGCGCGGACCAGGCGCTGACCTTCCTCCGCGAGATCGACTCGATCAACATGCGCCAGCGCGGGCAGATGGTGGAGCTGGCGCGGGAGGCGCTGGGCGGCGGGCCGTTCCTCGGCAAGCGGGTCGCGGTGCTCGGTGCCACCTTCAAGCCCGACACGGACGACGTCCGGGACTCGCCCGCGCTGAACGTGGCCGGGCAGATCCATCTCCAGGGCGGCCAGGTGACCGTCTACGACCCGATGGGCATGGAGAACGCCCGCCGTGTCTTCCCGACCCTCGGCTACGCCGACTCCGCCGTGGAGGCGGTGCGCGGCGCCGACGTCGTCCTGCATCTGACGGAGTGGCGGGAGTTCCGCGAGCTGGACCCGGCGGCGCTGGGCGAGGCCGCGGCGGTACGGCTGATCCTGGACGGGCGCAACAGCCTCGACCCGGTGCTGTGGCGGAAGGCCGGGTGGACGTACCGGGCTATGGGACGCCCCACCGCCTGATCCCTTCTGCATCCCTTCTCAAGAAGGCGACGCCGGTTCGGCCGAGGCTCAGTCGGCCGAACCGGCGTCTGGTTGCATTCTGCACCACCGGCCTGTGCGGCATCCGGCGAACTACTTGGCCCGGTAGCGCCGCATCTTCGCGCGCGCCCCGCACACCTGCATCGAGCACCAGCGGCCGCGTCCGGCGGGGCTGCGGTCGTAGTACGCCCAGTGGCAGGTGTCACTCTCACAGGCCTTGAGGCGCAGCCAGGTGCCGTCGATCAGGGCGGCCGCGACGGCTTCGGCGATACGGGAGTGAAGGCGCCCCTCGTCGGCGGCCCCGAGCGCTGCGGAGCCGTCCGCCGGGTCGACCGTCACCCGCAGCGGGGCCGATGCCAGCAGCTCACCGAGGGGCGTGACCGGGGCGTGGGCCGGATGGCCCGCGTGCGCGAGCAGCGCCGCGCGCAGCGACTCCCGCAGCTCGCGCGCCTCGGGGACCTCCGCCTCCGTGAGCCCGAAGCTCGCCCGGCCGTCCGCCGTGTCGAGGGCGTCGGCGCCCGACTCGATGTCCAGCGTGTTCACCAGGGACTCGACCAGCGCCAGGCTGCCGGGGGCGGCCGATCTCTCACTCATGCTTGCGACGTTACCTCTTATGGGGGAGTATGCGGTAACCGCGTTACTCGTTGACCGCTTCTACAGGTAACACCGGAGGAAGTCATGGCTCTCGCCAAGCTGGGCGTCGTCGTTCTGGACTGTCCCGACCCCCGCGCACTGGCCGGTTTCTACGCCGAGGTGCTGGGCGGCACGGTGGAGGGGGACGGGGAGTGGGTGGACGTGGAGGTGCCCGGCGGACAGGCGCTCGCGTTCCAGGCCGCCGCCGACCACGTACCCCCGCGGTGGCCGTCTCCGGACCACTCGCAGCAGTTCCATCTGGACCTGACCGTGGAGGACCTGGACGCGGCCGAGAAGGAGGTCCTGGCGCTCGGCGCGAAGACCCTGGACGCGGCGGACCGCACCCGCGCCTGGCGTGTGTACGCGGACCCGGCGGGGCACCCGTTCTGCCTCTGTGCCTGCTGAGCCGGGAGGTATCCCCATGACCGCCGTGACCCGCTTCCGTTCCGTCGTCCTCGACTGCCCCGACGCGCGGGCGCTCGCCCGGTTCTACGCCGGGGTGCTCGGCGGCCATGTGCAGGACGACGATCCCGAGTGGGTGGTGCTCGATGTGCCGGGCGGCCCCCGGCTCTGCTTCCAGCGGGCCGAGGGGTACACCCCGCCGGAGTGGCCGCGCGCGGACCGCAACTCGCAGCAGTTCCACCTCGACTTCGACGCGGGGTCGACATGGGAGGAGATCGAGGAGGCGGAGAGGAAGGTGCTGGCGCTCGGTGCGCGGCCGCTGCACGCCGAGGACAAGGAGAACTTCCGGGTGTACGCCGATCCGGCGGGGCATCCCTTCTGCCTCTGCCGGATCGACCCGCACCGGCGGCTACCCGTCCAGCTCTGAGATCTTCGCCGTCGACGGCTCGCGTCGCTCCCGGGCGGCGCGGGCCGTGAAGTCCGCGCTGCGCAGGACCCGTTGGACGTTGCCCCAGGTGAGCAGGGCGATGTCGGACTCGGTCCAGTCGCGGCGCAGGAGTTCGGCGACGAGGTGGGGGTAGCAGGAGGCGTCGGCGAGGTCCTGCGGGTGGGCGGTGCCGGCGTCGTAGGTGCCCGACAGACCGACGCACTCCGGTCCGGCGACCGCGCGGACGTGGTCGAGATGGTCGGCGACGTCCCGTACGTTCGGGCCGGTCTGCTCGGCGGTGAGCGGCACCATGCACAGGCCCCTGGCGGCGCCCAGCTCGGCGAGCAGGTCGTCGGGGAGGTTGGCGGGGTGGGGGCGCAGGGCGCGGGCGGCGGAGCGGCTGCACAGCACCGGCGCCTTGGAGACGGCGAGCGCGCGGCGGACGGTGTCGGCGGAGGCGCCGGACAGATCGGCGAGGACGCCGAGCCGGTTCATCTCGCGCAGCACCTCCTCGCCGAACCGGGTGAGACCCGCCTCGCTCGCCCAGGAGGCGCCGGACAGGGTGAGGACGCGCAGGCCGAGGGCGTGCAGCGAGCGCAGGATGCCGAGGGAGTCGCCGAGGGCGGCCGCGCCGGCGGGGCCGAGCAGGACGGCGACGCGGCCGCAGTGCCGTACGTCGGCGGTCTCGCCGGCGGTGTGGGCGAGACGGAGTCCCTCCGGATGCGCCCCGACGACCGTCTTCACCAGGTCCAGCTGTTCCAGGGTGGCGCCCACGGCCCGGTCGCCGCCGATGCTCTCGGGCAGGTGCAGCGACCAGAACAGGGCGCCCACGTGGCCCTCGCGCAGTCGGGGCACGTCGGTGTCGACGGAGCTCTCGCCGAGTTCGAGGTCGAACCAGGAAAGGTGCCGCAGAGCCCAGGGCAAACCGCTGTAGCCGTCGGCGACGGGGTGCGCGGCGAGGATGGCGTGCGCCCGCTCCAGGGGCTCGGTGTCCGGGTCGGAGACGGGCGTGTAGGGCTCCGCCGTCCCCACCGTCTCGCCGAACGGGTCGGGCAGGCCGACGAGCGCGCCGACCTCGGTCGTCGTGTGCAGTTCGTCCTGGAGATCTGCCATGGCGGGCTCCGTACGTCGTGGTCGGCGACATGATCAGCAGTACGGTCACCGTCGCACGGGGCGCGGGGGGCTTCCTGGTGGGTGGGGCGTTCGGCGTACTAGCCGGCTTCGGCGGCCTGGATGACCTCGTCCAGGGTGTCGCGGGAGCGGACCAGGTCGGCGATCATGCGGTCGATGCGGTCGCGTTCGGCGGTGAGGTCGGCGACGAGGCGTGGCGTGGCGACGGTGGAGGGGCCGCCGTCCTGGTCCCGCATGCAGGGGAGCAGCTGCCGGATCTTCTCGCTGTGCAGGCCGGCCGCGTACAGCTCCTGGATCCTGATGACGCGGTCCACGGCCGCCTCGGGGTAGTCCCGGTGGCCGCCGGGGGTGCGGTCGGCGGCGAGCAGACCCTGCGTCTCGTAGTAGCGCAGCGAGCGCTCGCTGACGCCGGTGTGCCGGGCGAGTTCACCGATCCGCATCTCTGCCGCGCCCCTCCGACGGACTTGAATCTGACATCAGTGTCAAGTTCTACCGTCCCGGCATGACGAACTCAACGGACTTCCTCGCGCCGGCCCGCCTCGGCCGCCTCGCCCTCCCCCACCACCTGGTGATGGCCCCGCTGACCCGCAACCGCGCGGAGGCCGACGGCACCCCGACCGACCTGATGGTCACCCACTACACGCAGCGCGCCTCCGCCGGACTGATCATCGGCGAGGCGGCGACGCCCAACGCGGTCGGGCAGACGTACCCGAACATCACCGCGATCCACACCGACCGGCACGTCGAGGGCTGGCGGCGCGTCACCGACGCCGTGCGGGCGGCAGGCGGGCGGATGTTCCTCCAGCTCCAGCACGGCGGACGGGTCAGCCACCCGGAGACGACCGGCCTCCGTCCCGTCGCCCCCTCCGCCGTCCCGCTCCCGGAGACGATCTTCACCTCGGGCGGGCACCGACCGGCCGTCGTGCCGCGGGAGATGAGCCGCGACGACATCCGCGCCACCGCCGCCGACTTCGCCGCGGCCGCGCGCCGGGCCGTCGAGGCGGGGTTCGAGGGTGTGGAGGTGCACTCGGCCAACGGGCATCTGCTGCACCAGTTCCTGGCGGCGAACACGAACCGCAGGACGGACGCGTACGGCGGCCCCGTGGAGCGCAGGGTGCGGTTCACCGTCGAGGTGACCGAGGCGGTCGCGGACGCGATCGGTGCCGACCGGGTGGGCGTACGGGTCTCCCCCGGCGGCACGGTCAACGGCATCGCCGAGGGCGACACCGAGACCCTCTACCCGGCGCTGGTGGCCCGGCTGAAGGAGCTGGGCCTCGCCTATCTGCACCTCGTGCACGCCGACCCGGCGACCGGCTGGTACCGCCGCATCCGCGCCGACTGGCCCGGCACCCTGATCGGCAACCCGGTGCTGACCGACCTCACCACCGAGGCGGTCACCCGGGCCGCGCGGGACATGCTGGCCGCGGGCGCCGACCTGGTGGCCCTGGGGCGGCCGTTCCTCGCCAACCCCGACCTGGTGGACCGTTTGCGGCTCGGGGCGCCCCTGAACCCCGTACGGGACCGGTATCTGATGTACGTGGGCGGGGCGGCCGGCTACACCGACTACCCCGCCCTGCACGAGACCGGCGCTCAGCCGTCCAGCGACTCGATCGTCGCGTTGGACGGGCCGCGCGTCGCCTGAAGGTCCCGGGCGACGTCCTCCGCCGCGCCCAGCACCCGCACCGAGTTCTGCCAGGTCAGCTTGGCCAGGTCCGGCCTGGACCAGCCGCGGTCGAGAAGCTCCGCGATCAGGTTCGGGTAGCCGGACACGTCGTCCAGGCCGTCCGGGGTGAACGCCGTGCCGTCGTAGTCGCCGCCGATGCCGAGGTGGTCGACGCCCGCGACCTCGCGCATGTGGTCGAGGTGGTCGGCGACCGTCGCGGCCGTGGCGACCGGGCGCGGGTGCCGCTCCTCGAAGGCGCGGTGCACCTTCATCGCCTCGGGGGTGGTGTCCAGGTGGTGCAGGCCGTGCTCGCGCATGTTCTCGTCGGCGGCCGCCGTCCAGTCCACGGCCGCCTGGAGGACGAACTTCGGCACGAACGTCACCATCGCGACACCGCCGTTGGCGGGCAGCCGCTCCAGGACGTCGTCGGGGATGTTGCGCGGATGGTCGCAGACCGCCCGGGACGAGGAGTGCGAGAAGATCACCGGCGCCCGGCTGGCGTCCAGCGCGTCCCGCATGGTCGTCGCCGCCACGTGGGAGAGGTCGACGAGCATGCCCTCGCGGTTCATCTCCCGCACGACCGCCCGTCCGAAGGCCGTGAGGCCGCCGGCCTTCGGCTCGTCCGTCGCCGAGTCCGCCCAGTCGTTGTTGTAGTTGTGGGTGAGGGTCATGTACCGGACGCCGAGCGCGTACAACGCGCGTAGCGTCGCGAGGGAGTTGGCGATCGAGTGGCCGCCCTCGGCCCCCATCAGGGAGGCGATACGGCCCTCCGACCGCGCCGCCTCCATGTCCGCCGCGGTCAGCGCGGCCCGCAGATCGGCCGGGTGCCGGTCGATCAACTGCCGTACGCAGTCGATCTGTTCCAGCGTCATCGGCACCGCGTCGGGCAGGTCCGCGCGGACGTACACCGACCAGTACTGCGCCCCGACCCCGCCGGCCCGCAGCCGGGCGAGGTCGGTGTGCAGATGGGCGCTCTGGTCGGTGGCGATGTCACGGGCGTCGAGGTCGTAGCGGACCTGTTCGCGCAGCGCCCAGGGCAGGTCGTTGTGGCCGTCGACGACCGGGAACTCGGCGAGGAGTTCCCGGGCGCTCTCCAGTGCGCTCACGGCCGTCACTTCCCGAAGCCGAAGCCGTTGCCGGCCCCCTCGACCTTGGCGCGCAGCCGCTTGCCCTTCTCGGTGGCCTGGTCGTTGAGTTCCTGCTGGAACTCCTTCATGCGGCCGAGGAGTTCCTCGTCGGAGGTGGCGAGGATGCGGGCCGCGAGGAGCCCGGCATTGCGGGCGCCGGCCACGGAGACGGTCGCGACGGGCACACCGGCCGGCATCTGCACGATCGACAGCAGGGAGTCCATGCCGTCGAGGTACTTCAGCGGCACGGGGACGCCGATGACCGGCAGCGGGGTGACGGAGGCGAGCATGCCGGGAAGGTGGGCGGCGCCGCCCGCACCCGCGATGATCACCTTGATGCCGCGCCCGGCCGCGTCCTCGCCGTACGCGATCATCTCGCGCGGCATGCGGTGGGCGGAGACGACGTCGACCTCGTACTCGATCTCGAACTCGTCGAGGGCCTGGGCGGCGGCCTCCATGACGGGCCAGTCGCTGTCCGACCCCATGACGATGCCTACGACAGGGCTCATTCGGTGATGGTGCCTCTCAGGTAACCGGCAGCGTGACGTGCGCGCTCCAGCACGTCGTCCAGGTCGTCGCCGTAGGTGTTGACGTGGCCGACCTTGCGGCCGGGCTTCACGTCCTTGCCGTACATGTGGATCTTGAGCTGCGGGTCGCGGGCCATGCAGTGCAGGTACGCGGAGTACATGTCCGGGTAGTCGCCGCCGAGGACGTTGACCATGACCGTCCACTTCGCGCGCGGGCGCGGATCGCCGAGCGGTAGGTCGAGGACGGCCCGGACGTGGTTGGCGAACTGGGAGGTGATCGCGCCGTCCATGGACCAGTGGCCGGAGTTGTGCGGGCGCATCGCCAGCTCGTTGACGAGGATGCGGCCGTCGCGGGTCTGGAACAGCTCGACGGCGAGGTGGCCGACGACGTCGAGTTCCTTGGCGATGCTCAGCGCCATCTCCTCGGCCTGGAGCGCGAGCGCCGGGTCCAGGTCGGGGGCCGGGGCGATCACGGTGTCGCAGACGCCGTTGACCTGCTGGGACTCGACCACCGGGTAGGCGACGGCCTGGCCGTGCGGGGAGCGGACGACGTTGGCGGCGAGCTCGCGGACGTAGTCGACCTTCTCCTCGGCGAGGACGGGCACACCGGCCCGGAAGGGGTCCTCGGCCTCCTCGACGGAGTCGACGACCCACACGCCCTTGCCGTCGTAGCCGCCGCGGACGGTCTTCAACACGACCGGGAAGCCATCACCCTCTTCCGCGAAGGCGGCCACGTCCGCCGGGTCGCTCACGATCCGGTGCCGTGGGCACGGCACCCCGATCGCGTCGAGCCGCGCCCGCATCACGCCCTTGTCCTGGGCGTGCACGAGAGCGTCAGGACCGGGGCGCACGGGGATGCCGTCCGCCTCCAGAGCCCTGAGGTGCTCGGTGGGTACGTGTTCGTGATCGAAGGTGATCACGTCGCAGCCCCTCGCGAACTCGCGCAGTGTGTCGAGGTCGCGATAGTCGCCGATGACGACATCGCTCACGACCTGCGCGGCGGAGTCCTGAGGGGTGTCACTGAGAAGCTTGAACCTGATGCCGAGCGGGATGCCTGCCTCGTGTGTCATACGAGCGAGCTGGCCCCCGCCGACCATGCCGACTACCGGGAACGTCACGCTCCTAGGGTATCGGCCACGCCACGGCGGCCGGATTCCGCTCCTCCTCCGCCCGCTTTGCGCCTGCTTTCGGCCCGGTTTCCCCCGCTCATACCAGCTTCTTTACGGCCTTGTACCTCCGCGCACAGGCAACCGGCAGGGGGGATGGTTAGCATGGCTGGGTTGACGAAACCGACCGACGTCGACGAAACCGACCGACTGGGGGCCTGTACTTCCATGGGACGTGGTTCCTCAGGGCTGCGCAGGCTCGTGCACGAGATCGCCAAGTTCGGCGCCGTGGGCGGTGCCGGTCTGCTCGTCAACCTGCTCGTCTTCAACCTGGTACGGCACACCACCGACCTCCCGGTGGTGCGCGCCAGCGTGATCGCGACGGTCGTCGCGATCGCCTCGAACTACATCGGCTTCCGCTACTTCACGTACCGCGACCGCGACAAGAGCGGCCGTACGAAGGAGCTGACGCTGTTCCTGCTGTTCAGCGCGGTCGGCCTGGTGATCGAGAACGGCGTTCTCTACGTGGCGACGTACGGCTTCGGCTGGGACAGCCCGCTGGAGAGCAACGTCTTCAAGTTCCTCGGCATCGGCATCGCGACGCTGTTCCGCTTCTGGTCGTACCGCACGTGGGTGTTCAAGGCCCTGCCGGCGCCGGAGCTGGTGGCGAGCGCGGAGGAGATCCTGGCGCAGGCGGAGCGCAGGCCGCGTTCGAAGCAGCGGGTCAGCTGAGCGGCTTCCGCCGCCGGAGCCGGTCCTAGCGGACCGTGGGCTCCTGGTCGTCCAGCGTCGGCTTCTTCAGGGGCGTACGGGACAGGAACAGCCCGAACACCGCCGGCTGCGCCTGAAGCATCTCCAGGCGCCCCCCGTCGGCCTCCGCGAGGTCGCGCGCGACCGCAAGGCCGATGCCGGTCGAGTTCCGGCCGCTGATCGTCCGCTCGAAGATCCGCGCGCCCAGGTCGGCCGGCACCCCCGGCCCCTCGTCGGTGACCTCGATGACCGCCTGGTTGCCGGTGACGCGCGTGCGCAGCGCCACCGTGCCGCCGCCGTGCATGAGCGAGTTCTCGATGAGCGCCGCCAGCACCTGTGCGACCGCGCCCGGTGTGCCGACCGCCCGCAGATGCCGCTTGCCGGAGCTGACGATGGCCCGGCCCGCGCTGCGGTAGGCGGGACGCCACTCGGCGAGCTGCTGCTGGATGACCTCGTCGAGGTCGAAGGAGACCGCGGAGCCGGTGCGGGGGTCGCGGGCGTTGGTGAGCAGCCGCTCGACGACGTCCGTGAGCCGCTCGACCTGCGTGAGCGCGATCGTCGCCTCCTCCTTCACCGTGTCCGGATCGTCGGTGAGGGTGATCTCCTCCAGGCGCATGGACAGCGCGGTCAGCGGGGTGCGCAGCTGGTGGGAGGCGTCGGCGGCGAGGCGCCGTTCGGCGGTGAGCATGCGGGCGATGCGCTCGGCGGAGCCGTCCAGCACGTCGGCGACCCGGTCCAGCTCGGGGACGCCGTACCGCTTGTGCCGGGGCCGCGGGTCGCCGGAGCCGAGCCGCTCGGCGGTCTCGGCGAGGTCGGTCAGCGGGGAGGCCAGCTTGTTGGCCTGCCGCACGGCGAGCAGGACGGCGGCGATCACCGCGAGCAGCGCCACCGCGCCGATGATCAGCAGGGTCCGGCCGACCTCCCGGGTGACGGACGAGCGCGGCTCCTGGACGGTGACCGTCTCGCCCTCCTCGCCCTTCTCGGTGGAGCTGATGACATCACCGGTGGGCCTGGGGCCGACCTCGATGACCGGCTCGCCGGGGATGTGGATCTCGGCGAACCGCTCCCCCGCGACCTGCTCCTTCAGCACCTCCGCGTCGACGGTCTGCTCGCCGAGCAGCCGGCTGTCGACGATGCTGGCCAGCCGGACCGCCTCGGAGTCGACGCGTTCCTGGGCGCTGTTGCTGATGGTCCGGGTCTCGACGATGACGAGCGAGACCCCGAACACGGCGATGACGACGAGGACGACGGCGAGCGTCGACTGGATGAGGCGGCGGCGCACGGGGGTCGGCTAGCTCTTCTCGAAGCGGAAGCCGACACCGCGCACGGTGGCGATGTAGCGGGGGTTCGCCGCGTCGTCGCCGAGCTTCTTGCGCAGCCAGGAGATGTGCATGTCGAGGGTCTTGGTGGAGGACCACCAGGTGGTGTCCCAGACCTCGCGCATCAGCTGGTCGCGGGTGACGACCCGGCCCGCGTCACGCACGAGGACGCGCAGCAGGTCGAACTCCTTGGCGGTGAGCTGGAGCTCCTCGTCGCCCATCCAGGCGCGGTGCGACTCGACGTCGATCCGCACGCCGTGGGTGGCCGGCGGCTGCGCGGGCTCGGCGGCGCCGCGCCGGAGCAGGGCCCGGACCCGGGCGAGCAGTTCGGCCAGGCGGAAGGGCTTGGTGACGTAGTCGTCGGCGCCCGCGTCCAGACCGACGACGGTGTCCACCTCGTCGGCGCGCGCGGTCAGGATGAGGATCGGTACGGCGTGGCCCTCGGCGCGCAGCCGGCGGGCGACCTCCAGGCCGTCCATGCCGGGCAGACCCAGGTCGAGCACGACCAGGTCGACACCGCCCTGCATTCCGGCGTCGAGGGCGGTGGGGCCGTCCTCACGCACCTCGACCTCGTACCCTTCCCGGCGCAGGGCGCGGGCCAGCGGCTCCGAGATGGACGCATCGTCCTCGGCGAGCAGTACACGGGTCATGAGCTGATGGTAGACCGCGGAATGCAGATGCCGGGGTGTGATCGCAAGCCCGTGATTCTTACCATGGGGCGTTCTGGTGCGAACCTACGTACCACAGGTGAGAACCTGGTGAGGACCTTAGAAAAGGTGCGCACGGTTCCATGGGCACCTGTGATCCATCTCTCAAGTCCTTCCATTTCCGGCACTGTCCTGCCGTATGGTGAAAGACGCCTTTTGCAGCACGGGGACCTTTGGCTGAGCAGTTCACGCTGAAGGTCTCTTTTGTGTGCGGGCCGGCCACCGCCAGCCTTGAAACACGTCGTGCGTCCCCACCAGCAAGGAACGACCAATGGCGTCCAGCCTGACGAAGGACTCGGCCCGCCGGGGCACCCCCGGCACCGAGCAGACCTTCTTCGGCCACCCCCGCGGACTGGCCACTCTCTTCATGACCGAGATGTGGGAGCGTTTCTCCTACTACGGCATGAGGGCTCTCCTCCCGCTGTACCTCGTCGCCCCCGGCGGCCTCCACCTCAGCGCCGCGACCGCGACCGCGATCTACTCCGTGTACGTCTCGCTGGTGTACCTGCTCGCCCTGCCGGGCGGCTGGTTCGGCGACCGCGTCTGGGGTCCCCGCAAGACCGTCGCCGTCGCCGGTGGCGTGATCATGCTCGGCCACCTCACGCTGGCCCTGCCGTCCTCCGGCACCTTCTACGCGGGCCTCGGCCTCGTGGCGATCGGCTCCGGCCTCCTCAAGGCCAACATCTCCACGATGGTCGGCCACCTCTACGACGGTCCGGACGACCCGCGCCGGGACGGTGGCTTCACCGTCTTCTACATGGGCATCAACCTCGGCGCGTTCGCCGCGCCGCTGGTCATCGGCACCATCGGTGAGAACGTCAACTGGCACCTGGGCTTCGCGCTCGCCGCGCTCGGCATGGCGCTGGGCCTCGGCCAGTTCCTGATCGGCTCCCGCCACCTGGCGGACCGCTCCAGCGTCGTCCCGACCCCGCTGTCGGAGCAGGAGAAGGCCTCCACCCTGCGCAAGGCCGCGATCTGGGCCGGTGTCGCCGTGGTCTTCTACGCGATCGTCGGCTTCTCCGGCCACTACACGCTGAACTGGATCCTGGTCCCGCTGACCCTGCTCGGCCTGATCATCCCGGTGATGGTGCTGGCCCGCATCAAGCGCGACAAGGACCTGGACCGCAGCGAGCAGAAGTCGATGTCGGCGTACATCTGGTTCTTCGTCGCCGCGGCCGTGTTCTGGATGATCTACGACCAGGGCGGCTCGACCCTGTCGATCTTCGCCGACTCCTCGGCCGACAACACCATCTTCGGCTGGGAGTTCCCGGTCTCCTGGTACCAGTCGGTCAACCCGGTCCTGATCATGGCGCTGGCCCCGGTCTTCGCCTGGATCTGGCTGGCGCTGAACCGGCGCGGCAAGGAGCCGAGCACGGTGGTGAAGTTCGCCTCGGGCCTGGTCCTGGTCGGCGCGTCCTTCTTCCTGTTCCTCGCCCCGCTGGCGATCGCCGACGGCGGTCACAAGGCGGCGGCGGCCTGGCTGGTGGCGATCTACTTCGTCCAGACCGTCGGTGAGCTCCTGCTCTCCCCGGTCGGCCTGTCGGTGACGACGAAGATGGCCCCGGCGAAGTACGCCTCCCAGATGATGGGCGTCTGGTTCCTCGCGGTCACCGCGGGCGACGCCACGACGGGCCTGCTGTCCATCGCCGGCGTCGACCTCAACAAGACGGGCATCGTCGCCCTGGAGGCCACGCTCGCCGTGGTCGCCGGTGCCGCGGTCTGGATGTACCGCAGCCGCGTCAAGGAACTCATGGGCAGCGTCCGCTGACCTGAGAGCCGTGCCGAAGGGCCGCCGCACCCCACCCGGTGCGGCGGCCCTTCGGGTTTCAGACGCGTCGCCTGCCCGGCAGGAACGTGAACACCGCCGCGCCCAGCAGTACGGCCGTGCCGGCCACCAGGCCCAGGGCCTTCAGGGCGCCGTGGTCCTCGGCGCCGGTCGCCGCCAGGCCGCCCGAGGACGAGCCTCCGCCGGTCGAGGAGCCGCCGGACGCCCCGCCCTCCTGCTTCGAGGTGTCGAGCTTCAGGGACACGGCGGTCGAGTCCGGCTCACACGTGGTCGTCGTGCCGAGCGCCTTGATCGTCAGGACGCCCGGTGACAGCGTCGACTCGCCCGTCGCCCCCGGCTTGTAGGTGCCGGTCATGTCCGGGATCTCGATCGGGTCGCCCGCCTTGATGTCCTTCGCGTTGGTCGGGCCCTCCACATGCACCGAGCCCTTGTCGGCACCGCCCAGGACGACCTCCATCGACGGCTTGATGGAGTCCTTCGGGATGTTGGCCGGGCTGTTCATCGGGGACTTCTTGAACTGCACCGTGAGGCCGTAGTTCCCGCCGTCCTTCTTGGCATTGATCTGGATCGTGGACGTCGCCTTCTGCTCGCCGATCGGCGACTTGCAGGTGTAGGGGATGTCGACGACCTTGCCCTGGAAGTCGGTCTGTCCGCCGCCGGACTCCGTGGCGGTCGGGGTCGGCGAGCTGGTCCCGGACGCGCTGGGGCTCGGGCTCGTGCTCGGCTCCCCGGAGGTCGTCGGGGTCGGCGAACTCCCGTCGCCCGCCTGGACATTGATCGTCGCCGCCGTCGGCACCTGCGCGCTCGGCGTGCACTTGGTGTCCGTGCCGTACGCGGTGACCGTGTACGCGTCCGGCGTCAGCGTCACCTCGCCCGCCGTCGTCAGCTTCAGCGTGCCCTTCATGTCGGAGAGCACCATGGCGCCGCCCTTGGGGATGGGCGGGTTCTCCTGCGGCCCCGCCATGGCGATGTCGGCGCTCTGCGCGCCCGCCGCCTTGAGGGTGCCGGTCGGCTTGACCTGGTTCTCCCCGATGTCGATGAGGTCGGGGTTCTTCGAGGCGGCCTGGACGAACTTCCACACCACCTCGACCTCGTCGCCCACCTTGGCGGTGGCCGGCGCGGTGATCTCCACCTTGGTGGTGCCGTCCACGGGGTCGAGGCCGACGCCGGCGGGCGGCACGCAGTGGGTCGCGTACGACACCTCCGCGGCCTGCGCGGGCGCGACGGCGACGCCGATCAGGACGCCCGCCCCGCAGAGCGCCAGCACGACTCTCGCACGGTCGGGTACGGCTCTCCTTCGCTTGCTCACGTGGATCCCTTTCTGGTGGGGGTCGTCGGGCTGTCGTCGTGCGGTGCGGAGAGCCGACCGGCCGCGCCCGGATCGGAGTCCGGGGTGAACCACGGCAGGGTCGAGGACGGGGGCGGCTGTTCGGCGGGGCCGGTGCGCAACCCCGGGAGCCGCAGGGCGAGTTCGGGCAGCCGCAGCCGGGCGGGGGCCCTCTGCGGGCGGCCCGGGCGGCGCGGCCGTACCCGGTCGACGACGGCCATTCCGAGACGGAACAGCGCGGCGGGCACGACCAGGCAGACCAGCACCCAGAACAGGGTCACGCCCCAGGGGCGGCCCACCCCCCAGGGCTGTTCGGCGAGGACCTTGCCGCCGTACTTCAGCGAGACCGTGTAGTCGCCGTGCGCGCCGCCGGCCAGCTCGACGGGCAGCTCGACGCGGGCCTTCCTGCCGGGCTCGATCGTGCCGCGCCACTGCTGTTCCTCCCACTGCGGGGCGAACACGCCGTGGGAGGTGCCGACTTGGAAGACGGGGTCCTTGACCGCTGAGGTGCCGACATTGCCGACAGTGAAGACCAGGGTGCGGGCGGGCGGTGCCCCGAACCAGGTGAGCAGCCCACTGGAGCCGTCGAGGCGGGTGTCGGTGAGGACCGACAGACGTCCGCCGGAGGTCTCGGCGGGCAGCGGCTCCACGGCGTGTCCGGCCACTTGGAAGATCGCGTCCGCTTCCGCCTTCGCCCCGGTCACCGTCGCCACGTGCACCACGCAGGGGCAGGGCACCGGGGGTTCGGCGACCGGCAGCTTCCTGCTGAAGCGGCCCTCGGCGTCGGTGGTGACGGCCCGACCGTCGGCGTTGGCACAGGAGTTGGTGCCGCCGGGCACTCCCCGCGACGGCACCGCCTGGCCGCAGATGAGAATCATCAGCAGCGCCTTCGCCCGCCAGCCGCTGCCGGTGACGGTGACCGAACCCCCGGTACCCGCCTGTGACTTGGACAGCTTGACGACGGGCTGCTCGGCGGCCTGGACCGGGCCGACCGAGACCGACGCCAGCAGCAGCAGCGCCGGCACCACCACCCCGAGAATCCGCAGCTTCACGACACCGCTCCCGTCAACTCGGCTTCCGGACACGAGGGTTCGGGCAGGACCGCCGTACGGCGCCGACGACGTCGTACGGCCGGCAGCAGCCGTACGACGAACAGCGCGCCCCCGGCCGCCACGACCGCGCCCGCGCCGCCCGCCACCGCGCCCCACGGCCCGATGCCCGCCGAGACCCGCGCCTCGTCCCGCGCACCGCCCGCCGCCGTGACCGTCAGCCGCACCTCGACGGAGTCCAGCGCGGGGCCGTCCCAGGGCTCGCTCAGCTCGGTGCGGCTGCCCGGCGCGAGGGCGACGGGCAGGGCCCGCGGGGCGCGGTCGAGGAGGGGGCCGAGGAGGCCGTCGGCGTGCACGGCGAGCCGGGGGGCGAGGGCGGTCGTACCGCGGTTGACCAGCTCGTACGTGATGCGGTCGGCGTGCACGGAGACGTGCTCGACGGTCAGGGCCGCCACCGTGGGGACGGTGGCGCGCAGATGGACGGCGACCCGCCGCGTGGTGCCCTCGCTGTCGCGCGCGACGAGGCGCGCGGTGGCGTCGCGGGCCGGGACGGTCACCGTGAAGGGGACTTCGGTGCGGGTGCGCGGGGGCAGCCGGAGCCGGGCGTCCGCGAACGTGACCTCGGCGCCCTCCGCGCGCAGCGAGACGTCCACGGGGGTGCGGCCGCGGTTGGTCAGGGACACGGTGTCCTCAAGGACCGTGCCGGGCCCGCCCTCGGCGTAGAACGACGGCCGCGCCTCCCCGGCGGGCGCGGCCGACCACCCGTCGTCACCGGCGACGGCGTGCGCGGCCGGGGCGGCGGCGAGCGGGGCGAGGAGGGTGAGGAGGGTCAGGCCCAGGACGCGGGCGGCGGACGGCATCGGCGGCTCCGGCTGTCGTACGGCTCACGGGGTCAGCGGCGGGTCGCCGCCTGGTGCCTCCTCGTCAGCCACAGCGTGCCGGCCGCGCCCGCGAGCAGGACCGTGCCGCCGAGGGTGCCGAGGGCGATCGCCGAGTCCTCGGGCCCGGTCTGCGGGAGTTCGGCGCCGGAGTCGGTGCCGCTCTGGGTGCCGCTGCCGCCGGAACCGCCGCCCGCGGCCTTGACGTCCAGGGTGAGCGACGGGCCGGGACTGTTCGTCGGCGTGCAGGTGGTCGTCGTGCCGAGGGCCTTGATGGTGAGGACGCCCGCGGTGAAGGTGACCTTGCCGGTCTTCTTCGGGGTGTACGTCCCGCTCAAGTCACTGATCTTGATGGGGGTGTTGGCGGGGACGACCGCCTGGTTGGCCGGCCCGGACACGCTCAGGGTGCCGCTGTCGGCGCCGCCCAGCTTGATGACGGCGCTCGGGGCCATCGAACCCTTGCCCAGGTCGACCGGGCTGGAGGAGACGCCCTTCTGCCAGGACATGGTGATCTTGTAGCCGCTGCCGCTCTTGACGCCCTTGATGTCGATGGGCGAGACGGCGCTCTTGTCGCCGATCGGTGTCTTGCACTGGTACTTGACGTCGACGACCTCGGCATGGGCGGCGGGGGCGGCCATCAGCACCGCCGAGCCGGCCAGAGCCGCGGCGGACGCGAGCGCGGCGGTTCGATTCCGGTACGACACGGTTCCGCTCCCTCTCCCTCGGTTCCTGACGGCACATCAGATTCGGCCGTCAAGGTACGCCCGGGGTCGTGAGGAAGGAAGAGACGGTGCGCGCCGGAGTTGTGACGATCCGGCGCGTGCTGAAGGGGGTTCGGGTGGAGGCCCAGGTGTGGGCCGACAGCGAGGGCCGTCGGCCGGCCGGCGGGTCCTGACGTTCACACGGCGCTTACGCCGGTGCTCCCAGCTCCGCCCAGACCTTCTTGCCCGTCGCCCCGGGGTTGCGGATGACCCCCCAGTCCAGGCACAGCCGCTGCACGATGAACATGCCGTGACCGCCGGGGCGCCCCGCGCGGTGCGGGGTGCGCGGCGCCGGCTGGCCCGTGCCGCGGTCGGAGACCTCGACGCGGATCACCTTGTTGTCGCAGGCGATCCACAGCTCGTCCGGCCCCTCGGCATGCAGACAGGCGTTGGTGACCAGCTCGGAGACGACGAGCAGCACGTCCTCGGCGGCGGCCCGCTGGTCCGCGGTGGCGGCGGGCAGCCAGCCCCACGCGTACAGCGCCTGCCGGGCGAAGTCCCGGGCCAGCGGGACCACCCCGCTCGCACCGTCGAAGCTCAGCCTGCGGACCTGCCGGCCCGCCGAGGACTCAGACGGCACGACCGCACCCCCTTCGGACGCCCCGGAAGCGCCGTCGGCCTCCTGGCCGCGGTCGCCCGGCGAGTAAGGCCGGGTGCTGCTCATCAGCGCTTCACCTCACCGATTCACCAAGTCATCAATTCACGATTCAATAGTCACGTCGCGGCGTGTCCCCCGCGCGACTTTTCCGGATGTCGCCTCCGCGACGTCCAGGATGTCTCCTGCCCGACCGAACCGGCAGAACACCCCCTGTTTCGGTACGGAAGGCGTCGCACGGGAAAATCGCCGTGCCACCTGGGACGGCAGGGCGCTCCGCGCGGCCGGCACGGACCGGCTCAGCCGGTCTCGTCGGCCAGGGCCGCGGCGAGCGTGTCATGGACGGTGAAAACCGCGTCCGCGCCCGTGATCTCGAAGACGCGCGCCACGACGGGCAGCATCCCTGCGAGATGCACCCCGCCTCCGGCGGCCTCCGCCTTCAGTCGCGCCCCCAGCAGTACGTTCAGGCCCGTGGAGTCACAGAACTCCAGGCGCGAACAGTCGACCACCAGGCGGCTGAAACCCTTGGCGAGGCACTCCTCGAGTGGCTCACGCAACAAATCGGCCGTGTGGTGATCGAGCTCACCTGCCGGGGTCACGACGGCGCTGGCGCCCTCTTCCCGCACCTCGACCAAAAGCCGGCCAGACTGTGCGCTACCGACCGTCCCGCGGTCCATGCCGTCTCTCTCTCCCGACGTCGTGGCTGCTGCTGACGCCCTCGAACACTACGCCTTCCTCACACACCCTGACACCTGCACATCCGCACACAAACGGACATTTCCCCACACAACGCACTTGCGGCGAGGTCGGGAAAGCGGGTAGGGCTAGTAGGACACGAACTCGACACGGCCGGCTTTGGAGGCGCCGCACACCGCAGTGCACGACGGCTTCGGCAGCCACATGCCGAGAACGATGGAGGACATCATGTCACCCCGGCTCGACGCATCGCATACCCAGATCGCGACGTCGACATCCCCCCCGGAACAGCTGGATCCCATCGAGCAGCTCGAACAGATGGAACAGATCGAGCAGGACCAGCGGGACGACCTGCTGGCCGGGCTTCCGGAGATCCCCCCGTACGACGAGGTGGGGCCGGTGGACGCACGCGCCCTGTCCAAGACCCTCTTCGCGCGGCTGGAGTCGCTGGAGGAGGGCACCCACGAATACTCGTACGTCCGCAACACGCTCGTCGAGCTCAACCTGGCCCTGGTCAAGTTCGCCGCCTCCCGCTTCCGCTCCCGCAGCGAGCCGATGGAGGACATCATCCAGGTCGGCACGATCGGCCTGATCAAGGCGATCGACCGCTTCGAGCTGAGCCGCGGCGTGGAGTTCCCCACCTTCGCGATGCCGACGATCATCGGCGAGATCAAGCGCTTCTTCCGCGACACCTCGTGGTCGGTGCGGGTCCCCCGCCGCCTTCAGGAACTCCGCCTCGACCTGGCCAAGGCCGGCGACGAACTGGCGCAGAAGCTGGACCGGGCGCCGACGGTGGCCGAGCTCGCCGAGCGCCTGAAGCTGACGAAGGACGAGGTCGTGGAGGGCATGGCCGCCTCCAACGCGTACACCGCGTCGTCGCTGGACGCACAGCCGGAGGAGGACGACGCCGAGGGCGCGCTGGCCGACCGGATCGGTTACGAGGACCACGGCATCGAGGGCATCGAGTACGTGGAGTCCCTGAAGCCCCTGATCGCCGACCTCCCCGCCCGGGACCGGCAGATCCTGTCCCTGCGCTTCGTGGCGGGCATGACCCAGTCGGAGATCGGCGACGAGCTGGGCATCTCGCAGATGCATGTGTCACGGCTGCTGTCGCGGACGCTGGTGCGGCTGCGAAAAGGGCTGACGGTGGAGGATTGAGCGCCCTGCGGCGTGACCGTGGTGGAGAACCGTGGCACGCGGTGGAGAAGGGACGTCTTCTCCACCGTTACCCACAGAAACCCTTTCCCCATGAGTCCACTTCCTTCACTATGAGCCGTCATACCCGCCGGTAGGTCAGGACTCCGGCGGGTACGACGGCGAGGAGGCTGTGGATGGCGGTCCCCGCGGACGCGTCCGACGTACGGCTCACCGGGCTGCTGCGCGCCGACACGGCCACCGCGTACGCGGCGCTCCTGGAACTGCGCTCCCGGCACCGGGAGCCGGTCCTCGGGTACGCCCGCCTGTGCACGACGAGCGAGTCCGCCGCCCGGCAGCTGGCCGCGCAGGTCTTCACCACGGCGGCCCGCGAGACGGCGGGCGGCGTCGACCCCGGTGTCCCCTGGCGGCACCGGCTCCTGCTGCTGACCGTGCGGTCGGCGGCCTCGTGGGCGACGGACGCGCGTGCGGCCGGCCTCGACACCGGCTTGCTCCTGCTCCTGAACACCTCGGCACCCGGCGGCCCGCCGCCCCCGATGCTCGGCGCGTTCCAGTCACTGCCCGCCCGGGCCCAGGGCCTCGTCTGGTACGGGCTGGTGGAGCGCGAACCGGAGACCCGCACCGCCACCCTCCTCGGCCTCACGCGCGAGGACGTGGTGTACGACACCCAGCCCGCCCTGCACTCCCTCGCCCAGGCCTGTCTGAGACTCCGCCTCGCCGCCTCCGACGATCCGGACTGCGCCGACTTCCGCCGCCTCATCGAGGAGTCGGTACGTCCGGACAGCCCGCGCGACAGCGCCGATCTGCGGGCCCACATGGCGCACTGCGCCCACTGCACGGCGGCGTACGAGGAGCTGTCCGCCCTGCGCGACAGCCCTCGCACGGCACTGGCGGAGGGGCTGCTGCCCTGGGCCGGAACGGCCTACGTCACCCGGGAGCCGGTGAGGGAGCGCGGCACCTCCCTGGTCTCGCGCAGGACATGGCCCCGGCACCGCCGGGTGGTGCTGTCCTCGGTGGCGCTCGGGGTGGCCCTGACGCCCCTGCTGCTGTTCCTGCTGACACCGGGCGCGTCGCCGCGCACACCCGAGGACACGGCACAGCCCCCTGCTCCGGTGGTCCCGCCGCCGGTCACGGTGACGGCGACGGTCTCGGCGACGCCCGTACCGTCCCCGACGCCCACGAGCAGGCCGCCGTCGCCGTCGCCGTCGAGGACCGCCCGGCCGACGCCTTCGCCCTCGCCCTCCCCGGTACGGCCGCCGGGCCCGACGTACGCCCAGGTCGTGAACGCCTCCACCGGCCGCTGTCTGGACATCCGCGACGGCGACCTGGACAAGGGCACGGACGTGATCACCGCGCCCTGTACCTCCTCCCCCACCCAGCGCTGGCGGGTGGACGTGGGACGCGGCGTCCTCCAGTCCTTTGCCGATCCCGACTTCTGCCTGGACAGCCGGGGCTCGGTGGACCGGGGCGTCGGCATCTGGGAGTGCAGGTCGGTCGACGGGGACAACGGCGACAACCTGCGCTTCACCGTGGACGACGACGGCGTGATCCGCCCGGCCATCGCCATCGCCACCGCCCTGACGCCGGAGGGCGACGGAGGGCTGGTGCTGCGGCCGTTGACCGGGGGTGCGGAGCAGCGGTGGCGGTCGGGGGCGCGGTGACGGCCGGCGCGGTGGTGCGGTCGCGAGGCGCGGTCAGACCTGCCGTACGCCCTTCCGCCACACCCCGCTGACCAGCGGCACCCCCGGCCGGTAGGCCAGGTGGACGTGGCTCGGGGCGTCGAGGAGGGTGAGGTCCGCCCGGGCGCCCGGGGTGATCCTGCCGATGTCCGTGCGGCGCAGGGCCGCCGCGCCGCCCGCCGTGGCCGACCAGACCGCCTCGTCCGGGGTCATGCCCATGTCCCGCACGGCCAGCGCGATGCAGAACGGGACGGACGAGGTGAAGGACGAGCCCGGGTTGCAGTCCGTGGACAGGGCCACGGTGACGCCGGCGTCGAGGAGGCGGCGGGCGTCCGGCCACTCCGCCCGGGTGGAGAACTCGGCACCGGGCAGCAGCGTGGCGACGGTGTCGCCGTTCGCGAGGGCGTCGACGTCGGCGTCCGTGAGGTGGGTGCAGTGGTCGGCGCTGGCGGCGTCGAGCTCGACGGCCAGCTGCACGCCGGGGCCGTAGGAGAGCTGGTTGGCGTGGATGCGCGGGTGCAGGCCCTTGGCCTTGCCTGCGGTGAGGATCGCGCGGGCCTGGTCGCCGTCGAAGGCGCCCTTCTCGCAGAAGACGTCGATCCAGCGGGCGTACGGGGCACAGGCGTCGAGCATCTCGCCGGTGACGAGGGCGACGTACGCCGCCGGGTCGTCGGCGAAGTCCGGGGACACGATGTGCGCGCCGAGGTAGGTGACCTCGTCGGTGTGGGCGGCGGCGATGCGCAGGGCGCGGGACTCGTCCTCGACCGTGAGGCCGTAGCCGGACTTCGTCTCGAAGGTCGTCGTGCCCTGGCGGAGGGCCTCGGCGAGATAGCGGGTGAGGTTCGCTTCGAGGTCCTCGTCGCTCGCGGCGCGCGTCGCGGCGACCGTCGTGCGGATGCCGCCCGCGGTGTAGGAGCGGCCCGACATGCGGGCGTTGAACTCCTGGGTGCGGTCGCCCGCGAAGACGAGGTGGGAGTGGGAGTCCACGAAGCCGGGCAGGACGGCCCGTCCTCCGGCGTCGACCCGGTTGTCAGTGGCGGGTGCTTTGCTTGATTCACCGGTCCACGCGACGTGGTCGCCGTCGATGACGACTGCCGCGTCCTGGATCAGACCGAGGGGGGAGCGGTCACCGAGGGAGGGGTCGTTGGTGACGAGCGCGGCGATGTTGGTGATGACGGTGCTGCTCATGGCGGTAGCGTCCTTGGAGGTGGCGGCCTTGGGGGTGGTGGTCAGCCGCGGAGGGCGTCGACGGCCCGCGCGAGCGCTTGCGGCACATCCGGTACGAGCGTGTGCGCCCCGTCGCGCACGACCTGCCGGCCGCCCACGACCGTGTGCCGTACGTCCGCTGCCGTCGCCGCGAATACGGCCGTCTCGGCGCCCAGCCGGGGCAGCGGGCCCGCTGTCCTGACCGAGTCGAGCGCGATCGTCGTGAAGTCGGCGAGGGCGCCGGGCTCGATGGTGCCCGCCTCGTCCCAGCCGAGGGCCGCGTGGCCGTCGGCGGAGGCGGCCCGCAGCAGCGCCGCCGCCGTCCAGTGGCCGCGGGTGCGGGTGCGCAGC
This sequence comes from Streptomyces antibioticus, assembly GCF_001514065.1. Classification (GTDB taxonomy): domain Bacteria; phylum Actinomycetota; class Actinomycetes; order Streptomycetales; family Streptomycetaceae; genus Streptomyces; species Streptomyces antibioticus. The sequence continues at coordinate 550,954 of NZ_KQ948429.1, read as the reverse complement.
CGCTCGTTCAGCTCCATCGCGCGGGCCTCTTCGAGCAGGTCGATGACGGCGTGGCTGTCGGAGCCGAGGGAGAGCGGGGAGCCGGCCCGCTGGAGGGCGACGGCGGGTCCGATGCCGTCGGCGAGGTCCCGCTCCGTCGTCGGGCACATGCAGGTGCCGGTGCCGCTGCCGCCGAGGAGGGCGATGTCCTCGTCGGTGAGGTGGGTGTTGTGGACGCCGGTGGTGCGGCGGCCGAGGACGCCGTGGTCGGCGAGGAGCTGGGTGGGCGTGCGCCCGTGGGCCTGGTGGCAGGCGTCGTTCTCCGCGGTCTGCTCGGACAGGTGGACGTGCAGCGGGGCCCGCCGCTCCTCGGCCCATGCGGCCACGGTCGCCAACTGGCCCGCGGGCACGGCCCGTACGGAGTGGACCGCGGCCCCGATCCGCGCGTGATCCCGTTCCTTGAGAAGTGCACAGCGTTCGGCCCAGGCCTCGGCGGTGCCGTCGGAGAAGCGGAGCTGGTGGGTGTTGGGGGGCTGCCCGAAGCCGGCGGAGAGATAGGCGGTGTCGAGGAGGGTGATGCGGATGCCGGCGTCGGCGGCGGCCGCGATCAGCGCCTCGCCCATGGCGTTGGGGTTGGCGTAGGGGGTGCCGCCGGGGGCGTGGTGCAGGTAGTGGAACTCGCCGACGGAGGTGACGCCGGCCAGCGCCATCTCCGCGTACACGGCCCGGGCGAGGGCGTGGTAGCTCTCCGGGGTCAGCCGGTCGGCGGTGGCGTACATGACCTCGCGCCAGGTCCAGAAGGTGCCCGAGCCGACCTGGACGGTGCCGCGCAGGGCGCGGTGGAAGGCGTGCGAGTGGGCGTTCGCCAGCCCCGGGAGCGTGAGACCGCGCAGGATCTCGGCGCCGGGGGGCGGGGTGGGCACGTCCGTGCGGACGGCGGTGATCCGGCCGTCCGCGACCTCGACGGCGACGCCCGGCTCGACGTGGGTGTCGAGCCAGGCGTGCTCCAGCCAGTACGTCGTCACGAGGTGGCCAGTCCTTCCAGTACGTCGGCGAGGGCGAGCACCCCGGCCACGCAGTCGTCCTCGGTCGCGAACTCGGCCGGGGAGTGCGAGACGCCGGTGGGGTTGCGTACGAACAGCATGGCGGTCGGGATCGTCCCGGACAGGATTCCGGCGTCGTGTCCGGCACCGGTGCCGAGGACGGGGACGGTGAAGTCCGTGTCCTTGGCCTCCTTGCCCAGGATCCGGGCGAGTTCGTCGCGCAGGGCGTGGTCGAACTCGACGACGGGGGTGAAGGACTCCCGGACGATGTCGAGGGCGATGCCGTGGGCGTCGGCGTACTCGCGGGCGGCCTTCTCGATCCCGCCGACCACCTGGTCCAGGCTCGCCTGGTCGGCGGCGCGGGAGTCGAGCCAGCCGCGCACGAGGGAGGGGATCGCGTTGACGCCGTTGGGTTCGACGGAGATCTTGCCGAAGGTGGCGACGGCACCGGCGAGTTCGGCCTCGCGGCGGGCGGCGAGGACGGTCTCGGCGTACGACAGCATCGGGTCGTGCCGGTCGACGAGACGGGTGGTGCCTGCGTGGTTGGCCTCGCCCCGGAAGTCGAAGCGCCAGCGGCCGTGCGGCCAGATGGCGCTGGCGATGCCGACGCGGTCGCCGGACAGGTCCAGCGCGCGGCCCTGCTCGACGTGCAGTTCGACGAAGGCGCCGATGCGGCCGAGCCGTTCGTGGTCGGCCCCGATGGCGTCGGGGTCGTAGCCGGCGGCCTCCATGGCCCGGGGCAGGCTGATCCCCTCGCCGTCGGTCAGCCGGTGCGCCTGCTCGACGGTGAGCTGCCCGGAGGCGAGCCGTGAGCCGACGCAGGCGAGCCCGAAGCGGGCGCCTTCCTCGTCGCCGAAGTTGACGATGGCGAGGGGCTTGGTGAACTCCGTCCGCCGGGCCCGCAGTTCATCGAGCGCGGCGAAGGACGACACGACGCCGAGCGGCCCGTCGAAGGCCCCGCCGTCGGGCACGGAGTCCAGATGCGACCCGGTGACGACGGCGTCCCCGGCGGCCGGGTCCCCGAGCCAGGCCCACTGGTTCCCGTTCCGATCGAGCTCGTAGCTCATCCCCCGCGCCTCGGCCTGCTCCTGGAACCAGGCCCGGCATTCGGTGTCGGCGCCGGTCCAGGCGAAGCGGCGGTAGCCGTGGGAGTCGGGGTGGCGGCCGATGGGGAGCAGCTCGCGCCACATGGCGTGGAACGAGCTGCCCTGGGACGTCTGCGTCACGCCGGGTCACCCTCGCGCATCGGGACCCGCACGCCCCGCTCGTCGGCGACCGAGTCCGCGATGTCGTAACCCGCGTCCACGTGCCGGATGACGCCCATGCCGGGGTCGTTGGTGAGGACGCGGCGGACCTTCTCGCCGGCGAGCTTCGTGCCGTCGGCGACGGTGACCTGGCCGGCGTGGATGGAGCGGCCCATGCCGACGCCGCCGCCGTGGTGGAGGGAGACCCAGGAGGCGCCGGAGGCGACGTTCACCATGGCGTTGAGCAGCGGCCAGTCGGCGATCGCGTCGGAGCCGTCGAGCATGGCCTCGGTCTCGCGGTACGGGGAGGCGACGGAGCCGCAGTCGAGGTGGTCGCGGCCGATGGCGAGCGGCGCGGCCAGCTCCCCGCTCGCGACCATGTCGTTGAAGCGCTCGCCGGCCTTGTCGCGCTCGCCGTAGCCGAGCCAGCAGATCCGGGCGGGCAGGCCCTGGAAGTGGACGCGTTCGCCGGCCATCTTGATCCAGCGGTGCAGGGACTCGTTCTCGGGGAACAGGTCGAGGATCGCCTTGTCGGTCTTGGCGATGTCGGACGCCTCACCGGACAGGGCGGCCCAGCGGAAGGGGCCCTTGCCCTCGCAGAAGAGGGGGCGGATGTAGGCGGGGACGAAGCCGGGGAAGGCGAACGCGCGGTCGTAGCCCGCGAGCTGGGCCTCGCCGCGGATGGAGTTGCCGTAGTCGAAGACCTCCGCGCCGGCGTCCATGAAGCCGACCATGGCCTCGACGTGCTTGGCCATGGACTCGCGGGAGCGGGTGGTGAATCCGGCCGGGTCCTTCGCCGCCGCGTCGGCCATGTCCTCGAAGGCGACACCGACCGGCAGGTAGGCCAGCGGGTCGTGGGCCGAGGTCTGGTCGGTGACGATGTCGATGGGGGCGCCCTCGGCGAGCATCTGCGGAAGCAGCTCGGCGGCGTTGCCGAGGAGGCCGATGGAGAGCGGCCGGCGGGCGTCGCGGGCCTCGGTGGCGAGCTGGAGCGCGTGGGCGAGGTTGTCGGCCCTGACGTCGAGGTAGCGGTGCTCGATGCGGCGCTCGATGGCGCGGGGGTCCACGTCGATACAGATCGCGACGCCGTCGTTCATGGTGACCGCGAGGGGCTGGGCGCCGCCCATGCCGCCGAGGCCGGCGGTGAGGGTGATCGTCCCGGCGAGGGTGCCGCCGAACTTCTTCGCGGCGACGGCGGCGAAGGTCTCGTAGGTGCCCTGGAGGATGCCCTGGGTGCCGATGTAGATCCAGGAGCCGGCGGTCATCTGGCCGTACATGGTCAGGCCGAGGGCCTCCAGGCGGCGGAACTCCTCCCAGTTCGCCCAGTCGCCGACCAGGTTGGAGTTGGCGATGAGGACGCGCGGGGCCCACTCGTGGGTCTGCATGACGCCGACGGGGCGGCCGGACTGGACCAGCATGGTCTCGTCCTGCTTGAGGGTGCGCAGCGTGCGGACCATCGCGTCGAAGGAGCGCCAGTCGCGGGCGGCCTTGCCGGTGCCGCCGTAGACGACGAGCTTGTCGGGGTGCTCGGCGACCTCGGGGTCGAGGTTGTTCTGGAGCATCCGCAGGGCGGCTTCCTGCTGCCATCCCAGGGCACTCAGTTCCGTACCGCGCGACGCTCGGACGGGGCGGGGTCCTGACATGGTCTGCCTCCTAGCGGATTGTTTGAGTCTCTATTCACATCCTGACTGCCTGAATAGAGCTAGTCAATAGGACGGTCCGTCAGCGCGGGCGCGCCGTGGATGTTTGGCTGGATGCATGGGCGCAGACAACGACCTGACGGGGGACGGCGTTGGCATCGAACGGCAAGGGGATCGCGCGGTCCGGCGGGACGAGGCGGTGCGGGCCGCGGTGGAGCAGGGGCTGCTGGGTCCGGACGCCCCGATCGTCGGCCTGCTCGACGTCACCGGCATCCGGGAGTCGGCGGCCGAGCTGCGGGCCGCGTTCGACGCCGTCACCGCGCCCGGCACCCCGGTGCTGCACGCCTTCGCCGTGAAGGCGACCCCGCTGGTGCCGGTGCTGCGGCTGCTGCGGGAGGCCGGGATCGGCGCGGAGGTGGCGAGCCCGGGCGAGCTGGCGCTGGCGCGGGCGGCGGGGCTCACCCCGCAGCAGACGGTGCTGGACTCGCCCGCGAAGACACCGGCCGAGCTGCGGGAGGCCCTCGCCCTCGGGATCGCCGTCAACGCCGACAACCCGCAGGAGCTGGACCGCATCGACGCCCTGATGCGGTCCGGACCGAGTCGCTCGCCGCTCGGGATACGGGTGAATCCGCAGATCGGCGGCGGTTCCATCGGGGCGACCTCGACGGCGACGGCGACCTCGAAGTTCGGGGTGGCGCTGCGCGACCCGGGCGCCCGGGAGTGGGTCGTGCGCGCCTACGCCGACCGGCCCTGGCTGAACCGGCTGCACGCGCACACCGGCTCCCAGGGCATCCCGCTGTCCCTGATGGCGCAGGGGGTCGCGGAGACGTACGCGCTCGCCGAGGAGATCAACCGGCACATCGGGCGCCCGCAGATCGACACCGTCGACATCGGCGGCGGACTGCCGGTGAACTTCGGCTCGGACGCGACGGCGCCGACGTACGCGCAGTACGCGCGGCTGCTGAGCGAGGCGGTGCCGGGGCTGTTCGACGGGCGGTACGGGCTGGTGACCGAGTTCGGGCGGTCGCTGCTGGCCAAGCACGGCACGATCGTGGCGCGGGTGGAGTACGCCAAGAGCGCGGGCGGGCGGCCGGTCGCGGTGACGCACGCGGGTGTGCAGGTGGCGACGCGGACGGTGTACGTGCCGGGGTCGTGGCCGCTCAGGATCGCCGCGTACGACGGGAAGGGGCGGCCGAAGGCGGGGGCCGACGTGGTGCAGGACATCGCCGGGCCGGCCTGCTTCTCGGGCGACCTGCTCGCCGAGGCGAGGGCGCTGCCGCTGCTCGAACAGGGCGACTACGCGGCGGCGCTGGACACGGGCGCGTACTACTTCGCCCACCACTACGCCTACAACTCCCTGGCGCGGCCCGGCGTCTACGGGTTCGCGCCGGACGGGGGCGGCGGTGTCGCCTTCGCGACCGTCCGCACCCCGCAGACGCTCGACGAGATCGTGGCCGAGTCGGGAGGGGCGCACGCCGCCGCGCTCACCACCCTCGGGACGACCGCACGCCCTTGACGCACGCGGTGGACATGTGGGTCAACTGACCCGAAAACGAGCTCAGTCGACCCACCCTAGCCATCCGCCGCATGTTCCACCGGAAAATGCCGGAATCCTCACCCCCCGCCCACACCCTGCGTAGTTTCGGCGTCACTCAGCCGAACCCCAGGCGGGAGGGGAACTCACGGTGCCCGGTATCGACGAGTGTCTGCTCGAAGTCATGCAACTGCCCGGTGCCCGGGGCGCCGCGCTCGTCGACTGGACGAGCGGACTGGCCCTGGGCATCGCCGGCGAGTCACCGGGCGGTGACTACGAGACGGCCGCGGCCGAGGCCGCCGAGCTGGCCCGGCTGGCCGCCGAGCACCGGGCGTTCGCCCCGGACGACGACATCACCGACCCCCCGGTCGAGGACGTCATCATCAGCAACCGGGACAGCTATCACGTCCTGTGCTTCGTCCAGACGTCGTTCGACAGCAGCGTCTTCCTCCATCTGTGGCTGGCCCGCGTGGAGGGCAACCTCGCGCTGGCCCGCATCCGGCTCGGCGAGATGACCGGACGGCTGGTCCTCGGATGACGGCGGTGACCACCACACCACCGCCCCGGCTGCCGGTGCGGGACAAGGCGGAGGCCCGCGACCGGGCCTGGGGCGGCGTCTCCCCGATGCTGACCCGACTCGCCGCCGAGCGGGCCACCGGCGTCCTCGTCCGCGAGCGCGGCACCCTGCATCTCGCCGAGGGCCGGGTCGTGCACGCCGAGAGCCCCGCCGCCCCCGGCCTCGGCGCCCTGCTCACCGCGCACGGCACCCTCGACGCCGACACCTGGCGGCAGGCCGCCGACGAGGCCACGGAGCCCCCGGGCGCCGGTCTGCTGCTGGTCGCCCGCGGCCGGCTCACCCGGGGCGCGCTGGAACTGTGCCACCTCGAAACGCTGTACGACGCCGCCTACTTCGTGCTCGCCCCCAGCAGCACCCCGGGCCGCTTCCGGTACACGGGCCCGGGCCGGTCCGGCGCGGTGCGCGCCGTGACGGTGGCCGCCCTGGAGCACGAGACACTGCGCCGCCGCGACCTGCTGCACCGCATATGGCCCGATCCGGCGACCGACGAAGCCCCGCTGCTGCGCGCCGACACCGTCGCCCTCCCGGGCCTCACCGCCCGGCAGCGGGCGGTGCTGCACCTGGTCGACGGCGTCCGCACCGCCCCGGAGATCGCCCGCGCGATGGGCCGCCCGGCGTTCCACACCCTGGTGGACGTACGGCGGCTCGCGGCGGCCGGGGTCCTGGTGCGCGGCGCACCGCAACCCGCCGCACCGGCCTGGCCCGAGACGACCGACCCCGACATCACGCTGCTGAAGAGGCTCAGGGATGCGCTGGAGTCCCTTTGAACGACAACGCGCCCGTGCCGAGAGGAGTGACCAGATGGCGGCCGAACCCGAAATCGTGGACGAGCTGCGGCGGCTGAGGAGCCGGGTGCCGTATCTCACCGGCGCCCTGGCGGCGAGCGTGGACGGGCTCGTCCTCGCCCAGGACACCCCGGGCGTGGAGCCCGACGGCATGGCCGCGCTCACCGCGGCCGCGCTCGGCGTCGCCGTCCGGCTGGCGGACGCGACCGGGCAGGGGGACTTCCGGGAGCTGACGGTGCGGGGCGCGTACGGCTATGTGGCGACGTACGCGGCGGGCCGCAGCGCCGTCCTCACGCTGCTCGCCCAGGACCGGGTCAACGCCGGCCGGCTCCATCTGGAGGGCCGCCGCGCCGGCACCCGCATCGGGGAGTTCCTCGACTCCCGGGCGCCGGCGGAGGCACCCGTCGCCGCCAAACCGGCCAGAGCGCCCGCCCGCAACAGAGCGGCCCGCACCCCGCGCACGACCAACGCACGTACGTCTACCGACAGTTGAACCCACAGGAAAGGCAGACAGTCATGGCCAACACCGAAACCTCCCTGAAAGAGTGCCTCGCCTCCATCGAGGGCGCCACCGGCGTCGCGCTGGTCGACTACACCAGCGGCATGGCCCTCGGCACCCTGGGCGGCAGCAAGAGCTTCGACCTCAGCGTGGCCGCCGCCGGGAACACCGACGTCGTCCGCGCCAAGATGCGCACCATGGAACACCTCGGGCTCAAGGGCCAGATCGAGGACATCCTGATCACCCTGTCCGACCAGTACCACCTGATCCGGCTGATCAGCGGCCGCAGCGGCAACGGGCTGTTCATCTACCTGGTCCTGGACGCCAAGCGCTCCAACCTGGCGATGGCCCGCCATCAGCTGAAGAAGATCGAGGAGGAACTGGAGGTCTAACGCGCGAGCCGCTCAGACCAGCGCCGCGGTGCGGCGGCGCGCCCCGCCCGGGGCCGCGTCGCCCGCCGCGATGCCCGTGCCGCGGTACGCCTTGACCGCCTTGCCGGCCGGGCGTCCGCCGCGCGCGTCGAGCCAGTCGACCCGCACCCACAGCAGCGCGTCCTCGGCGGCTTCGCGCCGCCCGAGCCAGGCGGCCTTCAGCCGCAGCCCCACCCCGGTCCCGGCGAGCAGCAGCCCGCCCGCGACGGGCACGGCGAAGTTGGCGCCGAGCGCCACCAGCCAGGCGAGCAGCAGCCACCAGCGGTGTCCGTGCCGCCAGTTCCGTACGGTCACGGCCCGGTCCTGGAGCACGTCGTGCTTCCCGGCGCGGGCGGCCCCGCGGGCGAGGGCGGTGTAGCGCCTGCGGCGGCGGTACGCCACGACGGCCGCCGCGACGATGAACAGCGCGGCCCCCGCCATGACCCCGATCAGGCGCCCGGTCAGCCCCGGCACCAGCACCCCGACACCCGCCGCGAACACCCCGGCCCACCACAGGGGCGCGGCTCCGGCGCGTACGACGACGGCCACCCGAGCGAGCCCCAGTCCTCCGCGTGCCACGTTCCGCCTCCTCGTCCTTGTCGGCACAGTCCTGTCGGCACAGTCCTGTCGGCCGGGCAGGTTAGCGGGCGAAAGTGAGACGAGTCTGAAAAACGCCGGCTACTCCACGAACAGCCCCCGCGCCGCCGCCTTCGCGTCGAACTCCTCCAGCCGTGCCTGCGCGTCCGGGAGTTCGTCGGCCATGGCCTCCAGGAGCACCCGCCCGAGCAGCATCGGCGCGCACGCGGTGTCGAAGGCGAGCCCGGTGCCGACGGCGGCGGGCAGCAGCAGGTCGGAGACCTTGGCGACCGGCGCGAAGGCGGAGTCGGCGACGGTGACGACGGACAGCCCGGCCTCCTTGGCGTAGCCGAGCGTGTCCAGGACCTCCCGGGGATGCCGGGGCAGCGCGAAGCAGAGCAGCGCCGTGGCGCCCGCGCGGACGGCGGCGTCGATCCGGTCGTGGACCATCGTGCCGCCCTCGTGCAGCAGCCGGACGTCCGGATGGACCTTGGCGGCGAAGTAGGCGAAGCCGTAGGCCTGCGAGGCGGCGGCCCGCAGGCCCAGTACCGGCAGCGGCCGGGAGGCGGCCAGCACCCGGCCCGCGCGCTGCACGGGCCGCGGGTCGGCGAGCACCTCGGCGAGGTGCCGGAGGTTGGCGATCTCGGCCTCGACGGCCTGCTGGTACTCGTTGTACGACGACGAGTCCGCCGACCGCTGCCGTTCGGCGGGCGCGACCTCGCGCAGGTGGCGGCGCAGGGCCGGGTAGCCGTCGAAGCCGAGGGCGACCGCGAAGCGGGTCACGGACGGCTGGCTCACCCCGGCGAGCTCGGCGAGCTCGACGCTGGACAGGAACGGCACGTCGGCGGCGCGCCGCACCATGCTGTGCGCGATGCGCCGCTGGGTCGGCGTGAGCCGGTGCCCCTCGAAGAGCGCCTGGAGCCGTGCCGCCGGTGTGTCCGTCACACCCATGTCGCTCATGCCTCGCTCCCCCTCCAGATGTCCGTGAACCGGTCGAGCAGTGCGGCCGCCGTCGTCACGTCGCCCGTGAGCGGCCGGTCGGCCTGGTCCTCGTCGAGCACCGCGAAGGCAAGCTCCAGCGCCCGCCCCACCGGCAGCGCCGGGTCGGGGCCGTGGTCGCGCTGACGCAGCGCCCGTACGGCGGCGACGAGTTCGCAGCCGACGACGAGCCGGTACGCCCCGCACGCCCGCAGGGTCTGCCGGGCGGCGAGCGAGGCGAAGCTGGCCTGTTCCTCGACGCCCCGGGAGAGTACAGCGTGACCGAGCGAGGCGGGAGCCGAGAAGGCGCGCAGATCGCCGAGGGCGGCGCCGGCGGCGTACTCCAGGATCATCACGCCGGAGGAGGCGGGCTCGTGGTCGGCGAGGAAGGGGCGCAGGCGGGTGTAGGCGGGCTCGTTGAGGGTGGACAGCCGGGATGTCGACAGCCGCGCCACCTGGGTCAGGGCCAGCCTGAAGTGGTCCAGGGCGAGGGCGAGTTGGGCCTGGTAGAAGCCGCCGTGGTGGTAGGCGGCCATGTCCTCGGGGCTGATGAGCGGGTTCTCGGCGGCGGCGTTGATCTCGACGGCGAGGACCGCTTCGAGGGCGTCGGCGGCGTCGTGCGCCGGGCCGTGGATCTGCGGCAGGCAGCGGAAGCCGTACGGGTCCTGGATACGGCCGAGGGGTGGCGTGGGCCGTTCGTCCGCGCCGATCAGCTCCCGCATCCGGCGGGCGACTTCGCTGCTGCCCCGGTGCGGCCGGGCGGCGTGCACGGGGGCGGCGTACGCCTCGTGGGAGCCGTCCACCGCGAGCAGTGACAGCGCGCCGACCACCTGGGTGGCCTCCAGCAGTCCGCGCAGCTCGTCGAGGGCGAGCGCGGCCTGGCCGAGGGTGAGGGCGTTGCTGCTGATGAAGGCGAGGGCGTCGTTGTTGTCGAGGGGCTGCGGCTCGGGGCCGACGCCCTTCCAGGGGTGCTCCCCGGCCAGCGCGAGGCCGGCCTGGGCGAGGGCCGCGATGTCCCCGGTGCCGACCGACCCGAACTCGTGGACGACCGGGTACGCCCCGCTCTCCAGGGCCTCGCACAGCGCGGTGACGACGGTGGGCCGCAGCCCCGCGCCGCCCGCGAGCAGCTGGTTCGCCCGTACGGCGAGCATCGCGCGCACCTGCCGGGCGGGCAGTTCCTCGCCGATGGCGCCGGCGTGGCTGCGCAGGAGTCTGAGGCCGTGCTCGGCGGCCGCCTCCGTGGGCACCGGCTCGTTCCGGTTGGCGCCGACGCCGGTGGAGCGGCCGTAGACGCGACCGGTCGCGGCGATCTGCCGGGCGGCGTCCCACGATGTGGACACCCGCTTCATCGCATCGGTCCCGGGCACGGGCCGTGCGGCCCCGTCGGCGAGCCGGACGACGTCGGAGATGCCGAGTCCGATCCCGTCGAGGACGACCAGCCCGGTGTGCACAGAAGCGGCCGCGTCCACGATCCGAGACGACATAAGGCCCCAAACTCCCCTCAACTCGGACACCTGATCTTGCCTGGCGGTCATCCGTTACTTCGGATTTACATCAACCCGTTGACAACCTATTCACACACAGAGAACTCTGCATGACGTTATACAGCCGGGCAAGGGACATCTCATGATCCAGTTCGATGCGGTCCACAAGCGCTTCCCCAACGGCACGACAGCAGTCCACGATCTCTCCCTGGAGATCCCCGAGGGCGGCGTGACGGTCCTCGTCGGATCCTCCGGTTGCGGCAAGACGACCACCCTCAGAATGATCAACCGGATGGTGGAGCCGACCTCCGGCACCATCGAGGTCGGCGGCAAGGACATCACTCGGCAGGACGCGGCCGAACTGCGCCGCTCCATCGGGTACGTCATCCAGCAGGCCGGCCTCTTCCCGCACCGCACGGTGCTCGACAACATCGCCACCGTGCCGCTGCTGCTGGGCCACGGCCGGCGCAAGGCACGGTCCCGCGCGGCCGAGCTGCTGGAGACCGTCGGCCTCACCGCCGAGGCCGGCAAGCGCTACCCCCACCAGCTCTCCGGCGGCCAGCAGCAGCGCGTCGGCGTGGCCCGCGCGCTCGCCGCCGACCCGCCGGTGCTCCTCATGGACGAGCCGTTCGGCGCGGTCGACCCGGTGGTGCGCACCCAGCTCCAGGACGAACTGCTCCGGCTCCAGAAGGAGTTGAACAAGACCATCGTCTTCGTCACCCACGACGTCGACGAGGCCGTCCGGCTCGGCGACCAGATCGCGATCTTCCGCACCGGCGGCCACCTGGTGCAGTGCGCCTCCCCCGCCGAGCTCCTGGCCCGGCCCGCCGACGACTTCGTGGCCGACTTCCTCGGCGCCGAGCGCGGGCTGAAGCTGCTCTCGCTCAGGACCCTGGCGGAGGTTCCGCAGGGCCCGGCACCGGAGGGCGGGACCTGGTCCCTCGTCCTCGACGCGGCGCACAAGCCCCTCCACTGGGCCTCGCCGGACGCCGAGATCCCCGTACGGCCACTGACCGACAACGATTCCCTGCTGTCCGCGCTCAACGAGTCGATCGCCTCCCCCACCGGCCTGATAGCCCGCGTCGACGCGGCGGGCGTCCTCACCGGCGTCTCCTCGCGCGACGACATCCACACCCACGCCGGCCAGGCGCACAGCGAAGCGCGGGTGGCCGCATGACCATCGACTGGTCGTGGATCGGCGACCACACCGACGACCTCACCACCCTGACGGTCTCCCACCTCCAGGCAGCCCTGTCCGCCGTCTTCTTCGGCGTCCTGATCTCCCTGCCCCTCGCGGTCGTCGCTCACCGGATCCGCCCGCTGCGCGGCTTCCTGCTCGGCGTCTCCAACATCCTGTTCACGATCCCGTCGATCGCGATCTTCGTGCTCCTGCTGCCGATCAGCGGCCTGACCCGCACCACCACGGTCATCGGCCTGACCGTCTACACCCTGGTCGTGCTGCTGCGGAACACCGTCGAGGGCCTCGACTCGGTCCCCGCGAAGACCAAGGAGGCGGCGAAGGCGATGGGCACGCGCCCGCTGCGGACGCTGCTCACCGTCGAGTTCCCGCTCGCGCTCCCCGTGATCATGGCGGGCGTCCGGATCGCCACGGTCATGTCGATCTCGCTCGTGTCCGTCGCCACCTACATCGGCGACGGCGGCCTCGGCCAGCTCTTCACCGACGGCTTCCAGCGCGACTTCCCGACCCCGGTGATCGCGGGCGTGGTCCTCACGATCCTGCTCGCGGTCGTCGCGGACGCGGCCCTCGTCGCCCTCCAGTACGTCCTCACCCCCTGGAAGAGGAGGCGGGCCTAGACATGTACGAGCTCATCAAGAACCTCGGCACCTGGCTGACCAGCGGCTCCAGCTGGACCGGCACGGACGGCATCGCCCACCGCCTCGCCGAGCACCTCCAGTACTCGCTCCTCGCGACCCTCGTCGCCGCCGCCATCGGCCTCCCGATCGGCCTGCTCATCGGCCACACCGGCAAGGGCGCGTTCATCGCGATCAACCTCGCCTCCTTCGGGCGCGCGCTGCCGACCGTCGGCCTGGTCGTCCTCGTCTTCCTGGCCGGCGGGCTGTCGATGCTGCCGGTGTACGTCGCCCTGGTCGCCCTCGCGGTCCCGGCGATCGTCACCAACACCTACGCCGGGATGACGGCCGTCGACCCGGACGTGAAGGACGCCGCCCGCGGCCAGGGCATGCGCGGCCACCAGGTGCTGTTCCAGGTCGAACTGCCGCTCGCGCTCCCCCTGATCATGACGGGCCTGCGTCTCGCGCTGATCCAGGTCGTCGCGACGGCCACGATCGCCGCGTACGTCTCCTTCGGCGGCCTCGGACGCTACGTCTTCGACGGCCTCGCCCAGCGCGACCTCGTCCAGGTGCTGGGCGGCGCGGTGCTGGTCGCCGTCATCGCCGTGACCCTGGACCTCGCCCTGTCCGGCCTCCAGCGCTTCCTCTTCCGCCACCGCACCGCCTAGGGACTCTCCGATGAACCGACGCACGCTCCTCGGCGGCCTCTTCGCCGCCGCCTCCGTCCCCGCCCTCTCCGCCTGCGCGAGCGGCATCACCTCCCTCGACAGCCAGGGCTCCGCCTCCGGTGGCGGCGGCTCCAGCAAGGGCGGAGTCACCATCGGCACCGCCAACTTCACCGAGAACCAGGTCCTCGGCTACCTCTACGCGGCCGTGCTCCAGCAGGCCGGAGTGAAGGTGAAGGTCCGCCCGAACCTCGGCACCCGGGAGATCGTCATCCCCGCCCTCCGGAGCGGCGACATCGACCTGCTCCCCGAATACCAGGGCGCCCTCCTCAACTACCTGGCCCCGAAGGACGATGCGGCGGAGCCCGGCACCATGCAGAACGCGCTCACGCTGGCGATGCCCGGCGGCCTCCAGGTCCTGCCGTACGGCCAGGCCGCCGACTCCGACTGCTTCGTGGTCACCCGCGAGACGGCCCGGAAGTACGGACTGACCTCCCTCGCCGACCTGGCGAAGCAGAACGGCAAGCTGGTCATCGGCGCCGCGCCCGAGGTCAAGAAGCGCCGGGTGGGTGCGATCGGCCTGAAGGACGTCTACGGCGTGGAGTTCAAGGAGTTCAAGTCACTGGACTCGGACGGCCCGCTCGTCAAGGGCGCCCTGAAGAAGGGCGACGTGGACGTGGCGAACCTCTTCACCACCGACACCGACATCGCCGGCAACGACTGGGTCGTGCTGACCGACCCGAAGAACCTGATCCCCAGCCAGCACATCGTCCCGCTCATCGCCGACCGCAAGGCCGACGACAAGGTCCGCAAGGCCCTCGCCCGGCTCGGCAACGTCCTGACCACGGACCAGCTCACCCAGCTCAACAGCCAGGTCGACAACGACAAGAAGGACCCGGAGGACGTGGCGAACGCGTATGCGAAGCAGCACGGGCTGACGAAGTGAGGCAGATGCCGGACGTGGCGGTGCCGGCGTCCGTCCGGCTTCCGAGTCACCTGGCCGGCCCTGCCCCAGGGGGCCTCCCGGACATCCCCAGCCCGAACACGGGGGATATCCCCAGTGCGGCGGCCGCCCCGGCTCCCTAACTTTGACTGCATGACCGGAATGGACGCGCGGGACGCCGACCTGAAGAAAGAACTCGACGCCACCCTGCAGGCCCGCAGGGAACTGGGCGAGGAGTACGAGTCCGCACTGGTGGACTCCTTCCTGGAGAAGGTCGACCAGCGCATCGACGGCGCGGTGGAGCGCCGGGTGCGCCGGCAGCTGGCCGAGCAGCAGATGGTGGTGGCCCGGGGCGCCCGGAAGCCGAGCCCGACCGACTCCTGGGGCGAGCGCTACGGCTTCGGCATCGTCTCGCTGGTCCTCGCCGTCCCACTGTCCGCGATCGGCGGCGGCATCGCCCACCTGCCCGGACTGCTGGTCGCCTGGGCCGGCATCGTCGGCGTCAACGCCTTCCAGGCCCTGCGCACCAACCCCGAGCTGTTCCGGGGCCGGCGGCACCGCAAGTCCGAGCAGGACAGCGAGTGGGAAGCCTGACCGGCCTCACACCTGGCCGGTCGGCAGCACCATGATCTGCCGCAGGTTGACGTGCCGGGGGAGGCCGGTGACGTAGGCGACGACATCGGCGAGATCCTCGGCGGCCAGTGCGCCGGACGCCTCGACCAGCCCGTCGACCAGCTCCTGCGCCCCCGCGTCGAGGTGTGCGGCGAGCTCGGTCTGCGTCACCCCCGGCTCGATGTTGGTGACCCGCACGCCCAGCGGCCCGAACTCGGCACGCAGCAGCGCCGAGAGGTGCGTGACCGCGGCCTTCGTCGCCCCGTACACGGCGAAGCCGGGGAAGCCGGTCAGATGCGCGGCGACGGACGAGACGTTCACCAGATCCGCGGCGCGCCCCTCAGCTGCCGCCGCCGTCAGATCCCCGGCGAAGGCGCCGGTGATCCGCAGGACGCCGGTGACATTGGTGTCGATCATCCGCTGCCACTCGTCGGTCCGCGCGGCGTCGATCGGGGTCGACAGCATGACACCGGCGTTGTTGACGACCAGATCGACGGCCCCGTACGCCTCGTGGATCCGCGCCACGGCGGCGGTGACGGACGCGTCGTCGGTGACATCGGCGCCCACGGCCAGCGCCTGTCCGCCGTCGGCCAGGATCTTCTCGGCAACCGCCTGCACCCGTTCCGCCCGCCGCGCCAGCAGCGCGACCCTCGCGCCCTGCGCGGCCAGCGTCACGGCGACGGCCTCACCGATCCCGCTCGCGGCTCCGGTGACGACGGCGGTACGGCCGGCCAGGTTCTCGTACGACATTGCGGTGCTCCTCGTTGCTCGGAAGTCCGCCGGGCAGCTCCCCGGCGGCACAACCACCCTGTGCCGCACGGCCGTCCGTACCCAGGGATGCACTTTTCCTGGGTCTGCCAGTACCAGGTTCGGATCCCGTCCCTCCCCTACGATCGAACCCATGGACGGGGACCTCGGAAACTTCCTGCGCTCACGCCGCGCCCGCATCCAGCCCGAGGAGGTGGGGCTGCCCTCGTACGGGCGGCGCCGCGTCCCCGGGCTGCGCCGCGAGGAGGTGGCCCAGCTCGCGGGCGTCAGCGTCGACTACTACATCCGCCTGGAACAGGGCCGCGGCCCGAGCGTCTCGGACGCGGTGCTGGACGCGATCGCGCGCGTGCTGCGCCTCGACGACACCGAGCACGCCTATCTGCGCGCGGTGGCCAGACCGCAGAAGAAGCCGAAGTCCCGCCGGGCACCGCGCGTCCGCCCGGGCGTCCAGCTCCTGCTGGACAGCATGGACCGCACGCCCGCGTTCGTCGTCGACCCCGGCATGGAGACCCTGGCCTGGAACGCCCTCGGCGACGCCCTGCACGGCTTCAGCCGGATGGCTCCCGACCAGCGCAACCTCGTCCGGCAGCTCTTCCTGGACGCCGGCGGGCGCGACCTCTATCCCGACTTCGCCGCGATCGCCGCCCAGACCGTCGCCCGCCTCCGCCTCAGCGCGGGCGCCCACCCCGACGACCGGGCCCTGCGCGACCTCGTCGGCGAACTTTCCCTCAAGAGCGAGGACTTCCGCCGCCTGTGGGCCGACCACCAGGTCAAGGCGTGCATGTACGGCGTCAAGCGCATCCAGCACCCGATCGCGGGCCTGCTGACCCTCCCGTACGAGTCCCTCACCCTCCCGGAAACCCCGGACCAGACCCTCGTCGTCTACACCCCGGAACCGGGCTCGGAGACGACGGAGAGGCTGCAGTTGCTGGGAAGCTGGGAATCCGCTCCCACCCGCTGAGGGGCCCCGCGGACAAGGATGCAAAGGATGTAGCGGAGAAGGCCCGCAAAAAGATATGTCGCGGGGACCGCCGCACCCCCGTTACCGGGGGGCGGGACGACGGCGGTCCCCGCGAGGGACGTCGACCGGGTCAGGGCCAGGTCTCACGTCCGGCGTCCATGGAGGTCCGGGAGCCGCTCCGGAGGTCCTTGGACGTTTCGGTGCCGGCTGGGGCGGGGAGCCGCTCCCGCCCTGCCGACACCCACTAATGTGCCGGACGCGTGTTAAGCGAGTGCTGCGCGGACGTGACACCCTCGTACCACTTCCGGGAAGTCCACCGATTCGGTAGGCAAACGCAAGTTCGCCGCCCGCCCCGCCGATTCACCGGACGTTCACCGCTGCTTCCCGCCCTTGGCAAGGAAAGCCGACGGAACCCGACCACTCCGTCAACGAGAAGACGCCCGCTCACCCGATGTACGGAACCAGTCGGTCATCGACTCGTCCGTCACACCGTCCAGCCGCACCATTCGAGGCATCCGAACATTTCATCCACCCTGGAAGGGGTGCTCGCATGCCCGGCTGGTCCAGGAGCTTCCTCGACCCCTCGCTCGTCGTGGCCCTGGAGGCCGGACGCACCTTCGAGGAATGGCTCGGCGGTCGCATACCCGCCGTGGACTACGCCCGGATCAGCGCCGACCAGAGCACGCGGTCCGCCGTCCTGGCCAAGGGTCGAGCGCCAGGCACGGGCGTTCGCCACCAGCACGAGGAGAACACCGAGACGGCAGCCGTGTTCGGCGTGGCCGTCGTCAAGTTCTACGAGGACAACGGACTGACGGCCGCGCAGCCTGCCCTCGTGCGGCCGGCGTTCATGGAGATGGTCGACGCCCTCCACTGCCGAAGGACGGCCGAGGGCTTTCCCGTCCAGGCACTCATCGCCACGGAGCACGAAGGCGTGTGGCGGCTGGCATCGGACTTCTCCCGGGTCCACCAGGCCGTCACGGTCACCGAAGAGGGACTGTTCATCGAGCGGCGAAGCGTTTTCGATCTCGGTTCGCTCCACACCGCCGAGGCCGCCGTCACCAGCGACGGCGAGGTGCGGAGGACGAAGGAGCGCATCGAGCGCCATGTCCGGCGCCGGGCGATCGATGGCGGGACACCGGGAGGCCGCAGACGCTTCGGCTGGCTGCCACCCGACCCTCGCTCCGGGCTGAAGATCAACATGCGCAGGGATCCCGAGGAATGGCCCGTACTCCGCGAAATGATCGACTCCGCACTGCGTGGCACGAGTTGGAACGCCATCGCCCGGCGACTCAACACCCGGGGCGTCCCGACCGCCTCTGGAAACCGGTGGAGCGGAGCGACCGTACGCCAAGCCCTCGTCAACCCCGTGATGTGCGGCTACCGAGCCATCCGCGGTGAGCTGGTCCGTGACCCCGCCACCGGCACACCGGTCGTCGGCCAATGGGACGCCCCCGCGACCGTCGAGGAGTGGGGGGCGCTCGTACGACTCTCCAGGGAGCGGGGCTCGAAGACGGCCGTGTGTGCGGTTCCAAGATGGGCGGTTGCGCACGGCCGACCGCGAAGAACCCCGCCAACGCCGTGTACGTGTGCGTCGCTCTGGACTGCGGAGGCACTGCGCGCAGTGTCCGTGACGTCGATCGCCACCTGCAGGAGGTCGTGCTCGCCCTGCTCGACGAGCGGCGCCCCGTCGCCGACGAGGAGGAGCCGGAGTGGGCCGGGACCCCGCTGCTCCAGTCCTTGATCAACAAGCGTGATTCTCTTGGGCCGGAGCAGAAAATTGAGCTCGAGGGCCGGATCTCCGGGCTGGAGGCCGCCCGCGAGGAGCACAGCCGGGGCCGACGGGACGCGTCGGCCTGCTGGGACGCGTCACGCTGGCCCGCGATGAATCTCGAAGAGCGGCGGGCGGCAGTCGGCACCGTCCTGCGTTCGGTGACCGTCCTGCCGCTTCCGCCCGGTCGGTCACGCCGCGCCCCGTTCGACCCCACGCTCCTGCGGGTCACCGCCGTGACGTGATCGGGAAGCACGGCCGGGGGTGCCGTCCTCGGGGACGGCACCCCGCCCGCCCTAGTGCACCGTGCGGGCCATGTACGCCAGCAGGTCCTGACGCGTCACCACACCGGTCGGCTTGCCCTCGACCAGCACGATCGCGGCGTCCGCGCGGCCGAGGACCGCCATGAGGTCTTCGATCGGCTCACCGGACCCGACCTGCGGCAGGGGCGACGACATGTGCTTCTCCAGCGGGTCGGTGAGCGTGGCCCGCTGGGTGAACAGCGCGTCCAGCAGATCCCGTTCGACCACGGAACCGACCACCTCGGCCGCCATGACGTCGGGGTGTCCGGCGCCCGGCTTCACCACCGGCATCTGGGAGACGCCGTACTCGTGCAGCACCTCGATGGCCTGGCCGACCGTCTCCTCCGGGTGCATGTGGACGAGGCTGGGGATGGCGCCCGCCTTGTGCTTCAGCACGTCCCCGACGCTCGCGGCCGGCTCCGACTCCTCCAGGAAGCCGTACGACGCCAGCCACTCGTCGTTGAAGATCTTCGAGAGGTAGCCGCGCCCGCTGTCCGGGAGGAGGACGACGACCACGTCGTCCGGGCCCAGGCGTTCGGCGACGCGCAGGGCCGCGACGACCGCCATGCCGCAGGAGCCGCCGACCAGGAGGCCCTCCTCCTTGGCGAGGCGGCGGGTCATCTGGAAGGAGTCCTTGTCGGAGACGGCGACGATCTCGTCGGCGACGGTCCGGTCGTAGGCGGTCGGCCAGAAGTCCTCGCCGACGCCCTCGACGAGGTAGGGGCGGCCGGAGCCGCCGGAGTAGACCGAGCCCTCCGGGTCGGCGCCGATGACCTTGACCTTGCCGTCGCTGGCGTCCTTCAGGTAGCGGCCGGTGCCGGAGATGGTGCCGCCGGTGCCGACGCCCGCCACGAAGTGGGTGATCTTCCCCTCCGTCTGCTCCCACAGCTCGGGGCCGGTGGAGTGGTAGTGGGAGAGCGGGTTGTTGGGGTTGGAGTACTGGTCGGGCTTCCAGGCGCCCGGCGTCTCACGGACGAGGCGGTCGGAGACGTTGTAGTACGAGTCCGGGTGCTCGGGGTCGACGGCGGTCGGGCAGACGACCACCTCGGCGCCGTACGCCCGCAGCACGTTGATCTTGTCGGTGCTCACCTTGTCGGGGCACACGAAGATGCACTTGTACCCCTTCTGCTGCGCGACGATGGCCAGCCCGACGCCGGTGTTGCCGCTGGTCGGCTCGACGATCGTGCCCCCGGGCTTGAGCGCGCCGCTCTCCTCCGCCGCCTCGATCATGCGCAGGGCGATGCGGTCCTTCACGGACCCGCCGGGGTTGAAGTACTCCACCTTGGCGAGGACGGTCGCCTGGATGCCCTGGGTGACGTTGTTGAGCCTCACCAGCGGGGTGTTGCCGACGAGACTGATCATCGAGTCGTGGAATTGCACCGTTGTCTCCGGATGCTGCAAAAGATGTGGTCGTAGTGGTTCCGCCAGCCTACGGCCCCTTGGCGGTTGTTCACTCCTCGTTGCGATTGGACGACGGGCCGTACGGGGCAAGGAGTGGATGTACGGCAACGAGGAGGTGGCGGCGACGCATGACGAGCATGTCGAGGGCGAGGGTGGCCCGGCGGATCGCGGCGGGCGCGGCGTACGGCGGCGGCGGGATCGGGCTGGTCGGCGCGGCGGCCGTGGGCGTGCTGCTGGCCGAGGTGCGGCTGGCCAAACGCCAGGTGGGCAACGGCAACGGCCGGTCGCCGCACGTGCCCAATGCGCAGGGTCTGTACGGCCTCTCCTATTCCGTCCCCGGTGAACCGCCCCTCAGGCTGACCATGCTGGGCGACTCCACGGCCGCGGGGCAGGGCGTGCACCGCTCGGGGCAGACGCCGGGCGCGCTGCTGGCGTCGGGTCTTGCGGCGGTCGCGGAACGGCCGGTGGATCTGCGCAACGTGGCGCTGCCGGGTGCCCGCTCGGACGACCTGGACCGCCAGGTGGCCCTCGTCCTCGCGGACCCCGCGCGGCTGCCCGACGTCTGCGTGATCATGATCGGCGCGAACGACGTCACCCATCGGATGCCGCCGACCCGTTCCGTACGTCATCTGTCGACGGCCGTACGACGCCTGCGCACGGCCGGTGCGGAGGTGGTGGTCGGCACCTGTCCCGACCTGGGCACCGTCGAGCAGGTCCAGCAGCCTTTGCGCTGGCTGGCCCGGCGGGCCTCCCGTCAGCTGGCGGCCGCCCAGACGATCGGCACGGTCGAGCAGGGCGGCCGCACCGTGTCCCTGGGCGACCTGCTGGGCCCGGAGTTCGCGGCGAACCCGCGGGAGCTGTTCGGGCCGGACAACTACCACCCGTCGGCGGAGGGCTATGCGACCGCGGCGATGGCGGTGCTGCCGACGGTGTGCGCGGCCCTCGGGCTGTGGCCGGCGGACGAGGAGCGCCCGGACGTCAGCCGCCGCGAGGGCTTCCTGCCGGTGGCCCGGGCCGCGGCGGAGGCCGTGGCGGAGCCGGGTACGGAGGTCACGGCCGCCATGCCGACGGGGCCGAAGGGGCCGTGGGCCCTGCTGAAGCGGCGGCGTCGGCGGCGGGTGCCCGAGCCGGAGCGGGCGCCGGTCACTCCGTCGCCGTGAGGAGTCGGCCAAAAGAGCAAGCGCTCAGCCAATCGAAAAGCAAGCGCTCAGCCAGCTGAAAAGCAAGCGCTTAGAAAACTGCGGTCAGGGTCACACCCCCACCCTCGTGACCTTGCCGCTACGTACGGGTAGCTTCCCAACCAGCCCTGCCCGGAAGAACCCGTAACGCCAATGGAGCCGTGATGCCCGAAGCCGTGATCGTCTCGACCGCCCGCTCCCCGATCGGCCGCGCCTTCAAGGGTTCCCTCAAGGACCTGCGCCCGGACGACCTCACCGCCACGATCATCCAGGCCGCCCTGGCGAAGGTCCCCGAGCTGGACCCGCGGGACATCGACGACCTGATGCTCGGCTGTGGTCTGCCCGGCGGCGAGCAGGGCAACAACCTCGGCCGGATCGTCGCCGTGCAGATGGGCATGGACCACCTCCCCGGCTGCACCATCACCCGGTACTGCTCCTCCTCGCTCCAGACCTCCCGCATGGCCCTGCACGCCATCAAGGCCGGCGAGGGCGACGTCTTCATCTCGGCCGGTGTCGAGACGGTCTCCCGCTTCACCAAGGGCAACTCCGACAGCCTCCCGGACACGCACAACCCCTTCTTCGCCGAGGCCGAGGCCCGCACCGCCGAGGTCGCCACGCAGGAGGGCACCACCTGGCACGACCCGCGCGAGGACGGCCTGGTCCCCGACGCCTACATCTCGATGGGCCAGACCGCCGAGAACCTCGCCCGCTGGAAGGGCGTCACCCGCCAGGACATGGACGAGTTCGGCGTCCGCTCGCAGAACCTCGCCGAGGAAGCCATCAAGAACGGCTTCTGGGAGCGCGAGATCACCCCGGTGACGCTGCCCGACGGCACGGTGGTCAGCAAGGACGACGGCCCGCGCGCCGGCGTCACCCTGGACGCGGTCGGTGGCCTCAAGCCGGTGTTCCGCCCGGACGGGCTGGTCACGGCCGGCAACTGCTGTCCGCTGAACGACGGCGCCGCCGCCGTCGTCATCATGAGCGACACCAAGGCCCGCGAGCTGGGCCTCACCCCGCTCGCCCGGATCGTGTCCACCGGCGTCTCGGGCCTGTCCCCCGAGATCATGGGCCTCGGCCCGGTCGAGGCCTCGCAGCGGGCGCTGCGCCTGGCCGGCCTCACCATCGACGACATCGACCTGGTCGAGATCAACGAGGCGTTCGCCGCGCAGGTGATCCCCTCCTACCGGGACCTGAACATCCCGCTGGAGAAGCTGAACGTGAACGGCGGCGCCATCGCCGTCGGCCACCCCTTCGGCATGACCGGTGCCCGCATCACCGGCACGCTGATCAACTCCCTCCAGTTCCACGACAAGCAGTTCGGCCTGGAGACGATGTGCGTGGGCGGCGGCCAGGGCATGGCCATGGTCATCGAGCGCCTGAGCTAACCGAGTTGGCGTCCCTTTCGGCGCAACGCCGAAAGTAGTCGTCCGCACACCCGCCGTGAGGTCGTGGCCCAGAACCCTTGAACCACCGGGGTTCTGGGCCGTTTTGTGATCCAATCTCCGTCAGGATGTGACCTATCTCCCTCTGCGCAGGGATTTACGCAGGTCAGAACCGTTCTCACACTAAACCCCGGGCCCAAAGTCCTGTCCGTTTCGTGACGTTACGCACTGACAGCGGGATAGTCCGCCCTTCAAGCTGATGTAGGAAGTCGGGGGTCGACTTTGAACCGGGAGTACGTCAGTGAGCGCCATGCCGATCGCCTTGCTGGTCACCACGGCCGCCACGGGCGCCGTGGGCGTCGCCGTCCTGCGCACCCTTTTGCAGCTGCGCCGACAGGTGGCGGCCCTGCACACCCAGCTCGCCGAGACGAACACGGCGGCCGCCGCGCGCGGTCTCGTGCCCGCCGCCCGGCTCGCCGGTGAGGCCGACGAGATACGCGCCGCGGTGGCCGCGGCCCTCGCGGAGGAGCGGGAGCGGGAACTCGCCGAGGCGCGCGCCTTCTGGGCCGCGCAGGAGGCACGGGACGCCGACGCCCCCACCCTCCTGGGGCTGACCGACAGCGAGCTGTTCCTGCCCCGTCAGAGCGACTTCGTGGGCCTGGAGCACCTGGAGCCGGTCGCCGAGCCGGCCGTGGACGCCGACGACTTCACCGCGGACTCGCCCGAACTGGCCGCGGCCCGCCGCCGGCACCCCTCCCACCCGGACTTCGTACCGGTCCAGTCACCGGTCGTGAACGACCATGAGCGCACGGTGGCCACGCTGGAGGAACTCGCCGCGTCGCAGACGGAACTGGCCGATGTCCGCCCGGGCCCGCTGGGCACGCTCGACGTCTATGTCTTCGCCGACGGCACCACCCTGTGCATGACGCCGGGCCACCGGGAGACGGCGGAACGCCTCTCCGCGGCCCTGACGGCCGGCGAGACGCCGATACTGCTGGGCGGTTCGGGAGTCTCGGGCGCGTACACGCTGACGTTCGCGTGCGGCGAGGAGAACGTCTACATCCTGGCGGACCGGGTCATAGCGAGCCTGTAGGCCGGTAGGTCACACGCCGGCGCGCTTCTGCGCCTCCTCCACCAGCCGTACGGCTTCGTCGATCTGGCCCTCGTCCGTGAGGACGAGGGCCAAGTCGTGCACGGCGACGGTGATTTGGTCGGCGGCGGCGAACATCCCCGCGTCGGGCATCTCCCGCGGCTCACCGGAGGGGTCCTCCAGAAGCTGCGCCCGGCGCGCCAACTCCCTGGCCAGACCCAGTGCCTCGGCCGCGGCACTCCGTTGCAGCCGGCTCTGCGGAGCGGCCCGCAAACGGTCGGCGAAGTGATCCACAGCCTGCGTCAGACGCGTCGTATCAGCCACGGCGCAACCGTACGCGCCGCACCGGGACTGTTGCCAACACGCGAACGCTCAGGCACGGTGACCTGAAGGACCGGCTTACATCCCCTTTGCGTCCGGAGGCGCCGATGTCCCACGTCCTCTCCGAGGAGACCCACCGCAACATGCTCGCCCGCATCCCTCATTGCACCGGTCGTGAAGTGTCCGACTGGATCCGCACCGTCGAAGAAGGTCCGGCCCTCTTCCGCTTCGAGGAAAAGGTCAGCTGGCTCCGCCACGAACACAACCTCGCGTACGGCCACGCGAAGGCGATCATCCACGAGTACGACCTGAGGAGGGCCGCGCGCAAGTTCCTGTAGCGGCGCGCACGACGACATGGCGAAGGGCCCCCGGGACGCATACCCAGGGGCCCTTCGCTACGACCGTACGACCGCCGTCGGTGATCAGTCGCTGTTGAGGATCGAGATGAGCCTCAGGAACTCCATGTAGATCCAGACCAGCGTCATGGTCAGACCGAACGCGGCCAGCCAGGCCTCCTCCTTCGGCGCGCCGTAGGCGATGCCGTCCTCGACCTGCTTGAAGTCGAGGGCCAGGAAGCAGGCGCCGAGCAGGACGCCGATGATGCCGAACAGGATGCCGAGGCCGCCGCTGCGGAAGCCGAGGCCGTCACCGCCGCCGAAGACGGCGAACAGCAGGTTCACGGCCATCAGCAGGACGAAGCCGAGCGCGGCCGCCATCACGAAGCCGTAGAAGCGCCGGTTGACGCGGATCCAGCCCGCCCGGTACGCCACCAGGACGGCGGCGAACACGGCGAGCGTGCCGATCACGGCCTGCATGGCCGCGCCGCTCGCGATGCGGTTGTCGACGACGCTGGAGACGACGCCGAGGAAGACGCCCTCGAACGCGGCGTACGACACGATCAGCGCGGGCGAGGCCTTGCGCTTGAAGGACTGGACGAGCGCCAGAACCATGCCGATCAGACCGGCGCCGACGGCGATGCCGTAGGACCGGTTGATGTTCGCGTCGTCGACCGGCAGCGCCGCCCAGGCGACCGCGGCCGTGACGATGAGAATGCCGAGGGTCGTACCGGTGCGCATGACGACGTCGTCCATCGTCATCCGGCCGGTGGTGACCGGGGCCTGCGGCGGCGCGCCGTACTGCAGGTCCTGCTGGGCGTAAGGGTTCTGCGCGTAGGGGTTCTGCGCGTACGGGTCGCCGGCCTGCGGCTGGGCGTACGGATTGCCCTGCGTGCCCACGGCTGCGCCCCCGGCCTGCGGCTGGGCGTTGAAGCCCGCGTAGCCGTTGTCGCGGCTGAACCCCCGTCGCGAGAAGACCGGGTTGCTGCTCCTCATTTCACTCCTCCATGGCCACTTCGTGTGGGCCTTGGCGTCAAGAGTAATAGGTAGGCAAAGGAATGACCCTAGTGCTTGGGGAGGATCTTTCCCTCGTCGTGCTGCGCAACACGCTACGCGGCCCGCTGATTCCCAGCCACGAAGGGGGCAGGTTCATGACCGTTTCGGTACATCACCCGGTACGTGTCACTGGAAGGGAAACCCGGTGTATCCCTCGGCGAGGTCGGTCTCGGCGGCCGCGGACGTGGCGATCCGTTCCAGCCGCGCGATCTGGAGCCGGTCCTCGAAGGGAGTGGCGTCGGGTGACCGGTGCAGGAGGGTCGTCATGTCGTACGAGAACCGCTCGGCCTGCCACACCCGTCGCAGACAGGTCTCCGAGTAGGCGTCGAGGAGCTCGGCGGACCCCGTGTCCCGCTGGTGGGTGAGTGCCCGCGCGAAGGTGACGACGTCACCGACGGCCAGATTCAGCCCCTTCGCCCCGGTCGGCGGCACGATGTGCGCGGCGTCCCCGGCGAGGAAGAGCCGTCCGTGCCGCATGGGCTCGTGGACGTAGGACCGCATGGGCGTCACGGACTTCTGCGTGATGGGGCCGCGTTCGAGGGCCCACCCGTCCTCGGTCTCGAAGCGCCGCTCCAGCTCGTCCCAGATCTCGTCGTCGCTCCAGCTCTCGGCGTCGGCGCCCTCGGGGACCTGGAGGTAGAGCCGGGAGACGGACGGCGAACGCATGGACAGCAGGGCGAAGCCGCGATCGTGCCGGGCGTAGACCAGCTCGTCGTGCGAGGGCGGGACGTCGGCGAGGATGCCGAGCCAGCCGAAGGGGTACGTCCGCTCGAAGACGCGGACGAGTTCCTCGGGGACCGCCTTGCGGGCCACCCCCCAGAACCCGTCGCAGCCGACGACGTAGTCGCACTCGAGGACGTCCTCGCGCCCCTCGTGCCGGAACCGGACGGTGGGCCGGTCGCTGTCGGCGCCCTCGACGGCCAGCGCCTCCGCCTCGAACAGCAGCGGGCCGCCCTCCTTCAGCTGGAGGGCGATGAGGTCCTTGCAGACCTCGGTCTGCGCGTACACCATCACGGAGCGGCCGCCGGTGAGGGCGGGGAAGTCGACGCGGTGCCGCTTGCGGTCGTACCGCAGCTCGATCCCGTCGTGCCGCAGCCCCTCGCGGTCCATGCGCTCGCCGGCCCCGGCCGCGCGCAGCACGTCGACGGTTCCCTGCTCCAGGATTCCGGCGCGCTGGCGGTGCTCGACGTAGGCACGGTCGCGGGCCTCCAGGACGACCGAGTCGATGCCCGCGTTGTGGAGCAGCCGGGCGAGGAGGAGGCCGGCGGGGCCGGCTCCGATGATGCCGACGGTGGTGCGCATCGACGAACCTCTCTGTTCGTGTAGCTCTGTTCGTGGAGCTCTCTTCGTTCGCGTAGTGAAATTTCCTTCACCATTGCCTGCTGCTGAGTCTGCGACGGCCCGGGGCCGCTGTCAACGGTCGGTGCGCGGCAGGACTCCGGGGCGCAGTTCGATGCGGACGGTGTCGTCGTCCTCGATGACGTAGGTGGGGTCGGTGGCGTGGTCCCAGCCGAGGCGGAGCAGGTAGTAGCGGTGGTCGCGTTCGAGGAGGAGGCGCAGGCCGGTGTACCGGTAGCGGTAGTGGACGCCCTTGCCGAGGTCCTCGTAATGGGGGCCGGGCGGGGCGAAGTCGAGACGCTCGGTGCTCATGATGACGACGGCGACGCGGCTCACCAGGTGGTCCGCGTCGTGCCGGGCGTCCTGTCTGCCGAGCTGGCCGGCGGCCAGGGCGGCGACCCAGATGAGGAAGAGCCCGGCGACCAGCAGGGACCCGGCGCGTTCCCAGGCGGCCCCGGGCCGGGTCTCCCCCTCGGGGGCGGCGGCGCGGGTCAGCCCGAGGATGAGCCCGCCCGCGACCAGCAGCGGGGCCGTCCAGCCGTAGGGCTGGATCCAGCGCCACAGCAGCATCAGGACGACGCCGAGGACGACGTATCCGAGATGCGCGCGAGCGACGGTGCGGCCGAACCCGCGCAGGCGGCGGACGTGCGGTTCGGGGACGTGGAGCAGGGTCAGCAGCCTGGGTGCGGCGGGGACGAGGAGGGCCAGGGCGAGCACTTCGAGGACCGGGAGGGTGGCCAGCCGCAGGCTGTGCATGACGAGCTCGAAGGTGCTGAGGCCGACGGCGAAGGGGTTGAGGCGGAAGTAGCCGAAGTAGGCGTTGGTGTAGATGTAGCCGGCGTAGAGCATCAGGGCGCCCAGGAAGGACGCGATGCCGGCGACGGAGTTGACGAGCTCGAAAGGGCTGCGGTCGCCGTCCGGCGGGGGTGTGGTGGGTGCGGCAGGCGTGGGGCGGGCCGGACGCGGGGGCGTGGGCCGACGGCGAGGCCGCGGGCGGGCCTGGGGGCGGGGGCGTCCGGTGGCGGGCTGCGCCGGGTCCCCTGGGGGCGTGGCCACGGGTCAGGTCGGCTCGGGGGAAAAGTCCTCGCCGTCGCCGGGAGCGGCCGAGGGGTCGGTGGGCGGCAGGGTGTCGCCGACCGGCGGATCACTCACCAGGGACCCGCCGCCGTCCGTCGGGCTCGGCGACGGGTAGCAGTTCGGGTAGTCGATCTGGTCGGGCAAGGGGCACTCACTGCTGTCGACACCGCCGATACCGCCGTCAAGGCCGACCGAGATGCTGTCCCTGTTGTCGGTGTTCGACGGTGGCGCCACGCCCGAGACGCCCGGGTCCCCAGCGGCCCCGCCACCACCACCGCCCCCGTCGGAGCCGTCCGCTGCGTCACCACCGCCGCCGCTGCCGTAACCGTCGCCGCTGCTCTGCGCCCCCGCGGGCCCGGTCGCCGCCGGCGCCTGCCCGCCGCCGCCTGGATCGTCCCCGTCGGCGCCCGCAGACGCCCCGCATCCGGTGACCGCACCAAGGCCCAGCAACACCGTCAGCCCGAGCGCGGCGGCACGTCCGCCCCACCGGGCAGACCGGTCTCTGCCAAAACTCCGCACCCCCATGGGTCCCTCCCCCGAACGGGACACCCCTTCATGGCCGCATGCCGCAGCGAAGAGTTGAAGGCAGCGTCCCACCGCAAGCGGCATCCAGCCATCGGCTTTACGGAAAAGGGGACGAATGAGGTCGGAGGTGCCCGGAACCGGACTTGAACCGGTACGCCCGCGAGGGGCAGCGAGGTTTAAGCTCGCCGTGTCTGCATTCCACCATCCGGGCAGGCCATGGGCTCCGCATCGAGGTCCCGAGCCTATCGGGGCGCGTCCCCCGAACAGCGGACGGGCGGACCGATGTTGTCTTATTTTATTGACGTCTGAGGGTGCATCAGCCCGTGGAACGAGCCATCCGCACTTGCCAATAGCCTTACGTGCGAGCCCCGACCACGCATGCGGAATGACGGAATTTCACCGCCTCAACCAGGGGGCTCCACCTGTTCTCGACGCTGCCGTCGCTCAGGGGCGCCCGTCATCCCCAGGTATGACACAGCCGCCTCCGGTCAGACTCGAGTCGCCCTCCGGAACCGGAACAGCGGCTGACTACACGGCAGCGAGGCGACGCGACGATGGTTCAAGGCCCGAAACGGCCGCAGGAACACCAGAACGCAGGACCGCCGTCGTCGTCCGTCAAGGAGCACCCACCCGTGACCACCACTCCCATCGCCGACCGGACCACCTCCGTGGCCGCGCGCGCCACGGATCTGTCGAAGATCTACGGACAGGGCGAGACCCAGGTGGTCGCGCTCGACCGGGTCTCCGTCGAGTTCCGGCAGGCCGAGTTCACCGCGATCATGGGCCCGTCCGGGTCCGGCAAGTCGACGCTGATGCACTGCGTGGCGGGGCTCGACACCTTCTCGTCCGGCTCCGTGCGCATCGGCGACACCGAGCTGGGCTCGCTGAAGGACAAGCAGCTCACCAAGTTGCGCCGGGACAAGATCGGCTTCATCTTCCAGGCGTTCAACCTGCTGCCGACGCTGACCGCGCTGGAGAACATCACGCTGCCGATGGACATCGCGGGCCGCAAGCCGGACAAGCAGTGGCTGGAATCCGTCATCCAGATGGTCGGTCTCAAGGACCGCCTCTCGCACCGGCCTTCCCAGCTCTCCGGCGGTCAGCAGCAGCGCGTCGCCGTCGCCCGCGCCCTGGCTTCCCGCCCCGACATCATCTTCGGCGACGAGCCGACCGGAAACCTCGACTCCCGTTCCGGCGCCGAGGTGCTGGGCTTTCTCCGCAACTCCGTACGGGAGTTGGGGCAGACGGTGGTCATGGTGACCCACGACCCGGTGGCGGCGGCGTACGCGGACCGTGTCGTCTTCCTCGCCGACGGGCGGATCGTCGACGAGATGTACCGGCCGACGGCGGACAACGTGCTGGACTTCATGAAGCAGTTCGACGCGAAGGGCCGTACCTCCTGATGTTCCGCACCGCCCTGCGCAACGTCCTCGCGCACAAGGCCCGGCTCCTCATGACCGTCCTCGCCGTGATGCTCGGCGTGGCCTTCGTGTCGGGGACGCTCGTCTTCACCAACACCATCTCCGACACCTACCAGAACAGCTCCGCCAAGGGCTTCGACCAGGTCGACGTGGCGGTCCGGCCCGACTACCAGGAGAGCAAGGGCAACAAGGTCGGCAAGACCCCGGAACTCACCCAGGCGCTGCTGGACCGGAGCGCGAGGACCCCGGGCGCCGCCTCCGCCATCGGCGTCGTCAGCGGCTTCACCGCCCTCGCCGACAAGGACGGCAAGCTCATCGGCGGCGGCTTCCAGTCGCAGGGCGGGAACTACTGGGGCGCCAAGGACCCCCGGTACCCGCTCGTCGAGGGCGCCGCCCCGCGCGGCGCCGGCCAGGTCGCCATCGACTCCGAGACGGCGAAGCGCGCCGGGTACGAGGTCGGCGACAAGATCCGTATGTCGATCGATGGCCCGGTCCTCTCCCCCACCGTCACCGGCATCTTCACCACCGACGACGGCAATGTCGCGGCCGGCGGCAGCCTCGCCCTGTTCGACACGGCGACCGCGCAGAAACTGTTCGGCAAGACCGGCACGTACGACGAGATCGACGTGAAGGCCGCCCCGGGCACCTCCCAGACGGCGCTGCGGGCCGCGCTCGACAAGACCCTGCCGGCGAAGCTCGTCGAGACCACGACCGGCAAGCAACTCGCTGACGACCAGGCCGAGTTGATCTCCTCCCAGATGGGCAGCTTCCGGCAGATGCTGCTGGTCTTCGCCGGCATCGCGCTGTTCGTCGGGACGTTCATCATCGCCAACACCTTCACCATGCTGGTCGCCCAGCGCACCAAGGAGCTGGCGCTGCTGCGGGCCGTCGGCGCCTCCCGGCGTCAGGTCACCCGCTCGGTGCTCATCGAGGCGTTCGTCGTCGGCACGGTCGCCGGGGTGACCGGCCTGGTCGCGGGCATCGGCATCGGCGCCGGGATGCGGTCGCTGATGGGCGCGCTCGACGCGACCGTCCCGGACGGGCCGCTGGTCGTCTCCGGCGGCACGGTCGCCACCGCCCTCGCGGTCGGCATCCTCATCACCATGCTGGCGGCGTGGCTGCCGGGCCGCCGGGCCGCGAAGATCCCGCCGGTCGCGGCGATGAGCAGCGTGCACGCGCAGGCCACCGCGAAGTCCCTGGTGCTGCGCAACACCCTCGGCGCACTGTTCGCGGGCACCGGTGTGGCGGTCGTCCTCTGGGCGACGACGATGAACAGCTCCGACGGCCAGGCCCCCATGGGCATCGGCGCGGTCCTGCTCATCATCGGCGTGTTCATCCTGACCCCGCTGCTGTCCCGCCCGCTGATCGCGGCCGCCGCCCCGGTGCTGCGCGTGTTCGGTACGGCGGGCAAGCTCGCCCGGCAGAACTCGGTCCGCAATCCGCGTCGTACGGCCGCCACCGCGTCCGCGCTGATGATCGGGCTGACCCTGATCACCGGTATGACGGTGATGGCGGGCAGCCTGCAGAAGTCCATCGACAAGATGGCGTCGGCGGCGATCCGCGCGGACTACATCGTCTCGATGGCGAACGGCCACGAACTGTCCCCGGACGTCGACCGCAAGCTCGACGCCACCGACGGGGTCACCACCACCAGCCCGCTGCGCAACGCCCCCTCGCGCATCGACGGTGAGACCGAGTATCTGACCGGCGTGAACGGCTCGGCGATCGGCAAGCTGACCGACCTGAAGGTCGACAGCGGCTCCTTCAGGGTGGGCGGCGGTCAGGTGGTCGTCGACAGCGACACCGCCAAGTCCCGTGACTGGACGGCCGGTTCGACGTTCACCGTGCACTACGAGGACGGCAAGGCGCAGCAGCTCACGGTCTCCGCGGTCTACGAGGGCAACGAGCTGATCCGGGGCATCATGGTCGACAACAGGACCCTCACGCCGCATCTGAGCGACCCGGCCGACATGCAGGTCCTGGTGAAGACGGCCGACGGCGCCTCCGACGCCACGAAGGACCGGCTGGAGAAGGCCCTCGGCACCAACCCGGCCATCAAGGTGCAGAGCAAGCAGGACCTGTCCGACGACATCGCGCAGATGTTCACGCTGATCCTGAACATGGTCTACGGCCTGCTCGCCATGGCGGTGCTCGTCGCGGTCCTCGGGGTCATCAACACCCTGGCCATGTCGGTCTTCGAACGCTCGCAGGAGATCGGCATGCTCCGCGCGATCGGCCTGGACCGCAAGGGCGTCAAGCGGATGGTGCGCCTGGAGTCCCTGGTGATCTCCCTGTTCGGCGGTGTCCTCGGCATCGGCCTGGGCGTGTTCTTCGGCTGGGCGGCCGGGGAACTGCTGGGCACGAAGATGGCGACGTACGAACTCGTCCTGCCCTGGGGGCGGATGGCGCTCTTCCTGCTGGGCGCGGCGTTCGTCGGTGTGCTGGCGGCGCTGTGGCCGGCCCGGCGCGCGGCGAAGCTGAACATGCTGTCGGCCATCAAGGCCGAGTAGCCAGTGGCGTCCGTACGGCAGTTGGGGCCCGTCACCGGCAAGTGGCGGGCCCCTTCCGTCCGTTCAGTTCCAGGTGCGGGCCCGCAGCGGCATCCCGGAGTCACCGGAGTCGAGGGCGCGGACGGCCAGGACCTGGTTGACGCCGATGCTGTTGCGTTCGAAGGCGAGCGCGCTGGCGGCCATGTAGAGCCGCCAGACCCGGGCCCGGCCGGGTCCGGCGAGCCGGGTGGCGCGGGCCCAGTCGGCCTCCAGACGGGCCACCCAGCGGCGCAGGGTGAGGCCGTAGTGCTCGCGGATCGACTCGACGTCACGCACCTCGAACCCGGCGCGTTCCAGCTGGGTGACGGTGGTGCCGAGGGGGGCGAGTTCGCCGTCGGGGAAGACGTAGGCGTCGATGAACTCGTCGACGTGGTACGTCGATTCGTCGCGCTGCGGGCGGCGGGCGATCTGGTGGTTGAGGAGCCGTCCGCCGGGTCTCAGCAGGGCGTACAGGTCCTCGGCGTACTCCAGGTAGCGTTCGGCGCCGACGTGTTCGGCCATACCGATGGAGGAGATGGCGTCGTAGGGGCCGTCGCCGACGTCGCGGTAGTCCTGGACGCGGATCTCGATCCGGTCGGTCAGGCCCTCGTCGGCGACGCGCTTGCGGGCGTAGGCGGCCTGCTCCTGGGAGAGGGTGATGCCGACGACCCGCACGCCGTGCTCGCGGGCGGCGTGGATCGCCATCGAGCCCCAGCCGCAGCCGACGTCGAGGAGCCGCTGACCGGGTGTCAGGGCGAGCTTGCGGCAGACGAGTTCGAGCTTGTCGCGCTGGGCGCTCTCGAGTGTGCTGCCGGGGGTCTCCCAGTAGGCGCACGAGTAGACCATCGACGGGCCGAGGACGATCTCGTAGAAGTCGTTGCCGACGTCGTAGTGGTGGCTGACGGCGCGTCTGTCGGTGCGCTTGGTGTGGTGGTGGCCGCGGTGCCTGCGGATCTCCTCGGGCGGCGGGGCGGGCGGCAGCGGCAGCCCGGAGAGCCGGACGAGGCCCCGCAGGGCGGCGCGCACCTCGAGGTCGCGGAGCAGCGCGGCACGGCTCCTGGCGCCCTCGCCGCGTTCCCAGACGAGGCCGGAGATCAGGTCGAGGGCGGTGTAGAGGTCGCCGTCGATGTCGAGGTCCCCGGCGACCCAGGCGCGGGCGAGACCGAGTTCGCCGGGCTTGTACAGCAGCCGGCGCACCGCCCGGCGGTTGCGCAGCACCAGCGCCGGGGCGCCCGGCGGTCCCGCCTGCGAGCCGTCCCACGCCCGCACGCGGACCGGGAGCGGGGCTCCCAGCAGGAGTTCGAAGAGGTTCTTCAGCCGCGACGCGGCGTCGGCCATGGCGCACACCTCCGTGACGATGATCCCGGAATTGTCCACCTACGTAAACAGTGACAAGGGGCGACGCCATCCCGGGACACGCCGAAGGGCCCCCCGCACCACGGATGGCGGGAGGCCCTTCGGTTCGTTCGTCGTGCGGCGACCGGAGTCGGTCAGGAGGCCTTGGCCTTCTCCTGAGTCTTCTCCGGCTGCGCGGCGGCGGGCGCCGGCGCGGGCTTGGCGGCCTCGTAGAACTCCTCGCGCGGAGTCTCCAGGGCGCCGAGGGCGACGACCTCACGCTTGAGGAACATCGCGAGCGTCCAGTCGGCGAAGACGCGGATCTTGCGGTTCCACGTCGGCATCGCCAGACCGTGGTAGCCACGGTGCATGTACCAGGCGAGACGGCCCTTGAGCTTGATCTTCATCTTGCCCATGACGATCATCGCCACGCCCTTGTGAAGGCCGAGACCGGCCACCGCGCCCTTGTTGGAGTGCGCGTACTCCTTCTGCGGGAAGCCCCGCATGCCGGAGATCACGTTGTCGCCGAGGACCCGCGCCTGACGCAGCGCGTGCTGGGCGTTCGGCGGGCACCAGGCGTTCTCGACGCCGGCCTTGCGGGCGGCGACGTCCGGGACCTGGGCGTTGTCGCCGGCGGCCCAGATGTAGTCGGTGCCCTGCACCTGGAGGGTGGGCTGGGTGTCGACGTGACCGCGCGGGCCCAGCGGGAGGCCGTAGCGGGACAGGACCGGGTTCGGCTTGACGCCGGCGGTCCAGACGATCGTGTTGGAGTCGACCTCCAACCCGTTCTTGAGCACGACGTGGCCGTTGACGCAGGAGTCCATCGAGGTGGAGAGGTAGATCTCCACGCCGCGGCTCTCCAGGTGCTCCTTGCCGTAGGTGCCCAGCTTGGGGCCGACCTCGGGAAGGATCTTGTCGGCGGCGTCGACGAGGATGAACCGCATGTCCTCGCGGGAGACCGTCTTGTAGTACTTGGCCGCGTCGCGGGCCATGTCCTCGACCTCACCGATGGTCTCCGCGCCGGCGAACCCGCCGCCGACGAAGACGAAGGTGAGCGCCTTGCGGCGGATCTCCTCGTCGGTGGTGGAGTCGGCCTTGTCCAGCTGCTCCAGGACGTGGTTGCGCAGGCCGATGGCCTCCTCGACGCCCTTCATGCCGATGCCCTGCTCGGCGAGGCCGGGGATCGGGAAGGTGCGGGAGACCGCGCCGAGCGCGATCACCAGGTAGTCGAAAGGCAGCTCGTACGCCTCGCCCACGAGGGGGGCGATCGTGGCGACCTTGCGGTCCTGGTCGATGGTGGTGACCCGGCCGGTGAGAACCTCCGCCTTGGGCAGCACGCGTCGCAGCGGGACGACGACGTGACGCGGGGAGATGCTGCCGGCGGCGGTTTCGGGGAGGAAGGGCTGGTAGGTCATGTACGACCGGGGGTCGACGACCGTGACGGTCGCCTCTCCGTAGCGCATCTTCTTGAGGATGCGCCGAGCTGCGTACAGGCCTACGTACCCACCGCCTACTACGAGGATCCTGGGACGCTCCGTGGTGCTCATGCCATCGAGTATCCACCCGCCTCAGGGGGGTCGCTCGTGCGCCCCTTCACAAGCTCCGACAGGGGGTGTGTTATCCTCCGCGACTCACGTGATCGAGGTCATGTTGCGGATCCGGAACCGGCATGCACCGCGGACCGTTGTCAATGCCGCGTGAGCTGCCTCTCTTGGCCTCCGCGACCCCTGTGAGCGGTCCGCGACGACCCCTCGCGAGCCCTCGGCGGAGGGTCCCCGCGAACCCCCTGTATCACACTTCTGAACACGTTCAATGGCCCTTTGGGGCCCCGGAAGGGTCAGTCGGCCGCTTTTCATGGTTCCGCAGGGCGGAATTCCTTGTGAAGAACTTCACGAACTTTCTCGGAGGCGCGCCCCCGGGGGCCGTTTCCGGACCCCCTGGAGGCGCTCAAACGTTATCCGACCTGCTCAGCAGATGGCTACCAATCGGTAACAAAAGAGGGCTACGCCACCGAGAACGCGATGCCGTCGAGGATGTCGTGCTCGCTCACGACGACCTCCTCGGCATCGATCCGCTCCATGATCGACAGCAGTACGAGAGCACCGGCGGCGATGACGTCGACGCGCCCCGGGTGCATGGAGGGCACGGTCGCGCGCTCGGCGTGCGTGGAGTGCAGCAGCCACTCGGTGATCTCCCGGACCTTCGCGCGGGAGATGCGGGAGTGGTGGATGCGCTCCGAGTCGTACTCGGGCAGCTCCTGCGCGATCGCCGAGACGGTCGTGACGGACCCGGCGAGCCCCACCAGCGTGCGCGCCTCGCGCAGCGGCACGGTCTCCTCGGCGAGGTCCAGGGCGGCCTCGATGTCCGCCCGCATGGCGGCGATCTGCGCCTCCGAGGGCGGGTCGGAGACGACGCCCTCCCGGACGAGATGCCGCTCGGTCATCCGCACACAGCCGACGTCGACGGAGCGGGCGGCGCGTACGTGCGCGTTCCCCACGACGAACTCGGTCGAGCCGCCGCCGATGTCCACGACCAGATAGGGCGTGGCGAGGTCGTCACGGCCCTGGAGCTCCGCCGTGGCGCCGGTGAAGGAGAACTCCGCCTCCTGGTCGCCGCTGATCACCTCGGGCTCGACGCCGAGGATGTCCAGCACCCCGCGCACGAAGTCGTCCCGGTTCTCGGCGTCCCGCGAGGCGGACGTGGCGACGAACCGCAGCCGCTCCGCGCCGAGCTCCTTGATGACGGCCGCGTACTCGCGGCAGGCCGCGAACGTCCGCTCCAGCGCCTCGGGAGCCAGCCGCCCGGTGCGGTCGACGCCCTGCCCGAGCCGCACGATCGTCATCCGGCGGTCCAGGTCGACGAGTTCACCGGTCGCAGGGTCGCAGTCGGCGACCAGCAGACGGATGGAGTTGGTACCGCAGTCGATGGCGGCGACACGGGTCACTGCTCGTCCTCCTTCGGCAGGGTCACGCACGCGCCCTTGCGCCACCACTCCGGCAGCATCGCGATCGCCTCGTCGCCCAGCGGGTTCACACCCGGCCCGGCGGCCAGGGAGTGGCCGACCAGGACGTGCAGGCACTTCACCCGGTCCGGCATGCCGCCCGCGCTCGGGAAGCCCTTGAGCTCCTCGATCTCGTCCCGCCGCCGGATGTAGTCCTCGTGCGCCGCCCGGTACGCGGCGGCCAGCTCCGGATCGGTCTGGAGGCGCTCGGTCATCTCCTTCATGACGCCGTTCGCCTCCAGCGTCCCGATCGCGGAGTTCGCCTTCGGGCACGTCAGGTAGTACAGCGTCGGGAAGGGCGTGCCGTCGGGAAGACGGGGGGCCGTCTCCACCACGTCCGGCTGCCCGCAGGGGCACCGGTGCGCGATGGCGCGCAGCCCGCGCGGCGGGCGCCCGAGCTGCTGCTTGAAGGCCTCGACGTCGGCGTCGGTCGGCTCGGTGCGCGGGGTGGTGGGCGGGGGCGTTTGCATGCCTGTCTTTCTCTGGGTCAGTTCACTGGTCGGAGGCGTCGGACTTGTCGACGCCGTCCCAGACGTTCGAGTACCAGGGGCGGTCCGCCGCCCCCAGGTCGGCGCGCGACTGCTGGGCCGCGCCCGGGTCGACGACGACGAACCCCGTCTCCCCCGGCATCACATAGTGCAGCCGCTGCCGGATCTGCTGCTCGGCGTACGCGTCGTCCTGCCACCGCGCCTTGAGGTCGCGCAGCTGCTCGACGCGCTGCCTGGCCTGGTCCTGCTCCCGCTGGAGATCGGCGATCTCGGCGCGCTGGGAGACGTACTGCCTTATCGGGTACGCGAGCGCGACGATCAGCGAGCACAGCACCAGCGCAAGCAGCGCCGCGCGGCCGGTGAGCCGCGAGCGGCGGGCCTGCCGCTTGGTCTGGGAGCGGTAGACCCGGGCCGCGGTCTGCTCGCCGAGCAGCCGGATCCGGGTCGCGGTGGAGAAACGGTCCCGGTCCTTGACGGCCATCTCTCACTCCCGTTCACACGCGCGTACGTCCCCGCACACGGTACGGGACCGAGTACGGGGACGTACGTACGACGCTGTCCTTGAGGGCTTTAAGGGTGTCAGCCCGGTGTCAGCCCTTGAAGCGCGGGAAGGCCGAGCGGCCGGCGTAGACGGCCGCGTCGTCGAGGATCTCCTCGATGCGCAGGAGCTGGTTGTACTTGGCGACGCGCTCGGAGCGGGCCGGGGCGCCGGTCTTGATCTGGCCGCAGTTGGTGGCGACGGCGAGGTCGGCGATGGTGACGTCCTCGGTCTCGCCGGAGCGGTGGGACATCATGCACTTGAAGCCGCTGCGCTGGGCGAGCTCGACGGCGTCCAGGGTCTCGGTGAGCGAGCCGATCTGGTTCACCTTGACCAGGAGGGCGTTGGCGGTGCCCTCCTCGATGCCGCGGGCGAGGCGCTCGGGGTTGGTGACGAACAGGTCGTCGCCGACGAGCTGGACCTTGTCGCCGAGCTTGTCGGTGATGACCTTCCAGCCGGCCCAGTCGTCCTCGAACAGCGGGTCCTCGATGGAGACGAGCGGGTAGGCCGCCACGAGCTCCTCGTAGTACTCCGTCATCTCGGCGGCGGAGCGCTCCTTGCCCTCGAACTGGTACTTGCCGTCCTTGTAGAACTCGGAGGCGGCGACGTCGAGGGCGAGGGCGACCTGCTCGCCGGGGATGTAACCGGCTTCCTTGATCGCCTCGAGGATGAGGTCCAGGGCGGCGCGGTTGGACTCGAGGTTCGGGGCGAAGCCGCCCTCGTCGCCGAGGCCGGTCGACAGGCCCTTGCTCTTCAGGACCTTCTTGAGGGTGTGGTAGACCTCGGTGCCCCAGCGCAGCGCCTCGGAGAAGGACTCCGCGCCGATCGGGGCGATCATGAACTCCTGGATGTCCACGTTGGAGTCGGCGTGCGAGCCGCCGTTCAGGATGTTCATCATCGGCACGGGCAGCAGGTGCGCGTTCGGGCCGCCCAGGTAGCGGAAGAGCGGGAGGTCGCTGGCCTCGGAGGCTGCGTGGGCCACGGCGAGGGAGACGCCGAGGATGGCGTTGGCGCCGAGGGAGCCCTTGTTGTCGGTGGCGTCCAGGTCGAACATGGCCTGGTCGATCAGCCGCTGCTCGGTGGCGTCGTAGCCGACCAGCTCCGGGCCGATCTGCTCGATGACGGCGAGGACGGCCTTCTCGACGCCCTTGCCCAGGTAGCGGTTCGGGTCACCGTCGCGGAGCTCGATGGCCTCGAAGGCGCCCGTGGAGGCGCCGGAGGGGACGGCGGCACGACCCGTGCTGCCGTCGTCGAGGCCGACCTCGACCTCGACGGTGGGGTTGCCTCGCGAGTCGAGGATTTCCCGGGCTACGACGACGTCGATGGACGGCACGAGCATCTCCTTCTTGGGATGTGACGCGGCTACGGCACTGCCGCAGCGACTCTGCGAGACGAGCCTAACCGGCTCCGGGCGATCGGCCACCGCGTGGACCGCCCCGTGGACAGAACCGATCGTAAATTGTTTCCGAATGGAACAAAGACGGTTCACGAATCCCGGCACAAAAAACCCCGCTCCGGTGCGTACGGGGGAACACGCACCGGAGCGGGGAGCCCGTGGGGACGGGGGGCACCCTCACGAGGCCTTCAGTATGAGGACCACGGATGTGAGGGGGCTGTGGTTCAGGCAGGACTCACTTGAGGTGCAGCTGCTGACCCGGGTAGATGAGGTTCGCGTCCTCGATGATGTCCTTGTTCAGCTTGAACAGCTTCTGGTAGCCGCCCTTGACCTTGTGCTTCTCGGCGATCGAGCTGAGGGTGTCACCCTTGACGACCTTGTACTCACCGTCACCCTTCTTGACCTTCTTGCCGGTCGGGGTGGTGACGGTCTTCTTCGCGGTCGTGCGCTCCGAGGAGCGGGAGGCCGGCTGCTCGGAGGAGCGGCTGCCGGCGGAGCTGTCGCTCGACGAGCCGGAGGAAGAGGAACCGGAGGAGGACGAGCCGCCGCCGTTGTAGGCGGCGCCGGACAGGCCCACACCGCAGGTCGGCCAGGCGCCCTTGCCCTGGGAGGCGAGGACCTTCTCGGCGACGGCTATCTGCTGCGCCTTGCTGGCCTGGTTGGCCTGCGGGGCGTAGGCGGTGCCGCCGTACGCGGCCCAGGTCGAGGCCGAGAACTGCAGGCCGCCGTAGTAGCCGTTGCCGGTGTTGATGGACCAGTTGCCGCCCGACTCGCACTGGGCGACGGCGTCCCACTCGGAGGCGGTGGCGGCGGAGGCGCTGCCGGCCGCCATCAGCGGGGCGGCGATGGCGACACCGGTGACGCCGGCGAGCGCGGCGGCGCGGGTGGCCTTGGACGGACGACGGTGCTTGCCCTTGCCGGAAAACAGCATGGTGGATCCCCTCACCGACGCCTGCGAGGTGAGCTGTCGGGTTCGGGCCGGTTGAGTTGCCCGGTCGCGCACCCTGCGGTGCGCGGCTTCACCCCAAGCCGGTCCAGCGTGAACTGCTGGGCCCGGCACTTACCTTGGGTCCCCCGCTCCTGCCTACGGCGCTTGACGCGACGACTGTTCCCGTACGGCCGCTGGCAGGATTCGGCGTTGCGGCAGCCGGGGCTCGTGGTGACGAGCGGTGTTGACCGTAGACACGGAACCCGGGGGATTTCAAAGACGATCAGGGCTTCTGAGACTCATCCCACACTTTCGCCAAACCGGACATTCAACGCGAAGTGTGACGTGAACTCCCGCCGGTTTTCGCCCTATTCAGCCCCGACTACGAGGGTCTGACCGGGCATGATGGCGCTCGGGTCGGGGCCGATGACCTTCTCGTTCACGGTGTAGAGGTGACGCCATCCGCCGTCGAGGCCAAGGGAGTCGGCGATGGAGGCGAGCGTGTCGCCCTCGCGGACGGTGTACGCCTTCTCGTCGGCGCTCGCGCCCCGGTGCCGGCCGGTGCCGGTCTCGCCCTTGGCGTCGCTCTCGGCGCCGCTCCTGGCGTCGGCCTTGGCATCGACCTTGGCGTCGGCCTCGTTGTCGCCGCCGAGGGCGCCGATGTCGACGAGGTTCGAAGAGCCGCCCACTTGCCAGGAGTTGTCCGATTCAGCCTCATTCGCCGGGACTGTGGGCGAGCTGTCGGGCGACTGTGAGGCAGCCGAGCCGGAGTCGGACGTGTCCGACTTGGCGGACTTATCCACACCGGTGGAGGCGGAGGGTGAGGGCGAGGTGCCGACGGAGGTGTCACCGGAGGCGCCGTCCGACGAGCCGGACTCCGAGGAGTTGGGCAACCCGGACGATTCCGAACCCGATCCGGACGTATCGGACTCCGCGCCGGAACCGGACGCCGAGGACGAACCGGTCCCGACCCCCGTGTCGACGTACGCCGAGCCCGAGTCCTTGCTGAGCCCGTTGAGCAGCCCGCAGGCACCCCAGGCGCCGACACCCTGGTCGTCGAGGACCTTCTCGGCGACGGATATCTGCTGGTTGCGGCTGGCCAGGTCGGCGCTCGGGGCGTAGTCGAGGCCGCCGTACTTCTCCCAGTCGTCCTGCGAGAGGCTGAGCCCGCCGTAGGAACCGTCACCGTTGTTCTGGCTCCAGGAACCGTCGGTCTCGCACTTGGCGACCTTGTCCCAGGTGCTGCCGTCGGCCGCGCTCGCGCCGGTGGCGGCGAGCAGGGGGATCGCGATGGCGGAGCCGGTCACTCCCGCCGCGACGAGAAGTGCCGGGGCCTGGCGGGGGCGACGGTGACGACCGTTCCCGGTGAGCATGCGGGGAACCTTTCGCGAGACAGCGGTGACCTGCGTGGCGGGTGAGGCTGGGCGCCACGCTGGTTGGTGAACGTATCGACAGACGATCACTTGTCACAAGTTAATGCCGCGCAGATCACGTGAAGATCACAGAGGTGAGGGGGAGTCACGTTCGGCTGATTCCAGCCCAACTCCCGCAGTGACGTGG
Organism: Streptomyces antibioticus; assembly: GCF_001514065.1. GTDB lineage: Bacteria > Actinomycetota > Actinomycetes > Streptomycetales > Streptomycetaceae > Streptomyces > Streptomyces antibioticus. The sequence goes on along the minus strand of NZ_KQ948429.1, from coordinate 509,476 downwards.
AGGGGTGGGACGAGTCGCTCACGCCGGACCGGTGAGCTGACGCCCCAGGAGTTCAGGTGATTCACCAGGACGGGCCAGAACCCCTTCTTGAACCAGGTGTTCTGCCGGTCTTTGGCAAGGGCCCACGGGCCGTAGCGAGCGGGGAGTTCGTCCCACAGACAGCCGGTGCGGAGTCGATACAGAACCCCGTTCACCTGCGTCCGGACATCCGCCTCGCCGCGCGCGAACTGGCGACGCCGGAAGCAGTCCGCCATCAACTCCTCGACGGCGTTCCAGGACTGTTCCGGTACTTCGGCAGGGACGGGCGTCCCGGTCCTCTCATGCCATTCCGTCACCCTGCACTTGACTCCGGACCGCTTCCGCACCTGTCCAAGGGGCTTCACCATGACGTCCAGAAGGCCGACCACTTCTCCGAACTCTCCGAGAGTCACGTCCCGCAGCTCCCTGTTCGCCACCAGGCTCAGATCCAGTTCCATCTCTTCCTGTTCCGCGAGCACCTCTCTTGCCCAGGCCAGGAGATAGCTCGCGCTCCCCGCGTCTTCTGCGAGTTGGTGCACGACGGCGTCCTTTACGGCTTGGTCGAGACCGGGAACTGCGGCCAGCTCGGTCACTGCCCGTGCTGATCCCTCAGGAGCGCCACGACCTCGCTCCACACGACTGCTTCGACCGCGTCGGCGGTCAGATAAGGGTCGGAACAATTCGCCGTTCTTCCCTTGCCGTTGTTGCCGCCACCGCATCGGTAGTAGCGGGTGTTGTCGGACTTGCGGTAGGCCCCGACGTACCGGTGCCCACAGTCGCCGACGATCCGTCCGGACAACGGGTAGTCCACAGAAGCCGCATGGGAGGCATGTTCCGTCTTCCGCAGCGCCGCGACGAGGGCTTCCGCTCTCTCCTCGGAGAGGATGCGAGGGACCGAAATGGTCACACTCTCTCCGTGCAGAGGCACGCCCTCCTTGTCGAGTCTCGTGCCCTTCTTCCCGCTGCCGGAAGGATTGCGGAAGACGACCTCACCCTTGAGAAGGGCAGAGCTCCTGAGACGGCGATGAAGGTTGGAAGCCGTCCAGGGCCGACCGCTCCGAGTGAAGTTCCCGAGTGCATTGAGCTCAAGAGCGGCTTGAGAGACGTTCTTCTTTCCTTCCACGATCAAAGTCACCGCCTCGCGGACGACGTCCGCCTCGCAGTCGTTCACGATCAGCGTGGAACCGCGCTTGCCCACCTGCCCGATGGCGTATCCCCACGGTGGTGCACCGCCGGCCCAGCCGCCTTCGAGAGCCTTGCACTGACGGCCGCCCTGCGTCCGCTCGCGGATGAGGTTCCACTCGGCCTCGGCACTGCGGGCATGGCGCGGCAACTGCTGTTTGCCGAGCTCCGTGGTGGTGTCGATGTCCTGGGTGACCGAGGCGAAGCTGACGCCGAGGTCCTCCATGGCCCAGATCCAGGCCCAGAATGCCCGGCCGGTACGGCCGATGCGATCGAAGCGGTCGACCACGATGACATCCATGAGGCCTTGGCGAGCGGCTTCTTCGAGCCGCAGCATGCCAGGGCGATCGACAGTCGCCCCCGACACTCCTTCGTCCCTGAAGATCAGCTCGGGAGCGAGGCTCCATCCGGACCTGCCCGCGACGAATGCCCGGCCCGCGCGCTCCTGGGCATCCAGTCCATATCCCCGTGCCTGCTCACGGGTCGAAACCCGCAACATCAGAGCCGCTCGAACGAAACGCACCGGCTCCGGACCGTTCTCGCGCCCGGACACGGACGTGGCAACAGCGTTGAACACGTCAGCCCCTTCATGGCCGGCATGGCGCCGGAGCTCTAGCGGCTCTGGGTTCTCTTGCATGTGCTGGAAGTTAGCGTTTGTCATGATGCAGGGCCTGTAAAACCTGCAAATCCGGCTAATCGCCTATTTAACGAAACATACGCATGTTCGCCTCGCTCCTACCGCCGACCGCGCATCCTGCCGCCCGGCTGCGGATACGGTCAGCTCGTGAACGTCTCGAACACCGGCCCCGAACTCTTCACCTGGGAGTTCGCTTCCGACCCCTACCCGGCCTACGCCTGGCTGCGTGAGCACGCCCCCGTTCACTGGACAAAGCTCCCCAGTGGCGTCGAGGCGTGGCTGGTGACCCGCTATGCCGATGCGCGCCAAGCACTCGCGGACCAGCGCCTCTCGAAGAACCCTGAACACCACTCCGAGGACGCCCAGGGCAAGAGCCGGACCGGGATCCCCGGTGAGCGCAGTGCCAACCTCATGACGCACCTGCTCAACATCGATCCTCCGGACCACACCCGGTTGCGCCGCCTCGTCTCGAAGGCATTCACCCCGCGTCGCGTGGCTCAGTTCGAGCCCCGGGTACAGGAGTTGACGGACGATCTCATCGACCGGTTCGCATCTCGCGGGCAGGCCGACCTCATCCACGACTTCGCCTTCCCTCTCCCCATCTACGCGATCTGCGATCTGCTCGGCGTCCCTCGCGAGGACCAGGACGACTTCCGCGACTGGGCAGGCATGATGATCCGCCACGGAGGGGGCCCACGCGGGGGCGTCGCCCGCTCCGTCAAGAAGATTCGCAACTATCTCGCCGACCTCATCCACCGCAAGCGGAGCGATCTCGGCGACGACCTGATCTCGGATCTCATCCGCGCCTCCGACCATGGCGAGCACCTCACCGAGAACGAAGCCGCCGCGATGTGTTTCGTGCTCCTGTTCGCAGGGTTCGAGACCACCATCAACCTGATCGGCAACGGCACGTACGCGCTCCTGCGCCATCCCGCCCAGCGCGCCCGGCTCCAGCAGTCCCTCGACCACGACGAGACCGGGCTGCTCGACACGGCAGTCGAGGAACTGCTCCGTTACGACGGCCCGGTGGAGCTGGCCACTTGGCGCTACGCCACCGAGCCGCTGACCATCGGCGGACAATCCATCGCCGTCGGCGACCCGGTGCTGGTCGTGCTCGCCGCCGCAGACCGTGATCCGGAACGGTTCGCCGATCCGGACGTACTCGACCTGTCTCGCGGTGACAACCAACACCTCGGGTACGGCCACGGTATTCACTACTGCCTCGGTGCGCCCCTGGCCCGCCTTGAGGGCCGTACCGCCCTCGCGACCTTGCTCCGCCGTCTGCCGGACCTCGAACTGGCCGCCGACCCCACGGATCTACGCTGGCGCGGTGGCCTGATCATGCGAGGCCTCCGGGACCTTCCGGTGCGGTTTACCGCAGTCTGACGGGCATCAGCCTTCCGTCTCTCTGACTTCCGTCTCTCTGATGGCGTCCCGATAAGCCCGCGCGGCGCTCCGCAAGGCCGCCTCCGGATCCACCCCTGCGGCCTCAGCGCGAACAGCCAGTGCCAGCAGTTCGTACCCAAGGCCCTCCCCCACCGGCAGCGGCACCTCCAACCCCGCCGTCCGCACCCTCGACGCCAGTTTCGAGGCGAGGGCCAAGCCCGGCTGGCCGAGGGGGATGCCGTCCGTGATCGACTCGCGCTGCTTTTCTATCGCCTTGGTGCGCAGCCAGTGGGCCTTGACCTCCTCGGGGGTCGTGGCCGTCTCGTCGCCGAAGACGTGGGGGTGGCGGTGGATGAGTTTGGTGACGATGCCGCCTGCCACGTCGTCGATGGAGAAGGGGGCGTCGGGGTCCTCCTCGGCGATGCGGGCGTGGAAGACGACCTGGAGGAGGACGTCGCCGAGTTCCTCGCGGAGTTCGTCGCGGTTGCCCTCCTCGATGGCCTCGACGAGTTCGTACGCCTCCTCGATGCCGTACTTGGCCAGGCCCTTGTGGGTCTGCTGCGAGGACCAGGGGCACTCGGCGCGGATGCGGTCCATGACCTGGACGAGGTCGAGGAGGCGGGCGCCCGGGAGGTCGTAGGAGGCGGGGAGGAGTTCCAGCTCGGGCATGGACACGCGGCCCGAGCCGGCGAGGCGGGCGAGGCCGTCGGTGAGGGCGGGCTCACCCTCGCCGGTCGCCACGACGACCACGGTGTGACCGCCCGCGCAGGCGGCGACCAGGTCCTCCGCCGTCGGCGACGCCTCGTCCACCCGTATCCCGGCCTCGCGCAGATACGGCAGCTGCGGGTGGGCGCCGTCGGCGCACAGCACACGGTCGGCGGCGTGCAGTGCCTGCCAGGCGGGCCAGGACAGCAGGCCGGGGGCGACGCGGTGGCTGGTGGTCAGCAGGACGATGCGGCCGGGGGCGGCGGGGGTGTCCGGCGTGGCTTCGGGGCTGGTGGTGTTCACGGTTCGAAGCTAACGCACGGCGCCGACGACCCCGCGAGTTATCCACAGGGTGATCGGCGCGCTGCCGTACCGTTCCGCCGCGCTGTGTGTCCCGTGTCAGGCGGTCTGCCGGGTTCCCGATGCCGTGACCTCGCGTACCCACGGGGTCTTGGCGTCGACGCGGCTGCTCTTCTCGACGTCCCAGGTGCCGTAGCGGGGGTTGAGGTCGACGTCGAGTTCCTTGGAGGCCTTGGACAGGGCCGCCCAGAAGGCCGGCTGGCTGGTGTCGGTGCCGAGGGCGGCGGCGAGCTTCTGGGCCTCCAGCTGGAGGCGGAGGTTGTCGTCGAGGCGCTCGGGGGCGATGCCGTACTGCTGGAGCCAGGCCGTCTCCAGGCCCTTGGCTCCGCCGGCCTGCTGTTCCAGGCCGGCCCGCATGGTCTGGATCTCCTTGCGGGTGACGGTGATGCCCGCGTCCTCGGCGGCCCGGTGCAGGACGCGGTCGAGGACCATGCTGTGCAGGGTGTCGCGGGTGAGGGTGCCGGTCTTGGCGATGGCCTGCGCGTACTGCGCGTCGTCGGTCACCGTGGCGCGCTGGGCGTCGCGGATCTCGTTCACCCTCGTCTCCAGTTGCGCGACGGTGATCCGCTGATCGCCGACGACGGCTGCCGCGCCGGGGTGCGCGTCGCTCGCGCAGGCGGTGAGAAGGGGCGCCGCGGCGATCGCGGCGGAGAGGAGGAGCGCGGTGCGACGACGGCGGTGCAAGGAAGCCTCCCGGGGAGCTTGTGCGACGGTGCACAAAGTCTTGCGGTGATCGATGGTAGGCAGTGGGCAAGCTCTGGCCAACCCATTCGACCAACGATTCACCGGGACTTCGGGCACCGGCACGCCTCAGGGGTGACGCCGGGTTCCGAACGCGGCTCCTTCAGGGCCTAGCCCCGTACCTGTCCCAGCCACTCCAGCGTCCGGCGTATCTCCGTCACGAGGGGATGACCGGGGCCGTGGAGGTGTTCCACGTCGTGGGCGAGGCGGGCCAGGGTGTCGTGGGCGGCGGGACGGTCGCCGAGGGCGAGGAGGAGGTGGCCGATGCGGCGGCGGATGTCGTGGGCCATCTCGGGGTCGCCCGCCACGTACTGGTTCTCGTAGTAGGGGAGCAGCGCGCGGTACTCGGCGAGCGCGGCGGCCGGTTCGCCGAGTTGTTCGAGGCACTGGGCGGCGTCGTGGCGGAAGCGGAGGGACTGGGGGTCGGCGTGGCCGGCCTCGGCGGCGCGCTCGTCGGCGAGGCGGCGCAGTTCGGGCAGCGCGCGCCGGTACTGGCCGTCGTCCATGAGCGTGGCGGCGTACTGCTTGCGCAGGGTGCGGACCACCGGTGAGTGCTCGCCGTGCTGTTCCGCCGCCGCGGGCAGGATCGCGCCGAGGATGTCGACGGCCTGGGTGATGCGGCCCTCGCCGAGGAGGCGCTTGACCTCGTCGACGGCGCGCGCGACGTCGGGTTTCTCGGCGGGGGGCGTGAGCGGCATGGCGGGCGCCGGCTGGGGCGCGGGTGTGCGGGCGCGGTCGGGCCAAGGGGCGTGCGGGCGCAGGAAGGGGCGCGTGGGGTCGAGGGGCGCCCCAGTGGGCATGCCGCGCGCGGGCAGGAGCACCGCCAGGTGCTCGTAGACCTCCTGCGCGCTGGCGGGGCGGTGCTGCGGGTCCTTGGCGAGCAGGCGCAGGACGAGCGCCTCCAGCGCCTCCGGAACTTCGGGGCGCAGGCGGCGCACCGGGAGCGGGGGCTCGTAGAGGTGGCGGTGCAGGACGCCGAGCGCCGTCGAGCCGGAGAACGGGACGTCGCCGCTGAGGAGTTCGTGGAGCAGCACGCCGAGTGCGTAGAGGTCGGTGTACGGGCCGACGGCGCCGCCCATGGCCTGCTCGGGCGCCATGTAGGCGGGCGAGCCGATGGGGGTGCCGGTGTGGGTGAGGCGGGTGGTGTCGGCGTCCATGACGGAGGCGACGCCGAGGTCGAGGACGGTGACGGTGCCGTCCTGCTTCACCATCACGTTGCGCGGCTTGAGGTCGCGGTGGACGATCGGCACGGCGTGCACGGCGCTCAGCACGGCGCACAGTTGCGCGGCGACCGCGACCGCCCACTGCCAGGGGTACGGGTCGTGCTCGGCGAGGTGGTCGGAGAGGTCCGCGCCGTCGACGTACTGCATGACGAGGAACAGTTCCTCGCCCTCACTGCCCGCGTCGTGGACGGTGACGAGCCCGGGGTGGTCGACCTGTGCCGTCACCCGGCACTCGCGCACGAACCGGCGGCGCAGTTCGTCCGCCTCCTGCCCGGCGACCTTGTCGGGGCGCAGCAGCTTCACCGCCACGCGCCGGTCGAGCCGTTGGTCGTACGCCGTCCAGACCTGTCCCATGCCGCCCTGCCCGATGAGCGTGGACAGTCCGTAGCGGCCTGCGACGACACGTGCTGTCGCCACGGTCACCTGCCGCCCTCGTGGTGGCCGCCGGGCTGCCCGTCCTGCCGGCGCAGGTAGTCACTGAGCTCGTCGAGCTCGGCGCGCACCTGGTCGATGCGGGCGGGCGCGGGGCGCTGGGGCGCGGGTGGGGGCGTGTGGGGCGCGGAGGGTTGCGGCATGGGGTTCTGGAGATGCGGCTGCGGGGTCGGGGACGGCGCCTGGGGCACGGTCGTGGCGGTGTACGGCGACTGCGGGAGGGGCGGCTGGGGGTGCGGCTGCGGGTAGCCGTACGCGGGCGCGGGTGCCGGGGCGGGTTGCGCGGCGTAGCCGCCGTAGCGGAGCTGGTGGAAGTGGCGTATGTCCGCGGAGAGGTAGTACGCGATCGCCGCCACCAGCGTGCCGAACAGCAGGGCCATGCCGGTCCAGCCGCCCACGGTGTGGATCTCGTCGCCCGGCTCGACGCCGACCAGCACGAGCCCGAGGGTGACCGCGGCGAACGAAGCGACGAACAGCCCCCAGTCGAGCCCCCTGCGCGTCACGAGCGCCAGGCGCAGCAGCATCGCCCAGGACAGCAGGCCGATGGTGAAGATCCCGAGCACCACGAACAGCACACGCAGGACGACCAGCCATGCCGGGTGCGGCGGCTGCTTCACCGGCTGCGGGTAGCCGTGGCCATGCATGACAGCTCCTGGTGCCTCGGGTGGGCGTACGGGGGCGGCCGTCGCCCGGCAACCCCGTTCCTGCGATTGTCGCTTCGCGCGTATTCGCGCGTACAGGCGAGCGTATAGGCCGACACGGACAAGCGGTCCCGGGTTGTACCGAACCGTTGTCGCACTGATCACTTCTCGCGCCCGCGCAGGTCGGCGGAGTGGCGGCTTCCGCGCGGGCGTGCGCCAAACGGACGCCCCGGCGCGTCAGTCGGGGGCGACCGTGCCGTCCGTGAGGCCGTCGTACATCCCGCGCACGAGCTGCTCTCCGAGCCGGCCCGCGCGCCTGAGCGCCCGCTCGAACTCGTCGAGTGCGCGGAAGCGCGCGCCGTAGCGCCGCTGTTCGTCGAGCGGGAGCCGGGGCAGTTGGAGGCGGCGCACGTCGAGGCGGGTGGCGGTGGAGGCGTAGCTGCTGGCCTGGCGGTTGTTGGCGGTGCCGCGCAGGAAGCCGGCGAGGAACCACGGGTCGAGCGCCGTGCGCTCGGGGCGCAGGAGCACGAGGTTGCGCCCCAGGGCGGCGCCCCCCGTCGCGTCGTCGATCACGCGCGCCACCGAGCCGCCGCCGAGCACGGGCACCACGACATCACCGGGCTCCACCAGCACGGCCTCCTCCTCGCTCTCGGGGAGCGAGCCGGAAGGCGACGTTCCGGCGAGGACGTCGTGGTCGGTGAGGACGGGCACGCGCGCGTGGCCGCCGTTTCCGCCCGTGCGCAGCACCAGGGCGCCCCCGCGCGCGAGTTCGCCGATGGTGGTGAGCGGCCAGCGCGGTACGGGATGTGCGGCCTCGGCGGGCGGCGGGGTGAGGTCGGCGGTCAGGCGCAGGGTCGCGCCGAGGTTCTCGCGTACGGCGGTGAGTGCGCCGGTGCCCTCGGCCGCGGTCGGCGGCGGGAGGTGGCGGGCCGGGGCGAGGTCCACGTCGTCGTCGAGGAGGTCGATGACCGGCAGGGAGCGGGCGAGGCCGGGCCGTTCGTCGAGGGTGCCCGCGCGGTCGAAGGCGCGCCAGGCGTCGAGCACCACCTCCCCGACGTCCCGCCAGTCGGGCCCGCCGCGCCCGTCGGCGGCGAACTGCCCGGTGTCGGCGAGCAGCACCTCGGGCTGCGCCGGCGCCTTCTCGGGGCGGCGCAGCACCCACAGGTGGAGCGGGATGTTGTACGGCGGCGCCGCGCCGACCGGCAGCGCGACGACGGCGCGCAGGGCGCCGCGGCGCAGCAGGTCGGCGCGGATGCGGCGGCCGGAGCGGCGGGAGGCGGCGGCGGGCGGCATGAGGAGGACGGCGGTGCCGCCGTCCTTGAGGCGGGCGAGCGCGTGCTGGACCCAGGCCAGCTCGGACTCGGTGCGGGCCGGGAAGCCGTATTCCCAGCGGGGGTCGTAGGCGAGTTCGTCGTGTCCCCAGTTGCGCTCGTTGAAGGGCGGGTGGCACAGGACGGCGTCGGCGTGCAGCTGGGGGTGGGCGTCGGCGCGCAGGGTGTCGCCGGTGGCGGCGCGGACGGCGGCCCGGGTGTGCAGGGCGAGCCGGAGTGCGGTGAGGGCGGCGAGTTCGGGGGCGCTGTCCTGGGCGTAGAGCTCCTGGTCGGGGCGGGTGGTGACGGCGCGCAGGAGGGCGCCGGTGCCGCAGGCGGGGTCGAGGACGGTGCGGGCGGGGCCGGCCAGGTCGGCCATGAGGCCGGCGAGGTCGGCGGGGGTGAGCGTGTACTGGCGCGGGTTGGCGTCGAGGTGCCGGCCGAGCAGGAACTCGAAGGTCTGCCGGGCGCCCAGTTCGGCGGCGAGTTCGGCGGTGCCGCGCAGGAGGGGGGTGGAGGGGAGGAGGTCGGGCCCGGTGGGGAGGTGAACGGCGGGGTGGGTGTTCACAGCGGCGTCGGTGGCGGAGGTGTTCACACGGTCGGTGTGGGTGCCTGGGGTGCCCGCCGGGGTGTTCACGCGGTCGGCGCCCGCGTGAGCGGTGTTCACAGCGCGCGGTGCGGTGCCGGGGCGCGGCGAGTTCACAGCGCGCCGTGAGTTCACAGCCGACACCGGGCCGAAGCGCGGTGTCAGCACCTCCTCCAGCGCACCGGGGAGCATCGCCGCGAGCCGCTCGTCGGAGCCCGCGCTCACCTCCAGCCAGACGGTGGGCCGGTCATGGATGAGCAGCAGCACGCACCCGGCGTGGGTGAGCGCGGCGACCGGGCCCTCGGGGTGGCCGACGAGCTGCTGCCAGACGCGTTCACGCAAGGGGACCTCGGCGAGTTTTCCCTGCTTGCGCAACCAGGCCTCGACCTCGGCGAGGGCGAAGGACGGGCTGGTCTCGGTGCCGCCCACCGGCTTGGGGAAGTCGGCGTGGCGGCGGCGCCAGTTGCTGACGGCGGCGCGGCCGACCCCGGCGAGCCGGGCGATCCCGGCGGCGGTCACCTCTGTGGCGTTGTCCTGCACCGGCCCGCTCCCTCGTCGTCCCTGCACGCATGTCCCTGCGCGGATCCCCGTACACGTCCGCTTCGCGTGTGACGCCGAGCATAGCGGCGTATGCAAGATCTACTCATTCACGGCCGTGTACGCGAGACATCCTGTGAACCGTGTTGACTCGGTTCACAGGCTCTGCTCTTATTGACCCAGCGAACGAGCGACGGCCGAGCAGCGGCTGTCACCGTGTCGGGAGGGGACACAGTCATGGGCATGAAGGGCAAGATCGCGCTGGGGGCCGTCGTGGGGATCGTCGTCATCGGCGCCGTGTCGGCGAACTCCGGTGACGACTCCGACGGGGGTTCCAAGAGCAGCGGCAAGGGCTCTTCGTCGTCCGCTCAGGCGAAGCCGGGGGGCGGCAAGGAGAAGGGGTCCGCCGAGGCCTCCGACGCCGCCGACGCCGCCGAGGAGAAGAAGGTCGCGTTCGAGGGGGACGGCCAGTTCCAGGTCGGCTCGGACGTCAAGCCCGGCACCTACCGCACCTCCGGCAACGAGGACGGCATGTGTTACTGGGAGCGCGCCAAGGACGCCTCGGGCGAGATGGACTCGCTGCTCGCCAACGACAATGTCACCGGCACCAGTTACGTCACCATCAAGGCCACCGACAAGATCTTCAAGTCGAGCGACTGCAACGACTGGGAGGCCGTCGACACCGCGGCGAAGGGTTCGCCCGCTTCCAAGATGGCCGGAGACGGTGGCATGTTCAGAGTCGGCGCGGACATCGCGCCCGGCACGTACAAGTCCACCGGCAACGAGGACGACATGTGCTACTGGGAGCGCACCAAGGACGCCGAGCACGGCCTCGACTCGATCATCGCGAACGACAACGTCTCCGGCAGCGCCGTCGTCACGATCAGCGCCAAGGACACCTACTTCAAGACGTCCGGCTGCACGGACTGGAAGAAGACCGGCTGACACCGGCCCCGTACGGCGAGATCCACCCGGTTCCGCCGGCGAGTTCCACTCGGCTCCGCTGAGGAACCCGTGTCACGTCTCGCCGTACCCGCTCATCCCACCGCCTCACCATCGGGGAATTCCCATGCGTCACACCGCACTTGCCACCCTCTGCGTCGCCGCCGCGGCCACGCTCTCTCTCACCGGCTGCCAGTCCGGGCAGGACAAGGCCGACAGCAAGCCGGACAAGGCCGGCTCCAGCGCGGCGGATTCGCCCTCGCCGGGCAAGAGCGAGGCGAAGGAACCCTTCGCCGGACTCACCGGCGCCGAGATCGCCGACAAGGCCGTCGAGGCCACGACCGGTGCCTCGTCGCTGCGGATGAAGGGGGACGTCCCCGACGACGAGTCGGGCAGCACCATCACGATCGACATGGCTCTGAACAGGCAGGGCGAGTGCGCCGGCACGATGAGCATGGGCGGCCAGGGCAAGGCCGACCTGATCAAGGTCGGTGACACCGTCTACATGAAGTACGACGAGAAGTTCCTGCGCGAGCAGAGCAAGGGCGAAAAGAAGTCGGACGTGGACGCGGCCGTGGCGCTGCTCGCCGGGAAGTGGACCAAGATGTCCGCCAAGGGCAAGGACGCCAAGGACATCGCGAGCTTCTGCGACCTCGACACGGTGCTCGGCGACGCCGACGACGCCGAGACGGACGCCTCGCGCGGCAAGACCACCACCGTCGACGGCACGCCCGCGATCGTGCTGAACGAGCGGGACGGCAAGGAGCGTTACACGCTGTACGTCGCCACCGAGGGCAAGCCGTACCTGCTGCGCGTGGACAGCGTCTCCGCGAAGGACCCGGGCAGCCTCACCTTCAGCGACTACGACAAGAAGGTGCCTGCGCAGAAGCCCAGCGGCGAGATCCTCGACCTGGACGCGCTGAGCGGCTGAGCCCCGGGGCCTCTAGAGCGGGTGCCGCATCCACACATTGGGCTCGACGTACACCGCGTATCCCCGCTCGGGCTCGCAGCGCACCGGGACCAGCGCCCCGGGCACCTCGATGTCGCCCGGGGTGTCGAAGGGCAGCCCGGTCCAGCAGCGCCACTGCTCCAGTGAGCCGACCACCGTCATGGACGCCGGCGCCACCGCCTCGAGGGCGGCGCCGGCTCTGGCGTGCACGCGCAGCCACGGGTCGTGCGGGAGCCCGTCGGGGCGTACGCGGCGGACGTACTCCTCGATGGGGGTGTGCGGTTCGAGGTGCTTGGCGCTGGGGCGGACCGGGGCGACGACCTCGCCGAAGCCGTGGGCGCGGGCGTTGTCCCGCATCGCCGAGAGCATGCGGCCGGACAGGCCCTTGCCCTGGAGGTCGGGCCGGACGTTGATGGCGATCGCGCTGACCGTGTCGGGCCGTGTCCCGCGGCGCAGGTCGGCGAAGGCCCACAGGAGGACCTCGTCCCAGCCCCGGGCGGGCAGTCCGCCCCGCCCCTCGGCGTCGAGGGCGAAGGGCACGCTGAACCCGGTGGCGACGACCTCGCCCCGCTCGTCCTCGGCGAACAGCACATACGCCGGGAACTCCCGGGCGATCCGGCCGTAGTGGTGGTCGCCCACCAGGTCCCGGGTGACGAACTCCGGCCAGCTGTCGGCCATCCCGACCGCCCGCTCGAGGTCGTCGGGACGCTCGGCGAGACTCGACACCTTCAGCTCCATGCGGCCACCGTAGGCGGGCGGTGGCGGGGGCGGGTACCGGATTTCCGGACCCCGCCGCCGGGCCGGGTCAGCCGCCGCACTGGGTCAGCATCATCTCCTTGTCCGCCTTCGTCACGGGCAGTTCGTACTTCAGGGAGACCTGTGCGAAGCGCACGACGTACGAGCAGCGGATGGTCTTGTTCGGCGGCAGCCAGGAAGCCGGTCCCGAGTCGCTCTTGGAGCCGTTGGTGGGACCGTCGACCGGTATCAGGTTGAGCGGGTCGTTGGCGATGTCCTCGCGCTTGCCCTTCGTCCACCGCGCGGCGCCCATCTGCCAGTCGTACGACAACGGCATGACGTGGTCGATCTGCACCGTGGTGGCACGGGACTTGACCCAGTCGATCTCCTTGCCGGTGTAGGGGTCGGCCAGGGTCATGGAGGCGACGACGCAGTCCGAGCCGGAGCGGAAGCGGACGTCGTCGCCGTCGCGCTTGAGGAGGTCGTTGCGGGTGTCGCAGCCGTTGTGCGAGAAGGGGATGCCACCGGGGGCGGAGTCCATCCAGGCGTAGCCGAACTCGTCGCGGTCGTACCCGGTCTTGGGGCCGCGGCCCTTGGTCGCGATCTTCTCGATCAGCTCCCGGGCCTTCGCCTTGTCGGCATCCGAGGTGATGGCCGCGAGGCCCGGTTTGGTGCCGTCCGGGTTGTCCAGCGGACTGACCGCACGGCCGGAGCCCACGGCCGGCACAGAGCCCGAGGCCTCGTTGTCCGAGGGCAGGTCGACGCCCTCGCATCCGGTGAGCAGTACGACCATGCCGAGTATCGCGGCGGCGCCCGCCACCCCACCCCTCAGACGCGTCACGGTGCGCCCCTCCCCTTGTTCTGTTCGTCTCCGCCCCGCACAGGCAGCTGCTGCCCGCACTCACCGTAGCGGGCGAGAGGTCCAGACCATATGGGGCCTCAAGGGGCATCCCTCACATCTCCGGCGTATCGTCGAAACGAGTCACCTCCCAAAGGAGCTCTGGATGGGCATCTTCGACAGGTTCAAGAGCAACCGCCAGATGCAGGACAAGGCCAAGGACATGTCCGACATGGCGGAGAGAAAGGCCAACGAGAAGACGGGCAACAAGTACGAGAGCCAAGTCGACGACGCGCAGCAGAAGATCGAAGGCGCGATGGGCATGGACCGGGACAGGCCCGAGCAGCCATAAGGCCGGAGACCCACGGAGGAACACCGAACCGTGGAGCCGTCCGCGGGGACCAGTTCCCGCGGGCGGCTTCGTCCGTCCCGCGCCCGGGGAGCGCCCGGAGCACCGACCCTGCGTGCCGGCTACGGCTCCATCAGCAGCACCACACGGTCGGGCCCGACGTCGTACGCCAGGATCGGACGGCCGTAGAAACCCTGCGGGTCCATGAAGACCGGCTTGCCGAGCCGTCTGCCGAGCGTCCGCAGGAACCCGCAGAACAGGTCGAGGCGCTCCTGCCCCTGCAACTCCCGCAGGTCGACGTCGAAGTCGATCTCCTCGTCCGCGAGGAAGCGGAAGATCGCCAGCATTCCGTCAGCCGGCCAGACCCGCAGCTCGGGGCATTCGGCGTCGGCCGGCCGGGCCAGCACGGCTGCCGCCCGCGGCAGGGGGAGTTCGGTGCCGCCCTCCAGGTACTCATGACTCCAGCCGCGTTCCACGACGAGGTCGAGCAGCGACTGCCAGTCCCCCGCCGAGGTGCCCGGCACCCGCAGGTCGGGCAACGAGCCCATCTCCTCCGGGTCGAAGAGCTCTTTGACGGTGTCCCACGCCAGATCGCTCCCGGTGTCCCTCGCCAGGTCGCTCACCGCACCCCCCTCATCTCCTGGGACCTCACACCTTCCCGATCCCCAGCGTCGACTCCGATGGCAGCAGACCCGAGGACAGCACCGCCACCCAATAGTCACCGAGCAGTTCGACGAGCCTGTCGATCTCGGTCGGCGCGAGGGACTGCCAAGGGGCGACGGCGAGTTGGTCGGTGTGCTCCTCAACACTGCGGCGCAGGGCGTGGCCCGCCTCCGTGGCCGTACCGTCGGCGTCGACCAGGCCGCGCGCGGCCAGGCGTTCGCGGGCGGCCGTCCATTCCGCCTCGCTCCAGCCGCGGCTCCCGAAGCGCTCGACGGACGCGGCGCCTATCGCCGCGAAGGAGACGAGCGACTCGGTCGGGTCGAGACCGGCGACCAGCAGGGCCGCGAGGTGGCCGTCGCCGCGGTGCTCGCGCAGGATCGTCGCCGCCTGCCACAGCTGGAGGTGCGGGGCCTCGGGCCACTCCAGCGCGGCGTTGGCCGCGGCCAGCGGGCGGCCCGCGGTGTTCGCCGCCTCGGCCGCACGCCGGGCGAGGGCGGCGGCCTCCGCCAGTTCGGGGCTGTCGACGCGGTCGCCGAACATCGCGCGGTACGCCCGGTCGATCCCCCGCAGTCGCGCCGCCAGCACCGCCTCCGGAGACGCGATGCCCCACGCGGCGTCGACATGCTCGGCGACCATGCGCGGGCTGAAGCTGTAGAAGGCGGACGTCACGCGCCCGGCGCCCACCGCCCCCAACGGCGCCGCACGGAGGGGGAAGTAGCTCGGCCAGCGCTCCTTCGTGTCGAAGCCGAGCGCCGCCGCCTCCTCGAAGACCTCCGGCGCGTAGTACAGGACCGCGTGCAGGGGCTCCAGCAGGTGCCAGAGCTGACGCGCCCGGGCCGGCTCCATGCCGCCGACGACGCCGGTCCCACCCTCGTGCTGTGACATGCCACGCCTCCTCGTCGTACTCGAAGCCGGTGGGGGCCGCTCGGCCGCCCACCGCGCAACTTGACACTGACAAGATTGCCTCGGCCGCCCGAACTTGTCAATGCCTAGATTGGGCGTACGCTGCTGTCCATGGCACCTGCGGACACCGACAGCACCAAGCCGGCCGCGCGCCGGCCCTACCACCACGGCGACCTGCGCCGCGCGATCCTCACCGCCGCGCTCGACGTCATCGCCGCCGACGGGCCCGCCGCGCTGAGTCTGCGCGACCTCGCCCGCCGGGCCGGGGTCTCCCATGCGGCCCCCGCACACCACTTCAAGGACCGCACCGGTCTGCTGACGTCGATCGCCGCCGAGGGTTTCGGGCTACTGGCGACCACGCTCCGGGAGGCCCCGGACCTCAAGGAGGCGGGCGTGCGCTACGTGCGCTTCGCCCGCGAGCACCCCGCGCACTTCCAGGTGATGTTCACGCCCGGGCTGCTGCGCGCCGACGACCTCGAACTGACCACGGCCCGCGCCCTCGCCGGCGACGCCCTGCGCGACTCCGTGTCCGCCGTGGACCCCGGCGACGTCGACCCCCGCCTCGCCGGCGTCGCCGCCTGGTCCCTCGCCCACGGATTCGCAACGCTCCTCCTGAGCCACAACCTGGACGGCCCGGTGGGCGCCCAGGACCCCGAGGAGGTGTTCCGCACACTCGCGGCAACGCTGTTCCGCTGACCGGCCCCGGCACCGGACCCGGCACACTCGACCGAACCCGGCACCACCACACCGCACCAGACCCGGCACCACCACACCGCACCGGACCCGGCACCACCACACCGCACCAGACCCGGCACCACACGACACCGGACCGGTACGGCCCCCGCTAAGACCCCAGGATCGACGTCAGGAACTCCCCGACCCACCCCAGCAACTCCCGCCCGACCAACGGCTTCCCGCCCACCTTCGCCGTCTTCGGGCGCGGCACCAGCACCTGGTGGGCCGCCGGCTTGATGACCGTCCCCGGGTACAGCCGCTTGAGGCGCAGTTCCTGCGACTCCCGCAACTCCACGGGCGCGAAGCGGATGTTGGTGCCCTGCAGGACGATCTCGCCGACGCCGCACGCGCGGGCCAGCATCCGCAGGCCCGCTACCAGCAGCAGGTTCTCCACCGGCTCGGGCAACTTGCCGTAGCGGTCGACGAGTTCCTCCCGTACGGCCTTGATGTCCTCCTCGGTGTTGGCCGCGGCGATCGCGCGGTAGGCCTGCAACCGGAGGCGCTCGCCGGGTGCGTAGTCGTGCGGGACGTGGGCGTCGACCGGGAGCTCGATCTTGACCTCCAGGGGCGGCTCCTCCTCGACACCGCCCTCCAGGGAGGCCCGGTAGTCCGCGACCGCCTCGCCGACCATGCGGACGTACAGGTCGAAGCCGACGCCCGCGATGTGGCCGGACTGCTCGCCGCCGAGGAGGTTGCCCGCGCCTCGGATCTCCAGGTCCTTCATGGCCACGTACATGCCCGCGCCCATCTCCGTGTGCTGGGCGATGGTGGCCAGGCGCTCGTGGGCCGTCTCGGTCAGCGGCTTCTCCGGGGGGTAGAGGAAGTACGCGTAGCCCCGTTCCCGCCCTCGGCCCACCCGGCCCCGCAGCTGATGCAGCTGCGACAGGCCGAAGTTGTCGCCGCGCTCCACGATCAGCGTGTTCGCGTTGGAGATGTCGATGCCGGATTCCACGATCGTCGTCGACACCAGGACGTCGAACTTCTTCTCCCAGAAGTCGACGACGACCTGCTCCAGCGCCGACTCCGACATCTGGCCGTGAGCCGTCGCGATCCGCGCCTCGGGGACGATCTCGCGCAGCCGGGCGGCCGCGCGGTCGATCGATTCCACCCGGTTGTGGATGTAGAAGACCTGGCCCTCGCGCAGCAGTTCACGGCGGATGGCCGCGCCGATCTGCTTCTCCTCGTACGGGCCGACGAAGGTGAGCACCGGGTGGCGCTCCTCCGGCGGGGTCGTGATCGTCGACATCTCGCGGATGCCGGTGACGGCCATCTCCAGGGTCCTGGGGATCGGGGTGGCGGACATCGTCAGGACGTCGACGTTGGCGCGGAGCTTCTTCAGCTGCTCCTTGTGCTCGACGCCGAAGCGCTGCTCCTCGTCGACGATGACCAGGCCCAGGTCCTTGAACTTGGTCTCGGAGGAGAACAGACGGTGGGTGCCGATGACGACGTCCACCGAGCCCTCGCGCAGGCCCTCCAGGACGGCCTTCGCCTCGGTGTCCGTCTGGAAGCGGCTCAGCGCGCGGACGTTCACCGGGAACTGGGAGTAGCGCTCGGAGAAGGTGCCGAAGTGCTGCTGGACCAGGAGGGTCGTCGGGACGAGCACCGCGACCTGCTTGCCGTCCTGCACCGCCTTGAAGGCGGCGCGCACGGCGATCTCCGTCTTGCCGTAGCCGACGTCGCCGCAGATCAGGCGGTCCATGGGGACCGACTTCTCCATGTCCTCCTTGACCTCGGCGATGGTGGTCAGCTGGTCGGGGGTCTCGGCGTACGGGAAGGCGTCCTCCAGCTCGCGCTGCCAGGGCGTGTCCGGGCCGAAGGTGTGGCCGGGGGCCGCCATGCGCGCGCTGTAGAGCCTGATCAGGTCGGCCGCGATCTCCTTGACGGCCTTCTTCGCGCGGGCCTTGGTCTTCGTCCAGTCGGCGCCGCCCAGGCGGTGCAGGGTGGGGGCCTCGCCGCCGACGTACTTGGTGATCTGCTCCAGCTGGTCGGTGGGGATGTAGAGGCGGTCACCGGGCTGGCCGCGCTTGGCGGGGGCGTACTCGACGACGAGGTACTCGCGGGTGGCGCCCTGCACGGTGCGCTGGACCATCTCGATGTAGCGGCCCACGCCGTGCTGTTCGTGGACGATGTAGTCGCCCGTCTCCAGGGTGAGCGGGTCGATGGTCTTGCGGCGCCGGGCGGGCATCCGGGCGCCGTCCTTGCCGGCCGCCTTCTGGCCGGTCAGGTCGGTCTCGGTGAGGACGGCGAGCTTCAGCGCCGGGTCGACGAAGCCGTAGTCGATCGAGCCGCACGCCACGTGCACGACGGACGGGGAGATCTCCCCCAGCTCGGCGTCCAGGCGGGCCGCGATGCCCTCCCCGCCGAGCACCTCGACCGTGCGGGCGGCGGGGCCGTGGGCCTCGGTCACGAAGACCGTGCGCCAGCCCTCGGCGAGCCAGCCCTTGGTGTCGGCGAGGGCCTTGGCGGTGTCGCCGCGGTAGGTCTCGGGCGCGTGCATGCCGAGCTGGAGGGTGTCCGCCTCCAGCTCCAGGTCGGCGGCGAACGGCGACACCGACCACCACATCATGTCCAGCTCACGCGCCCGGTCCCGGACGTCGGCGATGGACCACAGGGAGGCCGCGCCGACGTCGATCGGCGCCTCGCCGCCGCCCGCGGTGGCCGCCCAGGAGGCTTGCAGGAACTCCTGCGAGGTCGCCACCAGGTCGGCGGCACGCGTGCGTACCCGCTCCGGATCGCACACGACGGCCATGGCGCCCTTGGGCAGCACGTCCAGCAGCAGCTCCATGTCGTCGACGAGGACCGGTGCGAGGGACTCCATGCCCTCCACGGCGATGCCCTCGGCGATCTTGCCGAGCAGCTCGCCGAGCTCGGGGTGCTCCTCGGCGAGGGCGGCGGCACGCGCGCGTACCTCGGCGGTGAGGAGCAGCTCGCGGCAGGGCGGCGCCCACAGGCCGTGCTCGGCGATCTCCAGGGAGCGCTGGTCGGCGACCTTGAAGTAGCGGATCTCCTCGACGTCGTCGCCCCAGAACTCGATGCGGAGGGGGTGCTCCTCGGTGGGCGGGAAGACGTCCAGGATGCCGCCGCGCACGGCGAACTCGCCGCGCTTCTCGACGAGCTCCACGCGCGCGTAGGCGGCGGCCGCGAGGGCTTCGACGATCGCGTCGAGGTCGGCGTTCTGGCCTGTGCGCAGGGCGACGGGTTCCAGGTCGCCGAGGCCCTTGACCTGCGGCTGGAGCACCGAGCGGACGGGCGCCACGACCACCGACACCGGGCCGGTCTCGGGGTCGTCGGGGCGCGGGTGGGCCAGGCGGCGCAGGACGGCGAGGCGGCGGCCGACGGTGTCGCTGCGCGGGCTGAGCCGCTCGTGCGGCAGCGTCTCCCAGGAGGGGTACTCGACGACACCCTCCGAGGGCAGCAGCGAGCGCAGGGCCGCGGCCAGGTCCTCCGCCTCGCGGCCCGTCGCCGTCACCGCCAGCACCGGGCGGCCGGCCTCGCGGGCCAGCGCGGCGATCGCGAAGGGGCGGGCCGCCGGGGGGCCGACCAGGTCGACGTGCATACGGTTGCCGTCCGCGGCCGCGGTGATCGCTTCCGCGAGGGCGGTGTCCTTGACTACGGCGTCGAGCAGACCGTGCAGGCTCATGGAGGGGGGCTTTCCGTCCTGGGAGGGGGCAACACGTGGGCGACACGAACGTGGATGGGCAACACGAAGGGCCCGACACGGTGACCGGCCGGGGGGTATCCAGCGTACGTCGCTGCGAGCGGCGCTGCCGGGCCTGTGGATAACCCTGGGTCTCCCCGTGAACCGGAAAGCAACGGACCCGGCGCCGAGAAGTCCCCCGTGACTTCTCGGCGCCGGGCCCTGCTCCCCCGTACCCCCCTGCTCCCCCGTCGGCTACTCGGTGGCGATCGCGTTCAGGACGTTCATCCGTCCCGCCCGGAACGCCGGGACCAGGGCGGCGAACAGGCCCACGAAGGCCGATCCGACGAACACCCCGATGATCGTCGGCCAGGGGATGTCGAGGACGTTCAGGCCCTCCAGAGCGAGCAGCTTCTGCGCGGTGGCGCCCCAGCCCATGCCCAGGCCCAGGCCCAGCAGGGCGCCGAAGAGGGCGATGACCACCGACTCCATGCGGATCATCCGGCGCAGCTGGCGCCGCGAGAGGCCGATGGCCCGCATGAGGCCGATCTCCCGGGTCCGCTCGACGACGGACAGCGCCAGGGTGTTCACGACACCGAGGACCGCCACGATGATCGCCAGGGCCAGCAGGCCGTAGACCATGTTGAGCAGCTGGCCGATCTGGTCCTTCAGCTCCTGCTTGTAGTCGGTCTGGTCGCGCACCTGGTACTGCGGGTAGTCGTCCAGCGACTTCTTCAGGGCGGCGTAGGCCTGCTTCTCCTGGCCGTCCTTGGCCTTGGCGAACATGATCGTGTTCGGCGGGATCTGGTCGGCGGGGACGTACTGCTTCATCGTCGCGATGGAGAGGTAGCGCGCTCCCTGGTCCAGCGCCGAGTCGTCGTCGGTGATGGCCGCGACCTTGAGCTTCGCCGTACTGCCGCCCTTGAAGGCGACGGTGATGCTGTCGCCGACGTGGACGCCGTGGTCCTTGGCGTAGTCGGAGCCGACGGACATGGAGTCCTTGCCGTAGGCGGCGGAGAGGGTGCCCTCCGTCGTGGCGCGGCGCAGGTCCTGGGCGTACGTCGGGTCGGCCGCCGTCACCTCGGAGTCGTCCTTCTTGCCGTCGGGCGAGGTCAGGACCGCCTCGACCTCCTTGTACGAGGTCACGTGGGCCAGGCCCGGGGTCCGCTCCATGGCCTTCTGGGCCTGCGGGACGATCCGCTGGTTGCCCTCGACGATGAAGTCCGCGCCGACCGACTTGTCGAGCTCGGACGTGGCCGAGGCGACCATCGAGGAGCCGACCACCGACAGGCAGGCCACCAGGGCCAGGCCGATCATCAGGGCCGCGCCCGTGGCCCCCGTACGGCGGGGGTTGCGCAGGGCGTTGCGCTCGGCCATGCGGCCGACCGGGCCGAAGCCCCGCAGGATCAGCGCGCTGATCACTCGGACGACCCCGCCCGCCAGCAGCGGGCCGATGACGACGAAGCCGATCAGGGAGAGGACCACGCCTCCGGCCAGCAGCAGCGAGCCGTCCTTGGCCGTGTCGGCGGTGGCGGCGGCGTAGAGGGCGTAACCGCCGGCGCCCGTCAAGGCGAGCCCGATCAGGCCGCGCACCAGGCCGGCCTTGCCGTCGGCCGGTGTACCGGCGTCGCGCAGGGCGGCCATCGGGGAGACCTTGCCGGCCCGGCGGGCGGGCAGGTAGGCGGCGAGGACGGTGACGACGACGCCGAGGACCAGGCCGGCCACCGGGGTGGAGGCCTTGATGGTGAGGTCGTCGGTGGAGAGGTTCATGCCCGCCATGGACATGAGCTTCATCAGGCCGATCGCGATGCCGACACCGGCGCCGACGCCGAGGATCGAGCCGACGAAGCCGAGCAGCAGCGCCTCGACCAGCACGGAACGGTTGACCTGCTTGCGGGAGGAGCCGATGGCCCGCATCAGGCCGATCTCGCGGGTGCGCTGGGCGACCAGCATGGAGAAGGTGTTGATGATCAGGAAGATGCCGACCAGGAACGCGATCCCGGCGAAGCCGAGCATGGCGTACTTGATGACGTTCATGAACTCGCCGACGTCCTCGCGGTTCTCGTCGGCGTTCTCCTTGGCCGTCTGGATCTTGTACGAGCCGTCCAGCGCCTTGGTGACGTTCTGCTTGAGCTGGGTGTCGCTGACGCCGGAGGCCGCGGTGGCGAAGACCTGGGTGAAGCGGCCCTCCGCGCCGAGGAGTTCACGCTGGGCGGTGGCGGTGTCGAAGTAGACGATCGCCGCGCCCGGGTTGGTGACCTTGAAGGTGGCGATGCCGACGATCTTCGCCTTGAAGTCACCGACGACGGAGATGGTGCGCAGCTCGTCGCCGATCTTCAGGTGGTGCTTGTCGGCGGTGTCCGCGTCGACCATGGTCTCGGTCGGCCCGCGCGGGGCGTGCCCGGAGGTGATCTCCATGGACCGCAGGTCGCCCTTGGTCCAGTTGCCCGCGATGGTGGGTGCGCCGTTGGACGACCCCATGTTGTCGTTGTCGCTGTTGACGACGGTCACGTTCATCGAACTGACGCCGCCTTCGGCGGACTTCACGCCGTCCGCCTTCGCGACCTGCTGGACGGTCGAGGCCGGCAAGGAGGCGGGCTTGCCGTTCTGCGGGGTGTCGTCGCTCTTGGCCTCCTTCGGGGAGACCGTGACATCGGAGGCGGTGGTGGCGAAGAGCTTGTCGAACGTCGTGTTCATGGTGTCGGTGAACACCAGCGTGCCGCACACGAACGCCACCGACAGCAGCACCGCCACGGCCGAGAGGGCCATGCGCCCCTTGTGCGCGAAGAAGTTGCGCATCGAGGTCTTCATGACGGTCATGACGTGCGCCCCCGGGCGTCGAAGTCCTTCATGCGGTCCAGGACGGCCTCTGCGGTCGGCTTGAGCATCTCGTCGACGATCCGGCCGTCGGCCAGGTACAGGACGCGGTCGGCGTAGGAGGCGGCGACCGGGTCGTGGGTGACCATGACGATGGTCTGGCCGAGTTCGTCCACGGAACGGCGCAGGAAGCCCAGTACCTCGGCGCCCGCGCGTGAGTCGAGGTTTCCGGTCGGCTCGTCACCGAAGATGATCTCCGGCCGGGCGGCCAGCGCCCGGGCCACGGCGACGCGCTGCTGCTGGCCGCCGGAGAGCTGGGTGGGCCGGTGCTTGAGCCGCGAGGACAGCCCGACGGTGTCCACGACCCGCGCCAGCCACTGCTTGTCGGGCTTGCGGCCCGCGATGTCCATGGGCAGCGTGATGTTCTCGAGCGCATTGAGGGTGGGCAGGAGGTTGAACGCCTGGAAGATGAAGCCGATCCGGTCCCGGCGCAGCTGCGTGAGCTTCTTGTCCTTCAGCCCGGTGATCTCGGTGTCGTCCAGGTAGATCTGGCCGCTGCTGACGGTGTCGAGCCCGGCGAGGCAGTGCATGAGCGTGGACTTGCCGGACCCCGAGGGGCCCATGATCGCGGTGAACTGGCCGCGTGCGATGTCCACGTCCACGTGGTCGAGGGCGACGACACGGGTCTCGCCGGACCCGTACGCCTTCACGACCTGCCGCGCCCGCGCGGCAACGGCCGTAGTCCCTCCAGTGCCCCCGTGCCTGGTGATGGTCACAGCCGATGTCACGGTATGTCTCCTATGTCGGTCAGCGGATGAAGCGCGTGTACTGCGATCACGTGTGCTGCTGAGTCCTGCGTGCGTTCTGGCTACGTCGATGAGTCTGCTGCTCACCGGGGGTCCGGCGCGCTGGTGCCCAGCGCAGTCTTTTGCGGGGGAAAACCCCACCCCCCGACCTCCGGTCCGCCGCCCCGACCCCCTCCCGAGCGGCGTAAAGCCAGGCTAAGGACGGGCCGGTGCCCCTCTCGTCCTCCGGCGGGACGAACCCTCCCCGAGCCGTAGTACGGAGGGACCCCTAGGGGCAGTCCACCCCCGGGTGGAGACGGTCTCGGGGTGCGCT
Source organism: Streptomyces antibioticus (assembly GCF_001514065.1). Taxonomy (GTDB): domain Bacteria; phylum Actinomycetota; class Actinomycetes; order Streptomycetales; family Streptomycetaceae; genus Streptomyces; species Streptomyces antibioticus. Next base: position 486,031 of record NZ_KQ948429.1, on the reverse strand, counting down.
CCACCCTTCCGCGCGATCAGGCTGCACCCTGCCGCGACGTGAGGGTCAAGTGAGAGGCTGTCCCGCGGCAGATAGATGCAAGGGGAAAGGATCTTTGGTGGACCAGGGGGAGACGGACATACAGCCCGCCGCGACGGACGCGAACCCGCACGGCTCGCGCCGGCGCGGTGCCGTCGTGGCCGCGCTGATGCTCGCGATGGCGCTGGCCGCGCTGGACGCCACCATCGTCTCGACGGCCGTCCCGCAGATCGTCGGCGACCTGGGCGGCTTCTCCGTCTTCTCATGGCTGTTCTCGGGCTATCTGCTGGCCGTGACGGTGACCCTGCCCGTCTACGGCAAACTGTCCGACACCTTCGGCCGCAAGCCGGTGCTCGTCGCGGGCGCGGCACTCTTCCTGCTCGGCTCCCTGCTGTGCGCGCTCGCCTGGAACATGGGCGCGCTCATCGCGTTCCGCGTGGTGCAGGGCCTGGGCGGCGGCGCGCTCCAGGGCACCGTCCAGACGCTCGCCGCCGACCTCTACCCCCTCAAGGAGCGCCCGAAGATCCAGTCGAAGCTCTCCACGGTGTGGGCGGTGTCCGCGGTGGCCGGCCCCGGCGTGGGCGGCGTCCTGGCGGCGTACGCGGACTGGCGCTGGATCTTCCTGGTGAACCTGCCGATCGGTGCCGTGGCGCTGTGGCTGATCGTGCGTCACCTGCATGAGCCGGAACGGGACTCGCCCGTACGCCCGCGGATCGACTGGGCGGGCGCGCTCGCGGTGTTCGCCTGCGGGGGTGTGCTGCTGACGGCGCTGGTGCAGGGCGGGGTGGCCTGGCCGTGGCTGTCGGCGCCCTCACTGGGCCTGTTCGGTACGGGACTCGCACTGGTGGCGGTCGTGGTGGCCGTGGAGCGCCGGGCGGCCGAGCCGATCATCCCGGGGTGGGTGTGGCGGCGCCGTACGATCGCCGCGGTGAACCTGGCGCTGGGCGCGCTGGGGCTGCTGATGGTGGCGCCTTCGGTGTTCCTGCCGACGTACGCCCAGTCGGTGCTGGGCCTCGCACCGGTGGCCGCCGGATTCGTGTTGTCCGTCTGGACGTTGAGCTGGCCGGTGTCGGCCGCGCTGAGCCAGCACGTGTACCGGAGGATAGGTTTCCGCAACACCGCGATGCTGGGGATCGGGACGGCGGCGCTGGTGCTGTTCGCGTTCCCCTTCCTTCCGTACCCGGGACAGGCCTGGCAGCCGACGGTGCTGATGCTGGTCCTCGGTGCCGCCCTGGGGCTGTTCCAACTGCCCCTGATCGTCGGGGTGCAGTCGACGGTGGGCTGGGCCGAGCGCGGCACGACGACGGCCTCGGTGCTGTTCTGCCGGCAGATCGGGCAGACCTTCGGCGCCGCGCTGTTCGGGGCGGTGGCCAACGGGGTGCTGGCCGCCCGGCTCGGCGGGGCGAGCGACCTCGACTCCGTCACGCGCGCGCTGGACGCCGGTACGGCCCCCGAGACGACCCGGCGGGCCATCGCGGACGCCGTCCACGCCGTGTACCTGGGGGCGTCGTGCGCGGCGGCGCTGGCGTTCCTGGTGCTGCTGTTCCTGGCGCCGCGGAAATTCCCGGTGATCGCGGACTGAGGCTGCGTAAGGTGCCGCCCATGACAGGGCTGAGACTGGAGCGGCTGCGCGCGGACCACGCGGAGGCGCTGCTGGCGTTCGAGCGGGAGAACCGGGCGTACTTCACCCGCTCGATCTCGGACCGCGGGGACGCCTACTTCGCCGACTTCGCGGAGATCCACCGCGCGCGGCTGGCCGAACAGGACGCCGGGATCTGCCACTTCCACGTCGTGCTGGACGCGTCCGGCACCCTGATCGGCCGGATGAACCTGATCGACGTCGAGGACGGCTGCGCCGAACTGGGCTACCGCGTGGCCGAGAAGGCGGCGGGCCGCGGGGTGGCGACGGCGGCGGTGGCGCTGCTGTGCCGGACGGCGGGGACGTCGTACGGACTGACCGCCCTGAAGGCCGTCACCACGCTGGACAACCCGGCCTCCCGCACGGTCCTCGAACGCAACGGCTTCACGGTCGTCGAAGAGACGGTCGTAGCCGGCCGCCCGGGCATCCGGTTCCACCGCGACCTCACCTCCGCGCACCACCGTCCGTAGCGCTCGTTCAACCCGCCGTAGCCCTGACGGCCGTTCAAAAATCTGAGTTAATCCGGGTAACACCCGAGGTCAGCGAAGTAAGCGCATACCGACCAATCAGTTTGGTGAAAAGCTCGCAACCGTCGGCTACCTACGAGTAGCGTGCGTGGCTCCGCTCGTCCCACCCCCCAACTCCCTGCGGTCCGCATCGCACCGGACCCGAGCCGCGCAAGGAGCCACCGGGATGTCACACGACCCGTACGCGTCCCCGTACCCGTCCCCGCCGCCGACCCACTCGGCGTACCCCACCTACCCCTGGCAGCCGCCCCTCGAAGACCCACCGACGGCAGCGCACCGCCGTCCCCGCCGCCCCGCCCTCGGCCACCACAGCGACCTGCGCGTCCTGCGCGGCGCGTACCGCCGGCAGCGACGCGTCGCGACACTCACCGCGCTCGGCTACTTCACGCTCTTCCTGATCCTGTCCGCCTGGGCACCGTCCCTCATGACGAGCAACGTCACCGACGGACTGCCCACCGGCCTGCTGCTCGCCCTGCTCCAACTCCCGGTCACCTGGCTGGCGATCACGCTGTACGAGCACACCGCGCGCGTGTACGTCGATCCCGTCGCCGACCGCATCCGCAGACAAGCCGCCGTCGACGCCAAGCGGGAGGCCAGGTCATGACCGGATTCAGCGACTCCGCGCAGTCGATGTCCCTGGTGGCGTTCTCCGCGGTGGCCACGATCACGCTGCTGCTGTGCGTGATGACCGGCCCCGACCGCGACGACCTCGACGAGTTCTACACCGGCTACGGCTCCCTCTCCCCCATGCGCAACGGCCTCGCCATCGCGGGCGACTACATCTCCGCCGCGACCGTCCTCGGCACCGGCGGAGTGATCGCGCTGTGCGGGTACGACGGGGTCGTCCTCGCCCTCAGCACCGCTCTGTCGCTGATGCTGCTGATGTTCCTGCTGGCCGAACCCCTGCGCAACGCGGGCCGGTTCACCATGGGCGACGCGCTGGCCCGCCGCATGCCGGGACGCGCGGTACGCATCGCCGCGAGCGCGGTGACCCTCGCCGCCCTCCTGCCGCTGATGCTCGTCCAACTCGCGGGCACCGGACAACTGCTGGCGTTCATCCTCGGCTTCACCGGCGACTCCCTGAAGACGGGCTGCATCCTCGGCCTGGGCGTGCTGATGATCAGCTACGCCGCGATCGGCGGCATGAAGGGCACCGCCCTCATCCAGATCCTGAAGATGGTGATGCTGCTGGGTTCCGGCGCCGTGGTCGCCGTACTGATCCTCCAGCGCTACGAGTGGAATCCCGGCGCGCTGTTCGACGCGGCCGCCGCGCAGAGCGGCGTCGGACCGGCCTTCCTGCACTCCGGACTCCAGTTCGCGGGCGGCCCCGCACCCCGCCTCGACATGATCGTCTCGCAGCTGACGGTGGTCGTCGGCGGGGCCTGCCTCCCGCACGTCACCATGCGCATGTACACCGCCGACAGCGCCCGCGCGGTCCGCCGTTCGATGTCCTGGGCGGTGTCGTCGGTCGTGCTGTTCGTGCTCGTCATCACCGTCGTCGGGTTCGGCGCGACGGCCCTGATCGGACGCGCGGTGATCGCGGAGGCGGACCCGCAGGGCAACACGGCCTATCTGCTGGCCTCGCGGGCCGCCTTCGGCGCGGAGGTCTCGACGGCCGAGACGCTGCTGTTCACCACGGTCACCACCGCGATCTTCCTCACCCTGCTGGCCTCGGTCGCCGGCATGATCCTCGCCTGCGCCAACTCCCTCGCCCACGACGTGTTCGCGGGCCACGCGCGCGAGATGACGGCACGCCGCGAGATGACCCTCGCGCGCGTGTCCGCGCTCGCCGTGGGCGTCCCGGCGATCCTGCTGGCCACCCTCGTCCAGCACCGCAGCCTCCAGCCGCTGGTGACCCTGTCGTTCTGCCTAGGCGCCTCCGCGATCGCCCCCGCCCTCGTCTACAGCCTCTTCTGGCGCCGCTACACCCGAACGGGCCTGCTCTGCACCCTGATCGGCGGCACGCTCGTGGTCCTGCTGCTGATGCCGGGCACCAACCTCGTCTCCGGCTCGCCCATATCGGCGTTCCCGGAGAGCGACTTCAACTGGTTCCCGTTCACCACCACCGGCCTCGTCTCCATCCCGGCCGGCTTCGCCTTCGGCTGGCTCGGCACGGTCGTCTCCGGACGCCGCGGGTCGGAGGAGCAGCGGCGGCAGTACGAGGCCGTGGAGGGGTGGATCTTGGCGGGGGCGGTGCGGAGGGAGGAGTAGAGGACCGAGGGATGTCACAGGGCCGTTCGCTGTCTCGTCCAGAGGGTGCAGAGCAACCTCGATCAGGGAGTGAACGATGAACCTCGCGCTGTGGATCACCGCAGGACTGCTCGCCGCGGTGGCCCTGACCGGCGGCATCAGCAAGACCTTCGTCCCGAAGGACACCCTGGCCGCACACAACGGCGGCGGCTGGACTGCCGACCGGAGCGTCACCTTCGTCAAGACGCTCGGCGTCGTCGAACTCCTCGCCGCCGCCGGTCTGATCCTGCCCGCGGCCGTCGGCGTCGCACCGGTCCTCGTCCCGGTGACCGCCGTCTGCTGGATTCTGCTGATGATCGGCGCGATGATCACCCATGGCCGGCGGGGCGAGATGGCCTTCGTACCGCTGAACCTGGTCTACCTCCTGCTGGCCGTGGTCGTCGCGTGGGGCCGCTTCGGGCCCGGGTCCTTCACGGGCTGACCGAGGACACCAGACGGGCCCCGGCCGGCGGGGCCCGCGCCGCGTTCGAAGGAGCATGCCGACTCATGGGCAGGACCGAGGAGTTCGAGGAACTGCGGCCCCTGCTGTTCTCCCTCGCCTACCGCATGCTGGGCAGTGTGGGCGAGGCCGAGGACGCCGTCCAGGAGACCTGGCTGCGCTACGCCGACTCCCCGGCCGAACCGCGGTCGGTCAAGGCCTTCCTCTCCACCACGGTCACCCGGATCGCGATCGACGTCCTGCGCTCGGCCCGGGTACGACGGGAGGCGTACGTCGGCCCGTGGTTCCCCGAACCGCTGCTCGACGACCCCTACGACGACCCGGAACGCTCGGCGGAACTGGCCGACTCGGTGTCGCTGGCCGCCCTGCTGCTGCTCGAACGCCTCTCCCCGCTCGAACGCGCCGTCTTCGTGCTCCGCGAGGTCTTCGACTTCGGGTTCCCCGACGTCGCCGCGGCCGTCGGGCGCTCGGAGTCGGCGTGCCGTCAACTCGCGGTACGGGCACGGCGCCACATGTCCGAGGGCCGGCCCCGCTTCTCCGCCGACCGCGAGGAGCGCGCGGAACTCGCCTCACGCTTCTTCGGCGCCTTCCGGGAAGGCGACGTCACCGCCCTGCAGGACCTGCTCGCCGCCGACGTGGCGATGGTCGGCGACGGCGGCGGCAAGGCACCGCGACTCGCCAACGCCGTCCTCGGCACCGACCGCGTGACCCGCCTCCTCACCTCGCTCCTCGACCTGCACGCGCGCGTGGACATCACGATGGAACCCCGCGAGCTGAACGGCCAACCCGGCGCCGTCTTCCACGACCGGGACGGCAAGGTGCTCCACACCTGGACACTGGATGTGCTCGACGGCCGCATCCAGACGATCCGCACCGTCATCAACCCCGACAAGCTCACCCACCTCGGCCCGGTGGCGGACGCGTGGGCGGTGACTCGGGAGGCGCGGCGGGAACGGGGCGTGGTGGAGTGAACGGGCTCCGGCGCTACTCCGCCGGTGCCCGGCCCGTCAGCGTCGTCAGGCTGTTGCGTACGAGGTCCATGTGGGCGCGTACGTCGTCCCAGCGCTCCCCGTGCTCACGCAGCACCCGCTCCGTCTCGCGCGCGATCCGGTCCTCCCGCAGCCGCGCCTCGGCGAGGATCTCGGCGGCCCGGGCCCGCGCCTCCTCCTGGCGGCGGCGTCCGGCGGCCTCCGCGTCGGCGAACGCCTGCTTCGCCTCGGACAGCGCGGCCTCCGCGCGCGCGACCTGATCGGCGTGCAGGGCGTCCAGCGCCGCGGCACGCTCGGTCTCTGCGCGCTCGGCCTCGGCCCAGCGCTCGGCGTGTTCCCTGGCCTGTTCGGCGAGCATGCCGGTGGTGCGCTGCCGTACCTCGCGCAACGCTTCGAGCGCCTCCGTGCGCCCCTCTTTCACTTCGCGCCGGGCGGCGATGCGGATCTCGTCGGCCTCGGCGCGCGCCGCGAGAAGGCGCTGGCGGGCGCGCTCCTCGGCCTCGGCGTGCACGGCGTCGGCGTGCGCCTGTGCCGCGTCGCGCACGCCGTTCGCGCACGCCCGCGCCGCCTCCGCGAGGCGCTGCGCCTCCTGCCGCGCGCCATCGCGCACGGCCGCCGCCTCCTCCTGGCCGAGCTGGAAGATCCGGCGCGCACGCTCCCCGAGCGTCTCGTACGACTGTGGCGCGAGCCGCGCGACCGTCTCGCGCAGCGCCTCCAGCTCCGCCTCCATCTCCTTGGCGAGCACGGTCAGACGGGCGGCACGCTCCCAGGAGGCGTCACGGTCCTGCGAGAGCGCCGCGGCGTACGCGTCGACCTGTTCGGGACGGTAGCCGCGCCCCCGTACGACCACGAAGCCGTGGGACGAGGCAGGTGTGCCGCTCATCCTGGAACCCCTCTCCATCAAAAGGACGCAAAATGATGATTTCGCGCACATCTTGATGTATCAGGCATAACAGTGCATAACGCGACACTCCGCACAGAGGTCACGGCCGTCCCCCGGTAGGCGGGGTACGGGCTCAGCCCCAGGTGGTGCCGGCCGGCTCCTTGATGGTGGTGTTGATGCGGTTGAACAGGTTCGTCAGCGAGATGACGAGAATCAACCCGGACAGCTCCTTCTCGTCGAAGTGGTCCGCCACCTCGTCCCACAGCTGGTCCGGCACCGACTCGTGCGAACGGTCCGCGAGCCGTGTCATCACCTCGGTCAGCTGCAGCGCGGCCCGCTCGGCGTCGCTGTAGTAGGGCGCCTCGTGCCACGCGACGACGCTCGCGATGCGCTCCTCGCTCGTCCCCGCCTTCCGCAGATTGTCGACGTGCCCGTACACACACGCGCCGCACCCGTTGATCTGACTCGCCCTCAGCCCCACGATCTCCGCGAGCTCCTGCGGCAGCCCGCTGTCGTTGACCGCCTGGAAGATCGTGCCGATGCCCTTCAGCGCGCCGGGGAGCACGTACGCGGGGTTCGTCATCCGAGCCTTCATGTCCTGCCTCCTGAGACAAGTGGTGAGCTGCCGCCCACTGCTGTGAGCCGCTTTCACCGCACTGACGGAGCGGACAGGAAAGGTGTGACAGGACCGCGAAAGAACTTCTCGAGATGCTCCGGGACGGCGAAGAGGCGGGCCCGGTCGCCGTGACCGGACCCGCCTCCCGTGCACCTTCTGTGTCGCCGACGCGACAGGCCCTACAGCAGCCCGTCCCACATCTGCTCGAGCAGCACCGACCACCAGCTCTCCGGCGAACCCAGCGCCGCCGGGTCCAGGGAGGCGAGCTGCGCCTGGAAGTCGACGGTCCAACGGCCCGCCTGCTCCTGGTTCAGGCCGAACCTGAGCCGCCACATCCGCCCCAGCAGCGCCAGGCACCGCTGGAACTCGGGCAGCCCCGTGTTCACGAACTGCGGCGGCACGGGCGCCCCACCGGGCCCCGCCTCCACCGGCACGGCCACGATGTTCGCCGTCCCGTACTGCACACAGATCGCCCGGCCGAAGTCACTGCCCATCACCAGGTACGACCCCGCGTCCGCGGCCGGCTGCACCCCGCGCTCCTGCGCCAGCTCTGCCAGCGTCGGCACGGGCCGGCCCGGCTGGGCCTGCGCCCAGAAGAACGGACCCATGTCCATCGGCAGACCCGCCGCGACCAACGAGTGCGCCACCACCGGCGGCACCCCCTGCCGGGACACCGCGGCCTGCTCGAACCGGAAGATCCCCGGCCCGAACGCCCCCGCCAGCTCCTGCGCCACACCCTCCGGCGGAATCGGCGGCGCCGCCTGCACCGGCGGAAGCGGGGCGCGCACCGGTCCCGGCCGCGCCGGCCCGTCCGCCACCTGGTGCAACTCGCCCTGGTGCGCCAGCAACTGCTGCATCCCCTGCTGCCGGCTCGCATGGTCCGTGCCGTACGGCGCGATGCTCGCGAGCCGCGCCTGCGGCCACTGCTCCCGGATCATCCGCGCGCAGTACGCCCCCGGCAGCTCACACGACTCCAACTCCGTGTGCAGCTCCAGCACCTGGTCCGGCGGAATGTTCATCGCCCGCAGCTCGTGGAAGATCTGCCACTCCGGGTGCGGCGTACCCGGCGCCGAACGCCGGATCAGCTGCTGCTCCGACCCGTCCTGCGCGCGGTAGCGCAACACGGCCTGGTAGCCCGGGCCGACGATCGGCTGCCCCTGCTGCGGATATCCGTACGCCGGCGCCTGACCGGGCCCGGGCTGCCCCGGCGGCGGTACGGCACCGGGCGGCATCCCGCCGGGAGGCGGCACCGCACCGGGAGGCACCGCGCCGGGGCCGCCGACCGGCGGCGCGGCCAGCATGGTCTCCGCCTGGTGCACCGCACCCGGCGCACCCCCGACAGAGCCCTGCGCGCCGGGCGCACCAGGCATACCCGGGGCGCCAGGACGCTGCGGTGCGCCGGGGACACCCGGGGCACCGGGGGCGTGCGGTGCGCCAGGACCGCCAGGCGCGCCCGCGACACCGGGGGCGCCAGGAACTCCCGGAGCGCCCGGCGCGTGAGGTGCACCCGGGGCGCCCAGAGGGGTCTGCGCACCCGGCGCACCGGGCATACCAGGGGCGCCCGGAGGCTGCGGCGCGCCCCCACCCGGGCCCATACGCCCCGGGTCGGCCAGCATGGTCGCGGCGTGGTGCATGGCGCCCGGAGGCGTACCGCCGGGCGGGTTCGGCGCACCGGGCGGCTGGGGGGCGCCCGGCGGAGTCGACGCGCCGGGCCCCGCAGGCACGCCCTCAGGACCGTCGGGCCCGAGCGCGGACACGAGCTGCGTCGGCACATACCCACCGGCCGGCGCTCCCGGCGTACCAGGCGCACCCGGCGCGGGCGGAGGCGTGCCGCCCGGCCGCGCGCCCGGCGCCCCCGGGGCACCCGGCGGCGGAGGCGGCGTCGCACCCCCACGCGCACGGCGCGGCGGAGGCGCCGCCTTGCTGGTCGCGGCGTCGGCGATGTCCCCGGCGTTCGGCGCGAGCGGCCGCTCGGGCGCCCCTGGAGCACCGGGCCCGCCGGCGCCCATAGGAGGCTGAGGCGCCCCCGGCGCACCCCCCGGCCCCTGCGGATAGCCATAAGAAGGAGCACCCGGAACAGGCGGCGGCGTACTGCCCTGCGGCGCACCCGGCGCGGGCACGGGCGGAGCACCCGGAGGAGGCGTACCCGGCGCTCCCACGCCACCCACACCTCCAGCACCTTGCGGATACCCGTACGCCGCGCCACCCGGCACAGGCGCAGGCGCACCCGGCGCCACCGCACCACCCGGCGCATTCGGATCGCCGAGCGCCGGTGCGAGCGCCGTCGGCGGCAGCTGGCTGCCGCCCGACATGAGCGCGGTCTTGGCCTCCGGCGGCGTGGCATGCGGCGGAGTGTCGTCGTCGGTACCGCTCAGCGGCGGCGCGAACACGGTCGCGGGCAGCGGAACCGAACGGTCGTCGCCCGCATCGGCGTTGGTGTCGGTCCCGGCCCACGGAGTCGCCCCGGCAGGCACACCATGCGCCCCCGGCGCACTCGACGCAGCGGGCGCCCCCGGCGCACCACCGGACGAATCCGCACCCACACCCACACCCGCGCCGGCACCAGACCCCACGGCCCCGTTCCCCGACCCGACCGGCACCCCGGCCTGCGTCTCAGGCAACGCCGAAGAACCAACCCCAGAACCCGCACCGAAACCGGCACCGGCACCGGCACCGGCACCAACCGAACCCTCAGCCGCCCCGGCACCAACTCCGCCACCAGCTCCGGACCCACCACCGACCCCGGCCCCGGCACTCGCCCCAGCCCCAGCCCGCCGATCCGGAATCCCCAACTGATCCGCCGCCTCCTGCAACCACTCCGGCGGCGTCAGAAGGAACGACGTCTGATTGAGATCCACCCGAGCCGCAGGCGCCGACGCGGCCGCAGCAGCGGCGTCCTCCGCGGCCCGCCCGTACTCCTCCTCGTACCGGCGGATCACCTCCCCCACCGGCAGCGCCGGCCACAACGTGGCCTCCCCGCTGTCCCGGGCGAGCACCAGCCGCTGCGCGCCGCCGTCCGAACGCGGACCGTCCGCACGGTCCTCCGCCCACACCACGAACCCGAGCTCGAACTCCCGCACCCGCACCTCACGATGCTGATACGAGGGAACGTCCCCGTTGATCCACTCTTCCGCGCGCTCCTGCGCCTGCGCGAACGTCACCATCGGTCAGCTCACTCCCCAGCCCCGGCAACAGCACCGGCTTCAGCCCCGGCACCGGCACCGGCACCAGCCACCGGCACGGACCGCGCGAAACCGCCGTCCACCATCAGGTTCGCCACCGTCTCCAACTCCGGCGGAGAACCCGCCAGTCGGGACAGGAACACATCGAAGTCGTCGCCGCACGGCAGCAACAGCCGCTCCACCCGCTCCGCCGGCGCCAGCGAAGGATCGACGTCGCGGACGTCGTCGTACGCGCAGAACCAGACCGAACCGATCCGGTCACCCTTCACCTTCACGGCCAGCAGCCCGCCCTGCACAAACCCGACACCCAGGTAGTCCTTGGTCAGATGGTCGCGCAGGCACTTGTTCACGTACACGAGGTCGTTGACGGCCGCCTCGTCCCGCACCGTGAAGAACGGCTGGTCCACCAGCAGACCCAACTCCGGGTCCAGAGCCGTCCCCACCGGAGCGCACCCACCCGCCGCCTTCAAGAACGACCGGTACGCACCCGGCAGCCGGTACCCGAGGTCCTCCTCGACCCCCAGCACCTGCGACTCCGACACCGCCGCACCCGACTTCGGCAACCCGAAGTGCGCGGGCCGCGTCTCCTGCAACGGCCGCGTCCCCCGCTTCCCGTGCTCCACCGCCGCCGTCGCGATCCCGCCGTGATGCCGCAGCAACGCCTTCACCTCGACCGGCACGAGCTCAAGACGGCGCGAACCCACCACGTGATGCCACGTCCAGCCGTGCGGCGTCGCCACCGCCGGAATCGTGTCCCACAGCTCATGGCCCGTCGCCGCGAGCGCCGCGTTCGCCGACACATAGTCCGTCAGCCGAAGCTCGTCGACACCGAAACCTTCCGGCGGATCGGCGATCTCCGCAGCCGCACGCGCATACGCCGAGAAGTCCGGATAGCCGCGCTCGTCCACCCGCACCCCCCTCGGGTGACGGGCAGCCCGGACCGGATCCGGGAAATGCACGACCTGCCCGGCATAGGCCGCGTTCGGCGGCGCGGCTTGCTGCCCGAGCCGACCTGTCGTCATGGCGGTTGCCCCCTGCGGCACTCTGTACGACCCACGGCGACCGGCCCCGGCCCCGGTCCCCCGGCTCCGACCCGCCCACCCCAGCCCGTATTCGACTTCTCCGACGTTCTCCAGCGTGTTGACCGCATATACGCGATATAAGCGGTCGCATACACGCGTCGCATACATGCGGGTGCCGACAGCCTATGCGGTACGACGACACCGGTCACCGGGCACCGGTCAGCGGCCCTCCGCTTCCGTGACCAGCCGTCACCCCGCCGTGACAGCCCGCCCAAACCCGGGCGTGTCGCACCGCCCCAGCTTCCGCACCAGCCACGGCATTTGGCACTCTGTGTGATCCGGGGGGATGCTCGGGAGGGGATGATGATCATGAATACGACGCAGACGGGACCGCACCCAGGACCGCGACCAGCCACACCCGGCGACCCGCGGACCGGAGTGTCCGGCGACCCGCGCATCGGCTGGAGCAGCGAAGCCGCCCACGCCCCCACCCTGCGCCACCGCCGCGACGGCATACTCCCCACCGTCGCCGCCGCCCTCTCCGTCCGCGGCGCCACCCTCACCGGCACCGCCGCCCGCGGCGACGAGGCCCCGCCCCTGCACCCTCTCGTGCAGGACTTCCTCGACACCCTCACATCCACCCAGCGCGACCGCTTCACCGGCCGCTGCGCCGAGACGATCCTCATCTCCCGCCACCTCGCCGCCGCCGACGCCGCCCGCACCAGACGCGCCGCCCGCAAGCCCATGACCAACGGCGAGGCCCGCAAAGCCCTCAAGCAGGCCAAACTCACGGCCCGCCGCATCCGCGAGGACGGCGACCCCCTTCACGGCAGCTTCGCCACCCCCTGCCGCGCCTGCACCGCCCTCAGCGCCCACTTCGGCGTACGCATCGTCGACCCGGCGGCGGACGACTAACCCCCCACCCAGCACCACAGCCACAGCCGCACCACACCCATGACCACGACGATCGAAGGCAGATGCACCCGGACCGCACCAGCACCACCCGCTTCCCCGTACCCGTCGACGCCGCCCTGCGCGCAGCCGGCTGGCAACCCGGACGCTGGGACATCAAACAGGCCGAGATCTGGGCCGACGCCCTCCGCGACCACACCTCACCCGCCGGCCACCGACACACCGTCTTCCCCGCCGCGGTAGAGGCCTGGGCCGAGTTCGGCGGCCTCCACATCACCCCCACCGGCCCCGGCCGCCAGGTCGCCCCCGCCCACCTCCACCTCGACCCCCTGCACGGCCTCCACATGGCCCGCACCCTCGCCGACCTAGGCCGCGCGCTCGACACCGACGTCTGCCCCCTCGGCACCGAGACCGAGACCGCCGCCCTCCTCGCCATCGACGCCGAAGGCCGCGCCTACGTCCTCGACCACACCGGCGACTGGTACCTCGGCCCCGACATCGACCACGCCCTGGGGGCCCTCGTCGCAGGCATGGAACCGGTACGCCTCACGGCAGGCTGAACCCCCGGACGAACCGCCCCGGACGACGCGGCGCTACGACGCCGGGATCACCGCCGACACCCGAAAACCCCCCGCGTCCGTCGGCCCGGACACAAAAACCCCGCCCAGCGCGGCGACCCGCTCCTTCATCCCCACCAGCCCGTTCCCCCCGGACGGCAACCGCGCCGACGACGCCACCGACACCTCCGGCGGCGGCTCGTTCTCCACCTGCATCGCGATCTCCGACCCCCGATGCGCGAGCCGTACATGCGTCTTCGCACCCGCCGCATGCTTGTGGACGTTGGTCAACGCCTCCTGCACGACCCTGTACGCGGTCTGCTCGATCTCCCCCGCGTACGGCCGCACATCCCCCTCCACGGTCAGATCCACGACCATCCCCGCGGCCGCCGACTGCCCGATCAACTCCTCCAACTCCGACAGACAAGGCCCGTCGGACTCCTCAACGGCCCGCGAAGCGGCGGCAGCAGCGGCAACCCCCACGGCGGCCAACGGCACGGCGGCCCGCCGCGCGGCAGCCCCGTCCCCACTCCGCAGCACCCCGAGCATCTCCCGCAACTCGGTCAGCGCCTGCCGCCCCATGTCCCCCACCAACGCGGCGTTCTTGACGGCCTTCTCCGGATCCTTCCGCGCAACGGCCTGCAACGCGGCCGCATGCACCACCATCAGGCTCACCCGGTGCGCGACGACGTCGTGCATCTCCCGCGCGATCCGGGTCCGCTCCTCATTACGCGCCCACTCGGCCCGCTCCTCGGCCCGCTCGGCAAGCAGCTGAAGCTCCCGCTCCAGACTGTCGGCACGCTCACGAAGACTCTCCATGAGCCGCCGCCGAGCCCCGACGTACAGCCCGAGCAGCAAGGGCGGGGCGGTCAGCCCGATGGAAATCGCGATCGCCGCGAACGGAACGGACCAGCCTCCGAGGTCGCTCTCCCCCGTCTCCATGCTCTGCCGCACCCGCACGAACATCACGATCAGCATGCCGACGAACGACATCCCGGCCAGCGACCCGATGATCCGCCGGGGCAGCTCGGAGGCGGCGAGGGTGTACAGCCCGACGATGCCCATGAGGTACCCCATCTGGGCAGGCGTGATCGCGATGGACACCAGCACCACCGCGATCGGCCACTTCCGCCGCACGAGCAGCGCGGAGCCGGCGAGCGCCCCGAAGACGACCCCCGCCGCCGTCGGGATCCCCGCGTCCCCCGCGAAGTCGACGCCCTCGACCGCACACTCCAGCACGGAAACGAACGCGAGGCCGATGTCCAACAGTGCGGTACGCCACCTGACCCACCACCACGGCCCCGTCCGGGCCGCGGCGTGGTCTTCCCCCGTCGTGGTCATGCCTCCAGCCTACGGGCGCAGGGCGCGGCTTTTCCGGTGAGTTTCCGGTACTGGCCTACACCACATGCCGTGACCGGCCAGAAGCGAAACCACCCGATTTCCCTCGAACTGCTGAACCAGCCCCTGTTCGACCCCGGAAGCGGAGATTCCGCCCGGACGGTATGCCCATGGCAACTTCACCTGGCAAATACGCCGACTTCGAGGGGCTGCGGGAGCGGGCGGTGGCGCTACGACGCCAGGGCTACAGCCTTCGCCGGATCCGCGGCGACCGCGAGCGAAGGACGAGCTGCGCGAGAGGGCGCGGGAGCTGCGCAAGCAGGGGTGGACGTACGACTGCGTGCCGCCCAGGCCGTCGGCGAGCTGTCGGACCGCGAGTTGTTCATCGCGGGCGTCGCGCCGTACTGGGCCGAGGGCGCCAAGGACAAGCCCCACCGCCGCACCGAGGCCCTGCAGTTCATCAACAGCGACGCCACCGTGATCAGCGAGACCTGTCGCGGATGCCTCGTGATCTACATCCCGGCAGAGCGCCGACCTATACCGTCGCATCGAGGGTGCCTGGTACGGCATAGTAGGAGGTGCCGCTCGGCGACCTGACTGAATGTCCGGTTTGGTGGAGATTATTCCCCCGTGGTGTAATTGGCAGCACTGTGGCTTTTGGTGCCATCTGTCCGGGTTCAAGTCCTGGCGGGGGAGCTTACCTTCGGGCCCTGACCCAGCTGGGTCAGGGCCCACACTCATGTCCCCCAAGAAACACCCCGGTATCCTGCGGATGTCACCCCACCCTCTCCACAGCCGAAGGGCATCCCGTGAGCGCCAACCGCCCGGCAGCCGTCGTCGTTCTCGCAGCGGGTGAGGGCACCCGTATGAAGTCGGCCACACCCAAGGTTCTCCATGAGCTCTGCGGCCGCAGCCTCGTGGGCCATGTGCTGGCCGCAGCCCGTGAGTTGGACCCCGAGAATCTGGTCGTCGTCGTCGGGCACGCGCGCGAGAAGGTCGGCGCTCATCTCAACGACATCGACCCCGACGTACGGACCGCCGTGCAGGCGGAGCAGAACGGCACCGGGCACGCCGTACGGATGGCGCTCGAAGAGCTCGGCGGGGTCGTGGACGGGACCGTCGTGGTCGTCTGCGGTGACACTCCCCTCCTCACCGGTGAGACCCTGCTCGCGCTCGCGCACACGCACTCCACCGACGGCAACGCCGTCACCGTCCTCACCGCCGAGGTCCCGGACGCGACCGGCTACGGCCGGATCGTGCGCGACGGTGCCTCGGGCGCCGTCACCGAGATCGTCGAGCACAAGGACGCCTCCGACGCGCAGCGGGCGATCCGTGAGATCAACTCCGGGGTGTTCGCGTTCGACGGACAGCTGCTCGCCGACGCCCTCGGGAAGGTCAGGACCGACAACTCGCAGGGCGAGGAGTACCTCACCGACGTGCTCGGGATTCTTCGGGAGGCCGGTCACCGTGTCGGGGCTTCCGTCGCCGCCGACCACCGTGAGATCGCCGGTATCAACAACCGCGTCCAGCTCAGCGAGGCCCGCCGGATTCTCAACGACCGGCTGCTGACCGAGGCCATGCTCGCCGGCGTCACCGTCATCGACCCCGCTTCCACCTGGGTCGACGTCACCGTCACCTTCGATCAGGACGCCGTCGTCCACCCCAACACCCAGCTGCACGGCACCACTCACATCGGCTCCACCGCCGAGGTCGGTCCCAACAGCCGTCTGACGGACACCCGCGTCGGTGCCGGGGCCCGGGTCGACAACACCGTGTCGTACGGGGCGCACATCGGCCCGGAGGCGAGTGTGGGGCCGTACGCGTATCTGCGGCCCGGTACCCGTCTGGGCGCGAAGGGCAAGATCGGGACGTACGTCGAGACCAAGAACGCCTCGATCGGGGAGGGGACGAAGATTCCCCACCTGTCCTACGTCGGTGACGCGACGATCGGTGAGTACTCCAACATCGGTGCCGCGAGCGTGTTCGTGAACTACGACGGGCAGGACAAGCATCACACCACCGTCGGGTCGCACTGCCGGACGGGTTCGGACAACATGTTTGTGGCGCCTGTCACGGTCGGGGACGGCGCGTACACCGCCGCAGGGTCGGTGATCACGAAGGACGTGCCGCCCGGTTCGCTGGCCGTGGCCCGTGGCCAGCAGCGGAATATCGAGGGTTGGGTGGCTCGTAAGCGTCCGGGAAGCGCGGCGGCGAAGGCGGCCGAGGCGGCTTCCCGGGAGCCGGGCAGCGAGGGCTGACCGGAAACAGGTGCGTCAAACACGGCGTACCGTGATAAGTGCACACCCGCACCCCACCAGCTGAGACGGCCCCGTCGCGCCCAGCGGCGAGGTCTCTCGACACCCAGCTGAGACACCTCTGAGGAGACAGTGCTGTGACCGGGATCAAGACGACCGGCGAGAAGAAGATGATGTTCTTCTCCGGCCGCGCCCACCCCGAGCTTGCCGAGGAGGTCGCCCAGCAGCTGGGTGTCGGGGTCGTCCCGACGAAGGCCTTCGACTTCGCCAATGGCGAGATCTACGTTCGTTACCAGGAGTCGGCGCGTGGTGCGGACTGCTTCCTGATCCAGAGCCACACGGCTCCGATCAACAAGTGGATCATGGAGCAGCTGATCATGATCGATGCCCTGAAGAGGGCTTCGGCGCGCTCCATCACCGTGATCGTGCCGTTCTACGGCTATGCGCGTCAGGACAAGAAGCACCGTGGGCGTGAGCCGATCTCGGCCCGTCTCATCGCCGATCTGATGAAGACGGCGGGTGCGGACCGCATTCTGACCGTGGATCTGCACACGGACCAGATCCAGGGCTTCTTCGACGGGCCGGTCGACCACCTCTTCGCGCTGCCGCTGCTCGCGGACTACGTGGGGGCGAAGGTCGACAAGGACAAGCTGACGGTCGTCTCCCCCGACGCGGGTCGTGTGCGGGTCGCCGACCGCTGGTGCGACCGTCTCGGTGCGCCCCTCGCCATCGTGCACAAGCGGCGTGACAAGGACGTGGCGAACCAGGTCACCGTGCATGAGGTGGTCGGTGAGGTGAAGGGTCGCGTCTGCGTTCTGGTCGACGACATGATCGACACCGGTGGCACCATCTGCGCGGCCGCCGACGCGCTGTTCGCGCACGGTGCCGAGGACGTCATCGTGACGGCGACGCACGGTGTGCTGTCGGGTCCGGCCGCGGACCGGCTGAAGAACTCCCGGGTGAGCGAGTTCGTGTTCACGAACACGCTGCCGACGCCGGGTGAGCTGGGTCGTGACCTGGACAAGATGACGGTGCTGTCGATCGCGCCGACGATCGCGAGTGCGGTGCGTGAGGTGTTCGAGGACGGTTCGGTGACGAGCCTGTTCGACGAGCAGTAAGCACTGCTCCCAGCTTCACGAAGCCGTAAAAACGCTTCTGCATGATCGATTTTTCTGTGGCCTCCCGCGCCGAGTAGACTGCCCAGGTTGCTCGGCGAGGGAGGCCACGCCTCCGTTATCGACGCGCTCTTCGTAGCAGGCCGTTCGTGGCCGGGTGACCTTGTCCGCTCTCACCCATACGAGGAGTGATCCACATGTCCGAGGTCAAGATCTCCGCCGAGACCCGCAGCGAGTTCGGCAAGGGCGCTGCCCGCCGCATCCGTCGTGACTCCAAGGTTCCCGGTGTGCTGTACGGCCACGGTTCGGACCCGCTGCACCTGACGCTTCCGGGCCACGACCTGCTGCTGGCGCTGCGTACGCCGAACGTCCTGATCTCCCTGGACATCGACGGCAAGACCAACGAGCTGGCGATCCCGAAGTCGGTTCAGCGTGACCCGATCAAGGGCTTCCTGGAGCACGTCGACCTGCTGCTGGTCAAGCGTGGCGAGAAGGTCACGGTCGAGATCCCGGTCCACGCCGAGGGCGAGCTGGCCGCCGGTGGCAACCTGCTGGAGCACGTGCTGAACGCGCTTCCGGTCGAGGCCGAGGCCACCCACATCCCCGAGTCCGTCACGGTCTCCGTCGAGGGCCTGGAGGCCGGTGCCTCCATCCTCGCGAAGGACATCAAGCTCCCGGCCGGCACCACGCTCGCCGTCGACGAGGACGCCGTCGTTCTCCAGGTCCTGGCCGCGCAGGCCGAGGAGGCCTCCGAGGAGGCTGCCGAGGGCGACGAGGCCGCCGAGGCCTGAGCCTGAAGGCTCTGTGGGAGCTCGTAGGAGCTCTGCAAGAATTCGCCGGCCGCCGCTTCCGTACGGGAGTGGCGGCTGGCGCGTATCGAGGAGACACGGACGTGACGAGCCCCGCCAACGACCCCTGGCTGATCGTCGGCCTCGGCAACCCCGGGCCGGAGTACGCGGCCAACCGGCACAACGTCGGTTTCATGGTGGCCGATCTGCTGGCCGAGCGGATCGGGGGGAGGTTCAAGCGGGCCGGCAAGGCGCAGGCGCAGGTCGTGGAGGGGCGGATCGGGCCGCCGGGACCGTTCAACCGCCGGGTGATCCTCGCCAAGCCGATGTCGTACATGAATCTGTCCGGTGGGCCGGTGAACGCGCTCAAGGACTTCTACAAGGTGCCGGTCGCGAACATCGTGGCGATCCATGACGAGCTGGACATCGACTACGGGGTGCTGCGGCTGAAGCTGGGCGGCGGGGACAACGGGCACAACGGGCTGAAGTCGATGACGAAGGCGTTCGGTGCCGAGTACCACCGGGTGCGGTTCGGGATCGGGCGGCCTCCGGGGCGGATGCAGGTCGCCGATTTCGTGCTGAAGGACTTCTCCTCCGCCGAGCGCAAGGAGCTCGACTACTTCGTGGACCGGGCGGCGGACGCGGTGGAGTGTCTGGTGATCGAGGGGCTGGAGCGGGCGCAAAGCACGTACAACTCCTGACTTGTCCGGCCGCGGAACCGGCCCAGGTTGACGGGCCGTTCAGGCATGGCCAATGATCCCGGCCATGCCTGCCACCACCTCCGTCTCCGCCCGCCAGGCCTCGGCTGCCGCCCTCCGTTTCGGACGGCTCGCGGCGATGGGTGCGGTCGCGGTGCTGATCCTGGTGGCGGGGGTGTGGGCGTCGTGGGGTACCGCGCAGCACGTGATGCTGACGAAGGGCCGGGAGAGCGGCACGATCGAGGTGACGCGGTGCGGTGAGGACACCTGCACCGGGCCGTACACGCCGATCTCCGAGGGGTCCAAGGCGCGGGCCGCGGTCGTCATCGAGAAGACCGTCGCGGTGCGGAAGGGCGAGACGTACACGGTCGTCGTGAAGCCGAGCAGTGACGATGTCGTGCGGGCCGGGCCGGCCGGGATTCTCTACGCATGGGTTCCGCTGGGTGGTGCGCTGCTGCTGGCGTCGGTCGTGGTGGCGGGCGGGTTGGGGCGTACGAGGGGCGCGTGGGTCATGGCGGGGGCGGGTGTCGCGCTGCTCACCGCGGCTTTCGTGACGATCTGAAGGCCTTCGGCGTTCTGCGTTTCTGTGAAGGGTGTGAGTGTTGTCTGTTCGTGATTGACCTGAGGTCAGTCGTGACTGGATGCTGAGCCGCCCCCTCCACATCTTCCCTGTCACATCTCGAAGATGGACTGCCCCATGCGTACCCTCAGCCGCGCCGGCGCCCTGTCCGCCGTCGCCCTGGCCGCCCTGCTCGCGGCCCCTTCCGCCCATGCCACCGCTCCGGGTGACAACGGCACCGTGAAGATCCACGACGCCAAGACCGGGGAGGAGCTGCGCCGTAACGAGCCGCACGTGTGCACCTTCTACCTGGACGCGTTCGGTTTCGACTCCGTCCAGGAGGTGGACTGGCACATCGAGGCGTGGGCCCCGACGGCCGACGTCAAGGGCGAGACGGTGAAGTCCGGTGAGATCACCCTCGACGCCGAGGGTCACGGCCGGACCGAGGACCTGTCGCTGCCCGACGGTCACTACAAGCTGTTCTGGAACTTCGAGGGCGAGAAGGGCGCGGCCAAGCACAAGGTCTTCTGGACCGACTGCGAGGGCTCCGACGACGGCAAGCCGAGCGAGACGCCGTCCTCGTCCGCTTCCGCGTCCGCTTCTTCCTCTCCCTCCGCCTCGCCGTCCGAGTCGGCGCCCGCCGGCGGTTCGTCCTCGGAGCCTTCGGCGTCCTCGTCGCCGTCCGCGCAGGGTGGCGGCAGCGGCGACAGCGAGGGCGGTGACCTCGCGGAGACCGGCAACGGCGCCCCGGTGGGCCTGCTGGGCGGCGCCGCGGCGGCGCTGGTGGCCGCGGGTGGCTACCTGGTGTTCCGCCGCCGCAAGGCATAAGGCGTAAGGCGTAAGCCATAAGCCATAAGGACCGGTTGTACGACGGTGCCCCCGAGCTTGTCCGAAGCTCGGGGGCACCGTCGTGTGCGCGTAGGGCCTCAGCCGGTGTTGCGCAGGCCCGCCGCCACACCGTTGACGGTGAGGAGCAGGGCGCGGGCCAGGGTGGGGTCGGGTTCCTCGCCGGCCGCGGCCGCGTCGCGCTGGCGCTTGAGCAGGGCGACCTGGAGGTAGGAGATCGGGTCGAGGTAGGCGTCGCGGATGGTGAACGTCTGCTTCAGGACGGGCTGGGCGTCGAGGAGTGAACTCTCGCCGGTGACCTTGAGGACCTCGCGGACGGTGAGGGCGTGTTCGGCCTCGATGGTGGCGAAGACGTGCTGGAGTTCGGCCGGGACGAGGGTGTCGACGTAGTGGCGGGCGATGCGCAGGTCGGTCTTCGCGAGGGTCATCTCGACGTTGGAGATGAAGTTGCGGAAGAAGTGCCACTGTTCGTGCATCTCGTCGAGCACGGTGTCGAGGCCGGCCTCGCGCAGCGCCTTGAGGCCGGAGCCGACGCCGAACCAGCCGGGGACGATCTGCCGGGACTGGGTCCAGCCGAACACCCACGGGATGGCGCGCAGGCCGTCGAGGGAGACGCCGGAGCCGGGGCGGCGGGAGGGCCGGGAGCCGAGGTGCAGGTCGGCGAGCTGGTCCACCGGGGTCGACGCGAGGAAGTAGTTCGGCAGGTCCGGGTCCTCGACGAGCCGGCGGTAGGCCGCGTGGGCGGCGTCGCTCACCACGTCCATCGCCGCGTCCCAGCGGGCGAGGGCCTCGTCGGACTGGCGGGGGGCGGTGTGCAGGGCGGAGGCCTGGAGGGTGGCGGCGACCGTCAGCTCCAGGTTCTCCCTGGCCAGCGACGGCACGAGGTACTTGTCGGAGATGACCTCGCCCTGCTCGGTCACCTTGATCTCGCCCTCCAGGGTTCCCCAGGGCTGGGCGAGGATCGCGTCGTGCGAGGGGCCGCCGCCGCGGCCGACCGTACCGCCGCGGCCGTGGAACAGCCGCAGCCGCACGCCGTAGCGGTGGGCGACGTCGCGCAGGCGGCGCTGGGCGCGGTGGATCTCCCACTGGGACGTCGTGATGCCGCCGAACTTCGACGAGTCCGAGTAGCCGAGCATGACCTCCTGGACGTCCCCGTTGAGCGCGACCAGGCGCCGGTAGGAGGGGTCGGAGAGCATGTCCTCCAGGATGGTGTCGGCGGCCTTGAGCTCGTCGGTGGTCTCCAGGAGCGGCACGATGCCGATCTTGGCCCAGCCGGCGTGCAGGTCGATGAGGCCGGCCTCGCGCGCCAGGACGGTCGCGGCGAAGACGTCGTCGGCGCCCTGGCACATCGAGATGATGTACGACTCGATGACCTCGGGGCCGAAGACGTCGAGGGCGCGCTTGACGGTGTGGAAGACGCCGAGGGTCTTCTCGCCGGCGGCGTCCAGGGGTGCCGGGGTCGGGGCCAGCGGCCTCCTGGACCGCAGCTCCTTGGCGAGCAGCTTGCCGCGGTAGTCGCGGGGCATGTCGGCGTAGCGCCAGGACTCCTCGCCGAGGCGGTCGAAGAGCTGGCCGAGGGCGTGGTGGTGGGCGTCGGCGTGCTCGCGGACGTCCATGGTGGCGAGCTGGAGGCCGAAGGCGGCGAGCGTACGGATCGTACGGTTCATGCGGCCTTCGGCGAACAGGCCGCCGCGGTGTTCGCGCAGGGAGGTCTGGATGAGGGTGAGGTCGCCCAGGAGCTCGCTGGTGCCGAGGTAGTCGCGGCCCGGCTCGTGCGGGGTGTTCTTGGCGAGGCGGAGCTTGGTGTTCTCCAGCTTCTGGCGGATCGCGGTGGCCTTGAGCCGGTAGGGCTCCTCGGCGTTGAGGCGCTTGTAGCGGGGGCTGATCTCCGGGAGGCGTTCGAGGTCTTCGCGCAGGGACTCCAGCAGCTCTTCCGTCGCTCCGGTGTAGCGGATGGAGTTGGAGAGGAAGCCGCGCAGTTCGTCGATCATGTCGAGCGCGTCGTTGATGCCGTGCTCGTGCTGGAGGATCAGGACGTCCCAGGTGACCTGGGGGGTGACGTTGGGGTTGCCGTCGCGGTCGCCGCCGATCCAGGTGCCGAAGGTGAGGGGGCGGGTCTCCTTGGGGAGGGTGACGCCGACGCGCTCCAGCTCGGCGGTGAGGTCCTCCAGGACGTCGCCGACGGCGCCGGCGTGCAGTTCGTCGAGGTAGTAGATCGCGTTGCGGGACTCGTCCGTGACCTCGGGGCGTACGACGCGCAGTTCGTCGGTCTGCCAGACGAGGTCGATGTTCTCGGCCAGGCGGGTGTCGTAGCGGCGGCGGTCGGTCTCCAGGACCGGGGTCTCCAGCAGCTCGGCGATGCGGCGGAGCTTGTTGAGGACGGAGCGCCGGGCGGCCTCGGTGGGGTGCGCGGTGAAGACGGGGCGCACATTGAGGTTCTGCACGGTGACGCGCAGGTGCTCGGGGTCGGCGTCCTTGAGGCGGTCGGCGGTGCGGGCGAGGAGGCCGCCCTCGGCGGCGCGCTTGGCCCTGAGTTCGCGGCCTCGGTGCACCTGTTCGGTGACGTTGGCCAGGTGGAAGTAGGTGGAGAAGGCGCGCACCAGCTTGGCGGCGGTCTCCAGTTCCGTGCCTCGCAGCAGCTCGGCGGCGGCGTCACCGTCCTCGCGGGTGAGGCGGCGGACCTTCTCGACGAGTTCCAGCAGCTCAGGGCCTTCTTGCCGGACGAGGGTCTCGCCGAGGAGGTCACCGAGTCGCCTGATGTCGGCGCGCAGCTCACTGGAGGTCGTCGTCGTGGTCTGGTCGTCGGCACTGCTCACAGGTGCGGCTCCTTGCAGTGTTGAAACTCGTCCTGGAGGGAACCCGGGTGACCGTCGCGCGGCGGCTGCCGCATACGGGCCGGGCATCCGGGAAGAAATGAGAGCGGACCGCGCTGTCCGAACGACTCCAGGATAGGTGCCGGTGCGGACGCGCAGGCTCTTGGGCTCTTGCCGTCGGGCGACGCGCTGCCATACTTACGACGCCGTAGGTTACGGAACCGTAGGGAAGTCCCGCTCTGCTTCTCGTGTGGTCACCGGTACCGCGGCCCTTCTCCAACCCTCGACCCCCCAGGGGACGCCTCAATGACCACAAGTTCCGATGTGATCGGTGACGCCCCGAAGGCGACCGACGGCTCACCCATGCCCTCCGCCACGCTGGGCGGGGAGCAGAAGCGCGGGATCGAACAGATCACGCTGGTGCTCTTCATCACCGTTCCGTTCCTCGCCTTGCTGGCGGCGGTGCCGCTGGCCTGGGGCTGGGGCGTGAGCTGGCTGGATCTCGGCCTGATGGTCTTCTTCTACTACCTCGGGTGCCACGGCATCACGATCGGTTTCCACCGCTACTTCACGCACGGTTCCTTCAAGGCCAAGCGTCCCTTGCGCATCGCGCTGGCGATCGCGGGCTCGATGGCGGTCGAGGGCCCTCTGGTCCGCTGGGTCGCCGACCACCGCAAGCACCACAAGTTCTCGGACGCCGAGGGTGACCCGCACTCCCCGTGGCGGTTCGGCGAGACGGTTCCGGCGCTGATGAAGGGCCTGTGGTGGGCGCACATCGGCTGGATGTTCGACGAGGAGCAGACGCCGCAGGACAAGTACGCGCCGGACCTGATCAAGGACCCGGCGATCCGTTCGATCTCCCGGAACTTCATCTACTGGACGATGCTGTCCCTGGCGCTGCCGGCCGTGATCGGCGGTCTGGTGACGATGTCCTGGTGGGGCGCGTTCACGGGCTTCTTCTGGGGTTCGCTGGTCCGGGTCTGCCTGCTGCACCACGTCACCTGGTCGATCAACTCGATCTGCCACGCGGTGGGCAAGCGGCCGTTCAAGTCGCGGGACCGCTCGGGCAACGTGTGGTGGCTGGCGGTGCTGTCGTGCGGCGAGTCCTGGCACAACCTGCACCACGCGGACCCGACGTCGGCGCGGCACGGTGTGATGCGCGGCCAGGTGGACTCCTCGGCGCGGCTGATCCGCTGGTTCGAGCTGGCCGGGTGGGCGTACGACGTGCGCTGGCCGTCACGCTCGCGTATCGATTCGCGCCGCAACACCGGTGAAGACGACTCCCGACGCCGGAAGGACGCCGTCGAGGCGGCATGATTGACGCCGTGGCGACCGACTCCAGCAGCACCGAGAGCAATGACAAGCCGCGGCGCACGCGTCGCACGCGGATGACGGGCGCCGAGCGCCGCGCCCAGCTGCTGGAGATCGGCCGCACCCTGTTCGCCGCGAAGGGCTTCGAGGGCACGTCGGTGGAGGAGATCGCGGCGAAGGCCGGGGTCTCCAAGCCGGTGGTGTACGAGCACTTCGGCGGCAAGGAGGGGCTGTACGCGGTGGTCGTGGACCGTGAGATGCGGCGGCTGCTGGACATGGTGACCAGCTCGCTCACGGCGGGGCATCCGCGTGAGCTGTGCGAGCAGGCGGCGTTCGCGCTCCTCGACTACATCGAGGAGTGCACGGACGGCTTCCGCATCCTGGTCCGTGACTCCCCCATCCCCCAGTCCACGGGCTCCTTCGCCTCCCTCATCTCGGACATCGCCACCCAGGTGGAGGACATCCTGGGCCGCGAGTTCAAGAGCCGCGGCTTCGACCCCAAGCTGGCCCCGCTGTACGCGCAGGCGCTGGTGGGCATGGTCGCGCTGACGGGCCAGTGGTGGCTGGACGTCCGCCGCCCGAAGAAGGCGGAGGTCGCGGCGCACCTGGTGAATCTGGCCTGGCACGGCCTGGACGGCCTGGAGGCGAAGCCGCACCTGATAGGACGCCGCAAGAGCTGAGGCCCGGCAGCACACCCGCCGGCCTCAGCTCTTCGGGACGAAGACGTCAGTGCTTGAAGATGTCCTTCTCCTTCTCCTTCGCCTGACGCGCGTCACCCTTCATCTGTTCGGCGCGGCCCTTGGTGGTCAACCGCTCGTTGCCGACCGCGCGGCCCACGGCCTCCTTGGCCTTGCCCTTGGCCTGTTCCTTCTTGGCCTTGGCCTTCTGGTCCTTCGCCACGTCACTCACTCCCGACTGCGACTGCGTTTGCGTTTCCCGGCTGCCGGGTGAACCGTGGCCGGGCCGCTCAAACGCGCGGTTCCAGGAACTCCAGCCGGTTGCCGACGGGGTCGTAGGAGTAGAACCGCCGGTGTCCCGGCAGGTCGGTGTCCCAGGTGACGGTGGCGCCGCGGGTCTCCAGCCGGGCGGCGTAGGTCTCGATGTCGGTGACCCGCAGCCCGGGGTGGGCTTTGAGGGCGGGCCGGAAGGCGGCCTCGATGCCGAGGTGGAGCTGGACGGGCCCGGCCTGGAACCAGCACCCTCCCCGGGCCGCGAGGGCGGGCGGCTTGGGGATCTCGGTCATGCCGAGGACACCGGCGTAGTAGGCCCGCAGCCGGTCCTCGGAGCCGGGCGGGGCGGCGAGCTGGACGTGGTCGACGGCGGTGATCATCCGTCACGCCTCCTTGCGGGCGACCGCGAAGATGCGGCGGAACGGGAACGGGGTGCCGTGCGGACCCGCCGGGTAGGCCTCGCGCAGGGCGGCGCGATAGGCGGTCAGGAACTTCTCGCGGGCCGCCGGGTCGTCGGCGAGGGCGGTGAGGACGGGCCGCAGTCCGGTGCCCTTCACCCAGTCAAGGACCGGGTCCTCGCCGGTGAGGAGGTGGACGTACGTCGTCTCCCAGACGTCGGCGGTGCAGCCGAGGGCGGTGAGGTGGGCGAGGTAGGCCTCGGGGGTGTGGACGGCGTCGTCGTGGCGCAGGGCGACGGGGAGGCCGAAGGACGCGGCGAGTTCGCGCATCAGCCGGTGGCTGGGGGCGTCGAAGTTGCCGGGGACCTGGAGGGCGAGGGTGCCGCCGGGCGCGAGGGCGTCGATCCAGTCGGCGAAGCGCTCCAGGTGCCCGGGGACCCACTGGAGGGTGGCGTTGCTGATGATGAGGTCGTACGAGCCGGTGGGCGCCCAGGTCCGCACGTCGGCGTGGGCGAAGTCGAGGCTGCCGCCGCCCGGGGTGGGGCCCGCGTGCTCGACATGCGCTTTGTCGAGCATCTCGGGCGAGTTGTCGTAGCCGGTGATGCGGGCGGTGGGCCAGCGGTCGGCGAGGAGGGCGGTGACGTTGCCGGGGCCGCAGCCGAGGTCGGCGATGCGCGCCGGGTCCCTCGGCAGGTCGGGTACGCGGGCCAGGAGGTCGAGGAAGGGGCGGGCGCGGTGGTCGGCGTGGCGCAGGTACTGGGCGGGGTCCCAAGTGGTCATGAGATCCACTGTGCCCCTCGATATATCTTGACGTCAAGAGACTCGACATCAAGAGACTTCACATCGACACAACCACTACACTGATCGTCATGGAGGACGAGGTCGATCGGCTGGTCGCTGCGTGGCGCCGGGAGCGCCCTGACCTCGACGTGGAACCGCTCGAGGTGCTCAGCCGGGTGAGCAGGCTGGCCCGGCACCTGGATCGCGCGCGCCGTCTGGCCTTCTCCGAGCACAGCCTGGAGCCCTGGGAGTTCGACGTCCTGACCGCGCTCAGGCGCGCGGGAACGCCGTATCAGCTCTCGCCCGGCCAGCTGCTGACGCAGACCCTGGTGACGTCGGGCACGATGACGAACCGTATCGACCGGCTGGCGAAGAAGGGCCTGGTGGAACGGCTGCCGGACCCCTCGGACCGCCGTGGCGTGCTGGTCCGGCTGACGGACGAGGGCCGGGACCGCGCGGACCAGGCCCTGGCCGGACTGCTCGACCAGGAGCGGGCGATCCTCGCGGAGCTCTCCCGGGCCCAGCGGGGCGAACTGGCGGGGTTGCTGCGCCAGTTGACCGCCCCGTTCGACAACATCCCCGGCTGAGAAGCGGCTGAGGAGCCGCCTCGCCCGCTCAGGCGGTGTGCGTCTCCTCCGCCCGGATGCGCCCGGCCGGCTCCAGATCCACCGGTCCGACCCCCGCCCGCCGCGCGAGCGCGACGGCGGCCAGCGTGGAGTGCACGCCCAGCTTGCCGAGGACGTTCTGCATATGGGTGCGCACGGTGTGCGGAGAGAGGAACAGCCGTTCGGCGACGGCCTTTCTGCCCAGCCCGGCGACCATGCAGCGCAGCACCTCGCGCTCGCGCGGGGTGAGCGACTCCACCAGCCGTTCGCTCTCCGTGCGGTGCTTGCGCGCGGCGGTCAGCTCCCGCAGCACCCCGGTGAGCAGGGCGGGCGGCAGATGGGTCTCGTCGCGCAGCACCCCTCGTATGACCGTCAGCAGCCGGGACAGTGAGCAGTCCTTGGCCACCCAGCCGGACGCACCGGCCTGAAGGGCGAGCGCGGCGCGCCGCGGATCGTCCTTCTCGGCGAGCACGACGATCCGGACGCCGGGCTGCGCGGTACGCACCCCGGCCACCAGTGAGATGCCGTCGACGAGCCCGTCCTCGCCCGCCTCCTGGACGGGCACGGCGGGCCGGATGCCCTGGACGTTGCCGCCCAGGTCGGCGTCGACGAGCAGCACGTCGAAACGGCGGCCCTCGGCCACCGCGCGCTCCAGGCTGCGCAGCGCGGCGGGACCGCTGCCGGCCGCGGAGACGTCGACGTCGGGCTCGGCCGCCAGGGCGGCGGCGAGCGACTCGGCGAAGATGCGATGGTCGTCGACGACCAGGACTCGGATGCGAACCACGAAACCCCCTTCCCCAAGCTCTTGAAGAGCAGGGGATACCCCATCGTCGGGAGACGGAAGACCAGGCGCGGGTACGACGCCCGAAGCGCGATGGCGCCGCGCACGGCCGCCGCCGTGCCCGAACTGCTACCCCCACTTCGGGTGTCGTACCCGACTTGTCTCGCCCCCTGATCAGCACCGGCCCCCACCGGTGCTGTTCATCAGGGTACGGCCGGGGGGCAGCAGCGGAAGGTAATTTGCAGAACTGGCTGTCCAGCGCGTTTATGGTGAGCCGCATGTTTCGTATGGAGACAGAAGTCGACAAAGACCGGCGCGATCTGCTGCGTATCCGGCTGCGGGACACCAACACGGCGGCCTCCCCGGTCCTGCGCGCCCTGCGCGGCACCCCGGACGAACGCGAACTTCCGGTCCATGTCTGGGTGTTGGACGCGGCGGGGGAGCTGGCCGGCGGGCTGGTCGGCCACACCTGGACGGCCTGGCTCCATGTGACGTACCTGTGGGTGGACGAACGCCACCGCGGCGCGAGCCTGGGGTCGCGGCTGCTCGCGGAGGCGGAGCGAGTCGCCCGCGAGGAACGGGGGTGTGCGATGTCCCGGGTGGAGACGTGGGACTTCCAGGCGCCGGAGTTCTACCGCAAGCAGGGGTACGACGTGGTGTGCGTGATCCCCGACTACCCGCCGGGGATCACGGAGTACACCCTGACGAAGCGGCTCGGCCGGAGGTCAGACCAGCCTGCGCGCCCCCGGTGACGGCACCGCCTCGAACACGCGCGGCGCGGTGAACCCGGCCGCCGCGAAGGCCTCTTCGACCGCCTTGGTGACGGTGTCGACGTCGGCCACGTCCGCCAGCACGATCGCCGAGCCGCCGAAGCCGCCGCCGGTCATCCGGGAGCCCAGGGCGCCCGCGCTCATGGCCGTGTCGACGACGAGGTCCAGCTCCGGGCAGGAGATGCGGAAGTCGTCGCGCAGGGAGGCGTGACCGGCCACCAGCACCGGGCCGATCGCCCGCGTCTCACCCGACTTGAGCAGGTCGACGACCTTCTCGACCCGCTCGTCCTCGGTCACGACGTGCCGGACCAGACGGACGGCTTCCTCGTCGTCGCCGAGCCGGGCGAGGGCCGCGTCGAGGTCGGCGTAGGGGATGTCCCTCAGGGCGTCGACGCCCAGCAGGGCCGCGCCGCGCTCGCAGCCGGCGCGGCGCTTGCCGTACTCGCCCTCGCTGTGGGAGTGCTTGACCTGGGTGTCGACGACCAGCAGGCGCATGCCCTCGGCGGCCAGGTCGAAGGGGATCTGCTTCTGGGACAGGTCGCGGGTGTCGAGGAAGAGCGCGTGGCCGTCCTCGCAGCACGCCGACGCCGTCTGGTCCATGATGCCGGTGGGGGCGCCGACGTAGACGTTCTCGGCGCGCTGGCACAGGCGGGCCAACTGCCAGCGTTGCAGGCCCAGTTCGTACAGGTCGTTCAGGGCGAGGGCGACCACGACCTCCAGCGCCGCCGAGGACGACAGGCCCGCGCCCGAGGGCACGGTGGAGCCGAGGTGGATGTCGGCGCCGGTCACCGGGTGACCCGCCTCGCGCAGGGCCCAGACCACGCCCGCCGGGTACGCGGTCCAGTCGCGGTCGGACTCCGGGGTCAGCTCGTCCAGCCGGAGTTCCACGACCCCGCCGTCGACGTCCGCCGAGTGCAGCCGCAGGACGCCGTCGTCGCGGCGGGAGACCGCGGCGACCGCGGTGTGCGGCAGCGCGAAGGGCATCACGAAGCCGTCGTTGTAGTCGGTGTGCTCACCGATGAGGTTGACGCGCCCCGGCGCCGACCAGACACCTTCGGGCTCGGTGCCGTAGAGCTCCACGAAACCGGCCCGGACCTGCTGTGCCCGCACTACTGCTCCTTCGAGATGTTCTGCGTGAACTCCCACGCGTCCGCGACGATGCCCGCGAGATCCGCGCGGGACGGGTTCCAGCCCAGCTTCTCGCGGGCGGTGGCGGCCGAGGCCACCAGGGTCGCCGGGTCGCCGCCGCGGCGGGGGGCGAGGACCTCGGGGATCGGGTGGCCGGTGACCTGGCGGACGGTCTCGATGACCTGCCGGACGGAGAAGCCCTCGCCGTTGCCGAGGTTGCAGATCAGGTGCTCGCCGGGGGTGGCGGCCGCGACGGCGAGGAGGTGGGCCTCGGCCAGGTCGGCGACGTGGATGTAGTCGCGGACGCAGGTGCCGTCCGGCGTCGGGTAGTCCTCGCCGAAGACCGAGATGGCGTCGCGCTTGCCCTGGGCGACCTGGAGGACCAGGGGGACGAGGTGCGACTCGGGGTCGTGCCGCTCGCCGTACGCGCCGTACGCGCCGGCGACGTTGAAGTAGCGCAGGGAGACCGCGGCCAGGCCGTGGGCCGCCGCCTCGCCGGTGATCATGTGGTCGACGGCGAGCTTGGAGGCGCCGTACGGATTGGTCGGCTTCGTCGGCGCGGTCTCGACGATCGGGACCTGCTCCGGCTCCCCGTACGTGGCGGCCGTGGAGGAGAAGACGAGCCTGCGGACGCCGGCCTCGCGCATCGCGCCCAGCAGGGCCATGCTGCCGACGACGTTGTTGTCCCAGTACTTCTCGGGCTTGACGACGGACTCGCCGACCTGGGAGAACGCGGCGAAGTGCAGCACGCCGTCGAAGGAGGCGTCGAGCCACTTGGCGGCGTCGCGGATGTCGCCCTCGATGAAGGTCGCGCCCGCCGGGACGCCCTCGCGGAAGCCGGTGGTGAGGTTGTCGAGGACGACGACCTGGTGGCCCGCCTCCAGCAGATGCTGGGCGACCACGCTGCCGACGTAACCCGCGCCACCCGTCACCAGGTACTTACCGCTCATGAACTCGCTACCTCTCGCAGTCGCTCGGCCGCGGCCTCCGGCCGGATGTCGTTGATGAACACGCTCATGCCGGACTCGGAACCCGCGAGGAACTTCAGCTTGCCGGAGGTGCGGCGGATGGTGAAAAGCTCGAGGTGGAGCGCGAAGTCGTCACGGCTGACGCCCTCGAACTCCTCCAGCTGGCCGAACGGGGCCTGGTGCCAGGCCGCGATGTACGGCGTCGCCGGTTCGCCCTCGCCGAAGATCCGGTCGAAGCGCTTCAAGAGTTCCAGATAAACCTGGGGGAATTCTGAGCGCGCGTCCTCGTCGAGCCCGAGCAGGTCCGGGACCCGGCGCTTCGGGTACAGGTGGAGCTCGTACGGCCAGTGCGCGGCGTACGGCACGAACGCGACCCAGTGTTCACTCTCCAGGACGACCCGCTCACCGGCGAGTTCGCTCTCCAGCACGCTGTCGAAGAGGTTCCCCCCGCCGGTCGCCTCCTTGTGCTGGGCCACCTGGCGCAGCATCAGGGCGGTGCGAGGCGTGGTGAACGGGTACGCGTAGATCTGCCCGTGCGGATGTCCGAGGGTCACACCGATCTCGGCGCCGCGGTTCTCGAAGCAGAACACCTGCTCAACGGAGGGCAGATGCGACAACTCCGACGTCCGGTCCGTCCACGCCTCCAGGACCAGACGCGCCTGCTCCTCGCTGAGGTCGGCGAAGGACGCGTTGTGGTCGGAGGTGAAGCAGACGACCTCGCAGCGGCCGGAGTCACCGGCCAGAGAGGGGAAACGGTTCTCGAAGACGACGACGTCGTACGACGAGTCCGGGATCTCGCTCAGCCGGTCGCCCTCGGACGGGCACAGGGGGCACTCGTCGGCCGGCGGGTGGTAGGTGCGGCCCTGCCGGTGCGAGGCGATGGCCACCGAGTCCCCGAGCAGCGGGTCGCGGCGGACCTCGGAGGTGGTGACGGTCCGCTCCAGCGGGCGGCGGTCGACCGCGTCCCGGACGGTGTCGTCACGCAGGTCGTAGTAGATGAGCTCGCGACCGTCGGCCAGCCGGGTCGAGGTCTTCTTCACCGCCGGACTCCTTCACTCAAACAGAACTAAACACAAGTAACCATAACTCGACAGCAGCGTCAACGTCGGAATCAAACAAAGAGCGCCAGCCGAAGGGTTCAATCCCCCCATGCAAAACCCCACAGACGTCACATATCTGGCGGCCGAGCTACGACTCCCCACGAACTGGCTCGACTACACGATCCTGGCCATCTACTTCGTCGTCGTCCTGGGCATCGGCTTCGCCGCCCGCAGATCGGTGAAGACCAGCCTCGACTTCTTCCTCTCGGGCCGCTCGCTGCCCGCCTGGATCACCGGCCTGGCCTTCATCTCGGCCAACCTGGCCGCCACCGAGATCCTCGGCATGGCCGCCAACAGCGCCCAGTACGGCGCGTACACCGTGCACTGGTACTGGATCGGCGCCATCCCGGCCATGGTCTTCCTGGGCCTGGTGATGATGCCCTTCTACTACGGCAGCAAGGTCCGCTCGGTCCCCGAGATGCTGCTGCTGCGCTTCGACAAATGGGCGCACCTGTTGAGTTCGGCCCTGTTCGCCTTCGCCGCCATCCTGATCGCCGGGGTGAACCTGTACGCCCTCGCGATCGTCGTCGAGGCTCTGCTGGGCTGGCCGCAGTGGGTGGCGATCCTGGTCGCCGGCGCGTTCGTGCTGGCGTACATCACCCTCGGCGGTCTCTCCTCCGCGATCTACAACGAGGTGCTGCAGTTCTTCGTGATCCTCGCGGCCCTCATCCCGATCGTGGTGCTCGGCCTGAAGAAGGTCGGCGGCTGGGGCGGCCTGACCGACAAGCTGACGGCCGAGCACGGCGAGAACTTCACGACGGCGTGGGGCGGTACGGGCATCGGCTCGGACAACCCGCTGGGCGCGAACTGGCTGACGATCGTGCTCGGCCTGGGGTTCGTGCTGAGCTTCGGCTACTGGACGACGAACTTCGCCGAGGTCCAGCGCGCCCTGTCCGCGAAGAACCTGAGCGCCGCCCAGCGCACCCCGCTGATCGCCGCGTACCCCAAGATCTTCATCGTCTTCCTGGTGATGATCCCGGGCCTGACCGCCGCCGCCCTGATCCCCGGCTTCGGCACGGAAAAGTCGGGCTACCAGTACAACGACGCCATCCCCTACCTGATGGAACAGCTGCTGCCGAACGGCGTCCTGGGCATCGCGGTGACCGGTCTGCTGGCCGCGTTCATGGCGGGCATGGCGGCCAACGTGTCGTCCTTCAACACGGTGTTCACCAACGACATCTGGGGGCGGTACGTGGTGCGCGGCCGTGCGGACGAGTACTACGTCCGCTTCGGGCGGCTGATCACGGTGATCGGCGTGGCGGCCTCGGTGGGCACGGCGTTCCTCGCCTCGTCCTTCTCCAACATCATGAGCTACCTCCAGACGCTGTTCTCCTTCTTCAACGTGCCGATGTTCGTGGTCTTCATCGTCGGCATGTTCTGGAAGCGGGCGTCGGTGAAGTCCGGCTTCTGGGGCCTGCTCGCGGGCACCGTCGCGGCGATGGTGAACTACTTCTGGATCTACAAGCAGGGCATCATCGACATCCCCTCCGACCAGGGCGCCAACTTCGTCTCCGCGATCGTCGGGTTCGTCGCGGGCGCGGTCGTGATGGTCGCGGTGTCGCTGTTCACCGCGCCGAAGCCGGCCGAGGAGCTCCAGGGCCTGGTCTACGGCACCCGCTCCCCCGGCATGTCCGAGGCCCCCGCCGAGGGCGACGACGCCTGGTACCGCAGGCCCGCCCTGCTGGGCTGGGGCGCGATCGTGCTGGCCGCCGCCTGCTACATCCCGTTCTCGTTCTGAGGGCACTCTTCTGAGAAGGGAGATTGAGGAACCATGTCTGACCACCACGGGTATTCCGAGCGGGACGTCCAGCGGGAAGTCGCCGAGCTCCAGGCCAAGTCGGCCACCGCGGCCCGCATCTTCGACCTGCGCCGCATCATCGGCGGCCTGTTCGTGCTGTACGGCGTCATCGTCACGATCGCCGGCATCAACCCCTCCGACGCCACCCTCGACAAGGCCGAGGGCGTCAACATCAACCTGTGGACCGGGATCGGGATGCTGCTCCTCGGCATCTTCTTCCTGGCCTGGCTGAAGCTGCGGCCGACCCCTCCGGCCACGCCCGAGGTCACTCCGGAGGACGTGACGGGCGAGGGCCCGGGCCCCCACCCGGGCAGCCGCCCGGGCGAGTAGCCCCCTCCCGGACGGGGCCGGAGTCGGCTACGACTCCGGCCCCGCTCCCAGGTCGGAAGGAGCGTGCGGCACCGGGCCCGCCCGGTCCAGCAGCCCCGTGCGCGCCGCCAGCGCCGCCGCCTCCAGCCTCGATCCCACCCCCAGCTTCATCAGCACCCGCTGCACATGCGTGCGGGCCGTGGACGGGGCGATGCCCATGCCCGCCGCGATGAGCCGGGTGTCCTCGCCGTCGGCGACCCGGACCAGCACCTCCACCTCCCGCGGCGTCAGCATCTGGAGCAGCCGCTGCCCCTCGTCGTCGGGCTGGGCGGCGGGGTTGAGCAGTTCACTGAAGGCCCCTTGCAGCAGCTGAGGTGCCACCGCCGCCTCGCCCGCCCGCGCCTTCATGATCGCCCGCTCGACGCCCTCGATGCGCTCGTCGTGCCGTACATAACCCGAGGCGCCCGCGGCGAAGGCCGCGGCGATGCCGCGCGGGCTCGGTACCGGGCCCAGCACCAGCACCGCCACCTGCGGACGGTCCCGCTTGATCTTCACCACCGGGTCGAAGATGCCCGGCTCGGCCGGGGTCGCCGTGCCCAGCAGGCACACCTCCGGCGCCCGGGTGATCACCAGCTCCGCCGCCCCCGCGGCCGGTGCCGCCGCGGCGAGGACCCGATGCCCCCGCAGTTTCAACGCCGAGGCCAGTGCCTCGGCCAGCAGTCGGTGGTCGTCGACCACCATGAGCCGCACTCCCATCGAGCAACCCCCCAGTCCCCCCTCCGCACGGAAAAGAGCCCCCGCCCGGCTCCCCCGCTCTTCATGCCCCCGGAAGCTACACGCTTGTTCGACGTTGCGCTGCCCCTACTGGTGAGAAGTGCCCCGGATCGACGGAATTTCCGTCATTCGAGATTGATGGGTGGTACGTGCACTGCCCCGCCCCTGAGCAGGGACGGGGCAGTGCGAAGAGACGGTTACGCGATCACTTGGCGCCGAAGCCGATCGCCAGATACTCCTTCTCACCCGTACTGCTGCCGAAATCGCTCGCGTAGACCTCCGACATGAACAGCCGGCCGTCGTGGTAGATGAACTCGGACGAATCGGGGGACATGCTGGTCTCCACGTCGCGCACCGGCTTCGTCGCCGGGTTCTCCAGGAGCTTGGTCTCCTTGAAGGTGCCGCCGTCGATGCTGACGATCTGTCCGCCCTTGTCGTACGGCGGCCTCTTGTACGCGATCAGGTTGCCGCCGTCCATGCGCAGCGGGCTGAGGGTGTAGCCGTCGCCCGCGTCGGCGCGCTGGCCGGTCTGCTTCCCCGTGGCCAGGTCGAAGGCGATGATCTCGTTGGTGCGGCTGTAATCGCTGCCGGCGCCCTGGTGCTCCTCCGTCGGCACGTACACCCTGTCGTTGCCGACCGCGATCTGGAAGCAGTACTCGGGCCGGTAGATGCCGTCGCAGCGGGCCGCGTACTCGTCGCCCGGCAGGGAGATGCGGGTGCGCAGCTTGCCGGTCTTGTTGTCGATGGAGAAGACGTCGGAGATACCGCTGGCGCCGGTGTCCTCGCCGACCTCGGCGGCGACCACCAGCGGCTCGGTGGAGACGATGCTCGCGTACTCGATGCCCTGCGACATCTTGTACTCCGAGATCACCTTCCCGGACGCCGGGTCGATGGTCTGGATGTGCAGCTGACGTGCGTCGTAGTCACCGCACTTGCGGACCGCGACCAGCTTCGCGCCGCCGCCGTAGCCCGCGTCGTAGCAGGAGTCGGTCGGCTTCGGGCTCCACAGGGACTTGCCGGTGGTGATGTCCCAGGCGGCGCCGCCGCTGGTGGAGCCGGTGGCGACGGTGTTGGCGCTGACGGTGACGTTGTCCCAGGGGATCAGCCGGTCACCGGCCTTGGCGGTCTTCGTCCACAGCTGCTTGCCCGCGTCGAGGTCGATCGCCGAGACCTGGCTGCACCCGGCCGTCGGCTTCTCCTTGGTCGGCATCGCGGGCTCGTAGGCGATGGCCGTCAGATGCTTGTCGGTCATCGGGCGGCTGGCCGCGCACACCGGGCCGGGCAGCTTGATCGTCCACAGCTCGGTGCCCTTGTCGGGGTCGTAGCCGACGACCTCGGCGATGCCGCTCTTGGCGTACACCTTGTCGGTCAGCCAGGAGCCGTTGACCGTGTAGGTGGTGTCGGCCTTGACCTCGGGCTGCGGGACCTGGAAGAGGACGGAGGCGGCGGTGTTCGCCGGGACCTTCTCCTCGCCCTTGCTGCTGGTGCCGCCGGTGCCGCCCTTCTCGTCGCCGCCACCGCCGGTGCCGCCGCTGCTGTTCGCGGTGTCCTTCTTGCCGTCGTCGCCGGAGGAGTTGGCGTACCACAGACCGCCGCCGACGATCAGGGCGATCGCCACGACCGCCGCGACGATGATCGCCAGCTGCGAGTTGATCCTCCGCCCGCCGGCCGGCTGCCCGGCCTGCGGCTGGAGCGGCATGGTCGGCTGCTGGTAGCCGTAACCGGGCTGCTGGCCATAGGGGTTCGGCTGCGGCTGACCGTAGCCGCCGGGCTGCTGACCGTAGGCGTCGGGCTGGCCGTACGGGTTCGGCGCCGGGGTGGGCGGCTGGCCGTACGGCTGCTG
Organism: Streptomyces antibioticus; assembly: GCF_001514065.1. Classification (GTDB taxonomy): domain Bacteria; phylum Actinomycetota; class Actinomycetes; order Streptomycetales; family Streptomycetaceae; genus Streptomyces; species Streptomyces antibioticus. The sequence continues at coordinate 449,070 of NZ_KQ948429.1, read as the reverse complement.
CTGCGGCTGGCCCGGGTAGCCGTAGCCCTGGCCGGGCGGGGTCTGTGGCGGGCCCTGCGGGGGCGGGGGCGTCTGGGGTGCCTGCGGCGCTTGCGGTGCCTGCGGGTATCCGTAGCCGGGCTGCGGCTGCGGAGGCGTCTGGGGGGCGCCGAAGCCGGGCTGCTGTGCGGGCGGCGGGGGCTGCGGCGGCTGGTCCTGGGGCGGGCCGAAGCCTCCCCCGGGCGGGGGCTGGTTCGGCGGGGGCGGCGGCTGGGTCATGGCGGAGTACCTCGGGTAAACGGGGACGGTGGCGGGTGACGGGGCGGGAGGGCTACTTGCCGTAGGCGAGCATCAACTTCTCCTGCGTGTCGTCGTCGCCGCTCAGCCGGGTGGTCGAGAGGTAGAAACGTCCGCCGACCCAGTCGATGGCCTTGGAGTAGAAGCCGTTCTCGACGTCGGCGGCGGACGCCGGGTTCTGGAGCAGCTTCGCCGGCTTGTGGTCGGAGCCGGTCGTCGCGATGGACACGACCTGGCCGCCCGCGTCGTACGTCGGTCCGACGTACGCGATGAGCTTGCCGTTCTCGATCTTCAGCGGGAGCATCGTCTCGTCCGCGGGGGACTTCACGCGCCACTTCTCCTTGCCGTTCGCGAGGTTGACCGCGACGACCTCGTTCGCGCCGCTCGTCGCCTCCGTCGGCAGATAGAGGGTGTTCGCGTCGGCGACCGCGCCGGTGCAGCCGGTCAGGTCACGGGCGAAGATCGCCCAGTCGCAGGCGGGCGCGAAGTTCTCGTCGAAGGCGACCTGGGAGCGGAACTTGCCGCCCGAGGTGAACGTGGAGATGTTCCAGGCGTTCTTGTCCTCGTTGGTGCTGTAGATGACGAGCGGGTCGACGGAGTAGGCGCGCGCGACCCGCCAGCCCTTGTCGAACTTCTGAGTCCACTTGGCCTTGCCGGTCGTCGGGTCCAGTTCCTGCACCTCGTCGTGCTCGTTCTTGCCGGAGGCGTCGCAGGAGGAGACGGCGATCAGCTTGGGGCCGCCGGCGAAGGCGCTGGGGAAGCAGGCGTCGCCGTACTTCGACTTGTCGAACAGCTTCTTGCCGGTGGTGACGTCGTAGGCGGTGCCGGACATCGAGCGGCCCACCATCAGCGTCTTGCCGGTGATGGTCAGCTCGATCTGGAGCGTGGAGTCGAACAGGTCGCCGTCGGCGACCTTCCCGGTCCAGCCCTTGGCACCCGTGTCGAGGTCGACCTCCTGGAGCTTGTTGCACTCCGCGCGGTCGCTGCTGCCGCTCATGTAGGCGACGACGATCTTGTTCGCGGCGGTCTTCTGCGGGGTGACCGCGCAGATCTTCTGGTCGAAGGTGATCGGGTCCCAGGCCGGGTTGCCGTCGCCGACCTTGTAGCCGAAGAGCTGCTTGTACGCCGCCTTCACCGCGGTCTTGTCGGTGATCCACATGCCGGGGGCGTCGGCGCCCGAACCGGGCGCGTCCGGCCCGGTCTTGTACCAGAGCACCTTCGACTCGCCCGCCTGGCGGCCCTCGTTGAGGTCCTCCTGCTCCTTGCCGCCGCCGTCGCCGTCCCCGGGGTTGACCGGGTCGTCGGAGGCGGAGGGCTTGGCACTGTCGCTCTCCTCGGCGACCGGCTTCTTCGGGTCGTCGCCGCCGCTGCCGACCGCCCACACCGTGCCGCCGACGACGAGCAGGCCCGCCACGGCGGCGGCGATGACGAGGGCCGGCTTGCCCCTGAAGGGGTTGCGGGAACCGGAGTTGCCGGGCGGGGTGCCGGGACCGCCGGGGTACTGCGGCTGGGGCGGGTAGCCGTAACCGGGCTGGGCGTAGGGGCCGGGCTGCTGGGGCTGACCGTAGGGACCGGGCTGGGCGTAGGGGCCCGGCTGCTGGGGCTGACCGTAGGGACCGGGCTGGGCGTACGGACCCGGCTGCTGCTGGGGCTGGCCGTACGGACCGGGCTGGTCGACCTTCTGCGGGTAGCCGTAACCGGGCTGCGGCGGACCCTGCGGTGGCGGCGGGGTCTGCGGCGGGCCCGCGGGCGGCGGCGGTGCGCCGAATCCCCCCTGCGGCGGCTGGTCCTGCGGTGCGCCAAAACCGGGCGGCTGGGTCATCAGCGCGTTCCCCCTCGTTCACTGATTTTTAGCCACGCCCTGAGGTACGTAACGGCTCAGAGTCGTACTCAGACAGTTCTCAGACGGCTCTTTCTATCACTCGGGACTGACAGAAACCCGGGCCGATCACCCCCTGTACCCAAGGGAGGACCGGCCCGTGATGCCACTGTTATGCGCCTTCACGCCCTCTTCACGCGGCGCGCGCGCCGCCCGCCTGCGCCGCCCGGAGGCGCCTCACGCGTCCTCGGCGAGTTCCAGCCAGCGCATCTCCAGCTCCTCGCGCTCACCGGCCAAGTCGCGCAGCTGGGCGTCGAGTTCCGCCACCTTGCCGAAGTCCGTCGCGTTCGCCGCGATCTGGTCGTGCAGCCTGGTCTCCTTCTCGGCGACCTTGTCGAGCTGCCGCTCGATCTTCTGCAGTTCCTTCTTCGCGGCACGCTGGTCGGCCGCGCTCTTCTCCGGGACCGCCTTCTGGACGACCGGCGCGCTCGCGGCCGCGGCCTCCTCCATCTTGTGGCGGCGCTCGATGTACTCGTCGATCCCGCGCGGCAGCATCCGCAGGGTGGCGTCGCCGAGGAGGGCGAAGACACGGTCGGTCGTGCGCTCGACGAAGAAGCGGTCGTGGGAGATGACGATCATCGACCCGGGCCACCCGTCGAGGAGGTCCTCCAGCTGGGTCAGGGTCTCGATGTCGAGGTCGTTGGTGGGCTCGTCGAGGAAGAGGACGTTGGGCTCGTCCATCAGCAGACGCAGGAGCTGGAGCCTGCGGCGCTCACCGCCCGACAGGTCCCCGACCGGCGTCCACTGCTTCTCCTTGGAGAAGCCGAACGTCTCGCACAGCTGCCCGGCGGTCATCTCGCGTCCCTTGCCGAGGTCGACGCGGTCGCGCACCTGCTGGACGGCCTCCAGGACCCGCAGCTTCGGGTCGAGCTCGGCGACCTCCTGGGAGAGGTAGGCCAGCTTGACCGTCTTGCCGACGACGACGCGGCCACCGGCCGGCTGCGCCTCGCCCTCGGTGCGGGCGGCCTGGGCCATGGCCCGCAGCAGAGAGGTCTTGCCGGCGCCGTTGACACCGACGAGGCCGACGCGGTCGCCGGGGCCGAGCTGCCAGGTGACGTGCTTGAGGAGGACCTTGGGTCCGGCCTGGACGGTCACGTCCTCCAGGTCGAAGACCGTCTTGCCGAGCCGCGAGGAGGCGAACTTCATCAGCTCGCTGGTGTCGCGCGGCGGCGGCACGTCCTTGATGAGCTCGTTGGCGGCCTCGACCCGGAAGCGCGGCTTCGACGTACGCGCGGGGGCGCCGCGGCGCAGCCAGGCCAGCTCCTTGCGGACCAGGTTCTGCCGCTTGGTCTCCTCCGTCGCCGCGATGCGCTCGCGCTCGGCGCGGGCGAAGACGTAGTCGGAGTAGCCGCCCTCGTACTCGTACACGTCGCCCTTCTGCACGTCCCACATGCGGGTGCAGACCTGGTCGAGGAACCAGCGGTCGTGGGTGACGCAGACGAGCGCGGAGCGGCGCTCGCGCAGGTGCTGGGCGAGCCAGGAGATGCCCTCGACGTCGAGGTGGTTGGTGGGCTCGTCGAGGACGATCAGGTCCTGTTCCTCGATGAGCAGCTTGGCGAGTGCGATCCGGCGCCGCTCACCGCCGGAGAGCGGGCCGATGACGGTGTCGAGGCCCTGCGGGAAGCCGGGCAGGTCGAGCCCGCCGAACAGCCCGGTGAGCACGTCCCGGATCTTGGCGTTGCCGGCCCACTCGTGGTCGGCCATGTCCCGGATGACCTCGTGGCGGACGGTCGCCGTGGAGTCCAGGGAGTCGTGCTGGGTGAGGACGCCGAGGCGCAGTCCGCCGGAGTGCGTGACGCGGCCGGTGTCGGCCTCCTCCTGCTTGGCCAGCATCCGGATCAGGGTGGTCTTGCCGTCGCCGTTGCGGCCCACGACACCGATCCGATCGCCCTCGGAGACGCCGAGCGAGACGCCGTCCAGAAGGGCACGGGTGCCGTACACCTTGCTGACGTTCTCGACATTGACCAGGTTGACGGCCATTACGCTCCTGCCCGGGGGCTGTGCTCGACGTGCGGCTCCGCCGCGGGGGTCAGCCTCCCAGCCTAATGTGCGCCGGTCGGTGGCCCATCCCGCGGCGGATCGGCGCAGATCAGCGGGCCGCGGCCGCGCGGATCTCGCCGAGCAGGTCGTACATCACCTGGCCGGGGCACTCGGTGGTGAAGTAGTCGCGGTGGCCGCCGATGGTGTTCGTGTCCTTCTTCGTGCCGTTGACGGGGTTCACGTAGGTGACCCGCGCCTGGGGGTCGAGGCCCTTGAACCGGCAGATCACCTTGATCAGCCGGGTCAGGGAGGCCTTGGCCGCGTCCGTGGGGCCCTGCTCGGTGAGCGTGCCGATGACGGCGATGCCGAGGGCGCCGGAGTTGTAGCCCACGGAGTGGAAGCCGGTGACGAGGTCGCCGTCCGGGTTGAAGGCGGGGATGCCGTCGTCGCCGGAGTACCGGCCCTCGTAGACGGTGCCGGACTCGTCGATGAGGAAGTGGTAGCCGATGTCGCCCCAGTCGTTGGTGATCGCGTGGAGTTCGTAGATCGCGCGGACGGTCGCGGCGGGGTCCGGGTCGTCGTTCGGCGTGGCGGTGTGGTGGACCGTGATGATCTGCAACGGGTAGTACTTCTCGGGCGAGTTGACCTTGCCGTCCTTGTACCGCTTGGACTCGTCGGCGCCCCACGCCGGGCGGGAGAGGTAGCGCACCCCGCGCACCCGGGTCGGCTCGCTGGGCACCTGGAAGGTGCGGTCGGGGCCGTCGGTGACGTCTATCGCCAGCGAGGCCACGTCGGACACTCCGTCCGACGCCTTCACCTCGTACGCGGTGGCGTTCCGGGCCGCCACCAGCGCGCTGCCCCCGTCCTCGACGGCCGAGCAGCCCGCGGTCACGGTCTGCCAGTCGCCGTCCGCGAGGCGGATCGCGGCGCCGTCCTGCGCGCCGGACCAGCGCACACCGACGTAGGAGGCGGCGAAGGCGGTGGTGGTCTCGCCGGTGCCGGTGGCGGCCTCGGTCCGGGTGGCGGGGAACTTCTCCGGGGTCGTACCGGAGGAGCCGGTGGCGTCGCCGTCACCGGAGCCGGAGTCGGTGGCCGCGAAGACCGCCGGGGTCACGGCGGCCGCGCCGGCCACGGCCGCGGCGGCGCCGATCGCGCCGCGACGGGACAGGGAGCGCTTGCGGCGGTGGGACGGGGTGGGGGGTTGTTCGGACACGGACGTGCCTTGCCTTTCACGGGGGGTCACTCGTCAGGGCACCGGGCGGCGTTCGGCATGCCGGACACCGTGTGGCGCTTGAAGTGTCAAGTGACCCTAGAGGCCCTTGGTTTCCCTCAAGTGCCGCTTTCCCGGTACTTGGTGTGGAGATAGCGCGAAGACGTGGTCACGCCCCGGCGCCGCCGAAGCCCGGCCGCTGCTGCTGGATGAGCGCCGCCGCCGGTGCCAGTCCGCGTCCGCCGGCGGCCAGTTCGCCGACCGGCATGTCGTCCCGCGTGAGCGCCTCGGGGATGAGGATCGCGGCCGTGACCCCGCCGCCCGGCGAGGAGCGCAGCTCCACCCGCAACCCCTGGCGCTCGCGCAGCCGGTTGACCACGAACAGGCCGATCTGCTTGGCGTCGAGGAGGTCGACCTTCTCGGACTGGATCTTGCCGTTGGCCTCGGCGAGAGCCTGCTCGTTCATGCCGAAGCCGCTGTCCTCGACCTCGATGAGCACACCGTCGCGCATCCGGGCCGCGCGCAGCTGCACCTTGGCGCTGGGCGGCGAGAACGCGGCGGCGTTCTCGACCAGTTCGGCGAGCAGGTGGATGACGTCGGCGACCGAACCGCCGAGCACGGACACCTTCGGCACGGCCCAGATCTGCACGCGCGGCGCGTTCTCGATCTCGGCTACGGCGGCCCGCAGCACGTCCGCCAGCGGGATCGGGTCCCGCCAGCCGCGGCCGGGGGCGATGCCGGACAGGATCAGCAGGGACTCGGAGTGGCGGCGCATACGGGTCGCCAGGTAGTCGACGCGGTGCAGGTCCTGTAGGTCCTGCGGGTCCTGCCGGCGGCGCTGCATGCCGTCCAGCAGGTCCAGTTGGCGGTGAAGGAGGACCTGGCTGCGGCGGGCGAGGCTGACGTAGACGCCGGAGATGCCGCTGAGGAGTTCGGCGCGCTCGGAGGCCGCCTTGAGCGCAGCCCGCTGCACGGCGGTCAACGCGGTTCCCACCTGGGCGAGTTCGTCACCGACGAGGCGCCGCAGAGGGGCCTCGGCGTCGATGTCGACGCCCTGTCCGGCGTGCAGCTTCCGCATGGCCTGCGGCAGTCGGCGGCCGGCCACCTCCAGGGCGTCGTTGCGCAGGTCGAGCAGTTCGACGATGAGGCCGCGCCCGACGAGCACGGACACCAGCAGCGACAGCAGCACACCGACCAGACCCAGCACCACGGCGACACCGGAGGCGCCGAGGGTGTCCCAGCCGAACGGGTCGGACTGGGCGGTGGCGCCCGTACCGGCGCCGGTCTCGGCGGCCGTCAGGTCCTTCAGCGTCGCGGTGACGTCCGGGTCCCAGCCGCGCAGCAGCCCCGACGCCACGGCGGAGGCTCCCGGACCGGCGCTCTGCACCCGGTTCTCCACGGCCTGGAGCCCGGCGTAGGCGTCGCCGTCCAGGATCTGCTCGTACGCCGCCCGGTGCTCGGCCTTGAGGTCGGCGACCGCGGGCTTGAGCAACTGGCGCCGGGTGGCGACCGCGCCGACGAACTGCGTGTACTGCTGCCCGGCCAGCGTCCCGGCCGCCCGCCCCGCCCCGAGCAGCGCCTGCTCCTGGGCCAACGCCTCGCGTGCGCGGGCGAGTTCGAGCACCACGCGCGCGTCGGACGCGGCATCGGTGCTCTGGTCCCCGGTGAGTCCGCCCGCGACCGAGAGGGCGTCCTCGACGATCGCGGAGTACCCGGCGTACGCCACCGAGGACTTGGCACCCTTGGCGGTCGCCGCGGTGCGCAGCTCCGCGAGCCCGCCCGCCGCCCGCTTCAGCTTGTCGATGCGCCGGGGAAGGCCCGCGTCGAGCAGCGCGGCGTCCGAGCTGGAGGAGTTGATGCCGTCCCGCAGCGCGGAGGCGGCCCGGTCGGTGGCCTGCCGGACATCGGCGGGCAGGACCCGATGCCCCATGACGGCGGTCCGCTCGGCCTGCAACGCGGTGACGAAATCGTCGACGGGGGTGAGCAGTTCGGCGTTGACATCCTTGATCCGCTCGGCGTCACCGATGCTGGACGCGGTCGTCACGGCGGCGAATCCCCACAGCGCCATGAGCGACACGATGGGCAGCATGAGCAGGGAGACGATCTTGGCTCGGACGGATCGGGGGCGGAGCCGACCGGTGGTACTGCGGAGAACGCGCATGGGGGACCTCGGTTTGGTGGTTCGGGTGCGATGACGCCCTGAAGGGGCGCGGGGCTGTGCCGATGTGCGGCTCCGCCGCGCGGGCGCGACCAGCCACAACGAACCCGCACACGCCACACCTCATGGCGCGGCAGATCAGTAGGCGCACCTACGCAGTGGCCAGCTCGACCTCACGAAGAATCTCCGCGGCAACAGCAGATTCATGCCGCTTCCCGGTCGGCGACAACGCCACATACGCGGCGGCGAGGAACAGGAACGACCCCAGCACCACGGCCAGCGGGAAGATGAACTCGGTCGGCGTGGCGCCGGCCAACCCCGCGCTGCTGGGCGCCATTTGAATGCTCACCGCGTACATCGCCGTGTAGTGCATGCTGCTCACCGCGAGCCCCATGACCAGTGCGGCGACCACCGCCAGCACCCCGCCCCGCACGACCAGCGTCAGCGTGAGCGCCGCGGTCGCCGCGACGACCGCGATCGCGATGGAGGCGATGACGAGCGCGGGGTCGTAGTCGACCTGGCCGTGCAGGTGGAGCGCGGCCATGCCGGTGTAGTGCATCGCGGCCACGCCCACTCCCGTGCCGAGACCGCCGAACGCCACCGAGGCGACACGGGACTTGCCGTACCCGGCGGTGAAGACGCCGGCCGCGACCACGCCGATGGACATCAGCAGGCTGAGGACGGTGAGCGGGATGTCGTAGCGGATCGGCGTGCCCTCGACGCTGAAGCCGAGCATGGCGACGAAGTGCATGGTCCAGATGCCGGAGCCGATGGCGACGGAGGCGAGCGTCAGCCAGTTCCGTTTCGAGGTGCCGTCCGCTTCGAGCGCCCTGACGGTGCAGCGCAGCCCGAGCGCCGATCCGACGCACGCCATCACATAGGAGAGAACGGGGGTGACCCAGCCGGCACTGAAGTGATTCATGTGGCCCATGGGGGGACTTCCTTTCGCCACGAAGTACCACCGGTGAGGGGGACCGGAGTTGGCCGAATCATGTCAGCCGTTTCCGTGGGTCAGAGGGTGCGAAAAAGGACCATGGAACGCATTGGTGAACATTAAAGTATTGTGGCGTAGCTAACATCTGACCTGCATGTTTATGCAGTCAACTACGAGACGGTGAAGGGTCTGAGGAGGTTCGGGGGATCCTCGGGAGGCTTTGACCGGAGGTCAGTTTCCGGCCACCACGGTCGCCCCCGGTGCGGGTCCCGACGCCGCCCGCACAGAACGGCACGTACCGGACGCGCGCAGCGCCTCGGCCACCTTCGCCGCGGACCGCGGATCGCGCGCGAGGAACGCCGTCGTCGGCCCCGACCCCGACACCAGCGCGGCGAGCGCACCGGCGGTACGGCCCGCGGCGAGGGTGTCGGCGAGCTCCGGGAAGAGGGAAAGGGCCGCGGGCTGGAGGTCGTTGGAGACCGCGGCGGCGAGCGCGTCCGGGTCGCCCGCGGCGAGCGCGTCGAGCAGCGGCTCGGAGGCGACGGGCTCGGGCACGTCCGTGTGCTCCGTGAGCCGGTCGAACTCGCGGAAGACCGCCGGGGTGGACAGCCCGCGCTCGGCCATCGCGAACACCCAGTGGAAGGTCCCGCCGACGTCGAGCGCGGTCAGCTTCTCCCCCCGCCCGGTCCCGAGCGCCGCCCCGCCGACCAGGCTGAACGGCACGTCGCTGCCCAACTCGGCGCAGATGTCGAGGAGTTCCTCACGGGAGGCGTTCGTGCCCCACAGCGCGTCGCAGGCGAGCAGCGCACCGGCGCCGTCCGCGCTGCCCCCGGCCATGCCGCCGGCGACGGGGATGTCCTTGGCGATGTGGAGGTGGACCGCGGGCTCGATGCCGCGGCGCTCGGCGAGCAGCAGCGCGGCCCGCGCGGCGAGGTTCGTCCGGTCGAGGGGGACGAGGGCGGCGTCCGGGCCCTCGCAGGTGACGCTCAGCTCGGCGGCGGGCGTGACCGTGACCTCGTCGTACAGGCCGACGGCGAGGAAGACGTTGGCGAGGTCGTGGAACCCGTCGGGACGCGCGGCGCCGACGGCGAGCTGGACGTTGACCTTGGCGGGAACGCGGACGGTGACGCTCACTGCTGCTCCTGCTCCTGCTCCTGCGTGTTCTCCGGCTCCTGCTTCGGTTCCTGCGTGTTCTCCGGCTTCGGCCTGTTCTCCGGCTCCGGCTCCGGCTTCGGCTCCTGCTTGTTCTCCGCGATCCGGGCGAACTCCTCCACCGTCAGCGACTCCCCGCGGGCCTGCGGCGAGACCCCGGCGGCGACGAGGGCGGCCTCCGCGGCGGCCGCGGACCCCGCCCAGCCGGCCAGCGCGGCCCGCAGGGTCTTGCGGCGCTGCGCGAACGCGGCGTCCACGACGGCGAACACCTCACGCTTGGAGGCGCTGGTCCTGATCGGCTCGGCCCGCCGCACCAGCGACACGAGCCCGCTGTCGACGTTGGGCGCGGGCCAGAAGACGTTGCGCCCGATGGAGCCGGCCCGCTTGACCTCGGCGTACCAGTTGGCCTTCACGGACGGCACGCCGTAGACCCGGGAGCCGGGCCCGGCGGCGAGCCGGTCGGCGACCTCGGCCTGCACCATCACGAGGGTGCGCTCGATGCTCGGGAAGGTGTCGAGCATGTGCAGCAGCACGGGCACGGCGACGTTGTACGGCAGGTTCGCGACGAGCGCGGTCGGCGGCGGCCCCGGCAGCTCCTCGACGTGCATGGCGTCGGAGTGCACCAGCGCGAACCGCTCGGCCCGCTGCGGCATGCGCGCGGCGATGGTGGCGGGCAGGGCGGACGCGAGTACGGCGTCGATCTCGACGGCCGTGACGCGCTCGGCGACCTCCAGCAGCGCGAGCGTGAGCGACCCGAGCCCCGGCCCGACCTCCACGACCACGTCGTCCGGCCGTACGTCGGCGGTGCGGACGATCCGGCGGACCGTGTTCGCGTCGATGACGAAGTTCTGTCCGCGCTGCTTGGTCGGCCGCACACCGAGAACATCCGCGAGCTCACGGATGTCGGCGGGGCCGAGGAGGGCGTCGGGGGTGGGGCTGCTGGTCACGGGACAAGGGTACGGGGGCGGCTCCGCCGGTTCCGCCACAGATCTGTGTCGCCGACACCGGCCGTCAGCCGTGCAGTCGCCGCCCGCAGTGCGGCCAGGGGCTCGCTCCCCGCCGTACGTACAGCTTCTTCGCCCGGAACGTCTGTTCCGCCGCCGGGGCGTCCTGGGGGCGGCCGCTGCCGCCGAGGCTCTGCCAGGTGCGGGTGTCGAACTGGTACAGCCCGCCGTACGTCCCCGAGGGGTCCACCGCGCTCGGCCGGCCGCCGGACTCGCACGCCGCGAGGCCCTGCCAGTTCAGCCCGTCCGCACCCTGCACGGACGTCGGCAGCGGCTTGGTCCCCACCTTCACCACCTGCGCCCGCGGCTCGCGCACCACCTCGGTCCCGATCCGCCGCGGCTTCTGCTTGACGCCGTTGACGGTGCGCAGGGAGTACGTGACCTGCCGCACCCCTTCCCGGCCGGCCTGCTCGACGACCTCCGTCCCCTTGAACAGCGAGGCGTCCTCACGGCGCTCGACCCGGAACGGGATCGTCTCCTCGCGGACCTCCTTGCTGCCGGTGATCCGCAGCACGGTCACCGTCTGCCCGTCGCGCGGGAAGCTCCCCGGCGCCACCGACGTGGTGTCCTGCCCGCGCAGCGTGATCCCGGCCTCCTCGATCACCTCCCGGACGGTCGCCGCGTTGGTGCGCACGGTCCGGGACCGCCCGTCCGCCATGACGGTGACCGCGCGCTCGGTGCGCACGTCCAGCGCGAGCCCCTCGCGCCCGATGCGCTGGGAGCGCGCCATCGACAGATACGCGCCCTCCGCGCGCACCCCGAACTGTTTGAGCGCCCCCTCCACCGTGTGCGCCGTCGTCCACACCTCGCGCCGCTGCCCGTCGATCGTGAGGCGGACGGGGCGCCCGTAGTGCACGGCGATCTCGTCGCCGCTGCTGAGCGCCGTCCCGGGGGCGGGCGCGACCACGTCGTGCGCCCCCACGTCGACGCCTTCCTCGGCGAGCAGCTCGGTCACGTCGTCCGCGAAGGTGTGCAGGGTGCGCGGCTTGCCGTCGACGTTCAGCTCGATCGCCTTGTCCTTGGCGACGAAGGCGGTGGTCCCGCCCGCGAGGAACGCGACGACCAGGGCCTGCGGCAGCAGGCGGCGCATGGTGCTGTCCGCGCGCTCGGCGCCCCGCATCTTCCGCCGGCGCGCGGCCCGCCGACTCGCCCCGGCGCGCGAGCCGGGCTCGGGCGCCGCCGCGGGCGCGGGTGCGCCGGGCAGGTCGTAGGCGGGCCGGTACGTGTCCGCGTACGCGACCGTCACCGTGTCCTCGTACGCGACCGGCATCGGCGGCGTCGGCGCCGTCTGCACGCCGTACGCCAGCGTCTCCGCGCTGTGCGGGTCGTAGGCCGCGCCGTACGGCTCGTACGTCTGGTACTGGGAGTTGCTCACGCCGACACGCTCCAGGGTCCAGAGAGACCCAGAACCTAGCGGAGCGGCCGTCACTCTCCAAAGCGACGCGAGTACTCAGCGTGGTGTTCAGTAGCCGAACGCGCGTGCCGTGTTGGCGCCGAGGGCCGTGGCCAGGGCGTCCTCGTCGATGCCGCGCACCGCGGCCAGCGCGCGCACCGTGACCGGAATCAGGTAGGGCGCGTTGGGCCGTCCGCGGTACGGCACCGGCGTCAGGAACGGCGCGTCGGTCTCGACCAGGAGCAACTCCAGCGGGGCCACCGCCACCGCGTCCCGCAGATTCTGGGCGTTCTTGAAGGTGACGTTGCCGGCGAAGGACATGAAGTAGCCCTCGCGCGCGCACACCTCCGCCATCTCCGCGTCCCCGGAGTAGCAGTGGAACACCGTCCGCTCCGGCGCGCCCTCCTCCTTCAGCACGCGCAGGACGTCCTCGTGGGCGTCGCGGTCGTGGATGACGAGGGCCTTGCCGTGCCGCTTGGCGATCTCGATGTGGGCGCGGAAGGAGCGCTCCTGCGCCTCCTTGCCCTCGGGGCCGGTGCGGAAGTAGTCGAGGCCGGTCTCGCCGACGCCCTTGACCTGGGGCAGCGCCGCGAGCCGGTCGATCTCGGCGAGCGCCTCGTCGAGCGCCTGCGCGCCCCCCGGCCGGCGCGCGCCCTGCCGGGACCAGCCGTCGGGGTCGCCGTGCACGATGCGCGGCGCCTCGTTGGGGTGCAGGGCGACGGTCGCATGAACGCTCTCGAAGGCGGCCGCCGTCTTCGCGGCCCACCTCGAGCCCTTGATGTCGCAGCCGACCTGCACCACCGTGGTCACGCCCACCGACGCGGCCTTCGCGAGCGCCTCCTCCACCGTCCCGGACTGCATGTCGAGGTGGGTGTGGGAGTCGGCCACGGGGACCCGGAGGGGCTCCGGGAGCGGCGGCGCGGCGTTCTTGCCGGAAGCGTCGGTGGAATTCGAAGGCATGCCCCGATCCTACGAAAGGGGCATGCCCGCCCGGACCGGCGGAGCTCAGCTCGCCTTGCGGTGGTGGAACGGGTGCAGGAGATCGGACAGCTGCCAGTGGTGGCGCTCCTTGGCCTGCGCGGGCACCTCGGGGACCTCCGGCACCTCCACGGGGCCGGCCTGCGGCGCCCGGTGCTGCTGCCGGTGCGCCGCGTCGCGCACCGAGGACACCTGGCCCGGCCGCATGATGCGCACGACGTGGCCGTCGCAGTTCTGGCACGTGGGCCGGGACAGGGGCGACGGCACGACCTGCTGGTTGGCGACGTAGATGACGAACTGGTGGCCGTCGGCGTCGGTGTGGTGCTCTATCTCGTACGACTGCTCCCAGCCGTGCCCGCAGCGCATGCAGGCGAAGGAGTACGACTCGTGGACGACGGCGGTGGCGCCACTGCGCAGTGCGGCGGTCTGCCCTGCGATCTCGCTCATGCCAGCTCCTCTGGTCCGCTGGACACCGGGACGGGTGCGTCCCTTCGACCAGTGGACGCTTCCGCCGCCGCGAATGCACCAGCCCTGTCGACTGTTGGATCCGATTTGGACCTTCCTTGCCAAAACGGCCCTGCCGGAGGGGGCTGGGCTTTGCTTTCGACCGCCGCCCTTTACCCGCCCGTGGGGCGCTCGCTCAAACGACATGCGCCCTGCTCAGAGGGCATACGCCCGCGCTGTCACGCACCCGCGTTCTTCGCCGCGACGACCGCGTCGAACACCTCCCGCTTGGGCAGTCCGGCCTCCACCGCCACCGCCGCGATCGCCTCCTTGCGGCGCTCGCCGGCCTCCTCGCGCACGCGCACCCGGCGCACGAGCTCCTCCGCGCTCACGTCCTGCGCGCCCCTCTCGGGCGCCCCCTCCACGACGACGGTGATCTCCCCGCGCACGCCCTCCGCGGCCCACACCGCCAGCTCCCCCAGCGGACCGCGCTTGACCTCCTCGTACGTCTTCGTCAGCTCGCGGCAGACGGCCGCCCGCCGCTCCTCGCCGAAGACGGAGGCCATCGCGGCGAGGGTGTCGTCGAGCCGGTGCGGGGCCTCGAAGTAGACGAGGGTGCGCCGCTCCTCGGCGACCTCCCGCAGCCGCGACAGCCGCTCCCCCGCCTTCCTGGGCAGGAATCCCTCGAAGCAGAACCGGTCGACGGGCAGCCCGGACAGCGCGAGCGCGGTCAGCACGGCGGACGGACCGGGGACGGCGGTGACGCGGACGTCCTTCTCCACGCAGGCCGCGACCAGCCGGTAGCCGGGGTCCGACACCGAGGGCATGCCGGCGTCCGTCACCAGCAGCACGCGCGCGCCGCCGACGAGTTCCTCGACCAGCTCGGGCGTGCGGGCCGCCTCGTTGCCCTCGAAGTACGACACGACACGCCCCTTGGGGGTGACGCCGAGCGCCTGGGTGAGGCGCCGCAGCCGTCGGGTGTCCTCGGCGGCGACCACGTCCGCGGCGGCCAGTTCCGCGGCCAGCCGGGGCGGGGCGTCCGCGATGTCGCCGATGGGGGTGCCTGCCAAAACAAGGGTTCCTGTCACGTTTCCATCCTCGCAGGGCCCATCCACGGGACTCCCACAGACGTGTTCCCTACGATGGCGCGGTGACCAGTACAGCGTCGTCCATGGACTCCACGGACACCCGGCAGGACCAGACGCCGCAGGACCAGCGGCCGTCCTGGCAGCAGCGGCTGCGCCGTTTCGGCTACTCGGCCGGGCCGAGAAGCGATGTCCGGGACCGGCTGGTGCCGCCGTACACCCGGCCCAACCCGCGCATGTGGGCGGCGCTCGGCATCCGCAAGCCGGTGGCCGACTACTTCGTGGGCTGGTCGGCGTGGGGCGGACCGATCCTCGTCACGTTCCTCGCGGGCTGGATCCGGTTCTGGCACCTGGACCGCCCCAAGGCGGTGATATTCGACGAGACGTACTACGCCAAGGACGCGTGGGCGATCGTCCACCGCGGCTTCGAGGTGTCCTGGGACAAGAACGCCAACGACGTCATCCTCGACATCGGCAGCAAGGTGACCATCCCGACGGACGCGTCGTACGTCGTGCATCCGCCGGTCGGCAAGTACGTCATCGGGCTCGGCGAGCTGATGTTCGGCTTCAACCCGTACGGCTGGCGGTTCATGACGGCGCTGCTGGGCACGCTGTCGGTCCTGATGCTGTGCCGGATCGGCCGCCGGATCTTCCGCTCGACGTTCCTCGGCTGCCTCGCGGGCGCGCTGATGGCGGTGGACGGGCTGGCGTTCGTGATGGCCCGCACCTCGCTGCTCGACGGCGTGCTGATGTTCTTCGTGCTGGCCGCGTTCGGCTGCCTGGTGATCGACCGGGACAAGACGCGCGAGAAACTCGCCGCCGCGCTGCCGGTCGACGCGGACGGCCAGGCCCGCCCGGACCGGGACGTCGCGGAGAACACCCGGTTCGGATGGCGCCCCTGGCGCTGGCTGGCGGGCCTGATGCTGGGCCTGGCCATCGGCACCAAGTGGAACGGCCTGTACATCATGGCCGCGTTCTGCGTCATGGCCGTGCTGTGGGACGTCGGCTCCCGCAAGGTCGCCGGCGCCCGCCACCCGTACGTCGCCGTCCTCAAGCACGACCTGGGCCTCACCTTCCTGGCGACGGTCCCGGTCGCGATCGCCACCTACCTGCTGTCCTGGCTCGGCTGGATCCTCTCCCCGACCGACGGCACCGGCGGCTACTACCGCAACTGGGCCGTGACCGACGGCAAGGACAGCAGCTGGTCCTGGCTGTTCCCGGACTGGTGGCGCAGCCTGTGGCACTACGAGCACCAGGTCTACGAGTTCCATGTGGGCCTCAGCTCCCCGCACACGTACCAGTCCAACCCGTGGAGCTGGATCGTCGACGGGCGCCCGGTGTCGTACTTCTACGAGTCCCCGGCGGCCGGCAAGGACGGCTGCCCGGTCGACGCGACGGAGAAGTGCGCGCGCGAGGTCCTCGCGATCGGCACGCCCCTGCTGTGGTGGGCGGCGGCCTTCGCGGTGCTGTACGTGCTGTGGCGCTGGTTCTTCCGCCGGGACTGGCGCGCGGGCGCCATCGCCTGCGGCATCGCGGCCGGCTATCTGCCCTGGTTCATGTACCAGGAGCGGACGATCTTCTTCTTCTACGCCGTCGTCTTCCTGCCGTTCCTGTGCCTGGCCGTGGCGATGATGATCGGCGCGATCGTCGGACCGCCCGGCGCGAGCGACACCCGGCGGGTCGCGGGGGCGACCGGGGCGGGCGTGCTGGTGCTGCTGATCGCCTGGAACTTCATCTACTTCTGGCCCCTGTACACCGGGACCGCCATCCCGATCGATGACTGGCGTTCACGGATGTGGCTGGATACCTGGGTCTAGTCAACAACTCGGCTACAAAGGGAAACACCCCTCACAGTTTTCACTCGGCCCACTTAAGGTGCGGAGGACTGTTAACGGGGAGGGGTTCAGTTCCATGAACAAGGGGGTCAAGGTCACCGTCATCGGCAGTGTGTTCGCCGTGATGGTGGGTGGAGCCGGGTACGGCGCGTTCAACATCGTGTCCGCGCTGAACGGCGACGGGGGTTCCGGCGCGGGCGGCTCCGAGGTGAAGTCCGGGCCGCTCGGCGCCGACGAGGTCCGGGAGGCCTCGGAGAAGTTCTTCGCGGACTGGGAGAAGGGCTCGACGGCGGCCGCCGCGCAGGTCACCAACAACAACGCGGCGGCGAGGACGCTGCTGACGTCCTACGCCGAGGACGCGCACATCACCGCCGTGCAGATCACGCCCGGCACGGCGAAGGGGACCACGGTGCCCTTCACCGTGAAGGCGAAGGTGTCGTACGAGGGCAAGTCCGCGCCACTGACGTACAAGAGCTCCCTCACCGTCGTGCGCGGCATCACCACCGGCAAGCCGCTGGTCGACTGGAAGCCGTCGGTGGTCCACCCCGAGCTGCGGTCGGACCAGGACAACCTCCTCACCGGTTCCTCGTCCGCGCCGCCCATCGAGGCCCTGGACCGCGGCGGCAAGGTGCTGACGAAGGACAAGTACCCCTCCCTCGGCCCGATCCTGGACGCCCTGCGCGAGAAGTACGGCGCCAGGGTGGGCGGCAAGCCGGGCGTCGAGCTGTACGTGCGCCACGACGGCAACGGCGCCCCCGACACCTCGCTCCTGACGCTCTCCAAGGGCGAGGCGGGCAAGTTGCAGACCACGATCAGCGCGAGCGCGCAGGCCGCCGCCGAGAAGGCGGTGACCCGGTACGACAACTCCTCGGTGGTCGCGGTCAAGCCGAGCACCGGCGAGGTGCTGGCGGTCGCCAACCACCGGGACGACGGCTTCAACGCGGCCTTCGAGGGCAAGGTCGCCCCCGGCTCCACGATGAAGATCATCACCGCGGCGATGCTCATCGACAACGGCGTCACCTCGATGAACGGCCCGGCGCCCTGCCCGCCGGAAGCGGTGTGGCAGGGGCAGACCTTCCACAACCTCAAGAACATGCAGCCCAACGAGAAGGCCACGCTCGCCAACAGCTTCATGCGGTCCTGCAACACGGCCTTCATCAAGCTGATCGACGAGAAGCCGCTGACCGACGAATCGCTGACGGCCGAGGCGCAGAACAAGTTCGGGCTCGGCCGCGACAACTGGAAGACCGGCATCACCTCCCAGGACGGCAGCGTCCCGGCCGCCGGCGGCCCGGACCGCGCGGCGAACGCCATCGGACAGGGCCAGGTCACCATGAACCCGCTGAACATGGCGTCCGTGACGGCCACCGCCATCACCGGCGCCTTCCGCCAGCCGTACCTGGTCTCGCCGAAGCTCGACGACCGTGACCTGGCCACCGCCGAGGGCCTGCGGTCGAGCACCGTCTACCAGTTGAAGCAGATGATGCGGATGACGGCCACGCAGGCGCCGGGCACCGCGACGGGCGTCATGCAGGGCCTCGGCCCCGACATCGGCGCGAAGACGGGCTCCGCGGAGGTCGACGGCAACGCCACCTCCAACAGCTGGTTCACCGGCTTCCGCAATGATGTGGCGGCGGCCGCGATGACCGAGCAGGGCGGCCACGGTGTCGACGCGGCCGGACCGATCGTGCGGGCCGTACTGGTGGCGGGAGACTGAACTCACCCCCACAGGACGGGACTCTAGGCTGGTCGCCGTCGTTGAGGTGAGGGACGAGGACAACGAGGACAACGGGGACCCCGGTGATTTCGCGGAGGAACGAAGGCTGTGGGCAAGAGAAGGCGCGTCGCCGAGCGACGTAGGACGCACCGTCCCGCCGTGATCGGCGGGATGGTCGCCGTGGTCGTCGGCGGCGCCGGCTTCGCCGGGTACGTGCTGTACGGCGGCGGGGCGGTGGCCGAGGACCGTACGTCCTCGACGGCGGCCGACGGCAAGCCGAAGGTGAAGACGGGCCCCCTGTCCGCGACCGAGGTCACCACCGCGACGCGGACGTTCCTGACGTCCTGGCAGCAGGGCAGGGTCGCCCAGGCCGCGGCCGTCACCAGCGACACCGAGGCCGCCACGAAGCTCCTCACCGGGTACACGAAGGACGCCCACCTCAAGGACGTCACCCTCACCCCCGGCACCCCGACCGGCGCCGAGGTGCCCTTCGCGGTGAAGGCGACGGTGTCGTACAAGGGCAAGTCGAAGCCGTTGTCGTACGACAGTTCGCTCACCGTCGTGCGGAACACCACCACCGGCAAGCCCCAGGTCGACTGGCACTCCGCGGTCGTCCACCCCGATCTGAAGGACGGCGACACCCTGGTCACCGGCGAGTCCGGGAACCCGCCGGTCAAGGCCGTCGACCGGGACGGCGGTGCGGTCACCACCGAGAAGTACCCGTCGCTGGGCTCGGTGCTCGACGGGCTGCGCGAGAAGTACGGCAAGAAGGCCGGCGGCAAGGCGGGCGTCGAGCTCCAGGTGGTGCGCGGCAAGGAGTCGAAGAAGGACAAGCTGTCCGACAAGACCCTGCTGGAGCTGAGCAAGGGCACCCCGGGGACGGTGAAGACGACGCTCAGCCCGGCGCTCCAGGCGGCGGCCGAGGCGCAGGTCGCCAAGCGGGCGCAGTCGTCCGTGGTGGTGGTGCGGCCGTCGACCGGCGAGATCCTCGCCGTGGCGAACGCCAACAAGGGCTTCAACGTGGCCTTCCAGGGCTCCCTGGCGCCGGGCTCGACGATGAAGGTCGTCACGTCCTCCCTGCTGATCGAGAAGGGGCTGGCGTCGGCGGACAAGCCGCATCCGTGCCCGAAGTACTCCACGTACGGCGGCTGGAAGTTCCAGAACGACGACAAGTTCTCGATCAAGGGCGGCACCTTCAAGGCGAGCTTCGCCCGCTCCTGCAACACCGCCTTCATCAGCCAGGCGCCGAAGCTGGAGAACGACTCGCTGACCCAGCAGGCCCAGCAGGTCTTCGGTCTGTCCATGAACAACTGGGCGGTCGGCGTGCCCACCTTCGACGGCTCGGTGCCGGTGCAGTCGCAGGCCCAGATGGCGGCCTCGCTGATCGGCCAGGGCGGGGTGCGCATGAACCCGCTGAACATGGCGTCGGTGTCGGCGACCGTCGAGTCGGGCGTCTTCCGGCAGCCGTACCTGGTCTCCCCGGACGTGGACGGCCGCACGCTCGCGAAGGCCTCGCGCACGATGTCCTCGGGCACGCTGAGCCAGCTGCGCGAGCTGATGGCGTACACGGCGGCCTACGGCACGGCGGCGGAGGCGATGCAGGGCGTCTACGGCAACGTCGGCGCCAAGACCGGCTCGGCGGAGGTCGACGGCCAGAAGAAGCCCAACGGCTGGTTCACCGCGTACCGCGGCGACCTCGCCGCGGCCGGCGTCGTCCAGGCGGGCGGCCACGGCGGCGACACGGCGGGGCCGATCGTGGCCGCGCTGCTGAAGATGGGCGGCTAGCGGCTCACGGGAGTGGCCGTGTAGGTCCGGCGGAGGAACCTGAGCAGGGCCTTGGACTCGAACTGCACCACAGAGACGCCCTGGGTGGAGTGGAACTCCACCACGGCCTGCACCCGTCCGCACGGCCAGACCCGGACGTCCCCGGCCTCGACCGGCGCCCGCAGGCCCTGTTCGAGGAGGGCCCGCTCGAAGGTCCACTCGTGCGGCCCCGGCAGACCGACGCGCACCGCGCGCGGGTCGGTGTCGGGGTCGTAGCGCAGGACGACGGGGACGGCCTCGGGTTCGGCGACGGTGATGTCGGCGTCCGTGACGATATGGGCTCGCGCGTACTGTTCGACTACGGACATCGGCTCGGCCCCTTACGCTGAGTGACCTGTGCGGAAGCTGTGCGACCGCTTCCCTTCCAATGTCGCATATTTTCCGGAACGCGCCCCCGGGCACTCCTCCACAATCGGCTCGCTCTTGCAACTTGTTCGCATTAAGCCGCATCATCTAACCGTGCATGTGCCTGACGGATTCATAGACGCCCCCGTGTCCGCCGCCACCGGAGTGGTCGCCGCGACCGCCGTCGCCGTGAGCCTGCGCGGCGCGCGCCGCGAGCTCGACGAGCGGACCGCGCCGCTGGCGGGGCTGGTGGCGGCGTTCATCTTCGCCGTGCAGATGCTCAACTTCCCCGTCGCCGCGGGCACCAGCGGCCACCTCCTGGGCGGCGCCCTCGCGGCGATCCTCGTCGGCCCCTATACCGGCGTACTGTGCGTCTCCGTCGTCCTGCTCATGCAGGGCATCCTCTTCGCGGACGGCGGGCTGACCGCGCTCGGCGTGAACATCACGGACATGGCGGTGGTGACGACGGTCGTGGCCTACGCCGTCTTCCGCGCCCTGGTGAAGGTGCTGCCGCGGGGGCGCCGGTCGATCACCGTGGCCTCCTTCGCCGCCGCGCTGCTGTCCGTCCCGGCCGCGGCCGTCGCCTTCACGCTGATCTACTGGGTCGGCGGCACCACCGACGTCTCCATCGGCAAGGTCACCACCGCGATGGTCGGCGTTCACGTCCTGATCGGCATCGGCGAGGCCACGATCACCGCGCTGACGGTCGGCGCCGTCGTCGCCGTCCGCCCGGACCTCGTGCACGGCGCCCGCGACCTGCGGCAGCGGCTGAAGCTGCGGGTCAACGGCGAACTCGTCGACGCGCCCGACCCGGTGGCCGTCCCCGTCGCCGCCCGCTCGCACCGCAAGGTGTGGCTGGCCGGACTGGCCGCCTCCCTCGTCCTCGCGGGCGGCGTCAGCTTCTACGCCTCCGCCAGCCCCGACGGCCTGGAGAAGGTCGCCGCCGACCAGGGCATCGACCAGAAGACCGAGAAGCACGCCTCCGCCGACTCCCCGCTCGCCGACTACGGCGTCAAGGACGTCGACGACGCCCGGCTCTCCGGCGGGCTCGCGGGCGTGATCGGCGTCGGCGTCACGGTCGTCGCGGGCAGCGCGGTGTTCTGGGCGGTGCGCAGGCGGCGCACGGCCGACGACGTCTCCCCCGTGAGCGCGGGCGTCTGACATGGGCGCCGGACACGCGCACAGGCTCTACCGGCACGGGCACTCCCCCGTGCACGCCCTGCCGCCGCACACCAAGCTCGCCGCGGTGTTCTGCTTCGTGGTGGTCGTCGTCTCGACCCCGCGCGAGGCGATGTGGGCGTTCGCGCTGTACGCCGTACTGCTGGGCGTCGTCGCGTACGTCGCGCGCGTGCCCGCCGGCTTCCTGCTGAAGCGGCTGCTGATCGAGGTGCCGTTCGTCGCGTTCGCGGTGCTCATGCCGTTCGTCGCGGAGGGCGAGCGGGTCGACGTGCTGGGCCTCTCACTGAGCGTCAGCGGACTGTGGGGCGCCTGGAACGTGCTCGCCAAGGGCACGCTGGGCGTCGCCGCGTCCGTGCTGCTGGCGTCCACGACCGAGCTGCGTGAACTGCTCCTGGGCCTCCAGCGGCTGAAGCTGCCGCCGCTGCTCGTGCAGATCGCCTCCTTCATGATCCGGTACGGCGACGTCATCACGGACGAGATGCGGCGCATGCGGATCGCCCGCGAGTCGCGCGGTTTCGAGGCCCGGGGCGTGAAGCACTGGGGGGTGCTCGCGAAGTCCGCGGGCGCCCTGTTCATCCGGTCCTACGAGCGCGGCGAGCGCGTGCACCTCGCCATGGTGAGCCGGGGATACGCCGGTTCGATGCCGGTCATCGACGAGGTGACCGCGTCCCGGGCGCAGTGGACGTACGCGTTCGCGCTGCCGGGTGCGGCTCTGCTCGTATGCCTGTTGGGATGGATGCTGTGAGTGGGTTGGACGCTGTGAGTGGGTTGGATGCTGTGGCCGCGTCTCTGGAGGTCTCCGGCCTCGCCTTCGCCTACCCCGACGGGCATCAGGCCCTGTTCGGCGTGGACTTCTCCATCGCTCGCGGGGAACGGGTCGCGCTGCTCGGGCCGAACGGCGCCGGCAAGACGACCCTCGTGCTCCACCTCAACGGCATCCTGTCCGGCGGCACCGGCACCGTGCACGTCGCCGGACTGCCCGTCGGCAAGCGGCACATGGCGGAGATCCGGCGCCGGGTCGGGATCGTCTTCCAGGACCCCGACGACCAGCTGTTCATGCCGACCGTGCGCGAGGACGTCGCGTTCGGCCCCGCGGCCGCGGGCGTGAAGGGCGCGGAACTGGAAGCGCGCGTGGACCGTGCGCTGGCGCGCGTCGGCATGGCCGAGTTCAAGGACCGCCCGCCGCACCACCTCTCCTTCGGCCAGCGCCGCCGGGTCGCCGTCGCGACCGTGCTCGCCATGGAGCCGGAGATCCTCGTCCTCGACGAGCCGTCCTCCAACCTCGACCCCGCCTCCCGGCGCGAACTCGCCGACATCCTGCGCTCCCTGGACGTCACCGTCCTCATGGTCACGCACGACCTCCCGTACGCCCTGGAACTGTGCCCGCGCTCCCTCGTCCTCAGCGAGGGCGTCATCGCGGCCGACGGCAAGACGGCCGAGCTGCTCTCCGACGACGACCTGATGCGCGCCCACCGCCTGGAGCTGCCGTTCGGCTTCGACCCGCGTTCGGTGTCCGCCGGCTCGGACCGTCCGTGACAATGGGCGCGTGACGAACGAGGAGACGCGAGGCGAGGCGGGGGCGCGTGCCGTGGGGGCGCGCACGGCGCCCGACGGGTCGCTTCTGCTGGACGAGCAGCTGTGTTTCGCGCTGTACGCCGCCCAGCGCGCGGTGACGGCCGCGTACCGCCCGCTCCTGGAGGAGCTCGGACTCACCTACCCGCAGTACCTGGTGCTGCTCGTGCTCTGGGAGCGCGGCGAGACGACGGTGAAGGAGCTGGCGGCAGCGCTGCGGCTCGACTACGGCACGGTGTCGCCGTTGCTCAAGCGGCTGGAGAGCGCGGGGGTCGTGCGCCGGGAGCGCGCGGCCCACGACGAGCGCTCGGTGCTCGTCGCGTGCACGGGGCGTGGAGAGGAACTGCGGGAGCGCGCGGCGCGCGTTCCGGGCGCGCTCCTGTCCGCGACGGGGCTCGACACCGCGGGGGTCGCGAGGTTGCGCGAGGAGTTGTGGGAGCTCGCGGAGAAGGCGCACACGGCGGCCGAGCGCCCCTACTGACGACCGAGCGCCGCCGCCGGCCTCCTGTTACCCACGGTTGCAACCCCCGGTGGGCCAACCCTCCCTACTGGTCGGTACCTTGTGCACGATGTATTTGCGCGCACTTGTTCTGGGGGGCCAGCCATGAGTGACACCACCGCCGACGCCACCACCGCCGACACCGCCACCGTCGACACCCGTCCGACGAAGATCATGTATGTCGCCGAGGCCACCGCCCACGGCGGCCGGGACGGCTATGTCACCAGTCAGGACGGGCAGATCTCGCTGAAGGTCGCGATGCCTCCGGCGCTGGGCGGCGACGGCAACGGCACCAACCCGGAGCAGCTGTTCGCGGCGGGCTTCAGCGCCTGCTTCCACAACGCACTGGTGCTGGTGGGCCGCCGGGCCGGCTTCGACCTGACCGGTTCCACGGTCGCCGCGAAGGTCGGCATCGGCCCCAACGCGCAGCGCGGCTACGGTCTCGCGGTCGCCCTCAGCGTCTCCCTCCCCGTGCTCGACCAGGGCATCGCGGGCAAGCTGGTGGACGCCGCGCACGAGGTGTGCCCGTACTCCAACGCGACCCGCGGGAACATCGACGTGACGATCCTGCTTGGCTGATGTGGGGACACCCACCGCACCGAGCAGCACGCAGAGGAGTACGGCCGTGGACGTGAACGGCACAGTCGCCGAGGGCTTCGAGCCGGTCAGGGACGCGTTCGTCCGGAACTTCGAGCAGCTCGGGGACCGGGGCGCGGCCGTCGCCGTCTACCGGGACGGGCACAAGGTCGTCGACCTGTGGGCCGGCACGAAGGACGTCGACGGCACCGAGCCGTGGCAGCGCGGCACCGCCCAGATCGTGCGCTCGGCGACCAAGGGCGTAGCCGCCGCCGTACCCCTGATGCTGGCCGAGGAGGGGCGGCTGGACCTGGACGCGCCGGTCGGCGAGTACTGGCCGGAGTTCAAGGCGCACGGCAAGGAGCGGGTGCTGGTCCGGCATGTTCTCAACCACCGGGCCGGGCTGCCGGTCCTCGACCGCCCGATCACGCCCGCCGAGGCCCTGGACCCGTCGCGGGGTCCGGCCGCCGTGGCCGCGCAGGCGCCCGAGTGGGAGCCCGGCACGGACCACGGCTATCACGCGCTGACGTACGGCTGGCTGCTGGACGAGCTGGTGCGGCGGGTGACCGGGCGCGGCACGGGTGAGTGGATCGCCGAGCGGATCGCCGGGCCGCTGGGGGCGGATCTGTGGCTGGGCCTGCCGGACGCGCAGGCGCAGCGGGCCGGGCGCGTGGGCCCGGTCGACGCGCCGGAGGCCGCCGCCGCGCTGCGGATGCGCCCGAGGCGTTCGGTGACCGAGGCCTACGAGGCCCCGGACTCGCTCACCAACCGTGCCTTCGGCGCGATCACCCCCTTCCCCGACCAGAACGACCCGGCCTACCGGGCGAGCGCCCTGTCCGCGACCAACGGGATCGCCACGGCCGACGGTCTGGCCCGTTTCTACGCGGCGACGGTCGGCGAGGTGGACGGTGTGCGGCTGCTGTCCCCGGACACGGTGGAGCGCGCCCGCGCCGAGGAGTCGGCGGGCCCGGACCGGGTGCTGGTGGTCAACACCCGTTTCGGCCTCGGCTACATGCTGCACGGCAGCGCGTCCCCGTTCCTCGGCCCGGGCTCCTTCGGTCATCCCGGCCGCGGCGGGTCCCTCGGCTTCGCCGACCCTGAGTCGGGCATCGGCTTCGGCTATGTGACCAACGGCCTGCGCAAGACGGTCACGGCGGATCCGCGGGCGCAGGCGCTGGTGCGGGCGGTTCGAGCAGCCGTATAGCCGGCCGTCCAGCTGTACGTGTGGCTATACGTGGATCGGGTGGGACGTCCGCCCGGATGCCGCGTCGATCTCGCCGTGCGCCTTGGTCAGCAACTGCATGGCGAGTTCGTTGAGCGCGCGGGCCCCGGCGATCTCCTCGCCGACCCGTGGCTGGCGGGAGTCGCTGTGGTGGCGGCTGGCGTGGCCGTGGGCCCGTACCTCGCTGCCGTCGGGCAGCCGGACCATCGCCACCGCCCGCGTGTGCTCGTCGTCCTCCATGAACTCCATCTCGACGTGCCATCCCACAGTGGTGCGCATCATGTCGATCACCTCCGGAAGAACTCCTTCCAGAGTGCTCCGCAGGGGCGGCCGCGACCAGTCGGTCCGGCCGTCGATCGCCAGGCCTACTCGGGTTCCGCGTACTACTCGGGTTCCGCGTACTGCTCCGGTTCCGCGTACTGCTCCGGCCGCGGTGCCGGCGCCGTCGCCTTGACGCGTGCGGGCAGGCTCATCCCGGCCACCCGCGCGGCCAGTGCCTCCCGGTACCCGCCGAGCTGCCGCACCAGCTCCCGCCGTTGCCGCCGCTGATAGCGGTACGCGATCTCCAGCGTGCCGAGCGCGAGCAGCACCCCGATCAGGACGACCACCGCCAGCGTCACGTACCGCCGGACCGTCCCCTCCCCGGCGTCGGCGAAGGCCCGCCCCGACGCGACGGTCAGCGCGGCGATCAGCGCCAGCCACACCGTGTAGAGAGCGCACAGCCACGGATGGTCCCGCCGCAGCCAGAGCCCCCGCGTCCGCCCCGCCTCCCGCGCCACCCGCCGCACCGCCCCGGCGATGTCGTCCAGCTCCCAGTCGGCCTTCTCCCGCTGCTCGCGCGAGAGGGGGGCGGTCATCCGGTCGAGGCGCAGATGGAGCCGGGCGACGGCGCGGCGCAGTTCGGCCCGGTTCACGCGGGCGGGCAGCCGGTGCGGCCAGCGGGCCCACAGCTCGTCGTCGCGTCGGCGCAGCCGGATGTCGGCGGCCGCCGCCCGGGCGACCGCGACGCCCAGCACCAGCAGCAGGACCAGGGCCTGCACCATGCCCAGGTCGCCGCGGAGCGCGCCGTACACCCCGACCAGGACGAGGCCGACGCCGATGGGCCAGGTCCTGCGGATGTAGGTGCGGTGCCGGACGGTGTGCAGCTCGCGCTCCAGGTCGTCGACGGACCGCCGTACGATCCGCACGGCGGCGACCGCGATCAGCGGGGCGCAGAGCAGGAGGCTGCACATCAGGGCGGCGGTCAGGGTGTACGGCAGGACGTCGGTGCCGACCCAGTCGTCGTCCTGGGGCAGCAGGGGCACACCGACGAGCACGGCGGCGGCCACCGCTCCGGTCAGCGCCGCGAGCCAGCGGCCGCCCAGCCGTGCCGGGCGCTCCTCGGGAGGGTCGACGGGCCGCCAGTCCGGGCGGACGACGCCTTCCAGCGCGGCGACCACCACGGCGAGGTCGGCGTCCCGGTGCGCCACGCGCAGCCGGGGCGCGTTGAGGCCGGCGAGCGCCTGGAGCGTCACCGGCAGCTCGGCGGCAGTGGGCATCTCGGCGCCGTCGAGCAGCACCGGCAGCACGAACTTCCCGCCCGCCAGCGCCCATTCGATCTCACGCCGCACCCAGTCCTCGGGACCGTCCAGCCGCCGCGCCCCGGACGGGTGCCGTTCGTCCGCCCACCCGGGGTGGAGCACCGCGATCAGCGCGTCGCAGTCGGCGACCCGCTCCGCCAGCGCGTCCGCGAACCGCTGCCCCGGCAGCAGGGACGGCCGGTCCAGGAACACCTGAGCCCTGCCGAAGTGCCGCGCGAGCGCCGCGTCGAGATCGTCGACGACACCGGAGTGCCCGCCCCTGCGGTAGTTGATGAAGACGCCGCTCATGGGGGCTCAGACTAGCCAGTGAGCGGCCGGTCACCCGGCGTGCAGCATGAGCCCGATCCCGGTCACCAGCAACCCGGCCGCCACGATCCGCGGCGCCCCGAACCGCTCCTTGAAGAACACCGCCCCGATGGCCGCGCCGACGATGATCGACGACTCCCGCAGCGCCGCGATCGGCGCCAGCTCGGCCTTGGTCTGCGCCCACAGCACGAGCCCGTACGCGGCGACGGACAGCGCGGCACCGAGCAAGCCGACCGCCGCGAACGGCCGCAGTTCCGCGAGCAGTTGCCCGCGCCAGCGGTAGAGCGCGTACGCCGGTACGCACACGCCCTCGATGGCCATCAGCCAGGCGATGCACCCGAGCGACGACCCGGAGGCCCGCACCCCGAGCCCGTCGACGACGGTGTACGCGGCGATGGACAGCCCCGTCGCCAGCGCGGCCCCGATCGCCGCCCAGTCGGGCCGGCGCCCCCGCAGCCCCCACAGCGCGACGCCGGTGAGTCCGGCGCAGGACACGCCGATCCCGGCGGCGGCCCACCCGTCCGGCACCTCGTGGGCGAAGACGGCGGCGAGGACGGTGACGACGAGGGGCGCGCTGCCCCGGGCGATCGGGTACGCCTGCCCGAAGTCCCCCAGCCGGAAGGACTTCATCAGCAGCATGTAGTACACGACGTGGATCACGGCGGAGGCGAGGAGATACGGCCACGCCCCCGCCGCCGGTATCGCCACGAACGGCACCATGACCAGCCCGATCAGCGTCCCGCCGCCCGCGATGAGCGTGAACCCGACGAGCTTGTCGGTGATCTTGTGCGCGATGGCGTTCCAGCTGGCGTGCGTGACCGCGGCGCACAGCACCGCCGCGGTGACGACCGGCGTCACGGGGTGTGCTCGCGCACGTCCACGAGGGTGGCGCCGGCGTGCGCGACGAGGTCCTCGGGCGCGATGGGGAACACGGCGTGCGGATTGCCGGCGGCGGCCCACACGAGGTCGTGCTCCAGCAGCGACCGGTCGGCCAGCACCCGCGTCGTCGTACGGTGCCCGAAGGGCGGCACGCCTCCGATGGCGTACCCGGTGGTCTCCCGTACGACGTCCGCCTTGGCCCGCGTCACCTTCTCGACGCCGAGCTCCTTGCGCACCAGCTCGACGTCGACCCGGGAGGCCCCGTCCATCAGCACCAGCACCGGCACCCCGTCGGCCGCGAAGATCAGCGACTTGCAGATCTGGCTGAGCTCGCAGCCGATCGCCGCGGCGGCCTCGGCGGCGGTCCGGGTGGCCTCGGGGAAGCGGCGGACCTGGCGGTGGAGGTCGTCGAGCCCCTTCGCGCGCAGGGCCTCGGCGAACAGGGGGTGGGCGCCGGAATCCGCGGTGCCCGCTGGGCTGTCGGTGGTCGTCATGCACCGCACGCTAGCGGTGCGTGTAGGGCGCAGGCGACCGGTTAAGCCGGGCACTGAAACGTCACGTGAAGGTGACGTCCTTCGTCTCCGCCACCGCCGCCGTCCGCCCCGGCGCCGAGTGGTACTGCCAGTACAGGTTGGTGTGGGCGATGACCTGGTCCGGCGGCGGGGCGCCCCACTTGCTGTTGTCGTCCGTGGTGTGGGCGTCGCCGACGAGGGTGACGTCGTAGCCGCGGACGAACGCGCCGTGGATGGTGGAGCGGATGCAGGCGTCGGTCGACGCCCCGGTCACCACGAGATGGCCCGCCTCGGCCGCCGCGAGGACGTCCTCCAGCTCGGTCTCCTCGAAGGAGTCGCCGAAGTTCTTGTGGATGAGCGCCTCGGTGTCCCGGCGTATCAGCTCCGGCGCGTACTCCCAGGCGTCGCTGCCCTTCACCAGGTCGTCGTCGGAGTGCTGGACCCAGACCACCGGGACGCCCTCCTCGCGGGCCCGGTCGACGAGCGCGGCGATGTTGGCGACGACGGCGTCGCGCTGGTGGGCCTCGGCCACGACGCCCTTCTGGACGTCGATCACGAGCAGGGCCGTGCGGGGTCGTGCGGCAAGTGTGGTCATGCCCGCCACGGTAGCCCCGGCCACTGACAACGGCACCGGCCCCGGCCCCGGCCTCCGCCCGGACCCCGGCCACCGCCCTCGCCAACGACTGCCGGGGCCGTGGTGCAGCGGACTGCACCACGGCCCCGGTCCAGGCTGTTCGGGATCGCGAGGTCAGACCCCTACGAGCTCCCGGTCCTCGTCGTCCTTCTTGCCGTCGTCCAGCCTGCGCAGCCCCTCGCCCTCGACGTCCACGTTCGGCAGGGCGCGGTCCAGCCACTTCGGCAGCCACCAGGCCTTCTTGCCGAGCAGGGCGAGCACCGCCGGGACGATCGCCATGCGGACGACGAACGCGTCGAAGAAGACCGCGATCGCGAGGCCGAAGCCGATCATCTTGATCATCGACTCGCTGGAGCTGATGAAGCCGCCGAAGACGGCCATCATGATCACCGCGGCGGCGACCACGACCCGGGCGCTGTGCTTGAACCCGGTCACCACGGCCTGGCTCGGGGACTCGCCGTGGACGTACGCCTCCCGCATCCGGGTCACGAGGAACACCTCGTAGTCCATCGCGAGGCCGAAGACCACGCCGACCATGAAGATCGGCATCATCGACATGATCGGGCCGGTCTCCTCGACGCCGATCAGGCCGCCCAGCCAGCCCCACTGGAAGACCGCGACGACGGCGCCGAGCGCGGCGAGGACGGAGAGCAGGAAGCCGAGGGCCGCCTTCAGCGGGACCAGGATCGAGCGGAAGACCACGATCAGCAGCAGGAAGGCCAGGCCGACCACCAGCGCCAGGTACGGGATCAGCGCGTCGGTGAGCTTCTGCGAGAAGTCGATGTTCATGGCCGTGGTGCCGGTGACCAGGACGTCGGTGCCGGTGCCGGCCTTGACGTCCGCCCCGGCGTCCCGGATGGCGTGGACCAGGTCCTCGGTCTGGGTGGAGGAGGGCTTGGAGTCCGGGATCACGGTGATGGTGAAGGTGTCGCCGGCCTTGTTGAACGCCGCGGGCGTCACCGTCACGACGTCGTCCAGGCCTTTGATCCGGTCCGCGACCTCGGTGGCGGCGGCCTTCGGGTCGGCGCTGTCCTTGGCGTCGCCGACGACCATCAAGGGGCCGTTGAAGCCGGGGCCGAAGCCCTCGGAGAGCAGGTCGTAGGCGCGGCGCTGGGTGGTGGACGTCGGCTGCGAGCCGTCGTCGGGCAGGCCCAGTTCCAGGGAGGTGGCGGGCAGCGCGATCGCGCCCAGGCCGACGACGCCGAGCAGCAGCACGACGGCCGGACGGCGGATGACGAAGCTCGCCCAGCGGGTGCCGAGGTTCGGCTTCCCGGGGGTCTTCTCCGAAGACTTCTTGCGCTTCTCGCCCGCCGGGCGGATCTTGTTGCCCGCGTACCCGAGCAGCGCCGGGATCATGGTCAGCGCGATGAGGACGGCGATCACGACGGTGCCGGCCGCCGCGAGGCCCATCTTGCTCAGCATCGGCACACCGACCACCGACAGTCCGGCCAGCGCGATGACGACCGTGAGGCCGGCGAAGACCACCGCCGAGCCCGCCGTACCGGTGGCCCGGCCGGCCGCCTCCTCGCGGTCGCGGCCCTCGGCCAGCTCGCCGCGGTAGCGGGAGACGATGAAGAGGGCGTAGTCGATGCCGACCGCGAGGCCGATCATCAGCGCGAGCGTGGAGGTGGTGTCGCCGAGGTCGAGCGTCTTGGCGAGGGCGGTGATGGTGGAGACGCCGATGCCGACGCCGATGAGGGCCGTCAGCAGCGGCAGCCCGGCCGCGACCACCGAGCCCAGGGTGATGACCAGGACGAACGCGGCGATCACGAGGCCGACGACCTCACCGGCGGCTCCCGCCTCGGCCCCGGCCTGCAACGCGTCACCGCCGACCTCGACCGTCAGCCCGGAGTCGCGGGCCTGGTCCCCGGCCGCCTCCAGGGCGTCCCGGGTGGAGTCCTTGAGCTCCATGGCGGGCGCGTCGTACGTCACCGAGATGTAGGCGACCGTGCCGTCCTTGCTGACGGCGTGGGTCTTGTAGGGGTCGGTGACGGAGACGACCTCGGAGCCGTCGCCCAGCGCGGTCACGGTCTTGGCGACGGTGGCCTTGTTGGCGGCGTCGGTCATCTTCTCGCCGTCGGGCGCCTTGAAGACCAGGCGTCCGGTCGCGCCGTCGGCGCTGCCTCCGGGGAAGCGCTGTTCCAGCAGGTCGAAGGCCTTCTGGGCCTCGGTGCCGGGGATCGAGAAGGAGGAGGAGCCCGCGGCGGGGGCGCTGGCCGCGCCGACGCCCGCGAGCGTCAGCAGGGCGACCCAGATGAGGGCGACGAAATGCCGTCGCCGGAAGGCGAGCCGGCCGAGTTTGTACAGGAAAGTGGCCACGTGGGCGTACTCCCGGTCAGGTCGTGGGGTGTTCAGGGACAGGGGTGATCAGCCCGGTGGGTGGCAGGGGTGATCGTCCCGACGACATGAGCGGGTACGTCAGGTGAGGGTGGTGCGGGGGAAGAACGTCAGACGTTCTGGTTG
The DNA here is from genome assembly GCF_001514065.1 of Streptomyces antibioticus. GTDB lineage: Bacteria > Actinomycetota > Actinomycetes > Streptomycetales > Streptomycetaceae > Streptomyces > Streptomyces antibioticus. The sequence continues at coordinate 417,434 of NZ_KQ948429.1, read as the reverse complement.
CCGAGGGCGGGGAGGACCACGGCGTCGATGTACGACAGCAGGAACGCCTGGGTGGGCGGCTGCTCGTCGATCATCGAGCGGGCGGCGAACCCGCCGATCATCATGTGCATCATGTAGTCGATCGCGGGGTTGTCCGCGCGGACCTCGCCGCGGTCGATCGCGCGTTGCACGACGATGCGGAACTCCGCCATCTCCGGCCCGATGAGGTACTCCTTGAACGCCTTCAGGAGGTCCGGATTGCCGTGGATCGCCATGGCCAGACCCCGCATGAGCGCGGCGTTCTGCTCCATCGTGCAGTCGTCCGAGCGCAGCGTGAGGGCGTGCAGGTCGCCCTTGAGCGAGCCGGTGTCGATCTCGGAGGGGCCGGCACCTCCGCTGTGCTTGGTGTGCCGGACGGCCTTCGCGACGAGCTCGGCCTTGCCGCCCCACTGGCGGTAGAGCGTGGCCTTGCTGGAGCGGGTCCGGGCGGCCACGGCGTCCATGGTGAGGGCGTCGTAGCCGACCTCGCGGAGCAGTTCGAGCACGGCCTCGTACAACTCGGCCTCGCGCTCGGGCGTGATCCGACTGCGACGCGCCGTCGCGACCTCAGTCATGCTTCTCACCCTTTCCCACTCCGGCGGCCCCGCGCCGAACGACACGGTTTCGTACGTGAGTACAAGACGAATGTAGCGCACCCACTAGCGAAACGAAACGGTTTCGTTCGTGTCCTGGGTCACCCGGGTCCGGTTTTTCACAAGTTGCTCCGGCTCATCCCCCGGAAAAGCATGAAGAGGTGAGCTATCTGCGCCTGCCGCATCTGAGCGGTGACCTGTTGTGCTTCGTGGCCGAGGACGACCTGTGGCTGGCCCCCCTGGACGGAACGGACCGCGCCTGGCGGCTCACCGTCGACCGCACCAAGGTGGGCCACCCGCGCTTCTCCCCCGACGGCCGCCACATCGCGTACACGAGCTGGCGCAGCCTGGTCCCCGAGATCCATCTGGTGGACGGGGCGGGCGGTCCGGGCCGGCAGCTCACCTACTGGGGCTCGCCGGACACACAGGTCTGCGGCTGGACGCCGGAGGGCCAGATCCTGGCCGTCGCCTCCCACGGCGAGCCCTTCTCCTACTTCACCTGGGCCTACAAGGTCCGCACCGACGGCGACCCCGGCCGCAAGCTCCCCTGGGGCCCGGTCTCCGACATCCAGGTCGCCGACCTCGACGGCGACCGCAGGACCCTGCTGCTCACCGGCACCCCACCGCACGAACCGGCCGCCTGGAAGCGCTACCGGGGCGGCGCCACGGGCCGTCTGTGGCTGCACGGCCACCGCCTCCTGGAGGACCTCGACGGCCATCTCCACTCCCCCCTGTTCGTCGGCGGCCGGATCGCCTTCCTCTCCGACCACGAGGGCGTCGGCAACCTCTACTCGTGCGCCCACGACGGCTCCGACCTGCGCCGCCACACCGACCACGACGCCTTCTACGCCCGGCACGCGGCGAGCGACGGCACCCGGGTGGTGTACCAGTGCGCGGGCGACCTGTGGATCGTCGACGACCTGTCCCCGGCCGGGACGCCTCGCAGGCTCGACGTCCGGCTGAGCGGCCCGCGCGCGGGGCGCCGTCCGTACCAGGTGCCGGCCGCCCAGCACGTGGACGGCGTCTCGGTCGACGAGACGGGCCGCGCGAGCGCCGTCGTCGTCCGCGGCAGCCTGTACTGGCTGACCCACCGCGACGGCCCCGCCCGGACGATCACCGACACCCCGGGCGTACGGGTCCGGCTCCCGGAGATGCTCGGCTCGGTCGGCCAGGTCGCCTACGTCACCGACGCGGAGGGCGAGGACGCGATCGAGATCGCCCACCTCCCGCGCGCCACCGGCGACCGCGAGCCCCGCCGGCTCGCCTCCGGCGAACTGGGCCGCGTCCTGGAACTGGTCTCCGACCCCCGGGGCGAACGCCTCGCCATCGCCTCCCACGACGGCCGGCTGCTCCTCATCGACGCGACGGAGGACTCCAACGGCGAGGTCACCGAGCTGATCCGCTCCATCAACGGCCCGGTCCGCGACCTGTCCTTCGCCCCGGACGGCTCCTGGCTGACCTGGTCGCACCCCGGCATCGGCCGCTCCCTGCGCCAGATCAAGATGGCCCGCATGAAGGACCGGCTGATCGTCGACGTCACCAACGGCCGCTTCGAGGACGAGAACCCGGTCTTCACCCGGGACGGCCGCTACCTCGCCTTCCTCTCCTGGCGCGGCTTCGACCCGGTGTACGACGTCCACACCGGCGACCTCTCCTTCCCGCTGGGCTGCCGCCCGTACCTGGTCCCGCTGTCCTCCGCCACTCCCTCCCCCTTCGCGCTGAACCCCGAAGGGCGCCCGGCGGCGGGCGGCCTCGACCCGGCGGAGGACGACCCGGGCGACGGCAGCACGGTCACGGTGGAGGTGGAGGGCCTGGAGAGCCGTGTCACCCCCTTCCCCGTCGGCGCCTCCAAGTACTCGGCGCTGTACCCGGTGGCGGGCGGCGGGCTCGTCTGGCTGCGCTGGCCGATCTCGGGCGCCCTCGGCGAGACCTTCGCCAACCCGGACGACACCAGCGGCCGCCCGACCCTGGAGTACTTCAACATCAGCAAGGCGAAGAAGTCCGAACTCGTCGACGACCTCGACTGGTTCGCGGTCAGCGGCGACGGCTCACGGCTGGTGATCGTCGACGAGGGCGACCTGCGCGCGGTGCCCGCCACCGAGTCCGGCGACAGCGACTCCACCGTGTGGATCGACGCCCGCCGCATCCTGCACGAGGTCGACCCCGGGGCCGAGTGGCGTCAGGCGTACGAGGAGGCGGGCCGGCTGATCCGCGCCTACTTCTGGGAGCCGGGGATGTGCGGCATCGACTGGGACGCGGTCCTCGACCAGTACCGCCCGCTGGTCGAACGGGTGGCCACGCCCGACGAGTTCGCGGACCTGCTCCGCGAGGTCCTCGGCGAACTGGGCACCTCCCACGCCTACGTCACCGCCGCCCGCCGCAACGAGGGCCCGCCCCACTACCAGCGCCGCCAGGGCCTCCTGGGCGCCAACTTCGTCCGCCGGGACGCCGGTTGGACGGTCAAGCGCATCCTCCCCGGCGACTCCTCCGACTCCAAGGCCCGCTCCCCGCTGGCCGGCACCGGCATCCGCGAGGACGCGGTCCTCACCCACGTCGACGGCCGCCCCGTCGACCCGGTGACCGGCCCGTACCCGCTGCTCGCCGGGGCGGGCGGTACGACCGTGGAGCTGACGTTCACCCCGGCGGAGGGCGAGGGCCGGGCGCGCCGGGTGGCGGTCGTCCCCCTGCTCGACGAACGCCCGCTGCGCTACCAGGACTGGGTGGCCAAACGCCGTGAGGTCGTACGGGAGTTGAGCGGCGGCCGCTGCGGCTATCTGCACATCCCCGACATGGGCGGCTCAGGCTGGGCCCAGTTCAACCGGGACCTGCGCATGGAGGTGTCGAGGCCGGCGCTGATCGTCGACGTACGCGGCAACGCGGGCGGCCACATCAGCGAACTCGTCGTCGAGAAGCTGACCCGCAAGATCCTCGGCTGGGACCTGACGAGAAACGCCCAGCCGGTGTCCTACGCCTCAAATGCCCCGCGCGGCCCGGTGGTCGCCCTCGCGGACGAGGCGACGTCCTCCGACGGCGACATGATCACCGCCGCGTTCAAGCTGCTGAAGCTGGGCCCGGTGGTCGGCCAGCGCACCTGGGGCGGAGTCGTCGGCATGACCGGCCGCCACCAGCTCGGCGACGGCACGGTCATCACGGTGCCGATGAACGCGGGCTGGTTCGACGCGTACGGCTGGAGCGTGGAGAACCGGGGCGTCACCCCGGACCTGGAGATCCTGCGCACCCCCCTGGACTGGGCGGAGGGCCGCCACGCCCAGTTGGACGACGCGGTACAGCTGGCGGTGGACCTGCTGACCACCAACCCCCCGGCGACGCCGCCGGATTACAGCGACGTACCGGACCGATCAAGGCCAAAACTGCCGCCGAGAACGTGAAGGAGGGGACGCGCTGATGCCGTTAGGGGCGCGGGGAACCGCGCGACAAGCCCCCACCGGCCCGCACCCGAAACACAAGCCCGAGGCGCCCTGAGAAAACCCAGGGCGCCTCTCACCAACCACTCAACGACTAAGCGTCGTAGTCCTGGTCGAACCGGTCCTGCTCCTCAGAAAGGAGCCGCTCCGTCTCCTCGTCGCGCTGCTGACCACGCTGCGGGCCCCGCTCGCGCCCCTCCTGCTTGGCCTGCGCAGCCTTCTGCTTGGCCTGCTCCTGCCACTGCTCCGACTTGTCCTGGAACTGGTCCTTCATACCCATGTGGGTTCACTCCCGAAGTGGGTGGGGGAAGAGCCCCGAGCCGGGGCCTCGACCAGATTCACACGCCCGGACACAGTGCGCATTTCGATCAGTTACGGCGCGTAGCGCGCGCCTCCTCGTCGGCCGCCCCACCTGCACCGACGAGCCCTGACCGCATCCCCTCCAGCCGGCCCCCGAACCGCCGTATCTCCCGTACCCCGACCGTCCCGATGAGACCCGGCAGATACCCGCGCACGCCCTGCATCCCACGCAGCCACCACTGCCCGTACACATGGCTCGACCGGCGCTCGATCCCGGCGACGATCCGGTCCACCGCCGGGCCCAGCGGATACGTCTTGTTGGCCGGCCACGGCAGCCGCTGCCGCAGCTCCCGCATGACCTCGTCCTGGTCGGCGCCGCGGACCATGTCCGTGTCGGTCCAGGACAGATAGCCGACGCCGACCCGCACGCCCTTGTACCCGACCTCGGCCCGCAGACTGTGCGCGTACGCCTCCACACCGGACTTGGACGCGCAGTACGCGGTCATCATCGGTGCCGGCGTGATGGCCGCGAGCGAGGCGATCTGGAGCAGGTACCCCCGGCTCTCCATCAGCACCGGCAGGAAGGCCCTGGCGGTGACCGCCGACCCGATCAGGTTGACCTCGATGACCCGCCGCCACGCCTCCGGATCGGAGTCCACGAACGGACCGCCGTTCGCCACACCGGCGTTGGCGACGACGATGTCGACCTTCCCGAACCGCTCCTTGACCTCCCGCGCGACCCGCGCCATCGCCTCGTGGTCGGTGACGTCGGCGTACCAGTGGTCGCTCTCGCTGTGCAGGCGTTCGGAGACCTGCTTGAGCGCGTCCGGCTCCAGGCCGACCAGCGCCACCTTCACCCCCCGCGCCGACAGCTTCCGCGCGAGCAGCTCGCCGACACCGCGCGCGGCGCCCGTGACGACGGCGACCTGTCCTTCGAGACCGACCTTGCTCATGCGCCCTCCTTGAGCGTCGCGTACGTCGTCACGAGGTCCCGGATCTTCCCGGTGACCAGCTCGGGAGCCTCCACGGGCGTCATGTGCCCGAGTCCCGGCAGTTCGGTGAGCCCCACACACTGCGGCAGCGCCGCCACCAGCTCACGCGCGTGCACCGGCGGTGTCAACCGGTCGGCGGTCCCGACGACGACGGCCGTCGGCACGTCGAGGGAGCGCACGCCGTGGTCGAGGTCGAGCAGATCGAGCACCTGCGACCAGGAGTACCGCACCTTGCGCGGGCACGCGTGCACGATGCGCGCACACGCCTCCACCATGTGCGGAGCCGAACCCGGCCCCATCGTCCCGTACTTGAGGATCCGCCGGGCGAGCGGAGTGACCGGCCCGAGCGGCGCCCGTGACCCGAGGATGTGCTTGGTCAGCCAGGTCCGCAGGCGCCCCGCCCGCAGGGGTACGACGGTCGACTCGGCGACCAGTCGCGAGGACCCGGTGCTGCACAGCAGGACCGCGGCGGCGTGCTCCCGGAAGTTCTTCCTGCCGGCGGCCGCCATCACGGTCATCCCGCCCATGGAGTGCCCGGCGATCACGGCCTTCTCCCCCGGCGCCAGGGTCGCCTCCAGTACGGCTTCCAGGTCGTCGGCGAGCGCGTCCGCGCTGCACGCCGGGCTCGCGGGACTGCGTCCGTGGCCGCGCTGGTCGTAGGCGATGACCCGGTGGTCGACGGTGAGGTCCCGTATCTGCGCCGCCCAGAAGGCGGTCGAGCAGGTCCAGCCGTGGGCGAGGACGACTACGGGGGCACCCTCGGGCCCGTGGACCTCGACGTGCAGGCGGGCCCCGTCGGCGGAGACGGCGGTCAGTTCACGGGTGGGGGCGGGCGGGGCGTAGGGCCCGGACGCGACGGAGGTCAGACGGCTCACGAGGCGACCTCGGCCTTCTTCTTCGTCCGCAGCACCTCGTACTCGGTGATGTCCACGCGCCGTGTCGCCCGCCGGAACTCGCTCGTCGTCCCCGGCCAGATGGTGGTGTTGCGGCCGTTGGCGTCGAGGTACCAGCTGGTGCAGCCGCCGGTGTTCCACACCGTGCGCTTCATCCGCTCCTGCACCCGCCGGTTCCAGGCGCCGACCGCGCTCGGCCGGGCGTCGAGGGCGGCGCGTCCGCCGAGGACGTCCAACTGCCGTACGAAGTCGGCCAGGTAGTTCAGCTGGGACTCGATCATCAGGATCATCGAGGAGTTCCCGAGGCCGGTGTTGGGCCCGATGATGGTCATCCAGTTCGGGAACCCGGCGGCGGAGGCACCGCGCAGGGCCTCCATGCCGCCCTTCCACACCTCGGCGAGGGTCCTGCCCTCCGCGCCCACGACCCGCTCGGCGATGGGCATGTCGGTGACGTGGAAGCCCGTACCGAAGACGATGACGTCGGCCTCGGCCTCGGTGCCGTCGGCGGCGACGAGGGTGGAGCCGCGCACGGCCTGCAATCCGCCGGCGACGACGTCGACGTTGGGCCGGGCGAGCGCCGGGTAGTACTCGCTGCTCAGCAGGATGCGCTTGCAGCCGATGCGGTAGTCGGGGGTGAGCTTGGCGCGCAGGGCCGGGTCCTTGATCGCCCGACCCATGTTCCGCTTGGCCAGCTGCTCGACGAACCCGAGCTGGTCGGGATGCTTGGTGAACGCCGAGACCTGCAACTCCCGGATGCCCCACAGCAGTCCGCGCCGGGCCTGCCCGGTGAACGGCAGCGCCCGGTGCAGGGCCCGCTCGGCGCCGGTGATGGCCCGGTCGACGCGGGGCATCACCCAGGGCGGGGTGCGCTGGAAGAGGGTGAGCCGGCCGACCTGCGGCTGGATGGCGGGCACGATCTGGATCGCGGAGGCCCCGGTGCCCACCACGGCGACGCGCTTGCCGCGCAGGTCGTGGTCGTGGTCCCAGCGGGCGGAGTGGAAGACCTTGCCGGGGAAGGAGTCGAGCCCCGGGATGTCGGGGATCTTGGGGTCGGACAGCGGCCCGGTGGCGGAGACGACGACATCGGCGGAGAGCCGCCGGCCCCCGCTGATCTCGATGTCCCAGCACAGCCGTTCCGCGTCCCAGGCCATCCGCAGCACTTCGGAGTCGAAGCGGAGGTGCGGCCGCAGGTGGAAGACGTCGGCGACGTGCTCCAGGTAGGCCCGGATGTGCTCCTGCCCGGAGAAGGTGCGCGGCCAGTCGGGGTTGGGCGCGAAGGAGAAGGAGTACAGGTGGGAGGGCACGTCGCACGCGCACCCGGGATAACTGTTGTCCCGCCAGGTGCCCCCGACACTGTTCGCCCGCTCCAGCACGACGAAGTCGGTGACACCCTCCCGCCGCAGCCGTACGGCGGCCCCGAGCCCCCCGAACCCGGACCCGATCACCGCCACCCGCACATGCTCGTGCACGTCCTCGTGCTCGCTCATCCCGAAGCCTCCACGCATCACTCTTCGGACTCCGCCAGTGAACACTGGCGCAATCGGAGGGTAGAGCAGCTCCGTACCGATGGGTAGGGGTCGGGGGAAGGAAAGTTACCGGCGGTACAACATAGGCTGCGGGCGTGACGGAGAAGCAGGAGCACCGTGAGTACCGCATGGAGGAGCTGGCGAGGCAGGCCGGCATCACCGTGCGCACCCTGCGCTTCTACCGCGAACGCAAACTGCTCCCGCCACCCCGCCGCGAGGGCCGTATCGCCTGGTACGACGACCACCACCTGGCCCGCCTGCGCACGATCGCGGCCCTGCTGGAACGCGGCCACACCCTGACCGGCATCGCGGAACTGGCGGAGGCCCTGGACCACGGCCGCGACGTGGCGGACCTGCTGGGCGTGGACCCCCCTTCCGAAGAGGAACCGGTCCGCCTCACCCCGGAGGAACTCGCCGCCCGCTTCGAGGGCCAGGTCACCCCGGAGAACCTCGCCGCCGCACTGGACCTGGGCTACCTCGGCACCGACGGCGACGAGATCGTCCACATCAGCCGCCGCCTCCTCGACGTCTCCTCGGCCCTGGTCGCCGAGGGCATCCCCCTCGCCGAGGTCCTGGCCGCCGGCAAACGCGTCCGCGACCACGTCGACGAACTCGCGGAGATGTTCGCCGACCTGGTCCTGCGCCACACCACGGAGAACGACCTCACCCGCCTGCGCCCGCTCGCGCGGAGCGTGGTGGAGGCGGAACTGTCACTGGCGCTGGACCGGCGACTGCGCAAGCGCAGGTAGCCCGGCCACTCGCCCGTCACATGTCGAAGACGACCGTCACGGGGGCGTGATCCGACCACCGCTCGCCATGACTGGCGGCCCGCTCCACGAACGCCTTGACAGCCTTCCTCGCAAGGCCGGGAGTCGCGACGGCGAGATCGATCCTCCATCCTGAATCGTTGTCGAAAGCCCGCCCCCGGTACGACCACCACGAGTACGGCCCCTCGACATCGGGATGCAGCGCCCGCACCACGTCGACGTAACCGCCCTCGGCCGCGTCGAAGACCCGCGTCAGCCACTCCCGCTCCTCCGGCAGGAAGCCGGAGTTCTTCTGGTTGGCGCGCCAGTTCTTCAGGTCGGCCGGCTGGTGGGCGATGTTCCAGTCGCCGCAGACGACGACCTCGCGGCCGTCGGCGGCGGAGCGCTCGCGCAGGCCCTTGAGGTAGGCGAGGAACTCGCCCATGAAACGGACCTTCTCGTCCTGTCGCTCGGTGCCGACCTCGCCGGAGGGGAGGTAGAGGGAGGCGACCGTCACACCGGGCAGGTCGACCTCGACGTACCGCCCGCTGGTGTCGAACTCGCTCGACCCGAAGCCGATCCGGACGCGGTCGGGCTCGCGCCGGGTGTAGAGCGAGACGCCGGCGCGCCCCTTGGCGGCGGCGGGCGCGTGCACGACGTGCCAGCCCTCGGGCGTGCGGACCTCCTCGGGCAGCTGCTGCGGCTCGGCGCGCACCTCCTGCAGGCAGAGCACATCGGCGGAGGTGTCGGCGAGCCACTCCACGAAGCCCTTCTTCGCGGCGGCGCGGAGTCCGTTTACATTCGCAGAGGTCACAGTGAGCACCAGGGCACCTTACCCGCACACTGGACTCAGTCCTGTTCTGGATTGTATCAATATACGTTCTTACACATTGGTATACGGTTTCGCCCATGGACATCCGCCCTGTCGCTTTCGACCACCCCGACGCCGTCAAGCTCAACGACCAGGTCCAGGCCGAGTACGCCGCCCGGTACGGCGACGGCGGCGACGCCACGCCCCTGAGCCCCTCGGACTTCGCACCCCCGAACGGCGTCTACCTCATCGCCTACGACGAGTTCGACAGCCCCGTCGCGACCGGCGGCTGGCGCACCCAGGACGCCAACGACGAGGGGTACAGCGACGGGGACGCCGAGCTCAAGCGGATGTACGTCGTCGAGCAGGCGCGCGGGCGCGGTGTCGCCCGGCGCATCCTGGCCGCGTTGGAGGAGGACGCGCGTGCGGCGGGCCGGGTGCGCATGGTCCTGGAGACCGGCGACAAGCAGCCGGAGGCCATAGCGCTGTACGTCTCCAGCGGCTACGAGCCCTGCGCGAAGTTCGGCTACTACCGGCACTACGAGTCGAGCCGCTGCTACGCGAAGGCGCTGTGACCGCAGCGCGCTGTTCGGGTCGCCTGCCTCAGGCCCTGAGGTAGGCGAGGACCGCCAGCACCCTGCGGTGCGTGTCGTCGGCCGGTGGCAGATCCAGCTTGGTGAGGATCGAGCCGATGTGCTTGCCGACGGCCGCCTCGGACACCACCAGCGCCTTGGCTATCGCGCCGTTGGACCTGCCCTCGGCCATCAGCGCCAGCACCTCCCGCTCGCGCGGGGTGAGCCGGGCGAGCGGATCCCGCCGCCGGCGCAGCAACTGCCGTACGACCTCGGGGTCCACGACCGTGCCCCCGGCCGCGACCTCCCGCAGCGCGGCCACGAACTCCTCGACCTGCCCCACCCGGTCCTTGAGCAGATAGCCGACCCCGGTGCCGTCCCCGGAGTCGAGGAGCTCGGCGGCGTACGCCCGCTGCACGTACTGGCTGAGGACCAGCACCGGCAGCCCGGGCCGCCCCTCGCGCAGCTTCACCGCCGCGTGCAGTCCCTCGTCCTGGAAGCCGGGCGGCATGCGGACGTCCGTCACGACCACGTCCGGCGTGTGCTCGGCGGCGGCCGCGAGGAGGGCGTCCGCGTCGCCGACGGCCGCGACCACCTCGTACCCGAACCGGGTGAGCAGGCCGACGAGTCCGTCGCGCAGCAGCACGCTGTCCTCGGCGAGGACTATGCGCAGGGCTCGGTCGGCCGGCAAGGGATCTCCACTCGCAGCAGGGTCGGTCCGCCCGGCGGGCTGGACAGGAAAAGTCTGCCATCGAGCACTGACACCCGGTCGGCGAGACCGGTCAGCCCGGTGCCGCCGCCGAGGTCCGCGCCGCCGCGTCCGTCGTCCCGGATCTCCAGCGTCAACCGCTCCTCGTCGTGCTCGCCGCTGACGGCCGCCCGGCTCGCCCCGCTGTGCCGGCCCACGTTGGCGAGGGCCTCGCAGACGACGAAGTAGGCGGCGGACTCGACGGGTCGGGGCAGCCGTCCGGGCAGGTCGAGGTGGACGTCCACGGGGATCGCGCTGCGGTCGGCCGCATCGGCGACGGCGGCTTCGAGACCGTAGTCGGCGAGGACCTTGGGGTGGATGCCATGGATGAGTTCGCGGAGCTCCGCGAGGACTTTCTCGGCTTCGGCGTGCGCGGTGGCGAGTTGGTCGGCGAGCGGGCCGGGCGGGACGTCGAGGCGGGCGAGGCCGAGGCGCATGGTGAGGGCGACGAGCCGTTGTTGTGCGCCGTCGTGCAGATCGCGCTCGATCCGGCGCCTTTCCGCTTCGAAGGCGTCCACCAGCCGCACGCGCGAGCGCACGAGCTCAGCGACCCGCGCACTGTCCTGCCCACGCGCCCCCAACAACGCTCTCACCACCTCAGCGCGCGCCCCTGCGGCCACCCCCAGCACGTACGCCCCCACCAGGAGCAGCACGCCCCCGGCCACCGCGGCCCCGGTCGCGGCCGGCCAGGTGTCGACCGTCCACAGCTTGACCACCTTCGCCTCGCCCTCGACGGCGACCAGCAGGGGCGTCGCGAGCAGGAACAGCGGCACCCCGGCGGCGAAGGTGACGACGAGCGCGTCCAGCGGCCACAGCACGAGCGCGAGAAGCACGGCGTACGCCAACTCCCGCCAGGTCTCCGGCTCCTTGAGCCGTACGACGAGCCAGCGCGCGAGCCCCGGCGCGTCAGGTACCCGATGCGCCCCGGCGGGCGCCTCCCCCACCCTCGTCGCCCGCACCCGCCACCGCTCCACGGCGGCCACCGGAATCCCGGCGAGCGCGGTGAGCACGAGCAACGGCAGCCCGACGAGGACGACGGCCGTCGCCGCCCCCACGGCCACCCCGGCGACGATCCCGACCAGCACGACCGCCCCGAACAGCGCCCCGCTCGCCAGGAACGCGACCGACCGCCACGGCCACGCCGACCTCAGATATCCGCGCCCGCCGAGCGCCTGCCACACCGTCATGGAGATCACGGTAGGAGGCGGGCCGGGGCGGGCGGAATCCGTCCAGCCGGAGAACCGGGGGTATGCCTGGCCCTACCCCAAGTCTCGCTTCTGCCGCACTGCTTCGGAGCACGGTGACGGGGTTTCGTAGAGCCCTCCCGGACCTGGACCCGGCTCCGGACTCCTCTCCACTCTTCTTCTCCACTTCTGACGTCCCTCGGGGTTGCCCCTGGGACGTCTCTTCGACTCGATGAGGGCAGATGACGATCACACTGACGTCCGTCAGCAGGCGGTACGGCGACGGCGACGACGGCGTGAGAGCGCTGGACGGCGTCTCGCTGGCCTTCCCCGGGGGCACGTTCACGGCGGTCATGGGCCCGTCGGGCTCGGGCAAGTCGACGCTGTTGCAGTGCGCGGCAGGACTGGACCGGCCGACCTCGGGCTCGGTGCGCATCGGCGACACGGAACTGACCGGGCTGAGCGAACGCCGTCTGACCCTGCTGCGCCGCGAACGCCTCGGCTTCGTCTTCCAGTCGTACAACCTCCTGCCCTCCCTCACCGCCGAGCAGAACGTCGTCCTGCCGCTGCGCCTGGCCCGCCGGCGCGTGTCGCAGGCACGCGCGCGTGAGGCACTGCAACGGGTCGGACTCGGCGACCGTGCCCGGCACCGCCCCGACCGGCTCTCCGGCGGCCAGCAGCAACGCGTGGCCCTGGCCCGCGCCTTGATCACCCGCCCCGAGGTGCTCTTCGCCGACGAACCCACCGGCGCCCTGGACACGCGCGCGGGCCACGAAGTGCTGTCGCTCCTCCGCGACCTGGTCGACACCGAGGACCGCACGATCGTCATGGTCACGCACGACCCGGTGGCCGCTTCGTACGCCGACCGCGTCGTGTTCCTGGTCGACGGCCGGGTCCACGGGGAGCTGACGGGGCCGTCGGCGGCCGACGTGGCCACCCGTATGACCACGCTGGAGGCGGCACCGTGCTGATCTTCGCCCTGCGCACCCTGCGCTGCCGCTGGACCACCTTCACCGGCAGCTTCGTCGCCCTCTCCCTGGGCGTCGCCCTGCTCACGGTCATGGGCCTGACGCTCGCCTCCTCCCTCGACGCCCCCGAGCGCGCACCGGAACGCTTCGCCGCTGCCCCGGTCGTGGTGCAGGGCGAGGACACCCTGCGCGTACCGACCCGGATCGGCGACCGCACCCAACCCCTGGCGCACCCACGTCCGATACCGCCGGAGACGGTGGCCGCGCTGCGCGAGCTCGGCACGGTCACCCAGGACCGCACCTTCGCCGTACGCGACGACCTGATCGGCCACCCCTGGTCGACCGCGGCTTTCGCCCCGTACCACCTGACATCGGGCCGCCCACCGCGCGCGGCGGACGAGGTGGTGGCCACCACGGGTGCAGGAACGACTGTGGGAGAGCAGCTGCGGACGGCGCACGGCACGGTACGGGTGGTGGGCACGGCGCGCGTGACCGACGTGGGGGGCACGGCGGGTACGGGGCGCGGGGCAGGGATGGCGCGCGCGGCGGGTACGGCGCGCGCGGTCGGCGCGGCGCCCACGGTGGGCGCAGGGCGCGTGGTCGACGCGGCGCCCCCGGTGGACGCAGGGCGCGCGGTTGGCGCTGCACGCTCCCTCGACTTCGAACGCGCCCTCTTCTACACGGACGCGCGTGCCGCGGAGTTGGCCGCGGTGAGCACGCAACTCGTGGTCGAGGCGGCGCCGGAGGCGGTACGACGGGTGGTGGCCTCCTCGGGGACGGGCGCCCGGGTCCTGGTCGGCGCCGAGCGGCGGCTCGCCGACGCGGACCCCGACCGTGACGCCGAGGCGTTGACGACGCTGAACGCCCTGTTCGGCACGGCCGGCGGCGTGACCGGCTTCGTGTCGGTGTTCGTCGTGGCGTCCACCTTCGCGTTCGCGGTGGACCGGCGCCGGAGGGAGTTCGGCCTGTTGCGCACCGCGGGCGCGACGCCGGCTCAGATCCGGCGCACGGTGCTGGCGGAAGCCCTGTGCGTGGGCGTCCTCGCGTCGGCGGCGGGCTGCGTGCTGGGGTCGTACGGCGCACCATGGCTCGCGGAGAGGGTGGTCGAGGGTGGTGTCGCGCCGGCCTGGTTCGCGATCGGCGGCCATGTATGGCCGTATCACATGGCGTTCTGGACGGGCCTGTCGGTGGCGCTGTGCGGCGCGACGGCCGCCTCCTGGCGGGCCGGCCGAACCGCCCCGACCCAGGCCCTGCGCGAGGCATCGGCCGACGAGCAGCCTCTGACGCGGGCCCGACTCCTGTGCGGGGCGGCCCTGTTGCTGACGGCGGCGGTCACGCTCGCCATGACGCTCCTGACGGACCCGGGCGACTTGCTGCACCGCAAGACGTACACCAGCCGTCCGCTGCTCCTGATCACGGCGACGGCCCTCCTGTCGCCGCTCGTGGTCCGCCCCCTGATCCGGCTCCTCACGCCGCGCGGCATGCTGGTCCGCGCCACCACCACGGCGTCCCTCCGCCGCACGGCCGCCCTGGCCGCTCCCGTGCTGGTCATGGTGGCTTTGACGGGCTCGCTGCTGGGCGCGACGGCGACCCTGAACGACGCGCGGGCCACGGAGGCACGGGAGCGGACGCGGGCCGACTACGTGCTGACCTCGGCGACGGGCCTGGACGCGCGGACACTGGACCGGCTGCGCGCGGTCCGGGGCGCCGAGGTCTCACCGACCGCGCAGAGCGAGGTGTACGTCCTGGAGGAGGGCGTGGCCCTGGTCAAGTCCGAGGCGAGAGCGGCCGATCCGAAGCGGCTCGCCGGGACGACAGCCGTCCCGCTGACCGTCGGCCGGCTCGCCGACCTCTCCGACGACTCGATCATCGTCAACGAGGAGTGGGCACGGCACGAGGTCGGCGAACACGTCACCGTCTGGCTCGGCGACGGCACCCGCAGATCCCTCCGCATCGCCGCGGTGATGCCGGTCGGGACGGGCGACAACGGGGTGTACGTCACTCCGGCCAACGCGCGCGGGGCGGTGGTGGACCGGGTGGAGGTGAGGGTGCGGGAGGGCGCCGAGGCCACGTCGGTGCGGACGGCGCTGCGCTCGGCGGCCCCCGGCGCGACGCTGCTCACCCGCGACGCGTGGCTGGCCGCCGCCCACCCCGCGACCGGTTTCGCGGCCGCCGACGCGACCACCCGCCTCGGCTACCTCCTGGTCCTGGGCATAGCTCTCCTCTACACGGCCCTCTCACTCGCCAACACGCTCCTGATGGCGACGTCCGACCGCACCCGTGAACTGACGGCCCTACGACGGGCGGGGGCCACGCACACCCAGGTGCTCCGCCTCGTGGCCCTGGAGTCCCTGACGGTGGTCGCGGCGGGCGCGATCCTGGGCCTGCTCGTGACGGCCCTCAACCTCACCGGCATGTGGACCGCCCTCGGCCTTCAGTCGGTACGGTCCCCGATCCACGTCCCGTGGCCGGAACTCGGCGCGATCACCGCGGCCTGCGCCGTCCTCGCCGTCGTCGCGGCGGTGGTCCCGGCGGGGCTGGCACTACGGGGTCCGGTCGGCGGCCGACGTTAGGTGGCGGCGGCTCTTCCTCGCCCGGACATGGCAAGAGCCCCTGGCGGTGATCACCGCCAGGGGCTCTATGCTGCGTGGACCTGAGGGGATTTGAACCCCTGGCCCCCTCGATGCGAACGAGGTGCGCTACCGGACTGCGCCACAGGCCCTTGCAACGAGTGAAACCTTAGCACCCCGATCGGGGTGCTTGGAAATCCGTTCCTGCCCTGCCAAGGGGCGGCAACCCACAGGTGGGGGCTTCCTCGGCCGGTTACTCGTTGGCCGCGCGCGGCCGCTCCCCGTCCTCGTACTGGTCGAACAGCGGCGTACGCCCCCGCTCCCGGGCCCGCCGCGCGGACGCGGCCCGACGAGCGTCACTGCGCCCGCCCCCATCACCCCTGTCCTCGGCGGCCTCGGCGGCTTCCGCGCGAGGCGACTCCCCCGGCTCCGCGTCCGATCCGGAGCCGTCCTGCCCAGCGCACGCCTCCGCGCCGGCACCGGCGCCCGCGCCGTGCGCCTCCCGGTCCCCGGCGACCGAACTCGACCGCGCCGAGCTCCACGCGTCCGGCGCCCCCAGGTCCACGTCGGCCGTGGCCCGCGGAGCGACCGGTGCGGTCACATACGTCGGCAAAGGCACCGGCACCGGCTCCCAGCTGTCACCGTGCCCCGGCCGCCGCTGCCGCTCACGCTGCTGGTCGACCCACTCGGCGTGATCGGTCTGCTCGACGAGCGCACGCCGGTCGGCGGCGAGCGCCGACAGCCCGGCGTCCTGCTGCTCGGGTTCTGGTCCTTCATCCGGCTCGTCGGCGTCGGCGGGGGCGTCCGCGGACGGCCGCCGGCGCGGTTGCCGCGCACGCTCCTTCAGGCGCTGCGCCGCCGCCTCCGCCCGCCGGCGGTCCATCTGGTAGGCGAAGCGGCGGCGTTCCTGGGAGCGCAGGTAGGCGATGTACGCGCTGAGCAGCACGGCCGGCACGCCTGGCGCCCAGAGGAACGCGAGCCCTCCGACGGCGGCGACGATCGCGCCGAGCGTGAAGGCGAGGAAGAGCGCCACTGTGGTGCGCCTCCGGCGCGCGAGCGCCTTCGTGCGCCGGGCGCGCGCCGCGGCGGCCTCGGCCGAGGGGGTGCGCCGGGGGGTGGGCACGGGTCTGCGCGCGGGCGCGGATCCGGATGCGGGCGCCGGTGCGGACGCGGATGCGGGCGCCGGCTCGGCTGCCCGTTCGCGCGCCGGTTCACGCACCGATTCCCTGCGCCCGGACGCCGGCGCTTCCGCGCGTGCGTGGATCTCCGCGCGCGCCTGCGGGCGCGTCGGAGGCATGGCGAAGGCCCGGACGTCCACCGAGTCGGTGACGGCATCCGGGTCGACGGCGCTGGGCTCCCCCTCCTCGGTGGAGCGCGCCCGCAGGTCCTTGGCGTACCGGCGCTCCATCCCCGCCCGTCCGGACAGCAGCCGGATGGCGGTGCTGAAGCGTTCCGTCGGACGGGCCTCGTTCAGCTCGTCCTGCCTACGGAGCCACATCGGCACCAAGTAGGCGGCCCAGGCCCCGACAATGACTGCGTAGATGAGGCCGCTGCTGCTCACGCCTCACACGGTAGAGGGGTTTGCGTGAGGCCATCCGCCAATTGGGCCGGTGTGTCGCACGATCTGGCTGATATTTCGAGCTTTTTTTGTGACCGATGCGATCAGCAGGCCGCCGAGGGCGGGAATTTAATGCCCTGAGGCGGTCGCTGACCGATCATTCTCGAACATATATTCAATTTCCCGGGTCTATGCGGGATTCCCCGGCGTGTTCTGCGGGTTCCGGGGCGTGCTGTGCGGCGCCTTCTGTGAGCGTGCCCGCTTCCAGCGTGCGAGCAACCCTTCCGGCGCCTCTTCCGCCGTGAGCGCGAAGACGAGATGGTCACGCCAGGCTCCGTCGATGTGGAGATAACGGGGCCTGAGGCCCTCCTCGCGGAATCCGAGTTTCTCCACGACGCGTCGGCTGGGCCCGTTCTCGGGACGAATGCAGACCTCGATGCGGTGCAGGCCGACGGACCGGAAACAGTGGTCCACGACAAGCGCCACCGCCGTCGGCATCACGCCACGGCCGGCCACCGCCTCGTCCACCCAGTAGCCGACGTGCCCCGAGCACATCGAGCCCCAGGTGATCCCGGCGACGGTCAACTGCCCGACGAGCCGCCCCTGGTACTCGATGACGAACGGCAGCATCCGCCCCGCGTTCGCCTCGGAGCGCAGGTGACGCACCATCTGACGGTAGGTCGGGCGGTGCGCGATCGGCCCGCTGGGTGTGGGCGGCGGGATGGTCGCCTCCCAGGGGCGCAGCCAGTCGCGGTTGCGCCGGTTGACCTCGCGCCACGCCCGCTGGTCGCGCATCTTTATCGGCCGCAGGACGACATCGCCGTCCGCGAGCACGACGGGCCAGGATGGGCTGTTCAGCTCACACCCCCGTTACCGGCGCCGGGTCTGGCATGGTCGCCGCCGCGGATCTGGTCGACGGCGTGGGTCAGCAGGGGCTCCAGGACGGCCAGTCCGTCCTTCACCCCGCCGGTGGAGCCCGGCAGGTTGACGATCAGCGTGCGTCCCGCGACCCCGGCCAGTCCTCGCGAGAGAGCCGCTGTCGGCACCTTCTCCCTTCCGAACGCCCGGATGGCCTCGGCGATGCCCGGCACCTCGTGGTCGATCACCTTTCGGGTGGCCTCGGGGGTGCGGTCGGTGGGTGAGATGCCGGTGCCGCCGGTGGTGACGACGGCGTCGTAACCGGCCTCCACGGCGGCGCGCAGGGCCGCTTCCACGGGATCGCCGTCAGGCACGACCTGGGGTCCCTCGACAGCGAATCCGAAGCTCTTCAGCCCCTCGGCGACAAGGGGGCCGCCCTTGTCCTCGTAGACGCCGGCGGCGGCACGGTTGGAGGCGGTCACGACCAGCGCGCGGTACGGCGCGCGCTCGGCGTCATGCGCCCCGGCGCTCACGCCCGGCTCCAGTCGCCCGACTTGCCGCCGGTCTTCTCCTCCACGCGCACGTCCGTGATGACCGCTCCCTTGTCGACCGCCTTGACCATGTCGATCACGGTGAGCGCGGCGACGGAGACCGCGGTGAGCGCTTCCATCTCGACGCCCGTGCGGTCCGTCGTCTTGACGGTGGCGAGGATCTCCACGGCGTCGTCCGCGACCGACAGATCCAGTTTCACACCGGACACCGCCAACGGGTGGCACAGCGGGATCAGGTCCGGGGTGCGTTTGGCGCCCATGATCCCCGCGATCCGCGCGGTGGCGAGGGCGTCACCCTTGGGGACTCCCTCACCGCGCAGCAGCTCGATCACGCGGGGCGAGACGAGGACGCGGCCGCTGGCGCGGGCGGTGCGCGCGGTCACGTCCTTCTCGGATACGTCGACCATGCGGGCGGCGCCCGCCTCGTCGATGTGCGTCAGTCGGTCCTGCGTACTCATGCTGTGTGGCGCTCCCGGTCTCGGCCCTTCGCGGTGCGGCGCAGGGGCCTGCTGTGCGCGACACGGTACCGCCAACCAGGAGCACTCAGCCGAGCAGGACCACCTCGACCTCAGTGCCGGGCTCGACGCTCTCCACGTCCTCCGGGACGACGATCAGCGCGTCCGCGTGCGCGAGGGCCGCGACCAGGTGCGAGCCGGCGCCGCCGACGGGGGTCACCGCGCCATCGGCGTAGGTCCCGCGCAGGAACTGCCTGCGCCCCTTCGGCGAGGTCAGCGCCTTGCCCGTGGTCAGCTTCGCGCGCGTGCGCGGCCGGTGGACGTCGTCCAGTCCCATGAGGGTGCGGATCGCGGGGCGGACGAACAGCTCGAAGGAGACGTACGACGACACCGGGTTGCCGGGCAGCGCGAGCAGGGGGGTGTGGTCGGGGCCGATGGAGCCGAAGCCCTGGGGCTTGCCGGGCTGCATGGCGAGCTTGCGGAAGTCGATGCCGCTGCCCGCCTCGTCCTCGTCCCCGACGTGCGAGAGGGCTTCCTTGACGACGTCGTACGCCCCCACGCTCACGCCGCCCGTGGTGACCATGAGGTCGGCACGGACGAGCTGGTCCTCGATGGTGTCGCGGAGGGTCTCGGCGTCGTCGGCGACGGCGCCCACGCGGTAGGCGATGGCGCCGGCGTCGCGGGCGGCCGCGGTGAGGGCGAAGCTGTTGGAGTCGTAGATCTGGCCGCTGCCCAGGTTCTCGTCGGGCTGGACGAGTTCGCTGCCGGTGGACATGACGACCACGCGCGGGCGCGGGCGCACGCGTACGGTGCCGCGGCCGATCGCGGCGAGCAGGGCGATCTGCGGCGGGCCGAGGACCGTACCCGCTTCGAGGGCGCGGTCGCCGGCTTTGACGTCGCTGCCCTTGGCGCGCACGTGCGCGCGTGCCTCGGCGGGCCGGTACACGTGCACGTGCCCTTCGGCGCCCTCGGGGGCCAGCGCGCGGGCGCGCATCCCGGTCACGGGCCCTTCACCGAGGCCTCCGTCGGTCCATTCCACCGGTACGACGGTTTCGGCGCCGGGCGGCAGGGGGGCACCGGTCATGATGCGGGCGGCCTGGCCGGGTCCCACATGGAGCAGGTCGGCCTGGCCCGCCGCGACGTCCCCGACGACGTCCAGGACGGCGGGGAACTCCTCGCTCGCGCCCGCGACATCCGCGACCCGTACCGCGTACCCGTCCATGGAGCTGTTGTCGAACGGCGGCAGTGAGACCGGCACCGTGACGTCCTCGACCAGGACGCAGCCCTGGGCGTCGAGGAGTTGCAGCTCGATGGGTTCGAGAGGGCGGACGGTCGCGAGGATGTCCTCCAGGTGTTCGTCCACCGACCAGAGGTGGTCCTGGCCGGTGGTGCGGGGCGCGGCGTTGCTCAACGTTGCTACATCTCCTCGGCTACGTAACTGCGAAGCCAGGTCCGGAAATCCGGGCCCAGGTCTTCACGTTCGCACGCGAGTCTGACAATGGCACGCAGATAGTCACCACGGTCGCCGGTGTCATAGCGGCGGCCCTTGAAGACGACACCGTGTACGGGGCCGCCGACCTTCTCGTCGGCCGCGAGCTGCTGGAGGGCGTCGGTGAGCTGGATCTCGCCGCCGCGTCCGGGCTCGGTCTTGCGGAGTATGTCGAAGATGTGCGGGTCGAGGACGTAGCGGCCGATGATCGCGTAGTTGGACGGGGCGTCGGCCGCGGCGGGTTTCTCGACCAGGTCGTGGACCTTGACGACGTCACTGTCGGCGGTCGGGTCCACGGCCGCGCAGCCGTAGAGGTGGATCTGCTCGGGAGCGACCTCCATGAGGGCGATGACGCTGCCGCCGTGTTGTTCCTGCACCTCGACCATCCGCTTGAGCAGCGGGTCGCGCGGGTCGATCAGGTCGTCGCCGAGGAGGACGGCGAACGGCTCGTGCCCCACGTGCGGGGCCGCGCAGAGCACGGCGTGGCCGAGGCCCTTGGGGTCGCCCTGGCGGACGTAGTGCATGGTCGCGAGGTCGCTGGACTCCTGCACCTTCGCGAGCCGGCCGGCGTCGCCCTTCTTCTGAAGGGCGGATTCCAGCTCGTAGTTGCGGTCGAAGTGGTCCTCGAGGGGGCGCTTGTTGCGGCCCGTGACCATGAGGACGTCGTCGAGGCCCGCGGAGACGGCCTCCTCGACCACGTACTGGATCGCCGGCTTGTCGACGACCGGCAGCATCTCCTTGGGAGTGGCCTTGGTGGCCGGCAGGAACCGGGTGCCTAGGCCTGCTGCTGGGATGACAGCCTTGCTGATCCGAGGGTGCGACTGAGTCATGTCCGCAACCTTATCCGGTGCCTTTGCAGGGAATCTGAGGCTCCGGTTAATTAATCCTGATATGAGCCCATTGAAAGGGTGCGGGAGCGACCTGTGAGCCACATCGGACGTCCGGACGAGCCTGACAAGCGAATGTTGCGGCGAGAGTTCCTCTCGGTGAGAAGCAGGTTGACGGCCGATGACCTGCGGGGAACGGCGACCGCGCTGGCGGAGCGGGCACTCGAGCTGCCCGAGCTGGCGCAGGCGCGCACAGTGGCGGCGTACGTCTCGGTCGGGAGCGAGCCCGGCACGCTCGCGCTGCTGGACGCGCTGCGCGCGCGGGGCGTGCACGTCCTGCTCCCCGCGCTCCTGCCCGACAACGACCTGGACTGGGGCGCGTACGCGGGCGAGGGCTCTCTCGCACGCGTCCGGCACGGCGGGAAGATGGCCCTCTTCGAGCCCGTGGGCGACCGCCTGGGCCCCGACGCCGTGACCGCCGCCGACGTGGTGCTGCTGCCCGGCCTCGCGGTCGATGCGCGCGGTATGCGGCTGGGGCGCGGCGGAGGGTCGTACGACCGCGTGCTCGCGCGCCTGGAGCGTGCGGGTGCGCATCCCGCGCTGGTGGTGCTGCTGTACGACTCCGAAGTCGTCGAGCGCGTACCGGAGGAGGCGCACGACCGGCCGGTGGACGCGGTGGTGACGCCGTCGGGAGTGCGCCGCTTTCGTGGTGACGCGCGGGCGGCGGATCACTGAATGCGAAGGGGGCGTGCGGCGGTTGATGCGCGCCCCGTGCCCGTGCGTCGTCCCCGGCGTGCGCGAAGGGCCTCTCCACACGCGTGTGGAGAGGCCCTTCGGTTGTTCGCGTTCAGCGCGCTTCAGCGGTTCACGGCTTGAGCACCAGGGTGTCGCTCGTGCTCTTGTCGACCGCGTCCTTCGTGAAGGACCAGTCCAGCAGCTCGCCCTTGACCCACTTGCTCGTCTGGTCGGTGTAGTGGGCGCTGAAGGCGTGCCCGGATGCGCCGGTGAGGTTGATCCACTTCGACTTGTCGAGGTCGCCGAGGTTGACCACCATCCGCATCGAGGGCACCCAGACGACGCCGTAGCCGCCGGCGGCGTTCCAGCCGGTCGCATTGACCGTGGCCTCGCCGCCGCTGAGCTTCCAGGGGCCGCGGTTGAGGATGTACTTCAGGAAGCCGGGGCCTTCGGTGCCGAGGGTCTGGTTCTTCAGGAACAGGCGGTGCAGCCGGCCCCAGCTCCAGGTGTCGATGTCCTTGCCGAGCTTGGCGGTCAGCTCCCAGCGGGCGTCGATCATGGCGCGCTTGAACAGTTGGTCCCGGTTGGCGGCCTTGGGGCGGTCCCCGACGCCCTTCGGCGTCTTCCACCAGTCGCTCTTCTGGTCGTCCATGAGGTTGCGCACGACCTCGAACCACCGGTCGCCGCCGTCCGGCTGCGCCTGGTCGGGATCGCGCTGGCCGCATTCGCGGACCTCGGTCTCCTCGTCCACCGGCCCGGTGCTGTCGGCCTTCTCGACCCACAGGCACTGGCCCTCGACGCGGAGCTCCTTGGGCAGCTTGT
This sequence comes from Streptomyces antibioticus, assembly GCF_001514065.1. Lineage (GTDB taxonomy): Bacteria > Actinomycetota > Actinomycetes > Streptomycetales > Streptomycetaceae > Streptomyces > Streptomyces antibioticus. The sequence goes on along the minus strand of NZ_KQ948429.1, from coordinate 394,793 downwards.
TGCCGAAGGCGAGCTTGAGGATGTTGCGCCAGACCGCGTTGAAGTAGGCGGCGGCCGCGGAGTCGGCGTCCTGGGTGTAGTCCCAGCCCTCCAGCAGCTTCTGCGCCTCGCGGACGTCCTTGTCGTCGATGTCGATCTTCAGCAGCGTAGGCACGAGCAGTTTGGCGATCTCGCTGCTGTTGTCGACCTGCATCTGCCGCATGTCGTCGGTCGAGATCTTGCCGCCGTCGTCGATCTTCGACTGGATCAGGTCGGTGATCCGCTGGCTGCGGGTGCCGTAGCCCCAGTCCGTGGTGAGCGTGTAGGGGTACTTGTCCGGGTCGATCACGGCCTGGTTGGCGGTGACGATGTAGCCGCGCGACGGGTTGTACTCGTAGGGCAGCTCACCCTGCTTGATCCAGCCGGTCCAGCGGTACTTGGAGTCCCATCCGGGCTGAGGGATCGAGCCGTCGACGCCCTTCGCGCGCGTGGGGATCCTGCCGGGCAGCGTGTAGCCGATGTTCTTGCTGTCGGCGTAGACCAGGTTCTGCGACGGAACATCGAAGAGGGCGGCCGCGGCCCGGAAGTCGTTCCAGTTGGCCGCCTTGTCCATGGCGAAGACGGCGTCCATGGTGGTGCCCGCCTGGAGGGCGGTCCAGCGCAGGGCGATGCCGTAGCCGTCGCCGCGGTCGGGTGCGGCGGCGTCGACGGTGGCCTTCTTGCCGACCTTGACGAGCTCGTCGTCACGGTCGGAGAGCAGAGGGCCGTTGTTGGTCTCGCGGACGATGATCTTCTTGGACTTGCCGCCGGCGACCTTGATGGTCTCCTCGCGCGTGGTGAACGGCAGCGTCTTGCCGTCGTACAGGTAGCCGTTGCCGCTGAGCTTCTCCAGGTAGAGGTCGGTGACGTCCACAGCGGAGTTGGTCATGCCCCAGGCGATGTTCGCGTTGTGGCCGATGACGACGCCGGGCATGCCCGCGAAGGTGTAACCGCTCACGTCGTACTGGCACTTGCTGGAGACGGTGCGGCAGTGCAGGCCCATCTGGTACCAGACGGACGGCAGCGAGGCCGACAGGTGCGGGTCGTTGGCCAGCAGCGGGCTGCCGGTGATTGTGTACTTGCCCGAGACGACCCAGGAGTTGGAGCCGATGCCGTTGCCGTTCACACCGACGGCCGTGGGGACGTCGTCGAGGACGTCCTGGAGGCCCGCCAGCTGGCCCTGGAGGGCTGTGGAGGCCGAGGAGGTGCCGCTGGTGCCCGTCGCGCCGCTCGTGGAGCCTGAGGCGGATGTGGAGCCGCCCTGCTCGAACGTCTGGGTGAGCTCGTTGTACTGGCCCTCCTGGACGATCGCCTTGTTGCGGCTGTACGGGTAGTCCGGGTACAGGTCGGCGATCTGCTTGGGGCCGAGACGGCTGGTCATCAGGGCGCGGTCGATCTCGTCCTGCATGTTGCCGCGCAGGTCCCAGGCCATCGCCTTCAGCCAGGAGACCGAGTCGACGGGCGTCCACTGCTCGGGCTTGTAGTCGTTGGTGAAGCCCAGGGCGGCGTACTCGAGGGAGATCTCCTTGCCGTCCTTGCCCTCGAGGTAGGCGTTGACTCCCTTGGCGTACGCCTGGAGGTACTTCTTCGTGGAGGCCGACAGCTTGGTGTCGTACTCCTTCTTCGCAACGCGGTCCCAGCCCAGGGTGCGCAGGAACTCGTCGTTGTCGACCTGGCCCTTGCCGAACATCTCCGACAGGCGCCCGGAGGTCATGTGGCGGCGCACGTCCATCTCGTAGAACCGGTCCTGCGCCTGGACGTAGCCCTGCGCCATGAACAGGTCCTCGTCGGTGGAGGCGTAGATCTGCGGGATGCCGTAGCTGTCGCGCTTCACGTCGACCGGTCCCGACAGGCCCTCGAGCGTGATCGAACCCTTGGTCTGCGGCAGCGAGGCACGGACGGTGCTGATGGACCAGTACGCCCCGTAGGCGATGCCCCCGATGATGGCCAATACCAGGACGAGGACGATCAGACGGGCTTTGCGCCCCTTTTTCCTGCCGGACTTGCCGGGCTTCTGACCCGATGAGGCGGTGGTGTTGGGGGGCATCGCTGTCCTTGCTGTCCTAACGCGAGCGGCAGGGCGGGCTGTCCTTTTGAATGAGCGCTGGAGCAACCATAGGCGCAGGGCCCGACGCCACTTGACGCGGAGTCGGCAACCCGAATGGCCGGGCGTTCGATCTTGCCTTGAGGAGTGTCAAGAAATCGTCAAGAGTTAGGTAAGGTAACGAAGTACTTGGGTGCGGAGACCCGCCACTTCGTGTCCTATGTACGTGAGCCCACGCGCGCGTGATGCCCGTGGGCCAGGGAAGGGAACAGCCGCTGACCGTCCACGACCTCAACCAGCTCCTGCTCGTCTGCTCGCTCGTCCTGCTCGTCGCCGTCGCAGCGGTCCGGATCTCCTCGCGCAGCGGGCTCCCCAGCCTGCTCGTCTACCTGGGCATCGGCATCGCCATGGGCCAGGACGGCATCGGCGACATCAAGTTCGACAACGCCGAACTGACCCAGGTCATCGGATACGCGGCCCTGGTCGTGATCCTGGCCGAGGGTGGCCTGGGCACGAAGTGGAAGGAGATCAAGCCGGCGCTGCCCGCCGCGTCCGCGCTGGCACTGGGCGGGGTCGCGGTGAGCGTCGGGGTCACGGCGACGGCCGCGCACTACCTGATCGGCCTCGAGTGGCGGCAGGCGCTCATCATCGGGGCGGTCGTGTCCTCCACGGACGCGGCGGCGGTCTTCTCGGTCCTGCGGAAGATCCCCCTCCCCGCGCGCGTGACCGGCACGCTGGAGGCCGAGTCCGGCTTCAACGACGCCCCCGTCGTCATCCTCGTCGTCGCCTTCTCCACCGCGGGCCCCGTCGAGCACTGGTACGTGCTGATCGGCGAGATAGCCCTGGAACTGGCCATCGGCGCGGCCATAGGCCTGGCGGTCGGCTGGCTGGGCTCCTGGGGGCTCAGGCACGTGGCCCTGCCCGCCTCCGGTCTCTACCCGATCGCCGTCATGGCGATCGCCGTGACGGCGTACGCGGCGGGCGCGCTGGCGCACGGCAGCGGCTTCCTCGGCGTCTACCTCGCCTCCATGGTGATGGGCAACGCCAAGCTCCCGCACTGGCCCGCCACGCGCGGTTTCGCCGACGGGCTCGGCTGGATCGCCCAGATCGGCATGTTCGTCCTGCTCGGCCTGCTCGTCACCCCGCACGAACTCGGCGACGACGTGTGGCCCGCGCTCGTCATCGGGCTCGTGCTGACCATGGTCGCGCGCCCGCTCAGCGTCGTGCTCTGCCTGGTGCCGTTCCGGGTGCCGTGGCAGGAGCAGACCCTCATGTCCTGGGCCGGGCTGCGCGGCGCCGTGCCCATCATCCTGGCGACCATCCCGATGGTGAACGGCGTCGACGGCAGCCGCCGCATCTTCAACATCGTCTTCGTCCTGGTCGTCGTCTACACCCTGGTCCAGGGGCCGACGCTCCCCTGGCTGGCCCGCAAGCTGCGCCTGGGCCAGGACGCCGAGGCCGCCGATCTCGGCATCGAGTCGGCGCCACTGGAGCGGCTGCGCGGGCATCTGCTGTCCGTCGCGATCCCCGAGGGGTCGAAGATGCACGGCGTCGAGGTCAACGAGCTGCGGCTGCCGGCCGGGGCCGCGGTCACCCTTGTCGTCCGCGATGGAAAATCGTTCGTTCCGCTGCCCACGACGGTGCTGCGCCGCGGCGACGAACTGCTCGTGGTCACCACGGACCCGGTCCGGGACGCCGCGGAGAAGCGGCTGCGCGCCGTGGGGCACGGGGGCAAGCTGGCCGGATGGCTGGGCGCGAACGGCGCGGAGCCGGGGCGCTGACGGGGGCGGGGCGCGCGGCTGGGATGCGCGGCGGCACCCGGACGGAGCGTGCGCGACGCGCTTGAGCGCGCCCCATGTCATTAAGGGCGTGTTTCACACAGTTCACACCCTTTTTAATCGCAGGTGAACGCCGCCCATAGTGCTCGTTTTCACAGGATCATAGGCGGTTGATCCCTGTACGATGAAGGCGCACCCTGATCGAACCAACTCTGCCTGACGCAGAGCTGGCGCGACCGTATGGCGGCCGGGACACCCTCGCAGTGGGCGCCGGTATCTACCGCAGTTCCGCGCATGAGGACAGCTCTCGGCGCCCCCGCACGGGCGCGCTACCAGGCGGCAGAAAGGCACGGGCCGTGGCATCCACGGTCACCACCGAGCCGTCGAAGGACTCGTCGGCTTCCTCCCGCCCCGGATACGGGCAACTGCTGCGCACGCGCGGCGCCTGGACGTTCCTGCTCCCCGGCTTCGCGGCACGCCAGCCGTTCGCGATGCTGACGATCTCCATCGTGCTGCTCGTGCAGCACACCACCGGCTCGTACGGCGCCGCGGGCGCCGCCGCTGCTGTCACCGGTGTCTCCATGGCGCTGTTCGCGCCCTACAGCGGCCGTCTCGCCGACCGCTACGGCCAGCGCACCGTACTGATCCCCGGCGTGCTGGTGCACGCGCTGTCGGGTCTGACCCTCACGGCGCTCGCGCTCTCCCACGCGCCCCTGTGGGCGCTGTTCATCGCCGCCGTTCCCACGGGCGCCTCGGTGCCCCAGATCGGCCCCATGGTGCGCGCCCGCTGGGGCGTGAAGCTCCAGGGCTCTCCCCTCATGAGCACCGCGGCAGCGTTCGAGTCCGTCACGGACGAGCTGACCTTCGTCGTCGGCCCGCTCCTGGCCACCGCCCTGTGCACCGCGGTCGACCCGGCCGCGGGCCTGATGACGGAGGCCGCGCTCACCCTGGTCGGCGGTTTGCTGTTCGCCGCGCAGAAGGGCACGCAGCCCCAGGTCGCGGTGGACGGGCACACGCGCGTGGAGCACGCCTCCGCGCTGCGCGTCCCCGGCGTGCGCGTGTTGATCGTGGCGTTCCTGGGAATCGGCTCGGTCTTCGGCGGCATGCAGGTCTCACTGGCCGCGTTCACCGAGTCGATCGGCGAGCCCGGTCTGAACGGTGTCCTGTACGGCGTCTTCGCCGCGGGCAACATGCTCTCCGGCATCGCGTGCGGCGCCATCGCGTGGAAGGTCGCCCCGCAGCGGCGTCTGGTGGTCGGATTCGCGGCGCTCGCGCTGACGGCCTCCGGCCTGTGGGCCGCGCACTCCGTGCTCGCGCTGGCCGGACTCGGCCTTCTGGTCGGCATGTCCATCGCGCCGGCGCTGATCACCGGCTACACGCTGGTCGAGAGCCTGGTGCCGGCCGGTGCCCGGACCGAGGCCTTCACGTGGCTGACCGGAGCGGTGGCGCTCGGCCAGGCCGGTGCCGTCACGGTCGCCGGGCAACTGGAGGACCGCTTCTGGGACGGTGCAGGATTCCTGGTCCCAATGGTCGGCACGCTGCTCGCCCTGGCGACGCTTCTGACCCTGCGTTCACGGCTCGTGGCGCACCCCCGGAGCCGTACGGTCGCACGTGGCGTCGGTCACCGCGTGCCGGTGACGGTGGACTGATCCTCAGGAATACGTCACTATGGACCGTCGTTAGCACTCATTGAGTGAGAGTGCCAGGAGGAAGACAAGTGCCGACCTACCAGTACCAGTGCACCGAGTGCGGCGAGGGCCTCGAGGCGGTGCAGAAGTTCACCGACGACGCCCTGACCGAGTGCCCCAACTGCGGTGGCCGCCTGAAGAAGGTGTTCTCCGCGGTCGGCATTGTCTTCAAGGGCTCCGGCTTCTACCGCAACGACAGCCGCGGCTCCTCGTCGAGCAGCTCGCCGGCGTCGTCGTCGAAGTCGTCGACGTCCAGCACGTCGTCCTCAGCCGGCTCGACGCCGTCGTCCTCGGACTCGAAGCCGTCGAGCAGCGGCACCTCCTCGAGCAGCAGCTCCGCCGCTTAAGGACTCCGCACACGAGACCCTGTCGTCGTACGACGGCGGGGTCCTCGGTGTTTCCAGAGCCCGCTCCGGCCCCCTGCCGGGGGCAGCTACTGTGCTGGTCATGGCGAACGCAGAGATCGGCGTAATCGGCGGCTCGGGCTTCTACTCGTTCCTCGACGACGTGACCGAGATCCAGGTGGACACCCCCTACGGGCCGCCCAGCGACTCCCTCTTCCTCGGTGACGTGGCGGGCCGACGCGTCGCGTTCCTGCCCCGGCACGGACGCGGCCACCATCTTCCGCCGCACCGGATCAACTACCGCGCCAATCTGTGGGCGCTGCGGTCGGTGGGCGCCCGCCAGATCCTCGGGCCCTGCGCCGTGGGCGGGCTGCGCCCCGAGTACGGGCCCGGCACGCTGCTCGTACCGGATCAGCTGGTCGACCGTACGAAGTCCCGGGTGGGAACGTACTTCGACGGGCTCCCGCTGCCCGGCGGCGATGTGCCCAACGTGGTGCATGTGTCGCTGGCCGACCCGTACTGCCCCGTCGGAAGGACGGCGGCGCTGAAGGCGGCGCGCGGGCGGGACTGGGAAGCCGTGGACGGCGGGACGCTGGTCGTGATCGAGGGACCGCGTTTCTCGACCCGTGCCGAATCGTTGTGGCACCAGGCGCAGGGCTGGTCGGTGGTGGGCATGACCGGCCACCCCGAGGCGGCGCTGGCCCGTGAACTCGAGCTCTGCTACACCTCGTTGACGCTGGTCACAGACCTCGACGCGGGCGCCGAGACCGGTGAGGGTGTCTCGCACGACGAGGTGCTGCGGGTCTTCGCGGCCAACGTCGACCGGCTGCGGGGTGTGCTGTTCGACGCGGTGGCCGCACTGCCGTCGAACGAGGAGCGGGACTGCCTGTGCACAACGGCCCTCGGCGGGATGGATCCGGGCTTCGCACTGCCCTGACGGGGCACGGGCAGTGCGCCTGCAGGGCGGAACTGCCCGTTCGGGTGAGGGAGTTGTCCACAACCAGTCGGTCGTCCACCTGTCTCGGCGGGATTCGGCGCGAGGCCTCATCGTGGCCTTGCAAACCGGTCCCTCGTCACAGGTGGTGGTCCCGTGTCCTTCGCTCCTTCCCCTTCTCCTCTTGTCCCGCGCCCGCCGGGCACCGATGCCCCCGCCACGTGCGAGGTGCCGCACTTCGCTCCCGTGCGGTTACGGGGCGGGCGTTATCAACTGGCCAGGCTCGTACGGCATCGCAGGCGGGCCATCGCGGCGGGCCTAGCCGTCACGGCCGCCGCGCTGCTGGCCGTCGGCCCGGACGAGGCGGACGGGGCGCGCGGTCACCCGGCGGCCGCGCCGGTACGGGAGCAGCGCGCCGTGCAGATGGTGACGGCGCCGGTGCGCATCGCGGACGGGGCCACGGTTCTGCTGTTGCGGCCGGGCGACCGGGTCGACGTCATCGCCGCCGAGTCGACGGCCACGGGCGGTGCCGCGCACGTGATCGCGCGTGGGGCGCGGGTGAAGAAGGTGCCGGAGCCGCTGGAGGGCGCCGCCGAGAGCGGGGCGCTGGTGGTGCTCTCGGTGCCGCGGCCCGTCGCGGCGCGTCTCGCGGGTGCGAGCGCGACGGCACGGCTGGCGGTGACGCTGTGTTGAGTCGTGTGATCCGCCTGTTGCGCGGATTTCTGTCAAGTCCCCCTTTCGAGCTCCCCCATTGGACAGGGTCACCTCAGGTTGACGTAGGTTGCGGAGCTGTTTGTTCCACAACCTGTGTGTGCGAGGAGAGTCCCCTAGGTGAGCGAGAAGAAGCCGAACGTCTGGGATGGCTTCAAAGCCTTCCTGATGCGCGGGAACGTCGTCGACCTGGCCGTGGCGGTGGTCATCGGCGCGGCCTTCACCAACATCGTCAACTCGGTGGTGAAGGGCGTGATCAACCCGCTGGTCGGGGCGATCGGGACCAAGAACCTCGACAGCTACAGCTCGTGCCTGAAGGACCCGTGCAAGGTCGCGGCGGACGGCACGGTGCAGAGCGGTATCCCGATCATGTGGGGCACCGTGCTCGGCGCGACGCTGAGCTTCGTGATCACCGCGGCGGTCGTGTACTTCCTGATGGTGCTGCCGATGTCGAAGTACCTGGCGCGCCAGGAGGCCCGCAGGAAGGCCAAGGAGGGGACACACGAGATCATCGAGGTCACCGAGCTGGAGGTGCTCAAGGAGATCCGCGACGCGCTGGTCGCGCAGCGCGGCTCGGGCCACGACGAGCGGTAGCCGCCGCCACGGCCCGCCTGCTGTGGCGGGCCGTGCGGCGGACGGCTCAGAGGTGGTGGGGCGGCTTCTCGTCGAGGAAGCGCTTCAGGTCCGCCGCACTGTCCGAACCGGGGCGCTCGCCCCAGCCGCGGTCCGTGTCGTCCGAGGACTGCTGGTCCAGCGGGTCGTCGAAGATCAGCGACGGCTTGGGGGCGCGCGGCTCGGGGTCGGGGGTGGTGCTCATGCGTCCAGGGTACGGCTCCGGCGGCGCCCGCCCTGGCCGGTCCGCTCGCCGCATGGGGTCACACCGCGTACAGCCCGTGGGCCTCGAAGACGAGCTTGGCCGAGGTGACCTGGTCCGGGGTGGGGCAGGGGGTGTCGTGCAGGGCGAAGGGCCGGCCCAGCGCCTGCCACTTGGCCTCGCCCAGCTTGTGGAAGGGCAGGACGTCGACACGGCTGACGTTGCCGAGCGTGGCGGCAAAGGCGGCGACACCGGCGATGTTGTCGGGTGCGTCGGTGAGACCGGGCACCAGGACGAACCGGACGTGGACCTCCTTGCCGAGGTCGGCCAGGCGTCGGGCGAAGTCCAGGGTGGGGTCGAGCGGACGGCCGGTGACCTTGCGGTAGGTGGCGCGGTCCCAGGACTTGATGTCGAGCAGGACCAGGTCGGAGTCGCGCAGCAGGGCGTCGGTGGCCCGGACGCCGAGGAAGCCGGAGGTGTCCAGGGCGGTGTGCAGGCCGAGTTCGTGCTTGAAGCGGTGCAGCAGCTCGCCCGTGAAGACGGGCTGGAGCAGTGGCTCTCCCCCGCTGACGGTGGCACCGCCGCCGGCCGCCGCGATGAACCGTGTGTACTTGGCGGCCTCGGCGACCACGTCGTCGGCGGTGGTGCGCTTGCCGTCGCGCATCCGCCAGGTGTCGGGGTTGTGGCAGTACAGGCAGGTCAGGGGGCAGCCGGACAGGAACGTGACGAACCGGGTGCCGGGGCCGTCGACGCCGGTCGACAGGTCCCACGAGTGGACCGAGCCGACCGCCGGGCGCCGCGTCGCCGCGGCGGCGGGGGTAGCGGGGGCGGCCGCCGCGGCGCAGGCGCCGCCGCCCGGCGCCGGCGTGGTCGGCGCGGGCGGAAGAAGCGTGGTCATCGCCCTGCTCCCTTACAACGATCCGTGGAAGGTGCGGTTGATGACGTCGAGTTGCTGCTCGCGCGTGAGGCGGATGAAGTTGACCGCGTATCCGGAGACCCGGATGGTCAGTTGCGGGTACATCTCGGGGTGCTCCATCGCGTCCTCGAGGGTCGCCTTGTCGAGCACGTTCACGTTCATGTGGAAGCCACCGCTCGCCATGTAGCCGTCCAGGACGCCGGAGAGGTTGGCGACGCGCTCCTCGGGGGCGCGGCCCAGGGCATCCGGGGTGATGGTGTTGGTCAGCGAGATGCCGTCCTCCGCGTCGTCGTAGGGGAGCTTGGCGACGGAGAGCGCCGAGGCGATGTACCCGTGCTCGTCGCGGCCGTTCATGGGGTTGGCTCCGGGCGCGAAGGGGGCGCCCGCGCGGCGGCCGTCGGGGGTGTGGCCGGTCTTCTTGCCGTAGACGACGTTCGAGGTGATCGTCAGCACCGACTGGGTGTGCACGGCGTCGCGGTACGTCGGGTGGCGGCGGACCTTCTCCATGAACTCGTGGACGATCCAGCGGGCGAGTTCGTCGGCCCGGTCGTCGTTGTTGCCGTACGCCGGGTAGTCGCCCTCGACGACGTAGTCGACGGCGAGGCCCGTTTCGTCCCGGACGACCTTCACGCGTGCGTGCCGGATCGCGGACAGAGAGTCGGCGGCGACCGACAGGCCGGCGATGCCGCACGCCATGGTGCGCAGGATCTTCCGGTCGTGCAGGGCCATTTCGAGGCGCTCGTAGGCGTACTTGTCGTGCATGTAGTGGATGACGTTGAGCGCGTGGACGTAGGTCTTCGCGAGCCAGCCGAGCATGGCGTCGTAGCGCGCGAGGACGGTGTCGTAGTCGAGGTACTCGTCGGTGATCGGCTCGAAGCCCTCGACGACCGGCTTGCCGGAGACCTCGTCGCGGCCGCCGTTGATGGCGTACAGCAGGGCCTTGGCGACGTTCACGCGGGCACCGAAGAACTGCATCTGCTTGCCCATGGCCATCGCGGAGACGCAGCAGGCGATGGCGGTGTCGTCGCCGTACTTGGGGCGCATCAGGTCGTCGGACTCGAACTGCAGGGCGCTGGTGTCGATGGCGACCTGGGCGACGTACGACTTGAACGCCTCGGGCAGGCGCGGGGACCAGAAGACGGTGAGGTTGGGTTCGGGGGCGGGGCCGAGGTTGTAGAGGGTGTTGAGGGCGCGGAAGGTGGTGCGGGTGACCAGGGGGCGCCCGTCCTCGCCGAGGCCCGCCATGGACCAGGTGACCCAGGTGGGATCGCCGGAGAAGCCCTCGTTGTAGTCGGGGGTGCGCAGGAAGCGCACGATGCGGAGCTTGATGACGAAGTCGTCGATGAGTTCCTGCGCCTCGGTCTCGGTGAGCAGGCCGCGTTCGATGTCCCGCTGGAGGTAGATGTCGAGGAAGGCGTCGATGCGGCCGATCGACATGGCGGCGCCGTTCTGCTCCTTGACGGCCGCGAGGTAGGCGAAGTACAGCCACTGGACGGCCTCGCGGCCGGTGCGGGCGGGGCCGGAGATGTCGTGGCCGTAGGAGAGGGCCATGGCCTTGAGTTCTTCGAGGGCGCGGATCTGCTCGGCGACTTCCTCGCGTTCCTGGATCACCTCCGCACTCGCCCACTCGACTTCGAGAGCGCTTTTGTCCGCTCGCTTCGCGACGATGAGCCGGTCGACGCCGTAGAGGGCGACACGGCGGTAGTCGCCGATGATGCGGCCGCGGCCGTAGGCGTCGGGCAGGCCGGTGATGATGCCGGAGGAGCGGCAGGCGCGGATCTCGGGGGTGTAGGCGTCGAAGACGCCGTCGTTGTGGGTCTTGCGGAACTTGGTGTAGATCTCCCGGACGGCGGGGTCGGCTTCGTACCCGTAGGCGTCCAGGGCGTTCTCGACCATGCGCCAGCCGCCGTTGGGCATGATGGCGCGCTTGAGCGGGGCGTCGGTCTGGAGGCCGACGATCAGGTCGAGGTCGGGGTCGATCCAGCCGGGCGCGAAGGCGTCGATGCGGGACGGGGTGCTGACGTCGATGTCGTGGACGCCGCGCGCGATCTCCTCGGGGAACATCGCGAGAAGCTTGTTCCAGACCTTGGTGGTGCGCTCGGTGGGGCCGGCGAGGAACGAGGCGTCGCCCTCGTAGGGGGCGTAGTTGCTCTGGACGAAGTCGCGGACGGAGATGGCGTCGCGCCACAGGCCGCCGCGGAAGCCGGCCCAGGCGTCCGTAGGCGCCGGGGTGTGCTGGGCCGTCTCCTCGGTAAGAGTGGCGGTCGTGGTTTCCGCAGGGGTGGCAGTCATGGCCCGCACCTTCCACATCGCTTCGTCGGTACGGCTCCATTGCACGCCCGCGCGGGCGGCTCCGCGGGCCGCGTTGGTCCCGATCTGCGGGACCAACGTCCCGACAGCGCGCGGCCCGGGAAGCGGCCGGTTCGGCTGACCTGGCGCTTTCTCCAGGCCTTTGGACCCCTGACCGCTTGTGAATTCGTTCACAAGAATTTCTGGCCGGTATCTGGTGTGCTTGGACGCATGACGTCCAGTTCGACTCCGTCCCCGGCGCCCTCAGACGCGCACGCCACCCGTAGCCCTCTGCGGAGGCTCAGCGCCCGCGGGCGCGACGAGGCCCATCGGGTCGCCTCGCCCCTGGAGCTGTTCTTCGACCTGTGCTTCGTGGTGGCCATCGCCCAGGCCGGCGTGCAACTGGTGCACTCCATCGCCGAAGGGCACGCCGGCGAGGGCATCCTCAACTACGCGATGGTCTTCTTCGCCATCTGGTGGGCCTGGATGAACTTCTCCTGGTTCGCCTCGGCGTACGACAACGACGACGTCCTGTACCGAGTCGTCACCCTGGTCCAGATCGCCGGCGTGCTGGTGCTCGCGGCCGGGGTGTCGCGGGCCTTCGAGGATCACGACTTCCTGGCCGTCTGGCTGGGCTATGTGATCATGCGGCTCGCCATGTCCGCGCAGTGGATACGCGTGGCGCTGTCCAGCGAGGGCGCGGAGCGGACGATGGCCCTGCGGTACGCCATCGGCGTGCTGCTCTGCATGGTCGGCTGGACCGGGCTCGTGGTCCTGCCCGAGGGGGCGAGGCCGTGGGTGTTCCTCGTGATGGCGGTGATCGAGATGTGCGTGCCGGCGTACGCGGAGAAGGACTTCAACTCCTCCTGGCATCCGCACCACATCGCCGAGCGGTACGGGCTGTTCACGATCATCGTCCTCGGCGAGACGATCGCCGCGGCCACGATCGCCGTGAAGTCCGCCGTCGACGAGAACGACGCGCTCGGTGAACTGCTGCCGATCGCCATGGGTGGGCTGCTGATCGTGTTCGCGGCGTGGTGGATCTACTTCGTCGTGCCGATCCACGGCAGGCTGCGCAGCGCCAGGCAGGCGTTCCTGTGGGGCTACGGCCACTACCTGATCTTCGCCTCGGCCGCCGCGATCGGCGCCGGGCTGGAGGTGGCAGTCGAGCAGGCCGTCGGGAAGGCGCACATCTCGACGCTGGCCGCGTCGGCTGCCGTGACGCTGCCGACGGCGCTGTATCTCCTCACTGTCTGGGCCCTGCACTCGCGCTACTTCAAGGTGGGTACCGCGCAGCAGCTGGTGCTGCCGGTCACGGCGCTGCTGGTCATCGCCTGCACGTTCCTGGGCGACTGGGCGGTCCTCGCGGCCGGTATCGTCTCGGCGCTCGCGGTGGCGACGGGGACGACGCTGACGGCGCGCATGGTGGCCCGGGAGAGCCGCGAGACGGCAGCGGCACCGGTCGGATGACGTGCCGGTGTCGGCACCGGCGCCAATGCCGGTGCCTGTGCCGCGCGGATGTGCCGGTGCCGGTGCGGCCTGGACGAGACTGGTGCCATGACAGTTGACGCTCTGACGGACGTCGCCGGTGTGCGCGTGGGACACGCGACGCGCACCGGCGACGGTTGGCTGACCGGCACCACCGTGGTGCTCCCCCCGGAAGGCGGCGCCGTCGCCGCCGTGGATGTGCGCGGGGGCGGGCCCGGCACCAAGGAGACCGACGCCCTCGACCCCCGCAACGTCGTGCAGAAGGCCGAGGCGATCGTGCTGACCGGCGGCAGCGCCTACGGGCTCGACGCCGCGACCGGCGTGATGGCGTGGCTGGAGGAGCAGGGGCGCGGGGTGCGGGTCGGGGCTGATCCGACGCATGTCGTTCCCGTCGTGCCGGCAGCCTGCGTCTTCGATCTCGGGCGGGGCGGTGACTTCCGGGCGAGGCCGGATGCGGCGCTGGGGCGGGCAGCGGTGGAGGCAGCCGCGGCGAGTGCGCCCGGGACGCGCGTACGGGAAGGGGGCGTGGGCGCGGGTACGGGCGCCGCTGTCGGGCCGATGAAGGGCGGGATCGGCAGCGCGAGCACCGTGCTCGGGTCGGGGATCACGGTCGCCGCGCTGGTGGTGGCGAACGCGGCGGGGTCCGTGATGGATCCGGAAACGGGCGTTCTGTACGGGGAGTTGTTCGAGGGGCGCGTGGACTACCCGGAGGCGCACGTCCACGAGGCCGCGCGGCGGCGCCTTGCCGAGACCGCGGCGAAGAACGCGCCTCCCCTCCTGAACACGACGCTCGCGGTCGTCGCCACCGACGCGGACCTGTCGAAGGCGCAGGCGCAGAAGCTCGCAGGCACGGCGCACGACGGTATCGCGCGCGCCGTGCGGCCGGTGCACCTCCTGAACGACGGCGACACGGTGTTCACCCTGGCGACGGGGCAGCGTGCGCTCGACGCCGAGCACCCCCTGGCGCTGAACGAGATCCTCGCGGCGGGCGCCGACATGGTGACGCGCGCGATCGTGCGCGCCGTGCGGGCGGCCGAGTCGGTGAGCGGGCCGGGCGGGGAGTGGTTGTCGTACGGGGAGTTGTACGGGGGTCGGTGACGCGGCGGGGCGCCCGCGCTCTCCGGTGTGAGCCTCCACGCCGGTGCAATGCACGGGGCGCCCCGCGGCGGCGGTGCCAACGCCGCCTCGACGGGGTGGCTCATTTCGTGTGGGGATTGTCCCGGTCCTGTCACGTGATGGCGTTCAGCGCGCTCGGAGGGAACCCGACCGGTCATGCAGACGCTCTTTGTCCACGTACTGGAGCGGATCACGCACATCACATGAACCGGGAGCAACTCGTGACAACGCCGGACATAGCAATACGGCGCGCACTGGGGGCCTGTGCCGTCCTGGCGGTCGGCGCCCTCACCCTCACCGCCTGTGGCGGCGGCGCCGACGGCAAGAACGACGGCAAGGGCGCCGGGGACGCCCCGAAGACGTCGGCGGCGAAGATCGTCATCTCGGCGAAGGACGGTTCGACGGGCGCGTCGATCAACACCACGGGTGTGAAGGTCAGCGCGGGCGCGCTGACCGGTGTGAAGATGAAGGTGGCGGAGACGGGGCAGGACGTGCCGGGCACGCTTGCCGCGGGCGGGGGGAGTTGGAAGCCGAAGGAGCAGTTGGAGCGGGGCACGAAGTACGAGATATCGGCGACCGCGAAGGACGCCGACGGTCGCGCCGTCTCCGCGGACTCGACGTTCACGACGGTCAGCAAGGCGAACAGCTTCATCGGGACGTACACGCCGGACGGCGGTACGACCGTAGGGGTGGGGATGCCGGTGTCGTTCAGTTTCGACAAGGCGATCAGTGACAAGAAGGCCGTGCAGTCGCACATCACGGTGTCCTCCAGCAGCGGGCAACAGGTGGTCGGGCACTGGTTCGGGTCGCAGCGGCTCGACTTCCGGCCGCAGGAGTACTGGAAGGCCGGCTCCAAGGTCACGATGAAGATCGACCTGGACGGCGTGGAGGGCGCGAACGGCGTCGTCGGGGTGCAGAAGAAGACCGTCAGCTTCACGATCGGGCGGTCGCAGGTCTCCACGGTCGACGTGAACACGCAGACCATGACGATCGTGCGCGACGGCAAGACCCTCAAGTCGGTGCCCATCTCGGCGGGCAGCCCGGAGTTCACCACCTACAACGGGCAGATGGTGATCTCCGAGAAGTTCAAGAAGCTGCGGATGGACAGCCGGACGGTCGGGCTCAAGAACGCCTACGACATCCCGGACGTGCCGCACGCGATGCGTCTGACGCAGTCGGGGACGTTCGTCCACGGCAACTACTGGTACAAGAAGTCCAATCCGCCCTTCGGCCGGACCGGCACCAGCCACGGGTGCGTGGGGTTGCAGGACGTGCAGGGCGGCTCGGGGGCGACGAACGCCAAGTGGTTCTACGACAACTCGATCCTCGGGGACGTCGTGATCGTCAAGAACTCCCCCGACAAGTCGGTGGCGCCGGACAACGGACTCAACGGGTGGAACATGTCGTGGAGCGAGTGGACCGCGGGAAGCGCCGTGTGAGAGCCGGTGAGGCGCACGGGCGCCCCTCGGGCGCCCGTGCGCCGTCCGGCTGCCGCTGCACGCCAAGTGCCTTCTGACCGGCTGTTTTTGACGGATCTTCGGGCCGCGTGGGAACTTCTCACGCGGCCCGGGCGTTTTCCGTGCGCACGTTTTCTCGGTTCCCGGACATGATGTCCGACCGAGGGGCTACGGTATGCACCCACAAGGTGACATGCAGCAACGCCGGGAGAAACCTTGAGCGTTCCGTACGAGACGGCAGCGTACGAGCCACGCGAGTCGCCCGAGTCTCCGGAGGAGCATCTCGCGCGGCTCCTCGGCCGTGCGCTGAACTCCTTCGAGCTGCCCGACGAGGTGATACAGCGCCTCGACTGCGCGCTGGCGCACGACAACTCGCTGCACTCCGCGCACCACAGCGCGGGGCTGCACCGGGAGACGTACCGCCACGCCTGGCTGCTCGCCGACGGTTCCGCGCTCACGCTGTGGGAGCTCGTCCACAACACCGCGCCGGGCAGCGAGCCGCAGCACGAGGTGTACGTCGACGAGGAGGAGCTGCGCGCCGCCACGGCCCGGCTGCCGTTGCCCGCGGACACTCCCGACTTTGAGCTTCCGGTGACGGTGCAGCTGTCGCCGATCCCGGTGCCCCGGCACGCGTACGTGCCCGACGACTCCGCGGACCACGCGCGCCGGCTCCTGCGCCGCGCGGAGAACCCGGACCGGCCGGGCGCGGAGACGGCGGCGCTGCTGGCGAACGCGTTCGCGCACCAGATCACGCAGGCGTTCGGACGGCCGTGCCGCGCGGGGCGTATCGGGCTGTGCTTCTCGCTCTACGAGCACGCGTTCCTGCTGCGCGACGGCGAGGAGGTCTCCCTGTGGGAGGTCGAGCACACGGCCACGCCCGACGGGCGGCACATGTGCGAGGTGTACGTCTCCGAGGACGCCGCGCGGGACGCGATGGAGCGGCGGGCAGCGCGCGTCTCGTGACGCGCGCCGGCGTGACGATCGCTCGGGCGTCAGCGGCCGTCGCTGAGCTGTCGTACCAGGCCCGCGAAGGCGTCCCGTTCCGCCGGGGTCAGCTGGACGGCCTCCAGGTCGGGGCCGGCCTGCCGCTGGTACGGAAGGCCCTGGAGGGCGTTGGCGGGCCCCCACAGGGCGGCCGCGCGACCGCGCCGCAGGACTCGGGTCAGGCCGATCGCCCAGACGACGGTCGCCAGGGCGAGGACGGCCATGCCCGTCAGCTGGTAGATCGAGACGTGCTCAGGCATGCGCCCCAGTAGACACCACAGTCCGGGACTTTGGTCCCGGACCGTGACGTATCTCGCAGGTGCCGTGAACAACTCACAGCGGCCCAAAGGGACATGCGGCGGGGCGTAGAAACGGCTGCGGTCGGCCGCAGCCCCGTCCCGCCAGGGCTGCGGCCGACCGCCGTGAGTACCGATGCCTCCGTTACGCCGCCACCGGCTGCTTCTGCTCGGCCGCCGGAGCGGACGCGGGGTCGTCGGAGGCGGGAGCAGCGCTTCCCGGGGCCGTCTTGCGCAGGCCCTTGAGGAGGATCACCAGGCCCGCCGTGACGGCTGTACCGACCGCGATGGCCAGCAGGTACAGGAACGGCTTGCCGATGAGGAAGGTGACCCAGATGCCGCCGTGCGGAGCGCGCAGGGTGGAGCCGAAGGCCATGGTCAGCGCCCCGGTGACCGCGCCGCCCGCCATGGAGGCGGGGATGACGCGCAGCGGGTCGGCCGCGGCGAACGGGATGGCGCCCTCGGAGATGAAGGAGGCGCCGAGGACCCAGGCCGCCTTGCCGTTCTCGCGCTCGGTCTCGGTGAACAGCTTCTTGCGGACGGTGGTGGCGAGGGCCATGCCCAGCGGGGGCACCATGCCGGCGGCCATCACGGCGGCCATGACCTTCATCGCCGAGTCGCTCGGGTCCTGTACGGCGATGCCGGCGGTGGCGAAGGCGTAGGCGACCTTGTTGACCGGGCCGCCCAGGTCGAAGCACATCATCAGGCCGAGGAGGATGCCGAGGAGGATGGCGTTGGTCCCGGAGAGGCCGTTGAGCCAGTCGGTCATGGCCTCCTGGGCGTTGGCGATCGGCTTGCCGATCACGATGAACATCAGGAAGCCGACGACGATCGACGAGATCAGCGGGATCACCACCACCGGCATGATGCCGCGCAGCACCGGTGGGATCTTGATCTTCTGGATGGCGAGGACGACGCCACCGGCCAGCAGACCGGCGACCAGGCCACCGAGGAAGCCGGCCGCGATGTTGACGGAGATCATGCCGCCGACGAAGCCGGGCACGAGGCCGGGACGGTCGGCCATGCCGTAGGCGATGTAGCCGGCGAGGACGGGGATCAGGAAGCCGAAGGCGACGCCGCCGATCTGGAAGAGCAGGGCGCCCCAGCTGTCGACCTGGCCCCAGTCGAAGTGGTCCATGACCGGCTTGGCCTCGTTGATCTGGTAGCCGCCGATCGCGAAGCCGAGGGCGATCAGCAGACCGCCGGCCGCGACGAACGGGACCATGTAGCTCACGCCGGTCATCAGCCACTTGCGGAGCCTGGTGCCGTAGCTGTCGCCGGCGTCGCCCGCGCGCTCGACCGGCGTGGAGCCGGTCCCGGCGGCGCCCGTGACCTCACCGCGCGCCGCCTTGCCGCGCACCTCGGTGATGAGCTCGGCGGGGCGGTTGATGCCCGCCTTCACGCCGACGTCGACGGTCGGCTTGCCGGAGAAGCGGTCCTTGTCGCGTACGGGGACGTCGTGGGCGAAGATCACGCCGTCCGCCGCCTCGATGACGGCCGGGTCGAGCCGGGTGAAGCCCGCCGAGCCCTGCGTCTCGACGACGAGTTCGACGCCTGCCTCACGGCCCGCGTTCTCCAGGGACTCGGCCGCCATATAGGTGTGGGCGATGCCGGTCGGGCAGGAGGTGACGGCGACGATACGGAAGGGGCGCGCGTCGGCGGCGTCCGCCCCGCTCGCGTCCGTGGCGCCCGGCGCCGGAGCGGTCGCGCCGTCCGGCGCCGGGGCCACGGTTCCCGTGGCGGTGTCGGCGGAGGCCGCCGCCGACACCGCCACGGAGCTGGAAGGGGCACCCGCCGGGCCACCCGCAGAGGCGCCCGCAGGACCACCCGCAGAAGCGCCCGCCGGCGCACCCGCAGAGGCGCCCGACGCGTCCGCCTCCGGCGCGTCCCCGCGAATGAGCGCCGCCGCAGCCGCCGCGTCGCCCGCCGCGCGCAGTGCGTCGGTGAACTCCGCGTTCATCAGCTGCCGCGCCAGCGACGACAGGATCGTCAGATGGGCGTCGTCGGCGCCGGCCGGCGCGGCGATGAGGAAGATCAGGTCGGCGGGGCCGTCCGCCGCGCCGAAGTCGATCCCGGCGGCGCTGCGTCCGAAGGCGAGCGTCGGCTCGGTGACGTGGGCGCTGCGGCAGTGCGGGATGCCGATGCCGCCGTCGAGGCCGGTCGGCATCTGAGCCTCGCGGGCGGCCACGTCGGCGAGGAAGCCGTCCAGGTCGTTCACCCGGCCCAGGGCCACCATGCGCTCGGCGAGGGCACGTGCCGCCGCTTCCTTGGTGTCGGCGGACAGGTCGAGATCGACCAGGTCCGCGGTGATCATGTCGCTCATCGCGGGCTCCTTCGCACGCGTATCGCCCGGGGAGTGGAGTGGGCGGGGGCGGGGACAGAAGTGGGGACGGGGGTGCAATGGGGGGTCATAGGGGTGAGTTCGGAGGTGAACTCGGGGGTGGTGGGGGCGGGGCCGGGGAAACCTCGCCCCCACCGGGCGGCAGGGCGGCTCAGGTGGCCCTGTCGCCCGCAGGCCGCGACGAGTAAGGGGGAGCCTCGCCACTTCATGGCCGGTCCACTGGGGAGGGCGGGGGGCGTGGACGGCGCCGAGCGATCCGGGCCGGGCGCCCTCAGCGCCGTGGAGGCGGAGGCGAAGTCGCGTGCCTCCGGCGCCCTCACCGTCGTACGAGCGAAGCGGTTCGTCATGACACCGGCTCCTTCAGTGCGCGGTCCGCCGGTACCTCCGCCGTCACGGTCACGGCGGCCGGGTCCAGGTCGGACGGGGTCGGCATGACGCTGCCGGGGAGTTGTACGGCGGCGGCGCCGTGGGCCACCGCCGAGGCGAGGGCCTCCGGGCCGCTGCCGCCGGCGATGAGGAAGCCGGCGAGGGAGGAGTCGCCGGCGCCCACGTTGCTGCGGACGACGTCCACGCGGGCGCTCGCGAACCAGGTGCCGGAGCCGTCCACGAGGAGTTGCCCGTCGGCGCCGAGGCTCGCGAGCACGGCGCGTGCGCCCATCTCGCGCAACTCCTCGGCCGCCTTCACGGCGTCGCCCACCGTGGACAGGGGGCGCCCGACGGCTTCCGCGAGCTCCTCGGCGTTCGGCTTCACCACGTCGGGGCGTTCGCGCAGCGCCTCCAGGAGCGCACGCCCCGAGGTGTCCAGCGCGATGCGTGCGCCCCCGGCGTGCGCCCGCGCGACGACATCGGCGTACCACGACGGCGCGAGCCCCCGCGGCAGGCTCCCGCAGCACGCGATCCAGTCCGCGTCCCGCGACTGCGCCCGCACCGTCTCCAGGAGCAGCTCCTGCTCCTCGGCCGACAGCTCGGGACCCGGCGCGTTGATCTTCGTCAGCACGCCGTCGGACTCGGCCAGCGCGATGTTGGAGCGGGTGGCGCCCGCGACGGGGACCGGCGCGACCTCGATGCCCTGCGCGTCGAGCAGATCCGCCACGAGCGCCCCCGGCGCACCACCCAGGGGCAGGACCGCGACCGTGCGCCGTCCGGCGGCCGCCACGGCGCGCGAGACGTTCACGCCCTTGCCGCCCGGGTCCATGCGCTCGCCGGTGGCGCGGATGACCTCGCCGCGCTCCAGTGCGGGAACCTCGTAGGTGCGGTCCAGGGACGGGTTCGGGGTGACGGTGAGGATCATGCGCGCACTACTTCCGTGCCGCCGCGCTCGATGGCGGTGGCGTCTTCGGGGCTCAGCCCGCTGTCGGTGATCAGCAGGTCCACGTCGCTCAGGTCGCCGAAGCGGGCGAAGTGCTCCTGGCCGTGCTTGGAGGAGTCGGCGAGCAGCACGACCCGGCGGGCGGCGGCGATCGCCGCGCGCTTCACCGCGGCCTCGGCGAGGTCGGGGGTGGTCAGGCCATGGTCGGCGGAGAAGCCGTTGGCCGCCACAAAGAGGACATCGGCCCGGATCTCGCCGTACGCGCGGAGCGCCCAGGCGTCGACGGCGGCGCGCGTGCGGTGTCGTACGCGCCCTCCGACGAGGTGGAGCTGGATGCCGGGGTGGTCCGCGAGGCGGGCCGCGATCGGCAGGCTGTGCGTGACGACGGTGAGCGCGGCCTCCAGCGGGATGGCGCCGGCCAGGCGGGCGACCGTGGTGCCGGCGTCGAGGATCAGGGTGCCCTCGGTCGGCAGTTCGGCGACGGCCGCCTTGGCGATGTGGTCCTTCTCGTCGGCCGCTGTCGTCTCGCGCTCGGCGAGGTCCGGCTCGAAGTCGAGGCGCCCGGCCGGGATGGCACCGCCGTGCACCCGGCGCAGCAGGCCGGCGCGGTCGAGGGCCTTGAGGTCCCGGCGGATCGTCTCCGCGGTGACCTGGAACTCCTCGGCCAGCGACACCACGTCCACTCGCCCGCCGTCACGCGCGAGCCGGAGGATCTCCTGCTGCCGCTCCGGTGCGTACATGTCCGCTCGCCTCCGACTCGATGTCCGGCCGTGTCCGGCTTGGTGTCCGGCCGTGTCCGGCTTGGTGTCCGGCGTCATGTCCGGCCGTGTCCGACCAGTGCCCGAACTTGTGGTTTCGCTGGGAGGCTACGCCCGGATTTCGGGAAAGTAAACAGGTTCAGGCCTGATTCGGGCATGAACGGACTTCCGGCCCCGGTGAAAGCATGCGGAAGGCCCGGCGCGAACAAGCGCGCCGGGCCTTTCTCCACCTGCTCGGGTCAGACGAGCTCCGGCTCCTTCTCGCCCGTGCTCGCCGCCTCCTCCCCCGCCCCTTCCAGATGCTGCGCCCCCCGCTTGGGCAGCGCGAACATCAGCAGGAAGATCAGGGCCATGATCGCCGCGACCCACCCCAGCGCATGCTGGAAGGCGTCCACGAAGACCGGGCCCACCTGCTCGCTGCGCAGCACGTCGGGGATCTCGTTGAAGAAGACGACCGAGACCAGGCCGAGCCCGAGCGCGTTGCCCATCTGCTGCACGGTGTTGATGAGGCCGGACGCCGAGCCCGCGTGCTCGCGCGGTACGCCCGACAGCACCATGTCCGTCAGCGGGGCGAAGATCAGGCCCATGCCGAGGCCCATCACGATCAGCGGGAGGGCCATCTGCCAGGGGGCGATGGCGGTGCCGTACCGGCCGGCCTCCCAGAGGTAGAGCAGGACGCCCGCGACCATGGTCAGCGCTCCGGACTGCAGGACCGTACGGCCTCCCACGCGCGGGACCAGCTTCTGCACCGACAGGCCCGCCGCCGTGGAGACGGCGATCGAGAACGGCACTCCGGTCAGGCCCGCCTTGAGCGGCCGCCAGCCCAGTCCGACCTGCATGTACAGCGTCCACACCAGGAAGAAGATGCCGAGACCGATACCGAAGACGGTCTGGACGGCGACGCCCGCGGCGAAGCTCTTCACCCGGAACAGGGACAGCTCGACGAGCGGGGAGCCGTCGCGGGCCGTCTTGCGCTTCTCGTACGTCACCAGCGCGGCGAGGACGACGAGCGAGCCGGCCATCGACAGGTACCCCCACAGCGGCCAGCCCAGCTCACGGCCGCGGGTCAGCGGGTAGAGCAGCATGAGCAGGCCCAGGGTCACCAGGGCGACGCCGACCAGGTCGAGCTTCAGGGCGCGCGGGGCCTTGGACTCGGTGATGTAGCGGCTGCCGAGGATCAGGCCCGCGATGCCGACCGGGAGGTTGATGAGGAAGATCGGGCGCCATTCCAGACCGAAGAGGTTCCACTGCGTCAGCAGCGCGCCGAGCAGCGGGCCGGACACCGCGCCCAGCCCCACGATCGCGCCGAACAGGCCGAAGACCTTGCCGCGCTCCTCCGCCGGGAACGTCGCGTGCACGATCGACAGCACCTGCGGCACCATCAGCGCCGCCATGCCGCCCTGCAGGAACCGGGAAGCCACCAGCATCTCCGGGTTTGCGGCGAGGCCGCACAGCGCGGAGGCGAGGGTGAAGCCGCCGATGCCGATGAGGAACAGCCGCTTGCGGCCGTGGATGTCGCCGAGGCGTCCGCCGGTGATCAGACCCGCGGCGAAGGCGAGGGCGTAACCGGCCGTTATCCACTGGATCTGGCTGACGCTCGCGCCCGCCTCGGCCTGGATGGACGGGATGGCGATGTTGACGATCGTGACGTCGACAAGGTCCATGAAGGCCGCCGTCATCACGATCGCGAGGGCGAACCAGCGACGCCGGTCAGGCGCCGGCACAAGCGAGGACGCGGGCGCGGACGCCGGCGCAGGCGCGGACAACGGCGTGGAAACCACGGTTTCGGTGGAGGTCATGTACCCAAGCTATGACCCCATTAGGTCAGATCGTGTCCTAGATCTACGGCATCCTCGAACTCATGACGACGGATACTCCGGCCCGGCTTCTCCAGCTCCTCTCCCTCCTCCAGACCCCGCGGGAATGGCCCGGCGGCGAGCTCGCCGACCGGCTCGGGGTGTCCCGCCGTACCGTGCGGCGGGACATCGACCGGCTGCGGGAGCTGGGCTATCCCGTGCAGGCGAGCAAGGGGTCCGACGGCGGCTACCGGCTCGTCGCGGGCAAGGCGATGCCGCCGCTCGTCCTCGACGACGAGGAGGCGGTCGCCATCGCAGTCGGGCTGCGGGCGGGCGCCGGGCACGCGGTCGAAGGGGTCGACGAGGCCTCCGTGCGGGCGCTGGCCAAGCTGGAGCAGGTGCTGCCGTCCCGGCTGCGGCACCGGGTCTCCACCCTCCAGGCCGCGACGACTCCGCTGACCAGCGGGGACGGGGCGAGCATCGCGCCCGAGACGCTGACGGTGATGGCGTCGACCGTCGCGGGGCACGAGCGGCTGCGGTTCGCCTACCGCACGAAGGACGGGACCGGGTCGCGGCGGGTGGTGGAGCCCTACCGGCTGGTCTCCACCGGGCGGCGGTGGTACCTCGTGGCGTACGACCTCGATCGCGAGGACTGGCGCACGTTCCGGGTCGACCGGGTGAGCGAGCCGTTCGCCACGGGGGCGCGGTTCGCTCCGCGGGAGCTGCCCACGGGGAGTGCGGCGGAGTATCTGCGGCAGTCGATGTACCGGCGGCAGGAGACGTACGAGTTCGCCGTCACGTTCGCCGCTCCGGCGGAGCTGGTCGCGGCGCGGGTACCGAGGTGGCTGGGGACGCCGGAGGCGATGGGTGAGGGGCGCTGTCGACTGCGGGGGGAGTCGGGGGACGCGGTGGAGTGGCTGGCGGTCCGGCTGGCGATGACGGGGGTCGACTTCACGGTGGAGTCGCCGCGGGAACTGGTGGAGTGCGTACGGGGGTTGGGGGATCGGCTGGTCCGGGCTGCGGGTGGGTGAGGTGTACGACGCCGGGTGCCACGTCCCGAGCCGAAGGGGAGGCGGAGGCGGAGGCGGAGGCGGAGGCCCCACCCGTAGCTACTCCCCCTCCCGGGGGAACCCCTCCTGGGGGAACCCCTCCCAGGGAAACCCCTCCAACACCCCCAGATTCCGCAACGCCAACTCCGCAGGTCCCTCGGGGCCGCTCGCCCGCGCGTCACCGGCGACCCATGTCTCCACGGCCGTCCGCACCGCCGCACTCGCGATCGCCGCGGCGAAGCGCTGCGCAGCGCCGGCGACGGGAGCGGCAACGTTGTCGGCGCCGTCAGCACCCCGCGCCACCCGCGCCTCCATCACCTCCCGCTCCCCCGACACCTGCCCCCCAGGCCCCCGCTCCCCCGACACCTGCGCCCCTGGCGCCCGCTCCCCCAGCACCGGCTCCCCCGACACCTGCCCCCCGGGCACCCGTTCCCCAGGCCCCCGCTCCCCCAGCGCCCGCTCCCTCAACACCTCCCCCAACACCCGCTCCGAATCCCGGCACACCTCCGCCCACACCTTCCCCAGCGCCGGACTGGAGTCCGCGAGGCGGATCAGCGTGCGGACCCATTCCCAGGACGCGGCGGAGACGCCGGCGCCCGGTGTCAGCGTGTGCCGTACCGCGTGTTCCAGGGCCTCCCGCACGGAGAGTTCCGCCGGCGCCTCCCGTACCGCTTCCGCCCAGCGCTGGGCGCCTGCCGCGTAGAGCGGGGCGACGGCCTCCTCCTTGGTCGCGAAGTAGCGGTAGAAGGTGCGCGGCGCGATTCCCGCGGCCTGGGCGATGTCCTCGGCGCGGGTGGCGCGCAGCCCGCGGCTGACGAAGAGTCCCGCCGCCGCCCTGGCGATGTCCATCCGCGTCTCGGCTTTTCGCCGCTCGGTCAGCGAGGCCGAAGCGGAACGCGAGGTGGAGCGGGAGGCGGAACGGGACGTGGAACGCGGTGCTGGGGTGGGGCTGCTCACATCGGCAGGCTATGCCCATGTGACACAATCTGCCATCCGGCGGGCCACCCCGGGGTTCAGGTACGGGGTGACCCGCCGTCCAGCATGCCCTGCTGTCCAGCATGCCGTGCCGTCCGCCGGCCTTCCCGCTCAGGCCCCGCGAACCCGCGCGGCGGACAAAGACAGAGCCGGACCCCAGCGCCCGGGGGGAGGGCGCCGGAGTCCGGCTCTCGGGAGAGTCCCGGCGCCGGGGGGAGTGCGTCGGGACTTGGCTCTTGAAGCTCGGACGCTTGCCCGAAGCTTGCTTCATGTGTTCGAACTCTTGGGCCCTGAAAGGTTGTTCCCTGGGGTCTGCCGGTTGAAGCGGCCCAACTCCGCCATGTTTGCGCCGCCTTGAGACACCCGGCGTACGCGGGCACGCCCGCGCCGTGGGGAGCCTTACGCGGCCGCGTCGAACCCGGTGTCCCGGGCCAGCTTCTTCAGTTCCAGCAGGGCGTGCTTCTCGATCTGGCGGATGCGCTCGCGCGTCAGGCCGTGCTCCTTGCCGACCTCGGTGAGCGTGCGCTCCCGGCCGTCCTCGATGCCGTAGCGCATCTTGATGATGGAGGCCGTGCGCTGGTCGAGGCGGCCGATCAGGCCGTCCAGTTCCTCGCTGCGCAGCAGCGTCAGGACGGACTGCTCGGGCGACACCGCGGAGGTGTCCTCCAGCAGGTCGCCGAACTGGGTGTCGCCGTCGTCGTCCACCGACATGTTCAGCGAGACCGGGTCGCGGGCCCAGTCCAGGACGTCCGTCACGCGCTCGGGCGTGGAGCCGAGCTCCTTGGCGATCTCGGCGGGCTCCGGGTCGCGGCCGTTCTCCCGGTTGAACTCGCGCTGGACGCGGCGGATGCGGCCGAGTTCCTCGACGAGGTGGACGGGCAGCCGGATCGTTCGCGACTGGTCCGCTATCGAGCGGGTGATGGCCTGACGGATCCACCAGGTCGCGTACGTCGAGAACTTGAAGCCCTTGCGGTAGTCGAACTTCTCCACCGCGCGCACCAGGCCGGCGTTGCCCTCCTGGATGAGGTCGAGCAGGGGGAGGCCGCTGCGGGGGTAGCGGCGGGCCACCGCGACCACCAGGCGGAGGTTGGAGCGGATGAAGACGTCCTTGGCCCGCTCGGCCTCGGCGACCAGCGCCTCGAGTTCCTCACGGGTGGCGTCCGCCTTGGACTCCTCGTACCCGTCGAGGACCTGCTGCGCGAACACACCCGCTTCGATCATCTGGGACAGCTCGACTTCCTTGGCGGCGTCGAGCAGCGGCGTGCGCGCGATCTCGTCGAGATACATGCCGACCAGGTCGCGGTCGGCGATCTCGCCGGCGTGGGCGCGAACGACGCGTGCCTTGTCGACGGCCTCGCCGGAGGCGGACTGACGACGGGCGACGGCACGGGTTGCCATGCGTGTGCTCCCTTGCGATGTGGGCTGGCGGGTGGTCCTTGGAGGCCTGGTCCCGATGCGGTCGGACAGTGTCCGGTCCGGACTCTCCTCGGGTGCCCTGCTTCCGAAGGAAACAACGACTGGAATCAGGACAGAATTCCCAACCCGTAGCCCTATTTTTCTGATCATGCAGTATCCTGCGCGGCCACACGGTCCGCGAGGGTGCCGACCGGCTCGGCAGAGGTGCAGGTCAGGCCGTGAGTCGAGACCGATCCCGGGCTTCTCATGAACCCCTCCCACCTCCGCGTCGGCGAGACGCCCGTCACACCCGGACGCGCTCGCACTTTCCCCCGCGAGGACCGCCGTCCCCGGCCGCCCTCTGCCCCAGAAGACGGCCGACACCCCTTGATGGTTGCCAGGTCAGCGGACTCCCAGGGAATTCACAGCGACACCACATCCAGCTCTTACACGCGGCGGGCCCTCAGCCGAACTGCACCGACCGCTTGGCCATCCCCATCCAGAACCCGTCGATCACCGACTTCTGCGCGTCCAGCTCGCCGGAGACCTCGGCGGCGCCCATCGTCACGAAGAGGGGCGCGAAGTGCTCGGTGCGCGGGTGGGCGTAGCGGCCGGCCGGGGCCTTGTGGAGGAAGTCGAGCAGGCCGTCCCAGTCGCGCGTCTCCAGGGCCCGCCGGCCCCAGTCGTCGAACTCGGAGGACCAGGTGGGCACTCCCGGGCCGGTGTGGCGGAGCGCGGCGAGGTTGTGGGTGAAGAAGCCGGAGCCGACGATCAGGACGCCCTCGTCGCGCAGTGGCGCGAGCTTGCGGCCGATCTCCATGAGCCTGACGGGGTCGAGGGTCGGCATGGAGATCTGCAGGACGGGGATGTCGGCCTCGGGGAACATCTCGACGAGCGGGACGTAGGCGCCGTGGTCGAGGCCGCGGTCGGGGATGTCCTGGACGGGGGTGCCGGGGGCGCGCAGCAGCTTGCGTACGGACTCGGCGAGCGCGGGTGCGCCGGGGGCAGCGTACTGCACCTGGTAGTAGTGCTCGGGGAAGCCCCAGAAGTCGTAGACGAGGGGGATCGTCTCGACCGCGCCGAGGGCGAGCGGGGCCTCTTCCCAGTGGGCGGAGACCATGAGGATCGCCTTGGGGCGCGGGAGGTCCGCGGACCAGGCGGCGAGTTCGCCGGGCCAGATCGGGTCGTCGGCGAGCGGCGGAGCGCCGTGACTGAGGTAGAGCGCGGGCATACGCTCCCTGGTCGCGTGTCCGGTTGCGTCCTGGGTTGCGGCCGACATGGCGCTGCTCCCTCCGAAAGGTGTTATATGAACACAGTTTTTCGAGCGTTACTTGAATTCTAAAACTTCCAACCCTGTGAACATACCTCCAACTTGTTTAACTTTCAAGGAGCCCTCTCGTACAGTGGAAGACATGGCCGAAGAACCCGTCTGGCTCACCGCCGAGGAACAGCGCATCTGGCGCTCCTACCTACACGCCACCACCCTCCTGGAGGACCACCTCGACCGCCAGTTGCAGCGCGACGCGGGCATGCCGCACGTCTACTACGGGCTGCTCGTCGGCCTCGCCGAGGCACCGCAGCGCCGGCTGCGGATGACCGAGCTGGCGATGAAGGCGAAGATCACCCGCTCCCGGCTGTCGCACGCCATCACGCGCCTGGAGAAGAACGGCTGGGTCCGCCGCGAGGACTGCCCCTCCGACAAGCGCGGCCAGTTCGCGATCCTCACCGACGCCGGGCACGAGGTGCTGCACCGCACCGCCCCCGGCCACGTGGGCGCCGTACGCCAGGCACTGTTCGAGCGGCTCACCCCGGAACAGCAGAAGTCCCTCGGCGAGATCATGGAGATCGTCGCCGAGGGACTTCAGCCCAACGAAGCGGGTGCGGACCTGCCCTGGCTCCGCTGAGCCAGGGCAGGTCCTCAAGTGCCGTACGTGCGGAGCGTCCCCATCCCCGTACGTACGACGAGCACGAAGGGGTACGACCGGACGGTCGTCGCCGTCAGTGGGCGACGACCGGGACCGGCACCTCGTCCTCGGCGCCCTCCGCGGAACCGGCCACGGCGCTGGTGTCCGGGCGGCCGGCGTTGACCAGGGTCACCACGATGACCGCGGCGAGGACCAGCATGCCGACCGCGAACCAGATCGCGTTGGTGTAGCCGTGCACCTGCCCCTCGAGGGCGACCAGCTGCTGCTGCGACTTGGAGGTCGCGGAGCCGATGTGGTCCTTGATGTACGCGGTCGTCGCGGACGCGGCGATCGTGTTCAGCAGGGCCGTACCGATCGCGCCGCCCACCTGCTGCGAGGTGTTGACCATCGCGGAGGCGACACCGGCATCCCGGGGCTCGACGCCGAGCGTGGCCAGGGACATGGCCGGCATGAACGCCGTACCCATGCCGAGACCGAGCAGCACCATCGCGGGCAGGATGACCGAGGCGTACGACGAGCCGATCTCCATCTGCGTCATGAAGAGCATGCCGACCGCGGCGACCAGGAAGCCGGGGCCCATCAGCATGCGGGCCGGCAGCCGGGTCATCAGGCGGGTGCCGATCTGGGTCGAGCCGACCATCATGCCGACGATCATCGGCATGAACGCGAAGCCGGTCTTGATCGGCGAGAAGCCCTTCACGACCTGGAGGTAGTAGGTCAGGAACAGGAAGGTGCCGAACATCGCGATGATCGCGATACCGAGCGAGAGGTAGATGCCGCCGCGGTTGCGGTCGGTCACCACGCGCAGCGGCAGCAGCGGGGCCTTGACCTTGGCCTCGGTGACGACGAAGGCGATCAGCAGGACCGCGGAGGCGACGAACATGCCCACGGTCACGGAGTCGCCCCAGCCGTTGGACTCGGCGCGGGTGAAGCCGTAGACCAGCGCGACCAGGCCCAGGGTGGAGAGCAGGACGCCGGGGATGTCGAGCGGGTTGCGGTTGCGGCCGCCCTCGGGCTCACGGATGACGAAGTACGCGCCGAGCGCGGCGACGATGGCGAACGGGATGTTGACGAAGAACGTCCAGCGCCAGTCCATGTACTCGGTCAGCACACCGCCGAGGATGAAGCCCACGGCACCGCCACCACCGGCGATGGCGCCGTAGATGCCGAACGCCTTGGCGCGCTCCTTGGCGTCCGTGAACATCACGGCGAGCAGGGAGAGCGCGGCGGGCGCGAGCAGCGCGCCGAAGACGCCCTGGAGGGCGCGGGCGCCGAACATCATGGCCTGGTTGGTGGCCGCGCCGCCGAGCGCGGAGGCGAGGGCGAAGCCGATCAGGCCGACGACGAAGGCGTTCTTGCGGCCCCACAGGTCGGCGATGCGGCCGCCGAAGAGGAGGAGGCCACCGAAGGCGAGGGCGTAGGCCGTGACGACCCACTGCCGGTTGCCGTCGGAGATGCCGAGGTCCACCTGGGCGGACGGCAGGGCGATGTTCACGATGGTGGCGTCGAGGACGACCATCAGCTGGGCGAGCGCGATGAAGACGAGCGCCTTCCAGCGGTTGGCGTCACCGGATGTGGCCGGTGCGCCGGGAGCCTTGGAGGCTGTTTCGGACATGAGAGTACCCACTTCGGGACTTCGTGACGGAAAAAGGTAGTGGTGAGGGGACGGCCGGTCATCGGTGACGGCCGGTGAGACTCGTTGCGATAGGGACTGCGGTGGCGATCCGAACTAATCGGTCAGGCTCGGCGGAGGTCCTCCATGTTCAGGGCCGTGCCCGGCAGGGTGGAGCGGGCCGGGGCCCGCAATCCGTCGAGGAACAGCTGGAGCGTGCGGTGCACGAAACGGTCGGCGACGCCGCAGCCGGTTCCGGCCGGGGGCCGGGACAGCTGGGCCACGGCGACCATCACGTCACCGACACTCACGTCGGCACGGAGCTGGCCGGCCGTCCTGGCCCGGTCCATGAGCTCCTCCACGAGTTGCTCGATCCGTTCCCGTGACGCCACCAGGTCGGGGTGGTGCTGGTCGAAGGTGCTCTGCACCATCGGGCACAGGGCGGCGATCCGCTCGTCAGCGGACGCGTGCACGAAGCGCTCCAGCGCCTCGAAGGCGTCCCCGGTCGCGGCGAGCGCGCCTTCGGCCGCCTCGGACGTCCGGTCCATGACGGAGCAGACGACCTCGCGGACCAGCGCGTCGCGGTCGGGGAAGTTCCGGTACACCGTGGCGTTGCCGACACCGGCGCGGCGGGCGATCTCGTCGAGCGGCACATCGGGGCCGAACTCGGTGAACATCTCCCGGGCGGCGGTGACGATCCGCTCCCGGTTGCGCAGGGCGTCGGCACGGGGCCGGGTCACCTTCTTCTGCACAGTGGTCGCGGTCACGGCGTACTCCTCGGAGTGGGGGTTGCTTCGGTTGGATCTGCTGATTCCTGCGATCCGGGGAAGGGCTCCCCGTTTCGCGCGAACACCCTTCTAAACGGGGAGACGCTCCCCGGTTATTTCGGGTTGAGAAGAAGATTTGATGTGACCTGAGTCACACCCGCTCCGCGCAGAAACCCACGTTCGGCTCCTCCAGCGCGCGCCCGCGCATCCCTCGACCCAGGGTGATCGAAAGGGCGCAGTCCGTGGTCAGACGGCTGCCGTGGACGGAGAGGGCCGTGCATGCAGCAGACGCAGACCAGCCGTCGGATACGCCCGCGCCGCGTCGCCACCCTCGTGTCCGTGACCGCGCTGACCCTGGTGGTCAGCACCTCGGCCGGCACGAGCCACCGCACGGCGGCCCCCGCACCCGCGGGCGCCGGACCGATCGCACTGGCCCGCACCTCCGCCCACGGCCCCTGTCTGATCCGCGGCGGCGCCGCAATCCAGATGTCCGAGGGCGTCCCCACGTCCGGCGGCTACTCCCGCTCCACCGGCACCGTCCGCGCCCTCACCCTGATGATCGACTTCTCCGACGCCCCCGGCCGCGGCCCCGCCCTCGACCGCTTCCGCGAGTTCTTCCCGCAGACCCAGGAATGGTTCCGCACCAGCTCCTACGGCCGCCTCGACTACCGCCCCGAGACACCGATCCCGACCTGGCTGCGGATGCCGAAGCCCTTCGCGGCGTACGGCATAGAGCGCGGCGCGCCCTTCGACCCCGGCTACCGGGACCTCGTCCAGGACATCGTGGCCGCGGCCGATCCGCGGGTGGACTTCCGGTCGTACGACTTCCTGAACGTGCTGGTCACTCCGAACGCGGGTCCTTCGGCGCTGGACACGGTCCTGTCGGTGACCTTCGCCGGCAACCCGGACGCGCCGGTCGCCGACGGCGTCCCGGTCGCCAACGCGTCCTTCGTCTACTCCCGGCAGGACGACGGCTCCGGCTCCTACGCGCAGACCGGCTACCGGGTGCTGCCGCACGAGAACGGGCATGTCTTCGGCCTGCCCGACCTCTACACGGCGGACGGCGGGGGCGCGGTCGGGCACTGGGACATCATGAGCGAGGACTGGGGCGCCGACAACGACCTCCTCGGCTGGCACAAGTGGAAGCTGGGCTGGCTGGACGCCTCGCAGGTCACCTGTGTGACGACCCCGGGGACGACCGAGTACACGCTCACCCCCATGGCCCGCGCCGGCGGCTCCAAGCTGCTCTTCGTCCCGGTCAGCGGCCGCACCGGGTACGCCGTGGAGCTGCGCACCCGCGAGGGCAACGACGAGACGGTCTGCCGGCCGGGTGCGCTGATCTACAAGGTGAACGCGGATGTCGACACCGGGATGGGTCCGGTCACGGTGTACGACTCCCGCCGCGACAGCGGCGGCTGCACCCGCAGCCCCAACGTCCACGCGGAACTCTCGGACGCGCCGTTCACCCCGGGCCAGGTCTTCAAGGACCGCAAGCGGCACGTCCGGATCGAGGTGGCGGGGGTGGACCTGGCCGGGGACTACCGGGTGCGGGTTACCCGGGGGTGAGGGGGCCGGGGGCGGATCACCCGGGTGTCAGGGGTGCCGGCGGAGGGGCGGGCCTCGGGTGGGGTACGGGTCGGACGGCCCGCGCCGGGATTACCGTAGGGCTCCCGTGACTGCCGTACCGGAGAGCCGATGCCCGCGAAGACGACCCCGACCATGGATGACGCCGTGGATGTGAGGGACCCTGCCGCCGTGCCGGCGGAGGCGGTCGCGCCGTTGATCCGGGGCGTCGCCGTGCTGCGGGAGCTGACCGAGGCGGGCGGGACGCTGAGCCCGAGCGCGCTGGAGCGGGCGACCGGCCTCGCGCGCTCCACGGTCGACCGCATCACCGCCACCCTCGCCCGCATGGGATACGTCCGCCTCGACGGCCGGGACGTGGTCCTCACCCCGCGGCTGATGGAACTGGGCAACGCCTATCTGGCCGCCCTGCGGCTGCCCGCGCTGCTGGACGCGCGCGCCGACGAACTGGCCGACGAGCTCGACGAGTCGGTGTCCCTGGCGGTCGCCGACCGCGACGGTATCCGCTTCATCCACCAGGCCACCCGGCGCCGCGCGATGTCCCTCAGCTTCCGCATCGGCGACCTGCTCCCGGCCGAACGCACCGCGCCCGGCGCCCTGTTCGCGTCGGAGTGGACGGACGCGGACCGGCGGGCGTGGCGGGCGCGCCGGGCGGCGGACCCTCAGGACCGGGGCTTTCCCGCCGTACCGCCCCGCGAACACCCCTGGCCGGACGAGGAGTTCGAGCGCCGGGCGGCACAAGCGGCCGTCGACGGCTGGGCGTTGGACGACCAGCTGATCGAACCGGGCCTGGTGGCGGTCGCGGTGCCCGTGCGCGACCCGCACACCGGACGGATCGCGTGCGCGGCGAGCGTCGTCAGCCACACCAGCCGGCACACCGCGGCCGGTCTGCGCGAGACGCTGCTGCCGCGGCTGCGGGTGGCGGTGGCGGACATGGAACGGGAGCTGCGGCAGATGCCGTCCGCGCCGGAGCCGGGCAGCGGTCCGTCGGGCCTGGCGATCTGGACCGGGGCCTCCAAGCAGGAGCTCGGCCGCGGGTTCGTGGAGTCCCTGGCACGTGGTCTGACCGTGCTGACGGCGTTCGGCGAGGGCCGGGCCGCCCTGACCCTGACGGAGGTCGCGAAGGCGACCGGGCTGGCGCGGGCCACCGCCCGCCGCGCCCTGATCACCTACGAGCACCTGGGTCTCGTCACCGCCACCGCGCACCGCTCCTTCACCCTCACCCCCCGGGTGCTGTCCCTGGGCTTCCCGGTGCTCGCCCGGACGTCCCTGGCCGAGATCGCGACGCCGCACCTGGCGGACCTGTCCTCCCGCATCCACGAGTCGGCGTCCCTGGCGGTGCTCACCCCGGCCGGCGACGAGATCCAGTACACGGCCCGCGTCGCCACCAACCGTGTGATGAGCGTGAACCTCACCGTCGGCACCCGGCTCCCGGCCTACGCGACCTCCATGGGCCGGGTCCTGCTGGCCGACCTCCCCCGGACCCGCCGCACCCTGGGCGAACTGCGCCCGCTGACCCCGCACACCCTCACCGACCCCGCGGCCCTCGACCGGCTCCTGACCGAGGTCCGCGCCCAGGGGTACGCCCTGGTCGACGAGGAACTGGAGGCGGGCCTGCGCTCGATCGCGGTACCCGTCCGCGACCACCGGGGCCGGGTGGTCGCGGCACTCAACACCGCCCTGCACATCACCCGTCGCACCCCCGCGGAGTGCGTGAGCGACCTGCTGCCGGAACTCCGGGCCACCGCGACGGCGATCGAGCAGGACTTCCACACAGCGGACCGCTTCACCCGCGTCCCGACCGCCTGACCTTCCCATCCCCCTTCCCTTATCCGCTAGGCTGGTCGCGGATCTCACCGAGATCCTTGTCGCATCCCAGCCTTCGTAGCTCAGGGGATAGAGCACCGCTCTCCTAAAGCGGGTGTCGCAGGTTCGAATCCTGCCGGGGGCACAGCAAAACGCCTGGTCAGAGGCCCTTCCGTCCAACGGACGGGAGGGCCTTGCGATGCCCCACTTGGGAATCACGTGGACGTCGAGAACACCGCGGCCGAGGAGGCCGGAAATCCGTACCGGGCACCGGCACAACCGTGCCGGGGGCTCCACCGAGCCCCCGGGACACTTCTTCCGCGTTACTGCCGGCTCCATTTCTGGTGGGAACCGCCGTTGCAGGTCCACAGCTCGACGAGGGCGCCGTTCGCCGTGGAGCCTCCGGTGACGTCCAGGCACAGGCCGGACTGGACGCCGGTGATGGTGCCGTCGCTGTTGAGATTCCACTGCTGGTTGGTGCCGCCGGTGCAGTCCCAGATGACGACCTTGGTACCCGGGGAGGTCCCGAAGCCGTTCGCGTCCAGGCACTTGTTTCCGTAGACCCGCAGTTCCTTGGCGGAGGTGGGTGTCCACTGCTGGTTGGTGCCGCCGTTGCAGTCCCAGATCTCGGTCTGTGCGCCGTTGGTGGTGCTCGCGCCGGGCACGTCCAGGCAGCGGTTGGAGCCGACGCCGCGCAGCACGTTGCCGGTACCGCTGCCGCCTCCGGGGTTGGTGCCGGTGCCCCAGCCCCACTGGAGACGGTCGAGGCCCGACCGGTTGGTGAGAGTGAGTGACAGGTTGGTGCCGCTGCCGTTCAGGGAGGTGATGGCGCAGGAGGCGTTGTCACAGGGACCGGGGCCCTGCGTCTGGTTGGTCTCCTTGACGCCTGTCCACAGGACGGAACCGATGCCGAGGCTGCGTACGGTGTCGGTGATGGCGTAGAAGTAGGAGATGTTGTTGGTGCCGTCCTTGGGGCCGTTGTAGTCGACGCCGGTGTTCATCGGGACGCCGAACTCGGTCAGTACGGCGCGGTCGGCATAGCCGCACAGGTTGTCGGTGAACTCCTTGACCCAGTCGGCCTCGGTGGTGTGGGAGATGCCGAACATGCTGTAGATGTGGAGGGACAGCAGGGTGCCGGACAGCCGGGAGTCGGCGCCGACGGCGCACAGATTCTGGTCGGCCCACAGGCCGGGGACGATCACGTGGTCGCGGGGGAGGCTGGGGTAGTGCGCCAGCCAGTCGGCCTCGAAGTTGGTGAGGTCGGTGGCGTTGTAGCCGTACGGCTCGTTCATGATGTCGAAGTAGAAGTTGCTCTTCGCACCGTACTTGTTGATCATCGTGTCCCACATCGTGTAGAACGACGCGGTGTCACTGACCTTTCCGTTCTGCAGCCACGGCGCGACGATGACCTTCATGCCCAGCGCGGTGGCGGCGTCCAGCGCCGCGGTGTAGCTGCCCCACCAGGTTCCCGAGGTGGTCGCCGGGTTGAATCCCATGCGGACGGTGTTGGCACCCAGACCTTGGAAGCCCTTGAGGATGGCCGTGGACTTCGTGTACGTGGTGGCGTAGTCGTCCGACGTGGACAGGCCGACGGGGATGTTCGGGCCGGTGATGAAGTTGTCGTTGGGATCTGCCCAGTTCACTCCGTGGAACTGGCTGGTGCCCGATGTCGCCGTGGCGGCCTGCGCCGGTGTGGCGGCGCCGGTCAGCAGTCCCAGCAGCGTCAGGGCTAAGGCCGCCGAGCCGGCGATCAGGCGCCGGGCGGCCAGGAGGCCGCCGTGGCCGGCGCCCCGCCGTCTTTCCGGGTCGGCGGAAGCGTTCGGCTGCCCATCGGTCGCTGGATCGTCCCGGTGGCGAAGCCTGCGCGTCGTCGCGATGTTCACGAAGTCTCCTTGCGAGGTTGTTCGATTGCCGTGCGGGGTACCGGAGTTGCCGCCTCAGCGTGGGCAGTGACGGCCCACAGGTGGGCCACGACCGGCGAACGTTCGGCAGCACCGTGCTGCGCCGGACAGGGTTCTGCGCCGGACAATCGGTTCCGGCGGTGAAGGCCCTTGTCGACGTCCCTCGAATCCGCTTCCGTGTTTCTTTGTGTTTGATTCTGTCTGCCTCCCGCGGCCCTCGTCGGTGCGGCGCTTCACCAATGATGAGCGGTGATCATCCATCTACACATGGGATGAATGCGCCGGAGGCGTGCCTGCGCGACCTCCATGATGCGGCCGTACCAGACTTGCCAGGCCGGGGGAGAGCTTGCCCGGCCGGAACAGACCGGTCAAGAGGTACGGCACGCAATATGGGGGAAGACATGGGATCTGTTGTTCCATCAGCTGTTCATGGCTGGACGCCCCAGAAATCGCGCTGGAGAAGGATGTCGAAAACTTTGCCCGCAGGCTTGAACCGGTTCTCTATTTCCTACGTTTGATTGTGCGGCGTCTTGTCGACTTGAGTCCTGACCCGCCCATCAGTGCCGCGCGGAGTCTGTCGACGGCATGGCGCGGCAGCTCGGGCTGCCTTCGATCCCGCTCCTAAAGCGGGTGTCGCAGGTGCGAATCCTGCCGGGGCCACAGACGTAAGGGCCAGCTCAGGAGGGTTTCCCTCCCAGGCTGGCCCTTGGCCGTTTCAGGGGTCGTGCCTCGCGCGTGCCACCACGTCAGGTCAGGAGGTACGCCTTCAGGATCGTCACCGCGTAGGTGTTGCCGGTGGTGTCGGTCAGGGTGGAGGTGAGGGAGACCGAGCGGGCGTTTTCCGGGTGGGTCAGGGTGAGGGTCCTTTTGTCGTGGGCGGTGGTCACCGGGGCGGGGGACCAGGTCTTGCCGGCGTCGTAGGAGACCTTCACCGTCAGGGATTTGAGGGCGGTGGCCGCCGGGCCCTGGAGGGAGAGGGGGATCGTGGTGCGGCGGCCCGCGGGGGCCGTGCCGGTCGGGGTCAGCTTCGGGTGGAAGCGGACCGTGGAGAGGGGGAGGGAGCCGGAGCTGGACGGGCTGGACGTGAAGGTCCAGGTCGCTGTCAGGCGGCTGGTGGTCGTGGCCACGCCTGGCGGGCGGGTCAGGTTCGTCCGGATCGTGTAGCGGGCCGGGACGGGCGGGAGCTTCTCCACGGTCTGGCAGAGGTCGCCGTCGTTGTCGAGCAGGGTGCTGCCGTCCGCGGTGACCGTGGTGTGGCGTCGGGCGACGGAGGAGGCGGGATGGCCGGCCCCGTCGGCGAGGTCGGGGACGCACAGGTCCAGGGTGTCGCCGTCGCGCTGTGCGCCGTACGGGCCGCCGGTGATCGGGCTGAAGACGCCTACGTTGTACGTGGCCGCGTAAGTCCGGCCCGCTCGGTACGACCTCGCGCTCTCCGTGCCGTAGAAGACGTCGTCGTCTCCGGAGGCGTTTCGCTGGCCCAGGTTGGCCGTCCATTTGAAGCCCTTGGGCGTGGTGACGTAGATCTTCGCGGTCGTCGGCAGCGGGAAGGGGTCGCTCACCGTGCCCAGCGCGAGGGTGGGGCCGCTCCACAGGACGTTGACGATGCCCTTGCTGTGGGCGGCGGACGAGCCGAAGTTCCGCTTCAGCAGGGCCAGTTCGCTCATGCGCGTGGTGTGCCGGTAGCCGGTGGGGAAGCGGTCGGGCAGGTTGTGGAGCAGGTGGTAGGTGGTGCTGCCCTTCTGCCACAGGCCGCCGAGCTGCGTGCTGAGCCTCCCGGCCGGGGCGGCCGGTCCCAGCGTCGCGGTGCGCAGGTTCTTGAACGAGCCCCAGAACAAAGTGCTGTTGTGCGATGCGCCCCCGGTGCCCACGGCGAGGTTGAGCTGGCCGTCAGCCATCTTCGCGCCCTCCGGCACGGTGATCCCGACCGGCTTCGCCTTGCGCGCGTCGAAGACGACCGTGGTGTCCCCGGTGAGGGAAAGCCGGGGCCGGACCAGCGCGGAGGTGCCCTCGGCGTCTTCCAGCACGGTGTCCACGACGTAGTCGCCGCGCGGGACCCGCACCCGGTACACACCGTTGGAGATCTGCTCGTAGTCCTGGAGGTTCGTGGTCCAGTACGTGCCCGAGTACCCGAGGATCTCGGTCAGCGGCGCGCTCACGGGCTTGCCGCCGCGGTCGAGGAACTTCAGGGTGAGGTCGTACGACTCGGCCTCGCGTACGACGCCGAAGGCGGTCCGAACGGCAGCAGGGGCTGCGCCGTTCCGTGCGGTGGCGACGAGCGTGCCCGAGTAGGTGCCGTCCGCCGCCTCGACGCGGGTGTCCGCGGTGAGGTCGACGTCGGCGGTGCCGCCCGCCGGGACGGTGAGCTGTGGGGTGCTCAGTGTGAACATGCCTGCGGGGGCCGTGCTGCCTCCGGGGCCGGTCGCAGTGGCCGTCAGGTCCAGGGTGACGGGCTGGTCGCCGTCGTTGCGGTAGGTGATGTGCCGGGTGAGCGGCCGGTCGTCGGTGTGGGGCCACAGCTGCTTGCCGAAGGACACGGAGGTCTGTTCGCTCGCCACCGCCCCCTCCAGTGCCCGGGGCACGTCGAGCCGGCCCGTCCCCTGCTGGTAGACGGTCGCTCCGGTGGTCGGGGTGGTGGACGCGGTGAGCGCCTGCTTGATGCGTGCGCCGGTCCAGTCGGGGTGGCGCTGGGCGAGGATCGCGGCCGCCCCCGCGGCATGCGGTGTCGCCATCGACGTACCGGACAGGGAGACATAGCCGTCGGCGGCCGGGTCGCCCATGTGGCCGTGCGCCGCCCTCGCCGAGACGATGGCCACGCCCGGCGCCGTGAGGTCCGGTTTCAGCGCGTTGTCGGCGGTCGGGCCGGTGCTGGAGAACTCGGCGAGCCGGTCCTCGCTGTCGACGGCGCCCACGGTGAGCGCCGACTCGGCGGCCCCCGGGGAGCCGACGGTTCCCGCGTCGGGGCCCTCGTTGCCGGCCGCGGCGACGGTGAGCATGCCGGTGCTCTTCGAGAGGGCGTTCACCGCTGCCTCGACCGGGTCCTCCCCCGGGGTGTCCTCCTGTCCCAGGCTGAGGTTGGCCACCTGGGCGCCCTGCCCGGCGGCCCACTCCAGGCCGGCGATGACGCCGGAGTCGCTGCCCTCGCCGTTGTCGTCCAGCACCTTGGCGTTGAGGAGGGCGGCACCGGGCGCGACGCCCTTGTACCGGCCGCCGGACCGTGCGCCGGAGCCCGCCAGCGTCGCGGCCACATGGGTGCCGTGGCCGGCCATGTCGTCGGTGCTGCCGGTGCCGGTGAAGTTCTTCGAGGCCTGCACCGCCGAGGCGAGGTCCGGGTGTGTGGTGTCGATGCCGGTGTCCAGGACGGCGACCTTGACGCCCTTGCCGTCGTATCCGGCCGCCCAGACGGCGGGGGCGCCGATCTGCGCGACGCCGCTGCCCAACTCCTCGGTCTTCGCGCCGTGTTCGTCCGCCGGCGCCTTGAACCGGCCGTCCAGCCAGACCCGCGCGACTCCCTGCTGCTCGGTGAGGGCCTGCCACATGTCGTCGGCCCCGGCCTTGGGCACGGTGATCGCGGCGCCCGCCACACTGGGCAGCTCCCGGCGCACGGTGGCGTCCGCGTCCGCGACCAGTGACTTCTGGGTGCTCCTGCGCTGGGCGGACCTGCCCTCGTACGACACGATCAGCGGGAGCGTGCCGCGCCGGGTGTCGTCGTAGCCGGCGCGCATCAGGCCGCTGACGTCGAACAGCCGCATGTCCAGGACGCCTTGGCCGATCAGGGTGGCGGCGTCGGCGGGAACGACGTACTGATCGCCCCCGACGCCGCGCACGGACACCGGGACGTGCTCACGGCCCGGTGCCCGCCGTACGCCCGTCACCCGGCCCCGGGCGTCCAGCCGGACCCGGTCGCCGGTGAGGAGGGTGACGTACCGGCCGGACGGGGAGGTGGAGTCGGCAGTCCCCGCGCCGAGGGCGGAGGCGCCGGGCGCCGCGACCGTGGCGGTGTCCTGCGTCCGTACGCCGAGGCCGGAGCCCGTGGCCGCCACCGAGACGCCCGTCATCAGCCCCGCCACCAGCAGGGCGGCCAGCGAGGCGCTTGCGGTTCTGTCGCGCATTCAGCTCGCCTGCCCGGGGACCTGCTGGGCGGCGTCGACGACCGCGCGCTCGGTGATCGCGCTGGTGTGCGTGACGGTACCGACCTTGAGGGGATCGCCCGCCGTGGCCTTGACCACCACGACGCGCTCACCGAGGAATTGCAGCGTCTTCTTGTCGAAGATCCACTCGGTGCGCTCGCCGTCGCTCTCCCGCGCGATCGCGACCCCGTGCCGGCCCGTCGCGTCCACCGCGTCATCCACCGCGACGACGCCGGGGATCTTGGCCGCGGCCTTGTAGAGGGCGGCGCCGACCTCGGCGGGCGGGTAGCTCTCGGTCAGCAGATCACCGATCGCGACGAAGGCGGCCTGGTCGCGCGGGACTTCGGGGTCCCGGACGGCGTCCGAGGCGCGGTAGATCCGCTGGAGCAGCGCGTCGGGGTCGGTCGGCAGCTCGGCCAGGGCGTCGTAGGCGCCGCTGAACGGGGTGTCGCTCTTCAGGGTGATGCCCTTGTCGCTGGTCGCGCCGGCCTCGATCAGCCAGCCGTCCCTGCCGTCGAGGGAGTTCCAGACCTGGCGGGAGTGCAGCTCGTCGCTGACCGCCTCGCTCTTGTCGCCGACGGTCTTGATGTAGCTGTCGGCCACCTTCGAGGCGATGTAGATGTACTGGCCCTTGCGCGGGGCGGGCGCGGAGGTGTCGGCGGCGGCCAGGGAGATGCGTTCGAGGAGCTGGGGGGCGCCCTTGGCGTCGGCGACGCCGATCGTGGTGGTCAGGGCGGGGCCGGTGGCCAGGGCGGTCTTGCCGCCGTCGGTCTCGCCGCCGGTGAGGGCGAGACCGCCCACGACCACGCCGGCCAGGGCGAAGGCCGCGGCGGGCAGGAGGATCGCACGGCGCAGGAACGGGTTGGGGCGCTTCACGGGCGCGACCGCAGAGGTGGCGGACGTGCGGGAGGAGGTGCGGAGGTCTTCGTGGATCCGGGCCATCATCTGCTCCTTGTGGAACTGGTGGCGGCCCGCCGGCAGATCCCGCTCGGCGGAGGGCAGCAGACTCTGCGTCTCCGTCCACTCGGCCGGGTGGGGCCGGTGGGAGGGGCTGGCGTTCATCGGTTTCCTTCCTGTGCGGACCGGACCGCGTATCCGCGATCACCTGTTATCTGCCGGTTCGTGCGGGTGGGTTCCCGTTTTTCTTCGAGCAGTTGTGCGTCGGTGAGCTTGCGCAGCCTGGCGCGGGCACGGGAGAGGCGGGAGCGGACGGTGCCGACCGGGATGCCGAGGGCACGGGCCGCGTCGGTGTACTCCATCCCCTCCCACAGGCACAGCGTCAGGACCTCACGCTCGGGACGCTTGAGCAGGCTGAGGGCGGCGAGCGTGGCGGCGATGCGGCGCCGGTCGTCCAGGCGTCCGGCGGTCTCCTCGGCGTGGTCCTCGACCCGTTCCTCGGCGGCGTGCGCGGCGGCCGCGGCGCTCGCCGCGTTGCGGTAGCGGCGGTTGCTGCGGTGGTGGGAGCGGGCGACGTTGGTGGCGATGCCCAGCAGCCACGGCCGCAGCGAGCCGCCTTCGGCGTCGACGGAGGCCCGGCGCCGCCACGCCTCCATGAAGGTCGTCGACATCACGTCCTCGGCCAGCGACCAGTCGGCGGTCAGCCGGAAGGCGTGGTTGTACACCGCACGGGCGCACTCGTCGAAGAGTTCCGCGAAGGCGGCCGGATCTCCGTTTCGCACCCGGGTTCGCATATCTGTGGTCACGTCTTGCACTGACGTACGGTGCGGGCGAGTTCCAGTGAGACACGTCACAACCCCTGTGTGCGCGGCATGGAAAGAGCGCCCACGGATGTCCGTGGGCGCTCTTCCGCGTCGTACGTGGGCGTCGGCGTCGTACGTGGATGTCGTGCCGCTACTTCAGTTCGTCCGCGGTGAAGTAGTCGTCCTTGATGAGGACGTCGTAGTTGGTCTTGTCGACGCTCGTCGGCTGGAGGAGGACGGCGGGGACGGCCTTGACGCCGTTCTTGTAGCCGACGGAGTTGTCCACCCACGGCACCCGGTCGTTGAGGATGTCGTCGACCACGGTCACGGCGGCGTCGGCGAGCTGGCGGACGTCCTTGTAGACGGTCTGCGCCTGCTGGCCCGCGATGATCGACTTCACGGACTCCAGTTCGGCGTCCTGACCGGTGACGATCGGGAGGGGCTTGGCGGCGGTGCCGTAGCCGTCCGAGTGCAGCGCGGCCAGGACGCCGCGCGAGATGCCGTCGTACGGCGAGAGGACCGCGTCGAGCTGCTGCCCGCCGTACTTGGCGAGGAGACCGTTCATGCGCTTCTCCGCGGTGGGGCCGTCCCAGCGCAGGGTGGTTATCTTGTCCAGCTCGGTCTGGCCGGAGGGGACCACCAGCTGCTTGTCGTCCAGGAACGGCTGCAGGAGCGCCATCGAACCGGCGAAGAAGTACTTGGTGTTGTTGTCGTCGGGAGAACCGGCGAACAGCTCGATGGTGAACGGGCCCTTCTTGCCGTCCTCCAGACCGAGCTTCTCGATGATGTAGTGGGCCTGCATCCGGCCGACCATCTCGTTGTCGAACGAGACGTAGTAGTCGACGTTCTTGGTGCCGAGGATCAGGCGGTCGTAGGCGATCACCGGGATCTTCGCGTCGGCGGCCTTCTGCAGCACGCCGTTCAGGGACCTGTTGTCGATGGCCGCGATGATCAGCGCGGAGACACCCTGGTCGATGAGCTTCTCGATCTGGGCGACCTGGGTCTTCGGGTCGTCGTCGCCGTAGACCAGCTTGGCCTTGTAGCCCTTGGTCTTCAGGTTGCTGACGACGCTCTTGCCGTCGGTGAGCCAGCGATCGGAGGCCCGGGTCGGCATCGCGACGCCGACGGTGGCGCCCGCGGCGGCGCCTCCTGAGCCGGCCTCGGAGGCATCGCTCTCCAGGCCACACGCGGACAAGGTGAGGGCCAGGGAGGCTACTCCGGCCAGCAGGGCTCTTCGATCCAACACGGTGATGGTTCCTTGTCCTTCTCGTCGTTGAGGGGATGACGGCGTATCAGGTGTCGAGGGGGGTGTGGTGCGGGCGCCTGGGCCGAGCCCTCGCCGAGCCGCGCCCAGCCGCCG
This sequence comes from Streptomyces antibioticus, assembly GCF_001514065.1. GTDB lineage: Bacteria > Actinomycetota > Actinomycetes > Streptomycetales > Streptomycetaceae > Streptomyces > Streptomyces antibioticus. The sequence continues at coordinate 351,514 of NZ_KQ948429.1, read as the reverse complement.
AGGTCGTCGGAGGGTCTTGGCGCGCGGGTTCCGAGAAGGTGCACAACCGGCCGGGCCCGCCCGGAGGTTCGGGGCAGGCAGGTCCGCCGGGACATCGCCCGAGTCGGTGCTCTTGTGCTTCGGCGCCCTGCGGGCCGCCGATCAGTGCCTTGCCGCGGCGGGGCGTGCGGGGCTCGTCGGCTCCCGCGTTCCCGGTGCCGGCGGAATGCCGGCTGGAGGTGCACCCACCCGTACGTCTGGCGGCGCCACGGCGTTCAGGTCACCTACGGGCCGATCCCGGCAATGCACAGGGCACGCGCCTTTCGAGCGTTCGAAATCTCGACAGATGTGCGGAATGTTGGCGTGACCGTAAGGGGAGGTGCGCATGGTGTCAACGGTGCGAACAGGGACGGTTACAGAAAGGCGTGAAAAGAGGGGCCGAAACATTCGACACCTTCGATCGAAAGTTGATCTCACCTAGAAGCCGTCGGTTTCATCCCGTCGCACTTCAGCCACCTGCGATTGTTTCGCCAACTCTGCCGAAACCGTTGACACTTGTCGGGGACAGACCAACACTGCATGCGTTGACGGGGCTCCCCCCCTCCGGCCCCCCACCGCCCTCTGTGAGGACGAGGAGGAACACGTCCATGAGCGACGCACCCGCACCCAGCAACAACTCCGCACCCACCCGCCGCAACGTCTGCGCGCTGCTGCTCGGTACCGGCGCCGCGCTCGCGCTGCCGGGGACCGTCGGTACCGCGCACGCCGCCACGGTCGTCACCACGAACCAGACCGGGTACGACAACGGCTTCTACTACTCCTTCTGGACCGACGCCCAGGGCACCGTCTCGATGACCCTGAACTCCGGCGGGAACTACAGCACTTCCTGGCGCAACACCGGCAACTTCGTGGCCGGCAAGGGCTGGGGCAACGGCTCCCGCCGGAACGTGACGTACTCGGGCAGCTTCAACCCGTCCGGCAACGCCTACCTCGCGCTCTACGGCTGGACCTCGAACCCGCTCGTCGAGTACTACATCGTCGACAACTGGGGCACCTACCGGCCCACCGGCGCGTACAAGGGCACGGTCACCAGCGACGGCGGCACGTACGACATCTACCAGACCACCCGCTACAACGCCCCGTCCGTCGAAGGCAACAAGACCTTCAACCAGTACTGGAGCGTGCGCCAGCAGCGGCGCACCGGCGGCACCATCACCACCGGCAACCACTTCGACGCCTGGTCGCGCGCCGGGATGCCGCTCGGCAGCTTCAAGTACTACATGATCATGGCGACGGAGGGCTACCAGAGCAGCGGCAGCTCCAACATCACCGTGAGCGGGTGACGGGATGGGCCGCAGGGCTTCCCGTTCCGCCCGTTCCCTGTTCAGCAGATTGGCCGTCCTCGCCATGGCAGCAGCGAGCACCCTCACCGTCCAGGCCGCCGCCCCGGCGCACGCAGCCGTCTGCACCGGATACGTCGGTCTCACCTTCGACGACGGGCCGTCCGGCAACACCCCGGCGCTGCTGAACGCCCTCACCCAGAACGGGCTGCGGGCCACCATGTTCAACGAGGGCCAGTACGCCGCCGCCAACCCGTCGCTCGTGCGGGCCCAGGTCAGTGCGGGCATGTGGGTCGGCAACCACAGTTACACCCACCCCCACCTGACCTCGCTCTCCCAGGCCCAGATCGACTCGGAGATCTCCCGCACGCAGTCGGCGATCGCCGCGGCCGGCGGTGGCACACCGAAGCTGTTCCGGCCGCCGTACGGCGAGACCAACGCGACCGTGAAGGCGGTCGAGGCCAGGTACGGGCTGACCGAGATCCTGTGGAACGTGGACTCGCAGGACTGGAACGGCGCCAGTACGGACGCCATCGTCGCGGCCGCCGGACGGCTCACCAACGGCCAGGTCATCCTCCTGCACGACTGGTCCGCCAACACGCTGGCCGCGATCCCGCGGATAGCACGGGGGCTGGCGGCGCGCGGACTGTGCGCCGGGATGATCTCGCCCTCCACGGGCCGGGCCGTGGCCCCGGGCTGACGGTGACGACGAGCCGGCACCACGGCAGCACCGCCTGGCCGGCGGTCACCTGTACGGCCTGACGCACGAAGGCGCGGCGACCACGCCGACGGTCGCCGCGCCTTCTGTGCCTTCAAGAAGGGTCCGGCTAGCAGCCCGTCGCCCACACATGGGCGTCGCCGCGGTCGTTGGCGACGCCGTTGTAGCCGACCTCCTGGCCCGGCGTCAGGCAGATGGTCACGGCCCCGCCCGTGGACGGGAACTGGATGGCGGACTCGTAGACCTTGACGTGGTCCTTGATACCGGGGCCGGTGATGCCGTGGTTGGCCCACGACGAGTCGCTGTCGGCGATCCAGCTCTCCCACCACTCGTCGTCACCGGACGCGTTCATCCGCTGCCCGCCGAAGTTGGCGTCCGTCCAGGCACAGAAGTTGCCGCTCGGACACTCGGCGGCCGCCGCGGGCGAGGCGGTCGCAAGACCGGTGCCGGTGGCGAGGAGAGCGGCGACGAACAGGGAGACGTACTGCTTCACGATCAGGGCCTTTCTAGCGGTGGTGGTAGGACGCGCTGAGCAACGCCCGTGCCTCGGTGAGGCCGTGGGCGCGCAGCTTCCGATAGGCGACGCGATCCTCTTGCGGCGCCCGGGACTTGAGGTTGTTCACGAGCGTGACGGCCCGGAACCAGCGCCGCTGATCGCCGTAGAGGCGGCGCTCGGCGGCGGCGAGACAGCCGTCGGTGTGCCCGCCGACGACATGGCCGCTGGGCAGTTCGAGCGTGAGCTCGGCGCGGCCGGTGCCGAACAGGGCGTGGTCCACGGCGGTGGAGGCGGGCGGGCCGCCCGGCCGCGGCGGGGTCAGGCCCTGACGGGTCAGGCAGCGGTCGGTGAGCAGGACCTGGGCCGCCTTGAGGGTGTCGTCGGGGCTGAGCGACACCGCCGGTTCACGCGGCCCGCCGCAGCCGGTCACCCACGCGGCCAGACACAGCGCGGCGAGTGCGCGCCGGGTGCGGCGGCTCACCCCGGCTGGCAGTCGGAGTGCGGGACGGCGTCGATCGCGTCGGCCTTGTCGGCCCACTCCCAGTTCTCCGAGTAGTCACCGCCGTAGACCGTGCGTTGCAGACAGCCGCCCGAGCGGGGGAAGTGCAGGACGTACGTGGTTCCGGTCGACCTGGGAGCTGAAGGACTTCGCGTTTCTGCGGACGGCGGCGTCGAGTTCGGCGTATCCGCCGCGGCCCGCGTCGTAGCACCAGCCGCCGCCCATCTCCCCCGGCTGCGGCCAGAAGCACACATGGCCCGGCAGGGCGGCCGCCGAGGCGGACGGGGTGGGGGTGAGCGCCGTGAGCGCGGCGGACAGGGCGAGGGCAAGGGTGACGGAGCGTCGCAAGGGGGACCTCTGGGGACGGTGGCAGGAGGATGCTCACGCTGCCTTCCCCGTGCTGACCTGGGCAAGCGCGAAGACCGCCGAAGTCACCCGTGACAGTGAGTAGTCATACAGGTCGGGTACGGCTGTCGCGCGGTGTCCAGCGTGCCGTGAGCTCCGGCCCGGGCTCGGCCGTGCGGGTCCGCTCCTTCGTCAGCGCCTTGGTGACCCGGCGGGCCAGCAGCGGGTCCACCGGCAGCACATGGGAGGCGAACCAGCGGGCGGGCTCCGGGTCCGGGGCCGGGTCCACGAACTCGGCACCCGCGTAGTCGTCGAGCGGCGGGTCGTAGAGATAGCCGGTGACCACGCCGTGCCCGACCAGCCGCTCCACGAGGGCGTCCCGGTCGTCCACAAGGAGCGGCACCCGGAAGAGCGGCAGGGCGCCGCCGTGATCACGCACCGCCGGAGAGGACCAGGGGGTGCCCGCGAGGAGCGTGGCCCCCGCCCTGCGGTGGGCGAGGTCGGTGTCCAGGCGGGACAGGCGCAGGTTCAACTGGGCCCGCACGAACGCCCCGTGACGGACGCGGTAGTCGTTCAGGTCGACGCGTATCCAGGGGTCGTACGGCGGCAGGCTCGGCGCCTCGTGCGCGGCCAGGGACAGCCGCGGCGCGTGCAGGGGCATCCGGTAGGAGTCGGCGTCGCGTTCGAGGAGGCCGAGGCGCTGCATGGCCCGCCAGGTGGGGCGTACGAGGTGCAGGGCCTTGACCGTCGAACGGGCCAGGGGGCGCAGGGTGACGGACAGGTCGGCGCGGAGCCGGGCCGGGGTGAGGAGGTCGTCGCGCAGGATCTCCAACTCCCGCCGGGTACGGGCGTCCTCGACCGCCAGGAAGCCGCCCGCCATCGCCGCCACGTGCTTGGAGAGGCTGAAGGCGGCGGCCTCGCCGAAGGAGCCGACGGGCCGCCCGGCGACCTGCGTGCCGATGGCGTGGGCCGCGTCCTCGATCAGCGGGATGCCCAACTGGTCGCAGCGGCGGCGGAGTTCGGCGACGCGGTCGGGGATGCCGTAGAGGTTCGTGGTCAGGACGGCGTCCAGGGAGCGCCAGGTGGACTCCGGTACGGCCGCCGGGTCGATGTTGCCGTCCCAGGGGGAGACCGGCGCGGTCACGGGACGCAGGCCGGCGGCGAGGACGACGAAGAGGATCACGTCGTCGTTCACCGGGGACATCAGGACCCGGCCGCCGGGGCGGCACCAGCGCCGCAGCGCCAGGTACAGGGCCAGCCGAGCCGAGGGCGTGTAGACGCACTCCCGGCCGAGCCGCCGCGTCATCGTCGCGGCGAGCCGCGATCCGTACGGCATCGTCACCTCGTGTGTGGAGGGGCGGAAGGGTCTTACTTGACCGGTGATGACGTGCGCAGGCCGCCGATCGTCTTCAGCAGCCGGTCGGCCGGATCGCGGAGCCAGGGGTGGGCGTTGACCGTGTTGCGCAGGCCGCGCACCGGCCGGCGCCACATGCGGTGGGCGGCGGCCACCGGGTGCGGGCGGACCGCGAAGCCCTCGCCGACCCGCAGTTCACGGGTCTTGAGCCAGTCCTTGTACTCCTTGTCGCCGCGCCCGAGATCCAGCACCTGCACGCCTTCGCGCCCGGCGGCCTCCGCCATCCGCAGATGCATGAGCAGGCCCGGGGAGTAGTAGCGCAGGGAGGGGTCGTACGCCGTGAACCAGGCGGCGAAGACGGTGCGCGAGGTCGGGCCGAAGTGGGCGGCCACGGGGCGGTCACCGGCGTAGACGACGGACAGCACACCGGTGAAGTGGTCCTCGCGGACCCGGAAGAGGTGCTCGGTGAGGTCGACGATCCAGGGGCGGGCGAACCGGTCCATGCGGCCCGTGCGCCGGTACTGGGCGGACTTCCAGCGCATCAGCTGCCGCAGCACCTCGGGGTCCCGCTCGTCGAAGACGAACCGCAGCTCGCCGTGGTCGCGTGCGAGCCGGCGCTCCTTCTTCAGGACCGTCTTGGCCAGGCCGGGGTAGGTGGCGCGCAGCCACTCCGGGTAACTGCCCTCGGCGGCCTTCAGGTCGACGACCGGCGAGGCGAACGTCCCCGTGACATAACGTCCGAAAGGCTTCTGCTCGTCGACGAGGTGATCGAACTCGAACACGGACAGCCCGCAGGCCTTGAGCAGCTCACCGGTGTCCCAGGTGACTCCGGAGCGGTGGACGAGGGCCTGGCAGTCGGAGAGCCCGAGCCCGATGGCCCGCCCGACCCCGAACGCCCCCCGCTCGTACGGGAAGAAGCCGACCGCCTCCGCACCGTCGTGCAGCACCGCGACCCGGGCCCCGCCCCGGTACCGGCCCACCCCGGCGGCGAACTCCGGGGCCAGGAAGGGGTTTCCGAAGTCGGGCGACTCGTCCATCACCCGGTGCCAGGCAGCGCGGAGCGTGTCGCTGAGCTCCTCCGGTCTGTGGATCGTGATCTGGTTTCTCATGGAGTTGCTCATGGATCGCATAGGCGATCGCTCCCCCCAGTTCCCCCCATGACGCGCCGGCCGCGTCCCGCCACTTCCTCCGCCATGTGCCCGTCGGCTCCCGTGCCCATTGTGCGGTGGGGCTCAAACGTCGCGAAACAGTACGCACGCTGTCAAGGGTGCCTGTCGTAACGGAACCGTGCGGATTGGGCTCTTCCCGTCCGGGCGCGCACCACTGCCTGTATTACTGCCGGGATGACGGCATCCTCGTAGGAGCGAGGAGGGTCACGTACGGAGGGAACGGGGGCCGGGGATGGCGGACGCCGGGTTCGTGGACGGGATGACGCCCTATCTGCGGGAGGGTCTGGGGGCGCACGGGGAGCGGGTGCTGGACAGCGAGGGGGTACCGCTCGTGAGCGGCCCTGCGGAGGTGGGGCGGCGGATGCTGCGGGCCACGCACCAGCGGGGCGACGAGCGGGGGCGTCAGGCGCTGGCGGAGGCCGTGGCGGACGCGGTCGCCGAGCCCGGGAACGAGGACGCGCTGGGGGCGTTGCGGCAGGTGATCCGCAAGGCGCTGAGCAAGGACCCCGGTCTGGAAGGGGAGTTGGCGGCGCTGCTGCCTCGTGGCACGGCTTCGGTGGCCGTCGCGTCCGGTGAGCGGTCGATCGCCGCCGGGGGCGACATCGGTGTCGCGATCACCGGTGACGGGCACGGTCCCGTACGGCCATGAGCACGGAGCACGTCCCGGGGGCCTCCGGGGAACGGGCCATCGCGGCCGGTGCGTCGATCGGCATGACTCACCCTCACGCCCTCTCCTGCGGTCACACCCTCGCCCTCGCCTACGGACAAGCCGGAGACCTGGAACGAGCCACCCAACTCCTGGAAATCACCCTTACCCAGTTCGAACAGGTCCTCGGTCCCACGCACCCCTACACCGAGACCACACGCCGCAACCTCGCAGCGGTCCGCCAAGCCACCCAGCTAGGCTGACCAAATGCCCAAACCACCCCCCACCCCCACCCTGGGCATAGTCCCCGCCCTGGTCCGCTCCGCGTTCCTCATCAACGCCGTCTACGCCGACTCCAGCCGCGCCTTCCACATCACCCCCCAACAGGGCCAGCTCCTCTGCGTCCTCATGCCCCACCCGCAGGGCATGACCGAGCTCGGCGAAACCCTGGGCCTCGCCAAGTCGAGTCTCACCGGGCTGGTCGACCGGACCGTCCAGCGGGGTCTCGTCCGCCGGGAGCCCGACCCCCGGGACAGGCGTGCCGTTCGCGTGAGCCTCACCGGGCAGGGCGCCGAACTCGCCGCGGAGTTCTACGAGGAGACCTGCCGCCGTATCGACGCGCTGCCCGCCGGCCTCACCCCCGCCGAGCGCGACCGCCTCGCCGCGCTCCTCTCCCGCGTCGTCCTCGACAACAAGGTGCCGGAAGTCTTCAGCGAGCCAGACCCGGCTCCGTAGCCGCCGCCTCGGCAGCCGGTACACGAAGACCCGCCACCGCCAACGCCAGCGTCACCAGCACCGACGCCCCCGCCGTCATCGACATCGCCGCCGCCGGAGACGTCACCTGCGCCAGCGAACCCGCCAGCGCCGCGGCCACGCCCTGCATGGTGAGCATTCCGGCGGAGCGCAGTCCGAGGGCGTGGCCCGCCATGTCGTCGGGGGTGAGGGACATCAGCCGCTCCTGCTGGACCAGGCTCGCGGCGAACCCGACATTGGAGAGGCACACCGCCAGCGCCGCCCACACCACGTCCGGCCGCAGCGCGAACAGCAGATACGGCGTCGCCAGCAGCAGGAGCAGCGGGGTGGCCAGGCGCCCGCGCAGGGCCGGCGGCACGAAGCGGCCCACCAGGACGTCACCCATGAACATGCCCAGCGCACCCGACGCGAACAGTGCGCCGGCCGCCTCCGGGGCGTAGGAGACGTACAGGGAGTCGCAGCCCACCACCAGGCCGTTCGGGAGCCACAGGCCGAGGTACGTCAGGCGACGGCCCCGCGACGACCACAGGAACGCGTTGTTGCGCCACGTCGCCCGGACCGAGAGGCGGCCGGAGGCGCGGGGCGGGCGGGCGGTCAGGCCCAGGCGGTAGCCCACGGCCTGCGTCAGATACAGCGCGGCCGCCAGGAGCAGACAGAGCCGCGGGGACAGGAGCGCCAGCAGCGCGCCGCCCAGCGCGAAGCCCAGCACCTGCATCAGGCCCGACGCCATGTTGAACACCGAACGGCCCAGTACGAAGCCTGACTTGGGGAGGATCTCGTTCAGGAGGCCCCCCGTCACCCCGCCGCCCAGCGACGCGATCAGGCCCTGGAGCACCACGACGGCGAAGACTCCCCAGACCGGGAGTCCGGGCAGCGCCAGCACCGCCGTGAGCGCCGCGAAGGCCAGTCCCGACCAGACCAGCGTCGACCTCGGGCGCAGCCGGTCGGCTCCCGAGAGCAGGAAGGTCGCGCCCAGCACCTGCGCCAACTGCGGGCCGAACATGCTCAGCGCCGACAGCAGCGGGGAGTCGGTGGCCCGGTAGACCAGCGTGGCGAGGGACAGTCCGCCGATCGTCAGGGCCGCGTTGAAGGCGGCGTAGGAGAGGAAGAAGGGGGTGAACTCCGGGGTGCGGAAGAGCTCGCGGTAGCTGCGCATGGAGGGAGTCTCGGAGGCGGCGGGCGGCGATCGTTATTGTTTCGCGCGTCGGCGAAAGCCGCGGCGAGAAGACCGAAGAGGCAGGGGCTCATGGGGTGGTGGCAGCTCGACGCCGACACCCTTGCCCGGAGCCGGTTCGTGGTCTCGCCGTTCGCGGAGACGTTCGCGAGTCTGTGGCTGCTGCGCCGCGGGACCGCCGCCCACCCCGGTGAGGAGGCGTGGCTGCGGGCGCATCTGCCCGGCTATCGCGCGCTCCTCGCGGCCGACCCGGTGGCCGACGCCCTCGTGGACGCCGCGCTCAGGTCCTGGATCGCCGACTTCGTCTGCCCCACCCCGCGCGCCGGGGAGACCTTCGAGGACACCGTGGCCCGGGTGCGGGCGGCCGCCCCCGACGCGGCCCGCGCCCACCTCCGCGTCTCGCTCGCCGGACCGCTCCCCGCGCTGCTGGAGCGCGACGACCTGCCCGAGCGGGCGACCGCGCTCCTCACCCACGTCTGGGAGGAGACCGTACGGCCGTACTGGGACCGTCGGCGGCGCGTCCTGGAGGCCGACGTGGTCGCGCGGACCGCGCAGGTGAGCCAGGGCGGCTGGGCGGCCGTGCTGGACTCGCTGCGGCCCTGGACCCGCTGGCTCGGGGAGAGCCGGTTCCAGGTCAATCTGCACGAGTACCCGCCGCGGGAGGTCGCGTCCGGCGCCGAGCTGTCCTTCGTCCCGGTGACGACGGGCAACGGCTGGGTGTCGTGGGAGGGGCGCGAGCGGTACGCCGTCGTCTACCCGTGTCTCGGAGTGCTCGCCGAGGACCACCGGCACCGGCCCGTCCCGGGCGGGCTCGGGGCGCTCGTCGGGGCCGCGCGGGCAGGGCTGCTGGTGCTGCTCGAAACGCCGATGAGCACGACCCAGCTGGTCGCGGTGACCGGCCGCGCCCTCGGCTCCGTCGGCCGCCATCTGCGGGTGCTGCTGGACGCCGGCCTGGTGGAGCGGCGGCGGGCGGGGCGGTCGGTGCTGTACGAGCGGACGGCGGCCGGAACCGTGCTCGTGGACGCGTCCCGCACCGAGACCTCGGAGCCCACACATCAGCCCGACACTTATCGGAGCTAGCATCCGCTTATGACCACTGTTGACAGCAACTCCCCCCTCTCCGTCCAGATCGGCACCCTCCAGGGCGGCGCCGCCGACCTCTCCCAGTACGCCGGCCAGGCCGTGCTGATCGTGAACGTGGCCTCCAAGTGCGGGCTGACCCCGCAGTACACGGGCCTGGAGAACCTCCAGAAGAGCTACGCCGACCAGGGCTTCACCGTCCTCGGCGTGCCCTGCAACCAGTTCCTGGGCCAGGAGCCCGGCAGCGCCGAGGAGATCGCGGAGTTCTGCTCGGCGACGTACGGCGTGACCTTCCCGCTGACCGAGAAGGTCGAGGTGAACGGCGAGGGCCGGCACGAGCTCTACGAGCGGCTGGTCGACTTCGCCGACGGCGACGGGCACACCGGCGACATCCGCTGGAACTTCGAGAAGTTCCTCATCGGCCGGGACGGCACGGTCGTCGCCCGCTTCTCCCCGCAGACCGAGCCGGAGGCGGCGGAGCTCGTGGCCGCCGTGGAGGCCCAGCTGGCCCGTTGACCTCGCCCCTGGCGGCCGTTGACCTTGCCTCCGGGGGCCCGTTGACCTTGCCCCTGGGGCAGGGAAGAGCCTCCTCGTCACCGGGCGGAGGACCCGTCCGGTGACGGAGGACGAGGATGGTCCGGTGACTGACGACAACCTGCTCACCATCGGCGCGTTCGCCGCCCGGGCCCGCCTGTCGGCCAAGGCCCTGCGGCTGTACGACCGGCTGGGGCTGCTGGCTCCGGCGTATGTCGACGAGGCCAGCGGCTACCGCTACTACCGGGCCGGCCAGGTGGACCGCGCCCGGCTGGTGGCGATGCTGCGGCAGCTCGACATGCCCCTGGCGCGGATCGCCGAGGTGGTCGAGGCGGGCGGGGTCGCGGGCGCGGACGTGCTGGCCGCCTACTGGGCCGAGGTCGAGACCCGGCTCGCCGGGCAGCGGACGCTCGCCGAGTACCTCCGTGGACGACTGTCGGGGAGGAGCTCCGAGATGTACGGGAAGTTCGTGGTGGAGACGGTGGAGCTGCCGGAGCAGGTGGTGATCACCGAGACGCGGCATGTGCTGGCCGAAGAGCTGCCGGCCTGGATCGGCGCCTCACTGGGCCGGCTGGAGGAGGGCGCGCGGGAGTGCGGGGGCGTGACCGCGGCCCCGTTCGTCCGCTACCACGCCGAGGTGTCCATGGAGAGCGACGGGCCCGCCGAGTCCTGCGTGCCGGTCGCCGACGAGGCCGCCGCACGGGCGTGGGCGGCGGCCCAGGGCCGGGTGCGGGGGACGGAGGTCCGGGTCGAGCCGGCGCAGCGGTTCGCCTACACCCGTATCACCAAGGCCCAGGTGGCCCATCCGCAGATCATGGCCGCCTTCGAGGCGGTGGAGGAGTGGATCGCCGGGCAGGGCCTGGAACAGGCGGGGCCCTGCCGGGAGATCTACTTCGCGGACTGGGACGCGGCGGGGCCCGAGGACCCCGTCTGCGACGTGGCGTTCCCGGTCAGGTAGCCCCGGGGCCCTACTTCAGCTCGTCGGGGCACGGTGTGCCCCGCGGCAGCTGATAGGGCGCCGCCAGCCGGTACGTCCCCGCCCGCGGCGCGATCAGCTCGGTCCACTTGTCGCCCTGGGCGTCCTCCTCGGTCTCCAGCAGGCAGCCGTTGACGTTGTCGTACGTCTTCGGCTCCCCGTCGGCCCGGTCCTTGGACGCCTCCGTCTCCTGCGGCGGCTTGAGGCTCTTGCCGTCGGCGTCGACGATGCTCAGCCACGGCGAGTACGGGATGCGGATGAGGATCCGGCCGGCCTTGCGCACCTGGAGGGTCATCTCGCCCTGCTCGGCGCGGTCCACGACCGCGTTGGGCTCGGCGAGCGGGGTCGGGTCGGTCACCTGGAACAGCTGCCAGTTGGCGTCGCCCCAGACCTGCTTCAGATACGGCATCCCCCGCTGGACGAGGTCCCGCTCCCGCTTCGCCCCGTCCCCGTCCGGCTCGTCCTTGGGGACGACCACGAAGTGCACGGCCCAGCGCTTGACCCACTCGTGGTAGTTCGCGGAGTTCAGGGTGTCGTCGTAGAAGAGCGGGTTGCGCTCCATGTCGGCCTGGCGGTTCCAGCCGCGGGCGAGGTTGACGTACGGGGCGAGCGCGGACGCCTCCCGGTGGGAGCGGGCCGGCACGACCTCGACGCGGCCCTTCTGCGCGCCGACCTCCTGGAGCTCGTTGACGAGCGGGGCCAGCTCGCGGGCCCAGGAGGCGGCCGGGGTGGTGTTGAGGACGTCGTCGACCGACTTGAAGCCGACCCAGCCGCCGAACCCGGCGATGGCCACGACGATCGCGTACCACTTGCGGCTGCGCGGCACCGTGAACGGCAGCGCCGCCACCAGCACCGTCCCGGCGAACAGCATCGGCAGCCGGGAGATGTTCGACCCGATCTGCGAGCTGATCAGCCAGACCAGGACGACGGCGAGCGCGTACACCGCGGCCGTCAGCCGGACCGTCTTCCACCCCTTGGGGACGAGGAAGTAGACGAGCGCGCCGTACAGGAACGGCAGGATCACCGAACCGAAGATCATCGGCTGGGTGCCGGAGAACGGGAACAGCCACGCCGACACCGCGACCACCACGGTCGGCGCGATGCCCAGCGCCCAGGCGCCGGGCCGCCGCTTCTGAAGGAACAGCGCGACCGCTACCAGCCCCACGAACAGTCCCGCGACCGGCGAGGCCATCGTGGCGAGCGCGGCCAGCGGGGCCGCGCACAGCGCCTTCGCCCACCGCTTGAACCGCCAGCGGTACGGCCAGCAGAACACGACCGCGACCGCGCCGAGCGCGAACATCGTGCCGAGACCGAAGGTCACGCGCCCCGAGACGGCGTTGCAGAAGAAGGCGATGACCCCCGCGAGCGAGGCCCACAGCGGGTTCTTCACGGACCGGCTGCGCAGCAGGATCAGCGTGAGCAGCCCGGCCGAGACGGTCCCGGCGATCATCATCGTCGTACGGACACCGAGGACCGACATCAGATACGGCGAGACGACGCTGTACGACACCGGGTGCATGCCGCCGTACCAGGCGAGGTTGTACGCCGAGTCCGGATGCCGGCCGACGAACTCCGCCCAGGCGTCCTGCGCGGCGAGGTCGCCGCCGCTGTTCGCGAACACGAAGAACCACATGATGTGGAGCCCGCCGGACAGCACGGTGAAGGAGAGCACGGGGTGCCGCAGGATCCGCTCACGCAGAGCGAGGAAGGCGGTGAGGAAGCGGGAGGGCACCGGGGACGCCTCAGGGTCGGCTGAGGTGACCGGGGTGTCGGTGCGCTCGGTGCTCTGTGTGCTTCCGGCACTCTCCGTGCGCGGCGCGGGCACGCGTATTCGCGGGCTCATGTCCGAGCCCGGATCGGCGTCGTCTGCGCGTGTCGGCTCCGCAGTGGCCACCTGAAGGCAACTCCCCGTGTCCCGTCTTCTTTTCTCGGCCGTGTGATGTTCCGGCCTCGTTCACGGTCGCGTCGTGAGCGACCGGCGACCTGCCCCGATTCGTGACGCTAGCACGCAGCCCGCCACCGGGCCCCCGGACGGGGGCGACGGCGGCGGGACGCGTAGCGGTTCCTCGGCCCTCGCTCGGCCCTCGCTCGGCCTTCGATCAGCCGAGGCGGGTCAGTTTGTCCGTGAAGCCCGGTTCGACCAGGTCCTTCTGGAGGGCGACCGGAACCGTGACAGCACCCTTCGAGGCGTCACCGACCGTGAGCGAGCCGACCTTGGTGCCGGCCTTCGCGGTGTGCGGTACGTCGTCGGCGGCGAACGTCAGCTTCACGGTGAGGCCGGACCAGCCGACCGCGGTGACGTCCTTGGTGGCGACGACGGGCGTCCTGCCGCCGAGGCCGTCGTCGACGTACCCGACGACGTCGCCCTTCTTCAGGATCGTCGCCGACTTCAGGTTCTCCTGCGCGGCCCGGATCAGCTTGTCGCCCGCGTCCAGGGCGCCCGAGATGATCGTGTGGTCGAAGCCACCCTCGGGCTGGCGCAGGACCGCGCCGAAGATGGTGCGGGTCTCGCCGTTGATCTCCTTCGTCGCCGCGAAGACCAGGTTGCCGCGGGCGGAGGTGGTGGTGCCGGTCTTGATGCCGATCACGCCGTTCTTGCCGACCAGCGAGTTCCAGTTGCGCTGCTTCTGGCCCTTGTAGTCGTAGTACTCCATCATCGACACGACCGCGCGGAAGACCGGCTCCTGCATCGCCTTCTTGGCGAGCTTCACCTGGTCCACGGCCGTGGAGACGGTCGTGTCGTGCAGGCCCGAGGGGTCCGTGTACGTCGTGTTCGTCATGCCGAGGTCCTTGGCGGCGGCGTTCATCTTCGCCACGAAGGCCTTCTCGGAGCCGGCGTCCCAGCGGGCCACCAGGCGGGCGACGTTGTTCGCGGACGCGAGCAGGATGCCCTGCAGCGCCTCGCGCTCGGAGATCTCGTCACCGGCCTTCACCTTCACGGTCGACTCGCCCTCCGCGGACGCCTGGTCCTCGGCGGCCTGGTCGACCTTGATCATCGGACCCTTGGCGTCGCCCTTCAGGGGGTGGTCACGCAGGATGAGGTACGCCGTCATGACCTTGGCGACACTCGCGATCGGCACGGGCTTCTGCTCCCCGGAGGACCCGAAGGAACCGATGCCCTGCACCTCCAGAGCGGCCTGTCCCGTGGCCGGCCATGGGACGTCGGCCTTGCCGCCGTCGAAGGAGTAGGTCTCCTCGGCGGTGAGCTGGAGGGTGGGGGTGGGCAGCGGGCGTACGGACTGTACGACCGCAAAGACGACCGCGAGGAGGAGGACGAGGGGCGTCCAGATCTTCACGCGGCGGAGGGTGGTGCGGAGGGGGGTCTCCGGGGGCGGCGGCGTGTTGGTGAGCTCGGCCAGAAGGTCCAGCGGGGGCTTCGGCGGGAGCGGCTGCTGGGTGGTGCGCTCGGGGCCGACCTGGGGGACGGCGGTGGTGACGTCGGGCTTGAGCGCGACGAATTTGCTGGTGCGCTCGGCGGCGCCGGGCGCCGGGGTCGGGGCCGGGGCCGGGGCCGGGGCCTTGGGGAGCTTGAGCATGGTGGTGGGCTGGTCGGAGCCGACCGCGTCGCGGGGCTCGTCGCTCGGCTGCGGGGCGTCCTCGGGCTCTGCGGGCTCGTCGTTCAGCCGCGGGGTGTCCTCGGGCTCCTCCGACGCCTCCGGCTCCCTGGACGTCGCCGACCCGGGCTCGCCGCTGTCCCGCTCGGCGTCGCCCTTCGCGGCCTCGGCAGCCTCAGCGGCCGTCTCAGGCTCCTCAGCGGCCGTGGAGGCACCCTGGGGCCCCTCCGCCGCCCTGCGGCCGCCGTCCGCCTCCGCGGCCACGTCCTCGGCGTCCGGCGCGTTACCGGCGTCCGTCTCGGCGGCAGCCTGGGCCTCGGCGACGTCAGCCTTCGTCTCGCCGTCGGTCTGGGCCCTGGACTCGCCGTCGGTCTCGGTCTCGCCGTCGCTCTGGGTCCTGGACTCGCCATCAGCCCCAGCACCAGCCTTCGCCTCGGCCTCGGTCCCGGCCTTGCCGTCAGCCCCGGCCCCCGTCTCGCGGTCGGCCCCAGCCCTCACCTCGCGGTCGGCCCCAGGCCCAGCCTTCGCCTCGGACTCGCCGCCAGCTCCAGCCCTCACCTCGCCGTCAGCCCCAGTCTCAGACTGGCCGTCGGCCTCGGTCACGGCGGCGTCAGCCTTCGTTTCGCCGTCGGCTCCTGTCCCTGCCCCGGCCTCACCGTCAACCCCGACCCCGGCCTCCCCCGCCTCCCCGGACTTCTCCGGTGTGCCGTCTCCCGAGCGGACCCACGCGGCCACCGCGGCCCGCAGGCGCGCGTCGCCGCCCTCGCCCGGCCCGGCGTCCTCAGCGTCCTCGGGGGCGTCGGCAGCATCCGCCCGCGCCGCCGACTCCCTGGCCTTCGCCACGTCCCGTACCGAGAACACGCGCGTCGCCGTGTCCACGCCGCCGCGGGACTCCGCGCCGGCGTCCGTACCGGAACCGGCACCCTCCGCGGTGTCCCGGGCCACCGCGAGCCGCGGATCGCGGACCTCGTTCCTGGCCTCGGGAACCGGACCCGCGCTCCCCGACGTCGGTTCTGCCGACGACTCGCGCTGCTTCGACCTGTCGGGGGACTCGCCCGCCACCGATGCCTCCTAAACCGTGAACGCGTGGATCCGTGAACCCGTGGATCCGTGAACCTGTATCCGACCGCCTGCCCCGGACCACGGTCCACCGCACTGTCCGAACCGTGTACCAGTGTCCTGTGTGAGGGCTTGGCTCCTGCGGTAGACGAGAACGACATACCTACCGGTTCCACTACAAACAGGTCACGCACCCTCGACAGACCAATGTGAGAGGGGTCACCCTGTCGTACATCCACGCGGGGAGGCATGGATGGGCAGGAGCCGCAGAACACTTCCGGAGGAGCTTCTGCTGCTGGCGTTGGACCCGACCACGGGTACCACCGCACAGCCGCAGTCGCTCGACCTCGGTCTGGCCGGAGCACAGCTAGTGGAGCTGGCGCTGGCCGGACGGATAGCCCCAGACGGGGATCGTATCGCCGTGGTCGTACCACGGCCGACTGGAGATCCGACGCTGGACTGCGCGTTGGAGTTGCTGCGAAGGCGTGGCGCTCCCGTGCGGGCAGTGAACTGGATTGGCGGGCCTCGCCTGGGGCTGCGCCAGACCTACCTCTCGCATCTCGAGCGGTGCGGCATGGTGCATGCCGTCGCCGGTCAGATGTGCGGGGTGTTGCCGACGACTCGCTATCAGGCGACGGACAACGCCATCAGCCGGGAGATCAAGGCCCGGCTGGACTCGGCGATCCGCACCGGCGTTCCGCCGGACCCGCGGACCGCGGCGCTGGCCGCCCTGGCCCACGCGGTCGGCCTCGGCAAGCATCTGTACCCAGGCAACGAGGGCAGGTCCTCGCGGTCCAGGCTGCGGGATCTGATCAGGCACGACCCCATGGGCGGTCTCGTCGCGCACGCGGTGATGGACGTCCAGAACGGTGTGGCGGCACAGCCACGCCGTAGCCCCGCTCCGGCGACCGGCCGTCAGGCCGCACCCGGCGGCAGGGCCGCAGCGGAACCCGCTCGCGGTGTTCCGGTGCAACCGCGCCGCGGTTCCATGGCGCGTGTCGTGGCCCACTGAGCCGCAGTTCCCACGACACGACCGCAGGAACCGAGTCGCACCACACGCACTGCCGGCGCAGCCCCATACCCGGAATCGGGAGCCGCTGGTCCGCGCGGGGCGGCGGGACCGTGTGTCCGGACGACACCACGGTCCCGCCGTCCCGCGCGCTTTTTTCGTGTCCACACCCTCACAACGGCGCGAGAAGCACAGCCGTTCACCGCCGCTCACCGCGAACTGCCGCCTGTGCAGCGCATATCCACGGTTTCCCAGCGGTAGAAAGCACCTTGGTGGCAGTCTGCTCAACAGCAGATACGCAAAGTGGCAATTTTCGAAGGCACGCAGCCGGAGGTGCACGTTCTCGTGGCGACCAATGTCAATCCCACCGTCAGGCGCCGCCGGCTGGGCCAGGAACTGCGCCGGCTCCGCGAGCTCAAGGGCATGACCGCCGAAGAGGTCGCCGAACGGCTGCTGGTGTCCCAGTCGAAGATCAGCCGCCTGGAGAACGGGCGGCGCAGCATCAGCCAGCGCGACGTCCGCGACCTGTGCGGGGTCTACGAGGTCGAGGACCACCGGATCGTCGACTCACTCATGCAAATGGCCAAGGACAGCCGCCAGCAGGGCTGGTGGCATTCCTTCGGGGACATCCCCTACTCCGTCTACATCGGGCTGGAGACGGACGCGGCCAGCCTGCGGGTGTACGACCCCCAGGTCGTCCCCGGCCTGTTGCAGACCCGTACCTACGCCGAGGCCCTCATCTCCGGCGCGCTTCCCGAGGCGACGCCGACCGACATCGACAAGCGTGTCCAGGTGCGCCTGCGCCGACAGGAACGTATCTCTGCCGCCGACAACCCGCTGCGCCTGTGGGCGGTCCTCGACGAGGCGACCCTGCGCCGCGAGGTCGGGAACCGGCAGGTGATGATCGAGCAGCTGGAGCATCTGATCGAGATGTCCCAGCTGCCGCACGTGACCGTGCAGTTGATCCCGTTCACGATGGGCGCGCACCCCGGGGTCAGCGGGCAGTACGCGATCCTGGAGTTCCCGGACGCGGCCGACTCCAGCGTGGTCTACATCGAGGGCGTCACCAGCGACCTGTACCTGGAGAAGGCGCAGGACGTGCAGAAGTACAGCGTGATGTACGAGCATTTGCGGGCACAGGCCCTCAACGCGGACCAAAGCCGGGACTTCATCTCGAAGGTGGCCAAAGAGTACGCCCGCTGACCGCACAACCGGCCACTCTGTAAGGCGGGCGCCGAAAGGTACACCTAAGTCGGGCCGTGATGGAAGACCCCACTGGAATATGCCACCCGGGCGGGTGAATACCTTCCCCGTACTCCGATGTTGGCGAGTAGCGTCGATCACGCCATCGAGGCAACAACGTTGGCGCAAACCGTGTCGTGCGGACGGAGACAAAGCACACCGCGGTGACAGCAACTCAGCAACTGGCTAATCGGAGCGAACATGGCAATCAAGCAGGGCGTCACGGACGAGTGGGTCAAGTCCTCCTACTCCCAGGGCAATGGCGCGTGCGTCGAGATCAAGTCCCCGGTCCTCGCGGCGATGGCCGTCCGGGACTCGAAGGTCACGGACGGCCCCACCCTGGCCTTCCCCGCGGACGCGTGGACCGCCTTCGTCGGCTCGGTCAAGGCGTAAGCAGGTCGAGCGATCGAGTGATCGGTTCCAACACAACTTCACAAGCACCGTCCAAGAGCCCTCTCGTCCAGCTCGCCGTCCTTGCCGAGGGGGCTCGGCTTGTGCCCGGACACAGGCCCGGGAACGGGTCAGCGCAGCCGGTCGACGTACCTGTCCGTTCCCGGCACCGTCGGTATGAACGGCGCGACCAGCTCCACCCGCCCCAGGCCCGCCTCCGCCACCGGTCCGTCCAGGCCCGTGAAGTACGCGTCCCAGCAGTCCCGCGGGTCCGCCTCCAGGAACCACAGCAGCGTCAGCCGGGTGTCGACGCCCTCGACCTGCTTCACGTACGTCATACGGTCGCCGGGCAGGGGCGTCGGGCGGAAGACGGTCACCATCGCGGCCGGTGAGCCCGCGACCCGCTTCGGCAGATGCCGGGAGCGCAGCCACTCCAGCAACTCCGCCCGCTGCTCCGGCGATTCGGCGTCGATGACCTCCACCACCAGCCCCGCGTAGGGATGGTCGAGGGCGTGGAAGTCGCGCGGCCCGGCCGCCCCGTCCCGGTACACGGTCGCCTCGTGGTCCTGGAACGCCGTGAAGACATGCGTCCGGTCCTGGTAGACCCGCCCGTCCCGGTTCAGGCGCTTGTTGATCCCGACGGTCCACTTCATGTGGTCGGCGTAGCGGCCGTCCGTGACCCAGTACGTCGAGATGTAGCACCCGGCGGTGACCGGCTGGGCGACCGCCGACTTCTCGGGATAGCGCAGGAGTTGGAGGTCCCTGGTGGCGACCCAGCGCCGCCCGGCGTACATCCAGGGCATCGCCATCGCGCCGGCGTAGTAGTGGTCGTCCTCGTACCAGCGGTTGTAGGCGTACTCGTGGCCCGGGTGCGGTTCGACCATGGTGATCAGGGCATGGCCGGGGCGGACTCCGTACGGCCCTACGGCGGCCAGTTCGGCGTACCTCTCGCTGTACGTCTCGCTGCGGGTGTCGTCGCTCATGCGGTTCCCCTTTCCTGCGGTCGCCCTTACTCTGACGCCCCGTCAGATAATGCGCCAGAGTCGGAGTCGAGTCGCCGGGAGGGTCATCGATGTCATCACTGCTCTCAGGGAAGACCGTCGTGGTGTCGGGCGTCGGGGCCGGTCTCGGCCATCAGGTCGCCGCCGCGGTCGTACGGGACGGCGGGAACGCCGTGCTCGGGGCGCGCACGGAGGCAAACCTGGCGAAGTCCGCCGCCGACATCGATCCGGACGGCGCGCACACCGCGTACCTCTCCACCGACATCACCGACGAGCAACAGTGCTCGGCACTGGCGGAGTTGGCTGAGGAACGGTTCGGGCGGATCGACGCGGTGGTCCATGTGGCCGCCTGGGACAGCTACTTCGGCGGCCTGGAGGACGCGGACTTCACCACCTGGCAGTCGGTGATCGACGTGAACCTGCTGGGGTCACTGCGGATGACGCGGGCCTGTCTGCCGGCACTGAAGCGGTGCGGGGGCTCGGTGGTGTTCATCGGGACGCAGTCCTCGGTCGCGGCGCCCTCGCAGGTGCGGCAGGCGGCGTACGCGGCGTCGAAGGGGGCGCTGACGAGCGCGATGTACTCGCTGGCTCGGGAGCTCGGCCGCTACCGCATCCGCGTGAACACGGTGCTGCCGGGCTGGATGTGGGGGCCGCCGGTGCAGGCGTACGTCCAGTTCACCGCGCACACGGAGGGGGCGGCGGAAGCCGAGGTGCTCAAGCGGCTGACGGACCGGATGGCATTGCCCGAGCTCGCCACGGACGGGGATGTGGCGGACGCGGCGGTGTTCCTGGCGTCGGACCGGGCGCGATCCATCACGGGGCAGTCGCTGCTGGTCAACGCCGGGGAGCTGATGCGATGACGTTCATATAGATGAACGAAGACCAACATGCCGAATGAATTTACCTCCCCTTGACCTTACGCCCGCTTGTCGTGTTCACGCGAGAGCGCCCACGATGAGCGCCGGGTCGAACCCTGGGAGGGCGCACATGAACGGTCTCGACTGGGCCGTGCTCATCGGCTACTTCGGCGTGATGGTGGCGATCGGCGTGTGGTCGCACAAGCGCGTGGACAACGTCAGCGACTTCTTCACGGCCGGCGGCAAGATGCCCTGGTGGCTCTCCGGCATCTCGCACCACATGTCGGGCTACAGCGCGGTCATGTTCACCGGGTACGCGGGCATCGCGTACACCTACGGCGTCACCTCCTTCGTCACCTGGTCCTTCCCCATCGCCCTGGGCATCGCGATCGGCTCGAAACTCTTCGCGCCGCGCATCAACCGCCTGCGCTCCCGCCTCCATGTGGCCTCCCCTCTCGAATACCTGAAGAACCGCTACGACCTCAAAACCCAGCAGGCACTGGCCTGGTCCGGCATGCTGCTGAAGATCGTGGACGTGGGCGCGAAGTGGGCCGCGATCGCGACCCTGCTGTCGGTCTTCACGGGCATCTCCCTGAACCAGGGCATCCTCATCACCGGCTGCATCACCGCCGTCTACTGCACGATCGGCGGCCTGTGGGCGGACGCGCTGACCGAACTCGGCCAGTTCGTCATCCAGTTGCTCGCCGGTGTGGCCATGCTGATCGCGGTGGTCCTGGAACTGAACGACAAGGGCATCGGCTTCTGGGGCGCCTGGGACGAACCGCAGCTGAAGGGCCACGGCGAACCGCTGGTCGGCCCCTACGGCACGGTCTTCCTCCTCGCCTTCCTCTTCATCAAGCTCTTCGAGTACAACGGCGGCATGCTCAACCAGGCCCAGCGGTACATGGCCACGGGCAGCGCGCACGAGGCGGAACGCTCGGCTCGCCTGTCGGCGGCCCTGTGGCTGATCTGGCCGGTGGTCCTCTTCATCCCGATGTGGCTGTCCCCGCTCCTGGTGCAGTCCCAGAAGCCGGACGGCTCCGACGCGTACGGCCTGATGACCGAACAGCTCCTGCCGCACGGCCTGTTGGGTCTCGTCATCGTCGGCTTCTTCTCCCACACCATGGCGATGTGCTCCTCCGACGCCAACGCGATCGCGGCCGTCTTCACCCGTGACTGCGCGCCGGTGGTCTGGCGCCGCGCCCGGGCGTGGACCGAGGGCCAGGGCCTGCGGGTCGCCCGCATCACCACGGTCGTCTTCCTCGGCCTCTCCATGGCGGCGGCGACGCAGGTCAACTCCCCCACCTTCAAGGACATCATCACGGTCGTCATCAAGTGGGTCGCCGGTCTGATGGGCCCGATGGCCATCCCGATGATGCTGGGCCTGCTCCGCCCGTTCCGCCGCTCGGGCCCGACGGCGGCGCTCACGAGCTGGTCGATGGGTCTGCTGGCCTTCTGGCTGGTGAACTACCCGATCAACTGGAACGTGGACGGCGGCGTCCCGCTCCAGTACCAGGTCTCGGTCCCCCTGGCAGTCTCCCTGGTCCTCTACATCCTGATCGGCTTCATCAAGCCGGAGGACACTCCGGAACGACTGGCGATCATCGAGAAGATCAACACGGACGGCGACGGGGTCGCTGCGCGGGCTGAGCCGGTGCCTACGGAGGCGTGAGGGCGGTTGCGTCGGCGGGTGCGGCACCGTCGTGGCTGGTCGCGCAGTTCCCCGCGCCCCTAGGGACGCTGCAGTCCCCGGCGCGCAACAGCAGATCGCGCACCCCTACGGACCGGCACCCGGCGACGGCGGGAAGGGGACGTGTCGGGGGGGTGTCCGCCCGCAGCGGTTGGCGCGTCAACACGGGCGCCCTTGATAGGTGGCCGATTCCGCGCCGTTCCGAGGACAGACACCCCCCGGCGCGGCCCCGACCCCCACCCAACCCGAGCCGCGCTCAGCCCCGCGGATACCGCGCCAGCCACCCCGGTGACGACCCCGCCGGGCCGTGCAGGGCCGGGCCCTGGGTCATTTCCATCGCGAAGTCGTCGGCCAGTTCCAGCAGCGTGGGGCGGCCCTCCAGTTCGGCCAGCCAGGCCGGTGGGAGGGCCGTTTCGCCGTGCAGGGCGCCCAGGAGGCCGCCGGTGAGGGCGCCGGCCGCGGCGGAGGGGCCGTCGTGGTTGACGGCGAGGCAGAGCCCGTGCCGCACGTCCTCGCTGACCAGAGCGCAGTAGACGGCGGCGGCGAGCAACCCCTCGGCGGTGGCCGCCCCGACCAGCTCCCCCACCCTCACGGGCGTCGGCATCCCCTGCCGTACCGCACCCAGCGCGTGCTGCAACGCGTCCGACACCGGCTGGTGTCCGGGCCGGGCGGCGACGAGGGCGAGGGTCTGCTGGACGGCGGCGTCCAGGCTCTCCCCGCGAGCGAGCCCGTGCACGATCGCGGCGTACGCGCCCGCCGCGAGGTAGGCGACGGGATGGCCGTGGGTCTGCGCCGCGCACTCCACGGCGAGCTGCACGACGAGCTGTGGCTCCCAGCCGACGAGCAGTCCGAAGGGCGCGGAGCGGGCGGCGGCCTCGGGCCCGGCCTCACCGGGGCTCTTGGGGGCGTCGAGGGTGCCCATGATGTCGTCGCCGAAGCCGAGGAGGAGGGAGCGCGCGGGATCGCGTCGCGCATACAGCCACTCCTCCCTCGCCAGCCAGCCGTCGTCCTTGCGCCGCTCGTCGGGCCCCCAGTCCCGCTGGGTGGCGAACCACCGCAGATAGGCGCGGTGCAGGTCGGTGGGCGGATGCCAGGCGCCGGTGTCGCGGCGGACCTGGGCGCGTATCAGCCCGTCGACGGAGAAGAGGGTGAGCTGGGTGAGATGGGAGACGGCGCCGCGCCGCCCGTACGCGGGCGCGAGGTCGACGACTCCTTCGACACCGTGGGTCTCCTGGATGGCGCCGAGGTCGAGCCGGTGGACGGGCGCCCCGAGCGCGTCACCGACGGCGGCCCCGAGCAGCGTGCCACGCACCCGGCTGCGGAAGTCCTGCTGTTCGACGCGACCCCAGACGGCCCCGGCTGTCACACCCACCAAGACCTCCCCAGCGGCATCGCCCGCGGACACAACGACTCAGCACTGTAATCGACCGGGAACGGTCAGTTCAGGGGGCGGATCGGTATGCGGGGTGTGTACGGAGTGGTCGCTATTGGGCTCGGGTGGTCAGTTATCACGCCTACTGCGCATAACGCGCCCCCTCCAGACAGTCGGTGATCAGGGAGGCGTCCGCGCCCGGGCTCGCTTCGAGTTCCCTGAGGATGGACGCCAGGCCGGCCAGTTCCAGCCAGTCGGGGTTCAGGGCCAGGACCTCGGCGAGACCCTGTTCCGCTGTGGGGCGGTCGGTGAGGGCGCAGCCCGTGAAGCAGTGGGCCTGGGCGCGTTCCAGGGGGGTCAGGGTGGTGCTCTCCCCCACTGCGCGGACCAGGTCCTGCCAGAGCGGGGCCGCTGCCGTGAGGCCCTCCGATCGGCTCACCGTCAGCGCCAGCTCGAAGGTGCCCGCGAGCGGCTCGTCGCCCGCGCGGAGGCGTTCGGCGACGCGGCGGGCCTCCGTCCAGCGGCCCGCATGGCGGTGAAGTTCGATGGACAGGTCGTCCATGTCGTCGGTGAGGCGGGCCTCGGCCTCGTCCCATCGCTCGCAGAGCATGAGCAGCTCCACGGCCGTGCGGCGGGCCCAGTTCGGTTCCGTGTTCAGGGACACACAGCGGTCGAGGTCCGCGAGTGCCTGGTCCGTGCGGCCCGTGGCGAGGCCCACGCGGGCGCGCTGGCCGTACGCCCAGCCGTAGTCGGGGGACAGGGCGATGGCCCGGTCCAGGTGCCGGAGCGCCTCGGTGTGGTCCGCGCGGGCCCGGTGGACCGCGCCCGCGATCGCCCAGCAGCTCGCCTCCTCGGGTTCCTGCTCCAGACAGCGCTCCAGGGTGGCCAACGCCTCCTCGTGGCGGCCCGCGTCCAGGTACTCCGAGCCGAGTTCGAGGCGGATCCAGATCGCGTCCGGGGCCTGCGCCACGGCCTCCTCCAGATCGGCGAAATGGCCGGCCGCGTCGCCGTTCATCAACTTCGCCCGGGACCGCATGGCCAGCGCCCAGGCATATCCGGGCCGCAGCTCGATCGCGCGGTCCAGGTCCGCCTGCGCCTCCTCGGCACGGCCGAGCTGCCCCAGTGCCTCGCCCCGGCTCGCCCACGCCGAGGCGTGGTCGGGGTTCAGGGCGACCGCACGGCCCAGCTCGGTGACCGCGTCCTCGTAGCGGCCCTCCAGCCGGTAGGCGTCGCCCCGCTCCGAGGCGACCCACGCCGCGTCCGGGGCCCGGGAGACGGCGAGGTCGAAGTCGGCGAACGCTTCTTCCGGCTCGCCCCGGCTGCGCCGCAGCCGGGCCCTGCGGACCAGCGTCCACAGGTCTTCGTCGATGGCGAGCGAGCGGTTGAAGTCGGCGAGCGCCTCGTCGTACCGCCCGAGCGCGTGCCGGCACACCGCCCGCCCGGTCAGGGCGCCGGCGTCGGTCGGGTCCAGGGCGAGGGCTCGGTCGAAGTCGGCGACGGCCTCCTCGACACGGCCCGCCAGGCGGTAGGTCTCGGCCCGCTCGGCGATGATCCAACCGGTGTCAGGGGAGAGCGCGTCGGCGCGGTCGAATGCGGTCAGGGCGGCCGGGAAATCGCCCATGAGCTGGAGGGTGAGGCCCCGGCCGTAGTGGGCGCGGGCCGTGTCGGGGTCCAGTTCGATGGCCCGGTCGTACTCCTCCAGCGCCCGCCCGTACTCCCCCTCGTGGCGCCACTCGCGGCCCCGCAGCGCGTGGGCCGCCGCCCGGCCGCGCGGGTCCAGGCCCTGACGGGTCAGGAGCAGGTCCAGCGCGCGGGCCGGACCGGCCTCGGCATCGAGCGCCTCGCCCAGCTCCCGTCCCCAGTCGGCCGTCTGGACGTGGTCCGTGGTGCCGCCCGCGTCCTGGAGCATGCGGGCCCAGCGGCGGCCCTCGACCTCGTCCTCGCGGCAGGCCTCGACGAACAGGGCGAGCGCGCCGGGGAGCGCGGCCGCCGGCCGGGCGCACAGCAGGTGGTACGTCTCCTCCAGGCGCAGGGCCCGCCACTCCTCGTCCGCCCAGCGGCCCTCGACGTCGAGGCCCTCCCCCACGTCCTGACGCCACTCGGCGAACGCCGCCGCGAGCCGCCGGTGCCGCTCCCGCCACCGGCGCGGATAGTGCAGCCGCTCCTGGCGCAGCATCGGCTCCCGTACGACGTCGTGGTACCGGACACGGCCGCCGCGCTCCCCGACGAAGGGCAGGCCCCGCAACCACCGGTACTGGGCGTCGAGTTCACCGTCAGGGAGCTCGACCAGGACGCGGAAGACGTCGCCGTCCAGCCAGCGCGGCAGCGCGCAGAGCCGGGCGACGTCATGGCGGACCTCCGGCTCGGCCCGCAGGAAGCGCTCAACGGCGTCGGCGCTGGGGTCCTCGACCTGGTCGGGTCCGTCGGGCCGCTTCTCGGCGAGGGTGGACACGAGGACGGGCAGGCCGCCGGTCACCCGCAGCACCTCGGCGACCACCGGCTCGGCCACCACCCCTTTCCCGGCGAGGAGTCGACGCGCCTCGGCGTCGGTGAACGGGGTGAGCGGCAGCTCCACGGCCCCGCTCCAGCGGCCGGCGGGCAGGGGCAGTTGACCGGCGGTGACGACGACGACCGGGTCGGGCAGCCCGCCGTGCTCGTCCCCCTTCCGGAACAGGCCGTGCAGCCAGGGGTCCAGGTAGGGGGCGGTCCTCTCGTAGGTGTCGAAGAACAGGACGATCCGCGGTACGGCCGAGGCGGCGGCACGCAGTTCACGCAGCAGGACCGGGGTGAGCGCGGCCTCCGGGTGCAGGACGAGGTCGATGTCGTCGGCGTTCCGGAATCGGGTGCTGAGGCCGGCCCGCAGCCGGTCCGCGCCCTGGGCGATCAGGTCGGCGGGCAGCGCCCGGGTGAGCAGGGCGGACCCCGGCACGGCGGTCTCCAGTGCGCCCATGCCCAGCTGGACGGCGGCCCGGCTCCCGGCGGACGCCGACTCCGGCTCCTGCGCCCGCATCGCCGCCTCCGCCTCGCGCCGCCGCTCCTTGTGGACGGCCAGCCGGCGCTCCAGGGGCCTCAGTCTGCGTCCCTGCGCGGCGAACTGACGACAGATCAGCTCCAGCACGTCCGGCACGCTCCCCGCGTCCTCGTCGACGTACGCCGTGAGCGCTCCGCGTTCCCGTGCGAGCCTCTTCAACTCCTCGACCAGAAAGGTCTTCCCGACACCTGAGTCACCGCGCACATGAAACCGCGAGCGGTGGTCCGGGTCTCCCGGTGGCAGGTCCAAGTTCCGCAGGAACCGGGCCCGTTCGGCCTCCCGGCCGACGAACCGGTCCGCCGACTCCGATCCAGGCGACTGCGCCATCCCCGTATGTCTCCTCGCTGCGGCGACTCCCCGTCATTCTGGCTCAATGCGTACGGCGAGGCGTCACCCCCACAGGGAAAAATGATCGCCATGGCCACCACACCCCCACGCCCCGCACTCCACCTCACCGCCACCCTCCTCACCGCGACCGTCGCCCTCTACATGGCCCTCGTGGCCTTCGGGAACATCACGGACTTCGGGACGAACCAGCAGTTCGTGCGGCATGTCCTCGCGATGGACACCACCTTCAAGGACGACGACCTGATGTGGCGGGCCGTCACCAGCAAGGGGCTTCAGGACGCGGCGTACGTCGCGATCATCGTCTGGGAGACGGTGGCCGCGCTGGTGCTGACTTACGGCACCTGGCTCTACGCCCGGCGCGACGATCTGCGCGCCCGCCGCTTCTCGACGTACGGCCTGCTCATGGTCCTGCTTCTCTTCGGCGCCGGGTTCATGGCGATCGGCGGGGAGTGGTTCTCGATGTGGCAGTCGGAGGACTGGAACGGGCTGGACGCCGCGCTGCGGGTGTTCGTGCTGAGCGGGGTCGTGCTGATCGTCGTACAGCTGCCCGCCGGGGCGCGGGACGCCTGAGTCAGCTCAGTCCGCGCTCGCGTCTGCGCCGGATCTCGGCGATCCGCTCGCGGACGTGCTCCGGCGGCAGTTGCGCCGCCAGCCTCGCCAGTTCCTCGAAGCTCGACAGATACGTTCCGCCGTTCGGCCCGCGCAGCTCCCGCTCGCGGGCCACGAACGGCCGGATCGCCTCCCACACCGAGACGATGCGGGTGCGCAGGACCGTGACCAGCAGGGTTTCGTCGAGCAGCCCGAAGACCGCGAGGTTGGCGAAGGACTGGTAGTAGTACACGACGCTGTAGAAAGAGGTCCTGGCCTCGGCGGGCAGCCCGCGCACCCCGGCCGCCGGATCGTTCTCGGCCCCCAGCCGCAGCGTGACGTAGTCGTGGTGCCCGTGGAACTCCACCGACCGGAACTCCGCGAGCAGGTCGATCATCACGGAGATGTGGTTGGCGTGCTTCGCGATGCGGGCCTGCCGGGCGCTGAAGACGACGGAGGTCACCACGGCGACGACGGCGATGGCCGTGGTGACGATGTTGAAGACGACGGAGCTGTCCATCCGGTCACCGTACGGAGATCGGCGCTCCAAGTGCAGTCCCCGGGAGGCTAGTTGACCACCACGACGGGCGTGCCCGTCTCGCCGAACGTCCACAGTGCCGAGCCGTCCGCCTTCTTCATGCGGATGCCGCCGGTCTGGGTGCCCGCGGCGGGCGGGGGCGGGGAGGAGCCGTCGACGGCGTTGGAGAAGGCGATGTTCTTGCCGGACTTCGCGGCGAAGTAGACGACGTGCTCGATCCTGACCCCGTCGGAGCCGGTGATCGGGTCGCCGGAACGGGTCCCGACCGTGTAGTCGCCCGGGTCGGGGGAGACCGTCCCGGGCCACACGGCGAAGGTGCGGCGGGCCGCGTCGCTCGCGTCGACCAGCCACACCCGCTTCTCGCCGAGCGAGTAGACGATGCGGCGGCCGGTGCCCGAGTCGTCCGGCACGGCGGTCGGCGCGGCCTTCGTGGGACCGGCCGAGGGCTGCGCGGACGTCGACGCGCTCGGGCGCGCGGCGCCCGTCGCCTCGGGCTTGGCGCCCTTGTCCGCCTGTACGGCGAGAGCGGCGACCACGGCTATCGCTCCCACCGTCAGACCGGTCACCCAGACCTTCGAGGCAGGCACGGCACGTATCTCCTCAGCTCACCGACAGGGTCGGATCATCGTACTGCCGTGCGCCCGCCCTCTCCGTCCAGCGGTCTCAGTCCAGCACCGGCAGCAGCTCCGGCAGATGCCCGTCGGACACCGCCGCCGCCTTCTGCCGCTCCTCCGGGACCTCGCCGTACAGCGTCGTGCGGGGCTTGGCGGGCCGGCCCGCCGCCTCGGCGACCGCGATCAGGTCCTGCACCGACTTGTAGGAGCCGTAGGAGGAGCCCGCCATGCGCGAGATCGTCTCCTCCATCAGCGTGCCGCCCAGGTCGTTCGCGCCGGAGCGGAGCATCTCCGCCGCGCCCTCGGTGCCGAGCTTGACCCAGCTGGTCTGGATGTTCGGGATGTGCGGGTGGAGGAGGAGACGGGCCATCGCCGTCACCGCGCGGTTGTCCCGCATCGACGGGCCGGGGCGGGCGATGCCGGCCAGGTAGACCGGGGCGTTGGTGTGGATGAACGGGAGCGTCACGAACTCGGTGATGCCGCCCGTCTGCTGCTGGACGCGGGCCAGGGTGCGCAGGTGGCCCAGCCAGTGGCGGGGCTGGTCGACATGGCCGTACATCATCGTCGAGGTCGACGGGATGCCCACCTCGTGGGCCGTCGTGATCACCTCGATCCAGGTGGCCGTCGGCAGCTTGCCCTTGGTGAGGACCCAGCGGACCTCGTCGTCGAGGATCTCGGCGGCCGTGCCGGGGATGGAGTCCAGGCCCGCCTCCTTCGCCGCCGTCAGCCACTCGCGGATGGACAGGCCGGTACGGGTCGCGCCGTTCACGACCTCCATGGGCGAGAAGGCGTGCACATGCATGCCGGGGACGCGCTCCTTCACCGCCTTCGCGATGTCGAAGTACGCGGTGCCCGGCAGGTCGGGGTGGATACCGCCCTGCATGCAGACCTCCACCGCGCCCACGTCCCACGCCTGCTGGGCGCGGTCGGCGACCTGGTCCAGGGAGAGGGTGTAGGCGTCCGCGTCCGTGCGGCGCTGGGCGAACGCGCAGAAGCGGCAGCCCGTGTAGCAGACGTTGGTGAAGTTGATGTTCCGCGTGACGATGTACGTCACGTCGTCGCCGACCGCCGCCTTGCGGACGTCGTCCGCGATGCGGGTGAGCGCGTCCAGGGCGGGGCCGTCCGCGTGGAGGAGGGCGAGCGCTTCGGCGTCCGTGAGCCTGGTGGGGTCGTCGGCCGCCGTGGCCAGCGCCTGCCGTACGTCCGTGTCGATGCGCTCCGGCACCATCCCCGGCGCCGCCGCCTCCCGCAGGGCGCCCCAGTCGCCGTAGACGACGTCGAAGTCGTCGCGACGGTCGGTCGTACGGCCCTCCGTGTCGATGCTGCTGTGCAGGTCGGTGCGGCCGGACGGGACGAAGACCTCCTCCGGCTCCTGCCAGGGATGGCCCTCGACGACCGCGTCCTCGCGCGCCAGGCCCGTCTCCCCGTCCGCGAGTGCGCGTACGTGCGGGAGCAGCCGGGGGTCGAGCCAGGGTTCGCCTCGCTGGACGAACTCCGGGTAGACGCAGAGGCGTTCGCGGAGCTCGAAGCCGGCTGCCGCGGACTTCGCCGCCAGCTCCTCGATCTGCGGCCAGGGGCGTTCCGGGTTGACGTGGTCGATGGTGAGCGGCGACACCCCGCCCCAGTCGTCGATGCCGGCGGCTATGAGCCGCTCGTACTCGCTGTCCACGAGGTTCGGCGGGGCCTGGATGTTGCCCGCCGGACCCATGACGATCCGGGCCACCGCCACGGCCGCGACCAGCTCGTCCAGCTCCGCGTCCGGCATGCCGCGCATCGCGGTGTCCGGCTTGGCGCGGAAGTTCTGGATGATCAGTTCCTGGACGCCGTGGTAGGAGCGGGCGATCCGGCGCAGCGCGAAGAGGGACTCGGCCCGCTCCTCGTACGTCTCGCCGATCCCGATGAGGATGCCGGAGGTGAAGGGGACGGAGGAGCGGCCGGCGTCCTCGAGGACGCGCAGGCGCACCGCCGGTTCCTTGTCCGGGGAGCCGTAGTGGGGGCCGCCGGGCTCCGACCAGAGGCGGGTGGCGGTCGTCTCCAGCATCATGCCCATGCTGGGCGCGACCGGCTTGAGGCGCTGGAAGTCCGTCCAGGACATCACCCCGGGGTTGAGATGGGGCAGCAGGCCCGTCTCCTCCAGGATGCGGATCGATATCGCGCGGACGTACGCGATCGTGTCGTCGTAGCCGTGCGCGTCGAGCCACTCGCGCGCCTCCGGCCAGCGGTCCTCGGGCTTGTCGCCGAGGGTGATGAGAGCTTCCTTGCAGCCCAGGGCCGCGCCCTTGCGAGCGACGTCCAGGACCTCGTCCGGGGACATGAACATGCCGTGGCCGGCGCGGCGCAGCTTGCCGGGGACGGTGACGAAGGTGCAGTAGTGGCACTTGTCCCGGCACAGGCGGGTCAGGGGGATGAAGACGCTCTTGGAGTACGTGATGACGCCGGGGCGGCCTGCCTCCGCGAGGCCCGCGTCGCGGATGCGGGCCGCGGTCGCGGTGAGGTCGTCCAGGGCCTCGCCGCGGGCCTGGAGGAGGACCGCGGCTTCGGTGACGTCGAGGGCCACGCCGGTGCGGGCGCGTTTGAGGGCGCGGCGCAGGGAGTTTTCGGTGGGGCCGGTTCCGGTGGCGGAAGTCGTCATCTCTTGAGCATACGTTCGAGGTGATCAGAGGGGTGGTGCGGTGTGTTGCCGGGTGCGGGCAGGTGGGGGCTGGGCGCGCCCACGCGGCGGAGCCGCAGATCGATACAGCCCCGCGCCCCTGGGGGTTACAGGTACTCGGCGTATTCAGCCAAGGTCCTCAGTACCTCCGTCTCCTCCGCCGGCGGCAGCTGCACCACCACCTCCTCGATGCCCAGCTCCGCGTAATGCGCCAGCTTCCCCGGCGACGGATAGACCGCGTACGGGACCACCTGCAA
Source organism: Streptomyces antibioticus (assembly GCF_001514065.1). Lineage (GTDB taxonomy): Bacteria > Actinomycetota > Actinomycetes > Streptomycetales > Streptomycetaceae > Streptomyces > Streptomyces antibioticus. The sequence goes on along the minus strand of NZ_KQ948429.1, from coordinate 320,251 downwards.
CGCGTTCGCCTCTCGGCCCGCGTCCGCCCACGCCGCCCTCAGCACCGGCAGCGTCTCCGTCAGCCCCCTCCCCCCGATCGGCATCCAGCCGTCCGCGTACTCGCAGATGTGGGTGAAGAGCTTCGGGCCTGCCGCGCCGCCGATCAGGGTGCGGGGGCCCAGATGGGCGCGGAGTGGCTTGGGGTGGGCGTGGCTGGGGCGTACGCTGCCGAACTCGCCCTTGTAGGCGGTCGGTTCCTCGGACCACAGGGCCCGCATCAGCGCCATCCGGTCCCGGACCAGTTCGCGTCGGGTGCGCCACTCGACGCCGTGGTCGGCGGCCTCCTCCACGTTCCAGCCGAAGCCGAGGCCGAGCGTGAAGCGGCCGCCGGAGAGGTGGTCGAGGGTCGCGATCTGCTTCGCGAGGTCGATGGGATCGTGCTGGGCGACCAGGGTGATGCCGGTGCCGAGGCCGAGCGTCTCGGTGACCGCCGCCGCCTGGCCGAGGGCGACGAAGGGGTCGAGGGTGCGGCCGTACTCGGGGGGCAGGTCGCCGCCCGCCGGGTACGGAGTGGTCCGCTCGACGGGGATGTGGGTGTGCTCGGGCAGGTACAGGCCCGCGAACCCCCGCTCCTCCAGCTCACGGGCGAGCCGGGTCGGGGTGATGGTCTCGTCGGTGAGGAAGATCGTGACGGAGATACGCATAGCCGCATCTGTACCGCGCCGGGGGCGATATGTCCATACCGACTGGTCGGCATTGACAGGGGGTAGCGTTCGGGCGGCTCTGATTCCCCTCCCGTTCACGGGAGTTCACCCTCGCCCCCGACAGTGGGACGCATGTGTGAGGACGAGCGCCACATCGGAAGACGCACACTCGTCGTGACGGGAGCCGCCGCCGCGCTTACGTTGGGAAGCGTGACCTTCGCTTCAGCGGCGGACGGCGAGACGGAGACGAGGACGATCCGGGGCACGCTGCCCACCGGGTCCCCCGATTTCGTGTACGTGCCGGTCGAAGTCCCGTCCGGCGTACGGGAGATCAAGGTCGCCTACACCTACGACCGCCCGGCCGTCCCGGCGGGCACCCCCGGCAACGCCCTGGACATCGGCATCTTCGACGAGCGGGGCACCGAGCTGGGCGGCGAGGGTTTCCGGGGCTGGTCGGGAGGGGCCAGGAGCGAGTTCTTCCTGCGCGCCGACGACGCGACGCCGGGGTACGTCCCGGGGCCGGTGCGCGAAGGCACCTGGTCGATCGCGCTCGGTCCGTACACGGTGGCGCCGCAGGGACTGTCGTACGAGATCACGGTCACGCTGGCGTACGGCGAGCCGGGTGAGGTCGTCGAGCCGACGTATCCGCCGGGGCGGGCCAAGGGGCGCGGGCGGGCCTGGTACCGCGGTGACTGCCATCTGCACTCCTGGTACTCGGACGGGCGCCGCACCCCCGCCGAGATCGGCGCGCTGGCGCGTGCCGCGGGGCTGGACTTCATCAACACCTCCGAGCACAACACCCATGCCGCGCACGCCCATTGGGCGGACGTGGCCGGGGACGACCTGCTGGTGATGCTGGGTGAGGAGATCACGACGAGGAACGGCCACGTCGTCGCGCTCGGCACCGACCCCGGCACCTTCGTGGACTGGCGTTACCGCGCCCGCGACAACCGGTTCGGCCGGTTCGCCCGCCGTATCCGCAGGGCGGGTGGTCTGGTCGTCCCGGCGCATCCGCACGCCACCTGCGTGGGGTGCGGGTGGCGGTTCGGCTTCGGCGAGGCGGACGCGGTGGAGGTCTGGAACGGGCCCTACACGCCCGACGACGAGGTGGCGCTGGCCGACTGGGACAGCATGCTGGTCGCGTCCGCGCGGGAGGGGCGGGCCTGGATTCCGGCGATGGGGAACAGTGACGCGCACCGGGACCCGGACGTGGTCGGCTCGCCGCAGACCGTCGTCCTGGCCGACGACCTGACGCGGGAGGCTATCCAGGAGGGCATCCGGGCGGGGCGGTCGTACATCGCCGAGTCCGCGCGGGTCTCGCTGGACTTCACCGCGGTCGGCGGCAAGGGCGAACACGCGGGAATCGGCGGCCGGTTGAGGGCGGCGGCGGACACTCCGGTGACCATACGGCTGGAGGTGACGGGGGCACCGCGCTGCACCGTCCGGTTCGTCACCGACCAGGGGGTGCTGTTCACGAGCGCGGCACTGCCGGTGACCGGTTCCGGGGTGGTGGAGTGGCAGACGACTCCGGCCTACGCGGCGTACGTCCGGGCCGAGTTGCGGCACGAGACGGCGGCGGGGCCGCTGCCGGGGGCGTTGGCGGCGTTGACGAACCCGATCTTCCTGGGGCGGTGAGGAGGGCAACGCCTAGGGTCTCGGCATGATCCTCACCACCGGCCCCGCGTCCCACGATCCCGCGCGTGACTTCCCGGAGTTGGCGCCGTACGCCCGCACGACCGTACGGCTGCACCCGCGCCGGGGTGTGCCGGGGCCGCGGGACAGTCATGTCGGCGGGCCAATGTGGTGGCCGGCGGACGAGCCGTGGCCGGCGTGCGCCGAGCACCGGGACGTCAACGGGCGGCACTCGGGCCCGTATCCGCTGGTGGCGGTGGCCCAGCTGACGGCGGCGGACTTCCCGGAGATCCGTTTTCCGGACGGTACGGATCTGGTGCAGCTGCTGTGGTGCACGGACTGGCACGACCAGCCGCATCCGGAGGGGTGGGGGCAGGCGTGCCGGCTCTTCTGGCGCCGGGCGGACGACGTGACCGATCCGCTCGGCGACCAGCCGGACCCCGGCGAGGACGAGGACGAGGACATGGTCCCGAGGGCGTGCGTGCTGCACCCCGAGCGGATCACGGAGTACCCGTGGCACGAGGAACTCCCGCCCGGTCTCGCGGCCCGCCACGAGGCCTGGCTGGCGGAACGCGGACTGGACGACGACGTCTCGACGATCCCCGGCTGCAAGCTGGGCGGCAGCATGGGCTGGGGTGTGACGGATCTGCCGGGGGCGATGGAGTGCGGGGAGTGCCGGGCGCCGCTGGAGCTGTTCCTCCAACTCGACACGTACGAGTACGACATGGACGCGCAGGACCGCTTCCGGCCGTTGCAGGAACGGGGGTTGGACCCCCGGTCGGAAGCGGGGCGGGCGGCGCGTGAACCGACCGGGATGACGGTCGGGCGGGGCGGGCACGCGGGCCTGTACGTCTGCGCCGCCGACCCACGCCACCGCGCGTCGCTCTTCACGCAATGACCCGGGCGGTGGCTCAGCCCTGGAGGTCGGCGACGACCGCCGCGTGGTCCGACGGCCACACCCCGTCCACCGGCCCGTGCCCGGCCCGCCGTACCCCTCGTACCGTGCCCTCGCCGTCCGGGCCCGCCGGGCCTCCCACGTGGATGTAGTCGACGCGGACGCCCGGGCCGAGGCCCGGGTGGACGTACGGATTCTCCGGGGTCCATGTCGCCGCGGGGGCGCCCTGTTCGGCGTACTCCCACGCGTCGAAGAACACCTGGCCGGGGACGACCGGGGCGGTGCGGGTGCCGCCGAAGACGCGGATCTCGTCGGAGTCGGGCCAGGCGTTGAAGTCGCCGGTGACGACGGGCGGGAAGGGGGTCTTCTCCCGGTGCGCGGCTACGAACTCGGCCAGGGCCCTGACCTGTTGGACGCGGACCGCCGAGGCGTGGAGAGGGGAGGTGAGGTGGGTGGTGAAGAAGGGGACCGGGGCGCCGCCCGGCGGTTCGACGCGGGCGTACAGGGCCTGTCTGCCGTCGTCCAGGTCCGGCGGCGCGGGCAGCCGCAGGGTCGCCCGGTCCGTCACCGGCCAGCGGCTCAGGACCGCGTTGCCGATGTCCACCGAGTCGTCGGCGATGCGGCGGCGCCAGCGTTCGGGGGCGGGGGACGGGGCCCAGGCGCAGTGCAGGTCCAGCTCGGCGGCCAGCCATTCCGCGAGGTTCTCGCCGGAGCGGCGGTCGGCCCAGACCTCCTGCAGGCCGACGACGTCCGGCCGTAGGTCACGCAGTACGGCGAGAATCGCCTTCTGCCGCTCGGCCCACGGACCGAACCGCCACCACAGGTTCCACGTCACGACCCGCACGAACACCTCACCAGCCCCTCCACGAGACTTGGTAACCATGCCCCGCCACAACGAACGCAAGTACCGGATCGTCGCCGCCTTCCAGCGCCGGTTCAACGCCCTCATGCGCCGGCTGCCCACCCAGACCCTCCTGGAGACCACCGGCCGCACCTCCGGCCTGCCCCGCCGCACCCCCCTCGGTGGGCGGCGGGTCGGGGACTCGTTCTGGCTGGTGTCGGAGTTCGGGGAACGGTCGCAGTACGTCCGGAACATCAAGGCCGATCCCCGGGTGCGGATCCGGCTGCGCGGGCGCTGGCACCACGGCGTCGCCCATCTGCTGCCCGACGACGACCCGATCGCGCGGCTGCGCGGCCTGCCCCGGGTGAACAGTGTGGGGGTACGGGCCATGGGAGCGGGGTTGCTGACCGTGCGGGTGGATCTGACCGACTGACGCCCGTCGGCCTGCGGTCAGGCCGGCTGCGGGGCGGGCACCGCGGGCGCCGCGGCCTTGCGGGTCTCGCGCAGGAACAGCAGGCCGTTGGCTGCCATCACGGTCGCGGTCAGGCAGTGGACGCCGAGCGCGGTGGCCACGGAGCCGTGATGGGCCAGCACGGTGGTCATGTCGCCGTACGCGGCGAGGGACTCCACCAGCAGCGCCCAGCCCAGCGCCCGGCGGTGGCCCGTCAGCAGCAGGACGGCCAGGACCAGGGCCAGGACGATGTCCCGGATTCCCTTGACGACCAGGAAACCCCCGCCGTCGCCGGACGCCGGGTGCGGCAGGCCGAAGCCCTGCACCGATGTCTCCGGGTCCAGGATGAACCCGGTCCCGAACCAGAGGATGAAGAGGATGAAGGCGGCGGCCACGACGGTGTTGATCTTCTTCAGTGACATGGTTCTTCTTCTCCTTGTCCTTGGGTGTCGGGGGCGGTTCAGACGAGGGCCGCGGCCAGCAGGGCGAAGGCGCCGACGATGACCGCGACGCGGACGTAGTGCCAGCGCAGCCAGCGGTTGAGCTGCTGCTTCCAGTCGGCGGGGCGGTTCTCGGGGGTCCACGTCTTGTTGCGGTTGTTGATCGGGACCAGCAGCAGGATCGACATGATCACGCTGAGGAGCAGCAGTGCGCCGGCGGTGATGACGAGACCGATGCCGTCGTGGTGCCGGCCGGCGACGGCCCAGACCGCCACCAGGGCCAGCGAGCCGATGTACCAGACCGGCATCACCGCCCCGAGCATCCGGCCCCCGTGGGCGTGACCGAGCTGACCGCTCTCCTCCGGGAGCGCGTTGAGGATCGGGTTCATGACGAAGGCGACGGCGAACTCCACCCCCACCATCACGCCGACGACCACGACCGTGACGACCTCGAGTGTGCTGAGCATGACGACCCCCTGAAACGAAAGCTGGAATCTAGCGCCGCCTCGAATCTAGCGTTGCTAGCTGTTGAGGCAACGCTAGACCTACTGCCGCTCGATTGTCTAGCGGTGCTAGGATCGAATCATGTCGGTACAGGAACGCAAGCAGCGCGAACGGGCGGAGCGTGAGCGCCTCATCGTGGCGACAGCCCGCGAACTCGCCGAGCAGCAGGGCTGGGACGCGGTCACCACCCGCCGGCTCGCCGAGCGCATCGAGTACAGCCAGCCCGTCCTCTACAGCCACTTCCGCGGCAAACGGGAGATCATCGGTGCCGTCGCCCTCCAGGGCGCCACCGAGATGGCCGTCGCGATGCGGGCAGCGACCGCCGCCGCCGACGGCACGCGGGGCCGGGTCACCGCCCTCGCCCGCGGCTACCTCGACTTCGCCGAGCGCAACCCCGCGGTCTACGACGCCCTGTTCCAGCTCGACGGTGGTCTGCCGTACGCGCAGGAGGACACCCCCGAGCCGCTCAAGGACGCCTTCGCCGCGCTGCTGGAGACCCTCGCCGAGGTCGCCGGGGACGGGGTCGAACCCGGGCTGTTCACCGAGCTGTTCTGGGCGTCCCTGCACGGGATCGCGACCCTGACCCGCACGCGGAGGCTGCCGCCGGAGGACACCGAGCGGAGAGTGGAGCTGCTGGTCGACCGGCTCGCCGTGCTCTGACCCGCCGTCCCCGGCAGCCACCGCTGCGGGAACAAGCCCTCCCCCGGCCGGAGTTGACCTTCGCAGAGGTCAGGCCGGGATCAGGACGAGGGGGCTTTCATGACGTCAGCGGTGGTCATCGGGGCGGGGCCGGGGATCGGGCTCGCGGTGGCCCGGCGGTTCGCGCGGGAGGGGTTCGATCTCGCGCTGGTCGCCCGCAGCAAGGAGACGGTGACCGGTGTGGCCGAGAGCCTGGAAGGCGTACGGACCCTGCCGCTCGTCGCCGACAGCAGCGACGAGACCGCCCTCCGCGCCGCCCTCGACACCGCCGCCGCCGAACTCGGCGCCCCGGACGTCGTCGTCTACAACGCGGCCGTGATCCGCCCCGACACCGTCGGTGAACTCCCCCTGCGCGCCCACCTCGACACCTACGCCGTCAATGTCCTCGGCGCCCTCACCGCCGCCGCGCACACCGCGCCGGGCATGGCCGAGCGCGGCCGGGGCACCTTCGTCGTCACCGGCGGGATGCCCGAGCCGAAGCCGGAGTACGTCAGCCTGTCGCTGGGGAAGGCGGGCGTCCGCTCGCTCGTCGATCTGCTCGACCGGCAGTACGGGCCGTCCGGCGTGCACGTCGCCACCGTCACGGTGAGCGGCCCGGTCGCACCCGGCACCGCCTGGGATCCCGACGACATCGCCGAGCAGTACTGGCGGTTGCACGCGCAGCCGCGGGCGGAGTGGGAGCGCGAGGTCCTGGTCTAGCCCCCGACGCCGGTCTGCGCTGCGCCGTGGGGGTTGGGAACTGTTGCCGATGACCGTCCATAGGCGTGCTTGGGCATGCGTGAGTGAGTTTCTCGGGCGCGGGGAGTTGCGGGCCCGGCAGGGAAACTGATGTTCTTCCCTCGAATGCGTGACCTTGCCGGGAGCCGGCCGTTGGGTTTGTCGGAAGATTCTTCGACCGCCGGGGGTGACGAGGTGGGTGGGTTGCGGGAGGTGGCGGCGTCGTTCGTGGTACCCGGCCCGTCCGGGATGGCGATCCGTGACCGGCTCAAGGGCCTGACCGTTGCGGATAAGAAGGTGCTGCGGCTGGTCGGCGACCATCTGGGCACGCTCGCTTCTCGTGATCTGAAGGCGCGGTGCTCGGCCGGGCTGGAGCACGACAGCAAGGCGTGGGCGGAGCGCAAGTGGAGCCTCACCGGGGAGTCCTCCTCGCGCTGGGCCGGGTCGATCACGAAGACCAGCCACGACCAGTGGGCGCTGGCCCGGCGTGGCCAGCTCGCGCACATCCACAGTCTCGAGGCTGCGATCGCGACGATCACACACCGCCTGTCCGTTCCCCTGGGCACGAAGGGCAGCAGACAGACGCCGGGCGGTTACCGCTCGCGGCAGGAGTGGTTCGCCAAGTCCCGCCGCCTGCACGCCCTCGAAGACCGGCTCCAGAAGGCCCGGGCGGACCGGGAGAGGGGGGTTGTGCACGTGGTGCGGGGCGGGAAGCAACTGCTGAACACCCGCCACCACTTGGAGCAGGCCGGACTGAGCGAGGAGCAGTGGCGTTCCCGGTGGGAGGCCGGACGGCGGTATCTCGCCGCGGACGGGGAGTCCGGGAAGCGGTTCGGCAACGAGACCATCCGCGTGACTCCTGACGGCGAGGTCTCCCTCAGGCTCCCCGCGCCGCTGGTGCACCTGGCGAACGCTGCGCACGGCCGGTATGTGCTGGCCGCCCGGGTGAGCTTCGCGCACCGGGGCGAGGCCTGGCGCGACCGGGTCAGTGCGAACCGGGCCGTGGCCTACCGCATCCACGAGGACACCGTGCGGGGCCGCTGGTATTTGACCGCGTCCTGGGCGATCCCGCAGGTTCAGACCGTGCCGCTGGAGGCGGCCCGCGCGAACGGAATGGTCGGCGTGGACACCAACGCCGACCACCTGGCCGCCTGGCGCCTGGACCGGCACGGCAACCCCGTGGGACAACCGCTTCGCTTCGACTACGACCTGTCCGGCAGCGCCACACACCGCGACGCGCAGGTCAGGCACGCCCTGATCCGCCTGCTCCACTGGGCCAAGCGCCACCAGCTCGCCATCGCCATCGAAGACCTCGACTTCACCGCCGAGACCACCCGCGAGAAGCACGGCCGTAAAAAGCGCTTCCGACGGCTGATCTCCGGCATGCCCACCTCCCAGCTGCGGGCCCGGCTCGTCAGCATGGCGACCGAACTCGCCATCCCCATCGTCGCCGTCGACCCCGCCTACACCAGTCGATGGGGCGCCCAGCACTGGAAGCAGCCCCTCACCAGCAAGACTCGTAAAACCACTCGCCATGATGCTGCGGCCGTGGCGATCGGCAGGCGCGCCCTGGGACACCCGATCCGGCGACGGACGGCACCGCCCCTGCACGACCGGAGTGATCGTGCAGGGCATCGGACCGTCCAGGCCGAACCGGGTATCCCGGGGCGTGAGGGAAACCGCCCCCGCGTCCCCGGACCACGGACACGATCTGTGCCGCCCGGCTGCGGAGCGAAAGCGGTGGACCAGAACGCCCAACACCGTTCGGGGCGTTCGGCTGAGCATGAGCCCTGGCAACAGGACTCACTCCCGCTCAGCCCCCAGGAACGGTTCAGGGCGCGAAGATCTCCTTGCCCTCCTCCGCCGTGCGGAGCGTGATGGCCGCCGCGGGGCAGTTCTCGGCGGCTTCGAGCAGGTCGGAGTCGGCCGGGACGGGGGATTCCGGTGCTGTCGCGCGGCCGGCGGTGCCGAGGGTGAAGGCCCTCGCGGCACTGCCCGCGCACAGGCCCGAGCCGACGCAGACCGCGGAGTCGATCTCGATGGTCCAGTGCTCCGTCCGTTCCGTAGTCATACCCGCTCTCCCGCCTTGGTCGGGGCCGGTACGGGCACCACGGTCCCGGACGGGCCGCCCTCGCTGATGCCGAAGCGGCCGTGCAGGCGCCGCAGCGGGCCGGGCGCCCACCAGTTGGCGCGGCCCAGCAGCTGCATCACGGACGGCACCAGGACACCGCGGACCACGATCGCGTCCATCAGGACGGCCAGCGCAAGGCCCAGGCCGAGCATCTTCATGTTGGTGATCTGCGAGGTGCCGATGGCCACCAGGACGACCGACAGGACGGCGGCGGCCGCGGTGACGACGCCGCCGCTGCGCTGGAGGCCGAAGACGATGGCGCGGGTGGTGTCGCCGGTGCGGTCGTACTCCTCCTTGATGCGGGACAGCACGAACACCTCGTAGTCCATGGAGAGTCCGAAGGCGACGCAGAACATCAGCACGGGCAGGGTGGCCGGGATGAACCCGGTGACCGTGAAGTCGCCGAGCAGGCCGCTGAGATGGCCGTCCTGGAAGACCCAGACCAGGGCGCCGAACGTGGCGGACAGGCTGAGGACGTTGAGGACCACCGCCTTCAGGGGGACCACCACGCTGCCCGTCATCAGGAACAGCAGGACCATCGTGACGCCGACCATCGCGAGCAGCGCGTACGGCAGCCGGTCGGCCAACGTGTCCTGGGTGTCGACGAGTTCGGCCGCGCCGCCGCCCACCAGGACGGGGAACGGGGACGGTACGTCACGGATCGCGCGGACCAGGTCCTGGCTCTCCGGGGAGACGTCCTCCAGGGACGGCTCGACGGCCAGGTAGGAGGCGCCGGTCGTGGTGTAGCGGGCGTTCGCCGGGCCCGGCTGCTGCACCAGGCGGCCCTCGGCGTACGTGCCGGCCGAGGAGTTGACCCGTACGACCCCGTCGAGGCGGGACAGCGTCGTCGCGTACGAGGCGATGTCCGTGGCGCGGCTCTTGCCGTCCACCCCCTGCGCGACCACGTCGAGTTCGCCGGTCGGGCGGGACGTGAAGCCGTCGCGGATCACCTGGTGGACCTGGTGCGCCTCGGCGTCCTTGGGCAGTTGGCGGTCGTCGATGTTGCCGAAGGTCACGCCGAGGAAGGGGGCGCCGAGCGCGACGAGGAACGCGACCGCGGTGACGGCGAAGACGACCGGGCGTTTCACCACGGCCTCGCCGATCCGCCGCCAGCGGCGGCCCGAGGCGTCCGGTGCGGTGGCCTCGGCCGAGCGGCGGCGGAAGATCCGGGTCAGGTCGAGCGCGTCGATCCGCTTGCCCAGGACCAGCAGCAGGGCGGGCAGGACGACGAGCGCCGCCGCGGCGGCGATGAGGACCACCGAGATGCCGGCGTAGGCGAAGGAGCGCAGGTAGTACATGGGGAACAGGAGCATCGCCGAGAGCGCCACGGCGACGGTGAGCGCGGAGAAGGCGACCGTGCGGCCGGCGGTGCCGAGCGTGGTGCGTACGGCGGTCGCGGGCGGGGCGCCGCCGTGCAGTTCCTCGCGGTAGCGGCGGACGATGAACAGGCCGTAGTCCACGGCGAGTCCGAGGCCCAGCGCGGTGGTCAGGTTGAGCGCGAAGACGGACACGTCGGTGAAGCCGGTGATCACGCGCAGGCTCGCGTTGGTGCCCACGATGGCGATCAGGCCGATGATCACGGGCAGCAGGGCGGCGACGGCGCTGCGGAAGACCAGGACCAGGATGAGCAGGGTCAGCGGCAGCGCGATGACCTCGGCGCGGGCCAGGTCCTCGCGGCTGGTGTCCTGCACCTCGGCGCGGATCTGGGCGGCGCCGCCGATGGAGACGTCGACCGGGCCGTGGCTGCCGCGGTAGTGCGGGGCGAGGGCCTTGAGGGTGTCGTCGGCCTCGGTCTCGGTGCCGGTGACGCGGGCGACGACGAGGCCGTAGCGGCCGTTCTCGCTGCGCAGTGCCGGGGACTTGGCCTGCCAGTACGAGGTGACGCCCTGGACGTCGTGCTCGGCGGCGAGCCGTTCGGTCAGCCGTTTGGCCTCGGCGGTCACCGCCGGGTCGTCGACGCCGGCGTCCGCCTTCACGAGCAGCGCCAGGTTGGGGCGGCCCGCGGCGAACTCCCGGTCGAGGAGACGGGCGGCCTGCGAGGACTCGGCGGCGGGGTCGGTGGTGCCGCCGCCCTGGAGCCGGTCGGCCACCCCGCCGCCGAGGACGACGGCGCCCGCGGCGAAGAGCAGCGCCAGGAACAGGATGAGACGTGGCCGCGCCGTGGTCAGCCTGGCCAGACGCTCGAACATGGTGGTGGGTCCCTCCGGTGGTGACGCGGTGCGGTGGGGGCAGCGGTGTCGCTCGCCCACGCCGATGGGGCGGGGTCGGTCAGTGGGCGTGGGCGGACTCCGCGGGCTTCGGGTAGCTGGCGCGGCTCAGGCCGAGGGTGCGCAGCAGCAGTCCGTCGCGGAAGCGGTCGGGCAGGATGCGCAGGAAGGACAGGGCGCGGGCGTCCTGGCCGATGAGGTAGCGGGTGGCCGGGCGGCGGGTGGTGATCGCCTTCGTCAGGGTCCCGGCCGCCTTCTCCACCGGCGTGGCCTTCTGCTTCGCGGCGGCCGCCTGGGCGTCGCCGAGGGCCTTCACATAGCGCTGGCGGGCCTCGGTCTCGCCGGCCCAGCCGTCGTCGGCGGCGGCCTTGTCCGCCTTGTGGAAGATCTCCGTCTCCAGCGCGCCGGGTTCGACGAGGACGACGTCCACGCCGAGGAACTTCAGCTCCAGGCGGAGGGTGTCGTTGAGGGAGGCGAGGGCCGCCTTCGACGCGGCGACCGGGCCGAAGAACGGCACGGCGGTCCGCGCGGTCACCGCGCCGACGTTGACCACCCGGCCGCCCGCCCGGCGCAGTGCGGGCAGGAACGCCTGGGTGACGGCGATCTGGCCGAGCACGTTGATCTCGAACTGGCGGCGCAGCGCGTGCGGCGGTACGAGTTCCACGGGGCCCTGCACGATGACGCCGGCGTTGTTGACCAGCGCGTCGAGGCCGTGGTCGGCGAGGACGGGGGCCACGGTGGCCGCGGCCGCGTGGATCGAGTCGGGGTCGGTGACGTCGAGGACGACGGGGGTGACCGCGGCGAGACCGAGGGGCAGTGCGCTGAGCGCCTCGGGGGTGCGTACGGCGGCGATCACCTGCCAGCCGGCGTTCGAGAGCTTCTTGATCGTCGCGCTGCCGAGACCACCGGCCGCGCCGGTGACGAGGGCGACAGGGGCGGACGAGGTGGGGCTCATGGGTGCCTCCGGGTTCGTGAGGGGGTGGGGGTGGGGTCGTTCACTCGTCCTCCACCAGGTGCATCAGGCCGGCCGGGAACCGCTCCCCCGCGAACGCGCCGGGCGGAGCGACCGTCTCGATGCGGGCGAGGTCGGCCGGGGTGAGGTCGACGTGCAGGGCCGCGGTGTTCTCCTCGAAGTCGCGGCGGGTCTGGCTGCCGGGGATGGGGACGACGCCCTGGGCGAGCAGCCAGGCCAGGGCCAGCTGCGCGGTGCTGCACCCCTTGTCCAGGGCGATCTCGCCGAGCCGGGCGACGATCGCGCCGTTGACCGCGAGGTTGTCCGGTTCGAAGCGCGGCAGGAAGCGGCGCAGGTCGTCGGTGGCCAGGTCCTCGTCGGTGAGTATCTGGCCGCCGAGCAGCCCCCGGCTGAGCGGGCCCCAGGAGACGAAGCCGATGCCGAGTTCCCGGCAGGTGGGCAGGATCTTGTCCTCGACGCCACGGCTGGCCAGTGAGTACTCGGTCTGGAGGACGGAGACGGGGTGGACCGCGTGGGCGCGGCGGACGGTCTCGGCGCCGGCCTCCGAGAGGCCGATGAAGCGCGCCTTGCCGGCCCGCACGATCTCCGACAGCGCGCCCACCGACTCCTCGACCGGCACGCGCGGGTCGATGCGGTGCAGGTAGTAGAGGTCGACGTGGTCCGTGCCGAGGCGGGCCAGGCTCGCGTCGATCGCCTTGTGGAGGTGGGCCGGTGAGCCGTCGAGCTCCACGCCGGTCGCGGTGCGGATCATGCCGCCCTTGGTGGCCAGCACGACCTTGTCCCGCAGTCCGCCGGTGCGCAGCGCCTTGCCCACGATCTGCTCGGACACTCCGTCGCCGTACATGTCGGCGGTGTCGATGAAGTCGACGCCGAGTTCCACGGCGCGGTGGATCGTAGCGACGGATTCCGGGTCGTTCCGGTCTCCGTAGAATTCGGCCATTCCCATGCAGCCGAGCCCGAGCGCGGACACTTCGAGGCCCTTCGCGAGTTCGCGACGCGGCACATCCATTTGCTACTCCAGTCGTCTCGGAAGAAGCCGAATTCCCGGCTTTTCAGCACATGGGCCCCGGCTTTTCAGCGTATGAGCGAGAACGTGCGGGCACAATGGTGGAAAAACTAATAGCAGTACCGCCACCAGCTGGCCCGTCAGTGCCTGACCAGATGAAAGAGCCAGGTCAGGGCGGCCGCACCGGACAGTGCGACACCCAGTACGCACACCGCGGTCCACCCGGAAGCGGAATACGTGAGAGCGGCTCCCGAGGCGCCCACGGCGCCGCCCAGGAAATATCCGGTCATGTAGACCGACGTGACTCGGCCACGAATTTCCGGGGGAACCTGGTAGATCGCCCCCTGATTGGCGATGTGCGCGCCCTGGACCGCGAAGTCGAGGGTGAATGTGGCAAGGACGAGAAATGCCAGGGACGTTTTCCCGAGGGCGGCCGGGAGAAAGGACAGGCACACCCCGGCGAGCAGAATGCCGGTGAGGGGCGTGCCGCGGCCGCGGTCGGTGGCCCGGCCGGCCAGCCCCGCGGCGACGACCCCGCCGACGCCGACGAGGCTGAGCAGCCCCACTGCGCCGGCGCCGTACCCGTAGTCGGGTCCGGCGAGCAGGAACGGCAGCGGGGTCCAGAAGGCGGTGAACGCGGCGAAGCACAGGGCGCCGTACAGGGTGCGGCGGCGCAGGGTGCGGTGGGCGGCGACCAGGCCGGGCAGGGAGCGCAGCAGCGCCCCGTAGCCGAGGCCGGTCACCAGGGGCGGAGCGGCGCCGGCCCGGGGCAGCCGGCCGCGCAGGACCAGCACCAGGAGGCCGGCGCAGGTCGCGGCGCCGTAGTACACGGGCCGCCAGCCGGTGCGGTCGCCGACGACGCCGGACAGGAAGCGGATCAGGAGCGAGCCGACGAGGACCCCGCTCATCACGGCGGCGACCACCCGGCCGCGCTGGTCCTCGGGGGCCAGGGACGCGGCGAACGGCACCATCACCATCACCGCGACCGAGGCGAGGCCGATCAGGGCGGCCGCCGCGTAGAGGACGCCGATGCCCGGTGCGGTGGCGGCGAGCAGCAGCGCGGCCGTCTCCGCGGTGAGGAGGGTGAGGATGAGCCGGCGCCGGTCGAGGAGGTCGCCGAGCGGGACGACGAGGACCAGGCCGAGGGCGTACGCGGCCTGCGTCGCCACCACCAGCAGGCTCGCGGCGAGATGCGAGCGGTCGAGGTCGGCGGCGATGGTGTCCAGGAGCGGCAGGGCGAGGTAGAGGTTGCCGACGGTGAGGCCACTGGCGAGGGCGAGCAGCCGGACCGGGGTGCGGGGGACGGGGGCGGCGGCGTGCCGCCGGGGTGAGTCGGGGCGTACGGACGAGGCCATCGGAGGCGTCCGGGCCGTCAACCGGTCGCGAGCGGCAGGGACTCCACGCCGCGCAGGGTCAGCCGGGGCCGGAAGACGACCGCGTCCGCGCCGCCCGGGCAGTGCAGCCCGGGGAAGCGGCGCAGCAGGGTGGAGAACGCGATCTGGGCCTCCATGCGGGCGAGAGAGGCGCCCAGGCAGTAGTGGATGCCGGAGCTGAACGACAGCACCGGGGCGTCGCCGCGGCCCACGTCGAAGCGGTCGGGGTCGGGGAAGCGGCGGGGGTCGCGGTGGGCGGCGCCGACCAGGGCGACCACGGAGGAGCCCTCGGGGATCACGGTGCCGGCGATCTCGACGGGCGAGTCGGTGACCCGGTTGCCGAGCTGGGTCGGGCTGTCGTAGCGGAGCATCTCCTCGACCGCGCCCGGGATCAGCTCGGGGTGTGCGCGCAGCCGGTCCATCTGGTCGGGGTGGCGCAGCAGGGCGAGCATGCCGTTGCCGAGGAGGTTGGTGGTGGTCTCGAAGCCGGCGCCGAACAACAGGTTGCACATGCCGATGAGTTCGCCCTGGCTGAGCTGGTCGGCGCCGTCCTTGGCGGCGATCAGGGCGGACAGCAGGTCGTCGCCGGGGTTCTTGCGGCGCTCCTCGACGAGCTCGCTGAAGTAGTCGTCGGTGAACTGCGCGCCCTTGTCGCAGGCGGCCAGGTCGTCGGGGGTCAGGCCGAGTTCGTAGATGTCCTGGAAGGCCCGCATGGGTTCCTGGAGCGAGGGCAGGTCGGCGTCGGGGATGCCGAGCATGCGGCCGGTGGCCATCGCCGGGAGGGGGAAGGCGAAGTCCTTCATGTAGTCGATGACGCCGTCGTGTTCGAGCTTGTCGGCGAGGCTCTCGACCATGGCGGTGATCTGCGGGCGCATGGCCTGCACGGCCCGGTTGGTGAAGGCGAAGCCGGCCAGCTTGCGCAGCCGGGTGTGGTCCGGCGGGTTGGCCCACAGCATGATGTTCGGCAGCCGGCGCAGGGCGGCGTGCTCCTGCCACTCGTCCTTGCCGACCCAGGGCGCGAAGACCCGGTAGGGGTCCTTGAGCGCGTGCTGGCTGCGCAGAAAAGTGTTCACGTCGTCGTAACCCGTGACCACCCAGTGGCCGAGGGCGGTGCGATGTACTGGGGTCAGATCCCTGACCCGCTGATAGAGCGCATAGGGTTCGCGCAGGCCCTCGGGCGTGAGGAAGAGCTGGGCGAGCAGCCCGTCCGCGTCCATTTCCATGAGGTGTCCTCTCTGTGTACTCACTGACTCCCCTTCATGATTGAGCACGATTCCGGGATGAGGGAGAGTAGAGTCACTGCTAGTGGTTTCCGCACCACGAATCCGATCCCACGGGGGCTCTAATGGGAAATTTGAAGGACGAACAGAGCCGGAAGGAACTCGGGGACTTCCTGAGGTCCCGGCGCAGGAAAGCGGATCCGAAAAAGAGTGGACTGATTAATTCCGGACACGAGGTGAGTCGCCGCCGGATTCAGGGGCTGCGCAGGGAGGAGGTCGCCCAGCTCTCGGGCGTGAGCCTCACCTGGTACACGTGGCTGGAGCAGGGGCGGGACATCAACGTCTCGCGGCAGGTCCTCGGCGGGATCGCGCGGGCCCTCACGCTGGACGCCGTGGAGCGCAGCCATCTCTTCCGGCTCGCCGGCGAGGTGCCCCCGGACACCGCGGCCGCCGGCGACGAGCAGGTCGCCGGACCCGAGATGCAGACCTTCCTCGACCTGCTCGACCCGAACCCCGCCTATGTGATCACCCGGTGCTTCGACGTGGTCGCGTGGAACCGGGCGGAGGCGGCGCTCATGGGCGGGTTCGATCATCTGCCGGTCCACGAACGCAACGCGCTGTGGCTCATGTTCAACGCCCCCGAGGCCCGCGATCTGCTGCCCGACTGGGAGCGCGAGGCGCGCTGGCTGGTGGGGCTGCTGCGGACCGAGTCGGCGCACGAACTGGGCAGTCCGCGCTTCATCGAGGTGGTCAACAGCCTGCGGAAGTCCAGCGAGCTGTTCAGCGAGTGGTGGACCTCGCACGACGTCCAGGCCTTCGCCCCCTCCGTCCGCCGCTTCCGGCACCCGGTCGTGGGAGAGCTGGAGCTCAACTACGTGAAACTCTCGGTGGAGGGCGGCCGCGGGCTCAGCATCGTCTCCCACTTCGCCACCCCGGGCTCGGAGACGGCACGACGGCTGAGCACGCTCGTCGGCTGACCTTCCGGTCTTCACGCGGTCAGCAGTCCCGCGGGGACCTCGTCCGGCCGGCCGATGACGCCCGACTGGTCGAGGGCCACCTCCCACAACCGCCGCCGGGCGGCCGCGTCCTGCGCGAACGGGTTCGGTTCGATGCGCCGCCGCTCGTGGAAGTAGACGCCGCTCGCGTTCTCCAGCCGCGGATCGGTGACCAGGCGGACGATGTTCCGGGCGCCGTACCCCGTCCGATGCGGGGCCAGCACGAACGTACTGCGCACCATCTTCGTGGCGCACATCCCCGGATGGAGACTGTTGGCCCGCACCCCGTCGGCCCGCAGCCGCTGCGCGTACTCGTTGGTGAACGCGGTCAGCGCCAGCTTGGACTGCGCGTACGCGGCCATACGGTCCCAGCGCCCCGCCATCTGGAGATCGTCCCAGCGCAGTTGCCCCCACCCCTGGGCGACGGAGCTGACGTTGACGACCAGGGCGGGCGCGGAGCGGGCGAGCAGGCCCGACAGGCGCAGGGTCAGGGCGAACGGCGCGAGGAAGTTGACCTGCCACTCCAGTTGCAGCCCGTCCGCCGTGACCCGGCGGGTGCGGGCGCTGCGGTTGGGCGTGGCCACGCCCGCGTTGTTGATCAGGGCGTCCAGCCGGCCGTGCTCGGCCAGCACCTCGTCGGCCAGCGCGTGCACCCCGTCGCGCCGCGACAGATCGGCGACGAGGGAGCTCCCCGGGCCCCGGCCCGCCGAGCGCACCCCGGCGAGGGCCTTGGCCACCTTGCGCGGATCACGGCCGTGCACCACCACGTGCCAGCCCTCCTCCGCCAGGAGTCGTGCGGTCGCCTCCCCGAGACCGCTCGTGCTGCCGGTCACCAGAGCGACCCGTTCGGTGCTGGTCACGTCCTGCTCCTTCACGGCCGAATCCTCGTACGCATTCGCACAATCGGTTTTCTCCGAGCCTCACACTCCCCCTCCCACGGCCGCCGGACAAGATTACTGAAACCACTAGTGCCAATGGCACCACCATCCGGCCAAGTATTCGTTGACAACGCGACCGCCGGGTGTGGATTGTTGCTGCCAGGAGTGAAAGCCACGCCCCGGGGAGGCGATAATGGCAGCAAATTCCATAGAACCCGTCATAGTCGAGACCGTTAAAGGCGGCATTCCGCTGGACCGGCTCGGCGTCACATTGATGCATGAACACGTCTTTGTCCTCAGTACCGAAATACAGGAGAACAATCCTCAGCTCTGGAATGAGCAGGACCAGATCGACAGCGCCGTCGCGAAGCTGAACGCGGCCGCCGAGCGCGGGGTCGACACCATCGTCGACCTCACCGTCCTCGGCCAGGGCCGCTACCTGCCCCGTATCAAGAAGGTGGCCGAGCGCGTGGCGCTCAACATCGTCGTGGCGACCGGCGTCTACACCTACAACGACGAGCCCATGTACTTCGCCTTCCGCGGCCCCGGCCGGGTCTTCGAGGGCCCGGACCCGATGGTCGAGCTGTTCGTGCGCGACATCACCGAGGGCATCGGCGACACCGGCGTCAAGGCGGCCGTCCTCAAGTGCGCCACCGAGACCGAGCAGTTACCGGAGGGCGTGGAGCGTGTCCTGCGCGCCACCGCCCAGGCCCACCGCGAGACCGGTGCGCCGATCCAGACCCACAGCAACGCCCTGGTCCGCAACGGCCTGTTGCAGCAGAAGGTGTTCCGCGAGGAGGGCGTCGACCTCAGCCGGGTCGTCATCGGGCACTCCGGCGACAGCGACGACCTCGGCTATCTGCGCGAACTGCTCGACGCCGGCTCGTTCCTCGGCATGGACCGCTTCGGCATGGAGTTCATCGCCCCGCTGGAGCAGCGCGTGGAGACCGTGGCGCGACTGGTCCGCCTGGGGTACGCCTCGCAGCTCGTCCTGTCCCACGACTGCCCCTGCTTCCTGGACTACCTCACCACCGACCAGCGCGAACTCGTCGCCCCCTCCTGGGACTACACACACATCCACGACGACGTCCTGCCCGCGCTGCGCAAGGCCGAGGTGAGCGACGAGGACCTGCGCACCATGCTCGTCGACAATCCGCGCCGCTTCTTCGCCGCCAACGCCCCCTACTGAAAACGGCCTTGCAAGGAGGCATGTCGTGACCCACAGTCCCGTCACCGCGCAAGGCCCCTGGGAAGAGCTCGGCGCACCCCTGTGCCTGGACACCCCCTGGGTGAAGGCCTGGGTCGAGCAGGTCCCGCCGGGCGGTACCCGCCCCCTGCACACCCACCGCAAGCCCTGGGCGACCGTGGTGCTCAGCGGCGCCAAGGTCCGCTCCCTCGGCCCCGAGGGCGAAGTCCTGCGCGAAGGTGAACTCCCGGACGGCGTCGTCCTGTTCAACCCGGCGGACGAACCCCTGTGCCACCAGATGCACAACATCGGCGACACCGAACTGATCATGGTCGGGCTCCAGTGGGAGAGCGGCCCGGCGAGCCCGGCGCAGCCGGAGGCGTCATGAGCACCGACGTGGTCGTCGTCGACTACGGCGGCGTGCTCACCAACCCGCTGGCCGAGACCTTCTGCGAGTTCGCCGCCCTGGCCGGTCTCGACACCACCGCCCTCGCCGAGGCGTTCCTCGCCGCCACCGAGAAGCACGGCGAGACCCCCATGGCCGCCCTGGAGATCGGCGCGATCAGCGAACGCCAGATGGCCGAGCGCATCCTCGCCGAACTGCCGCCCGGGTCCGAGAAGATCCTGGACGACCACGAGTTCGGGGAGCTGTGGTTCCGCGGCCGCCGCCCCAACCAGCCCTTCGTCGACTTCCTGCGCGAACTGCGCGCGAGCGGCCGACGGCTCGCCCTGCTCACCAACAACGTCCGCGAGTGGGAGCCGCGCTGGCGCGCCCAGCTCCCCGTCGACGAGCTCTTCGAGGTCGTCGTCGACTCGCACAAGGAGGGCGTGCGCAAGCCGGACCCCAAGATCTACCGGATTCTGCTGGAGCGGCTCGACGTCGCACCGCACCAGTGCCTGTTCGTCGACGACACCGAGGAGAACTGCGCCGCCGCCCGCGAACTCGGCATCCCTTCCGTGCTGTTCACCGACACGGACACCGCCGTACGCGAGGTGCTCACCCACCTGGAAGGCAACGCACCGGACTCCGAAGGGACTTCACCATGACCGAGGACATCCTGATCGTCGGCGCGGGCCCCACCGGTCTGACCGCCGCCTGCACCCTGCTGGGGCTCGGCGTGCCGTGCCGGATCGTCGACCGGCGCGACGGACCCGGCGGGGCGCCCAAGGCGCTGGTGCTGTGGAGCGGCGCGCTGGAGTGCCTGAGCCGCGTCGGCGCCGCCGGGCCCATCGTCGAGGCGGCACTGCCGCTGGCCGGCGCCACCTACTGGTCACGGAAGAAGCAGGTCGGCGGCATGCGGTTCGGCGGCCTCGACGGCACCGCCTTCCGCAACCCGCTGTGCGCCCCGCAGCCCGTCACCGAGGCCGCCCTGTACGAGCGGCTGCACGCGCTGGGCGGCGAGGTCGAGTGGGAGACGGAGGCCGTGGGGCTCACCGTCGCCGGCGACAAGGTCACGGTGGCGCTGCGGACCGTGCAGGGCCGGGTGGAGCGCGGGACGTACCGCTATGTGATCGGCGCGGACGGCACCCACAGCCGGGTCCGGGACGCCGTCGCCATCCCCTTCGAGGGGCACACCTACGACCGGGTGTTCCTGCTGGGCGACGGCAGGCTGGAGGGGCCCGCGCCCGAGGACGAGGCGCAGTACCACATCACGCCGGAGGGCGTGCTGGTCCTCGTCCCGCTGCCGGACGGCGGGCACCGGGTCTTCTTCGACATCGCGGCCGACGGGAACACCCGGCCGCCGTCCGACGAGCAGCTGCAAGCCCTGCTGGACGAGCGCGGTCCCGGCGGGCTGCGGCTGCGCGAGACCTGGTGGTCCAACCGGTTCCAGGTGCACGCCAAGGTCGCCCCCGCGTTCCGCGCGGGCCCGGTCTTCATCGCCGGGGACGCCGCCCACGCGCACAGCCCCGCGGGCGGCCAGGGCCTCAACACCGGGGTCCAGGACGGCTACGACCTCGGCTGGAAGCTCGCCTCCGTGCTGCGCGGCGCCGCTGTCGAGCTGCTCGACAGCTATGAGCCGGAGCGCCGCCCGGCCTCCGTGCAGGCGGTGCGCAACGCCGACCAGCAGACCCGGATGTGGCTGCTGCGCAACCCCATGGCCCGGGCCATGCGGGACGCCACCATGCAGTCCTTCTCCCGGCGGGGCCTGCTGGAGAAGCAGATGCTGCCGCAGCTCGCCCAGCTCGACCTCGACCACTCGGCGAGCCCCGCCGTCGCCGACCTGCCGGGCGCCGCGGCCGTGCCCCGCGGCGTGAAGCTGGGGCGCCGCGTCCCGGACACCGCGCTGATCCCGCTGAACGGCACGAAGGCCGACTCGCTCCACCAGTACCTGACGGCCGGACGGCACACGGTTCTCGCGTACGGGGACCAGGCCGCCGGTGACATGGCCGTCCGGGCCGTGGCCGCGCTGCGGGGGCGCGGTGTGGACGACATCACGGACGTGCTCTGGGTCAGGCCTGCGGGCGACAGCTCCGGGGCCGGGCGCGCCGGCGGCGCCGCCGATGCCCGCTGCGACACCGCACGCGTGTCCGGCCCCGGGTTCGGCAAGGAGGACGGCACGCCCTGGCTCGCCTATGTACGCCCCGACGGAACGGTCGGGGCCCGGGCCGGCATCCCGGGCGTCCTCGAACTGCTCGACCGGCTGCCCTCGCAGCGGGCCGGCGCCGCCGAGGCGGCCTGAACCGTGGACCGACACCCACTCCAGGTCGGAAAGGACCTCCAGCCGATCATGACCATGCCCGAGACCCAGCCAACCGATCTCGAGACAGAGGACAAGCAACCCGGCTCCCCGTCGGACCCCGCCGCCGAGGCCGCCGCCCGGCTGCGCTACGACGCGACCGTCTCCCGCACGCTGGTGCACCGCACCTCCGTCGCCGAGGTGTTCGTCACCGACTCCGCGGCGGTCGGCGAGGAGACCTTCCTCGTCGCCGCCCAGCTGCCCCGCGGCCATCTCATCGGCGAGAACGCGCCGATGTACGACTACACGCTGCTCATCGAGGTGGTCCGGCAGGCAGGCGTCCTGGTGGCCCACGAGCACCTGGACGTCGAACTGGGCTCCGCGTTCATCTTCCGCAGCCTCAACCTCCGTACGGTGGGCCTGACCCAGCTGCGGATCGGGGCGACGCCCGCGCACGTCCTCGTCACGATGACCGTCCACCCCCGGCGCAACAAGGCCGGCCGCGTCCAGGGGTTCACCTTCAGCGGCAATGTCGCCCTGGACGGTCATGTGGCGATGTCCGGCAACGGGGCCCTGCTGATCGTGTCCCAGCGCGCCTACCGCACCCTGCGGGCGAAACGCCGTACGGCGGCGACGGACCTGGCCCTGCCGCGCTTCACCCCGGCGGCGCCGTCCGCCGTGGGCCGCAGCGAGGCCCGCAACGTCGTGATCACCGCTCCGGTGGTGGCGAGCGAGGCCCGGGTGTCGGCTCAGCTGGTCCTCGACGCCAGCCACCCGCACATGTTCGACCACCCGCTTGACCACGTCCCCGGCCATCTCCAGATGGAGGCGGCCCGCCAGCTCGCGATCGCCGCCGTGGCCCAGCTGCACGGCCTGTCCCCGCAGACGCTGACCATCTCCGCCATCGAGACCGAGTTCACCGACTACGCGGAGCTGGACCAGGTGACCGAACTGCGGGCCACCGTGCAGGGGTTCCGCCGCCAGGACGACCTGCGCACGCTCGCCGTGCCCGTGGTGATCGAGGTCCGGCAGGAAGGGGCGGTGACGACGACGATCCGGCTGGAAGTGGTGCAATGGACGTGACCGGCCCGCCGTTGCAGCGGGTGCTCGTCACCGGTGCCACCGGTCTGCTCGGGGGCCATGTCGTACGGCAGCTGCTCGACGGCGGCAGCGCGGTGACGGCCGTGGTCCGGGACCCGGGGCGGGCCCGCGCCCTGCTCCCCGGGCACGATCAACTCACCGTCCTCCAGGGGGACGTACGCGATCCGGGCGCCCTCGCCCCGTCCCTCCCGGGGCACACGGCGGTGATCCACACGGCCGCGTACTTCCGTGAGTACTACGCCCCGGGAGGGCACGACCCGGCGCTGCTGACGGCCACGAACGTCGACGCCGTCACCGGACTGCTCGACGCGGCGACCGCGGCCGGGGTGCCGGTCGTGGTGCACACCAGCTCCATCGGCACGCTCGGCACCCGCCCCGACGGCCGCCCCTCGGACGAGGACACCCCGGAGGGGCGCGGCACCCGCGCCAACGGCTACTACGCGAGCAAGCTGCGCTCGGAGGAGGCGGTCCGTGCCTTCGGCGCCGAGCGCGGGGTGCGGGTGCCGATCGTGCTCCCCGGCTGGATGTGGGGGCCGGGCGACGCCGGGCCGACCTCCGCCGGGCGGCTGTTCGCCTCGGTGGCCGAGGGGCGGCTCGGCGGTGTCCCCCGGGCGGGCAACCACGTGGTGGACGCCCGTGACGTGGCGGACGCCTGCCTCCGGGCCGCCGCCAAGGGCGAGCACGCCCGCCGCTACATCGTGGCCGGCGACTGGGTCCCGCTCCCCGAGGTCTGCCGGATCGCGGCGCGGGCCCTCGGGGTCACGCCCCCGCGCGAGGTGCCGGCCCGGCTGGCGCTGCTCATGGCCGCCCTGCTGGAGACCGGCGGCCGGCTGCGGGGCGCCACGCCGACCGCGACCCGGGAGGGCGTGCGGGCCCTGCTGGAAGGAGACCGCCGCCGGGTGACCTCCGCCCGCGCCGAACGCGAACTCGGCGTGGAGTTCCGCCCGTTGGAACGCACGCTACGAGACCAGGCCGACTGGTACCGCACCCACCACGACGCCGTCCACTGAGCCCCGGGGCCCGGGCGGTCAACGTCCCCCGACCGCCCGGGCCCCGGCCTGCCTTCCCACCCTGCGAGGAGACCGACCCAGCCATGCCCAGACCCAGCAGCGAGATCAGCAGACGGGCCCTGATGACCGGGGTGTCCGCCCTGGCCGTCACCGAGGGCGTCCTCACCCCGACGGACGCGAGCGCGGCCACCGCAGCACCCTCCGTGTCCGTCGTCCCCGGTGACGCGCGGTACGCGGAGCTCGCCACCGGCGTGAACAAGCGGTGGGCGGCCACGCCCGAAGCCATCCGCCTCGTCGCCTCCACGGAACAGGTGGTGCAGGCGGTGACGGAGGCCGTCCGCACCGGGAAGCGCGTGTCCGTGCGCAGCGGCGGCCACTGCTACGCCGACTTCGTCCACCACCCCGACACCGACGTCATCATCGACACGTCCGCGCTGAACGGGATCGCCCACGACCCCGCCCGCAACGCCTTCGCCATCGGCGCCGGAGCCCAACTGGGGCAGATCTACGAGGCGTTGTACAAGGGGTGGGGGGTGACGATCCCGGGCGGCGCATGCCTGACCGTGGGGATCGGCGGTCATGCGAGCGGCGGCGGGTTCGGGCCGCTGACGCGGCGGTTCGGGCTGGTGGCGGATCACATCGAGGCCGTGGAGATGGTGGTGGTCGACGCCACGGGGCGGGTGCGTACGGTCGTCGCCTCGCGCGCGCCCTCGGACCCGCACCGCGACCTGTGGTGGGCCACCTCGGGTGGGGGCGGCGGGAGCTTCGGCGTCATCACCCGCTACTGGTTCCGCTCCCCCACCGCGACCGGAACCGCACCGGGCCTCCAGCTGCCCGCGCCGCCGCGCGAGGTGCTGGTCAGCCTGGCGGAGATCCCGTGGAGCCGCCTTGACGCCCCGTCGATGGCCCGCCTGGTCCGCAACTTCTGCGCCTGGCACGTGGACAACGGCGCCACCTCCTCCCCGTTCATCTCCCTCTCCGGCTATCTGCTGATGCGCCAGGGGGCGACGGGCGGCGTGGCCCTGTTCACCCAGGTCGACGGCACGGATCCGGACGCCGACCGGCTGCTCGCCGACTACACCGCGGCCCTCACCGCCGGCACCGGCCTCGCCGCCTCCTTCCCGTCCCGCCGCGTCCCGTGGCTGGCCTCGACGAAGCTGCTCGGCACCAGCAGCCCGGTCCTGCTGTACGACCACACGCTGCGCAGCGCGGTGAAGACGGCGTGGCTGAAGGGGAGTTTCACCGACGCCCAACTGGCCGTCATGTACCGTCACTTGACCCGCACGGACTACACGAACCCGAACGCCGTGATCTCCCTCAACGGCGGCGGCGGCCGCACGAACGACACCGCCCCCGGCGCCACCGCCGTCCCGCACCGGGACGCGGCCCTGATCGCCCTGTACGAGAACTTCTGGATCGACAAGCGCGAGGACGACAAGCACCTCGCCTGGCTCCGGGACCTGTATCGGGATTCGTTCCAGGACACGGGCGGCGTCCCCGTCCCGAACGACCTGACCGGCGGCTGCTACATCAACGACCCCGACCCCGACCTCTCGGACCCCGTCTGGAACACCTCGGGCGTGCCCTGGCACACCCTGTACTGGCGGGCGAACTACGCCCGTCTCCAGCAGGTCAAGGCCCGCTGGGACCCCACGGACTTCTTCCGTCACGCCCAGTCGATACGGCTCCCGTAGAGCCGGGACCGCTCACCCGGGCCAGACGATCGCCTGCACCTCGCTGTAGGCGTGCAGTGCGTACGACCCGACGTCCCGGCCCACCCCGCTCTTCTTGAACCCGCCGAACGGGGCCTCCATGTTCCGCCCGACCGTGTTCACGCCGACCCCGCCCGCCCGCAGCCGCCGGGCCACCCGGAAGGCGCGGGCGACGTCGCCGGACCAGACGTAGTCGATGAGGCCGTAGTCGGAGTCGTTGGCGAGGGCGATGCCCTCCTCCTCGTCGTCGAAGGGGACGACGGCCACGACCGGCCCGAAGATCTCCTCGCGGGCGACCCGCATCGCGTTGGTGCAGTCCGCGAGGAGGGTCGGGGCGACGTAGAAGCCGCGTTCGTACGAAGGCCGTTCGCCGCCGGCGACGATCGTGGCGCCTTCCTTGCGGCCCAACTCCACGTACGACTCGACACGCTCCCGGTGCGCCGCGGAGATCACCGGCCCCACCACCGTGTCCGCCTCCCGCGGGTCCCCGACCTTCAGCCGCCCGGCATAGCCGGCGAGCCCGTCCACCAGCTTCTCGTACACGCCCCGTTGGGCCAGCACACGCGTCGGCGCGGTGCAGATCTGCCCGCTGTAGAAGGAGAAGGTGGTGCCGATCCCGGCCACCGCCGAGCCGATGTCGGCGTCATCGAAGACGACGGCCGCGCCCTTCCCTCCCAGCTCCATCAGCTGCCGTTTCATGCCGCGCCCGCACACCTCGGCGATGCGCTGCCCGACCGCCGTGGAGCCGGTGAAGGAGACCATGTCGACGTCCGGGGAGTCGACGGCGGCCTCACCGACGTCGACCGAGCGCCCGGAGACCACGCTGAGCACGCCCCGCGGCAGCCCGGCCGCCTCCAGCGCCTCCGCCATCCGGTAGACCGACAGGGGGTCCTGCGGAGCAGGCTTCACCACCACCGTGTTGCCCATCGCGAGGGCGGGGGCGACCTTGCCGGCCGGGTTGGCCCACGGGTTGTTGTACGAGGTGATGCAGGTGACCACCCCGACGGGCTGGCGGACGGCCAGCGCCCCCATCACCCCGGCCTTCCCCATCGGCCCGGCCTCGTTGATCTGCGGCGGGATCGCCCACTCGGCGCTCTCCACGCGCGCGTACCGCCGGAACCGGGCGACCCCGACCCCGACCTGCATCGCCCGCGCGGTGCCGGTCGTCGCCCCGGTCTCCGCCTGGGCGAGTTCGGCGTACGGCACGAAGCGGCCGGCGATGACGTCGGCCGCCCGGGCCAGGATCGCCGCCCGCTCCTCGGGTGCCGTACGCGACCATGACCCGAAGGCCTCGCGGGCCGCGGCGCAGGCCGCGTGCACCTGATCCCGCGAGGCCTCCGGCGCCCACCCGACGGTCTCCTCGGTGGCCGGATCGACCACGGCGTAGTGCCCGCCGTCCGGCTGGGTCCACTCTCCCCCGATGAACAGCCGCTCCCTCACCGGGTGCTCACCGTCCGGGTGTCCCGCCCCGAGCGCAGCACCTTCCCGGGCACCGCCCCGCTCACCGCGTCGTCGCGGATCGCCTCGACCCCGTTGACCCACACGGCCCGTACTCCGAGCGCCTTGGAGTCCAGCCGCGGACTGTCACCCGGCAGGTCGTGCACCAGGGTGGCCGTGCCCGCCCCGATCCGCTCCGGGTCGAAGAGCACGAGGTCGGCATGCCAGCCCTCCCGTACCTGCCCCCGCTCACGCAGCCCGAAGAGCCGCGCCGGGTCGTCGGTCAGCATCTTCACCGCCTGCTCCAGCGTGGCGAGCTTCCGCCCGCGCAGACAGTCCCCGAGGAACCGGGTGGTGTACGGCGCCCCGCACATCCGGTCCAGATGCGCCCCCGCGTCCGAGCCGCCGAGCAGCACGTCCTCGTGCTGCCAGGTCTCGGCGCGCAGCGCCCAGGAGGCGGGGTCGTTGTCGCTGGGCATGGGCCACAGGACCGTACGGAGGTCGTCGGCCGCGCAGATCTCTACCAGGCACCGGAACGGGTCCTGCCCCCGCTCCTCGGCGATGTCCCGCACGACCCGCCCGCTGAGCCCGCGGTTCGCCTCGCTGTAGGTGTCGCCGATGACGTACCGCCCGAAGTTCGCCAGCCGCCGGAACACGCCGGCCTCCTTGGACTGGGCGCGCTCCAGCATCCCGGCCCGTACCTCCGGGTCGCGGAGCTTCTCGATCCGCTCGGGCACGGGAAGGCCGAGGATCGGTCCCCAGCCCGGGATGAGGTTGAGCGCGCAGAACGTCCCCAGGGACATGTTCATCGGCGTGAGGATCGGCATGGTGAGGGCGACGATCCGCCCGCCCGCCTTCCGCGCCTGCTCGCTCGCGAACAGCTGACGCGGGACGCGTTCGGGGACGGTGGCGTCGATGGTGAGCACGTTCCAGTTCAGCGGCCGCCCCGCCGCCGCGCTCATCTCCACGAACAGCTCGATCTCGGCGTCACTGAACTGATCGAGACACCCGGCCACGATGGCCTCGATCTGCGTCCCTTCGTGCTCCCCCACCGCCTTGGCGAGCGCGACGAGTTCGGCGGGAAGGGCATGCCGCGAAGCCACCGGCTTCCCGTCCCCGTCGGAGTGGGTGGTCGACTGGGTGGTGGACAGCCCCCAGGCCCCGGCGTCCATGGCCTCGTGGAAGTGCCGCAACATGGCGTCGAGTTGTTCGTCACTGGGCTGCCCGCCCACGGCGTCCGCCCCCATCACATACCGCCGCAGCGCACAATGCCCCACCATGAACCCGGCGTTGACCGCGATCCGCCCTTCAAGGGCGTCGAGGTACTCCCCGAACGACTCCCAGCTCCAGGGCGCCCCCTCCTCCAGCGCGACCAGGGACATCCCCTCGACCTTGGACATCATGCGCCGGGTGTAGTCGGCGTCCTCCGCCCGCAAGGGCGCCAGCGTGAACCCGCAGTTCCCGGCCGCGACGGTGGTGACGCCATGGTTGAGGGACGGGGTGGCGTACGGGTCCCAGAACAGCTGGGCGTCGTAGTGGGTATGGGGGTCGACGAACCCGGGGGCGAGGACAAGGCCGGTGGCGTCCTCGGTGGTGGCGGCTTCGGCATTGATCCCTTCTCTGATCGCGGCGATACGCCCGTCGCGGATGCCGACATCGGCAATGTAGCCGGGCGCCCCGGTGCCGTCCACGACGGTGGCGCCCTTGATGACGTGATCGAACATGCCGGTTACCTCCTAGGCGTACGGTCCGGTGATCCACCCAGGGGCGCGGGGAACTGCGCGACCAGCCCCCACGCACCCGCACCCCGCAACGGCGCTCAGACAGCCGCCCGGAACCGGGACGTCCGATGCACAGGATCCGTATCGATCTTCGGAATCACGTGCTCCCCGATCAACCGAATCGTCTGCAACGTCTCCTCCTTCGGCACCCCCACCGGCAACCCGAAGCTCAACTGATCCGCCCCCGCCTGCTCCCACCGCTTGCACTGCGTGAGCACCTCGTCCGGATCCCCGCAGATCAGCAGCTCCTCCTCGATGAGCAGCTCCACGAACTCCGGCGTGTACTGCGGCAGCGTCTCCGGCCACACCGGGAACCCCTCGGGCCGGGGAAACGTGTCGTGGTACCGGAATACCAGCGAGGGCAGATAGTGCAGACCGCCGTTCACCGCGATCTCGATCGCCTCGGCATGGGTCGGCGCACAGATCGCCGTCGTCGTCACCATCACGTTGTCGTTGACGAAGTCCCCGACCGGCTCGGCGTTCACGACGGAGTTCTTGTACTGCTCCAGGACCCACTCCATGTCGGACACCTTCTGGATGCTGAACCCCAGCACCCCGAGCCCCTTCTTCGCGGCCATGGCGTACGACGGCGGCGACCCGGCCGCGTACCACATCGCCGGGTGCGACTTCCCGTACGGCTTCGGCAGGATCTTGCGCGGCGGCAGCTGCCAGTGCTTGCCCTGGAAGCCGACGTACTCGTCCTGGAGCCACATCTTGGGGAACTCGGCGATGGTCTCTTCCCAGATCTCCTTGGTGTAGTTCATGTCGGTGACGCCCGGTATGAACCCGAGGATCTCGTGCGACCCGGCCCCGCGCCCGGACCCGAACTCGAAGCGTCCCTCGGAGAGATGGTCGAGCATGGCGACCTTCTCGGCGACCTTCACGGGGTGGTTGACCTGGGCGAGGGGGTTGAAGATCCCGGAGCCGAGGTGGATCCGTTCCGTCGCGTGCGCCAGGTATCCGAGGAAGACGTCGTTGGCGGAGAGGTGCGAGTACTCCTCCAGGAAGTGGTGCTCGGAGGCCCAGGCGTACTTGAAGCCGGACTGGTCCGCCTGGATGACGTACTCGGTCTCCTCCATCAGCGCCTTGTGCTCGGCGAGCGGGTCGGTCTCGGCGCGTTTGCCCACGTATCCCTGTACAAAGAGCCCGAATTCCACGGCGGTTCACCATCCCAAGAAGGTGGGTCTGCTGAGTGCTACGACTTTCTGACGTACCGTCAGAAAGGTCAATACCTGACGGCCAGTCAGAAGACACTGACCCCGGCCAGCCACCCTCCGTCGATCACGAACGGCTGGCCGGTGATGTACGACGAGTCCTCGCACGTCAGGAACAGCGCGAGCCGCGCCACCTCCTCCGGCCGGCCGATCCGCCCGAGCGGCACGAGCTTGCGGTACAGCTGGTCGAGGGCCCGGCTCATGCCCTCCACGTCGGCCCCGGGGTCCAGTTGGGCCGGGTTGGACATGGCGGTGTCGACGGCGCCGGGGCACAGGGCGTTGACGCGGATGCCCCGGCCGGCGAGTTCCAGGGCGGCGACCCGGGTGAGGCCGAGGACGGCGTGCTTGCTGGCGGCGTAGCTGCCGACGGCGGCCATGCCGGTCACGCCCGTGTAGGAGGCGGTGTTGACGATGGTGCCGCCGTCCTCCATCACCGGTGCGACGGTCTTGATGCCGAGGAAGCATCCGACCTGGTTGACCCTCACGACCTGCATGAACTCGTCGAGGGGGGTGTCGACGAGGGAGTTGAAGCGCAGGATGCCGGCGTTGTTGACGAGGCCGTCGACGCGGCCGAAGGCGTTCTTGACGACGCTCACGGCGTCCCGCCACTGCTCCTCGTCGCCGACGTCGAGATGGACGTACCGCGCCCCGATGTCCCGCGCGAGCGCCTCCCCCGGTTCGTCGAGGACATCGGCGAGGACGACCTCCGCGCCCTCCTCTCTGAACAGCCGCGCCTCCTGCTCTCCTTGTCCGCGTGCCGCGCCGGTGACGATGACGACGCGTCCGTCCAGCTTGCCCATCCGGCATCTCCTCAGAGGTGGGGCGCCACTTCGCTGCCGAAGGCCGCCATCTGGTCGGTGAGTTCGGTACGGCTGCGGCTGCGGAACCGCACCTGGATCTGGTGCACGCCCATCGCGCGGTAGGCCCGCAGGGACTCGGCGAGCGTTTCCGGGGCGCCGGTGAGGGTGCGGCGCCCGACGTCCCATCCGGGACTCCCGATGTAGAGCGGCTCGACGATGGCACCGACGGTCAGCGGCGTCTCGATGCCGGCCTCCTCGCGTATCCGCACGAGCTCGGCGATCTGCGCGGGCAGCCGGTCCCGCGGATCCCCCTGCGGCAGCCAGCCGTCCCCCTTGAGCGCGGCCCGCCGGACGGCGGCGGGCGAGGACCCGCCGACCCACAGGGGAACGCGCGCCTGGGCGGGCCGCGGCCGCTGTCCCAGCCCCTGGAAGTCGTAGAACTTCCCGTGGTGCTCGGGAAACTCCTCGGGCCCCAGCGCGGCCCGCAGCGCGTCCACGCACTCGTCGAGCAGCGCCCCCCGCTGCCGGAAGTCCAGCCCCAGCACCTCGAACTCCTCCGCCACGTGTCCGGCCCCGACCCCGAGGATCAGCCGCCCGCCGCTGAGGTGATCGACGGTGGCGTACTGCTTGGCGCTGAGCAGCGGATGCCGCAGCCCCACGACGGCGACATGGCTCAGCAGCCGGATGCGCTCGGTCGCGGCGGCGAGGTGGGCGAGGGTGGCGACCGGGTCGTACCAGACCGTGCTCATCGCGGAGGCGAGCCGGCGCGGGATGGCGACGTGGTCGCAGCTCGCGACGTAGGCGAACCCGGCGCTCTCGGCTGCCCGGGCCACGGCGACGAGATCCGCCGGGCCGGCCGCGGCCTCCCAGGGCTCGGTGTAGAGGGTGCTCTGGGACTGGACGGGGAGCTGGATGCCGTACTCGATCACCGGGGGCCGTCCCACAGTCCGTCGGGGGTGAGCCCGAGCAGGTCGATGGCGTTGCCGCGGACGATCCGTTCGATCGCGTCCGGGTCCAGGTGGCCCATCTGGGCCTCGCCGACCTCCCTGGACTTCGGCCAGGTGGAGTCGGAGTGGGGGTAGTCGGTCTCGTAGAGGACGTTGGCGAGGCCGATCGCGTCGAGGTTCTTCAGGCCGAAGGCGTCGTCGAAGAAGCAGCCGTAGACGTGTTCGGCGAAGAGCTCGGACGGCGGCCGGTGAACCTTGTCGGCGACGCCGCCCCAGCCGCGGTTCTCCTCCCAGACGACGTCGGCGCGTTCGAGGATGTACGGGATCCAGCCGATCTGGCCCTCGGCATACATGACCTTGAGGTTCGGGAAGCGTTCGAACTTGCCGCTCATCAGCCAGTCGACCATCGAGAAGCAGCAGTTGGCGAAGGTGATGGTGGAGCCGACGGCGGGCGGGGCGTCGGCGGAGGTGGAGGGCATCCGGCTGGAGGAGCCGATGTGCATGGCGATGACGGTGCCGGTCTCGTCGCACGCGGCGAGGAAGGGGTCCCAGGCGTCGGTGTGGACGGAGGGCAGGCCGAGGTGCGGGGGTATCTCGGAGAAGGCGACGGCGCGGACGCCCTTCGCGGCCATGCGGCGGACCTCGGTCGCGGCCAGCTCGGCGTCCCAGAGCGGGATGAGGGTGAGGGGGATGAGCCGGCCGTGGGCCGCGGGGCCGCACCACTCCTCCACCATCCAGTCGTTGTACGCCTGGATGCACAGCAGCCCCAGCTCGTGGTCCGCGGCCTCGGTGAAGGTCTGGCCACAGAAGCGCGGGAAGGTGGGGAAGCACAGGGCGGACTGGACGTGGTTGACGTCCATGTCGGCGAGGCGGGACGGGACGTCGTACGACCCCTGCCGCATCTGTTCGTAGGTGATGATCTCCAGCTTGATCTCGTCCCTGCTGTAGCCGACGGCGGTGTCGAGGCGGGTCAGCGGGCGGTGCAGGTCCTCGTAGACCCACCAGTCGCCGATCGGGCCGTCGGTCTGCCCGGGGGTGCCCATGACGGGCTTGAACCGGCCGCCCAGGAAGGTCATTTCCTTCAGCGGGGCACGGACCACGCGGGGACCGGCGTCCAGGTACTTCTTCGGAAGCCGGTTCTGCCAGACGTCGGCGGGCTCAACGGTGTGGTCGTCGACGGAGATGATCAACGGGAAGGTGGTTCCGGTGGCGGTCTCCATGGGGGCCACGGTAGCGCTGATCTGACGACCCGTCAGCTACGGTGACAGCGCCTGGTCATGGTGGTTCGTGCGCGGAATTGTGCGGAGAGCACGTGAGGGGCTTGTGATTTACCGCGCGCCTGCCGTGATCAGACTCTCCACAGCTGACGCATCTGCCATGAACAAGGCAAACTGGCGGGGTTGCTCACTGGGTTGAGGGGGACGCGATGGACGGTCTACCGCGGGTGCCTGAGCAGCGGCGTCCCGGCTCCTCGGCGGAGCCAGGGCCGCCGCTGCGCTTCAGCGTGCTCGGACCGGTGCGCGCCTGGCGCGGCGAGGAGCCCCTGGCCATGGGCTCGCCCCAGCAGCGGGCCCTGCTCGCGGCCCTGCTCCTGCGGGAGGGCCGCACCGCCACCGCGGCCGAACTGATCGACGCCCTGTGGGGCGAGGAGCCGCCGTCGCAGGCGCTCGCGGCCGTCCGGACGTACGCCTCGCGGCTCCGCAAGGTCCTCGACCCCGGCGTGCTGGTCAGCGACGCGGGCGGCTACGCGATCCGCTCCCTCGGCGAGGGCGCGCTGGACGTGACCGTGGCGCAGGAGTGGGCGACGGAGGCGGAGAAGGCACGCGGCGCCGGGGACCTGTGCCACGCCCGCGAGGTGCTCACCCGCGCCCTGGCGCTGTGGGACGGCGAGGTGCTGGCCGGGGTGCCGGGCCCGTACGCGTCGTCGCAGCGGGTCCGCCTGGAGGAGTGGCGTCTCCAACTCCTCGAATCCCGCCTCGACATGGACCTGGAGCAGGGCTGCCACGCGGAGGCGGTCTCGGAACTCACCGCCCTGACGGCCGCGCACCCGCTCCGCGAACGTCTGCGCGAGCTGCTGATGCTGGCGCTGTACCGCTCCGGCCGGCAGGCGGAGGCCCTCGCCGTGTACGCGGACACGCGGCGCCTGCTCGCGGACGAGCTGGGCGTCGACCCGCGGCCGGGCCTGAAGGACCTCCAGCAGCGCATCCTCCAGGCGGACCCCGGCCTCGCGGAACCGTCGTCCCCGCGTTCGGAGCCCGCCGCGACCCCGGTCCGTCCCGCCCAACTCCCGGCGACGGTCCCGGACTTCACGGGCCGTGCGTCCTTCGTCGCCGAGCTCGGTGACGTGCTGGCCTCCTCCGAGGGCCGGGTGATGGCGGTGTCGGCGCTGGCGGGCATCGGCGGCGTCGGCAAGACGACCCTCGCCGTCCATGTCGCCCATCAGGCCCGCTCGGCCTTCCCCGACGGCCAGTTGTACGTCGACCTCCAGGGCGCGGGGCAGCGGGCGGCGGAACCGGAGACGGTCCTGGGCGCGTTCCTGCGGGCGCTCGGCACCGCGGACTCGGCGATCCCGGACTCGCTGGAGGAGCGGGCGGCGCTGTACCGGTCGGTGCTGGACGGCCGACGGGTGCTGGTCCTGCTGGACAACGCGCGGGACGCGGCGCAGGTCCGCCCCCTGCTGCCCGGCACGGAGGGCTGCGCGGCGCTGGTGACGTCCCGGGTCCGGATGGTCGACCTGGCCGGGGCGCACCTGGTGGACCTGGACGTGATGTCCCCCGACGAGGCGCTTCAGCTGTTCACGAGGATCGTGGGCGAGGAACGCGTGGCCTCGGAGCGGGAGGCGGCCCTGGACGTGGTGGCGGCCTGCGGCTTCCTCCCCCTGGCGATCCGTATCGCGGCGTCCCGGCTGGCCGCCCGCCGCACCTGGACGGTCTCGGTCCTGGCCACGAAGCTCGCGGACGAACGCCGCCGCCTGGACGAACTCCAGGCCGGCGACCTGGCGGTCAAGGCCACCTTCGAACTCGGCTACGGCCAGCTGGAACCGGCCCAGGCCCGCGCGTTCCGCCTCCTGGGCCTGGCCGACGGCCCGGACCTCTCCCTCGCGGCGGCAGCGGCGATGCTGGACCTGGACATCGAGGACACCGAGGACGTCCTCGAATCCCTGGTGGACACGTCCCTCCTGGAATCGGCGGCCCCCGGCCGCTACCGCTTCCACGACCTGGTACGCCTCTACGCGCGTGCGTGCGCGGAACGCGACGAGTGGCCGCCGGAGGAGCGGGGGGCGGCACTCTCCCGGCTGCTGGACTTCTATCTGGCCACGGTCGGCGGGGTGTACCTGATCGAGCGGCCGGGGGACCGGCTGGTGGCCCACCTGGAGCAGGCGGCGTATCCCGGGCTGGTGTTCTCGGACCGGCACGCGGCGCAGGACTGGCTGTACGCGGAGGCGGTGCCGCTGCTCGCCTGCATACGGCAGTCCGCGCAGGCCGGTTCGCTGCGGCGGGCCGTCGACGTCCTGTGGGCCGCCGTCGACCTGGCCGAGTCCGGCACCAACTCCAAGGAGTACGAGGCGGTCGCGGCCCTGCTGCGGGAGGTCGCCCAGGACTGCGGCGACACCCGGACCGAGGCCCGCGCCTCGGTGGCGCTCGCCTTCGTCCACCAGCACTCGGACAGCAGGTTCGACCTGGCCTCCCGGGAGGCCGAGCGCGCCGCCGAGCTGGCCCGCGAGGCCGAGGACCCGCTCACCGGCTGCTGGGCCGCGAACATCGGCGGCGTCATCGCGCTCTACCAGAACCGGAACGACGACGGCATGGCGTACTTCACCCATGCCATCGAGAGCTTCCGGGCCCTCGGCGACCGCCCCGGCGAGGCGAGCGCCCTGTGCAACCTCTCCCGCATCCATCTGGCCACCGGCCGGACGGAGAGCGCGGTCGAGCTCGCGCAGCAGGGCACGGCGATGTACGACGACATGGACCACGCCTTCAAGGGCGCCAACGGCCGGTACGCCCTGGGCCTGGCCCTCACCCAGAGCGGCAGGCTCGCCGAGGCGACCGAGTGCCTCCAGCAGGCCCTGCGGGTGTTCCGCGACAGCCGCCAGCGCCTCTGGGAGGGCATGACCCTGTTCCGGCTCGCCGAGCTCGACCTCGCGGCCCGGCGCCCCGCCCAGGCGGCGGCCCACGCCGAGACGGCGCTCGGCCTGCTGCGCGGCATCGGCGGCGAGTGGCGGCACGGCAACGTCCTGACGGTGCTCGGACGGGCCCTCGCCGGGATCGGGCAGCTCGGCCGGGCCCAGGTGTGCTGGCGGGAAGCCCTGGAGATCTTCGACGCGCTGGGGTCCGCGGAGGCGGCCGAGGTCCGCACCCTGCTGCACCCGAGCGCGGTCGCCTGAGCCGACCGGCGCTGCCCGCACTCACCGCCCTGACCGGCGAGAACGCGCGTTCATCATTCGTTTATCGCCGACCGGCACTCTCTGCTGTGTCGAGCCGTCGCGTCGGGGGGCAGACGGAGCGACGAAGGGCCGGGCCTCTAGGGTGAACCGGCCCAGCTGATCCGCCCGGCAACCCTCGGGGGAGTTGCCGGGCGGATCCAGCCCATCCATCGCACCACACTGTCAGGGGAGCCAGCGACATGAGCGACGAGAACACCACGGACAACGTGCACGCCACGGGCGAGCCGACCGGCGACGCGACGACGGACAACGTCCACGCCACCACCGAGCCCGTCACCATCAAGAACGTGCACGCGACCAGCGACCCGCTCAAGCTGAGCGAGGCCACGGGCGAGGCCGGCACGGACAACGTCCACGCCACGGACAACCCGGCCTGACGCACAAGAACCTTTTCCCGCACGGGGATCGGCCGCGGCGGCGCGGAGGGGGGCCGCCGCGGCCGAAGCATGTCCGGGGACGGCCCGCCGGCCGGCCGCGACCGAGGCCTGTCCAGAGGCGGCCCCGTCAGCCCGCCGCGACCGAGGCCTGTCCAGGGGCGGCCCCATCAACCCGCCGCGGCCCGCCGCAGCTCCCCCTTCACCACCTTGCCGCTCGCGTTCCGCGGCAGCTCCCGCACGAACTCCACCGACCTCGGCACCTTGTAGTTCGCCATCTCCCGGCGCGCCCACGCGATCAGGTCGTCGGACGTCAGGACCGCGCCCTCGCGTCGCACCACGTAGGCCTTGCCGACCTCGCCCAGCCGTGCGTCCGGTACGCCGATCACCGCCACGTCGGTCACCTCCGGGTGCAGGCCGAGGAGTTGCTCTATCTCCGCCGGGTACGCGTTGAAGCCGCCGACGATGAACATGTCCTTCAGCCGGTCGGTGATCCGCAGGTTCCCGCCGGCGTCCAGGACGCCCACGTCGCCCGTGCGCAGCCAGCCGTCCGGGGACAGCACCTCCGCCGTCGCCGCCGCGTCCTCGAAGTAGCCCCGCATGACGTTGAAGCCGCGCACCAGGACCTCACCGGGCTCGCCCGGCGGCGCCTCGACGCGGACCTCCGTGCCCGGGACCGCCCGGCCGGACGTCGAGGCGATGACCGACGGGACGTCCCCGCGGCGGCACATCGTGACGATGCCGCTCGCCTCCGAGAGTCCGTACGCCGTCAGGACCGTGTCCACGCCCAGCTCGCCCCGCAGGCGCTCGACCAGGGTCAGCGGGACCACCGCCGCACCCGTCACCACCAGGCGCAGCGCCGAGAGGTCGTACGACGTCCGCGCCGGGTGGTCCAGGAGGGACTGGAGGAGCGTCGGCGGGCCGGGGAGGACCGACACCGCCTCCGACGCCACGTTCGCCAGCACCGTGTCCACGTTGAACACCGGCTGCGGGATCATCGTCGCGCCCCGCATGAGGCAGGCGATCACGCCCGCCTTGTAGCCGAAGGTGTGGAAGAAGGGGTTCACGATGAGGTAGCGGTCGCCCTGCCGCAGGCCCGCCAGGTCGCTCCAGATCTCGTACGCCCGCAGGGTCTGCGCGTGCGTGATCACCGCGCCCTTCGGGCGGCCCGTCGTCCCCGATGTGAAGACGATGTCCGAGGGGGTGGAGCCGTCCACCGCCGCCGCGCGCTGCCGTACCTCCGCCGTCCCCACTCCCTCCCCGCTCGCCAGGAAGTCCTTCCAGGTGCGGTAGTCCGCCGGGGCGTCGTCCGCGAGCACCACCACCTGTTCCAGCGCCGGCAGGCCCTCCCCCACCGCGCGCCGCAGCGACGCCACGTACGACGTCCCCAGGAACGTCCCCGTCACGAACAGCAGCCGCGCCCCGCTGCGGCGCAGCACGTCCGCCGCCTCGGCGCCCTTGAAGCGGGTGTTGAGGGGGACGAGGACGGCCCCCGCGGACACCGCGCCGAGCGCGGCCACGATCCAGTCGAGGGTGTTCGGGGCCCAGATCGCCACCCGGTCACCGGGTTCGACGCCGTTCGCGAGGCAGGCCGCCGCCGCGCGCTCCACCCGCGCGCCCAACTCGGCGTACGTCACCCGCGTACGGCCCTCCACCACCGCCTCGACGTCCGGGTACCGCTCGACCGCGGACCGGACGAGTCCCGGAACGCTGCCCCACTCCAGATCACCGCGCACAGCACGCCTCCCAACCCCGGAGCTGACTACCCGTCAGATTAGCTGTACCCTGACGGCCTGTCAGCAGCCCTTCAGCAGTGTGGAGGTGGGTGCGCATGGCCGGGATCAAGGACGCCACCGCGATCGTCGGGATAGGACAGACCGCCTTCGCCAAGCAGCTCGCGGAGGACGAACGCACCCTCGCCTGCCGTGCCGTCGTCGCCGCTCTCGACGACGCCGGGATCGACCCCGGCGAGGTCGACGCCCTCGCCTCCTTCACCATGGAGGAGACGGACGAGGTGGAACTCGCCAAGGCGGTGGGGTTCGGGGATCTCACCTTCTTCAGCCGGGTCGGGTACGGGGGTGGCGGGTCGTGCGCCACCGTCGCCCACCTCGCCACCGCCATCGCCGCCGGACAGGCCACCGTCGGCGTCGCCTGGCGGTCGCGGAAGCGGGGCAGCGGACCCCGGCCGTGGCGCAACACCGTCGCCCAACTCCCCACGCCCGCCCAGTGGACCCGGCCCTACGGGCTGCTCCGGCCCGTCGACGAGATCGCCATGCTGACGCGCCGGTACATGCACGAGTACGGCGCGACCCGGGACCACCTGTTCAACGTCGCCCTCGCCTGCCGGAACCGCGCCAACCAGAACCCGGCCGCCGTCATGTACGACCGCCCGCTCACCCGCGAGATGTACATGACCTCGCGCTGGATCAGCGAGCCCCTCTGCCTCTTCGACAACTGCCTGGAGACGGACGGGGCGTTGGCCTGTGTCGTGGTCAGCAGGGAGCGGGCACGGGACTGCCGCCGGCCGCCCGTGTACGTCCACTCCGCCGCCCAGGGACTGCCCGCCCAGCACCACGGCATGGTCAACTACTGGAACGACGACCCCCTCACCGGACCGTCCTGGGCGACCGCCCGCCACCTGTGGAAACACGCCGACTTCACCCCCGAGGACGTCGACGTCGCCCAGATCTACGACGCCTTCACCGCCCTCATCCCGCTCTCCCTGGAGGGATACGGGTTCTGCGGGCGCGGGGAGGGCGGCGCCTTCACCGAGCAGGGGGCGCTGGAGAGCGGGGGGCGGCTGCCGATCAACACCGGGGGCGGCGGGCTCAGCGAGGCCTACGTCCACGGTTTCAACCTCATCAACGAAGGGGTGAAGCAGCTCAGAGGCAGCAGCACCGCCCAGGTGCCCGGTGCCGCCACCTGCCTGGTCACCGCCGGTGAGGGCGTCCCCACCTCGGCACTGCTGCTGACGAACAGGAGCTGACCGTGCTCTCCCCCGTCATCGACCCCGAGGGCGCCCCCTTCTGGCGGTACGCCGCCCAGGGCGAACTCCGTGTCCAGGCCTGCGCCGACTGCGGCGAACTCCGCTTCCCGCCCCGGCCCTGCTGCCCCCACTGCCGGTCCTTCGGCATCGAGTGGCGGCCCGTCTCGGGGCACGGCCGCGTCTGGTCGTACGTCGTCCCCCATCCGCCGCTGCTGCCGGACTACGCCGAGCGGGCGCCGTACAACGTGATCGTCGTCGAACTCGTCGAGGCGCCGCACATCCGGCTGGTCGGGAACCTCGTCACCGGGCCCGGGGCGCCGATCGACTCGCTGCCCGCGGAACGCATCCGCATCGGCGCCCGGGTGCGGTTCGTGGCCGACCCGGCGAGCGGGCTGCCGCAGTGGGTGCCGGAGCGGTCATGAGTCTTCGGGTCAGCGCCGACAAGGACACCGGCGTCGCCGTCGTCACCCTCGACCGGCCGCACCGCCTCAACGCCATCGACCTGGAGATGAGAGACCAACTCATCGACGCGTGGCGGGCGTTGCGGTTCGACGACTCGGTGCGGGCCGTCGTCCTCACCGGCAGCGGCGAGCGTGCCTTCTGCACCGGGATTGACCGGGACGCCGAGGTGCCGCAGCCGAACTCCCCCTACATGGCCGATGATCCGCTCCTGCGCGTCGGACCCAAGTCCAACGACCTCTGGAAGCCCGTCGTCGCCGCGGTGCGGGGCATGGCCTGCGGGGGTGCCTTCTATCTCCTCGGCGAGAGCGAGTTCGTCGTGGCCGGTCCGGACGCCACCTTCTTCGACCCGCACACCACCTACGGCATGGTCAGCGCCTACGAGTCGGTGCTCATGGCGCAGCGGATGCCGTACGGGGAGGTCGCCCGGATGATGCTGATGGGGACGGCGGAGCGGATGTCCGCGCGACGGGCGTACGAGATCGGGCTGGTCTCCGAACTCACCGAGCCGGGCGAGGAGTTGGAGGCCGCCGTGGCACGCGCCGCCGTCATCGCCGCGCAGCCGGCCGCCGGGGTCCAGGGCACCGTGCGGGCCCTGTGGGCGGCACGGGAGGCGGCCCTCGCGGCCGGGTTCGCGCAGGCGCCGCACCTGATCGCACTGGGCAACCTGCCGGACGAGCGGCAGACGGAGCTGTTCTCGGCCCGCCGACCGGGATTCAGGACGCGCTGACCAGGCCGGGGACGGCCGCCGTCGCATGGCGGCCCTCCCGCGCCGGGCGTAGCGTCGGGGGTGAGAGCGCGGAGGACGCTTGCCCCACCGCTCTCGCCGAGTCGACGGCCGCCGTCCGGAACCCCTTCCAAGCGCTCGGTACGACGGCCGTCCCGGAGCCGACTACGCGGTCCTGGCCGTTCCCGTGCCCTTCTCGGCGTCCAGCGCGTACACACAGCGGTCCTTGCTGCACGCGTACACGACGCCGTCCTTGACCACCGGGGCACCGGTGATCTCGCCGCCGGTCGCCAGCTTCCAGCGCAGCCGGCCGTCGTCGGCCTTCAGGGTGTAGAGCAGGTGGTCGGTGGAGCCGAAGTGGATCCGGCCCTCGGCGACCGCGGGGGCGCCCACGATGTCGCCGCCCGCCTGGAAGCGCCACTTGGGCGTACCGGTCACCGCGTCCAGCGTGTACAGGCCCTTGCCGCTGCCCACGTGGACGTGACCGGCGGCCACCAGCACCGGCTCGATGGAGGACCGCGCCTCGGTGGCGATGCGCCAGCGGTCGCGGCCGTCGGCGGCGTCGAGGGCGTACACCGTGCCGAGGTAGTCGGCCAGATAGACCCCGCCGCCGGTGACCGCGGGGCCCGGCACGAAGGTGGGCGGGCACAGGAACACCGCCGGCGCCTCGAAGTGCCACTTCACCCGGCCGCTCGCCACGTCCAGCGCGAGGACCCTGGTGCCGGCGGAGACGTACACATAGCCGTCCGGCGCCTGTGTGACCCGGACCGGCACCCCGCCGCAGGAGGCCGCGTCGCCGATCG
Organism: Streptomyces antibioticus; assembly: GCF_001514065.1. Taxonomy (GTDB): domain Bacteria; phylum Actinomycetota; class Actinomycetes; order Streptomycetales; family Streptomycetaceae; genus Streptomyces; species Streptomyces antibioticus. The sequence goes on along the minus strand of NZ_KQ948429.1, from coordinate 278,946 downwards.
GGTACGACCAGCGCTCGTCGCCGGTGCGGGCGTCCAGGGCACGCAGCCGGGCGTCCTGCCAGACGTACACGGTGCCCTCGTGGAGGGCGGGGCCCGCCTCGGGGGACTCGAAGTCGGTCTGGGCGCCGGTGATCTCCCAGAGTTTCTGGCCGTTGGCGGCCTCCCAGGCCTGTACGCCGCCGCCCCGGGTGCCGGTGACGACCGTGCCCCGGTCGGCCTTGAGCGCGTACACCCAGGCGTCGGTCTGGAACCGCCACAGGTCACCGCCCTCGCGGGCCTCCAGCGCGAACAGGGTGGGGCCGTCGGAGGCGTGGATACGGCCGTCCGCGACCGCCATCGACCAGGCGACGTCCCGCGTCTTGAAGCTGCGCCGGCCGGTCGCCACGTCGAGGGCGTGCACCTCGAAGGAGGTGACGTAGACGAGGTCGCCGGCGACGGAGGGGGTGCCCCACACGTCGTTGGACATGCGGAAACGCCAGGGGCGCCAGCCGGAGGCCGTCTCGGGGGCCAGGGGCGGCGGGGCGGGTACGGCAGGGCCTACGGCCCCGTCCGTGCCGTTGACGCCGGGGCGCGGCTTGGACCAGCTGGCGACCAGGCCCGCCTCGGGCGGCGGCGCCTTCACGGCGGCGGCGCGGGCGTCGGCGACGCGCGGGCCCGGGCCGATGGGCACCTGGACGCCCGCGAGGCGCACCGGGCCGGTGTCGGGGGCGCCGACGGGGACGCGGGCCGGGACGACCGGGTCGTGCGAGGGCGGCGGGGGCACGGGGGCCGGCCGGCCCCCGCCGCTGCGTCCGCCCTGGCCCGGCTTCACGGCCGGGCGGCCGTTGCGGCGGGCCTCGATCAGGCTCACCGCCCGCTCGGGCAGCCAGGCCGACGCGGTGCCGCTGTCGTCGGAGCCGGAGCCGAAGAGATGGGGGGCCAGCTGGGCCTGGAGGTCGGCCGGGTTGGGGCGGCCGGTGGCCTCCATCTGCATGCAGGACTCGATGAGCGGGCGCAGCTCGTCCGGGAGGCCTTCGAGGTCCGGGCCCTCGCGCAGCAGCATGAAGACCGTCTCGACCGGGTTGGCGCCGTGGAAGGGCGGGTGGCCGGTGGCGGCGAAGACCAGCATGGAGCCGAGCGAGAAGACGTCGCTCGCGCCGGTGACGGAGCGGGAGTCCTTGGCCTGCTCGGGTGACATGTAGGCGGGGGTGCCGACGGCGACGTTGGTCATCGTCAAACGCGTGTTCGACACGCCGGAGGCGATGCCGAAGTCGATCACCCGGGGGCCGTCCTCGACGACGAGGACGTTGGAGGGCTTGAGGTCACGGTGGACCAGGCCGGCGCCGTGGATCGACTGGAGCGCCTCCGCGACGCCCGCCGCGAGCCAGCGCACCGCCTGGGCCGGCATCGGCCCGCACTCGTTCACTATCTCCTCGAGGGAGGGCGCGGGAACGTACGCGGTGGCCAGCCACGGCACGGCGGCGCGCGGGTCGGCGTCGACCACGGCCGCCGTGTAGAAGCCGGAGACGGCCCGGGCCGCCTCGACCTCGCGCGTGAAGCGGACGCGGAACAGCTGGTCCTCGGCGAGCTCCGTCCGGACCGTCTTGATCGCCACGCGCCGGCCGGACGCCGAGCGCGCGAGATAGACCAGCCCCATGCCGCCGGCGCCCAGCCGTCCCAGCACCTCGAACGGCCCGATCCGCCGCGGATCGTGCTGCGTCAGCTGATCCACCACTTGCCTGCCACCTCCCCGTACGGGCCACGTCACATCCTTATGTACGCGACCCCGTGCAGCGTCTCACCACCGCACCGCCATGGCGGCACGCACCCCGATTCTTCCTGGCCGAGGCGCAGGTTGCGAACCCGGCCGCAAAACGGGATGTCTCACACCAAAACACCCGGAATCACGGCTGTGGCCGCTCCAGTACGGCGAACGACGCCCCCTGATTGTCGGTGACGACGGCGGCCTTTCCGTAGGACGTCTCGAAGGGTGGCGCCTGCACCCGCCCCCCGAGCCGCTGCACCGCCCCGAGCGCGGCCTCGCAGTCCTCGACCCCGAAATGGACGAGGAAGTGCGGCGGCATCTCGGCCGGGAAGACGTCGGAGACGGGGGCGCGGCCGAAGTCGGGGACGGCGTCAGGACCGAACAGGGCGTCGTGGAAGAGCCCGCCGTAGAAGGTGTTGGCGGCCTCCGTGTCCCGGGCGTACAGCTCGGCCCACGCGAAGGTGCCGGCCTCGTGCCGGGCGCCGAAGCCCGGGTGGGTGTCCGGCTCCCACAGGCCGAAGACGGCGCCGTCCGGGTCGGTGACCAGGGCGGAGGCGCCCAGGTCGCCGACCGGCATGGGGGCGGTGACGACCTGGCCGCCGGCCGCCCAGACCCGGTCGGCCAGGCCCTCGATGTCGGGGGTGGCGAAGTACACCGTCCACACGGTGGGCATCCGCCCGTCCGTCTTGCGGGTGAGCGCGGCGACCGGCTCGCCGTCCCGGAGGGCCCAGACGGCCCCGCCGTACCGCTGCTCCTCGAAGCTCCACCCGAAGAGCTCACCGTAGAACCGCTTGCCCGCCTCGACGTCGGGAAGCTGCGCGTCCACCCAGCAGGGGACGCCCTCGCCGTATGCCCTGTTTTCGGCCATACCGCCAAACTAACGGCGTCGCACGCACCCCGCAGGACCAGGCACACCCACCTCGGGAAGCCCGTGCACCCCATTTGCAGTCGGCCGAATCGCGCTCCGATCACCCCTCGGTAAGCTGACGGCATGACAGGACAAGTGCGTACCGTCGACGGCCGCGTGGCCGGCCGGCGTGGGCAGGCGACCCGGCAGAAGCTGCTCGACTGCCTCAGCGAGATGCTCAGCTCCTCCCCTTACCGGGACGTCAAAGTCATCGATGTCGCCCGGAAGGCGGGTACTTCGCCCGCCACCTTCTACCAGTACTTCCCGGACGTCGAAGGTGCCGTCCTGGAGATCGCCGAGCAAATGGCCACCGAGGGCGGGCAGTTGACCGCTCTGCTGGAGGGCCGGTCGTGGGTCGGCAAGGCCGGCTGGACGACCGCGCAGGAACTCGTCGACGGGTTCCTGGAGTTCTGGCGCAAGAACGACGCCATCCTCAGGGTCGTCGATCTCGGTGCCGCCGAGGGCGACAAGCGGTTCTACAAGCTCCGCATGAAGATCCTGAACTCGGTGAACAACTCCCTGGCCGATTCGGTGGCCGAGTTGCAGTCCAAGGGCAAGGTCGACAAGGACGTGAACCCGGCGGCGGTCGCCGGTTCGCTGGTCGCGATGCTCGCGGCGGTCGCCTCGCACCAGAAGGGCTTTCAGACCTGGGGCGTCAAGCAGGCCGAACTGAAGCCGAACCTGGCGCTGTTGGTCTACCTGGGCGTGACGGGCAAGAAGCCGACCAAATAACCGACGTTCCTTTACCGGACCCCAAGTCCTGTCTGGCAGGCGGCTGTCCACCCAGGTGGGCGGCCGCCTGTCGCGCTATTCCCGCCGCAGCAGCCGGAAGACCCGGATCTCCCGCTCCACCCGTGCCTGGTACGTCGCGTACGGCGGCCAGAAGACCAGCAGCCGCTTCCATACGGCCGCCCGCTCCTCCCCGGTCAGCAGATGGGCGGTGACGGGGATGTCGGTGCCCTTCCAGCTGATCTCGGCGTCGGGGTGGGCGAGGAGGTTGGCGGTCCAGGCGGGATGCCCGGGGCGGCCGAAGTTGGAGCCGATCAGGATCCAGGTGCCGTCCGACTCCGGCATGCAGGCGAGCGGTGAGCGGCGGGCCTGTCCGCTGCGGGCGCCCGTCGAGGTGAGGATGACACCCGGCAGCATCTGGGCGCTGAGGATGACCTTCCCCCGGGTCAGCCGGTGCACGGCCCGGTCGAGGGCCGGGATGACATGCGGGGCGACCTTGGCGAAGCCCCGCGTGGACGAAATGCGCTGCACCGTCTTCTCACCGATCACACCGGCACCTCCGTCGCGGTGAACAGGGACGCCGCATCGGCCGCGTGGGCCCGCAGCCGGTGCACCGGCCCGAACAGCAGCTCGTCGCCGGCGGCCCGCTTGAAGTACAGCTGGACGTCGTGCTCCCAGGTGAACCCGATGCCGCCGTGCAGCTGGATCGCCTCCCCGGCGGAGCTTCTGAGCGCCTCCAGTCCCTGCGCGAGGGCGAGCCCTCCGACACGTTCGCCCTGCGCGGTGGCCCAGGCCGCGTAGTACGCGGCCGACCGTGCCGCCTGCACCTGGACGTACACGTCGGCCAGCCGGTGCTTGACCGCCTGGAAGGACCCGATCGCCCGCCCGAACTGCTCGCGCTGCTTGACGTACTCGACGGTCCGCTCCAGCACCCGGTCGGCGGCCCCGACCGCCTCGCAGGCGAGGGTCGCGGCGGCGCTGTCGCCGGTGCGGGCGAGGGCGTCCGGGACATCAGTACCCCCGTCGCCGCCCAGCAACTCGGCCTCCGCATGCCTCAGCTGGAGGTGGCCCAGCGGCCGGGTCGCGTCGAGAGCGGTGTGCCGGCTGCGGACGACCCCGTCGGCGTCCCCGGCGACGAGGAAGAGCAGCGTCCGGGAGCGGGCGAACCCGCCGGTGTGCGCGGCGACCAGCAGGAGCCGCGCGCTGTGCCCGTCCGGCACCGGCCCGACCTCCCCGTACAGCGTCCACCCCGCCGCCGCCCGCCGCGCCTGCACGCCCCCGGCACGGCCGCCGCCGGCCCAGTCCCCGCGGTTGTCGCCGGTGAGGGCGAGGCCTGCGGCGGGGGCCGCGAGGGCGGCGGTGAGGGCGCCGGACGCGATCCGGGGCAGCAGGCCGGCGCGCTGGGCGTCGGTGCCGAGGGCCAGGACCAGCGGGGCGACGAGGACGGCGGTGGCGAGCAGCGGGGAGGGCGCCAGCACCCGTCCCGTCTCCTCCGCCGCGAGGGCGAGTTCGGTGGCGGAGCAGCCGACACCGCCGTACGCCTCCGGGAGGGCCAGTCCGGGCAGGCCGAGCTGTTCGGCGAGGGCGGTCCACAGGGCCGGGTCGTGTCCTGCGGGGGTGTCGACGGCGGCCCGCAGCTCCTCCGGACCGCACCTCTTGTGGAGCAGTTCGCGCAGGGTGCGGCGGATCTCGTCCTGCTCGGCGGTGAAGCCGGCGTCCATGGCGACCCCTTCCCTCCGGATCTGACGGTCCGTCATATTAGGAGGGGTGGGTCGATAAGCACAGAGCGAGGGAGAGGTCATTCATGGCTGCCTCATTGATGAGGTCCGGCGGCCGGAAGGTCGCCGTGGTCGGTGTCGCCCTCGCCGACTGCGGCCGGGTGGACGGCGCGACGCCGTACACGCTGCACGCCCAGGCGGCCCGGCGCGCGCTGGCGGACTCGGGCCTGGACCGGTCCGTGGTGGACGGGTTCGCGTCGGCGGGCACGGGGGTGCTGGCTCCGGTGGAGGTGGCCGAGTACCTGGGCCTGCGTCCCACCTGGGTCGACTCCACGTCGGTCGGCGGCTCGACCTGGGAGGTCATGGCGGCGCACGCGGCGGACGCGATAGCGGCGGGCCACGCCGACGCCGTCCTCCTCGTGTACGGCTCGACGGCACGGGCGGACATCAAGGCGGGCCGCCGCACGGGCAACCTCTCGTACGGCGCCCGGGGCCCGCTCCAGTTCGAGGTCCCCTACGGCCACACGCTGATCGCCAAGTACGCGATGGCGGCCCGCCGCCACATGCTCGAACACGGCACGACGCTGGAGCAGTTGGCGGAGGTGGCGGTGCAGGCGCGGGAGAACGCGGCCCGCAACCCGGAGGCGCTGTACCGCGCCCCGATCACGGTGGACGACGTCCTGTCCGCCCCGATGATCGCGGACCCCTTCACCAAGCTGCACTGCTGCATCCGCTCCGACGGCGGGGCGGCGGTCCTGCTGGCGGCGGAGGAGTACGTCCGGGACAGCCGCGCCGCCCCGGCCTGGATCCTCGGCACCGGCGAACACGTCTCCCACGCCACGATGTCCGAGTGGCCGGACTTCACGGTCTCCCCGGCGGCGGTGAGCGGACGCCTGGCCTTCGAACGGGCGGGGGTACGACCGGCCGACATCGAACTGGCGGAGATCTACGACGCTTTCACCTACATGACCCTCGTGACCCTGGAGGACCTCGGCTTCTGCAAGAAGGGCGAGGGCGGGGCGTACGTGCAGTCCCGCGAGCTCCCGGTCAACACGGACGGCGGCGGACTGTCCGCCCAACACCCCGGCATGCGCGGCCTGTTCCTGCTGGTGGAGGCGGTACGGCAGCTGCGGGGCGAGGCGGGTGAGAGGCAAGTGCTCCGGAGGGACGGAACCTTGCCGGAACTGGCGGTGGCGTCCGGCACCGGGGGCTGGTTCTGTTCCTCGGGGACGGTGGTCCTGGGGCGGGGATGAACCGTCATCGCGACACCCTGATGACGGCCGTGTCGTTGCCCGCGTCCGGATCACGGCGGCCCACGTCCCAGGAGCTGAACGGCTTCTTGTTCTCCAGGCTCAGGGTGCCCTCGCCGGGCTCACCGAGGGCCATCGTGAACTCCAGGGTCTGGCTCTCCCCCGGCTCCAGGGCCTTCACGTCACAGGTGTAGGTGAAGCCGTTGTTCTCGCAGTACGGCTCGTGGACGCCGTCGTCGTACTCCGTCATGGGCTGTTCCACCATCGAGGTGCCGGGCGGCGGTTCGAAGACGAGCCGGACCGGGGCGCCGGCGTTCGCGGGGCCGTTGTTGCGGACCTTGAGCGTGAAGGTCCGCCTGTCCCCGGGCGCGCCCTTCAGACGGACGGCGGAGACCTCGTAGTCGGCGTAGGTGTCGAGGACGACATTGGTGGCACCGCCGCCCGCCACGAAGGCGTCGCCGGTGTGCCGGCCCGTCGGCGCCGGTTCGAGCGCCGGACCGTCACCGTGGTCGCCGCCCTTGTGGACCGTCGCGTAATGCCCCGGCCCCATGTCCAGGGCCCAGACGTCCCTGCCGTAGGAGGTGTACATCTGCGTCCGCGGCGCCCGGACGCGCACGGCGGGGCGGAGGGTGACGGTCTCTCCGGGGTCGAGGGTCAGATCCGGGAACTCGCAGACGGCGACGGCCCCCTTCTGGGGTTCGGGGTAGCGGCAGTTGGCGTACCGGGTGGCGAACTCCATGCCGCTGACGCTCAGTTCCAGGCCCAGGCCGAGCGCCGGCACCTCGCCCGTGTTGCGGACCACGAGCGGCTCGGTGAGGCGGGAGCCGGGGCGGACGCCGTCCACCGACTCCGGCGCCACCGCCTCGACGACCGGCTCACCGACGACGAAGCGGGTCCGCGCGGTGAGCTTCTTCCCGCCCTTCGTCGTGTAGGTGTACGTCACCACGGCCGAGTCGCCGGCCTTCGCCCCCTCGGCCGCCACCACCTTGGCGCGCGGCGCGTCGGCCCAGTTGCTGTAGTCGCCGTCGACCGCGCAGGTGACGTGCGTCGTACTGCCCTCGCAGTCGCCGTACTTGCGGATCACCACCGTGCCGCGCGCCTCCTTCGGCACGTCCGCGGTGAGGGTGCGCGTACCGGGGCCGCCGGTGTCCTCGGCCACCAGGGAGTAGGGCATCTTGTCGTGCGGGCCCGTCCGGTCGCCCGGTGGGCGGAGGTAGAAGACCGAGGGTGCGGTGAGGGAGGGGGAGGCGGTCTCCCCGGTTCCGGTGCAGGCGGTGAGGGACGCGAGGAGGACGGACGCGGCGGCGAGCGCCGTACCGGACATGCGTGTCACCGTCGTCTCCCCTGCCCCTGTGGTTGCAGCCCCCAGGAAACACTGCCGCATCGCCCCGCACGCGAGAATCGAGGCATGGAAACCCCGGATCTTCACGAGTCACTGAGGTCGCTGCGGGTGTGGGACCCGGAGGTCACCACGCTGCCCGCCTTCGACCCGGCGACCGCGCCCCCGGCGCCCCTGGCCCTGTTCGCCACCTGGTTCGCCGAGGTGGTGGCGGCCGGGCAGACCGAGCCGCACACCATGTCCCTCGCGACGTCGGACACCGAGGGCCGCCCCGACGTCCGGACCGTGATGCTGCACGGCGCCGACGCGGACGGCTGGGCCTTCGCGAGCCACTCCCACAGCCGCAAGGGCGGACACCTGGCGGCACGGCCGTACGCCGCCCTCGGTTTCTACTGGCCGGTGCTGGGCCGGCAGGTGCGGGTGCGCGGGCCGGTCACCGCTGCGCCCTCCGCGGAGGGGCAGGCCGACCTGCACGCCCGCTCGACCGGTGCGCTCGCCGCCGCGCTGACCGGCAGGCAGAGCGAGGTGCTGGGCTCGGTCGAGGAGCTGGCGCGGGCATCGGCGGCGGCCTGGGAGCGGGCGCAGCGGGAGCCGGACGCGCCGGTGGCGTCCTGGACGCTGTACCGGCTCGTCCCCGAGGAGGTGGAGTTCTTCCAGGGGGACGCCCGGCGCCAGCACGTACGGCTCCGCTACCGCCGTACCGAGGACGGCTGGGCGCGGGAGCTGCTCTGGCCCTGAGACGGCGGCTGCGGGCCGGTGAAGTCGTACACGGTGAAGTCGGCCACCCCGCGGTAGCCGACCCGCTGGTACACGCCGTTGCTCGTCGGGTTGGCCAGGTCCGCGAAGAGCAGCACCTCCTCGGCGCCGGCCTCCCGCGCGGCCCGGCCGGCGGCGTCGGTGACGGCCGCCGCGTAGCCGCGTCCGCGCTGCTCCGGCGGGGTGTAGACGGGGCCGACCCGGACCTGCCCGGCGATCATCGGGTGCTCCGCGGCCAGGGAGACGGGGATGCCGTCCGGGGTCTCCCAGAGCAGGGCTCCGCCGTGTTCGACGCGGGCGTCGGCCCAGGCCTCGGAGTCGCCGGCGGCGGTCTTGCCGACGTCGTCGAGGAAGCCGTCGAACCAGCGCACCAGCAGCTCCCGGTCCGCCTTGCCCGCGATCCGGGCCCGGCCCGGCGGCATCGGGTCGGGTGCCGTCGGCTCGGCCAGCCGGTAGAGGCGTTGGTGCTGCCAGGGGGTGACCTCGGCGCCGGTGTGCCGCCGCCAGGCCTCGGCGAAGGCCACGGCGGTGCCGCGGTCGGCGGAGACGCCGGGCAGCGGGTGGCCGAGGCCGGCCAGGTGCGCGGCGAGGGCGGCGGCGTCCTCGGCCGCGAGCGGGGTGAGCGTCAGCCAGTGCGGCGGGGTGCGGAACCAGGCCGCCCGCACGGCACCGTCCCGCTCCAGCACGCCGAACACCGGGGTCTCGTCGCCGTACGCCCTGCTCCCGTACGTCCGCAGCCGCTCGGTCACCGTCAGCTGGACGGTGTGCAGCACCGGGCGGGAGCGCAGGAAGGTGCCGGCGCGGGCGAGGAAGTCGTCGAGGTCCTCGGTGAGGTGCCAGGTCATCGTGTCTCCGTCGGTTCCGGGTCGGTCGCCAGGCGGGCGTGCAGGTGTGCGTCCCGGAAGGCGGTCAGTGTGCCCGACGCGAACATCGCGCCCCGCAGGGTCCCCTCGTAGCGGAACCCGGATCGCTCGGCCACCCGGCAGGACGCCTCGTGACCGAGGGCATGGGCCAGTTCGAGGCGGTGCAGGCCGAGGTCGGTGAAGGCCCAGCGGGCGGCGAGCGCGAGGGCGCGGGTGGCGACCCGGTGGCCGCGGGCCTCGGGCAGTACCCAGTAGCCGACGCGGGCGACGCTCATGACCGGGTCGATCGCGTTGACGCCGATGTGCCCGAGGGTCGTACCGCTCGCCGCGTCGTCGACGCGGAAGGACGTGCTCTCGCCGTCCGCCATGCGCTCCGCGACCGCGCGCAGCGAGGCGTGGGCGCCGTCGAGGTCGGTGACCGGCACCAGCGGGGTGTTCCAGCGCTGGAACTCGGGGTCGGCGCGGGCGCGCAGCCAGATCGCGGCATCGGCGGCGGAGTCCGGGTCCCAGGGACTCAACCGGAGTCCGTGTCCGAGCAGTTCGGGGGCGGTGTGGTGGCTCGGGGTCCGTTCGCTTGTATGGGCCATCGGGCCATTGAATACCGCCGAGACCGGGTCCCGTCGATCATTCTCGGGGCCGGAACACGGGGATCCCGTCGCGGAAGCCGACCCGGAGTGCCATGCCCGCGCGCAGCGTCTCCGGCGGGGCGTCCACGACTTCCGTCATCATCCGCGGGCCCTCCGCAAGCTGGACGACCGCGGCCACGTACGGGACGCGCTCGCCGAACGGCGGCAGGTCGTTGCGGTGGACGACGGACCAGGTGTAGAGCTCGGCCCGGCCGCTGGCCCGCCGCCACTGGACGTCCTCGCTCCAGCAGTGCGGGCAGAACTCGCGGGGGTAGTGGTGCGGGCGGTCGCAGGACCGGCAGTGGCGGATGAGGAGCGTGCCGGTCGCCGCCGCGTCCCAGTACGCGCGCGTGAAGTCGTCCGCCTCGGGGAGGTCGTGGCGGGCCGCGCTCATCAGAACCACCCGAGCGCGTGGTCCAGCGACCACGTCTGCCAGGACATCCCGAACAGGCCGACCACCGAGATCAGCGCCATCATCGAGTTCTGCCCCTGCTCGGCCCAGTCGTGGATCATGAGCGTGAAGTAGAGGGCGTTGAGCAGCAGTCCGCCGACCAGCGCGACGGGGGTCAGCAGGCCGAGGATCAGACCGAGGCCGAGTGCCAGTTCCGCGTAGGCGACGACGTACGCCATCGTCTTCGGGCGCGGCCGCACGACCACCTCGAAGCCGCTGCGGACCGGGGTCCACCGGTGCTTGGCGGCGATGTCCGCGGCCCAGGTGATCCCGCCGCCCTCGAACCACGTCTTCTTGTCCTTGTGCCGCCAGCTCTCCAGCCACCACAGCCCGAGACCTATGCGCAGGACGGCCAGCCATTCCGCACCGGTGAGCCAGATCGTGTCCATGAGATCTGACGGTACGTCAGATACAGGGCCGCCGGAAGCCTTCGGTTTCCGTGGGAAACGGCTGCGGGCGCCATGGGACCCGCACAACCAGGCGCCCTACGCCACGAGCCCCACCCAGTCCTCCTACAGGCGTGATCAATCCGCAACCAATTCCGGTCTTGACCGAGACCCATCAACCCGGTGCGTGATTACGCTCGCGCACATGGCCGACTCCACAGCGTCCTCCACGCCCCCCGGCGCGGAGCAGAACACCGCCGCCCGCCCCGTCTACGTCATCGGCGGCGGCCCGGGCGGACTCGCCGCCGCGTACGCGCTGCGGGCCCAGGGCGTGCGCGCCGTCGTCCTGGAGAAGTCCGACCGCGTCGGCGCCTCCTGGCGGCGCCACTACGACCGCCTCCACCTGCACACCACCCGCCGCCTGTCCGGCCTGCCGGGCCTGGCGATGCCGCGCAAGTTCGGGCGCTGGGTGTCCCGCGACAACGTGGTGCGCTATCTGGAGAAGTACGCCGAGTTCCACGAGCTGGAGATCGTCACCGGCGTCGAGGTCTCCCGCGTCGAGCGCTCGGCCGACGGCACCGGCTGGCTGCTGCACGCCACCGGCGGCCGTGAACTGACCGGCGCCGCGGTCGTCGTCGCCACCGGCTACAACCACACCCCGCACCTGCCCGACTGGCCCGGCCGGGACGGCTACACCGGCGACCTGGTGCACGCCTCGGAGTACCGCAACCCCGAACCCTGGGCCGGCCGTGACGTCCTCGTCGTCGGTGTCGGCAACACCGGCGCCGAGATCGCCGTCGACCTGGTGGAGGGCGGCGCCTCCCGGGTACGCCTCTCCGTGCGCACCACCCCGCACATCGTCCGCCGCTCGACGGCCGGCTGGGCCGCCCAGTACACCGGTGTGCTCGTACGGCGCCTGCCGGTCGGGCTCGTCGACCGGCTCGCCGGCCCGATGGGCAAGCTGAGCGTGCCCGACCTCTCCGCCCACGGTCTGCCCCGCCCCGACACCGGCCTCTACAGCCGCGTCAACGAGGGCTCCATCCCGGTCCAGGACGTCGGCCTCATCGACGCCGTCAAGGCGGGCAAGGTGGAGATCGTCGCCGCCGTCGACGGCTTCGAGGACGGCAAGGTCGCCCTCGCCGACGGCGACCGCATCGCCCCGGACGCGGTGATCGCGGCGACCGGCTACGTCCGCGCCCTGGAGGGCCTGGTCGGCCACCTCGAGGTCCTCGACGCCCGCGGCAGACCGCTGGTGCACGGCGCCCGCACCCCCTCGAACGCCCCCGGCCTCTACTTCACCGGCTACACCAACCCGATCAGCGGCATGTTCCGCGAACTGGCGATCGACGCGGAGAAGATCGCGAAGGCGATCGCCCGGACGGGCTCGGCGGCCCGCCTGGACGCCGTGCGTACGTAGAAACACTCAACAACCTGCATTACGACGGCTGTTGCCCATGTGTCCTATGTGACTCACGGGTCAGCAAGGAGAACTGTTTTACGCCACCGCGCGGGGCCAGAATGCGAGCGCTGCTCATCTTTTCGAGCATGGCTCATCTTTCCGGCTCCACCCCACCCCTCTCCTCGGAGGACGCACGTGGCAACCGAAAGACAGCTCTCCCGCCGTTCCCTGCTCGGTGCCGCCGGCGCCGGTGCCGTCGGCCTCACCGCCGCCACCGCCGGGACGGCCGCCGCCGCGACCCGGACCGCCGACGTCTGTGTCGTCGGCGCCGGGCTCGCCGGCCTCACCGCGGCCCGCGACCTGGTGGCGGCCGGCAAGTCGGTGGTCGTCCTGGAGGCCCGCGACCGCGTCGGCGGACGGGTGCTGAACCTCTCGCTGGCGAACGGCGGATTCACCGAGGGCGGCGGCGAGTTCATCGGCCCCACCCAGGACCGCATGAAGGCCCTCGCCGACTCCCTGGGCGTCGCCACCTTCGCCACCTACAACACCGGCAAGAACCTCCTCTACAAGGACGGCAGGAAAACCCCGTACGCCACCGACGGCCTCCTCGGCTCGGTCCCGCCGATCGACGCGGCCGGCCTCGCCAACGCCGCGATCGTCCAGGCCACCCTCGACGACCTGGCCAAACAGATCCCGGTCGACGCCCCCTGGACCGCCGCCAAGGCCGACGAATGGGACCGGCAGACCTTCGAGACCTGGCTGCGCGCCAACGCCGTGATCCCCTCGGCCAAGTTCCTCTTCGACGTGGCCTGCACGTCGGTCTTCTCGGCCGAGCCCCGTGAACTCTCGTTCCTGTTCGTGCTCTTCTACATCGCCGCCGCGGGCAACGCCTCGAACCCCGGCACCCTGGAACGCCTCACCGAGACGGCGGGCGGCGCCCAGGAACTGCGCTTCGTCGGCGGCTCCCAGCAGGTCCCGATCAAGCTCGCCGCCACCCTCGGCGACCGCGTCGTCCTTAACGCCCCGGTGCGCACGATCACCAAGTCCGGCTCCCAGTACGTCGTGACGGCCGACGGCACCACCGTCACCGCCCGCCGGGTCGTCGTCGCCGTCCCCCCGCCGATCGCCGCCCGCATCACCTACGACCCGGTCCTGCCCGCCGCCCGCGACCAGCTCACCCAGCGCCTGCCGATGGCCTCCGTCGGCAAGGCGATCGCCATCTACGACACCCCCTTCTGGCGCGCCGACGGCCTCAACGGCCAGGTCGTCAGCGACACCGGCGTGGTCAGCTCCACCTTCGACAACTCCCCTCCCGACGCCTCCTACGGCGCCCTCATGGGCTTCATCGAGGCCGACGAGGCCCGCAAGTTCGACGCGGCGAGCGAGGCGGAGGTCAGGGCCGCCGTGCTGAAGGACTACGCGACGTACTTCGGCGAGAAAGCCGCCTCCCCTTCCGCCTTCGTCCTGCAACGCTGGAACAACGAGACCTACACCCGCGGCGGCCCCGTCTCCATCGCCGCGCCCGGAGTGCTGACCCAGTACGGCCCCGCCCTGCGCCGGCCGGTCGGCGGCATCCACTGGGCCGGGACGGAGACGTCCACGTACTGGATCGGGTACATGGACGGAGCGGTGCGCTCGGGCGAGCGGGTCGCGAAGGAGGTGCTGGCGGTGCTGTGACCGGCCCGCCCCCACTTTGCTGCGTGCACGGCCATTCCTGACACAGCGTCAGTTCCTTTAATCTGACACTGCGTCAGTTAATCGCTGTCACACAGGAGCGGGCGGACCGATGCTTGGATCAACCCACGGCACCCTCACCACCGACTCCCGCCGGGCCCGGGTCGTCGCCTGCGGCGAGCAACCCGGCCCCGCCGTCCACGGCCGGCCCGCCGACGTCGACGACCTCGACGTCAGCGGCCGCCCGCTCTACGGCGACGTCCCCGATCTGGACCGCTTCTTCCGGCCGGAGTCCGTCGCCGTGATCGGCGCCTCGGACGCCGAGGGCCGGCCCAACACCGGTGTCACCCGGCAGCTGATCGGCTGGGCCGAGCGGGTCGGGGCCCGGCTGCACCCGGTGCATCCCAGCCGTCCGTCCGTGTTCGGCGTCCCCTGCGTGGCCTCCGTCGCCGAGCTGCCCGAGCAGGTCGATCTCGCCGTCCTGCTGGTCGCCGACCCGCTGCCGGTGATCGAGGAACTGGCCGAGGCCAAGGCCAGGTTCGCGGTCGTCTTCGCCTCCGGTTTCGCGGAGACCGGCGAGGCGGGCGCCGCCGCGCAGGACCGGCTGGCCGCCGCCGTACGGCGATCCGGAATGCGGCTGCTCGGACCGAACACCAACCTCAACGCCTTCGAGCGGTTCCGCGAGGACCTCGACGGGCCGGCGATCGCCCTCATCACCCAGTCCGGCCACCAAGGCCGCCCCGTCTTCGCCCTCCAGGAGCTCGGCATCCGCCTCTCCCACTGGGCGCCGACCGGCAACGAGGCCGACCTGGAGACCGCCGACTTCCTCTCCTACTTCGCCGAGCAGCCTGACGTCGGTGCCATCGCCTGTTACGTCGAGGGCCTCAAGGACGGCCGCTCCTTCCTGCTGGCCGCCGACCGGGCCGCCCGCCGCAAGGTGCCGGTGGTCGCGGTCAAGGTGGGCCGCACCGAGACCGGCGCCCGCACGGCCGCCTCCCACACCGGCAAGCTGACCGGCGCGGACGCGGTGGTGGACGCGGCGATGCGGCAGTTCGGGGTGATCCGCGTCGACGGTCTCGACGAACTCCAGGACACCGCGGCCCTGTTGGCCCGAGCCCGCCCGCCGCGCGCCGACGGGGTCGTCGTCTACTCCATCTCGGGCGGCACGGGCGCGCACTTCGCCGACCTGGCGACGGAGGCGGGACTGCGGCTGCCGACGCTCTCCGATGCCAAGCAGGCCGAACTGCACCAGTGGATACCGGAATACCTGAGCGTCGCCAACCCGGTCGACAACGGCGGGCATCCGGTCGGCGACTGGCGCGGCCGGAAGATCATCGACGCGATCCTCGACGACCCGTCGGTCGGGGTGCTGATCTGCCCGGTCACCGGCCCCTTCCCACCCCTCAGCGACAGGCTGGTCCAGGACCTGGTGGACGCGGCCGAGGAGACGGACAAGCTGGTCTGCGTGGTGTGGGGATCGCCGGTCGGCACCGAACCGGCTTACCGCGAGGTCCTGTTGGGCTCCTCCCGGGTGGCCACCTTCCGCACGGTCGGCAACTGCATCACCGCGGTCCGCGCCTACCTCGACCACCACCGCTTCACGGCGAGCTACCGCTCCCCCCTGGACGAGGCCCCGCGCACCACTTCGCCCTCCTTCCGCAAGGCGCAGGCCCTGATGCGCCCGGGTCAGCAGCTGAGCGAGCACGCGGCGAAGCAGCTGCTGCGGGCGTACGGCATCCGCGTGCCGCGCGAGCAGCTGGTGACCAGCGCGGCGGCGGCCGTGCGCGCGGCGGGGCTGGTGGGCTACCCGGTGGTGATGAAGGCCTCCGGCGCGCAGATCGCCCACAAGACCGAGCTGGGCCTGGTGAAGATCGGGCTCACCTCCGCGAGCCAGGTCCGCGACGCCTACCGGGAGCTGACCGACATCGCCCGCTACGAGGACGTCTCCCTGGACGGTGTGCTGGTCTGCCAGATGGTCGAGCGGGGCGTCGAGATGGTCGTCGGCGTCACCCACGACGAGCTCTTCGGGCCCACGGTGACGGTCGGGCTGGGCGGTGTGCTGGTGGAGGTGCTGCGCGACGCGGCCGTACGCGTGCCGCCCTTCACCGAGGAGCAGGCCCGGGACATGCTGGACGACCTGCGCGGGCGGCCCCTGCTGGACGGGGTGCGGGGGCGGCCGCCGGCCGATGTCGACGCGCTCGTCGAGGTCGTCCTGCGGGTGCAGCGCATGGCCCTGGAACTCGGGGACGAACTGGCCGAGCTGGACATCAACCCGCTGATGGTCCTGCCCCGGGGGCAGGGCGCGGTGGCGCTGGACGCGCTGGTGGTGTGCCGGTGAGCGCCGAGGTGCTGCACACCGTCACGGACCAGGTCGCGTCCCTCACCCTCAACCGGCCCGAGGCCCTCAACGCCCTCACTCCCGAGGGGCGGGACCTGCTGATCCGGCTGCTGGCGGACGCCTCGGCCGATCCCGGGGTGCGGGCCGTGGTCCTCACCGGGACCGGCCGCGGCTTCTGCGCGGGCGCGGACCTGCGGGGCGGGGCGGGGTCCGGTGAGCGCGTCGCCGGGGACGTGGCGCGCATCCTCCGGCTGGGCGCCCAACGCCTGATCGCCGCGGTCCTCGACTGCGAGAAGCCGGTGATCGCCGCCGTCAACGGCACCGCGGCCGGCATCGGCGCGCATCTCGCGCTCGCCTGCGACCTCGTACTGGCCGCGGAACCGGCCAGGTTCATCGAGGTGTTCGTCCGACGCGGACTCGTCCCCGACGGCGGCGGCGCGTATCTCCTCCCCCGCCTGATCGGCCCGCAGCGCGCGAAGGAGCTGATGTTCTTCGGCGACGCGCTCACCGCCGCCGACGCCGAGCGCCTGGGACTGGTCAACCGGGTGGTCCCGGAGGGTGAGTTGGCGAAGACCGCCGCGGAGTGGGCGGCCCGCCTCGCCGCCGGCCCGACCCGCGCCCTCGCCCTCACCAAACAGCTCGTCAACGCCTCCCTCGACACCGACCGCGCCACCGCGTTCGCCGCGGAGGCCGCCGCCCAGGAGATCAACATGACGACGGCGGACGCGAAGGAGGGGGTGGCGAGTTTCGTGGAGCGGCGCGGCGCGGAGTTCGAGGGACGCTGACCGGCGTCACTTCTTCTTGAGAATCCGCAGGTCACCCACGTCCGGGTCACCGAACAGCACGAACAGCTCCGGGTCGTGCTCGGTGCCGCCGATCGTCCAGTACGTCTGCTCCCCGCAGCCGCCGTCCAGCCGTACGACGACCCCGTCCCGTTCCTGTGGCCCCTCCCCGGCATGGGCGTCGTCGCGGCCGTCCCGGTCGACGCTCCAGGTACCGGTGCCGGTGCAGCGCACGGACTCCCAGCCGTCGGGGTCCCGGAGCGGCAGGTCGGTGAACTCGACCCGGCCGCCCGCGCGCAGGTCCAGGACCGCGCCGCCGTCGCCGCGCCAGGCGCCGGTGAGCTGTGCGGTGGAGAGCGTCGGGGGCTCGTAGTCCTTGAGCAGCCCGGCGAAGGAGGCCGCGAGCGCACCGCCGACGATCAGCACGCACAGCCCGAAGGTGGCGGCCGCCGAGCGGAGCCAGACCCCGAAGAACCCCCAGGCGCGCCCCTTGATCCGGGCACGGCGGCGGACGTGGCCGACGGCCAGGAGCGGGAGGAGCGCGAACGCGGTCAGCATCCCCGTGGCGCCGAGCAGTGCCGGTACGGACGCGGACCACCCGGCCATGACGAGCACCCAGCAGACGCTCACCAGGATCACGGCCCCGAGCTGCCACAGCCACTCCGGCCCGCCCAGCCGACGCGCGGCCACGCGCGCGAGGACGAGCGTCGGCATCGTGAACAGGGCCGCGTACAGGGTGGTCAGGAAAGGCAGCAGGACGAGCACCAGCAGGAAGAAGGCCCCGGCGAGCACGTTGACGCCGCTGCCGTAGTCGTCGTCGTTGATCGTCGTCAGCCACGCGAGCACCCAGAGCACCGGCACCTGAAGCGCGGCCGTCGCCGCCGCGGTGTGCAGCTCGGACCACTTCCAGGCGTCCGCGAGCTGCCGTCGTGTCTCTCCCCACCCCATGCCGGAAGGGTACGAAGGCCCTGCCGCCGCCTCGCACCACCCCTTCCCATCTGACACTCCGTCAGCTTCAATGGAGGGGTGATGGGACAAGCAGGCATGGCCGAGGCCGCCGTCCGCTATCTCAGGTCGGTCGGATCGGCGAGGCCGGTAGAGCCGTTGCCCCGCCCCGACCTGCGCTGTGTCGGCGAGGACGAGCGGGCGCCGGTCGGGCAGGGCGACTTCCGGCGGGTGCTGGGAAGCTTCGCGACGGGCGTGGCCGTGGTCACCGCACCCGCCGCCGACGGCGAGTCCGGCCCCGCCGGCTTCGCCTGCCAGTCCTTCTCCTCCCTCTCCCTCGACCCGCCCCTGGTCACGTTCATGGTCGGCCGTACGTCGGCGACCTGGCCGCGCATCGCCCGCGCCGGCGTCTTCTGCGTCAACGTCCTCGCCGCCCACCAGGGCGCCCTGTGCCGCGGCTTCGCGGTCAGCGGCGCGGACAAGTTCGCGGGCGTGGCGTACGACGCGGCACCCTGCTCCGGCTCCCCGCGCCTCGCGGAGACGCTCGCGTGGATCGACTGCACGATCCACGCGGTGCACACCGGCGGCGACCATCTGATCGTGGTCGGCCGGGTGGACGCGCTCGGCACGGGCGACGAGGACGCGGCGCCCCTGCTGTTCCACCGGGGCCGCTTCCTCTAGGCAGGGCCTCAGGCCACCGCGGGGGTCATCGACGCCACCGGCGTCTGCTTCCGCCGGATCACCAGCGCCATCAGCGCCGCCGCCGCGCACAGCGCCCCGGAGAAGTACCAGACCATGTCGTACGACCCGAAGACGTCCCGCGCCACCCCGCCGAGGAAGGCCACCAGCGCCGCCCCGACCTGGTGCGAGGCCAGCACCCAGCCGAAGACGATCGCGCTGTCCTCGCCGTACTGCTCCCGGCACAGCGCCACCGTGGGCGGCACCGTGGCGACCCAGTCGAGGCCGTAGAAGACGATGAAGAACAGCATCGGCGGGTGGACGCTCGGCGCCAGCAGCATCGGCAGGAAGAGCAGCGAGACACCGCGCAGCGCGTAGTACGTCGCGAGCAGCCGTCGGGAGTCGAAACGGTCGGTGAACCAGCCGGAGGCGATCGTGCCGACGACGTCGAAGACGCCGATGACCGCGAGCAGCGAGGCCGCCGCCTGGACCGGCATGTGCGCGTCGTGGGCGGCGGGCACGAAGTGGGTCTGGATCAGGCCGTTGGTGGAGGCGCCGCAGATCGCGAAGGTCCCGGCGAGCAGCCAGAAGGGGCCGGTGCGGGCCGCCTTGAACAGGACGCTCACGGCCCGCCGCGCGGCGCCCGGCACGGGCTCCGGCTTGGGCACGAACTCCTTGGCGCCGTAGGGCTTCAGGCCCACGTCGGCCGGGTGGTCGCGCAGCAACAGCCAGACGAAGGGGACGACCGCGAGGGCGGCGAGGGCGACGGTGACGGCCGCCGGGCGCCAGTCGTGCTTCTCCACCATCCAGGACAGCACCGGCAGGAAGATCAGCTGGCCGGAGGCGGAGGCCGCGGTCAGGATGCCGGTGACCAGGCCGCGCCGCTCGGTGAACCAGCGGTTGGTGACGGTCGCCGCGAAGGCCAGCGCCATCGACCCGGACCCCAGACCGACCAGCAGACCCCAGTACAGCATCAGCTGCCAGGCCGCCGTCATCCACACGGTCAGCCCGGACCCGACCGCGATCACGGTCAGCGCGACGGCGACGACCCGGCGGATGCCGAAGCGGTCCATCAGCGCGGCGGCGAAGGGGGCGGTGAGCCCGTACAGGGCGAGGTTGATCGAGACCGCCGCGCTGATCGTGCCGCGCGACCAGCCGAAGTCCTGGTGCAGCGGGTCGATGAGGAGCCCGGGCAGCGACCGGAAGGCGGCCGCGCCGATGATCGTCACGAAGGTGACGGCGGCGACGAACCACGCCCGGTGGACGCGCGGCTTCCTGGGGCTCGGGGTCTCCGGTACGGCGGCTGCGGCGGCCTCTGTCGTCTGAGTCACGCCTTGAGCATCGCGGCCGGAACCCGTCACATCGAGTGGCCCGAAGGACAGCATTCGTTAGGATCGGGCCATGAGCAGTGAGCCGAGCAGCGAGCCGAGCACTGAGCCGGGGTTCCGTCCGCACCGCATCGTCGTCCTCGCCATGGACGGCCTGCTCCCCTTCGAGCTGGGCATCCCGCACCGCATCTTCGGGCGCCCCCGGGACGCCGAGGGGCGGCCGCTGTACGAAGTCGTCACCTGCTCGGTCCGGCCACCGGGCCCGGTCGGCACGGACTCGGACTTCGACGTCCTGGTGCCCAACGGCCCGGAGATCCTGGCCACCGCCGACACCGTGATCGTCCCCGCCTCCTACGAGTTCGGCCCGGTCTACGACGAGGGCGTCCTCACCCCCGAACTGGCCGCCGCCCTCGCCCACATCCGCCCCGGCACCCGGCTCGCCTCCATCTGCACGGGCGTCTACGTCCTCGCCGCCGCCGGCTACCTCGACGGCCGCCCGGCCGCCACGCACTGGGCCGATGCCGAGCGCCTCCAGCGCCTCTTCCCGCGGATCAGGGTCGACGCGGACGTCCTGTACGTCGACGACGGCGACGTCCTGACCTCCGCGGGCGTCGCCGCCGGGGTCGACCTCTGCCTGCACATCCTGCGCCGCGACCACGGCACCGCGGTCGCCAACGCCGTGGCCCGCCGTACGGTCGTACCGCCGCACCGCGAGGGCGGTCAGGCGCAGTACATCCAACGGCCGGTACCGGAACCCCAGCTGGCCACCACGACCACCGCCCGTGCCTGGGCCCTCGCCCGGCTGCACGAGCCGATCCAGCTGCGGGACATGGCCGACCAGGAGTCGATGTCCGTACGGACCTTCACGCGCCGCTTCCGCGAGGAGGTCGGCATCAGCCCCGGCCAGTGGCTCACCCAGCAACGGGTGGAGCGCGCCCGGCACCTGCTGGAGTCCTCCGGCCTGTCCGTGGACCAGGTGGCCCGGGACGCCGGCTTCGGCACGGCGCAGTCGATGCGCCAGCACCTCCAGACGGCACTGGGCGTCACCCCGACCAGCTACCGACGCACCTTCCGCGCGGGCACCGAGACCGCCGCCGGTGTCCCCGGCGATGCTTGACGCCGGCCGCCCACCTGCGCGGACCGCCCGCGCCGCCCCTCAGAAGGTCAGCACCCCCCGCGCCACCTTGCCCGCCTCCGCGTCCGCCACGGCCCGCTCGAACTCCTCCACGGGATACGTCTGCGTCACCAGCTCGTCGAGCAGCAGCCGCCCCTCCCGGTACAGCCCGGCGTACAGCGGGATGTCCCGCTGCGGCCGCGAAGAGCCGTAACGGCAGCCCAGGATCGACTTGTCCAGGAACATGGACGCCACGACGAAGGACGCCTCCGCCCCGGCCGGCGGCGTCCCGAGCAGGACCGCCTGACCGTGCCGGTCCAGCAGATCGACGGCCTGCCGGACGAGTTCCACGCGCCCGACGCACTCGAAGACATGGTCGGCCCCCGTCGGCAGCAGCTCCCGCACGCCCTCGGTCGACGTCAGGAAGTCGGTCGCCCCGAACTGCCGGGCCACCGCCTCCTTCGCCGGATTGGCGTCCACTGCGACGATCCGCGACGCCGCCGCGATCCGCGCCCCTTGGAGGACGTTGAGCCCGATGCCGCCGGTACCGATCACGACCACGCTGTCCCCGTACTCCACCTTGGCCCGGTTGAGCACGGCCCCCACCCCGGTCAGCACCCCGCACCCGATGAGCGCGGCCGAGGACAGCGGAATGTCCTGCGGAATCCGCACCACCTGCACGGCCTTCACCACGGTCCTTTCCGCGAACGCCGAGTTGGAGGCGAACTGGAACACCGGCCGCCCACCCCGCGCGAACGGCTGCCCCGGCCGCCCGATGGCCTTCCGGCACATGGTGGGCCGCCCCCGGTCGCACTCCGCGCAGGTCCCGCAGTTGGCGAGGGTGGACAGCGCGACATGATCCCCGGCCGAGACATGACTGACACCCGCCCCCACGGCCTCCACCAGGCCGGCCCCCTCATGCCCCAGCACCACCGGCACCGGAAACGGAATGGTCCCGTCTACGACCGACAGATCGCTGTGACACAACCCGGCGGCCGCGATGGCGACGACCACCTCCCCGGGCCCCGGTTCCCGCACCTCCAGGTCGTCCACGACCTCGACCCGCTTGCCGTCGAACAGGACGCCGCGCATCACACAACCCCCTTGGGTTCCCTGGGCAGCCCGAGCACCCGCTCGGCGATGATCGTGCGCTGGATCTGGTCCGAGCCGCCGTAGACCGTGTCGGCCCGGGAGAACAGGAACAGATGCTGGAACGGGTCGAGTTCGTACGGCGAGGAGGCCTCCCACTCCCGCGGCCCGACACTCCCCGACGCCCCCCGGACCGCCACGGCCAGCTCCCCCAGCCGCTGATGCCAGCCGCCCCACAGCAGCTTGGCCACGCTGGGCGCCCCCGCGTCCCCGGCCCGCCCGAGCGTGCGCAGCGCGTTCCACCGCATCACCCGCAGCTCGGCCCACTGCCGGACGAGCCGTTCCCGTACGACGGGATCGTCCACCGCCCCCGAGTCGACGGCGGCCCGCACCACCCGCCCCAGCTCCTGGCCGAACCCGATCTGCTGGGCCAGCGTGGACACCCCCCGCTCGAACCCGAGCAGACTCATGGCCACCTGCCAGCCGTTGCCCTCACCCCCGACGACATGTTCCGCACGCGCGCGTGCCCCGTCGAAGAAGACCTCGTTGAAGTCGCTGGTCCCGGTCAGCTGCCGGATGGGCCGCACCTCGATCCGCCCCGGCTGGTCCATGGGCACGAGGAGGAGGGACAACCCGTGATGCCGCCGGGACCCGGCTTCGGTCCGGGCCAGCACGAAACACCAGTCGGCGTCCTGCGCGAGCGAGGTCCAGATCTTCTGCCCGCTGACCCGGTACCCGTCCCCGTCCCGCACGGCACCGGTCCGCACCCCGGCCAGATCCGACCCGGCCCCGGGTTCGCTGTACCCCTGACACCAGAGCTCGTCCCCGGCGGCGATGGGCGGCAGGAAGCGGGCCTTCTGCTCCGGACTGCCATGGGCGATGAGGGTGGGCGCCAGCAGGTTCTCCCCGATGTGCCCGGACCGAGGAGGGGCACTGGAACGGGCATACTCCTCGGCCCAGACGACCTGCTGAGTAAGCCCGAGAGTCCGATTCCCGTACCCCGCCTCTCCCCACCCGATCCCGATCCATCCGGCGGCGCCGAGAGTCCGTTCCCAGCCGCGCCGATCGCCCGTGTCCGGGCTTTGCGCAGCAAGCCACGCCCGAGCCTCCCCGCGAAATTCCTCATCCGCGGCACTGAACCCAAAGTCCACGAACCTCTCCTTTCAACGCCGGGGATGGAGATGCCCCTAAGGGGCGCGGGGAACTGCGCGACCAGCCACAACGAACCCGCAGCCGCCACACCACAACTCCCACCGAGCTATTGGGCGTTAGGCCGAGCCCCACCCCGCGCCGCCTCCTCCATCGCCGCCACCTGGGCCAGCATCGGCATCGCATCCACCCCCACCGCCCCCGGCAAGAACTCCGCAATCGCCTCCGGCGTCCACCCACCCACCGCATACGCCGCGCGCAGCTCCCGCGGCTGAGCCCAAACCGCCAGCTTCGCCCCCGCGATCGTGTACACCTGCCCGGTGACCCCGCCCTCCCGAGCCCGGTCCGACAGCAGGTACACCACCAGCGCGGCCACGTCCTCCGGCTCCCCGATCTCCGCCAGTTCCATGGGAACCCCGGCGGACATCCGGGTACGGGCGACGGGCGCCACCGCGTTCGCCGTCACCCCGTACTTGTGCAACCCCAACGCGGCACTCCGGACCAGCGAGATGATCCCGCCCTTCGCCGCGCTGTAGTTCGCCTGCGACACGGACCCCTGGTGGTTCCCGCTGGTGAACCCGATCAGCGTCCCGCCCCGCTGCTTCCGCATCACCGCCGATGCCGCGCGGAACAGGGTGAACGTCCCCTTCAGATGCGTGGCGACGACCGAGTCCCACTCCTCCTCGGTCATGTTGAACAGCATCCGCTCGCGCAGGATCCCGGCGACGCACACGACGCCGTCGAGGCGCCCGTACGACGACAGGGCCACGTCGACGATCCGCTGCCCGCCCGCCATCGTGGACACGTCGTCGGCCACCGCGACGGCCTCACCCCCCGTCGCGACGATCTCCTTGACGACCGCTTCGGCGACCTCGCTCGTCGGTGAGGACCCGTCCACGGACACCCCGTAGTCGTTGACGACGACCCGCGCCCCCTCGGCCGCGGCCGCGATCGCCACCGCCCGTCCGATCCCGCGCCCCGCCCCCGTCACGGCGACGACCTTGCCTGCCAAGAAGTTCCCCACGACCGGCCCCTTCCCGCGGTTTCTGACGGACCGTTAGATTTTATGACCCGTCAGATACCCGGAGACAAGCCCCTGGGGAGCGCCGATGACATTGCCGGCCGAGTTCCACGAGATCGCCAAGCGCGTGAACAACTGGGGGCGTTGGGGCGCCGACGACGAGATCGGCACCCTCAACCTGATCACCGACGAGGTGGTGCGGCAGGCCGCCGCCGAGGTCAGGACAGGTCGCCGCGTTCCCCTCGCCCTGCCGCTCCAACAGGACGGCGTGCAGACCGGCATGATCCCGGGCCGGGTGAACCCGCTGCACGCCATGGTGCAGATCAACCAGGAGATCTTCGGCCCGGGCACGGTGGCGTGCAGCGACGACGCCGTGACGATGGGCCTCCAGGCGGCCACCCACTGGGACGCGCTCCCGCACGTCTCGCACTCGGGGAGGCTCTACAACGGCCGCCCGGCCGACACCGTCACCGCGCACGGCGGCGCGCAGTTCAGCGGCATCGACAAGGCGCGGCACATCGTCTCGCGCGGGGTGCTCCTGGACGTGGCACGCGCGCGTGGCGTCGCCCGGCTCGACGGTGGCCACGCGGTCACCCCGGAGGACCTGGAGGCGGCCGAGGAACTCGCGGGCACGCGCGTGCGGGCCGGCGACATCGTGCTCGTACGGACGGGGCAGATACAGGTACTGCTCACGGGCGACAAGCACGCGTACGGCTATCCGTCGCCCGGCCTGTCGGTCCGTACGCCGGAGTGGTTCCACGCGCGCGACGTCGCGGCGGTCGCGAACGACACCCTGACGTTCGAGGTGTTTCCGCCCGAGGTCGAGGACCTGTGGCTGCCCGTGCACGCCCTGGACCTGGTGGAGATGGGAATGCTCCAGGGCCAGAACTGGAATCTCGAAGAGTTGTCCACAGCCTGTGGAGAAGCGGGCCGCTACGCGTTCCTGCTGTCGGCGATGCCGGAGCCGTTCACCGGCGCGACGGGAACTCCCGTGGCACCGGTCGCCGTCCTGTGAGGTGGCCGGACGGCGGCATCGCATGCGCCGCCGTCCGGCTCCGGCGTACCCGCCCCGGTTCCCGGGCCCCGAGGGAACCGACGCCGAATCAACGACCCACACTCGGCAAGGGCTCCCGTCACCGAAACCCTCGTCGTCCCCTCGCGGCGAATCGCTGACCACAAGCGTGAGCAGGTGAACACGCGGCGTCAACACCGGCCAGGGGTTTCATTACTTAAGTCCGCATTTGTCACGGGCGCGCACGGAAGCACGTCACGGCGCACCACCCCTCACCCGGAGGAGACGACCGCAGCGCTCTGCTGCCGTGCACCGACCACGCGGCCCCTCACACCGCCTCGTACGCGAAGCCTTCGTAGCCCTCGAACGCCGAAGTCCCGCCCGTGAAGGCGGGCGCGGACGCGCGGTCGTCCTGCGCGGACCGGTCGAGTTCGCACCAGATGCGCTTGCCGGCACCCTCGGGGCTCCAGCCCCAGCGGTCGGCGAGGCCGTCGACCAGGGCGAGCCCCCGGCCACCCGTGGCGTCCCCGTCGACGCAACGCGGCACCGGAGCACAGCTGCTGGTGTCGGCCACCTCCAGACGGACGGTGGCCTCCCCGGTCGTGGCACCGGGCAGCGACAGCCGGAGCACGGCCGGACAGCCGGTGTGCACCACGGCGTTGGTGACCAGTTCGGACACGAGCAGGATCAGGGTCTCGGCAAGCGCCTCGTCGGCCCCTATGCCGGACCCGGCGAGCCGCGACCGAGCCCACCTGCGGGCTCGTCCCACCTCAGCGGGGTCGGGCCGGATCTCCAGCTGCACTTGAAGCACCTGCACCGCTCACACCATCCGAACCGGCAGACGAATAGCCTCGCGCCTCACGAGGGCCACGATCGTAGCCATTTTTTGCATGGCCAGAACAACGGCCAAAGCGGGGGTCACGGAACGTGAGTCCCTTACGAGACAGCATGGTTGACGTACAGTCACCCCAACAAGCGCTTCGGGCATATTCCAGCGCGAAGGAGTACGCGTGCGGCATACTGTGCGACGCTCGCTGCGGGGAGTCGAACAGGCGGGGGCCGAGGGCCCTCCCACCCGGCGAGAAGCGGCGCGCACCGCCTCGTCCGGAGCCGCCTCGGAGGCAACACCGGCACGGCTAGTGCTCGGAACCACTCGCATCCCACAGAAGGTACCGGAGCGGGACACCGACTCCAGGCCGTGACGGGTCACGCATAGGACACAACCCGATATCAACGCTCCGTGATTCCGGTATGCCACAGTCCGCGACATTTCCGGGCCGGGCCTCGACGGCTCCGCAGACCAGGCCCTGTCAGGCCGTCAGCTCGGCCGCGAGCAGCTCCTCACTCTCCGTACGACCGCCGCCACGCTGCGCCCGCACCCACGCCCGCTTCAGCAGCAGATGCACCTCGGACTCCCAGGTGAAGCCCATGCCGCCGTGCACCTGGAGGCAGTCGCGGGCGCCGCGCACGGCGGCCTCGTCGGCGAGCAGGCGGGCCGCCGCGATGTCGGCCGGGTCCGCTGTCACGGCCGCCGCGTACACCGCCGCCCGGGCCACCTCGACCCGCACCAGCTGCTCCGCGCACAGATGCTTGACGGCCTGGAACGCCCCGATCGGCTGCCCGAACTGCTCACGGGTCCGGGCGTGTTGCACCGCCAGCTGGCACGCGCGCGTGGCGGTCCCGAGCTGCTCGGCGGCGGTGAGCAGGACGGCGACGGGATCGGTGGGCGCCGGTGCGGGCACCCGGTGCAGCGGCGTCAACGGGTCCACGGACCGCAAGGGCACTGCCCCCTCGGCCCCCGCCATCACGACATCGGCCTCGTCCATCCACTCCACGATCCGCCCGCTCGCGGCAGCCACCACCACCTCACCGCGATCCGCCCCGGGCACGACCCCGGCGGCAAGATGCGTGGCGACGAGCGGCCCGGCCACCAACGCCCGCCCAGCCTCTTCAAACGCCAACACAGCTTCGGGAAGCCCCAATCCGGCCCCTCCCTCCGCTTCAGCCAACCGCAGAGAAAAGAACCCAAGCTGTCCAAGGGCCCCCCACAGCCCCCGATCAATGCCGGGCTGGGCATCGCCGCCAAGGGGCGCGGGGAACTGCGCGACCAGCCCCCACGCACCCGCAGCCGCCCGACGACGAACCGTGGCTCGCACCGCATCGCGCAAAGCCCTTTGCTCCTCCGTCAGTTGAAACCGCACCCCCTCACCTCCCCTTCGGCAACCCGAGCATCCGCTCAGCCACGATGTTCCGCTGAATCTGCGAGGTCCCGGCGGCGATGGTGTACGACAACGACGACAACCGCTCCACCACCCAGGGCGCCCCCAGATCCAACGCCCCCTCCCCCAGCACCTCCGCCGCCGCGTCGTACAACTCCTGCCGCGCCTGCGAGTACCGCAACTTGAAGACCGACCCCCCGACCCCCGGCCCCCCGCCCCGCGCCTCCGCCTCGCTCACATTCCACTGCGTGAGCCGCCACAACGCCCGGAACTCGGCGTTGAGGCCCCCCAGGCGCCGCCTGAGCGCCGGATCATCCCAGCGCCCGTTCTTCCGTGCCTCCGCGGCGAGTTCGCGCAGCACACGGCGGCAGGCGACGACCTCGCCCACGAAGGCCGTGCCGCGTTCGAAGGACAGCGTCACCATGGTCACGCGCCAGCCGTCGTTCTCGTCCCCGACCCGGTTGCCGACCGGCACCCGCACCTCGTCGAGGAACACCTCGGCGAACTCGGCGGACCCGGCGAGGGTCCGCAACGGCCGTACGGTGATGCCCGGCGCGTCCATGGGCATCGCGAGCCAGGTGATCCCGCGATGCTTCGGCGCCGTCGCGTCCGTCCGCACCAACAGCTCGCACCAGTCGGCGACTTCGGCGTGCGAGGTCCAGATCTTGGAGCCGCTGACCACGTAGTCGTCGCCGTCGCGCCACGCGCGCGTGCGCAGCGCCGCGAGGTCGGAACCGGCGTCGGGCTCACTGAACCCCTGGCACCACACCTCGTCCCCGCGCAGGATCGGCGGCAGCCAGCGCGCCCGCTGCTCCTCCGTGCCCTCGGCGGCTATGGTCGGCCCGGCGTGCAGCAGCCCGACGAAGCCGGCGCCCACATAGGGCGCGCCGGCCTTCTCGGTCTCCTCCAGGAAGATCAGCCGCAGGGTCGGTGAGGCGTCCCAGTGCACGTCCGCGTACCCGGCGTCGTACAGCTTCCGCTGCCAGCCCATGTCGTACGCGCGGCGCCCCGGCCAGTCGTCGGGGGACGGCGTGGGCGGCAGT
This sequence comes from Streptomyces antibioticus, assembly GCF_001514065.1. GTDB lineage: Bacteria > Actinomycetota > Actinomycetes > Streptomycetales > Streptomycetaceae > Streptomyces > Streptomyces antibioticus. The sequence continues at coordinate 250,386 of NZ_KQ948429.1, read as the reverse complement.
GTGGGCAGTACGGTGCCCAGCCACCCCCGCAACTCCGCCCGGAACTCCTCCTCTTCGGCGGTGTGCGACAGGTCCATCAGATGTCGAGGTCTTTGTCGAAGTCCAGGTCGAGCATGCGGATGGCGTTGCCGCGCATCAGCTTGTAGACGGTCTCGTCGTCGAGGCCCTTCACATGGTCGAGGGCGACCTCCTTGGTGTGCGGGAAGGTCGAGTCGACGTGTGGATAGTCCGTCTCGAAGGTGGCGTTGTCCCGCCCCACCACGTCCAGCGAGGCGACCCCGTGCTTGTCGCGGAAGAAGCAGCAGTAGATCTGCCGGTAGTAGTACGTCGACGGCGGCTCGGGGATCGTGCCGCGCACCCCGCCCCACGCGCGGTGCTCCTCCCAGACGTCGTCGGCGCGCTCCAGGGCGTACGGGATCCAGCCCATCTGGCCCTCGCTGTAGGCCAGTTTGAGCGTCGGGAACTTCACCAGGACGCCGCTGAACAGGAAGTCCATCATCGAGGCCATGGCGTTGTTGAAGCTGAGGGCGGCCTGGACGGCGGGGGGTGCGTCGGGGGAGGCGGCCGGCATCTGGGAGCTGCTGCCGATGTGCATGTTGACGACCGTGCCGGTCTCCTGGCAGACCGCGAAGAACGGGTCCCAGTAGCCGGAGTGGATGGAGGGCAGCCCGAGATAGGTGGGGATCTCGGAGAAGGTCACGGCCCGCACGCCCCGCGCGGCGTTGCGCCGGATCTCCGCGACCGCCAGCTCGATGTCCCACAAGGGGATCAGGCACAGCGGGATGAGCCGCCCGCCGCTGCCGCCGCACCACTCCTCCACCATCCAGTCGTTGTAGGCGCGCACACAGGCCAGCGCGACCTCCTTGTCGTGCGCCTCGGCGAAGGTCTGCCCGCAGAAGCGGGGGAAGGAGGGGAAGCAGAGGCTGGCCTCGACATGGTTGAGGTCCATGTCGGCGAGGCGCGCCTTCGGGTCCCAGCAGCCGCGCCGCATCTCCTCCCGGGTGATCCCCTCCAGGGTCATCTCGTCCCGGTCGAAGCCGACGGCGGCGATGTTGCGTTTGTAGGGGAACTTCAGGTCCTCGTAGATCCACCAGTCGGTGGGCGGGCCGTCCGGGTCCATCGTGATCTGGTACTTGCCGCCCACGTAGGCGAGTTCACCGATCCCGGCGGTGAGCGGCTGCGGCCCCCGGTCGCGGTACTTGGCGGGCAGCCAGGTCTCGAAGAGGTGCGCGGGCTCGATCACATGGTCGTCGACGCTGATGATGCGGGGCAGTTCGGTCGGCATGATCCCCTCCGCCGGACGGTGTTCACCTGACAGGCACTATCTGATGGATCGTCAGATAGCATGTCACCTGACGAGTCGTCAGCCAAGCAGGGGGCACCAGTGAACGAGAGCCCGCACTCCCTGAGTTCCACCCGCACCCTCTGGGACCTGGTCGCCCGCCGCGCCGACCTCACCCCCGACCGCCCGGTTCTCCTCCAGGACGACCGCACCCTGACCTTCGGCGAACTCCGCGCGCGTGCCGAGCGGGTGGCGGCCGGTCTGTACGGCATGGGCGTCCGCCCCGGCACGGTCGTCGCCTGGCAGCTGCCCACCCGCATCGAGACGGCCCTGCTCTCCTTCGCCCTGGCCCGCCTCGGCGCCGTCCAGTCCCCGGTCATCCCCTTCTACCGCGACCGCGAGGTCGGCTTCGCGCTCCGCGAGTCCCAGGCCGAGTACTTCGCCGTACCGGGAGTGTGGCGGGGCTTCGACTACCCGGCGATGGCCCGGCGGCTGGGCGCCAAGGGCGTCTTCACGGCGTACGACGACCTCCCCGACGGCGATCCGGGCGTGCTCCCCGCGCCCCCCGCCGAGGGCACCTCGGTGCGCTGGATCTACTGGACCTCGGGCACGACCTCCGACCCCAAGGGCGTCCTCCACACGGACCGTTCACTGATAGCGGGCGGCTCCTGCCTCGCCCACGCGCTGCGTCTGACCGCCGCCGACGTGGGCTCGATGGCCTTCCCGTACGCCCATATAGCGGGCCCCGACTACACGGTGATGCTGCTGCTGTACGGCTTCCCGGCGGTGATGTTCGAGCAGTTCGCGCTGCCGGACGCGCTGGAGGGATACCGCAAGCACGGGGTCACGGTGGCGGGCGGGTCCACGGCTTTCTACTCGATGTTCCTGGCCGAGCAGCGCAAGCAGCCCGGCACCCCGGTCATCCCCACCCTCCGCCTCCTCGCGGGCGGCGGGGCGCCGAAGCCGCCGGAGGTCTATCACGCGGTCGTGCGCGAGATGGGCGTCCAGCTCACGCACGGGTACGGCATGACCGAGGTGCCGATGATCACGATGGGCTCGCCGGACGACACGACGGAGAACCTCGCGACGACCGAGGGGCGGCCGCCGGAGGGCATGGAGATACGGATCGTGGACGGGGAGGTGCGGCTGCGCGGCGAGGCCGTCTGCCAGGGCTATCTGGACCCGGCGCAGACCGCGGAGGCCTTCGACGAGGAGGGCTTCCTGCGCACCGGTGACCTGGGGTTCCGCACGGAGACCGGGCATCTGGTCCTCACCGGCCGCGCCAAGGACGTGATCATCCGCAAGGGCGAGAACATCTCGGCGAAGGAGATCGAGGACCTGCTGGCCGCGCACCCGGCGGTGGGGGACGTGGCGGTCGTCGGGCTGCCGGACGCGGAGCGGGGTGAGCTGGTGTGCGCGGTGGTGGAACCGGCGCCGGGAGCGCCCGGGTTGACCTTGCCCGACGTCGTGTCGTACCTCCGCGCGGAAGGGCTGTCGGTCCACAAGCTGCCGGAGCGGCTGGAGGTGGTGGACGCCCTTCCGCGGAACGAGACGCTGCGGAAGGTGCTCAAGTACAAGCTGCGCGAGCGCTACTCCGGAACGGTGCGGTAGGGAGCGAAGGTCCGCTATTCCGGAACGGTGAAGTAGCGGGCGAAGGCGGGGACGATCTCCGCCTCGGCGATCTTCCCGTCGCCGTCGGCGTCCAGGGCGGTGGCGGCCGCGAGGGCGACGTCGTGCGCCGCACCGAGGGCCCTGAGCACGCGCACGGTGTCCTCGACCGTCGCCGTACCGTCGTCGTCCCGGTCGGCCACGGCGAGGGCCGCGTGCAGGAAGGGGCGGGCGATCTCGGCGAACCGGTCGGGGTTGTCCCGCAGCCGCTTGACGGCGCCGTTGACGAACTCGTCCCGGTTGATGCGCTGATCGCCGTCCCGGTCCGCTATCCCGGCCATGCCCTGCCAGAACGCCTCGGCGCCGATGTACAGGGCCTGTCCCTTGTCCGACCGGGCGGCGGTGCCGAACTCCGCGAGCAGCGCCTTGGCCGCCGCGCTGAAGTCCTCCCGGTCGATGTAGCCGTTGCCGTCCTGGTCGAAGGTGGCGAACCGGGCGGCGATCCTGCGCTCGTACTCGCTGCTGACCATGTCTCTTCCAGCCGCCTCACGTCACGTCGGGGTGCATCTGGTGCATCTCGCTCGGAGCGTACGACGCGCGGCCCGTTCCCGGCTGCGGAAAGCGGCGGTTGTGCCAAGACCGGGGGAATTCCGGAACAACGGTGTGGCACACCGGACACCCTTGTGGAAAAGGGGTCCCTACGCCGACAGCGGGCCCGCCTCGTCGTCCGTCGCCGAGTCCACGTCGAGGTGGACGTCGAAGAGCCGCCGTACGCCCAGAGCGCCCAGCACCCTGTTGACGTGCGACCCCTCCGTCGCGCCCTGGGCCGGCAGGATCAGGCGGAGCCGGCCCTGGCAGGAGCGGATCAGACGGCGGGAGGCGATGAGGACGCCGACGCCGCTGGAGTCGCAGAAGAAGACCTCCGAGAGGTCCAGGACGAGACTGTGGCGGCCCTCGGCCACCGCGTCGTGCACCCGCTGACGCAGCACCGGCGACGTCACCAGGTCCAGCTCGCCCGACACTCGCAGCACGGCCCAGTCCCCGTGCTCGTCGCCGGTCACGTTGAACGCCACCACCACGCCCTTCGCTCGCCGGAAACGGAAGCGATTCCTACGCTTCCTTGCAGCGCGGCTGCCCACCGGCGGTGCCCCGAAACCCGGGCCGAGAAACGGAAACCGATCAAAAGAGGCTTGTTTTAGTCGCCTTCGATCCTGTTCGATCGGGGATGAGCACGAAACGGTGGGGTAGGCGAAGGTCCACTATCACCAACCGCTCCCTGGGGGCGCGCAATGCGACAAAGGGGCGTGCGCTGTCAGACGTGCCGACTACATTCGAGGAGACGGTGGGTTCAGGCTTGACGGGCACGGCGCCCGGCCGGACGGGCAGGCGAACAGGGTGAGGGGGCCGCATGGCGAAGAAGGACGCACCGCCCCGCTGGGACCGCAAGATGCAGCAGCGGCTCGCACGCGGTGAGGCGGCCGCCCTCGGCGAGCTCTACGACCGCTTCGCCTCCCTCGTGCACGGCCTCGCCCACCGCGTCCTCGGCGACGAGCGCGCCGCCGACGGCATCACCCGCGAGGTCTTCGCCCATGTCTGGCAGCACCCCGACGCCTACGACCCCAAGCAGGGCCCGCTGCGCACCTGGGTGGCCGGGCTGACCCACCGCCTCGCCGTGCAGCGCCTGCGCGCCACCGAGACCGCCGCCCTCGCCCAGGGCGGCGGCTCCACGGAAGAACTGGAGCGCAAGGTCCGCCACGCCTCCGTCGCCGCCCGCGCCGACTACATCGTCACGTCCATGCCCGCCCCGCTGCGCGCCGCCCTGGAGCTGGCCTACTTCCAGCGCCGCGACTACCGCCAGACCGCCGCCGACCTCGGCGTCACCGAGGACGAGGCGCGCCGCCGCCTCCGCCTGGGCCTGCAACTGCTGTCCACGGCCCATGACACCGGCGCCCCCGGCGCCCCTCCGGGATACGGCGGCGCGGCATGAACGAGACGAACCGCTTCGAGGCGTACGACGAGCACGAGGGCCAGGACGACGGCAAGGACCGCGAGAAGGACGAGAACCAGAAAGCCCGGCAGGACCCCGAGGCCCCCGAGGGACACGGCCGCCACGGGCCACACGCCGGCACACCGACTGGCCCCGGCGGCCCCGGCGGACCGACCGACGGCGGTTCCCCCGGCCCCGCCCAGAACCCCGGCCGGCCGCCCCGCATACCGCTCCCGCGTGCCTCCGTCGAGGACACGGGACAGCCGCTCCCCCCGCTGGAGGAGCTGCCGGAGCCACCCCCGCTCGTCCTGGAGCACCCGATACTGAAGTCGCTGCTCGGGGCCTGGGCGCTGGCCGCCTGCTCGGCGGAGGAGACGGCCGCCGTGGAGGACCACCTGGGCATGTGCGGCGCGTGCGCGGACGAGGCGCTGCGGTTGCGCGAGGCGGTCGGCCTGCTCCACCCGCCCGAGAGCCTCGACCTCGACCCGGGCCTGCGCACCCGCGTCCTGGAGGGCTGCCTGGACCGGCGCCCGCCCCGCATCCCGGTACCCGAGTGGGCGGCACCGTACGACGCCGAGACCGCCCGCCTGGACGCCCTGCTGCGCGACATGGGCGACGCGGAGTGGCACGCGCCCGTGCGGCTGCGCTGGTTCGAGGCCGACGCGGCGACGAGCCGTCGCACGACCGTCGCCGGCGTGATCGCGCATCTGCTCACCGTCGACGGCCTGGTGGCGCTCGCCCTGGGCCTCGACGACCCGCTGGGCGAGGTCACCGCGCAGTCCCCCACCCCGGCGGCCCGCACCGAGGCGTACTGGCGCGGCTCGCACTTCCCGCCCACCCGCTCCGTGCGCGCCCCGTGGCGCGAGCAGAGCCACGACCTGGTGCGCACGGTGTCGTTCACGGGCGGCGGCGCCGGAAAGCTGTCCGTCCCCTACGGCGACTTCGACCTCCCGCTGCGCGACGCGATGCTGGATCGCGCCTTCGAGTGCTGGGTCCACGCGGAGGACATCGCGGAGGCCGTCGACTACCCGTACGAACCCCCGTCCCCGCGCCACCTCAACCGCATGATCGACCTCGCGGCCCGCATGCTGCCCACGGCGGTGGCCCTACGGCGTCGGCACGGGCTGGCGTCTCCCGTGCACGGCCGGCATCTGGTCACCGCGGGCGAACCCGGCCGCACCCTCCGCCTGGAGATCGAGGGCCTGGGCGGCGGCGAGTGGCTGATCCCCCTGGACTCCCCGGCGGCGGTGGGCTCCGCGGAGCACGAGGTGGCGCATGTGGCGCTGGACGGCGTGGAGTTCTGCCAGCTGGCCGCGGGCCATGTGTCGCCGGAGGAAGCGGCGGCAGGACAGGTGGGCGACCGCGAGGCGATCAGGGACGTGCTGTTCGCGGCGGCGTCACTGAGCCGCATGTAGCGTTCACCCTCATCTCATTGCAATGAGCACAGTCGCCGACTATTGCGTTAATTTCTCAACCGTTGCAATGATTTAACGGCCTCCACCTGCACTAATACTCCCTTCACGCAACGAGTGCGTTGCTGATTCCATGAACGCAACGTAGCTTTTCCTTCGTCGGAAACAGAGTCCCGAAGGAGCAGCACGATGCAGAAGTTCACCACCCCCGCCCCCGTCACCGTCGTCCTGGACGTCCCCGCCGGGCACCTCCGCTTCATCGCCGCCCACCGCACCGACACGACCGTCGAGATCCGGCCGGCGAACCCCGCCAAGAGCCGGGACGTCAAGGCGGCGAAGCAGACCGAGGTCGCCTGCGCCGACGGGGTGCTGCGGATCAACAGCCCGACGAAGAACCAGCTCCTCGGTCCCTCCGGGGCGATCGAGGTCACCGTCCAACTGCCGGTCGGCTCCCATGTCGAGGCACGGACGGCCAGCGCCGAACTGCGCGGGGTCGGCCGCCTCGGCGAGGTCACCCTCGACACCGCCCACGGCACGGTCAAGCTCGACGAGGCCTCCGGCGCCCGCCTCACCCTCCAGGCCGGCGACGTCGCCCTCGGCCGCCTGACCGGCCCCGCCGACCTGCGCACCCAGAAGGGCGACCTGACCGTCACCGAGGCCACCCAAGGCACCCTCACCCTGCGCACCGAGCACGGCGACATCACCGTCGGCGCCGCCCGCGGCACCTCCGCCACCCTCGACGCCGGCACCTCCTACGGCCGGGTCACCAACACCCTCCGGAACGACGGCACCCCCGCGCTCGACATCCACGCCACCACGTCCTACGGCGACATCGCCGCCCGCAGCCTCTGAAGGAGCCCCTCATGACCGGCCTGGCCATCGCGGCACACCAGCTGCGCAAGTCCTACGGCGACAAGACCGTCCTCGACGGCGTCGACATAGCCGTCCCGGAGGGCACGATCTTCGCCCTGCTCGGCCCGAACGGCGCCGGCAAGACCACCGCCGTGAAGATCCTCTCCACCCTCATCACCGCCGACGGCGGTACGGCCCAGGTCGGCGGCCACGACCTCGCCACCGCACCCCAGGCAGTCCGCGCCACGATCGGCGTCACCGGACAGTTCTCCGCCGTCGACGGTCTGATCACCGGCGAGGAGAACATGCTCCTCATGGCCGACCTGCACCACCTGTCCAGGAACGAAGGACGGCAGATCACCGCCGAGCTCCTGGAACGCTTCGACCTCGCCGACGCCGCCAGGAAGCCCGCCTCCACCTACTCCGGCGGCATGAAACGCCGCCTCGACATCGCCATGACCCTGGTCGGCAGCCCACGCATCATCTTCCTCGACGAGCCCACCACCGGCCTCGACCCCCGCTCCCGCCACACCATGTGGCAGATCATCCGCGAACTCGTCACAGGTGGCGTCACCGTCCTCCTCACCACCCAGTACCTCGAAGAAGCCGACGAACTCGCCGACCGCATCGCCGTGTTGAACAACGGCAAGATCGCCGCCCACGGCACCCCCGACGAACTCAAACGCCTCGTCCCCGGCGGCCACATCCGCCTCCGCTTCACCGACCCCACCGCCTACCGCACCGCCGCCTCGACCCTGCCCGGAGCCGCCCATGACGACGAAGCCCTCGCCCTGCGCATCCCCAGCGACGGCAGCCAACGCCAACTGCGCTCCCTGCTCGACCGGTTGGACACCGCCGGCATCGAGGCCGACGAACTGACCGTCCACACCCCCGACCTCGACGACGTCTTCTTCGCCCTCACCGCCGACCTCGACCACCCCAAGGAGACCGTCCGATGAGCACCCTCGCCCTGGCCGTACGCGACAGCTCCACCATGCTGCGCCGCAACCTCCTGCACGCCCGGCGCTATCCGTCGCTCACCCTGAACCTGCTGCTCACTCCGATCATGCTGTTGCTGCTCTTCGTCTATGTCTTCGGCGACACCATGAGCGCCGGCATCGGCGGCGGCGCGGACCGTTCCGCCTACATCGCCTATCTCGTGCCCGGTCTGCTGCTCATGACCATCGGCTCCACCACGATCGGCACCGCGGTCTCCGTCTCCAACGACATGACCGAGGGGATCATCGCCCGCTTCCGCACCATGGCCATCCACCGCGGCTCGGTCCTCGTCGGACACGTCATCGGCAGCGTCCTTCAGTCGATCATCAGCGTGGTCCTGGTCGGCGCGGTCGGCGTGGCCATCGGCTTCCGCTCCACCGACGCCACCGTCCTGGAATGGCTCGCCGCCTTCGGACTGCTCACCCTGTTCGCGCTCGCGCTGACCTGGATCGCCGTCGGCATGGGGCTCGTCAGCCCCAACGCCGAAGCCGCCTCCAACAACGCCATGCCACTGATCTTCCTGCCCCTGATCTCCAGCGCCTTCGTGCCGGTGGACGCGATGCCCGGCTGGTTCCAGCCCATCGCCGAGTACCAGCCCTTCACCCCGGCCATCGAAACCCTGCGCGGCCTCCTCCTCGGCACCGAGATCGGCCACAACGGCTGGATCGCCCTCGCCTGGTGCCTGGGGCTCGCGGTGCTCGGCTACCGCTGGTCGACCGCGAGGTTCGACCAGGACCCGAAGTAGCGGCCACGGCACCGCGAAGGGCGGCGCCCACCGACATCACGTCGGTGGGCGCCGCCCTTTCGTCTGCGCGCAGGAACCGCTGCACAAGGGATCGCTGCACAAGGAACCGCGGCACGAAGGAACCGCTCCACGAACGAACCGCTACGCGAAGACGACCGTCCGCCGCCCGTTCAGCAGAATCCGCCGCTCCGCATGCCACTTCACGGCCCGCGCCAGCGCCTGGCACTCCACGTCCCGCCCGATCGCGACCAGCTGGTCCGGCGTGACGTCGTGCCCGACCCGCTCGACCTCCTGCTCGATGATCGGCCCCTCGTCGAGGTCGGCCGTCACATAGTGCGCGGTCGCGCCGATCAGCTTCACACCCCGCGCATGAGCCTGGTGATACGGCTTCGCGCCCTTGAAGCTCGGCAGGAACGAGTGGTGGATGTTGATGATCCGCCCGCTCAGCTGCTTGCACAGGTCGTCGGAGAGCACCTGCATGTACCGGGCGAGCACGACCAGCTCGACGTCCTGCTCCCGCACCAGCTGGAGCAGCTCCGCCTCGGCCTCCGCCTTGTTCTCCTTCGTCACCGGAATGTGGTGGAAGGGAATGTCGTACGACCCCACGAGCTCGGCGAAGTCCGTGTGGTTGGACACCACGGCCGCGATCTCCACGGGCAGTGCCCCGATCCGCGCGCGGAACAGCAGGTCGTTCAGGCAGTGCCCGAACTTGCTGACCATCAGCACGACCCGCATCCTGTCCTCGGCCCGGTTGATCTGCCAGTCCATGTGGAAGGCGTCACCGATCGCCGCGAAACTCGCCCGCAGCTTGTCCACCGTCACCGGCTCCTCCGCCGAGAAGTGGACGCGCATGAAGAACAGACCCGTGTCGTGGTCGCCGAACTGCTGGCTGTCCTCGATGTTGCAACCGGTCATGAAGAGGTAGCTCGACACGGCGTGCACGATGCCCTGCTTGTCGGGGCAGGACAGGGTGAGGACGTACTGCTCGGCCGGGGCCGCGGCTCGGGTGGACTGCGCGTTCATGCAGGACAGGGTCGCATATCCACCGGGGCCGCGGTGCCTGAGTCCGTCACGCGGACCGGGTCATGATCTGCAGGACGTGCAGGTCGCGCGGCGGGCTGTCCGGGTCCTCCCCGTCGGCCGTCGCCATGCGCACGTGCGCGTCCCGCGCCGCCCGCACCGCCTCCGGCCAGCCGGGGTTCTCCATGTACACGGAGACCGGGGCGTCCGGGCCGACCTGGTGCATGATCCGCAGCACCCGCAGGACGGCGGTGTCGACGAGGGCGGCTTCCTGGGAGTCCCGGAAGATCGTGCCGACGTACTTCTCGGCGGACCAGTTGTCGAGCCAGGTGTCCTCGACGAGGCGGTACACGGCGTCGGTGACGTCCCCGTACCCCTCGACGCCGGCCAGCCAGACGTCCCTCTGGAACCCGGGGTCGGAGAGCATGTGCAGCGCGGAGCGCACATTGCTGCGCCAGCGCCACCACGGCATGTCGTTCAGTGGCATAGCGCCCATGGTGGATGAGCGACGGCCGCGACGGGAAGAGTTCTCCGAACCTTGCACGGTCATCGATCGTACGTTCCCCGTCACACCGGTCTCACCGACCCCCGTAATTCACCTGCACGTCACCATTCGTTGACCGAGCGTCACTCCCAGGTTGGCGGTGTGACGAAAGCGTGTGTGTCCATGACTGGCAGGCGACGCACCCGCAGCACCTTCCTCCCCACCTTCACACGGCCCGTCAGAGCCACCGCCCTCGCGGCGGGGGCGCTGGTGGGGTGTGCGTCACTGATAGCCGGCTGCGGGGTCGTCCCCGGTGTCACGGGGGGCGCCGGGGACGATCCCATCAAGATCATGACCTGGGCGCCGATGAACACGAACGCCACCAACAAGCCCGGCATGCCCGCCCTCGCGCAGGCCTACGCGCGCTGGATCAACTCCCAGGGCGGCATCAACGGCCGCAAGCTCTCCATCCTGGTCTGCAACGACCAGAACGACACCGTCACCGCCGCCAAGTGCGCCCAGCGCGCGGCCGACGAGGGCGTCGTCGCGGTCGTCGGCTCCTACAGCCAGCACGGCGACGCGTTCTTCCCGACCCTGGAGAGCGCCGACATCCCCTACCTGGGCGGCTACGGCATCACCAACGCCGAGCTGGAGAGCCCGCTCTCCTTCCCCGTCAACGGCGGCCAGCCCAGCCTGCTGGCCGGCCTCGGCAAGGAACTCGCCGGTGCCTGCGGGCCCGTCGCCCTGGTCCGGCCCGACTCCATCGCGGGCGACGAGCTGCACGCCATGATCGACTCCGGACTCAAGGCGGGCGGCCATCCCACCGCCGCGGACCAGCTGGCCGACGAGGACGCCACCGAGTACTCCGCCCAGTCCGAGCGCGCTCTGAAGCACACCACCACCGACCCGGCGAAGAAGGGCTGCGTGGTGCCCGCCCTCGGCGACCACACCGGCACCTTCATGGACTCCTTCCGCCGCACCCGCGAGAGCTACCCGGCCGTGCGCACGGCCACCGTGCTCGGCAGCGTCGACCAGACGGTGATCAACGCCTCCGGCGGGCAGTCGGGGCCGTACGAGGGGTCGTACATCACCAGCTGGTACCCGGTCGCGAGCGACAAGCGCTGGGACGCCATGAAGCGGGTGATCAAGAAGGAGGCGTTCGGCGACAACCGCATCGACCCCGCGGACGCCGGGGTGCAGACCACCTGGATCGCCTACACGGTCCTCAGGGCCGTCCTGGAGTCGCTCGGCGACGGCGAGGTGACCGGCACCGCGATCCGCAAGGCCCTCGACGGCGGCCTGAAGGTCAACACCGGCGGCCTCACCCCGACCCTCAACTGGGAGTACGAGAACGGCCTCGCCAAGATCGGTCTGACCCGCCTCGTCAACACCGACGTGACCCTCCAGGTCGTCCGCCAGGGCCGCCTCGTGGCCGCCCACCCGGGCTTCACCGACGTCCGCAGGACCCTGTCGAACGCCGAGGTCGGCTAGGGCCTGTCCGGCGGATCATGCCGCAGACGCGGGGTCTGGCACGCCGGCCTGCGGCGTTGTCGTCGGTTGCCGACTCCCCCACGCTCGAACAACCTCGCGCGGGAGGGGCCCCCATCGCGTCGCCGCCCTCCTCCGCCTTGCAGTCCACCGCACCAGACCCCGCTCACCAGCGCCATATGAGGTGCCGCGCTTTCCTGCGACCTGATCCGCCGGACAGGCCCTAGAGCTGGGTGTAGGTGCGCTCGGTCAGGCCGTACTTCCTCGCGATCGCGTTCCACAGCCGGGCGGCCGTCTTCTTCTGGATGGTCGCCTCGCCGCTCGCCTCGTTGCCCGCCAGGGTCTGCGGGGTGGAGCGGGCCTGGCCCTTCTTGCAGCCCTTCTTGTTGCCGGCGACCTGATCCGCCCAGGCGGCGTAGTGGTTGTCGGCCGATGCGGACGCCTTCCACGCCTTGGTGAGCGCGGTGGTCAGCTCGGTGTGGTTCGGGAGCTGGTCGACGGAGAGCCCGGACAGGCTGGTGACCAGGTCGTTGCGCTGTCCCGCGGCGTTGCGCAGGTCGGTGGCCGCCTGACCGAGGTCCTTGCAGGCCTTCACATTGCCGACCGCGCTGATCACGGACGCCCTGCTGTTACCGCTGTCGGCCAGCAGCTTGTCCAGGGCGACCGCCTGCGCCTTCACGGCGTCGGTGGACGGCGAGGCAGAACCGTCGGACGCCGGGGCGGTCGCTGAGACGGGCTTGTTGTCGTCACCCTTGTCGTCACCACCGCCGCTCGCCAGCAGCGCGCCCGCGCCGATGCCGAGAATGGCGATACCGATGCCTACGGCAGCGATGGCGGGCACCCGCGACCGGGTCGGCCCGCTGCGATCCCGCTCGTCCGCCTGCGCGGCCCGCCGTCCGGTGCCCGTGGGCGGGACGTACGCCGGCTGCGGCCGGCCCTGCTCCGGCTCGAACCGCGGCAGCACCTGCGTGGCCCCGGCCGGGCCCTCCGCGCCGGGCCCGCTGCGGAAGAGGTTGTCGAACTCGGCGGGCGGCTGCCGCTCCCCGCCGTGCTGCCCGGTCACGGGCGCGATGTACTGCGTCGCCTCCGCGTCCGGCCCCGAGACGGGCGGCAGCGGAGCGGCCTGTCCATGCGGCCCGGGACCCTGCGGGGTCTGCCCCAGGAACTGCGTGTGCTCGGCGGGCACCTCGGGCGGCAGCGCGCCCGGCGCGACCGGCGGGATGAACTGCGTGGCGCCCTCGTCGACGGGCGGCAGGGGTACGCCGGTGGCGGCGCCGTACGGGTCGGCGCCCGGCGGCGTCGGCAGGGGCTGCCCCACGGGCGGCAGGTAATAGGACGTGGCCTGGTCGGCGTCGTAGCCGGACGGCTGCGGTGCCGGGGTGTTCTCCTGCGGCAGCGGCTGGGACGCGGGCGGCGTCTGCGCGACCGGGGGCAGGTAATAGGAGGTCACCTGATCCGCGTCGTAGCCGGACGGCTGCGGTGCCGGAGCACCCTGCTGCTGCGGCGACACGGGGGGCGTCTGTCCGACCGGCGGCAGGTAGTAGGAGGTCGCCTGATCTGCGTCGTAGCCCGGGGTCTGTGCCTGGTACGGGTCCGGAGCCTGTGCCTGGTACGGGTCCGGGGTCTGCGTCTGGTACGGGCCCGGGTCCGGGGTCTGCGTCTGGTACGGGTTCGGCTCCCCCCACGGCTGGCCCTGCGGCGCTCCCCAGCCCTCACCCGGGGCGGGCTGCTGGGGAGGCGGTGCCTGCTGGTCGGGTCCCCACGGGGTGCCCCAGGCCTGAGCGCCCGGCGGCGCGGCGGGCGGTGCCACGGGGGCGGGCGCCGGTATGGGGACGCCGCCCGCGGGGACGCCGGTCATACCCGGCAGCAGCGGTTCACCACCGTCCGAGGGCAGCACGATGCCTTCGCGCGCCACGCGCGGCGAGGGCTCCTCGCCCTGTCCACTCTGCGTCACCGGGACTCCTACAAATGGGGGACCTTGTGAATCGTCGGCTCACGCTACCGGGTCCCCCGAGCCCGGTGCCACGCAGCACGGGACGTGACCTGCGTCCCTGTGACCGCGGTAACAGAACCGGGCCCGCATCCGTTCTATAAGCCCTCCTTAAGCACTGCTTTCCGCCCAATCGCCTTCGTTTCCCGGGAGTTCACGCCCTCGTACCCACGGATTTCACGCGGCGGCCTGCAACTCCAGCCGGGCCCCGAACTCCCGTACCACGGGCTCGTCCCGGAAGGGTTCGAGGCGCTGCTGGAAGTCGTCGAGATACTCGGCGCCCCGGTTGGACCGGACCGTCTCAAGGAGTTCCACGGCCTTCAGGCCGGTGTGGCAGGCCTGTTCGATCTCGCGCTGCTGCACCTGTGCGGTGGCCAGCAGGACGTAACCGATGGCCCGGCGCCGCGCCTTGGTCTCCGGCAGGCCGTCCAGCGACTCCTGCGCCCGCCGCGCCGCCGCCTCGGCCTGGCCGAGGTCGCGGTGGCAGTGCGCCAACTCGTCGGCCAGATAGGCCTCGTCGAAGTGCGCGATCCAGGCCGGATCGTCCCCGGAGTTCGGGTCCGCCGACTCCAGCGCGCTCACCGCCCGCCCGGAGGCCGCCTGTGCTGCCCGCGCATCGCCCAGCAGCGCGTGCCCGCGCGCCTCGGCAGCGTAGAACATCGCCTCCGCACGCGGTGTCACACGACCGCGCGCCCCTTCCTGCGCCGCCCGCGCCAACTGTGCGATCTCACGCGGGTTTCCGAGCTGCGCGGCGAGATGGCTCATGGAGGCGGCGAGGACATACCCGCCGTAGCCGCGGTCCCCGGCGGCCTGTGCGAGGCGCAGCGCCTGGATGTAGTACCGCTGGGCCAGGCCCGGTTGGCCGGTGTCGATGGCCATGTACCCGGCGAGCTCGGTCAACCGTGCGACCGCGGCGAACAGTTCACGCCCCACGGCCTCCCGGTACGAACCGGCGAGCAGCCCGGAGACGACGCTGTTGAGGTAGTGCACGACGACCGGCCGCACATGCCCGCTGCCGTACTGGTGGTCGAGGTCGACGAGGGCCTGCGTCATCGCCTTCACGGCCGCCACGTCCGACTGCCCCACCCGGGGCCCCGCCGAACGCGCCACCTGGGAGTCCGGCGAGGAGATCAGCCAGTCACGGCTCGGCTCGACGAGCGCGGACGCGGCCACGGAGGAGCCGGACAGGAAGTCCCGCCGCCCCACGTCACTGCGCCACAGCTCGCAGACCTGCTCGATGGCCCCCAGTACGGTCGGCGAGAACTGGAGACCCACGCCCGAGGCGAGGTTCTTGCCGTTGGCCATGCCGATCTCGTCGATCGTGACCGTACGGCCGAGCTTGCGGCCCAGAGCCTCCGCGATGATGGCCGGCGCCCGGCCCCGCGGCTGCTGGCCGCGCAGCCAACGCGCCACGGACGTCTTGTCGTAGCGCAGGTCGAGGCCGTGCTCCGCACCGCACATGTTGACGCGGCGGGCCAGCCCGGCGTTCGAGCAGCCCGCTTCCTGGATGAGCGCCTGCAACCGTTCGTTCGGCTGCCGCGCGACGAGAGGCCTTGCGGCCATGGCGTACCCCCTGTGGCTGCGGTGCCTGCCCACGCACCGAGTTGACGTGTCTTCCACCGAAAAAATCCGGCCGTGAAGATCGATGCCCCGCGATCGAACCGAAAATGCGAGGCTTGCGAGGATTGCCGGGGTAAAGGCGGTTGCCGCCCCCCACAGCTGGCTACCCCGATCACGCCGTCGTTCCTCCCGCGCGCCCCCACACGTGCATCCATGCGCCCCAGATGCGGAATCGATGCCCCTCCCCCGCGCGCGTTACCCCCGTAACTCCAGGTGGGTGCGGGAGTTGTGTTCATCGTGGAAGAGACGATCGCGGGCACCGAAGCCGCTCAGATTCCGAAGCAGCGCGGCGAATCGCTGCTGGAGACAGCCGTACGCTACGCCGAGGAGCGCCACTGGGACGTCTTCCCCGGCACCTGGCTGGAAGCCGTCGACGGGGTGCAGCGCTGCTCCTGCGGTGACGCGGCGTGCGCCGCACCCGGCGCGCACCCGGCGCGCGACGACTGGGCGACGCAGGCGACCGGCAGTGCGACGGTCGCGCGCCGGTTGTGGCAGAAGCAGCCGCTGGCGTCGATTCTGCTGCCGACGGGGCGGACCTTCGACGCGGTGTCCGTGCCGGAGACGGCCGGGTTCCTCGCGCTGGCCCGTATGGAGCGGATGGAGCTGACGCTCGGGCCGGTGACCTTGTCGCCTGATCGTCGGATGCACTTCTTCGTGTTGCCGGGGGCGTCCGTGAAGGTGCCGGAGCTGGTGCGGAAGCTGGGGTGGACGCCGTCGTCCCTTGACCTGGTCGCGCTGGGTGAAGGTGCGTACGTGGCTGCTCCGCCCACTCGGTACGGCTCGCGTGGGGCTGTGCAGTGGGCTTGTCGGCCCACTCCCGCGAATCGGTGGTTGCCGGATGCTGAGGAGTTGATCTCGCCGCTTGCTTATGCGTGCGGCAGGGACAGGTAAGGTGCGCGGTTCCTCGCGCCCCTTTATAGGTTGGCTTCCATGACGTCGGCCGTAAGCGTGCGTGGGCTCTGGAAGCGGTTCGGGCAGCAGACTGCCGTTGCCGGGATTGATCTCGAACTGCCCGCCGGGAAGTTCATCGGGCTCGTCGGGCCCAATGGAGCCGGGAAGACCACCACCCTCTCCATGATCACTGGCCTGCTGCGGCCCGACCAGGGCTCCGTCTCCGTCGTCGGGCACGACGTCTGGCGGGACCCCGTCGAGGTCAAGGCCCGGATCGGGGTCCTCCCGGAGGGGCTCCGGCTCTTCGAGCGGCTCTCCGGGCGGGAACTCCTCGGCTACTCCGGGCGGTTGCGGGGGCTGCCCGGGGCCGAGGTCGACAAGCGGGCCGCGCAGCTGCTCGACGTCCTCGACCTCGCCGGCGCCCAGCACAAGCTGGTGGTCGACTACTCGACCGGTATGCGGAAGAAGATCGGACTCGCGGCCGCGCTCCTCCACAACCCCGAAGTCCTCTTCCTGGACGAGCCGTTCGAGGGCGTCGACCCGGTGTCCGCGCAGACCATCCGCGGGGTGCTGGAGCGCTACACCGCCTCCGGCGCCACCGTCGTCTTCTCCTCCCATGTCATGGAGCTCGTCGAGTCGCTGTGCGACTGGGTGGCGGTCATGGCCGCCGGGCGCATCCGGGCCCACGGCACGCTCGCCGAGGTGCGCGGCGAGGCGCCCTCGCTCCAGCAGGCGTTCCTCGAGCTGGTCGGGGCGCACGGGCGGGACGCCGGGTCCGATCTGGACTGGCTGGGCGGCGGGGCGGCCCGATGAGTGCCGACGTCACCGCCGTCGTCGTACGGCTGAAGCTGTCGCTGCTCAGGAACGGGCTGCTGCAGTCCGGTGGGCGGCGGGCCGCGTACATCGCGTCGGCCGTCGTCACGCTGCTGTTCGCGGCGCTGCAACTGCTCGGGCTGATCGCGTTGCGGGGCAATGCGCACGCCGTGTCCGTGGCCGTGCTGCTGGTGGTGGTGCTGGCCGTCGGGTGGGCGGTGATGCCGCTGTTCTTCCCCGGCGGGGACGAGACGCTCGACCCGACGCGCCTGGTGATGCTGCCGCTGCGGCCCCGGCCGCTGGTGCGGGCGCTGCTCGCGGCCTCGTTGGTGGGGATCGGGCCGGTGTTCACGCTGTGTCTGCTGGTCGGTTCCGCGGTGTCGGTGGCGCACGGCTCGGTGGCGTACGTCGTCGCCGTCGTCGGGGTGGTGCTGGCGCTGCTGGTGTGCGTGGCGCTCGCGCGGGCCGTGGCCGTGGCCAACATCCGGCTGCTGACCAGCCGCAAGGGGCGGGACCTGGCGGTGCTGAGCGGGCTGGTGATCGCGATCGGGGCGCAGCTCGCCAACTTCGGTGTGCAGCGCCTGGGTTCGAGCGGCCTGGCGCAGCTGGACCCGGCCGGGGACGTACTGCGCTGGGTGCCGCCGGCGTCCGCGATCGGGGCGGTGGACTCGGCGAGTTCGGGGTCGTACGGGGTCGCGGTCGCCCAACTCGCGCTGAGTGCCGGTGCGTTGGTGGCCCTGGTCGCCCTCTGGTCACGGCATCTGACGCGGCTGATGATCTCGCCGGACGGCTCCACCCTCCAGGCCGCCACCGACTCGGCAGCCCGCGAGCGGACGTCGACGGGGCTCGGGCGGCTGTTGCCGGGCGGGCGGACGGGGACCGTGGTCGAGCGCAGCCTGCGCTACATCTGGCGCGACCCGAAGACGAAGGCCGCGTGGGTCACCTCGCTCGCGATCGGACTGATCGTCCCCGTCTTCAACGCCCTTCAGGGCACCGGCTCGATCTACTTCGCGTGCTTCGCCGCGGGGATGCTCGGCATCCAGATGTACAACCAGTTCGGGCAGGACACCTCCGCGTTCTGGATGGTCGCGACGACCATCTCCTCGCCCCGGGACGCGTACGTCGAGCTCCGCGGCCGCGCCCTGGCACTGCTGGTGATCACCCTGCCGTACGCGGCGTTCGTGACCGTCGTGACGACGGCGATGCTCGGTGACTGGGCCAGGCTGCCGGAGGCGCTCGGCCTGTCCTTCGCGCTGCTGGGCGCGATGCTGGCGACGGGTGCCTGGACCTCGGCGCGCTTTCCGTACTCCATCCCGCAGGAGGGCTACAAGAACGTGGCCCCGGGTCAGACCGGGCTCGCCTGGATCTCGATCTTCGGCGGCATGATCGCCGCCGCGCTGCTGTGCGCCCCGGTCATCACGCTGACGATCTGGCTGAACGTGATGCGCGACGGCGACCGATGGAGCTGGGTGCTGCTGCCGGTGGGAACCCTGTACGGGGCGGCGATCACGCTGGCGGGGCTGCGGCTGGCGGCGCCGCGCACGGCGGCACGGCTGCCGGAGATCCTGGCGGCGGTCAGCAAGGGCTGACGGCTGACGGCTGACGGCTGACGGCTGACGGCTGACGGTGACCGGGATACCGGCCGCGGGCGACCGGGGCTGACGGCTAGCGCTCTCCGAACAGGCCCTCGATGAAGGGCTCGACGGCCGCCCGCCAGGCGTCCGGCTGGTCGTAGTGCACCAGATGGCCGGCGTCGGCGACCTCGGCGTACTCCCCCCGCGGCAGTACCCGCACCATCTCCTGCGCCTCCGCCCGCCCCAGCTCGCCGTCGAGACCGCGGACGACCAGCGCGGGGCACTGGACCTGCGCCAGCTCCTCCCAGTGCGCGTCGAACACCCAGGTCTCCCGGGACTTCAGCATCTGCTCGGGTTCGAAGACGGGCCGCCAGCCGTCCGGTGACTCGGCCATCACCTCGGCGTAGAACTCGCCGCGGGCGGGATTCGGACGCTCCACCCAGGGGTCGTCCTCGCCGAACCACTTGCGTACGTCGGCCAGGGTGGCGAAGGGGAGGGGCCAGGACTTGAACCAGTCGGCCCACTCCCGCTGCGAGGCCGCTCCGAGGGCGGAGGCCCGCATGTCGCAGATGATCACGCCGGAGACCAGGTCGGGCCGTTTCGCGGCGAGCTGCCAGGCGGTCAGGGCGCCCATGGCGTGGCCGATGAGGACGGCCGGGCCGAGGCCGAGCTGTTCGAGGGCCGCCTCGGCGTCCTCGACGTAGGCCTCGCGGGTGAAGGAGGCCTGCGGGGGCTTGTCGCTGCGGCCGTGGCCGCGCTGGTCGAGGGCTACGGCCCGGTGGCGTTCGGACAGCCAGCGGGCAGTGGGGGCCCAGTGGGAGGCGCGGCCCATGAGGCCGTGCAGTAACAGCACGCCGGGTGCGCGGTCGAGGGCGCCTTGGGCGGTCCGCTGCCCGGCCCGCCGGCCGGCGACGCCGTCCTGCTCCCGCACGCCCAGCTCCGTCGGCTCCGCCGCCGGGTCGGGCTTGGGAGGGTCGCCGAACTCCCAAGCGGCAAGGCGTACGCCGCCCGCTCCGGTCACGTCGATGCGCCGCGCCATTGGTCCTGGCACCCCCCTAGCTCCGCTCGGACCGCTTGCTCCCGCTCAGCCGGCCGGTCCTGTGAACCATGTCTGCCTTGCCCTGCCTGACGTGCTCGCTGTCGCGCCGCCGCCCCTCCCTGAAGCGCATGTTCCGCCCCGTGTGTCACCCAAAGGCTATCGAATGCCTATTCGAAAATGCGTCCTCCGCCACCAACACCCCTCATTCGAGTGACCTCACTCAAGGATTGATCGTCGTGACCGAGGGGAGATCTTCTGCGGGAGGCGGACCGCTCGGGGAAATCGGTCCGAGGGGAATGACCCTGAGAGCTCGGGGCTCCGGGTCAGCACAGGGGAGGACAGGCCCCGGCGCCACATGGCGCCGGGGCCCTCCACATGTCTGCGGCACATCATCCCGGCCCCCTCAGGTCATATGCCTCACGCGACAGCCTTGCACGCGGGGCGTCGGAGCGCTGCGATTCGACGCACTGAATCTTCGAATCGGCCACACCGCGTCGCCACATCGCCGGCCTCCCCCGGGACGCCACAACTGTCCCTACGGCCACCGCAGTTGGGAAAACCCCAGGACGACCGGCCGGTCAGCGCTTGGCGACGAACACATGCGAGGCGACGTCCGCCGCCAGCTCGGCCGCCTCGCCACCGCTGCCCACCAGCACCCCGCCGGCCGACTCCGTCACGCTCACCACCGAGCCGGGCTGCACACCCGCGCGCCGCAGCGTGTACATCAGCTGCGCGTCCGTCTGGATCGGCTCGCCGATGCGGCGCACCACGACCGTCTTGCCCTCGCCGCCCGGGTCCAGGTCGGCCAGCGACACCATGCCCTCGTCGAGGAAGGGGTCGGCGCCGTCCTTCTCGCCGAGCTCCTCCAGGCCGGGGATGGGGTTGCCGTACGGCGACTCGGTCGGGTGGCGCAGCAGCTCCAGGACGCGGCGCTCGACGGCCTCGCTCATCACGTGCTCCCAGCGACAGGCCTCGGCGTGGACCTGCTCCCACTCCAGGCCGATCACATCGACCAGGAGACACTCCGCGAGGCGGTGCTTGCGCATCACGCGCGTCGCCAGCCGGCGGCCCTCGTCGGTCAGCTCCAGATGCCGGTCGCTCGCCACGGACACCAGGCCGTCCCGCTCCATCCTCGCCACCGTCTGGGAGACGGTCGGCCCGCTCTGGTCGAGCCGCTCCGCGATCCGGGCGCGCATGGGGACCACGCCTTCCTCCTCCAGCTCGAGGATGGTGCGGAGATACATCTCCGTGGTGTCGATCAGTCCGGACATACGTGCCCCTCGATTAGCTCTGCCGGAAGCGCGACCACTCCGCGGCGCGTGCGCTGGCCCTGACCCCAATTCTGACGCATAGCACTGACAACCGTGCCGCGCCGGTGAAACGAGCTGGTTTCGCGGGCGCGCGGACCACCGCGGTACGCCCCTGCGGGGGCTTCCGCACGGCCGTATTGACACCGCACTGGTCCAGACCGCACGGTGATCCGCGACACAGCCAACCCGAAGGGGTTCGTATGAGCGACGGCACGCCCGCCGACCGGTTCCTCGACGCCGCCATCGGCCTGCTGCAGCGGGTCCGTGACGAGGAGGCCGAGCCCATCGCCGCGGCCGGCACGCTCCTCGCCGACACCGTCGCCGCCGGGGGCCGGCTGTTCGCCTTCGGCGCCGGGCACTCCTCGCTCGCCGCCCAGGACGTCGTCTACCGGGCCGGTGGCCTCGCCCTGATGAACCTCCTCGCCGCGCCCGGGATGGTGGGCGTGGACGTCATGCCGGCCACGCTCGGCTCCGCCCTGGAGCGCGTCGACGGCCTCGCGACCACCGTCCTGGACTGCTCCCCGCTCCGCGCGGGCGACGCCCTCGTGATCATCTCCCTCTCCGGCCGCAACGCGATGCCGGTGGAGATGGCGATGACCGCCCGCGCGCGCGGGGTGAAGGTCATCGGCGTGACGTCGGTGGCGTACGCCACGGAGACCCGCTCCCGGCACTCCTCCGGCACCTACCTCAAGGACCACTGCGACGTCGTCCTCGACTCCAAGATCGCCATCGGAGACGCGGAACTCACCCTCGACACGGTCCCGGCCCCCTTCGCCCCCGCCTCCACGGTGGT
This sequence comes from Streptomyces antibioticus, assembly GCF_001514065.1. Taxonomy (GTDB): domain Bacteria; phylum Actinomycetota; class Actinomycetes; order Streptomycetales; family Streptomycetaceae; genus Streptomyces; species Streptomyces antibioticus. The sequence goes on along the minus strand of NZ_KQ948429.1, from coordinate 228,479 downwards.
GACGTCCGCCCTGATGCAGGCCATGGTGGCGACGGCGGCGACGTCCCTGGCGGAACGGGGCGTGGAGCCGCCGATGCTGAGGTCGGGGAACGTGGACGGGGGGCTGGAGTGGAACGAGCGGGTGTTTGAGGAGTACGGGGACCGGATCTTCTACCGGCGCTGACCCCTCACCTGCCGCCGCCGCTCATCCCCGCAACGCCCCCGCCAGGTCCAGCGCCGCAGCGATCCGCAGCGCCACATCCTCCGCATAGGCCGCGTCGGACCGCTCGAACGCACTCCGCCCGGCCCCCCGCAGAAACGTCACGGCCCCCAGCGTCCGTCCCCGGCTCCGCAGCACCGCACACAGGGCGTGCACCGCGTCCGGCGGCCACTGCCGGGCCAGCGCCCACTCCCGTGCCCGCTCGGCCGGCACCGAACCCACGCTCGCCCGCACCGACCCGACCCGCTCCACGCACTGCAACGCCGGATGCCCCTCCGCGTACCGCACCGGCAACCCCGCCTGCCCGGTCAGCAGGCTCGGCCCCGGCGCCCCGGAGGGAGTCGCGGCGACCCGGACCAGTCGTACCGGAACGTCCGAGTCCCCGTCGGCCAGGGAACCGTCCCCCGCCACCCGGTCGATCAGCGCGTGGTCGGCGAAGCCGGCGAGCGCGAAGTCCAGATGGATCGTCGCCGCCTCCGCCGGGTCCTCGCACTCGGCGGACGCGCGGGCCGCGCGATGCAGCTGGTTGCCCCGGAAGCGCAGCAGGGACGCCTCCTGCTCGGCCTGCTTGGCCACGGTGACGTCGTTGAACAGCCAGCCCACGCCCAGCGGCACCGGCTCCTCGGCGAGCGGCGAGGCCAGCCGCACGAACCCGCACCGCCAGCAGCGCCGCTGCTCGCCCTCCGGCGTCCGCACGCTCACCCAGATCTCGGCCGGCGCGGGCGGCGCGCCCTCAGCCAGCACATGCGTGAGCGCGCTCTCCAGTTCCTCCACGCCCTGCGCGAGCAGCTCGCCCAGGGGCCGCCCCAGCACGGCCGTACGGCCGATGCCCAGCGCCCGCGCCGCGTGCGCGTTCACCACCGCCGGCCGCAGGTCCGCGTCCACCAGCACGACACCCCAGCTGGCGTCCTCGAACATCGCCTCGCTCAGCGCGATCGACCGCTCCAGGTCGATCTGCGCGTGCACCTCGCTGAACGCGCAGTACACCCCGGCGGGCTTGCCGTCCGGACCGCGCACGGCGGCCGACTGCGTCCGTACGAGGACCCGTCCGCCGTCCTTGGTCAGCAGCGCGAACTCGTGCACCTGCCGGCCCGGGGCCTGCATGGCGGACATCAGCCGCCCCTCGACCTCCTCGGCGTCCGCCTCCCGTACGGCCCACCCGGCGAAGCCGTGCCGTCCCACGGCCTCGGCCGCGGTCCAGCCCAGAATCCGCTCCGCCTCGCGGTTCCAGTGGGTGACGACGCCGTCCGCGTCGAAGGCGCACAGCGCCGCGTCCATGCCGTCGAGCAGGGCGGCGAGCAGGTCCGCGCCGTCCCGGTCGGGCTGGTCGGGCTGCTCGGGCTCGTCCGGCCCCAGCTCGTCGGTGGTCCCACTACGCCTGGAAGCACTCACCTGGACCCCCTGCAGGCTGCGTCCGTACGTACGGCACGTCGGTTCGCTCACTTGCAATCATCTAACTGGAACGTGACGCAGCACACACCGAGTTCCCACAAGTTGGGGGAATCGTTGTACGCCGCTCCTGTCTCTGCGGGTGACCCGGTGCGCCTAGGGCAGCCGGAGATCGACCCATTCGTCGCTCTCGCCGTCGAGGACATACCGCTCGACCTCGACGAATCCCTGTTTCCCGGCGAAGCGCAGGCCGTCCTCGTTGACGGCCAGCACACACGTCTCGATCACCTTCGCGCCCAGCCCGCGCGCGTGGGCGAGCCCGTTCTCGTACAGCGCCGTCCCGTGCCCCCGCCGCCGGTGCGCGGGCAGCACACGCGCGATGACGGTCGCCACCGCGTCCTCGCCCTCGGGCGGGCGCACGGTGGAACAGCCGACGAGGACGTCACCGACGTACGCGTTCTCCAGGCGGTAGCGCGTACTGCGCTCCCGCACCGCGTCGAGGCTCAGCGGGTCGGCCGGGATGATCACGTTGTGGACGTACCGCCACTGTTCGAGCATGGCGTCGCCGACCGCACGCTCCAGCCGGACTATCGGAAGATCAGACACGTCCTCCACTTCCCCGCCGCGCGTCCACCTCAATCTCGATCTTCATACGAGGATCGGCGAGCCCGCACATCATCATCGTCGCCGCCGGCCGCACCCGACCGAACGCCCGACGCAGCACCGGCCAGCACGGCTCGAAGTCCTCGCGGTCGGGCAGCAGATACCGCACCCGCACGACATCCTCGAAACCACTCCCGGCCTCCGTCAGGGCCGCCTCGATGTTCCGCAGACACTGCTCGGCCTGCTCGACGACGTCGTCGGAGATGGTCATGGTCGTGTAGTCGTAGCCGGTCGTCCCCGAGACATGCACCCGGTCGCCGTCGACCACGGCACGGGCGTACCCGATCTGCTCCTCGAACACCGAACCGCTGAGAATCGCGCGTCGCTCCGTCATCCGCGAAACCGTAGGTGAGCTGCGGTTACTCGTCCAGGGTGAGATGGTCCCGCGCGGCCTTGCGGAAGGCCGTCACCAGGCGGTTGCGGTCGTCCGCGCGGGTCGCCACGACGACATGGCTGGGCTCGACGCCCTCCAGCGGCACCATGGTCAGGTCGGGCCGCAGGACCCGCCCCACGGACTGCGCGGCGACCGCCAACGACTCACCGGCGGCGACGAGCTCGAACTTGTCCTCGACCGCCTCGATCAGCGGCCCGTCCGGCGCCGGGCGCCCGTCCGGACGCGGCTCGAACCGCCAGAACGCGCTGCGCACCGGGTCCGCCGTACGCGGCAGCCGCTCGTCGGCGATGTCGTCCAGCGTGACGGCCTCCTTGCCGGCCAGCCGGTGGTCCAGCGGCACGATCAGCACGCGCGGCTCGTCGTAGAGGACCGTCACCCGCAGCCCCTCGGTGCGGAACGGCAACCGCGTCACCACCGCGTCGACCCGGCGGTCGAGCAGGGCGTGATGGACGTCGTCCCAGTTCAGGTGGGTGGTCAGCACCTCGGCGTCCGGGTGCCGGTGTCGTACCGCCCGGACCGCCGGGGTGACGATGATGCCTGACGTGAAACCGACCGTCATCCGATGCGGCTGAGCGGCGGCACGCGCGCGTACGGCCGCCTGCGCCGCCGCCCGCAGCAACGCCTTCGCCTCCGCCAGGAAGACCTCCCCCGCCTCCGTCAGCCGCGTCCCCTGCGGTGTCCGGTCCAGCAACCGCGCCCCCAGCTCCCGCTCCAGCCGCTGCACCTGACGGCTCAGCGAGGGCTGGGTGATGTGCAGGGCGTCGGCGGCCCGGCCGAAATGGCGATGCTCGGCGACGACGGTGAAATACCGGACGAGACGGAGATCGAGGTCCACGGCGCCGGGAGGCAGCTGAGGGTCGGAGTCGGCCATACAGCGAGCCTAGCTGTGGTGATGCCCAGATCGCATTGCCGTATACGAAAGAGGCTTTGGACGCGTGGACCCCCTGTTCCCCAGGCTGGAGGCATCCCGAATTTTCGAATTCCCGAATGACGGGATTCCCGATTTCCATCCTTCTGGGGGTCATCAGCATGCGTGTGTTCGTCACCGGCGCCAGCGGATTCGTGGGCAGCGCCGTCGTACGTGAACTCATGGGCGCCGGACACGAAGTGGTCGGCCTGGCCCGCTCCGACAACTCCGCGGCGGCGCTGCGGGCGGCGGGCGCGCAGGTGCACCGCGGCGACCTGGACGACCTCGACAGCCTGCGCCGGGGAGCGGAGGCGGCCGACGGTGTCATCCACACCGCCTTCAAGCACGACTTCTCGAACATCGCCGCCTCGGGCGTCATCGACCTGCACGCCATCGAGGCGATGGGGTCGGTGCTGGAAGGCACCGGCAAGCCCTTCGTGAACACGTCGGCGTTCCTCGTCGAGCCCGGCATCTACGCCACGGAGGAGGACGCGGCCCACCCGGACTCCGTGGCGCCCTTCCGCGTCCCCTCCGAGGAGGCCACCCTCGCCCTCGCCGACCGCGGCGTACGCGCCTCGGTCCTCCGCCTGCCCCCGTCCGTGCACGGCCGCGACGACGGGGCCTTCGTCCCCAAGCTCATCGACATCGCCCGCGACACGGGCGTCTCCGCGACGATCGACGCCGGCACCAACCTCTGGCCCGCCGTCCACCGCCTCGACGCGGCCCGCCTCTACCGGCTGGCCCTGGAGAAGGCCGACCCGGGCACCCGTATCCACGCGATCGGCGACGAGGGCGTCCCCCTCCACGCCATCGCGACCGCGATCGGCCAGGGCCTGGGCCTTCCGGTGGTCCAGGTGGCCGCCGCCGAGGCCGCCGCCCACTTCGGCTGGTTCGCCCACTTCATCGCCCTCGACCTGCGCGCCTCCAGCGCCCTGACCCAACAACGCCTGGGCTGGAAGCCTGAACAGCCCGACCTGCTCACGGACCTGGCGGAGGGGCACTACTTCGAGGAGGGCCGCCGGAGCTTCCTCTGAGGGCTCGGCTGCGGGGCGACTGTCAGACCCGGCTGGCACAGTGCGTGCCCGTGGACACGAAAGAGTTCTGGCACCTCATCAACAAGGCCCGCTTCGCCACGACGGACGAAGTCCCCTTCCACGAGGCACTGACCGCCCTCCTGGCAGCCCGCCCCAAACAACAGATCCTGGAGTACCAGGACCACTTCGACACCCTCCACGACGCCCTCTACCGCTGGGACGTCTGGGCCGCCGCCTACCTCATCGGCGGCGGCTGCTCCGACGACAGCTTCATGGACTTCCGCGCGGGCCTGATAGCCCAGGGCCGCCACTGGTACGAGCGCGCGGTCGCCTCCCCCGACGCCCTCGCCGACCACCCCGACGCCATCGCGGCAGCCACCGACTTCCAGCTCCGCGCCCTCTTCTACGAGGACGCCAACTACTGCGCCGCCGACGCCTACGAGCAGATCACCGGCGACAGAGACACCTTCTGGGACGACTGGAAGCAATACGAGGCCGACCATCCACCGGCCGATTCCTCCGCCGACCCCCTGGGCGAGGACTTCGACTTCGACGACGAGAACGAGATGCACCGACGACTGCCTCGGCTGGCGGACCTGTTCCTCCCTCGAAAAAGCGGTTGATCGAGCGCCGAGAGGTTCTTAGGCTGCTGGTACTTCAGAAGGGAGGTGGTTCGGCAGATGTATTCATACCGGACGGAAGAGGTGGCTGCGGGCTAGCGGCCCGTCACCACATTCAGTGCGGTGCCGGACCAGTGCGCGACAGAAGCGTGCAGCCGGCCCAATCCCAAGCAGTCACCCGACCCGTGAGCTCGCCGGTACGTCCGGCCGGCTCCCCCGCCCAGGCGGGGGGACCCGAGCTCGCGGGTCGTCTGCTTGTCCGCGGCTTCTTCTTGCCCGCAGGTTTTTCGGGAGTGACCTGCGACACCCGCGATTCTTGCGGTACGCAGTACTCTGACCGCATGCTTTCGCTCGTTCGGCGCCGCCACGTGGACTACGTCCGCGTTACGAGCATGGGCTGTCGACGCTCCATCTGAGCCTCCAGCCCCTCCGCGCAGCCATCCGCTGCCGCCTTTTCTCCCTCTCACCCTTTGCGGACGCACCATGACCCACGTGTCGATGAATCCGTCGTACCAGCAGCTCCCGATCATCGATCTCTCGGCCGCCGATCGCGGTCCCCAGGCCCGTGCGCTGCTCCGTGCCCAGCTGCACAGTGCCGCTCATGACGTGGGGTTCTTCCAGCTCATCGGGCATGGGCCCCGGAAGAGGAGACGCGCGCCCTGCTCTCCGCCATGCGGAGGTTCTTCGCGCTGCCCGAGGACGAGCGGCTCGCTCTCGACAACGTACGGTCGCCGCACTTCCGCGGATACACCCGTACCGGTGACGAGCGCACCGGTGGCAGCCGGGACTGGCGGGATCAGCTCGACATCGGGGCCGAGCGGCCCGCGCGGATACCCGGGGCCGGTGAGCCGGCGTACTGGTGGCTGGAGGGGCCCAACCAGTGGCCCGACTCCCTGCCCGAGCTGCGTACCGCCGCGCTCGCCTGGGTCGCGCGGCTCAGCTCCGTCGCCGAGCGGCTGCTGCACGAGCTGCTCGCCTCCATCGGGGCGCCCGCCGACTTCTACGACCCGATCTTCGGCGACCGGGCCCATCCGCACCTCAAGCTGGTGCGCTACCCGGGGAGCGCCGGTGACGGCGCCGATCAGGGGGTCGGCGCGCACAAGGACTACGGGTTCCTCACCCTGCTCCTCCAGGACCAGGTCGGTGGGCTTCAGGTGCAGCGGGAGGACGGGCTCTTCCATGACGTGCCGCCGTTGGAGGGGGCCTTCGTCGTGAATCTCGGGGAGCTGTTGGAGGTGGCCACGAACGGGTATCTCGTGGCCACCAACCACCGGGTCGTCTCCCCGCCCGGCGCCACCGAGCGGTTCTCCGTGCCGTTCTTCTACAACCCACGGCTGGACGCGCGGGTGGAGCCGCTGCCCTTCCCGCATGCCTCCGCCGCACCGGGCATCACCGACGACCCGTCCAACCCGCTCTTCGCCGAGTACGGCTACAACGAGCTCAAGGGGAAGCTGCGGGCGCATCCGCTGGTGGCGGAGCGGCATCACGGCGACTTGCTGACTCCGGCTTGATCAACGCCGCCAGGGGCGCGGGGAACTGCGCGACCGGCCACCGACCGGCCCGCAGTCGCCCGCGCTCCTCAACCATCCACCTCAGTGGGCGCCAATGTCCCCGTACCCCTCGATCTCCTGAGGGGTACGCATCCCCGGCCCCACATACCGAGCAGACGGCCGCACCAGCCGCCCCGTCCGCTTCTGCTCCAGGATGTGCGCCGACCATCCCGCCGTACGGGCGCACGTGAACATCGACGTGAACATGTGCGCCGGAACCTCCGCGAAGTCGAGGACGATCGCCGCCCAGAACTCCACGTTCGTGGCCAGGACGCGGTCCGGGCGGCGGGCGTGGAGTTCCGCCAGGGCCGCCTTTTCCAGCGCCTCGGCGACCTCGAAGCGCGGTGCGCCCAGTTCGCGTGCCGTACGCCGCAGCACGCGCGCGCGGGGGTCCTCGGCCCGGTAGACCCGGTGGCCGAAGCCCATCAGGCGCTCGCCCTTGTCGAGGGCCTGCTTGACGTACGCCTCGGCGTCGCCCGTGCGCTCGATCTCCTCGATCATGTGCAGGACGCGGGAGGGGGCGCCGCCGTGCAGCGGGCCGGACATGGCGCCCACCGCGCCCGACAGCGCCGCGGCCACGTCCGCGCCCGTCGAGGCGATGACCCTCGCCGTGAAGGTGGACGCGTTCATGCCGTGCTCGGCGGCGGAGGTCCAGTACGCGTCGACCGCCGCGACGTGCTTCGGATCGGGTTCGCCGCGCCAGCGGATCATGAAGCGTTCGACGACGGACTGGGCCTTGTCGATCTCGCTCTGCGGCACCATGGGGCGGCCCTGGCCGCGGGCGGACTGGGCGACGTAGGAGAGGGCCATGACGGCGGCGCGGGCGAGGTCGTCGCGGGCCTGGGCCTCGTCGATGTCGAGGAGGGGTTTCAGGCCCCAGACGGGGGCGAGCATGGCCAGGGCCGACTGGACGTCCACGCGGATGTCGCCGGAGTGGACGGGGATCGGGAAGGGCTCGGCGGGCGGCAGGCCGGGGCGGAAGGCGCCGTCGACGAGCAGGCCCCAGACGTTGCCGAACGAGACGTGGCCGACGAGGTCCTCGATGTCGACGCCGCGGTAGCGGAGGGCGCCGCCCTCCTTGTCCGGTTCGGCGATCTCCGTCTCGAACGCGACGACCCCTTCGAGGCCAGGTACGAAGTCGGACATCAGGCGGCTCCTCATGATGTGTGCGACGGATGACGCCGACGGATCCACGGCTGTGCGGGGCTCGCGGTCCTGGGCGGTCACCCCTGTGATGCCCCGTTCGGTCGGCGGTCACCCCAGGGGGTGGCATCTGCACCATATCCCCGAGTGCCACCCTTGGGCAGGGTTCGCGGCACTCAGTGCCACCTTCCGTGGAGTGACGTTCGATACGGCAAGATGACCACGTGACCGACGCACACGCCGTCTCCCACGGACCCGACTCCGCCCCCGATCCCGCTTCCATGCGCAAGCAGTACCGGGCCGAGGGGCTCTCCGAGAGCGAGCTCGCCGCCACCCCGGTGGAGCAGTTCGCGCGCTGGTTCAAGCAGGCGGCGACGGAGGCCCATCTGTTCGAACCGAACGCGATGGTGGTGTCGACGGCGGACGCGGAGGGGCGGCCGAGTTCGCGGACGGTGCTGCTGAAGCAGTTCGACGAGCAGGGGTTCGTCTTCTACACCAACTACGACTCCCGCAAGGCGCGTGACCTGGGCGAGAACCCGTACGTCTCGCTGCTGTTCCCGTGGCATCCGATGGCCCGCCAGGTGATCGTCAGCGGCGTCGCGCGCCGTACGGGGCGGGACGAGACTGCCGCGTACTTCCGTACCCGGCCGCATGGTTCGCAGCTGGGCGCGTGGGCCAGTGAGCAGTCCTCGGTGATCGGGACGCGGGCCGATCTGGAGGCGTCGTACGCCGAGTTGGCGGCCCGCTATCCGGAGGGCGAGCAGGTGCCGGTGCCGCCGCACTGGGGTGGCTTCAGGGTGGCTCCGCGGACGGTGGAGTTCTGGCAGGGCCGGGAGAACCGGCTGCACGACCGGCTGCGGTACGTGGCGGAGGCGGACGGGAGCTGGCGGGTGGAGCGGCTCAGCCCTTGAGAGGTTCGCCGAGCCTCAGTCCTTGAGGGCCGCCTCCACCAGCGCCGTCCATTGGGCGACCACCTTCTCCCGGCGGCCCTGGTCGTCGGTGAGCAGGTTGGCCAGGCCCAGGCCGCGGGCCATGTCCAGCAGGCCCTGGACCGTCTCCCGTACGCCCGGTCTCGACTCGTCCGCGCCCAGCAGGTCGACCGCGATGCGGTGGGTCTCGCGGCCGACGCGGGCCTCCAGCTCCGTCACCTGGGGACGCAGTTGTTCCTCGTTGGACGCGGCGACCCACAGGTGGAGGGCGGCGCGGAAGAGCGGGCCGGTGTAGAGGTCGACCAGGGCGGCCACGACCGCCCGGCGGTCGCCCGCCGCGCCCTGCGGGAACAGGGCGCGGATCGCGCCGGAGCGTTCCTCGGCGACGTACTCCACGGCCGCCGTGAACAGGTCCTCGCGGGTGGGGAAGTGGTGCTGGGCGGCGCCTCGGGAGACGCCCGCGCGTTCGGCGACGACGGAGACCGTGGAGCCCGTCCAGCCGCGTTCGGCGAGGCAGGCGACGGCGGCTTCGAGCAGCCGCTGCCGGGTGGCCCGGCTGCGGTCCTGCTTGGGCGTGCGCTCGCCCGGGGAACGGTCCATTCGGTCGCCGACCGTGCTCACAGCGCCCATGCGGGGTCCCGTCGTTCTAGAAAGGCCGTCATGCCCTCGCGGGCCTGCGCGGAGGCGAACAGGCGGGCCGAGAGCGCGGTGAGGTCGGCCGCGTCCCGGTCGAAGGCTTCCAGCACCCTAACCGTGAGCAGCCGTTTCGTCTCGGCCAGGGCTTCGGGGGCGGCTTTGCGCAGTCCTTCCAGGACGGGTTCGAGTACGGCGTCCACGTCGTCGCCGGTCGCCGTCAGCAGGCCGATGCGGGCGGCCTCGGCGGCGTCGAAGCGCTCGCCGGTGAGGTAGTAGCGGGCGAGGGCGCGCGGGTCGGTGCGGGGCAGGAGGGGGAGGGAGATGACGGCGGGGGCGACCCCGATCCGTACCTCCGTGAAGGCGAAGGTCGCCGCGGTGGACGCCGCGCCGATGTCGCAGGCGGCGAGCAGGCCGAGGCCGCCCGCGCGGACGTGGCCGGTGACGCGGGCGAGGACGGGTTTCGGTACGGCGACGATCTGGCGGAGGAGGCCCACCAGCGCGTCCGGGTCGGGCGGGTCCTTGAGGTCGGCGCCGGCGCTGAAGGTGTTGCCGGTGTGGGTGAGGACGACCGCGCGGACGTCGGCGTCCTTGGCGCAGTCGGTCAGCGCGTCCGCCAACTCGCCGACCAGGGCTGCCGACAGGGCGTTGCGGTTGTGCGGGGAGTCGAGGGTGAGCGTCTCGACGCCCCGCGCGCGGGTGCGGCCGATCAGGGTCAGGTGCGCTGTCATGCGAGCTCCCTCAACCGGCGGCGCAGGATCTTGCCGGAGGCGGCGCGCGGGACGTCGTCGATGAAGGTGACCTGGCGGACGCGTTTGTAGGGGGCGACGCGTTCGGCGACGTGCATCATGACCTCTCCTTCGGAGAGGGAGGTGGCGGTGGGCTGGCGGACGACGTAGGCGTGCGGGACCTCGTTGCCCTCGTCGTTGTAGACGCCGATGACGGCGGCGTCGGCGATGCCGGGGTGGGTGAGCAGCAGGGCTTCGAGTTCGGCCGGGGCGACCTGGAAGCCCTTGTACTTGATGAGTTCCTTGACCCGGTCGACGACGAACAGCCAGCCGTCGGCGTCGACATGGCCGACGTCGCCGGTGTGCAGCCAGCCGTCGGTGTCGATCATCGCGGCGGTGGCGTCGGGGCGGCCGAGGTAGCCCTTCATGACCTGGGGGCCGCGGATGAGGATCTCGCCGGCCTCGCCGATGCCGAGGTCCTTGTCGGGGTCGTCGAGGGAGACGATGCGCATCTCGGTGCCGGCGATGAGCTTGCCGACGGTGCCGGCGGGGGCGTCGCGCATGGCGTCCAGGGGGACGACATGGGTGCCGGGCGACAGTTCGGTCATGCCGTACGCCTGGCCGACCGGCGGCAGGTTCAGCCGGGCCGAGCAGGCGGCGGCGAGCTGGGCGTCGAGGGGCGCGGCGGCGCTGAGGATGTGCCGCAGGGACGACAGGTCGTACTGCGCGACCAGGGGGTGCTTGGCGAGCGCGAGGACGATCGGCGGGGCCACGAACAGGTCGGTGATGCGGTGGTTCTGGATGGCCGCGAGGTAGGTCTCCAAGTCGAAGCGGGGCAGGACGACGACGGTGGCGCCCTGCCGGAGCGGCGCGTTCATCAGGGCGGTCAGGCCGTAGATGTGGAAGAAGGGCAGGACGGCGAGGATGCGGTCGCCGGGTTTCGCCGGCATCAGTGGTTCCAGCTGGGCGAGGTTGGTGGCGATCTGGGAGTGCGTGAGCATCACGCCCTTGGGGACGCCGGTGGTGCCGGAGGAGTACGGCAGCGCCGCCACGTCCTCGACCGGGTCGATGGCGACCTGTGGCTCGGGGGCCGTGGTGCCCAGCATGTCGAGGAGGGAGCGGTGTCCGGGGGCGCTGTCGCAGACGAAGATCTCCTCCACGCCGCCGGAGAGTTCGGCCGCCCTGCGGGCCGTGCCGAGGAGGGGGGAGACGGTGACGATCCAGCGGGCCGCCGAGTCGGTGAGCTGCTTGGCGAACTCCTCCGCCGTGGCGAGCGGGTGCACGGTGGTGACGGAGGCGCCCGCGCGCGTGGCCGCGTAGAACGCGGTCGGGAAGGCGATCGTGTTGGGGCTGTGCAGGGCGAGCACGTCCCCCTTGCGCAGGCCCGCCTCGGCGAGCCCGGCGGCCACCCGCCGGTGGAAGGCGTCCAGTTGGGCGTACGTGAGGGTGGTGCCGTCGGTGCCGTCGATCAGGGCGGGTACGTCACCGAACTCGGCGGCGTGGCCCAGTACGGCCTCGTGGATGGGGAGTTCGACGGGGGGGACGTCTGCGTACTCGCTGCGGAACATGGTTCCTCCTCGCACAACGCTGTGCCGGATCAGGCTCTCAGTACGACTTGGGCAGGCCCAGGGTCTGGTGGGAGACGTAGTTGAGAATCATCTCCCGGCTCACCGGAGCAATACGAGCCACGCGCGCGGCGGTTATCAACGAGGCGAGCCCGAACTCGCGCGTGAGGCCGTTGCCCCCGAGGGTGTGCACGGCCTGGTCCACCGCCTTCACGCAGGCCTCCCCGGCCGCGTACTTCGCCATGTTCGCCGCCTCGCCCGCGCCGGCGTCGTCCCCGGCGTCGTAGAGGTGGGCGGCCTTCTGCATCATCAGGCGGGCCAGTTCCAGGTCGATGTGGGCCTGGGCGAGGGGGTGGGCGATGGCCTGGTGGGCGCCGATGGGGGTGTTCCACACGGTGCGGTCGCGGGCGTAGGTGATGGCCTGTGCGAGCGCGTAGCGGCCCATGCCGATCGCGAACGCGGCCGTCATGATGCGTTCGGGGTTGAGGCCGGCGAAGAGCTGGAGGAGACCGGCGTCCTCGTCGCCGACGAGCGCGTCCGCGGGGAGCCGTACGTCGTCGAGCGTCAGCTCGAACTGCTTCTCGGCTGCCTGGAGTTCCATGTCGATCTGCCGGCGGTGGAAGCCTTCCGCGTCCCTCGGGACGATGAAGAGGCAGGGCTTGAGGCGGCCGGTACGCGAGTCCTCGGTGCGGCCGACGATGAGGGTGGCGTCGGCGATGTCGACGCCGGAGATGAACACCTTGCGGCCGGTGAGGAGCCAGTCTCCGGTGTCCGGATCGCGGCGGGCCGTGGTGGTGATGCGGTGGGAGTTGGAGCCGGCGTCGGGTTCGGTGATGCCGAAGGCCATGGTGCGGGTGCCGTCGGCCAGGGCCGGGAGCCATTCCCGCTTCTGGGTTTCGGTGCCGAAGCGGGCGATGACGGTGCCGCAGATGGCCGGGGAGACCACCATCATCAGCAGGGGGCAGCCTGCGGCGCCGAGCTCTTCGAGGACGAGGGAGAGTTCGGAGATGCCACCGCCTCCCCCGCCGTGTTCCTCCGGAAGGTTGACGCCGAGGTAGCCGAGTTTGGCGGCCTCGGACCAGAGGGCTTCTCGGTCGAAGGCGCGGCCGTGGCGTTTGCCCAGCTGGGCGACGGCGGCGCGCAGGGCGGTGTGTTCCTCTGACTCCAGGGTGGGGCTCACTGGTCCTCCTCTACGACGGCAAGCAGGGCACCGACGGCGACCTGGCCGCCGACCACGGCATGCAAAACGCTGAGCGTCCCCGCGACCGGGGCTGAAATGCGGTGTTGCATCTTCATCGCTTCGAGCCAGACGATCGGTTCACCGGCCTCGACCTTTGCCCCGACCTCCAGGCCCTCGGCGATCCTGACCACCGTTCCCGGCATCGGGGCCAGCAGGGAACCCGGGGCCAGCTGTGCCTTCGGGTCGGGGAAGCGGGGCAGGGCCCTCAGCGCGGTCGCGCCGGCGTACACCTCGTCGCCGTACCTCGACACCTCGTACCGGCGCCGCACGCCGTCCACTTCGAGTACGACGAGACGCGCGTCGGCGTGCACCACGCGCACCCCGTCCGCCTCCAGGCCGTCCCTCCCCCAGCGGTACCGGACCTCGATCTCCTCGCCCGCCCTCTCGTACCGCTTCACCTGTGGCTGCGAGGGCATGTTGCGCCAGCCTCCGCCGAAGCGGGAGCGGCCGTGGGCGTCGGCCAGGGCGGCGGCCAGCGGGGCGTGCGGGTCGGGGGGCGTTGAGGTCAGCGATGTGAGGTGGCGGTCGTAGAACGCCGTGTTCATGGCCGCCGTCGTGAACTCCTCGTGGCGCAGGGAGTTGACCAGGAGGGTTCTGTTGGTCGTCGGGCCGTGGAGCTGGGCCCGTTCCAGCGCGCCGGCCAGTTTGCGGATGGCCTCCGCGCGCGTGGGGGCGTGGGCGACGGCCTTGGCGAGCATCGGGTCGTAGTGGACGCCGATCTCGTCGCCGTCCTCGTAGCCGGTGTCCAGGCGGACGCCGGGGACCGTGAGGCGGTGCAGGGTGCCGGTCTGGGGGGCCCAGTCCTGGGAGGGGTCCTCGGCGTAGAGGCGGGCCTCGACGGCGTGGCCGCGCGCGCGTGGAGGTGTCCCGGGCAGGGGCTGTCCTTCTGCGACGGCGATCTGGAGGGCGACCAGGTCCACGTCGAACACCGCCTCCGTCACCGGGTGCTCCACCTGGAGGCGGGTGTTCATCTCCAGGAAGTGCGCCTTGTCGTCGGCGACGAGGAACTCGACGGTGCCCGCGCCGACGTAGGAGACGGCGCGCGCGGCGCGCACGGCCAGCGTGCGCAGCTCCTCTTCGAGCCCCTCGGAGAGCCCGGGCGCCGGCGCCTCCTCGATGACCTTCTGGTGGCGGCGCTGGAGGGAGCAGTCGCGCGTGCCGAGCGCCCAGACCGTGCCGTGGGTGTCGGCGAGGATCTGGACCTCGACATGGCGGCCGTTCTCGATGTACGGCTCGACGAACACCTCCCCGTCCCCGAAGGCGCTCGCGGCTTCGGCGCGCGCGCCCTCCAGTGCGGCGCTCAGCTCCTCAAGACGGCGCACGATCCTCATCCCGCGCCCCCCGCCGCCCGCGGCCGCCTTCACGAGCACCGGCAGGTCGGACGCGCTCACCTCCCCCAGCGGCCGGAGCCCCATCAGCTCCTTCGCGCGCGTCTTGGACGCCATCGCCTCGATCGCCTCGGGCGGCGGGCCGATCCACACCAGCCCCGCGTCCAGGACGGCGCGGGCGAAGTCGGCGTTCTCGGAGAGGAAGCCGTAGCCGGGGTGCACGGCGTCCGCTCCGGCGGCGACGGCGGCCTTCACGATCAGGTCGCCGCGCAGATACGTCTCGGCGGGGGTCGCCCCGGGGAGTCGTACCGCCGTGTCGGCCACGCGCGCGTGGCGGGCGTTCGCGTCCGGGTCCGAGTGCACGGCGACGGTTCGGATTCCCAGCTCACCGCAGGTGCGGAAGATGCGGCAGGCGATCTCGCCCCGGTTGGCGACGAGCACAGTCCCTATCAAGTGATCCCTCACATCCGGAAGACGCCGAAGCCGCCGCGCGCACCCTCGTACGGCGCCGTGTGGATGGCCGACAGGCACAGGCCGAGGACCGTGCGGGTGTCGCGTGGGTCGATGACGCCGTCGTCGTAGAGGCGGCCGGAGAGGAACATCGGCAGCGACTCGGACTCGATCTGCTGCTCGACCATGGCCCGCAGGGCCGCGTCGGCCTCGTCGTCGTACGGCTGCCCCTTCGCGGCCGCCGACTGCCGGGCGACGATCGACAGGACGCCCGCCAGCTGCTGCGGGCCCATGACGGCGGACTTGGCGCTGGGCCAGGCGAACAGGAAGCGCGGGTCGTAGGCGCGGCCGCACATGCCGTAGTGCCCGGCGCCGTAGGAGGCGCCCATGAGCACGGACAGATGGGGCACGCGGCTGTTGCTCACCGCGTTGATCATCATCGCGCCGTGCTTGATGATGCCGCCCTGCTCGTACTCCTTGCCGACCATGTAGCCGGTGGTGTTGTGGAGGAAGAGCAGGGGGATGTCGCGCTGGTTCGCGAGCTGGATGAACTGGGCGGCCTTCTGGGACTCCGCGGAGAAGAGCACCCCTTGGGCGTTGGCCAGGATGCCGATCGGATAGCCGTGCAGGGCCGCCCATCCGGTCGTCAGGCTCGTGCCGTACAGCGGTTTGAACTCGTCGAAGTCGGAGGCGTCGACGATCCGGGCGATGACCTCGCGCGGGTCGAAGGGGGTCTTGAGGTCGCCGGGGACGATGCCGAGGAGTTCGTCGGCCGCGTACTTGGGGGGCTCGGCGAGGGGCGGATCGCCGTACGCCTTGCGGTGGTTGAGGCGGGCGACCACGCGGCGCGCCTGCCGCAGGGCGTCCGGCTCGTCGACGGCGAAGTAGTCCGCGAGGCCCGACACGCGCGCGTGCATCTCCGCGCCGCCCAGGGACTCGTCGTCGCTCTCCTCACCGGTGGCCATCTTGACGAGGGGCGGACCGCCGAGGAACACCTTGGCGCGCTCCTTGACCATGATCACGTGGTCGGACATGCCGGGGACGTAGGCCCCGCCCGCCGTGGAGTTGCCGAAGACGACCGCGACCGTGGGGATTCCGGCGGCGGACAGCCGCGTCAGATCCCGGAAGATGGCGCCCCCGGGGATGAAGATCTCCTTCTGGGACGGCAGGTCGGCGCCCCCGGACTCCACCAGGCTGATGCAGGGGAGCCGGTTGGCGAGGGCGATGTCGTTGGCGCGCAGGGCCTTCTTCAGCGACCACGGGTTGCTGGCTCCACCGCGCACGGTCGGGTCGTTGGCGGTGATCAGGCACTCCACGCCCTCGACGACCCCGACACCGGTGACGAGCGAACCACCGACGGGGTACTCGCTGCCCCACGCGGCCAGCGGGGACAGTTCCAGGAAAGGCGTGTCCGGGTCGAGGAGCAGTTCGATGCGTTCGCGGGCGAGCAGCTTGCCGCGCTTGCGGTGTCGCTCCACATACTTCGGACCGCCCCCGGCCAGCGCCTTGGCGTGCTCGGCGGTCAGCTCGTCCAGCTTCGCGAGCATGGTCTCGCGGTTCGCCCGGTAGTCGGAACCCGCCGTGTCCAGGGCGGAGTTGATGACCGTCACAGCAGGACCTCCGGGATGTCCAAGTGGCGGGAGCGCAGCCATTCGCCGAGCGCCTTGGCCTGCGGGTCGAAGCGGTGCTGGGCGGCGACACCGGCGCCGAGGATGCCCTCGACGACGAAGTTGAGGGCGCGGAGATTGGGGAGTTGATGCCGGGTGACCTTCAAGTCGGCTGTCTCCGGAAGGAGTTCACGGAAGCGGTCGACGGTGAGCGTGTGCGCGAGCCACCGCCACGCCTCGTCGGTTCGGGCCCACACCCCCACGTTGGCGTTGCCACCCTTGTCCCCACTGCGGGCGCCCGCGACGAGACCGAGCGGGGCGCGTCGAGTGGGGCCCTGCGAAAGGGGTGCGGGCATCTCAGGTTCCGCGGGATCCGCGAGTACGAGGGTGTCGCGGGCCGGCGCCACAGGGATACGGCGGCCGTCGTGGAGGACGGCCACATGGTCGACGGCGCCATGGGGGACGTACACGTCCTCGAAGACCCCATAAGGCGCGCCCTTCCCGGGTGGGGCGAGCACATGGAAGCCGGGGTAGCTGGCGAGGGCGAGTTCGATGGCGGCGCCGCTCAGCGTCCGTCCCACCGCGTCCTGGTCGGGGTCGCGTACGACGAGTCGCAGCAGGGCACTGGCGGTCTCCTCGGTGTCGGCGTCCGCGCGATCGGTGCGGGCCAACTCCCAGCGCACGTCGGCTATTTTCCCGAGGACCGGCTCCATCTGCGCCCGCACCAGCGCCGCCTTCGCCTCGATGTCGAGGCCGGTGAGGACGAAGACGACCTCGTTGCGGAAGCCGCCGAGCTTGTTCAGGCCGACCTTGAGGGTGGGGGGCGGGGCCTCGCCGCGGACGCCGGAGATCCGGACGCGGTCGGGGCCGTCCTGGGTGAGGCGGACGGTGTCGAGGCGGGCGGTGACGTCGGGTCCGGCGTACCGGGCGCCCTGGGTCTCGTACAGCAGCTGCGCGGTGACCGTGCCGACGTCGACGAAGCCGCCGGTGCCGGGGTGTTTGGTGATGACGGCGGTGCCGTCCTCGTGGAGTTCGGCGAGGGGGAAGCCGGGGCGGCGGACATCGCCCTGCTGGAAGAACGCGTAGTTGCCGCCCGTCGCCTGAGTGCCGCACTCCAGGACGTGCCCGGCGACGACCGCGCCCGCGAGCCGGTCGAAGTCCGTCGGCTGCCAGCCGAAGTGGGCCGCGGCGGGTCCGGTGACCAGGGCCGCGTCCGTCACCCGCCCGGTGACGACCACGTCGGCGCCCGCGCGCAGGCACTCCGCGACACCGAAGCCGCCGAGGTAGGCGTGGGCGGCGAGACTGCCGGGATGGTCAGCGGTCAGGTCGTCGCCCTCGACGTGGGCGACGCGGACGGCGATGCCGAGCCGGTCGGCCAACTCCCGTACGCGGGCGGCGAGTCCGGCCGGGTTGAGGCCACCGGCGTTGGCGACGATCCGTACGCCCCGCTCCTGGGCGATGCCGAGGCATTCCTCCAACTGCCGCAGGAACGTGCGGGCGTACCCGGCGCCGGGGTCCTTCAGCCGGTCGCGGCCCAGGATGAGCATGGTCAGCTCGGCGAGGTAGTCGCCGGTGAGGACGTCGAGTTCACCGCCGGTGAGCATCTCGCGGAAGGCGTCGAAGCGGTCGCCGTAGAAACCGGAGGCGTTGCCGATGCGCAGCGTGTTCACCCGGCCGCCCCCTTCGGCGGGCGCCCGCCGCCCGGCGGGCCCGCGAACGCCTGGGCGATGTCCAGCCAGCGGTCGGCGTCCTCGCCCTCGGCGGTCAGGGCGAGGTCGCTGCGGTGGGCACGCTGGGTGACCAGGAGGCAGAAGTCGAGGGCGGGGCCGGTGACGCGGTCGGTGGCGTTCTCGGGGCCGTAGGTCCACAACTCACCCGAGGGTGCGGTGAGTTCGATCCGGAACTCCTCGAACGGCGGGGTCAGTCCGTGCACGCCGAAGGCGAAGTCGCGGGTGCGGACGCCGAGTCGGGCGATGTGCCGCAGGCGGTCGGTGGGGGTACGGGTGACGCCCAGCGCGTCCGCCACGTCACCGGCGTGCGCCCAGGTCTCCATGAGGCGGGCGGTGGCCATGGAGGCGGCGGACATCGGAGGGCCGTACCAGGGGAAACGGGCGCCGTCGGGGGCGGCCCGCAGTGCGTCGGCCAGGTCCTCGCGGCCCGCCCGCCAGTACGCGAGCAGCCGCTCCGGAGGCTTCGCCGCGCCCTCCTCGGCACCGTTGTCCACGAAGTCCCCGGGCGCGGCCAGGGCCTTCTCGACCTCACGGGAGAAGGCTTTCTGATCGGTCACGGCGAGCAGGGAGGAGTGGTCGGTCCAGGCGAGGTGGGCGATCTGGTGGGCGACGGTCCAGCCGGGGGCGGGGGTCGGCGCCGACCACTGCTCCTTGCTCAACCCGGCCACGAGCAGGTCGAGTGCCTCGCTCTCCGCGCACAGGTCGTCGATGACGGGCGTGGGATCTGCCATGGCAGTGAGGATGGCAGCAGCCCCATAAACAAGCAAGCGTGCTTGCATTCTTTTTTCCGTCGCGTTGGGCTCGGTCCCGTTGGGTTCGGTCCCGCCGAGTGAGTACGACTACTCATGCCGCCGCCGGGCCGCGCGGGAACGATGGACAAGAGCGGGCATCCGACCTGGAAGGTGGGGCATGGGCAGGTTTCTGGCGGGGGTCGGGGCCGTGGTCGCGGCCGGGGTGGCGCTCATCGTGGCGTATCTGGCGGGGGCTCCGGCGGATGTGGTGTTCGGGGCCGGGGCGGGAGTGCTGAGCCTGCTGTGGCTGCTGCTTCTGCTGACCGTGCCGTGGAACCTCTACTTCCGGGCGCATGCCGTGCTCGCGGAGATCGCGGTGAGCCGGGAGAAGGGCCTGGACATCTCCCCGGCCCGGGACGCCGAGGCCCGGCGCATCGCCCGCGCGATGCTGCGGACGGCGGTCGCGGGGCATGTGGTGACGGCGGCGGTCGTCGTCGCGGCCACCTGGGCGACTGGCGTGTTCACGGGGTACTGGTTCGCCGCGTTCTTCCTGCTGAGTACGTTCTTCCGCCCGGCCGGCGCCTGGTTCGGCCAGCTCCGGCGGCGGCTCGGGGCGCTGCTCAAGGACGTCACGTATCCCCGGGACGACGTGGTCGAGCTGAACGCCCGCCTCGACCGCGCCGAGACCGGGACGCGGGTGCTGGAGGAGAAGGCGGAGGAACAGTACCGGGCCCTCGCCGAGCTGCGCCGGACCGTGGACGCGCTGGCGATGAGCGCGTACGAACGGGCGGAGGAGGCCGATCGCAGGATCGCGGCGCTGGGCCGGGAGTTCGAGTCCACGGTGAACCGCCTCACCGACAACCAGGAGATCATCGCGGGGGTGAAGGCGTTCCTGCGGATGGTGCGCTCGCCGGAGCTGCCGGGGGATACGGCGGCCTCGGGGTGACCGGGGTTCGGCGCCCGTCGGGCCGACCAGGGTTTCAGTGCCCTTCGGACGCCCCGGCCTTCCCCCGCCCCACCTGCGTCAGCACCACCCCCATGCTCGCCGCGATGACCAGGGCGATGGCGACCGCCTCCGTCGCGGACAGGGCCTGGCTGAGGACCAGGAAGCCGGCCGTCGCGGCGATGGCCGGTTCCAGGCTCATGAGGATGGCGAAGGTGGAGGCGGGCAGGCGGCGCAGGGCGATGAGTTCCAGGGTGTAGGGCAGGACCGAGGAGAGGACGGCCACCGCCGAGCCCAGGGCGACGGTCGTGGGGTCGAGGAGCTTGGTGCCGGACTCGACGATGCCGAGCGGCAGGAACACCACCGCCGCGACCGCCATGGCGAGGGCGAGCCCGTCGGCCTGCGGGAAGCGGCGGCCGGTGCGGGCACTGAAGACGATGTACGCCGCCCACATGGCGCCCGCGCCGAGGGCGAAGAGGACGCCCACGACGTCGAGGCTGCCGAAGCCGCCGCCACTGAGCAGCACGACACCGGCGAGGGCCAGCCCGGCCCACACGAGGTTGATCGCGCGGCGGGAGGCGAGGACCGACAGGGCGAGGGGGCCGAGGACCTCCAGGGCGACCGCCGGACCGAGCGGGATGCGGGCGATGGACTGGTAGAACAGGCCGTTCATCCCGGCCATGGTGAGGCCGAAGACGATCACCGTGGCCCAGTCGGCGCGGCTGTGTCCGCGCACCCGCGGCCGGCACACCACCAGCAGCACGATCGCCGCCGCCACCAGCCGCAGCGTCACCACGCCGAGCGCCCCGGCGCGCGGCATCAGGCTCGCCGCGAGGGCCCCGCCGAACTGCACGGAGATGCCCGCGGACAGCACCAGGCCGATGGAGCCGAGGGAGCGTCGGCGGTGGGCGGCGCCTGCCGGCGGCACGGCGAGAGAGGTCTGGGCGGCCGGGGTCGCCGAAGGCGAGGCGGCGGCGGTGCTGGGGGTGCTCACGGGGCCTTCCAGGGGTTCGGCACGCGGGACGTTCATCTCGATGTACTATCAAGTCCAGAGTAATGGACTCCGTCAGGAACGTGAACCCCTTTTGCCACTGTCCGGAGCGAGCCTCTCTAACGTCGCGCCATGTACAGGTCCAGCGCCTTGTGCAGCAGCCGGTTGATCGGGAAGTCCCACTCCCCCAGGTACTCGATGGCCTGACCGCCCGTGCCGACCTTGAAGCGGAGCAGGCCGAGGAGGTGGTTGGAGTCCTCCAGGGTGTCGGTGATGCCGCGCAGGTCGTAGACGGCGGCACCCAGCTCGTGGGCGTCGGCCATCATCCGCCACTGCATCGCGTTGTTCGGCTGGACCTCGCGCTTGTGGGCGGTGGAGGCGCCGTACGAGTACCAGACGTGCTCACCGACCGTGAGCATCGTGGCCGCGGCGAGGACATCGCCGTCGTGGCGGGCGAAATACAGGCGCATGCGGTCGGGGTGTTCGGCGTTGAGTACGGTCCACATGCGCTGGAAGTAGGCGAGCGGGCGGGGGATGAAGCGGTCGCGTTCGGCGGTCTCGGTGTAGAGGGCGTAGAACGCCGGGAGATCCTCAAGGCCGCCGCGGACGACCTCGACGCCGGCCTTCTCCGCCTTCTTGATGTTGCGCCGCCACTGCTGGTTGAGGCCGCGGTGGATCTCGTCCAACGAACGCCCGGCGAACGGCACCTGGAACACGTACCGGGGCTGTCCGGCGGCGAAGCCGTCCTCGCCGCCCGGTTCCGTCTGCTGCCAGCCCGCCCGCCGCAGCCGCTCGGCGACGTCGAAGGCACGGGGTTCGTACGAGGTCGCCTCGGCGTCCCGCAGCCGCCGGGCGGCCGGGTCGGCGATCGCGGCCTTCACGGCGTCGGCGCTCCAGCGGCGCACGACGACGGGCGGACCCATCTTCACCGAGAACGCCCCCTGTTGCTTGAGATGGCCGAGCATCGGCTTCAGCCAGCGCTCCGCGAGCTCGGCGTCGTACCAGTCGATGAGCGGCCCCTCGGGCAGATACGCGAGGTACTTCTTCAGCTTCGGCACCGGCCGGTACAGCACCAGCCCCGCCCCCACCAGCCGCCCCTCCTCGTCGAACCACCCGAGGCTCTCCGCCCGCCAGTCCGGCTTCACCTCACCCCACGCGGGGATCTGCGTGTGGCTGGCGGACGGGCGGGCGGCGATGAAGGCGAGGTGCTCGGGGCGGGGGATGGGGCGGACGCGGAGGGGCATGCACGGGCTCCTTCACAGGGGTGGGCATCTGGTGGACACGCCGGCGATCTAGGGTTCCAGCATGATCGAAGGCAGGTTGGTGAGGCTGCGCGCCTTGCGGGCGGAGGACGCGGAGCATCATCTGCGGTGGCGCAACGACCCGGAGGTGGTGCACTGGGCCACCGGCGGCGACCCGATGTTCGGGCCCGTCACTGCCGAGGCCGTCGGGCTCGCCTTCGAGACGATGCTGCGGCTGATCCCGCGGGAATCGGCCGTCCTGACCGTCGAGGACCTGGCCGACGGCGCGGTGATCGGCATGGCCGACTACCGCGACCTCGATCCGTACGCCGGGGTCGTCACGGTCGGCGTCACCATCGGCGAGCGGGCCCGCTGGGGCCACGGCCACGGTTCGGACGCGCTGCGGCTGCTGGTGGGGCACCTGTTCGGCGGCTTCCCCCTGCACCGCGTCGAACTCGACACCTGGAGCGGCAACACCCGCGCCGTCCGCGCCTTCACCAAGGCGGGCTTCCGCGAGGAGGGCCGACGCCGGGGTGCGGTGCTGGTGGGGGGCGAGCGGTACGACCGCGTGTTGTTCGGAGTGCTGCGGGAGGAGTGGGAGACGGCGGTGCCGGCCTAGGGGCACGTCAGGCAGCCCTCGGCTCCTACTCCTCCAAGCCCTCTTCCAGCACCTCCGCCAGATGTCTCCCCCGCACCCCCGCCAGCTGTTCCAACTGCGTCCGGCAGGAGTAGCCGTCCGCCAGGACCACCGTCCCGTCGCTCGCGCCCTGGACGGCCGGCAGCAGCTGCTCCTCCGCGCAGGCCCGCGACACCTCGAAGTGCCCCGCCTCGAAGCCGAAGTTGCCCGCGAGGCCGCAGCAGCCGCCGCTCAACTCGCCCTCCAGGCCCGCCGCTTCACGCAGGCGGCGGTCGGCGGTGTCGCCCAGGACCGCGTGCTGATGGCAGTGGGTCTGGCCGACCGCCGGGCGGTTCACGGGCGGGGGCGTCCAGTCGGGGGCCAGGCGGTGCAGTGCCTCCGCGAAGGTGAGGACGCGGGACGAGAGTGCGGCCGCGCGCGGGTCGTCGTGGAGGAGTTCCGGCAGGTCCGTGCGGAGGGCCGCCGCGCAGCTCGGTTCCAGGACGACGACCGGGAGGTCCGTCTCCAGCACCGGTGCCATCAGGTCGAGGGTGCGGC
This sequence comes from Streptomyces antibioticus, assembly GCF_001514065.1. Lineage (GTDB taxonomy): Bacteria > Actinomycetota > Actinomycetes > Streptomycetales > Streptomycetaceae > Streptomyces > Streptomyces antibioticus. The sequence continues at coordinate 205,290 of NZ_KQ948429.1, read as the reverse complement.
GCATGACCGTACGGGCGCGGTCGAGCTGGCCCGTCGAGACGTACGTCAGCCCGCAGCAGACCCGGCCGCGACGGGCCGTGAGCGGGGCGAAGGTGGGTGAAGGGGTGCGCAGGGTGGGCGGGAGGACCAGGGAGAGGCCCGCCGCTTCCAGGACCCGGACCGCCGCACGGCCCACCTCGGGCGACAGATGCTCGGTGAAGGTGTCCGGCCACAGCACCACTGAGGCCCTCACCGGTTTACGCTCCTGACGCCGCCTCCCCCACCACCGCGTGAACGTCTCCCCCGCCACCCGCGGAAGCCGTCGTTCCGGCGCGATCCCGCCCAGCCGTTTCGCCACCCACGCCAACGGCCCTACCGCGGCCAGCGCGTTGACCACCCCCGCCGTGCGCGTACGCGCCACCGCCCGCAGCCACAGCGGCAGCCACCCCATCGCGTAGTGGGCGGCCGGCCTGCGTCGCCCGGCGTAGTGGTGGTGCAGGAACTCCGCCTTGTACGTGGCCATGTCCACCTCGACCGGGCAGTCCGACCGGCAGCCCTTGCAGGACAGGCACAGGTCCAGCGCCTCCCGCACCTCCGCCGAGCGCCAGCCGTCGGTCACCACCTCGCCCGCGAGCATCTCGTGCAGCAGCCGGGCGCGCCCGCGCGTGGAGTGCGCCTCCTCGCCGGTCGCCCGGAACGACGGGCACATGACCCCCGCGCCCGCGGACGTCGTACGGCACTTCGCGACGCCCACGCAGCGGCGGACCGCGGCCGAGAAGTCGCCGCCGTCGCCGGGGTAGCCGAAGGCCACGTCGACCGGTTCGCGGGGGAGGGCCGAGAAACGGAGGTTGGTGTCCAGCGGGGCCGGGCGGACCAGCATGCCGGGGTTGAGGAGGTCGTCCGGGTCCCAGACGGCCTTGGCGCGCTCGAAGAGGGACACCAGCTCCGCGCCGTACATCCGCGGCAGCAGCTCGGCCCGCGCCTGCCCGTCGCCGTGCTCCCCGGACAGCGAGCCGCCGTGGGCCACGACCAGGTCGGCGAGTTCCTCGGAAAAGCGGCGGAAACCGGCGACGCCCTTCTCGGTCAGCAGGTCGAAGTCGATGCGGACGTGGATGCAGCCGTCGCCGAAATGGCCGTACGGCGTCCCGCGCAGCCCGTGGTCGGTGAGGAGGCGCCTGAAGTCCCGTAGGTACGCGCCCAGTCGGGGCGGCGGTACCGCGCAGTCCTCCCAGCCGGGCCAGGCCTCGGCGCCGTCCGGCATCCGGGTCGCGGTGCCGGACGCGTCCTCCCTGATGCGCCACAGCGCCCGCTGTCCGGCCGGGTCGGTCACCACCAGCGCGTCCACGACGTCCGCCGCCCGCACGACCGTCTCCGCACGCGCGCGTGCCTCGGCCTCGGTGTCGCCGCCCGTCTCCACGAACAGCCAGGCCCCGCCGCGCGGGAGGGCGGCCGCCGAGGGCACCAGATCGGCCGCCATGCCCTCCACGGTCAGGGGGTGGTGGAGCAGCAGCCCTGCGGCGGCCTCGGCGGCCGCGCCCTCGTCCGCATACCCCAGCACGGCCAGCGCACGCGCGCGGGGCGCCGTCACAAGGCGTACGACCGCTTCAGTGAGCACGCCGAGGGTGCCCTCGCTGCCGCAGAAGGCGCGGGCGACGTCGGCGCCGTTCTCCGGCAGCAGCGCGTCCAGCGCGTACCCGGAGATGCGGCGGGGCAGCTCCGGGAAGCCGGTGCGCAGCCGGGCGAGGTCGCCCGCCACCAGGTCGCGCAGGCCGTCCGGGGCACCGGCCCAGTCCTGCCCGAGCCGCAGCCGCTGCCCGCGCGCGGTGATCACGTCGAGTTCCCGGACGCTGTCCGCGGTGGTGCCCCAGGCCACCGAGTGCGAGCCGCAGGAGTTGTTGCCGATCATCCCGCCGAGCGTGCAGCGGCTGTGGGTGGAGGGGTCGGGGCCGAACCGCAGGCCGTGCGGGGCGGCGGCGTCCTGGAGGCGGTCCAGGACCAGGCCGGGCTGGACGACGGCCGTACGGGACTCCGGGTCGAGGGAGACCAGGCGGTTCATGTGGCGGGTGAAGTCGAGCACCACGCCGGTGCCGGTGGCCTGACCGGCGATCGACGTCCCGCCGCCGCGCGGCACCACGGGCACGCCGCGCTCCCGGCACACCGCGAGGACCGCCGCCACGTCGTCGGCGTCTCTCGGCGCCACCACCCCCAGCGGGACCCGCCGGTAGTTGGACGCGTCCATGGTCATCAGCGCCCGGGACGTGACGTCGAACCCGACCTCACCCCGGACGGCCGCCCGCAACGCCGACTCCAGATCCGTCATGGCTCCAGCATGCATCCGACCACTGACAGTGACGAAACACCGACGGTGACGAAGCCGCCGCGCGCCGCAGGAATCTGTGAACGCCTCCAGAACCTGCCCAGTTTGATCACCAACTCCCATATAGTGACCGCTTATTGAGCGACAGGCGTCGCTTCGCGCCCAGGAATGCACAGCGGCCCCCTACCGAGGACCCGACTCATGACCGCCCCAAACCTGCCCGGCGAACGACCCACCGCCCGCGCCCTCCTGCCCGCCCCGCTGCTCACCGCCGTGCTCGCCGCGCTCGCGGTCGCCGGCGCGGTGGCCCGGGCGCCGGAGTCGGTACGCGTCCCGCTCGCCCTCGGTGCCGGTGCGGGCGCGCTGCTGCTGACCGCGGCCGTCGCCGTGGCCGTCCACGCCACGCAGAACGCCCGGATCACCCGCCGCCGCCTCGAAGCCGTCACCCTCGACGCCGGGCGGCTGCTCCAGGACCGGGCCCGGCAGAGCACGGAGTTCGACCAGGAGCGCGTCCAGCTGACCCAGGAGCTGACCCACGAGCGGGCCCGGCACGCCGCCGAGCTCACCCGGGAACGCGCCCGCCTCACCGCCGAGCTGGAGGAGGAGCGGGCCCGCCTCACCACCGCGAACGCCCGGCTGACCGAGCGCGCCCGCCGCGCCGAGCAGGAGCGGTCCACCGCCCTGTCGGCCACCGCCAACGCGGCGAGCCGCATGCAGGCCCTGGCCACCGGCATGCTCGCCGACCTGCGCGCCATGGAGGAACGGCACGACGACGAGGACGTCCTCGCCGACCTCCTCCACCTCGACCACCGCACCGCCCAGGCGGGCCGCCTCGCCGACTCCGTCGCCGTCCTCACCGGCGCCCGCTCCGGCCGCCGTTGGGCCCGGCCCATCGCCATGGAGTCGATCCTGCGCGGCGCGATGGGCCGCATCAGCGGCTACCGGCGGGTGCGGGTGCACTCCGCCTGCGAGGCCGCCGTCGCCGGGCACGCCGCCGAAGGCGTGATGCACGCGCTCGCCGAACTCCTCGACAACGCCGCGAACTTCTCGCCGCCGACCGCCGAGGTCCATGTGTACGTCGAGGAGGTCCCGGCCGGGGTCATCGTCTCCGTCGAGGACAGCGGCCTCGTCATGGGCGACATCCAACTCCGGCGCGCCGAACGGGCGGTGTCGGGCGACGACGCCGAACTCGGCGGCCTCACCGGCACCCGCCTCGGCCTCGCGGTCGTGGGCCGCCTGTCCCGCAAGTACGGCCTCACGGTCTCCTTCCGCCCCTCGGCCCGCGGCGGCACGGGCGTGCTGGTCCTGGTGCCGCAGGACATCCTCGTACCGGAGCAGGTCGCGGCCCCGCCGCAGGGAGTGTCGACGCTTCCGCAGGTGGGGCGCGCGGGGGCGGTCGAGGGTGCTGGGGCGGGTACGGCGGTACGGGCCGACAGCGCGTCGGCCGCGCCCGACCCGAGCACGGAGGCGGACCCGGCCCCGCACGCGCCGTCCACCCCGGCCCCCGACCCGTTCCCCACCCACGAGTCCCCCGGCCACAGCGCCGCCGCCCTCCCCGACGACCTGCCCGCGGGCCGCTCCGAGGACCGCTCCGAAGGGCTCGCCGACGGACTGCCCAAGCGCCGCAGGGGCCGTGCCCTCGCCGAGGCCGAGCGGGAGCAGCGGGAACGGGTACGCGCGCGTGCCGCCGAAGCGGCCGGGTCCGGCGGCTCCGCCCGCACCTCCGGTGTCCCGGGTACCTCCGGCGCCACGGGATCCACCGGACACGCCAGGCCCGCCGAGTCGGCCGCCCTCTCCCCCGCCCGAGCCATCCGCTTCAGCAGCTTCCGGCAAGCCGTCCGCGGCACCCTCACCGACCAGAGCGACCCCGCCACTCCGGCACCCGCGGAGACCCCCGAACCGTCCACCCCGGCCCACACCCACCCCACCCCGGAAGGCGACCCCACGTCATGACCGGCACGACCACCGCCGACGAGAAGCTCACCTGGCTCATCGAGGGCCTGCTGGAGCGCACCCCGGGCGCGCGGCACGCGCTCGTCCTCTCTCGGGACGGACTGAAGTTGTGCCGGACGCCGGAGCTCACCGTCGACCAGGCCGACCAGCTCGCCGCGATCGCCGCCGGCATCCAGGCCCTGTCGCAGGGCGCCTCCGTGGAGTTCGGGGACGGAACCGGAGGCGTACGGTCGGCGATGACCGAGTTCTACGGCGGTGTCCTCTTCATCGTGGAGGCCGGCGAGGGCGCTCATCTGGCCGTCGTCACCACCGATGACGCGGACGCCGGTCTCGTCGGGCACAACATGAGCGAGCTCGTCGAACAGCTCGGCGCCCATCTGACCGCGCAGCCCCGGACCTCATGAGCCGCCCCGGCAGGGACGACTCACCCGACCGTCTGTACACCCTCACCGGTGGCCGCGCGCACGCCACTCCGGACAGCCCCTTCGACCTGGTGACGCTCGTGGTCGCCGAGTGCGATCCGACGACCGGCATGCAGTCGGAGCACGCGGCGATCCTGCGGCTGACCCGACTGCCGACCGCGGTCGTCGAGTTGGCGGCCGAGCTGAAGCTGCCGGTGAGCATCACCAAGATCCTGCTCGGCGACCTGCTCGCGGCGGGCCGTGTCAGCGCCCGCCATCCCCGCAAGGCCGCCGTCCCCGACCCCGACGTCCTGGAACAGGTGCTCGTTGGACTCCGCAACCTCTGAGGCAGCCGTCGAGGCGGCCGCCCGCACCCCTCTGGGTGCCACCGCCGACAACGGCCTCAAGATCGTCGTCGTCGGCGGTTTCGGCGTCGGCAAGACCACCCTCGTCCGCTCGGTCAGCGAGATACGTCCCCTCAACACCGAGGAGACGATGACCCAGGCCGGCGAGCACATCGACGACATCAGCGAGGTCCGGGGCAAGACGGCGACCACCGTCGCCTTCGACTTCGGCCGCATCACGCTCGACGCCCGCAATGTGCTGTACCTCTTCGGCGCCCCCGGCCAGGAGCGGTTCTGGTTCCTGTGGGACCGGCTGTTCTCCGGGACGCTCGGCGCGGTCGTCCTCGTCGACACCCGCCGTATCGACGACAGCTGGTACGCCATCGACCGGCTCGAACACCACGGCACGCCGTTCATCGTGGCCTGCAACGACTTCGGCGGCCCCACCTACGCCCCGAGCCGGATCCGCGACGCCCTCGACCTCGATCCGCAGGTCCCGCTGGTCGACTGCGACGCCCGCTCCCGGGCCTCGGGCAAGCAGGTCCTGATCACCCTGGTGGAGCACGTCCGGAACACGTACGCCCCCCAAGCATCCCTACGGGAACAGGAGTTGACGCGGTGACCGCCCCCGTACCCCTCAGCGGCCCCAGGTTCCAGACCGAACCGGCGCGGCTGTACCGGGAGATGCGGCGCGACCACGGTGCCGTCACCCCGGTCGTGCTCGACGGCGACATCCCGGCGTGGCTGGTGCTCGGCTACCGCGAGCTGCACCAGGTCACCGGCGATCCGGTGCTGTTCAGCCGGGACTCCGAGCTGTGGAACCAGTGGGACCGCATCCCCGACGACTGGCCGCTGCTGCCGATGATCGGCCGCAAGCAGCCGTCGATCCTCTACACGGTCGGCGAACGGCACCGCGAGCGGGCGGCGATGATCAGCGAGGCGCTGGAGGCGGTGAGCCCCTCCGAACTGCGGTCCTACGCCGAGAAGTTCGCCGACGAGCTGATCGACGCGGTGTGCGCCGAGGGCGAGACGGACATCGTCGGCAACTACGCGATGCTGCTGCCGGTACGGGTCCTGGCCCGGCTGTACGGCTTCTCCGACGAGCAGGGTCCGGGCCTGGTCACGGCCCTGAACGACATGATCGACGGGCGGGAGCGGGCCATCGCGGGCCAGACGCACCTGGCCTCCTCCATGTTCCAGCTCCTCGCCGACCGGCGCGCCGAACCGGCCGACGACGTGGTCTCGCGGATGCTCGCGCACCGCGGCGGGTTCACGGACGAGGAGATCGCCCAGGACCTGATGGTGATGATGGCGGCGGGCCACCAGCCGACCGCCGACTGGATCGGCAACTCGCTGCGGCTGATGCTGACCGACGAACGGTTCGCGGCCTCCCTGTTCGGCGGCCGCAACAGCGTCGCCGACGCCATGAACGAGGTCCTGTGGGAGGACACGCCGACCCAGAACGTGGCCGGCCGCTGGGCGTCACGGGACACCCAGCTCGGCGGGCGCCGGGTCCGCGCCGGCGACCTGCTGCTGCTCGGCCTCCAGGGCGCCAACTCCGATCCGCAGGTCCGCACCGACGGCTCCACGCTCACCGGCGGCAACAGCGCCCACTTCTCCTTCGGACACGGCGAGCACCGGTGCCCGTTCCCCGCGCAGGAGGTCGCCGAGGTCATCGCACGGACCGGCATCGAGGTCGTCCTGGACCGCCTGCCCGACATCGACCTCGCGGTCCCCGCCGACTCCCTGACGCGCCGCCCCTCACCGTGGCTGCGCGGGCTGACCGCACTGCCGGTCCGCTTCACACCGGTACCCGTGCTCTGAGACCCGGGCCCCCGATCCGCGCCGCTCAGCCACCTACGTCCTCTTGGAGACCGGAGACCCCTATGACCACTGACCTGGAACAGACGCGCATAGCCCTCGACCCGTTCGTCACCGACCTGGACGGCGAGAGTGCGCGGCTGCGGGCGGCCGGTCCGCTGGCCGCCGTGGAGCTGCCCGGCGGGGTGCCCGTGTGGGCGGTCACGCATCATGCCGAGGCGAAGGCGCTGCTGACCGACCCGCGGCTGGTGAAGGACATCAACGTGTGGGGCGCCTGGCAGCGCGGGGAGATCCCCGCGGACTGGCCGCTGATCGGCCTGGCCAACCCGGGCCGCTCCATGCTGACCGTCGACGGCGCCGACCACCGCCGGATGCGCACGCTGGTCGCGCAGGCGCTGACGCCGCGCCGGGTGGAGGAGATGCGGGAGCGGATCACGGCGCTGACCGAGAAGCTGCTCGACGATCTGGAGGGCGACACCGTCGACCTCAAGGCGGCCTTCGCCTACCCGCTCCCCATGTACGTCATCGCCGACCTCATGGGCCTGGCCGAGGAGAAGCTGCCCCGGCTGAAGGAGCTGTTCGAGAAGTTCTTCTCGACGCAGACGCCGCCGGAGGAGGTCATCGCCACGCTGATGGAGCTGGCGGGCATCATGGCGGAGACGGTGGCCGCCAAGCGCGCCGAGCCCGGCGACGACCTCACCTCGGCCCTCATCCAGGCCTCCGAGAACGGCGACCACCTCACCGACGAGGAGATCGTCTCCACGCTCCAGCTGATGGTCGCGGCGGGCCACGAGACGACGATCTCCCTCATCGTCAACGCGGTGGTCCAGCTGTCACTCCACCCGGTCCAGCGCGCCCTGGTCCTGGCGGGCGAGGTCGACTGGTCCTCCGTCGTCGAGGAAACGCTTCGCCACTCCACTCCCACCTCCCACGTCCTGATCCGCTTCGCGACGGAGGACGTCCAGGTCGGCGACAAGGTCCTCCCGGCGGGCGACGCGCTGATCGTGTCGTACGCCGCGATCGGCCGCGACGAACAGGCGCACGGCCCCACGGCGGGCGAGTTCGACATCACCCGCACCTCCCCCAACCGCCACATCAGCTTCGGCCACGGCCCCCACGTCTGCCCCGGCGCGGCCCTCTCCCGCCTGGAAGCGGGCGTGGCCCTCCCGGCCCTCTACGACCGCTTCCCGCACCTCGATCTGGCGGTCCCGGCCACCGAACTCCGCAACAAGCCGGTGGTGACACAGAACGACCTGTTCGAACTGCCGGTACGGCTGACGGCACCGCAGGAGTCGTAGACCACGACAAGTCCACGAGCCGGAGGCGTGCCGGAAAAGCGCCGGGGAAGCGCCGGGGAAGCCGTCTCATCGAACGGACACGTTTCCGTGCGGTTTCTCCGAGGCGATACGCTCCGGCTCGTGGCTGAGATCCAGATTCCCGCTGACATCAAGCCCGCCGACGGACGATTCGGCGCGGGCCCCTCCAAGGTGCGTGTCGAGGCGCTGGACGCCCTCGCCGCGACCGGTACCTCCCTGCTCGGCACCTCCCACCGCCAGGCTCCGGTCAAGAACCTGGTCGGCAAGGTGCGCGAGGGGATCTCCGAGCTGTTCTCCCTCCCCGAGGGCTACGAGGTGATCCTCGGCAACGGCGGCTCCACCGCGTTCTGGGACGTCGCGACCCACGGTCTGATCGAGAACAAGTCGCAGCACCTGAACTTCGGCGAGTTCAGCTCGAAGTTCGCCAAGGCGGCCAAGCTCGCTCCCTGGCTGGCCGAGCCGACCGTCATCGCCTCCGACCCGGGCACGCACCCGGAGCCGCAGGCCGAGGCGGGCGTCGACGTGTACGCCTTCACGCACAACGAGACCTCCACCGGTGTCGCCGCCCCGATCAAGCGGGTGGCCGGTGCCGACGAGGGCGCGCTCGTCCTCGTGGACGCCACCTCCGGCGCCGGCGGCCTCCCGGTCGACATCGCCGAGACCGACGTCTACTACTTCGCCCCGCAGAAGTCCTTCGCCTCCGACGGCGGCCTGTGGATCGGCGTGTTCTCCCCGGCGGCGATCGAGCGCGCCGAGCGCATCCACGCGTCCGGCCGTCACGTACCGGAGTTCTTCAGCCTCCCCACGGCGATCGACAACTCCCGCAAGAACCAGACGTACAACACCCCGGCCCTCGCCACCCTCTTCCTGCTGAACCAGCAGCTGGAGTGGATCAACGGCCAGGGCGGCCTGGCCTGGTCGACGGCCCGTACGAAGGACTCCTCGACGCGCCTGTACAGCTGGGCGGAGGAGAGCAAGCACGCGACCCCGTTCGTCACGGACGCCGCCAAGCGCTCGCAGGTCATCGGCACGATCGACTTCTCCGACGACATCGACGCGGCCGCGATCGCCAAGGTCCTGCGCGCCAACGGCATCGTCGACACCGAGCCCTACCGCAAGCTCGGCCGCAACCAGCTCCGCGTCGCGATGTTCCCGGCGATCGACCCGGCGGACGTCGAGGCGCTGACGAAGTGCATCGACTACGTGATCGAGAAGCTCTGACCTCTCGGGTACGAGCATGAGGGCGCCCGGTGCCGCACCGGGCGCCCTTTCTCATGGTCACGGCACCAGCACGAGCTTCCCGGTTGTCCGCTTCTCCTCGATCGTCCGGTGTGCCGCCGCGGCCTCGGCCAGCGGGTAGGTCCGCTCGACCGTCACCCGCAGCCGCCCCGCCTCGATCCGCTCGGTGATCTCCGACAGCAGCTCCCCCGAGGGCTCGGCCGTCACCCACACATAACGCAACCCGCGCTCGGCCGCCCGCTGTTCGTCGACCCCCGGGTCGATCGCCGCCCCCACGAGCAGCCCGCCCGGCCGCAGCACCTCCAGCGAACGCGCCCCGTACGCGCCCCCGACCAGGTCCAGCACCACATCCACCGGCGCCACCGCGTCCCGGAAGTCCACGGCCGTGTAGTCGATCACCTCGTCGGCGCCGAGCTCCCGCAGCCACGCGTGCTTGGCCTCCCGTGCCGTACCGATGACGTACGCGCCCAGTTCCTTGGCCAGCTGCACCGCGACATGCCCGACCCCGCCCGCCGCCGCGTGGATCAGCACCCGGTCGCCGGGCCGCACACCGGCCAGCACGGACAGGGCCGTCCAGGCGGTCACCGAGACCAGCGGCACGGCGGCCGCCTGCGCCAGGCCCAGGTTCTTGGGCTTCGGCGCCAGCACGGCGGCCGGTACGGCGGTGTACTCGGCGTACGCCCCGCGCGGCGAGAGCGGCAGCAGCCCGTACACCTCGTCCCCCACCCCGAACCGGCTCACCCCGGGACCGACGCCCGCCACGACCCCGGCGACGTCGTTGCCCGGCGTCCAGGGCAGGCTCACCAGCTCCGGCACCCGCCCCGACCGCAGCACCGTGTCCCCGGGATTCACCCCGGCACCCCCGACCCGCACCAGCACCTCCCCGGGCCCGGGCTCGGGCACGTCGGTGTCGGTGTACGTCAGCACCTCGGGGCCGCCGAACGCGGACTGGACGATGGCATGCATACGGTTCACGCGGTTCATGGGCTCATCCTCGGCCGCGGCAATCCCCGCGCGGAAGAAGGCACTTGTCTGATATCGAGGTTCCTCATGGATACCGGCTTCGACCTCAGAGAACACGGCGGCGTGGACGTCTTCCTGCGCGACTGCCCGACCCGCGCCGTGCTGGAGGTGATCGCGAGCAAGTGGACCATGCTGGTGCTGGTGGCCCTGGAGGACGGCCGCCCGATGCGCTTCACCGAACTGCGCCGCCGCCTCGACGGCGTGACCCAGAAAGTGCTGACCGCGACCCTGCGCTCCCTGGAACGCGAGGGCCTGCTCTCCCGCGAGGTGTACCCGACGGTGCCGCCCCGCGTGGAGTATCAACTCACCGGTCTGGGCCGGGAGGTGGGCGCCCTGATCCAGCACATCACCGACTGGTCGCAGGCCAACATCGACACCATCCGGGCCGCCCGCGAGACATTCGACGCCCGGGCCGCGGAGCAGGAGCAGGGTCCCGGTCCCGTACGACGGTGAGGGCGCCCGGTGTTCACCGGGCGCCCTGGTTGTGCGGTCCTGCTTCAGCGCTGCTTCAGCGCTCGTCGGCTCAGCCGCGGAAGCCGAGGAGACCGTGCAGACCAACCCCGCTCGGCGCCGTGGCCGGCCGGCCGGCGGTCGCCGTGGACAGCGCCGAGGCCGCGGCCTCCGGCTTGGGGTCGGGGGTCTTCTTGCAGACCGCGTCGGCCACACCGCTGCCGCGCGGCACCGTGCCGTCGGTGAGGTACTTCACCAGGTACTTGTCGAGGCAGGCGTTGCCGCTCAGCGAGATGCCGTGGTTGCCGCCGCCCTGCTCCACGACCAGGCTGGAGTGCTTGAGCAGACGGTGGACGTTGACACCGCCCTGGTACGGGGTGGCCGCGTCGTCCGTCGCCTGGAAGAGGAGCACCGGCGGGAGCTTGGAGTTGGCGACGTTCACCGGCTTCAGGGTCTTCGTGGGCCAGAACGCGCACGGCGCGTTGTACCAGGCGTTGTTCCAGGCCATGAACGGGGCCTTGTCGTACACCTTCCAGTTGTCCTTCTGCCACTGCTTCCAGTCGCGCGGCCAGGAGACGTCACGGCACTGCACGGCGGTGTAGATGCTGTAGCCGTTGTCGCCGGAGGCGTCGACGGCCGCGATGTTCTCGTACGCCTTGACCAGCGGGGTGGTCTTCTTGTCGTTCACGTAGGACGCGAACGCCTCGGCCAGCGTGGGCCAGTAGCCGTTGTAGTACCCGCCCGGGATGAAGATGTCCTCCAGCTCGGAGGCGCCCACCTTGCCGCCGGCCGGCGTCTTGGCGAGGTCCGCCCGCATCGCGTACCACTTGGCCTCGATCTTGGCGGGGTCGGTGCCGAGCTTGTACGTGGAGTTGTACTTGGCGATCCACGCCATGAGCGCCTTGTGCCGGGCGTCGAAGGCGTAGTCCTGCGAGATGTTGGCGTCGTACCAGACTCCGTCGGGGTCGACGATGGAGTCCAGCACCAGGCGGCGCACCCGGTTCGGGAAGAGCTTGCCGTAGACCTGGCCCAGGTAGGTGCCGTACGAGTAGCCGAAGTAGTTGATCTTCGACGCGCCGAGCGCCTTGCGGATCGAGTCCATGTCCTTCACGGCGCTGATCGTGTCGATGTACGGCAACACGTCCTTGTACTTGGTGCCGCAGGCCTTGGCGAAGGACTTGGCGCGCTTGAGGTTGGCCTTCTCGATCGCGGCCGTGCCGGGCACGGAGTCCGGGCGGACCGGGTTGAAGTAGCCCGGCACGCAGTCAAGGGCGGGCTTGCTCTTGCCGACGCCGCGCGGGTCGAAGCCGATGACGTCGTACTGGCTGGCGACCTGCTTGGGGAGCGCCGACGCGACGAAGCCGGCGAGGTCCAGGCCGCTGCCGCCGGGGCCGCCGGGGTTGACCAGCAGGGGGCCCTGGTAGTGCTGCGCGGTGTGCGGCACGCGGGACAGGGCGATGGTTATCTTCCGCCCCGCGGGCTTGGCGTAGTTCAGGGGCACCTTCACCGACGCGCACTGGAGGGTCGGGTAGTCGTCCGTGCCGCACTTCTTCCAGGTGAGGCCGGACGCCTGCGCGGACCGCGCGGACGGGGAGGCGTCGGCCTGGGCCGGGACGGCGGTGAGCGAGCCGGCGAGGACGACGGTCGCACCGCAGAGCACGGCTGTACTTCTTCTCATGAAGGTCCTTCAGAGCATGGGGGGCTGGGCAGAGATCGGAAGGACGGCGGTCCTGGCGGGATCTTTCCGGAAAAGCGTGCCGCTGGAGAACATCCCGACCGAAAATTTGAACCAGCTGTGATCCGGCGCCCCGGGCGCGCGGACGACAAGGAGGGGGCGCCCGGCCGCGTGCCGGACGCCCCCTGGCTCAAGTCGCCGTGCAGCTCACCGTCGGTACGCTCCCACCTCCCGGCGCCCCGCCGAACCCGAGCGTCGCCGAACCGCCCGCGGCCACCGCCCCGTTGTGCGCGGCGTTGGTGGCGGTCACCGTCGCCCCGGACTGCGTGTACGACGCGTTCCACATGTTCGTGACCTTCTGCGACCCGCTCCAGGTCCAGGTCACCTTCCATGAACTGATCGCGGTCGTCCCGGTGTTGGTCACCTTCACCTCGGCGTTGAAGCCGCCGCCCCAGTCGCTGGTGACGGTGTAGGCGGCGGAGCAGGCGGCCCCGGGCCCGCCCGGACCGCCGGGGCCGCCCGGACCGCCACCGTTCGACGGGAAGCCCGGCGCCTTGACGCTCGCCAGATACCCGTCCTTCACGGTGTCGACCGACTGCCAGTCGTCCTTCAGAATCCCGCCCGTGTCACCGGAGTTGGGGTTCCAGGACCAGAAGGTCCAGTGGAAGGAGTCCGAGCCGTACGTCGACGTCGGCCGCAGATAGTCCACGAGGGCCGCCAGCCACTTCTGGTCGACGGTCGACTGGAGCGTCGTGCCGAACTCGCCCACCCACACGGGCGCGATGTTCTGCTTGAAGATGTAGCCCCAGTACTTGTCCCAGATACCCGGCATGTTCGCCGGGAAGGACGGGTCGCTGAACCAGCTCTGCTGGGCGACTGACGTGGCGTAGTCGTGCGCGGAGTAGACGACCCGGTTGGCGACGCTCAGGTTCACCGGGTACTGGGCGACGCCCATCAGATTGCCGCCCCACCAGCCGGAGACGCCGTTGAAGGTCTGCACGCCCTCGACGAAGATCAGCAGGTCGGGGTTGACGGAGAGGACCGCGTTGCCGGCCCGCTGGGCGGCCAGCCGCCAGTCCGTCGCCGTGTCGCCGCAGCCCCAGCAGGCCGGGTCGTGCGGCTCGTTGTGCAGGTCGATGCCGACGACCGTGTTCTGGCCGAGGTAACGGGTCGCCAGGGCCTTCAGGTTGGCGATCCACGTCGACTCGGGGACCGCGGCGGTGTACCAGAGCGCCGACTGGCCGGCCGAGTCCGGGCGGTGCCGGTCGAGGATGACCTTGAGGCCGTCCTGTCCGGCGTACGCCACGATCTTGTCCAGCACGCCCAGGGAATTGAGCCCCTGGAGGTCGGCGTTCTTGCCGCTGCTGAAGTCGATGCTGTTGGGGACGGTCCCGGACTTGAAGATGTCGTCGCTGAACGGGATACGGAGGGTGTTGTAGCCCAGCGATTTCATCTGGTCGATCATGGACTTGTAGTCGCGGGACCAGAGGCCGTGGACGACGTGGTTGCTGGTCTCGAAGCCGAACCAGTTGATCCCGGCGACCCGGACCGCCTGGCCGTTCGCGTCCAGGATCTGGCGCCCGCTGGTGTGCCAGTAGCCGGCACCGGCGGCGGTGTCGGCCGCCTGCGCCGAGGGGCTGACGCCGGCCAGGAGCGGTATCAGAAGCGCCGCCGCGCACAACGCTCTTCGCAAGGTGCGGAACATGTCGCTGCCTTCTCTAGGGAGCGCGGGCCCGGAACGTGATGGGAGCGCTCCCATCACCCGCTCCCTCCATGGAAGTCAGATCACATGGACACGTCAAGACATCTCACAGCACGGGCGTCACCGGCTCAGCTCCGCCCACCGGGGTCACTTCCGGGGCCGCAGCAGCCTCCGGAACCCGAAGACGACGGCGACGAGGGCCGCGACGGCGAGGGCGCCGACCTTGACGGTGCCGTTGCCGCCACCGTCGTCCCCGCTGCCGCCCTGGGCCGAACTCCCGCCCCCGGAAGACGAACCGGACGATCCGCCGCCGCCCCCCGGCGCGTCCTGCGCCACCACTTCACTCCCCTCGCCCTCGCTGCCGAGCATGAGCTTGGTGCCGTCGGCGGAGTAGCTGACGGACTCGCCCTGCCCGAGGGGCACGCTCAGCCGCCCCTCCTTCTTCAGGTCGCCGCCGTTCCAGTCGTACCAGATGCCGCCGAAGTACCCGCGTACGGCGAGGTGTTGACCGTCAGGCGAGAAGGCGGCATCGGTGGCCCAGAGGTCGACGGGCTTGACGGGCTTGAAGACGTTGGTGCCGGAGGTGGAGAGCTTGGCCGGCCCTTCATACAGGTGCCCGCCGTCCTCCTGCTTGTCGATGATGTAGACGCGCCCGGTCTTGGGGTGGACGATCATCGACTCGGCGTCCCGCGAACCGTCCGTGTACTTCACGACGTACTGCTGGGCGCGGATGGTCTGGTCGACGAGCTTCTTCGGCTCGGGAAGCTGGTAGATCCAGACATACGGCCAGCTCACACCATCATTGTCGCCGATGTCCCCCACATAGATCTGGTTGTCGGGCCCGATGGCGATGGCCTCGACGTCACGCTGCTGCCCGACCCCGGCGAGGGTGATGCGGGCGACGGTCTTCCCGGTGCTGCTGTCGACGGCGTAGAGGTAGCTGCCGGTGTCCTGGTCGTTGTGCGTCCAGTAGATGCCGGGGTGCTGATGGGAGGCGGCGAGACCGCTGGACTCGGTGATGCGGGGGTCCGAGATGGTGAAGCCCTGGTCCCCCTTGCCGTCCCCGTCGGCGGCGACGGCGGGGACCGCGCCCGTGAGGACGAGCAGGGCAGAGGCTCCGACGACACCCAGTAGCGCACGCATGCGGTCAAGCTTGCCATCCCGGGACGGGGAGAGGCCGGTGGCTGGGTGGCGACTCTCACACCCCACCGGTCTCCGTGATCGTTCATCATGAGCGGATGCTCAGGTTCATGCCCGTCGGCGATTCCATGACGATCGGAAGCGCAGGCGAACACACATGGCGTTACCGGATGTGGCAGCACCTGCGCGACACGTACGGCGGTCCGTTCGCCGTGGTCGGCCCGCGCGAGACCCTGCACGACAAGGCGACGGACGCGCCGACGTCGTACGAGTACGCCGACCCGGACTTCCCCTTCGCTCACCTGGCCGGGTGGGGCGAGGGCTGGCTGCACATGGCCCCGCTGATCGGCGAGGCGGTGCGCTCGTGCCGGGCGGGGGTGCTGCTTGTCTCGCTCGGCCTGATCGACCTGGGCTTCTATACGAACGCCGAGCAGACGGCGGAGAACGCCCGCGCCTTCATCGCGGCGGCACGGGAAGCGAACCCGCGCGTCCGGATGGTCGTCCTCCCGGTCCTCACGAACGTCCGTGTCGAGGAGGACGCCGACTTCGGGGCCCAGGTCGCCCTCTTCAACGAGCTGCTGGCAAAGACGGTCGCCGACCTCGACGAGCCGCGCTCGCCGCTGCTGCTGGCGTCGCCGCCGGAGTCGTACGACTTCCGGGTCGACACGTACGACGGCACGCATCCGAACGCCGACGGTGAGCACAAGATCGCGGGGGCGTTCGCGGAGGCGATGTACCAGGCGTGGGGGTGGGGACAGAGGTACGAGGCCGGAACGGACTGACTGGATACCGGCGCACCCCGACTACCGTGCGTATCGTTGTACTGCGCGGCTGCACTCGACCGGGGGCACCGGGGAGGAGCGCCACGATGACCGTCGTAGAGACCGACAGGATCGAGATGGCCGACGCCGACGCCAACACCGAGCGCTTGGACGAGTGGTTCGAGCGGCTGGAGCGGATGCCCGTCCCCGAAGGATTCAGGGTCGAGATCGTCGGGGGCAACGTTCACATGACGCCGCAGCGGAACACGCATTGGCAGATCATTCGCCGGATTCTGTGGGCCCTTGAGGACAGGTTCGGAAGGGAGGTCATGGTACTGACCGACGTCCGCATCGACTTCCCGGGCCACGAGAACGGTTTCTGCCCGGACGTCGCCATGCTCAAGGACTCGGCGCAGGAGGACGGCGAAGGCCGCTGGAAGTACCAGGACGTCACGTTCGTCGCCGAGGTCATCTCCAAGGGCACGGCCGCCAACGACTACGACCCCAAGAAGACCGCCTACGCGGTAGCCGAGGTCCCCCTCTACCTCATCGCCGACCCCTACCAGGGCCGGTGCCACGTCTACACCCATCCCAAGGACGGCGCCTACACCACGGAGACGAGAGTCGACTTCGGCGGCGAGATCGATCTGACCGGCACCGTCATCGACCTCATCCTCAAAACCGACGACTTCCCCCGGGACTGAGCCGGCACCCCACCTCCCACAGCAACTCCCCGTCCACGAACGACACCCCGGCCGACGGCACCGACCGCCACCCCAGCGGCCAGGTGATCCCGGTGAGCGCGGGCACCCCCACATAGGCCATGCCTCCGTGACTGCGCGTCAGCACCCTCACGCCCGGCGGCCATGCGTAGGCTCCACCGGTTTGCGGGGGCAACAGGAAGTACATGTTCCGGTCGCCCGTGGACTCGGTGACGATCGGTCCGGCATCGAAGTCGGTACAGCGCAGCAGCTCGGAGGCGACGCGCTCGGCCAGGGGTTCCCTCATCCGTACGGCATCGAAGTGCACGCCGGCGAGGCGCAGGGCGTGACCGGCGTCGGGGATCCAGAGCGGGATCCAGGGGGCGTCGATTCTCTCGTTCATGCCGCAAATCGTTGCGGGCGCTCACATACTGTGACCAGGGGTACGCAAGGGTGGTGCAGGGCTGTGCACTTGGGGAGGCGGTTGTGCACTCGGGTGATCGCGGGTCGGAGACGTTCGGGGCCCTGTTGAGGTTCTTCCGCGAACGGGCGGCGATGACCCAGGAAGCCCTCGGCAAGCACGTCGGGTACTCCAAGTCACAGGTGGCGATGGTGGAGCGCGGGGAGCGGTCGCCCAAGGGGCAGTTGGTGGAGACCGCCGACCAAGTGCTCGGTGCACAAGGTGCACTGGCGGTGCTGGCGGAGAAGGAGTTCGGGAAGGGCGGGCTCCGCCCGTGGACCGAGGACTACTTGGCGGAGGAGAAGAAGGCCGCCGCGCTGCACGTGTACCAGACCCACTTGATCCCGGGTTCGATCCAGACCGAGGCATACGCGCGCGCAGTGTTCACCTCCAACCGCTGCCCGACCCTGGACGAGGAGGAGATCGCCAAACGGGTCGTCGCCCGCCTCAAGCGGCAGGAGCTCTTCGCCCGCAAGCCCGCCCCCACGATCAGCTACGTGCTCGAAGAGGCCGTCCTGACCCGCCCGTTGGGCGGCGCAGCCACTCTCAAGGAGCAGCTGCACCACGTTCTCGCCATCGCCGAACTCCGCCACGTCGAGATCCAGGTGATGCCGCACAGCCGCGAGACCCACGCCGGTCTGGCCGGCCGCATGAGCCTGCTGGAGACCGCCGATCGCCAGCAGCTCGCCTACGTCGAAGGCCACCGAGGCGGCTACTTCGTGAGTGAACAGCCCGACGTAGGAGACCTGTTCGGCAAATATGGCATTCTGCGAGCGCAGGCCCTCAGCCCCGAGGAGTCCGCAACGCTGATCGAGAAGGTGGCACGGGAGCTATGAGCACGGACCTCCACTGGAGCAAGAGCAGCTACAGCGACGGCGAGGGTGAATGCCTGGAGGTCGCCCCCACCCCCACCACCATCCACATCCGCGACTCCAAAACCCCCGAAACCACCCCCCTCCACCTCACCCCCACCGCCTGGTTCGCCTTCCTGAAGTCGCTTGCCTAGAGCGCACTCCACGCCGTTGGCTAAGAACCCATGAAGTACACGCAGCTCGGACGCACGGGACTCAAGGTCAGCCGGCTCGTCCTCGGCACCATGAACTTCGGCCCGCAGACGGACGAAGCCGACAGCCACGCGATCATGGACGCGGCGCTGGACGCGGGCATCAACTTCTTCGACACGGCCAACGTCTACGGCTGGGGCGAGAACAAGGGCCGTACCGAGGAGATCATCGGCACCTGGTTCGCGAAGAACCCCGCCCATCGCGACAAGGTCGTCCTCGCCACCAAGGTCTACGGCAACATGGGCGCCGACGGCGAGGCCTGGCCCAACCACGACAAGCTCTCCGCCGTGAACATCCGGCGAGCCGTCGACGCGTCGCTCAAGCGCCTCCAGACCGACCACATCGACGTCTACCAGTTCCACCACATCGACCGCGCCACCCCCTTCGAGGAGATCTGGCAGGCGATCGACGTCCTGGTCCAGCAGGGCAAGGTCCTGTACGCCGGTTCCTCGAACTTCCCCGGCTACAAGATCGCCCAGGCCAACGAGATCGCCGCCCGCCGCGGCGGCACCATCGGCCTCGTCAGCGAACAGTGCCTCTACAACCTCTTCGAGCGCCGCGCCGAGATGGAGGTCATCCCGGCCGCCCAGGAGTACGGCCTCGGCGTGATCCCCTGGTCGCCGCTGCACGGCGGCATGCTGGGCGGGGTCATCAAGAAGGAGGTGTCGGGCGGTCGCCGCACCTCCGGCCGTACGGCGGAGGCGCTCACCGATCCGGCCGTACGCGCGAAGATCCAGTCGTACGAGGATCTCCTCGACAAGCACGGCCTGGAACCCGGCGAGGCGGCCCTGGCCTGGCTCCTGACCCGCCCCGGCGTCACGGGCCCGATCGTCGGCCCGCGCACGGCGGAGCAGCTCGAATCGGCGATCCGGGCTTCAGAGCTGGACCTGAGCGAGGAACTCCTGACCGGCCTCGACGAGATCTTCCCGGGTCCCGGACCGTCCCCGGAGGCCTTCGCCTGGTAGCACGGGTAGGGCCAACGCCTTGAAGGGGCGCGGGGAACTGCGCGACCAGCCACAGCCGGCCCGCAGCCGACCAACCGGCCGCAGTTCCCCGGCGCTACTTCCCCAACGCCGCCGCCAACGCGACAACGCCAAACATCAGCACCAGCACAACGGCCATGATCCGGTTCCGGGTCTTCGGGTCCACGTCCCCGAGCCTAACCGGCCCCTCCGAACCCCCACCGCCCGACCACCTCATACCGAGGCTGCTCCCCCGGCACCCCACCCTTCGGCAGCGTGCTGCGCACGAGCGCCAGCTCACCCACGGTCCACGCCCGCCCCGTAAAACCGTCCAGGGCTCCCACGTACGGCCGCACATCCACCTCCGACCGACTCCGCGCCACGGTCAGATGCGCCTTGTACCGCCGGTGCTCCCCCATGTCGACGCCCGCCTTGCGCCCCGCCGCCTCCGCCCGCTCGGCCAGCAGCCGCAGGGCGGCCATGTCCCCGTCCGCCCCGATCCACAGAGCCCGGCCCCGCCCGAACTGCCCGCCTCGATGCAGGGCCAGCTCAAAGGGACTCGTACGCCCCGCCGCCCGCTCCAGCCGAGCCGACAGTTCCGGCACGACGACCTCGTCCTCGACCTCGCCGTAGAACGCCAGCGTGAAGTGCCAGCCGGGCCGGCCGGTCCAGCGCAGCGCATCTGCCCCCGGCAGCCGCTTCAACGCATCCAGCTCGGCGGCCAGTTCCTCGGCCACGTCCTCCGGCGGCAGCACCGCGGCGAAAAGTCTCATGTCCGTCACCTTGGCAAAGATCTACGCTGCCGTCATGGCGATCACCATCAGGAACGGCGACCACGACGACATCCCGGCGATACTCGGCATGCTGGACAGCTGTGTGGAGTGGCTGGTGGCACAGGGGCGTACCGGGCAGTGGGGGTCGAAGCCACTGTCGGAGAGCCCGAAGACGGTCGAGTCCGTCACCCGGTACATGGACGACGGCATCACCTACATCGCCGAGGTCGACGGCGTACCGGCCGCCACCCTCAGCCTCACCGACGCGCCCGGCGCCTATCTGGCCCATCTCCCCGCGCCCGGCGAGCCCGAGCGGTACATCCACTGGCTGGCCTCGGAGCGCCGCTTCAAGGGCCAGGGGGTGGGCAGCGCCCTCATCGAACACGCGGCCGAGGAGACCCGGCGGGCGGGCGTCTCGCTGCTCCGCGTGGACTGCTACGCGGGCGACGACGGCAAGCTCGTCCGCTACTACGAGAACAACGGCTTCCGCCGCGTCGAGGCCTTCACGGTCGGGGAGCAGGAGTGGCCCGGGCAGCTGCTGGCCCGGAGGGTCTGACACCCCCCGGGCCGGTACGACATCTACGCCGCCGGCGCCAGCTGCTCCTGCGCCTGCCGCGGCACGAAGCGGACATGCGGGTGGCCGCGGTTCCAGCCGACCGACAGCCGCAGGTTGCCGACCCTGGCGAGGACCAGGCCGATGACGGCCGCCGCGCCCGCGGCGATCGCGCCGCCGACCGCGAGGCCCGCCCGGACGCCGTACGCGTCGGTGATCCAGCCGGCGATGGGTGCGCCGAGCGGGGCGCCGCCCATGAACACCATCATGTAGAGGGACATCACCCGGCCGCGCATGGCCGGGTCGGTGCTCAGCTGGACGCTGCTGTTGGCGGTGACGTTGACCGTCATGCCGAACATGCCGATCGGCATCATCAGCAGGGCGAACAGCCACAGGGACGGGGCGAGCGACGCCACCATCTCCAGCGCGCCGAAGGCCACCGCGCCGACCACCAGCACCCGCATCCGGGCGGTGCCGCGGCGGGCGGCGAGCAGGGCGCCCGCGAGGGAGCCGACCGCCATGACGGTGTTGAAGAGGCTGTAGGAGCCGGCGCCCGCGTGGAAGACGTCGTCGGCGAAGGCCGACAGGTACACGGGGAAGTTGAAGCCGAAGGTCGAGACAAAGCCCACCAGCACGATCGTCCAGATCAGATCCGGGCGTCCGGCGACGTACCGCAACCCTTCCCGCAGCTGACCCTTGCCGCGCGGGGCGCGCTGCACGGCGTACAGCTCGCGGGCGCGCATCAGGAGCAGGCCGGTGATCGGGGCGATGAAGCTCAGGCCGTTCGCCAGGAACGCCCAGCCCGTGCCGACGCCCGTGATCATCAGGCCCGCGACGGCGGGGCCGATCAGGCGGGCCGACTGGAAGTTCGCGGAGTTGAGGCTGACGGCGTTCTGGAGCTGGTCGGGGCCGACCATCTCGGAGACGAAGGTCTGCCGGGCCGGGTTGTCGACGACCGTGGCGAGGCCGACGGCGAAGGCGGCCAGGTAGACGTGCCAGACCTCGACGTGGCCGGTCAGGGTCAGGAAGGCGAGCGCCAGGCCGGTGAGGGCCATCGCGGACTGGGTGACCAGGAGGGTGGGCCGCTTGGGGAGCCGGTCGACGAGGACGCCGCCGTAGAGGCCGAAGAGGAGCATCGGCAGGAACTGGAGTGCCGTCGTGACACCGACGGCGGTCGCCGAGCCGGTGAGGCTGAGGACGAGCCAGTCCTGGGCGATGCGCTGCATCCAGGTGCCGGTGTTGGAGACGACCTGCCCCAGGAAGAAGAGGCGGTAGTTGCGGTTCCTGAGTGAGCTGAACATCGAGGACTTGCCAGGGTCCTCGAAGGGGGTCGGGGTGGACGGTGCGGGGGCGGAGTCTGCTCCGGGTCCCGAACTCAAAGGGTTCGCCTCCTCATGGCGTCTTACAGGTGTGCGAGCTTCTCCAGCACGGGGGCGGCGGCGCGCAGTTTCGCCCACTCGTCCTCGTCGAGTCCGTCGACCAGGGTCGCCAGGAAGGCGTTGCGCTTGGCGCGGCTCTCGGCGAGCATCGCCTCCGCCTGCTCCGTCTTCGTGACGACCTTCTGGCGGCGGTCCTCGGGGTGCGGCTCCAGCCGGACGAGTCCCTTGGCCTCCAGCAGCGCCACGATGCGGGTCATCGACGGCGGCTGTACGTGCTCCTTGCGGGCGAGCTCACCGGGGGTGGCCTTGCCGCAGAGAGAGAGGGTGCCCAGGACCGACATCTCGGTGGGGCTCAGCGACTCGTCGACCCGCTGGTGCTTGAGTCGGCGCGACAGTCGCATCACGGCGGAGCGTAGGGAGTTCACGGCGGCAACGTCGTCGCCATGGGTAAGGTCCGGCATCTCTTTAGCGTAACTCATTACTCTCGCTAAACAAGCTGGCGCGCGCGAGGATTCCCGTGAGCCTGACCACTGAAACCGGAGCTTCACCCGTACGAGTGAGACGGCAGCGGAAAGTGAACGGTGCCCGGATCGGCCCGCGACCCTCGTGTTCATGGGGACCAGCGTGCTCAGCCTGCGGATAGACGGGGAGCTGCTCGACCGGCTCCGGGACCATGCGGCCAAAAGGGGAATGAGCGTCCAGGACTATGTGATCCGGACGCTCATTCGGGACGACTTCGACGAGCGGTTCCAGACCGCCGTCGAGGAGACGGAGAAGTTCTACGGCCTCACATGAGGCCGGTCGATCAGGTCAGCCCCAGGGCCGGCATCAGGTAGTAGAAGGCGAACACGGCGGAGACGACGTACATCGCGACCGGGATCTCCTTGGCCCGCCCCGCCGCCAGGCGCAGCACCACGAAGGTGATGAAGCCCATGCCGATGCCGTTGGTGATGGAGTAGGTGAACGGCATCATCACCATCGTGATGAAGGCCGGGATCGCGATCGTCCAGTCGGCCCAGTCGATCTCCTTGACCGAGTTGGCCAGGATCATGAAGCCGACCGCGAGCAGCGCCGGGGTGGCCGCCTGGGACGGGACCATCGTGGCGACCGGCGTGAGGAACAGCGCCACCGTGAAGAGACCGCCGGTGACGAGGTTGGCGAAGCCGGTGCGGGCGCCCTCACCGACGCCGGCCGTCGACTCGACGAAGGCGGTGGTGGCGGACGAGGAGCTCGCGCCGCCGGCCGCGACGGCGAGGCCGTCGACGAAGAGGACCTTGTTGATGCCGGGCATCTGGCCCTGGGCGTCGGTCAGCTTGGCCTCGTCGCTGACGCCCATGATCGTGCCCATCGCGTCGAAGAAGCACGACAGCAGCACGGTGAAGACGAAGAGGATGCCGGTCAGCACACCGACCTTGTCGAAGCCGCCGAACAGGCTGACGTCACCGATCAGCCCGAAGTCGGGGCTGGCGACCGGGTTGCCGGGCCACTTCGGCGTCGTCAGGCCCCAGGACGGGATCGTGGCGACCGCGTCGATGATCATCGCCAGGACGGTCATGGCGACGATCGAGATGAGGATCGCGCCCGACACCTTGCGGACGATCAGCGCGAGGGTCAGCAGGGCACCCAGGATGAAGACCAGGACCGGCCAGCCATTGAGGTGACCGTCGATGCCGAGCTGGAGCGGGACGGTGGTGTGGGCGGCGTCCGGGATGCGGGAGACGAAGCCGGAGTCGACGAGCCCGATCAGCATGATGAACAGGCCGATACCGATGCTGATCGCCTTGCGCAGACCGAAGGGCACCGCGTTCATCACGCGCTCGCGCAGACCGGTCGCCACCAGCAGCATCACGATGAAGCCCGCCAGGACCACCATGCCCATGGCGTCCGGCCACGACATCCGGGGCGCCAGCTGGAGGGCGACGACCGAGTTCACGCCGAGACCGGCGGCCAGCGCGATCGGCACATTGCCGATGACGCCCATGAGGAGCGTGGTGAAGGCCGCGGTGACACAGGTGGCGGTGACGAGCTGGCCGTTGTCGAGCTGGTGCCCGTACATGTCCTTCGCGCTGCCCAGGATGATCGGGTTCAGCACGATGATGTAGGCCATCGCGAAGAAGGTGGCGAAACCGCCGCGGATCTCGCGGGCGAAGCTGCTGCTCCGCTCGGAGATCTTGAAGTAGCGGTCGAGGGCGCCGTACGCGGGCGTGCCGCCCGGCTGTTCGGGCGCGGGAGCCTTGGCGGTGGCCGAGGTGGACATTGGATGTTCCTACGAGCAGAAGTGGACAGACGGAAACCGTTTCAGTATGAACATATAAACCCGGAGTTAGCTATCTCCGCGCGTAGACCCCTGCTCCACCTGCGCGCCTCCAGGCACCTTCCGATCGCCTCGTAAGCTGTGCCCATGGCGAAGTGGACCCCTCAGCACGAAGCACCGGAGCCCCTGGAGGGCCCCATCGTGCCGACGATCATCGGCGGCACGATCCTCTGGTTCGTCCTCTTCCTCGTCCAGCTCCCCTTCTACGGCTGGTTCGACGACCGCGGACACGCCTGGTGGGTGTGGACCTGCCTGGCCGGCGCGGGGCTCGGACTGATCGGCATCTACTACGTCCGCCGCCGCGACGCGGCCATCAAGCGGGCCGAGGCCCTACGGGACGCCGAGTAGGCCCGTACTACCAGGGCACCACACGACCCGGCCGGCTCTCCTCCCCAGGTCGGAACTTCCGTCCACTCGGCGGGTGAAGCCGTAAAACCGCACGTACCGTCGAATGCATGACGCACATCGACGCGGGCGCCGAACTCGATCCTGTGCATCCCGTACCCATGCCCGCCCCCGTGGCGAACGGCGGGCTGAGCGCCGCCGAGGTCGCCGAGCGGGTGGCGCGGGGGGCGGTCAACGACGTACCGGTGCGCAGCAGCCGGTCACTCGGCGAGATCGTCCGCGCGAACGTCTTCACCCGGTTCAACGCGATCATCGGCGCGCTCTGGCTGGTCATGCTGTTCGTCGCGCCGTTCCAGGACAGCCTGTTCGGGTACGTGATCATCGCCAACACCGGCATCGGCATCATCCAGGAGTGGCGGGCGAAGAAGACCCTCGACTCCCTGGCCGTGATCGGCGAGGCGAAGCCGACGGTACGGCGGGACGGCGAGGCCATCGAGGTCAGTACGTCGGAGATCGTGCTCGACGACCTGATCGAGATCGGGCCCGGCGACAAGGCCGTCGTCGACGGGGTGTGCGTCGAGGCGGACGGCCTGGAGATCGACGAGTCGCTGCTCACCGGTGAGGCCGACCCGGTCGTCAAACAGCCCGGCGACCCGGTCATGTCCGGGAGTTTCGTCGTCGCGGGCGGGGGCGCGTTCCAGGCCACCAAGGTGGGGCGCGAGGCGTACGCCGCCCAACTCGCCGAGGAGGCCTCCCGCTTCACACTGGTCCACTCCGAGCTGCGCACCGGCATCTCCACGATCCTCAAGTACGTGACCTGGATGATGATCCCGGCGGCGATCGGCCTGGTGATCACGCAACTGGTCGTCAAGAGTCACGACTTGAAGGAGTCCATCGCCCGCACGGTCGGCGGCATCGTCCCGATGGTCCCCGAGGGCCTGGTCCTCCTCACCTCCGTCGCCTTCGCGATCGGCGTGATCCGGCTTGGCCGAAAACAGTGCCTGGTTCAGGAGCTGCCGGCCATCGAGGGCCTCGCCCGCATCGACACCGTCTGCCTCGACAAGACGGGCACGCTGACCGAGGGCGGCATGGACGTCACCGAGCTGCGCGCCCTGGGCGGCAGCGACGAGACGTACGTACGCAAGGTGCTCGGCGCCCTCGGCGAGTCCGACCCGCGCCCGAACGCCTCCCTCCAGGCCATCATCGACGCCTACCCGGACGCCGAGGACTGGCGCTGCACCGAGTCGCTGCCCTTTTCCTCCGCCCGCAAGTACAGCGGGGCGAGGTTCAGCGAGGGCAACGGGGAGTCGAGCACCTGGCTGCTGGGGGCGCCGGACGTGCTGCTGGCGCCCGATGATCCGGCCCTGACGGAGACCGAGCGGCTCAACGAGCAAGGCCTGCGCGTCCTGCTGCTGGCCCGGGTGACCGGGGACCTCGACGATCCGGAGGTCGCGCGCGGTGCCTCCGCCGCCGCTCTCGTCGTACTGGAGCAGCGACTGCGGCCCGACGCGGCCGACACCCTGCGCTACTTCGCCGAGCAGGACGTCCGCGCCAAGGTCATCTCCGGTGACAACGCGGTGTCGGTGGGCGCCGTGGCCGGAAAGCTCGGCCTGGAGGGCGCGACGGTCGACGCCCGTACGCTCCCCTCGGACAAGAACGGGATGGCGGACGCCCTCGACGAGGGCACGGTGTTCGGGCGGGTCACCCCGCAGCAGAAGCGGGACATGGTGGGGGCGTTGCAGTCCCACGGGCACACGGTCGCGATGACCGGCGACGGCGTGAACGACGTACTGGCACTCAAGGACGCGGACATCGGCGTCTCGATGGGCTCGGGTTCGGAGGCCACGCGCGCGGTCGCCCAGATCGTCCTCCTCAACAACAGCTTCGCCACGCTGCCGGACGTGGTGGCGGAGGGACGCCGGGTCATCGGGAACATCACGCGGGTGGCGACGCTGTTCCTGGTGAAGACGGTGTACTCGGTGCTGCTGGCGGTGCTGGTGGTGTGCTGGCAGGTGGAATACCCGTTCCTGCCGCGCCACTTGACCCTGCTGTCCACCCTGACCATCGGCATACCGGCGTTCTTCCTGGCCCTGGCGCCCAACAAGGAACGCGCGAAACCGCACTTCGTACGGCGGGTGATGCGGTACTCGATCCCGGGCGGGCTGGTGGCCGGGGTGGCGACCTTCGTGACGTATCTGATCGCCCGTCACCACTACACGGGCGAAGGCTCCTTGGATGCGGAGACGAGTGTCGCGACGCTCACCCTGTTCCTGATCTCGATGTGGGTGCTGGCCATCATCGCCCGGCCGTACACGTGGTGGCGGGTGGTGCTGGTGGCGTCGATGGGCGCGGGGTTCCTGCTGGTCCTGGCGGTCCCGTGGTTGCAGGACTTCTTCGCGCTGAAGCTGGTGGGGCTGACGATGCCGTGGATAGCGGTGGGGATCTCGGTGGTGGCGGCGGCCGCCCTGGAGGTGACGTGGAAGTGGGTCGACCGCCGCGTTCCCGCTTAGCGCTCGGCTAGAGCCGAGAGTGGTTGAGCTTGTGGGTTGACCGCGGTTCCGTTGTGGCTGGTCGCGCAGTTCCCCGCGCCCCTAGGGGCGTTTACTGGACGTCGATGAAGTCGCCCGTGGCGTTCACCGACGAAGTCGTCGCCGTGCCCGCGAAGCTGTAGCGGTAGTAGCCGTCTACGGAGGCCGTGACCGTGGTGCTCAGGGCGCCCGTGGAGCTGGACTTGATGGTCTTGACCGTGGTGTAGGTGCTGGAGCCCTTCTTGCGGAACTGGAGCTTCACATACTGGCTGGAGTAGCCGGAGTACTTCCCGGTCTCCCAGTTGGCGCGGGTCAGCTTGCCGGTGACGGTGATGGTCCTGCCCTTGCGGACCGGCTCCGGCGAGGCGTTGGCGGTGAGCTTGCCGAGGCGCAGCACCTTGGTGGTGGCGAGGTCGCCCTGGTCCTTGTAGCCGACCTTGCTGAGGTCGAGGTTGGGGCTGTCGGGGTCCTGGCCGTTGAAGTCGACGGCCTCGGCGGCGCCCTTCCAGGTACCGGCGTCGGCGTTGCGGAGGTCGCCGTCGGCCGGGTGGATCTCGAGGGTGCTGGTGCAGTTGGCCGTGGTGGCCGAGGTGACGGTGCAGGTGGCCGGGGTGCCGCCGAAGATCTCACCGCTGCTGTCGTCGCCGTCGAACGAGCCGTGGTAGAGGAACGGGTCGGTGAAGAAGTCCGACGCGGTGGGGTCGACGTCGGAGCCGTGGGTCAGCGTGTAGCTGACCTTCGTGCTGACGACGGCGGTGGCGCCGACCTTGAGCGACGAGGCGATCTTGAAGTTGGAGAAGCTGACGTCCAGCGTGTAGGGGGTGCCGGAGTCGGCGGCCTGGGCGGCCGGGACGGCGAGGCCGGTGAGGGCCAGGGCGCCGGTGACGGCGGAGACGGCGGCCGCGGTGGCTCTGATGCGCATGTGCGTTCCCCAGGGGGAGAGTTGATCTAGGAGTCTGTTGACTCGTGGGATCAGATCCATGGCCTGGGGAGCGGGTTGTAGAGCCCTACGCCGAATTTGCCGACTTTGTTCTTACATGCGGGTTGCTTGATCGTCGCATGGGATGCGCATGACGAAACTGGGGTCTGTCCGGCGGATCAGGTCGCAGGAAATCGGCGGTCCCTTTTTGACCCCGCGTCTGCGGCATGATCCGCCGGACAGGCCCCAGGGGTCAGCGGCGGCGCAGGGTCGGATCCAGCAACGCCGGCGGGGTGGCGAACTTCTCGTGGGCGGCCAGGTCCGTGCCCGGCGGCACGATCGCGTCGATCGCGTCCAGCACGTCCGCCGGCAGCACCGTTTCCGCCGCCGCCAGCTGTGACTCCAGATGCTCCGGCGTGCGCGGGCCGATCAGCGCGCTCGTCACCGCCCGGTGGGCCGTCACGAAGCCCAGCGCCAGCTGGATCAGGGTCAGGCCCGACTCCTCCGCGAGCTTCGCCAGCTTCTCCACCGCCTCCAGCCTCGCCCGGTTGTACGGCAGGCTCAGGTCGAAGCGGTCCGGCAGGACGGCCGAGCGGTTGGTGGTGATGTCCCGGCCTTCGCGGAC
The DNA here is from genome assembly GCF_001514065.1 of Streptomyces antibioticus. Taxonomy (GTDB): domain Bacteria; phylum Actinomycetota; class Actinomycetes; order Streptomycetales; family Streptomycetaceae; genus Streptomyces; species Streptomyces antibioticus. The sequence continues at coordinate 176,546 of NZ_KQ948429.1, read as the reverse complement.
CGCTCCCGTCAGCCAGCCCGACGCCAGCGGGCTCCACGCCAGCACCCCCAGGCCGTACTCCTCCGCCACCGGCAGGACGTCCGCCTCGATGCCCCGCTGGAGGATCGAGTAGCTGGGCTGTTCGGTGACGTAGCGGGCGAGGTGGAGGTCGCGGGACGCCCACTGCGCCTGCACCATCCGGTACGCCGGGAACGTCGACGAGCCGAAGTAGCGGATCTTTCCCGCCCGTTGCAGGTCGGTCAGGGCCGCCAACGTCTCCTCGTCGCTCGTCTCCGGGTCCCAGCGGTGGACCTGGTAGAGATCGACATGGTCCACGCCCAGGCGTCGCAGACTGTCGTCCAGGGCCTTCGTCAGCCAGCGACGGGACGTGCCGCGGTGGTTGGGCCTGTCCTCCGCCATCGGCATGGCCGCCTTCGTGGCCAGTACGAGGTCCTCGCGGCGGCCCGCTATCGCCTTGCCGACCATCTCCTCCGACTCGCCGCCGCTGTACCAGTCGGCGGTGTCGATCAGGTTCACCCCCGCCTCCAGCGCCCGGTCGACCAGGGCGGTGGCCTCGTCCTGCGTGGTGCGTCCGATCGCACCGAAGTTCATGGCGCCGAGCGCCAGCGTGCTGACCTGTACGCCGGTGCGACCCAGGGTGCGGTACTGCATGGTCTCTCCTCCGAGACTGGAAAGCGGAACGACGTTCCGGTTCCGCTGCGGAAGACGATACGGAACCCGGTTCCGTTTTTGCAAGCGGTCGCCGCGAGATGTCGTACGGTGAGCCCGTGAACGACCGCGACCCCGCCACCCGGCCCCCCGCCCCGCCCCGGCGCAAGGACGCCCGGCGCAACCAGGAGACGCTGCTCGACGCCGCCGCCGCCGTCTTCGTCGCCAAGGGCGTCGACGCGCCGGTCCGGGACATCGCCACCGAGGCCGGGGTCGGGCTCGGCACCATCTACCGGCACTTCCCGACCCGCGCGGACCTCGTCATCGCCGTCTACCGGCATCAGATCGAGGCCTGCGCGGAGGCGGGTCCGGAGCTGCTGGCGGCGGCGCCGGCGCCGTACGACGCACTGGTCCAGTGGATCGACCTGTTCGTCGACTTCCTCGTCACCAAGCACGGCCTCGCCGCCGTCCTCCAGCCCGGCAACGCCGACTTCGAGGCCCTGCACTCCTATTTCCTCGACCGGCTCGTGCCCGTCTGCGTCGAGCTGCTCGACGCCGCGGCCGCCGCCGACGAGATCGACTCCGACCTGACGGCGTACGAGCTCATGCGCGGCGTCGGCAACCTCTGCATCGGCGCGGACACCGACCCCCGCTACGACGCGCGCCGGATGGTCGGACTCCTCGTCGCGGGGCTGCGCCGGCCAGCAGCCTGACGGCGGTACCCGTCGGGGGACGATGACCAACTCGCGGTACCTTCGTCGCACGCAGACGAGGAGAGTCATCGTGAGCAAGTTCGTGCGGCCCGCAGCCGAGGGAGCCGACCCGTTCGGGACCGCCCGTCTCAGGCGGGGCGTGCTCGACGCCTGGGCGACCAGCCCCGCCCGGTTCCGCGAGGACGCCAACGCCGAGGAGGACCTCGTCCTCGGCGGCTACCGGGACCGGCTCGTCGTCGAGCTCGCCCAGAACGCCGCCGATGCGGCGGCGCGGGCGGGAGTCGCCGGGCGGCTGCGGCTGACCCTGCGCGACGGCGTCCTCGTCGCCGCCAACACCGGCGCCCCGCTGGACGCCGCCGGTGTCGAGTCCCTCTCCACCCTGCGCGCCTCCGCCAAGCGGGACAGCGCTGCCGACACGCCCTCCGTCGGGCGGTTCGGTGTCGGGTTCGCGGCCGTCCTCGCCGTCACAGACGAGCCCGCCGTCGTCGGCCGGCACGGTGGCGTGCGCTGGTCCCTCGCCGAGGCCCGTGACCACGCGGCCGAGACCGCCCGGCACAGCCCAGGGCTCGGCGACGAGATCCGGCGGCGCGACGGGCACGTCCCGCTGCTCCGGCTCCCCTTCGCCGCCGAGGGCACCGCCCCCGACGGCTACGACACCGCCGTCATCCTCCCGCTGCGCGACACGGCCGCCGCCGACCTCGCCGAGCGGCTGCTGCGCGCCGTCGACGACGCCCTGCTCCTCGCCCTGCCCGGCCTGGAGGAGGTCGTGATCGAGGCGGGCACCGACGCCCGCACCCTGCGCCGCCGCACCGACGGCGACTTCTTCGTCGTGGAGGACGTACGGGACGGAGAGACCGGGACCACCACCTGGCGGGTCGCCTCCGCCCACGGGCCGCTCACCGCCGACCTCCTCGCCGACCGGCCCGTCGAGGAGCGGCTGCGGCCCCACTGGTCGGTCACCTGGGCCGTGCCGGTGGACGCGGACGGCGCGCCCGTCCGGCCCCGCACCAACCCCGTCGTGCACGCCCCGACCCCCAGCGACGAGCCCCTCGGCGTCCCCGCCCTGCTCCTCGCCTCCTTCCCCCTCGACCCCACCCGGCGGCACGCGGCTCCCGGCCCGCTGACCGACTTCCTCGTGCAGCGGGCGGCGGACGCGTACGCCGAACTGCTCGCCGCCTGGCGGCCGGTGGGCATCGGGATCATCGACCTCGTGCCCGGACCGCTGGGCAAGGGCGAGCTGGACGGCGCGCTGCGCCACGCCGTCCTGGAGCGACTCCCGCGCACCGCCTTCCTGCCCCCCGCCCTGGAGCCCACGGACGATCTGCCCGAGGCGCTGCGGCCGCGGGAGGCCGAGGTCGTCGAGGGCGCGGGGGCGGACACCGTCCAGGTGCTTGCCGAGGTGCTGCCCACGCTCCTCCCCGCCGGACTCGAACGGCGCGTGGAACTGCGGACGTTGGGTGTCGCCCGGGTCCCGCTCACCGACGCGGTCGACCGGCTCGCCGGGCTGGAGAAGGAGCCCGGCTGGTGGCGGCGGCTCTACGACAGCCTCGCCGGCGTCGACCCGGACCGGCTGTCCGGACTGCCCGTGCCGCTCGCCGACGGGCGGACCACCATCGGCCCGCGACAGGTGCTGCTGCCCACGTCCGAGGGCGCCTCGGTCGAGCCGGAGACGCTCGCCCGGCTCGGGCTGAAGGTCGCGCATCCCGACGGCGCCCACCCGCTGCTGGAGAAGCTCGGCGCGCTGCCCGCGTCCCCTCGGGCCGTCCTCACCACCCCCCAGGTCCGGGCCGCCGTCGCCGCCTCGCTGGACGACGACGGCGGGCTGGACTGGGAGCAGGACACCCTCGACGCCGACGAACTCGCCGACACCGTCCTGGCGTTGGTGCGGGACGCGGGCCTCGAACCCGGTGACGAGCCTTGGCTCGGCGCACTCGCCCTCCCCGACGAGGACGGCGAACCGGCCCCCGCCGGCGAACTGGTCTTCCCCGGCAGCCCCTTCCACCAGGTGATGCGGGAGGGCGAACTGGCGACCGTGGACGCGGAGTTGGCGGACCGCTGGGGCGAACAGCCCCTCGCCGCCTGTGGCGTGCTCGCCACCTTCGCCCTCGTCCGCGCCACCGACGTCGTCCTCGACCCGGACGAACTGGAGCCGCGCGACGGGGACTTCGCCGAACCCGACGACGCCGGACTGCTGGACGCCGTCGACGTGTGGAGCGAGGACGTCCTCGACCGCTTCCCGGACTCGCCGGTGCCGCCGGTCGCCACCGAGCTGGTCGCCGTACGGGACCTGGAACTCGTCGACGAGGAACGCTGGCCCCAGGCCCTCGCGCTCCTCGCCCAGCCGCCCCTGCGGGACGCGCTCACCCAGCAGGTGCGCATCCTGCTCCCGGACGGCACCCACGAAGTCGTACGGCCGTACACCGCATGGTGGCTGCGCGGGCACCCGGTCCTGGACGGCCGCCGCCCGGCGGGACTACTGGCGGCCGGTGGGGACCCCCTCCTCCGGGGCCTGTACGACGAGGCCGACGCGACCGGTTTCGACGACGAGCAGGTGCTGCGTGCGCTGGGCGTCCGCACGTCCGTCGCCGCGCTGCTCGACGAGCCGGGCGGCGCGGCGGAACTCCTGGACCGCCTGGCAGACCCCGAGCGGGAGGTGACCGGGGCCCAACTCCACGCCCTCTACGGAGCGTTGGCGGACCTCGACCCTGAGCAGGTCACCCTCCCCGACGAGCTGCGGGCCGTGGTGGACGGCCGGGTGGAGGTCGTGGACGCGGCCGACGCGGTCGTCGTCGACTCCCCGGACCTGCTGCCCTTCACCGAGGGTGTGCCGCTGCTGCCGGTACGGCCGGCCCGGGCCGCGGAGCTGGCCGAACTGTTCCAGGTCCGGCGCCTGAGCGAGTCCGTCACGGGGTCGGTGGACTCCGAGGGCACCGAGCACGACGTACCGGACTCGGTGCGGGTGCTGCTCGGGGCGCGGACCCCTGAGTCGTATGTGGAACACGAGGAGCTCGTCGTGGACGGCGTGGAGATCGACTGGCGCCTGACCGGCGACGGCGTGCTGCACGCGGCCACCCTGGAGGGCGTCGCGGCCGGACTGGCATGGGCGGCGGGCCAGTGGCCGCGGCGGTTCGAGGTGGCGGCGCTGCTGGAGGATCCGTCGCGGACGGAGGAGCTGGCGCGGGATCGCTGGTTCGACTGAGGCGGAGGCACGGCTCGGTACGGCCGACTGGAAAATTCTCGAATAAATTTCTGATCGGTCGTACAACCATTCCCATGCGTCACGAATCTGATCAGCTGAGTCAACAGATTCACCGATCACTTTGGGCCCAGACGTGCTGACACGACCGTGGGGGACGATCTCCGTCGGGGCCCCTCTTCACGTGGGGAACGCATGCGCATTCGAGTCCTCGGGGCTGCCGTCACCGGCGCTCTGGCCCTGTCCGCCCTCGCCGTTCCGGCCGCCCAGGCCGACACCGTCGAAGGCGACACCACGATCTCGAACGTCGTCGTGAACGGCGGCAAGGCTGTCGTCGTCGGCGCGACCACCACCAAGACCATCTCCGTGACCTTCAAGGTCACGGACGACTCGGGTGTCAAGGACGCCATGGCCATCCTGTGGCACGGCTCGGACTTCGACAACTCCGACAGCGGCGCCGTGGCCACCAGCGACGACGGCTACGCCAGCTGCACCGCGACGAGCTCCACCACCGCGAACTGCAAGGCCAGCTACGAGATCGAGCCGCAGTACAACGCCGTCAACGCGGTCGCCGGCACCTGGAAGGTCTGGGGCATCGCCTCGGGCAAGGACGCCGACTACGTCCAGAAGGACAACGTGAAGACCTTCCAGGTCCAGCGTCTGTCCAAGCTGACGGCCAACGCCTCCCCGGAGCCCGTGAAGAAGGGCAAGACCATCACGGTCACCGGCAAGCTGACCCGCGCCAACTGGGACGCGGCGAAGTACTCCGGCTACTCCGGCCAGTCGGTGAAGCTGCAGTTCCGCAAGAAGGGCACCAGCACCTACACGACCGTGAAGACCATCAAGACCACCTCCACGGGCGGTCTGAGCACCACGGTCACCGCGTCGGCCGACGGCTACTACCGCTACAGCTTCGCGGGCACCTCGACCACCCCGGCGGTCTCCGCCACGGGTGACTACATCGACGTGCAGTAGTCAGCCGCACACCCGCACCCGCACTCTCTACCTCTCTCAACTGAGGAAACACATGCGTATTCGCGCCACCGTGGCCGCCGTCTCCGGCGCCCTGGCCCTCTCCGCGCTGGCCGTCCCGGCCGCGCAGGCGGACGGCTCCTCGTACCACGACGCCGCCGCCAAGGCCCTCTCGGGCAAGTCCGCCTTCGCCGCGTCCGCCGCCGCTCAGCTGGACGTCTCCTTCTCCAACCTGAAGATCGCCAAGGCGGTCAAGGTCGGCACCACCAACCACGTCTCCACCAAGGTCACCTACACGCTGACCCACGGCGCCGACGTGGACATCGACTCCGCGGACTTCGCCAACGGCCCGCTCATCTACAAGGGCACCCTCGAAGAGCCGGTCAACGTCCTTCTCGGCTACGACGCGGCCACCTGCACGGCCACCTCGGCGACCACCGCGAACTGCGCCGGCCTGATCGACATCTACCCCGGCGACGGCGACCTGATCAACTCCGACGCCGGTTCGTGGAAGGCCGGGGCCCTGGCCCTGAACTACGCCACCGAGGACACCGCCCTCCAGGGCGACCTGGGCACCACCCTCGTCCAGCGCAACTCCAAGCTGACGGTCAACGCCTCGCCGGAGCCGGTCCGCAAGGGCAAGACCATCACGGTCACCGGCAAGCTCTCCCGCGCCAACTGGGAGGACAACAAGTACCACGGGTACACCAACCAGTCGGTGAAGCTGCAGTTCCGCAAGAAGGGCACCAGCACCTACACCACGGTGAAGACGATCAAGTCCAACTCGACGGGCGACCTCAAGACGACCGTCACCGCCGCCACCGACGGCTACTTCCGCTACTCCTTCGCGGGCACCTCGACCACCCCGGCGGTCTCCGCCGCGGGTGACTTCGTCGACGTGCAGTAAGTCCCACCCAGCAGCACCACACGCCGGTCCCGGAAGCCATCCGGGGCCGGCGTTCGTGTTGCTCACCGCGGCCCACCACCGCCGTACCGCACCCCCACCCAGAAACCGGCCGCCCGGCCCCCCTCCCCTCGATGCAAATTGATTTGCATGTACTCTTATCCATGCAGCCATACTTGCGCTGTCGTGTCGATCCCTGTGAGGAGAGTGGGGCGCCGTGACCATGCATTCGGCGACCTTGGCCATCAACGAGACACTGCGGGCCCGCCGGGAGGCCGGAGAGAAGGTCTTGCACCTGGGGTTCGGCGAGGCGGGACTGCCGGTGCCGGAGCCGGTCGCCCAGGTGTTGTCGGCGGCGGTCAAGCGCAACGGATACGGGGCCGTCGTCGGGTCGCGGGAGGCCCGCGAGGCGGCTGCCGGGTGGTTCGGCAGGCGTGGCGTGGCGACGGAAGCCGAGCAGGTGCTGTTCGCCCCCGGCAGCAAGGCGTTGCTCTTCGCGCTGCTCGCAGTACTGCCGGGGGACGTGGTGCTGCCGTGCCCCGCGTGGGTCAGCTACGCGGCGCAGACGGCGCTGGTGGGCAAGAAGACCATCAGCGTGCCGGTTCCGGCGGAGGCGGGCGGCGTTCCGGACCCGGAGCTGCTGGAACAGGCGCTGACCGACGCGCGCGCGGCCGGGGCGAACCCCGGTGTCCTGGTGGTGACGGTGCCGGACAACCCCACGGGGACGATCGCCCGTGCGGAGCACCTGCGTGCCGTGTGCGAGATCGCCGAGCGGCACGGTCTGGCCGTGGTCTGCGACGAGATCTACGCCGAGCTCTGCCACGCCGGGAAGGCACCCAGCGCGCTCGACTACCTGCCCGAACGCACCGTTGTCACCAGTGGGTTGAGCAAGTCGATGGCTCTGGGCGGTTGGCGTATCGGGTTCGCCCGGGTGCCGTCGGGCCCCTGGGGCGAGCGGCTGATGCGCGACCTTGTCGGGGTGGCCAGTGAGGTGTGGTCCAGCCTGGCGGCACCGATGCAGGCCGCCGCCACGTACATCCTCCAGGAACCGCCCGAGGTGCTGGACCACATCGACGCCGCCCGCCGGCTGCATGCGACGGTCGCGGCGGCGGTGTACGAGCAGTTCACGGCGGCCGGTGCGGTCTGCCGCCGCCCCGAGGCGGGCTTCTACCTCTACCCGGACTTCGAACCGGTGCGGCCGCTCCTCGCCGCCCGGGGCATCGGCACGGGTGCGGAGCTGGCCGCGACCCTGCTGGCGGACAGCGGGGTCGGCGTGCTCGCCGGTGAGGCGTTCGGGGACGCGGTCGGCGGACTGCGCGCCCGGGTGGCGACAAGCCTGCTGTACGGGGAGTCCGAGGCGGAGCGCTGGGCGGCGTTGCGCAGCGACGACCCGCTGCGGCTGCCGTGGATCGCTGCCTCCCTGGAGCACCTGCGCGGTGCGCTCGCCGCGTTGACGGCTCAGGGCTGAGGCGTGCGGCCACCGGCCCGGCGGCTCATCACAGGGGCGTCTCCGGGACATAGGCGCCGAACTCCTCCAGCAGCTCTTCTTCCTGGAGCAACGTCGACCGCACCTGGTGCCCGCGCCGTTGGGCGACCCCGGTGGCGAGCGCCTGGACCAGCGCGGTGAACGCGGTCAGCGACCGCAGCACCGACGGGCTGGCGGCGTCAACGAAGAAGACCTGCTCGGCGGATGCGGCCAGGGGCGAGGAGGGGTTGTCGGTCAGGGCCACGCAGCGGGCACCGCGCGCCCGGGCCCAGGCCGCGGCCCGTACCGTCTCCGTGCTGTAGCGGCGGATCGCGATGGTCACGAAGCAGTCGCCCTCATGGACCCGGCGCAGGTCGTCGGTGAGCGTTCCCGTGCCCAGCGTGACGGTTTCGACGTCCTCGCGCAGCATCCGCAGCAGGTAGCCCAGCAGATAGGCCGGAGCGTGACATTTGCGCAGGCCCATGACGTGGACGCGGGGGGCCTCGGCCAGCGCCGTGACGGCGGCCTCCCAGGTTTCGGGGTCGATCCGGGCGAAGGTGCGGGCGATGTTGGCCCCTTCCTGCGCGGCCGCCTGCTGAAGCAGGTTTCCGCCGTCGGCACCCAGCTGCTCCAGGTTGTCGTAGCGGCGCAGCAGGTGCACCTGTTCACGCAGGTACTCCCGGCACAGTCTGGTCAGACCGGGGTAGCCCTCGAGGCCGATGCCCGTGGCGAAGCGCACCACGGTGGCCTCGTTGACTCCGACGGCGGACGCCAGCTCCGAGATGGTCATGAACGCCACGCCTTCCGGGTCGGCCATGACGCGGTCGGCCAGGAGCCGCTGGGAACGGGTCAGCGGCGTCGCCGGGTTGCGGAGCGTGGCGACGAGTTCGTCGTAGGTCTGCGGAGGTCGCCGCGATGCTGTGGCCATGCGAGGAATTCTCTCCCGGAACGGCCGTGCCGCGGATGCGGGTCACCCGGTAGCGGCGTCAGGCACGCCCCCGCGCGAAGTCCGACAGCGCGATCTCGGCGGTCTTCCCGGCCGGTCCGCGCACCGTGACCCGGTCGGCGGTCAGGTCGGCCACCACTGAGCACAGGGTCATCAGGGGGTCGGTGCCCGCGGCCGTGCGGTGCACCCCGCGAGGCAGCGGCGCCGAGGTGAGGATGTCCAGGAACCACTGCGGGCCGGGGTCGTGGGCCGGGACCGGCAGAGCGCTCAGAACCCTGCCACGGGCGACGCTCTCCTCGAACTGGCCCAGGCTGCGGGCCGCCCGCGCGCCGTCGTTCGCGACCGCGGAGGTGACGGGCGCGTCGCCGGCCGGTTCGGGCAGGTGGCGCGGGTGGTTGGTGTGCCAGTGCAGGGGGTGGTGGACCGGGTCGGCCTCCACCACGGCGGTCCGTCCGGCGACGCTCTCCACGACGACGACCCGGCCCTCGGCGCGGTCGCCCAGGGTGTAGGCGAAGCCTCCGGCGCTGGGACGGGTGCGCAGGTGGTCGACGGCGGCGTCCAGGTTCGGAGCCTGCTGGAGGGCGCGGGCGACGAAGTGCCGTCCCGGGGCGTCGGCGGGACGCGCGGCCTGGATGTGGTTGATGCCCCAGACCAGGCCGTTGCCGGTGGCCGTGAAGGTGTTGGCGGGCAGGAAGCCCGGGTACCACTGGACCGTCACCGGCACATCCCCGTCGACGAGCAGGGTGAGCAGCATCAGCCGGCCGTCGAGTGCGGGCGCCCCGTCCTCGTTGTGCGCGACGCAGGACCGCGTCCTTCGCCAGCCGAGGTCGGTGCAGCCGGTGCCGTCCTCGACTCCGAGGTCGCCGCGGAGGTTGGCCAGGAGCAGGTCGTGGAAGTCCGCGCCGGCGCCGGCGGCGAGGGCCCGCAGCTCGGCCAGCTCCCGGCCGCACGCGGCGGCCGTGGCGTCGAGCAGCCGGCCGACCCGGGTCCGTCCTCGTTCGGTCGCCGCCCAACGGTGCAGCGCGGAGCGTTCGGGCAGGTCGTCCTGGACCGCGTGGACCTCGGCGCGGGCGGCCCGGCCGAGGGCACGGAACACCTCCGTCCGCTCCCCGGAGACGACCAGCCACCGCAGCCCGGCGAGTTCCTGCTCACGGATGCCTGCCGCCATCTTCCGACCTCCTGCCGTGACGTAAATTTAATTGCAACGACACTACGCCTTGCAACTCTACTTGCATAACGTCTGTTCCGTCCCCCTCCCCAAGGTCAGGAACTCCTGTGAACCCTTCACAACTGCGCGGTGCGCTGGGCAACCGGCAGATGTCCATGATCGCGATCGGCGGCGTCATCGGCGCCGGGCTCTTCGTCGGCAGCGGCAGCGCCATCCGCCAGGCCGGGCCGGCCGTACTGGTGGCCTACGCCGCCGTCGGCGCCCTGGCCGTGCTGGTGATGCGCATGCTGGCCGAGATGGCGGTCGCCCAGCCGGAGACCGGCTCCTTCTCCAGCTACGCCGGCCGCGAGCTGGGCCCCTGGGCCGGGCTCTCGGTGGGCTGGCTCTACGCCTACCAGTGGTGCATCACCGTCGGCTTCGAAGCGATCGCCGGTGCGGCCGTCGCCCACCACATGCTGCCCGCCCTACCCACCTGGCTGGCCGCGCTGGTCCTGATGATCGCGTTGATCGCGGTCAACTTCGCCCGCGTCGAGTCCTTCGGCACCTTCGAGTTCTGGTTCGCCATGATCAAGGTGGCGGCGATCATCGCCTTCCTGCTCATCGGACTCGCCGCCGTGCTCGGCGCGCTCCCGGGCACCAGCGCCCCCGGCACCACCAACCTCCTCGGCCACGGCGGCTTCGCCCCCAACGGCTGGCTGGCCGTTCTCCAGGCGTCGCTGGTCGTCTTCTTCTCCTACTTCGGCACCGAAGTCGTCACCATCGCCGCCGGTGAGGCCAAGGACCCCGCCCAGGCCGTGCGACGCGGCATCAACAGCGTCGTCTGGCGCATCCTGCTCTTCTACATCGGCTCGATCACCGTCGTGGTGATGCTGCTGCCCTGGAACTCCACCGCCGTCACCGGCAGCCCCTACGTCGCCGTCCTGGGCCACCTCGGGGTGCCCTTCGCCGACACCGCGATGAACTTCATCGTGCTCACCGCCGTCCTGTCCTGCCTGAACTCCGGGATCTACTCCTCCTCCCGGATGCTCCACTCCCTGGCCGAGCGGGGCGAAGCGCCGGCGCTGTTCGCCCGCACCACCCGGCTCGGCGTGCCCGCAGCGGCCGTGCTCGCCGCCTCCAGCATCGGACTGCTCACCGTCGTGGCCAACTACTTCCTGCCCACCACGGCCGTCTACCAGTTCCTGCTCGACTCCTCGGGCGCCGTCGCCGTCGTCGTCTACCTGTGCATCACGGTCACCCACCTGCGCGGACGTGCCCGGCTCATGCGGGAGCGGCCCGAAGCCCTCACCGTCCGCATGTGGGCCTACCCCTGGCTGAGCCTCCTCGTCCTGGCGGCGCTCGTGGCGATCATCGCCGGTATGGCAGCCGACTCCGGAAGCCGGCGATCGCTCCTGCTGACCCTCCTGGTCACCGCCGTCGCCGCTGTCGCCGGACTGATCAACCAGCGGGCCCGGCACGCGAAGACCGCAACCGAACCGGCGCACTCACGCACCCTCGTCTGACCACGGCGCGGGCATCGGCCGCGGCCGAGTACGCGGGGATCTGCTCCGGCTGCTCGACCTCCGGCAACTGACCGACCAGGCAGAGCAGTTGAGGTGCGCGTCGAGGAACTCACCCGGACGCTCGGCCGACGAGGGCACACTGGAACGCCGCTAAGAGTGCCCCAGCTCCGCCGAGTCCTCGTCCGTCACATCCGGTACCGAACCCGAGTCAGCCGCCGGGCGGAGCGGGAAGGCGTCGACCCTTGTCTCGTCGATCACCGGGGGCGCCGGGCGGGGCGGCTTCGGCATGATCGCCGCCTCCGAGTGGCCGCCGCAGCCGTACGCCAGGGACACCACCCTGCCGTCGGCCGGGGCGAACTCGTTGGCGCAGATGCCGAAGGCCTGGCCGAGGGAGCCGCCGATCGGGGTGAGGAAGCCGCAGCTGACGCAGGTGGCGGGGGCCGCCTGGGCCATGGGGGTCTTGGAGCCGAACGACTCCTCCCAGCGGTCCGCGGCGCTGTGCAGGCCGTAGCGGGACAGGACACGGGCCCGGCGCATGCCGAGTTCCTCGGCGAGCGCGGCGATCGTGCCCCGGGCGGGGGCGACCGGGAGGTTGGAGGGGGTGCCCGCGGTCATCTCCGCGTCCTCCGCCTCCACCAGCTCGGCCATGTCCTCCGAGACCGCCGAGTTCGGGAACGGCTCGTCCTCGCCGGAGTAGCCGGGCTCCAGGCGCAGATCGTCGGCCTCGGTGGGCAGGAGGTCGCCGGGGCCCATGTCGCCGGGGCGCAGGCGCTCGCTCCACGGGACCCATTCGGGGGCGAGGAGGGCGTCCGGGCCGGGGAGGAGGACGACCTCGTCCAGCGTCACGATCTTCGCGCGTGACGCCCGCGCCACCGTCACCGCCCAGCGCCAGCCGCGGTAGCCGAGTTCCTTGCACTCGAAGAAGTGCGTGACGACACGGTCGCCTTCGGAGACCGCACCCGCGTGCTCCCCGACCACACCGGGAGCCGCCGCCTCCTCGGCTGCGGCGCGGGCGAGGTCGACGGCCTCGGCGCACAGGCGGTCAGGGGTGCGGCTTCGCGTGGTCGCTGCGCTCACAGGTATCGCTTCTCTCCTACGCCGTCTCTCTGGTGCGCCTGCCTGAAAGCGCGGTGGGGCGGACGGAGCGGACCAAAGGGCCGCGTCGACGTCCGCGCCCGCTCACGCTCGGGCGCACCTGTCCATCCATTCTGCGGGATGGCTGAGATACGCACGCTACCTGCTCGCGTGCGTACGGCCTACACCGACGGGACGTTTACCGTCCTTCCGACCGCCACGAAAGCACGGACATACGCGCGGTAACCGCACTACGAGGGCCTGACTCGGGGCACTATGAACGTCGTGGCAGCCGCGAAGACGCCCCAAGGGGCCACCGGGATCAAGGGCAACGGCAGAACGCGAGGTTCTCTGCGTTCCGTCGGGCGTGCCCTGCACTTTCCGGTTTCCGGGCCCGCCCGCGGCATCCGCAAGGCCACGCACGCCCACGGGGCGGGGGAATCCGGCCTCGGCAAGCTGATCGAGCTGCACGGTGTGAACGGCGCGGGCGATGTGATGATCACGGTCGCGCTCGCCTCGACCGTGTTCTTCTCCGTCCCCACCGACGAGGCGCGCGGGCGTGTCGCCCTCTACCTCGCCATCACGATGGCGCCCTTCACGGTCCTCGCCCCGGTGATCGGCCCGCTCCTCGACCGGCTGCCCCATGGGCGCCGCGCCGCCATGGCGGGGGCGATGCTCGCCCGCGCCCTGCTGGCTCTGGTGCTGTCCGGGGCGGTCGTCACCGGCAGCCTGGAGCTGTATCCGGCGGCGCTGGGCGTGCTCGTCTCCTCCAAGGCGTACGGCGTCGTACGCAGCGCCGTCGTGCCCCGGCTGCTGCCGCCCCGTTTCTCCCTCGTCAAGGCCAATTCCCGGGTCACGCTCGGCGGGCTCCTAGCCACCGGCATCGCCGCGCCGATCGGCGCCGGGTTGCAGGCGATCGGGCCGCGCTGGCCGCTCTACGGCGCCTTCGTGATCTTCGTCGCGGGGACCTTCCTGTCCTTCACGCTGCCGCCGAAGGTGGACTCCGCCAAGGGCGAGGACGTCGCCCTGCTCGCCGCCGACGAGAAGCATCTGCACGGCCCCCACCGGCAGCCCGTCAAGCGCCCGGGGCTGCGGACCGTCGGCATCGCCGTCACCCACGCCCTCGGTGCCAACGCCGCCCTGCGCTGGCTGTCCGGCTTCCTGACCTTCTTCCTCGCCTTCCTGCTGCGCGAGCACCCCCTGACCGGGGAGAGCGCGGCCGTCTCCCTCGGGATAGTCGCCGTCTCGGCCGGCGTGGGCAATGCGCTGGGCACGGCCGTCGGCGCCGGGCTGCGCTCCCGCGCGCCGGAGATCATCATCGTGACCGTCCTCGCGGTCGTCCTCGGTACGGCGATCACGGCGGCGATCTTCTTCGGCGCCTTCCTCGTCGCCGTCCTCACCGCGGTCACCGGCTTCACCCTGGCCCTCGCCAAGCTGTCCCTGGACGCGCTGATCCAGCGGGACGTGCCCGAGCAGGTGCGCACCTCGGCGTTCGCCCGCTCGGAGACGATGCTCCAGATGGCCTGGGTGTTCGGCGGCGCGGTCGGCATCGTGATGCCCCTCAACGGCACCCTGGGCCTGGCGGTGGCCGCCGCGGTCATCGCCGTGGGCTGGCTGACGACGGTGAAGGGACTGCTCGGGTCCGCCCGCCACGGAGGCACTCCGCGCACGCGCGTGGCGTAACGAACAGGGCACGCCGTACCCCGCATAAAGAGACTGTCGCACCTGCCCGATAGCCTTCGGCCATGACCACGATGCAAGCCGCTGTGCGACGCCGCCGCGCCGTCGCCGTCGCCGGCGCCGTTTCCGCCGGACTGCTCGTCCTGGCGGCCTGTGACAAGCCGACGCCCCGCGCGACCGTGACGGTCGGCAAGAACTCCATCAGCTCCGAGGCCACCTGCTACGAGGACGGTGACAACCTCGGCCAGGCGAAGGCCACCAAGTGCGCCCTGAAGAAGGCGTCCGACTCGATCGAGGTCGCCCAGAGCGAGACCCTCCGCATCGGCGTCGACCCGAAGATCGCGGACACCGGCTGGGCCCTGTGGATCAACGGCCAGCAGGTCACGAACGTCTACAAGAAGACGTACTACTCGTTCCAGGGCGTCGACCTCTTCGCCGACCAGCAGGGCCAGGCCGCGCCGAAGACGCTGTACATCAGCATCGTCCAGCAGGACAAGCCCAAGAGCGCGGGCACCAGCAAGGAGTTCAAGGGCGTCTGGAACTTCAAGCTCGTCAACGGCGACGCCTGATCCGCCGTCCGTCATGCGCATCCTCGTAGCCACCGCGGTCCCGGTCGAACGGGACGCGGTGGCTCGCGCGTTGGCGGGGACGGACATCGAGGTGATCGCCGCCGGGGTGGGGCCCGCCCTGGCCGCCGCCGCGACCGCCACCGCCCTCGCCGCCGCCCGCTACGGCCTCGTCGTCTCCGCGGGGATCGCCGGTGGCTTCCAGCCGGACGCACCCGTCGGGTCGCTCGTCGTCGCCGACGAGATCACCGCGGCCGATCTGGGCGCCGAGACGGCCGAGGGGTTCCTGCCGGTCACCGAACTCGGCTTCGGGACCGTCACCCACCGTCCGCCGGAACCACTCGTACGAGATGCCGTCACCGCCACCGGAGCCCGCCCCGGAGCCGTCCTCACCGTCTCCACGGTGACCGGCACCGCCGCCCGCGCCGCCCTCCTGAAGGACCGTCACCCCACCGCGCTCGCCGAGGCGATGGAGGGCTTCGGGGTCGCCGAGGCCGCCGCGCTGCACGGCGTGCCCGTGCTGGAGATCCGGGCCGTCTCCAACCCCGTCGGCCCGCGCGACCGCGCCGCCTGGCGGATCGGCGACGCGCTGGAGGCCCTGACAGAAGGCTTCGGGAAGCTCGCACCCGTACTGGAGAGTTGGAACACGGTATGAGCCTCGACATCGCCTACTCCCCCTGCCCGAACGACACCTTCGTCTTCGACGCCCTGGCGCACGGCCGGGTGCCGGACGCGCCCGCGCTGGACGTCACGTTCGCGGACATCGACGTCACCAACGGCATGGCCGAGCGCGGTGAGTTCGACGTCCTGAAGGTGTCGTACGCCGTGCTGCCGTACGTCCTCGACGAGTACGCGCTGCTGCCCTGCGGGGGCGCGCTGGGGCGGGGTTGCGGGCCGCTGGTGCTGACCAGGCAGGCGGGGGCCGACCTCACCGGCCGGACGGTCGCGGTGCCGAGCGAGCGGTCGACGGCGTATCTGCTGTTCCGGCTGTGGGCGGCGGACACGCTGCCGGGCGGGGTCGGCGAGATCGTCGTCATGCCGTTCCACGAGATCATGCCGGCCGTGCGGGACGGGAAGGTCGACGCCGGACTCGTCATCCACGAGGCGCGCTTCACGTACCAGAACTACGGGCTGCACAAGCTCGCCGACATGGGCGAGCACTGGGAGGACACCACCGGGCTGCCCATCCCGCTCGGCGCGATCATCGCGAAGCGGTCGCTGGGCGCCGGGACGCTGACGCGGCTCGCCGACTCCATCCGCACCTCTGTGCGCGCCGCCTGGGACGAGCCGGAGGTGTCCCGGCCGTACGTCATGGAACACGCCCAGGAGATGGACCCGGCCGTCGCCGACCAGCACATCGGGCTGTACGTCAACGAGTTCACGGCGGATCTCGGCGCGGACGGCTACGCGGCGGTCAGGGGTCTGCTGACACGTGCGGCGGCCGAGGGGCTGGTACCGCCCCTCGGCCCGAACGCGCTGGAATTCCCCTAGACCTGTCCTGGAAATCCACCAGTTCCGTACGACCTCTATACGTCGAGTTGATCGGCGACCGCGCGCAGCAGACCGGCGATCTTCTTTCCGGCGACCTTGTCGGGGTAGCGGCCGCGCTCCAGCATCGGCGTGATGTTCTCCAGGAGGGTCGTCAAATCCTGGACGATGGAGGCCAGTTCGTCCGGCTTCTTTCGGGTGGCGGCCGCGACCGACGGGGTCGGGTCCAGGATGACGACCGAAAGGGCCTGGTCACCGCGTTGTCCGGCGACGACGCCGAACTCCACGCGCTGGCCCGGCTTCAGTGTCTCGACTCCGGCGGGGAGGACCGAGGAATGGACGAAGACGTCACCGCCGTCGTCGCGGGAGAGAAAGCCGAAGCCCTTCTCGCTGTTGAACCACTTGACCTTGCCGGTAGGCACGTCTGTTCCTCGTCCTCGTACTCGTCGGAAAACTGCTTCTGAAAACGGCTCTTGATAGCACTGGGGCGGGTCGTCGGACCCGCCGGTACCAAGGCTAATGGTCTTAGGGCCGGTGACAAGACGTCGCCCGGTTGTTCCTTCGGGCAGGGAACTACCCTGGTCCGGTGCGTGACAAAACCCAAGCGAATTCCGCCGGGCCCGGTGACCGACTGATCCGTGCCGGTGCCATCGTGTTCTTCGTCGGTACGGTGGCCACACTCGTCACCGTGGCCCCGCTGTTTCTCGGTACGACGCCCTTTCCGACGTACATGTTCGGACTGAGCATGCTGATGGGCGTCGGCTTCCTGATCGCCGGTGCCGGCGTGCTGCGGTCGGTCGCGGCGGGGCGGCGTCAGGCGCGGGCCGCCGGGAGGTAGCCGGCGAACCAGGCCGGGAACTCCGTGAGGTCATTGAGGACCACGTCCGCGCCGGCCTCGGTGAGCTCCGCCACGCTGCACGGGCCGGTCGCCACGGCCACCGAGAGCGCCTCGGCGGTCCGGGCTCCCCGCACGTCGCCGAGGTGGTCGCCGACGTACACCGACGCCCCGTGCTCGCGCAGCGCCACCGCCTTCTGCTCGGCCCACAGGTCGCCGATGACCGCGTCGGGGGCGAGCCCGAGGTGCTCGACATGCAGCTTGGCGCTGGGCTCGTACTTCGCGGTCACGACGATCGCGCGCCCGCCCGCCGCGCGCACGGCGGCGATGGCCTCACGAGCACCGTCCATCGCGGGGGTCGCGGCGACGGCGATCGCCGGGTACATCGACCGGTAGAGCTCGGCTATTTCGGACACCCGCTCCGCCGGGAACCAGTAGGCGATCTCCTCGACCAGCGGCGGCCCGAGCCGGGTGACCGCAAGGTCGGCGTCGATGTACGTCCCCGTCCGCTCGGCGAGCGCCACGTAACAGGCGTGGATGCCGGGGCGGGAGTCGATGAGGGTCATGTCGAGGTCGAAACCGACGGTCGGCGCGGAGACGGGTGCAGAGGCCATATGGGTCATTGTGCCCGGACGGTACGAGGGCCGGACAGCGGATAAAACCGGCCTACCGCGGGCGCTGCGAGCGCCACACCACGAACAGCGCCGACGCCACCGCCGCGCCCCGCACCACCCACGGCCAGGTGTCGGCGACCGCCGCGTTCATCTGGCCCTCGGCGATGGGCTCGCCCCAGCGGCCCTCGTTCCTGCCCCACAGCCACACGATCCCGGCGGTGAGCGCCAGGCCGGGCAGGTACATCACCGCCCACTTGGTCTCCGTGTCGGTCAGCCGCCGGGAGGCGTAGGCGATGAGCCAGCCGACGAGCAGCACGACGAGGTTGCCGATGACCGCGCCGACGACCAGGCAGCCGGCGGCGAGCAGCAGCAGGGGGTTGGTCCACTTGCCCTTCGGCAAGGAGAAGAGGCGCCGGCGGCGCGGGGCCACGGACTCCTCTTCCGCTGCTGCTTCCTCCGCCGCCTTCTCGACCGGCGGCTTCGGGGTCTCCTTCGGCGGCGGGGGCTTGAGCAGCTCGGGGATCTCCACGCCGCCGACGAAGCCGGGGACGCCCTCGCCGGGGCCGAACGGGGAGCCCTCCGTCCGCCACCAGTCCGGCGGGAGCGTGCTGTCCCCGAGCTCGGCCGCGCCGGCGAGGTGCGGCGGGGCCGGGGCCTCGTCGGGCGTTGCGGCGGGGCGGGGCTTGGGGATGATCCGGCGCAGCCCCCTGGGGCGCGGCTCCGCCACGTCCCGGTCCCGCTGCACGGGTACGGCGTTGGGGGTGGGCGCGGGCACCGACGCGGTCTGCGGGGCGCCGCCGGCCGCGGTGACGACGTCGTCGGGGCTGCCGAGCCGGTCGATGATGCTGCGCACGGCCGCGGGGCTGTCCACGGGGGCCTTGGCGCGGCGCCGGTCGATCTCGTTGCGCAGCTCGGAGACGAGGCGCATACGGGTGCCGGACGGCAACTGCCGCTGCTGCGCGACGTCGCCGACGCGGCTCAGATACTCGTAGACGACCTGATCGCTCTCGATACCCACGAAGTCCCTCCGGGGGGCGGCGCGTTGAAACCCCGGGGTGACGGTATCGCGCGCGGGGCGGGTGACGTAGCCGCGCACGGTCGTGCCGCCGGGCGGACCGCGACCCACCGAGCCGCACCTCACCGTCGTACCGACCGGATACCGTGGGTCGGATGAGCACCCCGGCCACCCCGCCCCGCTCCCTCGCCGAAGCCCTCCGGGCCAGGGACGACGCCTCCCTGGCGCAGCTGCTGCGGGCCCGTCCCGATCTCATCACGCCCGTCCCCACCGACCTCACCCAGCTCGCCACCCGCGCCGGGACGCGTGCCTCGGTCGTGCGCGCCCTCGAACGCCTGGACCGGTTCGCGTTGCAGACCGCGGAGGCGCTGGCCGTCGCCGGGGACCCGGCGTCGTACGAGGAACTGCTCGGGCTGATGGCCGGGGACGGGGGGGACCCCACCGTCGCCGCCGCGCTGCCCCGCGCGCTGGGCACGCTGCGCGAGCAGGCGCTGGTGTGGGGCGAGGACACCCGGCTGCGGCTGGTGCGCACCGCGCGGGAGCTGCTCGCGCCGTCGCCTCAGCATCCGTCGCCGACCGGGCTCGGGCCGAGCGTGCAGGAGGCGTCCGCGGGGATGTCGCCGGGGCGGATCCAGGAGATCGTGGCCGCGGCCGGGCTGCCGTCCACCCACGACTCGGTGTCGGCGGTGGCCGCGCTGACCGGGCTGTTCACCGACCGCAAGCGGATGGCGCAGCTGCTGGGCGGGCTGCCGGAGGAGTCCCTCGACGTGCTGCGGCGGCTGATGTGGGGGCCGCCGTACGGGCAGGTCACCGCCGATCCGGCGCCTCGGCTGCGGCGGCTGCTGGACCTCGGGCTGCTGCTGCCGACGGCGCCGGGGACGGTCGTGCTGCCGCGTGAGGTCGCGCTGCATCTGCGGGGCGGGCTCGCGCACCGGGCGACCGAGCCGGTACCGCCGGTCGTGGAGGCGGCGGCCTCGTACCGTCCACAGGTTGTGGACGCGACGGCGGCCGGGCAGGCGTACACCGCGCTGGCGACCGTCGAGGAGCTGCTGAAGGACTGGGACGAGGGCGGGCCCGCGGTGCTGCGGGCCGGCGGGCTGAGCGTGCGGGACCTGAAGCGGACGGCGGTCGCCCTCGACGTGCCCGAGCCGGCCGCCGCGTTCTGGGTCGAACTGGCCTACGCGGCCGGGCTGCTGGCCTCCGACGGCGAGGCCGACGAGCGGTACGCGGCGACCCCGGCGTACGACGAGTGGCTGGAACAGCCCCCCGCGGAACGCTGGGCGCGGCTCGCGGAGGCGTGGCTGACGGCGACCCGGACGCCGGGGCTGGTCGGCGGCCGGGACGCGAAGGAGCGGACCCTGTCGGCGCTGGGCCCCGGCCTGGACCGCAGCGCCGCGTCGGAGGTACGACACCGGGTGCTGACCCTGCTGGCGGGACTGCCGGAGGGGGCGGCACCGACGGCGGAGTCGGTACTGGCGCGGCTGCGGTGGGAGCGGCCGCAGCGCCGCGAGGACGACCTGCGTTCGCGGCTCGCCCAGTGGACGCTCAGCGACGCGGAACTGCTGGGCGTCACGGGGCGCGGGGCGCTGTCGGCGCACGGGCGGGCGTTGCTGGGGGCGACGGCGCCGGGGGCGGCGCGACCCGTACCTGTACGGTCCGACGCGGCCGGTGCAGCGGTGGCCGCGGCCGATGCCGCTCTCGACCCGGCCGGAGCCGGCGACAAGCTGCCCGTGCACCATCACCCCGTACCGGCACCCCATCCTGAACCTCTCTCCGCCGCCGAGCAGGCCGTCGCCGTCGCGGCCGCCGGGCGGTTGCTCGCGCCGCTGTTGCCCGAGCCGCTCGACCATGTGCTGCTCCAGGCCGACCTGACGGCGGTGGCGCCCGGGCCGCTGCGGCGGCCGCTCGCCGACATGCTGGGCGTGCTCGCGGACGTGGAGTCGAAGGGTGGGGCGACCGTGTACCGGTTCACGCCGGGCTCGGTACGGCGGGCGCTGGACGCCGGGCAGTCCGCCTCCGACCTGCACGCCTTCCTGACCGCGCACTCCCGTACGCCGGTGCCGCAGCCGCTCGCCTATCTGATCGACGACGTGGCCCGCAAGCACGGGCATCTCCGGGTCGGCGCGGCCTCCGCGTACGTCCGCTGCGACGACGACGCCGTGCTGAACGAGATCCTCGCCGACAAGCGGGCCGCGGGGCTGGGGCTACGGCGGCTGGCGCCCACGGTCCTCGCCTCTCAGGCAGACCCGGCCGCCCTCCTGGAGGGGCTGCGCTCGATGGGGTTCGCGCCGGCCGCCGAGTCCGCCGAGGGCGACGTCCTGATCGCCCGCGCCCACGCCCACCGCACCCCGCCGCGCACCGCCCCCGAGCCGGTGCCGGACGGCCCGCCGGTGCCGGACGCCACGCTGCTGGCGGCGGCGATCCGTGCGATCCGGGCCGGTGACCTGGCCTCCACGACCCCGCGCAAGGAGACCCCCTCGGCGGGCCCGACCGGTGAGCTCCCGCGCACCAGCTCCGCCGAGACCCTCGCCACCATGCAGGCCGCCGTCCTCACCGGCGAGGCCCTGTGGATCGGCTACGTCAACGCCGAGGGCGCCGCCAGCCAGCGCGTCATCGCCCCGGTCCGGGTGGAGGGCGGCTTCGTGACGGCGTACGACCACACGGCGGACGAGGTACGGACGTACCCGCTGCACCGGATCACGGGGGTCGCGGAGCTCGCGGACGACTAGGCGGCTGGGCGCCAGGCGGCTAGCAGTCGCTCACGGGGGCGTCCGCGGGGAGGCCGAAGTGGGTGCGGGCGGCGGCCTCCAGGGGCGTGGCCGAGAGAGGGGCGTCGAGTTCGGCGCGGGTGAAGTGACCGAAGTGGGCGTGCGTCCACTCCGCGTACCCCGCGCCTTCGGGGGCCTC
Organism: Streptomyces antibioticus; assembly: GCF_001514065.1. GTDB lineage: Bacteria > Actinomycetota > Actinomycetes > Streptomycetales > Streptomycetaceae > Streptomyces > Streptomyces antibioticus. The sequence continues at coordinate 154,853 of NZ_KQ948429.1, read as the reverse complement.
CTCCTGCGACACGATCCGGTAGCCGCCGACCGCGTCCGCGTCCCGCTCCAGGCGCAGCACCTGCGGGACGTGGGCGCCGGAGCACTCGACCAGGGCGTGCGCCTGGACGCCGTACTCCATGCAGAGCGTGTCGACGCCCACCCGCACGACCCCGTCGCGCTCGTCCAGCTCCAGCGCCTCCGCGTGGCAGAACCACCGCGCGTCGAGCTCCGGGACGCTCTCGCCGTACCCGGTGCCGTGCGACTCGGCGACGAGGCGGGCCTCTATCGCCGGCCGTATCTCCTGCCACAGGTCGCTGTCGACGTCCTGCGGCCACACCACCCACGCCCCCGTGGCCACGAACACTGCCGTCGCCCCGAGCCCGAACCCCCACCTGACCACCGACACGCGTGCTCCTCACTCCGCCGGTCCCCGCCCGACTAGACAGGCGGGACGGGGCAGAGGTTGCATCGGCGCCCGGACCGCTTCTCGCCGGTATGCGGCACACTGGACGTTTGGCCCGTGCGGAAGGGAAGTGCGTAGGTGAACGGACCGCTGATCGTCCAGTCGGACAAGACCCTGCTCCTGGAAGTCGACCACGAGCAGGCCGACGAGTGCCGTCGGGCCATCGCGCCGTTCGCGGAACTGGAGCGGGCCCCGGAGCACATCCACACGTACCGGGTGACGCCGCTCGGGCTGTGGAACGCGCGCGCGGCCGGGCATGACGCCGAGCAGGTGGTCGACGCACTCGTGCAGTACAGCCGGTATCCGGTGCCGCACGCGCTGCTCGTCGACGTCGCCGAGACCATGGACCGGTACGGGCGGCTGACGCTGTCCAAGCACCCGGCGCACGGGCTCGTGCTGACCACCACCGACCGGCCGGTGCTGGAGGAGATCCTGCGGTCGAAGAAGGTCGCCCCGCTGGTGGGGGCGCGGCTCGACCCGGACACCGTCGTCGTGCATCCGTCCGAGCGGGGACAGATCAAGCAGACGCTGCTGAAGCTGGGCTGGCCGGCCGAGGACCTCGCCGGGTACGTCGACGGCGAGGCGCACCCGATCGAGCTGGCCGAGGACGGGTGGGCGCTGCGGCCGTACCAGAAGCAGGCCGTGGAGAACTTCTGGCACGGCGGGTCCGGGGTCGTGGTGCTGCCCTGTGGCGCCGGGAAGACCCTCGTCGGGGCCGGGTCCATGGCGCAGGCCAAGTCGACCACGCTCATCCTCGTCACCAACACCGTCTCCGCCCGGCAGTGGAAGCACGAGCTGGTGAAGCGGACCTCGCTGACCGAGGACGAGATCGGCGAGTACAGCGGGACGAGGAAGGAGATCCGGCCCGTCACCATCGCCACCTACCAGGTGCTGACGACCCGGCGCAAGGGCGTCTACCCGCACCTGGAGCTGTTCGACTCCCGGGACTGGGGGCTGATCGTCTACGACGAGGTGCATCTGCTGCCCGCGCCCGTCTTCAAGTTCACCGCCGATCTCCAGGCGCGGCGGCGGCTGGGCCTCACGGCCACCCTCGTCCGCGAGGACGGGCGGGAGTCGGACGTCTTCTCCCTCATCGGGCCCAAGCGGTTCGACGCGCCCTGGAAGGAGATCGAGGCGCAGGGCTACATCGCGCCCGCCGACTGTGTCGAGGTCCGGGTCAATCTGACCGACTCCGAGCGGCTCGCGTACGCCACCGCCGAGCAGGAGGAGAAGTACCGCTTCTGTGCGACGACCGCGACGAAGCGGAAGGTCACGGAGGCGCTGGTACGCCGCTTCGCCGGGCAGCAGATCCTGGTGATCGGGCAGTACATCGACCAGCTCGACGAGCTCGGGGAGCACCTCGGGGCGCCGGTCATCAAGGGCGAGACGCCCAACGCCCAGCGCGAGAAGCTCTTCGACGCCTTCCGGGAGGGCGAGATCAGCGTCCTCGTCGTCTCCAAGGTCGCGAACTTCTCCATCGACCTGCCGGAGGCGACGGTCGCCATCCAGGTGTCGGGCACCTTCGGGTCGCGGCAGGAGGAGGCGCAGCGGCTGGGGCGGGTGCTGCGGCCCAAGGCGGACGGACACCAGGCGCACTTCTACTCGGTGGTCGCCCGGGACACGATCGACCAGGACTTCGCCGCGCACCGGCAGCGGTTCCTGGCGGAGCAGGGGTACGCCTACCGGATCGTGGACGCCGACGAACTGCTGACGGAGGGCTGAGGCCCACCCGGGGGGCTAACGCCTGCGGCGGACGCCCGCCTCTTCGCCGTACTCGCCGAGGACGATCACCTCGAACGCGGCGCCGGCGAAGACGCGTATCGCGCGGAGGGCGTCGCCGAGGCGGTGCGTGGGGTGGGTGTCGGTCACGGGGGTCGCTCCGGAAGGGCGACCGGGGGCTGGGGTGATGGTCGCTGCACTCATGTCTCCATGGTGGCTTTCGAGGCATAAGGAGAGCATCGGCCCAAGGTCCCGACTTGCTGTGATACCTGAGTCGTAGGGGCTCCGGGGGGCCGTCCCCTAGGGGGACGCGAAAACCATGGGCGGCTGCCCGCAGAAATGCATTGGCGGCCCCTCGCCCCCTCACCTAGAATCTCCGCTCTTGCCCGCCTCCCTCGACGGAGCGCCGCCGTCCGGACGGAAACCGGTCGGTACCTCGCAGCAGCAGCCACCCAGCCCGCAGCACCTTCGGAGGCACCCCCTTGTCCACGCCCGTCGACGACCCCGCGCCCCTGGACGACCCACTCGGCCGCGAGCGCGGCCATCTCGCCGCGTCCCGTGCCGCCCTGCGCGCCATGCGGGAGGACGCCGAGTCCCTCGACATCAAGGACGTCACCGCGAACTGGGTCAACGCCCAGATCCTGGAACGCCAGATCAACGAGCGGATCGCGGCCCTCGCCGACCTCAGCGACACCCCGCTGTTCTTCGGCCGCCTCGACTATCTGCACGCGCCCGGCACGGACCTGGCCGAAGGCGCGGACGGCGAGCGCTTCTACATCGGGCGGCGGCACGTCCACGACCACGACGGCGACCCGATGGTCATCGACTGGCGCGCGCCGGTCTCGCAGCCGTTCTACCGGGCGTCGAAGAAGGACCCGATGGACGTCGGCCTGCGCCGCCGCTTCGGGTACACGCGCGGTGACATCACGGCGTACGAGGACGAGCACCTGTCCGACCCCGCCGAGGCGGCCACCACCAGCAAGCTCCTCCAGCAGGAGATCGAGCGGCCGCGTGTGGGTCCGATGCGGGACATCGTCGCGACCATCCAGCCCGAGCAGGACGAGATCGTGCGGTCGGGGCTGGGCGGCACGGTGTGCGTACAGGGCGGGCCGGGCACCGGGAAGACGGCCGTCGGTCTGCACCGGGTCGCGTATCTGCTGTACGCCCACCGCGACCGGCTCGCCCGCACCGGCACCCTCGTCATCGGGCCGAACCGGTCCTTCCTGCACTACATCGAGCAAGTGCTGCCCGCGCTGGGCGAGTTGAGCGTGCAGCAGGCCACGGTCGACGATCTGGTGGCGAAGGGCGTCGAGGTGCGCGGCGGCGACGACGCGGCCGCCGCGGTCATCAAGGGCGACGCGCGGATGGCGGAGGTCCTGCGGCGGGCCGTCTACTCGCACGTGACGCTGCCGACCGAGCCGGTCGTCGTCGTGCGCGGCTCGCGCCGGTGGCGGGTCCCGGCGTACGAACTGGAGGACATCGTCCGCGAGTTGCTCGACCGCGACATCCGCTACGGCGCCGCCCGCGACGCCCTCCCGCAGCGCATCGCGCACGCCGTGCTGGTGCAGATGGAGCGCTCGGGCGAGGCACCGGACGACCGGGTGCAGGACGCGGTGGCGCGCAATACGGCGGTGAAGGCGGCCGTGAAGCAGATCTGGCCGCCCGTCGACCCGGCGAAGCTGGTGCTGCGGCTGCTGACGGACGCGGACTTCCTCGCCACGCACGCGGACGGGATCCTCGACGAGGACGAGCAGAAGACGATCCTGTGGGCAAAGCCCGTGCGGTCGGTGAAGGCGGCCAAGTGGTCGGCCGCGGACGCGGTGTTGATCGACGAGGCGACGGACGTCGTCGAGCGCACGCATTCGCTCGGGCATGTGGTGCTGGACGAGGCGCAGGACCTCTCCCCCATGCAGTACCGGGCGGTCGGCCGCCGCTGCACCACCGGCTCCGCGACCGTCCTCGGCGACCTGGCGCAGGGCACCACGCCCTGGGCGACGCGGAGTTGGGACGAGGCCCTCGCCCACCTCGGCAAGGCGGACGGCGTGATCGAGGAGCTGACGGCCGGTTTCCGGGTGCCGACGGACGTCATCACGTACGCCTCCCGGCTGCTCCCGCACATCGCGCCGGGGCTGACGCCGGTGGCGTCGGTCCGTGAGAACCCCGGCTTCTTCGACCTCCGCGCGATCACCGGTACGGCCGAAGTGGTCGCCGCGTGCGAGGAGTTGCTGCGCAACGAGGGCTCGACGGGCCTGATCGCGGCGGACGCCCGCGTCGCGGTGCTGGCGGAGGCGCTCGACGCGGCCGGGATCGGTTACCTCGCGCCCGGCGAGGAGACGACCGAGGAGACGCGGCTGACGCTGGTGCCGGCGTCGCTGGCGAAGGGTCTGGAGTACGACTACGTGGTCCTGGACGAGCCGCAGGCGGTGGTCGACGGCGAGCCGGATGAGCGGACGGGGTTGCGGCGGTTGTATGTGGCGCTCACCCGTGCGGTGTCGGGGTTGATCGTGACCCATGCGGCGCCGTTGCCGGTTCAGCTCGGCTAAGAGGGTGCCTCATGGTGCCGGGGGCCGGGTGCGGGTGGACTGTGGCTGGTCGCGCCCGCGCGGCGGAGCCGCACATTGATACAGCCCCGCGCCCCTAAAAGCCTTGCAGTGCGCGGCGCCACTCCGCTACCGCCTTTGCCGATACCGGGGTTTCCCAGCCCCTCGACCTCGCCGCACCCCCGATGTGGAAGGCGTCGACCCCCGCCGCCAGCAGCTGCGCGACGTGCTCCAGCGCCAGGCCCCCGCCCACCAGCACCTGCTGTTCGTACCCCGGCTCCCCCGCCCTCGCCGCCTCCGCGAGCAGCGTGGGGAGGCCGGTCTCAACGCCCTCCGCCGAACCCGCCGTGAGGTACGTGTCCAGGCCCGGCAGGTCCGCCAGCTGCTTGCGCAGGGCGTCCCGGTCGGCGGTGTGGTCGATGGCGCGGTGGAAGGTCCAGGGGCAGCCGTCCAGTTCGGCGACGACCCGCTCCACGGCCGTCAGGTCCACCCCGCCCTCCGCGTCGAGGAACCCGAGCACGAACTGGTCCGCGCCGGCCGCCCGCAGCTCACCGGCGACCCGGACCAGCCGGTCCACGTCCCCCGCCGCGAAGCCGTCCGTCAGGCGGAGCATCACGCGCAGGTCGATGTCGACGGCGGCCCGGATCGCGGTGAAGGTCGCCACGGACGGGGTCAGACCGTCGGCCGCCATGTCGGTCACCAGCTCCAGCCGGTCCGCGCCACCGGCCTGCGCCGCGATCGCGTCCTCGGCGTCGAGGGCGATGACCTCGAGGACTGCACGCTTGCTCATGGGACCCCGTTCGTAGGCGTAGGCGACAGGTCTAGTCCAATCTCAGAGTACGCCAGCCCTCAGAAGAAGATGTTCAGCTCCGCCGGCTCCGCCCCCGCCAGCTCGAAGGCCCGCCCCTCCACCGGACGCCCCGCGTACAGCCGTACGAGCGTGGCGGCGTCCCCGATGTACCGGGCCGGTGTCCGCTCCCCCGACACCGCGCCCAGCGTGAGCGGTTCGTCGACGTCGTCGAGGTCGGCGTGCAGGGGGAGGGTCCCCTTGTGCCGGGTGATCCGGGACAGCAGCAGGAGGGCATGCGGCAGGCCGGGGCCCCCGTAGGCGCCCGGTTCCCCGAGCGCGTCGCGTACGTCCCCGCCGTGCACCCACTCGCCCACCGCGGCCAGGTCCAGCACCCCGCCCGCCTTGGCGATCACCGGCCCGGCCTCGGTCATCCCGCGCTCCAGCTCGTCCACGACCTGCGCGTTGCTCCAGTCGGCGCGCTCGGCGATGTCCCGGTCGTTCGCCGCCGGCGAGAAGACGTCCTTCTCGAAGCGGCTCTCCACGATCCGCATCAGCGCGGACGAACAGTGCGCCACCACGTCCCGGACGGTCCAGCCGGGACACCCGGCCGTGGGCAGGGCGAAGTCGGCGTCGGGGCGGGATCGCAGGAGCGGGATCAGGCCGTCGCGCTCGGTGGTGAGGAGGAGGCCGGGGAGTTCGGGGTCACGCACACCGTCAGTCGTCGTCATGTCCCCACACGCTAGGGGGCGCGCGCGACAATCGGTACATGGTCGATCTCGATGCCCTCCGCGTCCGTTTCTCCCACGCGCTCCGGTCGGTCAGGGGTACCGGCGACGGCCCCGACCCCACCCCCTATGCCGACGACCTCCTCGCCCGCTGGCAGGAGCCGCAGCGGCGCTATCACACGCTCGCGCACCTCACCGCGGTCCTGGACCACGTCGACGTGCTGGAGAAGTACGCGGACGCCCCGGACGTCGTACGGCTCGCGGCCTGGTTCCATGACGCCGTGTATCTGCCCGAGCGGTCGGAGAACGAGGAGCGGTCGGCGCGGATCGCCGAGCGGGCCCTTCCCGAGGCCGGCGTCCCCTCGACGACCACCGCCGAAGTCGCGCGGCTCGTGCGGCTCACCGTCACCCACGACCCCGCCGACGACGACCGCGACGGGCAGGTGCTGTGCGACGCCGACCTCGCGATTCTCGCCGCCCCGCCCTCCGCGTACGCCGCGTACACGGCCGCCGTGCGCGAGGAGTACCACTTCGTCCCCAACGAGGCCTTCCGGGAGGGGCGTTCGGCGATCCTGCGGCAGCTTCTCGATCTGCCCAGGCTGTTCCGGACGCCGTACGGGGCCGCCGAGTGGGAGGCGACCGCCCGCTACAACCTCGCCGCCGAGCTGGAAATGCTGTCGCCGTGAGCGCACGGGCCTCATAGCCTGCCCCTCATGGGAAACAGGGGTGCGGAGCGGGTGGAAGAGGCCGTCGCGGGAGCCGTGGCGGTGCTGCGGGGCGCGGTCGAGCGGGACTGGGACGGCGTGCGGGCCGGGCGGTGCGAGTGGAGCTGCCGGGAGACGGCCCAGCACATCGCGCAGGACCTGATCGTCTACGCGGGGCGGCTGGCCGGGCGGGTGCAGGACGCCTACCGGCCCTTCGACATCGTCGTCGACGACAGCACGGACAACGCGCGCGTCCTCCAACTCATCGAGGGGGGCGGGGTGTTGCTCACCGCGACGATCCGGGTGACGCCGCCCCGGGCCCGCGCCTATCACCCGCGGCCGTACTACTCCGCCAACCCCGAGGGCTTCGCCGCGCTCGCCGTCGGCGAGGTGCTGCTGCACACCCACGACATCGCCGAGGGCCTCGGCCTGCCCTACGAACCCCCGGCCGACCTCGCCGAGTTCGTGCTCAGCCGCATGTTCCCGCACATCCAGCCAGGACCCGAGCACTGGCCCACCCTGCTGTGGGCCACCGGCCGCGGCGAGCTGCCCGGCCGCGCCCCGGTCACCGGGTGGGACTGGTACAACAACCTCGTCCTGCCCACCGACCGCCTCACCCTGGAAGGCCTCACCCCCGCGGCCGCCGCCGACCTGCGCCTCGGCGGCGACGGGGGCTACGACTGGGTCGCCGACGGCCCCTACGACGGCACCCGCGAGGCCGCCGGCATGCTGGTCAAGGCGTACGAGGCGGGCGTGCACCGCCCGGAGTGGGGCGTCTTCGTCCTCGTACGCCGCGAGGACGGCAAGGCGGTGGGCGGCATGGGCTTCCACGGCGCCCCGGACGAGGACGGCCGCGCCGAGGTCGGCTACGACCTCGCCCCCTCCGCCCGCGGCCAGGGCTACGCCACGGAGGCGCTGCGCGCGCTGAGCGAGTGGGCGCTGGCGCGGGACGACGTACGGCTGCTGATGGCGACGATCGAGGAGACGAACCACGCCTCCCAGGCCGTGGTCACCCGCGCCGGATACACCCGGGCGACGGTCGAGGAACAGCACGAAGCGCACACGCACGAACAGCACGCCCCGCACGAGCAGGACACCGACCTCCGGCTGTACCTGCGCAGGCGGCCCTAGGCGACCGGGCGGCCCTTCGGGCGGCGCAGCCCCGACTCCGTCAGCAGGCGCACCACCTCGCGGCTGCTGACCTCCACCGCGCCGGCGGCGACCACGTCCGCGTACCGGTGCGCGGGGATGTCGTAGTGGTCGCGTTCGAAGGCCCGGCGCGGGACGCCCAAGCCGTCGGCGAACGTGTGGAGTTCGTCGTACGACACGTCGCTCACCAGGTGGGACCACATCCGGCCGTGTCCCGGCCAGGAGGGTGGGTCTATGTAGACGGTCACGAGGAGGGCGTCCCGCCGGTCGCCGAGCCCAGCGCGCCCACGGACGCGACCTTCACGCCCGCCTTGTGGCACACCCAGTGCGGATCGGGCCCGAGCTCCGGCTCGACCTCCAGCGCGTGCGGGTCGCCGGCCCCGCAGACCGGGCAGAGCGGCCAGCGGCCGTAACGTTCCAGGAGCGCGTCCTGGACGTCCTGCGCGACCAGCCCGGCGACGAACTCGGCGCCGTCCGGCCACTGCTCCACCCACCAGCGGCGCTGGACGACGGACTCCTCGACGAGTGACACCACGTCCGCGTCGGCGACCTCTCCCGCGACGAGATCGGCGAGCACCAGGGCGCGTGCCGCGTGCAACGCCTGCTCCAAAGGGCTTACGGGGAGGCCGGAGGGATCCATGCCCCCCATTGTGCGCACTCTTGACCACGGGACCGAGCCGAAAATATCTTTCATACGTGACCCAGGAAGTGAAGGAAATTTTCGGCAGCGCCTCGGGCGGCCCGGGCACACCGCCCGCCCCCGCCGCACTCGCCGCCAAGGTGCGCACCCTCACCCCTTCCATGACCCGCTCCATGCAGCGGGTCGCCGAGGCCGTCGCCGGTGACCCGGCCGGCTGCGCGGCCCTGACGGTCACCGGCCTCGCGGAACTGACCGGCACCAGCGAGGCGACGGTCGTCCGCACCGCCCGCATCCTCGGCTACCCCGGCTACCGCGACCTGCGCCTCGCCCTCGCCGGCCTCGCCGCGCAGCAGCAGTCGGGGCGGGCGCCGGCGATCACGACGGACATCGCGGTGGACGACCCCATCGCCGACGTCGTCGCGAAACTCGCCTACGACGAGCAGCAGACGCTGGCCGACACGGCCGCCGGTCTGGACACCGTGCAACTGGCGGCGGCCGTCGCCGCGGCGGCGACCGCCCGCCGTATCGACGTGTACGGCGTCGGGGCGTCCGGACTGGTCGCCCAGGACCTCGTGCAGAAGCTGCTGCGGATAGGGCTGATAGCCCACGCCCACAGCGATCCGCATCTCGCCGTCACCAACGCCGTGCAGCTGAAGGCGGGGGACGTCGCCATCGCGATCACGCACTCCGGGGCGACGGGGGATGTCATCGAGCCGCTGCGGGTCGCGTTCGAGCGCGGCGCCACGACGGTCGCGATCACCGGGCGTCCGGACAGTTCGGTGACGCAGTACGCGGACCATGTGCTGACGACGTCCACGGCCCGGGAGAGCGAGCTGCGGCCGGCGGCGATGTCGTCGCGGACCAGCCAGCTGCTGGTCGTGGACTGTCTCTTCGTGGGGGTGGCGCAAAGGACGTACGAGACCGCGGCGCCCGCGCTGGCTTCGTCGTACGAGGCGTTGGCGCATCGGCATCGCGGGAGAACGTAGGCAGAACCCCCCACCGTCAGTCGAAAGAGCCGCTCCCTATGACTTCGACCTCCAACCCCCGCGATCTCCGCATCGAGTTGGAAGCCCTCACCACCGAGGCCTTCCGGCCCGAGCTCGCCGACATCGATCAGCTGCCCACCCTCGACATCGCCCGGCTCATGAACGGTGAGGACGTCACCGTGCCCGCGGCCGTCGCCCAGCGGTTGCCCGAGATCGCCGCCGCCATCGACGCCGTCGCCGCCCGGATGGCCCAGGGCGGCCGGCTCGTCTACGCCGGTGCAGGCACCGCCGGGCGCCTCGGTGTGCTGGACGCCTCCGAGTGCCCGCCGACCTTCAACACCGACCCCGCGCAGGTCGTCGGTCTGATCGCGGGCGGCCGGGATGCCATGGTCACCTCGGTCGAGGGCGCCGAGGACTCCAGGGAACTGGCGAGAGCCGACCTGGACGCCCTGAAGCTGACGCCCCTGGACACCGTGGTCGGCGTCTCCGCCTCCGGTCGTACCCCGTACGCCCTCGGCGCCGTCGAACACGCCCGCGCGCAGGGCGCGTTGACGATCGGGCTGTCCTGCAACGCGCACAGCGCGCTGGCCGCCGCGGCGGAGCACGGCATCGAGGTGGTCGTCGGCCCCGAACTGGTCACCGGCTCCACCCGGCTCAAGGCGGGCACCGCCCAGAAGCTGCTCCTGAACATGCTGTCGACGATCACGATGATCCGGCTGGGCAAGACGTACGGGAACCTGATGGTCGACGTCCGCGCCTCCAACGAGAAACTCCGGGCGCGCTCCCGGCGGATCGTCGCGCTCGCCACGGGCGCCGGGGACGAGGAGATCGAGCGGGCGCTGGCGGAGACGGACGGCGAGGTGAAGAACGCCATCCTGGTGATCCTCACCGGCGTGGACGGCCCCGCGGCCACCCGCCTTCTGGAGGAGTCCGGCGGGCATCTGCGTGCCGCGCTGGCGGCGGCGGGCGGCTGACCCGCACGCTCGGCGGATGACCACCTCGTACGACACCGCGACAGCGCTCCTCCCCCTGGTCGGCGGCCCCGCCAACGTCACCTCCGTCGCCCACTGCATGACCCGGCTGCGGCTGGGCCTGGCCGATCCGTCGCTGGTGGACGGGGAGGCGTTGCGGGCGCTGCCGGGGGTGCTGGGGGTGGTCGAGGACGACGACACGTATCAGATCGTGCTCGGGCCGGGGGCGGTCGCGCAGGTGACGGCCGACTTCGAGGCGCTGCTGCGGAAGGAGACGCGGAGCGCCCGGAACGCGACCCCGCTGAAACAAGCACTGCGCCGGGTGGCGAACGTCTTCGTCCCGCTCATCCCCGCGCTCATCGGCTGCGGCATCCTCGCGGGCCTCAACGGGCTTCTGGTGAACGCCGGTTGGCTGCCCGGGCTGACGCCGGCCCTTTCCGCCATCGCCTCCGCCTTCATGTCCCTCATCGCGGTCTTCGTCGGCTACAACACCGCCAAGGAGTTCGGCGGCACCCCGGTGCTGGGCGGGGCGGTCGCGGCCGTCGTCGTGTACCCGGGGGTCGCCAAGGTGACGGCCTTCGGCGTGGCGCTGGCCCCCGGGCAGGGCGGTGTCCTCGGCGCGCTGGCGGCGGCGTTGCTCGGGACGTACGTGGAGAAGTGGTGCCGCGGCCGGGTGCCGGGGGCGCTGGACGTGTTGCTCACCCCGACCCTGACGGTCCTGGTGTCCGGCCTGACGACCCTGTACGTCCTCATGTACGCCGCCGGCACGGTCTCGTCGGCGATCGGCACGGCGGCGAACTGGCTGCTGTCGACGACGGGCCCCTTCGCGGGCGCGGTCCTCGGCGGGCTGTTCCTCCCCCTGGTGATGCTGGGCCTGCACCAGGCCCTGATCCCCCTCCACGCCACCCTCATCGAACAGCAGGGCTCCACGACCCTCCTCCCCCTGCTGGCCATGGCGGGCGCGGGGCAAGTGGGCGCGGCAGCCGCGCTCTACGTCCGCCTGCGCCACGACACCGCCCTGCGCACGACGATCAAGTCGGCGCTGCCCGCCGGGTTGCTGGGCGTGGGCGAACCGCTGATCTACGGGGTGTCACTGCCGTTGGGCCGCCCCTTCGTCACCGCCTGCGCGGGCGGGGCGGCCGGGGGTGCCTTCGTGGGGCTGTTCGCGATGCTGGGCGAACGGGTGGGCGCGACCGCGATCGGACCGTCGGGCTGGGCCCTGTTCCCGCTGCTGGCGGGAGAGGGAGGGCTGGGGCTGGGAACGGCGGCGGCGATCTACGCGGGCGGGCTGCTGACGGGGTACGCGGTCGGGTTCGGGGCGACGTACGCCTTCGGGCTGCCGAAGGAAGGGTGACGGTGACTCCGGCGGGGGCCGGTCGTTTCCCGACCATGAAGAACCTGCTGATGGCCGCCGCCCTGGCCTCCTCCGCCGTAGCCCTCGCCGCCCCCGCACACGCCGACCCCCACGACGGCAACCACTGGGGCACGGCCGCCCCGGTGCTGTGCACGGCGGAACACACCGTCGCCCCCGTTCTCCACGACCTCGCCTCCGCCCCGACACACGCCTGTCCCGAAGGCTGAGCGGTCAGGATCTGACCTATACGGCTCCTAGCGTGCCCCCATGACCGACACCACGCAGGACACTGCCACCGAACGCACCGACCTGCTGGAAGTGCTGGCCCACCACCGGCACTTCCTGCGCTTCACCACCCGTGGCCTCACCGACGAGCAGGCCGGACAACGGACCACGGCCGGCGAGCTGTGTCTGGGTGGCCTCATCAAGCACGTCACCTCGGTGGAACGGAACTGGGCGAGCTTCATCCTCAACGGCCCGTCGCCGGCGCACGACTTCAGCAACATGACCGAGGCCGACTTCGCCCGGCGGGCCGACGAGTTCCGGATGCTGCCCGGCGACACCCTGGCCGGTGTGCTGGCCGCCTACGAGGAGGCGGCCCGCCGGACCGACGAGATCGTCACGTCCCTGCCCGACCTGAACGCCGACCACCCGCTGCCCGCGGCTCCTTGGCACAAGCCCGGGGCTCGCTGGTCGGCCCGCAGGGTGCTGCTGCACATCGCGGGCGAGACGGCTCAGCACGCCGGGCACGCCGACATCATCCGGGAGTCCCTGGACGGCGCGAAGAGCATGGGCTGACCGCTGCACGACCGGTGGGTGCCCCTCGTACCCTTGGGGAGACACGGTCGAGCTTCCCTCGACACCGAAAAGCTCAAGGACTACGCGGACTGATGAACCACGCCCAGCTCACCGCCCTAGGCCGGGCCCTCCGCCTCCTCGGGGAGCACGGCGAGGCCCTCTCCTCCGACACCCCCGACGCCAAGCTCCACGAGGTCAAGGCCGACCTCAAGCGCGCCCTGGAGCTGCTCGACGAGAGCGTCACCGGCGCCGCGCCCAGCACCCGCTGCGCCGAGCACCCGGGCGGCCCGGTGGACGAGAACGCCCCCGACCTGTGCCTGCTGTGCGAGACCCGGCGCCGGGCCGCGCGCCGGGCCTCCATCAACGGCCCCGCCCAGACCGGCCCGTCCGCCACCGCCCCGTCCCGCTACGGCGTCCGCGACGACCGGCCGCAGCCGCAGCAGCGCTGGCTGCCCGAGCTGTGGAACGGCCAGGAGTGGCAGCTGTGCGGCACCCCGCGCCGCGACCGCCGCGAGGCCGAGCTGTATCTCGCGGCGGCCCGCCGGGGGCCGCGCGCGGCGATGGCGTACCGGCTGGTGCACGAGTTCACCGACTACGAGGTGCTGCGGGTGTGGGGCACCCCGGTGAAGGTCGACATCGAGCCGCTGGGGAATCTGTAGGGTAACGGCTACTGCTTGCCGGCCGCCTCCGGCGACACCACCGGTCCCTCCGCCACCGGCGTCCCGTCCCCCGCCACCCGCTGCCGCGGGATGAAGGACGCCACCGCGAAGGCCAGCAACGCCGCTCCCGCGCCGACCGCCAGAACCGCCTTGAAGCCGTTCTCGGACGGCAGCGCGTAGCCGCCGAAGTCGGTGGTCAGCTGGGCCAGGATGACGCCCGCGATGGCGCTCGCCGACGAGGTGCCGATGGACCGCATCAGGGTGTTGAGGCTGTTCGCCGCGGCCGTCTCCGACGCGGGCACCGCGCCCATGATGAGCGCGGGCATCGAGCCGTACGTGAAGCCGATGCCGGCGCCGATGACGCAGGAGACGAGCACGAAGTGCCAGACCTCGCTCATCAGGACGATGTTGAGGCCGTACCCGGCGGCGACGATCAGGGCGCCGATCATCAGCGTGACCTTCGGACCGCGGGCCTTGGAGACGGCGGCGGAGACCGGGGCCGTGGCCATCATGACCAGGCCGGAGGGGGCCATGACCAGGCCGGCGGCCAGCATCGACTGGCCGAGGCCGTAGCCGGTCCGGGCCGGGAGCTGGAGGAGCTGCGGGATGACCAGGCTCATCGCGAACATGGCGAAGCCGACCGCGATCGAGGCGAGGTTGGTGACCAGCACCTGACGGCGGGCGGTGGTGCGCAGGTCCACCAGCGGCTGGTCGGTGCGCAGTTCGAAGAGGCCCCAGGCCGGCAGGATCACGACGGCCGCGAGGAACAGTCCGATCGTGGTGCCGCTGCCCCAGCCCCAGTCCGCGCCCTTGGAGATGGCGAGGAGCAGGCAGACGAGGCCCGCCGCCATGCCGATGGCGCCGACGAGGTCGAACCGGCCGCCGGTGCGGACCTTGGACTCCGGTACGAAGACGGTGACCAGGGCGATGGCCACGGCACCGAGCACGGCCGAGGTCCAGAACAGCACGTGCCAGCTGAAGTTGTCGGCGATGAGCGCGGCGGCGGGCAGGCCGAGGGCGCCGCCGATGCCGAGGGAGGCGCTCATCAGGGCGGTGGCGGAGGCCAGCCGCTCGGCGGGCAGTTCGTCGCGCATGATGCTGATGCCGAGCGGGATGACACCGGAGGCGAGGCCCTGGAGGGCACGGCCGATGATCATCGGCAGGAGGGAGTCGGCCAGCGCGCAGACGACCGAGCCGACGATCAGCATGACGCCGCTGATCAGCAGCATGCGGCGCTTGCCGAACATGTCGCCGAGGCGCCCGGTGACCGGCGTGGCCACGGCGGCGGCGAGCAGGGTGGCGGTGACGGCCCAGGCGGTGTCGGAGGCGGGCGCGTCCAGGAGCCTCGGCAGCTCGGGGACGATCGGGATCACCAGGGTCTGCATCAGCGAGACCACGATTCCGGCGAAGGCCAGCACCGCGACCACGGCAGGGGACCGTGGTACCGCGGCAGGGGCGTCGGACATGGCTGGGCCTCCATCGGCTTGGTAATTGACCGAGGCAACCTTAAGTCAGTTGCCTGACTTAATAAAGAGAGCCAGGTCAGCCGTGCTGCTCCACCAGGGAGCGCACCCTGTCCGCGTCCAGCTCGTAGACCGTCTCGTGGGCCCGGGGATCGCGGGCGTGGAGCGTGTGGAAGAGCGGACCGGAGGGCCCGCCGAGCACCACGAGGGAGGCCGACGCCCCGCGTACCGCCCGCTCGGTGCCTGGCGCCGCCGTCAGGTCGATGCGGTTGACCACACCGGGCGTCACCCACACCGGCACCGACTCCAGCAGCCCGAAGAGCTGGAGATGGAAGTGCCCGGTGAGGACGACCCGGACATCGCCGCCGCGCAGGACGTCGGCGAGGTCGGCGGGGTTGCGCAGGCCGAAGACCTGCTGGAGGGGGTTGTCGAGGGCGATGGGCGGGTGATGGAAGGCGAGAACGGTGCCGTGCCCGGCCGGGGTGCTCAACACCCCGCGCAACCAGTCGAGTTGCCCGGCGGAGAGGTGCCCGTGCACCTTGCCGGGCACCAGCGAGTCCAGCGTCACGAACCGCCATCCGCCCACGGTGCTCACCGCGGCCCGCTCACCGGCCTCCGACGCGAACACCGCCTGCGGCTCGTCGTGCCCACTGCCGAGCACCTTCCCGAAGGCCTCGCGCTCGTCATGGTTGCCGGTCGTGTACAGCACGGGCACCCCGCCCAGCACGTCCCGTGCGAACCCGCCCACCAGTGCCCGCACGGCCGTGTACGCCTCCGGGGAACCGTCGTCGGCGAGATCGCCGGTGACGACGACGGCGTCGATGCCCCGCAGATGCCGGAGTTCGTCGAGGAGAAGCCGCAGGGAGTCATGCGCGTTGACGCCGTGCCGGTTGACGGCGTCAACACGCTCCAGGTGTGTGTCCGAGAGCTGGAGAATCCTCATCTCCCGGACGCTACACAGGAGTTGACGGTCAGCTCAGCGACTGGAGCGCCGCCGCGTCGTACGGCTTCAGCTCGTCGAGCCGGCCCGCGAGGACCTTTGCCGCCCACTCCGGGTCCTGGAGCAGGGCACGGCCGACGGCGACCATGTCGAACTCGTCGCGCTCCAGGCGGTCGAGGAGGTCGTCGAGGCCCTTGAGCGGGGAACCCTCGCCGACGAACGCGTTGAGGAAGTCGCCGTCGAGGCCGACCGAGCCGACGGTGATGGTGGGCTTGCCGGTGAGCTTCTTCGTCCAGCCCGCGAGGTTGAGGTCGGCGCCGTCGAACTCCGGGAGCCAGTAGCGGCGGGTGGAGGCGTGGAAGGCGTCGACGCCGGCCGCGGCGAGCGGGGTCAGGATGGCCTCCAGCTCCTCCGGGGTCTCGGCGAGCCGGGCGTCGTAGGCCTCCTGCTTCCACTGCGAGTAGCGGAAGATGACCGGGAAGTCGGCGGAGACGGTCTCGCGGACGGCGGCGACGATCTCGGCGGCGAACTTGGTACGGGCGACCGCGTCACCGCCGTAGGCGTCGGTACGGCGGTTGGTGCCCGCCCACAGGAACTGGTCGACGAGGTAGCCGTGCGCGCCGTGGATCTCCACGCCGTCCATGCCGATGCGCTCGGCGGCGGCCGCGGCCTCGGCGAAGGCGCCGATGACGTCGTCGAGGTCACGCTGGGTCATGGCCGTGCCGGTGGCCTCGGTCGCGCCGATGCGCAGGCCGGAGGGGCCGACCGCGGGGGCCTCGGGAAAGGGGTTCTGCCCCTCCTCGCGGACCATGCCGATGTGCCACAGCTGCGGGACGATCGTGCCGCCCGCCGCGTGCACGTCCTCGGCGACCTTGGCCCAGCCCGCGAGCTGCTCCTCGCCGTGGAAGCGCGGAACGCGGCCGCTGTTGCCGGCCGAGTCGTGACCGACGTACGTCCCCTCGGTGACGATCAGCCCGACACCGGCGGCGGCGCGGCGCGAGTAGTACGAGGCCACGTCCGCACCCGGGATGCCGCCCGGGGAGAACATCCGGGTCATCGGCGCCATCACGATCCGGTTCGGGACGGTGAGGCCGTTGATCGTCGTCGGCCGGGCGAGAATCTCGGCGGCGCGGGAGGGGGAGGCGGTCACGCGGGGGCTCCTAGCGGTGGGGTACCAGCGGGTATGTGCATACGCATGGACACTACGCACTGAGCAACCGCTCAGAACACCTTTCCATTTCCTCCGGTCCCTGTGATCCCGCCCACGCGAACGTGACCGGAGCTCCCGGAAGACGCCCGAGGGCGGCACCCCCTGTCGGAACAGGGGGTGCCGCCCTCGGCAAGGACGAGTCCGATCCGCCGGGGATCAGAAGTCCATGTCACCGCCCGGCATGCCGCCGCCGGCGGGCGCGGCGGCCTTCTCCGGCTTGTCGGCGATGACGGCCTCGGTGGTGAGGAAGAGCGCGGCGATGGAGGCGGCGTTCTGCAGGGCAGAGCGCGTGACCTTCGCCGGGTCGATGATGCCTTCCTTGACCAGGTCGACGTACTCACCGGTCGCGGCGTTGAGGCCGTGACCCGGGGTGAGGTTGCGGACCTTCTCCACCACGACGCCGCCCTCGAGGCCGGCGTTCACGGCGATCTGCTTCAGCGGGGCCTCAAGGGCGAGCTTGACGGCGGCAGCGCCGGTCGCCTCGTCACCCTCCAGCTCCAGCTTCTCGAAGACACCGGAGGCCTGCAGCAGGGCCACGCCACCACCGGCGACGATGCCCTCCTCGACGGCCGCCTTGGCGTTGCGCACGGCGTCCTCGATGCGGTGCTTGCGCTCCTTGAGCTCGACCTCGGTCGCGGCACCGGCCTTGATGACGGCGACGCCACCGGCGAGCTTCGCCAGGCGCTCCTGGAGCTTCTCGCGGTCGTAGTCCGAGTCGCTGTTCTCGATCTCGGCACGGATCTGGTTCACGCGACCGGCGACCTGGTCGGCGGAGCCGGCACCGTCGACGATGGTGGTCTCGTCCTTGGTGATGACGACCTTGCGGGCGCGGCCCAGGAGGTCCAGGGTCGCGTTCTCCAGCTTGAGGCCGACCTCCTCGGAGATGACCTCGCCGCCCGTGAGGATGGCGATGTCGCCGAGCATGGCCTTGCGGCGGTCACCGAAGCCCGGGGCCTTGACGGCGACGGACTTGAAGGTGCCGCGGATCTTGTTGACGACCAGGGTCGACAGGGCCTCGCCCTCGACGTCCTCGGCGATGATCAGCAGCGGCTTGCCCGACTGCATGACCTTCTCCAGGAGCGGGAGCAGGTCCTTGACGGAGCCGATCTTGGAGTTGGCGATCAGGATGTACGGGTCGTCGAGCGACGCCTCCATCCGCTCCATGTCGGTGGCGAAGTAGGCGGAGATGTAGCCCTTGTCGAAGCGCATACCCTCCGTCAGCTCCAGCTCCAGACCGAAGGTCTGGGACTCCTCGACGGTGATGACGCCTTCCTTGCCGACCTTGTCCATCGCCTCGGCGATGAGCTCGCCGATCTGGGTGTCGGCGGCGGAGATGGAGGCCGTGGAAGCGATCTGCTCCTTGGTCTCGACATCCTTCGCCTGCTCAAGGAGGGCACCGGAGACGGCCTCGACGGCCTTCTCGATACCGCGCTTGAGAGCCATCGGGTTGGCACCGGCGGCCACGTTGCGCAGACCCTCGCGCACCAGGGCCTGGGCCAGGACGGTCGCGGTCGTCGTGCCGTCACCGGCTACGTCGTCGGTCTTCTTCGCGACTTCCTTGACCAGCTCGGCGCCGATCTTCTCGTACGGGTCCTCGAGCTCGATCTCCTTGGCGATGGACACACCATCGTTGGTGATCGTGGGGGCGCCCCACTTCTTCTCGAGGACGACGTTGCGACCCTTGGGGCCGAGCGTCACCTTGACGGCGTCCGCGAGCTGGTTCATGCCGCGCTCGAGGCCGCGCCGCGCCTCCTCGTCGAACGCGATGATCTTGGCCATGTGAAGTGGTCCCTCCAGGACTGGGGGTGATTCCTTCGGACCGCGCCCGCGCCCGCGACGGACGGCTCGCACACCTCGTGGTTCCTTGCCCCACCTGGCCTGCGGGCCTCACCGACCCGGTCCTTCTTTGTCACTCTCACCTTCAGAGTGCTAACGCCAATGATTAGCACTCGGCATGGTCGAGTGCAAGCGCCTCCCGGGGATCGAGCAGCCCCGGACCGGGCCCGGGCAGGCCGAAGGGCCCGTACCCCTCGCGAGGTACGGGCCCTTCAACAGAAGACGTCGCTTGCGGTTTGGTCGGTCGCGCGATCAGGCGGTGACGCGAACCATGTCGGCCTGCGGGCCCTTCTGGCCCTGCGAGATCTCGAACTCCACCCGCTGGCCCTCTTCCAGGGTGCGGTACCCGTCCATCTGGATCGCGCTGTAGTGGACGAAAACATCCGCACCACCGTCGACCGCGATGAAGCCGTACCCCTTCTCCGCGTTGAACCACTTGACGGTGCCCTGAGCCATGCCTAACTCCCCTATTACTGGCCCTTGCACAGATCCACACTTCGCGGATCCGGGTCAGACCTCACCCCCCACGGATTGGGGGCGTGCGCCGGAACGCGTCGACCGCGGCTGAATGTATCTGTCCAACTGCCGTCTGCAACAGGTCAATCGGACGAGAATTCTGGACGTGCGGGGTCCGGAATGTAGTAAGAATTCACCCAGATTCAGGGCAAGTCGGGCCCCATAAAAGGCACAAAACTCGCAAAAGAACCGCGCACTTTGGCTACTTCTCGTCGCAAGTGGAGCGGGTACTCATATGCGTATGGCATGCGGAGCGCAGCAGGTTCCCCAACTGTACCGCGCTCAACCATAGAGAATTGCCCCCTCCGCTTCTCATGCGGAGGGGGCAATTTAGATGAACTCTCAATAACGGGCGTTACCGAAGGTAATGTTCGGTCATTCGGTCAGCCGCCGGCGACGGCCGGGATGATCGAGACGCCCGCGCCGTCCGGGGTGGCGGTCTCCAGGCCCTGCTCGAAGCGGACGTCGTCGTCGTTGACGTACACGTTGACGAAGCGGCGCAGCTTGCCCTGGTCGTCGAGGACGCGGGCGGCGATGCCCGTGTGGTTCTTCTCCAGGTCGGCGATGACGTCGGCGAGGGTGGCCCCCTCGGCCGCGACCTCGGCCTGCCCGCCGGTGTAGGTGCGCAGGATGGTGGGGATGCGGACGGTCACGCTCATGCGAGGCCAGCCTCTCGGAAGGAGTCCAGGTTGGGGCGGATGGTGGCGGTGAGGCCGGTGCCGGCCACCGCGTCGAGGGTCTTGAGGCCGTCGCCGGTGTTCAGCACGACGGTGGTGAGGGTCGGGTCCAGTACGCCGTTCTCGATCAGCTTGCGGGTCACACCGACCGTCACGCCACCGGCCGTCTCCGCGAAGATGCCCTCCGTGCGGGCCAGCAGCTTGATCGCGTCGACGATCTGCTCGTCGTTCACGTCCTCCACCGCACCGCCCGTGCGGCGCGCAATGTCGAGGACGTAGGGGCCGTCGGCCGGGTTGCCGATGGCAAGGGACTTGGCGATGGTGTTCGGCTTCTGGGGACGGACGACGTCATGGCCCGCCTTGTAGGCGACGGACACCGGCGAGCACCCCTCCGCCTGGGCACCGAAGATCTTGTACGGCTTGTCCTCGACGAGCCCGAGCTTGATCAGCTCCTGGAGTCCCTTGTCGATCTTCGTCAGCTGGGAGCCGGAGGCGATGGGCACCACGAGCTGGTCGGGGAGCTGCCAGCCGAGCTGCTCGCAGATCTCGTACGCCAGGGTCTTGGACCCCTCCGCGTAGTACGGCCGCAGGTTGACGTTGACGAAGCCCCAGCCCTCGCCGGCCGGGTCGCCGATCAGCTCGGAGCAGAAGCGGTTCACGTCGTCGTAATTGCCCTCGATGCCGACGAGTTCACCGCCGTATACAGCGGCCATGACGACCTTGCCCTGCTCCAGGTCGTGCGGGATGAACACGCAGGAACGGAAGCCGGCGCGGGCGGCGGCGGCGCCGACGGCACCCGCGAGGTTGCCGGTGGAGGAGCAGGAGAGCGTGGTGAAGCCGAAGACCCGGGCGGCCTCGATGGCCTGGGCGACGACCCGGTCCTTGAAGGAGTGCGTCGGGTTGCCGGAGTCGTCCTTCATGAAGAGCTTGCCGGCCTCGACACCCAGCTCGCGGGCCAGGTTGTCGGCCTGGACGAGCTTGGTCCAGCCGGGGTTGATGTTGGGCTTGTCGGCCACGTCCGCGGGGACGGGCAGCAGCGGTGCGTAACGCCAGATGTTCGCGGGTCCCGCCTCGATCTGCTTGCGGAGCTCCTCGGCGTCGTAGGCGGAGAAGTCGTAGGCGATCTCGAGCGGGCCGAAACACTCCTCGCACGCGAAGACCGGACCGAGGGGCACGCGGTGGCCGCATTCGCGGCAGCTCAGCGCGGCGGCGGGGCCAAGGTCGACCGTGGTTTCGGTGGTGCTTGCAACAGTCTGCGCAGCCATGAGAGGCGAGGCCCTTTCTCCTCATCTTCCTCACGACGCATCTCGCCGTGAGACGGATTTGGCACCTTCCCTAGCCGGGAGCCTCGCGGTGCGATCGGTTCTGATCACTACGAGACCGGCTGGAGGGTTGCCGGGGCTTCATCGGGCCGTATCCCTCTGCCCCTCTGGATGAGCGGTATGAAGTTGTGAACGTCTGACCATCCAGGACATGCGATGGTCATGCGCGTTGTTCAAGACTGTAACCGACGACCAGGACAGTTGAGATAGTCGTCCGAACCGCGAGATGGATCACAGCCGGATCCAGACTCGCCGAGAGAACGCAGAGGAGCCGCGCACTGTGCTGAACGAAGTCGAGCGCTGGCTGACCACCCGCTCCTGGTCCGTGACCGATCGCCCGCTCCACCAGCTCCTGGCCGCCAAGCAACGCACGAAACAGACGGTCAGCGTCGTGCTGCCCGCGCTCAACGAGGAGGAGACGGTCGGCGACATCGTCGCGATCATCCGTCACGACCTCATGCAGCAGGTCCCGCTCGTCGACGAGATCGTCGTCGTCGACTCCGGGTCGACCGACCGGACGTCCCAGGTCGCGGCCGCGGCCGGCGCCACGGTGGTGCACCGTGACGAGATCCTGCCCCGCATCCCCGCCGTGCCCGGCAAGGGCGAGGTGCTGTGGCGGTCGCTGCTGGTCACCAGCGGTGACATCGTCTGTTTCATCGACGCCGACCTGAAGGAGTTCTCCTCCGACTTCGTCGCCGGGATCGTCGGCCCGCTGCTCACCGAGCCCGGGGTCGACCTGGTCAAGGCCATGTACGACCGCCCGCTGGGCGGCGCGGCCGGGCAGGGCGGCCGGGTCACCGAGCTGATGGCCCGCCCGCTCCTGAACATGCACTGGCCGCAGCTGGCGGGCTTCGTGCAACCCCTGGGCGGCGAGTACGCGGCCCGCCGCTCGCTCCTCGAACAGCTGCCGTTCCCCGTCGGCTACGGCATCGAGCTCGGCATGCTGGTCGACGCCCTGCATCTGGTCGGCCTCGACGCGCTCGCCCAGGTCGACGTGGGCGTCCGCAAGCACCGCCACCAGGACGGCCAGGCCCTCGGCCGGATGTCCGCCGCGATCTACCGCACGGCCCAGCTCCGGCTGGCCCGCGGCCATCTGATCCGCCCCGCCCTCACCCAGTTCGAGCGAGGCGAGACCGGTTTCGAACCGCGCACCTACTCCGTGGACACGGAGGAACGGCCGCCGATGGCGGACATCGCGGA
Source organism: Streptomyces antibioticus (assembly GCF_001514065.1). Taxonomy (GTDB): domain Bacteria; phylum Actinomycetota; class Actinomycetes; order Streptomycetales; family Streptomycetaceae; genus Streptomyces; species Streptomyces antibioticus. The sequence goes on along the minus strand of NZ_KQ948429.1, from coordinate 132,210 downwards.
GTACGCGGAACGACAGGTGGCCTGACCCCGCCGGGCCGGTGCCCCGGGGAACCGGACGAACGTTTGAGCAATCCGTGACCGGGCTAGGTTGATCCGTATGGCTCGTATCGCTTCAACGTTCGGTGCTGCGCGGGTACTGGTGGCCTCCAACCGGGGACCGGTCTCGTACGAGGTCCAGGCGGACGGCACGCTGTCCGCGCGGCGCGGTGGCGGCGGGCTGGTCTCGGGGCTGTCGGCGATCGGGTCGGACGCGGACGCGCTGTGGGTGTGCTCGGCGCTGAGCGACGGCGACCGTGAGGCCGTGCGGCGCGGCGTGGGAGAGGCCGGGGTGCGGATGCTCGACATCCCGGCCGACGTGCACGCGGACGCGTACAACGGCATCGCCAACTCGGTCCTGTGGTTCGTCCACCACATGCTGTACCAGACCCCGCTGGAGCCGGTCTTCGACGCGGAGTTCCGGCGCCAGTGGGCGTCGTACGAGACATACAACCGCGCCTTCGCCGAGGCGCTCGCGCAGGAGGCGGCGCAGGGTGCGGCGGTCGTCGTGCAGGACTATCACCTCACCCTGGTGCCGGGCATGCTCCGCGAGCTCCGCCCCGACCTGCGGATCGGCCACTTCTCGCACACGCCGTGGGCGCCGCCGGAGTACTTCCGGATGCTGCCGGACGACGTGGCCGAGCAGGTGCTGCGGGGCATGCTGGGCGCCGACCGGCTGGGGTTCCTGACCCGGCGCTGGGCGTCGGCGTTCGAGGCGTGCGCGGCGGAGATCACCGGCGGGCTCGGCGACACCCGGGTCGGGGTGCACGGGCTCGGCGCGGACGCGGACTTCCTGCGCAAGCGGTCGCACGAGGCGGACGTGGCCGAACGGATGACGGCGCTGAAGGCGGAGATCGGCGAGGGACGCCGGGCGATCGTCCGGGTCGACCGCACCGAGCTGTCGAAGAACATCGTGCGGGGCCTGCACGCGTACGAGCAGCTGCTGGCGACCCGTCCCGAGTGGCGGGAGCGGGTCGTGCACGTGGCGTTCGCCTACCCGTCCCGGCAGGACCTGGCCGTCTACCGGGACTACACGGCCGAGGTGCAGCGGCTGGCGGACGAGATCAACTCGACGTACGGCACGCCGGGCTGGACCCCGGTGGTGCTGCACGTCAAGGACGACTTCGCGCGCTCCCTCGCCGCGTACCGGCTCGCCGACGTGGCGCTCGTCAACCCCATCCGGGACGGCATGAACCTCGTCGCGAAGGAGGTGCCGGTCGTCTCCGACGAGGGGTGCGCGCTGGTGCTGTCGCGGGAGGCGGGGGCGTACGAGGAGCTGGGCGACGACGCGATCGTGGTGAACCCGTACGACGTGGTCGGCACCGCCGACGCGCTGCACGAGGCGCTGACGATGGCGCCGGGCGAGCGGGCGGAACGCACGAAGCGGCTGGCCGCCGCGGCTACCGCGTTGCCGCCCGCGCAGTGGTTCCTCGATCAGCTGGCGGCGTTGGGGGCCTGAGGAAGCGCCTCCGCCAGTCGCCCCAGCAGCCGTACCAGTCCCGCCGGGCCGTCCACGACCAGGTCGGCCCGTTCCTTCAGCTCCGCCACCTCCTCGCTGCCCGTGCTGCACACCAGGAGGCCCGGTACGCCGTCGGAGCGGAGTTTCTCCACCGCGGCGAAGGCGGGGAGGTCCCCCAGGTCGTCGCCGGCGTAGAGGACGGCCTCGGCACCCAGTTCGCGGACGTAGTCCGTCAGGGCCACGCCCTTGTCCATGCCCGGTGGGCGGAGTTCCAGGACGAGGCGGCCGGGCTCGACGATCAGGCCGTGCCGGGTGGCGAGGTCGGTGAGCGGGGCGCGCAGCGCGTCGAAGGCGGCCTGCGGGTCCTCGGCCCTGCGCGTGTGGACCGCGACGGCCCGCCCCTTCTCCTCGATCCAGGTGCCCTGCCAGGCGCCGATGCCGTCGAGGAAGCCGGGCAGTTCCGCGCGGACCGCGGCGACCCCGGGGTGCGGGGCGGGTGCGGTGACCTCGCCGCTGACGGCGTCCCAGCGCTCGGCGCCGTAGTGGCCGAGGACGACGAGGTGTTCGAGGCCGGGGACACCGGCGAAGCCGCCGAGGCGTACGGCGACTCCGGGGGGCCTGCCGGTGACCACCGCGACCGCGGCGATCCTCGGCGCGAGCGCGGCCAGCGCGGGCACGGCGCCGGGGTGGGCCCGCGCCTGCTCCGGGTCGGCGACGATCGGGGCGAGGGTGCCGTCGAAGTCGAGCGCGACGACCGTCTTCGCGGGGTGCGCGAGCATCGCGGCGAGGCCGTCCTGTCCGGCCCGGGTCACCGGCGTCGGCATCGGGCTCGGGGTCGGCAGGGAGTCGTCCGTGGAGTCCTTGTGGCTGCCCATAGAGGGACCCTATCCACGTGGGCGGACGGCACGCCTTTTTCTCGCCCCCGCCGTCACCGCTCCGATCTGCGCGCCTCTCTCACCCGGCGCAGCCTGTTCACCGTCACCGGGTCGTGGGCCAAGGCCCGCGGATCGTCCAGGAGTGCGTTCAGCAGCTGGTAGTAGCGGACCGGGGCCAGGCCCAGTTCCTCGCGTATCGCACGTTCCTTCGCGCCGGGGCCGGCGAAGCCGCGGCGTTCCAACGCGAGGATGGCCTGTTCTCGGGGGGCCAGGTCGTTCATGTCGACGACCGTAGCCCCCACCACTGACAAGCCCTACTCCGCGCTCTCCGCCATCGATGCCTTCGCCTGGAGGTCGTTGAGGATCGCCGACGGGCTGCCCCCGGCCGTCACCGCCTTGCCGATCCGCTGCTTGACCGCCGCGCTCACCGCCGCCCAGGAGACCTTGCCGACGGGGTAGAGCTCGGAGCCGGTGAGTTCCGTCAGGAAGGGCTTGAGGTCCTGGTCCTGCTTCGCCGTGCTCATGGCGTCGGACGCCGACATGGTCACCGGCAGCAGGTCGTACTCGCGGGAGAACGCGAGCACGTTCTTCTCGTCGTAGACGAAGTCGAGGAAGTCCCCGATCTGCTCGGCGTGCCCGTTCTGCTTGAACGCCGTCATCCAGTCGGCTACGCCCATGGAGTACTTGGTCGGCCCGTCGACGCCGGGCATGGGGACCATGCCGAACTTCACGCCCTTCGCCGCGGCCGTCTTCATCAGCGTCGGATGCCCGTTGAGCATGCCGACCCGGCCGTCCGCGAACGCGGCGAACGCGTCCGCCCGGTTCAGCTTCCCCGGCGCGACCGGCCCGGTCAGCCCCTTGCCGACCAGGTCGTCCTTGAGCCAGGTGAGGGTGTCGATGTTCGCCGGGGAGTCGATGCCGTAGGTGCCGGTGTCCTCGGTGTAGCCGCCCCCGCCGCTGAGCAGCCACTGCATGGTCTCGGCCTGCGCCTCCTCGGGACCGAGCGGCAGGGCGTACGGGTACTTCACGCCTTCGGCCTTGAGCGCGGCGGCGTCCTCGGCGAGCTCGTCCCAGGTCTTCGGCGGGGTCAGCCCGGCCTTGGCGAAGAGGGTCTTGTTGTAGAAGAGCAGCCGGGTGGAGGAGGCGAACGGCATCCCGTACTGCGTCGAGTCCACCTCGCCCGCCGTGGCGAGCTGCGAGACGAAGTCGGCCTGCGTGGGGATGGAGAGCAGTTCGTCCGCCGAGTAGAGGAGGTCGTCGTGGGCGTAGTCGGCGTACGCGCCGATCTGCGCCATGTCGGGCGCGTGACCGTCCGCGACCATCTCCTTGACCTTGCGGTCGACGTCGTTCCAGGAGTAGACGCTGACGTCGACCTTCACGCCCGGGTGCTCGGACTCGTAGTCCGCCACCAGCTTGTCCCAGTACTTCTGGGAGCCGTTCGCCTTGCTGTCCCCGTAGTCGGCGGCGACCAGCTTCAAGGTCACGTCCCCGGACTCCGCGCCGAGGCCGCAGCCGCCGAGAACCGCCGTCATGCCCAGTGCGGACACCACCGCGATCGTTCCTGTCCTACGCCGCTGCACTGCCAAGCCCCTCATGGTCTCCGAAACTTTCGAAAGGTCAGACATAAGGTCTACACCACGTGAGTGGACTAGACCTCTCACGGGTCGGCGGGCCACACTACCCCCGTGAGACATGTCATCGCCCTCGACGTGGGCGGCACCGGAATGAAGGCCGCCTTGGTCGGCCCCTCCGGCGAGCTGCTCCACCAGGCTCGCCGGGCCACCGGCCGTGAGCGCGGCCCGGACGCGGTCGTCGAGGGCATCCTCGACTTCGCCGCCGAGCTGCACGCGTACGGCACCGAGCACCTCGGCGAGCCCGCGTCCGCCGCCGGTGTCGCCGTCCCCGGCATCGTCGACGCGGAGCGGGGGGTCGCCGCCTACGCCGCCAACCTCGGCTGGCGCGACGTCCCGCTGCGCGCGCTGCTCACCGGGAGGCTCGGCGGCATCCCCGTCGCCCTGGGCCATGACGTCCGCACGGGCGGCCTCGCCGAGGGCCGCATCGGCGCCGGCCAGGGCGCCGACCGTTTCTTCTTCGTCCCCCTCGGCACCGGCATCGCGGGCGCCATCGGCATCGCCGGCCGGGTGGAGGCGGGCGCCCACGGCTTCGCGGGCGAGATCGGCCACATCGTCGTACGACCGGGAGGGACCCCGTGTCCGTGCGGGCAGGTCGGCTGCCTGGAGCGGTATGCCTCGGCGGCGGCGGTCAGTGAGGCGTGGGCGGCGGCGACCGGGGACCCGGAGGCGGACGCGGCGGACTGCGCGAAAGCGGTCGAGTCCGGTGACGCCCGGGCCCGGGACGTCTGGCAGAACGCCGTCGACGCCCTCGCCGACGGCCTGGTCACCGCCCTCACCCTCCTGGACCCCAGCACCCTGATCATCGGTGGCGGCCTGGCGGAGGCGGGGGAAACCTTGTTCACACCACTGCGGGACGCGATCCGGCAACGGATCACTTTCCAGAAGCTGCCGTCGGTGGTCCCGGCGGCACTGGGCGACACGGCGGGTTGCCTGGGTGCCGGGCTACTGGCCTGGGATCTCCTCGACACGACGACCGGTATGGAGGTAACTCCCTGATGGCAACGCCGCAAGGGGCGCGGGGAACTGCGCGACCAGCCACACTCAACCCGCACACCGCGTCCGGCGATGCGCCCCTCATCCTGTCCGGCGCCACGGTCGTCCTCCCCACAGGAACCGTCCAGAACGGCCGAGTGATCATCAACGGCACCCGCATCGCCGGCAGCGCACCGGAGAACGCCCAGATCACCGACGTAACCGGCCACTGGCTCATCCCAGGGTTCGTAGACATCCACAACCACGGCGGCGGCGGAGCCAGCTTCACCTCCGGCACCACAGACGACGTACTCACCGGCATCCACACCCACCGCCTCCACGGCACCACCACCCTCGTCGCCTCCACCGTCACCGGCGACATGGACTTCCTCGCCCAACGCGCCGGCCTGCTCTCCGAACTCGCCGAGCAGGGCGACATCGCCGGCATCCACTTCGAGGGCCCGTTCATCTCCCCGTGCCGCAAGGGCGCGCACTCGGAGGAGCTGCTGCGCGACCCCGACCCGGCCGAGGTCCGCAAGCTGATCGACGCGGCGCGGGGCCAGGCCCGGATGGTCACGCTCGCCACCGAACTCCCCGGCGGCGTCGACTCCGTACGGCTGCTCGCCGAGCACGGCGTCATCGCGGCGATCGGGCACACGGACGCGACGTACGAGCAGACGGTGGAGGCCATCGACGCGGGCGCCACCGTCGCGACCCACCTCTTCAACGCGATGCCCGCCCTCGGCCACCGCACCCCCGGCCCGATCGCCGCGCTCCTGGAGGACGAGCGGATCACGGTCGAGCTGATCAACGACGGTACGCATCTGCACCCGGCCGCCCTCCAGCTGGCGTTCCATCACAAGGGCGCGGACCGGGTCGCGTTCATCACGGACGCGATGGACGCGGCCGGCTTCGGTGACGGCCGCTACATGCTCGGCCCGCTGGAGGTGGAGGTGAGTGAGGGCGTGGCGCGGCTGGTGGAGGGCGGCTCGATCGCGGGCTCCACGCTCACCCTCGACCGTGCCTTCCAGCGCGCGGTGACGGTCGACGGGCTGCCGGTGGAGGACGCCGTCGCCGCCCTGTCCGCCAACCCGGCCCGGCTCCTTGGCATGTCCGACAGCATCGGCTCCCTGGAGCCCGGCAGGTACGCCGACCTCGTCCTTCTCGACGCCGACTTCGAGCTCAAGGGCGTGATGCGCCGGGGTGAATGGGTGGTCGATCCCCAACTGGGGTGATCTGTCCATCTGTTGAGGGCGGCGGTTGTCCTGGGAGACTGGGCCGACCGCCGTCCGTTTGGCATGATCACCCCACCAAACGGCTCAGCAACGTCTTCGGGGGAGGTCGGCCCAGGTGATCCTCACGGTCACGCTGAACACCGCTCTCGACATCACCTACCGTGTACCGGCCCTCAAGCCGCACGCCTCCCACCGGGTCTCCGAGGTCACGGAACGCCCCGGCGGCAAGGGCCTGAACGTGGCCCGCGTGCTGGCGGCCCTCGGGCACGAGGTGACGGTCACCGGCTTCACGGGCGGCGCCACCGGCCGCGTCATCCAGGACCGGCTCACCGCGACCCCGGGCGTGGTCGACGCGCTGCTCCCGGTCTCCGGCGCCACCCGCCGCACCATCGCCGTGGTCGACGAGCGGACCGGCGACACGACCCAGCTCAACGAGCCCGGCCCCGCGGTCACCCCGGCGGAGTGGTCGGCCTTCCAGGAGGCGTACGAGGATCTCCTCGCGTCGGCGGACACGGTGGCCCTGTGCGGCAGTCTGCCGCCGGGCGTGCCGGTGGGCGCGTACGCGGGACTGGTGCGGACGGCTCGGGCGGCCGGGGTGCCGGTGCTCCTCGACACCAGCGGGGAGCAGCTGCGCCGGGGCGTGGCCGCCCGCCCCGACCTCATCAAGCCGAACGCCGACGAACTCGCCGAACTGACCGGCTCCCACGAGCCGTTGCGGGCCACGCAGGACGCGCTGCGCCGGGGCGCCCGCGCGGTCGTCGCCTCCCTCGGCACCGGCGGCCTGCTCGCCGCCGCCCCCGAGGGCCGCTGGCGGGCCACCCCGCCGACTCGCTTCCACGGCAACCCGACCGGCGCGGGCGACTCGGCGGTCGCGGGCCTGCTGTCGGGGCTGGTGGAACACCTGCCGTGGCCGGACCGGCTGGCCCGCGCGGTCGCCCTGTCGGCGGCGACGGTCGCGGCGCCGGTGGCGGGCGAGTTCGACCGGAAGGTCTACGAGGATCTGCTGGAGCGGGTCGCGGTGACCGGCGGGGTCAACGCGGCCTAGCCCGCTCCTACTTGACCCAGCCCTTCACCAGCCACAGCTGGTCGAGGAGGGCGTCGCACTGGTTGCCCTGCTCGCAGGAGATCTTGATGGTGTTCGAACCCTTGTTGAGCTGGACGTAGTTGTACGTCTGCGTCCAGCCCTTGGCGTAGTCGCCCTCGGGACCCTTGGCGTAGTTGTCCATGCCGACCGGGGTCGTGGAGGCCGTGCCGTTGATCGAGAGGGTCGCGGTGGCGTCCTTGCCGGGGACGCTGTAGCCCGTGTACAGCGTGTACTTGCCGCTCTTCGGGATGCCGCTCACGTTCCACGTGACCGAGGCGCCGACCTGGTTGAAGCCGTTGAGGTAGATCCCGCCGTCGGCCTTGGCGCCCTTGACGTCGGTCGCGGTGGTGATGCCGGGGCTCAGCGAGAGCGCCTTCGCGTCGATCTTCGGCAGGTCCTCCTCGGTCACCTCGGAGGAGGTCTTCGAGGGGCTCGGCTCGCTGCTCTGCTGGGCGGACGGGGAGGCGGACGCGTCGCCGCCGCCCGCGTCCTTGTCGTCGTCGCCGCCGAGCATGGCCACGCCGATGCCGATGACGACCGCGGCGACCACCGCGATGGCGCCGATCAGCAGGCCCTTGGTGTTGGGTCCGCGGCCGCGCCCGCCGCCGTTGCCGCCATGGCCGCCGTACGACTGCTGCGTGGTGGGGGCGCCGCCCGGGAACGTCTCCGGCGCGGCGTAGTGCGCGTTGGTCGGCTGGCCGTAGGCGCCCTGCTGCGGCGCCGGCTGCTGCGGGACCTGTCCGTACGGCGCGGTCTGCTGCTGGCCGTACTGGCGCTGTCCGACGGGGCGCGTCCGGTTGACGATGTTCGGGTAGCCGTAGCCACCGGAGGGCGGCTGCGCTCCGTTGGCCTGCCCGTCGGCGTAGAGGTAGCCGAACGGGTCGTCGTCCTCGGGCGGCGTGTTCGCGCCGTTGGTGCCGGACGTCATCCAGGTACTCCTCAGCGGGTGCGGGCGGATGCGATACGTGTGGTCAGGATGGCGAGCCTACCCGCTCCAGCTGGCCCAAACGGGTGACTCGGATCGCATCAGCTCTCTGACCTGGGGATCATCCCGCGCGCCTGTGCTGTTTGGGACGAGATCGTTTCTCTACGTACATCCGCTCGTCGGCTGACTTCAGCACTTCGTCGGCGGTCATGCCGCAGTGCGCCCACCCGATGCCGAAGCTGGCGCCCACCCGGACGGCCCGGCCCTCGGCGCGGATGGGCTGGATGATCTCGTTGCGCAGGCGTACGGCGAGGTCGGCGGCGTCGGCGCGGCCGAGGCCGTCGGCGAGGATGACGAACTCGTCACCGCCGAGCCGGGCGACGGTGTCGCCGTCGCGGACCTGGCGGGTCAGCCTGCGGGCGACCTCGATGAGGACCGCGTCACCGGCGTTGTGCCCGAACCGGTCGTTGATCGACTTGAAGCCGTCGAGGTCGCAGAAGAGGACCGCGAGCCCCTTGGTGCCGTCGTCCTGGTCGCTCTCGGGGGCGACGGTGTGCACGTGGTGGTCGTAGGCGTCGAAGGAATCGGCGCCGGGCCGGAAGTCGAAGCCGTGGCCGTGGGCGTCGAAGGCGGGGTGGCCGTAGGCCGCGTCCAGGGACTCCAGGGCGCCCGGGTGTGCGGCCCGCTGACACAGGCGGGAGGAGAGGCGGGCCCGCAGCTCGGCGGAGTTCGGCAGGCCGGTGAGGGAGTCGTGGGAGGCGCGGTGGGCGAGCTGGAGCTCGCGGCGCTTGCGGTCCTCTATGTCCTCGACGTGGGTGAGGAGGAAGCGCGGGCCGTCCGCGGCGTCGGCGACGACCGAGTTGCGCAGGGAGACCCAGACGTACGTGCCGTCGCGCCGGCCCAGGCGCAGCTCCGCGCGGCCGCCCTCCGCCGAGGTGCGCAGCAGGGTGCCTATGTCCTCGGGGTGGACGAGGTCGGAGAAGGAGTAGCGGCGCATCGCGGAGGCGGGGCGGCCGAGGAGCCGGCACAGCGCGTCGTTCGTCCTGAGGATCCGGCCGTGCTGGTCGCCGCCCATCTCGGCGATGGCCATGCCGGAGGGGGCGTACTCGAAGGCCTGCCGGAAGCTCTCCTCACTCGCCCTGAGTGCCTGCTGCTCCCTTTCGAGCCTGACCAGTGCGCGCTGCATGTTGGCACGTAGACGCGCGTTGCTGATCGCGATCGCGGCCTGGAACGCGTACATCTGGAGCGCTTCGCGACCCCACGCGCCCGGCCGTCGGCCGTTGCGCGGCCGGTCCACCGACAGCACGCCGATCAGCTCACCGCACGAGCCGCCCTGCACGCCCGGCGTGAACATCGGCGCGAAGAGCCGGTCGGAGGGGTGCCACTCGTCCTCGAAGCGGGGGGCGGGGCCGTCGGTGTACCACTGCGGTACGTCGTCGTCGTCGAGGACCCAGCCCTCGGTGTGCGGGATGAAGACCAGGTCGCCCCAGTTCTCGCCCATGCTCAGCCGGCGCTCCCAGGACTCGCGGGAGCCGACCCGGCCGGTGATCAGCGCCTCGGCGGCGGGGTTGCCGGCGAAGGCGGCGACGACGAGGTCGCCGTCGGGGCGGACGAGGTTGACGCACGCCAGTTCGTAGCCGAGGCCGGTGACGACGCCGTCGGCGACCGTCTGCAGGGTGTCCGCAAGAGACCGGGCGGTGTTCATGTCCGCCATGACCTGATGCAGTTGCCGCAGAGAGGCAAGGCGGACGTAGGGCTCCGACTCGGTCTCCATGCTCGCCCTCCCCCCGAGACCTCGCAGCGAATCAAGGGTTCTCATCGGCGTATCGTTCTGGCAGCTTCCCCGCCACTGAATCACAGCGCGCTGCCCACTCGGTACACAGGGTCAACAATTAATGCCCCTTGTGACTCAAGTCACAGCTAAAGATGAACAATTGAGTGGTGTTTCTGCGTTTTCGCTGTGCGTTTACTGAACGCAAACTTTGTCGGCATGTGCGGCGTGCCTATGAGCTGGTAGGTCGGGGGTCCTAGGTCCGGGTTCGGGCGGAGGTCCGATGCGGCGGCCACCGGGCGGACACTAGCGTTCCCGACGTGCCGAACACAGCCCCCACCGCCACCGTCCTCCCCTCCGGGCATCCTGAGGGGGTGAGCAACGACGAGTTCCGCGCCGCCATGTCCCGGCTGGCCGCGGGTGTGGTCCTGGTGACCGCCTTCGAGCCGCCGCTGGACGCGGAGGGGCCCAAGGGCGAGGACGTCGGCATGACGGCGACCTCGTTCATGTCGGTGTCCCTGGACCCACCGCTGGTGCTGGTCAGCCTGCGGGAGGGCTCCCGCATGGACGACCTCCTCGACGAACAGCCCCTGTGGGCCGTCTCCGTCCTCGCCGAGAGCCAGCGGCACATCGCGGGGCGCTTCGCGATGAAGGGCCGGCTCAGCGACCGGCTGCTCTTCGAGGACATCCCGTACGTGCGCGGCTCGGCGACCGGCGCCGCGCTCGTCGGGGGCGCGCTGGCGACGCTGGAGTGCCGCACCGAGCAGCGCGTCACGGCGGGCGACCACACGCTGGTGATCGGCCGCGTGCTGACGGCCCATGTGCCGAGCGCCGACGGGGGGCCGCTGATGTACTTCCGGGGGCGGTACCGGCAGTTGGGGTGACGTAATTCGGGTGTGGCCGAACTGTGGGCCGCTCTAGGGTGCGGCACATGATCGTGTCCGGCTCCGGCCCCCGCCTCGAAGAAATAACCCCGCGCAATATCGACGCCGCCCTCGCTATTCGCGTCCTGCCCGAGCAGGAATTCGCGGTGTCCCCGGTGGTGAAGTCCCTCGCCGAGGCCTACGTCCATCCCGGCACCGCCTGGCCCCGCCTCATCGTCGACGGTGACGACGCCCGTCCGGTCGGCTTCCTCATGGCCTTCTTCGACATCGACTGGCGCGACGACGGCACCGCCATCCGGTCCGGGCTGTGGCGGCTGAACATCGACGCGGGTGCGCAGGGACGGGGATACGGGCGGTTCGCCGTGGAGTCGGTGGCGGCGGAGATCCGGCGGCGGGGTGGTGACGAGCTGTACGTCACCTGGCATCCCGGGGAGCACGGGCCCGAGAACTTCTATCTGGGGCTGGGGTTCCGGCCGAACGGGGAGACGGTGGAGGGCGAGGTCGTCGGGGTGCTCGCGTTGGGCTAGAGGAGCTCGACGGTGCTGTCGGCCACGCGCGCGGCGTCCGTCACGATGTCGATCACCGCGATCCGGTCCCGTACGAACGTGAACGCCAGCGTGCGCTCCACGCGTCCGTCGACCACGGCCGCGATGCCGATCCTGCCGTCGACCAGGGCGGGGAGCGCGGTGCGGGCCAGGGCGGCGAAGCTGGTCGCACCCTTTGCCACCGCGAGTGCGCCGGTCGTCACGCCGGCCTCGCTGCGTGCCACGACGTCCGGGTCCAGGACGCCTACGAGGGCCTCGAAATCGCCCTCGCGCGCGGCGGCGAGGAAGGCGTCGACGACCTCCCGCTGACGTCGGCGGGCTTCGTCGGCGGCGGGCGTGGGTGCTCCCTGTACGCGGCGGCGGGCGCGGCTGGCGAGTTGGCGGGCGGCGGCCGGGGTGCGGCCCACGATCTCGCCGACCTCCTCGAAAGGGACGGCGAACAGGTCGTGCAGCACGAACGCCAGGCGTTCGGCGGGGGTGAGGGTGTCGAGTACGACGAGGAGGGCGACGCCTACGGAATCGGCGAGCAGCGCGTCCTGTTCGGGGTCGGCGGTGGTGTCGGGGACGGGGGCGTGGGACTCCAGGGGCTGTTCGGCCCGGGAGGTGCGGGTGCGGAGCATGTCGAGGCAGACCCGGCCCACCACGGTGGTCAGCCAGCCGCCGAGGTTGTCTATGTCCTCGGCGCCGGTGCGGTTGAGGCGGAACCAGGCCTCCTGCACCGCGTCCTCCGCCTCCGCGGCCGAGCCGAGCATGCGGTGGGCCACGGCGCTGAGGTGGGGGCGGTGGGTCTCGAAGCGGCGGGCGAGGAAGTCGTTGTCGTTGCTGTTGCCGGTGTCGGTCATCTGTCACACCTTTCCGTCGTGGTGTTGACGGATGTCGGGTGCGGGTTGTGACAGCGGGGCGGGTGCGGTGCGTTGGGGGTCGGGGCCGCGCCGGGGGGTGTCCGTCCTCGGAACGGCGCGGAATCGGGCACTTATATAGGGCGCCCGTGTTGACGCGCCAACCGCTGCGGGCGGACACCCCCCGACACGTCCCCTCACCGCCGTACCCGGGTGCCGGTCCGTAGGGGTACGCGCCTCTCCTGTCATACGCCGGGGACTGCGACGTCCCTAGGGGCGCGGGGAACTGCGCGACCAGCCACAACGGACCCGCAGCCATCCTCCGGAGCTCAGCCCCAGTCCCGGCCCGTCCGTCCCCGCTTCGTCTCCGAGCGCTGCTTCTTCTCCCTCAACCGGCGTTCGTTGATGCCCCTCGGAATGCGCGTCGGCTTTCGCGGCTTGGGCGGCGGTGCCGTCGCCTCGGCCAGGAGCGCCGCCAGTCGCACCGCCGCGGTCTCGCGGTTGCGCCACTGGGAGCGGTGTTCGGAGGAGCGGACGGTGATGACACCGTCCACCAGGCGGGACGCCAGCCGTTCCAGGGCTCGGGTCTTCCAGACGTCGGGGAGCGCGTCCGTGTTGGCCAGGTCGAAGCGGAGTTCCACCTGGGAGTCGCTGGTGTTGACGTGCTGGCCGCCGGGTCCGGAGGAGCGCGAGAAACGCCACTGGAGCTCGGCCTCGGGGAGGGAGACGGAGCCGCGGATGACGTAAGGACCGGACATGCCGTCCATCGTCCCTCGGCTGACCGGCACACGTCACGCGAATATCGTTCACTGTCTGTTCGGTAAAGAAAGTAAAGACAGCTGGAACCTTCGCTACCCCTCTCGGCGTTCATAGGGGTAGATGTAGCTTCGAGCCGTACATAAACGAGGGAAAGGACTCCCAACCATGGCTGTAAGCCTGTCCAAGGGTGGCAACGTCTCGCTCACCAAGGAGGCTCCGGGCCTGACCGCCGTCACCGTGGGCCTCGGCTGGGACGTCCGCACGACCACTGGTACGGACTTCGACCTCGACGCCTCCGCGATCGCGGTCAACACGCAGGGCAAGGTCTACTCCGACGCCCACTTCGTGTTCTTCAACAACAAGCAGACCCCGGACAACACCATCGTCCACACCGGTGACAACCGCACCGGCGAGGGCGCGGGCGACGACGAGGCGATCAACGTCAACCTGGCCGGTCTGCCGGCCGACATCGACAAGATCGTCTTCCCGGTCTCGATCTACGACGCGGAGAACCGCTCGCAGAACTTCGGCCAGGTCCGCAACGCCTACATCCGCATCGTCAACCAGGCCGGCGGCGCCGAGATCGCGCGCTACGACCTGTCCGAGGACGCGGCCACCGAGACCGCCATGGTCTTCGGCGAGCTGTACCGCAACGGCGCGGAGTGGAAGTTCCGCGCCGTCGGCCAGGGCTACGCCTCGGGTCTGGTGGGCATCGCGCAGGACTTCGGCGTCAACGTCTGACGGTTGCGTGGTCGCCTTGGAACCCCCGGCTTCGGCCGGGGGTTCCGGCTTGTCCGGGGGTAGCGTCGCCGCGTGCTTCTCGAATCGCTTCCCCTGACGGCCGATCACGACATTCCGGCCCCCGTGCTCACCGAACTCACCGCGCTCTACGCCTCCAACCGTGAGTTCCATGCCCTCAGCGGCGACTTCCCCGACCCGGACGACATCCGTCCCGAGCAGGTGGCCGCCGCGCTGGCCGACGAGTTGGCCAAGCCGGAGGTGGAGGTGCTGCTCGCCCGTAGCGAGGGCCGGGTGGTGGGGCTGGTGATCACTCTTGCCCGTCATCCCGATCCCGACGATCCCGATCCTTGGATCGGGCTGCTGATGGTGGACGCGGCGGCGCAGCGCAAGGGTGTCGGCAAGCGGGTCGCGGGGCTTGTCGAGGAGCGGTTCCGCGCGGCCGGTCGCAGCGCCGTACGGCTCGCCGTCCTCGACAACAACCCCAAGGCGCTCGCCTTCTGGACCGCCCTCGGCTTCGAGGTCATCGGGCACCGGGCCGACCTCCAGCTCGGCCGTCCCTGCGCTGTTCTGCGCAAGGAGCTGGGTGGCGCGCGGCAGGAGTGACAGTTTCGCTGCCAACTTCGCTTAACAAGCGGAGAGTTGACCATGGGTCAAGTGTCCGCATAGCGGATCTCGGCCACCGGCTTTCGGACAAGAACACGTAAAGTCTTGACGGCGGCCTGTCAAACAGGCCGTTTCGGGTGTCACCCTCTCCTCGCTCGCCGCAACTCTGTGCCCCACCTGTGCCAGTCATGTGCCTCGCCTGTGCCTCGACACCCTTGAGGCCGGCCCGAAGGAGACCGAGTGAGACTGCAGTCCCGCACCCCCCGCACTCCCCGTACGACCACTCTGCGTGCCGCCGCACTGATCGGCTCGGCGGCGATGGTCGTGCTCGCGCTGCAGAACGGTGCCGCCACCGCGGCCCCCACGTCCGTCAACGGGGCGAGTGCCCTCCCGCTCAGCGCCTCCGCCCGAGCCGTCGCCCTCAAGTCGGCGCAGGACGCGGCCGGTTCGACCGCCGCCGAGCTCGGGCTCGGCGCCCAGGAGGCGCTCGTCGTCCGGGACGTCGTCAAGGACGCCGACGGCACCGTCCACACCCGCTACGAGCGCACCTACGCCGGCCTGCCCGTACTGGGCGGCGACCTGGTCACCCACGTGGCGAAGAGCGGCGCGCTCAAGGGCGTCAGCAAGGCGACCGGCGCGCGCATAGCCGTCGCGTCGACGGACGCACGGATATCCGCCTCCGCTGCCAGGAAGGCGGCCCTCGCCGACGCCGGTTCCGGGAGCGCCTCCGCCCGCAAGGTGGTCTGGGCCGCCGGGGCCAAGCCCGTCCTCGCCTACGAGTCCGTGGTCAAGGGGCTCCAGCACGACGGCACCCCGAGCGAGCTGCACGTCATCACCGACGCCACCACCGGCAAGAAGATCTACGAGTACCAGGGCATCGACACCGGCACGGGCACCAGTGAGTACAGCGGGACCGTGTCCCTGGGCACCACCGCCGCCACCTCCGGCGGGTTCGACCTCGTCGACTCCGGGCGCGGCGGGCACAAGACGTACGACCTCAACGGGGGTACGTCCGGGACCGGCACCCTCTTCCACGACGCCGACGACGCCTGGGGCGACGGCACCCCGGCCAACCGGCAGACCGCCGCCGTCGACGCGGCCTACGGTGCCGCCGTCACCTGGGACTTCTACAAGTCCGCCTTCAACCGCAACGGCATCGCCGGTGACGGCAAGGCCGCCTACTCGCGGGTGCACTACGGCAACGCGTACGTCAACGCCTTCTGGAACGACAGCTGCTTCTGCATGACGTACGGCGACGGCTCGGGCAACTCCCACCCGCTGACCTCGCTCGATGTCGCGGGGCACGAGATGAGCCACGGGCTCACGGCGGCGACCGCGGGGCTGAAGTACAGCCGGGAGTCGGGCGGGCTCAACGAGGCCACCTCCGACATCTTCGGCACCTCCGTGGAGTTCTTCGCCAACAACTCCGCCGACCCCGGGGACTACCTCATCGGCGAGAAGATCGACATCAACGGTGACGGCAGCCCGCTGCGTTACATGGACAAGCCCAGCAAGGACGGCGGCTCGGCCGACTACTGGTCGCGCACCGTGGGCCGGCTCGACGTGCACTACTCGTCCGGTGTCGCCAACCACTTCTTCTACCTGCTCAGCGAGGGCAGCGGCGCGA
This sequence comes from Streptomyces antibioticus, assembly GCF_001514065.1. Classification (GTDB taxonomy): domain Bacteria; phylum Actinomycetota; class Actinomycetes; order Streptomycetales; family Streptomycetaceae; genus Streptomyces; species Streptomyces antibioticus. The sequence goes on along the minus strand of NZ_KQ948429.1, from coordinate 116,221 downwards.
AGACGATCAACGGGGTGAGCTACAACTCGCCCACGTACGACGGCTCCACGGTCACCGGCATCGGCCGCGCCAAGGCCTACCAGATCTGGTACAAGGCCCTGACGACGTACTTCACGTCCTCGACCGACTACGCGGGCGCCCGCACCGGCACCCTCCAGGCGGCGAGCGCCCTGTACGGGGCGGGCAGCGCCGAGTACAACGCGGTGGCGGCGGCCTGGAAGGCCGTCAACGTGCAGTAGCCGTGCTGGCCCCTTGTGGGCATACCCAGGCCGTCCGCCTCGGCATCCCACCTGTTCGGACATGGGTGTTGTTGCCGATGCGGGCGGCCGCCGGGCCGGCGCAGACTGTGCGGGGTGCGACCACAGAGCCCGCCGCCGAAGGGCTGCGAGGCCGTCCGGTGCGTACGGTGGTCTGTCGGCGGATCATCACCACGCGCCGGGCGGCACAACCTCAGCGGCCGGCGGTCGACCGGGCCACCGCGAGGGCGGCGATCTGGGTGCGGGACGCATAGCCGAGCTTGCCCATGATGTGCTCCACGTGCGAGTCCACGGTGCGCTTGGAGATGCTGAGCCGTTCGGCGATACGACGGTTCGACAGGCCCTCCGCGACCAGGGCCGCGATCTCCCGCTCCCGGGCGGTGAGTGCGGCCCAACCCCCTTGCCCCTGGGCGCGTTTGGCGCCTGTCCTGCGGTTCTCGCCCACTGCGCGGTCGACGGCCTCCTGGAGCGACAGCGCGGCTCCGGCGGCGTACAGCTCCTCGTGGCGGCGCTCGCCGAGGGCGCCGCGGGTCACGGCCGTCGCCTCGGCGTGGGCCCGGTGCATGGCGGGGATGCCGAGCCGCGGGTCGTGGAACCTCTCCCAGAGCCGGTCGGCGGCGCCCAGCAGCGCTGCCGCCCGCTCGTGGCGGCCCTCGGCGACGGCGACCCAGCCGAGGGTGTCGAGGGAGAAGGCGATGCCCTGGGTGTGGTTGATCTCCAGGCACATCGTCAGGGCGGAGCGCAGTGCGGCTGCCGCCTCCTCGTGTCGGCCCAGCCCCCACAGCGCGCAGCCCTGGATCCAGCCGACCCAGCCCTGCACCCAGCGCTCCCCCAGCGGCTCCAGGACCGGGCGGGTCTCCTCGCAGGTGGCGAGCGTCTTGTCGTACTCGCCGGCGCAGACGTACGCCCCGCACATCGTGCCCAGCATCCATGCCTCGCCGCCCCGTTCACCGAGGCCGGCGAACCGTTCGCGGGCGTCCGTGAGCCGTTCCAGCGCCCAGTCGACCTCGCCGAGCAGGGTGTGGGCGAGGCCGCGGTTGAAGACGACGTAGGCCGTGTCGACCGAGTCGCCGCCGTCGTGCGCGGTGTCCTCGGCGCGGGCGGTCAGCTCCAGGCCGCGGTCGTGGGCGCCGGACATGAGGCCGAGGTGGCCGGCGACGCGCAGGGCGGTCACCCGGGCAGGGTGCGGTTCGGGGCACAGGGGGAGCAGGCGTTCCAGCCAGTACAGGCCCTCGACCGTGCGCCCGGTGCCGAGCCACAGGCCCCACAGCGCGGCGGCGAGGCGGAGGCCGGCGGTGGCCTCGCCGGGTTCGGTGCAGCAGAACTCCAGTGCCGAGCGGAGACTGGCCCGCTCCCGCCAGGCCCTGCGCATCCACACCACCTGGTCGCGGGTGAGCCAGCGGGCGTCGAACTCCTCGGCCAGGGCGAGGCAGTGGTCGCGGTGGCGGATGCGGTACTCCGGCTCGGCGCCGCTCTCGGCGAGGCGCTCGCGGCCGTACTCGCGGAGGGTGTCGAGCATGCGGTAGCGGGCGTCGCTGCCGTCGCCCTCGTCGTCGAGGCGGAGCACGATCGCCTTGTCGACCAGGCCGATCAGGCACTCCAGGATCTCCTCCGGCGGCAGCTTCGGCCCCGAGCACACCTCCTCGGCGGCGGTCAGTTCGAACTCCCCCGCGAACACCGACAGCCGCACCCACAGCAACTGCTCCTGCTCGGTGCACAGTCCATGGCTCCAGTCGATGGCCGTGCGCAGGGTCTGGTGGCGGGGCAGCACTCCGCGGCTGCCGCCGGACAGGAGGCGGAAGCGGTGGTCGAGACGGGCGAGGAGCTGTTCCAGGGAGAGTGCGCGCAGGCGTACGGCGGCCAGTTCGATGGCCAGCGGGATGCCGTCCAGGCGGTGGCACAGACGGGCCACCGGGCCGCGGTTGGCCTCGGTGAGGGCGAAGCCTCGGACCACTGCCGCCGCGCGCTCGGCGAACAGCAGCATGGCGTCGCCGGGTTCGGCGCCGGGCCGGGCGTCGTCGTCCGGGTCGATGACGGGCAGCGGCAGCACCTGGAGGACGCGCTCGCCGGGCGCGTCCAGCGGCTGCCTGCTGGTCGCCAGGATGCGCATCTGCGGGCAGTGCCGCAGCACGGACCGGGCGAACACCGCGCAGGCGTCGACGAGATGCTCGCAGGTGTCGAGGACGAGCAGCAGCCTGCGGGCCCCGAAGTAGGCGATGAGCGCCTCCAGCGGGGTGCGGGCCGCCCGCTCGGACTGCTCGGGCAGCTCCACGACCGCCGCGACCGCGTTGGCCAGCAGCTCGGGGTCGCGCAGCTCGGACAGCTCCACGAAGTACACGCCGTCCGGGCAGCGTTCCCGCATCCGCCGGGCCGTGCGCAGCGCCAGCCGGGTCTTGCCGACCCCGCCCGCGCCCATCAGCGTCACCAGCCGCTCGCGATGCACCACGTCCTGGATCTCGGCGAGTTCGGCCTCCCGGCCGATGAACCGGGTCAGTTCGGCGGGCAGTCCGACGTCGTCGGTGTCCTGGGCCGGCAGCGCGGGCTGTACGAAGCTGTCCATGGCGCCCCCTCGGCAGCGAACCGGTTACCTGTCCGAGGCGCTCACCCTAGGTATACCGATGCGCACGCGGGGCGGCCCTGCACAAGCTGCCCGCATACGACCACCTGCGGTCACCTTGTGACCACCGGCGACCGGCTATGGCCGCGCCGGCTTGCCCTCTCCGTACAGCCACTCGTCCCAGATCGCGTCGAAGTCCTCGTCGGGTGCCCGCTGTTCGACGTAGGCCGTGAAGTCGTCGGTGCCGGCGTTGCCGTGCCGGTGCTCGGCCGTCCAGCCCTGGACGATGTCGTAGAAGGCCTCGTCCCCGACCGTCTGCCGGATCTTGTGGATGACCATCGCGCCGCGCTGGTAGACGGGGTCGTCGGAGATGTGCGCGCCGCTCGTGGGCTCGGCCGGCGGAAAGGCCCACAGGTCCGGGTACTCGTCCTCGCCCTCCTTGTACAGCTCGTCGAAGGTGTCCTTGGCGCTGTCGCCGCCCTCGTCCTCCTCCCACAGCCACTCCGCGTAGGTCGCGAACCCTTCGTTGAGCCACATGTCCCGCCAGCTCTTCGGCGTCACGGAGTCGCCGAACCACTGGTGGGCGAGCTCGTGCACCAGGAGCCCGGTGTCGGGGGCGCCCGGGAAGAACGGCCGGTTCTGGGTCTCCAGCGCGTACTCGGCGTCGTCCTCGCCGCCGACGATCGCGCCGGTGGAGGAGAAGGGGTACGGCCCGAAGTTGGTCTCCGCCCAGTCCATGACCTCGGGCAGCCGGTCCAGCGCCTTCGCGCTCTCCCCCTCCTGGACGGCGCTGTAGACGGGCACGCCGCCCGCGGTGGACCGGCGGATGTCGTAGTCACCGATGGCGAGGGTGGCGACATAGCTCGCCATGGGCTCGGCGGTGTGCCAGGAGAAGGTGGTGCGCCCGTCGCGGGTCCGCTTTCCGCGCAGCTCCCCGTTGGAGACGGCCTCCAGGCCCTCGGGGACGGTGACCGTGATGTCGTACGACGCCTTGTCCGAGGGATGGTGGTTGCCGGGGAACCAGGTCATCGAGCCGATCGGCTCGCCCAGGGCCACGGCTCCGTCGGCGGTGCGCAGCCAGCCCTCGTGGGAGCCGTCGGCGTCGGTGAGGGTGCGCGGGGTGCCGGAGTAGCGGACCTCGGCCTCGAAGGTCTCGCCCTCGTCGAGGTCGTCGTGGGGGCGGACGGTCAGTTCCTGCCCGGTGCGGTTGAAGCGGGCGGCCCTGCCCTCGACGGTGACCTTCTCGACGTCCAGGCCCTTCAGGTCCAGGTCGAAGGCGGACAGGTCCTGGGTGGCCCGGGCGGTGAGAGTGGCGGTGCCGGAGAGCTGTTCCGTGTCGGGGTCGTAGGACAGCCGCAGGTCGTAGTGGCCGACGTCGTAGCCGCCGTTGCCCGCCTCGGGGAAGTACGGGTCCCGGACCCCTGCCCCGCCCGGGGTGCCCTGCACGCCGCCACCGCCACCGCCGCTGCATGCCGTGGCCGTGAGGGCGAGGGCGGTGAGGGCGGCCACACAGGCCGGGACAAGGCGCGCGGATCGGGACATGTCAGCGATCCTATGGCGCGCCGAAGGCCCCTCCCTGGCGGCGTGACACCATCACGTACGTGCTCGACATCGGCTACGCCCTCTCCAACCGCTTCCCCGACCCGCCCCAGACGGACTACCGCCGCGTGGACGTCCACACGCTGCGGCACGACCTGTTCTGCGGGGACGTCTACCTCGCCGACACCAAGGCGGACCGGGAGCTGTCCACAGCCTGGGGATGGGTGCCGGTGCTCGACTTCGCGTGGGCGCTGTGCGACATCGTGGAACGCCTCGACCGCGATCCGGCCGGCTCCCGCGCGGCCCGCCCCCAGCACGCCGAACTCGACTTCACCGAGTCCACCGATCGCATGCTCTTCGAGCGCCGCTTCGGCTGGGTGGACATCGAGTCGGACTGGATGCCGGCCGAGGAACCCCCGCTGACCTTCTCCCACGCCGAACTCCGCCGCGAGTCCCGCGACTTCCTCCACGACCTCATCGCCGACCTGGTCGACCTCCACGACGACCTGGGCGAGAACCCGGCGATCTGGAGCTTGCAGGCGAAGTTCCCTCGGGTGAGCTAGGGCCTGTCCGGCGGATCAGGAAGCCGGGGGCCTCAGCAGCTCCCCCTGTCAGCCCTCCACCCGGATCCCCATCTGGACCGCCAGCACCGGTGCCAGGTCCATCAGTTGGGCCGTGCTGATCACCGCCCCCGCCAGCCGCCCCACGCCCCGCACGATGTCCAGTTCGACCGCGCCCCGCAGGTCGACGTCCGTCAGGGTCGCCGCGGTCAGGTCCGCGCGCTTCAACGCACAGTCGATGAACTCGACGCGCTCCAGGCGGGCGCCTCCGAAGTCCGGTTCCACCAGGACGCAGCCTTCGAAGACGACGTCTCTCAGGCGTGCCGTGCGCAGGTTCAGGTAGTCGATCTTGCCGCCGCGGATCACCACCCGCTCCAGCACCGCCCCGTGCAACTGCACCCCGCCCAGCCGGGCGTCCACCAGCTCGACGTCCCGCAGGGTCGCGTCGGAGAGGTCGGTGCCGACGCCCCGTACGCCGGTGAGCACCGAGTCCAGGACACGCGCGTGGCGCAGCCGCGTCTCGTCCAGCGCGCACCCCGTCAGCGCGCAGTCCATGAAACGCGCGCCCCCGCCGTCCTGCCCGGCGAGGTCCAGCTCCCGGAACTCCAGCCCGTCGTAGTCCCCGTCCGGCTCCAGCGCACCCCCGTCGAACGCCTCCAACGCCGGCAACCGCACCTCCGGCCGCCGCGCACCCTTCACACCCGTCCCGCCCGCCGCTCTGCTCGCCATCCCCCCATGCTGCACCCCACCACTGACAACGCCCCGGGACCAACCCTCTGACCTGGCAGGACGCCCCTCACGTCACATTCCGGCCCGCACGGAACGTCATATCCGCGACAGCGCACTCCACCGTCGTTCCGCGACAGCGCACTCCCCCGTCGTTCCGCGACAGCCCACACCACCGTGAGGACACCCCATGCACCGCATCACCGTCATCGGCGGCGGCCTGGCCGGACTCACCGCCGCCATCACCGCCGCCGAAGCGGGCGCCAAGGTCACCGTCCACGAGGCCCATCACACCCTCGGCGGGCGGGCCCGGACCGCCGAGGGGCCGTACCGGACCAACGAGGGCCCGCACGCCCTCTACAACGGCGGCCCGCACTGGGCCTGGCTCAAGCAGCGCGACCTCATCGGACCGCTCGCCCCTATACCGCCCCTGGAGGCGGCCCGGCTGCGGCTGCGCCACAAGGGCGTCCTGCGCCGCACCCCGCCCTTCGCGATGCTGAAGCTGCTGCGCCCCGGGCTGCCGCCGGCCCCCGTCGACACCGACTTCCTGACCTGGGCCACCGGCATCGCCGGTGAGGAGGGCGCCCGCGGCGCCGCGCACTACTCCGCCGTCGCCCTCTTCCATCATGACCCGGGCGCCCTGTCCGCGGCCTTCGTGCAGGAGCGGCTGCGCCGCGCCACCAAGCTGCCGCCCGAAGCGCACTACCCGGTCGGCGGCTGGGCGACCGTCGTCGACCGCATGGCCGCCCGCGCCTGGAATCTGGGGGTGCGGATGGAGACCCTGTCGCGCGTCGACAGCCTCCCCACCGACACCCCCGTCGTCGTCGCCACCTCCCTCGACGCCGCCCGCCGTCTCCTCGCCGACCCCACGCTGACGTGGACCAGTGGCCGTACGGCCCTCATCGACCTCGCCGTGCGCACCCGGCGCGGTGACGCCTTCGCCGTCTCCGACCTGGACTCCCCCGGCTGGATCGAGCGCTTCACGGCTCAGGACCGCACCCTCGCCCCGGCCGGCGAGCAGCTGATCCAAGGCCAGATCCCCGTCGCCCCGCACGAGTCCAAGGCGGACGGCGTCGCCCGCGCCGAGACCCTCCTCGACCTCGCCTTCGGCGGCTGGCGGGACCGCGTCACCTGGCGCAGTGAGGCCCTCGCGAACGGCCGTACCGGCGCCGTCGACCTGCCCGGCACCAGCTGGCGGGACCGTCCCGCCATCGACCGCGGCGACGGCGTCTACCTCGCCGGCGACCAGGTGGCCGCCCCGGGCGTGCTGTCCGAGGTCTCCTTCAACAGCGCCCTCACCGCCGTGTCGCTGGCCCTCGGCCGTAACGCCCTTGACCTGAAGCATGCTTGAGGTTGGAGGGTGGAGACCGAGACAGCAACCGTCAAGGGAGCCCTTCATGCACGCCATCCGCCTGCACGCCTTCGGCCCGGCCGAGAACCTCACCTACGAGCAGACCGAGGACCCCCGCCCCGGTCCGGGGCAGGTCCGTATCGCCGTACGAGCCGCCGGTGTCCACCTTCTGGACACCGCCCTGCGCGAGGGCGCCCAGGGCCCGCTGCCCGAGCTTCCCGGCCTGCCCACGATCCCCGGCCGCGAGGTGGCCGGCGTGGTCGAGTCCATCGGCGAGGACGTGGCCCCTCTCTGGCTCGGCAAGCGGGTCGTCGCCCACCTCGGGTTCGCGCCCGGCGGTTACGCCGAGCTCGCCGTCACCGATGTCGACCGCGTCCACGAGATCCCCGGCAACCTGGACTTCGCCGAGGCCGTCGCCATGATCGGCACCGGCCGCACGGCGATGGGCATCCTCCAGTTCGCCGAGCTCGGCCCCGACTCCGTGGTCCTCGTCCCGGCCGCCGCCGGCGGCATCGGCACGCTGCTCGTGCAGTACGCCAAGAACGCCGGCGCCACCGTCGTCGGCCTCGCCGGCGGCCCCGCCAAGACCGCCCGCGTCGAGGCCAACGGCGCCGACCTCGCCGTCGACTACAAGGACCCGGCCTGGCCCGACAAGGTCCGCGCCCACCTGGGCGGCGACAAGGTCACCGTCGTCTTCGACGGTGTCGGCGGCAGCGTCGCCCGCGAGGCCGTCGGCCTCCTCGCCCCCGGCGGCAAGCACCTCGTGTTCGGCTGGTCCGCCGAGGGCATCCAGGGCGGCGAGCCCTACCTCGTCGACGGCGTCTCCGAGCAGGTCCTCGGTCCCGTGATGATGCGGAAGGCCGGCGGCCCCCACCCCGTGCAGACCCTCGAACTCCGTGCCCTCGCCGAGGCCGCCGCCGGCCGCCTCACCCCGGCCGTGCAGCGCTTCCCGCTGGCCGAGGCCGCCGCCGCGCACCGGGCGCTGGAGACCCGCGGCACCACCGGAAAGGTCGTACTCGAACCATGAGCAACCGCAAGGCACCCGCCGCAGATGCGATACCTCCCGATTCATGGTCTTCTGGCGGGATGAGTGTCACCCGAACAGGTGAACCGGATCAGGTGGACCCGCGCCGCTGGTGGGGCCTGGTGATCATCGCTCTCGCCCAGCTGATGGTCGTCCTCGACGCCACCATCGTGAACATCGCCCTCCCCTCCGCGCAGGAGGACCTGGGGATGTCCGACGGCAACCGACAGTGGGTGATCACCGCCTACACCCTCGCCTTCGGCGGCCTCCTCCTGCTCGGCGGCCGGATCGCCGACCTCGTCGGACGCAAACGCACCTTCGTCATCGGCCTCGTCGGCTTCGCCGCCGCCTCCGCGCTCGGCGGCGCCGCCCAGAGCTCCGGCATGCTCTTCGGCGCCCGCGCCCTCCAGGGCGTGTTCGCCGCGGTGCTGGCCCCGTCCGCGCTGAGCCTGCTGACGACGACCTTCACGGACCCGAAGGAACGCGGCAAGGCCTTCGGCATCTACGGCGCCCTCGCCGGGTCCGGCTCCGCCATCGGCTTCATCGTCGGCGGGCTCCTCACCGAGTACCTCGACTGGCGCTGGTGCCTGTACGTCAACGTCCCCATCGCCATCGTCGCCGTCTTCGGCGCCCTCGCCCTCCTGCACGACCGCCCCGGCAACACGGGCGCCCGCCTCGACGTGCCCGGCGCGCTGCTGGGCTGCGGCGGCCTCGTCGCCATCGTCTACGGCTTCAGCGAGGCGGAGCCACGCGGCTGGAGCGACCCGCTGGTCCTAGGGCTCCTCGCGGGCGGCGTGGTCCTGCTGGCGGCCTTCGTGTGGTGGCAGAACAGGGCCCCCATGCCGCTGCTCCCCCTGCACATCGTGAAGGACCGCAACCGCGCCGGCTGCTTCCTCACGATGGGGCTGGCCGTCATCGGCATGTTCGGCCTGTTCCTGTTCATGACCTACTACCTCCAGGTCATCCTCGCCTACTCGCCCGTCAAGACGGGCCTGGCCTTCCTGCCCCTCACGGCCGCGATCATCGTCGGCTCCACCCAGATCTCGGCCCGCCTGATGGACCGGGTGCCGCCCCGGCTGCTGATGGCTCCCGGCATGGTCCTCGCCGCGGGCGGCATGCTGATCCTGACCCGGATGACGATCCACTCCGACTACGCGACGCAGATCCTGCCCGCGCTGCTCCTCATGGGCCTCGGCATGGGCCTGACCTTCATGCCGGTCTTCGCCACCGCGACGGCGGGCGTCGCCCCGCAGGACTCCGGCGTCACCTCGGCCACCGTCAACACCTCCCAGCAGGTGGGCGGTTCGATCGGCACGGCCCTGCTCAACACGATCGCCACGACCAGCAGCACGGCCTATCTCACGGCCCATCTGACCGGCGCGGCCGACCGGGACCTCGTGTCGAAGGAGGCGGTCGTGCACGGGTACACGGTCGCGATCTGGTGGGCGGCGGGGATCATGCTGCTGGCGGGGGCGGTGGCGGCACTGATGGTGACGACGAAACCGGCAGGGCGGGAAGCCCAGACACCGGCACCCTTGTCAGAAACGCCGGCATAACCCACCTAGGGGCGCGGGGAACTGCGCGCCAAGCCCCCACCGGCCCGCAGCGAACACTCCTCAGTGCCGCCCCGAAACCCGATCCGCAATCTGCGCCAGCCTCGAAGACTCCGCCGAATGCGACACACGCTCCCGCCGATCAGCCGCCCGATAGGTCGCGTACATCCCCTGCACCCCCAACCACCGCAACGGCTCCGGCTCCCACTTACGAACCTCGTGCCCAACCCATGGCAGATCCGTCAGCTCGGTCCGGCCCCCCTGCCCAGAGTCCAGCTGCACCAGATCACGCAACGTCCGCGCAGCAAGGTTAGTGGTGGCCACGCCCGACCCCACGTACCCCCCGGCCCAGCCGAGCCCCGTCGCCCGGTCCAGCGTGACGGTCGCGCACCAGTCGCGCGGCACCCCCAGCACCCCCGACCAGGCGTGCTCGACGGCGACCCCGGCCAGCGACGGGAAGAAGCCGACCAGGATGTCCCGCAGCGCCTCGACCGTCGCCGCCTGCGTCCGTCCGTCGTTGTCCGTCCGCGACCCGAAGCGGTACGGCACCCCGCGCCCGCCCAGCGCGATCCGCCCGTCGGCGGTGCGCTGCGCGTACATGTACGCGTGCGCCATGTCCCCGAGCGCCTCCCGCCCGTCCCAGCCGACCGACGCCCACTGCGCGGCCGTCAGCGGCTCGGTCACCACCATCGACGAGTTCATCGGCAGCCAGGTCCGCCGCTGCCCCTTGAGGCTCGCCGTGAACCCCTCGGTGCAGCGCAGGACGTACGGGGCGCGGACCGTGCCGTACGGCGTCACCGCGTGCTTCGGCCGGATCTCCGTCACCGGCGTCTGCTCGTGAACGACCACGCCCAGCGCCTCGACGGCCGCGGCCAGCCCCTTCACCAGCTTCACCGGGTGCAGCCGCGCCCCGTGGGGCGTCCAGGTCGAACCGACCGCGTCCGCCACCCGGATCCGCTCGGCCGTCTCACCGGCGCCGTACAGCTCGCGGTCCTTCTCGCCGTACGACAGCTCGTGCGCGTGGAAGTCCTTGAGGCGGGCCAACTGGGCGGGCGTGCGGGCGACTTCCAGTACCCCGCCCTTGTGGATGTCCGCCTCGATGCCCTCGTCCGCCGCGACCCGGACGACCTCGTCGACGGTGTCGTTCATCGCCCGTTGCAAGCGCACCGCCGCCTCATGGCCGTGCAGCTTCGCATAGCGGTCGCGGCCGGCGATGCCGTTGTAGAGCCAGCCGCCGTTGCGGCCGGAGGCGCCGTACCCGCAGAACTTCTGCTCCAGGACGGTGACACGGAGGAAGGGGGCGGCCTTCTTCAGGTAGTACGCCGTCCACAGACCGGTGTATCCGCCTCCGACGATCACCACGTCCGCCGTGGCGTCCCCGGTCAGCGGCTCGCGCACCGCCGGGAGACCGTCGTCGGCGAACCAGAACGAGATGCCGCCGTTCACGACAGCGGTGGCCGAGCTGCTCATGCCGGGACGTTAACCCTGCACGGCCGCCGCTGTCTCCTTCGGATTTCGTGGTTTTGCACGGCCCCTGACCAGCGGATAGCAGGCGAACCCGATCAACACGGAAGTGAAGTGCCCGAGGTCCGTGAAGGTCCGCCCGGTCACCAGCGGCACCCCGTAGACGATCAGCACGGCGGCGGCGTACGGCGCCCGCCAGGGCACCGGAATCCGGTACGCCAGCACCGCCACCACCCCCGCCAGCGCGTAACTCACCCCGATGTCCAACGTGTTCACCGCCGACTCCGGCGCCATCCCGTGCCGGATCCCCCACAGCAGCGCGCCCTCGCTGATCAGCGTCGCCAGCACATGCGCCGCCGCACACACCGCCAGCCAGCGCGCCGTCCCCAGCCAGCGCTCGGCCGGCGCGTGGAAGACGGAGTACAGGACGGCGTACGGCAGCCACCGTCCGCCGTCGATCCACATCGCGCTGGACACCAGCACCCGCACCGGGTTGCTGGACAGCTCACGGATGTTCGTCGACCGCTGCCGCAGGAACTCCGCCTCGAAGTCCGGTGACATGTGATGGAAGGCCACCGTCGTCACGAACAGGACCGCCAGCCAGAGGTACGTGCCGGGCGCGCTGCGCACGTACGTCCACACCCTGTGCAGGCCCCGGGTAATTCCCATGAGCCGATTTACCCACGTCGCTACGCTCGCCGCGTGATCGACATTCCGGATGGACTCGCGGCGGCGCAGGAGAAGTTCAACGGAGCGGCGGGGCGGGCGTTCATCGCCGGACTGCCGGAGCAGGCGGCGAGTTTCCTGGAACGCTGGGATCTGCGGCTGGACGGCGCCGCCATGCACGGCGTCACGGCGCTCGTCCTGCCGGTCCTGCGCGCCGACGGCACCGGAGCCGTCCTCAAGCTGCCTCTCCTCGACGAGGAGAGCGCGGGCGAACCGGTCGCCTTGCGCGTCTGGAACGGCGACGGCGCGGTACGCCTCCTCGACCACGACGAACCCACCGGCACGATGCTCCTGGAACGCCTCGACCCGGCCCGCATGCTGTCCTACGTCCCCGACACCCACGAGGCCGTCCAGGTCATCGCCCGCCTCCTCACCCACCTGACGACCTTCCCGGCCCCGGCGGGCCTGCGCCGGCTCGGCGACATCGCCCGGTCCATGCTGGAGCGGGCGCCCCGGGCGCTGGAGCGGATCGCCGACGGGGAGGCGCGCGCACTGCTCGCCGACTGCGCCGCCGCCGTACGGGAGGTCGCGGACGACCCCGGCGACCGCCTCCTCCACTGGGACCTGCACTACGACAACGTCCTCGGCGCCGACCGCACGGACTGGCTCGCGATCGACCCCAAGCCCCTCGCCGGCGACCCTGGCTTCGACCTCCTGCCCGCCCTGTGGAACCGCTTCGACCCCGACGACGTCATCTGGCGCTTCGACGCCATGACGGAGGTACTGGCTCTCGACCGGGCACGCGCGCGTGCGTGGACGCTGGGGCGCGTGCTCCAGACCTCCCTGTGGGAGATCGAGGACGGCCGTCCGATGGACGCGCAGCAACTGGAGATCGCACGACGTTTGCGGAGCTCCACTGAATGAAAAACCCCAGGTCAGAACATCTGACCTGGGGTTTCGACCGAGCCCCCTGTCGGATTCGAACCGACGACCTACGCATTACAAGTGCGTTGCTCTGGCCATCTGAGCTAAGGAGGCAGACGTACGGCTTCGCGTACGCGCCCGTGCAGTGTACCCAGGTCCCGGTGGAGCCCTCTCGAAAATTTCGACGAAGTTCACATGGCCCGGAGTACTGACAGATCCGGCAAACGCCAGGTAGCGTCCGCTGAAGTTCACCTGTGTGGACTACTCCACCACCTTCCTACAACGGATCGTCCGGCACGTTCCTGCCGGTAGAAGGGGGCCCTTCACCATGGCCACTGTCTCGTTCGACAAGGCGACCCGGATCTACCCGGGTTCCGAGAAGCCCGCCGTAGACGCGCTCGACATCCAGATCGAGGACGGGGAGTTCCTCGTCCTGGTCGGCCCGTCCGGCTGCGGCAAGTCCACCTCGCTCCGCATGCTGGCGGGGCTCGAGGACGTCAACGGCGGTTCGATCCGCATCGGTGACCGTGACGTCACGCACCTGCCGCCGAAGGACCGGGACATCGCCATGGTGTTCCAGAACTACGCGCTGTACCCGCACATGACGGTCGCCGACAACATGGGCTTCGCGCTCAAGATCGCCGGCGTGCCGAAGGCCGAGATCAAGCAGAAGGTCGAGGACGCGGCGAAGATCCTCGACCTCACCGAGTACCTGGGCCGCAAGCCGAAGGCGCTCTCCGGCGGTCAGCGCCAGCGTGTCGCCATGGGTCGCGCCATCGTGCGTGAGCCGCAGGTCTTCCTCATGGACGAGCCGCTGTCGAACCTCGACGCCAAGCTCCGTGTCTCGACCCGTACGCAGATCGCGTCGCTCCAGCGCCGCCTCGGCATCACCACCGTGTACGTCACCCACGACCAGGTCGAGGCCATGACGATGGGCGACCGCGTGGCGGTCCTCAAGGACGGTCTGCTCCAGCAGGTCGACACCCCGCGCAACATGTACGACCGCCCGGCGAACCTCTTCGTCGCCGGCTTCATCGGCTCCCCCGCGATGAACCTGGTCGAGGTCCCGATCGCCGACGGTGGCGTGAAGTTCGGCAAGTCGGTCGTGCCGGTGGACCGTGACGCGCTCTCCGCCGCCACGGACAAGACCGTGACCGTCGGTGTCCGCCCGGAGCACTTCGACGTGGCCGGCTCGGACGCGGAGCAGGGTCTCGCGGTCACCGTGAACGTCGTCGAGGAGCTCGGCGCCGACGCGTACGTCTACGGCACCGCGAAGGTCGGCGACGACTCCAAGGACCTCGTGGTCCGCGTCAGCGGCCGTGACGTCCCGGAGAAGGGCAGCACGCTGCACGTCGTCCCGCGCGCGGGCGAGACCCACGTGTTCTCGACCTCGACGGGCGCCCGTCTGTCGGACTGACGCGACGAAACCAGCAGCAGAACAACCCGGGTGAATCACCCAGGTTGACGAAGAGGGCCCCGCAGACCGCTGCGGGGCCCTTCTCGCGCCCCCGGCACCGCATCCAAATACCCCGGCAGAACGGGCATTTCGAGCCGTGTGCGTCAACGCCTTACCCAATTCGAGGCACCAGTTCATCCCCCGAACCGGTGACTAAATGTCGCCAAATCATCACCCCGCGCTACCCTCACACGCGTGAAGCACTCCACTAACCCACAGACGCGACGCGGCCGGGGCCCCGCCCGCCGTATCGGCCGCACGCTCGCCCTTGTCCTGCCCGTCTTCCTGGTGCTCTCCGGGACCCTCGCGGTCACCCGGGTCAACTGGACGGGGAGCCCCTCGGACTCGGTGCTCACCGCCTCCGACATCTCGGCGGCGCGTGCGAAGGCCCGGGCCCCGCAGGACGTGCTGCGTGACAAGCTCCTCGCGGAGCTCCAGGAGGAGGACCCCGGCATCGCGCTGACCCACCTCCAGGAGGCCGTCAACGACCGCCCGTCGCTCGCGAAGCACTGCGCGTCGATCGCGCGGGCGCTGGGCCGCGCGGCGGTGCGGGTGTACGGCCCGACGCGCGCGCAGTCGTACGCCCGCCCCGTCTGCGACACCTCCTTCGCCACGGGTGTGGCGGCCTCGCACACCTAAAGCCTGCCGAGGCCCACTGGAAGTCGTTATTCCTCTTGTGGCGATTTACGGCTGAATAAGAAACGGTTACCGGCAGAAGCCGCGAGCGGGACGCCACGTACAGTTCGGTCATGACCGATCCGAACGCCGCGTCCCGCCCCGTTCAAGCCGTCGTCCTGGCAGGTGGCCAGGGTTCACGGCTGCGCCCCTACACCGACGACCGGCCCAAGCCGATGGTCGAGATCCCCGGTACGGGGACGCCGATCATCGGCCATCAGCTTGCCTGGCTCGCCGAGGAGGGCGTGACCGATGTGGTGGTCAGCTGCGGCCACCTCGCCGACGTCCTGCAGAAGTGGCTGGCCTCCGCCGATCTGCCGGTGAACGTGACGACCGTCGTCGAGACGGAGCCGCTGGGCCGCGGTGGCGGCCTCAAGTACGCGGCGGCGCATCTCCCGCACCCCGACAAGCCCTGGTTCGCGACCAACGGTGACATCTGGACCCGGTTCTCGCTGCGCGAGATGGCGGACTTCCACACCGAGCGGGACGCGGTGGCGACGCTGGCGCTGGCGCGTCCGCGGATCCCGTGGGGTGCCGTGCAGACCGACGGGTTCGGTCACGTCACCGACTTCATCGAGTCGCCGCCGACGACGTACGAGATCAATGCCGGTGTGTACGTCTTCTCGCCCGAGTTCGCCGGCATGCTCCCCGAGCGCGGGGACCACGAGCGGACCACGTTCCCGCATCTGGCGCGCGAGCTGCGACTGGCCGGGTTCCCGATCCCGCAGGGGGCCTACTGGCGGGCGATCGACACGGCCAAGGACCTGACGGAGGCCGCGAAGGAGCTGGCGGCGCTGGGGCGTTAGCAGCCCCGTCGCAGCCCCTTCAGTACCGGACATCACGAAGGGCCCCGCAGCTTGCGGGGCCCTTCGTCGTCGGGCCTGCGGTTCAGCCGGTGGGTTGCCCGAGGATGCCTCCCACCGGCCCGTCTACCCCAACAGGCCGCCTACCAGGCCCGGTTCACCGGAGGACGAGCCTCCCGTGTCCGTTCCTCCGCTGGAGCCGGTGCCGCCGGTGGAGCCGGTCGGTCCTGAGCTGGTGCTGGGGGCCTGCTGGGCCGGGGAGGACTGCTGGGGCGGCGCCTGTCCGGTGCCCTGGGTCTGGCTGGGCGTGCCGGCCGTGCCGGTGTCGCGGGTGGCGCCCGGGGTGGTCGCGGCGCCGGAGGGGGTGGAACCGGCCGTGGCGCCCTGCGTGGGCGACGTGGAGGCCTTGGGGCGCTTCTTGTGCTTGGCCGGGTCCTGCGGGAGCGGGGAGCCCGGGAGTTCGTTGCGCGGGGCCTCGCCGGGCCCGGGGACGACGACCCGGTCGGCGTCCCGGACGGCACCGCCGAGGAGGGAGCCGATGAGCAGGGTGAGGCCGATGACGATGGCGCTGACGAGGGCGCCGCGGCGCAGGACGTAGCGGCGCAGGTCCCAGATGTCGGAGCGGGGTCCGAGGCGACGCCAGGCACTGCCCGCGAGGCGGCCGTCGATGGAGTAGACGGGGGCGCCGGCGATGATCAGCGGCGACCAGGCGGCGAGGTAGATGATGTCGGGCGCGTCGTAGGCGGGGACGCTCTTCCAGCTGACCGTGAGGAGCAGCGCGGCGGAGAGCATCGCGCCGACGGCGGCGGCGACGCGCTGCCAGCAGCCGAGGATGGTGAGGACGCCGACGATGACCTGGAGGAAGGCGATGACCAGGCCGGAGCCGACGGGGTGGTGCAGCGCGAACTGGCGCAGCGGCTCGGCGACTTCCCAGGGGTGCAGGGTGTCGAGCCACTTGACCATGGAGCCGCGCTTGCCGCCGTCGAAGTAGACGGGGTCGCACAGCTTGCCCATGCCGGCGTAGATGGAGATGAAGCCGAGGAAGATGCGCAGCGGGAGGAGGACGACGCCGAGGTTCATGCGGCGGCCCGGGTAGTAGGCGTGCCGGGCGGGGTCGTCGCCGTGGCGCCTGCCGGGGGTGCCGGTCTCCTCGTCGACCGCTTCGGCGAACTGCTCGTCCGCGTAGGCGAGTTCCTCGTCGTAGGCGCTGCCCACCGTGCGCATGCCGGGCAGCAGCGGCTCGTGGGTGCGCTGGGCGCCGACGACGGGGGTCTCGACGGTCTGGGTCAACGCGTCGTCGTAGCCGGGTCCGTAGCCGCCGTCGACGTCGAGGCGGGGGATGACCTGGGTGGCTCCGGCGTCGGCGGTCGGCTCCTCGGCGACCGGGCGGACGCCGCCTCGCACGGCCTGGAGCAGGCGGTGGGCGCCGGTGTCGTCGGGGGCGGACTTGCCGCTCCAGACGACGGGGCGGCGGCGCGCCGCACCGGTGCCCGTGGCACCGACGGCGGGCATCCGGGCGGTGTCCTCGGTGGCGCTCAAGTGCCGGGCGATCCGCGGGGATTGGGCCGCGCGTCTCGTCGTCGCGCCCAACTGCACGCGGAAGCTGGCGTGATTGACGATGATCTGCGCCGGATCGCTCGGCACCTTCACCATGCTCAGCGCGGGAGCGTCGTCGAGTCCGGAGGCGAATCCGGAGTTGAAGCCCGACGAGCGGTCCCCCGTGGGTGTGCGGGGTGTTCTGGTGTCCACACTCATCTAACCGAGTGACGTGTGTTTAGGACACTGCTTTGACTGCCCGGATGTGTCCGGACCCCGTCAAGCTTGCGCAGAACACCCCGATTACCCCGTACGGGTGAGGATGGGCACGCGCGTTCAGCCGCGGCGGGCGCCGCGGAAGCACCCCGCCATCAGCCCCGCCGACGCGCCGCCTCGTACAGCACGATCCCCGCCGCCACACCGGCGTTCAGCGACTCGGCACCGCCCGGCATCGGGATGCGGACGCGGAAGTCGCAGGTTTCGCCGACGAGTCGGGACAGGCCCTTGCCCTCGCTGCCGACCACGATGACGACCGGGCCGTCCAGGGCCTCCAGTTCGCCGATCTCGTGTTCTCCGTCGGCGGCGAGGCCGACGACCACGATGCCGGCCTTCTTGTAGCCCTCCAGGGCGCGCGTGAGGTTGGTGGCACGGGCCACCGGCGTCCGGGCGGCCGTACCGGCGGACGTCTTCCACGCACCGGCGGTCATGCCGGCGGCGCGCCGCTCGGGCACGACGACGCCGTGGCCGCCGAAGGCGGAGACGGAGCGGACGACGGCGCCCAGGTTGCGCGGGTCGGTGACACCGTCCAGCGCGACGATCAGCGGGTCCTCGCCGTCGTCGTAGGCGGCGCTGGCGAGGTCCTCGGGGTGCGCGTACTCGTACGGCGGGACCTGGAGGACCAGGCCCTGGTGGTTGAGGCCGTTGGTCATACGGTCGAGCTCGGGGCGGGGGGCCTCCATGAGGTTGATCCCGCCGCGCTCGGCCGCGAGCTGGAGCGCCTCACGCACCCGCTCGTCGTTGTCGATGAACTGCTGGACGTAGAGGGTGGAAGCCGGCACACCCTCGCGCAGCGCCTCGACCACGGGGTTACGGCCGACGACCATCTCGGACGTGCCCTTGCCGCCCCGGCCGCGCGGCACGGGACGACGCGCCGCCTGCTTCGCCTTGGCGGTGGCGATGCGGTTCTTCTTGTGCTTCTTGCGCATCTCGGCGGGCGGGGTCGGACCCTTGCCCTCGAGACCCTTGCGTCGCTGGCCGCCACTGCCGACCTGCGCGCCCTTCTTGCCGGACATGCGGCGGTTGTTGGCTGCCATGACCTACCTGTCCTACGTCGTCGAAATGTTCGTACGTCTATGAAGTGTGCCGCCCGGAGAGCCGGACGGCACAATCGATCTTCGTGACCGGAACGGGGCTCAGCGGGGGCCGAGGCTCCAGCGGGGGCCCTGGGGGCTGTCCTCGATGGCCAGTCCGGACTGGTTGAGCTGGTCGCGGATGGCGTCCGCGGTGGCCCAGTCCTTGCGTCCGCGGGCGGCCTCGCGCTGGTCGAGGACGAGGCGTACGAGGCTGTCGACCACGCCGTGCAGGTCCTCGCCGCGGTCGGTCTCGCCGGCCCAGTGCGGGTCGAGCGGGTCCAGGCCGAGGACGCCGAGCATGGCGCGGACCTCGGCGAGGCGGGCCACGGCGGCTTCCTTGTCGTCGGCGGCCAGGGCGGAGTTGCCCTGGCGGACCGTGGTGTGGACGATGGCGAGCGCCTGCGGGACGCCCAGGTCGTCGTCCATGGCCTCGGCGAAGGCGGGCGGCACCTCGGCGGACGGCTCGACATGGCCGGCCTTCTCGACGACGCGCTGCACGAAGCCCTCGATGCGGGCGAACGCCGACTCGGCCTCGCGCAGCGACTCCTCGCTGTACTCGATCATCGAGCGGTAGTGCGGGGTGCCGAGGTAGTAGCGCAGCACGATCGGGCGCCAGGCCTTGACCATCTCGCTGACCAGCACGGAGTTGCCCAGCGACTTGGACATCTTGTCGCCCGCCATGGTGACCCAGGCGTTGTGCACCCAGTACTGGGCGAAGTCGTCGCCGAAGGCCTTGGCCTGGGCGATCTCGTTCTCGTGGTGCGGGAAGATCAGGTCGAGGCCGCCGCCGTGGATGTCGAAGGCGGTGCCGAGGTATTTGTGCGCCATGGCCGAGCACTCCAGGTGCCAGCCGGGACGTCCGCGGCCCCACGGCGTGCCCCAGGTGGGCTCGCCGGGCTTGGCGGACTTCCACATGGCGAAGTCGCGCGGGTCCCGCTTGCCGGTCTCGCCCTCGCCGGACGGCTGGAGCAGGTTGTCCAGCTCCTGCCGGGACAGCTCCAGGTAGCCGGGGAAGGAGCGCACGTCGAAGTAGACGTTGCCGTCGGCCTCGTAGGCGTGGCCGCGCTCGATGAGGCCCTGCATCATCTCGACCATCTCGGTCACATGGCCGGTGGCCCGCGGCTCGTAGGTGGGCGGGAGGCAGCCGAGGGCGGCGTAGCCCTCGTTGAAGGCGCGTTCGTTCTCGTACCCGATCGACCACCAGGGGCGGCCCTGTTCGGCCGCCTTGGCGATGATCTTGTCGTCGATGTCCGTGACGTTCCTGATGAACGTCACGTCATAGCCGCGGTACTCGAACCACCGGCGCATGATGTCGAAGTTGAGCCCCGACCGGATGTGCCCGATGTGCGGTGCGGCCTGCACGGTGGCACCACAGAGGTAGATCGAGACGCAGCCCGGCGTGAGCGGGGTGAAGTCACGGATCTGCCGGGCGTTGGTGTCGTACAGGCGAATAGTCACGAGACCAGGGTAGTAGGCGATGCCTAGTGCATCGGACGGATGTGGATAACAGTCATCCTCGGGTTCGTCCGAGGGTTCATCCTCCGGTTCGGACGACCAGTGCGGTCGCCACCGCCATCAGTCCTTCGTCCCTGCCGGGGAAGCCGAGTCCGTCCGTGGTCGCGCCCGAGACCGACACCGGTGCCCCGGCCGCCTCGGACAGGATCTTCTGGGCCTCGTCCCGCCGCTTGCCGATCTTCGGGCGCGGTCCCACGACCTGTACGGCGATGTTCCCGATCCGGAATCCGGCGTCCCGCACGATCCGCGCGGCCTCCGTCAACAAGGTGATCCCGGAAGCACCCGACCACTCGGGACGGCCGGTGCCGAAGTGCCGGCCGAGGTCGCCGAGCCCCGCCGCGGAGAACAGCGCGTTGCAGGCGGCGTGCGCGACGACGTCGGCGTCGGAGTGACCGGCCAGACCCGGCCCCTCCCCCTCCCACTTCAGCCCGGCGCACCACAGTTCGCGGCCCTCTTCGAAGGCGTGGATGTCGGTACCGATGCCGACCTGAGGAAGGACCACGGACGTCTCAGAATCCATCGTTGAGCCTCCTGCGGGCCAGGACCGCCTCGGCGAGCACGAGGTCGAGGGGGCGGGTCACCTTGAATGCCTCTTCATGGCCGGGGACGACCACGACGGTCAGGCCGAGCTGCTCGACCATGCCGGCGTCGTCGGTGACGTGGCCGGTGACCGTCTCATGGGCGCGGACCAGGGTCGCGCGGTCGAAGCCCTGCGGGGTCTGCACCGCACGCAGCCGGGCGCGCTCGGGGGTGGCGACGACCGGCTCCGGGTCGCCCGCGGCCGAGGCGGGCTCGACCTCCTTGACGGTGTCGGCGAGAGGCAGCGCGGGCACGACGGCCGGCGCGCCGTCCCGTACGGCCTCGATGACGGCGTCGACGGTGTCCACCGGGACCAGCGGGCGGGCCGCGTCATGGACGAGGACGATGTCGTAGTCCGGCGGCAGGGCGTCCAGGCCGAGCTTCACGGAGTCCTGGCGTTCGGCGCCGCCGGGGACGATGAGGAAGTCGGTGCGCTCGGGCAGGGCGTGCGCGTCGAGGAGGCTCTTGACCTCGGCGGCGCCGTCGGGCGGGGCCACGACCACGACCAGGGAGACCGCGCGGGAGGCGGCCATCGCGCGGACCGCGTGGATCAGCATCGGGGTGCCGTTCAGCGCGCGGAGTGCTTTGGGGGCGCCTGGACCCAGGCGTACGCCCCGGCCGGCGGCCGGGATCACGACCGCTGTGCGGGCTTCGGCACGGGGTGTCGTGGGCGAAGGGCGCGAATCGTCAGACATCGGTTCCTGTCAGGTTTGTGTGCTCGGCCAACGTGGGTACGACAGACAGCGTGCCGGGCGCGACGCCTTGACCGGACCCTTCCGTGACGCGCCGGTCGAGCCAGCTGCCCGGGCCCGGCACGCCAAGTATCGGGGCTCCAGGTGTCTCGGGGGCTCGCTCCAGGTACCTCGGGGGCTCCAAGGCGTCGGGGGTCTCCATCCCAGTGGTCGCACCGGACGGTCGCGTGCGAACGTACGGTGTCCGGGCATGGACATGCCGCAGCGCCCGGCGACGGGAAAACGTCATCGGGCACCGCGGCATTTTCAGAGTGCTGACCTGGCGGCAGCGAGCGTCGTCAGGACGCGAGGACCTCGTCGAGCAGGGCCTCGGCCTTGTCCTCGTTCGTGTTCTCCGCGAGGGCGAGCTCGCTCACCAGGATCTGGCGGGCCTTGGCGAGCATGCGCTTCTCACCGGCGGAGAGTCCACGCTCGCGCTCACGACGCCACAGGTCACGCACTACTTCCGCGACCTTGATGACATCGCCGGAGGCGAGCTTCTCCAGATTTGCCTTGTAACGACGGGACCAGTTCGTGGGCTCCTCGGCGTACGGCGCGCGCAGCACCTCGAAGACCCGGTCCAGCCCGTCCTGACCGACCACATCACGCACGCCGACGAACTCCGCATTGTCCGCTGGCACACGTACCGTCAGGTCACCCTGGGCGACCTTCAGCACCAAGTAGGTCTTGTCCACGCCTTTGATCTGGCGAGTTTCGATGGCCTCGATCAGCGCGGCCCCGTGATGGGGATAGACCACGGTGTCGCCAACCTTGAACGTCATGTGACAGGTACCCCTTCCGTGGCTATCCAGGGTAACACGGAAACTGCGCGTTCTGAATGGCGTTTTCGCAGGTCAGGGCATATCTCGGGGCTTGACAACAGCAACAGGAACGTGCTGCGGAGGCCGAGCGGAAGAAGGTATTCGCAGGTGGGAGCCACTCTCCGGGGGAGGTGAAACGCGTACGTTACACCGATCCGGAGGGCCTCCAGGAAGGACGAACGTCCCCATATGTCTGGTTCCACGTGTGCGACTTACGCTACTCCGTTCGGTACCCGGAGTCGCTTCCGCGCCGATTCCGGAATTGATCACACGCAATCGCGCGCAATCACGAGCGCCCACCGGATCAGCCCGTGATCAATTCCGTGGGCGATCACGGAATCCTTCACTGAAGATTTGCGAGCGGGGCGCGGACTCTTATGTGAATGCCGGACGAGAACGGCGCCAAAGCGACTCGGGAGTCACTGGTGAAGGCGGTCACTCGGCGCCCTCCTTCGCGCGCCGGCTACGCCCTGCTGAGGGAAGCCGACCGCTTGAGGGGAGGGTCGGGTGCGGTGACGCGGGAACGGCTCGGTAACCTAAGGCCGCTGACAGACACTTAGGGCGGCTTTATGCAGTGCCCGCCCGTTCGAGTCAAGGAGTTGCCGCCGCCGTGAGCAGCAGCCTTCGACGCGGCGCCCTCGCCGCCGCCGCCATCGCGTTCTCGATCGCCTCGCTCGCCGCGTGCGGCGCCGGCAACAACGCCCAGACCCTGGAGATCAAGCCGGACAACGCGTCCACCACCGTCGGCGACATCAAGGTGCAGAACGCCGTCGTCATCACCCAGCCCGACGCGCAGTCCACGGGCCCGGCCGTGGTCGCCGCGACCCTGTTCAACAGCGGCACCAGCGCGCAGACCCTGGACACGATCACCGTGGCCGGCGTCAGCGAGCCCGTCGAGCTCTCCCCCGCCAAGGGCAAGGGCAAGCTGACCGTCCCGGCCGGCGGCTCTCTCGTCCTCGGCGGCGAGGGCAACGCCTCCGCGGTCCTGTCCGGCAGCCGTGAGGCCCTGAAGGACGGCGCCGCGCAGAAGGTCACCTTCACCTTCAGCGAGACCGGTGACGTGAGCCTGCAGGCCTTCATCGTCCCGGCCAAGAGCTACTTCGAGAAGTGGGGCCCGACCGACCTGCCGTCGACCCCCGCGGAGACGTCCCCGTCCCCGACCGAGTCCGCCACGGGCTCGGCGACCCCGTCGGGCGAGGCGACGGCGTCGGTGTCGGCGAGCGAGAGCGCGGCCCAGTAGCCGAGCGGTCGTACGAGAAAGGGCGGGACCTCTTCGGAGGCCCCGCCCTTCGTTCGTCGTACGACGGTTTACGGCTCGAACTTGTACCCGAGCCCCCGGACCGTCACCAGGTAGCGCGGCGCGCCCGGGTCCGGTTCGATCTTTGCGCGCAGGCGCTTGACGTGGACGTCGAGGGTCTTGGTGTCGCCGACGTAGTCGGCGCCCCAGACGCGGTCGATGAGCTGCATGCGGGTCAGGACGCGTCCCGCGTTGCGCAGGAGCATCTCGAGGAGGTCGAACTCCTTGAGAGGGAGATCGACCTTCGAGCCGGAGACCGTGACCACGTGACGGTCCACGTCCATGCGGACCGGGCCCGCCTCCAGGGCGGCCGGGGTGACCTCCTCGGGCTCGCCGCGGCGGCGCAGTACGGCGCGGATCCGGGCGACCAGCTCGCGTGAGGAGAACGGCTTGGTGACATAGTCGTCGGCTCCTATCTCCAGGCCGACAACCTTGTCGATCTCGCTGTCCTTGGCGGTCACCATGATGACCGGGACGTTGGAACGGCCGCGCAGCTGGCGGCAGACCTCGGTGCCCGGCAGGCCGGGCAGCATCAGGTCGAGGAGGACGAGGTCGGCGCCGTTGCGCTCGAACTCGTCGAGTCCGTCGGGGCCCGTGGTCGCCACTGCGACCTCGAAGCCCTCCTTGCGGAGCATGTACGACAGGGCGTCGGAGAAGGACTCCTCGTCCTCGACGACAAGCACACGGGTCACGGAAGGACCTCCGGGGCGGGAAGCGGTTCGTACGGGGATGAGTCGGTGGGCCCGCCGGTCTCGTCGTCGAGGCCGGACTGGTGTGGTGCGCGGTCGCGGGCGGCCCCCGCCTCCGGCAGTCGCAGGGTGAAGGTGGAGCCCTGACCCTCGGAGCTCCACACCGTGACCTCCCCGCCGTGCGAGGCGGCCACGTGTTTGACGATCGCGAGACCCAGGCCGGTGCCGCCCGTCTGGCGGGAGCGGGCCGGGTCGACGCGGTAGAAGCGCTCGAAGATGCGCTCCTTGTCCTTGTCGGAGATGCCGATGCCCTGGTCGGTCACGGCGATCTCGATGTGCTCTCCGCCGGGCGCGGTCACCCGTCGGGCGGCTATGCCGACGCGGGTGCGGGCCGGGGAGTAGTTCACGGCGTTCTCGACGAGGTTGCCGAGGGCGGCGGCGAGCTGGCCGCGGTTGCCCCAGATCCTCAGGTCGGCGGTACCGCCGGAGGCCATGGTGATCTGCTTGGTGCCGGCCTGGTGACGGCAGCGGTCGATGGCCTCGGCGACGAGTTCGTCGACCCGGACCGGCTCGGCGTCCTCCAGCGGGTCGTCGTTCTGGACCCGCGAGAGATCGATGAGCTCCTGCACCAGGTTGGTGAGCCGGGTCGCCTCTATCTGCATCCGCCCGGCGAAGCGCATCACGGCCTCCGGGTCGTCGGAGGCGTCCATGACGGCCTCGGAGAGCAGGGAGAGCGCGCCGACCGGCGTCTTGAGCTCATGGCTGACGTTCGCGACGAAGTCGCGCCGTACCGCCTCTATGCGCCGGGCCTCGGTGAGGTCCTCGACGAGGAGCAGCACCAGCCTCGATCCCAGGGGCGCGACGCGGGCCGAGACCGCGAGGGCCTCCCCGCGCCCGGTGCCGCGCCTGGGGAGGTCCAGTTCGACCTGTCGTATCTCCCCGTCCCGTCTGGTGTCCCGGGCCATCAGGAGCATCGGCTCCACGGCCAGCTTCCCGCCCCGGACCAGGCCGAGCGCGTACGCGGCCGAGCTGGCCTTGACGACGGAGTCGGCCTCGTCGAGGACGACCGCGGAGGAGCGGAGGACGGACAGGACGGTGTCCACGCCCGGCGGAAGCACCGGGTCGGTGTGCAGGGAGGTACGTGTGGGGCGTTTCTGCTCCCGCTCGCTGAAGCGGAACGCCAGCATGGCGATGACGCCGGTGAGCACTCCGGCGATCGCTGCCGCTGCGGCGACCGCCGCGTTCACGTCCATGCATCCAGGTTAGGCACGGGATCGGTCCTGGCCACAGCCATCGGGGTGCGAGCTCGAACACTCGTCGCCCAGAGTTCACCTTGGAGCCAGGGATGGTTCATTTGGGGTGGCGGAAAACGACGCGTACAGGGCCGAACGTGGGAGCGTGGGGTTCACAGCGCCGGTCGACCGGAGCCTTCCCAGGCTTCCCGGAGGCTGGTTCTGGCCCCCGGAACCCCCGAGGCAGACGTAAGAGAGGGACCCCTGATGCGGGACGCGTACCACGAGGAACTGGACTCGATCGGCGACGGTCTGGTGGAGATGGCCCGGCTGGTGGGGTCGGCGATCGGGCGCGCCACGACGGCCATCCTCGACTCCGACCTGAAGCTGGCCGAGAGCGTGATCGAGGCCGACCAGAAGGTCGACGACCTCCAGCACGACCTGGAGGCACGGGCCATAGCCCTGCTGGCGCGGCAGCAGCCGGTGGCGACCGATCTGCGGATCGTCGTCACGTCGCTGCGCATGTCGGCGGACCTGGAGCGCTCCGGCGACCTGGCCCAGCACGTCGCGAAGCTCGCCCGCCTCCGCTTCCCCGAGCGTGCGATCCCCCACGACCTGCACGCCACGATCCTGGAGATGGGCCAGCTCGCGCAGCGCCTGATGGCGAAGGCGGCGGAGGTCATCATCACCAAGGACGTCGACCTGGCGCTCCAGCTGGAGCAGGACGACGACGAGATGGACCTGCTGCACCGCACGCTCTTCCAGCACCTGCTGGACGACAAGTGGAAGCACGGCATCGAGACGGCCGTCGACGTGACCCTGCTGGGCCGCTACTACGAGCGGTTCGCCGACCACGCGGTGTCGGTGGCGAAGCGGGTGGTGTACCTGGTGACGGGCGAGCACGCGGACGACCTGTCGGCGGACATCCAGCCGGTGACGGGAGCGGAGGGGGCCTGACGTCAGGCGCGCGGGTGCCTGTTCGGGGCGTGCGCAAGCCTCAGTGCGCCGTTGATGCGACCGGCTGGGCGGGCATGCAATGGGTACAGGGTCTGATCCGAGGGCCGAGAGTTCAGACCCCTGCCTCGAGGAGGACCCATGGCCGACACCCCGAGCAAGACACCCGACCCCACCCAGGAACGCGAGACCGAGCACCCCGCCGAGGTCAGAAACCTGCTGCTGATCGGCGCGTGCGGCTGCGGCTCGGGCTGCGGCTGCGGGTGCCAGTCGGGCAATCCGTGCCAGTGCGGCTGACGTAGGGCGACTGTCTCTCGTACGGCTCGTACGGCTCGTACGGCTCGTACGGCTCGTACGGCTTGAAGGGCCCCGGTGTGCGTGCGCGCCGGGGCCCTTCGCTGTGCGGTCCCCAGGCCGTGAAAATGCCCCCTGTCTGCGCCGTTTGCGCAGGCAGGGGGCATGATCGCAATGGCTACTTCTTCTTGCCCTGGTTCTTGACCGCCTCGATCGCCGCCGCTGCCGCCTCCGGGTCGAGGTAGCGGCCGCCCGGGGTGACCGGGTTGAAGTCGGCGTCGAGTTCGTAGTACAGGGGGATGCCCGTCGGGATGTTCAGGCCCGCGATGTCGGCGTCCGAGATGCCGTCCAGGTGCTTGACCAGGGCGCGGAGGCTGTTGCCGTGGGCGGCGACGAGGACCGTGCGGCCGGCCAGGAGGTCCGGGACGATGCCGTCGTACCAGTACGGGAGCATGCGGACCACGACGTCCTTCAGGCACTCCGTGCGCGGGCGCAGCTCCGGGGGGATGGAGGCGTAGCGGGGGTCGGAGGACTGGGAGAACTCCGTGCCGTCCTCGAGCGGGGGCGGCGGGGTGTCGTACGAGCGGCGCCACAGCATGAACTGCTCCTCGCCGAACTCCGCGAGGGTCTGCGCCTTGTCCTTGCCCTGGAGGGCGCCGTAGTGGCGCTCGTTCAGGCGCCAGCTGCGGTGGACCGGGATCCAGTGGCGGTCCGCGGATTCGAGGGCCAGCTGGGCCGTGCGGATCGCTCGCTTCTGGAGGGACGTGTGGACCACGTCGGGCAGGAGATCGGCGTCCTTCAGGAGTTCGCCACCGCGGACTGCCTCCTTCTCGCCCTTCTCGTTCAGGTTCACGTCCACCCAGCCGGTGAACAGGTTCTTCGCGTTCCACTCGCTCTCGCCGTGGCGGAGGAGGATCAGCTTGTACGGTGCGTCGGCCATGCGTATGAGCGTAATCCAAGGGCTCCGCCGCTCGCGCCCGCGCTCGATGGGCGGACTCTTGACGGGATCTGTTAATTGAGTGGCCTCGCCGGAGCTCTGTTATGTAAGTTCTCATCGCCGCTTGGGACACTTACATCACCGGGGGATCTGTCATGCCGCTCGTCATCATGAGACGCGCTCTCCGCGAGACCGTCTCCGGACTCCCCCGCGAGTTCTGGTGGCTGTGGACCAGCACCCTCGTCAACCGCCTCGGCGCCTTCGTCGCCACCTTCATGGCGCTCTATCTGACGCTCGACCGGGGGTACAGCGCCGCCTACGCCGGTCTCGTCGCCTCGCTGCACGGGCTCGGCGGTGTCGTCTCCTCCGTCGGGGCGGGCGTGATGACCGATCGGCTCGGGCGGCGGCCCACGCTGCTGGTCGCGCAGGGCTCGACCGCCCTGTCCGTCGCTCTGCTCGGGTTCATGCACCACCCCGCCGCCATCGCCGCCGTCGCCTTCCTCGTCGGCCTGACCTCCAACGCCTCACGGCCGGCCGTGCAGGCGATGATGGCCGACATCGTGCGGCCCGAGGACCGGGTGCGGGCCTTCTCGCTCAACTACTGGGCCATCAACCTCGGCTTCGCCGTCTCCTCCATGGGCGCCGGGTTCATCGCCGAGTTCAGCTATCTCGCCGGCTTCCTCATCGAGGCCGGCATGACCGCCGTGTGCGCGATCGTCGTCTTCCTGAAGCTGCCCGAGTCACGGCCCGAGCGCACGCCGAGCGAGGAGAAGGCGGACACCGAGGTCGGCCTCGGGACCGTGCTGCGCGACGGGCGGTACATGGGTGTCGTCGGACTGTCCTTCCTCGTCGCCCTCGTCTTCCAGCAGGGCGCGGTCGGACTTCCGGTGGCGATGGGCGAGGCCGGGTTCACGCCCGCCGACTACGGCATGGCCATCGCCGTCAACGGGGTGCTGATCGTCGCGCTCCAGATCCCCGTCACCCGGTTCATCCAGCACCGCGACCCGCGCCGGCTGCTCGTCATCTCGTCCCTGCTCGCCGGGTACGGCTTCGGGCTGACCGCCTTCGCCGGGTCCATCGGCGTCTTCGCCCTCACCGTCTGCGTGTGGACGCTCGCCGAGATAGTCAACGCCCCGACCCAGACCAGCCTCGTCGTCCGCCTCTCCCCCGTCCACGGGCGCGGCCGCTACCAGGGCATGTACACCCTGTCCTGGGCCGCCGCCTCCCTCATCGCCCCGCTGATGTCCGGTCTCGTCATCGACCACTACGGCGCCGAGTGGCTGTGGGGGCTGTGCGCGGTCGTCGGGACGGTGGCCGGGGTCGGGTACGCGGCCGTGATGCGGCGGCTGCCGACCGAGGAGCCGGCGCTCGCGGAAGCACCCTCCCTCGCGAAGCCCGAGGTCAGCGCCGCCTGACCGGACGCCAACGGAAAAACAGCGACGGGCCCCCTGCCGGGATGGCAGGGGGCCCGTCGCCGTACGACCAGACCTGAGATCAGAAGCTCGCCGTCACGCCGACCTCGTGCGGCAGCACGCCCAGCGCACCGCCGACGGTGCCGAGGGCCGTGGCCTTCACCGAGTCGAGCTGGGCGAGGACGTCCGCGCTGCTGAGCGTGGTGTCACCGACAGTGGCGGTGATCTGGGGGGCCAGGCCACCGGAGACGGTGTCGAGGTCGGCGTCGGAGAGCTCGGCGGTCTGAACCTGGGGAGCGGAGTTCATGAGGAAACAGCCCTTCGCATGGGTGCACATGGGGGGACGGCCCCGCGGGGGACAGCGGGCGGGGCGCGGTGCGCAGGATCAAACCACGGAGCCGAGCCCGGCATCCAGTGCGTCCGCGCTCGTCGCAGGGCAGTTGAGGGGATCGGTGACCCAACCATGAGGACCCGTCCACGAATTGGGGGCAGGTTCTCTACACCGGGCACCCCACAGCGGCCGACCGGCGCCGCGCTCGCGCCCGCGAACCGGACAACTCCGCATCAACAGCGCCCGCCCACGGCACGGTTGCGGACGGGCTGTGCAGATTCCGTCACGGGTGCATCCGGGCGCCTTTCATGACCTTGTCCACGGCATTGCGGGGGCCGTACACCGCGAGCCCGACGAGGTCGAGATCGGCGGTCCGTACGGCCCGTACCGCCGCCCGGTTGTCGCGGTCGTTGCCGGTGGCGAACAGGTCGCTCGTGAACACCGCGCGCGGCAGCGCACGGGACAGCACGCGCGCGTGGGCCGCCTTCAGCGTCTCCTTGGCACCCTCGAAGACCAGCACCGGCTGCCGGAACATCGGCAGACACCGCGCTCCGTCCGCGTCCTCGTACGGCTCCCCGACGACCTCGGGGATCTCGGTGCCGAGGCCGCTGACGAGGAACGCGGTGACGTTCAGCCGCTGCCAGGACTCCAGGTCCTCACGCAGCAGGACGGCGATCTTGGTGTCGAAACGGATCGGTTCAGCGCTATGGATCGGCTCGGTGCTACGGATCGGTTCAGTGCTCATGCAGGAAGGCTGCGGGCGGTCGTACGGTCTCGTCTTGTACGTTCTTTGCATGGCCGCCCGGCAGGAAGTCACCGCCTGGCGCCCGGCCGTCCCGGGTGTCGTGGAGGTCTTCCACGCGCACTTCACGGGGTACGCCTACCCGATGCACGTCCACGAGGCGTGGACGCTGCTGATCGTGGACGACGGGGCCGTACGGTACGACCTCGACCGGCATGAGCACGGCACCCCGCACGACACCGTGTCGCTGCTGCCGCCGCACGTCCCGCACAACGGCTCCCCCGCCACGCCGGGCGGCTTCCGCAAGCGCGTCGTCTATCTCGACACCTCGCTGCTCGGCGCGGACCTCGTCGGGTCCGCCGTCGACACCCCCGACCTGCGGGACCCGCTGCTGCGGCGGCGCGTCGGGCAGCTGCACCACGCCCTCGACCATCCCGGGGACGAGCTGGAGGCGGCCGGCCGGCTGACGTTCATCGGGGAGCGGCTCACGGCCCATCTACGGCCGCGCCTGGTCACGGACGTGCCGCGCGCCGACCCCGGACTCGCGCGCCGGCTGCGGGAGTTGCTGGACGCACGGATCGTCGAGGGCGTCGCCCTGGAGGAGGCCGCCGCGCTGCTGCACGCCCATCCCGCCCATCTCGTACGAGCGTTCAGCACCGCCTACGGCATCGCCCCGCACCAGTACCTCAACTCACGCCGCGTCGACCGCGCCCGCCGGCTGCTGCTGGAGGGGCGGCGGCCCGGCGAGGTCGCGGCGGCGACCGGGTTCTTCGACCAGTCCCATCTGACGCGCCACTTCCGGAAGTTGGTGGGGGTCACGCCCGGGCGGTACGCCAAGTCAGCTTGAGGGGCGGTCCGTCGGGCGCTGGGTGAGGTGGGTGAACGCGTCGAGGTTGCGGGTGGACTCGCCTCGGGAGACGCGCCACTCGTACTCCTTGCGGATCGCGGTCGCGAAGCCCAGTTCCAGGAGGGTGTTGAAGCTGTCGTCCGCCGCTTCCAGGGTCTGGCCGAGGAGACGGTCGATCTCGTCCGGGGTGACCGCGGCGAGGGGGAGCTTGGCGGTGACGTAGACGTCGCCGAGCTGGTCGACGGCGTAACTCACGCCGTACAGCTTGAGATTGCGCTCCAGGAGCCAGCGATGGACGCCGGACTCGTTCTCGTCGGGGTGGCGGATGACGAACGCGTTCAGGGAGAGGGAGTGCCGGCCGACGAGGAGGGAGACCGTCGTCTTCAGCTTGCGGGTGCCGGGGAGCTGGACGACGTAGGTGCCGGAGGTGGGGCTCTCCCAGTCGAGTTCGTTGTCCTTGAGGACGGCCTCGATGACCTGCGCCGCTTTCTCGGTGTCAGCCATGGTGGGAGCGTACGTGACGGCGGTGGGCCTGGGTCGCTGCCGTGTAGACGTCGGCGGTCGCCGCCGCCGCGGTGTCCCAGCCGAAGGACTGCGCGTGCCGTGCCGCCGCGGCGCCCGCGCGGGGGGTGAGCTGCGGGTCGTCGGCGAAACGGGCGAGCACGCGCGCGTAGTCGGCGGGATTGTGGCCGCGGACCAGGAAGCCGGTCTCGCCGTCTCGGACCGCCACCGGCAGGCCGCCGACCGCGGCCGCGAGGACCGGGGTGCCGGTCGCCTGCGCCTCTATGGCCACCAGGCCGAAGGACTCGCTGTACGACGGCATGACCAGCAAAGATGCCGCCCGGAACCAGTCCGCGAGCTGGTCCTGGCCGACGGGCGGGCGGAAGCGGACGACGTCCGCGATGCCCAGGCGGGCGGCCAGCTTCTGCAGGCCCTCCGGCTTGGCCAGGCCGCTGCCGCTGGGGCCGCCGACCACGGGGACGACCAGGCGGGAACGGAGTTCCGGGCGTTCGTCGAGGAGGACGGCGACGGCGCGGAGGAGGATGTCCGGGGCCTTCAGGGGCTGGATGCGGCCCGCGAAGAGGGGGATGAGCGCGTCCTGGGGGAGGCCGAGGCGGGCGCGGGCCGCCGCGCGGCCGTCGGCGGGACAGAAGCGGTCCAGGTTCACGCCGGGGTGCACGACCGCGACCTTGGCGGGGTCGGCGTCGTAGTGGTGGACGAGTTCGTCGCGTTCCTCGGTGGTGTTCGCGATGAGCCGGTCGGCCGCCTGAACGATCTGGGTCTCGCCGATGACGCGGGCGGCGGGCTCGGGGGTGTCGCCGTCGGCGAGGTTGGCGTTCTTGACCTTGGCCATGGTGTGCATGGCGTGCACCAGGGGGACGCCCCAGCGCTGGGCGGCGAGCCAGCCGACGTGGCCGGAGAGCCAGTAGTGGGTGTGGACGAGGTCGTAGTACCCGGGGCGGTGGCCGGCCCATGCCTGCATCACGCCGTGCGTGAACGCGCACAGCTGGGCGGGGAGGTCCTCCTTGGCGAGGCCCTCGTAGGGGCCGGCGTCGACGTGGCGGACCAGGACGCCGGGGGACAGCTCGACCGTGGGCGGGAGGGAGGCCGTGGTCGCGCGCGTGAAGATCTCGACCTCGATGTTGATCGCGGCGAGGCGCTGCGCGAGCTCGACGATGTAGACGTTCATGCCGCCTGCGTCGCCGGTGCCGGGCTGGTGGAGGGGGGAGGTGTGCACGGAGAGCATCGCTACGCGGCGGGGGCGGCGGTGCAGCCTGAGGCGCGGGGGCGTGGCCGGGGAACGACGCCCGAGCCTGCTGACGTACTGGCTCACGTGGCGTTTCCTCCTTGCTGCGGGCATGCCGGACGGAGGGTGTGGGGCACCCTCCAAGGGGGTGCAACGTCGGAGGGGCTGGTTCCCATTCCGACCGTGGGGGTTTTTGCCTAGGCATTACTGGGGGTCGCTCAACTGTTCGGGCTTGCGTTGCGTCGTGGCCCGACGCGTCCCCTCACCGCCGTACCCGGCTGCCGGTCCGTTGGGGCTCGCGTGCCGCATAACCTCGTACGTATGACATCTCGCGCCAGTACCCGTCCCGTGGGCACTGTCACGCGCGGGACCACCAATCCCAATCGGCTGCGGCGGATGGATCGATGGATCGCCGCCACCCATGGGGCCGCGCTGCGGCGCGCCGAGGACCCCGTCGCCGTCGATCTCGGGTACGGGGCCGCTCCGTGGACCGCCGTCGAGTTGCTCGCCCGGCTGCGGACCGTCGCGCCGCGCGTGCGGGTGGTCGGGGTGGAGATCGAGCCCGCCCGGGTTGCCGCCGCCAAGCCGTACGAGCGGGAGGGGCTCGTCTTTCGGCACGGGGGGTTCGAGATCCCTGTTGCGCAGCGGCCGGTGCTGGTGCGGGCGGCGAATGTGCTGCGGCAGTACGACGAGGGTGAGGTCGCGGAGGTCTGGGCGCGGATCTGCGCGCGGCTCGCGCCCGGCGGCCTGCTGGTCGAGGGGACCTGCGACGAGGTCGGGCGGCGGCATGTGTGGGTCGCCCTCGGGGCGGAGGGAGCGCGGACGGTCACGTTCGCCACCCGGCTGGGGTCGTTGGGGCAGCCGTCCGATCTGGCCGAGCGGCTGCCGAAGGCTCTTATCCACCGCAATGTGCCGGGCGAGCCGGTGCACGCCTTCCTGCGGGACTTCGACCGGGCGTGGGCAGCCGCCGCGCCCTACGCCTCGTACGGGGCCCGGCAGCGCTGGATGCGGGCCGTGCGCGACCTGACCGCGGACTGGCCCGTGACCGACGGGCCTGCGCGGTGGCGGCAGGGTGAAGTGACCGTGGCGTGGGAGGCGTTGGCGCCTCGGGGCCGCTGAGCTGCGGGGAACGATCTCCGTGAGTCTTTCGTCACAAAGGCGGGGAGATCGTCTTCGAGGGCGGGGATCGGGGGCAGGAGGAGCGACGTATCGCTGAAGCGCGACCTCTGTCGCTTTTCGGTGGCCCATGGCACGATCCCCCAAGCGTCCGTAAGTTACTGACGGTAAATCAGGTTTGGGGGCAGAGGTATGGGTGCGGGCAAGCGGGGGCTGTTGACGGCGGCCGTGACCGTGGTCTGTGCGGTCACCGTGCTGGCGGCTCCGGGTACGGCGTTCGCGGCACCGACCCCCACACCGTCACCGACAACGACCCCGAGCATCTCCCCCGCGCCCGACAAGGACCTTGAGGCCGTACGCGCGAAGCTGGACGCCCTGTACCACGCCGCCGCCGTGGCCACGGACCAGTACAACGCCGCCGAGGAGGCCGCCGACCAGCAGTCGGCCGCGATCGTGGCCTTGGCGAAGAAGATCGTCAAGGGGCAGGAGCGGCTCGCCGACCTGAAGAAGCGGGCGGGTGCGGCGGCCGCCGCCCAGTACCGCAGCGGTGGACTGCCCGACGAGGCGCAGCTGATGCTCAGCGACGACCCGGAGGACTTTCTCAACGGGGCCGGGCGGGTGCTCCAGGGGCAGCGCGCCACCAAGGGGCTGCTGGAGGAAATGACCCGCACCCAGGAGGACTTGGAGCAGTACGCCGACGACGCCTCCGCGCAGTGGGAGAAGCTGGAGGCCAACCGGAAGGCCAAGGCCGCCGCCAAGAAGAAGGTCAAGAAGCAGATCGCCGCCGCCGAGGAACTCGAGTCCAAGCTCGAGAAGAAGGAGAAGGAGCGGCTGGCGCGGCTGGAGCAGGAGGCCGCCTACAAGGCGCAGAGCACCTGGCTCGACTCCGGCATCCTCGACGAGATCAACGGCAAGGCGTCCGCGCAGGGCAAGAAGGCCGTGGAGTACGCGACCTCGCAGATCGGCAAGCCGTACGAGTGGGGTGCCGAGGGGCCGGGCTCCTACGACTGCTCGGGGCTCACCTCGCAGGCCTGGGCCAGTGCCGGACAGCCCATTCCGCGGACCTCGCAGGAGCAGTGGAAGCAGCTGAAGAAAATCGACATCAAGGACATGCGGCCCGGCGACCTCATCATCTACAACTCCGATGCCAGCCATGTCGCGATGTACATAGGCGACGGCGCGATCGTGCACGCCCCGCGCCCGGGGCGGACGGTGACGATCGCGGGGGCGGGCTCGATGCCGATCCTGGCGGTCGTACGGCCGGACGCCTGAGGCCGCGTGGCGGGGGTCACGTGACGCAGGGCACCTCGGCTGTCGTGCAAACCCGGTGCGGACGTGACGTTCGTCATTCCCGCACCTCGGGCGGGGTGTCCAACTGCGGTAGGGAACGCGGCATATGACAGCGGCCGCCCGCCGAACCGCGTGCCGTGCACCATTCCGTTGCGGCGCCGACTACCGCTATGGTCCCCGTCGGTGGGTCGAGGTCCCTCGCCCCACCATGCCCTCGGGGGGAGGGAAGGAACCCAAGACGATGCCCGTACCCGTACCGCGGCAGAGAGCGATCCCGGCCGTGGAAGGTGGTCAGGCGCAGGCCGCGACAGCGCTCGGCGGCCCGGTCGGCGGCCCTCCGAAGGAAGAGGCCCCGCGTAAGGACGGCACGGTCGAGAAGCACCACGGCACCCAGCTGACGCTGCTGGTGATCGAGGACGATCCCGGCGGCTCCACGCTCGTGCCCGAGCTCCTGGACTCCGCCGGCAACCCCATCCGCGTCCGCACGGCCCGCAACCTCACCGAAGCCGAACGTCTCCTCACCGACGACGTCCACTGCATCCTGCTCGACCTGGCGTTGCCCGTGCCGGTGCGCGGCGGGAACGACGACGAGCTCGCCGTGCTCAAGCACGTGCTCCAGCTCGCCCCGCGGCACGCCGTGCTCGCCCTCACCGCCTCCGGCGACGCCGAGCGCGGCGCCGAGGCCGTGCGCGTGGGCGCCCAGGACTATCTCTTCCGGGACGAGCTGGACAGCCGGCTGCTGAGCCGCGCGATCCGTTACGCCGTGGAGAGGAAACGTTCCGACACCGCCGAGCGGCGGCTCGCGGAGGGCCGCGTACGGGCGCAGGAGAACCGGCGTCTGGAGCGCGGGCTGCTGCCCACGCCGCTGCTGGAGGGCTCGGCGCTGCGTTTCGCCGCCCGCTACCGGCCGGGGCGCTCGCGCGCGCTGCTCGGCGGCGACTTCTACGACGTCGTACGGACCTCCGACGGCACCGTGCACGCCATGATCGGCGACGTTTGCGGGCACGGGCCCGACGAGGCGGCGCTCGGCGTGGAGCTGCGGATCGCCTGGCGGGCGCTGACGCTGGCCGGGCTGTGCGGGGACGAGCTGCTGGGGACGCTCCAGCAGGTCCTGGAGCACGAGCGGGCCGACGACGAGATCTTCGCGACCCTGTGCACGGTCGACATCGCGCCGGACGGGCGCCGCGCGGGGCTGTGCCTCGCCGGGCATCCGGCGCCGCTGGTGGCCCGCCCGGGTCGGCCGGCGCGGCTGCTGCCGTACGACAACAACGGGCCCGCCCTCGGGCTGCTGCCCGGGGCCCGGTGGCCGCGGATGCAGGTGGAGCTGGGGCAGGAGTGGAGCCTGATGCTCTACACCGACGGGCTCATCGAGGGCCGCGTCGGTGCGGGGCGGGAGCGGCTCGGGCAGGACGGCATGGTGGAGATGGTCCGGCGGCAGCTGGGTGAAGGGCTGCGCGGGGAGGCGTTGTTGCGGGCTGCCGTCAATGAGGTGCGGGAGCTCAATGGGGGCGAGTTGGCGGATGACGTGGCGGTTGTGCTGTTGGATCGGGCGGCCTAGGGCTACGCGCCGTCGCGGGTGACGTCGTGTGCCGGGTGCGCGTCCGTTGGGGCTGGTCGCGCCCCGCGGCGGAGCCGCAAATCGAAACAGCCCCGCGCCCCTAAAAGCCTTTTACCTGCCGCCGTTCCAAGGACCGTACGGGCCGTCGCTGCTGGAGCCGCCGCCCCTGCGGCCCCGGCCGCCGCCGGACACCTGGCGCAGGGCCGGGCGGACGTCGACGAAGAAGACGATCGACGCGACCAGGCCCGCGAGCTGGAGGAACAGCATCGGGACCAGGAGGTTCACGGCCACCGCGATACCGAGGATGATCAGCCAGAAGCCCTTGCCCTGCTTGTCGGCCGCGCGGTACGCGTCCTCGCGGAAGAAGGCGGCCATCACGAAGGCCACCACCGCGAAGGCCAGCATCGCGAGGTAGAGCAGCCACATCAATCCCGCGAAACCCTGCATCAGCACAACGTCCACCACCTGACTCGGCTCGTCATTACGCGGTCACCGTACCCGTACAACGGGCCGGGCACCCCCGAGGTGCCCGGCCCACTGTCTGTTCCGCTGTCCGTCGATTGCCCCTACTTCGCGGGCGGCGTCGTCTTCTTGGCGGTGGTGGTCTTCTTCGCCGGGGCCTTCTTCGCGGCGGTCTTCTTCGCGGGGGCCGGAGCGGCGGCGGCGGCCGGCTTCGGCTCCTCCTTGACCTCGACGGGCTCGGCGTTCGGCTCGACGGCGATGGCGAGCTCCTCGATCTCCTCGGCGGCCTCGCCACGCCAGGTCTTGACGGCCTGCTCGCCGTGCTCGGCGACCTTCTCGTAGGTCTCACGCGCCTTCACGGCGTACTCGGCGGCGACGCCGACGCTGCGCAGGGCGAAGTCCTGGGCGCTCTCGCCGAACTTCTTCAGGTCGGCGTCGATCGTGCTGCCGAGCTTCTTGATGTCGCCGTCGAGGGTCGCGATGAACTCGCCGACCTTGGCCTGGATGCTCTCCTGGGCCTCCTTGGCGCGGGCACCGGCCTCCTTGGCGCGGGCGGCGGCCTTCTCCTGCACGGCCTTGGGGTCGGTGCCGCGGACGGCCTCGATCCGGGCCGGGGCCTCGGCGCGCAGCTGCTCGACGATGCCGGGCACCTTCTTGGCCTCCTGGTAGGCCAGGTCGCCGGCGCCGGCGAGGAAATAGAGCGGGGTCGGGTCGGTGACGGCCTTGCGGATGTCGTCGGTGATGGCCATGGTGATGGTCCTCCCGGGTCGCTTTCAGGTGAGGGTTTTGGGTCCCGCGGTCGGTCGGCGCTGACGTCCGTGGTGCATGGACGTCAGCTGGCCGTCTGCTGCGGGTCGGCGTCGCTGCCGTCGGCCGTGCGGGGGGCCGTGGTCTCGGGTGCCGTGCTCTTCTTGCGGGTACCGCGCTTGGTGGTGCTGTTCTGGGCGCTCCGCGCGCTCTGCGCGTCCTCGGCTATGGAGGGCTCCGGCTCCTCGGAGCCGTCCTGCTTCCGCTCCCCGGCGTCGGTCCCGAATCCGTTCTCCTTGCGGAAGGACTCGTAGATCTGGAGCAGCACCTGCTTCTGCTGCTCGTTCAACGAGGGGTCGGCGAGGAGGACGGCGCGCGTCTCCACCTCGTCCCGGTCCCGGTCCGCGTCGAGGATGCCGGCCCGGACGTACAGCGTCTCGGCGGAGATCCGCAGTGCCTTGGCGACCTGCTGGAGCACCTCCGCGCTCGGCTTGCGCAGCCCGCGCTCGATCTGGCTCAGATACGGATTGGACACCCCGGCGGCGTCGGCGAGCTGCCTGAGCGAGAGCTGGGCGTTGCGCCGCTGCTCGCGCAGGTACTCACCGAGATTGCCGACGTTGAGCGATGCCATGACTCCACTGTGCCGCACCCTCGCTAACTATTGCAAGCACCCGCTTGCAAAAGTGCGCCACGCCACCTTGTCATCCCGGGCGTCGCGCCACGAACACCAACTCCCTGCCCGGGCGGTCGGGTGCGTCGCGGATGCCGTCGAGGACGAAGCCCTCGGCGCGCACCTCGTTCTCCACCTCCTCGCGTTCCCGGAACCGCAGGGTCGAATCCGATGTCAGCACCTGCCCGTCGGCGGCGAACACGTACGTCCATCGGAACGTCACCAACGGGCCGTCCACGTCGAGCAGTTCCACCCAGCTCTCGACCGCCCCCGTGCCGGGTACGTCCGTCACGGCGTACGACGCCTCCCGGTTCCACTCCTCCCACGCGCGCCGGGCCGGGTCCCTGGTCTCGAAGACCAGCCGGCCGCCGGGACGCAGCGCCGCATACGCCCCGCGCAGGGTCTCACGCCACGCCTTCGGCTCCACGACCTCCTGGGCGACGTTCGCCGTCATGGTGACCAGGTCCACGGCGAGCGCCGGAAGGTCCGTGGCGTCGCCGCGGATCCAGCGGACGCGCTCGGCACCGGGCTTGGCGCGGGCCACATCCACCGAGGCCCCGGCGGGATCGACGGCGACGACCTCGATGCCGCGGTGTGCCAGGAGAAGGGCGAAGACACCGGTGCCGCAGCCGATGTCCAGGACCCGCCGGGCCCCGAACTCCCCGACGAGGCGGACATAGGCGTCGAGGTCGCGGCGGTCGGGGTCCAGGGGGTCGTAGAGCGCGGCCAGTCGCGCGTCCTCGAAGCACTCGTCGGCCATGGGGCCAACGTACCGGCGGGAAAACCAGTGGCGGTGTCCTCGGTGCCGCGACTACCGTCTGTCTCATGACTGCCGGGTTTGCGGCCACGCGCCGCGCGACAGTTGGGTACCCGGCCTCCGCGTGAGGCCCGTGCGGGCCAGAGGTCCGCCGCTTCTCTTCGCCTTCGGTTCCTCCTCCATGAGATCGACGAGATCGACGACGAAGAGAAAGACAAGAATGCCCAACGACTTCAATCAACAGGTCATCGACGAGTTCCGTGCCAACAACGGCCGCGTCGGCGGCTGGTTCGAGGGTGGCCGGCTGCTCCTGCTGACCACGACCGGCGCCCGCACCGGCACCCGCCACACCACTCCCCTCGGCTATCTCCCCGACGGCGGCGACCGCGTCCTGGTCATCGCCTCGGCCGGCGGCTCGACCCGGCATCCGGACTGGTACCGCAATATCCTCGCGCATCCCCAAGTGACGGTGGAGGCAGGCGCGTTCACGTACGAGGCGCAGGCCGTCGTGCTGGAGGGCGAGGAACGCGACCGGTCGTTCGCGCGGGCCGTGGAGGCCGACCGGGGCTGGGCGGAGTACCAGGAGAAGGCCGGGGACCGGCTGCTCCCCGTGGTCGCCCTGTACGAGATCGCCGCACCCGGCCCGCCGAACATCCGGGCCGGCTCCATGGGCGAGGCGATCAAGCTCGTCCACGACAACTTCCGGGACGAACTCGCCCGCATCCGCGACGAGTTGAAGAAGAGCAGCACAGGTGCCCCGCTCGGCGCCCAGCTCCGCGTCAACTGCCTCACCTTCTGCCAGGGCCTGCACAACCACCACACCGGCGAGGACATGGCCCTGTTCCCGCTCGTCGCCGATCGGCATCCCGCTGCCGCCCCCGCGCTGGCCCGGCTGCGCGAGGAGCACGAGCGGATCGCCGAACTCGTGCTGGAGATGCGGCAGGTGGTGTGGACGGCGGGCGAACCCGGCACGGCCCTGGCGGAGTTCGAGCGACTGGCCGCAGAGCTGGAAGCTCATCTGACCTATGAGGAGCAGCAGTTGATCCCCTTGCTGGAAGGCTGACGCACCACGGCACAGGCCGCCCGGCTCAGAACGGCAACGGCCGCCCGTGCACCACCTCCAGCCCCGACACCGCCCGCGTGAGCACCACGTACAACCGGTGCAGCCCCCGTTCCTCCGCCTCCGCGATGGCCGCGGGCTCGACGGCGACGACATGGTCGTACTCGAGCCCCTTGACCAGCGAGGCCGGGACGAGGGTCACGCGGGCGGCCAGGTCGTCCGGCCCGGCCACCGGGACGCCGGCCGCGTCGAGGGCGGCCCGCACCCGGGGAAGGTCCGCGTCGGCCGCGATCACCCCCACCGACCCTTCCCGCCCGAGGGCATCGCACACCGCGCCCACGACCGCGCCGAGCAGATCGTCCCCTGCCTCGCGCACCCTCAACTCCCCGTCCCCGCGCAGGGATCGGGCCTCCGGTACGTCGACGTCCAGGCACCGCAGCAGCCGGTTCGCGAGCCCTACGACGGCCTCCGGCACCCGGAACCCGGTGGTCAGCGGCACGACCGCCGCGTCCGGCCGCCCGAGGTGGGCGAGCAGCCCGCCCCACGTCCGGGCCGCCCACGGCGTGGTCCCCTGCGCCAGATCCCCCAGCACGGTCAGCGAACCGAACGACGCCCGCCGCGCGATCGCCCGGCACTCCATCGGGGAGAGGTCCTGCGCCTCGTCGACGACGACATGGCCGTAGCCCTCGGGATGCTCGATCAGCCCGGCGACCTCATCGAGGAGCACGAGGTCGGCGGCCGACCAGCGCGCCGACTTCCACGACCGCGGCGGCGCGCCCCACAGCAAGGCCTTCTGCTCGTCACCGTCGAACAGTCCGCGGCTTGCGACCGCCAACACCTCACCGTGCGCGAGCAGTTCAGCCACGACCTCCTCCGCCCGCACCCGCGGCCACACGGCATCGACGTACGGCCGGACCGCCGTCGCCATCTTCCGCACCCACGCGTGGGGCGGCGGCCCCGCCCGCCGCTCGGCGAGCGCCTGGATGTGGGCGACGACCCGCGTCCGCACCCGCTCGCGCCCGACGGCGTACGGCGGTTCCTCCGCCCGCACCCCCTCCACGATCCGCGCGAACGCCTCCCTGGACACCCGCCACCGGTACGCACCCTCGGGAATCGCGATCTCTTCGGCCCGTTCCGCCGACACGCGCGCGTACAGCGCCCGCCGCAGGACCTCGGCCATGCGTACGTCGTGCTTGAGCAAGGCGGCGGGTGGATCGTCGCGCCCGGTGACCGAATGCCGGCCGCCGATCTCCTCCGACAGCGTGGACTGCCGTACGCCGGTCTCGCCGAGGGCGGGCAGGACCTGCGCGATGTAGGAGAGGAAGGTGCGGTTGGGGCCGAGGATCAGCATGCCGCCGCGCTGGATGCGCTGCGGGTGGGTGTAGAGGAGATAGGCGGCCCGATGCAGCCCGACGGCGGTCTTGCCCGTCCCCGGAGCACCCTGCACGCACACGGAGACGCCGAGATCACCTCGTACGAGATCGTCCTGCTCGGGCTGGATGGTCGCGGCGATGTCGCGCATGGGGCCGACGCGGGGGCGTTCGATCTCGCGGACGAGGATGTCGCTGGCGCGGTCCTCGCCCCGGCTCAGATGCTCGTCCTCAAGGCCGGTCAGGCCCTCGGACTCCCCCCTGCTCCCCGGCGCCCACCCGAACCGCCGCCGGACGGCGACGCCCTGCGGGTCGTGGGCGCTCGCCTGGTAGAAGGCGCGGGAGACGGGCGCGCGCCAGTCGACGACGAGGGGTGGGGCGGCGGGGTGCTCGCTGATCCTGAGCCGGCCGACGTGGTAGCACTGCCCGGCATGTTCACCGCCGTCGAAGTCGAGCCGGCCGAAGAACAACGGCCCGTCCGGCAGCTCCCGCATCTCCTTGGCCTTGCTGCGCAGCTGATAGCCGAGGACTTCGGCGTCGGCCCCGGAGGCGGAGACGTCTTCACCGACGACGACCTGCTCCTGGGCGCCGTCGACCATGGCGGCGAGGGCGGCGCGGCAGGTGTCGTGGTGGGCGCGTTCGAGGTGGAGGGCGTGGGTGAGGGGGGTGGGGTCGGGTGACGTCATGACCCTGAGCGTACCGATATAACGTAACCGAGTTAAATTTTTTACCGAGACTCGACTCGTGGGCGGGTCATGAGTACCGCGGCAGACCAGCCTCCAGCAGATCGAAGGCCCGCTCGGCATCGCCGAGAGCCGCGGCCCTCACCTCGGCGACGGGCTCCCCGGCTCCGATCCGCCGCCAGTTCTCCTGAGCGAGGATGCGCC
Source organism: Streptomyces antibioticus (assembly GCF_001514065.1). Classification (GTDB taxonomy): domain Bacteria; phylum Actinomycetota; class Actinomycetes; order Streptomycetales; family Streptomycetaceae; genus Streptomyces; species Streptomyces antibioticus. The sequence continues at coordinate 73,733 of NZ_KQ948429.1, read as the reverse complement.
GCACGGCGACGATCTGCCCGGCGGCCAGCCGCGCGTCCAGGTCACCACCGAGGGCTGCGGCGAGGGCCTCCTCGGAGCGTTCGAGGTGGAGATGCAGGCGGGCGACGAGGGCGGGGGTGCCGTAGAGGAGGTCGTAGAAGGCGCGGACGGCGGGGTGGTCACTGACGCCGGTGATGGGGTCGCCTTGCTCGATGCCGTCCAGGAAGTTCCGCCGAAGCGACTCGAGCGGCGCCCCCCGCCCTTCCCTCACCACCCGCGCGGCCTCGTCCTCGTGGTCGGCGATGCGGTGGAAGACGAGGTCCTCCTTGGCCGGGAAGTAACGGAAGAGGGTGGGCTTGGAGATGTCGGCGGCGGCGGCGATCTCCGTCACCGGGACGGCGTCGTAGCCCTTTTCGAGGAAGAGGCGGATCGCGATCTCGGAGACGGTCTCGTACATCCGCTGTTTTTTGCGGGCGCGCAGGCCGGGGGTGGTCATGGGGTGAGGGTACGGGGGCTCTTCGCTACGTCGGTGTCGGCGCGGGAGACGGAGTCAGCGTCGGCCCGCGTCGCCAGCCCGGTTTCGGCGACAGGCTCCACAGGTCGTCGAGGTGCTTGCTCCACGTGGCCACGAGGGCCCTGGCATCGTCACCTGCGCCTCGGGACGAAACGCTGAGATCGGTACGGTACCCCTTGGGGTCGTAGAACTCGGGACCCCCACTGCGCGGCATGCTGCGCGCCGCGACGTTGTAGAGGCCGTGCAGCACCAGCTCCCGGTTGAAGATGCAGACCTTGTCCCTGGGGATGCCCGGATACACCCGGTACTCGCACTCGGCGGTGACCCTTCCCAGCGCGTTGAGTCGCTCCTCAAGGGCCACGAGGTTCTCGTCGTACTCCCGGCACTTGAGCTCCAGGCGCTTTCGGAAATCTGCATCGTCCACCGGCGCCCCGTCCTCCCCCACTCGCGAGGGCACGGTCATCGGCTGCCCGAAGTCAGGGATCAGGACTCGGACGGACACGTGCCTGGTGGGGCCGGGGTCCTCAAGAAGGCGCTCAAGGTGGTGGAAGAGTTCGCCGCAGAGTGTCTCCCCGGTGTAGCCGAGGAAGCGGATCTCCACTTCCCGGGCGCGAAAGGCTTCCGCCACGAAGGTTCCGAGCTCTCGCGACTCGACCTGGACGCGTGGTGGCCGCCGGAGCGTCGTCGCCAGGTCCTTGATGGTGTCGTACAACACGTAACCGACGAGGCTGAGCAAGGCGCCGCCGAGAAACGCCTTGTCCTCCACAGCGTCGCCAACCGGCTTCACGAACTGGGCTATCAGGCCCGTGGCGAAAATCGCCAGCAGCAGGAGGCGTATGAACGCCGGTTCGTACCGGGACTGGATGCGCCTCAGGTGCTCACCCACACCATCAGCGCTCGGCCTGCTCCCCCCAGCGGACATTCGTGACCCCTTCCCCCGTGCGTGCCGAAGGGGTCGACGGCAGGTCAGTCAGTCACATGTCCGCGGAGACCCCGACTGTCTGTGCCTCCCCATCGTCCCGGCGCATGAACGCGCGGGCAAGATAGGGGTTCGCGGGCCTGGTCCGCCGGTCGGGGAGGCCGAGGGCCGCCGTGGCATCCGCCAGGGTCCTCGAATACGCGTCGACCGCTCGGCGGACGTTGGGGGCCTCCAGGCTGTCCGCGGTCACCAGACGGTCCAGGTCCACGTAGGCCGAGCGGACGATCTCCATCCACCGGTACACCCGCCAGTCGTCGTACCAGCCCTTGGTGTACTCCTCCGGCAGCGAGCGGTACCAGCGGCGGTACATGCGATCGCGGATCTCGGGGCGCGTGGGGGTGAGATGGATATGGCGGACCAGGTCGTACAAAGGGTCGCCGATCATCGCCATCTCCCAGTCGATGAGTGTCAGACCTCCCCCCTCACGACGGACCAGGTTCCATGGATTCAGGTCGCCGTGCAGGAGGGCCGGCCGACGTGGAACCACGGTGCGGCGCTCCAGGATCTCCAACAGCCGATAGCTGCTGGGCAACCCCAGTTCGCGGGCCACTTCCGAGGTCGCTTTCGGGAGTTCGTTCACCATCCGGACCAGCTCGTACTGCAACTCCCAGTAGAAGTCCACCCCCGCTATCGGGTCCAGCTCGGCGCAGTCGACCTGTGTCAGGGCAGCCAGTTGATCCACGAGATCGTCCGCCTCGTGCGGCGTCAGCCCGTGCTCGGGGTGGTCCGGGGGTCTGATCTCCTGGCTCGAACCCTCGTAGGAATGAATGGTGAACGCTTCGTCCAGACCGCTCGTACCGAGGGCCAGCGCACGTGGAGCACGCACCGCGACCTGAGACCGTTCGATCGCGTTCAGCACGGCGTGCTCGTTCAGGAACCGGCGTTCCCGTGGGTTCGCCCCGCCGACCTTGCGACGGACCATCACCGGGAACGGAACCCCCGGGACCTCGACCGCGGTGTTCAGATGTGCCGTCCCCTTGAACACCCGGTCTGCGGAAGCGGCGCCCTCCGCGCACAGTGCCTCACTCACCGCCTCCGCGGGAAAGTCCCCACGCAGTGTGACCCGGTGATCCTGCTTCCAGACGATCTGGAGCGGCGTCCTGCCCCGACTCGCCTTCACGCCATGGGACTCGTTCCACCGGAAGAGCGTGCGTTCGATCTCGCCCTTGTCCGGCACTCTTTTCAGCCGCAGCGGCTCCTCGGCGGAGGCCAGAGCGCGGTGTACCGCGTGCACCGCGGCATCAAGGTCACGCTGGTCGAAGGGATCACCGAGCGAGGTCGCGGCACGCATCACGTCCGGGTAGACGGACTGGGCGTACTCGAAGGCGATGTAGTGCTTCAGATCGCGGTCGAGGCCTTCTACGGCATTGCTGTTCCGATTACTCATCGCCTTGCGCCACGCATCGATCACCTCCTGCCATTGGTAGGCGGGGTACTGCATCCGCACGAGGTGGGTGGCGAGGTCGTGCAAGGGGTCCCCGAAGGAGGCCAGTTCCCAGTCGACACAGATCAGGGGCGGATCACCGTGGTAGGAGACGATGACGTTGTCCCGGTGCAGATCCGTGTGCAGCAGGCTGTAGGGACGCTTCTTCAGTGCCGGCGCCCGCTCCGCGAACCGCGTCATCGCGTCCTCGGGGATGCCCAGCATCGCGAACAGGCCGCCGAACTTCCTCCAGTTACGCCGCCGGATCTGCTCCTCCGCCGAGAATGCCAGCGTCCGCAGGTAAGCATTACTGTTCCGGCTGGACCGCGGCCAGGCTTCCGGCAGGGGAGGCAGATGCTGTCTGCGCACCTGCGTCATGTCCGCGAAAAGGTTGGCGAGGGCCGCGATGAGATCGGTGTCGACCGGCTTGCCGTTCGGGCAGATGCTGGAGAGCGGCACCCCCTCCACATAGCTGAGGATCACCATGTCGTCGCGCTTGACCAGGCACTCCGGTACCTGTGGGAGATGGCGGCGGATCCTGTTGAGGAGGCCGGCCTCGTCCTGCCACGTCCTGATGACCACGGGCAGTGCTTCGGGGATCCGGAACCGTACCGTGACCGCCTGCCCGTTCTCACATCCCACAAGGCTGGAGTGGCCGATCGTCAGTGGGCGCACCATGTAGTTCAGGTTGTGGTGACCACGTCCGAACGATCCCAGGGCCCGCGCGTAGCGCACGAACTCGTCGTACCTGGTGTCCTCCGCCTTTTCCAGCGCGCGGAGACCGGGCAGTGGCGCAATGCCCACGGGCCACTCCTGAATGACTGTGCGTCGCCTGCAATGTTCATGCGCCGCAAGAGAGTGAGCACACCATAGTGCCCATCCTCATACACGGCTCAGCGGACTGCGGCATTCGATGCCGACTTGAGAAGGACACCACCCGACAGCTGGCTGCCGTTCGAAACTCAGTGGATTACCAGCCCGTTTCAAGGGGTTTCGGCGAGGAGACCCCAGCATGAGTCGAACCATGCCTGCATGCTCTCCATGAACACAGAGCCCGGAGAGTCGGGGTCGCCCTCGTCGTTGACATGACGGGTCAGCGTCGACCCCAGCCCGAGGACGTCCTTGGCTTCGACCTCGGTTCCGTCGTCCAGCATGATGGTGCGCTCCAGCACTTCATACGGCCCGAACAGTGCTTCGACACCGGGACGCAGGTACAGCTTGAACGCCGGGGCCAACGGCACATACCGAATCTGCACATCGACTTCCGGCACCAGGCCTTCCGTCTTCAGATCCCGCAGCGCGACACGCAGCGAGGTCGTGTGCCGGCGCGTGATGGCGCGCAACCGCTCCTGCAACCGGTCCAGTTGGGCTGGTTCATGCGCCCCCTCCCCGGCATCCGGCTTCTTGGCACGGGGGTAGGGCAGGTCCAGCGACTCCGAGGGCAGCAGCATGCGCAGTTCGATCTGGTGGGGCTGGATTTCTCCGAGCCGGATGCGCTCAGCCTGCAGCCGTATGTGAGCGTCCAGGGACTCGGACGTCAGAGTGAACACATCCAGTCGTACGACCGGCTGCGTGAAGGCCCGCGCTATGAAGGTGCCGAGCGCCGCACGCACCCGTGTGGCCTCTTGTTTGGGCGGTGGCGAGCCCGCGTGGGTCGGGCTCTTCACGACACGCGTTCCGCTGCCCTGACGGGACTTGATCCAGCCCTCGTTGCCGAGTTCGCGTATGACGCGCTGGACGGTGTCGCGGGAGACCTGGAACTCGTCGGCGAGTTCGCGCTGTGGGGGGAGCTGAGCGCCTACCCAGTACGTTCCGTCGGCGATGCGAGCGCGCAGGCTCGACAGGACACGTTCGAACTCGGTCCCGCCACCGTCGCCGCGCTCTTCGCTCACATCGCGACCGTACCTCGCACCGCCCGCCGACAAACCGCTTCCAGTCAAATTGGTGGCCTGATTGGCCTGTTGGCATATCCGGCCCGGATTAGACAGTTAAGGGATCAAGTGGGCCGGGCAGACCTCAGTCAAGGACCAGTCCAATTGGACGGGTAGTTGATCGATTCACTGAAGTGGACGAGGTGGGGGCATGGTCTTCTTCCAACTTGTGGGGGCGGTCCTGCAGTTCGGGATCGGTCAATTGGTGCAGACCCAGCTCGGGCTCGCCGGTGTGGGCGGACTGCTCCTGCTGGCCCTGGCTCCGGTGCTCCTGCGGGCGTTGGCGCGATGGCTCGGGCGGACGCTGCACACCCACCCGGGCTGGTGGGCTTCCGCCCTCCTGATCGCCCTCCTCGCCCTCTGCCTTCAGGCCTGACCCCGCAGCACCCGCAGCACCGGTTCCAGGGAACCCACGACATCCTTGGCCCCGGCCTTCCGCAGTTCCTGCTCCTTGTCCCCATTACGCGCGTAGCCCAGGAACGGAACCCCCGCCCGTTGGGCCGCGTAGAGGTCCGAAGGGGCGTCACCGATCATGAGGGCGGCGGACGGGGCGGCCCCCATGGCGTTCAGGGCCTGGTTGAGACAGTGCGGGTGGGGCTTGAGGTGTTCGAGGTCCTGGGTGCGGCCATAGACGTGCGGAGTGAAGCAGCCCGCGAGGCCGCGTTGGGCCAGATAACCCGTCGCCGTGCGCGCCGAGTTGTTGGTGGCTATGGCGAGCCGAGCGCCTACCGCGCTCCAGGTCCGAATGACCGGATCCGCGAACGCCGTCGGCATGGCCGAGTCCACCGCTTTGAGCTCCTGCTGGGTGAGCCGCTCCTCCAGTTCGGTCACCAGGTCGCTCCCGGGGTGACGCAGGTTGACCGCGTGCAGGACTGCCATCGGATCCGGATGCTTGCGCTCTGCCTCAGTCAGCAGCCCTTTCAGGCCCTGCCGAGCCAGCCACTCCACCAGGTCCTTCGCTACGTCCTCCGCCAGGTGCCCCGCGAACAGCCGGCAGATCGGGCCGTCGAAGTCGAAGAGCACGAAACGTGCCCCTGTGATCAGTTTCCGGAGATTCTCAGTCTCTGTCGCCACCGGAACAGTCTGCGCCGGATCAGTCCGTATCGGATCAGTCTGCTTGGTATCAGAGGTCACTAGGAGAGTGTCAGGTCCGTCGTGATGGTTTCCCAGAGGGCGTCGAACCACTTCTGGGATTCCGCCACGAACGCCGCATCGCGCTGGCCCGCCGCCCTCAGGAAGGAGAAGAGGACGGAGTGGGAGCCGAGAACGTCGTACATCTCAAGGGTCTGGCTCTCGTACTCCTCCTCTCGGCGCTCGAGCATGTAGTAGCCGAGCAGCACTTCGTCCCCGTTGAGCAGGTACAGCTTCACCGGCGGGGTGAAGGGCAGGGCCCGGAAGGTGACGTTGACGTCGATGCCATGGGTGGAACGGACGGCGTTGAGGTTGTACTTCAGGACGTGGGCCTGCGAGTTGCGTATCTCCAGCCAGCGGCGGTGGACCGGGTCCGCCTCGCCGTCGCGTTCGACCGAGACCGGGAACGCGAGGTTGATGTCCCGGGACGGCAGCAGGACGCGGAACTCGATGGACTCGGGGCGGATCCTGCCCTCGTGGATGCCGCGGAGTGAGTCGCCGAGCGCCAGCATCAGGGTCTGGGAGGTGTGGCTGACGACGTCCACACGCACGTGCGGCGCCGCGAACGCCTCCGTGAGGCGCGGGGCCAGCCCGACCATCGTCGGCTGCGGGGCGCCGCGCACGGGGGCCGGCTCGGCGATCCGCGGTGGGCTGCCCTTGCTCACGTTGCTGAGGAGGCCGTCCTCCTGGAGCGCGCGCAGAGCCTGGCGGACGGTGCCGCGTTCGACGTTGAACTCCTCGGCCAGTTCGGCCTGAGTGGGCAGGCGGTCGCCCGCCTTGAGGTCGCCGGAGCGGATTCGGTCCCGGAGGATGTCGGCGATCTCCTGGGGCGAGAGCTTTCTGCTGCCGTTCACTGCCACGTTCTCCTGGGTCACGACCAAACGGTACAACTCTGATCCATCTAGCGGGAGTTGTTGGAGAGTTGTTTCCGAGTTAGGACCAAGTGGGTACAAGTACAGCAGAGTTGGTTGCCAACTTAGTCAAGTTGGCGGAAGTTTTGCCTCCTCATCGCCCAACCCCCCACATCCGCTCGCCCCGGATGCCCGCCTCACGCCCTAAGGGGGAATCACCGTGCCTGCCATCTATCTTCTCTCCGCCATCTTCGTCGTCGGCATCGAGCAGACCATCCAGTGGAAGTACGGCGCTGCCGGCATCCTCGGGCTGCTGCTGCTCAGCGTCGGCCTCAAGGCCAAGAGCCCGGCCCTGAGCTCCGTCGGTGCCGTGGTGCTCGCGCTCCTCGTCTCGGGGCAGGCCCTATGAAGAGGCACCGCCCGGATCCACCTCTGCGGGAGACCTCAGCTCGAGAGCGTCAGCTCCGAACTGATCGTCTCCCACAGTGCGTTGAACCACAGGTGGGACTGCTCGACGAAGGTGGTGTCCCGCAGCCCGGCCCCCTGATCGAAGGCGAACAGCATCGACTGGGTGCCCTCCGCGTCGTACATCACCAGGTGCTCGTGGTCGATCTCCTCCTCGCGCTTGCTGAGCGTGTAGTAGGCGAAGAGCGCTTCCGTGTTGTTGAGCAGGTACAGCTTCACCGGCGGGGTGAAGGGCAGGGCGCGGAAGGTGACCTTGACGTCGATGCCGTGGGTGGCGCGCAGGGCGAGCAGATTGTGCTGGAGCACCTGGCCCTGGGCGTTGCGCTGGGACAGCCAGCGGCGCTGCACCCTGCCGTCCGTCGAGGGGTCCACGGGGATCGGGAAGGCGAGGTCGATGTCCCGGCTCGGCAGCAGGACGCGCACGTCGACCTTGGCCGGTTTCAGACGTCCGGCGTGGATCTGGCGCAGCGGTTCGCCGAGGGCGAGGTTGAAGGAGACCGACGTCAGACACAGGGCGTCGATCTCCACGTGCGGGGCGGCGAAGGCGGCGGCGATGCGCGGCGCGAGGGCGACCATCGTCGGCAGCGGCGGGGCTCCGGGCCCGGTCAGCGCCCTGCCGAGGTCGGGGGCGACGGTCGCGGGGCTGCCCTTGGACACGTTGGTGAGCAGTCGCTCCGACTGCAGGATGCGCAGGGCCTGCCGTACGGCACCCCGCTCCACGCCGAACTCGTCCGCCAGCCGGGCCTGGGTGGGCATGCGCTGACCCGGCCGCAGCTCACCGGACCGGATACGGGAGCGCAGCTCGTCCGCCACCTCACGAGGAGACTTCTGTGACCGCTGCGCCTTCTCCAGCCCATTGACGGAGTCGGGTTTCGGGTCCACGACCAAACACTACAACTTCCCGCCATCTTTGGGCAGTTCGCGGAAAGGTGGTTATGAGCCGCATCCAAGCGGAGATAACTACAGTGAAGTTGGTCGCCAACTTTCAGAACATGGTCAATGTTCAAGGGTGTTGGCGTCAGCAGGCCGAGCACGACACCAGGCTTCGCCCAATGCTTCGCCCAGGGGGGATCGTCATGCCGTTCGCCATCGCCATCGCCGCCCTCGCCATCGGATTCGAGCAGCTCGTCCAGTGGAAGTGGGGGCCGATGGGCATCATCGCCTTTCTCCTGCTCACGGTCGGCGTCAAGGCCAAGAACACCATGGTCGGCGGCCTAGGAGCGGCGATCCTCGTGATGCTGCTCGCCCAGTCCGGCTGACCGGACCGCCCACGTCCGAGGTCAGTCCGGCCGATCGGGCTCCCTTCCGGAGGGGAGCCGGGAGCCTGATCGGTCAGCAGAAGACAGCACAGCCACAACTGAACACCGACAACCGAACAGGGATGGACCGCACAGCCACAACTCAATAGCCACAGCTACGGATTCGTCCTCGTCGTCCATCGGAAGGAGCGCTCAGAACATGTCCGGGCACCACGGTCGCCTGGACGTACGCAGCAGGGCGTCGGCCACTTGGGCGGCGCCCGCTCGTTCTTCCCGGACCCGGCCGAGCGCCGCGAGTCGTACGGCGGACTCGTCGCCCAGCCACAGGGCCGCCAAGTCGGCGATGTCCACGGTGAGTTCGGGGCCGGCGCCGGTCGGCGTGCAGGACGCGCCGTCCGGCGCCGCCTCCAGCCGGTAACGCCCGCCGGCCAGCCCGGCCGCGTCGGCCACCTCCAGGACCAGGGCGCCCTCCCCGTCGTACGTACGCGCCTCCAGAGCCCGTACGACGTCCAGCAGCCGTACCCACAACCAGTCCGCCTGTGCGGTGGTGGCCTTCGCGGCCCGCGGGTTGGGGAGGTGGAGGGGGAGCAGGTCGTCGGGGGCGCGCCAGCCGCTCTTCACCTGGGTGACCCAGTCGATGGAGCAGAGGTAGTGCCACAGGGCGCGCTCGGCGGCGGGAGTCGTCGCGATCAGCCAGTTCACCTGGGCCGTGTCGTGCGGCTGCTTGTCGTGCCAGGTGTCGTCGCAGACGTACGACACCAGGCCCTCGGGCTCGCCGGACGGGGAGCGGTACAGGGCGTAGAAGGGCTCGGTCCAGGGGGTGCGGTCCAGGTGGATCACGCCCGTGTTGACCTGCCACCAGCGGTCGTCGCGGCTGACCGCGCCGGGCTGGGTGCGGCGGAGACGTTCGTGCAGGTCGGGGCCGAGCTTGCGGACGTCCGCGCCGTCGACGAGGTCGATACGGCCGCCGTCGTCCGGGGTGAGCCGGCGGGGGTCGAGGCCGGTGCGGAGGACGTCGACCGTCCACTCGGTCATCGAGGTGGCGGGGCCGAAGCCGTAGCGGCCGTAGATCTGGTACTCGGCGGCGATGAGGGTGGCGACGACGTCTCCGCGCTCCTTCGCGGCGGTGAGGTCCTCGGTCATCATGCGGGTCAGGAGGCCGCGGCGGCGGTGGGTGGCGGTGACGGCGACGTTCGAGATGGCGTCGGCGGGGACCTGGCGGCCGCCGGGGACGGTGAGCTCCTGGTCGAAGGAGCGGTACGTCGCCACGCAGCGGCCCGCGTCGAAGGCGCCCTGGGTGCGGTGGGCGAGGAGGTAGCCGGTGCGGGAGTCGATCTCCTCCTGGGTGGGGGTCGGGCTGCGGAGGAAGCCGGTGTGGAGGGCGCGGATCCAGTCGGGGATGTCGGCCTCGGTGATGGGGCGGACGTCGATGGCGGGGCGGGTGGTCATGGGGTCACGGTAGGGGGGTGACGGGTGCAGGCCCCAACGTTTTTCTCCCCCACCGCTCCCCCTCCGCCCTCACATCAGCAGGTCGTCGACCTGCGCCTCGCCCTCGCGGTACCGGCGCGCGATCTCCCCGCTGCACTCGTCGGTCGTGTGCTGGAGGCGTTGGCGGCGGCGGGAGACCTGCTGTTCGTAGCGGACGAGGCGGCCCATCGCGGCGTTCAGCTCGGCGTCCGTGCGGGCCGCGAGGTCGGACAGTTCGACCTCGGCGAGCATGTCGGCGGCCAGCCGGCGGTACTCCTCGTTGTGCGGGGTGCCCAGGGTGACGTGGCGGGCGGAGGAACGCTGGCGGGCCGGGGCGTCCGTGAGGATCTCCGGGAGGCGCTCCACCACCGAGCCCTCCCCCGCGGGCGACCGGCGGGCCAGCTCCGCGCGCAGGATGTCGATACGGCCCTGCAGCAGGCGCCGTACATAACTGAGGTCCGCCTCGTCGCGCTGGGCGTCCCGGCGCACGGTGCGCAGCTCGGGCAGGCTCAGGACGGCCAGGTCGGGCTCGGGCGGGTCCGCGGGCAGCCGGGGTGCGGACACCGGTGACGGTGCCGGACCCTCCATCCGCTGCGTGGGTGGCCGGAACGCGGACCCGGGTGGCTGCTCGGTACTCGGTGTGCTCATGTGCCTCTACCGTCCCCTCGACCGGCGTGTGTGAGCATCGTGCCACCCCAAGTGGCCGCTATGTGACCGAGTGCCCCCGAACGGCCCAGATTGGGGGGTAAGGATCATTAAGAAACCCCGGGCCCGTCGCCCTTTCCGCGCACGGCATCATGGGGGCCATGCGTGCAGTGGTTCAGCGGGTCGACGGCGCGAGCGTCGTGGTCGACGGCGAGACGGTCGGGGAGATCAGCGGCGAGGGGCTCTGTGTCCTGGTCGGGGTGACGCACGAGGACACCAAGGAGAAGGCGGCCCAACTCGCCCGCAAACTCTGGTCGATCCGGATGCTGCACGACGAGCGGTCGTGCAGCGACATCGACGCCCCTCTGCTGGTCATCAGCCAGTTCACCCTGTACGGGGACGCCCGCAAAGGCCGCCGCCCCACCTGGAACGCCGCCGCCCCCGGCGACATCGCCGAGCCCCTGGTGGAGGAGGTCGTCGCCCAACTCCGCACCCTGGGGGCCACGGTGGCAACGGGCCGCTTCGGCGCCCAGATGAGAGTCTCCCTGACCAACGACGGCCCGTTCACGGTCCTGCTGGAGATGTGAAGCCCCAGGAGCCCCACGAGCCCTACGGCTCGACCACGACCTCCTGTGCCGCTGCCGTCTCCCCCGCCACCAGGGGTGCGTCCACGGACACGTTGCGCTTCACCAGGGCCAGGGCCACCGGGCCCAGTTCGTGGTGGCGTACCGATGTCGTGATGAAGCCGATCTTGCGGCCGTCCGGGCCGTCGGAGGCGAGGTGGAGGTCCGTGCCGGGGGGCGGGAGGTGGACCTCGCTGCCGTCCAGGTGGAGGAAGACCAGGCGGCGCGGGGGCTTGCCGAGGTTCTGGACCCGGGCGACCGTCTCCTGGCCGCGGTAGCAGCCCTTCTGGAGGTGGACCGCGGTGCCGATCCAGCCCAGCTCGTGCGGGATGGTGCGGTGGTCGGTCTCGAAGCCGAGGCGGGGGCGGTGCTGCTCGACGCGCAGGGCCTCGTAGGCGAGGAGGCCGGCTGCCGGGCCCGTCTTCGCCGCGTACGACTCCAGGTCCTCGCGGGGGAGGAACAGGTCGCGGCCGTACGCCGTCTCGCGGACCACCACGCCCTCGGGGACCTCGGCGATCGAGCCCGCCGGGAGGTGGAGGACCGCGATGTCCGCGGTGCGGTCCGTGACCTCGACGCGGTAGAAGAACTTCATCGACTCCAGGTACGCCAGCAGCGCCTCCTGGGTGCCGGGCTCGATGTGGGCCCAGACCGTGGTGCCGTCGTCGACCAGGTACAGGGCGTGCTCGATGTGGCCGTTCGCGGAGAGGATCAGCGCCTCGGTGGCCTCGCCCGCCGGCAGCTCGCTGACGTGCTGGGTGAGCAGCAGATGCAGCCAGCTCAGCCGGTCGTCGCCGGTGACGGCGATGACCCCGCGGTGCGAGAGGTCGACGAATCCGGTGCCCTCGGCGAGGGCGCGCTGCTCGCGGAACAGGTCGCCGTAGTGGGCGGCGACGTCTTCGTCCACGCCTTCGCCGGGGACGGCGCCGGGCAGGGACAGCAGAGGGCTCTTCATGTGCACAAGCCTACGACTCGGTAGTTGAAGCCTTGAGGGCCTTTGCGGAACAGTCCTTGCAGCGGCCGAAGATGGCGAAATGCTTCATGTCCGTCTCGAAACCGAAGGTCGAGCGGAGCTTCGCGGTGAACTCCGACGCCACCTTGACGTCCGCCTCGATGACGTTCTGGCAGTCGCGGCAGACCAGGTGGATGTGGTGATGGCGGTCGGCCAGGTGGTACGTCGGCGCGCCGTGCCCGAGGTGCGCATGGCTGACCAGGCCCAGCTCCTCCAGGAGCTCCAGGGTCCGGTAGACCGTGGAGATGTTGACCCCCGACGCGGTCTTCTTCACTTCCGTGAGGATGTCGTCGGGGGTCGCGTGCTCAAGGGTGTCCACGGCTTCGAGCACGAGTTGCCGCTGCGGCGTCAGCCGGTAGCCGCGCTGCCTGAGGTCGCTCTTCCAGTCGGTGCTCACCACACCGACGAGTGTATGACTACTTCGGCGAAGGCCTACTTGAAGAAGGCGATGCCGTCGTCAGGCATGTCATCCGGCAGGGCCTTCGCCCAGCGCTCGACGTCCTCCGGGGTGACGACCTTCTTCAGGTGCGCCGACATGTAGGGGCGCAGCTCGACCTCGGGGGTCTGCTTCTCGCCGACCCACATCAGGTCGCTGTTGACATAGCCGTACAGGCGCTTGCCGCCGCTGTAGGGGCCGGAGGCCGCCGTCCGCGCGACCGCGTCCGTGACCAGGTCGATCTGCGGCTTCTGCTTGGCCAGCTCGCCGTACCAGATCTCGACGACACCGTCGTCGCGGACCATCGTGACCTCGACCTTGCGGTCGGCGTCGACGCGCCAGAAGCCGTGCTCGGACTCCAGCGGACGGACCTTGTTCCCGTCGTTGTCCAGGACCCAGGTGTGGGACTGGTACTCCAGGAAGTCACGGCCGTCGTGGCTGAAGGTGACCTCCTGCCCGAAGTTGCACTTCTCGGAGCCGGGGAAGTCGTGCACTCCCGCGCCTGCCCAGTTGCCGAGCAGGAAGACGAGGGGGACGAGGTCCTTGTGCAGGTCGGACGGAATCTCGATCATGAGCTTCTTCAGTTCCTAGCTTCGGGTCAGCGCTGGCCCTGGTACAGCTTCTTCACCGTCAGCCCGGCGAAGGCGAGGACGCCGATGCAGACCAGGACGAGCAGGGCTTCGAAGAATGCCTCAAGCACGGGGTGCTCCTTGCTGAGCGGTTATGGGCGGTACTAGAGCCGGGCCCCAGCTTAGTCGGCCGGGGCCCGCCCTTCTCTGCGAGGTCCGCCTCAGCCCAGCAGCTGGCTCTGGAGCACGACCGTCTGCTGGAAGGGAACCGCCGCCGCTCCGCCCTTCTTCGACTGCACGACCAGCCCGAGGACGTCGCCGGAGACCAGATACGCCTCCCGCACGTGCTCCGCCCCGTAGGGCTCGGCCTCGCCGTACACGTAGTGCCGTACGTTCTCCACGTCGGCCTTCTCCGGGAACTTCTCGTCGATGTGCACCTCGGAGGCGCCCTTGAGGGCGAACTGCGGGGCGTCGTAGCCGGTGAAGGTGTTCTCCTGGAGGGAGTCGACGACCCGCGCCGTCTCGAACTGCAACAGGTAGATCCGGGTGTGGGTGCCGTCCGCCGCGGTCCAGCCGCGGGCGGCGACGTGCCGCAGCCCCTGGTCGGTCAGGAGCTGGTCGATGGCGTTCCGGTCGTCCTTGTCCTCGTAGACCGCGAGGAAGTCCTTCTTCGCCAGCCAGCCGTCCTTGCCCTCCAGCGCCTTGTCGGCCTTGGCGCCCTTGGGCGCGGGCAGCAGCAGTTCGCGCAGGTCGGCGTAGTGGGAGTTGGCCGCGTTCGCCTTGTCGAAGGGCGCGGGGCTGCCGGAGGGCAGCGGCGGCTTGACGATCGCCGGGTACTCCCAGCGCCCGTCCGACTCGCTCGCCAGTCCCGGTACGTCCGTCCGCTCCATCCGCGTGATCCCGTACGCCGTCCCGGCCCCGGCCGCGGCGAACACCACGACGGCGGCGGTCCAGCGCAGGACGGCGCGCAGGACCCGGCGGTCCTTCTTGACGGGCGGCTCGACGACAGCCGGAACCTCGGGCATCGAGGGCGGCACCTCGGGCATGGGCGGCAGGTCGGCCACGGGTGCCGTCGTCTCGGGCTGCTGCTCGGTGGTCATACGGCCTTCCCCGGGTCGTCGATGCGGTCGAGCTGGGCGGCGAGGAACGTGGCGACGGCACGCTTGTCCATCGGGGCGGGCCCGGACGCGGTGACCTCGACCAGCACCTCGCCCACGGAGGCGGAGCAGAACATCCGGTCGAGCTTGATGTCCTTGGCCTTGGGCGTCAGGAAGCACTTGGCGTCCTTGTGGCCCTCGATCTTCGGCCCCTTGCGGAAGAGGTCGACGGAGGAGAAGAACTCGCTCTGCCCCCTCGCGATGCCCCGCACGGCGGCGCGGCTCTCCATCTGCGTGAGGACGACGCCGATCACGGTGGCCTTGTCGTCGTAGATCGCGTAGCCGTTGGCGTTGACGTAGCTGCGCATGACGACGCCCTTGATGCGCTGCCGGTCGATCTGCTTCTCCATCTGCCGCCGCTGGGCGGGCGGCAGGCCCTTGATCGACTCCTTGCGCAGCGCGGTGGCCTGCTTGCCGCTGAGCTCGGCGTCCGCGCCGAACTCGGCGAGGTCGGGACCGCGGTCGAAACCGTGCGCCTCGTACGGCATGAGCAGCCCGCGCAGCCCCTTCGCGTCCTCGGCGGTGTCCGTGTCCTTGGCCTCGGCGGCCTTCGGGAACTGCCAGGTCGGCCGGCCCGGATCGCGGTCGGCGTCCTGCACGGTCATCACGGTGTAGCCGGAGCCGCCGACGACGGCACCCAGGAGCAGGACCGAACCCGCCACGGCGGCGATACGGCGAAGGGGCAGGCGCTTCTTCGCGGGCGCGGTTTCCGGAGCGGCCTCGTCCGGAACAGGGCTCTCCAGCACCTCGGGGTTCTCGGTGTCGTTCACAGCCGCCCCATCTGCCGCTTGGCCAGGTCCATGATCTTCTTCTTGCCGATCGGGCTGCTGTCGTAGACCCAGATCGTCATCGCGATGTCGCCGCGCGTGGCGTGCGCCTCGGCCTCGTACAGCGGCAGGTAGCCGGGCTTGCGGTCGGGTGTGTTGTGCACGTACGCCCAGCCGTCACCGGTCCCGGGGATCTCCCAGCTGTCGGTGTCGGACTCCTCGTTCGCGTAGTACTGCGCGTCCTCGGTCCAGTCGGCGGCCGACAGCGACCCGTCCTGGCGGAACTGCACGAGGTGGATCTCGACGAAGTACGTGCTGCCCTGCCGCCAGTTGGTGACGGCGGCGCGGCGGAAGTGGTCCGTGGCGAGGTCGCTGAAGGCGCCCGCCGGCTTCTTGTAGAGGTCGGCGTACTCGGCCATGTCGAGCCAGCCGTCGTCGCCGACCGGGATCTTCGCGTCCCGCGCCCCCTTGGGCCGCTTCAGCAGCAGCTTGCGCAGATCGCCGTTCACCTTGACGTGCCGGTCCTGCGCGGCCGACAGCGGCGCGACCTCGCCCTTGGCCTGCTTGACGACCGGCTGCGACAGCGGCGGCAGCGCGGTGGGCTCGCGGTTCGCCTGTACGACGAACCCGGTGCAGGTGCCGGCGACGACACCGAGCACGGCGGCCACGGCGACGAGCAGTGTGGTCCGGCCGCGCCGGCGCGGCGCACGGGTCACTTCCGGCGTTTCTGACGCTTCCGGCGCGTCCGGCACCTCGTCAGGTACCGGGTTTTCCTGAACTTCAGGTACTTCCAAGACGTCCCCCCACAGAACGTGAAGTGCACATTCCATATGTGCGCACAGGAGACTCATGGCCTGCGACCTGGGTTGTAGCCGCGTTGATTACGATTCAGCCATGGCGAAGAAGCTCGTGATCAAGGTGACGGCGGGGGCCGATGCCCCCGAGCGCTGCTCGCAGGCGTTCACGGTGGCGGCGGTGGCCGTGGCCAGTGGTGTCGAGGTCTCCCTGTGGCTGACCGGGGAGTCCGCGTGGTTCGCGCTGCCGGGCCGGGCCGCCGAGTTCGAGCTGCCGCACGCGGCCCCCCTCCCCGACCTGATCGAGTCGATCCTGGCCGGCGGCACGCTGACCCTGTGCACGCAGTGCGCGGCCCGCCGGGAGATCACGGAGAAGGACGTCATCGAGGGCGTACGGATCGCGGGCGCGCAGGTGTTCGTCCAGGAGGCCCTGCGCGATGAGACGCAGGCGCTCGTCTACTAGCTAGGACTCGGGCGTCCACAGGCAGAACGGATGCCCCGCCGGGTCGAGGAGCACCCGTACGTCGTCCTGGGGCTGGTACTCGGCGAGCGTCGCCCCCTCGGCCACCGCCCTCGCCGTCTCACCGGCCAGATCGTCGACCTCGATGTCCAGGTGCAGCATCATCTGCTGCTCGCCGGAATCACGGTCGGGCCAGAGCGGCGGCACGTACGCGGGCTCGGTCTGGAAGGCGAGCCCCACGCCTCCGCCGGGCGGCCCGATGAGCACCCAGTCGGGTTCCTCCTCGCGCACCACGTACCCCAGGAGCCGCAGATAGAAGTCCGCGAGCCGGTGGGCGTCCGGTGCGTCGAGCACGACGGTCGACAACCTCATGGGCGACATGGGCCCCTTCCTACTGCCGCCGCTTCTTCCCGTCCAGCTCGTCCCACCACTCGTCGGACTTGGGATCGCCGGAGGGGTCGTCCCACCACCGGTCGTCGGGCCCGCGCCGGTTGGCCACCATCGCGGCGACCGGCGGGATCAGCATGGCGACCACGCACATCCCGACCGCGACCGGGATCGACCACAGCCGCACGACACCCCACGCCAGGACGAAGAGCCCGACGCAGGTGCCCATCATGGCGAAATAGACGTGCCGTCGACGCGCCAGCATGAGTCCAGGGTAGGCCTGGACACGACGAAGGGCCGTACCCGGAGAGGTACGGCCCTTCGTACGACACGAACCCGTCAGACGGCGATCGCGACCTCGGCGAGGCCGCCCTGCTGGGCGACGACGGTACGGTCGGCGGTGCCGCCCGGCACCAGCGCGCGGACGGTCCAGGTGCCCTCGGCCGCGTAGAAGCGGAACTGGCCCGTCGCGGAGGTCGGAACCTCGGCGGTGAACTCACCGGTCGAGTCCAGGAGGCGGACGTAGCCCACCACAGGCTCGCCGTCACGCGTCACCTGGCCCTGGATCGTGGTCTCACCGGGCTTGATCGTCGAGGCGTCCGGGCCGCCGGCCTTCGCTCCACACATGTCTTTCTCCAGATTCAGAGGTTCTGACCGGAAGGAAGGCCGGTCGGGGTGGGACTGGGGGTCTGCTTACTTGTTGGCGCCGAGCTCGATCGGGACGCCGACGAGGCTGCCGTACTCGGTCCAGGAGCCGTCGTAGTTCTTGACGTTCTCGACACCGAGCAGCTCGTGCAGGACGAACCAGGTCAGCGCGGAGCGCTCACCGATACGGCAGTACGCGATGGTGTCCTTGGCCAGGTCGACCTGCTCCTCGGCGTAGAGCTCCTTGAGCTCCTCGTCCGACTTGAAGGTGCCGTCGTCGTTGGCGTTCTTGGACCACGGGATGTTGCGGGCGGACGGGACGTGGCCCGGACGCTGCGACTGCTCCTGCGGCAGGTGGGCCGGGGCGAGCAGCTTGCCGCTGAACTCGTCGGGGGAACGGACGTCCACCAGGTTCTGGCTGCCGATCGCGGCGACGACGTCGTCACGGAAGGCACGGATGGACGTGTCCTGGGCCTTGGCCTTGTACTCGGTCGTGGGGCGCTCGGGCACCTCTTCGACCAGCTCGCGGGCGTCGAGCTCCCACTTCTTGCGGCCGCCGTCGAGGAGCTTGACGCTCTCGTGGCCGTAGAGCTTGAAGTACCAGTAGGCGTACGAGGCGAACCAGTTGTTGTTGCCGCCGTAGAGGATCACCAGCGTGTCGTTGGCGATGCCCTTCGCCGACAGGAGCTTCTCGAAGCCCTCCTGGTCGATGAAGTCACGGCGGACCGGGTCCTGCAGGTCCTTCGTCCAGTCGATGCGGATCGCGTTGCGGATGTGGTTCTTCTCGTAGGCGGACGTGTCTTCGTCCACCTCCACGATCGCGATGTTCGGGTCGTCGAGGTTGGCCTCGACCCAGTCGGCGTCGACCAGGACGTCGCTGCGGCTCATGCTCTTTCTCCTCCGGGGCAGTTACGGCGGGGCATACAGCTGTGAGGGTGCGCGGGCCGACGGGGCCGCGGCGCACGGGTGCCCAAGGGCAGGGCGCGGGGGATGCGGACGGCGCTCGGCGCTTCCGCTCAGAAAGTGCGACAGAGCATGGCGGCAACGCGGCACAGGTCGACTGCCCGCCGCTTTGTGAGATCCGCCTGTCGCTTCATGCCGTCGATCGTAGGGACGGACTACCGGCCATGTCACCGGTGTGTCGTATTTTGAGACGCGATCGTCCGCGATGTGGGATCAGATCAGGGTCCGGGCCGTGTTCGCACGGGTTCCGGACGCCGGTGGCCGTCATCACACAATGTCCACGGGACGGCTTGTCTCGCCCCTCGGACACTCGCTGTCCGCCGAACGCGGTCCTACCCGGCCAGCTCGACGTTCGAACCCTTCACCGTGACCTCTACACCGTCCTGCGCGGCCTCGACCTTGTCGAGCCGGATGCCGCCGGGCAGGTCGTCGATCTTCTGCTCGAAGTCGGTGATCGACCGCACCTTGCCCTCGGCGACCTCGACGACCAGGTTCGGCAGATTGTCGGCGTGCACCTTCACGGTGTCGCCGTCGACGGTGACCGTGCTGAGCACGGGGTAGGTCTGCGACTGACCCAGGGCCGTGACCTTGACGTTCACCTTGATCTTCCCGTTGCCCCCGTCGGCCAGCCCGACGACCTCGGCGGTCACGCCGGTGAAGATCTCCGTCGGCTCCGACTGGGCGGCCTTGAGCAGCTCGTCGTAGGAGATGGACGCCGTACCACTGGCCGTGGCGGCAGTCGCGGAGCTGTAGTCGCCCGAGAACGAGACGCCCTTGAAGTTGGCCGTGATGTCGTCGATACGGATCTTCTCGCCCGCGGCCCCGGCATCGGCCTCGTAGTCCTTGATCCCCACCTCGGCGTCGTCCAGCTCCCCGGACGCCACCTGGGTCAGAAAGGGAAAGCCCTTGATCGACACATCGGGCGTACTGGCGAGGTTCTCGCTGCTCTTCAGCTTGTCGGCGACCTCGCCCTCGGCGAAGTGCACGGCAACCCGGTCGGCGATGACGAAGATCCCGCCCAGCACGACAACAACAATCAGCAGTATTCGCAGTGCGCGCATTCTTTGGTGTTCCCCCACCTAGGCGGTCTACGTCTCAGCCACCGTAGCGCCGCGAACATGGCCTCCCGAGGGATTGTTGATCACCTGTGACAGCGGCCCCGCGCACCGGCAGCCGCGTACGGCGGTGAGGGGACGTGTCGGGGGGTGTCCGCCCGCAGCGGTTGGCGCGTCAACACGAGCGCCCTGTTATAGCCGCCCGATTCCGCGCCGTTCCGAGGACGGACACCCCCCGGCGCGGCCCCGCCCCACCCCCAACCGTCAGCGAACTACCCGAGCGCCCGCCCCAGCACATACACAGCCGGAGCAGCAGCGGCCAGCGGCAGCGCGACGCCCGCCGTGAAGTGCACGAACCGCGAGGGATAGTCGTAACTGGCCACCCGATGCCCGATGAGCGCACACACCCCCGCGCCGGCCCCGAGCAGCGCACCCTCCGCACCCAGCCCGGTCATCCCACCCACCGCGATACCGGCCCCCGCAGCGGCCAGCAGCGACACGACCACCGACGCGGGCGTCGGCAACGGCAACGCCCGTGCCAGCACCGCCACCGCAACAGCCGCCGCGCCCACCGACACCGCGTCCGCCGACGCCGCGAGGTACCCCGCCGCGACGATCGCCAGCGCCGACGCGGTGACGGTCGCCATCAGGCCGTACATCCGCTCGTCGGGGTCGGCGTGCGAGCGCAGCTGAAGGACCAGGCACAGCAGCACCCACACCCCGAGCGTGCCGAGGATCGCCGACGGCGACCGGTCCGCGGCCAGCAGCGCCACGTCCGCGACGACCGCCCCGAGGAACGCCAGCGCGATGCCCTGCCGGGCGGGCCACATGCCGTTCAGCCGGAACCAGCCGGCGGCCGTGACGGCCTGGAGAAGAACGAGCGGCACGAGCAGCGCGTACGACCCGACGGCGGCCGCACCCGAGAGCAGCAGTCCCAGCACCGCCGTGAGGGCGGCGGGCTGCATCCCGGGCTCGATGATCGGCGAACGCCCTTCGAGCCGGGCCCGCTGGGCGTCGGTGACGCGGGCGTTGCCACCGAGGGTGGCGGGGCCGTAGTCACCGGAAGGAGCCGCGACCGGTTCGGGAGCCGGAGCGGGCGTCGGCTCCTGATACGTGGGGTCCTGATACACGGGCTCCTGGTACATCGCCGGCTCATACCCCTGCGGCGGCAGATAAGCCGTCTCCGCCGGCGCCTGCGCGACCGGCGCCTGCATCTGCGTCTCCCAGGTCTGCCCCTGCCACTGCTGGGTGTACTGCTGGGCGGCGTGCGGATCGTCATACGCCTGCTGTTGCCAGTAGGGGTCGTACCCCTGCTGGCCTTGCTGCCCTTGCTGCGCCTGCTGGCCTTCGTACGGCTCGTACGGCTGGTTCGTCATCGCTCACCCTCCTGCGAACGGCGGGAGCACCTCGACCGTGCCGCCGTCGGCCAGCCGTACCGTCTCATGTCCGCGGGTGCCCACGGGGTCACCGTCGATGAGGAACGAGCATCGCTGCAGCACGCGCGTGAGTTCACCGGGGTGTCGCTCACGCACCGCGTCCAGCGCCTCGGCGAGGGTGTCGGCGTCGTACGCCTCCTCGGCGACCCCGGCCGCGGCCTTCGCGGCGGCCCAGTAGCGCACCGTGACCTTTGGCATCTGCTTCCGCTGCTTCCTCACTCGACCGTGTTGAACACCGTCAGGCTAGCTCTCCTGGGAGACGGCCCAGTCCCCGATGCGCCGCAGCAGCTCGTCCGGGGCCGCGTTCTCGGCATGGCCCATGCCGGGCTCCAGCCAGAGTTCGGCGTGGCCGGGGGCGGCGTCGGCGAGCATGCGGGGGTGGTCGAGGGGGAAGTAGCCGTCGCGGTCGCCGTGCACGATGAGGAGCGGGGTCGGCGCGATCCTCGGCACGGCCTCCACGGGGGACAGCGGGACCGGGTCCCACTCCTTGTGGTGGATGCGGGTACGGAAGCCGTATCTGCCCACCAGCCGTCCCTCGGGCCGCGTTACCAGCCAGTGGAGCTTCCGCATAGGTGCCGTACCCCGGTAGTACCACCGGGCCGGTGCACTCACCGAAACCACCGCGTCCGAGTGCGCATCCGTGCGCCCCGCACGCCCCGACTCGTCCGCCCGGTAGAGCGCCGCGTGCCGCAGCACCACGGAACCGCCCATCGAGAACCCCACCGTCACCACGCGCGCGTGCCCGAGCGAGCGCGCCCACTCCACCGCGGCGGCCAGATCCAGCACCTCGCGGTCGCCGACCGTCGACCGCCCGCCGGAGGCCCCGTGGCCGCGGAAGGAGAACGTGACCACGCCGCCGTACTGCGCGAACGTCTCCGCCACCCGACGAACATGAGGACGATCCGCGTCGCCGGTGAAACCGTGCGCGACGACGAACACGGGACCACGGGCGGATGAAGGGGAGGCGTCGTATACGAAAGTCGGCGGATCGTATACGGAATCGATCGTCACACCGTCGGTGGTGTGCAGAAACGTCCGTATAGGTGTGCCTCTGTTCGTCTCAGAGTGCGGAATAGCGGTGGATCGCACCACACGACCTGCCGGATCAATGCGCATGTGGGCTATTCTCCTGAACAGAGGACTCGGGCAATGCAGCCCCCGGGTCCTTTTGTGCTTTCGGATCGTCTGTATACGAAAGATCCGAGAGCTACGACCTCGCCGGGACCGAGGAGGAACCAGCCGTATGAGTTCTCTGCTGCTCCTGACCAACGCCCTCCAGCCGTCGACGGAGGTGCTCCCCGCTCTCGGCCTGCTCCTGCACAACGTGCGAGTGGCTCCGGCGGAGGGCCCCGCCCTCGTCGACACTCCGGGTGCCGACATCATCCTGATCGACGGGCGCCGCGACCTGCCGCAGGTCCGCAGCCTGTGCCAGCTCCTGCGCTCCACGGGGCCGGGCTGTCCGCTCATCCTCGTCGTCACCGAGGGCGGCCTCGCCGCCGTCACCGCCGACTGGGGCATCGACGACGTTCTCCTGGACACCGCGGGACCGGCCGAGGTCGAGGCCCGCCTCCGGCTCGCGATGGGCCGCCAGCAGATCGTCAACGACGACTCCCCGATGGAGATCCGCAACGGCGACCTGTCGGTCGACGAGGCGACGTACTCCGCCAAGCTGAAGGGCCGGGTCCTGGACCTGACCTTCAAGGAGTTCGAGCTCCTCAAGTACCTGGCCCAGCACCCGGGCCGTGTCTTCACGCGCGCACAGCTGCTCCAGGAGGTCTGGGGCTACGACTACTTCGGTGGCACCCGGACCGTGGACGTGCACGTACGACGTCTGCGCGCCAAGCTCGGCCCCGAGCACGAGTCGCTGATCGGAACCGTCCGGAACGTCGGTTATCGATTCGTTACTCCGGAGAAGGGCGAGCGCGCGACCGACGACGCCAAGGCCAGGAGCGAGCGGCCAAAGGCGGAGGAGACGGACGAGACGGTCGCCCTGGACGCCGCAGAGGTCAGCGCCGACGTCTGACGGGGTCCGAAGCGCACAGGGGTCGCTCGGGCGGAGCACAGCGAAGACCGCTTACGCCCTGCCCAGAGCGGGTCCATCCGCGTAGACTCCGCGCGTGGCCAAGGTGACTCGAGATGACGTGGCGCGGCTGGCAGGGACGTCCACTGCCGTCGTCAGCTACGTCATCAACAACGGACCCCGGCCGGTCGCCCCGGCCACGCGCGAGCGCGTTCTCGCCGCGATCAAAGAGCTGGGGTACCGGCCCGACCGGGTCGCCCAGGCGATGGCGTCCCGGCGCACGGACCTCATAGGCCTGATCATCCCGGACGCCCGTCAGCCGTTCTTCGGCGAGATGGCGCACGCGGTGGAACAGGCCGCGGCCGAGCGCGGAAAGATGGTCCTGGTCGGCAACACCGACTACGTCGCCGAGCGCGAGACCCACTATCTGCGCGCCTTCCTCGGGATGCGGGTCTCCGGCCTGATCCTCGTCAGCCACGCGCTGAGCGATCTGGCCGCCGCCGAGATCGAGGCCTGGGACGCGCGCGTGGTGCTGCTGCACGAGCGGCCGGAGGCGATCGACGACGTCGCCGTCGTCCTCGACGACCTCGCCGGCGCGAAGACCGCCGTGGAACATCTGCTGGGCCACGGCTACCCCTACGTCGCCTGTATGGGCGGTACGGCGGACACCCCCGCCGTCGGCGACCCGGTCTCCGACCACGTCGAGGGCTGGCGGCGCGCGATGGAGGAGGCCGGCATCCCCACCGAGGGACGGCTCTTCGAGGCGCCGTACAACCGCTACGACGCCTACCAGGTGGCGCTCCAGCTGCTGTCGGGCCCGGACCGGCCCCCGGCGATCTTCTGCTCGACCGACGACCAGGCCATCGGCCTGCTGCGGGCGGCGCGCGAGCTGCGCATCGACGTGCCGGGCGAGCTGGCCGTCATCGGCTTCGACGACATCAAGGAAGCCGCGCTCGCCGATCCGCCGATGACAACGATCGCATCGGACCGCTCCGCGATGGCGCGGGCCGCGGTGGACCTCGTGCTCGACGACGGGCTGCGGGTGGCCGGGTCGCGGCGGGAGCGGCTGAAGGTGTTCCCGTCGAAGCTGGTCGTACGCCGGTCCTGCGGCTGCGAATGAGGCTCCGCGGGCCTTCATGAGGGTTCTCTGAGAGGGCCCGGCGCGGTCCCAGTACCGGCTTTATATCGGGCAAACGAGCTTCTGGCGGCGTTCTCAGGGAGCACTCAGGAAGCTCTCATGGTCGGGCGACAAGCTCGGTGTCATGACCGAGAGCTTCCGCCGCGACGGCGAGTACGAGCAGTACACGAACCCTTACCAGGGCGCCCAGCAGCACGCCTCCACCCCCGCGGGTTCCTCTCCGGTGAACCCGGAGTGGCCGCCCCCGCCGGCGCAGCCGCCCGCGCCGCAGCCGGTGACGGTGGAGCCCGGGACCACGGTGTGGCCGGCGCAGACTCAGGCCGCCGGCGGAGACGGCCATGGCGGCGGTGACGGCGGTACGGCCGTGATGACGGCGGTCCCGGCCGGCCCCGCGCCCGCTCCCAAGAAGCGCGCCCGCGGTCCCTTCGCCCTCCTCGCCGCCGTCGCGATCGTCGCCGCGGCGATCGGTGGCGGCACGGCGTACGGCATCCAGGAGCTGACCGGCAACGACACCGTCGCCTCCAGCAGCACCAGCACCAATGTGGTGCCGTCCTCCGCCAGGGGCACGGTCTCCGGGGTCGCCAAGGCGGTCAGCCCGAGCATCGTCGAGATCAACGCGACGCTCAGCAACGGCTCCTCCACCGGCTCCGGCGTGATCATCACCAGTGGCGGCGAGATCATCACCAACAACCACGTCATCGCCGGCGCCAACTCGATCAAGGTCTCGACGAGCGACGGCAAGGAGTACACGGCGAAGGTCGTCGGCACCGACAGCAAGAAGGACCTCGCCCTGATCAAGCTGGAGAACGCCTCCGGCCTCACCCCCGCGACCCTCGGCAACTCCGACGGCGTCCAGGTCGGCGACGAGGTCGTGGCGATCGGCTCCCCCGAGGGCCTGACCGGCACGGTGACCAGCGGCATCGTCTCCGCCCTGAACCGTGACGTGACCGTCTCGACGGACGAGAGCCAGGGCCAGCAGCAACAGCAGCAGGGCGGCGGCGGATGGCCGTTCGAGTTCGGCGGCCAGCAGTTCAACGGCGACACCGGCTCGTCCACGACGACGTACAAGGCGATCCAGACCGACGCGTCCCTGAACCCCGGCAACTCCGGCGGCGCGCTGATCGACATGAACGGCAACATCATCGGGATCAACTCGGCGATGTACTCATCCAGCTCCGACTCCTCCAACGCCGGCAGCCAGGGCCTCGGGTTCTCCATCCCGATCAACACCGTCAAGTCCGACCTCGCGACGCTGCGGGCCGGCGGCAGCGACAACTGACTGTGAGCAGGGAGTACGTCATGATCCAGCAGGTTTCCCACACGGTGGCCGCCACCGACCCGGCCGGCCTCGCCCTGGCCCTTGAGGTGGCGTACGAGCTGCACGCGCCGACGGCGGTGACGGTCCGCGCCCCGGAGATCTCGACGGTGGCCGCCCGCCGCACCGCCCGGCGCCGCAAGGTACGCGCCTGACCTGGCCCGTGCCCGCCCCGCCCGGTGCTTGACCCCACCGCCGACCATCGTGCGACGCTGAAGGCGCCCACGTCCCACCGCACCCCGAGGAACCGCGAGCGATGAGCCCCGCCGATGGCGACCGTGACCCCCAGCGCATCCTGATCGTCGACGACGAGCCGGCGGTGCGTGAAGCGCTCCAGCGCAGCCTCGCGTTCGAGGGCTACGACACGGAGGTCGCGGTCGACGGCGCGGACGCGTTGGAGAAGGCGACCGCGTACCAGCCCGACCTGGTGGTCCTGGACATCCAGATGCCCCGCATGGACGGCCTCACCGCCGCCCGCCGGATGCGGGGCGCGGGCACGACGACGCCGATCCTGATGCTGACGGCCCGGGACACCGTGGGCGACCGGGTGACCGGCCTCGACGCCGGCGCCGACGACTACCTGGTCAAGCCGTTCGAGCTGGACGAGCTGTTCGCGCGCGTCCGTGCGCTGCTGCGGCGCAGCTCGTACGCGGCGGCCGCGGCCGGCGCGGGTGCGGTGGTGGACGACGAGGCGCTGACCTTCGCGGACCTCCGCATGGATCTCGCGACGCGGGAGGTCACCCGTGCCGGGCGGCCGGTGGAGCTGACCCGTACCGAGTTCACGCTGCTGGAGATGTTCATGGCGCATCCGCGTCAGGTGCTGACGCGGGAGCAGATCCTGAAGGCGGTGTGGGGCTTCGACTTCGAGCCGTCGTCGAACTCGCTGGACGTGTATGTGATGTACCTGCGCCGCAAGACCGAGGCCGGTGGCGAGCCCCGTCTCGTGCACACCGTGCGGGGCGTGGGGTATGTGCTGCGACAGGGCGGCGCGGAGTGAGAAGGCTTCTTCGCCGCTTCCAGACGCTGCCGATCCGGGCACGGCTGTCGTTGCTGGTGGCTGCGGCGGTGGCGTTTGCGGTGGCGGCGGTTTCGGTGACGTGCTGGTTCATCGTGCAGGGGAAGTTGTACGACCAGCTGGACGAGGACCTGCAGAAGGCGGCGTCCATCCAGGGCCCTCAGCGGATCGGCATCGAGAACGCTCTCGCCACCTGCACTCAGACCCCGCAGACCACGTACAACGGCCCTCGGGGCACCTATTCCCAGGCACTTACTTCCAGCGGGGTGGTCTGCCTCCTCGGGAACTCCGAGGGCGAGGTCAAGATCACCGATGCCGACAAGAAGGTCATCAAGAACGAGCACAACGGCAGGGGGATCGTCCGCAACGGCAGCACGACGGACGGCACACCGGTCCGCGTGATGACCACCCCGCTGAAGCTCCAGAATCAGCTGACCGGTGAGACGTCGAACGCCGCGTTTGTCGTCGCCGTCCCCCTCAAGGGCACCCAGAACACCCTCAACGAGCTCTCCCTCATCCTCCTCCTCGTCTCCGGCATCGGAGTCCTCGGTGCCGGAGCCGCCGGGCTCGCCGTCGCCCGCGCAGGGCTGCGCCCCGTCGACAAGCTCACCGAGGCCGTCGAGCACGTGGCCCGTACCGAGGACCTGAGCGTCCGCATCCCCGTCGAGGACGACGCCGAGGACGAAGTGGCGCGGCTCTCCCGTTCCTTCAACTCGATGACCTCCTCCCTGGCCAGTTCCCGTGAACTCCAGCAGCAGTTGATCGCGGACGCCGGTCACGAGCTCCGCACTCCCCTGACCTCATTGAGGACCAACATCGAGCTCCTCACCCGGAGTGAGGAGACCGGGCGGCCCATCCCGGAGGCCGACCGCAAGGCGCTGCTCGCCTCGGTGAAGGCGCAGATGACCGAACTGGCCGCCCTCATCGGTGGCTTGCAGGAGCTGTCCAGGTCCGAGGGGCAGCGAGGCGAGCGCGTGCAGGTGGTGTCCCTGGAGGACGCCGTCGAGTCGGCGCTCCGCCGGGCCCGGCTCCGTGGGCCGGAGCTGACGATCAACGCGCATCTGGAGCCGTGGTTCAGCCGTGCCGAGCCCGCCGCACTGGAGCGCGCCGTCGTCAACATCCTCGACAACGCCGTGAAGTTCAGCCCCGCCGGCGGCACGATCGACGTACGGCTGGAGGGCGGCGTCCTCACCGTCCGCGACCACGGTCCCGGCATCCCCGCCGACGAACTCCCGCACGTCTTCGACCGCTTCTGGCGCTCCCCCAGCGCCCGCGCCCTCCCCGGCTCCGGCCTCGGCCTGTCCATCGTCGCCCGCACCGTGGAGCAGGCCGGCGGCCAGGTCACCCTCGGCCGCGCGGACGGTGGCGGCACGATCGCGACCGTACGGCTGCCGGGGGCGCCCACGCCTCCCCCCGACACTGTCGGTGCTCGTTGATAACGTTCCTCGTCCAGTGATCACCTGGACGAAGGGACGTGGCGCGTGCGGGACGTGACATGCCATCAGGTCAGTGAGCAGCGGTTGGCCGAGGCGCTCGACGACATTCACGGGCGGGCCTACACGCGCTGGCACTCACTGCGGTACGGCAGCATCTCGCCGGCCCTGATACGGGCGATGGCGGACGAGCTCCTCGACCATGTCGCCGCGCGTGCGGTCGGGGAGCCGGGGCTCGACCCCGTGACCGGTACGGTCGCCGTCACCGCCGCGGAGTGTGTGCACGGCGTGCTGAGCGTCATGTGCTTCCCGGACGGGGACCAGAAAATCCGGTTCCCCCTGGTCGGGGAGGTGATCAGCACGGACCCCGAGGACGACGAGTTCGGGGACGGTCCCATCACCTTCCGGAACGTCGTCCGGGAGGCGCCCACCGCGCGGACCTGGCTGGACATGTTCGAGGTGTGCGTCGTCAGCGGGCTGGTGTGGGACTGGGAGCGGGTCACCGGGCTGCTGCTACGGGGCGACTACGCGCCCGCCATCCGTGACGGCGTGCCCTACAACGCGTACACCTCCGTCTCCGCGCCCGCCGACCTCGCCGCCATGGACACGCTGTGCCTCTACCTCACCGAGGCGGCCGGACATCTCCCGCGCGACTGGCCGACCGTTCCGCTGCGCAAGCCCGACGCCGGGGAGCGCGCGGCGGCCGCCCGGCGGCTCGACGAGCTCGGCGACGCGCTGACCGCCGACCAGCGGCTGCTCCGCGTACTCCTCGACGACGACCAGGACGCCTTCGAGGAGGCGCTGGTCGCCCGCCTGGTGGCGTACCGGGAGAGCGTCGAGGCCGGCACCGAGGATCCCGCGCCCCGTTCCCTCCTCCCCCTCGGCGCCCTCACCCTGGCCTGTCTCGCGGTGCAGGTGCACGGGTGGGAGCTCGGCGTGCGGTCCGGGTATCTGCCGTACGGGCTGCTGGGGTCGACCGACGCGCTGCGCCGGGCGGCCGACGGCAACCGGAACACCTTGGGTCTGTGGGCTGCCAAGTAGCCGTCAGGGAGTGGGGGGCATGGACGTGACCTTGCGGGAGTACCGCGCCGACAGACGCGCGCGCCTGAAGGTGCTCGGGCTGATCGCGGTGATGCTGGCGTGCGGGGTGCTGGAGGTGGTCATCAACGACGTACCGGGGTGGGTCGCGGCGCTCCTGATCACGGTCCTGGTGGTCGTCGACGGTGTGTGGGCCCTGTCCCTGTGGCGGACGCGCACGGTGGTGCGGGCGGACGGGATAGTCGTCGTGGGGGTGGTGCGGAGCCGGACCTGGGCGTGGCACGACATCCGGGACGTCGTCGTGGAGCCGCAGTCCTCCCCACCGAGGCGGCTCATACGCCTGCACGACACCCGGGGAGGCAAGACCACTCTGCCGTACGTCACCGAGGCCCACCTGCCGGACCTCCACGCCCTGCGGCCTCACTAGTACGGGCAGGTTCCGATACGCCAAGAGGCGGCCGCGTCGATGA
Source organism: Streptomyces antibioticus (assembly GCF_001514065.1). Classification (GTDB taxonomy): domain Bacteria; phylum Actinomycetota; class Actinomycetes; order Streptomycetales; family Streptomycetaceae; genus Streptomyces; species Streptomyces antibioticus. The sequence goes on along the minus strand of NZ_KQ948429.1, from coordinate 44,359 downwards.
CGCGGCCGCCTCTTCATGCCTGCCCCGGAGGGTCACTTCACGATCGTGATCCGGTTCGTCACCGGGGGCGCGATCGGGCTGGTGGCCGAGGAGTTGGCCGTGAGGTACTGCTCCAGCGCCGCCAGGTCGTCCGTACCGACGAGGTCGTTGGTGCCCTGGCCGAGCGTGGTGAAGCCGTCGCCGCCGCCCGCGAGGAAGCTGTTGGTGGCGACACGGTAGGTGGCCGTCGGGTCGAGGGCGACGCCGTTCAGCTTGACGGAGTCGGCGACGATCCGGTCGGCGCCGGTCTTCGTCAGGTCCAGGGTGTAGGTGAGGCCCGAGGACGGCTGGAGGATCTTCGGGGAGGCCGCGTTGCCGCCGCTGACCTGCTCCTGAAGGACCTTGATCAGCTGCGCGCCGGTGAAGTCCTGGAGGTTCACGGTGTTGGAGAACGGCTGGACCGTGAAGCCCTCGGCGTAGGTGACGACCCCGTCGCCTTCCGTGCCCTTCTGCGCGTACGTCAGGCCCGCCCGCACACCGCCCGGGTTCATCAGCGCGAGGTCGGTCTCCGGGTCGAGCTGCTTGCCGTACGCCAGTTGCGCGTCCGCGATCAGGTCGCCCATCGGGGACTCGGTGCCGGTGTTGGGGATGTCGGCGGAGATGTAACCGATCGCGCGGTTGCCGATGGGCGCCGCGAGGGTGTTCCACTTGCTGATCAGCTCGGTCATGTCCGGCGCCTTGGCGACGGTCCGGGTGACCACGTGGTTCGCCGACTTCACCGCCGTACGGGCGATGTCACCCGTCCAACGGTCGTACGTCAGCGTCGTGTCCGTGTAAAGGCGGCCGAAGGCGGCGGCCGAGGTGACCGTGCGCGGGTTGCCCGCCGGGTCGTTGATGGTGCAGGCGTAGGCGGCGTGGGTGTGACCCGTGACCAGCGCGTCGACCTGCGGGGTGATGTTCTTGGCGATGTCCACGATCGGGCCGGAGATGCCGTCGCCCGCGCCGGGGGAGTCACAGTTGTAGTTGTACGCGCCCGAGGCCGGGGCGCCGCCCTCGTGGATGAGGGCCACGATCGACTTCACGCCCTGCGCCTGGAGCACACGGGCGTACTTGTTGATCGTCTCGACCTCGTCCTTGAACTTCAGGCCCTTGACGCCCTCGGCGGAGACGACATCGGGGGTGCCCTCCAGGGTGACGCCGATGAAGCCGACCTTGATGCCGTCCTTCTTCCACACCCAGTAGGGCTTGAGGATCGGCTTGTTGGTCTTCTCGTTCAGGACGTTGGCCGCCAGGTAGGGGAAGTCGGCGCCCTCGAACCCCTCGTCCGTGTAGCAGCCGGCCGTCGGGTGGCAGCCGCCGTGCTGAAGCCGGGCCAGTTCCTTGGCACCCTCGTCGAACTCGTGGTTGCCGACGGAGGTGACGTCCAGGTCCAGCTTGTTGAGCGCCTCGATGGTGGGCTCGTCGTGGAAGAGACCCGAGATCAGGGGGGAGGCGCCGACCATGTCACCACCGGCCGCGGTGATGGAGTACTTGTGGCCCGCGCGCGCGTCGCGCAGATGCGTGGCGAGGTACTCGACACCACCGGCGTCGATCGTCTTGGTGGTGCCGTCCGCCTGGAGCTCGGTGACGCGGCCGGAGGAACCGGACGGGGGCTCCAGGTTGCCGTGCAGGTCGTTGAAGGACAGCAGCTGCACGTCCTGGTAACGGCTGGGCAGCTTGCCCGGTTTGCCTGATTCCACCGGGGCGGCCGACGAGGGCAGCGCGGCGGCGAGGGCACCGGCGGTCGCGAGACCGGCGGCTGCGGCGAGCAGCCGGACCGTCCGTCTGCGGCGGTGCGGCTGGGATATGGCTGGCATACGCCCCCCTGTGGGTCGTCTGAGCAAGTGGGCCCCGTCCGGCGCAGCCTAAAGTCAACGCGCGTAGCGCGACAGGGGTTTCTTGGTTACATCCTGGTTTCCCTTTGCCCTCACCTTTGCTGACGCTTTGCAGGGTTTACAGTGCCGCCACTTTGCTGGTCCGCACCCGTACCCTCGTACGCATGACCAGCGACGACACCGTGCGGCCCGGCAGCACTCGCTCCATCCAGACCTGCTCGGCACTCTCCCCGGACCAGACGGACGCCGTCCTCGCGCTCCTCGCGGCGGCCGCCGACAGCGACGGCCAGCAGGCCGTCTCGGAACAGGGCCGGTTGCAACTGCGCGGCGGCGCCCGCGAGGGGGTGGCCCATCTGCTGCTGACCGTCGACGACCAACTCGTCGGCTACGCCCAGCTGGAGGACACCGACCCCGTGGAGGCCCCGGCCGCCGAGCTGGTCGTCCACCCCGCACACCGCGGTCGCGGCCACGGCCGGGCCCTCGGCTCGGCGCTCCTCGCCGCCTCCGGCAAACGGCTGCGGGTGTGGGCCCACGGCGGCCACTCCGCCGCCCGGCATCTCGCCCAGGTCCTCGGTCTGACCCTGTTCCGTGAGCTACGGCAGATGCGGCGGCCGCTGACCGACCTGGACCTGCCCGACCCGGTGCTCCCCGAGGGGGTGACGGTACGGTCCTTCGTCCCCGGCACCGACGACGCCGCCTGGCTCGCCGTGAACGCCGCCGCGTTCGCTCACCATCCCGAGCAGGGCTCCCTCGTCCAGCGCGACCTCGACGACCGGATGGCCGAGCCCTGGTTCGACCCCGCCGGCTTCTTCCTCGCCTTCCGCGGCGACGAACTCGTCGGCTTCCACTGGACCAAGGTCCATGCGACGGAGGGGCTGGGCGAGGTGTACGTCCTCGGCGTGAAGCCGGGCGCCCAGGGCGGAGGGCTCGGCAAGTCCCTCACGACCATCGGACTGCGGCACCTCGCCGCGCAGGGGCTGCCGACCGCGATGCTCTATGTCGACGCGGACAACAAGGCGGCGGTGTCGGTGTACGAGCGGCTGGGGTTCGTCACCCATGAGACGGACCTGATGTACCGCACGGAGACGTGATGTGACGCCGGGGTCCTTCAGGGTCCGGGGACTCGGCGTCCGGGACTCGGCGTCCGGGGCTCGGGTCCGGGGGCTCAAGGTCCAAGGGCTCGGGTCCGGAACCTCAAGGCCCGGGGGCTCAAGGTCCAGGCACTCACGCCCGGCGACCTCCCGCCCGGCGCCTCATACCCGGCGTCTCAGACCCTGGTGGGCTTCAAGACCACCCGGCGTCTCAATGGCTCCGGCCCGCACGCCCCCCACACCACCACCGCGCCGACCAGCACCATCCCCCACCGGTCATGCGCCTGCGCCCACTTCGGGTCCTGCGTCGCCACGAACAGCGCCCACCGCTCCGGCCACAGCAGCAGCCCCAGCACCGCCGTCGTCAGCACCGCGCCGGCCACCGCCTGCCCCGGCTCCGCCGCCTGGCTGAAGCGGACCGCCGCCGCCGACGCCGCGAGCGCCAGCGTGAACGCCGCGCCCGCCTCCAGGGTCACGTCGCCCACGGGCGGACGTATCCCGTCCGGCACGAGCAGCACCGCCGCCGTCCACCACGCCGCGGTGACCGGCGCGACGAGCGCCACCCGCAGGGCGTGACGGGCGGGCCGGCGGGTCGGCACCGGGGTCGTGGTGTGCCGGGCCGGGTCGTCCAGCACGAACGCCAGGCCCAGGGTGAAGGCGAGGACACCGGCCCGCAGCAGGTTCAGCGCCAGCGGCTCGTCGGCCGCGTCCGAAAGCCGCGCCATCGAGACGATCAGCAGCCCCACGGCACCGGCGGCACCGAGCGCCCGCCAGGGCAGGGTCCGCAGCACAGGGACCAGCAACGCTCCGCTCAGCCGCACTTGCCCACCCCCTGCGCCCGCAGCGCAACCACGACCGGCCCGCCCCTCACACGCACTTGGCCACCCCCACCATCACCTCGGCGAGCCCCCGCAGAACCGGCGCCACCCGCCGTCGCCTCAGTTGCACTTGTCCGCCCCCACCTTCGCCTTGACCCCCAGCAGCTCCGCCACCCGTGCCGTCGTCACCTTCGGGGACGTCAGTTCCGTCCAGTTCGTCCTCACCTTCGCCGCCACCCCGTCCCGCGGCTGCTCCAGCAGCTTGCGGACGACCGTCGTCTGACCGGCCGTCATCGACAGCGGGTTCGTCTGGGACAGGACGATCGCCGAGCCGCTCACGCTGTCGTCGAGGCGGACGTTCTTGAGGCTGCCGATCGGGTCGGACTGTCCGGCCAGGGCCAGCCACATGATGGTGACCATGCGGCCGTCGCACAGCTCACCGGTCGTCTTCTCGTCGCCGGTGACCAGCACCCCCGCGACGGCGGCCGAGAACTCCGGGACGCGGTTACCGCCCCAGGTCGTGCCCACCGTCACCTGGTGCGGAGTCGTCGCGGGGTCGAGCGCGGCGTCGCCGTCGAGGCCGTAGCGCGCGTCGAGCCGCTGTCGGACGAGGAGGCTCTGGTCGTGGGCGGTGCCGCCGGCGAGGGACCGGACCTCGGCCACGGTCCGCGCCCACTCCGCGGTCCGGCCCCGCCACTCGGGGAAGGCGCAGTAGCGCGACCCGTCCCGCTCCACGCACGTCTGCACGTGCTCGGGGTGGAGCGTGGCCCGCTCCCGCGCCGCCGTCACCTCGGAGGAGACACCCTGGCCCTGCGCGACCGCGCCGAGGACCGTCAGCGCCAGCGCCCCGGCGAACCCGGCATACACGGACCGCGCGCGGTGGCCGCCGCCGGCCAGCATCGCGAGCAGCGCCACCGTCAGGCCGAGCGCGGCGAGATAGAGCGCGTGCCAGGCGGCGGGGCGGCCGATGAGGTCGGAGGGCAGGGTGTTGCTGCTGGAGACGCCTATGACCGGGGTCAGCCAGCGCGTCCAGCCCTCGTCGATGCCGGCGCCGGTGCTGAGCAGGAAGAGGAACAGGAAGAAGACCACGACCAGCGGTGCCGTGAAGGGCGTCCTGATCACGCGGGCGATCAGCACCCCGGCCGCCCCGAACGCCAGCACCGTCAGGGGCCCGACCAGCAGCTCTCCCAGCGAACCGTGTCCGAGCGCGCCCGGCTTGAGCGCCTGCCATCCGAACTGCCCGGCCACGCACACCGCGGTGAGCAGGGCGGCCGGGACAACGGACAGCAGATGTGCGGCCGTCCGGTGTGCCCTGCTCATCACCAGCACCGTGAAGTGCCGTTCCGTGTCGCGGCGGAGGGATCTCAGCACGGCCTGGTTCACGGCCAGCAGGACCGCGAGGCCGACGAGGAGCGGGCCGCCCTGGGTGGCGCGGTCGGCGTCCTGGAGGGCCGGGTAGCCGTCCGCGTAGTCCTGGGCGCGCCACACGATCCAGGCCGCGTAGACGAGGAAGCCGAGGAGCACCGGGATGGTGATGAGGAGCCTTCGCGCCTCGAAAAGGGCCAGGGCGATCACGGCCGCCCAGGAGTTCTGCGACTGCTTCCGCGTGGCGGTCGGGGCCGCCTCCATGACCGCGCTCATGCCGCCGCCACCTCCACGCCCGCGTCGTCCAGGGTGAGCAGGTAGCCGTCCTCCAGGGTGGGGTCGGTGAGGTCGGCGCCGGCGGGCGGGTGGCCCACGTTGCGGAAGGAGCCGGTGCCGGTGCGCCAGCCCGCCTTCGCGCCCGGGTCGCGTTCCGCGCTGTTCCACACGCGGCCCGCGGCCACCGCGGTCAGCTCGGCGGGTGTGCCGTCGAAGCGGATCCGGCCGCCTGCCATCACCACGACCCGGTGGCAGAGCATCGCCACGTCCTCGGTCTGGTGGGTGGACAGGAGCACGGTGCGGCCCTCGCCCGCCCGGGCGATCAACTCCCGGAAGCGCATGCGCTGTTCGGGGTCCAGACCGACCGTCGGCTCGTCCAGGACGAGGAAGCCCGGGTCGCCGATGAGGGAGGCCGCGAGCGCCACCCGCTGCCGCATGCCGCCGGACAGCTTCTTGATGCGCTTGCCGCGGACGTCGCCCAGGTCGACCTCGTCCAGCACGCGCCGCACCTCGCGATGGCGGGCGCCACGGTCGGTGAGCTCCTTCAGGATCGCCACGTAGTCGACGAACTCGAAGGCCGTGAAGTCCGGGTGGAAGCCGGGGGTCTGCGGCAGATAGCCGAGCCGTCGCCGCACCTCCTGCCGGCCGCGCGCGGTGCCCGGGTCGTTCCCGAGGACCGTGAAGGCGCCGCGGTCGGCGGGGACGGCCGTGGCCAGCACCCGCAACAGGGTGGTCTTGCCGGCGCCGTTGGGGCCGAGCAGGCCGGTGACGCCTCGGGTCAGCCGCAGCGACACGTCGTCGAGGGCGCGGGTGCCGCCGTAATGGAGGCTGAGCCCCTCGGCGGAGACGGTGGAGGTCATACGGCACTCCTGTGGAAGACGTCGAAACGGTCACGTACGAGGAAGAGCAGGCCGACCGCGAGGGCGGCGACCGCCGCGGCGGCGCCCTGGCCGGCCGCGGTGAACGGCACGAGCGGGCCGTCGCCGGCCCGGTCGGCGGCGACGAGCAGCGCGACCCACGCGCCGCCGACCAGCGACGGCGCGAGCACCGGCCCCAGCCGGGGGGTGAGCGCGAGCCCGGTCGCGGTCAGGGCCAGTGCGGGCAGCAGCCAGGCCAGCGCGCGCAGGCCGTACGAGGGCAGCGCGAGGGTCGCCAGGCCGTTGAGGCCCAGGCCCGCGGCGAGCACCGCCACCGTGCGGATCATCAGCAGCCGGAAGCCGTGCACCGGGCTGACGACCGCCATCTCGTACGTCGGGTCCAGCGCGGGGCCGTACGACAGCGCGACCCCGGCGAGCGGGAGCAGCGGGGCGAGGGCGAGGAAGAGGGTCGGCGAGTCGGCCGTGTAGACCACGCCCACGGTCGTCACCAGCAGGAACACCACCGCCGCGAGCCATGAGCGGCGCAGTACGGGGGTCGCCGTGAGCAGCCGGGCGACATGGTCGGCGACGCCGAGCCGCACGAGGAGCGCCTCCAGCAACCCCCTTCGGGGTGCGTCGAGTTCGGCGTCGAGCCGCTCCCAGCCGGCGTCGAGGGCGACCGGGTCGCTCACCGAGGCGAGCACCTCCCGGCAGTCCGCGCAGGCCATCAGATGGGTGTCGGCGGACCAGAGCCTGGGCGCCGCCAACTCGCCCCGGGCGTAGGCCCGTAGGTCCTGTTCATCCACATGCCAGGTCATGCCAGCGCCTCCCGCAGTTGCTTGCGGGCGCGTGAGGCCCGCGTCTTGACCGTCCCCGGCGGAATCCCCAGGACGACGGCGGCCTCCCGGGTGGTCAGGCCGTCGATGACCGTCGCCTGGAGGACCGCGCGGAGTTCGGGCGAGAGCCGGACCAGGGCGCCCGCGAGGTCTCCGTGCTCCACCCCCGCGAGCACGCGTTCCTCCGCGGACGCCTCGTCCCGGTGCCGCAGCCTGGCCAGCGCCTGCCGCAGCCGCCCCCGCGCCCCGTCGCCGCGCAGCGCGTCGACCAGCCGCCGCGAGCCGATCCGCCACAGCCAGCCGGCCACGTCGCCGTCCTCCCGGTAGCGCGCCTTGCCGCGCCAGATCGCCAGGAAGGTCTCCTGCACGACGTCGTCGACTATCCCGGCGTCGGCGCACCGGCCCCGCAGTCGCGCGGTCAGCCAGGGCGCGAACCGCCGGTACAGCTCCTCGAAGGCGCGCCGGTCCCCGTCTGCCGCGGCCCGCAGCAGCTCGCCGTCGCTTCTCGTCTCGCTCACAACCCCTCATCGCACGAGCCCCGCCGATCGGTTCACGAAACGGCGACCGATTTTTGCGGCGGGGCTCCGCTTGACTTTGCCACCCCCCTTCCACCACCCTTTCACTACTCAATTAGTGAAAGGGTGGTTCACGGGTGCTCGAGTACCGCATCGACCGGCACTCCGGGGTCGCCACGTACGTCCAGATCGTCCAGCAGACCAAGCAGGCCCTCCGACTGGGCCACCTGGAGCCGGGCGACAAGCTCCCCACGGCTCGCGAGGTAGTGGAGGCCACCGCCATCAACCCCAACACCGTTCTCAAGGCCTACCGCGAGCTGGAGCGCGAGGGACTGGTCGAGGCCCGCCGCGGACTCGGCACCTTCGTGCGCCGCGGTCTCGGCGCCGCCCCGGCCGACTCACCGCTCAACGCCGAGCTGGACGGCTGGACGGCCAAGGCCCGCGCGGCCGGCCTGGACCGGGACGACGTGGCCGCCCTCTTCACCGCCGTACTCGACAAGCACTTCGCCCCGCAGTTCCCCGAACGGACCGCCGCGACCCAGCACAGCCAGGGAGAGCCTTCATGACCGACACCGCCCTTGAGGCAGCCGCGCTGGGCAAGCGTTTCGGGCGGCTGCGGCGGAGCGCCGGATGGGCCCTGCGGGACTGCTCCTTCGCCCTCCCGGCCGGGCGTGTGTGCGCCGTCGTCGGCCCCAACGGCGCGGGCAAGTCCACGCTGCTCGCCCTCGCGGCAGGCCTCACGGCCCCGACCGAGGGCAGCCTCACCGTCCTCGGCGGGCCCGCGGGCCAGGCACGCGCGCGGGTGGGCTTCGTCGCCCAGGACAAGCCGCTCTACCCCCAGCTCACCGTCGCCGAGACGCTCCGCATGGGCGGCGACCTCAACCCCGGCCGCTGGGACGCGCGCGCGGCCGAGCGGATCGCGGCCGGCGGCGACCTCGACCCGAAGGCCCGCATCCGCGCCCTTTCCGGCGGCCAGCGCACCCGGGTCGCGCTCGCCCTCGCCCTCGGCAAGCGGCCCGAACTGCTGCTCCTGGACGAGCCGATGGCCGACCTCGACCCGCTGGCCCGGCACGAGCTGATGGGCGTCCTGATGTCCCAGGCGGCCCAGCACGGCACCACGATTGTCATGTCCTCGCACGTCGTGGCGGAGCTGGAGGACTCCTGCGACCACCTGCTGCTGATCGGCGGCGGACGGGTCCGGCTCGCCGGGGACATCGACGCGCTCCTGGAGACGCACGCGCGCGTGTCGGCCGCCGCCGACACCGACCTCGCCCCGCACACCGTCGTCGAGTCCCGCACCACGGGCCGACAGCTCAGCGCCCTGATCCGCCCGGCCGCCCCGCTCCCCGCCGACTGGCGCACCGGCACGCCGTCCCTGGAGGAGCTGGTCCTGTCCTACCTGCGCAACCCCGAGGCGAAGGCGGCCGGCGCCCCGGCGAAGTCCCCCGAGGAGTCCGTCGCATGACCGCCCTCACCCCACCCGCCCCGGGCGCCCCGCACCTCACCCGCTGGCTGATCCGCCTGCACCGCCCGGCCCTGCTGTTCTGGACGGCCGTGGTCGTCACCGTCTCCGGCGTCCTGCTGTGGCTGGGCGGTCCGCTAGCCGACGCGTCCGCGGCGGCCTGGCGGGCGTACGACGCCTGTCAGGCGTCCGCGTGCCGGTACGACCAGGCCGCGATCCTCCGCTACAAGGACGTCTACACCTACACGACCTACGCCGTGCTCGCCGCGCCCTTCCTGGTCGCCGCCTGGGCGGGCGCCGCCCTCACCGGCCGCGAGGTGGAGACCGGCACCGCGCGGCTGGCGTGGACGCAGAGCACCTCCCCGCTGCGCTGGTTCGCCTCCCGGCTGGCGCTCCCGGCGGCCGTGGTCACCGCGGGCACCGGCCTGCTGGTCCTGCTGCACCACCTGGCGTGGTCGGCGGGCAGGGGCCGCATCGACACCCTGGAGAGCTGGTACGACCCGCCGACCTTCTACGCCAACGGCCCCGTCGTCGTCGCCCTGGCCCTGGCCGGTCTGGTCGCGGGCGCCCTCGCGGGCCTGCTCCGGCGCGGCTCCCTGCCGGCCCTGGCCGCGGCCCTGGGCTTCACCGGCCTGCTCTGGTACGGCGTCCAGCAGGCCATGCCCCATCTGTGGACCAAGGCCACCGCCGTGACCGGTCTGCCCCCGACCGGCGGCGGCCTCGGCGTCGACGAGGGCATCGTGACCGCCACCGGCGCCCACGTCTCCAACCTGACCTGCGGCAACTCCGAGACCGACGACTGCCTCGCGCTCTACGACAAGTTCGACGCCGTCGGCTGGTACCGCGACTACCACCCCGCCTCCCACTACTGGCCCCTCCAGCTCACCGCGACCGCCCTGGTCCTCGCCCTCACCGCCCTGCTGACCCTGCTGGCCTTCCGGCTCCTGCACCGGGAGACCGGCCTCCGCACGGGAAGGTCCACATGAGCACGTTCACGGCACAACTCGCCACGGTGCTGCGCCTGCACCGCGCGGCCCTGATCGTGTGGACCGTCTTCGTCGCCGGCTGCGTCGGCTACCTGGTGTGGCTGACGCAGGTCACCGCCCCCTCCCTCCTCGGCCCCCGCGAGGGCTGCCCCGACGGCGGGACGGACCCGTGCGTGATCGGCCTGGACTACCTGGAGTACAGCAGCCCGATGGGCTGGGTCAGCACGTTCATGTACTACGGCTTCTGGGCCGTCGCCGCCTGGTCGGCCGCCGCGCTGATCGGCCGCGAACTGGAGTCCGGCACCGCCCGGTTGGCGTGGACGCAGGGCGTCACCCCGGCCCGCTGGCTGGCCGCGAAGCTCACCGCGCCGGCCCTGGTCCTGATCGCCGGCGGCGCGGTGTTCGTCCCCGTCTACCGCTGGGCCTGGTCGGCGCATCGCGCCCTGATGGGCGACGACTGGACGTTCGCCGACGTCTTCGCCGCCCGCGGCCCGCTCGTGGTGGCGTACGGCCTGTGCGCGCTGGCCGTGGGAACGCTCACCGCGCTCGTCGTGCGCCGCACGCTGCCCGCGGCCGCCCTCTCGGTCGCCGTGATGATCGTGCTCAACCGGTACGTCGAGAAGTACCGCGAGGACTACTGGCCCCCGGCCACCGGCACCCCGCACGGCGCGCCGGTGATGCAGGCCGACCCGGGCTCGTACCACCCGCAGTCCCACTACTGGCCCCTGCACCTGGTCGAGACCGGCATCATCCTCACCGTCACGGCCCTGGCCACCACAGCCGCGTTCCTCCTGCTAGCCCGCCGCACCGTCCCCGCCCGCACGCCCCGCCAGGAGTCCCCCGCATGACCGCGACCACCACCGCCACGGCGCCCGCCACGGGAAGACCCGCCGCCACCGGGCGGACCGTGCTGCGCCTGCACCGGGCCGCACTGATCGTCTGGCTGGTCGTCGTGGCCGCCGCCGCGGGCAGCCTGCTGTGGGCGTACGGTCCCGGCGCCACCGAGGTCTATGCCAACTGGCGGCGGGGGTGCCCCGACGACATCGACGCCTGTATGTGGGACACCACGATCAACGGCTACTACCGGGCCGTACGCCTTCCCGAGCTGGCGCTCTCCTGGCTGTGCCTGCCCGTCGCCGCCTGGGCCGGGGCCGCGCTGACCGGCCGCGAGCTGGAGAACGGCACCGCCCAGCTGGCCTGGACGCAGTCCGTGAGCCCGGCCCGCTGGCTGGTCGGCAAGCTCGCCGTGCCGGCCGTCGTGCTCACCGCGGGCACGACCGTGCTGGTGCTGGTGCACCGGCTGACCTTCGAGGGGAACCCGTTCCCGGTGTACCTGAGCTGGTCGGAGCGGGAGCCCTTCGTCGCCAACGGCACCGTCGCCCTGGCCCTGCCTCTGTGCGCCCTCGCCGTCGGCGCGCTCACCGGTCTGCTGCTGCGCCGCACCCTGCCCGCGCTCGCCCTCGGCACCGCGGTCACCTGGGGCGTCGTCCGCCTCGCCGCCCTGGTGACCCCCGACCTGTGGCCGTGGCAGACCGCCACCGCGTCCCTGGAGTCCGAGTGGCCCTCCATGGGCAGCGACGTCCCGTACGGCGACCAGGGCGTGCTGACCGACGCGGGAGCCCGTATCCCCTACCCGAACTGCGGCGACGACTTCGCCCGGTGCATGGCCGACCACCACGCGGTCGCCTTCTACGCCGACTACCACCCCGCGTCCGACTTCTGGCCCCTCCAGCTCGTGGAGACCGGCATCCTGCTCGGCGTCGCCACCGCGGCCGTCGCCACCGCGTTCTGGCTGCTGCGCCGCCGTACCGCCTGACACCCGGGCCCCGGCGGGCCACGACTTCCGGGCCGCACGTCCTCCCACGGGGGTGGGGGACGTGCGGCCCGGACCTGTGGATGCCCGGGAGCCGTCCCGCGATATCCCGCACGCCATGTCTCCGTAACCATTGGTTCAGACGGGCTTGCGACGCTCGGCGAATGAAGCCCGCCGTGCCAGAGCCTTCGCCGCCCTCCAGGGCGTCCGCGGGGAACGGGGACCTCCGCCTCGCCGCCGCGCTCCCGCCCGCGCTGTCCGACGCGCCCGTATCGCCCATGGCGCGGAACAATGGGTCCATGAGCCAGCCCAACGCCCAGGCGTCCGAACAGGTCCAGCACGCGCAGCCCTCCGTGGGTTCCATAGCCGCGCACCGCCCGCACACCGTCGCGGCGGCCGTCTCCGATCTGGAACCCGACATCGACGCCGACCTCGACGCGTACGAGGAGGCCCCGTACGACGGCGTCGCGCTTCCGCAGGGCCGTTTCCTCGACCGGGAACGCAGCTGGCTCGCGTTCAACGAGCGGGTCCTCGAACTCGCCGAGGATCCGAACACCCCGCTGCTCGAACGGGCGAACTTCCTCGCCATCTTCGCCAGCAACCTGGACGAGTTCTTCATGGTCCGGGTGGCCGGACTCAAGCGCCGTATCGCCACCGGCGTCGCCACCCGTTCGGCCTCCGGCCTCCAGCCGCGCGAGGTGCTGGAGATGATCTGGGCCCGCTCCCGCGAGCTGATGGCCCGGCACGCCGCCTGCTACCACGAGGACGTCGCCCCCGCACTCGCGGAGGAGGGCATCCACCTGGTCCGCTGGAACGAGCTCCAGGAGAAGGAGCAGGCCCGCCTCTTCACCCTGTTCCGGCACCAGATCTTCCCGGTCCTGACCCCGCTGGCGGTCGACCCGGCGCACCCCTTCCCCTACATCTCGGGTCTCTCCCTGAACCTCGCGGTCGTCGTACGCAACCCCGTCACCGGCCACCGCCACTTCGCCCGCGTCAAGGTCCCGCCGCTGCTGTCCCGCTTCCTGGAGAGCTCCCCCGGCCGCTACGTCCCCATCGAGGACGTCATCGCGGCCCACCTGGAGGAGCTGTTCCCGGGCATGGAGGTCCTGGAGCACCACGCCTTCCGCCTCACCAGGAACGAGGACCTGGAGGTCGAGGAGGACGACGCCGAGAACCTGCTCCAGGCCCTGGAGAAGGAGCTCATGCGGCGCCGCTTCGGCCCGCCGGTGCGCCTGGAGGTCGAGGAGTCCATCGACCGCGAGGTGCTGGACCTGCTCGTGCGCGAGCTGAAGATCTCCGAGGCCGAGGTGTACCCCCTCCCGGGTCCCCTGGACCTCACCGGCCTCTTCCGCATCGCCTCGCTCGACCGCCCCGAGCTCAAGTACAAGAAGTTCATCGCCGGCGTCCACCGCGACCTGGCCGAGGTCGAGTCGGCGTCCGCGCCGGACATCTTCGCGGCCCTGCGCGCCCGTGACGTCCTCCTGCACCACCCGTACGACAGCTTCTCCACCTCCGTGCAGGCCTTCCTCCAGCAGGCGGCCGACGACCCGGACGTCCTCGCCATCAAGCAGACCCTGTACCGGACCTCGGGCGACTCCCCCATAGTCGACGCCCTCATCGACGCCGCCGAGGCCGGCAAGCAGGTCCTCGTCCTGGTCGAGATCAAGGCCCGCTTCGACGAGCACGCCAACATCAAGTGGGCGCGCAAGCTGGAGGAGGCGGGCTGCCATGTGGTCTACGGCCTCGTCGGCCTGAAGACCCACTGCAAGCTGTCCCTGGTGGTCCGTCAGGAGGGCGAGACGCTACGGCGGTACAGCCACGTCGGCACCGGCAACTACCACCCGAAGACGGCCCGCCTGTACGAGGACCTCGGCCTGCTCACCGCAGACCCCCAGGTCGGCGCGGACCTCTCCGACCTCTTCAACCGCCTCTCCGGCTACTCCCGCCGCGAGACGTACCGCCGCCTCCTGGTCGCCCCCAAGTCCCTGCGCGACGGCCTGATCTCGCGGGTGAACAAGGAGGTCCAGCACCACCGCGCGGGCCGCCCGGCGTTCATCCGCATCAAGGTCAACTCCATGGTCGACGAGGCGCTCATCGACTCGCTCTACCGCGCGTCCCAGGCGGGCGTGCCGGTCGACGTCTGGGTGCGCGGCATCTGCGCGATCCGCCCGGGCGTGGAAGGCCTGTCGGACAACATCAGGGTCCGCTCGATCCTCGGCCGCTTCCTCGAACACTCCCGGGTCTTCGCCTTCGGCAACGGCGGCGAGCCCGAGGTGTGGATCGGCAGCGCCGACATGATGCACCGCAACCTCGACCGCCGTATCGAAGCGCTGGTCCGGGTCACCGACCCGGCCCACCGCGCATCCCTCAACCGCCTTCTGGAAACGGGCATGTCCGACACCACCGCCTCCTGGCACCTGGGCCCGGACGGCGACTGGGAGCGGCACGCCACCGACGCGGACGGCCAGCCCCTGCGCAACATCCAGGAGATGCTCATAGACGCCCGGAGGCGCCGGCGTGGCACAGCAACACCTTGAACCGACGGACGCCACGGCCGGGGTGGCGGCGGATGCCCTCGCGGGCTACCTCCGCGCCCAGGCCACGGAGTTCCTCCGAGCCCTGCGCCAGCACCGTGAGAACGGCGGTGCGGCGGCGGGCGGCTCGGAGGCGTCCGTCGACGCGGCCCGGGCCCTGCGCCGCTCGGCCCGCCGCATCAGCGCCAGCCTCCACACCTTCCGCCCCCTCCTGGACCCGGACTGGTCGGAACGCATCCGCCCCGAACTGGCGTGGCTGTCCGGCACGTTGGCGCTGGAGCACGCGTACGAGGCAAGACTGGAGAGGCTGCTACTGGCCCTGCACCGCCTGTCAGGCGCGATGCTGCCCACACAGGCTGACCTAGCTGCGGGCAGTCGTGCCGCTGGGGCGGCACCCGGCCCACAGAAAGCGGCACCAGCCAGCGCTGCGAGCGGAAACCCCGCGACGCCCACCCCGGACCGCGGCAACCTGACAGTAGGCGCGGCAAAAGCAGGCGCCCTCCTGGACCGCCAGCTCACCCTCGCCCGCACAAGGGCCCACAGCACCGCCCTCCAGGCCCTCGGCTCCTCCCGCTTCCACGCAGTCGCCGACAACATCGCCGTACTCGCCAGCGAAGTCCCCCTCTCCGCAACAGCCGAAGCCACCCCGCTCCACCCCCTCGCCGCCGCAGCCGAGGACCGCCTCAAAGACGCCGTCACCGCCCTCCCCCTCGTCACCGCAGGCCACCCCTACAACGCCGAGGCCCTCATCCACGGCCTCTCCCCGGACCCGTCCCCCCACCCCCAGGACGCCCCCTGGCACCAGGTCCGCCTCCTGCTGCGCCTGCACCGCTACGCCCGCGAGGTCCTCCACAACGCCGAGATGGACGCAGAGATCGTCGACGTACGCCTGCTCGCGGCGGGCGAGGCCCTGGACCGGCACCGCGACGCGTCCGAGGCGGCGGCCGCCGCGGCACAGGCGGCGCGCACCCCGCGTATCGCCCCGGCCACGGCGTACGCCCTCGGCGTGCTCCACGCCGACCAGCGCCACGAGGTGGAGGCCGCGAGATTCGCCTTCCAGCAGGCCTGGCAGAAGGAAACAGTCAGCACCCCCTAGCCGAGACGGCAGAGACAGCAGAGAAGGAACGGTGAGCACCCCGTGAGCTCTCCCGACATGACCACTGTCCACGCGGCCGGCTGCGTCCTGTGGCGCCGCTCCCCCATCGACGGCGAGCTGGAGATCTGCCTCGTCCACCGGCCGAAATACGACGACTGGTCGCACCCGAAGGGCAAGCTGAAACGCGGCGAGGACGCGCTCGTCGGCGCGCTGCGCGAGGTGGCGGAGGAGACCGGTTACGAGGCGGCCCCGGGCGCCAGGCTGTCCACCGTCCGCTACCTGGCGAACGACCGCCCCAAGCAGGTCCAGTACTGGGCGGCGGAGGCCACGGCCGGGGCGTTCACCCCGAACACCGAGGTGGACCGCATCCTCTGGCTCTCCCCGACGGCGGCCCGCAACCGTCTGACCCAGCAGCGGGACCGCTCGCTGATCGGCGATCTCCTGGCGGCACTGCACCTCGCATGAGACCGGTGCGCCTCATGGAATGCAACCGTTCCGTGACCTAACCGCACCTTCCGCAGGGGTTCACCCGCCGTTCATTTCCGCCAGTCGGCGCCTTCACCTGATCTGCCTAATTTCGGCCTTACGCGGTGCGGACCGCGCCTCTCGGGAACACCTCGACGACGCATCCGCGCCACCCAGTCTTCGCACGCCGCCGGATTCAGGACGGCGGCTCTCGGAAGGAAAACCCTCAGTGAAGCTTCAGCGCAAGAACCGGCGGGCTCTCGCTCTCGGCGCGTTCGCCGTCTCCGGCGCCCTGGCCCTCACGGCGTGCGGCTCGGACGACACCGGCAACAGCAACGGCGGCGGCTCCTCCGCCAGCGCGCAGGCCGGCAACATCAAGTGCGACGACGCCAAGGGCCAGCTGCTCGCCGACGGCTCCTCCGCGCAGAAGAACGCGATCGACGCCTGGGTGAAGTCGTTCACCGCGGCCTGCTCCGGCGTACAGATCAACTACAAGGGCTCCGGCTCCGGCGCCGGTGTCACCGCCTTCACGCAGGGCCAGGTGGCCTTCGCCGGTTCCGACTCGGCGCTGAAGCCCGAAGAGGTCACCGCCTCCAAGTCCGTCTGCAAGGGCGGCACGGGCATCGACCTGCCGATGGTCGGCGGCCCGATCGCGGTCGGCTTCAACGTCCCCGGCGTCGACAAGCTCGTCCTCGACGCCTCGACGATCGCCAAGATCTTCGACAGCAAGATCACCAACTGGAACGACGCGGCGATCAAGAAGCTGAACCCCGACGCCAAGCTCCCCGACCTGAAGATCCAGGCGTTCCACCGCTCGGACGAGTCCGGCACCACGGACAACTTCACCAAGTACCTGATCGCCGCCGCGCCGAGCGACTGGAAGTACTCGGGCGGCAAGGCCTGGCAGGCCAAGGGCGGCCAGTCGGCGTCCGGCTCCTCCGGTGTCGCCCAGCAGGTCAAGCAGACCTCCGGCGCCATCTCCTACATGGAGCTGTCGTACGCCAAGGACGGCATCGTCCCGGTCACCGTCGACACGGGCGCCTCCGCCCCGGTCGAGGCCACCGTCGAGAACGCCACCAAGGCCATCGCCGCCGCCAAGATCGTCGGCACGGGCAAGGACCTCTCGCTGGAGCTGGACCGCGCGACCAAGGCCGAGGGCGCCTACCCGATCACCCTGGTCACGTACGAGATCGTCTGCGACAAGGGCAACAAGGCCGACACCCTGCCCGCCACGAAGGCGTTCCTGCGCTACATCGCCTCCACGGACGGCCAGGGCCAGCTCGCCGCGGCCGGCTACGCGCCGATCCCCGACGACATCATCGCCAAGGTCCGCACCACCATCGAGGGCCTGAGCTGATCTGAGCGTGCGGCCCGTCCCCTCGCCGGGGCCGGGCCGCACCGTCCGGTGCACCGCCGCCAGGAGCCGCACACACCGTGCGTCTCCGCAGACCGGAGAACCCGATGGACACCACACAGATAACCGACACACCTCCCCCCGCAGCCCAGCCCACCGCGACCGAGCAGAAGCGCGCCGCCCGCGGCGCCACCCGCCCCGGAGACCGGATCTTCCTCGGCCTCTCCCGCGGCTCGGGCATCTTCCTGCTGGTGATCATGGCCGCGATCGCGGTCTTCCTCACCTACCGCGCGTCCCTCGCCATCAGCAAGGACCACGGCAACTTCCTGACGACCTTCGAGTGGAACACGGGCCTCCAGGAGCCGGTCTTCGGCATCGCGGTCCTCGCCTTCGGCACGATCGTCTCCTCGATCGTCGCCATGGCCATCGCGGTCCCGGTCGCGGTCGCCATCGCCCTGTTCCTCACGCACTACGCCCCGCGCAAGCTGAGCGGTCCGATCGCCTACGTGATCGACCTGCTCGCCGCCGTGCCGTCCATCGTGTACGGCCTGTGGGGCGCCCTGATCCTCGTACCGCACATGAACGGCCTGTTCGGCTGGCTGGACGACTACCTCGGCTGGACCGGCATCTTCTCCTGGCAGGGCGGCGCGCCCCGCTCGATGCTGACCGTCGGCATCCTGCTCGCGATCATGATCCTGCCGATCATCACCAACGTCAGCCGTGAGGTCTTCCGGCAGACGCCCCGGATGAACGAGGAGGCGGCCCTGGCGCTCGGCGCCACCCGCTGGGAGGTCATCCGCATGGCGGTGATCCCCTTCGGCCGCTCCGGCGTGATCTCCGCCTCGATGCTCGGCCTCGGCCGCGCGCTCGGCGAGACGATGGCCGTGGCCACCGTGCTCTCCCCGACCTTCGACATCCAGGCCAGCCTGCTCGACCCGGGCGGCGGCACCTTCGCGCAGAACATCGCCAGCAAGTTCGGCGAGGCCACCGAGTTCGGCCGGGACGCGCTGATCGCCTCCGGTCTGGTCCTGTTCGTCATCACGCTGCTGGTCAACGGCGCGGCTCGGGCCATCATCGCCCGCCGCGCGGAGTACTCGGGGGCCAACGCATGAGCACCGCAACCGTCAGCACCCTCAAGGGCGCCCGACTGCCCAAGTGGTCCCCGTACGCCATCGCGGGCGGCTCGGTCGGCCTCGCGATCGCCATCGGCCTTGCCGCCGGCCTCGACAGCCGCGTCCAGTGGGGCCTGATCGCCGCGATCCTCTTCATCGTCGGGACCTACGGCATCGCCGCCCGCGTCGAGGGCAAGCGCCAGGCCAAGGACCGCATCGCCACCTCGCTGGTCTGGGTCGCCTTCCTGCTCGCCGTGATCCCGCTGGTCTCCCTGGTCTGGGTGACCGTCGTCCGCGGCATCAAGGTCCTCGACCTCTACTTCCTGACCCACTCCATGGGTGTGGTCGCCGACACCGAGCCCGGCGGCGGTATCTACCACGCCATCATCGGCAGCCTGGAGCAGGTCGGCCTCGCCACCCTGATCGCCGCCCCGGTCGGTGTGCTCACCGCGATCTACCTGGTCGAGTACGGACGGGGCAAGCTCTCCAAGGCCATCACGTTCTTCGTGGACGTCATGACCGGCATCCCGTCGATCGTCGCGGGTCTGTTCATCCTCAGCCTCATGCTGCAGTTCGAGATGCAGCCCTTCGGCTTCGCCGGCTCGCTGGCCCTGGCCATCCTGATGATGCCGGTGGTCGTCCGCTCCACCGAGGAGATGCTCAAGCTCGTCCCGAACGAGCTGCGCGAGGCCTCCCTCGCGCTGGGCGTCCCGAAGTGGCGCACGATCCTGAAGGTGGTCCTGCCGACCTCGATCGGCGGCATCACGACCGGCATCATGCTGGCGGTCGCCCGTATCGCGGGCGAGACGGCTCCGGTACTGCTCCTCGTGTTCGGGAACCCGTTCATCAACACCAACCCCTTCGAAGGGGCGCAGTCGTCGCTGCCGCTGTACATCTATCAGCAGTACGCGAACAGCGCGGGTTCCGGAGCGGCGTACGACCGCGCCTGGGCGGCGTCGCTGACGCTGATCGCCTTCGTGATGATCCTGAACCTGGTGGCCCGCGGCATCGCCCGCTGGAAGGCCCCGAAGACCGGTCGCTGACGCGGCCATACAGCGACCGACGAATCCCTGGAAGTGAAGTAGTCATGGCCAAGCGAATCGACGTAAGTGGGCTGACCGCCTACTACGGCTCCCACAAGGCGATCGAAGACATCTCGATGACCGTCGAGCCCCGCTCGGTGACGGCCTTCATCGGCCCCTCCGGCTGCGGCAAGTCGACGTTCCTGCGCACCCTGAACCGCATGCACGAGGTCACCCCCGGCGGTCGCGTCGAGGGCAAGGTGATGCTGGACGACGAGGACCTGTACGGCACCGGGATCGACCCGGTCTCCGTCCGCCGCGAGGTCGGCATGGTCTTCCAGCGTCCGAACCCGTTCCCCACGATGTCGATCTTCGACAACGTGGCGGCGGGCCTGCGGCTGAACGGCTCGTACAAGAAGTCCGAGCTCGCGGAGGTCGTCGAGAAGTCCCTCAAGGGCGCGAACCTCTGGAACGAGGTCAAGGACCGCCTGAACAAGCCGGGCTCGGGCCTCTCCGGCGGCCAGCAGCAGCGCCTGTGCATCGCCCGCGCGATCGCGGTGGAGCCGAAGGTCCTCCTGATGGACGAGCCCTGCTCGGCCCTGGACCCGATCTCCACGCTCGCGATCGAGGACCTGATCGGCGAGCTGAAGGAGCGCTTCACGATCGTCATCGTGACGCACAACATGCAGCAGGCGGCCCGCGTCTCGGACCGCACCGCCTTCTTCAACCTGGCCGCCGTCGGCCAGCCCGGCAAGCTGATCGAGATCGACGAGACGGAGCGCATCTTCTCCAACCCGTCGGTCCAGGCGACGGAGGACTACATCTCGGGCCGCTTCGGCTGATCCCCGGGTCTCCCAGGCCCCTCGCGGTGCTGCATGGCGGTGCCACCGCGAGGACGAAAAGGGCCCGCCCCCTGGCTCATCAGGGGGCGGGCTCCTTCATGTCGCTCAGCGGCCTGCCGGTTTACGGAATGCCGTCCGCGTAGCCCTTCACCCAGTCGCTGCAGGTGCCTTCCTTGACGTCACCGTCGTCCCGGAGGCAGGCCTTGATGTAGATCGTGGCCGACTCGGCGAGGTCCTGGTTGGAGTGCGCACAGGTACCGATGCCGTTGCCGTTGTAGAGCGAGTGGACCGTACCGCCGCTGCCGACCTTCCAGTAGCCGATGACACCGGCACCGTCGGACCAGTTGTCGCAGGCGTAGAAGTGGTCGCCGTTGGAGTCGAACCTCATGGTGCCGGCCTGGTACAGGTAGTTGCCGGACGACCGGGTGTCGGCGTAGTAGCTGGTGTTGGCGTCCGCCAAGGCCGGCGTGGCCGCGAACACGATCGCCGCGGCACCGGCACCGGCGGTGGTCAACAGCCGTCTGCCGAGAATGGACATGAAACACCCCTCCCGTTTCGTGTCGAACACGCGTTCGTAGAACGTGCGATCCATACGCTCTCACGGGAGGGGCGGGGGTTGCAGGTGTTTTACGACAAGCGGGGCCGGCCTTGAAGACCCCTACAGGAACGCCAGATTCACGATCCCGAACGAGGCCGCCGCCACCAGTGCCGCCGCCGGCATCGTGATGAACCAGCCCAGCACGATGTTCTTGGCGACACCCCAGCGCACGGCGTTCACGCGCTTGGTCGCGCCGACGCCCATGATCGCGGAGGTGATGACATGGGTCGTGGAGATCGGCGCCTTGAAGAGGAACGCGGTGGTGAACATGATCGACGCACCGGTCGTCTCCGCCGCGAACCCCTGCGGCGGGTCCAGCTCGATGATCTTCCGCCCCAGCGTCCGCATGATCCGCCAGCCACCGGCGTACGTCCCCAGCGACAGCATCACGGCGCACACGATCTTGACCCACACCGGGATCGGATCGCCGTAGTCCTCGACATCGGCGATGACCAGCGCCATCACCACGATGCCCATGGTCTTCTGCGCGTCCTGGAGGCCGTGCCCCAGCGCCATGCCGGCCGCCGAGACGGTCTGCGCGATCCGGAAACCGCGCTTGGCCTTGTGCGGGTTGGCCCGCCGGAAGATCCACATGATCGCCGTCATCACCAGATAACCGGCGATGAGACCGACGAACGGCGACACGAACATCGGGATGACGACCTTCTCCAGCACCCCGTGCCAGTAGACCGTCGTACCGCCCGCGAGCGCCGCGCCCACCATGCCGCCGAACAGCGCGTGGGACGACGACGAGGGCAGCCCGAAGTACCAGGTGATGAGGTTCCAGGTGATCGCACCGACCAGCGCGGCGAAGAGGATGCCCATCCCCTTCGACCCCTCGGGCGTCTCGATCAGCCCCTCGCTGACGGTCTTGGCGACCCCGGAGCCGAGGAACGCGCCGGCGAGGTTCATCACGGCGGCCATCGCCAGCGCCGCCCGCGGGGTCAGCGCCCGCGTCGAGACCGACGTGGCGATCGCGTTCGCCGAGTCGTGGAAGCCGTTGGTGTAGGTGAATCCGAGCGCGACGCCAATGGTCACGATCAGCGCAAAGGTGTCCATGAAGGGCTCAGGACTCCTTGACCGCGATGGTCTCCACCGTGTTGGCCACGTGCTCGAAGGCGTCCGCCGCCTCCTCCAGCAC
Source organism: Streptomyces antibioticus (assembly GCF_001514065.1). GTDB lineage: Bacteria > Actinomycetota > Actinomycetes > Streptomycetales > Streptomycetaceae > Streptomyces > Streptomyces antibioticus. The sequence goes on along the minus strand of NZ_KQ948429.1, from coordinate 22,323 downwards.
ATCCACGATCTGCTTCAGCTTCAGCACCTCGATGGCGTCGTACTTGCCGTTGAAGAGCTGGGCGAGCAGCTTGCGGTGGATCTGGTCGGCCTGGTTCTCCAGCCGGTTGACCTCGATCCAGTACTCCGTGAGGTTGTCCATGGTCCGCAGGTTCGGCATGGCCTCGGCGGTCAGCTCGGCCGCCCGTGCCAGCACCTCGATCTGCTGCTCGACGCCCTTGGGAAGTTCCTCGACGTTGTAGAGGACGACGAGGTCGACGGCCTCCTCCATGAAGTCCATGATGTCGTCGAGGGAGGACGCGAGGTTGTAGATGTCCTCACGGTCGAACGGTGTGATGAACGAGGAGTTCAGCTGGTGGAAGATCGCGTGTGTGGCGTCGTCACCGGCATGTTCCGCGGCCCGCATACGCTCTGCGATCTCGGCCCGGCCGGCGGTGTCCGCCCCGAGCAGTTCCATGAGGAGCTTCGAGCCCGTGACGATGTTGTCCGCGGATGCGGCGAACATGTCGTAGAAGCTCGTCTCCCTGGGGGTCAGACGAAAGCGCACAAGGGGTCCTCGGGGTGCATCGGTTTCGGTCAGGCTGATGCTAAGTGCATCATCCGGCCACGGCTAATGGGCCGTCCCCCAGTGTCGCCCATCAGGCAGAGTGGTCGGCACGGGGGCCTTCCGCAGGCCCTATACCCGCCAGAGTTCGGTACCATATACCCAGTAGGGGTATATAAACGCCCAGGTGATGCCCGGGCGACGCCCAAGTGACATGGAGGACGCGATGACGACCACCGAGGCCGGCGCGGAAGCGCCCTCCGAGCACACGACGCACGGGTACCACAAGCAGAAGGACGAACACCTCAAGCGCCTGCGCCGCATCGAGGGCCAGATCCGTGGCCTGCAACGGATGGTCGACGAGGACGTCTACTGCATCGACATACTCACGCAGGTGTCCGCCTCCACCAAGGCGCTCCAGTCGTTCGCCCTGCAGCTCCTGGAGGAACACCTGCGGCACTGCGTCGCGGACGCGGCCGTCAAGGGCGGCGACGAGATCGACGCGAAGGTGGAGGAGGCGACGCAGGCGATCGCCCGCATGCTGCGGACGTGACCGAAACCATGCCCCTTCAGGAACGCCTCCGGCTCATTCGCCGGAGGCGTCCTCGCGTTCCTGGGCCACTTTCAGCACCTCGTCGATGCGTCCAAGGCTGAGCCGGTCCTCGTGCGCGGCCGACGCCGCGATGATCAGCTCTCCGCACAGCTCGATCTCGGCGAGGGCCACGTGGTCCTGAACTGCCGTACCGCCGACCGGAGCCACGTGCATCACCTCTTCTCTGCCGTCACCGCTTCCTAGAGTAGGGAGCGGTCTACGCACCGCGCATGGCACGGACGGGCTAGTTCTTGACGCCCGTCACGACCGCTCACCCCTCCTCGATCTTCCCGGCGTAGATGTCGTCGCCGTTCGGCAGGCGTAGGTCGACGGCGACGCCGAAGTCGAACAGCAAGGTCGTCGACGCGACGGCCACGGTGCCCTTCTGCTGCCCGTTGACGAAGCTGAACCGGTGCCGGATCTTGCGGATGCGCCCGTCGTCGTCGAGGTACACGTCGAAGGGGACGTGCGCCGTGGCGAACCCTTTCGCCGCCGCGCCCAGCGACGCCTTGTTCCCGTCGGTCGCGTCTCGCGCGGCCACGGCGAGATCGGCGGTACCGCGATAGTGCCGTACGGCGATCCCGGCGACGTCCGTCTTCCCCACGTACGCCGCCGTCCGCGCCCCACGCAGCAACTCGGCGGCGGCGAACGGGTCGGTGGCTCCGCCGGTGACCAGGTTCCCGTCGGAGAGGGTGGCGGTGTCGACGCGCACCCACTTGTCCGCGGGGACTCCCGCCCCCCGGTTCTTCATGAACAGAGCCCCGGGAGCGAGCAGTTCAGTGATCGGCCGATGCTCACTCTGTCCGGCCGGGTCCTGCGGCAGCAGCACCTTCAACTGCCCGATCTGCCGCCGGTAGTCATAGACACCCTCGCCCCGGATGGTGACGCGGGTCCCGCCGGTGGCCATCTCCATGGAGGTGCTGGCCTTGGAACTCCCGGCCTCGACAAGCCGCTGAGCGGCGGCATGCAGCACGACCACAGGATCGCCCCCACGCCCGTCCCCGCCACCCCCGCCCCCGACACACCCACTGCTCCCCCACAGGACGACGACCCCCGCGACGATCGCCCCGCCGACCCTGTGCTGCCGCTCCGCCATCGCCTGCCTCCGTCACGGACCCCCTGTCGCTCCGCTTAACGACGGGTCGTTGGGGCCGTCACGCATACCGCCCCTTTACCCAGGCTCGGTAACGTTGTCGTCGTGGCGCAGCAGGACAGGGTCCCCCCACCTCACGAATCCCCCGAACACCAGACGACGACGGTCGACCAGGGCCGCTTCTGCACAGCCCGCTGCACCTGCGGCTGGCGAGGCCCAGCAAGAAGAGCAAGAAGCCAGGCAAGAACAGACGCCCAGAACCACATGCCGACGTAGGCGAGTCGTCGGCTGCGGGCCGGTGGTGGCTGATCGCGCAGTTCCCCGCGCCCCTTGGGCCCATGCAGCCGACGCCCCCATATCCCCACTGCGGGCACCCGTGCCGCAGCCGCCGCATCCGCCGAGCCGCGGGCAGTCCTGCCGCCGAGGCGACACCCACCCACGCACCCGCACCCGCAGCCGCGGGCAGTCGTACCACTGAGGCAACGCCCACCCACGCACCCGCACCCGCAGCCGCGGGCAGTCGTACCACTGAGGCAACGCCCACCCACGCACCCGCACCCGCAGCTGCGGGCAGTCGTGCCGCTGGGGCGGCACGGGTGGGCGCAGCGGCACCCCGCAAGCGCGGGCGAGCGAGACCCACCCCCGTCAGCAGCGGCACCCCGCAGACCCCGGCAAGCGAAACGCACCCCCCGCCCCGACTCCGTGCACCATGGAACCCGAGTAACCCCCACCCCGTCTCGTTCAACGACAGCCGACCCGAGGCCACGGAGGGCACGCACCATGGAACGCCGTACGTTCATCGGAGGCACCGTCGCCGCCCTGACCGCCGCCACCACCGCGGCCTGCACCGGCGACGACACCGCCACCGCGGCCCAGAGCAGCACCGCCTCCGGCACCTCGCCCTCCGTCACCGGCAAATCCGCCGCTCTCCCCTCCGCAGCCGCCAACTGGACCGCCCTCGCCCACGACCTCGACGGCCCCCTCCTCCGCCCCGGCGACACCAACTGGTCGGCCGCCCACCAGCTCTACAACACCCGCTTCGACAACCTGAAGCCCACCGCCGTCGCCTACGTCGCCCACGCCGACGACATCCGCACCACCCTCGCCTACGCCCGCGCCCACCACCTCAAGGTCGCGATCCGCAACGGTGGCCACTCCTACGCCGGTTGGTCCTCGGGCAACGGCCGTCTGATCATCGACGTCTCGAAGCTCAACAAGATCAGGTCGAGCGGCGGCACCGCGGTCGTCGGCGCCGGTTCCAAGCTCATCGACGTCTACCGCGCCCTCACCGCGAAGGGCGTCACCATCCCCGCCGGCTCCTGCCCCACCGTCGGCGTCTCCGGCCTCACCCTCGGCGGCGGCCACGGAGTCGTCTCCCGCGCCTACGGCCTGACCTGTGACAGCCTCACCCAGGCCACGGTCATCACCGCCGACGGCAAGCAGCTCACCGCCAACGCCACCACCAACACGGACCTGTTCTGGGCCCTGCGCGGCGCGGGCAACGGCAACTTCGGCGTCGTCACGGAACTCCAGTTCAAGACCCACCCGGCCCCGCAGGCGGTGACCGGCTACCTCTCCTGGCCCTGGTCGAAGGCCGCCGCCGTGATCAAGGCCTGGCAGGAGTGGGGCCCGGACCAGCCGGACGAGATCTGGTCGTCCCTGCACCTGGCGGGCACCACCGGCGGCTACACCACCATCAACGTCGCCGCCTTCTCCCTCGGCACCTACGGCGAACTCCAGAACGCGGTGGACCGCCTCGCCGACAAGGTCGGCGCCCCCGCGAGCAACGTCTCCCTGCGCCGCCGCTCCTACGAGGAGGCGATGGAGATCTACGCCGGCTGCTCCTCCTTCGCCACCGACGCCCAGTGCCATCTCCCCGGCAAGACCCCCGGCCGCTCCCCGCAGGGCGCGCTGAACCGGGAGACGTACGCGGCGAAGTCCGACTTCTTCGACCGCTCCCTCTCCACAGCCGGCATCAAGGCTCTGCTGAAGCAGATGGAGACGGTCCGCGGCGGCTCCGGCAGCATCGCCCTGACCGCGCTCGGCGGAGCGGTCAACCGCGTCTCCCCGACGGCCACGGCGTTCGTCCACCGCCGCTCCCGCATGCTGGCGCAGTACATCGTGTCCTGGCGGGCGGGCACCTCCGGCGCCACCGGCCAGTCCTGGCTGACCGCGGCGCACGACGCGATGAAGCCGTACGCGTCGGGGGCGGCGTACCAGAACTACACGGACCCGACGCTGACGGACTGGCGGAAGGCCTACTACGGCGACGCGGCGAACCGTCTGGCGACGCTGAAGAAGCAGTACGACCCGAACGGCTTCTTCACGTTCCCGCAGGCGCTCTGAGCGACGGGGTCAGGCCGCGAGGTCCCGCTCCTCGGCGCCGGACTCCCTCCGCGCGCCGGGGACTACGGCACCCTGCCCGCCGTACGCCGCAGCCTTCCGCGACCGGATCAGCCATCCCGCCCGCGGCGACCGCTCGATCGCCTTCGTGAGGGGCGTGAGCAGGGCCATGGCCAGCGGGGAGAGGAGGAGGGCGACGGCGGTGCCGAGGGCGAGGCCGCCGAGGACGTCGGTCGGGTAATGGACGCCCATGTAGACCCGGCAGAAGCCTTCGAACAGGGCGAGCAGGATGCCGAAGACGCCGAACTTCCGGTTGGCGAGGAACAGTCCGACGGCGAGTGCCATGGTGATCGTGGCGTGATCGCTCACGAACGAATAGTCGGTCTTGCCGCTGACCAGGACCTCGATGCCGTCGTGGTCGACGAACGGGCGGGGCCGCTCCACGAAACCTCGTATCGGCACGTTGATCAGTACGGCGACACCGGCGGCGAGCGGCGCCCACACGAGGGCCGCGACCGAGGGCGCGGCCTCCTCGCCGCCGCGCCTGCGCACGGACAGCCAGCACCACAGCACGAGCAGCACGGTGGCGAGCAGGATGCCGTACTCGCCGACGAACTCCATGACCCGGTCGAACCAGTGCGGTGCGTCCTTGGCCAGGCCGTTGATGTCGTAGAGCAGCTCGACGTCGGGGTTCGACCCGGATGCGGCGAGTCCAGCCATGGTGCTGTGGCCCCTTCGTCGTCTCTCCCGGCACGCAAGGTTTCGCGCGCCGCTGTTCCACCCCCGTGGTGTGTAGATCGCCCTTTGAGAATCGGCTCTACGGAATCGGCCTACGCCAACAGGAACGCACGGTCCCCGTTAATACGTTCCACACTCCACTGAATGATCACTCAGACGTTATCGAAGAGAGACACATCTCTGCAGCTCAGGGGGTAGGTTCACAGCCCGTTCAAACCGTCGTGGGGAGTGCTTTCGCGCCATCTTCGGTGACCCGGGTGGCGCCGAAGTAATCGGGGGTGTCGATCGGGTCGAACCGGATCACAGCACCCGTTCTCGGGGCGTCGATCATGTATCCGCCGCCGACATAAATCCCCACATGGCGGATGGCGCGGGAATTGGTGAGGTCGTCCGAGAAGAAGACGAGATCGCCCGGCAGCAGCTCGTCCCTGGCCGGATGCGGCCCCGCGTTCCACTGGTCGTTGGCGACGCGCGGCAGCGTGACCCCGACGCTCTCGTACGCGGCCTTCGTCAGCCCCGAGCAGTCGAACCGTCCACCGTCCTGAGCAGTACCGTCACCGCCCCAGAGGTAGGGCGTGCCGAGTTTGTGCTGCGCGTAGGTGATCGCGGCGGCGGCCTGCTTGGAGGGGTCGACGCGGGTGACGGGAGCGGCGAAGCTCTCCTCCAGCGTCGTGATCGTCTTCACGTAGTTCTGGGTCTCGCGGTACGGCGGTACGCCCCCGTACTTGATGACCGCGTAGGCGCCGGCGTTGTAGGAGGCGAGCATGTTCCTCGTGGCGTCGCCGGGGACGTCCTTCACGTAGGAGGCGAGCTTGCAGTCGTACGACGCGGCCGACGGAATCGCGTCATTCGGATCCCATACGTCGCGGTCGCCGTCGCCGTCGCCGTCGATCCCGTGCGTGGCCCAGGTGCCGGGGATGAATTGCGCTATGCCCTGCGCGGCCGCCGCGCTCTGCGCCCTCGGGTTGAATCCGCTCTCCTGGTACAGCTGGGCGGCGAGCAGCGCGGGGTTGATGGCCGGGCACAGGTTGCCCCACTTCTGGACCAGCCCCGAATAGGCGGCCGGCACAGCGCCCTTGGCGAGCGCCTTGGTGGCTCCGCCGACCCCGTTGGCGAGGTTGCCGGCGACGACGTAGACCCCCACGACGAGCAGCATCACGAAGCTCAGCCCCGCCCCGAGAGCGGCACCCGCCACGATCCACGCCTTACGCACCGTCAACCGCCCCTCACCACCCGGGAGTCTGCCCGCGCCAGTTTAGGAGCTTCCCCGGTGAAAGCCGTGGCAACCGACGGATCAGAGGCAGGCCGCGCGCCGGTACAGCGCGGCGGCCTCCGGCCCCAGGACCACGCTGTACGAGATGTCGTCGGTCTCCCCGCCCTGCTCGTGCCCGCCGAGCACGCCGACGACCTGCCCGTCCCCGTTCACCCAGGGGCTCCCGCTGGTCCCGCCGCTGAGGTCGGGACAGTCGATGCGCTGCTGCGTACGGCTGTGCGCGACCGGCTTGTTGGTGCACCGCAGCGGGACGTCACGGGAGTTGGGGTACCCGGTGACGGTCACGGCGGTGGCGCCGGTGGTCGTGCCGGTGGTGAAGCGGTTCCCGCCGACGACGTCCTCGACGCCCTCGCCGTGCCGCTCGGCCACCTCCGCGAAGGCCACGTCGCTGTCCTCGTCCCACCCGTCGGGCAGGAAGCGCCGGGTCACCCGCCACTTCCCGTACGGCGCCCGTCCGTTGCGGTACCCCGGCACGAAGTCGAGAGCGTCCTCGGTGCCGTCGAGACAGTGGGCGGCGGTCACGATGAGGTCCCGGCCCGGGCTGTGCACGACGGACGCCGTGCAGAAGTGGTCTCCGTCGTCGAACAGCGCCCCGACTCTCGCCGTCTCCGCGCTCGCCTGCGCGACGGCGGTGACACCGAACGGCCCGGGCCCGTCGTCGGCGGCCGCCTCGGAGGCGGAGGTGACGGCGAGCAGCACGAGGGCGACACAGAGGGGCGTGTGCTTCATCGAAGTCAGTGTGGCCGCCAAAGGTGAGAGAGGGGTCAAACGATTACGCCGTCCGGGGGAACGGACCCTTACGGTCCTTACGCAGCCCCGCCCCCCTGTGAGCCCGCTGTGCGCACGGTCAAGCCACGGCCAACCCGCGGCCATCGGCCAGCCATTGATCAGTAAGCCCCCAGACCCCTGAGTCATGCGGAAGTCAGAGTTCCGCAACGCGTCTTGTTGTCACGTACTCAACAAGGGGATGGTCTACGCGGGTCGCCGCCCCCACCGGGAACCTCACCGGTGGTCCCCCACCGCAGGCCTCTGCAACCCCACTCACAGGAGGCTGTACGTTGCGTACGACCAACTCCCCCCACATATCCGGCAGATGGCGCAAGGCGGGCTCCGCCGCCGCGGCCACCACCGCCCTCCTCCTCGCCGGCCTCGGCACCGCCGCCCAGGCGCACGCCGCCACCCCCACGCCGCACAAGGTGACCGCGAGGACCATCGCGGCACAGGTCGCCAAGGCCCACGTGCAGTACGAGAGTTCCTGCGCCGCGACCCCCAAGAAGGGTTATGCCGCCTGCAACGCGCTCCGCGTCACCGCGGGCACCACCGCGTTCATGGAGAAGCAGGCCGCGCTGAAGGGCACGACCCCGAAGACCCTCAAGCCGAACGCCACGTCCGCCACCCCCACCGGCTACGGCCCCAGCGACCTCCAGGACGCCTACGGCCTGACCGACGCCGCCGCCTCCAACGGCTCGGGCCAGACGATCGCGATCGTCGACGCGTACGACGACCCCAACGCGGCGGCCGACCTGGCCACCTACCGCTCGTACTACGGCCTCCCCGCCTGCACCACCGCCAACGGCTGCTTCAAGAAGGTCAGCCAGACCGGCTCCACGACCTCCTTCCCCTCCGCCGACAGCGGCTGGGCCGGCGAGATCTCCCTCGACCTCGACATGGTCTCGGCCATCGCCCCCAACGCCCACATCCTCCTCGTCGAGGCGAAGTCGTCGAGCATGGCCAACCTGGGCACGGCAGTGAACGAGGCGGTCAAGCTCGGCGCGAAGTTCGTCTCCAACTCCTACGGCGGCAGCGAGTCGTCGAGCGACTCGACGTACGACTCCTCCTACTTCAACCACCCCGGCGTCGCCATCACCGTCTCCGCGGGCGACGAGGGCTACGGCGCCGAGTACCCGGCCGCGTCGAAGTACGTGACCGCGGTCGGCGGCACGAAGCTCTCCGCCTCCTCCACCAGCCGCGGCTGGACGGAGTCCGTCTGGAACACCAGCAGCACCGAGGGCACCGGCTCCGGCTGCTCCTCGTACGACGCCAAGCCGTCCTGGCAGACCGACACCAGCTGCTCGAAGCGCATGATCGCCGACGTCTCCGCGGTCGCCGACCCGGCGACGGGCGTGTCCGTCTACGACTCCTACGGCTCCGACGGCACCGGCTGGAACACCTACGGCGGCACCAGCGCCTCGGCCCCGATCATCGCGTCGGTGTACGCCCTCGCGGGCACGCCGGGCAGCAGCGACTACCCGGCCTCCTACCCCTACGCGGACACCTCCGCCCTGAACGACGTGACGAGCGGCAGCAACGGCTCCTGCACCACCAGCTACTACTGCACGGCCAAGTCGGGCTACGACGGCCCGACCGGCTGGGGCACGCCGGCCGGCCTGGACGCCTTCACCGGCTGACCCTCGCCAGGAAGAGACTCCCCGTCGGGTCACGGGGAGCCGCCCTCAGAGGGGGGACGTGGGGTCCCCTTCGGCGGCAAACACGGCAACGGGCCGCGTCCCTCCGGTCGCGGCCCGTTCGCCGTCCACCTGTGAATCGGCAACCGACCTGTGAATCAGGTCAAGCAACCGCCGTACGCCGCCCATTGAGCGGCCATCAGGAAGTAAGCCCCGACCCCGGTTCGGTATGGCGGAAGTCAGGATTCCACCACCCTGCTTGTTGTCACGTACTCAACAAGAGACCGTCGTTCCGGGCCGCCGCCCACCGCCGGGACCACCGCCCCGGCGACCCGCACCCGCACCGCTCCTGTTCCACCACCTTCAGGAGGCTGCACGATGCGCACGACCCCCACCGACAGACCTTCCCCGCGGGCGAGATGGCGCCGTATCGGCACCGCGGCCGCCGCAGCGACGCTGATCCTGGCCGGCCTCGGCACCGCGGCCGGCGAGGCGAACGCGGCTGTCCCTTCCAAGGTCACCTGGGCCGCGACCCCCTGCTCGACCCCCAAGAAGGCGGGCGAGCTGGCCTGCGACTCCCTCCGCGTCACGGGCGGCACCACGGCGTTCCAGCGGGCGAACGGCGTGACCCCCAAGGCCGCCGACGCCACCACCCCCTCCGGCTACGGCCCGAGCGACCTCCAGGCCGCCTACGGCCTCACGTCGGCCGCCGCCTCCAACGGCTCCGGCGAGACGATCGCGATCGTCGACGCGTACGACGACCCCAACGCGGCGGCCGACCTGGCCACCTACCGCTCGTACTACGGCCTCCCCGCCTGCACCACCGCCAACGGCTGCTTCAAGAAGGTCAGCCAGACCGGCTCCACCACCTCCCTCCCCAGCAGCGACACCGGCTGGTCGGAGGAGATCTCCCTGGACCTCGACATGGCGTCGGCCGTCTGCCCGAACTGCAACATCCTCCTCGTCGAGGCCAAGTCGGCCACCATGGCCAACCTGGGCACGGCCGTGAACGAGGCGGTCAAGCTCGGCGCGAAGTACGTCTCGAACAGCTACGGCGGCAGCGAGTCGTCGAGCGACACGACGTACGACTCCTCCTACTTCAACCACCCGGGCGTCGCCATCACCGTCTCCGCGGGCGACAGCGGCTACGGCGCGGAATATCCGGCGGCGTCGAAATACGTGACCTCGGTGGGCGGCACGGCCCTGTCGAAGGCCTCCTCGACGACCCGAGGCTGGTCGGAGACGGTCTGGAAGACCAGCAGCACGGAGGGCACCGGCTCCGGCTGCTCCTCGTACGACGCGAAGCCGTCCTGGCAGACCGACACCAGCTGCTCGAAGCGCATGATCGCCGACGTCTCCGCGGTCGCCGACCCGGCGACGGGCGTCTCGGTCTACGACTCCTACGGCATCACGGCGGGCTGGTACACCTTCGGCGGCACGAGCGCGTCCGCGCCGATCATCGCGGGCGTCTACGCCCTGGCGGGCACCCCGGGCAGCAGCGACTACCCCGCCTCCTACCCCTACGCGCACACCTCCGCCCTGAACGACGTGACATCGGGCAACAACGGCACCTGCACCACGAGCTACTACTGCACGGCCAGGTCGGGATATGACGGCCCGACAGGCTGGGGCACCCCGGCGGGAGTCGGCGCCTTCACCGGCTGAACCGCACCGGACCGGTCTTGACGCCGGCACGGATACTGAGAGACGGGCTGTGGCCACAAGCCACAGCCCGTCCGTTCGTTCGTTCGTCATGCCGATATGCCGATGCCCACGGGGGAAACCACATGAAGCGCACACTCGCGGCCCTTGCCACGGTCGCCGTCCTCACCACACCGCTGCTGACGGCCTGCGGCAGCGACTCGAAGCCCGTCAGCGGCACGGTGACCGGCAAGGACACGGACTACGAGTGCAAGACGAAGAAGAAGAACGGCAAGAAGAAGCGAAGCTGCCACACCGAGTACGAACTGACGGTCCGTACGAAGAGCGGCGACGAGGAAGAGGTCGACGTCAGCGAGAGCAGCTACGACAACTGCGCCGAGGGCACGACCTACCCGACGTGCACGACGCGCTAGCGCTTCGGGCCCGTGATCGCCTCCCCGACCACGACCGTTCCCGCACAACTCCCTGGCAACACCAGTAGTTGACTACCTAGCATCGCGTCCACAGTCACAAATCGAATGTCGATCCAGTGCACCGGGGGAGCCTGGCATGACGTTGGTGATGACGGTGGCCGCCGTCTGGGGCGTACTGCAACTGTTCGCACTCTCCTGGCCGACCCGCTCGGTGCGCCTGTCGACCGTGCTGTTGGCGCTGATGGTCGGCGTGTACGGATGCGGTGTGGCGACGGCGTTGGTGCAGCTCGCATACACCCGGATCTACGCGGAACAGTCGGGCCAGTCGCTGGTGACGGTGGTGAACACGACCGGCTATACGGTCGCGCCCTGGGTGGAGGAGCTGTTCAAGGCCACCCCGCTCCTGCTGGCGGGCTTGAGCCTGAAGGTCCGCCGGCAGTGGGGCCTGACGGACTTCGTGGTCGTGGGCGCCGCTCTGGGCCCGGGATTCGGGCTGCTGGAGGCGGTACTCCGCTTCGGTCTGGACGCGGACCGGGCGATGACCCGCGACGGGGGCTGGATCATCCCCGACAGCCTGTCTCCGCCCTATGTACCGGGCCTGGGCCAGGTGTTGACGTCCTGGCTCCCGGCACCGTTCAGCCAACTGGACCTGGGCGGTCCCACGGTCACGGAGACCTTCACGCACCTGGTGTGGACGGCCGCGGCGGGCCTGGGAGTCGGCCTGTTCTGGCGCGCACACGGCTGGCTACGGCTGCTGTCGGCACCCCCGATCCTGGCGGCAGCCGCCCACCACACGCTCAACAACTACGCGATCCAGGAACACACCGCGGGCGCCAAGCAGTGGCTGAACTCCGTGGACGGCAAGGCATGGGCAGCGCCCCTCCTCTGCCTGGCCATCGCCATGGCGGTGGACTTACGCCAACTCCACCGCGGCAAGCGCGCAGCGCCCGACGTCCTCCTCATGTCCGAACGCGCCGACGGCGACAGCCTGGGCGCCCTGCTGCGCTACGCGGCCTGGCGTCTCCCGTGGAGCCTGCTCATCGCCCTCCGCTACGTCCGGCTACGGCGCACCTTCCTGTACGCCGCCGCGTCGGCCCCATCCGAGGCCACCGAGGATCTACGGCGGCTGGTCGCGGGGATCACGGCGAGGATGGACGCGTCCGACAACCAACACTCCTGGCAGACCCTGGACATCCGCGCCTGGCTGAAAGCCGCGAGAAGGTCTCGCCGTTCCCGGCAGCGATGGCTGTTGCTGATCCCGTGCGTGCTGATGCTCCCGGCCCTGCTGTTTCTGGGTGTCGGCTCCTTCACTTCGACGGCAGGCCTCCAGGAGTTCTTCAGCACGGGTCCGGGCCCGAAGATCCTGATGGGCTTCGCAACGGCCGCCCTGGCCTGGATCGCCTACCAGCTCACCACCCTGATCCGCACCCGACACCAGACATCGGCCCACCCGATGGCGGAAGTCCTGGCAGCCCACCGCTTCCGCCTCGGAACGGCCCTGGGCGCGGCAACCACCGGCACACTCCTGCTCTGGCGCGGCTTCGGCGCCGCAGGCCCCGACGGCAGGGCCATCCGCCCGCTCCACCTCCTCGACGCGCTGAACACCTTCCTGGTCTACCTCGGCTTCGCGCTCGTCCTGCTCTCCCTCCTCGCCCTGTTCCCTCCCGGCAGTCTCGCCCTGGCGGGCGGCGGAGCCCTCGGCATCCTCACCACGGAGGCCGCCCTCAACGCCGGCCTTCTCGGCACGGCCGGGCTCGTCCTCATGGGGGTGGGGGTCTCGAACGGGGGCGGCGACATCGGTGACGGTCCGCCGTCCGAGTCCGGCGGAGGGACGTCGGGCTCGGCCCAGGGGAAGGGGCCCTGGCAAGCCGGTGACAAGCTCGAAGGACCCGCCAGGGGCAAGCAGTTGCGCTATCCCAATTCCCGGCACACGGTCTCGGGGTCGGGCAGCGGCATGGTCAAGGAACGCAACAGCGTCATCATGCGCGGCCGCGAGCAGGAAGTGGCCCGGGACATCGAGGAAATCGCTGCGGGAAGAGCCAACTTCAACGCCTCGACCAACCGCTACGAAATCAACGGCCGTTCCTACGGAGTCGAGGAGAACGGCACGATATTCCCCGACAGCGGACCGGGCATCGTGCAGCTCGACAGGATCGAGTACGCCGCCCTGAAGCAAGTGACCCGAGCAAGGGGTGACCTCTCCGCTGCACCACAGCTCACGAGGGACCCGAAGTTCGTCAACCATCCGGAAGCCGTGCAAAAGGCTCTGAAGATCTACAACGGGATCACACCATGATGTACAACCTGCTCGTCACCGGCGCGGCAACCCCCTCCAAGCTCCCCACCGCACTGGCAACGGCCTTTCACATCTCCGTCCACGACGTGGACGTGGCCGACGCGTTCGGCGATCCCGACCACAGGAACTGGGACGCGGCCGTGTCCTGCGAATACACCGCACTGCACGGCGACCCGTCCTGGGCCCTGGACCTCCATGCCCAGGCGTTCGTGCCGAACCCGCCGGGTGAGAGCGACCTGGCGAAGGAACTGGCGGCTCTCACCGGCGAGGTCGCGCTCTTCCCGGCCGCCGAAGCCCTTCCGAGCGCCTACTGGGCGGCCTCTCCTGAGGGGGTCCTCACCCGGGCGCGTGTGGTCGTCTCCGACGACGAAGAGCCCGTGTACCGCGTCGATGCCGTGGAGAAGCCGCTCCAGCGCCTGCCCGGGGCCCATGTCACACGGATCGCGGAGGTCGTCGGCGAACTGAACATCCCCACCCCTCTCACCGACACCTTCCGCGCACAGCTTCCTGCGCGGGAGTCGGCCTCGGGCACCCCGGTCTGGGAGGCATGGACCCACCTGGGAGCGTGGGAGAAGCTGGTCGCGCACATGGCGTCGGGGTGGGCAGGCTCCGGCTGGTGCCCTCCCGATCTGTACCGGGACCGCCTTGAGGCTAGGGATGACCTGGAAGGCCTCACGTCCCGCCTGCCGGAGACGATCGCAACCGAACTGCGGATCGCGCTTCACCGGTTGGACAGCGCCTACACCGAGCTCACCACAGAAGACAAGAGAGGCGAGCTCGCCGGGCTCCTGCTCGGCCCGGAAGCGCGACAGCGGCAGCTGGGATGGTGGTGGCATCGGCGGCCAGAGCCACTGCCCTGGTAGCCCCATGGCCCAGGCTGACCCTCCGTCACCAGCCGCCCACCGTTGGGCCGAGAGCCTCCCGGCCCCCGACGGGTAGCCTTCACCCACAGAACACGGGTCCAAGGAGAGGACAACGACGGAACCACACGAAGGTTCCGCTCAGGCCTCATTGCCCGGCGTGACCTGCCGTGATACACAGAGTAACCGGACAAGTACCAGACAAGCATTCGTACGAAACTCGCCCATCAATGACGTCAAGTCGACATACGACGGCGGATTTGTCGGCGACAATGATGCCTGACCTCTGCGCACCCGCAGAGGAAGCAGAACTACCCACCAGGGGCGGTGACTTACATGCTCTTTGCGGCCGACAAGGGAGACATCAACACCATCATCGGCGGGATCGCTCCGGACTGGGGCCCCTTCGGCAGCCTGGGCAACGAGGCGAAGGTGATGATCGAGGTCGTGATGGCGGTGGCCATCCTGCTCTGCCTCGGCATCGCCATCTGGGGCGCCGCGAAGCAGCGCATCGGCGCGACGGCGCTCCGCGACACCTTCAGCGCCGAACAAGGCAAGGGCCTCATCATCGCCGGCCTCACCGGAGTCTTCATCATCGGCTCACTCGGCACGCTGTTCACCATCGTGTACGGCATGGCGGTCTGATGGCGGTCTAGCGGGTCGGCTGCCCATCCCTCCAGTCCCCCCGGGCACGCCCGGCTGTCCTCCACCACCCACCCGCCCGTCGTGCCCACCGGCTGAGGTTGCGTTTCCCTGATGTCCAGTCACCACACCGCGCCCGCGCGGGAACCAGCACGGCTACCGTCGTATGCCTACGAGTTTCCGCACGACGTCGAGGGGGCGTACGCGGCATGAGTCTCGGGGACGAACGCGAGGGCTCCGGCGGTTACGGAGGCACGGGCCAGACCCGCACCCGCCTGCCGGACAGCGGCGGCGACGTCTACGGCGGCACCCGAAGAGGCGGCCGCTCGTCGTCCCGAAGCCTCGTCACGGTGGTCGGCGTGGTGGTGGTCCTCATCGCCGCGATCGCCTTCGCGAACCGCGGCGGAGACGATTCCTCGCCGAAAAACGGGGGCGGCGAGAAGCCGGCGACATCAGCGACGGCGGCGACCGGGAAGACGCCGGTGGGGTCGGGGTTCACGCATGACGCGCAGGGGGCGCAGAGTGCGGCGGCGAATTACTCCGTGGCGCTGGGGTCGGCCGAGATGTTCAGCAAGCCCAAGCGTGACGCCATCCTGCAGGCCATCATCACGCCTTCCCGGATCTCGCAGTTCGAAGGAACGCTGGACAAGGCCTACACCCCTCAGTTCAACAAGAACGTCGGCCTGAACGAGGACGGCTCCACACCGCAGGGCTACACGTTCGTATCTCGCACCACCCCGATCGGCACCAAGGCCACCCAGGCGTCCGCCGACAACGCGACCGTCGAGGTCTGGTGCAGCGGTCTCCTCGGCCTGGCGGGCGAGAACTCCACCAACCCGGTCACCAGCACGTGGTTCACCATCACCATGCAACTTCAGTGGACCGGGGGCGACTGGAAGATCGTGACGCACTCCCAGAAAGACGGCCCCTCGCCCGTTCCCGGCGACGACAGGGCCTCCAGCGCCGACGAGATGGCGAAGGCAGTCGAAGAGTACGGAGGGTTCACCTATGCCCGGTAGCCGACGCGTACTCAAGGTCGCCGCTGTCGTCACGGCCGTACAGACCGCAGCCGTCCTCCTGGCGACACGCGCCTTCGCTGCACCCACACCGTCGCCCACGCCCACGCCTACATCCAGCAATGACCCCTGCGACCTGATCCACGGCCCCGCCAAGGACTACTGCGAACAAGGCAAAGGCACCGGCTCCGGCGGCTCGACCACCCTGGACCCCACCTCCTCCCTCGACCCCCTCTCCTCCCTCGCCAAGGGCTGTGCCGACGCCGCCTCCTGGACCGTCGACAAGCTCAGCGAGGCCGTGAAGGACACCGCCAACGTCGACTTCACGAACCCCAAGTTCCTCCAGCAGTACGCCGTCGTCTTCGCGGCGTCGACCGTCCTGACCCTGCTCCTGTGGCTGCTCGCGGTCGCCAAGCGCGCGGTACGAGGCGTCCCCCTCTCCACCGCCATCGGCGAAGCGATCGGGTTCCTCTGGCTCACCGTCCTGGCCTCAGCCTTCACCCCGCTGATCCTCTACACCGTCGTATCGGCGACCGACGGCATCACCGAGGTCCTCGCGAAGACGACCGGCGACCAGACGGACACGTTCTTCGGCACCTTCTCCGGCGCCCTCAACAAGGGCGAGGACATCGGCGGCGGCCCGATCATGCTGATCGTGGTCTCACTCGTCAGCATCCTCGCCGCCGGAATCCTCTGGCTGGAGCTCGTCATCAGGGCCGCCCTGCTCTACGTGGGCGCACTGCTCGGCACCGTCGTCTACGCCGGCCTCGTCGACAAGAACCTCTGGGGCCACGTCCGCCGCTGGGCGGGCATCATGATCGCCGTCATCCTGGTGAAGCCGGTGATCGTCATCGTCCTCGGCCTCGCCGGCGCCCTGTCCACCGACGACGGCCCCGACGCCTTCTCGGCGGTCGTCTCCGGCCTCGCCATCATTCTGCTGGCGATCTTCGCGTCGGCGATGATCTACCGCTTCGTCCCCGGCTTCGGCGACGAGATCGCCGGCTCCCGCAACAACCGCATCATGCAGGGCGCGGAGGGGAAGGCCGCGGCCGTCATCAGTTCTCCGGCCACCCTCGTCGCCCAGGGCATCAAGACCCACAGCACCCGGGCCGACAACAACGGCGGCGGACAAGCCTCCGGCGGCGGTGCCCGTCCCTCCAACCCGGCGTCCGGCGGCGTGGCCGCCCACAGCACGCGCGGCTCGAACGGCGGCGGTGCCGGCGGCGGATCTGTCCCCTCCGCCGCCCCCTCGCCCCGCTCGAGCAGCCCGGTGAACACACCCCATGCCAGCAACACCCGCAACAGCAGTAACAACCGCTCGGGAGGTGAAGGGCGTTGACGACCGAGTCCCACGTGTCCCATCCGGTCACGCCCCGCCGTACATATCTGATCGGCCGCGCCCGGCCGAACGCGATCGTCGGCAGAAATCGTGAGACCGGCGAGATCGCGCTCATCATCGGCGGCGCGTTCCTCGGCATGATGTGCGGGCTCCTCGTCCCGGTGCTGTCCCTGCGCATCGTGCTGCTGATGGGCTTCCCGCTGCTCGCCCTGGCGGCGGTCTACGTGCCGTACAAGCACCGCACGTTCTACAAGTGGTTCGAGATCAACCGCAGCTACAAGCGCACCCTGAAGCAGGGCACCGTCTACCGCTCCGGCGTCATGGAGGCAGGCACCCGCGTCGACGGGCGCGAGGTCGAGATCGGCCCGCCCCCCGGCATCGGCCGCATCAGCTGGCTCGCCGCCCCCTTCGGCCCCGACGAGATCGCCGTACTCCTGCACGCGGACCGCCGCACGGTGACGGCCGCGATCGAGATCGAGGGCCCCGGCGTCGGCCTGCGCGACTCCGAGGACCAGGAGGCGCTGGTCGACCGCTTCGGCACGCTGCTCAAGCACGTGGCCAACGGCGACGGCTTCGTCACCCGCCTCCAGATGCTCGCCCGCACCCTCCCCGCCGACCCGGACGCCCACGCCAAGGACGTGGCCGTACGCGGCGACGAGAAGGCGCCCGGCTGGTTGCAGCAGTCGTACGACCAGCTCCAGTCCATGGTCTCCACCAGCAGCGAGCAGCACCGCGCGTACCTCGTCGCCTGCATGCACTACACCCGCGAACTCTCCGCCGAGGCCCACGCGATGGCCCGCGCCGCCCGCCCCCAGTCGGGCCGCAAGCTGGACCGCGACGCGGGCCTGGCGGTCGTCATGGCGCGCGAGCTCACCGACATCTGCTCCCGCCTCCAGGAGGCGGACATCAGGGTCCGCCAGCCGCTCGGTCAGGGGCGGCTCGCCTCCCTCATCCACTCCATGTACGACCCGGACCACCCCATCGACCACATCCAGGCGATGACGAAACGGAACGCCTGGCCGGCCGAGCTGGACGCCATGGAGCCGACGTTCCTGCAAGCCAAGACCCGTGAGTCCTCCACCCGCGCGCCCTGGTGCCACGCCACCGCCTGGGTGAAGGAATGGCCGATGACCCCGGTCGGCGTGAACTTCCTGGCGCCCCTTCTGGTCCACACCCCGGACGTCATCCGCACGGTCGCCGTGACGATGGACCTCGAACCCACCGAGGTCGCCATCGAGCGCATGCTGACGGAGAAGACGAACGACGAGGCCGAGGCGTCCCGCGCCGCGAAGATGAACCGGACCGTCGACCCCCGCGACATCGCCGCCCACAACCGCCTCGACCAGCGCGGCGAGGACCTGGCCAGCGGCGCGGCCGGCGTCAACCTGGTCGGCTACATCACCGTCTCCTCCCGCTCCCCCGAGGCGCTGGCCCGCGACAAGCGGACCATCCGGGCCTCGGCCGGAAAGTCGTACCTGAAGCTGGAGTGGTGCGACCGCGAGCACCACCGCGCCTTCGTGAACACCCTCCCGTTCGCCACCGGAATCCGAAGGTAGAGGCTGATGCGCTGATGCGGGACCCGCTCTCCGTCCTCACCGACGCCTTCACGTCCTTCCTCTTCGGGAAGGTCGAGACGACCCGCCTGCCCGTCCGCACCTCCACGGGCCAGGCCCAGGCGGTCTACCTGCCCACGGCGGCACCGGGGCTGGGCGACTCGGGCGTCATCATCGGCCGCGAGGTCTACTCCGGCAAGGGCTACATCTACGACCCCTTCCAGCTGTACGGCCAGCAGCTCCCGGCCCCGCACTGGCTGGTCCTCGGCGAGTCCGGCAACGGCAAGTCGGCGCTGGAGAAGACGTACGTCCTACGGCAGTTGCGCTTCCGGGACCGGCAGGTCGTCGTCCTGGACGCCCAGGGCGAGGACGGCGTCGGTGAATGGAACCTCATCGCGCAGGAGCTGGGGATAACCCCCATCCGCCTGGACCCCATGGCCGCCCTGGACATGGGGATCCGCCTCAACCCGCTCGACCCCGCGATCACGACGACGGGCCAGCTCGCGCTGCTCCGCACCATCATCGAGGTCGCCCTCGGCCACGGCCTCGACGAACGCTCCGGCTTCGCCCTGAAGGTCGCGCACGCCTACGTCAACGAGACGATCGTCGAACGCCAGCCGATCCTCACCGACATCGTGGAGCAGCTACGGCACCCCGAGCCGGAGTCGGCCGAGGCGATGAACGTCGACATAGAGGATGTGCGGGCCTGGGGTCTGGACGTCGCCCTGGTCCTGGACCGGCTCGTCGACGGTGACCTGCGCGGCATGTTCGACGGCCCGACGACGGTCGGCATCGACCTGGACGCCCCGCTGATCGTCTTCGACCTGTCCCACATCGACCGCAACTCCATCGCCATGCCCATCCTCATGGCCATCGTCGGCGTGTGGCTGGAGCACACCTGGATCCGCCCCGACCGGAAGAAGCGCATCTTCCTGGTCGAGGAGGCCTGGCACATCATCAACAGCCCCTTCGTGGCCCAGCTCTTCCAGCGCCTGCTGAAGTTCGGCCGGCGGCTGGGTCTGTCGTTCGTGGCGGTGGTCCACCACCTGTCCGACGTCGTCGACGGAGCGGCGGCGAAGGAGGCGGCGGCGATCCTGAAGATGGCGTCGACGAGGACGATCTACGCCCAGAAGGCGGACGAGGCGAGGTCGACGGGACGGGTCCTGGGCCTGCCCCGCTGGGCGGTGGAGATCATCCCCTCGCTCACTCCCGGCATCGCGGTGTGGGACGTCAACGGCAATGTCCAGGTGGTCAAACACCTGATCACCGAGACGGAACGCCCACTGGTCTTCACGGACCGCGCGATGACCGAGTCCTCCGCCGACCGCGACCTGGCGGACGACGCCCTGCGCGCGGCCGAGCTGGAGGCGGAGGAGCGGGCGGCGGCCTTCGTGGAGGCGCACATGGAGCAGCAGCACCTGGGCGGCTCCGAGTCGACGGTGGCGTAGGCAGGGAGGCGGGCTGTGGTGAGACCTGACGACCGCCGGCGGCAGGAGGGCCAGGGCGGCATCCCGGACGGGCTGCTGGTCGGCATACTCGCCTTCCTCGTCGGCATGACGCTGATGGTCTGGTCGGCCACCGGCCTGGCCGGCTGGTTCGCCCACGGCGACTGGCCCGACGGCGTCACCTTCACCCGTACTCCCCTGGCCATGCGCCACCTCATCGGCCGGCCCCACGACATGCCGGGCGCCTGGCCGGAGACCCCGGCGGCCCAGCTCTCCGGCTACGGCCTCTTCTGGGGCCTGCTCATCGGCCAGCTGATGGTCCTGGTCGTGCTCACCGTGTTCGTGCTGGGGACGGTGGCCCGTTGGAGGGCGCTACGACGGACGCGGAAGGCGGCGCCGAAGGCCGTGGCCGTCGAACAGCCGCCCGCGGCTCCCGCCTTCGAGGAACCCGTGGTCGAGCGGGCCACGCACCACGAGGTGCCCACACCGAGGACGGAACCGATGCCGGTGCCTGTGCCCGTCTCCGCGACGACGGTCCCCCAGCGGGTGGAGAAGGTGCTGGTCGCTCCACGGGAGACCCGCCAGGCCACAGCGGCCCAGGCGGTACGCGACGCGGAGGGCCCCACCCTGGTGGTCACCTCGAACCCCGCCATCTGGTCGGACACCAAGGACGCCCGCGCCAAACTGGGCCCGGTCCACCTCTACGACCCCACCCACCTCTGCGACACCCCGGCGCGGCTGCACTGGTCCCCCACGGCAGGCTGCGAGGACAAGCAGACGGCGAAGGCGAGAGCCGCGGCGCTCCTCACCCCGGTCCGCCCGACCGCCCGCCTGGACCAGGCGGTCAGCGACACCGCGGAAACGCTCCTGCGGAGTTATCTGCACGCCGCCGCCATAGACGGCCGCACCATCCGCCACGTCCACCGCTGGTCCCAGGGCACCCAGATCCAGGACGCGGTACGCATCCTCCGTACGAACCCGAAGGCGGCCCCCGGCGCCGCCGGCGAGCTGGAGGCTACCCTCACCGCCCACCCGGAACGCCGGGACATCGCCCAGGAGTTGACCGGCCGAGCCCTCGCCGCGCTCTTCACGGTCAACATCCGCGAGGCCTGCACTCCAAACCGAACTGATGCGCTCGCCTTGGATTCCTTCGTGGATGAAGGGGGCACGCTTTACGTAGTGGGGGAGTCCATCGAGGACCCCAGGACCAACCCGGGCGCGATGCCCCTCCTGACGGCCCTCGTCTCCAGCGTGGTCGAGCGTGGCCGGCACATGGCCGAACGGTCATCCTCCGGTCGCCTCGACCCACCACTGACGCTCGTCCTGGACGACGTCGCCGCGGTGGCTCCGCTTCCCCAACTCCCGGAGTTGCTGGCCACCGGAGCGGACCGGGGCCTGCCGACCCTGGCCCTGCTCCGGTCGAGGGAACAGGCAAGGGCCCGCTGGCCGCACGACGAACTGCCGGTCTGAACCCGGGACGCTCAGCCGGTCTTCTCCAGCACGAACTCCAGCTCGTTCTCCCCTTCGTGCCCGTCCAACGGCACAACCTTCCCGCTCGGCACGAACCCGGCCTTGCGGTAGAACGCCTGAGCTCGCGGATTGTCCTCGTGCACGATGAGCCGTACGGCTTCCACCCCACGCCCCCAGGCCCATTCCACGGCGGCGTCGAACAGCGCCTTGGTCACCCCACCGCCACGCCACTCGGGCCGTACGAACACGCCGACGACATGCCCCTGCCGCCGCTCCACGGGGAAGCCGGCCCAGTCCGTCGTCCCGGCATCCTCGATCAACATGACGACGGACCCGACCCAGGTCCCGTCAGCGGCCTCGGCGACGAACTGAAGAACCCCACCCTCGGGATCCGATCCCCCCGCTGTCCGCTCCTGCCAGAAGGAGTCGGGACGGCCGACAGCATCCTCGTACGTCTCCAGGAAGGCGACGGGTGCGGCGGGGTCCTGCAAGGCGACCAGCCGCAACTCCTTCACGGCGGGCCACTCTTCGGCGCGTATGGAACGGATCTCGAAATTCGTGCTGCTCATGCCGGTAACGGTAGCCGAAATGCAGAAAACCCCCGTACCGAATTAACGGTACGGGGGTTTTCTCAAAATTT
>NZ_KQ948428.1:189524-623942 GCF_001514065.1 Streptomyces antibioticus | reverse complement strand
GGCGCACGCCGGCCGCAAGGGCTCGACCAAGCTGATGTGGGAGGGCATGGACGAACCGCTGCCCGAGGGCAACTGGCCCCTCGTGGCCGCGTCCGCGCTGCCGTACCGGCCCGGCAGCCAGACCCCGCGCGAACTCACCCGGGCCCAACTCACCGACCTGCGCGAGCAGTTCACGGCCGCCGCCTGGCGAGCCGCCCGCGCGGGCTTCGACCTCCTCGAACTCCACTGCGCGCACGGCTACCTGCTCTCCGGCTTCCTCTCCCCGCTCACCAACCGTCGCACCGACGCCTACGGCGGCACGCTCGCCAAGCGCCTGCGCTTCCCCCTCGAAGTCTTCGACGCCATCAGGGGCGTATGGCCGGACGAACGGCCCATGACCGTCCGCATCTCCGCCACGGACTGGGCCGAGGGCGGTACGACGGCCGAGGACGCCGTCGAGATCGCCCGCGCCTTCGCCGCGCACGGCGCCGACGCGATCGATGTGTCGACCGGGCAGGTCGTGGCGGAGGAACGGCCGGAGTTCGGGCGGTCGTACCAGACGCCCTTCGCCGACCGCATCCGCCACGAGACCGGCATCCCGGTGATCGCGGTCGGCGCGATCTCCTCCTGGGACGACGTCAACTCGCTGATCCTGGCCGGGCGCACGGACCTGTGCGCCCTCGCCCGCCCCCACCTCTACGACCCGCACTGGACCCTGCACGCCGCCGCCGAGCAGGGGTACGACGGGCCCGGCGTCGGCTGGCCGGCCCCGTACCGGGCGGGCAGCCGACGCCCGCAGACCGGACGCACGGACGCCCCCAAGCCCCGCCTGACGCTGGGCACTTGAGTCACCCGCCAGCGGGCGGGGGATCACACGCCGACGAACGCCGCCCCCGCGTCCCGCAGTCGCGAGTGCAGCCCCCGGAACACCGCCGCCGACCGGCCGCCCGGCCAGTCCTCGGGGAGCAGCCGGGCGGGCAGGCCGGGGTCGGTGTAGGGGAGGTGGCGCCAGGAGTCCAGGGCGAGGAGGTAGTCGCGGTAGGCCTCCTCGGGCGGGGTGTCCTCGCGGCTCTCCCAGGCGTGCAGCACGGGCGCGTGCCGGTCGAGGAAGGCGTCGTGCTCCTTGGCGATCGCCGCCAGGTCCCACCAGCGGGCGACCGCGTCGGCGGTGGCGGCGAAGCCGAGGTGGTCGCCGCGGAAGAAGTCGACGTACGGATCGAGGCGCAGCCGCTCCAGGGTGTGCCGGGCCTCCTCGTACAGCCGCGCGGGCGCGAGCCACACGCCCGGTGCCGCGGTCCCGAAGCCCAGGCCGGCCAGGCGGGAGCGCAGCACGTGCCGCTTCTGCCGTTCCGACTCCGGGACGGAGAACACCGCGAGGACCCAGCCGTCGTCCTCGGGCGGTGCGACAGCGTAGATGCGGCGGTCGCCGTCCTCCAGCAACTGGCGGGCGTCGGGGGAGAGTTCGTATCCGGCCGCACCCTGTGCGGTACGTGCCGGCACGAGCAGGCCGCGGCGTTTGAGCCGGGACACGGAGGATCTGACGGAGGGCGCGTCCACGCCGACCGCGGCCAGCAGCCGGATCAGCTCGGCGACCGGTACCGGGCCGGGCACGAAGCGGCCGTAGGCGCCGTAGAGCGTGACGATGAGAGACCGTGGTGCATGCTGGTCGGACACGTTGATCATCTTAGGTCGTCGGCATCACTGCTGGTCACCCTCGGTGCGCAGGCGGAAGCGCTGGAGCTTGCCGGTCGCGGTGCGGGGGAGGGCGTCCAGGAAGACGATCTCGCGCGGACATTTGTACGGCGCCAGCTCCGACTTGAGGAAGGAGCGCAGTGCGTCGGCGTCCCGTTCGGCGCCCTCCTTGACGACCGCGTACGCCACCACGACCTGCCCGCGCGCCTCGTCGGAGCGCCCCACCACCGCGGCCTCCACCACGTCCGGATGCCGCAGCAGCGCGTCCTCGACCTCGGGGCCCGCGATGTTGTACCCGGCCGAGATGATCATGTCGTCCGCGCGGGCGACGTACCGGAAGTAGCCGTCGCCCTCACGGACGTAGGTGTCGCCGGTGATGTTCCAGCCGAAGCGCACATACTCGCGCTGCCGCGGATCGGCGAGGTACCGGCAGCCGACCGGCCCGCGCACCGCGAGCAGTCCGGGTTCCCCGTCGGGCCGGTCGTGGCCCTCCTCGTCGACCACGCGCGCGTGCCAGCCGGGTACCGGCAACCCGGTGGTCCCCGGCCGGATGTGCTCGTCGGCGGCGGAGATGAAGATGTGCAGCAGTTCAGTCGCGCCGATGCCGTTGATGATCCGCAGCCCGGTCCGCTCCTGCCAGGCCCGCCAGGTGGCGGCGGGCAGGTTCTCCCCGGCGGACACACAGCGGCGCAGCGCGGAGAGGTTGTACCCGTCCAGCTCGTCGAGCATCGCGCGGTACGCGGTCGGCGCGGTGAACAGCACCGAGACCCGGTGCCCGGCGAGGGCGGGCAACAGCTGCCGGGGACCGGCCTGTTCGAGCAGGAGCGCGCTCGCGCCCGCCCGCATCGGGAAGACGACGAGCCCGCCGAGCCCGAAGGTGAAGCCGAGCGGGGGACTGCCGGCGAACACGTCGTCCGCGTGCGGCCGCAGCACGTGCCGGGCGAAGGTGTCGGCTATCGCGAGGACGTCCCGGTGGAAGTGCATGCACCCCTTGGGGCGCCCGGTGGTGCCGGAGGTGAAGGCGATCAGCGCCACGTCGTCGGCCGAGGTCCGCACGGCCGGGTACGGGGTGTCCGGCGCCGTCCGGTTCAGCAGGTCGTCGGGGGCGTCACCGCCGTACGTCGTGATCCGCAGCCCCGGTATCTCGGCCTTGGCGAGGTCGTCCACGGCCCGGATGTCGCACAGGGCGTGCCCGATCTCGGCGATCTCGCACATCGTGGCCAGCTCGTGCGGCCGCTGCTGGGCCAGCACCGTGACCGCGACCGCCCCCGCCTTCAGCACCGCCAGCCAGCAGGCCGCCAGCCACGGTGTGGTCGGGCCGCGCAGCAGGACGCGATGGCCGGGTACGACGCCCAGCTCGCCGGTGAGGAGATGCGCGAGGCGGTCCACGCGGGCGCGCAGGGTGCCGTACGTCCAGGAGTCGCCGGACGGGGTGTGGAACACGGGCCGGTCGTCGGGCGGGCCGGTCAGCAGCTCGTCGGCACAGTTCAGCCGATCGGGGTACCGCAGCTCCGGCAGATCGAAGACGAGTTCGGGCCACTGGTCCGGGGGTGGGAGATGGTCGCGCGCGAAGGTGTCGACGTGGGCCGAGGGGTTCAGGCGCGGATTCATGCTGGGTCGCCCCCTTGCCTTGTGGGCGTCGTGGGTGGGCTCGCGCAACGAGCGTATCGTCTTGGTGACGACAGTCAATGGGACGCGATATCGTCGGCGAGGGGCCCAGGGGACGCCGCCGGGGCCAGCGGAGAGAGAGGACCGGCAATGCCCGCATTCTCGCTCGATCCGGCACAAACCGCCTGGTGTGCGGAGCTGCGCACGCTGGCCGCGGACCGGCTGCGCCCGCTCGCGGATAAGGGCGAGCCGGGGCGGGTGAACCGCCCGCTGATCGCTGGGCTGGGCCAACTCGGTCTGCTGGAACGCCTGTTCACCTCCGGCGCCCTCGACCTCTGTCTGATGCGGGAGTCCCTCGCATACGCCTGCACCGAGGCGGAGACGGCCCTCGCGCTCCAGGGGCTGGGCGCCCATCCGGTGCACGCCCACGGCACCCCGGCCCAGCGGGACCGCTGGCTGCCGCGGGTCGGTGAGGGCAGCGCGGTGGCGGCGTTCGCGCTGAGCGAGCCGGGGGCGGGCTCGGACGCGGCCGCGCTGTCCCTGACCGCCCGCCCCGACGGCGTCGACCGCTGGCGGCTGACCGGCGACAAGTGCTGGATCTCCAACGCCCCCGAGGCCGACTTCTACACCGTCTTCGCCAGGACGGGAGGCGATGCGGGCGCCCGCGGCGTGACCGCCTTCCTCGTCCCCGCCGACCGCCCCGGCCTCACCGGCACCGGCCTCGACATGCTCTCCCCGCACCCCATCGGCGCCCTCGCCTTCGACGCCGTACCCGTCACCGCCGACGACGTGCTCGGCGAGGTGGACCGCGGCTTCCGGGTCGCCATGGGCACGCTGAACCTCTTCCGGCCCAGCGTCGGCGCCTTCGCGGTGGGCATGGCCCAGGCGGCCCTGGACGCCACCCTCGCGCACACCGCCCGACGGGACGCGTTCGGCGGCAAGTTGAAGGACCTCCAGGCGGTCGCCCACGAGGTCGCCGAGCTGGCCCTGCGCACGGACGCGGCCCGCCTCATGGTCCACGCGGCGGCGACGGCGTACGACGAAGGCGCCCCGGACGTCCCCAAGCGCGCCGCGATGGCGAAGCTGCTCGCCACCGAGACCGCGCAGTACGTCGTCGACAAGGCCGTCCAGCTGCACGGCGCACGGGCGTTGGAGCGCGGGCATCTGCTGGAGCACCTGTACCGGGAGGTGCGGGCGCCGCGGATCTACGAGGGGGCGAGCGAGGTGCAACGGGGCATCATCGCGAAGGAGTTGTACGCCGAGTGGGAAGGGAAGAGATGAGGGCCGAGCGGGAGGTGGGGCGATGAGCACCGAGCGCGTCAACCCGCCCGAGCTGTCCCCGCCGACGGGGTTCTCGCACGCGGTGGTGGCGACGGGGTCGCGGGTGGTGTTCCTGGCCGGTCAGACGGCGCTGGACACCGAAGGGAAGGTGGTCGGCACGACACTGCCCGAGCAGTTCGAGCGGGCCCTGGCCAATCTGCTGGCGGCCCTGCGGGCGGCGGGCGGTACCCCGGCGGACCTGGCTCGCGTCACGGTGTACGCCACGGATGTCGCCGAGTACCGGGCCAGGGCGGCCGAACTGGGCCGTATCTGGCGGGAGTCGGCGGGCCGGGACTATCCGGCGATGGCGGTGGTGGGGGTGGTGCGGCTCTGGGACGAGCAGGCGTTGCTGGAACTGGACGGCTTCGCCGTACTGCCTTGAGCGCTCAGGCCGCCATGGCCAACGGGACACGATGAGGCGCGACGACCTGTCCGTCCGGCAGCAGTTCCCCGCTGTCGTCGAACACGATCGAGCCGTCGCACAGCAGGCTCCACCCCTGCTCGGGGTGGGCGGACACGACGTGCGAGCCCTTGGCCTCGGAGGCAGGGCACGAAGGCCGGCGTGAACACATGGCGCACCTCCACATCGGGTGGACGGTCCGTCCGGCTTCTCCGTACGGGGCGTCCTATGGATAGACCATGCTCCCGTCGCGAACTCATCGGAACGGCCTGGCGCCAACCGTGACAACACGCGGACAACACCCGGACCGATCCCGGAAGACCGGCGCGGACTCGCCACCGAAGGAGTGACGATCACGCCCGTCGAGGCGCCCGACCGGTACCAGTGGAGGCCCCTGCTCGTACTCCACTGACCTGGGAGATCCCCGTGCTCGTACGCCCCGCCCTCGCCGTCGCCGGCCTGCTCCTCCTGGCCGCCGCACCCGTCGCCGTCGCCGACTCCTACGAGACCGTGACCGTCGACCCGACCGGCACCCTCGCCGAGGACGGCACCGTCACCCTGTCCGGCACCTACCGCTGTCTCGGCAACACGGGCCCGGCCTTCGTGAGTTCCTCCGTCGGACAGAAGTCCCCGTCCGTCCGCCACGGCATCGGCGGTACCCGTGCCGTCTGTGACGGCGCCGAACACCGCTGGGAGAACACCGGCAAGGTCGACACCGGGACGCTGGAGCCCGGTGCGGCGCGCGTCGAGGCCACGGTGATGGAACTGCACCCGCAGGGCGGCCTGCCGCTGCCCCGCTTCCACGCGGCCCAGCAGCAGGAGGTCACGCTGACGACCGAGAACTGACCCGCTCCGGCCGCATGGGCCGCCGCCGGCTCCGGACGCCGCTGCCGCAGCGCGGGTCCCGCGTCAGGAGCCGGCCGGCTCGCCGTCGAGGGTCGCTAGTCCCGCGCGCAGGAAGGCGATCGCCCGGTCGATGTTCGCCTCCTGGGCGTGATGGCACACCTCGCTGATGACCGCCGCCGCGGCGGCCGCCGCCATCCGGGGCCCGAAGTCGTCCGGGGCGTCGCCGCGTTCCTCGGCGAGGATGCGGGCGCCCTCCTGGATGACCTCCGTGAGGCGGACGTTGGTGACGGCCCTGAGCTGCGGGTTGAGGTCGAGCATGCGGTCGTGGAGGTCGTCGAGATCGTCGGAGTCCGCGAGGTCCGCCCGCAGCCACTGCTCCAGCGCGTCCAGCGTCGTCCAGCCCTTCTCGCGCTCCCGCAGCGCCGTGGCCAACCGGTCGGCCTTCGCGTCGAAGTGGGAGGTCGCGAGCTCCAGCTTCGACGGGAAGTAGAGCGTGACGGTACGCGGCGAGACCTCCGCCGCCGCCGCGATGTCGGCGATCGTCGTCGCCTCGAAGCCCTGGTCGGCGAAGAGCTCGTACGCCGCCCGGAGGATCGCTTCTCTGCGCCGCGCCTTGGAACGTTCGCGCAGACCCTCGCTCATCATGCCGGAACTTTACCACTGACGGCGATTTTACAGCCGACTGTAAAAATGCCGTACGGTGTAATGAGTCGAGCGAGGGGAAGAACGAACATGGCGTCACGCCTGTACAACTGGGCGCGCTGGGCGATACGCCGCCGCGGCCGGGTCGTTGCGGCCTGGGTACTGCTGCTCGCCGTCGTCGGCGGCCTCGGGATCACCCTGCACGGCAAGGTGACGACCGAGTTCTCGGTGCCGGGCATCGAGTCGCAGCAGGCGCAGGAGATGCTGAAGGAGAAGTTCCCGCAGGCGGCGGGCGGCGTCGTGCGCGTCGTGTACGCGGCGCCCGAGGGCGCGAAGCTCACCGGACCGAAGACCTCGGCGGCCCTGGAGGCGAGCCTGAAGAAGGCTGCCGGGGTGCCTGGTGTCGTGAACGTCTCCGACCCGTTCAAGGTCAAGACCGTCTCCGCCGACCAGCGGATCGGCTACGCGGACGTCCGCTTCGGACAGCAGGCCAGCGACGTGCCGCAGGAGGCCAAGGACGCCCTGTCGGACGCGATGGCGCAGGCCCGCGACGCAGGTCTGGAGGTCGAGTTCGGCGGCTCCGCGATGGAGCACAAGACCGAGGTCGGCGGACCGGCCGAGATCGTCGGCGTGGTCGCCGCCTTCGCCGTCCTCGCCCTGGTCCTCGGCTCCCTGATCGCGGCCGGGCTGCCGCTGCTCACCGCCCTGGTGGGGGTGGCGATCGGCGTCATGGGCGTCGAGTTCATGACCCGGTACGTCGAGATGACGTCCACCGCCACCGTCCTCGCCCTGATGATCGGGCTGGCCGTCGGCATCGACTACGCCCTGTTCATCATCTCCCGCCACCGCGAGCAGCTCGCCGACCCCGACCAGGACGTCGAGGACTCCATCGCGCGGGCCGTGGCCACCGCCGGTGGCGCGGTCGTCTTCGCCGGGGCGACCGTCATCATCGCGCTGGCCGCGCTCGCGGTCACCGGCATCCCGTTCCTGACCGTGATGGGCCTGTCCGCCGCGGCCACCGTCGCGCTCGCGGTGCTGGTCGCCGTCAGCCTCGTACCCGCCGCCCTCGGCTTCCTCGGCGAGCGGCTGCGGCCGCGGGCCCGGCGCACCAAGGGGCGCGAACGTGCGCCCGGCGCCTGGGGGCTGGCCTGGGGACGCGCGGTCACCCGCAAGCCGCTGCTCGTCCTGCTCGCCGGGGTGATCGGCCTGCTCGCGCTCGCCGCGCCCGCCCGCGATCTGCGGCTCGGGCTGCCGAGCAACGCCTCGCAGCCCGTCGACAGCACCCAGCACAAGAGCTACGACCTGCTGACGGACGGCTTCGGGCCCGGCTTCAACGCCACGCTGACGGCCGTCGTCGACCTCGACGGGGTCCCGGCCGGCGACCGTACGGCCACCGTGACCGGGCTGCGGGCGGACCTCGCGGGCGACCGGGGTGTGGCCGTCGCGGCCCCGCCCGTCACCAACGCCGACTCCACCCTCGCCGTCATCGCCGTGGTCCCGAAGACCGGGCCCGACGCCCAGGCCACCACCGACCTGGTGCACCGGCTGCGGGAGAACGCCGGCACCGTCGAGAAGGCGGGCGGCACCCTCTACATCGCCGGGCAGACGGCCGCCGCGATCGACGTGGCGGGCAAACTGTCCGACGCACTGCCGCTGTTCATCGCCATCATCGTGATCCTGGCGCTGATCCTGCTGGCCATCGCCTTCCGGTCACTGCTGGTGCCGGTGAAGGCCGCCCTCGGGTTCCTGCTGTCGGTCGCCGCGTCGCTGGGCGCCACGGTCTGGGTCTTCCAGGACGGCCATCTGAACGGTGTGCTCGACATCCCCTCCGCGGGGCCGGTCACCAGCTTCCTGCCGGTGCTCCTCATCGGTGTCCTGTTCGGACTGGCCATGGACTACGAGGTGTTCCTCGTCAGCCGGATGCGCGAGCACTACGAGCACACGGGCGACGCCGCCGAGGCCGTGACCCAGGGCATGGCCCGCAGCGGGCGGGTCGTCAGCGCCGCCGCGCTCATCATGGTCGCGGTCTTCGGAGGGTTCGTCTTCAACACCGACCCGATCATCAAGTCCATCGGATTCGCCCTGGCGTTCGGTGTGCTGGTGGATGCGTTCGTCGTCCGCATGACCCTCGTGCCCGCGGCCATGGCGCTGCTCGGCCGCCGCGCCTGGGGACTGCCGGGTTGGCTGGACCGTGTCACGCCGGACGTCGACATCGAGGGCGCGAAGCTGCCGGCGCGTGCGGCGGCGGAGCCGGCGGAGGAGGAAGAGGCGAAGCGGGACAAGGCGTCCGTGCGCTGAGTCCGACGGTTCACGAGGGGGTGCTCCACGGCCACGGGCCGCGCGCGGGCCGGGTGCCCGATCGGGGCGCCCCCTCCTGACCCGTCATCTCCCGTCGCGGCCACCGTCCTGCCGCGCCGCCCACAGACCGCGGACGTGGCCGAGGTGGCGGGTCATGACCTCGTGCACCGCCCGCTCGTCGCGGGCGGTCAGCGCGTCGAGGAGTTCGAGGTGCTCCTCGGCGGAGGCCAGCAGACGACCCGCCTCGACGAGGGCCGTCAGGCCGTACAGACGGGAGCGGGCGCGCAGGTCGCGGACGACCTCGACGAGGTGGGCGTTGCCCGCGAGGGCGAGCAGGCCGAGGTGGAAGCGGGTGTCGGCCTCGACGTAGGCGACGAGGTCACCGGCCGCGGCGGCCTGCACGATCTCGCGGGCCGCCGGACGCAACGCCTCCAGCTGGACCGGGGCGGCGGTCCCGGCCAGGCCCACCACGGTCGGGATCTCGATGAGCCGCCGGACGTGCGTGTACTCGTCGAGCTGCCGGTCGGAGACCTCGCTGACCCGGAACCCCTTGTTGGGCACGGTGTCGACCAGGCCCTCCTTGACGAGGTCCAGCATGGCCTCGCGCACCGGGGTCGCCGAGACGCCGAAACGGGCGGCGAGGGCCGGCGCGGAGTACACCGCGCCGGGCAGCAGCTCACCGGCGATCAGCGCGGCCCGCAGCGCGTCGGCGACCCGCTCGCGGTAGCTGCTCTTCTTGCCGCCGAGCGTGGGCAGGGCGGGCGTCGCGGGAGCGGCGGACGCGGCGGGCGGGCTGCTGGGCTGGGTGGCGGCCATGGTGTGGAATTCTCCTCGTGCGGGCGTCACGCACCTCGGATGTGCAATGTCACGCACCACCAGTATCCCTGCGGGACACGGCGGCGCCGGCCCCGCGGTCTACAGGACGAATCCGGCCGGGAACGGGTCGGACGGGTCGAGCAGGTACTGCGCGGTGCCGGTGATCCAGGCGCGGCCGGTGAAGCTGGGCAGAACGGCCGGGCGTCCTGCGACCTCCGTGGTGCCGAGGAGGCGGCCGGTGAACCGGGTGCCGATGAAGGACTCGTTCACGAACTCGGTGTGCAGGGGGAGTTCGCCGCGCGCGTGCAGCTGGGCCATGCGGGCGCTGGTGCCGGTGCCGCAGGGGGAGCGGTCGAACCAGCCGGGGTGGATGGCCATGGCGTGCCGGGAGTGCCGGGCGGTGGCGCCGGGAGCGATCAGATGGACGTGGTGACAGCCGCGGATGGACGGATCCTCGGGGTGGACCGGCTCCTCCTCGGCGTTGACCGCCGCCATCAGCGACAGCCCGGCGGCGAGGATGTCGTCCTTGCGGGCACGGTCGAAGGGCAGGCCGAACTGCTCCAGCGGCAGGATGGCGTAGAAGTTGCCGCCGTACGCCATGTCGTAGGTCACCGTCCGCCCGTCGGCGAGCGTGATCTTGCGGTCGAGGGCCACGGAGTACGACGGCACGTTCTGGAGCGTGACCGCCTTCGCGGCGCCGTCCACCACCTCGACCTCGGCGACGACCAGGCCCGCCGGGGTGTCGAGGCGGATGGTGGTGACGGGCTCGACGACCTCGACCATGCCGGTCTCCACGAGGACGGTCGCCACGCCGATCGTGCCGTGCCCGCACATCGGGAGGTACCCGGAGACCTCGATGTAGACCACGCCCCAGTCGCAGTCGGGGCGGGTCGGCGGCTGGAGGATCGCGCCGCTCATCGCGGAGTGCCCGCGCGGCTCGTTCATCAGCAACTGCTTGATGTCGTCGCGGTGTTCACGGAAGTACAGCCGCCGCTCGTTCATCGTGGCGCCCGGGATCGTGCCGATGCCGCCGGTGATCACCCGGGTGGGCATGCCCTCGGTGTGCGAGTCGACGGCGTGCAGGACGAGTTTGTTGCGCATGATGCGGTCTCCTTCGCGAGCTGCGGGGGCGGGGGGTCACGCGAGTCCGGCGGCGACGGCCTTCTCCGTGGCGGCCCGCACGACGGCCTCCTGCTCGGGCAGCAGCGGCACCCGCGGCGGCCGGCAGGCGCCGCCGTGCCGGCCGACGACGTCCATGGACAGTTTGATGGCCTGCACGAACTCGACCTTGGAATCCCAGCGCAGCAGCGGGTGCAGCTGCTCATAGAGCTTCCTGGCGGTGCCGAGGTCCCCGGCGACGGCCGCCCGGTACAGCTCGACGGACGCGAGCGGCAGCGCGTTCGGGTAGCCGGCCACCCAGCCCACCGCCCCGGCGACCGCCAGCTCCAGCAGGACGTCGTCGGCGCCGATCAACAGGTCGAGTTCCGGGGCGAGTTCGGCGAGCTGGTAGGCGCGCCGCACATCGCCGGAGAACTCCTTGACGGCGTGGATGTGTCCCTCGCCGTGCAGTTTCGCCAGCAGCTCCGGCACGAGGTCGACCTTGGTGTCGATGGGGTTGTTGTACGCCACCACCGGCACGCCCGCCTTCGCGACCTCGGCGTAATGCGCCAGCACCGAACGCTCGTCGGCGCGGTACGCGTTGGGCGGCAGCAGCATCACCGCGGCGCATCCGGCGTCACGTGCCTGCTCGGCCCAGCGGCGGGACTCGGCCGAGCCGTAGGCGGCGACCCCCGGCATCACCCGCTCCCCGCCGATCGCGGCCACGGCCGTCTCGACGACCTTGGCGCGCTCCTCGGGCGTGAGCACCTGGTACTCGCCGAGCGAGCCGTTCGGCACGACGCCGTCGCAGCCCTTCTCGACCAGCCAGGCGCAGTGCTCGGCGTACTTGTCGTGGTCGACGGAGAGGTCGTCGCCGCGGAGCGGGAGCGCGGTGGCGACGAGGATGCCGCGCCAAGGGCGGGTCTGCGGGGTGGTGGTCATCGGGAGCCCTTCTGCGATGGTGAGGTGATGGGTGTGTGACATGGCACTGATGGCGTAGGGCTAGGCCTCGGTCTCGGGCACCTGGGCCGCCGGAGGCGGCTTTTCCGGAGCCGGGGCCCCTGGAGCCGGGACCTCTGGAGCGAGGGCTTCCCCGGCCCGGGCGAGCACGCCCAGCGGTACCGGGCGGGCGAACGGCCGGCGCGCGGCCGTCTCGGGGCAGCCGGCGAGCCCGGCCACCGCGGAACCGCACATCCGCCCCTGGCACCAGCCCATCCCGGCCCGCGTCAGCAACTTCACGGTCCGCTCGTCCCCGGCGCCCAGCCCGGTCACGGCCTCCCGGATCGCACCGCCGGTGACCTCCTCGCAGCGGCACACCACCGTGTCGTCGGTGATCCGCTCGGCCCAGTGCGCGGGCGGGGCGTAGACCTCGTCGAGCGTGGCGAAGAACCTCCGGAGCGCCGTACGGGCCCGTGCCGCCCCCGCCCAGTCGTGCGGGTCCGGCTCAACTCCCTTCAGGCGTGCGGCGATCGACCGCCCCGCGATGTGCCCCTCGGCGAGCGAGAGGGCCGCGCCGCCGATGCCGGTGGCCTCGCCCGCCGCCCACACGCCCGGCACATCGGTGCGCTGCTCGTCGTCCACGTGCACCGCGACCCCGTCGATCCGGCAGCCCAGCCCCTGGGCGAGATCGGTGTGCGGCAGCATGCCGTGGCCGACGGCCAGGGTGTCGCAGGCGATACGGCGCCCGGTGCCGGGCCGGACGCGTCCGGAGCGGTCGAGCGCGGCGACGGTCACGGCCTCCAGCCGGTCGGTGCCGTGTGCCTCGACGACGGTGTGGTGGACCAGGGTGCGCACCCGGTGCCGGGCCAACTGGGCCGCGTACCGGGTGCCTTCGGCGAGCTTGGCGGGGTGGGCGGACAGCGCGCGTGACCGTCGTAGGAAGTCCCGGGGGTCGGCGGACTCCACCAGCGCCGCCACCCGGACGCCCGCCGCCGCGAGGCCGGTGGCGACGGGCAGGAGCAGCGGCCCGGTCCCGGCGACGACGGCGGTGCGCCCGCTCACCGAGAGAGCGCCCTTGAGCATGGCCTGCGCGCCGCCCGCGGTGACGACACCGGGGAGGGTCCAGCCGGGGAAGGGCAGCACCTTCTCGTAGCCACCGGTGGCCAGCAGGACGGCGTCGGCGCGCACCTCGGCCGGTTCGGTCTGCTCCGGGCCGAGCAGCGCGTGCACGGTGAAGCCGCCGGGGCGCCGCTCGACGAGCCAGACGTGATGGTCGGTCAACTGCGTGACAGAGCCCTGCTGTTGAAGGGACCGCAGCCCGTCCCGTAGCCGCTCCCACGTTCGCCACTCGTGATGCAGGGCCTCGGGTCGTCGTGCGCCGAGGGCGCGCGCGGGCTGCCGGTAGTACTGGCCGCCCGCCTCGGGCGCCGAGTCGACGAGGGTGACCCGTACGCCGTGCCGGGCGGCGGCGAGCGTGGCAGCCAGCCCCGCGGGACCGGCACCGATCACCGCCAGATGCGGCCGTTCAGCCGTCATGACCTGTCCCCTCCTGCGTGCGGATCGCGTCGCCCGGCTTCAGCGGTACGAGGCAAGCTCGCTGGTTGGGGCGGTCGTTGACGGTGACCAGGCAGTCGTAGCAGACGCCGATGCCGCAGAGGACGCCCCGCGGACGGCCCTCGCCGCGGGTGCTCCGCCAGGAGGTGATCCCGGCCGTCCAGAGCGCGGCGGCGACGGTCTGGCCGGGCAGCGCCTCGATCTCGCGCCCGTCGAGGGTGACGGTGAACGCGGGCCCGGGACGGGCCTGGGCCAGCTCCATGGGGTTCACGCGTCCTCCTCGGCGGGGGCGAAGCGGTCGGGACGGAACGGCGTCAGATCCAGCTCGGGCACCTTGCCGCTCAGCACTTGGGCGATCAACTGCCCGGTGCCGGTGCCGAGTCCGATGCCGGCGCCCTCGTGCCCACAGGCGTGGACGAGGCCGGGGACGCGTGGATCGGGGCCGATCGCGGGGAGGTGGTCGGGCATGTAGGGGCGGAAGCCGAGGTACGTGCGCATCGCCCGGACGTCCGCCAGGAACGGGAACAGCCGGGTCGCGCCCGCCGCCAACGCCCGTACGGCGGGCAGCGAGAAGGAGCGGTCGAAGCCGATCCGCTCCCGGCTCGCGCCGATCAGGACCGGCCCGGCGGCCGTGCCCTCCACCACTGGCGAGGTCTGTAGTGCCGCCGAGTCGCTGGCCACGTCGGCCACATAGTCGGCGGCGTACACCTTGTGCCGGACCCGGCGCGGGAGCGGCTCGGTGACCAGGACGAAGCCGCGCCGGGGGAGGACGGGCAGGTGCACGCCGACTAGCGCGGCGAGCTCACCACCCCAGGTGCCGGCCGCGTTCACGACCGTCGGCGCGTGGATCTCGCCCCGGTCGGTGCGCACCCCGCGTACGGCACCGTCGGCGCCGCGCGGTACGTCGATCACGTTCCAGCCGGTCAACAGGCGTGCGCGCGAAGCCCGTAGGAGATGCGCGGCGGCCAGCGTCGGCATCACCTGGGCGTCCTGGGGGTAGAGCACGCCACCCGCCGTGTCCGGCGTCAAGTACGGTTCCAGCTCACGGAGTTGGTCGGGGGCGACGCTCACCGCCTCGACCCCGGCGGCCCGTTGCCCGGCGGCGAACCCCTCCAGGGCGGTGAGTCCCTCGGGCGTGGACGCGACGACGACACCGCCCTTGGGTTCGTACTCGAAAGCGGCCCCCAGCCCCGGCTCGGCGGCCAACTCGGCCCACAACCGCTGCGACAGCAGGGCGAGTTCGAGCTCGGGACCCGGCTCCTTGTCGGAGACCAGCAGATTGCCCTCGCCCGCACCGGTCGTGCCCCCGGCCACCGGGCCGCGGTCCACCACGGTGACGTCCAGGCCGGCACGAGCGGCGTACAGCGCACAGGCCGCACCCGCCATCCCGGCTCCGACTACCACGACGTCGCAGGTCAGTCGCTTGGTCACGTCAGTACTATGTCACATGCCGCTGCGTCGAGGAAGAGTCGACGCCCATGAGGCGGCAGCGGCGACGGTGTTGGGGGCGCGGATCGCCACCGTGCCAGGTCGTCCAGCGCTTCCGGTCTGCGGGCGGCGACGGGTGGGGCCGGTCGCGTCGAGGGCGCGACCGAAAGGCACCAGCGGACAGCTGTCCGGTGCAGAAGGACGTATCAGACGGCTATCCGCTCAACAGGGCAAGGTCGGTCGTGCGAGGGCACGGGCCTGTCAGATGTCATGTCACGGAAGACAACGGGTCGGCCTGTGACCTGGCGCGCTGGGAGGGTTCGCGGTGTGGAACTGGCCAGACCGCCGGAGAACCAGCACTTCCGGCGGTATTCCACGGCAGCCGGCAACAGGTGACGGCAACCGTCATACCGCTGCACTGGTCTCCGCCTCGCACCGAGGCTATGTAAGTGCGTCGATGCCGCTTTCAGCGATGCCGATGACCTCGACAGTCACCCCTCGTGCCGCCAACTCCTTCGCGGTCTGCGCGATGGTGATCTGGGAGAAGCCGAAGACGGAGGCAGGGGTCAGGCTCGTGCGGTTCTTCAGGAGCATCGCAAGGACGATTCGCTTGGGCGTGTAGTCATCAGGAAGCCGGCGTGCGCCTCGACTCAGCCGGGCCACCTTGGCGGTGAACTCGCTGCGGACCCGGGCGGACTCCTGGAGCAGTTCCACCGCGACCCTGGCCTGGCTGAACAGGTGGCTCAGCGGACCGGAACCACCTGCCCGCTTGACGAGGACCAGGGTGTCGTCCGGCGTGAGCAGGTCGCAGATCTCGACCTGGTCCCTGGGCCGGAGAGGGTTGGCGACGTTCTTGGTGTCGAGGCAGAGCCAGCGGGGCTGACCGTCAGCCACCTCGCTGTTGTACTCGTCAGCCACTCTGTTGTTGTAGGAGTTCTCCGACTCGCCGTCCTCCCAGGAGGGGAGGGAGACGGAAGGCAAAGGAGAGAACAGCTCCCGCACCGTGGCCCGGCACTCTTCGACGTAGGCGGCCCCGGCCTCGTACCACTCGCCGTCCATCAGGAAGAACCGTCTGGAGCCGAGGGACACACTGGTCTCCAGCCAGGTCAGCGCGCTGGTGACGGCGAGCGTGTCGCCGATCCCCCTCCGGCGGCCCCTGGCCAGGGTCACCGTCCCTTCGCGCAGTGCCTTGAGGCGCCGGCCGGGCGGTGCGAGCCGGGCCCGGGTGAGCACGTATCCGAGGTCGAAGTCGTCCGAGAGCAGGGCTCCGTTGTCGCTGTTGATCTGGGTCATGTACGTGGTGGCCTCCGCGTATGCCGTGTGATGTTCGGAGGGGACACAGACGGAGAAGCCTCTCTCGTCGGGTCGGCCGAGACGGTCGTCCAGGGTTTCGCGGAGGGTGTCGAGGGTCGTCGGGTCGCTCACCGGGACGATGTGGTCGACGAACTCCAACTCCGGGTGCGGGATGTCCTCGCGGCAGATCCTGGCGATGGTCCGCAGGTCGGAGAGCAGGGCCTCGGGTTCGATTCCGAGGGCGATCCGCAGCCCGCAACCGCCCTGGGCGCTCACGGCCTTGCCGAGGCTGTACCGCGACCGGGTGAGCGGCAGGTTGTCGAGGTATCCGCCCAGGCTGCGCACGATGCGCGAGTGGTCGCGGATACCCAGCAACGGGACCGAGGCGCCGCCCGGAACCAGGGAGATGTCCGTGCGTGCTTGCCCGAGAGATCTCGACACGGCTCCGCGGATCAAGTTCGGGTCCATCTGCCGGATGGCAAACGAGAGACCGAAACGCTTGTCCTTGAGGTGTTCGGGGATCAACCGGTACCCCTGGTCACAGCCGATGGCGTACACCACGCCATCGACTGCGAGCAGCAGTACGGCGGCGGTGCGGCGGACGCTCTCGTTGACCGTGATGCCCGTGGTGCGTGACATGGGCTCGCACCACGGGGCCTCGGCGCGTTCCAACCCACAGGTGATGTACACGGCCGGGACCCCGAGTGCCTCCGGTAAATGGGGATCTGCACCGAGGCTGTCCAGAAGTTCGGCGTCAAGGGCGTCCAGCATGGCTTCGGTGGTGGGGGCCACGCCAGACAGCCGGTAAACGGTGCGTACTTCGGTGTGCGAGGGCATGGCGTGGCTCCGTGCGCCAGGAGGGAATCGAGTACACGCAGTAGAGAAGCGCCCATCTGTGTACGTTGTCAACGCAGTAGACTCTGGAATGCAGGTGTCGATCCGTGTACGCTGGAGGTATGACGGACAACGCCGTTCCATCGGCCGGCCCACTGGTCACCGGCGCCGAGATCGCCCGGCTGGCCGGAGTCACCCGGGCCGCTGTCTCCAACTGGCGTCGGCGCTACGACGACTTCCCCGCGCCGGCCGGAGGCGCCGCGAACAGTCCGCTCTACGCGCTCGCCGAGGTCCAGGAATGGCTGGACCGGCAGCGCAAGGGCCAGGAGGTGTCACCCGAGGTCGAGTTGTGGCAGGCCATGCGGGCCGCGTACGGGGAACAGATGGTCTCGGGCCTGGCGCAGGTCGCCGCGGCCCTGGTCGGGCAGAAAGCACCAGGGCTGCCAGACGACGTCGCTACCCGGGTGCAGGCGCTCGCCCGAACCGTATCGTCCGTCGACCTTGTAAACGGACTTACTGACCGGTTTATGGATTCCGCTCGGCGGGCCGGCTCCGACCAGGTGACCCCTGAGCGCGTGGTGCGTGCCGTCCGCCACTTCGCCCCCGAACTGCCGGCCGGCGCCACGGTCTTCGACCCCGCCTGCGGAATCGGGGTGCTCCTGCTGTCCGTAGCCTCCGACGCCGGGACGCGCTGCTGCGGCCAGGAAGTGGATGACGACAGCGCTCGCTTCGC
Organism: Streptomyces antibioticus; assembly: GCF_001514065.1. Lineage (GTDB taxonomy): Bacteria > Actinomycetota > Actinomycetes > Streptomycetales > Streptomycetaceae > Streptomyces > Streptomyces antibioticus. Next base: position 606,462 of record NZ_KQ948428.1, on the reverse strand, counting down.
ACAGCTCCGCGCCGACCTCCTGGGCCGCTCCGACGTGCTCATCGTGGCAGGTGATTCATTGCGTGCGGACGTATGGCCGGACCTGAAGGCGGATCTGGTCGTCTGTGACCCTCCGGCCGGTGTGACCGAGTGGGGGCGGGAGGAGTTGCTGCTCGACTCCCGCTGGGACCTCGGCACCCCGTCCAAAGCCGAGGGGGAGCTGGCCTGGCTCCAGCACGCCTACGCCCACACCGCACCCGGCGGCCACGTCCTCATGGTCATGCCGGCCTCGGTCGCCTACCGCAAGGCCGGTCGCCGCATCCGGTCGGAACTCGTCCGCCGGGGCATCGTGCGTCAAGTGATCGCCCTGCCGCCGGGGACAGCGACCTCGCACGCCCTGCCGGTGCACCTGTGGTGTCTCCAGCGCCCCGAGAACACGGAAGGGGTGGACACGCACCACACCGTGAGGATGGTCGACCTGACGGAGAACCCACCCGACGGGGATCTGGAACCACGCCCCGACCAGGTTGCCGACGTGCCGCTGATCGAACTCCTCGACGACACGGTCGACCTGACGCCCGGGAGTCATCTCCGTTCCCGTCACCGAGACTATCCCGCTGAATACGTCGCCCTGCGCAAGGATTTGGAGGACCAGATCCGTCAACTCGCCGCCCTTCTGCCCGAACTCGCGGCGGGCGGCGGGCCGGGCTCGCTGGACGGCGCCACCACCAGCGTCGCGGATCTGGCCCGCGCCGGGCTTGTGGCCTACGAGGGTCCGGAGCCCGTCTCGGCCAGCGAGCAGCTCGACACGGACTATCTGCAAGGATTCCTGCGCAGCTCGTCCAATGCCCGCAGGTCCACGAGCGCGAGCGGGACCTACCGCTTCGATGGCAAGGGCTCACGCATCCCCCGTATGGGCATCGACGAGCAGCGTCGGTACGGCGCTGCCTTCCGTGCCGTGTCCGCGTTCGAGGAGGGGATGCGCAAGGTCGACGAGCTGAGCCGACAGCTCGCCGAGGTCGCCCGTGACGGTCTGGCCACGGGCGCCCTGGCGCCGGAGGAATGAGCCGGTCCGCCGGTCAGTCGACGGGCGGGAGAAAGGGGCTCGCGGTCCCGCTCCACGACACCTTCAGGGTTTCGCGCGCGCGTGTGCAGGCGACGAAGAGCAGACAGCGCTCACGGAGCAGATCGGCGTCATGTTGCAGCGGGTCCGCCTCACGCGGGGTGATCTCACGGGTGAACGGAACGGTGCCCTCGGCGACACCGAGCACTGACACCGCCCGGAACTCCAGTCCCTTCATCGCGTGCATCGTCGCCAGCCGCACGCCCTCGGACCCCTGCGTGACCTGCCCTTTGACCCGCAGCACCGGAATCCCCGCGGCCTTCAGCTTCTCCTCGGCCGCGTCCAGGGCGAGGTTGAAACGCGCGCACACACCGATCTCGTGCGGCGCGAAGCCCTCGGCGACCAGGGCACGCACTCGCTCCACCAGCGCCTCCGTCTCCTCCTGCCGGGTGGCGTACCCCCGCACCCGAGGGCGGCCGCCGTGGAGCAGCGAGCGGTACCCGGCCAGCGAGTCCGTCCCCTCACCTTCGAGCGCGTCGACGGTGACGGGCGCGAGGAGGCGGGCCGACCAGGCCAGGATCTCTTCCGTGGAGCGGTAGTTGACGCGCAGCCGGAAACTGCGACCGGCCGTGGTGATGCCCAACGAGCCCAGCGACACCCGGGAGTCGTAGATCCGCTGATGCGGGTCACCGGTGATGAACAGGTCGTCGGCGCCGGGGGAGACGGCGGCACGCAGCACCCGCCACTGCGCGGGGTGCAGGTCCTGTGCCTCGTCCACGACGACATGGGCGTACGGCGCCGGCCCGTCGGCGAGGAGTTCCGCCGCACGGGCGCAGATGCCCAGGTGCGTGGTCTCGCCGCGGTCGCGCAGGAACTGCTCGAACCGTTCCACGCCCCTCCACACCTCCCGGCGGCGCGCGGCGCCGAGACCGGTGCCGCGGCCGCGGCGGCTCGCGCCGAGGTAGCCGTCGACATCGCGGAGGTTCTGGCCGAGGACGACGTGCCGGTACTCCTGGGCCAGGAACCGGGCGGTGAAGGGCAGGTCCAGCTGCTTGACCACCTTCTCCCACAATTGCCGCTGCTCCCGGTCCCCGATCGGCTTCGGCGCGGTCGCTGAGTGGGTGCGCACAACGCCGTTGGCACAGGCGTCGACCGTCGTCACATCAACCCGTGCCAGCAGCTTCTCGTCCTCGTCGAGGAGCAGGCCGAGCATCTCGCGCAGTCCGGCGGCGAGCGCGTTCGTGTACGTGGTGAGCAGGATGCGGCCGTCCTCGGAGCGGCCGAGCAGATGCTTGACCCGGTGCAGCGCGGCCACCGTCTTGCCCGTGCCGGGGCCCCCGGTGACCTGGATGGGGCCGCCGTACGACGTGCGGTAGGCGACGCGCCGCTGGGAGGGGTGCAGGAAGACGCGCCAGGCCGCGAACGGCTTCGCTAGCATCTCCTCCAACTCCCGCGGCCCGGTGACCAGTCGGATGCGGGCGGACGTGTTGGTGATCACCGTGGCCAGGTCCTCGACCGGTTCGGCGGGCGCGTCGGCGGGGCGACGCACGGCCACGACGTCCCGGTAGACCTCCTCCGGGCTGAAGCCCTCGGCGAGGTACTGGAGCACCTCCAGCTGGTCCTCCGGCAACAGCGTGGCGAAGGCTTCCAGTTGGGCCTTGTCCACCAACGAGCGTGCGGCGCGCAGGACTTGGTCGTCGATGCCGAGATCGCGCAGCGTGCCGTCGGAGACGTCCGCGAACAGCAGCCGGGGAGCCGTGCGCGCGGCCGTCTCGTACAGCGGTGTCAGCTCGTCCAGGGCGACGGCGTTGCGCACTTCCAGGGCGCGCGTCGCGGAGTTCGCGCTGTACAGGCGCTTCGCCGCCCACGTGTAGGCGTCGTCGTGCGGCAGGACATTGACCAGGAGGAACATGTCACTGCCGTCGTCGGGGGCGAGGACGACACCACGCCAGAAGTCGGTGATGCGGATGGTCCGCATCCGCGGGTCACGGGCGTTCTGGACGGACTCCAGATGCAGCCCCTTGTCCGCGTTGAGTTCGGCCGCGCTCATGGCCTGGAACTTCGCCATGGCCTTGCGCACTCCGGTCCGTACCGGCTTCTCCAGGGCGTCGTAGCCGTCCCAGAAACTCTGGGCGAAGGCGAGCCGAGGCATCAGGTCACTTCCCTTCTTCCGGACGCCAGGTGTGCGGCGATCTCCCGGAAAGCGGTGAGGAGTTGGTCTGGCTCGCGGGAGAGATCGAGGCTGTGCTGATAAAGCCGCACGGCCGTTCCGCGCACCTCGTGGTAGCGCAGGGGCTGCCGCCCGGCCGCGTACACCAGATGCGCCTCGCGCAGACCGAGCACCGTGGCGTACGCGAGCGCCTGGTACAGGTCCGCGTTGAGGAGCCCGTCGGCCTTCTCCACCTTGTACTTGGCGTCGACGACGGCCAGCGGGGTACGGCCGTCACCGGTGCGGACGACGAGGTCGGGACGCATACCCACCCGACCCGCGAGGTCGAGGTGATGGGGGTCCTGGAGACGCGCGGTCAGACCATGCTCCCTGAGCGCCTCGCGCAGGCCTACGGTCACGAAGTCCTCGAACAACTTGTTCATGTCGAGCAGGAAGCCGTCCACGGCGAGCGGGTCGGCACCGGCCGGCCGGTGCTCCGGCGAAGTGCCGCGCAGCACGGCTTCCGCGAGCCGAAGCGCGGGCTGGTAGCGGGAGTTGAGCCGGGACGGCTGCCACCGCGGCAGCGCCTGCCCCCGTATCAACGGCAGCGCGTAGGCCAGTCGTACCTGCTGATGAGCGAGGCGCCGCCGGACGGGACCGGGAACACCCGGCAGCCGCAGCAACCGCTCGGTGGCGGCGCGCAGGATGCGGTTCTCGGCGGTGTCGGCGGTGTACGCGTCGTAGGCGATCTCCACGGGCGGCGTACGGCCGAAGTGCCGCCGGATCTGCTCGGCCTCACGCAGCCTTCCGCGTACGACCAGCGCGGTCTCCTCGACCTCCCGGTACCCCTGGAGGACCCCCTGTCGCAGGGCCCCGTCGATCTGCCGCTCCACGGCATGAGCGAGGGCGGGCACGACATCGTCGTAGGCACCAGTGTCCACGGTGCCCTCGCCGCTGTCGCGCCAGGCGCGGGCCGGGTCGAGGCTGAACCCGAGGAGGAAGAACAACCGGCTCACCGGGGTCTTGGGCATGATCCGTACGACCTGACCGCCGGCCGTGCGCACGGCGCCGACGCGGCTGCCCGCCCGCAGCAGCCAGTGGCCGCCACGGCCGGGATCGGGGGTCGCGCTCTGCAGGATCCCGGAGGCGGCCAGGGCGCGCCCGGCCTCGGTGTCCAGCGCGACGGAGACGGCGGGTCCGTACTCGCGCAGGGACACCTCGGGCATGGGCAGTGTCACGGGCGCTGCTCGCGCAGTGCGTCGAGGCCGAAGCGGGCGCCGACGTCGAGGCCCTCGCCGTAGTGGTGCTCCTCCAGCAGCGGCAGGATCTTCGTGCGCCACGTCCGTTCGAGGCCGCCGTCGCGATACACGCCCGGCTTCATCAGGTACGACGGTCCGATGGCGAAGTCGGCGTCGTCGATACGGGCGTTGAGGGCGTCGAGCAGGCGGGCGGGCTCCAGGTCCTTGCCCTCGCGCTTCAGCCAGCGGGCGAGCAGCCCGGCGGTCGGTTCGGTGCGCGGGGACAGCTCCACGAACGCGAAGCGGCGCCGCATCGCCGCGTCCACGAGGGCGATCGACCGGTCGGCGGTGTTCATCGTGCCGATCACGAAGAGGTTGGGCGGCAGCGCGAAGTCGTCCCCCGAGTAGGTGAGCCGGACCGACTTCGTCCGGTACTCCAGGAGGAAGTACAGCTCGCCGAAGACCTTCGCCAGATTGGCGCGGTTGATCTCGTCGATGATCAGGAAGTGCGGGATGTGCCGGTTGCCGTCGCGAGAGGCGAGATCGGCGAGCTCCCGCAGCGGGCCGGCCGTCAGCCGGAAGGCCACCTCCCGCGTCTCGGGGTCCTCCACGGGCCGGAACCCCTCGAAGAAGTCCTCATAGGCGTACGAGGGATGGAACTGCACGATCTTGACTCGTTCCGGGCCGCCGCCGAGGTACTCGGCCAGCTTCATCGCCAGGTACGTCTTTCCGGTGCCCGGCGGGCCGTACAGAACCAACTGCCGCTCGTCGATGAGCAGTTCCCGCATTTCCTCCAGCCACGCACGGTCGTGGACGAGGAGTTCGGCGGCCAGGGCGTCGGTGATGTCCGGCAAGGCCAGTTCCCCGCTCGCCACGGGGGCCGTGTGGTCCGTCAGCCCCATGAGCTCGTCCAGCGCGTCCAGAACGGCGGTCAGATCGACCACGTCATGCTGGACGGACAGCTTCTGTTGCAGCTCCTCCGGCAGTTCCTCGTATGGGTGGCTGCCCGACCGCCAGGCGGTCGTCCGCCGCAGATTCGACAGCCCGTCCGGCGACGCGGTCTGTACGGCCTCCCCGGTGATGTGCCCGATGTGCAGCTGACCGTCGCTGATGGTCGCCACGACGTCACCGACGCGCATCTGCGTCAGAAAGGCGTGCAACTCGTCGACCAGGCCCCGCTTCTGGTTGTACGAGGCCGCCCCCTCGTATCCGTCCTCGACGAAGCGGCGCAGCGCGCTCTTGGTCGGGTCGGTCTCCTCCATGGGCGGCAGATGCGCCCCCGCGAGCGAGACGAAGCCCTCCGCCAGCCACAACTGCCGCACCAGGTTGTGCCCGGAGACGTTGGAGCCGCGCACCAGCCATGCCTTGCGCGGGGCACGCCAGCCGGTGGAGAGATAGTCGGCGAGCGGATGGCCCTCCGCGGTGCGCCAGGACTCCGGGCCGGAGGCGTCGTAGCCGTACACGAGCGCGGCGGCGGCCGAGGAGGAGTTGCACTCGATGTCCCGGGCCGCCCTCCACCGTTGCTGGTCCTTCGGCAGGCCGGGGTCGGTCGTCGCGTCGACGAGGCCGCCGTTCGCGCGCAGGTCCGCGCGGTTGCGGCGGGCGTGGTCGCCGAGCCCGGGCCAGGCCTCGGCGGCCACCAGGGAACCCTCCCGCAGCAGGAACTTGTGGGTGCCGTTGCCGCCGAACTCGGCCAGCAGATGCCCGCGCGCCTCACCGCCCTTGGGGAGCTTGATGCGGAACTCAGGAGTGCCGGGGAGGAGTTCGGGCTGGGACACGGATGACCTTCCGGGAGTCGCGAGACCTGCACCGACGATCACACCTTACCTGTTGACGCCGTCAAACGACCTCTCCTACGTGTAAACAAATCCAGATAATGCGTTGACGTTGTAAACATGTCGGGTCTAGAGTGCTAGTTGTGCTCGGCCGACCCCTCGCCGGAGGTCCGGGCGCTCTAACGCTCAAGTGGGGGGCACTATGGGTGGGGAGCCGACGGCTGAGGCCAGACGGCGCACGATCGAGGCGGAGTTGCCGTCGGTAATTGAGAGGCTGAAGGGCTGCGCGTCTCGTGCGGGCGCGGTCAGCCAACGGGCCTTCGCGCTGGAGGCGGACCGGCTCGGGTTGAGGACCGATGACCAGCGGCGAAGACTTCGTGGTGAGCTGGCCGCCGCAGGCGTTCACGTGAAGTCCGCGAGTGGGACCGCGCCTGTCGTCGATTTTGAGGTGCCGACTGCGCCTCCGGCGGCAAAGGTGTCTGCCCCACCGACCCTCTCCGCTGAACCAGGGCTCGTCGCAACCGAGGCGGCCAGACGCCTGGCCCAGGCCCGGCGCATGCTGGCCCGCTACACCGACGCCAACGGCACCGTCAGCAGGCTCGCCCACGATGGGGTGGCACGACTCCACGGACTGAGCCCAGACGAAGCGCGCGAGCTGACCGCCGACTTCCCGATCACTCGACCTGGAACGCTCCGCGTGCAAGTCGAACCTGCGGAGCGTCGTGATGTCCGCTCCGGCGCGCCCGCACTGGCGCCGACGTTCCGGGCCGCACCGGTGAGGCCGCCGATCGGCCGGACGAATGCCCTGGTTGCTTCTTCTGCCGAGGAAGTCGGACTCGCCGACGCCGTTCGCGCCGCGCGAGCTGTACTGGAGGAAGACCGGTGGCGCCAGGACGCGGCCACAGTGGTGCTGAAGGCGGACGAGGAAGTCGGGCTCGCCCTTCTGCTCCGTGGCGGTACCGGCCCCCTCGCGCGCGCTGTTCCGGAGAGCGAGATCTCGGCGCTGCCTCGCGACAGCGAGCGACGGCGCGCTTACGAGTGCCTTGTTCTGCATAATCAGCACCTCGTGCGGCGGATCGCACAGGGCCACCGGGGACGCGGACTGGACATTGAGGACCTCGTTCAGCACGGAAGCATCGGACTGCTGAGTGCGGTCCGCGGATTCGACGCCGGCAGAGGCAACAAGTTCTCGACCTACGCGACTTCGTGTATACAGCACGCCATCGTCCGGGCCATCGCCGACGAAGGCCCCCTGGTCCGGCTTCCCTCGGACCTCCGCGAAAAGGTCAGGAAGGTCGCCCAGGCCGAGCGCAAGCTCTCGGCTGAAGGTCGCGCCACGACGGTCGACAACGTGGCCTACGCCAGCGGTCTCACCTTCGCTGAAGTGGAGGAAGCGCGCAGGATCAAAGAGCCTTCCGGACGGGCTGGCCGGCGACGGCCTCGCGCTCGATGACCTGATTCCGACGGAGCCCCTGCCGCCGCCCCCCTTCCGACCTCCGACTCTGATCCGAAGGACCTCGCACATGGACCCGCGCCAAGAGCTGGTCGACTACCTCACCCGCCAGCTCGTCGGCCCAGTTGGCGGTGACGGCGAGGTGCTCGACGCGCCGCCGGACCGGCAGTACCTGATGGGCACGCTCTACCCGCAACAGGCCGAGCGCCGACGCCTGCTCGATCGCGCCGCCGACGACCCCGAGGCGCCCGGTGCCGAGCAGGACGCCCCCGACGTGGACCCGGCCACCGATCCCGTGCCCGAGACCAACAGCTGGCTGCCCGCGTCCCTCGGCATCAGCTTCTACACCGATGCCGTGAACGTCGAGGTCAGCTGTGCCGCCGCCCGCTACGAGACGCAGCGCAACGAGCCCGGGCGCGGGCGACGCTGGCAGCGCATCCCCCTCCCGCCCGAGGCCCACACGATCGGCCCCGACCGGGAGGAGGTGCCCGTCTTCGAAGGCCGCGCCAAGATCCGGCTGACCCGCCGCTCCTACGGCGCGGGCACCCTCCTCACCGTGGCCCTGGTCAACGAGAAGCATCACGATGGTGCCGACGACAAGGCGCCGGACTGGGACGACATGCTGTTCCAGTGCCGGCTCAGCGTCCGCCCCGCCGACGGCGCCGTGCTGCCGTATCCCAGTGTGCGGCTCGCCAGCCGCGATCCCGAGGAACGCGAACTGCGCCTCCAATACCGGCATGTTGTCACCCACGCGGTCGGTCACGGCTGCGCCGTCCGCGAGGACCACGGCGCACATGGTGGTGTCGAACTCCTCACCTGTGAAGCTCTGCCCCGAGCCGAAGTACCCACCGTCCGGGCCGGCGGCCCGCTCGACGCCCCCGCGCTCACGATCTCCCACCTGGCCGACCCAGCCGTCGGCAGGGACCAACTCCGGGACGAGCTAGCCGAGTTCGCCGCCAGCTACCACGCCTGGTACGTGGGCCAGCGCTCGGTCGAGGTACCGGATTGGGGACAGGAAGCAGCCGAGCGGATCCTGGCCCGCGTCCGCCAGGCCGTCACCCGCATCGAGGCCGGCGTGCGCACCTTGTGCGACCCCGACCGCCCCGAACTCCTCGACGCCTTCCGCATCGCCCAGCGCGCCATGCTGCTGCAGATGCGGCACTCCGCCCCCGACCAGGCCGGGCAGAGACGGCTCCGCTCCAATGCCGTGGCCCTCGACCCGCCCGTCGACCTCGGAGCCACCTGGCGCCCCTTCCAGCTCGCCTTCTTCCTCCTCGCCCTCGACGGCGTCGCCGATCCCGGCCACCAGGACCGCGACACCACCGACCTGATCTGGTTCCCCACCGGTGGTGGCAAGACCGAGGCCTATCTGCTCCTGGCGGCCTTCACCATCGCCCTGCGCCGGATCCGCGGCGAGGGCGGCGGGACCACCGTGATCAGCCGCTACACGCTCAGCCTGCTCACCACCCAGCAGTTCCAGCGCGCCGCCACCACGATCTGCGCCCTGGAGCACCTCCGCCGCACCGAACCCGGACTCGGCCTCGGTGGTGAACCCATCACCATCGGCCTGTGGGTCGGTGACACCACCACCCCGAACAAGTTCGAGGCGGCCAAAGTCGCCTTCGAGGAGCAGCGAGCGGCCAGCCACCCCGAGGACGTCTTCATCCTCGATCGCTGCCCATGGTGTGGCACCCGCATCCTGCCACCCACCTGGTCCAGCGTCCGCTCCGACTACGGAGTCCGCGCCGAGGCCGACGAGTTCGCCTTCCACTGCACCCGCGACGAGTGCGCCTTCCACGACGTCCTGCCCGTCGCCGTCGTCGACCAGCACCTCTACGAGGATCCGCCCACGTTCGTCCTCGGCACCGTCGACAAGTTCGCCCGGCTCGCCTGGGAGCCCGACTCCGGCCGCCTCTTCGGCGCGGGCACCGGCCGCCGGCCCCCGTCCCTGATCATCCAGGACGAGCTGCACCTGCTCACCGGACCGCTCGGCACCACGGTCGGCCTCTACGAGGCGGCCGTCCTGGAGCTCTGCACCGACCCCGACGGCCGCCCGCCCAAGGTCGTCGCCGCCACGGCCACCATCCGGCGTTCCGCCGAACAGGTCCGCGCCCTGCACTACCAGGACGTCCAGCTCTTTCCGCCGTCCGGACTCGACGCCCGCGACAGCTTCTTCGCCGTCCCCGACACCGGCAGCCCCGGCCGTCTCTACCTCGGTGTCATGGCACAGGGCCACACCGCGGGCCGCGGCGCCGTCGCCACCACAGCGGCCATGCTCCAGGGCGTTCACCAGCTCCCCGAGGAACACCGCGACGCCTACTGGACCCTGGTCGCCTACCACCACAGCCTGCGCGAGCTCGGCCGTACCGTCACCGCGGCCGGTGACGACATCCCCGCCCAGCTCCGGGGACTTGACGAGGGCGTCGGCGTGCGCGCGCTCGGCGACGGCGACGTACAGGAGCTGACCAGCAACCTGCCGCGCGCCGAGCAGCCCATCCTCCTCGACCGCCTCGAACAGCCCTGGACGGACCCCCGGTCGGTGTCGTTCCTGCCGTGCACCAACATGCTCTCCGTCGGCGTCGACGTGAAGCGGCTCGCGTACATGCTCATGCAGGGCCAGCCCAAGACCACCGCCGAGTACATCCAGGCCACCAGCCGCGTCGGCCGTCACCGGGTGCCCGGACTCGTCGTCACCTATTTCAACGCCACACGCCCGCGCGACCGGTCCCACTACGAGACCTTCATGGACTATCACCGGGCGCTCTACCGCTACGTCGAACCCGCCAGTGTCACTCCATGGTCACTGCCCGCCCGCCGCCGCGCCCTGCACGCTGTGCTGGTCATCCTGGTCCGCCACCGGCTCGGCCTGGCCGCCGAGAACCGGGCCGGACGCATCACCGACCACAAGGAGGAGGCGGGGCGGATCGCCGACACCCTGGCCGAGCGTGCCGCGACCGCCGAGTACGGAGCCGCGGGAGCCGACACCGTACGCGCCGATGTACGGGCCGAACTCGGCTACCTCCTGGACGACTGGTATCGGCAGGCCGGCGCCGCCGCAGCCGAGGGCAAGGACCTCTACTACCGCAGCCAAGGCAAGGGCCAGCACAACCTGCTCAAGGTGTTCGAGCAGCGCTACGGCCTGTGGGAGACCCTCAACTCGATGCGCAGCGTGGACCGCGAGTGCCAGATCACCGTGACGGGAGCAGGAAAGTGAAGCGCAAACTCCGGGTCCGCCAGGCGCAGACCGTGCTGCCGTTCGGCGTGGGTGCGGTACTCGACGTCCAGGGCGAGTCGTTCGTCGCCGCCGGTATCGAGAAGTGGCCGGACATCAAGACCCCCGTCTCCTCTGACCGGCTCGCCACCCGCCTCGGCGTCAAGGGGTTCTTCGCCGCGCCCCACACCCTCAACGACCGCTACGACAAGGTCGATCGCCCCGGCGTGCCCTATGTGCGCTTCCCCGGCTGGCTGTTCTGCGGCTCCTGCCGGGCCATGGTCCGCTTTCTGCGCGAGCACGAGAAGCCGGGCGAGCCGCCCGTCTGCACGTCCTGCGCCGCGGCACCCCGGCTCACCCCGATGCGGTTCGTCCGTATCTGCCCGGACGGGCACCTCGACGACGTCGACTGGTGGTACTGGGCCCACTCCAAGCTCGCGCCCGAACTGCGGGACTCCTGCTCCGAGTCGAAGGATGCCTGGAAGGCGCGTCGGCTCAGCTTCCGCGTCGCCGACCGTGCCTCCGGACTCGAAGCGCTCTCGGTGCGCTGCGACGCGATCAGGGAGGGCGGCAAGCCCTGCGGCGCCGAGCGCGACCTGCTCGACGTCCTCGGTCCCCAGACCGGACGATGCTCGGGCCGCAACCCCTGGCAGCACTGGGACGCGAGGGTTTCCTGCGGCCACCAGGTGCACAACGTGCAGCGCACCGCCGGAAACGTGTACTACCCGGTCGTCTACTCGGCCCTCGACATCCCCCAGACCGCCGAAGCCCCGCGCGCGGAGCGGAACCTGGCCGAAGCCGTCCTCGGCCACGACTACTGGCCGCTCATGCTCAAAGCGCTCGGCAAGCCCAGGGCCGACAACCTCCGCGACATGATCAAGGAGGACACCGAGGCCCCGGACAGCCTCATCGACCAGCTCGTTGCGGAAGCCACAGGTGCCCCCGCGCAGCCGTCCCCCGACCGGCAGGAGTTCGGAAAGTCCGGGAAGGTCGACCTGAGCCGCGACGAGTGGTACGCCTTCGACGCCGTGCAACTTCCTGAAGCAACACCAGAGTTCGCCATCCGCCGTGGTGGACTCGGCCTCGACGGCGAGAACGAGGAACCCTGGGCCACCCTCGACGCCCACATCGGCGGCATCGTCCTGGCCGACCGCCTGCGTGAGGTCCGTGCCCTGACCGGCTTCCGCCGCCACTCCCCGGGCGGCACCCTCGTTCCCGCCGACACCACCGGCCGTCTGCGCTGGCTCCCCGCGACCGAGGTCTACGGCGAGGGCATCGTCCTTACCCTCGACGAACAGCGCCTCAGCGCCTGGGAGAACGACCCGCGCGTGCAGGCCCACGTCCTGGGTGTCCGTACGGACCTCGACGCGTCGTTCCGCGACGAACAGCTCGCCGAGACGACCGGCAGCGAACTCTCGCCCCGCTTCCTGCTCCTGCACACCGTCGCGCACCTGCTCATCCGCCAGCTGTCCTTCGACTCCGGCTACACCACCGCCAGCCTGCGCGAACGCGTCTACGGCCGCCCCGAGTACGGCCAGCACGGACTGCTGATCTACACGGCCGCCGGTGACGCAGAAGGCACCCTCGGCGGCCTGGTCCGGCAGGGCGAGGCACCGCTCTTCGCCGAGACGCTCATCCGCATGTTGGAGGCGGCCGCCTGGTGTTCCGCCGACCCGCTGTGTGCCGAGCACACCGGCCAGGGCTTTGGCAACCTCAACCGGGCCGCCTGCCATGCCTGCACGCTGCTGCCGGAGACCAGCTGCCAGACCGGCAACACCCTGCTCGACCGTGCCCTGGTCGTCGGCTCCGCCCGCGTACCCGGCTACTTCACCGACATCCTCACTGCGAGCCGCGAGTCCGCCGCCGCCATCGTCCAGGGATGACACCCATGACCACCGCGAACACCCCTGTCCTGCACCCGGACCTCACCTCCGCCCAGCGCGACTGCCTGGACGCCCTGCCGCTGACCGGCAACCACGTCGTCAGCGGCCCGCCCGGCAGCGGCAAGAGCCTGCTCGCCGCGCACCGCGCCGTCCACCTCTCGCTCACGGGCCGCCCCACCTTCCTGATCTCGCGCTCCAACCTGTTGCGCCAGCTCCTGCGCGGAACCCTCCAGGGCCTCACCGTCCCCGGCGCGCCCGTCGATGCCGCCACCGGATACACCTGGATCCATCGCCACTTCGGCCACGACGCACCGCGCGCCGAGGACGGCTGGTTCGACTGGACGGAACTCACCCGTCGAGCTGCCGCCACCCTCGGCGAGGACGATGCGGCGACCCCTCATCTCGTCATCGACGAGGGCCAGGACCTGCCGCAGGGCTTCTACCGCCTGGTACGCCTTGCCGCTGCCTCCGTCACGGTCTTCGCCGACGAGTGCCAGCGCCTCACCGAGACGAACTCCACCCTGGCCGAGATCACCGACGCCCTCGGCCGTTCCACAGCGCGGGTTGAGATCACCGGGAACCACCGGAACACCCGCGAGATCGCCTCCCTGGCGGAACACTTCCGCACGGGCGGTTCCCGCCCCGAAATCCCCCTCCGCAGCGGGGCACTGCCCGTGGTCCGCCACTATGCCGCCGTCAAGGACCTCGCCGACGACATCGCGGCCATGGCCGGCCGACAGCCGCGGCAGCGCATTGGCGTGATCGTCAACCGCCTGCCCACCGCCGCCGATCTGATGCGGCGCCTCGAACGGGCCGGACTCGCCCATGAGCCCCAGCTCTACAGCTCGGCGGCTTCCTCCGGCCGTTACCGTGACCTCGACCTTGCCCGCCCGGGTGTCGTACTCGTCCATCGAGCCAGTGCCAAGGGGCTTGACTTCGACACCGTCGTCATCGCCGACGCGGAGTCCGACTCCGCCGACGACCCCACGTCTGCGACCGTGCGCATGGCGTACTACGTGATGATCACCCGGGCGCGGGAGCGGCTGGTGCTGGGTTGGCAGGGAAGCCGACTGCCGCGGCACCTGGAGGGGCTGGAGGGGTGGGTGCGAACGCGGTGATGGCGCGTCACCCGGCCGTCAGCCGTACTGCGCCCGAGCAGCTGGCGTCGGGCCTCTTCCTGGAGCTCGTCGGACATGGGAGCGCCACGCCGCTCGGTGAGGAGCGCGCGGAAGCCGCCCAGGCGTCCTCGTTCAGGACTTGCTCCCATGCCGTCGCCTCTAGGAGCCATACTGGATGCATGGACGCGACGACCACTGCCCCCCGCGCCGAGGTGCTGCGGGACCGCTACCGCAGTCGGCTGCCCGAGCGCCTGCAGGAGCTGGCCGGCCCCGTCGAGGGCACCGTCGATCTGCCGCTTCACATCGTCTGGTCAGGGCGGACGAGCTACAGCCTGGACCGCCCGAAGTCCCGCATGACGCTCTACCGGACCGTTCTCGCCGAGGGCCTGCGTGATGACCTGGCGACCTTCCTTCACCACCGGCTGCTCACCGAGCAGTGGCCCGTTCTGCGTCGCTTGGTCAGCCCCTACATCCGCGAGGTCTGGGAGAACGCTTTCCCCGAGCTCCCTCGCACCGCTCCGGCTGACGCGACCGCTGCGTGAAGCTCACCCCGCTCCACGAGCGTCTTCTCTCCGACATCCTCGACCTCGGCTCCCCCTACCCTCTGGTCCTCACCGGTGCATACGCTGTGCAGGCCCACGGCCTGGTCGAACGCTTCAGCCGCGATCTCGACGTCGCCACCGAGAACCCCGCCCCGATGGACGAGATCGTCGCCTCCCTCACAGCAGGTCTCGTAGCGCGCGGATGGCGGACCACGCATGTCCAGACCGACCCGCTCAGCGGACGGTTCCTCGTCACCGACCCGGCCACTGGCGAGGAGTGCGAGGTCGACGTCCTCAAAGAGGCGTTCTGGGCCCCACCCGCCCAGACCCCTTATGGCCCGGTCCTCTCTCTCGACGACGTGATCGGCACCAAGGTCCGCGCCCTCGCCGACCGTGGCACCGTCCGCGACCTCATCGACGTCCAGGCTGCCTCCCGCCACCGGTCCACAGCCGACCTCGAATCTCTCGGCCGCCGCCGTGCCCACGACGAGTTCAGCCTTGAAGACCTCTGTGACCGGCTGACCGGCTGACCGGTGCGCACTGGTACGAGGACGAGGACTATGCCGCGTACGGGCTCACCTCTCGGCAGATCGAAGAACTCAAGACGTGGGCGCTGGAGTGGGCGGAGGACCTGGGGGCGCGGATCCACGATGACAACGCCTGATAGCGGCGACGCCTTCCCGGCCTCGGCGAAGCGTTCTGAGGGATACCCGACGGAGATTGTCTCGCTTTACGTCCATCCGATATTCACTCCCAGGTGATATCGGGCCATGTCGTTCAGTGCTGCGGTTTCGTCTGGCTCGCGGAATGGGGCCGCTGGTAGGTGATCGCGGCCAAGAGGGCCGACCCCATGCACGACGTCGTCGTATGCCGATGAGATGGCACAGCCGATGAACAGGTCAGTGGCTTCGTCGAGAGTAAGGTGCTTGGCGGGCCAGCCGTATACTCCATCGTTGATTACTTTCAGCGGCGGGAAGAACCACCATGGGTAGTCAGGAGCTTCCGGGTCCAGCAGGCGATATCCGTCAATGTCGATCAACAAGGAGCCGAAGTGAGATATTGATCTGATATCCGCGTGTCGCTCTCTGTGAAGTCGGTCGGCTGAGAGAAGTGGGATACCCATCATCCTTTGCGCAAGGGAGCGTTTAGGGTCCGCGATGTCACGCAGGTCCGAGTCCTCGGTCAGTTGGCAATCGATCGACCCCATGCGGACATCGGTCTCTCGAGTGACCGTGCTGAAGAAGTCGCTGACGTGGCCGATCGTGGGCCGTGTGCTGATTGCCTCCGAATGCTTGTAGTTTTGCCCCTCTGCCATTTCTGCCGCGGCAAAGAGGAATCGGTATGGCGGGTAGAGTTCGCGCCAGTCAATGGTGCGCACGCCGTTGTGCAGGCCAGGCAATGGTGGGTTCAAGGCGAAGTCGATGAGGGTCAGTACTTCAGAATGAGAGAGACTTCGGCCTGCGATGGCTTCTGCGAGGCGGTAAGGTGCCCCGTATTCTCCTCTCCGGTTGATTTCCCACATTCTCTGGAGTCCTCGATCCATGATTTTCGGATAAGGACCACGGAAGAGATACCCCTCGTCCAATAGGCCTGCGCACTCAAAGAGGAGCCGTGTAGTGATCGGCTCGTCGCCTCCAAGGAGGGGTTCGAAACTGTGCACGTGTGCGCAGTCTTCACTCCCCATAGGCAACATTCCTCGTCCTGCCCATTGGCTCCAGGTCGTGTGCAAAGCCAAGGTCAGTGAGTCTTGCATTGCTTCCCGGTTTATTTTCGACCAGTTGAGAGGCTCGAAGCCCAGGAGGATTGAGTAGGCGCGGTGCAGGGAAAGCCATGTGAGGCAGTCGTCGGTTATTTCGCTTCCGAGTGAGTAGGCGCTTGCTCTCTGGTTCCAGGCGAAGAGGGGAATGCCGTCGTTGCGGCGCGTCTCGAAAGTGGATCGGTCGTTACCGTCGAGGTGGCGGATTGAATAGTCGGCCAGGGAGTCTCGGGCAGCGCGGAGAAACGTGAGAAGTACGCCAATGGTGGATCCGTGGAATCGGGCCCAGTGGCTCGTCTCGTGCGCATGGACTAAGTTCCACGACATGAGTGACGTGACTAGGTCGTTTGGATTGTCGCGCATGTTGTCGTGGAATAGGAGCTGGCTTCTTAGATTTAGCTGAGCGCCGGTCGTACTATGCAGGGTCGGAGAGTTCATTGGGAATCCTGTTCTCTGCTTCAGCTACTCGCCATTCTCGTTTTCGATTGGCTCGATGGGTTCCACGGAGCCGCGGTCACGGGCTCGATCAATGAGATCCCGGATCGCGTCGTACAGGCCGTTGGTGGCAACTCCTGCCGCTACGGAGATGGCAATTTCCGCCAACTGCCCGTGATGCAGTGAACTGCTCTGTGTCTCTCGGTGTGTGACTTCGACCGTGCAATGCCGGTTCAGTTCTGGGGATTCCCGGATCTCTTCCGCCAGGAGTTGCAGGTTGGCCGCTCCGCCTCGGTACATCAGCTTGATCATGAGGGGAGCATACGAGGCGTGCGGATGGCGAGTCGGAGGATCGCGAAAGCCGGTGGACGGGCGATCCGGGGCGACTCGGCCGATTTGGTGCGGCTTCGCAGTGCGGCCTCGGGTGTGACGGCTCACCGGCCGACGTACCCGCCCGTAAGTGGCTGTGCGGGCGCCCTTTCAGGCTGGACAGCTCAGTTCGGCTCGCACGGTCTTGCCGCTGGGTGGGTGGGGCAGCGTCTCCCAGTGGTCGGCGATCGCGGCGACGAGGGTGAGGCCGCGTCCGTTGGTGTGGAGTTCCATGTCGGAGGAGGAGGTCGCGGGGCGGGGCTGCGGGCCTCTGTCGCCGCGTGCATCGGTGACGTCGATGCGGAGGCGGCCGGCCGGGGCGTCGAACACGAGGGACAGCCGGAAGCTACGACCGGGCAGGCGCCCGTGGAGTACGGCGTTCGCGGCGAGCTCCGCGACGACGATCTCGGCACGCTCCGTGAGGTCGTGCGGGGCGCCCCAGGACCGCAGTTGGCTCACGCTGAGCAGCCGGGCGAGGCGCGCGCCGCGCGGGGTCGATGAGAGCAGCTGCGTGAAGGTGAGGGAGGGCGTGGTGAGTTGGGGTGGGGGTTGGTTCATGGAGCCAGCGTGGCGGGAGTGTGGGGGCTGTTGCGAGCGTGGCGCCCCGTACGCGGAGTCAGCGTACGGGCACGCAGGGTGGACAGTACGTTCCACCTGACGTCACGCTGAGTGGTGATCGTGTGCGGGCCCGAGGGGCTGGAGAGAGGGGCGGCGGATGGACATCGTCGAGGTGGAGACGGAGGCGGAGGCGGCTGCGGGGACTCGGGCCCGGATGGGTTCGGTGGGGGAGTGGGAGCGGGAACCTCATCCGTCCGACAGTTTGCGTACGTTCGGGGCGGTCGTCCAGGCGTTGCGGGAACATGCGGGGCTGAGCCGGGAGGGGCTTGCCGCGATCGTCCAGTACTCCAAACACACCGTTGAGTCGGTGGAGTTGGGGCGTCGGATGCCGGACGAGGGGTTCGTGGAGCGGGCGGAGGAGGCCCTCGGTAACACCGGCGCGCTACGGAGGGCCGCCCGGTTTCTCACCCGGGGCGAGGCGGGACTGGCTGCCTGGTTCCGACGGTGGGCGCGGTTGGAGCGGGAGGCGGTGAGTCTGTGTACGTACGAGTGCAGGCTGGTGCCGGGGCTGTTGCAGTCGGAGCGCTATGCGCGGGCACTCTTCGAGAATCGGATCCCGCTGCTGACGGATGAGCAGTTGGAGGCACAAGTCGAGGCCAGGATGGAGCGACAGCGAATGCTGCACGAGCGTCCGACAGTTCCGTTCCACTTCATCGTTGAGGAAGCGGTCCTACGGCGGAGGCTGGGCGGCGCCGAGGTGTGGCGCGAGCAACTGAACCACGTTCTGGAGCACACGGTGCCTCGCAACGTGACGTTGCAGATCATGCCGCTGGAAGCCGAGTACCACTCGTGCATGGATGGGCCTTTGCGTCTGCTGGAGACTCCCGAAGGGCGTCGACTCGCCTACTCGGGGGGTCAAGAGAGCGGGCGGCTGATTGGCGACTCGAAAGAGGTGAGAGTTCTCCAGCAGCGCTATGACACACTGCGGTCGCAGGCCCTGCACCCCAAAGATTCCCGGGCCTTGCTGGAGCGACTGCGAGGAGAGGCATGAGCACGACGGAACTCGCCTGGTTCAAGTCAAGCCATAGCGGTAGCTCGGGCGACGACTGTGTGGAGGTCGCGATCGCCGAACAGGCCGTCCATGTACGGGACTCCAAGGACATCAGCCGCTCGGCGTTCCTGGTCGGCCGTGAGGGCTGGCGGTCGTTCGTGCGGTTCGTGGGTCACGCCTGAGCGGGGCGGCGCTCTGGTTGGGCGCCACCGCAGCGCTTACGGGGCGTCGGCCTGGGGGGAGTCGTCCTCGTCGTCGACCGCCAGTGCGGCCGGTAGCGGCAGGCCGTACTTCTCGCACAGGAACCGGGTCTGACAGTACCGCTGGGCGTCGGCGGCCACCCTGCCGAGGATTGCGGCATTCATGCCCGCACCGACGAGAATCCCCACGAACGGCACGACCTTGGCGACGTTCTGTACCGGCACCCTGGAGCCGGCCGGGCCGAGCTGCTGCATCAGCTTTTCCAGGGCGGCCACGAGGCGATGGTCCTGGCGGAGCTTCTGCGACCAGTTGACGCGTCCCTTGAGGGCGTGCGCTGCCCGGGCTGTGTCACGCAAGGGCTCGGCCTTAGCTGCCTGCGCCATGAAGGACCGGCGCACCAGGCGTTGGATGAACAGCTGCTCGTCGGGGTCCTTGGCGTCGTAGCCGTAGGAGTACGCGATCCGCGAGGCGATCGACGTGCTCAGTACCTGGACGACGAGGATGTCCGCCGTCATCGCGGCAGGGATCCCGGCGACGGGGACCAACGCCAGGACGCCCATGGCGCCGCCTTCGAAGGCCCCTGCGAAGCGCCACTTGAGGGTGTTGCGGGTCAGCAGCCGGTCGCAGAACTTGAGTTCCTGCTTCCGCAGTTCGGTGAAGCTTTCGAGTTCGAGACCCTGTTTGCGGGCGAGTTTCTCGACGTTCTTCGGGTCGTTGAGCTCCCTGGCCGACTCGTTGACGAGGTCGAGCAATGCCGCAGCGCCCGCGAGCGCCGGTCGCAGGGCCTTGTCGGCGACCGCGTCGCCCGCGCGCCGCATGGGCTCCGAGACAGCATCCGGGACGGCGTCGGCGACCTTTCTGGTGGCCTTTCCGGCGGCCTCGCCTGTGCGACTCAGCGCTGTGCTCGCCCAGTTCGGCAGGCCGCGGCGGTTGTTTCGGCGCTGCCAGTGGTCGTTGAGCGTGGCCCATACCTGCTCGTCGTACTTGCTCATCGCGGGTATGCCGTCGAGGAGGTGGTCGGCGTCCGTGCTCATCGTGATTCTCCGGTTCGACTGTGATGGCAGCGGCCACGATGGGCTGGCCGTCGGCGCGTGGGTGAAGCCGCAGCGTGAAGCTTGCAGTGTGTTGTACGGGTTCAGGCGGCGGTCAGGTCCTGGAGCGAGCCCGTTCCAGGACCATCTTCTCGACGGGGTGACGTGCTGTCAGGCGGGGTGCCTGGGGCCCTGGCCGGGGGGTGGCGTGAGGGTGGAGCGGTAGGTGCCGGACTCGCCCTCGGTCAGAGGGTTCTCCAGGGTGAGGCCGGCGGCGGCCATGCGGTCGTACTCGGCGAGGATCAGGTTCTTGGTGCGGTACTCGCCGTGGGCCTTGATGTCGTTGTCGCGGGTGACGTTGAAGGTGTCCAGGATGTAGGCCGTGTCGTCGCGGGTGATGCCGTAGAGGTGGAAGAAGAGGGCGTCGAGTTCGGCGCGGATTACGGATCGGCGGTTGGGGTCCCAGAGGAAGGGGGCGCCGGTGTCGCCGAGGTCGCGGGCGAATGGGCTCATGTCATTTGCGGTGTAGGTCAGTTCGACGACGCGAGGGGTGATGAAGACTGAGTGTTGGGAGATTTGAGCCGGAGACAACACGGGGAACTGTTCGACATAGTTGTACGTGAGGTTGGTTCCGCCAACCTTTTGCCGAACGCAGTAGTCGCAGGCCATGGAGGACAGGACTGTGCCCAACAGGGGTGCGTTGCTCGCTGTACGAGGAAGAGCAAGGTGGAAGGAGTTCTGGAAGCTGTAACGAGGTGCGGCAGAGACGATCATGGTGCGTTCATCCGAGGCGCGACCAATGTTGCGCCACCCCAGGAGCCACTCTCGATCCCACCCCTTGATCGCCAGGCGCTTCCGCGCGCCCATTGTCTTGAGCTCATTGCCGTTCTGGTCAAACTTGCCAGTGGAAATGTCCTGCTCGGGAATCCAGTAGCGGGGCATCGGTACCGCCTCCGCATCCTGATGCTGCTCCACCGTGAATCGGGGAAGGGTGCCCACTGCGAGCTGCTTCTCGGTGGCGTTCTCATACGTGGAGAAGCGGTGATCGTAGTGGTGAAGCATCTTCGCTTCGTAAAGCGGGAGCAGCCGCTCATTGCCACGCACTAGTACGTTGCCATCGAGGCGCCAGCCAGCTTTAATCAGGTCGTCGAAGGTCTCGTCGTTCTGCGCATCGGGCCGGAACAGGTGAGAGTCGTTCGCCATGTGGAACATTGTCATGAAGGAGACGTTCCAGGGGTTTTCCTCAGAGCCCTTCGCTCTGTCGATCAAAACAGGAATGCGGCGGTAGATTCCCAGAGTGACCTCGGCGTCACGGCGGCTGCGGAAGACAGGGCACGTGCCGGTGTTCGGGTTGAGGAGCTGGATGTCTCGGCCCGTCAGAGCGTAGGACCGCTCCGAGATCTGCTCTGCCTGACGGACTCTAAAGGCGATGGAGATTGGCTCGTCGGGAGAGCCGGAGCCCGCCATGCAGAACAGGGCGAAGTTCACGCTGTGGTGAACACCGGGGAAGACCTTCTCCTCGTTCTCGAAGCCGTACAGCGCGACAAGATGCCCCTTGGTGACCAAATCCTTGAAGAAGAACTGCGTCGTCGCATCCGTAGCGATCCCCGTCGGCACAATCACGCCCGTCCGCCCGCGAGACCCCGTCAGCGTGCGATCCGTCTCCGTGAAGACGGCGTACGTGTTGATGTCACCGCGCCCCGTTAGCGGGAACCGCGCACTGACCCGCAGGAAGTGACTCTCCCCTTCCGCACGTCGCTTGGCATCCTCGAACTCGGTGTACAGACGCACCCCATCGGGATCATTGCGCAACTCGACGATGAGCCGCTTTCGCGCGGCGGCGTTCTTGGCCTCGGCGATGCGCGGATCCCTCTGAGCAAAGAACTCCTGCTCCTGAAGCTTCACCCGCTCCCACGGCGGATTCCCCACCACCGCGTCGAACCCCCCGGCCCACCCCGTCCCCCGCTGAACCCCAACCCCTGACTCCGGAACGGAGAAGACCTCCGGAAACTCCAAGTGCCAGTGAAAGAAGCTGTACTGATCCCGCAGCCGCAGAATGCACTCGTGCGTGTCATCCGGCACCGCAGACTGGTCACGCCCCCGCAGCGCCCGAAACACCTGATCGGTAGGCGCCTCCGGCGCACCCTCCTGCTTGGGCCAGACAAACGCCGCACACCATGCGTCAGCAGCATGCAAGTCCTGCACATACGCGGCCGACTGCGTGTAAGCCCGGTAGGCAGACTCCTGCGCCCGAACCTGCTCCAGAAGATCGGCAGGCGCGGCAGAAATAGCGGCCAACTCGGCGGCGTACCGCTCGTTACCCGGCAACGCATCCGTGTCGAACAGCAGCTCGTCCTGCCCGCCCCGCTGAGCCTTGTTCCGCTTGACCAACCCCGCCGCGTACTTCCGATCGTCCCCCTCGATCGGCTTGAACGCGTCGTCCGGAACCCCGTCCGCCAACAACTTCGGCGTCGCGCCGATCAAGCCGTTCCCCTGCTTCACATGGGCGTCCAGGAACCCGAGCGGCTTGCCCGGCTCCATGGCCTCGATCCACAGGGATACCTTGGCCAACTCCACGGCCATCGGGTTCAGGTCGACACCGTAGATGCACCGCGCCACGACCTCATGCAACGCATGCCGCATCGCATCGACCGTCGGCTCAGGGTTCCGCTCCCGCACCGACGCCACCCGCTTGGCAATACGCCGAGCAGAAGCGACAAGGAAGTGCCCCGACCCACAAGCAGGGTCACACACCGTCAGTGAAAGCAGCTCGGCCACGATGTCATCCGCCGGATCGGGACGCCCAGCCTCAGCAGCACGCTTCCCGCCGCGCTTGACCGCATCGTCTATCACCGGGTCGAGGGTCGTATCCAGCAGGCACTCGATCAGCGAAGACGGCGTGTAGTAACTCCCCGTCGTTTTACGGCTGTTCCCCGCGACCTCGATCAACTCGAACGACCGATCCGTGGCCGAGTGCTTCGGCTCCAGCTCCAGCAGGGACTCGTACACCGAGCCCAACTCTTCGGCATCCAGATGCCGATAGTCGACGGCCCGCCACCGTCGCGCCCCCACATCGCGCACCTGCGCCAGGTGCCGAACCGCCGCGAGCAACGACTCGTTGGACAACTTCAGCCCATCGAGCGGCGCATCGGCCTCCCTGTGGGAGAACAGCCCGCCAAGCCCAGGCAGCCCCAGCTCCGGCCGACCCCCCTCCGCCCCCAGCGCGTCAAGAACGATCCGCAGCGCCTCGTACTGATCACCATGCGCCGTCCCCTGACGCCGCCGCGCCCGCTCCCGCAACCGCGCGGAAGAGAAGTACCGCTCGTACGCCTCCCGCTGCCGCTCGCCAGCGTCCGGGTCGAGCAGGGCGCCACGGTCCTCCGCGACGAACACGAACAGCAGCCGGTAGACCAGCCGCAGCAACGCATCCCGAAGTGCCTTCGGATCTACGTCCTCCCGCAGCCGGACATTCTCCGGGTGCCGAAGGAACCCGGTCCCGAGCACCGTCAGCGCGTTCTGCACCCCCAGCCGCAGCTGATCCAGGGCTCGCGCCCCCGAAGTGACCGCCTCCGTACGCCACTTCTCCAGCCAGCACCCCGAAGGCGCCGCCCCCTCCGCCACCGCGAACCGCGACGCGTGCAGCAGGCTGTACAGCAGCACGAACTCGCTGAACAGCTCACCGTCGAACAGCGCCTCCAGGTCGAACTCGACGTAGGCGGCCGTAGAGAAAGACGACGAGTCGCGCAGCAGACGCAGACGCCGGCCATTGGTGAGGACCGCCCACAGGTGGGCCTCCGTGCGGTTCAGGCAGTCCTGAATCATGGACTGCGCCGGAACCTGCCCTGCCGCCGGGCGCTTGTCCAACTCCTGGTTCCACGGGATCAGATGGACGAGCGCCGGACCATGCCGGTGCGACACCGGGAACCGCTTCTCCGGCTCCGAGTCGGCCGGGATACCCGCCGCGTCGACCTCCGTCAGCGCACCGAAGTCCAGCTTCCGGAAGAGCTGCGCGAGCCAGTCGGTACCGGCCTGCCCCGTCGGGTCGGCGGCAGGCGCCCCGGTGTTCGGGTCCGAGGGCAGGGCCTTGCGCAGGTCACGCCAGAGCGGCTTCAAATACTCCCAGGCGCGCTCGGCCTCGTCCCGTACCGGGACCGACGCGGGCAGGCCGTAGTCGGCGGACTTGGTGCCCGGCAGGTTCCGCGCCTCGGCGATGCGCAGCAGCATGTCGGCGGGGAGCAGCCCGCCGACCGTGGTGACGGCGGTGAAGGCCAGGGCGGTGCGGGTGGCGGTGACGGGCATCAGGCTTCGGCTCCGGACACAGTAGAAGTGGGCTGCTGCGGCAGGTAGACGTACACACCGAGGACGTCGGCGGGCTCCTGCGGGACGACCTTCAGGCCGCGAACGATCTCCTCGTTCGCCTTGCGGACCCGGCGGTGCGAGGCGTCGAGTTCGGCAGCGAGGCTCGTGCCGTACTCCGTGAGATGCCCGGCCAGATCCGGCAGACCGTCCAGCGCACGGCCGATCTGGTTGCGGGCGAGCTGCTCATGGGTGTTGGCACTGGCCCGCGCGGCCAGCAGCGCGGCAGCCGCCTCGTCGTCCAGCCAGCGGGCACGCGACGGCATCCCCTCGTACGCGAGCAACCGGGCATCCTCCGCGACCAGTTGCCGCTCGCCGGTACGGGACGGCAGCGTGAGGTGGAAGCGGTAGCGGACGAGCAGGAGGGTCGTGCGGATGGTCACTGCGTCCGTCGTCACCACACCGCAGCGGCGCGCCGGGCGCGGGCCCGGGGTGTTCGCGTCCAGCGCCGAGTCCAGGACGTACGAGGCGATCGCGCCGATCGCCGGGTCGGTACGGACCAGCGCGGCCTCGCCTCGGCCGACCGCCGGTGTCGTACGGAACGGGATCTCCCGGTCCTCCTCGATCAGTCGCCCGCCTAGGGTGGCGGCGAGCGCGTCACGCAGGCCGGCGGGAGCGCCGCCGGGCTGGGCTGTGAAGTCGCCGCTGCCGTCGCGCGGGTCGCGGACCACCGCGTCCAGGTCGCGCAGTGCCTCCAGGGCGAAGTCCCGCACCTCGTCGGCGCCGCCTAGCGCGGCCCGTACGGCGGCGACCTCGCGGGCCACCTCCTCCGGGTGGATGCTGCGCTGGGCGTACTTGGACTGGGAGGTCTTCTCCCGCTCGGCGGCCGAGGACCACTCGCGCTCGATACGCTCGAAGGACTCCTGGTGGCTGTCGAGCTCGAACAGGCTTTCCTGGCTGCCCTGACGGCCGTGCAGCAGCAGCCACTCGACCACGGCGTCCGTCACCCCGGAAGCCGTCTCGTCGGGGACGGAGACCGAGATGCCCAGGTCCTTCTTGATCTGCCGGTGCTTGGCGAACAGCACCTCAAGGACCTTGCCGTCGATGCCGTTGTCCTCGCCGAACATGGTGATGACCCGGACCTGGTCGCGCCTCTGGCCGTACCGGTCGACGCGGCCCTCGCGCTGGTCGTGGCGGGTCGGGTTCCAGGCCAGGTCGTAGTGGACGACGGCGTCGAAGTAGTGCTGGAGGTTGACGCCCTCGGAGAGGCAGTCGGTGGCGATCAGCACGCGGCGGACGGCCGGGTCGCCCGCCTCCTCGGCGGATTCGGCGGCGAGTTGCTCGATGCGCTCCAGCCGCTGCTGCGGGGAGAGGGTGCCGGTCACCGCGGCGATCTTCGTCTTCTTGCCGAGCTTGCCCTCCAGCTGGGTGGCCAGGTACTCGGCGGTCGGGATGTAACGGCAGAAGACGATCGGGTGATAGCCCTCGGCGATCAGGCTCTTCAGGTGCTTGGTGAGCGCCTTGAGCTTCGCGTCCTCGGTCGGGCCGACCAACTCAGCGGCGCGCTGGGAGAGTTCGAGCAGCCGGGCACCCGCCTCCTCCGACTCGGCGGCGCCTGGAGCGACGTCCATGCCCTCCAGACGGTCGTTCTCGGCGGAGTCGGCGGCGACCGGCGCGCCCAGCACATCCGCCTCCTGCGCGGTGCGGGCGGCGGCGGACTCCGAGCGGGTCTTGAGGGTCTGGGCGGCGGCGGCCGGGGAGGAGACCATCGAGCGCAGCAGCGCGATCACCGACCACCAGGCGATCCTGGCTTCCCGCTTGCCCTGCTCACCGGCCGCCTGGACGCGGTCCCTGGCGTAGGCGATGGCGTCGTCGAGCAGGGCCCGGTAGGCGGGGCTGAGCTTGTACGGCTCGTCCTTCGTCCACCGGTCGGACGGGAACGCGGTGCGCTCGGCCAGGGAGTCGTCGCTGAGGCCGTCCTCCTTGGTGAGGTAGGTGCGGACGTCGGCGCGCTTGCGGGCCACGAAGTACTCGGCGAGCTTCGCCCGCCCCGCCGGGGTCTCCAGATTCACCGTCGCGAGCTCCGGCCGCACCAGGCCGAGCAGGTTGCGGAAGGCGGACTCCTTGCCGGAGTGCGGGGTCGCGGTCAGCAGCAGCAGGTGGCGGTCGGCGTCGGCGGAGATCCGGCGCAGCAGCTCGTATCGGAGCTGGTTGGAGGAGGACGAGGCGGTGCCCTGCCCGGCGTCGTCGGCGGCCACGCAGCTGTGGGCCTCGTCGACGATCACCAGGTCGGGGCAGTTCCGTACGAAGTCCTCGCGGTGCCGGGTCGACTTGATGAAGTCCGTCGAGATGATCGTGTACGGGTGCTTGTCGAACAGGGACTGGCCCAGCTCCAGGCCGCGTTCGAGCCGCGTCACCGTGGAGGCCAGGACCAGCTCGGCGTCGATCCCGAACTTCTCCCGCAGCTCACCCTGCCACTGCTCGGCCAACGCGGGGGAGCACAGCACCGCCAGCCGGGTCGCCTCGCCCTGCGCGAGCAACTCCTTGGCGATCAGGCCGGCCTCGACCGTCTTGCCGATGCCGACGTCGTCCGAGATCAGCAGCCTTACCGTGCGCTGCCGCAGCGCCATCAGGAGCGGAACCAGTTGATACGCCCTGGGCTCCACCGCGATCGACGCCAGCGAGCGGAAGGGGCCCGCACCCGACCGGAACCCGATGCGCAGCGCCGTGCGCAGCAGACCGGCGGCCCGCTGATCGCCCAGGTCGGTCGGGCTCGGCGCCGCGAACTCGGCCGGCCGTACGTCCTCGAACGCGGGGAAGACGGCCGCGATGTCGTCCTCGCTTCCGCCCAGAGGGCGCAGCACCAGCATGTCGGAGGCGCTCTCTGGCAGCACCACCCATTCCCGGCCCCGGGCGGCGACCAGGGAGCCGGCTGTGTACGTGAGGCTCATGAGATCTCTCGGTTCCTGAGTGTCGTATGGGTGAGTGCTGATGTGGCGATCAACGGAGATGGAAGTAGAGGGCGTTCGTGTCCGCGATGGTGTCCCAGTCCGCGTCCGTCGGGAACCGCACGACATCCCAGCCGGCGTCCTCCAGGCGATACCCGGCCTCGATGTCGCGGGTGGAGTCGGGGACGCGGCCCGGGAGGTCGACGAACACGGCGAGGTTGGCGCCGTCCAGCCGGAAGACGAGGTCCGGGCAGGCCCCGGCCTCCGGGACGAGGACTTCCACCTCGTCGGGCAGCCGGTAGCCCTTCGCCCTCAGCCAGCCGAGCAGATCGCCCTGCGCGACCAGGGCCGCCAGATCCGCCTCGACCGGTGTCGGCGAGGTGCTCGCGGGGGCCAGCCTGCGGAACCGTTCGCTGCGGGACTCGCCGCGGTCCTCCCGTTCGGTGCGGGCCTCGGACAGGCGCAGCAGCAGCGGTTGGGCCGCGTGCCGGCTCAGCTGACGGTGGTGCGTCTGGTTGCCGTAGGTCAGCAGACAGGCGTAGCAGCCGCGGGCGCACCTCTCGCCGTCCGCCGGCCCGTCCTCGTCCTCGCCCGTGTCAGGGTCGAAGTGGCAGATCTCCAGGGCGGTCTTCGCGGCTTTGGCGAGGGCGTCCTTCTCATGCTGGATCCGGCGCAGCACACCGGCGCCGCCCTCGGCGGCCTCCGTGAACAGCATGCGGCGGCGCGGACCCTCGTCCGGCGGGAGCAGCTCCGCGGTCAGCTCGGAGTCCTCCAGCTCGAACGCGGCCTCGATGCCCCGCTCCAGCGCGTACAGGAACGACCACGCCACCGGCTCGGGCAGCGGCTCCTCCAGGGTGACCACGAGGATGTTGCGGCGGTCCTCCACGAAGGGCAGGACCCGCTTCTTGCGGCGCTTCTCGTTGCCGTCCTCGTCGACCACCGGCATTCCGGTGCCCTCGATGGCGTCGGCGGCGGCCCGGTCGTTGAGCCAGCGGCCGTCGCCGAGGTCCAGCCAGTAGCCGTCCGGCTCACCCTCCTTGTCGCGGACGCGGCCGAGGTTGGTGATGCGCACGGTCGCGGAGTCGCCGTAGTCCAGATCGAGAACGGGCGCCCCGTCGCCGTCGGCGACATGCGAGGTGAGGCGTCCCTTGCGGGCGCCGTGGTCCTGGAAGGCGTACGAGGTCTCCAGCCGGAAACCGGCCCGGCGGCGCTCCTCCTCGTCGGAGGAGATCCGCTCGCGCGGCGTGGTGTACACGGTGTGCAGGTGGAGCAGGCCGGTGCGCTTGCCGCGCAGCTCCTCCTTGCACATGTCGCACTGGTCGAGGCCGGGTTTGACGACGTAGTGGTAGCCGCAGCCGTCGCAGCGCCGGGCCTCCGCCGTCGCCAGCTCGCCCGAGGCGTCCGGCGGCAGCTGCACCCGCGTGACCTGGTAGCGGGCTCCCTCGTGGTAGATGAGTGCACCGGGGCCGAACTCGCGGATCGCGAGGAACCGGGGGCGCTGCAGATAGTCGCCGTCGGCGTTGCGGCGGTTGCCGGAGCGCGGAATGTAGGCGGCGAGCGGCAGGCGCGGGAAGCTGTAGCCCGGCAGGAACCCCTCGGACGCCAGATAGCGGTACGGGTTGAAGTCGCTCATCACCGACTTGCTGTCGGTGGAGCGGTTCAGCAGCAGATTCGTCTGGGTCTCGGCCTCCCGGCGGCGGCTGCGCGCCCGGCTCTGCTCGCCCTGCGTGAGGGTGTGGTCGACGACCCGCTTGTTCTGCTCGTACTGGTCGATGACGGCGGCCCGGAACAGCTGGCGCCACCGGTCGAAGGCGGCGTCGAACTCCTGCGGGGCCCGCTCGATCCGGTCATCGATCCACTCGTCGTACCACCAGGTGGTCGACTCGAAGTCCGCGATCAGCGGGGCGAGGACGGTACGGGCGGTGGCGGCCGCGCGTCTGCGGGCGTCCTCGTCCAGGGACCGGTTGAGGATGTCGGAGCGGAGCGGGAGCGGCATCTGTGGATCGGGGCGGTCGTCCCCGTCCGGGTCGTAGGCGACATCGACGACCTCCGGAATCGCGATGCCGAGCTGCATCTCCGTCTCGGCCAGCCAGATGCCCTGCAGATGCGAGCGGACCAGATCCTCGTTGGCCAGGTCGAGGCGGGGCGGGGCCACCTGGCCCGCCACCATCTTCTGGGAGTCGCGGAAGTAGTACTGGTCGTGGCTGTTGCCCGTCGCGCAGTACGTGGTCACCAGCGCGGGCTGACCGGAACGGCCCGCGCGGCCCGAGCGCTGCGCGTAGTTCGCCGGGGTCGGCGGCACATTGCGCATCAGCACGGCGTTGAGCGAGGAGATGTCCACGCCCAGCTCCATCGTCGGCGAGCAGTACAGGAGCGGCAGTTCGGCCTTGCGGAACTGCTCCTCGCGCTCCAGCCGGTCCTCCGGGAGGACCTGGGCGGTGTGCTCGCGTGCGTACAGACCGGCCAGTTCGGCGGCCGCGGTGCGGTACAGGTCGCGGAAGAACGGGTTCACGCGCGGGCCCTCGCCGCTGCTGTAGGTGCGTGCGAGCGGGTCGACCGCGCCGCGTTCACCGTTCCCGGCCCGCCAAATCAGCGCCGCGGCCGACACTCGGTAACCGGTGCGCTTCTGCGCCGCGCGGCGCCGGTAGGCCGGGCCGGAGAGCTCGGGGGTCGCGTCCACCTCGCGCACCAGGTCGGCGTCGACCAGTACCTTCAACAGGTCCTCGATGACGCCCTGGACGTCGTCCAGGGTGACGGAAGCCTCGCGCAGCTCGGGCATGTTCCGCCGCAGGTACTTGCCGAACTTGCCGCGGGCCGACAGGAACAGGGCAGAGCGTTCCATACCCGGTCGCGAGCCGTACGGGTAGGCGGTTCCGACCGCCGGGCGGTCGCTCTCGCTCAGCACCCACGCCCCGGTCAGCCGCTCCTCGCTCGCTCGCTGCAGGGTGTCGAAGTCGTCGCGGAAGTACTGCACGTCGATGGCCAGCGCCCGCCGCATGAAGTCGAGCAGAGTACGGGCGATCTCCTCGCGCAGCGCCGGATCGGCGTCCCGCAGCACGGCGTGAGCGGACTGCCAGCGCTCGTCGGCGGCGGCGAGCCAGTCCAGGTCCTCGTAGTCGATCCTGAGCAGCCCCGTCTGCTCCAGGTTCGGCATCGTGATACGCCAGCCGCGCTCCAGGTCGCGGTAGAGGCGGTACCCGACGACGTCCCGGAAGGCCTTCACGGCCCGGCGCTCCATGGCCGGGGTCAGGTTCGCGACGTCCGTGAACTCGGCGGGCGTCAGACCCATCACCTCGGTGACGGCCTCGGCGAGGTCGTCGTGGCTGAGGCCCTCCTCACCGGCCCGCACCGCGGCTTGGTACAGGGCGCCCCGCAACTGGGTCACCTGGGCGAAGTCGTTGAAGTGCCCGGCCTGCAGCGAGGCGTCCTGCCGGTTGTCCACGAAGGTCAGGAGCTTGCGCGCCTCCTTGCCCAGGCTGTCCTCCGGCACCGCCCGCAGTGACTTCACGATCGACGCGGAGATCAGCGAGGTCGCCGAGGAACGCCCCTCCTGGTCCAGGGTGGCCAGTTTGGCGAAGTCCCGGCCGCGGGTCTGCTCGTAGGACACCTGGCAGTGCACACAGAACAGGAACGGCGCCGGGACGAACGCCGCCACCAGCCCCTCACCCGACTCCCGGCCGTGGGCGTCCACGACGACTCGCTTGGGCACCCGGGGCCGGTAGGACTTCTTGACGACCGTCACACCCTGCGCGTCCGACTCCAGCCAGGACTCCGGCAACCGCCGGTCGTCCACGGCCTTCTGCGCATCGGCCGGCCATTCGTAGTCCTCGCCGGGCATGCCCAGGTAGAGGTAGCCCTCGCCCTCGCGGCCGCCCGAAGCGGAGGTGTCGCGGCGCGGCTCGTACCGGAACGCGCCGTCCTTCTCCGTCCGCCAGACCGTCAGGTATTCCTGGCCGCACTCACGGCAGAACGCCAGCGGGAACAGCGGCTTGCCGTCGCTGTCCGGCTGTTCCAGCTGGTAGGTGCGGGTCAGCGGCCGGGTCAGCGGATCCTCGAGCGTGGTGAAGACGGTGTCGCCCTTGGATAGGAACTGGTGCAGCCGGAACGCGAACAGCGGCCGCTCGGTCACCGGATGCTTGGCCTGCGCGCCCGCCTCCAGGGTCGTCCGGATCGCCTCCCGCACGGTCTCCTCGGGTACCCCGGACGCCGCGGCCAGCTCGGCCGCCGCCGCCTCGACGGTGCCCGGGGCGCAGCGCCGTAGCCGTTCCGTCCCTTCCTCGCGCTCCAGACCGAACCGGGACTCCACCCAGCGGGCCAGCGGGTCCTTCGTCAACGCGTCGTACGAGCGGGGCGCGGCCGGCACCCGAAGCCGCTCGGCGGGCAGGCTCTCGGGGGCCTCGTCGGTCGCCCGCACCAGAGTTTCGCCGATGACCCGCTTCGGCAGCACCGTCGTACCGAACAACCGGCCGGCGACCCTCGCCACCTCACGCTGCTGGTCCTCCCAGGAGCCCTCGGTGGACATGGTCGCCGAGGTGCCGATGCACTGGAGGGTCGTGGACGCGCGGCAGGCCTCACGCACCCGGCGGATCAGGAACGCCACGTCCGCGCCCTGCCGGCCGCGGTAGGTGTGCAGCTCGTCGAAGACGAGGAACTGCAGCCCCTCGGCCATGCGGATCAGGCTGGACCGGTCGTCCGGCCGGGTCAGCATCAGCTCCAGCATCACGTAGTTGGTCAGCAGGATGTCCGGAGGGTTCTTGCGCAGCTCCCGACGGTCCTCCTTGGACTCCTGACCGGTGTAGCGGGCGAAGGTGACCGGCTCCCGGCCCTTTCCGAAGCCATGGCGCAGATACTTCTCCAACTCGCCCAACTGCGAGTTGGCCAGCGCGTTCATCGGGTAGACGACGATCGCTCGCACCCGGCGAGCCGCATCGGGGCCGGCCGCCTGACGTTCCTTCAGCACCCGGTCCACGATCGGGACGATGTACGACAGCGACTTGCCGGAACCGGTGCCCGTGGTGAGCACGTAGGAGTCGCCCGCCTGTGCGGCTTCGATCGCCTGCCGCTGATGGAGGTGGAAGGTCAGCGGACGCCCGTCGGGGCGCGGCGAGCTCTCCTTCTTGTCGGCCTGGAAGATCTCCGCGCACTTCGGGTGGAGCACGCCGTCTCGCACGAGATCGGTGACCTGACCGCCGTCCGCGAAGAACGGGTTCAGCGACAACCAGGGGTCGGGCCACTGGGACTTCGCCGCCAGATCGTCCTCTACGAAGCCGGCGATACGGGCGTCCCGGATCACCGTCGCGCTCCTGGTGAAGCTCTCGTACTCGCTGATCAGATCGGAGTGGATACCGAAGACGTCCATCGCCTCGGGCAGACGAGGCTCTCTGCGCGGTACGGGCGTAGGTGCGGCCGGGGTGGGCCGGGGGAGGAGGGCGCGCAGTCGCGCCACCGGGTCCATGACTTGCCAGTGCGGAGCCAGCAGGGCGGCCGTGTCGTCCGGTGCGAAGGCGAGCGGGACCAGCGCCTCACGGACCAAGGCGGCGTTGTCGGGCCGGAGTTCGGCGTCCTTCTCCAAGAGGCGCTCCACCAGCCGGACCAGCTCGGCGGGCAGATCCGGGCGCACCAGGGTCAGCCGCGGCGGCCGCTCGTGCTGATGCTGTTCGGAGAGCTCGTAGGGGGTTCTCGCGGAGAACGGCGGCCGTCCTATCAGCAGTTCGTACAGGATGCAGCCGAGCGCGTAGAGATCGGCGGAGGCGGAGACGCGTTCGGCACGGAACTGCTCGGGCGCCATGTAGCGAGCCGTGCCGACGCTGACTCCCGTACTGGTCAGCCGCGTCTGATCGGGATCGTCGACGACCGAACCCATACCGAAGTCGAGGACCTTGACGGTGCCGTCGCGGGTCAGCATCGCATTGGCCGGCTTCAGATCGCGGTGGACCACCCCCGCGGTGTGCGCGGCGGCAAGACCGGCGGCGAGCTGCGCCCCGAGGGCGGCGACCCAGGAGACCGGCAGCTGGGGTTCTTCGTCGATGAGGTCGGCGAGCGGATGGCCGTCCAGCAACTCCATGGCCAGATAGGGCAGTCCGCTGCCGCCCGGCGCCTCGTCCACACCGCCGTCGATCAGCAGGGTGAGGTTCGGGTGCCCCTGGGAGAGCATGCGCATGATCCGCACTTCACGGCGGAAGCGGTCGATCTCCTTGCCGGACCCCGACGCATCGACGGCAATCCCGGTGCGGCTCCGCAGCACGGTCTTCACGGCGACCTGCCGGTGCGGGGAGTCAGGGGCGGCCTGAAGGTCTTCGGCACGGTGTACCTCGCCCATGTTCCCGCGGCCCAGGATCCCCGTGATCCGGAACCGCCCGGCGACCGTCTCCTGGCCCACTGTCCCTCCCCGTTCTCACCCGTCGCATACAAGGTGGGTACATTCCGTAGGGAGCGTATACCTTCACCTGTTGACGAGCATCACACCTACCTGTTGACATTGTCAACGGGCATCTCTCGTTGTGTCTTGGCCGGAAAGGCTCGCTCCTCTGTTCCCCATGCTTACAGTCATCCTTTTCGGCGCAGGTCTCATGAGAGGGCCAGGTCTGTGGGGCTACGGGGGGCGGGGTTGAACGAGGCCGCGGGGTTGCCGTATCCGGTCAAGGAACTGCTCACGGCCGCGCGATTGGAGATCGCAGCGGAGCTGCGCAGCGACGGCAAGGACGGCGACAAGGTCTCGCTCTCGGCCGGACGCAGGGTGGCCACTGCCGACGGCAGGCATGAATACCTCTTCGACTGCAAGCGGTGGCTGGACGCACTGGACGGCAAGGCGGCGCTGGTCCGTATGTCGAGGTCGACAGGCGAGTGGACGCCGGCCGAGGTGTCGCGCATGCCCGAGGGCAAGGTGCGTGTCGTGACCGGTGCGGATCTCGGAGCGACCCCCTCCCATGTGCAGATCCGGGAGGACGACGCGGCCACCTGGCGCGTTCTCGTGGAACGGCTGGAGACGGTGGGGCAGCCGAATCACCCCGTCCGGACGGATCACGCGGCCTGGGCCCTCGGACAGGGCGACCCGCGGCGGGGGAAAGGTGCAGGAGCCACCGCCCAATGGGTCGCGAACTGGGCGTCACTGAAGCTCAACCCTCGTCAGCGCCAGGCGGTGGCACAAGCCCTCGACGGTGACGTGTTGTTCCTGTGGGGCCCACCCGGGACGGGCAAGACCGATGTGGTCGGGCACATTGTCGAAGGGAGCTACCGCCAAGGGCACTCAGTGCTCTTCCTCGCTCCCACCAACGTCGCCGTGGACCAGGCTCTGGAACGCATATGTGAGCTGCTTTCGAACGAGGACGGGTTCGACAGCGGGCTCGTGCAGCGCGCCGGGACCATCGTCGGCGCCTCGCTGCGGGACCGGTACGGCGACCACGTCGACGCCGAACGGATCGGCGCCCGGCTGAGCGCCCACCTGGACCGGTCCCTCGTAGAGCTGGGCACGGCCTTGCGACACGCCCAGGAGGGCATCGCCGTCCATGACAGAGCGGACGGTCTCCGGACGGACCTCGCGGATGCTCGCCGACGTCAGAACGATGCGGGCACCAGGCGGGCGAACCACCTCCAGGCCCAGAACACCGCACGATCCGTGATCGCCGCCCAAGAGGAACTGATCAGGAAGACACGAGCCCCGAGCGGCATCTTCGCCGGCCGCAAGCAGGCCCAGCTCGACAAGGCGCAGGCGGCTCTGCACCAAGCCCGCATCGACGTCCAGCAGGCGTCGACAGGGCTGGCGGCGGCGGACCGCGACCTCCGCCGGGCCGCGGCCGAGGCCGACAGACTGGACAAGGCGATCACCGCCGAACAACCGAAGCTCCTCGGACTGCCCGCCCGTGCGGCCTTGCTGTCCCAGGCCGAGCACATCCAGCAGCAGATCGGCGAACTGGAAGCGCAGCGCCGGAAGATCAAGGAGACCGTACGCTCGAAGTGCCGCGTCCTCGGAGCGACCGTGACCATGGGCGTGCAGGTGCGCAAACTCCTCGACCGGGTGGACGTGGTCGTCGTCGACGAGGCCGGGATGGTCAACCTGCCGGCCGCCTGGTACGCCGCCGGACTGGCAGGGAAACGGATCGTGTTCGCCGGAGACTTCCGTCAACTGCCGTCGGTGACGAAGGCCGACAGCGACCGCAAAGCGTCGGAGGTCGAGCGGGAGCACGCCCGGCAATGGACTGCCCAGGACGTGTTCTCCAGTGCCGGGCTGGTGAGTGCGGGCGGGTCGGTGATGCCGGATGCGCGGCTCGTCGCACTCGAGACCCAGTACCGCATGCGCAGTGCGATCTGCGATCTCGTCAACA
The DNA here is from genome assembly GCF_001514065.1 of Streptomyces antibioticus. Taxonomy (GTDB): domain Bacteria; phylum Actinomycetota; class Actinomycetes; order Streptomycetales; family Streptomycetaceae; genus Streptomyces; species Streptomyces antibioticus. Next base: position 571,085 of record NZ_KQ948428.1, on the reverse strand, counting down.
CCGTCGCGTACCCGGACGCACCGCTGAAGACAGGGCGCGACAACGATTCGCGGATCCCCTTCAACGCCTTGGTCGACGCGCCACTGATCCTTGTTGACACCTCGCGCCAACGCATCCGTGGTCGCGACCACCAGACCAACACCGTGCACGAGGCCGCCGTCCACGAACTCGTCCGCGGACTCCAGTACGAGGGCGTGCTGCCCGGCCGCAAGTGGGACGACGTACCTGTTGGGGAGCGGGCGACCGACCGCCTTGCCGTGATCGCCCCATACAGGAAGCAGGTCCAGGCACTCAAGGGCAGCCTCGGCCACCGATTCGGGGAACAGTTCGAGGGCCTGGTCGACACCGTGCACCGCTTCCAGGGCAGCCAGCGACCCATCGTCATCCTCGACACGACGGCAGGGGCTGGAACCCAGCCCGGCTACTTCTTCCAGGGAACCGGACTGTCCTCGAACACCTGTCGTCTGCTCAACGTCGCGCTCAGCCGCGCCCAGGACCACCTCATCGTCATCGCGGACGTCGAGCATCTGCGGCAGCACCTTTCCGCGACCAGCGAAGCGCGACGGATGCTCGACCATCTCGAAGCGCACGCCCAGTGCATTTCCGTCGACCAGCTCATCCCCGTCCGTGAGGCCGCACAACTCGCCTCGCTCTCCGAGGAGGAACTCTCCCGGCCCGCGTTCTTCCCGGCCGACGAAGTACCTCGCGCCGTGAGCTGGGACATCGATCGGGCCACGCGCAGCATCGAGGTCTACTGTCCCTTCCTCGATCCACGACCTGTGCGGGCGTGGTCCACACAACTGGCCAAGCGAGTGGTGGAGGGTGTCAGTGTCACCGTTCGCACCCGGCCGCCCGAGGAGCAGTCCTCGGACGCGGCCGTGGAACGCGTCCGAGGACTCGTCCAGGAACTGAGAGCGGCCGGATGCCAGGTGGAGTTCCGTGACCGCATGCACGAGAAGGTGCTCGTTCTGGATGACGCTGTGCTGTGGCACGGCTCGCTCAACCTGCTGGCCAACTCGGGCCCGACGGATCTGATGATGCGCCTGACGGACCCAGCCGCATGCGAACGCGTCGGGCGGGTGATCGAGCGCGCTCGCAAGGAGCGTGCCGCGTGGAACCCAAGGGCCTCTCGTCCGTCGGACGGCCGGGCTTCGATGCAGGATGGAAATCGGCTCTACCTGAACGTTCCCTTTGCCGAGAAGGACGAGGCGAAGAGGTTGCTCGGTGCGCGGTGGGACAACCAACGCCGCCAGTGGTATGTGGACGCGAACCGAGTCAGTCGCGAACGGGCGTCAAGGTGGCTGCCAGATTGTCTCGATGGCGATTCCTGAGGGCGCACTCCTTCTGCTGAGCAGACCGGGATGAGCTCAACACGTCATCCGCTGCACTTCCGTGCGGTTGGAGGTTTGCTCCCGATTCAGAGTCTCAGAGCAGCCGCGGCACCCCTTCCAGCCTTGCGTCGGAGCAGGCCAGGAGGGGTGCGACGGCCTTCCTGCGAGGGATGATCAGATGTCCCGGAAGATCTCGATCTGCGCCCCGATGCTGTTGAGCCGCTCGGCGAGGTCCTCGTAGCCCCGGTTGATGACGTACACGTTCCGCAGTACGGACGTGCCCTCCGCCGCCATCATCGCCAGCAGGACGACCACGGCGGGACGGAGTGCCGGCGGGCACATCATCTCGGCGGCGCGCCAGCGGGTCGGGCCCTCGACCAGCACGCGGTGCGGGTCCAGCAACTGGAGCCTGCCGCCGAGGCGGTTGAGGTCCGTCAGGTAGATCGCGCGGTTGTCGTAGACCCAGTCATGGATCAGCGTCTGGCCCTGCGCTGAGGCCGCGATGGCCGCGAAGAACGGGACGTTGTCGATGTTCAGGCCCGGGAACGGCATCGGGTGGATCTTGTCGATCGGCGCTTCGAGCTTGCTCGGGCGGACCGTCAGGTCGACCAGGCGGGTACGGCCGTTGTCGGCGAAGTACTCCGGCGTGCGGTCGTGGTCGAGGCCCATCTCCTCCAGGACCGCGAGCTCGATCTCCAGGAACTCGATGGGCACCCGGCGGACCGTCAGCTCCGACTCCGTGACCACCGCGGCGGCCAGCAGGCTCATCGCCTCGACCGGGTCCTCGGAGGGGGAGTAGTCGACGTCCACGTCGATGGTCGGCATGCCGTGCACGGTGAGGGTGGTGGTGCCGATGCCCTCGACCTTGACGCCGAGCGCCTCCAGGAAGAAGCAGAGGTCCTGGACCATGTAGTTGGAGGAGGCGTTGCGGATGACCGTGACGCCGTCGTGGCGCGCGGCGGCCAGCAGCGCGTTCTCGGTCACGGTGTCGCCGCGCTCGGTCAGCACGATCGGGCGGTCGGGGGAGATCGAGCGGTCCACCCGCGCGTGGTAGAGCCCCTCGGTCGCCGCGATGTCCAGGCCGAAGCGGCGCAGCGCGATCATGTGCGGCTCGATGGTTCGCGTGCCGAGGTCGCAGCCACCGGCGTACGGCAGTTTGAAGCCGTCCATGCGGTGCAGCAGCGGGCCGAGGAACATGATGATCGAGCGGGTGCGGCGGGCCGCGTCCGCGTCGATCGCGGCCATGTCCAGCCGGGCCGGCGGCACGATCTCCAGGTCGACGCCCTCGTTGATCCAGCGGGTGCGCACGCCGATGGAGTTCAGTACCTCCAGCAGGCGGTAGACCTCCTCGATGCGGGCGACCCGACGCAGCACTGTGCGCCCCTTGTTGAGCAAAGAGGCGCACAGCAGTGCCACGCACGCGTTCTTGCTGGTCTTGACGTCGATGGCGCCGGACAGCCGGCGCCCGCCGACGACTCGCAGGTGCATCGGGCCCGCGTAGCCCAGGGAGACGATCTCGCTCTCCAAGGCCTCACCGATTCGAGCGATCATCTCAAGGCTGATGTTCTGGTTGCCGCGCTCGATGCGGTTGACGGCGCTCTGACTGGTGCCGAGCGCCTCCGCGAGCTGCGACTGTGTCCAGCCACGGTGTTGCCGGGCGTCACGGATGAGCTTGCCGATGCGTACGAGGTAATCGTCTGCCATGAGGTTGAGGCTATCTCAGATATGAGATGGCACATCTCGATGGGGCCATTCGGGTGATGGCCCGTCAATGCCTCTTATCGGTACGGGTGCGACGCCATCCGAAAGGTCCGGGCAAATCGACCGATGTCGTACGACGTCCGGTGCTGCTGTGGGTGTGGCGCGGACCGCTCTTTCCGCCGGTGGTGATGGACCAGGAGCGCCGGTTGATGTTCAGCCGTACGCCGGGCAGGATGCGGAAACTCTTGCGGAACGTCAGGGGCATGCGTACGCCTCCCTTCGGGGGTCTGGCAACGTACCTGTCGGTTACCCCGACTTGGCGTACTGATGGCAGAACTCGGCCGGCTCCTCGAAGGTGACCGATGCCGCCGGGGCGGTGGTGACGAGGCGCCGGTGCCGTGACACCCGGTGGCGGCCGCGAGGTCGTCCGGGCGCAGGGTGGATGAGGTGGGCGCGCAGGGCGTGCCGGAGGCCGCCGCCCGCGCCGAAGGCGCCGCCCGCGCCGAAGGCGTCGTCCCGCCGGATAATCACCAGGTGAGCCTAGGGCGTGTGGGACGTCACAAACGGAGGGCGGGCATGACCATCCCGACCCCATGTACTAGAGTTATCTCGACATCGAGATATCTGTCGAGGCGTACCGCAGCCGCCACCCTGGTTAGGGTTACCTAACTTAGCCTGACCTTAGCGGATCGGCCAAGTCGTCGTGGCGGCAGGATGCGGTGGGAACGCGCACATCAATGAAGGAGACTGTCGTGTCGGCGAACAGCTTCGACGCCCGCAGCACGCTGCAGGTGGGCGACGAGTCGTACGAGATCTTCCGGCTGGACAAGGTGGAAGGCTCGGCTCGCCTTCCGTACAGCCTCAAGGTTCTGCTGGAGAACCTGCTCCGTACCGAGGACGGCGCGAACATCACCGCCGACCACATCCGTGCCCTCGGCGGCTGGGACTCCCAGGCCCAGCCGTCCCAGGAGATCCAGTTCACGCCCGCCCGCGTGATCATGCAGGACTTCACCGGCGTGCCCTGTGTCGTCGACCTCGCCACCATGCGTGAGGCCGTCAAGGCCCTCGGCGGCGACCCGGCCAAGGTCAACCCGCTCTCCCCGGCCGAGATGGTCATCGACCACTCCGTCATCGCCGACAAGTTCGGCACCAACGACGCCTTCAAGCAGAACGTCGACCTGGAGTACGGCCGCAACAAGGAGCGCTACCAGTTCCTGCGCTGGGGCCAGACCGCCTTCGACGACTTCAAGGTCGTCCCCCCGGGCACCGGCATCGTCCACCAGGTCAACATCGAGCACCTGGCCCGTACGGTCATGGTCCGCAACGGCCAGGCCTACCCCGACACCCTCGTCGGCACCGACTCGCACACCACCATGGTCAACGGCCTCGGTGTGCTCGGCTGGGGCGTCGGCGGCATCGAGGCCGAGGCCGCGATGCTCGGCCAGCCGGTCTCGATGCTCATCCCGCGCGTCGTCGGCTTCAAGCTGACCGGTGAGCTCACCCCGGGCACCACCGCCACCGACCTCGTGCTCACCATCACCGAGATGCTGCGCAAGCACGGCGTCGTCGGCAAGTTCGTCGAGTTCTACGGCGAGGGCGTCGCCGCCACCTCGCTGGCCAACCGCGCCACCATCGGCAACATGTCGCCGGAGTTCGGTTCGACCGCCGCGATCTTCCCGATCGACGCCGAGACGATCAACTACCTCAAGCTCACCGGCCGCTCCGAGCAGCAGCTCGCGCTCGTCGAGGCGTACGCCAAGGAGCAGGGCCTCTGGCTCGACCCGGCCGCCGAGCCCGACTTCTCCGAGAAGCTGGAGCTCGACCTCTCCACGGTCGTCCCCTCCATCGCCGGCCCGAAGCGTCCGCAGGACCGTATCGTCCTCGCCAACGCCGCCGAGCAGTTCAAGGTCGACGTCCGCAACTACGTCGACTCCGTGGACGAGGCGGGCCAGGAGTCCTTCCCGGCCTCCGACGCCCCGGCCGTCGCCCCGAACGGCGCCCCGTCCAACCCGGTCACCGTGACCGCCCCCGACGGTTCGACGTACGAGATCGACCACGGTGCGGTGACGGTCGCGGCCATCACCTCCTGCACCAACACCTCCAACCCGTACGTCATGGTCGCCGCCGCGCTGGTGGCCAAGAAGGCGGTCGAGAAGGGCCTGACCCGCAAGCCGTGGGTCAAGACCACCCTCGCCCCGGGCTCCAAGGTCGTCACCGACTACTTCGACAAGGCGGGGCTCACCCCCTACCTCGACAAGGTCGGCTTCAACCTGGTCGGTTACGGCTGCACCACCTGCATCGGCAACTCCGGCCCGCTGCCGGAGGAGGTCTCCAAGGCCGTCAACGACCACGACCTGGCCGTGACCTCGGTCCTCTCGGGCAACCGCAACTTCGAGGGCCGTATCAACCCCGACGTCAAGATGAACTACCTGGCCTCCCCGCCGCTGGTCGTCGCGTACGCCATCGCGGGTTCCATGAAGGTGGACATCACGCGCGACGCGCTGGGCGTGGACCAGGAGGGCAAGCCGGTCTTCCTGGCCGACATCTGGCCCTCCGAGGCCGAGGTCAACGACGTCGTGGCGAACGCCATCGGCGAGGACATGTTCTCCAAGTCCTACCAGGACGTCTTCGCGGGCGACGCCCAGTGGCAGGCCCTGTCGATCCCGACCGGCGACACCTTCGAGTGGGACCCGGAGTCGACGTACGTCCGCAAGCCCCCGTACTTCGAGGGCATGACGATGGAGACCACCCCGGTCTCCGACATCACGGGCGCCCGCGTCCTCGCCAAGCTGGGCGACTCGGTCACCACCGACCACATCTCCCCGGCCGGCGCCATCAAGGCCGACACCCCGGCCGGCAAGTACCTCACCGAGCACGGTGTGGAGCGTCGTGACTTCAACAGCTACGGCTCGCGCCGCGGCAACCACGAGGTCATGATCCGCGGTACGTTCGCCAACATCCGCCTGCGCAACCAGATCGCGCCGGGCACCGAGGGCGGCTACACCCGCGACTTCACGCAGGAGGACGGCCCGGTCTCCTTCATCTACGACGCGTCGCAGAACTACCAGGCCGCCGGCACCCCGCTGGTCATCCTGGGCGGCAAGGAGTACGGCTCCGGCTCGTCCCGCGACTGGGCCGCCAAGGGCACCGCGCTCCTCGGCGTCAAGGCCGTCATCACCGAGTCGTACGAGCGCATCCACCGCTCGAACCTCATCGGCATGGGCGTCCTGCCGCTGCAGTTCCCGGCCGGCCAGAACGCCGACTCCCTCGGCCTGACCGGCGAGGAGACCTTCTCCATCACCGGCGTGACCGAGCTGAACAACGGCACCACGCCGAGCACGGTCAAGGTCACCACCGACACGGGCGTCGAGTTCGACGCGGTCGTCCGCATCGACACCCCCGGTGAGGCCGACTACTACCGCAACGGCGGCATCATGCAGTACGTGCTGCGCAGCCTGATCCGCGGCTAGTCCTTCCCGGAAGGCCCGTGTCCCCGGCGTACCGGGGACACGGGCCTTCGGCGTTCCCGGCCTCGGCCCGCCGGGACATGCCCTGAGACCGGCGTCGGCGATCGCCGTACCCTGTCCGCGTGACCACCCCGGACCTCCTCCACCGCGCCCTGCACGACCCCGGCGACCCGACCCTTCGCCCGCTGCCGGACCGGGCGGCCGAGCTGCTGCGCGAGCTGGACGCGCCGCCGCGGCTGGCCGCGCATCTGAGGGCGGTGCACGACGTGGCGTACGACCTCGTGGAGTGGGTGACGCGGCAGCATCCTCAACTCCCGTTCGACCGCGAGGCGGTGCTGTTCGGCGCGGCCACGCACGACATAGGCAAGACGGCGCACACCACGGAACTCTCCGGCCCCGGCTCGGCGCACGAAGTCGCCGGTCGTGAGCTGCTGTTGAGCCATGGCATCACCCCGTACCTGGCCCGGTTCGCCGCCACCCACGCGAGTTGGACCGCGCCGGACGTGACGATCGAGGATCTGCTGGTCAGCCTCGCCGACAAGGCATGGAAGAACAAGCGCGTCCCGGAGTTGGAGGACCTGGTGGTCAGGGCGCTGGCCGAGGCTAGCGGGCGCACGGCGTGGGAGGAGTTCCTCGACCTCGACGACCTGCTGACGGCCGTGGGGGAGGGGGCGGAGGCACGGCTCGCCTTTCAGGGGGCGTATCCCGTGTGAAGGGGCCGCCCACCAGGCTCAGAAGCCGAGGAGCGCGTCGAGGTCGATCTCGATGGGGAAGGGCAGTTCGGTGACGAGCTTGTCGTGGTGCACGGGGTGGGATGGCGCGGGGAAGTACGTGAGGGTGTCCGCGTTGAGCCAGTACTCGTGGACCGCGAGCTTCTGGTCGCGGTCCAGTTCGACGCGCCAGTAGTACGGGACCTTGTGCGTGGCGAAGAGGACCGGTTTGCGTACGCGGTCGTCCTGGCGGGAGCCGGGAGAGACCACCTCCACGACGAGGGCGACCTTGGCCACCGGGACACATTCGAGCTCGAAGAAGTCCAGCTCTCGGGGGTCGAAGACGATCACATCGGGCTTGGGCGTGTTCTGGGCGTCGACCATCACGCACTGCTCGGCCACGACCTCGTACGGCTGGGTGTGCGCCGTCTCCAGGCCGCTCACGATCTTGTCCCGCACACGGTTGTGCCAAAACTTGGTCTGTCCTCGAACCACGATCCGTCCGTCCACGAGTTCCCAGTCGAAGGGCAGCTCCAAGTCCTTGACCTGGTCGAAGGTCCAGCCGTCGGCCGGGGGGAACATCCAGGTGTCCTCGGTGGCCTGTCCCTGCTGGGGTGTCGTCATCACTGCTCCCATGGACGCCAGTGTGGACGCCGATACGCGGCGTGACCGTACGTACGAAGGTACCGTCCCTCGAACCGGCGAGGCCATGGCGTGCCGTTGACGGCAGACCCTCCTGCGCCGACCGTTTACACCCGCCCCTATTCGCGCTACCTTCCGCCACAGGCGGGGTGGGAGCGCTCCCATGCGGATGGACCGGAACCCATCCGAAGGGGGACCACCCACCCCGCCCCTCCGCACACGCATCCGCACGGCCCGTACCTCAAGGAACGGACTGGACTGTCATGATCCTGACAAAATCAGCGGCGTCCCCAGGTCGCCGATTAGTGCTTCCGACTCGCGCCAGAGCCCTCTTCCTCGTCCTGGTCTCCCTGCTCGCCGCCATCCCCGCCGTCGCCCTGGTCGTCACGGCCGGCGGGCAGGCGGAGGCCCACGGCACCCCGATGAAGCCCGCCAGCCGTACCTTCCTGTGCTGGCAGGACGCGCTGACCGACACCGGTGAGATCAAGCCGGTCAACCCGGCCTGCAAGAACGCGCAGGCGGTCAGCGGCACCACACCGTTCTACAACTGGTTCTCGGTGCTCCGCTCGGACGGCGCTGGCCGCACCCGCGGCTTCGTACCGGACGGCCAGCTGTGCAGCGGCGGCAACACCAACTTCACCGGCTTCAACGCCCCGCGCAACGACTGGCCGTTGACCCACCTCACCTCGGGCGCGACCGTCGACTTCTCCTACAACGCCTGGGCGGCGCACCCGGGTTGGTTCTACGTCTACGTCACCAAGGACGGCTTCGACCCGACCAAGACCCTCACCTGGAACGACATCGAGGACCGGCCCTTCCTCTCCGTCGACCACCCGCCCCTCCACGGCAGCCCGGGCACGGTCGATGCCAACTACTCCTGGACCGGGCAGCTTCCGTCCAACAAGTCGGGCCGCCACATCATCTACATGGTCTGGCAGCGCTCGGACAGCTCGGAGACCTTCTACTCCTGCTCTGACGTCGTCTTCGACGGCGGTCACGGCGAGGTGACCGGCATCCACGAACCGGGCAACCCGACCGAACCGGTCCCCGGCGCCTGCACCGCCACTCGCAGGACGACCGGCAGTTGGAGCGGCGGCTACCAGTCCGAGGTGACCGTCACCAACTCCGGCGACGTCCCGATGCTGGGCTGGATGGTCGACTGGACGCTCCCGAGCGGCCAGAAGGTCGACAGCCTCTGGAACGGCAACGCCACCTACACCGGCCAGGGGGTGATGGTCCACAACGCCGACTGGAACGGGTCCCTGAGCCCAGGACAGAGCGCGACGTTCGGGTACGTCGTGACCGGCTCCGGCGGTGATACGGCGACCACGTTGCCCTGTCGCGTCGGGTAACCCCGGCCGGCCTGCGGACCCGGTGGGCCACGAGCCGCCGCTCACCGGGTCCGTCGGCGATGACATGATGGCGGACATGATGTTCACGACCCGCATGACCGTGCCGGCCGCGTCCCGAAAGGACGATGCCGCGTAGGCGTCCCGGCGCGCTGCGCGCCGCCCGACCCGCCAGTGCCCCGCGGTGGGGCCTTCCGCCGGCCCGCATCCATGGCCTCTCCACCCGAACCAGCCTGGCCATAGCCCGCGTTGAAGGGCTTCCGGGCGACAATTACGTCTACTCCGGCGCCACCGACCAGGCCCTGCGGCGCTACCGCCGGTTCCTGCAACCGGCGGGCCGACGCCCCCGCTACCCGCAGGACGCGGAGTGCTCCTGCCGCGGCTGCTCCTTCGACGACGTCCGGCACGCCCGCGACGTACTGGACGAGGTCCGCACCCGGTTGCCTCCCCGCCCACGCGCCGAACTCGCCCGTGCCGTGGGCGACTTGGACGCCGCGTACCTGAGACGCACCCTCCCCGACCCCTTCGCCGCGGAGCGTCAGTGGCGGGGCGACCTGTGGTGGCGGCGCCGGCTGGCGGGCGGCCGGGAGGACCCGCTCCCCGCGTCGGGGGAGCCGACGTCTGGCCGGCGCCGCCGATGACACCGCGGTAGGAGGCGGGAGTCGGGGGGCGGCGCCGGGGAGAGGGCGCGGGGTTCGGTCGGCCCCAGGGCTCAGGTGCGGACCCGGTGGACACCCCCACCGGGTCCGCGAGCCGGGCAGGCGAGGGGGGAGTCTCTGCCCGGGTGCGGAGTGGCTGAAGACGGCGACAGCGCGGCGGATCGGACAACGTTGTCGAGTGGTCTAAACCTCACCTTACCGCGTCAATGGACCGTGGCGTCAAGCGAGTTGGATTGACCCGTCCGAGTGGTTCCGCGGCGCTGTCGGACGGCTGTTCGCGACCGGGCGTGGTACGGCTGGCGCACGTGAAGCCCCTGATGCTCGCCGCCGCCCTGGCCTCGGTGTTCGCCGGTGTCGCCGCCGCGCCCGCCACACCCCTCGCACCTCCCGAGCTCGTCGACGACCCCACCCCTTACGTCGACCCCCTCATCGGCACCCGCGACGGCGGCAACGTCTTCCCCGGCGCGGTCACCCCGTTCGGCATGCTCTCGTGGAGCCCCGAGAACACCCGCGGCGACGCCACCCGCACGGCGGCGCCCGGCGGCTACCACTACGACGCCACCCGCATCCGGGGCTTCAGCCTCACCCACATGTCCGGCACCGGGTGCGCGGGCGGCAGCGGCGACATCCCGTTCTTCCCGTACGCCGGACAGGTCGACTCCTCGCCCGCGAGCGACACTGCGGACGCGGTGTACGCCGCCGGCTTCGACCACGCCGACGAGGCGGCCGAACCCGGCCACTACAAGGTCGCGCTCGCCTCCGGCGTCACCGCGGACCTCACGGCCACCGCCCGCACCGGCTCGGCCCGCTTCACCTACCCGGCCGACCGCCCCGCCTCGTTGCTCATCCGCACCGCCAACTCCGAGGTGGGGTCCACGGATTCGACGGTGGAGATCGACCCGGAGAGCCGTACCGTTTCCGGCTCCGTGACCTCCGGCAACTTCTGCGGCCACCTCGACCCGGAAGGCCGACGCGCCTACTACACCCTGCACTTCACCGCCCGGTTCGACCGCGCCTTCAAGGCGACCGGCACCTGGCGGGACGACCGGCTCGACCCCGGTTCCCGCGCGGCGAGCGGCGGCACCGGTGGCTTCGCCGACGGCGGCCGGCCGGTCGCGGGCAAGGGGGCCGGGGGGTACGTGGAGTTCGCGCCGGGCGCCGGGCCGGTGAACGTCAAGGTCGGTGTCTCGTACGTGGGCCGGTCGGGCGCCGAGGCGAACCTGGCGGCGGAGAACCCGCCGTACCGGACCTTCGACGACGTACGGGAAGCGGCCCTTCGGGCCTGGCGTGACGCCCTCGCCGCCATCCGTGTCGGCGGCGGCACGGACGCCGAACGCACCACCTTCTACACGGCCCTGTACCACTCGCTCCTCCACCCGAACGTCATCAGCGATGCCGACCGCAGGTATCGCGGCGCCGACGGTGAGGTGCACCGGACCGGGCGCCGGGCGCAGTACGGCACCTTCTCCGGCTGGGACGTCTACCGCGACCAGGTGCAGCTGCTCACGCTCCTCCAGCCGCGTACCGGTTCCGACATCGCTCAGTCGCTGTATGAACTCGCCCAGCAGAACGGCGGGATCTGGGACCGCTGGCTGCACGGCGCGAGCGGCACGCATGTCATGAACGGCGACCCGTCGGCCGTCGCCCTGGCGGGCATCCACGCCTTCGGCGGCACCGACTTCGACCTGCCCGGGGCGCTGGACTCCCTGGTCCGCGCGGCGACCGTACCGACCCCGGAGGATCTGTCCGCCGCCGGGAAGCCGGTCCTCTCGGTGGGGCAACGGCCCTCTCTCGACCGGTACTTGAAGCACCACTACATGCCGTCCGTGTCCAACGCCTGGGGCGGCGCCGCGGAGACGCTGGAGATGTCCGGCGCCGACTTCGCCCTCGCACAACTCGCCGCGGCGGCGGGGGAGAGGGGCGTCGCCGTCGAGTTCGCCGGACGCTCCCAGTGGTGGCAGAACAACTTCAACATCGGTGCCCACCCGAGCGGCGGCTACATCGCCAACCGCAAGGACGACGGGAGTTGGGTCACGGGCTTCACCCCGGCCACCGGCAACGGGTTCGTGGAGGGGACGGCCGCCCAGTACACCTGGATGGTCCCGCACAATCCGGCGGCCCTCTTCGCCGCCATGGGCGGGCGGGACGCGGCCCGCGGCCGGCTCGACTCCTTCTTCCACGCGGGTGACGGCAGTTGGGCCTTCACCGGGAGCGGCGGCGAGAGGGCCGAGCTGGACAACGAGCCGTCGATCAACGTGCCCTACCTGTACGACTACGCGGGCGCCCCGTACCGGACCCAGGAGACCGTGCGCGCCGCCGTGCGACAGCTGTGGTCGACTCGGCCGGACGGCATCCCGGGCAACGACGACCTCGGTGCGATGTCCGCCTGGTACGTCTTCGCCGCCCTCGGCATGTATCCGCAGGTCCCCTCCCGCGCCGAACTCGTCCTGGCCTCACCGCTGTTCCCGCGGATCGAGATCGACCGCCCGGGCGGCAACGACATCTCCGTCCGCGCGGAAGGAGCCGCCGCGGACGCGCCGTACATCCACTCCCTGCGCGTCGACGGACGTACCAGTGAACGGCCTTGGCTGTCCTCCGCCTTCGTGCGGGACGGCGGGCACCTCGACTACACGCTCTCCGGTACACCCGACCGCGCCTGGGGCTCGGGCGCCGATGCCGCCCCGCCCTCCTTCCGCGAGGGCGAGCAGCCCTACCAGGTCGGCATCGGGCCGACCGCGCTGACGCTCGCCCCGGGCGGGAGCGCGAAGGTCGCCGTGCGCGCGCTCGCGCTGAGCGGCGGTGCCGGGCCCGAGGTCCGCTTCCGAGTCGACGCACCGGAGGGCATCGAGGCAAGTCCCGCCGAGGGCAGCGTGGTCGACGGGGTTCGGGAGATCACGCTCAGCGCCGGCGCGGATGCTACGCCGGGCTTCTACGACGTCGGGGTCGCCGTCGACTCGTACGCGCAGCCGGTCTTCCTGACCGTCGCGGCGCCCGGGAGTCTTCTGGCCGCCTACGACGGCACCGGGATCTCGGACGACTCCGGCGACCACGACGAGGCCGACTTCGACGGCGGCGGCTGGAGCTACTCCCGGCAGGCCCTGGCCGCGGCTGGGCTGAGCCCGGGCGGGCAGGGGCGGGTGGGGGAGGGCCTCGGCTTCACCTGGCCGGGCTCGCCGAGCGGGCGGCCGGACAACGCCTCAGCCAACGGGCAGACCGTGCAACTGGCACAGCCCGTCAGCCAGTTGGCCTTCGTCGGCAGCGCGGTCAACGGGGATCAGCAGGCCCGCGCCACCGTCACCTACACCGACGGCAGCACCGACTCCGTCGACCTCTCCTTCACCGACTGGACGCTCGGCGGGGGCGGTGGCAGCGTGCGGTACGGCAACGAGGTCGTCGCGAGGACCGCGTACCGGAACGTGCCGGGCGCGGGGCGGGAAGCGGTCGCCACGTACGTCTTCGCCACCGCGCCGTTCAGGGCGCCCGAGGGGAAGGCCGTCGCGAGTGTGCGGCTGCCCCGCGAGCCCGACCTGCACGTGTTCACGCTGGCGACCCGCTGAACAGCGCTTCCAGCCAGTCGAGTTGGCGGCGAACATGGACCGCGTCGCCGCCCTCGTGGCCGTTGTACGGGTAGGCGTGGATCTCCGTGCGCCGGTCGGCGCCGGACAGTTCGGCCCAGCGGTTCAAGGCGGCGTACGCACCGCTCGGCGGGCAGACCGTGTCGCGCAGGCCGACCCCGAAGTGGGCCGGGGCGTGGGCGCGGCGGGCGAAGGAGATGCCCTCGACGTAGGACAGGGTGCGGTAGGCGGCCTCCTCCGCGCCCCGGTGCACGGAGAGGTAGGTGCTGATCTCGCCGTACGGGTGGGCGTCGGTGAGGTCGAGGGCACGGCGGATGCCGCACAGCAGCGGGGCGGTGATCAGGGCCGCGGCCAGGTCGGGGACGAGTCCCGCGACGGCGAGGGCGAGGCCGCCGCCCTGGCTGTTGCCGACGGCGACCGTGCGGGAGGCGTCCACGCCGGGCAGGGCGCGGACCGCGGTGACCGCGCGGACGGCATCCGTGATGAGGCGGCGGTAGTGATAGTCGCGGGGGTCGAGCAGGCCGCGGGTCATGGGGCCCGGGCCGCCGGGGGCCTGGGCGTGCGGATCGGGGGTGGCGCCGCCGTTGCCGTACTGGTCGCCCTGGCCGCGGTTGTCCATGAGCAGCACCGCGTATCCGGCGTTCACCCAGGTCAGGCGCTCGTGCGGGAGGCCGCGGCCGCGGCCGTAGCCCGCGTACTCGACGACCGCCGGAAGGGGTTCCCGTACCCCGGCGGGGCGCGAGAACCAGGCGCGCACCGGGTCGCCCGCGAAGCCCCGGAAGGTCACGTCCCAGGACTCGGTGAGCCGCAGGCCGGTCTCCACCGGCCGCACCGACACCAACACCTCGTCCTGGGCGGCCTCCTTGAGGGTCCCGCGCCAGAACTCCTCGAAGTCGGCGGGCTCTTCGGGGAGCGGGCGATGGTGCACGAGTTCCGTCAGCGGCAGGTCGAACGCGGGCACGGGACACCTCGCAGGAGTCGGACGGAAAATGGAAACTTGCGGAGATCAGTGCGCCTGGCCCCCGGGTTCTACCCCGCGCCCAAGGGATTTCAACTCCCCACTCACGCCTCAAAAGGCCGCTGCGACACCCATTGACAGCGCTTTCCATGTGCCTTTAGGTTGCCGCGAAGTTACCGGTAAGAGCTCGAAAGTTTCGGTTCAACTCCCTCTCCTGAGAGGACCGAGCAATGAGCACGTCCACCAAGTCGGCCTCTCCGCCCGGCGTCCAGGACCCACCCGCACCCGCTTCACCGCGCAAGCCCTCCGCCCGCGTCAGCTGGAGACGGGCGCTGCGCCGCGACTGGCAGCTGTACTCGCTGGCGGTGCTGCCGCTGCTGTTCTTCCTGGTCTTCCGCTATCTGCCGATGCTCGGCAACCTGATCGCCTTCCGGCGCTTCGAACCGGGCGGCTCGATGTTCGGCGAGCAGTGGGTCGGCCTGCGCTATGTCGAGATGTTCCTCAGCGACCCGACCTTCTGGCAGGTCTTCCGGAACACGCTGTGGCTCGGTGGACTGACCCTCGTCTTCTGCTACCCGGTGCCGATCGTGCTGGCGCTGCTGCTCAACGAGGTGCGCCGGCGGGCCCTGAAGCGGTTCGTGCAGTCGGTGTCGTATCTGCCGCACTTCCTGTCGATCGTGATCGTCGCCGGCATCACCTTGCAGGTCCTCGCCACCGACGGCCCGGTCAACCATGTGCTCGGCCGGCTCGGCCACGAGGAGATCCGTTTCATCCAGGAACCCGAGTGGTTCCGCACGATCTACGTCGGCTCCGAGATCTGGCAGACGGCGGGCTGGGGCACGATCCTCTACCTCGCCGCCCTGACCACCATCGACGAGGACCTGTACGAGGCCGCCCGCATCGACGGCGCCGGCCGCTGGCGGCAGACCTGGCACGTCACCCTGCCCGGCATCCGCCCCACCATGATCACGCTGCTGATCCTCAACGTCGGCACGTTCATGGCGGTCGGCTTCGAGAAGGTCCTGCTGCTCTACAACCCGCTGACCTACCAGACCTCCGACGTGATCTCGACGTACGTCTACCGCACCGGCGTCGAGTCCAACAGCTTCAGCTACGCCGCCGCCATCGGTCTGTTCGAGGCGGTCATCGGCCTGGTCCTGATCACGACCGCGAACCAGCTCTCGCGGCGCACGGTGGGGACCAGCCTGTGGTGAGGCCGAGCCGCTCCTACCGGGTGTTCCAGGGCGTCAACGGGGTGATCCTCAGCCTCGTCGTGGTCGTGACCCTGTATCCCTTCGTCAACATCGTCGCCCGGTCCTTCAGCGGGGAGCGGCAGATCCGCGCCGGTGAAGTGACGCTGTGGCCCAAGGGGTTCAACCTCACCACGTACAAGATCGTGTTCCAGGACTCGATGTTCTGGCGGAACTACGGCAACACCGTGTTCTACACGGTCGTCTCCACCGCCGTCGCCATGATCCTGACGACCTGTTACGCGTACGTCCTGTCGAAGAAGCACCTCAAGGGCCGCACGGCGCTCGTCGGCGTCGCCGTCTTCACCATGTTCTTCACCGGCGGTCTGATCCCCAACTATGTGCTGATCACCACCCTCGGCCTGAAGAACAGCGTGTGGGCGATCGCCCTGCCCAACGCGATCAGCGTCTTCAATCTGCTGGTGATGAAGGCCTTCTTCGAGAGCCTGCCGGGTGAGCTGGAGGAGGCCGCGCAGATCGACGGGCTGAGCACCTACGGCATCCTGCTCAGGGTCGTGCTGCCGCTGTCCAAGGCGGTCGTCGCGACGATGGTCCTGTTCTACTCGGTGTCCTTCTGGAACTCCTGGTTCAGCGCGTTCCTCTACATGGACAGCTCGGACCTGATGCCGGTCACCGTCTATCTGCGGAACATGATCCTGGGTGCCACCGGCGGCTCCACCGCGGGCGCCGGTACCGAGCAGCTCAGCCAGGTCGGCGCGAACATCCAGGCGGTGACCATCGTGCTCACCTCGCTGCCGATCCTCTGCGTGTACCCGTTCGTCCAGCGCTACTTCGTCTCGGGCGTGATGCTCGGCGCCGTCAAGGGCTGATCCCCCCCGACTCGCCCGAGCGGTCAAGAGCTGATCCCCGACTCACCTACGGAACAAGGGAGTTCCCGTGAAGAACGCAGGAGAACTGTCGCGGCGTCAGATCCTGGCCGCCGCCGGCTTCATCGGTCTCGCCGGCCTCACCGGCTGCGGCAGCGGCGGCGACGGCGGCGACGGCAAGGACCTCTCGAAGAAGCAGGACGGCGCGATGAAGGAGTACCGCGCCGGGCAGCAGTTCAAGGCCGCCAAGCCGCTGTCCTTCTCGATGCTGCACAACGACAACCCGGTCTACCCGTACAAGAGCAGCTGGCTGTTCTGGAAAGAGGTCGCCCAGCGCACCGGCATCACCCTGAAGCCGCTCGACGTACCGCTCGCCGACTACGAGAAGAAGCGCAGCGTCCTCATCGGCGCGGGCGACGCCCCCTTCCTGATCCCCAAGACGTACCACCCGGGCGAGGTGGCCTTCGTGTCCTCCGGCGCGATCCTGCCGGTCAGCGAGTACGTGCACCTCATGCCCAACTACCAGGACAAGGTGAAGCGGTGGAAGCTCGAACCCGAGCTCGACTCCATCCGCCAGTCCGACGGCAAGTACTACCTGCTGCCCGGCCTGCACGAGAAGCCCAAGGCCAACTACTCCCTCTCCTTCCGCACGGACGTCCTCGACAGGCTCGGCCTCACCCTGCCCGGGACCTGGGACGAGGTGTACTCGGTCCTGAAGGCGCTCAAGGCGGAGTACCCCGACAAGTACCCGTGGACGGACCGCTGGAGCACCAACACCCCCTTCCCCTGCGGGGCGTTGTTCCAGTACCTCGGCCAGGCGTACGGGGTGAAGGCGGGCTGGGCGTACGACAACATCACCTTCGACACCAAGGCGCAGGAGTTCGTCTTCACCGCCACCCAGGACAACTACCGGGCGATGATCGAGTACCTGAGGAAGATCGTCGCCGAGAAGCTGCTCGACCCCGAGAGCTTCACCCAGCAGGACGACCAGGCCATACAGAAGCTGCTGGCCGAGAAGGCGTACGTCATCAGCGCCAACCCCCAGGAGCTGGTGCAGAACTACCGCTACAACCTGGAGAAGCAGGTCAAGGGCGCGAAGATCGAGATGGTCCCGGTGCCGCTCGGACCGGCGGGCCCGGTCGTCCTCGGCGGGGTCCGGCTGGAGAACGGGATCATGGTCTCCAGCAAGGCCCTCAAGAGTGACACCTTCGTCGCGATGATGCAGTTCGTGGACTGGCTCTGGTACTCGGACGAGGGCCAGAAGCTGAGCAAGTGGGGTGTGGAGGGCGTCACTTACACCGAGTCCGGCGGCGCCTACCGGCTGAAGCCCGGCATCTCCGTCATGGGCTCCGACCCGGACGCCCCGAAGGACCTCCAGAAGGACTTCGGCTTCTTCAACGGCGTCTTCACCTACGGCGGCAGCTGGGAGCTGGTCTCCTCCACCTTCGGCCCGGACGAGAAGAAGTTCCAGGACGCGATGGCCCAGCGCGAACAGCTGCCCATCGACCCCGCCCACCCCCTCCAGTCCGTCGAGCAGGAACAGGCGACCCTCTGGGACACCCCGCTCAAGGACCACGCCATCCAGAACACCCTGAAGTTCGTCCTCGGAAAGCGCCCGATGTCCGAATGGGACGCCTACGTCACCGAGTTGAAGGCGAAGAACCTCCAGCAGCTCGTCGACCTGCACAACAAGGCGTACGACCGGTTCAAGAAGGAGAACGGATGATCCACGTCCCCGCCGAACCGACCGGCGAACTCTCCGACGCCTGGCGCCACTGCGTCGGCACCGGCCGCATCGAACTCGCCCTGCGCCGCGACTACCAGGACTCGCTGAGGTTGCTCCAGGATGAGATCGGCTTCCGCCACATCCGCGGGCACGGCCTGCTCAGCGACAGCATGGCGGTCCACCGCCCGTACGACTGGCAGGGCGCCCGGCACGTCCACCACTCGTTCACCTACGTCGACCAGGTCGTCGACGCCTACCTCGACCTGGGCATCCGGCCGTTCGTCGAACTGGGCTTCATGCCCGAGGAGTTGGCGTCGGGCGAGCAGACGGTCTTCTGGTGGAAGGGCCATGTCACCCCGCCCCGGTCCTACGAGGAGTGGGCGGACCTGGTCCGCGCGACCGTCGCCCACCTCGTCGACCGCTACGGCCTCGACGAGGTGCGCACCTGGCCCATCGAGGTGTGGAACGAGCCCAACCTGTCCATCTTCTGGGAGAACGCGGACGAACAGGAGTACCACCGGCTGTACGAGGTGACGGCGGCCGCGGTGAAGGACGTCGACGCCGGGTTGCAGGTCGGCGGCCCGTCACTCTCGCCCGGCGCGGACGACTGGCTGGGCCGTTTCGCCGAGTTCGCCGAACGCCGGGACGTGCCCGTCGACTTCGTGTCCAAGCACGCCTACACCTCGGGCCCGGCGGACCACGTGCCCTTCGGCACCCACCAGACGCTGGCGCCCGCGCAGGACCTGCTGGACCAGTTCGCCACGCCCCGGGACCTTCTGAAGGGCACCCGGCTCGCCGAACTGCCCGTCCACATCACGGAGTTCAACTCCTCCTACCGCCCCGACAACCCCGTCCACGACACCGCCTTCCACGCCGCCTACCTGGCCCCCGTCCTCGCGCACGGCGGCGACCACGTCGACTCCTTCTCCTACTGGACGTTCAGCGACATGTTCGAGGAGGCCGGTCCGCCGACCGCGCTCTTCCACGGCGGCTTCGGACTGCTCACCCACCGGCAGGTGAAGAAGCCGACGTACCACCTGTACGCGTTCATGGCCCGCATGGGCACCCAACTGCTCGCCCGCGGCGACGACCACCTGGTCACCCGGCACACGGACGGCCGCGTCACCGTCCTCGCCTGGGCACCGGTCGACGCGAGCGGGCAGACGCCGGGCCCGGAGCGGCACCGGCTGAAGCTGTCGGTGCCGCTGGAGGCCGCGGGGGAGGCCTTCGTACGACGGTCCAGTGTTGACGAGGAGCACGGCAACGCCCGCACGGCCTGGCAGCGGATGGGCAGCCCCCGGTCGCCGCGCCCGCACCAGCTCGACGTACTCCACGAGGCGGCCGAGCCCGGCCGACGGCATCTGCGGCTGCCGGTGGCGGACGGGCGAGTGGCGCTGGACCTCACGCTGAGCCGCCACGAGGTGACGCTCGTCGAGGTCAGCGCGGTCGTGGAGGAGGCGCCGCCCTGGACGGACGAGGGCCGGCTGCTCGGCAGGGAACCGCAATGAGCACACCGTCGTCCGCCGCCTTCGGCGCCGGCACCCTCTCCCGCGCCGCCGCCCTCATCCACACCCTCCTCGCGGTCGAGGGCCTGCTCCTGGCGGCCGCGAGCCCCGGCCTCGCGGGCCTGCTCCTGCTGGGCGCCGACCCGTCGAACCTCCCCCTGGCCGCCGTATGCCTGCTCCCGCTCGGCCCGGCCGCCTCCGCCGCCGTCTACGCCCTCCACCACCGCGACCGCGACCTCACCGACCTCCACCCGGCCCGCGCCTACCGGCGCGGCTGGCGGCTCAACGCGCTCCCCGCGCTGCGGCTGTGGGCGCCGCTGCTGGCCTGGCTGACGGTCATCGCGTTCACGCTCACCCACTTCTCCGCGACCGGTCTGCCCGGCTGGTGGGCGGTGCTGCTCGCCGCGATCGGGGCCTGTTCGCTGCTCTGGGGAGCGCACGCACTCGTCCTGACCTCCCTCTTCAGCTTCCGCACCCGCGACACCGCCCGCCTCGCCGCGTACTTCCTGTTCCGGCACGGCCGCGCCACCCTCGCCGCCGGCTCGCTGCTCGTCCTGGCCGCCGCGGGGACCGCCCTGCTGACCGAGGCCCTGCCCGCCCTGCTGGCCACCCCGCTGCTGCTGTCGCTGCTGCACGGCAGCCGCTCGGTGATCGCCGAGACCGAGAGGGACTTCACCGCATGACCGGTGAGATCCCGTGCGGCGGCGGACCGAGAAGGGCGACCCCCTGCCCCTCGACCCGCTCGGTGTGACCGTGCTGCGCCTGCTCAGTTGATGACGACGACACGGGCCCAGGACGGCGGGGTGTCCGGGACGTAGTCCGGGTCCTGCTCGTCCACGCCCGACGCGGGACGCGGGAAGAGCCCGACGACGGTCCGGCAGGGCGGGGCCTCGGACGGCCAGGGGGTCTGGCCGTCCGTCAGAGCGACGATCACGTCCGGGCGGGGCCGGGAGCGCAGTGCCCGGGTGAAGCCGGAGCGCAGGTCCGTCCCTCCGCCGCCGATCAGTTCGATGTCCTCGGCGCGACAGAGCGGGGCGGCGAGCCCGGCCGCCGCGTCGCAGGAGATCACCGAGACCAGGTCGCGCCGGCCGCCCACGGCCCGTGCGATCGCCGCCACCTCCAGCAGCGCGCTGCCCAGTTCGGTATCGCTCACCGAACCGGAGGTGTCGATCACCACGCACACCCGGGGCGGGGTGCGGCGCAGACTCGGCAGCAGCACGCCGGGGACGGCGGCCGAACGGCGGGACGGACGGCGGTACGTATGGTTCTCGCCGACCCCCGGCGCACCCGCCGCCGAGCGGATCGCCGCGCCCAGCAACTGCCGCCAGGGCTGCGGCGGATGGAACGCCTCGTCGGCCCAGCGCCGCCAGCCCTCCGGAGCCTCGCCCGGCCGCCCCTTGATCCCCTCGGCGACCCGGAAGCGCACCGCGTCGCGCTGCTGCCGGGTCAGCCCGTTCGCCCCCTCGGGGCCGAGCTCCCAGGGCCGCGCCTGTCCGTCGGCGCCGCCGCCGCAGTCCAGCCAGGCCAGGTCGGCGGTGAGCCCGGACATGGAGGACGTCCGCAGGTACTCCTCCATGAGCAGGCCGTCGTCCAGGCCCAGCAGTGACGGGAGGACCGCACCGAGGGGGCGGGGCAGTCCGTCGCCGTAGATGTCGTCGTTGATCTCGAAGTCGGCGGCGATGTTGCGGCGCAGCCGCTCGCCGGGACCGTACTCCTCGTTCTCCCGCGCGTAGCGCTCTCCGCGCCCATGGTGGTCCCGGAGGAGATGGGACACCTCGTGCACCCAGACGCCGGCCAGCTCCTCCACCGGCATGCGGGCCACGAAGGCGGGGGAGACGTAGCAGCGCCAGTGCGCGTCGACCGCCATCGTCGGCACGGACCGGTCCTCGACGATGTGGAGCGCGAAGAGGGCGACGGCGAGGTAGGGGCGGACCTTGACGGCATGCAGGCGGGCGGCGAGCAACTTCTCCATGTCCAAGGGGACTTGGGGTTCCCCGGTCTCCGTGTCGGGTGGTTGCGGCAGCGTGGCCCGCACCGGGCGCGGTGGGGGAGGGGGTGACATGGGGCGCGGTACGGGGCGTGCCGTGGACCTTGTCATCGGCCCACCCCCAGCCCGGCCTCCACCCGCTCCACCGACCGTTCCGCCCGGTCGGCGATCCCGACGACCTTGGCCAGCCGTTCCACCGCCTCCGGCACCTCCCACTCGTCGCGCCGCAGCCCGGCCAGCGCCTTCGCCGGGGCGACCAGCAGATCCGGGGCGCCCGTCTCCATGGCCCGGACCAGCACCGCCCAGCCCGCCTCCCAGCGCTCGCGTTCCGGCCGGGCGCCGATCGCCGCGACCACCGCCTCCAGCGCGGCCTGCCGCAGGTCGCCGCGCTCGGGCAGCTCGGCGGTGGGCGGGTCGGCCAGCAGTGACTCCGGGTCCGGGAGGTCCATCCGGTCGAGGTGGGCGAGCAGTTCGAGGCCCGGTCCGTCACCCACCGCACCCCGCACCAGCAGCGCCAGCACCTCGCGGGAGACGTCGGCCGCCGTGCCGAAGGCCAGCAGGGTGAGCGCCGTCTCCCAGCTGCGCGGCGAGGGCCAGGCCCCACCGCGCCGCGTCTCGGTGCTCGGGAGCCGGTGGATCAGGGTCGGCCGGGCATGCAGGAAGCCGCAGACCGCGCGCCGCGCGAACGCCACCGCCTCCGCCAGCCGCTCCGGCTCCAGGCGAGGCAGTTCGGCCCGGGGCCACACCCCGCCGAGTCCCCGCACCACCACATCCCGGTCGTGCACCCAGTACAGGTGCACGAACCGGTTGGCCAGCGGCGGGCTCAGCTCCCAGCCGTCCGCCGCCGACGCGCGCGGATTCGCGGCGGCCACGATCCTCACCCCCGGCGGAAGTTGGAGCGCGCCGACCCTGCGCTCCAGCACGACCCGCAGCAGCGCGGCCTGCACGGCCGGGGTGGCGGTGGACAGTTCGTCCAGGAAGAGCAGCCCCCGCCCGGCCCGGACCAGCTCCACGGCCCACTGCGGCGGAGCCATCGGCACCCCCTGCACCGCGGGGTCGTCGCCGACGATGGGCAGGCCGGAGAAGTCGGTCGGTTCGTGGACGCTGGCGATCACGGTCGTCAGCGGCAGGTCGAGGGAGTCGGCGAGCTGCGTCAGCGCCGCGGTCTTGCCGATGCCGGGCTCGCCCCACAGCAGCACGGGAAGGTCGGCCGCGACGGCGAGGGTGAGCGCTTCGAGCTGGTCGTCGGGGCGCGGCTCGGTGCTGGTGGTCCGGAGCAGCTTCAGGAGGTCGTCGGCGAGGGCGAGTTGGGGGTTTTCGGGCAGGAGGGCGTGCGAAGTCATGGGCATCACCTGAGGGGTGTGAGGGGTCCCGAACGGGACCCGGACAGAGGGAAGTCGGGATCAGACCGCGATACGCGGCCGAGTGCGGCCGTTCCGCTTGCGGCGCATGTCATGAGGGATTCGACGGTCGAGCCGTGGACGGCGCCCCTCCTCGGCCACCCCGGCGGCGGGGTGTTCGGGGACCAGCCCCGACCTGTAGAGGCCGTGGTCGAGGCGGCGGGCCGCGGCCGACTCCAGCTCCTCCCGGAGCGGCCCGTCACGCAGCACCGCGCCGGGGCCGAGCAGCCCCTCGACGACGTCCAGCGCCCCGACGACGTCACCGTGACCGAGGCGTTCCCGCACCGCGGGCAGCTCCTCGGGGTTCCGGTGCACGGCGTCGATCGCCCGCAGACAGGGCAGGGGCGGTCCGCCGAGCGCCACCAGCAGTTCCTCGCGGCGCAGTTGGCCGGGGTCGTGATCGACCGCCGTCAGCACACCGTCCCGCAGCGCGATCCGATGGACCTCGCCCCGGCACTCCACGCGATGCGGATCGCGCGTCTCGGCGACGGGGACGGCCGTCTCGACCGCCGGGCCGTGCGCCGCCAACGCGGGGGCGACGAGCGGATGCAGCCGGTCGAGCGGGACCAGTCCGGCCCGTACCAGCTCCAGGTCCGGCAGCACCCGGGCCGCCGCCTCCGGCAGCACCGGCAGCGCCGCGACCTCCTGCGGAGGCGGCTCCGCGCGCAGCGGCCGGACCGTCGGCGCATGGCTGTCGTCGGGCGCGACGAGTTCCAGCACGGCACGACTGCGGGGACCGAGCCGCACGGTGAAGGCCCCACGGGGACGACCGTCGGCGCGGAACAGCACCTCGGCCTCGGCGGCCCAACGGGGCCTGGCCCACGAGGAGTTGTCGGCGCCGCGCGGCACATCGCAGCGCAACGCCAGCTCCTCACTGCGCCCCGCATCCCACAGATGCCGGTGCAGATCGAGCCGGAAACGCCGGTCGGGGTAGGGATGCGGATGGTGTCCGGGGTCGCTGTCCCCGGACTCCTCCCACAGCGCGAGCGCCATCCGCTGCCCGGCGTCCGCCCAGGCCGGCGGCGTCCGCACCACCAGTTGCACCGGTACGGCACCCCGATAGCGGGCCAGGGTGAGCGTCAGGCCCGGCCGCAGCCGCCCGTCGGGGGCGATCCGAGGCATGTGCCAGCGCAGCAGATCCGGCGCCAACCGGCGCAGATCCGCACGGAGTCGAGCGGTGACTTCAGTGCCGTGGCGACGACGCACGGCGCGCAGATCGAGATCGACGTCGACCCGGGCGGCGGCGCAGGCACCCGCCCAGTCACCGGCGGTACGCCGGACCGTCGAGGTCTCGATCATGGACAGTGGCACGGCGTACTCACGCACGCGCTGCCACATCAACAGGCGGGTCGGAATCCCGTTCGCGAGGTGGGCTGTCATCAGCACTCACCTGTAGCGAACGAGTCCCCCAATCCAAACGAGGAGAAGTTCTTCATCGGCGGCATCATAAGCACGCCGCTCAAGATCTGTCAGCAAATAGTCCGCCCGCGCTCGTCCGGCACCCCCGACTTCCGGAAGAAGTAGCTGTTGATCTGGTCCCGCCACTCCCGCGCACTGCGCAGCTGCTCCCCGAACAGCTCGGCCACCCGCGCATGCCGCACCGGATCGACGACCCCGGCCAGCGCGTCCCACTCCCGCCGGGCCTCCGCCACCTCGTCCACGCCCTCGAAGTGCGTGTCGTAGATGTGCTGGATCACGGTCTTCCCGCTCTTCAGCACATGCCCGTACGGCACATGATGGAAGAACAGCAGCAGCTCGTCGGGGCAGGACGCCACCGTCTCGTACACCTCGGCCCACCGCTTGCCGTACTGCCCCGCGTACCCGGTGCCGGACGCCACACTGCGATCCACCCCCACCCCGTCCCGGTCGGCGAAGTGGTAGGTCCCCCAAGGGCTGTACTCGTACCCGTCCACGTTCGGCCCGTAGTGATGCCCCGGCTGCACCATGAAGCCCACTCCGAGCGGAGCGGTGTACTTCTCGTACGTCCGCCACGAACCCGCCATGACCGCCCGTACACCCGCCGCGGCCTCCGCGGCCTCCGCCCCGAAGGTGAGCCCGATCCACTCGTCGAGGATGCCCCCGGCCTCCGCGTCCGGCCGCCAGGCCAGCCGTCCGAAGGTGTAGAGATTGGCCTGCGCCAGCGGATGCCCGGTCCAGAACGGGTCGTCACCGACGTTCGACACGGCGACGAGTCCGCCGCGCGCCAACTCCCCGACGGACGCGCCCTCTTCCGGCTCGAACCGCAGCACCTCGCTCCACATCGGCCCCAGCCAGCACACATGCCGCTGCTGCCCGGTGTACTCCTGCGTGGCCTGCAACTCCACCGCGAGCCGCGTCCCCGGCATCGCACCGATCAGCGGTGACACGGGCTCCCGTACCTGGAAGTCCATCGGACCGTGCTTCACCTGGAGCACGGCGTTCGCCGCGAACTCCCCGTCCAGCGGCGTGAAATGGTCGTACGCGGCGCGCGCCCGGTCCGTCGTGCGGTCGCGCCAGTCCTGGTGGTGGTCGTAGACGAACGCCCGCCAGTGCACGGTGCCGCCGTACGGCTCCAGCGCGGCGGCCAGCAGGTTCGCGCCGTCGGCGTGAGTGCGGCCGTAGGCGAACGGGCCGGGCTGCCCCTCCGAGTCGGCCTTCACCACGTACCCGCCGAAGTCGGGGATCGCCTCGTGGACCCGCGCGGTCGCCGCCGCCCACCACGCCCGCACCTCCGGATCGAGCGGATCGGCGGTGGCGAGCCCGCCGAGCACGATCGGCGCCGCGAAGGTGACCGACAGATGGGTCCGGATGCCGTAGGGCCTGAACGCCCGTGCCAGCTCAGCGACTTCACCGATCCGGTCGGTCAGCAGGCGCGCTTCGGCCTCGTGCACATTGACGTTGTTCACGGCCACGGCGTTGATCCCGCAGGACGCCAGCAGCCTGCCGTACGCGGCCACCCGTTCCAGATCGCCGCGTGCCCGCCCGTCCTCCCAGAACAGCGAGCCGCCCGCGTAACCCCGCTCCACCTGGCCCATGACCGGGTGCACGGCCACGTTGTCCCAGTGGTCCAGCATGCGCAGTCCCACCGCCGGCCGATGGGTCTCCCGCACCGGCTCGCCGAGGAACGCCTCCTCGCCGAGCCGGACGACATGGAAGAAGCCGTACAGGAGTCCGCGCGCACCGGACGCGGTGACGGTGGCCCGTCCGGCACCGCGTTCGTACGTGAACCCCTCGGAGTCGTCGGGGCCCAAGGAGCCGTCGAGCTCCAACAGCAGCTCGTGCGCCTCGGGTTCGCGCGAGACAGCACCCCCGTACCGCGCGCACGCGGCCGCCAGCTCGCCGTGCACCGTGTCCACCAGGGGACCCGAGCCGCGGATCACCGTCCGCCGGGTGCCGATCGGCCGGAACACCTCGTCCGGCAGCCAGGCCGGATCGACACCCCGCATGATTCCTCCAACAGCCCTGCTC
Source organism: Streptomyces antibioticus (assembly GCF_001514065.1). GTDB lineage: Bacteria > Actinomycetota > Actinomycetes > Streptomycetales > Streptomycetaceae > Streptomyces > Streptomyces antibioticus. The sequence continues at coordinate 544,551 of NZ_KQ948428.1, read as the reverse complement.
AGCCGAGCAGTTCGAGTTCCGACACCACCGCCTCACCGTCGAGCACCAGGCGGTACTTCCCGTACGTACCCGGAGACCCCACGGTGAACGCCCGTGTCTGCCGGGCCCAGGTGAAGGTCTCCCCGGAGCGCCGGTCGAGGGTCTCCCACGTGGTGCCGTCGTCCGACCCCTGGAGCGTCCAGCCGGTCGGCGCCTTCGTGCGGTCCCCGGCCGAAGTCACCGTGTACTGCACGCCCTTGACCGGCCCGGACACCGGAAGGGCCACCGAGGTCACGGAGGCGTCGGTCGCCGACGTGTCGTCGAACAGCGCCCCTTCGCCCTTCAGCACATCGCTCCGCGGGCTCGGCACCTTGTCGTCCTGCGTGATCGACACGGGCGCCGAGTCCTTGCCCCAGGTCGACGGCCGCGGCCCCATGTCGAAGTCGAGCACCGCACCCTTCGCCAGCAGCGTGTGCGGGAGCGAAGTCGACGACCAGGAGCGCCCGTTGACCCGCAGGCCCTGGACGTACACGTTGCGGGAGCTGTTCTTCGGCGCCCGCACCACCAGGTCCTTGCCGTTCTCCAGATGGACGGTCGCCTTGGTGAACAGCGGCGACCCGACGGCGTACTCGCCGCTCCCCATCACCAGCGGATAGAAGCCCAGCGCGGAGAACAGGTACCAGGCCGACTGCTCGCCGTTGTCCTCGTCGCCGTGGTAGCCCTGCCCGATGTCGCTGCCGACGTACAGCCGCGACAGCACCTCGCGGACGCCCCGCTGGGTCTTCCACGGCTGACCGGCCGCGTCGTACATGTAGTTCACGTGGTGGGCGACCTGGTTGGAGTGGCCGTACATGCCCATCCGCACGTCCCGCGCCTCGGTCATCTCGTGGATGACCCCGCCGTAGGAGCCGACGAAGTCGGGAGAGGCGGTTTCCGGGGTGGCGAAGTACGTGTCGAGCTTGTCCGCCAGCCCGGCCCGGCCGCCGTACAGGTTGGCGAGTCCGCGGGAGTCCTGCGGGGCGGTGAAGGCGTATCCGTATCCGTTGGTCTCGGTGTAGTCGTACCCCCACACGCGCGGGTCGTACTTCGAGGACTCCACACGCCAGCCCCCGGTCCGGTCCCGGCCCTGGAAGAAGCCGGCCTTCGGGTCGAAGAGGTTCACGTAGTCCCGGGCCCGGTCGAGGAAGTACGCGGACTCCTCCGCGTACCGCTTCTCACCCGTCTTCTCGTACAGCGCCCGGCCCATCCGCGCGATGCCGTAGTCGTTGAGGTAGCCCTCCAGCGCCCAGGACAGGCCCTCGTGCGTCTCGGTGCTCGTGTAGCCGAGGAAGGGCGAGGTCTCCATGCCCTTGCGGCCCACGCCCGATGTCGGCGGCACGACCGTCGCGTTCTTCACGGCCGCGTTGTAGGCCGCCTCGGCGTCGAAGTCGACGCCCTTGACGTAGGCGTCGGCGAAGGCGACGTCCGAGGAGGTACCGGTCATGAGATCGGCGTAGCCGGGGGAGGACCAGCGCGAGGTCCAGCCACCGTCCTTGTACTGCTGCACGAACCCGTCGACCAGCTCACCCGCCTGACCGGGCGTCAGCAAGGAGTAGGCCGGCCAGGTGGTCCGATACGTGTCCCAGAAGCCGTTGTTGACGTACACCTTGCCGTCGACGATCTTCGCCCCGGTGTGCGTCGGGGTGTCGGGGCCGGGCATGGGCTGGAAGGGGGACGCGTACTTGTCTTCCGAACCCACCTTCTCGAAGCCCGAGTTGGGGTACAGATACAGCCGGTACAGGCTGGAGTACAAGGTCGTCAGCTGGTCCGGCGTCGCGCCCTCGACCTCCACTCTGCCGAGCAGCCGGTCCCACTGCCGCTGCGCCCGGTCCCGTACCGTCTCGAAGCCGGTGCCGTCCGGGATCTCCTGCCGCAGGTTGTCCTTCGCCTGGTCGAGGCTGATGAGCGAGGTCGCCAGGCGCAGGGTGACCGTCGGGGCGTCGAACCGCAGATATCCCTTCACCCCCTTCGAGGCGCCGTCCGTCACCGGCTGGTCGAAGACGCCGTAGACGAAGAGCCGCGTCGCACCCGTGGACAGCCCGGACTTCACGTCCGAGTAGCCGGTGATCACCCCGGCCGCCTTGTCGAGCGTCAGCCCCGCCTGGTCGGTGACGTTGTCGAAGAGGACGCTCGCGTCGTCGCCCGGGTAGCTGAAGCGGAGCACCGCCGCGTGGTCGGTCGGCGCCATCTCCGCCTTGACGCCGTTCTCGAACCGCACCCCGTAGTAGTACGGTCGCGCGGTCTCGTTCTCGTGCCGGAAGGCCAGCTCCCGCGCCTCCCGGCCGGTGTCCGGGACGCCGGAGGCCGCCGACGGCATCACCTGGAAGGTCTGCCGGTCGCCCATCCAGGGGCTCGGCTCATGACTCGCGCTGAACGCCTGGATCGTGGGCAGGTTGTCGTCGTTGTTGGCCCGCGCGTAGTCGTACAGCCAGCTCAGCGAGCCCGCGTTGGTCACCGGCGTCCAGAAGTTGAAGCCGTGCGGCACGGCCGTCGCGGGGAAGTTGTTGCCGCGCGAGAAGCCGCCGCTGGAGTTGGTGCCGCGGGTCGTGAGCGCGTAGTCGGACAGATGGGCCTTCGGCCGCTCCGGCGCGACCGACTCGATCCGCACGTCGTCCAGCCAGCCACGGAACTTCGCCGGCCCGCGCGGGGAGTCGTACGCCACCAGGATCCGGTCGACCGTCTTCCCGGCCGCGACCGACCCGATCCGCGAGGCCACGCTGTTCCACTGGTTGACGTACAGCACCTTCGCGGCGCCCTGGGCCTGCGGCGACAGCCCGAACCCGTGCTGGTCCGCCGCCCCGAGGCCGCTCAGATGGGTGCCGTCGGTGAAAGCCAGGTCCACCGCCACGTTCGTGGCGTCGTAGTCCCGGTCGCCGTCCGCCATCGACGGGAAGACGCGGTAGGACAGCCGGGTGTTCCGGTCGACGGCGACATTCACGTCGTAGACCCTGTTGTACGAGTACGCCCGCCCGTCCGCCGTGTGCCGCCCCGCGTACCGCAGCGCCCGCTTGCCGGTGAACCCGGCGCGTGCCTTGGCCGTCGGCGAGCCGCTCGGGCCGCGGTCGACCAGCGACAGCATGTCCTGCGGGACCGGCCCGGCACCGCCGCCCGTGGAGAGCTGGAGGTCGGCGAGCTGAAGGATGCCCTCGGCGCCGTTGTTGGCCGTGACCTCCAGGCGGAAGTGCGCGTACTCCGCCGGCTCCGTGAGGTCGTACGACTTTGTCTTGAACCGTTCGTCGAACGACTCGCCGGAGCGGGTGTCGAGGGTCTTCCAGTCCTTGCCGTCCGTCGAACCCTGAAGGGTCCAGTCCCTCGGGTCGCGCTCGGCGTAGTCGTTGGCCGAAGTGAGGGCATAAGTGGCGATTCGGTAGGGCTTGTCGAGGTCGAACTCGGCCCAGCCGGTGGGGGCGAAGGCCAGCCACTTGGTGACCGCCTCGCCGTCGGCGAGATTCTCCTTCACCTCGCCGCCGCCCGTGTTCTCGGCGCTCGCGCGGACGTCCGTGACGTGGTCGGTGACATTGCCCGGGATGCCGCTGGCGTAGCCGCCGTCGACGCCGGAGGCGCGCTCCGGGGTGTTCAGCCAGTCCGGTGCGGGGTCGTCCGCCTCGAAGGAGGACGCGAACGCCCGGGCGGCGCCCGGCGGCGCCTGGGGCAGGGCCGCAGCGGCCCCCTGGGAACTCATGGCCAAAGCGAAGGCGGCCGTGAGAACGACCGCCGAACTGTGTCTGTGCCGCATGTGCAGCACCCTCCCGCCATCGCGGACAACGTTGTCGGCTTCGATGCGCAAGGATCAGTAGTGGCCCAAGTGGTGAGCGATGTCAAGGGTGTTGGGTGCGGCATTCGGGCGCAATGGCGGGCATATTTCCGTCCCTCGATGCACAGCCCGCACTTATTTCCGGGAGGTCTCAACTCGAAAAAGACCCATGCCAACCTTGCATTCGATCTTGCTCCGCTGGCGGGAAGTGGACTATACCTGTCGGCGATTCACCAGATCCGTTCGAGCAAGATCTGCACGATCCGCACTTCCTGCACGACCCAGCGTGACCCGATCGCGGTGCCGGCAAGGATCCGGTTCACCGCCTGAGTCCTGGAGAAGGCGAGGACTTGAGCATGGGATCCACATCCGCCGAGAACGACAAAGGCTCCGTCGGCCGCCGTGATCTGATCAAGCGGTCCGCCGCACTCGGTCTGATCACCGTACCCACGATGAGTTTCCTGTCCGCGTGTGCCAGCGGTGGCGGGGACGACGACTCCGGCAACGACACCCCCAAGGGCAAGACCACCAAGGACAACCCCTTCGGCGCCGAGAAGGGCAGCAAGCTCGACGTCGTCATCTTCAAGGGCGGCTACGGCGACAACTACGCGAAGGTGTGGGAGGCCGACTTCCAGAAGAAGCTCGGCATCACGTCCTCCCACACCGGGACGCAGGAGATCACCGGCAAGCTCCAGCCCCGCTTCAACGCGGGCACCCCGCCGGACATCGTGGACGACTCCGGCGCCCAGCAGATCAAGGTCGACGTCCTCAACAAGAACGGCCAGCTCCTCGACCTCGCCGAGGTGCTGGACGCGCCGTCGGTCGACGATCCCTCCAAGAAGGTCCGCGACACCCTCATCCCGGGCACCCTCGACCCGGGCACGTTCGAGGGCAAGGTCGTCGCCCTGAACTACATCTACACGGTCTGGGGCCTGTGGTACTCGGGCAAGCTCTTCAAGGAGAAGGGCTGGGAGGAGCCCAAAACCTGGGACGACTTCCTCGCCATCTGCACCGACGCCAAGAAGCAGGGCATCGGGGGCCTCGCCCACCAGGGCAAGTACCCGTACTACATCAACGTGGCCATCATGGACCTGATCGCCAAGACCGGCGGTCTGGACGCCATGAAGGCGATCGACAACCTCGACCCCAAGGCGTTCGTCGGCTCCGACGCGGCCCAGGCGGGCGTCGAGGCGATCTACGAGGTCGTGGAGAAGGGCCTGTTGATGCCCGGCACCAACGGCCTCACCCACACCGAGTCGCAGACCCGCTGGAACCAGTACAAGGCCGTGTTCATCACGAGCGGTTCCTGGCTGGAGAACGAGCAGCTCAAGACGACGCCGGCGGACTTCGACATGAAGTTCCTGCCGATGCCGCTGCTGCCGGACAGCAAGCTGCCCTTCGAGGCGATCCGGGCCGGCGCCGGCGAGCCCTTCATCATCCCGCAGAAGGCGAAGAACCTCGCCGGGGCCAAGGAGTTCATGCGGCGCATGCTCTCCAAGGAGTGGTCGACGCAGTTCGCCAAGGAGGCCAACTCCCTGACCATCCTCAAGGACGGCGTGGACTCCAGCGTCACGCTGCGCCCGGGCACCCAGTCCACGGTGGAGGCGTCCAAGGCGGCGGGTGACAACACCTTCCGCTACCTGTACGTCGACTGGTACAGCGAGATGGGAGCGGCGATCGAGGCCGCATCCAACGAGCTGATGGCCAAGCGCATCCAGCCCAAGGAGTGGCTGAAGCGCGCCCAGGCCGCGGTCGACAAGCAGGCCAAGGACCCGGCCTCCAAGAAGAACCACCGGGACTGACCAACGCCGTTCCCCGGGCCGGAACTCCTCCGGCCCGGGGAAGGACATCAGGGGCAGGGAACGCCAATGCGCAAAGGGCAGCACAGGTTCGTCGCGGGATTTCTGTTCGTCCCCGTGGCGCTCTATCTGATCTTCGTGATCTGGCCGTACATCCAGACGTTCGGCTATTCGCTGACCGACTGGAAGGGACAGTCGCAGACCTTCAAGTTCGTCGGCCTGGACAACTACAAGGCGTTGTTCGACGACGACGTCTTCATGCAGGCCATCTGGCACAACATCCTGTTCCTGATCTTCATCCCGGCGATCACGATCCTGCTCGCCCTGTTCTTCGCGTTCATGCTGAACGCGGGCGGACGCAGCCGGGCCGGCGGGGTCTCGGGTGTCGCCGGATCGTCGTTCTACAAAATCGTCTACTTCTTTCCGCAGGTGCTGTCACTGGCGATCGTCGCGGTGCTTTTCAACGCCGTGTACCGCAGTGACGGCGGCGGTCTCCTCAACGGCATCCTGATCAAACTGGGACTGGTCGACGCCCAGAATCCGATGGAATGGCTGAACGAGCCGAACCTGGTGCTGTGGATGCTGATGATCGCCGTGGTCTGGCACGGCGTCGGCTTCTACCTGGTGCTGTTCTCCGCCGCCATGCAGTCCATCCCCAGGGACATCTACGAGGCCGCCCTGATCGACGGCGCCGGCCGCAACCAGTCCTTCTTCCGCATCACCCTGCCGCTGCTCTGGGAGAGCGTGCAGACCGCCTGGGTGTACCTGGGCATCGTCGCGATGGACATGTTCGTCCTCGTCTCCTCGATGACCCAGAACATGGGCGCCTACGGCGGCGGTCCCGATCACAAGAGCGACGTGATGTCGACCGTGATGATGCGCAACTTCCAGTACTTCGGCAAGAGCGGATACGCCTGCGCGATGGGCGTCGTCATGCTGCTGCTCACCCTGGTCCTGTCCGTGGTCATGCTGCGCGCCACCCGCCGCGACCGCGTCGAGTTCTGAGCGGGAGAGATACGACGATGAGCGCACCCATCAAGGAGACGGCGGACGCCCCCGTGCGGCCGCCCGTGGCCAAGACCCCGGCCCGCCCCGGCGACGAACGCAGCGAGGGCGTCGTCCTGAACGTCTTCTCGCACGGCTTCCTCGCCCTGTGGGCCCTGCTGATCATCCTGCCGCTGCTCTGGCTGGTCCTGAGCTCCTTCAAGACCGACGGCCAGATCGGCGGCTCGGCCTTCGGCTGGCCGCAGAACTGGTCGCTGGACGTCTTCGGACGGGCCTGGGACAAGGGCATCGGCGACTACTTCCTCAACACCGTCATCGTGCTGGTCTTCTCCGTGCCGCTGACGATGCTGTTCGGCTCGATGGCGGCGTACGTGCTGGCCCGCTACGAGTTCTGGGGCAACCGGTTCCTGTACTACTTCTTCGTGGCCGGCGCGATGTTCCCGGTGTTCCTGGCCCTGGTCCCGCTGTTCTTCATGGTCAAACGGCTGGACATGCTGAACACCTACCAGGGGCTGATCCTGGTGTACGTCGCCTACTCGATGCCGTTCACGGTCTTCTTCATGCACGCCTTCTTCCGGACCCTGCCCACGGCCGTCTTCGAGGCGGCGATCCTGGACGGCGCCTCGCACAGCCGCACCTTCTTCCAGGTGATGCTGCCGATGGCGAAGCCGGGTCTGCTCAGCGTCGGCATCTTCAACACCCTCGGCCAGTGGAACCAGTTCATCCTGCCGACGGTCCTCATGCAGCCGCAGAGCGGTGACGATCCCGAGCGCTACGTCCTCACCCAGGGCCTCATCCAGCTCCAGCAGCAGCAGGGGTACGCCTCCGACCTTCCGGTGCTTTTCGCCGGTGTGACCATCGCGATGATCCCGATGCTGGTCGTCTATCTGTCCTTCCAGCGGCAGGTGCAGGCGGGCCTTACGTCCGCGACCTTGAAGTAGCGCTCCGAAAGCGCCCGTGAGCGCACCGTCCCCGCCCCTGGTGACGGTGCGCCGAGGCGTGTGCACGGGCCCGGAAACTGTTCAACCTCTTGACGGGAGGCGACCCGAACGGCTCAGCTTAGAGTTCACTAGTTGGACATAGACGGGGCCTCATCGATGCGGTCCCGCGCGCAGGAGGTCGTCGTGGAGACTCCGGGGTCGCAGTCGTCGCTGCACCGAGCCAACCTGGAACGGGTCGTCCGGGCCGTCCGGCTGGCCGGGTCGCTCACCCAGGCGGAGATCGCACGGACCACGGGTCTGTCCGCGGCCACCGTCTCCAACATCGTGCGGGAGCTCAAGGACGGCGGAACCGTCGAGGTCACGCCCACGTCGGCGGGCGGCAGGCGGGCCCGCAGCGTCTCGCTCAGCGGTGACGCCGGCATCGTCATCGGCGTCGACTTCGGCCATACGCACCTACGGGTCGCCGTCGGCAATCTGGCCCACCAGGTGCTGGCCGAGGAGTCCGAGCCGCTGGACGTGGACGCCTCCTCCACGCAGGGCTTCGACCGGGCCGAGGAGCTGGTCAACCGCCTGATCGCAGCAACGGGCGTGGACCGGTCGAAGATCGCCGGAGTGGGCCTCGGCGTCCCCGGCCCGATCGACCTGGAATCCGGCTCCCTGGGCTCCTCCGCGATCCTGCCGGGCTGGATCGGCACCAAGCCCGCCGAGGAGCTACGAGGCCGCCTGGGCGTCCCTGTGCACGTCGACAACGACGCCAACCTGGGCGCCCTCGGCGAGATGGTCTGGGGCAGCGGCAGAGGCGTCAGGGACCTGGCGTACATCAAGGTCGCGAGCGGTGTCGGCGCCGGTCTGGTCATCGACGGCAAGATCTATCGCGGCCCGGGTGGCACAGCGGGAGAAATCGGGCATATTACTCTTGATGAATCCGGCCCGGTCTGCCGCTGTGGAAACCGTGGCTGCCTGGAGACCTTCGCGGCCGCGCGCTATGTGCTCCCGCTCCTCCAGTCCAGTCATGGCACGGACCTGACGATGGAAGGCGTCGTGCGGCTGGCCAGGGACGGAGACCCTGGCTGCCGTCGGGTGATCGCCGACGTCGGCCGCCATATCGGCAGTGGAGTGGCCAATCTCTGCAATCTCCTGAACCCGAGCAGGGTGGTCCTCGGCGGTGATCTCGCCGAGGCGGGCGAGCTGGTTCTCGGGCCCATCAGGGAGTCCGTCAGCCGGTACGCCATTCCCAGCGCGGCACGTCAACTCACCGTTCTCCCGGGGGCACTTGGAGGCCGTGCGGAGGTGCTCGGAGCACTCGCTCTCGCGCTCAGCGAGATGGGTGATTCGACCCTTTTGGACGGCACGCTGCACTCAGCAGCTCCTGCCTTCACTTAGAGAACGAAACCCGCCGTTGCCAACCCGTTAAGTATTTACTTCTTGACGTCGCACGTGTGGCCGAGTTGACTTCCAGCCACCTCGGCCGCAACGACGCGGCCTCGTCAGGGAGGTTTCTGAAGTGAACACGCTTATGCGTCGTGCGGCTGTCCCGGTTCTGGTCTCGGCCCTCGCCCTCACGGCCGCCGCTTGTGGCAAGGCCGGCGACGACAACGACTCCGACGGCGGCAGCAGCTCCGGCTCGGGCAACAAGTCGATCGGCCTGCTCCTGCCCGACAGCGTCACCACGCGGTACGAGCAGTTCGACAAGCCGTTCTTCGAGGCCAAGGTCAAGGAGCTGTGCAGCGACTGCACCGTCTCCTACGCCAACGCCGGAGCGGACGCCGCCAAGCAGGCCCAGCAGGTCAGCACCATGGTCACCAAGGGCGTGAAGGTCATCGCGATCTCCGCCCAGGACTCGGCGGCCATCAAGTCCTCGATCGAGGCGGCGACCAAGAAGGGCGTCAAGGTCATCGCGTACGACCGTCTGGCCCAGGGCCCGGTCTCCGCGTACGTCTCCTTCGACAACGAGAAGGTCGGCCAGCTCCAGGGCCAGGCCCTGCTCGACTCGCTCGGCTCCAAGGCGACCCCCAAGGCCAAGGTCGTCATGATCAACGGTGACGACGCCGACCCGAACGCCGCGCTGTTCAAGAAGGGCGCCCACAGCGTCCTCGACGGCAAGGTCGACATCGCCTACGAGCAGTCCGGCCTGTGGAAGGACTCGGTCGCCGCGCAGAAGATGAAGGCGGCCATCACCCAGCTGGGCGCCAAGAACATCGCGGGCGTCTACGCCGCCAACGACGGCATGGCCGGTGGTATCGCCACCACCCTCAAGGGCGCCGGCATCTCCGGCATCCCGCTGACGGGCCAGGACGCCGAGCTCGCCGGTATCCAGCGCATCGTCGCCGGTACGCAGTCCAGCACGGTCTACAAGGCCTTCAAGCCCGAGGCCGACGCCGCCGCCCAGCTCGCGGTCAACCTGGTCGAGGGCAAGAGCATCAGCGACCTCGCCACCACGACCATGACCAACGGCTCCGGCAACAAGGTCCCGTCGCAGCTGCTGACCCCGGTCTCCGTCACCGTGAAGAACATCAACGACACGGTGGTCAAGGACAAGCTGTACACCGTCGACCAGATCTGCACCTCGGCCTACGCCGCCGCGTGCAAGAAGGCCGGCCTGCAGTAACCCACCGCCTTCGGGGGCGTGCCTGAGAGCCACGGCACGCCCCGTCGGCAGGTGCAAGCCCCTCCGGCGCCCACCCCGCCTTCCATACCCCGCTGCGGGGCGGGCGCCGGACGGAAGCATCCCGTGCGCGCCCGTTGCCAACCCGGCCGGACTGCGCGCAAGTTCATCTAGTAGATCTGTGCTTCGAGCACATCCTCCGCGTCTTACCCCAAGCGCGGCATCCCCGCCGGTCAGGCGGCGAAGGAGATGGTTCACGTGTCCGCTACGCCCGTGCTGGCGTTGCGCGGAGTCTCCAAGCGATTCGGTGCGGTGCAGGCACTCACCGACGTCGAACTGGAGGTCCACGCCGGAGAAGTAGTCGCCCTGGTCGGCGACAACGGCGCAGGAAAGTCCACGCTGGTCAAGACGATCGCCGGTGTCCACCCCATCGATGAGGGCGTCATCGAGTGGGACGGCAAGCCGGTCAGCATCAACCGGCCGCACGACGCCCAGGGACTCGGCGTCGCGACGGTCTACCAGGACCTCGCGCTGTGCGACAACCTCGATGTCGTCGGCAACCTCTACCTCGGACGCGAGCTGCTGCACCGCGGCGTCATCGACGAGGTCACGATGGAGCAGAAGGCCCGCGAGCTGCTGTCCACGCTCTCCATCCGCATCCCGAGCGTCCGCATCCCGATCGCGAGCCTCTCCGGTGGCCAGCGTCAGGTCGTCGCCATCGCGCGCGCCCTCATCGGTGACCCCAAGGTCGTCATCCTCGACGAGCCCACCGCCGCCCTCGGCGTCGAGCAGACCGCACAGGTCCTCGACCTCGTCGAGCGGCTGCGCGAGCGCAACCTCGGTGTCATCCTCATCAGCCACAACATGGCCGACGTGAAGGCTGTCGCCGACACCGTCGCCGTGCTGCGCCTGGGTAAGAACAACGGTTCCTTCTCCGTGAAGGACACCACCCACGAAGAGATCATCGCCGCCATCACGGGTGCCACGGACAACGCCGTGACCCGTCGTGCGGGGCGTCGCAGCACGGAGGCGGCAAAGTGAGCGACACGTCGAAGGTAGAGAAGACGGACGGCGTGGTGGAGGAACAGACCACCGTCGCCCCCGCCGACGACCCCACGGCCGCTCCGGTCGCGGTCGTCGACCCGCGCCTGCTGATCCGCGAAGAGGGTCTCAAGGGCTACTGGACCGAGTTCAAGCGCAAGGTGAAGGGCGGTGAGCTCGGCTCGCTGCCGGTGGTCGTCGGCCTCATCGTCATCTGGACGATCTTCCAGGTGAAGAACGACCTGTTCCTGAGCGCGGACAACCTGTCCAACATCAGCTACTTCATGGCCGCCACCGGCATGCTCTCCATCGGCCTGGTGTTCGTGCTGCTGCTCGGCGAGATCGACCTGTCGGTCGGTTCGGTCAGCGGTCTGGCGTCCACGGTCTTCGCGGTGTTCGTGGTCAACCACGGCATGGGCCAGTGGCTGGCCCTGATCCTCGCCGTGGTGACCGGTGTCGTCATCGGCGCCCTGCACGGCTGGTTCTTCGCCAAGATCGGTGTCCCGGCGTTCGTCGTGACCCTGGCCGGCTTCCTCGGCTGGAACGGTCTGATGCTGTGGCTGCTCGGCGACAGCGGCACGATCAACATCCCGTCCGACAGCGGCCCGATCCAGCTGTTCGGCCAGAGCTCGTTCTTCATGGACCAGGCCATCGTCGGCGCCTACCTGCTGGCCGGCCTCGCCGTCGCGTCCATGCTGATCGGCTCCCTGATGGACCAGCGCCGCCGCAAGGCCGCGGGCGTGCCGTTCCGGGCGACCAGCGAGATCCTGATCCGGGTCGGCGCGCTCGCCGTCGCCGCGTTCGCCGCGGCGGTCGTGCTGAACAACGCCTCCGGTGTCTCCAACGCGCTGGTGATCTTCCTCGCTTCGCTGGTGATCGTGGACTTCGTGCTGCGTCGTACGACGTACGGCCGCAAGGTCTTCGCGGTCGGCGGTGGCATCGAGGCGGCCCGTCGTGCCGGTATCAACGTGCCGATGGTCCGGATCAGCGTGTTCGCGATCTCCGGCGGCTTCGCGGCCATCGGCGGTATGTTCTTCGCCGGTCAGACGGCGTCGGCGACGCTGAACGCCGGTGGCGGCAACACCCTGATGCTCGCCATCGCGGCGGCCGTCATCGGTGGTACGTCGCTGTTCGGCGGTCGCGGCAACGTGTGGTCGGCCCTGCTCGGCATGCTCGTCATCCAGTCGATCCAGACCGGCCTCGACCTGCTGAACATGAACACGTCGATCCAGTACATGATCACCGGTGGCGTTCTGCTCGGCGCCGTGGTCATCGACTCGGTGTCGCGTCGCAGCCAGAAGGCCGCCGGTCGCGGCTAGCACGTCCGAGAACGGCCCGGCGCTGAAAATCCAGCGCCGGGCCGTTTTCATGTCGTACGAACGATGGATCGTGGGTACAGCCGATCGCGTGACGTATGACGCACCTCCCGGGCGCCGTCCGCAAAGGCGGAACATTAGACTCGACAAGCCCGGCAACAGCTCTACTGCAAGGAGGCACGGGTGCCGCTGCTGACCCGCATCAGGGGACCGCGCGATCTGGACCGGCTCAGCCTGGAGCAGCTGGACCAGCTGGCAGAGGAGATCCGGACCTTCCTCGTCGACGCCGTCTCCAAGACCGGCGGCCACCTCGGCCCGAACCTCGGCGTGGTCGAGCTCACCATCGCCCTGCACCGTGTCTTCGACTCCCCGAAGGACAAGGTGCTTTGGGACACCGGACACCAGTCCTACGTCCACAAACTGCTCACCGGCCGCCAGGACTTCTCCCGGCTGAAGATGAAGGGCGGCCTGTCCGGCTACCCCTCGCAGGCCGAGTCCGAGCACGACGTCATCGAGAACAGCCACGCCTCGACCGTCCTCGGCTGGGCCGACGGCCTCGCGAAGGCCAACCAGATCCAGAAACGCGACGACCACGTGGTCGCCGTGATCGGTGACGGCGCCCTCACCGGCGGTATGGCCTGGGAGGCGCTGAACAACATCGCCGACGCCAAGGACCGCCCGCTCGTCATCGTCGTCAACGACAACGAGCGCTCCTACGCGCCGACCATCGGCGGCCTCGCCAACCACCTGGCGACCCTGCGCACCACCGACGGCTACGAGCGCTTCCTGGCCCGCGGCAAGGACCTCCTGGAGCGCACCCCGGTCGTCGGCAAGCCCCTCTACGAGACCCTGCACGGCGCCAAGAAGGGCCTGAAGGACTTCATCGCCCCGCAGGGCATGTTCGAGGACCTCGGCCTGAAGTACGTCGGCCCCATCGACGGCCACGACATCGAGGCCATGGAGTCCGCGCTGGCCCGCGCCAAGCGCTTCGGCGGCCCGGTCATCGTGCACGTCCTCACCGAGAAGGGCCGCGGCTACCAGCCCGCCCTCCAGGACGAGGCCGACCGCTTCCACGGCATCGGCCCCATCCACCCCGACACCGGCCTGCCGGTCAAGGCCTCCGGCGCCGACTGGACCTCCGTCTTCGGCGACGAGATGGTGCAGCTCGGCAAGGAGCGCAAGGACATCGTGGCCATCACGGCGGCGATGCTCCAGCCGGTCGGCCTGAAGAAGTTCGCGGACACCTTCCCGGACCGGATCTACGACGTCGGCATCGCCGAGCAGCACGGCGCGGTGTCGGCGGCGGGCCTGGCGACCGGCGGACTGCACCCCGTCTTCGCCGTCTACGCCACCTTCCTCAACCGTGCCTTCGACCAGGTCCTGATGGACGTGGCCCTGCACAAGTGCGGCGTCACCTTCGTCCTGGACCGCGCCGGCGTCACCGGCACCGACGGCGCCTCCCACAACGGCATGTGGGACATGTCGATCCTCCAGGTCGTCCCGGGCCTTCGCCTGGCCGCCCCGCGCGACGCCGACCAGGTCCGCGCCCAGCTCCGCGAGGCCGTGCAGGTCGACGACGCGCCGACGGTCGTACGGTTCTCGAAGGGCGCCGTGGGCCCGGCCGTACCGGCTGTCGGACGGGTCGGCGGCATGGACGTCCTGCGCGAGCCCGGCACGGACACCCCGGACGTGCTCCTGGTCTCCGTGGGCGCCCTCGCCCCCATGTGCCTGGAGATCGCCTCGCTCCTCGACAAGCAGGGCATCACCACCACCGTCGTCGACCCGCGCTGGGTCAAGCCGGTGGACGAGGCCATGGCCCCGCTCGCCGAACGCCACCGCGTGGTCGTCACGGTCGAGGACAACTCCCGCGTCGGCGGCGTCGGTTCGGCCGTCGCCCAGGCGCTGCGCGACGCGGGCGTGGACGTCCCGCTGCGTGACTTCGGCATCCCGCCGCGCTTCCTCGACCACGCCTCGCGCGCCGAGGTGATGGCGGAGATCGGCCTGACCGCCCCGGACATCGCCCGCCAGGTCACCGGTCTGGTCTCGAAGCTGGACGGCAAGTACAGCAGTGCGGCGGCGGCCGAGGAGCCTCAGCCGGCCCGCGACTGACACGCCTGAACGGGCCGGTCGTACCACCCTTCACGGTGGTACGACCGGCCCATTTGCGTGAATCCCCACGCGCCGGGGCATACGCAGTACGCCCCCTCTCGATCATGTCGAGGACGACACAGCGTGGGAGGTACGCCCGTGAGCAGCACACTCTTCCGGACGAAGAGAGTCGAGCAGTCCATCCAGGACACCGAAGAACCAGAACACGCGCTGAAGAAATCCCTCTCCGCGCTGGATCTGACCGTCTTCGGCGTCGGTGTCATCATCGGCACCGGCATCTTCGTCCTGACCGGCACGGTCGCCAAGAACAACGCGGGACCGGCGGTCGCCCTGGCCTTCGTCGTCGCCGGCGTCGTCTGCGCGCTGGCCGCGCTCTGCTACGCCGAGTTCGCCTCCACCGTCCCGGTGGCCGGCTCGGCGTACACCTTCTCGTACGCCTCCCTGGGCGAACTGCCCGCCTGGATCATCGGCTGGGACCTGGTCCTGGAGTTCGCGCTCGGCACGGCGGTGGTGGCCGTCGGCTGGTCGGGCTACATCGCCTCGCTCCTGGACAACGCGGGCTGGCACCTCCCGGAGGCGCTCAGCGGCCGTGACGGCGCCGACGGCTTCGGCTTCGACATCCTGGCGGCGGCCCTGGTCCTTGTGCTGACCGGCATCCTGGTCCTCGGCACGAAGCTGTCCGCGCGCGTGACGTCGATCGTCGTGGCCATCAAGGTCACGGTGGTCCTCGTCGTCATCATCGCGGGCGCCTTCTTCATCAAGGGCGACAACTACGACCCGTTCATCCCGAAGTCACAGGCGGTCGAGGCGGGCGGCAGCCTCCAAGCCCCGCTGATCCAGCTGATGTTCGGCTGGGCACCGTCCAACTTCGGCGTGATGGGCATCTTCACGGCGGCGTCGGTGGTCTTCTTCGCCTTCATCGGCTTCGACGTGGTGGCGACGGCGGCGGAGGAGACGAAGAACCCGCAACGCGACATGCCGAGAGGCATCCTCGGCTCCCTGGTGATCTGCACGGCCCTCTACGTCGCCGTGTCGATCGTCGTCACCGGCATGCAGAAGTACACCGACCTGTCGGTGACGGCCCCGCTGGCCGACGCCTTCAAGGCCATCGGACACCCCTGGTACGCGGGCTTCATCAGCTTCGGCGCGGCGGTGGGCCTGACGACGGTCTGCATGATCCTTCTCCTGGGCCAGACCCGGGTCTTCTTCGCGATGAGCCGCGACGGCCTGCTGCCCCGGTTCTTCTCCCACGTGCACCCGCGCTTCAAGACCCCGCACCGCCCGACCATCCTGCTCGGCGTGATCATCGCGATCGTCGCCGGCTTCACCCCGCTCAGCGAACTCGCCGAACTGGTCAACATCGGCACTCTGTTCGCGTTCGTGGTCGTGGCGATCGGCGTCAT
Source organism: Streptomyces antibioticus (assembly GCF_001514065.1). GTDB lineage: Bacteria > Actinomycetota > Actinomycetes > Streptomycetales > Streptomycetaceae > Streptomyces > Streptomyces antibioticus. The sequence continues at coordinate 528,560 of NZ_KQ948428.1, read as the reverse complement.
CATCCTCCGCCGCACCCGCCCCGACCTGCCCCGCTCCTTCCGCACCCCGTGGGTCCCGGTCCTGCCGATCCTGTCGGTGCTGGCGTCCCTGTGGCTGATGCTGAACCTGCCGACCGAGACATGGCTGCGGTTCGCGGGGTGGATGGTGGTCGGGTTCCTCGTGTACTTCCTGTACGGGCGGTCGCACAGCCGGTTGGCGAAGGGGGAGGGGACGGCGGTCGGAGAGGGGGTGAGGCCGGCGGACGGGGGCGCGGAGTAGCCGGTCTGCCCGGCCCCGCCCGAGGCGCTTCGACGCCCGGTGCGGGGCCGCCTCATGTTCGCAACGGGCCCGATCCGGACCGGAATTGACTCATTCCGTGGAGAAGCTGGCTCGTAAGGTACCTTTACCGCCCTTGTGTCCTACCGGAGACGGACACGATGATGGGAAGAACCGGCGAAGGGGACCGTAATGACGAATGGCGGAGAGGATTCCGGCGTAGCTCGGGTCGCGTTACGAGCCGAAACACCGCAGTTGGTCACGGGGATCGCCGACTGCGCCACCATTCCACTGGCCGATCTGGCCCGCTGTCGCGTCCAGCCCGTGTACACGCTGCTGTCGTCCGGCCGGTCGCCGGACATCACCTTCAACTCCGGCGTCTGACCGTCCGGACGCCGAGGGCCGATGACCGCGGGAACAGGAGCGTTCCGTCAGTTCGTCCTCAAGGTGCACAGCCGTTGCGACCTGGCCTGCGACCACTGCTACGTCTACCGCCACGCCGACCAGAGCTGGCGACGCCGGCCACCGGTCGTCCCGGACGAGGTGATCGCGGCGACGGTGTCCCGGATCGCCGAACACGCCCGGGACCACCCCGAACTCCCCTGTGTGCACGTCATCCTGCACGGCGGTGAACCCCTGCTGGCCGGCGCCGACCGGCTGGCCGGAATCGCCCGGGACCTGCGCACCGCGCTGCGCGGAGTGTGCCGACTGGACCTGCGGATGCAGACGAACGGCCTGCGGCTGAACGAGTCCATGTGCCGCATGCTGGTGCGCGAAGGGATCAGAACCGGCATCTCCCTCGACGGCGACCGCGCCGCCAATGATCGCCACCGCAAGCGGCCGGGCGGCACCGGATCGTACGACGCCGTCGTCAGGGCCGTCCGGCTCATCGGCTCCCCGGAGTACCGCAGCGCTTTTGCGGGTCTGCTGTGCACCGTAGACGTACAGAACGACCCGGTCGCCGTCTACGAGGCCCTGGCCGCGCTCCGTCCGCCTCGGGTTGACTTCCTGCTGCCGCATGCCACATGGGATCGGCCGCCGGCCCGGGATCCCGCCCGTCCCGCGGCCCACGCGCACTGGCTGACCACCGTCTACGATCGCTGGACCGCCGACGGCAGACCCTTTCCCGTCCGGCTGTTCGACTCCATCGAGGCCGGACGGGACGGACTGGAGTCGTTCACCGAGGCCCTCGGGCTCGGCAGCCCGGACCTGGTCGTGGTGGAGACCGACGGGGAGATCGAGCAGGCCGACTGGCTCAAGACGGCCGGAGTCGGCGCGCCCGCCACCGGCTTCCACGTCCTGCGGCACTCGTTCGACGAGGCGGCGGCCCACCCCGGCTTCCTGGCACAGCGCGGGGGACTGGAGGCACTGAGCCGGCAGTGCCGCGACTGCTCCGTGGTCCGCGTCTGCGGCGGTGGCCTGTACGGGCATCGCCATCGGTCCGACAACGGCTTCGACAACCCCTCGGTCTACTGCGAGGACCTCTTCCGGCTGATCGGGCACGTCCTGCGGTCCCCGCGCCCGGTCCACCGCCGGCACACCCTGACCGCGCACGGCTTCGACTCCCTGGCCGCGGGCGACGGCGACGGCGAGGCGCTGCGCGCGCTCGTCGGGGCCGAGGACAGCGTGCGCCGGATGCTGCTCGGCGCTGTGTGCGCCCGGTACCCGGGGCCCGAGGCCGACGCCCTGATCGGGCTGGACCAGCAGTGGCCCCGTGAGACCGCGCAGGTGCTGCGCCACCCGCACATCGGCACCTGGGCGGTCCGGGGCGTCGAGGGGCGGCTGACACCGGACGCCGTCCGGCAGCGGCTCGGCGAGATCGCCGTGACGGTCGCGCTGCGGGCCCGCACCGCACTCAGGCTCGACCTGCCGGAGCGGGCGGGGCAGGCCCATCTGCCGGGGCTCGGCCGTCTCACCCTGCCGCCCGGCCCCGGCAGCGCCGCACTGCTCGCCCGGGACGGCCGTCTGCTGGTCGTCACCGGGGCGGATCCGGTCCCGCGTACGGTCGCCGCGGCCGAGTCCGCCGGGTTCGCCTGGCGGCCCGTACACCGCGTCACCACAGGGGAGTTCACCGTGCTGGTGGAGGACACCGACCCGTACCGGGACGACTTCCCCGCCCCGCCCGCAGCCGCCCTGGACGAGACGGAACACGCGCTGTGGCAACGGCTGTTCGACGAGGCCGCCCGGTGCATCCGAACCCGGCACACCGGCCGCGGAGAGGGAGTTCGGCTCCTGTTCACCGCGTGCACCCCGTTGCGCGGCCGGCGGGACGAGGGGGAGGTGGCCGCGGCCCCGCACGCCTTCGGTGCCCTGGGGATCGTGCTGCCGCCGACCGCCGCGGAACTTGCCGCGCTGATCGTGGACGGAGTGCAACAGATGAAGTTCAACGCCCTGTTGGACCTCTTCGACCTCGCCGGTAGTGAGGCGGCCAGGGAGCGGCTGCGGTCCGCGTACCTGGACCGCCCGTCCGCCGCAGTGATTCCCCACGAAGGCCTCACGGTCCATGGCCGCCGGATGGCCGACAGGCTGCGTGGCTGACGGCGGATGCGGACCCGGGCCTCCCTCACCGCCGATCTGCGGGCACTGGGTGTCGAGAAGGCCATGACGCTGCTGGTCCATGCCTCCCTGCGGTCCGTCGGCCGGGTGTCCGGCGGCGTCGGGGCCGTGCTGGGCGCGTTGCGTGATGCGCTGGGTGCCGAGGGCACGGTGGTGGTGCCTACGTTCACCGAGGGAAATTCGCTGACATCACGGGCGTATCTCCACCTGACGCGAGGCCTGACGCCACATCAACTTGTGGCCTACCGTGAAAACATGGAGCCGTTCAGCGCGGCCTCCACCCCTTCGCACGGCATGGGACGGCTGGCGGAGGAGGTGCGGGTCACCCCGGGAGCCGTGCGCAGCACTCACCCGCAGTCGTCCTTCGCCGCACTGGGTGCGCGCGCGGCCCGGATCACCTCGGGGCACGACCAGGACTGCCTGCTCGGCGAGCGCTCGCCACTCGGCCGCATGTACGAGGACGGCGCCCATGTCCTGTTGCTGGGCGCCGGGTTCGAGACCTGCTCGGCCTTCCATCTCGCGGAGTACCGGCAGTACCTCCCGCGCCGCCGCCGCTACGACTGCCGGATCTCGACCGACGCCGGCCCGCGCTGGACCCACTTCGTCGACGTCGATCTCGACGACAGCGACTTCGGGGAACTCGGCCATTGGCTGGAGACCCGCGCACCGGGTGCATCCGACGCCCTCACCAGGGGCCGGATCGGCGCCGCCGACAGCAGGCTGTTCCCGCTGCGCTGGGCGGTGGACGCGGCCGACTCCTGGATGGCCGTGTGCCGTCGTACGCGCCGCAACCTCCCCGCGGAGCCCGGCCGTGCGTGACACCCCGTACCGCGATGAGGTGCGCAGCAGCGTTCAGCGCCCCTACGGGTTCATGAGCTACGGACGTAATCCCTGGTCGCCCGAGAGTGACAGACCGCCCAACGAACGGTTGCGCCGCTTCCACACGAGACTGACCGAGCACCTGGTGGAACTCACCGATCTGGACGCCGGGATCCCCGCGGTCTACCTCGACCAGCGGATTCCGATCGGCACCGACTGGCAGGACGAGCTCAAACTCCGTCTCGCCCGGTGCCAGGTGCTCGTACCGGTGCTGGCGCCACGCCTGTTCAGCAGCCGGTGGTGCGAACTGGAGTGGGACTGCTTCGAACGACGGCAGCAACTCCACCGGGATCGCGGTACGTTCATCCGGAGCGCGGTCGTGCCGGTTCTGTGGGCACCGTTGCGGCCCGCCGACATTCCCCGCCCCTACTCCCAGGTTCAGTACGCCCACCAGGATTTCCACCCCGACTACCAGCGCCTGGGGTTGCTCGGACTGCAGAACCACGGCCGCCACAAGGTCTTCAACGAGGTCGCCTACCAACTGGCCCAGAAAATCGTCGAGGTGGCCGTCAGCGCCCGTCTGGACCCCTGCGAACCGCACGAGTTCGACAGCCTCTTCGCATCGGCGAACGCCTCCCAGGGGGAGAAACATGACGTATGACGGCCGCGCCCCCCGAGGCTCGCGTGACAAAGCGCCGCACTTCTTCCTGAGCTACGCCCCGGCACCGTCGTCAGGCGGAGAGTCGCAGGGGGGCTGCATCCCGGCCGACAAGAACGTGAAGGAGTTCTACACGGACCTCACCCGGGCGGTCGCGGGCGGCAGCGGACTCCTCACGACCCCCTCCCTCGGATACCTGGACGCCGAACGCGGTGGGCCGGTCATGCTCCGCGCCCTGCAGCGCTGTCACAGCTTCGTGCCCCTGATCACGCGCCGCTACTTCGCCGACGGCTACTGCGGCCGCCAGTGGTCGGTCTTCGCCCGGCGCGCACACCCGAAAGCCGTCGTCCCGGTGTTGTGGACGCCGGTTCCCACCACGGCCGTGCCCGTCGTCGTCAAGCTCGGCCTGCCCGTGCCCGACCCACCGCTGACCCCGGTCCACGTCGACGAGGACGCGCTGTACCACTATGCGCGGCGCGGTCTGTACGGACTGCGGCAGTCTCCCGACCGGCCCGAGTACTACGACCAGTGTGTGCGCAGGATCGCCCAGTGCGTCGTGCAGGCCGCGCGCCGGGTCCCCGAACCCGCCCCGGGCGAGGCCGCACTGACCGATCTGGCGGACGTACCGGACGCGTTCGCCGCCTCCTCCTGGCATCCGCTGGGCATTGCCGTACTGGCCCCGGACACCGGTCATCTGCCGCCCGATCGCAGCGACACCAAGTACGGTGCCGAGCCCCGGGACTGGCAGCCCTTCAGCGACGGACTGGGCACCGCACTGGTCGACCGCACCGCCGAACTCGCCCGCAACCTCGGCTTCGCCCCCGAGATCCACACCTACGACGAGGCCGAGGCCGTCTTCCTCGGCCGGCGCGAGGCGACGAGCCCCTGGGTGCTCATCCTCGACCCCTGGGTCCTGCACGACCGCGCAGCCATCGAACGACTGCGCGCCTTCGACGCACGGGACTTGCCCTGGGTGTCCGTGCTGACCCCGCTGGCCGACGACCCGCAGACCTGGCAGGCCCGCGAGACGCTCGACGCCCGGCTCAGGGAAGCACTGCCCCGCCGGCTGAACACCGGCCGGGCCATCCAGCGCGGAGCGGCGGCGGGCATCGACAACTCGGAGACCTTCAACTCCCGCTTCATAGAGCTCGCCGACAGTGCGGCCCAGCAGTACCTCAACCGTCCCTCACCATCCTCGACCAGCAACTCGGCGTCGGCCGATACGCAGGGTGACCAGGAGGCCCAATCGTGACCGGCGTGTCCCCCCGCCCCGACGGCGGTAAGATCATCACCTTCTACAGCTACAAGGGCGGCAGCGGCCGCACCATGGCCCTGGCCAACACCGCCTGGATCATGGCCTCCCAGGGCCGCCGGGTACTCGTCGTGGACTGGGATCTGGAGGCGCCGGGACTGGACCGGTTCCTGCACCCGTTCCTGGAGACGGGCGCCCTGAAGGACCGCCCCGGGGTGCTGGAACTCATCAACGACTACGTCCTGAAGGTCGACCACCAGCGTGGGGCCAAGATCCACGACGACTGGATCGCCGAACAGGCCGACATCGGACGGACGTTGAACCAGCTGGAATGGGAGTTCTCCCGCGGCGGCCGACTGGACTACATCTCCGCGGGCCGCCAGGACCGCAACTACTCGTCGATCTTCTCCCAGTTCAACTGGAACCTCTTCTACGACCAGCAGTACGGCGGTCAGTTCCTGGACGCGCTGTGCGCCCAGTTCCGGCACGGCTACGACTACGTTCTCATCGACAGCCGCACCGGCCTCAGCGACATCTCGGACATCTGCACCCTGCACTTTCCCGACGTGCTGGTGAACTGCTTCACCCACAACGACCAGAGCATCGAGGGCGCGGCGGCCGTCGCCCGCCGGGTGCTGGAGACCAGGAGCCGTCGGCGTATCCGCATCCTGCCGGTGCCCATGCGGGTCGTGGACTCCGAGGCGGACCGGCTGGAGGCGGCACGGGCCAAAGTGCGGGTCACCTTCGACCAGTTGCTGCTCCAGACCCCGGGCATCGACCAGCGTCGCTACTGGGGCAATGTGGAACTGCCCTTCAAGTCCCCGTACGCCTACGAGGAGATGCTCGCGACATTCCGCGACGAGCCGGAGACCCCAGCCTCGTTGCTCGCCGCCTGCGAGCGGCTGACGTCCGTCATCACCGAGGGCGACGTCGACTCCCTCGTCCCCATGGCCGACGACGAACGCCAGAACTATCTCAAGGCGGTGGTGCGCCGCAGGGCGCCTGACCCCACCCATGTGTTCCTCAGCTATGTCCGCGAGGACCGGATCTGGGCCGAGTGGATCGGACGGGTCCTCCGAGAGGCGGGCTTCACCGTCGCGGACGCGGCCTCCGAGGCCGGCGCGGCCGTCGGGGTACCGCTGCGCGACGACACCGACAGCAAGGTGCGCGGCGCCTCCCGCACCGTGGCGGTGCTCTCCGCCGACTACCAGAAGTCCCCGGAGGCCAGGGCCGTCTGGGAGGCCGTGGCCGCCGCCGACCCGATGGGTTCCCGGCGCACCCTGGTGCCGGTCCGGGTCAGCGACGCACGGCTGGCCCACCCGTTCTCGGACCGGACGCCGGTCCATCTGGGCGGCATGAACGAGGATCAGGCCAAGAACGCTCTGCTGCGAGCCCTGGACGCCCAGCCCTCGCAGGGTGAGCATCCCGCGGAGGCGGGGGCCGGCGGGCCCCGTTTCCCCGGAGCGCAGCCGCCCGTGTGGTCCGTTCCGACGCGCAACGCGGCCTTCACGGGACGCGCCGAACTGCTGGAGGAGCTGCGGCGGCGGCTCGCGGAGACCGGCACCGCCACGCTGCTGCACGGCATGGGGGGCGTCGGCAAGACGCAGCTGGCGACCGAGTACGCGTACCGCTACCGGGGCAACTACGACGTCGTCTGGTGGATCGAGGCGGAGTTCGGCGACCTCGCTCTGCGCCAGTACTCCGAACTCGCCTCGCACCTGGGCGTGGAGGAGCGGGACAGCATCAGCGCCACGGCGGACGCCGTCCGGGAGGTGCTGCGCCGCGGCACGAAGTACGACCGCTGGTTGCTGGTCTTCGACAACGCCACCACCCCTGAGTCCATCGCGAAGCTGCTGGTCGACACGCCGACCGGCCATGTCCTGATCACTACCCGCAACGAGGGCTGGGAGCAGGTCGGCGGGCGGGTCGAGGTCGACGTGTTCACCCGCACCGAGAGCGTCGAGCACCTTTTGCGCCGGGTCTCCGGCATCAACGAGGAGGACGCCGAGCAGGTCGCGGCCGCCCTCGGTGACCTGCCGCTCGCCGTCGACCACGCCGCCGCCTGGCTGAACCAGACCGGCCAGAGCGCCACCGCGTACCTGGAGCTGCTGGAGCGGCAGTTGGCGCGGCTGGAGGCGGACGTCGACGCGCCGGACTTCCCGCTCCAGGTGGGCGCGACCTGGAACATCTCCATCGAGAAACTCGACTCCCCGGTCGCCCGGCGACTGCTGGAGCTGTGCGCGCACTTCGGTGCGGACCCCATCGCACTCGATCTGGTGAACGGCAAGGAGATGGGCGAGGCCCTCCGCAAGGTGCAGCCGGGCATCGGGGGCTCGGCACTGGCGGGCCGGGCCATCCAGCAGCTGAACCGCTTCTCGCTGGCCAAGGTCGACCGCAAGAGCCAGAGCCTCCAGGTGCACCGGCTGGTGCAGGCCGCGGTGCGGTCGTCGATGTCCGCGGAGGAGCAGCAGTCGGCCCTGCAAGCCGTGCTCGATGTCCTCAACGGCGCCCGCCCGTCCCAGGAGGACGTGGAGAGCCCGACGAACTGGCCGCGCTACAACACCATCTGGCCCCATCTCAAGACACCGTGGACCAGGTATTCGTTCGACGACCGGATCCGCAAGCTGATGACCGAGTGGATGAGGTACTTGCGCGCGCGGGGCGAGTACGCGGAGGCCCTCGCGCTGGCCGACGATCTGCTGGACAAGTGGCAGAAGGAGGCGGGCCCCGACGACCGCTGGACCCTGCACCTGCGCTTCGAGATGGCCAACGTGCTGCGGTTCCAGGGTTGGTACAGCAAGGCGCTGGAGATCGACCAGGACGTCTACGACCGGCAGCGCGCCGTTCTGGGTGACGACGACGAGCACACGCTGATGACGGCGGGCGGCCTCACCGCGGACCTGAGGGCCGTCGGACAGGTCGGCAAGGCGTTGGAGATCGACCGCGAGACCTACCGCCGATGGGTCTTCCTCCTCGGCGAGGACAGTCCCCGGACACTGTTCGCGGCCAACAACCTGGCCGTGTCGCTGCGCATGGCCGGAGACTGCTACGAAGCCCGGGACGTAGACGGCGGCAACTGGGAACAGCGCGCGTCCACGCTGGGGGAGAAGCACCCCTACACCCTGTTCTCCAAGATCAACCTGGGCCGCGACCAGCGCTCCTGCGGTGAGTACGAGGCCTCGGCCGAGACCCTGCGCGAGGTCTATGCGACGGCGTTGGAGCTCGGGCCGGAGCAACCGCCCGCGCTGGAGGCCGCCAAGGCGCTCGCCATCACGCTGCGCCGCCTCGACCTGCTGGACGAGGCCATGGACATCAGTCGGCAAGTACTGGACATCTGCCGCAAGCGCCTGGGCGACTCCTCGCCGGAGACCCTGGTGGTGCGGCTCGGCCACGCGGGTCACCTCTCGGCCGCGGGACGCCACGAGGAGGCCTGCCGGGAGACCGCGGACCTGTTCAAACGGTTCCGTACCGCGCTCGGCGAGGGCCACCCCAACACGCTGGCGTGCGCGGTCAATCACGGCATCAACCTGCTGTCCACGGACCGGGCTGCCGAGGCCCGTGAGGTGTGCGAACGGGCGCGTGCAGCGCTACGGACCACCCTGGGGCCGGGCCACCCCTTCAGCATGAACTGCCAGATGAACCTGGCGAACACGGAGGCGGCCCTCGGCGATGTGGAGACGGCGGAGCAGAACTACCTCCAGGCCTACCGGGAGTTGTGCGGGCGGCTCGGCCCGACCCACCCCACCGCACTGACCTGCCAGGGCAATCTCGCGGTCCTGCTGCGCGAGGCCGGCCGCGTCGACGAGGCCGACGAACTGTCCCGGGCGTCCCTGGACGTGCTGGGCCGCAAGCTCGGCGCCAAGCACTCCAAGGTGGTCCGGCTGCGGGCTGGTCATCGGGTGGGGTTGGAGCTCGACCCGCACCCGATCTGACGGTGGCGCTTCAGGCGGAGGTCACGCCGTCGTGGTGGCGGCGGCGTCGGCCCGTGCCTGGTCCCGGAGCCAGCCGAGCACCCGGGGCAGCACGGGTACGGCCGCGAAGTGCGCGGCGGACGGCTGGAGCACGACGGTGGCGTTCCTGATCGTGCGGGAGAGCCAGTTGAAGTGCTCGACGGGAGAGAAGACGTCGTCCTCACCGTGCCACAGCAGGGTGGGGACGTCGATGGTCACCGGATCGAAGCCCCAGTTCTTGCTGAAGGCGACCGCGTCGTCGATCCAGCCGTCCGCGGTGTTCTCGATCGCGGCCTCGAAGTTCTTGTGCAGCATTCTGCGGATGCCGGCGTCCGCCACGACGTGCCGGTCGACCTCGGGCATCTCGTCGTCGAGGTCGTTGAGCACGGCCATCGGGTCGGCCCGCATGGCGTCCGCGTTCTGTACGAGCGTGCTCCGCAGCCTCTTGCGGTTGTTGCGTGCGTTCAGGTACTCGCGGACGTTGGACTCCGTCATCCCCTTGAACCAGTCGAGCTCCGGCGCGTCCGGCGGCGCGAGGCTCACCAGGACGGCTGCGCTTCTGACCCGCTTCGGAAGCTCCGCGGCGCAGGCGAGAGCGTGCGGTCCGCCACCGGAACGGCCGACGACGGAGAACTCGTCGATGCCGAGCTCGTCGGCGATGGCCTCGACGTCTCGCGCGGCGTCGACGACCGCGCGGCCGCGGCGGCGGGTGGAACCACCGTAGCCGGGGCGATCGTAGGCGATCAGGTGGATGCCAAGCTGATAGAGCAGCATGGACCGGGGGCGCGGTCCCTGATGGCTGCCAGGAGTTCCGTGCAGCAGAAAGACGGGGTGCCCTTGCGGATCACCCCAGGAATCGAAAACGAGCGTGTGCTCGTCTCCTCTCTGAGCGGCACGTGCCACTCCTGCCTCCCGTCCACCGGCTGCCAAGGGTGCCGGAATCCTCTCAGAACGACGGGCCTTACCTCAGCAAGCTTCTCGCGTAGCCGCTATTCCGTCACTGGAAAGTGACTAGAATGTCGAATTCATGACCGAACACGGCCAGCTTATGCCTATTTCGCCGCTTCAGCGGGATCGTAGTACCGCATTCGTGGACAAGTGTGGTACTGCGTCATGAAATTCACCCGTGCACGGTGCGTGGCCCGGCGGTCCGTGCCCCCAGGGCGGTCACCCTGTCCCGCAGCTCCCGGTCCGCCGTGACGACCAGCGTGTCTCGTCCACGCGCCTCGGCCACCAGCTCCACCATCCGATCGTCCCCACTCCCCGACGCCGACTCCACCCGCACCCCCGCCACGGACTCCACCCCCCGCGCCGCCCCCTCCACCACCAGCACGATCTCCACGGGCCCCGCCCGCCCCGGCACCCCCTGCGCCGCCAGCCGGTCCCGCAGCCGCTCCGCGGCGCCACGTCGGTCGCGCCACCAGCCGTCGGGCACCGACCCGACGACGTTGGCGGCATCGACGATCACGAGGAGCGGGGCATCGCTGTTCATGGAGCCAGGGTGTCAGTCCCCGTCCTTCTCGTCGAAGCTGGCGTAGTAGGCCGCCGCCATGTCCTCGTCCCCGTGCCCCTGCGCCGCGGCCCGCTCCAGCCGCGCGGCGCTCGCCGCCGCCACGTCCAGGCGTACGCCGTTCTCCTCGCCCGCCGCGACGATCAGCCGGGCGTCCTTGGCGGCCGTGGACACCGCGAACTGGGGCGGGGTCAGCTGCCCGTTCAGGACCAGTCCCGCCTTGGCGCGCAGATAGCCCATGTCCAGCGGTCCGCCCTCGATCAGCGCGAAGAAGTCCTGCGGGTCCACGCCCAGCGCCTGGGACAGCGCCAGGACCTCGCCCGTCGCCGCCGTCGCGGCCAGCACCCAGCTGTTGGCGACCAGCTTCAGCCGGGTCGCGCTGCCCGCCTCGCCGGTCCACACCGTGCGGGCGCCGACCGCGTCGAAGACGGGGGCCACGGAGTACCGGTGGGCCTCCGGGCCGCCCGCCAGCACGGTGAGCTGACCGGCCTCCGCGGGCTGCCGGGTGCCGAGCACGGGGGCGTCGTAGAAGACCAGGCCGTGCGCGGCGGCGAACGCGGCGAGTTCGGCGAGGGCCTCGACACCGGCCGTCGTCGACTGCGCCCACACCACACCCGGGCGCAGTGCGGGCAGCGCCGCCTCCATCACCTCCAGGGCGGCGGGACCGTCGTACAGCATGGTCAGGACGACGTCCGCGCCCTCGACCGCCTCGGCGGGGGAGTCGGTGACACGGATGCCGTCGGCGGTGAGGGGCTCGGCCTTGGCGCGGGTGCGGTTCCAGGCGCGGACGGTGTGCCCGGCCGCGGCGAGGTTGCGGGCCATGGCGGCGCCCATGATGCCGGTGCCGAGAACGGTGACGGTGAGCTTGTCGGTCATGACGCCAAACGTAGACGCGTGGGCAGGGGGTGGCCAGGCGGCCAGGCGGGCCCCCGGACCGTCGGCCCACGCCCGCCCCCGCATAGAGTGAACCGGTGAACGGCGACTGGCTCCTCCGCGGCCGTGACGGCCGGCTCAGTGTCTATCTGCCGTCCGGCGAGGCCCTGCTGTGCCGGGCCGAACTCGCGCCCGGCGGCCCCTGGGAGGCTCCCCCGCGCCAGGTGGGCGGCGACCAGAAGCTCCGCCCCGGTCCGGCCGTCGGTCAGGGAGCGGACGGCTACGCCCATCTCGTCTCCTGGCGGCCCACCAAACCCGGCGAGGCCGGGCTCGTCCACTCCACGCACTTCCGCCCCCGGCTCGCCGCCCTCGACTGGTCCCCGATCGGCCACCCGGACAAGACCGGCGACCGCACCGGCACACCGGCCGTCGCCGTCGACGCCCAGGGGCGGGCCCATGTCTTCGTCCGCAACAGCAGCGGCGGGGTGAGCATGGCCGCGCAGAAGGAGAAGGGCGGGTGGGACCCGTGGCGGGACCTCAAGGGGAGTGACGTACAAGAGGACTTGGCCGCGGTGACGGGGGAGTGCGGGCGCGTGGAGCTGTACGCGGCCGTCCCCGGGGGCCTGCTGTACTGGCGGCAGGGCGAGCGGGGCACCCCGCCGGTCCTGGAGGAGGCGGTCGAGACCCCGGTACGTCCGGGTACCCTCCGCGCCGTGGCCACCTCCGCCGACCGCACCACCCTCTTCTACACCGACGACTCCGGTGACCTGTGCGCCTGGCGTCCGGGAGGCAAGCCCGTCTCTCTCCTCGCCTCGGCCGGTCCCGGCCCGGTCTCCGCCGTCCGCTGCGAACTCGACGGCCACGACTGCACGTTGCTCGCCCAGCGCTCTTCGAGCGGCCGGGTCGCTTTCGCCGCCTATCCGACGGAACAGGAGGCCGCGGGGGCGTGGTGGACGGAGTCGGGGCCCCAACTCCCGTCGGACGCACGGGTGTCGCTCGCGACCGACGAGGACGGCCGGGTCGTGGCGGCAACGTTGTCCCCGTCGACCGGCCAGCTCCTGCTGACCCGGCGCAAGGACGAACCGGGGCTGGCGCTGGAGGCGTGGCGGGAGGGCTGAACCGGCTTTATTCGCATGACCGTTCGGGGGCGGGTGCGCCACCATGACCGCGTGGACGACATCGAACACCTCGTCGAGGTATGGCAGCGCATCCTGGAGCCCTCCGGGGTGTCCTGGGTGCTGTTCGAGAACGGCACGTGCGTGATGCTCAAGGAGCCCGACGGCGAACTCGCCGGGCAGGCCGTGGAGATCCTCCGGCAGTTCGGTCCCGTGCGCGCCGGCGGTCCCGCCGGTGACTTCGGCACCCACGCGCTCAAGGACGGCACCGGCTGGCTGGTCACCGGCCACCACCCGGACGTCGTCACCTACGTCGGCTCCGACGAGCCCGCCGACCCGTCGAACCTCGCCGTGGGCCTCCACGGCCGCAGCAAGCGCCACCGCGACGGCACCGACCTCCAGGTCGTCCACGTCGAGGACGCTCGCTGACGCAATCTCGCAGTCCCGCCGGAACACCGGTGCCCCGCAAGCCGACCGGCCTGCGGGGCACCGCCGTTCACAGCGAACGCGGCGGCTACGCCGGGACGCTGGCCACGCCCGGCGCCAGGAACTTCTTGCCGTTCACGCGCTCCGAGACACCCTCGCGGTCCAGGTACGGCGTGATGCCGCCCAGGTGGAAGGGCCAGCCGGCGCCCGTGATCAGGCAGAGGTCGATGTCCTGGGCCTCGGCGACGACACCCTCGTCGAGCATGAGCCCGATCTCCTGGGCGACGGCGTCGAGGACGCGGTCACGCACCTGCTCCTCGGTGAGGACGACATCGCCCTGCTTCAGCAGCGCGGCGACCTCGGGGTCCAGCTCCGGCTTGCCGGAGTCGTAGACGTAGAAGCCGCGCTTGCCCGCCTTGACGACGGCCGCGAGGTTGGGGGAGACCGTGAAGCGGTCCGGGAAGGCCCGGTTCAGGGTCTCGGAGACGTGCAGACCGATCGCGGGGCCGACCAGCTCCAGGAGGACCAGCGGCGACATCGGCAGACCCAGCGGCTCGACCGCCTTCTCCGCGACCTCGACCGGCGTGCCCTCGTCGATGACGTTCTGGATCTCGCCCATGAAGCGGGTGAGGATGCGGTTCACGACGAACGCGGGGGCGTCCTTCGTCAGCACCGCGGTCTTCTTCAGCTTCTTGGCGACGGCGAAGGCCGTGGCCAGCGAGGCGTCGTCGGTCTTCTCGCCGCGGACGATCTCCAGCAGCGGAAGCACGGCCACCGGGTTGAAGAAGTGGAAGCCGACGACCCGCTCGGGGTGCTGGAGCTTCGACGCCATCTCCGACACCGACAGCGACGAGGTGTTCGTCGCCAGGATCGCGTGCGCCGGGGCGACCGCCTCGACCTCCGCGAACACGGTCTGCTTGACGCCGATCTCCTCGAACACGGCTTCGATGATGAAGTCCGCGTCGGAGAAGCCCTCGGCCTTGTCCAGCACACCGGTGACCAGGGCCTTGAGGCGGTTGGCCTTGTCCTGGTTGATACGGCCCTTGCCGAGCAGCTTCTCGATCTCGGCGTGGACGTAGCCCACACCCTTGTCGACGCGCTCCTGGTCGATGTCCGTGAGGACGACCGGGACCTCGAGGCGGCGCAGGAACAGCAGCGCCAGCTGCGAGGCCATCAGGCCCGCGCCGACGACGCCGACCTTGGTGACCGGGCGGGCCAGCGACTTGTCCGGGGCGCCCGCGGGACGCTTGCCGCGCTTCTGCACCAGGTTGAACGCGTAGATGCCGGAGCGCAGTTCGCCACCCATGATCAGGTCGGCGAGCGCCTTGTCCTCGGCGTCGTAGCCCTGCTGGAGGTCGCCGTTCTTGGCGTTGGCGATGATGTCCAGGGCGCGGTAGGCGGCCGGAGCGGCCCCGTGCACCTTGGAGTCGGCGATGAACCGGCCGCGCGCGACGGCCTGGTCCCAGGCCTCGCCACGGTCGATGACCGGACGCTCGACCTCGATGTCACCCTTCAGGACGGAAGCCGTCCAGATCAGCGACTGCTCCAGGAAGTCCGCGCCCTCGAAGAGGGCGTCGGCGATGCCGAGGTCGAAGACCTGCTGGCCCTTGAGCTGCTTGTTCTGGTTCAGGCTGTTCTCGATGATCACCGAGACGGCCTTGTCGGCGCCGATCAGGTTCGGCAGGATCGTGCAGCCGCCCCAGCCGGGCACCAGGCCGAGGAAGACCTCGGGGAGCGAGAAGGCGGGGAGCGCCTTCGAGACCGTCCGGTACTTGCAGTGCAGACCGACCTCGACGCCACCGCCCATCGCGGCGCCGTTGTAGTAGGCGAAGGTCGGCACGGCCAGGCCCGACAGGCGCTTGAAGACCTCGTGGCCGCCCTTGCCGATGGCGAGCGCGTCCTTGTGCTCCTTCAGCAGCTCGACGCCCTTGAGGTCGGCGCCGACCGCGAAGATGAACGGCTTGCCGGTGATGCCGACGCCGACGATGCCGCCGGCCGCGGCCTCCGCCTCGACCTGGTCGATCGCCGCGTCCAGGTTGGCCAGCGACTGCGGGCCGAAGGTGGTCGGCTTGGTGTGGTCGAAGCCGTTGTCGAGGGTGATGAGCGCGAAGCGCCCGGCACCGAACGGCAGGTCGAGGTGGCGTACGTGCGCGGACGTCACGACCTCGTCGGGGAACAGCTCGGCCGCACCCTTCAAAAGCTCAGCGGTGGTGCTCACTTGTCCCCCTCGAAGTGCGGGTTCTCCCAGATGACGGTCGCGCCCATGCCGAAGCCGACGCACATGGTGGTCAGGCCGTAGCGGACCTCCGGCTGCTCCTCGAACTGGCGGGCCAGCTGCGTCATCAGGCGGACGCCGGAGGAGGCGAGCGGGTGGCCGAAGGCGATGGCGCCGCCGTACTGGTTGACGCGCGCGTCGTCGTCGGCGATGCCGTAGTGCTCCAGGAACGCGAGCACCTGGACGGCGAAGGCCTCGTTGATCTCGAACAGGCCGATGTCGTCGATGGTGAGCCCCGCCTGGGCGAGGGCCTTCTCCGTGGCCGGGATCGGGCCGTAGCCCATGACCTCCGGCTCCACACCCGCGAAGGAGTAGGAGACGAGGCGCATCTTCACCGGGAGGTTGTTCTCCCGGGCGAAGTCCTCGGAGGCGATGAGGGAGGCGGTGGCACCGTCGTTGAGGCCGGCGGCGTTGCCCGCGGTCACGCGTCCGTGGACACGGAACGGCGTCTTCAGGCCGGAGAGGTTCTCCAGCGTGGTGCCCGGGCGCATCGGCTCGTCGGCGGTGACCAGGCCCCAGCCGGTCTCACCGGCCTCCGGGTTGGTGCGGCGCACCGAGATCGGCACCAGGTCGGCCTGGATCTGGCCGTTGGCGTACGCCTTGGCGGCCTTCTCCTGCGAGCGCACGGCGTACTCGTCGGTGCGCTGCTTGGTGATCGTCGGGTAGCGGTCGTGCAGGTTCTCCGCGGTCATGCCCATGAACAGGGCGGACTCGTCGACCAGCTTCTCGCTCACGAACCGCGGGTTCGGGTCCACGCCCTCGCCCATGGGGTGGCGGCCCATGTGCTCGACACCGCCGGCGATGGCGACGTCGTACGCACCGAAGGCCACGGAACCGGCGACGGTCGTGACGGCGGTCAGGGCGCCGGCGCACATGCGGTCGATGGAGTAGCCGGGCACGGACGTCGGCAGACCGGCCAGGATGCCGGCGGTCCGGCCGATGGTCAGGCCCTGGTCACCGATCTGCGTGGTCGCGGCGATGGCGACCTCGTCGATCTTCGCGGGCTCCAGAGCCGGGTTCCGGCGCAGCAGCTCCCGGATCGCCTTCACGACGAGGTCGTCGGCGCGGGTCTCGTGGTAGATGCCCTTCGGGCCCGCCTTGCCGAACGGGGTACGGACGCCGTCGACGAAGACGACGTCCCTGACGGTACGAGGCACGATGGCTCTCCTCCAGATGCGGGATGGCACTGCTGGCACGGCTGCACGGCGCAAGCGCTGAGCGCGCGCTCAGGCCCATGCTACTTGTGGGTAACGTAGCTGCACAGTCCTGGAGGCGGGAGCGGCGAAGGTCACATCGGCGGCGGTGCCGAGGAGCCCGTGCCGTCCCAGGATCTTGGCGTGATCTCGATGTCCCGTGTTCCGCTTCGAAGGCTCTGAAGGGCTAGGCGGACAACGCACTCACCAGAACCGGCGCCACCAGCTCGACCTGCCACGGCCGAGCCCCGTGCCCGCTCAACGCCTCCCCGACGGACGCGAGGTCCACCACCTTCGGCGGCTCCCAGCAAACCCGCCGAACCGTGTCCGGAGTGATCAGGTTCTCCTGAGGCATGTTGAGCCGCTCGGCCAGGGCGGAGACGCCCGCCCGGGCCGCGGACAACCGAGCCGCAGCCGCAGGATCCTTGTCGGCCCACGCCCGCGGCGGCGGCGGCCCCGTCACCGGCTGCCCAGGCGCAGGCAACTGTGCCTCGGGCAGCGCCTTGGCCCGGTCGACGGCGGCCTGCCACTGCTCCAGCTGCCGCCGGCCCATGCGCGCCCCGAACCCGTTCAGCCCGGTCAGCGCGTGCACATTGGCCGGAAGCGACAGCGCGGCCTCCACGATCGCCGCGTCGGACAGCACCTTGCCCGGCGACACGTCCCGCCGCTGCGCGATCCGGTCCCGGGTCTGCCACAGCTCCCGGACGACGGCCAGCTGCCGACGCCGCCGCACCTTGTGCATCCCGGACGTCCGCCGCCAGGGATCCTTGCGCGGCTCGGCGGGCGGCGCGGCCGCGATCGCGGCGAACTCCTGCCGCGCCCACTCCAGCTTCCCCTGCCGGTCCAGCTCCTTCTCCAGCGCGTCCCGCAGATCGACCAGGAGCTCCACGTCCAGCGCGGCGTAGCGCAGCCACGGCTCGGGCAGCGGCCGGGTCGACCAGTCGACGGCGGAGTGGCCCTTCTCCAGTACGAAGCCCAGGACGCCCTCGACCATCGCGCCGAGCCCGACCCGGGGGAACCCGGCGAGCCGTCCGGCCAGCTCGGTGTCGAACAACGATGTCGGAATCATGCCTATCTCACGGAGACAGGGCAGGTCCTGGGTGGCGGCGTGCAGCACCCACTCCACACCGGAGAGCGCCTCGCCGAGCCCGGACAGGTCGGGGCAGGCCACGGGGTCGATCAGGGCGCTGCCGGCGCCTTCGCGGCGCAGCTGGACGAGATAGGCCCGCTGTCCGTAGCGGTAGCCGGAGGCGCGCTCGGCGTCGACGGCGACGGGTCCGGAGCCGGCGGCGAACGCGGCGATCATCTCGGCGAGCGCGGTCTCGTCCGCGATCACTGGCGGAATGCCTTCGCGCGGTTCCAGTAGCGGAACGGCCTCAGGGTTCGGCGCCCCCGTAACAGAAGATCCGCCGTCGTCCGGAGGGGCGCCTCCGGTGGTTCGCAGTGAGCTGTCTGCTGCGGTGTCTTGGGCGTCGGTCACCTGTCAAGGGTATCTGTGTATGGACAGCGCCCGCCGACGGAACGTTCCGTCGACGGGCGCCTGGGGGTCGTAAACCAGTCAGCAAGGTGAAAGCTCTGGTTCACGTCCGTGAACGAGGAGGGCGGGGAACCCTCGGTTCGATCGTGGGCGGGAATCTCAGTGGATGATGCCGGTGCGCAGGGCCACCGCCACCATTCCGGCACGGTCGCCCGTGCCGAGCTTGCGGGCGATGCGGGCGAGGTGGCTCTTGACGGTCAGTGCGGACAGGCCCATCGAGACGCCGATGGCCTTGTTCGACTGGCCCTCCGCCACCAGCCGCAGTACCTCGACCTCACGGCCGGACAGCTCGCGGTAGCCGCCCGGGTGGCTCGGGGCACCCGGGGGGCGGCGGTGCATCCCGGCGGCGCGGGAGCCGATGGGGGCGGCACCGGGTCGGGTGGGGAGCCCGACGTTGGTGCGGGTGCCGGTGACGACGTAGCCCTTCACTCCGCCCGCGAGGGCGTTGCGAACGGCGCCGATGTCGTCGGCGGCGGACAGGGCGAGGCCATTGGGCCAGCCTGCCGCGCGGGTCTCCGACAGGAGGGTCAGGCCGGAGCCGTCGGGCAGGTGGACGTCGGCGACGCAGATGTCGCGGGGGTTGCCGATGCGGGGACGAGCCTCCGCGACGGACGAGGCCTCGATGACATCGCGCACACCGAGCGCCCACAGATGGCGGGTGACGGTGGAGCGGACGCGCGGGTCGGCCACGACCACCATCGCGGTGGGCTTGTTCGGGCGGTAGGCGACCAGGCTTGCGGGCTGCTCGAGAAGAACGGACACCAGGCCTCCTGGAGTGCGGGGACGACTTGGAAGGTCACAGTCGTCTTCGGCACCGGATCACGAGTCCTTTAGAGAATGATCACGATCTAGTGAGTAACAATTGGTGCAATTCGGACGTGTGGTCGATCGTTCGGTGAACGATTCGGCTCGTTCGAGGGATCACTCTCGACTGAAAGTGGCCGTATCGACAAAGTGACGACAAAATCCCTGCGCCCGAAAAGGTGATCCGAGGGGCTTCAGCGTGACTGCGGACCGCGCCGCTGCGGCAGCGTCACCACCGACGCGTCGCCCGGACCGGCCGGCGGCAGCCCCGCCACCTGCGCGAGCAGATCACACCAGGCCGCCAGATGACCCGCGGTGTCCGGCACCCCGCCAAGACCCTCGCGGGGCGTCCAGGAGGCGCGGATCTCGATCTGCGAGGCCGGCGGGCGCTCGGCGAGACCGCCGAAGTAGTGCGAGCCGGCCCGGGTGACCGTGCCGCTCGGCTCCCCGCACGCGAGACCGCGCGCCTGGAGCGCGCCGGTCAGCCACGACCAGCAGACCTCGGGCAGCAGCGGATCGGCCGCCATCTCCGACTCCAGCTCCGCGCGCACCAGCGTCACCAGCCGGAAGGCACCCCGCCAGGCGTCGTGCCCGTCCGGGTCGTGCAGCAGCACCAGCCGGCCGTCCGCCAGGTCCTGGTCGCCGTCGACGACCGTCGCCTCCAGCGCGTACGCGAACGGCGCGAGCCGCTGCGGGGCGCGCGTCGGCTCCACCTCGATCTGCGGCCTGAGCCGCGCGGCCCTGAGCGCGTCGACGGCGGCCCGGAAGGGCAACGGAGCGTCGCTGCTCGTATCCCGGTCCCCCTCCTTCGCGTCGTCCATTCCGCCAGTGCCGTCCGACAGTCGTCCTTGAGCCGCAGCCATGCGGGAAGATTAAAGGGAAGCGGGGCCCGGTGCGGGCCTAGACACCCGGACAACGGGCGCCACGTCACCGGGGAACCGGCACCGACGCCGGGCGCCGGGCACTACGGGCGCCGTGCGAAACTTGCCGACGTGAGTGCTAACCAGACGCCGCCGTCCGCCACGTACGAATCCGCCTTCCTCAAGGCCTGCCGGCGCGAGCCCGTGCCGCACACGCCGGTGTGGTTCATGCGGCAGGCCGGGCGCTCACTGCCGGAGTACCGCAAGGTCCGCGAGGGCGTTCCGATGCTCGAGTCCTGCATGCGGCCCGAGCTGGTCACCGAGATCACCCTCCAGCCCGTGCGCCGGCACGGCGTGGACGCGGCGATCTACTTCAGCGACATCGTGGTCCCGCTCAAGGCCATCGGCATCGACCTCGACATCAAGCCCGGCGTCGGCCCGGTCGTCGAGAAGCCGATCCGCACCCGCGCCGACCTGGCCCAGCTGCGCGACCTCACCCCCGAGGACGTCTCCTACGTCACCGAGGCCATCGGCCTGCTGACCGCCGAGCTCGGCGCCACCCCGCTCATCGGTTTCGCCGGCGCGCCTTTCACCCTCGCGAGTTACCTCGTCGAGGGCGGTCCGTCCCGTACGTACGAGAACGCCAAGGCGATGATGTACGGCGACCCGGAGCTCTGGGCCGACCTCCTGGACCGCCTCGCCGACATCACGGCCGCCTTCCTGAAGGTCCAGATCGAGGCGGGCGCCTCCGCCGTCCAGCTCTTCGACTCCTGGGCCGGCGCCCTCGCCCCCGTCGACTACCGCCGCTCGGTGATGGCCGCCTCCGCGAAGGTGCTCGACGCCGTCGCCGGATACGGCGTCCCGCGCATCCACTTCGGTGTCGGCACCGGCGAGCTGCTTGGCCTCATGGGCGAGGCCGGCGCGGATGTCGTCGGCGTCGACTACCGGGTGTCGCTCGACGAGGCCGCCCGCCGCGTCGGCCCCGGCAAGGCGCTCCAGGGCAACCTCGACCCGACCGTCCTGTTCGCCGGCACCGACGCCGTCGAGGCCAAGACCCGCGAGGTTCTGGAGACGGCGAAGGACCTGGAGGGCCACGTCTTCAACCTCGGCCACGGCGTCATGCCGTCCACCGACCCGGACGCGCTGACCCGGCTCGTGGAGTACGTCCACACGCGGACGGCCCGCTGACCTACCACGTGTGCCGGGGCCGCGCCTTCCTGCCGAACAGCAGACCGCGCGGTTCCGGCGGCGGGGTCGTGCCCGCCTTCAGCGGCCAGGCCAGCGCCATGCCGACGAGGAAGCCCACGACGTGCGCCGCGTACGCCACCGTGCCCGCCTCGGAGACGCCCTCGCCCGACGAGTACACCGCCTGGAGCGCGAACCAGAAGCCCAGCACCAGCCAGGCCGGCAGGCGTAGCGGCAGGAAGACCAGGAACGGCACCAGCACCCACACCCTGGCCTTCGGATACAGCACCAGATAGGCGCCCAGCACCCCCGCGATGGCGCCGGACGCGCCGATCAGCGGGTCGCCGGAGTCGGCGTTGAGGAACGCGAAGCCGTACGACGCCGCGTAGCCGCAGACGACGTAGAACAGCGCGAAGCGCACATGGCCCATGCGGTCCTCGACGTTGTTGCCGAAGATCAGCAGGAACAGCATGTTGCCCAGCAGGTGCAGCCAGCCGCCGTGCAGGAACATCGCGGTGAACACGGACAGGAACGGGGACTTGTCGTAGCCCGGCGGCCCGACCACGCAGCCCCGGCCGCCCGGGCCCACCTCGCCCGTGGGCACCAGGCGGGGCAGCTGATGGTGGATCAGCTCCTGTGGCACCGCCGCGTAATGGTCCAGGAAGGCCTGGAGATGACAGAGCTGGGACAGGCTGCTGTCGCCCGCCACGGAGCCGGCCAGGCCGGGCGTGTACAGGAAGACCAGCACGTTCGCGGCGATGAGCGCGTACGTCACCACAGGGGTGCGGCGCACCGGGTTCACGTCATGGACGGGGATGACCACAAGGAAGTACTGCCCCCGATGCGGTCCTCGAATCGGTGAACGCCCGCACGCGCGCGTGCGTATGACTTCTCAACTGCCCGCGGCACGGGGAAGGCAGGTCGCGGGGCGAACGTGAGGAACAGGCGATGAACGACCGAGTTACTCCTCCGATCCACGCGCTGCCCGACGGCGAGGCCGAGGTCGCCGTGGTGCTGAGACTGCCCTGGGAAGACGTGGCCCGGCTGGGCCAGGACGCGGGGCGGCTCGCCACGCAGATGCAGCGGCCGGTGACGCTGGACGAGGCGGTGAGCCACCGGCTGCGGTCCACCCGGCCGGCGGCCCATGCGAAACCGGCGGGGGAGCAGCCGGCGGCGGTGGCCGCGCCGAGCGCCTCCGTCTCCTCCCTGCCGCCCCGCCCGGCCGCCGACCAGACCCGGCAGGCCATCGAGCGCATCAACGGATCGGCGTAGCCCTCACGCGGCCCGCAGCTTCGAAGCGGCCTTGCGGGCCGCCACCAGCACCGGGTCCCACACGGGGCTGAACGGCGGGGCGTAGCCCAGGTCCAGGGCCGTCATCTGCTCCACCGTCATCCCGGCGGTGAGCGCCACCGCCGCGATGTCCACCCGCTTGCCCGCGCCCTCCCTCCCGACGATCTGCACACCGAGCAGCCGCCCCGTGCGGCGCTCGGCGAGCATCTTCACCGTCATGAGGGAGGCGCCGGGGTAGTAGCCCGCGCGGGACGTGGACTCGATGGTCACCGCCTCGTACTGGAGGCCCGCCCTGCGCGCGTCCTTCTCGCGCAGGCCGGTACGGGCGATCTCCAGGTCGCAGACCTTGCTCACCGCCGTGCCGACCACGCCCGGGAAGGTGGCGTAACCGCCGCCCACGTTCGCGCCGATGACCTGGCCGTGCTTGTTGGCGTGCGTCCCGAGCGCGATGTGGCGCTCCTGCCCGGAGACCAGGTCGAGGACCTCCACGCAGTCGCCGCCGGCCCAGATGTTCTCGTGCCCGCGGACCCGCAGGGCGAGGTCGGTCAGCAGCCCGTCGTGCCGGCCCACGGGCAGCCCCGCCGCCTTGGCCAGCGAGGTCTCCGGGCGCACCCCGATCCCCAGCACCACCACGTCCGCCGGATACTCGGCGTCCTCCGTGGCCACCGCCCGCACCCGGCCGTCCTCGCCGGTGAGGACCTTGGTGACCGCGGCGTCGTTGACCATGGTGATGCCCAGGCCCTCCATCGCCTCGTGCACCAGGCGGCCCATGTCCGCATCGAGCGTCGACATCGGCTCGCTGCCCCGGTTGACGACGGTCACCTCGTAGCCGCGGTTGATGAGCGCCTCGGCCATCTCGACGCCGATGTACCCGGCGCCGACCACCACCGCCCTGCGGCCACGTGTGCGTGCCAGCGTGTCGATCAGCGCCTGACCGTCGTCCAGGGTCTGCACCCCATGGACACCCGGCGCGTCGGCGCCCGGCATCTCCGGGCGGATCGGACGGGCGCCGGTCGCGATCACGAGTTTGTCGTACGACGTCCACGACTCGGCCCCGGAATCGACGTCACGCGCGCGGACCCGCTGCCCGGCCACGTCGATCTCCGTCACCTCCGTCCGCATGCGCAGGTCGATGCCCCGCGCGCGGTGCTCCTCCGGCGTACGGGCGATCAGCTCGTCCCGCTCCTCGACGTCGCCGCCCACCCAGTACGGGATGCCGCACGCCGAGTAGGACGTGAAGTGACCGCGCTCGAACGCCACGATCTCCAGTGCATCGGGCCCCTTCAGCCGACGGGCCTGGGACGCCGCGGACATCCCCGCGGCGTCACCGCCGATCACGACCAGTCGTTCGCTCGCAGCGCTCATGTTCATGCGAACACGCTACGGGGGGAGGGCATTTCAGTCCTGCTCGCCGCCCTGTTCCCCGGTGGGCGCGGGGCGGGCGACCGGGAGCGGGCCGAGTGCCGTCGACGCGGACGCCGGGGCCGGTCGGCGCGCCAGCCGGGGGCGGATCAGCCGCAGCCACGCCAGCAGGAGCAGCGCGAGCACCACGGCGAACGGCAGGATCGCGGCCAGTGCCACCACGATCCACCGCAGCATCGACACGAACGCGTCCCAGCCGCCCGACAGGGCGTCCATGACCCCCGGATCGTCGTCCTCGGCGGCCTTCGCCACCGGCTTCTCGGACAGCGACAGCGTGATGGTGGCCAGGCTCGTGCGGTCCTTCAGGGACGCCTGACGGGCCAGCAGCGCCTCCAGGTCGGACTGGCGGCTGCTCAGTTCGCCCTCCAGGGTGACGACGTCGCTCAGCTTGGTGGCCCGGTCCATCAGCTCCCGGATGCGGGCCACGCTCGCCCGTTGCGTCTTGATGCGGCTCTCCACGTCGACGACCTGGTCGGTGACGTCCTGTGCCTTCGCGGAGCGCTCGAGGAGCTTGCCCGCGCCCTCCAGCTCGGCCAGCACCTCCTCGTACTTGTCGACGGGCACCCGCAGCGTCACCCGCGTCTCCTCCGCGCCCTCCTCGTCACGGGAGGTGGACTCCTTGCCGACGTAACCGCCCGCGTTCTCGGTGGTCGTCCGGGCCGCCTCCAGCGCCTTGGGCACGT
Organism: Streptomyces antibioticus; assembly: GCF_001514065.1. GTDB lineage: Bacteria > Actinomycetota > Actinomycetes > Streptomycetales > Streptomycetaceae > Streptomyces > Streptomyces antibioticus. Next base: position 503,896 of record NZ_KQ948428.1, on the reverse strand, counting down.
TCTTGACCTGCACGGTGAGTTCGGCGGTACGGATGATGTGGCTGGTGGGGAGCGTGGGCGCGGTGCTCGCCTGCTTGCCGCCCGCGCCGCTGTCGCTGTCGGCGGCGCCGCCCGGGGCGCCCTCCTTCGCCTCCGACAGCGCGGCGCTGTCGCTGCCGGAATCGCCGCCGGAGGAATCGGCGCCGGAGCAGCCGGCCAGGGCCAGTGCGGTGGCCAGCAGAAGTCCGGCCACGGCGTGAACCGGCCGTACGGAACGTCGTGCGTGCATGGGCGTCCCCCCGAGGGTTGTGACGACTGACGCTCCTTCGACGCGCGGGCGCCCCGCAACGTTGGGGCGCGGTGGTTCCGATGGGGTCACGGTCGGGACTCGGAAGGGACAAAGGTCCCTGGCGTCGCTGTCGGTGGCGTCTGAGAGGGTGGAGCCATGAGCGGATCAGGTACGACGGGACACGTCGTCGTCATCGGAGCCGGGATCGCGGGACTGGCCGCGGCCCACCGGCTGCTGCGGCGCGGAGCACGGGTGACCGTGCTGGAGGCGTCCGGCCGCGTCGGCGGCAAGCTGCTGCCCGGCGAGATCGCCGGCGCGCGCGTGGACCTCGGCGCGGAGTCGATGCTGGCGCGCAGACCCGAGGCCGTCGCCCTGGCCCGCGAGGTCGGCCTCACCGACCGCCTTCTGCCCCCCGCCACCGCGACCGCCTCGATCTGGACCCGCGGCGCCCTGCGCCCCATGCCCAAGGGCCATGTCATGGGCGTCCCCGGCACCGCCTCCGCCCTCGAAGGCGTCCTCTCCGAGGAGGGCCTCGCCCGTATCGACCGCGACGCGGATCTGCCGCGCACGGAGGTCGGCGACGACGTGGCGGTCGGCGAGTACGTGGCCGCACGGCTCGGCCGCGAGGTCGTCGACCGGCTCATCGAGCCCCTCCTCGGCGGGGTGTACGCGGGCGACGCCTACCGGATCTCGATGCGCTCGGCCGTCCCGCAGCTGTTCCAGGCGGCGAAGACCCACACCTCGCTCACCGAGGCCGTCCGCGACATCCAGGCCAAGGCCGCCGCCCACCAGCAGACGGGCCCGGTGTTCATGGGCCTGGCGGGCGGCGTCGGCAGCCTCCCGCTCGCCGTCGCCGACGCGGTCCGCGCGCGCGGCGGCGAGATCGTCACCGACGCGCCCGTCACCGAGCTGCGCCGCGCAGGCGCCGAGGGCTGGCGGATCGTCACCGGCGACCGCACCCTGCACGCCGACTCCGTGATCGTCGCCGTCCCCGCCCCGGCCGCCGCCGACCTCCTGCGCGCCGAGTCCCCCGGGGCCGCCGCCGAGCTCGCCGGCGTCGAGTACGCGTCCATGGCCCTGGTCACCCTCGCCTACCGCCGCACCGACACCGACCTCCCGGCGGGCAGCGGCTTCCTGGTGCCGCCGGTCGACGGCCGCACCATCAAGGCGTCCACGTTCGCGTCGCAGAAGTGGGGCTGGATCGCCGACGAGAACCCGGACGTCGTCGTCCTGCGCACCTCGGTCGGCCGCTACGGCGAGACCGCGATCCTGGAGCGCGACGACGCCGACCTCGTCGACGTCTCCCGCCACGACCTGCGCGAGGCCACCGGCCTCGACGCCCGCCCCCTCGAAACCCGCGTCACCCGCTGGACCGACGGCCTGCCCCAGTACCCCGTCGGACACCACGCGCGCGTGGCCCGCGTCCGCGACCACGTGGCCAAGCTTCCCGGCATCGCCGTCTGCGGCGCGCAGTACGACGGCGTCGGCATCCCCGCCTGCATCGCGAGTGCCTACGCCGCGGTGGACCAGGTGTACGGCGACGACCGCGGTGTGCAGGAGCTCACCGCCCACCCGGTGCAGAGTCTGCACGGAGGGGCAGGAGAATAAGGACCATGAGCAACGACGCCCCCACCCCCGAGGCCGGCCGGATCCCGAACAAGGGCAAGCTGGCCAAGGACCTGAACGAGGTCATCCGCTACACGCTCTGGTCCGTCTTCAAGCTGAAGGACGTCCTCCCCGAGGACCGCGCGGGCTACGCGGACGAGGTCCAGGAGCTGTTCGACCAGCTCGCCGCGAAGGACGTCACGGTCCGCGGCACCTACGACGTGTCCGGCCTCCGCGCCGACGCCGACCTCATGATCTGGTGGCACGCCGAGACCGCCGACCAGCTCCAGGAGGCGTACAACCTCTTCCGCCGCACCAAGCTGGGCCGCGCCCTGGAGCCGGTCTGGTCGAACATGGCGCTGCACCGCCCCGCCGAGTTCAACCGCTCGCACATCCCGGCGTTCCTCGCCGACGAGACGCCGCGCAACTACGTCAGCGTCTACCCCTTCGTGCGGTCCTACGACTGGTACCTCCTGCCCGACGAGGACCGCCGCCGCATGCTCGCCGACCACGGCAAGATGGCCCGCGGCTACCCGGACGTCCGCGCCAACACGGTCGCCTCCTTCTCCCTCGGCGACTACGAGTGGCTGCTGGCCTTCGAGGCCGACGAGCTGTACCGCATCGTCGACCTCATGCGCCACCTGCGCGCGTCGGAGGCCCGCATGCACGTCCGCGAGGAGGTCCCGTTCTACACGGGCCGCCGCAAGGACATCGGCGATCTGGTCGCCGGCCTGGCCTGATCAGCCACGGGGCTCGGGCTCCGGGTGCGGTGCGCAGGCCGCGCGCCGCACCGGGAGCCGGCCCTCCAACAGGTACGCGTCCAGGTACCCGTTGACGCACTTGTTCGGCCCGCCCGCGATCCCGTGGGTCCCCGCGTCCCGCTCGGTCACCAGCGCCGACCCCGACAGCCGCCGATGCAGCTCCAGCGCCCCCTCATAGGGAGCGGCCGCGTCCCGCTCGGCCGCCAGGATCAGGGTCGACGGCAGCTCACCCGGACCCGTCCGCACGTCCAGCGGCTCCTGACGCGGCGCCTTCCAGTACGCGCAGGGCAGGTTCATCCACACGTTGTCCCAGGTCTCGAACGGCGCGACCCGGGCCAGCCGTGTGTTGTCCCGGTCCCACACCTTCCAGTCCGTGGGCCAGGACGCGTCGTTGCACTCGACGGCCGTGTACACCGCGCTGGAGTTCTCGGCCTCCTTCGCCGCCTCCGGATGCGGCCCCGCCTGCTCGATCAGCGGCTTGGGATCGCCCTTCAGATAGGCGGACAGCGCCTGCGCCCGGTGCGGCCAGAAGTCGTCGTAGTACCCGGCCGTCAGGAACGCCCCCTGCAACTGCCCGGGCCCGACCTTTCCGCCGGCCGGCTCGGCCGCCAGCTGGGCCGCCGCCTTGTCGTAGCTGCGCTGCACCTTCTCGGCCGTGTCGCCGAGCCCGTACGTCTTGTCGTGCCGGGCGGCCCACTCCCGGAAGTCCGCCCAGCGGCCCTCGAACGCGGCCGACTGGGCGAGGTTGTTGCGGTACCAGACCTCCTCCGGGTCCGGGTTCACCGCCGCGTCGAACACCATCCGCCGCACATGCGTGGGGAACAGCGTCGCGTACAGCGCCCCGATGTAGGTGCCGTACGACGCCCCCATGAACGTCAGCTTCTCCTCGCCCAGCGCGGCTCGCAGGACGTCGAGGTCGCGGGCGTTGTTGAGGGAGTTGTAGTGCCGCAGCGCGCTGCCCGCCCGCTTCGCACAGCCGCGCGCGTACGCCTTGGCCTCGGCGATCCGCTCCTGCTTGTACGACTCCGAGGGGTGCGTGGGCGCCGGTGAGGGCCCCTTGAGGAAGTGTTCGGGGTCCTTGCAGGACAGCGGGGCGGAGCGGCCGACACCGCGCGGGGCATAGCCGACGAGGTCGTAGGCCGCCGCGAGCCGCTTCCACTCGGGCACGTAGCCCATGAGCGGGAAGTACATGCCGGAGCCGCCCGGGCCGCCCGGGTTGTAGACCAGGGAGCCCTGCCGGGGGACCTTGCGCTTGCTGTTGTGCGGGTCCTTGTGGGTGGCCTTGACCCGGCTGACGGTGAGCTTGATCTGCTTGCCGCCGGGGTCCGCGTAGTCGAGCGGGACGGTGACCGTGCCGCACTGCATCGCGGCCGGCAGGTCCTCCGCGTCCGGGCATCTGCCGAAGGTGATCCCCGCGTCCTGGGCACGGGCGGCGGCGGTAGCGGCGCCGCGCAGCTCGGCCGTGCCCGGGGCGGCAGCGGGGGCGCCACCCGGGGCGGCCGCGAGTGTGGTCAGGACCAGGGTCCCGGCGGCCGAGTAGAGGGCGGGGGCTCTCATCGCGTATCCCTTCGGTGCACGGCAGCAACAAAAGGGATGTTTCGTTCGCTTGTGGGGGAAGGCAAGCACCGTCCGGCCGGTGTCGGCGCCAATGCCCCCTATGCGCCCCTGGTGTGCCCGGTGCGCCAGTGCTGCTCGCGGTCGGCGAAGGCCGCGCGCAGATCCGGTTCACCGACCGCGCGGACACCTCGTACGGCGACGGTCGTCAGGTACGTACGGTCGTCGCCGCCCCCGGTGCGGCGGGCCAGGGCGCCGAGCAGGCGCTGGCCGGCCGGGGAGGCCCAGCGCGAGTAGGGGTGGACCTCGACGCGGGCGATGGCGAGGCAGCTCAGGGTGAGCGCGAGGGGCAGCGCGAACCAGAGGGCGATCAGCTGGCGCGGCATCTCCGACGGTGCGGGCGTCAGCAGCGCGGTCGCGCCCAGCGCGAGGACGACGAGCGCGGCGAGCTGCACCTGGCGCACGGCCGCCGCCACCGTCGTACGCGCCCCGTCCGGCACGGCGAGGCCCGCGCGGACGAGCCGGTCTGCGAGGCCGCGCACCGGGGCCGCGGTCGCCGCGGCGTCCCGCGCCGGGGTGATGCGGGACTGGCCCTCCGGGCCGATCGCCCCGATGACGGAGCGCTCGATCTCGTCCCGGCCGCGCGGGTCGACGACGGTCGCCCAGCCGGTGTGCGCGAGGAGCAGTCGGCGCTGGCGCGCCATCGAGACCATGGTGAGGTCGGCGACCCGCCGGGGGCCGCCGGACAGGAACGCCGCCTCGTACAGCGTCAGATCGTGCCCACGGTCCGCGGCCGCTTCTTCCGTGTCCACGGCCGCAGCACGTACGGCGGCCAGGCACAACCGGGTACACGCGGTGCCGGCGGCGGCCCAGGCCAGCAGGAGGAGAAGGACCCAGAACATGACGCTGTTCTATGCGAATCGACCGCGAAGACGCCATGCCTTGTTCACAATCCGGACGGAGCGTTGCCGGTACGTGATGTTCCCCTTGGCGCCGCTCAGGGCGCGCTGGGCGGCGGGCTGGTGGCGGGTGGGGGCAGTGAATACGTCGGGGACGCCGGTGGTGTGACCGGGACGGCCGGGACCGGGTCCGTCGTCGGGCCGGGCGGGCCGGGGGTGTTGGTGATCGGGGGAGTGCTGCCGGAGGCCATCTCCTGGGCCAGGGCGTCCCAGTCGACGTACCCGGTGGCCTCCAGGATCTTGATGTGGTCGAGGACGGTGGTGTTCGCGTCGTCGGCGAGGGCGCGGACCAGGGAGTTGCGGGTGGTGGCCCGCACCTGGGCGACGACCGAGAAGACCCTGCCGTGGGCGATCCGCAGGATGTTGGCGAACTGCCGGTCGTACTCGACCCCTTGGGCCGAGCTCAGGGTGGCCAGCCACTGCTTCTGCTGGTCGTTGGGTTCGTTGGGGAGCGCCAGGCCGAGCTGCGCGGCCACGTCACGTACCCGCCCGTCCAGGAACGTGTGCCCGTCGACCAGATGCTGCCCCGCGGTGCGTACGGCCTGTGTCGTGCCCTTCTGCAGGGCCTGCTGCCCGGCCGGCAGTTCCCACAGCCCGGCCAGCCGCACCTTGGTGACGAACTCCCGGTCGAGCGCCGACAGCGGGCCGTACTTCGTCGACACCGTCTGGGCGTTGAGCACGTCGACCGCCGTCCCGGAACGGTCGGCGTACGACCAGATCGGGAAGATCAGGGCCGCCAGGGTCGCCGCCAGGCCGGTGATGATGAGCCCGGTGCCACTGAAGATGCCTCGGCCGTTGACGGGGGGTCGGGGTCGCATGGTGCCTCCTGCATGCAGCACCGCACGCCAGTGCGTTTCGGATGCGCTGTCGGCATGTTACTGCGCGGTGTATGCCGACTGCCGTACAGGGACGAAGGGCTGCAACCAGGACACCAAGGGTGAATGCGGGAGGGAGAGTTGGCTACATATGACGACAAAAGGGTGTTGATCGCCCGCGTTCGTGGTACCGAACGCGGGCGTGTTAATCCCGGCACATCCGGTCGCCCTTCAGCGCCGCAGCAGCACCCGCCGTGTCGCCCGCGCCAGCCGCACACCCGGCCGGTGCGAGCGCGGCCGCGACCCCGACCGCTCCTCCCACCACTCCCGCAGCTCGGCCAGCGCCCGCTCGTCGCGCACCGTCCCCGCCCCGAGCAGATGCCCGGCGAAGTCCAGCGCGTCCCTGCGGTACCCGCCGGTCATCGGATGCCCGTGGGCGTAGCCGAGGAACGCGGCCCGGTACCCCGTACCGAGGATCACCGGCAGCTCGGGCGCGACCTTCGCCACGACGTCCGCCCGCTTCCCGGCCAGCGCCCGCGCCTGCACCCCGAGCCGCACCCGGTCGAACCCCTCGGGCACGGGCGTACCGGCGACGAGGGCGGACAGCAGCGCGGCCTGATCGAGGGCGAGCCGCTGGCGGGCGGGCGCGGTGTCGGGGAGGGAGGTGAGTGTGGTGGTGCGGGCGGCTTTGGTGCCCGGCACGGCCCCCTGCTCCCGCCCCTTCTCCACCGCCGCCCGGATCGCCGCCAACTCCCCCTCCAGCTCGGCCGGTTCCGGGAAGTTCTCGTCCCGCTCCAGAAGGACCCCCGGCGGTGACACCCGGGAGGCGAGGTCGGTGAGGATGTCGAGGACCGGGCGGGGGACCGGATGGGCGTGGCTGTCGTGCCAGACGCCGTCCCGCTCGAAGCCGCCCGCCACGTGGACGTAGGCGATGGCCTCCAGGGGGAGGTCGGCGAGGGCGGCGGCCGGGTCCTCGCCGCGGTTGACGTGGTTGGTGTGGAGGTTGGCGACGTCGATGAGGAGTCGTACGCCCGTACGGTCCGCCAGCTCGTACAGGAACTGCCCCTCCGTCATCTCCTCACCCGGCCAGGCGATCAGCGCGGCGATGTTCTCCACGGCGAGCGGCACGGGCAGGGCGGCCTGGGCGATACGGACGTTCTCGCACAGCACGTCGAGGGCGTCGCGGGTGCGGGGGACCGGCAGCAGGTGGCCGGCCTCCAGGCGTGGGGAGGCCGTCAGGAGCCCGCCCGCCCGGACGAACGCGATGTGCTCGGTGACCAGGGGCGAGCCCAGCGCCTCGGCCCGCTCGGCGAGGGCGGTCAGGCGGCTCTCGTCCGGGCGGTCGGCGCCGCCGAGGCCGAGCGAGACGCCGTGCGGGACCACGGTCACCCCGCGCTCGCGCAGCCGTCGCAGCGACTCCGGCAGATGGCCGGGACAGGTGTTCTCGGCCACGACCTCGACCCAGTCGATGCCCGGCATGCGTTCCACGGCGTCCGCGATCTCCGGCCGCCAGCCGATTCCCGTGCCCAGTCGCTCCATGGTCCCCGTCCCCGTTTCCCCGTCGAGTGGCTCGTTCAGGTGCCCGCCGTGCCGTCCCCTTCGACGCCGTGCCGTTCCTGTGTGACGGGGGTATGGCCCCGGGGCTCGGAGCCGAATCGCCCAGGGGGCGTCTTCAGAGGAACATTTGAGGTTGCGGCCGACGGGCAGTCGTCCAGCGGCCGGGCGGTGACGGTGCCGGTGTGGCCGGCGGTGTACGTGTAGCACTGGGCCCAGTCGGACGCGGCGACCTGCACCACGACGGTGGTGCCGGCCGGGGTCCGGGCGACGGAACGGAGGCTTCGGGGGCGTAGTACGGCGGCGACCTCCTGGTCGGTCAGGGTGCCGTCGGCATCGGCCTCCTGGAGCCGGCCCCTGAGCCGCTCGGCGGCGGCGGTGACGGAGGCCCGGGCGTCGCGCTCCCGGTCCCGCCCGCTGTCGTGCACGGCCTGGAAGAACCAGACCAGCACGCCTGCGGCCACCAGCACGGCCGCGCCGAGACAGCCGCGCCACGCATGCCGCATGGCTCAGGGCCGTGCGCGCAGCGCCGGGTGGTCCGCGACCACCGTGCAGGAACCGGGCGCGATCTCCGTGAAGCCCGCGTCCCGGACCAACGGCAGCCCGCTGGAGGTGAGTTCACCCCACCGCCCGGGCTCCGCCGTGCGTACGGCGAGCGGGAAGCCGGCGTCCCGCCAGGCCGTCCGCTGCTCCTCCGACAGCTCCCACCAGGCGAGTTGGGCCCCGTGCCCCGCCTGCGCCATCGCCTTCCCGGCGGACATGTCGAGATCGGGACTCATCCACAGCACCGGCACCCCGGGATCGACGTCCCCAGGGGCCTCCGGGTCGTCGAGATCGGTCCCGGACACCTGGAGCTTGGCCAGCTCCTTCGGCCACCCGTCGAGCGGCACCGGCGGGAAGACCCGCACCTCGGCCGACTTCCCGGTGACGGTGATCCCGGGCAGCCCCTCGGCCTTCCGCCACTCCGCCCCACGAGCCCGCCGCACGACCTTGCGGATCCGGGCGTCCTGCCAGTCCCGCATGACCTGCGCCCACTCCCCGTCCCCGAGGGACCGCTCGTCGCTGAGGATCAGGAGAACGGCCCGCGCGGCGGTCTCCAGGGCGTCGGTCCGGGCAGGAGGAGCGGCACGCTCGATGCGGACGACCAGAGGCAGGACGAACTGCGGGGCCTGGTCGCGTACATCGGCTTCGGTGGTAAATGGGCTGGCGTTCACCCGGCCACCTTAAGGCGACATCATTTGGCCATGGAACGCGATCTACAGCTGGACAACGTGGGCCGCCGCTACGGCCTGCGCGGCCCATGGGTCTTACGGGGCATCCACCTCACCCTGGCCCCCGGGACCCTCACCCGCATAGAGGGCCCGAACGGCACCGGCAAATCCACGCTGCTGCGCATCCTCGCCCGCCTCGACGCGCCTTCGGAGGGCAGGGTCAAGGGCCGCCCCCGCACGGCCTACGTCCCCGAGCGCTTCCCCTCGGCCCTCCCCTTCACGGCCGCCGGCTACCTCACCCACCTGGCCACGATCCACGGCCTCACCCGCACCTCCGCCCAGCGCGCAGCCGCCGACACCCTGGAACGGTTCGGCGCCTCCTCCTACGCCCACACCCCCATGGCCCAGCTCTCCAAGGGCAGCAGCCAGAAGGTCGCCGTCGCGCAGGCCCTGCTCGCCGAACCGGAACTGCTCGTCCTGGACGAGGCGTGGACCGGCCTGGACACCGGCGCACGCGCCGAACTGGAGCGGGCCGTCGCCGAGCGCACCACGGCCGGCGGAGCGGTGGTGTTCGTCGACCACGACCCGCGTCGCCTCGCGGGGGCGACCGACGCCGTGTACGCCGTACGCGAGGGCGGCCTCGCACGTCGTACGACACCCGTGGCCTCCGAGCCGGCGGTCACCGGCCCGCACGTCGTCGTCGAGGCGCAGGGCCCCGCGGGCGGACGGCTGCCCGCGGACGCGCACCGCACCGCCAGCACCGCCGAGGAGCCGCACCCCGGCACCTACCGGCTCACCGTCCCCGCGTCCCACTCGGACGTCCTGCTGCGCACCCTGCTGACCTCCCGCCCGCCCTGGCACGTCGTGAGCGTGCGCCACGAGACCCCGGAAGGCGGCCGATGACCGCGCTGCTCCGCTATCAGGCCGCCCTGCTCGTGCGCTCGCAGCGCTGGCTGCCGCCGGTCATCCTGTACGCCGTGTTCCTCGGGGTCGGTGTGCAGAGCGGGCAGCCGATCCTGGACTCCCTCGGCTACGCCGCCGCCGCGCTTCTGCCGGTCGCGGCCTGGCTGGTGCGGATCTGTGTCGCGGGCGAGCCGCCCGCCGCCCGGGCCTGCGTCTCCGCCGCGGTCGGGCCCGCCCGGGCGCATCTCGCCGCGCTGCTGGTGGCGCTGGCCGGCGCGGCGCTGCTCGGCACGGTCGCGACCGTGCTCGTGACGCTGATCAGCGACCCGGTGAGCTCCGACCACCAGATCCGGGTGCCGAGGGTCCCGGCCGGCGGGTCCGGGCTGCTCGCGGTGCTGGCCTGCGCCCTGCTCGGCACGGCGGTCGGGGCGCTGACCACCTGGCCGCTGCTGCGCTCGCCGGGCCGGGCGGTGCCCACGATGCTGCTCGCGGCCCTGCTGTCGGTGGTGGTGACCGGCTCCCCGGCCCACGCGGCGGTCAGCGGCTTGGTCACCGGTTCGCAGCAGGGGACGGTCCCGCTGCCGCTGCTGCCCCTCGCGGCGGCGGCCGTGGTCACGGCCGGGGCGCTCGCCCTGGCCTGCACGCTGACCTCCCGCCGCTCACCCTGAACAGGCGGTCCGCTGTGCCTCCTGCCACTCGCACACGGGGCACAGCGTGATCCCCTTGTACGACTCCGGGTACTCCGTCGCCTCGCGGCACAGCACGCACTCGGCGTACGGCGGCCCTTCGGCGACGGGCGGCTTCGGGACCTCGCGGATCGTGCAGTAGTCCTCGCTCATGCCCTCCAGCCTAGGACGGTCCGCCCTGGGCGCCGATCAGCTGGGAGACCTTCACGAACCGGTAGCCCCGGGCCCGCAGTTCCGGCACGATCCGCCGCACCGCCCGCTCGGTCGCCGGCGCGGCACTGCGCGTGCAGTGCATGACGACGACGGAACCGGGCCGGACGCCGTCGAGGACCTGCGACGCCACGGCGTCCACGTCGGTCGCGAAGGCGTCCCCGCTCACCACGTCCCACTGCACGGCCGTGACACCGGCCGGGGTGAGCGCCTTGAGCGCCGTACGGTCGTAGCAGCCGCCGGGGAAGCGGAAGTACGGCATCGCGTCGGGCACCCCCGCCTCACGGAAGGCGGTGTACGCGCGCTCGAGGTCGGACCGCATCCGGTCCTCGGACAGCGTGGGCAGCCCGTAGCAGTCGCCGGTGAAGGCGTAGTGGCTGTACGAGTGGTTCGCGACCTCGAAGAGCGGGTCCCGCCCGATCGACCGGGCCTCGGCCGGGTACTCCTCGGCCCACCGGCCCGTCATGAACACGGTCGCGGGCACCTTCAGCGTGCGCAGCGTGGCGATGAGCCGCGGGTTGTCGAAGTGCTCGCCCGCCGCGGCCCGTGCCCCCTGATCGGCGGTCATGTCGGCGTCGAAGGTGAGGGCGACGGTCCTGGCCGGGGTGCGGGGGCCGTGTGTGAAGACGGGGGTGAGTCCGGACGGGCCGGGGGCGAGGGTCGGGGGGTGCGAGGGGGCGGCTGCGGAGGGCGCAGGGTGGGCGGCCTTGGCGCGGGGTGCCTGGGGGGTGGCGGCGCAGGCGGTGAGCGCGGCGCCGAGGGCGCAGACGGCGGCGACTTGTCGTACTCGAATGATCACCGTACGAACATAAAGGGGCGAATCGGGCGGAACTCGGATCGCCGCACGTCATGCCCTGCGAAGCCCTCGATCAGGCGCCCTTCAGCAGCCTCTTCCGGCACGCCTCGACGTCGAAGTCCGCCTTCGGGTACTGCGGGTCCAGTGCCTCCAGGTGCTCCAGGAGGAGGCGGCTGACGGCCCAGTTGCGGTACCACTTGCGGTCGGCCGGGATCAGGTACCAGGGGGCCCGCGGGGTGGCGCAGCGGCGCAGGGCGAGTTCGTACGCCTCCTGGTAGGCGGGCCAGAGTTCGCGCTCGTCGATGTCGCCGGGGTTGAACTTCCAGTGCTTGTCCGGGCGGTCGAGGCGTTCGAGGAGGCGGGCGCGCTGTTCGTCGTAGGAGAGGTGCAGGAAGCACTTGATGACGGTCACGTCGTTGCCGGTCAGGGACTGCTCGAAGCGGTTGATGCGGGCGTAGCGGCGGGTCAGCTCGGAGCGGGGGGCGAGGCCGCGGACGCGGGCGATGAGGACGTCCTCGTAGTGCGAGCGGTCGAAGATGCCGATCTCGCCGGGGGCGGGGAGGGCCTGGCGGATGCGCCAGAGGAACGGGTGCTTCAGCTCCGCGGGGGTCGGGGCCTTGAACGCCTTGATGCGGCAGCCGGACGGGTTCAGCAGGCCGATGACGTGCTTGACCGTGCCGCCCTTGCCGCTGGTGTCCATGCCCTGGAGGATCAGCAGGACGCGGCGCCGGTCGCCCGCCGTGCTCGCCGCCCACAGGCGTTCCTGGAGCTCGGCCAGGCGCTCGCCCATCTGTTCCATGTCCGTCAGGGCGGCCTTCTTGTCCTTGGGGGCGCCGGGGGTCGCCCGGGCGTCGTAGGAGCCCAGGTCGACCCGCTTTCCGCCGTCCGGCACGCGGAGCAGCTCGCCGAGGCTCGGCTCCTTCTTGGCCTTCTTCGACCCCTTCTCGGCCACGGCGTGCCCCTTCCCGTGCGGTCGTCCCTCGATCGTGCGCCCGCCGGGAAGGGGACGCCAGCCGGGGCGCCCTGTGGCGGAGCGCTACCTCCGCCAGGGCCCCGTCACGGCGAACGTGGTCCCCGGCGTGTAGCAGTTGACGAACATGGTCCGGCCGTCCGGCGAGAACGTGACGCCCGCGAACTCACCCCACTCCGGCTCCTCGTCCGTTCCGATGTTCTGCGCGTTGCGGGCCATCGCGTAGACCTCGCCCCGCCGGGTCACCCCGAACACGTGCTGCGCCCCGTTGCCGTCCTCGCAGACCATGAGGCCGCCGCTGGGGGCCAGACAGATGTTGTCGGGGGACTCGCCCGGGAGCTGGACGTCGGTGTCCGGGCCGAACACGATCACCAGCTTGAGGTGGCGGGCGGCGGGGTCGTACCGCCAGATCTGCCCGTAGTGGTCGGCGGCCGAGCCGTCCGCGCTGCGGGCGAAGGACGAGACGAAGTAGACGCAGCTCCCGCCCCAGTAGCAGCCCTCCAGTTTCTGTGCGTGCGTGATGCCCTTCGGGCCGAAGTCCTGGAGACGGACGGGGGTCTGGGCGGCGAGCGGGTCCGGTACGTCGACCCACTCGATGCCCTCGAAGCAGGCACCCGTCTCCTGGATGGAGGACAGGTCGGGTACGCCGGGGACGCGCATCGCCTGGAGCCGGCCGCCCGCGCGCAGCGAACCGAGGCCGCCCAGCGGTTTGTTGGGCAGGAAGCGGTAGAACAGGCCGAACGGCTTGAGGAACGCGTCCTCGGTCTCGTAGACGATGCCGCGCTTCGGGTCGACGGCGATCGCCTCGTGCTGGAAGCGGCCCATCGCGGTCAGGGGCACCGCGCCCGAGCGCCGCGGGTCCGCCCCGTCCACCTCGAAGATGAAGCCGTGGTCCTTGGTGTAGCCGTTGGTGCCGGCCTTGTCCTCGGTCTCCTCGCAGGTCAGCCAGGTGCCCCAAGGGGTGGGCCCGCCCGCGCAGTTGACGGCCGTGCCGGCGATGGCGACGCGCTCCGACAGGACGTTGTTGCGGGCGTCCAGGGTCAGCGCCGTACAGCCGCCCTTGCCCATCGGGTCGTAGGTGAGGCCGTCGATCGTGGGTACCGGGATCTTGGCGGTGACGCGGTTCTCGTGGTTGCGGACCAGGTGGGTGCGGCCGTGTCTGCCGGAGAAGGCCGACATGCCGTCGTGGTTCGAGGGGACCTGGCCCTCTCCCGAGCGGAGCTGGTCGCCCTCGCGGGAGAGGACCTGGTAGCGGAAACCTTCCGGCAGATCGAGCAGGCCGTCCGGGTCGGGGACGAGCGGGCCGTAACCCGTGTGGCCGAGGTTCTGGGTCGCGGCGGCGGTCCCGGCGAAGAGTTCGGAGAGGGCGCCGGTGAAGGCGATGCCCGCCCCCAAAGCACCGGAGCGGGCGAGGATCTGACGTCGTGTTGCGGACATGGAGCAGCAACCTTCCTGCTGGCGGACAGGATGTGACGCCGCTGTGTCTATCACCTGGGCCGGGCCGCGGGAACCACACGCGTAGCACGTGTCACCGCTCGGGCCCTCGGTCGACCGGGTGCTCCTGGGCCTTCTCCAGGAAGCGCAGCAGCTCCACCGGGAAGGGCAGCACGAGCGTGGAGTTCTTCTCGGCCGCGACCGCCACGACCGTCTGGAGCAGCCGCAGCTGGAGCGCGGCGGGCTGCTCGGACATCTCCTTCGCGGCCTCGGCGAGCTTCTTCGACGCCTGGAGTTCCGCGTCGGCGTTGATGATGCGGGCGCGGCGCTCACGGTCCGCCTCCGCCTGCCGGGCCATGGAGCGCTTCATGGTCTCGGGCAGCGACACGTCCTTGATCTCGACGCGGTCGACCTGCACGCCCCAGCCCACGGCCGGGCTGTCGATCATCAGCTCCAGGCCCTCGTTGAGCTTCTCGCGGTTGGACAGCAGATCGTCCAGCTCGCTCTTGCCGATGATGGACCGCAGCGAGGTCTGCGCCATCTGGGAGACCGCGAACTTGTAGTCCTCGACCTTCACGAGCGCGCTCGCCGCGTCCACCACCCGGAAGTAGACGACCGCGTCCACGCGCACCGTCACGTTGTCCCGGGTGATGCCCTCCTGGGCGGGGACCGGGAGTGTGACGATCTGGAGGTTGACCTTGTGCATCCGGTCCACCAGCGGGACCACCATGGTGAACCCCGGCTCCCGTACGTCGCGCAGCAGCCGGCCGAGCCGGAAGACCACCCCGCGCTCGTACTGCTTGACGACCCGGGCCCCGGCGGCGACGTAGATCACCCCGGCGGAACCGGCGGCCACGGCCACGGTGAGCAGCTCCTGGAGCATGACGACCCCCTCGGTGAGAGGCCTGTTTGTCCGCTCCTGCAACGATATGCCCGGTGCCTGGCGCGGGGCCAGGCACCGGGTGGGGTACCGAGAGGAGCCGGGTGGGGTGCTACGCGGCGGTCGTCACCTTCACCGGTTCCGTGCCGACCGCGCTGTGGCGCTCGGCCCAGTTCTCCAGGGCCGTGCGGCACGCGTGGTCGAGGTGGTGCAGGCCGGAGAGGTCCAGCTCCACCGGGCGGTCCTGGGGCAGCGACTCCAGGCTGTCGAGGATCTTCGGCAGCCGCAGGAAGGTCGCGTTGCCCGAGAGGTACGCCTGGACCGGTCCGGCGCCCTTGTCGACGACCTCCAGCTTGAGGTGCGAGGCCTCCCAGGCGGTCTTGGCGACCGCCAGCGCGAGCCCGATGAGCACGCCCTCGAACATGCTGACCGCGACGATCGACACGGCCGTGACCATGAGGATCAGCGCCTCACCGCGGTGCTCGCGCCACAGCGAGACGACCTCCCGGACCGGGATCAGCTTGGCGCCGGAGTAGACCAGGATGCCCGCGAGGGCCGGGATCGGGATGTAGGCGAGGACGCCCGGCAGCAGCGCCGCGAACAGCAGCAGCCATACGCCGTGCATGACCCGGGACGCCCTGGTCCGCGCGCCCGCCTGCACGTTGGCCGCGCTGCGCACGATCACCGCGGTCATCGGCAGCGCGCCGAGCACACCGCAGAGCGCGTTGCCCGCGCCCTGCGCGATCAGCTCCTTGTCGTACTCGGTGCGCGGCCCGTCGTGCAGCCGGTCGACCGCCGCCGCACAGAACAGCGACTCGGCCGACGCGATCAGCGTGAACGCGACGATCGTGGCGAGCACGCCGACGCTCGCGAGCTCACCGAAGGCGCTGAAGGACGGCGGCTGGACGGAACCCAGCAGCCCCTGCACCTCCACGGTCGCCACCGGCATCGAGAACACCAGCGCGGCGAGCGTGGCCAGGCCGACCGCGGCGAGCGGGCCGGGCACGGTACGCACCGCCGCCGGCATCCGCTTCCACAGCACCAGGACGGCGATGGTGCCGACGCCGATCCCGAGCGAGGCCAGCGCCCCGCTGTCGCCGACGGCGTCGACGAGCGCGCCGGGCAGCCCGGCTATCTTGTCCAGGCCCGAGGCGGGGGCTTTGCTGCCGGCCATCGCGTACAGCTGTCCGGCGATCAGCACGAGGCCGATTCCGGCCAGCATGCCCTCGACGACGGAGACGGAGATGGCCCGGAACCAGCGGCCCAGCCTCAGGGTGCCCATGAGGATCTGGAGCAGGCCGGTGGCCAGCACGATCACCCCGAGGACGGGCAGCCCGAACTCCCGCACCGCCTCGAAGACCAGCACGGTCAGACCGGCGGCGGGCCCGGAGACCTGAAGGCTGCTGCCGCGCATGCACCCCGCGACGATGCCGCCCACGATGCCGGTGACCAGGCCCAGTTCGGCCGGGACACCCGAGGCGACGGCCACGCCGACGCACAGCGGCAGCGCGACCAGGAAGACGACCAGGGAGGCGGCGAAGTCCTGCCGCAGATGAGGGTATTTGGTCATCATGGCGCTCACAGCGCCTCGAACGCGTCGGTGTCCGCGCGGTGTTCGCGCACGGCGCCGGTGTGGACCTCGTAGTACCAGGCCCGCAGGGTGAGTTGACCCGCTGACAGCTTCTTGTCGATGAAGGGGTAGGAGCGCAGGCGCAGGACCTGGGCCAGGACATGGCTCTGCACGCCGTCGGCGACCTCGGGGTCCTCGGCCGCTCCGGCCGGGCGCGGCTCGGCGCGGGCGAGCCAGTCCCGTACGGCGGGTACGGCGTCGAGGTCGTCGCCGCGCACCAGGGCGCCGACGGCGCCGCAGTGCGAGTGGCCGCAGACCACGATGTCGCTCACGCCGAGGACCTCGACGGCGTACTCGATGGTGGCCGCCTCACTGGTGGGGTGCTCGGAGACGTACGGGGGGACGATGTTGCCCGCGGTGCGCAGCTCGAAGAGCTCGCCGGGGCGGGCGCCCGTGATCAGGGCCGGGACGACCCGTGAGTCGGAGCAGGTGATGAACAGAACCTGGGGGGATTGGCCTTCGGCGAGCTTGGCGAACTCCTCAGGGCGCTGTCCGAACAGGCGGGCGTTGTCGATGAGGGGCTGCATGTGGTGACTCCTCCTGGCGCGCCACGGCGGCGCGTCGGACGTACATGACAGTGGGGGGTCAGGCAGCCGGTTCCGGTGTCACGGCGACGGAAGACCTGAAGGGCCGCCGGGAACGGGCTGCCTGGGCTCTGCGGGCCCGCTGGGAAACGGGCCGAGCCCGGGAGAGAGCTCTACGGTGAGCTTTGGGTTGAACATCACGGATCGTGTGCGCGGTTGCGAACGGTTCCGTGGGAGTGAACGGCCGAGGGGTGACCGGGGCGGCGGTGCGAGGCGAGAGCACGGTCGGTGCCGTCGTACCTCGAAACATGCGCCCCCCTTCCGGCAGTCCACGACTCACGTACAGACCAAGCATTGGTCAATGGCTGGTCAAGAAACACGTTAACCCTGCAAAGTTGTTTGCAGGGTTAACTTAGCGTTTCAGGCTGAAGAGAGCCTGAAAAGCGCGGGTGTCGTGGCGTGAACTGGCCCTTGACCTGGGAGCTTTCGCCGGGCTAGGCGGACTCGACGAGCCGCTTGCCGTCACGGGCCAGCGCGGTGAGCCGCGAGATCGCCCGGAAGTACTTCTTGCGGTACCCGCCGTTGAGCATCTCCTCGCTGAACAGCTGATCGAACGGCAGCCCGGAGGCGAGGACCGGGACTTCACGGTCGTAGAGCCGGTCCGCGAGGACGACGAGCCGCAGCGCGGTCGACTGGTCCGGAACCGGCCGCACCTCCGTGAGGCAGACCGCGTTCAGGCCATCGGTCAACGCGCCGTAGCGGCTGGGGTGGACACGGGCGAGGTGCTCCAGCAGCCGCGGGAAGTCGTCGAGCGAGGCGCCCGCGGTGGCGTACGCCGTCTTCGTCACCTGCTCCTCGGAGTACGGCGCCGGCGCCTCGGGCAGACCTCGGTGGCGGTAGTCCTCGCCGTCGATGCGCAGGGTGCGGAAGTGGGCGCTCAGCCCCTGGATCTCGCGCAGGAAGTCGACCGCCGCGAAGCGGCCCTCGCCGAGCTTGCCGGGGAGGGTGTTGGAGGTGGCGGCGAGCGCGACGCCGGCGTCGACGAGCTTGCGCAGGAGGCTGGAGACGAGAACGGTGTCGCCCGGGTCGTCGAGCTCGAACTCGTCGATGCACAGGAGGCGGTGGTTCGAGAGCGTCTGGACCGTCTGCTGGAAGCCGAGGGCGCCCACGAGGTTGGTCAGCTCGACGAACGTGCCGAAGGCCTTGAGGGAGGGCTCGGCCGGGGTGGCGTGCCAGAGGGAGGCGAGCAGGTGGGTCTTGCCGACGCCGTAGCCGCCGTCGAGGTAGACGCCGCGCGGGCCGGCGGGGACCTTGGCCCCCTTGGCCTTCGCCTTGTCCCTGCCCTTGTCCTTGCCCTTGTTGAATCCGAAGAAGCCGCGCTTGCCGCCGGTGACGGCGTGCGCCCCGCCGAGCCCGCCCGCGAAGCCCTCGAGGACCTTGACGGCCTCGAACTGGCTGGGCTGGTTCGGGTCCGGGATGTACGTGCTGAAGCGGACCGAGTCGAAGCGCGGCGGCGGCACCATCTCGGCGACCAGGCGGTCGGCGGGGACGTGCGGCTCGCGGGCGCACAGGGACACGGGGGCCGCGTCTGCTATCGGGCTGATCCCGGAGGCGGCGGAGGAGGACGACACGGTTCCCCATGGTAGGCGTCGTGCCACACTGCACGACATGCGACGCCTGTTCCCTGTGACCGACCAGACAGCGACGACGGCCTCCGGCGGTGCGGCCGGGGACGAGGGGGCGGGGGGTGTCGGTGGGACCCCGGGGGCGTCCGGTGCTCCGGGGGCCGGCCTGATCGACCGGGAGTGGAGCCTCGCGGAGCTGGCCGCCGCCTACGCCTATCCCGAGCCGGTCACGGACCCTGCCGCTGCCCCCGCTCCCTGGCTGCGGGCCAACATGGTCTCCACGCTCGACGGGGCCGCCCAGCACGACGGGAAGTCGCAGCCCATCTCCACCGCCGCCGACATGCGGATCTTCGGCACGCTGCGGGGGCTGGCGGACGTGGTCGTCGTCGGCGCGGAAACGGTACGCCAGGAGGGGTACCGCCCGGCACGCGCGCGTGCGGAGTTCGCGGAGGCCCGGGAGGCGGCCGGGCAGGGACCGGCGCCGGCGATCGCGATCGTCAGCGCGAGCCTCGACCTCGACTTCTCCCTTCCGCTGTTCACCTCCCCCCTCACCCCGACCCTGATCCTGACCGGCGCGGCCGCCGCTCCCGACCGGGTCGCCACGGCGGAGAAGGCCGGTGCCCGGGTGGTCGTCGCCGGTGACGGGGTCGGCGTGGAGCCCGCGCGGGCCGTGCAGGCGCTGGCCGACCTCGGCTTCACCCGGCTGCTCACCGAGGGCGGCCCGCGCCTGCTCGGGCAGTTCGTGGCCGCCGGGGTGCTGGACGAGCTCTGTCTGACCGTCGCCCCGATGCTCACCGCGGGGGACGCCCAGCGGATCGCCGGAGGGCCTTCTGTCGCGGTTCCGCAACGGTTCGCACTGGTGTCCCTCTTGGAGGAGGAGGGGTTTCTCTTCAGCCGCTACCAGCGCACTTGAAAATCGATCAGTGGTACCGCCGGTCCCGAAAACGGCGGAATCAACCGTTCCGTTTAGCTTCCGACGGGCACACTAAATCTCGCAGTCCCCGTGAGATCACGGGGCAGGATGGTTTCCGCAGAAGGGGCGCGCGGTGTTCACAAGCGTTTTGATGATCGAGAAGGCCCTGACGTCCGCCGACGTGGAGTTCGTCACGACGTTGCATGGGGACGACCCGGTCTCCTTCCACGTGCTCCTCCAGCCGCGCGGCGACCAGGCCGACCGGCTGCTCAGGGCCATCGACGACGTGGCGCTGGGCGAACTGGACGAGGCGGCGCGCGAGCGGGAAGTCCCCGAGGGCGCGGCCGCGAAGGACTTCGGGGAGCGGGCGCTGGAGGTGTCCCTGCAGGCACTGCGGGGCTCCGGGAGCGCGGCGGAGGGGCGGCTGATCGAGGACCATCCGCTGGACGCGCTGAAGTCGCTGGTGGAGGAGATCGGCGCGGACGAGGTGATCGTGCTGACCGATCCGCACTACGTGGAGGAGTTCTTCCACCGGGACTGGGCCTCGCGGGCCCGGCACAAGGTGGGGGTGCCGGTGCTGAAGCTGTTCTCGCACAGCAAGGTGTAGGCACAGGTCCGGCCGACGGCCGGGAGTCCGACGCTGTCGGCGGCTCGGCTTAGGCTTGGCCCAGCCTTTTTTCATACGCACGCAGCCTTATTTCACCTGCACAGGGAGACACGCATGGCACCCGGCCTTCCCACCGCCATGGACCGACCGCACTTCATCGGCATCGGCGGCGCCGGGATGTCGGGGATCGCGAAGATCCTCGCGCAGCGCGGGGCGAAGGTCGCGGGCAGCGACGCCAAGGAGTCCGCGACGGCGGAGGCGCTGCGCGCGCTGGGCGCGACCGTGCACATCGGACACGCGGCGGAGCACCTCGCCGACGACGCGAGCTGTGTCGTCGTGTCGTCGGCGATCCGCCAGGACAACCCCGAGCTGGCCCGCGCGGCGGAGCTGGGCATCCCGGTGGTGCACCGCTCCGACGCCCTCGCCGCCCTGATGGAGGGCCTGCGCCCGATCGCGGTCGCGGGCACCCACGGCAAGACGACCACGACGTCGATGCTGGCCGTGTCCCTGAGCGAGCTCGGCCTGAACCCCTCGTACGCCATCGGCGGCGACCTCGACGCCCCCGGCTCCAACGCGCTGCACGGCGAGGGCGAGATCTTCGTCGCCGAGGCGGACGAATCGGACCGCAGCTTCCACAAGTACGCGCCCGAGGTCGCCATCGTCCTCAACGTCGAGCTGGACCACCACGCGAACTACGCCTCGATCGACGAGATCTACGAGTCCTTCGAGACCTTCGCCGGAAAGATCGTCCCCGGCGGCACGCTGGTGATCAACGCCGACCACGAAGGCGCGCGCGAGCTGACCCGGCGCCTGGCGGGTTCGGTGCGGACGGTGACGTACGGAGAGGCGGAGGACGCCGACGTACGGGTCCTGTCGGTCGTGGCGCAGGGCCTGAAGAGCGAGGTCACAGTCGTCCTGGACGGCACGGAGCTGGTGTTCGCGGTCTCCGTCCCCGGCCGCCACTACGCGCACAACGCGGTCGCGGCCCTCGCGGCGGGCGTGGCCCTCGGCATCCCGGCGGACGAGCTGGCGCCCGCGCTGGCGGCGTACACCGGCGTGAAGCGGCGCCTCCAGCTGAAGGGTGAGGCGGCCGGGGTCCAGGTCATCGACTCCTACGCCCACCACCCCACGGAGATGACGGCCGACCTGGAGGCCATGCGGGCGGCGGCCGGGGACGCGCGCATCCTGGTGGTCTTCCAGCCCCACCTCTTCTCCCGCACGCAGGAGCTCGGCAAGGAGATGGGCCAGTCCCTGTCCCTCGCGGACGCCTCCCTGGTCCTCGACATCTACCCGGCCCGCGAGGACCCGATCCCCGGCATCACCAGCGAGCTGATCATCGAGGCGGCGCGGGCCGCGGGCGCGGACGTGACGTCGGTCCACGACAAGGCGGAGGTCCCCTCGGTCGTGGCGGGAATGACGAAGCCGGGCGATCTGGTTCTCACCATGGGCGCGGGTGACGTGACGGACCTCGGCCCGCAGATCCTGGACCGTCTGTCGAAGTAAGGGGCTGAGCTTCATGTCGTACGACGTCGATAAGCCGGAAGAGCAGTGGCGCGCGGAGCTGACCCCGGCCGAGTACGCCGTCCTGCGCCAGGCCGGCACGGAGCCCGCCTTCACGGGCGAGTACACCGACACGAAGACGAAGGGCGTCTACTCCTGTCGCGCCTGCGGCGCCGAACTCTTCACGTCCACCACGAAGTTCGAGTCCCACTGCGGCTGGCCCTCCTTCTACGACCCGAAGGACACCGACGCGGTCGAGCTGATCGAGGACCGGTCGCACGGGATGGTGCGGACGGAGGTGCGGTGTGCGCGGTGCGGGTCGCACCTCGGGCACGTCTTCGAGGGCGAGGGGTATGCGACGCCGACGGATCAGCGGTACTGCATCAACAGCATCTCGCTGCGGTTGACGGCGGACGAGGCCTGACCGGCAGCTGGCGCGCGTGACCGGGGTCAGCGGAACAGGCCCGGTACGGGGCAGGTTTCCAGGGGGGCCTCGGGGCGGTCGGACCACTGCCACCAGATGTGCCGGGTGGGGCATTTCCACAGGGCCCGGCAGGTTCGCCTGCCGTCGTCCTCGCGGACGGTGAGGACGAGGCCGCCGTACTTCAGGGGGCGGCCGCATGTGGGGCACTGGGAAGGGTCGGACATGCGGCGCACCCTAGCCTGACCGGATCTCGGTCGGCCCGTCGTACGGGACGGGATACTTGTGTCTTCTCAGGACATGGGCGACCAGGGGAGCGCAGCGGTGAATTCTGCCGGAGGGACGGGCCGTCGGGGTGGACGGCATGCGGTCGTCGTGGGCGGGAGCCTCGCGGGGCTGCTCGCGGCGCACGTGCTGGCCGGGCACGCCGACCGGGTCGCCGTCGTCGAGCGCGACCGGTTCCCGGACGACGGCGGCGCACGCCCCGGCGTCCCGCAGGGACGGCATCCGCATGTGCTGCTGAAGGGCGGACAGTCCGCCATGGAGGCACTGCTGCCGGGCTTTCTGGCGGAGTTGCGGGCGGCGGGGGCGCCCCTGGTCGGCATGCCGTCGGACATGGTGCTGTGGCAGAACGGCCGCTGGCTCCGCCGGGTGGCCGCGTCCGTGCACATCTACACCGGTTCGCGCGCGCAGCTCGAAGGGCTCGTGCGACGGCGGGTTCTCGCCAATCCGGCGATCAGCGTCGAGGAAGGGGCCGACGTCGTCGGGCTGATCGGTGACGCGTCCCGGGTGCGAGGGGTTCTCGTGCGGGACCGCTCCGGCGACGCCGGCGCCGAACCCCGCGCCATGGAGGCCGACTTGGTCGTCGACGCCTCCGGCGGCGGCACGAAGGCCGCGCAGTGGCTCGCCGGGATCGGCGCCGCGCGCCCGCACGAGGAGACCATCGACACCGGGCTCGCGTATGCCTCCCGCGTCTACCGCGGCCCGGCGGGCGTCCTCGACGGCGACACCGTCGGCTACTACGTCTATCCCGGCACCGGACAGGTCCACGGCGGCGGTGCGCTGCCGCTGGAGGACGGCGCCCATCTGGTGATCGTCTCGGGGCTGCGCGGCGACGAACCGCCCACGGACGGCGACGAGTTCGTGGCGTACACCAAGCGGCTCGCGCATCCGCTGCTGGACCGCTGGATGGCGGAGGCCGAACCGCTCTCCCCGCCGTTCGGCTACCGGCGCACCGCGAACGTCCGGCGCCGCTACGACCTGCCCGGCCACCCCGCCGGGTTCCTCGCCACCGGCGACGCGCTGTGCGCCTTCAACCCGATCTACGGGCAGGGCATGGCCGTCGCCGCGATGAGCGCCGTAGCCCTGCGGGACGCGCTGGCCGACCGGCGCCGGACGCCCACGACGCGGCGCGTGCAGCGGGCGTTGCTCGGCGCGTCCCGGCTGGCCTGGGACATCTCCGCCGGGGCGGACCGCAAGATGCCGGGCGCGGTCGGCAACGCGCTCGACGGCCGGTCCACGGACCGTGTCACCGGCTGGTATCTGCGCCGGGTCCAGGAGAGGTCGCCCGGTGACGCCGTCGTCGGGGACGCCTTCCGCGCGGTGCTCCACCTTGCCGCGCCGGTCACCGCGCTGTTCGCGCCGGCGGTGGCCCGGGCGGTGCTCTTCCGGGCCCCCGCGCCGACCCCGACGGAGCCTCCTGAGAGGCCGGAGGCGGTGGAAGCTCCGTAGACCGGCAGCGTGGGGAAGGAGCGGGCCGGCTGACGGCACCGGTGGCGCCTCGTCAGCCCTCGTACCCCAGTTCCCTCAGCGCCTTGTCGATCCGTGCCCGGTGGTTCTCCTCCCAGGCGTCCAGCGACTCCCCGGCCTCCTTCGCGAGCTTCGCCCGCGCCGCCGTGAGGATCTCCTCCTGGCGGGCCGCCGGGGTGACGACGACCCCCTCCTCGTCGGCCACCACGATGTCCCCCGGCCGGATCAGCACCCCGCCGACCCTGGCCGGCTCACCGAGCGCCCCGCCCTTCTCCTTGGTGCCGGGAATGGGGAGGACACCGCGCGCGAAGACCGGGAAGCCGGCCTCGCGGACCTCGCCGAGGTCGCGGACGAGGCCGTCCAGCACGAAGCCGGCCACGCCCCGCCGCCGGGCCACGGCACACACGTTGCCGCCGGCCAGCGCGTAGTCCAGGTCGCCGGACTCCACGACGATCACCGAGCCCGGCTCGGCGCGGTAGATCGCGGCGTGCAGCATCAGGTTGTCGCCGGGCACGCACCGCACGGTGTACGCGGGGCCGGCGATGCGCGGTGCGTCCCACAGCGGGCGGATGCCGATGTCCATCACCTGTCCCCGGCCCAGCAGGTCGGCGAGGGTGGTCGGGGGAACGTCCTTGAATGCGGTGTCCATGGCGGTTGTCGTCCCGTCGTCGGTGCAGGGTGGTCAGGCCTGGTCCCATTGGATCGGGGCACCGCGCAGATCCTCAAGATCGGCAGGGCAAAGACATCGCCTAACAGCACTTTGCGTTGCATCCGGCCGGGGTGGCCGGCAGCAGCGCTCGCAATCTTGACGGCCTGAATGTTACCGGTAACACTCCTAGGCGTGCTGCGAGAGACCCGTGTAGTGGAAGCCCCGGTGTTCAGCCCGGCCGCCGTCGTCGCCTCCTGCGTCGGCTTCGTGCTGATCGGGGTGCTCCAGGCCCTGTACGGCCCGGCGATCCCCGCCCTCCGCGAGGAGTTCGGGCTGTCCCCGTCGGCCGCCGGGCTGGGGCTGAGCGCGCACTTCGTCGGCGGGGTGGGCGGCGTGCTGCTGTTCGACCGCTGGTTCGGGGCGATCGGCAACCGGCGCATCCTCGGGGCCTCGTATCTGCTCATGGCGGTGGGCGCGGCGGGTTTCGCGCTGGCCCCCACCTGGCCCCTCGCCCTCGCCGCCGCACTGCTGGCCGGGCTCGGCTTCGGCGGTGTCGACTACGGCCTCAACCAGCTGTTCGCCGTCGGCTTCGGTCACCGTTCCACCGCGATGCTGAACATCCTCAACGCCCACTTCGGCGTCGGCGCGATCCTCGGCCCGGCCCTGATCGGCGCGGTCGGCGCCGCGCACTACCCGGCGGTGTTCCTGGTGTTCGCGCTGGTCGACCTGCCGTTGCTGCTGTGTCTGAAGGGGGTGCGGGACCGGGCTCCGCAGCCGTCCGAGGGGGCCTACGACTCCGGCGGCGTCCTCGGCCGAAGCCTCGCCTCCGTGCTCGGCGTCTTCGTCGCCCTCTACGTCCTGCACGTCGGCATCGAGGCGGGCGTCGGCGGCTGGGAGCCCACGCATCTGGAGACCGTCGGCTACGGCGCCGGGGCCGCCGCGACCGCCACCTCCGTGTACTGGCTGATGATGACGGTGGGCCGGTTCCTGGTCGCCCCGATCGCCCTCAGATTCCCGCCCGAGGCCATCATCACCGTCTCCTGCGCCGGCATGACCGTCTGTCTGATGCTCGCGTCCGTCAGCGAGTTGGCGCCGTACGCCTATGCCGGCGTCGGCCTGTTCATCGCGCCGATCTTCCCCACCGGCCTGCCCTGGCTGCACCGGGCCGCCCCGCGCGCCCGGCGGGCCGGAGCCCTGGTCATCGCCGCCTCGATGGCCGGCGGTGTGGTGGCCGGACCGGCGCTCGGCAAGGCCATCGAGTGGTCCGGCGTCGAGGCCGTACCGCTGCTTCTCGGGGGTGTCTCGGCGGTGTGCCTGGCCGCGACGCTCTGGCTCATCCGCAGTACCCGATCCGACTCGCCCTGATCCACTCGCCCTGACCCACTCGCACTGATCGCGCTCGCCCTGACCCACTCGCACTGATCGCACTCGCCCTGATCGCACTCGCACTGATCCCACTCGCAGTGATTCCACTCGCAGTGATTCCATGCGCACTGAAGGGAAGCCCGCATGTCCGCGCTCACCACCACGTCCGACGGATTCCTGCTGCACGGCGAGCCGTTCCGCATCGTCTCCGGCGCCATGCACTACTTCCGCGTCCACCCCGACCAGTGGGCCGACCGGCTGCGCAAGGCCCGCCTGATGGGCCTCAACACCGTCGAGACGTACGTCCCCTGGAACGCCCACCAGCCCGATCCCGACGGAGAGTTGGACCTCGACGGCATCCTGGACCTGCCCCGCTACCTGGACCTCGCCCGCGAGGAGGGCCTCCACGTCCTGCTCCGCCCCGGCCCGTTCATCTGCGCCGAGTGGGACGGCGGAGGCCTGCCCGGCTGGCTCACCTCCGACCCGGACATCGCGCTGCGCAGCTCCGACCCCCGCTTCACCGCCGCCATCGACCGCTATCTCGACCTGCTGCTGCCCCCGCTGCTCCCGCACATGGCGGCGCGCGGCGGCGCCGTCATCGCCGTCCAGGTGGAGAACGAGTACGGCGCCTACGGCAACGACACCGCCTACCTCAAACACCTCGAACAGGGCTTCCGGAACAGGGGTGTCGAGGAACTCCTCTTCACCTGCGACCAGGTCAACCAGGAACACCTCACGGCCGGCAGCCTGCCCGGCGTCCTCACCACCGGCACCTTCGGCGGCAAGGTCGACGCCGCCCTGGCCGAGCTGCGCACCCACCGGCCCGAAGGCCCGCTGATGTGCGCGGAGTTCTGGGTCGGCTGGTTCGACCACTGGGGCGGCCCGCACCACACCCGCAGCGCCTCCGACGCCGCCGCCGACCTCGACCGGCTGCTGTCCGCGGGCGCCTCCGTCAACATCTACATGTTCCACGGCGGCACCAACTTCGGCTTCCACAACGGCGCCAACCACCACCACACCTACGAGCCCACCGTCACGTCCTACGACTACGACGCCCCGCTCACCGAGTCCGGCGACCCCGGCTCCAAGTACCACGCCTTCCGCGAGGTCATCGCCCGCCACGTCCCCGTGCCGGACGAGCCGGTCCCGGCGCCCGCGCCCAAACTCGCGCCTCGCACCGTCGAGTTGGACCACCGCGCCGCGCTGCTCCCGCACGCCGCCACCCTCGCCACGCCCCTGCGCACCGAGAGCCCGGCGATGATGGACGAACTCGGCCTGGCCTCCGGCTACGCCCTCTACCGCGCCGTCCTCCCCACCGCGGGCCAGGGCTTGCTGCACTTCGCGGGCGGCGTCGGCGACCGCGCCCAGGTCTTCATCGACGGCGCCCCCGTCGGCGTACTCGAACGCGAACGCCACGACGAGACCCTGCCGGTCCACGTGCCCCGCGCCGGTGCCACGCTGGACGTACTCGTCGAGAACATGGGCGGAGTCAACTACGGCCCCCGCATCGGCACCCCCAAGGGCCTGCTCGGCCCCGTCACCTTCAACGGCACGGGTGTGCACGGCTGGGACTGCCACCCGCTGGCCCTCGCCGACCTGACCGCCGTGCCGTTCGAGAAGTCCGACGCGGCCACCGCCTTCGAACCGGCCTTCCACCGGGGCACCTTCGAGGTCGCCGAACCCGCCGACACCTTCCTCTCGCTGCCCGGCTGGACCAAGGGCCAGGCCTGGATCAACGGCTTCCGCCTCGGCCGCTACTGGAACCGCGGCCCCCAGCAAACCCTGTACGTCCCCGGCCCGGTCCTGCGCGCCGGCACCAACGAGCTGATCCTGCTCGAACTGCACGCCACCACCGCCACCCGCGCCCAGCTCACCGACACCCCCGACCTCGGCCCGGTGAACCCCTGATGCCCCACCACCGCCTGCGCGTCCCCGAGGAAACCGCACCCCCACTCACCGGCCATCTGCCCTTCGCCGACGCGCCCGGCGTGCCCGACCCGATCGAGGTCACCAGCCGCTTCCTCACCCGCGGCGGCCGCCCCTGGTTCCCGGTCTCCGGCGAGTTCCACTACTCCCGTTACCCGGCCGCCGAGTGGGAGGAGGAACTGCTGAAGATCAAGGCGGCCGGGGTGACGGTCGTCGCGAGCTACCTCATCTGGATCCACCACGAGGAGACCGAGGGCCGCATCCGCTTCGACGGCGACCGCGACCTGCGCCGCTTCGCCGAACTCTGCGCCCGCCACGGCCTGGACTTCATCCCGCGGATCGGCCCCTGGGTGCACGCCGAGGTCCGCAACGGCGGCCTGCCCGACTGGGTCCTGGCCCGCGACTGCGCGCCGCGCACCGACGACCCGGCCTACCTGGACGCGGTACGCCCCTGGTACGCGGCGATCGCCGCGCAACTCCGCGGCCTCGACCGCGCCCACGGCGGCCCGATCGTCGCCGTCCAGATCGAGAACGAGCTCTACGACCAGCCCGGTCACCTGCTGACCTTGAAGCGCATGGCCCAGGAGGCCGGGCTGAACGCCCCCCTGTGGACGTCGACCGCCTGGGGAGGTGTCCAACTCCCGCCCGACGAACTGCTTCCCCTCTACGGCGGCTACCCCGAGACCTTCTGGACCGAGGCCGACGGCGGCTGGCCCGACACCTGCCGCAAGCACTTCTTCTTCACCCACCAGCGCGACGACGAGGGCATCGGCGCGGACCTGCGCCCGCTTCCGGCCGTCCGCGGCAGCGCCCCCGACGCCTTCGCCGACCGATTCCCCTGGGCCACCTGCGAGTTGGGCGGCGGCATGGCGGTCTCCTACCACCGGCGGCCCCGGGTCGACGCCGTCGACATCGCCGCGCTCGGGCTCACCAAGATCGGCTCCGGGTCGGTGTGGCAGGGGTACTACATGTTCCACGGCGGCACGAACCCGACAGGGGAGCTGACGACCTTTCAGGAGTCGCACGCCACGGGGTATCCGAACGACCTGCCCGTGCTGACGTACGACTTCCAGGCGCCGCTCGGCGAGTACGGACAGTACCGGGCCTCGTACGACGAACTCCGGCTGCAACACCTGCTGTTGGCCGACTTCGGGCATCTGATCGCGCCGATGGAGTCCGTCCTGCCGGCGGAGCGGCCGCAGGGGCAGGACGACCGGGAGACGTTGCGGTGGGCGGTGCGCGGGGACGGGTCCTCGGGGTTCCTGTTCGTCAACAACCATCAGCCGCACGAGCCGTTGCCGGATCATCCCGGGACATCGTTCAGCGTCGGCTTCGCGGACGGGGAGGTGAGCTTCCCGTCGGTGCCGGTGACCGTGCCGTCGGGTGCCGCGTTCTGCTGGCCGTTGCGGCTGGACGTGGGCGGGGTGCGGGTGGAATGGGCGACCGCTCAGCCGGTGTGCAGGGTGGTGGACGGCGACCGAACGGTGCTGGTGCTGACTGCCGTTGACGGTATCGCTCCCGAGGTTGCCCTCGGTGGTGTGGCATCCGTTGTCGCTCCGTCCGGGGAGGTGTCTCACGGGGACGGGCGGGTGCTGGTCACGGGGCTGCGGGCCGGGACGGACTGCCTCGTCGAGGTGGAGAGTGCGGGGGGTGAGCGGGTGGGGCTGCTGGTGCTGGACGCGGCTACGGCTCGTACCGCCTATCGGGGTGTGCTGTGGGGAGCCGAGCGGTTGGTGCTGGCGGACGGTGGGGTCGTCTTCGACCGGGGCGAGATGCGGGTGCACAGCGCCGTGGAGCGGCCGTCGTACGCCGTGTTGCGGGACGGGGTGTTCATGCGGTTCGAGCTGGGAGAGGGGCGGCCGGTCGGGGAGGCCGCCGTCCGTCTTGTCCGGGCCGCCGGGGCCGCGCCTGAGCCGGTGACCGGGGTCATGGGGCGGGCGAGTGTGCCGGAGGACAAGTGGTTCGAGACGGTGGCCGCTGAGTACGTCGTGTCGCTGCCGGATGACGTGCCCGGCGGGACCTTGTTGCGGATTCACTGGGCCGGGGATGTGGGGCGGGCGTATGTCGAGGGCGTCCTTGTCGCCGATCAGTTCTTTTCGGGGCGGGTGTGGGACATCTCGCTGGATCGGGTGCCTGTGGGGGAGTTGAGGGTGCGGATCCTGCCGGGGGATGAGGGGGGCGGGGGTGTGTATGTGGCGGAGGGGAGTCGGAGGGTGGCGAGCATCGAGCGGGTGGAGCTTGTGACCGTTCGCCGTTGGGGTGTGGGGTGAGTTCGTCGGGTGCGGGTGCTTCGTGGCTGGTCGCGCAGTTCCCCGCGCCCCTTGGAGCGGCGTTTCACAGCCGTATGCTGAGGGGCCCCGGACCCTCCAGAGGAAGTACTCCGATGAAGCCCTCCCCCGCCGGCTCTCCCGCCCCCAAGGGCCGTAGCCGTCGTAACTTCGCGGGGGCCCGGCCTGTCATGGATGACGTGGCTCGGATGGCGGGAGTGTCCAAGCAGACCGTTTCCCGGGTGCTCAATGATCATCCCGCGGTGCGGGACGAGACCCGGGAGGCGGTGCGGGACGCCATGCGAGTGCTCGGGTACCGGCCCAGCGCCAGTGCCCGGTCGCTCGCCAGCGGGCGGACCCGGATGGTCGGGGTGATCTCCTTCGACGCGGCCCGCTACGGTCCCGCCAGCATCCTCACCGCCATCAACACCGCCGCGCAGAAGGCCGGTTACCTGCTCAGCTCCATCGCGCTCGACGACACGGCCGACCATGCCACCGTCGCCGAAGCCGTGCAGCGGCTGACCACCGAGGGCGCGGACGGGGTGATCGCCCTCGCCCCGCAGCACCGGGTGGGGCAGGCGC
Source organism: Streptomyces antibioticus (assembly GCF_001514065.1). GTDB lineage: Bacteria > Actinomycetota > Actinomycetes > Streptomycetales > Streptomycetaceae > Streptomyces > Streptomyces antibioticus. Next base: position 473,532 of record NZ_KQ948428.1, on the reverse strand, counting down.
TCGCCGAGACCCGGCTCGGTACCCCGCTGGTGGTCATGGAGAACGAGGTCAGGGGCGGCACCCCGCTGGCCACCGCCGACTCCCGGGGCGGCGCCCACCAGGCGACCGAGCATCTCCTGAAGCTCGGGCACGCCACCGTGTGGCACATCGCGGGGCCGGCCGGCTGGACCTCCGCCGACCAGCGGGTGGCCAGCTGGCAGGACACGCTGAAGGCGGCCGGCGCCGAGATCCACCCGCCGCTCGTCGGCGACTGGAGCGCCGAGTCCGGGTACGCGCTGGGCCGGGAACTGGCCCGCCGCACGGACGTCACCGCCGTGTTCGCCTCCAACGACCAGATGGCCCTCGGGCTGCTCCACGCCCTCCACGAGGCGGGCCGCCGCGTCCCCGACGACATCAGCGTCGTCGGCTACGACGACATCCCCGAGGCCGCCCACTTCCTGCCCCCGCTGACCACCGTACGGACCGACTTCGCCGAGATCGGCACCCGGTTGCTGCGGCTGCTGCTGGACCGGATCGACGGGCGCACCGAGGCCGGTACGGGGGGCGAGCCGATGATTCCCGTCGAACTCGTCGTGCGCCGCAGTTCAGGAGCGCCGCATCAGGCGCCTTCGCGCAGATAGAGGTCGCGCAGCAGGCCGATCTCGCCGCCGTGATGGGTGACCTCCTTGAAAGCGTGCAGCGCGAGCTTCAGATAGGTCTCGTCGGCCCAGCCGCCGGGGCCGATGCCGATCGGCTCCAGCAGGCGCTTGTCGCCGAGGGCGGCGATACGGGAGATGAAGTGCTCCCAGTCCTCGGCGAGCGCCGCGACACCCTCTTCCGCGGTGCCCGGCCATGCGTCGCGGTCGCCGTACTCGGGGGCGTCCTCGAAGAAGTGGATGACATAGCCGCGCAGGCAGAGGCTGCCTATGTGCCAGATGCGCCAGGCGATCGTCGTGACCGGGTCCGGCTCCTCCGGGCCCGATTCCGGGATGAGCTCGGCGACCCGGAAGACACCGTCGTCGCCGGGGCGGATGCTGACGCAGTCGCTCACCGGCTCCCAGAGGTACTCGGCGTCGGTCAGCCCCTTCATCCGCTCGAACAGCCGGAACCGCACGTTCTCGAAGGCCGCGAGAAGGTCCCGGGTGACGGGGTCGGTCGCGGTCGTGTCGGGCATGTCGACTCCAGCGCTCGGTGGCCGCGGACAACACGGAGGGTGTCACCGCGGGTGAAGGATCAAGCTACCGGCAGTCCGTCCGGGCGTTGGCCGAGGGGCAGTGACACCGTGAAGACGGTCCTGCCGGGTTCGCTGGTCACGTCCACCGTGCCGCCGTGCGCCCGCACCAGTGAGCGGGCCACGGCGAGACCGAGGCCGCTGCCGCCGCGGTCCCGGCTGCGGGCCTTGTCGACGCGGTAGAAGCGGTCGAAGACCCGCTCCCGGTCGGCCGGCGGGAGGCCGGGGCCCGAGTCCCTCACCTCGACCCGTGCCCTGCCGCGGTCGGCCGACACCGTCACGCACACCGGTGTCCCGGCCGGGGTGTGCACGGCCGCGTTGGTGAGGAGGTTGTCCAGGACCTGGCGGATGCGGTGCGGGTCGACCCGCACCGCCACCGACGCCGGGCCGTCCGTCAGCGTCAGCGGCCGGTCCGGGTGCGCCGCGCGGAACGCGTCCGCCGCGTCCTGGGCCAGCGTCACCAGATCCGTGTCCGCCGGCCGCAGCGGGGTCTCCACCTCCGCCGCGTCCAGGCGGGCGAGCAGCAGCAGGTCGTCGAGGAGGACGCCCATACGGGCCGCCTCGGCCCGGAGCCGGGCCAGGTGCTTGTCCCGTTCCTCGGGGGCGTTGGCGGCGGCGTACTGGAAGAGGTCCGCGTAGCCCCGTACCGACATCAACGGCGTCCGCAGTTCGTGGGAGGCGTCCGCGACGAACCGGCGCAGCCGCTGCTCGGCCTCCGAACGCACCGCGAGGGAGCGGTCGATGTGCTCCAGCATCGAGTTGAACGCGGTCCGCAGCTCCTCGACCTCCGGGCCACCGCCCTTGCGGTCGGCGCGCAGCGGCAGCCGGGCAGCCGACTCGGTCAGGTCGTGCGAGGCGATGCCGTGCGCGGTGGACGCCATGTCGCTCAGCGGCTTCAGCCCGCGGCGCAGCACCTTCCGGCCGAACAGCACCAGCGCCAGCAGGGCCAGGCCGAACGCGACGACCTGGACCGTGATCAGCTGTCCCACGGTGTCGTCGATGTCGTCCATGGGCGCCGCGCTGACCAGGATCACGCCGGGCTCGACCTCGCAGGCGCGCAGCCGGTACTCGCCCGCGCCCGCCAGATGCTCGGTGCGCGTGATGTCCCGGTCCGCGGCGGTCTTGGCCTCGGCGACCGCCGTGAACTCGTCGACGTCCTCCGGGAGATCGGTGGGGTCCTCCGGCGTGCGCAGCACCGGGGTGCCGTTCCGCACGTCGTACACCGCGTAGTACCAGCGCCAGTACTTCTTGTCCGCCAGGCTCCCGGACTCCGCGATGCTCTTGGACTGGGCGACCTGCGCGAGCGACAGCTGATCGTTGAGCTGGGCCGACAGATAGTCGCGCATGTACGTCGTCAGGGCCGTGCCCACGACGCCGAACACCACGAGCGCCAGCGCGCCGAGCCCCAGCGCGAGCCGGGTGCCCAGCCGCATCCGCCGGTACGCCGACCGCAGCCGCCCGATCACTCCGAGGCCTGCCGGATGACGTACCCGAAGCCCCGCACGGTCTGGATCAGCGGATCGTCACCCGTCTCGTCCAGCTTGCGGCGCAGCCGGCTGACGACCAGCTCGACGACGTTCGAGCGGCCCCCGAAGCCGTACTCCCACACATGGTCGAGGATCTGCGCCTTGGTCAGCACGGTCGGTGACTTGCGCATGAGGTAGCGCAGCACCTCGTACTCGGTCGGGGTGAGCGTGAGCAGCTTGCCGCCCCGCCGGACCTCCCGGGTGTCCTCGTCCATCGTGAGGTCCGCGACCCGGAGCACCGAGCGCTGGAAGCCGGGGCCCGGGGCCCGCCGCAGCACCGTGCGCAGCCGGGCCATCAGCTCCTCCACCGCGAACGGCTTGACCAGGTAGTCGTCGCCGCCCCGGGTCAGCCCCGCCACCCGGTCGGCGACCGCGTCCCGGGCGGTGAGGAACACCACCGGCACCATCGTCCCCGAGCGCCGCAGCCGGTCCAGGACGCCGAAGCCGTCGAGGTCGGGCAGCATCAGGTCGAGCACCACGATGTCCGGGTGGAACTCGGCGGCACGGCGCAGCGCCTCCTCACCGGAGTTCGCGGTGACCGCCTCCCAGCCCTCGTAGCGGGCGACCGTCGCCACGAGGTCGGCGATCGGCGGGTCGTCGTCCACGACGAGGAGTCGTACTTTTTCCACCCGTTCATAGTGCGGCACACGGCCCCCCTGACCAGAGCCGTATCCTCCCCGAGGCCACATCGATAACCACTTGAAAGTTCTACGACAGCTGATCGACAGGTCGCTCAAGCGAAGCTCTAGTCCCAGGCCCCGATCAAGGAGCTCCGTCCGTGACGACGACCGTCAAACCGCCCACCACGCCCCCCACGGCGATACGGCCCAAAGTGGTGGCCCGCACGGGCCTGTACGGCCTGATCGCCGCGAACGTGACCGTGGTGGCCGTCTTCTTCGCCCAGGCCGGCTTCGCCTCCAACGCGCTCATCGTGCTGGGCCGCCTCTTCGGCCTCTACGGCGCCCTCCTCATGGCCTTCCAGCTGCTGCTGGTGGCCCGGCTGCCCTGGCTCGACCGCCGCATCGGCATGGACCGGCTGACCTCCTGGCACCGCTGGACCGGCTTCGGCATCCTCTGGACGCTCCTCGCGCACGCCGTCTTCATCGCCTTCGGCTACGCCGAGGGCACGGACGTCGGCCCCATCGGCACGGTCGTCGACCTCGCCGAGACCACCGAGGGCGTGCTCCGCGCGATCGTCGCGCTGGGGATCATCATCGTCGTCGGCGCCGTCTCGGGCCGCTGGGCCCGGCGCCGGCTGGCCTACGAGACCTGGCACTTCATCCACTTCTACACATACGTCGCCGTGGTGCTCGCCATCACCCACCAGATCGCGGCCGGCACGACGTTCACGTCGTCCTCCGTCGCCCGGACGTACTGGTACGGGGTCTGGACCGTCGCCCTCGGCGCGGTCGTCCTGGGCCGCGCGGTGCTGCCGCTGTGGCGGAACCTGCGCCACCAGTTCCGCGTCGAGGCGGTCGTCCCCGAGTCCGACAACGTCGTCTCGATCTACATCACCGGCCGCGACCTGGACAAGCTGCCCGCCCGCGCCGGCCAGTTCTTCCTGTGGCGGTTCCTCACCAAGGACCGCTGGTGGCAGGCGAACCCCTTCTCCCTGTCGGCGGCCCCCGACGGCCGCACGCTGCGCCTGACCGCGAAGGCCGCCGGCGCCGGCAGCGCCGCCCTGCGGCACCTCCAGCCCGGCACCCGCGTCTTCGCCGAGGGCCCCTACGGCGCCTTCACCGCACTGCACCGCACCCGCCCGGAGTCGGTCCTCATCGCCGGCGGCGTAGGCGTCACCCCCATCCGCGCCCTCCTCGAAGAGCTGCACGGCCACGCGGTCGTCATCTACCGCGTCGCCACCGACCGTGACGCCGTCCTCTACGACGAGCTGCGCGAGCTGGCCGCCGCCAAGGGCGCCGAGCTGCACCTGGTGACCGGCCCGGTCCAGCCCGACAAGCTGGCCCCCGCCGAGCTGCTGCGCATGGTCCCCGACATCGCCGACCGGGACGTGTTCCTGTGCGGGCCGCCGCCGATGATGAACGCGGTGCTGGCCAACCTGCGCGAGCTGGACGTGCCCAAGGCGCAGACCCACTTCGAACGCTTCAGCCTGGCGGGATGAGGAAGAGATCGTGAAGCGAGCCATACCTGTAGTCGTCCTCAGCATCGCGGGCCTGGTCCCGGTCTGGCGCTACGAGCCGTCGATCGGCGGCGGTACGTCGACGTCGGAGGCGGCACCGGCCCCGTCCGTGTCTTCCTCCGGAGGCACCTCCTCGGGCACGGTCGTCAAGGGGACGACCGTGAACACCGAGAAGGGCCCGGTCGAGGTCCAGGTGACCTTCCAGGGCGAGAAGATCACCGCGGTCAAGCTGCTCCAGCAGCCGAACCATCCGCAGACGACGGCGGCGGTGCCGAAGCTGATCGCGGCGACGCTGGAGGCGCAGAGCGCGGACATCGACACGGTGTCGGGCGCGACGATCACGAGCGACGCGTACAAGGAGTCGTTGCAGGCGGCGATCGACGAGAACGCGAAGTCTCCCGCTGCGTCCCCGAGCCCGTCGGCGGCCGCGTCCCGGACGGTCGACGGCTCGGCGCTGAACACCGAGAAGGGTCCCGTCCAGGTCCAGGTGACCTTCGAGGGCGACAAGATCAGCGCCGTGAAGATGCTCCAGCAGCCGAACCATCCGCAGACGACGGCGGCGGTGCCGAAGCTGATCGCGGCGACGCTGGAGGCGCAGAGCGCGGACATCGACACGGTGTCCGGTGCGACGATCACGAGCGACGCCTACAAGGAGTCCCTCCAGGCCGCGATCGACGCGAAGGGCTGATCATGCACAGGGTCGAACACGTCATGGGCTTCCCGGTGTCGTTGCGCGTCGACGACGAGGGCGACTTCGAGCCGGCCGGGGACCGGGTCTTCGCCTGGCTGCGCGAGGTCGACGCCCGCTTCAGCCCGTTCAAGCCGGACAGCGAGGTGTCGCGGCTGGGCCGCGGCGAGCTGGCGGAGCCCGAGGTCAGCGCCGACCTCCGACTGGTGCTCGACCTGTGCGAGCACTACCGGGCCGCGACGGGCGGCGCGTTCGACCTCCGGCTGCCCGGCCGGGGCCTCGACCCGTGCGCGGTGGTGAAGGGCTGGTCGGTGCAGCGCGCGGCGGACCTCCTGAAGGAGGCAGGCGCACGCCGCTTCGTGCTGAACGCCGGCGGCGACGTGGCCGCCGCCGGCGGGCCGTGGCGGGTAGGCGTACGCCATCCTGAACGGGCCGACAGACTCTGCACGGTTCTCGACCTCACGGACGGCGCGGTCGCCACGTCCGCCCGCTACGAACGCGGCGACCACATCATCGACGGCCGCACGGGGCTCCCGGCGACGGGCCTGCTGAGCCTGACGACCGTCGCCGCCTCCCTGACGGAAGCGGACGCGGTGGCGACGGCGGCGTTCGCGATGGGGCCGGAGGGCGTCGACTGGGCCGCCTCGTTGCCGGGCGTGGAGGTGTTCGCGGTGGACGCCGAACGCCGGGTGCTGCGGACGCCGGGGTTCCCGGTGGCCCGGGAGGGCTCGGCGGCCGCCTGAGAGCGGGGCGGGCGACGTCCTCGCAGGTCCGAAACACAACGGGTCTACACTCACCGGAAACGGCCGGTCCCACCGGGGCCGAAAGCATGCAACTCATGCCAGACCCGAAGGGTATTCGGCGCTTTGATACGGATAGATTCAGTCACCAAGCGGTACCCGGACGGCACGGTGGCGGTCGACCGGCTCTCGTTGGAGATACCCGACGGCTCCATCACGGTCCTCGTCGGACCCTCGGGCTGTGGCAAGACCACCACCCTGCGCATGATCAACCGGATGATCGAGCCCAGCGAGGGCACCATCCTCATCGACGGCAAGGACAGCCGGCAGCAGCCGGTCAACACCCTGCGCCGGTCCATGGGTTACGTCATCCAGAACGCCGGCCTCTTCCAGCACCGCACCATCGTCGACAACATCGCGACCGTGCCCCGGCTGCTCGGCTGGAAGAAGGACAAGGCCCGCGAGCGCGCCCGGGAACTCATGGAGCGGGTCGGCCTCGATGCCTCGCTCGCCAAGCGGTATCCGTATCAGCTCTCCGGCGGCCAGCAGCAGCGCGTCGGCGTCGCCCGGGCGCTCGCCGCCGACCCGCCGGTGCTCCTCATGGACGAGCCGTTCTCCGCCGTCGACCCCGTCGTGCGCAAGGGATTGCAGGACGAACTGCTGCGTATCCAGGCGGAGTTGGGCAAGACCATCGTCTTCGTGACGCACGACATCGACGAGGCCGTCAAGCTCGGCACGATGGTTGCCGTGCTGCGCACCGGCGGCAAGCTCGCCCAGTTCGCGCCGCCCGCCGAGCTGCTGTCGCACCCGGCGGACGAGTTCGTGGAGGACTTCCTCGGCGCGGACCGGGGCGTTCGGCGGCTCTCCTTCTTCCCGTCCACGGGGCTGGAACTCACCATGTCGCCCGTCGTCACGGCGGGCAGCGGTGCCGAACGGGCGGACACCGACGCCGAGTTCCTCCTGGTGACGGACGCCGACGGCAGGCCGCTCGGGTGGACCAAGCCGGAGGACCTCGCCACCGACGCCGGACTGCTGCCCTACGGGCGTCCGTTCGTCGTCGGTACCGACTCCTTGCGGGCCGCGCTGGACTGCGCGGTGCTCTCGCCCACCGGGTGGGCCGTGGCCGTGGACACCGACGGCAAGGTGGCCGGCGTGGTCTCCCAGCAGACGATCGCCCAGGCGATCCGGGGCGCCCACGACGAGGGCCGTACGGACGCGGAGACGAAGGTCACCGGATGAACTGGGACCGCCTCTTCGACATCCCCAGCGACCTTCAGCACAGCTGGCTCGGCCTGGTCGGCCTGCATCTGCGCGAGGCCCTGCTCCCGGTCCTCGCCGGGCTGCTGGTCTCGCTCCCGCTGGCCCAACTCTGCGTGCGCTTCCGCTGGTTGTACCCGCCGGTGCTCTGGGTGACCACGATCCTCTACGCGATCCCCTCGCTGGCCTTCTTCGTCCTCCTCATCGACTACACCGGCCAGACCGAGCTCACGGTGATGATCCCGCTCACCGTCTACAGCCTCGTCGTGCTGGTCCCGGCGATCGTCGACGGCGTCCGCTCGGTCCCGCAGGAGACCCTTGCCGCCGCGACCGCCATGGGCCTCGGACCGGTACGCCGTTACGTCCAGGTCCAGTTGCCGATCGCGGTGCCCGCCATCATCGCGGGCCTGCGGGTCGCCACCGTGTCCAGCATCAGCCTGGTCAGCATCGGCAGCATCATCGGCAACCAGGGCGCCCTCGGCAATCTCATCAACGACGCCAACATCTACAACCGGCCCGAGCTCGCCGTGAACGCCGTGCTCAGCATGGCGCTGCTCGCCCTCCTCGCCGACGGCACCCTGGTCGTCGTACGACTGGTGCTGACGCCGTGGATGCCGCGCCGGGTGACGCGTGCGCGGACGAGTGCGAAGGAAGTCTGATGAACCTGTTCCACTTCATCGACGCGTTCTTCAGCGACAACGCGCACTGGCACGGCTACGACGGCATCCCCACCCGGCTCGCCGAACACCTCGGCTACACCCTGGAGGCGCTGGGCCTGGCCGTCCTGATCGGCCTGCCGGTCGGCCTGGTCACCGGCCACTACGGCCGCGGCGGCAACGCCCTCTCGCTCATCGCCACCGCCTGGCGGGCGCTGCCCACCTTCGGTCTGCTGGTGCTGCTGACCCTGCTGTACGGGTTCGGCCTGATCAACGTCATGGTGCCGCTGGTCGTCCTCGCCGTGCCGCCCATCCTGGTCACCACGTACGAGGCGATGCGCTCCGTCGATCCCTCGCCGGTGGACGCGGCGCGGGGCATGGGCATGAGCGAGGCCGGGGTGCTGTTCCAGGTCGAACTCCCGGCCGCGCTCCCGCTGGTGCTCAGCGGCATCCGCTCGGGCGCCATCCAGATCGTCTCCACGGCCACCATCGCCGCGTACGTCGGCCTCGGCGGCCTCGGCCGGTTCATCATCGACGGGCTCTACCAACGCGACTACGAGAAGGTCGTGGGCGGCGCCACCCTGGTCGCCGGCATGGCACTGGCGACGCTCGCCGTGTTCTGGGCGGCGGGGCGGTTCGCGGTGTCGCCGGGGGTCCGGCGCAGCGGCTGACACGCGGCGACGCGACACGGACGTGGGCAACCCGGGCTCGTACGAACGGCCCGGGTTGTCCGCGTTCGACAGCTCAGGACTCGGTGCGGGCCAGGGCCAGTTCGAGTACGACCAGCAGGGCGTCCCGCACCGAGCCGGTCTCGCGTGCGTCGAAGACGACGACGGGGACGTGGTCGGCCACGTCGAGCGCCCAGCGGACCTCGTCCAGGGTGTGCTCGACCTTGCCGTCGAAGGCGTTGGCGGCGACCGCGAACGGGATCCGCTTGTGCTCGAAGTAGTCGACGGCGGCGTAGCAGTCGTCGAGCCGCCGGGTGTCGACGATGACCAGCCCGCCGACCGCGCCCTCGACGATGTCGTCCCACATGAACCCGAACCGCTCCTGTCCGGGCGTGCCGAACAGATACAGCTTCAGGGTCGGGTCGATGGTGATGCAGCCGAAGTCCATCGCCACCGTGGTCGTGGTCTTCTGCGGGGTGAGCGAGAGGTCGTCCACGCCCGCCGCGACCTCGGTGATGGCCGCCTCGGTGGTCAGCGGCTCGATCTCGGAGATCGCGCCGACGGCGGTGGTCTTGCCCACGCCGAAGCCGCCCGCGATCACCATCTTGACCGGCAGCGGCGGTCGTACGGCGGCCGGTTCAGCCGTTGTCGCCGTTGTCACGGAGTACCTTCCCGGAGTCGGGGATGGCGCGCAGGCCATCGATCAGTCTGCGCAGGACGGAAGCGTCGTGCGTGGCATCGGAGTCGGGCACGTGCACCGTCAGCCGCCCCTCTTCGCGCAGGTCCTCGGCGAGGACCCGGACCACGTTGAGATGCAGCCGCAGCCGGGCCGCGAGCTCCGCGATGGACTGCGGGCGGCGGCAGGCGGCGACGATGTCGTGCTGTTCGAAGGAGAGCCCGTCGAGCGCGCCGAGACCCTCGACGGTGGCCACCACCTGGGTCTCGACGGGCATCGCCCGTCCGGTCGGACCGGCCGCCACCCGACCGGCGGTGACCAGGAACGGCCGTACGGCGGGGGCGGGGCCGACCGGGTCGTCGCCCGCGGCTGGGGAGCCGTCCGCCATGGAATGTGTCCGTCCCGGTCTACAGGGCCGATGGTGAGCCGACGCTGTTCTTCAGCGCGAGCACCAGCTGGGGGCTGAGCGCGCTGCCGGCCCGGTTGGCGAACACCGTCATCTCGTAGGCGATGTTGCCGAGCTTGGCCTCCTTGTCGGTGACGACGCCGAGGACGGCGCCGCTGCCGATCGCGGAGACCAGGACGTGGCCGCCCTCCAGGTCGATGATGACCTTGTTGAGGCCACCGAGCCCGTAGTTGCCGGAGGCGCCCGCGGCGAGGCTGGTGATGCCGGAGACGATCGCGGCGAGGCGTTCGGAGTCGGCGTGCTCGCGGAGTTCGGAGACCGCGATGAGCAGTCCGTCGGAGGAGACGGCGATGGCGTCGACGACGCCCGCGGTCTCGGTCGCGAAACGATTCAACAGCCAGGTGAAGTCGGCTGCGGCGGCCTTGAGTTCGGCCGAGATCGGCTCACTCACTGCTCCGCTCCTTCCGGGAGGTGGTTCTGGTCTTGCGGGGTGGGGGGTGCCTCGGGCACCACGACGTTGTGGGTGCCCGTGTCACGGTGAGCGCGTTCCACGGCGGCTTCGAACTCGTCGAGGGTGGAGCGGACGGCCTCCGCGTCGGCGGGGCGGACCTCCTGCCGTACGACGGGCGCGGCGACCGCGCCGGTGGTGGTGTGCAGGGTGGCGCCGCGGACACGGCGGCGCAAGGGGCGCGAGGCGCCCGGGGAGTCGGTGGCGGGCGGCTCGCCACTGCGGGCCGCGGGGATGAGGGGCGTCTCGTCGGCGGCGTCGCGGCGGGGGATCCGGCGGGGCAGCGGGCCCGTGGGGTCGTCGGAGGCGGGCCGCGGGCCGGAGTCGGTGTGCTCGGCCGCCGGGGTCGTCGCGGCCGGCGCCGCCACGGCCGCCGCCGGCAGCAGCAGCGAGGACGGCAGGGTCACCTCGGCCGTGACGCCGCCGCCCGCGGTGCGGGTGAGGACGACGGAGATCTCCCAGCGCCGGGCGAGTGCGCCGACCACGAACAGACCGAGCACCTTGGTGGGGACGAGGTCGAGGCGTTCGCGGCGCACCAGGCGGGCGTTCTCCTCGGCGAGCCGGTCGGCGCTCATGCCCAGGCCGTGGTCGGCGACCACGATCACCGCGCCCTCGGGCGCGTTCTGCACGGTCACCTCGACCGGGCTGCCCTCGGGGGAGAACGACACGGCGTTCTCGACGAGTTCGGCCACCATCAGGGTCAGGTCGCCGATGACGTCCGGTTCGACCATGACCTCGCTGCGGGCCTGGAGCTGGACCCGGCGGAAGCCCTCGATCTGCCCCAGCGCGGCCCGTACGACGTTGGTGAGCGCGATCGGGCCGGAGCCGACGCCGATCTCGCGGATGCCGGCCAGCAGCATCAGGCTGTCGGCGTTGCGGCGCAGGCGGACCGCGATGTGGTCGATGCTGTAGAGGCGTTCGAGGATCTCGGGGTCGGTCTCGCCGCGCTCCACGGCGTCGATCAGCGCCAGCTGCCGGGAGGTGAGGTTGCTGACCCGGCGGCCGACGTTGCCGAACATCTCGGCGACGTTGCGGCGGCTGAGCACCTGGCGCTGGAGCAGGGCGACCGCGGTGGTCTGCACGTGGTTGAAGGCCTCGGCGAGGTCGCCGATCTCGTCGCGTGCGGTGACCGGCACCTTCCCGAGCCGCGGCGGGGCGTCGTCCTCGGCGTCGTCGGCGGCGACCCGGGCCAGTTCGCGCTCGGCGACGTCGGCGACCTCCCGGGCGGCGCCGGTCAGCGCCTGCACCGGGCGGACCACGGAGCGCCGTACCACCACCGAGAGCGCGAACCAGAGGAGGAAGCCGAGGAGGGCGAGGCCCAGCAGCAGGACGGCGTTGTGGAGGGCGTCGGAGGAGGCCTCGTCGGCGCGGTCGGCGATCTGGCCGATGAGCGAGGTGGTGATGCCGAGCCGGACACTCGCCTGCTTGCGGTACGAGGGGTAGGAGTCGAAGGCGGTGCGGAAGGCCTCGCGGATCTCGCTGGGCGAGCCGGCCTGCAGGGAGCTGGGGTCGATCTGGAGTTCGGCGTACTGCTCGTTGATGACGGCCTGGGCGCTGTTGTGCTCGATCCCGGCGAGCCGATCGGCCTGCGCGTCGGTGGCGAACCGGGCGAAGCGGTCGGCCTGGTGGGTGTACTCGTCGTAGGAGCCGACCGCGCCGATGAACTCGATGAGCGCGTTGGAGTCGCCGGTCGTGGCCGAGAAGACGCCGGTCTCGAAGGCGCTGTGGGCGGCGTCGGCGCGCAGCAGCGAGTCGAGGAGGTTGCCGGTGAAGGTGGCCGCGAGGGCGGCGTTGCGGTCCAGGCCGAGGCCGTCGATGAGGGCCTGGGCGGCGCTGGTGTACGCCGGGTCGATGTTGTCGGCGGGGAGATAGGCCTGCTCGACGGTGTTGCGCAGGCTCTCCAGGCCGTCGATCTCCTTGAGGGCCTGGGCCTCCTCGGCGGGGAGTCGGCCGCCGAAGGTCTTGCGGACCCGCTGGACCTGCCGGTCCACGGCGACCTGCGCGTCGCGGTAGGCGGTCTGCGAGGGGGTGCCGCCGTCGTTGGTGGCCTCGTGGCGCACGGAGAGCAGGATCGCCTGCTGGTGCTCGGCCTCCAGCCGGTCCACCAGCGTCGCGACCTCACTGCTGTCCCGGACCAGCCGGGCCGCGTCCGAGGCGTCCGAGGACCGGCCGACCTGGTCGGTGATGAGGTAGGCGAGCAGCACCGCGACCACGGTCAGCGGCACGCCGACCAGCAGGTTGAGCTTGCGCCTGAAGGTCCAGCGGTTGGTGAAACCCCGTATGGACAACAGGCCTCCTTCGTGACCGATTCTGATCGCTCGCCAACAAACCGGAGACTACCGCCTCAGAGCGATGTGGATCATGCTCACCTGTGTCAAGAATCCATTACGGGCCGGGCGCGTCGCCTTGCGGGTCACTTAACTTGTTGTTCACAACGAGCAACACATCGACGCCAATTGGTGACCAGACTTCTCTTGACTGATCAAGAACTGGCTGGATTGGATCAGTGCACGTGTTTTCTCTCATCAGCCCACACAGCCCGGAACGGGAATCGTGACTTCCAACGCCCCACGCAGCAGGTCCCTTCGGAAGCATCCCGGCGCGATGGCCGTCGCGCTCGCCGCCTCGGCGGCCCTGCTGGCGGGATGCGGTTCCGACGACGGTTCCGACCCTCTGGCCGAGGACACCGGCAAGGCGGCGAGCGGCGACACGGTCGTCGTCGGCTCCAACAACTTCGCCGAGAGCATCCTGCTCGCCGACATCTACGGCGAGGCCCTGAAGGCCAAGGGCATCAAGGTCACCTACAAGCCCAACGTCGGCTCCCGCGAGGTCACTTACGGGCTGCTGAAGAACGGCTCCATCACCGTCCTGCCCGAGTACAACGGCTCGCTGCTGTCGTACCTCGACGCCAAGGCGGTGCAGAAGTCGGCCGACGAGGTCAACGCGGCCGTCAAGACCAAGCTCGACAGCAAGCTGACGCTGCTGGAGTCGTCGTCCGCCGAGGACAAGGACTCCGTCAGCATCAACGCGGACACAGCCAAGAAGTACAACCTCACCGGCGAGTCCACCCTGGCGGACCTCAAGGCGGCCGCCCCGGAGCTGGTGATCGGCGGCTCGCCCGAGTTCCAGACCCGGCAGCAGGGCCTGAAGGGCCTGGAGTCGGCATACGGGCTGAAGTTCAAGTCCTTCAAGGCGCTCGACGCGGGCGGCCCGCTGACCGTGGCGGCGCTGGCGAAGAACACCGTGCAGGCCGCGGACATCTTCACCACGGACCCGAACATCACGAAGAACAAGTTCGTGGTCCTCCAGGACCCGGAGAACCTCTTCGGCTTCGCGAACGTGACCCCGCTGGTCTACAAGAGCGGCCTCTCCCAGGAGGGCGTGGACGCGCTCAACGCGGTCTCCAAGAAGCTGGACACCAAGACGCTCCTCGACCTGGACTCCCAGGTCCAGTTGGACAACAAGGACCCGCTGGACGTCGCGAAGGACTGGCTGAAGACGGCCGGCCTGGCGTCCTGACGCCGGTTCCCGGACTCGGCCGCCGACGCGGATCCCGCGTCGGCGGCCGAGTGCTCAGTAGCCGACGTCGAACGTCGCGTCCTGCTGCTCGGTGCCGGTCGAGACCGGATCGATCCGCAGCACGTAGTTGTAGTGGCGGATGTACCGGGTCGGGTTGTTGTACGAACGGAACGATGCCCACGAGGAGTTCGCGAGGCCGGCCGTCCGGTGGAACGTCGCGTCGGCGGCGAACGTCGACGTGCCGTCGTTGGCGTCCAGCCGCAGCGCGTAGTCGTAGTGCCGCAGGTACCGGGTCGGGTAGTTGACCGACTGGAACGACACCGCGGAGGAGTCGGCGAGGCCCGGCACCAGCTTCCACAGCGAGTCCTTGTACGGCTCGACGGGGTACTCGTCGATACGGCCGACGTAGTCGGCGTGCCGGACGTAACGGGCCGGGTAGTTGTAGGACTTCAGTCGGTTCCAGGCGGGCGCGCCCCACCGGGCGACGAGGTTGTCGTACTGGGTGCCGGTGATCGTCGTGATGCCGCAGTGCTTGGAGTTGACCGGCTGGGTGTACGTCCGCTGGTCGACCGGGGTCCAGGTGCCCGCCGCGAGGTCGGTGGTCTGCCAGGCGTAGAAGACGCCGTTCGGCGTGTAGGTGTCGCCCCACATCCAGTAGGTGCCGGACGTGAGGGACTTGACGACGTTCGGCGCCTCGGTGCCGCCGTGCGAGACCGGCGAGGTGAAGGTCGTGAAGCTGCCGGGGTTGAGGGACGTGGACCGCGCGCCCAGCAGCGTCCCGCTCCCGTTGTTCTTGAAATAGAGGTAGTTGACGCCGTTCACGCCCACGGTCATGTCGCCGTCGATCGCGTCGTACCCGGGGTCGAAGAAGACCTGGGGCGCCGACACCGTGACGAAGTCGGTCGTGTAGTTGACCATGATCACGTTGTGGCCACTGGAGTTGACCGACGAGTAGATGACCGCGTACTGGCCGCGGCCCGCGTCCCAGAAGGCCTCCGGTGCCCAGCTGTGAGTGACCATGTCGTGCAGCTTCAGCCGGTGGTAGCCGGTGAAGGTGCGCAGGTCGGTCGAGTTCCAGACGTGGATGTACTGGCTGTTGTAGTTCCAGTCGGTGCCCTTGAGGTCGGTGGCGAGCACCACGAACGTGCCGTCCTGCTTGCGCAGGATGAACGGGTCGCGCAGGCCCCCCGCGCCCTCGGTGGGGGTGACCACCGGGTTGTTCTGGTTCAGCGGCGTCCAGCGCAGCCCGTCCTTGCTGACGGCGAGGTGGAGGCCGTAGTCGGTGCCGTCCCCGAGGTTGGTCGACTCGGTGAAGTACGCCATGGCGTACGCCGAGTCGGCGGCGTGCGCGGTCCCGGCGCCGAGCGCCAGCGCACCGGTCGCGGCGAGCGGGGTGGCGGCGGCCATGCCGAGGAGACGGCGTCGGGAGAGGTGGGGAGTGAGGGGCGGCTCTGCGGGCATGCGGCTCTCCAGATGGTCGACATGTCGAACGAGGTTCGGCGAGGCGAATGGAAAGTAGAGGGACGGGAGTTACCCGTCAATCACTCCGGCACGGTTGGCGGGTTTCCGCCGATCACCTATGCGGAACCTGTGCCGCCGACCGCCGACGCGATCAGCAGATCCAGCAGGGTGATCAGCACGTCCCGCGACGACTCCCGCTCCCGCGCGTCGCACAGCACCACCGGCACCCCCTCCGGCAGCGCGAGCGAATCCCTGATCTCCTCGGGCGGATATGGGTGCGCACCGTCGAAACCGTTGACGCCGACGACGAACGGGATGCCGCGCCGCTCGAAGAAGTCGACGGCGGCGAAGCTCGCCTCCGGCCGGCGCACGTCGAAAAGAACCACCGCGCCGAGCGCGCCCACGGCCAGGTCGTTCCACATGAACCAGAACCGCTGCTGCCCCGGAGTGCCGAACAGATACAGCACCAGCCGGTCGTTGATGGTGATCCGGCCGAAGTCCAGGGCCACCGTGGTGGCCTTCTTCCGCTCGATGCCGGCGAGGTCGTCGACCCCGAGCCCGGCCATGGTCAGCGGCTCCTCCGTGCGCAGCGGCACGATCTCGCTCACCGACCCGACCATCGTCGTCTTGCCGACGCCGAAGCCCCCGGCGATCAGGATCTTGACGGTGTCCGGCGCCGCGGGGGTCTCGGCGGCGGATGCCTCAGAGCCGGCCAAGGCCGTCCCTCACTTTCTGCAGGAGGTCCAGGTCCAGGGTGCGGTCGGTGACGGGGTGCGGTGGATGGACGGTGATCAGGCCCGCCTCCAGCAGGTCGCAGAGCATGATGACGACCACGCTCACCGGCAGGTCGAGCAGCGCCGCCAGCTCCGCCACCGCGACCGGCCGCGCGCACCGGCGCAGGATGCGCGCCTGCTCGGGCTGCGGCCGGGGCGCCCGCTCCGGCGGCGGGTCCACCGCGGTCACGGTGGCGATGAGGGTGAAGCAGGCGCGGCTGGGCCGGGTCCGTCCGCCGGTCAGGGCGAAGGGCCGTACCAGCCGGCCCGCCACCGCGTCGCTTTCGCTCACCTCACGCGCCGGTGGGACCGAGACCGGTCCGCGGTGCCGCGCTGAGATGCTCGCCGATCTTCTTCACCAGCATGTTCATCTGGTACGCCACCACGCCGACGTCGGCGTTCGGCCCGGTGAGCACGACGAGATGGGCGCCGGGACCGGCCGAGGTGAGTATCAGGAAGCTGTTGGCCATCTCGATCAGGGCCTGCCGCACCGGCCCGCCCCGGAAGTCCATGCTGACGCCCTTGCTGAGGCTCATCAGCCCCGACGCGGTCGCCGCCAGCCGCTCGGCGTCGTCCCGCAGGAACCCGGTGGACTTGCTGACCACCAGCCCGTCGTCGGAGAGCACCACGGCCTGCGTGACGTCCGCGACCCGGTCCACGAGGCCGGTGAGCAACTGGTCCAGCGCGGTGTGCGTGGCGGGGGTGGGGCGTGTCATGGCGACGTCCTTCATCAGCGGTCGGTGTGGGGAGTGGTGGGGACGGCGGCGGGTTCGGCCGCGTCCCGGGCCTGGAGCGTGCCGCGCTGGAACCCGGCGAGCGAGGAGGCGGCGTGCTCCGCGGTGAAGCCGTCGGGGTCGTCGTCGGCGACGACCGGCGCCTCCTCGCGCAACTCCACGGCCAGACTGGTCTGGGGGACGCGCCGGGGAAGGGGGGAGGCGGCGGCGGGGGCACCGGGTGCGACGGGCGTGGCAGGCGCGACGGGCGTGACGTCGGGCACGGCGGGCTCGGGCGGTTCGGAGGTCTCCGGTGCACGGTCGGGCTGCTCCGCCGGGGCACCCCCGTCCTCCTCCCGCACCAGCACCTCGTGCGGAACCAGCACGATCGCCGTCGTCCCGCCGTACGGCGACGAGCGCAGCGTCACCGCGATCCCGTGCCGGTCGGCGAGCTGGGCGACGACGAACATGCCGAGCCTCAGATCGTCGGCGAGGGCCACCACGTCGAACTTCGGGGCCTCGGCCAACTGGGCGTTGAACGAGGCGTAGTCCTCCTCCGACATGCCGAGCCCGCGGTCCTCGACCTCGACCGCCAGGCCCTTGGCGACGACCGTCGCCCGCACCGCGACCGGGCTGGGCGCCGGGGAGTACAGCGTGGCGTTCTCGATGAGTTCGGCCAGCAGATGGATCACGTCGGCCACGGCGGGCGGCGCCAGGGACAGCTCCTCGTCGGTGTGCACCTCCACCCGCTGGTACTCGGCGACCTCACCGACCGCGCTGCGCAGGATGTCGACGATCGCGACGGGTTCGGTCCAGCTGCGCCGGGGCTGCCCGCCGCTGATGATGACGAGGTTCTCCTCGTACCGCCGCAACTGGCTTGCCGTGGAGTCGAGTTCGTACAGACCCGCGAGGACCTCGGGGTCCTGGTGCCGGCGTTCGAGGGTGTCGAGACGGCTGAGCTGGAGGTTGACCAGGTTCTGGCTCTGCCGGGCGATGCCGAGGATGACCTTCTGGAAACCCCGTCGGGTGTCGGCGAGTTCGACGGCGGTCTCCACGGCCGTGCGCTGCGCGGTGTTGAACGCCTTCGCCACCTGGCCGAGTTCGTCGGAGCCGTAGTCCAGCTCGGGCGCGGCCCGGTCCACGTCGACCTTCTCGCCCCGGTCGAGGCGGGCCACCACATCGGGCAGCCGTTCCTGGGCGAGGCTCAGGGTGGCCACCCGGAGGCCGCTCAGCCGGCGGGACAGGGAGCGGGTGATCCGCCAGGACATGCCGACGCACAGCAGCAGCGCGACCAGCCCGGCGGCGCTGAGCGAGGCGGCGGTCAGCAGCAGGTCGTCGGCCTTGTCGGCGCTGCGCGTGAGCAGCTCCGAGGTCTGCTGCTGGATGAGGACCGAGTAGCGGTCGGACACCGTGTCCAGCGCGGCCGTCCAGCGCTTGCGCGCGTCCGGCAGCGCGACCCGGCCGTCGGCGCCGGCCGGGCGGGCGGCGAGCACCTGGTCCTCGACGGACAGCAGGGTCTGCCACTCCTTGCTCGCCAGGATGCGCTCGGTCTCCGCCTTCGCGTCGCCGGTCAGCGCGGGCACGATCTGGTCCTGGACCAGCCAGCGGCGGGTGTTGACCCGCTGGACGAACTGCGTCCAGCCCTGCTCGTCCAGATGACCGTCCGGCCAGGCGAGCGTGAGCTGGGCGTCTTCCTGCGAGGTCAGCTCCGCGGCGTGCTCCAGGGCGACGAGCGGCTCCGCCTGCGAGGTGAGGTCGCCGTCGTCGACCTGGGAGAGCTGCTGGAAGGCGTGGATCTGATCGTCGACGATCGAGGTGTACTGGTCCAGGACCTGCTCGGCGGAGATGTCGGCGGGGGCGTCCACCTGGTCGCGGTAGTACTCCAGGCTGTCCAGCGAGGCGACCACCGAGTACAGCCGCTCCGCGACCCGGTCCGGTGCCCGCTGGATCTCGTCGGCGCGGCCGGCGAGCTTGGCGACCGCCTGGTCCGTCTCGGCGCGCTGCCGGTCCAGGGCGGCCCGGGAGCCGGGCAGCCTGGCCAACCAGGCGGCGGACGCGGCGCGTTCGCGCTGCAGGGCGAGCGTGGCCTCGGTGCCCATGGCGCCGGTCGAGCGGCTCAGCTCCGTCTGCGAGCGCAGCCTGAGGCCCTCGGAGAACATCTGGATCGTCGTCACGCCCCACATGGCGGCGAGGGTCACGCTGGGCACCAGCGCCAGCAGGATCAAGGAGATCCGTATGGAGCCGAGACGGCGCCGGCGCCGGGGGCCTGTCCGGTCAGACATGGTCTTCCTTGGCGATCAGCAGGTAGGGGAAGGTGGGGAGTGCGAGCGGAGAGGGGGCTCGCTCAGCGGGTACCGCCGGCGGCGAACCTCGCCACGGCGGCGACATTGCTCCGGGTCACGAACGCTGGACCGGTCAGCACGGGCGCGACCCCGCCGCCGCTGACATTGCCGTTGGTGCGGTACAGCCACAGCGAATCGACCGCGAGATAGCCCTGGAGATAAGGCTGTTGGTCCACCGCGAACTGCACCGACCCGTTGCGCACGGCCCGGGTCAGGTCCTTGTTGAGGTCGAAGGTGGCGACCCGGGCCCTGCTGCCCGCCGCCTTCACCGACTCGACCGCGTCCAGCGCGAACTGCGCGCCGTTCGTGACGACTTCGTCGATGCCGGGGTCCTGCCGCAGCCGGGCGGTGAGGACGGCATCCACGGCCTTGGCGTCGGTGCCCTCCACGTACAGGTTCTCGGTCTCGCCGCCGAACGCCTTCTTCACTCCGGCGCAGCGCGCCTCCAGCGCGACATTGCCCCGCTCGTGGATGACGCACAGCGCGTGCTCGGCCTTCAGCGTGTCGAGCCTGTCCCCGACGGCGGCGCCCGCGACGCTCTCGTCCTGGCCGAAGTACTGGAGCAGCCCCTGCGCCTTCCACGCGTCGATACCGGAGTTGAGCCCGACGACCGGGATGCCCGCCGCTTTGGCCTCGGCGACCGGCGCCCTCATCGCGTTCGGCTTGGCCAGTGTCACCGCGATCCCGTCCACCCGCTCCCCGATCGCCTCTCGCACCAACTGCGCCTGCCGGGCCGGGTCGGAGTCGCTCGCGTACGTCAGCTCGACCCCGTCCTTCGCGGCCGCCGCCTCCGCCCCCTTGCGCACCAGCTCCCAGAAGGCGTCCCCCTCACCGCCGTGGGTGACCAGCGCGACCTTCATCGCCCCCTTCGCCCCCGACCCGAGCCGCGCGCCGGAGGCACCGGAACCGGAAGCGGCACCCGAGTCGGAACAGCCGACGAGCAACAGGAGGGCGGCCGCGGTCGCGACGACGAGACGCGCGGATGCGCCGGATCCGGAAGATGCCCGCGGTGGGGGAGTGGTGATCATGAGGATGCGGCACCTCACTGTGCGGCCGAGCAGGTGGAACGCGAAAGCGAGGCCGAAACGCGGGTGTGCGTCGACCTGTTGAACTTTCACTGGTCCGGAGCCAACCGTGTGTGACGGCCGGTAGTCAAGTGATCAGCCGCTTGTAGTGACTTCTCGGTGCCGCATCGTGATGAGGGCAGTGACTCAGCTCCGCTGGCCTCCCTTGGTGGAACCATGACCGCCGTTGGAGCGTGGGTCGAGTTGAGCCCGGGGCAACACCGATGTTTCCGGAACGAGCGATGTCGCCGCCTAGCATGGGCGAGTAGGCCGCTGCCTGGAAACGGCAGGCAGTAAGCCGGACGAGGGGGGCGATGGCACTCACTGAGCCCTCTTTGCTTTATGGTCGCGTGAGCCCCTTCCGTCCCACGTTCGTTCTGGAGCCGGCTCAGTGACCCATCCTCGCAGGCTCCTGCCCGACTACGTGGACTTCCGCCCCCTCGGACGCTGCAACCTCGCGTGCCCCTTCTGCTACGGCCCGCGCCACGACATGCCCACCATGAGCGAGGACGACGCCCTGCGCGTGGCCGAGATCCTCCGGGCCGAGCGGGTGAAGGGTGTGGTGTTCTCGGGCGGGGAACCGACTCTGCTGCCGTATCTGGTGAGGCTGGCAGCGGCTCTAGGCGCGCCCTACGAGTCGGGTGCGCCGGGACCGCGTCTGGTGCTGTCGACGAACGGGTTGGCGCCGGTCGCGAGAATGCATCAGATCGTTCCGCATCTGGACTGGCTCGCCCTGCCCCTGGAGTCGGCCGACGCTGACGAGAACGCCACGTTGCGGATCGGGCACCCCCGTCAGCAGCAACGGGTGCTCGAACTGCTCAAGGAGGTCCGGCGGACGTACCGGGCCGTGGGCATCAAACTGGGGACGGTGCTGACCAGGCAGAACGTGAAGGGGGCCCACCGAGTTCTCGAACTGATCCAGGACGACTCCAGCCTGCCGGACACCTGGAAGATCTACGAGATGTCGCCGACCAACTACGGCGCCGACAACCGGGAAGCGCTGGCGCTCACCACGGAGGAGTTCGAGGAAGCCGTGGAACGATGCGGCAAGGCGGCGGTCGACCGGGGCGTGGAGATCTGCGTCTACCGGAACTCCACCAGGAGCGGGAAGTACTTCTTCGTGGATCCGGACGGTTCCGCGGTGATTATCGAAGACGGGCAGGAGCGGCGGCTCGGGAACTTCTTCGAACTGCACAGCACCGGGGCGCTCTCGTTGCGGGACGCGGTCGCGCACGAAGGAAACCAGCACAACTTCACGTCGACCTATCCGACTTGGCCGCGGACACGATCTCCATTTGCCGCCGGAGAAGTGCTTTGAGTTCGCCCTCCCATGTCTCGTACTCCTCCACGGTCAATGAGATGTTCCAGAACTTGTCGAAGTCCGTCTGCTCCATTTCGTAGAAGTGGCTGATGTGGCTGTACTCGACCTCGAATGTCCTGAGCGGACGGCGGGTCCGGAGCGTCAGGTCAGGGGTGGCATAGGGCTCGAAGAAGCAGGCGTCCGAGGTGAGCAGACTGGTGGCGGGGGCCGCTGAGGTGTAGACGCGCAGCTCAACACGGTCTCCGTGTGCGGCGCGCAGCCTTCGGTAGCTGTCGATGACCGGTGTGAACGTCTGTGCGTAGTCGCCGTCCTCGATGAGGCGCAGGGCCGCGTCCGGGGTGTGCCACCCAAGGGACTTCGGGTCGCTTTCGTCGCTCTCCTTGATCAATTGGTAGGACGCTTCCGTGTTCCACGGACTACTGATGATCATCTGGACGGCAACCCCCTGGGAGAGCCGCTCCTCGATGATCGGCTTGTAGCGGTCCAACGGCCCCATGAAATAGGAGGCCCCGCCGAATGCGATGATGCGGATCTTCTCCTTCTCCCGGCTCATGGCCTCTGACTTGGCGAAGTTGCGGCGCTCGTTGTGGCGGGGCCCGTAGAAATGGGTGTAGGACTGCCGGACTCCGACCACGGCCGGTGAACCGTCGCGCAGGGTGGCCAGATTGTCCACCGTGGCGGTGCTCTGCGGGTGATGCTCGCCCAGTGCCGCGAACGTCAGCTCGACGACGGATTCGAGTCGCTCCGCGGCCGTCCTCATATGGGCGTCGGCGTTCTTCAGGCCTGCCGACTGTGTCAGTTCCAGGGTGGCGCCGGCGAGGTTCGCGTGGGCCGCCAGGGCGAGGGGGCTGCGCTGCCCGTCCACGGCCATGGCTTTGAGAGCCGCGCGCTCCAGAATCCGAAGGGCTCGCCGCATGTCCGTCAGTGAACCGGTGGAACGAGCCAGAGTCACCTGGGCATCCGCCAGTGTGGCGAGCGCTTCGAGGACCTCGATCCGCTCCTCCCCTTCCTCCCCGTACGCGTTGATGAGACTTGCTGTGCAGGCGCCCAGCTCCATGACCGCGTCTTCGAGGCGTGCGGAGTCTCCACGTTCCTTCATGATGCTTACCTGGACCGAGGCCAAGGCTGTCCGAAGCCGGTCTGCCCCGGGGAGATCGGGGGACTTGCTGAGAGCGGCCCGGGCGCGTTCGGCCCAACGCTCCGCGAATTCCGCGTCGTTGGAGCCCAGACTGACGGCACTCAGGTTGGTGAGAATGACCACGGACTGGGCGGTGTCCTCACGAGCGCGGCTGAGCGCGTACGTCAGGACCAGCCGGGCCTCGTCCAAGTCGCCGTGCAGCGCCAGCTGGACGGCGATCCGGTTCCACGCCGAAGACGGGAAAACGGGGTGACCCGCTTCGATCAACTCCATGTGGCGCAAGGTCTGCTGGATCAGGGTCTGGGCGTTGTCGCGCATGCCGAGCCGGTGGAGCAGATGGGAGAGACGAGTGATGTCGTCGTCGAGTTCCCCGGCATTCATGGCTGCGAGGTCGGCGGGCCGGAACGTGCGGACGAACTCGTCCATCTCCTGGTGAGCCGACGGTTGCAGACAGCCTGCGCCGGTGAGTCCCGTCTCGGCGACCGTGACAGCGTCGGAAAGGTTGTCAATCATGCGCGTCTCCCGTGCTCCGCGTCACCGACGGACCGATGCCGCTGACGTGGTGGGCTGGGAGGAAGTCCTGCCGGGCTGGGCCACCGTCGGCGTCGTTGTTCGGTCGGTGACCGTCATCGGTCGTCTCCCTGAAGGCGTTCGGTAGGAGTTCCTCGAGCATGGCGCGGTTCGAGAACTTCTTCAGCCTGCTCAATACTTCCCGTATCGGCAGCGCGTAGAGAATCTGTGCGCTCTTCGTCGGGTTTCCTCGCTTGGGCTGCTGCCGCACCAGGATTCCCAGCACGGACAACGGGCGTCGAAGGTTTTCGACCGGACTTCCGGAGAATCCTTTGTGGCTGTCGTGGCCAGCAGGGCATTCCAGATGGATGACGCTGACGATGGCGCCGTTGATGAGCATCCGCTCGGAAGGGATGGCGACCGTTCCGGACAGTGACCCGTTGGACATGTCCGGTCGGTATGTGGTGCGCCAGCGAGTTTCCAGCGTGGCCTCTCCGGTGAACGGAACACTGCGGTTCGGTTCCTCAGGCAGGGCGAGTTCGATCAGAGCAATGTCGGCGCCGGGCAGCTCTATCACCGTGCCGTCCAAAACCTCGCCGGCTGATCCGCCGAATATCGGCTGTATGGTCTCGTCGAGGGTGACTGCCTTGGCGGTGTGCACTTCCAGGGTGTCGCCGACCTGCGGCTCCCTCCCCAGACAATGGGCGGCAGTAATGACAAGGTCGTGGGTGA
Source organism: Streptomyces antibioticus (assembly GCF_001514065.1). Lineage (GTDB taxonomy): Bacteria > Actinomycetota > Actinomycetes > Streptomycetales > Streptomycetaceae > Streptomyces > Streptomyces antibioticus. The sequence goes on along the minus strand of NZ_KQ948428.1, from coordinate 449,487 downwards.
ACCACAGGGCGCCGCCCAGCCGGTGATCGCCCCGTTTCATGGCAACCCAGCAGGTGTCACACATACGGGGTCACCCCGTCCGCTCGATGGAGAGCGTGATCTCGAACGAGGCCTCGCCGGAAGCCTTGGAAATGATGACTCCGGCTTCCACGGCCAGTGTGAGACCAAAGGTGACTTCGAGTCCGGAAACGCCCCAACCGGAGCATTGGGGAAGGCTCTCCAGAGATTCCTGTGCGATGCTGGAGGCTTCCCTGATCGCCTCTTGTATATCGGCGCTGCGCGCCGCTAATTGCGTAGTGACTCGCTGCGTCTCGCTGATTTCTCGATTTTCGCGATCATCCAGGCTGATCACTTCGACTCGAACACCTGCGTTATTCATGGCATCCCCCGATTGCGCGGCGATCTACAGGTCGCAGCGCGCAAGTAGGGAGAGTATAGGGACGTCCACTTTTGATCGGCAGGTATTCGCTGATTCCCATTCGTATTCTTTCTTCACCCGCGTCGCGATGTCCCCTCCGCCTCTCAACACGGCCCGGTCTGTCGCCTGACGCGGGCGGGGCAGAGCGTCGGAGCCTCCTGCTTCAGCCGTACGACAGGTTCGAGCAGGGGTTGTCGTCCGCCGAGCGGGCGTCGGCGGCGACCGTGCTGGGTACGGCTGTCGGGGAGGCGGTGGGTGTGGTCGCGTACGACTGGCCGAGTACGACGCTGATGCCGGCGCCCGTGACGGACTCCAGGGTGGCGCCCGGGAAGGCCGCGGCGACCGTGCGGGCGTGGGCCTCCTCGCCGGGGCCGTACTCGACGAGGGTGGTGGGGTGGTCCTGGGTGGTCGCCGTGGCCGTGCCGGTGACCGTGAAGCCGTCGGAGGTGAGCGTGGCGGCGGCGCGGGCGGCGAGGCCGGTGACCGTGGTGCCGTTGTAGACGCCGACGGAGATGCCCGCGCCGGAGACCGGGGTGGGGGAGGCCGTGGGTGTCTTCCGCTTCCCCTTCTGCTTCCCTGTGGCGTTCTTGCCGTCGATCGTGCGGTCGGACCTCAGGGCCGCCCACAGGGCGTCGGCGTCCGGTTCGACGATGGCGATGCGTGAACCGTCGTACCGCCAGGGGAGGGTGACGAACTTGGTGTTGTGCAGGTCGACGTCCTTCAGGGACATCGCGAAGGAGATGAGCTTGTCGGCGGAGCCCAGGCCGGTGTCGACGGTGAGGGACTTCGTCGCGGCGTCGGCGAGCGGCAACAGGTGTGTCGGAGTGAGGCCGTTGCTCTTCACCTCCTTCAACAGGCTTGCCACGAACGCCTGTTGGCGCTTGATGCGACCGATGTCGGAGCCGTCGCCGATGCCGTGCCGGATGCGGACGTAGTCCAGCGCCTTCTGCCCGGAGACGGTCTGCACCCCTTTCTTGAAGAGCAGCCTGCCCGGGGTGGTCCGGTGCGGGTTGAGATCGTTCTCGTAGACGTCCTGCGGCAGGCACACCTTCACCCCGCCCACCACCTCCGTCAGCCGGGCGAAACCCTTGAAGTCGACGACGACCGTGTGGTCCACGCGCAGGCCGGTGAGGTGCTCGACGGTGTTCTGGGTGCAGGCCGGGTTGCCCTTGGCGGTCTCGCCCACCGAGTAGGCCGCGTTGAACATCGTGTCGGTCTGCGTCTTCGTCCAGCTGCCGTCGGGCAGCTTGCAGGGCGGGATCGTGACCAGGGTGTCGCGGGGGATGGAGACCGCGAGCGCGTGCCGGTGGTCGGCGTAGACGTGCAGCAGGAGCGTGGTGTCGGAGCGCCCTATGTCGTCCTTGTCGCCGCCGCCGAGCGCCGCGTTGCCGTCGGTGCGCGCGTCGGAGCCGATGAGCAGGACGTTCTCACCCTTGGAGGAGCCGGCCCGGGGCCGGTCGTCGGAGACGCCGCCCGAGTCGAAGGTGCTGATGTTCCCGTCCAGCTTCAGATAGAGCCAGCCCGCGCCGGCGGTCGCGAGGACCAGCAGCGAGAGGCAGACGGCGAGCGCGACGCGTATCCGCCGGCCCCGGCGGCGGCCCGCCCGGCGACGCCCGCCGGGCCGCGTCTGCCGGTGCCGCGAGGGTGCCGGCCTCCCTGCACTGGTGATCGTCATCCGCGCCCTTTTTGCAAATTGCTGGGATTTGTCGCCTAAGCCCCGGTTGTACAGTTGCGCACGACAGCAACCGTCATCCGACGGGCGGCGGCCGCCGCAAGTGTGCGCGACCGACGTAAGAGCGAGTTGAGAACTCGGGCGAGAGAAAGGCGCGGCCGTGCTGCGTAACGGACTGGAACCCTGGCACCTGCTGATAGTGGCGATCGTCGTGATCGTGCTGTTCGGCTCGAAGAAGCTGCCCGACACCGCGCGGGCGCTCGGCAGGTCCATGCGCATCCTCAAGAGCGAGGCGCAGGCGATGAAGGACGAGTCCGCGACGGCGACGGACCCGGCGGCGACGGACGCAGCGGCGACGGCCGCGATGGCGACAGCCGCCGCGACGGCGCCCGCGGAACCGTCCGCCGTCGCGCCGTCGCAGTGAGGACGTCAGCCGAGGCGCACCGGCAGTGACCGGTGGCCGTGGGAGATGAACGAGTCCACGGGCTCCAGCTCCCCCGGCGCCACGGCGAGCGCGAGCCCCGGGAAGCGGGCGAACAGCGCGGGCAGGGCGACGCGCGCTTCCAGGCGGCCGAGCGGGGCGCCCAGGCAGTGATGGGCGCCGTACCCGAAGGCCAGGTGGTCCTTGTCGGCCCGCGTGACATCGAACACGTCCGCGTCCTCGCCGTGGTGCCCCGGGTCGCGTCCGGCGGCGGCGTACGCGGCGAGGATCGCCTCGCCCGCACGGATCACGGCGCCCTCGGGACCGCCCAGCTCGGCCAGGTCCAGATCCGTCACGGCGTACCGCAGCGGCAGGCTCGCCACCGGTGCCTCCACCCGCAGGGTCTCCTCGATCACGTCGTCCCAGGAGGCCTGCCCGGCGCGGACCAGGGCGAGCTGGCCGGGGTGGGTGAGCAGGGCGTGGACCGCGTTGTCGAGCAGGTTCACCGTGGTCTCGTGACCGGCGCTGACCATGAGCACCAAGGTGTCGAGCAGCTCCTGCTCACTGAGGTGGGCGCCGTCGTCGTCATGGGCCGCGATCAGCGCGGAGGTGAGGTCGTCGCCGGGCAACGTCCGCTTGGCCTCGACGAGTTGACGCATGGCCGCGTAGAAGCGGGCGTAGATGTCGGCGACTTCGTCGGCGTCGGCGGAGGTGTGGAAGACGCCGTCCACGACGGCCCGCAGCTCCGGGCCCTGCTCCTCCGGGAGCCCGAGGAGCTCGCCGATGACCTGGATGGGCAGCGGGTAGCAGAACTCCTCGCGCAGATCGACGACTTGACCGCCCGCTCCGGCCTTGGCGACACGGTCGAGCAGTGCGTCGGTGATGGCCTCCACGCGGGGCCGCAGGGCGGCGGTCCGCCGCGCGGTGAACGCCCTCGCGGCGAGGTTGCGCAGACGTTTGTGGTCGGCGCCGTACGCCGTGAACATGTTCTGCACGGCGACCCAGGTGAACAGCGGCCAGTCCGGGGAGACACGGCCCTCGGCCCAGCGCGGCCAGTGCCGGCGCGCGTCCTTCGACACCCTCGGGTCGGCGAGCAGCCGCCGCAGCAGCGCGGGGTTGCTGACCGCCCAGGCGGGCACGCCGTGCGGCAGTTCGACCGGGGTGACGGGCCCGCGCTCCCTGATCCGCGCGGCTTCGCCGTGGATGTCACGACCGGTGGGATCGATCACGACCGGGTCCTTGAACTCCATCGAACTCCCCCTGTCCCGTGGCCTCCCGGCAACCCCGCCTCGGGGTCCCCGGACAGCGCGACATGGCCTCACGGGCTACCCCGAGCGGCGGTGGTGCGCATCGGCCACGCTAGGGGGAGGGGAGAGGGGTGCGCGAGGGCGCGCGGGGGGTCTGGCCGGAATGGGGTGGTGGGGTGGAGGCGGGGGCGACGTGGTCTGGGGTGGTGGGGAGCAAGGAGGTCTGGGGCGATGAGGTGGTGACGCGGGGGCGACGCGGTCCGGGGCGATGAGGTGGCGGCGCGGGGGCGACGCGGTTGGGGACGGGGGACGCGGTGGAGGTGACGGTGGGCGACGGCGCCGAGCGGGGACGCGCCCCTCTACGCGACTCCTCGGCTCACGGCATCGCTCCGTCCACCGGGCCGCGCCGGCAACAGGCGGGCTCCCGCGCTGCTCCTAGCGGGGTCGGGCTGGTTCTCGCCCTTTTCCCTGCGGGGTGAGGCCGGTTCCAGCACCCCCGTGCGGGGTCGGGCTGGTTGCCGCCCTCCTCCGTGCGGGGTGAGGCTGGTTCCCGCGCCCCTCCGTGTGGCATCGGGCTGGTTCCAGCGCCCCCCGTGCGGCGTGAGGCCGGTTGCCGCCCCTCCTCCGTGCGGGGTGAGGCCGGTTCCCGCCCTCCTCCCTGCGGAGGTCGGGCGGGTTCCCGTCGCGCTTGGCGGGCCGTCAGGTCGTCAGGCCGGTCCCCGCTTCGCCTGCCCGCAGTCGGCCGCTGCCGCTCGCCTGTGAGCCGTCAGGGCGCACTTTCCGGGCCCGTGAGCTCAAGCGGGTTCCCCCGCCTCCGGTCCCACGCCACCCAGCGGGCCCAGCGGCGCCGTGGTCTTCGCCGCGCGAGCCGCCTTGCGGCGCTTTCTGCGGCTCACCCTCGGCTCCTGGTCCGGGAGCCAGCCGAAGGCCATGCAGCTGCCCACCACGCCCAGGAGGAGGCCGATGAAGAAGCCTCCCAGGTTCGAGGTCAGCCAGGTGCCCAGGGCGAGCAGGACGCCGGTGATCGAGTAGAAGAGCCGCTGGGTGGGGTTGAACAGGATCAGCAGCCCCAGCAGCAGCATCAGCGCCGGCAGGAGATAGCCGGCCAGGCCCTGCATGCCGATGTGCAGGACGACCTTCAGCGACGCCTTCTCGGTGAGCAGGATCTCCGCCCCGCCCAGGGCGAGCAGCAGCCCGCCCCAGAACGGACGGTCGGCCCGCCACGCGTGGAAGGCCGCCCGCACTCCCCGACGTGGAGTGTCCGTGTCCGACATCAGCAACCCGAGCTGCTGAAACGGAGCTTCAGGCCCGGAAGCTTGAAGACACCTGCGGTCGTCGCGTAGTTGGTCTGCCGCAGGTTGGCGATGTGCACCGTGTCCGACTGCTGGCTGAACACCCCGATCGGACCCTTGACCCCGGCCTTGGTGAGCGTGCTGGCGTCGTTGCCGATCTCGATGTTGTTGAAGTCGGCGTCACCGGTCAGCTCGGTGGAGTCGGTGGTGAGGTCGGTCGCCTTCACCTTCTGCGACCCGCTGCCCGCGGTGATGAGCAGGTTGGTCCCGCCGAGGTCGACGCTCTGGCAGAGGCTGTCCAGCGTCGCGTTCTTGATCGCGGAGGTGACCACCAGCACCTGGCCCCCGGTGTCACCCGCGTTCGGGCTGCCCTCCGCCATGTTGTCGAGGGCGCCGAACTGCTCGAAGCCGGTGCCGTTCAGCTCCTTCGCGGTGACGGTGAACGCCATGCCGGAGATCGCGAACTGCACGCCCAGCGCGCCCTCCGCGGTCAGCACCGCCAGCGTGGCGGCGACCAGCGTGGCCGGCACGGCCATCACGGCGGCCCGGCGCGCGCGGACCCGACCGCGTCTGACAGGCTCCGGCGCGGAACCGCTTTCCGCGTTCTCTGGTGTGTTGTCGGCGGCCGAAGTGGCGTCCGAAGACGAGGCCATGTGTGCTCCCAGGGCATAGACAGTGCGGTCTGGCATCAAATGGCACGTTGTCCTGGCGCGGACAGCGCAGGCGGCTCGCGCCCCTCACATCTCCCGGCGGATGCAAGGGCTTTCGCGTACTCCGCAGTAGCCGCCGAGGAAGTTACCGGTGGTTACATTTAAGGGTCAAGAGAGTTGTGGAAAAAGGGTGTTGGTTGTGCCCTGCCTGTGCGGCGAGGTGAGTCGAGTTGCCGTGCGGCTATTTGACTGTCCGTCAACTAGCTTTCTACTCCTTGACGTTGACTGAGCATCAGGTCTACAACTTGCCCTGGCTCGACCCGGATCCGTGGCGCCGGATCCATCGCGCGGCACTGCCCGCGCCTCCCGGACGTCCTGTCCGTCTCCGGGCACACCCCGTGCCCGTCTCCTCCCCCTGGCACCCGCACGGCCACTTCCCCCCTGGGTCCGTGCCGGGTCGCCGCCTCCCGCCCGGCCCGGCCGGGGATCACCCCACGTTCCCCGGCCGGTGACCGGTCGGCTGCCGTCGTCGGTCCGTGGCGTACGGAGAAGGCGTCACGGGCCGACGCCGGCGGACGCCGCGCCGCGTCCATCCCCCCAATCACCACCCCCCACCACCCTCAACCCCCCTCACCTCGGAAAAGAGGCAATCCCGCATGCGTACGCGTTCCCTGCTCACCCTCACCGCCGCCGTCGCCGCCTTCGCCCTGTCGGGCGTCAGCCCCGCGTCGGCCGCCGACAACGTCCTCACCACCGGCGCCACGGGCGGCGACGCCGTCGCCACCGGCGCCACCGTCACCGCGTCCCTGGCGAGCGGCACCACCGCGACGCTCTACTCCAGCGCGACCGGCACCACCGGCATCACCTGCACCACCTCGCAGTTCACCGCGACGGTCGACAGCAACCCGACCGCTCCCGGCACCGCCTCCGAAACCCTCACGGGGCACACCTTCAGCAACTGCACCTCGAACAACGTGGGCGTCCTCGGCGTCACCAGCGTCACGGTCAACAACCTGGCCTACACCACCACCGTGGCCTCCGACGGCACCGTCGCCGTGACCCCGGGCACCGCCGGCCCCATCCAGACCACCGTCGTGCTCAGGACCCTGCTCGGCAGCGTCACCTGTGTCTACCAGGCGACGAACGGCAGCCTCTCTGGCGCGGCCGCCAACGCCGACAACAGCATCAAGTTCACCAACCAGCAGTTCAGCCGGACCTCCGGCTCCTCGCTCTGCCCGAGCAGCGGCTTCTGGACCGCGAAGTACGCGCCGGTCGCCACCTCCGACGGCGCGGCGGTCTTCGTCAACTGACCCTCGAAAGCACGGCGTTCAGCGTCGACGCAGACGCAGCGCCAGGGCGGCGCCCCCGGTGAGCACCAGCACCGCGGCGGCGCCGCCCGCCACCATGGGGGCGGACGGTCCCGTATCGGGAGTGTCCGTGGCGGCCACCGGCGCGGTGCCGGCGCCCGAGGCCGTCGCACGGGGCTCGGCGCTCGGCGTCGGGCTCTTGGTCGTACGGGCCTTCGCGGCGTCGCTCGAAGCCGACTTCGAGGCCGAGGCCGAAGCCGATGCCGAGGGCGACGGCTTCGCGCTCGGCTCGGCCTTGCCCTTCGCCGCCGTGAACACCACGTCCGAGCACGAGTAGTACGTGTCCGGCGTGCTCGTGTTCTGCCAGATCGTGTAGAGCACATGACGGCCCGTACGGTCCGACGGCAGCGTCGCGCGGATGCGGTACGCGCCGCCCGTCAGCGCCGGGTCCTTGACCGTGGCGAATGGTTTCTCGGGCAGGTCGGACCAGGTGAGCGGCTTCGTCGGGTCGTAGCCGGGCTTGGTGAGGTAGAGCTTGAAGCTGCCGGTGTGCGGGATCGTCGAGGCGTACTTCATCGTCAGCGTCGCGCCCGGCGTCAGATGCGTCGAGGGCCAGTCCGCGCGGGCCAGGTCGAGGCCCTTGTAGGCGGGCAGGCCGCCGCTGCACAGCTCGCCGTCGGGGACGGTCTGCCGGTCGCGGCCGTTCACGTTGGCGATGCGCAGGTTGTCCCAGGCGGTGAAGGACGTCCCGTTCGCGGCGACGGCGGCCCGGCAGGCCGTGGACTGCGCCCGGTCGCCGCCCTCGGGGGAGCAGGCGTACACCCGGCTCACCGGGTCGGTCGGCGCGCCGTGCGCCTGGGCCGGGGCGGCCGCCCAGATCGTGGTCAGGAGCGGCGCCGCGACCGTCAGTGCGGCGATGCGGTATGCGGTCATCCGGGACATCCGGAACGTCTCCTCGGCCGAGGCGGGAACGGTTTGCTCCCGTGCAGTACGGAAACCGGGCCCGGCGCGTTCACCGCGGGACATCGGCCGCGAAAGGGTGCAGCCGGGGTGCATTCGCCCCCGACTTCCGGACGGCGAGGGTGGGTTTCCGGCCGGATCGAGGGTTTCCCCTGTATTCACATGACCAGCGCTTTGCCTATCGTTCAGGCCACAGCTGACCCATAGGTAACCCCCTCCCTGGTCCGCTGGCGCTCGGCCGGTCTCACGCCGCTTTTCGACCAACCCCCCGCCGCTTCACCGACGAAGCGATCCCACCGCTGCTCCGCGCTGCCCGGAGTTCGGCCCCGAAAGGCAAAGTCCTTGCGTACCTCCCCCTCCCCCCGACGGAAGTTGATCTCCGTCGCCGCGGTCTCGGCCGCGCTGTTCACGGCGGCCACCGCCACGGTGGCCACGGCCCAGGAGGCCGCCGCCCCGAAGGCAGCCGCCGTGCCCACCGCCCAGACCGAGGCCGCCCCCGGCGTCACCGCCGAGCGGCTCATCGTCGGCTACAAGTCCGGCGCCACCGAGGCGAAGTCGAACAAGGCCGCCGAGGCCGACGCCACCGCCAAGGGCAAGCAGGCCGGCGAGGACGTCGACTTCCAGCGCCGTCTCGGCACCGGCGCCGCCCTGGTCGACCTGGGCGCCGACGCCTCCCGCGCGGACGTCGCCGACGTCGTGGCCGAGTACAAGGCCGACCCGCAGGTCGCCTATGTCGTACCGGACCGCCTGAACAAGCCGCAGGCCGACCCGAACGACACCGAGTACGCCAAGCAGTGGGACCTGTTCGAGGCCACGGCCGGCATGAACGTCCCCGGCGCCTGGTCCACCGCGACCGGCTCCGGTGTGACCGTCGCCGTCATCGACACCGGCTACGTCGCCCACACCGACCTGGCCGCGAACATCGTCGCCGGCTACGACTTCATCTCCGACACCGCGGTCTCGGTGGACGGCGACGGACGCGACAGCAACCCGGCCGACCCGGGCGACTACTACGCGGCCAACGAGTGCGGCTCCGGCATCCCGGCGTCCAACTCCTCCTGGCACGGCACGCACGTGGCCGGCACCATCGCCGCGGTCACCAACAACAGCAAGGGCATCGCGGGCATCGCCTACGGCGCGAAGATCTCCCCGCTGCGCGTGCTCGGCAAGTGCGGCGGCTACGACTCCGACATCATCGACGCCATCACCTGGGCGTCCGGCGGCACCGTCTCGGGCGTGCCCGCCAACACCAACGTCGCCAAGGTCATCAACATGAGCCTGGGCGGCGACGGTGCCTGCACCTCCGCCACCCAGAGCGCCATCACCGCGGCCGTGAACCGCGGCACCACGATCGCCGTCGCCGCGGGCAACGACAACGACAACGTCGCGAACCACTCGCCGGGCAACTGCAACAACGTCATATCCGTGGCCGCCACCAACCGCACCGGCGCGAAGGCCTCGTACTCCAACTACGGTTCCCTGGTGGACATCTCGGCCCCCGGCGGCCAGACCAGCACCGGTACCGCCAACGGCATCCTGTCCACGCTGAACTCCGGCACCAAGACGGCGTCCACCGAGAACTACGCCTACTACCAGGGCACCAGCATGGCCACCCCGCACATCGCGGGCCTCGCCGCCCTGCTGAAGTCGGCCAACTCCTCGCTGACCCCGGCCCAGATCGAGTCGGCCATCAAGACCAACGCCCGTGCCCTGCCCGGTGCTTGCTCGGGCGGCTGCGGCGCCGGCCTCGCGGACGCCGCGAAGACCGTGGCCGCCGTCAGCGGTGGCGGTACGACGACGGGGACGACGTACTCCAGCACCTCCGCGGTCGCCATCCCGGACAACAGCTCGGCGATCGAGTCCGCCATCACGGTCAGCGGCCGTACCGGCAACGCTCCTTCGGCCCTCAAGGTCGCCGTCGACATCACCCACACCTACCGCGGTGACCTGGTGATCAGCCTCGTCGCCCCGGACGGCACGGTCTACACCCTGAAGTCCGCCAGTTCCTCGGACTCCGCGGACAACGTCAACACCACCTACACCGTGGACGCTTCGAGCGAGACGGCCAACGGCACCTGGAAGCTGCGCGTCCAGGACACCGCGGCCCAGGACACGGGCACGCTCAACAGCTGGAAGCTGACTTTCTGAGCCACCCCCGCCGAACGGGCGGGCCGACCGGTGCGGATGGGGCATCGGTCGGCCCGCCTTCTTTTGTGTACTGAGCGACCGGTTTTCATAAACACCCATTGCGTCCTACATGCAACCGGTGAACAAGTTGTGGGAGGTCTGAAGACTGAAGGGAATTGGGGTGCCCTCGAATGGCCGTCGTACGGTGAGATATCGTGTACGGGGAGTAAGAAACAAACGGCGTGGCCTGTTCTTTTCGGGTCCTGCTCTCTCGCCCCCAGGAGCGTCCCATCGATGGCTAGGCAGTTACGCGCCGAGCAGACCCGAGCGGCGATCATCGCGGCCGCCGCGGACCTGTTCGACCGGCAGGGTTACGAGTCGACCAGCCTGAGCGACATCGTCGAGCACGCCCAAGTCACCAAGGGCGCCCTCTACTTCCACTTCGCGGCAAAACAGGATCTCGCTCACGCCATTCTGGAGCTTCAGTCCAGAACCCTGCGCCGGATGGCGGCGGATATGGACAGCCGCGGCCTTTCCCATCTCGAAGCCCTGATCCGCACCACCTTCGGGATCGCGCGGCTGTCCGTCGACGGTCCCGTCCCCAGGGCCGGACTCCGGCTGGCCACCGGCGGACTCGAAGTGCCGCCACCGCTCACGCACCCCTTCGAGGAGTGGCTGGACATCACCACCCGCAAACTCCTCGGCGCCGTCAAGGAAGCCGACCTCCACCCGGACATCGACATCGAAGCCGCAGCCCACTCCCTGGTCTGCTCCCTCGTCGGCACCCGGGTCGTCGGCCGCTCCCTGGAACCCGTCACCCGGCAGCCGCGCCGACTGGCCGAGATGTGGCACCTCCTGATCCGCGGCATGGTGCCGGTACCCCGCCGCGCTCGCTATCTGAGCCTCGCCACCCAGCTGGAGCGGGAGATCAGAATCCCCTGACGGGAGCGGTACGGTGGCGCGCATGTTCCCTCTCCCGTCCGTGCTTCTCAGTGACGAGCCCGGCTCGTTCCCGTACAGCGTGCTCGCCGAGCGGCATCCCGCGATCGTGGGGCAGGTACGGGAGGCCTTCCCCTACGGCCCGGACCAGCACCGCGCCCTCGACGCGCTCCTGGAGAACTGCACGAAGGGTGTGATCGAGCCGCTCCCCGCCGATGCCCCCGGCCGTGACCTCTGGGCGGCGTGGGGGATGGACGAGTACACCGGGCGGTCCTGGTTCGACGTCCCCTGGCTGTGGTCGGAGAGCTGGTTCTACCGCCGACTCCTCGACGCCGTGGGCTACTTCGGCCCTGGCGCTTGGCAAGGCGTGGACCCCTTCCGCCCCTTCAAGCTCGCCGAGCTCGAATCCCCGGAGACCGACGAGGAGTTGGCCGCGCTCGACGACCTCACGGACCGCCCGGTCGAGGAGCAGGCCGAAGCCCTGCTGCACGGCTCCCTGTGGGGCAACCGCGCCGACCTCGGCTTCCGGCTGTCCGACGGGGACGCCGAGGCCCGCGCCGCCGTCCCCGCCCTGGTCGCCGACGACAGCGCCGCCCTCCGGTCGCTCCTCGACGGAGCGGACACCCTGTGCCTCGTCGCCGACAACGCGGGCCGCGAACTCGTCCCCGACCTGCTCCTCATCGCCCATCTCCTCGCCCAGGGCCGGATCCGGCGGGCGGTCCTGCACGTCAAACCCCACCCGTACTACGTCTCCGACGCCACGACCGCCGACGTGGTCGACGCCCTGCGCCGGCTGACCCGTGCCCGGGGCGCGGCCGCCGGGTACGGGCGCGAGCTCTGGGCGGCGATGGCGGACGGCCGCCTCTCCGTCCGCGCCCACCCCTTCTCCTGCGCCCCGCTGCCGTACGAGGCCATGCCCGACGACCTGCGCGCCGAACTCGCCGACGCCACCCTGACCGTCCTCAAGGGCGACCTCAACTACCGCCGCCTGGTGGGCGATCGGCGCTGGCCGCCGACCACACCCTTCGCCGACGTCACCGCCCACTTCCCCGGCCCGGTGGCGGCCCTGCGCACCCTGAAGTCCGACGTGATCACCGGTCTCACGCCCGCCACGGAGGCAGCCCTGGTGGCGGCGGAGGGGCAGCGCTGGCGGACCGGGGGCACGCACGCGCTCATCCAGGTCCGGCCGTGACGCACCTCAGGTGACTCTCCAGGAACGCCGATTCGGCTGACATGTATGTAGTGATCATGCCAAGTCGGGCGTCATCCTGCGCGCATGGCGTTACGGCGATCGTGTTCGGGAAGTGCGGGAAAGGGAACGGCGGTGGCGCTCGCGACGGTCCTCGCGCTGACGCTGACGTCCTGTGGCGACGACGAGGACTCCGGGGCGGCGGACGGCGGGCGGACGAAGGTCACCGTGGCCGCGCTGCCGCTGGTCGACTGCGCCATGCTCTACATCGCCCAGGACCGCGGCCTGTTCGAGAAGGAGGGGCTGGACGTCCGCATCCAGCAGATCCAGCAGAGCCTCCAGGCGCTGCCACCCCTGTCCAAGGGGCAGATCGACATGGTCGCGAGCGCGAACTACGTCACCTACTTCCAGGCCCAGGAGAAGGGCACCCTCGACATCCGCATCGTCGCCGAGGCCATCCGGGCCGCGCCGCACATGATGGACGTACTGGTGCCGAAGGACTCGGACATCAAGTCCGTCGCCGACCTCACGGGCCGCAAGCTCGCGGTCAACGTCCTCAACAACGTCCAGTCGCTGACCTTCAACGAGATCGTTGCGGAACACGGTGCCGGAAAGCCCGACTACCGGCAGATCCCCTTCCCGCAGATGGGCGCCGCCCTCGACAAGGGGCAGGTCGACGCCGTGCACGCGGTCGAGCCCTACGACAGCTCCATCCAGGACGAGTTGGGGGCGCGGGTGCTGGTGGACGGGGCGTCCGCGCCGGTGCAGTCCATCCCGCTCAGCGGCTACCTCACGACCGCGCGGTACGCGAGTGGGCACGCGGACGCCCTCGCCGCGTTCCAGCGCGCCCTCAAGGCCGCCGTGGAGATCGCGGCCAAGGACCCGGAGGCCGTACGCGACATCCTGCCGACCTACACCAGGGTGACCGCACGGCAGGCGAAGCAGATCGACCTGCCGGTCTTCCCGCCGACGATGGACGCCGCCCAGATCGCCCGGCTGACCGGCCTGATGAAGAAGCAGGGGATGCTGGCGAAGCCGATCGATCCGGCGGCGTTGCTGGTGAAGTGAGGGAGAGGTCTCTGGAGGGCGTGCGGTGAGGCGGCGGCAGGAGCGGCAGGAGCTGGTGCTCGGGGCGCTCGGGGTGCTGCTCGCCTTCGGGGTGTGCGAGGCGGTCAGCAGGGCCGGGATCGTCCGCCGCAGTTATCTGCCGCCCGCCTCCGAAGTCCTGGCTAGAGCAGTGGAGTTGGCGGGGGACCAGGCCTTCCTGGAGGGCATCGGCGCCACCCTGCGTGCCTGGGCGCTGGGCCTCGGCCTCGCCGTCGCCCTCGCGGTCCCGCTCGGCCTGCTGCTGGGCAGCGTGCCGGTCGTCGACGCCGCCGTCCGCGCGATCGTGGAGTTCCTGCGGCCTCTGCCGTCCGTGGCGTTGATCCCGCTGGTCTCCCTGCTGCTCGGCTCGGGCACCGAGACGAAGGTCGCGCTCGTCACGTACGCCTCCGTGTGGCCGATCCTCTTCAACACCGTCTACGGCCTCGGCGAGACCGACCCCCTCGCCAAGGACACCCTGCGCGCCTTCGGCTTCGGCCGCCTCGCGGTGCTCCTCCGCGTCGAACTCCCCGGCACCGCGCCGTTCATCGCCGCCGGCATCCGCATCTCGGCGGCCGTCGCCCTCATCCTGGCCGTCGCCACCGAGATCCTCTCCGGCTTCGGCGAGGGTCTCGGCATCTTCATCGCCCAGTCCGGCCTGGCCACGGACGGCACCCGGGACGTCCTCGCGGGCGTGGTGTGGGCGGGGATGCTGGGGCTGGTCATCAACGGGGCACTGGTCTGGGGCGAACGGCGGCTGTTCCCGTGGACGGTGGGGGAGCGGGGGGTCGGGGTGAGGGCGTGAGCGGGGTCGGGGAGGCGGGCCGGGGCGGGGCCGAGTCCGAGACGTCGGCCACCGGACGCCCCACCCCCTCCGCCCGCCCCGACCCGACCCCCGCGCCACCCCCGATCCGCCAGTCCACGCGCCTCCGCCCCCGCCTCCCCGCCGGCCTCCCGCACGCCCTCCTGCGCTGGGTCGTCCTCGGCCTTGCCGTGGCCGCGTGGGAGCTTGCCGCCCGGGTGCACGGCAGCGTCTATTTCCCGCCACCCGGGCGCATCGCCCGCCACATGTACGACCTGTGGTTCTCGGGCCCCGTCCGGCATGTGTTCCTCACGGAGGCCGCCGTCGCCGACATCCTGCCCAGCCTCGGGCGGATGGCCGCCGGGTTCGCGCTCGCCGCCGTCGCCGGGATCGCGCTCGGCGTCGCGGTCGGCCGCTCGCGGCGCGCGTACGCCCTCTGCAACCCCGTCCTCCAGTTCGCGCGGGCCGTGCCCCCGCCCGCCTTGGTCCCGGTGTTCGTCGTGGTCTTCGACTTCGGCACGCCCATGCAGATCGCGTCGATCGTCTTCAGTGCCGTCTGGCCGGTGCTGATCAACACCGCGGAGGGCGCCCGCAACACCGACCCACTGCGTCTCGACGTCGCCGCCGTGCTCCGCCTGGGCCCCGTCGAACGACTCCGGTTCCTCGTCCTCCCGTCCGCCCTGCCCCGCATCTTCGCAGGCCTGCGGCTGAGCCTCTCCCTCTCCCTCATTCTCATGGTGTTCTCGGAACTGCTCCCCGGCACCGCCAACGGCATCGGCTTCACCCTCACCGACGCCCAGACCCGCTCCGACCTGCTCACCGTATGGGCGGCCCTCGTCCTGCTCGGCGCCCTCGGCCACCTGCTCAACACCGGCCTCCTGGCGGTGGAGAAGCGCCTCGTCGGCAGGGGCAGGGCGACCGCATGACCCGTACCCGCACTCACACCCGCACTCGCACGTAGCCATCCCACGACCCCGGGCCAGGTGACACGACCGCATGCTCCGCCTCGACGCAGTCGGCCAGTACTACGGCGACCACCCGGTCCTGCGCGACCTCAGCCTCACCGTCCCCGACGGCCAACTCCTGTGCGTGGTCGGCCCCTCAGGCTGCGGCAAGTCCACCCTGCTGCGCACCGTCGCCGGCCTGCTGCCCGCCCGTGAGGGCGAGGTCACCGTCGACGGCACGCCCGTCACCGGCGTACCCGACCGGCTCGCGGTGGTCTTCCAGGACTACGGCCGCTCCCTGTACCCCTGGCTCACGGTCCGCGACAACGTCGCCCTCCCGCTGCGCCGCCAGGGCCTCGGCCGCGCCGAGCGCCGCACCGAGGCGGAGCGCATCCTGGAGCGCGTAGGCCTCGACGGCGCCGCCCGCCGCCACCCCTGGCAGCTCTCCGGCGGCATGCAGCAGCGCGTCGCCATCGCCCGCGCCCTGGTCTGCCGCCCCTCCCTGCTGCTCATGGACGAGCCGTTCGGCTCCCTGGACGCCCAGACCCGTGAGGACCTGGAGGACCTTCTCCTGGAGGTCCACCGCACCGACGGCACGACCATCGTGTTCGTCACCCACGACATCGACGAGAGCGTCTACGTCGGCGACCGCGTCGTCGTCCTGTCCCCGGGCCCCGGCTCCCGCGTCGTCCTCGACCTGCCGGTCGAACTGCCGGGCAGACGGGACCAGATCGCCACCCGCGGACTGCCGGAGTTCGTGGCTCTCAGGGCAGAGGTCGGACGGGCGGTACGCGGCGGCTGACCCACCCATGAACGCCACAAATGCACCCGAGAACTCTCGAGTTCGGCCCCGATTCACGCGATGGTGTGATCGCCTGCCGCGCTGCGGATGTCCCCCGAAAGGCGCGGGTAGTGCCTCGGCCATGACGCAGCAGCCCTTCGAACTCCCGCACTTCTACATGCCGTATCCCGCGCGGCTGAACCCGCACCTAGACGAGGCCCGCGCCCACTCGACGGCGTGGGCGCGCGAGATGGGCATGCTGGAAGGGTCCGGGATCTGGGAGCAGTCCGACCTCGACGCGCACGACTACGGCCTGCTCTGCGCCTACACCCACCCCGACTGCGACGGCCCCGCCCTCTCCCTGATCACCGACTGGTACGTGTGGGTCTTCTTCTTCGACGACCACTTCCTGGACATGTTCAAACGCACCCAGGACCGCGCCGCCGGCAAGGCCCACCTGGACCGGCTGCCGCTGTTCATGCCGATGGACCCGGGCACCCCGATGCCCGAGCCGCAGAACCCCGTCGAGGCGGGCCTCGCCGACCTGTGGACGCGGACCGTGCCCGCCATGTCGGCCGACTGGCGGCGCCGCTTCGCCGTGGCCACCGAGCATCTGCTCAACGAGTCCCTGTGGGAGCTGTCCAACATCAACGAGGGCCGGATCGCCAACCCCGTCGAGTACATCGAGATGCGCCGCAAGGTGGGCGGCGCCCCCTGGTCGGCGGGGTTAGTGGAGTACGCGACCGCCGAAGTCCCCGATTCCGTCGCGGGGTCGAGGCCGCTGAGGGTCCTCATGGAGACGTTCTCCGACGCCGTGCACCTGCGCAACGACCTGTTCTCCTACCAGCGCGAGGTCGAGGACGAGGGCGAGAACAGCAACGGGGTCCTGGTCCTGGAGACCTTCTTCGGCTGTACGACGCAGGAGGCCGCCGACCTCGTCAACGACGTCCTCACCTCCCGCCTCCACCAGTTCGAGCACACCGCCCTGACCGAGGTGCCCGCCCTCGCCATGGAGAAAGGTCTCACCTCGCCCGAGGTCGCGGCGGTCGCCGCCTACGCCAAGGGACTCCAGGACTGGCAGTCCGGCGGCCACGAATGGCATCTGCGCTCCAGCCGCTACATGAACAAGGGCGCCCGCTCCGCCGCGCCGTGGCACGGCCTCACCGGTGCCGGGACCTCCGCCGCCGATGTCGCCGCCCTGCTCGCCGCGGCCGCCGCGGAACGCCTGCGCGCCCACACGCACGTGCCGTACCAGAAGGTCGGCCCGTCCCTGCTGCCCGACTTCCACATGCCCTTCCAGGTCGAGCTCAGCCCGCATCTGGACGCCGCCCGCCCGCGCCTCACCGCCTGGATGCACCGTATGGGCATGCTCCAGGAGGGCGTCTGGGACGAGGACCGGCTCGCCTCCGCCGACCTCGCCCTGTGCTCGGCGGGCCTGGACCCGGACGCGACCCCCGAGGCCCTCGACCTCAGCGCGCACTGGCTGGCCTGGGGGACGTACGGCGACGACTACTACCCGCTCGTCTTCGGCCGCCGCCGCGACCTGGCCGCAGCCCGGCTGACCACCCGGCGCCTGGCGGACTGCATGCCCGTCGACGGCGAGGAGGTGCCCGTCCCGCTCAACGGCATGGAACGCGGTCTCATCGACCTGTGGACCCGCACCACGGCCGGGATGACCCCGGACGCGCGGCGCTCCCTGAAGGACTCCGTGAACGTGATGACCGAGAGCTGGGTCTGGGAGCTGTCCAACAGCATCCAGAACCGCATCCCCGACCCGATCGACTACCTGGAGATGCGCCGCGCCACCTTCGGCTCCGACCTCACCCTGAGCCTGTGCCGGACGGGCCACGGCCCGGCCGTCCCGCCGGAGGTCTACCGCAGCGGGCCCGTCCGCTCGCTGGAGAACGCCGCCGTCGACTACGCGTGCCTGCTGAACGACATCTTCTCGTACCAGAAGGAGATCGAGTACGAGGGCGAGATCCACAACGCGATCCTCGTCGTGCAGAACTTCTTCGGCATCGACTACCCGACCGCCCTCGGCGTCGTGCACGACCTGACGACCCAGCGCATGCGGCAGTTCCAGCATGTCGCCGCCCGTGAACTGCCCGTCGTGTACGACGACTTCGCCCTGTCCGACGAGAGCCGCGAAGTCATGCGGAACTACGTCCTCGACCTCCAGCACTGGATGGCGGGCATCCTGCACTGGCATCGGACGGTCGACCGCTACAAGCCCGACTTCCTGGCCCGGCGCGCCCACGGCTTCCTTCCGGACCGGTCACCGGAACGGCCGCTGCCGCTCGTCAGCTGAGATCTCCGGAGGCCATCGCGGAGGTCACCCGGCGGGCTGGGCCTCCCTCAGGCCCGCGTGGGCCACCGCGGCTCGTGCCAGCGCCCGGGCCATCGGGTGCGGGCGCGAGCCGTCACCGGACAGCTCCGGCTGGAAGAGGGAGGCCAGGAAGAACGGGTGGCCCGGCAGTTCGGCGATCCGGACATGGCCGTCCTCGTCGTACCCGGAGAAGCGCATGCCGTGCGCGCGCAGGGTGTCGAGGTGGCGGGACGGGCCGTAGGCGCAGAAGTAGCGCTCGACGGTGCGCTCCGAGCCGATGACCGACTGGGCGAGCGAACCGGGTTCGACGACGACCACGGCCTCGTGGCCGACGAGCGAACAGGCCAGCGGCTCGATGATGAGGTCCTCGGCGTCGGGGTCGGTCTCGGCGTGCGCCACGCGCGTGAGGCCGCACACGTTGCGGGCGTACTCAAGGAGCGCGTGCTGGAGCCCGGCACAGGTGCCGAGGAACGGGATGCCCTCCACGCGCGCGGTGCGGATCGCCGCGAGCACCCCCTCCTCGCTGCGGTACGGACTGCCCGGCAGCACCCACACCGCGTCGAAGCCGCTGACGGCGCCCTCCGCCCCGGCGTCCTCGGACGGGATCCAGTAGGCGTCGAGGACGAGCCGGTCGCGTTCGGCGAGGGCGTCGAGGAGGAGCGGGATGCGGGTGTGGGAGACGACGTTGGGGGAGCGGTCGCCGACCAGGGCGATACGGGCTGCGGAATCGGTCATGCCCTCATCCTGGGCGGGAGCGCCGGATCGCGTCCAACGATGATTTCTGCATGCTCGATAAGCGATGCTGATGAGAGGCTGTGGGCATGGACCCGCACCTCCTGCGCACCTACGTCACCGTCGCCCGGCTCGCCTCGTTCTCCGAGGCCGCGCGGGAGCTGGGGTACACCCAGTCGGCGGTCTCCCAGCACATCCAGGCCCTCGAACTGGACCTGGGCGCACCGCTGCTGACCCGCCGCCCGGTCGCGCCCACGGCGGCCGGCGAGCGGCTCCTCGAACACGCGGGCCCGCTCCTGCTGCGCCTGGACGCGGCCCGCGCGGACGTCGTACGGATGGCGTCCGCGCCCGAGCACGGACTGACCCTCGCCGCCGCCCCCACCGCGCTCGCCGCCCGCGTCCTCGCCGCGCTCCCGGCGGCCGGGGTGACCCTGCGGGTCCTGCCCCGCGACGCGATCCCCGCGGCCGTCGCCACCGGCACCGCCGACCTGGGCCTGGTCGACGGTCTGGCCGCGCCCAGCGACCCGCTGCGGCTGCCCGACGTGGCGCCGCTGACCACGCGCGGCACGGGCGAGGAACCCGTGTGCGTCCTCCTGCCGGCCGGTCATCCCCTGGCCCGGCGTCCCGGACTGCGCCTCGGCGACCTGGCCGACGCCCGCTGGCTGGACGCCCCCGACGCCGGTCTGCCGCTCGCCCACCTCCGCGCGGCGAACGGCGGCCACGGCTTCCGCACCGCCCTCCGCTACGACGGCACAGACCTCCACACCCTCACGTCCCTGGCGGCGGCCGGGCGGGGCCTGACGCTGCTGCCCCGCTCGATGGCCACGGGGGTGGCGGGCACGGCCGCCGTGCCGGTCACCGAACCCCGGGTCGTGCACCGGACGGAACTGGTGCACACGGGAGCACCGCGGGGAGCGGCGGCGCGGCTGGTGGACGTGCTCACGGGGTGAGCGGACCTCGTACCGCGAAAGGCCGCGATGCCTATGGCTTCCCTCCGCTGACCGCTGGTCAGTCTCACTCGTTCGTGGCTCGTCGGGCGTCGGTGCGACGGGTAGAGCACCAGCCGGGACCGCTCCGTATCCGCCGGAGGCGACCCGCGTCCGCCGGAGGCAAGCCATGGAACAGACCGCGTTGCGCCCCAAGCCGATGCCCGGCCAGGAGCCCGGCGGCGGCACCGGGCCCGGCCCCGCCAGGCGCCCGCACGCTGCCCGCAGGCGGGGCCGGCGGCTGCGGACCGTGCTGTTCGCGCTGTCCGTCGGGACGGTACTGGTGCTCACCGGCGTCGGCCTCGGCACCGTCGGCGCAACCGTGATCGGCATGAGTAAACTCGCCGAGATGCAAAGGGAGTTGGGCGGGGCGGCCGCCCCGGGCCCGGCCGCCCCGCCCTACCGGGCTCCTTCGTCGCCCAAGCCGCCGTCCCCGTCGTCCACCCCGCCCGCCGCGACCGGCATCGCCGCGACCCTCGGAGTGGAGGCGGTGGACGCCGAGAAGGCGGGCGCGCTCTTGGTCGGCGTCCATGTGCCGGGCCCCGGCTACACGGCCGGCCTGGTGCGGGGCGACGTACTCCTCCAGGTCGGCAAGAAGCGCGTCGACTCGGCAGCCGACCTCGCGCGCGCCGTCGCCACCGTGCGCCCCGGCAAGGAGGTCACCTTGACGGTACGTCACCGGAGCGGCGGCTACCAGCAGTTGACCGCCGTTCCCGGCATCGTCACGTGACCACGCGGAAGTGGCTGGTGAGCCGTCCGGCGTCGTCCAGGACATGGAACGCCAACCCCACGGGCGCGTCCCGGTCCGCCACCTGGTCGCCCTCCCAGGGCAGCCGCAGCGTCCAGGTCACCCCCGGCCCGACCATCAGCGGCCGCCCGGCGAAGACGCTCGCCGCCGGAGTGTGGGCGTGCCCCGTGATCAGGCCCGCGATCTCGGGGCGGCGGTCGAGCAGCGCGGCCAGCCGGTCAGGGCGTGCCAGTTGGTAGCGGTCCGGCAGCGGGTGGTGCAGCGCCACCGGCGGATGATGGAAGGCGAGCAACGCACGCCGCCTGCCCCCGAGTTCGTCGAGCGTGGCCTCGATCCAGTCGTACGTCTCGTCGTCCAGGGCTCCTTCGTCGGCGCCCGGAATGCTGGAGTCGCACATCAGCACCGCCGCGTCGTCGAAGACCCGCACGCTGTTGACCGGCCCGTCGGACGCGGGCTCTCCGAGCAGCGCCTTGCGGTAGGGGGCGCGGCTGTCGTGGTTGCCCGGGCAGGTCAGCACGGGGAACGGCGCGTCGCTCAGCAGGCGCGCGGCCTCCTCGTACTCCGCCTCCGCGCCGTGGTCCGCGATGTCCCCCGTCACCAGCAGCGCGTCCACCGCCCCGGGCAGCCCCCACAGGTGGTCACGGACGCGCCTCGCGCGCGTGGTGGCTCGTTCGCTTCCGTCCAGATGCAGATCGCTGATGTGCGCGAGCACGAGCACGGTCGTACGCCTCCCCTGATGGGTTAATGGTGTGAGTCGATTCAAGCATTAGCTCTAATGCTTGGGCAATCCATAACCGTTAAGCCGGGAAAAAGGCTGGTCCCCTGCCCCCGCCCGCGCCACGATGAGCCCATGCTCAGCACCCTCATCGCCTTCCTCGGGGCCTGCACCCTCGTCGCGGCCTCACCCGGACCGAGCACCGTCCTGATCATCAAGCAGTCGCTGCACAGCCGGCGGTCCGGCTTCCTGACGGTGCTCGGCAACGAGACCGGCGTCTTCCTCTGGGGCCTGGTCGCCGCATTCGGCCTGACCGCGCTCCTCACGGCCTCCGAGGTGGCGTACGACGTGATGCGCGTCGTCGGCGCGGTGGTGCTGGTGGCCTTCGGCGTCCAGGCGCTGCGCCAGGCCCGCCGCAGCCGCACGGACGGGGCCGAGGAGGCCGTGGACGGTTGGACGGGCGGCGGGAAGAGCGGCTGGGCCGCCTACCGCGGCGGGCTGCTGCTCAACCTCGCCAACCCCAAGGCGGCCGTGTTCGCCATGTCCTTCCTGCCGCAGTTCGTGCCCGCCGGCGCCCCGCACCTGCCGACGATGGTGGGCCTCGCGGCGCTCTGGGCCGTCTACGAGGTCGGCTACTACGGGCTCTACGTGTGGTTCGTCGGCCGGATGCGCGCCGTCCTGTCTCGCGCGGGGGTGCGCCGGCGTCTGGAGCAGGTCTCCGGCGGTGTCCTGCTCCTGCTCGGCGTCCGGCTGGCGCTGGAGAACTGACGCCGGGGGGCGGAACGCCCCGGCGGGGACCGCGAACCGGCTCGCGCCGCCCCCGTCCACCGGGCAGGATGCTGCCCGTAGCCCCCGTTGTCCCACTGTCCGCCCAGGGAGGCCCGGATGACCGGCAGCAAGACCGCGCCCTTCACCGCCGACGACTACCGGGCCCGCATGGAGCGCGCCGCCCGGGCGGCCGCCGACGCCGGACTCGCCGGACTGCTCGTGGCCCCCGGCCCCGACCTGGTCTGGCTCACCGGCTACACCCCCACCGCGATCACCGAACGGCTCACCCTGCTGGTGCTCGCCCCCGGCCAGGACCCCGTCCTCGTGGTCCCCACCCTGGAGGCCCCCGACGCCGCCCACGCGGCGGGCACGCCCGCGCTGACCCTGCGCGACTGGACCGACGGCAAGGACCCCTACGCCGCCACCGCCGCCCTCCTGGACTCCGGCGGCCGGTTCGGCATCAGCGACAACGCCTGGGCCATGCACCTGCTGGGCCTGCAGAAGACGCTGCCGAACACCTCGTACGCCGCCCTCACCGACGCGCTGCCGATGCTCCGGGCCGTCAAGGACGCGGCCGAACTGGAGCTCCTGGCAGCCGCGGGCGCGGCTGCCGACGCAACGTTCGAGGAGATCCGGAAGGTTCCCTTCGGCGGCCGCCGCGAGTCCGAGGTCGGTGCCGACCTCGCCGACCTGCTGCGCCGGTTCGGGCACTCCCAGGTCGACTTCACCATCGTCGCCTCGGGCCCCAACGGCGCCAACCCGCACCACGAGGTCGGCGAGCGCGTCATCGAACACGGCGACATGGTCGTCCTCGACTTCGGCGGCCTCAAGGACGGCTACGGCTCCGACACCTCCCGCACCGTCCACGTCGGCGAACCCACCGAGGAGGAACGCCGCGTGCACGACCTGGTCCGTGAGGCCCAGGAGGCCGGCTTCCGGGCCGTACGGCCCGGCGTCGCCTGCCAGGAGGTCGACCGCGCCGCCCGCAAGGTCATCGCAGACGCCGGCTACGGCGAGTACTTCATCCACCGCACCGGCCACGGCATCGGCGTCACCACTCACGAACCGCCCTACATGATCGAGGGCGAGGAGCAGCCCCTCGTCCCCGGCATGTGCTTCTCCGTGGAGCCCGGCGTCTACCTGCCCGGCCGCTTCGGCGTCC
This sequence comes from Streptomyces antibioticus, assembly GCF_001514065.1. GTDB lineage: Bacteria > Actinomycetota > Actinomycetes > Streptomycetales > Streptomycetaceae > Streptomyces > Streptomyces antibioticus. The sequence goes on along the minus strand of NZ_KQ948428.1, from coordinate 426,218 downwards.
GCATCGAGGACATCGTCACGGTCACCGAGGACGGCGGCCGTCGGCTCAACGACACCAGCCGCGAGATGGTCATCGTGGACTGAACAGCCTTCAGGAGCCCCGACCCCGAATGACAGCGGCGCGACCATGACCCAGGCACCGACACCCACCGCGGACACCGTCCGCCGGCTGGTCCGTTCCCTCCTCAAGGACGCCTCCGACGCGGCCGGGCCCGAGATCCGGCCGGTCGCCGAGAGCGCCGAGCCCGCCGTCTGGTGGGTCGGCGGCCGCCATGTGCTGCGCCTCGCCTCCGACCGCGAGGCCACCGCGCGCCAGCGCCGCGAACTGCGCCTGCGCGACCTCGTCCGCGCGCACGTCCCGGTCGCCGTTCCGACCAGCGTCGCCCACGGCGAATGGGCGCCGGGGCTGACGTACACCCTCGACGGCAAGCTGCCCGGCGGCTCGGCGCGCGAGCACGACGTGTCCGCCGTCGGCGAGGCCGACCTGGCCGCACTGCTCACCGGGCTGCGCGAGGTACCCGTCCGGCAGGCCGAGACCCTCGGCGTCCCGCGCACCGCCCCGCGCTCCCTGGAGGCACTGCGCCGCGCCGCCGAGCACGCCGCCGAACTCCTCGGCACGGCCGACGAGTTCGACCCCGCACGGCTCCACCAGCTCTCCCAGGCGGCCGCCGTGCAGCTCGCCGCGCAGCCCGGCACCGCCGTCCTCGTCCACCACGGACTCACCGGCGACCACCTCGTCGTCAGCGCCGACGGACGGGTGCGCGGCGTGCTCGGCTGGGCCGACGCGGTCCTCGGCGACCCCGCGGAGGACATCGCCTGCCTCGCCCTCGCCGTCGGCTCGCCCGCCGCCGTCCGCGCCGCCACCCTCGCCGGCTACGGCGCCCGCCCCTGCCTGCGCGGCCTGTGGCTCGCCCGCTGCGACGCCGTCGTCCGCCTCGCCGCCCGCCTCCAGGGCCGCGACGCCACCCCTCTGCCGGAACTGCGTGTCCAGCTCCGCCATGCCTGGGAGGCGATCCTGCTGGAACGGGTGACGGAGCTGCGGGACGAGGGCGGAGAAGAGGAGCTCTGATCAGGTCGTCGGAGCTCTGACCGGTTCGCCGGTCACTCCTGGAGCAGCACCACGCACGACTCCCCGGGCACTTCCAGCACGCCGTCCGCGCCCGGTGCCGCCACCGGCTCCCACGCGGCCAGCACCCGCGCCTGACGGGGCCCCAGCGGGATCGCGGCGGTCTCCTTGGCCAGATTCACCGCCACCCGTACGTCCCCGCGCCGGAAGGCCAGCCAGCGCCGCCCCTCGTCGAAGGCCACCTTGGTGTCGGCGAGGTCCGGGTCGGTGAGGTCGGCCTGTTCGTGGCGCAGGGCGATGAGCTGCCGGTACCAGGCGAGCACGCGCGCGTGGGGCTCGTGCTCCGGCTCGGACCAGTCCAGGCAGGAGCGGTCCCGCGTCGCCGGGTCCTGCGGGTCGGGCACGTCCTCCTCCGCCCAGCCGTGCGCCGCGAACTCCCGTCGCCTGCCCCGCCGTACGGCCTCCGCGAGCTCCGGGTCGGTGTGGTCGGTGAAGAACTGCCAGGGCGTGCCCGCCGCCCACTCCTCGCCCATGAACAGCATCGGTGTGAAAGGCGCGGTGAGCGTCAGCGTCGCGGCGCAGGCCAGCAGGCCGGGGGAGAGGGAGGCCGAGAGGCGGTCGCCCTGGGCGCGGTTGCCCACCTGGTCGTGGGTCTGGCTGTAGCCGAGCAGCCGGTGCGCGGCCACCCGCGCGCGGTCCAGCGGGCGGCCGTGGTGCCGGCCCCGGAAGGTGGAGTACGTGCCGTCGTGGAAGTACCCGCCGCCGAGGGTCTTGGCGAGGGCCGCGAAGGGTGCCTTGCCGAAGTCGGCGTAGTAGCCCTGCGACTCACCTGTCAGCGCGGCGTGCAGACAGTGGTGGAAGTCGTCGTTCCACTGGGCGTGCAGGCCGAGGCCGCCCTCCGCGCGCGGGGTGACCAGACGGGGGTCGTTCAGGTCGGACTCGGCGATCAGGAACAGCGGCCGGCCCACGTCGGAGGCGAGGGCGTCCACCGCCGTCGACAGCTCCTCCAGGAAGTGGCACGCGCGCGTGTCCGCCAGCGCGTGCACCGCGTCCAGGCGCAACCCGTCGAGCCGGTAGTCCCGCAGCCACGCCAGCGCACTGCCCACCAGATACGCACGCACCTCGTCGGAGCCCGGCGCGTCCAGGTTCACGGCCGAGCCCCACGGCGTGTGGTGGGTGTCGGTGAAGTACGGGCCGAACGCGGGCAGGTAATTGCCCGACGGGCCCAGGTGGTTGTGCACGACGTCCAGGACGACACCGAGACCGAGCTCGTGCGCCCGGTCCACGAAACGCTTCAGCGCCTCGGGGCCGCCGTACGGCTCGTGCACCGCCCACAGCGACACGCCCTCGTAACCCCAGCCGTGCCGCCCGGGGAAGGGGCACAGCGGCATCAACTCCACGTGTGTGACGCCCAGTTCCGCCAGGTGCTCCAGACGGCCCGCCGCCGCGTCCAGGGTGCCCTCGCGCGTGTACGTGCCCACGTGCAGCTCGTACAGGACCGCGCCCGGCAGCGGCCGCCCCGGCCACTCCGCACGCCACGCGTACCGGCCCTGGTCCACGACCGCGCTCAGCCCGTCCGGGCCGTCCGGCTGGCGGCGCGAGCGCGGGTCCGGCAGCACGGGGCCGTCGTCGACCGCGAAGCCGTACCGGCTGCCGTCCCGCGCCTCGGCCTCGCCCCGCCACCACCCCGCGCGGTCGGGATCGCGCTCCAACGCGCGCGTGACGCCGTCGCACTGGAGCGTCACGCGGTCTGCCTGCGGTGCCCACACCTCGAACTGCACGGACGGTTCCCCTTCGTCTGCTCACCGTGATGTAGCCCGTCCATGGTGCTTCAAACGCGATCAGTCCGCGCGCGTGGCGGCCGTTCTCGCGTTTTCTGGACACCCGGCGTTCACTGCCCGACAATCACGAGCGTGACGTCGTCCTTCGAGTTCAACACGTACCCCGCGCGGCTCTCCGACGCGGAGCGCGACAAGGCGCTGAAGGTGCTCCGCGACGGCGTCGCCATGGGCCGGCTGTCGCACGACACGTTCATCCGGCGGATGGAACTGGCGCTCGCCGCCCGCCGCTCGGACGAACTGGCGGCGCTCACCGCGGACCTGCCCGCAGAGAGCCGCTTCTCCCGCGTGGTCTTCGGCTCCGTCGAAGCGGTCTCCGGCTTCACCCAGCGGCTGAGGCGCGCCTGGCAGGCCGAGCGGCTGCCCAAGCTGCTGCTGCCCCACCCCGGCAACGGCCACCCGCTGCGCATCGGCCGCGACCCCGCCAACGGCCTGCGCCTGAGCCACGAGACGGTCTCGCGGGTGCACGCCGAACTGAGCCGCCAGGGCGGCCTGTGGGTGCTGCGCGACCTCGGCTCCACCAACGGCACGACGGTGAACGGACGCCGTGTCATCGGGGCGGCCGTCGTGCGCGAGGGCGACCAGATCGGCTTCGGCCGGATGTGGTTCCGGCTGGCCGCGAACTGAGGCTCCTCGACTGAGTCGAACCTTAGCTCTGGCCTGGGATTTGCTCGCTGTAGCACGTCCAACTCCCTGTGCGTACGGCGGTGTTGACGTACCCCGCAAGTCGTGACTGACTGTACGTCCACCTTGCACATCAGGTGAACCGACGGCACCAAACGTGGAGGTGTGCCCTGTCGCCCCTCCTCCGCTATCCGTCCGTCGACGAACTGGGCGCGCGGGCCGCCGCACTCGTCGCCCGCCACCCCCGCGACGCCCGGCTCCGCCCCGTCGGCACCTCCCGCGCGGGCACCCCGATGTGGCTGCTGTCCGTCGGCCACGGCAGCCGGCACGCCCTCGTCGTCGCCGGCCCGCACGCCAACGAACCCGTGGGCGGCGCCACCGTCCTGCACCTGGCCGAGCGCGCCCTCGCCGACCCCACGCTCACCGAGGCCGCCGACGCCACCTGGAACCTGCTGCTCTGCCTCGACCCCGACGGCCTGCGCCGCAACGAGGGCTGGCTGCACGGCCCGTACACGCTCGGCCGCTACTTCCGGCACTTCTTCCGGCCCGGCTTCCTGGAACAGCCCGAGTGGCTGCCCGACGGCGCCGCCGCCGTCACCCTGCCGGAGACTCGCGCCCTGCTCGACCTCCAGGACGAGCTGCGGCCCTTCCTGCAGTGCTCGCTGCACGGCGTCGACGTCGGCGGCGGCTTCGTCGAGCTCACCCACGACCTGCCGGGACTTGCCGGGCGCGTCGCCGGGATCGCGGGCCGGCTCGGCATCCCGCGCGAACTCGGCGCGTACGACACCCTGTACTGGCCCGGCCTCGGCGCCGCCGTCTACCGCATTCCGCCGCCGCGCCGGGGCGACCTGGCCGCGGCCATCACCGAGGCCGCCGTCGAGTCCACCTGGTTCCACCCCTACCGGCACGGCACCGTGACCGCGGTCGTCGAGGCGCCCATGTGGGGCGTGGCCACCGTCGAGGACAACTCCCCGCCCGTCGACGCGGACACCGTCCTGCGCCTCGTCAGCCGCACGCTGCGGCACGACACCGGCCTCCTGGAGGAGCTGCTCGCCCGGATCCGACCGCACGTCGCCGCCGTACCGGACGCGGAACGGCTGCTCGCCCCGGTGGACGACTATTTACTGGTCTGCCCCGGCCTCGCCGACGCCTGGGACCCCGATGTCACCGGCATCGACGGCGGCCACCCGCTGCCGCCCCTGAGCACCGCCCACCTCGCCACCCTGCGCATCGCCGGCCGCCGCCTGGCGCTGCGCACGGCCGGGCTGCTGCACCAGCTCGTCACCGCCGCCGGCACCGACCCGGCCGGCGTGCTGCCCGAACTCGACCGGCTCATCGACCTGTGGTGCGCCGACTACCTCGACGGCTGCGGAGCCCGCTGGATCCCTCTCGCCCGCCAGGTGGAGTACCAGGCCCGGGTGGTGCAGGCCGCGTTCGAACTGGCGGCCGGGCGGCACGCGCGCGTGGGCTCTCGTTCGGGTGAGTCGGGCTGGGGTTCCCCGACGGCCGTGCCGATGCAACGGGAATGAAGAACCGCACTGCATCGAAGGCGGCCCGGGGCGCGCTGCTCGCCGCGGCCGCCCTCCTCGTCGCCGGTACGGCCCCCGCCCAGGCGACGGCCCAGGACTCCCGCAGCGGCACCTGGCTCTACCTCACGGTCACCAAGGGCGACGCCCGCTCCAGCGACACCCGCGGCACCCTGCTGCTGTGCGACCCGCCCCAAGGACACGGCCGCGCCGCCGAGGCCTGCGCGGAACTGGCGGCGGTCGACGGCGACCTCGCGGCCATCCCGCCCAGGAAGGGTTTCTGCCCCATGCTCTACGCCCCTGTGACCGCACACGCGCGGGGTGAGTGGAACGGACGGCCCGTCGAGTACACGGAGACCTTCTCCAACGGCTGCGTGATGGCCGGACGCACCGGATCGGTGTTCGCGCTCGACAGCTGACGAGCCGGCGGACGATCTTGTAGGAGCTTCCCGCGGGTGGGGCGGCTGCGGTCACACGGCCCGGTCGCGTGCGTGCCGCGCCGCCGCCACCACCGTGCGGGACTGATGCTCCACCTGGTGCTCCAACGGCACCCAGCGGGCCCTGAACCGCACCGCGAACGCCTCGCTCCAGGTCGCGACCAGCCGCTCCAGGCGCGGGGCCGCAGGGTCGTCGTGCTCGGTCAGGACCCTCAGCAGCATCGCCGCCGCCCGCAGCGGCAGCCGACGCGCGAACGCGTCCACGCTGCCCACGTACGCGCGCGTGTTGTCGGCCGGGGCCGTGTGCGTCCAGTCGGCCGCCAGTCCCGGGACCAGGTCGAGCCCCCACTTGGCGGCCCGCAGCAGTGGCCCCTCGACGCCGGGCAGCCGCGGCAGTGCGTCGGTCAGCACCCGCTCGACCCGGCGCGTGTCCAGCAGCAGCCGCTCCGCCAGCCGGCGCAGCGCTACCGCGGGCGCCGGATGCGGCACCGGATCGTCGACCAGGTCGCTCGCCCACATCGGCACCTCGACGATCGCGGTCAGCCCGCCGTACCGGTGCGCGTGGTACCAGGTGCTGCTGCGCGCGTCGTCCGGCATGCTCGGGTACGCCGCCCCGGCGCCCGGCGAGGGCATCACATGCACGCCCGGCCCGGACGCCGGCCAGCCCGCGGCGTCCGAAGCGCCGGTCTCCACCGGGATGTTGAGCTCCGCCGCGGACTTGGCGAACGGCTCGGCGAGCCCCGGTATGTCCTTCGTCAGCTGCACCCAGCTGCCGCCCAGGTCGGTGCCGTGCAGCGTCACCTGGAGGTAGGGGCGCAGCTCGTCGATGACGCCGGTCAGGGCGCGGGTCTCGGGCGGCAGCCGGTCGGGTGGCAGCACCGACGGCGACCACTCCGGCTGCTCGTGGCCCGCGGGCCGGAAGAAGCCCCGGTGGTAGTCGAACAGGCTGCGCGGCGCCGGGGTCACATGCAGGGAAGCCCCGTCCGGGTCCGCGCACAGCAGGAAGTGCCAGGACGTGTCCGCCCGCAACTCCCGCTCCCGTACGACCCGTTCGGCGACGTCGAGAAGCGTGGCACCGCCGGTCGGCTCGTTGGCGTGGGCGCCGGCAACGACGAGCACGGCACGTTCCGCATGGCCCACGGACAGCAGCATCAGGGGTCTGCCCGCCCGTGACCGGCCGATCTGCCGCAGGGTGCACAGAGCGGGCCGATGAGCCGCCAACGCCCTCGCCGACGCGACGACTTCGGTCACTGTGGGGTAGCGCAGCTCCGGCAGGAGACTCACCCCCGACACATCCGCCCGGCTTCGCAATCCGCAGTACCCCACGCTCTCCGTGCACTGTCAAGAACGCACCGGGGGAGGCTCCAGGGGGCGCCCAGATGCATTTACCGCCAGCAGGAAGGACCGTTGGTGCCAGCGGGAGTGCCGGGCCCGGCCGTTCCGCGGTCGCGGGCACCGGCGCTCGGCAGGGTGCGCGGGTACGCGCGCGTGAGGCGTCGTCGAGCACGGGTACGGCGGCAGTCGACCCGGGCGCGAGTGCGGGTTCGGGGCTGTCGACCCGGGCGCGAGTACGGGTGCGGGGCCGTGGACCCGGGCGCGAGTACGGTGCCGGCGCCGGCCACCACGCGCCGGCCGACCGGCACGGGCCCCGGGAGCGCGCGCGGTGCGAGCCGGTCGCCGGGCTGGGGCAGCGGCGCACGGCAAAGGCGCGCACGCTGAGCGGGCGTTCCCGACATCCGCCGGGCATCCGCGGCGCGCGCTCCCTGCCGCGGCTCCCCGACCCGCGGCGCGATCCCTGCCGCAGCTACTCGACCCTCTCCAGCAGCGCCACCGGCAGCCCCTCGAAAAGGTCCGCCACGCGCGCGTGTCCCGTGAACTCCCGGTCCGGGGCCAGCACGTCGGCCCACCGCCCCGGCGGCAGCGGCAGCCGGGTCTCGCCCCAGCCGCCCGCCTCCGCCAGCCGCAGCGACAGCCGGGTGACGGCGGTGACGACCTCCCCGGAGCGGGCGAACGCCAGACAGTGGGCCGCCGCAGGCCCCTCGGCGGCGAGCGGCGCGTACGACGCCGAGTCGCCGAAGGCGGCGGGCCGCCGGGCGCGCAGCCGCAGCGCCGCCGCCGTCAACGCGCCCTTCTCGCCGGGCTCCTCCGGCGGGAACCGCACCGGCCGCCGGTTGTCCGGGTCCACCAGCGCCCGGTACTCGGCCTCCGTGCCCTGGTAGACGTCCGGCACCCCGGGCATCGTCAGATGGACCAGCGCCGTGCCGAGCAGGTTCGCCCGCACCGACGGCTCCAGGGCGCTCCGGAAGGCCGCCACGTGCTCGCCCGGCACCCCGCACGGCCCCGCCGCGACGAACGCCGCCACCGCCTCCTCGTACGGCGGTTCCTGCTCCGTCCAGCTGGTGTAGAGCCCGGCCTCGCGCACATGCTTCAGGAGCGCCCCCTGCACCCGTTCCGCGCTCGCCGGGCCGAGCCCGAACACGGTCTGCCAGGCCGCCCACGCCAGCTGGGCGTCGGGGACGCCGTCGCCGGTGCGCGTCACCTCGGCCAGGACGTCGGCCCAGCGCTGCGGGCACTCGGTGAGCACGGCGAGCGCGGCCCGCACGTCCGCGCTGCGCTTGGTGTCGTGCGTCGACACGACCGTCCCGGTGGCCGGCCAGTCGCGCTGCACGCGCGCGCAGTAGGCGTGGAAGTCCTCCGGGGACACCGCAGGGCTGCCGGGATTCCCGCCCACCTCCGTCGCCGACAGCAGCGGCACATAGCGGTAGAACGCCGTGTCCTCCACGGACTTGGCCCGCAACGCCGACGAGGTCTGCGCGAACCGCGCCCGGAACTCCAGGTGCTCCGGCCCGTCGCCCGCCCGCCCAAGCACCAGGTCGCGGACGACGTCGACCGCGCCCGCCTCCTCCGGCACGACGAACGCCTGCCGCGCCTCCTCGGCGGCCTCCTCGGTCACGACCGCTGCGGCGTCGGTCGAACTGTACGGCCGGTAGACCTCCATCCGCACCAGCAGCTCCTGGAGGGCGGTGCGCAGCGCCCACGGCGCCCGGTCGCGCAGCGCGGGCTCCGGGGACGTGGCGCACAGCCGGACCGCCACCCGGGTCAGCCGCTCGGTCTCGGCCGCCAGCTCGTGCGTGAGCACCTTGTACGCCGCCCGCCGCACCGTCGCGTCCCAGTGCCCGCCCCGGTCCGTCTGCGGGGCCGCGAACCGCCGGTACTGCCCGAGGAGTTCCCCGAACCCCGCCGGGTCCGTGAACACCCCGTCCACGTGCCGCAGCGCGTCATAGCCGGTGGTCCCCGCGACCGGCCAGGAGGCGGGGAGCGGCTCACCGTCCGCGAGGATCTTCTCCACGACCGTCCAGCGCCCGCCGGTCGCCTCGTGCAGCCGCAGCAGATAGGCGTCCGGGTCGGCGAGCCCGTCGGGATGGTCGATCCGCAGCCCGTCGACCACCCCCTCGTGGAGCAGCTGGAGGATCTTGCCGTGGGTGGCCTCGAACACCTCCGGGTCCTCCACCCGCACCCCGATCAGCTCCGAGATGCTGAAGAACCGCCGGTAGTTGAGCTCGGTACGGGCCAGCCGCCACCACGCGAGCCGGTACCACTGGGCGTCGAGCAGCTGCGGCAGCGGCAGGTCCCGGGTGCCCTCGCGGAGCGGGAAGGCGTGGTCGTAGTAGCGCAGGACGTCCCCGTCGACCACCAGCCGCTCCAGCTCGCCGCCGAGCGGCCCCCCGAGCACCGGCAGCAGGATCTGCCCGCCCTGCGCCTCCCAGTCGACGTCGAACCAGCGCGCGTACGGCGACTTCGGGCCCTCCCGCAGCACCTCCCACAGTGCCCGGTTGTGGCGCGGGGCCATCGCCATGTGGTTCGGCACGATGTCCACCACCAGGCCCAGACCGTGCTCCCGCGCGGTCCGCGCGAGCGCGCGCAGGCCCTCCTCGCCGCCCAGTTCGCCACGCACGCGCGCGTGGTCGACGACGTCGTAGCCGTGCGGGGAGCCTGGGACGGCCTCCAGGACGGGGGACAGGTGCAGGTGCGAGACGCCGAGCGAGGCGAGGTACGGTACGGCCGCCGCGGCGGCGTCGAAGGGGAACTCGGGCTGGAGCTGAAGCCGGTAGGTGGCCGTCGGCACCGCCGGGTCGGGTCGCGCAGGTGTCATGCAAACCTACGTACCCGCCCCGCCGCCTTTCGTGTCATCGCCCTCTGCATGTCCCCACGCGCGCGTGGCTGACTTCGAGCGATGACGACCATGGCGCGCACCTACCGGAAGGTCATCGGTCTGACCGGCCCCCTGCTGCCGGTGCTGTCCTTCCTGGCTCGGCTGCCGACGGCCACGGTCCAGTTCGGCAGTGTGCTGCTCGTCGCCCGCACCAGCGGCTCCCTGACCGCCGCGGGGCTCACCGGCGGCGCCCTCGCGCTCACCAGGCGCCCACGCCCGCCCTGGCCCTCCTGGGCGCGGCGACCGGCGCGACCGTACCGCTGATCGGCCCACTGGGCCGCGCCCGCCTGGTGGCGCCGGCCCACGGCGCGCAGGCCCGCGACAGCACGGTGGCGACCGCCCTGTCCTTCGAGAGCACCCTCGACGAGATCTCGTTCGTCCTCGGCCCGGCCGACTCGCGGAGACGGCGTGCGCGACCAGCGCCCTGGTCGGCGGCCGGGCCCTGGCCGTCGCCGGCACCGGCCGCCTCGCCGAGGCGTACGGCCCCGCGGCCGCGCTCGCCTGCGCGCTCGCGCTGACGGCGCGGCCGACGTCGTACGCCCGGGGCACGGAGAGCGCCGACCGGGCGCGCGTGTCCAGCCGCGGCTAGACCGGCCGCTGCAACACCGTCATGCTCCGGTCCACCAGCTTCAGCCGGTCCCCGGCCTGCACCTTCGGGCCGGAGCCCTGCGGCTGCCCCTCCGCGCGCGCGGTGTCGATGACGACCTCCCACTGGCGGCCGTGGTTGACCGGCACCACGAAGTCCAGCGCCTTGTGCGAGGCGTTGAACATCAGCAGGAACGAGTCGTCGCTGATGCGCTCCCCGCGCGGCCCTGGCTCGGAGATCGCGTTGCCGTTGAGGAAGACCGAGATGGCCGACGCCTTCGCCCGGTCCCAGTCCCGCTGGGTCATCTCCTCGCCCTCCGGGGTGAACCAGGCGATGTCCGACAGGTCGTCGTGGGTGCCCTCCACGGGCCGTCCGTGGAAGAAGCGGCGGCGGCGGAAGACCGGATGGTCCCGGCGCAGCCACACCATCGCGCGCGTGAAGGCCAGCAGATCGCCGAACACCTCGCCGTCCTCCGGCCACTGCACCCACGCCAGCTCGTTGTCCTGGCAGTAGGCGTTGTTGTTGCCGCGCTGGGTGCGGGCGAACTCGTCGCCGTGGCTGAGCATCGGCACGCCCTGGGACAGCATCAGCGTCGCCACGAAGTTGCGCATCTGGCGGGCGCGCAGCTCCAGCACGTGCGGGTCGTCGGTCTCGCCCTCGACCCCGCAGTTCCAGGACCGGTTGTGGCTCTCGCCGTCCCGGTTCTCCTCACCGTTGGCCATGTTGTGCTTGTCGTTGTACGAGACGAGGTCGTGCAGCGTGAAGCCGTCGTGGCAGGTCACGAAGTTGATGGAGGCCAGCGGGCGGCGTCCGTCGTCCTGGTAGAGGTCCGAGGAACCGGTCAGCCGGGACGCGAACTCCGCGACCGCGCGCCGCTCACCGCGCCACAGGTCGCGCACGGTGTCGCGGTACTTGCCGTTCCACTCGGTCCACAGCGGCGGGAAGTTGCCCACCTGGTAGCCGCCCTCGCCGACGTCCCACGGCTCGGCGATCAGCTTCACCTGCGAGACGACCGGGTCCTGCTGGACCAGGTCGAAGAACGACGACAGCCGGTCCACCTCGTGGAACTGCCGGGCCAGGGTCGCCGCGAGGTCGAAGCGGAAGCCGTCGACATGCATCTCGGTGACCCAGTAGCGCAGCGAGTCCATGATCAGCTGAAGGACGTGCGGGGAGCGCATCAGCAGGGAGTTGCCGGTGCCCGTGGTGTCCATGTAGTAGCGCGGGTCGTCGGTCAGCCGGTAGTACTGCGGGTTGTCGATCCCCCGGAAGGACAGCGTCGGGCCCAGGTGGTTGCCCTCCGCGGTGTGGTTGTAGACGACGTCGAGGATGACCTCGATCCCGGCCTCGTGCAGCGCCCGGACCGCCGACTTGAACTCCAGGACCTGCTGGCCGCGGTCGCCCCAGGAGGCGTACGCGTTGTGCGGGGCGAAGAAGCCGATCGTGTTGTAGCCCCAGTAGTTGTTGAGGCCCATGTCGACCAGCCGGTGGTCGTTGACGAACTGATGGACCGGCATCAGCTCCAGCGCCGTCACGCCCAGCTCGGTGAGGTGCTCGATGATCGCCGGATGCGCGAGGGCGGCGTACGTACCGCGCAGCTCCTCGGGAAGACCGGGGTGGCGCATGGTGAGGCCCTTCACATGGGCCTCGTAGATCACCGTGTGGTGGTAGTCGGTACGGGGGCGGCGGTCGTCGCCCCAGTCGAAGTACGGGTTGACCACGACCGAGCTCATGGTGTGCGGGGCGGAGTCCAGGTCGTTGCGCTTGTCGGGCGCGTCGAAGTGGTAGCCGTACACCTCCTCGCCCCACCGGATCGAACCGCTGATCGCGCGCGCGTACGGATCGAGCAGCAGCTTCGCTGAGTTGCAGCGCAGTCCGCGCTCCGGGGCGTACGGGCCGTGCACCCGGAAGCCGTACCGCTGTCCCGGCATCACGCCGGGCAGATACGCGTGCCGTACGAACGCGTCGGACTCGCGCAGTTCCACCGCCGTCTCGGAGCCGTCGTCGTGCAGCAGACACAGCTCAACTCGGTCCGCGGCCTCGGTGAAGACCGCGAAGTTCGTACCGGCGCCGTCGTACGTGGCACCGAGTGGATATGCCTCTCCAGGCCAGACCTGCATGGACACGACTCTTTCAGCTCGTCGCCGCCGTCGTGGCGCCTTGACCACGAGTCTCCCCGAAAGTGATGGAACCTCCTATGACTTACGTCCCTCTTACCCACCGACCAGTGCATACGCGGTATGCCGAAATGTGTGGGGCCAAGACGTACTCCCGGGATCGAAGGGGGAGTAGGGGGAAGATGTGCGCAAGATAGTGCACCGCCACCTGGGCAAGGTGGTGGCCGGTGCGGCCATCGCGGTGGCCTCGACCGCCGTGATGGTCGGTGTCACCCTGCCGGGGACGGCAGGCGCCGACGAAACGGGCGGGACCAAGGGCGACGGCAAGGCGGCCGCCGCCCAGCAGCTGGGGCAGGACGAGCAGGGCGCGCCCGTCGCGCCGGGCGTCGTCCAGGAGGCCCCGGCCGAAGGGGACAAGGGCAAGGGCAGCGATCCGCTGACCGACGACGAGATCGCCCGGGCCCAGAAGATCGCCGTGAACCGGCAGACGTTCGCCGCGACGCAGGACGTGGAGGGCGAGCGCGGTCCGCAGCAGCTGACCGTCGACCTGGCCGAGCCGGAGGCCGGCGGCACCGGCGCGTCCCGGCGGGCCGACGTGTCGTACTACGACTACCGGGACGACACGCTCGTCACCAAGACCGTCGACCTGGACACCGGGAAGGTCGTGGACTCCACCGACCAGCACGGCGTCCAGCCGCCGCCGAGCCGCGCCGAGAACAGTGCGGCGGCGGCCCTGCTGATCGCCGACCCGCTGGGAGCCGGCCTCAAGGCCGACTACAAGGACGCGATGGGCAAGGAGCTCACCTCGCCGGACCAGCTGCAGCTGAGCGGCGGCATCTACCGGGCCACGCCGGGCGCGCAGCCGGCCGCACTGGACAAGTGCGGCGAGCACCGCTGCGTGCGGCTGTTCACGAAGGTCAAGAACGGGCCGTGGATCGACACCACGTTCCTGGTGATCGACCTGAGCGCCCACAAGATCGCCGAACTCAAGCACTGAGTCCGACGACTCGGCCACTGGGCCGACCACTCGGTCGCCGAGCCGGACCACTCAGCCGCTGCCCCGACCACTCAGTCGCTGAACCGGCTGCTCGGTCGCCGACCAGACCCGCCCGGGGCGACCTCCGTCCACTTTTCGAACTCGCACCTCCTGCAAGGGAGTCACTTTCTTCATGCGCGTCAACAGAATCAGCCACGCCCGCAGCCGGACGGCGGCCCTCGGCCTCGCCGTCGCCGCGCTGGCCGCCGGACTGACCACCGGAGCCGGGCCGGCCACCGCCCAGCCGCAGAGCGCCGCCGCGGCCGCGCCCGACTGCAGCGCCGCCTACCGCATCGAGCAGAAGCTCGCCAGTGGCACCACCTGGCGGATGTGCTGGCGTTACGACAGCATGGCCGGCCTCGTCCTGGACGACATCACCTACCAGCCCAAGGGTGAGCCCGCCCCGATCAAGGTCCTCAACAGCGCCCGGCTCGGCCAGATCCACGTCCCGTACGACGACGGACGGGCCGAGTACGACGACCTGACGGGCCAGGACTTCGCCAAGGACCTGATGAACCTGGCGCCCGCCGAATGCCCCGGCGGCACCATCAAGACCGTCAAGATCCCGGACCCGTACCCGGACCAGAACCCCAACGTCAAGGGCCTGTGCACCACCACGCGCTCCCGCGGACACGCCTACCGCATGCAGGGTGACACCGCGAACAAGGTCTACCAGGCGCAGGGCAAGGACTTCCTCGTCTACACGGTCAACCAGGTCGGCTGGTACGAGTACATGACCGAGTACCGGTTCCAGGACGACGGCACCATCAACATGAACGTCGGCGCCACCGGCACCCTCTCGCCGTTCGACTACGACGCGGGCGACGGCAAGGGCTGGCCCATCGGCAAGGGCGCCGCCAAGGACAAGGCGACCAGCCACACCCACAACGTCTTCTGGCGGCTCGACTTCGCCCTCGACGGCTCCACCAAGAACCGCGTCGAGCAGTACGACTCGACCCTCACCCCGCGCGGCGCGGACACCCCCACGGTCAAGACCACCCCCACCAAGGTCACCAAGGAACTCGCGGGCGACGCCAAGACCTACCGCTGGTGGCGGATGGTCAGCGCGACCGGCAAGAACAAGGACAACCACGCGCGGTCCTACGAGTTCGTCCCCGGCCCCACCACCCGCTACCCGGGCCGCAGTTACACCAAGCACGACATCTACTTCACCCAGTACGACAAGTGCGAGCTGTTCTCCAGCAACAACCCGCGCTGCGACCGCGACCACCCCAAGTCCGTGGACAAGTGGGTCAACGGCCAGACGCTCACGCACCCGGTCGCCTGGGTCAACGTCGGCTTCCACCACATCGCCCGGGACGAGGACCAGCAGCCGATGCCGGTCCACTGGCAGGGCTTCTCGATCGTCCCGCGTGACGTCACCGCTATGAATCCGCTCACTCCGGCGGACCTCGCCGGGCAGAACGGCAACTACACAGGCGGTAGTTGAGAAACGACCCTGTCCATCCGGCTGCACCGCCGACCACTCCCGGAGTACCCTTCCTTGATCGTTGGCACGGGGAGAGCTCGGGGGAGCGGAAGGCGGTGCGCGGGTGGGCTCGGGAGGGCTGGAGTTGCCCCCTGGTGACGAGGGTCACGAGGGGAACTCCGCAGACGTCCCGCCCGGCACGGTGTCGCTGGCCCGGCCCATGGACGCCGCCGGTTCCATCGGGCCGGAGCTGGACTGGGACGCCGACGCCTGGCGTGAGGTGCGTACGCGCGCCCAGCGAGCCGGCCGGGCCTACATCTGGCTGAACCTGGTCGAACAGCGGCTGCGCGCGGTCGTGGCCGCTGTTCTGCGTCCCATCTACGAACCCGTCCACGGCGACGACTGGGTGGTCGCGGCAGCGGGCCCCGCCGGGCAGGAGTGGGTGCAGCGCGCGGTCGCCGTACGCGAAGTCAGCCGCCGCAAGGGCTACTTGCTCGACCCGGCCGACGACAACGTCCTGAGTTTCCTGACGCTGCCGCAGTTGCGGGAGCTGATGGTGCAGCACTGGCCGTGCTTCGAGCCCTACTTCGACGAGCGCCGGGACGTCGAACTCGCCCTGGACGAGCTGGAAGTGACCCGGAACGTCGTCTCCCGCAACCGGGCCCTGTCCGAGGCCGTCCTGAGTCAGGCCGAACGGGCCTCGGCGCGGCTGCTCGAGATACTCGGCTCGGGCGGAGACGTCCCCTCCGCGCGCCGGCTGCCGGTGGACGCGGTCGAGGACCTCGTCGGCGACCGATACGCGGACGTGGTCGCCGTGCACCCCGACCGGGTGCGGCTGCTGCGCCAGTTCCCCGCCGAGGACATCTTCGGCGGCGCCCGCCGCCTCGACGCGGTCGGCATCGGACTCAATCTCCTCGTGCAGAACTTCTCCGGCCGGCGTCTGGTGCGGCTCGCCGAGGCGGGCTGCCGGGTGCGGCTGCTGTTCCTGAACCCCGCCTCCAGCGCCGTCAAGCGGCGCGAGCGGGAACTGGGCATGAAACGCGGCGAGTTGAGCCGGGCCGTCGAGATGAACATCCTGCACATGCGCCGGGTGCGCTCCCGGCTGCGTGACCCGGGCGCCTTCGAGATCCAGGTCTACGACGAGACCCCGCGCTTCACCGCCTACCTCGTCGACGGCGACGGCACGGACGGGGTCGCCGTCGTGCAGTCGTATCTGCGGCGGTCGCGAGGGATGGAGGCACCGGTGCTGGTGCTGCGCAACGGGAACAAGGTCGTCAAACCGGGCGAGATCGACGACAGTGGTCTCTTCCCGACGTATCGCGAGGAGTTCGAGACGACTTGGGCGGATTCGCGTCCGGTGTCGTGAAAGTCCCCCGCGGAGCGGTAACCGGAACGCGATCCTCTGATTGTCAGTGGCGCATGGGATCGTGGAGACCACTGGGGGAAAGCACCACCAAGAAGGGGGACCGCCCATGGGCTGGCACCGGGAGCTGCTGATCGGCTTCGACCTGGAGACGACCGGGACCGATCCGCGCGAGGCGCGCATCGTCACGGGGGCCGTGATCGAGGTGAGGGCCGGGCAGGTCATGGGCCACCGCGAGTGGCTCGCCGATCCGGGCGTGGAGATCCCGGCGGACGCGGTCGCGGTCCACGGCATCAGCAACGAACGCGCGACCGCCGAGGGCAGGCCGGCCGACCAGGTCGCCGACGCCATCGCGGACGTGCTGACGACCTACTGGAAGACGGGCGTCCCGGTCGTCGCCTACAACGCGGCCTTCGACCTGACCCTGCTCTCCGCGGAACTCCACCGGCACGGCCTGCCGTCCCTGCGCGACCGCCTCGGCGGCGTCGACCCGGCCCCGGTCGTCGACCCGTACACGATCGACCGCGCCGTCGACCGCTACCGCCGCGGCAAGCGCAACCTCGAAGCCGTCTGCGGGGAGTACGGGGTCCCGCTCGACTCCGCCCACGAAGCCTCCGCCGACGCCCTCGCCGCGGCCCGTCTCGCCTGCGCGATAGCCGACCGCCACCCCAAGATCGCCGCCCTCGGCCCGGCCGAGCTGCACCGCAGTCAGATCGCCTGGTACGCGGAATGGGCGGCGGACTTCCAGAACTTCCTGCGCCGCAAGGGAGAGACGGACGCGGTGGTGGACGGGACGTGGCCGCTGCGGGAGCTGACGGCGGACGAGACGGTCTGACCCGTCCCGCCCCGCACGCTCAGAACGGATACCAGCGCACGGTCTCGTCCCCGTCCCTGAGCGACGCCACCCGCCGCTCGAACTCCGCCAACGCCCGCGGGTTGCTCGGCGCGTGCTGGGCCACCCAGGCGCAGCTCGCCGTCTCCCGGGCGCCCCGGAGCACCGAGCAGCCCTCCCACTCGCGCACGTCCCAGCCGTACGCCTCGGTGAAGTCGTCGTAAGCAGCCGCCGGCAGGCCGTACCGGTCCCGCGACAGCGCCATCACCACCAGGTCGTGCTCGCGCAGGTCCGCGGAGAAGGTCTCCAGGTCGACCAGGACCGGACCGTCGGGGCCGACATGCACATTGCGGGGGAGCGCGTCGCCGTGGATCGGGCCGCGGGGGAGGTGCGGGGTGAGCGCCGCCGCGGCGGTCGCGAAGCCGTCCCGGCGCTCGCGCAGATACGCCGCGTCCGCGGGGTCGATCGCGTCGCCCGCGAGCCGCAGCCAGCGTTCCACGCCGCCCAGCAGCTCGCGGGGCGGCAGTGCGAAGGAGGGGGACGGCAGGGCGTGGACGACCCGTAGCAGTTCGGCCAAATCCCGGGGCTCGGCGGGCCGTACGGCGTCGGGCATCCGGTGCCACACCGTCACCGGGTGCCCCGCGACGAGCAGCGGCTTCGGTTCGGCCGCCCGTACCGCGGGCACCTCCGCCTCGGCGAGCCACAGCGCGATGTCCAGCTCCCGGCGCGCCCGGTCCAGGAGTTCGGCGTCCCGGCCCACCTTCACGACCAGGTCACCGGCGGCGAACACGGCGTTCTCGCCGAGCGCCAGCAGCCGCGCCTCCCCGGCCGCCCCGGGCAGCACTGCCGCCTCGGCCAGCACCTCGCGCGCCCGTGCCTCGTCCATCGTCCGCCTCCGTGTCCCGTCCCGCCGCTGTGCGTGCGCACCGGGCGCACGGGGCGTCGAGTTCCCGCCATCCGCCGCCCAGTCTCGCATTCGTACAGGTCGGACGGTGTGCGCGGTGCCTTGACGGCGCATACGCCCTTCACGACCATGACCGGGGCCCGTCGGCCCCCGGAGCGTCCCGAGCCGCTAAGGAGCCGATCACGTGACATCGCTGACCGCGACGAAGCGGTCGACGCGGGGTGCGCCACGCGCCGAGGGGGGCCGCCGGGCGGTGGACCGCGGCGCCTGGTTCCTGGTGCTGCCCGCGCTGATCCCGATCCTCGTGCTGAGCGTCGGACCGCTGCTCTACGGCATCCTGCTGGCGTTCACCGACGCCCAGTCGGGGCGCACCCGGTCCACCCAGTGGATCGGCGGCCTCAACTTCCAGGACCTGCTGCACGACACGCTGTTCTGGGAGTCGTTCCGGATCGGCCTGGTGTGGGCGGTCGGGGTGACCGTGCCGCAGTTCCTGCTGGCGCTCGGCCTCGCGCTGCTGCTCAACGAGGACCTCAGACTGCGCTGGGCGGCCCGCGCCCTGGCGATCATTCCGTGGGCCATGCCCGAGGTCGTCGTCGGTGTCATGTGGCGGCTCGTCTACAACCCCGACGCGGGCGTGCTCAACGAGACCCTGCGTGACCTCGGCCTCGGCGACGGCCGGGACTGGCTCGCGGGCCTGTCCACCGCCCTGCCCGCCGTCATCGTCGTCGGCGTGTGGGCCGGCATGCCGCAGACGACGGTCGCCCTGCTCGCCGGCCTCCAGAACACCCCGCGCGAACTCCACGAGGCGGCGGCGATGGACGGCGCGGGCGCCTGGCGCCGCTTCCGCACGGTCACCTGGCCCGCCCTCAGACCGGTCGCGCTCGCGATCACCGCGCTCAACTTCATCTGGAACTTCAACTCCTTCGCCCTGGTCTACGTCCTGACCAGCGGCGGACCCGGCGGCCGCACCCGGCTGCCCATGCTGTTCGCCTACGAAGAGGCCTTCCGCTACGGCCAGTTCGGCTATGCGGCGGCCATGGGATGCGTGATGGTCGCCGTGATCTCGGTGCTGCTGGCCGTCTTCCTGGCGGGCCGGCTGAAGGGCGGTGACGAGGCATGAGGACCAGCACCACGGGCCGCGTCGGACAGTACGCCGCCCTGCTCGCCTATCTCGTCTTCCTCGCCTTCCCGTTCCTCTGGCTGCTCTCCATCGCCTTCAAGTCCCCCCGGGAACTGGGCAGTCTGCACCCCACCTGGATCCCGCGGGACCCCACCCTCGACAACTTCCGGCAGGCCTTCGACGAACAGCCGCTGCTGCGCGCCGCGGGCAACTCCCTGCTCGCCGCGCTCGGTGCCGCGCTGATCGCTGTGGTGATCGCGACACCGCTCGCGTATGTGATGGCCCGGCGGCGCGGCCTGCTGGCACGGGCGGCGACCGGGTGGGTGGTGGTCAGCCAGGCGTTCCCGCTGGTGCTGGTGATCATCCCGCTGTTCCTGGTGCTGAAGCACCTGCGGCTGATCAACTCGCTGTCCGGGCTGGTGCTGGTGTACGTGGTGTGGGCGCTGCCGTTCGCGCTGTGGATGCTGGTCGGCTATGTGCGGGCGGTGCCCGAGGAGTTGGAGGAGGCGGCGGCCGTCGACGGCGCCGGGCGGCTGCGGACGCTGGTGTCGGTGACCGCGCCGCTGCTGGCGCCGGGGATCGTGGCGACGGCGCTGTTCGCGTTCATCACCGCGTGGAACGAGTTCTTCTTCGCGCTGGTCCTGCTGAAGACCCCGGAGAAACAGACCCTGCCGGTCGTCCTCACCCATTTCATAGGCGCCGAGGGCGTCGCCGACCTGGGCCCGCTGGCCGCCGCCGCGTTTCTCGCGACGCTGCCCTCGCTGGTCGTCTTCGCCCTCATCCAGCGGCGGATCACGAGCGGCATGCTCGCCGGGGCGGTGAAGAGCTGATGCGGACGAAAGCGATCCTGGTCCTGTTGTTCCTGCTGACGGCCTGCACCGGCGGTGGCGGAACCTCCGACGACGGCACCGTCACCCTCCGCTTCCAGTCCCTGGCCTGGCAGGAGGAGTCCGTCGCGGCCAACCAGCAGCTGGTGAAGGAGTGGAACGCGACCCACCCGGACGTCAAGGTCGAGTACGTCCAGGGCAGTTGGGACAGCGTCCACGACCAGCTGCTCACCTCCTTCGAGGGCGGCGAGGCGCCAGACATCATCCACGACGCCTCCGACGACCTCGCGGACTTCGCCTACGGCGGCTATCTCGCCGACCTGACCGACCTGCTGTCCGCCCGGCTCAAGTCCGACATTCCGCAACGCAGTTGGCAGACGACGACCTTCGGGGACGGCATCTACGGCGTGCCGTTCCTCCAGGAGCCACGGGTGCTCATCGCCAACGCGACATGGCTGAAGGAGTCCGGCGTGCGCGTCCCGACGCCGGACAAGCCCTGGAGCTGGCCCGAGTTCCGGCGGATCACCGAAGAGCTCAGCGGCGACGGGACGTACGGCGTCGCCTGGCCGCTCAAGGAACCCGTCTCGGCCACCCTCAACCTGTCCCTGTCGGCGGGCGGACAGCTCTTCCACCGGGGCACCGACGGCAAGGTGACCATCCGGTTCGGGAAGAACGACGAGGTCGTCCCGCGGACCATCCACGACCAGGCCGACACCGACCACAGCGCCTCACCCACCACCCTGGGCAGCGGCGGCTCCGACTCCCTGCCCGGCTTCTTCGGCGGCAAGTACGCGATGGTCCCGCTCGGCTTCTCCTACCGCCAGCAGATCGCGCAGCAGGCACCGAAGGGCTTCGCGTGGCAGGTGCTGCCCGCCCCGGCCGGTGCCGACGGGCTCAGTCAGGGCGTCAGCCCGCAGACGCTCTCCGTCGCCGAGGACAGCCCGCACCAGAAGGAGGCGGTCGAGTTCATCGACTTCCTGCTGCGGCCGAAGAACATGGTGCGCCTCGCGCTCGGCGACTGGATGCTGCCCACCGGTACGCAGGCGCTGAAGGACCCCGCCCTGCACACCGCCGAGAACGGCTGGGCCACCGGCACCGCCCTCGCCGCCCACCTCCGCTCGGCGCCCGCCCAGTCCGTGCGCGGCTACCCCGAGTGGAAGGACAAGGTCGCCACCCCGGCGTTCCAGGAGTACTACAGCGGCGCGATCGGCCTCGACGAACTGCGCACACGCCTGGAGAAGGACGGCAACCTGGTCCTCGCCCGCTACCAGCGCTGAAGCAACGCCGACGTAATAGGTTGCACGAGACGTCTCGTCTCGCCTAGCCTCCTCGGCATGACCACTCCCGCACACATCGCCATGTTCTCCATCGCCGCCCACGGCCATGTGAACCCGAGCCTCGACGTCATCCGTGAGCTCGTCGCGCGCGGCCACCGGGTGACGTACGCGATCCCGCCGGTGTTCGCGGAGAAGGTCGCCGCGACCGGCGCCGAGCCGCGGCTCTGGAACTCCACCCTGCCCGGGCCCGGCGCCGACCCGGAGGAATGGGGCAGCACCCTCCTCGACAACGTCGAACCGTTCCTCGCCGACGCCATCCAGGCGCTGCCGCAGCTGGTCGAGGCGTACGAGGGGGACGAACCTGACCTCGTCCTGCACGACATCACCTCCTACCCGGCCCGGGTGCTCGCCCACCGCTGGGGCGTGCCCGCGGTCTCGCTCTCACCGAACCTCGTGGCCTGGGAGGGCTACGAGGAGGAGGTGGCCGAGCCGATGTGGGCGGAGCCGAAGAAGACCGAGCGGGGGCAGGCGTACTACGCCCGCTTCCAGGGCTGGCTGGAGGAGAACGGGATCACCCTGCACCCCGACGCGTTCGCCGGCCGGCCCGGCCGGTCGATCGTCCTCATCCCCAAGGCCCTTCAGCCCCACGCCGACCGGGTCGACGAGCGCGTGCACTCCTTCGTCGGCGCCTGCCAGGGCGACCGCGCAGCCGAGGGGGAGTGGCAGCGGCCCGCCGGAGCGGACAAGGTCGTGCTCGTGTCGCTCGGGTCGGCCTTCACCAAGCAGCCCGGCTTCTACCGGGAGTGCGTGCGGGCCTTCGGCGAGCTGCCCGGCTGGCATCTGGTGCTCCAGATCGGCGCGAGCGTGGACCCGGCCGAGCTGGGCGACGTTCCGGCGAACGTCGAAATGTCCTCGTGGGTCCCGCAGTTGGCGGTGCTGCGGCAGGCCGACCTGTTCGTCACCCACGCCGGCGCCGGCGGCAGCCAGGAGGGCCTCGCGACCGGCACACCGATGATCGCCGTACCGCAGGCCGTGGACCAGTTCGGCAACGCGGACATGCTCCAGGCGCTGGGCGTGGCCCGGCAGGTCCCCACCGAGGAGGCCACCGCCGAGACCCTGCGGGCCCTGGCCCTCGCACTCGTCGACGACCCCGAGGTCGCCCGGCGCCTGAAGGACATCCAGGCCGGGATGGCCGAGGAGGGCGGCACACAGCGGGCTGCCGACCTCATCGAGGCCGAACTGCCCGCCCGCTGACAACAGGACACGGCACAGGGCCCGTTGGCTCCCCGGTGACCAACGGGCCCTGCGCCGTGCCGCGGGCGGTCGCGCCCGGGCAAGTCTCCTGCGGAGGTGTTACACCCGGGCGGGCTCCTCCACCTCGTGCGCCACGACGTCCGCCGCCTCGTCGTGCGTCAGGTCGGGCAGCCGGTCCAGCCACTTCGGCAGGTACCAGTTGCGCTCGCCGAGCAGGGCCATGACCGCCGGGAGCAGCACACCCCGGATGATCGTCGCGTCGACGAGCACCGCCGTCGCCAGGCCCACACCCATCTGCTTCATGGACTGCATCGACAGCGTCCCGAAGATCGCGAACACGGCGACCATGATGACCGCGGCGCTGGTCACGACGCCGGCCGTGGTGACCACGCCGTGCTGGATCGCGTCCTTCGTCGTACGGCCCTTCAGCCGGGCCTCACGGATCCGCGAGACCACGAACACGTGGTAGTCCATCGACAGGCCGAACAGGATCACGAAGAGGAACAGCGGCAGCCAGGAGATGATCGCGCCGACGCCCTCCGCGCCCACCAGGGACGCGCCCCAGCCGTGCTGGAAGACCGCGACGAGGATGCCGTACGCCGCACCCACCGACAGCAGGTTGAGCACGATCGAGGTGATCGCGATCGTCAGGGAGCGGAAGGAGAGCAGCATCAGCAGGAAGGCGAAGACCACCACGAAGGCGAAGACCGGGACGACCGCGCCGGTCAGCTGGTCGTTGAAGTCCTTCGACCCGGCGACCTGACCGCTGATCGGTGCCTGGAGGCCGTCCACCTTGCCGAGGGTTGCGGGCCGCACCTCGTCGCGCAGCTTCTCCAGGCTCGCGCCCGCCTTGTCGAGGTCGGAGCCGCCGACCAGCGGGACGTAGACGAAGGCGAGGTTCTGCTTCGCGTGCAGCTTGATCTCCACCGGGCCGCGCGAGGCACCCGAGGAGACCGCCTGCTCCTTGAAGTCGGCGAGCGCGTTCTGCACGTCCGCGGAGTTGATGTTGTCCGCCTTGACGATGACCTCGGCCGGCTCGGAGCCGCCGGGGAAGGCCGTGTTGACGCGGTCGTAGGTCTGCACGATGGGCAGCGAGTCGCCGAACTCCTGGTCCAGCGTGAGGTTCTGGGTCTTCATGCCGACCGCGGGCGCCGCGATCGCCAGCAGCGCGCCGGCCGCCACGACGACGGAGACCATCGGCCGCTTCAGCACCCCGCTCAGGACGGCCGTCCAGAGCCGGCTCTCGCCGTTGCCCTTGCGCTCGCGGCGCCGCAGGAACGGGATACGGCCCTTCTCGACCCGCTCGCCCAGCAGGGACAGCAGCGCGGGCAGCACCGTGATGGAGCCGATCATGGCGACGGCGACGACGATCAGCGAGGCCAGACCCATCGCCTCGAAGTCGGCGATCCCGGTGAACAGCATGCCCGCCATCGCCACGCACACCGTGACACCGGAGACGATGATCGCGCGGCCACTGGTGGCGGCGGCGATCCGCAGCGCGGTCTGGGCGTCCCGCCCGGCCTCACGCTCCTCGCGCTCCCGGCGCAGATAGAACAGGCAGTAGTCGACGCCGACGGCCAGACCGACCAGCAGCATCACGGAGTTGGCGACATCGCCCATCGGCATGACATGGCTGATGACGCCCATCAGACCCATCGTCGCCATGATCGCGGTGAGCGCCAGGGCCACCGGCAGCAGCGCCGCGACCAGCGCGCCGAACGCGATCAGCAGGATGCCGAGCGCCACCGGCACGGCCGAGTACTCGGCCTTCTGGAAGTCGTCGCCGAACGCGTCGTCGAACGTCTTCTGCATGCTGGCGCCGCCGATCTCCTCGATCCGCAGGTCGGCATGGTCCTTCTGCACCTTCGCCACCGCGTCCAGCACCGGTTCGACCCGCTCGCCGGCCGTCTCGGCGTCGCCCTTCATGTCGAACTGCACGAGCGCGCTGCGGCCGTCCTTGGAGACGGTGTCCGTGTCGTACGGCGAGGTGACGTCCGTGACCTTGCCGGTGGCGTCGACCGCCTGGATCACGGCGTTCACCGCGGCGCGGAACTTGTCGTCCGTCGCCTTCAGCCCGCCGTCCTTCGCCTGTACCAGGACCGTCTCACCGGCGGGCTCCTCGATACCGGCGTCCTTCACGATCCGCG
This sequence comes from Streptomyces antibioticus, assembly GCF_001514065.1. Classification (GTDB taxonomy): domain Bacteria; phylum Actinomycetota; class Actinomycetes; order Streptomycetales; family Streptomycetaceae; genus Streptomyces; species Streptomyces antibioticus. The sequence goes on along the minus strand of NZ_KQ948428.1, from coordinate 401,626 downwards.
CGGCGGTGTGGGTCTCGCCCTTCAGACCCTCGCTCTCGTCGACGTCGACCCGGCCCGCCGCCGAACCGAGTCCCATGGCCAGGACCACAAACAGCACCCAGATGCCGACCGCGGCCCAGCGGTGCCGGGCGCTCCAGCCGCCGGCCCGGGCCGCCAGGCCCCGCACCCTTGTTTCTCCGTTCCCCATGACGGGCTTGCCCCCTCGACCGCGGTGCCGACCCCCTGCCGTCACCTTTCGTTTCGAAGGTATGGGCCGGATAAACCCGTCACGTCGTGCTGCCCGGTGAAGTGGAGCTGACCGGCTAGTCCTCGCGGACCAGGCCCGTCTCCGCACTGGGGAGGAGTATGTCCCCTACAACTACACACGGTCGTCCTATGGTGAGCGCATGACGACGTACGCGGCGCTGTTGCGCGGGATCAATGTGGGCGGTGCCAAGAAGGTCCCGATGGCCGAACTGCGCACCCTGATGGAGGGCCTCGGACACTCAGGGGTACGCACCTACCTCCAGAGCGGCCAGGCGGTCTTCACCGCCGACCACGGCGACGAGGAGTCCCTCGCGGCCGAGATCACCGCCGCGATCGAGAAGACCTTCGGCTTCTCCGTCGACGTCATCGTCCGCGACCACGCCTACCTCGCCGCGATCGCCGACGACTGCCCCTTCCCGGCCGCCGAACTGGAGGCCAAGCAGCTGCACGTCACGTACTTCTCCGCCCCGGTCGACGCGGACCGCTTCGCCGCCATCGACCAACAGGCCTTCCTGCCCGAGGAGTTCCGCCTCGGCGACCGCGCCCTGTACCTGTACGTCCCGGACGGTCTGGGCCGCTCCAGACTCGCCGAGCAGCTGGCCAAGCCCCGCGTGAACAAGGGCCTGATCGCCACGAGCCGCAACTGGAACACCGTGCTCAAGCTGGTGGAGATGACCGCCGCAGAGTGACGTGGCGGATGCCGGTGTAGGTCGTGTACGAGGTGATCGTGCCCGGCACGGACACCGGTCCCCCGTCGCGTGCCGCCGCGTCCGTGAGCGCGAGGTCCTCGGCGGTGAGATCCGCGTCGTCCTGGACCTGGCGGGGTCCCCAGCCGTCCCAGGGCAGCGGTTCCACCCCGCCGAGCGAGGCCAGGTCCTGGAGGAGCCGCGCGCGGACCAGCCACAGCCCCCTGAGCCGGTCGACCGCGTGGAAACCGCACCGCGCGGGATCGATCCGCCCCTCCCGGCAGCCCCGCCAGACCTCCGCCGCCACCAGGAACCGGTCCCGCGGCACGTCCAACGGATCGAACGGCACCCCGTACGACGGGTGCAGCACCTGTGGGTCGACCAGCCGCCAACTCCCGTCCGGCAGCCGGTACTCGGTGACCCAGTGGTCCTCCAGGAAACCCTCGACGAAGTAGGTCGCGAAGCCGCCACGGACACGGGACGGCGTCCCCGTGGCCCGCAGCAGCGAGCACAGCAGCAGCGAGAAGTCCCGGCACGTGCCCACGAACCGCTCGTGCGGCGCCCGCTCCTCGGTGAGCGGCGCGTCCCCGCGCTCGCGCAGGATGCGCAGGATCTCGGTGACGTACCGCGACTCGGCGTCCTCGTGCAGCCGGTCGCGGGGGATGTCGTGGCCGAAGCGCGGTCCCTCCAGCCGGTGGATGATCAACCCACGCACCAGCGAGGCCAGTTGGCCGGGGTCCGCCGGGAGTGCGTCGACGTCGAGGTGGCCCGGGTCGCTGAAGACCGTCTGGCTCAGATAGTCGTCCATGCCGCGGACTCTGATCCTTTACCCAGGGGCAGAGTCAACTGTGCGAGGCTCGCAGCATGCGCTACATCATCATCGGGGCAGGAGCGGTCGGAGGCGTCGTCGGCGGGCGGCTCGCGGGCTCGGGGTACGAGGTCGTGCTCGTGGCGCGGGGCGCGCACCAGGCGGCGTTGCGTGAGCACGGGCTGCGACTCCGGTTCCCTGACGGGGAGTTCACCCACCGGCTGCCCGCCGTCGAAGGGCCGGCCGAACTCGGTGAGCTGCGCGCCGACGACGTGCTCGTGCTCGCCGTGAAGACCCAGGACAGCGAGGCCGCCCTGCGGGCCTGGGGCCCGGCCCCGGTTGCCGGCGGGGGGACGGCCGCCGAGCGGCTGCCGCTGGTCTGTGCGCAGAACGGCGTGGAGAGCCAGCGGCTGGCCCTGCGGACGTTCCGCAGGGTGTACGGCGTCTGCGTCTGGCTGCCCTGCACGCTCGTCGAGCCCGGCGTGGTCAGCGCCGCCAGCGCCCCGCTGACCGGCATCCTCCACCTCGGCCGCCACCCGCACGGCACCGACGACACCGCCCGCCTGATCGCCGCCGACCTGGAGAAGTCCCACTTCGAGGCGCCGGTCGTGCCGGACGTGGCCCGCTGGCAGTACGCCAAGCTGCTCGCCAACCTCGTCAACGCGGTGGAGGCGGTGAGCGGCCCGGTGGCCGGTCCGGAGGCGGAGGGCCTGGTCGCGCGCGTACGGGCCGAGGGCGCGGCCGTGCTCGACGCCGCCGGCATCGCGTACGTGGGCGCCGAGGAGCAGCGGGCCGCCCGCGGCGACAAGATCAGCTTCGAGCCGCTCGACGGCGTCCCGCGCGGCGGTTCCTCCTGGCAGTCCCTGAACCGCGGCACCGGCACCATCGAGGCCGACTACCTCAACGGCGAGATCGCGCTGCTGGGCCGCCTGCACGGCGCCCCGACGCCGCTCAACGACCTGCTCCAGCGGCTCGCCAACGCCTTCGCGCGCGAGCACCGGGCGCCGGGGTCGATGCCGGTGGGGGAGCTGCTACGGCTGGCGCGTGAGGAAGTGGACCACTCAAGCGGTGCTTGATTGGACCAGGACACTGGGCCAATGGGTCATTACCGTCGATGCCATGACCACCACGGAACCCACCCGCGTCGACTTCTGGTTCGACCCCGCCTGCCCCTTCGCCTGGATCACCTCCCGCTGGCTGCTGGAGGTCGAGCGGGAGCGCCCCCTCGACCTCCGCTTCCACGCGATGAGCCTGTACCTGCACAATGTCGGCAACGAACTCCCTGACTGGTACCGCGAGTTGGTGGACAAGTCGATCGGTCCGGTGCGGGTCGCCGTGGCCGCCGCGGAACGCCACGGGGAGAAGGTGCTCCGTGACCTCTACACCGCCTTCGGCACCCGTATCCACGAACGGAAGCAGGACGACTTCGACGCCGTCGTCTCCGAGTCCCTCGCCGAGCTCGGGCTCGCGGCGGACCTCGCCGCCGCGGCGCACGACACCGCGTACGACGAGGCCGTCCGCCGCAGCCACGAGGCGGGCGCCGAGCCCGACTCCGGCGGCTATGTGGGCACGCCCACGGTGCACGTCGACGGCACGGTGTGGTTCGGGCCGGTGCTGCGGGCGATCCCGCGAGGCGCCCGGGCGGCGGAACTCTTCGACAGCTTCCGGGTGCTGGCGACCGACCCGGACTTCTTCGAGCTCAAGCGCACCCGCACCGGCGGCCTGAGCTTCGTCTAGGGCCTGTCCGGCGGACAGGCCCTAGACCTGGTCGCCCCGCCACTGCCCGTCGCGCAGCGCCCACTTCACCGCCGGGCTCACCGCGAGGCCCGCGAGGGCGAACAGGACGCCGAGGATCGCCCAGCCCGCCCTGCCGTGCTGGATCGCGGTCACCGTGACCAGGGCGGGGCCCGCCATCATGCCCGCCGACATGCCCGCGCCGAACACGCCCTGATAGACACCGTGGACGCGGGCGTCGGCCAGCTCGTAGCCGAGGGTCCAGCCGCCCGCCGCCGACAGCACCTCGGCGAAGACCTGCACGACCGCGCCGACCGTCAGCGCCAGCACCGCCCACACCGGGGACAGGCCCGCCGACATCGCGTACGCCGCACACGCCACGGTGAGAAGCAGCCCCGACCAGCGCATCGCCCGCACGGCGGTGGGGACTTGGGAGGCGCTGCGGGCCACCCGCACCTGAAGCAGCGCCACCAGCACACAGTTGAGGATCATCAGCAGGGCCGCCGTCCAGCGCGGTGCCTCGGTCCGCTCCACGATCCACAGCGGCAGCCCGACCTCCGACAGCGTGTACTGCACCACGAGGATCGCGTTCAGCACCGTCACCGCGAGGAACGGCAGGTCGCGCACCGCTCGCCAGCGGTCGGCCGCCGGGGCGCCGGCCTCGGGGGCCTTGCGGTCCAGGGCGTGCGGGGCCAGCGGCAGCCGGGGCAGCAGCAGCGCGGGACCCGCGAACGACACTGCGTTGACCAGAATGACCGTCACATACGCGCCCCTCGTGTCGAGTTGGAGGGCGATCGCGCCGAACGCGCCGCCCACGCCCATGAAGACGTTGGTGACCATCCGCAGATACGCCCGCGCCTCCACCCGGGTCGCGGCCGGCAGCACATCGGCGTAGATCGCGCCCTGCACCCCGCGGCTCGCCATCTGGAGCCCGGTGGCGCAGACCACCGCGACGAGGAAACCGGCGTACGAGTGCACGAACACGTACGCGGCCGTCGCCACGCCCGTCCCGGCCCACAGCCACGCCCCCACCCGCCGGGCGCCCCACCGGTCCGCGGCCCGCCCGGCCGGCACCCCGGCCGCGACGCCGACCAGCCCCGCGCCCGTCATGCCGAGGCCGACCGAGGTCGCGTCCAGGCCGACGATGCGGGTGAAGTACAGGACACCGAGCGGGAAGTAGAGGCCGTTGCCGAGGGAGTTGGCGGCGGTCAGCAGGGCGGCGCGGCGCAGAGCGGGGTCGGTGGGGAGCCGAGACGGGCGTGGCTCGGGGGCGGCGGCGGGGTCCGCGGCCGGGGTGGTGACGGGTGTCGTGGTCATGCGGACATCACACCCGGCGCCGGCACCGCGCCGACAATGATTTAGCGTGACACTCAATGATCGAGTTCCGCTTCGCCGTCGACGACCTCGCCACCACCTCCTTCGCGTACTCCCCGCTCCAGGAGACGGTGTTCTCGCTGCGCTGTCTGCACGACCCCGCCCGCTACCCCCACCACCGGCCGTGGCTGCGCCGCATCCGCCCCCGCCTGGACGCCCTCGACCACGAGCTGCTCATCGCCCTCACCACGCCCTGGCTGTGGGTGCCGGACTGTCTGACCCCCCGCCCCGAACGGGCCCGCCCCGTCTTCGCCGACGAGCTCGGCCGGCTCCGCGCCACCCCGCCGGACGTTCTCGACGCCGACTTCCGGGCCGCCTACCGCACCGAGAGCGCGCTGCCGCCGGTCGTCGCCCGAGGCCTCGCCGAGCCGGCCCGGTTCCTCGACCGGATCGTGGCGGCCCTCGACGCGTACTGGCACGACTGTCTGGCCGCCGACTGGTGGCCGCGCGTGCAGAGCATCATGGAGGCCGACCTCGCCCACCAGGCCCGGGTGCTCGCCGAGCAGGGCGCCGGCGCGCTGTTCGCGGGGCTGGACCGGCGGCTCAGCTGGGTGGACGGGCAACTCCGGCTCTCCACCGATGACTTCATGCTCCAGGCGCCGTGGACCGACATGAGCATCGCCGGCCGCGGTCTGGTGCTGCTGCCGTCCCTGTTCGCCCGCGGCGCCCAGCCGCTGATCGACCCCACCCGGCCGCCCACGATCATCTATCCGGCCCGCGGCAGCGCCACGCTCTCCGCGGAACCGCCGCCGGTCACCGACGACGCCCTGGTCCGCCTGCTGGGTCGCCCGAGAGCCCGCCTCCTGCTCCTCCTGACGGACCCCGCCTCAACAACCGAGTTGGCCCACCGCCTGAATGTCACGCCGGGCGCGGTGAGTCAGCATCTGGCGGTGCTGTACGACGCGGGACTGCTCAGCAGGACAAGGAACGGAAGGGTCGTACGGTATGCACGCACGGCACTGGCAAACGCCCTGTGCCGCTAGATACCTGAAGGGCGCGGGGAACTGCGCGACCAGCCCCCACGGCCCCGCAGCCAACTACGCGCCTACGACGACCAGCGAAGGCACCCGAGCCTCGTCATACCGCTCCAGCAAAACCCGCGCCACCTCAGCAGAAGCCCCGAGCACATCCCCCAGCACATCCGCCTCCACCGCCCCCCGCGCGATCCGGTCCGGCAGAAACCCGGGCGCGAGGACATACGGCGCGACGGCCACCCGGGAGCAGCCCAGCTCCCTCAGCTCCCGTACCGCGTCCTCGGTCCGAGGAAACGCCGCGGAGGCGAACGCAGGTCGCACGGCGCACCAACCGGTGTGCCGCCACTCCCGCGCGATGTCTGCGATCACTGCGATCGCCTCCGGGTCCGTGGACCCCGCCGAGGCCAGCACGACCCCGGTCGAGGACTTGTCGGCGGGCGTCAACCCCGCCTCGTACAGCCGCCGTTCGAGCGCGGACAGCAGCAGCGGTGACGGGCCGAGCACCTCGGCCTGCCGGATCCGCAGCTGCGGCGGCGCGTCCCGCAGCACCGCCGGGATGTCCGCCTTCGCGTGGAACGCGCGGGTCAGCAGGAGGGGAAGGGCGACGACGTCGCGTACGCCCTCCGCCGCCAGGGATTCCAACACCCCTTGTACGGACGGGATGTTGAAGTCCAGGAAGCCCGTCTCCACCCGTACGTCCGGGCGCAGCGCGCGCACCCGGCGGACGAGGGCGTGCACCGTCGCGGCGTGCCGCGGATCGCGGCTGCCGTGGGCGATGACGAGCAGAACGGGCTTCCTGAACAACGGACTTACCCCTTCACCAGCAGGCCGCGGCTGCGCAGCACCCGCCGCTCCAGCGGGCTGAAGATCAGCAGGTCGACGGCGATGCCGACGAACAGGATCAGGAAGATCGCCTCGAAGATCATCGGCATGGAGCTGGCGTTGCGGCCGTTCTCCAGGAGCGCGCCGAGACCGATGCCCAGGTCGGGTGAGGAGGCGATGATCTCCGCTGCCATCAGCGAGCGCCAGGAGAACGCCCAGCCCTGCTTCAGACCGGCGAGATAGCCGGGCAGCGCGGCCGGCAGCACGATGTGCCAGGCGCCCTTCCAGCCGGTCGCGCCCATCGTGCGGCCCGCCCGCAGGAACAGCGGCGGCACCTGGTCGATGCCGGAGACGAGTCCGTTGGCGATGGAGGGGACCGCGCCGAGCAGGATCACCGCGTACATCATCGAGTTGTTCAGCCCCAGCCACAGCACGGCCGGCGGCACCCACGCCACCGACGGCAGCGACTGGAGACCCGACAGGACGGGCCCGATGGCCGCGCGGACGAACTTCACCCGGGCCACCACCAGTCCGAGCGGCGTGCCGATCGCGAGGGCCAGCAGGAAGCCGAGCAGACCGCGCTCGACGCTGGTCCAGATGTAGCCGAGGAGCTTGCCCTCCAGCCAGGCGTCCTTGAACTCGGTCGCCACGTCGGCGGGGGAGGGCAGCTTGGTCGGGTCGGTGACGATGTTGAAGGTGATCAGCCCCTGCCAGATCACCAGCACCACGGCCGTCGCCACGAGCGGCGGCAGGATCTTGGTGCGGGCGGTCACGGAGAACGGCGTCCGTGAGGTGGCCGAGGTCTCCAGGGCGTCCAGACCGGCCTCCAGACCGGCGGACCGGTCCCGTGGCTCGTCCGTCAGGGCCGTCTTCGTGTCACTGCTGGCCATGACGGCGGATCTCCCCACGCAGTTGTTCGGTGATCTCAAGGGACAGTTCGGCCACGGGGGCGTCCTCGATGCGGCGCGGCTGCGGGATGTCCACCGTCCACTCGCGGGCGATGCGGCCCGGCCGCGACGACAGCAGGACGACCCGCTGCGCGAGCCGCACCGCCTCGCGCACGTTGTGCGTGACGAACAGGACGGACAGCCCCGTCTCCTCCCAGATCCGGGTCAGTTCGTCGTGCAGCACGTCCCGCGTGATCGCGTCCAGCGCCGCGAACGGCTCGTCCATGAGGAGGAGCCGGCTCTCCTGGGCCAGCGCCCGGGCGAGCGCCACCCGCTGGCGCATACCGCCGGACAGCTCGTGCACCCGCTTGCCGTACGAGCCCTGGAGCCGGACCAGTTCGAGCAGTTCCTCGGCGCGGGTGCGCCGGTCGTTCTTCGGAACTCCCCCCAGTTTCAGGGCGAGTTCGATGTTCTTGCCCGCGGTCAGCCACGGGAACAGGGCGTGCTCCTGGAACATCAGAGCCGGACGCCCGTCGGTCTTGATGCTGCCTGCGCTCGGGTCGTCGAGACCCGCCACCAGGTTGAGCAGTGTGGACTTGCCACAGCCCGAGGCCCCCAGGAGGGTGACGAACTCACCCGGCGCGACATCGAGCGTGATGTCGTCGAGGACGAGCTGCTGCCCGGCGGGGCCGCCGAAGGACTTCGAGACATGCTCGATGCGGGCGGCGTACTCCACTGACTCGGCCTGGTCGGCCGTGGCGATCGCGGTGGCCATGGTCGTCACCTCCTGGGAACTCTCGGGATCAGGGCTTACTTGACGCCGAGTCCGGCGTCGTCGACCGTGCTCTCGCCGTCGGCCTTGAGGACCTTGTTCAGGAGCGTGAGGTCATAGATGCCGTCCAGCAGCGGGTCCTCCAGCAGACCGGCCTTCACCGCGTGCTCCGCCTCGGTGTTGAGGGTGGAGGCCAGCGGGTCGTTGGTGAACTGGATGGACTTCCACGCCGGGTCCAGGACCTCCGCGGGCAGCGCCTTGCCGGAGTCGGCCTCCAGCTGCTTGTTCGCGGCGGCCTTCGCCTCGTCCGGGTTGGCGTTGATCCACTTGTTGGTCTCGACGGAGGCCTTCAGGACCGCCTCGACCGCCTTCGGGTGCTCCTTGAGGAACTTCTGCGACACGATGATGTTCGTGATCACGAACTTCTTGTCCGGCCACAGGTCCGACTCGTCGAGCAGCACCTTCGCGCCCTCGGCGACGAGCTTCGACGCGGTCGGCTCCGGCACCCAGGCGCCGTCGAGGGAACCGGCCTTGTAGGCGTCCGGGGTGACCTTGTTGTCGGTGCGGATGACCGACACGTCGCCCTTGCCGCTCTCGGCGTCGACCTTCCAGCCCTGGTCCGCGATCCAGTTGAGGAACGCCACGTCCTGCGTGTTGCCGAGCTGCGGGGTGGCGATCTTCTTGCCCTTGACGTCCTTCAGGGACTTGATCTTCTTGGGGTTGACGACGAGCTTCACACCGCCGGACGCCGAACCGCCGATGATGCGCAGGTTGGTGCCCTTGGACTTGGTGTAGCCGTTGATCGACGGGGAGGGGCCGATCCAGCCGATGTCGATGGAGCCCGAGTTGAGGGCCTCGATCTCGGACGGGCCGGCGTTGAAGACCTGGTACTTCGCCTCTGTGGCGCCGAGCTCCTTCTGGAAGTAGCCCTTCTGGTTGGCGACCAGGGCGGTGGCGTGGGTCAGGTTGCCGAAGTAGCCGATCTTGACGGAGTCGAGTCCGTCGATCTTCTCGGAGCCGGCGGCGACCTTCGCCTTGGAGTTGTCGTCCTTGGAGTCCGACCCGTACCCGCAGGCGCCGAGCGCCAGCAGCGGAAGAGCGGCGGCCACGGCAGCGCCGCGGCGAAGGAAGGTTGAGCGGTTGACAGGCACGGGAGGTGTTCCTCTCGGAGGCCCGGCGGTCACGGTCTTTCAGGTCGTGGCCGGGAGGTCGGCAGGTCTTCGTCGCTTCCGGGACGTCGGGTGGGGGGACAGGGCGCGCAGGCAGTGCGCGTACGTCATCGCGCACATCGCGCGACTCCGCCCTGTCCGCTGCCGAGGTCACCGCTGCCGACGCGGCCGCCCTCCTTGGCGAACGTGGAGAAGTAGTCCGTGGAGTTCATGTCAGAAGTCCCACCCGTCGTCCTCGGCCGCGTCCTTGACGGGCTCGGGGGACGCGAACGACTCGCCGACCATGCCTGCGGTGAGCGTGGTGCCGTCGCTCGGGTCGATCAGGATGAACGAGCCCGTGCGCCGCGAGTCGGCGTAGGAGTCCACCGGCAGCGGTTCCGCGGTGCGGATCTTCACGCGGCCGATGTCGTTGGCGACGAGCTGTCCCGGGTGCGGGTGCAGGGACAGGTCGTCGAGCGTGAGGCGGGAAGGGATGTCCTTGACGATCGCCTTCACCGTGCGGGTGCCGTGCTTGAGCAGCACCCGGTGGCCGACGGTCAGCGGGGCGTCGGCGACGTGGCACACCGTCGCCTCGATGTCCTGGGTGGTGGGCGGCGCGTCCTTGCTGGGCACGATGAGATCGCCGCGCGAGATGTCGATGTCGTCCTCCAGGAGGACGGTCACCGACTGGGTGGTCCAGGCGACGTCGACGGACTGGCCGAGCAGGTCGATGCCGGCGATCTTCGAGGCGTGACCCGAGGGCAGCACGGTGACCGCCTCGCCGACGCGGAAGGAACCGGCGGCGATCTGACCGGCGTACCCCCGGTAGTCGGGGTGCTCGGCGGTCTGCGGGCGGATCACGTACTGCACGGGCAGGCGCGCGTGGCAGTGGCTCAGGTCGTGGGTGACCGGGACCGTCTCCAGGTGCTCCAGGACGGTCGGGCCGCCGTACCAGTCCATGTTGGCGGACGGCTCCACCACGTTGTCACCGGCGAGCGCCGAGATCGGGATCGCGGTGACCTCGGGGACGCCCAGCTCGGTCGCGTACGCCGTGAACTCCTCGGCGATCGCCGCGAACACGGACTCCTTGTACTCGACGAGGTCCATCTTGTTGACCGCGAGGACCACGTGCGGGACCCGCAGCAGCGCCGCGAGGGCGGCGTGCCGCCGGGTCTGCTCGACGACGCCGTTGCGGGCGTCGATGAGGATCACCGTCAGCTCGGCCGTGGAGGCACCCGTCACCATGTTGCGGGTGTACTGCACATGGCCGGGGGTGTCGGCGAGGATGAACCGCCGCTTGGCCGTGGCGAAGTAGCGGTACGCCACGTCGATCGTGATGCCCTGCTCACGCTCGGCCCGCAGACCGTCCGTGAGGAGCGCGAGGTCGGGACCTTCCTGCCCGCGCGCGGTCGAGGCGCGCTCCACGGCCTCCAGCTGGTCGGTCAGCACCGACTTGGAGTCGTGCAGCAGCCGGCCGACGAGGGTGGACTTGCCGTCGTCGACGGAGCCCGCGGTCGCGAACCGCAGCAGGGTCGTCTCCGAGAGCGCCTCGGAAGTCGTCGTGCTCATGCTTAGAAGTACCCCTCGCGCTTACGGTCTTCCATCGCGGCCTCGGACATCTTGTCGTCGGCGCGGGTCGCGCCGCGCTCGGTCAGCCGGGAGGCGGCGATCTCCGTGATGACCTGCTCCAGCGTCACGGCGTCGGAGTCCACGGCACCGGTGCAGGACATGTCGCCGACCGTGCGGTAGCGCACCAGGCGCGTCTCGACGGTCTCCGTCTCCTTCGGGCCGCCCCACTCGCCGGCCGTCAGCCACATGCCGGCCCGCTGGAACACCTCACGCTCGTGCGCGAAGTAGATCTCCGGCAGCTCGATGCCCTCACGGGCGATGTACTGCCAGACGTCCAGCTCGGTCCAGTTGCTGAGCGGGAAGACGCGGACGTGCTCGCCGGGAGCGTGCCGCCCGTTGTAGAGGTTCCACAGCTCGGGCCGCTGCCGTCGCGGGTCCCACTGCGAGAACTCGTCCCGCAGCGAGAACACCCGCTCCTTGGCCCGGGCCTTCTCCTCGTCCCGACGCCCACCGCCGAAAACGGCGTCGAACTTCTCCGACTGGATCTTCTCGGTCAGCGGCAGCGTCTGGAGCGGATTGCGGGTGCCGTCCGGACGCTCCTTCAGCACACCCCGGTCGATGTAGTCCTGCACGGAGGCGACATGCAGCCGCAGCCCGTGCTTGGCCACCGTCCGGTCCCGGTACTCAAGGACCTCGGGGAAGTTGTGCCCGGTGTCCACGTGCAGCAGCGAGAAGGGGATCGCCGCCGGGGCGAACGCCTTCAGCGCCAGGTGCAGCATGACGATGGAGTCCTTGCCGCCGGAGAAGAGGATCACCGGCCGCTCGAACTCACCCGCCACCTCACGGAAGATGTGGACGGCCTCGGACTCCAGGGCGTCCAAGTGCGAGAGGGCGTACGGCTGTTGCGTGCCCTCCGTCACCGCCGCGACGGTCGTCGTCATGCCAGTCCCCTCTCGGTGAGCAGCGCGTGAACGGCCGCCGCGGATTCCTGGACGGTCTGGTTCTGGGACTCGATGCGCAGATCGGGCGCCTCGGGCGCCTCGTACGGGTCGTCGACACCCGTCAGCCCGGTCAGCTCGCCCGCGGCCTGCTTGGCGTACAGACCCTTCACATCGCGTACGGAGCACACCTCGACCGGGGTCGCCACGTGCACCTCGATGTAGGCGGCCCCACCCTCCTGGTGGCGCTTGCGCACCGCCTCACGGCTGTCCGCGTACGGCGCGATCACCGGGACCAGCGCCTTGACGCCGTTGCGGGCGAGCAGTTCGGCGAGGAAGCCGATGCGCTGCACGTTGGTGTGCCGGTCCTCGCGGCTGAAGCCGAGGCCCGCGGAGATGAACTCGCGGATCTCGTCGCCGTCGAGCACCTCGACGAGGTGGCCCTCCTCGCGCAGCCGGCCGGCCAGCTCGTACGCGATGGTGGTCTTGCCGGCACTCGGCAGACCCGTGAGCCAGACGGTGGCTCCGGTCGTCACTTGGTTCTCCTGAGATGTCGTCGTCATCCGTGCAGCCCGCACTCGGTCTTGCCGCGCCCCGCCCAGCGGCCGGCGCGCGCGTCCTCGCCCTCCAGCACCCGGCGGGTGCAGGGAGCGCAGCCGACCGAGGCGTAGCCGTCCATCAGCAGCGGGTTGGTGAGGACGCCGTGCTCGGCGACGTACGCGTCCACGTCGTCCTGGGTCCAGCGGGCGATCGGGGAGATCTTGACCTTCTGCCGCTTCTCGTCCCAGCCGACGACCGGGGTGTTCGCCCGGGTCGGGGACTCGTCGCGGCGCAGGCCGGTCGCCCAGGCCAGGTAGTTCGTCAGGCCCTGCTCCAGGGGCTGGACCTTGCGCAGCTTGCAGCACAGGTCCGGGTCGCGGTCGTGCAGCTTGGGGCCGTACTCCGCGTCCTGTTCGGCGACCGTCCGGCGCGGGGTGAGCGTGATGACGTTGACGTCCATCACGGCCTCGACCGCGTCCCGGGTGCCGATGGTCTCCTCGAAGTGGTAGCCCGTGTCGAGGAAGACGACGTCGACGCCCTTCATCGCGCGGGACGCGAGATGGGCGACGACCGCGTCCTCCATCGAGGAGGTCACGCAGAAGCGCTTGCCGAAGGTGCCGACCGCCCACTGGAGGATCTCCAGGGCGGAGGCGTCCTCCAGGTCACGGCCCGCCTGCTCGGCGAGGGCCTTGAGCTCGTCGGTCGTACGGTCTTCCTGAACCGCGGTCATATCTCGTCTCCCCCTGCGTCGTTGGGCTGAAGACCCCGGGCGAGCAGCCCGAGGAACTTCAGCTGGAATGCGCGGTTGCACGCCGCGCATTCCCACGCGCCGTGACCCTGCTCGGACGGGCGCAGGTCCTCGTCGCCGCAGTAGGGGCAGTAGAAGGGGGCGGCCCGTTCGCTCATGAGAGGGCCTCCTCCGAGGCGCGCGAGGCCCAGGCGGCGAACCGCTCGCCCTCCTCGCGCTCGGCCTGGAACCGCTTCAGGACCCGCTCGACGTAGTCGGGCAGCTCCTCGGAGGTGACCTTCAGGCCGCGGACCTTGCGGCCGAAACCGGCCTCCAGACCCAGCGCGCCACCGAGGTGCACCTGAAAGCCCTCGACCTGCTCGCCCCGGTCGTTGAGGACCAGCTGGCCCTTGAGACCGATGTCCGCCACCTGGATACGGGCGCAGGCGTTCGGGCAGCCGTTGAGGTTGATGGTGAGCGGCTCGTCGAAGTCCGGGATACGGCGCTCCAGCTCGTCGATCAGCGCGGCGCCGCGCGCCTTGGTCTCGACGATGGCCAGCTTGCAGTACTCGATGCCGGTGCAGGCCATGGTGCCGCGCCGGAAGGAGGAGGGCCTGGCCGTCAGGTCGAGCGCCTCCAGGGCCTCGACGAGCGGCTCGACCTGGGCCTCCTCGACATCGAGGATGATCATCTTCTGCTCGACGGTGGTCCGGACCCGGCCGGAGCCGTGCGCCTCGGCCGCCTCGGCGATCTTCGTGAGGGTGGCGCCGTCGACCCGGCCGACACGCGGCGCGAAGCCGACGTAGTAGCGGCCGTCCTTCTGCCGGTGCACACCGACGTGGTCGCGCCAGCGGCCCGAGGGGTCGGCGGGGCCGGGGCCGTCGACCAGCTTGCGCTTGAGGTAGTCGTCCTCCAGGACCTGGCGGAACTTCTCCGGGCCCCAGTCGGCGACGAGGAACTTCAGCCGGGCGCGGGTGCGCAGGCGCCGGTAGCCCCAGTCGCGGAAGATGCCGACCACGCCGGCCCACACCTCCGGGACCTCCTCCAGCGGCACCCAGGCGCCGAGCCGGACGCCCAGCTTGGGGTTGGTGGAGAGGCCGCCGCCGACCCACAGGTCGAAGCCGGGGCCGTGCTCGGGGTGCTCGACACCGACGAACGCGATGTCGTTGATCTCGTGGACCACGTCGAGCAGCGGGGAGCCGGAGATCGCCGTCTTGAACTTGCGCGGCAGGTTGGAGAACTCCTTGCTGCCGATGTACCGCTCGTGGATCTCGTCGACCGCCCAGGTGCCGTCGATGATCTCGTCCTCGGCGATACCGGCGACGGGTGAGCCGATGATCACGCGCGGGGTGTCACCGCAGGCCTCGGTCGTGGACAGGCCGACCGCCTCAAGGCGGTTCCAGATCTCCGGGACGTCCTCGATACGGATCCAGTGCAGCTGGATGTTCTGCCGGTCGGTGATGTCCGCGCTGCCGCGCGCGAACTCCTGCGAGATCTCGCCGATCACGCGCAGCTGCTGGGTGGTGAGGCGTCCGCCGTCGATCCGCACCCGCAGCATGAAGTACTTGTCGTCCAGCTCCTCCGGCTCCAGGATCGCGGTCTTGCCGCCGTCGATCCCGGGCTTGCGCTGGGTGTAGAGCCCCCACCAGCGCATCCGGCCGCGCAGGTCGTTGGGGTCGATCGAGTCGAAGCCGCGCTTCGAGTAGATCGTCTCAATGCGTGTCCGCACATTGAGACCGTCGTCGTCCTTCTTGAACTGCTCGTTGCCGTTCAGCGGGGTGTGGTGCCCCGCGGCCCACTGACCCTCACCGCGGTGACGGCTCACCTTGCGGCGGGGAGTCGCGGCGGCAGGGTTCTGCGGGGTGGCGGCCATGGTTGTTACGTCCTTCGGGACAGGCGGGACAGCGGCTCTGACCTGCGCGTACGGGCGCATGGAAATAGGTGCGCCTCATTGCGCGGGGGAAAACCAGAGAGTCAGGAGAAAGCGGCGGGCTGCGGCTCGTCAGCGCGCCGGACAGATGGCGCTGGACATACGGCCGAGGTCGACGTGCCGCCGACTCACCAAGGCAATTCCAGTTCCAGACATGACGGAAGCGTGTCACGGCGATCTGGACACAGTCCAGCTTCGTCCATCATGCGGACACCCTTGTCTCGAAGAGCGAGACAAGGGTGTCGTCGATCACATGCGCTGCGGGAGGTCTTGTCCGCGCAGGTCAGCCGCGCTATGCCGCGCAGCGGAAGGCCGAGGTCAGGCGGGGTGTGCTCCCGGCCAGGGGCCCGGCGCGGTGACCTGCGGCTGCTCCTCGACCTTGGTGTCGAAGAGCGTGAAGCCCCGGCGCTGGTAGTTGGCCATCGCGTGCTCGCCGTCCAGGCTGCACGTGTGCAGCCACACCCGCTTGGTGTCGGTCAGCCCCGGCCAGCGGTCCGCCAGGTCCCAGGCGCGCGCGGCGCCGTACGACAGCAGATGGCCGCCGATCCGCCGGCCCCGGAAGCCCGGGATCAGCCCGAAGTAGACGATCTCCACGACCCCGTCGTCCTGCGGCTCCAGCTCCACGTACCCCGCGGGCGTCCCCCGGTCGTACGCCACCCAGGTCTCCACGCCCGGCCGGTTCAGGTGCTCCTCCCACTGGGCGTACGTCCAGCCCAGCCGGTCGATCCAGCGGATGTCGCCGCCGACGGAGGCGTAGAGGAAACGGCTGAATTCGGGGGAGGGCACCTCGGCACGGACGATCCGGACATCGCCTTCCGGCGCGGCGGCCGGGAGAAGGTCGGTCGGAGCGGTCTGCTCAAGGGACCAGGTGGTCACGGGGATATTGGGCATGCCCCCCAGGCAACCATCCGGCCCGGCGATCTGTCGATCCACCCCGGGTCCGATGATCGGCCCGGGCTCGGCGGTCCGCCGCAGCGGCCCGCCGAGCTGCGGGAGAGGCCCGCCGGCCTACCGCAAAGCCCCGTCGATCGTGCTCAGCGGCAGTGCGAACAGCGTGCGGCCGGACTGGGACCACACCTCGCCCGTTGCCTCCCAGTAGGACAGGGACTCCGCCTCGCCGCTCCAGCAGCGGGTGGTCTCGTCGGTGCCGCAGCGGGTGGCGCGGGCGCCGGTCGCGTCCTGCCGCCACAGCGTCCCGCGGCCGCCCTGGTCGTCCGACGTACGGCCCAGATACCACTCGGAGCGGTACGACAGGACGGCCCCGACGCCGGGTGTCTTCGTCTCGTACGCCTCGTCGACGGGGGTGTACCCGGTCGGGTCCGTGGTGAGCAGGCCGGAGCGGTCGGAGGACGAGGTGAGGTCGTACCGCCACAGCCGGACGTCGCGGTCGCTGTCCGTGGAGACCCAGTCGCTCGCCACCAGGCTGTCGGGGGAGGTGCTGCGGTCCAGGGAGAGGTAGTCGGGGTGCGTGGCGCCGGCGCGGTAGCTGCCGACGGCGGGCAGCACCCAGCGGTTGCCGTGCGCCGCCCAGCCGCCGTCCACCCGGCCGACCGCGGGGGCGTTCGTGGTGGCGCGCTGGACGCGGTTCATGTCGTACACGTACAGCCCGTCGGCCGCGGTGACCAGCAGCTTGTCCTGGTACCAGACCATGCCGGAGACCTGCGAGTCGAGTGCACGGTAGTCGCGGCCGCCGTCGACGGGGACGGCGAGCAGCACCCAGGCGTAGGTGAGGCGGTCGAGGTCGTTCGCGTCGATGAACGCGACCCGGGCCAGATCGTGGGCACCCTGGCTCCAGGCGGAGAGGATCACCCGGTTCTGCCCCCACAGCCCGTCGTCGTCGGCGTCGCCCGAGGTGGTGACCGCGCCGGGCCGCCAGGAGCGGGTGTCGGCGGCGCCCCAGCAGTAGGCGCGGGTGGCCGCGGGCTCGACGGGCAGGGCCTTGCGCTCGGCCGGGGCGCAGTCGGCCGCGGCGCGCAGGGTGTGGTCGGCGTCGGCGAGGACGGCACCGACACCCTCCGGCCGCCCCATCGCGGAGGCGAGCCGGTCGAGAGTGGACCGCGGCTCCAACTGCTCATGCAGCCGCAGGGCGTCGGTCTCGGCGGCGGTGGCCAGCGGCTTCAGGGCGCCCGGATCGGCGGCGACGGTGGCCTGCGAGGCGCTGATCATGGTGGCCGCGGCGGTGAGTGCGAGGGCGGTCCCGGCCAGGAACGCGCGCAGCGCTTTGCCCCGCTTCCGCCTGCGGTGTCTTCCGCGATGCATCATGTCGTACCTCCCGAGGCGGGCCAACTGCGCCTAATGATCCGTACGTTGACCAAGGAGCAGGTGGGGTGGCCCGTAGAGGGATGCTACGGCAGTAAGGGCGTGCCGGGGACGAAGACCCTGCAAATATGCGAGAGTTTCAAGGAGCCTGCCGGGACAGCCGTTTGCCGGCCACCGCCGGGGCCATGGAGTGCGGCAGCAGGTCACGCGGGTCGTCGGGGAGCAGCACCTCGATCTCCACGCCCTCGGAGAAACGATACGGCCGATGCTCCAGAAACCCCCCGAGATACCGGCGCACCCGCGACATCTCGGCCCGCACCGTCACCGTACGGCCCGGATCGCCGAACAGGTCCTCGGCCAGTCCCGCCGCGCTGCGCCCGGTGCGGTGCAGGGCCAGCAGATACAGCAACTCGGCGTGCCGCGGGCTCAGTTCATGGCTCCAGGCCCCGACGTCCCCGGACACCGTCATCGACCAGCGGCGCGGCTGCGACAGATCCAGCACGATCCGGGTGGCGCCCCGCGGCATCGGCTCGTCGGACGCCCGGATCAACCAGCCCCCGGCCAGCGGCTCCACCGTGCACAGCCCCAGCGTCGGCAGCCACCGCTGGCCCGCCGACGGCGACTTGGGCAACGCGACCCGGCCCTGGTACGGCATCCCCGCCACCGCGGCCGTCCAGCCGTCCCGGTCCACCACCACGGCCCGGCCGCCGAGCCGCGCCAGCACCGGCGCCGCCACCGCGCGCAGTTGGTCCAGCGAGGACTGGTGCAGCTCGCGCAGCCGGGACTCGGCGAGCTTGGCCACCGAGTCCACCCACGCGAGCGTGGCCGGATGCATCGTCTCCAGCGGCCCGCTCACATCCACGACGCCGAGCAGCCGGCCGTTCCTCGGGTCGGTGATCGGCGCCCCGGTACAGGTCCACGAGGTCTGGGAGCGCACGAAGTGCTCCGAGGCGAAGACCTGCACCGGCCGGCGCGCCACCACCGGCGTGCCGATGCCGTTGGTGCCGACGACGTCCTCCCGCCAGTCGGCGCCGAGCTCGAACCCGGTCCCGTCGGCCTTGCGCAGCACCGGCGAACTGCCCTCCCGCCACAGCACCCGGCCCTCGTCGTCGGCGACCACCATGATGTGGTGCGCGACGTCCGCGACCGACAGCAGCCCTTCGCGCAGCACCGGCAGGACGTGCCGCAGCTCCGAGCTCTCCCGGCGCCGCTGCACCTCCTCCCGGGCCAGCAGCCCGGTGCGGAAGTCGTGGTCGGGGTCGACACCGGTGCGCAGCATCCGGTCCCACGACTGCTCGATCACCGGGCGGGGGGCCACGGGCGCGCGCTGACCGGAGAGCGTGGCCGAGCGGACGTCGCTCAGCAGCCGTGCCGCCCGCGCGGAGTCCACGGCGGCCAGCTGGGTGACGTCCGTCGGCGAGAGCGCCACTGGTCCTCCCGGAGGGGCTGCGGACAATCCGTCCTGACTGTCCGTCTCATAGTGCCGTTCGTCCGTCGCGGAGGGGTACAGTCCGGCCACAGTCAGCAGCAAGTTGCAACCCCCTGCAACCCTGGTGAACGGGGCGCGGCTGATTGAAACTTGAGCGACGCCGTCCCGAGCGGCGTTCGCGGCCTCGAACGGGCCAAGGCGGGGGTGGTGCCGTGTCGGCGCAGCACCACCCCGGCCGTCCGGCGGTTTGGCGGGTATTTCGCGGTTCAGGGTGCCTGGTTTCGGTGCGTTGGCGTCTGTGGCT
This sequence comes from Streptomyces antibioticus, assembly GCF_001514065.1. GTDB lineage: Bacteria > Actinomycetota > Actinomycetes > Streptomycetales > Streptomycetaceae > Streptomyces > Streptomyces antibioticus. The sequence continues at coordinate 382,479 of NZ_KQ948428.1, read as the reverse complement.
CGGTGGGGGCTTGTCGCGCAGTTCCCCGCGCCCCTAAAGGTCACTCCAGTGGGCGTGCCCTGTTCACTACCGACGTCAAGTCCAGCGTTCCCGGCAGGGTTCCGAAGGTTGCTCCAGCGTCGCCCCCCAGCCTCGATGCGCAGAACGCGTCCGCCACCTCCGGTGGGGCATAGCGGACCAGCAGCGAACCCTGTAGGACCAGCGCCAGCCTCTCCGCCAGGCGGCGGGCCCTCGCCTCGATGCCGTCCAAGTCCGCCAGGTCCGTCAGGAGGTTCTTGATCGCCGCGTCCAGGCGGTGGTCGGCGCCTCGGGACCTGCCGATCTCCTGGAGGTAGGCGTTGAAGGCCGCCGGTTCGCGTTGCAACGCTCGCAGGACGTCCAGGGCCTGGACGTTGCCCGCGCCCTCCCAGATGGAGTTGAGCGGGGACTCGCGGACCAGGCGGGGGAGGCCGGAGTCCTCCACGTAGCCGTTGCCGCCCAGGCACTCGGCGGCCTCCACGACCAGCGGGGCGCAGCGTTTCGTCACCCAGTACTTGGCGGCCGGCACCGCGATCCGCAGGAACGCCCGCTCCTGCTCGCCGTCGTCGTCGTAGGCGGCCGCGAGGCGCAGCGCGAGCGTGGTCGCCGCCTCGGACTCCACCGCGAGGTCGGCCAGGACATTGCGCATCAGCGGCTTGTCGACCAGCTTCCCGCCGAACGCCGCGCGGTGCGTGCAGTGGTGGACCGCCTGCGACACGGCCTGCCGCATCAGGCCGGCCGAGCCGAGGACGCAGTCGAGCCGGGTCGCCGCGACCATCTCGATGATGGTCCGCACCCCGCGCCCCTCCTCGCCCACCCGGCGCGCCCAGGTCCCGTCGAACTCCACTTCCGCCGAGGCGTTGGACCGGTTGCCGAGCTTGTCCTTCAGACGCTGGACGAGGAACGTGTTGCGCGTGCCGTCCTCCAGGACGCGGGGCAGGAGGAAGCAGGTGAGGCCCTCCGGGGCCTGGGCCAGCACCAGGAAGCCGTCGGACATGGGCGCCGAGCAGAACCACTTGTGCCCCGTCAGCTCGTACGTCCCCTCCTCCGCGAGCGGCGTCGCGGTCGTCGTGTTCGCGCGTACGTCGCTGCCGCCCTGCTTCTCCGTCATCGCCATCCCGAAGAGGGCGCCGGCCTTGAGGTGCGCCGGGCGCGCCGCGCGGTCGTAGATCATCGACGTGAGCCGGGGTTCCCATTCCGCCGCGAGCGCCGGCTCCTGGCGCAGGGCGGGCACGGCGGCGTGGGTCATCGACAGGGGGCAGAGGTTGCCGGCGTCCACCTGCGTCCAGACCAGGAACGCGGCCGCGCGGCGCACATGGCCCGCCGGGCGGTTCCAGGCGGCGGTGAGGCCGGCCGCGACGCCCTTGCCGAGGAGGCGGTGCCAGGCGGGGTGGAAGTCGACCTCGTCGACGCGGTGGCCGTAGCGGTCGTGGGTCCTGAGGCGGGGTGGGTTGTCGTTGGCCTGTACGGCCCATTCCTGGAGCTGCGCCGATCCGGAGGCCCGGCCCAGGGCCTCCAGCTCACCGCGCACCTCGTCCAGGGCACCGGGTTCCACATGCCGCTCCACCGCCGCGGTCAGGGCTTTGTCGGTGGTGAAGACGTCGTGGCCGGTCAGAGGCGGGGGCTGGTTGGTCACGGTGTGGGTGCTGCCTGCCATACCTGCGAACCTACCGCCCCGCCAGGCGGTTCACATGAACGGTCGAACCGTCCACCAGCGGGGACATGACAGGAAAACGCCCTGAATTGCCGAGGCTGCGGGCCCGTGGGGGATGAGTACAGCCTCGTACGGCGGATACCGTTAGGTCGTGCAGCCAGCAAGTGAATCCCCTCAGCGGCCCCCCTCCGGCCGTCTCCACCGGGCGCGTGCCCTCTACCGGAACGTCTCCAAGCGCAGGACCGCCTGGCTGCTGCTCAAGGACACCGTCAACTCCTGCATGGAGTACCGCATCCTCGGCCTGGCCGCCGAGGCCGCCTTCTTCACCCTGCTGTCCGTGCCGCCGCTGCTGCTCAGCATGATCGGCCTGCTCGGCTACGTCGACGACTGGACCGGCACCGACTCCATCAGCAGCCTGGAGGCCAACCTCCTGGAGGCCTCCCGCACGGTCCTGTCCGACAAGGGCGTGCGGCAGATCGCCCAGCCGATCCTCGACGACGTCATGAAGGGCGGCCGCCCCGACGTCATCTCGATAGGCTTCCTCTTCGCCCTGTGGTCCGGCTCGCGCGCGGTGAACGTCTTCATCGACACCATCACCGTCATGTACGGCCTCGACGGCGTCCGCGGCATCGTCAAGACCCGCGTGGTGGCGTTCCTGCTCTTCCTCGCCGCCCTGGTCATCGGCTCGATCGCGCTGCCGCTGATGGTCGCGGGCCCCGACGCCGTCGTCCGGATCGTGCCCTGGTCGGCGACGCTCGTCCAGATCCTGTACTGGCCCGTGGTGATCGTGCTGTCCATCGCCTTCCTGACCACGCTCTACCACGTCTCGGTCCCCGTCCGGTCCCCCTGGATCGAGGACGTCCCCGGCTCCCTGGTCGCCCTCGCCATGTGGGTGCTGGGCAGCTTCCTGCTGCGCATCTACCTCACCAACACCATCGAGGGCGCCTCGATCTACGGCTCGCTCGCCGCCGCCGTCGCCGTCATGCTCTGGATCGGCGTCTCCGCCTTCGCCGTGCTCGTCGGCGCCGCCGTCAACGCCGCCATCGACCGCGTCTGGCCGGCCGCCGCCACCGCGGCGGCCCGCGCCGCGAACGAACGCGTCCGCGAGGCGCAGGTCGCCGAGTACGTGGCCCGGGCCACCGCCCACCGGGAGATCGCCCCGGACGACCCCGACGACCCGGACATGCCGTCGGAGTTCCCCGAGCGGTGGTCCCGCTTCCTCCCGCCGGAGGACGTGACGTCGAGACTGCGCACCCATGTGAAGAGCACCCACCCGCCGCACAAGCCGGCCGACGGCTCGTAGCGGCCGCACTCAGGCGGCAGGCGGTCCCTGGCGGCTACACCCACGCCGCAGTGGACTCCCGTACGAACTCCGAGAAGTCCCGCGGCGCCCGCCCCAGCACCTCGCGCACCCCGTCCGTCACCCGCGCGTTCCGCCCGTCGAGCAGCCCCTCGAACACCTCCACCAGGAACTCCGCCTCCTCGGCGGGCACCCCGAACCCGGTGAGCGCCTCCCCATAGGCGCGCGCGGGAACCGGCGTGTACGTCAGCTCGCGCCCGGTCGCCGCCCCGATCTCCGCGACCGCCTCCCGGAACGACAGCAACCGGGGCCCCGTCACCTCCACCGACCGCCCCACGTACCGCTCCCCGGACGTCAGCACCGTCGCCACCACGTCCGCGATGTCCCGTACGTCGATGAACGGCTCCCGCACCTCACCCGCCGGGAACGTCAGCCCGCCCTGCCGCACCTCCTCCACCAGCGGTCCCTCGCTGAAGTTCTGCGAGAACCACGACGCCTGTACGACGGTCCAGTCCGCCCCCGACGTCCGGAGCGCCTCCTCGGTCGCCTCCGCCTGCCGCTCGCCCCGCGCCGACAGCAGCACCAGCCGCCGCACCCCGAGCCCCACGGCCTCCCGCGCCAGTGCGCCGACGCCCTCGGTCGCCGCCGGGGCGCCCACGTCGGACGGGTACACGAGATACGCCGCGTCCGCGTCCCGCAGCGTCTCGGCCCAGGTCGTCGGGTCCTCCCAGTCGAAGCCCCGGGCCCGGGACGCGGCCCGCACCTCAAGACCGGCCGCCCGCACCGCGCGCGCCACCCGGCTGCCCGTACGGCCCGAGGCACCGGTCACCACCACTGTCATGTTCTTCGCGTTCTGCGTCATGCCTCCGAGTCAACGCCCGCGCCCGCCAAGGCCCCATCGCTGAACGGCTCATTCCCATGCGCGGGCGTCTACGCTGACGCCATGGACGCTCTCGCAGGCCTTCTCGAAGGGCCCCGCGCGCGGGGCGCCTTCATGATCCGGGCATGCTTCGAACCGCCCTGGAGCGTGCGCGTCGAGGACCGCGCCCCGCTCACCGTCATGCTCATGGTCCGCGGCGACGCGTGGGTCATGCCGGACGCGGGGGAACCGGTCCGGCTGCGCGCCGGCGACCTCGCCATCGCCCGCGGCCCCGACCCGTACACCTGCGCCGACGACCCCGGCACCGAGCCGCAGGCGCTGATCCTGCCGGGTGGGGAGTGCCGCTATCCCGACGGGCGCTCGCTCAACGGCGTCATGGACCTCGGTGTCCGCACCTGGGGCGACCGGCTGGACGGGTCGGCCGTGATGCTGATCGGCACGTATCTGTGGCAGGGCGAGGTCAGCGGACGCCTGCTGGACGCGCTGCCGCCGCTGCTGACGCTCACCCCGGAGGTGTGGGACTGCCCGCTCACGCCGCTCCTCATGACCGAGATCGTCCGCGACGAACCCGGCCAGGAAGTCGTCCTGGACCGCCTCCTCGACCTGCTCGTCATCGCCGCGCTGCGCGCCTGGTTCTCCCGCCCGGAGGCGGCGGCACCCGGCTGGTACCGGGCGCTGGCGGACCCTGTCGTGGGCCGCGTCCTGCGGCTCCTCCAGGACGACCCCGCCCATCCGTGGACGGTCGCGTCACTGGCGGCGAAGGCGGGAGTGTCGCGGGCGGCGCTGGGACGGAGGTTCACGGAGCTGGTGGGGGAGCCGCCGATGACCTATCTGACGGGGTGGCGGCTGGCGCTGGCGGCGGACCGGTTGCGGGAGGGGGACGCGACGCTGGAGGCGATCGCCCGGCAGGTGGGCTACGGGAGTGCGTTCGCACTGTCGAGTGCGTTCAAGAGGGTGTACGGGGTGAGTCCTCAGGAGCATCGGGGGAGGGGGGTGTAGGGGCCGTTGGCGGGTGCGGGCCGGTGGGGGCTGGGCGCGCAGTTCCCCGCGCCCCTGGGGGCGTCACCCGTAGGCTTGTTCGCATGTATGCGGAGAGAGCTGGACGGCTTCCGGGCTCCGTCGTGTGGATGAGTACACCCTCCCCGCTTCAGCCTGGCCGTGTTCTCCCCGACGGCTGCATGGATCTGCTCTGGCACGACGGGCGGCTGCTCGTCGCCGGGCCCGACACACAGGCCTACGCCACCGGGGGTGACCGCAGTGCCTGGGCCGGTGTCCGTTTCTTCCCCGGTACCGCGCCCACCCTCCTCGGCGTCCCCGCCCCTGAAGTCCTCAACCGGCGGGTCGAACTCGCCGACCTCTGGCCCGCCGCCCGGGTACGGCAGCTCACCGCACGGGTGAACGCCGCCGCCGATCCCGCGCACGGGCTCGAAGAGGCGGCGCTGGGGCTGGCAGCCGACGTCGACGCTCCCGATCCCTTGCTGGGGGAGGTCGTGAACGCCCTCGACGCGGGGCGACCCGTCGCCGCCACCGCCGATCGACTCGGCCTCGGGGCCCGCCAGTTGCACCGCCGATGCCTCGTCGCGTTCGGGTACGGGCCCAAGACGCTGGGGCGGGTGCTGCGGCTCCAGCGGGCGTTGCGGCTGGCCCGCCGCGGGGTGCCGTACGCCGAGACGGCGGCCTGTGCCGGGTACGCCGATCAGGCTCATCTCGCCCGGGACGTACGGGAGTTGGCAGGGCTGCCGCTCGGGGAGCTACTGGGCCGGCGGTAGCGGGGCGAACAGGTCGACGCCGTTGCCGTCCGGGTCGTGCAGGGTCGCGTAGCGCTGGCCCCAGAAGGCGTCCCAGGGCTTGAGTTCGCCGTGGTGGCCGGCGTTCACCATCTCGTCGTACACCGTGTCCACCTCGGCCGGGCCGGCGCAGCGCAGGGCGAGGGCGGTGCGGCTGTCGCCTCCGGTCGGCGGCCGCCAGCTCGCGTGGAAGGAGCGGACCGTCGCCTCGGTGTCGAGCAACAGGCGCAGCCCGCCCGGGAGTTGCGCCTCGACGTGCGGCTCGTCCGCCGCGCCCTCCGGGAAGGTGAACCCGAGGCGGCGGTAGAAGGCGACCGAGGCGGCCATGTCGGAGACGATCAGGCCGATGGCATCGAATCGTGGAGTCATGCGGCCACCGTAGGCAGGTCCCGTGGCCGCGGTCTTGAAGGAATCGGACATCACGCGGGACGGGGAGATGTCCGTTGCCGGGGCCGTCAGTCGAAGGTGACCGGGCCGCGCGGGGTGTCCACCGTGAACGTGAGTCCCACCGGGCCCTCGGTGACGGGGAGTTCGGTCTCCAGGGTGGCGAGCAGACGGTGGATCTCGGCCGGGTCGGGTGCCGTCGCCGTGAGCGCGAGGAGTGGCGTGCTGGGCAGGCCCGAGGCGGACGGATGGCGTGCGGTGCCCCAGTCGATGAGGAACGGCACGAGCCCGGAGGGGTGTTGGGTGTCGCCGTCCGTGAGCCGCCACGCCAGCAGCGTGCCGTCCGGGGTGCGGCGGCTCATGGGGCGGATGTCGCCGGGGTCGTACCCCCGGGACCGGGCGGTCGCGACCGCCGCGTCCAGGTCGGGCGGGCTGATCGCCCAGGTGACCGTGCGCGGACGGCTGACGGCGTCGACGTCGAAGGGGCGCGGCCCCACCGGCTCCGGCTGCTCCGGGTCGGGTCCGATGATCTCCAGATAGCCGGTACCGCCCAGCGACACCAGGAAGTTGCGGGTGCCCCGGCCGACGTGCACCCCGCCGGGGGCGGGCGCCACTCCCGTACGCCGGGTGAACTCGGCGACCGTCGCCGCCAGGTCGGGGGTTGCGAGGACGAGGTGGTCAAGGCGTGCGGGAATCGTGTTCATCGTGCGATCGAGGCTACGCAGGGGCGGGTCCGTGACGGAACACCTGTGCGCAAGAGGGGGCGGGCGGCGGAGGCCGTCACAGAAAACCCTTTAGGCTGCTGCTGTCGCACGGTTGATCGAACCGCCGCGACAGGGGAGCAGAGGGTCACAGGACCAGGGGACCGGGGGGACGGGTGAACGACGCGGCTGAGGTGTTCCAGCCACTTCAGGTGGACGACCCGCCCGTGATCGCCGGCTACCGGCTCGCCGCCCGGCTCGGCGCCGGCGGCATGGGCCGCGTCTACCTCTCCCACACCGCGGGCGGCCGACCCGTGGCGATCAAGGTCGTACGCCCCGAACTCGCCGACGACCCGGACTTCCGGCGGCGCTTCGGCCGCGAGATCAAGGCCGCCCGGCGGGTGCGGGGCGCCTACACCGCCGAACTGATCGACGCCGACGCCGACGGCACCCCGCCCTGGCTCGCCACGCTCTACGTCCCCGGACCCTCGCTGGCGGAGGCCGTACACCGGCGCGGCCCGCTGCCGGTCCCGGCCGTGCTGTGGCTGATGGCGGGCGTGGCCGAGGCGCTTCAGGCCATCCATGCCGCCGGGATCGTGCACCGTGACCTGAAGCCGTCCAACGTGCTGCTGGCCGCCGACGGCCCCCGTGTCATCGACTTCGGCATCTCGCTGGCGGCCGACCTCACGGCATACACGGCGACCGGCGCCGCGGCGATCGGCACACCGCAGTTCATGGCGCCGGAACAGGCCGTCGCGGGGGAGATCACGCCGGCCACCGACGTCTTCGCGCTCGGCCAGACGGCGGCGTTCGCGGCGCTGGGCGAACCCCTGTACGGCAACGGTCCCGCCGCCACCGTCCTCTACCGCATCGTCCACTCCGCACCCGACCTCTCCCGCCTGCCCGAACCCCTGCGGCCCCTGCTCGCCCGCTGCCTGACCACCGACCCGGCGCAGCGGGCCACCCCGGCCGAGATCGTCGAATGGTGCCGCGGCCAACTCGGCACCCAGACCGACGCGGGCGGCGGCCCGGCGGTCTGGCGGGAGGTCGCGGGCTCCGAGGCGACGATCCCGGAACCGGTCTCCGCCCCCGGGGCGGCGCTCACGAAACCACTGCACACACAGCCCTTGATCGCACCGGTGCGGACGACGGTGCCGGCGGCACCGCAGCAGCGCAGCTCCCGACGCCGCCGCATCGCCGCGAGCACGGCGGCCGCGGTGACGGCGGGGGTGCTGCTGATCACGGGGTTGGTGTGGCAGGCCCGTCAGAACGGGGACGACGACAGCAGGGACCGGGACACGACCTCTTCTTCCTCCTCGACGCCGGATGCGGCGGCGTCCGGACAGTCGAAGGGGGCGTCGTCGGCAGGGGGCGCGGGGAGTCCGTCGCCGAGCGCGTCCGGGCCGCCGCGAGCACACGCCTACCCCCAGGAGCGGCTGGACGAGGACAACTCCCTGTACATCCACGTCGCCAAGCCGGGCACGCGGGACGACCGCAAGGGGGACATCCGCCTCAGCTGCAAGGAGATCGGCTGCGCGTTGGTGAGCGACAGCAGCCACATGGTCCAGATGTACGGCGACCCGGGCACGACCCTCGACGACTGCAAACTGTTCCTCGGCGGTGCCAAGGAAGACAGGTTCCGTGACTGGCCGCTGGCCGCGGCCGCCGCCGGAACCGAGTACTGCGTCAAACATCCCTCCGGAGACATCGCGCTGCTGGTCATCCAGCAGAAGTCCACAGCCATGTGGGACACGCCTGGAATGAGCGCCGTGACCGTGGACATGACCGTCTGGGCGGCAACCTGAGCGCCCGCGCCAACTGACGTCAGCGCAAAGGATGTTGATGAACCGTCACCCCGCGTTGGTGACGGTTAGCATGTCCATGATCCCGCTCTTGTTGTTCACCCCCGGAAGGGACTTGCGTGCGCTTCCCCCGCCGTGCCCTGGCCACCCTCACCACCGTGGCCGCGCTCCTGGGCATCAACTTGTTCGCCGCCGGCCCCGCGCAGGCCGCCACTTCCTGCTCCGGCACCATCACCCACAGCCAGCCGGTCTACATAACCGCCCGCAGCACGGTTATCGGCGAATTGGTCATCTACTACAACAGCAGCAATGGCGGCACCAACAGCGCTTGCCTCTATCACCGCGGGGCCTCCTACGGCGTCTCCGCTTCCACTGGCGTCACCCTGTATCGATGCTCGCAAAGATCAGGCGAGGGGCAGAGATGCCACGGCACGGCCGGCGATTCGGACAATGGCAATTACGCCTACTATGCGGGACCCGTCGGCGTGACCGGCACGGCGAATTACTGCGTCGCGGCGGACGGTTGGATCACTTGGGAGCACCCCAATCCCGACGTGGGAAAGATGAACATGTGGGTACACACCGATACCGTCGGCTGCTGAGCAGCTCCTGACCGAAGCCGTTACGGGCCGCTCGCCGCGGCCTGTCACCGCACCCGCCCCGTACTCCCCCGCTCCACCAACCGCGTCGACAACTCCGTCCGCGTCCCCTCCGGTCGCCGGTCGTCCATCATGCGGACCAGCAGCCGCAGAGCCGTCGCCGCCATCTCCGACAGGGGCTGGCGGATCGTGGTCAGGGGTGGGGTGAGCCAGCGGGACTCGGGGAGGTCGTCGAAGCCGACGACGCTCAGGTCGTCCGGCACCCGCAGGCCGCGCTCGGCGAGTGCCTCGTACACCCCCAGCGCCATCCGGTCCGAGCAGACGAAGACGGCCGTCGGCGGCTCGGGCAGGTCGAGGAGTTCGAGTGTGCGGCGGCGGGCCTCGCCCTCGTCGAAACCGGCGTACCGCACGTACTCGGGACGCTGCCGGACCCCGGCCGAGGCGAGCGCCGAGCGGTAGCCGGCCACCCTGGCGCTGCTGCACATCCTGCGCCGGTGCCCAGCGATCACCGCGATCCGCTCATGGCCAAGACCCAGCAGATGCTCGGTCGCGCCGACCCCGCCCTGCCAGTTCGCCGCCCCGACCGACACCACGCCCGGCGGCGGTTCGAGCACCGGGTCGATCATCACGAACGGGATGCGGTGCTGCTCCAGCCAGGCGTACTGGGACGGCGTCAGCTCGGCCAGATCGAACAGCACGCCGGACGAGCCGCGGGCGATGAACTTGTCCAGCCAGCCCCGCTCGGGGCGGTCGCCACGGTTCCGGGTGGGACCCGCCGAGACGACCACCTCCAGACCCGCGTCGTGGGCCGCCTCCTCCACCCCGTGCAGCACCGCGCCCGACCAGGACGTCTCCAGCGAGTGCATGACGAGGTCGACGAGTCCGGGCGGCTTCGTCGCGTCGAACCGGGGTCTGCGTACATATCCCAGCCGGTCCAGGGCCTCCGTGACCCGGCGTCGCGTCTCGGGCGCCACGTCCTCGCGGCCGTTGACGACCTTGGAGGCGGTGGGCACGGACACCCCCGCCGCCCGGGCCACGACCGCGAGGGTCGGCCCGACCGCCACGCTCGTACCTCCCGTACGGACCATCGGGAACCACCTCTCCGGCCCGCCCGTGGGCCCTGGAAAGTTTCGACCGGTGCGGAGAACAGTAAGCGCTTCCTGTCCTGCTGCCCACCCTAGATTGCCCCTGTGGCGTCCGGAAGAGGGCTGGCTTGGCAGGGCCCGGCGGTCCGTGAGGTTCGGAAGGGAGAATGCGCTTACTGTTCCTGGCTGACAGGGTGAGCCGGAACCACGCCGCGGCGGCAGCCGTGTCCACCGAATGGCCCTCGGCAGTGCCCGTGCAGCGGAATACGAGCAGGGGCTGTGATGCTCTTGTGTTACCGGTGCACGAGCGCGGCGAAGGGCTGGTGGGCGCATGACGGCAGACCAGGCGAACCCCGTGGTCAGGACGCCCTACGGGGCCGTCCGTGGGCGGTACGAACGGGGTGTGGCGGTGTTCCGGGGCGTCCCCTACGGGGCCCCGCCCTTCGGAGCGCGCCGGTTCCGGCCGCCGCTGCCGCCCGAGTCCTGGGACGGGGTCCGGGACGCCGCCGCCTTCGGGCCGACGGCGCCGAAACCGCCGTACTCCGAGGCCTTCGCGCAGTACCTGTCCGACCCGGCGGTGCCCGGGGACGACTGCCTCAACCTCAACGTGTGGACACCGGAGCCGGGCCGCGGGGCCCGGCTCCCGGTCCTGGTGTGGCTGCACGGCGGCGCCCTGACCAGGGGTTCCTCGGCCGTGCCGGTGTACGACGGGCATGCCTTCGCCCGGGACGGCGTCGTCTTCGTCTCCGTGAACTACCGGCTGGGGGTGGAGGGCTACGGACTGTTCCCGGACGCCCCCGCCAACCCCGGCCTGCGCGACCAGCTCGCCGCCCTGGAATGGGTCCACCGGTCGGTGGCGGAGTTCGGCGGCGACCCCGACCGCATCACCCTGGCCGGCCAGTCGGCCGGCGCGATCAGCACCGGAGCCCTGCTCGCCGCGCCGCAGGCCCAGGGCCTGGTCCGGCGCGCGATCCTGCAGAGCGGCCCGCCCGAGGCCTCCGACCGGGACAAGGTACGGCGCATGGTCCGCCGGATGGCGACCCGGCTGAAGATCCCCGCCACCGCCGCGGCCTTCGCCGAGGTCGACCGCGAGCTGCTGCTGCGCACCCAGGCCGAGGTCGGCAAGCTCAGCAGCCCGGTGCTGGGCGGCCCCGCCTTCGGCATCGTCGTCGACGGCGACCTCGTCCCGCGCGACCCCCTGGTCGCCCTGGTCGAGGGCGACGCGGCCCGTGACGTCGAGCTGATGACCGGCTGGACCCGGGACGAGTACCGGCTCTGGCTGGTCCCCGGCGGCCTGCTGGAACGCGTCGACCGGCTCGGCCCGGTCGCCCTGGCCGGCGCCATGGCCCGCTGCCACACCGGCCACGAGGTGCCGCGCGGCTACCGCGCCCTGCACCCCGACGCCGGGACCGCCGAGATCGTCGGCCAGATGGTCACCGACCACCTGCTGCGCATCCCGCTGCACCGGCTGGCCGACGCCCGCCCCGGCATGGCGTACGTCTACGAGTTCGCCTGGCCCTCGAACCTCCCCGACCTCGGCTCCTGCCACGCCCTCGAACTCGGGTTCGTCTTCGACACCGGGGAGCGCCCGGAGTCGGCCAAGCTGGCGGGCGACGGCGCTCCGCAGGAGCTGAGCGACGCCATGCACGGGGCGTGGGTGCGGTTCGTGGCGGACGGGAACCCCGGGTGGCAGGCGTGGGACGCCACGCACCCGGTGCGGATCTTCGGCGACGGCGAGCCGCACGTCGCGTACGGCCCGCTCGACGCCGAGCTGGCCCTGTGGGCCTCCGACGTCACTCCCGCGGAATCCACACCCGCATCGCCCCTGGCCGTCGGTTCGCCCACGCGTAGTACGGAACTGCGGTCAGTGGTACGACGTCTGCGCCTCCCCGGCTCCGTCCGTCGGCCGTGACCACGGTGACCCCGCCGAGCCGATCGGGGTCGTGGTGGGCGGCGAGGTGGGCGCCGTCGGGGAGGGTGAGGTTCTCGAAGCGGAGGCCGGGCGGCTGGTCGACGGCTTCCAGGCAGTGCACCAGCGGGCCGCGCTCGATGGCGGCACAGCCCCGTACGGCGTCCACGTAGGGGTCGGAGCGGGTGAGCCGGGTGTCCAGCTCCAGGTCGAGGGTGAGGGTGTCACCGGGGGACCAGCGGCGGCGCAGCCGCAGCCAGCCCGGGTGGGTCTCGGCCGGCGGCGCGCCGTCGGGGGCCGAGGCGGTGAAGTCCGCGCACCAGGACGGGATGCGCAGCGACAGCGTCCAGTCGTCGTCGCCGGGTGCCTCCTCGACGGTCACTGTGATCCGCCCCTGCCACGGGTACGCGGTCTCCACCCGGACCCGGCCGCCACCGGCCGCGTACACGCCCGTCGCGTACTGGTGCAGTTGCAGCCCCTCCGCATCGCCGCTCGCCAGGTAGTGGGGGAGCGAGGCCAGCAGTCGCATGACGTTGGGCGGGCAGCAGGCGCAGCGGAACCACGGGGTGCGGCGGGCCGTCTTGTCCGGCTCGAAGGCCCCCTCGTACTCCTCACGGACCTGGAGCGGGTTGACGTAGAGCCAGCTGTCGCCGTCGAGGCCGACACCGGACAAGAAACCGTTGTAGAGGGTGCGTTCGACCAGGTCGGAGTACTTCGCCTCGCCGGTCAGCAGCGCCATCCGCCACGACCACTGGATCGACGCGATCGCCGCACAGGTCTCCGCGTAGGCGCGGTCCGGCGGCAGTTCGTACGGCTCCCCGAACGCCTCACCCTCGTGCCGGGCCCCGAGCCCGCCCGTCAGATACGTCTTCGACGCCACCATCGCGTCCCACAACCGCTCGGCGGTGGCCCGCAGTTCACCGTCACCGGTCTCGGCGGCCAGGTCCGTCACGGCCGCCAGGAGATACAGCTGCCGTACGGCGTGCCCGGTGACGGACGTGGCCTCGCGCACCGGTGTGTGGTCCTGCCAATAAGCCTTGCCCAGGTGCGGGTTGACGTCGGCGTCGAGCAGCCCGTGCCCACGCCGGTCCACGAAGTACCCGGCGAGGTCCAGCCAGCGCCGCTCCCCGGTCTCCCGGTACAGCTCCACCAGCGCGGTCTCGATCTCGGGGTGCCCACACACCCCGTCGATCTCCTTGTCCGCGCCGAACACCGAGTCGACGAGTACGGCGAACCGCTCGGCCACGTCGAGGAGTTCACGGCGGCCCGTCGCCCGGTGGTGGGCGACCGCGGCCTGGATCAGATGGCCAGCGCAGTACAACTCGTGGCCCCAGCCCAGCTCCTGCCAGCGCTTCTCCGGGCGGGCGACCTGGTAGTACGTCTGGAGGTAACCGTCGGCCTCCTGGGCGGCGGCGAGGAGGGCGGTCAACTCGTCGACCCCGGCTGCCAGTTCGGCGTCGTCCGGGGTGTCGGCCAACTGCCAGGACGCCGCCTCCAGCCACTTGTGGACGTCCGAGTCCTGGAACGGGAAGTCGCCGGTGAACGTGCCCTTGCCCGCGGCGGCCGCCCGCAGGTTGGCCAGGTTCCCGGCCGACTCCAGCCGGGCCGGGCCCTGCGGGATGCTCACCTCGGCGTTGGTCCTGCGCCGCTCGGCCCAGAAGCCGCCGGTGATGCGGGCGGCGGTCGCCGGGCGCAGCGCACTCGACGCGCGGTCGGTGAGACGGATCGGGCCGGTCGGCATGCGTGGTACTCCCGGATGGAAACCGGTTGCTGTCGCCGTGAGCATAGGAAACGCCCGGTCCGGCGACAAGGGCGCCGTGAGTGTGCCCACGCCGCGGCCTCCGCCACCTTCACCACCGAGTCCCGCACCACCACATGCGTCCCCAGCAGCAGATGCTCGTCCGGCGCGTTCGGCTCCCGCCCCAGCGCGGTCCGTACCGCGAGCCTGCCCGACTCCTCGTACGGAACATGCGGAGGGCGCGGACCACGCCTACGACGACAGCGTTCCCGCGATCGACGCGATCGCCTCCGGGCCCACCCGGCAGCAACCGCCGATCAGCCGCGCCCCGGCCCCCTCCCAGGCCAGCACCTCGCCCGGCGCGAAGCTGGAGCGGCCGACCCAGGCGCGGGACTCGGCGTCCCAGGCCTCGCCGCTGTTCGGGTAGACCACGACCGGCTTGCCGGTCACCCGGGCCGCGATCTCGACCGCCCCGTCCACGTCCTCCGGCGCACAGCAGTTCACGCCGACCGCGATGACCTCGTCCGCCTCGGCGGCCAGGGCGAAGGCCTCCTCCAGCGGCTGCCCGGCGCGGGTACGGTCGCCCGCGACCGAGTACGACAGCCAGGCGGGCGTGTCCAGACCGCGCAGCGCCCGCAGCAGCGCCTGCGCCTCGTCGGCGTCCGGCACCGTTTCGAGGGCCAGGACGTCAGGTCCGGCCGTGGCCAGCACCTCCAGGCGCGGACGGTGGAAGGCCTCCAGCTCGGTCACGCTCAGCCCGTACCGGCCGCGGTACTCGGAGCCGTCCGCGAGCATCGCCCCGTAGGGGCCGACGGAGGCGGCGACGTACAGCGGGCGGGTGACGCCCTTCGCCTGCGCCTGCCGCGCCGCCTCGCGGGCCAGCTCCACACTGAGGGACAGCAGCTCGGCGGCGCGGTCGTGGCCGATGCCGCGCTTCTCGAAGCCCTCGAAGGTCGCCTGGTAGCTGGAGGTGATCGCGACGTCCGCGCCCGCCTCGTAGTAGGCGAGGTGTGCCTCGGTGATCGCCTCGGGGCGCTCGGCGAGCAGCCGGGCCGACCACAGCTCGTCGCTCAGGTCGTGGCCGGCGGACTCGAGCTGGTTGGACATGCCGCCGTCGAGGACGACCGTGCGGGTGGCTAGCGCCTGGGCGAGGGTGGAGGTGCTGGTCATGCTGTTGACAGTAGTCGTTGCGGCTACGGGGGTGCCTCTTGATGTCGGGGGCCGGGTGCCGCTTGGCGGTGGCTGGTCGCGCCCACGCGGCGGAGCCGCACATCGACACGGCCCCGCGCCCCTTGACGGCGTTCACTCCGCGGTGCTTGTCAGTGTGCTGCGTGCCGTCCGCCTCGGCGGCCGCGCCTGTACCGCGTCGCCGGCACCGCCAAGCCGCCCAGGAGGCCCAGGCTCAGGGCGTACGGCCACCAGCCGAGACCGTCGTCCTGTTCTGCGCTCGCGGCGCGGGTCACGTCGGCCGCTGCGGGCGGGGTTGCTTCTGCCTTGGTGGTCTCAGGGGTGGCCACGGTCAGGACGACGTCGTTGCCGTCGCCGCCCTTGTACGAGATCCGGTAGGTGGTGTCGGCGAGCTTGAGCTTCGCGCCCTCCTTCAGGCCGGTGAAGGCGCCCTTGGTCTTCGCGGCCCCCTCGTGGTCCAGCACGGTGATCTTCTTGGCGGGGCGGGACCCGGCCGCCGACAGGTCGAGGTCACCGGCCAGACGGACCGCGCCGGTCACCTTCAACGGCTCGGCGCCCAGCACAAGTTCACCCTTCGCGCTCTGCGTGTAGGCGCCGGAGACCGTGAGGCCGCCCCGCACCACGCCGTCGTTGGTCACCGCCCCCTTCACCGTGCCCTTGCCGCTCAGCGACGTCGCCACCCGCAGCCCCGCCGTGCCGGCGTCGAGGCGTGCGCCGGACCCGGTCAGCCGGATCGCCTTGCTGCGCAGCAGAGTTGCCCCGTTCCGCAGCGCCAGCGTGCCCTTCTTCACCGTCGTCGTCCCGGTGTACGTCACCGAGGTCCCCGTCAGTGTCGTCGTCGCGCGGCCCGTCTGCGTGAGCGAGCCGCTGCCGCTGATCCGGGGCAGGGCAAGGGACTTGGTCACGTTGTTCAGGACCAGCGAGCCGTTGTTGACGACCTTGTACAGACCGCCTGCCGTGTACAGTCCGCCGTCGCCGCCCGCCCGGCCGCTGCCCAGCCGCAGCACCGCCCCCTTCTCGACGGTCGTGGAGCCGTCGTAGTACTGGACGGCCGCGAACGTGACGTCGTTGCCGCGCGTCCCGGCGATGACGATGTCCCCGGCGCCGGGCGACGCGAGCGTGTCGTGGAAGACGCCGCCGCCGATCGGCGCGCCCAGCGTCACCGGGCCGTTGTAGTCGAAGGTGAGGAGGGAACGGGAGCGCGCGGCGAGGAGGTTGATGTAGACCGTCTCCGCCGTGCCCGGCATGAAGATCTTGTGCGTGGTGCCGTCGCCCCAATGGACGTTCGCGCCCTTGATGTTGGTGCCGCGTTTGTTGACGTTCTTGCGGGCGGGCGTCCAGTTCAGGGCCGGGTCGCTGAGCGACGGGTCGGTGTCGCCGCCCTGGTTCGACCAGCTGTACTGGCCCGTCAGGATCACCGTGCTGCCGGGCCGGGACTGGACGTTGATGTCGCTGCCGTACTCGCGCTGGTAGAAGTCCATGCGCTGGGTGACCGTCTGGCCCAGCGGGGTGTCCACGGTCCAGGTGCCCTGGTTGAGGACCTTGCGCATCCCCGGCAGGGAGGTCGCGTACTCCGGCCGTCCGGCGTTCGTCTGCGTGCCGTTGTCGATGACCCCGGAGAACGGGCCGGACGTCACGTCCCAGGTGGACCACAGGAAGCGCGGCTGGGTGATCAGGCCGGAGCCGCTGATGGTGCCCAGGTTGTAGGCGACGTCCTTCAGGGACAGCCGCAGGGTGCCGTCGACCCGGATGTTGTCCTGGTTGAGGCGGAAGGCCGGGGTGTTGTACGGGTAGTGGCCGATCACCCCGGCCGGGCCGCCGTTGCCGTACTGGAGCGTGGCGCCTCGGGCGACCGTGATCGCGGGCGGGTCGGGGGTGGCGGTGGTGACGTAGGGGTGGTTGCCGCCCTGGATCGACACCTTCTGCCGCTGCCGTGCCTTCGGGAGGGTGAAGTCGCTGTCCTTGGTCAGGATCAGCGTCCCGCTGCCGCGCACGGTGAGCGTGCCCTCGCCTCGGAACACCCCGTTGTACGTCGTCGTCCCGGACGGCACGGTGACGACCGTGTCCCCGGTGAGCGTGACGTCCCGGCCGGCGAGTACGTCGGCGGTGACGTCCCGGGTACCGGCGGCCCGGGCGGGAGGAGCGCCGGCAAGGAGGGCGGCGACCGCCGCGAGGGCACCGGCGGCCGCTGCTGTCTTGTGGGTATGGCTGTGCACGGGAGGGGAGACGCGGCGGGGCGGCCGGCGATAACAGAAATCCGGTCCCGAGGACACGCCTCCGCACGCACAGACAGAAAGCGCTCGCAGAAAGCGCCTTCCCCATCACGTCCGACCCGTTGACCTCCCCTGTTACCCGCCGTACCTTTCGGCTGTTCGCCATGACAACAGGTGTTCGCAATGTCGAACATCACTCTCAGGACACCCCCACCCGAGAGGCAGTCCGTATGAGCCGCGTTCCCCCCGTCCCCGACCGGCGACTGCTGCTGAAGGGTGCCCTGGCCGCGGGCGCCCTGGCCGCCACCCCCACCGTCGCCGTAGCCGCCCCGAGCCCGAGCCCGAGCGCGAAGAAGGCGGCGCCCTTCGTGAATCCGCTCGTCCGGCACCGCGCCGACCCGCACATCCACCGGCACTCCGACGGCACGTACTACTTCACCGCCACCGCCCCCGAGTACGACCGGATCATCCTGCGCCGCTCCCGCACCCTGAACGGTCTCGCGACCGCCGCGGAGTCGGTCATCTGGACCAAGCACGCCACCGGCCCGATGGGCGCGCACATCTGGGCGCCGGAGATCCACCGCATCGGCGGCAAGTGGTACATCTACTTCGCCTCCGCGCCCGCCGAGAGCGTGTGGGACATCCGGATCTGGGTGCTGGAGAACGCCAACCACGACCCCTTCAAGGGCACTTGGACCGAACGCGGCCAGCTCAGGACCGCCTGGGAGACCTTCTCCCTCGACGCCACCACCTTCACCCACCGCGGCACCCGTTACCTCGCCTGGGCCCAGCACGAGCCCGGCATGGACAACAACACCGCCCTGTGGCTGTCGAAGATGGCCACCCCCTGGTCCCTGACGGGACCTCAAGTGCGGCTGTCCACACCCGAGTACGACTGGGAGTGCGTCGGCTACAAGGTCAACGAGGGCCCGTCCGTCATCGCCCGCCACGGCAGGCTCTTCATGTCGTACTCGGCCAGCGCCACCGATTTCCACTACTGCATGGGCCTGCTGACCGTCGACGCGGACGCCGACCTCATGGACCCCGCGAACTGGTCCAAGTCACCGACGCCGGTCTTCACCAGCAACGACACGACCAAGCAGTACGGCCCCGGCCACAACTGCTTCACCGTCGCCGAGGACGGCCGCAGCGACGTCCTCGTCTACCACGCACGCCCGTACAAGGACATCGTCGGCGACCCGCTGGACGACCCCAACCGGCACACCCGCGTCCAGAAGCTCGGCTGGCACGCGGACGGCACCCCCGATTTCGGCATCCCGGTGGCGGACACCGCTGTCACGGACCTGGAGGTCGCGTCATGAGACGTGCGTACGCGGTACTGCTCGCCCTCTGTCTGGCCCTCGCCGGTGCCCTCGTCACCGCCGGACCCGCCCAGGCCGCCGCCTTCACCATCCCCAACGGCGTCCAGTTCACCGACACTTCGGGCAACGCCCTGCACGCCCACGGCGGCGGCGTCATCAAGGTCGGGTCGTACTACTACTGGTTCGGCGAGAACCGCAACGCCGACAACACCTTCAAGGCCGTCTCCGTCTACCGCTCCACCGACCTGAAGAACTGGGAGTTCAGGAACAACGTCCTGACCCAGTCCTCCGCCGCCGAGCTGGGCACCGCCTACATCGAGCGGCCCAAGGTCATCTACAACGCGTCCACCGGCAAGTTCGTGATGTGGATGCACAAGGAGAACGGCACCGACTACAGCGAGGCCCGCGCGGCCGTTGCCGTCTCCGACACCGTCGACGGCAGCTACACCTACCAGGGCAGCTTCCGCCCGCTCGGCCAGTACATGTCCCGGGACATCACGACGTATGTCGACACCGACGGCACCGCCTACATGGTCTCGGCCGCCAACGAGAACTACGACCTGCACATCTACAAGCTGACTGCCGACTACACGGCCATCGACAGCCTGGTCGCCAACCCGTGGCCGGGCGGCCATCGCGAGGCACCCGCGCTCTTCAAGCGCAACGGCGTCTACTTCCTGCTCACTTCGGGCGCCACCGGCTGGAGCGCCAACCAGCAGCAGTACGCCACCGCCACCTCGCTCGCCGGACCGTGGACCTCGATGGCGAACGTCGGCGACTCCACGACGTACAACTCCCAGACCGCGTACGTCCTCCCGATCGCCGGGACGTCCGGCACCTCGTACCTCTACATGGGCGACCGCTGGGGCAACTCCTTCGGCGGGACCGTCAGCGACTCCCGGTACGTGTGGCTGCCACTGACCTTCCCCACCTCCACCACGATGTCCCTGTCCTGGTACCCGGAGATCACCGTGGACACGGCCGCCGGCACGATCGGCGGGACGAGTGCCACGTACAACACGCTGATCGCGCGCCACAGTTCGAAGTGCGCGGACGTGCCCAACCAGTCGCTCTGGCAGGGCATCGCCCTCACCCAGTACACCTGCAACAGCGGCGGCAACCAGAAGTGGTGGTTCAAGGACCTGGGCACCGGCTACTACCAGCTGGTCGGCCGCGGCAGCTCCTTGTGCCTCCAGGAGAACGCCGCCGACGTCACCCAGGAGGACTGCGACTCCGGTGCCACCACTCAGCAGTGGTCGGTGGTCACCTCGGGCTCGTACGTCACCATCAAGGCCCGCGCCACCGGCGAGTGCCTCGACGTGAACGGCGCGTCCACCGCCAACTCCGCCGCGATCATCACGTACACCTGCAACGGAGCGACCAACCAGCAGTGGACGCGCGGAACCTGACGTCAAGTCAGGCCAGCAGGTCGATCGCGTCGATCGAGGTGCCGGCGCTGAGATAGGACGTCGTCCCCGAACCGCTCACCACGTTGATCTTCAGGATGTTGTACTGGCCGGTGTCCGTGCGCCAGGCGCTCGCCGGGACGCTGTAGGTGAACGTGTGGTTGTTGCCCCGGTAGGAGCCGTTGGTCAGGGACCGGGTGCTCGGCTGGGTGGGCGGGGAGGGGATCGCCGACGTCCAGGTGTCGTTGACGACGACCTGCGGCCGTCCGTTGGCGTAGGCCGTCGTCACGCCGATGCGCAGCGTGTGCGCGGCGGCGGCCTGGGCGGCGGTCAGCTTGAAGTACACCAGCAGACCGCTGTTGACGTCCTTCCAGAGGTAGCAGGGGAAGGCCGAGGTCTCGGTGCCGCTGCCGATGACCACGTTGCCCGTCCAGGCGGCGGCGCGGACGTCGGAGGGGTGGGCGTACGTCATCAGGTCGGCGTTCTTGAAACCGCTGGGCGTGCCGTTCCAGTCGTTGATGCGCCAGATCGCGCTCGCGTTGCTCGGGTCGTTCGAGGACGGGATCGCGAGGGTGTTGAGGGTGGTCGTGCCGCCCGCGGTGACGGTCACCGAGGTGGTGTGGACGCCGAGTTCGCCCTTGAAGACGGTCAGCGTGTACGTCCCCGGCAGCACCCCGCCGATCGAGAAGTAGCCGTCGGACGAGCGCGCCGAACCCCAGTACTGGGCGGCCGAGTTGGCGAGCCCGACCGTGTACGGGTACGCCGTGTCGCGGCCGGTGATCCCGACGCCCGCGACCCGGCCCCGGCCGCCCGAGGCCACGTAGCCGGAGATGCCGAGCGAGTCGGCCCAGGAGGTGGTCAGGGTGCCCGGGTAGAGCGAGGAGGAGGGGGCGCCGCCGTCCGTGAGGGCGATGACGTACGGGCCCTGGAGGCCGAAGCGCTCGTCCTCGGTCTGGTTCTGCGCGTAGTGCAGGATCTCGTACAGGCCGCCGCCGTCCGCGCTCTGGTGGCGCAGCAGGGAACGGTAGAAGGGGCCGCCGGAGGCCTTCTCGTGGTTCGAGCGGACGATCCACAGGCCGACGCCGTTCGCGCTCCAGCCGACGTAGTTGTAGTCGATGACCCGCAGCTTCGAGTAGTGCTTGGAGCGGGTCTGGCCGTCGGACTTCGCGAAGACGTCCGAGGCCTCGATGGTGGTGGGCGCGTAAGTGTAGGAATCGGGCTCGTCGTTGAGGAACAGGCCCGCCTTGACGCGCAGGATGAAACGGGTCGAGGCGACCGAGGTGTCGGCGCGGTTGGTCCACAGGTAGATATTGTTCTCGCCGCTGCGGGCCGCGTAGTAGTGCCTGAGCGTGCCGTAGGCGACCGCGATCAGGATCGTGGAGCCGGACTGACTGATCGTCACCGTCGAGGTGCCGAGGCCGGATTCGATGTGCGAGTTCTTGCCGCCGTAACCCTGGTACTCGGTGCCCTTGTAGACCAGCGAGGTCAGGTCGCCGTTGGTCTTGCTGACCTTGAAGACGAGGTTGGCGCCGGTGTCGACGACGTAGTTCGAGCCGTCGTCGCGCCAGCCGAAGGTCGCGGCGGACGCAGGCCGGGCGAGCGGCCCGGCGAGCGCCGCGGTACCGGCCGCGGCGGCCCTGCCGATGACGAAGGCGCGGCGGCCGACCGCTCTGCGGGATGCGGCTTCGGACATGGGGGTGCCTCCTTCGAGAGACATGTGGGGGAGGTGCGGGTGTCTCGCAGAGTGGCAGTTGAATCGATTTCGCGAAAGGGCTTTCGCTTGCGGGAGGTTGGCAATCTTGTGAAATCGACCCGAGGTCTAGAAAGCGCTTGCAGATAGGGGTACGGTCCAGCCCGCCAGGTCTTGCCACGTGTCGGAGGAGCAGCGAATGAGACGTTTCAACCTCGCCGTGCCGGCGGTACTCACCCTGGGCGCCGTGCTGATCGCCGTACCCGCCCATGCCGGGGAGGGGCACGCCCCGCTCGGCATCGACCACTGCACCGCCGGCGCCTGTCACTTCGACGTCCCGGCGGGCACGTACGACGTGAAGGTCCTCCTCGGCGGCGACGCCGACTCCAGCACCGCGATCAGCGGCGAGACCCGGCGCGCCCTGCTGCCGGCGACGGCCGCGCCCGCCGGTGAGCAGGTCGCCCGCAGCTTCACCGTGAACGTCCGCACCCCCGAGGGCGAGCCCACCGGAGCCGAGGGCAGCCCCGGCCTCGACCTCGTCATCGGCGGCACGGCCCCGGCCCTCGCCGACATCAAGGTCACCCCGGCCCGTCATACCCGCCAGATCCTCCTCGTCGGCGACTCCACCGTCTGCGACCAGCCCGGCGACCCCTACTCCGGCTGGGGCCAGCACTGCCCCAGTACCTGCGCAAGGGCCTCTCCGTCGCCAACTACGCCGACTCCGGCGAGAGCACGGTCAGCTACCTCGCGAACGCCCAACTCTGGGGCACCGTCCAGCCGCTGATCCGACCCGGCGATCTCGTCCTCGTCCAGCTCGCCCACAACGACAAGACGACCGACGAGGCGACCTACCGGGCGAACCTGGAGACTCTGGTCGCCGGGATCCGTGAAAAGGGCGGGGAGCCTGTCCTCGTGACGCCGATCGTGCGACGCTGGTTCAACTCGGACGGCACGCTGAACAACAACACCGCACTCCTGGTCAACGGCCTCGGCGTCGACCACCCCGCCGTCATCCGCTCGGTCGCGGCAGACAACGGCGTCCCGCTGATCGACCTGACCGCGAAGACGAAGTCGCTCGTGGAGTCCCTCGGGGCGGAGGGTTCCAAGGCGCTGTACCTGTACAACGAGAAGCGCGACAACACGCACACGTCCGTGCACGGGGCCACGGTGTATGCCGGGATCGTCCGCGATGAACTTGTCGCTCAGCACCTGGTCCCTGCGGGGTCGGTGAGGGCGGCGGAGTGAGCCCCTGGGGCGCCTCGACCGGAACCGGGGCGCCCCAGGCTTGTCGGTCGGCTTTTGTCCGCGGGTCGGTGGGGGCCGGTCGCGCAGTTCCCCGCGCCCCTGAAGGGCGTTGCACCTCGGCTAGTTTGAAAGAGAGCCCATGAACATCCCCTCCGAGGACCTCACGCTGAGCCCGTACACCGGCTACACCCGTGCCCATTGGGAAGCCGCCGCCGATTCTCTGCTCGCCGCTACTGAGCCCTACGCCACCGAAGGCGGGGCGCTCTATCAGTTCCCCGGTACGCACACGAGCTGGTCCGGGCGGCTTTCCGATGGGTTGGAGGGGTACGCCCGTACTTTGCTGCTGGCGGCCTTTCGGCGGGACGAGACCGCGTTGGAGCGGTATGCGGACGGGCTCGCCGTCGGGGTCTCCGGGGTGTGGCCGCGGATCGAGGACCGCAGTCAGCCGCTCGTCGAGGCCGCCTCGATCGCTCTCGCGCTGCGGCTGACGCGACCCCTTCTCTGGGACCGGCTGGACGACGGTGTGCGGCAGCGGGCCGCCGGCTGGCTCGGTGATGCGCTCGGGGCTGAAGCCTGGCCCTGCAACTGGGAGTTGTTCCCCGTCACCGTCGGCGGGTTCCTGAAGGAGATCGGGTACGAGACCGAGGCGGCCGGCAAGGCGATCGACCGTGGTCTGGAGCGGATCGAGGGGTGGTACGTCGGCGGCGGCTGGTACACCGATGGCGACGGCCGCAAGTACGACTACTACAACGGCTGGGCGATGCACCTCTATCCGGTGCTGCACGCCTGGCTGGCCGACGACAGTCGGCTCCTGAGCCTGTACGGCGACCGTCTCGAAGCCCATCTCGCCGACTACGCGCATCTGTTCGGCGGTGACGGCGCTCCCATGCACCAGGGGCGTTCCCTCACCTACCGCTTCGCGACCACCGCCCCGCTGTGGCTCGGCGCCCTGACCGGTCGTACGCCGTTGACGCCGGGGGAGACGCGACGGCTGGCGTCCGGGGCGCTGAAGTACTTCCTGGACCGGGGTGCGGTGAACGCGGACGGGCTGTTGACGCTGGGCTGGCACGGCCCTGACGAGGCCGTCCTTCAGGGATACTCCGGTCCCGCCTCCCCGTACTGGGCCAGCAAGGCCTTCCTCGGGCTGCTCCTGCCGCCCGAGCACGAGGTGTGGACGGCCACGGAGGAACCCGGACCGGCGGAGCGCGCGGACGTCGTGCGGTCGATCGACGCCCCCAACTGGCTGATCCAGTCGACGCGTTCAGATGGTCTGGTCCGTCTCCACAACCACGGCAGCGAGGACGTCCGCTACGACCCGTACTACACGCGCCTCGCCTATTCGACGGTGACGACGCCTTCACCGTCGTACGACAACAGCGTGATCGTCGGGGACGATCCGAGCCGTACGGACATCCAGCCGCTGGGCGTCGGTGACGGCTGGGCGGCCTCGCGGCACGCGGCCGGTGGGGGAGCGCGGGTGACCAGCCTGGTGCTGGCGCACGGAGCCGTGGAGGTGCGGGCGCATCTGGTGGCGGGGGCGGAGCCGGGGACGCCGGTGCGGGTCACGGGGTGGGCCGCCGGTGGGGAGGGGGTGCGGGCGGAGATCCTGCCGGTCGTCGGGTTGGGGCCGGAGCTGTCCGGCGTGACCGGGGACGGGGACAGTCTGTTCGTTGCCGTGGTGCGGCTCAGTGGTGAGGCGGAGCCCTTGCCGCTGGAGGAAGCGGTGAGCGTGCGGCTCTACAACTCAGGTTCGCTGCATGTGAGTTGGGGTGACGAGCGGGCGGTCGAGGCGCGGGTGGGCAGTGCCGGCGTGGACGTCACCGCCGTGCGGTGAGCCGGCTCGGGCAGGATGGGGATCATGGGTGGGGGAGACGAACTCGTAGAGCTGTTGGGGCGGGCCGGGCTCGATGTCGTGGGGGAGCGGCGGGTCGAGGAGGTGTTGCCGTCTCGCTTTGCCTGGCGGTATGTGGTCGCGGGGGACGCTGAGGCGACCGTGTCGGTGTCCTTGGAGCGGTCCGACCTCGTCGGTGAACTCAACGCCGAGTGGCATCGGTTGGCGACCGAGGCCGGTGTCCTCGGTGCGGATGGGGTGTTCCTCGTCGACTTTCCCGGCAGTCGGACCGGCGGGTGGGTGAGGGTGCGGCTGCGCGGTGAGTGGGATCTCGCCGGTGTGCTCGGTGAGCGGCCCGGGTTCGTCACCATGGCGCTGGACGGGGACGCTCTGGTGGGGGTCGGCAGGCGGGAGAACGCGGTGCGGCTCGTCGCCGTCGACGGTGTTCGGGCGCGGCGCGAGGAGGCCGCCCGGGTCGCGGGGCGGGAGAGCCCGGAGGAGCGGGCGGCTGCCTGGGAGTCGCTGTTCCGGGGGCCCAAGTGCCCACAGTCCGTGCTGGATTCCTGGGCGAGCGGGCTCTCGCTGAACCCGGCCCTGCCGACGGAGCTGCGGCCGCTGCTGCCGGTGCTGTCCTCCTACAGCCTGTACGGCGCTCTGCCGGCCGAGGTCGTGGACGGGCTGCTCGCCGACCCCGACTGGGAGGTCCGGTTCAGGACCGCCAGCACCCAGCCGGGCATCACTCCCGAGCAGTGGGGCCGGGTGATCCTCGCCGAGCGGGACGAGCGGCAGCGGTGGCTTCTCGCCATGACGGCGGGGGAGTTCCAGGTCCGGGTCGCCGAGGACGCCTGCCGTGTCCTCGCCGCGGACCCGTCCGCGCGGGTGCGGTCCGAGGCCGCGCGCCTCCAAGGGCTGCCCGCCTCCGTGGCGGTCGTGCTGGCCGCCGACCCGGCCGACGGTGTGCGTGCCGTGGCCTGCCGGACCGCCTGGCCCCATCTCGACGCGGCGGGCCGCGAGGCGCTGCTCGCCGATCCGCACGCCGTCGTGCGGGCCAGGGTGCGGGTGCTGCACCACCGGGACCACCCGATGCCCCGGTCGGTGTTCGACGCCGAAGAAGTGGAGGCCGGAGCTCTGGAGAGCTGCCTCCTGGAACGTGACCTCGCCGAGCACCTGGCCCGCCACGGGGACCGTTCGCAGCGCTGGTACCTCGCCGCCAACCTCCGTCTGGACCCGGACCTGGTCGCCCTCCTGGCCGAGGACCCGGACGACGGGGTCCGCTTCCAGGTGTCCACCCGGCCCGACCTCACGGAGGAGCAGCGGGCCGCCATCCCGGTCGAACTGGACCCGGGAGTCCGTTACTTCGAGCTGGACTGGGTCAAGGATCTGCACGAGGACGAGGAGGCCATGCGCCGCCTGGCCGCCTCCGCCCACTTCCTGGTGCGCAGAGGCGTGGCCAGGGCCCGGCGTCTGCCCCCGGACGTCGTCGAACGCCTCGCCCGCGACGAGGACCGGATCGTCCAGCTCTTCCTCGCCGAGTCCTGCGACGACGCGCCCGCAGACATGCTGCTGCGGGTGTGGCAGTGGTGGGACGGCAGCCTCAGCAGCCCCGACCGGCCGCGCGGCCACCCGAACTTCCCCCGCCGCGACCTCGTCCGGTACGCCGACGACCCGAACCCGCGGATGCGTCAACTCGCCCTGGACGACGCCGAGTCGACGCCCGAGCTGGTCGAGCGGCTCAGCCGGGACGTCAGCGAGGAGGTGCGGTACCGCGCCGCGACCGACCCACGGCTGTCGGCGGCCGCCGCGGCGCGACTGTTGGAGGACCCGCACGAGCACGTACGGCAGGCCGCGGCGCTGCACCCGCGGCTGCCGGCCCGGTTGCTGGTCGGGCTGCTGCGCGGGGGTGGGGCGGAGACGGCGGCGCGGAACCCGGGGCTGCCGGTCGAGGTCATGCGACGGATGGTCGAGGAGATGAATGCCGTCCGGGGCCGGTCCGGCCACCCGCGGGTTGGCTAATTGGTTGCCCGGTTTCACGGCGGTGCACCAAGATCGCTCGCATGACTTCTCTGATTCGCCATGTGACGATCGACTGCGCCGATGCCTATGCCCTCGCGACGTTCTGGTCCAAAGCGCTCGACCAGCCCCTCCACGAGGAGGACCAGCCCGGTGACCCCGAGGCCCTGATCGAGGCCGCGGGCGTCCTCTTCGTGACCGTCCCCGAGACCAAGACGGTCAAGAACCGCGTCCACTTCGACCTCCAGCCCCAGGACCGCACCCGCGACGAGGAGGTCGAGCGTCTTCTTGCCCTCGGCGCGGCCGTCGTCGACGACCAGCGCAAGCCGGACGGGACGGGGTGGGTGGTGATGGCCGACCCCGAGGGCAACGAGTTCTGTGTGGAGCGGAGCCAGGCGGAACGCGGGGAGTAGCGGGCGAGGACACTTCGGCGGGGACCGAACGGATACGGCACTAGCGTGACGTCCATGACCGGCATCCGCACGCGTTCCGCCCACACGGTGGGCGAGCAGTCATGACGCCCTTCGCCGCACTCCACCACACCGGCGCTCCCCTGCTGCTGCCCAACGCCTGGGACCACGCCTCGGCCGCGGTGCTGGCCGGCCAGGGCTTCCCGGCCGTCGGTACCACGAGTCTCGGCGTCGCCGCGGCGGCCGGGCTGCCTGACGGGGCCTCGGCGACCTGGGACGAGACCTTGCGGCTGGCGTTGACGCTGGGCACGCAGCCCTTCCTGCTCTCGGTGGACGCCGAGGGCGGCTTCAGCGACGACCCCGACGAAGTGGCGCAGTTCGCGCGGGAGTTGGCGGCGGTCGGTGCGGTTGGCATCAACCTGGAGGATGGCCTCGGACCGGCCGACGTGCACGCCGCGAAGATCGCCGCGGTCAAGTCGGCGGTACCGGACCTCTTCGTGAACGCCCGCACGGACACGTACTGGCTGGGCGAAGGCGACGGCGAGGACACCCTGCGCCGCCTCGACGCCTACCAACAGGCGGGTGCGGACGGCGTGTTCGTCCCCGGGCTGGCCGACCCGGCGGCGATCGGCGCCCTGGCCGAACGCCTCGACGTCCCGCTCAACATCCTCTACTCGCCCACCGGCCTCACGGTCCCCCAACTGGCCGCCCTCGGCGTCCGCCGGGTCAGCCTCGGCTCGCTGCCGTACCGGCGGGCGCTGGGCGCGATGCTGGAGACGGTCACGGCCGTCGCGGAGGGCCGCTCACCGCAGGGCGCGACACTCTCGTACGACGAGGTCGTGGCCCTCGGTTGCGCCGGAACGCGTCGATGAGCGCCTTCTGCGCCGCTCACCCGTCCGTGGACTCCTCGCGGGGCCAGTTCTCCAGCAGGACGTGCAGGGCGTCGATCGCGCGGGTCCAGGACTGCTGTACGTCGCGGGCGGCGCCGAAGCCGCCGGTGGACTCCAGGGCGCAGTAGCCGTGGAAGGTGCTGCGCAGCAGGCGTACGGCGTCGGTGAGGTCGGGTTCCTCCAGACCGTAGGCGCGGAGCATGCCGTAGGTGATCTCGGCGGTGCGCCGGAAGCCGGGGGAGTCGGCGACGAGGGCCTGGTCGACACGGATCTGGGTGGCCCCGTAGCGCCCGGGCCGCTCCAGGGCGTACTCCCGGTACGCCCCGGCGAACGCGGCCAGCGCGTCCTTGCCGGCCCGGCCCGCCACGGCCACGGCGATCCGGTCGATCATCTCCGCCCCGGCGAGCAGGGCGACGCGGGTGCGCAGCTCCTGGAGGTTCTTGATGTGCGAGTACAGACTCGCGTCCTTGACCCCGAAGTGCCGGGCGAGCGCGGACATGGTGACCTTCTCGAACCCGACCTCGTCAGCGAGATCGGCAGCCGCCTCGGCGAGCCGATCGGCGGTGATTCCTGCGCGGGCCATGGGGATGTCTCCGGCTCTCTGGGCGGCACTCTGGGGAACCTAGGGGGTCTAGGTGGCATGCTAGTGCAGGAAGGGTGAGGGGGTGGTGGACGGCTCCCCTCGCGGGTCCGTCACAATGCCTGGCCATGGAATGGCTCTCCCTTGTGATCACTGTGCTGGCTGCGTTCGCGGCGTCGGGGACCGCGATCTGGCAGGTGCGCACGCAGCGTGTCCGGCAGTTCGAGGACGTCTATGTCGCCCGCTACTGGTCGCTGCTGGACCGGATGTCGCTGCACGCGCTGCGCGGGGTCGACGCCGGTGACGCCGATGACACGACCGCGATACGGCTCTACTTCCGGCACAGTGAGGACGAGGCCGACCTCCGGGCCCAGGGGTGGGTCTCCGACGAGACCTGGGGGGAGTGGGGCGGGGCCATTCATGCGCAGATGCACCGTCCGCCGTTCGACCGCGTCTGGGCCGAGACGCTCCTGGACTCGGACGCCGGGCGCGACTACGGGTTCGTCCACCTGCGTCGTCTGTGGCACGACGCCGCCTACGACCCGCCGTCGACCCGGCCTCTGCGTGCCTTGCTCCGCCGCTCCCCTTGGCGTCGGCGCTCGGTGAACGGGCCGTCTGCGACAGGGACTTGAGCGTGAGGACGCCGGCCGGTCGCGGAGCACCTTCTCAGACGCCGGCCGGTCGCGGAGCTCCTTCTCAGACGCCGGCCGGTCGCGGAGCCCCTTCTCAGCAGTGCTTGCCGTGCGCTGCCGTCAAAGTCACGTCCTCCGCTCGCAGGCGCAGGGCGTGGCGGGTGGTGTCGTTGCCGTGGGTCGGGGACGGGTCCCAGAGCCAGAGAGTGTCGCCGCTCGGCTGGAAGGACAGGACGGGGTGGGTCGTGGGGGCGGGGCCGTTGATGACCGGGATCTGTTTGGTGAGGGGGTGTATGCAGACCAGGTCGGGCTGGAGGCCGTAGTAGGCGGGGGGACGGCGGCCCTCGGCTGCCGCGTTCATCGCTCGGCGGGCGGCCGTCTCCGTCGTGTGCAGGGAGAGGGTGACTGTCGTCAGTACCGCGACCAGTCCGGCCAGTACCAGCATCAGCCGGAAGAAGCCGCTGACGGACGGCGCCACGTTGAAGTGCCGGGCCCAGCCGCCCACCGCGACGACCGTGAGGACACACGCCACCGCCACGGCCAGCGGCTTGAGCGCCACGGCGTACTGCCAGAAGAAGCCGACATGCACCGCGTCCGCCGGGATGCCGAACATGTCCTCCAGATACACCGCGTGCAGGAACGCCCCGACCCACGGGACGACGAACGGCAGCGGCGCGGCGAGGACCGGCAGGAACCACTGCACGTTGCGGCTGAACCACGACGCGCTGAGCGCGTACCAGAGGCCGAAGGCGACGCAGCCGATGCCCAGGGTGACGAGGAGCCAGAGGAACTGCTCGGACAGGCTCGCCTCCTGGGAGCTCGCCCAGAGCCGGCCCCCGCAGGTCAGGGCCGCCATGAACACCGCGCCGCACCCCAGTCTGACCGGCCACGGCCGGGGCGCGTTGGAGGTCAGCCAGGCGCCCACCGGCCAGGCGAGCCCGGCGGGAGGCAGCAGGGCCGCCCATCGCCACGGCGTCGCGAAGGCGCCGAGGACGATGCCGCACGCCAGGCACACCAGGGCGACCGCGATCACCGCCGTGGCCGTGAGCGCCCGCCGTCGCGGATCGACCGGAGTCCCGTTGCTCGCCGGGCCCATTGCCACCCGGACGTCATGCACCTCCCGGTCGAACGGCCGACCGCCGATGTTGCGCGCCTCCAACTCGGCCAGCGCCCGCTCGCGTTGATCGTCGTCGGGCGCCCCGCGCAGATGCAGGGTGTGCCGTACGTCCCACCCGCCCACGGCGATCCACTGCTCGGCGAGCCGCCGCAGGACCGGGCCCGCACCCTCGGGGACCTTGTGATGCACGTGATAAGTGGTGTGCGGGGTCGGCGACTTGAGCGGGACCAGCTTGGTCTCCCGCACCCACACGTCGACCTTCCGCCGGTCCGCGAGCGAGGTCAGCCGCTCGACGGCCGCCCCTCGGGCCGTCCAGCGTGAGCCGTGCACGGGTATCTCGACGATGAACGCCGCGTACCCGTCGTCGGGGGTCACCGCGTCACTGTCCCGGACCGGCCGCACTCCCCAGCCCTGGGCCTCGAACAGGCTGCCCGCCAACTCCCGTTCGTCCTGGTCGTCGCGGACCTCGACGACCAGGCGAACCCGGCGGTTGAACGGCCCAAGAGCCTCCGGTCTCACCAGTCCCCCTCCAGCCTGTACGGATCACTCCTTACGTACAGGCCGGAGACCTGAAACTCCAACTCGGGCCGCTCGGCGGCCCGTCAGCCGATCGGCGCGTACAGCACGCCCAGCTTGTCGATCTCGTCGCCCGCACGGCCCGTGAAGCCGGCGATCTGCCAGCCCGCCGGTGCCGTGAAGGTCTTCGTGTCCGAGGTCGCCGTGCCGGAGGACAGGGTGCGGCCCTTGTCCGTGGTGAACGCCGCCGAGAAGATCCGTGTGCGGCCGTCCTTCTGACCCTGGGTCAGCTTCACGGACGTGAGGTGCTCGCCGGACGCCAGGGTCAGTGACGTCGCCGTGCCGCCCGTACCGCCGTGGCTGAGCGTCGTACCGCCGTCGAGGGTCAGGGACACCGCGTCGAGGCGGGAGGCGCCGCGCAGGGTGAGGGTGCGCGGGGAGACGGTGGACGGGAGGTCGTCCGCGTCGTTGAAGGCGGTGCCGTGCGGGCCGCCGATGAAGTCGCTCGCCTTGAGGGACGAGTTGAGGGTGTAGGAGAAGTCGACGGTGTGCGGGAAGTGGTCGGAGAGGTTGCCGCCGGCGGAGTCGAGGAACGACGCCCATTCGTCGTTGTAGCGGGTGGCCGTCAGCGAGAACAGCTTGCTGCCCCGGTACAGGACCTTGTCCACGACCTCGCAGGAGTTGGTGGGCGCCGACGTCGGGCACACCAGCGGGTCCGCGCCCTGCGTCGGCCGCACCCCGCCCTTCACCAGCTGCACCCACGCGTCCGTGAGGCCGTTCTCGTCGGCCAGCGTGCGGATGTTGTCGCCGGAGCGGGTGTACCGGGTGTTCGTGTCCCCCATGACGATCACGGCGTTGCCCGCGGAGTTCGCCTGGATGAAGTCGGAGAGCTGCTCGACGTTGGCGCGCCGGGCGGCCAGCGCGTCGTCGGAGTCGTCCGCGTTGGTGTGGACGTTGTACAGGTCCACGTAGACGCCCTCGGCGAGCCGTACCCGGGCGAGGGAGAACCCCTTCGGGGTCAGGCAGTTGGTGCCGGTGCAGTTGTTCCAGTGCACGCGCTCGAAGTCGTCGAAGGCGTAGTCCGACAGGGTGTTGAGGCCGTCGCCGAAGGGGACGCCGCCGCTGGTCGCGGTGCGGTACGGGTGGTTGTCGCCCGCGTACAGGGCCGCGTGGTAGTTGAAGTCCTCCTGGACGTTGACGATGTCGTAGGGCGCCAACCGGGGTGCGAGCAGCGGGGTGTTGGTCGCCGGGTGGCCTGAACTCAGGCCCTCCGGGAGCCCGGCGACGTTGTACGTCAGCACGTTGAAGGTGCCGGTGGTGGCAGCGGCGGCGGGTGCCGTACCGGTGGTGGCGAGGCCGGTCACGGCCAGGGCCGCGGCCGCGAGGGTGCCGAGGAGTCGTCTCATGGGTCCATGTTCATGTCAACGCGAGTGATTAAAAAGGGTAGTTGAGAAAACTGTTCAACATTCATGGGTGACGTGAGAGTTGACTCTCATACTTTGTGAGAGGACACTCTCACATCATGGAACCCGACGCTCGTCCTCACGGCACGTCCGGCAACCGTCTCGGTGACATCGAGATCACCGATCCGAAGACCATGCGGGCGCTCGCACATCCCGTACGGCTGGCCGTCCTGGAGCGGCTCCAGCGCAACGGGCCCGCCACGGCCACGCAGTTGTCCCCGCACGTCGGTGCGACCCCCTCCGTGACCAGCTGGCATCTGCGCCATCTCGCCGGCTTCGGGCTGGTGCGGGACGCCGAGGGGAGCGTCGACCGGCGGGAACGGCGGTGGGAGGCGGTGGCCCGCGGGTTCCGCTTCGACATGCCGGACGACGAGGACGGGGTGTCGGCCGCGCGGGCGCTCGGCATGGAGATGTTCGCCCGGGGCGCCCAGCAGATCGAACGCTGGGCCGCCGAGACCGAGCCGGAGCTGGAGCCGGCGTGGCGCCGGGTCGCCCGGCTGGCCAACACCCGGATCGTGGTCTCCGCCGAGGAACTCGCCGCGATCGAGGACGCCGTGGAGGCCGTACTCGCGCCGTACGTGACACGCGACGCGGCGGACCGCCCACCGGGCACGCGGGGCGTACGGCTGCTGCGGTACGCGCTGCCGGAAGCGGGCGAGGGAGAGTGACCTCGGGGCAGGAGGCCGCCGAGCGGGCCGGTTCCCTGTGGCGCGAGCGGCCCTTTTTCCTCACCTGGGCCAGCAGCGCGGTCTCGCAGGTCGGCGACCGGGTCTCCGAGGTGGCCGTCCCGCTCATCGCCGTCACCGCGCTGGACGCCTCCGCCGGTCAGGTGGCGTGGCTGACCGCGCTGGCCTGGGCACCCAATCTCCTCGGGATGCTGATCGGCGCATGGGTCGACGGCCGCGCGGGGAAGCGGCGGCTGATCATCGGGTGCGATGTGTTCCGCGCGGCGGTGCTGCTGACGCTGCCGGCCGCCCACCTGTGGGGCACGTTGACGACGGCCCACCTCTTCGCCGCCGTCCTGCTGTGCGGTGTCGCCAGTGTGGTGGCGGGCTGCGCGTTCACTCCGCTCTTCACCTGGCTGCTGCCGCGAACGTCGTATGTCGACGCCAACAGCAAGTTCAGCGCGGCCCGTTCGGCCTCCTTCATCGCCGGGCCGGCGCTGGGCGGGGGGCTCGTCCAGGCGCTCACCGCGCCGGTCGCGGTCGTCGTGGACGCCCTGTCCTTCCTCGGCTCGGCGCTCCTGCTGCGTTGGGTGCGGGTCGAGGAACCGGTGCCGGAGCGCCGGAACCGGCGGGGGGTGTGGCACGGCGCCCGGCAGGGGCTGGTGTTCGTCCTGCGTCATCCGGTGCTGCGGGCGAGCCTCGGCTGTACGACGACCATCAACTTCTTCACGTTCCTGACGGGCAGCGGCCTGGTCGTGCTGTTCGCCGACCGTGAGCTCGAACTCCCGCCCGGCGCCATCGGGTTGACGCTCGGCATCGGTGCGAGCGGCTCCCTCGTCGGCGCGCTGCTCGCGCCCTGGGTGTCACGCCGGATCGGCATCGGCCGTGCCGTCGCCGTCGGGGCCGTGCTGTTCCCGGCGCCCCTCGCCCTCGTGGTGGTGGCCGACGGTCCGCTGTGGGCGCGTGCCGGAGTGCTGGGCGGGGCCGAATTCCTCATCGGCATCGGCGTCATGCTGTTCGACGTCAACCTCAACTCGCTGATGGCCGCGGCGATTCCGGGCGAGATGCGCAGTCGGGTCACCGGCGCGTACAGCACCGTCAACTACGGAGTACGGCCGCTCGGCGCCGTCGCCGGAGGCGCGCTCGCCACCGGGTTCGGGCTGCGAACGACCTTTGTCGTGGCGGCAGTCGGCGGCATGCTGTCACTGCTGTGGCTGCTGCCGTCACCGATACCGGGCATCCGCCGCCTGGACGCCATGGAACGGTACGAACGCGTCGACGCCTGAGCGGTGACCCGAGGCGTCCCCCGCGTGCCGGCGGCCAGCGCCCTACCGGCAACTCGCCGTCAACGTGTCGAGTGCCCGCCACACCGCGTCCGGTGCCTCGGCGTCGATCACGAGCTGGGTGCCCGAGCCGTCCGGGACCGACACGACGTACGACACCGGGGAGAACGACAAGGCGCCCCACGCCTCGCGCCGGTGCTCCAGCGCCAGGATGCGGCCGCACGGCTCGCACCGCATCCACGGCACCAGTGCCAGAGCACCGGCCCGGTCGACCGGCTCCAGGCCCTCGACCACCCGCACCTTCCCCTCGAAGCCGGGCAGATCGACGATGTCCGTGGCCAGTTGGTCCCACACCCCCCACTGCTCGGCCATCGCCGCGAGCTCGGCCCTTGTCCGGTCGTCCACGGACAGCCCCAGCTCGAACAGCCGGTCCACCAGCCGGAACAGACCGGCCTCCTGCTCACCGATGTCCCAGCACCCCTGGATCTCGTCCACGTCCTCGGCGCCCGGCAGCAACCCGGCCAGCCGCGACCACACGACCCCCTCGGCGGCGTACGCCCGTTCCTTTTCCTGTCGCTCGTCCATCGCGCCCGACCCTATGCCGCGGGCCGTGCGGGCCGATTGTCGGTCCGGTCACCCCGTGGGGTGGAAGTGTGCGGCCCAGTGGGACCAGACACCGGCCAGCCACGCCACCGAGCCGTACGGGCGTCCGGAAGCTGGGCGCATGTCCACCCTTGACTCCCTACGGGGATCTCTGCGCGCGGCGGTGCTGAGGGGCGCCGCCGCACTCGCGCTCGTCGTCGCCCTGCCGGGCAGCGCGCTCGCCGCACCCGGTGATCTCGACACCGCGTTCGGCACCGGCGGGAAGGTCGTCGTCGACAACGGCTTCCGCGCCGACTCCCAGGACGTCGCCGTACAGGCCGGCAACGGCAAGATCGTCACCGTCGGTTCCAGCCAGGGCTCCGACTTCGACGCGTCCGACTTCACCGTGATGCGCCACAACCCCGACGGCACCCCGGACACCTCCTTCGACGGCGACGGCGAGGTGCTGACCGACTTCGAGTTCGGTGAGGACATCGCCCAGGGGGTGGCGATCCAGGGCGACGGGAAGATCGTCGTGGTCGGGCGCCATCAGGAGACCGACGACGAGTTCGCCGGCTGCTGCTGGTTCACGGTGGCCCGCTACACCACCGGCGGCAGCCTCGACACCACCTTCGGCGGCGGCGACGGCTGGGTCAGCCCCGGCCTCGCGGGCGGTGCCGAGGACGCCGCCGGCGTCGCGGTGCTGCCCGACGGGAAGATCCTCGCCGGGGCCCGCGCGGGCGGCGATTTCGCGCTGGTGCGCCTCCTGCCGGACGGCACCCCCGACACCTCCTTCGACGGCGACGGTGTCGTCGACACCTCCTTCAGCGCGGAGGGCGGCGCCATCGCGAAGGACATGGTGGTGCAGCCGAACGGCAAGATCGTGCTGGCCGGCTACTCGGGCGAGACCTCCTTCGACTTCGCCCTGGCCCGCTACAACCCCGACGGCAGCCTCGACACCACCTTCGGCGGCGACGGCAAGGTCACCACGGACCTCGGCGGCTACAACTGGGGCGAGACCGTGGCCGTCCAGTCCACCGGCAAGATCCTCATGTCCGGCGGCACCGGCGAGGACTTCACCCTGGTCCGCTACAACCTGGACGGCACCCTCGACGGCGGCTTCGGCACCGGCGGCGTCGTCACCACCGACTTCGGCCCCACGTCCGCGGTGAACGACCTCGCGGTCCAGCCCGACGACCGGATCCTCGCCGGCGGTTCCGCGGGCACCGACTTCGCCCTGGCCCGCTACAACGCCGACGGCACCGCCGACACGGGCTTCGCGACCGGCGGCCGGACCACCACCGACTTCGGCGCCTTCGACCGGGTGGGCGCCCTCGCCCTCCAGGCCGACGGCAAGATCGTCGCGGCCGGCGACACCGGCGACGACCGCGCCCTCGCCCGCTATCTCGGCGGCGGGGCCCCGCCGCCCCCGCCCACCGGCGTCGACCTCTCGGTCACCAAGACCGGCACCACCACGGTGAGCATCGGCGACCGGGCCACCTACACCGTGACCGTCACCAACACCAGCACCACCACGAGCGCCACCGGCGTGACCCTCACCGACACCCTCACCGGCCCCGCCGGCTCCGTCATCTCGGCGACCCCCTCCCAGGGCACCTGCACAACCGCCGTCTCCTGCGCCCTCGGCACCCTCGCACCGGGCGCCAAGGCCACCGTGACCGTCGTCGCCGAACCCCGGGCCACCGGCACCCTCACCGACAAGGCCACGGTCACCGCCGGCCAGACCGACCCGGCGACCGCGAACAACACCGCCACGGTCACCACCACCGTCAACAACGCCCGCGGCTGCACCCGCATCGGCACCAGCGGCAACGACACGATCACCGGTACCTACGGCACCGACGTGATCTGCGGCCTCGGCGGCGACGACACCATCAACGCGAGCTACGGCACCGACACCGCGTACGGCGACTACGGCAACGACCGCGTCGACGGCGGTTTCGACAACGACACCCTCAACGGCGGCCCCGGCAACGACAACCTGATCGGCAACTACGGCAACGACCGCCTGAACACGGTCGACAGCGTCTCCGGCAACGACACCGCCAACGGCGGCTTCGGCACCGACACCTGCACGACGGACACCGGCGACACCCGCCTCAGCTGTCCCTGACGATCACTCCGGATGCCATGGGCCGGGCCGCCTTCAAGGGGCCCGGCCCATGGACGTCAGCCGTTGATCCCGCTGTAGTGCCTGAGGCTCCACCGCCACAGCAGCCGCGCCCCCAGATACGCCAGCACGCCCAGCAGCGGAGACGCCGCCGCCAGCCAGTAGGGAGCGCCGATGTCATGGCCGTGCCCGGTCAGGACGGCGACCGGGAAGTACGCGACGAACGCGAGCGGAAGACCGTACGTCAGGAAGCCGCCCACCGCCCGCGGCAGGACGTTCAGCGGGTAGCTGCCGAAGGTGCCGAGGAGCTCCTCCAGCCAGTAGCTCCAGTAGTCGGCGGCCGGGAAGCGCAGCGACGCACTGGCCACCGCCGTGAACAGGGCGGCCTCCAGGAACAGTCCGCCGACGACCGCGGCGGCCAGATAGCCGATCCGGCCCGGCGTCCAGTCCAGCTCGCTGCGGCTGAGCGCGCCGATCATCAGGCCCACCGCCACCGTCAGGTCGCCGATCGCGTTGGTGGGGAAGAAGGCCAGCTGGAGCTGGCGGTGCACCGGCATCGGCCGCAGCAGATAGGTGTCGATCCTGCCTTCCTGGATCTGCCGGCCGGCGCCGTGCACCCGGCCCAGGAAGAGGACGAAGAAGGCGTGCGCCAGCATCCGGGTCGCCGGGATCAGCAGGACCTCGGAGCTGTCCCAGCCGCCCATCCCGGTGAACCGGGCCAGCAGCACCGTCGCGAACACGATCACCGACACCTGCCAGATCGCGCCGATCGCGATCATCAGCAGGAACTCGGTGCGGTACTCCAGCTGGGCACGGAAGTTGAGCAGCGTGATCCGCCACATGATCCGCAGGGATTGCACGGTCCTCAGCCTCCCTGGGACATGACACGAAGGGCGGCCCGCCGCCACAGGAACCGGGTGAACAGGTGCAGCGCCACCACCCAGGCGGCCTGTACGGCGAGTTGGAGACCGGCGTCCGACAGTGGGATGCGGCCGACGTAGAGGGACAGCGGTACGTTGAGCGTCGCCTGGAAGGGCAGGAACGCGCTCAGGGTCACGAACCAGTCGGGGAAGAACCACAGGGGCGCGTACACGCCGGACAGCAAATTCTGCGCGAAGATCAGGATGAGCATCGCCGCGTTGTTGCGGACCGTCCAGAAACACATCTGGTCGAGGACGAGCAGCACGTAGTACAGGACGAGTTGGCCGAGCAGCAGGCTCAGCAGGAACACCCCGGCCGTGGCAGCCGACCCCGGCGGCTCGATGACTCCGGCGGTGAGGCAGACCGCGTATCCGGCCAGCGCCCAGGCGAACCCGTAGAGCTTCTCGCCGAGCGCGCGCAGGGCGTGGTAGCGCTGCGGTGGCAGCGGGCGCAGGTACCAGTAGACGATCGTGCCGAAGTGCATGTGCTGGAGCACCGTGTCGCGGCCCGCGTACTGGTCCAACTCCCGCATCCTGGAGGCGAGAACGGCCAGCACGGCGTACGTCACCGCCTGGTCGCGGCTCAGTCCGGCGGTGGTGCCGGTGTTCGCGTACAGGCCGTGCCACAGGGATGCCACCAGCACGATCTGCACGGTGAGGCGCAGCAGTACGGCGGTCATCCGGGGCGGGGTGTGCAGCTCGCCGAGCGGGGTGACGCGGGCGGCGCGCCAGGCGTGGAGCACGGCCATGTCAGACCTCTTCCCGATGGACGTACGCGGCCCGCATCACGTCCTCCAGGTCCGCCTCGTCGAGGGCGATGTCCGTGACCTCGTGGTGCTCGATGACGGCCTTCAGCGCCTGGTGCACGGTCGGGGCGTGGGGACCGTCCGGGCCGAACACGACCTGAGGGCCGGTCCGTTGGAGCAGGGCGATGCCCCGCAGCGGGGCGACCTCCGCGTGCGCGTCGGCCAGCGTCGCCCGGACCTGCCAGGTCGAGCCGAACTTGCGGCGGATCTCGTCGAGGGTGCCGTCCAGGACGAGCCGCCCGTGGTTGACGAGGACGACCCGCTCGGCCAGCCGCTCGACCTCGGTCATGTCGTGCGTGGTGAGCAGGACCGTACGGCCGCGCTCGGTGACCTGGTGGCGCAGGAACTCCCGCACCTGCTCCTTGACCACCACGTCCATGCCGATGGTGGGCTCGTCGAGGAAGACGACCGGCGGGTCGTGGAGCAGGGCGGCGGCCAGGTCGCTGCGCACCCGCTGGCCGAGGGAGAGGTGGCGCACCCGGGTGTCCCAGAAGGAGGAGAGGTCGAGCAGCGCGTCGAACTCCTGGAGCCGGGCGGCGTGTTCGGTCTTCGGCACCTCGTAGATGTCGCGCAGGATCGCGAACGACTCCCGGACGGGCAGGTCCCACCACAGCTGGGTGCGCTGCCCGAACACCGCGCCGATGTTACGGGCGTTGCGCTCCCGCTCCTCGTACGGCACCACGCCCGCGACCCGGGCATGTCCCGAGGTGGGGGTGAGGATGCCGGTGAGCATCTTGATGGTGGTGGACTTGCCGGCGCCGTTCGGGCCGAGCAGGGCCAGGAGTTCACCGGGGGCGACGTCGAAGGTGATGTCGGTGACGGCGTGCTTGGCGACCCGTTCCGGGTTCACCAGGGAGCGGACGGCTCCCGTGAAGCCCGGACGGCGGACGGTGGTGTGGAAGGTACGGGACAGTCCGTGGACCTCGATGCCGGCACTCAACTGGCATCAACTCCTCTGCGGAAAAAAGGAATTGCGGCCGGACGGCAGAGATGCCGACCGGCCGCCGACGACGTCCCGACAGTGTCAAAAAGTCGATCAATGGGTCAATCGATTAGTGGTCTTTACTCGTTGGCCGAGAACACGAACGAGAACTCGGCAGGTGCGGCCGTCAGGAGGTGCTGCGGCAGCGGGCCAGGACCGCACGACTGCGAACCGACGCCGTTCTGCCCGTGGTCGAGGTTGACCCACACGGTGTCCCCGGCCTTGAGGTCGGTCAGGTGCGAGGCCGCCTCCAGCTGTTCGTTCGTCCAGCGGCGGGCACTGAACGCGAACTCCGGGTCGCCCTCGATCCGCAGGCCGCCGAGCTCCGCCCAACGGACGTCGCCCCGGGCGCCGTTCTCCTGCGGACGCAGGTAGGGGGTCTGGAGGCCGTCCACCGTGGACTTCCACAGGCCGATCCGCGATGCCGCCCGGGTGTCGGGGTACGCCTCGCCGGGACCGCCGCCGAACCACGTCACCGCGTCGGCGGAGGCGAGCCCGAGCCGGATGCCGAGGCGGGGCAGCGGCACCTTCCACTCGCCCTCGGGCGCCACGGACACCGTCAGCCTCAGCCGGCTGCCGTCGGAGGTCCACCGGTACACGGTGGCCAGCCCCACCTCACGGGCGGCCGGGGCCACCCGCGTCCGCACGCTCAGCGCGTCGTCGGTGAGCTCCACGGCGTCGAGCCGGTGCCGCATCCGGTGCAGGCCCAGCGTGCGCCACAGCTCCGCGTACTGGACGCCCGACACCCAGTCGGTGCCCTCGTCGTTGTCGGTGGGCGCCCGCCACACGTCGAGGCGCAGCCCTTCGACGGACACCCCGCCGATCGACCGCAGCGCGCCGGTGCGGGCGTCGAAGGCGGCCGGGCCGAGCGTGATCGTCCGTCCGTCGCGCACGGGCCCGTCGGTGGCCGCCACGGACGGCAACGCCCTTACGGCACCCGGGAACTGACCCCACGCCACCTCGTGCCCGCGCTCGCCCCACGCCGTGTCGGCGGCGAGCGTCGCCCGCACCGTCCACCCGGTCTCCGCGGAGCCCTGGTGAGCGGGCGGCTCGGGCAGCTTCACGTCGACGGACTCGCCCGGCTTCAGCGCGGGCACCGACAGGGAGCCGGACTCCACCGTCTCGCCGTCCACCTGGTACGACCACGCGAAGGCGAGCGCCGACAGATCGGCGAAGTCGTACCGGTTCGTCACCCGTACGGTGCCGTCGGTGCCGTCGCCCTCGATGCGGACCGGCTCGATGACCTTCTTGTACTCGGCGAGCCCGGGGGACGGGGTGCGGTCGGGGAAGATCAGGCCGTCGCAGACGAAGTTGCCGTCGTGCAGCTCCTCGCCGAAGTCTCCGCCGTAGGCGTAGCCCAGCTCGGCGTGCTCGATGCCGTGGTCGATCCACTCCCAGATGAAGCCGCCCTGGATGCGGTCGTACTTCTCGAACAGCTCCTGGTAGTCGGCGATGCCGCCCGGGCCGTTGCCCATGGCGTGCCCGTACTCGCACTGGATGAAGGGGAGCCGACGCCGCTTCAGGGTGCCGCCGTCGAGCTCCTTGCCGATGGCCTCCACCTCGGCGTGGCTCGCGTACATCCGTGAATAGACGTCCGTGTCACGGCAGTTCCAGTCGCCCTCGTAGTGCACGAGGCGCGAGGTGTCCCGGCCGTGGATCCACTCGGCCATGGCGGTGAGGCCGCGGCCGGTGCCGGCCTCGTTGCCCAGCGACCAGAAGACGATCGACGGGTGGTTCTTGTCGCGCTCGACCATGCGGGCCGCGCGGTCCAGGAGGGCCGGGGTCCAGCGGTCGTCGTCGACGGGGTTGTCCCGCCAGTCCTGCTCGGTGAAGCCGTGGGTCTCCAGGTCGCACTCGTCGATGACCCACAGGCCGTACTCGTCGCACAGGTCCAGGAAGGCCGGGTGCGGCGGGTAGTGGGAGGTGCGCACGGCGTTGAGGTTGTGCCGCTTCATCAGCAGCACGTCCTCGCGCATGGTCGCGAGGTCCAGCGCGCGGCCCGTCCGCGGGTGCCACTCGTGCCGGTTGACGCCCTTGAAGAGGACCGGCCGGCCGTTGACCTTGATGAGGCCGTCCGCCAGGACGACCGTGCGGAAGCCGATCCGCAGGGGCACCCGCTCGCCCTCGGTGACCAGTTCACCGTCGTACAGCCGCGGCGCCTCGGCGCTCCACGGCTCCACCGGGACCGTCACCGGCTCGCCGGTCGCGACATCGATGTCCAGGGCCGGCACGAGGACCCGCCCGTCGACGTCGGAGTCGACGCGCAGGGTCCCCTCGCCGGTGACGTGGTCGTAGTCGGCGTGCACGAAGAAGTCGAGGACGCCGCCCGCCGGGCGGTGCAGCAGGGTGACGTCACGGAAGATGCCGGGCAGCCACCACTGGTCCTGGTCCTCCAGATAGGAGCCGGCCGACCACTGGTGCACGCGCACCGCGAGGACGTTGCCGGACGGCTTCAGCAGCTGCCCGACCGCGAACTCGTGCGCGAGGCGGGAGCCCTTGAACTCGCCGAGGTCCGTGCCGTTGAGCCAGACGCGGGCGCAGGACTCGACGCCGTCGAAGCGCAGGACGGCACCGCCCTCGTCGAGCGCGGGCCAGTCGTCCGGCAGGTCGAAGACGCGCAGGTGGTCGCCGGTCGGGTTCTCCGTCGGCACGTGCGGCGGGTCGACCGGGAAGGGGTAGAGGTGGTTGGTGTAGATCGGCTTCCCGAAGGCGCCGTCGCCCTGGAGGACCCAGTGCCCGGGGACCGTGACCTCGGCCCAGTCCCCGGCGTCGTAGCCCTCCGCGGCGAACGCGTCGTCCTCGGCGTCGGCGGTCGGGGACACCCTCAGGCGCCAGCTGCCGTTCAGGGAAAGGGACTTGGCGTCGGAGGAGGCGTACCAGGCGCGGGGCGGGAGGGCCCCGCTGCCGGGCGACACGTCCTCTATGTAGTCGAGGTCGGTGGTGCGGAGGGACATCGGTCTCCAGGTCGTTCGGAAAGGGGTGTCAGCCCTTGATGCCGGTCTGTGCGATCCCCTGGACCAGCCAGCGCTGGAGGAAGAGGAAGACGAGCACCAGGGGCAGGATGGAGATGGCCGTGGACATGAAGATCAGGTGGTAGTTCACGGTCTGGTTGGTCATGTAGGCGGACAGCGCGACCTGGATGGTCCAGGCGCTGGGGTCCTGGCCGATGACCAGGGGCCACAGGAAGGAGTTCCAGCCGCTGATGAACGTGATCGTGGCCATGGCCGCGAAGAAGTTCAGCGAGTTGGGTACGACGACCCGCCAGTACGCCCCCCAGTACGAGAGTCCGTCCACGCGCGCCGCCTCCTCCAGCTCCTTGGGGAACCCCAGGAAGTACTGCCGGAACAGGAAGCAGGTGAAACCACTGAACAGGCCCGGGATGATCAGACCGCGGTAGGAGTCCACCCAGCCGAGCGAGGACACCAGCACGAAGCTGGGCACGAAGGTCACGGCGGTCGGGATCATCAGGGTGACCAGGACGCCGTAGAAGACCTTGTTGGCGTGCTTGTACGGGATGCGGGCCAGGCCGTAACCGGCCAGCGAGCAGATCAGCAGGATGCCGCTGGTGTGCAGGATCGCGACGACCCACGAGTTCCACAGGGCGCGGCCGAAGTCGACGGTCTCGTCCTTGAACGGTTCGGTGATGTTGCCCCACTGGATGTCGGTGGGGAACCACTTCCAGTTCTCGCCGGTGATCTCCGGGTCCGTCATCAGGGCGTTGCGGACGATGAGATAGAAGGGGATCAGGAAGAGCAGGGCGGCGACGCCGGTGGCGAGGTAGAGGCCGGTGTTGCCGATGATCCCGCCGCGCTTCTTCTTCGCGTTCTTCGCGGGAGTCTTCCTGACGTCAGGTGCGGTGGTGGTCACTTGGACTCCTCACCCCTTCCGAAGCCCATGAGCTTGCCCTGGAACAGCGTGATGATCAGGATGAGCAGGGTCAGGATGACCGCGCCCGCGCTGCCCTGGCCGTAGTCCTGGTTCTCGCCCAGTGCCGTCTTGTACAGCTCGACGAGCGGCGGCTGGCCCCAGGTCGCCTTGCCCAGC
This sequence comes from Streptomyces antibioticus, assembly GCF_001514065.1. GTDB lineage: Bacteria > Actinomycetota > Actinomycetes > Streptomycetales > Streptomycetaceae > Streptomyces > Streptomyces antibioticus. The sequence continues at coordinate 338,696 of NZ_KQ948428.1, read as the reverse complement.
AGGTTCCAGAACTCGTCGAAGGCCTGGTAGGCGGCGATCAGCAGCAGCAGGATCACCGCGGTGGAGGTGGCGCGCAGCTGGGGGAGGGTGATGTAGCGGAAGGTCTGCCAGCCCGGCCTGGCGCCGTCGATGGACGCGGCCTCGTACAGCTCGGCCGGGATGTTCTGGAGCGCCGCGAGGAACAGGATCATGTAGAAACCGGCCTGCAACCACAGCCGCAGCGTCACGATGACCAGCCAGTACCAGGGCGGGTCGGGGTTGGCGAGCCAGGCGACGTTGTCGACGCCGAACCAGCTCAGGATCGTGTTCGCCAGGCCGAAGCGGACGCCGTTGAACATGGACATCTTCCACACCAGCGCGGCGGCCACGTACGACACCGCGGTCGGCAGGAAGAACACCGACCGGAAGAACGCCTTCATGAACCGGATGCGGTGCACCAGCAGCGCCAGGCCGAGCGAGAGCGCCCAGGTGGTGGGGACGATGAACGCGGCGAAGACGGTGAAGGTGACCAGCGACCCGGTGAAGTCGGGGTTGTCGAGGATCGCCTTGTAGTTGTCGAGGCCGATGAAGCTGCTCGGCGAGACGGTGAAGCGGGCCTCGAAGAAGCTGAGGTAGATGCTCCAGCCCATCGGCACGAACACGAAGACGATCAGGCCGATGAGGAAGGGACCGGTGAACAGCCAGAAGTTGAGCGTGGCGTTGCCCCGCAGGCCCCGCCGCGGCCGCGCCTGCGCAGGCTTGGCCGGGGCGGGGTTCGCGAGGTCGATCTCGGTGGTGGTCGACATGTCGAGGTCCGTCCGCCGGCCTATCCGAAGAGCTTCTTGAGCTCGGCGTTGACCTTCTTGTCGGCGGCGCTGAGCGCGGCGTCCGGGCTGCCGCCCTTGCGTACGGAGTTGGCGATCACGTCGTTGATCGCGGTGATCATGGACTGGGTCCAGCCGATGTTGTCGAAGTGGCCGTACTCGCTGAAGAGCTTGACGCCCTCAGCCGGCAGACCCGACTTGAGCTTGGTGGCGGACTGGGCGATCGAGGTGCGCGGCGGGATGTGGAAGCCGTAGGAGAGCGCCCAGTCCTCCTGGTACTTCTTCTGGTCGATCCACAGCCACTTCACGTACTCCTTGGCCGCGTCGACGTTGTCGCCCTTGGCGTTGACGAACATCGACCAACCGCCGTTGGTGACCGAGAACTTGCCGGCCGAGCCGACCTTCGGGAAGGGGAAGATGCCGACGTCGTCGCCGAGCGCCTTCTGGATGACCGGCATGGCCCACATGCCGCACCACTGGATCGCGGTCAGGCCCTGCGTGAAGGCGGAGGGGTCCCACCAGTCGGCGGGGGCGTCGAGGAGCAGGTTGCCGCTGGTGAACAGCTTGCGGAGCTGGCTGAGACCGTCGGCCACGGCGTCCGTGTGGTACGCGATCTCGTTCTTGGCGTTGAGGGTGTCCGCGCCGGCCGACCAGATCAGCGGGCTCTGGACGGGGGTGAGGTCGTTGCCGAGGAAGGCGCCCTTGACCTTGTCGGTGGTGAGCTTGTCGACCGCCTCGATCAGCTCCTCCAGCGTCTGGGGGACCTCGACCTTGGCCTTCTCGAACAGCGAGGGGCGGTAGTAGAAGAACTGCGGGTCGTCGATCATCCGGACGCCGTATATCTTCCCGTCGACCGTGTGCGAGGCGATGTCGGCCGGGTTGAAGTCGTCCTTGACCGGGTTGATGATGTCGGACAGGTCGGCGACCTGACCGCTCGTCACCAGCTGAAGCTGCGGGTGGAACTCGAAGACGTCGGGCGCGTTCTTGGTGAGCAGGGCCGGGAACAGCTTGTTCTCGAAGTTGCTGCCGGTGATCCACTGGGTCGTGACGTTGGCGTCCTTGTAGGCCTTGGCGTACCGCTTGATGGCCTGCTCGGTGCCCGCCTCGCCGTACGCGTGGAAGTACTGGACGAGCGTGTCCCCGGAGCCGCTGCCACGGCCGGTGTTGCTGCCGCACGCGGCCAGCGTCCCGGCGGCCGCCATGCCCGCCGCGGCCCGGAAGAGGGATCGGCGGGACCAGTTGTTGTTGCTCATTGCCGACATGTGACGTCCTTGTCTCGAGTACGGCTGCGGCTCAGCGCCCATGGCTCAAAAGGAGTTGCGGTGCGGGACGTTAACCTTCGGCTAAGGCTTCGGCAAGGGGTTGGACGAAGTCTGTGCGAAGCGTTGTGCGACGTTCGGGATGTCGGACGTCGCGAGGCGCGGACCGTCGTCCCGGCGGCCCGCGACCCTCTTTCAGGGGCCTCGACTACTGGCGGTTCCGGGCTTTGGCTCGCGCCGACGGGGTGCGTTTCTGCTGCCTCTGCCCGACCGACTGGAGGGCCCCTTCGAGCGCGAACGTGGCCGCGCCCAGGCACACCGGGTCGGTGGGGATCGGGGAGAGGACGATCTCGGTGGCGGCGTTCGGGCGGGGCAGCGCGTGCCGGGCGACGGCCTCGCGCACCTCCTCGACCAGGGGCTCGCCGAGCGCGGCCGCGACCCAGCTGCTGAGCACGACCACTTCCGGGTTGAACAGGTTGACCAGGTCGGCGATGCCGGCGCCGAGATAGCGGACGGTGTCGCGGACCACCTTGACCGCCACCGGGTCCCGCTCGGCCAGCCCCCGCGCCAGCGCGGCGATCGTCGCCGTCTGGTCCTCCGGGTGCAGCAGCGGACTGTCGGCGCCCGTCTCGCGCAGGGTCAGCATGATCCCGGACGCGCCGACGTACGCCTCCACGCACCCGTTCTTGCCGCAGCGGCACAGCCGGCCGTCCAGCACGATGGTGGTGTGGCCCCACTCGCCGGCGCTGTTGCTGACCCCCCGGTGCAGCCCGCCGCCGAGGACCAGCCCGGAGCCCACACCGGTCCCGAGGTTGACCACCACGGCGTCCCCGCGCCCGCGCGCCGCCCCGAACCACAGCTCGGCCACCGCCGAGGCGCGCAACGGGTTGTCCAGATAGAGGGGGTAGGCGATGTGCTCGGTCAGCAGGTCGAGCAGCGGCACGTCGTGCCAGTCCCAGTTGGGCGCGTACTCCGAGATACCGGTGGCCCGGTCGACCTGGCCCGGCACGCTCACCCCGACGCCGAGGACCCGTGCCCCCTCGATCCCGGCCTGCGCGACCACCGAGCCGACGACCGCGGCCACATGCCCGACCACCTGCTCGGGCCGGCTCTCGCTGGGCCGGACGTCCTCCTCGGCCCGGGCCAGCACGTTCAGCCCCAGGTCGAACAGCTCGACATGGACGTAGGTCTCCGCGATGTCGACACCGATCAGCGCGCCCCCTGACGCGTTGACCGCGACGAGGCCCCGGGGGCGCCCGCCCGCCGAGTCCTCGAAACCGACCTCCGTGATCATCCGCAGGTCGAGCAGCTCACCGACGAGCGTGGCGACCGTGGCGAGGCTCAGTCCGGTGGCGGCCGCCAGCTCCTGCCGGGACGTGGGCGACTCGGCGATGATCTGGCGCAGCACCTCGTAGCGATTCGCGGTGCGGATGTCACGTGAGGTGCGCTTCACCAGGTAGCCCCCCGTCCCTTCGGCTCATGCCGGGACGACGTCGGCACCGGCGCGCGGCAAGGCTATGACCGCCACAGCCTTTCGACAAGGGGTTAGGAAAGGGGCTTTATAAAGTCAGCCGCCCGGGTTTGTTCGAGCCAGTCGCCCAGGTTCCTTCGCGTCAGTCGTCCAGTACGTCCCGCACGAAGCCGTTGGCGAATTTACCGCTCGGGTCGAGGTCACGCGCAAGCGCCCGGAAGTCGTCGAGCCGCGGATAGCGCGCACGCAGCACCGCGCCCGGCGTGGTGAACACCTTCCCCCAGTGCGGCCGCGCCCCGAATCCGTCGAGCGCCTCCTCCAGCCGCCGCACGACGGGCAGCACGGCCGCGGTGTCCTCGATCCAGGTGAAGTGCAGGGCCACGGTGTCCCGCCCGTACGCCGGACTCAGCCACTGCTCGTCCGCGGCGACCGTGCGCACCTCGCAGATCTGGAGCACCCCAGCGACCGTCTCCCGGATGCCGTCGACCGCGTGCAGCGCCTCGACGGCATGCTCGCGCGGCAGCAGGTACTCCGACTGCAGCTCCGTACCGCTGCTCGGGGTGAACTCGGCCCGGAAGTGCGGCAGTCGCTGATGCCAGGGGCCCGGCACCCCGAACTGCTCGGTGCAGTTGACCGCGGGCATCCCCGGCACCGGGTGCAGCTTCTCGGTCGCGGGCGCGGCCCAGGGGAAGTCGGCGAGCGGCTGGTCCGTCCGCCGCTTGAGCCACACCTGCCGAAAGCCCGGCGCCCGCCAGTCGGTGAACAGGCTGACGCTGTACGCCGCCGCCATCACCGCCTCGAAGTCCAGCCCCTCCAAAGGGAGTTCGGTGAAGAGATGCTGTTCGACGTCGTACGACGGCTCCAGGTCCAGCGTCAGCGCGGTGACGACCCCGAGCGCGCCGAGCGAGGTCACCGCACCGTCGAACCGCGGGTCACCCCGCCCGATCGTGACCGTCGAGCCGTCGGCGAGGACCAGCTCCACCTCGCGCACCGCGCTCGCCAGCGGGCCGTTGCCCACGCCCGAGCCGTGCGTCCCGGTCGCGACCGACCCGGCGACCGAGATGTGCGGCAGGGACGCCATGTTGGGCAGCGCCAGCCCGTGCGCGTCGACCATGCGGGCGAGTTCCGCGTACCGCACGCCACCGCCGACCCGCACGGTCCGCGCCGCCGAGTCCACGTCGATCACCGGCGGGAACCCGGCGACGGACAGCAGCGTGCCCTCGGCGCCCGGCTCGGCGATCTCGTTGAAGGAGTGCCCGCTGCCCAGCACCCGCACCTTCGCGCTCCCGGCCACCAGCGCCGCGAGCGTGTCGAGCGAGTACGGCCGGTGCAGCTCCTTCGCGGTGTACGTGACGTTGCCCGCCCAGTTGGTGACCGTCTCCGTCATGCCTGTCGTCCCTCCACGTGAGTGCGTGTGCGTTGACCCTCTCATTGGCCGCCGCCTACGTTGGAAACCGTTTGCCATCCAAGACGCCCAGCGGGAAGGCCCCTGCGTTGCCCGAGCGCCCCCAGGCCCTGTTCGCCATGACCGCCGCCAACGTTCCGCTCGTCTTCCCGCCGGAGGTGCTGGCGCGGCTGCGGGAGTCGGTGGACATCGACGACGGCCTCGTGGCCGAGGACTTCACCGACCCGCGCGTCCGGGAGGTGCTCGCCCGCACCGAGATCCTCGTCACCGGCTGGGGCTGCCCCCGGCTGGACCCGGCCGTCCTCGACGCCGCCCCGAGACTCCGGGCCGTGCTGCACTCCGCCGGCTCGGTGAAGGGCTTCGCGGCACCGGAGGTCTGGCGGCGCGGGATCGCCGTCTCCTCCGCTGCCGTCGCCAACGCGCTGCCGGTCGCCGAGTACACCCTCGCCATGATCCTCCTCGCCGGGAAGGACCTGCTCACCGCCCGCGAGCGACTGCGCGACACCCGCGTCCACCCCGGCTGGGTGGTCGTCCCCGGCATCGGCAACCTGGGCCGCCGCGTCGGCGTCATCGGCGCCTCCCGCATCGGCCGCCGGGTGCTGGAACTCCTGCGCCCCTTCGATCTGCGGCCCGCCCTCGCCGACCCGTACGTCGACGCGGCCCGCGCGGCCGAACTCGGCGTACCCCTGCTGGAGTTGGACGACCTCCTGCACACCTCGGACATCGTCACGATCCACGCCCCGGAGACCCCGGAGACCCGCCATCTCCTCGGCCGCCGCGAGCTGGCCCTGATGCCCGACGGGGCGACCCTGATCAACACCGCGCGCGGCGGCCTCGTCGACCACGACGCCCTGATCGCCGAAGTGCGCACCGGCCGCCTGAACGCCGTCCTCGACGTCACCGACCCCGAGCCCCTCCCGGCCGACTCGCCGCTCTACGACCTCCCCAACGCGTTCGTCACCCCGCACCTCGCGGGCTCCCAGGGCAACGAGCTGGCCCGCCTGGGCGCGACGGTCGCGCGGGAGGCGGCGCGGCTGGGGGCGGGGGAGGGGCCGGCGTATCCGGTGGAGTGGGCGGCGCTGGAGCGCGAGGCGTGACGGCTGCGGTTTTCGTTGTCCTCATGCTGCACGGATGTCCATATCCGTAAAGATCTGGCGACGGTGCAGCGATATCAGTAGCTTCTCTCGTCATGACTCTCGACCCGCTCCCCGACACCGACCTCACCCGGCACCGCCGCCTGCGAGCGCAGGGCAGCCTCGACCGGGCCGACCTGAACGCGATCCTCGACGCCGGGTTCGTCTGCCATCTGGGTGTGGTCGTCGAGGGGCGGCCCCTGGTCGTGCCGACCGTCTACGGGCGGGACGAGCGGCACCTCTACCTCCACGGCTCCGTGGCGAGCCGCAGCCTCGCGGGCGGGACGCCGGTCTGCGTCACCGTCACGCACGTGGACGGCCTCGTCCTCGCCCGGTCCGTCTTCGAGCACGGGGTGAACTACCGCAGCGCGATGATCCACGGCGAGGCCCGCAAGGTCACCGACCCTGAGGAGAAGCTCGAAGGCCTCCGCCGGCTCACCGAACACGCGACGCCAGGGCAGTGGTCGTACGCCCGCCGGCCGAGCCGCAAAGAGCTCGCCGCCACCACCCTCCTCGCCCTCTCCCTCGAAGAGGCCTCGGTCAAGATCCGTACCGGTCCGCCCGAGGACGGTGACGGCCCCGACGCGGAGCTGGGTCTGTGGGCCGGTGTGCTTCCGCTCACCTCCGTGTGGGGAGCGCCGGTCGCGGACCCCGCACTGGCCGCCGAAACGCCTGTACCGTCACATATCGCGCGTCGCGAGGGGACCCGGTACGCGTGACGGGCGGGCGGGGGCATACCGTGAGGAGTCGAACGCCTTAGCCGGGAGGAGATGACGGATGGGCAGCCGTACCGCGCTGGTCGAAGATCTGATGGAGAGGTTCCCGCACGTACCGCGGGAGGCCGTCTTCAAGGAGGATCTGCTCCGGGGCGGGGTGGCCTTCGACCCGTCCGCCCTCAGTGACAACGAGGGCGGTGAGGTCAAGCCGAAGTCGTACTTCATCTTCTCCTTCGACCACGGCACCCTCCCCGAGCTCGGCGAGGCCGCGCTGCGCCGCCCGCCGGAGGAGATCATCCTCACCGGCGGGCCGTACGACCTGCGCCGCACCGTCGTCTCCGTGCGCGTGAACCCGGCCTCGCCGTACCGCGTCGCCGCCGACGACAGCGGCATGCTCGGCCTCTACCTCGACGGCAAGCGGATCGCCGACGTCGGTGTGCCGCCGATGCCGGAGTACTACAAGCACAAGCTCTCCAACGGGAAGTCCGTGATGGAGGTCGCCCCGACCATCCAGTGGGGCTACCTCATCTATCTGACGGTCTTCCGGGTGTGCCAGTACTTCGGCGCCAAGGAGGAGTGCCAGTACTGCGACATCAACCACAACTGGCGCCAGCACAAGGCGGCGGGCCGGCCGTACACGGGTGTGAAGGACGTCGAGGAGGTCCTCGAAGCCCTGGAGATCATCGACCGGTACGACACCCAGAAGGCGTCGACCGCGTACACGCTCACCGGCGGCGCGATCACCAAGACCGTCTCCGGGCGCGACGAGGCCGACTTCTACGGCCACTACGCGAAGGCCATCGAGGAGCGCTTCCCGGGCCGCTGGATCGGCAAGGTCGTCGCCCAGGCGCTGCCCAAGGACGACGTGCAGCGGTTCAAGGACTACGGCGTGCAGATCTACCACCCCAACTACGAGGTGTGGGACGAGTATCTGTTCAAGATGTACTGCCCGGGCAAGGAGCGCTACGTCGGCCGCGACGAGTGGCACAAGCGCATCCTCGACTCGGCGGAGATCTTCGGCGCCCGCAACGTCATCCCCAACTTCGTGGCCGGCGTGGAGATGGCCGAGCCCTTCGGCTTCAAGACGGTCGACGAGGCAATCGCCTCGACCACGGAGGGCCTGCGCTTCTTCATGTCGCAGGGCATCACGCCCCGCTTCACCACCTGGTGCCCGGAGCCGACGACCCCGCTCGGCAAGGCCAACCCGCAGGGTGCGCCGCTGGAGTACCACATCCGGCTGCTCCAGGCCTATCGCCAGACGATGGAGGAGTTCGGCCTCTCCTCGCCCCCCGGCTACGGTGAGCCCGGCGCCGGCCGCGCGGTCTTCTCCGTGAGCTCCTTCATGGACAGCCTGCCGGCGCAGGAGCCGGCCGAGGCGTAGCCGCGGGTTCTCGGGGAAGGCGGGTCGTCGACGACTCCCGCGGAAAAGAAGGTCCGGATCGAGACGTCCGGGCCTTCTTTGCGTATGTATCCAGAAGTGACACCACGAGGAACTGGCGCAACAGGCACAACAAGGGCAACGTGACGTGGGCGTTCGTCGACTCCCGGTAACCGGATTTGAATAGCCCGCTTGTCAGTTGTGTGGAACCCGTGAAAAGCTCATGCGCTGTCGCGAGGTTCCCCGCAACTCCGTTGCCAATAAGGTGAGTTGACTCGCTCTGGATGCAGGAGACCGATGCCCGACCTGCCGACCCCCCATGACGCCACCGAGGCCGCCCTGTTCTCGGAGTGCTGGGACGCGGTCCTCTCCTATGCCGACCTGTGCACGTCCGGGTCCACCGCGGCCAACCAACTGTCCACGGAGGCCTTCACGCTCGGCATGCGCGAGGTCAAGGCGGCCGAGGCGGGCCCGGGCCGCGGTGTCGGCCGGCGGGCGCCCCGACTGCCCATGATCCCACTGCTGCTGACCGCGGTGCGCACCACGGCGGCCGCCTGGGAGACCGACGGGCAGGGCCACAAGCTCGACCCCGACCTGCGGCTCTGGCTCAACTCCGAGAAGGCCGACCGCTACACCGGCCCGCCGCTCCAACGCCCGCTCGCCCTGCGCGGGTTGCGCGACATGCAGGAACACGACGCCGACCTGCTCTGGCTGGCCGAGGTCGAGGCACTGCCGCTGTCCGTGGTGGCCCGCCGGCTCGGCCTCGACCCGGCCACCGTGTCCGAGGAACTCGCCCAGGTGCGCGGCCTGTTCAGGGACCGCAGCCACCGCAACCACCTCGACACCCCGATGGCCGCGCAGTGCCGCAGCTACGCCCGGCTCCTCGACGCGGTCACCCGGTCCGCCGGCGCCGACACCCCCGAGGACCTCTCCCGGCACCTCGCCACCTGCGTGCAGTGCGCCGAGGCCGCCGCCTGTCTGCGGCTGCACGGCGGCGGGCTGCCCGCGGCCCTCGCCGGCGGGGTCATCGGCTGGGGCGGCCTCGCCTACCTGGAGCGCCGGCGCCGCGCCGCCGAGGTGCGGCTGGGCGCCGGACGCCCGGAACCGGTCGACGCCGGGCCGCCGAACCCCGGTGCGCAGAAGGCGCGGGTCGTGCGCAACAGCCTCCTCGTCACCGCCGTACTGGTGTCGTTGCTGGCCCTCGGCGTCTCGATGATGCCCTTCGGCAAGGGCGGCATGGACGACGGCGCCGCGCCCCCTGGCGACTCCGCCGACCGCCAGCCCGTCGCGGCCGACCCCGGCACCACCCTGCCGTCCGCGAGCGCCACACCGTCGGGCTCCAAGACCCCCTCCGCCAGCGCCACCCAGGGCTCGCCCACCCGGAGGAACCCCGACCCCGAACCCCAGGGCACCAAGTCCTCCGCCGCGCAGGACGACGACAAGCCGGCGCCGGGCCCGACGACCGCACGCGCCGCCTGCACGTACAAGTACACGCTCGTCAACCAGTGGCCCGACGGTTTCCAGGCCACCGTGACCGTCACCACCGAGGACGCCCTCGACGACTGGCGGGTCGCCTGGTCCTTCAAGGACGGCCAGCAGGTCGGCGAGATGTGGGACGGGAACTTCTCCCAGAGCGGCTCCCGTGTCACCGCCTCCGCCGCCGACTACAACAGGACCGTCGCGGCGGGCGCCGACTTCGCCTTCGGCTTCATCGCCTCCTGGCAGGGGACGAACTCGCCGGGGTACGACGTGACGTTGAACGGGCAGGCCTGCGCGAAGGCCTGATTAATTCGGTTGACGGGGCCGAGGGTGTCCCGGATACGGTGTGGATGTTCCAGCCGGACGGGCTGGCCGAGTGAGTGTTTTCGAGGAGGTGTCGACCGATGGCTGTCACTGCGATGAGCACTGCCCGCATCCAGATCATCACGTCCACCTCCGCGGCCACCGGCTGACCTCACTCAACTTCCTTGCCGGGGCCGCCCTTCGAAGGGTCACCCTTGACTTCCTCGAGCTCCACCTCTTCTTCTGTTTTCTCCGCGCTCGCTCCCTACGGCTGGGACGACGCATGGGCGGACGAGTTCGCCCCCTACGACGCCGAAGGACTGCTCGCCGGGCGGGTCGTCCGCGTCGACCGCGGACAGTGCGACGTCGTCACCGCCGACGGGACACTGCGCGCCGACACCGCCTTCGTCACCCCGCACGACCCACTGCGGGTCGTGTGCACCGGCGACTGGGTCGCCGTCGAACCCGGCGGCAACCCGCGTTACGTACGGACGTATCTGCCGCGCCGTACCGCCTTCGTGCGCTCCACCTCCTCCAAGCGGTCCGAGGGGCAGATCCTCGCCGCCAACGTCGACCACGCGATCGTCGCCGTGTCGCTGGCCGTCGAACTCGACCTCGGCCGCATCGAGCGCTTCCTCGCCCTCGCCTGGGAGAGCGGCGCCCAGCCCGTCGTCGTGCTCACCAAGGCCGACCTCGTCCCGGACGCCGTGACGCTCGCGCATCTCGTCCAGGACGTGGAGACCACGGCGCCGGGAGTGCCGGTGCTGACCGTCAGCGCCCTGGACGGGGACGGGCTCGACGTCCTCGCCGCGGTGGCCTCCGGCGGTACGTCCGTGCTCCTCGGGCAGTCCGGCGCCGGGAAGTCGACGCTGGCCAACGCTCTCGTCGGCTCGGATGTCATGACGGTCCAGGCCGCCCGTGACGTCGACGGGAAGGGACGGCACACCACCACCACCCGCAACCTGCTCGCCCTGCCCGGCGGGGGCGTTCTCATCGACACGCCCGGACTGCGGGGGGTCGGGCTCTTCGACGCCGAGAGCGGCGTCGGGCAGGTCTTCTCCGAGATCGAGGAGCTTGCCGGGGACTGCCGGTTCCACGACTGCGCGCACGAGAGCGAGCCGGGGTGCGCGGTGCTCGCCGCGATCGACTCCGGTGAGCTGGCCGAGCGGCGGCTGGAGAGCTATCGGAAGCTGATCCGGGAGAACCAGCGGATCGTCGCCAAGACCGATGCGCGGGTCCGTGCGGAGCTTCGGCGGGAGTGGAAGAAGAGGGGGGCTGAGGGGAAGGCGGCGATGGAGGTCAAGCGGGGGCGGTGGGCTTAACGCCTACGGGGGTGCCGGGTCGGTTGTTCGGCGGGTGCGGGTGACTCGTGGTTGCTCGCGCAGTTCCCCGCGCCCCCGAGAGCCTCATCAGTGCCGTGTCTGAAATCCGCCAGCCGCGTCTTCGTCCCTGGACGACACTGGAACCTGTGATGGACGAAGACACCAGGTACGAAGCCGTGCGCAGCCGGGACGGGAGGTTCGACGGGGAGTTCTTCTTCGCCGTCTCCACCACCGGGATCTACTGCCGGCCCAGCTGTCCTGCCGTCACGCCGAAGCGGCGGAACGTGCGGTTCTTCGCGACCGCCGCCGCCGCTCAGGGCTCGGGGTTCCGGGCCTGTCGGCGGTGTCGGCCGGATGCCGTGCCGGGGTCGGCGGAATGGAACGTGCGGGCCGATGTGGTCGGGCGGGCGATGCGGCTGATCGGGGACGGGGTCGTCGACCGTGAGGGCGTCGCCGGGCTCGCCGGGCGGCTGGGATACAGCGCCCGGCAGGTCCAGCGGCAGCTCACCGCCGAGCTCGGCGCCGGGCCCGTCGCCCTCGCCCGGGCCCAGCGCTCGCACACGGCACGCATCCTGCTCCAGACCACCGAGCTGCCGGTCACGCAGGTGGCCTTTGCCGCCGGATTCGCCAGCGTGCGGCAGTTCAACGACACGATCCGCACCGTGTATGCCTCGACACCGAGCGAGCTGCGCGCCGCCGCCCCCGGCGCGCGTCGTACGGCCACCCCGTCGGCCGGGGTGCCGCTGCGGCTCGCCTACCGGGGCGCCTACCAGTCCTCCGCCGTCTTCGACGTCCTGGCCGCCGAGGCCGTACCGGGTGTCGAGGAGGTCAGCGGGGCTCCCGGGAGGCGGGTCTACCGACGGACCCTGCGGCTGCCGTACGGCACCGGGATCGTCGCCGTCGACGAGCGGCCCCGGGGCTGGCTCGACGCCCGGTTGCACCTCACCGACCTGCGCGATCTGACGACGGCCGTGGGCCGACTGCGCCGGCTGTTCGACCTCGACGCCGATCCGTACGCCGTCGACGAGCGGCTCGGCGCCGATCCGACGCTCGCTCCGCTGGTCGCCGCCCGGCCCGGGCTGCGGTCACCCGGGGCGGCCGATCCCGAGGAGCTCGCGGTGCGGGCACTCGTCGGGACGGACGAGGCCGAGCGGCTCGTGCAGCGGTACGGCAAGGCCCTCGACGCGCCCTGCGGCAGCCTCACGCACCTCTTCCCCGAGGCCGCCGCCCTCGCCCAGGCCGACGGTCCCGTCGCCACCCTCGCCGCAGCCCTTGCCGACGGTGCCGTACGGCTCGACCCGGGCGCCGACCGCGACGACGCGCAGGCCGCCCTGCTCGCCCTCCCCGGCATGGACGCCCGCACGGTCGCCGTGATCCGCACCCGCGCCCTCGGCGACCCGGACGTCGCCCCGCCCGGCCTCGACCTCCCCGACAGCTGGCGCCCCTGGCGCTCGTACGCCCTGCAACACCTGCGCGCAGCAGGGGAGTTGGAGCACCGATGACCCTCTACTGGACGACCGTCGAAAGCCCGGTCGGGCCGCTGCTGCTCACCGCCGAGCCGGATGGCGCGCTCACCTCCCTGTCCGTTCCCGGACAGAAGAACGGGCGTGTGGTGCAGGCGAGTTGGCGGCGGGATCCGGGTCCCTTCCGTGCCGCCCAGGAGCAGCTCGACGCCTACTTCGCCGGGGAACTCAAGGAGTTCCGGCTGGAGTTGCGGGCCGAGGGCACGGCTTTCCGGGAACGGGTCTGGGCCGCGCTCGACGACGTTCCCTACGGGGCGACGGTCACCTACGGCGAGATCGCCGCCCGTATCGGGGCGTCGAGGGTCGCCGTAAGGGCGGTCGGCGGTGCCATCGGCGCCAACCCGCTGCTGATCGTCCGGCCCTGCCACCGGGTGATCGGCGCGAACGGGGCCATGACCGGGTACGCGGGCGGGCTGGAGCGCAAGACCGCGCTACTGACCCTCGAGGGCGTCCTCTAGACCCCAGCTGTGGATCCGCCGCGGATGGATGCGGATGACCTCCTCGCTGAAGTGTGCGCCCAGTCCGTGCGGGCCCACCAGCAGCTCGGCCTCCCCGCGGATGTCGATGCCCCGCACCTTCCAGGGCCGCAGGCTGACGACGTCGTCGACGACGAGCGCGACCTTCGGGTTCTGCCGCAGGTTGCGCCACTTCTTGCTGCGGCCCATCTGGTGGCCCCCGACCAGGATCGTCCCGTCGTCCTGCGGGAAGAAGCCGACCGGGTTCGCCTGTGGCTGCCCCTGCGGATCGACGGTGGCGAGCCGCCCCAGCCGCTGCGACCTCAGATACGCGCGTTCGGCCTCGCTGAATTCGGTCATGCGGCCACTCAAACACGCCCGTCCCACCGGCACATCGGCTCCTCGGCCTAGGGCCGCGGACCTACGTCACCCCCAGATCACCGCCCCCAGCCACGCACCCGCGATCAGCAGGCAGGTGAACAGTTCCGTCAGCACGCTGGAGCCGCCCGAGCGCATCACCGTGCGCAGGGCCGCGACCGCCTCACCGTGCCGGCCGAGGCGGCGGCGTTCATACAGGTAGACGCCGCCCATGAAGCCGGGGATCGCGCCCAGCACGGGGATCAGGAAGAAGCCGAGGAACGCGCCGGCACCCGCGTACACGCCCATCCGGGGGGTCGCGCCGCTCGTGCGCAGCCGGCGCGGTGGCAGCGCCCAGCGCACCACCTGGGACAGGAACAGCACCACGGTGGCCCCCACCAGCACCCACCACGCGACCGGCTGCGGATCCTTCAGCGCCCACCACGAGACCGCGGCCCACACGAGCCACGATCCCGGCACCCCGGGCACGAGCACTCCGCACAGGCCGAGCAGGAGCACCAGGCCGACCAGCAGGAGGTCCCACACTCCCATGCGTCCAGGGTGCCCGAAGGCCGGAGAAACCGCAGGTCAGGAAGGTTCGCCCAGACCGTTCCCCGGCATCCGTCCCGCAGGTCGGGAAGGTTCGCCCAGGTCACTCCCGGGCCACCCACCCCCGCTCGTACGCATGCCACCCCAGCTGCAACCGCGTCGTCACGCCCGCCAGCTCCATGAGCCGCTTCACCCGGCGCTGCACGGTCCGCAGCCCCAGATCGAGCTGTTTGGCCACGCTCGCGTCGGTCATCCCGGCGAGCAGCAGCGACAGCACCTCCAGATCCGTCCCGTCCGGGGCGTCGGCCTCCGCCTCCGTCACCCCGGAGACGCCCAGGCGCAGCGGCAGCGACTCCCGCCACACCGACTCGAACAGTGCCGACAGCAGCTCCAGCAGCCCGCTCGCGTGCACGACCAGCGCGGCCGGCTCCGCCGTGTGCGAGGTCAGCGGTACGAGGGCCTGCACGCGGTCGGCGACGACCAGCTTCGTCGGCACCCGGTCCACCACCCGTACCTCCTCGTCCCGGCCCAGCGCGGCGGACAGCTCGCTGATGCCGTCCGGCAGATCGAGGACCGACCGCTCGACCACCACCCGGTAGCGCACCCCGCGCCCGGCCGCCTGCTCCTCGGCGTCGTTCTCCCCGCCGGAGACCACCGCCGGGTTGCCGGTGACCAGCGCGCACACCTCCTCGGTCGCCCCCAGCTGCAACTGAAGGAAACGCTGCGCCACCGCCGCCGCCCCGATCACCACCTCGACCAGATCGTGCACGGCCGGTTCGGCCGCCGCCGCCCGGTACTCCTCGGCGAGCAGGGCCGCCGCCAGCTCCGCCTTGTCCAGCTCATGCCGCTGCTGGGTGAGCAGCGCGCCCAGCGCCACCCCTGGAGGAGCGGCTACCCAGCGGCCGGGGCGGGCGGAGGACTGGGCCGCGAGTCCATGGCGTTCCAGGCGCCGCAGGGCACGCTCGGTGTCGTGCTCCGCGAGCGTCAGCCGCCGCGCGAGATCGGGCACGTCGGCCGCACCCACGGACACCAGTGCCCGGTACGCCGACTCGTGCGTCTCGTCCAGCCCCAGCACACCCAGCATCAACGACCCCTCCCCGGCAGCACCGTGGCGGGAACCGGCCACGGCGCAAACCCGCCTCGGCACATCATCGCCGCACCACCCGCCCCTCTGCCATCGTGGCGCCACCGCAGCATCAACCACCGTCCGCAATGCCCGCCTTGGGCCTCTTCGGCCTGCGCGTTTCGCGTACGCGGGCATGCGGCGACACGGCAGGAGAGCGATCTTGGCGAGAGCGATACGCCGTACGGCCATGGGGGCGGCGACCGCCGTCGTGCTGGCCGTCACGACCGCCGCGCCCACGCACGCGGCCGACCCCGACGGGTCGAGACCGCTGACCGGCAGCCGGGCCACCCCGGGCGCCGGCGCCGTCGTCACCCTCGTCACCGGCGACCGGGTCCTCGTCACGAAGGACGGGGCCGTCGCCCTGCCCGGCGAGGACGGCACGACCCCCTTCACCCAGACCCGCCAGGACGGCGACGACCTCTACGTCTATCCCGAGGGCGCGATCGAGGCGCTGGCCGCCGGACGCGTGGACGAGGAACTGTTCAACGTCACCGGCCTGGTCCGGCAGGGCTACGACGACGCCCACACCGACACGCTGCCGCTGATCGCGACGTACGACCGTACCGTCACCGCCCGCAGCGTCCCGAAGACCCCGCGCGGCGCCGCCCGCGACCGGGTGCTCGACGCGATCGACGGCGTGGCCCTGGACGCGGACAAGGAGAAGGCCGGCGCCTTCTGGGACGACGTCAACCAGGGGTCCCTCAAGAAGCTGTGGCTGGACGCCAAGGTCTCGGCCACCCTCGAACGGTCGACCAAGCAGGTCCACGCCCCGGAGGCCTGGGCCGCCGGTTACGACGGCAAGGGCACCAAGGTCGCCGTCCTGGACACCGGCGTCGACGCCGACCACCCCGACCTCAGGGGCCGGATCGGCGCGTCGCGGAACTTCACCGACTCGGCCGACACCGACGACCACCAGGGCCACGGCACCCACACCACCTCCACCGTCGGCGGCACCGGCGCCGCGAGCGGCGGCAAGAAGAAGGGCGTCGCGCCCGGCGCCGAGCTGCTCAACGGCAAGGTCCTCAACGACGGCGGCTACGGCGAGACTTCGTGGATCATCGCCGGCATGCAGTGGGCCGTCGAACAGGGCGCCGACGTCATCTCCATGAGCCTCGGCAACCCCGACGAGCGGGACTGCACCGACCCGATGGCCCAGGCCACCGAGGAACTCGCGCGCTCCCACGAGAACACCCTCTTCGTCATCGCGGCCGGCAACTCCGGACCCGGCAACAACACGGTCTCCTCGCCCGGTTGCGCGCCGAGCGTCCTCACGGTCGGCGCCGTCGACCGCGACGACTCGACCGCGAACTTCTCCAGCCGCGGCCCGGTCTACGGCGCCCACACCCTCAAGCCCGAGATCACCGCCCCGGGCGTCGGCATCTCCGCCGCCAACGCGGGCGGACGCGGGGTGTACGCCTACCAGTCCATGAGCGGTACGTCGATGGCGACCCCGCATGTCGCCGGCGCCGCCGCCATCCTGAAGCAGCGTCACCCGGACTGGAACGCCGCCCGGATCAAGGCCGCCCTCGTCTCCGCCGCCGACGCGGACATCCCCGGCGACGTCCGCGAGACCGGCGGTGGCCGCCTCGACGTCAAGGCCGCCCTCGACCAGACGATCCTCGGCGCGCCCGCCGTCCAGGCCGGCACCTACGACTGGCCGCAGGACAAGACCGACCGCGGCACGGTCTCCGTGCCGTACACCAACACCACCGACAGGGCGGTGGAGCTGAAGCTGTCGGTGACGGGGGTCACCGGCAACGACGGCTCCACCGTCCGCTCACCCGTGGCCCGCCTGAACTCGGCGTCGGTCACCGTCCCGGCCGGCAAGACGGTCGAGGTCCCGCTCCGCGTCGACCCCACGGCCACGCTCAAGCGCGCCCAGTACGGCGACATCACGGGCCGGGTGCTCGCTCAGGCGAACGGCGTCCGCGTCTCCACCCCCTTCTCCCTCTACGTCCAGCCCGAGACGGTCACCCTGCGCGTCAAGCTGATCGACCGCCACGGCGACCCCGCCACCGGCGCCTCCTCAGTCGACGTCATCGGCACCGACGACGCCACCGGCGAGCGCCGCTTCAACGACGGCGCCGGCGACCAGACGTACACGGTCCGCCCCGGCAGCTACTTCCTCTCCAGCTTCATCACCACCCCGGAGACCGAAGGCACCCTCTACAACTCCCTTTCCTACCTGGCCCGTCCACAGCTGGAGGTCCGCGGGGACACCACGGTCGTCCTCGACGCCCGCAAGGCCCACCGCCTCGGCGTCCGCACGGACCGGCCGACCGAACTCCGGGGCGCCACGCTCGGTTTCGCCCGCTCGTGGGACGACACCTGGCTGCATGGCGGCACCGCGGCGGGCGGCCGCACCCTGCGCGGCTACTACGCCTCCGTCGACGGCAAGGCCACCGACGGCAGCTTCGAGTTCGACAGCTTCTGGCGCGCCGCGGCCCCGCAGATCACCGAACTGGCGGTCGTGGGCGGGCGGAAGCTCCACCCGGTGACCGCCTCGACGAACTCCGTGAACCTGGACGGCAAGGGACAGGCAGCGCTCTACGACGCCAAGTCCGGTACGGCGGAGGACCTTTCGGGTGCGAAGGGCAAGATCGCACTCGTCAGGCTCCCGGACGACGGCGGCGCCTACGAGGTCGCGAACCGCGCGAAGGCGGCCGGGGCCGTGGCGGTCCTCGGCTACCGCGAGGCGCCGGGCCGCTGGTACCCGTCGGCGGGCTTCACCGGCGGCACGCTGCCGGTCCTGGGAATCCCGACGGAGGAGGCAAAGGCGCTGCTGGCGGCCGGAACGGACGTGACCCTGCGCTGGACGGCCACGGCGAAGAGCCGGTACGTCTACAACCTCGCCTACCCGGAGACGGGACAGCTCCGCAGCGACCGCGTCTATCGCGCCCGTGACCGGGAGTTGGCGGCGACGAAGGCGACGTACAAGTCGATGTCGGGCGGTGCGACGGACCACATCGACCTCCCTTCGATGACCCGCCCGAGCGGCCTGTCCGGCTACTTCGGCGACATCGAGACCGTCCCGGCGCCCTTCACCCGCACCGAGTACCGCACGCCGGGCGCGACCGGCTGGGGGCAGCAGCTGTCCAGCAGCTTCCCGTGGGGTGAGTTCATGATCGACCCCGTGCGGACGTACGAGAAGGGTGAGCGTCGTGAGGAGGAGTGGTACGGCGGTGTCCTCGCGCCGACCGGCCCCGTCGACGACACCGGCACCGAGGCGCTGGCCGCGGAACGTCAGGGCGACCTCATCGGCGTCGCCCCGGCCTTCTACGGCGACGGCCAACACGTGGGCGTCCAGGGCAGCTTCGGCGACCTGGGCAACATGGTCCTGAAGCGGAACGGCGAGACCGTCGGCGACAGCCCCTACCCGTTCGGGGTGTTCACGGTCCCGGCGGCGGAGTCGTCGTACGAACTCACCCTGAGCACGGCGAAGTTCGGCCAGCCGGCCCGGGTCTGGAACCGCACCACGCAGACGACCACGACCTGGTCCTTCCGCTCGGCCCTCGACGAGAACGCCTACTCCCAGGGCATCCCGCTGCTGTTCCCGCACTACGGCCTCCCCGAGGACGGCCTCAAGACCCTCCCCGCGAAGGACGGCCAACGCCTCACGCTCACGGCGACGGGCCACGCGGGCTACCACCCCGGCGCGTTGACCTCGGTGAAGCTCGCCTACTCCTACGACGCCGGCGAGACCTGGACCGAGGCGAGGACCGAGCGGCGCGGCGGGGTCTGGCAGGCCGTCGTCGACCACAGCTCCGCGACAGGAAAGCAGGTCACACTCAGGGCCGACCTGACCGACGCCAACGGCAACTCGGTCACCCAGATCGTGACCCGGGCCTACGACGTGCGCTAGCACGTCAGGGGATCGCGGGCCCGGGTCACTCGGACGTCGCCGGGCGGTTCTCCCGTGGGGGGTGGGACCGCCCGGCGACCTGTTTCGCACGACCTGCTGATTTTCCGGTTGCCCCGTTTTCATCGGGCCCTCGCGGTGGACAATTAGGGGCATGAGCCATCAGGGGGGAAGGCCCACCGGCCACGAGGACGACTGGTGGGGACAGCTGTACGACGACAAGACCGAGGACGCGGGCCCCACATCGGCCCCGGACACGCTGGACGACAGATACGAGTCGGCAGCGGGAACGGTGAACGGGGACGCGACGGGGGCTGAGATCCCTGCACAAAATGCCGGGATCCCGGCACGGCCTACGGAGGTCCCGGCGCGGCCGCCGGACATCCCGGCGCCGCCTACGGAGGTCCCGGCGCAGCCTGCGGACATGCCTGTGCCGCCTACGGACATGCCGGCGCGGGCTGCGGAGGTCCCGGCGCAGGCCGCGGACATCCCCGCGCGGCCTGCCGACATTCCGGTTCGCCCTGCGGATCTCCCCGCGAGGTCGGCGGAGGTCGCCGGGCGGTCTGCGGACCTCCCCGCGCGGCCGGCGGATACCCCCGCGAGGTCGGCGGAGGTCCCCGCACCGCCTGCGGACATCCCTGCACTGCCTGCGGACCTCCCCGCACCGCCTGCGGACCTCCCCGCGCGGCCTGCTGAGAGCCCCGCCCGGGGTGCGGAGATCCCCGCGCGGCCTGCGGACACTCCCGCGCAAGCTGCGCGTCGTCATGCCGCTGGGGCGGAGCCCGGCCGGGCAGCCGACCCTGAAGCGCCGCCGCTACCGCCGTCGTCGCCGCCCTCGCCGGCAGCGCCGCCGCTACCGTCATCGCCCCCGTCGCTGCGGGCAGTCGTGCCCCAGGGCACCCCGCCGGCGCGGGCGAGCGAGACCCACCCCCCAGCACCGACCCCGGCCGCCCCGGAACCCCCGCCCACCGAAACCCCCGTACGCACAGCCACCCGCCTCGACCTCCCCACCCTCCCCCCACCCGCCGTCACCTATCTCGGCTCGGGCCCGCCCACCTACGAAGCCGAACCCACCGCCCTCCCACCCGCGAACCCCGACGAACTCGACGACCTCGTGGCCGACACCGTCCTCGACGGCGCCCATTACGGCTCCTGCACCCTCCGCGCCGCCTCCGTCCGCGGCGACTCCGCCCGCTTCCGCGGCGAACCCCGCCGCGACTCCCTCCTCACCGCCCGGTTCGGCACCGGCGACCACGCCCTGGTCCTCGTCGCGATGGCCACCGGCGCGAGGGCCACCCCAGGCGCCCACCGAGCCGCCGCCGAGGCCTGCCACTGGATCGGCAGGGCCGTCGGCCGCAGTCACGCCAGGCTCGCCGAGGACATCAGGGCCGCCCGCCGCGGCGACCTCAAGTCCGGCCTGCACCGCCTCACCGACCGCAGCCTCGGCAAACTCCGCGCCAGCGCCGTCGAACAGGGCATCGACCCGGAGGAGTACTCCGCCACCCTGCGCTGTCTACTCCTGCCCGCCGACACCGACTGCCGTACCCGCGTCTTCTTCGGCGTCGGCGCCGGCGGCCTGTTCCGGCTCCGGGACGGCGAGTGGCAGGACATCGAGCCGCGCGTCACCGACGCCACCGGCGAACCGGTCGTCGGCTTCGGCTCGCTGCCCGCCGAGACGCCCGAGGGCGACCGCCTCACCATGGACCTCGGCATCCCCACTCCGCCGAGCCCCTACGAACCCGCCCCCGAGCCACCCCGCGAACCGTTCCGGTTCCGCGCCTCGGTAGCCCGCCCGGGTGACACACTCCTGATGTGCAGCGGCGGCCTCGCGGAGCCGTTGCGCGGCGAGCCGGAGCTGGGCGCGTACCTCACGGGACGGTGGTCCGGCCCCACCCCGCCGGGCCTCGCCGCGTTCCTCGCCGACACCCAGGTCCGGGTGAAGGGCTACGCCGACGACCGTACGGCGGCCGCCGTGTGGGAGGCGTAACCCCGGCCGGTGTGGATACATGGACTCATGGCCAAGCAGAACGTTGCCGAACAGTTCGTGGACATCCTCGTGCGCGCCGGAGTGAAACGCCTCTACGGCGTCGTCGGCGACAGCCTCAACCCGGTCGTCGACGCCGTGCGCCGCAACCGCGGCATCGACTGGGTGCACGTCCGGCACGAGGAGACCGCCGCCTTCGCCGCCGGGGCGGAAGCCCAGATCACCGGCAAGCTGACCGCCTGCGCAGGCTCCTGCGGTCCCGGCAACCTGCACCTCATCAACGGCCTGTACGACGCCCACCGCTCCATGGCGCCCGTCCTCGCCCTCGCCTCGCACATCCCGTCCAGCGAGATCGGCCTGGGCTACTTCCAGGAGACCCACCCCGACCAGCTGTTCCGCGAGTGCAGCCACTACAGCGAGCTGATCTCCAGCCCGAAGCAGATGCCGAGGCTGCTCCAGACCGCCATCCAGCACGCGGTCGGCCGCTCGGGCGTCAGCGTCGTCTCCCTCCCCGGCGACATCGCCGACGACCCCGCCCCGGACAAGCCGCTGGAGACCGCCCTCGTCACCTCCCGGCCCACGGTCCGTCCGGGCGACGCCGAACTCGACGCGTTCGTCCGCATGATCGACAAGGCCGAGAAGATCACCCTCTTCTGCGGCAGCGGCACGGCCGGCGCGCACGCCGAGGTCATGGAGTTCGCGGAGAAGGTCAAGTCCCCGGTGGGGCACGCGCTGCGGGGCAAGGAGTGGATCCAGTACGACAACCCGTACGACGTCGGCATGAGCGGTCTGCTCGGCTACGGCGCCGCCTACGAGGCCACCCACGAGTGCGACCTGCTGATCCTGCTCGGCACCGACTTCCCGTACAACGCCTTCCTGCCCGACAACGTCAAGATCGCCCAGGTCGACGTCCGCCCGGAGAACCTGGGCCGCCGCTCGAAGCTCGACCTCGCGGTGTGGGGCGATGTGAAGGAGACCCTGCGGTGTCTGATCCCGCGGGTGAAGGAGAAGCAGAACCGGCGCTTCCTCGACAAGATGCTCAAGAAGCACGCCGACGCCCTGGAAGGCGTGGTCAAGGCCTACACCCGCAAGGTCGAGAAGCACGTCCCGATCCACCCCGAGTACGTGGCCGCCGTCCTCGACGAACTCGCCGACGACGACGCCGTGTTCACGGTCGACACCGGCATGTGCAACGTCTGGGCCGCCCGCTACATCTCACCCAACGGCCGCCGCCGGGTCATCGGCTCCTTCTCGCACGGCTCCATGGCCAACGCGCTGCCGATGGCGATCGGCGCCCAGTTCACCGACCGCAAGCGCCAGGTCGTGTCGATGTCCGGCGACGGCGGATTCTCCATGCTGATGGGCGACTTCCTGACCCTGGTGCAGTACGACCTCCCCGTGAAGGTCGTCCTCTTCAACAACTCCTCGCTGTCCATGGTCGAGTTGGAGATGCTGGTCGCGGGACTCCCGTCGTACGGAACCACGAACAAGAACCCCGACTTCGCGGCCGTCGCCCGCGCCTGCGGTGCCCACGGCGTCCGCGTCGAGAAGCCGAAGGACCTCGCGGGGGCGTTGAAGGACGCCTTCAAGCACAAGGGCCCCGCCCTCGTCGACGTCGTCACCGACCCCAACGCCCTGTCCATCCCGCCGAAGATCAGCACCGAGATGGTCACCGGCTTCGCCCTCTCCGCCTCGAAGATCGTCCTCGATGGCGGCGTGGGCCGCATGCTCCAGATGGCCCGCTCCAACCTGCGCAACATGCCCCGGCCTTAGTCCCCGGAGACCCACTTCCGGTTCGTGTAGTCGTACGAGTACTGCGGCAGCCCCTTGTCGCCCGTCGTGCGGAACGGGGTGCCGTGGTCGTCGATGCGGGCGGTGCCGGTGCGGCCCTGGGAGGACCAGTCCAGTTCGAGGTACCAGCGGCAGTCGCAGCCGACGGTGCGCGCGGTGACCAGCAGGATCTCCGGGTCCTCGGCGGAGACGCGGTACGGCATCCGGATCGCCGGGATCTCGTTCTCCCCGTCGTTGCCGGCCTCCGAGCGGGCGATCGGCCGGTCCGCGTCGAGGTCGACGGAGAACATGCGGGGCGTGAGCGCGCCGCCGCAGCCGTTGTCCATGGCGTACGAGTTGCCCTCGGCCGGGGCCGAACGCCCCACCACCCGCACCCGGAGCGCGTCGAGGACCACGGCCGTGGAACTCCGCCCCTGCACCGAGATCTGCACCATCGTCTCGCCGCCGTGCAGCGCGCCCTGCGCCGCCGCCCAGACCGCGGCATCCTGCGCGACCGGCGGCGGTGGCACCTGCGTCGACGGCTTGTCGATGACGTACCGGTGGCCGCAGCCCGCGTTCCAGACATGGGAGTTGACCGTCCAGGACAGCGGCACGGCCGCTCCCGGGCCGGCTCCGCCGGTGGGGCTGCCGCCGCCCTTGGCGGACGGGCCGGCGTGCGGGCGGCCGGTTCCGGAGGCGGACGGCGACGAGGTTCCCCGGCCCGGGGAAGCGGACGGACTCGGTTTCTTCTTCGACGCGGTGGGGTCCGGTGACCCGGGGGCGGCCGAGGTGGTGACGGCCGGGTCGGTGGGGCTCACGGAGTCGGCGGCGGAGGAGCGGCCGTCCGAGAGGGCGGACAGGCTGCCGAGCGTGGCGATCAGCGCGACGGCCGCCGCCGAGGCGACCAGGGTCCGCCGACGCCGGTACCAAGGGCGGGGGCGCGGGCGGGCTGGCTCGGGCAGCCGCAGCTCGGTGACGGGGTCGACCTCGTCCGCTTCGAGGGTGGGGCCGATGGCGGGCTCGACGGTCGGGTCGAGGGGCGGTGCAGCGTTCGCCTCGATGGTCGGTGCAGCGGTCGGCTCGACGCTCGCCTCTACGGCCGGTGCGCTCGCCTCGACGGTCGGTGCAGCGGCCGCCTCGACGGTCGGCTCGGCGTCGGGTTCGGCCGGGTCCGATGCCGGCGTCGGTCCGGGCGTCGGCGCGGGTTCCTGCGGGCGGGACGACCGCTGTCGTGCCGCCACCGCGAGCAGCCACCGCCGGTGGAGTTCGTGCCGCTCCTCCGGCGTCGCCCCGCACAGCGCCGCGAACCGCTCCACGGGGGCGAAGTCCACCGGGACCGTCTCACCGGCGCAGTACCGGTGCAGCGTCGAGGTGTTCATGTTCAGCCGGCGGGCCAACTGGCCGTAGCTGCGGTCCGTCCGTTCCTTCAGCCGCGCGAGCAGCGCCGCGAACTCCGCCACCTCGTCTGCGTCGTGCTGCTCCGACACCGTTGTCCCGCCCCCGTTCCGCTGTCCCAGGCACTCGTATTCCTGCACGTCACATGGCCTGGGATGGTTCCACCCGCGCAGATCGGCCGTCCGCGGTTGCGCCGGCCGCCTGTGACCGCTGATGCTCTTGGTGTCGCACCGAGCGGACCGGACCGACCAACCACCGCCGGGCGACACGCTACTTACTCAGCACGCACTCGCACATCTTCTCGCACTCACTCGTACACGGGGGACACACTCATGCCCATGCGCAACCGAGCCGGCGCGCTCCTCGCCGTCGCCGCCACCGGACTCGCCCTCGGCGCGACGCTCGCCTCACCCGCGGACGCCGCCCCGAAGGTATCTCCGAAGTTCCTGTCGGCGTCCGAACTGCCGCCGCACCCCTCGTCCTCCTGGACGGCCGGCAAGGTCACCGACGGTGTCCCGGACGGCCTGCTGTCCTGCCTCCAGGACACGATGCCGGGCTACGACTCCCGGTACCGCACCTTCCACACCGACCTCGACACCGGCGCCCTGCAGCTCACGATCGTCGTCGGCGACACCAGCAAGGCCAAGGCCCTCGCCACCCGGCTGAACAAGGACATCAAGACCTGCCCCACGCAGCTGGAGCAGGCCGACCCGGAGGTCGAGGCCACCCACCGGGACTACGGGACGCTGCCGGTCGAGGAGGGCGCCCGGGTGCACGGTCTGCACATCGAGAGCTCCTGGGGCGCCTCCGACATCCATCTGCTCTCCGTCGGCCGGGACGGCAAGACCGTCACGGTCGTGCAGTGGGGGCAGCTGGGCGACTTCGCCGACGCGCCCGTGAAGGCGTTCCGCAAGACGACGACCACCGCGGTGAACAAGCTCTACTGAGGCCATCCGAGGAAGCGGGGCCGCCCTCTCGCCACGGGGGTCGGGAGGGCGGCACCCCGCCGCAGGTCCGGTACCGGGCTGGTGAATTCCGGCCAGTTTCGCCGGAGGGGGGAACGGCGGCCGGCGTGGCGTGACCTGCCGCGCCGGCCGCCTCTTTTTCCGGCCGGGTACGGCCGCCCGTGCAGACGCGGATGGGCAGTTCGTCCGAGGCGCGTCGGTCAGGGTGTCTCACCTGTGCGGGGGCCCGAGGCCCCGCCGGGCCGCCGGATCGGCCGGTCGTCACGAACGCCGGATGCACGGCCCCGGCTGCGCTCTCCGCCGCGGGGCGATGCCACGGAGCACACCGTCGGAGGCGGCGCCCACGGCGTCGTAGCGGCTGTGCCCGGCCCGCGACCTTGGCGGGTCCTGGTTCCGCCCCTCCGAGGCCGGCTCCGGCGGCAACCGGAACGACCCCTTCGACCAGCGCTTTCCCGCGCCCCGCCGCCCGCGCGGGGCCCCGGCCCGGCCCGCGGTACGCGCGGCACATGCCCACCGGGGGGACCAGCGGCACGCCCGCCCCGCGCCGGCCCCGCCGCCACCGCGGTCCGGCCGCGCCGCACGGTGGCTCGAAGGGCGCTCGAGGGGTGGTGCGGCGGACGCCGCGCGCCCGGTCCTGCACCCCAGAACCATGGCCGAACACCTGGTCGTTCACGATTCGACATGACTGCGGCGTGAACGACGGGGCATGGATCCCCGTGAACGTGTTCGAGCAGGAGGGGAACCGACATCGGCACGCGGGCGGGGGTCATGAAGAGGCAGGCACGAGGAGGCGGTCCCATGGCGATCGGGGCCTTCTCGGCAGAGACGGTGGAGGACAGGGCCACGAGCGCCGGCGAACCGGCGCAGGCCGTATCGCTACGGCGCAGACTCGGACGGGCGGACCTGCGGGCAGTGCCCGAAGTACGCCGCCAGCTGCGCGAGTTGTTACGCCAGTGGGGGAGGCCCGGACGATCGGAGATAGCGGAACTGCTCACCAGCGAGCTCGTCACCAACGCGCTCGTCCACACCGACCACGACGCGGTCCTGACGGCCACCGTCGGACCCCGTGGACTGCGGGTGGAGGTACGGGACTTCGTGGCCCGCAGACCCAGACTGCGCGTACCGAACGCCGACGACGGTACGCACGGCCGGGGCCTGGTCCTCGTACAGTCCCTCGCCGACGCGTGGGGCGTACGGGCGCACGGCGTGGGGAAGGCGGTGTGGTTCGAACTCGACGCGGGCGCCGCGTGACGGACGAACGCGAGGGGGGTACGGCCACCGGGCCGTACCCCCCTCGCGTGGTCCCCTGAGGGACTTAACCGAACTGCTGCTCAAGGTCCTTGAGCTTGCGCTCCAGGGAGTCGAGCCGCGGCAGGGCCATGGTGTCGTCCTCCGCGGTGAGGTCGACGGTGATCGGCTCAGTACTTTGACGGACCGGCTGAAGGGACGGACGTGAGCGCACGGGCAGCGGTTCCGGCGTCGTCGCTATGGCAGGCTCCGCGGTGGCTCGGTCGTCGCCGCCACCGCCCCGCTCCAGGGCCTCCACCTGCCGACCGCTCCCGCGGCCGATGAATCCGCGGTGCCCCCGGCTGATCGCCTTGAGCTGGGCGCGCTCCAGTCGGTCCGCCTCGCGGCGGCGCAGCCGGTTCGTCTCC
The DNA here is from genome assembly GCF_001514065.1 of Streptomyces antibioticus. Taxonomy (GTDB): domain Bacteria; phylum Actinomycetota; class Actinomycetes; order Streptomycetales; family Streptomycetaceae; genus Streptomyces; species Streptomyces antibioticus. The sequence goes on along the minus strand of NZ_KQ948428.1, from coordinate 311,789 downwards.
TTCTGCCGCTGGTCCTCACGCACCTCTTCGACCGCCTCGTCGAGGCTGCGCACGTTCTCCAGCAGCATGAGCGACCAGGCCTTGTACGTCTCACGGGGCGCCCGCAGCCAGCGGACCACGCGGATCTGCGGCAGCGGACGGGGCACCAGGCCCTGCTCGCGCAGCGCGGCCCGGCGGGTCTGCTTCAGCGCGCGGTCGAACAGGACGGCCGCCGACAGGGACATGCCGGAGAAGAACTGCGGCGCGCCGTCGTGGCCGAAGCCCCTGGGCGCGTGCACCCAGTTGAACCACGCCGCGGCACCCGCGAACGTCCACACCAGTATCCGGGAGCCGAGCGCCGCGTCACCGTGGCTGGCCTCGCGCACCGCGAGCACCGAGCAGAACATCGCCGCGCCGTCCAGGCCGAACGGGACCAGGTACTCCCAGCCGCCGGACAGGTTCAGGTTCTGCTGGCCGAAGCCGACCAGGCCGTGGAAGGAGAGGGCGGCGGCGACCGCCGCACAGCAGAACAGCAGGACATAGGAGGCGGTGCCGTATATGGCCTCCTTGCGCCGCCGGCGCTCCTCGCTGCGCTCCCAGGAGTCGTCCTTCGCGTGCTCCCCGCCGGACCGCTTGCTCCGCGCCAGCACCGCCATCGCCGCGACCATGCCCAGGAGCAGTACGGCGCCCGGAAGCAGCCAGTTCAGCGATATGTCGGTCAGTCTCATCTGGGGTCCCTTGCATTGGGATAGGGCGTAACGCCCGCCATAGTGGCCCAATCCCACCGGCCCTCAGGGGGTTTCGGGGCAAGAGGCCGCCAAGGAGGTGCAAGGGATTGCCCAGGGCGGCGTTCTGCTCGAACTGCCGCATGAGGGGCGGGAGTTGAGTTCGAATAAGACTACCCGTACGGGTGGTTCCACGGAAAGTTCCTGCGGCAGGTGAGGAAATTGTGAATCGCCTGTAACCGGCCGGAAGCCTTGTTCGCAGGTGATCTTACGGGACCGGCCGGCGCGGTCGTTCCCCGGGGGGTGTCAACTGGCGGCCTCCGCCAGCAGCTTGACGACCCGGTCGGTGTCGCAGGTGCGCGGGCAGGTGGCACAGGTGTCCTGCGGCGCGAGCGTGTAGTACATGCAGCAGCTGACCCGGTCCCTGGTGGGCAGCACCTCGCCGGCCGGTCCGCTCAACTCCCGGAAGGCCGCGGTGCCGACGTACGGCTTGGCCGTTCCCGGCAGCAGCAGCTCCAGCTCGCGCTCGGCCCGCCGCTGCTCGTGCTCGCCGAGCAGCCCGGCGACGTACCAGAGCCCCTCCACCACCTCGTCCGTCACCATGCCCCACAGTGCCCGCCCGCGCCGCCGCATCCGCGGCCCGAAGCCGGCGAGCAGCGGCTCCATGTGCTCGGCGACGGCGTCCCGCACCTCGGCCCGCAGCGCCTCCTCGTCCGGGACCACCCGGGCGCCGGGCAGCACCGCGGCCGGATCGCCCGGCAGGCAGGCGAAGGCGCCGGTGCGCACGGCGAAGTCCATCGGGCCCCGGGTGCGGTCGTACGACACCTGCGCCAGGGGGAGGCGCGGCACCCGGCGGTGCAGGAACCAGGGCAGCGTGATCAGCAGGCAGGCGGGCCAGGCGTACCGGTGCAGTCCGAAGCTCGCGATGACGTCAGGCCGGCCGGGCCGCCCGTGATCGCGCCGCACCTGTGCGTCGTCCCACATCAGAAAGGACTCCAGCCCGGCCCCGCCCGCCGCGAGCGCGTCGGCGCCGACCCATCCGCCGCCCTGGGGCGCTGCCTCGGCGGGCCCCAGCTCGCGCACCGTCATGCCCGGAAAGACCGCGGTCAGACGGTCGTAGGCGTCCGTGAGGGCCGAGGCGGGAGCGGTCATGCGGGGCCACCAATCCAAGACAGTTGTGCGACTGTGTGGCACAGGCGTTCTGAAGGTAAGGCTAACCTTACCCAAGATCGTCACGCTTTGAACCGTCGACTTCTGCGCCTAAGGTGCTTGACGGACGAGTAACAACCCGCCGTAATGACCCCAAGTACCGACACGTCCGGAGGAGGCTCCTTGTGAATCAGGGCACACAGGGCTCCATCGGGACGGAGGCCACCGGGATCACCGGGCCGGTGCGGGTGCCGGCGCAGGCGCGGGCGGCGGACGTGGACGCCGCGCGAGACCGGCAGGCGCGCGCCCAGGGCGGGCTGCCGGAGCCGCAGGTCGAGCGCACGCGCGCCGCCGACGCCGTACCGAAGGCCCGAGGCGGACGCCCGCCCGCCGAGCCGCCGATGCCGGCGCCGCGGGTCCTGCCCGCTGAGCAGCCCTTGCCGACGCCGCCCGCCGGGCACCGCGCCCGGCCCGTCGTCCAGCGGGCCTCCGTGCGCGGGCAGATCCTGGACGCGCTGCGCACCGCGCTGGTGACCGGCGAACTGACCCCCGGCGAGGTCTATTCGGCGCCCGTCCTCGGCGAGCGCTTCGGGGTCTCCGCGACGCCGGTCCGTGAGGCGATGCAGCAGCTCGCGCTGGAGGGCGCCGTCGAGGTCGTGCCCAACCGGGGCTTCCGGGTCGTGGAGCGGGGGGCGCGGGAGCTCGCCGAACTCGCCGAGATCCGCGCCCTGGTGGAGGTGCCGGTGATGCTGCGGCTGGCGCGTACGGTGCCGCCTGAGCGCTGGGCGGAGCTGCGGCCGGCCGCCGAGGCCACGGTGCGGGCGGCGTCGACGGGATGCCGGGCCACGTACGCCGAGTCGGACCGCGCCTTCCACCGCGCGGTCCTCACCCTCGCCGGCAACGCACAGCTGGTCCAGATCGCCGACGACCTCCACCGCCGCGCCCAGTGGCCCCTGACCGGCACACCCACCTCCCGCGGCCGCGCGGACCTGGTCGCGGACGCGGCCGAACACACCGCACTGCTGGACGCGTTGATCGCCGGGGACCTGGATGTGGTGCGGTCGCTGGTGGGGGAGCACTTCGCGGGCGCGTCCTGAGCGTGTGACCGCGGTCGCGGAACCGTTGGCTCCGCGCAACGGTCCGCTACGCCGGGAACCCGCCCGTCCCGTCCCGCGTGGCATCCCCCGACGGCACGCCTGGTGCCGACAGCGGAGGTGACCCCATGGACCCGTCCTTCATGGCCCAGCAGCAGGCGCAACAGGCCAGTCAGCAAGCCCAGCAGGCACATCAACAAGCCGTGAACTCCCACCGGCAGGCGCACCAGCAGCACGTCCGGCACGGCTACCACCGCCCGCCCATGCACACCCCGATGCCACACCGCGGCGGCCGCGGTGGAGGCCTCGTCTCACTCCTCGTGGTGATCGTCGTGGCCGTGGTCCTCGCCCGCGACCCGGAACTCCGTGACACCGTCCTCAACGAGATCCAGAAGCTGGCGGACCGGATCGGCAACAGCTAGCACCTCAGGCCGTCGCGGCAGGCGGCGGCGCCAACTGCCGGGACAGCCACGTCGGTACGCCGCCCAGGAGCCGGAACAACCGCCGCGCCTCCTCCCGTAGCCGGGACGCCTCCGGCTCCACCTCCGCGTCCGCCAGCGAGGCCAGCGCGGGAGCCGTTCCGACGAGATAGCCCAACTCCTCGCGGATGCGCAGGGATTCGGCGAAGCCGTGCCGGGCCTCCGCCAACTCCCCGTCCCGCAGGGCGAGTCCGGCGAGGTGGCGCCAGGTGAAGGAGAGGAGCAGGGGATCGGCGTGGGCCACCGCGCCCGCGTGCGCCCGCCGGTACGCCGCCCGCGCGGCCTGCGGTGAGCGGGCGAGGTTCTCGGCGAGCAGTCCGCGCCGGAAGTCCAGCAGCGCCCGTCCCGGCGCTCCCGGAGCGATCAGCGCCGCCGCCCGCCCGAGCGCGGCCCGCGCCTCGTCGGCCCGGTCGCGGACCTGGTGCAGCGTGGCCGCGTACGCAAGTTGCCCTCGTTCACAAGCGGCGGCGCCCCGCTCGTCGTCGGTGTGGGCCAGCGCCTCGGCCGTGCGCAGCGCGTCCTCGGCCTCCTCCCAGCCCTGCTCGGTGTAGAGACACCGCTCGACCAGCAGCGCGGCCCGCTGCAAGGCCGCGTCCGCGCCGTCCGGTCGGAGCAGCGCCGCCGCGTCGGCCCAGCAGGCGCGTGAGCGCAGCCGCCATACCGCGGTCTGGAGTGGATCGTCAGGGGTCGTTCCGTTACCAGACATGGCGGTATACGCCACCTCGCCCTCCCCGGCACACCATTGAGCTGTTGAGTGGTGGCCGCATCTCAGCACGAATTCCGTGGCCCGGCCAAGAGGGTGGGTGAAGGATTTCACAAAGTCGTGGGATACCCGGCGACTCGAGGTTTCAGCTCATCCGCAGCGCCAGGAAGAAATCCAGCTTGTCCTCCAGCCGGGAAAGGTCACGACTCGTCAACTGCTCGATTCGCCCCACTCGGTAGCGCAGCGTGTTGACGTGCAGGTGGAGGCGGGTCGCGCAGCGGGTCCAGGAGCCGTCGCAGTCGAGGAACGCCTCCAGCGTCGGGATCAGCTCCGCGCGGTGCCGGCGGTCGTAGTCCCGCAGCGGGTCCAGGAGGCGGGCCGTGAACGCCCGGCGGACGTCGTCCGGCACGAAGGGCAGGAGCAGGACGTGCGAGGCGAGCTCCTGGTGGCCCGCCGCGCACACCCGGCCGGGCCGCGCCGCCGCCACCCGGCGGGCGTGCCGCGCCTCCTCCAGCGCGCCGCGCAGCCCCTCCGCCGAGTGCACGGCCGCGCTGACGCCCAGCGTGACCCGCCCGTCGTCGTCGAGCCCGGCGGCCAGCGGGTCCCGTACGGACTCAAGGAGCACGTCGGCGAGAACACCGGTCTCGGAGCCGTCGTGCTCGGTCGACACCGCCGGCAGCGGGACGAGCGCGATGGCCTCCTCCCCGGTGTGGGCCACGGCGATCCGGTCGGACGGCTCGGGGCCGGGCGACAGCGGGTCGACGAGGATCTCCTCAAGGAGCGACTGGGCGACCGGGCCGCCCTCGATGTCCCCGCCGTCCCACTCGACGCGGGCGACGACGACCTGCCAGTGCGGCGCCGCCCCCAGACCGGGCAGCAGGACGGGCGCGGCGACTCTGAGGCGCGCGGCGATCTCGGCGGGCGCGGCCCCCGTCTGGACCAGCTCCAGGACCTCCTGGGCGAGCCGCCGCCGCACCGTGCGGGCCGCGTCCCTGCGGTCCCGCTCGACCGCGATCAGCTGGGTGACGCCCTGGAGCAGGTCCAGGCGCTCCTCGGGCCAGTCACCGGCGTCCGCCTCGACGGCCAGCAGCCAGTCCGACAGCACCGTCTCCCGCACGTCCCGCGAGGCCTGCGGGGAGCGGCCGCTGCTGCGAACCGGGAACAGGGAGTACGTCGTCGAGCCGAGCGTCAGCCGGTGCGGCCCGCGCCGGCCCGTGCGGGCGGCCGCCAGATGCTCCGCCGCGAGCTTCGCGCAGATGTCGGCGGGGAGCGCGGGGCCGGTGGTCTTGGAGCCCGCGATCAGCCGTCCGGTCGGCGACAGCACCCAGGCCCGCAGGTCCAGGTCGGAGCCCAGCAGGTCCAGGACCACGTCCGGGCCGCCGCCCGCCGGGCCCGAGGTCATCATCCGGCGGTGCCGGTCCACCACGGCCGCCAGGTCCCCGGCGCGCTCGCCGCTGACCTGCCGTACGACATGCTCGGTGATCGTCGCGAACGCCACCGACTCGTGCACCGCGAACAGCGGCAGCCGGTTGTGCGCACAGGCCAGCACCAGGTCGTCCGGCACATCACCGAGCTCCGCCTCACCCGCCGCCAGCGCCGCCACGCCGGCCTGCACGAGGATCCGGACGAAAGCGTCGGAGTCCGCGGCGTCCCTCCGCCACGCCAGCCCCGTGAGCACCAGCTCCCCGCCCGACAGATAGCGGCTCGGGTCCCGCAGGTCCGTGGTCATCACACCGCGCACGGTGCGGTCCAGCTCGTCCTCGCCGCCGAGCAGCCGCAGGCCCAGCGCGTCGGTGTCCAGCAGTGCGCGCAGCCGCATTCTCGTCGCCGCCGATCTTTGTCTAGAAATCTACGATGAACTGTGGGGCCCCTGTGCGGGAGGCGCCGGTCCGGTGGGCCCGGTGTGCTCCGCCCACCGCCCTTCGGACTGTGTCCCAGGTCACGCCCGGTGTGTCGCGCGTTTCCACAGGAAAACATGGAGGTTACTGAGGACCTCCGTTCATACGAATCTACAAGATGCCCGCCCCGACCAGCCAACTCCTTCAGAGTTTCCGTGACTGACCCCGTCGGAGCACGGCGCTGTGTACTGGCCCCACTCCGCGTGAACAACACATGAACGAGCCGGGCCCGCCGCACACGATCTGGCTCAATCCGTACCACCCACAAGACGAAGAAGAGAGCCGGTCATGGACTTCCTTCGCCCCGCCAGCTGGGAGGAGGCGCTCGCCGCCAAGGCTGAGCACCCCACCGCTGTGCCCATTGCGGGCGGCACCGATGTGATGGTCGAGATCAACTTCGACCACCGGCGGCCCGAGTACCTGCTCGACCTGAACCGCATCACCGACCTCACGGAGTGGGAGGTCGGCCAGGACTCGGTGCGGCTCGGCGCCTCCGTCCCGTACACCCGGATCATGGAGAACCTCCGTGCCGAGCTGCCGGGCCTCGCCCTGGCCTCGCACACGGTCGCCTCCCCGCAGATCCGCAACCGCGGCGGCGTCGGCGGCAACCTCGGCACCGCCTCCCCGGCCGGCGACGCCCACCCCGCGCTCCTCGCGGCCGGCGCCGAGGTCGAGGCCGAGTCGGTGCGCGGCTCGCGCCTGATCCCGATCGACGAGTTCTACACCGGAGTGAAGCGCAACGCGCTCGCGCCCGACGAGCTGATCCGCGCGGTCCACATCAAGAAGGCCGACGGCCCGCAGCAGTACTCGAAGGTCGGCACCCGCAACGCCATGGTCATCGCGGTCTGCGCGTTCGGCCTGGCCCTGCACCCCGAGACCCGCACGGTCCGCACCGGCATCGGTTCGGCGGCGCCCACCCCGGTCCGGGCGAAGGCCGCGGAGGAGTTCCTGAACGCGGCGCTCGACGAGGGCGGCTTCTGGGACAACGGAAAGATCATCACCCCGTCGGTCGCCAAGCAGTTCGCGGACCTGTGCGCCGCCGCCTGCAACCCGATCGACGACGTCCGGGGCACGGCGAGCTACCGCCGCCACGCGGTCGGCATCATGGCCCGCCGCACGCTGACCTGGACCTGGGAGTCGTACCGCGGCACCGCCGCTCACACGGAGGGAGTCGCGTAATGCGCGTCAATTTCACGGTCAACGGCCGTCCGCAGGAGGCCGACGACGTCTGGGAGGGCGAGTCCCTGCTGTACGTGCTGCGCGAGCGGCTCGGCCTGCCGGGTTCCAAGAACGCCTGCGAGCAGGGCGAGTGCGGTTCCTGCACGGTCCGCCTGGACGGGGTGCCGGTGTGTTCGTGTCTGGTCGCGGCGGGCCAGGTGGAAGGCCGTGACGTGGTGACCGTCGAGGGCCTCGCGGACTTCGCCAAGCAGCGGGCCTGCGGGTCCACTTGTGGGACCCCGCTCGACGAGGCGAAGCAGTGGGCGGCGAAGGGCCAGGACTCGCAGACCGGCGAGGGCACCGAACTCTCCCCGATCCAGCAGGCGTTCATCGACGCCGGCGCCGTGCAGTGCGGCTTCTGCACCCCCGGTCTGTTGGTCGCGGCCGACGAGATGCTGGAGCGCAACCCGAACCCGACCGACGCGGACATCCGCGAGGGGCTGTCGGGCAACCTGTGCCGCTGCACCGGCTACGAGAAGATCATGGACGCGGTCCGCCTCGCGGCCGCCCGGCAGTCCGAGGGGGTCTGAGCATGCCCACCACCGGCGCTCCCACCAAAATCACCCAGGGTTCCCAGACCAAGGGCGGTATCGGCGAGTCCACGCTCCGCCCGGACGGCACCCTCAAGGTCACCGGCGAGTTCGCGTACTCCTCCGACATGTGGCACGAGGACATGCTCTGGGGCCAGATCCTGCGCTCCACGGTCGCGCACGCCGAGATCGTCTCGATCGACACCTCCGAGGCCCTCGCCCTGCCGGGCGTCTACGCCGTCATGACGTACGACGACCTGCCCACGGACGTGAAGAACTACGGCCTGGAGATCCAGGACACCCCGGTCCTCGCGCACGGCAAGGTACGCCACCACGGCGAGCCGGTCGCGATCGTCGCCGCCGACCACCCGGAGACCGCCCGCCGGGCCGCCGCCAAGATCAAGGTCGAGTACCGCGAGCTGCCCGTCATCACCGACGAGGCCTCCGCGACCGCGCCGGACGCGATCCTGGTCCACGAGGGCCGCGACGACCACCACATCGGCCACGTCCCGCACCCCAACATCGTGCACCGTCAGCCGATCGTCCGCGGCAACGCCGAAGAGGCCGCCAAGAAGGCCGACTTCGTCGTCAAGGGCGAGTACACCTTCGGCATGCAGGACCAGGCCTTCCTCGGCCCCGAGTCGGGTCTCGCCGTGCCGGACGAGGACGGCGGCGTCCACCTCTACATCGCCACCCAGTGGCTGCACAGCGACCTCAAGCAGATCGCCCCGGTCCTCGGCCTGCCCGAGAGCAAGGTCCGTATGACGCTGTCCGGCGTCGGCGGTGCCTTCGGCGGCCGCGAGGACATCTCGATGCAGATCCACGCCTGTCTGCTGGCGCTGCGCACCGGCAAGCCGGTCAAGATCGTCTACAACCGCTTCGAGTCCTTCTTCGGCCACGTCCACCGCCACCCGGCGAAGCTCTACTACGAGCACGGGGCCACCGCCGAGGGCAAGTTGACGCACGTCAAGTGCCGGATCGTCCTGGACGGCGGCGCATACGCCTCCGCGTCCCCCGCGGTCGTCGGCAACGCCTCCTCCCTCTCGATCGGCCCGTACGTGGTCGACGACGTCGACATCGAGGCCATCGCCCTCTACACCAACAACCCGCCCTGCGGCGCCATGCGCGGCTTCGGCGCGGTCCAGGCGTGCTTCGCCTACGAGGCCCAGATGGACAAGCTCGCCGACCAGGTGGGCATGGACCGGGTCGCGTTCCGTCAGCTCAACGCGATGGAGCAGGGCACGATCATGCCGACCGGCCAGCCGGTCGACTCGCCGGCCCCGGTCGCCGAACTCCTGCGCCGCGTCAAGGCGATGCCCCTTCCTCCGGAGCAGCAGTGGCTCTCCGCGGGCGAGGAGGCGGACGTACGACAGCTGCCCGGCGGTCTGTCCAACACCACCCACGGCGAAGGCGTCGTGCGCGGCGTCGGCTACGCGGTCGGCATCAAGAACGTCGGCTTCTCCGAGGGCTTCGACGACTACTCCACCGCCAAGGTCCGCATGGAGGTCGTCGGCGGTGAGCCCGTCGCCACCGTGCACACCGCGATGGCGGAGGTCGGCCAGGGCGGCGTCACCGTCCACGCGCAGATCGCCCGCACTGAACTGGGCGTCGCGCAGGTGACCATCCACCCGGCCGACACCCAGGTGGGCTCGGCGGGTTCGACCTCGGCCTCCCGGCAGACGTACGTCACCGGCGGCGCGGTCAAGAACTCCTGCGAGCTGGTGCGCGAGAAGGTCCTGGAGATCGGCCGCCGCAAGTTCGGCTCGTACCACCCCGCTTGGGCGACGGCGGAGCTGCTCCTGGAGGGCGGCAAGGTCGTCACCGACGGCGGCGAGGTCCTCGCGGACCTGGCCGAGGTGCTGGAGGGCGAGACCGTCGAGGTGGAGGCCGAGTGGCGGCACCGCCCGACCGAGGCCTTCGATCTCAGGACCGGTCAGGGCTTCGGCCACGTCCAGTACTCCTTCGCCGCGCACCGCGCGGTCGTCGAGGTGGACACCGAGCTCGGCCTGGTCAAGGTCATCGAGCTGGCCTGCGCGCAGGACGTCGGCAAGGCGCTCAACCCGCTGTCGGTCGTCGGCCAGATCCAGGGCGGCACCATCCAGGGCCTCGGTGTCGCGGTGATGGAAGAGATCATCGTCGACCCCAAGACGGCCAAGGTCAGGAACCCCTCCTTCACGGACTACCTGATCCCCACCATCCTCGACACGCCGACCATCCCCGTCGACGTGCTCGAACTCGCCGACGACCACGCCCCGTACGGGCTCCGTGGCATCGGCGAGGCCCCCACCCTGTCGTCGACCCCGGCCGTCCTCGCGGCGATCCGGAACGCGACCGGGCTGGAGCTCAACCGCACGCCGGTCCGCCCGGAACACCTCACCGGCACGGCGTAGGCGGCCAGTTGAAGCTCTCCGGGCGGCGCAGGGAACGTCACAACCTCCACCGCGCCGCCCGGAGCACCAAGTCCCGCACCGCTCGCGGCACTTGAAGCGTGACCCAGCGTGACCCAGCAGTACCCCAGTTCGTTCGTCTCGGGCCGTCCCCCGGGTCGTGCGGCCGAAGCACCTTCCCAAATCCCGCAGCCGCACCGGCGGTTGGCGGGGGCCCCTGTGAACCTTGGGAGTAGGCCCACATGACCCAGCAGTCACTGGAGCCGGAGACCGTTGCCGACGACGCGGGAGAAGGCACCCGCGTCCCGGCCGGACGGTCCTGGCTCGACCGGTACTTTCACATATCCCAGCGAGGATCGACGGTCGCGCGTGAGGTGCGCGGCGGCGTCACCACCTTCATGGCGATGGCGTACATCCTCCTGCTCAACCCCCTGATCCTGTCCGGCAAGGACGCGGCGGGGGACATGCTCGGCCAGAAGGCCCTCATCACCGCGACCGCGTTCGCGGCGGCCTTCACCACGCTGCTGATGGGTTTCTTCGGCAAGGTGCCGCTCGCCCTCGCCGCCGGCCTCTCCGTCTCCGGCGTCCTGTCCTCGCAGGTCGCCCCGCAGATGACCTGGCCGCAGGCCATGGGCATGTGCGTGATGTACGGCGTCGTCATCATGCTGCTGGTCGTCACCGGCCTGCGCGAGATGATCATGAACGCCATCCCGCTGGCCCTCAAGCACGCGATCACCATGGGCATCGGGCTGTTCGTCGCCCTGATCGGCTTCTACAAGGCCGGCTTCGTCCACCAGGGCAAGGCGACCCCGGTGACCCTGGGCCCCACGGGTGAACTCGCGGGCTGGCCGGTCCTTCTCTTCGCGGCCACGCTCCTCGCGATCTTCATGCTCCAGGCCCGAGGCGTCCCCGGCGCCATCCTGATCGGCATCGTCGGCGGCACGGTCCTGGCAGTGATCCTCAACGCCCTCGACGTGATCAACCCCGAGCAGTGGGCGAGCGGCGCCCCCGCACTCCACGGCAGCGCGGTCTCGATGCCGGACTTCTCGATCTTCGGCGACGTCGAGTTCGGCGGCTGGGGCGAGGTGGGCGCGATGACGGTCGGCATGATCGTCTTCACCCTGGTCCTGGCGGGCTTCTTCGACGCGATGGCGACGATCATCGGCGTCGGCACGGAGGCCAAGCTGGCCGACGCGCAGGGCCGGATGCCGGGCCTGTCGAAGGCGCTCTTCATCGACGGCGCCGGCGGCGCGATCGGCGGCGTGGCGGGAGCCTCGGGCCAGACGGTGTTCGTGGAGTCGGCGACGGGAGTGGGCGAGGGCGCCCGCACGGGCCTGTCCTCCGTCGTCACCGGCCTGTTCTTCGCGGCGTGCCTGTTCTTCACCCCGCTGACGGCGATCGTGCCCGGCGAGGTGGCGGCGGCGGCCCTGGTGGTCATCGGCGCGATGATGATGATGAACGCGCGGCACGTGGACTGGGCCGACCGCGCGACGGCGATCCCGGTCTTCCTGACGGTCGTGATCATGCCGTTCACGTACTCGATCACGGCGGGCGTGGCGGCGGGCGTCATCTCGTACGTCGCCATCAAGGTCGCCCAGGGCAAGGCAAGGGAGATCGGGGCGTTCATGTGGGCCCTCACACTGATCTTCTTCGTCTATTTCGCCCTCAATCCCATTGAGAACTGGATGGGCGTGCACTAGCCGCCCCTCCGCACACGACTTCCGTGAGGAGACCGAGAGATGCTGGACATCGCCGAAGAGCTGCACCGGTGGGTCGAGCAGGGACGCGACTTCGCCGTGGCCACCGTGGTGGCCGTCGGCGGCAGCGCCCCTCGCCAGCCCGGCGCGGCCCTCGCGGTCGACGCCGACGGCACGGCGATCGGCTCGGTCTCCGGCGGTTGCGTGGAGGGCGCGGTGTACGAGCTGTGCCAACAGGCGCTGGAGGACGGCGAGACGGTCCTCGAACGCTTCGGCTACAGCGACGACGACGCCTTCGCGGTCGGCCTGACCTGCGGCGGCATCATCGACATCCTGGTGACGCCGGTTCGGGCGGGAGATCCCGTCCGCGAGGTGGTCACCGAGGCTCTGGCCGCTGCGTCGAACGGCGAGGCGGCGGCACTGGCTCGCGTGGTGTCCGGCCCGGCGGAGCTGCTGGGCCGGGCGCTGCTCGTGCGTACGGAGACCGGCCACGACGGCGGCTTCGGCGCCCACCCTGAACTGGACCGCACGGTGGCGGCGGAGGCGGGCGCGTTCCTGGACGCCGGCCGCACGGGCACCCTGGAGATAGGAGAGCAGGGCTCACGCTGCGGAGCCCCGCTCACGGTCCTGGTCGAGTCCTCGGTCCCGGCCCCTCGAATGATCGTCTTCGGCGCGATCGACTTCGCGTCGGCGCTGGTACGGGTCGGCAAGTTCCTCGGCTACCACGTCACGGTGTGCGACGCGCGCCCCGTGTTCGCGACGAGGACGCGCTTTCCGGAGGCGGACGAGATCGTGGTGGAGTGGCCGCACAAGTACCTGGAGCGGACGCCGGTGGACGCCCGCACGGTCCTGTGCGTCCTCACCCACGACGCGAAGTTCGACATACCCCTGCTCCAACTGGCACTGCGCCTGCCGGTCGCCTACGTCGGCGCGATGGGCTCCCGCCGGACCCACCTGGACCGCAACGAACGCCTGCGCGAAGTCGGCGTGACGGAACTGGAGCTGGCTCGCCTGCGCTCCCCGATCGGCCTGGACCTCGGAGCACGGACCCCGGAGGAGACGGCGCTGTCGATCGGGGCGGAGATCGTCGCCAATCGGCGCGGGGGGAGCGGGGTTTCACTGACGGGGGCGCATACGCCGATCCATCATGACGTGACGTCGTCGGCGCCGACCGGGCGGATCGGGTCGGTGGCCTGATGGCCTGGGCCCCGCCCCAAGCCATCAAGGCTTCCTGAGCAGCCGATTCACCGCCCGCCCGAACAACCACCGCGAAGCAGCCCGTACCAAGGGATCGAACACCCCCGGCAGAAACCGCACCCCCAACTCCTCCCGCCACACCACCCGGCTGCGCCCACCCGGCCCCGCCCCCACCTCGATCTCCGCCCACCCGATGACGACCCGACCCCGCTTCTCCAGCCGGCAGAACCCGGCGGTCTCTTCGGTCGGCGGACGCCACACCGTCACCTCCATGCGGTCGTCGAAGCCCAGCGGCCCCACCCCCGTGCGCGCCACGAACACCGTGCCCACGGCCGTAGGGCCCGGTGTCTCGACGGTGACCCGGGTCAGGGGGACCACGTCCCCATGGCGGGGCCATTCCGTGAGGCGGCGCCAGGTCTCGGCCCGCGGGAGGGGGACCGTGCGTTCGATGAGGAAGGTGACCACGCAACGATCTTAGGGAATCCGGGCAGTTCAGCGGCGTATTCGTATCCGGCTCAGAGGGTTGGTGCAGTCGCCGGTCGGCCGACCGGCGTACGTCGACTGGAACGCGCCACCCGGTGGCGCGCACGCGCTCTACGATTTCCCCCACGGACGGGCATTCCGCCCGTCAACAGGGGGAGTTGATCGCCATGCCGCTCAAGGCCTACGGCGTACTGATCACCAGGGCTGTCGACACCAGGCGCGAGGGCGCCACCGACACCCCGCATTACCAGATCCATCTCACCGACGATCAGGGCGTGCACTATCGCGCCGCCGTCAATGTGCTGTCCCAGGAGCGTCCTTCCGAACTGCTCTACCTCGTCGACGAGGACTTCCGGCACCCCGTGACCGCCCGGCTCGCGGGGCTGGCCAGTGGGTGGAACATCCTGCCGCCCGGGCCCGGCGGGCCCAACCTCGACTTCGTGCGCGGCAACCTCTTCGACCCGGCGAAGATGCGCACCCTGCCCCCGGACCTCCCCGGCGACGGCAACGACCTCGCCGACCTCCTCGACCTGTACGTACGGCGGGCCGTCGCCGACCCCGAGGCCCGGGTGTATCTGTTCGGTGAGCGCTTCGGGCCCGAACCGGGCGTCAAGGACAAGGTGTTCGGCTTCCTGCCGGGCAACGGCATCCACGACATCCACATGAACCAGGGCAACAGCGGCCGCTTCCGCAGGGACGACGGGGTGTGGCAGGACGGGGGAGTCCTGATCCACTTCCCCGGCCTCGACCGCTGGGTGGGCATCTTCCTCGCCTTCCAGAGCCAGTCCTGGCACACCGACGACGTCACCGGGCATGCCCTCGACGACGTCGACGGCAACCGGCCGGAGCCGGGCACCCTGCCCGTGCGGATCGTCGCCGCGCTCGTCAACCCGCCCGGTCCGTCCCCCGAGGCGGAGACCGTCACGCTGCTCAACGCCTCTCCCGACGCCGTCGACCTCACCGGGTGGCGCATCGGCGACCGGCTGGGGCAGAAGTCCCCGGTGCCCGCCGGGACGCTCGCCGCCGGCGCCTGCCTTCTCGTCCCGCTCGCCGAGGGCGGCGCCCAGCTCGGCAACCACGGCGGCGAGATCACCCTCTTCGACGCCAAGGGGCTGAAGGTCCACGGCGTCTCGTACACCAAGGAACAGGCCGCGCGGGAAGGGTGGACCGTCGTCTTCTGAGTTTTCCGGCCCTCAGCGGTAGACCTTCCCCGGCTCCGCCTTCCCCGGCGCCAGCAGTTGCGGCACGGTCACGAACACATACCCCCGTGCCTTGAGCGCGTCGATGATCCCGGGCACGGCCGGAACCGTCCCGTCGTAGAGGTCGTGGAGCAGGATGATCCCGTCCCGGGACGCCTGCGCGAGGACGCGCTTCTGGATGAGGGCCGAGTCGGTCGTCGTGTAGTCCTTGGCGGTGACCGTCCACAGCACCTCCGAGAGCCCCAGCTCCTTGCAGATGTCGTGGACGTCGGTGTCCGTGCGGCCCTGCGGCGGCCGCATGAGCGTGGGTCTCTTGCCGGTGAGGCGCTCGATCTCGTCGTTCGGGTGTTCGAGTTCCGCGCGTATCTCGTCCGGCTTCAGCCGCGTCAGGATCTTGTGGTCCCAGGTGTGGCTGGCCACCTCATGGCCCTCGTCCGCCATGCGCTTGACGAGCTCCGGGTACTTCTCGATGTGCCGCTTG
Organism: Streptomyces antibioticus; assembly: GCF_001514065.1. Taxonomy (GTDB): domain Bacteria; phylum Actinomycetota; class Actinomycetes; order Streptomycetales; family Streptomycetaceae; genus Streptomyces; species Streptomyces antibioticus. Next base: position 296,570 of record NZ_KQ948428.1, on the reverse strand, counting down.
CCGAGGAGGAAGAAGGTCGCCGGGACCTGCTTCTCCTTGAGGATGTCGAGGAGCTGCGCGGAGTGCTCGCTCGGGCCGGCGTCGAAGGTGAGCGCGATGCACTTGGTGTGACGGCAGTCGACGGTCCCGAAGCGGGCCTGCGCGGCGGCCGACGCACCCTCGGCCCGGGCGGCGCTGGGCGCGGTCGTGTCGACCTTCGCGCAGCCGGTCAGCGACAGCGCGAGACACGCTGCCGCCGCCGACATCAGCGTCGCTCGGAACCCGGTCCCCGTTTTGTGCATCTGGTTGGTGAGAGATGGCATGCCGGGACTATACACAGCGATTATACGCGCAGTTTATAGCCCATTCATGCATGCCTGCGGACCGGCTACTGCGCGTAGAACGTGGCATCTCCCCGGTCGGTCGCCGTGGCCGGCGTCTGCACATGGAGCAGGTAGTCGTAGTGCCGGATGTACCGGCCCGCGTAGTTGTACGTCTCGTACGAGATCCCCGCCGAGTCCGCCAGCCCGGACCGCTGGTAGAAGCTCGCGTCGGAGGCGAAGCCCGACGTGCCGTCGTTCTTCTCCACCCACACCTCGTAGTTCTTGTGCCGCAGGTAGTAGCCGGGGAAGTTGGCCGACTCCAGCGAGACCGTGCCGGTGCCCGCGAGACCGGTGACGACCCGGAACTGCGAGTCGGCGAGCGGCGCGACGTTCGCCTCGATCTTCGCCCGGTACTCCCAGTGGCGGATGAACCGGTCCGGGTAGTTGTACGAGGAGAAGCGCTTCGGCGTGACGCCGTCGGCGACCGGGATGCCGAAGTCCGGGGTGCCGTCCGCCTTCCAGTAGACCTTCTGCACCCGGGTGCGGCGGTTGGGGTCGTTCAGCGGGTCGCCGCTGATGTCCTTGTAGCTGCGGTCGTGGTAGACGAGGATGTCCGACTTGCCGTCCTCGGACGTGGTGAAGGAGTTGTGGCCCGGCCCGTACTGCGAGGTCGAGGCGTTGCTCTGGAACACCGGTGCCGAACTCTTCGTCCAAGAGGCGGGGTTGGTCAGGTCGGCCGTCGCCGAAGCGGTCAGCATCCCCAGGCAGTAGTTGGCGTCGGTCGCCGAGGCCGAGTACGTCAGGAAGACCTTGCCGCCGTGCTGGATCACCGCCGGGCCCTCGTTGACCTTGTAGCCGACCGTCTCCCAGGAGAGCGTCGGCTGCGACAGCTCGGCCGGAGTCCCTTGAATCGTCCAGGGGTTGGCCATCTTCGCGAGGAACAGGCTGGTGTTGTTGTTCTCCGACGGGTTGCGCTGCGCCCAGGCCAGATACCGCACGCCGTTCACGACGAACGTCGTCGCGTCCAGGGAGAAGCTCTCCCACGTGGTGGTGATCTGGCCCTTCTCGGTCCAGGCCGCCGTCAGCGGGTTGGCGCCGGTGCCTTCGAGGACGTACATACGGATCGCCCACACGTCACTGGTCGAGCCGGCGGCGAAGTACACGTACCACTTGCCGTCGATGTAGTGGATCTCCGGCGCCCAGATGTGCGCGCCCATCACGCCGCTGCTGTGCTTCGTCCAGATGGTCACCTCGGTGGCCGTGGACAGGCCCTGGATCGTGGTGGCCCGGCGCAGCACGATGCGGTCGTACTCGGGGACGGTCGCGGTGAAGTAGTAGTAGCCGTCGGTGTGTTTGAAGATGTGCGGGTCGGCTCGCTTCTCGGCGATCGGGTTGGTGTAGGTGACCGCGGGGGAGTCGGGCGCGGCGGCCTGGGCGGGGGCGGTGCCCAGGGCCGCGGTGAGCGCCACCAGCAGGGCCAGCAGCAGGCGAACGGCGTTGCGTCTCAAGGGAGTTCTCCTGAGGTGGGTCCGAGGCATACGAGACCGTCCCTGTCCGTAATGTCGAACGTAGTTCGTGATTCCGGTCAGAAGATAGGGATAGGGCATGTCCCCGTCAACGGTTGGGACGCCCGCGGTCCGGGTGGCCCGTACAAGTACGTACGATCTTGAAGTCGATGGTGTCGCGGGGAGGGAATGGCGTGAGCGTGCCGAGAAGCCGGGTCGTGTTCGGGGCCGCCGGTGCCCGGCCGTGCACCCTCGTGCTGTGCCGCGGCTGCTGCTGCGGTGACGCGCGCAAGCACCCGGGGGTCGACCACCAGTGGCAGCTGGACCGGTTGCGGGCCGCCGCCGCGGAGTCCGGGGGCCGGCTCGCGGTCCGTACGACCGACTGCCTCGGCCCCTGCGACCAGGCCAACGTCCTGGTCGTGCAGCCCTCCGGTGAGGGCCGGCGGCGCGGCGGCCGGGCGACCTGGATCGGCTGGTCCGGCGACGACGCCTGCACGGACGACGTCCTCGACTGGGTGGCGGCCGGCGGCCCCGGCCTGGCCGAACCCCCGGCCACCCTCACCCTCCAGTTCATCAACCCGCCCCGCCCGGAAACGCGTCGCTCCCGCCGCTGAACGTGCGGCGCCCCGGCGGAAATCCACGGGCGGCCCCGCCCGGCCGAGGGGTACCGTCCGAGCGTGGACGACGAGGACGGATACTTCCCCGAACCCATCGCCGCGACCTACGACGAGTCGTCGGCAGACCTGTTCCGACCGGACGCCGTAGGACCGGTCGTCGACTTCCTGGCCGAACGAGCGCGTGGCGGCAGGGCACTTGAGCTCGGTATCGGCACCGGGCGCATCGCGCTCCCACTGGCGGCCCGCGGTGTCCCGGTCCACGGCATCGATCTCTCCAAGGCCATGGTCGCCCGGCTGCGCGCCAAGCCGGGTGGTGACGCGATCGGCGTCACGATCGGCGACTTCGCGACGACGAAGGTCGACGGCCCCTTCACGGTCGCCTACCTCGTCTTCAACACGATCATGAACCTCACGACGCAGGACGCCCAGGTGGCCTGCTTCCGCAACGTCGCCGCCCATCTGGCGCCCGGCGGCTGCTTCGTCGTCGAGGTCATGGTCCCCGAGCTGCGGAAACTGCCGCCCGGGCAGCACGCCGTACCGTTCCATGTCGGTGCGGAGCGGCTGGGGTTCGACACCTACGACACGGCGACCCAGGCGATGAGTTCGCACCACGTCAGGGTCGCGGACGGGCACGCGACGTACTTCGAGATCCCCTTCCGCTACGTCTGGCCGGCCGAGCTGGACCTGATGGCGCGGCTCGCCGGGCTGCGGCTGCGGGAGCGGTGGGAGGGATGGACGCGGGAGCCCTTCGGCCACGACAGCGGCCGGCATGTCTCCGTCTGGGAGAAACCCGCACACTGACTGCGGCACACCCACCGGAGCGAAAGGACTTCCGTGCAACTCCACACCCGTGAATGGGGCACCGGCGACCGGACGGCCCTGCTCGTCCACGGCATCATGTCCGACTCCCGCACCTGGCGCCGGGTCGGGCCGGCCCTCGCCGAGCGCGGCTACCGGGTGATCGCGGTCGACCTGCGCGGCCACGGCCGCTCCCCGCGCGGCGAGTACACCCCGCGGCACTTCGCGGACGACCTCGTCGACACCCTGCCGACCGGTGCCGACGTGGTCATCGGCCACTCCCTCGGCGGGCTCGCCCTGTCCCTGGCGGTGGAGCGACTGCGCCCCGCGCGGGCGGTCTACTCCGACCCGGCCTGGGCGTCCCCGGACCCCGAACAGCCGCTGGACCCCGAGGTGTTCGCGTCCGGCAAGAACCTCACCCGTGAGCACATCGCGCAGCTCAACCCGCGCTGGGACCCCGAGGACGTCGAGGTCGAGGTGGCCACGCTGGCCGACTGGGACGCGGACACCTCGTACTTCCTCGACGGCCGCCCCCTCACCGGCTTCGTCCCCGACCGCCCGCTGGTGCCCTCCCTCGTCCAACTCGCCGACCCCAGCTTCCTGGTGGGCGCCGAGGACGTGACGCGGCTGCGGGCGAGCGGCTTCGAGGTCCGCACGGTCACCGGGGCGGGGCACACCATCCACCGTGACGACTTCGCCGGGTTCATGAAGTCCCTGGACGGCTGGATCTGACCGGCCGCCTTCCTCAGGCCGCCAACTTGCTCTCCCAGTCCAGCAGTTGTACGAGGTCGTCCTCGCCGGGGCGGGGCGCGCCGGTGGGCCGGCCGCCCCGGGAGAGGGCGCCGCTGACGGTGATGTTGTGTTCCACGCGCGGGCGGCGCAGCGCCTCGTAGCGGCTGAGCGCGGCGTCGAGATCCGGGGCGTCCCGCAGGGACTTGGCGAGGACGACCGCGTCCTCCAGCGCCATCGACGCCCCCTGGCCGGTCGCGGGGGACGCCGCGTGGGCCGCGTCGCCGACGAGCAGGGTCCGCGCGGAGCGCCAAGGGGTGCCGACGGGTATCTCGGCGGCGTCGGTGACGAAGATGTCCTCGTGTGTGGCCGCGACGATGTCCGCGGCGGGCCCGGCGTCCGCGCGCAGCAGCTCCACCAGCGGCTCCCGCCACCCGCCGGGCGCCTTCGGCGGTACGTCGGCCACGCGGGCGAACCAGTAGGTCTCCCCGTCGGGCGACACCGCGTACCCGAAGGCGGCCCGGCTGCCCCGCACCATGGTGATCTGCTCGGCGGCGCCCGGCGGGCGGGCGGTATCGGTGTAGCCGTAGAACACGCGCTGCCCGGCGTACTGCGGGCGCACGCCCGGGGCGATGGTCTCCCGGACGGTGGAGTGCAGGCCGTCGGCGCCCACGAGCAGGTCGGCCGTCGCGCTGCCGCCGTCCGAGAAGCGGGCGGTCACGCCGTCCGGGCCCTCCTCGACCGCGGTCAGCCGCACCCCGTGCCGGACGTCGAGGCCCCGGCGCACCGCCTCCGCCTGGAGCGCGGCGTTGAGGTCGCCGCGGCGCACGCACCGGAACCGCAGGCGCGGATCGTCGGCCTCGCCCAGCGGCCCCCGCCCCATCTCCTCGCCCGCCGCGTCGAGCAGCCGCATCTCCCGCAGCGGGAACCCGACCGCCCGGACGGCGGCATCGGCGTCGAACTGGGCCAGCGCCCGCATGCCGTTGCTCGCCAGCGTGAGGAACGCGCCCAGATCCTCGGCCGAGTCGGGATGCGCCTCGTGCACGACGACGTCGGCGCCCGCCTTGTGCAGCGCCAACGCCGTTGCCGTACCGCCGATTCCGCCGCCGATGACCCTCGCTCGTATGCGCATGTGAACGAACGTACCCGGGGCAACCGCCGCTCCGGGAGCGGGGGTTCGGACGCGTCAGGTGCCCGACAGGTCCAGCAGCACCTTGGAGGCCACCGTGCGGTCCTGCGCCGCGGCGAACGCGGCGACGGACTGGTCCAGCGGGAAGGTGTGCGTCACGACCGGGTCCACGGGCAGCCCCTCGGCCAGCAGGGCGAGCGCCTCGTCGAACTCGGTGTCGAAGCGGAAGGCGCCGCGCAGGTCGAGTTCCCGGGTGACCACGACATTGCCCAACAGGCCGGTCTCGCCGGGCGGAAGCAGGCCGAGGAGGACGACGGTGCCGCCGCGGTGGACGCGTTCCACGCAGGTGAGCAGTCCCGCCGGGGCGCCCGACGCCTCGATCGCGAGATCGAAGTCGCCTGCCCAGGAAGGGTCTTCGGGCCGGTCGGCCCGTGCCGTCGCGGTGGCCCCGACGGCGGTCGCGAGGCGCAGCGGCTCGTCGAAGAGGTCGCTGACGACGACCTCGGCGGCGCCCCGCCGCCGCAGCGCGGCCACGACCAGGCAGCCGATCGGTCCCGCGCCGGTGACGAGGACGCGCTTGCCGCGCACCTCGCCCGCCCGGTTGACGGCGTGCAGCGCCACCGACAGCGGCTCGGCGAGGACGGCCCGCCGCAGAGCGAGGCCCGGCGGCAGTGCCCGGATCTGCTCGGCGGGCACGGTGATGGTCTGCGCGAACCCGCCCTGGACGTGCGGGGTGTGGGCGGCGCTGCCGAGATAGCGGGTGCGGGCGCAGATGTTGCGCCGGCCGCCGGTGCACTCGGGGCAGGTGCCGCAGGGCGTGGCGGGGTGGACGGCGACGGGCGTGCCGGGGGCCGGGCCGTCCGCGCCGGGGCCGAGGGCGGCGACATGGCCGACCACCTCGTGGCCCAGCACCATGGGCTCGCGCAGGGCGAAGTCGCCGACCCGGCCCCGGTGGTAGTAGTGCAGATCGCTGCCGCAGATCCCGCCGAGGGCGACGGCGACCGCGATTTCACCGGCACCGGGACCGTCGTACGGCCGTTCCTCGACCCGGAGATCACCTGCTCCGTGGACGACACAGGCGTGCATAGGGGCTCCTCGGGGGGTTACAGGACGGAGAGCATGCCGCCGTCGACGTACACGAGCTGTCCGTTGACGAAGTCGGAGGCCGGAGAGGACAGGAAGAGCAGGGCGCCGACGAGGTCCTCGACCTTGCCCCAGCGGCCCGCCGGGGTCCGCCCGCGCACCCAGGCGTTGAACTCCTCGTCGGCGACCAGGGCGGAGGTCAGTTCGGTGTCGAAGTAGCCGGGACCGATGCCGTTGACCTGGATGCCGTGCGGGCCGAGGTCGGCGCACATGCCCTTGGTGAGCATCTTCAGGCCGCCCTTGGTGGCGGAGTAGGGCGCGATGCCGGGGCGGACCGCCTCGCTCTGGAGCGAGCAGATGTTGACGATCTTGCCGTGGCCGCGCGGCACCATGCGCCGGGCGACCTCGCGGCCGACGAGGAAGGCGCTGGTGAGGTTGGTGTCCAGCAGGCCGTGCCAGTCCTCGTCGGTGAAATCCAGGAGCGGGGCGCGGCGTTGGGCGCCGGTGTTGTTCACCAGGATGTCGATCGGCCCGGCGCGGCGCTCGATGCGGGCGACGGCGTCGGTGACCGCGGCGGAGTCGGTGACGTCGAAGGCCTGGGCCAGGACCCGGTCGCCGAACGACTCGGCGAGCTCCTTGCGGGCGGCCTCCAGGGCGACGGTGTCGCGGCCGTTGAGGACGACCGTGCAGCCCGCCTCCAGCAGCCCGACGGCCAGCGCCCGGCCGATGCCACGGCTCGAACCGGTCACCAGGGCCACCTTGCCGGTGACGTCGAAGAGAGGATGACTCATCGCTGTTTTTCCATTCAGTGGAAAACTTATCCACTCAATGGTAATCTGCCGCATATGAGTGCCACCAGTGAGGTGCCCGCCGATGTCGTGGGCCGGGCGATCCGGCTGCTCGTCCTGGTCGGCGAGCATCCGCACGGCATCACGCTCTCCGAGCTGGCCCGGGCCAGCGGCGTCGCCGTCAGCACCGCGCACCGGCTGGTCAACTCCCTGTGCCGGGAAGGCCTGGTGGAGTTCGAGGCCGCTGGCAAGCGCTACAAGCCGGGACTCCGTCTCTTCCAGCTCGGCCAGCAGGCGGGCCAGGTCTACGGATTCGCCGGCACCGCCCTCCCCGTGATGCAGCGCGTGACGCGGCAGACCGAGGAGGCCACCCTGATGTCCGTCCTCGACGGCACCCGGCACCTGTACGTGCATTACGTGGACGGCCCGCTGCCGGTCGGCGTCCGCAGCGACCCCGGCCGGCACGGCCCGCTGCACTGCACCTCCATGGGCAAGGTCCTGATGGCCTTCGCCCCCGAGGACGTCCGCGAGGACCTCCTCGACCGCGTCGAGCTCACCCCGTACGGCCCCCGCAGCATCACCGACCGGGACGTCCTGCGCGAGGAGGTCGCCCGCGCCGCCGGGCGCGGCTATGCCACGGCCGACGAGGAGCACCACGCGGGCCTGCGCGCCGTCGCCGTGCCCGTCCTGCGCCCCGACGGCACCGTCTTCGCCGCGCTGTCCACCGCGGCGCCCGCCTTCCGCCGCAGCATGGACGACATGGTGGCGATGGTGCCGGTCCTGCGGGCGGCGGCCGAGGAGCTGGGGGTACGGCTGCCGGCGCGATGATGCCGGAGGCGCCTGGGGCCACACCCCGGTCGATCATGTCCTGCTATGCGGGTGAGGCCAGGCGGGCGCCCGCCTCGAACACCATCCGTGCGTGCAGCTCGAACATCGCCACCAGATCGACGGCCTCGCCATGGATCTCCCGGTGCACGAACAGACCGTCGGCGCCGGCGACCGCGTACGTCGTGAGGGTCTGTACGTCCGCCTCGGCGAGTTCCGGGAGGAGCGTGCGGGCGATGTCCGCGATCCGCTGCCGGGCGACGTCCCGGACCTGGAGGAACACGGTCCGCCCGCGTGGCTCGCTCGGCCGCTGCTCCAGCGCGAGCATCAGGCCCAGGCGGAGGAAGTCCGGCGTGTCGACGAGGGACCTGGCCACGTTGGCCGCCATGGCCGTGACCCGCTCCAGGGGCGTGCCCGCGTCCTCCCCGGGCAGCTCGACGGCCGCCAGCCAGGTCTCGAAACTACGTTCGATGACCGCGGCGATCAGGTCGTCCTTGTCCTTGAAGTGCCAGTAGATGGAGCTGGCGGGCAGTCCGCACTTGGCGCTGACGGCCGCGATGGACGTGCCCTCGTAGCCGCGCTCACCCGCGATCGCCACGGCCGCGTCGAGAATCCGGCGCCGGGACTCCACGCCGTTGGCACGCCGCTTCCGCTCGGTGTTCGGGCTGGTCATGGGGCGCCTTCCGGTTCGTGCAGGGTCGTCGTACGGCCATTCTCCCCGGCCGCCGCCGCTCCCACGAGCGAGGGCTGTCAGCGGCCCTCGCTGCCCGCCGCCCCGAACACCTTCAGAATCCGCTCCGCCGCCAGCGTGGCCGTCAACTCCCCGTCCCTGACCTGCTGTTCGAGATCGGGAGCGAGGGCGCGGACCGCCGGGTCGGCGTGCAGCCGGTCCAGGAGTTCGTCGCGGACCATGCTCCAGGTCCAGTCGATCTGCTGGTCGCGGCGCTTGGCGGTGAGGCGGCCGGTGGAGTCCAGCAGGGTGCGGTGCTGCTCGATCCGCTCCCAGACCGTGTCCAGACCGGTCGACTCACGGGCGCTGCAACTCAGCACGGGCGGGGTCCAGGCCGGGTCCGGGCCGTGCATCAGCCGCAGCGCGCCCGCCAGTTCACGGGCGGCGGCCTTGGCGTCGCGCTCGTGCGGTCCGTCCGCCTTGTTCACGGCGATCACGTCGGCCAGCTCCAGGACGCCCTTCTTGATGCCCTGGAGCTGGTCGCCGGTGCGGGCCAGGGTCAGCAGCAGGAAGGTGTCGACCATGTTGGCGACCGTGGTCTCCGACTGGCCGACGCCGACCGTCTCGACCAGGATCACGTCGTAGCCCGCCGCCTCCATGACCACGATCGACTCACGGGTCGCCTTGGCCACACCGCCCAGCGTGCCGGCGGTGGGGGAGGGGCGCACGAAGGCCGCCGGGTCGACGGCCAGGCGCTCCATGCGGGTCTTGTCGCCGAGGATCGAACCGCCGGTCCGGGTGGAGGACGGGTCCACGGCGAGGACCGCCACCCGATGGCCGAGGCCCGTCAGCAGGGTGCCGAAGGCGTCGATGAAGGTGGACTTGCCGACGCCGGGCACCCCACTGATCCCGATCCGCCGCGACCGGCCGCTGTGCGGGAGCAGCGCGGTGAGCAACTCCTGCGCCAGCACCCGGTGTTGCGGGCGGGTCGACTCGACGAGCGTGATGGCGCGCGCGATGATCGCCCGCTTCCCGTCGAGCACGCCCTTCACATAGGCGTCGACATCGATCACAGCACGCCCTTCACATACGCGTCGACATCGATCACAGGTCGTGCCCGAGGTCCGACGACAGCCGCTCCACCAGGTCGTGGGCCGCGTCCGGGATCACCGTCCCGGGCGGGAACACGGCCGCCGCGCCCATCTCAAGGAGCGTGGGCACGTCCTGCGGCGGGATCACCCCGCCGACGACGATCATGATGTCCGCGCGCCCCTCCTCGGCCAGTGCCTCCTTCAGCGCCGGTACGAGGGTGAGGTGACCGGCCGCCAGCGACGACACCCCGACGATATGCACGTCCGCCTCGACGGCCTGCCGGGCCACCTCGGCCGGGGTCTGGAACAGGGGGCCGACGTCGACGTCGAAACCGAGGTCGGCGAAGGCGGTCGCGATGACCTTCTGGCCGCGGTCGTGGCCGTCCTGGCCCATCTTGGCGACCAGGATGCGCGGGCGCCGGCCCTCCGCCTCCTCGAAGGCGTCGACCAGGGCGCGGGTGCGGTCCACGGACGGGGACTCCCCTGCTTCGTTGCGGTACACGCCGGAGATCGTACGGATCTGGCTCGCGTGCCGGCCGTACACCTTCTCCAGGGCGTCGGAGATCTCGCCGACGGTCGCCTTGGCGCGGGCCGCGTTCACCGCCAGCTCCAGCAGGTTGCCCTCGCCGCCCGCCGCGCGGGTCAGCGCGTCGAGGGCGTCCTGGCAGGCCCGCTCGTCGCGCTCGGCGCGCAGCCGCCGCAGCTTCTCGATCTGCTGGGCGCGCACGGAGGAGTTGTCGACCTTGAGGACCTCGATCGCCTCGTCGTTCTCCACCCGGTACTTGTTGACGCCGATCACCGGCTGCCGCCCGGAGTCGATGCGGGCCTGGGTGCGGGCCGCGGCCTCCTCGATGCGCAGCTTCGGGATGCCGGCGTCGATGGCCTTGGCCATACCGCCCGCCGCCTCGACCTCCTGGATGTGCTGCCAGGCCTTGCGCGCGAGGTCGTACGTCAGCTTCTCGACGTATGCGCTGCCGCCCCACGGGTCGATGACCCGGGTGGTGCCCGACTCCTGCTGGAGCAGCAGCTGGGTGTTGCGGGCGATGCGCGCGGAGAAGTCGGTGGGCAGCGCGAGCGCCTCGTCGAGGGCGTTGGTGTGCAGCGACTGCGTGTGGCCCTGTGTCGCCGCCATCGCCTCCACGCAGGTGCGCGTGACGTTGTTGAAGACGTCCTGCGCGGTCAGCGACCAGCCGGAGGTCTGCGAATGGGTGCGCAGGGACAGCGACTTGGTGTTCTTCGGGTCGAACTGCTTGACCAGCTTCGCCCACAGCAGGCGTGCCGCGCGCAGTTTGGCGACCTCCATGAAGAAGTTCATGCCGATCGCCCAGAAGAACGACAGCCGGGGCGCGAACGCGTCGACGTCCAGGCCCGCTTCACGTCCCGCGCGGATGTACTCGACCCCGTCCGCGAGCGTGTACGCCAGCTCCAGGTCGGCCGTCGCACCCGCCTCCTGGATGTGATACCCGGAGATCGAGATGGAGTTGTAGCGCGGCATCCGCTGCGAGGTGAAGGCGAAGATGTCGGAGATGATCCGCATCGACGGCTTCGGCGGATAGATGTAGGTGTTGCGGACCATGAACTCCTTGAGGATGTCGTTCTGGATGGTCCCGGCCAACTTCTCGGGCGGTACGCCCTGTTCCTCCGCGGCGACGATGTACAGCGCGAGCACCGGCAGCACCGCGCCGTTCATCGTCATCGACACGGTCATCTTGTCCAGCGGGATGCCGTCGAAGAGCTGCCGCATGTCGTAGATCGAGTCGATGGCCACGCCCGCCATGCCGACGTCACCGGTCACGCGCGGGTGGTCGCTGTCGTAACCCCGGTGCGTGGGCAGGTCGAAGGCGACCGACAGGCCCTTCTGGCCGGCCGCGAGGTTGCGGCGGTAGAAGGCGTTGGACTCCTCGGCCGTGGAGAAACCCGCGTACTGGCGGATCGTCCAGGGCTGGTTGACGTACATCGTCGGGTACGGGCCGCGCAGATACGGCGCCACGCCCGGGCGGGTGTCGAGGAAGTCCAGGCCCTCCAGGTCCTGGCCGGTGTAGAGCGGCTTGACCGGGATGCCCTCCGGGGTCTCCCAGAGCAGGTCGTCGCCGTCACCGGCCTTCTTGACGGCCGCCTGCCAGTCGTCGGCCGTGCCGGACGGGGCCGGGGTGCCGAGGTCGATCCCGGAGAAGTCGGGGACGGTCATCGGGAGACCCCCAAGCGGTCGAGAGCGTCGGTCAGTACGGAGACGGCGTCGCAGCCGGCGAAGACGTAGGAGTCCACGCCCGCGTACTCCGCCGGGCGGCCGGCGAGGGAGACGTGCGTGGCACCCGCCGCGCGCAGCTCCTGGGCCACGGACTCGGCCTGCTCCGCGTACAGCGCGTCACTGGAGCACAGGCACACCTCGGTGGCGCCGCTCTCCTCGAACGTGCCCGCGGTGACGGCCTCGATGCCGCCCGCCTGGAACAGGTTCGCGGCGAACGTCAGCCGCGCGGTGTGGGCGGCGGCCGGGCCGAGCGCGGCAAGGAAGACGCGGGGCCGGCTGCCGGTGGCGGCCAGATGGGCGTCGGAGCGGGCGCGCAGCTCCTCGTAGGCCTCGTCGCGGCGCACCCGCGGCAGTCCGCCGGACAGCGGCTCGGGGGCGGGCGCGCGGACGACCGGCTTCTCGGCCAGGTGCGGGAACTCGCTGACGCCCGTGATGGGTTCGCGTCGCTTGGCGAGCTTCTTGGAGCGCTCCGCCCAGGTCGTCGCCAGGTCCGTGCGCAGCCGGCCCGAGCGCAGGACAGCCGCCTGACCGCCGTCCCGCTCGATCGTCCGGAAGAACTCCCAGGCCGCGTGCGAGAGTTCGTCGGTCAGCCGCTCCACGTACCAGGAGCCGCCCGCCGGGTCGATGACCCGGGCGAGGTGGGACTCCTCGATGAGGATCGTGGAGGTGTTGCGGGCGATACGACGGGCGAACGCGTCCGGCAGCCCCAGCTCCTGGTCGAAGGGGAGCACCGTCGCGGCGTCGGCGCCACCGGCACCGGCGGCCAGCGTCGCGATCGTCGTCCGCAGCATGTTCACCCACGGGTCGCGGCGGGTCATCATCACCGGCGAGGTCACCGCGTGCTGCACCTGGGCGCCCGCCTTCGGCACCCCGCACACCTCGGCCACCCGCGCCCACAGCCGGCGCGCGGCGCGCAGCTTGGCGATGGTCAGGAACTGGTCGGCGGTCGCCGCGTACCGGAACTCCAGCTGGGCGCAGGCCTGTTCGGCGCTCAGCCCGGCCTCGGTCAGCGCCCGCAGATACGCGACGCCGGTCGCCAGCGAGGCACCCAGCTCCTGCGCGGCCGAACCGCCGGCCTCGTGGTACGGCAGCGCGTCCACGGTCAGGGCGCGCACCCCCGGGTAGCGCTCGGCGAGCCTCAGCACGGGGGCGAGGTCGTACGTCCGCCCGGTGCGGGCCTCGAAGCCCAGCGGGTCGGCGCCGAGGTTGCCGCGCGCCGCGTCGGGGGCGATGCCGCGCTCCTCGTACAGCTTCAGCAGCTCCTGCGCGGCGGCCTCGGTCTCGGCGCCCGCGTCGAGGACGACGGGGGCGAGGTCGAGGTAGACGCCGTCGAGCACCCGGCCCAGCTCGGACACCTGGAGGGCACTGCCCTCGCCGAGCGGCAGCCACACGGAGGTGGCGCCGTTCTCCAGGTCGGTCAGGACGGCCTGGCCGTCCGCCGCCGCGTGCCGCTGGCGTACGTCCCAGCCGCCGACGGTGTTGCCCTGCGCCCGGCCGCCGCGGACGAACGGGGCGAAGCCGGGCAGGCCGGGATCGGGGGCCGCGTCGCGCGCGGTGTACAGGGGCCGGGCGCCGAGTCCGTCCTCGAGCGCGGTGGCCAGGGCGTCCTCCGCCGCCGCGCCCGAGACCTCCTTGCCCGACTTGCGCAGCACCCCGGCCACCAGGTGTTGCCATTCTTCGTGTGTCGCGTCCGGGAACTCGGCGGCCAGCGCGAGCCCGTCGTCAGGCAGGACCGTCATGCTCGGATGCTAGGGCAGATCGCTGAAGTTCCAGCAGAGTGCAAGGCTGTGACCTTGTTCTCGCTCGGAATGTGACCTGTGGCACTGGCCGAATCTGCCCCATCAGCGACGCAGTTTCACCTTGCTTACCGCGACCACACCGAGGGCGGCGAGGGCGATCTGGATGAGCCACTCGACCCAGTCGACACCCTTGGTGTCGGCGACGTCCAGGCCGGAGGCGATGCCGGTTCCGATGAACGCGGCGACGATGCCGATGAGGATCGTCCACAGAATGCCGATGCGCTGGCGGCCGGGGACGACGAGCCGGCCCAGGACACCGATCACGATGCCGATGACGATCGCACTGATGACGCCTGAAATCTCCATGGCCGGTCTGCCACCCCTCACTCGTTGGTGACATACGAGTGCCCGTTCGAACCCTCACTAGGCCTTGCCGCGGAAGGCCCAGTCCATCCTCGGTTCCATCACGCACCGGAAGACCCTGCGCACCGGCGCCGTGCACAGTGCGGTCACGAGCGCCCCGGCGATCAGCGAGGCGGTGATCTTGCCGAGCGGTTCGTGGAAGAAGTCGATACGGGACCAGTGCCAGTGGTTGGCGGCCTGGATGAAGAACCCGTGCAGCAGATAGCCGTAGAGCGTGCCCGCGCCCAGCGCGGTGAACCACGTCCGGCGCCCCGGCACCCAGGACAGGAAGCAGCCGACCAGGACGAAGGAACAGCCGAACAGGGCCAGGGTCATCAGCGGCCCGTACCAGTCGGGCACCGCGAAGTCCGCTGCGGCGTCCTTGTGGAAGAACCAGGCGTAGTCCATGCGCGGCACGGACCAGTACGCGAACACGAGCGCCGCCAGGAAGACCGGCACCGCCGCCAGCCGCACCCGCCACTGCCGGACCAGGCTGAAGTGCTCAGGGCGCAGACACAGTCCGAGCACGAAGTACGGCAGGAACTGGAGCGTGCGCTGGAGGTCGAGGTCCTTGCCGATGGACGGGGTGAGGGTGGCGAGCGCCGCGACGGCCAGCGCGATCGGCAGCGGCCGACGCACCGCCCGCCAGATCGGCGTGGTCAGCCGCCAGATGAACAGCGCCGCCAGGAACCAGGTCAGATACAGCGGGTCCAGCAGACTGATCGCCCGGTCCGGTTCGCCGTCGGACCAGCGGGTGAAATAGGTGTACGCCGTCTCGAAGACGACGTACGGCACCACGACACCCGTGACGAGCCGCCTGATCTTCGCCGGGCTCGCGTCGAAACTCCGGGAGAAGTAGCCGGAGATGATGATGAACGCCGGCATGTGGAAGGCGTAGACGAGAGTGTAGAGCGCGGTGACGGCCCGGCTGTCGGAGCGCAGCGGCTCCCAAGCGTGCCCCATCGCCACCAGCACGATCGCCAGGTACTTGGCGTTGTCGAAGAACGCGTCCCGCCGCTGGGGCTGCTTTGTCGTCTCCGCTGTGAAACCCGCAGGCTGCGGTGCTCGTCTTACTGGGGTTACGGGTGTGGTGGCAGAGCGCGACATCCTGTCCGCCTTGCCGACTCCGGGCGACGTAAACCACCGATGCCCGGAACAACCGGGAAGTCCCGAGCGTTCTGCTCTTGACCAGCATGCTTTGCGCGCCCTTTACCATGGGGTGCAGCGACACACCCCGATCCACCGACCCGAGAAGGAGAAACGAGCCCGCGATGGGTGAGCCTCCCAGTACCAGCCGTGCCGCCTCCCGCCTCCTCGAAGGAACGGGGGTGGCGCGGTGACCGAGGTCCTGCTGCTCCTGGCGGCCCTCCTGCTGACCTTGGCCTGCGCGGTGTTCGTCGCGGCCGAGTTCTCCCTGACCACCGTCGAGCGCGGTGAGCTCGAACGGGCCGCCGAGGCCGGCGAGCGCGGCGCCGAGGGCGCCCTCAAGGCCGTACGCCGGCTGACCGTCCAGCTCTCCGGAGCCCAGCTCGGCATCACCGTCACCTCTCTGGTGATCGGCATGCTCGCCGAGCCGTCGCTGGCCGCGCTGCTGCGGGGCCCGTTGGAGGCCGCAGGCCTGGGCGGGGCCGCCCCGACGGTGGCGACCGTCCTGGGCGTGGCGCTGTCCACGGTCGTGCTGATGGTGATCGGCGAGCTCGTCCCGAAGAACTGGGCGATCTCCCGGCCGCTGGCGGTCGCGAAGGTGGTGGCCGGACCGCAGCGCGGCTTCACGGCCGCCTTCGGCCCGTTCATCCGCCATCTCAACGACACCGCGAACCGTGCCGTACGCCGGCTCGGACTGGAGCCCGCCGAGGAGCTGGCCTCCGCCCGCAGCCCCGAGGAACTGGCCGCGCTGGCCGAGCACTCGGCGGCCGAGGGCGCCCTGGAGGCGGACTCCGCCGAACTGTTCGTGCGCACCCTGCACCTGGGCGAGCTGACCGCCGAGAACGTGATGACCCCGCGCGTCGACGTCCAGGCCCTGGAGGCGCATGCCACGGCGGCCGACGCGGCGAACCTGACGTACGCCACCGGCCTGTCCCGCTTCCCGGTCTACCGCGACAGCCTGGACGAGGTCATCGGCACCGTCCACATCCGTGACGTGCTGGCCCTGGAGCCCGAGAAGCGCGCCGTCACCCCGGTCACCGAACTGGCCACCGAGCCCCTGCTGGTGCCCGACAGCCTCCCCGCGGACCGGCTGCTGGAGCGGCTGCGCACGACCCGCACGATGGCCGTGGTCATCGACGAGTACGGCGGCACCGCGGGCCTCGCGACGATGGAGGACATCGTCGAGGAGGTCGTCGGCGAGGTCCGCGACGAGCACGACCCCGTCGAGGCGCCCGACCTGGCACCCGTCGGACCGGGGACGTGGGAGGCGGACGGCTCCGTCCGCATCGACGAACTGGAGGAGATAGGACTCACGGCTCCGGAGGGCCCGTACGAGACCGTCGCCGGCCTCGTCGCCACCCGGCTGGCCCGCATCCCCGTCAAGGGCGACGTCCTCGCACTCGACGGCTGGGAGCTCGACGTCCTCGACATCGAGCACCACCGCGCCGACCGCGTCCGCATCACCGCACCGGTCCCGGTACCGGTCCAGGTGGGGGAGGAGTCCCGATGACCGTCCTGCAACTCGTCATCGGCGCCCTGACGCTGCTGACCAACGCGTTCTTCGTGGGCGGCGAGTTCGCCCTGATCTCCGTGCGCCGCAGCCAGATCGAGCCGCGCGCCAAGGAGGGCGACAAGCGGGCCCGGATGACCCTGTGGGGCCTGGAGCACCTCTCGGCGATGATGGCGACCGCCCAGCTGGGCATCACCGTCTCCTCGCTGGTGCTCGGCGCGGTCGCCGAACCGGCCATCGCCCACCTGCTGGAGCCCGGCTTCGAGGCGGCGCACATCCCGCACGGCCTGGTGCACCCGATCGCCTTCGTCATCGCGCTCGCCGTGGCGACGTATCTGCACATGCTGATCGGCGAGATGGTGCCCAAGAACATCGCGCTCGCCGCCCCCGTGGCGACCGCGCTGGTGCTCGGCCCGCCGCTGGTGGCGCTCACCCGGCTGCTGCGGCCGGTGGTGTTCGGCGTCAACGCCTTCGCCAACACCCTGCTGAAGCTGCTGCGCGTCGAGCCGAAGGACGAGGTCGAGTCGGTCTTCACCGACGACCAGCTGGCCCGGATGGTCGTCGACGCGCGCGAGGCGGGGCTGCTCTCGCCCGCCGACGGCGAACGGCTGCGCGACGCCCTGGAGCTGGGCACCCGCCCGGTCGGCGAGATCCTCGTCCCGGCCCGGCGGATGCGCACGGTCGACGCCTCGGTCACTCCGGCGCGCCTGGAGCGGGTGGCCGCCGAGGCGGGCTACTCCCGCTTCCCGGTCACCGGCCCGCAGGGCACGCTCCTCGGCTATCTGCACATCAAGGACACCCTCGGCGTCGCCGACCGCGACCGGCCGTTCCCGCGCGCCGCCCTGCACCCGGTCACCCGGGTCCGCATCGACACCCCGCTGGACGACACCCTCACCGCCCTGCGCGCCGACGGCAGCCATCTGGCGGCCGTGACGGGGGAGGCGGGTGCCGTCCTCGGCTTCGTGACGATGGAGGACGTGCTGTCCGAGCTGGTGGGGCCGGCGCCGGCCGCCGTGTGACGTCCGGTGCCGGCCGCCGTGTGACGCGGCCGGCGCGGCCGGTCACATGTTGATCATGTGGCCGGCCAGGCCGTGCACGGCCTCCTTGACGGCCTCGCTGAGCGTCGGGTGGGCGTGCACGTTGCGGGCGACCTCGTGCACGGTCAGGTCCCACTGCTGGGCCAGCGTCAGCTCCGGCAGCAGCTCCGTGACGTCCGGCCCGATGAGGTGGCCGCCGAGGAGCTCGCCGTACTTGGCATCGCTGATCAGCTTCACGAAGCCGGTGGTGTCACCGAGGCCGTGGGACTTGCCGTTCGCGGTGAAGGGGAACTTGGCGACCTGCACGTCGTAGCCGAGCTCGCGGGCCTGTGCCTCGGTGTAGCCGAAGCTCGCGATCTGGGGCTGACAGAAGGTGGCCCGCGGGATCATGGCGTAGTTCAGTTCCATGGTCTCCGCGTCGGCGATCGTCTCGGCGGCGATGATCCCCATGGCCTCGGCGGTGTGCGCGAGCATCAGCTTGGCGGTCACATCGCCGATGGCGTACAGATGCGGCACGGAGGTGCGGCAGCGGCCGTCGACGTCGATGGCGCCGCGGTCGGTGACCTGCACGCCGGTGTTCTCCAGGCCGTACCCGGTGACGTTCGGGGCGAAGCCGATGGCCTGGAGGACCTTGTCGGTCTCCAGGACCTTCTGCGAGCCGTCCTTGGCGGTGACGGTGACGCGGACCTGGGGGCCGGACTCGTCGATGGCGTCGACGCGGGTGGAGGTGAGGACGTCGATGCCCAGCTTGCGGTACTGCCGGGCGAGTTCGGCGGAGACCTCCGCGTCCTCCAGGGGCGCCATGCGGTCGAGGAACTCGACGATGGTGACCTTCACGCCGTAGTTGTGGAGGACGTAGGCGAACTCGACGCCGATGGCGCCGGCGCCCGCGATGACGATCGACTGGGGGAGGTCCTCGGCGAGGATCTGCTCCTCGAAGGTCACCACGCGGGCGCTGCGCTTGGTGCCGGGCAGCAGCTTGGGGGTGGCGCCGGTGGCGATGATGCACTGGTCGAAGCCGATGGTGCGGGTGTTGCCGTCGTAGTCGGTGACCTGGAGGGTGTGCGGGTCGACGAAGGTGCCGCGGCCGTTCACCTCGGTGATCTTGTTCTTCTTCATCAGGTAGTGGACGCCCTTGACCCGGCCGTCGGCGACCTTGCGGCTGCGGCGGTAGGCCTCGCCGTAGTCGAAGGAGACCTGGCCGTCCACCTTGATGCCGAAGGTCTTCGCCTCGTGGGTGAAGAGGTGCGCCAGCTCCGCGTTGCGCAGCAGGGCCTTGGTGGGGATGCAGCCGACGTTCAGACAGACGCCGCCCCAGTACTTCTCCTCGACGACCGCGACGCGCTTGCCCAGCTGGGCGGCGCGGATGGCGGCGACGTAGCCGCCGGGCCCGGCGCCGAGTACGACAACATCGAATCGCTCGTCCTGCTCGACCATGGGTCGTTCCTCTTCCGTCGGAAATCATCGGCAACTTCGGAAAACATCGAAATCATCGGAAAAAGGGGGCCCGGCCTCGTCTCAGAGCCAGTCCCGCCGTTTGAAGATCACGTACAGGCTGACACAGACCACGCCCATCAGCCCGATCGCGAAGGGGTACCCGAAGCTCCACTTCAGCTCGGGCATGTGGACGAAGTTCATGCCGTAGATCGTCCCGACGAGGGTGGGGGCGAAGAGGATCGCGGCCCAGCTGGAGATCTTCTTGATCTCCTCGTTCTGCTCGAACCCCGCCTCCGCCAGCGCCCGCATCTCCGCGTTCTGCTGCTGGGTGACCAGGGTCGCGTTCACCGTGAGGATCTCGGTGAGGGCCTGCCGGAAGCCGTCGACGCGCTCGCTGGTGTGGGTGACGTGGTCGGCGACGTCCCGCAGATAGCGCTGCAACTCCTCGTCCGTGCCGTACTTGGAGAAGCCGGCCATCAGACCGTGCAGCATGCCGACCAGGGGGCGGGTGGCGCGCTGGAACTCCACCATCTCGCGGGAGAGTTCGTAGATACGGCGGGAGACCTCCGGGTCGCCGCGGAAGACCTCGGTCTCGATCTCGTCGATGTCGTTCTGCACGCCCGACACGACCGGCGCGTAGCCGTCGACCACCGCGTCCAGGATCGCGTACAGCACCGCCTCCGGGCCCAGCTTCAGGAGGTCAGGCGTCGCCTCCATCCGGCTGCGGACCGCCGACAGGTCCGGGGCGGCGCCGTGCCGGACGGTGATCACGAAGTCGGCGCCGACGAAGACGTGCAGTTCGCCGAAGTCGACCTCCTCGGGGGCGTCCAGATAGCGGGCCGCCCGCAGCACGACGAAGAGCGTCTCGCCGTAGCGCTCCAGCTTGGGCCGCTGGTGGGCCTCCATCGCGTCCTCGACCGCCAGCGGATGCAGGTCGAACTCGGCGGCCAGGGAGAGGAGTTCGGCCTCGGTGGGCCGGGCAAGGCCGATCCACGCCATGCCGGAACGCTGGAGGCGCAGCTCGCGGAACGTTTCGGCGAGGGTCGCGGGGGAGGACACCCGTACGCCGTCCTGGTACAGGGCCGCCTGGACGATGCTCGCCGGTTCGGCCTCCGGGGTCGCCGGCTCCGCCTCGGGCGCCGGGCGCCGCTCCGGCGTCGGCGGGGTGGCCGCCGCGGCCAGGGACCGAAGCCAGGCGGACCTGCCCCGGCCCTTCCCGTTCGGTCGGGCACGTCGCTCGGACATCACGGCTGCCTCTCAGGTCGAGTCCACGGCTGCGTGATCACCGAGCAGGATATACGGGGCAAACGACGTCGGCGGGGGCGGGTGCCCGTGGATCCGGTGTGCCTTGCGGACAGAAGGTGTCCGCAATGGCGGCTAACGTGCGGAGCATGACGAAGACGGACACCGTGCTCGGCACCCGCGCCCTCAACCGCGCGACCCTCGACCGCCAGCTGCTGCTGAAGCGCTCGAACCTCACGGCCCGGGCGGCCGTGGAGCATCTGCTCGGGCTCCAGGCGCAGAACGTCAAGCCGCCGTACTACGCGCTCGCCGCCCGCCTCGACGGCTTCCGCCCCGAGGAGCTCTCCACGCTGATGGCCGACCGCGAGGTCGTCCGGATCGTCACCATGCGCTCGACCATCCACACCCACACCGCCGACGACGCCCTCACCCTGCGCCCGCTCGTCCAGGCCGCCCGCGACCGCGAACTCACCAACTTCCGCAAGGGCCTTGTCGGCGTCGACCTGGACCGGCTCGCCGCCCTGGCCCGCGACCTCGTCGAGGCCGAGCCGCGCACCATGAAGCAGCTGCGCGAGGCCCTGCTCGAAGAGTGGCCCGACGCCGACCCGCAGTCCCTCGCCATCGCTGCCCGCTGCCGGCTTCCCCTGGTCCAGGTCACCCCGCGCGGACTGTGGGGGCAGAGCGGCCAGGTCGCCCTCACCACCGCCGAGCACTGGCTCGGCCGCCCCGCCGAACCCGTCCCCGCCCCGGACGCCACCGTCCTGCGCTACCTGGCCGCCTTCGGTCCCGCCTCCGTCAAGGACATGCAGACCTGGTCCGGCCTGACCAGGCTCAAAGAGGCGTTCGAACGCCTGTGCCCTCAGCTGCTGACCTTCCGCGACGAGCACGGCGTCGAACTCTTCGACCTCCCCGACGCCCCGCGCCCCGCCGCCGACACCCCGGCCCCGCCCCGCTTCCTCCCCGAGTTCGACAACCTCCTCCTCTCCCACGCCGACCGCACCCGTGTCATCCCGGCCGAGTACCGGGGCCGCAGCTGGGTCGGGAACATGGTGTACGCGACGTTCCTCGTCGACGGCTTCCTGGCGGGGGTGTGGAGGCTGGAGGAGGAGTCCCTGGTCATCCAGCCCTTCGGCAAGCTCACCAAGGCCCAGCGGGACGAGGTCACGGAAGAGGGGGTGCGGATGCTCGCGACCATGCACCCCGGGACCTCGTACGACATCCGGTTCGGGACCGTTGTGCGCCCGTCCTGAACCGTCCTCTATCGAAGACATGGATAGGGGGCGTTGCGGGCCGCTCGTGGAGGCCCGCAACGCCCCCTGGTACTTCACCTGAGGGATGCTCAGGAGAACTTCTGGGACCTATGAGTTGACCTGCGCGGTCACCAGGCTGGAGAAGGTGGTCAGCCGGGTGTAGACACCCGGGTAACCGGCCTCCGCGCAGCCCTCGCCCCATGAAGTGATCCCTGCCAGGACGCCCCCGATGAGCAGGGGACCGCCGCTGTCGCCCTGGCAGGTGTCTGTGCCGCCGGAGGAGTATCCGGCGCAAACCATGTCGGACTTGACGTAGTCCGAACCGTAGGAGCTCGCACAGCTGGAGTCGGACACGATCGGGACGGTCGCGGTCCGCAGCTGGTTGGAGGAGCTGCCGTTCTCCGAGGTGGTGCCCCAGCCGAGGATGCGCGCGGTGGTACCGGCCGCGTACACGCTCGTCTGGGACGAGGAGACGTACGACGCCGGGGTGTACGACATCGCCGTCGAGAGGGTGAGGACGGCCACGTCGTCGCCGTTGGTGGCGTCGGTGTAGCTGGGGTTGATCCAGATCTTGCTGACCCGGCTCACCGTGCCGTTGGTGCCGTTGAGGTAGGTCCGGCCACCGATGACGCGGACGCTGCTCGTGGTCTCGCCGACCATGCAGTGGGCCGCCGTCACCACCTTGGTCGAGGAGACCAGGGTGCCGCCGCAGAACTGGTTCTGGGAGGCGTCCGTGATCTGCATGACGAACGGGTACGAGGTCGTCGTGGTCGTCGTACCGCCGACGATGGGCTGGGGAGCGGCTACGGCGGTGGGGGCGCCGAGCAGCGCGGTCGCTGCGGCCGCAGCGCCGGCCGCGACGACGGCCGCGGTCTTTCTTGCGCGGTTGAGCCCGAACAACATGAGTCTCCTCAGTGGGGGGTTGCCGGTGGGGGGACGCGCGGGTGTGGGGGGTTGAGCACGGGGGTCGCGGGACCGACCCCCGTATGCCCGGGCGAGCGGCACGTTCATAACCTAGAACTCGAGAGTTCCCCTTCCCAATGAGGGAACCCCCTAGGGGAGTTGGGCAGGGAAAACCCTCGGTCGGCCCAGGGGGAACACCACGCGGGTCAGTAAAGCCCGCGACCCCTCACTTCGTACGGCGCCCCGCCGCCAGTCGGACGATGTCCACCCGCGAGCGGATGCCGAGCTTGCGGTAGACCCGGGTCAGGGTCGCCTCGACCGTCTTGACGCTGATGAACAGCCGCGCGGCGATCTCCCGGTTGGTCGCGCCCTCCATGACGAGCGCGGCGACCTGACGCTCCATCGCCGCGAGCCCTTCGAGGGCGTCGGACGCCGGCGCGGGCACGGCGGCCGGTCCCGGTTCGGCCGCCGGCACGACGCTCGCCGCGTCGACCTGCCGCAGCCAGGGCAGCGCCCGGCAGCGCCGGAAGAGCCGGGCCGCCTCGTCGTACGACGTCGGCCCGGCGCGCCGGGTGCGCAGCTGGGCCAGCGCGAAGGCGGTGCGGGCCTCCTCCAGGCCGTACCCGAGTTTGGCGAGCCGGTCCTGTACCGAGGTCAACTGGGAGAGCGCGGCCTCGTGTTCACCGCGCGCGGCGCGCAGCAGCCCCTCGGCGCGGTCCAGCACCGCGAGCACGCTCTCCCGGCCGAGCCGCAGCGCCTGTTCCCGGGTGACGTCGATGACGTCCTGGGCCTCGCGCAGTTCGCCGGTCCTGACCAGGGCCTCGGCGAGATCGCCCTGCCAGCGGCCGCGGGCCGGGTCGGTGATGCCGAGCCCGTGCTCCAGCTCGCGCACCCGGCGCAGCGAGCGGACGGCTCCTTCGGCGTCCCCGGCGACCAGCTGGGCGTAGCCGAGGGCGGTCAGCGCGCGGGAGACGTACATCTGGTCGCCGTCCTCCTCGGCGTGGTCGACGGCCTCCCGGGCCAGCTCAAGCGCCCGCTCCACATCGCCGCCCGAGGCCTCCCCGAGCGAGGTGAGGACCGCGGAGGCGACCTCGCCGATGCCGGTGTCCCGGGCCATCATCAGGCTCTCCCGGGCGAGGTCGAGGGCGCGGCCGCAGTGCCCGGAGCGCAGTTCGGTCTCGGCCACCCCGCGCAGGAAGTGCACCTCGCTCTCGACCGCCCCGGTGCGCTGGACCTCGCGCAGCAGCGCGGTGACCGTCGCGCGGGCCTCGGCCAGCTGGTCGCTCATGATCAGCCAGCGGAACCGGGAGTAGCCGGCGCCGTTGTGATGGCACGACACCCTCGGGTCCTGGGGTTCCTTCAGGGCCTTCTTGATGGTCGCGGGGGCGTCGGGATGGCCCATGAGGGTCTCGATCTGGGCCTGGAAGGCCAGCGCCATCAGCTCGTTGTAGCGGTCGCCGGCCTGGGCGGCGAGCGCCGCCGAGTGCGCGGCCTCCGCCCGGGCCCGGTCGAAGTCGCCGTCCACCAGCACGGCCCGCCAGGTCAGCTGGTAGTGGATCAGGGCCAGCAGCTGAGGGTCGTCGCCCGCGTCGGCCAGGGCCTGCGGGAAGACCGAGTCGACCTCGGTCATGGCGTGGCCCGCGGTGTCGATCACGATGATCCAGGCCCGCACCCGGTCCGCGGGCACGGTCGCCCGGGTCAGCACGTCCCGCGCGATGTCCCGGGCGAGGTCCAGTTCACCGGCGGTGATCGCGTCCTCGGCGGCCTGGAGGCGCCGGGCGTCGGGGTTGCCCTCGGCGGGGGTGTGACGGGCGGCGAGCAGGCCGAGGGAGGCGGCGACCGAGGGAGCGCCGCGGTCCCGGGCGAGGGAGGCGGCCTCGGCGAGGCTGTCGGCGGTGTCCGGGTCGGTGCCGGTGGTGGCCAGGGCGAGATGCCGGGCCCGCTCGATGGGGTCGGAGGCGGCCTTCGACAGCGCGGCGTGCGCGGCCCGCCTCTCGTGCGCGGGCGCCTCCGCGTACAGCGCGGCGGAGATCAGCGGGTGCGCGAACCGTACGGCGGGGCCCTCGGGTTCGGTCGCCAGCAGGCCGAGGGCGGCGGCCTGGGCGGTCTCCGCCTCGGCGTTCTCGCGGCCGGCCGCGCGCAGCAGGGCGGGGGTGGGGCGGGCGCCGGCGCTCGCGACGAGGAGGGTGCGGCGGGCCTCGTCCGAGAGCATCTCCAGGCGGTTCAGGACCAGGGTGCGCAGCGAGGTGGGCACCGGGAGCGGCTCGCCGGGGCGGGGCGGGGTCGGGTTCTCGCTGAGGGCGCGGCCGAGTTCCAGGGCGAAGAGCGGGTTGCCGCCGCTGGTGCGGTGGATGTCCCGGACCGTGGAGCGGGGCAGGCCGGTGTAGCCGCGGTGGCCGAGCAGTTCGGAGACCTGGGTGCGGGAGAGCGGGTTGACGCGCAGGGCGAGGGTGTCGGGGGGTGACGCGCGTAGGTGGCGGTCGTACTCCTGGCCCTCGGTCCGCACCGCGCACAGCATCCGCACCGGGGTGCCGCCGAGGCGGCGGGCGGCGAAGCCGAGGAGTTCGGCGCTGGCCGAGTCCAGCCACTGCACGTCGTCGGCGACGATCAGCACCGGGCCCTCGGCGGCGAGCGCGCGCAGCGCGGAGAGCACCGCGAGGCGCAGGGCGAGGCCGTCGCGCTGGAGGGTGGACTCGCCGCGGCCGGTGAGCGCCGACTCCAGCGCGGTGCGCTGGGCCACGGGCAGCTTTCCGGAGACCTCGTCGAGGACCAGACCGAGCAGGTCGGCGAGGGCGAGGAAGGGGAGATGCGATTCGGACTCGGTGGCCGAGCAGCGCAACACGGTGCGCGCCGAGCCGCCGTTATCGGCGGCCAATGCCCGCAGGACGGTGGACTTTCCTATTCCGGCGGGGCCGTGCAGCAGCACGCTGCCGCCCCGGGCGAGCTGCTCGCGGGCCTGGCCGAACACCTCCTCACGGCCGATGACCAGGTCAGGGCGGCATCTCGCAGGCTCCTGGAAGTCCCGTTGCACGGTCGCCGCTCCCCTCGTGTCGTGTCCGGGCCAAATTCTAGGCAACGATTCTTTGAAATCCGGAGGGGAGACGTGGTGAGCCAAATAACAACCTCACAGCATGAGGAAATTCAAAGCACAGCTGAATGAATGGCTGGCCAACGTTTCCGGGGCCGTCCGGTCGGACCGGCTACGGCAGCAGCCCCGCCCGGCGCGCCGCCGCCACCGCCTCCCCGCGCGTGTGCGCGCCGAGCCTGCGCATGGCCGAGCGCAGATAACCCTTGACCGTCTCCGGCCGCAGCCCCAGCCGTTCCGCGGCGGCCGCGTTCGTCGCCCCCGCGGCCACACAGGCGAGGACGTCCAGCTCACGCGGGGCGAGCGCGGCCCGCTCCGGTTGCCGGGGTGTGAGCGGCCCGCCGGCGTCCTGCCGGGGCGTGAGCAGCCCGCAGGCGTCGAGGAGTTCGGCCCGCAGCTCCGGGTCGGTGATCCGCGGCGCCAGCGCGCGCAGCGCCGCGTGCGCCTCCCGGACCTGCTCCCGCGACACCGGGTCCACCCCGGCGGGCCCGGCCGCCGCCACCAGCTCCCGGGCCTCCTCGCGCACCACCAGCGCCTGCTCCACGTCCCGCGCCGCCTCCATCGCCGCGCTCAGCACCCGGTCGCCGAGCGGCTGTACGGTGCGCAGCGCCCCGTACAGGACCCCCCGCACCCGACGCCGTACGACGACGGGCACCGCCACGATGGAGCGCAGGCCCTCGGTGGCGACCGGGGCGTCGTACTCGTGGCTGATCTGCCGTGAGGAGGAGTAGTCCGTCACCGCGCAGGGCCGGGCGAGCGCGACCGCCTTGCCGCCCAGGCCGCTGCCCGAGACCACGGCGAGCGCGCGCAGCGCGATGGTCGAGGTGCCGCTCAGTTCGCTGATGCGCATCTGCGGGCGGCCGGCCTCCACCAGCCCGCCGAAGGCGACCGGGAGCCCCGTCGTGCGCCGCAGCCGCACCAGCGCGTTCCGGATCTCCGCAGCGTCCGTGCTCACCTGTTCGTCCTTTCGCCGCGGCGCACACCCCCGTTCGGGGGTAGTGAGACCTGCATCACGGAGTAAACGATGGCAGAGAGCCGCTCGGCAATGGTGCCGGTCATGAGGAGGACAGATGACGACGGAGCTGTTCCGCGGTGCGCGGGATTTCCTGCTCGCCCACCGCGAGGACTACGCCACGGCCTACGAGGGCTTCGAATGGCCCCGCCCCGAGGGCTTCAACTGGGCACTCGACTGGTTCGACGTCATCGCGCACGGGAACGCCGCGACCGCGCTGCACATCGTCGAGGACGACGGCCGGGAGACCAAGCTGTCCTTCGGGGAGCTCGCGGTCCGCTCCGACCAGGCCGCCAACTGGCTGCGGGAGCGGGGGGTGGCCGCCGAGGACCGCATCCTGGTGATGCTGGGCAACCAGGCCGAGCTGTGGATCACGGCGCTGGCCGCGATGAAGCTGCGCGCCGTCGTCATCCCGGCCACCCCGCTGCTCGGCCCGGCCGACCTGCGCGACCGCGTCGAGCGCGGGCGGGTCCGGCACGTGATCGTGCGCTCCGAGGACACCGGCAAGTTCGCCGAGGTGCCCGGCTCCTACACCCGGATCGTGGCGGGTGATCCAGTCGAGGGCTGGCTGGCCCTTGACGACCTGTACCAGGCCGACGCCTCGTTCACGCCCGACGGCCCCACCCGTGCCGACGACCCGCTGATGCTCTACTTCACCTCGGGCACCACCGCCCGCCCCAAGCTGGTCGAGCACACCCACACCTCGTACCCGATCGGGCACCTGGCCACCATGTACTGGATCGGCCTCAAGCCCGGCGACGTGCATCTGAACATCTCCTCGCCCGGCTGGGCCAAGCACGCCTGGTCGAACCTGTTCGCGCCCTGGAACGCGGAAGCCACCGTCTTCATCCACAACTACACGCGCTTCGACGCGGCCCGTCTGATGGCCGAGATGGACCGCGCGGGGGTCACCACCTTCTGCGCGCCGCCGACCGTGTGGCGGATGCTCATCCAGGCCGACCTGACCCAGCTGCGGACTCCGCCGCGGGAGGTGGTGGCGGCGGGCGAGCCGCTGAATCCCGAGGTCATCGAGCAGGTGCGGCGGGCGTGGGGCGTGACGATCCGGGACGGTTTCGGGCAGACCGAGACGGCCGTGCAGGTCTCCAACAGCCCCGGTCAGCTCCTGAAGACCGGCTCCATGGGCCGGCCCAGCCCCGGCTACCGGGTGGAGCTGCTGGACCCGGTGACGGGAGCGCCCGGCGCGGACGAGGGCGAGATCGCGCTCGACCTGTCCGCCCGTCCCGTCGGCCTGATGACCGGCTACCACGGCGACGCGGACCGTACGGCGGAGGCGATGGCCGGCGGCTACTACCGCACGGGCGATGTGGCGTCGAGGGACGCCGACGGCTATCTGACCTACATCGGCCGCAGCGACGACGTCTTCAAGGCGAGCGACTACAAGATCAGCCCCTTCGAGCTGGAGAGCGCGCTGCTGGAGCACGAGGCGGTCGCCGAGGCGGCCGTGGTGCCCGCGCCGGACGAGCTGCGGCTCGCGGTGCCGAAGGCGTACGTGGTGCTGGCGGAGGGCTGGGAGCCCGGCCCGGACACCGCGAAGGTCCTCTTCGAGCACTCACGGGACGTGCTGGCGCCCTACAAGCGCATTCGCCGCCTGGAGTTCGCGCCGCTGCCCAAGACCGTGTCCGGAAAGATCCGCCGCATCGAGCTGCGCGAGGCCACGGCGGAGGGCTCGGACGCCGAGTACCGCGAGGAGGACTTCCGATGAGCTCCTACAGCCACGGGGTGAGCGGGACCGCGCTGCTCGGGGACACGATCGGGGCCAACCTCGACCGGGCGGTCGCCCGCTGGCCGGAGCGCGAGGCGCTGGTCGACGTGCCTTCGGGGCGGCGCTGGACCTACGCCCGATTCGCCGCGGAGGTCGAGGAGTTGGCGTACGCGCTGCTGGCGAGCGGGGTCGCCAAGGGTGATCGGGTGGGCATCTGGGCGGTCAACTGCCCCGAGTGGGTGCTGGTCCAGTACGCCACCGCCCGCATCGGCGCGATCATGGTGAACATCAACCCGGCGTACCGCACCCACGAGGTCGAGTACGTCCTCAACCAGGCCGGGATCTCCCTGCTGTTCGCCTCCCTCAGCCACAAGACCAGTGACTACCGCGCGATGATCGCGGAAGTGCGGGGGAAGTGCCCGCAGTTGCGGGAGGCCGTGTTCATCGGGGACCCGAGCTGGGACGCGCTGCTCGCCCGCGCGACCCCGGCGCCGTACCCGGAGCTGTCCTGCGACGACCCGATCAACATCCAGTACACGTCGGGCACGACGGGCTTCCCGAAAGGGGCCACGCTCTCCCACCACAACATCCTCAACAACGGTTATTTCGTAGGGGAGTTGATCGCGTATTCCGAGCAGGACCGGATCTGCATCCCCGTCCCCTTCTATCACTGCTTCGGCATGGTGATGGGCAACCTCGCGGCGACCTCGCACGGCGCCTGCATGGTGATCCCGGCCCCGTCCTTCGACCCGAAGGCCACGCTGGAGGCGGTGCAGCGGGAGCGCTGCACCTCGTTGTACGGCGTACCGACCATGTTCATCGCGGAGTTGAACGACCCGGACTTCGCGACGTACGACCTGTCGTCGTTGCGCACCGGCATCATGGCGGGCTCGCCCTGCCCGGTGGAGGTGATGAAACGGGTGGTCGCCGAGATGCACATGGCGGAGGTCTCCATCTGCTACGGCATGACGGAGACGTCCCCGGTATCGCTCCAGACACGCCGCGACGACGACCTGGAACACCGCACCGGCACGGTCGGCCGGGTCCTGCCGCACATCGAGGTGAAGGTCGTCGACCCGGCGACGGGGGTGACCCAACCCCGGGGCACGGCAGGGGAGTTGTGCACCCGCGGCTACAGCGTGATGCTCGGCTACTGGAACGAACCCGAGAAGACCGCCGAGTCGATCGACGCGGGCCGCTGGATGCACACCGGCGACCTGGCCGTGATGCGCGAGGACGGCTATGTCGAGATCGTCGGCCGCATCAAAGACATGATCATCCGGGGTGGCGAGAACATCTACCCGCGCGAGATCGAGGAGTTCCTCTACGCCCACCCGAAGATCGCGGACGTCCAGGTCGTCGGCGTCCCCCATGAGCGGTACGGCGAGGAGGTCCTGGCCTGCGTCATCCCCCGCGACCCGGCCGACCCGCCGACCCTGGAGGAGGTACGCGCCTTCTGTGAGGGCCGCCTGGCCCACTACAAGGTGCCGAGCAGGCTCCAGGTGCTGGAGTCCTTCCCGATGACGGTGTCGGGGAAGGTGCGCAAGGTGGAGCTGCGGGAGACGTACGCGGCGGAATAGGGCGTCCTTCAGTCCCTGCGCATGCACACGCGCGGCCACCGGTCGAGGCCGAGCTCGGCTTCATGGGCGCGGATCTTCCGCAGTCCGGGGGTGAGTTCGGCCTCGCCGAGGACGCGGAAGCCGAGGCGCTCGTAGTACGGGGCGTTCCAGGGCACCTCGGCGAAGGTGGTCAGGGTGAGGCCGGTGAGGTGGTGGGCGCGGGCGTGCTCGGCGGCATGCGTGAGCAGGGCCTCGCCGATGCGTCGGCGCGCGAAGTCCGGATGGACCGAGACCTGCTCGATGTGCAGGGCGCCGTCGACGGCCTCGGCGATCAGATAGCCGACGGGACGCTCCTCATCGCCGACCGCGACCCAGGCCCGCCCCTGGCTGCGGTACCCCTCCAGAACGTCCACCGGGAACGGCTCGTCCTCGGCGATCGCCGACATGCCGACCTCACGGAAGCCGGCACCGGCGGCACGCTCGATGTCCTGGAGGGCGGTGAGTTCGACGGGGGTGACGGGGCGGATGAGCATCGGGCGAGTATGGCGGGCGCCGGATGCGAACGCATCGGGTTTCCGGGCGGGGGCGGTGAAGGCACGCCCTGGTCCTCACTCCGGGCCGGGGCCACCCCCGTTCAACCGCCGGAGGCCTCCGTTCCAGTGGCGTCCAGTTCGTCTGCTCTTGCGTTCACCGGCTGGGGCGTGCCCGTGAGGTCGAGGACGAACAAGGGGACGGCCAGGGAGTCGGCGACCGTTCGGGCCTCCGTGGCGTAGCCGGCCAGGGAGAAGTAGACGCAGTCCGCCGACTCCGTCATCGCTGTCAGCCACAGGCACTCGACATCGCGGAGGGATGCCGGGCGGACCGTGGGGTCGACCTGGGCAAGGAGGCCGCGGGCGGCGAGGCCGATGCCGTTCGGGGGGCGTTGGTCGGCGCGGCGGATGTCCGCGTAGCCGAGCCAGCGCAGATAGAGGGCCGCGGCCGTGACCGCGTCGCGAGCCGTGCGGATCGTCACCGGCTGGAACGCGCGCCGCCGGGACTGCTCGACGCGGCGGGCCGTCGGGATACCGACCGCCTCCGCCGCGACCGGGACCCGCAGCACCGTCCCGCAGGCGCAGCCCACCTCGGGGTGCGGCCACTCGCCGGTGCGCCCGCAGCGCGCGCACAGCACCGTCACCCAGTCGTCCTCCCAGGACCGGTGCGTCACCGCCGTCGCCCGCGCACGCCGGTCCAGCGGCGGTGTCACCGGCGCCCCGCAGGCGCACGGATAGGACGGTGCCGCATAGAAGTGCTCGCGCCGGCAGACCGGGCAGCGCACCGACACGTTCTCGGACATGGCCCACTCCAGAACGACCCCACGTCGGGACAGCGCCCCCATCGTCCTCCTGTCGACCCCCGCTTGTCCGTCTCTTGACGGCCTTCACCCCTCCACTTACATTGATTCCAGATAGTAGAAGTTAGTTTCCGCAATACGGAATTAACCGCAGAACGGAAGTACTCACCGCGGGGCGCGACGGGAGTGCGAATCCGGCAGCCGAAGCAGGGAGTACTCGATGGCACGTATGACCGCTGCCCGCGCGGCAGTTGAGATCCTCAAGCGCGAGGGCGTCACCAACGCGTTCGGGGTGCCCGGCGCGGCGATCAACCCCTTCTACCGCGCCCTCAAGGAGGGCGGCGGCATCGACCACACGCTCGCCCGGCACGTCGAGGGCGCCTCTCACATGGCCGAGGGGTACACCCGCACCAACCCGGGCAACATCGGCGTCTGCATCGGCACCTCGGGCCCGGCCGGCACCGACATGATCACCGGCCTGTACTCGGCGATCGGCGACTCGATCCCGATCCTGTGCATCACCGGCCAGGCGCCGGTGAGCGTCATCCACAAAGAGGACTTCCAGGCCGTCGACATCGCGTCGATCGCCAAGCCCGTGACCAAGGCGGCCACCACCGTCCTGGAGGCGGCCCAGGTCCCCGGCGTCTTCCAGCAGGCCTTCCACCTGATGCGCTCCGGCCGCCCCGGCCCGGTCCTCATCGACCTGCCCATCGACGTCCAGCTCACCGAGATCGAGTTCGACCCGGAGACCTACGAGCCGCTCCCGGTCTACAAGCCGGCCGCGACCCGCGCCCAGATCGAGAAGGCGATCGAGTTCCTGCTCGCCTCCGAGCGCCCGCTGATCGTCGCGGGCGGCGGCATCATCAACGCCGACGCCTCCGACCTCCTCGTGGAGTTCGCCGAGCTCACCGGCACCCCGGTGATCCCGACCCTGATGGGCTGGGGCACCATCCCCGACGACCACGAGCTGAACGCCGGCATGGTCGGCCTCCAGACCTCGCACCGCTACGGCAACGCGACCTTCCTGGAGTCCGACTTCGTCCTCGGCATCGGCAACCGCTGGGCCAACCGGCACACCGGCTACAAGCTCGACGTCTACCGCCAGGGCCGCAAGTTCGTCCACGTCGACATCGAGCCCACCCAGATCGGCAAGATCTTCCCGCCGGACTACGGCATCACCTCCGACGCCAAGGCCGCCCTGGAGCTCTTCGTCGAGGTGGCGAAGGAGCTGAAGGCCGCGGGCAGGCTCCCCGACCGCTCCGCGTGGATCGCCTCCCACCTGGAGCGCAAGGCCACGCTGCTGCGCCGTACGCACTTCGACAACGTGCCCCTGAAGCCGCAGCGCGTCTACGAGGAGATGAACAAGGCCTTCGGCCCCGAGACGCGGTACGTCACCACGATCGGCCTGTCGCAGATCGCGGGCGCCCAGATGCTGCACGTCTACAAGCCGCGGCACTGGATCAACTGCGGCCAGGCCGGCCCGCTCGGCTGGACCATTCCGGCCGCGCTCGGCGTCGCCAAGGCCGACCCGGAGGCCCAGGTCGTCGCGCTCTCCGGCGACTACGACTTCCAGTTCATGCTGGAGGAGCTGGCCGTCGGCGCGCAGCACAAGATCCCGTACGTCCATGTCCTCGTCAACAACGCCTATCTGGGCCTGATCCGGCAGGCGCAGATCGGTCTCGACATCAACTTCCAGGTCAACCTGGAGTTCGAGAACATCAACTCCCCGGAGCTGGGCGTCTACGGTGTCGACCACATCAAGGTCGTCGAGGGCCTCGGCTGCAAGGCCATCCGCGTCACCGAGCCCGACCAGCTGCTGCCGGCCTTCGAGGAGGCCAAGAAGCTGGCCGCCGAGTACCGGGTGCCGGTCGTGGTCGAGGCGATCCTGGAGCGGGTCACCAACATCGCGATGAGCAAGACCGCCGACATCAGCGACGTCACCGAGTTCGAGGAGCTCGCGACGGAGCCGGGGCACGCCCCGACGGCGATCAGGCCGCTGAAGGTCTGACGTAGCGCAGCACGCACAGGGGCGGTCCATCCGGGGGGATGGGCCGCCCCTTCGGCATGCCCCGTCCCCCCGGGTGTCCGTCCCCCGATCCCCCCGTTCCCCCGTTACGCGGTGCCCGCCGCCCCCGTGCCGGCGGGCACCGCGTGACGACAATGTGCCCAACCCCGAAGGCGGTTGAAGCCTCCGGGGACGGGTTCAGAGGTTGATTTGAGGGTTCCGTACTCCGTCTACGTCGCCGGGTGTAGGCGGGCTCAGTCCTCGTGATGCTCGGACAGTCCGGGCCAGTCGTCCGGGCCGCCGCCCTGCCATTCCACGATGTCCTCGTCCTCCACCTCGATCCGGTCGAGATCGGCGAGGCGCAGCAGCTCCACGACGTCGTCCAGGTGGGAGGCGACGCCGAGGTTGTGGTCGTCCGCGGTGACCCGCCGGGAGCCGTCCAGGGCCGGCGAGTGCACCACGACATGCGGGTGGTGGGATGCGTGTGCCATGCCTTCAGCGTCCTGCGCGGCGGCCCTCCGCGCACCCCGGGCACAGCGAAGAGCACCGGATACGGGTCCGTCCGTATCCGGTGCTCTGCGTCTCTTGCCGTACTGCTGGGACCGCGGCGGCGGCGACGGAGCCCGAGAAGCCCTTCCCTCAGGTCGAGAAGAGGATCTCCGGTCCTTCACCACCGCACTGGCTCGCACGCCGCCGCGGTCCATCACCCTGCCCGTGCCCGTACCGAGGACCACCCCTCATCCGGGTCGCTCAGTCCTTGGGCGCGAACAGGGAGTCTTCGCCGGCTCAGTCCTCGCGCAGGGCGCGGACCGCCTCCTCCACGCGCTTGCCGTACTCCGGGTCGGCGGCGTGGAAGTGGGCCAGGTTCTTCTCGATCACGTCGTCGCGGGAGACCTGGGAGAGGCCGCCGGCGATGTTGGCGACCAGGCGCGACTTCTCGTCCTCCGACATCAGCCGGTACAGCTCGCCGGCCTGGAAGAAGTCGTCGTCCTTGGTGTGCTGCGCGGCCTCGTGCGTGCCGGTCCAGCCGCTGACCGCCAGCGGCGCGGAGAGCGGGCGGCCGGTCTCCGCCGGGCCGTCGTAGGAGTTCGGCTCGTAGTTCTTCGCGGCGCGGCCCTGGGAGTTGGTGGCCATGAGGCCGTCCCGCCCGTAATTGTTCGCGACGGTCGCCTTCGGGGCGTTCACCGCGAGCTGGGTGTGGTTGACGCCCAGGCGGTAGCGGTGGGCGTCCGCGTAGGCGAACAGGCGGCCCTGGAGCATCTTGTCCGGCGAGGGACCGATGCCCGGCACGAAGTTGTTCGGGGAGAACGCGGCCTGCTCGACCTCGGCGAAGACGTTGTCCGGGTTGCGGTCGAGGACGAGGCGGCCCACGCGCTGGAGCGGGTAGTCCTTGTGCGGCCACACCTTGGTGAGGTCGAACGGGTTGAAGCGGTAGTCCGCCGCCTCGGCCGCCGGCATGAGCTGGACGTAGAGGGTCCAGGAGGGGTTCACCCCGCGCTCGATGGCCTGGAGCAGGTCCGTCTGGTGCGAGTTGGGGTCCTTGCCGGCGAGCTCGGCGCCCTGCTCGGCGGACAGGCAGCGGATGCCCTGGTTGGTCTTGAAGTGGTACTTGACGAAGAAGGCCTCGCCGTCGGCGTTCGTCCACTGGTAGGTGTGCGAGCCGTAGCCGTTCATGTGGCGGTACGAGGCCGGAATGCCGCGGTCGCCCATCAGCCAGGTCACCTGGTGCGTGGCCTCCGGGGCGTGCGCCCAGAAGTCCCAGACGTTGTCCGGCTCCTGACGGCCCGTGAACGGGTCGCGCTTCTGCGAGTGGATGAAGTCGGGGAACTTGATCGGGTCCTTGATGAAGAACACCGGGGTGTTGTTGCCGACGAGGTCGTAATTGCCCTCTTCCGTATAGAACTTGACCGCGAAGCCGCGCGGGTCGCGCACCGCGTCCGCACCGCCGAGCGAGTCCGCCACCGTGGAGAAGCGCAGGAAGACCTCGGTGCGCTTGCCGACGCTGTTCAGGAAGTCGGCGTGCGTGAACCCGGTGACGTCGTCGGTCACCTCGAAGTAGCCGTACGCGCCGCTGCCACGGGCGTGCACCACGCGCTCCGGGATGCGCTCGCGGTTGAAGCGGGCGAGCTTCTCCAGCAGGTGCTGGTCCTGGAGGAGGAGCGGACCGCCGACACCGGCGGAGGCGGAATTCTGGTTGTCGGCGACCGGGGCGCCGGACTCGGTCGTCAGCACGCGCTTCGACATCGGGGACCTTCCGTACGAGAGTCAGCGGAGGCTTCGGAAAGGGACTTCCGCTTCGTGGAGCCTAGGTTTGGGGCGATCTGGACGTCAACAGTTTGTTGAAGATGATCGGCGATGCGTTGATACCGGGCGGCGCCGCCGCTTGGGCGCGACAGGACAGGTGTCAGCAGCGTGCGCCGCCCGGGGTCTGGGTGCCGTGCGTCAGATCTGGGCGCCGGAGAGGCGCTCGACCGCGCGCAGCAGTGCGGAGTGGTCCAGGCCCCCGTCGCCCTGGGCGCGCAGGGACGCGACCAGCTGGGCGACCACGGCGCCGACGGGCAGGGCCGCGCCGACGTTGCGGGCGGCGTCGGTGACGATGCCCATGTCCTTGTGGTGGAGGTCGATGCGGAAGCCCGGCTTGAAGTCGCGCTGGAGGAAGTTGTCCTTCTTGCGCGTCAGCACGGTCGAGCCGGCGAGGCCGCCGTTGAGGACGTCGAGCGCGGCCTTCAGGTCCACGCCGGACTTCTCCAGGAAGACCACGGCCTCGGCGCACGCCTGGATGTTCACGGCGACGATCAGCTGGTTGGCGGCCTTCACGGTCTGCCCCGAGCCGTGCGGACCGCACAGCACGATGGTCTTGCCGAGTGCGTCCAGGATCGGCTTGGCGGCCTCGAAGTCGGCCTGCTCACCGCCGACCATGATCGACAGCACGGCCTCGATGGCGCCCGCCTCACCGCCGGAAACCGGGGCGTCCAGGACGCGGATGCCCTTGTCCTGGGCGGCCTTCGCGAGGTCCACCGAGGTCTGCGGGGTGATCGAGGACATGTCGATCAGCAGGGCGCCGGACTTCGCGTTCTCCAGGATGCCGTCCGGGCCGTACGCGATGGCCTCGACCTGCGGCGATGCGGGCACCATCGTGATGACCACGTCGGCGCCCCGCACGGCCTCGGCGATCGAGGCGGCGGCCTTGCCCCCGGCGGCGGCCAGGCGGTCCAGCTTGTCCTGCTCCAGCGTGAAGCCGGTGACGTCGTAACCCGCCTTGATGAGGTTCTCGGACATGGGGGAGCCCATGATGCCGAGGCCTATCCAGGCGATCTTCGGAAGGGTGTTGCTCATGATGGGGGTGCCTTTCACGTAAAGGGGGTCAGCGGGGCAGCCAGTCGAAGGCCTCGGCGCTCGGGCGGTCGCCCGGCTTGTACTCAAGGCCGACCCAGCCGTCGTAACCCGCCTTCCTCAGCTGGTCGAGGAGGTCTTCGAGGGGCAGCGAGCCGGTCCCCGGCGCGCCGCGGCCCGGGTTGTCGGCGATCTGCACATGGCCGGTCTTCGCGGCGTACTCCTCGATCACCGCCGGCAGGTCCTCGCCGTTCATGGACAGGTGGTAGAGGTCCATGAGGAACTTGGCGTTGCCGAGGCCCGTCGCGTCGTTGACCTTGTCGACGATCCCGATCGCGGCCGGTGCGCTCACCAGCGGGTAGCGCGGCGACTCGGGCTTGTTCAGCGTCTCGATGAGAAGGATCGCGCCGATCCGGTCGGCCGCGCGGGCCGCGAGGACCAGGTTCTCCAGCGCGAGCGCGTCCTGCGCGGCCGGGTCGACGCCGTCGACGCGGTTGCCGTACAGGGCGTTGAGCGCCTTGCAGCCCAGCGATTGGGCGAAGTCCGCGGCCACCTCGATGTTGGCGCGGAACTTCTCCGACTCCTCGCCCGGGATCGACAGGGCGCCGCGGTCGGGGCCGGGCAGCTGTCCGGCGTAGAAGTTCAGGCCCGTGAGCTGGACGCCCGCGTCCTCGATCGCCTGCTTCAGGGCGTCGAGCTCGGACTGCTCGGGAGTGGGGGAGTCGACCCAGGGCCACCACAGCTCGACCGCGGTGAAGCCGGCCGCGGCGGCGGCCGCGGGGCGCTCCAGGAGCGGGAGTTCCGTGAAGAGGATCGACAGGTTGACGTTGAAGCGCTGGTCTGCGGCTGTGTCCCATTTAAAAGCGGGCATCGGCGCTGCGCTCCCTTCCGTGTCGAGTGATTCCGTATTGCGGAAGTTCGTTTCTGCTTAATGGAAGATTGCCGTCGGGTCTCGTCGCTTGTCAAGAGGGCTCGGCGGAAGTCGGTGCCGCGCGTTAGGTTGTGCGCGTGCGATTGAGAGTGGAGTTCACGACCGAGCCCTTCGACCTGGACGAGGCGCCCGCGCACGCGGTCGCGGCCCGTGAGGTGGTCGAGGCGGCCGAGCTGGACGCGGTCGATGTCGGCCCGTTCGGCAACACCGCGGAAGGCGGCGCCGAGGCCGTGCTCTCCGCTGTCGACGCGCTGCTGCGCAAGAGCCTGGCGGCCGGTGCCACCCGTATCTCGCTTCAGGTCAACGTGATCGGGGAGGGCGAGAAGTGACCGGCACCGGGGACGAACCCTTCATCACGGCCGTGAAGCCGCTGGTCGACGCCATGGGCGGGGAGATGGTCCCGCCGGACGAGGCCGGCCCCGACGACGTCGTGCTGGCCTGGGAGGGCGCCGACGTGGTCGCCGTACGCCTGCCGCAGCTCGCGGACTCCCTCGATCACATCCTCGCCGCCATGGAGCGCAAGCAGGGCAAGCCGCTGGCCGACCTGGACCGCAAGGCCAAGCAGGAGGTCGTGCGCATACTGGAGGCGCGTGGCGCCTTCTCCGTACGGCACGGCGTGGAGACCGTGGCGAGCGCGCTCGGGGTTAGCCGGTTCACGGTCTACAACTACTTGAACCGTGACAAGGGCTGATCCTTCGAGGTCCTTCACGGGGTCGCCGATGTAACCCCGAATTTTCAACAAAGTGTTGACGTGGTGTTTCGAAGGGCGTTAGCTATCGGCAGCCCGTTCAGCAACATGGCCACGGAGGCTCCCGTGACTTCGACATCCACGCCGCCGGGCCTGACCCGGTTCAACGCCCTGGAGGAGCACGCGGCCTTCGCCGCCCTCCACGAGGCGTGTGCCTCCACGGCATGGGTGCGGCGACTGCTCGCCGCCCGCCCCTACACCAGCGGCGACGACCTCTACGCCGCCAGCGACGCCGCGATGGCCGAACTGACCGCCGAGGACCTCGCCGAGGCGATGGCCGGACACCCGCCCATCGGCCGCCCCAAGGAGGGCGACCCGACCTCCGCCCGTGAACAGCGCGGCATGGCCGGCGCGACGGAGGAGCTCAAGGCGGAGATGCTGGAGCTGAACCTCGCCTACCAGGAGAAGTTCGGCCATGTCTTCCTGATCTGCGCGACCGGCCGGACCGGCGAGCAGATGCGGGACGCGGTCAAGGAGCGGATCGGGAACGCGCCGGAGCAGGAGCGGGAGATCGTCCGCACCGAGCTGGGCAAGATCAACCGCATCCGGCTCGCCCGACTCGTCGAAGAGGACTGACGCAGCATGAGCACCAGCACCACCGCCTCGGTGTCCACCCACATCCTGGACACCAGCATCGGCCGCCCCGCCGAGGCAGTCGCCGTCCAGCTGTCCGCCCGCCAGGGTGCGGATGCGGACTGGCAGGCGCTCGGCGGCAGCGCGACCGACGCGGACGGGCGGTGCAAGGACCTGCCGGCCCTGCCGGAGGGCACCACACACGTACGGCTCGACTTCGCGGTGGAGCCGTACTTCGAGAAGAAGCAAGCCGATGCGCAGCAGGACGCCCCCGCGAATCGGGACAGCGGTGCAGGGGCAGTGTTCTTCCCGGAAGTGGCGATCACCTTCGCCGTCGAGCCCGGGGAGCACTATCACGTACCGCTGCTGCTCAACCCGTTCGGCTACTCCGTTTACCGAGGGAGCTAGCAGACACATGCCCACGATTCTGGGACAGAACCAGTACGGCAAGGCCGAGAACCGAGTCGTAAAGATCACGCGGGACGGCGCCACCCATCACATCAAGGACCTGAACGTGTCCGTCGCGCTGAGCGGCGACATGGACGAGGTCCACTACTCCGGCTCCAACGCCAACGTGCTGCCGACCGACACCACCAAGAACACGGTGTACGCGTTCGCCAAGGAGCACGGCATCGAGTCGGCCGAGCAGTTCGGCATCCACCTGGCGCGGCACTTCGTGACCTCGCAGGAGCCGATCAAGGTCGCCCGGATCCGGATCGAGGAGTACGCGTGGGAGCGCATCGAAGCCTCCGACGCCAACTCGCAGTTCATCGGCGCGGACGAGGTCAAGCACTCGTTCGTGCGCAAGGGCCAGGAGACCCGGGTCACGCAGATCACCTATGACGGCTCGTCGTGGGAGGTCATCTCGGGGCTGAAGGACCTGGTCGTGATGAACTCGACCAACTCCGAGTTCTGGGGCTACGTCAAGGACAAGTACACGACGCTCCAGGAGGCGTACGACCGCATCCTGGCCACCCAGGTCTCCGGCCGCTGGCGGTTCAACTGGACCGACGACGAGCAGCGGATGCCCAACTGGGAGAAGTCCTACGAGCAGACCAGGAAGCACATGCTCCAGGCCTTCGCCGAGACCTACTCCCTCTCGCTCCAGCAGACCCTGTACCAAATGGGTTCGCGGATCATCAACAACCGCAGCGAGATCGACGAGGTCCGCTTCTCCCTCCCGAACAAGCACCACTTCCTGGTGGACCTGGAGCCGTTCGGGCTCAAGAACGACAACGAGGTGTACTTCGCCGCGGACCGGCCCTACGGCCTGATCGAGGCGACGATCCTGCGGGACGGCTGCGAGCCGAAGATCCCGGTGGACCTCACCAACCTCTGATCAACT
Organism: Streptomyces antibioticus; assembly: GCF_001514065.1. Lineage (GTDB taxonomy): Bacteria > Actinomycetota > Actinomycetes > Streptomycetales > Streptomycetaceae > Streptomyces > Streptomyces antibioticus. The sequence goes on along the minus strand of NZ_KQ948428.1, from coordinate 256,475 downwards.
CCATTGCGGCACCCGCGGCCCGCCTGTGCGGGCCGCGGCACTCAAATCACCGGGGTCCTGCCGTGCCCTCTCCACCGAAGCGCAAAGGACGAAACCATGGCAGCAGCAGCCCAGCGCATCGTCATCGAGAACTGTTCGATCGCGACCGTCGACGCGCACGACACCGAGTACGCGAGCGGATACGTCGTCATCGCCGGCAACCGCATCGAGGCGCTCGGCGCGGGCAAGGCCCCCGAGGGCCTGGAGAACGTCGTACGCCGCATCGACGCCACCGGCCATCTCGTGACCCCCGGTCTGGTCAACACCCACCACCACTTCTACCAGTGGATCACCCGGGGCCTGGCCACCGACCACAACCTCTTCAACTGGCTCGTCGCGCTGTACCCGACCTGGGCGCGCATCGACGAGTCGATGACCTACTCGGCCGCGCAGGGCTCGCTGGCCATGATGGCCCGCGGCGGTGTCACCACCGCCATGGACCACCACTACGTCTTCCCGCAGAACTCCGGCGACCTGTCCGGCTCGATCATCCGCGCCGCCCGCGAGATGGGCGTCCGCTTCACCCTCGCCCGCGGCTCCATGGACCGCAGCGAGAAGGACGGCGGCCTGCCCCCGGACTTCGCCGTCGAGACGCTCGAAGGCGCCCTCGCCGCGACCGAGGCCACCGTCAAGGAGCACCACGACGCCTCCTTCGACGCGATGACCCAGGTCGCCGTCGCGCCCTGCTCGCCCTTCTCCGTCTCCACCGAACTCCTGCGGGAGGGTGCCGAGTTGGCCCGCCGTCTCGGGGTGCGCCTGCACACGCACGGCTCGGAGACCGTCGAGGAGGAGCAGTTCTGCAAGGAACTGTTCGGGATGGGCCCGACCGACTACTTCGAGTCCACCGGCTGGCTCGGCGAGGACGTGTGGATGGCGCACTGCGTCCACATGAACGACTCCGACATCGCCGCCTTCGCCCGCACGAAGACCGGTGTCGCCCACTGCCCGTCCTCCAACGCCCGCCTCGCCGCCGGCATCGCCCGCGTCCCCGACATGCTCGCCGCCGGCGTCCCGGTCGGCCTCGGTGTCGACGGCACCGCCTCCAACGAGTCCGGCGAACTCCACACCGAGCTGCGCAACGCGCTCCTCATCAACCGCCTCGGCGCCCACCGGGAAGCGGCGCTCAACGCCCGTCAGGCGCTGCGCCTGGGCACGTACGGCGGCGCCCAGGTCCTGGGCCGCGCCGCCGAGATCGGCTCCCTGGAGGCCGGCAAGCTCGCCGACCTGGTGCTGTGGAAGCTGGACACGCTCGCCCACGCCTCCATCGCCGACCCGGTGACCGCGCTGGTCTTCGGCGCGGCGGCCCCGGTCACGGCCTCCTTCGTGAATGGCCGTCAGATCGTCGAGGACAACCGCCTGTTGCACGTCGACGAGGACGCGATCGCGCGCTCCACGCGGGAGCAGGCGCAGCGGCTGGCGCGGATCGCCGCGCAGGGCTGACCAGGTGAAGATCTCCGGCCGGGAGGGACGGCTCCCGGCCGGTAGCCGTGAACCCGAGCGGGGTTCATGGCGGCCGTCTCCGGGGCGCATGCCACACGTGTGCGCCCCGGAACGGTCACCGTGCATGTCCCCATGCACCCGTCCTCCGGTCCCGCACGACCGCGCACCACCTCCAAGAAACCCACGTCAGAGCCGACGTGTTAGCTGACCCGGAGGAACCGCCGTGACCGCCCAACGAGCCGACGCGATCCACCCCGTCGACGAAAAACTCCCCGCACTGAAGATGGCCACCACGGGCCTGCAACACGTGGCCGCCATGTATGCGGGAGTCGTGGCCCCGCCCCTGATAGTCGGGGCGGCCGTCGGCCTCTCCGGCACCGAACTCACCTTCCTGACCGGCGCCTGCCTCTTCACCGCGGGCCTCGCCACCTTCCTCCAGACGCTCGGCGTCTGGAAGATCGGCGCCCGGCTGCCCTTCGTCAACGGCGTCACCTTCGCGGGCGTGGCCCCGATGACGGCGATCGTCGCCTCCACCGACGACAAGTCCGACGCGCTGCCGGTCATCTTCGGCGCGGTCATCGTCGCCGGTCTGCTCGGCTTCCTCGCCGCCCCCTTCTTCAGCAAGGCGGTCCGCTTCTTCCCACCGGTCGTCACCGGTACGGTCATCACCCTGATCGGCGTCTCCCTGCTGCCGGTCGCCTTCGGCTGGGCGCAGGGGCCCAACCCCGCGGCGGACGACTACGGTTCGACGACCTATCTGGGCCTCGCGGCCACGACACTCGTGATCGTGCTGCTGCTGCGCCGGTTCACCCGCGGCTTCGTCAAGCAGATCGCCGTGCTGCTCGGCCTGGTCGTCGGCACGCTCGTCGCGATCCCCTTCGGTGTCACGGACTTCGGGCCGGTCGCGGACGCGGACGTGGTCGGCTTCCCGACGCCGTTCCACTTCGGCGCCCCGCAGTTCCAGGTCGCCGCGATCGTGTCGATGATCGTGGTGATGGTGGTCTCCATGACCGAATCGACCGCGGACATGCTGGCGTTGGGCGAGATCGTGGACCGCCCGGCCGACGAGCGGACCATCGCGGCGGGCCTGCGCGCCGACACCCTCGGCTCCGCGCTCAGCCCCCTCTTCAACGGCTTCATGTGCAGCGCCTTCGCCCAGAACATCGGCCTGGTCGCGATGACGAGGATCCGCAGCCGGTACGTCGTCGCCACCGGCGGCGCCTTCCTGGTCCTGATGGGCCTGTGCCCGATGGCCGCCTCGCTCATCGCCGTCGTACCGCGCCCGGTGCTCGGCGGCGCGGGTGTGGTCCTCTTCGGGTCGGTCGCGGCGAGCGGCATCCAGACCCTGGTGCGAGCCGGCCTCGACAAGGACAACAACGTCCTGATCGTCGCCGTCTCGCTGGCCGTCGGGATCATCCCCATCACGGCGCCGGAGTTCTACCATGCGTTCCCCGAGACGGCGAAGATCGTGCTCGACTCGGGCATCTCGACGGGCTGCGTGGCGGCCGTGGCGCTCAACCTGGTCTTCAACCACCTGGGCAGGCAGCACGACGCGCAGGACGTGACCCATCCGATGGAGGCGGGCGAGGAGATCGTCGCGGCGCACTGACCGAGGGGGCGGCTGTCGTCGGCCGCCTCCCACCTGCACCGCGTTCAGAGCCGGTCGAAGGCCTGGCAGGGGCGGGCCTCGGGGAGGCGGCCGGTGAAGAAGGAGCGGGGCGGGACGCCCATCAGGGTGCGGAAGTCGGACGTCATGTGCGCCTGGTCGTAGTAGCCGGCGGTGGCGGCGAGATCGGCCCACCTCGCGGTGGGCGCCTGCGCCAGCACCGTACGGACGCGGTCGATGCGCGCGTAGTGCTTGGGGGAGAGGCCGACGCCCTCCGCGAAGAGGTTCCGCAACTGCCTTTCACTGACGGCGAGTTCCCGCGCCACGTCCTTCACCTGCGCCGGTGGCCGGTCACCGCGCATCGACAGGGCGTCGACCGCCGCCCGCAGCAGCCTGCCCCGGGAGTCCGGGAGCGGGAGCCGGCCGAGCGTGCGCGTGAGCCGGTCGATCAGCTCCTTCGCCTCCAAGTCGGTGGTGTCGTGGGCGAGTTGCCGGGCCGTATGCGTGGGCAGGTTTCCCAGGGGCACCGCACGCCCGACGAGATCGGCCGCTGCCACCCCGAGCAGCGGCCGCGCCGCCCCCGGCGCCAGATGCAGCTGCACACAGGACGCGAGGCGCTCGGTCCCGGCCCGGTGGTACGAGGCACGGGTCCGCGGGCCGATGACCAGGGCGTCCCGCCGACCGTCCTCGTGGACCCGCACGACCAGCTTCGTCGCGGTGTCCGGGGCGTGCGCGACCGACTCGCCGCCGGTCACGGTGGCGATCTCGGTGATCCAGGGACGCAGCGCGTCGGGCAGGGGCGGGGCCGGTTCTGGGAGGGCGGTCGTCGTCACGTCTCCACGGTAAGCGGGCGGCGCGGCCGAGCGGGCCGGCCAACCGTGCCGGAATTTCCAAGAGTTGCCGCAGGGCGGTCCGTCAGCGTGGAGGTCATGATCCTAGTGACAGGTGCGACCGGCACCATCGGCAGTGAAGTCGTACGACAGCTCGCGGCACGCGGCGAGAAGGTCCGCGCCCTGACCCGCGACCCCGGGCGGGCGGTGGTGCCCGAGGGCGTGGAGGTGGTGCGCGGGGACTTCCTCGACCAGGCGTCCCTGGAGGCGGCGTTGACGGGAGTCGACGCCGCGTTCCTGGTGGGGGTGCTCGGGCCGGAGGACGGCGGGCGGGACGTGCGGCTCATCGAACTGACGCGGGCGGCGGGGGTGCGGCGGATCGTGAAGCTCTCCTCCATCGGCACCGGCGAGCCCGAGTTCGGCGAGTTCGGCAGGTGGCACCTGCCCGGCGAACAGGCCCTGCGGTCCTCCTCCGACGTGGAGTGGACGATCCTCCGGCCTTCGTCCTTCGCCTCGAACACCCTGGGCTGGGCGCAGGCACTGGCGGCGGGCCAACCCGTGCCGAACATGACGGGGGAGGGGCGACAGGGGGTCGTCGACCCGCGTGACGTGGCCGAGGTGGCGGTGGCGGCCCTGACCGACACCCGGCACGCGGGACGGACGTACACCTTGACCGGCCCCGAGGCGATCACCGTCGACGACCAGGCCGCGGCGCTCGCCGAGGTGCTCGGCCGCCCGGTGGAGACGGTCACCCCGACGCGGGAACAGCTGCGGGAGCAACTGGCGGCGTCCGGCCTGAGCGAACCGGCGGTGGAAGGGGTCCTCGGCGGCCTGGAGTTCGCCCGCGCGGGCGGCAACACGACGGTCACGGACGACGTACGGGAGGCGCTGGGACGGCCGGCGCGGTCGTACCGGGAGTGGGCCGAGGATCACAAGGGGGTGTTCGCCGGGGGGTGAGGCGTGGTGGTGCGGCGGCGGGCACCGGGGTCCCGCCGCCGCGCCGCCGGTTCAGTCACCGCGCCGCCGCAGCGCGACCGCCGCCAGGGCCAGCGCCGAGAGCGCGATCCCGGCGCCCACCCGGAACGCCAGCTGGTACCCCTCCGCGGTTGCCGTCGCCGGCGTCGTGCCCCCGGCGTTCAGCAGTTCCTCCGTTCGGCTCGCCGCGAGTACCGACAGCACCGCCAGGCCGAGGGAACCTCCCACCACCTGCGTGGTGTTGAAGAGCCCCGACGCCAGCCCCGCGTCCTCCTCCCGTGCCCCCGACATGGCCAGACCGGTCAACGCGGGCATCGCGGCGGCGAACCCTGCGGAGAGCAGGAGCAGGGGCGGGAGCACGTCGGTGACATAGGAACCGTCGGCCGGGGCGCGGCCCAGCAGGGCCATCCCGGCGACGATGAGGGCGAGCCCGGCGAGCAGCACCCGATGGGCGCCGAAGCGGCCGATCGTCCGGGCTGACAGACCGAGCATCAGCAGGCCGATCGCGATCGGCGCCGGCAGGAACGCGGTACCGGTGAGCAACTCGCCGTAGCCGAGCACGCGTTGGAGATAGAGCGCGCCGATGAACTGGAAGCCGTACATCGTCGCGATCATCAGGATCTGCACCGCGTTCGCCCCGCTGAGCAGCCGGGAGCGGAACAGCCGCAGCCGCAGCAGGGGGCGGGCGGCCCGGGCCTGGCGGAACGTGAACGCGGTGAAGAGCGCGAGGGCGACGGCCGCCAGGAGCAAGGTGGCGGTCAGCTCCCGGTCGCCGGCGCCGACGATGACGTAGACCGTGAGCATCAGGGCCCCGGTGACGAGCGCGGCGCCCGGGTAGTCGGCGCCCTTGCCCAGCCCTTCCCCGGCGTCCGCCGCCAGCACCCGCACCGCCGCGAGCCACGCCACGATCCCGATCGGCAGGTTGATCAGGAAGATCCAGTGCCAGTTCAGCGCCTCGGTCAACGCCCCGCCGAGAAAAGTGCCGAGCGCCCCGCCCGCCGCGCCGACCGAGCTGAACACCGCGATGGCACGAGCCTGTTCACGCGGCTCGGGGAACAACGCGACCAGCATGCCCAGCACCACGGCCGAGGTCATCGCCCCGCCCACGCCCTGCAACGCACGCGCCGCGATCAGCATGCCCTGCCCGGTCGCAAGGCCGCACAGCACCGAGGCGGCGGTGAACACGACCAGCCCGGCGGTGAACATCCGCTTGGGCCCCACCAGGTCGCCGAGCCGTCCGGCGAGCAGCAACAGCCCGCCGAAGGCGATGAGATAGGCGTTCACGACCCAGGCCAGACCCGGTGCCGAGAAGCCGAGGTCGCTCTGGATGGCCGGCATGGCGACCGTGACGATGTTGCCGTCCAGGACCGTCATCAGCGTGCCCGCGCACAGGACGACGAGGGACGCCCAGCGGGAGTACGTTCGGGGTGGCTGCCCCGCCTTCGGCGGTGACTCGATCGTGGTCGACATGACCTTCGCTCTCCTTGGGTGCACGACTTGTAACTGAGTGCATCCTGAGTGACCATGAGGAGAGGGGTAAGGAGGCAGTTCGATGTCCCAGAGGAACACCGGTGTAACCGTCGAGGCAGTGAACGCGCACGCGTGCCCGGTCCGGGAAGTTCTTGACAGGGTCGCCGGGAAATGGAGCGTCCAGATCCTGGTCGCCGCCGCCCAGGGACCCATCCGGTTCACCGAGTTGGAGCGCAGCATCGAGGGCATCAGCCGCCGCATGCTCACCCTGACCCTGCGCAACCTGGAACGCGACGGCCTCGTGACGCGCACGGTCCACCCGACGGTCCCGCCGAAGGTCGAGTACGCCCTCACACCCGTCGCCACGGAACTGCACGAGACCCTGCAACGCCTGACCGACTGGGCCGAGCGCAACAGGGTCTACATCGCCGAGTCGCGCGCGGCCTACGACACCGAGCACCGGCCGGAGCTGGTCGACGTCTGACCCGCGGGCCGGGGGCGGCTCACCGGCTCACAGTCCGAGCAGGGCCGGATCCGCCGCCAGTTCCTTGAAGTACTTCCGCGGCTCCGTGACCAGCCTGCGCTCCTTGAGGTCCATGAGCCCTCCGACGGCCGTGATCTCGGCTGCCACCGTGCCATCCGTCTTGCGGATTGTCTGCGTTATGCGGAAGGTCTTCCCCTCGCCCCACTCGAAGCAGCAGCTCACCTCCACCTCGTCGCCCGCCAGCAGCTCCCGCCGGTAGCGGATCGTGGTCTCCAGGGCCACCGGTCCCACGCCGCTGCCGATGAGGCCGGCCTGGGCGATCCCGGCTGCCCGCAGCAGCGACCAGCGGGCGTGCTCCGCGTAGTTGAGGTAGACGCTCTGGTTCAGATGGCCCTGCACGTCCGTCTCGTACCCGCGGACGGTCACCGGCACGGCATACGGCTCGGTCACGTCAATCACCTCTCGTAACGCGGCAGTTGATGGACCAGATCCTGACACGTGCGCCTTACACCCGTCTCGGCGAGGCCAGCAGATAGCGGGCTCTCGTCCGGGGCTCGGTGTACTCGCCGACTTGCCAGCCCGCCGCCTCCAGCGTGACCGAGCAGGCCCGCAGCGCGGCGGCGTCGGGCTCGCGCACGGCGACGGCCTCGGGCTGCGGGGTCGCCCGCACCCGGTAGCCCCGCTCACTGTCGGCCCCCGCCGGAACATGCCCGGCCGCCTCCAGGGCGAGCGCGGCGGCCTGCACCAGATGCGCCCGCTCCCAGCCGCACGGACGGTCCGTCGCCCCGTCCGGATTCGTCATCCGGCGCAGCTCCAGCAGCCCCTGCCAGGCACTGTGCACCTCCCGCACCCGGGCGGGACCCGCGGCCGGCGGATCCTCCTCACCGCCGATGCGGGCGGCGAACACCCCGGACGCGGAGGGCTTCTCCGGCGCGGGCGGCACGGGCTCGGCGTCCCGCAGACGATGTCCGGCCGGGGTGAGGAAGTGGTCGTGCGGCGGGCGGGCGTGCCGGAACGCCAGGCCGTGCCTGACCAGCGCCGCGAGTTGCGCCTCCGTGCCCTTCAGCCGCCCGGTGACGGGATCGGCGGCGTCGATGACGCGGCGCTGCGCGGCGGTGGGCGGACGAGTCACGACGTTCCCCCTTCACATCCCGAAGTCCCCCTTGGACTCTTGCGAGCCCGGACTCTTCCTGGCCCGGCGCCTTCGAGCCCGGACCCTTCCGAGACTAATCCGGAGGTCTGACATTCCATCCGGCGATCACCGGCCGCCCGTGCTCCGTCCCCAGCCGGCACACCGTCCCCGTGGCCAGCTGGAACAGCGCCCCCTGCGCGGCGGGCAGTCCCAGCCGCCGGGCCGTCAGCACCCGCAGGAAGTGGCCGTGCGCCACCAGCAGCACCACGCCCTCGGTGTTGGCGAGGGCCGCGTCGACCTTGGCCAGGACCCGGTCGGCCCGCTCGCCCACCTGCTCCGGCGTCTCCCCGGGATGGTCCGGCGGGCCGGGCGCGACCCCGTCCGTGAACAGGAACCAGCCCGGCCGGGTGCGCTGGATCTCGACGGTGGTGATCCCCTCGTAGCCGCCGTAGTCCCACTCCCGCAGGTCGACGTCGACCCGGGCGTCCGGCACCCCGATCAGCTCGGCCGTCTCCCGCGCGCGCTGGAGCGGGCTGACGAATGCCGCACCGATCCGATGGGACCGGATCAACGGCACCAGCCGCCGCGCCTCCTCCCGCCCGTGCTCGGTCAGCGGAACGTCCGTCCACCCGGTGTGCCGCCCGGACCGCGACCACGCGGTCTCGCCGTGCCGGACGAGAAACAGATCACCCATGGCTCCAGGCTAGGAGCCCGGGCCGGACCGCGCCGCCGGTGTTGCTACTGCCGGTATCCGCTCAGGAACCGGCCGATCCGGCCGATCGCCGCCTCCAGGTCGTCCGCGTAGGGGAGGGTCAGGATGCGGAAGTGGTCGGGCGTCGGCCAGTTGAAGCCGGTGCCCTGGACGACCTGGATCTTCTCGCGCAGCAGGAGGTCCAGGACGAACTTCTCGTCGTCGTGGATCTTGTAGACCTTGGGGTCCAGGCGCGGGAAGGCGTACAGCGAGCCCTTCGGCTTGACGCACGACACCCCGGGGATCTCGTTGAGCTTCTCCCAGGCCACGTTGCGCTGTTCGTGCAGCCTGCCGCCCGGCAGGGTCAGCTCGCGGATGGACTGGCGGCCGCCGAGCGCGGCCTGGATGGCGTACTGGGCGGGGGCGTTGGCGCACAGCCGCATGGAGGCCAGCATGGTCAGGCCCTCCAGATAGTCCTTGGCGTGCTGCTTCGGGCCCGTCACCACCAGCCAGCCCGAGCGGAAGCCGGCCACGCGGTACGTCTTCGACAGCCCGCAGAACGTCAGGACGACCAGGTCCGGGGCGAGCGCGGCGGCCGAGTGGTGCACGGCGTCGTCGTACAGGATCTGGTCGTAGATCTCGTCGGCGAAGACCATCAGGCCGTGCCGGCGGGCGAGGTCGAGGATGCCCTCGACGATTTCCTTCGGGTAGACGGCGCCGGTGGGGTTGTTGGGGTTGATGATCACGACGGCCTTCGTCCGGTCCGTGATCCTCGACTCCATGTCGGCGAGGTCCGGGTTCCAGTCGGCCTGCTCGTCGCAGATGTAGTGCACGGCCTTGCCGCCCGCCAGCGTCGTCACCGCCGTCCACAGCGGGAAGTCGGGGGCGGGGATGAGGACCTCGTCGCCGTCCTCGATCAGCGCCTGTACGGCCATCGAGATCAGCTCGGAGACGCCGTTGCCGAGGAAGACGTCGTCGACGTCGACCTCCAGGCCGAGGGTCTGGTACCGCTGGGCGACGGCGCGGCGGGCGGAGAGGATGCCCTTGGAGTCCGTGTAGCCGTGGGCCTGCGGGAGCATCCGGATCATGTCCTGGACGATCTCCTCGGGTGCCTCGAAACCGAAGAGCGCCGGGTTGCCCGTGTTCAGGCGCAGCACGCTGTGGCCCGCCTCCTCCAGCGCGTTGGCGTGCTCGATCACCGGGCCGCGGATCTCGTAACAGACGTCGCTGAGCTTGCTGGACTGCCGGAACTCCATGCGCTGCTGCCTCTCCGGTTTCGTGTGTTGCTTGGTTTTACCAAGTGGCCGCTTGGAAAGTCCAACGACTTGTCTAGACTGCGTCGCATGTCACCTCGCCGAAGCTACGACCAGTACTGCTCCGCCGCCCGCGCGCTGGACGCCGTGGGTGACCGCTGGACCCTGCTGATCGTCCGTGAGCTGCTCACCGGCCCGCGCCGCTACACGGACCTGCACGCGGACCTGCCGGGTGTCAGCACGGACGTACTCGCCTCCCGGCTGAAGGACATGGAGCGGGACGGCCTGGCGACCCGGCGCAGGCTGCCGCCGCCCGGTGCGGCGTACGTCTACGAACTCACCGGTCGTGGCAGGCAGTTGCTGCCCGTCATCCAGGCACTGGGCGCGTGGGGTGAGGCGGATCTCGGGGAACGGCGTCCCACCGACGCGGTGCGGGCGCACTGGTTCGCGCTGCCCTTGCTGCGCGCGCTGGAGGGGGAGGGGCTCGTCGAAGTCCGGCTGGAGGAAGGCGAGTTCCATCTGTTCGTCGGCGCCGAGGACGGGCCGGTCTACGGCCATGGGCGCGCCCCCGGCGAGCCCGACGCCCGGCTCTCCCTGGACGTCGACACCTGTACGGCCATCGGGCGCGGGGAGTTGAGCGTGGCCGACGCCGTGCGGGACGGGCGGATCGAAGTGGGCGGCGACGGGACGCTGGCCAAGGGGCTCAGGAACGCATGAAAAAGAAGGCCCGCTGCCATGAGCAGCGGGCCTTTTGATGAAGCGTCAGGCGCCCGGCGGCACCCGCGACGGCCGTCCCGCCCCGCGCGTCAGCGAGTACCCGCCGACGCCCGCGAGCGCGGCCAGCAGACCACCCACCGCCGTCCACACCCAGCGGTCGGACCACCAGCCGCCGGACCAGCCGTCCTCCGGCTCGATGCTGGACAGCACGGCGGAGGCGGACGAGTCGTCCTCCGAGGAGGCCTCCGACTTCATCGAGATGCCCGGCACCAGCGGCTTCGCCAGCGAACCGTCCACCGCCGCCGCGCCGCCGATGTCCTTGGAGTTCACCTCGACCGTGGCGTCGACCGGCTGACCCAGGTCGGCGGTCGTGAGGCCGACGGCCGTCAGCCGGACGTAGTACGTGCCCGGCAGCGGGTCGTTCGCCCACGGCTCCGACCAGGCGCGCACCGTACGCAGCACGCAGGCCAGCTCCACGGTCGTCGCGTCGGCCGCCGCGGTGCGGGTCTGCGCCCCGTACTGGCAGGCCTGGCGGCGCCGCAGCCCGTCGTAGACGTCGACCTGCCAGGTCTGCCCGGCATGCGTCTCGGGCAGCTTCACCGTCGCCTCGACGGTGGGGCGCTGGCCGGCGTCCGCCGGGAACGACCAGTACAGGTAGTCGCCGGTGGAGCCGCTCGCGGTGGCCTGCTGACCCTGCTCGAACTCGGTCGCCGTACGGAAGGACGTACCGGCGGACGTCGGCGCATCACTGTCGGACGAGGCCGACGGCGACGGCGAGGAGTCGGCCGCCGCGGGGGCCACGGCCGCCCCCAGCATCAGCAGCGCCGCACCCAACACTCGTGTGATCCGCATCAGTTGGTCCTCCAGACCGCGACCCGCCAGCGTGACACCCAGCCCCAGACGAGCCCGGCGAGGAACCCGACCAGCACCAGCAGACCGAGCAGCCACCAGCCGCGCCCGAGGCCGAAGGAGGCCACGTCACTGGACGAGGACGGTGCGTCCACGACGTCGACCGTCAGCTCCAGCGGCAGGCCCGGCGTGGCCTTCACCCCGGAGGCCGCCGAGAAGGAGTTGGTGACCTGGAGACACACGGTCTCGGCGGCCGGGTCGTCCTCGTCGCTGTCCGCCTTCGGGTAGCGCAGACCCGTCGAGATCACGTCCGTACGGCCGTTGCCCGACGACTCGCCGCGCACGATCTCACGGCCGTGCACGGTCACCGCCCGCAGCAGCACCCCGTAGGAGGGGTTCACGGCCCGGTCGGCCGCCACGCTGACCGAGGTCCGCAGCTCCTGGCCGGGCTCGACGTCCACCCGGTACCAGCGCTGCTGCCCGAACTCCTCGCGGTCGGTGAAGAGTCCGGACTTCAGCGCGGGCGCGTCGGTGCACTGCCCGGCGCCCTCGGTGGCCACCGGCGTCACCACCGGGTCGGCCGCGCGGTCCACCAACTGGTTGACCTTGTCGGTGAGTTCGTCGCTGTGCTCGACCGAGGTGTAGGTACCGCCGGTCGCCTCGGCGATGCAGCTCAGCTGCTTGCGCATCTTGGTGTTCGGGACCAGGCCGAGCGTGTCGATGGTCAGGCCGATGCCCTTGGCCGCGATCTCCCGGGCCACCTCGCACGGGTCGAGCGGGGCGCAGGTGTCCTCACCGTCGCTGATCAGCACGATCCGCTTGGAGGCCGCGCTGTCGGTGAAGTCGTCGGCCGCCTTCAGCAGCGCCGGGCCGATCGGCGTCCAGCCGGTGGGCGAGAGGGTCGCCACCTGCGTCTTGGCCTCGGTGCGGTCCAGCGTGCTCACCGGATAGAGCTGCGCGGTGTCCTTGCAGCCCGTTTTCTGGTCGTCGCCGGGGTAGTTGGCGCCCAGGGTCCGGATGCCGAGCTGCACCTCCTCCGGGGTCGTGTCCAGCACCTCGTTGAAGGCCTGCTTCGCCGCCGCCATGCGGGTGCCGCCGTCGATGTCCGCCGTCCGCATGGAGCCGCTCACGTCGAGGACGAGGTCGACCTGGGGCGCGGTCCCGCCCGTGGGCTCACCGGCGACCGCCGCGACCGGGAAGGCGATCCCGGCCGTCAGCGCGGCGAACAGGACGCACACTCCTGCCGCCAGCCGTTGTCTTGTGATCATCGGCGGATCCTATTGACCGGAGGTGTCAGCCTCCAAAACGAGCCGGGTTCGGCAGCTCCGCCCACTGGTCCCCGGGCGTCCCCGGCGACAGCCGCATCAGCGTCAACGCCTTGGTGGGCAGCGGGTTCTCACGCAGCGCCACGAGATCGGGGGTGTCCGGAAGATCCCGTACGACCGTCTCCAGCGCGCGGCCCAACGCCGCCGCCGACCCCGCCGTCCCCGCCAGCGCCCCCGCCACCAGCGCCCCGAACAGCTTGCGCCGCAGGGCCGTTTCGTCGTCGGTGACGACCCGGCCGCTCAACTCCGGTACGGCGATGCCGTGTCGGGCCAGCCGGGCCGGGCTGACGCGGATGTCGGCCAGGTCGCGGTAGACGAGCCGCAGCGGCGCACCCGTCGCCGACAGCACGACCAGGAGGTTCTGGCCGTGCGCCTCCAGGGCCACCCCGTGGTCCAGCAGCCGCAGCCCGACGGTGAGCGCCAGCCTGGTGAACTCCGCGAGCCACGAGGGCCGCGAGGGCAGGTCGGTGCCGGCCAGCGCGGCCACCGGCACGACCCGCTCCCCGCTCCCCGCGTACAGCTGCGGCGACTCGCGCAGTACGGCGGCCAGGTCGGGGGAGTCGGCGGTGGCCGCGCCCAGGGTGCGGGTGAAGTGCAGCAGGCCGTCCGTGCGGACCGCCAGCGACTCCGCGAAGGCCGACAACGTCGCCGACATGCCGATCGAGTACACCGAGATGTCCCGCACCGACGACGTCAGCCGAGCGCTCAACGCGGTCTTCACATGCGGCCCTTCACCGGTCAGGGCCAGCGTGCGCAGGGACATCAGCGGCTGCGCGGCCGGCCCCTCGTCGCCCGCCCGCTTCAGCACATGCGCCGCCTGCCACGGATGCACCGGGATCAACAGCCGCTCCCCGTCCCGCATCCCGGCCGGCCAGTCCCCGGTCACCAGACACTCGTCCGCCCGCACCGGCATCAGCCGCAGCCCGACCAGCGGCCGGTGCTCGGGCCCGTACGCCAGCTGTTCCGGCACCGAGAACCCGGGCCGCGAACGGCAGTTGGGGTGGAACGGATGCCCGTCCACGACCCGCTGCTCCCACTCCCAGTCGGTCGCGGGCCACTCGTTCGGGTCGGCCGTCGGCTGTCCGGCCCGCGACAGCGCCATCGACGCCACGCTGTGGCCGAGTTCGGCCGCCAGACCGCCGGCGTGCGGCACGCCGAGACCGGTCATGAGCCGCGCGGGATCGTCGTAGGCCGTGCCGTCGAGCCGTACGACGGAGACGTACGCGGCGGTCGCGTACGGGTCGGCCGCCGGGCCCTCCAGCCGCCGCCCGTCCCGCAGGCGCAGGGTGAGACGGTCGCCGTCGGTGGCGCGACCGGTGACCCAGGGCAGCGGTTCGTACGCCAGCGCCCGCCACAGCCGGGTCAGTACGGCCGCCCGGGCGCCCGGCAGCTCGGCCGCGTACCGCGACACCAGGTCGGGGCGCGCTTCGGCCAGCTCCTGGGCGACCTCGGCCTCGGCGGTGGGGGAACGGTGCACGGGTGAGCTCCTCGGGTACACATAGGTGGCACGGCGGGCGGCCGGCGCCAGAGATACTGATCGTCTCCGCCCGCATGTAGAGAACGAGTGAAACGCGTGGACCTCATCTCCCCGGCCGCCGCCGATGCCTATGCTGCCGCGCCGCTGCTGAACTGCCTGCTGCGGGAGGTCGGCGAGGTGCTGCCGGGCTCCGGCGAGTGGCGCGTCCACGGATTGCCGAGCGGCCGGCTGCTGCGGGTGCGTGGCGAGCGGCGACCGGCCGAACCCGAGGTGTCCACCGGCGGCGGCTGGCGGCGCGTCGGCCACACCGAACTCGTCAAGCTCGTCGCCGAGGAGCTGACCCTCCACACCGGCCTGTCCAACCACGAGCTTCCCGCCGAGATGATCGACAGCCGGGACGCCGTGGCCGCGATCCTGGCGACACGCGCGCGTGCTACGGCGCCGACGGACCCGTATCTGCGCTCCGAGCAGGCCCTGATCACCGGCCACCCGCACCACCCGGCCCCCAAGGCGCGCGGCGGCGGCCCCGTCGCGGCCTGGCTGCCCTACGCGCCCGAGGCGCACGCCCGCTTCCCGGTGACGCTGCTCGGTGTGCGCGAGGACACGGTCGTCGAGGAGGGCGACACCTCCGCCCTGGACGCTCTCGGCGAGGCCCCGCCCGGCTACCGTCTGCTGCCCGCGCATCCTTGGCAGCTCGACCTCGTGGACCTCGCGGACGCCTTCGCCGACGGCCGGCTGATCCGGCTGGGCGCGACCGGCTTCGACACCTGGCCCACGGCCGCGATCCGCACCCTGTACGCCCCTGAGCGCGACCTCTTCCTGAAGTTCAGCCTGGACGTGCGCATCACCAACGACATCCGGCGCCTGTGGCGTCACGACCTGGCCAAACTCCGGCGGACCGACACGGCCGCGTCCCGCGCCTTCGCGGCCGGCCCCGCGGCCTGGCTCTCCGACCGCGGCTACCGCACCGCCGACTTCGCCTTCGAGGAACTGGCCGTCCTGGTCCGCGACGGCTTCCAGGGGCACCTCCGCCCCGGTACGACCCCGCTGCTCGCCGCCGGGCTGGTGGAGGGCTTCGAGGGCGCCCCCACCGGCGGCGCGGCCTGGTGGGAGGCGTATCTGCGAGCCGTCGTACCGCCCGCCCTCGCGGCCTTCGCCGACCACGGCGTCGTACTCGAAGCGCACCTCCAGAACACGCTGGTCGCCGTGGACGAGGACGGCATGCCCGTGCAGGCGCTGTTCCGGGACGCGGAGGGCGTGAAGCTGCTCACGGACGTGGGGCGGGCGGCCGGGTGGGAGCGGCTGGTGTACACGCTCGTCGTGAACCACCTGTGCGAGGTCGCGGCCGCCCTCGCCGAACGCCGGCCCGGTCTGGACCCGTGGCCCGCCCTACGCCGGGAACTGGCCCGCCACGACCTCCCCGAGATCACGACCCTGCTCACCTCGCCCACGCTCCCCGGCAAGACCAACCTGCTGCTGCGCTGGACGGAGGCGGACGGCGCGGACGCCCGCTACCTGCCGCTGCCCAACCCCCTGGCACCGTGAGGCCTGGCATACCCTGGGGGGTGTGCTGCGCGAAGTGACTGCTGTTCGATACGTGACCCCGCTGCGGTCCGGCGGCTCCGTGCCCGGGGTCGTCGAGGCCGACGACCTGGGGACCTACGTCGTGAAGTTCACCGGCTCCGCGCAGGGCCGCAAGGCGCTGGTCGCCGAGGTGATCGTCGGCGAGCTGGCCCGCGCGCTCGGGCTGCGCTTCCCCGAACTGGTCCTGGTGCACTTCGACCCGGCGATCGCGGACAGCGAGCCCCACCA
The DNA here is from genome assembly GCF_001514065.1 of Streptomyces antibioticus. Taxonomy (GTDB): domain Bacteria; phylum Actinomycetota; class Actinomycetes; order Streptomycetales; family Streptomycetaceae; genus Streptomyces; species Streptomyces antibioticus. The sequence continues at coordinate 240,375 of NZ_KQ948428.1, read as the reverse complement.
GGAGGTGCGCGAGCTGCACAGTGCCAGCGCGGGGATCAACCTTGGCATGGACTATCTGCCGGGCGCCCGGGACTTCACCCCGGAGGTCGCCAAGAGCTTCCCGGTCGACCCGCTGGAGGCGGGCCGGATCGTCTGGCTCGACGCGCTGACCGTCAACGTGGACCGTACGGTGCACAGCTCGAACCTCATGGTGTGGCCCACGCTCGGCGTCGCGCCGCCGCGCCTGTGGCTGATCGACCACGGCGCGGCGCTCGTCTTCCACCACCGCTGGGACGGCACGGACCCCGCCAAGCGGTACGACTTCCGCCACCACGCGCTCGGCCACTACGCCCCCGACGTCCGGGCCGCCGACACGGAACTGGCCCCCAAGGTGACCCTCGACCTGCTGCGCGAGGTCACCGCGGCCGTCCCCGACGCCTGGCTCACGGACCACGCCACCCCCGACGAGGCACGCGAGGCGTACGTGGCGTACCTCCACGCGCGCGTACAGGCGTCGGCGGAGTGGCTGCCCATGGATTTCCCCACCCGGGAGGAACTCGCCGCCGAGGAGGCGCTCCGCGCGGCGAAGAACCAGCGAGGACGTCCCGCGTGGCTCAAGCAGGTCCCCGATCTGCACGGCAAGCCCGCGGCGGAACAGGATTGGTCGGTGCACCTCGGATGAGCCCCGCGAGCCCCGTGAGTCCCGTCGTGCAGATCGAGTACTGCACCCAGTGCCGCTGGCTGCCCCGCGCGGCCTGGCTGGCGCAGGAGCTGCTCACCACCTTCGAGCAGGAACTGGGCGAGCTGTCCCTCAAGCCCGGCACCGGCGGCGTCTTCGTCGTCCGGGTCGACGGCGAGGTGGTCTGGGACCGGCGCGAGCAGGGCTTCCCGGAGCCGACGGCCGTGAAGCAGGCCGTACGCGACCGAGTGGCCCCGGGAAAGTCCCTGGGCCACTCGGACAAGGCGTCTGCGGAGTAGGTCAGCCCTTGAGCTGCTCGTACGCGGGCAGGGTGAGGAAGTCCGCGTAGTCGTCGTCGAGCGACACTTCGAGCAGCAGGTCGTGGGCCTGCTGCCAGTGGCCGGCCGCGAAGGACTCCTCGCCCAACTCGGCCCGGATGGTGGCGAGTTCCTCGGCCGCGACCTTGCGGGCGAGCTCGGGCGTGGCGAGTTCACCGTTCTCGAACTCGACACCGGCGTTGATCCACTGCCAGATCTGCGAGCGGGAGATCTCGGCGGTCGCCGCGTCCTCCATGAGGTTGAAGATGGCGACCGCGCCGAGCCCGCGCAGCCAGGCCTCGATGTAACGGATGCCGACCTGGACGGCGTTGACCAGGCCGTTGTACGACGGCTTGGCATCCAGCGAGTCGATCGCGATCAGGTCGGCGGCCTCGACGTGGACGTCCTCGCGCAGCCGGTCCTTCTGGTTGGGCTTGTCGCCGAGGACCTTGTCGAAGGACTCCATGGCGATCGGCACCAGGTCGGGGTGGGCGACCCAGGAGCCGTCGAAGCCGTCGGCGGCCTCACGGTCCTTGTCGGCGCGGACCTTCTCGAAGGCCACCTTGTTGACCTCGGCGTCCCGGCGGGACGGGATGAACGCCGCCATGCCGCCGATCGCGTGCGCGCCGCGCTTGTGGCAGGTGCGGACGAGGAGTTCGGTGTACGCGCGCATGAACGGGGCCGTCATCGTGACCAGATTGCGGTCCGGGAGGACGAACTTGGCGCCGCCGTCACGGAAGTTCTTGACGATGGAGAAGAGATAGTCCCAGCGGCCTGCGTTCAACCCGGAGGCGTGGTCGCGGAGTTCGTAGAGGATCTCCTCCATCTCGTACGCCGCCGTGATCGTCTCGATGAGGACGGTGGCGCGGATGGTGCCCTGCGGGATGCCGACGTAGTCCTGCGCGAAGACGAACACGTCGTTCCACAGCCGGGCTTCGAGGTGCGACTCGGTCTTCGGGAGGTAGAAGTAAGGGCCCTTGCCGAGGTCGAGCAGCCGCTGCGCGTTGTGGAAGAAGTAGAGGCCGAAGTCGACGAAGGCGCCGGGAACCTGGCTGCCGTCGGCGTCGACGAGGTGGCGCTCGTCGAGGTGCCAGCCACGCGGGCGCATGACGACCGTCGCCAGCTCCTCGTTCGGGCGCAGGGCGTACGACTTGCCGGACCTCTCATCCGTGAAGTCGATGTTCCGGGTGTAGGCGTCGGCGAGGTTGACCTGGCCGAGGATCACGTTCTCCCAGGTCGGCGCCGAGGCGTCCTCGAAGTCCGCGAGCCAGACCTTGGCGCCCGAGTTGAGGGCGTTGATGGTCATCTTGCGGTCGGTGGGGCCGGTGATCTCGACGCGGCGGTCGTTCAGGGCGGCGGGGGAGGGGGCGACCTTCCAGGAGTCGTCCGCGCGGATCGCGGCCGTCTCCGGGAGGAAGTCGAGCGTGGAGGTGCGGGCGATCTCGGCGCGGCGCTCGGCCCGGCGGGCGAGGAGTTCGTCACGCCGGGGCGTGAACCGGCGGTGCAGCTCGGCCACGAAGGCGAGGGCCGCGTCGGTGAGGACCTCCTCCTGCCGGGGCAGGGGCTCGGCGTCGACGATGGCCAGCGGGGACGGCGCTGGTGCGGACATGAGCTGTCACTTCCTTCAGCGAGCGTGGCACCGGGTGCCAGTCGAACCGGGTACGGCGAGGAACGCCCCTGGAGCCGCAGGGCGCTTCTGAACAGTGGATACTAGTTTCCTCATCGTGGAAGTTCAATGGTTTGTTGATATCGAGATTCTCCGAGTCGAGGCAACGTGGCGCTCGGTGCCACCCCGTTCACTCAAGGTGGTGCAGATCCGCGACGGTGTCGATGTCGTAGGGCCGGGCGATGTCACCGCACTCGACGAGGGACACCTGTGCGGCGTGTTCCTTCAGATACGCACGTGCCCCTCGGTCCCCGGTGGCAGTCGCGGCGATCCCCGCCCAGTGCGCGGACCCGAACAGCACCGGATGCCCGCGTACGCCGTCGTAGGCGGCCGAGACGAGCGCCGTCTCGCCGGTGTACGCGGCGCGCACCCGCGCGAACGCCTCCGCGCCGATACCGGGCTGGTCGACGAGCGACACCAGCGCCGCCCGCGCACCCGTGCCGGAGAGCGACTCGAGACCGGCTCGAAGCGAGGACCCCATGCCGCCGGCCCATTCCGGGTTCTCGACGAGCACGCACCCGTCCAGATCGGCCCGCCGCCGTACGTCGTCGGCGGCGGCCCCCAGGACCACGTGCACGCGCGTGCAGCCCGCCGCGCGCAGGGCGCTCACCGCGTGTTCCACCAGTGGCCTGCCGCGATGATCCAACAGTGCCTTGGGCCGCCCGCCGAGCCGCCGCCCGCCGCCCGCGGCCAGCAGCAGCCCGGCCACCTGGTCCTCGTTCTCCGTCATGCGTCCTGCATACCTGACGCCCGGGGAAGTGGCCGGTTTCGAAGGGCTGAATTTCGGTCCGCGCAGTGGCGCGGCGCGCCCGGGGTGGCGTTTACTGACCCGCGTCCCCCGGTGCCCGACCAGCGCCACGGGGCTGTTTCGGGCGGGATCACGAGGTGGGGCGCACGACGGGGTGCGCCCGGGGGGAGAGCTGTGTTGCGGAGCTTGGGGCAGAGGCCGGTGACCGGCAGCGACGAGGACGATCCGAGAGTGGCGGGACTGCGCACCGCGGTGTCCCGACTGCGCCGCGAACTCGCCGCGCACCCGGCCGAGTTCCCCGACCGCGCGATCGCCGAGGACGAGCTGGCGGCACTGGCCGCGATGACGATCGACGGCACCCCGGAGATCCCCCGCCTGCGCCGCTCCCTGCTGCTGATCGCGGGAGCGATCGGCTCGGTCAGCGCGCTGTCGCGGGGGTTGTCGGAGGTGCGGGACGCGGTGGAGCTGTTCGGGGGGCCGGGGCGGGGCTGACGCGCGACTTCGGTTCAGCAGCCCCGGTTCGCGGTCGATGTCACGCGGGGCTCTGGCTGGCCAGGGCCTCCGAGAGTTCCGTCGCCACCTGCTGGAGCACCGGCACGATCTTGTCCGTCGCCGACTCGGTGACCCGCCCCGCGGGACCGGAGATGGAAATGGCCGCGGCCGTGGGGGAGTTGGGTACCGACACCGCGAGGCAGCGGACGCCGATCTCCTGTTCGTTGTCGTCGATCGCGTACCCGAGCTGCCGTACGTCGGCCAGCGCCGCGAGGAAGCCGTCCGGCGTGGTGATCGTCTTCTCCGTCGCGGCCGGCATGCCGGTACGGGAGAGCAGCGCGCGCACCTCGGCGTCGGGGACGTCGGCGAGGAGGGCCTTGCCGACGCCGGTGGAGTGCGGCAGGACGCGGCGGCCGACCTCGGTGAACATGCGCATCGAGTGCTTGGACGGCACCTGGGCGACGTAGACGATCTCGTCGCCGTCGAGCAGGGCCATGTTCGCCGTCTCGCCGGTCTCCTCGACGAGGCGGGCGAGGTAGGGGCGGGCCCAGGTGCCGAGCAGCCGGGAGGCGGACTCGCCGAGGCGGATCAGGCGGGGGCCGAGCGCATAGCGGCGGTTGGCCTGCTGGCGGACGTATCCGCAGGCCACGAGCGTGCGCATGAGGCGGTGAATGGTGGGCAGCGGCAGCCCGCTGGTCGCGGAGAGTTCGCTGAGGCCGACCTCGCCGCCCGCGTCCGCCATCCGCTCCAGCAGATCGAAGGCGCGCTCGAGGGACTGGACCCCGCCACCGGCGGACTTGGCGGAGTCGGTGGTGCTGGCGCTGGACGTCGGCACGGCGCGTTCCTTTCGGGACCTGGCAGGAAGGGCAGAAGCCTACCCGGCAGTCGGTTGACTCCCCGGTTGTGCGTAGCTACGTTCTGCCTGTCGGAATTCTAATTCCGCTTTATGGAAACGTCCAGAGTGTGGGCGCCGAGGGTGCTGTGGGGAAGTGTGCCCTTGACGGCGCGAGAACGGGAGTGAAGACTCCTTCAACAGAAAGTTGAATTCCGTTACGCGGAAGTAAAGCCGGTGTCGCGGAAGTAAACCGGTGTCAGAGAGGGGTTCGGGTGTCCGACGCTGAACTGGTGCTGCGCTCGACGCGCGTCATCACTCCGGAAGGGACGCGCGCCGCCTCGGTCGCGGTCGCCGCCGGCAAGATCACGGCCGTACTCCCGTACGACGCCGAAGTACCCGCCGGCGCCCGCCTGGAGGACGTCGGCGACCACGTCGTCCTGCCCGGCCTGGTCGACACCCACGTGCACGTCAACGACCCCGGCCGCACCGAGTGGGAGGGCTTCTGGACCGCCACGCGCGCGGCGGCGGCCGGCGGCATCACGACCCTCGTCGACATGCCCCTCAACTCCCTCCCGCCGACCACCACGGTCGATCACCTCCGTATCAAGAAGGACGTCGCCGCCGACAAGGCCCACATCGACGTCGGCTTCTGGGGCGGCGCCCTGCCGGACAACGTCAAGGACCTGCGCCCGCTGCACGAGGCCGGCGTCTTCGGCTTCAAGGCGTTCCTGTCGCCGTCCGGCGTCGACGAGTTCCCGCACCTGGACCAGGACCGGCTCGCCCAGTCCCTCGCCGAGATCGCCTCCTTCGGCGGCCTGCTGATCGTGCACGCCGAGGACCCGCACCACCTGGAGGCGGCCCCGCAGCAGGGCGGCCCCAAGTACGCCGACTTCCTGGCCTCCCGCCCGCGCGACGCCGAGGACACCGCGATCGCCCAACTCATCGCCCAGGCCAAGCGGTTGGACGCGCGTGTGCACGTCCTGCACCTGTCGTCGAGCGATGCCCTCCCGATCGTCGCCGCTGCCAAGGCCGAAGGCGTCCGCATCACGGTCGAGACCTGCCCCCATTATCTGACGTTGACGGCCGAGGAAGTCCCGGACGGCGCCAGCGAGTTCAAGTGCTGCCCGCCCATCCGTGAGTCCGCCAACCAGGACCTGCTCTGGCAGGCGCTGGCCGACGGCACCATCGACTGCGTCGTCACGGACCACTCCCCGTCCACGGCCGACCTGAAGACCGACGACTTCGCGACGGCGTGGGGCGGCATCTCGGGCCTCCAGCTGAGCCTGGCGGCGGTCTGGACGGAGGCCCGCAAGCGCGGCCACGGGCTGGAGGACGTCGTCCGCTGGATGTCCACGCGCACCTCGGAACTGGTCGGCCTGGACCAGAAGGGCGCCATCGAGGCCGGCCGCGACGCCGACTTCGCGATCCTCGCACCCGACGAGACGTTCACCGTCGACCCGGCGGAACTCCAGCACCGCAACCGCGTGACGGCGTACGCGGGCAAGACCCTGTACGGCGTCGTGAAGTCGACCTGGCTGCGCGGCGAACGCATCGTGGCGGACGGCGAGTTCACGGAGCCGAAGGGGCAACTCCTCACCCGCACCCCCTGACTTTCACCACCACAGCCCTGACTTTCACCACCGCACCCGCAGCGGCCGACTCTTCAGAAAGGCATTCTTCGTGACGGCGATTCCGAGTTTCACCGGCGACGCGAACCCGTACGGCGGCGGTGACCCGTACGCCGACTACCGCACCGCCGACTTCCCCTTCACCCAGTACGCCGACCTCGCCGCCCGGCAGCTCGGCGCCGGAGTCATCGCCGCCAACGACGAGTTCTTCGCCCAGCGCGAGAACCTGCTCCTGCCCGAGCGCGCCGAGTTCGACCCCGAGCACTTCGGGCACAAGGGCAAGATCATGGACGGCTGGGAGACACGGCGCCGCCGTGGCGCGTCCGCCGACCACCCGTGGCCGACCGCAGAGGACCACGACTGGGCGCTGGTCCGCCTCGGCGCGCCCGGCGTGATCCGCGGGATCGTCGTCGACACGGCCCACTTCCGCGGCAACTACCCGCAGGCGGTGTCGGTCGAGGGCACGTCGGTGGCGGGTTCGCCCGCACCGGAGGAGCTGCTGGGCGACGACGTGAAGTGGACGACGCTGGTCCCGCGCACCCCGGTGGGCGGCCATGCGGCCAACGGCTTCGAGGTGGCGGTCGAGCAGCGCTTCACGCACCTCCGGGTCAACCAGCACCCGGACGGCGGCATCGCGCGTCTGCGCGTGTACGGCGAGGTCGTCCCCGACCCCGAGTGGCTGTCGGTCCTCGGCACCTTCGACGTGGTCGCCCTGGAGAACGGCGGCCGGGCCGAGGACGCCTCGAACCTCTTCTACTCGCCGGCCTCCAACACCATCCAGCCGGGGCGCTCCCGCAAGATGGACGACGGCTGGGAGACGCGGCGCCGCCGCGACCAGGGCAACGACTGGATCCGGTACCGGCTGGTGGCCCAGTCCCAGATCCGCGCGATCGAGATCGACACCGCGTATCTGAAGGGCAACAGCGCGGGCTGGGCGTCGGTGTCGGTCCAGGACGGCGAGGACGGCGACTGGCAGGAGATCCTCCCGCGCACTCGCCTCCAGCCCGACACCAACCACCGCTTCGTCCTCCCGACCCCGGCGATCGGCACGCACGCGCGCGTGGACATCTTCCCGGACGGCGGCATCTCACGGCTGCGGTTGTTCGGGTCCCTGACGGACGCCGGCGCGGCAGCGCTGACGGCACGCCACCAGGAACTGGGCGGCTAGGCCGGGCCCTTGATCCCGTGAGGCGCACCGGAGGACCAACTCCGGTGCGCCTCGCTATCGTTGATCCCGTCGGCGTCGAGGTGCCAGGGGGATCCGATGGGCGTGCTGCTGTACTACCCGACGATCAACCCGCCCACCGAGGTGCTTCATCAGGCGCTGCTGTACTGGGACGGGATCGCGTCGGTCGTACCGCGCGACCCGCAGGTGTACGACGCCGTGGTGGGGGAGGAGCTCAGGCGCCTGGAGGAGCGGGAGCTGTACCGGCCGCTCGCCTTCACCTCCGACACCTTGAACGTGCTCGGGCTGTTCGACGGGACGGGACCCCCCTGGCACGGCGGTCACGCCTCGTCCCTCCTGCGCGAGGAGCTGCGGCGCCTCGCCGAGCGCAGCGACCCGCCCCGGCCCACCACACCGCCCGAGGCCGTCATCTACCGGTCGAAGCTCAGCTACCCGCTGGAACAGCTGCTCGAGGAGCTGGGACTCGCGGTACCGGACGGATGGGAGGCCCTCAGTGTCTCCAGGGAGGTCCAGTCACTGATCATCGGCGTCCTGGCCCGTGAGTTCGCCCACCACCCGGACGTGGCCTTCTTCCCGTACACCGAGAACGAGACGGCGTACCGCAACAGCGTGCGTCCGGCATCACCGACCGGTGCCCTCGCCTGGGAGGTGGAACTCGGGCGGCTGCTGCCGGTGCCCGCCCCCGGCACCCCGATCGTCGACGTCCTCGCCTTCCGGGACAGATACGCGGACGAACGGCTGCGCCTGATGCGTGCCGTGCACCGGCTCCTGGGCGATCTGCGCCGCGACTACGAGCATCCCGCGGATGTGTTCTCCCAGCTCAGACATGAACTCTCCCAGGCGCTGGAGGACTACCGGGCCGCCGGCCGCGGCACCCGGACGGCCTGGGTGCATCGCTCGGTCACGGTGTCCGTGGCGCTCGCCGCCGCGGCCGGCGGGGCATTGCTGCTGCCGGATCTGGGCTGGCTCCTGGGAACCATCGGCGGGTACGCCCTCAACGTGGCCACGCGCGAGATCCGCCCGATCAGCAGGGCCCGGGACGAACACGACTTCAGCTATCTGCACCGGGTGCACAGCACACTGGCCTGAGGAGGCACGGCATGACGTTGGAGGCACGGGTCTTCGGCCGGGCGCGGCTGGAGGACGGGCGCCTGACCGTGCGCATCCTCACCAAGGACGGCCCGCGGACCGAGTTCTCGGTCGAACTGGCGACCGGGCTTGTCCGTGGCCTCAGGTGGGCCGAGATCGACCGGGAGCTCCGCCGGTACGGCTACGAGCGCAATGAGCCCTCTTCGGACGGTCGGCCGCACGACGGCGCGGAGTTCGCCGTGGCGGGCTGGAGCCAGGATCGGTCACCCGTGCCGCGCGGTGCCCTGGACCGGGAAGCGGGGACCGTGGCACTGGAGCTGCGGCCGACCGAGGTCGGAGAGATCCGGCGGGCCGTCGAGGGACTGCGGGACGTCCTCAGCGACTGGGACCGCGGCCCGGTCGACGCGCTCAGGACCGCGCTCGACGAGGCGGACCCGACGACGGTGCTGCTGTCGGCCTCCCACGCCGGCTCCCTCTGGCACCTGTTCGGCGAGTCCGACCGCTACCGGCCGACGCTCGACGAGGACGCCGTACGAGCCCTGGACCACCTCGCCCGCCACCTCGCCGAGTACAGCCGCCCCGTCACCGGGCCGTGGCCCCATCTCCGGGCCACCCTGCGGACGGCCCTGCGTGAAGCCCTCACCCGCCCCGGCGCCGAAGGCCTCGCCGCCCGCGACGAACTGCTCGCCCTGGTCCTCGGGTTCGCCGACGCGCACCGCACCGCCACAGCCGCGGACGACGAGGAACAGCGGCGCCTCCAGGCGGAACGGGCCGAGCCGGAGCACCCCGGCCCGCCCCGTTGACGCTCAGGCCGCGTGGCCCCCGTCCACCGCGAACTCGGCCCCCGTCACGTAGTCGGCGGTCGCCAGGTACGCCACCGTCGACGCGACCTCGTCCGCCGTCCCGAAGCGCCCCAACGCCGTCATTGCCGCCTGCCCCGCCGCATATGGTCCGTCCGCCGGGTTCATGTCGGTGTCCGTCGGCCCGGGGTGCACGACGTTCGCCGTGATCCCCCGCCCGCCCAGCTCCCTGGCCAGCGCCTTCGTCAGCCCGACCAGCGCCGACTTGCTCGTCGCGTAGAGCGTGCCGCCGGGCCCGGGCACCCGCTGGGTCATGCACGTGCCGATGGTGATGATCCGGCCGCCGGCCGCCATCACCGCTGCCGCCGCCTGCGAGGCCAGGAACACCCCGCGCACATTCACGGCCAGCACCCGGTCCACGTCGGCGAGCGACAGCCCTTCCAGCGGAGCCAGCACCCCCACGCCCACGTTGTTCACCAGCACGTCCAGGCGACCGCCGAGCGCCTCCGCCGCCCCCGTCACCGCCCCCGCCGCCTCCTCGGGGTCCGCCGAGTCCGCCCGCAGGGCGACCGCACGCCGCCCCAGCGCCTCGACACGCCGTACGACGTCCTCGGCCGCCTCCTTGCCGTTCGCGTACGTCAGCGCCACGTCCGCGCCCTCCCGCGCGAGCCGGAGCACCGTGGCCGCCCCGATCCCGCGGCTGCCACCGGTGACGAGGGCGACCTTGCCGTGCAGAGTTCCGTGAGTCGTTGTCATGCCTCCATCTCAGCGGCGCGCACGCGCGCGTGCTGGCGGCGAACGGACACCGCACTCGCACCCCCTCCGCAATCCGGAACTCTTCCCTCCGTCTCCCGCGTTCTCCTCCCGTGACCCTTCAGCAAGAAATCGTCGGCAACGCCATGCAGATGGCGGTCGTCAGCCTCCAACCCGGCCAGACCGTGTACTGCGAGGCCGGAAAGTTCCTGTTCAAGACCACGAACGTCACCATGGAGACCCGTCTGAGCGGCCCGTCGGACCCCGGCGGACAGCAGCCCCAGGGCGGCGCCGGAGGCATGGGCGGCATGCTCCGCCAGGCCATGGGCACCGCCATGCAGGTCGGCCAGCGCGCCCTGGCGGGCGAGTCACTGGCGTTCCAGTACTTCACGTCCACCGGCGGCGAGGGCACCGTCGGCTTCGCGGGCGTCCTGCCCGGCGAGATGCGCGCCCTGGAGCTGGACGGCACGCGCGCGTGGTTCGCGGAGAAGGACGCGTTCGTCGCCGCCGAGTCCACCGTCGACTTCGGCATCGCCTTCCAGGGCGGCAGGACCGGCCGCAGCGGCGGCGAGGGCTTCGTCCTGGAGAAGTTCACCGGCCGCGGCACCGTGATCATCGCCGGCGCCGGAAACTTCATCGACCTCAACCCGGCCGACTTCGGCGGCCGCATCGAGGTCGACACCGGCTGCGTCGTCGCCTTCGAGGAGGGCATCCAGTACGGCGTCCAGCGCGTCGGCGGGCTGAACCGGCAGGGCCTCATGAACGCCGTCTTCGGCGGCGAGGGCCTCTCCCTGGCCACCCTGGAGGGCAACGGCCGGGTCATCCTCCAGTCCCTGACCATCGAGAGCCTCGCCAACGCCCTGAAGAAGGCGCAGGGCGGCGACAAGCAGGGCCCGACGGGCGGCCTGTTCTCCACGCACGCGGGTTGAGGCCGCGCGGCGCCACCGATGAGTTGCGGCTGCCGGTGGGGTCTGAGCTGATGACAACAGACCCCACCCACGAGAGAAGGCACCCGCCATGGGCAAGCTCGTCTCCCAGATCTTCGTCAGCCTCGACGGCGTCTACCAGGCCCCGGGCGGCCCCGAGGAGGACCCCAGGGGCGGCTTCGAGCAGGGCGGCTGGATGGTCCCGTACGACGACGAGGACTTCGGCCGCTTCGTCACCGAGGTCTTCGGCCAGGTCGGCGCGTTCCTGCTCGGCCGTCGTACCTACGACATCTTCGCCGGGTACTGGCCGAAGGTGACCGACCCCGACAACCTCATCGCCGACCGGCTCAACGCCCTGCCGAAGTACGTCCCCTCGACCACCCTCGCCGACCCCGAGTGGGCTCACACCACCGTGATCGGCGGCGACCTCGCCAAGGAGGTCACCGCCCTCAAGGAGCGCACCGACGGCGAGCTCCAGGTCCACGGCAGCGGAGCCCTCGTGCAGTCCCTGCTGAACCTGGACCTGATCGACACCTTCCACGTGATCACCGTCCCGGTCGTCCTGGGCGCTGGCCGCCGCCTCTTCGCCGAGGGCAGCCTCCCGACCGCCTTCGAGCACCGCGGTGGGCTCGTCACCTCCAAGGGCGTGTCCATCCAGACGTACGACAAGGCGGGCCGCCCGCAGTACGGCACGTTCGGCCTCCCGGAAAACGCCTAGCCCCAGGTCAGCCGCACGGGTACGGTGATCGCTCCACGTGCGAGCCACCGACGTCTCCACACCCCAGACGGAGACCGGGAGAGCCGCACCGATGTCCTCGATCGCCGTACCGGGCGCTCTCGCGCCCCGCCGCACCTGGCTGACCGACCTGCCCGTCCTGCTGGTGGCGGTCGTGTGGGGCGCGAGCTATCTCGCCGCCAAGGACATCACCACCGCGCGGACCGTGATCGCGGTCCTGGTGCTGCGCTTCGCGATCGTCCTGCCGGTCCTGGCCGTCGCCGGACGGCGCGCGCTGCGCGCCCTGAGCGCCGCCCAGTGGCGGGGTGCCGGGGTGCTCGGGCTGATCCTCAGCGGGATCTTCCTGCTGGAGACGTACGGCGTCGTCCACACCTCGGCGACCAATGCCGGCCTCATCATCAGCCTGACCATGATCTTCACGCCGCTCGCCGAGGCCGCCGTGACCCGCACCCGCCCCTCGCGGGCCTTCCTCGGCGCCGCCGCCCTCTCCGTGCTCGGCGTCGTCCTGCTCACCCAGGGCGGCGGCTTCACCCGGCCCTCCCTCGGCGACCTGCTCATGCTGCTCGCCGCGCTCGCCCGTACCGTCCACGTGCTCGCCATGTCCCGCATCAAGGCGGTGGAGGGCGCCGACGCGCTGTCCCTGACCACTGTCCAACTCGGCGCCGCCGTGGCGGTGTTCGCGCTGCTGTCGACCGGCGCCGACGCCACACCGTGGGAGGCAGCCGCGGACTTCGGGCCGCGGGAGTGGGCCGGACTGCTGTTCCTGTCCGCGTTCTGCACGCTCTTCGCGTTCTTCGTGCAGATGTGGGCGGTCCGCCGCACCTCCCCGTCCCGGGTCAGCCTGCTGCTCGGCACCGAGCCCCTGTGGGCCGCCCTCGCGGGCATCGCCCTGGGCGGCGAACACCTCGGCGCGCTCGGTCTGGCGGGCGGTGCGCTGGTGCTGGTGGGGACCGCGTGGGGGCGCAGGGCCACGGGTCAACTCCCGGAGAACTCTCGCTGACCAGGGTCCGTCACTGTGAACTCCTCGGCGTCGACGACGAGTACCGCGACCAGTGGCTGAAGTGGTCCGAGGCGTTCACCACTTTCGTCCGCCCCGACCCGGAGATCCTGCCGCCCGCGCTGCACGGCATGGTCGACACCGTCATCCGGCTGATAGGCGCGCGCCGTGCCCAGCCCGGCGACGACCTGATCTCCGACCTGGTCCAGGTCAGCGACGAGACCGAGAAGCTCGACGAGGTCGAACTCGTCGCCCTGGTCCTGGTATTGGTGCAGACCGGGCTCGACACGGTCCGGCACTCGATCTCGCTCGGCTTCTTCAACCTCCTGACCCACCCCGACCAGCTGGAGCTGGTCAAGACGCAGCCGGAGAACACCGTGCGGGCGGTGCGCGAGCTGATGCGCTACTCCGGCCCGGTCAAAACGGCCCTGCCGCGCTTCGCCGCGGAGCCGATCGAGGTCGACGGGGTGACCATCCTCAAGGACGGCCAGATCCAGCGGCGGTCTCTACCACGGGGGCGGGCACAACGCGTCCACCGAGCCGCGTACCGGTCTGCTGGGCTACGACGTCTGTCCCCCGTTCCTCGGCTGGTACGAGTCAAGCAACCCGCACACCCTGCTCGCCGAGCGCGCCGGTTGACGTGTGTCTCGCCTCGGACGTCATCCGCTGTCGACTTCCGAAGTCGGCCCGTCCGGGTGAGAAACATGTCGCGTGTGCGCAGTGGCCTCCATTGCTCCGCGTAGGCCGCGGGGCAAGCGCCTGCCTTGCCCCGCGGCCTACGGCGGAAGTGGGGGGAACACGGGGCAAGGAGCTCTGCGGCCGGCAGTTGCCGGTGACAGCTGGAGGACCGGTTGAACGCAGGACCGGCCCTCCAGCCCGTTGCGCTGTACCTCGGGCTGAGTCGTGGGGGACTCAGCAGCCGTAGTTGATCAGATCGAAGGACGCGTAGTGGTCGGCCGTGTAGTAGTCCTCCCGGGTCTCCTCGCCGGTGACGATGCGGCGCGCGCCGCGCGTGGAGGAACCCGGCGTGATCACGGTGTACTCGTGGTAGTAGCCGGAGGACTGCCGTGGCAGGACGCCTTCCCGGTTCTGGAAGACGACGCCGTCCTGGGAGTACGGGTAGGGGCCGCCCTGCTCGATCAGGTCCAGGGTGTCGTACGCCTGGGAGGGCAGGTCGCTGTAACAGATGCTGCCGACCGCTGCGGCTGCGGGGGAAGCCGAGGCGACGGCGCCGCCGACGAGGAGGGCGGACAGCACGGCGGCCGCCGCGCCGATGCGGGTGATTCGTGGGGGGAATCTCATGCGGCCATGATGACGCGCGTAGACAGTGGCATGTCAATGACAACTCCGGAGATTTTCCCGTCAAGTCCGATGAGTTTTCCCGGAGTTAACGTGCGCACGAGTGCCATCACGTCGCCCTCACACGGGCTGTCGCTGATCCGGCGCGAGGGGGCCGGCCCGGAAGGCGGCTTCAGCCGGACTTCCGGCTCTCCGCGGCGGCGAACAGCGCGATCGCCAGCACCACGAGGGCGATGCTCGCGTAGAGCTCGTAGCCGTCGAGGAAGCCCAGCTTCTGCACGAGTCCCCAGTGCCAGTCGGTGAACTCGTTCACGAGGCCGGCGACGCCCTGCACCAAGGCGAGAAAACCGATCAGCTCCAGCAATTCCTTCATGGCACGACCCTCGCCCCGCGGTGCCGCCACAGGCATCGGCCGCGGGGCGAGCCATGTCCGCCGGAAGTACCCGGTCCGCGCGACCCCGCAGCACCGAAAGTCGCCTCTCCCGCGACTTTGGTAGGCGATGCCGTCCGCGTGGAGGTACCGCCGGGATTCCGTGCGTAGATTTGTCGATCGTGAGCGGTGACAAGCAGACGGCGATGCCCCAGTTCTTCGCGGGCCGGCGCTGGCTGCTGCCCTCGGCCGTCCTGAACGAACTCGACCCCGACGCCGACCGCGCCGGCCGCCGGCCCCGGCGCACCGCGCGCGACTGGCTCGTCGACTTCAGCTGCTTCGCGGTGGCCGTGGTCATCGGCCTTGTCGGCGCGGAGTCCGTCGCCGACAACCCCCATGTCTCCGACAGCTTCGCCCACGTCGACCAGCTGATCGGCGCGGTCGCCTGCGGCGCGGTCTGGCTGCGCCGCCGCTGGCCGCTCGGGCTCGCCGTCGCGACGGTTCCCGTGGGAGTCCTCTCCGACACCGCGGGCGGCGCCTGCCTGATCGCCCTGTTCACCCTCGCCGTGCACCGGCCCTTCCGGTACGTGGCCTGGGTGGGCGGCATCAACCTCGCGCTGATCCCGCTCTACTTCTGGCTGCGGCCCGACGCCGACGTGCCGTACCTCGCCGCGGTCGTCATCGTCGTGCTGCTGACCGTGGTGGTGATCGCCTGCGGGATGGTCGTGCGCTCCAAGCGGCAACTCATGCTGAGCTTGCGGGACCGCGCCCGACGCGCCGAGACCGAGGCCCGGCTCCGCGCCGAGCAGGCGCAGCGGCTGGCCCGCGAGGCCATCGCCCGCGAGATGCACGACGTCCTCGCCCACCGGCTGACCCTGCTCAGCGTCCACGCGGGCGCCCTGGAGTTCCGGCCCGACGCACCCCAGGAGGAGGTCGCCCGGGCGGCCGGCGTGATCCGGGAGAGCGCCCACGAGGCCCTCCAGGACCTGCGGGAGATCATCGGCGTCCTGCGCGCAGGCGACCAGGACGACACGGGCCGCCCGCAGCCCACCCTCGCCGCCCTGGACGCGCTGGTCGCCGAGTCCCGGGAGGCCGGCATGAAGGTCACCCTCGACCTCCGCGTCACCGACCCCGCGACCGTCCCCGCCTCCGTCGGCCGCACCGCCTACCGCATCGCCCAGGAGGCCCTCACCAACGCCCGCAAACACGCCCCCGGCACCGAGGTCACCGTCTCGGTCGAGGGCGCCCCCGGCGAGGGCCTCACCGTCTCCGTCCGCAACCCGGCACCCGACACCGAGGTGACCCCCGTACCCGGCTCCGGACAGGGCCTGATCGGCCTGACGGAACGCGCGACCCTGACCGGCGGCCGACTGGAACACGGCCCGGAGGCGGACGGGGGGTTCGGGGTACGGGCGTGGCTGCCGTGGGGGTGAGGAGTGGCGTTGGCTGGAGGGTGGCGCGTGGCGCGTGGGGGATGAGGGTGGCGGCGGCTGGGGTGTCTGGGGTCTCTGGGGAGTGGGGTGCGAGTGGGCGGGTGTTCACCGCCCGCCGCCGCGGCTTACGCCCCGTCTTCGGTCCTCGCGCCGTCTCTGCCCTGCCCCCCGTCTTCGCTCCCGCCCCGTCTCCGCCCCCGCGCCGACTCTGCCCCCGCGCCCCTGGGCCCGCCTCGCCCGCCCGACTCCGCCCTGGCCACGACCTGGTGACGCCCTGCCGACATGCCTTTCGGCGCTCCCCGAAACCGCCTCTCAGTCGCCCCCGCGTCCCGCCTCAACCAGCCCCAGTCCAACCCAACTCCGCCCCACCCACGACCAGGTGACGTCCCATCAACACCCCGTCGCCACCCCTCGAACCCGCTAGCGTGGTCCGTTGTGCGGTACTTGTGGCCGATGCGGCGGGACAGCGATCACGGGGTCATGTCCCCTGGTGCTGTGGAGTCTGAGGGCGCATACGCGAGCCCGCCGACCAGTTCGCCGTGCGTCGGCTTCGGGACCGAGGGAAGTGGGCGTCGGCACAACGGCGTCCACGCGTCGTACAGGACCCAGGCCGCGCCGTCGCGGCCGGAACGGATGAACTGAAGTGCCGCAGCACGCCTACGACTTGCACGCGCTGCTCTACGAGATCCAACAGGGCGCGCGCCAAGGGATGAACGACGCCCAGGACATGGTCCGGCTCACCTCCCTGGTGCTCGGCCATCTCGGCTGTGCCTCAGGACGCGAGGCGTACGACATGCTCTACGAGGACTGGAAGGCGCTTCCCCGGGGCACCACGATGTCCGGTCTGCGCGCGGGGCAGATCATCAGCATCCTTCCCCACCTGATGTTCGACCGGCCGGTCGCCGACGCGGGGCGGCAGCGGGAACTCCTCGACGAGGCGCGGCAGTACGGGCCGCAGGAACAGGCCTGGCAGGCCGGCGTCCTGGGCGTGAGCGGCATGCAGGCGATGCAACACCTGGGCGACCCCGCGGAGTTGGAGGCGTCGCTGGCCCGCCTGGAGGAGGCCCGCGACATGCTCCCGCCCGGCAGCCCCCAGCGGGACGCCGTCGAGATGTCCCACGCCGGAGCCCGCCTCCACCTGGCGCAACTCGGCGGCGGAGAGGACGACTTCGACTCGGCGGTGGATGATCTGGCCCGGCTCGCGGACTCCCCCGCGTTCGACGAACAGCAGCGCCTGGCCATGGCCGTACAACTGGCCGGGTACCGCTCCCACCAAGCCACCCGGCGTGAGGACGAGGGCGAACTCGCCCTGCGGATCGCGGAGATGGAGTCCGGCCTGGCGCGCATGTCACCGGACCAGATGGACCGGCCCAACCTGGAGGCCTACCTCGACGTCGCCCGCAGCAATCTGGCCGTCCTCCGCGCCCGCCGCACCGGCGGGGACCTCACGGCGGCGGACTTCCCGCCCGCGACCCCTCTGGACGAGGTGCGACGGCAGCTCGTCACGGTCCCGCAGAACGCGCGGATCGACCGGCTCGGCGACGTCGGTCTCACCCGGGCGACGCGCGCCATGCTCGCCGCCGACCACCGGGGCACGATCGAGGCGCTCGCCCTGGTCGAGGAGGCCATGGACCTGCTGGAGCCCGACGAAGAACGGTGGCTCCGCAACGCCGGCACCCTCGGCATGGCCCACTGCATGCTCGCCATGAACGCGATCGCACCGCCCGCCGACTGCCCCGACCACCTGGACCAGGGCATCTCCTGGCTGCGGCACACCCTCAAGCTGACCGGCGGGCCGGACCATCCGATCTGGGGGAACACCGGGATGGCGCTCGCCATGGCGTACCGGGTGCGTGGCGACTACCTGCATCCATGCGACCGCCACGCCAAGCGCCGTAACCACGAGGAGTCCCGGCGCGTGGGCCTGGACGCGCTGCGGTCCGCGGCCTGGCAGGGCATCCTCCAGTCCGGTACCGCCCACGCCGCCGAGACCGCCCGGCGGGCCGGCGAGAACGCGCTCGACGTGGCCCGCTGGTGCATCGCCGACGGCGCCCACGCCGACGCCGTCCGCGCCCTCGACGCCGGACGCGGACTCGCCCTGCACGCCGCGACGGTGGCGACCACCGTGCCCGACCTGCTGGCCGCCGCGGGGCAGCCGGCACTCGCCGACGAATGGCGCCGTGCGGGCGGCGCGGTCGCGCCTCAACCGGAGGGCGGGCTGACCCTCGCGGGACAGTTACCCGTGTCCGGCCCGTCCAGCCGACTGCGCCGCCGGGTCCTCCAGGTGCTCTCCGCGTCCCCCCTGCGGCAGCGGCTGCTGGACGCGCCGTCCCCCGAGGAGATCGGCGCGGCCCTCCGCACCATGGGGGCGACCGCCCTCGTCTACCTCGTCCCCGGCAGCGCGGAGGGCGTGAGCCTGACGGACCGGGTGGTCTTCGGCCGGTACGCCGACGAAGGGCAGGCGCTCATCGTCTCGGCCGACGGCAGCACCAGGGCCGTACCCCTGCCCCGACTCCTCGTCGAGGCACCGGAGTTGGCCTCCTACCGCGCCACCGGCACCCCAGGCCGCGACGCCGGCGGCCCGCCCACCGACCCCACCCCCACCCCGCCGCCCCGCCCGGAGGTGAGCCGGGCCGCCCTGGAGCGGCTCTGCGACTGGGCCGGTACGGCGGTGATGGAGCCGCTGCTCAAGCACCTCCCGCGCGGCTACGGCCGGGTCCCCTCCGTCGTCCTGGTGCCCATGGCGGAACTCGGTGCCGTGCCCTGGCACGCGGCCCGCCTGCCCGGACGGCGCGGACGTCACGCCTGCCAGGAGGCGGACATCTCCTACCTTCCCTCGGCCCGGCTGCTGTGTGAGGTGGCCGCCCGGCCCGCCGCCCCGGTCCGGCAGGCCCTCATCGTCGGCAACCCCACCCGCGACCTCCTCCACGCGGGCGAGGAGGCCGAGGCCATCGGCCGCGCCTTCCATCCGGAGGGCAAGATCATGGGCCCCGGCGAGGCCACGCCCGCCGCCGTCACCGACTGGCTGCGCCGGCAGCGCGGCGGGCTGCTGCACCTCGCCTGCCACGGCGTGGTGCGCCAGGGCGAGCGGCACAGTGCCTATCTCGCCCTGTCCGGAGGCGAGTTGGCGGCCGAGGAGCTCACCGAGGGCAACAGCCGATTTCGGGAGCTGGAGCTGGTCGTCCTCGCCGCGTGCCGCACCAACGTGTCGGGGCGCGGCTACGACGAGGCGTACAGCCTGTCCACCGCATTCCTCGTGGCCGGTGCCCGCTCGGTGATCGGCTCCCTGTGGCCGGTGCCCGACGAGGCGACGTCCCTGCTGATGTACATGACCCACCACTTCATGAGCCGCGACGGCCTCGCGCCCGGACCCGCCCTGCGCAGCGCGCAGTTGTGGATGCTGGACGACCACCGCACGGCCCCGCCCGGCATGCCGTCCCAACTCCAGGGCCGTGTCCGCAAGATCAGCGGAGCCGACCTGACCGCCTGGGCCGGCTTCACCCACCTGGGCTGGTGAACCGGGTTCAGGTGACCACGGTGCGCACCACGACCTGGGCCGTCCCCCAGCGGCCCACGGGGTTCGCCGGGCCGCCCGCGTCCCGCCTGTGCACCGGCGAAGTGAGCCGCAACAGACCGCCCGCGCCGCCCGCCTCACTCTCGCGGGGCCCGGCGGCGGGGGTGTCGGGGGGCCAGGCGGGCAGCCGGAACGGTGCGAGGTTCAGCTCGTTCTCGGTCACGATCACCTTCAGCCAGTCCCGCGCGAAGGCTCCCCGCAGCACCGCGCGCCCCGGCGGCAGCCGCAGCCACACCGGTTCCCCGCGCCGCGCCAGACCGGCCTTGCCGGGCGCCACGAACTCGCCCTCGTACAGGTGCGGGGAGCATGCGTAGCGATCCGTCAGATCCAGCAGCACGCACCACAGTTGGCGGTCGGAGACGTTGTGGACGCGGACCATCACCTGCGGTTCCCGGCCGTCCGGGGTGTACCGGCAGACGATCTCACCGTCCGCGGAGTGCTCCACCCGCCCCACCGAAGTGCCCTCGACGGTCAACCGGACCAGCGGCGACAGCAGGACATCGGGATTGTGCAGCTCCAGGATGTGATGCCAACGGGCCAGATGCGCCAGGCAGTCGACGACCCGCTCCGCGTCCGCCCGCGTCCGCAACGGCAGATCGGGCACCGGATACCCGGCCCCGCCCGACACCCGCGCCCATCCGCCCGCCGTGTCCACCCGCAACGGCAGTCCCTCCCCGCCGAGGGCGAGCACCGGCACCGGCGCCATGGCCGCCGACAGCAGCCGTACGGCCCCGGCGTCCCCGGCGAGCGTCACGGCGGCGGGCGTGAGCGCGAGCGCGGTCGGTGTCACCGGATGCGCCAAGTGCCGGTCGTGCGGCCCGGGTTGCCAGCCGTCCGGGTCCACCAGACAGGACTCGGGCAGGACGTGGCGTACGACGACCTTGCGGGACGCGTGCCCGCCCAGCAGCGTGAACTCCGCGCCGGCCGCCCGCAGCCCGTGCGCCCGGCCGCAGTTGACCTCCCAGCCGGATGTCGTGTGCCGCAGCAGGAACGGCTCGGTCGAGACAGGATCCCCCGACAGGAAGCCGCCGTTCTCCGGGCCGCGCAGCTGGGGATGCTGGAACAGCGTCTTCGCGCGCACCCCCTCCTCTGCCAGCGCGTGCAGCGCGCCGTATGCAGCGGCGGGTCCCAGCCGGTCGAGCGCACCCAGCAGCGCGTGACTGAAGTAGCCGCGGTAGCGTCCGTCGACGACGTTCTCGTGCGCGCGCTCGTCCGGACGGCAGGCCGCGAGCAGCACATGCCGGGCCGCCTCGGCACCCGCGCCGCCGGTCTCCCGGGGCTTGGCCGGGATCTGCCACCAGGGCTGCCAGTCGACGCCCCGCGCCGTCCCACCGGGCGGTCCGAAGCCGAGGTCGCGGGTCGCGCCGCCCGCGTGGCAGCAGTCGAGGACCGCCAGGACATGGGTGCCGCGCGCCGCGATGCCGTCGAGCAGCGCGCCGAGCTCGCTGTCCTGGAGCATCGGCCGGCCGCCCGGCCCCAGACTGTCCTGGCACACCAGCGCCTGCGCCCAGCCGGTCGCCTCGCGCGGATCGTCGGTGCGGTACTCGCTGCCGTGCCCGCTGAACCAGAACAGCGCGGTGTCGCCCGGCCCGCACTGCCCGAGATGCCGCTCCACGGCCGCCAGCACCGCCGCCCTGGAGGCCTCCTTGTCGTGCAGGGCCTTGACCACCGGCGTCAGAGTCCCGGTCTGCCGCCGCAGCCAACTCTCCGCTTCCCGCGCGTCGTTGACACAGCCCCGCAGCAGGTGGCGTCCCGGATAATCGTCGATGCCCACGAACAGGGCGTACACGGTGCGCATACGGCGATCTTGCCAGCAATGACAGGGCGCATACGGGGCGTTGACGGGGCGTGTGCGGGTCGGATCCGCGCAACCCCCTGACCCGGAGACGTGAAGCGAGTTGACTGGAGCGGCATCGCGAGCAAGGGAAGGAACAGCAGCGTGAGCTTCGGGGGACCCAACAATCCGTATCAGCCGCCGTATCAGCCACCACCGAACCCTGGCCCGTACGGCCCACCACCACCGAACCCCGGTCCGTACGGCCCACCACCGCCGAACCCTGGCCCGTACGGTCCGCCGCCACCACCTCCGTACACCGGGCCCTACGTCCCGCCCCAGCCGTATCCGTACCCGACGCCCAACCCCTACCCGCCGTACGTCCCGCAGGGAGGCCTGCTGAGACGACTGCGAGGCGCCGAATGGCCGCCCCTGCGCGACCTGCTGCGCCAGGCACGGCAGCGGATGCATGGCTGCGTATGGCTGTTCCTGCTGGTGCCGTGCACGTGGTTCCTGGTGCCCTTTCTGATGGTGGCGTACGTCTTCGCCCGCTCGGCCCGCGTCAGGGCGCACCGTCTTTTCCCGCCGCGCGCCCACCGCCTCCACCACGACCCGCAAGTGACACGCCTTCAGAAGGCGCGGGCCCTGAGCGCGGCCGCCATGACCCTCGTCCTGCTCATCGCCTACGGCAAGCCGGAGGACTTCGGCGAGGTGGAGGAGCAGTACCTGATGCGGCTGGTGGTCACCCCGCCGCTGCTGCTCTTGAGCGCCCCCGTGGTGATCGCCGTGGTGTACCACTGGGCGCCGCCGCACGCCAGGCCGTGCATGTGGCAGCGGGTGCGCGCCGCGGGCAAGGCCGCCCTGTGGTACGTCGGCGCGGTGACGGCTATTCCGTTGATCTTGGGCGTGTTCGCGCTGCTCGATCAGGAGTGGCTCGCCGTCACGCTCATGGTGCCCCTGTACTGGCTCCTGTTCTTCCTGGCGTTCGCCACCGGCCCCGCCGTCCGCAGCGGATTCAACTCCGCCGAGGTGCACGCGGCGCTGCCCGCCCTGCTCACCGGCGTCCTGGTGTGGGAGTTCGCGATCATCAGCCTGGCCGCGGGCGGAGCGCCGCCCGGACCGCCGCTCGTCTCGGTGCTGGCGTTCGTCGGCGGCCCGGCCTCGGTGTGCGCGGTGGCCTGGTGGGAGGTTCACCGGCTGCAGACCCGGCACGGAGTGCGGCTGCGCGGCTGACGGCATGGCAAGTGCGCCCCGCGAAACCGTGATTACGTAAGCCCCATGACCGCGATCAGACTGCTCCTCGTCGACGACGATCCGCTGGTGCGGGCCGGCCTGTCCCTGATGATCGGCGGTGCCGACGGCATCGAGATCGTCGGGGAGGCCGCCGACGGAAGCGATGTCGAGGCGCTCGTCGACCGCAGCCGCCCGGACGTCGTCCTCATGGACATCCGGATGCCGTCCATGGACGGCCTGACCGCCACCGAGCGGCTGCGCGCCCGCCCCGACGCCCCGCAGGTCGTGCTCCTCACCACCTTCCACGCCGACGACCAGGTGCTGCGCGCGCTGCGCGCGGGTGCCGCCGGCTTCGTTCTGAAGGACACACCGCCCGCCGAGATCGTCGACGCGGTGCGCCGGGTCGCGGCCGGCGACCCCGTCCTGTCGCCCACCGTCACCCGGCAGTTGATGCAGCACGCGGCCGGCGCCGCCGCCGACACGCGCCGTACGCGCGCGCGTGAGCGCATCGGCGCCCTCAACGACCGCGAGCGCGAGGTGGCGGTGGCCGTCGGCCGCGGCCTGTCCAACGCCGAGATCGCCGCGGAGCTCTACATGAGCGTCGCCACCGTCAAGACCCATGTCTCCCGCGTCCTCGCCAAGCTCGACCTCAACAACCGGGTGCAGATCGCCCTCCTCGCGTACGACGCGGAACTTCTGGAGGAACTGGAGGAGGACGGGCACTAGCGGGTGGCCCCGCGCGTTGTGGGGGCAACGGGGAGAGGATCAGGATGAGCGAAGTGATCGACCTGGGGGAGTACGGCCCGGCGTTCCGCACGGACCCGCATCCGGTGTACGCGAGCCTGCGCGCCCGCGGACCGGTGCACCGGGTCCGGCTGCCGGTGCCCGACGCCCACCACGAGACCTGGCTGATCGTGGGGTACGAGGAGGCACGCGCGGCCCTCACCGACCCGCGCCTGTCCAAGGACGGCCGCAAGATTGGCGTGACGTTCCTCGACGAGGAGCTGATCGGCAAGTACCTCCTGGTCGCCGACCCGCCCCAGCACACCCGGCTGCGCTCCCTGGTCTCCCGCGCCTTCACCACGCGCCGCGTGGAGGAACTCCGGCCCAGGATCCAGCGGATCACCGACGACCTGCTCGACGCGATGCTCCCGCAGGGCCGCGCCGACCTCGTGGAGTCCCTCGCCTATCCGCTGCCCCTGACCGTCATCTGCGAACTCCTCGGCGTCCCCGAGCTGGACCGCACGGAGTTCCGCAAGATCTCCGGTGAGGCCGTCGCCCCCACCAGCGCCGAGAGCGAGTACGACGCGTTCGTCCGGCTCGCCGAGTACCTCACCGGCCTGATCGAGGACAAGAGGTGCGCCGGGCCGAGCGGCGACCTCCTCGGCGACCTCATCCGCACCACCGCCGAGGACGGCGACCGCCTCTCCCCGGAGGAACTGCGCGGCATGGCCTTCGTCCTGCTGATCGCGGGCCATGAGACCACCGTCAACCTCATCACCAGCGGGGTGTACGCCCTCCTCACCCACCCCGGCGAACTCGCCTCACTGCGCGCCGACATGAGCCTGATCGACGCGGCGGTCGAGGAGACGCTGCGCTGGGAGGGCCCGGTGGAGAACGGCACGTTCCGCTATGCCGCCGAGCCCCTGGAGATCGGCGGTGCGCGGATAGCGCAGGGCGATGCGGTGATGGTCGGCCTCACCGCCGCCGACCGCGACGGAGCGCGCTACCCGGCTCCCGACCGCTTCGACCTCCACCGCGACACCCGCGGCCACCTCGCCTTCGGCCACGGCATCCACTACTGCCTGGGCGCACCACTGGCCCGCCTGGAGGGCCGTACGGCGATCCGCACGCTGCTGGAGCGGGCACCGGAGCTGGCCCTCCACGGCCCTCCGGGGGAGTGGCTGCCGGGGATGCTGATGCGCGGGATGCGGAGTCTGCCGGTGCGGTGGTGACCCCCGGCGCGCCCTGGCGAGGGTCCGTCAGCCCAGGACCTCCGCCAACCGCACCGGACGCCGCTCCCGCCGTGACACCTCGCACGCCTCGGCGACCCGCAGCGCCTGCAACGCCTCGCGCCCGTCACAGGGGTTGGCGCGCTCACCTCGTACGACCTCGACGAACGCGTTCAGTTCGGCCTCGTAGGCCGGTCCGAACCGCTCCAGGAACCCTGCCCACGGCTTGTCCGCGGCCGGTGGGCCCGTCGGCTCGGTGGAGGCGATCGGGGTGCGGTCGTCCAGGCCGACCACGATCTGGTCCAGCTCCCCGGCGAGCTCCATGCGGACGTCGTAGCCCGCCCCGTTCAGCCGGGTCGCCGTCGCCGTGGCCAGCGTGCCGTCGTCGAGGGTGAGGACGGCCGCGGCCGTGTCGACGTCGCCCGCCTCGCGGAACATGGCGGGCCCGGCGTCGGACCCGGCCGCGTACACGTCCACCACCTCGCGCCCGGTCACCCAGCGCAGCATGTCGAAGTCGTGGATCAGCGTGTCCCGGTACAGCCCGCCCGACACCGGCAGCCACGCGGCGGGCGGCGGCGCCTGGTCGGAGGTGAGCGCCCGTACGGTGTGCAGCCGCCCGAGCCGTCCCGAGCGCACGGCCTCCCGCGCGCCCGCGTACCCCGCGTCGAAGCGGCGCTGGAAGCCCATCTGGAGGACCGTTCCGGCCGTCTCCACCTCCTCGACGGCGTGCAGTGTGCCGGGCAGGTCGAGTGCTATCGGCTTCTCGCAGAAGACCGGGAGCCCCGAGCGTGCTGCCCGACCGATCAGTTCGGCGTGGGCCGATGTCGCCGTGGTGATCACCACCGCGTCCACGCCCCACTGGAAGATCTCGTCCACGCCGGGCGCGGCCGTCTCGCCCAGCCGGTGCGCCAGCTCCTGGGCCCGCGTGCCGTCCGCGTCCGTGAGGATCAGGGACCCGACGTCGCGATGCCGGCTGAGTGTGTTCGCGTGAATGGTGCCGATCCGGCCCGTCCCGATGACCCCGATGCGCATGTGAACAAAGTGTGGCCGCGGACCTCCCGCTGTCAATGCATATGTCTGGACAATCTGACTACACAACTTCCCGTCAACCGGCCGCGGAGCTACGCTCGGCCCGTGCCGAAACCAGATGTGGACCCGACCGTGACACTCGACCTCAGTGTGGACCGGAGCAGTCCGGTGCCGTTGTACTTCCAGCTGTCCCAGCAGCTGGAGGCCGCGATCGAGCACGGAACGCTCACCCCGGGCAGCCTGCTGGGCAACGAGATCGAGCTCGCCGCGCGCCTCGGCCTGTCCCGGCCGACCGTCCGCCAGGCCATCCAGTCGCTCGTCGACAAGGGCCTGCTCGTACGCCGCCGCGGCGTCGGCACGCAGGTGGTGCACAGCCAGGTCAAGCGCCCGCTGGAGCTCAGCAGCCTCTACGACGACCTGGAGACGGCCGGGCAGCGCCCGGCGACCAAGGTCATCGTCAACACCCTCGTGCCGGCCTCCGCCGAGGTCGCCGCCGCCCTCGGCGTGGCCGAGGACAGCGACGTGCACCGCGTCGAGCGGCTGCGCCTCGCGCACGGCGAGCCGATGGCGTACCTGTGCAACTTCATCCCGCCGGGCCTGCTCGACCTGGACACCGCCCAGCTGGAGTCCACCGGCCTGTACCGGCTGATGCGCTCCGCCGGGATCACCCTGCACAGCGCCCGCCAGTCCATCGGCGCCCGCGCCGCCACCGCCGCCGAGGCCGAGCGGCTCGCCGAGGAGGAGGGCGCCCCGCTGCTCACCATGCAGCGGGTGACCTTCGACGACACCGGCCGCGCGGTCGAGTTCGGCACGCACACCTACCGGCCGACCCGCTACTCCTTCGAGTTCCAGCTGCTCGTGCGACCGTAGGGAATCGCCTGGGCGGGTCACCTGAACAGAACCGACTTGGTCGCAATGTCAGGACATAGTGGCCGCCCGAAACCGCCCCGATGTTTCCCCGTACGGCACCCATACCGGCGGTGAGGCAGAATCGAGGCCGATGAGCACCTACGGCAACTTCAGCGCCCCGATCGGCTCCCGCCGCGCCCCGGCCCTGCGCACGGTCGGCACCCGCGAGCGCCGCTCCCACCTCACCGCACCCCGCGTGCCCACCGTGGGCATCGACATCGGCGGGACCAAGGTGATGGCCGGAGTCGTCGACGCCGACGGCAACATCCTGGAGAAGCTCCGGACCGAGACGCCGGACAAGTCCAAGAGCCCGAAGGTCGTCGAGGACACCATCGTCGAGCTGGTCCTGGACCTCTCCGACCGGCACGACGTGCACGCGGTCGGCATCGGCGCGGCAGGCTGGGTCGACGCCGACCGCAACCGCATCCTGTTCGCCCCCCACCTGTCCTGGCGCAACGAGCCGCTGCGCGACCGCCTCGCGGGCCGCCTCGCCGTGCCCGTCCTCGTCGACAACGACGCCAACTCCGCCGCCTGGGCCGAGTGGCGCTTCGGTGCCGGCGCCGGCGAGGACCACCTGGTCATGATCACGCTCGGCACCGGAATCGGCGGCGCGATCCTGGAGGACGGCCAGGTCAAGCGCGGCAAGTACGGCGTCGCCGGCGAGTTCGGCCATATGCAGGTCGTCCCCGGCGGGCACCGCTGCCCGTGCGGCAACCGCGGCTGCTGGGAGCAGTACAGCTCCGGCAACGCGCTGGTCCGCGAGGCCAAGGAACTGGCCGCCGCCGACTCCCCGGTGGCGTACGGGATCATCGAGCACGTCAAGGGCCAGATCGGCGACATCACCGGCCCGATGATCACGGAGCTGGCCCGCGACGGCGACGCGATGTGCATCGAGCTGCTCCAGGACATCGGTCAGTGGCTCGGCGTCGGCATCGCCAACCTGGCGGCCGCCCTCGACCCGTCCTGCTTCGTGATCGGCGGCGGTGTCTCGGCCGCCGACGAGCTGCTGATCGGCCCCGCGCGGGACGCGTTCAAGCGCCAGCTCACCGGCCGCGGCTACCGCCCCGAGGCGCGCATAGTCCGAGCCCAGCTCGGCCCCGAGGCCGGCATGGTCGGCGCCGCGGACCTGGCGCGGCTGGTCGCCCGCCGCTTCCGGCGCGCCAACCGACGCCGCGTCGAGCGGTACGAGCGCTACGCGAAGTACACGGAGGCCCGCCGCACCACCCAGGAGTCCCTGTGACGGCCTCGCTGCCACGCCAGGCCGCCCACTCCCCGGACGAGCCGCCCCGCCCGACCGAGGACCGCCGCCACCGCAACCGCCGCCGGGCGCTCACGCTGCTCATCATCGTGCTGCTCATCGGCGTCCCGGCCGGCTACCTGGTGATCTCCGCCAACCAGAGCCGCAAC
This sequence comes from Streptomyces antibioticus, assembly GCF_001514065.1. Taxonomy (GTDB): domain Bacteria; phylum Actinomycetota; class Actinomycetes; order Streptomycetales; family Streptomycetaceae; genus Streptomyces; species Streptomyces antibioticus. Next base: position 212,564 of record NZ_KQ948428.1, on the reverse strand, counting down.
AGCGGCAAGGACAAGGAGGAGAAGTACTCGGCGACCGGCCTCAGCGCCGGGTACCCCTCGAAGGTCCAGCGCCGGTTGTACCAGGTGCCGGTCCCGCACCCCGCGGACCTGATCGCCTACTACGAGACCAACAACTGGAAGACCAGCCGCCTCTACGTCCAGTTCCGGACCTCCAACGCGGGCCTGGACACCTTCCTCGCGGGCGTCGGCGTCGGCCGCGACGATCTCAAGAAGGGTGACATCACCATCGGCGCCCGCGACCGGAAGATCACCGGCTGGACCTTCGCCGGCCCCGGCCCCTGGGCGGGCCTGGTCCACAAGCAGAAGAACCCGGCGCCGACCCAGGACATCGTCGTGAACACCGCGGACCCGGCCAACCCGATGGTGTACGTCGTCTCGCGCACGGTCCCGTAGCACAGCGGGTGCGGCCCGTCGCCGGAGCCGATTGTCAGACCCCGCCCGTAGAGTCGTAGACGTCTGATCCGACACACGGGTGGGGAGGTGGCAGGACGTATGAGTGACACCGTCACGGCGGTGGCCGAGCGGGCGACCCGCCCGCTCTCCGCGCGCCTCGCCGCCGTCTTCCTCCCCGCGCCCCTCCCGCGCGAGGGCCGCATGGCCTTCTGGGACCCCGAGGACGGCCCGCTGCCGGAGACTTCCGCGGGTCTCACAGACCTCACGGATCTCACTGTCGTACGACCGCACGGCGCCGGAGTCCGCCGCCGCACCGCCCCCGCGCTCACCCTCCCGCTGGCCGAGGCCCTGCCCCTCCTCGCGCGCGCCCGGCGCGACCCCGCCGCCCACCCCGCCACCGCCTGCTGGGGCGCCGCCGCCCTGCACGCCCTGCGGCTCGCCGCCCGCGGCCGCCTGCTGCCCGGCCTGACCGCCACGGGCCATGACGCCTGGCGGGCCGGCCCCCTCGACCCCGACGACATCGCGCACCTGCGCGCCATCGCCGCCGCCCTGCCCCACGAAGGCCATGCGGTGCCCCTGCCCGGCTCCGGACCGCTGCGGCTGCCCGAGCCGGAAGCGCTGCTGCGCGCCTTCCTGGACGCCGTCGCCGACACCCTCCCGCGCACCCCGGCCGCCCCCTTCGCGTCCGGCAGGCCCTTCGCCGACCGCCGCCCCCAGCATCTGCCGGGGGCGCACGACTGGGCCGCGGAGGTCGCCGCCGGCATGGACGCGGGCGTGCGGATCTCGCTCCGCCTCGACCTGTCGGCCTACGACCTGTTCGACGCCGACGAGCAGGTCCGCAGCGCCGGTGCCGCGATCGTCCAGGTGCACAGCCTCGCCGACCCCACCCTCGTCGCCGACGCGGCGGCCCTGTGGGCGGGCGAGGCGGACACGGTGTTCGGGCCCCGCGCGCGTGTGGACGCGGCCCTCGCCGTGCGGCGCGCGGCCCGGGTCTGGCCGCCCCTTGACCGGCTCGCCGAGCAGGACGTCCCCGACGTACTGGCCCTGTCCGAGCACGAATTGGGCGAACTCCTCGGCGTCGCCGCGACCCGGCTCGCGGCCGCCGGGGTCGCTGTGCACTGGCCCCGCGACTTGGCGCAGGACCTCAGCGCCGCCGCCGTCGTCCGACCGGCCCCCGGCTCGGCGACCGACGGGACCGGGTTCTTCGAGAGCGAGGAACTCCTCCAGTTCCGCTGGCAGTTGGCGCTCGGCGGCGACCCGCTCACCGAGGCCGAGATGGACGCGCTCGCCGAGGCGCACCGGCCCGTCGTCCGGCTGCGCGACCAGTGGGTGCTGGTCGACCCGGCGCTCGTCCGCAAGGCCCGCAAACGCGAACTGGGCCTGCTCGACCCGGTCGACGCCCTCTCCGTCGCCCTCACCGGCAGCGCGGAGGTCGACGGAGAGACGGTCGAGGCGGTACCGGTCGGCGCGCTGGCCGCCCTGCGCGACCGCCTGACGACGGGAGTCCGGCCCGCGGAGCCACCCCCGGGCCTGCACGCCACCCTGCGTGACTACCAACTCCGGGGCCTGGCCTGGCTGGACCTCATGACCACCCTGGGCCTCGGCGGCTGCCTCGCCGACGACATGGGCCTCGGCAAGACGATCACCGTGATCGCGCTGCACCTCAAGCGTGCCCGCCGCGAGCCGACCCTGGTGGTCTGCCCGGCCTCGCTCCTGGGCAACTGGCAGCGGGAGATCTCCCGTTTCGCGCCCGGCGTCCCCGTCCGCCGCTTCCACGGCCCCGACCGCACCCTGGACGACCTCGACGGCGGTTTCGTCCTGACCACCTACGGCACCATGCGGTCGACGGCCGCGCGGCTGGCCGAGCAGCCCTGGGGCATGGTCGTCGCGGACGAGGCCCAGCACGTCAAGAACCCGTACTCGGCGACGGCGAAGGCGCTGCGCACCATCCCGTCCCCCGCGCGCGTGGCCCTCACCGGCACACCGGTCGAGAACAACCTCTCCGAACTCTGGGCCCTGCTCGACTGGACGACCCCCGGGCTCCTCGGCCCTCTGAAGTCCTTCCGCGCCCGCCACGCCCGGGCAGTCGAGAACGGCGAGGACACGGAGGCGGTGGAACGGCTGGCGCGCCTGGTCCGCCCCTTCCTCCTGCGCCGCAAGAAGTCCGACCCCGGCATCGTCCCCGAACTGCCGCCCAAGACGGAGACGGACCACCCCGTCCCGCTCACCCGCGAACAGGCCTCCCTCTACGAGGCGGTGGTCCGCGAGTCGATGTACGCCATCGAGACGGCGGACGGCATCGCCCGCAGAGGCCTGGTCCTGAAGCTGCTGGGTGCGCTGAAGCAGATCTGCGACCACCCGGCGCTGTACCTCAAGGAGGAGGCCGGGGCGGCCGAGCGGCTGGTGCTCCGCTCCGGCAAACTCGCCCTGCTCGACGAGCTGTTGGACACCGTCCTCGCGGAGGACGGCTCGGCGCTGGTCTTCACGCAGTACGTCGGCATGGCCCGCCTGATCACCGCCCACCTCGCCGCCCGCGCGGTGCCCGTGGACCTGTTGCACGGAGGCACCCCGGTGCCGGAGCGCGAGCGCATGGTGGACCGCTTCCAGGCCGGCACGACCCCGGTCCTCGTCCTGTCCCTGAAGGCCGCGGGCACCGGCCTCAACCTCACCCGAGCGGGTCATGTCGTGCACTTCGACCGCTGGTGGAACCCGGCCGTCGAGGAACAGGCCACCGACCGCGCCTACCGCATCGGCCAGACCCAGCCGGTCCAGGTCCACCGCCTCATCACCGAGGGCACGGTGGAGGACCGCATCGCCGAGATGCTCGAAGCGAAGCGGGCCCTCGCCGACGCGATCCTGGGCTCTGGCGAATCGGCCCTCACAGAGCTGACGGACCGCGAACTGACGGACCTGGTCTCCCTGCGGAGGACCTCATGACCGCACGCCCGGCGGACGAGGCGCGGCGCGCGCTGCGGGAGGCACGGGAGCGGAAGGCCCTGGAGCAGACGGAGGGCTCGGGGGGCACCGGTTCCGCGACCGAGGCGAACGCATCCGGCCCGGTCGCCGAGGCGACGGGTACCGCGTCCGGGGCGGCCGCCGAGCCCACGGGGAACGCGTCCGGAACGGCGACCGAGGCGACGGGGAGCACGGGCGGCGGACCGGGGCCGGGGGAGCGCCGGGAGCCCCGGCCGGGCGACGCGGCGCGGGCGGCGTTGCGGCGTGCGCGGGAGGAGCGGCGGGGTGCGCCGGGAGGGGCCGGCCCAACTGAGCGCGACCTGCCGGGGGTTACCGGCGTCCCGGGCGAGGCCGCCGGGGACCAGAAGGACCCCGCTCATGACGAGCCTGGGAGACACGGGGAACCGGCCCCTGAGCAGTATGGGGGGCACGGGGAACCGGCTCCGGGTCGGTCTGGGGGCCGTGGTGAGTCCGCGGCGGGTCGGTCTGGGGGTCAGGGAGAATCCGCCTCGGGCCACTCTGCGAGCCGCAGGGAACCGGCTCCGGGTCGGTCTGGGGGCCGCGGTGAGTCCGCGGCGGGTCGGTCTGGGGGTCAGGGAGAATCCGCCTCGGGCCACTCTGCGAGCCGCAGGGAACCAGCTCCCGGTCAATCTGAGGGCCGCGGAGAACCCGCCTCGGGCCAGCCTGCGAGCCACAGGGAACCGGCTCCGGACCGGTCTGGGAGCCGCCGAGAATCCGTCCTGGGCCAGTCTGAGACGCCTGGGGAACCCGCTCCGGACCAGTCGGGGAGCCACAGGCAACCAGCTCCGGACCAGTCGACGCCCGAAGGCGTCCCCGCCGAGGGCGCCCCGGACCTGGCTGGCCCCGGCAGCGCCTTGGGCGCGGGGACGGCCCGTCGGCCCGCTTCGGACGGGGCCGCCGACCGTGTGCGGGAAGCCCTGCGTGCCGCGCGCAAGGAAGCGCGGCGGGCTCAGCAGGAGGAGGCGGTCGAGGCCGCTCGGGGCAGGCGCCCGGCACAGCGGTCGGCGCCGGTGGCGTCCGGCTCCCCGCGTGGCGGGCGAGGCGACGGTGTGCGGGCCCGTGACCTCCGGGCGCTCATCGGTGACGCCTTCAGCATGCCCCGTGAGGAGGACGAGCCGACCGGGCGCGAGGGCGGCGACAGCCAAGCAGACCACGGTAGTTCGGCCGACTCGACGGCCGCCCACGGCAGTTCGGCCGACTGGGCAGCAGCCACCCACAGCGCCACCCCGCCGACAGCACCGGCCCCCAGCCCCGCACCCCGCACCGACACCGACACCGAGATCGAGCCTGACACCGCCTCCAACTCCAACTCCACCTCCGCCTCCACCCCCTCCTGGCCGACCCTCCCGACGCCTCCTCCTTCCCCCGGCCGCAACGCCGAGCCGCACTCGCCCATCACAACCACAACCACAGCCCCCGCCCCCCACCACCCCCGCTCCATGGCCGCCCCCGGCCGGGACGGTGAACTCCGGCGTACCTTCCCGGCGTTCGGCCCCCGTGCCGCGGACGGTGAGCACGGGTTCGCCGAGACGTGGTGGGGCAATGCCTGGGTGAGGGCGCTGGAGGAGGGCGCCTTGGATGCGAAACGGCTCGCGCGCGGGCGCGGGTACGCCGAGCAGGGGAATGTCGACGCCATCACCGTGACCCCCGGGCTGGTGCTCGCGTACGTGCAGGGGAGCCGTCCTCGTCCCTACCGGGTCCAGGTGCGGCTGCGGACGCTGGACGACGCGGAGTGGGAGTGGTTCCTGGACGCCGCCGCAGAACGGCCCGGTCACATCGCCGCGTTGCTCGACAAGGAGATGCCGCATTCGCTCGCCGAGGGCAGGGTGCGGCTGCTCCCCGGGCCCGGCGAACTCGACCCGCACTGCAGTTGCCCGGACCGCGGCCACCCCTGCAAGCATGCCGCCGCGCTTTGCTATCAGACCGCCCGCCTGCTCGACGCCGACCCCTTCGTGCTGCTCCTGCTGCGCGGCCGGAGCGAGCGCGAACTCCTCGACACCCTGTCCCGGCTGAGCGCCGCGCGCGCGGCTCGCGCCGCCCAGGAGAAGGGCCCGGTCCCCCTGCCCGGCGTACGCGCCACCGAGGCCCTCGCCCCCCGGCAACTCCCGCCTCTGCCGGCCCCGTTGCCCGTGCCGCCGCACCCTCAGCAGCCCCCGGTCTACCCGGCGGCCCCGGGCGGCCCGGACCCCTTCGCGCTGGACCAGCTCGCGACCGACGCCGCCGCCCGCGCGCACGCCCTGCTCGCCACCGGCCGCGACCCGGTCGCCGAGCTGACGCTGTGGCAGGACGCGGTGCGGCTCGCCGCGGCCCGCCCCGGTTCCGGCCTCACCGCCGCCACCCGCTCGCTGTACGCCTCCCTCGCCTCCGCCGCCGACCGCACCCCGTCCGATCTGGCGCGCGCGGTCGCCGCCTGGCGGCAGGGCGGGTTCGAGGGGCTCGCCGTACTGGAAGAACCCTGGGACCCGCCGGCCGGCCGCTTCGACCGGGCCCGCCCGCTCCTCCTCGCCGCCGACCTCCCGGCCTTCCGCCCCTGGCGCAACCGCCTCACCCACCCCCGCGGACATGTCCAACTCCGGCTGGGCCGCGACGGGTTGTGGTACGCCTACGAGTCCGACCCCGGCGCCGACGACTGGTGGCCCCGCGGCACGCCCGACCTCGACCCGGTCGGTGCCCTGACCGGACTCGGGAGCTCGCCGGAGAGTTGACACCTTTCGTGCACCATGTCGCCACAAACGGCGTGACGGCAGTCGGCACATGAGCCACTAAACTGCCGCGATGTCGCGGCGCGACACAGCGAACTGACAGAGCAGCACCTCGGGGGACAGGACATGGCAACGGGCGGTTGGGGCCCCGGCACGGGCCCGGGAGGACAGACCGGACATCCTGGCGGCAACGCAGGCGGCCAGGGCTGGGGCCCGCCGCCCGGGCAACCGGTGAACAACCCCTACGGGCTGCCGCCCCAGGGCGGCCCCCACGGGCCCGCGGCGCCGCAGAACCCGTACCCGCCGCAGAACCCGTACCCCTACGTGCCCCCGGCCCCCGTGCCCACGCGCGGCCGGGCGCCGCGCCGCCGCAGCCGGCTGTGGTTCTTCTCCCTGCCCTACCTCACCGGCGGCGTCATCCGCTCCGCGCACCGCGTCGCCAGCCGCCTCTTCGTGCAGGCGGGCCAGGATCACATCCAGGACCGCACCGTGGACCGCGTGCAGACGGCCCGCACCGTCCTCGGCGCCGCTGCCACCGTCCTGCTGTTCCTCGTCTACGGCACGGACAAGGGCGGCTGGCAGGACGCGGCGGCCGGCAGCGCGGCCCAGGCACTCGTCGCCCCGGTCCTGCTGATCGTCGGCGGCCCCCTGATCATCCTCGGGTTCATCTTCTACGCGCCCCCGCACCTGCGGCCCCACCTGCGCTCCCGGCTCCGGGTCCCGTTGAAGACAGTGGGCTGGTACGTGGCGACCGTGGCCGTCCTCGGCGGAACCCTTTTCGGGATCTCCCTGTTGGCCAAGACCGGCCTGAGCGGCTGGCAGGGGTTCTGTGTGGGCATCGTGGGGCTGGTCGCGCTGGCCTGGGGCCTTCCCTTCTTCGTCCTGGCCTCGCTCTACTCCGCCCGCAGCGCCTTCAACACCGGCCACGTCCATCCGATGCTGCCGCCCGTGGTGACGATGGTGTTCGTGTGGGTGTTCGCGATCTTCAACTTCATCGACAGCGGGATGCCGGCCCAGGGACCGCCCGGTGTGCAGCTCTGCTCGCTGCTGGGCGGCCCGGTGTCGGTGACCGTCGTCGGGCTGTGGGAACTGCGCCGCATGCGCACCCGCTACGGCGTGCGGGTCCGGGGCCAGGCCCCCGTCCCGGCGCCCGGCTTCCAGTAGAGCGCCGTTCGGTGAAGGCCCTGTGAGGGTTCGCTGTCGATGTGCGGCAGCCAGGTGTGGGGACTGGGGGCCCAGGGGCCGGGCCCTCGGAAACGGCGGTTAGCGTGGAGCGGTGAGTGAGATGCAGACCCCCGCCCTCCAGTACCGCCTCGACGGCCCGGACGACGCCCCGGTCCTCATCCTGGGGCCCTCGCTCGGCACGACCTGGCACATGTGGGACCGGCAGGTCCCCGAGCTGGCCAAGCAGTGGCGGGTCTTCCGGTTCGACCTGCCGGGTCACGGCGGCGCGCCCGCGTACCCGGCGGGCTCGGTCGGTGACGTCACCGCCCGGCTGCTCGCCACCCTCGACGGCCTCGGCGTGCAGCGCTTCGGCTACGCGGGCTGTGCGTTCGGCGGTGCGGTCGGCCTGGAGCTGGCGCTGCGCCACCCCGAGCGGATCGCCTCGCTCGCGCTGATCGCGACCTCGCCCCGGTTCGGGACGCCGGACGAGTTCCGGCAGCGGGGCGTGATCGTCCGGACGAACGGCCTCGACCCCATCGCCCGTACGTCCCCCGACCGCTGGTTCACCGGCGGGTTCGCCGCCGCGCAGCCCGCGATCACCGACTGGGCCGTGCAGATGGTCCGCACCACCGACCCCGGCTGCTACATCGCCGCCTGCGAGGCCCTCGCCGCGTTCGACGTCCGGGCCGAACTCGCCCACGTCGGGGTGCCGACCCTCGTCCTCGTCGGCTCCGACGACCAGGTCACCGGCCCCGCGGAGGCCCGTACGCTCGTCGCCGGCATTCCGGACGCGCGGCTCGCCGTCGTACCGGGCGCCTCCCACCTCGTACCGGTGGAACAGCCCGCGGCCGTCACCGACCTGCTGGTCCGGCACTTCTCCACCGCCTGGCAGCCCGCCTACGACTCCACCACCGGCCAGATCGCGATCCCCGCGGCCCCCGTGAAGCCGGTCCTGGCCGCCGCGGGACCGCCGCCGCAGGTCGTGCCGATCGCGGAGATCGCCCCGCCCGCACCGGCGCCGCAGGCCCTGGGCGGGCGGCCCGACCCCTACGATGCCGGGCTCAAGGTGCGCCGCGAGGTGCTCGGCGACGCGCACGTGGACCGGGCGCTGGCGCAGGCCGACGAGTTCTCCGGCGACTTCCAGGAGTTCGTCACCCGCTACGCCTGGGGCGAGATCTGGGACCGCCCCGGCCTCGACCGCCGCTCCCGCAGCTGTGTCACGCTCACCGCGCTGGTCGCGGGCGGCCACCTGGAAGAGCTCGGCTTCCACGTCCGGGCCGCCCTGCGCAACGGCCTCACCCCGGTCGAGATCAAGGAGGTGCTCCTCCAGGCGGCCGTGTACTGCGGCGTCCCGGCGGCCAACAGCGCCTTCAAGGTTGCCCAGGAGGTCATCCGCGAGGAGACGACCCCCGAGGAGTGAGCACCTCAGCCGGGCAGCCGGACCACCAGGCTGAGCCGCCCGGCATCGCCGGCCAGGGGGCAAGATGGTGCCATGACCACGAAGCTCACGAAGAAGTCGCACGCCTGCGTCCGTCTGGAGAAGGACGGCCGCACCCTCGTCCTCGACCCGGGCATGTTCAGCGAGGACGACGCGGCGCTCGGCGCGGACGCGATCCTCATCACGCACGAGCACCCCGACCACTTCGACGAGGAGCGGCTGCGCGTGGCGATGGAGGCCGACCCGGCCGCCGAGATCTGGACCCTGAGGTCGGTCGCGGAGAAGATCTCCGCCGCCTTTCCCGGTCGCGTGCACACCGTCGGCCACGGCGACACCTTCACCGCCGCCGGCTTCGACGTCCAGGTCCACGGCGAGCTGCACGCCGTCATCCACCCGGACATCCCGCGCATCACCAACGTCGGCTACCTGATCGACGGCGGCCGCGTCTTCCACCCCGGCGACGCCCTCACCGTCCCCGACCACGCGGTGGAGACGCTGATGCTGCCGGTCATGGCGCCCTGGAGCAAGATCTCCGAGGTGATCGACTACGTCCGCGAGGTCAAGCCGCAACGGGCCTACGACGTCCATGACGCCCTGCTCACCGACCTCGCCCGGCCGATCTACGACAACCAGATCGGCGCCCTCGGCGGCGCCGAGCACCTGCGTCTCGCGCCCGGGGAGAGCACGTCGCTGTGAGTGTCAGTGGGGCCCGGTAGGTTGTCAGGCATGCGCATCGCTACCTGGAACGTGAACTCGATCACCGCCCGCCTGCCGAGGCTCCTGGCCTGGCTGGAGAGCAGCGGCACCGACGTGCTCTGCCTCCAGGAGGCCAAGCTGGCCGAGGAGCAGTTCCCGTTCGACCAGCTGCGCGAGCTGGGCTACGAGGCGGCGGTCAACGCGACCGGCAGGTGGAACGGCGTGGCGGTGCTCTCCCGGGTGGGCCTGGAGGACGTCGTCAAGGGCCTGCCCGGCGACCCCGGTTACGACGGTGCCCCCGAGCCCCGCGCGATCTCCGCGACGTGCGGCGGCGTCCGGGTGTGGTCGGTGTACGTGCCGAACGGCCGCGAGGTGGACCACCCGCACTACGCCTACAAGCTCCAGTGGTTCGAGGCCCTCAAGGCGGCCGTCGCCGGTGACGCGGCGGGCAGCAGGCCGTTCGCGATCCTGGGCGACTACAACGTGGCACCGACGGACGACGACGTCTACGACGTGGCCGCCTTCGAGGGCCTCACCCATGTCACCCCGGCCGAGCGCGCGGCTCTGGCCGCCCTGCGCGAGGCCGGCCTCTCGGACGTGGTCCCGCGCCCCCTGAAGTACGAGCACCCCTTCACGTACTGGGACTACCGCCAGCTCTGCTTCCCCAAGAACCGCGGCATGCGCATCGACCTGGTGTACGGCAACGAGCCGTTCGCGAAGGCCGTCACCGACGCCTACGTGGACCGCGAGGAGCGCAAGGGCAAGGGCGCCTCGGACCACGCGCCGGTGGTCGTGGACCTGGACGTCCCGTAGCTCACAGCAGCGTCAGGTCCACGGACTTGGCGAGGGCGGCCAGTCCCGCGTCCCCCGGATGCAGATGGTCCCCGCTGTCGTACGCGGGCAGCAGCCGCGCCGGGTGGCCCGGGTCCCGTGCGACCCCGTCGAAGTCGAGGACGCCGTCGAACGTGTCGTCGGCGTCCCGGATCCAGGCGTTGACCTCGGCCCGCTCGGCGTCGACCGCGGCCGTGCAGCGGGCCTCGCCCTCGCAGGGCAGGATCGTCGCCGCCAGCATCCGCAGCCCCCGCGCACGCCCCCGCTCGGCGAGCTCACGCAGCCCGGCGATCACCTCGTCGGCCGTGGCACCCCACCGCAGGTCGTTGACGCCCTGGAAGACGACCGCCGTACGCGCCGAGGTCTGCGCGAGGACGTCCCGGTCGAAGCGGTGCAGGGCGCTCACCCCGCCCAGGTCGGCGGAGACGCCGTCGCCGGGATAGCGGTCGGTGACCACGCGGTTCGCGGAGATCCCCTGGTTGAGCACGCCGTAGTGCGGGACCTCGTGCTGGGCGAGCAGCCGGTCCGCGAGCACGTCCGGCCAGCGCCGGTCGGCGTCGGCCGTCGCCTTCTCCCCGTCGGTGATCGAGTCCCCGAGCAGCACCACCGACCCCGGCCCGCCGCCCACGTCCACCCCGGTCAGCAGCGGCCAGCCGGTCAGGACGGTGGGGTACGCCGTCCCCGAGGCGTCCGCCGTGTGGTCGCCCGCCTCGCTGACGTACGACCGCTGCCGCGCGAGCCGGTGCACGGGCGCCGCCGTCACCGTCCCCGGCAGCCGGAAGCTCACCAGCAGACTGCTGTCCGCGGGCACCTCGAAGTCGAGCGGATCGCTGAACACCTGTGCCCCGGCGGCCACTTCGACGCCCGCGGCACCCCCGAAGGCCACCCCCACCGGCGCCTCCCGCGCCGCCGCGCCCGCGGCCTGGACCGCCACCGTGGCGCTCCCGATCCGCACCGGCGCCGCCGCGAAGGTGTTGTCGAACCGCAGCCGCACCCGAGGCCCGCCCACCGAGGTGTGCACGACGAGCCGCAGCGTACGGTCGCTCCACGGCCCGACCTCCGGGTAGCCGGCGGTCGCCGTCGCCCAACTCCCCGTCCAGCCAGGCGTATCGCCCCGCACGGACACGGCGAACACATGCAGGCCGGGCGACTTGGGCAGCCGTACCGAGGTGACCGGCAGCCCCCGAACGAGCGGCACCGTCACGACGTACAGCCGTGCCTGCGCGGTGAGTTGGCCGCCGGGCGTGTTCACGTGCGGCAGTGCCACCGCCTTCGTGGCGAGCGGGCCGCTGCGCCAGTCGGGGGAGGTCAGGCGGTACGGGGACGTCGTGCCGTTCGCGTACGACACCGACCCCGTGCCCGTCGCGTCGCCGCCGTCCGTGCCCGCCACCAGGAGGGCGAGCGCGTCGCCGCGGCCGGTCACGCGTACCGACTGACCTGCGGCCCGCACATTGTCCGGCTCTCCCGGTTCCCGGCGCGGCCAGGCCAGCCGTGCCCGCTGCACGGTCAGGGTCCGGCCCGGTGTCCAGCCCGCCGCCGTCAGGTCCGCTGCCGACAGCGAGGCGCCGGTGCCGTCGAAGTCCGCCTCGCCGGGACGGGCGTCGTCGCTCACGGCCGTGTTGTCGAAGAGCCGCTCCAGCGGCAGGGGTTCCTCGGCAGGGCGCCCCGGTGCCGCCCGCACGGGAGCGCTCGGAGTCAGTGCCGCGAACAGGGCGAGGACGACGACGGACCCGCGGACACCTCGGCGCACCCGATTCCCCCGTTCACGGCCGGTCAGGACGAGACGTGTGACGCACGGTGAAGGTAGGGAGCCCTGGGTGACGCGTCAACGCGCCATGCGCGAACTCGGCGCGAAGTCGCCCGGAATCGACTGCCCGCGCGCCTGTGGTGCGCACGCCGGTGCGAATGACACGCTGGGTGTATGAAGATCCCTTTTCTGGGCAACCGGCGCGAGGAACCCGGGGCGCACGACGCCGAGGGCATCGCCGAACTCCTCGCCGAGTGTGAGCTGCTGCGTCATCAGGCGGCCCGGTCCGGTGTCCAACTGGACGACACCGTCGCCTCGTTGGAGGACCTCGACCAGCTGGTGCCGCGGTGGCGGGACGACGCCGAGGTGCTGGAGTGGCTCGGCAACGACGCCGGCCTGTATCTCGGGACGGTGATCGTGCGGACCGTACCGGGCGCCGTGTGGGGGATCCGGGCCGACGGCCAGCCGGTGATCCGGCTCGCCTCCGGCCGGGAGTTCGACGTGGTCGCCGACGGCCATGACTGGGCGGCGAGCGGGGTGCCCGAACTCTCCCAGGTCTATGGCGAGGTGGCGGAGGCCTGAGGTGAGCCGCACATAAGCGGGGCGTAAATACGGCTAATGCCCGAAAAGTGCGTGTCGTGTATTAACTCCACTGTTGTCTGGATAGGTTGCGGCAACCGCGACACAGCTGAGAGTGGGTAGGGCTGGGCATGGCCGTCGATCCGTTGATCGAGCTGCGTGACGTCAACAAGTACTACGGGGAGCTGCATGTCCTGCAGGACATCAACCTCACCGTCGGCAAGGGGGAGGTGGTCGTGGTCATCGGCCCGTCAGGGTCGGGAAAGTCGACACTGTGCCGGACGATCAACCGGCTGGAGCCTATCCAGTCCGGAGAGATCCAGCTGGACGGACAGCCGCTGCCGGAGGAGGGCAAGGCCCTCGCGGGGCTCCGCGCCGAGGTCGGCATGGTCTTCCAGTCCTTCAACCTCTTCGCCCACAAGACGGTCCTGCAGAACATCTCGCTCGCCCAGGTCAAGGTCCGCAGACGCAAGAAGGACGACGCCGACAAGCACTCGCGTCAACTCCTCGACCGGGTCGGCCTCGCCGACCAGGCGGACAAGTACCCGGCGCAGCTCTCCGGCGGCCAGCAGCAGCGCGTGGCCATCGCCCGCGCCCTCGCCATGGAGCCCAAGGCGATGCTGTTCGACGAGCCGACCTCGGCCCTCGACCCGGAGATGATCAACGAGGTCCTCGAAGTCATGCGGCAACTCGCCCGCGAGGGCATGACCATGGTCGTCGTCACCCACGAGATGGGCTTCGCCCGTGCCTCCGCCAACCGCGTGGTCTTCATGGCCGACGGCCGCATCATCGAGGACCGCGCCCCCGACGCGTTCTTCACCCACCCCGAGAGCGACCGCGCCAAGGACTTCCTGTCCAAGATCCTCAAGCACTGACGGCGCTGAGGGGGGAGTGCCGGGCCTCGACTACGATGTGCCGTTCATCCCTGTGATGAAGGCGATTTCGCCGCTGCCCGGTGGGGTACCCCCCACGGCCCCGGGACCGTAGGGGGTGGCAGCTCACAAGAGCCATACCCGCCCGGCGCGTAGGCCGGAGATCACTGCTCGCGCAGCGGGATCGACACGTACGACGGGTCGTTCGCCGGTGAGGAGAAGGTCAGCTGCGCGCCGGACGGGTTGTGCTCGATGTAGAGCGGGTCGACCGTGTCGACGACCAGGGCCAGGCGGTGCCCTGCCGGCACGTCGTAGGCCGTGGAGTACAGCTCCAGGTCGAGGCCGAACGCCGTGCCGGGCGTCCGCCCGTGGAAGGTGTACGGCGCGTGTGAGACCAGCTTGCCCAGGCCGAGCGGGCCCACGTCGTAGAGGTAGGCGATGAGGGTGCCGCTCTCCGCGGTCGGGGTGACGGTGGTGTGCAACGTCGTGGTGCCGCGCACCTGTTGGGCCGTCGCGTACTTCTCCGACTGCCACACGGCCGCCCAGCGGCGCGGGAGCAGGGGGATCGAGGCGACCGGGGGGATCCGGGCGACCTGGTCGAGGATGCTGGAGAGGAAGACGACCCCGCCGTCCGCGCCGGAGTCGACGTTGGTGTGGAGGGTGGTCGTGCCGGACAGTGCCAGTTTCCTCGTCGTGGCGCCGACCGACTTCCAGTCCGGGTAGCCCTCGTAGCCGTCGGTGGAACGGGACTTGAGCTGGACGGGCCGCTCGCGGTCGATGCCGTTGTCGTCGCCCTGGAGGTAGTGGTCGAACCAGCGCTCGGTGTCCGTCCATACGTCGTTGGGGAGCCCGAACAGGCCCGTCAGCTCGGCGGTCGCGTGGTCGCCGGGGCGGAACTCCAGTCTCTTGGGGCCGGTCAGCTTCTCGTAGAAGGCGGCGGTCTGGTTGGGCGGGAAGACCGAGTCGCCCCAGGCGTTGGCCATCATGACCGCCGCGCCGTTCTTGTTCAGCTGGTCCACATATGTGGTGGCCGAACGTTTCTTCCCCCAATTGATCATCTCCTGTTCCTTGGACAGGTCGGAGGCGTAGAAGTTGTCGAAGATCTCCCGGATCTCGGGGCTCTGCCGCCCCGTGACGATGCTCGCGCCGTCCAGCAGCGCGCCCGCCTGGAGGTGTTGGGTGCGGCCCGAGTAGATCGAGTCGATGAGGTCGGCCCAGCCGCTGAGCGCGGCGACCGCCTTCACGCGCTTGTCGTGCGCGGCGGCGATGAGGCTGATGCCGGCGCCGTAGGAGACCCCGCCCATGCCGATGCGCTGTGCATCGGCAGGGGTGTTGGCGAGCGCCCAGTCGATGACCTTGGAGGCGTCGGCTGTGTCGGGCGGGCCGGCGACTTCTATCTGTCCGCCCGACTGCCAGAAGCCGCGCACGTTGTAACTGACCACGACATAGCCGGAGTTCGCGAGTTTCTGTGCCTGCGCCAGATACTCGACCTGGGGCAGGCCCCAGCTCGTGGGGAACACGATCAGCGGGTAGCGCCGCGAACCGTCCGCGCCCGCCGGGGTGATGACGTTCGCCTTGAGGACGGTGCCGCCGTCACCGGTGATGTCGACGAATCGTATGCCGCCCGTCGAGGCCTGGGCGGCCGGAGCGAACCCGAGGGCGCTCCCGGCGATCAGCGTCGCGGAGACGGCGCCCACGGCGGTCGTGCGCAGGGCCTTGCGATGGTGTCCCACGGGTCACTCCTCACTCGTGTCAGTGCAAAGTGACCGAACGGTAACCTCGGCTCTTTACCGGAGGTAACCCGTCGGTAAGTTACGTGGGAGTAACGATTGTTGTCGTGTGAATGAATTCAGGACGCGCGGTGTGAGTTACGGGGAGCCGGAGGGGTCGGCAGCGGGGTCTGTGCCGCCCGGGTCACGTCCGCGACCAGCTCGGCGACGTCCGGCCCGTACGCCTGCGAGTTGACCACTTTCAGCAGCAGCACGAACGAGTTGTTCCCGTGCTTGCGGGCCAGACGCTCGTGGTTGCGGGCCAGGTAGCGGGTCGCGGCCTGGTTGGTGATCGCGGTCTGGCCACAGAAGAGGAACACCGGCCGGCTCTGGCCCGGCTGGCCGGCCGTGAGCCGCGCCAGCAGCACGTGCTCGCTCTGCCCCTTCTCCATCCGGTAGCGCTCGCTGCCGATCTGGAAGGCCAGCCGGTCGGGTCCCGGCTCCGGATCGAGATTCACCCGCACCCCGGGCAGCATGGCCTGCATGTGGGCCTGCATCCGGCGGTTCGACCCGGGCCCGCCCACGCAGAACTCCGTCCGCTCGCCGAAGCCCTGCCGTGCCGCGTCCTGGGTGATCACATCGGCGTGCGCACCGCAGTCCTTGATGAGCGCGGAGAGTTCGAGCAGCGCGAAGACGTCGTAGCGGTGCACCGCGAGGTCGGGGCCGGCCGCGTCCCGGTTGACGACGAGCAGCGACTCCGAGTGGTCGGGCAGACCGAAGAACGCCTGCTTGCGCCGGAGTTTCCGCTTCCACAAGTAGGTCCGGGCCAGCCAGCCGAGCGTGGCACTGATGCCGGCGGCCACCAGGCCCAGGACGATGTTGCGCACGTCGTCATTCATGGGCGCGCATGCTAGCGGGCCCGGATGGCCGGAACGTACCCGTGTTCGATGTGTGGCGATCTCATGACAGCTGCCCTGAATGGGGCTGTCGAGCCTCGGGTGTTGTGGTTACGCTGCGCGGACGGTCCTGGCCTGGAGGTGCGGATGCGTCGCCCTGTCGCGCGGAAACTGTCGGTGCTGGCTGTCTCGGCCGCCGTGGTGTCGGTCGGGGCGGCGGCGCCACCGCCGACCGCCACGACACCACCGAAGGTGCCCGTCGCCGTCGGCTACGGCGGCGCCGTGGCCAGCGTCGACGCGGACGCCTCCGCCGCCGGCATCGAGGTGCTGCGGAAGGGCGGCAACGCCGTCGACGCCGCCGTCGCCACGGCCGCCGCGCTCGGCGTCACCGAGCCCTACTCCTCCGGCATCGGCGGGGGCGGCTACTTCGTCTACTACGACGCCAAGTCCCGTACGGTCCACACCATCGACGGCCGCGAGACGGCCCCGCTGACCGCCGACTCCGGTCTGTTCGTCGAGAACGGTCAGCCCCTCGCCTTCGCCGACGCGGTGACCAGCGGCCTGAGCGTCGGCACCCCCGGCACACCCGCCACCTGGGCGACCGCCCTCGACCAGTGGGGCAGCAGACGGCTCGGTACGGTCCTGAAGCCGGCGGAGAAGATCGCCCGCGACGGCTTCACCGTCGACGACACCTTCCGCGCGCAGACCGCCTCCAACGAGACGCGCTTCCGCTACTTCCCCGACACGGCGAAGCTGTTCCTGCCGAACGGCGCCCTCCCCGTCGTCGGCTCCACCTTCAAGAACCCCGATCTCGCCCGCACCTACGCCGAGTTGGGCAAGAAGGGCGTCGGCGCGATCTACCGCGGCGACCTCGGCGACGACATCCTCGACACCGTCAACAAGCCTCCCGTGGACCCCGCTTCGGGCTGGAAGGCCCGCCCGGGCAAGCTGACGGAGAAGGACCTCGCGGCCTACGAGGCCAAGCTCCAGAAGCCGACGAAGACCTCCTACCGCGGCCTCGGCGTCTACTCCATCGCCCCCTCGTCCTCCGGCGGCACCACGGTTGGTGAGGCTCTCAACATCCTGGAGAACACCGACCTCTCCAAGGCGAGCGAGGTGCAGTACCTGCACCACTACATCGAGGCCAGCCGGATCGCCTTCGCCGACCGCGGCCGCTGGGTCGGCGACCCCGCCTTCGAGGACGTACCGACGAAGGGGCTGCTCTCGCAGCGGTACGCCGACGAGCGGGCCGCGCTCATCAAGGACGACGCGGTGCTCACCAGCCCGGTGGCGCCCGGCGACCCGCGCAACCCGGGCTCCACGGGGACGGCGGCGCCGACGACGTACGAAGGCGAGAACACCACGCATCTGACGGTCGCCGACAAGTGGGGGAACGTCGTCGCCTACACCCTCACCATCGAGCAGACCGGCGGTAGCGGGATCACCGTGCCGGGCCGCGGGTTCATTCTCAACAACGAGCTGACCGACTTCTCCTTCGTGCCCGCCAACCCGGCCGTGCACGACCCGAACCTGCCGGGGCCGGGGAAGCGGCCGCGGTCGTCCATCTCGCCGACGATCGTGCTCGACCGGCACAACAAGCCGGTGGTGGCGCTGGGTTCGCCCGGCGGGGCGACGATCATCACGACCGCTCTCCAGGTGCTGACCGAGTTCGTCGACCGGGGGCTGCCGCTCGTCGACGCGATCGCGGCGCCGCGGGCGAGCCAGCGCAACCAGACCACCACTGAGCTGGAACCGGCGCTCTACAACGGGGAGTTGAGGAAGCAGTTGGAGGCGCTGGGGCATGGGTTCCGGTTGAACGCCGAGATCGGGGCGGCTACCGGGGTGCAGCGGCTGCCGGGCGGGAAATGGCTGGCGGCTGCTGAGACTGTGCGGCGCGGCGGCGGGTCGGCGCAGGTGGTGTACCCCGCGTCATAGTTCGGGAGCGGGCGGCTCGGTTTCCGTGCGGAAGGCGAGCCGCCCGTCGTCCACGTCCACCGTCACCCGGCCGCCCTCCTTGATCCTCCCGTCCAGCAGCAGCCGCGACAGCTGGTTGTCGACCTCGCGCTGGATCGTGCGGCGCAGTGGGCGGGCGCCGTACTCCGGCTGGTAGCCCTTGCGGGAGAGCCAGTCGACCGCCGCCTCCGTGAAGTCGACCGTGATGCCCTGGGCGTGCAGCATGCGGCGGGTGCGGTCCAGCAACAGATTGGTGATCTGGCGGAGTTGTTCCTCCGTGAGCTGGCGGAAGACGACGATCTCGTCGATGCGGTTGAGGAATTCGGGGCGGAAGTGCTCGCGCAGCGGGCGCAGGATCTGTTCGCGCCGCGCCTCCTCGTCGGCCTCCGCGCCGCCCGCGCCGAAGCCGATGCCGGCCCCGCGCCGGGTGATCGCCTCGGAGCCGAGGTTGCTGGTCATCACCACGACCGTGTTGGTGAAGTCGACCGTGCGGCCCTGGGAGTCGGTGAGGCGGCCGTCGTCGAGGACCTGGAGGAGGATGTTGAAGACGTCCGGATGGGCCTTCTCCACCTCGTCCAGGAGCAGCAGCGAGTACGGGTGCCGGCGGACGACCTCCGTCAGCTGGCCCGCCTCCTCGTGTCCGACGTATCCGGGCGGGGCGCCGACCAGGCGGCTGACGGTGTGGCGTTCCTGGTACTCGCTCATGTCCAGGCGGACCATGCGCTCCTCGCTGCCGAACAGCGCCTCGGCGAGCGCGCGGGCCAGCTCCGTCTTGCCGACGCCGGTCGGGCCGAGGAAGAGGAAGCTGCCGATCGGACGGTCGGGGCTGGCGAGCCCGGCCCGGGAGCGCAGGACCGCGTCGGAGACGACCCGGACCGCCTCCTCCTGGCCGACGACCCGCTGGTGCAGGTGTTCCTCCAGGCCGAGCAGCTTCTCCTTCTCCTCCTGGGTGAGGCTGGCGACCGGGATACCGGTCTGCCGGGACACCACTTCGGCGATCGCCTCCGCCGTCACCTCCAGGTTCTGGCCCTCGTCGGCCTCGCCGCCGCCGGAGGCCTCACCGATGCGCTGCTTCAACTCCGTGATGCGGTCGCGCAGTTGCATAGCCTGCTCGTACTGCTCGTCGGCGACGGCCTGGTCCTTGTCCCGGACGAGCTGCTCGACCTCGCGTTCCAGGGCGCGTACGTCCGTGCCCTTGGTGCGGGCCCGCAGCCGCACCCGTGCGCCCGCCTGGTCGATGAGGTCGATCGCCTTGTCGGGCAGACGGCGGTCGGGGAGATAGCGGTCGGACAGTTCGACGGCCGCCGTCAACGCCTCGTCGGTGTAGCGGACCTGGTGGTGCGCTTCGTAGCGGTCGCGCAGCCCGCGCAGGATCTCCAGCGCGTCCGCGACGGACGGCTCGGGCACCAGGATGGGCTGGAAGCGGCGGGCCAGCGCCGCGTCCTTCTCGATCCGGCGGAACTCCTCCAGCGTGGTCGCGCCGACGATGTGCAACTCGCCGCGCGCGAGGGCGGGCTTGAGGATGTTGCCGGCGTCCATGGAGGAGGCCTCGCCGCCCCCGCCCGCGCCGACCACGGTGTGCAGCTCGTCGATGAAGACGATCAACTGGTCGGAGTGCGCGCGGATCTCGGAGACGATCGAGTTGAGGCGCTCCTCGAAGTCGCCCCGGTAGCGGGTGCCCGCGACCACGCCCGTCAGGTCGAGGGCGACGACCCGTCGCCCGGTGAGCACGTCGGGCACGTCCCCGTCGGCGATCCGCTGGGCGAGCCCCTCCACGATGGCGGTCTTGCCGACGCCCGCGTCACCGATGAGGACCGGGTTGTTCTTGCCGCGCCGGGAGAGCACCTCGATGGTCTGCTCGATCTCCTCGTCCCGCCCGATGACCGGGTCGATGCCGCCCCGCCGGGCCAGGTCCGTGAGATCGCGGCTGTACTTGTCGAGGGTCGGGGTGCCGGTGTCGCGCGGCGCGTCGGTGCGGGCGGTTCCGGCGTCGGGGGCGGCCTCGGGGGGCAGGCCGGCCGGCGCGAAGTGGGCCGAGTTGAGGATGTGGCCCGCCGCCGAGTCGGGGTTGGCGGCCAGCGCGCTGAGGACGTGCTCGGGGCCGATGTAACCGGCGCCGCGGGAGCGGGCCAGGTCGTGGGCGTCGAGCAGGGCCCGCTTCGCGGCCGGGGTCAGCGAGAGCGAGGTCGGCGGCGGGACCTCGCCCGGCGGATGCAGCACCGGGCCCGACCGCTCGTCGATCTCCGTCGCCAGTTCGTCGGGGTCCGCGCCGGCCCGGCTGAGCAGGCTCCGGGTCGGCTCGGCGGACAGCGCGGCCCGCAGCAGATGCTGGGTGTCCAGGTCCCGGCTGCCGTGCTCGGCGGCGTACTGGGCGGCACCCCGGACCAGCTCCCGGGCCGGTTGGCTCAGCAGCTGGCCGATGTTGATCTGCCGGGGGCCGGGGCGTGGCCCGCCGAAGAAACGGGCGAGGAACTCGCCGAACGCGTCGTAGCCTTCGGGTCCGCTGAAGCCGCTGGTCATGGCCGTTCCCATCCGGCGTCCCTGCGGGGCCCGGGACGCCCTCGCTGATCGACGTGCCGGAGTCGGGTAACCCGGGCCGCGGCCCGCTACACCTGTGACCACTCCGTCGCCAGCCGACCCACCAGGGCGGCGGGCCAGGTGTACTCGACCTCGCCCACCACGAGGTCGGGCGCCGGCCGCAGCGGGCGCTCGGCCGTGCGCAGGCCGCCTTCACGCTCGTAGAACACGATCGCACGATCGTTGCCCCGCAGCACCTCCAGGACGACGTCCCGGCCCGCGCGAGGCCTGTGCCCACGCGGTCAGGGCAGACCTGCGGGTTGTCGACGTGGACGGGGTCGTCGGCGAGGTGCGCACGTAACCGAACCCCCACAGCTCGCCGTCCTCCTCAGCGGTCAGCAGCAGCTGGTCCGTGGCCAGGGCGGCGATCCACGCCGCCTCGGCGGGGATGCCGTGCGCGATACGCATGTCGCTGCCACCGTCAGGCGCGCGCGGTGAGGACGCGGGGGCCCGCGTCCGTGATCGCCACCGTGTGTTCGGCGTGGGCCGCGCGGGAGCCGTCGTTGGTGCGCAGGGTCCAGCCGTCGGCGTCGGCGTGGTAGCCGTCCGTGCCGCCGCCGATCACCATGGGCTCGATCGCCAGCACCATGCCGTGCCGCAGCTTCATGCCGCGGCCGGGGCGGCCCTCGTTCGGGACGCCCGGGTCCTCATGCATCCGGCGGCCGATGCCGTGTCCGCCGAAGCCGTCCGGGATGCCGTAGCCGGCCGCGCGGCACACCGTGCCGATCGCGTGCGCGATGTCGCCGATGCGGTTGCCGACGACGGCCGCCCCGATCCCGGCGTCCAGCGCCCGCTCCGCCGCCTCGATCAGACGCAGATCTGCCCTGCGCGGTGTGCCGACCGTGAAACTGATCGCCGAGTCGCCGACCCAGCCGCCGAGTTCGGCGCCGAAGTCCGCGGAGACGAGGTCGCCGTCGCGCAGCCGGTAGCCGGTCGGGATGCCGTGCACGATCGCGTCGTTCACGGAGACGCACAGGACGGCCGGGAACGGGATCGGCGCGAACGAGGGCCGGTAGCCGAGGAACGGCGAGGTCGCACCGGCCTCGCGGAGCACCTCATGCGCCACCTCGTCCAGCTCCAGCAGGGAAACGCCCACGTCGGCGGCCTTGCGCACGGCCGTGAGGGCACGCCCGACGACCTGCCCGGCCTCGTACATGGCGTCGATCGATGTGTCTGTCTTCAGCTCCACCATGCCAATTACTATACCGGTATTAGTATGGGGGCATGGTGCGCACCCCACTGACCCCGGAAGAGCGTGAACGCGGCGAGCGGCTCGGCCGATTGCTGCGCGAGGCGCGCGGCGGCCGCAGCATGGCCGACGTCGCGGCGAGCGCGGGCCTCTCGGCCGAGACCCTGCGGAAGATCGAGACCGGCCGTGCGCCGACGCCGGCGTTCTTCACGGTGGCGGCGCTGGCGCGGGCGCTCGGGCTGTCGATGGACGAGATCGTGGAGAGGTGCGCGCTGGTCCCTGTGTGACTCCGCCGCACGTCACGTTCCGGAAGGTCCGGCGTACTCTGCGTCCAGTCCGAAAACTCTTCGTAGCGCATTCGTAACACGGCTCGTGTTGTCTTACGGACCGGAGTACTCCGGTCTGGCGGGAGTTGAACGATGGCAGTGGATCAACTCCCGGGGCGCATACGGGAGTTCGTGAACTACCTGGACGCTCTGCTGGCGCGCCTCGATCAGGGCGGCGGCTGGTGCGCGGTGTTCTGGCAGCGCGACCCCGACGGAATGCAGGCCTGCCTCGAAGGACGCGAAGTGCCGCCCTGGGACGTGGTGGAGGCACTCCTCCAGGATCTCGTCACGGAGTACGGTCCCGCCGTCGCCGCCCCGGAGGTCCCACGGGCCCGGACCCTGCACGCCGAGGCCCTCGCCGCCTACGACGCCCGGCCCGGCGCCCGTGACGCGCTCGGCGACCGCCTCGACGTCATGCTCCGCGAACAGCGTTACGCCGCCGAACGCCAGGCGGAGCTCGGCCACTTGCTCGCCACCGCCACCACTCGGGAAGCCGCCGACGCGCTCCGCCTGGACCTCGCCTGGGCCCGCGACGACCATGAACGCGCGACCGCCCGCTGCGCCGAACTCCGCACCCGCATGGCCGACTTGGATCGCCGGACGGGGAGTGGTGGTCAGGCCCAGGTGGTCCGGCGCGGGCAGCGGTTCGACGGCGAGCCCGGCGCGGGTGCCGGGGTGCCGGGGCAGCGGGGCGGTACTGCCCAGACCGCCCGCGGTGGAGGGCAGGCCGACCCCGGCGGGGCTCGGGTGAGCGGCGGTGCGGCGCAGGCGGGACGTGGGCCGGGGCAGCGCCCCGGCCGTGACGCGTTCGGCGACGAGACGTCACGCATGCCGCAGCAGCGCGACGCACGTACCGCCGCGGAGGCGGGCGGTGGGAGCGGGTGGCCGGGGGACGCCGCGGGGCGGGACGGCCGGGGCATGGCGTCCGGCGGTGCGCGCGGCTTCGACGGTGGCGCGTCCGGCTTCGACGC
>NZ_KQ948428.1:1304-189499 GCF_001514065.1 Streptomyces antibioticus | reverse complement strand
TTTCGACGGTGCCGCGCGCGGCTTCGAGGGCGTCGCCCCGGGTCCCGACGCTGCCGCCTCCGGCTTTGACGGCGCCGCCCCAGGCTTCGACAGCGTCGGCTTCGACGACACCGCCTCCGGCTTCGACCACTCCACCCCCCGCTCTCACACCCCCGCCGGCAACCCGGCGCCCGCCCCCGAGCAGGCTCCTGAGGCCGCCCCCACCCCCAAGCAGCGCAAACGCCGCCGGGGCAGTGCGCGGTTCGCCGGGATGGTCGAGGAGGACGCCGCTCCGGTCGTCGTACCGCCCGCTGTCGAGCCGACGCCGCCCACCCCGGCCGCGACCGGTCGGCGCACCCCGCGCGGAGCCCGGTTCGCCGGGGCCGGCGCGGCGGCGCAGGCGCCGGAGCCGCAGGCCGAGCCGCTGGACAACACGGACCGGCGTGAGGTGGCGCAGGCCGTCGAGCAGCTCGTACGACTGCGTCGCGAGGGGCGCAGCGGAGAGGCGCACGCTCTGCTGGTCGACGCCGCCTACTGGCCTGCCGCCCGTTTCCCGCTGCTCGCCGCCGAACTCCAGCACGCCGGGCTCGGCGCCGACTGGGCGACCCTGCTGTGGGAGGCCGCCTCGCTGCCCGCGGAGCGGCTCGTCGCGGCGGCGGACGCGCTGGTGGAGGCGGGGCGCGGCGCGGACGGGGAGCAGGTGCTGCGGCAGGGCGTCGTACGGCCCGCCGAGGAGGTCGGGCACGCCGTGCTCGGGCTCGTCCACGAGGGGCGCCGGCGCGAGGTGCGGGCCCTGCTCGACGCCTACGTCCGCGTCCGCACCCCGGAGGAGGCCGCCCGCAGCGCCGCCCCCGGCCCGCAGACCCTCGTACCGCTGCTCCTGGAGGCCGCCCGGGGGGTCTCGGAGGAACGGCACTGGGACCTCGTCCACGCCCTCCGGGTCGCCGGTCACACCGGCTGAGCAGGCCCCCCGGACCTGCCCGCGCTCACCCACGTGAGTGTGAAACGTGATCGACTCCGCGGGTTAACGACGATGGTCTTGGCAAGGCTCCCGGAGAGGCTTACTTTCGACCCTCTACGGCCTGCATCTACGGGCGTAGAGGCTCTGACGTCCCGTCGAAGGAGCAGCTCATGGCCAACGTCGTTCGTGCCGCTCTGGTCCAGGCCACCTGGACCGGCGACACCGAGTCCATGGTGGCGAAACACGAGGAGCACGCCCGCGAGGCGGCCCGCCAGGGTGCGAAGATCATCGGCTTCCAGGAAGTGTTCAACGCCCCCTACTTCTGCCAGGTCCAGGAGCCGGAGCACTACCGGTGGGCCGAGCCGGTGCCCGACGGGCCGACCGTGCGCCGTATGCAGGACCTCGCCCGCGAGACCGGCATGGTGATCGTGGTGCCGGTCTTCGAGGTCGAGCAGTCCGGCTTCTACTACAACACCGCCGCCGTGATCGACGCCGACGGCACCTTCCTCGGCAAGTACCGCAAGCACCACATCCCGCAGGTGAAGGGCTTCTGGGAGAAGTACTACTTCAAGCCGGGCAACGTGGGCTGGCCCGTCTTCGACACGGCCGTGGGGAAGGTCGGCGTCTACATCTGCTACGACCGCCACTTCCCGGAGGGCTGGCGCCAACTGGGCCTCAACGGCGCCCAGCTCGTCTACAACCCCTCCGCCACCCACCGCGGCCTGTCCTCCTACCTCTGGCGGCTCGAACAGCCGGCGGCCGCCGTCGCCAACGAGTACTTCGTCGCCGCGATCAACCGCGTCGGCGTCGAGGAGTACGGCGACAACGACTTCTACGGGACGTCGTACTTCGTCGACCCGCGCGGTCAGTTCGTCGGGGACACCGCGAGCGACAAGGAAGAGGAACTCGTCGTCCGCGACCTCGACTTCGACCTCATCGAAGAGGTACGGCAGCAGTGGGCCTTCTACCGGGACCGCAGGCCCGACGCGTACGAGGGGCTGGTGCAGCCGTGAGCGACCTGTTCGCACGCCATCGTTCCGTCCTCCCCGACTGGCTCGCCCTCTACTACGAGAACCCCCTGGAGATCACGCACGGCGAGGGCCGGTACGTGTGGGACGCCGAGGGCAACAAGTACCTCGACTTCTTCGGCGGCATCCTGACCACGATGACCGCGCACGCGCTGCCCGAGGTCACCAAGGCGGTGAGCGAGCAGGCCGGGCGGATCATCCATTCGTCCACGCTCTACCTCAACCGGCCCATGATCGAACTCGCCGAGCGCATCGCCCAGTTGTCCGGCATCCCGGACGCCCGCGTCTTCTTCACCACCTCCGGCACCGAGGCCAACGACACCGCCCTGCTGCTCGCGACGACGTACCGCCGCAGCAACACCATCCTCGCGATGCGCAACAGCTACCACGGCCGCTCCTTCAGCGCGGTCGGCATCACCGGCAACCGCGGCTGGTCCCCGACCTCGCTGTCCCCGCTCCAGGCGCTGTACGTCCATGGCGGCGTCCGCACCCGCGGCCCGTACGCCGACCTGAGCGACGACGACTTCATCGCGGCCTGCGTCGAGGACCTGAAGGATCTCCTCGGCCACACCCGCCCGCCCGCCGCCCTGATCGCCGAACCGATCCAGGGCGTCGGCGGCTTCACCTCCCCGCCCGACGGGCTGTACGCCGCCTTCCGCGAGGTGCTCAGCGAGCGCGGCATCCTGTGGATCGCCGACGAGGTGCAGACCGGCTGGGGCCGCACCGGCGACAACTTCTGGGGCTGGCAGGCGCACGGGCAGCACGGCCCGCCCGACATCCTCACCTTCGCCAAGGGCATCGGCAACGGCATGTCCATCGGCGGTGTCGTCGCCCGCGCCGAGATCATGAACTGCCTGGACGCCAACAGCATCTCGACGTTCGGCGGCACCCAGATCACCATGGCGGCGGGCCTCGCGAACCTGTCGTACCTCCTGGAACACGACCTCCAGGGCAACGCCCGGCGCGTCGGCGGGCTCCTCATCGAGCGGCTGCGGGCCGTCGCCGCGCAGGTGCCCGGCGTGCGCGAGGTCCGGGGCCGCGGGCTGATGCTCGGCATCGAGCTGGTGAGACCCGGCACCGACCAGGCCGACCCGGACGCCGCGAGCGCGGTGCTGGAGGCGTGCCGCGCGGGCGGGCTGCTCATCGGCAAGGGCGGCGGCCACAACACCAGCGCCCTGAGGGTCGCCCCGCCGCTGTCCCTCACCGTCGCGGAGGCCGAGGAAGGCGCCGCGATCCTCGAGAACGCTCTGAGGGGCATCCAGTAGCAGTACGCAGCAAGGGATGTACGCCATGACCACCACCTTGGACCATCTGGAACCGGCCCTGTCCGTCCGCCAGGTCCTCACCCTGGAACGGGTGCTCGCCGGGGAGCCCGAGGTGGTGGCCGGTGCGGCCCAGCTCGACCGCGCGGTGCGCTGGGTGCATGTCGCCGAGGCCGCCGACGTGGGCGTCATGCTCAGCGGCGGCGAGATGGTCCTCACCACCGGGGTGCTGCTCGCCGGTGACGAGGGCGCGCAGGCCGAGTACATCCAGTCGCTGCACCGGGCCGAGGCCGCGGCCGTCGTCCTCGGTCTGGGCCGGGCCTTCCCGGCCCCGCCGGACGTCATGCGCCGGGCCGCCGAGCGGTGCGGGCTGCCCATGGTCGTCCTCCACCGGCCTTTCCCCTTCGCCGAGTTGACCGAGGAGGTGCAGTCCCGGCTGGTCCGGCGGAAGTTCGCCGCCGTGAGCCTCTCCGAAGCCGTACGGACCTCCCTCACCGGCCTCATCACCGCGGGCGCCCCGCTCCAGCGCCTGCTCGACGAGGTCGCCCAGCACAGCGCCTGCCCGGTCGTCGTCACCAACCTCGCCCACCGCGTCCTCGCCACCGCCGGGGAGCGGCCGGCCGTGGACGACGTGCTGCGCGACTGGGAGCGCATCGCCCGGCAGGCCGGCGGCACCGAGGGCGACGGCTGGATCCGCGCCGAACTGGGCGGACGCGGGGAACGCTGGGGGCAGATCCTGCTCTGCGGCTACCGCGGCGACACCGCCTCCGGACGGCTGCTCGCCGACCGGGCCGCCGAGGCCCTCGTCCTGCACCGCATGCTCGGCGGCAACTCCGCCCACACCTGGGAGGAGCAGTCCGCGCAGAGCCTCCTCACCGACCTCGTCAGCGGGGTCGTACCGGCGCGGCAGCTGCTGCCGCGGGCGCGGGCCGCCGGACTGCCCGTGAACCGGCGGACGTTCGTGCCGCTCGTCGTACGGGACGGTGACCCGGCCGAACTCGACCGTGTTCTGCGGCTGTTGGGGCTACCGGGGCTCGTCGCGGAACTCGCCGACGGGGTCACCGCCGTGCTGCTGAGCCTGGCCCGGGACCAGGACGCCGCCGTCCTGACGGCGAACTTCGCGGCCCGGCTGACCCAGACGGTCGTGGCGGCGGCCGACCCGCGCACGGCCTGGGACGACGTCCCCGCCGGGATGCGCGAGGCCCAGCACGTCGCCGACGCCGTCGCCTCCGGGGCACTCGACCTCCCGGCCGTCGTACGCCTCAAAGACGTCCATCTACGCGGCCTGATACGACTGTTGCGCGACGACCCGCATGTGCAGTCCTTCGCCGAGCGCGAGCTGGACGGGCTGCTGTGCGACTCGGGCCCGGGGGAGGGGCTGCTGGCCGTCCTGCGGACGTATCTCGCGACCGGCCGCAACAAGTCCCGCACCGCCCAGCTCCACCACGTGTCGCGCCCCGCGCTGTACCGGCGCCTCGAAGCGATACAGACCCGGCTCGGGGTCGACCTCGACGACTTCGAGCAAGCCGCCTCCGTGCACATCGCGCTCCTCGCGCACGACGCGCAACAGGGCTGAAACATGCCACGACCTGGGAAAACGGCGGTGAAACATGGGCCCACGAGAGGGTGACAGCGTGGCACGCCGCACGCCCGCAGACGTGACACCGTGCAACTCAAAGCCCGTTTTCGGACTTCCTAGTCTTCTCGCACACCGAGCGACCGGAGGTCCCGATGAGCAGAGTGATCCGTGCCGCCCTCTTCCAGACCGCGTGGACGGGCGACAAGGAATCGATGATCCAGGTACACGAGCAGGCGGCCCGCGACGCGGCCGCGCAGGGTGCTCAGGTCCTGTGCTTCCAGGAGCTGTTCTACGGGCCCTACTTCTGCCAGGTCCAGGACAAGGCGTTCTACGAGTACGCCGAGCAGATCCCGGACGGGCCGATCGTCAAGCGGTTCCAGGCGCTGGCCAAGGAGCTGGGCATCGTCCTGATCCTGCCGATGTACGAGGAGGAGCAGCCCGGCGTCCTCTACAACACGGCCGCCGTGATCGACGCCGACGGCTCGTACCTCGGCAAGTACCGCAAGCACCACATTCCCCAAGTCCCCGGATTCTGGGAGAAGTTCTACTTCCGTCCCGGCAACCTCGGCTGGCCGATCTTCGACACCAAGGTCGGGAAGATCGGCGTGTACATCTGCTACGACCGCCACTTCCCGGAGGGCTGGCGGGCGTTGGGCCTCGCGGGCGCCGAGATCGTCTTCAACCCGTCGGCCACCTCGCGCGGACTGTCCGCCTACCTGTGGCAGTTGGAGCAGCCGGCGGCGGCCGTAGCCAACGAGTACTTCGTCGGCGCGATCAACCGGGTGGGGGTCGAGGAGTTGGGCGACAACGACTTCTACGGGACGACCTACTTCGTCGACCCGGAGGCCCAGTTCGTGGGCGAGGTCGCCTCCGACAAGGAGACCGAACTCGTGGTCCGCGACCTGGACCTGGCCAAGCTCCGCGAGGTCCGCGACCGCTGGCAGTTCTACCGGGACCGCCGCCCGGACGCGTACCCGCCGCTGACCGCACCCTGACCGCACCCACCCTGACCGAACCCATCACCCTGGCAGGAGAGGGACCATGAGCAGCCGTACCGTGATCCGCGGTGGTCTCGTCATCACCGCGGCCGACGAGATCCACGCCGACGTGCTGATCGAGGACGGCCGCATCGCCGCCCTCGCCGCCTCGGGCACGTCCGCCGCCGAAGCGTTCACCGGCGAACGGACCATCGACGCCACCGGGAAGTACGTCATCCCCGGTGGCGTCGACGCCCACACCCACATGGAGCTGCCGTTCGGCGGCACCTTCGCCTCCGACACCTTCGAGACCGGCACCCGGGCCGCCGCCTGGGGCGGTACGACCACGATCGTCGACTTCGCCGTGCAGAGCGTGGGCCACTCCCTGCGCGAGGGCCTCGACGCCTGGCACGCCAAGGCGGAGGGCAACTGCGCGATCGACTACGGCTTCCACATGATCGTCTCCGATGTGAACCAGGAGACGCTCAAGGAGATGGACCTGCTGGTCGAGGAAGGGGTGACGAGTTTCAAGCAGTTCATGGCCTACCCGGGCGTCTTCTACTCCGACGACGGCCAGATCCTGCGCGCCATGCAGCGCTCCGCCGAGAACGGCGGGCTGATCATGATGCACGCCGAGAACGGCATCGCCATCGACGTCCTGGTGGAGCAGGCGCTGGCCCGCGGCGAGACCGACCCGCGCTACCACGGGGAGGTGCGCAAGGCCCTCCTCGAAGCCGAGGCCACGCACCGCGCCATCAAGCTCGCGCAGGTCGCCGGCGCCCCCCTGTACGTCGTGCACGTCTCGGCCATGGAGGCAGTGGCCGAGCTGGCGCGGGCGCGCGACGAGGGGCTCAACGTCTTCGGCGAGACCTGCCCGCAGTACCTGTTCCTGTCGACCGACAACCTCGCCGAGCCCGACTTCGAGGGCTCCAAGTACGTGTGCAGCACGCCCCTTCGCCCCAAGGAGCACCAGGCCAAGCTGTGGCAGGGCCTGCGCACCAACGACCTCCAGGTCGTCTCCACCGACCACTGCCCCTTCTGCTTCGTCGGCCAGAAGGAGCTCGGCCGCGGCGACTTCTCGAAGATCCCCAACGGCCTCCCCGGCGTCGAGAACCGCATGGACCTGCTCCACCAGGCCGTCGTCGACGGCCACATCACCCGCCGCCGCTGGATCGAGATCGCCTGCGCCACCCCGGCCCGGATGTTCGGCATGTACCCGAAGAAGGGCACCATCGCCCCCGGCGCCGACGCGGACGTCGTCATCTACGACCCGCACGCCGAGCAGGTCCTGTCCGTCGAGACGCACCACATGAACGTCGACTACTCGGCGTACGAGGGCAAGCGCATCACCGGCCGGGTCGAGTCGGTGCTCTCGCGCGGCGAACTCGTCATCACCGAGCGGGAGTACACCGGGCACGCCGGGCACGGCGTCTACACCCCGCGTTCCACCTGTCAGTACCTCAACTAGGAGTGGCGCCCATGGACTTCGGACTCGTCCTGCAGACCGACCCGCCGGCCTCGAAGGTCGTCAGCCTGATGAAGCGCGCCGAGCGCAACGGCTTCACCTACGGCTGGACCTTCGACTCCGCGGTGCTCTGGCAGGAACCGTTCGTGATCTACAGTCAGATCCTCGCCAACACCACGAAGTTGACGGTCGGCCCGATGGTCACCAACCCGGGCACCCGCACCTGGGAGGTCACCGCCTCCACCTTCGCCACCCTCAACGACATGTTCGGCAACCGCACCGTGTGCGGCATCGGCCGCGGCGACTCCGCGATGCGCGTCGCGGGCCGCACCCCGAACACCCTGGCCCGCATCAGCGAGGCCATGAAGGTCATCCGCGCCCTCGGCTCCGGCCAGGAGGCCGACCTCGGCGGCACGGTGATCAAGTTCCCGTGGATCAAGGAGGACGCCGAACTCCCCGTATGGATGGCGGCGTACGGCCCGAAGGCGCTGAAGATGACGGGGGAGGAGGCGGACGGGTTCATCCTCCAGCTCGCCGACCTGTATCTGACCGAGTACATGGTGAAGGCGGTGAAGGACGCGGCGGTCGCCGCCGGCCGTGACCCGTCCGAGGTCAAGATCTGTGTCGCCGCGCCCGCCTACGTCACGGCGGACGACTCGCCCGAGGCGCTCGCCCACGCGCGCGAGCAGTGCCGCTGGTTCGGCGGGATGGTCGGCAACCACGTCGCCGACCTGGTGTCGAAGTACGGCGAGCACTCGGCCGCCGTACCGGACGAACTCACGGACTACATCAAGGCCCGTGAGGGGTACGACTATTCGCATCACGGGCGCGCCGACAACCCGGACACCGCGTTCGTGCCGGACGAGATCGTCGACCGGTTCTGCATCATCGGCCCCGTCGAGAAGCACATCGAGAAGCTCAACGCCCTGCGCGAGCTGGGCGTCGACCAGTTCGCCGTCTACGACATGCACGACGCGCAGGAGACGACCATCGACGCGTACGGCTCGAAGGTCATCCCCGCCGTCAACGCCTGAGCCCCACCTCCCCGACCCCCCACACCTTGACACCCCTCTCCCCCCGCCGTCCCGGGGCGGAGAGGGGCCCAAGGCCCCCGCACGGCCTCTCCCGTCCCGCTCACTGATTGGCCTGCCCATGACCGACACAGTCCCCACGGGGTCGCACATAGCCCAGTCCGCCGACGCCGGCGGCCGTATCGAACTCAGCCCCGAGGCCTTTCCCGCCGACAGCCCCTTCGCCAACGAGGACCTGCGTCCCGTACCGGTCTCCGAACGCAAGTGGACGACGTACAACTTCGCGGCCCTGTGGATCTCCATGGCCCACTGCATCCCCAGCTGGACCCTGGCCTCCGGCCTGGTCGCGCTCGGGATGGACTGGAAGCAGGCGGTGTTCACCATCGCCCTGGCCAACATCATCGTGCTGCTGCCGATGCTGGCCACCGGGCACGCCGGCCCCAAGTACGGCATCCCCTTCCCGGTGTTGGCGCGTGCCTCCTTCGGGCTGCGCGGCGCCAACATCCCGGCGCTGATCCGGGCGGCCGTGGCCTGCGGCTGGTTCGGCATCCAGACCTGGATCGGCGGCAGCGGCATCTTCGCCCTCGGTTCCAAGCTGACCGGCGGGCACTGGGAGAACGCGGGGAAGATCGCCGGCAACCCGTGGCCGCTGTGGCTGTGCTTCCTGCTGTTCTGGGCGTTGCAGATCGCGATCATCTACCGCGGCATGGACTTCCTGCGGCACTTCGAGAACTGGGCCGCGCCCTTCGTGATCGTCGGCGCGCTGGTGCTGCTGGTGTGGATAGCGGTCAAGGCGGACGGCTTCGGCGCGCTGCTGGACCAGCCGTCGAAGCTGGGCTGGGGTCCTGACTTCTGGCCGGTCTTCTTCCCGTCGCTGATGGGCATGATCGGCTTCTGGGCGACGCTGTCGCTGAACATCCCCGACTTCACGCGCTTCGGGGCCAGCCAGAAGGCCCAGACATGGGGGCAGGCGCTCGGTCTGCCGACGACCATGACGCTCTTCGCGGTCCTCGCGGTGCTGGTCACCTCCGGCTCGGAGGTCGTCTACGGCGAGGCGATCTGGGACCCGGTCACCCTCGCCGCCAAGACGGACAACGCCTTCGGCCTGCTCTTCGCGCTGATCATCGTGCTGGTCGCCACCATCTCGGTGAACATCGCGGCGAACGTGGTGTCTCCGGCGTACGACCTCGCGAACCTCGCGCCGAAACTCATCAACTTCCGTACGGGCGCGCTGATCACGGGTGTCGTCGGCATCCTGATCTTCCCGTGGAAGCTGATATCGACGCCGGAGTTCTACATCTTCACCTGGCTCGGCGTGGTCGGCGGTCTGCTCGGTACGGTCGCGGGCATCCTCATCGCCGACTACTGGATCGTGCGCCGTACGGTCCTGCACCTGGCGGACCTGTACACGCCGGGCGGCCGCTACTGGTACACGAACGGCTGGAACTGGCGGGCGATCCTCGCCTTCGTGGTCGGCGGTCTGCTCGCGGTCGGCGGCTCGTACTCCGCCGTCGGCGCCGACGGATCCAAGACGGGACCGTTCCCGACCGACGGACTGATCCCGTTCCTCAAGCCGCTGGCCGACTACGGCTGGGCCGTGGGCCTCGGGACCTCGCTGGTGCTGTACGTCGCACTGATGCTGCCGCGGGGGAGGAAGCAGGAGAGCGTGTGACGGTCATGGCGCAGGAGGGCGGCCGGTCTGCTACTGGCCGCCCTCCAGTGCTGCCACCGCGTCCTTCGCCGCCTTGA
Source organism: Streptomyces antibioticus (assembly GCF_001514065.1). Lineage (GTDB taxonomy): Bacteria > Actinomycetota > Actinomycetes > Streptomycetales > Streptomycetaceae > Streptomyces > Streptomyces antibioticus. The sequence continues at coordinate 179,468 of NZ_KQ948428.1, read as the reverse complement.
TCGCGCCCTTGTTGATGACGTCGGTGTCGGGTGCCTTCTTCGACTCGAAGTCGCTGCCGTTGTACGTGACGACCACCAGCGCGTTGGACGCCTGGACGATCACCACGCCCTCGCGCGTCTGCTGCTTGTCCTCCGTGGTGAGGTTCACGACGGAGTAGCCCTGGTCGCCGAGGCCCGGGACGGCCCCGCCGCCGCTCTTCTCCTCGATGCGGTCCTTGTACGTCTTCGCCGCTGACTCGTCCGAGTCCGTGATCTCGTACGACACGTCGAGCCAGCGGTAGTCGTAGCCCTTCAGCGCGTTCCAGGAGCAGGTGCGGCGGAGTTTCGTGTCCGTCGACGGGATCTCCTTGCCGGCCGTCTTGGCGCCCGGGACCAGCGATTTGATGTTCTTCACCGTGATGCTGGCGCAGGGGGCGGGCGAGGAGGCGTACGTCTTCGAGGCCGCCGCGGTGGCGGGGGCCGACGCCGACTTGGTGCCGCCCTCGTCCTTCGACGCGGACTCGTGGTCGCCGGTCGAGGCGGGGCCGGACGACAGCGTCCAGCCGGCGGCGGCGAGCACGACGACCGGCGACAGACGTGCGGTCAGGGCGAGCGGCAGAGGCAGGGAACGCACAGGCGCACTTCTCGTGGGGGATGGGTGCGGAACGGGTCCGCACAGCGGACGGGGGGCGGTGCGGGGTTCGCCCGCGCCTAGGACGGGGCGGTACGGGGGTGGTGCGGAGGGTGTCCGCACTGTGGACGGGACGCCAGTGTCACACGAGTCCCTGTGGGGCGGTAGTGCCAACTCGCTCCGTGCATGTGCGGTGACAGAGGCCCGTGGTGGACGCACACCAGACGCGCCGAGTGTCCTGTTATGTACCTCTGCTTCTCTGTGCATCATGTCCGTGCGATGTCGTGGCGGAACGCCGACTCGATCCGGTCGACCGCGAGGAACGCCCCGTACGACACGAGGTGCACGAGGCAGTGGTCGGTGTGCTCCGGCCGGCGCCACGCCGCCACGTCCTCGTCCGTGATCCGGTACGGCGCCAGCGCCGCCAGCAGCACGAGCCGCGCCCCGGGCCGCTCGTCCCGGCCGGGGACGCCGGGCAGGGCGAGCGAGGGGTGCTCCCCGTCCCAGTCCTGAAGGACCTCCTCGACCACGTCCTGGTCGTCGCGGGCGAGAAGACCCGCGCCCGCCAGGGCGGCCCTGAGCAGCGCCGCGTACGCGACACCGACCGGCGTGCCGCCCGCCCACGCGGGGGCCTCGCCCGGGTCGGGACGGTCGAGCAGCGGGAGACTCTCGCCGGGGACGGCGGCGCGGCGCACGGTCCGGGCGAGGGTGCGGCCCGCGAGGCTGCGCACCGTGCGGAACCGCTGGAGGTTGCCCGGCAGCATCTGCTCGGTCAGCAGCGCGGACACGACGCGGTTGATGAAGTGGAAGGCGAGCACGGTGCCGAGATAGCCCGGGGCGTCCTCGCGGGAGAAGGGCAGCGGTCCGTCGCCGAAGGCCGCGCCGGGCACCCTGCTGCGCTTGCCCCAGTCCAGCACGCGCGCGTGCTCCTCGTTCTCCGGTCGATGTCCCTTGGCGATGCGCTCGGCCAGGGCGTGGTCGCCGGTGGCGTGCAGCAGCACGGTGTGCGCGTCCACACAGAACGGACACTTGTTGGCGAGCGACACCCCGAGCGCCGCGAGCTCCTTGCCGGTCCGGCCGCCGGGGCCGGCGATCAGGGACTCGCGCGTCAACGCCCAGGTGGCGGCGAGGAGTTCCGGCGCGGAGGACAGCACCACGAAGGTGGGCGGCTCGTCGATGCCGAAGTCACGGGAGAGCTGCGCGTAGACCTCGGCGGTGCGTCCGGTGGCCGCCTTGGGCGGCAGGGGCTCGGTGTAGCGGAATGAAGTGGCCATGGGCGACAGCGTGCGCCGGGGACGGGGTCCGGGTCGTCGTACGGCGGAAGGGAGTTGCCGCTGCGACGCCTAGGCCGCAGGGGTGCCGGACTACTGCGGGGGGAGTAGCCGCGGAGTTGTCCACAGGGCTGACGCGGGTGTCGGTACGGCGGTCTAGTGTGCCGACATGAGCGGGATCCAGGGCGGGGCGGCTGCGGGAGCGACGGCGGGGACTGGGACGGGGACGCGGGCGGGTGCGGGTGCCGCTACGCGGGTGGCCGCGCGTGAGCGGCTCGTCGATGTGACCCTCGCGGTCCTCGTCGGCACCCTCGTAGGGGTCACGGCGGCCTTCGACCCGGACACGACCGTCGCCGACTACGCGCTGATCGGGGTCGCGTCGGCCGCCCTGGCGCTGTACCGCACGGCGCCCAGGGCGGTGCTGGCCGTCGCGACGGCGAGCGGCGCGGCGTACGTCCTGCATGCCCACCCGGGCCCGCCCGCCGCTCTCCCCGTCATCGCCGCGAGTCATGTGGCGGCCCGTGTGGGGCACCGCGCGTGGGCGGCCGTCGCGGGCGGGGTGTTCCTGGTGGCGTATCTCGCGACCGGTCCGACGACCCGGCAGATCGTCGAGCAGGCCGCGCTGCTCATGGGCTGGTTCCTGTGCGCGGTCGTGACGGGCCTCGCCGACCGCAACTGGCAGGCCTACCTCCGCCAGACGGAACAGCGGGCCCTGGAGGCGGAACGCACCCGCGAGGAGGTCGCGCTGCGCCGCGCGGGCGAGGAACGGCTGCGCATCGCCAGGGAGTTGCACGACTCCCTGACCCACAGCATCTCGATCGTCAAGCTCCAGGCGGGCGTTGCGGTGCACCTGGCGCGCAAGCGCGGCGAGGATGTGCCGGAGGCCCTGCTCGCCATCCAGGAGGCGAGCGGCGAGGCCATGCGCGAACTCCGGGCCACGCTGGAGGTGCTGCGCACGGACGAGCCCACGGGAACCCCGGCGGTGCTGGTGGAGCGGGCGCGGGCCGCCGGCCTCGCGGTGGAACTGACCCTGGAGGGGCAGGAGAAGCCGCTGGCGGCGACGGTCGACCGGGCTGTGTACCGCATCGTCCAGGAGGCGCTGACGAACGCGGCGCGGCATGCGGGGCCGGCGAAGGTGGGCGTACGGCTGGCCTACGGGGAGGAATGCGTGACGGTGGTGGTCGAGGACGACGGCAACGCCGACCCGAGCCGCCCCGTGACGCCGGGCATCGGCCTGCGGGGCATGAACGAACGCGTGACGGCACTGGGCGGCACGCTGCGGGCGGCTCCGCGCGCGGAGGGCGGCTTCTCGGTACGGGCGGAACTGCCGCTGGAGGTGCCGGCGTGAGGGGATGGGCGATGTGCGGCGGGCTGCCTTCGGAGGTGACGGCGTGAGCGGGTGCGTGATGTGTGCCGGGCTGCCTTCGGAGGTGACGGCGTGATCAGGGTCGCCCTCGTCGACGACCAGGCCCTCATGCGCGCCGGCTTCCGGGCGCTGCTCGACGCCGAGGACGGTATCGAGGTGGTGGGGGAGGCGGCGGACGGGGAACGGGGCGTGGAGCTGGTCCGCGCCCAGGTGCCGGACATCGCGCTGATCGACGTACAGATGCCGGTGATGACGGGCATCGAGGCGACGCGGCGCATCGCGGCGGACCCGGCGCTGACGGCCGTGCGGGTCGTCATCCTCACCAACTACGGCGTGGACGAGTACGTCTTCGAGGCGCTGCGGGCGGGGGCGAGCGGCTTCCTCCTCAAGGACACCGAACCGGCCGAGCTGTTGCAGGCGATCGAGGTGGTGGCGGGCGGCGAGGCGCTGCTGTCCCCGTCCGTCACCCGCACCCTGATCGGCGAGTTCGTCTCCCGCCCACCCGACCGCGCCACCGCCCCCGGCCTGGAATGCCTCACCCGCCGCGAACTCGAGGTCACCGCACTGGCCGCACGCGGGCTCAGCAACGAGGAGATCGCCGAACACATGGTGATCAGCCCGTTCACGGCGAAGACCCATGTGAGCCGGGCGATGACGAAGCTGGGGGCGCGGGACCGGGCACAGTTGGTGGTGTTCGCGTACGAGTCGGGGTTGGTGACGGCGCGGGGCGGGGCGGCCGGATGAGCGGGCCCACGCAGGGGCGTGGCTGCGTACGATCATCGGACCGTCACCGCGCTGTGAGGAGTCCGCCCGTGTTCACCACCCGCCCCACCCTCCAGGGCACCTTCGGCATGGTCTCCGCCACGCACTGGCTGGCCTCGCAGTCGGCGATGGCGGTGTTGGAGGACGGCGGCAATGCCTATGACGCCGCCGTGGCAGGGGCGTTCGTGCTGCATGTCGTCGAGCCTCATCTCAATGGGCCCGCCGGGGAGGTGCCCATCCTGCTCGCGCCCGCCGGTGGGGACGTACGCGTGTTGTGCGGGCAGGGAGTTGCCCCCGCCGGGGCGACCGTCGCGCACTACAAGTCGCTCGGGCTCGATCTCGTCCCCGGCACCGGGCCCCTCGCCGCCGCCGTCCCCGGTGCCTTCGACGCCTGGATGCTCTTGCTTCGGGACTACGGGACCAAATCCCTCGCCGATGTGCTCAAGTACGCCATCGGGTACGCCGAACACGGCCACGCGCCCGTGGAGAACGTCGGCGCCACGGTCGAGACCGTACGGGAACTGTTCGAGACGGAGTGGGCCTCTTCGGCGGAGGTGTATCTGCCGGGCGGGAAGGCTCCGAGGGCCGGTGAGCTGTTCCGGAACCCCGCCCTCGCCGCCACCTGGAAGCGGCTGCTCGACGAGGTCGACGGGGCCGGTGACCGGGTCGCGGAGATCGAGGCCGCGCGGGGTGTGTGGCGCACCGGGTTCATCGGTGAGGCGCTCGTGCGGCAGGCGCAGCGGCCCACCATGGACACCAGTGGGGAGCGGCACGCCGGGACGCTCACCGCTGACGATCTCGCCCAGTGGTCCGCCACTTACGAGGCGCCGGCCACGTACGACTGGAACGGCTGGACCCTGTGCAAGGCCGGATCCTGGAGCCAGGGGCCGGTGCTGTTGCAGCAGCTCGCCCTGCTGCCGGCGGAGCTTCCGGAGTACGGCTCCGCCGAGTACGTGCATCTGCTGATCGAGGGCTGCAAGCTCGCCATGGCCGACCGTGAGGCCTGGTACGGGGACGCCGGTGAGGTGCCACTCGGGGAGTTGTTGTCGGACGGGTACAACGCCGGGCGGCGGGGGCTCGTGGGGGAGAAGGCCTCGTACGAGCTGCGGCCGGGGAGCCCTGGAGGGCGGGCGCCTCGGTTGTGCGCGCAGGCGCAGCTGGTGGTGTCCGACGATCCTGCGTTCAGCCCCATGGGCGTCGGCGAGCCGACCGTCGCGAAGCCGTCCACCTCGCCGGTGCCGGGGGAGCCCGGTGTCGGCGCCGACGGGGCCACCCGCGGCGACACCTGCCACCTCGACGTCGTCGACCAGTGGGGGAACATGGTCGCCGCCACGCCGAGCGGAGGCTGGTTGCAGTCCAATCCCGTCGTGCCCGAACTCGGCTTCCCCCTCGGCACCCGGCTCCAGATGACCTGGCTGGAGGAGGGGCTCCCCAACACGCTCACCCCCGGCCGTAGGCCCCGGACCACCCTCACGCCCTCCCTGGCGCTGCGTGACGGGGTGCCCGTCATGGCCTTCGGCACGCCCGGCGGGGACCAGCAGGACCAGTGGCAGCTGCACTTCTTCCTCGCCGTCGCGCTGCGGCCGGCGGTACGGGGCGGGCTCGATCTGCAAGGCGCCGTCGACGCCCCGAACTGGCACAACGACAGCTTCCCCGGCTCCTTCTACCCGCGCGGCATGCGGCCCGGGAGCGTCACGGTCGAGGCGCGCACGGACGCGGGCGTCGTCGACGAGCTGCGGCGGCGCGGGCATGACGTGACCGTGGGCGCCGCCTGGTCGGAAGGGCGGCTGTGCGCCGTCGCGCGGGACCCGGAGACCGGCGTGCTGTCGGCGGCGGCCAACCCGCGCGGGATGCAGGGGTACGCCGTCGGGCGATGAGCCCCGGGCCTGCGCTGTCGCGAGTTCATCCCGATTCCACCCGGCATCCACCCGCCGGGTGGGGATTGTCAGTGGCGCGTGCTCTCATGGAGCCATGATCGAAGACACGGAAACCATCGACGAGTTTCTCGCCCGCCACTCGGCCGACGTGGAGGAGGCGGTCCGCAAGGCCGCCGCGGCCGAGATCATGCCCCGCTTCCGCCGGCTCGCCGCCCACGAGGTCGACGAGAAGAGCGGACCGCACGACTTGGTGACCGATGCCGACCGGCTCGCCGAGCAGTATCTGACCGAGGCGCTGAGCGCGCTGCTGCCCGGCTCGGTCGTGGTCGGCGAGGAGGCGGTGCACGCCAACCCTGCCTCGTACGAGGCGATACGCGGCGACGCCCCGGTCTGGATCGTCGACCCGGTCGACGGGACACGGCAGTTCGTGCACGGCGACCCCGGCTTCTGCACGCTGGTCGCGCTGGCGCAGGGCGGCGTCGTGCGCGCCTCGTGGACGTACGCGGCCGCCCGCGACCAACTGGCCACGGCCGTGCGGGGCCAGGGCGCGTTCCTCGACGGGGAGCGGCTGTACGCCGGGCCGCCCGAGCCCGGCCGCGACCTCGAAGTGGCCACGTCCCACCCGGACTACACGACGGACGAGCAGAAGCAGGCCCTGCGCGGGCTGTGGAGGGACGGACTCGCGCCGCGGCCCTGCGGCTCGGCCGGACTGGAGTATCTGGCCATCGCCCGCGGGCAGTTGGACGCCACCGCGTTCTCCTGGGAGGCCGCGTGGGACCACGCCGCCGGGCTGCTCCTCGTCGAGGAGGCGGGCGGCGCCCACCTCACCCGTGCCGGCGAGCCGTTCCGCATCACCGGCGGCAACACTCTGCCGTTCACCGCCGCCAGGGACACCGCGACGGCCCGGCGCATCGCGGAGGTGCTGGCGGGCACGGTCTGAAGTCGAGCAGGGCACGAGGGGCGGCTGGTCGGATGGCGTCATGGGGCGACGGTCGGCCGGTCGGGTGAGTGCGCGGACACCCCGCGCTCCCGAACCGGCCCACACCCCCGAACCGCCCCCGCACCCCGGCTCTGTCGGTGCCCCGTCATATCCTGATCCAGTGGCCATCGGCTGACGAAGGGGTCCGAAGGTGCCGTCGATGCTCGATGCGGTCGTGGTGGGTGCGGGGCCGAACGGACTGACGGCTGCCGTGGAGCTGGCCCGCCGCGGCTTCTCCGTGGCCGTGTTCGAGGCGCGTGACACCGTCGGCGGGGGAGCCCGCACCGAGGAGCTCACCCTCCCCGGCTTCCGGCACGACCCGTGCAGCGCTGCCCACCCCCTCGGAATCAACTCCCCGGCGTTCCGCGCCCTGCCCCTGGAGCGGTACGGCCTGGAGTGGCTCCAGCCCGAGCTGCCCATGGCGCACCCCTTCACCGACGGCACCGCCGCCGTGCTGTCCCGCTCGGTCGCCGAGACGGCCGCCTCGTTCGGTGCGCGCGACGCGGGGGCGTACCGCAGGCTCGTAGAGCCGTTCCTGCCCAAGTGGGACAGCCTGGCCCGTGACTTCATGTCCCTGCCGCTGACCGCGCTGCCCCGTGATCCGGTGACCCTCGCCCGGTTCGGGCTCGTCGGGCTGCCGCCGTCGACCTGGCTGATGCGCCGCTTCCGCGACGAGCGGGCCAAGGCCCTGTTCTCCGGCCTCGTCGCGCATGTCATGGCCCCCTTGTCCGGTTTCGCCACCGGCGCCATCGGCCTGGTCTTCGCCCTGGCCGCGCACGCCCGCGGCTGGCCCGTCGCCCGTGGCGGCTCCCAGTCGATCTCCGACGCGCTCGCCGCGTACCTCAAGGACCTCGGCGGCACCGTGCACACGGACTACGAGGTCAAGCGCCTCGACGACCTGCCGCCCGCGCGCGCGTACGTCTTCGACACCTCGCCCACCGCCCTGGCCCGGATCGCGGGCCTCGGCCGCTACTACGACGGCTACCGCTACGGCCCGGGCGTCTTCAAGGTCGACTACGCGCTCGACGGCCCGGTGCCCTGGACCGCGCCGGAGGCCCGCGTCGCCGGAACCGTGCAGATCGGCGCGAGCAGCGCGGAGATCGGCACGGCGCTGCGGGCCGCGTCCCGGGAGGGCCGGGCCCCCGACAAGCCGTTCATGATCACCGTGCAGCCGGGTGTGGTCGACCCCGACCGGGCACCCGAGGGCAAGCAGGTCTTCTGGGCCTACGGCCATGTCCCCAGCGGCTGGGACGGCGACCTCACCGACGCCCTCGAACGCCAACTGGAGCGCTTCGCCCCGGGATTCCGCGACCGGGTCCTGGCCCGCGCCACCGCGGGACCGCCCGAACTGGCCGCCCGCAACCCCAACTACGTCGGCGGCGACATCGGCTCCGGAGCGGTCACCGGCCTCCAGATCCTGCTGCGCCCCAAGCTCTCGCTGTCCCCGTACGGCACCCCGCACCCGGCGGTCTTCATCTGCTCCTCGGCCACCCCGCCCGGCCCCGGTGTGCACGGCATGTCGGGGCACAATGCGGCGAAGGCGGTCTGGCGACGGCTGCGACAGCAGCAGGCGTGACCCCGACGCGGCGGACGCGGAATCTACACCGTCGCGTTGCCTACGGACCGTCAAATCCCGTGTCTTCTTTGTCACTTGTGTTACCTGACGCAAGATCACTGAAAGTTCAAGCATGGCGAGTACTGTGCGCTCATGAAAGATCGGACAGCGGCCCTCCGCTTCCACTCCCGGTTAGCCGTGCACCCCGCTGACCTGGCCCGACTCGTCCGGGCACCCGCCGCGCTGAGCGTCCCCGGTGACGTGATCGCGGGAGCGGTCGCCGCAGGACGCCCGTCAACCCCCCGCACCCTCGCGGCCATCGGCTCCTCCATCTGCCTCTACTGGGCGGGCATGGCCCTCAACGACTACGCCGACGCCACCGTCGACGCCGTGGAGCGACCCCAGCGCCCCATCCCCTCGGGCCGCGTCCCGCGCCGCACCGCGCTCGGCGTCGCCGGCGGCCTCACCGCCGCCGGGCTCGGCCTCGCCACCGCCGCGGGCGGGCGACGCAGCCTGCTGGGCGCGCTGCCGCTGACGGCTGCGGTCTGGGCGTACGACCTGAAGCTCAAGTCGACCCCGGCGGGCCCGGCAGCGATGGCGGCGGCCCGGACGCTGAACGTCCTGACCGGGGCGCTGCTCCCGGGCGCCGGCGCCGCTCCCGCCACCGGCAGACTGCGCCGTGCCGCCGTACCGGCCGCCCTGGTCGGCGTCCACACCGGCACGCTGATGGCCCTCAGTAGGCACGAGATCGCGGGCGCCCCCGCCCGGGTCCCGGCCACGACTCTCGCCGCCTCCACGGCGACGGCCCTGGCCGCGGCCTTCCCCACGACGGTCCGCCCGGTGGCGGGCCACGCCACGGCCAGGCTGCGTACCGGCCTCGCCACCACCGGCGCGCTCGCCTACCTCGGCTCCTACGGCCTCGCCCAGGCCCGCGCCGTACAGGAGCCGTCCGGTGAGAACGTACGACGGGCCGTGGGCGCCGGAATCCTCGGGCTGATGCCGCTCCAGGCGACGCTCACCGCACGCGCCGGCGCCCCGGCCCTCGCCGCGACCCTCGGAGTCGTGCACCCCCTGGCACGACGCCTGGCCCGGCGCATATCCCCCACCTGAGCAATCGTCACACCCTTGTGTGAGGAACCGGCAGCATGAGACCAACCCCCACGCCCCTCGTAGGCACCCCCACGCCCCTCGAAGTCGCCCCCGCGCCCCTCAAGTTCGGCTACGGCACCAACGGCTTCGCCCACCACCGCCTGACCGACGTCCTCGCCGTCCTCGCCGACCTCGGCTACGACGGTGTCGCCCTGACCCTCGACCACAACCACCTCGACCCGTACGCCGACGACCTGCCCCGGCAGGTCACCGCGCTGTCCCGCGCCCTCGCCCGGCACGGCCTGGACGTCACCGTCGAGACCGGCGCCCCCTACTTCCTCGACCCCTGGGGCAAGCACCTCCCGACCCTGATGTCGGAGGGCGCCGAACGCAGGATCGACCTGCTGGAAAGGGCCCTGCGCATCGCGGCCGACCTCGGCTCGCCCACCGTCCACCTGTGCAGCGGTCCCGCCCCGGAGGGACTCGCCGAGCAGGACGTGTGGAAGCGGCTCGCGGCCGGGGTCGAGTCGGTGCTGGCGACGGCCGAGACGTACGGCGTGGCGCTGGCCTTCGAGCCGGAGCCGTACATGTTCGTCGACACCGTCGAACGCTGTCTGCGGCTGGCCGAACTCGTCGGCGGGCACGAGCTGTTCGGGATCACCCTGGACATCGGGCACGCCCACTGCGTCGAGGAGCGCCCCGTGCTCGACTGTGTGCGGCTGGCCGCGCCCCGGCTGCTGAACGTGCAGATCGAGGACATGCGGCGCGGGGTCCACCAGCATCTCGAATTCGGCGCCGGCGAGATCGACTTCCCGCCCGTGCTCGCGGCGCTGCGCGACCTCGGGCACCAGGGCCTGGTCTCCGTCGAGATCCAGGGGGGCGCGCTCGACGCACCCGACGTCGCCCGCCGCTCGATCGAGTTCCTGCGCGCAGCTGCCGCATAACGGCACTCCACCGCAGCACCCCACCACCCCCCACTCCTCCAACCCCACAGGAGGCTGCCCATGGTCCCCCCGTCTCTCACCGCCCCCGACCCCCACCCGGCGCTGGACGATCCGGCCCGCACCTGGCTGGCCGAGGCCACGGCGAGGATCGCGAGCGATCCCGGCGCGATCAGAAGACTCTTCCCGGCCGCCCGAAGACACTGTGGCCGCGCCCGCCTGGACGCCCACTGGACCGTCGACGAGGCCGCCCGCGCCGCCCTCCTCACCGCGCTGCCCCTGCGCGGCCGGGCCCTCGCCGACGAGGTCACCGGGCTGTACCGGCACGGCGACCCGGCCGAACAGCGGGCCGTGCTCAGTGCGTTGCCGCTCCTCGACCTCGGAGACCTCGCGCTGCCCCTCGTCCGAGAAGCCCTGCGCGGCAACGACAACTCGCTCATCGAGGCCGCCCTCGGCCCGTATGCCACCGACCACCTCCCGGACGACGAGTTCCGGCAGGCCGTGCTGAAGTGCGTCTTCTGCGAGATCCCGCTTGGCCACGTGCACGGACTGACCGCCCGCGCCGACCACGAACTGGCCCGCATGCTGGCCGACTTCGCCCACGAGCGGCTCGCCGCGGGACGAGACGTACCCGACGACATCCGGCCCGTCGTCCGCGCCTTCCCCGGCGTGATCGGCGAGGAAGTCCAGCACGCATTCACGGAAGAGAGCTGAGCCGTGCGCATCTTCGACCCCCACATCCACATGACGTCCCGCACCACCGACGACTACGAGGCCATGTACGCGGCCGGAGTGCGTGCCGTCGTCGAGCCCGCCTTCTGGCTGGGCCAGCCGCGCACCTCGCCCGAGAGCTTCTACGACTACTTCGACGGGCTGCTCGGCTGGGAGCCGTACCGGGCCGCCCAGTTCGGCATCCAGCACTTCTGCACGATCGCCCTCAATCCGAAGGAGGCGAACGACCCGCGCTGCATCCCGGTCCTGGACGAACTCGACCGCTACCTCGCCAAGGACCGGGTCGTCGCCGTCGGCGAGATCGGCTACGACTCGATGACTCCCGAGGAGGACGAGGCACTCGCCCGCCAGCTCCAACTCGCCGTCGAGCATGGCCTCCCCGCCCTCGTGCACACCCCGCACCGCGACAAGGCCGCGGGCACGAAGCGGACCCTCGATGTCGTCCGGGAGTCGGGCATCGCGCCCGAACTCGTCGTCCTCGACCACCTCAACGAGCTGACCGTCGGCATGGTCCTCGACAGCGGCTGCTGGGCCGGGTTCTCGATCTACCCGAGGACCAAGATGAGCGAGGACCGGATGGTCGAGATCCTCAAGGGGCACGGCACCGAGCGCGTCCTCGTCAACTCGGCCGCGGACTGGGGGCGTTCGGACCCGCTCAAGACCCGGAGGACGGCGGACGCGATGCTCGCCGCAGGCTTCGACGACGACACGGTCGACCAGGTGCTGTGGCGCAGCCCCGTCGCCTTCTACGGGCAGAGCGGACGGCTCGAACTGGACGAGCCCAAGCCGGACGAGGAGACCACCTTCGAGGGCAACTCCATCCGGCGCGGGGGAGCGTGAGGGGCATGCGCCTCCTGCATCCGGACGGGACGACCGTCCACCTCGGCTATTGCAGCAACGTCCACCAGGCGGAGGACCTGGAGGGCGTGATCGCCCAACTCGCCACCTGGGCCGAGCCGGTGCGCGAGCGGCTCGGCGTCGACCGGCTCGGCATCGGGCTGTGGCTGGCCCGTGCTGTCGTCACCGAACTCGCCGCCGACGAGCACGCGTTGGCCAGGCTGAAGTCCGAACTCCGTTCGCGCGGCCTGGAGACGGTCACGCTCAACGCCTTCCCGTACGCCGGTTTCCACCGTGAGGTCGTCAAGAAGGACGTCTACCTCCCCGACTGGGCGGACGAGGCACGACTGGACTACACCCTCGACTGCGCCCGGGTGCTCGCCGAACTCCTTCCGGACGACACCGAACGGGGGAGCGTCTCCACGCTGCCGCTGGCCTGGCGCACCCCGTGGCCGCGGGACCGGGCCGACGACGCCCGGCGCGCCCTGGACCGGCTCACCGCCGGGCTCGCCCAGCTGGAAGCACGGACCGGCCGCCGGGTGCGGGTGGGCTTCGAGCCCGAACCGGGCTGTGTCGTGGAGACCACCACGCAGGCGGTACGCGCGCTCGGCGGCCTCGACCCCGACCGGCTCGGCGTCTGCCTCGACGCCTGCCATCTCGCCGTCCAGTTCGAGGACCCGGCCGCGGCCCTGCGTCGGCTCGCGGACGCCGGACTGCCCGTGGTGAAACTCCAGGCGTCCTGCGCGGTGGAGGCCACCGACCCGGCGGACCCGGCCGCCCTCGCCGCCCTGCGACGGCTCGCCGAGCCGCGGTTCCTGCACCAGACGAGAACGAGGACGGCACAGCAGATCCAGGGCGTCGACGACCTCCCCGACGCCCTCGACGGCGCGCTCCCCACCCACACCGGCCCCTGGCGCGTCCACTTCCACGCCCCGCTGCACACCGCGCCGGAGCCACCCCTGCGCAGCACCGCCGACCAGCTCGACGAGGTGCTCGCCGGACTCCTCGGCGGCCCCGCCGCCGTCACCGACCACATCGAGGTCGAGACCTACACCTGGTCCGTCCTCCCCGAACCCCCCACCGACCTGCCCGGCGGCATCGCCGCCGAACTCGCCTGGGCCCGCGACCGGTTGACCGGCCTCGGCCTCAAGGAGGAACCGTCATGACCAGCGCAGCACAACCCCCCGCGCCCGAGCAGCCGAACGCCCCCGCCCCCCGACTCGTCGTCCTCGACATAGTCGGCCTCACCCCCAACCTCCTGCGCCACATGCCCGCCGTGGCCGCCCTCGGCGACCGCGGCTTCCAGGCCCGGCTCCACCCGGTGCTGCCCGCCGTGACCTGCACCGTCCAGTCCACGTTCCTGACCGGGGAGAAGCCGTCCGGCCACGGTGCCGTGGGCAACGGCTGGTACTTCCGCGACCTCGGCGAGGTCCTGCTGTGGCGCCAGCACAACGCGCTCGTCGGCGGCGAGAAGATCTGGGAGACGGCCCGCAGGGCGAACCCCGACTACACGGTCGCCAACATCTGCTGGTGGTACGCCATGGGCGCCGACGTCGACTGGACCGTCACCCCGCGTCCCGTCTACTACTCCGACGGCCGCAAGGAGCCCGACTGCTACACCTGGCCGCCCGCCCTGCACGACGAACTCATCGACCGGCTGGGCCCGTTCCCGCTCTTCACCTACTGGGGCCCGAACGCCGGCCTGCCCTCCACCCAGTGGATCCTCGGCGCCGCCCGCCAGGTCTTCGACGAGAAGCAGCCCGACCTCACCCTCGTCTACATCCCCCATCTCGACTACGAGCCCCAGCGCTCCGGTCCCGACTCGCCCGCTACGATCCGCGAGGCCCGCCAACTCGACGACGCCCTGCGCCCGTTGATCGACCACTTCCTGCGCGAGGGCGCCACCGTCGTGGCCCTCAGCGAGTACGGCATCGCCCCCGCCTCCCGGCCCGTCGACATCAACCGCGCCCTGCGCAGCGCGGGCCTGCTGGAGGTCCACACACAGGACGGCATGGAATACCTCGACCCCTGGACCTCACGCGCCTTCGCGGTCGCCGACCACCAGATCGCCCACGTGTACGTCAAGGACCCCGCCGACACCGACGAGGTCGCCAAGATCGTCCGTGAACTCTACGGCGTGGCCCAGGTGTTGGACGGCGACGGTAAGAGGGTGCACGGCCTCGACCACGAGCGCTCCGGAGAGCTCGTCGCCGTCGCCGACCCCGACGCCTGGTTCACGTACTACTACTGGCTCGACGACAACCGTGCCCCCGACTTCGCCCGCCAGGTCGAGATCCACCGCAAGCCCGGCTACGACCCCGCCGAGCTGCTGTACGACGAGACGGTCCCGGCCGTGAAACTGCGTGCCGTCGGCCAGGTGGCCCGCAAGAAGCTCGGCATGCGCTACCGCATCCAGACGGTGCCCCTCGACCCGTCCGGCGTCCGCGGCAGCCACGGCCGCCTCCCCGACGACCCCCGCCACGGCCCCGTACTGCTGTGCTCGCAGCCGGAACCGGCACGGGAGGCGTACGCGGCGACCGAGGTGAAGTCCCTGCTCCTCACGCTCGCCGGACTGAACGAGGACGAAGCCCTCGCCGGACTGGACGAAGGCGAGACTTCCGCCGGACGGCACGACGGCGAAGGCGAGGCGGACGCGTGAGCCATCCGCTCCTCCCCACCGCCCGCCCCCTCCTCGACCCGGCCCCCGAGTACGCCAAGTGGCGCCAGGAGCCGATCAGTCGGGTCACCGTCCGGGGTGAGAACAGCCCCTGGCCTGTCACCCGGCACGAGGGCGCCCGGACCGTGCTCGCCGACCCCCGCTTCAGCGCCGACACCACGCGCGAGGGGTTCCCCGGGCTCAGCCCGTTCGTGCCGCCGCGCCGGCCGGGGCAGTTCTTCGTGATGGACCCGCCCGACCACACCCGGCTGCGGCGCACCCACCCCGATCGGCTCGCCGCGCTCAGGGCGGACCCGGACCTGTGGCCGGCGTGCATCAGCGCGTCGGCCAGTCCCTCGCCCGCGCCGAACTCCAGATCGGTCTGCCCGTGCTCTTCGACCGGCTGCCCGGGCTGCGGCTCGCGGCGCCGGCGGAGGACCTCCCGCTGTCGCTCCCCGTGGCGTGGTGAGCCGCTTCGGGCAGAGTGGCTCGCATGACCGAGACCACCATCACGCTCGTCCAGGGCGACATCACGCGCGAGCGCGCCGACGCGATCGTCAACGCGGCCAACTCCTCCCTCCTCGGCGGGGGAGGAGTCGACGGCGCCATCCACCGGCGCGGCGGCCCGGCGATCCTCGCGGAGTGCCGCGCGCTGCGCGCCTCGCACTACGGCAAGGGGCTGCCGACGGGCCAGGCGGTCGCCACCACGGCCGGGGAACTGGACGCGCGGTGGGTGATCCACACGGTCGGCCCGGTGTTTCAGGCGTCAGGCAGCGATCCTTCGCTGCTTGCCTCCTGCTACCGGGAGTCGCTGAAGGTCGCCGACGAACTGGGCGCCCGTACGGTCGCGTTCCCGGCCATCTCCACCGGCGCCTACGGATGGCCGATGGAGGAGGCCGCTCGCATCGCGGTGGAGACGGTGCGAGCCACCGAGACGGCGGTCGCCGAGGTCAGATTCGTCCTCTTCGACGAGCGGGCGTACGCACTGTTCGCCGAGCAGCTCCGTTGACCACGGCGACAGGTTCGGATTTCCAGCGTCAGGCTCTACAGTGAAAGTGAGATGATCTCGGGAATGACCGAGAATGGCATTTCCAACAATGCGCCATCGACCGGCGGGATATGGCAACTCTGCCCTGCAAAAGGCGATGCCCCATCCCCTAGATCCTTCCCCGCTGTCGGCTCGATCGGAAATACGATCTACCTGTTCGGTGGGATATATGACCCGTTCGGCTCACCCCGAGGTCACTCCCCACTCAATGATCTGTACAGCTTTGACACCAGCGATTACAGCTGGAATCGCCTGTCACCCGAAGGGGAAGTCCCTGGCGTGCGCGGGTTTTCCGCCAGCATAGGCGTAGACGAGGTGAACAGATTCTACGTTTTCGGAGGTGCCACTTATCAAAATCCCGACTACTCGGATTTTCGTGCACACTCTGATCTGTGGGAGTACGATTCGGAGAGTAACACCTGGAGCTTGCTGCACCCGGTCGGCCCGGTGCCGAGTGCCCGCTCCGTGGCCCACCTGTGGCTGGTGGGGAGGACTCTCTATCTGTTCGGCGGAATCAGCCCTCCCTATTTTCAATGCATGAATGATCTCTGGGCTTACGACATCGATTCGAACAAATGGGAAGAAATCATCCCGAACGGATCTCCTGAAGCTCCTATCGGCAGGTGTCAGGTCGCGGGCGGGGTCGGCCCGATCGACGGCAAGCTTCTGATTCACGGCGGAGAAAGATTCGATGCCGAGTCCGGGCTTTTCAGGTGGCTTCCGGATACATGGCAGTACGACCTGGCGGCAGGGCAGTGGTCAGATATCACACAAGCTGTTACTCCTGCCAGGCAGAACTGGGGAAGCTCCGTCGTCATAGACAACTCTCTCTACCTCCATGGCGGGGAGCAGCCGTACGACAGAGAAAGCCCGCTGGCCGGCAGCAGTGGCTGCGGCGCCCCGTTCCCCCAAAATCCCACCGATCATATCTGGAGATTCGATCTCAAAGATCAGGCATGGACAGAACTATGCCCTGATGGAGATCCTGGCGCGGCGCTCAAGCGGACAAATTCGAGCGCCGTGGACGGCGTAATGTACATTTTCTGCGGTTACGGCTGGCGATGCCGGAAGCCGGGCGACCCCGGCCAGCTATGGAATACCGACGTCTACAGCTACGTCCCGTAATCACGAGGAGAAGGGCGGTACGGGAATGAATGATCCGATCGGGGCTATAGTGGCCAACAATGCACTGCCGGAGGTCCAGGACTGGCTGGATGATTTTGTGAAGCGCAGTGGGGCGATTGTCGGATCGGTCAATCTCCCCCGGAAGCAGTACGTGCTTGCGGCTTCGCATCGCATTCCGGAAAGCATCCAGAATGCCGCCTGCGTATTGGTGCCTGGGAAAGGAACCGGCGGAACCGCGTTGCAGCGCAAGGAGCCGGTCAATATCTCCGATATTCAGACCGATCAGTCGGGTGTTGCCCCGGCGGGTTCCCGCGCATCACAGGCCTCAGGTGTTCTGACCATGCCGATCATTGGGAGCGACGGCGAAGTTCTGGCGGTGGTCGGAATCGGGTTCGAAGGCAGTCGCACCTTTACCGAAGAAGAGATAGCCGCGCTCGTCAATGACGCCTCAAGCGTGCTCAGGATCAGCCCCTCGGGAGACTGGTGACAACCCGCAGTCGCGTAGGGCTTGGCCAAGTTCCGTAGGTGTCCGGATCGTTGGTGATGTCCAGGAGGGGAGTGCTCGCTGGGGTCCTTCGCGGGAAGGACTGCTTCGCGCGGCCTGAGACACGCACGACGGCGGCGGAGGTCGCCCGTACGGTCGCGTTCCCGGTGATCTCCACCATCGTCCACCGCGGGCCGATGGACGACGCGGCCCGCATCGCCGTGGAGACGGTGCGGGCCGCGCGGACCGCGGTGACGGAGGTCGGGTTCGTCCTCTTCGGCGAGCAGGCGTACGAGGTGTTCGCCGCGCAGGCCGGCTGATCAGGCCACGGGAAGGTCGGGCAGCTTCGGCACCGCACTGCCGAGCAGCCCGGTGATGAGGTCGAGCACGGGCGACAGCAGCCCGGTCACCGCGCTCAGCACCCCGCCGAGGTCCAGCGAGGTCAGTGAGCTGAGCAGACCGCTGACCGCGGCCTGGACCTGGGCGATGAGGTCGGCCACGGGGTCGGCGGCCACGGCCCGGTGCGCGGGGGTGTCGAGGCCGCGCAGACGCTCCTGGACGGTGGCGCCCCAGGCGCGGATCTCCGCCGCGTACGAGGTGGCCGCGGCCGGGTCGAGCCGGGCGCCGTCCGTCATGGCCGGGTCGAGGTGCATGCCGTCCACGGCCGCCGGGTCGAGGCGGGAGCCGTCCGTGAGGAGGCTCTCCGACATCAGCGAGTCCAGGAACGTGTCCATCCCGGCGTCGGCCCGCACAGCCGCCTCCGCGATGCTCGGGCCCGGCACGGCTCGGCCCACGTCACCGACGGCGGCGGCGGTGCCGGCCTGGCCGAAGAAGAGAGCGGCGCAGACCAGGGGCGGCACGAGGAGGCCGCGGGAGACAAGGGCGCGCATGAAGTTCCTTTCGAAGCGCTTGAAACCGCAGTCCTTCGAAACCGCAGTCCTTGCGCCCACCGTGAGAACGGGTCAGATGCCCCGCAAACCGATCAAGCGGCCCCACGGCCACCCCGCGTCCCCGGCGTGATGACCCTGACCAGGCTGTTTCGTCCCCGAGGCAGCGCCATCCGGGTGCGGTGTCGCGTTCGCCCGTCAGGGTGCGGCTCAAGCCGTACACCAGCGGCAGCGCAGGACCGTACTCCCGCACCGGCCCCGTCCGCCCGTGGTCCCGCGACATGCGCCTCGCGCCATCCGGCCCGATCATGGAATTCCCTGTCCAGGAGCACGGGAGGTGCCCGTGGGGACGGACCCCCCTCTCCCGCGGTCCCTGCTGTCCGCGGACGTCGACGCCCTGTCGGCGGGCGCGGGCGGGGATCTGGGGCGGGAGTTTCGGCTGCTGCGGGACATCGTGGAGGGCGGCTCCGCGGCCGTCGCCGTCCTCGACACCCGGCTGCGCTATGTGTACGTCAATCCCCACATGGCCCGGATCAACGGCGTGCCGGTGCGGGAGCACCTGGGCCGCACCCTCACCGAGGTCATGCCCGGCGTGGAGCGGCCCGTCGACGTGCCCTGGGCGGTGCTGCGCGACGGCCGGCCCCGTGACGTCGTCGTCTCCGGCACCATGGGCACCGGCGCCCACCGGGCACGCCGGGAGTGGCACTGCACCTACCACCGGCGCTACGACGAGCGAGGCGAGGTCATCGGTCTGGTGGCCGTCGGCGTGGAGGTGACCGAGCCGCGCCGCTATGTCACGGAGCTGGAGCGGGCTCACGGCCGGATGGCGATGATCCACACGGCCACCCTGCGCATCGGCACCACGCTCGACCTGGAGCGGACCTGCCGGGAACTCGTCGACTTCGTGGTGCGGGACCTGGCGGACGGGGCCTCCGTCGACCTGGTGGTGGACGACGGCCCGCCGGTACCGGCGCCCGGCGGGGTGGTACGGCTGCGCCGGGCCGCCGTGAGCCGGAGCCCGGAGCTGGCCGAGCGGCTCGGCAGGCCGCCCGCGCTGGGCGAGGTCAACGAGCACGGCCCCACGTCCCCCGTGCGCCGGGTCCTGGAACGCGGCAGACCGCTGCTGACGAAGGTGCCCGGCAGACGGCCGCCCGGGCTGCGCGGCCCGTACGCGGACCGACTCGCGGAGTACCGGGCCGCCGGCATCCACTCCGGGCTGGTCGTGCCGCTGACCACCGACGCGCGGAACGTGGGCGTCCTCATCATGGTCCGGGCGGGCACCTCACCGGCCTTCACGGTGGAGGACGGCGTGGTCGCCCAGGAACTCGCCGGCCGCGCCTCCCGCGCCCTGGAACGCGCCCGGCACTACGCCCGCGAGCACACCATGGCGCTTGAGCTCCAACGGGCCCTGCTCAGCGAGCCGACCCTCCCGCACTCCGACCTGGAGACCGCCTCCCGCTATCTCCCCGCCGACGACAGCGCGGTGGTGGGCGGCGACTGGTACGACTCGCTGGCGCTTCCGCGGGGCCGCAACCTCCTCGTCATCGGCGACGTGATGGGCCACGGGGTGGAGGCGGCCGTCGCGATGAGCCACTACCGGTCGATGCTCCGGGCGCTCGCCTCCTCCTCGGGGCTGCCGCTCCACGAGATGCTCCACGCCGCCGACCGCATGATCGCCGCGTCCGGCTTCGACCGCGTCGCCACCTGCCTGCTCGCCCTCGGCGACCCGGCCACCGACACGATCAGCTACGCCAACGCCGGCCATCTGCCGCCGCTGTGGATCACCCCCGAGGGCCACGTGGAACTGGTCCCGCTTCCCGCCGGCCCCCCACTGGGCACCGGCCTCGGCGCCTACGAGACCGTCACCCGCCCCGGCATACCCGGCGGCACCCTGCTCCTCTACACCGACGGCCTGGTGGAACGCCGCGACGAGGACATCGACACGTCCCTCGGCCGCCTGACCGACCTGCGCCTGCCACCCGGCGGCGACCTGGACGAGATCCTCGACGGCATCCTGGCCCACGCGGCGACGGGCTCGGTCCACGACGACATCGCACTGCTGGCCGCTAGGGCGAAGGGGGTGTGACGTGGGCCAGGGCGCCCCGGCTCCATGAGTCCGGACGGCGTTCGGGACGTTCCGGCTCCGTGAGCTCGGACGGTGTTCGGGACGTTCCGGCTCCGTGAGCCGGACGGGCTTCGGGACGTTCCGGCTCCGTGAGCCCCGACGGCGTTCGAGACGTTCCGGCGCCATGAGCCCCGACGGCGTTCAGGGCGCCCCGGCTCCATGAGCCCGCGCCCGCCGCCGCACCCCCCACCCCACCACCGGCCCGCACGCCAGCAAAACCGCCAGCACCCCGTACCCGTACGTCAGTGTCGTCGCCGCGGCCACCCCCGCGACCAGCAACGGCCCGCCCGCATCGCCCAGTTCGCGGCCCAGTTCGGCCGCGCCCATGGTCTGGCCCAGCCGTTCCTGAGGCGTCGACGCGGCGAGGGCGGCGAAGCCCAGCGGGGTGATCAGGCCCGTGCCCGCGCCGACGAGGGCGGCGGCGAGCAGGATGCCCGTCAGGCCCGGCAGCATCGCGCAGGCCAGTCCCGCCGCCGCGAGCAGCAGCCCGGCGGTCAGCCCGCCCCGCGTGGTGATCCGCCCCGCGTCCAACGCCCGCCCCGCCCTCGGCTGGACGACCGCCGCGCACGCGGCCAGCACCGACACCGCCGCCCCGGTCGCCACCGTCCCCAGCCCGGCCACCGCCCCCGACACCGGCAGGAACCCGACGCCCACCGACAGCGCGGCGGTCGCCCCGGCCAGCGCGGCCGTCGGCACCAGGAACGCCGGATCAGCCAGCCGGCGCGCCAGGTCCACCACCGTCTGCCGGGCCCGGGGGAGCGGCGGTACGACGGGTACCGCGACCAGCGCCCACAGCGCCACCGCCGCGCCCAGCACGGCGAGCACCGTGAACAGCAGCCGCAGACCGCCCGCCCACACCAGCACCCCGCCCAGCAGCGGGCCCAGGGTGTAGCCGATCGACTTGTAGAAGCCGTAACTCCCGAACGCCCGCCCGTGCTTGGCCGCCGGATTCAGCCGGGCCACCAGCGCGGACGCGGCGGGGGAGAAGGCGGAGGCGGCGGCCCCCTGACCGAGGCGGGCGGCCCACAGCCACCCCGGACTGTCGGCGAGGGCGTAGAGCGTGGACGCCACGGCGAACGCCACCAGCCCGCCCAGCAGCACCGGCCGCGCCCCGATCCGGTCGGCGAGCGTGCCGAACAGCGGCTTCAGCAGCACCTCGGCGCCGTCGTACAGCGCGAGCAGCCCGCCCAGGACGAGCAGCGAGGTGACCGCGTCGCCGGTGTCGGCGCCGAGGTTCGCGGCGATGCCGTGCGCGCCGAACGCCGTGGTGAAACCGGCCGCGTACAGCGGCCACATGCGGTGCGCGGAAGGCGTCTCAGTCGGCGGTGTCACTGAGGCCAAGGCGCAGATGGTCCACGTGATAGACGGCCTGGTCGAGGAGTTCGGCGACATGGTGGTCGTGCAGCGTGTAGACCACCGAGCGGCCGCGGCGCTCGCCGACCACCAGACCGAGGTTGCGCAGCAGCCGCAGCTGGTGCGAGCACGCCGACTGCTGCATCCCCACCTCGGCCGCCAACTCCGTTGCGGGCAGCGGCCCTTCGCGCAGTCGCGCCAGGATCAGCAGCCGGGAGGGCGTCGACAGGGCCTGGAGCGTGGTGGCGACCTTCGCGACGTTGCCCGCGTCGAGGCGTACGCGCTCCTCGGCGGTGCTGGTGACGGCTCCATGACCCATGCGGGGTATCTTACCCACCGTACATGAACAGATGAATGAGTCTTCATGTGTTCCTGTATGGTGGTCCGGGTGTCAACGACTCTCGCCCCCGACCGAACCGCTGCCCCCGCCCCTGCCGCGCCCCATCGCCGCACCCGCGTCCTCGCCCTCCCCGAGGCCCGCTGGGCGCTCGCGGCGACGGTCGCGTTCCTGGTGGCCCTCGCCCTGGACCTGACCGGCGCCCCCGCCTGGGTGCACGGGCCGCTGTACGCGGCCGCCTATGTCACCGGCGGCTGGGAGCCCGCGCTCGAAGGGCTGCGGGCGCTGCGCGAGAAGACCCTCGACGTCGACCTGCTGATGATCGTCGCGGCCCTCGGTGCCGCCGCCATCGGCCAGATCCTCGACGGGGCGCTGCTGATCGTCATCTTCGCCACCTCCGGCGCCCTGGAGGCCCTGGCCACCGCCCGCACCGCCGACTCCGTACGCGGCCTGCTCGACCTCGCGCCCACGACCGCGACCCGCGTCACCGACTCCGGCGCGGAGACCGTCGTCCCGACCGCCGAACTCGCCGTCGGTGACGTCCTGTTGATCCGCCCGGGGGAGCGGATCGGCGCCGACGGCCGCGTCCTGGACGGAGTGAGCGAG
The DNA here is from genome assembly GCF_001514065.1 of Streptomyces antibioticus. Classification (GTDB taxonomy): domain Bacteria; phylum Actinomycetota; class Actinomycetes; order Streptomycetales; family Streptomycetaceae; genus Streptomyces; species Streptomyces antibioticus. Next base: position 156,828 of record NZ_KQ948428.1, on the reverse strand, counting down.
GCCGACCAGGCGACCATCACCGGCGAACCCCTCCCCGTCGTCAAGCGCCCCGGCGACGAGGTCTTCGCCGGCACCCTCAACGGCACCGGCGCCCTCCGCGTCCGCGTCGAGCGCGACCCCGCCGACTCCGTCATCGCCCGCATCGTGACCCTGGTCGAGGAGGCCTCCCGCACCAAGGCGCCGACGCAGCTGTTCATCGAGCGGATCGAGCAGCGGTACGCCATCGCGATCGTCGCCGCCACGCTCGGCGTCTTCGCCGTCCCGCTCGCCTTCGGCGCCGACCTCACCGACGCGCTGCTCCGCGCGATGACCTTCATGATCGTCGCCTCCCCGTGCGCGGTCGTCCTCGCGACGATGCCGCCCCTGCTGTCCGCCATCGCCAACGCCGGCCGGCACGGGGTGCTGGTCAAGTCGGCGGTCGCGATGGAGCGGTTGGGGGAGATCGACATGGCCGCCCTCGACAAGACAGGGACGCTGACGGAGGGCGCGCCCGAGGTGACCGACCTACGCCCGACACCCGGCTCCGGCCTCGACGGGGACGCCCTCCTGGCGCTGGCCGCCGCGGCCGAGCTGCCCAGCGAGCATCCTCTGGCGAGGGCGATCGTGACGGCGGCGCGCGCACGCGGGCTGCGGATCGCCCGCGCCGCGGACTTCACCGCCGTACCGGGGCGTGGCGTCACCGCCACCGTCGAGGGCCGCACGGTGAGCGTCGGCCGTGCCGAGACCGCCGACAGCGACGCCACCGTCGTCCAGGTCACCCGCGACGGCGACCCCGTCGGCACCCTCGCCCTCACCGACCGGCTGCGCCCCGCCGCCCCCGCCACGACCGCCGACCTCACCACCCTGACCGGCGCCGCACCCGTTCTGCTGACCGGCGACAACGCCCGCGCCGCGGCCCGTGTGGCCGAGGCCACGGGGATCGAGGACGTCCGCGCGGACCTGCTCCCCGAGAGCAAGGTGAACACCGTACGGGAGCTTCAGGCCGCCGGCCGCAAGGTGCTGTTCGTCGGGGACGGCGTCAACGACGCGCCCGCGCTCGCCGCCGCCCACTCCGGGGTCGCGATGGGCCGCGCGGGCTCCGACCTGGCGCTGGAGACCGCGGACGCGGTCGTGGTGCGGGACGAACTGACGGCCGTACCGGCGGTCGTACGGCTGTCCCGGGCCGCCCGCCGGCTGGTGGTGCAGAATCTCGTGATCGCGGGCACCTTCATCACCGTGCTCGTGGCGTGGGACCTGGTGGGACATCTGCCGCTGCCGCTCGGCGTCGCGGGCCACGAGGGCTCCACCGTGCTCGTGGGCCTGAACGGGCTGCGGCTGCTGCGGGAGGCGGCCTGGCGATCCGGGCCGGTGCAGCCAGCGCAAGGTTGATGTCGGATTCCCGCCAGCCGCCGGTCCGCCGCTGCACCATGCTGGACCCATGCAGAAGGGGATGCACACCGACACCGAGCGCTGCGTGCGCGCCGTCCAGTCGAAGGACGCCCGGTTCGACGGGTGGTTCTTCACGGCGGTCCTGACGACCCGGATCTACTGCCGGCCCAGCTGCCCGGCCGTGCCGCCCAAGCCCGCGAACATGACGTTCTACCCGAGCGCGGCCGCCTGCCAGCAGGCCGGGTTCCGGGCCTGCAAGCGCTGCCGCCCGGACACCAGCCCCGGCTCTCCCGAGTGGAACGAGCGCGCGGACCTGGTGGCCCGGGCGATGCGGCTGATCGCCGACGGGGTCGTGGACCGCGAGGGAGTACCGGGGCTCGCCGCCCGCCTCGGCTACAGCACCCGACAGGTCGAACGCCAGCTCCTGGCCGAACTGGGCGCGGGCCCGCTCGCGCTGGCCCGCGCCCAACGCGCCCAGACCGCAAGGCTGTTGATCGAGACGACGGCGCTGCCGATGGCGGAGATCGCGTTCGCCGCCGGTTTCTCCTCGATCCGCACCTTCAACGACACCGTCCGCGAGGTCTTCGCCCTCTCACCGAGCGAGCTGCGGACCCGGGTGCCGCGCCGGAACGCGGGCGCGGTGACCCCCGGCGTGCTCACGCTCCGGCTGCCGTTCCGCGCCCCCCTCAACCCCGACAACCTCTTCGGCCACCTCGCGGCGACCGCCGTGCCCGGCGTGGAGGAGTGGCGGGACGGCGCCTACCGCCGCACGCTCCGACTCCCGTACGGCCACGGCATCGTGGCGCTGACCCCGAACCCCGACCACGTCGCCTGCCGCCTCACCCTGAGCGACCTGCGCGATCTGACCGTCGCCATCAGCCGTTGCCGGCGCATGCTGGACCTGGACGCCGATCCGGTCGCGATCGACGACCAGTTGCGCACGGACCCGGTGCTGGCGCCGCTGGTCGCGAAGGCGCCCGGGCGGCGGGTGCCGCGCACGGTGGACGAGGCCGAGTTCGCCGTCCGGGCGGTCCTGGGTCAGCAGGTCTCGACCGCCGCGGCCCGCACCCACGCCGCCCGGCTGGTGACGGCCCACGGCGACCCGGTGGACGACCCCGAGGGCGGCCTCACCCACCTCTTCCCGTCCCCGGAGCAACTTGCCGCCGTGGACCCCGAGTCGCTCGCCATGCCCCGCACCCGCCGCACGACCTTCACCACCCTGGTCGGTCAACTGGCGGACGGAACCCTGAACCTGGGCGTCGAGACCGACTGGTCCGAGACCCGCGCCCGCCTCCTCGCCCTCCCGGGCTTCGGCCCCTGGACCGCCGACGTCATCGCGATGCGCGCCCTCGGCGACCCCGACGCCTTCCTCCCCACCGACCTCGGCATCCGCAAGGCCGCCCAGGAACTGGGCCTGCCCTCGACCCCGGCGGCGCTGACCGCACGAGCGGCGGCCTGGCGGCCGTGGCGGGCGTACGCGGTGCAGTACCTGTGGGCGACCGACAGCCACCCGATCAACTTCCTTCCGGTATAAGGACGTTCCGTGACCACTGTGCCCGCTCTGAAGCAACACACCGTGCTCGACAGCCCGTACGGCCCGCTGACCCTGGTCGCGACGGACGGCATCCTGAGCAACCTCTACATGACCGACCAGCGCCACCGTCCCGCTCAGGAGACGTTCGGCGTGCGCGACGACCGCCCCTTCGGAGAGGCGATCGACCAGCTGGAGGCCTACTTCGCCGCCGAGTTGAAGGAGTTCACCCTCGAACTCCACCTGCACGGAACCCCGTTCCAGCGCAGCGTCTGGGAGCAGCTCCTGCGCATCCCGTACGGCGAGACCCGCTCCTACGGCGACCTCGCCGCGGCCCTCGGCAACCCCGGCGCCTCCCGCGCGGTCGGCCTCGCCAACGGCAAGAACCCGGTCAGCATCATCGTCCCCTGCCACCGCGTCGTCGGCTCCAACGGCAGCCTGACCGGCTACGGCGGCGGCCTGGAACGCAAGCAGCGGCTGCTGGACTTCGAGCAAGGAGCGGCCCTGTTCTGAGCGGCCCTGTTCCAGCCGGCCGCTACTCCTGAAGCCGGCGCAGCAGCTTCGGCAGGGCCGTGCCGATCGGTTCGCGGACGACCTCGTCGGCGCGGTCGTCGTACGGGGTCGGCTCGGCGTTGACGATGATCAGCCGGGCTCCGTGATCGGCGGCGACGCCGGCGAGCCCGGCGGCGGGCTGCACCTGGAGGCTGCTGCCGACGGCGATGAAGACCTGGCAGGCCTTGGTGATGGCGACGGCGTCGCCGAGGACGACGGGGTCGAGGCGCTCGCCGAACATCACGGTCGCGGACTTCAGGATGCCGCCGCAGTCCAGGCAGGCCGGGTTGTCCTCCCCGGCGTCGAGCCGCGCCAGCGCGTCCTCCATGGGGCCGCGCGCGTGGCACCGCGTGCACACCACCTGCCGTGCGGTGCCGTGCAGTTCGAGGACCTTGCGGGCCGGCATCCCGGCGAGCTGGTGCAGTCCGTCGACGTTCTGGGTGACGACCCGCACCGGAACCCCGGATTTCTCCAGTTCGGCCACCGCGTAATGCGCGGCATTCGGCTTCGCCCCGAGCGCCTCGCTTTCTTTGCGCATACGCCACGACCGCCGCCGGATCTCCGGATCGCTCATGTAGTAGTCGTACGTCACGAGCTTTTCCGCCTCGGGATCGCGCTGCCACAGCCCGTTGGGACCGCGATAGTCCGGAATCCCCGAGTCGGTCGAAATTCCTGCGCCACTGAGAAGGGCGACGAGGGGCTTGTTCATGCGGCCGAGGGTAGATCGGCGGGACGGGACGGGGCGACCGGATAAATCAGCCGTCGCCGTCCTCCGCCTCCTCGTCCTTCGACTGCACCGGCCCGAACGGCTCGATCCTCGGATTGGCGAAGGGGCCCTGGTACGACCCCCTCGCCTCCGGTGCTCCCTGGAGCCTCGCCCCGGCCGCCTCGGTCACCAGCAGTGCGTAGGTGCCGTGCGCGGGGTCCACCGGGACCAGGCCGTACGCCGTGTCGACCTCGTCCTCGGCGAGGCCGAGACGGCGCTGGGCGTCCTCGATCGTCGACCGCGGCGGAAGCGTCACGGTGATGAGGACGGTGGGGCTCTCGGGAGCCATGGGTCTCCTACAGACGGGCGGTGGTCTTGGCGAGGCGGCGCACCGCGTCGACGAGCTGCGGGGTGTTGATGATGCCGTACCCGTAGTCGAAGTCGTAGCCGTGCCCGCCCGCGTCGTGCGCGGACCGGCGGATCAGCGTACGCAGCCGGGACGGCGACAGGTCCTGCACCGACAGCCTGCTGCGCACCGCGGCGACGACCCCCGCCGCGACCGGACAGGCCGCCGAGGTCCCCGAGTCGGGGAGATTCTGTCCGAACGCCTTCGACCCGCTGAAGTGCGTGTACGTGGCGATGTCCGGCTTGCGCACGGCGAGCCGCCCCGGACCCTGCGACGAGTAGCCCACCCGGGCGTCATGCGTGTCCACCCCGGCCACCGACAGCACGCTGGGGTGCGAGTTCGCCCCGTTGATGGGCCGGCTCGGGAAGCCGCAGCGCCCGTCGGGACACTCGACCCCGCAGTTTCCCGCGGCGAACAGGATGTCGGCGCCGGACACCTCCAGGGCGGCGACGATCAGGTTGAACGGATGGGCGCGGTTGTCGGAGTAGTTGCCCGGGTGCCCCGGCGGGAAGTCCCACGTCGGTTTGAACGACCCCCAGCTGTTGCTGATGACCAGCCGGCGCCGGTCGCGCGGCATCTGCTCCAGCAGGCCCCACAGGTGCGCGTACGCGGAGATCGCGTCGGAGAGGAGGCCCTCCATCACGGTGGCGCCCGGCCGCTGCGAGAGCAGCACCGGAATGTCGAGCAGGGACACCTTCCGGGCCACGATCAGCGAGTCGAACGCGCACATCGTGCCGTGGTGCACCGGGAACTGGCCGTAGTTGCCGGCCACGCCCGGCGGCTTCCAGCTGCGCGCGGCGTCGACCGTCACGGGCGAGCCGAGGACCGTCCCGAGGTGCGCGACGTTGATGCCGGTGTCGACGATGGCCAGCGGGACGCCCGACCCGTCGAGGCCCTCGCTCTTCAGCGCGTCCGTGACGAACCGCTGCACGTCGTGCCAGTCGCCGACCGGCGGCGTGTTGCCGCAGGTGGGCATCGTCTCGACGGCCGGGTCGGCGGAGATCCCGACGATGTCCGCCCGCTGGGAGCTCAGCAGCGCCAGCCGGGCGGCGCCGTCGCGGTCCTGGATCTCGCCGCGTACCAGGACGCTCGCGTCCTCGGGGGCCAGCGAGAAGGTGAGCGGCTGGTCCAGCGACAGCGGATCGCCGTCGGAGAACGCCGGCTTGGGCTGCGGCACCGGCACCGGCACGAAGTCCGGGTCCAGGCGGACACCGGGGAGTGAGCCGGCGACGTCGGAGGCCGGCGGAGTGCTGATCGACGGATCCACGACCGCTTGGATGAGATCGGGTTCCGGGCGCATCTGAACGATTACCCGCATGTTTCCCCCTGTAATTGAATCCGGCGGCACGGAGAACCGCGTGCCACCGGGACCTGCGGATAAGGCGAGGACTCGCACGCTATTGGCGCGGATACAGGGGGTCCATACGCGCAAGGGCGTAGCTTCAAGAACACATTTCCGCAGCGGAATTGACGGGAATGACGGGAAGCGACATCCGGAACAACAGGCGTCAGGAAACCCGGCGGCCGTTCTCCAGCTCCGCCGTCCCGCCGCCTTCCGCGAGCACGTCCAGCGCGACCCGCACCCGGCCGCCCAGGAAGCCCAGCAGATAGTCGTCCAGCTCCTCGCGCGGCACGAGCCGCCACGACAGCAGCTCCTCCTCCTGGAGCCGGATCGCCTTCAGCTCGTCCTCCCCGAGCACACCACCGTCGTACAGGTACGCCACCAGCGGCGGAATGCCCGGCCGGTACACCCAGTCCACCGCCAGCAGCCGGCCGAGTTCACGGTCGAGACCGATCTCCTCCAGCGTCTCGCGGCGCGCCCCCTGACGCGGGGTCTCGCCGTCGTCCGACTCGATGGTGCCGCCCGGAAGCGCCCATCCCTCACGGTAGTTGGGCTCGACGAGGAGCACCCGCCCCTCGCTGTCGCGGAAGAGGGCGGCGGCGCCGGCGAGGATACGGGGGAGGCCGGCGATGTACGTGGCGAAGTCCTGAGCGCTGGTCATCCCTGAAGGGTAGTTCCCGGACCCAGGGTCACCCACCGTCGATCAACCGCACCGTCCGCTCCGCCAGTTCGCTGATCCGTACCCCGTCGAACCCGAACACCGCGCTGCGTACCGTGTCCTCCAGGGGGTCCTTCCACTGCTCCGGGATCGCCTCCGCTCCGGTGAGCACCCCGGCCACCGAACCGGCCGTGGCCCCGTTGGAGTCGGTGTCCAGACCGCCGCGGACGGTCAGGGTGACGGTGCGGGTGAAGTCGCCGTCGCCGTAGAGCAGCCCGGCGGTGAGCACGGCGGCGTTCGGGATCGTGTGGATCCAGCCCAGCCCGGCGGTCTCCTCGGCCACCGTCGTCAGCGTGTCCTCCCAGGTCATCCGGGTCTCGTGCAGGGCGATCACCCGGCGCACGGTCCGGGCCAGCCGACTGCTCTCCGGTACGACGGCCAGCGCCTGGTCCAGCGCGTTCCGCACGGTCGCCGCGGTGAACGCCGCCGACACCAGCGCCGCCGCCCACATCGCCCCGTACACCCCGTTCCCGGTGTGCGAGAGCACCGCGTCCCGGCGGGCCAGCGAGGCCGCCCGGCGCGGGGCGCCCGGGCAGGTCCAGCCGTAGATGTCGGCGCGGATCAGCGCCCCGATCCACTCCTGGTACGGGTTGTCGTACGTCGCCGTCAGCGGCGGCTTCAGCCCGGCCGCGAGGTTGCGGTAGGCGGCCCGCTCGGCGGTGAACGTCTGGAGGTACGGGAGCCTCAGCAGCCACAGATCACCGACCTGCTCCGTGCTGAAGCCGAAGCCGTGGGTCTCCAGGAGGTCCAGGCCGAGGATGGCGTAGTCCACGTCGTCGTCGCGGCAGCTGCCGTGGATGCGGCCGCGCACGCACTGGCGCCACTCCGGGCGCAGCTCGAAGCCGTCGCTCTCGCTCGGCGGCTCCGGCAGATAGTCGGTCAGCGGCAGGGCGGCGGCCTGCCGCAGATAGCGGTCGATCCGGTCCCGCGTCCACAGGTCGCCCTGCTCGACCGGCTTGCCGAGCATGTTGCCCGCGATCCGGCCCAGCCAGCCCCCGAGAACGCGGTCGGCGAGCTCTGTCTCACTGCCCACAGGGGTCATAGGACCGGTTTACCCGATTTCCCAGGGGTGCACAGTGGGGTCGTAGCGGCTTCTCAAGGTCCGGGCAGGGCATGACGGGGAGGGCGGGCTGCGGTTAAGGTCGCAGCGGCGCGACTGGCCCGGACATGCGTCGGGCCTGAGAGCAAGGGGATGGCAAGTGGCTGACGCTGCAGGCAGGGGCACTGAGAGGGTGCTCATCGCCGCGGACAAGTTCAAGGGATCGCTGACGGCCGTGCAGGTCGCCGAGCGGGTGACGGCCGGGCTGCGCCGGGTCGTGCCGGGCCTCGACGTGGCCGCGCTGCCCGTGGCCGACGGCGGCGACGGCACCGTGGACGCCGCGGTCGCGGCCGGTTTCGAACGGCACGAGACCAAGGTCGCCGGGCCCCTCGGCCAGGAGGTCACGGCCGCCTTCGCGCTGCGCGGCGACACCGCCGTCGTGGAGATGGCCGAGGCCAGCGGGCTCCAGCGGCTCCCGCAGGGCGTCTTCGCCCCCCTCACCTCGTCCACCTACGGCTCCGGCGAGCTGCTGCGGGCCGTGCTCGACGCGGGCGCCCGCACCCTCGTCTTCGGCGTCGGCGGCAGCGCCACCACCGACGGCGGCGCCGGCATGCTCACCGCGCTCGGCGCCCGGTTCCTCGACAAGGACGGCGAGCCGGTCGCCCCGGGCGGCGGCGGCCTCGCCGAGCTGGCCACGGCCGACCTGTCCGGCCTCGACCCGCGCCTCGCCGACGTGGAACTGGTCCTCGCCAGCGACGTCGACAACCCGCTGACCGGCCCGAAGGGCGCGCCCGCGGTCTACGGCCCGCAGAAGGGCGCCTCCCCGGACGACGTGGCGACCCTGGACGCCGCTCTCGCGCACTACGCGCGCGTGCTGGAGGACGCGGTCGGCGCCAAGGCCGCCGAGTACGCCGCGTCGCCGGGTGCGGGCGCGGCCGGCGGCATCGGCTACGGCGCACTCCTCATCGGCGCCCGCTTCCGCGCTGGCATCGACGTCATGCTGGACGTCCTCGGCTTCGCCCCCGCACTGGAGAAGGCCACCTTGGTCATCACCGGCGAGGGCTCCCTCGACGAGCAGACCCTGCACGGCAAGGCCCCCGCGGGCGTCGCCGCCGCGGCCCGCGCCGCCGGCAAGGAGGTCGTCGCGGTGTGCGGCCGCCTCGCCCTGCCCCCGGAGGCGCTCGGCAAGGCGGGCATCCGGCGGGCGTACCCGCTCACCGAGGTCGAGCCGGACGTGGCGAAGTGCATCGCGGACGCCGGGCCGATCCTGGAGCGAGTGGCGGAACAGATCGCGCGGGACTTCCTGAGCTGAGTCTCCTCGGACGCACCCGCTGAGCCGAGCCCGCCCACCTCACCTGCGGGCCCCGGAGAGGCGGTACGCGTCCAGCGCCAGCGTCATCTCGATCAGATCCCGCGGCCGGGCCAGCGACCGTGACGTCAGCTGTTCCAGGCGCCGCAGCCGGTTGAACACCGTGTTGCGGTGGCAGTACAGCCGCGCGGCGGCCCGGCCCGCCGACCCTTCACAGGCCAGCCACACGTCCAGGGTCTCCAGCAGCACGGCCCGGTCGGCGGGCTCCAGCTCCAGCAGCCCGCCGAACACGTCCGACACCAGCCGGTCGGCCAGCTCCGGCTGGCTCACCACGAGCGCCGTCGGCATGCGCTGATCGAGGCGTACGACGGCGGTCCCGTCCGGCGGACAGGTCCGCAGCGCCAGCTCGGCCAGCCGCCGGGCCCGCCCCAGCTCGGCGAGGCCCGGCACCACCGGACTGATCCCGCCGGGCCCCGAGCACCGCCCCTCCAGCACCCGCGCCACCCCGTCCAGGCCCTGACCGGGGGAGAGGGCCACCACCCCCACCTCGCCGTCGGCCCGCATCCGCCAGATGAACCGGAACCCGGCCCCCTGCACCGGCCGCTCGACCGCGTCCCGCCGCTCGGCGCGTAGCACGACCACCGCGTACGGCCCGTGCTCCGGCAGGTCCAGCCCGGCGGCGGCCCGCGCCGCGAGCCCCGGCGTCGCCTTGCCCTCCAGCAGCGCGTCGAGCAGCGCCTGCAACTGCTCGTCCGTCCGCCGCCGTAGCTCCGCCTCCGTCGCCCGGTACGCCTCCGACGCCGCCTCCGCCTGCGCGTCCACCGCCGACCACACCATCGTCGTCGACCGCATCAGCGCCGCCAGCCGCTCCGGCTCCCGCCCCCCGGCACCCTCCACCAGCGCGTCCCACACCAGATACCCGGCGTTCCGGTAGGCGTGGATCAGCAGATCCAGGGGCAGCCCCTGCCGGGCCCGCCGCCGCCCCGCGTCCTCGGCACACTCCAGGTCACGGCGCGGCGAGTCCCGGGGCGCGGAGATCGTCTCGATCCCGATCCGGATCGCTTCCTCCGCCTCCCGCCACTGCTGGTCGTACGGCAGCACCTGCGCGTAGACGGGGGAGTGGTCGAAGAGTTGCCTGAGGTGCTCGTCGACGAGCTCCGGCACCCGCTCCAGCAGAGCGGTGCAGGACTCCGCGAGCAGCTTCCAGTCATGACCGGTACGCGGCCGTCGCGCTCCCATGGCCGGAGCATGCCATCGCGGCGGGCCCCCGCACAGGCCCCTGACACGCAGTGTTGTGCACGCGCACAACGGCGGCACCGGCCCGCTGGGCACCCGCAGCGATTCCGCCGCGGACCGTGGACGGGCGCCTTTGCCGGTGCTGGGGTGAGCGCCACACCGAGTGAGGACAGAAGGGAAGTCCATGGTCGGATCCGGACTCGTGGTGCGGGACCTGTCGGTCGGATACGGTCCCGTGCGCGCCCTGCGCCGGGTGTCCCTGGAGGTGCCCGAGGCAACCGTGGTGACGGTCCTCGGCGCCAACGGCGCGGGCAAGTCGACGCTGCTCCGCGCGATCAGCCGCACGTTGTCCTTCCAGGGCGGCACGGTCACCGAGGGCGAGGCGCTGCTCGGCGACCGACGACTGGACCGGCTGCCGGCGGACCGGGTGGTCGCCGCCGGGGTCTCCCAAGTTCCGGAGGGCAGACGGGTGTTCGCCCGCATGACGGTCGCCGACAACCTGCGCGCGGGCGCCCTCGGCGGCGACCGGAGGGGCCGCGCCGGGGCCCTGGCCCGCGTCCACGAACTGTTCCCCGTCCTGGCGCAACGCGCCCAGCAGCGCGCCGGGTTGCTCTCCGGCGGCGAGCAGCAGATGCTCGCCGTCGCCCGCGCCCTCATGGCCGCCCCCCGGTTCCTCCTCCTCGACGAACCCTCCCTCGGCCTCGCCCCGCTCATGGCCGAGCGCATCGCCGACACCGTCCGCGAGATCAACGACCAGGGCACCGCGGTCCTCCTCGTCGAACAGAACGCCGCCCTCGCCCTGCGCCTCGCCACCCACGCGTACGTCCTCGAAGTCGGCGAGGTGACCCTGGAAGGCCCGGCCGCGGAACTGGCCGCCTCCGACGAGGTCCGCCGCCGCTACCTGGGCGTGGTCGACGAGGACGCGGCGGCCGACGCGGCCACGACCGGCGCCCTGACCCTCACCCGGTGGAAGGGCTGACCCGGTGGACACCCTCGACGTACACGACCTGACCGTCCGCTTCGCCGGGCTCACCGCCCTCGACGCCGTCTCCTTCACCGTCCGCCCCGGCACCGTCCACGCCCTCATCGGCCCCAACGGGGCAGGGAAATCAACCTGCTTCAACGTCCTGTCCGGCGTCTACCGCGCCACCTCAGGCAGCGTCCGCTTCGGCGACCGCGAACTCACCGGCATGCCCGCGCACCGCATCGCCGCGCTCGGGATCGCCCGCATCTTCCAGAACCTCGCCCTGCCGCCCCGCGCCACCGTCGAGGACAGCCTGCTCCTCGGCCGCCACCGGCTCACCCGAACCGGCATCCTCGCGGCCGGACTTCGCCTGCCCTCGGCCGCCCGCGAGGAACGCGTCCACCGTGAACGCGTCCGCGAGATCGCCGAGTTCGTCGGCATCGCCGACTGCCTGGACCGCCCGGCCGGCTCCCTGCCGTACGGGCAGCAGAAGCTCGCCGAACTCGCCCGCGCGCTCTGCATGGAGCCGCGCCTGCTGCTCCTCGACGAACCCGTCGCCGGGATGACCGCCGACGAACGCCGCCGGACCGCCGCCGTGATCGCGGGCGTCCGCGACGGCCTCGGCATCTCGATCGTGCTGGTGGAACACGACATGGGGGTGGTGATGCGGCTCGCCGACGCGGTGACCGTACTGGACTTCGGGCGCCGGATCGCCGACGGCGCCCCCGCCGACGTACAGAACGACCCGGCCGTCGTACAGGCCTACCTGGGAGCCGGAACATGAGCACCTTCGCCGAAATCCTGCTGAACGGCGTCTCGTTGGGGTCGGTGTACGCGCTGATCGCCCTCGGGTTCGTGGTGATCTTCCGCGCCACCGAGGTCGTCAACTTCGCCCACGCTTCCCTCCTGCTGGCGGGCGGCTATGTCACCGCGAGCCTCCACGACGACCTCGGCTTCTGGCCCGCACTGCTCGTCGGGATCGCGGGCGCCGCGCTGGTCGGCGCGGCCGTGGAGTTCCTCGTCATGCGCCGCTACCGGGGCAGCGACCACAGCGTCCTCGCCATCGTCACGATCGGCGTCGACATCCTGCTCACCACCGACCTGACCCGCCGGATCGGCACGGACGTCCTGACGCTCGGCGACCCGTGGGGCGACGCGGTCCTCACACTCGGGCCGATCTCCCTCGCCCACACCCGGATCGCCGCGTTCGTGGCCGCGGCCCTGCTCATCACCGCGTTCCTGCTGGTCTTCCGGTACACCTCGTGGGGCGTGGCCATGCGTGCGGCGGCGGAGAGCGCCGAGACGGCCGCGCTGATGGGCGTACGGCTGGGCCGGGTGTCGCTGGGCGCCTGGGCGGTGGCCGGGGGCCTGGCCGCCGTCGCCGCGCTGTTCCTCACCGTGTTCCCGACGCCGGGCCTGGAACGGGCCACGTCACTGGCCGCGCTGAAGGCCTTCCCGGCGGCCATCCTCGGCGGCCTGGACTCCACGACCGGCGCGCTGGTCGGCGGGCTGCTCGTCGGCGTCACCGAGTCGCTGGCCACCGGCTACCAGAGCGATCTGACCTTCCTGGGACGGGGGTTGGGCGACCTCGCCCCCTACCTGGTCATGATCGCGATCCTGCTCGTCCGGCCCGCCGGACTGTTCGGCACGAAGGAGCTCGCCCGTGTCTGAAGCCCTGGCGAGACCCCTCAAAGTCCTCGGCACCCGCACCTACCTCTGGACCGCCGCGACCGTCCTCCTCCTCGTCCTCCCCTTCTACCTCGACCGCTTCTGGCTCCAGGCCGGCCTCTTCGCCATGGCCGCCGCCCTCGGCGCGATCGGCATCAACCTCCTCACCGGCGCCACCGGCCAACTCTCCATGGGCCACGCCTTCTTCCTCGCCGTCGGCGCCTACGGCTACTGCGTCTTCGCGGCCGACGGCCCCGGCGGGCTGACCGGCCTCGGCCTGCCGACCTGGCTCGCCGCCGTGCTCGCGGTGCTGGTCGCGGGGATCGCGGGCGGCCTGTTCAGCCCCATCTCCGGCCGCCTCAGCGGCGCCTACCTGGGCATCGCCACCCTCGCCCTCGTCTTCATCGGCCAGCACGTGATGTTCAACGCCCACGACCTCACCGGCGGCGCCAACGGCCGCGACGTACCGCCGCTGAACCTCTTCGGCCTCACCTTCGACGACCGCGAACTCCTCGTCGCCGCCGTCCCGTTCGGCTCGGCCGAGAAACTCTGGTACGCCGGACTGCTCGCCCTGGTCGCCGGCGCCCTGTTCGCGCGGGGCGTGCTGCGCGGCCGTCCCGGCCGGGCCATGAACGCGATCCGCGACCACCGCATCGCGGCCGGGGTGATCGGCGTGCCGGTGGCCCGCTACCGCGCCGCCGTCTTCGTGCTGTCGTCGATGTACGCGGGCCTCGCGGGCGTCCTGCTCGCCCTGGTCTTCCAGCGGACCGTGCCGGACTACTTCGGCATCACGCTGTCCCTCGAATACCTCGCCATGATCGTCATCGGCGGGCTCGGCTCGGTCTCCGGCGCGGTCGCCGGGGCCGTGTTCGTCTCCCTGCTGCCGCAGCTGCTGACCCGCTACAGCGACGCGCTGCCCCTGGTCTCCGCCCCCGGCACGGGCGGGATCGCACCGGGCGAGGCGTCCCGGTACCTCTACGGCGCCGCCGTCGTGCTGGTGGTGCTGTTCCTGCCCGGCGGCCTGGCCAGGGTGACCGCCCGGCGCCGCACCAGAACCCTCACGGAGGAACGATGACCACGACGACGTACGCGACCAGGACCGCCGCCGGCGCACTCGCCGCGCTGCTCCTGCTGGCCGGGTGCAGCTCCAAAGCGAAGGACGACGACAGCGGCAAGCAGGCCGCGGGCGGGATCAAGACCGGCGAGGGCATCTCCGGGAAGACGATCACCCTCGGCGCCCTCACCGACATGACCGGCGTCTACGCCACCCTCGGCAAGAGCGTCACCCAGGCCCAGCAGCTGTACGTGAAGCAGCTGAACGCCGCCGGCGGCGTCTGCGGCTACCAGGTGGCCCTGACCGTCCGCGACCACGGCTACGACCCGCAGAAGGCCGTCTCCGGCTACACCGAGCTGGAGCCGAAGGTCCTGGGCTTCGCGCAGTTCATCGGCTCCCCGTTCGTCGCCGCGGTCAAGCAGCGAGTCGACGGCGGGGACAAGGGCCTGGTGCTGCCGCAGGCCTGGTCGGCGTCGCTGCTCGGCAGCCCTTACATCCGCGTCATCGGCTCCACGTACGACATCGAGACGATCAACGCCGTCGACTTCCTGATCCAGGAGAAGGGGATCAAGAAGGGCGACAAGATCGGCCACGTCTACTTCGAGGGCGACTACGGCGAGAGCGCCCTGGCCGGCTCGAAGCACATGGCGAAGGAGGCCGGGCTGACCGTCGTCGAGCAGAAGATCAAACCCACCGACAACGACATGACCGCCCAGGTCGCCGCCCTCAAGCAGGCCGGCGTCAAGGCGATCGTCCTCAGCGCGGGCCCGCGCCAGGCGGCCTCGCTCGTCGGTGTCGCCGCGGCGGGCGGCTTCGACGTGCCGGTCATCGGCAACAACTCCGCCTTCGCACCCCAGCTCCTCGCCACCCAGGCGGGCCCGGCCCTGATGAAGAACTACTACGTGGCCTCGCCGTCGCTCCCCATCGGCGCGGACACACCGGAGGCCAAGAAGCTCGTCGCCGACTACCGGGCGGCGTATCCCAAGGACGCCCTCGACAACGGCATCGTCGCCGGCTGGACCGCCGCGTCCGCCTTCGGCGAGGCCCTGAAGAAGGCCTGCAAGAACAAGGACCTCACCCGCGAGGGCGTCGACCGGGCCCTGCTGACGATCAACGACTTCGACCTCGGCTTCGGCCCCGTCCAGGACTTCACCGACCCGAAGTCCGCGTCCTCCCGGGAGAGCGTGATCCTCCAGCCCGACAAGAGCGTCACGGGCGGCATGCGGGTCGTCCGCGAGGCGGCGGCCTCGGACGCGGCGAAGACGTACAGCCCCTGAGGAAGACGTACGGCCCTTGAGGAAACGCAGAAGGCCCGAACCGGAATCGGTTCGGGCCTTCTTTCACGCCGTTACGGCAGCTGCGCCGCCCGCGCCTCGCGACGGTTGTCGCGGAAGTTGTTCACCCGGCGGGCCGTGGCGAACAGCGGGATGACCGCGCCGGTGACCAGCTGGAGCGCACAGCCCGTCTGGAGCAGGAGCTGACCGCTCGGAGCGTCGAAGGCCCAGGCGGCCAGGAGGCCCATGGACACGACGATCCAGGTCAGCATCGCCACCGCGAGGCGGCCCCGCGGCTTCGGGTACTCGACCCGGCTCACCATCAGCCAGGCGGTGCCGAGGATCGCGAGGAGCGTCGCCACGAAGGGCAGCTCCAGCAGGACGATCGAGACCACCGTCAGCGCACCGAACGGCGAGGGCATGCCCTGGAACATGCCGTTCGGGACGGTCACGCAGGAGAATCTGGCCAGTCGCAGCACCACGGCCAAGAGCACCACGATTGCCCCGACCGCAGCCACCCGCTGGTGCGCGTCGTCCGCGACCATGCCGTAGACGAGGACGAAGTACGCCGGCGCCAGACCGAAGCTGATCAGGTCCGAGAGGTTGTCCAGCTCGGCGCCCATGGGCGAGGAGCGCAGCTTGCGCGCCACCAGGCCGTCGAACAGGTCGAAGACCGCCGCGCACAGCATCAGGATGACCGCGGTGGCCGCGCTGTGGCGGGTCATGCCGGTCGCCGGGCTGCCGGTGAGGTCCGGGATCAGGATGCCGGTGGTGGTGAAGTACACCGCCATGAAGCCGCACGTGGCGTTGCCGAGGGTGAGGGTGTCCGCTATTGAGAGGCGGAGAGAAAGGGGCATCTCCTCCTCGTCGTCCACCTCGTCGGCACCGGGCACCCAGCCCGCCTGTGTCTCAGGATCAATCACGGTCAATGCGAGTCACCCCAGCCACGGTCTTCTGACCGACCTCGACCGCGACATCCACGCCCTCGGGCAGGTAGATGTCGACGCGCGAACCGAAGCGGATCAGACCGATGCGGTCACCCTGCTCGACCTTCGTGCCCTGCGGGATGTAGGGGACGATGCGACGGGCCACCGCGCCCGCGATCTGGATCATCTCGATGTCACCGAGTTCGGTGTCGAAATGCCAGACCACGCGCTCGTTGTTCTCGCTCTCCTTGTTGAACGCCGGCACGAACCCGCCCGGGATGTGCTCGACCGACGTCACCGTGCCGGAGAGGGGCGCGCGGTTGACGTGGACGTTGAGCGGGCTCATGAAGATCGCGACGCGGGTGCGGCCGTCCTTCCACGGCATGATGCTCTGCACCACACCGTCGGCGGGCGAGATGACGCGGCCCGTGGCGATCTCGCGCTCGGGGTCGCGGAAGAACCACAGCATGCCCGCCGCGAGCGCGGTGGCGGGCACGGCGACGGCCTTGGCGGCGCCGGACTTGCGCGCGCGCACCAGGCTGAGGGCTGCGGTGGCGACGGTCGGAAGAAGCCACGGCGATGCTCCGCGCGCGAGGCGTACGCCGACCTGGCTGTCGCGAGGTGCAGAGGTTTGGCTGTGGGGCATGGATGACCTTCGTAGCGGATGATGCCGCGCAGTGACGGGGGACGGCGGCTTTCCGGGGATCGTACCGGTCGGTGGCCACAACTGGGCAAGCCAGGAAGCCGAGTCGGCGGCCGAAGTGTGTTGACGGGGTGTGATCTTCTTCTCCAAGAAAACACCCCGTATCCGGACATCTAGCCCTGGAATCGATACTCTTCGAGCAGCCTGCGACCGATGATCATTTTCTGGATCTCGGCGGTACCTTCGCCGATCAGCAGCATCGGTGCCTCTCGGTAGAGGCGCTCGATCTCGTACTCCTTGGAGAAGCCGTAGCCGCCGTGGATCCGGAAGGCGTCTTCCACGACCTCCTTGCAGTACTCGGAGGCGAGGTACTTCGCCATCCCAGCCTCAAGGTCGTTTCGCTCCCCGGAGTCCTTTTTGCGTGCCGCGTTGACCATCATCGCATGCGCGGCCTCGACCTTGGTAGCCATCTCGGCCAGCTTGAACTGAATCGCCTGGTGCTGGGCGATCGGCTTGCCGAAAGTGTGACGCTGCTGGGCGTACTGGACACCGAGTTCGAAGGCACGTTGAGCGACGCCACAGCCACGCGCCGCGACATTGACGCGGCCGACCTCGACGCCGTCCATCATTTGGTAAAAACCTCGGCCGGTGACGCCTCCGAGCACGCGATCGGCCGGAATGCGCAGGCCGTCCATGATCAGTTCGGTGGTGTCGACGCCCTTGTAGCCCATCTTGTCGATCTTGCCGGGGATGGTGAGGCCGGGGCGGACCTCTCCGAAGCCGGGCTCCTTCTCGACGAGGAAGGTCGTCATCGACTTGTGGGGCGCGGTGCCCTCAGGGTGTCCTTCATCACTTCGGACGAGAACGGCGACCAGACTTGACGTTCCGCCGTTCGTCAGCCACATCTTCTGGCCGTTGAGGACGTACTCGTCGCCGTCCTTGACCGCCTTGGACGTGATGGCCGACACATCGGAACCCAGGCCCGGCTCCGACATCGAGAAGGCGCCCCGGATGTCGCCGGCCGCCATGCGCGGCAGGAAGTGGTCCTTCTGCTCCTGCGTGCCGTGCTGCTTGAGCATGTAGGCCACGATGAAGTGGGTGTTGATGATGCCGGACACCGACATCCACCCGCGGGCGATCTCCTCGACGCACAGCGCGTACGTCAGGAGCGACTCGCCCAGACCGCCGTACTCCTCCGGGATCATCAGGCCGAACAGGCCCAACTCCTTGAGCCCGTCCACGATCGCTTGCGGGTACTCGTCGCGGTGCTCCAGCCCGGTCGCGACCGGGATGATCTCCTTGTCCACGAAGTCGCGGACGGTGGAGAGGATTTCCTGCTGGATGTCGGTCAGACCGGCGGTCTGGGCGAGGCGTGCCATCGGGCTCAGCCCTCCTGAAGTTCCGGGCGGCCGGGCTGTTCGCCGCCGCGCTCCTTGATGTAGGTCTCGGTCGGCACCATGACCTTGCGGCGGAACACGCAGACCAGCGTGCCGTCCTGCTTGTAGCCCTTGGTCTCGACGTAGACGATGCCGCGGTCGTTCTTCGACTTCGACGGCCACTTGTCGAGGACGGTCGTCTGGCCGTAGATCGTGTCGCCGTGGAAGGTCGGCGCCACGTGCTTCAGCGACTCGATCTCCAGGTTGGCGATCGCCTTGCCGGAGATGTCCGGGACGGACATGCCGAGCAGCAGCGAGTAGATGTAGTTCCCGACGACGACGTTCTTGCCGAAGTCCGTCGTCTTCTCCGCATAGTTGGTGTCCATGTGGAGCGGGTGGTGGTTCATGGTGAGGAGACAGAACAGGTGGTCGTCGTACTCCGTGACCGTCTTTCCCGGCCAGTGCTTGTACGTCGCCCCGACCTCGAACTCCTCGTAGGTGCGTCCGAACTGCATCGCGCTCAGGCCTCCGGGATCTCGAACTTCGACGTGCGCTGCATGCCGGCGGCACGGCCCTTGCCCGAGATGACCAGCGCCATCTTGCGGCTGGCCTCGTCGATCATCTCGTCGCCGAGCATCGCCGAGCCCTTCTTGCCGCCCGCCTCGGACGTGTAGTAGTCGTACGCGTCCAGGATCAGCTCGGCGTGGTCGTAGTCCTCCTGCGAGGGCGAGAAGATCTCGTTGGACGCCTCGACCTGGCCCGGGTGCAGCACCCACTTGCCGTCGAAACCGAGGGCAGCGGCGCGCTGGGCGACCTCGCGGTAGCCGTCGATGTTGCGGATCTGGAGGTAGGGACCGTCGATCGCCTGGAGGTTGTTGGCGCGGGCCGCCATCAGGATCTTCATCAGGATGTAGTGGTAGGCGTCCGCCGGGTAGCCGGGCGGCTGCTCGCCCACGACCAGCGACTTCATGTTGATCGACGCCATGAAGTCGGCCGGGCCGAAGATGATCGTCTCGACGCGCTGGGAGGCCGTCGCGATCTCGTTGACGTTGTTCAGGCCCTGCGCGTTCTCGATCTGCGCCTCGATGCCGATCTTGCCGACCTCGAAGCCCATCGTCTTCTCGATCTGCGTCAGCAGCAGGTCGAGGGCGACGATCTGCTGGGCCGTCTGCACCTTCGGCAGCATGATGCAGTCGAGGTTCTGGCCGGCCCCCTCGACGACCGTGACGACATCGCGGTACGTCCACTCGGTCGTCCAGTCGTTGACCCGCACGACCCGCGTCTTGCCGGTCCAGTCGCCCTCGTTGAGGAACTTGACGATCGTGTGCCGCGCCTCGGGCTTGGCGAGCGGGGCGCACGCGTCCTCCAGGTCCAGGAAGACCTGGTCCGCCGGGAGGCCCTGCGCCTTCTCCAGGAAGCGGGGGTTGCTTCCCGGCACCGCGAGACACGAGCGGCGGGGACGCAGACGGTTGACGGTCATGCGGGGACCTCCAGGGGGTCGAGCTTGTTCGCTTTCCGGATCTCGTCGACGATGCGGCCGATGATGCCGGTGATGTCGAAGTCCTTCGGGGTGAAGACGGCGGCCACTCCGGCGGCCCTCAGCTGCTCGGCGTCGCCATTCGGGATGATGCCACCGGCGATCACCGGGATATCTGTGGCACCGGCCACATGGAGCCGCTCCAGCACGTCCGGCACCAGCTGGGCGTGCGAGCCGGAGAGGATCGACAGACCGACCGCGTGCACGTCCTCAGCGAGGGCCGCGTCCACGATCTGCTCCGGGGTGAGCCGGATGCCCTGGTAGACCACCTCGAACCCGGCGTCACGGGCCCGCACGGCGATCTGCTCGGCCCCGTTGGAGTGCCCGTCCAGGCCGGGCTTGCCGACCAGGAAGCGGAGCTTGCCGACGCCGAGGTCCTTGGCTGTGAGGTCGACCCTGCGGCGGACGTCCGCCATGGGCGAGCCCTCCTCGGCGGGGACGGCCACCGGCGCGGAGGACACGCCCGTCGGGGCGCGGAACTCGCCGAACACCTCGCGCAGCGCCCCGGCCCACTCGCCGGTCGTGACCCCGGCGCGGGCGCACTCCAGGGTGGCCTCCATGAGGTTGCCGGTGCCCTTCGCGGCCTCCTTCAGCTTCTCCAGCGCCTTGCAGGGGCGCGGGTGGTTGAAGGGCGGCTGGTAGCGGGTGTCGCGCCAGTTCTGGAGGCCGGCGATGACGCGGGCCTCGACCGCCGGGTCGACCGTCTGGATCGCGGTGTCCAGGTCCGCCGTCAGCGGGTTCGGCTCGGTCGTCTCGAAGATGTTGACGCCGACGATCTTCTCCTGGCCGGACTCGATCCGGGCCCGGCGCTCGGCGTGCGAGGAGACGAGCTGCGACTTGAGGTAGCCGGACTCGACGGCGGCCATCGCGCCGCCCATCTCCTGGATGCGCTCGATCTCGGCGAGCGACTCCTCGACGAGCTTGGTCACCTTCGCCTCGATGACGTGCGAGCCCTCGAAGATGTCCTCGTACTCCAGCAGGTCGCTCTCGTGCGCCAGCACCTGCTGGATGCGCAGCGACCACTGCTGGTCCCAGGGCCGGGGCAGGCCCAGGGCCTCGTTCCAGGCGGGAAGCTGGACGGCACGCGCGCGTGCGTCCTTGGAGAGGGTGACGGCCAGCATCTCGAGGACGATCCGCTGGACGTTGTTCTCCGGCTGCGCCTCGGTCAGGCCCAGGGAGTTGACCTGGACGCCGTACCGGAAGCGGCGCTGCTTGGGGTTCTCGATGCCGTACCGCTCACGGGTGACCTGGTCCCAGATGCGGCCGAAGGCGCGCATCTTGCACATCTCCTCGATGAAGCGGACGCCCGCGTTCACGAAGAAGGAGATCCGGGCGACGACGTCACCGAACTTCTCCTGCGGCACCTGGCCGGAGTCCCGGACGGCGTCCAGGACGGCGATCGCCGTCGACATCGCGTACGCGATCTCCTGGACCGGTGTGGCCCCGGCCTCCTGCAGGTGGTAGCTGCAGATGTTGATCGGGTTCCACTTGGGGAGGTGGGAGACCGTGTACGCGATCATGTCGGTCGTCAGGCGGAGCGAGGGCCCCGGCGGGAAGACGTGCGTCCCCCGGGACAGGTACTCCTTGACGATGTCGTTCTGGGTCGTGCCCTGGAGCTTGGTGATGTCGGCGCCCTGCTCCTCGGCGACGACCTGGTAGAGCGCCAGCAGCCACATGGCGGTGGCGTTGATCGTCATCGAGGTGTTCATCTGCTCCAGGGGGATGTCCTGGAACAGCCGGCGCATGTCACCGAGGTGCGCGATCGGCACACCGACCCGGCCGACCTCGCCGCGGGCGAGGATGTGGTCGGAGTCGTAGCCGGTCTGCGTCGGAAGGTCGAACGCGACCGACAGGCCGGTCTGGCCCTTGGCGAGGTTGCGCCGGTACAGCTCGTTGGACGCCTCGGCCGTGGAGTGGCCGGCGTACGTGCGCATGAGCCACGGCCGGTCCTTCTCCCGCGCGCCGTCGGCGGGCTGACGCTCAGTCATCTATGACCCCGGGTGTCTCAGATGTTGCGGAAGCGGTTGATGGCGTCGATGTGCTGGGCGCGCATCTCCTCGTCGCGCACGCCGAGGCCTTCCTCGGGGGCGAGGCACAGCACGCCGACCTTGCCCTGGTGGAGGTTGCGGTGCACGTCGTACGCGGCCTGACCGGTCTCCTCCAGGGAGTAGGTCTTCGACAGCGTCGGGTGGATCTTGCCCTTCGCGATGAGCCGGTTGGCCTCCCAGGCCTCGCGGTAGTTGGCGAAGTGCGAGCCGATGATCCGCTTCAGCGACATCCACAGGTAGCGGTTGTCGTACTCGTGCATGTAGCCCGAGGTGGAGGCGCAGGTGGTGATGGTGCCGCCCTTGCGGGTGACGAACACGGAGGCGCCGAAGGTCTCGCGGCCGGGGTGCTCGAAGACGATGTCGATGTCCTCGCCGCCGGTGAGCTCGCGGATGCGCTTGCCGAAGCGCTTCCACTCCTTGGGGTCCTGGGTGTTCTCGTCCTTCCAGAACTTGTAGCCCTCGGCGTTGCGGTCGATGATCGCGTCGGCGCCCATCGCGCGGCAGATGTCCGCCTTCTGCGGCGAGGACACGACACAGATCGGGTTGGCGCCACCGGCCAGCGCGAACTGCGTGGCGTACGAGCCGAGTCCGCCGCTCGCGCCCCAGATCAGGACGTTGTCGCCCTGCTTCATGGCGGCGCCGTTGCGGGAGACCAGCTGGCGGTAGGCGGTGGAGTTGACGAGGCCCGGGGCCGCCGCCTCCTCCCAGGAGAGGTGACCCGGCTTGGGCATCAGCTGGTTGGACTTGACGAGCGCGATCTCGGCGAGGCCGCCGAAGTTGGTCTCGAAGCCCCAGATGCGCTGCTCGGGGTCGAGCATCGTGTCGTTGTGGCCGTCGGACGACTCCAGCTCGACGGACAGACAGTGCGCGACGACCTCGTCGCCGGGCTTCCAGGAGTTCACGCCCGGGCCGGTGCGCAGCACGACGCCCGCGAGGTCGGAACCGATGATGTGGTACGGCAGGTCGTGGCGCTTGGCCAGGTCGCTGGTGCGGCCGTAGCGCTCCAGGAACCCGAAGGTGGACAGCGGCTCGAAGATCGAGGTCCACACCGAGTTGTAGTTGACGCTGGAGGCCATGACGGCGACCAGCGCCTCGCCGGGGCCGAGCTCCGGCAGGGCCACCTCGTCGAGGTGGATGGACTTGCGCGGGTCCTTGTCGCGGGTCTCCAGGCCCGCGAACATCTCCGTCTCGTCCTTGTGCACGGTGATCGCGCGGTACGACTCGGGGAGCGGCAGGGCGGCGAAGTCGGCCGGGGTCGACTCCGGCGACTGGATCGCGTCCAGGATGTCCTTCGTGGTCACGGTGTTGCCTCCGGCGATACGCGTCCTGAGGGAGGGACGCTGAGGGTTACGTCGGTGCCGTCGGTTCGGCGGTCTTGGTGTGCGGCAGCGCTTTGTGGCGCGGGAGGTTGCCTGTGACGCAGGCGTCCGGGCGGGCAAGTCGATGACTTGTTGGGACAGCCGACGTGCGAATGGTCTCTGCACGCCGGCCGCCCGGACTCCTTCAACGTATGACACCGCGTGTCACCTGGCAAGGCACTGAGTGCCAGCAACCGCTCTCAGGTGAAATCTTTACGTAACAAATGAGCGATGATCGATCGAACGCGGCTGGAATTCCGCTTGAAAAGGGGCTCTGACATGCCAAAACGGCCACCCCGAAGGGTGGCCGTCATCACAGCGGAGGCGGAGGGTTCAGCGGTCCTTGAGGGCCTCTTCGATGGTCCGCATCACCTGGTCCAGCGGGGCGTCGGTGCGCGCGACCGTCACCAGGACCTCGCCGTGGGTGGAGACCGTCGCGGCGGACGGCTGCGGGGTGGCCGTGCGCCCGGCCCCGATGCCGGTCCCGAACGTCTTCCGCACGATCGCGAAGGCGTGGTCCAGCTGGGCCTCCACGTCGCCCTGGCCGCCGGCCCGGAGCCAGCGCCGCAGCACGTGGTTGTGCGCGGTGACCACGGCGGACGCGGCGACCTCCGCGAGCAGCGGGTCGTCGTTGGCGTCGTCGTCGTGCGCGTGCTCGTCGAAGTGGCCGAGCAGATAGCGGGTGAACAGGCGCTCGTAGCGGGCCACCGACGCGATCTCCGCCTCGCGCAGGGTGGGCACCTCGCGCGTCAGCTTGTAGCGGGCCACCGAGATCTCCGGCCGGGCCGCGTACATCCGCATGACTTCCTTGATGCCGTTGCACACCGTGTCGAGCGGATGCTCGTGCGGGGGAGCCGCGTTGAGCACGGCCTCGGCACGGATCAGGGTGTCGTCGTGATCGGGGAAGATCGCCTCTTCCTTGGAGCGGAAGTGGCGGAAGAACGTTCGGCGCGCGACTCCGGCCGCGGCCGCGATCTCGTCGACGGTGGTCGCCTCGTACCCCTTGGTCGCGAACAGCTCCATCGCCGCGGCCGCCAGTTCTCGGCGCATCTTGAGCCGCTGGGCGGCCGCGCGGCTGCCTGCGGCACTCTCCGGCGCGTCGGGCGTAGCTGGTGTACGTGAGGACTTGGCGGGCTGGGACATGACCCGAACGTACTGCATGTGCGCAGGTTGGCGCTCCTGTCCCAGGGAGCCCCCGCCCGCGGCGGGCGGGGGGTTTCCGTGGGGGTCGAGCAGTCCGCCCCAGTCCTCGTTCGCTCTGAACCAGTCGCCGGACCGCTCAGCGGCGGGCATATTCGCGGAAGCCGCGGCCGGTCTTGCGGCCGAGGCAGCCCGCGGCCACCAGGTGCTCCAGGAGCGGGGCCGGGGCCAGGCCCGGGTCCCGGAACTCGCGGTGCAGGACCTTCTCGATGGCCAGCGAGACGTCCAGTCCGACGACGTCCAGCAGCTCGAAGGGGCCCATCGGGTAGCCGCCGCCGAGCTTCATCGCGGCGTCGATGTCGTCGAGGGAGGCGTAGTGCTCCTCGACCATCTTGATGGCGTTGTTGAGGTACGGGAACAGCAGCGCGTTCACGATGAACCCGGCCCGGTCACCGCAGTCCACCGCGTGCTTCCTGATCCGGCCGCAGACCTCGCGGACCGTCGCGTGGACGTCCTCCGCCGTGAGGACCGTGCGCACGACCTCGACCAGCTTCATGGCCGGCGCCGGGTTGAAGAAGTGCATGCCGATCACGTCCTGCGGGCGCGAGGTGGCGCGGGCGCAGGCGACGACCGGGAGCGAGGAGGTGGTGGTGGCCAGGACCGCGCCCGGCTTGCAGACCTTGTCCAGCGTCTGGAAGAGCTGCTGCTTGATCTCCAGGTCCTCGGCGACCGCCTCGACGGCCAGGTCGACGTCGGCGAAGGCGTCGTAGGAGCCCGCCGGGGTGATCAGGTCCAGGGTCTGCGCGGCCGCCTCGGCGGTCAGCCGGCCCTTGTCGACGGAGCGCGAAAGGGACTTGCCGATACGGGCCTTGGCGGCCTGCGCCTTCTCCTCGCTGCGAGCGGCCAGGACGACCTGGTACCCGGCCTTGGCGAAGACCTCGGCGATGCCGGACGCCATGGTGCCGGAGCCGGCGACACCGACGGAACGGACCGTGCGGCCCTCGGCCCGGGAGCCGCCTTCGGCGGGCGTCAGGGCGTCCGGGACGACCGTGGAGCTGCCCGGGGCCTCGTAGGAGTAGAAGCCGCGGCCCGACTTGCGGCCCGTCAGGCCCGCCTCGCTGAGCTGCTTGAGGATCGGGGCGGGGGCGTGCAGCCGGTCGTGGGACTCGGAGTACATCGCGTCCAGGACGGTGCGCGCGGTGTCGATGCCGATCAGGTCGAGCAGCGCGAGCGGACCCATCGGCAGTCCGCAGCCGAGCCGCATCGCGGCGTCGATGTCCTCGCGGGAGGCGTACTTCGCCTCGTACATCGCGGCGGCCTGGTTGAGATAGCCGAACAGCAGCCCGTCGGCGACGAACCCGGGCCGGTCGCCGACCGCGACGGGCTCCTTGCCCAGGTCCAGTGCGAGGTCGGTGACGGCGGTGACGGCGTTCGGCGCGGTCAGCACCGAGGAGACCACCTCGACCAGCTTCATCGCGGGCGCCGGGTTGAAGAAGTGCAGGCCGAGCACGCGCTCCGGACGGGCCGAGTCGGCCGCGAGCCGGGTCACGGACAGGGCGTTGGTGCCGGTCGCCAGGATCGTCTCGGGCCGGACGATGCCGTCGAGTTCACGGAAGATCTGGTGCTTGATCTCGTACGACTCCGGGACCACCTCGATGACCAGGTCCGCGTCGGCCGCGGTGCGCAGGTCGGTGGAGGTGTGGATCCGGGCGAGGACGTCCGCGCGCTGCTCCTCGGTCAGCCGGCCCCGGGTCACGGCACGGCCGGTGGAGGTCTCCAGGGCGGCGACGGCCTGGGCGGCCGCGGCCTCGCTGATGTCGATGCCGAGGACCGTGCGGCCGGCCTTGGCGAGGACCTCGGCGATGCCGGTGCCCATGGTGCCGAGGCCGACGACGGCGACGGTCTGGATCGGGGACAGAGGGGTGTCGGACAGGGGAGCGGCCATCGCGGGACTCCAGGAATGAGGGTGACGACTGGGAGCGCGACCCGGTACGCCGAAGGGCGCACCGGGTGCGTGGACACTGCGAGATGCGGGTGTTGCCGGGCTACTTGCGCACACGCCCGGTGGTGCGAAGCCGTCGTCGCGGGCGTGCACACGCCCCGAGAACGGTGAAGCCGACCGGCCCTGTCCCAAGCCGCGTCGTACTGAAGTGCCGATACCTGAGGTACCGAACCGACTGCTCTCGCGGCGGCTGCGTCACCAGGCCACCGCAAGGAGTTCCGCGAGTGGGTAACTCGCTCGATTGAGCTTAACCCGCGGGTAACGAGCGCGCCAGCCCCCGGTCTTTGTGATGTACGTCCCTCGCCCCCTTTGCCCCGCCTAGGCTGCCCTCCATGGACGAAGAGTTGCGATCGCTCACGGAGCGCTTACGGCAGGAGTCCGGTGCGTCGGCCGCCTATGAGCGGCTGGCGGGGACGAAGGACCTGGACGAACTGGCGGCAGTGCTGACCGAACCCGGGCAGCCGCTGTGGGCGCGGGAGCTGGCCGCGTTCCGCCTGGGGGTCGCCGGCGACTGCCGTGCCTTCGAGGCCCTCGTCCTGCTGCTCAACCACCGCGACCCGGAGCGCTGCGTCTCCGCCGCCCACGCCCTCGCCCGCCTCGGAGACCCGCGCACCGCCCGCGCGGCGGCGGCCCTGGCCACCAACGAACTGCGGGTCGCCTATGCCCTGCACCCGGTCAGGCTGCTCGCCGAACTGCGCGCCCCCGAGTCGGTCCCGGCCCTCATCACGACGCTCTCGCGAAGGCTGCGCCCGCACGACCCCTACCGCCGCGTGGCCCTCGCCTGCGTCGAGGGCCTCGGCACCCTCGGCGACGCCCGCGCCCGCCCCGTGCTGAACGAGGCCCTGGCGCATCCGGCGCTGGCCGAGGCGGCGGTGCACGCACTGGCGCGGATTCCTAGCCCGCGCTGAGGCGCATCGCGTACCGCACCTCGGGCACCGGAACCCCGTCCACCTCGAACGGCTCCTCGGCACCGTCGGGGTGGAACCCCGCCCGCTCGTAGAAGGCACGGGCGCGGGTGTTGCCCTTGAGAACCCAGAGGTACAGACGCGGGTGACCGGCGGCCGTGCACTGTCGTACCGACTCCTGGAGCAGCGCGTGGCCGATACCGCCGCCGAACCGCCCGGCGTCGACGTAGATCGCGTACAACTCGCCGTCGGACGTGCGCTGTTCACCGACCCGGTACGGGCCGTGCGCGGCCCAGCCCAGAAGCACGCCGTCCTGTTCCGCGACGAGGTTCACCACGCTGCCGTCGGACTGCCGGAACCGCTCGCGGCGGCGCTCGGCGTCCTCGGCCACGCTGAGTCCGTCCAGATAGGGCTGCGGCATCAGCCCCCGGTACGCGGTCTGCCAGCCCCGGATGCGGATCTCGGCGACGCGGTCGCAGTCGGCGAGGGTCATCTCTCTGACCTTGATCACCGGGCGATCACCGCGAACGCCTCGACCTCCATCAGGAACTCGGGCCGCACCAGGGCCGCGACCTGGACCGCGGAGGCGGCCGGCAGCCGGTCGTCGGGTATGTGCGCGGCGCGGGCCGCGCGGATCGCGGGCAGGTGCGCCACGTCCGTGACGAAGTACGTGAGCTTGACGACGTCGTCGAAGGTCGCGCCCGCGGCGGTCAGGCAGCGGCGGAGGTTCTCGAAGACCTGGCGGGCCTGCGCGGCGGGGTCGCCCTCGCCGACGAGCTTGCCGTCCTCGTCCAGGGCGAGCTGGCCGGAGATCGCGACGAACGTGCCGGTGCCCAGCACGACATGGGAGTACTGGGCGGCGGGCGCGAGCCCGTCGGGGGCGGGAATCCTGGTCAGCTCACTCATGCGTCCATGGTGGACCATGGGTCTGACAACGCCCCCGACGGGCTGTCGGGCAAGGCCGCTCAGCCGCGGAAGCCGAGCATGCCGTGCAGCGTCGAGCCCCTCGACGACGCCGACGACGTCGAGCTCAGCGGCTTCGGGTCGGGCAGCGCGTCGCACACCGCGTCGACCTCTCCGCCGCTGCGCGGCACCGTGCCGTCGGTCAGGTACGCCGCCAGGTGCTTGTCCAGGCAGGCGTTCCCGCTCAGCGTGATGCCGTGGTTCCCGCCGCCCTGCTCCACCACCAGGCTGGAGCCGTGCAGCAGACGGTGGACCATCACGCCGCCCTGGTACGGGGTGGCCGCGTCGTTCGTCGCCTGGAAGAGCAGCACCGGCGGCAGGTCGCCGTTGGCGATGTCCACGGGCTCCAGGGAGCCGGTCGGCCAGAACGCGCACGGCGCGTTGTACCAGGCGTTGTTCCAGGCCATGAACGGCGCCTTCTTGTACACCGCCCAGTTGTCGTCGCGCCACTGGCTCCAGTCGCGGGGCCAGTCCGCGTCACGGCACTGCACCGAGGCGTAGATGCTGTAGCCGTTGTCGCCGGAGGCGTCGACGGCGGCGAAGTTCTCGTACGCCTCGACCAGCGGGTCGGCGTTCTTGTCGTTCACGTAGGCCGCGAACGCCGCCGCCAGGTAGGGCCAGTAGCCGTTGTAGTAACCGCCCGGGATGAAGGTGTCCTCGAACTCCGAGGCACCGACCTTCCCGCCCGCGGGCTTCTTCGCCAGCTGGGCCCGCACCTTGTACCACTTGGCCTCGATCTTCGCCGGATCGGTGCCGAGCTTGTAGGTGGCGTTGTACTTGGCGACCCAGGCCATGAACGCGAGGTGACGGTCGTTGAAGGCGTAGTCCTGGCCGAGGTTGTCGTCGTACCAGACACCGGTCGGGTCCACGATCGAGTCCAGGACCAGACGCCGTACGCGCTCCGGGAAGAGCTTGGCGTAGACCGCGCCCAGATAGGTGCCGTACGAGTAACCGAAGTAATTGATCTTCTTCGCGCCCAGGGCGGCACGGATCGAGTCCATGTCCCGCACGGCCTGGACCGTGTTGATGTACGGCAGCAGGTCGGCGTGCTTCTTGCCGCAGGCGGCCGCGAAGGACTTGGCGCGCTTGAGGTTGGCCTTCTCGAGTGCGGGTGTGCTCGGCACGGAGTCGGGGCGGACGGGGTTGAAGTGGCCGGGCTTGCAGTCGAGCGCCGGCTTGCTCCTGCCCACCCCGCGTGGGTCGAAGCCGATGACGTCGTACTGCGCCGCGACCGCCTTGGGCAGCGAACCAGCCACGAAGCCGGCCAGCGTCAGACCGCTGCCGCCGGGACCGCCGGGGTTGACCAGCAGCGGGCCCTGGGACTTCTTCGCGGTGTGCGGGACACGGGACAGCGCGAGCGTGATCTGCCGCCCGTGCGGATGGTCGTGGTCGAGTGGGACCTTGAGGGACGCGCACTGGAGCGTCGGGTAGTTCGTGGTGCCGCAGCTCTTCCAGGTGAGCTTCGCGGCCGGAGCGGTGTCCGCGGTGCGCGGAGTGCTCGCGTCGGCGGGCAGGGCGGTGAGGCTCCCGGCCATGACGACAGCGGCGCCGCACAGCACGGCTGCGCGTTTTCTCATGGAGTCCTCCCAGGACGGAGGTTTCGGACCGCGGGTTTCACGGTCCTCGCCGCATCGTCCCGGAAAGCGCGCCCGGAAGAACGCGTTCTGGTGAGACTTGACCCAATTGGGCCGCCGGAAGCGCTCGAACGCTCTCAGATCAGCGTGAGTTGGGTTCCTCCCGGCAAGTCGGGCGCGACCGGCTCGGGTTCCGGCTCCGGCAGCCGGCGCGGCATGCCCGGGTCGGTGGGGCCGATGCCGTACTCCCTGGCCAGCTCGTGGACCTGACGGGTGATCCGGCGCTGGTACCACTTGGGCGCGTAGGAGCCGTCGGCGTACAGGCGCTCGTAGCGGCGCACCAGGTACGGGTGGTGCCGCTCCAGCCAGGACATGAACCACTCGCGTGCGCCGGGGCGCAGATGCAGCACCAGCGGGGTGACCGACGTCGCCCCGGCCGCCGCGATCGCCCGGACGGTGGCGCGGAGTTGGGCCGGTTCGTCGCTCAGGAACGGGATCACCGGCGCCATCAGGACACCGCAGCCGATGCCGTGCTCGGACAGGGTGCGGACGACGTCCAGACGGCGCTCGGGCGCGGGGGTGCCCGGCTCCACGGTCCGCCACAGGTCGGGGTCGGTGAAGCCGACCGAGACGGAGATGCCGACGTCCGTCACCTCGTGGGCCCGCTTCAGCAGGTCGAGGTCGCGCAGGATCAGCGTGCCCTTGGTCAGGATCGAGAACGGGTTCGCGTGGTCGGTGAGGGCGCCGATGATGCCCGGCATCAGGCGGTAGCGGCCCTCCGCGCGCTGGTAGCAGTCGACGTTCGTGCCCATCGCTATGTGCTCGCCCTGCCAGCGGCGCGAGCCGAGCTGGCGGCGCAGCAGCTCCGGGGCGTTCGTCTTGACCACGATCTGCGAGTCGAAGCCGAGGCCGGTGTCGAGGTCCAGATAGCTGTGCGTCTTGCGGGCGAAGCAGTACACGCACGCGTGCGAGCAGCCCCGATAGGGGTTGACCGTCCACTGGAAGGACATCCGGGAGACCGCGGGCACCCGGTTGATGATCGACCGGGCCCGGATCTCGTGAAAGGTGATGCCGGCGAATTCGGGCGTGTCGAACGTCCGGCTGGTCACCGCGTCGGCGCCGAACAGGGCGGCGTCCGCCCTGCCGTGTTCGGCGGACTCTGTGAGGTTCTCCCAGCGCATGAGGCCTCCTCGGTAGCACTGAGCAGAGAATAGAACACATGTTCCCTTGATCGTGCGACTGTCTTTTCCGGGGGCGCTCCCGCGTGTCGCACGCGACCCCGATTTGGGCGCCCGGGGACCGGGGTGGTTGGCTTGGCCCCACCCCCGAAATCCAGGTTCTGGAGGATTGCAATGGCGCAGGTCGAGGCCACCACCGAGCGGGTCGTCGCCGCGGACGCGGAGAAGGTGTTCGACGCCCTCGCCGACTACAGCGGCACGCGGCAGAAGCTGCTGCCCGAGCATTTCAGCGAGTACGAGGTGCGCGAGGGCGGCGACGGCGAGGGCACCCTCGTCCACTGGAAGCTCCAGGCCACCAGCAAGCGCGTGCGCGACTGCCTCCTGGAGGTCAGCGAGCCCACCGACGGCGAGCTCGTCGAGAAGGACCGCAACTCCTCCATGGTCACCACCTGGCGGGTCACCCCGGCCGGTGAGGGCAAGTCCCGCGTCGTCGTGACCACCGTCTGGAACGGCGCCGGCGGCATCGGCGGCTTCTTCGAGAAGACCTTCGCCCCCAAGGGCCTCGGCCGGATCTACGACGTGGTGCTCACCAACCTCGCCACCGAGGTCGAGAAGTAAGTCCCCGGTGAACGGGGGGCGTTGATCCCCTCACCGGATCGAGTGGATCTCCGTCCGCCGCTCCGGTCTGCCGTAACTCGTCGCGCTTGCTCGCAGTTGTCGCATTAAGCGGGAATTGTGAGGGCGCGGCGAGGGGAGCGGACACGTGGGCGGGACCACTCTGGTGCAGGAGGACCTCCGGGGCGAACCGGTCCCGGAAACCCAAGGGCTCGCCGTCCCCGCACCCGCCGGGAACGTCGAACTCGGTCCGCGCCGGGTGCGGTTGGTCTTCGTCGGGCTGATGCTCGCGCTGCTGCTGGCCGCGCTGGAGCAGATGATCGTCGCCACCGCGCTCCCCAGGATCGTCGGTGAGCTGCACGGCCTGGACAAGATGTCCTGGGCGATCACCGCCTATCTCCTCACCGCCACCATCGGCCTGCCGGTCTACGGCAAGCTCGGTGACCTCCTGGGCCGCAAGGGCGTCTTCCAGTTCGCGATCGTCGTCTTCGTCATCGGCTCCGCCCTCGCCGGACGGGCCGGGACGATGGACCAGTTGATCGCCTTCCGCGCGGTGCAGGGCGTCGGCGCGGGCGGCCTCATGATCGGCGTCCAGGCGATCATCGCCGACATCGTGCCGCCCCGGGAGCGCGGCCGCTTCATGGGCCTCATCGGCGCCGCGTTCGGCCTCGCCTCCGTCGCCGGGCCCCTGTTGGGCGGCTACTTCACGGACCACCTCTCCTGGCGGTGGTGCTTCTACATCAACGTCCCCTTCGGCCTGGTCACGCTCGCCGTCGTCACCGCCGTCCTCAAACTGCCCAAGCCGCGTACCAGGGCCCGCCTCGACATCCTGGGCATGCTGCTGCTCGCCGCCGCCTCCACCTGCCTGGTGCTGCTGACCAGTTGGGGCGGCACCGAGTACGCCTGGGGCTCCCGGGTGATCCTCGGGCTCGGCGCGGGCGCGGTGGCGGCCACCGTCCTCTTCCTCGTCGCCGAGCACTTCGCGGCCGAACCCCTCATCCCGCTGCGGCTGTTCAGGGACTCGGTCTTCAACATCACCGGTCTGGTGGGCCTGGTGGTCGGCGTCGCGCTCTTCGGGGCCGCGAGCTATCTGCCGACGTTCCTTCAGATGGTCGACGGGGCCAGCGCCACCGAGTCGGGTCTGCTGATGCTGCCCATGATGGCCGGCATCGTCGGCGCCTCGATCATCTCCGGACAGCTCATCAGCCACACCGGCCGCTACAAGCTCTGGCCCGTCCTCGGCGGCGCGCTCTCGGTCCTCGGCATGTGGCTGCTGTCCCGGCTGGAGGCCGACACGCCCCGGCTGCACTACAGCCTCTGGATGGCCGTCCTCGGCGCCGGTATCGGCATGGTGATGCCGGTCCTCATCCTCGCCGTGCAGAACTCGGTCCGCCCCGCCGACCTCGGCACCGCGACGAGCGCCAACAACTACTTCCGCCAGATCGGCGGTTCGGTCGGCGCGGCGATCTTCGGCACGCTCTTCGCCGACCGGCTCTCCGACGCCCTCGCGAAGCGCCTGCCCCCGACCGCGGGGCTGCCCGACGCCGAGTCCATCACCCCGCAGCTCGTCCACGCGCTGCCCCCGCGGCTGCGCGACGCCTACATCCAGGCGTACGCCGACGCCATGCCGCGGATCTTCCTCTACCTCGTGCCGGTCCTCGTCCTCGGACTGCTCACGGCCTTCTTCCTCAAGGAGAAACCCCTGGTGTCCCACAACGCCGCCGAAACCGAGCCCGCGCCCCTGAACACGCCGATCCCGCAGTCCCGTTCGCCGTACACCGCCGGCATCCCGGTGTGCGGCACCGTGCAGCACCCGGACGGGACCGTCGTCCCGCGCGCGGCGCTCACGCTGATCGACGTCGGCGGGCAGCAGATCGGCCGGGGCGCGAGCGGCGAGGACGGACGGTACGCGCTGTCGACGCCGGGATCGGGGTCGTACGTCCTGATCGCGGCGGCCGGCGGGCACCAGCCGCAGGCCGTCTCCGTGACCGTCGGCGAGCGGCCCGTCGAGCTCGACGTCGTCCTCGGCGGCGCCGGGCGCCTCGCGGGGAGCGTGGTGACCGCGGACGGCGCCATCGTGCGGGACGCCACCGTCACCCTCACCAATGTGCACGGCGAGGTCGTCGCCACCACCCGCAGCGGGCGCGAGGGCGGCTATGTCATCACCGAACTCGTGGCCGGGGAGTACACCCTCGCCGCCAGTGCCCCCGCCTTCCGCCCGGCCGCGCTCCCCGTCACCGTCCAGGCCGCCCGGGAGACCCGCCAGGACATCGAGCTGGCCGGCGGCGCCGTGCTGCGCGGGACGGTACGGGCGAGCGGCGGCCGTCCCGTCGAGGACGCGCGCGTGACGCTGCTGGACGCGGCGGGCAACGTCGTGGACACCCTCACCACCGGCGGCGACGGAGCGTTCCGGTTCGTCGACCTGTCCTCCGGCGAGTACACGGTCATCGCCGCGGGCTACCCGCCGATCGCCACCGTCCTCCAGGTCGCGGGCGGCGGCCGCACGGAACGGGACCTCCAGCTCGGGCACGAGGACTGAGCGAGCAAGGACCGGGCAAGCCGGATGCGGCGGCAGAAAACCCGTCAGTAACCCCACGGTGCCCCCGACCGGCGGTTTCCGTCCGACCAGGGGCGCGCGGGGGGCGCGTGGTGTGCGATCCGGCGGGGTCAATTCCCGCATTGCCGCACATCACCACCGGACGCGGCCGTACGGTGGAACGGTCGGCACAGATCTTTGCGGAGCCGTGGGAGAGAGGGCCTGGGCCATGGACCGTGGCAGCGAGAGGGACACACCTCCCAGCCGCGGCGCTGAGAGCGGAGCGGTCGGACGCATCCCGCTGGCCGTGGTCGTGGTGGACCGCGCCGGACTCGTGTCCCACTGGAGCCGAGGGGCGCGCCGCCTCTTCGGCGCCGCCAAGGAGGAGGCGATCGGGCGCGCCGCGGTCGATCTGCTGCCCGTCTCCGGAGCGCTGCCCGACGAGGAAGACACCGTGCCCTACGGGGCGTTCGACGCCTACGACGGCCTCGGACCCGACCTGGAGTCCTCCCTCGGCGGCAGGCTCGCCTACCCCGCCGCGGGTCGCGCCCGGCTCACGGTCACCGAGGGCACCCGGCTGGACGTGCTCTGGTGGGCCTACCCCCTGGTCGGCCCCGGAGACGAGCGGCTGCTGGTGCTGGCCGCCGACGCGGACGCCCTCAAGGCCGACGACCCCGACGACGAGATCGCCGTGGAGCGCATCGCCCCCGCCTTCGCGCTGCACACCGACTTCCCCGGCGCCGAGGAGCTGGCCCGCAGGCTCCCCGAGATCCTGCCCAGCATGAGCGTCGAGGAAGGCGCCCGGATCGTCTCCCAGATCCTGGAACTGGGCTATCCCGTCCTGGAGTTCAGCCAGAACGACCGGGTGCCGGTGACCCCCGACTGGGGTGTCCCGCGGCGCGCCGAGCGCAGGGCGCGCCGGGAGCGGGCAGCGCGTGCCGAGGCCGAGGGCCTGGCGCTGCCGCAGGATCTCGCACAGGAGGACGCCGAGGACCTCGAGTACGCCGCCGTACGCGAGCGCCTGGAGTTCCTCAACGAGGTCAGCGGCCGCATCGGCACCTCCCTCGACCTGTCCCGGACCATCATCGAGGTCAGCCGCGCCGTCGTCCCCCGCTTCACCGACGTCGCCGGCACCTATCTGCGCGAACAGGTCGTCGCCGGCGAGGGGTTCCCCGAGGGCGTGCCGGACACCACCACCATGTGGCACCGGGTCGCCGTCGAGCACACTGACGAACCCGGCCGCTGGGACGACGTGGTGCCGGTCGGCGAGGCCATGCCGTTCCCCGCGCACACGCCGTTCTTCCAGTGCATGACCACCGGCGAACCCGTCCTCGTGCCCCGCATCAGCGAGCAGATGGGCCACGCCATCGCCGCGCAGTTCGAGAAGCGCGACATCCGGCCGCTGATCACGCACCGCTCGATGCTGGTCGTCCCGCTCAAGGCCCGCAATGTGGTCCTCGGCTTCATGATCCTGCTGCGGCACCCGGAGCGTGTCGAGTTCAACGACATGGACCGGGTCACCGGCGCCGAACTCGCCGCCCGCGCGGGCCTCGTGCTGGACAACGCGCGCATGTACACCTACCAGGAGAGCGTCGCCGAGACCCTCCAGGACAGCATGCTGCCGCACATCCCGCCGCGTATGGCGGGCTGCGACATCGCCACCCGCTATCTGCCGGGCACCCTGCTCGGCCGCGTCGGCGGCGACTGGTTCGACTCCGTCAAGCTGCCCGGTGCCCGCACCGCCCTCGTCGTCGGTGACGTCATGGGGCACGGCCTCAACTCGGCCGCGATGATGGGCCAGTTGCGGACGGCCGTGCAGACCATGGCCGCCATGGACCTGCCGCCGGCCCAACTGCTGCGCAACCTCGACGACCTCGCCCAGCGCCTCGGCGACAGCTACCTCGCCACCTGCCTGTACGCCGTGTACGACCCGATCGCCAGTGAGGTGCACATCGCCAACGCGGGCCACATCCCGCCGGTGATCGTGCACGCGGCGGACGGCCGCAGCGAGCTGCTCGACCTGCCGACCGGCGCGCCCATCGGCGTCGGCGGGGTGCCGTTCGAGGCGGTACGCGTGCGCGTGCGGCCCGGCGACCGGCTCGTGATGTGCACCGACGGACTGGTCGAGGTACGCGGCGAGGACATCGGTGTGGGACTGGCCACGCTGTGCGAGTCCGCAGCCCACCCGGCCGCGTCCATGGACGACGCCTGCGACACCATCATCCGCGCCCTCAACACCTGCGGCGGCCGTAAGGACGACGTCGCCCTGCTGATGGCCCGGCTCAACGGCATCGAGCCCGACGACGTCGCCGAGTGGCGGCTCGCCCTCGACCCGATCGAGGTCGGCCGGGCCCGCGCCGCCGTCCGGGAACAGCTGCACGAGTGGGGGCTCGGACGGCTGGCCGACACCACCGAGCACATGGTGAGCGAGCTCGTCACCAACGCCGTACGGCACTCCCACAGCCGTCCCGTCGAACTGCGGCTCGTGCGGGGCGAGACGCTGCTGTGCGAGGTGGACGACGACGACCACGAGCTGCCCACCCTGCGCAACGCCGGTGCCGACGACGAGTTCGGGCGCGGCCTGCGCATCGTCAGCACGCTGGCGCGGGAGTGGGGCGCGAGCCGGACGAACGCCGGGAAGACCGTCTGGTTCGAACAGACGTTGCCGCGACGCTGACACTCCGCCGGGGCGCGCGGGGCGCCCGGGGGCGTGCACAGCTCGTACGAGGGGTGAAGGAATGCGCTCCGCGCTTGTAGCCGTAACCAGGGCGCGATAGACCGTACTGGCCTGTCACTCACGACGGGTCGGCTACGCACCCTGGGGAGTTGGGCATGAGCGTGACGAGTCGGTACCGGGAGGCCTGGGAGGGCTTCTGGCGGGAGGCCCCGGACGAACAGGGGGCGGTGTTCTGGGACGCGGAGCCCGCGCTCACCGCCGGTCTCCATCTCGCCCTCTTCGAGCCCCAATTGGCTGACCCCGGCCTGCCCCTGGTCGACCTGGGCTGCGGCAACGGCACCCAGACCCGGTTCCTCGCTGACCGCTTCCCGCGCGTCCTCGGCGTCGACCTGTCCGAGGCGGCCGTCGAGCACGCCCGGCACGCCGACCCCGCGGGCCAGGCCGGATACCGGGTGCTCGACGCCGCCGGGAAGGGCGAGGCGGAGTCGCTGCACGCGGAGCTCGGCGACGCCAACGTCTATGTGCGGGGCGTGCTGCACCAGTGCGAGCCCGACGACCGGCAGCCCTTCGTCGACGGGCTCGCCGCGCTGCTCGGCGAGCGCGGCCGGGCCTTCCTCGTCGAGCTCTCCGAGGCCGCCAAGCCGGTCCTGATGGGCCTGGCCCAGAGCCCCTCGGGCCCGCCGCCCAAGCTGGCGCCGGTCTTCCGGCACGGCATCGCGCCCGGCGAGGTCTCCGACGCCGCTGTCCTGGAGTATCTGCGCGCGGCCGGCCTCAGCGTCCTCGCGAGCGGTGAACTGCCGCTCACCACCACGGAGTACACCGCCGACGGCGTGCGCATCGAACTGCCGTCGAAGTGGCAGGTGGTGGGGCGTACGGCCTGAGGTGTGAGCTTCACTGGTCTGTGCCGGTGAGAGTTTTCCACAGGGCTGCCGGGAGTCGCCGTGACCGCGTAGCGTGAGGCGGCATGAAGATCCTCATCAGCGCCGACATGGAGGGCGCCACCGGCGTGACCTGGCCGGCCGACGTGCTGCCGGGGACTCCGCAGTGGGAGCGGTGCCGCGCGATGTTCACCTCCGACGTGAACGCCGCGGTGCTGGGCTTCTTCGACGGGGGAGCCGACGAGGTGCTGATCAACGAGGCGCACTGGACCATGCGCAACCTGCTCCTGGAGCGCCTCGACGATCGCGCCGAGATGCTCACCGGGCGGCACAAGGCGCTGTCCATGGTGGAGGGAGTGCAGCACGGCGACGTGGACGGCATCGCCTTCGTCGGCTATCACGCCGGGGCCGGCATGGAGGGCGTCCTCGCGCACACGTACCTCGCCAACTCCATCACCGGGGTGTGGGTGAACGACGAACGGGCGAGTGAAGGGCTCCTCAACGCGCGCGTGGTCGCCGAGTACGGGGTACCCGTCATCCTCGTCACCGGCGACGACGTGGCCTGCGAGGACGCGCTCGGGTACGCGCCGGAGGCGCTGAAGGTCGCGGTCAAGGACCATGTGTCGCGGTACGCGGCGGTGTGCCGGACCCCGGCCAGGACCGCGGCCGACATCCGCGCGGCGGCCAAGGAGGCGGCGGCCCTGGCGGTGCGTCATGAACCGGTCGACGCGGGGCCGTTCACGATCGCGCTGGAGTTCGACGCCGAGCACCTGGTGATGGCCGCGACCGTCGTGCCCGGCGTGCGGCGGATCGGCGAGCGGAAGGTGGCGTACACCAACGCCACGATGTACGAGGGAATCCGCGCCTTCAAGGCGGTCACCACGATCGTCTCGGCCGCGGTGGAGGAGCAGTATGGCTGACGGGCAGGCGCTGGACGAGGTCGTGACCTTCACGTCCGACCTCATCCGCATCGACACCACCAACCGGGGCGGCGGCGACTGCCAGGAGCGGCCCGCCGCCGAGTACGCGGCGGAGCAGTTGGCCGGGGCGGGCCTGGAGCCGGTGCTGCTGGAGCGCACCAAAGGCCGGACGAACGTCGTCGCCCGGATCGAGGGCACCGACCCGTCGGCGGACGCGCTGCTGCTGCACGGTCATCTGGACGTGGTGCCGGCCGAGGCCCGGGACTGGAGCGTGCACCCGTTCTCCGGGGAGATCCGCGACGGCGTCGTGTGGGGCCGGGGCGCGGTCGACATGAAGAACATGGACGCGATGATCCTTGCCGTGCTCCGGTCCTGGGCGCGGGAGGGGGTGCGGCCCCGGCGGGACGTCGTCGTCGCGTTCACCGCCGACGAGGAGGCCAGCGCCGAGGACGGCTCGGGCTTTCTCGCCGACCGGCATCCGGGACTGTTCGAGGGCTGCACCGAGGGCGTCAGCGAGTCCGGGGCGTTCACGTTCCACGACGGCGCCGGACGCCAGATCTACCCCATCGCGGCCGGTGAGCGGGGCACGGGCTGGCTGAAGCTCACCGCGCGCGGCCGGGCCGGACACGGCTCCAAGGTGAACAAGGAGAACGCGGTCACCCGCCTGGCCGCCGCGGTCACCCGCATCGGCGAGCACGAGTGGCCGCTGCGGCTCACCCCGACCGTCCGGGCCGCCCTCACCGAACTCGCCGCCCTGTACGGCATCGAGCCGGACCTGACCGACGTCGACGCC
The DNA here is from genome assembly GCF_001514065.1 of Streptomyces antibioticus. GTDB lineage: Bacteria > Actinomycetota > Actinomycetes > Streptomycetales > Streptomycetaceae > Streptomyces > Streptomyces antibioticus. Next base: position 117,592 of record NZ_KQ948428.1, on the reverse strand, counting down.
CTGCTGGAGAAGCTGGGCCCGGCCGCCAAGCTCGTCGAGGCTACCGTCCGCAACAGCGCCAACCCGACCATGCTGGACGCCGGTTACAAGCTCAACGTGATTCCGGGGGAGGCCGTGGCGTATGTCGACGGACGCTATCTCCCGGGCGGCGAGGACGAGTTCCGCACGACCCTTGACCTGCTGACCGGACCGGACGTGGAGTGGGAGTTCCACCACCGTGAGGTCGCGCTCCAGGCGCCGGTGGACTCACCGACGTACGCGGCGATGCGGGCGGCCGTCGAGGAGTTCGCGCCGGAGGGACATGTGGTGCCGTACTGCATGTCCGGCGGCACGGACGCCAAGCAGTTCTCGCGCCTCGGCATCACCGGCTACGGATTCGCGCCGCTGAAGCTCCCGGAGGGCTTCGACTACCAGGCGCTCTTCCACGGCGTGGACGAGCGGGTCCCGGTCGAGGCGCTGCACTTCGGCGTCCGCGTCCTCGACCGTTTCCTGCGGAGCGCCTGACCACATGGGGGACGACGTGCAGACCTTGCCCTACGGTTCCTGGCCCTCGCCCATCGACGCGGCCCTGGCCGCCGCGCACGACGGGCACCCCGAGTGGGTGGGCTTCGTCGGCGACGAGGCGTGGTGGACCGAGCCACGGCCCGCCGAGGGCGGCCGGCGCACCCTGGTGCGGCGCCGCGCGGACGGCACCGAGGAGCCGCTGCTCCCGGCGCCGTGGAACGTCCGCAGCAGGGTCATCGAGTACGGCGGTCAGCCCTGGGCCGGGACCACGGACGCCGACGGCCGGCCGCTCGTCGTCTTCGTGAACTTCGCCGACCAGCGCCTGTACCGGTACGAGCCCGGCGGCGACCCGCGTCCCCTCACCCCCGTCTCCCTGGTGGGCGGCGGCCTGCGCTGGGCGGACCCGGTGCTCCGCCTCGACCTCGGTGAGGTGTGGTGCGTCCTGGAGGAGTTCACCGGCGACGGCCCCACCGACGTCCGCCGCGTCCTCGCCGCGGTGCCGCTGGACGGCTCGGCCGCCCAGGACCGGGACGCCGTACGCGAACTGACCGACGCCCGGCACCGGTTCGTGACCGGACCGCGGATCTCGCCCGACGGGCGGCAGGTGGCCTGGCTCGGCTGGGACCATCCGCGGATGCCGTGGGACGGCACCGAGCTGGTCCTCGCCTCGGTGGCCGACGACGGCGCCCTGCGGGAACCGCGCACGGTCGCAGGCGGCCCCGAGGAGTCCATCGCCCAGGTCGACTGGGCGCACGACGGCGCCCTGCTGTACGCGAGCGACCGCACCGGCTGGTGGAACCTCTACCGCGACGGCGAACCGGTGTGCCCGCGCGAGGAGGAGTTCGGCGGTCCGCTGTGGAAGCTGGGACAGCGCTGGTTCGCACCGCTGGAGAGCGGTCTGATCGCCGTGGTCCACGGGCGGGGCGCCACCGCGCTCGGGGTGCTGGACCCGGAGACCGGGGAGGTCGTCGACGCGGCGGGCCCCTGGACCGAGTTCGCGTCCACCCTCGCGGTGCACGGCGAGCGGGTCGTCGGCGTCGGGGCCAGCCCGCGCAGCGCCCACGAGGTGGTGGAGCTCGACACCCGCACGGGCCGGGCGCGGGTGATCGGCGCCGGCCACGACGACTCCGTGGACCCCGCGTACTATCCCGAGCCGCAGATCCGCACCTTCACCGGGCCCGACGGACGCGAGATCCACGCCCACATCTACCCGCCTCACCACCCCGGCTGTGTCGCGCCGGGCGACGAGCTGCCGCCGTACGTCGTGTGGGCGCACGGCGGTCCGACGAGCCGGGCGCCCCTCGTCCTCGACCTGTCGATCGCCTACTTCACCTCCCGGGGCATCGGCGTCGCCGAGGTCAACTACGGCGGCTCGACCGGGCACGGCCGGGAGTACCGCAACCGGCTGCGCGAGCAGTGGGGCGTCGTCGACGTCGAGGACTGCGCGGCCGTCGCGCTCGCCCTCGCCGACGAGGGCACCGCCGACCGGGACCGGCTGGCGATCCGCGGCGGCAGCGCGGGCGGCTGGACCGCGGCCGCCTCGCTCACCGCGACCGACGTCTACGCCTGCGGCACGATCGTCTATCCCATCCTCGACCTGGCCGGCTGGGGCGAGGGGGAGACCCACGACTTCGAGTCGCAGTACCTGGAGACGCTCGTCGGACCGCTCGCCGAGGTGCCCGCGCGGTACGCGGAGCGGTCGCCCACCGAGCACGCCGACCGGATCACCGCACCCTTCCTGCTGCTCCAGGGGCTGGACGACGTCATCTGCCCGCCCGCCCAGTGCGAGCGGTTCCTCACCCGGATGGAGGGGCGGCAGGTGCCGCACGCGTACATCGCCTTCGAGGGGGAGGGGCACGGGTTCCGGCGGGCGGAGACCATGATCAGGGCCCTGGAGTCCGAACTCTCCCTGTACGCGCAGGTCTTCGTGCTCAACCCGCCCGGCATCCCGACCCTGGAGCTCAACAAGTGAACGGACTCGTCGGCCCCCCGCCCCTGGAGCTCAGCAAGTGAAAGAACTCGTCCGGCCGTCCAGACTCGCCCCCGGAGCCCGCGTCGCCGTCGTCGCCCCCAGCGGGCCCGTGCCCGAGGAGCGGCTCCAGGCCGGGCTCGACGTGCTGCGCGGCTGGGACCTCGACCCGGTGGTGGCCCCCCATGTGCTGGACCGGCACGACGAGTTCGGCTACCTGGCGGGCACCGACGCGGACCGGGCCGCCGACCTCCAGGCCGCCTGGTGCGATCCGGCCGTGGACGCGGTGCTGTGCGCCCGCGGCGGCTACGGCGTCCAGCGGATGACCGACCTGCTCGACTGGGACGCGATGAGGGCCGCCGGGCCGAAGGTCTTCGTCGGCTTCAGTGACATCACCGCCCTGCACGAGGCGTTCGCCAACCGGCTCGGCCTCGTTACCCTGCACGGGCCGATGGCCGCCGGGATCGACTTCATCAAGAACACCCGGGCACAGGAGCACCTGAGAGCCACCCTCTTCGCACCGGAGACCGTCCAAACGATCGCCTCCGGCGGTACGGCCCTCGTCCCCGGCCGCGCACGGGGCGTGACGCTCGGCGGCTGTCTCTGCCTGCTCGCCGCCGACCTGGGCACCCCGCACGCCCGGCCCTCCGCGCGGGGCGGGCTGCTGTGTCTGGAGGACGTGGGGGAGGAGACGTACCGCCTCGACCGCTATCTCACCCAACTCCTGCGCGCGGGCTGGCTCGACGGGGTGCGGGGCGTGCTGCTCGGGTCCTGGCAGGACTGCGATCCGTACCCGGGAGTGCGGGCGCTGCTCGTCGACCGGCTCGGCGGACTGGGGGTGCCGGTCGTGGAGGAGTTCGGATTCGGGCACTGTGAAGGGGCGTTGACGATCCCGTTCGGGGCGGCGGCCGAACTCGACGCCGACAGCGGAGTGTTGACCCTGGAGGAACCCGCCGTCCGCTGAATTTCTGTCAAGAAACACCCGTCCCGGTGATTGACCTCGCCTGACACGTGTCACACCATGACTTCCGGCCGGTACTTACCGGTCGGTAAGTCGGGTTGTCCTCAGCGTGGAGGTCTCGTGTCCCGTCGTGTGCTCGGCTACAGCGTTCCGCTCGCTCTCCTGCTCGGTGCCACACTCGCCACACCCGCCCCCGCCACCGGCCAATACACCGTCAAGGCCCTGAAGTTCACCGTCCAGGCCGGCGGTCGCACCTGCACGATCGACGCCGATCTGTACCGGCCCACCGGTGTGGACCGCGCGCCCGCCGTGCTCGGCACCAACGGCTTCGGCGGCAGCAAGTCCGACGGTTCGACGGACGTGATCGGCAAGGCCTTCGCCGAACGCGGCTATGTCTCGCTCGTCTACTCCGGGCTCGGCTTCGGCAACTCCGGTTGTCTGATCTCGCTCGACGACCCCGGCATCGACGGCATGGCCGCGTCCCGGCTCATCGACTTCCTCGCCGGGGAGCGGGCCGCCGACGACGGCACCAAGGCCGACTTCGTCACCCTCGACGGCAAGGGCGATCCGCGCGTCGGCATGATCGGCGGCTCCTACGGCGGCGCGATCCAGCTGGCGACGGCCGCCGTCGACCACCGCGTGGACGCGCTCGTGCCGATGATCACCTGGAACGACCTGGCGTACTCCCTTGACCCGAACAACGCCGCCCGCGAGGTGCCCGGCGCCTTCAAGTGGCAGTGGGCCAACGGCTTCTACCTCATCGGCGAGAGCCAGCCCCTGACCACGGTGAACCTCGACCCGTCCCGCATCAACTCCCTCGGCTGTCTGCACTTCGTCACCGACGCCTGCGACACCGTCCGCACCCTCAACTCCGGCAGCTACCCCGCCGCCGACACCGCCGAGCTGCTCGCCTACGCCCGCAGCGTCTCCCCGGTCAGCTACCTGAGCCGGGTGAAGGCGCCCACGCTCCTCGTCCAGGGACAGACCGACAGCCTCTTCAACCTCAACGAGGCGACAGCGACGTACAAGACGCTCAAGGCGCAGGGCACGACCACCAAGATGATCTGGCAGTCCTGGGGCCACAGCGGGGGCCAGGTCGCCGGAGAACTCGACCTGAGCCAGGGCAACCTGGAGTCCAGTTACGTCGGCAGGCGCGTCCTCGCCTGGTTCGACCGCTATCTGCGCAAGCAGAGGAACACCGACACCGGACCGGCGTTCGCCTACTACCGCGACTGGATCACCGACCCGAACGGCACCTACGCCACCGCCCGCAGCCTGCCCGTCCTCAGCCAGAAGCTGTTCCTGTCCGGGGACGGCAAGCTCGTCGACAACCGAGGCAAGGTGACGCGCGGCAGCCGGACGTACAGCAACTGGCTCGTGCCGACCAGCCACTCCGAGAGCTCGCTGGCCGGGATCGTCGGACTGCCCGACCCGGCGCCGTACGACACCGCCGGCACCTACCTCGGCTGGACCAGCGAACCGCTCGCCCGAGCCACCGACGTCGTCGGTGCGCCGAAGGCCACGCTCAAGGTCGTCTCGCCCACGGCGGAGCGCACCCAGCACTCCGGGAACGCCGCCGACAAGCTGGTCCTGTTCGCCAAGCTGTACGACGTCGCGCCCGACGGCACCCAGACGCTGGTGCACCGGCTGGTCGCGCCGGTCCGGGTGCCCGACGTGACCCGGAGCTTCACGGTGACGCTGCCGGGGATCGTGCACCGGTACGAGCAGGGGCACCGGCTGCGGTTCGTGGTGGCGGCGAGCGACGACGCGTACTTCGGCAACCGGGGGATCAAGCCGGTGACCGTGGTGAGCGCGCCCGGCGACACCGGGGTGCTGGAGCTGCCGGTGGCCGGCGGCTGAGTCACCCGGTGGGCGGCGCCCGCCGGGCGGGGGACCCCCTTCGGGCCCACGCTGGTCGCATGAGCCCGAAGACCTCCGCGAGCGGCGGCACCGCCGGCGGCAAGAAGAGCGCGGTGACGCCCGCGAGGATCGTCGTCCTGCTGCTCGCCGTCCTCGCCCTCATCTTCATCTTCGAGAACACCGGCGAGACCAAGATCAGACTGCTGATCCCCGAGGTGACCATGCCGCTGTGGACGGCACTGCTGGCCACGGGCGTCATCGGGGCCCTGTGCGGGGCCTATTTCATGAGGCGCAGGAGCTAGCCCGCCGTATTTCATGAGGCGCGAAAGCCAGCCCGTCGTAGGCTGACGGGATGCCGCACACCTCATCCCGTTTCCTTGCCGAGGGCCCCCGCGTGGGCATACGCCACATCACCTACGAGGACGGTCCGGAGTTCACCGCCCGGGCCAGGGAGAGCAAGGAACTGCATCAGCCGTGGCTGTTCCCGCCGGACAGCGCCAATGGCTTCGCCGGCTTCGCCCAGCGGCTGATCGAGGACCCGACCAAGGTGGGGTTCCTCGTCTGTGAGAAGGACGGCGGGGCCATCGCCGGGTACATCAACATCAACAACATCGTCGAGGGCGCCTTCCTGAGCGGGGCGCTCGGGTACGGGGCGTTCGCCCATGCCGCCGGGCGGGGGCTGATGCGGGAGGGGCTCGGGCTCGTCGTGCGCTATGCCTTCGGCGGGATGCGGCTGCACCGGCTGGAGATCAACGTCCAGCCCGCCAACGCCGCCTCGATCGGCCTCGCCCGCTCCTGCGGCTTCCAGCTGGAGGGCTTCTCGCCGAACATGCTCTACATCGACGGGGCCTGGCGGGACCACGAGCGGTGGGCCATCACCGCAGAGATGATCCGGAAGGCGAAGTGACGGCGACGATGCGTACCCGAGTGGTCCTGGACGCCCCTTCCAACCTCGGGCTGCGTCCGCCGACGCCCGGTACCGTCCCCGGCTGCTACAAGCTCGCCGGTGCCCTGCGCGAGCAGCGGATTGTGCAGCGGCTGGGCGCGCTGGAGGGCGGGGTGGTCGTGCCGCCGCGCTACGACCGGGGCGACTGGCAGGAGGGCGACGGGGTGTTCAACGCGGCCGCCCTCGCCTCGTACACGGTGAAGCTCGCCGACCGTGTCGAGCGGCATGTGCGGGCCGGGGAGTTCCCGGTGGTGCTGGGCGGCGACTGCTCCATCCAGCTCGGCGCCTCCCTCGCGCTGCGCCGCCTGGGCCGGTACGGGCTGGTCGCCGTGGACGCCTCGGCCGACTTCCGGCACCCGGGCAACTCCGACCGGATCGGGGCGGCGGGAGGCGAGGAGGTGGCCCTCGGCACCGGGCGCGGACAGGACGACCTCACGAACCTGGAGGGCCTCAAGCCCTATCTGCGGGACGAGGACGTACGGCTCTTCGGCAACCGGGACGCGTTCGAGGAGGACCGCGCCGAACTCGCGGCTCTGAAGATCCCTGTCGTCACCGTCGGCGACATCCGGGAGTGGGGCGCGGAGGCGCTGGCGCAGGCCACCGCCGAGGCCTTCGCGATCCCCGAACTGGACGGTTTCTGGGTCCACTTGGACGCCGATGTCCTCGACCCTTCCGTGATGCCGGCGGTGGACAGTCCCGACCCGGACGGGCTGCTGCCCGACGAACTCGTGTCCCTGCTGAGGCCGTTGCTCGCGTCCCCGCACTGCGTCGGCCTCAACGTCACCATCTACGACCCCGACCTGGACCCGGACGGCACGGCGGGCGCTCTCCTCGCCGACATCGTCGTGTCCGCCTTTGCCCAATCCTGACCGGTAGCGCCCCTGTTCAGCTCCCCGGCGAGCGGCTTCCATGGTGATCGTGACGACGATCCGACGTGACGTACTGACGCTGCCCGCCGCGGAGTTGGGACCCGACAACCCCCTGCCTCCGCTCCGGCCGCTCGACGAGCTGCACCGCGTCGAGGACCGCGACGGCCTGCCGCGCGAGATGGCACGGCAGATCGGGTACGAGCCGCTGCGCAGCCTGCTGCCCGTTCCGGTGCGGGACGGCTACGAGCGGGTGCGCGAGCCCCGCGCCATCGACTCACTCGTCATCGAGAACGACCGGCTGCGGGCCACCGTGCTGCCGGGCCTCGGCGGCCGGATCGCCTCCCTCCTCCACAAGCCGACCGGCCGCGAACTCCTGTACCGCAACCCGGTGTTCCAGCCCGCCGACTTCGCCCTCAACGGTGCCTGGTTCTCCGGCGGCATCGAATGGAACATCGGCGCCACCGGTCACACCACCCTCGCCTGCTCACCCCTGCACGCCGCCCGTGTGCCCGCCCCGGACGGCGGGGAGATGCTGCGGCTGTGGGAGTGGGAACGGCTCCGGGACCTGCCCTTCCAGGTCGACCTCTGGCTGCCGGAGGGCTCCGACTTCCTGTACGTCGGGGTCCGCGTCCGCAATCCGCACGAGAAGCCGGTGCCGGCCTACTGGTGGTCCAACATCGCCGTACCGGAGGAACGCCGGGTGCCGGCGCCCGCGGACGAGGCCTACCACTTCGGGTACGAGCGCCGGCTGCACCGGGTGCCGGTCCCGTCGTACGAGGAACTACGGCAACACCCTTACGCGGCCGACTACTTCTACGACGTTCCCGACGGCCGGCGCCGCTGGATCGCCGCCCTCGACGACGAAGGGCACGGGCTGGTGCAGACGTCCACCGACGTGCTGCGCGGGCGCAAGCTGTTCATCTGGGGTGCGGGCAGGGGCGGGCGGCGCTGGCAGGAGTGGCTGACCGAACCCGGTACCGGTGGCTACTGCGAGATCCAAGCGGGGCTCGCGCGGACGCAGTTGGAGCATGTGCGGCTGGAGGCGGAGAGCGAGGTGGCGTGGCTGGAAGCGTACGGACCGTTGAGCTGTGCGCCCGAGGCCGGGGAGGTGGAGGCGCGGCTCGAAGCCGTGCTGCCGCGTGCCGATGTCGATGCCGCGTACGCCGCCTGGAAGCCGTACGCCGACACCGAACCGGGTGAGGCTCTCGCCACCGGTTCCGGCTGGGGTGCGCTCGAAGTGCTGCGTGCCGACTGGAAGTTGCCCGGCACGCCCTTCGACGAGAGCACCCTCGGTGAGGAGCAGGAGCCGTGGCTGCACCTGCTCCGGGTCGGCTCGCTGCCCGAGCCGCGCCGGGTACGGCCGCCCGGCGGGACGCTGGTCGCCCCGCACTGGCGGGACATGCTGGAGACCGCGCCCGCCACCCCGCTCACCGAGTACCACCTCGGCGTCGCCCAGTGGCACGCCGGGGACCGGGCGCAGGCAGTGCGCAGTTGGGAGCGGGCCCTCGAACTCGCGCCGTCCGTCTGGCCGTTGCTGCGCTGCCTCGCGGTGGCCGACCGGGAGATCGGCGACCACGAGCGGGCCGCCGACCGGTACGCGGAGGCCTTCGACGACCTGTGCCGGGAGCGGCGCGACGCGGGTGAGCGGTGGACCGCGGCCACGGCCGCGCTGGGCCGCGAGGCGATCGAGGCGCTGCTCGCGGTGCGGCGTACGCGGGAGGCGCGGTCGGTGTGGGAGCGGCTGCATCCCGCGACCCGGGAGCGCGGTCGATTCCGGTTCGTCGAGGCCCAGTTGCTGTGCGCCGAGGGGAGGCGCGACGAGGCGCGGGCCGTGTTCGAGGAAGGCTTCGAGGTCGCGGATCTGCGGGAGGGAGCCGAGGCCGTCGGGCGGCTGTGGGAGCGGATCAGCGACGAACCGCTGCCGGCCCGCTACGACTTCCGGATGCGGTGACCGGACCCTGGACCCTGTCGGACCTAGACCCGTCGGTCCACGTACTCGTACACCGCCCCGTCCGGATGCACCGCGATCAGATTGCGGCCCGCCGGGGTTCCCACCGGCCCCGCGATCACGCGTGCGCCCAGTTCGGTCAGCACCGCATGGGCCTCGTCGACGTCCTTGACCGCGATCGTCGCGGCGACCTTGCGCAGGATCTCCAACTCGGCCTCGGGGCCGCTCATGAGGAGGAAGCAGCCCACGGCGGCCACCTGGACACCGCCCCGTTCGAAGCGGAGCGCGGTGCCGCCCGCCAGCCGTTCGTAGAAGGGGACCGCGGTCTCCAGGTCGTCGACGCAGACGCGCAGCGTGGCTCCCAGAATGTCCATGCGGACGAGCGTAGTCGCGGCGGCCGGGGCGATGAGATCGTTTCACCCGATCTCCTCGCCCCGGCCGCTCACCGGGCAGGGATCAGCCCATGGCCTTGCGTACGACGTCCCGGGTACGGTCGACGACGGCCGCGACGGGGCCCACCGCCACGTTCTTCAGCGCGGTGTCGGTCCCGGGGTGCGGCCTGGTCGGCGCCAGGGCCTCGGCCGCCTGCACGGCACGGGCCAGGTTCTCCAGCCTGCCGCGATCGGCGACCCGGCTGAAGTGCGCGAACTCGTAGCGCTCCTCGTTGTCGGCGTGCGCCAGGACGTCCTGCCGCAGGGCCGCGAACTGGTCGAGGAACTCGGGGGAGTCGGGGTCCATGTCGTCCAGGCGCGACAGCGCCCGCTTGGCCTTCTCCTCCTCCTCGATGCGGTCCTTGACGACGAGTTCACCGCCGTCGATGTTCTTGCGGGCGAAGGGATGGACGACCTCTTCCTCCGCGGTCTCGTGCACCGCGAGGAGACGGACGAGATCATGGAAGGCATGCTTCCGCTCGTCGCCCTTGGTGGCCGCCACCTCGTCGAGCAGTTCCCGTATCCGTGCGTGCTGCCCCTTGAGCAGCTCCACTACGTCGGTGTGTGCGGTCATCCTCTTCTCTTCCCTCCGATAGGGGACTGCGAGCGGGGCGGGTACCCGGCGCCCCGGGCCCTACCCGGCGGTAATCGGCCGTGACGGACCGCGTTATGCGTACGGGTGTGCGGGTACCCGGCGGGCATGGACCGCTTGGATCATCTTGAGCATCTGGACAAGCACCTCGTCGACGAGCTGGCGCAGGTGGCGCGCGAGACCGTGCGCGACGAACTGCGCGAACAGACTCGCAAGCAGCGCCGCACGGCCATGCTCTACGCCGCGTCCGGCGCCGTCGCGCTGTACGCGGGCGCGGCCCTCGCCCTCACGCTGGGCCTGGCCCTCGCCCTCGGGCTGCCCGACTGGGCCGCCGCGCTGATCTCCGCGGCGATCCTCGGAGTCGTCGCGTTCGTGCTGCGCGGCATGGCCCGGCCGTCGCACTCCCGGCCCACCCCGCAGCGCGAGACCGAACTCGCCACCGGCCGCGACCGTGTCGTGGGCGGTACGGCACCCGGCGCGCCGCCGAGCGGGCTCGGCATGCCGTATCCGCCGATGCCTCCCACCGCGCCCGGCACGACCGGCGCGCCCGGCACGACCGGCGGACCCGGCGGCGACGTGGCCCCGCGACCCGACGACATCGACCCCGAGCAGCCGCACCACCGGGCGTGATGCGTGGTGGCCCGGCCTTGGAGCGCGCGCTCCCGGCACGGCAGGGCCGTGGTGGTGACCGGAGCCAGCGGCGGCGTGGGGCGGGCCACGGCCCTGGCCTTCGCCGCCCGGGGCGACCGGGTCGCCCTGCTGGCCCGGGGCCGCGAAGGTCTCGCCGCGGCGGCGGACGAGGTGCAGCGCGCCGGCGGTGAGGCACTCGTCGTCCCCGTCGACATGTCCGACGCCAAGGCCGTCGACGACGCGGCGCAGAAGGTCGCCGACGCGTTCGGCGGCATCGACGTCTGGGTCAACAACGCCTTCGCCGGAGTCTTCGCGCCGTTCGTCGACATCACCCCGGACGAGTTCCGCCGGGTGACCGAAGTGACGTACCTGGGCTGTGTGTTCGGCACCCGGGCCGCACTGCGGCACATGCTGCCGCGCGACCGGGGGACCGTGGTGCAGGTCGGCTCGGCACTCGCGTATCGCGGCATCCCGCTGCAATCCGCGTACTGCGGCGCGAAGCACGCCATCCAGGGCTTCAACGAGTCGCTGCGCTGCGAGCTGTTGCACGCGGGCAGTGGCGTCCGTACGACGATGGTGCAGCTGCCCGCCGTCAACACCCCGCAGTTCGACTGGGTATTGAGCCGGATGCCGGGCCGGGCCCGCCCGGTGGCGCCCGTGTACCAGCCGGAGGTGGCGGCCCGGGCCATCGTGCATGCCGCCTCGCACGGGCGGCGGCGGGAGTACTGGGTCGGCGGATCGACCGTGGCCACCCTGCTGGCCAACGCGGTGGCGCCGGGCTTGCTGGACCGGTATCTGGCCCGCCACGCCTTCGAGGCGCAGCAGGACGGGGCGGCGGAGGGTGCGGTGGGCAACCTGTGGAGCCCGGCCGACGGCCCTCATGGCCGGGACTTCGGGGCGCACGGGCGGTTCGACGAGGAGTCGCTGCCCGGCAGTTCGCAGGAATGGCTCTCCCGCAACCGCGGGCGGGCAGGCGCCGCGCTCCTGGTGGGAGCGGGGGTCCTGACCGCCCGGGCGGTGTGGCGTCGGGGCTAGCCGAGGGATGGGCCGGCCCCCGTACGTGCCTCACGCCACCCTGAACTCCAGAGCCTCCTCGGCTCGCAGGGTCAGGCCGTGGCCGAGGCCCGTCGTGGGGTGGATCGTGCCGCCCGTCGGGTCCAGGGCGCCGTCGAAGAGCATGTCCTCGATGCGGACGTGGTCGTGGAACCACTCCATGTGGCGCAGGTTGGGCAGGGAGGCGGCGGCCGCCGCGTGGGCGTGCGGGGCGCAGTGGGTGGAGACCTCCAGGCCATGGGCCTGGGCCAGGGCGGCCGCGCGGAGGAACTCCGTCAGGCCGCCGCAGCGGGTCGCGTCGATCTGGAGGCAGTCGACCGCGCCGGCGGCGATCATGCGGGCGAAGTACGGGAGGTCGTAGCCGTACTCGCCCGCCGTCACGTCGCACATCAGCGCGTCCCGGACCAGGCGCAGGCCCGTCAGGTCGTCCGACGACACCGGCTCCTCGAACCAGCTCACCCCCAGCTCATCCAGCGCCGCGCCGACCCGGACCGCCTGCTTGCGGGTGTACGCGCCGTTCGCGTCGACGTACAACTCGGCCTGGTCGCCGATCACTTGGCGGGCCGCGCGCACCCGGGCGAGGTCGCGCCGGACCGAACGGCCCCAGCTCTCGCCGATCTTCAGCTTCACCCGCGGGATCTGCTGCCCGTGCACCCAGCCGCCCAGCTGCGCGGCCAGATGCGAGTCGTCGTACGTCGTGAAGCCGCCGCTGCCGTAGACCGGGACCTGTTCGCGGACGGTGCCCAGGAGGCGGGCGAGGGGGAGTTCGAGGAGGCGGGCCTTGAGGTCCCACAGGGCGATGTCCAGCGCCGAGATCGCGCAGGCGGCGATGCCCGGGCGGCCCGCGTTGCGGACCGATCGGCACATCGCCTCGTGCGTCGCGGGGATGTCCAGCGCGCTGCGGCCCTCGACGAGCGGGGCGAGGTGCTCGCGCAGGAAGTCGCCGACCGCCTGCGGGCCGTACGTCCAGCCCGTGCCGGTCGCGTCGCCCGCCGTCACCTCGGCGATCACGATCGTCGTGGACTCCCAGGCCAGGGTGCCGTCGGCCTCGGGCGCGTCGGTCGGCACCGTGTAGACCGACACCGCCGGACGGTGCAGCCTCACGGTCAGTCCTGCGGGAGCTGCGGCAGCACCTTCGTACGGTAGAAGTCGAAGAAGCCGCGCTGGTCGGGGCCGATCTGGTTGACGTAGATCCGGTCGAAGCCCGCGTCGGCGAAGGCGGACAGAGCCGCCACATGCTCGTCGACGTCGTCGCCGCACACCGCCTTGTCGCGCACCATGTCCTCGGTGACCAGGGTCTGCGCCTGCTCGAAGTGATGCGGCGAGGGCAGCACCTGGGCCAGCTCGCCGGGCAGGAACTGGTTGGCCCACAGCCGGTGCACGGTGCGTACCGCCTCGTCGCGGTCCGTGCCGTAGCAGACCTTCGTCCCGCCGCTCACGAGCTTCGCGCCTCCGCCGCCCTTGCGGAACTGCTCCACCATCGACGCCTCCGGCATCATCGTGATGTAGCCGTCGCCCACCCGGGCCGCGAGCGCGGTCGCCGCCGGGCCGAACCCCGAGATGTCGATGGGCACGGGCTCGTCGGGGACGGTGTAGAGGCGGGCGTTCTCCACCGTGTAGTGGGTGCCGTGGTGACTGACCTCCTCGCCGGTGAAGAGACGGCGCATGATCTGGATCGACTCCTCCAGCATCTCCAGGCGTACGCTCGCGGGCGGCCACACATGGCCCAGGATGTGCTCGTTGAGCGCCTCGCCGCTGCCCACGCCGAGCCGGAAACGGCCCTCCGTCATGACCGCCGTCGTCGCCGCGGCCTGGGCGATCACCGCCGGATGCGTGCGTACCGTCGGACAGGTCACCGCCGTCTCCACCGGCAGGGACACCGCCTCCGAGAGCGCGCCGAGCACCGACCAGACGAACGGGCTCTGGCCCTGCGCGTCGTTCCACGGGTGGTAGTGGTCGGAGATCCACAGGGCGCGGAACCCGGCCTGCTCGGCCATGCGCGCCTGCTCGATCAGGTCCGCGGGACCGAACTCCTCGCAGGACAGGAAATAGCCGTACTCGGGCATGGGAGGACCTCCAAGAACAGTGGTACGAGGGCACGCTCCGGGTACCCTGCGGCGCCCACGGAAACCGGCGCACGTTTGGCCACCCTGACCAGGGGGACGCGGAAGGCTCCCGAGGTACGCGACAGCCCCGGAGGCGCACCGTGAGTCGACCCCGCATCGTGATCGTCGGCGCCGGTTTCGCCGGGTACCGGACCGCCCGCACCCTGTCCCGGCTCACCCGGCACCAGGCCGACATCACCCTGCTCAACCCGACCGACTACTTCCTCTACCTGCCCCTGCTGCCCCAGGTCGCCGCCGGGATCCTGGAACCACGCCGGGTCACCGTCTCCCTGTCGGGCACCCTGCCCCGGGTGCGGCTGGTGCTCGGCGAGGCCGAGGGCATCGACCTCGACGGGCGGACCGTGCACTACACCGACCCCGAGGGCGAGACCGGCACCCTGCCCTACGACCGGCTGGTGATCTCCGTCGGCAGCGTCAACAAGCTGCTGCCGGTCCCGGGCGTCGCCGAGCACGCGCACGGCTTCCGCGGGCTGCCCGAGGCGCTGTACCTGCGCGACCACGTCACCCGGCAGATGGAGCTCGCCGCCGCGGCCGATGATCCCAAGAGCTGCTCCGCCCGCTGCACCTTCGTGGTGGTCGGCGCCGGATACACCGGCACCGAGGTGGCCGCGCACGGGCAGCTGTACACCGACGCCCAGGTCCGCAGGCAGCCGCTGCGCGACGGCGTACGGCCGCGCTGGATGCTCCTTGACGTCGCGCCGCGCGTCCTGCCCGAGATGGACGAACGGCTCTCCCGCACCGCCGACCGGGTACTGCGGGAGCGGGGCGTCGACGTGCGCATGGGCACCTCCGTGAAGGAGGCCACGCACGACGGAGTGCTGCTGACGGACGGGGAGTTCGTCCCCTCCCGCACGCTGGTGTGGTGCGTCGGCGTACGGCCCGATCCGCTCGTCGAGAGCGTCGGCCAACCCCTGGAGCGGGGGCGGCTGATCGTCGACCCGTACCTCCAAGTGCCGGGCAGGCCGGAGGTGTTCGCGTGCGGGGACGCGGCCGCCGTGCCCGACCTGGACAAGCCCGGCTCCTTCACGCCGATGACCGCACAGCATGCCTGGCGGCACGGCCATGTCGCGGCCCGCAACGTCCTCGCCTCGCTCGGCGTCGGCGAGCGGCGCCCCTACCGGCACCGGGACCTGGGCTTCGTCGTCGACCTGGGCGGTACGAAGGCCGCGGCGAACCCGCTGGGCGTGCCGCTGCCCGGGCCGCTGGCGGGGCCGGTCGCCCGCGGCTACCACCTCGCCGCGATGCCCGGCAACCGCGTCCGGGTGGCCGCGGACTGGCTGCTGGACGCCGTACTCCCGCGCCAGGCCGTCCAGTTGGGCCTCGTGCGGTCCTGGTCGGTACCGCTGGACACGGCGTCGCCGGAGCTGGCACGGGTGCCGGGGGCACCGGAACGGCGGGAGAAGGAGGAGGAGATGAAGACGGAGAAGGAAGGCAGCGCGGTGAGTTCGGGACCGGGGGCGGCCGTTGAGGCCGACACGGCGGACTCGGCGGACACCACAACGCCGGACGAGCCCGCGAGGAGCCAGCCGGGCGGCGAACCCGCGAAGAACCAGCCGGGCCCTCCGCCCGCGAAGAACCAGCCCGGCGGCGAACCCGCCAAGAACCAGCCCGGCGGCGAACCCGCCGAACCCCCGGGCCCGGTCAAGCGCCCCGGCACCCCGGACACCTCCACGGAAGGAGACTCATGAAGTCCGCCGAACTCGTCGAACTGGGCCAGCAGTTGCGTGTCGACAGCGTGCGCGCGGCCGATGCCGCGGGGTCGGGGCATCCGACGTCGTCGATGTCCGCCGCCGACCTGTTGGCCGTACTCCTCGCCCACCACTTCCGCTACGACTTCGACCGCCCCGCCCACCCCGGCAACGACCGCTTCATCCTCTCCAAGGGACACGCCTCCCCGCTGCTGTACGCCGCCTACAAGGCCGTCGGCGCCATCGCCGACGAGGAGTTGCTCACCTTCCGCAAGCTGGGCAGCCGGCTCGAAGGGCACCCCACGCCCCGGCGGCTGCCGTGGGTCGAGACCGCCACGGGGTCGCTCGGGCAGGGCCTGCCGGTCGGGGTCGGGATCGCGCTGGCCGGCAAGCGGCTGGAGCACACCGGGTACCGGGTGTGGGTGCTGTGCGGCGACAGCGAGCTCGCCGAGGGCTCGGTGTGGGAGGCCGCCGAACACGCGGGCCACGAGCATCTCGACAACCTCACCGTGATCGTCGACGTCAACCGGCTCGGCCAGCGCGGCCCCACCCGGCACGGCCACGACCTGGACGCCTACGCCCGCCGCTTCCAGGCCTTCGGCTGGCACACCGTCGAGGTGGACGGCCATGACGTGGACGCCGTCGACCGGGCGTACGGCGAGGCCCGGTCCACCACCGGACAGCCGACCGCGATCCTCGCCCGCACCCTCAAGGGCAAGGGCGTCGAGGCCGTCCAGGACCGCGAGGGACTGCACGGCAAGCCGCTGCCCGACGCCGACGAGGCGATCGCCGAGCTCGGCGGCCCCCGTGACCTGCGCATCGAGGTGCACGAGCCGCCCGCCGCCCGCATGCTGCACGCCGTACGCGCCGGACACCTCGACCTGCCCACCTGGGACCGGGGCGAGGAGATCGCCACCCGCGACGCCTACGGGCACGCCCTGACCGCGCTCGGCACCGCGCGCGGCGATGTCGTCGCCCTCGACGGCGAGGTCGGCGACTCCACTCGCGCCGAGCTCTTCGCCAAGGAGCACCCGGAGCGCTACTTCGAGTGCTACATCGCCGAGCAGCAGCTCGTCGCCGGTGCGGTGGGACTCGCCGCGCGCGGCTTCGTGCCGTACGCGGCCACCTTCGCCGCCTTCCTGACCCGGGCGTACGACTTCGTCCGCATGGCGTCCATCAGCGGTGCCGGCATCAATCTCGTCGGCTCGCACGCGGGGGTCGCCATCGGGGAGGACGGGCCCTCGCAGATGGGTCTTGAGGACCTGGCGATGATGCGGGCCGTGCACGGCTCGACCGTGCTGTACCCGTGCGACGCGAACCAGACCGCGCGGCTCGTCGCGGCCATGGCGGGCCTCGACGGCGTCCGCTATCTGCGCACCTCGCGCGGCAAGAGCCCGGTGATCTACGGCCCCGACGAGGAGTTCCCGGTCGGCGGCAGCAAGGTGCTGCGCTCCTCCGACCGCGACCGGCTGACCGTCGTCGCCGCGGGCGTCACCGTGCCCGAGGCGCTGGCCGCCGCCGACACCCTCGCCCGGGACGGCATCCACGTCCGGGTCGTCGACCTGTACTCCGTCAAGCCCGTCGACCGGCTCACCCTGCGCCGGGCCGCCGAGGAGACCGGCTGTCTGATGACCGTCGAGGACCACCACGAGGAGGGCGGCCTCGGCGACGCCGTGCTCGACGCGTTCACCGACGGGCGGCCCGTACCGCGCCTGGTGCGCCTCGGGGTGCGTACGATGCCCGGTTCCGCGTCGCCCGAGGAGCAGCTGCACGCCGTCGGCATCGACACCGCGGGCATCGCGGCGGCCGCGAAGCTGCTGGTGGAAGAGGCGATCGTGCGATGACGGAGGACGTCCGGAGGGTGCGGGCCGGACGCCGCGTGGTCGAGGTGCACCGGCCCGGCAAGGTGCTCTTCCCGGGGAGCGGGGAGACGAAGGAGTACACCAAAGGCGATCTCGTCGAGTACTACCGGGCCGTGGCCCCCTTCATGCTGCCGCACCTGCGCGGACGCCCGCTGATGCTGGAACGGCATCCGGACGGGCTCGACGGCCCCCGGTTCATGCAGAAGAACACCCCGGAGAACTACCCGGACTGGATCACCCGCGTCGAGGTGGCCAAGGAGGGCGGCACGGTCTGCCACACCGTGTGCGACGACTCCGCCACCCTCGTGTACCTCGCCGACCAGGCCAGCCTCACCCTGCACCGCTGGCTGTCCCGGGTCGGACGGCTCGAGCGCCCCGACCGGATGGTCTTCGACCTCGACCCGTCGGACGACGGGGACGACTTCGCCCCGGTGCGCACGGCGGCCCTGCTGCTGGGGGAGCTGCTCGACGAGCTGAAACTGCCGTCGGCGCTGATGACCACCGGCTCACGCGGGCTGCACGTGGTGGTGCCGGTCAACGGCCACGACGACTTCGACGAGGTGCGCGACTTCGCCAAGGACGTCGCCGACCTCCTCGTCGCCGGGCATCCCGACCGGTTCACCACCGCCGCCCGCAAGAAGGACCGCGGCGACCGCCTCTACCTCGACGTCCAGCGCAACGGCTACGCCCAGACCGCGGTCGTGCCCTACACCGTCCGGGCCAGGCCCGGCGCCCCCGTGGCCACCCCGCTGTCCTGGCCCCAGCTGGACGACCCCGGTCTCGACGCCCGCCGCTGGACCATCGCCGACGCCGTCGAACAGGCCCGCACCAACCCCTGGGCCGGAGTGATGAGCAAGGGCCGGGCCCTCGGACCGGCCCGGCGCCGGCTGAACGCGATGCGGGGCTGACGGGCCCCGGCCCCACGTTGACGCACGGTAAAGGTTTGGCAGACGGACATGCGGCCACCCGGAGCAAGAGGTGGCCATGACGAACACAAAAAACACATCAGACACGCAGGATTCACAGAAATCACCCAAGCGGGCGGAAAGCGACACGGCGGACGACCGGCCGAGCCCCATGCAGGTGCTGCGCGAGGCGCGCACCCAGCTCGCGGAGCTGACCGGCATGGCCGCCGAGACGGTGTCGTCCTTCGAGCAGACGGAGGACGGCTGGTCGCTGGAGATCGAGGTCCTCGAACTCGCCCGCGTGCCCGACACCATGAGCCTGATGGCGAGCTACCAGGTCGACCTCGACCCCGAAGGTCAGCTCACCGGCTACCGGCGCGTCCGCCGCTACGAACGCGGGCGCTCCGACGCACACAGGCCCGGCGGCCGGTAGGCCGCCGAACCGAGGCTCCACCCGACACAGAAACCACGGCAGAGAAGGAGGCGCGGTCGGCATGACCGTTGTCCCGGCACAGCAGACCGGCGGCGGAGGCGGCAGCAGTGGCCTCTACGACGTTCTGGAACTAGTCCTCGACAGGGGTCTCGTCATCGACGCGTTCGTGCGGGTCTCCCTGGTCGGTATCGAAATCCTCAAGATCGACGTCCGGGTCGTCGTGGCCAGCGTGGACACGTATCTGCGCTTCGCCGAGGCGTGCAACCGCCTCGACCTGGAAGCGGGGCCGCGCAAGGACCCGGGCCTGCCCGACCTCGTCGGCGAGATCACCGAGTCCGGCGCCCGCGGCAAGTCCAAGGGTGCGCTGTCCGGCGCCGCGCAGACCATCTCCGACGCCTTCAAGCAGGCGCGCGAGGAGGGTGAGCCCGAACAGCAGCAGCGGCCCCGGGCCCGTAAGTCGACGGCCGCTCGCAGGAAGGAGGAACAGGAGTGAGCACGTACGTGTACGGCATCATCGACGGTTCCCGTTCCTCGCTGCCCGAGGACACGGTCGGCGTCGGCGACCCGCAGCGGCCCGTGCGCGTCCTGGAGCAGAGCGGTCTGGCGGCCGTCGTCAGCGACGCGCCCGAGGGGCTGCGGCCCAAGCGCAAGGACCTGCTCGCCCACCAGAACGTGCTCGCCGAGGCCGGCGCGGACGGCTGTGTGCTGCCCATGCGGTTCGGCAGCGTGGCGCCCGACGACGAGACCGTCACCGCGGTGCTCGCCGAGCGCGCCGAGCACTACAAGGAGCGCCTGCGGGCGCTGGACGGCAAGGTCGAGTACAACGTCAAGGCCACCCACGACGAGGAGGCCGTACTCCATCGCGTGATGGCCGAGAACCCCGAGCTGCGGTCCCTGACCGAGGCCAACCGGCAGGCGGGCGGCGGCAGTTACGAGGAGAAGCTGCGGCTCGGCGAGATGGTGGTCGCCGCGGTCAAGGCGCGCGAGGTCGAGGACGCGGCCGAGGTGCAGCAGGCCCTGGAGACGACCGCCGCGGCGGTGAGCAACGGGCCGGAGTCCAGCGGCTGGCTCGCCAACGTGTCGTTCCTGGTGGACCGCGACGACGCCGAGACGTTCCTCGCCTCGGTCGAGCAGGTCCGCAAGAGCCATCCCCACCTCGAACTGCGGGTCAACGGCCCGCTGCCGCCGTACAGCTTCGTCGAGCCCGGCCCCGCCGAGCCCGCGGGCAGCACGGCCGGCGCCGAGGGCTCCGTGGAGTGAGGTGAGGGCATGGGACTGATCGGCGAGGTGCTGCTGCTGCCGTTCGCGCCCGTGCGCGGAAGCGCGTGGGTCATCGGACAGGTGCTGAGCGAGGCAGAGCGCATCTACTACGACCCGGCCACGGTCCGGGCCGAACTGGCCCGGCTGGAAGAGCGGTTGGAGGCGGGCGAGATCGACGAGGAGGAGTTCGACCGGTTGGAGGACGAACTTCTCGACCGGCTGGAGACCGGCCTGCGCTCAGGCGCGGCAACCAACGACTGGACGAGCGGATGAATCGAGTGGGACTGGGCCTCGCCGTAGGGGCCGGATACGTCCTCGGACGTACCAAGAAGCTGAAACTGGCCTTCGCCGTCGGCACCCTGGTGGCCGGCAAACGGATGCAGCTGAGCCCGCGGGCGCTCGCGGACCTGGTCTCCGGACAGCTGCGGGACAACCCGCAGTTCAAGGAGATCGGCGACCAGCTCCGCGAGGACCTGCGCGGGGTCGGGAAGGCGGCCTCCGGCGCCATGGTCGAGCGGCAGATGGACGCCCTCGCCGACCGTCTGCACGGCCGTACCGCCCAGGTGCGCGACCAGCTCGCGGGCGTCCTGCCGGACGGCTCGGACCTGGGGTCCGGGAAGGACGAGGCCGACGACGAGAACGACGACCGGGAGACCGACGAGTACGACGAGGACGAGGCGTACGACGAGAGCGGCGACGAGCCCGAGGCCGAGCGGGAGGAGCCCGAGCCGCCCCGGAAGAAGACGGCGGCCAGGAAGGCGCCCGCGAAGAAGACGGCCGCCAAGAAGGCACCCGCCAAGAAGAGCGCGGCGAAGGCCCCCGCCAAGAAGGCGACGGCCGGAGCGAAGAAGACCGCGGCCAAGAAGACGGCCTCGGCCCGCGGCGCCCGCTCCCGTGTGTCGAAGGGAGGCGGTGACCGATGACCGACACCGTCGGATCCGCGGCCTCCGCCGCCGGCGGCGCCGCGAAGGCGAACCCGCTCAGCGGGGTCGCCCGCAGCGAGGCCGCCGACCGGCTCAAGGCCGAGGCGCAGGAGTTCCTCGCCGCCCAGGCCCAGCGTCTGCTGATCGGCGCGGGGCGCAAGCTGGGCGAGACGACCGTGAAACTGAACGACATCGCCGAGGGCAACAGCCCCGGCTTCACCAAGCTGGCCCTGGACGGCGGTCGCAAGCTCGCCGAGGGCAAGGGCCCGCTGCGCTCCGCCCTGGAGGTGGGCGCCTCCCGCGCCAAGGAGAACGTGATGGGCGCACTGCAGAACCTGGGGGGCGGCAAGGGCAAGCGCAAGGGCGGGGCGGGCAACAAGCCCACCGTGATCATGGAGTACGTCGATGTCGGCGTCCCGCTGCGCACGGCCTACGACCAGTGGACGCAGTTCCAGGACTTCAGCACCTTCGCCAAGGGCGTGAAGAGCGCGAACCGCGCCGACGACACGACCTCCGACTGGCAGCTGAAGGTCTTCTGGTCCAACCGCAGCTGGAAGGCGCACACCACCGAGCAGATACCCGACGACCGCATCGCTTGGACGTCGGAGGGTGCCAAGGGCACCACGAAGGGTGTCGTCTCCTTCCACCGGCTCGCCGACCGCCTGACGCGGGTGCTGCTGGTGATCGAGTACTACCCGAAGGGCCTGTTCGAGAAGACCGGCAACATCTGGCGCGCCCAGGGCCGCCGGGCCCGTCTCGACCTCAAGCACTACGTCCGCTTCGTCACCCTCAAGGGAGAGGCCGAGGACGGCTGGCGCGGCGAGATCCGCGACGGCGAGGTCGTCCGCAGCCACGAGGACGCGGTGGCCGAGGAGGAGGAAGAGCGGGACGACGAGCAGCAGGACGAGCACGACGAGCAGGGCGACGAGGAGGCGTACGAGGGCGAGGAAGAGGAAGCTGAGGAGGAGGGCCCCTACGCCGAGGAGGAGGACGAGAAGGCGGAGTACGAGGACGAGGAAGAGCCCGAGGAGGCCGAGGAGCCCGAGGGCGAGTACGAGGACGAGGATGAAGGGGCCGACGAGGAGGAGTACGAGTACGCCGAAGGCGGGAGCCGTCGATGACGACCCCCGGCCGACTGCCCGACCCCTACGGCCGTGACAGCGGCGGCGCGAACCTCGCCGACATCCTGGAGAGGGTGCTCGACAAGGGTGTGGTCATCGCCGGTGACATCCGGATCAACCTGCTCGACATCGAACTCCTCACCATCAAGCTGCGGCTCATCGTCGCGTCCGTCGACAAGGCGAAGGAGATGGGCATCGACTGGTGGGAGGACGACCCCGCGTTGTCCTCCGGCGCCCGTCGCAAGGAACTCGCCCGGGAGAACGCCGAGTTGCGCGAGCGGATCGCGCAACTCGACCCCGGGCGGGATCGGCAGGAGAAGGAGGCCTGATGACCGGGCTGCGCTATGTGTACGCCGTCTGCCGGCCCTTCGGCACGCCGTTGCAGGCCGAGTTGACCGGCGTGGCCGGTGATCCGCCCAGACTGCTCACCCACCACGGCCTCGTCGCCGTCGTCAGCCATGTACCGGAGCGGGACTTCGCCGAGGAGCCGCTCCGGTCCCGTCTGGAGGACCTGGACTGGCTGACGGCGACGGCCCGTGCCCACCAGGGCGTGATCGACGCCCTCACCGTCGTCACCACTCCGCTGCCGCTGCGCCTCGCGACCGTCTTCCGCGACGACAGCGGCGTCCGCACGATGCTCCAGGCCCGGGAGGCCGACTTCCGGCGCACCCTGGACCGGCTGGAAGGGCGGGTGGAGTGGGGAGTGAAGCTCTACGCCGACGAGCGGCCCGCGGACGCCGGGACAGCGGCGGACAAGCCCGCGTCGGGCCGGGACTATCTGCGGCAGCGGCGCACCAGTGTGCGCGCCCGCGAGGATCAGTGGCAGCGCGCCGAGGAATTCGCGACGCGGCTGCACGAAACGCTTTCCGCCGTCGCCGAGGATGCGCGACTGCATCCCCCGCAGAATGCCACGCTTTCCGGTGCGGCGGGCCGCAACGTGCTGAATGCGGCCTATCTGGTGCCGCGGTCCCGGTCCGAGGAATTCGTGGAACTCGTCGACCGGACGAAGGACGAGACAACCGATTTCCGAGTGGAACTCACCGGCCCGTGGGCCGCCTATTCCTTCGCGGGGGAGAAACCTTGACCGTCGTCGAACGCCGAGAGATCGCCCTGGTGGACCTGCTCGACCGGCTGCTGGCCGGCGGGGTCGTCATCACGGGCGACATCACCCTGCGCATCGCGGACGTCGACCTCGTCCGTATCGACCTCAATGCCCTGATCAGCTCCGTGAACGAACAGGTGCCCTCACCCTGGGGAGAGTTGACGTGACCCGTGCCCGCAACCGGCTCGACCTCGAACCGGACACCGTCGAACGCGACCTCGTCAAACTCGTGCTGACCGTCGTCGAGCTGCTGCGCCAGCTCATGGAACGCCAGGCGCTGCGCCGCTTCGACGACGGCGGGCTGACCGAGGAGCAGGAGGAACGCATCGGGCTCACCCTGATGCTGCTCGACGAGCGCATGACCGAGCTGCGCGAGCGGTACGGACTGCGGCCCGAGGACCTGAATCTGGACCTCGGGCCGCTGGGACCGTTGCTGCCTCGGGACTAACTCACCACCTGTACCAGCGCCCCCGGCCTCCGGCTGCGGTCGTGCCCCGCATCAGGAATCCCAGCAGCCAGAGAACCAGTACCGCCAGCGCAATCCACCAGAGAATCTTCACCGCGAATCCGGCACCGAACAGAATCAATGCCAGAAGCAGTACCAGAAGAATGGCAACCATAATGTGAACCTCCTGTATTCCGGGTTTCCCGGAAACGGGGATTCAGACGTCCTTTCGGCACAGAATTTCGCCGTGCAGCACACTGAACCACGCATCCTCCCGCGTGCCCCACTCCCGCCAGGCGTCCGAGATCGCCGCCAGCTGCCCCGCCGTGGCGTGCCCGCCCTCGACGGCCCGCTCCGCGTACGCCGACGCCACCGTGCGGTCGGCCCACAGACCGCTCCACCACGCCCGCTCCTCGGCGGTCGCGAAGGTCCACGTGCCGGAGGTCGCGGTGATGTCGGTCAGCCCCGCCCGCAGCGCCCATGACTTCAGCCGGCGTCCGGCGTCCGGTTCGCCCCCGTTGGCGCGGGCCACCCGCCGGTACAGGTCCAGCCAGTCGTCGATTCCCGGGGATGCCGGGTACCAGGTCATGGCCGCGTAGTCGGAGTCGCGGACGGCGATGAGGCCGCCCGGCCTGGTGACCCGCTTCATCTCGCGCAGCGCCTGCACCGGGTCCCCGACGTGCTGGAGCACCTGGTGGGCGTGGACCACGCAGAACGTGTCGTCCGGCCAGTCCAGGGCGTGCACGTCGGCGACCGTGAAGTCCACGTTGGTCAGGCCGCGGTCGGCGGCCGTGGCGCGGGCCTGGTCCAGGATGCCGGGGGCGTGGTCGGCGCCGGTGACATGGCCGTCGGGGACCAGCTCCGCCAGGTCCGCGGTGATGGTGCCCGGGCCGCAGCCGATGTCCAGGATCTTCATGTGGGGCTTCAGCGAACCGAGCAGGTACGCCGCGGAGTTGGCGGCGGTGCGCCAGGTGTGCGAGCGCAGCACCGACTCGTGGTGCCCGTGCGTGTAGACGGCGGTCTCCTGCGGCTTCGACATGGCTTCCGACATGGCTGAACTCCCCTGTTCGACGCGGTGCCGGTACCGGGCGATCGGTACGTCTTCACCGTACGCGCGCATGTCGAATGATGAGACCCGCGTTTTACCATGTGGACTGACGGGTGATCAGCTGCCAGGCAGGGGGCGGTACACCGTGAGCGCCTCGGGGAGCTTCTCCAGCGTCACCTCGCCTGCCGCTTCGGTGACTTCACCGTCGTAGGCGAGGAGCGTGCCCGGTGCCACGCCCGCCAGGCGCAGCCGGCTCACCTGGACCGCCGCGTGGGCGGGGGAGCGGGTCAGCGGGCCGGCGAGGGCCGCGGCGAGCAGCCGGGTCGCGGGGCGCCGGCCGCCGTGCACGATCCGGACGTCCAGCTGCCCGTCCGCGAGGTCGAGCCGGCGGCCCGGGGCCAGGCCCACCCGGTGATAGGTGCCGTTGCCGACGAAGAGCAGCCACAGCGGACGGGTGCGGCCGTCGAACTCGGCCTCCAGCGGATGCCGGTCGGCGCGCAGCACGCGCAGGGCCGCGAGCACCCCGGCCGGCCAGCCGCCGATCCGCTTCGACCAGTGGTCCCGCACCCGCACCAGCTCCGGATAGACGCCCAGACTGCACGTGTTGAGGAAGATGCCCTGGGTCCCGGCGCTGTGGAAGCGGCCCACGTCCACCCGCACGGCCTCGCCGCCGCGCACGGCCCGGCTCAGATCGTTGACGCCCTCCACGCCCAGGTCGTAGGCGAAGTGGTTGAGTGTGCCGCCGGGCAGCACCGCGAGCGGCACTCCGTGCCGCAGGGCGATCTCGGCGGCCGCGTTCACACTGCCGTCCCCGCCGCACACGCCGAGCACGCGCGCGTGCGTGGCCGCCTTCTCCAACTCCGCCCGCATGTCGGAGGGTCGGCATTCGACGAGCTCGGCCTGCGGCAGCGCGGCCTGGAGCGCGCGCACCCGCTCGGCGGTCCCGGCCGCGCTGTTCGCCACCATCACCAGCCCCTCGCCCTCGGGCAGCGCCGGCACCTCCGCGCGCGGCCGGGGCGGCGTCCCGAGCTGCGCGCGGGTCGGCACCAGGCCCCGTACGGCGAACGCGGCGCCCGCCCCCAGCAGGGCGCCCGCCAGCACATCGCTCGGGAAGTGCACCCCGGTGTAGACACGGGACAGCGCCACCGACCAGGCGACAGGACCCACCGCCGCGCCCCAGGCCGGCGACTCCAGCGCGACGCCCGTCGCGAAGGCGGCCGCCGACGCGGAATGCCCGGACGGGAACGACGTGGTGATCGGCTGCCGCTTCAGCCGCCGCACCAGCGGCACCGGGTCCAGGACCGGCCGGGGGCGGCGTACCGACCGCTTGCCGAGGGTGTTGATCGTCAGTGAGGCCAGGCTCAGCGAGGCCAGCCCGCGCACGGCGGCCCGGCGGGCGCGCGGGGTGCGGCTGGCCGCCATCACGGCGCCGGCCGCGAACCACAGCACACCGTGGTTCGCGCTCCGGCTCAGCCGCGGCAGGACGGGTTCGGCCAGCGGCCAGTTCCGCTCGGCGGCGAACTCGAAGAGCCGGCAGTCCAGGGCCAGCAGCGCGTCGCGCACGGCGTGCCGACCGGGCTTAGGGGCGGTGAGATCCACGTCAGGGGTCATGCCTGGCGGGTACCCTGAGGTGGCCGTTTCTTGTCCCGGAGCGGTCACGACACCGGAGGCTCACCGCATGCGACTGCTCCTCGTCCGGCACGGCCAGACCCCGTCCAATGTCGACTTCCTCCTCGACACCGCGATACCCGGCGCGGTGCTGACCCCGCTCGGCGAGCGGCAGGCGACGGCCCTGCCCGAGGCACTCGCCGACGAGGACATCGAGGCCCTCTACGCCTCCACCCTCGTGCGCACCCAGCTCACCGCCGCCCCGCTGGCCGCCGCCCGCGGTCTCGACGTCCTCGTCCGCGACGGCATCCGGGAGGTCTCCGCCGGGGACCTGGAGATGCTGGACGGCCACTCCGAGGCGGGCCGGACGTACATGGAGACCGTCTTCGCCTGGTCGGCCGGGGACCTCGAGCGCCGCATGCCGGGCGGCGAGAACGGCGTGGAGGCCCTCGCCCGCTACGACTCCGTGATCGCCGAGGCCGCCGACAGCGGCGCCGGGACCGTCGCCATGGTCAGCCACGGCGCGGCGATCCGGATGTGGGTCGCGGCCCGCGCCGACAACGTCGACATCGACTTCGCCGCCGCCCGCCCCCTGGACAACACCGGCGTGGTCATCCTGGAGGGCTCGCCCTCCGACGGCTGGAAGGTCCTGACCTGGGAGGGCGCCGCCGTGGGGGTCACCGGCCCCGGAAGCGAGGCCGGACCGGCGGGCAGGCCCCTCGACGAGATCGAGTAACCGACCCCGGGGTCGGGCGACGGTCATCGGCGGGTCGGATATCGGTTTGCCCGGCGCGCGCCCGGCCCCGCACAATGCGGCCTCATGGGACATCTGGAAGCGGCGCACCTCGAGTACTACCTCCCTGACGGGAGGGCGTTGCTCGGCGACGTGTCCTTCCGCGTGGGCGAAGGGGCCGCCGTGGCCCTCGTCGGGCCCAACGGCGCCGGCAAGACCACCCTGCTGCGCCTGATCTCCGGCGAGCTGAAGCCGCACGGCGGCACCGTCACCGTCAGCGGCGGCCTCGGCGTGATGCGCCAGTTCGTCGGCTCCGTACGCGACGAGACGTCCGTACGCGACCTGCTCGTGTCCGTCGCGTCGCCGCGCATCCGGGAGGCCGCGCAGGCCGTCGACCGGGCCGAGCACCTGATCATGACCGTCGACGACGAGGCGGCCCAGCTGAAGTACGCGCAGGCCCTCGCCGACTGGGCGGAGGTGCGCGGGTACGAGGCGGAGACGCTGTGGGACATGTGCACCATGGCCGCGCTCGGGGTGCCGTACGAGAAGGCCCAGTTCCGCGAGGTGCGCACGCTCTCCGGAGGTGAGCAGAAGCGGCTCGTGCTGGAGGCGCTCTTCCGCGGCACCGACCAGGTGCTCCTGCTCGACGAGCCGGACAACTACCTCGACGTGCCCGGCAAGCGCTGGCTGGAGGAGCGGCTGAAGGAGACCCGCAAGACGGTCCTCTTCGTCTCCCACGACCGTGAACTCCTCGCCCGCGCCGCCGAGAAGATCGTCTCGGTGGAGCCCTCGCCCGCGGGCGCCGACGCCTGGGTGCACGGCGGCGGGTTCGCCACGTACCACGAGGCGAGGCGGGAGCGCTTCGCCCGCTTCGAGGAGCTCAGGCGCCGCTGGGACGAGAAGCACGCCCAGCTGAAGAAGCTGGTGCTGAACCTCCGTCAGGCGGCCTCCATCAGCCATGAGCTGGCCTCCCGCTACCAGGCCGCCCAGACCCGGCTGCGCAAGTTCGAGGAGGCCGGCCCGCCGCCCGAGCCGCCGCGCGAGCAGGACATCAAGATGCGCCTCAAGGGCGGCCGTACCGGTGTACGGGCCGTCACTTGCGCCGGACTCGAACTCACCGGCCTGATGAAGCCGTTCGACCTGGAGGTCTTCTACGGCGAGCGGGTCGCCGTCCTCGGCTCCAACGGCTCCGGCAAGTCGCACTTCCTGCGGTTGCTGGCCGGGGAGGAGGTCGCGCACAGCGGGCAGTGGAAGCTGGGCGCGCGGGTCGTGCCGGGGCACTTCGCCCAGACGCACGCGCACCCCGAGCTGCTGGGCCGCAAGCTGCTCGACATCCTGTGGACCGAGCACTCCCAGGACCGGGGCGCGGCGATGTCCCGGCTGCGCCGCTACGAGCTGACGAACCAGGCCGAGCAGAGCTTCGACCGCCTCTCCGGCGGCCAGCAGGCCCGCTTCCAGATCCTCCTGCTGGAGCTGCAGGGCGTCACCGCACTGCTGCTGGACGAGCCCACCGACAACCTGGACCTGGAGTCCGCCGAAGCCCTCCAGGAGGGCCTGGAGGCCTTCGACGGCACCGTCCTCGCGGTGACCCACGACCGCTGGTTCGCCCGCTCCTTCGACCGCTACCTGGTCTTCGGCAGCGACGGCCGCGTCCGCGAGACACCGGAGCCGGTGTGGGACGAGCGCCGGGTGGAACGGGTGCGGTAGTCCGCCAGGGGAGCGGTGCGGTAGTCCGCCAGGGGAGCGGTGCGGTGGTCCGCCAGAGCGGTCACTTCCAGCGCAGCAGCGCGCCCATGCCGCCCGGGAGCACCTCGTCGTCCGGCTCGGGGAGCGCGAACGCGGTGGCGTCCGTCATGACCGCTGCCCGCATCAGGGCGTCGTCCGCGCGGGCCGCCCACGAGTTCTGCTCGCCGAGGATCTTCAGCTCCGTACGGCGCGTGGCCAGCTGGTCGGGGTCCTCGCCGATCCACACGTCCCGGTGGAGGTCGGGGCCCTCGGGGCGGATCAGGAGCTCCGCGATCCGGTGCTCACGGGCCGCCTCCACCAGCTCGGGAAGGCTCTCGACGGCACCGGCACGGCCCTCCTCGTCGAGGGTGCGGGCCCCGAGGAAGCGCTCCAGCTCCGCCTCGGCACGCCGCCGCACATGATCGGTGCGGATCTGCTCGACCTCGTCGTCCAGGAGCCGGCTCCCGGTGCCGTGCTCGGTCTCCGCCACGAGGTCCCTGATCCGCTGCGGCAGCCGTTCGTGCACCGCACGCCGCTCGCGCCCGTCCCCGACGAGAACCAGCAGGTCGGCGCCGGTCTCCTCCTGGCAGACAGTGAGCGCGTCGGCGATCTCCGCGGCATTGTGCTCCCAGGTGTTCTCCACCTTCAGCTGGAAGTGCCGCTCGGACCAGTCCACGCTGCTCGTGCGGTGCACCGGCCACTGCCGGCCCGCCACCGCGCCGGCCGGCCGCCGCTCCACCGCGCTGCGCAGCTCGAAGTCGGCGCCCTTGCGGTTGACGTAGGCGACGACGCACACCGGGTTCTCCCCGGCCGGCTCCAGCAGCGGTGTCGTACGCGGCAGCGGCGCCCAGTGGGCCGTGCTGTCGCCCGGCGGGGCCTGCGCCAGCACGGGATCGAGGACCACCTCGCCCGCCCGGGCGAAGAGGGCCCTGCCGTACCGGTCGGGGGAGTGGCGCAGATCCTCGATCGCGCCCTCCACGGCCCGGCAGGTGGCGTCGTCCGCGCCCTGCCCGGCCAGCTCGCGGGCCATCGCGGCGGCCGTCAGATGCAGCGCGTGGGCGGTGTCCTCCGCGTGCCGGGAGGTGTCGACGTATACGGAGGCCCAGGGGCCCGGATGTTCGTAGAGTGGGTGCAGATAGGCGAGATCCATGGTTCTCTCCCGGATTCCGCTCGGAGGCAGTGCTCGGTAGTGCTTCGGTAGTGCTTCGGTAGTGCTTCAACGGGCGGGTACCCGAACCCCATGAACGAACACGAAGAGTGGGACACCGCCATGACCGGAGTCGACCCCAGCCGCCTGGACGATCAGCAGCTCATGAAAGAGCTGGAGAACATCCACCGCACGCGCCACGACACCCTGCTCCACGCGTCGAGCGACGCGCTGCGCGCCCACAACGGCCGGATGGCCGAGCTGGAGGGCGAGTACCTGCGGCGCAACCCGCAGCGCCCGGTCGCCGCGGGCCGCACACGGGCGGGGGCCCGGGAGCGCGGCCGCGGACCTGCGGAGTCGCCCCGCGTCTGACCGGCCCACCGACGCGGCCCGGGCCGGAATCCGTCCGGACCCGCCCCGGTGACCTGATCGCCCGGTGGGGTCTGGGCTGGGGTTCACTGGGGCCCGCGCCGACGAGGTGGACCGCCGGGTGGGGTCTGGGCCGGGGTTCGGCGGGGTCTGTGCCGGGGATTTGGTTCGCCGGGTGGGGCCTGAGCTGGGGTTCACCGGGCCCGCGCCGACGACTTGGACCGCCGGGTGGGGTCTGGGCCGGGGTCCGGACGGGTGCGGGCCGGACCCCTGAGCCGCTGGACCGGGCCTAGTGGTGGGCCGGTGGGCGGTCCCAGTGGCGGTGGGCCGCGACCGCGGTGACGAAGGCCCGCAGGAACTCCTCGCTCGCCGGGCCGGGGGAGGTGTCCGTGACCACGCCCTGGTCGGCGACCACCTGCTGGAACTCCGCGGACAGCCGCACCCCCTCCGGCTCCAGGGCCGTCACCACCCCGACACCCGAACCGAGCGCCCCCACCGGCTTGCCGTGCCGGTAGGCGTCCCTGACGAAGCGCATCACGTCCTGGTCGGAGACGGTCGGCGGGGTGCCCACCGGACCGCCGGGCAGCACGACGGCGTCGTAGAGCACGGAGGCGACGGTCGGCAGCGCGCGGTCCACCTCGAACGGCTCGCCGTCGGCGCCCGTGACCGTCCCGTCCCGCGGAGCCAGCGCTTCGACGATCGCGCCCTCGGCGGTCAGGGCCTCCTTCACCGAGGTCACCTGCTCGCCGTCCACGCCGTCGGCCACCAGCACCGCGATCTTCCGGGTGCGGATGGAGCCGTCGCCGCGCAGCGACTCCAGGCTGAGCGCGGGGGAGAGCACCTTGTTCGGGGCCGCCTCGGCGGGGGCCGGTTCCGGCACACCGATGCCTTGGGCCACCGCGGCCGCCAACTCACCGTTCACATGGGCGAGTTGCTCGATGGTACGGGTCCGTACGCTCATCGCGTCGACCTTGCCGAGCTCGAACCGGAAGGCGTCCACGATGTGCTGCCGCTCCCAGGGCGCCATGCTGTGCCAGAACATCGCCGGCTGGCTGTAGTGGTCCTGGAAACTCGGGCTGCGGCGACGGATCTTGGCACCGTCGACCCGCTCGGCGTAGTGCGTGTAGGCGTGACCGTCGGCACCCGCGTGGGCCGGGCAGCCGCCGCCGAGGGAGTTCGGGAAGTAGTTGGTACCGCTGTGGATCTTGCTCTGGCCGTACCCGTCCCGCTGGTTCGTCCGCACCGGTGCCACCGGCCGGTTCACCGGCAGCTGCGCGAAGTTGGGGCCGCCGAGCCGGATCAACTGGGTGTCCAGGTAGGAGAAGTTGCGGGCCTGGAGCAGCGGGTCGTTGGTGAAGTCGATGCCGGGGACCACATTGGCCGTGTGGAAGGCGACCTGCTCGGTCTCGGCGAAGAAATTCTCCGGGTTGCGGTCCAGCACCATCCGGCCGATCGGCCGTACCGGCACCTGCTCCTCCGGGATCAGCTTCGTGGCGTCCAGCAGATCGAAGTCGAAGGCGAACTCGTCCTCCTCCGGCACCAGTTGGACACCGAGCTCCCACTCCGGGTACTCGCCCGCCTCGATCGCGTCCCACAGGTCACCCCGGTTGAAGTCCGGGTCCCGGCCCTGGCACTCCTGCGCCTCGTCCCACACCAGCGAGTGCACGCCCGGCTTGGGCTTCCAGTGGAACTTCACGAACGTGCCGCGGCCCTCGGCGTTCACGAACCGGAAGGTGTGCACGCCGAAGCCCTGCATCATGCGGTAGCTGCGCGGGATCGCCCGGTCCGACATCAGCCACATGATCGCGTGCAGTGTCTCCGGCTGGAGCGACACGAAGTCCCACAGGGTGTCATGGGCCGAGGCGCCGGTCGGGATGTCGTTGTGCGGCTCCGGCTTCACCGCGTGCACGAAGTCGGGGAACTTGATGCCGTCCTGGATGAAGAAGACCGGGAAGTTGTTGCCGACCAGGTCGTAATTGCCCTCGGACGTATAGAACTTGGTGGCGAAGCCGCGCACGTCCCGCACGGTGTCCGCGGAGCCCTTCGGACCCTGCACGGTCGAGAACCGTACGAAGACGGGGGTGCGCACGGCCGGGTCCTGGAGGAAGGCCGCCCGGGTGAACTCCGCGCAGGACTCGTACGGTTCGAAGTATCCGTAGGCGCCCGCGCCCCGCGCGTGCACCACCCGCTCCGGGATCCGCTCGTGGTCGAAGCGGGTGAGCTTCTCCCGGAAGTGGAAGTCCTCCATCAGGGTCGGGCCGCGCTCCCCGGCGGCGAGCGAGTCGTCGGTGTGGTCGACCTCCACACCCTGGTCGGTGGTGAGCGGGCCGGCCGCGGGGTCGTCCGCCCGGAAGCCGTCGCGCTGCTGCTGCTTGCGGTCCGTCATCAGGCGGCCTCCCTCGTGAAGACGTCCAGGAAGGTCTCGCAGAACGCCTTCAGGTCGTCCGGCTTGCGGCTGGTGACCAGCTTGTTCGGACCGTGGTCGCAGACCTTGACCTGTTCGTCGACCCAAGTGCCGCCCGCGTTGCGCAGGTCGGTCCGCAGACTCGGCCAGGACGTCAGCACCCGGCCCCGGACCACGTCCGCCTCCACCAGCGTCCACGGGGCGTGGCAGATCGCCGCGACGGGGCGGCCCTGGTCGAAGAAGTCCCGTACGAAGCCGACCGCCTTCTCGTCCGTCCGCAGGAAGTCCGGGTTGGCGACCCCGCCGGGCAGCACCAGGCCGTCGAAGGAGTCGGCGGACGTCTCGCCCACGACCTCCTGCACGGGGAAGGTGTCCGCCTTGTCGAGGTGCTCGAACGCCTGGATCTGCCCGGGCTTCGTGGACACCAGCACGGGTTCGTGCCCTGCGTCCACGGCGGCCTTCCACGGGTCGGTGAGCTCGATCTGCTCGACGCCTTCGGGTGCGGTCAGGAATGCGATGCGCATGATGTCTCAACGTCCTTTCGTGGCAGGCCGTCTCGGCGGTGCCTCAACGGCCCTTCGTGGCGCGCCAGTGAGCCTCGTCGCTGGTCGCGCGCTTCTTGCTCCGCTGCGCCGCACGCAGGCAGCGCAGCAGTTCCTCTCCGTACGGCAGCAGCACACAGGCGCCGATGGCGGCCGTGATGCCCGCGATGTAGCCGCGGGACAGCTGGGGGCGGCGCGGCACCAGCCGCCAGGCGTCCGGATCGCCCCGGCCGCCGCGCAGCAGGGACTTCACCTGGTCGGCGTGCAGACACATCAGGGCGGCCAGGGCACCGAACGGCAGCGACTCCAGGAAGCTGTGGATGTGCTGCTCGACCGGCTTGACCTCGCGCTCGCTGCGCACGGCGGTCCGTACGTCCCACAGCGCGGTGGCCTCGTGCACCGCGGCGCCGCCCAACTGCACGGCGAGCAGCGCCGGGTTGACCTCGTAGCGCAGGGTGGCCGCGATCGGGATGCCGACCTCGGCCATCATCAGCGAGTGGATCAGTGACTCCTTGGCGCCCGCGGTGTCCTCGATGCGGGTGCGCCGGTGCATGACCCAGTCGGCGAGACCGGGCACGAACCAGCTGGGCAGCAGTCCGTAGAGCAGATACCGGGTGGTGGCCTCACGCACGTCCACGGCGCTGCCGTAGGCGCTGACCTGTGCGGCCTGGTCGCGGCTCACAGGCCACCCCGACCGGGCGCCCAGGGGCCGCCCGAGGCGCCAGGCCTGCTGTCCGGGTCGGCTCGGCTGATGTCGGCCAGGATCGAGTCGGGGGCCTCCGCCTCCGCCAGATCGCCCAGGCTCACCATGCCGACCGGCAGCCCGTCCTCGACGACCGGCAACCGGCGTACGGCGTGTGCCCGCATCAGCGCCGACGCGGCCGTCACCGGGTCCTGCGGGGCGACCAGCACCGGCTCGGTGCTGCACACCGAGCCGACGCTCGTCGTCAGCGGATCGGCGCCCTCGGCGACCGCCCGCACCGTGATGTCACGGTCGGTGAGCATCCCGACGACCTCCTGGCCGTCGGCCACCAGGACATCGCCGATGTCCTGCGCCCGCATCAGCTGCGCCGCCTCGACGAGCGAGGCATCGGGGCGGACCGCGACCACCCCCGGTGTCATGACGTCCCTCACGAATTCAGCCATCACTGGGGACCTTCCTCCGTTTCCGGCTCACGGGGCCACCGCGGCCGTATCGGACCCGTAGGTCTCGTGGCGTGCTACGTCTGTTCCTGCACGAGTGCCTCGGCCAGTTCCTGGACGGTGCCGTAGCGCCGGTCCGACGGCAGTTGCTCCACGGCCTCCACCAGCGGGTCCGGTGCGTAGGCGCGGCGCAGGGTGCCGGCCAGGTGGCGCGGGGGTGCCGGGAAGGCGCTGCGGGTCAGGTGGCGGGCCAGTTCCTGGCGGACCGTGCCCAAAGAGGCGCCGCCCGGTGTCACCGGGCCGCCGGCCAGCTGGGGATCGTCGTCGGCGGTCGGCTCGGGGTCGTGCCATTCCTCGGCGCGGGTCGGGTGCCCGGACCGGAGCAGACCCTGGAGCTCGTGCTTCATCTCGTCGTCGCGGTGGCGGCTCAGTCGGTCGCTGCCTCGCTGCATGACTCTCCCTCCAGATCGTCGGGGGTGGCCACCGCGTACCCGAGGACGCGCCGCCGACACGAGGGTTTGCGTTCCGGTTCGGGGGAGACCCGCCGGACACCCCCCAACGCCCCCCACGCGATCCCGGGGAAGGAAACGCCATGGCGATGTTCGCTGTGCTGATCCCGTTGGTCATGCTCGGCGTGGTGCTGGCACTGGGCCGCTACGAGGAGCTGCTGCTGCCCGATAAGGGGGACGAGGTGAGGGAGCTGGTACCGCTCACGGAGCCACGGGAGAGTTGAACTCCGCCCGGTTCACCTTTGTCCAGGGGACTGACACGGTGAAGGTGGGCCTGTAGATTGCGGGCGTCAAGAATCTGCGCACCATTGGTGGTTCGACCGTCCGAGTCTCCAGGGGGAGCCCATGCAACGGCGGCGCACACTCGGACTTCTCACCGCGGCGATGCTCGTCGGCGCCGCCGGCTGCGGTTCCTCCGACTCCGGCAGCGATGCGGCCTCCCCCGCAGGCGGGGGCAAGACCACGCAGGTGACCGTCGGCATCATCCCGATCATCGACGTGGCACCCCTGTATCTCGGGCAGAAGAAGGGCTTCTTCGCCGACCGCGGCATCGAGCTGAAGACCGTGACCGCGCAGGGCGGCGCCGCGATCATCCCCGGTGTGGTGAGCGGGCAGTTCCAGTTCGGGTTCAGCAACACCACGTCGCTGATGATCGCCCAGACAAAGGGCGTCCCGGTCAAGTCCGTGGTCAACGGAGCCGCTTCCAACGGCAAGGTGGGCGCGGACGTCACCGGTGTCCTCGTCAAGAAGGACAGCTCCATCAAGTCGGCGAAGGATCTGGCCGGACACACCGTCGCGGTCAACACCCTGCAGAACATCGGGAGTACGACGGTCAGGGAGTCCGTGCGCAAGGCGGGCGGCGACCCCGACAAGGTGAAGTTCGTCGAGATCCCCTTCGACCAGATGCCCGCCGCCCTCAACGGCGGCCGCGTCGACGCCGCCTGGATGGGCGACCCGGCGAAGTCCATCGCCGAGCAGCAGGGCGCCCGTATCGTGGCGTCCCCGTTCGCCGAGACCGACCCGAAGCTGACCGTGGCGACGTACTTCACGTCGACGCAGATCACCCAGCGCAACCCCGAGCTGGTGAAGAAGTTCACCGAGGCGATGGCCGAGTCGCTGGAGTACGCCTCCCGACACCCCGACGAGGCACGGCAGATCCTCACCACCTACACCAAGATCGACGCGAGCCTGCTGGACACGCTCACCCTGCCCGCGTGGCCCGCCGAGGTCGACACGGCCTCCCTGGAGAAGCTGGCCTCCCTCGGCGAACAGGACGGTCTCTTCGGCGACAAGAAGCCGGACATCCAGGCGCTGTTCGGCTGACTTCTTGTCGAGTGACGCCGCCTACTTCTTGTCCCGCCCCGGCAGGAACTCCTGCATCTTCGCCTTGAGCCCCTGCCTGATCATCGACCCGCGGTCCGCGTCGCCCTTGAGGATCGACGCGGCCGTCGCCTCCATCTGCTCCCAGGTCGCGTGCGGCGGGATCGGCGGTACGGCCGGATCGGTGAGGAACTCGATCACCGCGGGCCCGTCCGCCTCCAGGCCCGCACGCCAGCCCGCCTCGACGTCCTCGGGCTTCTCCACCCGGATGCCGGTCAGTCCGAGCGAGCGGGCGAACGCCGCGTACTGCACGTCCGGCAGCTCCTGCGAGGGCAGGAAGGACGGGGCGCCCTCCATGGCCCGCATCTCCCAGGTCACCTGGTTGAGGTCGTGGTTGTTGAACACCCCGATCACCAGCCGCGGGTCCTCCCACAGGTCCTTGTACTTCGCCGCGGTGATCAGCTCCGCCATCCCGTTCATCTGCATCGCGCCGTCACCGACCAGCGCGATCGCCGGCCGGTCCGGATGCGCGAACTTGGCACCGATGGCGTACGGCACCCCGCAGCCCATCGTCGCCAGCGTGCCGGACAGCGAGGAGCGCATGCCGGGCCGCATCGTCAGATGGCGGGCGTACCAGTTGGCTGCCGAACCCGAGTCGGAGGAGACGATCGCGTTGCCGGGGAGCAGCGGGTCCAGGGCCGCGGCCACGTACTCCGGGTTGATCGGGTCGGCCGACAACTGCGCCCGCCGCCCCATCACCTCACGCCAGCGCCGCACGTTGTCGCACACCGTGTCGTACCACTGACGCCCGCGCTCCGCGCCGTTCAGCAGCGGGATCAGCCGCTCCAGCGTCGCCTTCGCGTCGCCGACGAGATTCACCTCGTACGGATACCGCATCCCGACCATGTGCGGAT
Source organism: Streptomyces antibioticus (assembly GCF_001514065.1). Taxonomy (GTDB): domain Bacteria; phylum Actinomycetota; class Actinomycetes; order Streptomycetales; family Streptomycetaceae; genus Streptomyces; species Streptomyces antibioticus. The sequence continues at coordinate 80,502 of NZ_KQ948428.1, read as the reverse complement.
CGATGTCGATCTGGACCCCGCGCGCCTTGCCGAACTCCGGCATGAACTGCGTGTAGGGGAACGACGATCCGATGGTCAGCAGGGTGTCGCAGTCCCGCATCAGCTCGTACGACGGACGCGTGCCGAGCAGGCCGATCGAGCCGGTGACGTACGGGAGTTCGTCGCTCAGCACGTCCTTGCCGAGCAGCGCCTTGGCGACGCCCGCGCCGAGCAGCTCGGCGATCCGCTCCACCTCCTCGCGCGCCCCCGCCGCGCCCTGGCCGACCAACATGGCCACCTTGTCACCGGAGTTGAGGATCTCGGCTGCCCGGATCAGGGACTCCTCGGACGGCACCGACGTCCACGCACTGCGGTCCAGGCTGGAGGGCACCATCTTGAACTCGTGAGTGGGCGGCGAGTAGTCGAGCTCCTGGACGTCACCCGGGATGATGATCGCCGTGGGGGAGCGGCGCGCGTACGCGGTGCGCAGCGCCCGGTCCAGCACGTTCGGCAGCTGCTCGGGGACCGTCACCGTCTCCACGAAGTCCGAGGCGACGTCCTTGAACAGCGTGTGCAGGTCGACCTCCTGCTGGTACGAACCGCCCATCGCGGTGCGGTGCGTCTGGCCGACGATCGCCAGCACCGGCACATGGTCCAGCTTCGCGTCGTACAGGCCGTTGAGGAGATGGATCGCGCCGGGGCCCGACGTCGCCGCGCACACTCCGACGCGTCCGCTGAACTTGGCGTAACCGACCGCCTGGAACGCCGACATCTCCTCGTGCCGCGACTGCACGAACCGCGGCTGGTTCTCGGCCCGGCCCCACGCGGCGAGCAGGCCGTTGATGCCGTCGCCGGGATAGCCGAACACATGGTCCACACCCCATTCGCGCAGGCGCTCGAGGATGTGGTCGGAGACCTTGGTGCTCATGGAGAAAACCTCCCGGACGTCGGAAATGCACAGGCAGCGCCTTCCGAGTCACCCCGGGGGCCCCGGGAAAACCTGCGCCCGGGTTTGCGGGCGGGGGCCGGGGGCAGGCGCACTGTCAGTGCTTCGGACAGGAGGCACCGTCCGTGGGAGCGGCCCTCGCGCCGCCACGGCTGTGCCTGTCCCGGGCGGCCTCCCGCGGTGACCGTGCAACCCGGCTCACCACCAAGGGAGTTGCGACGCATCATGTCCACGCGTACGAGCGCGAAGCACCACCCGCACGACGACGCCCCCGACACCGCGGACGCCTTCCGTCGACTGGCCGAACTGCCCGACGGTCCCGAGCGCGACACCCTGCGCGGCGAGATCATCGAGGCCTGGCTGCCCATGGCCGACCGGCTCGCGGGACGGTTCCGCAGCCGCGGCGAGAGCCTCGACGACCTGCGCCAGGTCGCGGCGCTCGGCCTGGTGAAGGCCGTCGACCGCTACGACCCCGAGCGCGGCAACGCCTTCGAGAGCTACGCCGTGCCCACCATTACCGGCGAGATCAAGCGCCACTTCCGCGACCACATGTGGACGCTGCACGTGCCACGCCGGGTGCAGGACCTGCGGAACCGGGTGCGGTTCGCGAACCAGGAACTGTCCCAGACCATCCCCGGCCGCCGGCCCACCGTCGCGGAGATCGCCGAGCACGCGCGGATGAGCGAGGAGGACGTGCTGGTCGGCCTTGAGGCGCTGGAGAGCTTCACCGCGCTGTCGCTGGACGCGGAGCTGCCCGGCAGCGAGGACGGGTACTCGCTGAGCGACGCGCTGGGGTCGCCCGATCCGGCGCTGGAGACGGTGGTGGACCGGGAGTCGGTCGCACCGCGGCTCGCCGCGCTGCCCGAGCGGGAGCGGGCGATCTTGTACATGCGGTTCTTCGGGGACATGACGCAGAGTCGGATCGCCGAGCAGTTGGGGATCTCGCAGATGCATGTGTCCCGGCTGATCAGCCGGTGTTGCGGTCGGGTTCGGGAGCAGGTGTTGAAGGAAGGGGCTTAGACCGTAGGGGTGCGGGTTCGGTGCCGGGTGCGGGTCTGCTGTGGCTGGTCGCGCAGTTCCCCGCGGCCCTAGGGAGGTTCACCCGGTCGGCGTCTATCTGTCCCGCTAATGGGGCTCCGGCGCGCGCGTCCTCCGTGTGTGCGGGCTGTGATGGGTGCAGTGACCCTGTCCGCGGTCTAAGGAGTTCCTCTCATGCGCCGCACCGTGCGTGCCCTGTCCGTCCTCGTTGTGGCGGGTGCCGCTTTCGGCGGTGTCGTGCCCGTCGCTGTCGCGGACCCGGCCGCCGACCTCAGCCCGGCCTCCGTCGAACCCGGCGGCAGCGTCACCGTCTCGGTCTCCTGCGATCCGGTCGGGGCCGACGCGCCCGCCACCATCGAGGCCACCTCCCAGGCCTTCGACGAAGAGAGCGTGCAGCTCCAGCACGTGCCCGGCAACGACGCCGCCGCCGGGCCCGCCTATCGGGGGACCGCGCGGATCGCGTCCGCGGGGGACGCGGAGGACTACGGGGACGACTCGGCGTGGACCGTCGACGGGACGTGTCCGGCGGCGGCCGGGGCGCAGGGCAAGCCGTGGAGCGCCACGTTCGACGTGACCGACGGCGGCGGCACCGGGCACGGCTGCACCGAGCCGCGGGTCGAGCCGTGCGCCAGTACCAGCGCGCCGGTCCAGCGGGGCGTGCAGGCCGGTACGGGCGGGGCCTTCACCGACTCCGTGCCCGCGCTGGTCGCGGGCGGGGTGCTCATCGCGGGCGCCCTCGGCGGTGCCGTCTACCGGGTGCGCCGCAGGGCGCCCCGCGGGGGGGCCTGAGACGCACTCACCGAGGGCCGGTGTGACCGGCGCAACGCGAGCAGGCCTCCATCGACATGCGCCACCCTGGGTACGTGAAGCGTGGCGGCGCACGCCTCCGCCGTACCCGCCAGAAGGACACCCCACGGCCCCGCGACACAGCAGCTCACCCGGAGGTACGGATGCGGCGCACGGACCTGGAAGGGCACGGCCCGGTCCGCTACGGGCCGCCGTTGCCGGACGACGGGCTGCCCGTGCTGCCCGAGCTGTCGGCCGTGCTCGCCGCGGCGGCGGCCCAGGGCGGCAGCGAACCCGTCGGGGGCGGCCCCGGGCTGCTGGACGCGGCATGCGGTTACTGGGCCCGGCGTGGACTGTCCGCCGGGCCCGAGCGCGTCGTGGCGGCCCCCGGCGCCCCCTCCCTGCTGCTCGCGCTGACCGCGGCCCTCGGCGGCGACGTCCTGGTGCCCCGGCCCTGCGCGGCCTGGTGGGCGCCGTACGCACGCCTGTTGGGAAGACCCGTCTTCCATGTGGCGACACCGGCGGAGTGCGGCGGTGTCCCGGACCCGTACGCCCTGCTGGAGACCGTCCGCCGGGTGCGGGACGAGGGCGGTGACCCGCGGCTGCTCGTGCTGTCCGTGGCCGACGACCCCACCGCCACCGTGGCGCCCCCCGAGGTGCTGCACGAGGCCGTGGAGGCCGCCGCGGGCGAGGGCCTGCACCTGATCAGTGACGAGACCTGGCGCGACACCGTGCACGCACCGCACGACACCATGTGGCTGAGCCCCGCCGAGATGCTGCCCGACCGGGTCACCGTCGTCACCGACCTCGCCGGCGCCCTGCTGCCGCCGGGCTGGCCCGCGGCGATCGCCCGCTTCCCCCAAGGGGACGTCGGAGACGGCCTCCACGCGCGCGTGCTCGACGTGCTCACCGCCCTCGGCGCCCGGGTGGCCGCCCCCGTGGCCGCCGCGGCCTGCTACGCGCTGCTGGAGCCCGAGCCGGTGACCGACCGCGTCGCCGCCGCCGTACGCCTGCACGCGCGCGTGGCCGCCGCCGCGCACACCGCCGTCGTCTCGGCCGGCGCCCTGGCCCGGCCTCCGCAGGCCGGCCGCCATCTCTACGCCGACCTCGGCCCGCTGCGCTCCGCGCTCGGCGCGTACGGCGTCGGGGACGCCCAGGACCTGGAGGAGTTCCTCTCCGCCCGGCTCGGCATGCCGGCCCCCGGCGGCCATCGCTTCGGCGACGACCTGGGGGCGCTGCGGGTGCGGCTGTCGACCGGTGCGTTGCTTGCCGGGACGGACGGGGAACTCGAGGAATGCCTCAGTTCGACCACACCGTTGGAACTGCCACACGTGCACCGTGCGTTGATCACCTTGCAGTCGGTTTTCGATGATCTCCGCGACGACGCTCAGCGATGGGAGCCTCCTCGATGACGCAGCAGTCCGAGTCGACCACCACGAGCACGACCACCCGGGAAGCCGACGATCCGGCGTCCGTCACCCCGTTGGCGACGCCGTTCGCGCCGCCCTTCCCGCCGCTCGCCGAACCCCGCCCCCTCGGCGAGCGCCGGGTCTGGCCGCGCACCTTCCACGACCGTCTCACCGCCCCGCTGCCCGGCCTCAAGGCCATGGCCCGGTTCGCCCGCGAGGGCTCCGTGCGGCCCGGCCGCGAGGGTCTCGCGGACATCCCGAAGCTGCCGTACGAACCGGGGCCGCTGCCCCGCGTGGACGCCCGCACCGTCGCCGTCTCCTGGGCGGGGCACGCCAGTTGGGTCGTCCGGATCGGCGGCCTGACCGTCCTCACCGACCCCGTCTGGTCGCGTCGCATCCTCGGCACCCCGGCGCGGATCACTCCCGTGGGCATCGCCTGGGACGCGCTGCCGCGTGTCGACGCCGTGGTCATCAGCCACAACCACTACGACCATCTGGACGCTCCCACCCTGCGCCGACTCCCGCGCGACACCCCGGTGTTCGTGCCCGCGGGACTGGCCGGCTGGTTCCGGCGCCGCCGGTTCACCCAGGTCACCGAGCTCGACTGGTGGGAGGCGGCCGAACTGCGCGGCGTCCGCTTCGACTTCGTCCCCTCCCACCACTGGTCCAAGCGCACCCTCACCGACACCTGCCGCAGCCTGTGGGGCGGCTGGGTCCTCACGGCCCCGGACGGCCAACGGGTCCATTTCGCCGGCGACACCGGCTACGGCCACTGGTTCGCCCGCATCGGCCGCCGCTACCCCGGCATCGACCTGACCCTGCTGCCCATCGGTGCCTACGACCCCCGCTGGTGGCTCAGCGACGTGCACTGCGACCCGGAGGAGGCGGTGCGGGCGGCCCAGGACCTGGGGGCGCGGCGGATGGCCCCCATGCACTGGGGCACGTTCGTGCTGTCGGCGGAGCCGGTGCTGGAGCCGCTGACGCGGGTGCGGGCGGCCTGGGAGAAGGCAGGGCTCGCGCGGGAGGACCTGTGGGACCTGCCGGTGGGCGGCTCACGGGTGCTGGAGCGGGCCTGAGTTATTTCGGTGGCCGCGGGGTCCTTGTGATCGCTAGCCTCGCCCGCCATGACACGGCGACAGCGCAAGAAACTCTCCCGTCAGCTCTTCGAGGCGACCCTGGCGGGGGACGCCGACCGTGTGCGGGCGCTGCTCAAGCGGGGAGCGGATGCCGAGCGGCCGTACGACGACGGCGCCACCCCGCTCTATCTGGCGTCCGTGCAGGGGCAGGCCGAGGTCGCGCGTGTGCTTCTGCGGGCCGGCGCCGCCCCCGACACGGAGAGTGCGGGCGACGGCTCGCAGGGCACGCCGCTGTGCGCGGCCGCCTGCTGGGGCCACCTCGAGACCGTACGAGAACTGCTGGCGCACGGCGCCGACCCGAACCTCCGTGAGGACCACGGAACCGGCTGGTCACCGCTGGAGTGGGCGAACCACGGCCCGCACCCCGCGACCGCCGAACTCCTCACCGCCGCCGGAGCCCGATGACGTCAGGCCTTGGCCTTCGTCGTCGTCCCGCGCACCCGGCGCCACACACTCGGCGCCGCGCTGACCGCGACCGTCAGCACGATCGCCGCCACCACACCTTCCCAGGGCTCGTCGAACAGCGACCCGCCCAGAATGCCGATCAGCTGGTACGTCACCGCCCACGCCAGGCACGCCGGCAGATTGCCCCGCGCGAACCTCCGCAGCGGCCACTTCGCCATCAGACAGGCCAGCATCACCGGGATCCGCCCCGCCGGCACCATCCGGGACAGCACCAGCACCGCCACCCCGTGCTCGGCCAGCTTCTCCTGCGCCTGTGTCAGCCGGTCCTCCGGCGCCCGGGACCGGATCGCCTCCAGCCACCGCGACCCGTTCTTCGACTTCATCCCGCGCCGCCCCAGCCAGTACAGCGCCATGTCCCCGAGGAACGCCGCCAGCGAAGCGGTCACGAAGACCAACGCCATCGAGAACGGCGCCGTCTGATGGAACGCCACCACGGCCGCCGAACTCACCAGAGCCCCCGTCGGCACCACCGGCACCAGCGCCCCGATCAGCACCAGCAGGAACAGCGACGGATACCCCAGCGCCTGCTGCGTCGACTCGGGCGGCACGGTCCTGACGGCCGCCGCCAGCCACGTCTCGGTCACCGGGCCACCCCCGGGCGCACGCTCTCCCCGTGCTCCAGCAGATGCACCGCCACACCGGGCGCACGCTCGGCGGCGAGCCGCACGAACTCGGCGCCGGGGGCATGGAATTCATGGGGGCGCACGGCGTCCATCCCGATCGGCCAGTACGTGCCGTAGTGCACCGGCACCGCGCTGACCGGGTCCAGCCGGGCCAGCGCCTGCGCGGCGCGGCCCGCGTCCAGGTGCCCCTCACCGAGGTACGGCCCCCAGCCGCCCACCGGCAGCAGCGCCACGTCGACCGGCCCGACCTCCTTCGCCATGTCGTCGAACAGGCCGGTGTCCCCGGCGAAGTACGTGCGCGCCTCGCCCTCGACGACATAGCCGAGCGCGGGGGAGCGATGCGGTCCCACGGGCAGCCGCCGCCCGTCGTGCCGGGCCGGGACCGTGCGGACGACCACGTCCCCGATCACCGTCTCGTCGCCCGGCGCCACCTCGGTGACCTGGAGATGGGCGAGCCGGCGGAGTCCGGGCACCGCACGGGGTGCGCCCCGGGGCACGAGCAGGCGCGTGCCCGGGGACAGTCGCTGCAACGACGGAATGTGCAGATGATCGGAGTGCAGATGGGAGACGAGCGCCACGTCCGCGCGCCAGGCGCCGGGCGGTGGCACCGCGCCCCGACGGCGGCGCAGATGCGCGAGACGGCGGGCGAACAGAGGGTCGGTGAGCACACGGACGCCCGAGTCCTGGAGCGTGCAGGTGGCGTGCCCCCACCAGGTGATCTCCACCGGCACCTCTTTGCCTCCTTCGCGCGACTCCCCGAAGCCTACGGGCAGGAGTAGGGTCGGCGGCGAAACCCGGAGGTGAGGGGGACGCCATGGGACCGGTCCGCGTCACGGCGATCGCGAGTCTGACGCCGCTGGAGGAGCTGGAGGCCGACCCCTTCCTGGTGGACTCCCGCAGCCAGCACGCCATGTGCGCCCGCTGGGCCGCCGAGCGGGGCTACACCGTCAGCCGGGAACTCCTCGTGCGCGGCCTGCGCCCCGACCACTGCGTGCTCTGGGACGGCGTCCGCCCGGAGACCGACCTCTTCGTCGCGCCCAGCCGCCGGGTCCTGGACAGCGCGCTGTCCTCCACCGAGGAGTTCCTCGCCGAGTGCGCCCGCCGCGGGGTGCGCGTGGAGACGGTGGGGTCGGCGGAACCGTCGTACGACGCCCAGATGAAGGCCAGCATCCACCGCCGGCTGTCGATGCCGACGGCCGGGTACGACGGCCGCTGACCGCTCCGGGGAGACTCCGGGGAACCTCCGTCCGTTGTGACAGGGTGGGTACAGGCCCGCACCGATGACGGGCCGGGGACGTGAGGTGTGCGGGGCGTGCGAGGCGGGCGTTGGCGGCGGGTCGCCAGTCAGGCAGGGCGGAGCGTCACGGTGTGGGCGGTCTCCACGATCACCATGCTCGTCCTCGCCGGCATCCTTCCGGACTTCCAGCTCAGGTCCGCGGACGGCGACAGCGCCACCGACATCGCCGTCACCGCGGCTCTCGGCGCGGGTGCCTTCGGTGTCCTGTCGGCGCTGGTCTGGCCGCTCCTCGTACGCCTCCTGCTGCTGGTGCCCGCCCTGGTGCTCGGGCTGCTGGTTTTCGTCCTCAACGGCTTCCTGCTCCTGCTGGCGCTGCGGCTGAACCCGACCGAGCGGGGCGCGGCCGCGTGGGAGACCGCGGTCGTGGTGGCCGCCGTGATGTCGGCGGTCGCCTCCGCGACCGGGGCCGCCCTGGCCGTGCGGGACGACGACGCCTACCGGCGCCGCCTCTACCGGCTCGCCGACCGCCGCCGCAGAGGCGGCCCGGCCGCGCCGTCCGCCCCGGGGGTGGTCTTCCTCCAGCTCGACGGCGTCGGGTACGACGTGCTGCGGGTCGCCGCCGGTACGGGCGTCATGCCGACGCTCGCCCGCTGGCTCGACGGCGGCACCCACCGGCTCACCCCGTGGCGCACCGACTGGTCCAGCCAGACCGGTGCCAGCCAGCTCGGCATCCTGCACGGCAGCAACGAGGACGTGCCGGCGTTCCGCTGGTACGAGAAGGACAGCCGGGAGGTGATGGTCTGCAACCGCCCCACCAGCGCCGCCGAGCTCCAGCGCCGGGCGGTCGAGCGCACGGGTGACGGCGGTCTGCTCGGCGTCGACGGGGCCAGCCGCGGGAACCTCTTCAGCGGCGGCGCCGACGAGCAGGCGCTCGTGCTGTCCATCGCCACCCGCCGCCGCAGCCGCGAGACCCGGTCCCGGGCGGGCTATTTCGCGTACTTCTCCGACCCCGCCAACGCCGTGCGCACCGCCCTGTCCTTCGTCGCGGAAGTCGGGCGGGAGATCGGTCAGTCGACCCGGGGGCGGTTCCGCAAGGTCCGGCCGCGGGTGAGACGTGGCGGGCTCTACCCCTTCATCCGCGCGTTCGCGACCGTCGTCGAGCGGGACGTCGTGGTCGCCGCGGTGATGGGCGACATGCTCGCCGGGCGCACCGCCGTCTACGCCGACCTGGTCGCCTACGACGAGGTCGCCCACCACTCCGGACCGACGAGCCGCGATGCCGAGAAGGTCCTCGAACGCCTCGACCGCTCCCTGGCGTTGATCGAGAACGTCGCCGAGCACGCCCCGCGTCCCTACCGGATCGTCGTCCTGTCCGACCATGGCCAGAGCCCCGGCGAGACCTTCCAGGCCCGCTACGGCCTCACCCTCGGCGACCTGGTGCGGGCCGGCTGCGGACTGCCCGTGCCGCGCAAGGCGCAGCGCACCCACAGCGGTGCCGAGGCCCGCGCGGCCGTCCGCGCCGCTCTGCGCCGGCCGGTCGAGGAGCGCCGCGAGCAGCACCGCCCCGCGCGGCGCAGCTCGGAGCCGCTCGTGCTGGCCTCCGGGAACCTCGGGCTGGTGTCCTTCCCGGACGTGCCGCACCGGATGAGCAAGGAGGAGATCGACGCCCGCCACCCGGCGCTGCTGACGACGCTCGCCAACCATCCCGGCATCGGCTTCCTCCTCGTGCGCAGCGAGGAGCACGGCGGAGTGGTGCTCGGGCCGTTCGGCACGGAGATCCCGGTCGACCAACTGGACGGGAATCCCGGCCCGTTGGCCGCTTTCGGACCGGGCGCCGCCGACGCCGTACGCCGCACGCACGGCTTCGCGCACACCGCCGACATCATGGTCAACTCCTGGTACGACCCGGGCGAGGGCGAGGTGCTCGCGTTCGAGGAGCAGATCGGCTCGCACGGCGGCCTCGGCGGGGCGCAGGGGCGGCCGTTCCTGCTGTCGCCGGTGGCCCTCTCCGCACCGGTCGGCGACGCGGAGGAACTCGTCGGCGCCGAACACGTCCACCGCGTGCTCCGCCGGTGGCTGGACGAGTCGGACGGCCCCCAGGTGCCGCTGCCGGAACGCCAGGACGAACAGCGGGCGGCTTAGGCCCTGTCTGGAGTTCCCCGCCTGCCTCGCGACGCCTGGCACGGCACCTCGACGCACGGCCGGATCATCCAAGTACATCCAGTACGAGGACGATCCGGCCGCACGCCGATGCACCGCACCAGACGCCGCGAGGCCGCCCTTCGGGCGACGACGGCGAACTCCAGACAGGACCTAGGCGGGTGCGGTGCGCCCGAATGTGATCGGATGAGACCCGGAACCCCTACATGGGCCCATGTCTGAAAGGAAGAACCGTGGCTACCACGCGCTCCGCACACACCGTCTGGGAAGGCAACCTGCTCGAGGGCAACGGAGTCGTCTCCTTCGACTCCTCCGGCGCCATCGCCCAGCAGCCGGTGACGTGGGCTTCCCGCGCCCAGGAGGCGAACGGCAAGACCAGCCCCGAAGAGCTGATCGCGGCCGCCCACTCCAGCTGCTTCTCCATGGCGTTCTCGCACGCCCTCGCGGGGGCCGGCACCCCGCCCACCAAGCTCACCACCTCCGCCGACGTCACCTTCCAGCCGGGTGAGGGCATCACCGGCATCCACCTCACCGTCGAGGGCACCGTCCCCGGCATCGACCAGGACGCCTTCGTCGCCGCGGCCGAGGAGGCCAAGGTGAACTGCCCGGTCAGCCAGGCCCTCAAGGCCGTGCCGATCACCCTGTCGGCGAAGCTGGCCTGACAGCCGCACGTTCCCGGATGCCGCGCCCCCCTGGGGGGCGCGGCATCCGCCATTTCTGGGTACCCGCCTTCCGGGGTATGCGGCTTTCGGGGTACGCGGCATTGACAACAGCCCACTCAAGTTTTGTGCTGGAGTCCGGGAAGTGCCCTGGCGGAAGGGGACAGCGATGGGACGCGCGGTCGGGATCGATCTGGGGACCACGAACTCCGTGGTGGCCGTCCTGGAGGGCGGCGACCCCACGGTCGTCGCCAATGCGGAGGGGGCCAGGACCACACCGTCGGTCGTGGCCTTCGCCAAGAACGGGGAAGTGCTCGTCGGGGAGGTCGCCAAACGGCAGGCCGTGACGAACGTGGAGCGGACGGCCCGGTCCGTGAAGCGGTACATGGGCGACGCCGACTGGCGCTTCCCGGAGCAGGGGTCGGTCGACGGCACCCGCTACCGGGCGCAGGAGCTGTCGGCACGGGTGCTGCAGAAGCTGAAGCGGGACGCCGAGTCCTACCTCGGCGAGGACGTGACCGACGCGGTGATCACCGTCCCGGCGTACTTCGACGACGCCCAGCGGCAGGCCACCAAGGAGGCCGGCGAGATCGCGGGCCTGAAGGTGCTGCGGATCATCAACGAGCCGACCGCCGCCGCCCTCGCCTACGGCCTGGACCGCGGCGAGGAGCAGACCGTCCTCGTCTTCGACCTCGGCGGCGGCACCTTCGACGTCTCCCTCCTGGAGATCGGCGACGGTGTCATCGAGGTCAAGGCGACGAACGGCGACACGCATCTCGGCGGCGACGACTGGGACCAGCGGGTCGTGGAGCACCTGGTGAAGAAGTTCCAGGGGCAGTACGGCATCGACCTCGGCAAGGACAAGATGGCGCTCCAGCGCCTGCGCGAGGGCGCCGAGAAGGCCAAGATCGAGCTGTCCAGCTCGTCGGAGACCACGATCAACCTCCCCTACATCACCGCCTCCGCCGAAGGCCCGCTGCACCTCGACGAGAAACTGACGCGCGCTCAGTTCCAGGAACTCACCGCCGACCTGCTCGACCGCTGCAAGACCCCCTTCCACCAGGCGGTCAAGGACGCCGGCATCAAGCTCGCCGCGGTCGACCACGTCATCCTCGTCGGCGGCTCGACCCGGATGCCCGCCGTCACGGACCTCGTCAAGGAACTCACCGGCAAGGACCCGCACAAGGGCGTCAACCCGGACGAGGTCGTCGCCCTCGGCGCCGCGCTCCAGGCGGGCGTCGTCCGCGGTGACGTGAAGGACGTCCTCCTGCTCGACGTCACCCCGCTGTCCCTGGGCATCGAGACCAAGGGCGGCATCATGACGAAGCTCATCGAGCGCAACACCACGATCCCCACCCGGCGTTCGGAGATCTTCACCACCGCCACCGACAACCAGCCCTCGGTCGGCATCCAGGTCTACCAGGGCGAACGCGAGATCGCCGCCTACAACAAGAAGCTCGGTGTCTTCGACCTCACCGGCCTGCCGCCCGCGCCGCGCGGTGTCCCGCAGATCGAGGTCGCCTTCGACATCGACGCCAACGGGATCATGCACGTCTCCGCGAAGGACCTCGCGACGGGCCGCGAGCAGAAGATGACCGTCACCGGCGGCTCGGCCCTTCCCAAGGACGACATCGACCGCATGATGCGGGACGCCGAACAGTACGCGGAGGAGGACCGCAAGCGCCGGGAGGCCGCCGAGACCCGCAACCAGGCCGAGCAACTCGTCTACCAGACGGAGAAGTTCCTCCGGGAGAACGACGAACGGGTCCCCGCCGAGACCAAGGCCGACGTGGAGTCGGCGATCGCAGAGGTCAAGACGCTCCTGGAGCAGAACGCCGATACGACGGCCCTGCGCAACGGTGTGGAGAACCTGGCCACGGTCAGCCAGCGGGTGGGCCAGGCGATGTACGCGCAGGCCCAGCAGTCGGAGCCGACCGCCACCGAACAGCAGACCACCACGCCTCCCGATGAGGAGGGCGTGGTGGACGCGGAGATCGTCGACGACGACAAGGAGCAGAAGGGCGGGGCCGCCTGAGCCCTACGACCCCGTCTTCTCCCAGCCCCGCCGCTCCGGCCGCGGCCCCAGCTGTCTGGGGTCGCGGCTGCGGTACACCACGTACGGCCGGAACAGGTACTGCACCGGCGCGCTGAACATATGGACCAGCCTGCTGTACGGCACGAACGCGATCAGTGCCATCCCGATCACCGCGTGGACCTGGTACAGCACCGGCACGCCGTGCATGCGGTCGATGTCCGGCTGGAGGGTGAACAGGCTGCGGGCCCAAGGGGCGATGGACTCACGGTAGTTGTAGCCGTCGCCGGAGGCGTGAGTCAGTTTGGCGATCATGCCCAGCGCCATCGCGCCGAGCAGCACCAGGTACATGAGCTTGTCGTTGGCGGTGGTCGCGCGGAAGACGGGCGCCCGCGTCCGGCGCCGGTAGACGAGCAGCACGATCCCGGCGACGGTGAGGACACCGGCCGCGGTGCCGCCGTAGAGCGAGAACACGTGGTACGTGTGCTCGCTGATCCCCGCCTTGTCGGTCCACGACATCGGGATGAACAGCCCCACGATGTGCCCGGCCAGCACGAAGAGGATGCCGTAGTGGAAGGCCGGGGAGGCGATGTTGAGCAGCTTCGACTCGTAGACCTGCGAACTGCGGGTCGTCCAGCCGAACTTGTCGTAGCGATAGCGCCAGACGAGTCCGGCGACGAGCAGGACGACGGCGACGTACGGCAGCACGCCCCAGAGGAGTGTGGTCATCAGCGCACCCCGGTGTGAGTGGGCAGTGTGGCGCATACGGCGTCCAGGACGGACGCGTACGGAGTCCCGAACGCGGTGAGCCGGGAGCGCAACTGCTCCAGGCCGTCCCGGTGTTCGGTCAGCAGGTCGGTGTCGCCGGTGCGGGACGCGAACTCCAGCACCGCAGGGAGGAAGTCGGGCAGCTCCTCGCCGGTGAATTCGAGGCCGGCGGCCCGGTAGACGTCCTTGAAGCGGACCAGCGACATGCCGCGCCGCCGGGTGTCCCCGTCCTGCCACCAACTCAGGTACAGGCTGTGCCGGTTCTTGAAGTCGAAGACCTGGACGTAGTGCGCGGCCAGCTCCTGCGCCGGGGTGACCGCCGCGTGATCGACGAACTCCCGCAGTTGCGGGGCCGCTTCGCGCAGCAGGGGCAGCCGGGCGCGGAAGTCGTCGTCGGGGTAGGTCAGACAGAGCGCTGCTGCCTGGTAGAGCACGGCGTACGACGGCATCAGACCTCCTCGGCGTCGGTGGGGTCGTCGGACGTCTGGCGGCGGCGCAGTCCGTGGAAGTTCTCCACGGACACCACCGGCAGCAGCTTGCGCTGCCCGGAGTCCTGGCCGAACGGCCCGTCGCCGCCCATGCCGGGACCGCCCTCGTACTCCAGGCTGCACCCGTCCGGGAGCGCCGACTCCTCCAGGCGGCGGGCGTCGCCCACGGCGGCGGTCGGGATCACGTACCGGTCCTCGTACTTGGCGATCGCGAGCAGCCGGTACATCTCCTCGATCTCGTCCGGCTTCATCCCGACCGCCTCGGTGACCCGCGGATCGGGGTCCTCGCCGAGGTTGATCGCCCGCATGTGGGCACGCATCGCGGCGAGCTTCTCCAGGGAGGCCCGCACGGGTGCGGTGTCGCCCGCGGTGAAGACCTCCGCGAGGTACTCCAGGGGGATGCGGAGGGTGTCGATGGCGCCGAAGAGGTTGTCGGCGTCCTCGCCGTCGTGCCCGGTCTCCGTCAGTGCGTCCACGACCGGGGACAGCGGCGGGATGTACCAGACCATCGGCATCGTGCGGTACTCGGGATGCAGCGGCAGGGCGACCTTGTACTTGCTGATCAGCGCGCGCACGGGGGAGCGGCGGGCCGCCTCCATCCAGTCGTACGAGATCCCCGCCTCCTCGGCGGCCCGCTGCACGGCGGGATCGTCCGGGTCGAGGAAGACGCCCAACTGAGCCTCGTACAAGCCCTGTTCGTTGGGCGTGGAGGCCGCGGCCGTCACCTTGTCGGCGTCGTAGAGGATCACGCCGAGGTAGCGCAGCCGGCCCACGCAGGTCTCCGAGCAGACCGTCGGCAGACCCACCTCGACGCGCGGATAGCACATCGTGCACTTCTCGGCCTTGCCGGTGCGGTGGTTGAAGTAGACCTTCTTGTACGGGCAGCCGGTCACGCACATCCGCCAGCCCCGGCACTGGTCCTGGTCGACCAGGACGATGCCGTCCTCGGCCCGCTTGTACATCGCGCCGGACGGGCAGGAGGCGACGCAGGACGGGTTGAGGCAGTGCTCGCAGATGCGCGGCAGATAGAACATGAAGGTCTGCTCGAACTCGAACTTCACCTTTTCCGCCGCCTGTTGGCGGGTGCGCTCGACCATCGGGTCGAGGTCGCCGTAGGCGGGGGCGCCCGCGAGGTTGTCGTCCCAGTTCGACGACCACTCGATCTTCATCGGCTTGCCGTCGATCTGCGACACCGGCCGGGCCACCGGGAAGTCGTCGCCGAGCGGGGCGTCGGTGAGGTTCTTGTAGTCGTAGGTCCAGGGCTCGTAGTAGTCCTTGATCTCCGGGAGCTTGGGGTTGGAGAAGATGCCGAGGAGTTTGTGGAAGCGGCCGCCTGCCTTGAGCTTCAGCGCGCCGCGTTTGTTGAGCTCCCAGCCGCCGCGCCACTTCTCCTGGTCCTCGTACCGGCGCGGATATCCCTGCCCGGGCCGGGTCTCGACATTGTTGAACCAGACGTACTCCATGCCCTGCCGGTTGGTCCACGCCTGCTTGCAGGTCACCGAGCAGGTGTGGCAGCCGATGCACTTGTCGAGGTTCATGACCATCGCGATCTGTGCCATGACGCGCATCAGTACTCGACCTCCTGGCTGCGGCGGCGGATGACCGTCACCTCGTCGCGCTGGTTGCCCGTGGGGCCCAGGTAGTTGAACGCCCAGCTCAACTGGGCGTAGCCGCCGATGAGATGGGACGGCTTGAGGATCAGCCGGGTCAGGGAGTTGTGGATGCCGCCGCGCTTGCCGGTGGCCTCCGTCGTCGGCACGTTGACCGTGCGCTCCTGCGCGTGGTGCATGTAGACCGTGCCGGCCGGCATCCGGTGCGAGACGATCGCGCGGGCCACGACCACGCCGTTGCGGTTGACCGCCTCGATCCAGTCGTCGTCCTTGACGCCGATGGCGTCGGCGTCCTGCGGGGACATCCAGATGGACTGGCCGCCGCGGGAGAGGGCCAGCATGAACAGGTTGTCCTGGTACTCGGAGTGGATGGACCACTTGTTGTGCGGGGTGAGGTAACGGACCGTCACCTCCCGTTGCCCGTCCGGGCCGAGCTGTGGTTCGCCGAACAGCTTGTTCATGTCGAGGGGCGGCCGGTAGACCGGGAGCGCCTCGCCCAGCTCATGGATCCAGTCGTGGTCCAGGAAGAAGTGCTGGCGGCCGGTGAGGGTGTGCCAGGGCTTGAGGTGCTCGGTGTTGAGCGTGAACGCCGTGTACCTGCGGCCGCCGGACTCGCTGCCCGACCACTCCGGCGAGGTGATGACCGGGACGGGCGCCGCCTGGGTGTCGGCGTACGTGATCCGCTTGCCTTCGTGCTCGGCGGCCAGGTGGGCCATCTCCTGCCCGGTGCGCGCCTCCAGGGTGTGGAAACCCTGGGTGGCGAGGCGGCCGTTGGTGGTGCCGGACAGGGCGAGGATGGTGTTGGCGGCCTTCACGGCGGTGTCGATCGAGGGGCGGCCGGCGTAGCCGGTGCCGTTCAACTCGGCCAGGTGCCGGACCTCTTCGTCCGGCTTGAGGGCGATGCCCTTGCAGGGCAGGCCCAGTTGCTCGACCAGCGGGCCGAGTGCCCGGAACTTGGCGCCGATCATCGTGTAGTCCCGCTCGACGACCGTCAGGTTCGGCATCGTCCTCCCGGGCACCGGATCGCACTTGCCGCGCTTCCAGTCCAGGACCACCCCGCCGGGCTGGGCGGTCTCGCCCGGGGTGTCGTGCTGCAACGGCGACGCCACCAGGTCCTTGCGGGTGCCCAGGTGCAGGACCGCCATCTCGCTGAGCCGGTCGGCCAGCGCCTTGAAGGTGTCGAAGTCGGTGCGGGCCTGCCAGGGCGGGTCCACGGCCGGGGTGAAGGAGTGCACGTAGGGGTGCATGTCGGTGGACGACAGGTCGTGCTTCTCGTACCAGGTCGCCGCCGGCAGGACCACGTCCGACAGCAGCGTCGACGAGGTCTGCCGGAAGTCCAACGACAGCAGCAGGTCGAGCTTGCCCTCGGGTGCCTCGTCCCGCCAGGTCACATCCCGGGGGCGCTCGTCCTCCGAGGCCTCCTCCGCGCTCAACGACGAGTGCGTGCCCAGCAGATGCCGGGTGAAGTACTCGGCACCCTTCGCCGACGAGCCGAGCAGGTTGGCCCGCCACAGCGTCAGCACACGCGGCCAGTTCTCCGGGGCGTCCGGGTCCTCGCAGGCGAAGTTCAGGGTGCCCGCGCGGAGTTCGGCCACCGCCTTGGCCACCGGGTCGCCGAAGGTCTCGCCCAGCTCCAGCGGGTTGCGGTCGAAGGTCGGGTAAGACGGCATCCAGCCCGAACGCGCCGACAGGGCAAGGCAGTCGGCGCCCGTCATGCCCTTGAACCGGCCCTCGCCGAGCGGCGAGGACAGCACGTCGGCGGTGAAGTGGTCGTACCGCCACTGATCGGTGTTGAGGAACCAGTACGCCGTCCCGATCATCTGCCGCGGTGGCCGCGACCAGTCCGACGCGGCGGCCAGCGTCGCCCAGCCGGTGACCGGGCGGCACTTCTCCTGGCCCACGTAGTGCGCCCAGCCGCCGCCGTTGCGGCCCTGGCAGCCGGTGAGCTGGAGCAGGGCCAGGAAGGCGCGGTAGATGGTCTCGGAGTGGAACCAGTGGTTGGTGCCCGCACCCATGAGGATCATGCAGCGGCCCTTGGAGCGCTCGGCGGTCCGCGCGAACTCCCGGGCGATCTTGACGCACTGGGCGGCCGGGACGGAGGTGTGCACCTCCTGCCAGGCCGGGGTGCCGGGCGCCTCGGCGTCCTCGTAGGAGGCGGGCCAACTGCCCGGCATGCCGGCCCGCTCGATGCCGTACTGGGCGAGCAGCAGGTCGTACACGGTCGTCACCAGCGGACCGTCCGGCCCGCCGAGCCGGGTGGCCGGGACGCCACGGCGTACGACGTCGCCCCGCCCCTGGCCGTGTTCGCCGCCCTCGGTGTCGAAGCGGGGGAGCAGGACCTCGACGCCGCTCGCGATGCTCTGGCCGTGCAGGGTCAACGTCGGTTCGATCGCGCCGAGTTCGAGGTTCCAGCGGCCCTTGCCCGACTCGGTCCAGCGGAAGCCCAGGGAGCCGTTCGGGACGACCGCGCGGCCGCTCGCCGCGTCCAGTACGACCGTCTTCCACTCCGCGCCCTCGCCCTCCTGGCCGAGGTCCGTGGCGCGCAGGAACTTCGCGGGGACGTGCGCGCCGTCCTTCTCGGTGAGCGTGACCAGGAACGGCAGGTCGGTGAACTTCTTGACGTAGTCCGTGAAGAACGGCGTCTCACGGTCGACGAAGAACTCCTTGAGGAGGACGTGGCCCATGGCGAGGGCCAGCGCCCCGTCCGTGCCGGGATGCGGGTGCAGCCACTCGTCGGCGAACTTGGCGTTGTCCGCGTAGTCCGGGGCGACCACGACCACCTTCTGGCCCCGGTAGCGGGCCTCCGCCATCCAGTGCGCGTCCGGGGTGCGGGTCACCGGGACGTTCGAGCCCCACATCATCAGATACGCGGCGTCCCACCAGTCGCCCGACTCCGGGACGTCCGTCTGGTCGCCGAAGACCTGCGGGGAGGCGACCGGAAGGTCGGCGTACCAGTCGTAAAACGACAGCATGGGCGCGCCGATCAACGAATGGAAGCGCGCTCCGGCCGCGTGCGACACCATCGACATCGCCGGGATCGGGGAGAAGCCGGCGATGCGGTCGGGGCCGTACGTCTTGATCGTGTGGACGTGTGCGGCGGCGACGATCTCGACCGCCTCGTCCCAGGTCGCCCGGACCAGGCCGCCCTTGCCGCGGGCCTGCTGGTAGCGGCGGCGGCGCTCGGGGTCGCTCTGGATGTCCGCCCAGGCCAGCACCGGGTCGCCGGTCCTCGCGAGCGCCTCGCGGTACAGCTCCAGCAGGACACCGCGGACGTACGGGTAGCGCACCCGGGTGGGGGAGTACGTGTACCAGGAGAACGCGGCGCCCCGCGGGCAGCCGCGCGGCTCGTACTCGGGGCGGTCCGGGCCGACGCTCGGGTAGTCGGTCTGCTGCGTCTCCCAGGTGATGATGCCGTCCTTGACGTACACCTTCCACCGGCAGGAACCTGTGCAGTTCACCCCGTGGGTGGAGTTCACGACCTTGTCGTGGCTCCACCGGTCCCGGTAGAAGGCGTCCGCCTCGCGCCCGCCGCTCAGCTCGATGCTGTGCAGGTCCGGTGCGGGCGCGCCGGGCCGGAAGAAACGCCCGGCCTTCAGCAGCGCCGCGCCCGGCTCGGTGGGCGGTATCTGGGTGTCGGTCACATGCGCTCCCTTGCTGGCCCGTGCTTCCGAAGCTAGGGGCCAGGGCGGGAACGCACCTGTTCACGGCACCCGTACGGGTACCCGTACGACGGGTCAGGGCTTGCGGGCGACCCCCGCGTAGACCGGCACGACGCCCTCGGTCTGGGCCTCGACGTCGACGGGCTCCGGCCGCCAGCCGGTAACCGGGATCACCCCGGGGCCGAGCAGCTCCAGACCGGCGAAGAAACGCGAGAACTCGGGCAGCGAGCGCGGGTGGAACGGCGTACCGCTCGCCCGGAAGTGCTGCGCTGCCTTCCCGATGGCCTCCGGGCTCAGGTCGGGGGTGACCTGGGAGAGGATCACGTAGCTGCCGGGGGCGAGCTCGGCGACGTACCGCTCCAGCAGGCCGTAGACGTCGTCGCCGTCCGGGTCCTCGCCGAGGTAGTGGGTGAGCGCGACCAGAGAGAGCGCGACGGGGCGCGAGAAGTCCAGGGTCTCCGCGGCCAGGCGAAGGATGGTGTCCGGGTCACGGACATCGGCGTGCACGTAGTTCGTGGCGCCCTCGGCGGTGCTGTGCAGGAGCGCCTGGGCGTGGCGCAGGACGATCGGGTCGTTGTCGACGTACACGACCCGCGTGTCCGGGGCGACCTCCTGGGCGACCTGGTGGAGGTTCGGTTCCGTCGGGATGCCGGTGCCGATGTCGAGGAACTGGCGGATGCCCGCCTCGGCGGCCGTACGGACCGCCCGGTGCATGAACCGGCGGTTGGCGCGCGCCCCGCGCACCACCGTGCCGTCCGAGGCGAGGATCCGGCGGGCCAGCTCCTCGTCCACCGGGTAGTTGTCCTTGCCGCCGAGCCACCAGTCGTACACGCGGGCCGGATGCGGCCGGGTGGTGTCGAGGATGGTGGGCGCGGCTTCCGGTCCGGTCATGCGGCGGTGTCTCCTCGGTGCTCGAACGGGTCAGTAGGTGGCGCGGCGTTCCCGGAGGATCTTCTTGGTGCGCTCGGCCGACGCGGCGCGCGCCGTCATGTGGTCCAGGACCTCCAGATGCAGGGAGACCTCCTTGCGGGAGTCCAGGTACAGGGCGCCGGTCAGATACTCGGTGAACGCCATGTCGGGCAGTTCGGGCTCGGCGAAACGGAAGAGGGAGAAGGGGGCGTACGTCCCCGGGTGCGGGCCCGCGGCGAACTCGGCTATCTGGAGCGTGATCCGGTCGCGCTCGGCGAACTCCAGCAGCTTGTCCAGCTGCTCCCGCATGACCTCGCCGCCATGGCCGACCGGCCGGGCCAGCACCGTCTCGTCCATGATCACCCACAGGTGGGGCGGGTCGGGGCGCTCCAGGAGCTGCTGGCGGGTCATCCGCAGGGCCACATGCCGCTCGACGGTGTCCGGGCCGGCCTGCGCGATCGTCCCCGCCTCCATCACGGCACGCGCGTACGCCTCGGTCTGGAGCAGGCCCGGCACGAAGTGCGGCTCGTAGGAGCGGATGATGCGGGCCGCGCCCTCCAGGCTCACGTACAGGCTGAACCAGTCCGGCAGCACGTCGTGGAACCGCTGCCACCAGCCCGGCTGGTTCGCCTCCTCGGCCAGCGCGACGAACGCGTCCGCCTCCTCCGCGGAGACGCCGTACGTCGACAACAGCAGCTGTACGTAAGGGATCTTCAGGGAGACTTCGGCCATTTCCATGCGCCGCACGGTCGCCGGAGCCACGCGCAGGACCTTCGCGGCCTCCTCGCGCTTCAGCCCGGCCGCCTCCCGCAGCTCCTGGAGCCGCTTGCCGAGCACCACCTGGCCCACCGTGGGCGCAGGCCGCCGCTCACTCACGCCACGCCTCCCCTACGCGCCGAAGTATCCGGGGCAGTGTGTCATGTTCCGCCGTCAGTCTCACGCGATCGGTGGTGAGGCGCTCGCCACGCGGGGGACGCCGGCCGCCGTGCGGGCAACGCAATTACCCCGCGTGTAATCGACCGTTGCGGTCGGGCGCGGGAGGGTGGAGTCACCGGGTTCCGGGGCGGCGCACTCCGGTCCGGAACCCGGGTTCCCCCTTTCCCGTGTCGCACACCTACCTCGACGGAGGCTGATTCGCCATGTCCGCAGCCCAGTTGTCCGCCCTCGCCCGCACCTCCGACCCGCACACCGCGCTGCGCCGCTTCCTCGCCCTGGACGCCCTGGTGACGGGTGCGAACGGCCTCGCCTATCTCGCCGCGTCCGGACCGCTCGGCCGGTTCCTCGGCGTCGGATCGACGCTGCTGCTCGAACTCGGTGCGTTCCTGGTGGTGTACGCCGCCGGTGTCGGACGGCTCGCCTCGCGACCGCGTCCGGCCGCACTGCCGGTCCGTGCGGTCGTCGAGGCCAACCTCGCCTGGGCGGCCCTCAGTTGTGTGGCCCTGGCGCTGTGGCTCTCGCCGAGTACCGCGGGTGCCGTGTGGACCGTCCTCCAGGCCGTCACCGTCGCCGGGTTCGCCGCGCTCCAGCACGTTGCCCTGAGGGCACGTCAGGAGTCGAGCCCCTGAAGGTACTTGACCGTCGCCGGGTCGGCCGGGAGGAACGTCTCGATGGCCAGCTCGGCGACGGTCACGTCCATGGGGGTGTTGAAGGTGGAGATGGACGAGATGAACGACAGCACCCGGCCCTCGTGCTCGATCCGCATCGGCAGCGCGAAGTACGCGGGCGCCGCCAGGTCTTCGCCGTCGTCGTCCTCGTGGGCGAGCGGATACGCCGCCACCTCCTCGTACAGCGCCCGCAGCGGCTCCGAGCGGCGCAGCGCGATCTGCCGCTCCATCTGCTCCAGCAGATGCCCGCGCCAGGCCCGCAGGTTACGGATGCGGGGCGCCATGCCCTCCGGGTGCAGCGTCAGTCGCATGGCGTTGAGCGGGGGTGTGAGCAACGACTCCGGGATGTCGTCGAGCAGCATCAGGATGCCGCGGTTGGCGGCGACCACGTTGTACAGGGCGTCCAACACCAGGGCCGGGTACGGCTCGTAGCCCTGGATGAGGCGCTCGATGCCGTCCCGCAGGGCGTCGAGCTCGGGGGCGGACAGCGGGGTCTCGGGGTAGTGCGGGGCGTAACCGGCGGCCAGCAGCAGCGCGTTGCGCTCCCGCACCGGTATGTCCAGGTGCTCCGCCAGCCGCAGCACCATCTCCTCGCTCGGCCGCGAACGCCCCGTCTCGATGAAGCTGATGTGCCGCGAGGAGGAGTCGGCCCGCAGCGCCAGCTCCAGCTGACTGACCCGACGCTGCTCCCGCCAGGCCCGTAGCAGCGGGCCCACGGCCCGGTCGTCGGCAGTGGTGGTGGTCATACGACGACCGTAGACGAAGCCGGGGGACGCCCGCGAAGAGAAATCCAGCGCGACCGGATGCCGGAGTCCCTTCTGACCAGGGCTTCCGCGGTCCGCCTGTGGCACGCTGAGAGAACACCCCCACCGCACCCGCAGTCCAGGAAGGAGCGGCGACATGGCCGTGCAACCGCTGTCGCAGAAGGAGATCGAGGACCGGCTCGCGGAACTGCCGGGCTGGTCGGCCGACGGCGACCGCCTCACCTGCTCCTACCGGCTGCCCTCGCACTTCGCGGCCACCGCGATGGTCGTGCACATCGCCCAGGTCCAGGAGGAGCTCGACCACCACTCCGACCTCACCCTCGGTTACAACACGGTCGCCCTGAGCGTGAACACCCACAGTGTCGGCGGCGCGATCACCGAGAAGGACTTCGAGCTCGCCCAGCGGGTGGCGGCGCTCGCCCCCGGTCACGGAGCCCAGTGACGGCGTGCTGGACTACGACAAGGAAGCCGACGCCTACGACGCCACCCGCGGCGGTGAACCCCGCGCCGCCGCGGCCGCCGACGCGGTGCTCGGCCTGGTCCCGCCGGACGCCCGCCGCCTCCTCGACGTGGCCTGCGGCACCGGCATCGTCACCCGCCGGTTCGCGACCGCGCGGCCCGCGCTGCGGGTGACGGGCGCCGACCTGACGTACGGCATGGCCCGGATGGCCGCGGTGCGGCTGCCCGGCGCGATCGTGCTCGGCGACAGCCGCCGACTGCCGTTCCCCGACGGGGTGTTCGACGCGGTGACCAGCGTGTGGCTGCTGCACCTCGTCCACGACCCCGACGACGCCCGCAGCATCGTCGCCGAGTGCGCCCGGGTGCTGCGGCCCGGCGGCGTGTACGTCACCACCGTCGACAAGGCCGCCGCGCACGATGTCGGCAGCGACGTCGACGCCGTCCTCGCCCCGCGCCCGCGCCGGCCCGCCCCGGACGCCGTGCGCCGGGTGGAGTCGTATGCCGCCGCGCAGGGCCTGGTCGCCGCCGGGCAGTCCCGCTTCACCGGCCTGGGGCAGGGCCGCAGCCCCCGGCGCACCGCCGCCGACCTGCGGCGCGGCTGGTTCACCATGCTGCCGCCCGGCGACCCGCGCACCGAGGAACTCGCCGTACGCCTGGAGGCCCTGCCCGACCAGGACCGGCCGCGCGCCGACCCCGTCTTCTTGCTGCGGGCGTTCAGGAAGCCCGGGTGAACTCCATGACCCAGTTGGTCAGCCAGGTGTCCCCGCCGTCCAGCGAGAACGCCTGCTCCCAGCGGGCGCCGGCGTCGGACACGTCGGACCACACGAACCGCACCCGTACGTCCTTGCCGGCGTGGCTGTCGTCGCCGTAGAACTCCCCGCGCCCCTCGGTGAACTGACCGACGACCGGCGGGAACAGCGTCCCGGTGCGGCTGGACGCCCAGTTCAGCGACCACTGCCGGCTCTCCCGGTCGAAGAGGCGCAGGGTCGCGCCCTTCGCCGACAGGTGCGGCATGTCGATCTCGTCGACGTTCGCGGCGCCGTCGAACAGCGGCCGACAGTGGTTGGTGGCGGGGAACTCCTCCCAGTCGCTGTCCGGGTCCAGGAAGTCGGTGCGGCGGCGGTTGAGCACCTGCCAGTCGCCGTGGAAGAAGTCGAAGTCGTGCGGGCTGCTCATGAGCGGTCTCCTGTGGTTCCTGCGGGCAGCGAGTCGGCCAAGTAGGCGGCCAGGTCCGGTACTTCGGGGGCGAGCAAGTGCCGTACCCAGGCGTCCCGTTCGTGCAGGATCGGCGGCAGCTCCCAGACACAGCCGATCCAGGGTCTTTCGGGCTTGATGAAGTGGGTCGGGTCGATGTCCGGGCACCGCAGCGCCGGCTGCCCGGCCGCGGCGCCACGGAAGTGGAGCACGTTGTCCCAGACCCAGCTGTAGACGTTGAGATAGGCGCCGGTGTCCCCGCCCCGGTGCAGCACGACGAAGGTCGCGGGCGGAGTGCCGTCCGGCTCCGGCAGCAGCTCCGGGAGGATCTCGTACGCCGCCTTCTCGACGTCGGGCGCGATGCCGGCCGGGTCGGTGGTGACGTGGTAGCGCTTGATGTGCCGGCCCGCGACCTCGATGGGCGGCGGCACGGTCAGCAGTTTCTCGGTGAAGCTCATGGGAGGGACGCTAGGGCGACTTCCCTGACACCTTCTGTCAGTGGAGTCTGGGATTCTGTGGGGGTGAAGTCCAGCCGACTCGTCTCGATCCTCCTGCTGCTCCAGACCCGGGGCCGGATGACGGCCGCCCAGCTCGCCGAGGAGCTGGAGGTCTCGGTGCGCACGGTGTACCGGGACGTGGAGGCGCTGGGCGCGGCCGGCGTCCCGCTGTACGGCGACGCGGGTCACGCCGGTGGCTACCGCCTCCTCGACGGCTACCGCACCCGGCTGACCGGCCTGACCGCCGACGAGGCGGAGGCCCTCTTCCTGGCGGGCGCCCCCGGTCCGGCCGCGGAGCTGGGACTGGGCTCCGTGCTGGCCGCCGCCCAGCTCAAGCTGCGGGCCGCACTGCCGGCGGAGCTGCGCGCCCACGCCGACCGGATCAGCGGCCGCTTCCATCTGGACGCGCCCGGTTGGTACGCGGAGGCCGACGACACCCCGTACCTGCCGGCGGTGGCGGACGCGGTCTGGAACGGCCGGGTGCTCCATGTCCGGTACCGCCGCTGGGCCCGGCCGACGGATGTGGAGCGACGCCTTGAGCCGTACGGGCTGGTGCTGAAGGCGGGCCGCTGGTATGTGGTCGCGGGTCCGGGACCGCGCACGTTCCGCGTCGACCAGATCCTCGAACTCGCCACGTCCGACGAGGAGTTCATCCGCCCCCACGACTTCGATCTGCCCGCGTACTGGAGGACGTACCAGCACGACTTCCACCAACGCCTCTACCGGGAGGAGGCGTTGGTCCGCCTGGCGCCGGGGGTGACACACGCGAGGGCGACGTCGTACGGACCGGCGGACGACGACGGCTGGAGACAGGCCAGGCTACCGATCGAGTCGACCGACCGCGCGCTGGGTGAGTTCCTGTCGATGGGCACGGACATCGAGGTCCTGGAGCCACCGGAACTGCGCGAGCGACTCGCGGCGACGGTGGGGGAGTTGGTGGCGCGGTACGCCGGATGAGCGACGACTTTCCGGTGCCGGGCGGCTATGGAGGAATACACCCGAGGGCACCTTCCTCACTGCGGATAGCCCTGCTCCACCATGCACTCGTCGAACGTCTTCTTCCGCATGGTCGCGTTGTAGGAGTCGGTCAGGGAGTCGAGGGTTTCGTCGCCCGATGAGACACCGTCCGGATAAGCGTCGTCCGCAACCGTCTGGCAATGGGCCCGCGCTTCGGTAAGGGTGAGCTGCGTCTGCGTCGATCCGCCCTGACCGGCAACGACGGTACTGACGCCGTCTCTGCCGTCCCGCCCGTTCTTGCCGGCCGCTCCGGTCAGGCCGCGGGGGCCGGGAGGTCCCGGTGGCCCGGGAGGCCCGGAAGGTCCCGCTGTGTCGGACGTCTCCTGCTCGGCGCGCAGGTCGTTGATCTGACCCTGCTGGACGACGAGCGCCACCGACTGTGCGGTGAGCACGGCGATGAGTGCTCCTACGACGAGGTGGCGGCGCCACTGTCTTCGGACCGGTGTGTCTTCGCTGCTCATCAACCCCCCTGGGTTCGCTGCGCGAGGGCGCAAGTGTAGGACGGGGCCCACGCCTGCCCGGCGTGGGCCCCGTCTGTCAGGGGTGGATCAGCTCACCGTGCAGGTCTGGTCACCCACCTTGAACGACGTCGGTTTACCGTTCGTCCCCGACCAACTCCCCGTGAGGCCGAAGCTCACCGATGAGCCCGGCGCCACGTTGGCGTTCCACGTGACGTTCTTCGCGGTCACCGTCGTGCCCGACTGGGTGTAGTCGGCGTTCCAGAGTTGGGTGATGGTCTGGGCGTTCGGGAAGCTCCAGCCAAGTGTCCAACCGGACCAGGGGGTTGTGCCGGTGTTGCTGAGCTGGACGTCCGCCTGGAAGCCGCCCGACCATTGGTTGGTGATCTTGTAGGTCACCGTGCAGGCGCCTGTGGGGGTGGGGGGCGGGTCCGTGTCGCCGGCGGTCGTGTCGCCGTAGATGACGCCTCGGCCGTTCGTCGAGATGTACACCCGGCCGTAGACCCTTGGGTCGCCTGTGATCGCCGCGCCCGTGAAAGCCCACTGATGTGCGTCGTCGTTGATGCGGGTCCAGGTCGCGCCCTGGTCCGTGGAGCGGAAGATGCCGCGGACGCCCGCGATCTTCGCGCTGGTGTACAGGGTTTGGTACGACGCACCCGTCGCCGCCTTGCCGAAGCCGATCGCGTCGGCCTGCTCGACGTTGGAGAGCTTGGTGAACGTCGTGCCGCCGTTCGTCGAGTGCCACAGGCCGTACGCGCCGTCACTCGCGCCGCCCGCCAGCCACACGTCCCCCTTCGTGCCGGGCAGCGCCTTGAAGCGGACGCTGTCGCCGGCCGGGAGGCCGCTGGCGGAGGACGCCGTGAAGGTCGCGCCGCCGTCCGAACTCACGTAGAACTTGCCCGACTTGAAGCCGTAGAACGTCTTCGGGTCCACTCGGTCCGATTCGACGATCGCCCCGGACGGGATGCCCGACGATGCCGACCACGACGTACCGAAACCCGTCGTGTGCTGGACGCCCGCACCCGCCGGGCTCCACACGAAGCGGCTGCCGTCCGCCGCCGCCGCGACCGTGCCGCCGCCGCTCACGCCCGAAGGGTCGGTTCCGCCGAACCAGTTGACGCCGTTGTCCGTCGAGAACGCGATGTGCGGGCCCGAGTCCAGGTCGCCGACCCGGACGACCGTGTTCGGATTCGTCTCGGCGAAGTCCAGGCTGGTCGTGGTGGTGAAGTTCGGCTGGGTGTACATCATCGACGGGACCTTGGTCAGGTCCGTGTGGCGGAAGCCGCCGATGTCGCCGAGTGCGCTGAACAGCTGCGCCCCGCCCGACGGGGGAGCGGCGAGGTCGTTCACCGCCGTCTCCTCCAGGCCCTGCACCATGGGCTTGATGGTGAACTGGCTCCCGGAGTCCCAGTTGGTGAGGTTCTCCGTGCCGTAGATCGTCGCACCCGTCCCGTACATCATCCGGTTCGAGTCGAACGGGTCGATCTCCAGCGACTCCGTCATCCAGCCCAGTTTCGGCGTCTGTTCGGGAGGTGAGGGGTTCGCGCCCCAGGTCAGCCAGGGGGAGCTGGAGACGTCCATCGTGTAGCGGTTCGAGCGGTTGGGGTACGACGTGTAGTCCCAGGCCCGGGTCCATGTCGCGCCGCTGTCCGTCGAGCGGAAGATCTGCGTGTCGGGCCACCAGGAGCTGTAGCCCGTCGCCATCAGCGTCCCCGGGTGCCGGCGGTCGACCGTCACGCCGCTGAAGCCGTAGGACGTGTCCGCCTCCGCCACCGGGCTGATGTTCGTCCAGGTGCCCGTCGCCGTCGCGTACCGCCACAACTGGCCCTTACCGCCGTCGTACGGGCCGCCCTTGTCGCTGTAGGCGAGGTAGAGGTAGCCGTTCGTCGCGTCCAGGACGCCCTTGTGGGCCAGGTATCCCGTCGGCTGACCGGCGAGGCGTGACCAGGTCGCGCCCCCGTCCGTCGAGCGGTACACCGAGTTCTGAAGGTCGGCGACCCCGACGTAGATCGTCTGCGTCGCGCTGCCCGACGTACCCGTCCGCTCGTCGAAGGTGACCCAGACGATGCCCTGGTTGTCGCTCGCGTAGCCGGAGGTGTCGCCGGCGTCCTGCACGTAGTTGCCGACGTTGGGGAAATTGGTGACCTGCGACCAGCTCGCACCGGAGTCCGTGGACCGCCACAGGCCCTTGCCGCTCGGCGCACCCAGATACAGCACGCTGTTCTTGTTCGGGTCGACGGCGAGTCGCTCGCCCATGCCGCGGCCCGGCATGTTGCCGCCCAGCTTGAACGGCAGGTCCGCCTTCTGCCAGCTCGCGCCCCGGTCCGATGAGCGCAGGACCGCGCCGTTCTTGGGGTCCCAGCTGTTGGTGTACGTCCCGACGGCCGCGTACACCTTGTCCGGGTTCACCGCGTCGGAGGCCAGGCTGACGACGCCCGTGTGCCCCCAGTCGTCCCAGCCGACCGAGTCCAGCAGCGGCGTCCAGGTCTTGCTCGACTCCTGCCAGCGGTAGGCGCCACCGATGTCGGTGCGGGCGTAGGCGAGGTTCTTCTCGGAGCGGTTGAAGACGATGCCGGGGACGAAACCACCGCCGTCGATGCGGGCGTTCTTCCAGGTGTACGTGTCCGCGGCGAGCGTCACCTTCGACGCGCTGCCGGCGGCCAGCGCGGGCGGGGTGCCCGCGAGCAGGCCGGCCGCGAGAGCGAGGACGGCCGTGAGGATGCGGGTTCTTCGCACGGGGGTGTCCTTTCCGGGATGTGGGGGATGGCGCGGGGGAGGGGCCGTGCGCCGGAACAGGCGTGCGGTAAGCGCTTTCCGTGCGCTGCGAGAGGTGCCGGGCGGCCCCCAGTGCGGGAGGGGGCCACCCGGCCGGTCGGTCCCGTCGTCGGGTGACGGGACCAGGTACGCGGTGCTCCTCAGGCGGAGTGCCTGGCGGGGGTTATTCGAGAAGCTCCGCGTACGAACCCATGGCCATGGCGATGTCCGCCTGGGCCCAGAAACGGTGGTACGTGAACGACGGGACCGCGCCGCCCGCGAGATACGCCTGGATCTTCGACCAGGCCGGGTCGTTCTTGTAGAAGGACCTGATGGACTCGAAGGTGGACGAGGAGTTGATCGCGTCGCCGTTCGGCATCTTGCCGGTCCAGCCGGACGGGATGTAGACGCCGTCGTCGAACCGGTTGTAGTCCGCCCGGTTCTCCGGCACTGCGACGCCCAGGCTGTCCTGGTAGTTGCCCCACATGCCGTCGAGGAGCTTCTTCGCCGTCGTAGCGGCCTCGGTGTCACCCGAGCGGTCCGCGTAGTACGTCAGCGTCTTGGCGTACGCGGCGGCCACACCCACGTCGTTGGTGTAGTCGGCGACGGTGACATGAAGTCCGCTGTTGGCGCCGGGACTTGACGCGTTCCAGGTGTCGGGCTGGCCCGACCACTGGAGGGTGGCGGGGATCTGGTAGGTGCCGTCCGGGTTGATCGTGGTCTTGGACAGCGCCCAGTCGACCCACTTGTCGAGGACCGCCTTGGCCTGCGCGTTCCCCGTCTGCTGGTAGTACTCGGCCACCCGCTCCATCGACCACGCCTGGAAGCCGAACCACTGGTTGGACGGCGGGTCGTGGTAGACGGGCTGCTGGTCGTAGTACATGCCGTAGAAGGTGGACTTCCCGGCCGGCGGGGTCGCGTAGCGGCCCGCCCAGCTGTTGGTCGCACCGCCCGCGATGGCGCCCTCGTTCGACTGCAGCCAGCGGTAGAACTCCAGCTGCCGGGTGAGCGAGGTGTTCCAGTCCGCCGCGCCCGTCGAGGACTTGGGCTTCAGGTCGGCGAACGAGCTGAGCGCGTAGGCGGCCAGGGGGTTCTGGTAGCCGCTGTGCGCGTGGCTGGAGCCGATGCGCCAGGCCCAGCCGGCGCTGGTGTCCGTCGCTCCGCCCCACGCGTAGTACCAGGACAGCAGGTACATCGAGGAGTTCTTGCCGGTGCCGGCCGCGCAGGCCGACGGCCCGACGCAGTTCCCTATCTTCTTGAAGTACTTGTCGTACATCGCGTAGCGCAGGTAGTCGCCCATCTTCGCGGCCTTGCCGACGGTCGCGGAGACGTCGCTGCCCTTGCCCTGCTGCTTCGCCCAGACGTCCGCCCAGTAGGCGGCCTGCACGGCCCGCGCGTCGGCGTCGGGGGCGTTGGTGAACTTCCACTGCTTGGAGTAGGAGGAGTCACCGGTGAACAGGTCCAAGTAGCCGTTGGTGCCGCCGTACTTGAACTGGTCGCAGGTCGGCTGCGGCACCGTCTCCCACACCGACTCCTCCGCGCCGCGCTGGAAGGTGTTGATGTACGACGGTCCGGTGGCCGTCGGGCCCGCCTCGCACTTGCCGGGCTCGTTGCCGTAGCCGTAGACGTTGTCGACGTCCTGGAGCCAGTGCATGCCGTAGATGTCGTCCGTGCCGTACGCCGACTTCAGCTCGGCCGCGATCGGGTCGGAGCCGACCGAGACCGACGAGTCGAGTTTCGCCGGATACTCGTTCGGGGTGTCCAGCTCGGGCGCGTAGGTCGCCGGCTTGGAGGCGTTGTAGAAGGAGTTGGTCGGCTGGTCGGCGTGCGTGGGGATCATGTACTTCTCCATGATGTCCCAGGCGCCGTTGAACTTGGACCAGTCGCCCGTCACCTTGCCGTACATGGCCTGGAGCCACAGGAGGTAGCTGTACGCCTCCGACGTGGTCTCATGGCCGTGGTCGGGCGCCTCGACGATCAGCGTCTCCACCGAGTGGTAGGGAATGCCCTCGGGGGAGAAGTAGCCGTTCGCCGGGTTGGTGATCTTCCCGTACAGCTCCAGGAAGCGGGCGTCGTACTCCTTCGACGCGGCGATCTGGGTGACCGTCACCGCCGCCTTCGCGTGGCCCGTGGCCGACGACTCGAAGGTCGCCGCGCCGGTGCCCGAGGAGTCGGCGGTGATGGTCACCTTCTGGGCCGTGTTCCAGTTCGACGGGGTGAAGGTCAGGGAAGCCCCGCCGGTCACGGACAGGCCCGAGTTGCCGCTCGCCCGCGCCGTCGTGACGGTCACGTTGGCGGACGGCTGGGTCGACAGCTTGATGTCGTAGGTGGCCGTCTTGCCCTGCTGGACGGCGAGTTGAGTGGTCGAGGCCACCACGGCGGGACCCGAGGCGACCGTGATGCCGACCGGTGTCGACTCCGCCGACGCGCCCAGGCTGTCGTACGCCTTCGCCAGCAGCGAATGACTGCCCACGGTCAAACTTGAGACCGAAAGAGAGTACGGCGCGGTCGTGTCGGTGCCCAGCAGCGTGGTGTTGTCGTAGAACTCCACCTTGCTGATGGTCGCGTTGTCCGCGGCCGCGGCGGTCGCCGCGAGCGGGACGGCCGTGCCCTGGGTGTAGACGGCGCCCGCGGCCGGGCTGGTCAGCACCGTGATCGGCGGCTGGTGGGCGCCGACGCACGCGGTGCCGTTGACCGCGAACGACGTGGGCGCGGCGTTGCTGCCGCTGTAGGTGAACTGCGCGCCGGTGGAGACCGCGGCGCCGGCCGCGATGGTCCCGTTGTACGAGGCGTTCTTCACCGTGATGTCCTGGCCGGACTGGGACCAGGTTCCGTTCCAGCCGTTGGACAGCTTCTGGTTGCCCGCGTAGGCGTACGTCAGTGTCCAGCCGCTGATGGGGTCCGTGCCACGGTTGGTGATCGTCACGTCCGTGGTGAAGCCGGACCCCCAGTCATTGGTCTTGTAGTCGACGCTGCACTGAACTGCTGCTGCCTGTGCGGGAGTTGAACCCGTACTCAGCATCGTGAACGGCAGGGCCAGTGCAGCCACGACAGCCGTCCATAAGCGCCGGGCAGTCCGGCGTCTCCTTCTCGGTGCCATGTGCTGGTTCCTCCTTGCGGCTCGGAGAAGTCAAGGCTTGAACCAGTGGGAGCGCTCCCATAGTGGGGAAGAGGGTGTGAGGGGTCAAGGTGCTTGAAGAGTCGAAAAGATTCGATGAATGAGGTTGAGGAAAGTCAAGTGACGCATCTGTTCTTCAACGTCACTTGGCGCTAGCTTCGGTGACACCAGTGGGAGCGATTCCATCAGTCGACGCGGCCGTCACGGCCCGCTGATCTGCAAGGAGTCGCTCATGCGACACCCCCCGCGTTCAGTACTTTTAGCCGTCGCCGGCGCCGTGACCCTCGTCGGGTCCGTCAGGGTGCCTCGACGCGTTCCGCCGCACGCCGAGTGTCGGCTCGGCCTGTCCCGCATCAACTCGGCGTATTCCGGCGCCCCTTCGGCCTGATCGACGCATCGGGCTGCATGACCATCTGCGCGCCCTGAACGGCTGACACCCGCAACCGAGAAGGAAACCCGCACTCATGAGTCGTACCAGAACTGCGCTGCTCGCAGCGATGGCCCTGATCGCCGGAGCCTCCGGCACCGCGCTCGCGGCCTATCCGGCGGACGCCGGTGTCTCGGCGATCCCCTGCACCGTGGACTACAAGGTGCAGAACGACTGGGGCACCGGCTTCACCGCCAACGTGACGATCACCAACAACGGCGCCGCCAAGAGCAGTTGGGCGGTCAAGTGGTCGTACGCCGGTAACCAGAAGGTCACCAGCGGCTGGAACGCGAAGGTCACCCAGAGCGGGACGGCCGTCACCGCCGCCAACGAGAGCTACAACGGCACGCTCCCCACCGGCGGTTCGACCAGCTTCGGCTTCCAGGGCACCTACAGCGGCACCAACGCCGTCCCGGCCACCTTCACCCTCGACGGTGTGACCTGCAACGTCGACGACGGTGGCGGCGGCCCGACGAACCCGCCGGACCCCGGCACCGGCAACCGCGTCGACAACCCGTACTCCGGCGCCAAGGTGTATGTGAACCCGGAGTGGGCCGCCAATGCCGCCGCCGAGCCCGGCGGCAGCCGGATCGCCAACCAGCCCACCGGCGTGTGGCTGGACCGGGTCGCCGCGATCGCCGGCGCCGGCGGGAAGATGGGTCTGCGGGCGCACCTCGACGAGGCCCTCAAGCAGAAGGGCAGCGGCGAACTCGCCGTCCAGCTGGTGATCTACGACCTGCCGGGCCGCGACTGTGCCGCGCTCGCCTCCAACGGCGAGTTCGGTCCGACGGACATCGACAAGTACAAGACGCAGTACATCGACCCGATCGCCGCGATCCTCGCCGATCCCAAGTACGCCTCGCTGCGGATCGTCACCACGGTCGAGCTCGACTCCCTGCCGAACCTCGTCACCAACGTGTCGCCCCGGAACACCGCCACCCCCAACTGCGACACGATGAAGTCCAACGGCAACTACATCAAGGGTGTCGGCTACGCGCTGAACAAGCTCGGTGACGTCCCCAACGTCTACAACTACGTGGACGCCGGGCACCACGGCTGGCTCGGCTGGGACGACAACTTCTCGGCCACCGTGCAGACGATCAAGCAGGCGGCGACCGCCGAGGGCGCCACGGTGAACGACGTCCACGGCTTCATCACCAACACCGCCAACTACAGCGCGCTGAAGGAGCCGTACTACACCATCAACGACTCCGTGAACGGCAAGTCCGTGCGCGAGTCGAAGTGGGTCGACTGGAACCGGTACGTCGACGAGCTCTCCTACGCCCAGGCCTTCCGCCAGGAGGCCGTGAGCCAGGGCTTTGCCTCGGGCGTCGGCATGCTCATCGACACCTCCCGCAACGGCTGGGGCGGCAGCGCCCGGCCCACCGGTCCCGGCGCCAAGACCGACGTGGACACCTACGTCGACGGCGGCCGTATCGACCGGCGCCTCAACACCGGCAACTGGTGCAACCAGTCCGGCGCCGGCCTCGGCGAGCGTCCGCAGGCCAGCCCGGCGGCCGGGATCGACGCATACGTCTGGATCAAGCCGCCGGGTGAGTCCGACGGGGCGAGCAGCGCCATTCCGAACGACGAGGGCAAGGGCTTCGACCGGATGTGCGACCCGACGTACACGGGTAACCCGCGCAACAACAACCACATGTCCGGTGCGCTGCCCAACGCTCCGCTGTCGGGGCACTGGTTCTCGGCGCAGTTCCAGCAGTTGATGCAGAATGCCTACCCGCCGTTGCCGTAACGGTGCGTCGGCGGCTGCCGGTTGAGTGTGGCTGATCGCGCCCGCGCGGCGGTAGCCGCACATCAGATACAGCCCCGCGCCCCTTAGGGGCGTCCGTCGCCGCCGGGGTTTGTCAGTTCCGTGCTGACAGGCCCCGGCGGATCGCCTGTTCCACCGGGGAGTAGTTCGCGTCCTCGCGGTCCAGTTCATGAGGCGTCGCCGACATCAACGGTGGTTGTGCCATGAAGCGGGGGCGGGTGCCGTGGTGGGGCTGGGCCGCGTGGACCAGGAAGGGGTGGCAGAGGTAGACGTCGCCCGGCTTGCCCGTGGCGTGGGCCAGGGGGCGGTGGGCCGAGGCCGCGGCCACCTGCGGGCCCAGCGTCAGGAAGTCGGCGCCCGGCTCGCCGTACGGCTCCAGGACCGGGGGTACGTCGAGATGTGAGCCGACCCTGATGCGGGTCGGGGCGTCCGCCTCGGTGATCTCCGAGAAGAGGAACAGCATCAGCAGGGCGCGGTCACGGGAGCGCAGGTTGGTGTGGGGGAGCGGGGCGCCCTCGGGGACGTAACTTCCTTCGATGTGCCAGCCCGCGTCATCCGGTTCCTCCTCGTGCGGGAAACGGAGCGGGAAGCTGCCCAGCGAGTAGCGGGACTGCCAGCGGTCCTTGCCGGTCAGGGCGTCGAACGCCTCATGCAGCACAGGGGAGTTGGCCGCAGCGGCGAACGGTCCCTGTGCCATGTCCTGGACCCACACCACCGGGTCCTTCCAGGTCGCCGGGTCCTCGGCGTCGTACCCCGTCTCCCGCCACAGCAGTCGCGCGCAGTGCTCGGCGACGCGCGGCGGGAACGCGCCCTCGATCCTCACGAATCCGTCCTCGAGGAACCGCTCCACCATCTGGTCGTCCATCCGGCCATCCTGGACGCCAGGACGCATCATCCGCACCCCGTTTTTTGCCGTCCCGGCAACGGTACTGGCCTCCTCCCGGTGCGTCGGCGCACGCTGGCCGCACACGGACGAGAGGCTGACCACCATGGCGCACGACCACAACCACCAGCACCACGACCACACCGACATCGACTGGGCCGAGATGGCCCCGATGCTGGAGGACCAGGCCGAGCTGTACACGCCGCTGTACGAGCATGCCATGGCCTGGCTGGCCAAGCGGCAGACCGAGCCAGGGCTCGTCGTCGACGCGGGCAGTGGGCCGGGGGTCGTGTCGTGTCTGCTCGCCGACACCTTCCCCGGCGCCCGGGTCGTCGCCGTCGACGGGTCTCAGACGCTGCTCGAACGGGCCCGGGAGCGGGCCGGGCGGCTCGGCGTCGCGGACCGGTTCGGCACGCTCGCCGGTGAACTGCCCGATGTGCTGGGCGACTTGGACTATCCCGCCGATCTACTCTGGGCCAGCTGGAGCCTGCACCACCTCGGTGACCAGAAGGCCGCCCTGGCCGCGTTCGCCGCGCGGCTCGCGCCCGGCGGCACCCTTGCCCTGCTGGAGGGCAGTCTGCCCACCCGGTATCTGCCGCGCGACATCGGCATCGGCCGCCCGGGGCTCCAGGCCCGGCTCGACGCGGTGCACGAGGAGTGGTTCACCGAGATGCGGGCCGCGCTGCCCGGGTCGGTCGACGAGATCGAGGACTGGGCGGCGCTGATGACGTCCGTGGGGCTGAGGCCGACCGGCACCCGCAGCTTCCTCCTCGACCTGCCCGCCCCCACCACCGACCGGGCCCGGCGCTGTGCCGTGACCGCCTTCACCCGGATGCGGGACGTGCTCGGCGAGCGCCTCGACGCCGACGACCGCGCCACCCTCGACCGGCTCGTCGACCCCGACGACAAGGCGAGCCTGCACCACCGCCCGGACGTGTTCGTCCTGACGGCCCGCACGGTGCACACGGCCGTCCGTCCGGTCTGACGCCCTTCCCGTCGCCTCCCGCCCTTGACTTCGAGAACGCTCCAAGTGATCTACTGCGCGACGTTCACCGAAAACAGGGGGTAGTCATGAGTGATGCACCGGTCGCACTGATCACCGGTGGCGGCAGCGGCATCGGCGCCGCGGTCGCGCGGCAGTTGCTGGACGCCGGGTACCGGGTGACCGTCACCGGCCGCGGCGAGGCGCGGTTGCGGGGCTTCGCCGAGGAACTCGGCCATCCCGACGGCCTGCTGACGATCGTCGGGAGCGCGGCCGAGTACGGGGACGTCCAGGCGGCGGTCGACACGACACTCAAGTCCTTCGGCCGGCTGGACACGGTCGTCGCCAACGCCGGTTTCGCCACCCACGACACGGTCGCCGAGGGCGACCCGTCCGGCTGGACCGAGATGGTGCTGACCAACGTCCTCGGCCCGGCCCTGCTGATCCGCGCCTCGATCGACGCCCTCAAGGAGACCCGCGGCCGGATCGTCCTGGTGGGCAGCGTCGCCGGCTTCGTGCCCGGGCCCGGCAACATCTACGGGGCGACCAAGTGGGCGGTGACCGGGCTGGCCGAGAACACCCGGCGGCAGGTCACCGACTGGGGAGTGGGCGTGACCCACATCGCGCCGGGCCGGACGGAGACCCCGTTCTGGGACAGCTACGGCAGCCTCCCGCCGGGGCATCTCCTCACCGCCGACCAGATCGCCGACTCGGTCGTGTGGGCCATCCGGCAACCTGAGGGAGTCGACGTCAACACGGTCGTCGTACGGCCGATCGGGCAGCCCAACTGAGGTGAGCGCGGGTCGGTGGCCGATGCATGCGTCGTGGGTGGACGGGTAGTCGGGCGGTTCCGTGTCCGTCGGAGGGACTCGCGCCATGGCACGTACCGGCACCAGCACCAGGACCAGCCAGGAGCAGCCGCTCACGGCCCGGCTTCCCGGCGGGCCGCGCGCCGGGCAGACGGTCGGGGCGGTGGTGCTGTCGCTGTCGCCGGTCTGTATCGAACTGTCGGGCGCGGAGCCCGGCACCGCCTCGGTGTTCCGCTGTCTGCTCTGTGTGCCCGTGCTGGTGCTGCTGTCCCTGCCGGAGCACCGCCGCGAGGGCCCGCCGCCCCGACGCCAACTGCTGTACGGCGTCGCGGGCGGCGCGCTGTTCGCGGGGGACATGCTGCTGTGGTCCCAGGCCATCACCGAGGTGGGCGCGGGGCTGTCGACCGTGCTGGTGAACGTGCAGGTCGTGCTGGTGCCGCTGCTGGCGTGGGCGGTGGACCGCGAGCATGTGCCGCGCCGCTTCCTGCTGTGGCTGCCGGTGCTGTGCGCGGGGGTGGTGCTCACCGGCGGACTGTTCGAGCAGGGCGCGAGCGGCAGCGACCCGACGGCGGGCACCGTCCACGCGGTGCTGGCCGCCCTGAGCTACTCCGGCTTTCTCTTCCTGCTGCGCCGCGGCGGCTTCGAGGGCCATGTGGTGACGACGTACACCGTGGTCGTGGTGTCGGCCACCGTCTTCTCCGCCCTCGGCGGCTGGGCCTGGGGCGCCCTCGACCTCACCCCGCCCGCCGCCGCCCTCGGCTGGCTGGCGGTGGCCGCGGTGAGCAGCGGCATGATCGGCTGGCTCCTCGTCGCCCTCAACTCCCCGCACCTGCCGAGCCACATCGGCGCGGTGCTGTTGCTGCTCACACCGGTGGGCGCGTTGGTCCTGGGTGCCGTGGTGCTCGGGGAGCGGCCGACGCTCGCGCAGTGGGGCGGGTGTGCGCTGATCCTGGTCAGCGCCTACGCGACGGTGACGAGCCGCACGCGGACATGACGAAGGCCCGGACGGTGATCCCGTCCGGGCCTTCCCCGGGTCATGGCCTCAGCCGACGTCGAACGTCGCCGGGTCCGGGCCGATGCGGCGGTCCTCGTTGAGGGCGCTGATCGCGGCCAGGTCCTCGGTGTCCAGGCTGAAGTCGAAGACCTCGATGTTCTCCTTGATCCGGGACGGGGTCACGGACTTGGGGATCACCACGTTGCCGAGCTGGAGGTGCCAGCGCAGGACGACCTGGGCCGGGGTGCGGCCGTGCTTCTGGGCGATCGCGACGATCGCCGGGACCTCCAGGAGGCCCTTGCCCTGGCCGAGCGGGGACCAGGCCTCGGTGGCGATGCCCTGCTCCGCGTGGAACTCACGGGAGGCGTGCTGCTGGAGGTGCGGGTGCAGCTCGATCTGGTTGACCGCCGGGATGACCGAGGTCTCGGCGATGAGCCGCTGGAGGTGCTCCGGGTAGAAGTTGGAGACGCCGATCGCGCGGACCCGGCCGTCGGCGAGCAGCTTCTCGAACGCCTTGTACGTGTCGACGTACTTGTCCCGGGCCGGCAGCGGCCAGTGGATCAGGTACAGGTCCACGTAGTCCAGGCCGAGCTTCGCCAGGGAGGTGTCGAACGCGCGCAGGGTGGTGTCGTACCCCTGATCGCCGTTCCAGAGCTTGGTGGTGACGAACACGTCCTCGCGGGGGAGGCCGGAGGAGGTGATGGCCTTGCCGGTGCCCTCTTCGTTGCCGTAGATCGCCGCTGTGTCGATGCTGCGGTACCCGGCCTCCAGAGCGGTCGCGACCGCCTGCTGTGCCTCGTCGTCCGGCACCTGCCAGACGCCGAAGCCCAGCTGGGGCATCTCGACGCCGTTGTTCAGGATGATCGGGGGGACCTTGCTGCTCACGAGCTCTTGATCCTTACGGTTGTCGTCAGGTGGTACTCCCATCGTCAACGATCACGAGCCGTGATGCATTCCTGACGACGGAATCGGGCGGAAGGCGACGGAATCTCCCGGAATCTCCCGGAATCGGCCTCAGGCCCGGTACAGGGCCTCGACCTCGTTGACGTACGCGTTCTCGATGGCCTTGCGCTTCAGCTTCAGCGACGGCGTCAGCAGGCCGTGCTCCTCGGTGAACGGCTGGGCCAGGATACGGAAGGTCCGGATCGACTCGGCCTGCGAGACCAGGGTGTTGGCGGCGACCACGGCCCGCCGCACCTCCGTCTCCAGATCGGCGTCCCGCACCAGTTCGGCCGCTGTCATCCGCGGCTTGCCGCGCATCGCCAGCCAGTGCTCGACGGCCTCCTGGTCGAGGGTGACCAGGGCGGCGATGTACGGGCGGTCGTTGCCGACGACGATGCACTGGGAGACCAGCGGATGGTCCCGGACGCGCTCCTCCAACTGGCCCGGGGAGACGCTCTTGCCGCCCGAGGTGACCAGGATCTCCTTCTTGCGGCCGGTGATGGTGAGGTAGCCGTCCTCGTCGAGGGAGCCCAGGTCCCCGGTGGCGAGCCAGCCGTCGTGCAGGGTCGCGTCGGTGGCCTTCTGGTTGTTGAGGTAGCCCTGGAAGACGTTGTCACCGCGCAGCCAGATCTCGCCGTCGTCCGCGATGTGCACGGTCATACCGGGGATGGGCTGGCCGACGGTGCCGTAACGGGTGCGCTCGGGCGGGTTCGCGGTGGCGGCGGCCGTCGACTCGGTGAGGCCGTAGCCCTCGTAGATGTGGATGCCCGCGCCCGCGAAGAACAGGCCGAGCCGGCGATCCATGGCCGAACCACCGGTCATCGCCTGTTTGATGCGGCCGCCCATCGCCGCCCGCATCTTCGAGTAGACGAGCTTGTCGAAGAGCTGGTGCTGCATGCGCAGCCCCGCCGAAGGGCCGGGCCCGATGCCCCAGGCCTTCGCCTCCATGGCGTCCGCGTACTTCACCGCGATGTCGACGGCCTTCTCGAAGGCGCCCGCCTTGCCCTCCTTCTCCGCCTTGCGGCGCGAGGCGTTGAACACCTTCTCGAAGATGTACGGCACCCCGAGGAAGAACGTCGGCTTGAACGCGGCGAGGTCGGGCATCAGCGCCGCGGCGTTCATCTGCGGCTGGTGGCCGAAGCGCACCTTGCCGCGGATCGCGGCGACCTGCACCATCCGCCCGAAGACATGGGCGAGCGGCAGGAAGAGAAGGGTCGCGGCCTCGTCGCCCTTCTTGGAGTGGAACACCGGCTCCCAGCGCTCGATGACGGTGTCCGCCTCGTACATGAAGTTGCCGTGCGAGATGACACAGCCCTTGGGGCGGCCGGTGGTGCCGGAGGTGTAGATGATGGTGGCGACGGAGTCGGGGGTGACCGCCTGGCGGTGCCGGTGGACCACGTCGTCGTCGAGGTGGGCGCCGGCGTCGTACAGCTCCTGCACGCAGCCCGCGTCCAGCTGCCACAGCTCGCGCAGCTGCGGCAGCCGGTCGATGACGGTGGCGATGGTCATC
This sequence comes from Streptomyces antibioticus, assembly GCF_001514065.1. Taxonomy (GTDB): domain Bacteria; phylum Actinomycetota; class Actinomycetes; order Streptomycetales; family Streptomycetaceae; genus Streptomyces; species Streptomyces antibioticus. The sequence goes on along the minus strand of NZ_KQ948428.1, from coordinate 40,415 downwards.
GCGTGGTCCTCGTGCTCCACGATCGCGGCCGTGCACTCCGCGTCGTAGAGCATCCAGAAACACTGTTCCGCCGACGAGGTGGGGTAGACCGGCACCACCTGGGCGCCGATCGTCCACAGGGCGAAGTCGAAGAGGGTCCATTCGTAGCGGGTGCGGGAGACGATCGCGACCCGGTCACCGAAGCGGATGCCGCGGGCGAGGAGGCCCTTGGCGAGGGCGAGCACCTCGTCGCGGAACTCGGCCGAGGTCACGTCCCGCCACCGGCCGGACTCGTCCTTGCGGCCCAGCGCCACGCACAGCGGGTCCTCCTGGGCATGGTCGAACACCACGTCGGCCAATCCGCCCACCGGGGGTGCCAACGCCAACGGAGGGTTGGTGAACTCGCGCAAACCCCGCTCCCTCGACATTGGTTCGACGCTCCGCACAGCGCCGTGAAAGCTACCCCACCCGCCGACGGGGCGGGAGGGGGTGCGGAATCGAGCGATGTTCAGGTAGCGGCTGGTCAGCGCCGGAAAATGCGCTCACATGGGGAAGGGTCGGACAGAAAACTGACGGTCGCGTAAGTTTCGGACCCGTAATCTCCACCGAATCTGTACGACCCGGCCACCCCGTGCCCGTCCCGGCGGAACGATCAGTTCCGCTGTGTTGCCCTCTCTTCCGTCAGCGTCGTCGCGGCCGGTTTCGTCACACCCGTCCGCACCGCGCCCGGCGTCCTGAGCAGGGCCAGGACCAGCACGCCGCCGACCACCGCCACCGCGCCGGCCGTCACCGCCGCCGTGTTGAGCCCCGAGGCGAACGCGGCCCGCAGCGTGTGCGCCGGGAAGGTGCCGCGCAGCGCGCCCGCTCCGCCGCCCGCCAGCGCGTGGGCCGCGTCCCGCGGCAGCGCGTCCGCCATCCGGGAGGTCAGCACCGTGCCGAAGAAGGCCAGGCCGAGCGCGTACCCGAACTGCCGGAAGGTGTTGACCGCACCGCTCGCCATCCCCGACCGCTCCCGCTCCACCGTCGCCAGCGCGGCCCCCGCGACCGAGGGCGCCACCAGGCCCGTGCCCACGCCCACCAGGAGCAGCCCCGGGATCAGCGCCGTCGACGTCGAGCCGGCGTCCAGGAACGCCATGCAGAACTGCCCGGCGCCGATCAGCAGCAGCCCGCCCCCGACGGTGAACCGGGCCGGCACCCCGTGCAGCAGCCGCCCGCCGGCCGCCGCCACCACGAACGCGGCCAGCGACAGCCACAGGAACACCAGCCCGCCGCGCACCGGGGACATCCCCAGCACGGTCTGCAACCAGATCGAGGTGTACGCCATCACACCGAACGCCGCCGCGTTGAAGGCGAACGCGCCCGCCATCACTCCGGAGAACGCCGGCTTCAGGAACAGCCGCGGATCGATCAGCGGGTCGGCGACCCGCCGCTCCACGACCACGAAGCAGACCAGGGCGAGGGCCGCGCCCGCGAAGGAGACGAGGGTGCCTGTCGCGCTCCAGCCGTGCGACCCGGCACGCACCGCCCCGTACGTCACCCCGCCCGCGAACGCCGCGAACGTCACCGTCCCCGCCCAGTCGACCCGCCGACCGGACCGCCCCCGCGACTCCGGCACCGCGCGCAGCGTCAGCCACACCGCGACCACGCTCACCGGCAGGTTGACGTAGAAGATCCACCGCCAGCCGGGTCCGTCCGTCAGCAGTCCGCCCAGCACCGGGCCCACCGCGGAGGCCGCACCGGCCACGGCGCCCCAGGTGCCGAGCGCGACCGACAGCTGCCGCCCCTGGTAGACCGACGCCAGCAGCGGCAGCGTCGTGGCGAGCGTCGCCGCCGCGCCCGCCCCTTGCAGCGCCCGCGCCGCGACCAGCATCGCCGGTTCGGACGACAGGCCGCACAGCAGCGAGGCCCCGGCGAACACCACGATCCCGGTCACATGCACCCGCCGCCGCCCGAGCACGTCGGCCGCGGCGCCCACCCCCAGCAGCAGCGCGGCCAGCGCCAGCGCGTAGGCGTCCATCACCCATTGCAGATCGCTCAGCGACGCGTGCAGCGCCGCCGCCATGTCCGGCAGTGCGACGATCGCGATCGTCACGTCCAGCAACAACATGAACGTGCCGAGACACACCGCCGTCAGCGGCCCCCAGGTACGCATGTCCTCAACTCCTTGTCCGTGGGATCCGTGTATCTCCGTACGATGGGCCTGACGAGGCCGATCACAGCGGTAGCGGGCATCGAAACGCCGAAACCCGACAGGAGTGGGCATGCTGATGATGGAATCCACCACTCTCGATGCCCTTGATCTCCGATTGCTGGCGGCGCTCGAGGTCAACGGCCGCGCCTCCTTCAGCCGGCTCGGGACGGTGCTCGGGGTTTCCGACCAGACGATCGCGCGCCGCTTCCGCAAGCTCACCGCCGAGGCCGGGCTGCGGGTCGTGGCGCTCAGGGACGGCTACCGGCTCGGCCAGGACCAGTGGATGCTGCGCATCCGCTGCGCGCCCGACAGTGCCGCGGCCGTCTCGGACGCCCTCGCCAAACGGCCCGACACGGGCTGGATCGGCCTCGCCTCCGGAGGCACCGAGATCGTCTGCATGACGCGCCCCCGCAGCCCCGGCGACCACGACGAACTCCTGCTCGGCAAGCTGCCCCGCACGCCGAGCGTCGTCGACATCCGCGCCCACCAGCTGCTCCACCGCTTCTACGGCGGCCCGACGGGCTGGTCCAACAAGTTCGGTGTGCTCACGGACGAGCAGATCAGCGCCCTGCGCCCACACCCCGAGCCCGGACCGGCACCGGCCCGTGTCGAACCGGACGACGAACCCCTGCTCGCCGTCCTCGAACGCGACGGACGGGCCAGCTACCCCGAACTCCAGCGCGCCACCGGCCGCTCCGAGTCCGCGGTCAAACGCCGCCTGGCGGCACTGCTCGCCTCGGGGGCCGTCTACATCGACATCGAGTACCACTCCGAGGCCCTGGGCTTCCCGCGCGCCGCCGCCCTGTGGATCACGACCGCCCCGGGAGCCCTGCACTCGGTCGGCCAGGCCCTCGCCGGCCATGACGAGGTCGCCTTCGCCAGCGCCACGGCCGGCCCCTCCAACCTCTTCGTCACCGCCGTCGTCCGGGACACGGCGGCCCTCTACGCCTATCTCAGCGGCCCCCTCGGCCAACTCGACGGCGTCCGGCACGTGGAGGCGACACCGTTCCTGCGCCGGGTGAAACAGCTGACGTACGCCAGGCCTTAGCCGCGGTGCAGCCGGTCGCCGCTCGTCAGGATCGCTGCCGCCAGGGCGTCCGCCGCGCCCTGGGACGTGGTGCGGCGGTGGCCGTGGATCAGGACGAAGTCGACGCGGCCCAGTTCCGGCAGGCCGAAGCGGTCCGGTACGCGGACCAGGCCCGGGGGGATCAGGCCCCGGGAGTGGGCCATCACGCCGAGTCCGGCGCGGGCCGCCGCGATCAGGCCGTTGAGGCTGCCGCTCGTGCACGCGATGCGCCACTCGCGGCCCTGCCGCTCCAGCGCCTCCAGGGCGAGCGCCCGGGTGATGCCGGGGGGCGGATAGACGATCAGGGGGACCGGGCGGTCCGGGTCGAGGCGGAGGCGCTCCGCGCCGATCCACACCAGCCGGTCGTGCCAGACGAGTTCACCACGGGGGTCCTCCGGGCGGCGCTTGGCCAGGACCAGGTCCAGCTTCCCGGCCGCCAACTGCTCGTGCAGCGTGCCCGAGAGCTCGACTGTCAGCTCCAGGTCGACCTCGGGATGGTCGTGGCGGAAGCGCTCCAGGATCTCCGGCAGCCGGGTCAGCACGAAGTCCTCCGACGCCCCGAAGCGCAGCCGGCCGCGCAGCCGGGTACCCGTGAAGAACGCCGACGCCTGTTCGTGCACGTCCAGGATGCGGCGCGCGAAGCCGAGCATCGCCTCGCCGTCCTCCGTGAGCTCCACGGAGTGGGTGTCCCGGGTGAACAACTGCCGCCCGGCCGCCTCCTCCAGACGCCGGACATGCTGACTGACGGTCGACTGGCGCAGCCCGAGCCGCCGGGCGGCCTGGGTGAAGCTCAGGGTCTGCGCCACCGCCAGGAACGTTCGCAACTGGGACGGGTCGTACATGGCCGCCACGTTATCGCGGAACGTGATGACAGTCAGAGCCGTATGCCGGATTCCCGATCGGGGGAAGGAGGAGGACGATGGAGGGGGGACCCCACGGCCCCGGTACCGCCGAGAGCACGACGAGTATGTGGAGCACCGTGAAACGCCTGCGCTGGCCGAGTTGGATGCCGATCGACCCGTACATCCTGCTGCTCCTCGGGACGGTGGGCCTCGCCGCCCTCCTCCCGGCGCGCGGCACGGGTGCGGACGTGGCCTCCGGCGCCTCCACCGTCGCCATCGCCTTCCTCTTCTTCCTGTACGGCGCCCGCCTGTCCACCCGCGAGGCGATGGACGGCCTCAAGCACTGGCGCCTGCACGTCACGGTCCTCGCCTGTACGTTCGTGATCTTCCCGCTGCTCGGCATGGCCGCCCGCGGCCTCGTCCCGGTGCTGCTGACCCAGCCCCTCTACCAGGGCCTGCTCTTCCTCACCCTCGTCCCCTCGACGATCCAGTCCTCGATCGCCTTCACCTCCATGGCCCGCGGCAACGTGCCCGCCGCGATCTGCGCCGGCTCCTTCTCCTCCCTGGTCGGCATCGTCATCACGCCGCTGCTCGCCGCGGCCCTGCTCGGCAGCAGCGCGGGCGGCTTCTCGGCCGACTCGCTGGTGCAGATCGTGCTCCAGCTGCTGGTGCCGTTCGTCGCGGGGCAGTTGCTGCGGCGCTGGATCGGCGGCTTCGTCGCCCGGCACAAGAAGGTGCTCGGCCTCGTCGACCGCGGCTCGATCCTCCTCGTCGTCTACACCGCGTTCAGCGAGGGCATGGTCCAGGGCATCTGGCACCAGGTCAGCCCGCTCCGGCTGGCCGGACTGCTCGCCGTCGAGGGCGTGCTGCTCGCCGTGATGCTCGCGCTGACCTGGTACGGCGCGAAGGCCCTGCGCTTCGACCGGGAGGACCGGATCGCCATCCAGTTCGCCGGCTCCAAGAAGTCCCTCGCCTCCGGACTGCCCATGGCGAGCGTCCTGTTCGGCGCGCACGCCTCGCTCGCCGTGCTGCCCCTGATGCTCTTCCACCAGATGCAGCTGATGGTCTGCGCGGTCATCGCCAAGCGCCGCGCCCACGACCCCGAGCCCGGCGTCACGGCACCGGCTTCAGCCGCAGCGTCACGAACCGCGGTCGGTACAGGGACACGTTCCGGTTGAGCTGTGCCGCCGCGGCGGACGGATCCAGCCAGTTCACGTCGTAACTGAGCACCAGCCGGCCGCCGCCCAGGGCGGGATGGACCTGGGGGTTGTAGGCCGCCACCTGCCCCTCCGGCAGCGCGGGCGTGAAGTGCTTCGTCGGCCCGTGCCAGGGCCCGTTCGGCGCGCACGCCCAGTACGAGGTGACGGTCGTCAGCCCCGCCGTCCCCGCCGCCATCGTGAACAGCACATACGTCCCGTCCGCCCGCACCACCGAGAACGCGCTGCCCACGCCCGTGCGTCTGCGTTCGTCGCCGAGCACCGCGGCGGGCCTCGCCCCGGCCCGCCAGTCGGAGCCGTCCCAGTACTGCCAAGCCCCCGGCTCCCCGAGCCTGCCGTCCGGCACGCGCGCCGCGTACGCCGACGACACCGGCCGGGAGGCCGCCTGGCCGTCGTCGCCGCCGAAGACGTACGTCCACCCGTCCTCCTCGACGAGCGTCGTACCGAACAGCACCCGCCGGGACGGATCGGGGACCAGCTGCTGGTCCAGCACCTTGACGATCGACTCCACCCGCAGGTCGGGCAGCGACAGCGTGGCCACCTCGGTGGCCGTGGGCATCCCGTAGATCCATGGCGCGGCCGCCGCCGTCCGCACCCACAGCACCACCCGCAGCACCCGCTCCGACGACCCCGGCGACCGGGGCTCCACCCGGGCCGCCACCGGCCAACGCCACTGGTTCGGCCCGGGGTCGGGGAACAGCGGCGCCGGGAGCGTGCTCTCCAGATGCCCGTCCCGCATCAGCACCGCCGAGTTGCGCACCAGCGGCGCCGCGGTGTCCCGCCACGCGTACGACTCGCCGACCGGGTTGGGCGGGGCGTACACCTGCCCGAGATAGGTGTCCGAGAACAGCCACAGCACCCGCCCGTCCGGCAGCCGCACCGAGTGGGTGCCGTCGCCGCCGGTCCAGTCGTCGGCGCGGGTCGCGTCGTCGCCGTACCGGGCGAACTCGGAGGTGAGCCCCTCGTCCGCCGACCACGATCCGACGGTGCGCGGGACGCAGCCGCGTGCGTCCGGCCGGTCCTCGTCCTCGGGCAGGGCCGTGAGCAGCACGGCCCCGAGGACCAGAGCCAGCACCAGGCCGAGCCCCGTTCCCGTCCGCTGTCGTGCTCGTACGTCGTCGGGCACCCACGGGACGTTAGTGGCCGGCGCTCATATGGTCCATGGGCCGTCGGCGGGCCGGGTTCCGCAGGGGCGCCGGCGGGGGCGGATCGTCAGGGGCGCAGCACCACCTTCCCGAGGTTGCTCCGCGACTCGATCACGGCGTGCGCCGCGGCCGCGTCCGTGAGCGCGAACTCCGCGTGCACGGCCGGCCTCAGTGCCCCTGCCCCGAACAGCCGCCACAGCTCCACCCGCCACCGCTCGTACAGCTCCGGTTCCCCGCGCGCGATCCGCGCCATCTGGAAGCCGATCACCGACTTGGCGCCCACGAGCAGGTCGTACGCCTGGATCGTGCCGCCTCCCGAGCTGTACGCGACGAGCCGGCCGCCGGGCGCGAGCGCGGCGAGGGCCGGGGTGAGCAGGTCGCCGCCGACCGCGTCCAGGGCGTAGTCGACGGGCTCGCCCCAGCGTTCGTCGGCGTACCGGACCACCTCGTCGGCGCCCAGGGACCGTACGAAGTCCGCCTTGGCCGCGCTCGACACGGCCGCCACCACCCGGCCCGCGCCCCGCGCCCGGGCCAGCTGCACGGCCAGGTGGCCGACTCCGCTCGCCGCGGCGGTGACCAGCGCGGCCTCGCCCTTCGCGGGGCGCGCGGCCTCCAGTGCGCCGGACGCCACCAGTCCGCTGCGCACGAGCGCGACGGCGTCCACGGCGGAGGCACTGTCGGGCACCGGCGAGGCCATGGCCTCGTGCAGCACCGCGTAGTCGGCGTAGCCGTGCCCGAAGCACAGTCCCGTCACCCGGTCACCGACGCGGAAGCCGGTGACCTCGGCGCCGACGGCCACGACCTCCCCGGCGATCTCGCCGCCCAGCGGTATCGGCTCGGCGGCCTCGGTGACCTTGCGGACCACGGGGAGCGTGACGCCGATCGCCTCGCAGCGGACCAGGAGTTCGGCGGGGCCGGGCTCCGGGACGGCGACCTTCTCCAGGAACAGGGGGCCGCCGGTGGACTCGTACCGGATGCGGCGCATCGCACCTCCAGAAATCATGGGGAGTCCCAACGGTAGAGGAGGGATCGTAGGGACGTCCAATGAATTTTCATTGGGGCTCCCCATGAATTTCTTGCTACGCTGCGCCCATGCCCGAAGCCCCCCTTGCCGAGATCCGCTCCCTCCCCAGCTGGTTGCTGGGCCGGGCCGCCGCCCGGGGGCGCGCCCTGGTCGCCGACGAGCTGGCGGCCGAGGGGATCAAGATGTGGCACCACGTCGTGCTCTCCGCCGTCCGCGACCTCGCCCCCGTGGCCCAGGCCGACATCGGCCGCAGCGTCGGACTCGACCCCAAGGACCTGGTGGGCGTCCTCAACGACCTCCAGGCCGAGGGGCTCGTCGTACGCGACCTCGATCCGCGCGACCGCCGCAAGAACGCGGTCTCGCTCACCGACGCGGGCGCACGGCTGCTGAAGCGCTGCGAGAAGGCCGCCCGGAAGGCCAACGACGAACTGCTGGCCCCGTTGTCACCGGCCGAACGCGACCATTTCATGGGCCTGTTGATCCGGATTTCCGGTACGGAGGGCTGACGGCGGATAACGTTCCGTCATGACCGCACCCCTCGCGCTCGACCCCGCGCGCAGCGCCCTCGTCCTCGTCGATCTGATGGACCGGATCGTCGCGCTGCCCCTGGAGCCCCGCAAGGGCACCGAAGTCCTCGGCACGGCCCAGGAGTTGGCGACCGCCTTCCGCTCGGCGGGCGCCCATGTCGTCCTCGTCCGCGTCGAGCGCCCCGGCGTCCCCGAACAGCCGCCCGGCAGCGCGCTGGTGGCCGGCCTGGCCGGGGACGGCGACATCGAGGTCGTGAAGCGCACCATCGGCGGCTTCCAGGGCACCGACCTGGACGAGCGGCTGCGCGAACGGGGCGTCACCACCCTCGTGTTCGGCGGCATCGCCACCAACCTGGGCGTGGAGTCCACGGCCCGGGCCGCCGGGGACCTCGGCTACGACCTGGTCTTCGTCGAGGACGCGATGGCCGCGCTCACGGCCGCGGAGCACGACGCGTCGGTACGGCTGGACTTCCCCCGCCTCGGCACGGTGGTGCACTCGGCGGAGGTCCACTTCACGGCGTCCTGAACGCCCCGGTCACCCCTGGGCCGGCGCGGCCTGGAGCGCGATGCGCTCCTCGCCCGCGTACACGTTCATGGACCGGCCCCGCAGGAACCCCACCAGCGTCAGCCCCGTCTCCGCGGCCAGGTCCACGGCCAGCGAGGACGGGGCCGAGACCGCCGCCAGCACCGGGATGCCCGCCATCACGGCCTTCTGCGCCAGCTCGAAGGAGGCCCGCCCGGACACCAGCAGGATCGCCTGCGACAACGGCAGGCCGCCGCTCTGCAACGCCCGCCCCACCAGCTTGTCGACCGCGTTGTGCCGCCCGACGTCCTCCCGGATGTCCAGCAGTTCCCCCTCCCCGCTGAACAGCGCGGCGGCGTGCAGACCCCCGGTCCGGTCGAACACCCGCTGTGCCGCGCGCAACCGGTCGGGGAGGCTCGCGAGCAGTTCGGGGTCGACCCGGACCGGGGGAGTGTCGGAGATGGGCCAGCGCGCCGTGGTCCGCACCGCGTCCAGGCTCGCCTTGCCGCACAGCCCGCAGGACGAGGTGGTGTACACGTTCCGTTCGAGGGTGATGTCCGGGATCTTGACGCCCGGCGCGGTCCGCACGTCGACCACGTTGTAGGTGTTGGAGCCGTCGACCGTGGCGCCCGCGCAGTACACGATGTTCTGGAGGTCGCCCTGCTCGGCCAGGACCCCCTCGCTGACGAGGAACCCCGCGGCCAGCGCGAAGTCGTCGCCCGGGGTGCGCATGGTGATCGCGAGCGGTTTGCCGTTGAGCCGGATCTCCAGTGGCTCCTCGGCGACGAGCGTGTCGGGCCGGGTGGAGACCGCCCCGTCGCGGATGCGGATCACCTTGCGTCGTTCCGTGACTCGTCCCATGGCTGATCAGTCCCGGTTCTGTATGTACTGGTCGTGCGGGGAAATGGCGTTCACGATCTCATTGTCCTGCACGGGCGGCCGGGAATGTGCCCGGTCGGTGTCGGCTCATGCGGCGGTCTGGTGGGCGAGGAGGTCGCTGAGGGCGTGGACGGTGGTGAGGGTGGGGGTGGGGGTGTGGGTGAGGGTGGCGAGTTCTAGGACGGCGGTGAGCAGGACGTCGAGTTCGAGGGGTTTGCCGGCTTCGAGGTCCTGGAGGGTGCTGGTGCGGTGGTCGCCGACCTTTTCGGCGCCGGCGAGGCGGCGTTCGATGGTGATGTCGGGGTGGCAGTCGAGGGCGGCGGCCACGGCCAGTGTTTCCTCCATCATCTTTTCGATGACGTGGCGGGTGCCGTGGTGGTGGCACATCTGCCGCATGGTGGCGCGGGCGAGGGCGCTGATGGGGTTGAAGGAGATGTTGCCCAGGAGCTTGAGCCAGATGTCGTTGCGGAGGTCGGTTTCGACGGGGCATTTCAGCCGGCCGGCCTGCATGGCCTCGCTGAAGTCCTTGCACCGGGGGGAGAGGCTGCGGTCGGGTTCGCCGATGGAGAAGCGGGTGCCCTCCAAGTGCCGCACCACTCCCGGGGCTTCGAGCTCGGTGGCCGCGTAGACCACGCATCCGATGGCCCGCTCCGGGGCGAGCACCGCACTGACCGCCCCGTCGGGATCGACGCTCTCCAGCCGGCGGCCGTCGTGGGGTCCGCCGTGCTGGTGGAAGTACCACCAGGGGATGCCGTTCTGGGCGGCGATCACAGCGGTGGTGTCGTGGAGAAGGGGCTCGATGAGCGGCCCGCACGCCGCGTACGAGGTGGCCTTCAGCCCCAGGAAGACGTAGTCGACCGGACCGATGTCGGCCGGATCGTCGGTGGCGTGGGCCTTCGCGGTGAAGTCACCGCGAGGAGAGAGGACTTGGACGCCGTGTTGCCTCATGGCCGCGAGGTGCGGTCCACGGGCTATCAGGTGGACGTCGGCGCCCGCGCGGTGCAGGGCGGCGCCCACGTATGCGCCGATGGCTCCGGCGCCGAGGACTGCGACTTTCATGCTGAGGAAGCTCCGTTCGGTCGAGGGTGTACCGCGGAACCGTCGAAGTATGTCGACGACATATTGTCTACAGTATGTAACTCGGGGCGGCAAGGGTTCGCGCGGCAGTCGACCGCTGCCGACCGCGGCCGGAAACCGGATGCGCCGACCGTTCGGCGCGCCCCGCATACCGCTCATCGCATACGGTCGACGCGCCGCCTTCTCAACTCCCGTGCGGCTCCCTACTGTCCGGGATCATGAGTCCCCCCATCGCACCGGCCGGCTGGAGCCGCTGGCTCGTTCCCCCCGCCGCCCTCTCGGTCCACCTCTCCATCGGTCAGGCCTACGCCTGGTCCGTGTTCAAGCCGCCTCTGGAGTCCGCGCTCGGTCTGAGCGGCACCCAGAGCGCCCTGCCCTTCCAGCTCGCCATCGTCATGCTCGGCCTGTCCGCCGCCTTCGGCGGCACGCTGGTGGAGCGCAACGGTCCGCGCTGGGCGATGACCGTCGCATTGATCTGCTTCTCCTCCGGCTTCCTGATCTCCGCACTGGGCGCGGCCACCGAGCAGTACTGGCTGATCGTCCTCGGCTACGGCTTCGTCGGCGGCATAGGCCTCGGCATCGGCTACATCTCGCCCGTCTCCACCCTGATCAAGTGGTTCCCGGACCGGCCCGGCATGGCCACCGGCATCGCCATCATGGGCTTCGGCGGCGGCGCGCTGATCGCCTCGCCCTGGTCGGCGCAGATGCTGGAGTCGTTCGGCTCCGACAGCTCCGGGATCGCGCTCGCGTTCCTCGTGCACGGGCTGTCGTACGCCGTCTTCATGACGCTCGGCGTGCTGCTCGTCCGTGTGCCGCGTACCGAGAAGCCGGTCGAGGGGGCGCCGAGTGTCCTCTCCGGGCCGCAGGTCTCGGCGCGCAGTGCGGTACGCACCCCGCAGTTCTGGTGTCTGTGGGTCGTGCTCTGCATGAACGTGACCGCGGGCATCGGCATCCTGGAGAAGGCCGCTCCGATGATCACGGACTTCTTCAAGGACAGTTCGACAACGGTGTCAGCGTCCGCCGCGGCCGGTTTCGTCGCGCTGCTGTCGGCGGCCAACATGGCGGGCCGGATCGGCTGGTCGTCCACCTCGGACCTGATCGGCCGCAAGAACGTCTACCGCCTCTATCTGGGCGCGGGCGCGCTGATGTACCTGCTCATCGCGCTGGTCGGCGACTCGTCCAAGCCGCTGTTCGTGCTCTGCGCGCTGGTCATCCTGTCCTTCTACGGCGGTGGCTTCGCCACGATCCCCGCCTACCTGAAGGACCTCTTCGGGACGTACCAGGTCGGCGCCATCCACGGGCGACTGCTCACCGCCTGGTCCACGGCCGGTGTGCTCGGGCCGCTGATCGTGAACTGGATCGCCGACCGGCAGGAGGAGGCCGGCAAGAGCGGTTCCTCCCTCTACACCCTGTCCCTGTTCATCATGATCGGGCTGCTGGCGGTCGGGTTCGTCGCCAACGAACTGGTCCGGCCCGTCAACGCCCGTCACCACATCCCCGCACCGAGGGAGGCCGCCGATGTCGCAGAACGACAGCAGTCCGCAGAGTCCGCCTGACCGGCGGCCCCTGATCGCCTTCGCCTGGCTGTGGGTGGGGGCGCCGCTCGCCTACGGGGTCTACGAACTCGTACAGAAGGCGACGCAGCTGTTCACCGGGTGACTGTTCGGTAGGTGTTCGGGCGTCCGAGGGCCTGACGGAAGCCGACAACCCGGGCGCCCGATTCCTGTCGCCTTACCTGACGCCGTACCCGTGAGTCACTCACCAGACTGGTGGATCCCGCTACTCAAGCTTCAACGAGGGGGACCCTCCAATGAACGGCTCGCGTATCGCCGCCGTCGGCCACTACCAGCCCGCCAAGGTACTCACCAACGAGGACCTGGCGGGCATGGTGGACACCAGTGACGAGTGGATCAGGAGCCGGGTGGGCATCCGTACGCGGCACATCGCCGGGCCCGACGAGCCTGTCGACGAGCTGGCCGCGCACGCCGCCGCCAAGGCGCTCGCCGCGGCCGGGCTCGTGCCCGGCGACATCGACCTGGTCCTGGTGGCCACGTCGACGGCCGTCGACCGGTCCCCGAACATGGCCGCCCGGGTCGCCGCCCGGCTCGGCATCCCCTCGCCGGCCGCGATGGACGTCAACGTGGTGTGCGCGGGCTTCACGCACGCGCTCGCCACCGCCGACCACACCGTGAGGGCCGGGGCGGCGACGCGGGCGCTCGTCATCGGCGCCGACAAGATGTCCGAGGTCACCGACTGGACCGACCGCACCACCTGTGTGCTCGTCGGGGACGGGGCGGGGGCCGCGGTCGTCGAGGCGTGCCCGCCGGGCGAGGAGGCCGGGATCGGGCCGGTGCTGTGGGGGTCGGTGCCCGAGATGGGGCACGCGGTGCGCATCGAGGGGCAGCCCGCGCGCTTCGCCCAGGAGGGGCAGAGCGTGTACCGGTGGGCGACCACCCAGCTGCCGCCGATCGCCCGCAAGGCCTGCGAGAAGGCCGGGCTCGCGCCCGAGGACCTCGCCGGGGTCGTCCTGCACCAGGCCAATCTGCGGATCATCGAGCCCCTCGCCCAGAAGATCGGCGCCGTCAACGCGGTCGTGGCCCGCGATGTGGCCGAGTCGGGCAACACGTCGGCCGCCAGCATTCCGCTCGCCTTCTCCAAGCTGGTCGAGCAGGGGGCGCTGTCCGCCGGGGACCCGGTGCTGCTGTTCGGGTTCGGCGGGAACCTGTCGTACGCGGGGCAGGTCGTGCGGTGCCCGTGAGGCGCCTATGACGGGTAGGCGCCGTAGACTGTAGACGAAAGCCAATTCATACTGGCTTTCGGCTGCAAGTGCCCGCGCTGCCCGGAGGGGGACGCACCGATGCTGTCGACGACTGGCCTGCCACAGGGCGCGGTGCCCAAGCTCGAACGTCCCGGCCCGCTGCGCGACCGTGTCTACGAGGCGCTCCTCGAACTGATCACCACGCGTGCCCTCCAGCCCGGCCAGCATCTGGTCGAGAGCGAGCTCGCCGGGCATCTCGGGGTCTCACGCCAGCCGGTGCGCGAGGCGTTGCAGCGGCTGAACACCGAAGGCTGGGTCGATCTGCGCCCCGCTCAGGGCGCGTTCGTGCACGAGCCCACCGAGGAAGAGGCCGACCAACTCCTCACCGTGCGCACGCTGTTGGAGGCCGAGGCGGCCCGGCTCGCCGCGGTCAACGCGGACGGTGCCGGTGTCGCGGCCCTGCGGGACATCCTGGCGGAGGGCCTGGCGGCCGTCGCCGCGGACGACGTGGACGCGGCCGTCGTCCTCAACGCCCGCTTCCACGCCACGGTCATGCGGCTGGCGGGCAACGCGGTCCTGGCGGAGCTGGCAGCCCAGGTCGACCGGCGGGTGCGCTGGTACTACACGCCGATCGCACGGCAGCGCGGACAGCAGTCCTGGATCGAGCACCGCGACCTCATCGCCGCGATCGAGGCACGGGACGAGGCGCTGGCGACGCGACTCATGCGCGAGCACACGGAACACACGCGCCGCTCGTATCACGCCCGCGCCAAGTCCTAGGCGTCACAAGGGGGTTGGGGCGGAACTCCGGTTCAAACCCGCGCCGCGTCCTGAGGTGTCAGTCCGGAGTCGCAGCGGTCCTCATCTCCACCCGCGCCACCTTCCGCCCCTTCTCGCCCCACCGCGCCTCCACCGCCAGCATCGTCACCAACACCGCCACCAGGGCGAGCAGTTCGACCACCGCCGAGGTGCGTACGCCCAGCAGGGCCGCCGCGAGGGCCACCGGCGCGGCCGTCGCGCGGAAGCGGACGGGGTGCAGGCGCAGGGTCGTGCGGAAGGCCACGTCGCCGGCGAGGAAGAGGGCGACGCCGCCCGCGAGGGCCAACGCCGGTGCGGTGTGCAGGTGTTCGGTGAGGTGGCCGAGGGTCTTCTTCATGCCCGCCGCGAGGAAGGCGATGCCGAGCAGCATCGGCAGGAAGGCGTAGTAGTACGCGTTCATCGCCAGCCGGAAACGGGCCGCCGCGGGCGTGGCGCGGAACACCTCCTCGGCCCGTTCCTCGTCCCGGACGAAGTACGTCCACCACAGCGCGGTGGCCAGCGCGAGGCCCAGGAACGCACCGCCGAACAGGCCCGCCGTGAGCGGCAGATCGCCGATGCCGATGCCGATCGCGATGACGGACTCGCCGAACGCGACGATGAGCAGCAGCCCGTGCCGCTCCACGAAGTGCGCGGGGTTGAGGCTGCCGAGCTGGGCGCGCAGTGCGTCGGGAGTGCGGCCGTCCGTCCGGCCGGGACCGCGCTCGGCGATGTACGGCGTCACGAACTGGAGGGCCAGCGCGAGCACCCACAGCCCGTCCGCGGCCAGACCGTCCAGCAGGCCCGCGACCGTCACCGAGACGCCGGCGAGCGCGTTCGGGACGCCGTACCAGATCGAGTCCCGGCCGTGGCTGCGGGTGTAGAGCGCGGTGTGCACGACGACCACCAGCAGCAAGCCCAGCCCGAAGACGACGCCGGTGTCGTCGAAGACGCGCGGGATCGCCAGCGCGCAGACCATGAACCCGCCCATACCGAGCATGAGCCCCAGTCGCCGCGACGGGCGGTCCGGCGGGACCTGGTTGGTGAGGTACGCGTAGGCCCCGTACATCCAGAACAGCACGAGGAAGATGAGCGCGACGCGTGCGGCCGTGGCGAAGGACAGGTCACCGGCGAGCAGCACGGTGAGCTGGGTGAGGGTGAAGACGAAGACGAGGTCGAAGAAGAGCTCGAGCGTCGTGACCCTGCGGTCCGGTTCCCGGTCCGGTTCTCGGTTCGGGTCCTCCGCTGTCGAGTTCATGTGGTCCCCCTGTGTTCGATGTTGATCAGATCGTATGGGGAACCCGTCTTTGTCCTGTGAGTGGAAGAAGTCGACATCAATTCGTGCACAGCTTCTTCCCAGGTGTGGCAGCCGCTGCTACGTTCCCCTCGAAAGCACGACGGCAGTCGGCCGGTCGAGGCGGGGAGGGGCATGTGAGACGTATGACGGCACGTCCCGCCAACACGCATCAGGCCCGGCTGCTCAAGCTGCTGCGCGACGGGGGTCCCAACTCCCGGGCGCAGTTGGGCGACCTGGTCGACCTGTCGCGGTCCAAGCTGGCCGTGGAGGTGGACCGGCTGCTGGAGACGGGCCTGGTCGTGGCCGACGGACTCGCCGCCTCGCGCGGTGGCCGTCGGTCGCACAACATCCGGCTCAACCCGGGGCTGCGTTTCCTCGGCGTCGACATCGGCGCGACCTCGGTCGACGTCGCCGTCACCAACGCCGAACTGGAGATCCTCGGCCATCTCAACCAGCCCATGGACGTCCGCGAGGGCCCGGTCGCGGTCTTCGAGCAAGTCCTGTCCATGGCGGCCAAGTTGAAGGCGACCGGGCTGGCGGAGGGGTTCGACGGTGCCGGTATCGGTGTGCCGGGGCCGGTCCGTTTTCCCGAGGGTGTGCCGGTCGCTCCGCCGATCATGCCGGGCTGGGACGGCTTCCCGGTGCGGGAGGCGCTCAGTCAGGAACTGGGCTGTCCGGTGATGGTCGACAACGACGTGAACCTGATGGCGATGGGGGAGCAGCACGCGGGTGTCGCCCGTTCCGTGGGCGACTTCCTCTGCGTGAAGATCGGTACCGGTATCGGCTGCGGCATCGTGGTCGGCGGGGGTGTCCACCGGGGTGTCACCGGCAGCGCCGGCGACATCGGGCACATCCAGGCGGTGCCCGACGGACGGCCCTGCGCCTGCGGCAACCGGGGCTGCCTGGAGGCCCACTTCAGCGGGGCGGCCCTCGCCCGGGACGCCATGGAGGCGGCCCAGCAGGGGCGGTCGGCGGAACTCGTCGGCCGGCTGGAGGCCAACGGCACGCTGACCGCCGTCGACGTGGCCGCCGCGGCCGCCGCCGGTGACGCCACCGCCCTCGACCTGATCCGTGAGGGCGGCAACCACACCGGCCAGGTCATCGCCGGCCTGGTCAGCTTCTTCAACCCCGGCCTGGTGGTGATCGGCGGAGGCGTGACCGGCCTCGGCCACACCCTGCTGGCCGCGATCCGCACCCAGGTCTACCGCCAGTCGCTGCCGCTCGCGACCGGCAACCTGCCCATCGTTCTGGGGGAGTTGGGCCCCACCGCCGGAGTCATCGGCGCGGCCCGGCTGATCAGCGACCACCTGTTCTCACCCGCGTAGAACCGACCTCCGTACAGCTCCGGTACCGCACCCCCTGCCTCGCTCTGCCCTCGCACCCGCTGCTTCGCCCTGCCCTGAAACCGGCCCGCACGCCCGCCAAGGGGAATCCGCATGGCACCAGAACCTCCGCTGCTCACCATGTCCGGCATCACCAAGTCCTTCCCCGGAGTCCGGGCCCTCGACGGCGTCGACCTCGACGTCCAGGCCGGTGAAGTGCACTGCCTCCTCGGCCAGAACGGGGCCGGGAAGTCCACCCTCATCAAGGTGCTGGCCGGTGCCCACCAGCCCGACGACGGCGTGATCAGCTGGCGCGGCGAGCCGGTCACCCTGCGCTCGCCCATCGCCGCCATGCGCCTCGGCATCGCCACCATCTACCAGGAACTCGACCTGGTGGAGCATCTGTCCGTGGCCGAGAACGTCCACCTCGGCCATGAACCGACGGCCGCCGGGTTCGTCGTACGGCGCAGAAGCGCGCGGGCCTCGACGGCCCGGCTCCTGAAGCGGCTCGGGCACGCGGAGATCGAACCGGGGCGCCTGGTGGGCGAGTTGTCGGCGGCCCAGCAGCAGATCGTCTCCATGGCGCGGGCCCTCTCCCACGACGTACGGCTCATCGTCATGGACGAGCCGTCCGCCGCCCTCGACCCGGACGAGGTCGACAACCTCTTCCGCATCGTCGGCGACCTCACCGCGGACGGCGTCGCCGTCGTCTACATCTCCCACCGGCTGGAGGAGATCCGGCGCATCGGCGACCGGGTGACCGTGCTGAAGGACGGCCGGGCCGTCGCGGGCGGACTGCCCGCCAAGACGACGCCGACCAGCGAGGTCGTGGCGCTGATGACGGGCCGCAACGTCGAGTACGTCTTCCCGGACCGGCGCACCGCCGTCCCCGAGGGCACCCCGGTCCTTGAGGTGCGCGGGCTCGCCCGGGACGGCGAGTTCGAGCCGCTCGACCTCATCGTGCACCCCGGGGAGATCGTCGGACTCGCCGGACTGGTCGGCTCGGGGCGCTCCGAGATCCTGGAGACGATCTACGGGGCGCGGAAGCCCTCGGCCGGTCAAGTGAGCGTCGACGGAAGGCCGTTGAAGACCGGCAGCGTGCGCGCCGCCGTCCGCGCCGGACTCGGGCTCGCCCCCGAGGAACGTAAGGCGCAGGCCCTGCTGATGCTGGAGTCCGTCACCCGCAATGTCTCGGTCTCCTCCATGTCCCGCTTCTCGCGCGGCGGTTGGCTCGACCGGGGCGCGGAGCGGGGCGCGGCCCGGGCCGCCACCCGGGAACTGTCGTTGCGGCCCGACAACCCCGCCGTCCCGGTGCGCACCCTGTCCGGCGGCAACCAGCAGAAGGCCGTCCTGGCCCGCTGGCTGCTGCGCGGCTGCCGCGTGCTGCTGCTCGACGAGCCGACCCGGGGCGTCGACGTCGGCGCCCGCGCCGAGCTGTACGCGGTGATCCGCCGCCTCGCCGACGAGGGTCTGGCCGTGCTGCTGGTCTCCAGCGAGGTCCCCGAGGTGCTCGGCCTCGCCGACCGTGTCCTGGTGCTGCGTGAGGGGCGAGTCGTCCACACCGCCCCCGCCCGCGAGCTCGACGAACACCGCGTACTCGACCTCGTCATGGAAGGAAGTCCGGCGACATGACGCAGCATGCCTCCCCGCCCCGGGACGACACCGGCAAGGTGCCGTCGACCGGTCAACCCCCCTTCTGGCGCGGCCTGTTCGCCCACGCCGACGTCCGTACCCTGTCCCTCCTCGGGGTGCTCGCCGCGCTGATCCTGGTCGGCGGCATCACCAAGCCGGACGAGTTCCTCGACACCCGCAACCTCCAACTCGTCCTCACCCAGGCCTCCGTGATCGGCGTCGTCACCGTCGGCATGACCTTCGTGATCATGTCGGGCGGCATCGACCTGTCCGTCGGCGCGATCGTCGCCCTCGCCTCGGTGTGGGCCACCACGGTCGCCACCCAGGAGTACGGCTTCGGCGGCATCCTCCTCACCGCCGTGCTCGTCGGCCTAGGCTGCGGCCTGGTCAACGGACTGCTCATCGCGTACGGCGGGATGGTCCCGTTCATCGCCACCCTCGCCATGCTCGCCTCGGCGCGCGGCCTCGCCCTCCAGATCACCGACGGCAAGACCCAGATCGTCACCGTCGACAGCGTCCTCGACCTCGGTCTGCGCGACGCCTATGTGCTCGGCATCCCGCCGCTCGTCATGGTCTTCGCCGTCGTCACCGTCATCGGCTGGCTGGTTCTCAACCGCACCACCTTCGGCCGCCGCACGGTCGCGGTCGGCGGCAACGCGGAGGCCGCCCGCCTCGCGGGCATCGACGTCCGCCGCCAGCGCCTCTACCTCTACCTGCTGTCCGGGCTGTGCTGCGGCATCGCCGCCTTCCTGCTGATCATCCTGTCCGGCTCGGGCCAGAACACCAACGGCAACCTCTACGAGCTCGACGCGATCGCCGCCGCGATCATCGGCGGCACCCTGCTCACCGGCGGCCGCGGCACCATCACCGGCTCCGTGCTCGGGGTCCTGATCTTCACCACGATCACCAACATCTTCGCCCTGAACAACCTGCAGAGCGACGTCCAGCAGATCGCGAAGGGCGCGATCATCGTCGCCGCCGTGCTGGTCCAGCGCCGTACCGCAAGCACGACCTGAGGAAAGGGTTCACCGCCATGACACAGCTCCCCACACGCAGAGGACTGCTCTTCGGGGCCGCCGCCGTATCCGCGGGTGCCGTCCTCGCAGGTTGCACGAGTAACGACTCCGACGACGAACCGGCCGCCAACGACCAGCCGGCCGCCGACGACAAGCCCGGCAAGGCCGTCACCATCGGCTTCGCCGGCCCGCAGGCCGACCACGGCTGGCTCAACGCCATCAACGACAACGCCAAGAGCCGGGCGAAGAAGTACTCCGACGTGACGCTGGAGATCACCGAGGGGTCCAACGACACCGCCGCGCAGATCGGCCAGATCGAGACCCTCATCAACAAGAAGGTCGACGTCCTGGTGATCCTCCCGGCCGACGGCAAGGCCCTCACCCAGGTCGGCCTGAAGGCGATGCGCGCCGGGATACCCGTCATCAACCTCGACCGCATCTTCAACTCCCCGCAGGCGTACCGCTGCTGGATCGGCGGCGACAACTACGGCATGGGCCTCAACGCCGGGAACTACATCGGCGAGAAGCTCAAGGGGAAGTCGGACGCCCGGGTGATCGAGCTGGCCGGCCTCGACAACCTGGAGCTGACCCAGCAGCGCACGAAGGGCTTCGACGACGCCCTGAAGAACTACCCGAACATCAAGAAGGTGGCCCGCCAGGCCGCCGAGTTCACGGTCGAGTCCGGGCAGGCCAAGATGGCCCAACTCCTCCAGGCACAGTCGAAGTTCGACGCACTGTGGAACCACGACGACGACCAAGGGGTGGGCGCCCTGCGGGCCATCGAACAGGCCGGGCGCGACGACTTCCTGATGGTCGGCGGCGCGGGCGCCCTGTCCGCCTTCCAGGCCATCAAGAAGGACGACGGCGTCCTCAAGGCCACCGTCCTGTACCCGCCGACCATGGCCGCCTCCGCGATCGACCTCGCCCGCGCCCTCGGCCAGAGCAAGGGCGTCGGCGGCCTCGCCGAGTTCGAGATCCCGGCGTCGATCACGCTCTACTCGGCCGTCGTCGACAAGACCAACGTCGACCAGTACATGTCCACCGGCTTCAAGTGAGCCGCTCCGCCCGGCGGACCGGACGACTCCGCCGGGCGGACCGCACCCCCCACCGCGCCACGACGACGAGGAGGACATTGCGCATGGCACAGCCGCAGCAGTCAGAAGGAGAAGGCGCCGACAAGCCGCCGCTCCGCGTGGGCATGGTCGGCTACGCCTTCATGGGCGCCGCCCACTCCCAGGGCTGGCGCACCGCGGGACGCGTCTTCGACCTGCCCCGGCAGCCGGTCCTGTCCGCGATCTGCGGGCGCGACCCGGACGCCGTGCGGGCGGCGGCCGACAAACACGGCTGGGCGGCGGCCGAGACCGACTGGCGTGCGCTGATCGCCCGCGACGACGTCGACCTCGTCGACATCTGCACCCCCGGCGACAGCCACGCCGACATCGCCGTCGCCGCCCTCGCCGCGGGCAAGCACGTGCTGTGCGAGAAGCCCCTGGCGAACTCCGTCGAAGAGGCCGAGAACATGACGCGGGCGGCCGAAGAAGCCTATGCGCGCGGCCAGTTGGCGATGGTCGGCTTCAACTACCGCCGGGTGCCCGCCACCGCGCTCGCCCGGAACATGATCGCCGAGGGGCGCGTCGGAAAGCTGCGGCACGTGCGGGTGGCGTACCTCCAGGACTGGCTCGTGGACCCGCAGTTCCCGCTCACCTGGCGGCTGCGCAAGGAGTACGCCGGCTCCGGCGCGCTCGGTGACCTCGGCGCCCACATCATCGACCTCGCCCAGTACCTGGCCGGGGAGCGGCTGGCCGGGGTGTCCGCGATGACGGAGACCTTCGTCCACGAACGGCCCCTGCCGGCCGGCGGAGTGAAGGGCCTGTCGGCCGTGTCGGCCGGCGGCACCGCCCCGGTCACCGTCGACGACGCCGCCCTGTTCACCGGCCGCTTCGCCTCCGGCGCCCTCGCCACCTTCGAGGCCACCCGATACGCCACCGGACGCAAGAACGCCCTGCGCATCGAACTCAACGGTGACAAAGGCTCGTTGGCCTTCGACCTGGAACGCCTCAACGAGCTCTCGTACCACGACGGCACCGAGCTCGGCACGCACGCCGGCTTCCGCCGCATCCTCGTCACCGAGCCCGACCACCCCTACCTGGAGGGCTGGTGGCCGCCGGGCCACGGCCTCGGCTACGAGCACAGCTTCGTCCACCAGGCCCGCGACCTCGTCCACGCCGTCGCCGAGGGCCGCCGCCCCGACCCGTCCTTCGCGGACGGGCTCCAGGTGCAGCGCGTGCTCGCCGCCGTGGAGGAGAGCGCGCAGAAGAACTCCGTCTACACGTCCATCGCCGTCTGAGGAGGGTTTTCCCCTATGCCGCGCCAGTTCACGCTCTTCACCGGTCAGTGGGCGGACCTCCCCCTGGAGGAGGTCTGCCGGCTGGCCCGTGACTTCGGCTACGACGGTCTCGAACTCGCCTGCTGGGGCGACCACTTCGAGGTCGACAAGGCGCTCGCCGACCCCGGCTATGTGAAGTCGCGTCACCAACTCCTCGAAAAATACGGTCTGAAGTGCTGGGCGATCTCCAACCACCTGGTCGGCCAGGCGGTCTGCGACGCCATCGTCGACGAACGGCACCAGGCGATCCTGCCGGACGAGATCTGGGGAGACGGGGACGCGGAGGGGGTGCGGCAGCGGGCGGCGGCCCGCATCGCCGACACCGCGCGGGCCGCCGCCGCGTTCGGGGTGGACACGGTGATCGGGTTCACCGGGTCGGCCATCTGGCATCTGGTGGCGATGTTCCCGCCCGCGCCGGAGGCGATGATCGAGCGCGGCTACGAGGACTTCGCGACCCGCTGGAACCCGATCCTGGACGTCTTCGACGCCGAGGGCGTGCGCTTCGCCCACGAGGTGCATCCCAGCGAGATCGCCTACGACTACTGGACCACCCAGCGCGCCCTGGAAGCCGTCGACCACCGCCCCGCGTTCGGGCTGAACTTCGACCCCTCGCACTTCGTGTGGCAGGACCTGGACCCGGTCGGCTTCCTGTACGACTTCCGCGACCGGATCTACCACGTCGACTGCAAGGAGGCCCGCAAGCGCCTGGACGGCCGCAACGGCCGGCTGGGCTCGCATCTGCCCTGGGGCGACCCGCGCCGCGGCTGGGACTTCGTCTCCGCCGGACACGGCGACGTGCCCTGGGAGGACGTGTTCCGGATGCTGGGCTCGATCGGCTACGGCGGGCCGATCTCGGTGGAGTGGGAGGACGCCGGCATGGACCGGCTCCAGGGCGCCCCCGAAGCGCTGCGCAGCCTCAAGGCGTACGACTTCGAGGCCCCGACCACCTCCTTCGACGCCGCCTTCGGCAACTGACCTCCTGTCAACTCCCCGGGATGACGGCGCATCCCGGCGCACCCGCACCCGCCCGTACAACCGGCCCCGTTCTGGAGGCACTTCGTGCACGGGAAATCCCGCACCACAAGATCCGACAGATCAGAGACCCACAGAGGACGCCTCACCTTTCGCAGGGCGGTGGCGTTCCTCGGCGGCGCCCTGCTGATGGGCGCGTCCCTCACGCTCACCGCCCCGCAGGCCGGCGCAGCCGTCGCCGGGCCCGCGCCGTCCTCGGAGCCGTCCTCGGAGTCGTCCGCGGAGTCGTCCGTGGCGCCGTCCTCGGTGGCCGCCGAGGACTTCCAGCAGGTCACCCTCGCCAAGGGCGAACCGGAGGTCGGCGAGCCCATGTCGCTCGCCGTCCTCCCGGACCGCTCGGTCCTGCACACCTCGCGCGACGGTGAGCTGCGGATGACGGACGCCGCGGGCACCACGCGGCTGATCGGCAAGCTCGACGTCTACTCCCACGACGAGGAAGGCCTCCAAGGCGTAGGCGTGGACCCGGACTTCGCCACCAACCGGGCCATCTACCTGTACTACGCGCCCCCGTTGAACACCCCCGCGGGCGACGCCCCCGAGACCGGCACCGCCGCCGACTTCGCCCCCTTCGACGGAGTCAACCGGCTCTCCCGGTTCACGCTGAACGCCGACGGCACCCTCGACAAGGCCAGTGAGAAGAAGGTCCTCGACGTCCCCGCCACCCGCGGACTGTGCTGCCACGTCGGCGGCGACATCGACTTCGACGCGGCCGGAAACCTGTACCTGTCCACGGGCGACGACACCAACCCGTTCCAGTCCGACGGCTTCACCCCCATCGACGAGGGCACGAACCGCAACCCCGGCTTCGACGCCCAGCGTTCGGCCGGCAACACCAACGACCTGCGCGGCAAGATCCTGCGCATCAAGGTCGCCGCCGACGGCTCCTACACCGTCCCCGAGGGCAACCTCTTCGCCCCCGGCACGGACAGGACCCGGCCCGAGATCTACGCCATGGGCTTCCGCAACCCCTTCCGCTTCAGCGTCGACAAGGCGACCGGCATCCTCTACGTCGGCGACTACGGTCCCGACGCGGGCGCCGCCGACCCGGCCCGCGGACCGGCAGGGCAGGTCGAGTTCGCGCGCGTCACCGGCCCCGGCAACTTCGGCTGGCCGTACTGCACCGGCGACAACGATGCCTACGTCGACTACGACTTCGCCACCGGCACCTCCGGCACGTCCTTCGACTGCGCCGCCCCGAAGAACACCTCCCCGCACAACACCGGCCGCACCGACCTTCCCCCGGCGCAGGCCGCCTGGATCCCCTACGACGGCGGCTCCGTACCCGAGTTCGGCAGCGGCTCCGAGTCCCCGATGGGCGGCCCGGTCTACCACTACGACGCGTCCCTCGACTCGCCCGTGAAGTTCCCCGAGGCCTACGACGGCGACTTCTTCGCCGGGGAGTTCGGCCGCCGCTGGATCAAGCGCATCACCAGCGACGCCTCCGGCACCGTCCAGTCGATCAACGCGGTGCCGTGGACCGGCACCCAGGTGATGGACATGGCCTTCGGCCCCGACGGCGCGCTGTACGTCCTCGACTACGGCGTCTCCTGGTTCGGCGGCGACGAGAACTCCGCCCTGTACCGCATCGAGAACGCCACCGACGGCCACTCGCCCGTCGCCCAGGCCGCCGCGAACCGGACCTCGGGGCAGGCACCGCTGAAGGTGCAGTTCTCCTCCGCCGGCACGTCCGACCAGGACGGCGACGCCCTCACCTACAGCTGGGACTTCGGTGACGGCGGCACGTCCACGGCGGCCAACCCGACTCACAGGTACACGAAGAACGGCACCTACACCGCGACCCTCACCGCCAAGGACACCTCCGGACGCACCGGCAGCGCGAGCGCGCAGGTCGTCGTCGGCAACACCGCACCCAAGGTCACCCTTGAACTCCCGCGCGACGGGCAGCTGTTCAGCTTTGGCGACGCGATCCCGTTCAAGGTGAAGGTCACCGACCCGGAGGACACCACCATCGACTGCTCCAAGGTCACGGTCACCTTCGTCCTCGGCCACGACAGCCACGGCCACCCGGTCACCTCCGCCAACGGCTGCTCCGGCACCATCCAGACCAGCGCCGACGGAGGCCATGACGAGGACGCCAACATCTTCGGCGTGATCGACGCCGAGTACACCGACGGCGGAGGCGGCGGCCAGGCCGCACTCACCACCCACGACCAGAGCGTGCTCCAGCCCCGGCACCGCCAGGCCGAGCACTTCGGCACCAGCAGCGGCATCTCGGTCATCGCCAAGTCCGCGGCGCACGGCGGCAACACCGTCGGCGACATCGACAACGGCGACTGGATCGCGTTCACGCCGTACGTGCTGAGCAACGCCAAGTCCGTGACGGCACGCATCTCGTCCGGCGGCGCGGGCGGCACGCTCGAAGTCCGTGCGGGGTCCTCGACCGGCACCCTGCTCGGCACGGCGACCGTGCCCGTGACCGGCGGCTGGGAGAACTTCCAGGACGTCACCGCCGAGTTGTCCCGCGCGCCCCGCGGCACGACCTCGCTCTACCTCGTCTTCAAGGGGAGCACCGGCAACGGCGCCCTGTTCGACGTGGACGACTTCACCTTCACCACCGGCTGAGAGGAGGAACACGCGATGCGCGCAACCACACGTACAGCCACCGCAGTTGCGGGGGCCGCGGTGCTCCTGGGCTGTGTTTCCGGCCCGGCCGCCTCACAGGGCGGCGACGACGGCAGGCGAGTCCTGGTCTTCTCCAAGACGGCCGGCTTCCGGCACGACTCCATCCCCGAAGGCATAACGGCCGTGCGGCAGCTCGGCGAGACCAACGGTTTCACCGTCGACGCCACCGAGGACGCCGCCGCCTTCACCTCCCGCAATCTGCGCCGCTACGACGCCGTCGTCTTCCTGTCCACCACCGGCGACGTCCTCGACGCCGCCCAACAGAGCGCCTTCGAGGGCTACATCCGGCACGGCGGCGGCTATGTCGGCATCCATGCCGCCGCCGACACCGAGTACGACTGGGAGTTCTACGGCGGGCTCGCCGGCGCCTACTTCCAGTCGCACCCCGCGATCCAGCCCGCCACGGTCACCGTCGAGGACCGCGCCCACCCGGCCACCTCGGGCCTGGCGCGGACCTGGAACCGGACCGACGAGTGGTACAACTACCGCTCCAACCCACGGGAGAAGGCCCACGTCCTCGCCTCCCTCGACGAGTCCTCGTACACCGGCGGCACCATGAACGGCGACCATCCGATCGCCTGGTGCCAGAACTACCAAGGCGGCCGCGCCTTCTACACCGGCGGCGGCCACACCAAGGAGTCGTACGCCGACCCGCTGTTCCGCCAACACCTGGCCGGCGGCATCCGATACGCGATCGGCGACGCCCAGGCCGACTGCCGCCCGGAGAACGGTTACCGACCGCTCTTCGACGGCACATCGTTGGACGGCTGGCAGCAGGCGGGGCCGGGCTCCTTCACCCTCTCCGAGGACGGCACGCTCACGTCGTCGGGCGGGATGGGGCTGCTCTGGTACGCCGCGTCGGGCTTCGCCTCGTACTCCCTGAAGCTCGACTGGAAGACGGCCGGCGACGACAACTCCGGTGTGTTCGTGGGCTTCCCGCCCTCGGACGACCCGTGGTCCGCCGTGAACAACGGCTACGAGATCCAGATCGACGCCACCGACGTACCCGAGAAGACCACGGGCTCCGTCTACGGCTTCCGCTCCGCCGACCTCAAGAAGCGCGACCGCGCGCTGAACCCGCCGGGGGAGTGGAACACGTACGAGATCCGCGTGGAGGGCGAACGGCTCCGCGTCTGGCTCAACGGCGTGAAGGTCAACGATTTCACCAACACCGACCCGGCCCGGAGCCTGCGTGACGGACACATCGGCCTCCAGAACCACGGAGCCGACGACGAGGTGTCCTTCCGGAACGTCCGGATCAAGGAGCTGCCCGTGAAGGCCTCGACCTCACGGGTTGATTGAGCGGCGGCGGGCGGGGGACGCCGGACCTCCGCCCGCCGTCTTTCCACTCCCCAACAAGGCTTGCCCGCGCGGGAGTTCATCGGTGATCCGTACGACGCTCGACGCTCGACAAGGAGGCTGCCCATGTCCGCGCCCGTTTCCTCATCCCGTGTCGGCGGCTGGCTGACCGGTGCGCGAACAGGGGGATCCGGGCCGGGCCGGGCTCCAGGGGGAGGCGCAGTGATGCCGGGGGGTGCAGTGCGTACCCGAAGGTCGGCCCGTGCCCGTGTCCGTCCCCGCGCCCGCGCCTGGGCCGAACTCCTGCGGTTGCCCGCCCTGTTCACCGTCCCCGGCGACGTCCTGGCCGGCGCGGCGGCCGCCTCCGCACGCACCAACTCCCGCACCCTGCTGGCCATCGGCTCCTCCGTCTGTCTGTACGAGGCCGGCATGGCCCTCAACGACTGGGCGGACCGGACGGAGGACGCCGCCGAGCGCCCTCACCGGCCCATCCCGTCCGGCCGCATCCGACCGGCCGAGGCACTGACGGCGGCGTGCGCCCTGACCGCGGCCGGTCTGGCTCTCGCCGCCCGCGCGGGCCGTCCCGCGCTCGCGGTGGCCGCGCCCCTCGCCGCCACGGTGTGGGCCTACGACCTTGCCCTGAAGCACACCCCCGCGGGCCCCGTCGCGATGGCCGCGGCCCGCGGCCTCGACCTGCTCCTGGGAGCCGCGGCCACGACGGGCGACATCCGTGAGGCCGTTCCCTCCGCCGCACTCCTCGGCACCCACACCTTCGCGGTGACCACCGTCTCCCGCCAGGAAACCCGAGACGGGTCGCCCCTGCCGCCCCTGGCCGCGCTGGCGGCAACCGCGCTTCTGACCCACCTGATCACCTCGCGTCTCCCGGCAGGCCGTGGGACAGCAGCCACCCTCGGTCTGCCGGGCACCACGGCCTCGGGTCCGATCGACGCCGACCTGATCCCCCGCACGACACCGGCCCCCACCGACACCGCCCTGGCCGCCGGCCGTCGCCCGCTCGGTGCTCCGGCGGGCGCCGCTGCCTCGCGTGGGGGTTGGGGCGCCTTGCGCCGCCTGCGCGTGGCACCGGCCGACCGCGTACCCACGCGCGGCGCCCATGCCGCCACCCAGGGCTGGCCCGCCACCCAGGCCACCACCCAGGGCTGGCCCGCCACCCAGGCCACCACTGCCCCAGGCACCGCCACTCCAGCCGATGGCCTGCGTACCTCCGCCACCGCCGCCCTGCGCACCGCCCTCTCCGCCGCCTACGCCGCCACCGTCGCCCGCCCCTACTTCCACGCCGCCCTCAACCCCTCACCCCCACTCACCCAACGCGCCGTCGGCAGCGGTATCCGCGCCACCATTCCCCTCCAGGCCGCTCTCGCCGCCCGCAACGGGGCCCGGACCGGTGCCCTGTTCGTCGCCGCACTCGCCCCGCTCGGAAGGAAGTTCGCGAGGAAAGTGAGCGTCACATGAACCGCACAGCCCCCGGCGTCCACCGGCCCCGCACCCCCCTCCGGTTCGGCTACGGCACCAACGGCCTCACCGACCTCCGTCTCGACGACGCCCTGGGTCTGCTCGCCGACCTCGGCTACGACGGCGTCGGTCTGACCCTCGACCACATGCACCTGGACCCGCTCGCCCCCGACCTGGCCGCCCGCACCCGAGGCGTCGCCCGGCGACTCGGGGCACTCGGCCTCGGCGTCACGGTGGAGACCGGGGCCCGCTACGTCCTCGACCCGCGCCGCAAGCACGGGCCGTCCCTCCTGGACCCGGACCCCGAGGACCGCGCCCGCCGTGTCGACCTCCTCGTCCGCGCCCTCCAGGTCGCCGCCGACCTGGGCGCCCACGCCGTGCACTGCTTCAGCGGGATCACCCCGGCCGGTACCGACACCGACCTTGCATGGAAGCGGCTCGCCGAGGCGCTGGCCCCGGTCCTGGACGCCGCGACCGCCGCCGGCGTGCCGCTCGCCGTCGAACCCGAACCCGGCCATCTCCTCGCCACCCTCGCCGACTTCCACCGGCTCCGCCGGCTGCTCGACGACCCGGAGCCATTGGGCCTGACCCTCGACATCGGTCACTGCCAGTGCCTCGAACCCCTCCCTCCCGAGGCCTGCGTACGCGCCGCCGCCCCCTGGCTGCGACACGTCCAGATCGAGGACATGCGCAGGGGCGTCCACGAACACCTCCCCTTCGGGGACGGGGAGATCGACTTCCCGCCCGTCCTCGCCGCCCTGGCCGACACCGGCTACCGAGGACTCACCGTCGTCGAACTGCCCCGCCACTCCCACGCGGGCCCCCACTACGCCGAGCAGTCCCTCCCGTTCCTCCACGCGGCAGCCGGCGCCACCGCGTCCTCCGATCCCGCAGCACGTCCCGGCGATCCCTCCGCCACCCCAGCAGGGAGCACCCCATGAACCGCATCAGCCCCATGAACCCCGTGGACACCGTCGACAGCGACGGTCCCGTGGACGGCGTCGACAGCGACAGCCGGGTGGACGCCATCGACGGCGACAGCCCGGTGGACGCCATCGACAGCGACGACCTCGCCCGCGTCCACCCCGCCGACCTCCACCGCCGCCTCGACTCCCAGCTCACCGGAGCCGCCCGCGCCTGGCTCGACCAGGCCCTCGACGAGGCCGGCACCCATCCCGGTACGCACGGTCCCATCTCCGTCTGGGAGCTGCGGCTGGCCGAGGCAGGTCGGCGCTGCGGTGCCGAGCACGCCGACGCCGCCCGGGTCCTGATCCTGCACGCGGCCCGCGCCGACGCCACCGCCCTCACCCGCGTCTACCAGCAGGGCACCGCCGCCGAACGCCGGGCCGTCCTGCACGCCCTGCCCCACCTCGTGCCGGGCCCGGACGCGCTCCCGCTCGTCGAGGACGCCCTGCGCACCAACGACACCCGGCTCGTCGCCGCCGCCGTCGGCCCCTACGCCGCCCGGCACCTCGACCCCCACCAGTGGCGGCACGCCGTACTGAAGTGCCTGTTCACCGGCGTGCCCGTCGCGGCGGTGGCCGAACTGGACCGGCGCGCCCACGCCGACGCCGAACTCGCCCGCATGCTCGGCGACTACGCCGCCGAACGCACCGCCGCGGGCCGATCCGTGCCCGCGGACCTGCACCGGGTGCTGACCCTGACCGACCCCACGGCCACCCCACCCGCACCGGCCACCGCCCCCGGCGGCCCGCGCGGCACCGACGGCGAGGAGTCCTGATGCGCATCTTCGACCCCCACATCCACATGACCTCCCGCACCACCGACGACTACGAGGCCATGCACGCCGCAGGCGTCCGCGCCGTCGTCGAACCGTCCTTCTGGCTCGGTCAGCCCCGCACCTCGCCCGCCTCCTTCCTCGACTACTTCGACGCCCTCCTCGGCTGGGAGCCCTTCCGCGCCGCCCAGTACGGCATCGCCCATCACTGCACGCTCGCCCTCAACCCCAAGGAGGCCAACGACCCGCGCTGTGTGCCGGTCCTCGACGAGCTGCCCCGGTATCTCGTCAAGGACCAGGTAGTCGCCGTCGGCGAGATCGGTTACGACTCCATGACCCCCGCCGAGGACAAGGCCCTCGCCGCCCAGCTCCAGCTTGCCGCCGACCACGCCCTGCCCGCCCTCGTCCACACCCCGCACCGCGACAAGCTCGCCGGTCTGCGCCGCACCCTCGACGTCGTCCGGGAGTCCGCGCTGCCCCCGGAGCACGTCCTGCTCGACCACCTCAACGAGACCACCGTCAAAGAGGCCAAGGACAGCGGCGGCTGGCTCGGGTTCTCCGTCTATCCCGACACCAAGATGGACGAGGAACGGATGGTCGCGATCCTCAAGCGGTACGGCTCCGAGAAGGTGCTCGTGAACTCCGCCGCCGACTGGGGGAGAAGCGATCCGCTCAAGACCCGCCGGGTCGGCGACGCCATGCTCGCGAACGGCTTCACCGAGGACGACGTCGACCAGGTGCTGTGGCGCAACCCCGTCGCCTTCTACGGGATCAGCGGCCGCCTCGCCCTCGACCCCGAGGGCACCCTGGCCACCGGCGCCACCCACGAGGGCAACTCCATCCTGCGCGGGGGCGAGTAGGGCATGCGCTTCCGCCACCCCGACGGCTCCACCGTCCATCTCGCCTACTGCACCAACGTCCACCCCGCCGAGACCCTCGACGGCGTCCTCACCCAGCTCCGCGACCACTGCGAACCGGTCCGCCGCCGCCTCGGCCGCGACCGGCTCGGCATCGGGCTGTGGCTGGCCGCCGACGCCGCCCGCACCCTCGACTCCGACCCGGCCGCCCTGCGCACCCTGCGCGCCGCACTCGACCGGCGCGGCTTGGAGGTCGTCACCCTCAACGGCTTCCCCTACGAAGGGTTCGGCGCCGGGGAGGTCAAGTACCGCGTCTACAAACCGGACTGGGCCGACCCCGAACGCCTGGAGCACACCACCGCCCTCGCCCGGGTCCTCGCCGGACTCCTCCCCGACGACGTCACCGAGGGCAGCATCTCCACCCTGCCGCTCGCCTGGCGCACCTCCCACGACGCCGGCCGCACCGAGAAGGCCCTGCGCACCCTCGCCGAACGCCTCGACGCACTCCAGGAGTTGACCGGCCGCTCCCTCCGCGTCGGCCTCGAACCCGAACCCGGCTGCGTCGTCGAGACCACCCGCGACGCCCTCGCCCCGCTCACCGCGATCGCCCACCCCCGCATCGGCATCTGCGTCGACACCTGCCACCTCGCCACCTCCTTCGAGGACCCGCACACCGCCGTCGACGCCCTCACCGCCGCCGGCGTCACCATCGTCAAGTCCCAGCTGTCGGCCGCCCTGCACGCCGAGCACCCCCATCTCCCCGAGGTCCGCACCGCCCTCGCCGCCTTCGACGAACCCCGCTTCCTGCACCAGACCCGCACGGCCACCGCCGCCGGCCTGCGCGGCACCGACGACCTCGGCGAAGCCCTCGCCGGCGAGGCACTCCCCGACGGCGCACCCTGGCGCGCCCACTTCCACGTCCCCCTGCACGCGGCCCCCGCCGCGCCCCTCACCTCCACCCTCCCCGTCCTGAAGGACACGCTGACCCGGCTGGTGGGCGGCCCGCACCCGCTCACCCGCCACCTGGAGGTCGAGACCTACACCTGGCAGGCCCTCCCGCCCGAGCTGCGCCCCCGCGCCCGCACCCAGCTCGCCGACGGCATCGCCGCCGAACTCACCCTCGCCCGCGACCTGTTGACCGGCCTCGGCCTGAAGGAGCTGCCATGAGCACCCGGAGCACCGACCGGACCGCCCCGGCTCCCACCCCCCTCCTCGTCCTGGACGTCGTAGGCCTCACCCCCCGCCTCCTCGACCACATGCCCCACCTCAAACGGCTCGCCCAGGCCGGCTCCCACGCCGCCCTCGGCACCGTCCTGCCCGCCGTCACCTGCGCCGCCCAGTCCACCTTCCTCACCGGCACCCACCCCGCCGAGCACGGCATCGTCGGCAACGGCTGGTACTTCCGCGACCTCGGCGACGTACTCCTGTGGCGTCAGCACAACGGACTGGTCACCGGCGACAAGCTCTGGGACGCCGCCCGCCGCGCCCACCCCGGCTACACCGTCGCCAACATCTGCTGGTGGTACGCCATGGGCGCCGACACCGACATCACCGTCACCCCCCGGCCGATCTACTACTCCGACGGCCGCAAGGAACCCGACTGCTACACCCGGCCCCCGGCCCTGCACGACGAACTCACCGAGAAACTCGGCACCTTCCCCCTCTTCCACTTCTGGGGACCCGGCGCCGACCTGGTCTCCAGCCAGTGGATCATCGACGCGACCCGCCACATCATGGCCACCCGCCACCCCGACCTGACCCTCTGCTACCTCCCGCACCTCGACTACGACCTCCAGCGCTTCGGCCCCGACGACCCACGCTCCCTGAAGGCGGCCGCCGACCTGGACCGGGCCATGGCCCCGCTCCTGGACGACGCCCGCGCGGAGGGCCGTACCGTCGTCGCCCTGTCCGAGTACGGCATCACGCGCGCGGACCGACCCGTAGACATCAACCGCGCCCTGCGCCGCGCCGGACTGCTCGAAGTCCACACCCAGGACGGCATGGAGTACCTGGACCCGATGGCCTCCCGGGCCTTCGCGGTCGCCGACCACCAGATCGCCCACATCTACGTACGACGAGCCGAAGACCTGGAGGCGACCCGGGCCGCCCTCGCCGGCCTCCCCGGCATCGAGCAACTCCTCGACGACGAGGGCAAGAAGACCCACCACCTCGACCACCCGCGCGCGGGCGAGCTCGTCGCCGTCGCGGAGCCGGACGCCTGGTTCACGTACTACTACTGGCTCGACGACGACCGCGCGCCCGACTTCGCGCGACTCGTCGAGATCCACCGCAAACCCGGCTACGACCCGGTCGAACTCTTCATGGATCCGCTCGACCCGTACGTCAAGGTCAAGGCGGCCGGCGCACTGGCCCGCAAGAAACTCGGCCTGCGCTACCGCATGGCGGTCGTGCCCCTGGACCCCTCGCCTATTCGCGGCAGCCACGGCCGCCTTCCGGCGAGCGACGACGAAGGTCCGCTCCTCATCTGCTCCACCCCCCGAGCTGTCGAAGACCGCGTCGCGGCCACCGACGTGAAGTCACTCCTGCTGCGACTGGCCGGAATTTCCTGACTGGTCACCAGTGAAGCACCCGCCACTGACAACGCCCTCCGACCCCGAGGAGACCCAGACATGAGCCGCATGTCCCAGCCCGACCCCGAGCTCAGCCACCGCCTCAGCAGACGCGGCATGCTCGGCGTGGCCGCGGGCGCCACCGCCGCCGCCCTGCTCGGCGCCGCAGCGGCTCCGGCGACCGCCGCCTCCACCGCGTCCGCGTCCGCCGCGTCCGGCCGTGGCCGTCCCGTCCTGCCGCCCGGCCGGCTCGGCATCCAGCTCTACAGCCTCCGCGACAAGGTCTCCACCCTCGGCTTCGCCCCCGTCTTCGCCGAGCTCGAGAAGTACGGCTACGACGAGGTCGAGTTCGCCGGATACACCCAGGGCTCGGCGGGCCCGATCACCCTCGCCCAGCTGAAGCGGCTGGCCAGGAACCACGGTCTGAACCCGATCGGCAGCCACGTCGGCTATTACTCCGACGACTCGAACGCCTACACCTTCGCCCAGAACCTCACCAAGGTCCTCGACGACGCCCAGGCCCTCGGCCTCAAGCACATAGGCACCGCCTCCGGCCCGTTCCGCTACGGCTCGACCGTGGACGCCTGGAAGCGGGCGGCGGAGGAGTTCAACACCTACGGTGCGGCGGCCAGGGCGCGCGGCATGAAGTTCTACCAGCACAACCACTCCGAGGAGTTCTCCTTCGCCACCGACAACCCCAAGGTCCGCCTCTACGACGTGCTGCTCGCGGAGACCGACCCGGACCTGGTGTTCCTGGAGATGGACATCTTCTGGGCCTACTCGGGCCAGTTCCGCTTCTCCAAGCGCCCCGACGGCAGCCCGGCCCCCTTCGAGCCGCTGGACTACGTCCTCAAGCAGCCGCACCGCTACCCGCTGTTCCACGTCAAGGACGGCGTCAGCGATCCGGCCGACACCTACGGCTACCGCATGACCGACGTCGGCGACGGCGACATCGACTACCAGCGCTTCATCTCCGCCGTGACCCGGCTGCGCGGCGAGCGGTTGGCCCATCACTGGCAGGCTGAGCACGACAACCCGACCGAGTCCTTCACTTTCGCGCGCCGTTCGAGCGCGTATCTGCACTCACTGCGCGACAAGGGCTGCTGACAGGAGACGGCCGACTCCCGCCGCACTTCGGTGCGGCCGGCGTCGGGCCGCTCGGCCCTTCACGTCAGTGAGCCCAGTGTCGTCGTATGGTCAACCTTTCACAGACGGGCTACTCTCGGAGATCCGTCATGTTTGGTGTGATTGGGATCAACTCGACCTGTACTCACCGCACTTGAGTGGTGGGCCGGAGGGTCGGTGCGGGAAGGCGCCACGCGAGCGAGTCACGATTCTGCCGACTGCAAGGGGTCACGTTGTCTGAAATGATCTTTGGCTTCGACGGGGACGAGCAAACGGTCGCGGACAATGCGCAGAGCCTGACGGCGTGGTTCCGGGACACTGAAAACTTGGCTCGCGCGGACATCGACAGAATCTCCCGGCCGCCCTCTGATGGGCGACAGGGCGCCGTTGACGAGGCAGTACGCGTGCTCGCCGAATCGGGGCCGGTGTTGGCCGCCGCTCTGACCGCCTACTGCAACTGGTTGCTGCAGCGGGTGAAGACACGAAGCGTAGCTGTAAGGATCACATGCCCCAACGGCGTCGAGATCAGCGGTACGGCTCGGTCCGAGGCGGATGTTCCGCGGGTCAAGGAGAAGATCTTGCGGGACTGCGGGGTGTGAGGGGAATGGGATGAGCCTGTCATGGCCTACGCGTCCGATCGACCGGGAAAACTCCTGGGCGGTCCTGGTGGGCACGTCCGAGCAGGTGCACCCGAGTAACCTGCCCGCGATCCCCCAGGCAGCGTCCAGCATCGAGGACCTCGCACGGGCGCTGACCGGCCCCCAGGGGCTGTTCGCCGAGGAACACGTCCTGTCTGTCGGCAACCCCAAGAGCACAGAGGAGGTCCTCGGTGCGCTCGACCGCATCGCGGGTGAGAAGCCGGACGTCGTCCTCTTCTACTACGTGGGGCACGGCATGCAGGCGTCGCTCGCCGGTGACGGGAGTGGCCGTACCGAACTGTTCCTCGCCCTCGCCGGATCGATAGACGAGCGGAGTGAGGCGGTCCGTACGGGGTTGCCGATCAGCTCCGTTTTCAGTCGTCTGCACTACTTGAGGGCCAAGCAGCCGGTCGCCGTGCTCGACTGCTGCTTCGCCAGTCGGGCCCTGGACGATCCGAGCGTCGGTGACGTCCATGTCCTGTGCGCGACGGGCAAGACCACCCCCGCACTTTACGAACTGACAGACCGGCATACCGGTTTCACGGGCAGTCTTTTGCGCATCCTGGGCAAGGGCATTCCGGACGGCCCGCAGTACCTGGACCTGCACACGGTGTTCCACTACCTTTCGGTGATCCTTCCGACAACGTTCTGCGCCGCATCCCAGGAGCCGAACGGCGGTCTTCCCCGCCCTCGGCAGCGCACCACGGATCACCGGGGCAGCCTGGCATTGGCCCGCAACGCCGCGTTCGGGACCGCCCTCACGCCGGAAGGTCTGGCCGCGCGTGCGGAGTTCGCTCGCCGGGTTGCCTCCCTCGGCAATGATCCGCTCATCGAGACAGGCGATCAGCGCATGCTGCTGGCGCACGCGGCTGATCTCTTCGCGGCAATCGCGAAGGACACGGGCGATATGCATACGTCCTGAATCCACTTGCGTCACGCAACCGTCGTCGTGGCCTCAGCCAGGTCCCCCCGTAGTCCGGGAGGACCTGGCTTAGCCTTCGGCGTCGCCGTCAGCTCGTCGGATGTGGCTGCGGGGACCGGGAAACCGCTGTGCCCCGGCCCGGCTGCCGCAGCAGCAGGGCGAGCACCGCCGCCACCATGGAGACGGCGCCGGCCAGGGCGTACGCCCCGTCGTAGCCCCAGGCCGCGACGACCATGGAGCCGAGGCCGCCGCCGAACAGGCCGCTGATCAGCTTGCCGCTGTACACCAGGCCGTAGTTGGTGGCGTTGAAGTTCTCCCCGAAGTAGTCCGGCGTCAGCGCCGCGAAGAGCGGATAGAAGGCGCCGCCGCCGAAGCCGGAGAGGAACGCGAAGAACAGGAACAGCGACTCGCTCTTGATGTCGCCGGCCCAGATCACGCCGAACTGGGCCAGGCCCAGCACGACGATCACGAACACCAGGGCCTGCTTGCGGCCCCACTTGTCCGACAGCCAGCCCACGACACCGCGGCCGATGCCGTTGATGACCGCCATGACCCCCATCGAGGACGCCGCCACCAGCGGGCCGAAGCCCACCTCCTTCGCGTAGTCGACCTGGAAGGAGATGCCGAAGATCGACACTCCCGCGGTCATCACGATGAGGACCCACATCAGGGGGAGGATGCCGGTCCTGATGGCCTCCTTGGGCGTGTACTGCCGTGTCGCCGGAGGGTTCTTGGCGAGACTCGTCCCGTTCTTCCCGTTGCCCGCGTACGTCAGCGGGTCGATGTCCGCGGGCCACCAGTTCTTCGGCGGGTCCTTGAAGAAGAAGGCGCTTCCGAAGACCACGATCATGATGTAGCAGCCGATCAGGTCCAGGACCCGGTGGTAGTTCGCGGTGTCGAAGCCGTAGTTGAAGATGAAGATGAACGGCAGCGACCCGTACGCGAAGCCGCCGTTGACGAACCCCGTCCTCGCTCCCCGGCGTTCGGGGAACCACTTGCCGACCATGTTGATGCAGGTCGCGTAGACGAGCCCGGCGCCGATCCCCCCGACGACGCCGAAGCCCAGGATCGCCAGCCAGACGTTGCTCAGGTGCGACAGGGCGAGGAACCCGACCAGACACAGTCCCGAACCGACGTACATGGCCTTGCGAGCCGTCAGCAGGCCCTTCTCCCGCAGCCAGCCCGCCGGGAAGGCGACGCCGGCCTGGAAGAAGATCCAGACGCTGAGGATCCAGAAGGTGTTGCTCTGCGTCCAGCCGTGGGCGTGGGACAGGGTGTCCTCCGCCGAGCCGTACGCGTACTCGAAGACGCTGATGGCCATCATGGCGATCCACGGCAGATAGACCATGAGCTTGCGGGAGTGACCGAGGATGTCCCGGTCGGTCTCACCGACGCGGAAGACACGGCCGTGTGCGTCGGTCACTTCTCGGTAGGGACGGTGTGCGGCGTCGGGGGAGGTGGTCGAGTCGTTCGATGCGATGGGGTCCGCCGTCATTGCTGGGCAATTCCTCCGTGTCAGGCCATTCGTTTCAGACGATGCGGGTCAGGCCATTTCCTCGCCGAGCGGCTGGGGGTTGGGAGCGATACCGCGGCTGGTCCTCGGCGTGCCGGGCGCCTTCAGGAACACGGCGAGCACGGCGGAGGCCAGGCCGATGCTGCCGGCCAGCACGAACGCGCCCTCGTAGTCCCAGGCGTCGACGACTACCGCACCCATTCCGGAGCCCACGAGACCGGAGATGAGCTTCGAGCTGTAGACCATGCCGTAGTTCGAGGCGTTGTTGTTCTCACCGAAGTAGTCCGCCGTCATGGCCGCGAACAGCGGGAAGATCGCGCCGCCGCCGAAGCCGGAGACCATGGAGCAGAACAGGAAGAACGGCATGCTGCCCATCTGGCCCGAGACCAGCACACCGAACTGGGCGGTGCCCAGCACCAGACACACGATGATCAGCGTGTTGCGGCGCCCGTAGCGGTCGGAGATCCAGCCGATGACGCCACGGCCGGTGCCGTTGACGATCGCCTTCAGCGACATGGCGGTGGCGACGATCCCGCCCGCGAAGCCCATGTCCTTGCCGAACGGCACCTGGAAGGCGATACCGAAGATGTTGATGCCGGCCGTGCACAGCAGGCAGAACCACATCATCCACAGAACAGGCTGACGAGAGGCCTCCTTCGGGGTGTACTGCTTGGGGGACGGCGGGTTCTTCTCCAGCGCCCGGCGGATCTTCGGGTCGTCGGTGACCTTCAGCGGGTCGACGTGCGCGGGCCACCAGTTCTTCGGCGGGTCCTTGAAGAACCAGCCGGCCGACGCCACCACCAGGCACAGTCCGACGCCCACGCAGGCGAGCACGGTCTGGTAGTTGCCGAGGTCCATGTACGAGGTGAACAGGAAGACGAAGGGCACCGAGCCGTAGGCGAAACCGCCGTTGACGAAGCCGGTCTTGCCGCCCTTGCGCTCCGGATACCACTTGCCGACCATGTTCACGCAGGTGGCGTAGACGAGACCGGCGCCGATACCGCTGCACATGCCGAAGCCGAAGTAGGCCACGAGCACGTTCGGCGCGAACGCCAGCGAGAGATAGCCGAGCATCGTGCCGACGGCGCCGAGCATCATCGCCGTACGAGCGGGGAGTTTGCCGCTCTCCCGCAGCTGCCCGGCGGGGAAGGCCACGGCCGCCTGGAAGAACACCCAGACACCCATCAGCCAGAAGATGTGCCCGCTGCTCCACAGGTGAGCGTCGTGGAGGGTGTCCTCCGCCGACGTGAACGCGTACTCGGCGGAGCTGATGCCCATCATGCCCACCCACGGCAGGATGACCATCCACCTGCGCCTGCGGCCCATGATGTCCACATCGGTCTCCCCGATGCGGTACACGCGGCCATTGCGGTCCGTCACCTCCCGATACGGGACGGACGTCGAATAGTCGATGGTTGTCATCTTGGTCAAGCACTCCTTGCGTCGAAAGATCTGGCCAGCGCCCCCTGTCCAAATGCCTTTCGTGCGCACACGGATCCCGGGGCCTCGCCGACGCGCACCGTCGGTCGGCCCCTCGCTCACTCACGTCACGTCAGATCACCCCGCCCGTCTTCAGCAGGCGCAATTCCTCGTCACCCAGACCGAGTTCACCTATGTAGATCTCC
>NZ_KQ948428.1:0-757 GCF_001514065.1 Streptomyces antibioticus | reverse complement strand
TTCGTTGTGTTGGCCGAGGAGGGGTGAGGGGGTGATGCGGGTGGGTGAGTCGGAGAGTTTGAGGGGGTTGCCCACGGTGGTGTAGGTGCCGCGTTCGGGATGCTCGACGGTGACGATCATGTCGTTCGCGGCGAGTGAGGCGTCCTCGATGATCTCCCTGGTGGACAGGATCGGCCCGCACGGAATGCTGTGCGCGTTCAGCTCCTCCAGGACCTGCCACTTGGGCAGCGTGCTGGTCCATTCCTCGATCAGCTGGAACATCTTCGCCAGCTTCGCAAGCCGCGCCTGCGGGGTGGCCCACTCGGGATCATCGGCCAGTTCCGGCCGGCCGATCAGCTTGGCGATGGGCCTCCAGCCGACGGGCTGGACGATGACGTACACGTAGTCGTTCGGCCCGCCCGGCGCACACCTGACCGCCCACCCCGGCTGACCCCCGCCCGAGGCGTTACCCGAGCGCGGCACCTCGTCACCGAAGTCGTCATTCGGGTACTCCGCCAGCGGACCGTGCGCCAGACGCTGCTGGTCCCGCAGCTTGACCCGGCACAGGTTCAGCACCGCATGCTGCATCGCCACGTTCACCCGCTGACCCCGCCCCGTGCGCTCCCGCTGCAACAACGCCGCCAAAATCCCGGCCACGGCGTGGACACCGGTACCGGAATCCCCGATCTGCGCACCCGTCGCCATCGGCGGCCCGTCCGCATCCCCGGTCGTCGCCATCGACCCGCCCATCGCCTGCGCCACCACCTCATACGCCTTG
>NZ_KQ948427.1:590648-718258 GCF_001514065.1 Streptomyces antibioticus | reverse complement strand
GCAGGACGTACGCCAGTCCATGCAGCGGGTGCGCACCAACCCGTTCCTGCTGCACACCGACGACGTGCGCGGCTTCGTCTTCGACGTGCGGACGGGGCTGCTACGGGAGATCGCCCCGGAGGTCCGCTGACCCCGTCACCGCCGCGATCTGCTCGCAGTAGAAGTCGGTCGTGTTCCGGGTGTGCCGGCGCATGAGTTCCTCGGCCAGGTCGGGGTCGCCGTGGGCGATCGCGTCGATGATCAGGGCGTGTTCGTTCCAGGCGTCCTGGCCGCGGGGCTTGGCGATCGGCATGTAGTACCAGCGGACGCGACGGTCGACCTGCGGGATCAGCTCGGCGAGGACCGCGTTGCGGGACAGGAGCGTGATGTGGCCGTGGAGGTCGGCGTTGGCTTCCACGATCGCCCGGGCGTCACCGGTCGCGAGGGCGGTGACGCCCGCCCGCTGGAGCTCCCACAGCCGGGCCACGTCCGGCGGAGTGGCGTGCCGGGCGGCGTCACGCGCCGAGCGCGTCTCCAACAGGGCGCGGACGCTGAGGAGTTGGGAGCACTCCTCGGTCGTGGGGGAGTGCACGAAGGCGCCCTGGGAGGGGCGCAGGTCGACCCAGCCGGCGGTGTGGAGCCGTTGCAGCGCCTCGCGGATCGGCTGGCGGCTGACGCCGAGCTCCTCGGCGAGATCTGCCTCGACGAGGTGTTGGCCGGGCTTGAGGGAGCCGTTGATGATCAGCTCGGTGAGGGCGTCGTAGACGGCCTGGCGGAGCGGTACGGGTCGCGTGATCGGGCCGCGGGCTGTCACGGCGGGTGTGGCTGGCATGGGCCCTCTTTCCCTCGTGGAAGTGACAAGGAATTTCCCCGTCCCGACCTCTGGCGCCGGAACACGGATGCAGAATACTGTATGCAATCATCGATCGACAGTGTCCACAGTGGTCCAACAGCCACTTGCGAGGGGGTCGCCCCGTGTCGTACCGCACCGCTCTCCCAGACATCCTGACCAGCGTCGTCGCTCCCGCCGCCGAACTGACCGGTGTGCGGGGCCGGTTCCCCCGCGCCGCGGTGACGGCCCTCGGGCACGCCGGGCTGCTGGGGCTCACCGTCTCCACCGCGTACGGCGGCGGGGGACAGGGGTTGCCGGAGGCCGTGGACGTGGTGGCCCGTACCGCGCGCGTCTGCCCGGCCACGGCGGCTGTCCTCCGGTCCCACTACGCGGCGGTCGCGGTCATCGAGGCGTACGGCGGCCCCTGGGTGCGCACGGAGATCGCGGCGGGGCGTCATCTGAGCAGCCTCGCCCTCGCGGAGACGGAAGCGCTCGGGGAGGACGGCCTGCTCGCGCCGCACTCCAGCGCCGTCCGCTCCGGTGGTGTCGTCGCGCTGCGGGCCCGTAAGCATCAGGTGGTGGCCGCCGGGGAGGCCGACAGCTACGTCTGGTCCTCCCGTCCGCTCGCCGCGCTCGACGGGCTCACGCTGTGGGGGGTTCCGGCGCACGCCCCGGACCTGTTCGTGCCGGCCCGGCCGGGAGGCACGGGTCCGTGCGGGAGCGGGACGTCCACGGTGTTCGCCGACCCGGTCCTCGTCCCTGCCGACGCGATGCTCGGTGCGGACGGCGCCGGGCTCGACATCGTGCGGCATACGGTCCTGCCGTGGTTGCGCGAGCTACGCGCCGCCGGGAGTAACGGAGTTCAGGCCCCACAGGCCGTCGGGGTCAGCGCGTCCCGACCCGCCGCCTTCTTGGCTCCGTCCTGAACCCCCATGGCAAACGCCCGAGTTGGGTCAGTCCCGTCCCGCCTTGGCGGCGAACTGCCTGCGGTAGAAGTCGGCCGTGCGCTCGGCGTGCTTGCGCATCACCTCGCCCGCCCGGTCCGCGTCTCCCTTGGAGACGGCCTTGATGAGCTGAGCGTGCTCGTTCCAGGCCTCCTTGCCGCGGGGCTTGGCGATGGGGGTGTAGTACCAGCGCACCTTCTGGCCCACCTGTCCGAGCATTTCCGCCAGTACGTCGTTGGCGGCCACGGAGGTGACGAAGGAGTGCAGGGCCGTGTTGGCGGCGACCAGCCGCTCGACGTCACCCTCGGAGAGCGCGTCGACGCCGTCCTGGTGGAGCTCCCAGAGACGCTCGACGTCCTCGGGCTTCGCGTTCTGCGCGGCGAGTTGCGCCGAGTAGGTCTCCAGGACCGCGCGGACGCCGAGGAGCTGGGCGGCCTCCTCCTCGGTGGGGGAGTGCACGAAGGCGCCCTGGGCGGGCCGCAGGTCGACCCAGCCGGCCGTCTGGAGCCGCTGGAGGGCCTCGCGGACCGGCTGGCGGCTGACCCCGAGGTGCTCGGCGAGTTCGGCCTCGACCAGATGCTGGCCGGGCTTGAGCGACCCGTTGACGATCAGCTCGGTCAGGGCGTCGTACACGGCCTGGCGCAGGGGTGCCGGGCGGGCGACGCGCCGGGTCGCAGCGGCTGTGAGTGCCTCGCGCATGGTTGTCCTGTTCTGCCGCCGAGAGGATCGGCCGCCGGGAAGGGCCGACGGCGGCCTCAGAATACAGGTTTTGGTATGCAACATGGCGTGACCTGTGGATTGGGGGCCCGCGAGGTCTCCGAGGGACGGTTCTCCGCGACTGTCGCCTGTATACAGAAGTCTGTATGGGGTAGTGTCTCAGTCTCCTTCAACCCTCGCCGGGGACCCGTGTCACGGAAGGCGAAGCGATCATGACGACCAGCGGGAGCGATGTGACGGTCGAGAGCGTGGTCCGGAGGGTGGTGGCCGACCACCGGGGACAACGCGGCGCGCTGCTCCCCGTACTGCACGCCGTACAGGCCGAGTTGGGCCATGTGCCGCAGGAGGCGATCCCGGTACTGGCCGACGAGCTGAACCTCTCCCGGGCGGACGTCCACGGAGTGGTGACCTTCTACCACGACTTCCGCCGCGAACCGGCGGGCCGCACCACCGTGCGCATCTGTCGCGCGGAGGCCTGCCAAGCCCTGGGCGCCGACCGCCTGGTGAACTACGCGCGCGCAGCCGGACTGCCCCTGGGAGAGACCGCGGCCGACGGCTCGGTCACCGTCGAGCAGGTCTTCTGTCTGGGCAACTGCGCGCTGGGACCGTCCGTGGAGGCGAACGGACGGCTGTACGGACGAGTGGGCCCGGCCCGCCTGGGCGCGATCCTCGACGGGACGGTCTGATCATGAACAACGCTTTCCACTCCGCCGCGACGGTCTACGTCCCCCGTGACTCGGCGGCCCGCTCCGTGGGCGCGGACGACGTGGCCGCCGCGCTCCAACGCGCCGCCGCTCGCGGGGACTTCGCGATCGACGTCGTACGCAACGGATCGCGCGGCATGCTGTGGCTGGAGCCGATGATCGAGGTGGTCACCCCACAGGGCCGCGTCGGCTACGGCCCCGTGGCCCCCGAGGACGTCGACGGACTCCTCGCCGCCGGCCTGCTCGACGGCGCGGAGCACCCGCTGCGGCTCGGCCTCGTCGACGAACTCCCCTGGCTGGCACGGCAGACGAGGGTCACCTTCGCCAGAGTCGGTGTCACCGACCCTCTCTCCCCGCAGGACTACGTCGCACACGGCGGCCTCAAGGGACTCCGCGCCGCCCTCGACATGGCCCCCGCCGATGTCGTCGCCGCCGTCACCGAGTCGGGGCTGCGAGGCCGCGGCGGCGCCGGATTCCCGGCCGGTGTCAAGTGGAAGACGGTGCTGGACTGCGCCGACGAGCTGAAGTTCGTGTGCTGCAACGCCGACGAGGGCGACAGCGGGACCTTCGCCGACCGCATGGTCATGGAGGGCGACCCGTTCCTGCTCATCGAGGGCATGACCATCGCCGCCCACGCGGTCGGCGCGAGCGAGGGCTACCTCTACATCCGCTCGGAGTACCCGGACGCCATCGCCACGATGCGCGAGGCCATCGAACTCGCCCGCGAGCAGGGCTGGTTGGGGCAGGGCATCCTGGGCTCGCCACTCGACTTCGACCTGCATGTCCGCGTCGGCGCCGGCGCGTACATCTGCGGCGAGGAGACCTCCATGCTGGAGAGCCTGGAGGGCAAGCGCGGCATGGTGCGCGCGAAGCCGCCGATCCCGGCGATCGAGGGCCTGTTCGGCAGACCGACGGTGGTGAACAACGTCCTGACCCTCACCACCGTGCCGGTGGTCCTCGCCGACGGCCCGAAGGCCTACCAGGACCTCGGCGTCGGCCGCTCCCGCGGCACCCAGGTCTTCCAGCTCGGCGGGAACATCGCCCGTGGCGGCATCGTGGAGACCGCCTTCGGCATCACCCTGCGCGAGCTGATCGAGGACTACGGCGGCGGCACCCGCACCGGACGCCCCGTGCGGACCGTCCAGGTCGGCGGGCCGCTCGGCGCGTATCTGCCGGAGTCGCAGTTCGACCTGCCCATGGACTACGAGGCGTTCGCCGAGGCGGGCGCGATGCTCGGGCA
Organism: Streptomyces antibioticus; assembly: GCF_001514065.1. Classification (GTDB taxonomy): domain Bacteria; phylum Actinomycetota; class Actinomycetes; order Streptomycetales; family Streptomycetaceae; genus Streptomyces; species Streptomyces antibioticus. Next base: position 713,842 of record NZ_KQ948427.1, on the reverse strand, counting down.
CGGCGGGGTCGTCGTCTTCGACGACACCGTGGACATGGCGGCGCAGGCCCGCTTCGCGATGGAGTTCTGCGCGGAGGAGTCCTGCGGCAAGTGCACCCCCTGCCGGGTGGGGGCCGTACGCGGGGTCGAGGTGATCGACAAGATCGTCGCCGGAACGCACCGCGACGAGAACCTCGCGCTGCTCGAAGATCTCTGCGACCTGATGACCGACGGCTCGCTGTGCGCGATGGGCGGGTTGACCCCGATGCCCGTGCGCAGCGCCCTCGCGCACTTCCCCGACGACTTCCTCGGCGGGCGCGAACTCCTGGACATCCACCCCGTGAACACGAGGACGGAGGGCACGGTATGACGCTCCTCAAGGAACCCGACTTCGGAACACCGGAGCGACCGGGCCCGGCCACGGTCTCCGTCGAGATCGACGGCCTGCCGGTGACGGTGCCCGAGGGCACCTCGGTGATGCGGGCGGCGGCGGAAGCCGGCGTCGACATACCCAAGTTGTGCGCCACCGACAGCCTGGAGGCCTTCGGCTCCTGCCGTCTGTGCGTGGTCGAGATCGACGGCCGCCGCGGCACCCCGGCCTCCTGCACCACCCCCTGCGCGGACGGCATGAAGGTCAGCACCCAGACGCCGAAGGTGGAGAAGCTCCGCCAGGGCGTCATGGAGCTCTACATCTCCGACCATCCCCTCGACTGCCTGACCTGCCCCGCCAACGGCGACTGCGAACTCCAGGACATGGCGGGCGTGGTGGGCCTCCGGCAGGTCCGCTACGGCTACGAGGGCGCCAACCACCTCGACGCCGAGAAGGACACCTCCAACCCCTACTTCGACTTCGACCCGTCGAAGTGCATCGCCTGCTCCCGCTGCGTCCGCGCCTGCGGCGAGGTCCAGGGCACCTTCGCGCTCACCATCGAGGGCCGCGGCTTCGACAGCAAGGTCTCGCCCGGCGCGGGGGAGTCCTTCATGGACTCCGAGTGCGTCTCCTGCGGCGCCTGCGTCCAGGCCTGCCCGACGTCCACGCTCCAGGAGCGCTCGGTCGTCGAACTCGGCATGCCCACCAGGTCCGTTGTCACCACCTGTGCCTACTGCGGCGTCGGCTGCTCCTTCAAGGCCGAGCTGCGCGGCGACGAACTCGTGCGCATGGTCCCGTACAAGGACGGCGGCGCCAACGAGGGCCACTCCTGTGTGAAGGGCCGCTTCGCCTTCGGGTATGCCACCCACGCCGACCGTCAGCTCAAGCCCATGGTCCGCGACCGGATCACCGACCCCTGGCGCGAGGTCGAGTGGGACGAGGCGATCGGCACGGTCGCGCGGCGGATGCGCGAGATCCAGGACCGGCACGGCTCGGGCGCGGTCGGCGCCATCACCTCCTCCCGCTGCACCAACGAGGAGGTGTACGTCGTCCAGAAGATGGTCCGCGCGGCCTTCGGCAACAACAACGTCGACACCTGCGCCCGCGTCTGCCACTCCCCGACGGGCTACGGCCTCAAGCAGACCTTCGGGGAGTCCGCGGGCACCCAGGACTTCCGCTCGGTCGCGCAGGCCGACGTCATCGTGGTCATCGGCGCCAACCCCACGGACGGGCACCCGGTGTTCGCCTCCCGGATGAAGCGCCGGCTGCGCGAGGGGGCCCAGCTCATCGTGGTCGACCCGCGCCGCATCGACCTGGTCCGCTCGCCCCACATCGAGGCTCAGTACCACCTCCAGCTGCGGCCCAGCACCAACGTGGCCGTGGTCAACGCCATGGCCCACGTCGTCGTGACCGAGGACCTGGTCGACCGGGACTTCGTGGCCGCGCGCTGTGAAGGCTTCGACGACTGGGCGGAGTTCGTCGCCCGGCCCGAGAACAGCCCGGAGGCGGTCGAGGAGATCACCGGCGTACCCGCCGCCGAACTCCGTGCCGCCGCCCGGCTGTACGCCTCCGCGCCCAACGGCGCCATCTACTACGGCCTCGGTGTCACCGAGCACAGCCAGGGCTCGACCATGGTCATGGGGATGGCCAACCTCGCGATGGCGTGCGGAAACATCGGCCGTGACGGTGTCGGCGTGAACCCGCTGCGTGGCCAGAACAACGTCCAGGGCTCCTGCGACATGGGCTCCTTCCCGCACGAACTCCCCGGCTACCGCCACGTCTCGGACGACGCGGTGCGCACCGTGTTCGAGAACCTCTGGGGCGGAACCCTCCTCGCCGAACCGGGACTTCGCATCCCCAACATGTTCGACGCGGCCATCGACGGCACCTTCCGCGGCCTGTTCGTGCACGGCGAGGACATCGCGCAGTCCGATCCCAACCTGAAGCACGTCACCGCCGCTCTCGAAGCCATGGAACTGGTCGTCGTCCAGGATCTGTTCCTCAACGAGACCGCCAAGTTCGCGCACGTCTTCCTGCCCGGCGCCTCCTTCCTGGAGAAGGACGGCACCTTCACCAACGCGGAGCGCCGCATCAACCGCGTCCGTGCGGTGATGAAGCCCAAGACCGGCAAGCACGAGTGGCAGATCGTGGGCGAGATCGCCACGGCCATGGGCTACCCGATGGCGTACGACCACCCGGGGCAGATCATGGACGAGATCGCCGCCGTCACCCCGACGTTCACCGGCGTCTCCTTCGAGCTGCTCGACAAGCTCGGCAGCGTGCAGTGGCCTTGCAACGAGGAGGCCCCGGAGGGCACGCCCATCATGCATGTGGACGAGTTCGTGCGCGGCAAGGGCAGGTTCGTGGTCACGTCGTACGTCCCGACCAATGAACGCAGCACCAGGCGCTTCCCGTTGGTCCTGACGACCGGCCGCATCCTGAGCCAGTACAACGTCGGCGCGCAGACCCGCCGTACCGGCAATGTCGCCTGGCACCCCGAGGACATCCTCGAACTGCACCCGCATGACGCGGAGGACCGGGGGATCAAGAACGGTGACATGGTCACCCTCGCCAGCCGGGTCGGTGAGACCACCCTGCGGGCCGAGATCTCCGACCGGATGCCGACCGGGGTCGTCTACACGACCTTCCACCACCCGGTGACCGGGGCGAACGTCGTGACCACCGAGAACTCCGACTGGGCCACCAACTGCCCGGAGTACAAGGTGACCGCCGTGCAGGTGGGCCTGGCGACGGTGGGGAGCTGAGATGTCGGTGACCGTGCCGTCCGAGCAGCGGATGGCGAACGACATCGCCAGGAACCTCCGGCATCTGCCCGAGGAGCGCGCCGCGGAGGAGATCGCGGGGCACATCGGCCGGTTCTGGGACCCGCGGATGCGCGCCAGGCTGGAGGGGTACGTCGACGCCGGAGCGGCAGGGCTGGACCCCCTGGTGGTCGCCGCGGTGGAGCTCCTGCGCTGAGGTGGCGCCGCGGCGTGCCCGGGGCTGTACACGTCGAACGGATACTGCATACAGTATCTGCGTCGGCCGTCTACAGCCCCGGGCCCGCCCGGCGAGAGAGGAGTCGTTCATGCTGTTCCGGCAGCTTGAGTACTTCGTGGCGGTGGCGCGGGAGCGGCACTTCGCCCGGGCGGCCGAGTCCTGCTTCGTGTCGCAGCCGGCGCTGTCGGCGGCGATCGCCAAGCTGGAACGGGAGTTGAACGTCACCCTCATCAACCGCGGGCACACCTACCAGGGCCTCACCCCGGAAGGCGAGCGGCTGGTCGTCTGGGCCAAACGGATCCTCGCCGAACAGGACGCCTTCAAGGCCGAGGTGGCCGCGGTCCAGTCCGGCATCACCGGCACCCTGCGGCTCGGCACCGACCCCACGGCCTCGACGACCCTGGCCCTGCCGGTCGCCGCGTTCTGCGCCGCCCACCCGCTGGCCAAGGTGCAGGTCCGCTCCCGGCTGTCGACCAAGGAACTCCACCGCCAGCTCCGTGACTTCGAACTCGACGTGGCGATCGCCCACTTCGACCCCGGCGACCAGGAGGGCCTCCAGGTCGTCCCCCTGTACCAGGAGCGGTACATGCTGCTGGTGTCGGACGACCAGCCGGTCACCCAGTCCGCCACCGTCACCTGGGCGGACGCGGCCCAACTGCCGCTCGCCATGCTGACACCCGACATGCGCATCCGGCAGATCGTCGACACCGTCTTCGCCGAGAAGGGGTTCGTGGTGACCCCGCAGATCGAGACGGACTCGATCGCCTCCCTCTACGCGCATGTGGGCGGCGGCGGTTGGGCGAGCATCGTTCCGCACACCTGGCTGCGCGCGATGCCGGTCGTCGGCCGTACCCGGGCACTGCCCCTGGTCGACCCGGAGGCCGGGGCCCAGGTCTCGGTGGCTATCCACGCCGGCACCCCCGGCTCGGTCGCCGCCCGCGCCTTCGTCAACGCGGCGACGGGCCTCGCCCTGGACGACGTCTTCGCCCGCCCCCTGCCCACCGACCACCTCGTGCGCGCCGTCCCCTGACCCTCACGGCGCGTACCGTGCCTGTACGGCCTTCCGGTCGAGCCCTCCCTTGGCGGTGTACGGCAGCGCGTCGACCACGTCGAGCCGGTCGGGCACCTCGAACGCGGCGAGCCGGTCCCGGCAGTACCGCAGGATCTCCGCCGCGTCCACGCCCTCACCGTCCCGCACCACCACCACGGCCGCGACCCGCTGCCCGTACGTCGCGTCCGGAACGGCGAACACGGCCGCCTCCGCCACCCCCGGGCACCCGGCGAGGACGTCCTCCACATGCTCGGGCGCTATCTTCTCCCCACCGCGGTTGATGAGGTTCGTGATCCGCCCGGTCAGCGACAGATACCCGTCCGCGTCCAGCCTGCCCAGGTCCCCGGTGCGCAGCCAGCCGTCGACGAAGGTGTACGACGTCGCGTCCGCGTCGCCGAGATACCCGCGGGCGACCGTGGGCCCCTGCACCCACACCTCGCCCTCCACCCCCACGGGGCAGGGTGTCCCCCCGGGGCCGACGACCCGGACCTCGACACCGGTCGGCCGGCCGACCGAGCCCTGCTTCAACTCCCCACGTCCCGGCAGAGGTTCACTGGTCGCCTGGTGCGAGGACTCGGTCAGCCCGTACGCGGACAGCAGGGGCGCGCCGAACGTGCGCTCCAACGCCCGCTGTGTGGCGGTGTTGAGCGGAGCGCTGCAACTGCGGACGAACTTCAGCGGCGGCGCCTGCGGCCCCGGGTACTCCTGCTCCGACCGGTCCAGCAGGATCTCGTGCATGGCCGGGACCGCCGTGAACCATGTGGCGGCGACCGCCCGCATGTCGTCCCAGAACGTCATCGCGGAGAACCGCCCCCGCTCGGGCAGCAGCACACAGCCGCCGCTCGCCAGCGAGGCCAGCAGCGCCGCGAACAGCCCGTGCCCGTGGAAGAACGGCATCACCGCCACCGTCGCGTCCCCCGGCCCCAACTCGTAGCCGTCGCAGATGTTCCGCACGGACGCCGCGACGTTCGCATGGGTCAGCGGGACCATCTTCGCCCGGGCGCTGGTCCCGGCGGTGAACATCACGAGGGCGTCGTCGCCCGCCAACTCGGCGGCGGCTCCCGACAGATGGGCCGCGGGGCCGACGTCGAGGGTGAGCGACGCCGTGCCCGCCCGAGAGACGCCGACGCGCAGGGGCCACACCGGGACCTGTGGGCGGGCATCGTCGAGGGGCGGCCCCGCCAGGACGCCCCGCGCGCCCAAGGCGGCCACACGAGCGGCGAGTTGTGTCATCGGGAGCGCCGGGTCCAGTGGCGCGACCACCAGCCCGGCCCGTGCCGCACCGAACAACGCCACCACGAATTCGGCCGTGTTGGCGGACAGCACCCCGACCGCGTCACCGCGCCGCAGCCCGGCCCCGCCGAGCCGGGCGGCCACGTCGTCGGCCAGGGTGGCGAGGGCACGGTAGGACAGGTGCACCCGCTCGCCGCCGACGACGAGAGCACGGGCGTACGGACGTTCCCGCACCTGCCGGTCCAGCAGATCGACCAGGCCCGTCAGCGTCGGAGGCCGGTACCGGTCCGCGCCGCGCACGGATGCCGCGACCACAGCGGCCATGACCCCACCCCCTACCTAGCGCCAGGTCCGATGGAACAGTCCTCTGCGAGCCTGCGGCGACCTCCGGTGGCCGTCCAATACGCACTGCCGAACGGTCGATAACGGGCGGCTATCAAGGGAGCTGTGAGGGCCTGTGCCGGCTCTCGATAGAAGTTGCTTATCGGCTGGTCGCCGATGGGTCTTGGACGTGGGCGAACGCGCTGCGGATGGTGAGAGGAGTAGCCGCACCGGCAGGACCTGCCCAAGGAGGACCCCGGACCATGACCGCCCCCTCGACACAGGAGACCGCGGCAGCAGCCGACGTGCCGACCGAGCAGCTGACCGACGGGTACCACCTGGTCGTCGACGCGCTCAAGATGAACGACGTCGACACCATCTACGGGGTCGTCGGCATCCCGATCACCGACCTCGCCCGCCTCGCTCAGGCCCAGGGCATCCGCTACATAGGCTTCCGGCACGAGAGCAACGCCGGACACGCGGCGGCCGCCGCCGGCTACCTCACCAAGAAGCCGGGCGTGGCCCTCACGGTGTCGGCACCGGGCTTCCTCAACGGCCTCGTCGCGCTGGCGAACGCGACCACCAACTGCTTCCCCATGGTGCAGATCTCCGGTTCCAGCGAGCGCCACCTCGTCGACCTCAAGCAGGGCGACTACGAGGAGATGGACCAGCTCGCCGCAGCGCAGCCGTTCGTCAAAGCCGCGTACCGCGTCAGCCGCGTCGAGGACATCGGCCGCGGTATCGCCCGCGCCCTGCGCACCGCGATCTCCGGGCGCCCCGGCGGTGTCTATCTCGACATTCCCGCCGCGGTGCTCGGCGCCATCATGCCGAAGGCGGAGGGCGAGAGGACCCTGAGCCGCCTCGTCGACCCCGCGCCGCGCCAACTCCCGGCCCCCGACGCCGTGGACCGCGCCATCGAGCTGCTGGCCGCCGCCGAGCGCCCGCTGATCGTGCTGGGCAAGGGCGCCGCGTACGCCCAAGCGGACGCCAAGGTACGGGAGTTCATCGAGTCCACCGGCATCCCGTACGTACCGATGTCGATGGCGAAGGGCCTGCTGCCGGACGACCACCCGCAGTCCGCGGCCACCGCCCGCTCCCTGGCCCTGAAGAAGGCCGACGTCGTCCTGCTGATCGGCGCCCGCCTCAACTGGCTCCTCGGTCACGGCCAGGCGGGCTGGAACCCGGACGCCAAGTTCGTCCAGATCGACATCGACCCCAAGGAGATGGACAGCAACCAGCCCATCGCCGCGCCGCTCGTCGGCGACATCGAGTCGGTGCTCGACGCCCTCGCCGAGCGCACCAAGCCCGGCCAGATCCAGGCCCCTTCGGCCTGGCGCGACGAGCTCGGGGCGCGTTCCGCGCAGAACGTCGCCAAGATGGCCCAGCGGCTGGCGGCCGACCCGCACCCCATGCAGTTCATGGGCGCCCTGAAGGCCGTACGCGACGTCATCCACGCCCGCCCGGAGACGTACCTCGTCAACGAGGGCGCCAACGCCCTGGACATCGCGCGCAACGTCATCGACATGCACGTACCGCGCCACCGCCTCGACAGCGGCACCTGGGGCGTCATGGGCATCGGCATGGGATACGCCATCGCCGCCGCCGTCGAGAGCGGACAGCCGGTCGTGGCCGTCGAGGGCGACAGCGCCTTCGGGTTCAGCGGCATCGAGATCGAGACGATCTGCCGCTACCGGCTCCCGGTCGTCACCGTGATCATGAACAACGGCGGCGTCTACCGCGGCGACGACACCAACCCGTACGACGACGCGCCCTCGCCCACCACGCTCATGTCGGCGGCCCGCCACGACCTCCTCATCGAGGCGTTCGGCGGCAAGGGCTACCGCGCCACCACCCCCGCCGAGGTCACCGCCGCCCTCACCGAGGCCCTCGCCTCCGGCGGCCCGGCGCTCATCGACTGCGTCATCGACCCCTCGGCCGGCACCGAGAGCGGCCACATCTCGCACCTCAACCCCAAGGGCATCACCGTCGGCAACATCACGCCGGCCAAGAAGTGACCACGTAACTTCACGAAAAGGAAGCAGACATGAGTGAAAAGCCGCTCGCCGGAATCAAGGTGATCGACTTCACCGGGGTCCAGGCCGGTCCCGCCTGCACGCAGATGCTCGCCTGGTTCGGCGCCGACGTCCTGAAGGTGGAGCGCCCCAACGGCGGCGACGTGACGCGCCGTCAGCTCAGGGACATCGAGGACCTCGACGCGCTCTACTTCACGATGCTCAACAGCAACAAGCGCTCCCTCGCCATCAACACCAAGACCGCCGAGGGCAAGGAGGTCCTGGAGAAGCTCATCAGGGACGCCGACGTCCTCGTGGAGAACTTCGCCCCGGGCGCCCTGGACCGCATGGGCTTCACCTGGGAGCGCATCCAGGAGCTCAACCCGCGCCTGATCTTCGGCTCGGTGAAGGGCTTCAACGACCAGTCGTCCTGGAACGACCTCAAGGTCTACGAGAACGTCGCCCAGTGCGCCGGCGGCGCCGCCTCCACCACCGGCTTCTGGGACGGCCCGCCGACCATCTCCGGCGCCGCCCTCGGCGACACCAACACCGGGATGCACCTGGCGATCGGCATCCTCACCGCGATCATCGACCGGAACAAGACCGGCAAGGGCCAGAAGGTCTCCGTCTCCATGCAGGACGCCGTCCTCAACCTCTGCCGCGTCAAGCTGCGCGACCAGCAGCGCCTGGAGCGGGTCGGCTACCTGGAGGAGTACCCCCAGTACCCCAACGGCGAGTTCACCGACGTCGTCCCGCGCGGCGGCAACGCGGGCGGCGGTGGCCAGCCCGGCTGGGTGCTCAAGTGCAAGGGCTGGGAGACCGACCCGAACGCGTACATCTACTTCACCGTCCAGGAGCAGAACTGGAAGCGGACGGCCGAGGTGATCGGCCACCCCGAGTGGGCCGAGGACCCCGAGTACGCGACCGCGCGCGCCCGGCAGTCGCACATCTTCGAGATCTTCGCGGAGATCGAGAAGTGGCTCGCCGACAAGACCAAGTACGAGGCGGTGAACATCCTGCGCGAATGGGAGGTGCCCTGCGCCCCCGTGATGAGCATGAAGGAGATCGCCTACGACGAGGACCTGCGCAAGAGCGGCACGGTCGTCGAGGTCGAGCAGAAGGAACGCGGCACCTACCTCACCGTGGGCAGCCCGGTGAAGTTCTCCTCCTTCAAGCCCGACATCACCGGCGCCCCGCTGCTGGGCGAGCACAGCTCCGAGGTCCTGGTCGAACTCGGCTACGACGAGGAGACCATCGGCCGCCTGAAGGAGAGCGGCGTCATCGTGTAGGCACGGACAGGTGAGTGGGGGCCGTTGCCCGAAAGGCAACGGCCCCCACTCAGCTGCGCGTCGGGAGGATCAGACGGCCGCCTCGGCGCGCCGCCGCATCAACTCCCGCTCCCGCTCACGCCGCGCGGTCACGTCCCGGACGACCGCACCGCAGTACATGCCGCCGTCGGCAGCCGGGACCATGACCACGCTGAACTCGATGGAGATCCTGCGCCCGTCCGCGGCCAGCGCGGGCACGTTCAGCAGATCGGCCTCTCCGTACTTGCTGGTGCCGCGGTCCATGGCCTCCTGGAAGCCGTCCCAGTGCCGCTTGCGGTGCTTCTCCGGGATGATGACGTCCAGACTTCGGCCGTCCACCTCGGCCGCCGAGAACCCGAAGATGCGCTCCGCGCCCTGGTTCCAGTACCGGATGAGTCCGTCGCCGTCGATGATCACGATGCCGTCGGGCGCCTGGGCTGCCATTCCCAGGACGACTTCGGGGTTGAGATCTTCCATGTCGCCTCCGTGCCGGGGCAGTTGGTGCAGGACTGAGGCGGGACCCTTGCGGCGCAGGGGGCGCTCCCCGCCGCTCAGGGTCCCGCCGCCGACGAATCGTGTCGACGAAATATTGTCTACAGGATGGAATTGCGGCCAGCAAGACTTCGGCGCGTTTGTGCGCCGTAGACTGTAGGCGAAAGCCAATTCATAATTGCCTCCTGCACGCAGCGACGATGCTGACGAGGAGGGGCCGTGATGTTGTCGACGACTGGCCTGCCGCAGGGTGCGGTGCCCAAGCTCGAACGTCCCGGCCCGCTGCGCGACCGCGTCTACGAGGCGCTCCTCGAACTGATCACCACGCGTGCCCTCCAGCCCGGCCAGCATCTGGTCGAGAGTGAGCTCGCCGGGCATCTCGGGGTCTCGCGTCAGCCGGTGCGCGAGGCGTTGCAGCGGCTCAGTACCGAGGGGTGGGTCGACCTGCGCCCGGCTCAGGGCGCGTTCGTGCACGAACCGACGGAGGAGGAGGCCGACCAGCTCCTCACCGTGCGCTCCCTCCTGGAGGCCGAGGCGGCCCGGCTCGCCGCGGCCCACGCCGGCAGTGCGGCCGTCGCTGCCCTTGAGGAACTGTGCGCCGAGGGCGAGCGGGCCGTCGCGGCCGACGACGTGGACGGCGCGGTCGCGATGAACGCCCGGCTGCACGCCAAGATCATGGAGCTCGCGGGCAACAAGGTCCTGGCGGAGCTGGCCGCCCAGGTCGACCGACGGGTGCGCTGGTACTACACGCCGGTGGCGCGGCAGCGCGGCCGGCAGTCCTGGGTCGAGCACCGCGAACTGATCGCGGCGATCGCGGACCGCGACGAACAACGGGCGATCGAGGCCATGCGGACCCACACCGAGCAGACCCGGAAGACGTACCACGAGCGAGGGAACCGGCCGCGCTGACGGTGACCGTCCGGTCGCGCAGGGTGCGGCCCCGAGTGGTCGTCCGCAGGTGGCGGGGGACGGCCGCCCAGCGGACGGATATGCAGGTGAAAGGCGCTCCGAAAGCTTGGTATTGTTGTCCATGTCGCCGCGGGGAACACCCCCGGCCAGGCGGCAGACACCTAGTCCGGGTGGCGGAATGGCAGACGCGCTAGCTTGAGGTGCTAGTGCCCTTTATCGGGCGTGGGGGTTCAAGTCCCCCCTCGGACACAGAGAGTAACCACAGTTGTGCGGGTCGAGGATCTCCTCGACCCGCACAACTGTTTTTCGTCGTGTGCCGGGCCGTCGAATAATCATGTGCCGACCCTCCCGCCCCCTCCCTACACTCACCACGAGATCAAAGAGATCGTGACGAACGAGGGGAGCCCGGCCGTGTGTGACCGCACCGCTGTCGTCGCTTCCCCTGCCCGCTACGAGGTGATCCTCGTGTCTCCGGCCGCCCGGCGCCCGCTGCGCGGCCGGTGCCGGATGCCCGTCACGAACGTCTGACGTATCGTCAAGTCGAGTGCTTCGTACGGGAATCGCGCTGCCCTTTTCCACGGAACACCTCGAAAGGCCATGGGCCGTGCGTACTCGCATCAACCCTCTCACCACCGTCCGCAACCTGGGCATCCTCGCCCACGTCGACGCCGGCAAGACCACCATTACCGAGCGGATCCTGTTCGCCACCGGCACCACGCACCGGCGCGGTGAGGTCCATGACGGCACGACCGTCACCGACTTCGATCCGCAGGAGCGCGACCGGGGCATCACGATCTTCGCGGCGGCGATCAGCTGTGCCTGGGACGGTCATCGCATCAACCTGATCGACACCCCGGGGCACGTCGACTTCGCCGACGAGGTGGAGCGCTCGCTGCGGGTGCTCGACGGCGCGGTCGCGGTGTTCGACGCCGTCGCTGGCGTGGAACCGCAGAGCGAGTCCGTCTGGCGGCAGGCCGACCGGTACGGCGTTCCGCGGATCGCGTTCGTCAACAAGATGGACCGCGCGGGCGCCGACCTCGACGCCGCCGTCGCCTCCATCCGGGAGCGGCTGCACCCGGCACCCCTCGTGGTGCAGCTGCCCATCGGGGCGGAGGACGGCTTCCGCGGGGTCGTCGACCTGGTCGGCATGCGGGCGCTGACCTGGGCCGACGGCGACGACATGGTCGTAGAGGAGATCCCGGGGACGCTCGCCGAGGAAGCGGCGCGGCGGCGTCGGCTGCTGGAGGAAGCGGTGGCCGAACTCCACCCCGGCGCGCTGGAGGAGTTCTGCGTCCGGTCGGCGCTCGACGCGCGGACGCTCGGCGAGGCGTTGCGCGACCTCACGCACTCCGGTGACGGAATCGTGGTCCTGTGCGGCTCGGCCTACCGCAACCGTGGTGTCGAACCGTTGCTCGACGCGCTCGTGGCGTATCTGCCGTCGCCGCTCGACGTGCCCGCCGTGCGCGGCACCGGCGAGGACGACGGGCAGGAGCGGCCCGCCGACCCGGCGGCGCCGTTCGCGGGGCTGGTGTTCAAGGTGAACGCCACCCCGACCGGGCGCCTCACCTACCTCCGGGTCTACTCCGGAACGATCGAGAAGGGAGACGTGGTGTGGGACTCGGGCGTACGGCGCACCGAGCGCGTCGGGCGCATCCTGCGGGTGCAGGCCGACCGGCACGCCCAGCTGGAGCGGGCCGTCGCCGGGGACATCGTGGCCGTCGGCGGGCTGAAGGCGGCCCGCGCCGGGTCGACGCTGTGCGCGCCGGACGCCCCGCTCGTCCTCGAACCGCCCGGGGTCGCCGAACCCGTAGTGTCCGTGGCGGTCGAGGCCGTGCGGTCCACCGACACCGACCGGCTGGCCCAGGCGCTCGCCCGGCTGGCCGAGGAGGACCCGTCGCTGGTCGTGCGGACCGACCCGGAGACCGGGCAGACGGTGCTGTCCGGCATGGGCGAACTGCATCTGGAGGTCGCGCTGGAGAAGGTGCGGCGTGACCGGGGGCTGGACGTCAACGCCGGGCGGCCGCGGGTGGCGCTGCGGGAGACCGTCGGGCGCGGGGTGTCCGGATTCGTCTTCCGGCACGTCAAACAGGACGGCGGAGCAGGGCAGTTCGCGCATGTCGTCCTCGACGTGGAGCCGCTGCCCGTGGACGCCGGGTTCGAGTTCCGCTCGGCCGTCGTCGGCGGGCGGGTGCCGCAGGAGTACGTCCGGGCGGTCGAGGCCGGCTGCCGGGACGCCCTGGCCGAAGGGCCGCTCGGCGGTCACCCGGTGACCGGGCTGCGCGTCACCCTCACCGACGGGGCGACCCATGTGAAGGACTCCTCCGACACGGCCTTCCGCACGGCGGGCCGGTTCGGGCTCCGGGACGCCCTGCGTGCCTGCGCCATGGTGCTGCTCGAACCTGTCGCCGAGGTCACGGTCACCGTGCCGGACACCGCGGTCGGCGGCGTGCTCGGCGACCTCGCGGCCCGGCGCGGCCGGGTCACGGGTTCGGCGGCGCGTTCCGGTTCGGCGGTCGTCACGGCCACCGTGCCGCTCGCCGAACTCTTCGGCTACGCAACGCGGTTGCGCAGCCGGACCCAGGGTCGCGGCACCTTCACGGCCCGGCCGACGGGGTACGCCCCGGCGCCGTCCGGGGTGACGGCCGTGTAGTCCTGGGGCTGCGGTCCTAGGGCTAAGGCCCTGTTGTCGGTTCGCACCACGAACTAATAACGTTCGTGGTGCGAACTGAAAGGGTGCTCCGGGGAGCGGTGCACGCAGTCGACGGGGAGAGGGCGGAGTCCGCCATGTCAGTGCACAAGCCGGTGTTCGGTACGGGTATCAGTACAGCCGTGAGTGACATCGAGGAGTCGCTGCGGCACGCCGTTCAGGCCGACCGGCAGGGTCTCGACCTGGTCACCGTCTCCGATCACCCCTACTACGCGGCCAGGCTCGACGCATACGCGCAGATCGGGGTCGTCCTCGGCCGGACCGAGCGGGTCTCGGCGCTGGTCAGCGTCAGCAATCTGCCCAGCCGCCCGGCGCCGATGCTGGCTCGCACGGTCACCTCGCTGTCCGCGTTGACCGGCGGGCGGCTGGTGCTGGGCATGGGCGCGGGCGGGCTGTGGGACGAGATCGCCCGGTTCGGGGTGGAGCGGCTCGGGCCGGGGGCGGCCGTACGGGCCTTCGAGGAGGCCGTCACCCTGATCCGGCTGCTCGGCGGTGGGGGTGAACCGGTCACGTTCGAGGGGGAGTTCTATCAGGTGCATGGCCTCCAACCGGCCGCGGTCGCGGTGCCGCCGGTGTGGACCGGCTCGGTGGGGCCGAAGTCACTCGCCGCCACCGGCAGGGTGGCCGACGGCTGGATCCCCGGCCATGCGGCCGACTGGCTGAGCCCGCGCTACCGCGACTCCCGGCCCGTCATCGACGAGGCCGCCCTGAAGGCGGGCCGCGATCCCGCCGACATCGTCACCGTCTACAACCTCCCGGGCGTCATCACCGCCACCCCCGTCGCCGCCCCGCGCGACGCCGAGGGCGTGTGGCGGGGCGGCTCGGTCGCCCAGTGGGTCGAGGAACTCACCGGCGCCGTGCTGGAGTTCGGCGCCCACGGGTTCGTCCACTTCCGGGTGGACGACGGCACCCCGGCCGACGTGACCCTCGGCCGCTGGGCGCAGGAGATCGCCCCGGCGGTGCGGGAGGCGGTCGCGGCCGCCCGCACCTGACAGGACGTGCTCGTACTGGTCGTTGCCCTCCGGGCGAGACGAGCGGCAGGTCGTGGAAGCGCACTCGGTTCACCGAGCCAGGCGCGCTCCGGCGTCCGGCTCGCGTGAGTGATCGGGCGCCTGGACAGCAGGTCGGCCGTCCAGGAAGTCCTTGTTCAGGAAGTGAACGGCGGAAGGGTCGGAAGCACTCTCCCATCGAGGCCTGCTTCAGGGTCCGAACGCGGACGCTAAAACGCGCCGCCGAGTTCAACAAGTGCTGTTCAACCCCTTGACGCGCCGAACGCCTGCCGTTTAACTCACGTCCTAAATTAAGTCATGAGTGCATTCCCTGAAGGGACACCAGGAGCCATGCGCAGCATCCGAGCCGCGGCCGTAGGCGCCGTCACCATGTCTCTCGCCCTGGCCGCATCGGCCTGCGGAGGCGGTTCGTCGACCGAGGGCGGGTCCAACGACTCACCGAAGACGCTCACCTACTGGGCCTCCAACCAGGGGGCGAGCGTCGAGGTCGACAAGAAGGTCCTCCAGCCGGAACTCGACAAGTTCAAGAAGCAGACCGGCATCGAGGTGAAGGTGGAGGTCGTGCCCTGGTCGGACCTCCTCAACCGCATCCTCACGGCGACCACCTCGGGCCAGGGCCCCGACGTCCTGAACATCGGCAACACCTGGAGCGCCTCCCTCCAGGCGACCGGCGCGCTGCTTCCGTGGGACGCGAAGAACTTCGAGGCGATCGGCGGCAAGGACCGCTTCGTCGACTCGGCGCTCGGCTCCACCGGCGCCGAGGGCAAGGACCCGGCCGCGGTGCCGTTGTACTCGATGGCGTACGCGCTCTACTACAACAAGAAGATGTTCGCCGACGCGGGCATAGCCCAACCGCCCGCCACCTGGGCAGAGTTCGTCGAGGACGGCAGGAAGCTGTCCAAGGGCGGCAAGTGGGCGCTCGGTGTCGAGGGCGCGAACCCGTCCGAGAACATCCACCACGCGGTCGTCTTCGCCAAGCAGCACGGCGGCGACTTCTTCACCGCCGACGGCAAGCCCGACTTCACCAACGACGGGGCGGTCGCCGGCGTCAAGGAGTTCGTCGACCTGATGGCCAAGGACAAGGTCATCGCCCCGGGCAACGCCGAGTACGCGCAGAACCAGTCGGTCAGCGACTTCGCCAAGGGCAAGACGGCCATGCTGCTGTGGCAGTCGGCGTCCGCGAACCTCAAGTCCCAGGGCATGAGCGAGGACTCCTTCGGCATCGCGCCCGTGCCCGTGCAGTCCGGCACCCCCGGCACCGGCACCGGCGTCAACTCGATGGTGATGGGCATCAACCTGGCCGTCTTCAAGAACTCCGACAACCTCGACGGTGCCAAGAAGTTCGTGAAGTTCATGACGAGCGACGCCGAGCAGAAGATCCTCAACACCGCCTACAGCTCCATCCCGCCGGTGAAGGGCGCCCAGGCGGACCCGGCCTTCAACACCCCCGCCAACGGCGTCCTGAAGAACACCCTCGCCACCAGCGCGGTCGCGGCCCCGCAGGTCGCCGACGAATCACAGTTCGAGACGGCGGTCGGTACGGCCATCAAGGGCCTGTTCGCCGACGCGGCCGCCGGGCGCGCGGTGACCACCGAGTCGGTGAAGGCGGCCCTGGAGAAGGCCCAGGCGCAGATGCCGGCGGCGTGAACCTGATGACCAGCACTGTCGAACTCCCGGTGCGCAAAGGGGAGTCGGGCGAGAAGGCGGCGCGTGGACCGCGCCGCCGCGTCCCCGGCCGCATCCGCCGCATCGGACTGCCCTACCTGCTCCTGCTGCCCGCCCTGATCCTCGAACTCCTCGTCCATCTCGTGCCGATGGTCATCGGCATCGTGATGAGCTTCAAGGAACTCACCCAGTTCTACATCCGCGACTGGGGCGCCGCGCCCTGGGCCGGCCTCGACAACTTCCGTATGTCGGTGGACTTCGACGCCCCCGTCGGCGAGGCCCTGCTGCACTCCTTCCTCGTCACCGTCGGCTTCACGCTCGCCTCGGTCGGCCTGTGCTGGCTGATCGGCACGGCCGCCGCGATCTGCATGCAGGACACCTTCCGCGGCCGGGGCCTGCTGCGCGCGCTGTTCCTGGTGCCGTACGCCCTGCCGGTCTACGCGGCCGTCATCACCTGGGTGTTCATGTTCCAGCACGACAACGGCCTGGTGAACCATGTCCTGCACGACCAGCTCGGCATCACCGACAAGCCGTCCTTCTGGCTCATCGGCGACAACAGCTTCATCGCCCTGCTGGTCGTGTCGGTGTGGAAGGGCTGGCCGTTCGCCTTCCTCATCGTCATGGCCGGACTCCAGAACATCCCACGGGAGTTGTACGAGGCCGCCGCCCTCGACGGCGCCGGGATGTGGCAGCAGATCCGCCGCATCACCCTGCCGTCGCTGGGCGCGGTGAACCAGGTGCTGATCCTGGTGCTGTTCCTGTGGACGTTCAACGACTTCAACACGCCGTACGTCCTGTTCGGCAAGTCGGCGCCGGAGGCCGCGGACCTCATCTCCGTCCACATCTACCAAGCCTCCTTCGTCACCTGGAACTTCGGCACCGGCTCGGCGATGTCCGTGCTCCTGCTGCTGTTCCTGCTCCTCGTGACGGGCGTGTACCTCGCCGTCACCTCGCGCGGACGGAGGGCGTCGCGTGCCTAGTTCTCCCATGGCGCCGCCGCGGTCCTTCCTGTGGACCCGGCGCGTGTTCCTCACCCTGCTGGCCGGCTTCGTGCTGCTGCCGGTGTACGTGATGATCTCCAGCTCGCTGAAGCCGCTCGCGGACGTCACCGGCAAGTTCCGCTGGCTACCGAGTGAGTTGACCTTCCAGCCGTACATCGACATCTGGTCGACGGTCCCGCTCGCCCGGTACTTCGTGAACTCCCTGATCGTGGCGAGCGCGGCGGCCGTCTGCTCGGTGGTGATCGCCGTGTTCTCGGCGTACGCGGTCA
Source organism: Streptomyces antibioticus (assembly GCF_001514065.1). Classification (GTDB taxonomy): domain Bacteria; phylum Actinomycetota; class Actinomycetes; order Streptomycetales; family Streptomycetaceae; genus Streptomyces; species Streptomyces antibioticus. The sequence goes on along the minus strand of NZ_KQ948427.1, from coordinate 696,516 downwards.
GCCGCTACGACTTCCGCGGCAAGCGCGTCTTCACGGTCACCGTCCTGTCGACGCAGATGTTCCCCGGCATCCTCTTCCTGCTGCCGCTCTTCCTGATCTACGTCAACATCGGCAACGCCACCGGCATCGCCCTGTTCGGCTCGCGCGGCGGGCTGATCCTGACGTATCTCACCTTCTCCCTGCCGTTCTCGATCTGGATGCTCATCGGGTACTTCGACTCGGTGCCGCGGGATCTGGACGAGGCGGCTCTCGTGGACGGCTGCGGACCGCTCGGCGCGCTCTTCCGGGTCGTCGTGCCGGCCGCGATCCCCGGCATCGTCGCGGTCACCGTCTACGCCTTCATGACGGCCTGGGGCGAGGTGCTGTTCGCGTCCGTGATGACCAACGACACCACCCGCACCCTCGCCGTAGGCCTCCAGGGCTACTCCACGCTCTACGACGTGTACTGGAACCAGATCATGGCCGCCTCGCTGGTCGTGAGCGTCCCGGTGGTGGCCGGCTTCCTGCTCCTCCAGCGCTATCTCGTCGCCGGGCTGACGGCGGGCGCCGTCAAGTGACCATTCCTGAAAGGACTTTCGTGACCATCGATCTCGCCGCACTCCCGCACGACTTTCTGTGGGGAACGGCCACAGCCGCCTACCAGATCGAGGGAGCCGTGACGGAGGACGGCCGTTCACCGTCGATCTGGGACACCTTCTCGCACACTCCCGGCAAGGTGGCGAACGGCGACACCGGCGACATCGCCTGCGACCACTACCACCGCTGGCGCGAGGACATCGGTCTGATACGTCAACTGGGCGCCAACGCCTACCGGTTGTCCGTCGCCTGGCCACGGGTCGTGCCCGGCGGCGACGGCCCCGTCAACGCCAAGGGGCTGGCGTTCTACGACGAGTTGATCGACGGACTCCTGGCGGCCGGCATCACCCCGTCCGTCACCCTCTACCACTGGGACCTGCCGCAGGTCCTCCAGGACCGCGGCGGCTGGCCCGAGCGCGAGACCGCCGAGCACTTCGCCGCGTACGCCTCGGTCGTGGCCGAGCGACTGGGCGACCGGGTGCAGCACTGGACCACCCTCAACGAGCCCCTGTGCTCGGCGTGGATCGGCCATCTGGAAGGGACGATGGCCCCCGGCTGGACCGACCTCACGGCGGCGGTCCGGGCCTCGTACCACCTGCTCCTCGGCCACGGCCTCGCCGCCCAGGCCATCCGCGCGGCGGCCCCGAGCGCCCGGGTCGGCATCGTCAACAACCTCTCCACCATCCACGCCGCCACCGACCGCCCGGAAGACCTGCGCGCCGCCCGCCGGATGGACGGCCACACCAACCGCTGGTGGCTGGACCCGGTCCACGGCCGCGGCTTCCCGGCGGACATGCGGGAGGTGTACGGCGTCGAACTCCCGGAGAAGCCGGGCGACTTGGAGACAATCGCCGCCCCGCTCGACTGGCTCGGCCTGAACTACTACTTCCCGCAGACCGTCGCCGACGACCCCGACGGGCCCGCCCCGTACGTCCGTTCCGTCCGCCGTGACGGCGTGCCCCGCACCGGCATGGACTGGGAGATCGACGCGAGCGGCATCGAGACCCTGCTGCTCCGCCTCACCGACGAGTACGGCGCCCGCAAGCTGTACGTCACCGAGAACGGCTCGGCCTACCCGGACGTCGTACGCCCCGACGGCACCGTCGACGATCCCGAGCGGCAGGACTACCTGACCCGGCACCTCGCCGCCTGCGCCTCCGCCGCCCGCAAGGGAGCCCCGCTGGCGGGCTATTTCGCCTGGTCGCTGCTCGACAACTTCGAGTGGGCCTACGGCTACGACAAGAGGTTCGGGCTGGTCCACGTCGACTACCGGACCCAGACCCGCACGATCAAGGGCTCCGGTCACCGGTACGCGGAGATCATCAGGGCTCATCGGGGAGGGCAGCGGCGCGCGGCATGAGCGGCGGCGGACGGGGACGGAAGTCCCTGGTCACCGGGTCCTAGGGCGGTTCGTGGTCGCGCCCTAGGACTCTGCTGTCCCCCTTGCCGCGGGAGGAGGCTGAAGAAGCAAGGACAACCTCCTCACCACCAGGAACAGCCATGCCTGCCGTACAGGAAGCGACGACCACGGTCGCCGGGCGGTCGTACGACCTCGCCCAGTACCGGCCCGGCCGGGACATCACCGACTGGGAGCCCGAGAACGAGCTCTTCTGGAACTCTGTGGGGAAGCGGGTCGCCCGGCGCAACCTCTGGATCGCCGTCCCGGCCCTGCTCGTGGCCTTCGTCGTCTGGCAGGTGTGGAGCGTCACCGCCACCAACCTCGCCGACGTCGGCTTCTCCTACACCACCTCGCAGCTGTTCTGGCTGACCGCGATACCCGGCCTGACCGGCGGCACGGCCCGGATGATCTACACCTTCCTCGGCCCGCGCATCGGCCAGCGCACCTTCACCGCGCTGTCCACCCTCGTCCTGATCGTCCCGCTGATCTGGCTCGGGTACGCGATCCAGGACACCTCCACGTCCTTCACCACCATGGCCACGATCGCCGCGCTCTGCGGAATCGGCGGCGCCAACTTCTCCTCCTCCCTCGCCAACATCGGCTTCTTCTTCCCCCAGCGCGAGAAGGGCAACGCCACCGGCATCAACGGCGGCCTCGGCAACCTGGGTGTCTCCGTCGTCCAGCTGCTGACCCCGATCGTCGTCACCAGTTCGGTCATCGCGATCGGCTCCGGCCAGGCCAACACCAGGACCGGCGGGACGGTGTACCTCCAGAACGCGGCCTTCGTCTGGGTCCCGGTCCTGATCGTCCTCGCCGCCGTCGCCTGGTTCGGCCAGAACAACCTCAAGACGGCGTCGACGTCCTTCGCCCGACAGAAGGTGATCTTCCGCCGCAAGCACACCTGGGTGATGACCTGGCTCTACGTGGGCACCTTCGGCTCCTTCATCGGCTTCGCCGCCGCCCTGCCGATGCTGATCAAGACGACCTTCCCGGCCTACTCCGTCGCCACCTACGCCTGGATGGGCCCGGCCCTCGGCGCCCTCGCCCGCTGGGCCGGCGGCTGGATCGCCGACAAGCTGGGCGGCGCCCGCGTCACGATCCTCTCCTTCGTCGGCATGGCCGCCTCGATCATCGGCGTGATCACCTTCCTGCCGAGCGGCGGCGAAACCGGCAATTTCGCGGGCTTCTTCGCCTGCTTCCTCGCGGCGTTCTTCTTCTCCGGCATCGGCAACGGCTCGACGTTCCGCCAGATCCCCGTCATCTTCCGCAACCAGCACCTCAAGGGCCTGACCGAAGGCACCCCGCAGTACACCAAGGCCTTGCGGCAGACGGAAATGGAAGCGGGCGCGGTCACCGGCTTCACCGCCGCCGTCGCCGCCTACGGCTTCTTCTTCATCCCGGCCCTGTTCGCCAACTTCGCGGTCACCAGCGCGATGTGGGGCTTCGTGGCCTTCTACGTCACCTGCATCGGCGTGACGTGGTGGTACTACGCGCGTGAGGGTGCGGAGTCACCGAGCTGAGCATCCCGGGACTTAATCCGTTGCCGCAGGTGAGGCCCACTGAAAGGCTCACGTCATGCCTACCTTCGACGCCCCCGACGGCACCGTCCTCGCCTACCACGCCACCGGCGACGGCCCGCCCCTGATCTGCCTCCCCGGCGGCCCCATGCAGGCCTCCGCCTACCTCGGCGACCTGGGCGGCCTCACCGCCCACCGCACCGTGATCCGCCTGGACCTGAGGGGGACGGGCGACTCCGCGACGCCGACGGACCCGGCGTCGTACCGCTGCGACCGACTGGTCGACGACGTCGAGGCGCTCCGGAAGGAACTGGGCCTGGAGCGGGTCGACCTGCTGGCGCACAGCGCCGGCGCGAACCTCGCCGCTCTCTACACGGCCCACCATCCGGACCGGGTCGCGCACCTCGCCCTCATCACCCCGAGCGTGTACGCGGTCGGCATCGACATCACCGCCGAGGACCGGTTGGGGGCGGCGCGGCTGCGCCGGGGCGAGGCATGGTTCGGCACGGCGTACGCGGCGCTGGAGGCGGTGACCGAAGGACGCGCGGCGGGTGACGACTGGGAGGCCATCGCCCCGTTCTGGTTCGCACGCTGGGACGAGCGGGCGCGGGCCGTACGAGCGGCCGAGGCGGAGCAGCGCAACGGTGAGGCGGCAGGGGTGTACGGCTCGGCGGGAGCCTACGACCCGGAGGCCACGCGGGCGGCGCTGGCGGAGTTCGAGGGACGGGTGCTGGTGCTGGCGGGTGAGGTGGACGTGGCGGCACCGCCGCGGGCGATGGCGGAGTACGCGGGCCTGTTCGGGAAGGCCGAGTCGGTGGTGCAGGCGGGGGCGGCGCACTTTCCCTGGCTGGACGACGCGGGGAGCTTTGCGAAGGCGGTGGAGGGGTTTCTGCGGGACTGAGAGCCGCGGCTGGGAGCCGGGGTTGAGCGGGGGACCGGTGGCAGGCCGCATTGTCAGTGCCGCCTGCCATGATCCCTCGCATGCTCTACGACGACATCGCACGGGCGTTGTCCGATGCGGCCTCCGAACTGGACGCCCGGTCGGCCGACCTGGCGGGGCTCACCGACGAGCAGCTCGGTGAGCTGCTCCCGGCCGCCCACCTGGTGCACCATGACGACGTCCCGCCCGCGACATGGCGGGCGGCCATGCAGGTGCGGCAGGCAGTCGGCGAGCGGCGATTGCGGGTCACGCCCGACGCCTGTCGCCGGTTGTTCGAGGCGCTCGTCGCGCGGAGTCGGCACAGCGAGTGGGCGGTCGACCTGATGCCGGGCGTGGCGGCGTTGGCGGGGTGCGCCGACCCGTGGCCCGAGCTGTCGGAGCCCGCCCGGGCCCTGACCGAGAGCCTGTTGGCGAGGAACAGCGTCGCGCACCCGTACGCGCTGTTCCTGGTCGCCGGACTCGCGGACGACACGACCCTGCGCGCGGCGGCGGAGCGGCTCGGAGAGGGGTCCATCGCGAGGGACGAGGTGGACGTCCTCACCGGGCTCACCTTGGCGGAGCGAGCCGTGCTGACCGAGCTCGACCGGGTCAACCCGTACATCGAGCCGGAGCCGACCCCCGCGGTGTGGCAGAAGCTGGCCGACCTTCCGCCCTATGTCGACTTCGCCCGGCGCGCGTTGGAAGCCGCTGCCGACCGGGCCGACGGTATCCAGGCCGGCGAGATCCCGTACGTGGCGGACAAGGCGTTCACGGCACGCGAGGTCGCCGTGCTCGGGCAGGCCGCGCGGGTGGCGTTGCTGCGGGACGAGGAGTGGCTGCCCGAGGTGTGCGCGCGGCTGCTGCCCGGCATCGCGGTCGCGCCGACCGCGGCGAGGACGGTGCCGTCGCAGGCCCTCCTGTACGAACTGGTCCGTGCCGCAAAGGAGTTCCCGACCCCGGAGGCGGTCACCGCGATCCGCACCGCTCGCTCGGTCACCCGGCATGCGGGCGTGCCCAAGCAGCCCGACAAGCTGCTGAAGAAGGTGGAAGCGGCGCTGGCCCAGCGCACGGAGGTGGCCCTGCGCCTGCCAAAACTGGGCTTCGACGAGGGGGGCGCCCTGCGCAGGCCGGCGGGCGACGGCTACGCGGCCGTCGTCAGGGTCACCGACACCGCCCAGCTGACGTGGGAGAAGGACGGCCGGCCACTGCGCGGCGTACCCGCGCCGGTCCGCCGTGACCACGCCGACCTGGTGAAGGAGCTGCGGGAGCTGGTCAAGCGGGTGGATCTCCAACTGGCCACGCTGGCGCGGGCGTTGGAGGGCGGGTTGCCGGTCGACACCGTCCACTCCTACGGCTGGTGGCGCACGGAGCTGGCCGGGCACCCGCTCGCCCGGACGGTCGTGGGCAGACTGATCTGGGAGATCGAGACGGCGCCCGGCGAGTGGCAGGCGTTCCTGCCTGCCGCGGACGACCTCCCCCGCGCCCCGGACGACGTCTCGGTACGCCTGTGGCACCCGATCCGGGCGGATGCCGAGACGGTGCGCGCCTGGCGGGACCGGCTGGTGGACGGGCAGCTGAGACAGCCGTTCAAGCAGGCGTTCCGCGAGATCTACCGGCTCACCCCGGCCGAGGAGGAGACTCGGCTGCACTCCAACCGTTTCGCCGCCCACCTCGTCCACTACCGCAGGATGCGCGGTCTGTTCCGGGCGCGGGGCTGGACGAGCCGGCTGCTCGGCCCGTGGGACGGAGGCGACGGCGACGAAGCGACGCGTGTGCTGGTGTCGGGCCGTTGGCGGGCCCGCTTCTTCCACGCCTTCGTGGACTGGGCGGACGACAGTCCGGTGGCCTCGACGGACTGGGTCCGCTTCGACCACAAGGCGGGCGCCGACTGGCGGGACACCCCACTGCCCGAGGTGCCCCCGCTGGTGTTCAGCGAGGCGATGCGCGATGTCGACCTCTTCGTCGGCGTGACCTCCATCGCCGCGGACCCCGACTGGACCGAGCAGGGCCCGGCCCGCGCCTACTGGGAACGGGCCGGCTTCGCCGGCCTCACGGAGACCGCCGAGGCCCGCCGCGACGCCCTCACCCGCATCCTGCCCCGTCTGAAGATCGCGGACCGCTGCACACTGGACGACCGCTTCCTGACCGTCCGAGGCGACCTGCGCATCTACCGCATCCACCTCGGCTCGGCCAACATCCTCATGCAGCCCGACGACTCCTACCTGTGCATCGTCCCGTCACGCGGCAGGACCACCGCGAAGGTCTTCCTGCCGTTCGAGGACGACCGTCTGTCGGTGATCCTCAGCAAGGCGATGCTGCTGGCCGCGGACGGCGAGATAACCGACGCCTCGATCCGCGCCCAGATCGACCGAGCCGCCTGAGCACCCTCAGCAGTCCCTGAACTCCGGTGACTGGTTCAGGATCTGGGAGCGGAGTGAGGTGAAGCGGGTGTACGTCTCGCTCGTCTCCGCGCCGGGGCGGAACGCCGCAATCCGGTGGCAGTTCTGGAAGGCCAGGGTCACTCCGAAGTGGCGTTCCAGGCTGCCGCGGATCGCGTCGCTGGCCAGGGCGCGCAGGAGCTGGCCGCGCTCCTTCTCGGACGGGGGAGGGGTCTGGTTGTCGGTGAAGTCGACTGTGCCGGACTTCAGTTCGGTGGCGAGGGACGCGATGAGGTCGTAGGCGTAGGGGAGGGACGTGCGGACGGTGTCCACGAAGTCCTCCTCGCGGACGGCGCCCTGTTCGGCTTCGGCGAGGAGCTGAGGGGAGACGTCGAGAGACATAGGGGTTGTCCTGTCTGTGCGGTGAGGGATCAGGAGTGGGGGATGCGGCCCGGTACGAACTCCGGGTCCACCTGGTTCGCCAGGTCCTCGCCCGCCCATGCGCGGGCGTTGCGGAGGTGGAACTCGACGGCGTGGCGGTGGAGTCGGGGCCAGTCGCGCGGGTGGGCGTCGACCGTTTCCCGCAGGACGCTCAGGGCGTGGTGGTTCGGGGGTTCCAATTCGCCCTGGGCGCGCCCCTGTTCGGCGGCCCGGACGTACGGGGACTGGGTGAGGTGGGTCAGGAGGTCGTCGCCCACCTCCTCCTTGAGGAAGAGCAGGTCGTCCTCGCCGGTCACCTTGTTGCCGACGACGGCGATGCGGATTCCGAACTCCCGGGCGTGGTCCCGGTACTGGCGGTAGACCGAGACGCCCTTCCGGGTGGGTTCGGCCACCAGGAAGGTCATGTCGAAGCGGGTGAACAGGCCCGAGGCGAACGCGTCCGCGCCCGCTGTCATGTCGACGACCACATACTCGCCGGGTCCGTCGACCAGGTGGTTGAGGTAGAGCTCCACCGCGCCGAGCTTGGAGTGGTAGCACGCCACCCCGAGGTCGCTCTCGTCGAACTCGCCCGTCACCATCAGCGGAACGTCGCCCACGCGCCGGACATGGCGGGTGTGGAGTTCGTCGTCGCCGAGCAGTGACAGCAGACGTGAGCCGCGGCCCGGCGGCGTCGTCTTGATCATCGCCTCGGCCGAGGCGATGCGCGGGTTGGCGCCGCGCAGGTAGTCCTTGATGGCCGTCAGACGGGCGCCCAGGGGAGGGGCGTCCAGCGGCGGCCCGTCGTGGCCCAGGGCCTCGGCCAGGTGCTGGTTGATGTCGCCGTCCACGGCCAGGACCGGTGCGCCGGCCCGGGCCAGGTGGCGGGAGAAGAGGGCCGACAGGGTCGTCTTGCCGCTGCCGCCCTTGCCGACGAAGGCGATGCGCATCAGCACCACCTCGGCGGGAGAGCTAAGGCGTTTTTGAAAATGGATGTCATGTCGGTAGGTTTTAGGGGTGTCCTCGATCACTGTCAAATCGCCTGTTGATCAAGCCCCTGCCCTTAATGCATATGATGTGCAAGTGCGTGACTACAGCATCAGGGCCGCGGGCCCGGACGACCTCGACGGTGCACGAGCCCTGATGCTCGACACCGTCTACCGCGACTTCGGCACCGGGTACGTGCCCCGCTGGCACGGCGACATCATCGACCCGGCCGCCGCCTATCTGACCCCGCCCCGCCACACGCTCCTCGTCGCGCTCACCCCGGACGGCGGCGAGGTCGTCGCCACCGCCGCGCTCGACGCACGCGGCCCCGCCCACCCGCCGAACCCCCGCCACATCGCCGAGCGCTACCCCTCGGGGGAGACCGCCCAGGTACGCCGGCTCTACGTCCACCCCGCGCACCGCCGACGCGGCCTCGCCCGCCGGATGGTCGCCGAACTGCTGGCGTTCGCCGCGGCGGACGGCGCCTACCACGCCGTATATCTGCACACCGATCCGTCCGTCCCCGGCGCCGAGGCCTTCTGGCGGTCGCTCGGCAAGCTCGTGCACGACGAGCGCGACGACCCGGACGGTGGCAACGGCGTCCTGCACTTCGAACTCCCGATGGGACGGTGACCGGCCGATGCGCCGCCTCCGACTGCTCTCCGCACTCCTGCTCACCCCCGTCCTGACCGGCTGCTTCGCCTCCGAGGGCACTGACGGGAAGCCGGACGACACGGGCGACGGCTCCCGGCTGCGGGTCGCCCTCGCCTTCCCGCCCGCCGAGAACCTCTCGCCGTACGGCGCCGACGCCACGATCCTCAGCCGCCTCGGCGTCACCGAGGGCCTGACCGCCCTCGACGCCAACGGTGCCCCGGCCCCCGCGCTCGCCTCCTCCTGGCGGCGCGAGAACGACCGCACCTGGCTGTTCACCCTGCGCGAGGCCGACTTCCAGGACGGCACCGAGGTCACCCCGGCCGCGGTCGCCGCCTCCCTCACCCACGCCACCGAGGCCAGGCCCGCCCCCGCCGCCCTCGCCGGCGTGACCCTCACCGCGCAGGCCGAAGGCAGCACGGGAGTCCGGGTCACCACCAAGGACCCCGACCCCGTCCTGCCGCTGCGCCTGTCCAGCCCGAGCCTCGCCGTCCTCTCCGCCAGGGCCTACGCCGACGGGGCCCGCGTCGACCCGGTCGGCCACGCCACCGGCCCCTTCGAGCTCACCAAGGTCATGGGCGCCACCGCCGCCACCCTCGACCGCTTCCCCGATCACTGGGGCGGCCGGGCCCAAGCCTCCGGTGTCGACGTCAAGTTCGTCGCCGACGGCACCGCCCGCGCCAACGCCCTGCGCACCGGCCAGGTCGACCTGGCCGAGGCGATACCCGTCGCTCAGGCCGCCGGCCTCGGCCAGGGCATGCGCAAGGCGACGGCGACGACCCGCACCACCAGCCTGCTGCTCAACACGGAGTCCGGGGCGTTCAAGAACGCCGGTCTGCGGGCCGCCGCTCGCCAGGCCGTGGACACCTCCGTGTTCGCCAAGGACGTCTACGAGGGGTACGCGGACGCCGGCACCGGCATCTACGGGCCCGCCGTCACCTGGGCCGACGGCAAGCGCACCGCGCCGACCGGGCGGGCCCGGGCCACCGACGCCGACGGCACCGAGATCACCCTCGCCACCTACGACAACCGGCCCGAACTCCCCGAGGTCGCCCAGGTGTTGAAGCAGCAGCTGGAGAAGGCGGGGTTCCGGGTCGACCTGGAGGTGCGCGAGTACTCGCGGCTCGAAACCGACGCGCTGGACGGGAAGTTCGACGCGTTCGTCCTCGCCCGCAACACCCTCGTCGACACCGGCGACCCCGTCTCCGTCCTCGCCAGTGACCACACCTGCGACGGCGGCTACAACATCGCCCAACTCTGCGACAGGAACGTGGACAAGGCCGTCGCGAAGGCCGAGCGCATCGCCGACACCGGGGAACGGCAGGACGCGGCCATGACCGCCGAGGCCGAGATCCTCGGCACCGACGCCGTCGTCCCCCTGGTCCACCAGCGGATCATCACCGGCGTCGGCACCGGCGTCCACGGTGCGCTCCTCGACCCGTACGAGCGCACCCTCGTCGGCCCCGGCACCCGGCGCTGACCCATGCGGAACCGAGCGGCCGCGCTGCTGTGGCGGGCCGGGATCACGGCCGTCCTCGTGTGCGCGATCGGCCTGCTGCCGTGGCTGACCCGCACCGATCCGGCGCTCACCGTGCTCAAGGCGCGGTCCGCCGAGCGTGCTCCCGACCCGGCGGTCCTCGCCGACATTCGCGCCCAACTCGGCTTGGACGAAGGACCGTTCCGCCTTCTCGCGAAGTGGCTGCGCGGCGACGCGGGGCGGTCGTGGCTCTCCGGCGCCGAGGTCACGCCCGCCGTCCTCCAAGCCCTGGGCGCCTCCCTGCTGTTGATGGCGGCCGCCCTCGCGGTCGCCGCCGTCACCGCCGCGCTGATCTGCGCGCGCACACTGTGGCGGGGCGCTCAGGGGCGGCTCGGCGGACGGCGTGCGGGCGGCAGCGGTTCCGCGGTCCTCGCCGCGCTGCCCGAATTCCTCACCGCGTCCGTCCTCGCCACCGTCGTCGGCGTCCAACTCGGCTGGCTGCCCGCCCTCGGCTGGTACGGGCCGCGGTGGACGATCCTGCCCGCCCTCGCCCTCGGCCTGCCCGCCGGGGCGGTGCTCGGCCGGCTCCTCGACGACCTGCTGCCCGCCGCCTTCGCCGAACCCTGGGCGCTGGCCGCCGCCGCACGCGGACTGCCCGGCCGCAGCATCGCCCGCCAGGCGATCCGCCGCTGTCTGCCCGGACTGCTTCCGAACACCGGCCTGTTCGCGGTCGGCCTGACCGGCGGCGCGGTCGCCGTGGAACAGATCTTCGACATCCCCGGCCTCGGCCGCACCACCCTCCAGGCCGCCCTCGCCCAGGACCTCCCCGTCCTCCAGGCCGGCACCCTCGCCCTCGTCCTGCTCGCTGCCGCCGCCACGGGCCTCGCCGCCCTCGCCGGCCGCCTCCTCATCGGCCCCGCCCTGCGCGACGGCGCCCTGCCTTCCCTGCACGGCCCGATGCCCCCGGCCCGCACGCTCCAGCCCTTCGCGTACGGCGGCCTCCTCGCGCTGGTCATCGCCCTCGGCCTGCCCCGCGACCCGCTCGGCCTCGACACCGGTGAACGCCTCCGACCCCCTTCCCTCCAGCACCCGTTCGGCACCGACGGACTCGGCCGGGACGTCCTCGCCCGCGTCGCACATGGCGCCCTCGACACCCTGCTGCTCGCCCTCGGGATCAGCGCCGCCGCACTGCTGACCGGCGTCCTGCTGGGCCTGCTGCCCCGCCTGTCGGGCCCGCTCGTGGACACGATCGTCGCCCTGCCGCCGGTCCTGGTCGCCCTCCTCGTCACCGCGGTCGTCGGCGGCGGACCGGCCACCCCCGCACTCGCCGTCGGCACCGTGGCCTGGGCGCCCCTCGCCGCCCACACCTCCGCGCTGCTGCGTCAGGAACGGGCGGCCCTCCACATCACCGCCACCCGCGGCCTGGGAGCGGACTCCTGGTACCTGCTCCGGCACGAACTCCTGCCCGCCGCGCTGCCACCCGTCACCCGCCACGCCCTGCTACGGCTCCCGGGCATCGCCCTCGCGCTCGCCTCGCTCACCTTCCTCGGCCTGGGTGCCCAGCCGCCGACCCCGGAGTGGGGCCTGCTCCTCGCCGAGAACCAGCCCTACGCCGAGCGCGCTCCCTGGGCCGTCCTCGCCCCGGCTGCGGCCCTCGCCCTGCTGGGTGCGCTGGCGGTGACGGCGGCGGGCGGGGTGCGGGTGCCTCGCCGGAAGCGCCGTGCGCCGGTGGAGGTGCCCCAACCGCAGCCTCGTACCAAGGAATTCGTGGAAGCGGGATGAGCCGTCTCCATGAAACGACGGACAGCGCCGCCCGCCTCACACCCCTCCTCCGCCTGCTGATCCTCACCCAACTCGCCTTCAATGTCGGCTTCTTCGCTGTACTGCCCTTCCTGTCCGAGCATCTCGGGCAGGCGGTGGGCATGGCGGGCTGGCTCGTCGGGTTCGTGCTGGGGCTGCGGACCTTCAGCCAGCAAGGGCTGTTCGTGGTGGGCGGGGCGCTGGCCGACCGGTACGGCATCCGGCCCGTCGTCCTCGCGGGCTGCGCGCTGCGGATCGCCGGGTTCGCCTGGCTCGGGTACGCGACGCGGACCTGGGCGGTCATCGGCGCCGTCCTGCTGATCGGCTTCGCCGCCGCCCTGTTCTCACCCGCGGTCGAGTCCGAGGTCGCCCGGCAGGCCGTGGTGCATGAGCGGACCACCGGCACCTCGCGCACCCGCGTCCTCGCCCTGTTCACGGTGGCGGGCCAAGCGGGCGCGTTCGTAGGGCCGTTGCTGGGCGCGCTGCTGCTCGCGGTGGACTTCCGGGCCGTGTGCCTGGCCGGCGCCGGCATCTTCGTCCTGGTGCTGGTCGGCCACGCCTGGCTCCTGCCCCAGCACATCCCCGGCCGTGAGCGCGTTCAACTCAAGGGCGGTGCAAGGCTGCTGCTCCGCAACCGGCACTTCCTCGCGCTGTGCTGCGCGTACGGCGTCCATCTGCTCGCCTACAACCAGCTCTACCTCGCCCTCCCGGCGGAGGTGGAGCGGGCCACCGGCTCCCAGGCGCCGCTGGCCTGGCTGTTCGCCCTGTCGTCACTGCTGGTCGTGACCGCCCAGCTGCCCGTCACCCGCTGGATGGGGGATCGGGTGGAGCCGCGCCGCTCGATGGCCGGAGGGCTGCTGCTGATCTCCGCCGGGTTCGCCGTCGTGGCCCTGGCCCGGCCCGCCGACCGGACGGGGACGGCGGGACTGCTCCCGGCCGCCGGCTTCGTCGTCCTGCTCACCCTCGGCCAGATGCTCGTCGCCCCGGTCGCCCGCGCCTGGGTCCCCGACCTGGCCGAGGACGGCCGCCTCGGCCTCTACACCGGGGCGCTGTCCTCCGTGTCCGGCCTCATCGTCCTGATCGGCAGCTCCGCGACGGGCACACTCCTCGACACCGGGCTGCCCGCGGCCGTTCCGTGGCTCGTCCTGGCCGCCGTACCGGCCGCCGCGATCGTGCTGCTGCCGCGCGGGACGTAGCTCATCCGGCGACCAGCTCGCGCACGTCCTCCACCAGGAGCGTCTCGATCTGCGAGGTCCGCAGCAGCCACAGCACATCCCGGCCGAACGACCACACCAGCGTCCCCAGCGCCGTCGCCGCGACCGTGAACTCCAGGGCGTACGACAGCAGACCCGAGGCGGCGAGCAGCAGGAACACGCCCTGGAGCGCGGCGACCGTCTTGCGGGCCATGCTCGGCGGGAGCGGGGCGTTGAGCCACGGCCAGACGCGGGCGGCGGCCACGAAGGCGTAGCGCATGCCGCCGATCAGCAACACCCACGGGCCCAGGGACATCGAGACGTACACACTCAGCACCAGGATCAGGAACGCGTCGACCTCCATGTCGAAGCGCGCGCCGAGCGGGGTGGAGGTGCCGGTGCGGCGGGCCACCTTGCCGTCCACACCGTCGAGGATCAGGGCCACCGCGGTGAGACCGACGAAGAGCGTGACCGGCGGGGAGCTCTGGAAGGAGTCGGCGACCAGGGCGGTCACCCCGCCGACGAGGATGGAGCGGCCGAGGGTCACCCGGTTGGCTGGGCCGAACGAGCGGGGCTGGGTGCGGTGCAGGGCCCGGGAGAGCACCGCCCAGGTGGCCACGGCGAAGGCGAGGCCGGTCAGCCAGCCCGCCGGCCCCATGCCGATCGCGGTGCCGAGCAGAGCCAGCAACAGGATCTGGACACCCGCTCCGACAGCGGTCTCCTGCTGGACCAGCCTTGCCTCGTAAGTGTTGTTCAGGGCCACCGAACATCCTCCGGCCGTGTGACAGAGTCGATCAACGCCGCGTACTGTGCGCGACCTGTGCACACCTCGGTACGTGAACCACTTCCCGATCGTTCAGGAGGATGCCGATGAACCGCACCGCAAGGTCGTTCTGGCTCAACAGTCCGGGTGAAGGCGAGATACGGGAGGTCACCCTCCCGGACCCCGCCGCGGACGAAGTGCTGGTCCGCGCCCTGTGGTCCGGCGTCAGCCGCGGCACCGAGACGCTCGTCTTCCGCGGCGGAGTCCCCGCCAGCCAGCACGCGGCCATGCGGGCACCGTTCCAGGAGGGCGAGTTCCCCGCCCCCGTGAAATACGGCTACCTCAGTGTCGGAGAGGTCGAGGAGGGGCCGGCGGAGCTGGTGGGGCGCACGGTCTTCTGCCTCTACCCGCATCAGACGCGGTACGTCGTCCCGGCCGCCGCCGTCACCGTCGTACCGGACTCCGTGCCCGCCGAACGCGCGATCCTCGCCGGCACCGTGGAGACCGCCGTCAACGCCCTGTGGGACGCGGCGCCCCTGGTCGGGGACCGGATCGCGGTGGTGGGCGGCGGGATGGTCGGCTGCTCGGTGGCCGCGCTGCTGGCCCGCTTCCCCGGCGTACGGGTGCAGCTCGTCGACGCCGATCCGGCCCGCGCGAAGACCGCCGAGGCGCTCGGCGTCGACTTCGCGCTGCCGCGGGACGCGCTCGGGGAGTGCGACCTCGTCGTGCACGCCAGCGCCACCGAACAGGGGCTCACCCGCGCGCTGGAACTCCTCACCGCCGAGGGCACCGTCCTCGAACTGAGCTGGTACGGCGACCGGCAGATCAGCCTCCCGCTCGGCGAGGCCTTCCACTCCCGCCGCCTCGTCATCCGCTCCAGCCAGGTCGGCACCGTCTCCCCGGCCCGCCGCGCCAGCCGCACCTACGCCGACCGACTCGCCCTCGCCCTCGAACTGCTCGCCGACCCGTCACTCGACGCGCTCATCACGGGGGAAAGCGTGTTCGAGGAGTTGCCGGCTGTGATGCCGAAGCTCGCGGCGGGGGAGATTCCGGCCCTTTGTCACCGCATCAGGTACGACAAGAGCGCCTGACCTGAGAAAAGAGTGAGATCGGGCTGAACACGGGGAAGCGAAGAGCCGTACTACACGGCATCCCGGCGGCGATCAGGCCGAGGGGATCAGACGCGCCGCACCTGGAGGGTCGTCCGTTGTTCAGTGTCACCGTCCGCGATCACATCATGATCGCCCACAGCTTCCGCGGCGAGGTCTTCGGACCCGCGCAGCGCCTGCACGGAGCGACGTTCCTTGTGGACGCCACCTTCCGCCGGGAACAGCTGGACGACGACAACATCGTCGTCGACATCGGACTGGCCACCCAGGAGCTCGGCGCCGTCGTCGCCGAGCTGAACTACAGAAACCTCGACAACGAGCCCGACTTCGTCGGGATCAACACCTCGACGGAGTTCCTCGCCAAGGTCATCGCCGACCGGCTCGCCGAGCGCATCGAGAAGGGCGCGCTCGGCGAAGGGGCCCGGGGCATCGCCGCGATCGGCGTCACGCTCCACGAGTCGCATGTCGCCTGGGCGAGTTACGAGCGTGCGCTGTGACCGACACGACCCTGGAGAAGACCGCGGCACCGTCGCTTGGTTACGTGCCCGTGCAGCACGCCGCTCTCAAGAACGCCGACATCATCCCCATGTCCCTGAGCTCCGTGCACTTCGTCATGCCGGGCGGTGTCGACGACCCGGCGGCCCCCAGCGGCGGCAACGCCTATGACCGGCGGGTCAGTCTGGACCTGCCCGGCTTCGGCTGGCAGGTCCACAAGCACGCCGTGGACGGCGAGTGGCCCCGCCCCGGTGCCGCGGCCCGCGCCGAACTCGCCCGCATCCTGCGCGAGTTCCCGGACGGTACGGTCGTCCTGCTGGACGGCCTGGTCGCCTGCGGGGTCCCCGAGATCGTCGTCCCCGAGGCGGAACGCCTGCGGCTCGCCGTCCTGGTGCACCTTCCGCTCGGCGACGAGACCGGTCTGGATCCTCTGGTCGCCGCCGAACTGGACGCCAAGGAACGGGCCGTCCTGCGGGCGGTCCCCGCGGTCATCGCCACCAGCGACTGGGCGGTGCGCCGCCTCGTCTCCCACCACGGTCTGGCCCCCGACCGCGTCCATGTCGCCGCCCCCGGCGCCGACATCGCCCCGCTCGCCTCCGGAACCGACGGCGTCTCCCGTCTGTTGTGCGTCGCCGCGGTCACCCCCCGCAAGGGGCAGCACCGGCTGATCGAGGCGCTCGCGACGGTACGGGACCTGCCGTGGAGCTGCGTGTGCGTCGGCGGCCTCGGCCAGGACCCCGAGTACGTCGGCCAACTCCGGTCCCTGATCGCGAAGTACGGCCTGGAGCACCGGCTGGAGCTGGCCGGACCGCAGGCCGGCGCCCAGCTCGACGCCAGCTACGCCGCCGCCGACCTGATGGTCCTCACCTCCTACGCCGAGACCTACGGCATGGCGGTCACCGAGGCCCTCGCCCGCGGCATCCCGGTCCTCGCGACCGACGTCGGCGGCCTGCCCGAGGCGGTCGGACGCGCCCCCGACGGGGGAGTGCCCGGCATCCTCGTCCCGCCGGAGGACCCCGCCGCCCTCGCGGCCGAACTGCGCGGCTGGTTCAACGAGGCGGACGTACGACGCCGGCTGAAGGCGGCTGCCCGGGGCCGCCGGGCCGCCCTCGACGGCTGGGCGACCACGGCCCGCAGCCTGGCCGGAGTTCTGGGCCGACTGCCGAACGAACCCAGGAGGGCGGCATGAGGAAGACGGCTACCACGGAGCGCAGCGGCAGGATCCCGGCACAGCCGGGACCGCGCACCGAGACGGGCGGCAGCGGAGAGGCAGCCCTCTTGCCCTCGACGAGCACGGAGGCGGCCCTCTTGCCCTCGGCGAGCACGGAGGCGTCCGCTCTGCCCTCGGTCGGCGGGGAAGCTTCCCTCCTGCCCGCGGCGAGCGCGGAGGCTTCTCTTCTGCTCTCGGCCGGCGGGGAGGCTTCTCTCCTGACGCCGGCCGGCGGGGAGGCTGCTCTCCTGACCCCGTCAGGCGCGGGCGGCAGCACGGAGGCGTCCCCCCTGCGCCCTGTCACCGCGAGCGGAACCGCGGAGGTGCCCCTCATGCCCACGCCGTCCGTGACGCCCGACCCGGCCGACGACTCCGTGATCCCCGGCGCCGGGCCCACCGCCGCCCGTCCCGGGGAGCGACCCACCGTGCGGCTGCGTGAGGACGGTCCCGAGGAGCAGCCCCGGTACGCGCCCGAGTGGCTGGAGCTGCGCGAGCCTGCCGACGCGGCCGCGCGGGCGCACGACCTGCTCGACCCGCTGCGCATCCGGCTGGCGAACCTGCCCGGCAAGTCCGGCCTGGTCATCCATGACCTGGGCTGCGGCACCGGCTCGATGGGCCGCTGGCTCGCCCCCCGCCTCGACGGCTCCCAGCACTGGGTCCTGCACGACCGCGACCCCTACCTCCTGCACTTCGCCGCCGTCGCCTCCCCGCGCGTCGCCGCCGACGGCAGCCGCGTCACCGTCGAGACCCGGCGCGGCGACGTCGCCCGGCTCACCCCGGACGCCCTCTCCGGCACCTCCCTGGTGACCGCCTCCGCACTCCTCGACGTCCTCACCCGCGAAGAGATCGACACCCTCGCCGAGGCCTGCACCGGAGCCGGCTGCCCGGCCCTGCTCACCCTGTCGGTGGCCGGCCGCGTCGACCTCACCCCGTCCCACCCGATGGACCGGGAGATCACGGAGGCGTTCAACGCCCACCAGCGCCGCGGGGGCCTCCTCGGTCCGGACTCGGTCACCGCGGCCTGCGAGGCCTTCTCCGAGCGCGGGGCGACGGTACGCCTGAACCCCAGCCCCTGGCGGCTCGGCCCCGCCGAGGCCGCGCTCACCGCGCAGTGGCTGCGCGGCTGGGTCGGCGCGGCGGTGGAGCAGCGTCCGGAGCTGAAGGAGCGGGCCGAGGGCTATCTCCGCGAGCGCCTGGAGGCGTGCGAGGCGGGCGAGTTGACCGTCCTCGTCCACCACACGGACCTGCTGGCGCTGTCCCGGCCGACGGGCGGGGCGTCATGAGCGTGGAGACGGTACGGGCGTACGGGGTGACGGGGAGGGACGTTTCCGTCGCCGAGCGCGAGGCCACCGCCACCCTCACCCCCCACACCGGCATCGCCCTGGCGCCTCCGGTCAAGGCCGTCCCCCCGCCGGACATCGCCGTCGCCGACTCCCGTATCGGCGTGATCGTCTCCACCCCCCGCCCCGAAGCCGCCACCCCCCACACCCCTCGGTGGCGCAGCGCCCTCGTCCGCCTCAAGTCACCGGCCGTGCGCACCCATGTGGGCAGTGCCGTCGGCGTCGTCATCCTCGCCGTCCTGCTGTGGCGGCTCGGTACCGGTGTCTTCCTGGACGGGCTGCGGCGGATCGACGGCGGTTCGCTGGCCGCCGCCGTCGGGATCGGTGTCGTCACGACCGTGTTCAGCGCCTGGCGCTGGCAGTTGGTGGCCCGGGGGCTGAAGATCCGGCTGCCGCTCGGGCCGGCCGTCGCCGCCTACTACCGGGCGCTGTTCCTCAACGCCGCGCTCCCCGGCGGCGTCCTGGGCGACGTCCACCGGGCGGTGCGGCACGGGCAGAGCACCCGCGACCTCGGCCGCTGTGTCCGTGCCGTCGTCCTCGAACGGGTCGCCGGACAGCTCGCGTTGGCGGTCGTCGGCGCGGGCATCCTGCTCACCATGCCGTCGCCGGTGCTGAACCAGGCCCGGGACCTCGCGCCGGTGCTGCTGTTCGCCCTGGTGGGCGCGCTGGCCGTCGTACTCGCCCTGCGGATGAACCGGACGCCCGCGCGGTACGGCCGGACGCTGGCCGAAGTGCGCGAGGGGCTGCTGTCCCGGCGCAACGGCCCCGGCGTCGCGCTGTCGTCCCTCGTCGTCCTCGCCGGGCACATCGGGATGTTCGTGCTCGCCGCCCGTATCGCCGGGTCCGACGCCTCCGTCGCCGCACTGCTGCCGATCGCCGTGCTGGCGCTGCTCGCCATGGGACTGCCGCTCAACGTCGGCGGCTGGGGACCCCGCGAGGGCGTCACCGCCTGGGCGTTCGGCGCGGCCGGCCTCGGGGCGAGCAGCGGGCTGGCCGTCGCCGTCGTCTACGGCGTACTCAGCCTCGTGGCCAGCCTGCCCGGCGTGCTGGTCCTGCTCGCCCGCTATCCGCGCAAGGAGTCACCGGAGCCGGAGCCGTCGGAGGTGAGCAGCGACAAGTACGGTCCGAACGCGTCCGCCAGGCTCTCCAGGAGCGCCTTGCCCTTTTCCGCCGAACCCAGCGAGGGGCGGCCGATGACGCCCGAATCGGTATAGGCGGACATGCCCAGAGTGAGGAGATGACGACGGTCGTCGGCGACGAAATCGGAGGTCTCATAACCGGGCCGGACGAATTCGGGATGAGCGTGCAGAAGGATGGAGGTCTCGATTTCCCCCGCGTGCATGTCGGTGAGCAGAGACGTGACCACCCCCGCCCGTTCGCACGCCGACTCCCAGTCCTCCGCCGCCGGGAACAGTGCCATTTTCTCGCCGCGGGAGGAGGATTCCTGAACGACGTTGCCCAGTACGTAGTTTCCGCCGTGCCCGTTGACCACGACCAGGGCGTCGACGCCCGAACGGCGGAGTGAAGCCGCTATGTCCCGTATCACCGAGTGAAGGGTCACCGAGGAGATGCTGACGGTCCCCGCCCAGGCCGCGTGCTCGTGCGAGCAGGAGATCGTCACCGGTGGGAGGAGGTGCACCGGGTACGCCGCGGCGATCTCCCGGGCGATGGCACAGGCGACCAGGGTGTCGGTCGCCAACGGCAGGTACGGGCCGTGCTGTTCGAAGCTGCCGACGGGGAGAACCGCGACCTGTCGTGAGACATTCGCGCCCCGCGTCCGTACGTCCTCCGTGGTGTCCGCCGGCAACGGACCGTATGCCGCCGACCGCGCTTGCGAATCACTCATTCTTTCACGGCCTTTCGTCTCTGCTTAGGAACTCGAGAATCATGACAGACAAAATTGGCGTCCTCGGCAAGAAGTCCCCGCAGCGCACCGGCGTGGAACGCATAGTGAATGCCCCGCTGCCCACCGTGTACGGGCAATTCCGGGCGGTCGGCTACCTGGATCACGACCG
The DNA here is from genome assembly GCF_001514065.1 of Streptomyces antibioticus. Taxonomy (GTDB): domain Bacteria; phylum Actinomycetota; class Actinomycetes; order Streptomycetales; family Streptomycetaceae; genus Streptomyces; species Streptomyces antibioticus. The sequence continues at coordinate 676,270 of NZ_KQ948427.1, read as the reverse complement.
CGGCGACGAACAAGTGGCCCTCGTCCACGGCGAGATAGGCGCCGAGGACGTCCTCGTCCGGCTGCACTCCGAGTGCCTCACCGGTGACGCCTTCGGCTCCCGGCACTGCGAGTGCGGCGAGCAACTCGACTCCGCGATGCGGGCCGTGGTCGCCCAAGGCAGCGGCATCGTCGTCTACCTGCGGGGCCACGAGGGCCGCGGCATCGGCCTGCTCGCCAAGCTCCGCGCGATGGCCCTCCAGGCGGAGGGCCTGGACACCGTCGAGGCGAACCTCGCCCTCGGCCTGCCGGTGGACGCCCGGGACTACGGTGTCGCCGCCGGCATGCTGCACGACCTCGGCGTGAACAGCGTCCGCCTGATGTCCAACAACCCCGACAAGCGGGAGGCGTTGGTACGGCACGGCATCGAGGTCACCGAGACCGTGCCGCTGCTGATCCAGCCGTGCGAGAGCAACATCACCTACCTGCGCACCAAGCGGGAACGCCTCGACCACCACCTGCCCCATCTGGACGCGGTGGCCCACCTGTCCTGATTACGGGGACCGGAGTCCGGACAGGAAGAGGGGGCGGCCCGCACGGGCCCGGCACCGACACCCCTGGGAGGCTCGCCCGTGAGGATGCAGGCGGAAGTCGTCGTGATCGGCGGCGGAGTGATGGGCACGAGCATCGCCTACCACCTCGCCGCCGCCGGTGTCCGCGACGTCGTCCTCGTCGAACGGGACGAACTGGCCTCCGGCTCCACCTCGAAGGCGGCGGGCGGCGTGCGGGCCCAGTTCTCCGACGAGCTCAACGTGCAGCTCGGGGCGCGCAGCCTGGCCGCGTTCGGCCGGTTCCGGGAGGAGATCGGGTACGACATCGGGCTGCACCGCGTCGGCTACCTCTTCCTGCTGTCGACCCCCGAGGACGTGGCCTCCTTCGAGGCGGGCGTACGGCTGCAGAACGCGCTCGGCGTGCCCAGCCGTCTGCTCACCCCGAAGGAGGCCCGCAAGCTCTCCCCGCTGATCCGCACCGAGGGCCTCCTCGCCGCCGTCTACTCGCCCGACGACGGCCACTGCACCCCCGAGGCCGTCGTCCACGGCTACGCCTCCGCCGCCCGCGCCCTCGGGGCCCGCGTGCTGCGGCACACCGAGGTCACCGGCATCGAACTCCTCGGCGACCGCATCACGGCCGTGTCGACGACCCTCGGCCGGATCGCCACCGGCACGGTCATCTGCGCGGCCGGCCCCTGGTCGCGGGCCGTCGGCCGGATGGCGGGCGTGGACCTGCCCGTGGAGCCGTTGCGCCGCCAGATCGCCGTCACCGAACCGGTCCCGGACCTGCCGCCGGGCCTGCCCATGACGATCGACTTCAGCACCACCCTCTACTTCCACGGCGAGGGCCCCGGCCTCCTCCTCGGCATGTCCGACCCCGACGAACGCCCCGGCTTCGCCACCGACACCCACGACCGGTGGATCCCGCGCCTGGCCGCCGCCATGGAGCAGCGCGCCCCGGCCCTCCTCGACCTGCGCCGCACCGGCGGCTGGGCGGGCCTGTACGAGGTCACCCCCGACCACAACGCCCTGATCGGCGAGGCGACTTCGGTCTCCCGGTTCCTCTACGCCACCGGCTTCTCCGGCCACGGCTTCCTCCAGGGGCCGGCCGTCGGCGAGGTGGTCCGTGACCTGGTCCTGGGCCGCGTACCCTTCGTGGACGTCAGCCCGTTGAGCGCCGGCCGGTTCGCGGCCGACGCCCCGCGCCCGGAGGCCAACTGCGTATGACCGAGCTCCATCTGTGGCTGCGCCACGAGGTCCGTCCCACCGAGCGACGCACGCCGATCGTGCCGTCCGACGCCCGCCGGCTCGTCGAGAGCGGGGTGACCCTGACCGTCGAGGAGTCCCCGCAGCGGATCTTCCCGATCGAGGCGTACGAGGCGGTCGGCGCCCGAGTCGCGGCCGCGGGGTCGTGGGTGTCGGCGCCGCCGGAGGCCGTGATCCTCGGCCTGAAGGAACTCCCGGACGGTCCCGACCGGTTGGCGCACCGGCACATCTTCTTCGGGCACGCCTACAAGGGGCAGCCGGGCGCCGCCGACCTGCTGCGCCGGTTCGCCGCCGGGGGCGGGACACTCCTCGACCTGGAGTACCTGGTGGACGACACCGGCCGCAGGCTCGCCGCCTTCGGCTACTGGGCCGGCTACCTGGGCGCCGCCCTCGCGGTGCTCCAGCAGCGGGGCCGGCTCGTCGCGCCGCTGACGCCCACCTCGAAGGAGGAGCTGGACGAGACCCTCCGCCCCGCCGCCGCGGACGCGGACTTCACCCCGCTGGTGATCGGCGCCCTCGGCCGCAGCGGCCGCGGCGCCCGGGCGGCCTTCGAGGCGTCCGGTGTCGAGCCGACCTGCTGGGACCTCGACGAGACCCGGAACCTGGACCGGCCGGCCCTCCTCGCCCACGACGCCCTCGTCAACTGCGTCCTCGCCACGACCCCCGTCCCGCCCTTCGTCCGCGAGGCCGATCTCGACGACCCGGCCCGCCGGCTGCGCACCCTCTCCGACGTCACCTGCGACGTCGGCTCCCCGCTCAACGTCCTGCCGGTCTACGACCGCACCACCGAGTGGGACGACCCGGTACGGCAGCTGCGCAAGGAGCCCCCGCTCGACCTGATCGCCATCGACAACCTGCCCTCGCTGCTGCCGAGGGAGTCCAGCGAGGACTTCTCCGGCTCGCTGCTGCCCCTGCTCCTCGATTTCGGGTCCGACGGGCCGTGGGGACGCGCTGTGGACCGGTTCCATCAGGCGAGCCGGGAACACGGCATCGCGGAAGGGGAGTTGCCGCATGACTGACCTGGTACCCGCGAGCGGCACCGTCCACTGGATCGGCACCGGGCTGTCCACGGGCAGCGGCCTGGCCAAGCTGTGCGAGAGCGCCCCGCGGGTGCGGGTCTGGCATCGCACCGAGGAACGCGCGGCCGAGGCCCTCGACCGGCTCGGCCTCACCGGACGCGCCGAGCCCCGCGCGTACACCCTGGACAAGCTGACGGCGGCCCTGGCGCCCGGCGACGTCGTCGTCTCGATGCTGCCCGCGCCCGAACACGCCGGGATCCTCGCGGTGTGCGTCGCCGCGCGGGCCCACTTCGCCTGCTCCAGCTATGTGTCGGACGCGGTCCTGGAGCAGGTCCCCGCTGCCGCCGCGGCCGGGCTCGTCGTCCTCACCGAGGCCGGACTCGACCCCGGCATCGACCACCTCTTCGCGCACAGCCTCGTGGCCCGCGCCCGGGACGCGATCGGCGACGGCACGGCGGCCTCCTACCGCCTCACCTCCTACTGCGGCGGCATCCCCGCGGTGCCGAACGACTTCAGGTACCGCTTCAGCTGGGCGCCCCTCGGTGTCCTCAACGCCCTGCGCTCGCCCGCCCGTTACCTCGCGGACGGCGCCGAGACCACCGCCGAGCGGCCGTGGGAGGCGACCCGGCGGCACGTCGTCGACGGGGAGACCTTCGAGGTCTACCCGAACCGCGACAGCGTGCCCTTCGTCGAGCAGTACGGCATGCCGGCCGCCTGGAAACCGCAGACGTTCGTCCGGGGCACCCTGCGCCTGGAGGGCTGGCTGGAGGCCTGGGGCGAGGTCTTCGAGGAGCTGAAGGCGGGCGACGACGCCCGGATCGCCGCCCTGGCGCGGGAGTTGGCGGCCCGCTACCCGACCACCGACGCCGACCGGGACCGGGTGGTCCTCGTCGTGACGCTGGACGTGGCCGGTCCGGCGGGGCAGGCCTGGTCGGGCAGTTATCTGCTCGATCTGACCGGGGACGAGGAGGAGAGCGCGATGGCCCGCTGCGTCTCCCGCACTCTCGCCCTCGGTGTCCGCCAGATCCTGGACGGCTCCCTGCCGCCCGGTCTGCACCGCGCCGCCGAGACGGCGGCACGGTCGGAGGAGTGGCTGCGCGAACTCGCCCTGGAAGGAGTCGGCTTCACGCTGCGGGTGGACGCCTGATCAGTCCGTCACGGCCTCGTGCACCAGCCGCTTCAGCTCGGGATAGAGCGTGTGCGAGCCCTTGGGCCGGACCTGCGTCATGAACTGCACCGTCAGATCGCGGCGCGGGTCCACCCAGAACGTCGTCGTGGCGACCCCGCTCCAGCCGAACATGCCCAGACTCGTGGGGACCTTGGTGCGCTCCGGGTCGATCACCACGGAGACGCCGAGGCCGAAACCGACGCCGTCGTTGCCGGGTTCGTCATGCGCGGGCCTGCTGCCGAAGGCGCGCAGGTCGACGCCGCCGGGGAGGTGGTTGGAGGCCATCAGGTCCACCGTCGCGGGGGACAGCAGCCGTACGCCGTCGAGTTCGCCGCGCCGCCGCAGCAGCTCCATGAACCGGTGGACGTCGTACGCCGAGGCCACCATGCCGCCGCTGCCGGACAGGAAGCGGGGACGCCCGCGCAGCGGCAGACCGGCGATCGGCTCGATACCGCCCCCGTCGGTCTCCCCGTACAACTCGGCGAGTCTGCCCGCCTGTTCGTCGCTCACGCAGAACCCGGCGTCGGGCATCCCCAGCGGCCGGAAGATCCGCTCCGCGAAGAACTCGTCGAGCGGCTGCCCGGAAACCACCTCGATGACCCGCCCCAGCACATTGGTGGCGACCGAGTAGTTCCACTGCGTGCCCGGCTCGAATTGGAGCGGCAGGCTCGCGTACACGTCGACCGTCTCGGCCAGCGTCGAACCCGGCACCACGGACGACTCCAGATCGGCCTCCCGGTACAGGGCGTCCACCGGATGACAGCGGTACGAGGCGAAGGTCAGGCCCGCGGTGTGGGTCATCAGATGCCGGATCAGTACCGGCCCCGCGGCGGGGCGGGACCGGACGTCGGCGCCCGAGCCGCTCTCGTGGACCTGCATGCCGGCGAAGGCGGGCACATACCGGGCCACCGGGTCGTCCAGCGACAGCTTGCCCTCCTCCACCAGGTGCAGCGCGGCCACCGAGGTGACCGGCTTGGTCATGGAGTAGAGCCGCCACAGGGTGTCGGAGGTGACGGGCAGCCCGGCCGCCAGGTCGCGCCGGCCGTGCGTGGTGAGGTGGGCGACCCGGCCGCCGCGGGCGACGGCCACGAGGAAGCCCGGCAGGCGCCCTTCGTCGACGTAGTGGGCGACGTGCTGGTCGAGGCGGTCCAGCGCCTTCACGTCCAGCCCGACCTCATCCGGGTCCACCTCTTGTCGCAGCTGTGCCATCGTTCTCCTCCGAAACGTTCGTCGAGGTGCGATCCGGCATACCCAGCCGTAGCGACCTCAGACCTCATCGTCGCGCAGCGAGGCGTGAACGTCCCCGGGTCCGGCCAAGATCGGCCGGAGTGGCGTGCGCCACCTGCCCCGGCAGTACGACGCTCGCCGCCGCCCCGACGACCGCCACCCCGGCGAGCACCACCAGCGCCCCGTGCCCCATCAGGGTCGTCGCCACGGCCACGCCCAGCACGGGCCCGACGTTCATCACGGTCTGCTGGAGCCCGCCGGCCACCCCGGCCGACTCGACGGGGCTGTGTCGTACGACGACATGGGTGGCCGCCACCATCACCGTGCCGAACCCGGCGCCCAGCAGGGCGAATCCGGCGCAGAGCGCGAGCGTGCCCGCAGCCCGGTCCAGGAGCAGGACGCCCGCCGCGAGCACGGTCATCGCGGTCACCGCCGTACGCCGGGCCCCCACCCGGCGCAGCAGGATCGCGCACACCGGCGCGGCGGCCACCATCAGCACCGCCAACGGCAGGCAGCGCAGGGCGCTTTCGAGCGGATCGAGACCGAGCGTGTACTGGAGGGTGTATGTGCTCACGAACAAGGTCCCCGACAGCGCGGCCGACGCGGCGACCAGCACCCCGAGCGCCGGACCGGCGACGGCCCGCGGCAGGAGCGGGCTCGCGGTACGGCGTTCGTGGCGCAGGAAGGCCGCACCGGTGACCAGGGAAGCTGCCAACCCGAGCCACCGCATCGAGACCAGCGCGTGGACGAGGAAGCCCAGCGTCACCGCGAGCAGCAGGGCACCCGGCACGTCCAGCCGTACCGGCGTCGCGCGCACCGGCTCCCGTCCGGTCAGCGCGAGCAGCCCGCACACCAGCGCCGGAACGACGTTGAGGAAGAACACCGCCCGCCACCCGGGCCCGGCCACCAGCACCCCGCCCACCAGCGGCCCCACCGCGGCCGACACCCCGATGGCCGCGGTCCGCACCGCGATCGGCCCGCGTAGCCGGTCCGGCGGATACGCGGCCCGCAGCATGCCGAGCGTGGCGGGTTGCAGCAGCGCCCCGAAGACCCCCTGGACGACCCGGAGTCCAACCACCCAGCCGATCCCGGGCGCCAGCCCGATGCCCGCCGACGCGGCCCCGAACCCGAGCATGCCGATCGCGTAGAGCCGCCGGTGCCCGAACCGGTCGGAGGCGCCCCGCGAACACCAACAACCCGGCCACGGCGATGAGATAGCCGGTGCTGGTCCACTGGACCTGCGCGTACGACGCCCCCAAGTCACCTTGCAGGGTGGGCTGGGCGATGGTGAGGACGGTGCCGTCGAGGGCGACGATCACGGCACCGACGACACTGCTCGCGAGCGCGAGACGCGGGTTCATCCGTCCTCCCGGCCGAGGTGCGCGTCGAGGGCCGACCGCAGCAGGGGTTCGAAGTCGTCGGCTCCCGTGGCCAGTTGGAGACTGCCCCAGCCCCACAGCTGGGCGATGCCGTGCAGGTTCGCCCACAACGCGCCCGCGACCAGGCGGGCGTCCAGGTCGGGACGGACGAGGCCGACCAGCTCCACCAGACGCCCGAAGAGCGGCAGGCTGGTGTCCCGCAGGCCCAGATGGCCGCTCTCCAGCAGATCGTGACGGAACATCAGCTCGTACATGCCGGGGTTCTCCCGCGCGAACGCCAGGTAGACGTCCGCGAGCCGGGTGAGCCGGGCGCGCGGGGTCGCCGTACCGTCACCGTCCACCGCCGCCACCCGCTCCGCCAACTCGCCGAAGCCGCGCCGCGCGATGGCGGACAGCAGCTCCAGATGGGTCGGGAAATAGCGGCGCGGGGCGCCGTGCGAGACGCCCGCCCGGCGGGCGATCTCCCGCAGCGTGAGCGCTTGGGCGCCCTCCCGGGCCACCAGCTCCACGCCGACCTCGACCAGCCGGGCCCGCAGCCCGGTCTCGGGTTCATGCATGGACAGTGTCTACTCCACGGAGGTAGACACTGTCTACCGATCAAGGACAGGAATGGGTGCGGGCGGTGTCGGGGTTGATCCGTGCATGACTCAGAACGCGCTGCTCCAGCTGCTCGGCACCGGACACGGCGGGGTGCTGGTCACCCTCAAGCAGGACGGCCGGCCCCAGCTGTCGAACGTCACCCACGTCCACTACCCGGACGAGGGCGTCATCCGGGTGTCGATCACCGACGACCGCGCCAAGACCCGCAACCTGCGCCGCGACGCCCGGGCCTCGTACCACGTCACCAGCCCCGACCGGTGGGCGTACACGGTCGTCGAGGGCACGGCCGAGCTCTCCCCGGTGGCGAAGGACCCGTACGACGACACCGTGGAGGAGCTCATCCGGCTGTACCGCGACGTCCAGGGCGAGCACCCCGACTGGGACGACTACCGGGCCGCGATGGTCCGTGACCGGCGGCTGGTGCTGCGGCTGAAGATCGAGCGGGCGTACGGGATTCCGGCGGGGGCCAACCAGGGCTGAGGACACGGGCGGTGACGGACATCGGCCGCACCGCGCGCACCGGCCGCCCCTGAAATCGGCCGGGACGCACGGGGGCCACCCTCTCCGGCTGGTGAAGTGTGCGGAGTGCCTGGTCGGCGCCGCTCCTCACTGCTCGTAGGTGCCGATGGTCTTGCCGCGGGCGCCGCCTGTCAACGGGGCGATGCGCGCGAGGGTCGTACGACCGGAGGCGCAGGCCGGACGACCGATGGTCCGCGCCGCCCCGGCTGCCTAGGCTTCCGAACGTCCGTTCACTGCTGGGAAAGAGATCACGATGCCCGTCCACGGCCGCAGCCACATCCGCGTCGCCCGCCCGTCCCGTGACCTCGGGGCGGCCGAGCGCTTCTGGGCGGGCGGGCTCGGACTCTCCGTCGTCTGGCGTGCCGAGGGCGGCACCGAACCCGGCGAGCACGACCTGCTCATGCTCGGCTGGCCCGATGCCGGCTGGCATCTGGAACTCGTCCACGAACCGGCGAACCCGGTCGAGCCACGGCCCACGGAGGAGGACCTCCTGGTGATCTACGTCGACGGTCCCGTCCCCGACGACCTGGTCACCCGCCTCGAACAGCACGGCGGCAAGCGGGTCTCCTCGCCCAACCCGTACTGGAACCAGTGGGGCGTCACCGTCGAGGACCCCGACGGATACCGGTTGGTGCTGTGCGAGCGGGCTTGGTCCAACGCCTGAGAGGCCCGGTGCACGCCCGGTCCCCGGAGCCGTCGTGGGCGTCCGGGGACCGGGGGACTCCGCGGTGGATCAGGCCGTCACGGTCGCCCGCTCCGCCGCCGTCTCCGACGTGCGCTCGCCGAGCAGCTCCGTCGGGACCTTGTGGGTCTCGCGCGCCGAGAGCGCGGCGATGACCGGCGGGACGCACAGGGCCGCGGTGAACAGCGCCACCGAGAACCAGTCGTCGCCGTCCGGTCCGGCGATCTCCGCGGCGAAGGTCACCGCGAACCCGGCCACGGCGAAGCCGATCTGGGTGCCGATGGCCATGCCGGACAGCCGGACCCGGGTCGAGAACATCTCGCCGTAGAAGGACGGCCACACGCCGTTCGCGGCGCTGTAGACCACGCCGAAGGTGATGATGCCGAGGAGCAGGATCAGCGGGTAGCTGCCTGTCGAGATCGCCCAGAGGTAGAGGACCATCATGATCGCGCTGCCCACCGCGCCGATCAGGTAGACGGGACGGCGGCCGACGCGGTCCGACAGCGTCGCCCACAGCGGGATCGCGGCCAGCGCGGCCAGGTTGGCCAGCGCGCCCACCCACAGCATCGAGGAACGGCTCATGCCGACCGAGTCGCTCGTCGCGTAGGCCAGCGCCCACACCGTGAAGATCGTCGAGACCGAGGCGATGACCGCTCCCGCGATCACCCGCAGGACGTCCGCCCAGTGGTGGCGCAGCAGGATCGCCAGCGGCATCTTCACGACACCCTCGGCGGCCGTCTGCTGCTCGAAGGCGGGGGTCTCCGCCAGGTTGCGGCGGATGAAGTACCCGGCGACCGCGACCGCGATGCTCAGCCAGAACGGCACCCGCCAGCCCCAGGACAGCAGCTGGTCCTCGGGCATCGCGGCGATCGGGATGAAGGCGAGCGTGGCCAGCAGCTGGCCGCCCTGGGTGCCGCTGAGGGTGAAGCTGGTGAAGAAGCCGCGCCGGTGCGGCGGCGCGTGCTCCAGCGTCATGGAGTTGGCGCTGGCCTGCTCACCGGCCGCGGAGATGCCCTGGAGGACCCGGCACAGGACCAGCAGGACCGGGGCGAGCGTGCCGACCTGGGCGCGGGTGGGCAGACAGCCGATGAGGAACGTCGACAGACCCATCAGGATCAGCGTGAAGACCATGATCTTCTTGCGGCCGAGCTTGTCGCCGAAGTGCCCGAGGAAGAGCGCGCCGACCGGGCGGGCGGCGTACGCGACACCGAACGTGGCCAGGGACAGCAGGGTCGCGGTGGCCGGGTCGGACTCGTCGAAGAAGACCTTGGGGAAGATCAGCGCGGCGGCGGACCCGTAGATGAAGAAGTCGTAGTACTCCAGCGCGCTGCCGATCCAGGCGGCGGTGGCCGCCTTCTTCGGCTGGCCGGGTGGCGCGGTGGCGGGGGCGGGGACGGACACGGCGGCTCCTTTGGGGAACTCCAACGTAAGGGGAGTGAGCGGCAAGAAGGGAGAGGCCGGGTCTCGTGAACCCCGGCTAATTAACCCACTGGATAGTTAGTCCCGGTGGGTAGGGATGTTGCGCCCGTGTTTCCCCGCTGTCAAGAGGTCGCGTCCGCCGGATTCAGCCCGCGGTCCGGTCCGCCGTCAGGTACGCGATCACCATGTCGCCCAGCATGTTCCGGTAGTGCTCCCGCTGTGCGGGGTCGACCAGGTCGCGGCCGAAGAGGGCGCCGAAGGTGTGCCGGTTGGCGACCCGGAAGAAGCAGAACGAGCTGATCATCGCGTGCAGGTCCACGGCGTCCACATCGGCCGTGAACAGCCCGGACTCCTGGCCGGACTTCAGGATGCGGCGGATCACGTCCAGGGCCGGCGAGCCGATCCTGCCGAGCTTCTCGGACGCGGCGATGTGCTCGGCCTCGTGGATGTTCTCGATGCTGACCAGCCGGATGAAGTCGGGGTGCGCCTCGTGGTGGTCGAAGGTCAGCTCCGCGAGGCGCCGGATGGCCGCGACCGGGTCGAGATGCTCGACGTCCAGCCCCTGCTCGGCCTCGCGGATCACGCCGTACGCCCGCTCCAGGACGGCCGTGAACAGCTGCTCCTTGCCGCCGAAGTAGTAGTAGATCATCCGCTTGGTGGTGCTGGTGAGGGCCGCGATGTCGTCGACGCGGGCCCCGGCGAAGCCGACCCGGGCGAACTCGCGCGTGGCCACGTCGAGGATCTCGGCCTTGGTGCGGGCGGCGTCACGGATGCGCCCGTTGGGTCGTGCCGGTTCTTCGACGCTGGTCATCGGGTTCCTTCGGGCGTAGGGCGAGGCTGTGCGGCCGCGTGCCGCAGATTCTAGAAGGCGGCTGTGCCCGAGCGGCGGGTGAGGGCTTCCCAAGCGGCGGTTCCCGGTGCTATGACTAACTCACTAGTTCGTACATTGTGAGCCGCTCAGGAGGTCCGCGTGGCCAAGGACTCGTATCTCGTCGGACTGATCGGCGCGGGCATCGGCCCGTCCCTCAGCCCCGCCCTGCACGAGCGGGAGGCCGACCGGCAAGGGCTGCGCTGCCTGTACAGGCTCATCGACATCGACGTCCTCGGCGTCCCGCCCGAGGCGGTCGGCGACCTGGTGCGCTCCGCCCGCGACCTCGGTTTCGACGGGCTCAACATCACCCACCCGTGCAAGCAGCTGGTCATCGAGCACCTCGACGGGCTGTCCGCGCAGGCCGAGTCGCTCGGCGCGGTCAACACGGTCGTCTTCGAGGGCGGCCGGGCCGTCGGCCACAACACCGACGTCACCGGCTTCGCCGCCTCCTTCGCCCGCGGCCTGCCGGACGTACCGCTGGAGCGGGTCGTGCAGCTCGGCGCGGGCGGGGCCGGCGCGGCCGTCGCGCACGCCACGCTCACCCTCGGCGCCGAGCGGGTCACCGTCGTCGACGCGCTGGCCGACCGGGCCGCCGCCCTCGCCGCCGCCCTCAACCGCCACTTCGGCGCGGGCCGGGCCGCCCACGCGACGCCGGACCGGCTGGCGCAGCTGCTCGCGGACGCCGACGGCATCGTCCACGCCACCCCCACCGGCATGGCCGCCCACCCCGGCCTGCCCTTCCCCGCCGAGCTCCTGCACCCCGGGCTGTGGGTCGCCGAGGTGGTCTACCGCCCGCTGGAGACGGAACTGCTGCGCACGGCCCGCGCGATCGGCTGCGCCACCCTCGACGGCGGCGGGATGGCCGCCTTCCAGGCCGCGGACGCGTTCCGTCTCTTCACCGGCCGGGAACCCGACGCGGCCCGCATGCTCGCGGACATCGGGGAACTGGCGGGCGCCGTCAGCGCACCCAAGTAGGAAGAGGTACCGCCGTGCGTACGTCCATCGCCACCGTCTCCCTCAGCGGCTCCCTCACCGAGAAGCTCACGGCCGCCTCCCGGGCCGGCTTCGACGGCGTGGAGATCTTCGAGAACGACCTGCTCGCCAGCCCCCTCGCCCCGGAGGAGATCCGGGCGAGGTGCGCGGACCTGGGCCTGCGCATCGACCTCTATCAGCCCATGCGGGACATGGAGGCGGTGCCGGCCGACGTGTTCGCGTCCAACCTGCGCCGGGCCCGGCACAAGTTCGAGCTGATGGGCCGCCTCGGCGCCGACACCGTCCTCGTCTGCTCCAGCGTGCACCCGCTCGCGGTGGACGACGACGCGCTGGCCGCCGGGCAACTGCACGAACTGGCGGTCCTGGCCCAGGAGTTCGGCATCCGAGTCGCCTACGAGGCACTCGCCTGGGGCCGGCACGTGAGCACGTACGAACACGCCTGGAACATCGTCGAGACGGCCGATCACCCCGCGCTCGGCACCTGCCTGGACAGCTTCCACATCCTCTCCCGCGGCAGCGACCCCAAGGGCATCGAGGACATCCCCGGCGAGAAGATCTTCTTCCTCCAGCTGGCCGACGCCCCGCTGCTGGCGATGGACGTCCTCCAGTGGAGCCGCCACTACCGCTGCTTCCCGGGCCAGGGCGGCTTCGACGTGGCGGACCTGGTCCGCCGGGTCCTGCACACGGGATATGAAGGGCCGCTGTCCCTGGAGGTCTTCAACGACGTCTACCGGCAGGCCGAGGCGGGCCCCACGGCGGTGGACGCACACCGCTCGCTGCTCCTGCTCCAGGAGACGGTCGGCGTCACCACCCCGCCCGCACCCGTCGTCCCCACGGGCGTGGCCTTCGCCGAACTGCTCACGCCGGACGCCGAACCGGTCGCCGCGCTGCTCGGCGCGCTCGGCTTCACCCGCACGGCACGGCACCGCAGCAAGCCGGTCGACCTGTGGCAGCAGGGCGAGGCTCGGGTGCTCGTGAACACGGGACCGGCGGGCCGCCGCGACGGCACGAGCCTCGCCGCGATCGGCCTGGAGTCACCCGACCCGGTGGGAGCGGCCCTGCGGGCGGAGGCGCTGCTCGCGCCGGTGCTGCCGCGGCGGCGGGCGGCGGCGGACGCCCCGCTGGACGCGGTGGCGGCGCCGGACGGCACCGAGCTGTTCTTCTGCGCGACGGACCGCGCCGGACTGCCCGACTGGCGCGGTGACTTCGAGGACGTACCGCACGAGAGCGGTCCCGGTGGCGTACACAGCATCGACCATCTCGCCCTCGCCCAGCCGTGGCACCAGTTCGACGAGGCGGCGCTCTTCCACCGCAGCGTGCTCGGGCTGCACGCCCAGGAGAGCGTGGACGTCGCCGACCCGTACGGCCTGATGCGCAGCCGTGCGGTGACGAACACGGACGGCAGCGTGCGGATCGCCCTGTCGGTGGGCGCGGCCCCGAGCGACGACACCGTGCACGCGCAGCACATCGCCCTGGCGACGGACGACGTGGTGACGGCGGCGCGCCGCTTCCGGGAAGCGGGCGGTCGCGTCCTGCCCATCCCGGCCAACTACTACGACGACCTGGCCGCCCGATTCGAGTTCGCCGAGGGCGAGTTGGAGACGTACCGCGCACTCGGCATCCTCTACGACCGCGACGCGTACGGCGAGTTCCGGCACTGCTACACCCGCACGGTCGGCCGCGTCTTCTTCGAACTCGTCCAGCGGGACGGCGGCTACCGCGGCTACGGCGCCCAGAACGCGCCGGTGCGACTGGCCGCGCAGCACACGGTCACTGGCGGCTGACGGTGCGGGTGATGCCGGTGATCACCGTGCTGGCCAGCAACCAGCCCGTGATCACCAGGGCGTAGGAGAGGGCCTGGTAGCCACCCTCGGGGGCGAAGAAGCCCTCCTGCCCGAAGCTGATCACCGGCAGGAGCAGGTCGAGAGTGAAGAACACCGGGCTGAAGTCGGGGTGTTCGGACGCCTTGAGCGGCGGTGGCTCGTGCAGGGCGTACGCGATCGAGCCCACGGCGAGAAGCGAGAGCAGCCAGGCCAGGGCGCGCAGCGGGCGGAAACCGTAGCCGACGGTGACGTCCTGGAGGTGGCCCCACAGGCGGCCGTACCAGGCGCGGGTGGCGCGCAGTCGGCGCTGCTTGGCGAGTTGGACCAGCCGGGCGGCGTGGTCGTCGCCGACGCGCTGGTACAGGGCGGTCAACTGCTCGTAGGCGTGCGGGACATAGCCGTCGATGTCCCGCCGCAGCACGGGCAGCCAGCGCTCGGCGGGGACGTGCGGGGACAGCATGGTGTAGCTGAGGCCGTTGAGCCGCACTTCACCGGCCAGGGTCTCCGGCGCCACCCGCAGCAGGTCGGTCTGGGTCTGCCGGAAGTTCACCGAACCCTCCAGAGGCTCGGCCTCGTTGAGCCACACCTCCCCGATCACGGCGCTGCTCGCCTGGAGCACGGTGTGACCCGGGTTGGACAACCGGGAGTGCGCCAGGTCGAGCCGGCCGGTGACACGGGCGCCGCGCAGATCGAGGCGGCCCCGGGCGGTGAGGCGTCTGGCGTGCATGTCTGAGGCCACGGAGAGGGTCTGGGCGTCGAGGGCGGTGCCACCGGGGTTCGCCAGCACCGCGTCCATGAGATTGACCGAGGCGTCGACGGAGGCGTCGTTGCACACCATCCGGCCGTGGACGCGGATACCGGGGGCGACCAGGTCTTCCCCGATGGAGGAGTGGTTGAGGCGGAGGGCGGGTTCGTCGCTGTCGTCGGGGGCGTGGAATTCGGCGCGGTCCATGAAGAGTGCCCCACCGATGTGAGCGCCGCCGAGCGTCACCGGTCCCTCGAAGCGGCAGTCCGTCAGCCTGAGCACGCCCTCCACCCGCAAGGTCGCACCGGCCAGGCCGGGCAGCACGGACCCGCGGAGATTGAGCTGCCGGAACTGGCTGCCGTAAAGCTGAGGTGTCTCGTCGAACTCGCAGTGGCTCAGCCGCACCACTCGCTCCACCGTCCCATGCTGGACGTCGAGCAAGCCGGTGATTCTCGCGCCCGCCACCTTCAGCGCGGCGATCTCCCCGTCCCGAAGCGGCCCGTTCAGCATCAGCGCCCGCAACACCACGGCCCGTACCGTCCGTTCGGCGCTGCCGTGGAAGTCCACGGCAGCGCCGGTCGGAAACGCCTCCCACACCCGCAGTTCGGCCGGAGTCAGATCATTGAGGTCCATCAAGCGGGACTCTAATGCCACAACTCCGCAGGACGCCGGTGCGTTCTCAGACGCGGGTGTTCCACTCGGCGATCACGGGACGGCCGTGTTCCGTCGAGAGCCGGCTCACCGTGCCGGTCGCCAGCTGGAACAGGCGGCCGTCCGCCGGGTCCAGGCCCAGTCGGCGGGCCGTGAGCACCCGCAGGAAGTGGGCGTGCGCCACGAGGATCACGTCCCCCTGCGGAAGGGCCGCGTCCACGCGGGCCAGCACCCGGTCGGCGCGGGCGCCGACCTCGGCGGGGGACTCGCCCGGGTGGCCCTCGGGGCCGGGCGGCACGCCGTCCGTCCACAGGTACCAGTCGGGGCGGGTGCGGTGGATGTCGACGGTGGTGACACCCTCGTAGCCGCCGTAGTCCCATTCGTGCAGGTCGTCATAGGGCAACGCCCCGGTGACGCCGGCGAGTTCGGCGGTGCGTATCGCGCGGCCCAGCGGGCTGGTCAGCGCGAGCGAGAAGGTCCGTCCGGACAGGAGCGGAGCGAGCGCCTTGGCCTGTTCCTCACCGTGGGTGGTGAGGGGCAGGTCGGTCCAGCTGGTGTGCTGTCCCGACACGCTCCACTCCGTCTCGCCGTGGCGGACCAGCAGGAGATCCCCCACGGCGCGCCTACTTCGACTCGACCGCGTGGCCGCCGAACTGGTTGCGCAGCGCCGCGATCATCTTCATCTGCGGGGAGTCGTCCTGGCGGGACGCGAACCGCGCGAACAGGGAGGCCGTGATCGCGGGCAGCGGCACGGCGTTGTCGATGGCCGCCTCGACGGTCCAGCGGCCCTCGCCGGAGTCCTCCGCGTAGCCGCGCAGCTTGTCGAGGTGCTCGTCGTCGTCCAGGGCGTTGACCGCGAGGTCGAGCAGCCAGGAGCGGATGACCGTGCCCTCCTGCCAGGACCGGAAGACCTCGCGCACGTCGGTGACGGAGTCGACCTTCTCCAGCAGTTCCCAGCCCTCGGCGTAGGCCTGCATCATGGCGTACTCGATGCCGTTGTGGACCATCTTCGCGAAGTGCCCGGCGCCGACCTTGCCGGCATGGACGAACCCGAAGTCGCCCTCGGGCTTCAGGGCGTCGAAGACCGGCTGGACCTTCGCCACGTGCTCGGCGTCGCCGCCGACCATGAGCGCGTAGCCGTTCTGGAGGCCCCAGACACCGCCGGAGACGCCCGCGTCGACGAAGCCGATGCCCTTGGCGGCCAGCTCCTCGGCGTGCTTCTCGTCGTCCGTCCAGCGGGAGTTGCCGCCGTCGACGACCGTGTCGCCGGGGGAGAGCAGGTCGCCCAGCTCGTCCACGACGGACTGGGTCGGGGCGCCGGCCGGGACCATCACCCAGACCACGCGCGGGCCTTCGAGCTTGTCGACCAGCTCGGCGAGGCTGGCCACGTCCGAGACCTCGGGGTTGCGGTCGTAGCCGATGACGGTGTGCCCTGCGCGGCGGATCCGCTCGCGCATGTTGCCACCCATCTTGCCGAGGCCGATGAGTCCGAGCTGCATGTCAGTGCACTTCCTTCAGTTCACGGTAGGCGGCCACCAGAGCGGCGGTCGAGGCATCGAGACCGGGGACGTCCGCGCCCTCGGTCAGCGCGGGTTCGACCCGCTTGGCGAGCACCTTGCCCAGCTCGACGCCCCACTGGTCGAAGGAGTCGATGTTCCAGACGGCGCCCTGGACGAACACCTTGTGCTCGTAGAGCGCGATCAACTGGCCGAGCACGGACGGCGTGAGCTCCTTGGCGAGGATCGTCGTCGTGGGGTGGTTGCCCTTGAACGTCTTGTGGACGACCAGCTCCTCGGGCACCCCCTCGGCGCGCACCTCGTCCGGCGTCTTGCCGAAGGCGAGGGCCTGCGTCTGGGCGAAGAAGTTCGCCATCAACAGGTCGTGCTGCGCCTTCAGTTCGTCACTCAGCTCGCCCACGGGCCGGGCGAAGCCGATGAAGTCCGCCGGGATGAGCTTCGTCCCCTGGTGGATCAACTGGTAGTAGGCGTGCTGCCCGTTGGTGCCGGGCGTGCCCCACACCACGGGGCCCGTCTGCCAGTCCACGGGCCGGCCGTCGCGCTGCACCGACTTGCCGTTGGACTCCATGTCCAGCTGCTGGAGGTAGGCGGTGAACTTGGACAGGTAGTGGCTGTAGGGCAGCACCGCGTGCGACTGGGCGCCCAGGAAATTGCCGTACCAGATGCCCAACAGGCCCAGGATCAGCGGGGCGTTGTCCTCAGCGGGTGCCGTGCGGAAGTGCTCGTCGACGATGCGGAAGCCGTCGAGCATCTCCCGGAAGCGGTCCGGGCCGATGGCGATCATCAGGGAGAGACCGATCGCCGAGTCGAAGGAGTAGCGTCCGCCGACCCAGTCCCAGAACCCGAACATGTTGTCCGGGTCGATACCGAACTCGGTGACCTTCCCGGCGTTCGTCGACAGCGCCACGAAGTGCTTCGCGACCGCCTTGTCGTCACCGCCCAGACCCTCCAGGAGCCAGGACCGGGCCGAGGTGGCGTTGGTGATCGTCTCGATCGTGGTGAAGGTCTTGGACGCGACGATGAACAGCGTCTCCGCCGGGTCCAGGTCGCGGGTCGCCTCGTGCAGATCGGCGCCGTCCACGTTCGACACGAAACGGAACGTCAGGTCCCGTGCCGTGTACGGCCGCAGCACCTCGTACGCCATCGCCGGACCGAGGTCGGAGCCGCCGATGCCGATGTTGACGACGTTCCTGATCCGCTTGCCGGTGTGGCCGGTCCACTCGCCGGAACGGACCCGGTCGGCGAAGTCGCTCATCTTGTCGAGGACGGCGTGCACCTGCGGCACGACGTTCTCGCCGTCGACCTCGACGACCGTGTCCCGCGCGGCGCGCAGCGCGGTGTGCAGGACCGCCCGGTCCTCGGTGAGGTTGATCTTCTCGCCGCGGAACATGGCGTCCCGCAGCCCGAAGACGTCGGTGGCGGCGGCCAGTTCCTGGAGCAGCGCCAGCGTCTCGTCGGTGATCAGGTGCTTGGAGTAGTCGATGCGCAGATCGCCCACCCGCACGACGTAGCGCTCGGCGCGCCCGGGGTCCTCCGCGAACAGCTCCCGCAGCGGCGTGAGCCCTTCGGCGCGGTGGTCCTCGAGAGCCGTCCACTCGGGGCGACGGGTCAACAGGGGGGAGTCAGACATGGGCGGGGGTCTCCTTGGCGCTGCCCTCGCCCCGCAGGGCGACGGCGTACATCTCGTCCGCGTCGAGGCGCCTGAGCTCCTCGGCGATGAGTTCGGAGGTGGTGCGAACCTTCAGGGCGAGCGTCCGCGAGGGCTGGCCCGGCAGGGACAGCGTGGCCAGCGGGCCCTCGGGGCGGTCGATGACGACCTCGCCGTCCGCGGTGCGCAGCCGCACGGCGGTGACGACCGGACCGGCGGTGACGACGCGGTCGATCTTCACCTTCAGCCGCGCCTCCAGCCAGCGCGCGAGCAGCTCGGCGGCCGGGTTGTCGGCCTCGGCCTCCACCGCCCCCGAGATGATCTTCGCGCGGGCCTGGTCCAGGGCCGCCGCCAGCATGGAGCGCCACGGGGTCAGCCGGGTCCAGGCGAGGTCGGTGTCCCCGGGCGCGTAGGAGCGCACCCGGGTGGCGAGCACCTCAAGAGGGTTCTCCACCGCGTACAGGTCGGTGATCCGGCGCTGGGCCAGCGCGCCCAGCGGGTCCTTCGACGGGTTCTCCGGCGCGTCCACCGGCCACCACACGACGACCGGCGCGTCCGGCAGCAGCAGCGGCAGGACGACCGAGTCGGCGTGGTCGGACACCTCGCCGTAGGTGCGCAGCACCACCGTCTCGCCGGTGCCGGCGTCGGCGCCCACCCGGACCTCGGCGTCCAGCCGGGACGCCTGGCGGTCGCGTGGGGTGCGCGCGTGCCGCTTGATGACGACCAGGGTGCGCGAGGGGTGCTCGTGCGAGGCCTCCTCGGCCGCCTTGATCGAGTCGTAGGCGTTCTCCTCGTCCGTGACGATCACCATCGTCAGGACCATGCCCACGGCGGGGGTGCCGATGGCGCGGCGGCCTTGCACCAGCGCCTTGTTGATCTTGCTTGCCGTGGTGTCGGTCAGGTCGATCTTCATGGCCTGCGCCAGCTCCGTCCGTCTCGTGCGAGCATCTCGTCGGCTTCCTTCGGTCCCCAGCTGCCCGACGCGTACTGCGCCGGCTTGCCGTGGCGTGCCCAGTACGCCTCGATCGGGTCGAGGATCTTCCAGGACTCTTCCACTTCCTGGTGACGGGGGAACAGGTTCGCGTCACCGAGGAGGACGTCCAGGATGAGCCGCTCGTACGCCTCGGGCGAGGACTCCGTGAACGACTCGCCGTAGGCGAAGTCCATCGACACGTCCCGGATCTCCATCGAAGTGCCCGGCACCTTCGACCCGAACCGCACCGTCATGCCCTCGTCCGGCTGGACGCGGATCACGATCGCGTTCTGCCCGAGCTCTTCGGTGGCCGTGGAGTCGAAGGGGGAGTGCGGGGCGCGCTTGAAGACGACCGCGATCTCGGTGACCCGGCGGCCGAGCCGCTTGCCGGTGCGCAGATAGAACGGGATGCCCGCCCAGCGCCGGTTGTCGATCTCCAGCTTGATGGCCGCGTAGGTGTCGGTCTTCGACTTGGGGTCGATGCCGTCCTCCTCCAGATAGCCGGCGACCTTGGCGCCGCCCTGCCATCCGGTCGCGTACTGGCCGCGCACGGTGTGCTTGCCGAGCTCCTTCGGCAGCCGCACCGATTTCAGCACCTTCAGCTTCTCGGTGAGCAGCGCGTCCGCGTCGAAGGCGATCGGCTCCTCCATGGCGGTGAGCGCCATGAGCTGGAGGAGGTGGTTCTGGATGACGTCACGGGCGGCACCGATGCCGTCGTAGTACCCGGCCCGGCCGCCGATGCCGATGTCCTCCGCCATGGTGATCTGTACGTGGTCGACGTACGACCGGTTCCAGATGGGCTCGTACATCTGATTGGCGAAGCGGAGCGCCAGGATGTTCTGGACGGTCTCCTTGCCGAGGTAGTGGTCGATCCGGAACACCTGGTCCGGGTCGAACACGTCGTGCACGAGCGCGTTCAGCTCCCGCGCGCTGGCCAGGTCGTGGCCGAACGGCTTCTCGATGACCGCCCGCCGCCAGGACCCCTCGGGAGCGTCCGCGAGTCCGTGCTTCTTCAGCTGCCGGACGACCTTGGGGAAGAACTTCGGCGGTACGGAGAGATAGAAGGCGTAGTTGCCGCTGGTGCCGCGCGAGGCGTCCAACTCCTCGACGGCCTCGGCGAGTTGCTTGAACGCCTGGTCGTCGTCGAAGTCACCCGGGATGAACCGCATGCCCTCGGCGAGCTGCTGCCAGACCTCCTCGCGGAACTCCGTCCGCGCGTGCTCGCGCACCGAGTCGTGCACGACCTGCGCGAAGTCCTGGTCCTCCCAGTCCCGCCGGGCGAACCCGACGAGCGAGAAGCCCGGCGGCAGCATGCCGCGGTTGGCCAGGTCGTACACGGCCGGCATCAGCTTCTTGCGGGACAGGTCACCGGTGACACCGAAGATGACGAGCCCGGACGGGCCGGCGATGCGGGGCAGCCGCCGGTCGCGCGGGTCGCGCAGCGGGTTCTCCCAGTGGACGGTCTCGGTTGCGGTGGTGTCGGTCATTCCGCGTCGACCCCCTTGCTGTCCAGCGACTTCGAGACGGTGGCCAGCAGGTCGTTCCAGGCCACCTCGAACTTGGCGACGCCCTCGTCCTCCAGCTGCTGCACGACCTCGTCGTACGAGATCCCGAGCGCTTCCACGGCGGCCAGGTCGGCGCGCGCCTCCGCGTAGCCGCCGGTGACGGTGTCGCCGGTGATCTCGCCGTGGTCGGCGGTGGCGTTCAGGGTCGCCTCCGGCATGGTGTTGACGGTGCCGGGCGCGACCAGGTCGTCCACGTACAGGGTGTCCTTGTACGCCGGGTCCTTCACACCGGTCGAGGCCCACAGCGGACGCTGCCTGTTGGCCTTGGCGCCGGTGAGGGCGGCGAAGCGCTCACCCCCGAAGACCTCCTCGTACGCCTCGTACGCGAGCCGCGCGTTGGCGAGGGCGGCCTTGCCCTTGAGGGCGAGGGCCTCGTCCGTACCGATGACGGTCAGCCGCTTGTCGATCTCGGAGTCGACGCGGGAGACGAAGAAGGAGGCCACGGAGTGGATCGTGGAGAGGTCGAGGCCCTTCGCGGCGGCCTTCTCCAGACCGGCGAGGTAGGCGTCCATGACCTCGCGGTAGCGCTCCAGCGAGAAGATCAGCGTGACGTTGACGCTGATCCCGAGGCCGATGACCTCGGTGATCGCCGGGAGGCCGGCCTTCGTCGCCGGGATCTTGATCATGACGTTGGGGCGGTCCACCAGCCAGGCCAACTGCTTGGCCTCGGCGATGGTGGCGGCCGTCTCGTGGGCCAGACGCGGGTCGACCTCGATGGAGACCCGGCCGTCCCGGCCGTCGGTCGCGTCGTACACACCGCGCAGGATGTCGGCGGCGGCCCGCACGTCGGCGGTCGTCATCATCCGTACGGCCTCGTCGACCGTCACGCCGCGCACGGCGAGGTCGGTGAGCTGCTCCTCGTACCCCTCACCCGAGCCGATGGCGGCCTGGAAGATGGAGGGGTTGGTGGTGACGCCGACGACGTTCTTGTTCTCGACGAGTTCGGCGAGGTTGCCGGACTCGATCCGCTTGCGCGACAGGTCGTCCAGCCAGATGGAGACGCCCTCGTCGGACAGGCGCTTGAGTGCTCCCGCGGTCGCGGTTGCTTCGGTCACAGTGATCATCTTCTTTCTGGCGGTCGGATCAACCACGCGCGGCGGCGAGGGATTCCCGCGCTGCTGCGGCGACGTTCTCGGCGGTGAAGCCGTACTCGGCGAAAAGGGTCTGGGCGTCGGCGGAGGCGCCGAAGTGTTCGAGAGAGACGATGCGTCCTGCGTCACCTGTGAACCGGTACCACGTCAGACCGATCCCGGCCTCGATTGCGACCCGGGCTCGCACGGACGGCGGAAGGACGCTGTCGCGGTACTCGCGCGGCTGCTCCTCGAACCACTCCACGGACGGCATCGACACCACCCGGGCGCCGATCCCCTCGGCCTCCAGCTGCTCCCGCGCGGCGACGGCGAGCTGCACCTCGGAGCCGGTGGCGACGAGGACGACGTCCAGGGTCTCCTTCTCGGTGTCCTGGAGCACGTAACCGCCCTTCGCCGCGTCCGGGTTGGGCGCGTAGGTCGGCACGCCCTGCCGGGTGAGCGCGAGGCCGTGCGGGGCGGGCTTGGTGCTGTGCCGCTTGAGGATCTCGGCCCAGGCGATGGCGGTCTCGTTGGCGTCGGCGGGCCGTACGACGTTCAGGCCCGGGATGGCGCGCAGCGAGGCGAGGTGCTCGACCGGCTGGTGCG
Source organism: Streptomyces antibioticus (assembly GCF_001514065.1). Classification (GTDB taxonomy): domain Bacteria; phylum Actinomycetota; class Actinomycetes; order Streptomycetales; family Streptomycetaceae; genus Streptomyces; species Streptomyces antibioticus. Next base: position 654,000 of record NZ_KQ948427.1, on the reverse strand, counting down.
TGGGACCGTCCTCGCCGAGCCCGATGGAGTCGTGGGTCCAGACGTAGGTGACGGGCAGCTGCATGAGTGCGGCCATGCGGACGGCGTTGCGCATGTAGTCGGAGAACACCAGGAAGGTGCCGCCGTAGATGCGGGTGTTGCCGTGCAGCGCGATGCCGTTCATCTCGGCCGCCATCGAGAACTCGCGGATGCCGAAGTGGACCGTACGGCCGTAGGGGTCCGCCTCGGGCAGCCGGTTGCCCTGCGGCAGGAACGAGGAGGTCTTGTCGATGGTGGTGTTGTTCGAGCCGGCGAGGTCGGCGGAGCCGCCCCACAGCTCGGGCAGGACCGCGCCGAGCGACTGGAGGACCTTGCCGGAGGCGGCGCGGGTGGCGACGGACTTGCCCTCCTCGAAGACGGGGAGCGCGTCCTCCCAGCCCTCGGGGAGCTGACCGGCGACGACCCGGTCGAAGAGCGCGGCGCGCTCGGGCTGGTCGGCGCGCCACTCGGCGATCCGCTTGTCCCAGGCGGCGTGCGCCTCGGCACCGCGGTCGAGGGCCTCGCGGGTGTGGGCGAGGACCTCGTCCGCGACCTCGAAGGACTGCTCCGGGTCGAAGCCCAGGACCCGCTTGGTGGCGGCGATCTCGTCCGCTCCGAGCGCGGAGCCGTGGGAGGCCTCGGTGTTCTGCGCGTTGGGCGCGGGCCAGGCGATGATCGTCCGCATCGCGATGATCGAGGGCCGCTCGGTCTCGTCCCGGGCGGCCTTCAGGGCCGCGTACAGGGTCGGTACGTCGATGTCGCCGTCGCCGGTGGGCTCGATGCGCTGGGTGTGCCAGCCGTAGGCCTCGTACCGCTTCAGCACGTCCTCGGAGAAGGCGGTCGCGGTGTCGCCCTCGATGGAGATGTGGTTGTCGTCGTAGAGGAAGACCAAGTTGCCGAGCTTCTGGTGCCCGGCGAGGGAGGAGGCCTCGGCGGAGACGCCCTCCTCCAGGTCGCCGTCGGAGACGATCGCCCAGACGGTGTGGTCGAAGGGCGAGGTGCCCTGCGGCGCCTCGGGGTCGAAGAGGCCGCGCTCGTAGCGGGCGGCCATGGCCATGCCGACGGCGTTGGCGACGCCCTGCCCGAGGGGGCCGGTCGTGGTCTCGACGCCCGCGGTGTGACCGTACTCGGGGTGACCGGGCGTCTTGGACCCCTGGGTCCGGAACGCCTTCAGGTCGTCCAGCTCCAGCTCGTACCCGGCGAGGAAGAGCTGGGTGTAGAGGGTGAGGGAGGTGTGCCCGGGGGACAGCACGAAGCGGTCGCGTCCCGTCCACTCCGGGTCGGCCGGGTCGTGCCGCATCAGCTTCTGAAAGATCGTGTACGCGGCCGGGGCGAGGCTCATGGCGGTGCCCGGGTGCCCGTTCCCGACCTTCTGCACGGCGTCGGCCGCCAGCAGACGGGCGGTGTCGACGGCACGCCGGTCGAGGTCGGTCCACTCGAAGCCGTCCACGCTGTCCGTGCCGCCCGGTGTCTGCGTGCTCATCTGTGACCAGTCCTCTTCAAGAGTTCATGGATTCGTGCATCGTTCCTGGTGGGACGCGTTCGACTGTAAAAGTCTGACTTTTACGAGGGAAGGTCGGGGTGTGTCAGCCTGTGGTGAAAGTGGGACACGGGTAGCGGCTTCGAGGCGGCACGAGAAGGACATGGCGGACAGAACATCCCAAGACGGCGACGGTGACGGGATCAGAACCTTCCCCTTCCCGGTCGAGCTGAGCGAAGGCGGCGTCGGCATGCAGGTCGGCCCGATGGGCCCGCACCGCACCTGGCACGCCGAAGCCCCGCTCCAGCGCGTCCACCGGATCGACTTCCATGTCGTGATGCTCTTCGACAAGGGCCCCGTCCGCCACATGATCGACTTCGCCGAGTACGAGGCGTACGCGGGCGACGTGCTGTGGATCCGGCCCGGCCAGGTCCACCGCTTCTCGAAGTTCAGCGGGTACCGCGGAACGGTCCTGACCATGCAACCGGGCTTCCTGCCCCGGGCGACGGTGGAGGCGACGGGCCTGTACCGCTACGACCTGCCGCCCCTGCTGCACCCCGACGCGGCGCAACTGGCGGGCCTGGGAGCGTCCCTCGCCCAGCTGCGGCGCGAGTACAAGGACACGACGACGCTCCCGCTCAGCCTGCACACGGCCGTCCTGCGCCACTCCCTGACGGCGTTCCTGCTCCGCCTCGCGCATCTCGCCGCGAGTTCGCAGGCGGCGGCGCGAGCCCAGGCGGACACCACCTTCACCCTGTTCCGCGACGCGGTGGAGCGGGACTTCGCCACCAACCACAGCGTCAGCGCGTACGCCGACGCCCTCGGCTACTCGCGCCGGACACTGGTCCGCGCGGTCCGCGCGGCGACGGGCGAGACCCCGAAGGGTTTCATCGACAAACGGGTCGTCCTGGAGGCCAAACGCCTCCTCGCCCACACGGACCTGCCGATCGGGCGGGTGGGGGCGGCGGTGGGCTTCGCGGACGCGGCGAACTTCTCGAAGTTCTTCCAGCTGCACGCGGGGCAGACGCCGGTGGGGTTCCGGGCGGAACTGCGCTGAGCCGAGGCGGCGATCAGGCGGGGCAGGTCGCCTCGTAGGCCAGGTCGCCGGTGGCCTCCTTCCACTCGCCCCGGTCGAGTCCCCGGCGGGCCAACGTGCAGGCGCGGGCCGTGGGATCCGTGACGGCACTGCTGATCGCACCGACATCCCACCGCAGCCCGCGCCGCGGCTCCACGTCTCGGCCCTCGACGGTGAGGAGGGTGGTGGCGTCCGGGGAGAGGAACACCTGGCCGAAGGCGCCGGCCGTCGGTTCCTCGACGAGAGTGAGCTGCCGTGGGCGGGACGGCACGGTGACGTCCCACAGGATCATGGTCCCGTCGCCGGCGGCGGTGGCGAGCACGCGTCCCTGGGCACCGAAGGCCAGGGCCAAGGGCGAGTTGGCGTGACCGGCGAGAGTCGCCACCTGCCTGGGCCGGTCCGGCCGGCTGACGTCGTAGAGCACGGTGGCCTGCCGGTCGTCGCGGGCCAGGGCGAGGATCTTTCCGTCCGGCGTGAACGCGGCGGCAGGGTTGTCCGAGGGGAAGCCGTTGCTGCTGCCGATCCGGGACAGGCGCCGAGGCTTTGCCGGGGCGCGCAGGTCCCACAGTGCGACGGGGTCACCGTAGGAGGCCGAGAGCAGGTGACGCCGGTCCGGGCTGAAGACGACGTACTGCTCGAAGCCGGCGGGCATTTGGGCCATGCGGCGCGGACTGGACAGGCGGCCTATGTCCCAGAGCAGGGTGACCGCGTCGCCGCCGTCGATGTTTCCGTCATTGTCGGAACTTCCCTCGGTCACGGCTGCCAGCGTGCGGCCGCCGGGGGCGAACGCGGCAGAGGTGAACCAACCGTGATCGCTGGTGAGGGTCGCGGTGCGGACCGGGTGTGCCGGGTCGGCGAGGTCGAACAGGAGCAGGTCGGCGGAGCCGCTGCCCACCACGGCCATTCTGCGGCCGTCGGGGCTGAAGGCCACCGACGCGGATGCGTCGGCCGGGACGGTGGAAAGACGGCGTCGCCCGGAGGCGGTGAGCTCCCACAGGGTGACGCGCTCGGCGTGTCGGTCCGTTGTCGCGATGAGGACGGTTCCGTCGGGTCGGAGCGCGACGCCGAGCACCCGGTCGCCAGGTGCGGCGAGGGCGGCGCGGGGGTGCGGCAGGGCACGTTCCGCTGAGTCCCAGAGGGCGGCCCTGCCGTCGTCGCCGCCGGTCACCACGGTGCGGCCGTCGGGGGTGAAGGCGACTGCGTCGACCGGGCCCCGGTGACCGTGCAGGACGGCCGACTGCCGGGGGCGGGACGGGTCCGCGACATTCCACAGCCGGGCGGTGCCGTCGGCGGCGGCGGTGGCGAGTGTGTGACCGTCCGGACTGAAGGCGAGACAGTGCACGGGGCGGGTGTGGACGCGGACGATGGACAGTTGGCGCTGGTTGTCCGTACTGGTCAGCTGCGGGATGTCCCACAGGACAACCTCGTTGGCGCTGTAAGCGACGGCGAGCGTGCGGCCGTTCGGTGCGACAGCCACCGCGTATACCTCCTCGGGGCCCCGGCCTGGGGCGAAGCCGAGTTTGCGAGGGCGCTCGCGGTCACTGATGTCCCAGATGTACGGGGACTCTCCCGCACCGTCCACCACGGCGGTGCGGCCGTCCGGGGTGATGGCCACGCTGTGCACCTGTCGGTACGTGCCGCCCTCCAGCGTGGCCAGCCTGCTCGGGTGGTCAGGGTCCTCAATGTCCCACAGGATGCCGAAGCGGCCGGCTCCGCCACTCAGCAAGGTGCGTCGATCCGGGCTCACGGCGATGGCCTCGACCGTGCTGGTGGCGCCGGTGAGGGTGGCGATGCGGTGCGGTCGGGAGCGCTCGGACAGGTCCCAGAGGATGATGGTGCGGTCCTCGCCGCCGCTGGCCAGGAGGGTCCCGTCGGCGGAGAAAGCGACGGCACGGACCGGCGCGCGGTGGCTGGACAGCCGGGCGATGGTGCGGGGTCGGGCGCGGTCGCTCGTGTCCCACAGGCGGATCGTGCGGTCGGCGCCCGCCGTGACCACGGTGCGGCCGTCGGGGCCGGCGGCGACTGCACGGACCGGGCCGGTGTGGCCGCTGAGGAAGTCGGGCTCGTGGCGGCCGAGGAGAGTGGTCATCAGGCTCGCTCGGGCGTCGTCGTCGGGACCGAGTCGCTGGGCGGCGACGCCCAGCCGCAGCGCGGTGTCCGGAGCGCTGTCGCGCAGCGACTCGGCCTGGAACACCAGGCCCCGAGCGGTGGCCGTACGGTGCTGCGACTCAGCCCGGCGGCGCTGTGCGTCGGCGCTCTGGAAGAGCGTGAACAGTACGGCGGAGACCACCAGGAGCGCGCACACCAGCGCCGCCAGGCCGGAACGCCGCCGCAGCGCGGCCCTGCGTCGCTTTCGGCCACCGGCCCGCACGAACTCCATGGCCAGTGGATTGCCTCGGTCCGCGGCCTCGTCGGCTGCCCAGGCCTCGGCGCGGGCGAGCCGGCTGCCGGTGTACAGCAGGGCCGGATCGCGGCCCGTTCTGTTCCAGGCGTGGGCTGCCTCGGTCAGCTGCTGCTCGGTGCGGAGCCGGTCGGCGTTCTCCTCGATCCAGGCGCGCAGCCGTGGCCAGGCGCGCAGCAGCGTCTCATGGATGATCTCCACGCTGTCGCGCTCCACCGTGATGAGCCGGGTGTCCTCCCGCGTGAACACCGTGAGAACGGCCACGGCACGCTCGGGATCGGGAACCTCGGCGAGGAGCTCGGCGCGGTCGGCCCTGCGTTTGGTCGCCTCGGAGCCCTCGCCGAGGTGGACGAGGCGGAGCAGGAGTCGGCGGGCGGCGTCGCGGCCGGCCTCGTCGAGACGGGACATCGCGAGGTCTGCAGTGGCGGCGAGCGCGCCGTGGATGCGCCCGGTGTCGTGGTACCCGGCGACCGTGAGCACTGGGCCGGTGCGCCGTTGCCAGGTGGTTCTGAGGGCATGGGACAGCAGCGGCAACCGCCCCGCGTCGTAGTGTCCGGCGCCGGGACCGTCGGCGAGAGGAGAGACGCCCAGGTCCCCGAGGAGTACGTCGACCAGTCCGGGTTCGAGGGCGAGGCCGACGCGGCCGGCCGGCTTCTCCACCGCGTCACGCAGCTCGGTGGTGGACATCGGGCCGACGACGACGGGCCGTTCCCGTAGGGCTGGGACCAGTTCGGGAAGGGCCGTGCACTCCGCGTAGAAGTCGGCGCGGACGCCGAGGACGACCAGGGCGGCCGGATCGTGGTCGTCACCGTGCGCCGCGGCGTGCAGCGCCCGGACGAAGGCTTCCCGGGTGTCGGCACCGCAGAGCGTGAACACCTCCTCGAACTGGTCGACGATGACCACCACAGGGGTGCGGCGGCCGTCGCGATGCAGGAGGGCCGGGAGCCGGAGCGGATCGTCGGCCACGATCGCGGCCAGGCGCTCGGCGGTGATGCCGGTGGGGCCGGCCAGGGCCTCAGCGAGCGCGGCCACCGGGTCGGCGGTCGGGGTCAAGAGCACCCGTGGCCAGGTGGCGGACCGAGCGACGCCCAGTTCGCCCCGGCCCAGGGCGGGCAGCAGCCCGGCGCGCAGTAGCGAGGACTTCCCAGAGCCGGAGGCACCGATCACGGCCAGCAGATGTCCGTCGTCGTAACTGCGCGCGAAGGCGTCGGTGAGGGTGCGGGTGAGGGTCTCCCGGCCGAAGAACCACGCGGAGTCTGCCGTCTCGAATGCGGCGAGACCCTTGTAGGGGCAGAGCTCCGGGTCCGGCCCACCGGTCCGGCCCAGCACGCCGCCGTCCGGGCCGAGCGACGCCGCCGGGGCGGGCCGGTGGGCCGGGTTGGCGGCGAGGACGAGTTCGCCGGTACGGCCCTCGGTGAGCTGTCGGGGGCGGGGGAATCCGGCGGCGGGCAGCACTCGCTGGAGGTGACGGAAGACATGGTCGAGGGTGAACAGGGCAGGCCCCTCCGCGTCCCCCTCGGTCAGCAGCCGCAGTAAAGCACCGCTGAACGCGGTGTGTCTGTCCCCCTCGGGGGCGAGGGCGAGTTCGTCGCGTCCCGCCGAGGCCAGCACGTACGCACCAGAGATCCCGGCGAGCGGCATCACCTCGTCGATGGCGCCCAGACCCGTGGCCCGACCGGAGAAGCAGCAGTCGAGAACGACCACCAGACGTCGTCGCGGTCCGCCGTTCAGGTACTGCAGCAGACAGTGCCGCAGCACGGGGTAAGGCAGCGCGGTGTGGTGCAGCCGAGTGGGCCGTGGATCGGTCGAGCGCGTCGCGAGATGGAGGACGCCCTGGTCGCTCAGCAGGCCGTGGCCGACGTAGTGGACGACGAGCAGACCGCCGGCCGTCTCGGCCGCTGCCGCGAGGGCGTTGCCCATGTCGAGGGGGGTGGCGGGGTCCAGCAGGGTGCGGACCGCACCGGACGGGATGCCACACCGTTCCGCATAGGCCTGCGAGAGGTCGGTGATGGTGTCGGCGACGGCCGGTACGTCGGGCAGCCCGGAGCCCGCTGTGTGCTGTCCGGTACCCAGCAAGAGGATCCGCGGCCCGGGGATGTCGCTCCAGCGGGGTGCGCCGTCACTCGCCGGACGGTGTTCCTCCGTCATCGGAGTTCCCCTCCGGTCCGGCGGCCTGAGAGAGTTCGGCGACGATGGAGCGCACGGCGGCGGAATTCAGTCGCCGCACCCGCTCGGCGGTCACCTCGACCTCGGTGCCGTCCGGGCGGCGGAGCTTGATGACCGCGTCCGTGGTGCGGTGCCGGATCCAGGTCACCACCACTCCCGCGACGGCGCTGACGGCCCCCGCGGAAAGGACGTTGACGGAGAGGGCGTCGAGAAGGGTGCCGAGCGCGCCCGGACGCGACGCGGCGGGTACGGCCCGGACCTCCCCCCGTAGTTCCTCGATGTCGGTCAGCCTGCGGTGCAGCTCGCGCAGACCGTCATCGCCCGCCGTACCCAGCACGATGATGTGGATCTCCATCCCGCCCCCCGTGGGATACCGTCCGAAACCGGATGGCGACACAGTGTAGTAGTGGGGGCGATCGGCCGGTACGGCTTTCGGTGAGACGGAAATGCCCTCAGCTGTCGGCCTGCCCCCTCCCGCGCGGCGAGACGTGGGCAGGCCGACGAACCTGATGCCAACTGCGTTATCAGTGACCGAAGTTGAACCAGTTCACGTTCACGAAGTCCGCTGGCTGGCCGCTCGTGAACGTCAGATGCACGTCGTGCGTCCCGGTCACCGACGAGATGTTCGCCGGTACCGTCCGCCAGGACTGCCAGCCCCCGGTGTTGGCCAGGGCGAAGCTGCCGATGGGGGCGTTGGAGCGGCTGTCCAGGCGCACCTCCACCAGACCGCTGACCCCGCTGCCGGCGCCGCTCGCCACCCGGGCGACGAACTGAGTGGCCGCCGTGGAGCCGAAGTTGACGTTCTGGTAGAGCGCCCAGTCACCGTTGGCCAGCGCACCGATGTTCTGGCCGCCGCCGGTGTCGGTGGTGGTCTCCGTGATCGTGCCGGACTGGCTGTTGAACGACTCCGCCTGGATGGTGCTGTAGGCGTCACGACTGCCCGACGGAGGAGGCGTGGTGCCGCCGCCCCCACCGGCCGACAGCACCTGGACGTAGTCCACGGTCATCGGCACACCGGACTGGGTGCCGCTGTCCAGCCCGCCGCCGAGCGCGTCGGGGAAGGCGCCGCCCATCGCCACGTTCAGGATGATGAAGAACCCGTGGTTGGTGGCGTTGGCCCAGGTCGTCGCGTCCATCTGGCTCGCGTTGACCGAGTGGAACTGCGTGCCGTCGACATAGAAGCGGATCGTCTCGGGGCTCACCGAGCGGTCCCACTCCATCGTGTACGTGTGGAACGCCGACTGGCAGGTCGAGCCCGGACAGGCGACGTTGTTGCCGATGCCCGTCGTCTCGTTGCAGGGGCCGCCCGGGTTGGTGCCGCAGTGCATCGTGGCCCACACGCGGTTCATGCCCTGGACGTTCTCCATGATGTCCAGCTCGCCGACGCCCGGCCAGTTCTGGTAGTTGCCGCGGTAGGGCGCGCCGAGCATCCAGAACGCCGGCCAGTAGCCCTCGGCCGCCGTGCCCGTCACGTTCGGCATCTGGATGCGTGCCTCGACGCGCAACTTGCCGCCGGCCGGGGGCTGGAAGTCGGTGCGGTTGGTCTCGATGCGACCTGACGTCCACCGGCCGGCGGAGTCGCGGATCGGGGTGATGCGCAGATTGCCGTTGCCGTCGAGCGAGACGTTGGACGTGCTGTTCGTCATCGTCTCGACCTCGCCGGTGCCCCAGTTGGCGGGGCCGCCGGGATACGAAGTGCCGGTCGCGTACTGCCAGTTGGAGGTGCTGACGCCGGTTCCGGCCGCGCCGTTGAAGTCGTCGAGGAAGACCTGGGTCCAGCCCGAAGGGGGTGTGGGCGCGGAGGCGTTCGCGGGGAGGGTCGCGGCCGAGGCCACGGCCGCCGCCAGACCGAGCGTGGCGAGGACGGCGACCAGGGCCCGTCGCCGTCTGGGTATGCCGGAGGTGTCGCTCATGGGGGTGCCTCTCGGGTACGGAGATGGGGTGCGCGGGTACCTCTTGAGAACCTTTGAGAGCGCTCTCAAAGTGGGCCCAATGTGCTCTCCGCCGAAGAGGCCGTCAAGACTTAAAGCAAGGAAAGTCCTTTCACTCCAGGCAAGTTCAGGTCATGAACGGCGCATACGCCCTAAAGCGCGCTGCCCGCCTTCCACTTGGCCCACGACAGGTTCCAGCCGTTGAGCCCGTTCGCCGGATCGACCGTCTCCTCACCGGAGTTCTTCACGATGACGACATCACCGAGCATCGAGCTCTTGTAGAACCGGTAGCCCGGCGCGGAGCTGTCGTTCGCACCCTTGGCGTCATGCAGCCCGACACACCCGTGGCTGGTGTTCCGGCTGCCGAACACCGAGGTGGCCGCCCAGTAGTTGCCGTGGATGAAGGTGCCGGAGGTGGTGAGGCGCTGGGCGTGCGGGACGTCGGAGATGTCGTACTCGTCGCCCAGCCCGACGGTGGAGGACTCCATCCGGGTCTCCTTGAACCGCTCGCTGACCACCATGATCCCGGACCAGGTGGTGTGCTCGGCGTCGCCGCCGGAGACGGGGTAGGTGGCGTACGTCGACCCGTCCCGCTTGACCACCATCTCCTTGGTGGCCAGGTCGACCGTGCTGATCTGCTCGCGCCCGATGTGGAAGGTGACGTCCTTGGACTGGACGCCGTAGACCCCGTCCGTGCCCTCGACGTCCTTCAGGCGCAGCCCGAGCGTGATGGTCGTGCCGGCCGCCCAGTACGTCTCGGGCCGGAAGTCGAGGCGCGTGTCGCTGAACCAGTGGCCGACCACCTCGACGGCCGGTTCCGCGGTCACCGTGATCGCCTTCTCGACGGCGGCCTTGTCGGAGACGGCGTGCGTGAAGTTGATCGAGACCGGCATGCCGACACCGGACGTGGAGCCGGCCTCGGGGGTGAAGTAGCCGACGAAGGTCTCGCCGGGGGGCTTCGTGGTGAAGGTCGCGGTCTCGGCGTCGGCGCCCCGCGCCTTCGCCGTCACCGTGTATTTCGTCCCCGAGTACGGGTTCCGCGTCGACGTCCAGGTGGTCCTCGCGTCGTTGAAGGTGCCCTTCAGCGTCGAGCCGTCGTTGCCGCCGACCTCGACGGACGCGAGGGTGCCGTCGGTGACGGTGACCTCGACGGGGCTGGTGAAGGCGGCCTTCTCGGTGCCGTCGGCGGGCGTGACCGTGACGACCGGCTTCTTCGTCGCGGCGGACTTCACTGACGCCGTCGCCCCGGTGCCCTTCGCGTCCGCCGAGCCGCCGCACCCGCTGAGCACCGCGGCGGGGACGACGCCGAGCACGCCGAGCACTCCGCGCCGCGACCACCTCGGTGACGGCTGGTCGGACCGGTTCGATATGTGCGAGACGCCCACGGCAGGCCTTCCTGAGATATCCGCCTTTGCGTGGGCATCCTGCGTCGCGCAGATGTGCCGGTCCTTTGAATCCCCGTGCCGCTTCCTGAGATTCCGGTGAGGACCGGGGCGGGGACGCGGGCTACCAGAAGTCCAGGATCTCGAACACGGCGTCCATCACCCGGTTCCTGCGCCGATGGGACTTGCTGCAGAAACCCCGCCGGCGCCACCGGCTGCGCGGCTGCTCGACCGGCTTGCCACACCACTTGCACGGCCGCGTGGGCCGTTCCCCCGTATCCCCACCCATGGAAAAACTCTAGCCGCCGCACGGGAAAACGGGACCCGGCCGAAAGCCGGGCCCCGAACCCCCCGTCAGACGTTCGTCGGCACCCGTGGCGCGGCCGACGCCTCCTCCCTCAGCCCGAACCGGTCATGCACCCGCCGCAGTGGCTTCGGCGCCCACCACGCCCGTCGCCCGAGCAGCGTCATCGTCGCCGGGACGAGCAGCATGCGGACGACGGTGGCGTCGATCAGCACCGCGAGGGTGAGCCCGAGTCCGATCTGGAGGATGGGGGAGAAGCCGCCCGTCATGAAGGCACCGAACACGACCGCGAGGAGCAGGGCGGCGCAGGTCACCACCCGGCCCGAGCGGCGCAGGCCGGTCACCACGGCCTCCTGGTCGTCCCCGATGGCCCGGCGGGCCTCCCGCATCCGGGCCAGGATGAACAGCTCGTAGTCCATCGCCAGGCCGAAGGCGATCGCGATGATCAGCGGCGGTGCCGTCAGGCTCAGCGACCCGAGGCCCTCGGCGCCGAGCAGCCCGGCCAGGTGCCCGTCCTGGAACACCCACACCACCGCGCCCAGCGCAGCCCCAAGGCTCAGCAGTGTCGTCGCGATCGTGCGCAGCGGGATCAGCACCGAGCCGGTGAAGGCGAACAGCAGGACGAAGATGCCGGCCAGCACGGTCAGCGCGGCCCAGGGCGCCCGGTCGGCGAGCATGGCCCGGAAGTCGACGAGGCGAGCGGCGGGGCCGGTGACCTCGACGGGCGCGTCCCCGCGCAGCTCACGGACCTGCTTCACCAGGCTGGTCGCCGCGTCCCCGTCCACGCTGCCGGACGGCGGCAGCTCCACGACCGTGGTGCCGTTCGGCAGGTCCCGCGACTCGGCGCGCGGTGACAGGGCGCGGATGCGGTCGGCGGTGCCCGCGTCGGTGCCGGGCTTGAGGACGACGGTGACCGTGGCCACGCCGGTGCCCGGCGGGAAGTGGGCGTCGACGGTGTCGTACAGCTGCCGTGCCTCGGTGCTCGACGGCAGTTGCTGGGCGTCGCCGAGGTTGATCCTCATGCCCGTGACGGGCAGGGCGAGCACCAGCAGCGCCGGGACGATCACCGCCAGGACGGCGACGCGGTTGCGCGCGGAGAAGCGGGCGAGGCGGGCGAAGACGCGGCCCTCCTCGCTCTCGGGCCGGTCCTTCGCCGGTGGGATCTTCCGGCCGAAGCGGGTGAGCAGCGCGGGCAGCAGCGTGACCGCGGCGAGCATGTCGACGACGACCACGGCGGCCACCGCGAGGCCCATGCTGCGCAGGAAGACGCTCGGGAAGACCAGCAGCCCGGTCAGGCTGACCGCGACGGTGAGGCCGGAGAACAGCACGGTCCGCCCGGCCGCCGCGACCGTACGGTGCACGGCCTCGACCACATCCTCCGTCGTCCGGCGTTCCTCGCGGAAGCGGACCAGCATCAACAGGGCGTAGTCCACGGCGAGTCCGAGCCCCAGCATCGTCGTCACCTGGATCGCGTACACGGAGATGTCGGTGACCGAGCTGAACAGGAACAGTGCCAGGAACGCGCCCGCGATGCCGCTCACCGCGATGACGAGGGGCAGCGCGGCGGAGCGCAGTCCGCCGAAGACGACGAGGAGCAGGGCGAGGACCACGGGCAGGGAGATCAACTCCGCGTTCCGCACATCCTCTTGAGCTTGCTCACCGATCTGGAGGCCCAGCAACGGGCCGCCGCTGACGTGGACTTCGGGCGCGTCGATCTCCTTGATGCGGTCGGCGGCGTCGTTCACGGTCCGTTCCTCGGCGTCGTCGTCGAGACCGCCCTCGAGGGCGACGGGTACGAGGAGCGCCCGCCCGTCCTCGGCGGTCAGACCGGGCGTCGTGTACGGGTCCGGTACGGCGGCCACCCCGGCGATCTTCCGTACGTCGGCGACGGCTTGCTCGACCTGGGTCCGCAGCGCGGGGTCGGTGACGGCGGTGCCCTCGACGACGGCGGTGATCGAGTCGCCCGACGGGTCGACCCGGTCGAGATACTGCGCGGCCGCCTCCGACTCGGTGCCGGGCACCTCGGGCACGTTGTCCGACAGGCGCCCGAAGACGCCGGTGCCGAGCCCGAAGCCGAGCAGCAGGAAGAGCACCCACAGGGCGATGACGGTGAGCGGACGGCGCGTGGCCGTCCGGGCGAGTGTGGAGAGCACGGTCCCTCCCGGCGAGACGTCGGTTGACATGCCCTCAGGCTCGCGGGGCAGGGGGCGTGGCCGGATCGCCGGAGGGAGCGGTTTCCGGGACTCGGTCGTACGGGGGAGACGGCCGCCGGTCTCACTCCTCAGGGGGAGGAATCAACCGACCGGCAGGGGAGTTGCCCTCCATGCCAGGTGCCCGCGATCTTGAAGGAGCCCGTATGTCCGACGCGCCCGCCGTCCGTGAACTCCGCCTCGTCGTCACCGCCGACGACTACGACGAGGCGCTGCGCTTCTACCGCGACGTCCTCGGCCTGCCCGAACGCGCCGCCTTCTCCTCGCCCGGCGGCCGGGTCACCATCCTGGAGGCGGGCCGGGCCACGCTGGAGATCACCGATCCGAACCATGCGGGGTTCATCGACGACGTGGAGGTCGGCCGCCGGGTCGCCGGGCACCTCCGCGTCGCCTTCGAGGTCCCGGACGCCACCGCCGCGACCGCGAGGCTGGCGGCCGCGGGCGCCGAAGTGCTCGCCGAGCCGACCCGCACCCCCTGGAACTCCCTCAACTCCCGCCTGGAGGCGCCGGGTTCGCTGCAACTGACGCTCTTCGAAGAGCTCGGGGACTAAGCGGAACCCGGCGTCACGAGCCCGGTCTCGTAGGCGCAGATCACGGCCTGCACCCGGTCCCGCAGCCCCAACTTGTTCAGCACATTGCTGACATGGGTCTTCACGGTGTGCTCGCTGACGAACAGCGTGGTGGCGATCTCCGCGTTGGACAGCCCCCGCGCCAGCATCCGCAGCGTCTCCACCTCGCGGGCGGTCAGTACGTCCAGGCGGTCCGGGGTGACCTCGGCCGTGGCCTCCTCCCGGCGGCGGCGCACGATGTCCGCGACCAGCCGCCGGGTCACGGCGGGCGCGAGCAGCGAGTCCCCGGCGGCGACGACCCGCACGGCGTGCACCAGGTCGTCCCGGCGCACGTCCTTGAGCAGGAAACCGCTGGCGCCCGCGTACAGGGCCTCGTAGACGTACTCGTCCAGGTCGAACGTGGTCAGCATGACGACCTTGCACGCGGACTGCCCGCACACCCGGCGCGCCGCCTCCAGGCCGTCCATCACGGGCATGCGGATGTCGAGGAGCAGCACGTCGGGTGTGTGCCGCTGCACCGCGGCGACCGCCTCGGCGCCGTCCCCGGCCTCGGCGACGACCTCGATGTCCGCCTGCGCCTCCAGGATCATGCTGAAGCCGCTGCGCACGAGTTCCTGGTCGTCGGCGACGACCACCCGGATGCTCACCCGAGAGCCGCCTGCCGGTCACCGGCCGGGAGGCGTACGACGACCCGGAAGCCGCCGTCCGGGCCGCGCCCGGCACGCGCCTCGCCGCCGCAGGCGGCCGCCCGCTCCCGGATGCCGATCAGACCGTGCCCGCCGCCCGGCCTCGCGAACCCGCTTCCCGGGCCCGTGGGGCCGCGTCCGTCGTCCGTCACCGTCAGCGTCAACGCCTCCTCCGTCCAGTCGAGTTCGACGGTCGCGGAGGAAGCGTACGCGTGCTTGACCGTGTTGGTGAGAGCCTCCTGGACCACCCGGTAGGCGGCGATGTCGGTGTCCGGCGGGAGGGGCAGGGGCTCACCGCTCGTGCTCAACCTCACCCGCAGGCCGGTGGATTCACCGACCTGCCGGACCAGCGCCGGCAGGGCCCGGATGCCGGGCTGTGGCGAAGTCCCGTTGCGCTGCTCCTCCTTGAGGACGCCGAGGATGCGGCGCAACTGCGCCATCGCGTCCCGGCCCGCCCCCGCGATCGCGTCGAACGCGGCCTCCGCGCGTGCCGGATCACTGCGCACCACCACCGGCCCGGCCTCGGCCTGCACCACCATCAGGCTCACCGCGTGGGCCAGGATGTCGTGCATGTCCCGGGCGATCCGGGCCCGTTCCTGCGCCGTCGCCCGCGCGGTGTCCGCGGCCCGCTCCCGTTCCAACCGCCGCGCCCGGTCCTCCAGTTCGGCGGTGTAGGCGCGCTGGACGCGGGCGAGCACACCGAACGCGTAGGCGCAGGCCACGCTCATCAGCTGGAAGGCGTACTCGAAGGGTTCCGGGGTCTCCTTGTGCGTCATGACGAGCGTGACCCCGATCGTCCAGCCCACCAGCATGAAGCGCCGCTGCCACGGCGTGCCGAGGGCGGCCATGGTGTAGAGGACCACGAACCCGCCGTACATCAGGTCCGGCGGCGGCGCGTGGTACAGCGCCTGCGCGGGGGTGGCCACGGACACCGCGCAGGCCATCGCGAACGGCGCCCGGTGCCGCCAGACCAGGGGGACGGCGGTGGCCGCGCCGAGCAGCCAGCCCTGCCAGGTCAGCCGGTCGTCCCCCTCGTCGGGGAAGATCCACTGGAGCGAGGCGGCGAACAGCACGAGGGCGGCGAGCGCGGTGTCGACGACGTACGGATTCGCCGTACGCACCCGCTTGACCAGCGGCGCGAACCAGGGGTGAGCGGACATCGGCGGCTCCTCGGGGCAGGGGCCGTTCCAGTATCGCGAGCGGTCAGGGGCGCTGCCTCGCCGGTGAGAGGGATATCCGGGCGCTGGTCGGATTCTGTTTCGGGCGATGACCGGCAGCCGCTGAACCCTCACTTCTCCGGCCGCCACCCCAACGCCCGCGATATCCCGCGGGCGGCGACCCGCACCGCCGGCACCAACACCGGTACCTGCGCGTCGGCTTGGGGCACCACGATCGACACGGCGGCCACCACCGCCCCGCCGGTCCCGCGCACGGGGGCGGCCACCGACAGTGCGTCGTCGGTGACCTGACGGTCGCTCACCGCCACCCCGGTGCGCCGGGTCTCGGCCAGGGCCCGGCGCAGTCGTGCCGGGTCCGTGATCGTGTACGGGGTGAAGGAGGCGAGGGGGCCCGCGCAGTACCGTTCCTGGAACTCCGGGGTGTCATGGGCCAGCAGCGCGAGCCCGACGCCGGTGGCGTGCAGCGGCCAGCGGGCGCCGACCCTGATGTGCACGCCGACCGACGAACGCCCCGACAGCCACTCGATGTAGACGACGTCCGTGCCGTCCCGGACCGCCAACTGCACGTTCTCGTGCGTCGCTTCGTACAGGTCCTCCAGGTACGGCAGTGCGATCTGCCGCAGCGCGAGGCCGCGCGGGGCGAGGGCGGCGACCTCCCAGAGGCGCAGGCCCACGTGGTAGACGCCGGAGTCGTCCCGCTCCAGGGCGCCCCACTCGGTGAGGGCGCCCACGAGCCGGTGCGCGGTGGTCAGGCTCAGGCCCGCCCGGCGGCTGATGTCCGTGAGGCTCAGCGCCGGGTGCCCGTGGTCGAACGCGCCCAGCACGGACAGCAGCCGGTCGGGCGCGGTGGGGGTGCCCCCGCGTGAGCGGACCCGCGACTGGCCCGTCATGGCTGGTCGGCGATCCTCAGCAGCAGTGCGTGCAGCGCGTCACGTTCCCCGGCGTCCAGCGGCTCCAGCAGATCGTTGGTCACCCGCCGTCCGGCCTCGTCGGTGTCGCGGAGGAAGATGCGGCCCTTCTCGGTGAGGACGACGATCTTGCTGCGGCGGTCGTCGGGGGAGGGCCGGCGCTCGGTGAGGTCCAGCTTCTCCAGGTCGTCGACCAGGCCGACGATCGCGCTCGGGTCGTAACCGAGCCGGGTGCTCAGCTCCCGCTGGAGGGCGCCCGCGGAACCGGCGAGATAGCGCAGCACCGCGTAGTGGCGCAGCCGCAGCCCGGACTCCTGGAGGAACGTGTTGAAGAGCTGACCCGAGCGGAGGCCCAGGCGGTACAGCAGATAGCCGGTGTCCGCGTGCAGCCCGCGCATCCACGGCTCGTCCGCGTCGATGGGCTTGGGGGTGGCGTGCTGGCGAGTGATGGCGGGCTCCCTGGGTCGCGGTACCGGCATGCAGATTCCAGCATGACGCACCCGTGGGTCGCCAACAACTATTGACGTCAACAATTATTGCTCTTAGCTTCGATCTCGAAGCCGCAGCGACGCGCCTCCTGGGCGCGTCCCCCGCATCAGCTCGTGAAGGGACCTCCCCCGTGCCCACCATCGATCTCTCCGGCAAGGTCGCCGTCGTCACCGGCAGCGGCCGGGGCCTCGGCCTCGCCTATGCGCACGCCCTCGCCGCCCACGGCGCCTCCGTGGTCGTCAACGACGTCGACGAGGCCGTGGCCGAGCAGGCCGTGAAGTCCATCACCGAGGCCGGCGGCACGGCCGTCGCCGAGGTCGTCCCGGTCGGCACCACCGAGGCCGCGGAACGCCTGGTCAACCGGGCGGTGGCGGAGTTCGGACGGCTCGACGTCCTGGTCACCAACGCGGGCATCCTGCGCGACAAGGTGCTCTGGAAGATGACCGACGACGACTTCGACGCGGTGATCACCACCCACCTCAAGGGCACCTTCACCTGCGCCCGCGCCGCCGCCGTCCGCATGCGCGAGCAGGGCGAGGGCGGCTCGCTGATCCTGGTCGGCTCCCCGGCGGGCCAGCGCGGCAACTTCGGCCAGACCAACTACGCCGCCGCCAAGGCCGGCATCGCCGCCTTCGCCCGTACCTGGTCCATGGAGCTGGGCCGTGCGGGCATCACCGTCAACGCGATCGTGCCGGTCGCCGCGACCGCGATGACCGAGACGATCCCCGCCTTCGCCCCGTACATCGAGGCCATGCGGAACGGCGAGCCGCTGCCGGACTTCCTCCGCAAGGGCGAGGGCTTCGGCACCCCCGAGGACTGCGCGGCCCTCGTCCCCTTCCTCGCCTCCGAGGCCGCGCGCGGCATCACCGGCCAGGCCATCGGCATCGGCGGCGACAAGGTGGCACTCTGGTCGCATCCGCAGGAGATCAGGACGGCGTACGCCGACGGCGGCTGGACCCCGGACACCCTCGCCGACGCCTTCCCCACCTCGGTCGGCGCCGAACTCCAGTCGGTCGGCATCCCGGCCCCGAAGCTCCCGGAGGCGTGATGGACATCGACGACCTGGTCGCCATCGACGTACACACCCACGCGGAGGTGTCGTCGAAGGGCCACTCCTCCCTCGACGACGACCTGCACGACGCCTCCTCCGCCTACTTCAAGGTCGAGGGCAAGCGGAAGCCGACGCTGGAGGAGACGGCCGCCTACTACCGCGAGCGGAAGATGGCCGCGGTGATCTTCACGGTGGACGCGGAATCGGCGACCGGCACCGCGCCGGTCCCGAACGAGGAGGTGGCGGAGGCGGCCGCCGCCAACTCCGACGTCCTGATCCCCTTCGCCTCCATCGACCCCTTCCGCGGCAAGGCGGGCGTCAAGCAGGCCCGCCGCCTGGTCGAGGAGTACGGGGTGAAGGGCTTCAAGTTCCACCCCAGCATCCAGGGCTTCTTCCCCAACGACCGCGCGGTGGCGTACGACTTGTACGAAGTCATCGAGGAGACGGGCACGATCGCCCTCTTCCACACCGGGCAGACGGGCATCGGCGCCGGAGTCCCGGGCGGCGGCGGCATCCGCCTGAAGTACTCCAACCCCCTCCACGTGGACGACGTGGCGGCCGACTTCCCGCACCTGAAGATCATCCTGGCGCACCCGTCCTTCCCGTGGCAGGACGAGGCCCTCGCGGTCGCCACGCACAAGCCGGGCGTCCACATCGATCTCTCCGGCTGGTCCCCGAAGTACTTCCCGCCGCAGCTCGTCCAGTACGCCAACACCCTGCTCAAGGACAAGGTCCTCTTCGGCTCCGACTTCCCCGTCCTCACCCCCGACCGCTGGCTCGCCGACTTCGAGAAGCTGTCGATCAAGGACGAGGTGAAGCCGAAGATCCTCAAGGAGAACGCCGCCCGCCTGCTCGGGCTGACGAAGACATAAGGGGCCGTACATGCGCAACGAGGGACTGGGGTCGTGGCCCGCACGCCGGGCCCGCAAGACCCCGCACCGCACCGCACTGGTGCACGGCGACACGACATGGACGTACGCCAAGCTGCACGAGCGCACCACCCGCCTCGCGCACGCCCTGCGCGCCCGGGGCGTGCGGCGCGGCGACCGGATCGCCTACCTCGGTCCGAACCACCCCTCCTACCTGGAGACCCTGTTCGCGGCGGGCACCCTCGGAGCGGTCTTCGTCCCGCTCAACATCCGCCTGGCCGGCCCGGAGATCGCCTACCAGCTCGCCGACTCCGGCACGAAGGCGCTCGTCTACGGTCCCCAGTACGCGGGCCTGGTCGCGGGCCTGCCCGGTGACACGGACGTACGGGCGTACGTGGAGGTGGGCGCCGAGTACGAGGAGGAGCTGGCGAGGTCCTCCAGTGAGCCGATCGACCAACCGGTGACGCCCGACGACACCTGCATCATCATGTACACCTCGGGCACGACCGGCCGCCCCAAGGGCGCGATGCTCACCCACGGCAACCTCACCTGGAACGCGCTCAACGTCCTCGTCGACACCGACCTGATCGCCGACGAACGCGCCCTGGTCTCGGCCCCGTTGTTCCACACGGCAGGCCTGAACATGCTGACCCTGCCCGTCCTCCTGAAGGGCGGAACCTGCGTCCTGGTGGAGGCCTTCGACCCGTCGGCGACCTTCGACCTGATCGAACGCCACCGGATCACCTTCATGTTCGGCGTCCCGACGATGTTCGAACAGATCGCCCGCCACCCGCGCTGGCCGGACGCGGACCTGTCCTCCCTCCGCATCCTCACCTGCGGCGGCTCCCCGGTCCCCACCTCGATGATCGGCGTCTACCAGGAGCGGGGCCTGACCTTCCTCCAGGGCTACGGCATGACGGAAGCCGCCCCCGGCACGCTCTTCCTGGACGCCGAGCACGCGGTGGACAAGGCCGGTTCGGCGGGCGTGCCGCACTTCTTCAGCGATGTACGGGTCGTACGACCGGACATGGCGCCGGTGGACGTCGGCGAGACCGGCGAGGTCGTCGTCCGCGGCCCGCACGTCATGCCCGGCTACTGGGGGCTGCCGGAGGAGACGGCCACCTCCTTCACGGACGGCTGGTTCCGCAGCGGGGACGCCGCCCGCGTCGACGAGGACGGCTATGTCTTCATCGTCGACCGCATCAAGGACATGATCATCTCGGGCGGCGAGAACATCTACCCCGCCGAGATCGAGGACCTGCTCCTCACCCATCCCGACATCGTCGAGTGCGCGGTCATCGGCGTACCGGACGACAAGTGGGGCGAGGTGCCGCGGGCGGTCGTGGTCCCCCGTGAGGGCGCCTCGCTCGACCCCGACGAGGTACTGGCCTCCCTCTCCGGCCGCCTCGCCAAGTACAAGATCCCCAAATCGGTGGTCCTCGCGGCCGAGTTGCCGCGCACCGCCTCCGGAAAACTCCTCAAGTCCCGCGTCCGTACCCGCTACGGCACAAGCTAAGGAACCCCATGAGCATCACCGTCAACGGCCTCGACGAACTCAAGAAGCTGGCCGGCAGCGACCTGGGCACCAGCGAGTGGATCGAGGTCACCCAGGACCGCATCAACACCTTCGCCGACGCGACGGGCGACCACCAGTGGATCCACGTCGACCCGGAACGCGCGGCCGAGGGCCCCTTCGGCGCCCCGATCGCACACGGCTACCTCACCCTGTCCCTGTTCATCCCTCTGTTCACCGAGCTGTTGGACGTCCAGGGCGTCACGACGAAGGTCAACTACGGCCTGAACAAGGTCCGTTTCCCGTCGCCGGTGAAGGTGGGCTCCCGCATCCGGCTCGTGGCGAAGCTCGCGGACGTCGAGGAGGTGCCGGGCGGCGTCCAGATCACGGTCGACGGGGCGATCGAGATCGAGGGCGGGGCTAAGCCGGCGGCGGTGTTGCAGAGTCTTTCGCGGTTCTACGCCTGACCGCTGAACACACCGCACCGACAACGGTGTTCCGCCGGTCCCGTCACAAACCGCCCCCGGCTTCCTACACTGGGGGTCACCGACCCGCGGTGCGGGGCGAGTGACGGGACCGGGGGGCGCGTGGAGGAGCACGGGTGGCCGGGGCGTGATGTCGCCGCTCCTTACTTCTTTCTGAGCTACGCCCGGATGCCGCGGGACGGATACGACACCATGGACCCGGACTTCTGGGTCCAGCGGTTCTTTCGTGACCTGTCCGAACACATTCTGCAGCTGACTGATGTGTCGGGCAGGCCCGGTTTCATGGACTCCTCGATGCGAACCGGGCAGCTCTGGAACGATGAAATGGCCCGCTCGCTGTCCGCCTGCCGAGTCTTCGTCCCGCTGTACTCCCCGCGATATTTCGTCAGTTCCTGGTGTGGCAAGGAATGGGCCGCTTTCCAGCGCCGTCAGGTGCATTACCGCCGGCACGAGGACCACGGACCATCGAGCGCCGTCGTGCCGGTCCTGTGGGCACCGGTGCCCGAACACCAACTTCCCGACAGCGTCAGGAGTGTGCAGTACGTACAACCTGAAATCGGCCGCCGCTACGAGGACTTCGGGTTGTACGGGCTCTTGAAGGTGAGCTCCTTCCGCCGGGACTACGAACGAGCCGTCCTGCACATCGCGCGCAGTATCGTCGAGGTGGCCGAGAACGTCGTCGTGGAACGCGGCGACGGCTCGGCCTTCGACACTGCCTACGACGCGTTCGCCGCACGCCCCCCGCGCACCAGGAGAGTACGGATCAGCGTGGCCGCGGGCACCCGCGACGGGCTGCCCGAAGGGCGTAGCCCCGACTACTACGGCCCCACCCCGCTCGACTGGAACCCCTTCCATCCCGATTCCACCCAGCCGGTCGCACAGGTCGCCGCGGAGATCGTGGAGCGCTTGGACTACCGCGCCGAGGTACGCGAGTTCGACGACACGGCCGTCGCCGACGAGGTACCCGAGATCCTGCTCCTCGACCGTTGGGTGCTGCGCGACCCTGAATACCGGAAACGGCTGGGCACGTTCGACGGCGGGCAGCGATCGACGGCCGGGCTGATGGTGCCGTGGAACGAAGCCGACCCGGACAGCGCGGAGGCGGGCGACGAACTCGTGGCTCGTACGGAATCGACTCTGCCGCGCCATGTCGCGCGCGGCCAGCAGGCTGCCGTGTCCGCCGTCAGCGGCGTCCCGGACGAGCGGTCCTTCAGCGCCGTGCTGCCGCGTGTCGTGGCGCACACCATGGCTGACCACCTCAAAAGAGTCTCGGCGGCGCCTCCGACGGGCAAGAGTCCCCCACGCTTCCGGCTGCTCGCCCCCGGCCCCGAATCCGACCGCCCCCAGAGCGGTGCCCAGGGCCCGGAAGGGTGGCCACGATGAACGGCACCGAGGGTCGCATCGTGACGTTCTACTCCTTCAAGGGCGGCACCGGCCGCACCATGGCCCTCGCCAACACCGCCTGGATCCTGGCCGCCAACGGCAGGCGTGTCCTGGCGGTGGACTGGGACCTCGAGGCGCCGGGCCTGCACCGGTTCTTCCAGCCCTTCCTCGACCCGGCCACCACCCGGGCCACGACCGGTGTCATCGACATGCTCATGGACTTCGCCCTGGCAGCCGGCGAGGACGGGATCGGCCCCGCGGAACGGCCGCCCGACTGGTACAGGGACTACGCCCGAGTCCAGCGGCACGCCGTCTCCCTGGAATGGGCGTTCCCTGAGCCCGGCACGCTCGACCTCGTCATCGCGGGGCAGCAGAACAGCCACTACTCGGCGGTCGTGAACACCTTCGAGTGGGACAACTTCTACGGCCGTCTCGGCGGCGGCGTGTTCTTCCACGCGCTGCGCGAGGACATGCGCGAGAACTACGACTACGTCCTCATCGACAGCCGGACCGGTCTCACCGACATCGCCGACATCTGCACGGCCCAGCTCCCCGACCTTCTGGTGGACTGCTTCACCCTCAGCAACCAGAGCATCGCGGGTGCCGCCGCCGTCGCCCGGGATCTCCGTGATCGCTTCCACGGACGTCCCATCCGGGTCCTGCCCGTCCCCATGCGCATCGACGAGGGTGAGAAGGCCAAGGCCGACGCGGGACGCTCCCGGGCCCGCGCGAGGTTCGCGGGATTCCCTACCGGTCTGTCCGACGAAGAACGCGCGGCCTACTGGGGGTCGGTGGAGATTCCCTACCGGCCGTACTACGCCTTCGAGGAAACCCTGGCGACCTTCGGCGACGAGCCGGGCGTCCCGACGTCTCTGCTGAGCGCCTACGAGCGGCTCACCGGCGTGATCAGCGACCAGGAGGTCACGGCGCTGCCGCGGATGACCGAGGACGAACGGCGCCACGTGAGCAGGATGTTCGCGCGCACTGACGCGGAGCAGCCCAGCGAGGTGCGGCTCTGCTATGCGGCCGCGGATTGCCTCTGGGCGGAGTGGATCGAAGAGCTGCTGACCCGGGCGGGGTTGAGGGTGCTGCCCCAGTGCGTCGGGCGCGAGACGGAACGTACCGAGGAGCCGTCTGTTCGCACCGTCCTCGTTCTCTCCCCGTATTTCCAGCGTGCGGCGCAGTGGCTGTGGGAGGCGGCCAGGAGCGGCCAAACGTCCGGGAACGGTGAGGTGCTGGCGGTCCAGGTCGGTGAGGTGCGTGCGGCGCCGATGGCCGACGGGTGGACGGTGGTCGATCTCGTGGGGAGCCGCGAGGAATCGGCCGCCGCCGCACTGCTGCAGGCCCTGGGCAGGCCGCCGGAGCCCGCGGATCTCCCTGACGCCCGCTTTCCCGAAAGGGCGCCGAGGTTCGTGAACCTTCCCTCGCGCAGCCGCTCCTTCAACGGTCGCGATGCTCTGCTCGAACGCCTGCGCGATGGTCTCCGCTTTTCGGCGGTGTGCGCCCTGTGCGGTTTGGGCGGTGTCGGCAAGACACAGATCGCGCTGGAGTACGCGCACCGGTTCGCCCCTGACTATGACCTGGTGTGGTGGGTGCCCGCGGAACAGAGCGAGCTCATCGCCTCCGCGTCGGCGGAGCTCGTCGCTCGGTGCCAGTCCAGCCCGACACTCCGATGGCTCCTCGTCCTGGACAACGCCGACGACCCGGAGGGCGTCGTACGGCACCTCCCGAGGGGCGGCCACATCCTGGTGACGTCACGCGACCACGGCTGGCACCAGTACACCCACGGCCTGGAGGTCGAGGTCTTCCTCCGCGAGGAGAGCGTCGAGTATCTGCGGCGCCGGGTCGCGGACCTCTCCGACGACGAGGCCGACCGGATCGCCACCGAGGTGGGTGATCTGCCCCTGGCCTTGGAACAGGCCGGTGCCTGGCTCGCCGAGACCGCCACGCCCGTCGACACCTACCTGGCCCAGCTGGCCGAACACGCCGTGGAGATGCTGTCGTTGACGCAGCCCACCGATTACCCGGACTTGCTCGCCGCCACCTGGAACATCACGATCGAGCGGCTCGAACAGCGCTCACCGGCCGCCGTACGCCTGCTGCACCTGTGCGCGTTCTTCTCGGCAGAACCCATTGCCGCGAACCTGCTCTACGGCGATGAGATGAACCGGATCCTGACGCGCGCGGATCCCGAGTTGCGGGAACGCATGCTGCTCGGTCGGCTGATCCGTGAACTGGGCCGGTTCTCGCTGGTCAAGGTCGACCCGGTCCAGGCGTCGATCCAGGTGCACCGCCTGGTCCAGGCCGTCATCCGCTCCCGGCTCACCCCCGAGCAGCAGGACGAGGCCCGGCACCTGGTCCACCGCGTCCTGGCCGACGCCCGGCCCTCCGGCGACGAACCGGTCGACGACCCGCAGAACGACCCGGCCTACGCCGTGATCTGGCCGCATCTGGTGGCCTCTGGGGCCATGACCAGCGACGAGCCCGGGACGCGGCAACTGCTCATCGACCGGGTCCGGTACCTGTGGCGGCACGGCGACCTGGACCGGGCCCTGTCGCTGGGGGAGGAACTGAGTGACCTCTGGGCGAGTGAGCCCGATGAGGCGCAGTTGCTGGATCTGCGGTTCCACATCGCGGCCGTGCTGCGGAGCATGGGCCGGTACGTGGAAGCGGCCCAGCTGGACACAGCGACGCTCGCCCGCCAACGGGAGGTGCTGGGCGACGGTCACCCGCACCTGCTGCTGACGATGGGCTCGCTCGCGATGGACCTCGGCCAACTCGGGCGGTTCGACGAGGCCTTGGAACGGGCGACCGAGGCATGCACCGGCCTTCGGCGCACTCTGGGAGACGATCACCCGCACACCCTCGGCGCCCGGTACGACCTGGCGCTGTGCCTCCGGCAGCTCGGGCGCCATCGCGAAGCACGCCATGTGGATCAGGAGGTCTACGACCGCCGCCGGGCAGTCCTGGGCGCCGATCATCCGGCCACCCTGAACAGCCTCGTCGGCCTGGGCCGCGATCTGCGGGAACTCGGCGAGTACGCCGACTCGATCACACTGCTGACCACAGGTCACGAGGCGCACGTCCGGCAGTTCGGCGAGTCTCATCCGGACACGCTGCGGGCGGCGAAGAGCCTCGCGGTGTCGCTGCGCCGGGCCGGCAGGACCGCCGAGGCATGCGAGCTGACCCGGCTGACCCTCGACCACCACAGGGCGCTCGTCCCCGTCCGGCAGACGCCCGGACTGCTCGCATGCTGCCTGAACCTCGCGTCGGACCTCTCTGCCACCGGCTCCCGAGAACAAGCGCTGACGCTGGCGTACGACACCGTGCGCGACCTCCAGAAGGTACCCGGGGAGCGGCATCCGACCACTCTGGCCGCGGTCAACGACCTCGGCGTCATCCTCAACGGCTGCGGGGACCCGGCCGCCGCACGCTCGCTGCTGGAGCGGAACCTCGCCACCCTGCGCGAGGTCCTGGGCGAGCAGCATCCGTGGACCCTGACCGGTGCCATGAATCTGGGCGGTGTCCTGGGCGAGGCAGGGGAGCCGCAGGAAGCGGAGAGGCTGGAGCGGACGGCCGTCGACGGCTTCCACGCGACGCTCGGCGCGGACCATCCCGACACCGTCACGGCCACCGCGAACCTCGCCGTGACCCTGCGCGAGCTGGGCAGGCTCCCCGAGGCCGAGCATCTCCGGGTGAAGGCGACGGCCGAGTTGACCCGGCTCCTCGGGGTGGAACACCCGCACACGCTGAGGGCCCGCGAGGGCAGGCGCATCCGTCAGGACCTCGAGCCGATGCTCGACTGACGAAGCCTGATCAGCTCTGCCCGTGCGGGGCGTCGCGTACGGGCACCAGATCCAGCAGACGCTCGGCCGCCTCCCGTGCCAGCGGCGTCAACCGCTCATGCACCCCGCGAAACGTCCTCTCCGCCTCCTCCGCCGGCCAGTCGTCCGGCAGATGCTTCACCGGCAGGCGCGGATCGCGGCGGATCACCCGCAGCCACTCCGCCTGCAACAGCAGCCGCTGCGCCAACGCCTCGTCGGCCTGCGGGGCCCGGGTCTCCCACGGCTGCCAGCGGCGTACGAACGCCTCGTAGCGGTCGGCGAGTTCGGGGAGTTCCCAGGTCTCCTCGATCATCGCGCCGATGTCCATACCCGCGTCGGCGTGCGCGCGGAAGACCTTGACGTGGGCGGACAGGCCCAGTTCCCCCACGAGGTCCGCGACGTCGACCTCGCCGGGGGCGATCCACAGGCCGCTGAACAGGGGGCCGAAGCCGGACCAGGTGAGTTTGGAGCGCAGGTCGTGGCGTTGGCGTTGCCAGGACTCGGGGAGGGAGAAGCCGAGGAGGGTCCAGGTGCCGTCCCAGTGGCGGTTCACCGCGCCGGTCTGCCAGATGCGGCGCTCACCGTCCCGCAGGACCGCCTCCGAGTGCTCGGTCAGGCCGAAGTACATGCGGCGGCCCTCGCGCTGGCGGCGCAGCAGGCCGCGGTTCACCATGCGGGTGAGGGTGGAGCGGGTCGCCTGTTCGCCGACGCCCACGCGGGCGAACACGTCGATGACGCTGCCGGAGTACACGCAGACGTCACGCCCGAGCACCTGGTCGCCCAGGAACGTGAGCATGAGGGACTGGGGCCGCAGCGACTCTTCCGTGGTCACGCGGCCCACGGTACCTCTCCCGGCCGCTCGCGAGGCCGCCGGTGCTTCGCTCCGATCAGCCTGTGACCTGCCGGTACGAGGAGACGGCGGTCGCCACCGCGCACACGCCCGGCGGGATCACCTCCGCTCGGAGCGTGCCGCTGCGGGTGTCGTAGTCGACGCCCTCCGCCTCGAAGGTGCCGTCCGTGCAGATGCTGCGCTGCGGCAGGGCGAACAGGCTCTTCACCGTGCCCGTGATCGGCTGGCCGTCCAGTTTCCGGGGCAGGTCGACCTGGAGGAGGGGGCGGATCTCCGGGAACAGGGTGCCCGTCGCGTCGTTCGAGGCGCACACCAGGCGGGTGTCCGTCACGAAGTCGCAGCCCTGGATGTCGCGTACCGGCTTGTCGAGGGTGAGCTGCCATGCCTCCGCCAGTGCGCCGCCCGTCGGTGGGGTGGCCGGGTTGAGGACGGGGGTGGGGAAGACCTGGAGTCTGTGCTGGTCGCCCCATTCGCCCGACACCAGCCACTGGCCGTCCGGTGACACGGTCGCGAAGGAGTTGTTGATCTTCTCGCCGGGGTTGAGGCGATGGACGTACTCGTAGCGCTTCCCGGCCGGCGTCGTCACCGCGAACATCTTCGACGTGCCCGTGTCCGGGCCCTGGTAGGCGTCGAAGACGTACCCGTTCGCGATGTCCGGGTCGCCGACGTGGTTCCAGCCCTTGACGCGCAGGGACAGCGGGATGTCGGCCAGTCCGCGGTGCAGGAGTGAGCCGTCCGCCCGGGCGGCGATCCCCTGCCCGCCGCCCAGCGTGTCGGTGTACGTCGTACCGGTCTCGGCCCAATGGGGCTCCCCGGTCGCCGACGCCGGCCCCGCGCCGAGTGCGGCGGCACCCAATAAGCAGCCCAGGACAGTGAAATGACGTCTCATCAGGCACCCGCCACGTCGACGAAGATGGGGTTCGAATAGAACCACGTATCCGCCCACGGGTCACCGTCCCCGGGCGGGTGCGGGATCGGACCGTTGGGGTCGACGGCGGCACCGAGGTAGCCCGCACCATGGCGGTTGCCGTCGCTGCCGCGCAGCCGGACGTAGAAGGACTCGTCCCCGGCGGTCAGCGGGATGCGCAGGGTGTACGTCCCCTTGCGGCCGCTCACGTCCTTCGTCTGTACGACCTTGGTGTCGGGGGCCCGCCAGGAGTCCCGGTCGGCCACCGGGCCGCGCACCGCGCCCCGGATCACGTCCACGTGCGCCAACTCCGGCAGGATTCCCTGCGGGTTGGGGCGGGAGGCGGTCGTGACCGTCACGTGCAGGCTGATCCTCTCGCCCTTGCGGACGCGCAGCCGGCCGCCGAGCGTGACACCCCGGCCCGGGTCGCAGTCCCGCTTCAGGCGGACGTCGAGGCCGTCGAGCAGATGGCCGTGGTCCAGCCAGACGCGGCCCGCGCGCAGGCCCGCCATCACCGCGCGGTAGCCGTAGCGCGTGACGCCGACGTGGGTGCGGCTGAACTCGCCGGGCCAGAAGTCGCTGCCGGGCTGCGCGACGTCGGTGTTCACCGGGTCGGGCAGCTTGCCGGTGTTGTCGAAGTTCTGCCCGGCGGGCCAGTCGCCGTTCTTCCAGGTGTCGAAGACCGTGCGGTGGTTGTCGGAGTTGGTGGTGATCGTGAAGAGACGGCCCTCAGCGAGCAGCGCGTCCCACAGGCCGCCCACCGTCGCCGTCGCCCAGTCGAAGCCGCCGTACGTCAGATACGCGTCCGCCGGGTAGCCCGCCCAGGACTGCGCCGACGGCTTGTTCTCGTACTCGCCGCGGATCGATGTGGCGCCGCGCCAGCCGGGGATCGCCGCGCCCTGGGCGCCCGGCGCGCCCTCCATGCCGATCATGATCTCGGGGGCCGCGTCCCGCCAGTTGCGCATCTCGTGCGGGGAGTCGATGCCGAGCCGGAGGGGGTGGTTGGCGAGGACGAGCACGTCGTCGACGTATCCCGATCGGCGCTGCTCCGCAAGCCACTTGATCGCCTTGACGGCGTGCGCCTCGTTGCGGGCGGTGTCCGTGCCGGTCGCGGAGCCGTCGGTGTAGCCGAGCAGCTTGCCGTCGTAGGCGAGCTCGAACTGGGTGAGCAGATCGGTCTCGTGCGGGCCAGGCGCCGCGAAGATCGTGCAGTGCTCGGCGGCCGGGATGTACCACTCCAGGCCCTGGAAGATCAGCTGACGCGGGTTCTCCGCACGGGCCTTGACGATCTCGGCGTGCTCCAGCTTGGCCCCGTAGTTGGCGTGGCCGAAGTTGGAGTGCTCGTTGAACACCATCCAGTCGAGGCCGTACTCGGCGGCCGCCTGCGCCTGCTGGGAGAACGTGTACTTGGCGTCGTGGCTGTACACGGAGTGGACGTGGTGGTCGCCGACGAGGTAGGCGAGATGGGGGTCGTGGCCGCCGAGGCGCTGTTCGGCGGCCGCGGCTGACGTGGCGGGTACGGCCGCTCCGCCGAGGGCGAAGGCGGCGCCGAACAGGCCCGCGCGGCGCAGGAGTCCACGCCTGGACAGGCCCTGCGGGTCGAGATCGGTGGGGGAGACGGCCGGGTCGGCCCAGGAGGGCAGCTGCTGCTCGGTCATGGTGATCGTGATCCTCGACGGGTCAGTGGTTCATGAAGGACGTGACGGGCAGGGCCCGTTCGACGATGCGGACGTCGCCGAGGCGGCCGTGCAGGATCTGGTCGATCTTCCCGCCGTACTCGTAGCCGCCGAGGAGCCACGGCAGCCCGACGGACGTGATGCCGATCGCGGCCGCCTTCGGATTGCGGACGACCGGGCAGCCCTCGACGTAGAGGGTGGTGTGCCGGCCGTCGTTGACGATCGCGAGGTGCCACCAGGTCTCCAGCGGTGTCTCCTGGCCCCAGTTGGTGGCGATGCCCTCCTGGTTCAGCGGGCGCATCGCCCACTGCGGCTCACGGTCGTTGGAGAGGGACAGCGTGGCCAGCGGCTCGTCGGGGTCGTCACCGGTCTTGCCGGCGGCGCCGCCCGTGCCGGTACGGCTGACGATGCCGGACCAGGCGTGGTGGTCGGGGTCCCAGTCGGCGGGGAGGCGGTAGAACGCCTCGATGGTGTAACCGGCCTTGAAAGTCGCCGAGTTGAGCGGGGCTCCGTCGACCGTGCGCAGATACGCGCCCTTCAGCGGCGACTTGTAGCCCTGGAACTCCAGGCTGCCGTGGCCGGGCTGGTCGGGATGGTGGTCGGAGGACCAGCCGAGGGTGCCACCGCCGACCGTGACGAGCCCGAGGTCGTTGCCGCGTCCGGACAGGTCACGGACCTTGTCCGTCACCGCGCTGTCGAACCGCCAGTAGGCCACCGTCCCCGGGATCAGCATCCGCGCCACCGGACGCGCCGGCCGAGCGGGCACCGGAGCGAAGCCGGCGAAGCGTTCGGCGAAGTCGACGTCCACCGTGAACCGATCGGCGTCGCCGCTGAGTTCGATCTCCTGCCGCTCCAGCTCGTTGAGCCCCTTCCCGGCCCGGCCCAGGATCCACGGCGACACGGTCTCGACGTCGATGACGTTCCGGTCCAGGTCGAAGCGGTAGAGCCGGATCATCGCGGCGCCGCCGAAGTAGCGGTTCTGGTAGTTCGTCAGATGAAGGTGGACGTCATGTCCCGCCGCGTTCTTGCGTGTTGCGCGGGCGGCGGGCCAGTAGTGGCCGTTGAGGGTGAGGAAGATCTGGTCGTGGTCCGCGACCAGCCGGTCCCACAGCTGCTGCCCGTACGGGGAGAGGGTGTCGTCCTCGACGACCAGCTCGTGCGTGGTGAGGATGACCGGAGTCCTCGGATGGGCGGCCAGTACGTCCTTCGCCCAGGCGTAACCCTGGTCCGACAGCCGCCAGTCCAGCGCCAGCACCATCCACTCACGGCCCGCGGCCCGGAAAAGGTGGAAGGTGTTGTAGCCGTCGGCGGAGGCCCCGCCGAACGTGGGCTTCCCCTTGAACCGGTCGGGACCGAACGCGTCCAGATAGGGCGTCGCCCCGCGCTGGTCGGTGGTCGACGACTTCACGTCGTGGTTGCCGGCGAGGACGCTGTAGTCGACCCCGCGCCGGTCGAGCAGCCTGAACGCCTCGCTGATCGCGGCGACTTCGGCACTCGCCCCGTTCTGGGTGAGGTCGCCGAGGTGGGACAGGAAGACGAGGTTCTCTTCCTTCCCGTGCTCCAGCAGGTAGCGCAGGGAGGCCTCGACGGGTGCCTTGTCGATGCTCGGTCCGTCGAAGAGGTACTGCGTGTCGGGCATGACGGCGAGCGTGAAGCGGCGGCTGTGGGTGTCCGGTCGCCGGCGGGACTCGGCGGCGGCCTCGGCCGCGGTCGGCAGCGCGACCCCGGCCGTGGCGGCGGCGCCGAGCAGCGCGGTGGCCCGCAGGAAGCTGCGCCGTCCGGCGCCCGCCTGGGCATGCTCGGCTCCGTGTTCAGGCAAAGTGCACACGTGTGCTCCGTAAGAAGGGACAGGCCTGGGAAAGGGAAGGCCTGGAAGGGGAGAGGGAGTTCAGAGCACGCGCAGGGTCCAGCTCCAGCGGTGGACGCCCGGTGCGACGAGATAGGACGGGAAAGTGTCGGGGCCGCACGACGCCGTGCCGAGACCCCGGTGGGCCGCGTCGATGTGCACGACGCACCCGGGACGCGGGATCAGTTGATCGTGGTGGGTGACGGACGTGACGTCCTCGGCCCGGTGGCGCGTCACCGACACCTGCCGCGGCTCGTCGAGCGCGACCGCGAGCCCGGTGGCGTCCGGCGCCGACAGCCTGAAGTGCCGTACGCCGTGGCGACCGCCGCTCTCCTGCGGCCGCAAATAGGGGGTGAACAGCTCGTCCACCGGCACCGAATGGTGACCGACGGGTGCGGTACGGCGGTCGGGGTACGACTCCCACGGCCCGGGCCCGAACCACTCCATGAGGTCGAGCCCCGGCACCGTCTCGAACACCGAGCCCACCCGCGCCACATCGGCGAGCGCGTCCGGCAGTTCGGCCGACTCCTCGATCCGCACCCCGCCCTCGACCGGCGTGAACACCTGCACATGCCGTACGACACCGACCTCGGCGGCGTACTCGGCGAGCACGGTGACCCGGTCCCCGTCCCGGCGCACGTCGACGACCTTGCGGACCAGGGCGTCAAGCCCCCAGGTCCGCCAGCGCAGCGCCATGCCGCCCAGCTCGTCGTTGTCGGTGGGCGCCCGCCACAGGGAGAGAGCGGGGGCGGTGGTGAGGAGGGGGTGGACGAGCAGACCGTCGGCGTCGACCTCGACGCGAGCCGAGGAGAAACGGTTCGCCGAATCCGCCGAATCCGCCGAATCCGCCGAACCCCCCGGCACCGCCTCCCGCAACCGCACCTGCGGCAGACACACCACGGTCCCCGCGGGCGCCCACGCCTCCTCCCGCGCGGTGGTGATCCACAGCGTCAGCCACGCCTCCCCACCGTCCGCCGGCAGCGTGAAGGGCAGCGGCACCGCCGCCGTCTGCCCCGGCCGCAGGTCGGGCAGCTCGGCCGGCGCCGTCAGCACCCGGCCGTCCGCCAGGGACAGCTCCCACGTGCCGGACAGCCAGTCCAGCCCCCGGAAGTGCTGGTGGTTGCCGAGCACGATGCCCTCGTGCCGAAAGGCCTCGATCCGTACCGGCGCCGCGATCTCGCGGTGTTCGTACATCACCGGCTTGGGCGTGCGGTCCGGGAACACCACGCCGTCCGCGATGAACGCCCCGTCATGGTCGCGTTCACCGAAGTCGCCGCCGTACGCCCAGCGGTACCCGGGCGCGGCGACACCGTTGTCATAGAGTCCGGCGCCCCCACGCCCGACCGGTCTTCCGTCGCTCACGTGCTGAAGGATTCCGTGGTCCCAGAACTCCCAGATGAACCCGCCCTGAAGACCCGGGGTGGACTCGATGGCGGCCCAATGGTCGGCCAGCGTGCCGTTGCTGTTGCCCATGGCGTGCGAGTACTCGCACTGGATGAGGGGCTTGGTCTGCTCGCCGGACAGGGCGTGCGCCACACAGTCCTCCAGCGGCGCGTACATCGGACAGGCGATGTCGGAGGCCACCCCCGGATCCGCCCAGCCCAGCTTGGCCGCACCCTCGTACTGGACCGGCCGCGTCGTATCGTGCCGGCGCACCCAGCCCGCCGCCGCGTCGTGGTTGGCGCCGTAGTCGGACTCGTTGCCGAGCGACCAGATGATCACCGAGGGGTGGTTCTTGTCGCGCAGGACCATGCGGGAGACGCGGTCCACGAAGGCGTTCAGATAGCGCGGGTCGTCGGCGATCTCGTGGGCGTGGTCGTGGGACTCGATGTCGGCCTCGTCGACGACGTAGAAGCCGAGCTCGTCGGCGAGGTCGTACAGAGCTGGGTCGTTCGGGTAGTGGGCGGTGCGGATCGCGTTGAAGCCGAAGCGCTTCAGCAGGGTCAGGTCCGCGCGCATGTCGTCGTACGACACCGTCCGCCCGGTCAGCGGGTGGAAGTCGTGGCGGTTCACGCCACGGATGTAGACCCGCTCGCCGTTGACGAGGAGGTCCCGGCCGACGATCTCGACGTCGCGGAAGCCGATCCGGTGGTACGACGTGTCGGCGACCGTGCCGTCCGCGCGGTGCAGTCGGACGGTCAGGCCGTACAGCTCGGGCGTCTCGGCGTTCCAGGTGCGGACGTCGGGGACGACGGTCCGCATCCGGGCCTCACCGAGGAAGTCGGAGACGCGGTCGTCCTCGGTGTTCAGGCGGTCGAACTCCGTGTCCTGCGTCAGCGGGAGGCCGTCGAGCTCCCCGCTGACGTACCACCCCTCGGGCAGCGCCCCGCTCGTGTCCCGCACCTGGCAGTCGACCCGCAGCTCGCCGCTGTACGCGGCCCGTACGGTCACGTCCGCGAGATGCAGCGGGTCGGTGGCGTACAGCAGCACCGAGCGGGTGATCCCGGCGTGCCACCACTGGTCCTGGTCCTCGATGTGCGAGGCGTCGGACCACTTGACGACCGTGAGGCGCAGCAAGCCGGCCGAACCGGGCGCGACCAGGCCCGTCAGGTCGAACTCGGCCGCCAGGTGGGAGTCCTTGGAGATACCCACCGGCCGCCCGTCCACGTGGACGAGCAGCACGCTCTCGGCGGCGCCGACCTGGAGGACGATCCGGCGTCCGGCCCAGTCGGCGGGGACGGCCACTTCGCGCTCGTACACGCCCGTCGGATTCGCCGCAGGGCTGGAAGGCGGGAACTCCGCGAACGGCATCCGGACGTTCAGGTACTGCGGCAGGTCGTCGGTGCCCTGCATCGTCCAGACGCCGGGGACGCGCGCCGACGACCAAGGACCGCCGACCGGCGCGTCCGGACCGGACAGCAACTGGAAACGCCAGTCGCCGTCCAGGGGGAGTGATCCGGAGCGCCGGTCGACGGCGTTCATGGGGAGCCGCCCCCAGGAGGTCACCTCGGGTGCCTCCCAGGGACGCAGGGCGATGAGCGGATCGCGGTTCATCCGCGGACGGCTCCCTTCGCGAGGTCGCCGATGATCTGCTTGGCGCCGACCGCGAACACGATCAGCAGCGGGATGAGGGCGAGCAGCGCGCCCGTCATCACGATGCCGTAGTCCGTGGTGCCGTGGGTGCCGTTGAGCTGGGACAGGGCGACCTGCAAGGTCACGTTGTCGGGGTTGGTGAGGGCGATCAGGGGCCAGGCGAAGTCGTTCCACTGGCCCATGAACGTGAAGATGCCGAGGAAGGCGAGACCGGGGCGGACCACCGGCAGCGCCACGTGCCAGTACTGGCGCAGGAAGTTCGCGCCGTCCAGCTTGGAGGCGTCGAGGAGTTCGTCGTGGATGGCCGACTTCATGTACTGGCGCATCCAGAAGATGCCGAACGCGTTGGCCGCGGCCGGCACGATCAGCGCGGTCATCGAGCCGATCCAGCCGATCTTCGCCATGATCACGAACTGCGGGATGACGGACAGCTGCGCCGGCACCATGAAGATGACCATCAGCAGCCCGAACAGCACGTTCTTGCCGGGGAACTCGAACTTGGCGAAGACGAAGGCCGCGAGCGAGTCGAAGAGCAGGACCAGGAACGTCACGGACACCGCGACCAGCAGCGAGTTCCACATCGACCCGAAGAAGTCGACGGCGTCGAAGAGATGGCGGACGTTCTCCAGGAAGTGCGTGCCCGGCAGCAGCTTCGGCGGGTAGGAGAAGATCTCCGTCGAGCTGTGCGTCGACATGATCACGGCCCAGTAGAACGGGAAGGCCGAGATGATCGTGCCGAGGATCAGCGGGAGATGCAGCGCGATCCCTCTGCGGCGGGACCCCTTGATGGATGTCATGGTGGGCCCTTCCTAGTCGCCGCGGCGCTGCACGAGGCGCCAGTTGATGATCGAGAAGAGGACGACGACCAGGAAGATGCCCCACGCCACGGCGGCGCCGTACCCGAAGTCGTTGTTGTCGAAGGTCTGCTGGAAGAAGTAGAGGACCATCGTCTGGCCGGAGTGGCCCGGACCGCCCGCGAACGTCGAGTCGTTGGACGAGGTCTGGAGCAGCACCTGCGGTTCGGAGAAGCTCTGGAGGCCGGTGACCGTCGAGACGACCAGGACGAAGAGCAGCGTCGGCCGCAGCAGCGGCAGCGTGATCCGGAAGAAGGTCTGGATCGGACCGGCGCCGTCCATGCGGGCGGCCTCGTACAGGTCGCTCGGGATGGTCTGGAGCCCGGCGAGGAAGATGATCGCGTTGTAGCCGGTCCACTGCCAGGTCATCAGCGCGGCGATGGTGACCTTGATGCCCCAGGGCGTGTTCAGCCAGGCCACCTGGTCGATCCCGAAGCCGTGCAGGACGGCGTTCACGACGCCGTTGTTGGTGGAGAAGATCGAGCCGAAGACGATCGCGATGGCGACGACCGAGGTGACGTTGGGGAGGAAGTAGGCGACGCGGTACAGGCCCTTGAACCGGACCGCCGAGTTGAGCATCACGGCCGTGACCATCGCCAGGAAGATCATGGGGAAGGTGGCCAGCGCCCAGATGATGATCGTGTTGCCGATCGAGTTCCAGAAGTCGCTGTCGCTCAGCAGGTACTGGTACTGCGAGAGCCCGGCCCACTCCATCGAGCCGAGGCCGTCCCAGCGGTGGAAGGAGAGGTAGAGCGAGAAGCCGACCGGGAAGAGGCCGAAGGCGAGGAAGATCAGGTAGAAGGGGGAGATGGCGGCGTAGAGGTGCCAGTACTTGCGAAAGCCGCTGATGGGCTTGGTCGTTGACGGCTGCACCACCGCCGGCGGGGTCTGTTCGAGGACGGCCATCAGTAGCTCACCCCCAGGTGCTTCGCGATGCGACGGCACTTGCTCATGGCGTCACTCCAGGCCTTCTTGGGGTCCTTGCCGAGGACGCCGACGTTCTTGATCTCGTCCTTGATGGGCTGCCCGAGAGCGACGTCGAACGGGCTGTTGTAGGCGACCGCGATCTTCTGCGCGGCGGGCCCGAAGATGTCGGTGGTGACCTGGCCGCCGAAGAACTCGTCCGGCTCCTGCATCTGCTTCAGGCCGTACGAGGCGGGTGTGGAGGGGAAGAGGCCCGCGTCGACGTAACCCTGTGCCTGGTTCGGTGCGTTGAGCATCCAGGTGATGATCTGGAAGGCCTGCTCGGGCTCCCGGCACTCCTTGGTGATCGACAGGAACGAGCCGCCGTTGTTGGCGGGCCGCACCGGCATGTCGGCGACCCGGTACCTGCCCTTGGTCTTCGGCACACCGTTCTTGATGTCGAAGGCCGCCCAGGAGGCCCCCAGTTCGCTCGGCAGCTTGCCGTCCTGCTTGGCCGACAGCTGGTCCGGGGTGCCGCTGACCAGGTCCGAGACGATCCCGCGCTTCTTGGCCTCGACGGCCAACGCCCACGCCCGGCGCACATGCTCCTGGTCGCCGATGAAGTGGCGGTCCTTGTCGACGTACCGCTTCGAGCCCTGCGCCACGATGTTCTCGAGGACGGAGTTGACGTCGGTGAGGAGCATGGTC
Source organism: Streptomyces antibioticus (assembly GCF_001514065.1). Classification (GTDB taxonomy): domain Bacteria; phylum Actinomycetota; class Actinomycetes; order Streptomycetales; family Streptomycetaceae; genus Streptomyces; species Streptomyces antibioticus. The sequence continues at coordinate 617,301 of NZ_KQ948427.1, read as the reverse complement.
CCCGGAAGCCGCTTCTTGAGCTGCTCACCTGCGGCGAAGAAGTTCTCCCAGGTGTTCAACTCCCGGGAGACGTCCGCCGGTTCGTACGGCAGTCCCGCCTTCTGGAAGACGTCGTACTGGTAGTAGTGCGCGACCGGCCCGCAGTCGATCGGGAAGCCGACCATCGTGCCGTCGTCGGCGATGCCCTGGTCCCACTTCCAGGACAGGTACTGGTCCTTGTACTTCTCCGCGCCCAGCGTCCGCAGATCGATGAACTGGTCCGCGTTGGGGAGGTACGCGGCCATGTCCTCGCCCTTGAGCCCCGCGATGTCGGGGATGTGGGCGCGGCCGGTGATCGTGGTGATCAGCTTGGAGCGGTACTGGCCGCCGATCTGGATGGCGTCCAGGCTCACCGAGCTGTCGTAGCGGGCCTTGGCGTTCTTCACGACGGTGTCGCTCAGACCGCCGCTCCAGTACCACAGGACCATGTTCCGGCCGGTCGAGCCGGTCGGAACGGCACAGCCGGACGCCAGGCCGCCGAGCGCCGTGGCGGCCGTACCGGCCAGGCCCGCGCGGAGCAGGCCTCTTCGTGAGAGCCGCACAGCTCCCACCGCCTTTCGGATCTTTTCGAAACTTCGCAGGGAAGGGGCGTGGGGGGAGTTCTGCTTCGGGCAGTCAGGTCTGCCGTGCGGGTGGGGTCACGGGGGCGTACGTGACGGGCGGCCCCGGATCGTCCGGGAGCCGGTCCGCCAGGAATCCGTACGCCTGCTTCAGGCCGGGGTCGGTCAGGGAGCGCCACCAGCGGTCGACGCCGTACCAGCCGGGAGCCGCCAGTGCGCCGCCGGGCCGCTGGACGGAGAGCCCGGCGGCGAGGACGGCGAACCGCAGCCGCTCGGCCAGCGGCCAGCCGGCGAGCGAGGCGGCGACGAAGCTCGCGCCGAACACGTCACCGGCGCCGGTCGCGTCCAGGACATCGATGTCGAGGGCGGGGACGTCCGCGTACTCGCCGGTGGTCTGGTCGACCGCGAGGGCGCCGTCACCGCCGCGCGTGACGACGGCCAACGGCACCAGCTCGGAGAGCGTGCCGAGAGCCGCCCGTGCGCTGTCGGTGCGGGTGTAGGCCATCGCCTCGGACTCGTTGGGGAGGAAGGCGTGGCACAGCTTCAGCTGGTCCAGGAGGTCGGTGGACCACTGCTGGGTGGGGTCCCAGCCGACATCGGCGTAGATGTGGGTGCCGTTCGCGGCGGCCTTGCCGATCCACGCGCGGGGTTCGGCCTCGAGGTGGACGAGGGCCGTGCGTGCCTCGGGCGGGTCGCCCATCAGCGCGTCCTGCGAGTACGGGGGCTCGGAGCCGTGGGTGACGAGGGCGCGGTCGTGGTCCTGGGCCAGCGAGACGGTGACGGGGGTGGGCCAGCCGTCCGCGGTGCGGGAGAGCGCGAGGTCGATGTCCTCCTGGTCGCGCAGCACGTCCCGGCAGTACTCGCCGTAGAAGTCGTCGCCGAAGACCGTGGCGAGCGAGGTGCGCAGACCGAACCGGGACGCGGCCACCGCGAGGTTCGCGATGCCGCCGGGGCCGCAGCCCATGCCGCCGGTCCAGATCTCCTCGCCCGGCGTCGGCGGCTTTCCGAGCCCCGTGAGGACGAGGTCGTAGAAGAGCAGCCCGGTCAGGAGTACGTCGGGCCTGTCGTCATCCACACTCGGCACCTCTCGTCAAAACTCGTCAATTTCGATGACCGGAATCGTGCGCCGCTCCGCACGATTGGTCAATACCCGAGCAGAACTGAGCATAGAAATGATTGAAGATGACGAGTACTGTTCACGGCATGCTGGCGGAACGACGACATCAACTCATCCTGCGGGCCCTGCGCTCGGGCGGCCCCGCGGCTGTGACCGACCTCTCCGAGCAGCTCGGTGTGAGCCCCGCCACCATCCGGCGCGACCTGGTCAAACTGGAGGAGGACGGGCTGCTCACCCGGGTCCACGGCGGGGCCCGCGCCGAGGAGGGCGACCAGCCCTTCGCCGAGGTCGCCGAGGTCAGGGTGGCCGAGAAGGACGCGATAGCCGCTCATGCGGCGGCCATGGTCAAGGACGGCCAGTCGGTCCTCCTCGACATCGGCACCACCGCCTACCGCCTCGCCCGCCAGCTGCACGGCCGCCGCCTCACGGTGATCACCAGCAACCTGGTGGTCTACGAGGAGCTCGCCGACGACGAGGGCATCGAGCTGGTCCTGCTTGGCGGCATGGTCCGCCGTGAGTACCGCTCCCTGGTCGGCTTCCTCACCGAGGACAATCTGCGCCAGCTGCACGCCGACTGGCTCTTCCTCGGCACCAGTGGAGTGCGCCCCGGTGGGCAGGTGATGGACACGACGGTCGTCGAGGTGCCGGTCAAACGCGCCATGATCAAGGCGAGCGACAAGGTGGTGCTGCTCGCCGACGCGGCGAAGTTCCCGGGTACGGGGATGGCGAAGGTCTGCGGTCCCGAGGACCTGGACGTGGTGGTGACGAACGCGCCGGCGGACCCGGCGACGCGGGCCTCCCTGGAGGAGGCCGGCGTCGAGGTGGTGCCGGTAGGAAAGGCTCAAGAGTGAAGCTGACGATTCTGGGCGGCGGCGGGTTCCGGGTGCCGCTCGTGTACGGGGCGCTGCTGGGCGACCGCGGCGAGGGGCGGGTGACGGAGGTCGTCCTGCACGACTTGGACGCCGGCCGGCTCGCGGCGGTGACCCGGGTGCTCACCGAGCAGGCCTCCCGGGTGGCGGACGCCCCCGTGGTGACCGCCACGACCGACCTCGACGAGGCTCTGCGGGGCGCCGACTTCATCTTCTCGGCGATCCGCGTGGGCGGCCTCGAAGGCCGCGCCAACGACGAGCGGGTGGCCCTCGCCGAGGGCGTCCTCGGCCAGGAGACGGTCGGCGCGGGCGGCATCGCCTACGGCCTGCGCACGGTCCCGGTCGCCGTCGACATCGCCCAGCGGGTGGCCCGCCTCGCCCCCGACGCCTGGGTCATCAACTTCACCAACCCGGCCGGTCTGGTCACCGAGGCCATGTCCCGCCACCTCGGCAACCGCGTCATCGGCATCTGCGACTCGCCGGTCGGCCTCGGCCGCCGTATCGCGCGCGTGCTCGGCGCCAACCCGCGCGAGGCCTGGATCGACTACGTCGGCCTGAACCACCTCGGCTGGGTCCGCGGCCTGCACATCGCGGGCCGCGACGAGCTCCCGCGCCTGCTCGCGGACTCCGAGCTCCTCGGCTCCTTCGAGGAGGGCAAGCTCTTCGGCGTCGACTGGCTCCAGTCCCTGGGCGCGATCCCCAACGAGTACCTGCACTACTACTACTTCAACCGCGAGGCCGTCCGCGCCTACCAGCAGGCCGAGAAGACCCGCGGCGCCTTCCTCCACGACCAGCAGGCCCGGTTCTACGACGAGGTCGGCGCCCCCGGTGCGAAGGCCCTGGACGTCTGGGACCGCACCCGCGCCGAGCGCGAGGCCACCTACATGTCCGAGAACCGGGAGACCGCCGGCGCGGGCGAGCGCGACGCCGACGACCTCTCCGGCGGCTACGAGAAGGTCGCCCTGGCCCTGATGCGGGCCATCGCGCGTGACGAGCGGACCACCCTGATCCTGAACGTCCGGAACCGGAGCACCCTCTCGGTGCTCGACAACGATGCCGTGATCGAGGTCCCGTGCCTCGTGGACGCCAACGGCGCCCACCCGGTCACCGTCGCCCCGCTGCCCGACCACGCCACCGGCCTGGTCTGCGCGGTCAAGGCGGTCGAGCGCGAGGTGCTCGCCGCGGCCGATTCCGGCTCCCGCGAGACCGCGGTGAAGGCCTTCGCGCTGCACCCGCTCGTGGACTCCGTGAACGTCGCCCGGCGGCTGGTGGAGGGCTATCGCGAGGTCCATCCGGGCTTGGCGTACCTTAGGTGAACACCTGCCGGTAAGCGCTTTCCCCCGCCTTCTCCGCCGACCCCTTCTCTTCCTCCTCCCTGGAGCTCTCCATGCACGACGAACGCCGACGGATCGAGGAGCGCGTAGAGCGCCTCCACACCCAGCGCATCAAGCCCGCGATCTACGCGGCCACCGTCCCCTTCGAGGTCGAGGCGTGGCAGGCGCCCGGGGAGCCGGTCCCCTTCGAGGAGGCCGCCGCCGCCCGCTACGAGCCCTTCGCCATGAACACCCCCTGGGGCCCGCCCTGGGGGACCACCTGGTTCCGGATGCGCGGCGAGGTGCCCGCCGAGTTCGCCGGGCGGCGCGTGGAGGCCGTCATCGACCTCGGCTTCACCGGCGACTGGCCCGGCAACCAGGCCGAGGCCCTCGTCCACCTGCCCGACGGGCGCCCCCTGAAGGCGGTCAACCCGCTCAACCAGTACGTCCCGATCGCCAACCCGGCCACCGGCGGCGAGCGGATCGACTACCTGGTCGAGGCCGCCTCCAACCCCGACATCCTGGCGAACAACTTCTCCGAGCCCACCCTGCTGGGCGATGTCCTGACGGCGGGCGACAAGCCGCTCTACACCTTCCACCGCGCCGACATCGCCGTCCTCGACGAGGAGGTCTGGCACCTCGACCTGGACATCCAGGTGCTGCTCGGCGTCATGACCCATCTCGGCGACCACGAGCCGCGCCGCCACGAGATCATGCACGCCCTCGACCGGGCCATGGACACCCTCGACCTGGACGACATCTCCGGCAGCGCGGCGGCCGTCCGCGAGGTGCTCGCCCCCGTCCTGGCCAAGCCCGCCCACGCCAGCGCGCACGTCGTCTCCGGCGTGGGCCACGCCCACATCGACTCCGCCTGGCTGTGGCCCATCCGCGAGACCAAGCGCAAGACGTCCCGCACCTTCTCGAACGTGACGTCCCTGGCCGACGAGTACGACGACTTCATCTTCGCCTGCTCCCAGGCCCAGCAGTACGAGTGGGTCCGCGACAACTACCCGCACGTCTGGGCCCGCATCCAGGAGTCCGTGAAGAAGGGCCAGTGGGCGCCGGTCGGCGGCATGTGGGTCGAGTCCGACGGCAACCTGCCCGGCGGCGAGGCCATCGCCCGCCAGCTCATCCACGGCAAGCGGTTCTTCATCGAGCACTTCGGCGTCGAGACCAAGGGTGTCTGGCTGCCGGACTCCTTCGGCTACAACGCCGCCTACCCGCAGCTCGCCAAGCTCGCCGGCAACGACTGGTTCCTCACCCAGAAGATCTCCTGGAACCAGACCAACAAGTTCCCCCACCACACCTTCTGGTGGGAGGGCATCGACGGCACTCGCATCTTCACGCACTTCCCGCCCGTCGACACCTACAACGCCCGCTTCTCCGGCGAGGAGATGGACCGCGCGGTCCGCAACTACGCCGAGAAGGGCGCCGGTACGCGCTCGCTGGCCCCCTTCGGCTGGGGCGACGGCGGTGGCGGCCCCACCCGCGAGATCATGGAACGCGCCCGTCGTCTGGCCGACTTGGAGGGCTCGCCCAAGGTCGTCGTCGAGCACCCCGACGAGTTCTTCGCCAAGGCCCGCGCCGAGTACGAGGACGCTCCCGTCTGGCACGGCGAGCTCTACCTCGAACTCCACCGCGCCACCTACACCTCCCAGGCCCGCACCAAGCAGGGCAACCGGCGCAGCGAACACAAGCTGCGCGAGGCCGAGTTGTGGGCGACGACGGCCGCGCTGCACGCGCCGGACTACGCCTACCCGTACGAGAAGCTCGACCGTCTCTGGAAGACGGTCCTGCTGCACCAGTTCCACGACATCCTGCCGGGCTCCTCGATCGCCTGGGTGCACCGCGAGGCGGAGGCCGAATACGCCCGTGTCGCCGAGGAGTTGGAGGCGCTGACGGCAGAGGCGGTCGCGGCGCTGGGCGGCGGTGGCGCGCGGGTCTTCAACACCAGTCCGTACGACCGCGCCGAGGTGATCCGCACCGCCGGGGGCTCCCTGGCGTACGTGTCGGTGCCCGCCAACGGCAGCGCCGCCGTGACGCCGTCCGAGCCCGCCCAGCCCGTGACGGTCGAGGGCCGGGTCCTCGACAACGGCCTGGTGCGGGTGGAGGTCGCGGAGGACGGCACGCTGTCGTCCGTCTACGACCTGCGCGCTCAGCGCGAAGTCCTCGCGGACCAGGGCAACTTGCTGCGCCTGCACACCGACCTCCCGAACTACTGGGACGCCTGGGACATCGACAAGCACTACCGCAACCGGTACACGGACCTGCTGGAGGCCTCGGCGGTCGAGGTCGTCTCGGACGACCCGCTGCTCGGTGCGGTCCGCGTCACGCGCGACTTCGGCAAGGGCTCGAAGCTCGTCCAGACCATCACCCTGCGCGCCGGCAGCCCCCGCATCGACTTCGAGACCGAGATCGACTGGCACGAGGCCGAGAAGATCCTCAAGGCGGGATTCCCGGTGGACGTGCGCGCCGCGCACTCCTCCGCCGAGATCCAGTTCGGCCACATCCAGCGCCCCACCCACACCAACACCAGCTGGGAGGCGGCCCGCTTCGAGGTCTCCGGCCACCGCTGGGTGCACGTCGGCGAACCCGGCTACGGCGTCGCCGTCATCAACGACTCGACGTACGGCCACGACGTCACCCGCACGGTCCGAGAGGACGGCGGTACGACGACCAAGGTCAGCCTCAGCCTGGTCCGCGCCCCGCGCATCCCGGACCCGGAGGCCGACCAGGGCAGGCACCGCTTCACCTACGCGCTGCTGCCCGGCGCGAGCATCGAGGACGCCGTCGCCGAGGGCTACGCCCTCAACCTTCCCCTCCGGGTGGCCGACGCGGCGGGCGCGCCCGAGCCGGTCGTCTCGGTCGACGGCGACGGCATCACCGTCGAGGCGGTCAAGCTCGCCGACGACGGGTCGGGTGACGTGGTGGTGCGGCTGTACGAGTCGCGTGGCGGCCGCGCGCAGGGTCTGCTGCGGACCGGCTTCCCGCTCACGGGCGCCGAGGTCACCGACCTGCTGGAGCGCCCGCTGGAGACCGCCGACGTCACGGACGGCACCGTCCCCGTCGCACTGCGGCCCTTCCAGATCCTGACCCTCCGGCTGCGGAGGGGGTGACCGATGCCGATGCAACCGTGGTTCACCGACGCCAAGTTGGGGATCTTCGTCCACTGGGGCATCTACGCCGTCGACGGCGTCCAGGAGTCCTGGTCCTTCTACGACGACATCGTCCCGCACGACCGGTACATGTCCCAGCTGGAGCGCTTCACGGGAGCCGAGTACGACCCGCGCGAGTGGGCCGACCTGTTCGCCCGCGCCGGGGCGAAATACGCCGTGCTGACGACCCGTCACCACGACGGAGTGGCCCTGTGGGACACGGAGTTCGGCGACCTCAACCTCGGCAAGGACTACGTCGGCCCCTACGCCGAGGCCCTGCGCGAGAAGGACCTCAAGGTCGGCTTCTACTACTCCCACTCCGACTGGAACCACCCGGACTACGCCTCCACGCGCAAGCCGGGCCGTCCGCCGGAGCAGGAGGACAACCGCTACTCCGAGGTGGCCGCCGAGGACGAGGACCTGGAGGCCTGGGAGCGTTTCCTGGCCTACCGGGACGGCCAGATCCGCGAACTGGCCTCCCGCTACCGGCCGGACCTGATGTGGTTCGACGGCGAGTGGGACCGCAGCGAGGAGCAGTGGCGCATCCCGGAACTGGCCGCGCTCATACGGTCGTACGTGCCGGATGTCGTGTTCAACGCCCGCATGCTCAGCGAGGGCGACTACGCCACCCCCGAACAGGGCGCGCCCATCGAACCGCCGGACGGGCCGTGGGAGTTGTGCCTCACCATCAACGACTCGTGGGGTTACCAGCACGCCGACCACAACCACAAGTCGCTGAGCCAGCTGATCCGCTACTTCACCGAGACCATCGGGGGCGGCGGCAACCTGCTCCTCGACGTCGGCCCGATGGAGGACGGCACCATCCCGCAGCCGCAGGTGGAGCGTCTCGAAGGGCTGGGGGAGTGGATCGGGAAGCACTCCGAGGCGGTGTACGGCACCCGGCGCGGACTGCCCGCCGGACACCACTACGGTCCCAGCACCCTCTCCGCGGACGGCCGGACGCTGTACCTGGTCCTGTTCGACGCGCCGCGCGCCGAGATCGGCCTGCGCGGACTGGTCACCCCGGTCCGCGGGGTGACCGTCCTCGGCACCGGCACGGAACTCGCCCACCGGAAGGTGGGCGGGCTCCACGAGGCCGTCGGCATCGAGTGGATCGACCCGCCGGCCGCGGCGGACCTCGACCCGTACGCCACGGTGCTCAAGGTCGAGCTGGACGGGGAGTTGGAGCTCTACCGGGGTTCGGGCCGGTTCTGACACCGCGGCGGTGCCTGCCGGTTCAGGGACCGGCAGGCACCGCCCGCTCAGCCGGTGAACCCGGCCGTGATCGAGGTGAACTGCCAGTTGTTCTGGCTGATGCCGGAGCAGTTGCTCACCACGCCGCCACCCGCGCACGGCCGGTCGCGGTTGACCGACCAGAACGCGAGCCGGGCGATGTGGTGGGAGTTCGCCCAGTCGCGGATCTGCGTCCAGATGGCCGGGCTCGTCAGCTCCTGCTGGTCGCTGAGCCCGTTCATGCCCGAGATGCCGATGTGGGCGTAGGCGGTCGCGTCGTCCCAGCCGAAGGTGGACTTCAGCTTGGCCTTCAGCCCCTCCGTCGCGTTCACGGTGTTGCCGTACATGTCGGAGCCGCCGCCGAAGTCGAACGGCATGATGGTGAAGACGTCGATGTCGGCGCCGATGGACTTGGCCTGCTCGATCAGCCGGTTGCCGTAGTAGGTCGGTCCGGTGGTCGAGGTGCCGAAGGTGACGATGGTCTTCAGGCCGGGGTTGTTGGCCTTGACCGTCTTCAGCGCGGTGAGGATCCTCGCCTGCACGGCCTCGTTCTCGAACTCGTCCGTGTTCTCGATGTCCATGTCGATCGCCTTGAGCGAGTAGGCGTCGATCACCTTCTGGAGCGCCGCGGCGAGCGCACTGGCGGAGGAGCAGTTGGCGCCGAGCTTGCTGCCCTGCCAGCCGCCGAACGAGGGCACGATGTCCCCGCCCGCCGAACGGATCTGGTTGATGACCGTCTGGTCGACCCCGCCGGTCAGCGGCCGGGCGCTGTCCCACATGGGGTTGCAGCCGCCGCCGTCCAGCATGAACGCCATCGTGAACCACTTGATGCCGGTCGAGCTCATCACCGTCGACACGCTCGGCGGATCGCCCCAGCCCTCGTACAGATAGGGCGCGGCCTGCTTGAACCCGGTACCGCCACCGCCGCCCGCGTCGGTCGTGACGCTCACGGCGTTGGAGGCCGCCGAGGTGTTCCCGGCCGCGTCCCGGGCCTTCACGGTGAAGGTGTAGGCGGTACTGGCGGAGAGCCCGCTGACGGTGGCCGTCGTACCGGAGACGCTCAGTACCTGGTTGGAGCCGCTGTAGATGTCGTACGCGGTGACGCCGACGTTGTCCGTCGAGGCGTTCCAGGCCAGCGACACGGTGGAGGAAGTCTTCGCGGTGGACCGGAGACCGGCCGGCGCGGTCGGCGCCTGCGTGTCCGAACCGCCGCCGCCACCGGGCCCGTCGAGGCTGATGTCGTCGGCGTAGTAGGTGCCCTGCGCGTACCAGCCGTGGGTGTAGATCGTGGCGCTGGTCTGCGAGGCACCGGTGGTGAAGTTGACGCTGAGCTGGGCGTAGGCCGACGGCGACGACGTCCAGGTGGAGGCGCCGCCGTCCACCCCGAGGTAGACGTAGCTGCCGCGCACCCAGCCGCTGAGCGTGTAGGCAGTGTTCGGCTTCACGGCCACGGTCTGGCTGCACTTGGCGTTGTCACTCGAACTCACCGCCCCCGCAAGGGCCTTGGAGCCGCCGTGCACGGGGGAGGAGACGACCGAGCCGAGGTTCCCGGTACAGGACCAGGGCGAGAGACTCCCCGACTCGAAGCCGGGGTTGGTCAGGATGTTCGCCGCCTGAGCGGTGCCGGGCAGCGCGACGGCTCCGGTGAGCGCGAGCCCGGCGGTGGCGAGAAGGGCGAGGAGACGACGTCTGGGACGTCTGGCTTTGTTGCGCACGCGATCTCCCTGAAGGAATGGGGGTGTTCGGGAGTGCAGGGGGGTGCGCAACAAAGTTGGTATGGACCAATAGGCCTGTCAAGGAGATTGACGGAATTGGTCCATACCGGTGAGGGTGACGTCCCTAAGGGGCGCGGGGAACTGCGCGAGCAACCACAGACAACCCGCACCCGGCAACGAACCCTAAAGCGGCAGGACAGAAGCCGCAGCCTCCACCACAACAGGCTCGGTCACCACAGGCGCCGACACCGCAGGCAACGGCTCGGACGCCTCACGCTGCTGCGGCAGCGAAACGGCCCGAAGCGGCCGCGGCCCCGACACCACCGTGTAGTCCTGTCCCAGGAACGGCGGCACCATCTCCCCCATGTCCTCACCCAGGGCCAACTGCACAGCGGCCCAGGGCGCGTTGACCCCGCAGAGCGACAGCTGGTGCAAACCTCCAGCAGGACGCGTGTTGACGTCCATGAGAACAGGCCGGTCCCCGAACATCCGGAACTGGATGTTGGACAGGTAGTGCAGCCCGAACCCCTCCGCGATCAACCGCGCCGGCTCCAGCCACTGCTCGTGCAGCGTGAACCCACGCCGCCGCCCGTTCTTCGTCCGGCCCACCGCCAGCCGAACCCGGTTGTCGGGCCCCGTGAGGCAGTCGACCGACACCTCCGGCTGCTCAAGGCGCGGCATGACCAGCCAGTCCACCGCCTCGTCGGCCTGCTGCAGCGCCTCGACGACGACGTCCAGCGGGACGTACGGGCTGGGGAAGCCGTTGAGGTGAACGAGCGAGAAGGGGGCGCGCGTGATCACACGGAAGCCCACCCCGCCCGCACCGGACGCCGGCTTGAAGCACGCCTTGTGACCGTCCGCCTCCAACTCCTCGACCGCCGCGACGAGTTCGTCGGCGGACCGGACCCGGAACCACGGCGGCACCGGCACCCCGATCGCCTGCACGGCCTCGTAGGCGATCACCTTGTCCTCGAAGACGGCCACGGCCTCCGGCGGCGGCGCAAGGAGTGCCGTCCCGACCGCCTCGAACTCGGCGCGGTGCGCCACGATCGCCGACTGGTGCAGCCGGGGCACGAAGACGTCGATGCCACGGCGCTGGCACTGGTCGAGCGCGTACTCCACGTACCCGGCGGGGGACAGGCCCTCCGGCTCCAGGTCCGCCGTGTCGGCGGCGGCCAGTACGGGGGAGTCCGCGTCGCCGTGCGTGGCATGGATCTCGACGGCGCGATTGCTGGGATTTTTCCGCAGCTGATCCATGAAGAACACGTTCTCCGCGTACGTGCGGTTGAGCCAGACGCGTACGCGAGAGATCATGCAGGCCGCCTTTCGGGGTTTTCGGGCACAGCGAAGCAGGCCGTGCCCGGCCAGGGTGGTAGAGGGGACACCAAACCGCCCTGTTAGAAGGGAAGTTCATAGCGGTGGTGTTGGGGCGATCATACGGCCTGCCGGGGCCCCCGCGTGCAACGTGCGTGTTACGGATTTTTCGATCTTGAACGACTCTCCCGGACGCGCCCGAATATGCTGTCGTGGTCGTATCCGGGTGCGCGGAGGGGGCGGGACGTGACATCGAGGGCCGGGGACGCCGCACAGCTGCTGGCCATCAGTGACCTGCACATCGGCTATCCCGAGAACCGCGCCCTGGTGGAGGCGATGCGCCCCGAGACGGACGACGACTGGCTGCTCGTCGCCGGTGACGTCGCGGAGACCGTCGAGGCGATCCGCTGGGCGCTGGAAACCCTCGCCGGCCGCTTCCGCAAGGTGATCTGGGCCCCCGGCAACCACGAACTGTGGACCCACCCCAGCGACCCCGTCACCCTGCGCGGCGTCGCCCGCTACGAGCACCTCGTCGAGGTCTGCCGCGACCTCGGTGTCCTCACCCCCGAGGACCCCTACCCCGTCTGGGAGGGTCCCGGCGGCCCCGTCGCCGTCGCCCCGCTCTTCCTCCTCTACGACTACTCCTTCCTGCCCTCCGGCTGCACGACCAAGGATCAGGGCCTGGAGTACGCGTACGGCACCGGCGTCGTCTGCACCGACGAACACCTGCTGCACCCCGACCCCTACCCGAGCCGCGAGGCCTGGTGCCGCGCCCGGGTCGCCGAGACCGAGCGCCGGCTCGAAGCGCTGCCGGACGACCTGCCCACCGTCCTGGTCAACCACTACCCGCTGGACCGGCACCCCACGGACGTCCTGTGGCACCCCGAGTTCGCCATGTGGTGCGGCACCACCCTGACCGCCGACTGGCACCGCCGGTTCCGCGTCGAGACCATGGTCTACGGCCATCTCCACATCCCCCGCACCACCTGGCTCGACGGGGTCCGCTTCGAAGAAGTGTCGGTGGGCTACCCGCGCGAGTGGAGGAAGCGTCCGGAGCCGCCGGGACGGCTGCGGCGCATCGCGCCCCGGGAGGTCGGCGCGCGGTGATCGAGGACCTGCTGCCGGACTCCGTGGTCGCCGTGGAGATCCACGGTCAGGCCGAGGCGGAGAACATCACGCTGTACCCGGAGGAGGCCGCGCTCGTCGCGCGGTCCGTCGCCAAACGCCGCCGTGAGTTCGCCCTCGTACGGTCCTGTGCGCGGCGGGCGATGGAGAAGCTCGGCGTGCCCCCGCAGCCGGTGCTGCCCGGCGAACGCGGCGCCCCGCAGTGGCCCGCCGGCCTGACCGGCAGCATGACCCACTGCGACGGCTACTGCGCCGCCGCCCTGGTCCGCGCCGCCGACCTCGCCTCCCTGGGCATCGACGCCGAACCCCACGGACCGCTCCCGGACGGCGTCCTCGACAGTGTGTCGCTGCCCGCCGAGCGGACCAGGCTGCGTCACCTCGCGGCGAGCCGGCCCGGGATCCACTGGGACCGGCTGCTGTTCAGCGCCAAGGAGTCCGTCTACAAGGCGTGGTTCCCGCTCACCGGCAGCTGGCTCGACTTCGCCGAGGCCGACATCGAGATCCTCGTCGACCCAGGCGGCGAGTTCCCCCGTGGCCGGCTGCGCGCCGAACTGCTCGTCCCCGGACCGGTCCTGGCCGGGCGGCGGCGTGGTGTCTTCGAAGGGCGCTGGACCGTCCGGGACGGTCTGGTGGCCACGTCGGTGGTCGTGCCGCACGCCTGAGCGTGCGGCACGGCCGGTCCGCGGCAGCCGGCTTCTCGCCGGCCGCCGACGGGCTCCCTAGGACGCCGGCGGACACCAGTTCTGAAGCAGCCGGAAGAAGGCCTCCTCATTGCCCGCCAGGCCTGCTTCCGCCAGCGCCTGCTCCGCCTCCGCGAGGACGGCGGGCGGCACGACGGGTGGTCGCCTGCCGTCCGGCGGACCGTCGAACGCGGCCCGGACGGTGTGCAGCAGCCGCAGGTAGGCCTGTACGGCGGTGCGCTCGCGGTCGGTGAGTACGGCGGTGGGCATCGGTCGGCTCTCCCCAAGTCGGCTCGTCGGTCGGCCCCGCCAATGAGGGCCCGACTCCAGCTTGCCAACCGCCACTGACAATCCGGTCCCGCTGCACTTCCGTTCGCCCGCTTAGCCGAGGCGAAACCTGATCGAAATCGCGGGTGGGAAGAGGGTTCTACGCTGGAGTGGAAGGGCTTTCCGTCGCGCCCGGCGGGCCAGGCACGGCCGGGCGGACGGCTGGGGAAACGGGAGGCACGTACGTGGTCGACGTCCCGCATCGGCCCCCCGCGCGCACGGTGAGGCTGCGCTCGGTGGGTGACGGCGAACTCGAGTTGCAGTACCGGGTGGTGCACGGATACCGGCGCGCCTTCCGCATGGCCGGCGAGGGCCCGGCCCTGGTCCTCATCCACGGCATCGGGGACTCTTCGGCCACCTGGGCCGAACTCATCCCCGACCTCGCCCGTACGCACACCGTCATCGCCCCCGACCTGCTCGGGCACGGCGCCTCCGACAAACCCCGCGCCGACTACTCGGTGGCCGCGTACGCCAACGGGGTGCGGGATCTGCTCACCACGCTCGGCATCGAGTCGGCGACCCTGGTGGGGCACTCGCTGGGCGGGGGCGTGGCGATGCAGTTCGCCTACCAGTTCCCCGAGCGGACCGAGCGGCTGATCCTGGTCAGCGCGGGCGGGGTGGGCCGCGAGGTCAATCCGGTGCTGCGGCTCGTCTCCCTGCCCGGCGCCCATCTGATGCTGTCCGCGCTGCGGTTGCCGGGTGCCCGGCTGCAAGTGGGGCTCGCGGTGCGGATGATGAAGGCCATGGACACCGATCTCGGGCAGGACGCGCCCGATCTGCTGAACCTGGTCGACGCGTTGCCCGACGAGACCTCCCGGAACGCGTTCATCCGGACCCTGCGTGCCGTCGTGGACTGGCGGGGACAGGTGGTGACGATGCTGGACCGCTGCTATCTCACCCAGGGCATGCCGACCATGCTGCTGTGGGGCGACCGGGACAGCGTGGTGCCGGTGCGGCACGCGTTCGGGGCGCACGAGGCGATGCCGGGGAGCCGGCTGGAGATCTTCGAGGGCGCCGGGCACTTCCCGTTCCACGCCGACCCGGGGCGGTTCGTGGCGCTGGTGGAGGAGTTCACGAGGGACACCGCGCCGGCCGACTGGAGCCGGGAGCACTGGCGGGAGCTGCTGCGGGAGGGACGGCCGGGGACGGCCGGACGGGCGGGGGGCGTCCGTGAGCGGGCCGTGGAGCGGGAGTTGCGGGAGGCGAGCGAGCGCAGCGCCACGTGAGGGCCGCTGTACGGGGCGGCCGTCCTCAGTTCTGCGGGCCCAGATAGCCCAGCGACGCCTCGATACGGCCCGCCAGCCGGTCCCGCTGCACCGGACCCCGTACCGACGAACCGTCCAGCCAGGTACGGCACTTGCTGGCCAGCAGGAGGCCGAAGCGCTCGGCCTCCTTCTCGTCCTCCTGGTCGAAGCGGCTGCGGGCGGCGACCTTGAGGACGGCCGCCCTGAGGTCGGCGTCGTCGCTGAGCATCCGGGCCGCCACGGCGGCGCCTTCGACATGGTGGCTGCTGTGACCGGCCTGCATGTGCCACAGCTCGTGGCCGAGGATGACCAACTGGTGGTCGGGGGCGGTGCGTTCCTCGACGACGACGAGGTCCTGCTCGGCCATGTCCAGCCACAGGCCGCTCGCGGTGCCGACCGGGAAGGCGGCCGTACGGAAGTGGACCGGGCGGCCGCGGCGGCGGCTCATCGCCTCGCAGAGCGCCGTGTACAGCTCCGTGGGATGCGCCGCGGGGGCCGGGAAGGGCAGCTCCGCGACCAGCTCGCCGCACAGGCGGCGCATTTCCCTACCGATGCCCACAGTTAACCCCCGGCTCACGACTCGGGCCGTTTGACGCTCTCCAGAAGCATGTCCAGCCATTCGGCGACCTTGTCGCGATGCTGGTCGGTGGGCAGCTGTGCGGCCCGCCAGGCGATTCCGCGGACACCGTGGTCCTGGAGGAGCTGCTCCAACGGGTCGCCCGCAGGGGGAACCGTCTCCTTCTCGCGGTCGGCCAGCTTCTGCAGGAGATCCTGTTCGGTGCGCTGCAGGGCGCCGGCCAGGGCCTCGGGGTCCTCCGCCGTGAGGAAACCGGCGTGGACCCGGAAGAAGCGCTGGATGGCGTCGCAGTGCTCCATCGTGGGACGCCGGTCGCCGTTGATCAGAGCGCCCGCCTGCTGGCGCGACATGCCGGCGCCGTCGGCGATCTCCTGCTGGGTGTACTTGCGGCCGTTGGGCTTGAGCCGGGTGCGGCGCAGGAGGTCAAGGCGCTGGAGGAAGCGGGCCTGGATGTCCGGCTCGCCGGCCGGGCGGCCGCTCAGCAGGGCCTTGACCACGGACTCGGGGACACCGCTGGCCACCGACAGGCGGCCGGTGTGGAAGACCTCCGCGTGCGGCACACCGAGCCGGTCGGCGAGTGCGGTGACGCGAGCGACGACGGCCGGCAGCGCAGCCGTCACCGGGGCACCCGGACTCGCGAAGCCATCCGCCACCGACAGATCTCCTACGTCTCTCACAGGCTTCTCACAAGCAGCTCAACACAAGCGGTTGCCGTGAACTCCGGGGAGAGTAGCCGTTGTTCGAACGCACATCCAGGTCTCGCCACAACTGTGGCCAATTTCAGCCGTCAACCGTCACGAAATGCCACGATAGTTGACACCGCTCGCGCTCGGGCAGCAGGATCAGGGCGCCACGCGCGTGGCCGCATAGGCAAGAGGGGTGACCTCCCGATGGCACAGCAGGCAGGAGGGCAGCGGCCGCAGCCGCGGGCCGTCCCCGACAGTCCCGAGGCCCGGGCGTATCTCCAGGACTACGCCACCCTTCTGGAAGCGGTTCCCTTTCCTTCGTTCGTGCTCGACGAGCGGTGGGACGTCGTTCTGTCCAACGCTGCTTTCGCGTCACTTTTCCGCGGTGTGGGTCCGCATCCGACCGCCATGCCGGACGACAACTTCCTGAGATTCGTGCTCTTCCACCCGGACGCCGGCACCGTGCTCGGGGAGCACGAGTCGAGCTGGTGTCTGCCGATGCTGGCCCACTTCGCCGCCGCGGTGGAGCGGGACGGGCATGATCACGCGCTCCAGGCGATCCGCCGGGACATCGCCCAGGACCCCATCATGGACGCCGCCTACCGGCACGGACTGCCGCACTGGATCAGGGCCGTCGGCGAGCGCGCCTTCGCGCACGACGGCGCCGTCCGGCCGCTGCTGCACCCCGACCCGCGCTGGGGCGCCACCGAGTGCCGGGTCGTCGACGAGACGCCCGGCACCCTGCGCGACCTCGGCCACACCCGGCTCACCCTGGTCCTGCGCGAGACTCGGCGCGCCCCGGCACGCGCGCGTGGGACGCGCCGGCCGACCGCGCACCTGAGGGTGGTTCCCGCGGCGGAAGGGTGATCCCGCCGGTGTCCGAAAGGGCCGGTCAAGGAGCGGCCGGTCAAAGGGCGGCCGGTCATAGGGCGGCCGGTCAAAGGGCCGCTCACTCCTGACCCGTGCTCACCAGCACCAGCGGCACCCCGTCGCACGGCATCAGCCGGATGCCGCCGTCGGCCTGCGTCGGCCGGCCCGTCGCCAGTACCCGGCCGAAGTCCGGGCCCTTGCTGAGCGAGCCCACCAGATGGCGCGGGTCGGTGGACGCCGCCACCCGCCCGCGCGCGTTCACCAGCCGCGCCGGGCCGGGCAGCCGGCGCAGCATCGGCATGACGGCCGCCTCGAAGTGCCGTAGATACACGTCCGCGGCGGCCACCCCGGCGAACCGGCCCTCGACCAGCACCGGCGCGGACAGGGTGAGGCTGTACTCGTCCGAGCAGAGGTAGTCGACGTACGGACCCGCCACCGCCCGCTCCCCGGTGTCGCGGGGCAGCGCGAACCAGTCCCAGTGCGTGTAGTCGGCGTACGCCGAGTGCTCGGGGTCGAGGTCGAGGAGCAGCGGTCGTACGTCGCCGTCGGAGCCCGTCTGCCACCACTCCAGCCATGCCGGTACGTCGCTCAGCAGGCCCGGCGCGGCCACGAAGCCGACGCCGGAGACCAATGCGTCGCGGGCCAGGCGGCCGTGCAGACCGGGGCGGAGGGCGGCGAGGTCCACGGTCGCCGGGCGACGGCCCGTGGCGGCCACCCGGGCCAGCAGGGCCGTGGTGTCGGCGCGGGTCGCCGAGACCGCGTCGAACACGGCCTCCAGCGTCGAGCGGACGCGGGCCGCGACCGATTCCTCCGGTGCCTTGTCGCGCGTTGCCGTCGCGAGGCTCATGGCTGCCCTCCAGCGGACGGGGACCTCGCGAGCGGTGCGGCTACAGCGTCAGACGCAGGGCGATCAGCCGCGACGTCGACTGCCGGACGCACCGCTCGGCCTGTTCCCTGGCCAATTCGTGGGCCCCATCCTGCACGGCCGAGATTACGAATCGGAGTCGCTCGGAGACCTCTTCACGATATTCGTCGTCCCCGAGCACAAGGCAGAGCAGTGCCCCGACTTCGGTCTGGAGGGCCACCTGCTCCCGGGTGAGGCGGGCGGACTGTGCCGCCGCCGCGAGTTCGACGTGGAAACGGCCGTACACCCGGCTGCGCGCCGCCGCGTCGGCGGCCTGGGCCAACTCCTCGGCCGTACGGCGTAGTTGGACGAGATCGTCCGGCTCGGTGCGGTCGGCGGCGAGGCGGGCCGCCGTGCCGGACAGGGCCGCCCAGTGGTCGCCGAGGTCGCGGAGTTCCTCGGTGCTCCAGCCGCGCAGCCGGACCTTGAGGCGCTCCTCGCCGGGGACCTCGGGGAGCGAGACGAAGGAGCCGCCGCCGCGGCCCCGGCGGGTGGTGACCAGGCCCTGCTGGCGCAGTGCCATGAGCGCCTCCCGCAGGGTCACCGTGGAGACGCCGAGCTGGCCCGCCAGGTCGGTCTCGCCCGGGAGTTGCTCGCCGTCGGCGAGCAGACCGAGCTCGATGGCGTCGCCGATCCGGCGCACCACGGCGTCGACCCGCGCCCGGCTGTCGACCGGGGCGAAGACGGCTTTCCGGGCGCCGCCGTTCATCTGCTGCTGCTTCACGGCCACCACCTTGCTCATTGACTCAAGCTTTACCCT
Organism: Streptomyces antibioticus; assembly: GCF_001514065.1. Taxonomy (GTDB): domain Bacteria; phylum Actinomycetota; class Actinomycetes; order Streptomycetales; family Streptomycetaceae; genus Streptomyces; species Streptomyces antibioticus. Next base: position 598,813 of record NZ_KQ948427.1, on the reverse strand, counting down.
AAGGGGGCCTTGAGATTTGAACTATGACTTCATATGTTTCCAGTCAATAGAGCAACGCGCGAGAGCACCAGGAAGGTTCCCGCTCATGGAGGGAATGGCCATCCGGCTACAGGGTCTGCGGAAGTCGTTCGGGGAGACGACCGCCGTGGCCGGGGTCGATCTGGAGATCCGGGACGGCGAGTTCTTCTCGATGCTCGGCCCCTCCGGCTCCGGCAAGACCACCGTCCTGCGCATGATCGCCGGGTTCGAGGCCCCGAGCGGCGGCCGGATCGAGCTCGCCGGGCAGGAGGTCACCGGGCTCGCCCCCTTCGAGCGGGACGTCCACACCGTCTTCCAGGACTACGCCCTGTTCCCGCACATGACCGTCGAGCAGAACGTCGCCTACGGGCTGAAGGTCCGCAAGGTGCCCAAGGCGGAGCGGCTGGTGCGGGCGCGCAAAGCGCTGGCGGAGGTGCGGCTCGAAGGCTTCGGCAAGCGGCGGCCCAGCCAGCTCTCCGGCGGCCAGCGGCAGCGCGTCGCCCTCGCCCGCGCCCTCGTCGGCCGCCCCCGCGTCCTGCTCCTCGACGAACCGCTCGGCGCCCTCGACCTCAAGCTGCGCGAGCAGATGCAGGTCGAGCTCAAGGCGCTCCAGCGCGAGGTCGGCATCACCTTCGTCTTCGTCACCCACGACCAGGAGGAGGCCCTGACGATGAGCGACCGCATCGCCGTCTTCCACCAGGGCCGCATCGAACAGGTCGGCACCCCCGCCGAGGTCTACGAACGCCCCGCGACCCCGTTCGTGGCGTCCTTCGTCGGCACCTCCAACCTCCTGGAGGGCGAGTCCGCCCACCGGATCGTCGGCACCCCCGGCACCTACAGCATCCGGCCGGAGAAGATCCGCGTCCTCAAGGAGTCCGCCGAGGCCGACCAGCCCGAGCACGCCACCGCCGTCGGCACCGTCGCCGAGGTCGTCTACCTCGGGGACGCCACCCGCTTCCTCGTCGACCTCGACGCCGGCGGCCGCCTCACCGCCCTCCAGCAGAACCTGGAGACCTCCTCCGAGGACGTCGCCGCCTACCGCGGCACCCGGGTGCGCCTGCAATGGCACCGACGGCACGCCGTGGCCGTGCCCGTCCCTGACTGACCCCGCCTCCCCGCCCTCTTCACGTATGGAGTACGTCGTGCGCTCTACCCTCAAGGCGGCGGCAGCCGTCGCCGCACTGCTCCTCGCCGCCACCGCCTGCGGATCCTCCGACGACGGCAGCGCCTCCTCGGCCACCGGCCTCAACCCCCCTGACCTGAAGGCCCCTTCGAAACTCGGCAAGACCGAGGGCCAGGTCAACCTCATCGCCTGGGCGGGCTACGTCGAGGACGGCTCCAACGACCCCAAGGTCGACTGGGTCAGCGACTTCGAGAAGCAGACCGGCTGCCAGGTCAACGCCAAGACCGCCGCCAGCTCCGACGAGATGGTCAAACTGATGAAGACGGGGGAGTACGACGCGGTCTCCGCCTCCGGCGACGCCTCGCTGCGCCTCATCGCCTCCGGTGACGCGGCCCCCGTCAACACCGCCCTCGTCCCCAACTACCGGGACATCTACAGCGGGTTGAAGGACGGCGACTGGAACTCCGTCGACGGGCAGATGTACGGCATCCCGCACGGCCGCGGTGCCAACCTGCTGATGTACAACACCGAGAAGGTCACCCCGGCCCCGACCTCCTGGTCCGCGGTCTTCGACGACGCCTCCAAGTACAAGGGCCACGTCACGGCGTACGACTCGCCCATCTACATCGCCGACGCGGCCCTGTACCTGAAGGCGACCAAGCCCGACCTCGGCATCAAGGACCCGTACGCCCTGGACCAGAAGCAGTTCGACGCCGCCGTGGACCTGCTCAAGCAGCAGAACGCGGACATCGGCGAGTACTGGAGCGACTACCTCAAGGAAATATCCGCCTTCAAGAGCGGTGACTCCGTCGTCGGCGCCACCTGGCAGGTAATCGCCAACCTCACCGCCGACGAGGGTGCCAAGGTCAAGGCCTTCGTGCCCAAGGAGGGTTCGACCGGCTGGTCCGACACCTGGATGGTCTCCGCCAAGGCCAAACACCCCAACTGCGCCTACAAGTGGCTCGACTGGATCGTCTCCCCGAAGGTCAACGCCCAGGTCGCCGAGTACTTCGGCGAGGCACCGGCCAACTCCAAGGCCTGCGAGCTGACCAGCGACAAGAACTTCTGCACGACCTACCACGCGGCCGACGAGAGCTACTGGAAGAACATCGCGTTCTGGAACACGCCCATCGAGCAGTGCCTGGACGGCCGCACCGACGTCAAGTGCGTGCCGTACGCGAAGTGGGTCCAGGCCTGGACCGAGATCAAGGGCTGACGCATGGCCCTGATCACGCGCACCGCGGGGGCGCTGCACCGGCGCCCCCGCCTGCGGCTCACCCTCCTGCTGACCGCCCCGCTGCTGTGGCTCGCGGTGCTCTATCTCGGCTCGCTCAGCGTGCTGTTCGTCTCCGCGTTCTGGACGACGAACTCCTTCACGTCGGAAGTCGTGAAGGTCTGGTCGACCGACAACTTCCACGAGCTGTTCACCGTGCCGGTCTTCCGGCAGGTGATCCTGCGCAGCATCGGTGTCGCCCTGGCCGTCACCGCCCTGTGCGCGGTGATCGCCTTCCCGCTCGCCTTCTACACCGCCCGGGTCGCGAAGCCGAAGTGGCGGCCGCTGCTCGTCGTCGCCATTCTCACCCCGCTGTGGGCGAGTTACCTGGTCAAGGTGTACGCCTGGCGGCTCATCCTCTCCGAGGGCGGGCTCGCCGACTGGATGCTGAAGCCGTTCGGGCTGGGCGGGCCGGGGTACGGGCTGACGGCGGCGGTGCTGACCCTGACGTACCTCTGGCTGCCGTACATGATCCTGCCGATCCACACCGCGCTGGAGCAGCTGCCCGCCAACCTCCTTGACGCTTCCGCTGACTTGGGGGCGAAGGGCTGGCGGACCTTCCGGTCCGTCGTGCTGCCGATGGTGCTGCCGTCGGTGGCGGCGGGGTCGGTCTTCACGTTCTCCCTCAGCCTCGGCGACTACATCACCGTGCAGATCGTCGGCGGCAAGACCCAGCTCATCGGCAATCTCGTCTACTCCAACATCGAACTCAACCTGCCCATGGCCGCCGCCCTCGGCACGGTCCCCGTCGTCGTCATCGTGCTGTACCTGCTGGCGATGCGGCGCACGGGCGCCCTGAGCAGCCTCTAGAGGAGCCCCCGTGCAACTGTCCCGCTCCGCGCGGATCGCCCTGCGCGTCGCCGCCGGGTTCGGCTTCGTGGTGATCTACGTGCCGTTGCTGCTCGTCCTCGTCAACTCCCTCAACCCCGACCGGAGCGCGAGCTGGCCGCCGTCGGGGCTCACCGTGCACTGGTGGTCGGTGGCCTGGGACAACTCCGGGGCGCGGGAGGCACTTTGGACGTCTGCGAAGGCGGGGCTGGGAGCCACCGCCATCGCCCTGGCGCTGGGCACGCTGATCGCGTTCGCCGTCGCCCGGCACCGGTTCTTCGGCCGGGACGCGATCTCCTTCGTGGTCGTCCTGCCGATCGCGCTGCCCGGCATCGTCACGGGCATCGCGCTCAACTCGGCCTTCAGCACGGTACTTGAGCCGCTGGGGGTGGGGTTGGGGCTGTTCACGGTGGTCGTCGGGCACGCCACCTTCTGCATCGTCGTCGTCTTCAACAACGTCGTCGCCCGGCTGCGGCGCACCTCCGGCTCGTACGAGGAAGCGGCGATGGACCTCGGCGCCAACACCTTCCGCGCCTTCGCCGACGTCACCTTCCCGCTCGTGCGCTCGGCGCTGTTCGCGGGCGGCCTGCTCGCCTTCGCGCTGTCCTTCGACGAGATCGTGGTGACCACGTTCACCGCGGGACCGGGCGTGGAGACCCTGCCGATCTGGATCTTCAACAACATGACCCGGCCCCAGCAGGCGCCGGTGGTCAACGTGGTGGCGGCGGTCCTGGTGCTGCTGTCCGTGATCCCGATCTACATCGCCCAGCGGCTGTCGGCGGACACGGCGACCGGCAGCCGGGTCTGAGCGCCCTCGGCAAGCGGTGCCGTCATTACGCAAGCGGCTTGCATTTCTTGCGCTATTCTTGCGCGCATGACGCGACGACTTGCCGAGGTGGCGAAGAAGGTCGGGGTCAGCGAGGCCACGGTCAGCCGGGTGCTCAACGGCAAGCCGGGAGTCTCCGAGTCCACCCGGCAGGCGGTGCTGTCCGCCCTGGACGTGCTCGGCTACGAGCGGCCCACGCAGCTGCGCGGTGAGCGCGCGCGGCTCGTGGGCCTTGTGCTGCCCGAGTTGCAGAACCCGATCTTCCCGGCGTTCGCCGAGGTCATCGGAGGTGCGCTCGCGCAGCTCGGACTGACGCCGGTGCTGTGCACGCAGACCACGGGCGGGGTCTCCGAGGCGGACTACGTGGAGCTGCTGCTGCAACAGCAGGTGTCCGGTGTCGTCTTCGCCGGCGGGCTGTACGCGCAGGCCGACGCCCCGCACGACCACTACCGGCTGCTCGCCGACCGCAAGATCCCGGTGGTGCTGGTCAACGCGTCCATCGAGGATCTCGGCTTCCCGGGCGTCTCCTGCGACGACGCGGTGGCGGTGGAGCAGGCCTGGCGGCACCTCGCCTCGCTGGGGCACGAGCGGATCGGGCTGGTGCTGGGGCCGGCCGACCATGTGCCGTCGGCGCGCAAGCTGGCCGCCGCGCAGGCCGTGGGGGAGCTGCCCGAGGAGCATGTCGCCCGCGCGATGTTCTCGATCGAGGGCGGGCACGCGGCGGCCTCCCGGCTCATCGACCGGGGCGTCACCGGCATCATCTGCGCCAGCGACCCGCTGGCGCTCGGCGCCATCAGGGCCGCCCGTCGCAAGGGCCTGGACGTCCCCTCCCAGGTGTCGGTCGTCGGGTACGACGACTCGGCGTTCATGAACTGCACCGAGCCCCCGCTGACCACCGTCCGGCAGCCCATCGAGGCCATGGGCAGAGCGGCCGTGGAGCTGCTGAACACGCAGATCAACGGCGGTTTCGTGACCCGCGAGGAGCTGCTGTTCGAGCCCGAGCTGGTGGTGCGGGGCTCGACGGCACCACCGACCCGTTCCTGAGATCCAGCTACCTGTCAAATAATTTCATATTGTGCGCGACATCTTGCGGACGGATGTCGCCGGTGCTTGAGTGTGCCCCGCCCACCGCTCCTGCCCAGAGGGGTTCCACCGATGAGAAGCACCGGGTTCCGCCGTACGTTCATCGCGCTCAGCGCCGGCTCGCTCGCCCTCGCCCTGACCTCCTGCGGGTCCGGCGACGAGGATTCCGCGAGCGGCAAGACCCGCATCACGGTCAACTGCATGCCGCCCAAGAGCGCCAAGGTCGACCGCTCGTTCTTCGAGGCGGACACCGCCTCCTTCGAGAAGCAGAACCCGACCGTCGACGTCGTCGCCCACGACGCCTTCCCCTGCCAGGACCCGGAGACCTTCGACGCCAAGCTCGCCGGCGGCCAGATGGAGGACGTCTTCTACACGTACTTCACCGACGCCAAGCACGTCGTCGACATCGGCCAGGCGGCCGATCTCACGCCGTACGTCAAGGAGTTGAAGAGCTACGACACCATCCAGCAGCAACTGCGCGACATCTACACCGTCGACGGCAAGATCTACGGCATCCCGCGCACCGGCTACTCGATGGGCCTGATCTACAACAAGAAGCTCTTCGCGAAGGCCGGCCTCGACCCCGAGCAACCACCCGCCACCTGGGAGGAGGTGCGCGCCGACGCCAAGAAGATCGCCGCACTCGGCGACGGCACCGTCGGCTACGCCGACTACAGCGCCCAGAATCAAGGCGGTTGGCACTTCACCGCCGAGCTGTACTCCCAAGGCGGCGACGTGGTCAGCGCCGACGGCAAGAAGGCGACGATCGACACCCCGCAGGGCCGGGCCGTCCTCCAGAACCTGCACGACATGCGCTGGACCGACGACTCCATGGGCAGCAAACAGCTCCTCGTCATCAACGACGTGCAGCAGATGATGGGTTCCGGCAAGCTCGGCATGTACCTCTCCGCCCCCGACAACATCCCGATCCTGGTCAAGGAGAAGGGCGGCGACTACAAGGACCTCGCGCTCGCCCCCATGCCCGGCGGCGAGGGCACGCTCATCGGCGGCGACGGCTACATGTTCAACAAGAAGGCCAGTCCCGCCCAGATCCGCGCGGGCCTGAAGTGGCTGGACCACATGTTCCTGACGCCCGGAGACGGCTTCCTCGGCGACTACGCCCGCGCCAAGCAGCACGACGCCCCCGTCGGCCTGCCCGAACCCCGGCTGTTCACCGGCGCCGCCGACGCCAAGGACCAGCAGGTCAAGAAGGCCAACGCCAATGTCCCGGTGGAGAACTACCAGGCCTTCCTCGACGGCAACCACACCCTCGCCATGAAGATCGAGCCGCCGCACGCCCAGCAGATCTACTCCGTCCTCGACGGCGTCGTCTCCGCCGTCCTCACCAAGAAGGACGCCGACATCGACCAGCTCCTGAAGGACGCCAGCGGCAAGATCGACGGCATCCTCGCCCGGGGCTGACCATGACGAAGACGGCTCATCGACGACCGGCCGAGGCCATCGCCGTACGACCGGTCAAGGCGCCGCCCCCGGCAGGGGACCGGAGGCGGCGCCGCCTCACCGACCAACTCCGCGCCCACGCCTTCCTGATCGGCGGCCTGCTCTGCTTCGCGCTGTTCTCCTGGTACCCGGCGATCCGCGCGATCGTGATCGCCTTCCAGAAGTACACACCGGGTTCCGGCGCCGAGTGGGTCGGCACCGCCAACTTCACCCGCGTCTGGAACGACCCCGAGTTCACGGCCGCCTGGCGCAACACCCTCACCTTCACCCTGCTCGCCCTGCTGCTCGGCTTCGCGGTCCCCTTCGTCCTGGCCCTGGTGCTGAACGAGTTGCGGCACGCGAAGGCGTTCTTCCGGGTCGTCGTCTATCTGCCGGTGATGATCCCGCCGGTGGTCAGCGCCCTGCTGTGGAAGTGGTTCTACGACCCCGGCGCCGGCCTCGCCAACGAGGCGCTGCGCTTCCTGCACCTGCCCACCTCGAACTGGTCCAACGGCGCCGACACCGCACTGGTCTCCCTGGTGATCGTGGCAACTTGGGCCAACCTCGGCGGCACCGTCCTGATCTACCTGGCCGCGCTCCAGTCCATCCCCGGCGAGCTGTACGAGGCCGCAGAGCTGGACGGCGCGAGCCTGCTGCAACGCGTCCGGCACGTGACGATCCCTCAGACCCGTTTCGTCATCCTGATGCTGATGCTCCTTCAGATCATCGCGACGATGCAGGTCTTCACCGAGCCGTTCGTCATCACCGGCGGCGGCCCCGAGAACGCCACGGTCACCGTCCTCTACCTGATCTACAAGTACGCCTTCCTCTACAACGACTTCGGCGGCGCCTGCGCACTCAGCGTCATGCTCCTGATCCTGCTGGGCGCCTTCTCCGCCGTGTATCTGCGCCTGACCCGCTCCGGAGAGGAGGGCGCATGAGCGCCGCCACCCGCACCCTCGTCTCCCCGGCGACCCTGGCCCGCCCGCGCGGCAGGGCCGTGTACTGGACGGTCTTCACGGCGGTCGTCGTCCTCTTCGCCGTGGCGTTCCTCTTCCCCGTCTACTGGATGGTGACGGGCGCGGCGAAGTCCCCCGACGAGGTCGCGCAGACCCCGCCCACCCTGGTCCCGAAGCAGTGGCACCTCGACGGCTACACCGACGCCTGGGACCTGATGCAACTGCCCACCCACCTGTGGAACACGGTCGTCCAGGCCGCCGGCGCCTGGGCCTTCCAGCTGCTGTTCTGCACGGCCGCCGCCTACGCCCTGTCCAAGCTGAAGCCCGTCTTCGGCAAGCTGATCCTCGGCGGCATCCTCGCCACCCTCATGGTCCCCGCGCAGGCCCTCGTCGTGCCGAAATACCTGACCGTCGCCGACCTCGGCCTGCTCAACGACCCCCTCGCCATCTGGCTCCCGGCGGTCGCCAACGCCTTCAACCTCTATCTGCTCAAGCGGTTCTTCGACCAGATCCCGCGGGACGTCCTGGAGGCCGCCGAGATCGACGGCGCCGGGAGACTGCGCGTCCTGTGGTCGGTCGTGCTGCCGATGTCCCGCCCGGTGCTCGGCGTCGTGT
>NZ_KQ948427.1:174473-590623 GCF_001514065.1 Streptomyces antibioticus | reverse complement strand
CGATCTTCGCGCTGGTCGCCGTGTGGCAGGACTTCCTCTGGCCGCTGATGGTCTTCTCCGACACCGACAAGCAGCCCATCAGCGTGGCCCTCGTCCAGCTGTCGCAGAACATCCAACTCACCGTGCTCATCGCCGCGATGGTCATCGCCAGCATCCCGATGGTCGCCCTGTTCCTGGTCTTCCAGCGGCACATCATCGCCGGGATCAGCGCGGGCAGCACGAAGGGCTGACACCGCCCGTACGCCTACAGAAGGGAACCCCCAGTGGGACAGCCCACGGAGTGGTGGCGCTCCGCCGTCATCTACCAGGTCTACGTCCGCAGCTTCGCCGACGGCGACGCGGACGGCACCGGCGACCTCGCCGGTGTACGCGCCCGGCTGCCGTACCTCGCCGAACTCGGGGTGGACGCGCTCTGGTTCACCCCCTGGTACCTCTCACCCCTGAAGGACGGCGGCTACGACGTCGCCGACTACCGCGCGATCGACCCGGCCTTCGGCACCCTCGCCGAGGCCGAGAAGCTGATCGCGGAAGCCCGGGAACTCGGCATCAGGACCCTCGTCGACATCGTGCCGAACCACGTCTCCGACCAGCACCCCTGGTTCCGGGCCGCCCTCGCCGCCGGGCCCGGCAGCCCCGAGCGCGAGCTGTTCCACTTCCGGCGCGGACGTGGTGCGGACGGTGAACTCCCGCCCAACGACTGGCCGTCGCAGTTCGTCGGGTCCACCGAGCCCGTCTGGACCCGGCTGCCCGACGGCGACTGGTACCTGCACCTGTTCACCCCGGAGCAGCCGGACCTCAACTGGGGCCACCCGGCCGTCCGTCAGGAGCACGAGGACATCCTGCGCTTCTGGTTCGAGAGGGGGGTGGCGGGCGTCCGCATCGACTCGGCGGCCCTGCTCGCCAAGGACCCCGCACTGCCCTCCCTCGCCGACCGGCCCGATCCGCACCCGTTCGTGGACCGCGACGAACTCCACGACATCTACCGTTCCTGGCGAGCCGTCGCCGACGAGTACGACGGCGTCTTCGTCGGCGAGGTCTGGCTCCCGGACACCGAACGCTTCGCCCGCTATCTGCGCCCCGACGAACTGCACACCGCCTTCAACTTCTCCTTCCTGTCCTGCCCCTGGGACGCCGAGCGCCTGCGCACCTCGATCGACACGACCCTCGCCGAGCACGCCCCGGTCGGCGCCCCCGCCACCTGGGTGCTGTGCAACCACGACGTGACCCGTACGGTCACCCGCTACGGCCGCACCGACACCGGCTTCGACTTCGCCACCAAGGCCTTCGGCACCCCGACCGACGTCGCCCTCGGCACCCGGCGGGCCCGCGCGGCCGCCCTGCTGTCGCTGGCCCTGCCCGGCACCGTCTACGTCTACCAGGGCGAGGAGCTGGGGCTGCCCGAGGCGGACATCCCCCGTGACCGGATCGAGGACCCGATGCACTTCCGGTCCGGCGGTTCCGACCCGGGGCGGGACGGGTGCCGGGTGCCGCTGCCGTGGGCGGCCGAGGCGCCCCATGCCGGGTTCGGGGGCGAGCCCTGGCTGCCGCAGCCGGACGGCTGGGCCGGCTACGCGGCCGACCTTCAGGCCGCTGACCCCGGCTCGATGCTCACCCTGTACCGCGAGGCGATCCGGCTCCGGCCGGAGTTCGGCGAGGGCCCGCTCACCTGGCTGCCCGCGCCGGACGGCGTGCTCGCCTTCGCCCGCGCGGAGGGCGTGCTGTGCGTGGTGAACCTCGCCGACACCCCGGCCGAACTGCCCGCGCACAGCGCGCTTCTCCTCGCCAGCGGCCCGTTGGACTCCGCCGGACGCCTTCCGAAGGACGTCGCCGTCTGGCTCCGAGCCTGAACCCCGCCCCATCGACCAAGCCTGAACCCGCACCCCCACCGAGAAGGGATCAGCACATGCAGAGATCTGTCAGGAGCATGTCATCCAAGGCTTCGGCTGCCATGGTCGTCGCCCTCTCCGCCGGCCTCCTCACCGCCATCACCCCCACCGCCCACGCGGCCTCGGGCGCCACCCTCCCCTTCACCTCGGTCGAGGCGGAGTCCGCGACGACCACCGGCGCGAAGATCGGCCCCGACTACACGCAGGGCACCCTCGCCTCCGAGGCGTCCGGGCGGCAGGCGGTACGACTGACCTCCGGCCAGCGCGTCGAGTTCACCGTGCCGCGCGCGGCCAACGCCGTGAACCTCGCCTACAGCGTCCCCGACGGTCAGTCCGGCTCGCTCGACGTGTACGTCAACGGCACCAAGCTCGCCAGGACGCTGCCCGTCACCTCCAAGTACTCGTACATCGACACGAGTTGGATTCCCGGCGCCAAACAGCACCACTTCTTCGACAACGCCCGTCTGCTCCTCGGCCAGAACGTCCAGGCCGGCGACAAGGTCGCCTTCCAGGCGACCGGCACCCAGGTCACCGTGGACGTCGCCGACTTCGAGCAGGTCGCCGCCGCTGCCACGCAGCCCGCCGGGTCCGTCTCCGTCACCTCCAAGGGCGCCGACCCCAGCGGCAACGGCGACTCCACGCAGGCCTTCCGGGACGCCATCTCCGCCGCGCAAGGCGGAGTGGTGTGGATTCCGCCCGGCGACTACAGGCTGACGTCCTCGCTGAGCGGGGTGCAGAACGTGACCCTGCAAGGGGCCGGAAGCTGGCACACCGTCGTGCACACCTCCCGCTTCATCGACCAGTCCAGCTCGTCCGGCGGCGTCCACATCAAGGACTTCGCGGTCATCGGCGAGGTCACCGAACGCGTCGACTCCAACCCGGACAACTTCGTCAACGGGGCTCTGGGCCCGGGCAGTTCGGTCTCCGGGATGTGGCTCCAACACCTCAAGGTCGGCCTCTGGCTGATGGGCAACAACGACAACCTCGTCGTCGAGAACAACCGCATCCTCGACACCACCGCCGACGGCCTCAACCTCAACGGCAACGCCCGCGGGGTCCGCGTCCGCAACAACTTCCTGCGCAACCAGGGCGACGACGCGCTCGCCATGTGGTCCCTGTACGCCCCGGACACCAACAGCAGCTTCGAGAACAACACCATCAGCCAGCCCAACCTGGCCAACGGCATCGCGGTCTACGGCGGCACCGACATCGCCGTGAAGAACAACCTGATCTCCGACACCAACGCCCTCGGCAGCGGCATCGCGATCTCCAACCAGAAGTTCCTCGACCCCTTCTCGCCCCTCGCGGGCACCATCACGGTCGACGGCAACACCCTCGTCCGCACCGGCGCGATGAACCCCAACTGGAACCACCCCATGGGCGCCCTGCGCGTCGACTCCTACGACAGCGCCGTCAACGCCACCGTCAACATCACCAACACCACCATCACCGACAGCCCGTACAGCGCCTTCGAGTTCGTCTCCGGAGGCGGACAGGGATACCCGGTCCGCAACGTCACCGTCGACGGCGCGACCGTCCGCAACACGGGTACGGTCGTCGTCCAGGCGGAGGCCCAGGGCGCCGCCACCTTCCGCAACGTCACGGCGACCTCGGTCGGTTCGGCCGGTGTCTACAACTGCCCCTACCCGGCGAGCTCCGGCACCTTCGTGCTCACCGACGGCGGCGGCAACTCCGGCTGGAGCAGCACCTGGTCCGACTGCTCGACCTGGCCGCAGCCCGGGCAGGGCAACCCGGACCCGGACCCGGCCCGCAACCTCGCCAAGGGACGTCCGGCCACCGCGACCGGCTCCCAGGACGTCTACACGCCCGGCAAGGCGGTCGACGGCGACGCGAACAGCTACTGGGAGTCGACCAACAACGCCTTCCCGCAGTCCTGGACCGTCGACCTCGGATCGGCGCAGGCGGTCCGGCGCCTCGTGCTGAAGCTGCCGCCGTCCGCGGCCTGGGGCGCGCGCACGCAGACCATCACCGTGCTGGGCAGCACCGACGGCTCTGCTTACGCCACGGTCGTCGGCGCGACCGGCTACCGCTTCGACCCGGCCACCGGCAACTCCGCCACGGTCACCCTGCCCAGCGGGACGAATCTCCGCTATCTGCGCCTGTCCGTGAGCGCCAACACCGGCTGGCCCGCAGGCCAGTTCAGTGAGGTGGAGGCGTATCTGTCTTAGTCAGGGACGGTGTCCCGCGCTTCGCCGACTGGATCTGCTCGTACACATGGGTCCGCAGCTCGGCGAAGCGCGGGGCCACCCGGGTGTGCAACTGATCGCGCTCGTCCGGCAGATCGACCTTGAGCTGCTCCTGAACGACGGTGGGGGAGGCGGAGAGCACGATCACCCGCTGGCCCAGATACACGGCCTCGTCGATGTCATGGGTGACGAACAGGATCGTGATCCCGCGCTCCCGCCACAGCCCCCGTACGAGATCCTCCAGATCCGCCCGGGTCTGGGCGTCCACGGCCGCGAACGGCTCGTCCATCAGCAGCACTTGGGGCTCGTACGCCAGCGCCCGGGCGATCGCGACCCGCTGCTGCATACCGCCCGAGAGCTGCCAGGGGTACGCCCCGGCGGCGTCCGCGAGCCCGACCGACTCCAGTGCGTCGGAGACCAGCTCCCGGCGGCGCGCCTTGCTCAAGCCCTTCTGCTTCAGCGGGAGTTCCACGTTCTCGCCGACCCGCATCCACGGGAACAGGCTGCGGCCGTACTCCTGGAAGACGAACGCCATCCCGGGCGGCGGGCCGCTCACCTTCTCCCCGGCCAGCCGCACTTCGCCGCCGGTCGGGGTGAGCAGGCCGCCCATGCACTTCAGCAGGGTCGTCTTGCCGCAGCCCGACGGGCCGACGAGACAGACGAGTTCGCCCGCCTCGACGGTGAAGGTGAGGTCGCGGACCGCCTCCACCCGGCGCCCTGACCCCTCGTAGACCTTCCGCAGGCCGGATACGACCAGTGCGTGCATGGACCGCCCTTTCGTGAGGGTCACGGCGACCGCCGGGCCGAGGCCCGCAGACCGTGGTACCAGCCGAGCACCCGCCGCTCGACCACCTGGAAGACCATGGAGAGGAGGAATCCGAGCAGCCCGAGGACCAGGATGCCGGTCCACATGCCGGGGATCGCGAAACTGCGTTGGAACTGCACGACCGTGAAGCCGATGCCGTTGCTGGCGGCGAACATCTCGCTGATGACCATCAGGATGATGCCGATCGACAGCGCCTGCCGGAGCCCCGCGAAGATCTGCGGGCTCGCCGAGCGCAGCACCACGTCCTTGAGACGGGCGACGCCGGAGATGCCGTACGACTTCGCCGTCTCCGCCATCACCGGGTCCACCGCCCGTACGCCCTCCACGGTGTTGAGGAGGATCGGCCAGACGCAGCCGCTCGCGATCACGGCGATCTTCATGGTGTCGCCGATGCCGGCGAACAGCATGATGACCGGCACCAGTACGGGAGGCGGCACCGCCCGCAAAAACTCCAGCACCGGTTCGCAGAACGCCCGCACCTTCCGGTACGAGCCGATGACCGTGCCGATCGCGACTCCCGCGACCGCGGCGCAGGCGTAACCGGCGGTCAGGCGCAGCAGACTGGGCAGGACGTCGTCCTGGAGACGGTCGGCCGTCCAGACGTCCGGGAAGGTCTTCAGGGTGGTCCGCAGCGGCGGCCAGAACACATTGGTGCTGTCGTCCGAGGCCAGCCACCAGACGCCGACCAGGAGCACGGGCAGCGCGAGCACGAAGAAGACCCGCAGCAGGACGCGCCTCACACCGCCACCTCCCCGCGCACCGACTGGTGCCAGGCCAGCGCCCGCCGCTCCACCGTGCGGGCACCCACGTTGATGAGCAGGCCCAGCAGGCCGGTGACCACGACGAGAGCGTACATCTCGGGTACCGCCTGCGAGTTCTGCGCGACCGCGATCCGCTGCCCCAACCCCGGTGCGCCGATGACGAGTTCGGCGGTCACGGCGAGGATCAGCGCGACGGCCGCCGCGAGCCGCACGCCGGTCATGACGTACGGCAGTGCGGTCGGCCACAGCACATGGCGGATGCGGGCCCAGGTGCCGAGACCGTACGACCGTGCCGTCTCCTCGGCGACCGGGTCGAGGTCCTGGACGCCGTACAGGACCTGGATCAGCACCTGCCAGAAGGAGGCGTACACGACGAGGAGGAGCACCGACCTCAGTTCGGTGCCGTACAGCAGGACCGCGAGCGGGATCAGCGCGACCGACGGGATGGGGCGCAGGAACTCGATGGTGGAGGCGGTGGCGTCCCGCAGGTACGGGACCACCGAGATGACGACGCCCGCCACGATGCCGGCGGTCGACGCGATCAGCAGGCCCAGCCCCCAGCCGGTGAGGGTGTCGCCGAGGGCCGTCCAGAAGGTGCCGTCGGAGAGTTCGTCGGCCAGCGCGTCCGCGATCCGGCTGGTGGGCGGGAAGTAGGCCTCTTCGACCAGGCCGAGCCGCGGCACCACCTCGCCCAGCGCGAGGAAGACCGCGAGCCCGGCCGCACCGAGTGCGAGGTTCAGCCCCTTCACGGCAGCAGCTTGTCCAGGTCGGGGGCCGTCTTGAAGAGACCGTCGTCCTGGCCGAGCTTCTCCAGCGCGTCCAGCGAGGCGCGGTCCGGTTCGGCGGGCCAGGCGGGCAGGGTCACCTTCGCCAGCACGGCCGCCGGGATCTTCGTGTACGTCGTCACGACCGCGCGGGCCTCGTCGGGGTGGGCGTCGGCGTAGGCGAGCGACTCGGCGGCGGCCGCCTTGAACTTCTTGACGACGTCCGGGTGTTGGGACGCGTACGAGGTGGAGGTGAAGTACATCGCCACGGTCAGGTTCGGGGCGACGTCGACCAGCGGCGAGGCGATCTCCCGGCCGCCCTGGCTCTTCACCGTGGCCAGCGCCGGTTCGACGACCATCGCCGCGTCGATCTGCCCGCCGTCGAGCGCGGCCGGCATCTGGTCGAAGGCGAGCTCGACGAACCTGACCTTGTCCGGGTCGCCGCCCGCCTTGCGCACCGACTCGCGCACGGCGGTCTCGTTGATGTTCTTGAGGGTGTTGATCGCGACCTTCTTGCCCTCCAGCTGGTCCGCCGACTTGAGCGAGCTGTCGCCCTTGACGACGAGTGCGCCGAAGTCCTTGCCCTGCACGCCCGTTGAGGCGATCCCGTTGGTGACGACCTTCACGGGCACGTTGTTGGACTGGGCGACCATCAGCGAGGTCGAGTTGGAGAAGCCGAACGAGAACTGCCCGCTGGCCACGCCGGGCACGATCGCCGCGCCGCCCTGCGCGAGGGTCATCTCCAGCTCCAGGCCCTGCTTCTTGAAGAAGCCCTTCTTCTGGCCCAGATACAGCGGCGCGACATCGACGATCGGGATGACCCCGACCTTAACTTTCGTGGTGCCGCCGGATGACGAACCGTCCGACGATCCCGACCCGTCGGACGAGCCACAGGCCGTCACGGTGACCAGTAATGCTCCGACCGCGACCGCGGCGGGCAGACGACGCATGGCTCCTCCTGTGCAGACGTCGTTGTTCCGACAGGTTGTGCGCATGGCGCACAGTAGTGCACTACGCGAAAGGAGAGCCACACCCAAGTCCGGGCCTGGTCGCGCCCGGACCTGCGCACGGTCACAGGTCGAGGACGAGCCTGCGCCCCCTGCACCGGGACACACAGATCATCATCGTCTCCCCGGCCTCCTGCTCCTCGTCCGTGAGCACCGAGTCCCGGTGGTCCGGGGTGCCGTCCAGAACGTCGGTCTCGCACGTCCCGCAGGTGCCCTCGGTGCAGGAGTACAGCACCTCCACACCGGCGGCGCGCACGGCGTCGAGCACGGAGACGTCCGCCGGCACGGTCACCGTCGCACCGCTGCGCGCCAGCTCGACCTCGAACTCGGTGTTCTCACCGGTCTCCTGCTCCTTCGGCGTGAACCGCTCCAGGTGCAGCAGCCCGGCCGGGCAGCGCGCCTGCACGGCGTCCAGGAGCGGCCCGGGCCCGCAGCAGTAGACGAGCGTGTCCTCGGGGACTCCGTCGAGCACCGAGGCGAGGTCGAGGAGACCGGACTCGTCCTGGGGAGCGACGGTGACGCGATCGCCGTAACGGCTCAACTCCTTTGTGAACGCCATGGATTGCCGCGTCCGCCCGCCGTAGAGCAGCGTCCATTCCGCCCCCGCCGCTTCCGCCGCCGCCAGCATCGGCAGGATCGGGGTGATGCCGATGCCGCCCGCGATGAACCGGTAGCGGGGGGCGGCCTTGAGGGTGAAGTGGTTGCGCGGCCCGCGTACGCGGACCTTGTCGCCCTGTCCCAACTGCTCGTGCACATGGGCCGATCCACCGCGCCCGTCCGGCTCGCGCAGCACGGCTATCCGCCAGTTGGTGCGGTCGGACGGGTCACCGCACAGGGAGTACTGGCGCTCCAGGCCGGGACCGAGCACGACGTCGACATGGGCGCCGGGCTCCCAGGCCGGGAGCGGTTCGCCGAGCGGGTGGCGCAGGGCGAGGGCGAGCACGCCGTCGGCGGCGAACTCCCTTCCGTCGACGACGAGTTCAGCCTCGTACACGTCAGTCATCGGCTGCCACCTCGTGTCCCTGCGGGTGGGCCAGCATCCACTCCCACATCTCGATCGGGTCCTGTGCGGTGTGCTCGCGGCCGCAGTGACAGGTGCCGTGCAGGATGTCGGTGCCCGGCAGCCAGTCGATGCGGTAGATCTCGCCGGTCGGGGTGCTGCTCACAGGACCTTCTCCACGGGCTTGTCGCCCTCCTCGACCAGCCGGGCGAGGATACGGCGGGCGGCGAGGCCGCCGGTGTCGATGTTGATGCTGAGTTCCTGGTACCCCGTACGCTCCGAACCGAGCGTCTTCTGGAGCAGGTTGAGGGCGTCGACGTCCTGCATGACGACGGTGTGGTTGTTGCCCCGCAGGAACTCGGTGACCTCGGCGTCGTCCGTCGCCCAGTCCCGCGAGACCGCCCAGAAGTCGTACACCTTGCCGTCCTCGGACGGGGTGATGGCGTAGGTGATCTCGGTGTGGAAGCCGCCCGGGTCGCTGCCGTCCGCCTCGGGCACCACACCGACCGGCGCGACCCGGCTGTGCAGCAGATAGAGGCAGGGCGCGTGGTACTCGATGTCCTGCCAGCGCGTGATCCGCCCCGATATCCCGGTGGACTTGGCGTAGAACGGCGGGCAGTCGGCATCGTCCATGTGCCGGCTCACCCGCACGATGCCCGCGCCCTCGTCGACCTCCGTCGTGATCGGCGTCTCGGCGACCTCCGGGGTGCCGATGTAGCCGCCGTGCAGATACGTCTCGTGGGAGAGGTCGAGGAGGTTGTCGACGAGGAGGCCGTAGTCGGCGTCGATGGGCTCCATGCCGCGCACGGTGACCCAGCCGGGGGAGTCGAGGTGCCGGGCCCGCGGGACGGTGCCGGCGTCGGCGAGCGCCGGGTCGCCGATCCACACCCAGATCAGCGAGTCCTGCTCCACGATCGGGTAGGAGGCCACGCGGGCCGTGCGCGGGACACGCTTCTGCCCCGGCACGTACACACAGGTGCCGCTCGTGTCGTACGTGAACCCGTGGTACCCGCACACGAGTCGGTCGCCGTCGAGCCGGCTGGGCTTCTCGTGCAGCGGGTACCGGCGGTGCACGCACCGGTCGGCGAGTGCGACGGGCGTCCCCTCCTCCTCCGTGCGGTAGAAGACGAGCGGTTCACCGAGGATCGTGCGGCCCAGCAGTTCCTCGCGCCCCACCTCATGGCTGTAGGCGGCGACGTACCACTGGTTGCGGGCGAAGGCGGTGGTGTGCGGCATCGTTGCGGCTCCCGTCTGTCGGTGACGGTGTCATCGTCGGGAAGGCCGTCGTGGGGGCGCAACACGGCTTCCGCCTCACGGAAGTCGCGGTGGAAAAGGCCAGTTGAGGGGGAGGGGCCAGGCAGCCCGATGCCTCAGGCCGTCGCCGTCGCGGGGGCCGGCAGGTACGGGGTGATGTTGCGCCGGGCGCGCACGACGTACTCCTCCTTCTCGCCGACCGGGGCGACGTAGTGCAGCGCGCTGTCCGCGGCGCCTTGGCCTTCGAGGCGGGCGATGATCCAGGCGGCGAGGTAGGGCGAGGCGAGGCAGCCGCCGGCCGTGGCGATGTTGCCCTGGGCGAAGAACGGCTGGTTGAGCACCTCGACGCCGGCGGCGACGACCCAGGGCTTGGTGGTGAGGTCGGTGCAGGCCGGGATGGAGTGGAGCAGGCCGAGCCTGGCCAGGACGAGCGCGCCGGAGCACTGGGCCGCGATGAGCTGCCGCGCGGGGTCCAGGCCGCGCAGCACGCTCATGATCGCCTCGTCCTCGACGACCTCGCGGGTGGCGATGCCGCTGCCGACGATGACGGCGTCGGCGGCGCACGCCTCCTCCAGCGTCGACATCTGTTCGATGGTCACGCCGTTCATGGACGTCACCTTCGGGCTCGGGGTGGCGATGGTGACGCGCCAGCCGTCGCTCTTCACGCGGTTGAGCACCCCGAGGGCGATCAGGGAGTCGAGCTCGTTGTAGCCCTCGAAGGTGAGGATGGCGATGTGCACGGCGGCTGTCCTTCCGCAGGAGTGGGACCCGACTGGAGTGGACCCGACCGTAGGGACCCGCGACCAGGACAGTCAAAGAATTGTCATGGATACACTCGGCGCATGGCAGCCCCGCGCTACAAGACGCTGGTCGACGCGTTCGCGTCCGACATCCGCTCCGGACGGCTCGCCGCGGGCACGCGGCTGCCCACCCACCGCGCGCTCGCCGCGCAGCAGGGCATCGCCGTGGTGACGGCGACCCGGGTCTACGCCGAACTGGAGGCGATGGGCCTGGTCAGCCGGGAGCAGGGCCGCGGCACCTTCGTACGGGACATCGCGGTGCCCGCCGGACACGGCATCGATCTTCAGGTGGTCGCCACCGACGCGGTCGACCTCAACTTCAACTACCCGTCGCTGCCCGGCCAGGCCGACCTCCTGCGCCACGCCCTGCGCGGCCTTGCCGGTTCCGGCGACCTCGACTCGCTGCTGAGCTACCAGCCCCATCGCGGACGCCCCCAGGACAGAGTCTCCATCGCCCGGCACCTGCGGCGGCGTGGCCTCAGCCCGGACCCGGAACAGATCCTCGTCGTCAACGGCGCGCAGCACGGCCTGGCCGTCACCGTCATGGCCACGCTCGGCGCCGGTGACGTCGTCGCGGTCGACGCGCTCACCTACCCGGGTTTCAAGGTGCTCGCGGAAGCCTTCCGGCTGGACCTGGAGCCCATCCCCGTCACCCCCGACGGACCGGACCTCGACGCCCTCGCCAAGGTGTGCGCGAGCCGCCCGGTGCGCGCGATCTACACCATGCCGACCCTGCACAACCCCCTCGGCCGGGTCATGCCGGCCGACGAGCGCACCCGCCTGATCGAGATCGCCCGACAGCACGGCTCGCTCCTCATCGAGGACGCCTCCTACGCCTATCTGGCCGAGGACCCGCCACCGCCGCTGGCCGCCACTGCGCCGGACAT
The DNA here is from genome assembly GCF_001514065.1 of Streptomyces antibioticus. Lineage (GTDB taxonomy): Bacteria > Actinomycetota > Actinomycetes > Streptomycetales > Streptomycetaceae > Streptomyces > Streptomyces antibioticus. The sequence continues at coordinate 579,231 of NZ_KQ948427.1, read as the reverse complement.
CACCGTCCATGTCACGGGACTGTCCAAGAACATCGCCACCGGCCTCCGGGTCGGCTTCGTCGTCGCCCCCGCGCACCGGGTGCCGTCGCTCGAACGCGCCATCCGGGCCACCATCTGGAACACCCCGGCCCTCACCACCGCGATCGCCTGCGGCTGGCTCGACGACGGCACGGTCGACCACCTGGAGGCGCGCAAGCGGGAGGACGCCAAGGCCCGCCAGGTGATCGCCCGGCAGGAGTTGGCGGGGCTGCCCCTGGTCGGCCACCCCTCGTCGTACTTCGTCTGGCTGCCGTTGCCCGACGACGCCCGCGCCGACCGGCTGACCGCCACCCTCGCGCGCCGGCACATCTCGGTGAGCACGGCGGAGCCCTTCACCACCACGACCCACACACCGCAGGCGCTCCGCCTCGCCCTGGGCTCGACCGACCTGGACCGTCTCCGGACGACGTTGCGGACGGTGCGACGAGTCGCCGTCGAGGACGCGTACAGCTAGTCGTCCCGGCCGGCCGGTGCCCCCTGTTCGGCGGCCAGCGTGGCCCGGCCCGAGGCCGCGAGCAGGGCGATCAGGGCGAGCACGGCCAGCAGGATGAGCACCAGGAGCAGGATCGTCAGCGCGGTCGGATGGTTCCAGAGGGCGAAGACCAGCGCCACGATCAACAGGGCGGCCAGCGTGATCCACCGCCGGTGGTCCTGCGTCCAGGTCCCGGCCCGCCCGGTGCGCACCTGGTGGCCGTACGCCCAGGTCGCCGCGGAGTCCGCGGTGCGCTCCGACGTCCTGCGCACCGCCACCGGCAGCCGGCCGGGGCCGATGAGATAGGCGCCGAGCGCGATGACGACGCCGAGCACGATCCCGGTCCGCAGGCTGACCCGCAGGAAGTGCAGCAGGGTGTCGAAGACCGCCGCCGCGGCGGACTGGGACTGGATCTGCGGCGGGAGGTGGTCCAGGTAGTAGTGGCGGGCCACGACCAGGGCGATGGCCACGAGCAGGCAGGCGAAGGCCGCGCCGAGGGCGGTGCGCGCGAGGGCGCGGCGCCGGCGGTGCGCCAGCAGCACCCCGGCCGCGCCGATGGCCACGACGAGCACGGGGAACCAGTCGCCGATCACGTCCAGCAGATGGGCGCCCTTGCGGATCTTCCCGAGCTGGTCGGAGTGGAAGAGCACCATCTGCTTGTCGACGTCGGGGATCTTCGAGGCCGGGGACAGCCCCGCGTCCACCAGTTCCTGTTTGACCCGGTCGACGGCCGTGCCGACGTCGAGCGTCACCGTGCCGCCGCTGACCCCGACGGCACCGCGGCCCTCCCCGGTGAGCGCGTGCACGACGGTGTTGTGGGCGGCCCGGTTGGCGTTCGTCCACACCTTCTCGAAGCGGTCGCTCTCGACGAACCGGGTGGCGACCTTGGTCACCGTGTTGTCGACGGCGGAGTCGAGCTGCGGGCCGAGGTTGCGTACGGCCGCGGCGGCGCGGGGCGGCAGACCCTGCGAGGTCAGCCAGGCCGCGATGTCCGCGGCGGCCTGGTCGCCGTCGACGCGTACGTCGGCGGCCTCGCTGATGCGGTGGACGGCCGCGTCCTGGATGGCCGGATCGGTGGCCAGGGGCTTGACCGTGGCGACGTAGCGGTCGGTGTCCAGCGCGATGTCGTGCACCCACACCGTGAGCAGGGCGACGGGCACCAGGATGCAGGTCAGCACGATCAGGACGGCTGATCCGATGCTCCGTGCGATCCGCCCCGGCCGCGAGCCGCGCCGGGGCGCGCCCTCTGCGGGGGTGGTGCCCTGCGGGGCGGGCGCGGAGCCGCTGGGCTCGGGCGGACCACTCATGAGGTCTCCAACGCTCGGGGTGCGTGCTTGCTCCATTTCCGCCGACCACGAGCGCGGCGGCACGCCGTGCGAAGCCATTCGGGCGACAGCGGCCAGGGGCCACGGCGCTCGTCACAGGAGGCGCCGGCCCGCCCGGAACACCTCGCGTACCGGTGACTTTCACATCGGTGTCACCGGACCCTTCCCTGACGTTTGGTGCTCTTGGAACACTCGCTGCGCGCACCTTCCGTCACGTTCCGGCCATCCGCACCTCTGGATGAGAGGCAGAACTCACCCATGCCCGAAGTCAATCGGCGCAGATTCCTCCAAGTCGCGGGCGCCACCACGGCGTTCACCGCGCTGTCCAGCAGCATCCAGCGCGCCGCCGCGCTCCCGGCGAACCACCGCACGGGATCGATCGAGGACGTCGAGCACATCGTCGTCCTGATGCAGGAGAACCGCTCCTTCGACCACTACTTCGGCAAGCTGCGCGGAGTCCGCGGCTTCGGGGACCCGCGGCCCGTCAAGCAGGCGAACGGACAGTCGGTCTGGCACCAGAAGGACAGCGCGGGCAAGGAGATCCTGCCGTTCCGCCCCGACCACGACGACCTGGGCCTGGCGTTCGTCCAGGACCTCCCGCACGGCTGGAACGACGGCCACGCGGCCTTCGCGGGCGGCAAGTACGACAAGTGGGTGCCCAGCAAGGGCTCGACGACGATGGCGTACCTGGAGCGCAAGGACATCCCGTTCCACTACGCGCTCGCCGACTCCTTCACCGTCTGCGACGCCTACCACTGCTCGTTCATCGGCTCGACCGACCCCAACCGCTACTACATGTGGACGGGTTACACCGGCAACGACGGCAAGGGCGGCGGCCCGGTCCTCGGCAACGACGAGGTCGGCTACGGCTGGACGACGTACCCCGAACGCCTGGAGCAGGCGGGCGTCTCCTGGAAGATCTACCAGGACGTCGGCGACGGCCTCGACGCGGCCGGTTCCTGGGGCTGGATCAACGACGCCTACCGCGGCAACTACGGCGACAACTCCCTGCTGTACTTCAACCAGTACCGCAACGCCCAGCCGGGCGACCCGCTCTACGACAAGGCCCGCACCGGCACCGACTACACCAAGGGCCAGGGCTACTTCGACCAGCTGCGCGCCGACGTCAAGGGCGGCAAGCTCCCGAAGATCTCCTGGGTCGTCGCCCCCGAGGCCTTCACCGAGCACCCCAACTGGCCCGCCAACTACGGCGCCTGGTACATCGCCCAGGTCCTCGACGCGCTCACCTCGGTGCCGGAGGTGTGGGCGAAGACCGCGCTGTTCATCACGTACGACGAGAACGACGGCTTCTTCGACCACGTCGTCCCGGCCTTCCCGCCGGCCTCCGCCGCGCAGGGCAAGTCGACCGTCGACCCGGCCCTCGACCTCTTCAAGGGCGACAGCGGCCATGTCGCCGGCCCCTACGGGCTCGGCCAGCGGGTGCCGATGCTCGTCGTCTCGCCCTGGAGCAAGGGCGGTTACGTCTGCTCCGAGACCCTCGACCACACCTCGATCATCCGGTTCATGGAGCGCCGCTTCGGGGTGCACGAGCCGAACATCTCGCCCTGGCGCCGGGCCGTCTGCGGCGACCTGACCGCGGCCTTCGACTTCTCCCGCACGGACGTAAAGCCGGTCGCCCTCCCGGACACCGCCGGCTACGCACCGCCGGACCGCCTGCGCCACCCCGACTACGTGCCGACCCCGCCGGCCCACCCGGTGCTGCCGAAGCAGGAGCGCGGCCTGCGCCCGGCCCGCCCGCTGAAGTACGCCCCGCGCGTGGACGGTGCCGTCGACGCGGCGGCCGGCAGGTTCACGCTGACCTTCGCCTCCGGCGCCAAGGCGGGCGCGGGCTTCCTGGTCACGTCCGGCAACCGCACCGACGGGCCGTGGACCTACACCACCGAGGCCGGCAAGTCCGTCGCCGACACCTGGAACTCGGCGTACTCCAACGGCTCGTACGACCTGACCGTGCACGGCCCGAACGGGTTCGTGCGCTCCTTCAAGGGCGCCAACAGGACGGCCGGTCCCGAGGTCACCGCGCGGACCTGCGGTGACGACGTCGAGCTGACCTTCACCAACAAGGGGACCGGGAGCGTTCGCCTGAAGATCGTCAACGGGTACGGCGGTGCCGCCACGTCCGTGACCGTGCGGCCCGGCGCCACCGTCAGGCGCACGGTCGACCTCGCCGCGAGCCGGCGCTGGTACGACCTGACCGTCACCTCCGACACCGACCCCGCGTTCCTGCGCGGCTTCGCCGGGCACGTCGAGAACGGGCGGCCGGGCGTGAGCGACCCGGCGATCATCGCCGAGTAGCCGGATCAGAGGGACGTGAGATGCCCCGGCTGCTTCGGCTGCCGGGGCAGCAGCCCCTGCTCGGTCGCCGCCCTCGCGGACTCCAGAGCGAGTACGGCGGCCACGGGGTGGTCGGTGACGGCGGCCACCGGGTCGGCGGCGACCGCGTCGGCGGCCGCGGGACGGTCCGCGGCCGAGGGCCCGCCGGAGGCGACGACCTTGCTGGGCGCGGCCGCCTGCTGCGGTGTCACCCGGCTCAGCAGCACCACACCCCACCCCGCCACGCCCGCCCCGGCCAGTGCCAGCAGGACGCCCGCGGCGCCGCCCTGGAGGCGTTCGCCGAGCAGGGAGAGGCCGATCACCGCGGCGGCCACCGGGTTCGCCAGGGTCACCACCGCGAGCGGGGCACCGAGGCCGCCCCGGTAGGCGACCTGCGACAGCAGCAGACCGCCCGCGGCGAACGCCGCGACCAGCAGGGCCACGCCGATCACCTGCACGCTCAGCAGCGACTCCGAGCGGTCGGTCGCCGCCACCGTCACCGTCTGGGTGAGCGCCGAGGCGACCCCGGAGGCGAAGCCGGAACCGGTCGCGTGCCGCAGTCCGGGACGCGCGCCCTTGCGGGCCAGCAGACCGATCAGCGCGGCCGTCGCGCCGGCGACGGCGAGCGCCTCGGGCGTGCTCAGCACGGCATCGGGGGCCGCCCCGGAGGCCGTGACCAGGATCGCGGCCAGACCGAGCAGCGTGAACGCCGTACCCCGCCACTCCGTCGCGCTGACCCTGCGCCCGGCGACGCGCGCGCCCATCGGCACGGCGGCCACCAGGGTGAGCGCGCCGAGCGGCTGGACGACGGTGAGCGGGCCGTACTTCAGGGCCACCACGTGCAGCAGCGCCGCGGAGGCGTTCAGCACGACAGACCCCCACCAGGCGCCCGAGGTGATCATCCGTGCCATCCCCGAGCCGGGATCGCGGGAGGCCAGCCGCTCCTGGGCGACCGCCGCGGCCGCGTAGGCGACGGCGGAGAACAGGGACAGGACGACGGCGAGGGCGGTGGCGCTCATCGGCCCGCTCCGACCAGGACGTTCTTCTCCTCGGCGGGCGCCAGGCTCTCCTGGACCCGTCCCGCGGTGGTGGCCGTCCGGTGCGGGACGTGGATCACCGCGAGCGCGATACCGAGCATGGCGGCGGCGACGATCGCGTCGAGCCAGTAGTGGTTGGCGGTGCCGACGATCACCGTCAGGGTCAGCAGCGGGTGCAGCAGCCACAGCCAGCGCCACCGCGACCTGGTCGCCACGATCAGGCCGATCGCCACCATCAGGGCCCAGCCGAAGTGCAGCGAGGGCATCGCCGCGAACTGGTTCGAGAGGTGGTCGGTCTGCGGCGGGCCGTACACCGACGGCCCGTACACCTTCGCGGTGTCGACCAGGCCCGCCGCGGCGAGCATGCGCGGCGGGGCCAGCGGGAAGGCGAGGTGCACCACCAGGGCGGCGGCGGTGACGGCGGCGAGGACGCGGCGGGCCCAGACGTAGTGTGCGGGCCGGCGCAGATAGAGCCAGGTCAGGAAGGCCAGGGTGGCCGGGAAGTGGACCGTCGCGTAGTAGGTGTTCGCGATGTGCACGAGGGTGTCGCCGTGCAGCAGCAGGTTCTGCACCGAGCCCTCGCCGGGCAGATGGACGGCCCGTTCCAGGTCCCACACGCGGTGCGCGTTGTCGAAGGCCTCGCCGGTGTGCCCCGTCGCCAGCTGGCGGCCGAACTTGTAGACGAGGAAGAGCCCTGCGACGAGCAGGAGCTCACGGACGAGCGGAGGCCGAGCTACCGGCTCGGTCTCTCCTTCTGAAGGCTCGGTGCGGGCATTCATCCCCCGGCCCCTTCGCTGACGGTGGTGCGGGCTGAGCTGGTGACTCCTGGAGCGCCGGTAACTCATCGCTCCTCGGTTCCCACTCATCGATACGGGTGCGTACCGATACGCCAGTGTACCGATACGGTCGAGTACCGGTACACTCGAGTATCGATAGACATACGCCACACTGGGAAGCAGCCCTCAGCACTCTGGCCGCGGCCGCTCGAGCCGCACTCGAAACGAGGAGAAGAGCCCATGACGTCGCAGGCCGCGGACGGACCGGAGACGGTCGCCGCCTCGCGCCGCTCCAAAATCTCGCGCGAGCGTGAGCAGGAGTTCTTCGACGCCGTGCTCGAACAGATCCGGGAGTGCGGCTACGAGGCCGTGACCATGGACGGAGTGGCCGCCAGCACGCGCTGCAGCAAGTCCACGCTCTACCGGCAGTGGAAGACCAAGCCCCAGTTCGTGGTGGCCGCGCTGCGCTCCCGGCGGGTGTCGAAGTTCGAGGGCATCGACACCGGGTCGCTCGCGGACGACCTGCGCGAGGTCGCGCGGGCCGCGGGCCGTTGGTCGACGGGCGACACCAAGCTGCTCCAGGCGCTCGGGCACGCCGTCACGCAGGACGAGGAACTGGCGATGGCGCTGCGCGAGGCGCTCGTCCACCCGGAGATCGCCTCACTGAACGCGATCCTCCAGCGCGGGGTCGAACGCGGCGAGATCGCCGCGGACCAGCCGGCGCTGGAGTACATCCCGGCCCAGCTGTTCGGGGTGATCCGGGCACGGCCCGTGGTGGACGGGGAGTACGCCGATCCCGACTATCTGGTCCGCTTCGTCGACGCGGTCGTGCTGCCCGCGCTGGGCCTGACATCGGGACGTGGCACCTGAAGACCCAGGCCGCCGTCCACGGGATGACTGGACGGTGACCTGCTCGCGCCGCACCGTGGGGACGGGGGCGGCGCGCACCCCCCGGCCGGGTGGGGTTCCTCTTGAGCGGAGAGGCGCCCCACCCGGCCGACTGCCGTCCGGGGGGTGTCTCAGACGTCCTGGCCGCTGCCGCCGCCCGTCGACACCTTGATCCCCTTGGTGATCTCGTCGATGACCGACTGCTTCTCGCCGACGTCGACGCCGAAGCGCACGACGACGATCTGCTGCGCGTTCACGGGGGAGGGGAAGGCGAGCGACTCGACGTAACCGTCGGCGCCCTTGCTGGTGACCGCCTTCCAGCGGACCAGGTAGCCCTTCTGCCCGGCGACGGTGACCGCCCGGGAGGCGAGCACGTCGTGGGAGGTGATCGAGCCGTAGGTCTTGCCGCCGTAGGACTCGTCGGCGTTGGCCTTGATGTCGGCCTTGGCGACCGCCTCCGCGGTCTTGTCCTGGTGGCCGAACACGGTCGCGGGCGCGGAGTAGGCGCCGCCCTTCGTGCACGTTTTGGACGTCTCGCCGGGGCACTGGTAGGAGTCGTCGGACGTGACCGACGCGCCGACCTGGATCTCCTGGCCGTACCAGCCGTCCGGGATCGGGATGCTGATCCCGCTGATCGAGTCGGACACCGAACCGCTGTCGATCTTCGGCGCCTCCGACTCCTGCGGCGAGGGCGACGCGCCTCCGGAGCCTCCGGAGCCGCCGTTGCCGCCCTGCCCGCCGTCCTGGCCACCGGGACCACCCTGGCCGCCGGGACCACCGGTGCCGCCGGGCCCCTGCTGGGAGTCGGCGGTGCCGCCACCCCCGCCGTCGTCACTGGTCAGCGCCCACACGCCCACGCCGATGCTGGCCAGGACCGCGACGGCGACCGCGACGGCTATGCCCGTCCGCAGCCCGCGCCGCCCGCCGGCCGGCGGCTGGGCGGGATACATCGGGTACGCCGGATACGTCCCCGCGTCGTGGACCTGCGCCGGAGGACCCCACGCGGCGGCCGACCCCGCGGGGCGCGTCTGGTCGGTCCATGCCCTGCCGTCCCACCAGCGCTCGGTGGCGGGACCGTCACTTGTCTGCCCGGGATCGGGATACCAACCGGGAGGAGTCACCTGCGTCATGCCCCCACCGTATGAGGCGTCGGTGAAAGTCGGATGAGAGGGTGGGTGCGGATCTGCTCGATCTTCCGCGCCTCCGACTCCTGCGGCGCCGTATCCGCGGTGAGTTGACGGTTCCGACGTCCCCGAGGTGCTGGCCGCGGGCGCTTCGCGTCGCCCGCGCGCACCCGCTGTCACCCGTCGAGGGAACAGCTGCCCGGACCGCCCTCCACCGGGCCGATCGGACGGCTACGCTCGAGTTCCGTACGTCGTTCGGGCGACTTGGGGAGGTAACGGGATGACGGAGGCACGGCCCGCACAGGCCGCCTCGGCCGCCCTGTGGGAGCGCGACGAGGAGGTCGCCGCCGTCGAGCGGGCGATCGACACCCTGCGCGCGGACCGCTCGTCCTCGGGCAGCGTCCTGGTGTTCCGGGGCGAGGCCGGACTCGGCAAGACCGCGCTGCTCGCCGAGGCACGACGGATGGCGGAAGCACGTGGCTGCGCCGTCTGGTCCGCCCGCGGCGGCGAGACCCTCAGGTCCGTCCCCTTCAACGTGCTGCGGCAGCTGCTCCAGCCCGCCCTGGTGTCCCTGATGCCGGAGGAGGCGCGCGAGTACCTCGGCGACTGGTACGACATCGCCGGCCCCGCCCTCGGCCTGACCGAGCCCGGTGAGCGCAACGCCGACCCGCAGGGCGTCAACGACGGCCTCGTGGCCGCCGTACGCCGCCTCGCCCGCCGGGACTGGCCGCTGGTGCTCCTCGTCGACGACGCCCACTGGGCCGACCAGGAGACGCTGCGCTGGCTCGCCGCGTTCGTCGAGCGCCTCGACGACCTGTCCGTCCTGGTCGTGGTGGCCCGCCGCCCCGGAGACGTCGGCGGCGAGAGCGCCCGCCACCTGGACGCCGTCGCCACCGCCGCGGACGCCCCCGTCGCCACGCTCAGCGCGCTGACCCCGGACGCCACCGCCCGCCTGACCCGCGCCACCCTGGGCGAGCACGCCGACGCCCCGTTCTGCCGCGAGGTGTGGGCCGTCACCGGCGGCAACCCCTACGAGACCGTCGAACTCCTCGCCAAGGTCCAGGACAGCGAACTCGAACCGGTCGAGGCCCAGGCCCCCGAACTGCGCGCCCTCAACCGCTCCGCCCGCGGCAGCGGCCTCGTCGCCCGCCTCGAAGGCCTCGGCATCGAGGCCACCCGGTTCGCCTGGGCCGCCGCCATCCTCGGCACCGGCATCTCCGTCGGCCTCGTCGCCCAGCTCGCCACCATGAGCACCGAGGACGCGGTGCGCTGCGCCGAACTCCTGCGCAGCGCCCGCATCCTGACCGAACCCGACCCCGCCGCCGCCCCGACCGGCGACGGCGACCTGGAGTTCGTCCACCCGCTCATCGCCAGCGCCGTCTACAACTCCATCCCGCCCGCCCTGTGCACCGCGATGCACGGCATCGCCGCCCGCGTCGTCACCGACTCCGGGCTCGGTGCGGCGATGGCCTCCCGGCATCTCCTCCAGGTCCACCCGGACGACGACGAGGAACTCGTCGAGCAGCTCCGCGAGGCCGCCCGCGAACACCTCGCCGTCGGCGCGCCCGACGCGGCCCGCCGCTGCCTGGAGCGGGCCCTGCTGGAACCGCCCCGGCCGGAGGCCCACGCGCGCGTGCTCTACGAACTGGGCTGCGCCACCCTCCTGACCGCACCCGCCACCACCGTCGACCACCTCCAGTCCGCGCTCGCCATGCCGGGCCTCGACGGCGCCGACCGCGTCGACGCCGTCGTCCGCCTCTCCCAGGCCCTGATCCACAACGACCAGCTGGACGACGCCGTCCGCACGGTCGAGGCGGAGGCCGCCCGGCACGAACCCGGACCGTCCCGACTCCGGCTCCAGGCCGTGCAGTACATGTGGGAGGGCATCCACGCGGGCGAGGCCGGCTCCCCCGGGCCGCTCCGAGCGGCTCGCCGAGCTCGCCTCCAGGTGCACCGGCCGGGACAACTCCGAGCGGGCGCTGCTCATCCTGCGCGGCTTCGACGCCATGACCCACGGTGAGAACGCCGAGGTCGTCGTCGAACTCAGCGACCGTGCCCTCGTCAACGGCCGCCTGGCACCCGGACTCGGCTGGACCGACACCGAGTGGGGCCTGGAGATCCTGATGATGCTGGCCAGCTCCTACACCTACACCGACCGGCTCGACCGCGCCGAGAGCATGTTCACCGACGCCCTGCGCACCTACGAGTCCGCCGGCTGGAGCGGCGGCCACCTCGCCCTCGCCCACGCCTTCCTCGGCTTCAACCACCGCAGGCGCGGCCGCCTCAGGGAGGCCGAGGAGTCACTGCGCGAGTCGCTGCGCATCGCCGACCGCGTCGCCCGCGGCCTGCCGCTGTACTGGTCGGCGACCTGCAATCTCGTCGACACGCTGCTCGCCCGTGGGCATGTCGACGAGGCCTGGGAGATCGCCGAGCAGTACGGCTTCTCACCGCCCTACCCGTCGACGATCGTGCTGCCCGACCCGCGCTCGGTACGGGGGCGGCTGCTGCTGGCCGTGGGCCGCACCCAGGACGGCATCAACGAACTGGAGGCCGCGGAGAAGGCGGCGGCGACCCGCGGCCACCACAACCCGGTGATGGTGCCCTGGGCCCTCGACCTCGCCCGCGCCCTGGCCGGCCAGGACCCGGCCCGCGCCGCCCAGCTCGCCACGGACGCGCGGCGCCGGGCCGAGCGGTTCGGCACCGACACCGCCATCGGTGAGGCGTTGCGGTGCGCCGCCGCGCTGGAGACGGGGCAGCGGGCGGTGCGGCTGCTGTCGCAGGCGGTGACCTACCTGGAAGCCTCGCCCTGCCAGTACGAACACGCCGCTGCCCGGGTGGAGTACGGGATCGCCGCGCGGTCGGTGGCGGAGATCCAGCGAGGGTTGGCGCTGGCCCGGTCCTGCGGGGCGGACGGGTTGGTGGCGCAGGCGCGGGAGGTCCTGGAGACGGGACGGGGACTGCGGTAGGTCACAGGGTGAGCAGCTGATCGGTCACCGCCGCCAGCCGCTTCTGCACCTCACGGTCGTACGTCGCCTCGTGCGCCCGCGCCCTGCTCGTGCCGTCGAAGTAGCCACCCGTGCCCAACTCCTGGGTGGCCAGGGCCAGTACGCCCGGGGCGCCGTCCGCCACCGTGCTCCAGGGCTCGACGCCGCCCTCGCGGACCATCGCCGTGTCCATGAACGTGGCCGGGTGCAGGACGTTCACCGCGACGCCCGTGTCCGCCAACTCCTCGGCCAGGGCGAACGTATGGGCCGCCAGGGCGAACTTGGAGCGGCGGTACGCCGCGAAGCCCTCGTAGCCGCGCCGGAACTCGATGTCGTCGAAGTCGACCGGGTCCTGGCCGACCGAACCCACGTTGACGATCCGGGCCGGGGTGTTGGCGCGCAGCGTCGGCAGGAGGGCGCGGGTCAGGGTCACCGGCGCCAAGTAGTTGACGGCGAGCCGCAGTTCGTGACCGTCGGCGCTCAGCTCGCGGGCCGCGCCGCGTGCACCGGCGCCCGCCCCCGCGTTGTTGATCAGCACGTCCAGGTCGGGATGCGCCCCGGCGACATGCGCGCCCAGCTCACGCACCTGCGCCAGCGAGGACAGGTCGGCGACGAACGCCTCGGCGTCGCCCTCCGTGCGGAGCTCCTCGACCAGTCGCTCGGTACGGCCCGGGTCGCGGCCGTGGGCGAGGACCACATGCCCGGAGCGGACCAGCTCGAAGGCGACGTAGCGGCCGAGGCCCGAGGTGGCGCCGGTGATCAGAACAGTCGACATGCCTCCACCGTAGGCGCACGGCGGAGGCATGTGGCAGATACCGGCGAGGGTACGACCAGCAGGGTCAGTCTTCGCCGTCCTCCGCCAGCACCCGCTGGGCCGCCGCGAACGCCGAGTTCGCCGCCGGAACCCCGCAGTACACGGCCGTCTGCAACAGCACGGCCCCGATCTCGTCCGGCGTCAGCCCGTTGCGCCGGGCCGCCCGCACATGCATGGCCAGCTCGTCGTAGTGACCGTGCGCGACCAGCGCGGTGAGTGTGATCATGCTGCGTTCGCGGCGGCTGAGCGTCGGGTCGGTCCAGATCTCGCCCCAGGCGTAGCGCGAGATGAAGTCCTGGTAGCGGGCGGTGAACGCGGTCTGCCGGGCCTGCGCCCGGTCCACGTGGGCGTCGCCGAGCACCTCGCGCCGTACCTCCATGCCGCGCTTGGCCCCGCCGTCGAGGTGTGCGCGCAGGGCCGTCAGGACGGCCTCCGGGCATTGCGCGGGGGCCAGGTGCGCGGCACCCGGGAGCTCCACGAGCGTGGCACGGGGCACCGCGTCGGCGATCTCCCGCAGATGCGGGGGCGGCGTCGCCTGATCGTCCCGGCCGGCCACGAGCAGCGTCGGCGCGGCGATCTCCGGCAGCCGCTCCCGCAGGTCGAACGCGGCGAGCGCGTCGCAGCAGGCGGCGTAGGCCTCGGGGTCGGCGTCCCGCTGGTCCTGGACCAGCCGGGGCACCGTGAAACCGGGCGTGAACCAGCGGGCGTCCGCGCTCTCCACGAGCCAGTCAAGGCCCTCGGCGCGCACCCGCGCGGCCCGCTCCTCCCAGGGCTTCGCCCCGTTGAAGTGGGCCGAGGAACAGATCACGGCCAGCGAGGACAGCCGCTCCGGGTGGTGGACGGCCAAATGGAGGCCCACCGCGCCGCCCAGCGACACCCCCGCGTAGGCGAACCGCTCGATGCCGAGCGAGTCGGCGAGCGCGAGCACCAGGCCGGCGAGGTCGGCGACGCCGGCGCCGGGGCCGATCAGGTCGGCCGCGCTCCCGCCGTGCCCGGGAAGATCCCAGCGGACCACCCGATGGGTGATCGACAGCTCGGGCGCGACCTTGTCCCACAGGGCGTACGAGGTGCCGAGCGAGGGGCCCAGCAGCAGCGGGGCCGCCGAAGTGGGGCCTTCGGTGTGGTAGTTGAGGAGTTTGCCGGTCAACGTCGCTCCAGAGCACGGTCGGTGAGGGTTCCGGCGGCGCCGGTGTAGTGGGCGGGGTCGAGGTCGACGGCCTTCTCCAACTCCGGCTGCTCCGCCAGGAGTTCCGCAAGGGAGCGCCCCTCGGCGTAGGTGCGCTGCGCGAGCTCGGTCAGCAGCGCCTTCGCGCGGGCCCGGCCAAGGACGGGGGCCAGGTCGGCGGAGAGCCGCTCGGAGACGATCAACCCGTGGGTGAGATCCAGGTGGGCGCGCATGGCGTCCGCGTTCACCCGCAGCCCCTCGGTGAGTTCGGCGGCGTCGCGGGCCGCACCGCCGACCAGCCTCAGCAGGTCCCGCAGCGGCTCCCACTCGGCGTGCCAGGCGCCGGCCGGCCGCTCGTCCTCGGCGGCCAGCGAGCCGTACAGCGTCGCGGCCAGCTGCGGCGCCCGCCGCGCGGCAGCGGCGATGAGGGTGGACCGTACGGGATTCGCCTTGTGCGGCATGGCCGACGAGCCGCCGCCGCTGCCCTCCGCCAGCTCGGCGATCTCGGTGCGGGCCAGCGTCAGCACATCCGTGGCGATCTTGCCGAGAGCCCCGGCCGCGAAGGCCAGACACCCCGCGAGATCGGCGATCGGGGTGCGCAGGGTGTGCCAGGGCAGGTCGGGTTCGCGCAGGCCGAGTTCGCGCGCGTACGCCGCCACGAGCGCGGTAGGGTCCTGCGCGCCGTAGGCGGTGAAGGCGGCCAATGTCCCGGCCGCGCCGCCGAGTTGGACGGGGAGCGTGTTCCGTACGGACGTCACCCGGTCTCGCGCGTCCAGGACCAGGGAGCGCCAGCCGGTGGCCTTCAGGCCGAAGGTCGTCGGGACCGCGTGCTGGGTGAGGGTGCGCCCCGGCATGGCCGTGTCCCGGTGGTCGGCGGCCAGCCGGGCCAGTGCCGCCTCCGTCCGCGCGAGGTCGACGCGGACCAGGTCGAGGGTGCGCACGGCGACCAGCATCGTCGCCGTGTCCAGGATGTCCTGGCTGGTCGCGCCCCGGTGGACGTACGGGCCGTACTCCGCCCCCACCGCCTTCGTCAGGTCGGCGACCAGCGGGATCACCGGATTGCCGCCGGCCCGCGCCCGCACCGCGAGGTCCCGGACGTCGAAGCCGTCCGACCCGGCGGCCGCGGTGACCGCGGTTGCCGCAGCCTCGGGGGCGAGGCCCAGCACCGCCTGGGCGCGGGTCAGCGCGGCCTCCGCGTCGAGCAGCGCCCGCAGATACGCGGTGTCGCTCGTCGCGGACGCGGCGGGGGAACCGGCCCACCCGGGGGCGAGCAGGCCGGTGTCCGACTCCGGGGCAGATGTCACTGGAACTCCAGGAAGACCGTCTCGCCTTCGCCCTGAAGGCGGATGTCGAAACGGTAGGTGCCGTGGCCGCCGTCCGTCGCGATCAGCGTGCCCCGGCGCGCCTCGTCCACCCGGGACAGCAGCGGGTCGGCGGCGAGCGCCGCGTCGTCGCCCGGCAGGTAGATGCGGGTGAACAGGTGCACCAGCAGACCGCGCGCGAAGACGCAGACGCTGAGGTACGGCGCGCTCTGTCCGCGCGCCCCCGGGCGCAGTGTCCGCGCGGACCAGTGACCGCTGGCGTCCGTCTGGCTGCGGCCCCAGCCGGTGAACTCCACACCGGTGCGCCCCATGAATCCGCCGCTGGCCCCGTCACGCCGCATCGAGCCGTCGACCCGCGGGATGTTGCCGTCCGGGTCCGGACCCCACAGCTCCACGAACGCGTCCGGCAGCGGGTTGCCCGCGCCGTCGTAGACGTAGCCGTGCACGGCGATCGTGTCCGGGTGGCCTATCGGGGCGATGTCCTCGCCGCCCGGGAAGGGCAGGGCGTGGCCGTAGAAGGGGCCGACGGTGTGCGAGGGGGTCGGCAGGACCGTCTCCGGACGGCTGGTGTCGATCTTCGTCATGGCAGGTCAGCGTCCCTCTTCGATCCAGGTGGCGTGCGGTCCGTCGAGCACGATGTCCCAGTGGTAGCCCATCGAGAACTCCGGCACCGACAGGTTGTGGTCGTACGTCGCGACGAGGCGCTGGCGGGCCGCGTCGTCGGTCACCGACTGGATGATCGGGTCGTACGGGAACAGCGGGTCGGCCGGGAAGTACATCTGCGTCACGAGCCGCTGGGTGAACGCGGTGCCGAAGAGCGAGAAGTGGATGTGGGCGGGGCGCCAGGCGTTGAGGTGCTGGCGCCACGGGTACGGGCCCGGCTGGACGGTCGTGAAGTGGTACTGGCCGTCGGCGTCGGTCAGGGTACGGCCGACGCCGGTGAAGTTCGGGTCGAGCGGGGCGTCGTGCTGTTCGCGCTGATGGGCGTACCGGCCCGCCGAGTTGGCCTGCCAGATCTCGACGAGCTGACCGCGGATCGGACGGCCGTCACGGTCGAGGAGCCGCCCGGAGACGGTGATGCGCTCGCCGATCGGCTCGCCGTTGTGCTGCCGGGTGAGGTCGTTGTCGATCTCGGTGATGTCCCGCTCCCCGAAGGCGGGGGAGTGCAGCTCGACCAGCTCCGGGTCCTGGGACACGTCGATGGTGACCGGCGGCTGCTTCGGGTGGCGCAGGACCGAGGAGCGGTACGGGGCGTAGTCGCGGCGCGGCTGGTGCTCCACGGGGGCGCCGTCGGCGAGGCGCTTCTCGTAGGCGGCGTGTTCGGCCGCGATCTCCTGGTCGATGTCGTGCTGGGTGAGAGTCATGGGGAATCCCGGGGGCTTTGACGGCGCCGATTACTCAGGGCACTGACTATTTCGGTGAAGTTTCTTTCACGCTGCCATCGGACGGGGATCGCGTCAAGACCTGGGGAAAAGTGGTGGTTGCTCGTGCCGGGCCGACCTGGAGACAGTCACGATGACGCCCGGTATTGTTCAGTGCACGTACGAATCCGACTCTCGGGAGCGCACATGGCTGCGGTGGACCTCACCACCCACCCCGGGCACCTGGCCCGCCGCCTCCAACAGGCGCACTACCTGCTGTGGAACACGATGGTCTCGGAGGAGATCACCTCACCGCAGTTCGCGGTCCTCAACGCGCTCGTCGCCGAGCCCGGCCTGGACCAGCGCACGGTGGGGGAGCGGGTAGGGCTCGACCGGTCGACCATCGCCGAGGTGATCAGCCGGCTCGGCCGCCGCGGGCTGCTCGACAAGGTGCGCGACCCGCAGGACGGCCGCCGCTTCCTGCTGCGCCTCACCGACGACGGGCTGCGCACCCACCGCAAGCTGACCGTCCGTACGGCCCGCATGAACCAGGTCTTCCTCGCCCCGCTCTCCGCCGCCGAGCAGTCCGTCTTCTTCGAGCTGATCCAGCGGGTCGCGGACGCGGCCGAGGGGCTCCGCAACCCGGCGGAACCCCCAGCCGAACAGCGTCAGGCCTTCACGAACAACACCCACACCTGACCCTTGGCGAAGTTCACCGGGCCGCCGTCGCTCGTCGTGAACGTCGTGCCGTCCGTCGCCCGGTCGCGCTCCCAGCGGGCGGCGTACGCCTTCCCGCCGCGCAGCACCTTCGCCTTCCCCGAGCCCACGGTCTCCGTGTACGGCGTGTTGTTGCCGAGGAAGTCGTGGAAGCGGGACTTGCGGATCTTGACGTACTGCACCACGACCGTCGCCGGGGCGAGCCGCTTGCCCCCGGTCGTCACCGCCGCGGTGCCGTCCATCGAGACCAGATAGCGGTCCCGGCTCGACGACCAGGTGAAGGAGTAGGTGGCCGCCGGGTAGCGCACGGTCTCCGAGGTGTCCTTCCTGCCGCCGGACGGGGCGGAGCCGTAGGTGAAGCCGGTGGTCAGGGCCTCCGCGCCGGGAGCGGCGGGCAGCAGCCGGGACGGGCGGAGATAGAGGTTGTGCGGGGCGGCCTTGTCGGTGCCGCGGAAGAAGGCGCCGGAGGTCTTGTCGGGCGTCTGCGAGTTCAGCGGCGCCCTGTTGATCAGCGGCATCAGCTTCCCCTGGGCGCCGGAGAAGGCGAGCGTCGGGTGGTCGAACTGACGCAGCAGCTCCAGGTCGGACTCCCGGGCGCTGCGCACCGGCCCGACGACCTTCGGGAGCTTGGTCGCGTAGACCGCCATCAGTCGGCTCAGGCCGCCCTCGACCTGCTCGGTGTAGACGATGTCCGCGGAGTCGGTGCCCGTGTGCGGCCGGGCCGCCCGGGCGTTGTCGATCTTCACGGCGAGCACGGGCGCACCGGCCAGTCCGCTCTCCGACGGTTCCTGGCTCTGGTCCGGGGTCCGGCTCTCGCCGTGCGTCCGTTCGGGTGCCCGACCGTCGTCCGACGGGCCGGACCCGTTCGTGCCCGTGCAGCCCCCCGCCAGGGAAACCGTCAGCGCGGCGGCCAGGAGCGCCACCGCCGTAGTGGCGCGTCGCGTGCGCGCCCGTCGTCCCATGCCCACCGTCGCCACCCAAGTCTCGTTTCACTGATTGTGCGCTTATTTGTTCATTGGTGGCCATACCCGCTCGGATTTGATCGGCCCGGGTGAATACCTCTGAGGGAGCCCGTCGCTACGCCGAGCGGCCCAGCACGCGCTGCGGAGCGGTTCGGCAGGGCCCGGCCGGGTACCCGGGGCGCCTCCGCACGCGCAGAGGGAGTGGATCTGCATGAAGGCAGTGACCTGGCAGGGCAAGCGGGACGTACGAGTGGAGAGCGTGCCCGATCCGAAGATCCAGGAGCCGACGGACGCCGTCATCCGCATCACCTCCAGCGGACTGTGCGGCTCCGATCTGCATCTGTACGAGGTGCTCACCCCGTTCATGACACCGGGCGACATCCTCGGTCACGAGCCCATGGGCATCGTCGAGGAGGTCGGCGCCGGGGTGCCCGACCTCAAGGCGGGCGACCGGGTCGTCGTCCCCTTCCAGATCGCCTGCGGCAGCTGCTGGATGTGCGAGAACTCCCTGCCGACCCAGTGCGAGACCACCCAGGTCACCGGCGAGGGCATGGGCGCCGCGCTCTTCGGCTACACCCGGCTGTACGGGTCCGTGCCGGGCGCCCAGGCCGAGTATCTGCGCGTCCCGCAGGCCCAGTTCGGCCCGATCAAGGTGCCCGAGGGGCCGCCCGACGACCGCTTCGTCTACCTCTCCGACGTGCTGCCCACCGCCTGGCAGGCGGTCGCCTACGCGGACGTCCCGGAGGGCGGCAGCGTCGCCGTGCTCGGCCTCGGGCCCATCGGCGACATGGCCTGCCGCGTCGCCCAACTGCGCGGCGCGGGAACGGTGTTCGGGGTCGACCTGGTCACCGAGCGGCTGCGCCGGGCCCGGCAGCGCGGCGTAGAGGTCTTCGACCTGCGGGACTTCGACGGCGAGAAGGAACTCGTCACCGCGATCCGTGACCGCACCGCCGGCCGCGGCCCGGACGCCGTGATCGACGCGGTCGGCACCGAGGCCCACGGCAGCGCCGCCGCCCGCCTCGCCCAGAACGCCGCGGCCCTGCTGCCGCGCAAGCTGAGCGGCCCCTTCGCGGAACGCTTCAGCGTCGACCGGCTCGCCGCCCTCTACACCGCTATCGACCTGGTCCGCCGCGGCGGCACCATCTCGCTGTCCGGCGTCTACGGCGGCATGGCGGACCCGCTGCCCCTGCTCACCCTGTTCGACAAGCAGATCCAGCTCCGCATGGGCCAGGCCAACGTGCGCCGCTGGGTCGACGAGATCCTCCCGCACCTGACCGACGAGGACGTGCTCGGCGTCGAGGACTTCGCCACCCACCGCGTGCCGCTCGACGAGGCGCCGCACGCGTACGAGATGTTCCAGCGCAAGCAGGACGGCGCGGTGAAGGTGCTGATGAAGCCCTGAGTCAGTCCCCGGTGCCGAGGATCTCGTCCAGGTCGTAGCGCACCGGCTCCTCCAGCTGCCCGTACGTGCAGCTCTCCGGCGTGCGGTCCGGGCGCCAGCGCCGGAAGCGGGCCGTGTGCCGGAAGCGCGCCCCGTTCTCCATGTGGTCGTACGCCACCTCGGCGACCCGCTCGGGCCGCAGCGGTACCCAGGACAGGTCCTTCTTGCCGGACCAGCGGCTGGGCGCCCCCGGCAGCCGTGCCGTCTCGTGCGCGGTCTCGTCCGACCAGGCCGCCCAGGGATGCCCCGTGGCGTCCTCCATGCGCAGTGGCTCCAGCTCCTCGACCAGCTCCGCACGCCGTTTCATGGTGAAGGCGGCCGAGACACCCACGTGCTGGAGGGCGCCCCGCTCGTCGTACAGCCCCAGGAGCAGGGATCCGACGACGGGCCCGCTCTTGTGGAGGCGGTAGCCGGCGACGACCACGTCCGCGGTCCGTTCGTGCTTGATCTTGAACATCGCGCGCTCGTCCTGGCGGTAGTGCAGGCCGAGCGGCTTGGCGATGACACCGTCCAGACCGGCCCCTTCGTACTGCTCGAACCAGTTCTGGGCGACGTCGATGTCGGTCGTCGCCGGGGCGAGGTGGACCGGCGGGGTCACGCCGGACAGGGCCGTGGCCAGCAGGGCCCGCCGGTCGGTCAGCGGGACGTCGAGGAGCGACTCGTCGGCGAGCGCCAGCAGGTCGAAGGCCACGAACGACGCCGGAGTGCGCTCGGCCAGGGTCCGCACCCGGGAGTCGGCCGGGTGGATGCGCTCGGTGAGCGCGTCGAAGTCGAGCCGCCCCTCGCGGGCGATGACGATCTCCCCGTCCAGCACACAGCGCTCGGGCACCCGCTCCCTGAGCGCCTCCACCAGTTCCGGGAAGTACCTGGTCAGCGGCTTTCCGGTGCGGCTGCCGAGCTCGACCTCGGTCCCGTCCCGGAACACGATCGCGCGGAACCCGTCCCACTTCGCCTCGTACTGCATGCCCGGCGGGATCTTCGCGACCGACTTGGCGAGCATGGGCTTCACGGGGGGCATGACCGGCAGATCCATGCTCCGATTTTGCTGGCCGCGGGTGAATTTCGCCCGGTATGCGCGTACTGTACGGCTGACCTACCGTGGCTCGCATGGGTGACGCGGTGGAGCTGGAAGTGGGCGGGCGGACCGTACGGCTGTCCAGCCCGGACAAGATCTTCTTCCCGGAGCGCGGTTTCACCAAGCTGGACCTGGCCCGGTACTACATCGCCGTCGCCCCCGGCATCCTGCGCGCCCTGCGCGACCGCCCCACCACCCTGGAGCGCTATCCCGACGGCGTGACGGGTGAGAACTTCTTCCAGAAGCGGGCGCCGAAGAACATGCCCGACTGGATCCCGACCGCCCACATCACCTTCCCGAGCGGCCGCAGCGCGGACGAGATGTGCCCCACGGAGGAGGCCGCGGTCCTGTGGGCCGCCCAGTTCGGCACGCTCACCTTCCACCCGTGGCCGGTACGGCGCGACGACGTCGACCGCCCCGACGAACTCCGCATCGACCTCGACCCCCAGCCCGGCACCGACTACGACGACGCCGTCCGCGCCGCCGGCGAACTCCGGTCCGTACTGGAGGAGTTCGGGGGACTGCGCGGCTGGCCCAAGACGTCCGGCGGCCGTGGCCTGCACGTCTTCGTGCCGATCGAACCCCGCTGGACCTTCACCCAGGTGCGGCGGGCCGCGATCGCGGTCGGGCGGGAGATGGAACGCCGGATGCCGGACCACGTGACGATCAAGTGGTGGAAGGAGGAGCGCGGCGAGCGCATCTTCATCGACTACAACCAGACCGCCAGGGACCGCACGATCGCCTCCGCCTATTCGGTACGACCCCGACCGCACGCCCCCGTCTCCGCCCCCCTGCGCTGGGACGAGGTGGGCGTGGCGCATCCACAGGACTTCGATCTCGCGACCATGCCCGCGCGCTTCGCCGAACTCGGCGATGTGCACGCGGACATGGACGATCACGCCTTCTCGCTGGAGCCCCTGCTGGAACTGGCCCGCCGGGACGAGCACGACCACGGCCTCGGTGATCTGCCGTACCCGCCCGAGTATCCGAAGATGCCGGGGGAGCCCAAGCGGGTACAGCCGAGCAGAGCCCGAAAGGACGGGACGACGACTCCTTGATCCCAGGACGGGACGACAACTCCCTGATCCCAGACGGGACTACAACTCCCTGATCCCAGGACGGGACTACAACTCCTTGATCCGCACGTCCCGGTAGGAGATGACGTCCGTCGTGCCGTGCACCTGGAGTCCGACGTAGCCGGAGGCGAACCGCCTGCCGTCCGTGCCCGGGTCGTCCGAGCGGGGCGGGACGAACTCCTGGCCGCCGGTGTTGTCGAACTCGTTGATGAGCACGCCGTTGCGGTAGACCGAGTAGTGCTGGTCGACCACCCGGATCTCGTAGTCGTTCCAGGTGCCCTTCTGCGTCACGCCCGCGCCGGCGAGGCCCACGCGGTCGAACCCGTAGATCGACCCGGTCTTGTACATGTCGCCGTCGGGCCGGTCCAGGACCTGCACCTCGTGCCCGTACTTGATGGCGACCCACTCCGGGCGGGACTCCTCGGGGTGGTCGTGGACCCACGGGAACCGCACGAACACCCCGGCGTTGGCGTTCCCGGTGCCAGGGGCGTCGTCGCGCCACTGGAGGCGGAGCGAGAAGTCGCCGTACTTGCGCTCGGGGAACCACAGCATGCCGAGCCCGCTCTTGGTGGTCCCGGAGGTGATGGACCCGTCGGTGTTGAGGCCGAACGAACCCCCGCCCACCTGCTGCCACTTGGCGAACGACTCGGCGCTGCCGTCGAGGATCTTCCGGTATCCCTCGGTCTGCCCGGGCTTGCCGATCCCGGACTGGCGGGCGGCCTTCTGGATCGCGTTGTACTCGCGCTGGTCGACGACGCCTTCCTTGAGGAGCTTGTCCAGAACCGTCTTCACGTGCTTGAGGAACAGCGCGTGGGACGTCCACTCCTTCTCGTCCTCGATCAACTCGTTGATCCGGCAGCGGTTGTTGGTCAGCCGGTTGGGCACGCCCGAGTCGACGTCACCGACGATGACCGTCAACCGCTCGTCGAACTCGGGGCAGTTGGGAGCAGGCACCTGGCTGGAGACGACGGTGAAGGTCACCGTGCGCGCGGCGGCGGTGTTGCCCGCCTTGTCGGTGGCCCGGTAGGCGAGGGTGTGGGTGCCCGCGCGGTCGACGACCACGGGGGTGGTGTACGCGAGGTACGGCCCGCCGTCGATCGAGTACTCGACCCGGTCGACTCCGGAACCGCCCTCGTCCGTCGCGCTCACCGTCACCTTGGCGTTGCCGATGTAGGCGCCGTTCGAGTTCTTGGTGCCCTCGACGGTCACGCCCGTCACCGGCGGTGTGGTGTCCGGCGTGGGCGTCGCGACGACCTTGAACTGGACGCTCTTCTCGGCGGCGGTGTTGCCCGCCTTGTCGGTGGCCCGGTAGCGCACGGTGTGGGTGCCGAGCTGGTGCACCATCACGGGGGCGGTGTACGGCTGCCAGGCCCCGCTGTCGACGGCGTACTCGATGCCGTTGACGCCGGAGCCGGTGTCGGAGGCCGACACGGTCACCGTCGCCATGTCGAAGTACGCCCCGTCGGCGCCCTGTTCACCGGTCACCGTCGCCGAGGTGTCGGGCGGGGTGGTGTCGTCGGAGGCCGGCGGGACGACCTTGAACTCCACGCTCTTCTCGGCGGAGACGTTCCCCGCCTTGTCGAGCGCCCGGTAACGGATCTTGTGACTGCCCACCTGGTCGACGACGACCGGCGTGGTGTACGGCAGCCACTCGCCCGTGTCGCCGACCGCGTACTGGACGCTGTCGACCCCGGAGCCGCCCTCGTCCGTGGCCGTGATGGCAACGCTCGCCGAACCGACGTACTCGCCCTGGGCGTTCTGCGCCCCGGTGACCTGCGCGGAGGTCTGCGGCGCAGTGGTGTCCGAACCGCCGCCCTCCGTCACCACGAGGATGCCCTGCATCGAGCCGTGGCCCGGGATCGTGCAGTGGTAGAAGTAGCGGCCCGGGGTGAGCGTGACCTCGGCGGTGTGCCGGCCGCCCATGTCGTCGTTCGGGTTGGCCAGGATGTTGAGTGCGACGTCGCTGTTGAACTCGGGATCGCTCGTCACGAAGGTCAGCGTGTGCGGCATGCCGGTGGTGTTGCCGGTTGCCGCACTGTTCTCGAAGACGATCGTCGCCTGACCGGCCACCGCGGTCGTCGGCGCCGAGGTGTACTTGGTGATGTCGTCGCCGGCGGTCCAGGTGAGCGTCTGGGCGGCGGCCGCCTCCTCAGGCTGTGCCGTGCTCGGTACGGCTTGGAGACCGAGCACCATCAGCACGGCCGCCAACAGGGCGGTGAGGACTCTTCGTTGCCGTTTCACTGCGCCGCCCCCCTGGCCAGCTGATCGGCGGCCGGTGTCGGACCACCGCCCGTGTAAGTGACCCGCCACAGGGCCGACTTGGCGTCCGAGGTGAAGAACCCGCGGCCGTAGTCGAGGACGTAGAGCGAGCCGTCCGGACCGAACTTCCAGTCCATGAGGTTCTTGATGCCGTCGTTGCCGATCGGGACGATCTTCTTCAACGACTCGGAGTGCACGGGCAGTCCACCCTCACCCTGGTTCTTCGGGTCGGTGATGACGGCGTTCCGCGGCTGGTCGGCGTCGTAGAAGTCGCCGACGAACCACTTGCCGTCCCAGTACGAGGGCCACTTCACGTCACTCGCGTTCGTGGCGTCGTAGCGATAGACCGGCCCGTTCATCGCGGCCTGCCCGCCGCCCTTGAGCCACGGCAGCAGATACGTGGACTCCTCCTGCTTGTACGACGGGATGCCGTTCGCGTCGCGCGGGAAGTCCGGGGCGCCGCCCTGGGGCGAGTACCAGATGTTGTTGCCGGTGACCGGCGGGAGGTTGACGAGGCCGTCGTTGTTCGGGGACTCGTTCTTGGGGTGGTCGCAGTCGTACCAGCCCAGCGGCTTCGTCGGGTCGGGGAGGTTGCGGTCGCGGTAGGGCTGCTTGTTGCCCATGCAGTACGGCCAACCCCGGTTGCTCGCCTTGGTGATGACGGCGAACGTGTCGTACTTCGCCGGGCCCCAGGTGGTGGAGGGCGCCGAGGCGTCGGGCCCGACCCACCCCGCGTAGAGAATGTCGGTCTTCTTGTCGACGAAGATGCGGGCCGGGTTCCTGACCCCCATCACATAGATCTCGCCGCGCGTCTTGCCGCCGCCCTCGTCGGTCTCCTGCCCGGTGAAGAGGTTCCCGGCAGGGAGGGTGTACGTCCCGTCCGGCTCCGGGTGGATGCGCAGGATCTTGCCGTTGAGGTTGTGGGTGTTCCCGGCGGTGCGGCGGGCGTCGGCGAAGGAGACGCCCTTGTAGTTCGGCTCCGGGTTGTTGCCCGAGTAACCGTCGCTGAAGCGGCTGGAGTTGTTGTCGCCGGTCGCGATGTACAGGTTGCCCTTGGAGTCCCAGGTCATCCCGCCGCCCGCGTGGCAGCAACTGTGGATCTGCACCGGCCACTTGAGCAGTACCTTCTCACTGCCCAGGTCCAGCTTGTTGGTGGCGAGGTCGAGCGTGAAGCGGGAGACGCGCCGCTCGGCCATCCTGGTCTCGCGGTTGATCTGCGAGTGCGGGGTGTAGTGCAGATACACCCACCCGTTCTCCTCGAACCGCGGGTCGAGCTCGATGCCGAGGAGTCCCTCCTCGACCTTCACCAGCTCGTCGCCGCCGCCCTTGTTGCCGAAGACGGTCAGGGCGCCCGCGAGGGTCACCTTCTTGGCCTTCGGGTCGTAGACGTGGATCTCGCCCTTGCCCTTGCCGACGTCGGGGTTGTTCCAGTCGGTGACGACGGGCTGGGAGGAGTCGGCGCCGCCCCGCCCGATGTAGAGCACCCGTCCGTCGGGCGCGGTGACCAGGCCGTGCGGCTCGCCGATCTGGTCGTTCCGGCCCGGCTGGTTGGGCTGGGTGAGGCGCTCGGCCTTGTAGTTGCCGGTGATGGTGGCCTTGCAGTCGGCCTGCACGAGCCGGGTCGTCCACATCAGCGCGCCGCGCAGATGGGCCCGGAAGTCGGTCTCGTCGTACGAGGAGACGGTGCCGCCCATGCCGGTGTAGAAGGAACGCCCGCCGTCGTAGTCACGGCACCAACTGACCGGGTGGTCCCAGCCGTTCTTCCCGTCGCCGGGCTGATACGTCGACTCGCGGACGCGGGCCACGGTGTGCACGGAACCCGAGGGGTTCTTGGCCCAGTTGAACCACTGATCCGGCCGTTTCCACTGCACGGGCAGATCCTTGGTCGCCGGATGCTGCCGGTCGCCCACCTCGACGACGGCCCGTTGTACGGCGCTTGGACCGGCGGCGGGCCGGGCGCCGACGAGCCCGGTGAACCAGTCCGAGTACGGCTCGGCGCGCGCGGCGTCGTGGATGCCGACGAACCCGCCGCCCGCCTCCATGTAGGCCTCGAGTCCCGCCTCCTGCTCGGGATCGAGGATGTCGCCGCCCCCGGTGAGGAAGACGATCGCGTTGTAACGCCCCAGCTCGGTCTCGTCGGTGAACACCGAGGCGTCGTCGGTGGCCACGGTCTTGAACCGCTGGTTCGTCGGCCCGGACAGCCCGATCTTCTCGATCGCCTCGATCCCGGCGTTCACGACCGGCGACTCCTCACCGGCCGCGGCGGAACCGTAGAAGAGCAGCACCCGTACGTTCGCGCCGCCCGGCGGCGACTTGATGGACATCGTTGTCAGCGATGGTTCGGGCGCCGGGCGCGCGGTGGCGGCGGGACCGGACAGCAGCCCGGCCACGACGACCCCGGCGGTCACGCCCGCCACACCGATCCGTCTTCTCGTGCTCAACCCTCGTAAGTGCATGGGCACCTCCTCGGTCACAGCGACAGCGCCAAGGAAGCTAGACGTCTTTGCGCACCTCGCCAATACCTATGACCGAGTTGGGGTCAACTTTGTCCTGAGTGTGGATAAACAGCGGAACGGCCGGTACCGTCTCACCGGTTCATCACAGGTACCTCTCTGCAATTCCTTACCAGGCTGGGGAGTTCCGCATGGACAGACGCGGGTTCAACAGGCGGATGCTGCTGGGCGGCGCGGCCGTCGTGGGCGCCGGGACCGTCGCGACATCGTTGTCGGTCGCGCCGGAGGCCGCGAGTGCCGACACACCGGCGAGGACGGCTCCGGCGGGCGGGGAGGTCCGGCACATCAAGCTGTACGCCGAGAAGCTCGCCGACGGGCAGATGGGCTACGGCTTCGAGAAGGGCAAGGCGACCGTCCCGGGCCCGCTGATCGAACTGAACGAGGGCGACACCCTGCACATCGAGTTCGAGAACACGATGGACGTCACGGCCAGCCTCCACGTCCACGGACTGGACTACGAAATCTCCAGCGACGGCACGAAGTTGAACAAGAGCGACGTCGAACCGGGCGGCACCCGCACGTACACGTGGCGCACCCACGCCCCCGGCCGCCGCAAGGACGGCACGTGGCGGGCGGGCAGTGCGGGCTACTGGCACTACCACGACCACGTGGTCGGCACGGAACACGGGACGGGTGGCATCCGTAAAGGCCTGTACGGCCCGGTGATCGTCCGCCGCAAGGGCGACATCCTCCCGGACGCGACCCACACGATCGTCTTCAACGACATGCTCATCAACAACAAGCCGGCCCACTCGGGGCCCGACTTCGAGGCCACCGTGGGCGACCGGGTCGAGTTCGTGATGATCACGCACGGCGAGTACTACCACACCTTCCATATGCACGGTCACCGCTGGGCGGACAACCGCACCGGCATGCTCACCGGCCCCGACGACCCGAGCCAGGTCATCGACAACAAGATCGTGGGCCCGGCCGACTCCTTCGGCTTCCAGGTGATCGCGGGGGAGGGCGTGGGAGCGGGCGCGTGGATGTACCACTGCCATGTCCAGAGCCACTCGGACATGGGGATGGTGGGATTGTTCCTGGTGAAGAAGACGGACGGGACCATTCCCGGGTACGAGCCGCACGAGCACATGGCCGGGCACGAGCACTGAGGGTGCACGGGGGCGGCCGATGCCGTCACGCGCGCCGCCGCAACCGCCTCACCGTCATCCCGAGAGCGCTCTCACTCCCGCCCCCGACCAGGGCTATCCTGGGCCGCAACCAGGAGGAGGGCCCCGAAGTGAGTGAGACAGCGCCGCGTCCCACGCTGGAGGCCGTGGCCGCGCGGGCCGGGGTCTCGCGGGCCACCGTGTCCCGGGTGGTGAACGGCGGTGACGGGGTCAGGGAGCCGCTCGTGGAGCGGGTACGGCGGGCCGTGGAGGAGTTGGGATACGTCCCCAACCAGGCCGCCCGCAGCCTCGTGACGCGACGGCACGACGCCATCGCCGTGGTCGTCGCCGAACCGGAGACCCGGGTCTTCGCCGATCCCTTCTTCGCGCTGCAACTCCGCGGTATCAGCAAGGAGTTGACGGCTCACGACAACCAACTCGTCCTGCTGCTCACCGAGGGCCGGGACGACCACGCCCGCGTCGGCCGCTATCTCGCCGGCGGCCATGTCGACGGGGCGCTCGTCTTCTCCCTCCACCTCGACGACCCGCTGCCCGGCCTGATCCAACGGGCCGGCATCCCGACCGTGTTCGGCGGCCGGCCCGGCTGGCGCGACGGCACGGGGGAGGAGGTGGTGTACGTCGACAGCGACAACCGCGGCGGCGCCAGGGACGCCGTACGGCATCTCGTCGGCCTCGGCCGCAGCCGGGTCGCTCACATCACCGGCGCCCTCGACCAGACGTCGGCGGTGGACCGGCTGGAGGGGTACCGGGACGTCATCGGTGACGTCGACGCACGGCTCGTCGTCGAGGGTGACTTCACGCCGGCCGGCGGCGAGCGGGCGATGCGTGAACTCCTCGACCGCTGCCCTGACGTCGACGCCGTGTTCGCCGCGAACGACCTGACCGCCTCCGGGGCCCTGCGCGTGCTGCGCGAGCACGGCCGACGCGCCCCCGACGACGTCGCCGTCATCGGCTTCGACGACATGCTGCCGATCGCGGAACAGACCGACCCGCCGCTCACGACGATCCGTCAGGACATCGAGGAGATGGGCCGGTTGATGGCCCGCCTGCTGCTGAAGGGGGCCGGGGACGCGATGTCCGGGGTGGTGCTGCCCACGACGTTGGTGCGGCGGGCGTCCGCCTAGGGCTCGTCGGGACGGGCCGTCCCTGGGGTCATCGGCGTGCCGGGCTCGTGGGCGTGATCGGCGGACAGGGCCCCCCTACGCTCACGCCCCGAGTGGTCACGGCAGTGGGCGTCGCAGCGGGCCGCCACGACGCCGCCCACCGTGGACGGAAACCCCTCGCGGCACAGCGCACGGGCCGAGTCGGCTCCCGTACCGCCAGGTCAACCCTGTGCAGGTTCGCTCTTGATCACCGCGAACCGCGCCCCGTACGGATCGGCCAGTCGAGCCACCCGGCCCACCCCCGGGATGTCCGTCGCCGGCAGCCGGACCCGGCCGCCCCCCGCCTCCGCCTGGGACGCCACCGCGTCCACGTCCGTGACCTCGAAGTACGGCAGCCAGTAGGGGGCGCCCTCTGCCTCCGTCGGGTCGTCGGCCAGCGGGACGATGCCGCCGAACATGGCGTCCTCGGACGCGCCGGCCGGGTTGATCGTCGTGTACGTGCCGCCCGGGAAGTCGACGCCGTACGTCTCCAGGCCCAGCACCGCGTTGTAGAACCACGCGGCCATCGGCTGATCCGCCGTGTACAGCTCGACCCAGCACAGGGAGCCCGGCTCCTGGGTCACGTCCAGGCCCTTGAGGCGGCCGGGCTGCCAGATGCCGAAGGGGACGCCGGCCTTGTCGGCGAGGATCGCCATCCGGCCCTGGTCCATCACGTCCATGGGCTGCATCAGCACCTTGCCGTGCGCCTGCTCGGCGGCCTTCGCCGTGGCGTCCGCGTCGGGAGTCTGGAAGTACACCGTCCAGGACGGCGGGCCGTCCTCCGCGCTGGTCTGCATGCCGCCCGCCACGGTCTTCCCGTCCAGCTGGAAGAAGCCGTAGCCGCCGGACTCGGGCGGCCCGGGCTCGAAGCGCCAGCCGAAGAGCGCTCCGTAGAAGGAAGCGGCGCCGTCGATGTCGGGGGTGCCGAGATCGACCCAGTTCGGTGCGCCGGTGACATAACGGGTGGTGAGCATCCTTGCCCTCCTCCGAGGGGGTCACGTTCCACTGCCACGTTCCACTGCACTGCCGAGTCTTGCACCGCCCACCGACAATCGCCCCGCAATACCGCGCGCCGCCGTGCGTCACGGCCCACGACGGAGCAGGATCGGGGCGGCCGGAGGCCTGGGAGCGCGGCGTATATCTCACGTTGATCGAACGTTTTGCGCCGCCCGGCACGATCCTGCACATGCTCATCGAAACGATCACGCCACCCGATCTGGACTGGCAGGACGAGGCACTGTGCGCGCAGACCGGCGGGGACTTCTTCTTCCCCGAGCCGGGCAGCTCCGTACGGGAGGCGAAGCGGATCTGCGGTCTGTGCCCGATCCGCTCCGCCTGTCTGGAGTTCGCCCTCGACAACGACGAGCGCTTCGGCGTATGGGGCGGCCTGTCGGAGAAGGAAAGGCTGGAGATCCGTCGTACGTCCCGCTGAGCAGGGCGTACGCCCCGGATCACGTGTACGTCACGCCGAGCAGGGCGTAGGCCCGGATCACGCGTACGTCACGCTGAACCGCCGCGTCCCCGCCGGCACCCCCACGTCCTGGCCCGTCCGGCCGAGCTCGTGCCCGTCCACCTCCACCGACCGCACCTCGCCGAAGCGGCACGGGTAGACGAACCTCACCCCCTCCGGCGCCTGTGTGATGTCCACGGTCACCCTCCGCTCCACCGGGTCGTGCGCGAGCCGGTAGCCGAAGGGCGCGCCGAAGAGCGTCGGTGCCGCGTCCACGGTGACCGGTTCACCGCCGGGCACCCAGTGCGGCCGTACCCCTGGAGCGATGTACAGGTGCGGGTCGTGGTCCTCGTCGGCCTCGAAGAAGAGGATGTCGCGGATCAGCAGCAGATACTCGGCCGCCGCCCAGCCGTGCGGAATGTCACCCATGTACCAGCGGCTGTACGGGACTTCGCGGAAGTCGGACGCGATCGGGAACGCGTGCTGCTCGTTCCACGCGCCCAACGCCACCGCGCGCTCCGCCACGCTCGGGAACCCCGCCGCGACCGTCCAGCCGAGCAGCGCGTCCATCCGCTCCGGGTCCCCGGCGAGCAGGTACGCGTGCGCCAACTGGAGCGTCAGATAGGGCCCGTACGCCTGCCAGGCGGCCTCGTGCCGGTAGCCGCCGGTGACGAAGTGCGCGTACATGGTGTCGAGCGTGCAGCGGGCGGCCCGGTCGATGTCGTCGCCCAGCTTGCTCCCCATGTGCAGGCGCAGCGGATGGAAGTACGCGGCCGCGCCGATCATCGTCGAGTCGAGTCGTCCGACATCGCCCGGCCCCGTCGGGATGTACGTCTCCCAGGCGCCACGGCGACGCTGCTCGTCCAGCACCCAGCGGATCGAGTCGCCCGTCGCCCTCTTCAAGTCGTCGAAGACGGACCAGAGTTCACCGGTCTCCGGCGCCCCGATCCGCTCGGCGAGGCGCGCGGCCTCGTACAGCCCGGCCAGCGCCCAGAAGTCGTCCCAGTAGTGCGGCTTGTCGCGATCGCCGAGGTGTTCGGCACTCCATCCGCTGTGCAGCAGGCCGTACTGGTCGCGGTTTTCGCGCAGCCAGCGCGCCGCGTCCCGCACATAGGGGACGTACAACTTGGCTCCGAACGCGGCCTGTTGCCCGCTCGTGCGGTCGAAACGGCCGATCGCCCACAGGGCTTGGCCGTTGCTGTCCCACTCGCGGTCCTCCTTCTCGTGCGGGCCGCCGTAGAAGCCGTACTCGGCGCACGGCCCGATCCGGCCTGTGCCGAGGTTGAACTTCAGCGGGTAGTGCGTGCGCAACTGCCGTTCGGCCAGGGTGGAGTCGCCGACCAGCGTGCACGCTGTCGACTCGACGGAGGAGTCCCGGATCCAGAAGGAGTCGTAGACCGTGGGGCCCGGGTGGATCTCGCCGTGGTCGGAGAGGACGAGCAGCTGGGTGCGGGCCTGCCGGAACAGGTCCGTGAGGTGGGCCACCGGGCGGGGCAGGCCCGGCTGCACGCCCTGCCCGAGGATCTTCGACGTCCAGAACTCCCGGTTGGCGTCCTCCAGTTCGGCGACCGGTGTGCCCCGCAGCTCCGCGAGGTCGGCCGCGCCGCTGAACAGGTCGACGGGCAGCCGTACGTCGATCTCGAAGACCTCGCTCTCCGCCACCCGGAACGGCCAGGCGAACACCGCGCTGCACATCCCCGCCACCTGGTCCTGCGCCTCCAGGGCGCCGTTGAGCTTGCCGCCGGTGACCAGGTCGTGGAACGGGCTGCGGGTGAGGTAGCCGTCCGGATCGAAGGAGAAGTCCGGGTTGCCGTAGAACCCGTACTGCTCGGGCGCGGTGTCGAAGACCGGGCCCCAGCCCGTGTTGGTCTCCACCCGCTGTTCGTCCGGCAGATGACGCAGATACGTCAGCCGCCGGTCGGTGATCTGGCGGCCGTTGCGGTCGTGCCGCTGGAAGCCGCTCGGCCCGGCCGGCAGTACGGCCGCGCACAACAGGCCCTCGCGTGGCTGCCCCGTGGGGCTGCCGACGGTCACCCGCGTGACCACCAGGTCCCGTTGGTTCGTGCCGACCGTCGTCGCGAAGGTGCGCTGCACGAACTCCACGTCGTCCGGCGTGCGGAACGTCGTCAGGACGACCGGAAGATGCGGTGCCTCCATCCGTTGCTCCACCCTTCCCCCGTCCGGGAGTTGGGGCAGCCGCAGGGAGCCCGTCGCCGGGTCGTGCAGGAAGAAGCAGAGGCTGTACTTGTCGTAGACGGGCTCGATCTCGCCCGCCTGGCCGATCAGTGACTCCTGGCGATGGTCCTTCACGCCGACCATGTGCCAGTACCGGTACAGGGCGTTGGAGGCGAAGGCCGCCTCCTTCGAGTCGTACGTGCCGGAGTCGAAGTCGTCGCTCCAGCGCCGGAAGGCCTGCTGCGCCCACCAGGGCACGGGATACGGGACCCGGTCCCGACCCGCCCAGCCGCGCCACATGACCTCGTAGAACATCCACTCATGGGTCTGAGCCATGGTGTGTCACCCCCTGCGGGCACCGTTGCACCGCCAGGGCGTCCCGTAAATCCGTGCGACCGGCCGATCGGAGTGCGGCTAAGATCCGGGAGCGCATCCGGACGTAGCGCAGAGGCAGGCGCACCGCCCTGCACAGGCGATCACGCCGGTTCGAATCCGGCCGTCCGGGTGCGTTCGCGGGGTCCCGTAGAGCAGAGGCAGACTCGCCGCCTTGTCAGGGCGGATACGCCGGTTCGAATCCGGTCGGGACCGCGGTACGGCGAACACGGGGCGGGGACGGCACATGGGCGAGGCGATCAGCGAGGCGGAACTGGCCGCCTTCCACCAGGTCGTGGGCAAGCTGCGCGCCCTGCCCGTCGACGACCCGGTGCGGCTGCGCGCCGAGCAGGTCGCCGCCTCCTTCGCCCGCGACGGACGCCTGCGCCGCCGCAAGACGCGGGGTGCCGAGGTGACGGCCGCCGACGCGGCGGCGATGGCCGCGACCGCGACGGGCGCCCCGGAGCGGCGCGAGGACGCCCCGCTGGCCCTGCCGGGCACCGCGGGAGTCTTCCGCAAACCCCGCACCTGCTATGTCTGCAAGTCGCCCTATCGAGAGGTCGACTCCTTCTACCACCGGCTCTGCCCTTCCTGCGCCGCCGACAACACCGCCCGCCGCGCCCTGAGCACCGACCTCACCGGCCGCCGCGCCCTGCTCACCGGCGGCCGGGTGAAGATCGGCTTCCAACTCGCCCTGATGATGCTGCGGGACGGCGCCGAGCTGCTGGTCACCTCCCGCTTCCCGCACGACACCCTGCGCCGTTTCCGGGCCGAGCCCGGCAGCGGGAAGTGGCTCGACCGGCTGACCGTGCTCGCCGTCGACCTCCGCGACCCCCGTCAAGTGCTCGGCCTGTGCGAGGAGTTGCGGCAGGAGGGGCGGCCGTTGGACATCCTCGTCAACAACGCCGCCCAGACGGTCCGCAGACCGCCGGAGTCGTACGCGCTGCTCGCCGCCGGGGAGTACGAGGCCCTGCCCGAAGGGGCCCGGCAGGCACCCGGGTTCACGCCGATGCGGATGCTGGAGAGCGGTGCCGCGTCCCTGCCCGTCGCCCTGCGCGAGGCCGACGAGGCCGGACTGCTGCCCGATCCGTCCCCGGAGAACTCCTGGTCGGCCCGGCTCGGCGCACTCGATCCGGCCGAGGTGCTGGAGACCCAGCTCGTCAACGCCCTCGCCCCGGCCCTGCTGTGCGACCGGCTGCTGCCCCTGCTGCTGGCCTCGCCGCGGCCGCGCCGGTACGTGGTCAACGTGACCGCAGTCGAGGGACGCTTCGCCGTCCGCAACAAGATGGCCGGGCATCCCCACACCAACATGGCCAAGGCCGCCCTCAACATGCTCACCCGTACCAGCGCCGCCGAACTCGCCGACCAGGGCGTGCACATGTGTGCCGTCGACACCGGCTGGATCACCGATGAGAACCCGGCACCGAAGAAGGCCCGCATGGCCGAGGCCGGGTTCCGGACGCCGCTGGACATCGTGGACGGGGCGGCCCGGGTGTACGACCCGATCGTGCGCGGGGAGGCGGGGGAGCCCCTGGCCGGGGTGTTCCTCAAGGACTACCAGGAGGCGGAGTGGTGACGGAGGAGACGAGCGGTTTCGTCGGGGTGCCGTCCGTCGTACCGCGCCCGGCCGCCGAACTCGCCCCGCTGCTGGACTGGTTGAGGGCCGGGCGACCTGCCGGCGAACGGCTGGACTTCCCGGCCGGTACGGCCCTGCCGGACGGGCGCCTGGACCTGTGCAAGCAGGAACTGGGCGCCGAGGGGGCATCCTTGGTCGCCCAGGCGCTGGGCCACGGCCCGACTCCGGTACGGCATCTGCTGCTCGGGACCGACGGGCTGGGTGACACCGGGGCCGAGGCGGTGGCCGGGGCGAGTGCCGAGGTCGAGACGCTCTACCTCGGGTGCAACGGGATCACCGCGGGCGGTGCCTGCCGGATCGCCGACCAGCTGCGCGCCTCGCCACAGGTCGTCACCGGGGTGTGGCTCAAACGCAACCCGCTCGGCTCCGGCGGGGGCCGTGCCGCGGCCGAACTCATCGAGTCGGCGCGGTCGTTGCGCACCCTCGACCTCGTCCAGACCGGCCTCGACGCGAGGGGCGCCCTGGTCCTCGCCGACGCGCTGCTCGCCGCCGCGGACAACGGGCGCCGCATCGAGCGGCTCTTCGTCGGAGGCAATCCGCTGGGTGAGGCGGGCGCGGAAGCGCTCGGCTCGGTGGTCGCCGCCGGGGCGGTCGACGAACTGTACGTGTCCGCCGCCCGGTTGGGCGACACGGGCGCCGACCGGCTGGCCCACGCGCTGGAGCGGGCCCCGTACGGGCGGCTCACCCGGCTCGCCGTCGCCAGCAACGGCATCGGACCGCGGGCCACCGCCCGGCTGGTGACGGCCGCCAAGGCGACCGGGGTCACCCTGCTGGACCTCGGCCGGGTGCGCGCGGCCGCCGTACTGGGCGCGGCGGACAACCACATCGACCTGGCCGCCGCCGGCACCATCGCCGACACCCTGTCGGCCGAACGGCACCGCCTCACCCACCTCGTCCTCACCCACACCGGCATGCGCAGCCGCGAGGCCCACCGCCTCCTCGACACCGCGCCCCACGCCGTCACGGCCACCCGCTTCGTGCTGGGCCAGGGCATCGCGGCGAGCGTCAAACGGCGCCTGGAGGCGCACAGCGCGCACGTGCCGCGCCCGGCGGTCCCGGCCGACGTGGCCGCCGTGCGCAGCGTGCACCGCACGGCCCCACCCGAGGCCTGACGCCTACCGTCTCCGCATCCCCATGAACACCTCCGTCCAGAACCGCTGCTGCTTCTCCGACGCCCCCACGAGATACGTCGCCCGCAGCTTGGCCGGCAGCAGCGCCACCAGCCGGGCCACCACCGCGCGGTGCTTCTTCAACTGCGACAGCTCCGCGTTGGCGAGGATCTGGTGGACCACGTCACTGTCATTGCCGCCCTCCCCGGACTGCTCGGCGGCCCGCCGCAGCCTCGCCTCCCAGGCGTCGGCGTCCCGGGCGAGCTCACGCAGCCCGGTGACCTCGCGGCCCTTGAGGCGGTCGAGGAGCGCGGTGAGCGGCACCGGCGCGTACTCGCCGTCACCGAGATAGACCGTGCCCATCTCCAGCGGCAGCCCGCGCCGGTGCAGCTTGATCAGCCGCTCCAGGGTGCGCTTGGTGATCCAGGCGCGGCCGTCGTCGTCGATGTCGTGCTTCCACCACTCCAGGACCGTCTCGGCGTCCGCGCCGTAGCGCGCCAGCAGCCACTCGTTGGCCGGGATGTCCTCCGGCGCCACCTCCAGGGAGGCCGTGAAACGCGTCGCCTGCGCGATGTTGTTCCGCGACACCAGCAGCTTGCGGCCCAGGTGGTACGGCGGGTTCTGCACCGCGATCTGGGCGCGCAGGTTCTCGATCCGCCGCCCGGCCAGCGACCACTCCTGGGTGATCTCCATGAGCTTGGCGAACGCGGCCTTGTCCTTGGGCCGGTTGTACTCGTCCCACACGATCGCCTTCGGCTCGGGACCGGTGAAGTGCGCGGCGAGGAGGTTGTCGAGGGTGCCGTCGGCCGACGGGATCGGCGCGCACAGGTCCTCGACGTTCGTCACCGGCAGCGAGAAGTACAGCGGCTCCCGGCCCAGGCCCGCCCGCACCGTCTCCCGCACCAGTTCCGTCTTGCCGCAGCCGGGCGGGCCCTGGAGCAGCACCGTCCAGCGGTTGCGCAGCGCCGCGCGCACGACCTGGCGTACCGGGTCGGGAATCGTGGACGGGTTGGCCACGCCCACCGCCTCGGCGATCCGGTCCAGGATCTCCCGTGTCCGGTTCTGCCCGGGCTTTCCGTCCGGGCCCGGCTCGGCGAGGCGCAGCCGGTCGCCGTCGACCAGCGGCAGGCCCCAGCGCAGCGGGAAGCCCTCCTTCGCGTTGGCGAGGACATGGTCGAGCGTGCGCGGCGACAGCAGCTCCCGCAGGGCGGGGGAGAGGGACGCCCACAGCGAGAACACCGGACGCAGGTCCCACGGGCGGTACTTGGCGGCCAGATGCCGGCGCCACGACGTGTCGTTGGCCGTGATCCGCATGGTGACCATACGGTCCAGGAGCGCCAGGTCACCGCGCCGGGACGAGGTCTCCGACAAGGACTCGTTGTCGGTGAGGAAGACGCCGACGCAGCCGAGCGCCCGCAGATCGTGCTCGCCCAGCGTCCAGTTGCAGGCGATCTGCATCAGCTGCGACTGGATGGTGTCGCCCGCCTGCAACGAGTCGTCGATGAGCAGCACGAACGGCGTGCCCGGCTTCAACTGGCTCATCACCAGCTGGCGCAGCACCAGTTCACCGGTGTGCGGATCGCGCACCGGCGCGTTGACGAGCAGGTCGTCCGGCGTCAGGTTCGCCGCCGGGACGTACACCAGGCTCGTGCCGGGGTGGGCGCGGGCGAGGTGCGAGAAGAACGTCGCCGTCTTGCCGATGCCGTGCTCGCCGAAGATCTGGCCCGTCTGCCCCATGTCGATCATCGCGTCGATGAAGGACTCGAGCCGCGAGACCGTCAACTGCTGTGTGTCCGTGGTCATGTGCCGTGATCCCCTGGGCCTTTACCGCGATCCGGTGGTGACGCGATGGCAGTCCATCGCCGGTGTGTGCGTCTCGAGCCACTCGCTGCCGCCCTCGGTGATCAGCCAGATCCATTTCTCCGGCTCGGCGGGCGTGATCGGTGGCGCGTATCCATCGGTCAGCATCACGACAGCGTCCGGACTGACGTCGAAACGACGTCCGTTCACCTCCGTGCGCCCCTCCACGTAGTCCGCGACCGCCTGGAAGCTGGTGCCGCCCCCGCCGTAGACCCGCTCGCCCGGCCGGAAGGGCATCACCACGGCGTCGAAGGACAGCCAGTGCGCCTCCACGCCGTCGATGCGGCCCACCAGTTCGGTGAGCCAGCCGATCACGTGCTGCGGCATCGAACCCGAGGTGTCGTACGCGATGACCAGCACCTTGTCCCGGACCGGGCCGCGGCGCGCCAGCATCGGGTCCTGGCCGAGGGCGGCGAGCAGCGCGCCCCGCTTCTTCGGGTAGACCAGCCGCTCACCGTCACGCAGCTTGGAGCCGAGCACGTCGACCAGCCAGCGCTGCCACCAGTCGACCGTACGCGTGCGCGTGGTCTCGCCGCGCAGCATGCCCGCGCCCAGGTTTCCCCAGATCCGGGCGGCCCGCGCATTCCCGTCCTCGGTGCGGCCCATCAGGTCGAGCAGCTCCCGCTCCGCGCCCGCGTGCCCGCGCCGGGCCGCCAGCAGGGAGTTGAGCAGCGCGGACGACGTCACCGCGTCGACGGTCTCCTGGTCGGCGGGGACGAGGCCGCCCTGCATGTGCACGCACAGGCGGTGCTCCGGCACCGGTGGGCGGTGCATGCGCTTCAGCTCGCCGTACACCCGCATGTCCGTCTCGGTGAACGTCTCGTACGGGACGGGCTCCAGGCCGTGCGCCGTCAGGTCCGCGCAGTAGTGCTCGTACACCTTGCGCGGGTCGATGCCCGTCGGCCGGCCGTCCAGCAGCGGGAGTTCGGTCCTGCCGAGCCGGATCAGCGCCACATGGTTGATGGACACCTCGGCGGCCAGCTCGAAGACCGGGTCGTCCCGGAGCTCCTCGTCGGCGAACAGATGGCGGTGCACCAGATGGCGTGCCTCGTGGAACAGGACGAACTTGACGCCGTCCAGGCCGAGGCCGGTGAAGAAGCCCGGGTTGTAGAGCAGCAGACAGCTGCCGTCGCCGGACGCCACCACGGCCGCCGTGTCGATCGCGGTCGTCGGGATCTGGTGATGGCACTTCGCGTACAGCCAGGACGCCACGGCGGACTCCGTCAGCCCGAAGTCCAGCAGCGCGGCCTCCTTGAGCCGCCGCGCCTCAGCCACGACCTCCGGATCGGCCGGACGGTACGCCTCCAGCGCCCGCCGGTCGGCCAGGTCGACCACAGGGGGACGCCGCCCCCGCTCCCCGTACGCCATGTCCTGCCCCCCGAAATGCGTTTCCCCCGTGGCTCATTGGTACCAGGACCCACTGACATCGGGCCAAGGCATTACGATCGGGCGCCAAGGGCGGGGTCGTAGCGCAGAGGCAGGCGCATCGGTCTCCAAAACTGAAGCACGCTGGTTCGAATCCAGCCGCCCCGCCCCCTCCCCCCACTATGCGATGGCGCCCGCCGTGACGATCAGTTCCGGGGCGTTCCCGTGGAACGTCTCCGTCAGCTGCGCCAGCACCGCCCACGCGTCCTCGCGGTCGCCCAAGTGCTCCTGGACGAGGGGCCGCAGGGCGTCCTCGGCCTCCTTCAGCCGTGCCGGGAACAGGAGTTGCCCCAGGGACAGCACTTCGAGGACACGCAGCGCCGGGCCGTCGGAGGCGACGTAGTCGGCGGGGTTCTCGAACACGCCCGCCTGGCGCAGCCGGTGGGTGAACTTCGCGTGCGCGCCGAAGCCGGCCCGCACCGAGGGCGGGCAGTCCGGGCGGACGGCGAGCGCCCAGCGGGCGTAACCGGGCAGCGGGCGTTCGCGGTCCGCCGCACCGACCGTCTCCCAGTCCGCGCGGGTGAGCACCATGGACGCGGCGGCGCGCCCCTCGCTCCAATTGCCGACCTCGCGCAGGGCGCCGACGAGGCCGAGACGGACGTAGACCTCGGGAACCTCGGGCTCCTGCCCGGGCAAGGTCGCGTCGACCGGTATCGGACCGACGCGACCGGGTGCGAACGGCACCCCGCGCGCGATGGCGCGGCGCAGGCCCGCGTCGGTCGGGATGTACCGCCACACCACGGCGTTGAGCCGCGGGTCGTCGTTCTCCATGATCCACAGCGCGACGGAGGCCTCCAGGTTCCCGGCCCAGCTCCACGCGCGCGTGAGGCGGCCCCGGGCCTGCGCGGGGCTCTCGGGCTCCGGCAGGCCGGTCCGGGCCCGGACCCGTACGGCGATCTTCTCGTCGACGAGGCCGAGCAGGAACCCGACCGCCCGCTCCGTCCTGGTGTTCTCTCGCATGGCGGCATGATGCCGCTGGTCGGGGCCGGACCGCACCGGAAAATCGGCAGGACCCCGGCTGGGGGTCAGCCCGCCGCGCGTGCCGCCATGCGCGCCTTGCGGGCCGCCAGCTTCTCGTCGAACTTCAGGGCCTCCGCGTCCAGGCCGCCCATGAACATGCCGAGCTCGTCCTGGGCCTGCTGGCCCTCGGGGCCGAGGCCGTCGATCTCCATGACCTTCAGGTGGCGCAGGACCGGCTGGAGGACGTCGTCGTGGTGGATGCGCATGTTGTAGACCTCGCCGATGGCCATCTGCGCGGCGAAGCGCTCGAAGCCGGGCATGCCGTGGCCGGGCATCCGGAAGTTCACGACCACGTCCCGGACCGCCTGCATGGTCAGGTCGGGCGCGAGCTCGAACGCTGCCTTCAGGAGGTTGCGGTAGAAGACCATGTGGAGGTTCTCGTCGGTCGCGATGCGCGCCAGCATGCGGTCGCAGACGGGGTCGCCGGACTGGTGACCGGTGTTGCGGTGCGAGATGCGGGTCGCGAGTTCCTGGAAGGCGACGTAGGCGACCGAGTGCAGCATGGAGTGGCGGTTGTCGGACTCGAAGCCCTCCGACATGTGCTGCATGCGGAACGCTTCCAGCTTGTCCGGGTCCACCGCGCGCGAGGCGAGCAGGTAGTCGCGCATCACGATGCCGTGCCGGCCCTCCTCGGCGGTCCAGCGGTGCACCCAGGTGCCCCAGGCGCCGTCGCGGCCGAACAGGGAGGCGATCTCGTGGTGGTAGCTGGGGAGGTTGTCCTCGGTGAGGAGGTTCACCACGAGCGCGATGCGGCCGATCTCGGTGACCTTGGACTGCTCCTTGTCCCAGGCCTGGCCGTCCTCGAAGAAGCCGGGGAAGTTGCGGGCGTCGCTCCACGGCACGTACTCGTGCGGCATCCAGTCCTTGGCGACCTTCAGGTGCCGGTTGAGCTCGGTCTCGACGACTTCCTCCAGCGCGTACAGCAGCTTGGCGTCGGTCCAGACGGCGGGGCTGCCGAGGTGAGGGGAAGTGATCGTCACGGGAACTCCAGGGGGACGCATAACAGAGCCGGGGAGAGTCGGGTAACCGGCGAGCGGATACCGGAACCTACGAGAGCGTAGGCTACGAATCCGTAGGTTACGAAGCCGTAGGTTAAGCGTGACGTAAAGATCCCTGATCAGCCTGTGTTCCCAATGTGTTTCGGGGCATATGCGCAAGCCCCAGGACCGCAGGTCCCGGGGCTGAACGGATGATCCGGTCACGCGTCAGGCGTACAGCTCCCGCACGCGGACCGAGAGGCATGTCACACACCCCTCGAGCTTCTCGAACTCGCTGATGTCGACCACGACCGGGTCGTGGCCGAGGTCGGCCAGCAGCTCGATGGTCTTGGGCGCGCTCGCCGAGATCAGCAGCTTGTGACCGCCGAGCAGCACGACGTGACCGCCGGCCTCCTCCGGCACCGACAGGAAGCGCGGGAAGAGGGAGGGGCGGTCGACCTTGGGGATGTTTCCGATGACCGTGCCGTCGGGCAGCGCCGTGACCGCCGACTTCAGGTGCAGCACCTTGCTCACCGGTACGGCGACCACCTGCGCGCCGAGCGGTTCGAAGGCGGCCCGCAGCTGCTGCACGCCCGCCGCGTTGGTACGGCCGCCACGGCCGACGTAGATGGTGTCGCCGACCTTGAGGACGTCACCGCCGTCCAGGGTGCCCGGCTCCCAGATCCAGTTCACCGAGCAGCCCAGCGAGGCCACGGCCTCCTCGACCCCGGCGGTCTCGTCGCGCCGCGACTCGGCGCCGGGCCGGGTGATCAGGGCGACGTTCTTGTACATGACGACCGTGTCCTCGACGAACACGGAGTCCGGGCAGTCGTCGGCCGGGTCCACCTCGACCGTCTCCCAGCCGTGCGCGCGCAGGGCCTCGGCGTACGCCTCCCACTGCTCGACCGCCAGGTCGACGTCGACCTTCTCGCGCTCGATGTGCGTCACCAGGCCTTCGGCGAGGCGCGGGCTGGGGCGGCGGATGAGGGCCTTCTTGCTGGGCACGAGGAACTCCGTAACGGCGGCAGGTGGCGGCGCCCCGAAAAAAGCGGCGCCGGTCCGCCATCATGCAGGGCGGGCCCGCGCACACAAAACCCCCGTTGCCAGGCTGTGGCCCTCCTGAGATACGCGGCAGTAACCACGGCGCCGGCGACCTCCACCTCCGTGGGGGCCGCCGGCGCCGGGTTCTGCCTAGGCGAGCTCGGCGACGGCCTCCGCCGTCGTCTCCCGGAGTTCGCCGTCCAGCAGCAGCCACCGCGTGATGCCGATCGACTCCAGGAACGGCAGGTCGTGGCTGGCCACGATCAGCGCTCCCTCGTACGACTCCAGCGCGGACGTCAGCTGTCGCACGCTCGCCATGTCGAGGTTGTTCGTCGGCTCGTCCAGCATCAGCAGCTGCGGGGCCGGCTCGGCCAGCATGAGCGCCGCCAGGGCCGCCCGGAAGCGCTCGCCGCCGGACAGCGTCGCCGCCTTCTGGTCGGCGCGGGAGCCCCGGAACAGGAAGCGGGCCAGTCGCGCCCGCACCCGGTTGTTGGTGGCGGCCGGCGCGAACCGGGCCACGTTCTCGGCGACCGACAGCTCGTCGTCGAGGACGTCGAGCCGCTGGGGCAGGAACCGCAGCGGCACCTGCGCGTGCGCCTCGCCCGACACCGGCGCGAGCTCCCCGGCGATCGTCCGCAGCAGCGTCGTCTTGCCCGCGCCGTTGCGGCCGATCAACGCCACCCGCTCGGGGCCGCGCAGGTCGAAACCGCCCTTCACGCGCGCGCCGTAGGCCAGCTCCAGATCCAT
Organism: Streptomyces antibioticus; assembly: GCF_001514065.1. Lineage (GTDB taxonomy): Bacteria > Actinomycetota > Actinomycetes > Streptomycetales > Streptomycetaceae > Streptomyces > Streptomyces antibioticus. Next base: position 537,466 of record NZ_KQ948427.1, on the reverse strand, counting down.
GAGGGTCAGCACGTCACGGCCCGGCGGCACGGCCGTGTACGGCAGGTCGACGCGGATCACGTCGTCGTCCCGTACGGCCTCGACCGCCTCGTCGAGCCGCTCCTTGGCATCGGCGAGCTTCCCCTCGTGCATGATGCGGTGCTTGCCCGCGGAGACCTGCGCCGAGCGCCTCTTCAGTTTCATCACCGCCCTGGGCTCTCGTTTGTTCTCGTACATCTTGTTGGCGTACCGCGTGCGCTGGGCCAACTTGGAGTGGGCCTCGACGAGTTCACGCTTCTGCCGTTTCAGATCGGCCTCGGCGACCCGCACCATCCGCTCCGCCGCCTCCTGTTCGGTGGCGAGGGACTCCTCGTAGGCGGAGAAGTTGCCGCCGTACCAGGTGACCTCGCCGGCGTGCAGATCGGCGATCTGGTCGACGAGTTCGAGCAGTTCACGGTCGTGGCTGACGATGACCATGACCCCGGACCAGGACGCGACGGCCGTGTACAGGCGCTTGCGGGCGTACAGGTCGAGGTTGTTGGTCGGTTCGTCCAGGAGCAGTACGTCGGGGCGGCGCAGCAGCAGTGCGGCCAGCCGCAGCAGCACCGACTCGCCGCCGGACACCTCGCCGACCGTGCGGTCCAACCCGATGTGGCCGAGGCCGAGTTCGCCGAGCGTGGCCAGGGCGCGTTCCTCCGCGTCCCAGTCGTCGCCGACGGTCTCGAAGTGGGCCTCGGACACGTCGCCCGCCTCGATGGCGTGCAGTGCGGCCCGCTGGGCGGCGATGCCGAGCACCTCGTCGACCCGCAGGGTGGTGTCGAGCGTGACGTTCTGCGGCAGATGGCCGATCTCGCCGGCGACCCGCACGGTGCCGTCGGCCGGGGTGAGGTCACCCGCGATCAGTTTCAACAGGGTGGATTTACCGGACCCGTTGACACCGACGAGGCCGGTGCGGCCGGGGCCGAAGGCGATGTCGAGGTCCTCGAAGACGGGGGTGCCGTCGGGCCAGGAGAAGGCAAGGGAGGTACAGGTGAGGGCAGCGGACATACAGGCCTCGCGGTTGCTCGGTGCGGTCAGGGGCAAACGCGTATCGAGAACACCTGCGACCACAGGGAGGCTCCGCGGGCAGAAGAGGGGTATGAGAAAAGCCCTGCACCCAAGGACGGCTCGAACGCCGAGGTCGCACGCGGCGCACACACCTCAGGTGTGTGACGCGGTGTCTCATGACCTCAGAGGAGCAACGTCCTTCTCCGATCGACGGCAGCAGAAGCGTTGTCCACGGTAGGCAGCGGCGTCGAGACCGTCAATCGAATTAATGTGAAGCCCGATCTGGAGGAGGCCCCGTGCCCGACGGCTCGCTGTCCCTGCCCGCCCGGCTCTACCTGCTGGCCTGGGACATCACCCGCAACGAACTCACCGACACCGGCCACGTCGATCACCTCGTGCGGGCCGGCGCCCTCACCGAACTGGCCCGGCGTGGGCTCCTCCTCGACGACGACGGCATCGCCACCCCGGCCGACCTGGACTCCGAGACCGGGGACGCCGTCCTCGACGGGCTCCTGGAGCTCGTACGGGAGTCCCGGCCGCACCACTGGCACAGCTGGGTGCCGCTGCACGCGCGCGTGACGCTCGACGCGGTACGGGAGCAGCTGGCCGCCGACGGTTACCTCCGCGCGGAGAAGCGGCGGGCCCTCGGGGTGTTCCCGACCGTCGAGTACGCCCTGGAGCGTGTCGCCGTCGTGGACGCGCTGCGCGCGGAGGCCCGGCGGATCCTCGAAGGCCCGGTGCCGGTCGCGGAGGTCTCCGACCGGGACGCGGCCGTCGTCACCCTGGCCGCCGCGGCCGAACTGCGCACCCTGGTGAGCCGGGACGAGCGCGGTCGCTACCAGGAGCGGCTGGCGGAACTGGCCGAGCGGAGCGGGGCGGCGGGGCCGGTGACGCGGAAGGCGGGGGAGGAGCTGAGGGCTGCGCTGACGCGCGCGGCCGCGCCCGCGGGAGCGTGAGAGGTGGGGCAGGCAGAGGCGGGGCGGGGCGGGCAGTTGTCACGTTGATGTCGATTTCCTGCCAGCCCCGGCCTGCCCCCGCTGCTTGAGTGAACGCATGACCAAGCAGACCTCGCTCCGCGACCGCGCCCTCGCCTTCCACGCCCTGCACGTCCCCGGACGCCCGCTGATCCTGCCCAACGCCTGGGACACCGCGAGCGCCCGGATCGTCGCGCACGCCGGGGCCGCGGCCGTCGCCACGACCAGCGCCGGGCTCGCGTGGGGCCTCGGTGCGGCGGACGGCGACCGGGTGGACCGGGACCGGGCCCTGGGTGTCGTCGCGGACATCGCCGCCGCCGTGGACGTCCCCGTCAGCGCGGACGTCGAAAGCGGCTACGCCGAGGAACCGGAAGGAGTCGCCGAGACCATCCGCGCGGTTCTCGCGGCGGGCGCGGTCGGCGTGAACATCGAGGACGCGCTGTACGGGGATGGCGCCGGAGCGCTGCGGGACGTCGCCGAGCAGGCCGAGCGGATCGCCGCCGCCCGCGCCGCCGCCGACGCGGCGGACGTGCCGCTGTTCGTCAACGCCCGGATCGACACGTTCCTGCGCGGGGCCGGGGGAGTGGACCTCACCCTGGAGCGGGCCGCCGCCTTCCGGGCCGCGGGCGCCGACGGGATCTTCGTCCCCGGGGCCGTCGACCCGGGGATCGTGAAGGAGCTCGTCGACGGCGTCGACGGCCCTGTGAACATCATGGTGGGTCCCGGCGCCCCACCGGTCGCGGACCTGGCGGCGCTCGGCGTCGCGCGCGTGAGCGCGGGCGCGAGCATCCCCATGGCCGTGCACGCCCTCGTGCACCGCGCCGCGCGGGAGCTGCTGGACGCGGGCACGTACGAGTCGCTGGCCGGTGGATTCGACTACGGCGAGCTCAACGCGCTGCTGGGCGGGGGCCGTCAGCGGTAGGTCAGCAGGCGTCCCGCATCAGTTCGGCCAGCTGCTGGTCCAGGTCGAGCTGGAGATGCTCCAGACCGACGGGCACCAGCTCGGCCGTGGCCTCCAGGAAACGTCGCAGCTCGCCCGAGCGGACGTGCACGACGGCGGTGCCCTCGGGGGCGTGGAACTCCAGCACGGTGCGGTCGTACCCGTACGGCCGCACGCGTACGTCGCCATGGCCCTCGGGGGCCGTCATGCCCGCGGTGAGGAGTTCGCGCGAGAACGTCCAGCAGACGTCCACGCCCTCCAGGGTGGCCGGGGCCGGGAAGGTCATCCGGACGGCGAACGGGTCGCGCCGGTCGTAGTGCAGGGTGGCGGGAATGCTCGGCATCCGCGGCGCGGCGGCGACGAGGCGGGCCTCTACGGGCTGCTCGATGACGGTGGACAACGCCTTGCTCCCTTGTGACGACTGAACGGACGGCTGGACGGACGGCTGAGACGGCTGGACCGACCTCCGGGCGTTCGGGCCCGGACAATGGAAGAGACGTCGGAACGGGCCCATCCGTGCACACCGGAATCGAGTGACCTCGGTCACCGCGTTTCATGCACGGGAGTGACGCAGCCGACCTGCCGTGCCGCGAAGGGCAGTTGCGACGCCCAGGACCCCATCTGGACGCCTCACGCGCGCGTGGGCTAGCTTCGCCCGCCATGAGGCGCTTGGGAATCACGCGACGGACGAGACGTACGAGCCGCACGATGCGAGCCGGTACCCGGATGGCCGCGGGGGTGGCCTGTGCGGCGGCGCTGGCCGCGCTGACCGCCGTACCCGCGCAGGCGCACGGACCGGAGCACCGGGTGCCGCACTGGGAGCTCAAGGACAGCGGCACTCCGGACGTACGGTTCCGGGGCCTGTCCGCCGTGAGCCGGACGACCGCCTGGGTGTCCGGCACCCAGGGGACCGTGCTGCGCACCACGGACGGCGGCGCGACCTGGCGGAACGTATCGCCGCCCGGGGCGCAGGAACTGCAGTTCCGGGACATCGAGGCCTTCGACGCACGGCGGGCCGTTGTCCTGGCGATCGGCGAGGGCGAGGCGTCCCGGGTGTATCGCACCGAGGACGGCGGGGCCACCTGGACCGAGTCCTTCCGCAACACCGACGCGCGGGCCTTCTACGACTGCCTCACCTTCCTCGACCGCAAGCACGGGCTGGCGATGAGCGACCCAGTGGACGGGAAGTTCCGCATCCTGTCGACGAACGACGGGGGCCGCTCCTGGAACGTGCTCCCGAGCGACGGCATGCCGGCCGCGCTGGAGGGCGAGGCCGGGTTCGCGGCGAGCGGCCAGTGCCTGGTCTCCTCCGGTCCGAAGGACGTCTGGCTCGCCACCGGAGGCGCGGCACGCGCGCGCGTGCTCCACTCCTCCGACCGCGGCCTGACCTGGACGGCCACCGACACCCCGATCCCGGCCGGAGACCCCGCCAAGGGCGTCTTCGCCCTCGCCTTCCGCGACCGTACGCACGGTCTCGCGGTCGGCGGCGACTACCGAGCGGACCAGGCCTCGCCACAGGCGGGCGCGGTGACGGGCGACGGCGGCCGCAGCTGGCAGCCCGCCGCCACACCCCCGCCCGCCTACCGCTCCGGCGTCGCCTGGCTCCCGCGCAGCCGCACCGCGGCCCTCGCCGTCGGCCCCACCGGCACCGACCTCACGACCGACGGCGGCCGCACCTGGCGCACGGTCGACACGGGCTCCTACGACACCGTGGACTGCACCCCCGACCTGGGCTGCTGGGCGGCCGGCGAGAAGGGGCGGGTGGCCCGGCTGGAGAGCTGAGCGCGGATGGGGGTACCCGGTCGCCGAGCGCGAAAGGAGAGCCCCCATGCCACGCGGTTCGAGCCCGAAGAGGGAACGCCAGTACGAGCACATCAAGAAGAGCGCCCAGGACCGGGGTGAGAGCACCGGACGGGCCGAGGAGATCGCCGCGCGCACGGTCAACAAGGAACGCGCCCGCTCCGGCGAGTCCAAGACCGCGAGCCGCACCTCCACGCAGGACATGTCGTCCGGCAAGCGGGGCGGCCAGCGGTCCGGCAAGGGTGCGCAGGGCCCGACCTACGACCAGCTCTACGAGGAGGCCAAGCGGCGCAACATCAGCGGCCGGTCGGACATGAACAAGACCCAGCTGAAGCAGGCGCTGGGCCGAAAAGGCTGACCGGAGCCCGCAGGGGAGTGCGTACGCTCGTCGGCATCATGACGACCGTACGCATTCCCGCGGGCTGGCCCGCCACCGAGGACGAAGCCCGCGCCGTGCAGGACGAGTTGCGGACGAAAGTGGTGCTCGACGACCCCGGTCCACCACCCGGGACCGGCCGGGTGACCGGCGTCGACGTGGCCTACGACGACGAGCGGGACGTCGTGGCGGCCGCGGCGGTCGTCCTGGACGCGGCGACCCTGGAGGTCGTCGCGGAGGCCACGGCGGTCGGCCGCGTCTCCTTCCCGTACGTCCCCGGCCTGCTCGCCTTCCGCGAGATCCCCACGGTCCTGGCCGCCCTGGAAGCCCTCCCCTGCCCGCCGGGCCTGATCGTCTGCGACGGCTACGGCCTCGCCCACCCCCGCCGCTTCGGCCTCGCCAGCCACCTGGGCGTCCTCACGGACCTCCCCACGATCGGCGTGGCGAAGAACCCCTTCACCTTCACGTACGACGACCCCGCCGCCCCGCGCGGCAGCACCACCCCCCTCCTGGCGGACACCGAGGAGGTCGGCCGAGCCGTCCGCACCCGCGACTCCGTCAAGCCGGTCTTCGTCTCCGTCGGCCACCGCGTCACCCTCGACAACGCCTGCGCCCACACCCTGTCCCTGACCCCGGAGTACCGCCTCCCGGAGACGACACGGCGCGCGGACGCCTTGTGCCGGAGGGCGCTGAAGGAGGCGACACAGGTAGGGAACCCGCAGGCCGAACGGGCGGCGGCCGATCCGGAGCGAAGCTGGGGCCGTACCGTCTACGAACGCCAGGCCGACCCGGTGAGCTGGGCCGGCCGGGTGCTGGAGGCGGTGGCACGTGGAGCGCATCGGACGCCGGAGATCGAGGCGGTGCTGCGGATGGCGGGCGATCGCGAAGAGTGGCACCGAGGCCGTGAGTTCTTCGAGCGGGTCCGAGTCGGCACCCCGTGCGAGGGGCTCACGCCGAAGGAGCAGGCCGTGTTCCGCCTCGCCGAAGTCGTCGCCAAGGTCGCCCACAACGCGGCCGGACCGTCTCCGTACTTCGACTACCACGCGGGTTGGCAGATCGGCCCCCTTGCTCGGCTGATCGCCGCCGACGATCCCGCGACGCACGCGCGCGTGGAGGCCGTACTCGGCTCCTGAGTACGTGAACTGAGTATCTGTACGGATGTGGCGCGTCGGCATGATCGGCAGGCTGTGCCGCATGACGACGCACCGTATGCCCCGCCGGCGCTCCCCGAAGCCCCTCGCCGACCCCAACCGGCCCGTCGAGCGGGCCGTGATGGCCGCGCTCGTCCTGGCCGTGCTCGCGGGGCTCGCCTGGATCTGCGGGATGATCTACACGGTCGCCACCTGGCCGCTGTAGGGCGCGCCCGGCAATTCGGTTGTGGGGCGCTTCGGCGGCGCACTAGCTTGCCGAGGGTGGATCTCTTCTCGCAGACGTGGGCGGCGCTGCGCAAGGCCGTCGCGGAACTGCCGGACCAGGACTTCGAGAAGCCGTCCGGCTGTGCCGGGTGGCTGGTGCGGGACCTCGTGTGCCATCTGGTGATCGACGCGCAGGACGTCCTGATCACCCTCGTCACCCCCGCCGACACCGAGCCCACCGCCGACGCCGTGACCTACTGGCACGTCGCCGACGAGGCGCCCACGGGGGACGACCCGCTGGACGCGCTCATCGTCCGGCTCGCGGCCGCCTACGAGGAACCCCACCTGCTCAAGTTCCACCTCGACGACGTCGGTTCCGCCGCCGGGCGCGCGGCCCAACTCGCCGACCCCGCCGCCCTGGTGAGCACCCAGGACATGGTCCTCACTGCGGGGGACTATCTCGGCGCCTACGTCCTGGAGTGGACGCTGCACCATCTCGACCTCATCGCCCACCTCCCGGACGCGGCGGCACCGCCGAGCGCGGGACTGGCCCGGTCCCGCGCGCTGCTGGAGCAGATCGCCGGCGCCGCGTTCCCCGCCTCGTTCAGCGACGCGGACGCCCTGCTCGTCGGCACCGGACGCCGCCCGCCGACGGACGCGGAACGGGCCGAGCTGGGCGAGCTGGACAAGAAGCTGCCGCTGATTCTCGGCTGAGCCGCCGCTACCGGCTCTTCGCTTGATTCCGGGCTGAGCCGCCGCTATCTGCTCTTCGCCACCCGGAACACGATCCCCGCCGCCCGCAGCCGCTCGATCAGCGCGTCGCCCATCGCGACGGCCGTCGTGACCTGCCCGGCCGTCGCCGGAAGGTCGTCGAAGGCGAGGCAGAGGGCCGCCTCGGCGAACATCTTCGCCGTCTCGTCGTACCCGGGGTCGCCGCCCGCGACCTCCGTGAACACCTGCCGGCCGCCGCCCTCGCCCACGAAACGCACCGAGAACCAGCTCTTCGCCCGCTTCTCCGCGCTCGGCCCGTCCCCGGGCCTGACCCGGCCCGACAGCCAGCGCCGCGCGGGCGGCACCTGGGCCGCCGCGAACAGCGCGCCGACCGCGGCGACCCCGCCCACCGCCATCGGCAGCCGGCGGACGGCCGCGTAGTGGCGGTAGCGGAAGTCGGGACCGTAACGCTCCAGCGCCCTGGCCGACCGGCCCACGATCTGCGCGTCGATCGTCGGCAACGGCAGCGCCCAGGCGCCGATCTCCCCGGCGAACCGCGGCGCGCCGTTCGGCGTCGTGGCCCGGCGCCCCACCAGGCGCGGCTCGTGGCGTCCCCGGTCCCGCGCGGCGGCCAGCATCTGCCGGCCGCGCGCGAACTGGTTCAGCGCCGAGGCGAACGTACCGCCCGAGAACATCGCGTCGGCCTGCACGAACCCGTCCACCCGCAGCGGCACCCCCTCCGGCAGCTGCCGCACCGTGAAGTACGCGCCGAGGTCGTGCGGCACCGAGTCGAAACCGCACGCGTGCACCAGCCGCGCCCGGTCTCCCGCGCGCGTGCGTCATGGCGGACGTACATCAGGTCCACGAACTCCGGCTCACCGGTGAGGTCGAGATAGTCCGCACCCGTCTCCGCGCAGGCGGCGACCAGCTCCTCGCCGTACGTCACGTAGGGGCCCACCGTCGAGGCCACCACGCGCGCGTGCTCGGCGAGCGCCCGCAGCGAGGCCGGATCGGCCACATCGGCTTGCAGCACCCCGATCTCCGCGCTGCCCGGCAGCCGCTCCCGCAGCGCCTTGAGCTTCTCCTCGCTGCGGCCCGCGATCGCCCAGCGCAGCCCCTCCGGCGCGTGCGCGGCGAGGTACTCCGCGGTGAGCGTTCCCACGAAACCGGTCGCTCCGAAGAGCACGATGTCGTACGGACGGTCCGTTCTGTTCAGCCTGCTCATGACACCTCTCGTCCGCCGGCACGCCGTTGTCGGTGGCCGAGGCTAGCGTGACAGCAGAAGAGCACGGACGGTGACCCATCGGTAAATTGGCTAAGCGCTTGCTCGTTCGGGTCTTGTGTCCTGTCGAGCGGCTTCTTAGCATCACTGGTGTTACATCAGTTGTGTCACGCCCAGCAGGGCTGGACCGCATGGGGGCTGGATGACCACGGCAACGACGCCAGGGCAGGGCCCGCTGACCGGCGTGCGCGTACTCGAGCTCGCCGGCATCGGGCCGGGCCCGTTCGCCGCCATGCTCCTCGCCGACCTCGGCGCCGACGTCGTGCGCGTCGACCGGCCCGGCGGACCCGGCCTCGCGATCGACCCGGCGTACGACGTCACCAACCGCAACAAGCGCTCGGTGATCGTCGACCTCAAGGCTCCGGACGGCGCCGCCCGCGTCCTCGACCTCGCCGCGCACGCCGACATCCTCGTCGAGGGCTACCGCCCCGGCGTCGCCGAGCGCCTCGGTGTCGGCCCGGAGGCCTGTCACGCCCGCAACCCCGGGCTCGTCTACGGCCGGATGACCGGCTGGGGCCAGGACGGCCCCCTCTCCCAGCGCGCCGGGCACGACATCGCGTACATCGCCCTCACCGGAACCCTCGGCATGATCGGCGACCCGGGCGCGCCCCCGGCCGTCCCCGCCAACCTCCTCGGCGACTACGCGGGCGGCTCCCTCTACCTCGTCGTCGGCGTCCTCGCCGCCCTCCATCACGCGCGCGTGACCGGCGTCGGCCAGGTCGTGGACGCCGCCATCGTGGACGGCACCTCCCACCTCGCCGCGATGATCCACGGCATGGTCGCGGCCGGCGGCTGGCAGGACCGGCGCGGCGCCAACCTCCTCGACGGCGGCTGCCCGTACTACGGCACCTACGAGACCGCCGACGGCCGGTACATGGCCGTCGGCGCCCTGGAGCCGCAGTTCTACGACGAGTTCGTCCGCGTCCTCGGCATCCCCGAGCACGCCGACGCCCGCAAGGACTGGACCCGCTGGGGCGAACTGCGCGAGGCCGTCGCCGCCCGCTTCAGGTCCCGCACCCGGGACGAGTGGACGACCGCCTTCGACGGCACCGACGCCTGCGTGGCGCCCGTCCTGTCGCTGGCCGAGGCCCCGCACCACCCGCACCTCGCCGCCCGCGCCACCTTCACCGACCACGGCGGCATCACCCAGCCCGCCCCCGCACCGCGCTTCTCCGCGACCCCGACGGCGGTACGGACCGGCCCGGCGAGGCCCGGCGCCGACACGGCGGACGTGGCCCGCGACTGGGACGTACCGGACCTGACCAAGGACCAGAGCCGGTGAACGGCCACGAACTGATCCGGTCTCGGCATCCGGTGAAAGGCCGCGAACCGATCGGGTCCCGGCATCCGATGAAGGTGCAGAAGCCCATGAACGGCCAGGAATCCATGAAAGGCCCCGACACGGAATGAAACGGCAGATCTTCGCCCCCGAGCACGACGCGTTCCGCGACACCGTGCGCGCCTTCCTCGACCGGGAGGTGCTGCCGCACTACGCGCAGTGGGAGAAGGACGGCATCGTCTCCCGCGAGGCCTGGCGCGCGGCGGGCAAGCAGGGCCTGCTCGGACTCGCCGTGCCCGAGGAGTACGGCGGTGGCGGCACCCCCGACTTCCGTTACGCCGCCGTGCTCGCCGAGGAGTTCACGCGCGCGGGCGCCCCCGGACTCGCCCTGGGCCTGCACAACGACATCATCGGCCCGTACCTGACCGGCCTGGCCACCGAGGAGCAGCGCCGCCGCTGGCTGCCCGGATTCTGCGACGGTTCGCTGATCACCGCCATCGCCATGACCGAACCCGGCGCGGGCTCCGACCTCCAGGGCATCCGCACCCACGCGGAGGACCGCGGCGACCACTGGGTGCTCAACGGCTCCAAGACCTTCATCTCCAACGGCATCCTCGCCGACCTGGTGATCGTCGTCGCGAGGACCACCCCGGAGGGCGGCGCCCACGGCCTGTCGCTGCTGGTCGTCGAGCGCGGCACGGCCGGCTTCGAGCGAGGCCGCAACCTCGACAAGATCGGCCAGAAGGCGCAGGACACGGCCGAGCTGTTCTTCCACGACGTGCGTGTGCCCAAGGAGAACCTCCTCGGCGAGCTCAACGGCGCGTTCCTCCACCTGATGACCAACCTCGCCCAGGAGCGCCTCAGCATCGCCGTCTCCGCGATCGCCGCCGCCGAGCACCTCCTGGAGATCACCACGGAGTACGTCAAGGAACGCGAAGCCTTCGGCCGGCCGCTCGCCACCAAGCAGCACATCCGGTTCGAGGTGGCCGAGATGGCCACCGAATGCGCCGTCACCCGCACGTTTCTCGACCGCTGCATCGAGGATCACTCGAACGGGGAGCTCGACGCGGTCCACGCCTCCATGGCCAAGTGGTGGGCGACCGAACTGCAGAAGCGCGTCGCCGACCGCTGCCTGCAACTGCACGGCGGCTACGGCTACATGAGCGAATATCCGGTCGCCCGGGCCTTCACCGACGGCCGCATCCAGACCATCTACGGCGGCACGACCGAGATCATGAAGGAGATCATCGGACGTTCCCTGCTGAGCTGACCCACTGGCTGACCCGCTGGGCTGACCCTCACCCTCGACCCACCCTCGAAAGGCCTCCCTGTGAGCACCGAAGCGTACGTGTACGACGCGATCCGCACTCCGCGCGGTCGCGGCAAGGCGAACGGCGCCCTGCACGGCACCAAGCCCATCGACCTGGTCGTCGGGCTCATCCACGAGATCCGTGCCCGCTTCCCGGGCCTGGATCCGGCCGCGATCGACGACATCGTGCTCGGCGTGGTCGGCCCGGTCGGCGACCAGGGCTCCGACATCGCGCGCATCGCCGCGATCGCCGCCGGACTGCCGGACACGGTCGCGGGCGTGCAGGAGAACCGCTTCTGTGCCTCGGGCCTGGAGGCCGTCAACCTGGCCGCCGCCAAGGTCCGCTCCGGCTGGGAGGACCTCGTCCTCGCGGGCGGCGTCGAGTCCATGTCCCGGGTGCCGATGGCCTCCGACGGCGGCGCCTGGTTCAACGACCCGATGACCAACCTCGCCGTGAACTTCGTGCCGCAGGGCATCGGCGCCGACCTCATCGCCACCATCGAGGGCTTCTCCCGCCGGGCCGTCGACGAGTACGCGGCGCTGTCGCAGGAGCGCGCGGCGACGGCATGGAAGGAGGGCCGCTTCGACCGGTCCGTCGTCCCGGTCAAGGACCGCGCGGGGCTGACCGTCCTGGACCACGACGAGCACCTGCGGCCCGGCACCACCGCAGACTCCCTCGCCAAGCTGAAGCCGTCCTTCGCGGACATCGGCGAGCTGGGCGGTTTCGACGCGGTGGCCCTCCAGAAGTACCACTGGGTGGAGAAGATCGACCACGTCCACCACGCGGGCAACTCCTCCGGCATCGTCGACGGCGCGTCCCTGGTCGCCATCGGCTCCAGGGAGGTCGGCGAGCGCTACGGCCTCACCCCGCGGGCGAGGATCATCTCCGCGGCGGTCTCCGGCTCCGAGCCGACCATCATGCTCACCGGCCCCGCCCCGGCGACCCGCAAGGCCCTCGCCAAGGCGGGGCTGACCATCGACGACATCGACCTCGTCGAGATCAACGAGGCCTTCGCGGCCGTCGTGCTCCGCTTCGTGAAGGACATGGGCCTGTCCCTGGACAAGGTCAACGTCAACGGCGGTGCCATCGCGCTGGGCCACCCGCTCGGCGCCACCGGCGCCATGATCCTCGGCTCGCTCATCGACGAGCTCGAGCGCCAGGACAAGCGGTACGGCCTCGCCACCCTGTGCGTGGGCGGCGGCATGGGCATCGCCACCATCGTCGAGCGCATCTGACCCCCCTCCCGACGGACACGACGGATCACACGGAGCACCTCCACATGAGCACTCAGTCCACGACCATCCGCTGGGAGCAGGACCGCGACGGCGTCGTCACGCTCGTCCTGGACGACCCCGACCAGTCCGCGAACACCATGAACCAGGCGTTCCGCGACTCCCTCGCGCACGTCACCGACCGTCTGGAGGCCGAGAAGGACTCCATCCGCGGCATCATCATCACCTCCGCCAAGAAGACCTTCTTCGCCGGCGGCGACCTGCGCGACCTCATCCGGGTCACCCCGGAGACCGCACAGGACCTCTTCGACGGCGGCCTCGCCATCAAGCGCAACCTGCGCCGCATCGAGACCCTCGGCAAGCCGGTCGTCGCGGCGATGAACGGCGCGGCCCTCGGCGGCGGCTTCGAGATCGCGCTGGCCTGCCACCACCGCGTCGCGCTCGACGCGCCGGGCTCCAAGATCGGCTGCCCCGAAGTCACCCTCGGCCTGCTGCCCGGCGGCGGCGGTGTGGCCCGCACGGTCCGCCTCCTCGGCATCACCGACGCCCTGCTGAAGGTGCTGCTCCAGGGCACCCAGTACAGCCCGCAGCGCGCCCTGGACAACGGCCTGGTCCACGAAGTGGCCGCCACCCAGGAGGAGATGCTCGCCAAGGCGCGCGCCTTCATCGAGGCCAACCCCGCCTCGCAGCAGCCCTGGGACAAGCCCGGCTACCGCATCCCCGGCGGCACCCCCGCCCACCCCAAGTTCGCGGCCAACCTGCCCGCCTTCCCGGCCAGCCTGCGCAAGCAGACCGGCGGCGCGCCCTACCCGGCCCCGCGCAACATCCTCGCCGCGGCGGTGGAGGGCGCCCAGGTCGACTTCGAGACCGCGCAGGTCATCGAGGCCCGCTACTTCGTCGAACTGGCCGCAGGCCAGACCTCGAAGAACATGATCCAGGCGTTCTTCTTCGACCTCCAGGCCGTCAACTCCGGCGCGAATCGCCCCAAGGGCATCGAGCCGCGCAAGGTGACCAAGGTCGCCGTCCTGGGGGCCGGGATGATGGGTGCGGGCATCGCGTACTCGTGCGCCCGCGCGGGCATCGACGTCGTCCTGAAGGACGTGTCGGCGGAGGCGGCTGCCAAGGGCAAGGCCTACTCCGAGAAGCTCTGCGCGAAGGCGGTCGGCAGGGGCCGTACGACCCAGGAGAAGGCCGACGCGCTGCTGGCCCGCATCACGCCCACGGCCGACCCGCAGGACGTGGCGGGCTGCGACGCGGTGATCGAGGCGGTCTTCGAGAACCCCGAGCTCAAGCACAAGGTCTTCCAGGAGATCCAGCAGATCGTCGCCCCGGACGCCCTGCTGTGCTCCAACACCTCCACCCTCCCGATCACCGCCCTGGCCGAGGGCGTGGAGCGCCAGACCGACTTCATCGGGCTGCACTTCTTCTCGCCGGTCGACAAGATGCCGCTCGTCGAGATCATCAGGGGCGAGCGGACGGGGGAGGAGGCGCTGGCCCGCGCCTTCGACCTGGTCCGGCAGATCAACAAGACGCCGATCGTCGTCAACGACTCGCGCGGCTTCTTCACCTCGCGCGTGATCGGCCACTTCATCAACGAGGGTGTCGCGATGGTCGGCGAGGGCATCGAGCCCGCGTCGGTCGAACAGGCGGCGGCCCAGGCGGGCTACCCCGCCAAGGTCCTCGCCTTGATGGACGAGCTGACGCTCACCCTCCCGCGCAAGATCCGCAACGAGTCCAAGCGGGCCGTCGAGGAGGCGGGCGGCACCTGGCCGACGCACCCCGCGGAAGCCGTCATCGACCGCATGGTCGACGAGTTCGGGCGTACGGGCCGCAGCGGCGGCGCCGGCTTCTACGACTACGACGACAGCGGCAAGCGCGTCGGCCTGTGGCCGGGCCTGCGCGAGCACTTCACCCGCGAGGGCGCCGAGATCCCCTTCCGGGACATGCAGGAACGCATGCTCTTCTCCGAGGCCCTCGACACCGTGAAGCTCCTGGAGGAAGGCGTCCTCACGTCGGTCGCCGACGCCAACATCGGCTCCATCTTCGGTATCGGCTTCCCCGGCTGGACCGGCGGCGTGCTCCAGTACATCAACGGCTACGAGGGCGGCCTCCCCGGCTTCGTGGCCCGCGCGCGCGAGCTGGCCGAGCGGTACGGGGACCGGTTCACGCCGTCGGCGCTGCTGGTGGAGAAGGCCGAGAAGGGGGAGACGTTCACGGACGCACGGTGACGTACCGCTGAGCGACACGACCCGCCGGCCCCTCGGGGGGACGGTGCCGACGCTGACCCGCGACCCGGCCCCGTCCCCACCGATGAGCACCACGACGGGTCACTGTGACGTGCCGCCCCACCCGCTCAGCTCCTCCTTGAGCGACCGCTGGAACGTCGTCAGCAGCGCCTGCACCACGATCGGGTGCATATGGGCCGACAGCGACCGCACGTCCTCGGTGTCCCGCTCCGACACCTCGCCGCGGAACAGCTCCGCCAGTTCGTGCGCCGCCACGCGTGCGTGCTCCACGAGCACGTTCCGCGCGGCGAGGATCGACTCCTGGGACAGCGGTACGTCGAGCAGACGGACGCCGAGCCGCAGCAGCCCCGAGTCGAAGCGGAAGCCGTCGCCGTCGGGCTGTACGACGCCCATCGCCGCGAGCCGCTCGATGTCCTCCTCGGTCAGCCGCCGGCCGGCCCGCTCCTCCAGCTCCCGCCGGTCGGCCGTCTCCACGGTGTCGGGCGCCCAGGAGGCGACGACCGCGCGGTGGATCGCGAGGTCGTGCGGGCTCAGGTCGGGCGGCAGCTGCCGCAGATACCGCTCGATCGCGGCCAGCGTCATCCCCTGGTGCTGAAGCTCCTCGATGAGCTCCAGCCGGGCCAGGTGCTCCCTGCCGTAGTGGCCCACGCGGCGCGGGCCGATCACCGGCGGCGGCAGCAGACCCTTGGTGCTGTAGAAGCGCACGGTGCGGACCGTGACGCCCGCACGCGCCGCCAGCTCATCGACGGTGAGGGTCGGCTTCCCGGTGTCGGTCGTCATGTGCAGCAGTATCGCTGTCTCACCAGTGCTGTGAAACCTCGCACGCACCCTTCCCGATCACACGTGCGCCCCCTTCCCGATCACTCGCGCGCACCCTTCCCGATCATGTGACATGCCCCGCTGTGTGAGGTCCGCCACCGCGTGACCCCCGGGGTTCGGGGAAGGTGGCCCCTTGGTCTGTGCCGCCACCGAGCGCACAGGCCATACGTACGTCAGGACACCCGAGCGCGACCCGCCCGGGCGCCCCCGCACCAGAGAGTGGTACCCCCTGTGAGCAAGGACGCCGTGGACACGGCAACAGCCACCGAGGTGGCCCGGACGCCCGCGGACGCGGGTGACGCCGGCTACAGCAAGGACCTCAAGGCGCGCCACGTCAACATGATCGCCATCGGCGGCGCGATCGGCACCGGCCTCTTCCTCGGCGCCGGAGGACGCCTCCACAACGCCGGCCCGGCGCTCGCGATCGCCTACCTGGTCTGCGGGATCTTCGCCTTCTTCGTCGTCCGGGCGCTCGGTGAACTCGTCCTCTACCGCCCGTCCTCCGGTTCCTTCGTGTCGTACGCGCGCGAGTTCCTCGGCGAGAAGGGCGCGTACGTCGCCGGCTGGATGTACTTCCTGAACTGGTCGACGACCGGCATCGCCGACATCACCGCGATCGCGCTCTACACGCACTACTGGAGCCTGTTCACCGACATCCCGCAGTGGACGCTGGCCCTGATCGCCCTCGCGGTGGTCCTCGCCGTGAACCTGATCTCGGTGAAGATCTTCGGCGAGATGGAGTTCTGGTTCGCGATCATCAAGGTCGCCACCCTGGTCGGCTTCATGCTCGTCGGCATCTTCCTGCTGGCCACCCAGCACGAGGTGGGCGGTACGACCCCCGGCATGCACGTGATCACCGACAACGGCGGCGTCTTCCCGCACGGCCTGATGCCGGTCGTCCTCGTCATGCAGGGCGTGATCTTCGCGTACGCCGCCCTGGAGCTGGTCGGCGTCGCCGCGGGGGAGACCGCCGAGCCGGAGAAGGTCGTCCCGCGCGCGGTGAACTCGATCATGTGGCGGGTGGGCCTGTTCTACGTCGGCTCGGTCGTCCTGCTCGCCCTCCTGCTCCCCGGCTCGGTCTACTCGGCCGACGAGAGCCCCTTCGTCACGGTGCTGTCGAAGATCGGTGTCGAGGGCGCGGGCGACGTGATGAACCTGGTGGTCCTCACCGCCGCGATGTCGTCCCTCAACTCCGGCCTCTACTCCACGGGCCGCATCCTGCGCTCGATGGCGACGGCGGGCTCGGCCCCGAGGTTCACCGCCCGCATGAACCGCAGCCAGGTCCCCTACGGCGGCATCCTGCTCACCTGCGCGGTGTGCGTGCTCGGCGTCGGCCTCAACTACCTCATGCCGAGCCAGGCCTTCGAGATCGTGCTGAACGTCGCCTCCCTCGGCATCATCAGCACCTGGGTGATCATCATGGTCTGCCATCTGGTCTTCGTCCGCCGTGCTCGGGCCGGCCTGGTCACCCGCCCGTCCTTCCGGCTGCCGTTCAGCCCGGTCACGGAGATCGCCACGATCGTCTTCCTGCTGGCCTGCCTCGGCATGATGGCGAACGACCCCGAGGTCGGCCGCAAGACCCTGCTGCTGATCCCGGTGATCGCGGCGATGCTGGTAGGCGGCTGGTACGCGGTCCGGCGCCGGGTGGCGCGGACGACGGAGCGGGAACTGACCGGGCTCACCGAGTAATTCAGGCGCCGCTGTCAGTGGCGGCCTCTACCGTGGCGTCATGTCGGGGATCACGTATGTCCGGGGTGACGCCACCGTTCCGTCGGTGAAGGGCGTCAAGGTGATCGCCCATGTCTGCAACGACATCGGGGGATGGGGAAAGGGCTTCGTGCTGGCGCTGTCGCGCCGCTGGCCGGAGCCGGAGGCGGCGTACCGCGCCTGGCACCGCGGCCGGTCCGGCAACGACTTCGGGCTGGGCGCGGCCCAGTTCGTCCAGGTCGAGCCCTACGTCTGGGTGGCCAATCTGGTCGGTCAGCGCGGCACCCGTACGGGCAGCAAGGGCGTCCCCGTCCGGTACGAGGCGATCGACGCGGCCCTCGGACGGCTCGCCGACAAGGCCGTGGAACTCGGGGCCTCGGTCCACCTGCCCCGGATAGGGTGCGGGTTGGCCGGGGGCAAGTGGTCCCGCGTCGAACCGCTGATCATCGAGCGGCTCGTACGCCGGGGGATCGCCGTCACGGTCTACGACCATGGCGACTGACGGCACGGCAGGAGGCGGCATGGACCTCATCCCGGTGGAGATCGGCCCGCTGAACCCCCAGGTCCAGGACCTGGCGGTCGGGGTGGTGCTGTTCGCCGTCTGCTTCCTCTGTCTGGTCCCGCTGCTGCGCCGGATCAACCGGGTTTTGGAGGCGCGCGAGCAGGCCACGGACGGCGTCATGGCGAAGGCCGAGCAACTGCGCGCGCTCGCCGAGGAGAAGCGTGCCGAGATCGAGGCCGAGCTCGCCGACGCCCGCCATGAGGCGGCCCGGACCCGTCAGCGGGCCGAGGCGGAGGGCGCCGCGCTCATCGCCGAGGCCCGCGCCGAGGGTGTACGCGAACGCGACGAGCTCCTCGCCCGGGCGGCCGCCCGCATCGACTCCGACCTGGCCGCCGCGCGAGCCGAACTCCAGGACCACCTCCCGGAGTTGGCGGTGGAACTGGCGAGCCGGGTGCTGGGGGAGCCGGTGGGTCCGGAGGCGCCGACGCGCGCGGCGGACGCCGTGTGAGCAGGTCAGGCCTGGGTGGCGAAGCCGCGCAGCAGGCACTCGGTCAGCCGTGCCGCGATGCTCCCGTCCGGATCGAGGCGTGGGTTGAAGATCGTGACGTCGAGGCCGACCGCGCCGGCGCCGGACAGGGCCGTGCGCAGGACGGTCTCCAGCTCCTCCCAGCTGAGCCCGCCGTCCAGCCGGTGGTCCACGGCGGGCATGACCGCGTCGTCCAGCACGTCTACGTCGAGATGCACCCAGTACCCGGCGCCGCCGCCGTCACCGGTCAACGCCTCCACCGCGCGCCGCGCCGCCTCACCCGCCCCCAGCTCCCGCACCCGGTCGAGGTCAAACGCGTGCAGTTCCTCGGGCAGCGGCTGCACCCCGAACACCGCCATCTCCGCCTGGTCCCGGAAGCCCAGCGCGACGACGTCCTCGTCCCGCACCAGCGGCCCCAGCCCCTCCAGATCGGCGAGGACCGCGGGCCCGCGCCCGGTGGCCAGGGCCAGCTCCATCGAGGCGACCTCGCCGACCGGGTCCGCCTCGGGCTGGTAGAAGTCGGTGTGGCCGTCGAGGAACAGCAGGCCGTGCCGCCCTCGGCGACGCAGCGCGAGCAGATTGCCGAGCAGAATGCTGCAATCGCCGCCCAGCACCACCGGGAACCGCCCGTCGTCCAGCACCGCGCCCACCGCGTCCGCCAGCCGTACGGCGTGATCGGCGATCCCGGCCGGATTCAGCACCCCGCTCTCCGGGTCCCGCTCCGGGTCGTACGGACCGGGTTCCACCCTGCCGGCCGGCGCCGCGCCGAGGCCGTCGGCCAGACCGGCGTCGAGCAGCGCCCGGGGCAGCTCCTCGACGCCGGTCGGCCGCAGCCCCAGCACGGACGGTGCCTCGATGATCGCGACGTCCCGCACTCCGACTCCCTCGTCAGGCGGCGCCGGTCGGCCCACGCGTCCGGCGACGTGGGCCCACCGTAGACCGCGGCAGGGCGCGGAGCGCGGCAGCGCCGACACCCGGCGAGGCGCCCTACGCCACCCCTCCGGGTACCCCTTTCTCGGCGGTTCTGCAACCCCCTGAAGGGGCGCGGGGAACTGCGCGACCAGCCACTACGGCGCCGCACACGACAGACGACCCATCAAGGCACTCTCTGCAGAGCGCCTAGTGCACATCGTTGGTCGCCGCGATCTTCTTCCACGACTTCGGCTGCGCCGGAGCCGTCGAAGCCCCCGCTGCCGAATCCCCCGCTGCCGAAGCCCTCGCGATCGACGCGGCCCGCGCCGCCGGTGCGGCCGGCTTCGTCGGCTGGAACAGCCACGTGTCGAAGAGCGCCGACAGCGACTGCCCGGACACGTCCTCCGCATACTTCTGGAAGTCGGCGACCGAGGCGTTGCCGTACGCGTACTTCTGCGGCCAGCCCTTCAGGACCGCGAAGAACGCGTCGTCACCGATCTCGTTGCGCAGCGCCTGGATCGCCAGCGCGCCCCGGTCGTAGACGGCGATGTCGAACTGGTTCTCCGGCCCCGGGTCACCGGGCTTCACCGTCCAGAACGGGTCGTCGGCCGGGTGCGAGGCGTACACATAGTCCGCGAGCTCCTGCGTGGTGCCCTCGTCCTCGTGCTCGGACCACAGCCACTGCGCGTAGCGCGCGAAGCCCTCGTTGATCCAGATGTCCTTCCAGCCGGACACGGACACCAGGTCGCCGTACCACTGGTGGGCCAGCTCGTGCACGACCACCGACACGTTGGAGCCGTTCGCGAACTGCCGCGGGCTGTAGTACGGCCGGGTCTGCGTCTCCAGCGCGTACCCGGTGGTGGTGTTCGGCACGTATCCGCCGAGCGCGTTGTACGGGTACGGCCCGAAGTACTCGCTCAGCCAGTCGGCGACCTCCCCGGTCCGCTCGATGCTGGCCCGCGCGGCACCGTCGTTGGCGCCGAGGTCCTTGCTGTAGGCGTTGATGACCGGAATCCCGCTCTCGGTCTTCCCGGTCGTGATGTCGAACTTGCCGACGGCCAGGGTCGCGAGATACGTGGCCTGCGGCTTGTCGGAGCGCCAGTTGAAGCGGGTCCAGCCGAGGCGTGAACTCGTCGACTGGAGCGTGCCGTTGGAGATGGCCTGGCTGCCGTCCGGCACGAGCACGGACACGTCGTAGGTGGCCTTGTCGAGCGGGTGGTCATTGCTCGGGAACCACCACCAGGCCGACTCGGGCTCGTTGGCGCCCACCCCGCCGTCCGGAGTGCGGTGCCAGCTGGTGAAGCCGTACGCCTGCTTCGACGACGGCACCCCGCTGTACCGCACCACGACCGTCACCGAAGTCCCCTTCGGCAACGGCGACTTGGGGGTGATCTCCAGCTCGTGCTCGCCGGACGTGGTGAACGACGCCTTCGCGCCGTTGACCCGCACCTCGGAGACCTCAAGCAGGAAGTCCAGATTGAAGCGGGACAAGTCCTGTGTGGTGCGGGCCAGAAGGGTCGCCGTGCCCTCCAACTCGTCCGTCGCGGGCCGGTACTTCAGCCGCAGGTCGTAGTGGGAGACGTCGTATCCGCCGTTGCCGTAGGCCGGGTAGTAGGGGTCGCCGATGCCCGGGGCGCCAGGGGAGTAGCTCGCGGCCGATGCCGGGATCGCCAGCAGGACGGACGCGGCAGCGAGTGCGCCCGGCGCGATGATTCTGCGGTGCACGAAAGCTCCAAGTCGTAGGGGCACGAAGTCTTCTCGAAGCCTATTCATCACCTGTGGACCCGGGCGTGTCCACGCCCACTCCTGTCACACGATCGCCATTCGGCCGTCATGAGCGGCCGCACGCCACTCACGCGTCGAACGGCCCCCTTTTCCACCGGAGTTGACCCCTGTACCGTCCGCGCCATGCCGATACGCACGCGCTTCACGATCTGGAGACCGCTCGCGACGGCGGCCACCGCCGCCCTGCTGGCCACGTTCCTCACCCCGGCCGCCGCACAGGCCAAGCCTCGGGAGAGCCAACCCGTCTACTCCTACCAGAACGCCGTACGCGAGGCCGTCTGGGTGGACACCGGCCTCGACGGGGACGGCGACGGCAAGAAGGACCGCGTGGCCGTCGACATCGTCCGCCCCCGCGAACTCGCCCAACAGGGCCGCAAGGTTCCGGTCATCATGGACGCCAGCCCGTACTACTCCTGCTGCGGGCGCGGCAACGAGAGCCAGAAGAAGACGTACGACGCCCAGGGCGACGTCGTCCAGATGCCGCTGTTCTACGACAACTACTTCGTGCCCCGCGGCTACGCCTTCGTCGGCGTCGACCTCGCCGGCACCAACCGCTCCGACGGCTGCGTGGACGTCGGCGGCCGCTCGGACATCCTCTCCGCGAAGGCCGTCGTCGACTGGCTGAACGGCCGCGCCAAGGCGTACACCAGCCGTACGGGCACCACGACGGCCAAGGCCACCTGGACCAACGGCAGAACCGGCATGATCGGCAAGAGCTGGGACGGCACCATAGCCAACGGCGTCGCCGCGACGGGCGTCAAGGGCCTGAAGACCATCGTCCCGATCAGCGCCATCTCCTCCTGGTACGACTACTACTTCCAGCAGGGCGCCCCGCTCTACGACTCCGGACCCGACTGGCTCTCCGACTACGTCGACAGCCCCGACGCCCGCGTCAAGTGCGCCGCCGTCCAGCAGAAGATCGTCGACGGCGCCCCGCGCACCGGCGACTGGACCGGCTTCTGGACCGAGCGCGACTACGTCAAGGACGCGGCCAAGGTGAAGGCCAGCGTCTTCGCCATCCACGGCCAGCAGGACCTCAACGTCCGCATGAAGCACCTCGGCCAGTGGTGGGACGCCCTCGCCAAGAACCGTGTCGAGCGCAAGATCTGGCTCTCCCAGACCGGTCACGTCGATCCCTTCGACTTCCGCCGCGCCACCTGGGTCGACACCCTGCACCGCTGGTTCGACCACGAACTCCTCGGCTACGACAACGGCATCGACCGCGAGCCGATGGCCGACATCGAACGCCACCCCGACCAGTGGGTGACGTCGAAGGTCTGGCCCCCGCGCGGCACCAGCGCCACCACCCTGCGCCCCGCCCAGGGCGCCCAGCCCGGCGTCGGCACCCTCGGCCTCACCAAGGCCACCGGCACCGAGACCTTCACCGACAACCCGGCGCTGAGCGAGACCGACTGGGCCGCGCAGATCGACACCGCCACCCCCGACAAGGCGGGCTTCACCACCGGCACGCTCACCAAGGACCTGCGCATCTCCGGCTCCTCCAAGGTCACCGTCACCGCCACGCCCACCACCTCGACGGCCCACCTCTCCGCCGTCCTCGTGGACCTCGGCCCCAACACCATCCGGGACTACGCGGCGAGCGGCGAGGGCATCAGCACCCTGACCGACCGCACCTGCTGGGGCGTCAGCACCGCAGGTGACAGCGCCTGCTTCAAGGTCACCCAGGCGAAGACCGCCGACGTCGACCACGAGGTCGTCAGCCGCGGCTGGGCCGACCTCGGCACCTACGCCAACCCTGGCAAGGGTGTCCCGCTCACCCCGGGCAAGGCGTACACGATCACCCTCGACCTGGCCGCCACCGACCACGTCGTCCCGGCCGGCCACCGGCTCGCCCTGATCGTCGCGGGCACGGACAAGGACCTGATCGACCCGCCGTCCACCACACCCACCCTCACGCTGGACCTCTCCCGCACGAGGGCGAGCGTCCCGCTGGTCGGCGGCGCCCCGGCCTTCGCCCGTGCCACCCACGGCGTCGCCACCGCCGTACCGAAGGCGACGGAACTCGACGGCGTCCAGGCGCCGCGGTCCGTCCAGCGCATCCCGGAGTAATCCGACATCAACAGTTGAAGACCGAGTCATCTGCGGTACCTGTGGTAGGCCGTATCCATGGGTTTCCGGAGAAGGTGCCGCAAATGACGGAAGACGTGAAGAAAAGGGGTGGCGGGGAAGGCACGTCGGGCCTTCCCCGCCACCACACCACCGACCGCGTGGTGTTCGGTGTCACCGCCGTCATCACCGTGGCCTTCGTGATCTGGGGCTCCACGGCGACGGACTCGCTGGAGAGCGTCTCCACGAAGATGCTCAACGGTCTGATCAAGAACGGCGGTTGGGCCTTCATGCTGGCCGCCTCCTGCTTCGTGGTCTTCGCGCTGTGGCTCGCGGTCAGCCGCTACGGCCGCATCCACCTCGGTGCCGAGGGCGAGGAGCCCGAGTTCCGGACGGTGTCGTGGGTCGCGATGATGTTCAGCGCGGGCATGGGCATCGGTCTGATGTTCTACGGCGTGAGCGAACCCCTCGCCCACTACACGACCCCGCCCCCAGGCACGGACCCCGCCGACTCCGGTGACCGCATGGAGACGGCGATGGCGACCACCCTCTTCCACTGGACGCTGCACCCCTGGGCGATCTACGCGGTGGTCGGCCTCGGTATCGCCTACAGCACCTTCCGCAAGCGCCGCCGCCAGACCATCAGCGCCGTGTTCACCCCGCTCATCGGGGAGCGGCACGCCGAGGGCGGCGTCGGCCGGGTCATCGACATCCTCGCGATCATCGCCACCGTCTTCGGCTCCGCGGCCTCCCTCGGCCTCGGCGCGCTCCAGATCGGCTCCGGGTTCCAGGAGTTGGACTGGATGGACGACGTCAGCACCGGGCTGCTCGTTGCGATCATCGCCGTCCTCACCCTGGCCTTCGTCGCCTCGGCGGTCTCGGGCGTCGAGCGGGGCATCCAGTGGCTGTCCAACACCAACATGGTGCTCGCCCTGATCCTCGCCGTGTTCGTGTTCGTCGCCGGGCCCACGATCATCGTCCTCGACCTGCTGCCCACCTCGGTCTTCTCCTACCTCGGCGACCTGCCCCAGCTCGCCGGCCGCACCGAGGCGAGCGGCGGCAAGGGCGTCGCCGACTGGCTCGGCAGCTGGACCGTCTTCTACTGGGCCTGGTGGATCTCCTGGACGCCGTTCGTCGGCATGTTCATCGCCCGCATCAGCCGCGGCCGCACCATCCGCCAGTTCGTCGGCGGCGTCATCCTCGTCCCCAGCACGGTCAGCCTGATCTGGTTCGCCGTCTTCGGCGGTACGGCGATGAAGCTGAAGGAGGGCGGCGCGCTCGCCGGTGAGGACACTCCCGAGGGTCAACTCTTCGGCGTGCTCCAGGAGTTCCCCATCGCCACCGCCACCAGCCTGCTCGTCATGATCCTGGTCGGCATCTTCTTCGTCTCGGGCGCCGACGCCGCCTCCATCGTGATGGGCACGCTCTCCCAGAAGGGTGCCCTCGAACCCGGCCGGTTCGTCGTGGTGTTCTGGGGCGTCGTCACCGGCGCCGTGGCCGCGATCATGCTGCTCGTCGGCAGCGGCCAGGGCGACGCCCTGACCGGCTTGCAGAACCTCACGATCCTCGCCGCCGCGCCCTTCGTGCTCGTGATGATCGGCATGTGCGTCGCCCTCATGCGCGATCTGCGCCGCGATCCGGTCATCGTGCGCGGCGAGATGGGTTCCGAGGCGGTCGAACTCGCCGTGATCGAAGGGCACAAGAAGTACGACGGCGACTTCGAGATCAAGGTCGGTCCGGGCCCGGGCACGGAGACGGAGGGCGACCCGCTGGGCCACGACCACGGCTGAGCAGGGCAGTTCAGGAGGAGGCCAGCCTTGCCGCCTCCTCCGCACACCCCCACGCCACCGTCACACCCGCCCCGCCGTGCCCGTAGTTGTGCACCAACACCCGCCCGCCGGGCAGGAGTTCACGCTCCAGCCGGACCGCGTCCCGCGCCGGCCGCAGCCCCACCCGATGCCCCAGCACCCGCGCCCCCGCGAGCTCCGGCCGCAGCGCCGCACACCGCCGTACGATCGCCTCGGCCACGGCCGGATCCGGCTCCGTCGACCACTCGCCCTCGACCGCGGTGCCGCCCAGCAGCAGCCGGCCCGGCTGCGGGAAGAAGTACGCCATCTCCCCGTCGGCGCCCGTCGACACCACCCACGTCCGGATGCCCGGGTTCTCCACCACGACCAACTGCCCCCGCACCGGCACCATCGACGGGTCCGGCACCAGTTCGGCCGCCCCGAGCCCCGTGCAGTTGACCACCACGGGCGCCTCGACCTCCGCCAGATCGGACACCGTACGCGTCTCGACCACCCCGCCCGCCGCCACGAACCGCCGCCGCAGCCACGGCAGATGGACCGCCATGTCGACCAGCGGCAACCGCGCCCACAGCCCGGTCCCGGCGTACTCCTCGGCGGTGACCGCCCGCAGCCCGGGCAGCCGGGTGGCCAGCCAGTCGAACCCGTCGTCCAGCTCCTCCTCGCCCAGTACCCCTTCGGCCATGCGTACGCCGGTACCGTCCGGGTCCGCCGCCAGCTCCTCGTACACGTCCAGCGAGCGCAGCGCCCATGCTCGCGCCGCCGCGACCGGCCGGATCCGGTACGGCCACCACAGCGCCCCGGCAACCGCCGAGGTGGTCCGCTCGACGGGGTCCCGCGTCCACACCCGCACCCGGCGCCCGCGCTCGGCCAGCACCACGGCCGTCGTCAGCCCGATCACGCCCCCGCCGACCACCACGACGTCACTGCTCAGCTCACCGTCCACGACCGAAACGTAGCGGAATGTGTCATGCCGTGCTCAGAGGGCGCTTCCTGCGGGAATACTCACAGCATGTCTGCCGAGTACGCGACCTTCGGCCTGGCACCGGCGATGCGTGCCGGTGGCGTCCTCGTCAACGGTGACTACCAAGTCCACCGCGACTTCGTGGACTTCATCGTCGACGGACGACCGTTGCTCTTCCAGCTCTCCGACCTCGACGCCGTCTCCCCACTCGCCTCGGACGTACCACCCTCGATCTTCACCGCGCAGGTCCGCAGCCTCCTGCTGGAGACGGACGCTCCGCTTCCGGGCGGGCGCTATGTCATCTACGGCTGCCCCGAGTGCGAGGACCTCGCCTGTGGTGCCGTCACCGCCGTCATCGAGAAGGAGGGCACCGACTACATCTGGCGGGACTTCGCCTGGCAGACCGACGAACGGGCCGACCTGGAGCTCAACGGCTACCACGGCATCGGACCCTTCCGGTTCC
This sequence comes from Streptomyces antibioticus, assembly GCF_001514065.1. Taxonomy (GTDB): domain Bacteria; phylum Actinomycetota; class Actinomycetes; order Streptomycetales; family Streptomycetaceae; genus Streptomyces; species Streptomyces antibioticus. The sequence continues at coordinate 511,385 of NZ_KQ948427.1, read as the reverse complement.
ACGGCACCGACTACCGCGCCGCCCTCGACTCCCTGCTCACCTCCGGCACCGCGAGCCCACGCCGCCGCGTCCTGCTGATCGGCGCCCGCGTAGCCCTCCTCGCCAAACTCGCCGCCGCCCTGCGCACCATCGGCATCGGCGCCGACATCGCCCACGACGCCGACGGCGTCCCCGCCGACGAACTGCGCGGCTACGGAGCCGTCGCCTTCGGCCGGGCGATCGGCGAGGAGCAACGTGCCTCCGTGCGCCGCGCCTTCGACCGCGCGGGCGTGGACGTGACGTACGTGAACGGACTCGCCCCGATCGTCCCCCTCCTCGTCGCCCAGATCGAACACGCCCTCGACCGCAGCCCCGAGGAACAGCGCAGGCTGACCCGCCTGGTCGCCGCCGACGGCGAGGCGGGCGTCGAGGTCACCTCGCCCTGCCGGGTACACCTCACCGCGTACCGCCTCGACCGGCTCTACCGCACCCACGCCCAGGAGGTCTTCGACGGGGTCCTGGAGGCGGGCCGGCACCGGATCCCCCTGGACGCCAGGGCGGTGAAGGGGGAGGCGTTCGTGGTGGCGCGGACGTCCGGGAGCGTGCTGGTGGAGGCGATGGCGCACTGACCGGGAGCCGGAGCGGACGGACCGGCCGCCCTCGCTAAAATCGATCCCCTGATGACTGCCACCCTCGTCGCCAAGAACCTCGCCGCCGGCCACGGCGACCGCTCCCTGTTCACCGGGCTCGACCTCGTCGTCGCGCCCGGTGACGTCATCGGGCTGGTCGGCGCCAACGGCGCGGGCAAGTCCACGCTGCTCAGGCTGCTCGCCGGGCTCACCGCACCGGAGGAGGGCGAGCTCCGGCTCTCCCCGCCGACCGCGACCGTCGGCCACCTCCCGCAGGAACCGGAGCGCCGCCCCGGCGAGACGATCCGCGCCTTCCTGGCCCGCCGCACCGGCGTGGCCGAGGCCCAGCGGCTCATGGACGAGGCGACCCAGGCCCTCGTCGACGGCGCCCCCGGCGCGGACGACGCCTACGCCACCAGCCTGGAGCGCTGGCTCGACCTCGGCGGCGCGGACCTCGACGAACGCGCCGAGGAGATCGCCGACTCCCTCGGCCTGGCCGTGGACCTCGACCAGCCGATGACCTCCCTGTCCGGCGGCCAGGCGGCCCGCGCGGGCCTCGCCTCCCTGCTCCTGTCCCGCTACGACGTCTTCCTCCTCGACGAGCCCACCAACGACCTCGACCTCGACGGTCTGGAGCGCCTGGAGCGCTTCGTCAGCGGCCTGCGCGCCGGGACCGTCGTCGTCAGCCACGACCGCGAGTTCCTCACCCGCACGGTCACCAAGGTCCTCGAACTCGACCTCGCCCAGGGACAGATCAACCTCTACGGCGGTGGCTACGAGGCCTACCTGGAGGAGCGGGAGGTGGCCCGCCGGCACGCCCGCGACGACTACGAGGAGTACGCCGACAAGAGGTCGGCCCTCCAGGACCGGGCCCAGATGCAGCGCTCCTGGATGGACAAGGGTGTCAAGAACGCGCGCCGCAAGGCGAGCAACGACAACGACAAGATCGGCCGTAAGTTCCGCAGCGAGGCCAGCGAGAAGCAGGCGGCGAAGGCCCGCCAGACCCAGCGCATGATCGAACGCCTCGACGTGGTCGAGGAACCCCGCAAGGAGTGGGAACTGCGCATGGAGATCGCGTCGGCCCCGCGCTCGGGGTCGGTCGTGGCGACCCTGCGGGACGCGGAGGTGCGGCGCGGCGACTTCACACTGGGCCCGGTCTCGCTCCAGATCGACTGGGCGGACCGGGTGGCGGTGACGGGCGCGAACGGCGCCGGCAAGTCGACCCTGCTGGCGGCCCTGCTGGGCCGGGTGCCGGTGACCGCCGGGCAGGCCTCCCTCGGCTCCGGCGTCCTGATCGGCGAGGTCGACCAGGCCCGCAAGCTGTTCCACGGCGAGGAGACCCTGCTGGACGCCTTCGGCGCGGCCGTCCCCGACACGGAACCGGCCGAAGTCCGCACCCTGCTGGCCAAGTTCGGCCTCAAGGCGGACCACGTACTGCGCTCGGCGGCGACCCTGTCACCGGGCGAGCGCACCCGCGCCGCGCTGGCGCTGCTCCAGGGCAGAGGCGTCAACCTCCTGGTCCTGGACGAGCCGACCAACCACCTCGACCTACCGGCCATCGAACAGCTGGAACAGGCCCTGGACGCCTACGAGGGCACGCTGCTGCTGGTCACGCATGACCGCAGAATGCTGGACGCGGTGAGGGTGACCCGCCGTTTGGAGGTCTCAGCGGGCAAGGTGACCGAAACCCCCTAGGGGCGTGGGGAACTGCGCGACCAGCCACAGCCGGCCCGCAGTTCCCCACAAGCCGCTACCGCCCCTTTTTCTTCGAATCCAGCAACCCGGCCTTGCGCAGAGCATCGGCCATCGCACTGTTGGCCGGAGGCGGAGCCTGCCGCTGTTGCTGCCGCTGCTGAGGCGGCCGCCCACCACGCTGGCGACGCTCACCCCCGCCACCGTGGCCCTGCTGCCCCTGCGGAGCCTTCTCGTCGTCGAGCCGCAGCGTCAACGAGATCCGCTTGCGCGGAATGTCGACGTCCAGCACCTTCACCTTGACGATGTCACCCGGCTTGACCACGTCCCGCGGGTCCTTCACGAACGTCTTCGACAGCGCCGACACATGCGCCAGCCCGTCCTGGTGGACACCGACGTCGATGAACGCCCCGAACGCCGCCACGTTCGTCACGACGCCCTCCAGGATCATCCCGGGAGTCAGGTCGCCGATCTTCTCGACGCCCTCCTTGAAGGTGGCCGTCTTGAACGCGGGCCGAGGGTCACGCCCCGGCTTCTCCAGCTCCTTGAGGATGTCCGTCACGGTCGGCAGACCGAACGTCTCGTCCACGAACTCCTGCGGCCGCAGCGAGCGCAGCACACCCGTGTTGCCGATCAGGGACGCGACCTCCTGCCCGGAGGTCTTCACCATGCGCCGGACGACCGGGTAGGCCTCCGGGTGCACGCTGGACGCGTCCAGCGGGTCGACACCGTCGCGGATGCGGAGGAAGCCCGCGCACTGCTCGTAGGCCTTGGGGCCGAGCCGGGCCACCTTCTTGAGCTCCGTTCGGGAGGTGAACGGCCCGTTGGCGTCGCGGTGGGAGACGATGTTCTCGGCGAGCCCGGAAGTGATGCCGGAGACGCGGGCGAGCAGCGGGGCGGACGCGGTGTTCACGTCCACGCCGACGCCGTTCACACAGTCCTCCACCACCGCGTCCAGCGAACGCGACAGCTTCACCTCGGACAGGTCGTGCTGGTACTGGCCGACGCCGATCGACTTCGGGTCGATCTTCACCAGCTCGGCCAGCGGGTCCTGGAGCCGGCGCGCGATGGAGACCGCGCCGCGCAGCGACACGTCCATGTCGGGCAGCTCCTGCGAGGCGAACGCGGAGGCCGAGTACACGGACGCGCCCGCCTCGGACACCATCACCTTGGTGAGCTTCAACTCCGGGTGCTTGGTGATGAGTTCACCGGCCAGCTTGTCGGTCTCGCGGGACGCCGTGCCGTTGCCGATCGCGATCAGCTCGACCGAGTGCCGGGCGGCGAGCACGGCCAGCTTGGCGAGCGCCTCGTCCCACTTGTTGGCCGGGACGTGCGGGTAGATGACGTCCGTGGCCACCACCTTGCCGGTGGCGTCGACCACGGCGACCTTCACACCCGTGCGGAAGCCCGGGTCGAGGCCCAGCGTGGCGCGGGTGCCGGCCGGGGCGGCGAGCAGCAGGTCGCGGAGGTTCTTCGCGAACACGTCGACCGCCTCGTCCTCGGCGGCCGTCCGCAGCCGCAGCCGCAGATCGATGCCGAGGTGCACGAGGATGCGGGTGCGCCAGGCCCAACGGACGGTGTCCTTGAGCCACTTGTCGCCGGGGCGGCCGCGGTCGGCGATGCCGAACTTGTGGGCGACGATCCCCTCGTACGACGAAGGACCGTCCGTGGGCTCCTCGGGCTCCAGGACGAGGTCGAGGACGTCCTCCTTCTCGCCGCGCAGCATCGCCAGCACGCGGTGCGACGGAAGCTCCTTGAACGGCTCGGAGAAGTCGAAGTAGTCGGCGAACTTGGCGCCCGCCTCCTCCTTGCCGTCCTTCACCTTCGCGGCCAGGCGCCCGCGCACCCACATGCGCTCGCGCAGTTCACCGATCAGGTCGGCGTCCTCGGAGAAGCGCTCCGTGAGGATCGCGCGGGCGCCGTCCAGGGCGGCCTGCGGGTCGGCGACGCCCTTGTCGGCGTCGACGAACGCGGCGGCCGCGGCGAGCGGGTCGACCGTCGGGTCGCCGAGCAGGCCCTCCGCGAGCGGTTCGAGCCCGGCCTCGCGCGCGATCTGCGCCTTGGTGCGCCGCTTGGGCTTGAAGGGCAGGTAGATGTCCTCGAGCCGCGCCTTGGTCTCGGCGCCGCGGATCTGCGCCTCCAGCTCCTCGGTGAGCTTGCCCTGCTCCCGCACCGACTCGAGGATCGCCGTCCGCCGCTCCTCCAGCTCCCGCAGATAACGCAGCCGCTCCTCGATCGTGCGCAGCTGCGCGTCGTCGAGCATCTCGGTCGCTTCCTTGCGGTAGCGAGCGATGAAGGGCACCGTCGAACCGCCGTCGAGCAGCTCCACGGCGGCCTTGACCTGCCGCTCCCTTACGCCGAGCTCCTCGGCGATCCTTTCTTCGATGGATCCAACGCCGATGGGGGTGCGTGTCGTCACGATCCCGTACCGCCTTCTCACAGAGGTTGCGCGGCAATTGTGGCAGGTGGCACGGACACTCGGGGATCAGGGCGCGGCCGTCAGGCGCGGCGGCTCCGAGTGGAACCAGAGGCTCCGCCGAAGAGCCGGGCCAGGGCGCGGAAAGGCAGCGTCACGACGGTGGCGACGGCGCCGCCGATCTGGCGCAGTACGTCAGCGATGGCACGGAACACGGAAGTCTCCTTTCCCGTCCGGCCACGGTGACCGGACAGGCCCCGGGTACCTCACCCGTGCCACGCCATTCCCGGTCTCCGCCCTTCCCGATCAGATCCGAGCCTCAGCCTTTCCCGATCAGGTCCGCCGGATAAGCCCCCGCCGCCACGGCCGCCCGCGCGAACCCGGTCCCGAGTTCCGTCAGGCGTGCCACGCCCTGCGCGCCCAGGTGTTCGTACGGTGCCCGGTCCAGGCGGTCCGTCATGCCCTCGATCTCCTCGCGGAGCGCCACGCCCCGCTCGGTCAGCTCGCCCGCCTCGTCGAGCAGCCCTCGGTCCCGGAGCCGGCCGCGCGCCGCGTCCCACTCCTCCTGGGTCCAGCCACGGGTCGTGAAGATCCACTTCGGGGTCATGCCCCGGCCGGTCGCGGTGTGCGTGACCAGGGCCTCCAGGCCGTCCAGCCCCGCTGCCAGCAGCGCGGCGAGATGGCCGTCGCCCCGGTGCTCGCGCAGCAGGGTCGTGGCGTGGAAGTACGCCAGGTGCGGCTGCTCGGGCACCGGCAGGTCGGCGTGGGCCGCGTACAGCGGGCGGGCACTGCCCGAACAGGCCTCGGCGGCCCGAAGCGCCAGCTCCGCGGCCTCCGCGATCTCCGGTGACGTCACCGCCTCCTCGCCCAGCAGCCGCCTCAGGGACGCGTCCACGGCACGCGCGCGTGCCGCCAGCACGGCCTCCGGCGAGGCGATCGACCACACCGCCGGGACATGCCTGGCCACCAGCTCGTACTTGTAGTTGTAGAAGGCCGCCGTCACCACTCCGGCCCCCACCGGTCCCATCGCGGCGGCCCGCACCGCGAAGTTGACGGCCCGGGGGTGGGTGATCCCGATCCCCGCCAGTTCCGCCTCCGTCTCGGGCGCGAAGTAGGACGTGGCGTGCAGGGAATTGAGCACGTTGTGACAGCGGCGGCCGGACCGCGACGCAAGGGCGGCAGAAGTCATGCCCGGCAGGTTACCAACCGCTTGGTACGTCGCCCACGGCCCCGGCGGACCATGGCAGGAAAGGTGGGGTGCTCGTCCTTGCGGCCATCCCGTACCCCGCCAAGAATCGACGGCATGACGCAGCGAACCGTCCTCGCCGTCCTCTTCGACGACGTGCAGAGCCTCGACGTCACCGGCCCCCTGGAGGTGTTCGCCGGGGCCGAGCTCCACACGCCGGGCACCTACCGCATCCGTACCGCCTCCCTGGACGGCGCCGCCGTGCGCACCTCCAGCGGGCTGACCGTCGTACCGGATCTGGCCCTGCCCGACGCGCCCACCCCGCACACCCTGCTCGTCCCCGGCGGACAGGGCACCCGCCGGCCCGACCCGCGCCTGACCGACTGGCTGCGGGTGAACGGCCCGCGTGCCGAGCGCCTCGTCTCGGTGTGCACCGGCGCGATCCTGCTCGCCGCCGCGGGCCTCCTGGACGGTCACCGCGTCACCACCCACTGGGCGTACAGCGACACCCTCGCCCGCGACCATCCGGCCGTCGACGTCGAACCCGACCCGATCTACATCCGGGACGGCCGCGTCGCCACCTCCGCCGGAGTCACCGCCGGCATCGACCTGGCCCTCGCCCTCGTCGAGGAGGACCTGGACCGGGACGTCGCCCTGACGATCGCCCGCCACCTGGTCGTCTTCCTCCGCCGCCCCGGCAACCAGGCCCAGTTCAGCGCCCAGTTGGCCACCCAGACTGCGCGGCGCGAGCCGCTGCGCGAGGTCCAGCAGTGGATCACCGAGCATCCGGACGGCGATCTGAGCGTCGAGTCCCTCGCCGCCCGCGCCCGGCTCTCGCCGCGCCACTTCGCCCGCGCCTTCCAGACCGAGACCGGCACGACGCCCGGCCGCTATGTCGACCGGGTCCGCCTCGAACACGCACGGCGCCTGCTGGAGGACACCACCGACGGTGTCGAGGAGATCTCCCGAGCCAGCGGCTACGGCACCCCCGAGGCCATGCGCCGCGCCTTCGTCAGAACGCTCGGCGCGTCACCGGCCGAGTACCGCCGCCGGTTCCACCCGGTTCCGGCCCACTGAAGGGATCACCGCCATCACCACGCAGATCGCCATCGTCCTCTTCGACCGCTTCACCGCACTGGACGCCGTCGGCCCCTACGAGACCCTCGGCCGGCTCCCTGACGCGGAGACCGTCTTCGTCGCCGAGCACCCCGGACCGGTCCGCACCGACACCGGGAACCTCGCCATCACCGCCGACAAGTCCCTCGCCGAGGTGCCGCACCCCGACATCGTCGTCGTCCCCGGCGGGCCGGGGCAGACCCCGCAGATGAAGAACCCGGTGCTGCTCGACTGGCTGCGGGCCGCGGACGCCGGCAGCACCTGGACGACGTCCGTGTGCACCGGCTCCCTGCTATTGGCCGCCGCCGGACTGCTGGAGGGGCGTCGCGCGACCTCGCACTGGCTCGCCCTGGACTTCCTGAAGCAGTTCGGCGCCGAGCCCACGGGGGAGCGGGTCGTCCTCGACGGCAAGTACGTCACCGCGGCCGGCGTCTCCTCCGGCATCGACATGGGCCTCACGCTGCTCGGCAGGATCGCCGGCGACGAACACGCCCAGGCCGTCCAGCTGTTGACCGAGTACGACCCGCAGCCGCCCTACGACGCCGGCTCACCTCAGAAGGCCCCGGCCCATCTCGTCGAGGAGTTCCGCACCAAGAGCCGCTTCATCCTGTCGTAGCTCTCAACCGGACGTCGTCCAGGTGAAGCGCGGCTGCCTGCGCTCCAGGAACGCGGCGACGCCCTCCGCGGTGTCGCCGCTGCCGCGCGCCTGCTCCACCCAGTGACCGTCCCGGTCCGTCAGCCCGTCCGCGAACTCCTTCGCCGCCGCCTGCGTCAACTGCGAGCGGGACACCAGGATGCGGGTGAACTCGGCGACCCGCTTGTCCAGTTCACCCTCCGGCAGCACCTCGTCGACGAGCCCGGTGCGCAGCGCCCGCCCCCCGTCGATCAACTCGCCCGAGAACAACAGATACTTGGCAGCGGACGGCCCCACCAGCGCCACCAACCGCCGCGTGGAGGACGCCGGATACACGATCCCCAGCTTCGCCGGCGTCACCCCGAAGAGCGCGCCCTCCTCCGCGAACCGCAGATCACAGGCCGCCGCGAGCTGCGCACCGCCGCCCACGCAGTGCCCCCGGATCGCCGCCAACGTCGGCTTCGGGAACGCCGCGAGCGCCTCCTCGGCCGCGACCGCCAGCCCCTGCGCGACCTCCGGCGACTCCCGCAGCGTGGAGATGTCGGCCCCCGCGCAGAACGTCCCGCCCGCACCGGTCAGCACCAGCGCCCGCACGTCCGGATCGGCGGCCAGCGTGTCCAGCAGCGGCGGCAGCGACCGCCACATCGCGGCCGTCATGGCATTGCGCTTTTCCGGGTGGTGGATGACGACGGTGGCGACCGAGTCGGACACGCCGTGCTGCAGCTGGGGCTCCATGGCCGGATGCTAACCGCACCCCCCGACCGTACGATCGGGGAGGGGCCCCGGTGCGAGGAGGCGTCGATGGCGAGCGGCGGCAAGGGCACGAGCGAGACCGCGAAACTGCGCCGGGAGTTCGGCTGGATCGCCGCGCTCGGCGTGATCCTGGTCCTCGCCGGTCTCGTCGGCCTCGTCTACACCGGCGTGGCCACCCTCACCTCGATGCTCCTGTTCGGCTGGCTGCTGCTCATCGGCGGCATCGTGGGCCTGCTGCACGCGATCCAGGCGCGCGGCAGCAACTTCTTCTGGCTCGGCGTGGTCGTCGCCGCCCTGAACATCGCGGCCGGCGTGGTCGTCATCAGCAGGCCCGACGCGGCGGCCGCGGCGCTGACCATGTTCGCCGCGCTGCTCTTCCTGACCGGCGGGGTGTTCCGGCTGGTCGGCAGCCTGGTCGTGAGGGGACCGCAGTTCGGCTGGACGCTGGTGCAGGGCGCCTTCGGGCTGCTCCTCGGCATCCTGGTGCTGGCCTCCTGGCCGAGCAGCAGCAAGTACGTCATCGGCTGCTTCTTCTCCCTCGCGCTTCTCTTCGACGGCCTCGGCCTGATCGCCACCGGCTACGGCGGCCGGCGCATCGTCGGAATGGTCTCGAACGCGGCACAACCCGGACAGGAGTGATCCCGTACGTGCTCGGATCCTGCGTGGGCGATCAGAAACGCTCGATATCCGCTGACTTCTGTTCAGTCATCCGGGGTGGAGCACTGTGTTACCAACACTCGACGTGTGGTGACAATCGAGCGCGAGGGTGGCGACCGGACGATGGAGAACCACGGGCGCGGGTCAGGCCCGCGCCCACCAGGCGGCGCGGACCCGCACCCGCTGCCTTACGAGGGCGTCTGGCGGTTCACCGCCCCCGCCGTGGACGCCTCGGTGCCGCAGGCGCGGCACGCGGTACGGGATCTGCTGCTGCGGCAGGGGGTGCCCGTCTCGGACGAGCTCGTGGAGGGGCTCCTGCTGATCGTCTCCGAGCTGGTCACCAACGCGGTGCGGCACGCGGCCCTGCTGTCGCCGATGCTCGCCGTCGAGGTGGCCGTGGGCGCCGAGTGGGTGCGGGTGTCCGTCGAGGACAACCACCCCTACCGCCCGACCGCCCTGGAGACCGACCACAGCGGCGAGGGCGGGCGGGGGCTGCTGCTGGTGCGCGAGGTCACGCGCGAGGCGGGCGGGGTGTGCGACGTGGAGCACACGGCGAACGGCGGCAAGGTGATCTGGGCCGCCCTGCCGCTCGCGTCCGTGCGGGTCCCGTAGGCGCGGCTACCAGCCCACGTTCGGGCCGGTCAGCTCCCGCACCGCGGGCCGGGCCGCGTCCAGGACCGTCATGAACCAGGCCGAGAAGGTGTCCTTCGCGTGCCGCTCGGCCAGCTCGGCCGGGGTCACGAAGGCCGTCGCGCCGATCTCCTCCGGGTCGGGACGCAGCGGCGCCTGCACCATGCCGACGAAGAGGTGGTTGAACTCCTGCTCCACCAGGCCGGATTCCGGGTCCGGGTGGTTGTAGCGCACCGTGCCCGCCTCCGCGAGCAGCGACGGGGAGGCGCCCAGCTCTTCGTACGTCCGCCGGGCCGCCGCAGCGAACGGGGCCTCGCCCGGGTAGGGGTGGCCGCAGCAGGTGTTGGACCACACGCCGGGGGAGTGGTACTTGCCCAGCGCCCGCTGCTGGAGCAGCAGCCGGCCCTGCTCGTCGAAGAGGAACACGGAGAAGGCGCGGTGCAGCTGCCCGGGTGGCTGATGGGCGGCGAGCTTCTCCGCGGTGCCGATCGTGACGCCGTCCTCGTCGACCAGTTCCAGCAGAATCGGGTCAGCGGTGCCGTTCGACGAACTGTGCGTCGCGGTGGCAGGTGTGATCGGCATACCCATCCTTCGCATCGGTCCTACGCGCCCCAAGTGTGCCGTACGGATACGACACTCCCGGCCGTTGATCGTGCCCGGCGCGGCGGACGGGGAACCGTCCGCAGCGGCGCTGTGAGGTCAAGGACGCAACCGTGCACCGGATCGCTGCATTCCGTCCACCACGGGATGTAGGCGGACTTACCGGACGTTCAGTGGCACAGCCGGGCCTCGTGCTCCGCGTGCCCGCCGGGCTCCAGCTGGAAGGTGCAGTGCTCCACGTCGAAGTGGTCGCCGAGACAGCCCTGGAGCTCGTGGAGCATCTTCTCGTGGCCGATCGCGTTCAGGACGTCGGAGCGCACCACCACGTGCGCGGAGAGCACCGGCATCCCGGAGGTGATGGTCCAGGCGTGCAGGTCGTGGATGTCCTCGACGCCGTCCAGGGCCAGGACGTGCGCCCGCACCTCGTCCATGTCGACGTCCTTGGGGGCCGCCTCCAGGAGCACGTCGAGGGTCTCGCGCAGCAGCTTCCAGGTGCGGGGCACGATCATCAGGCCGATGACGAGGGAGGCGATCGGGTCGGCGGCCTGCCAGCCCGTGGTCAGGATCACCACCGCCGAGATGATCACCGCCAGCGAGCCGAGCGCGTCCGCCGCGACCTCGAGGAACGCGCCCCGGACGTTCAGGCTGTCCTGCTGGCCGCGCATCAGCAGGGACAGCGAGATCATGTTCGCGACCAGACCGATCGCGCCGAACACGATGGTCAGCCCGCCCTCGGTGCCGGCGGGTGTGATGAACCGCTGGATCGCCTCGTACAGGACGTACCCGCCGACGCAGAGCAGCAGCAGACAGTTGGCGAGCGCTGCGAGGATCTCGGCGCGGGCGTACCCGAAGGTGCGCTTCCCGCTGGGCGGCAGACTCGCGAAGTGGATCGCCATCAGCGCCATGCCGAGGCCCAGTCCGTCCGTCGCCATGTGCGCCGCGTCCGCGACCAGCGCGAGGGAGTCCGCCATGATGCCGCCGACGATCTCGACCACCATGACGGTGAGCGTGATCGACAGGGCCACCCGCAGCCTGCCGCGGTACGCCGCGGTCGCCGTACCGCCGGCCGGCGCATGCGAGTGCGCGTGCCCGTGATCGTGCCCTGCCCCCATGGAAGCCGCCTCCTGTGATCTCCGCCTGGCTTCACAGTGAACTACGGGTGGGGGGTATCGGGCAACGCGGCACTGAACACCGTTGTCATGTGCCCTGACCTGCGCAAACGAATCGCAGGTCAGGGCACCCTCAGTTCACTTGCCGTGATGCAGCTGCCAGCCGGCCCAGGCCGACTCGATCATCTCGCGCACCCCGCGCCGGGCACTCCAGCCGAGCTCCCGGGCGGCCAGCTCGGCCGCGGCGATCGAGACCGGCGCGTCACCGGGGCGCCGGGGTTCGACGACCGCTTCCCGCCGGTCGCCGGTGACCTCGCCGATGACGGTGACCAGCTCCCGAACGGAGACACCTTCGCCGCGCCCGATGTTGACGGTCAGGTCACCGGCGCGGTCCCCGACCCGTCGCGCGGCCGCGAGATGCGCCTCGGCCAGGTCGGCGACATGGATGTAGTCGCGGACGCAGGTGCCGTCCGGCGTCGGATAGTCGTCGCCGAAGATCCGCGGGGCGTCGTCCCGGGTGAGCCGGTCGAAGACCATCGGCACGATGTTGAAGACGCCCGTGTCGGCCAGCTCGGGCGCCGCGGCCCCCGCCACGTTGAAGTAGCGCAGACATACGGTGGAGATCCCGTGCGCCTGCCCGGCGGCCCGCACCAGCCACTCCCCGGTGAGCTTCGTCTCGCCGTACGGGTTCACGGGGGCGCACGGGGTGTCCTCCGTGATGAGCCCCACGTCCGGATTGCCGTACACGGCCGCCGACGAGGAGAACACGAACCGGCCCACCCCGGCCTCGGCGACCGCCTCCAGGAGCGTCGCCAGACCGCCGACGTTCTCCTGGTAATAGCGCGTCGGCTGCGCCACCGACTCGGCGACCTGCTTGCGCGCGGCCAGGTGCACCACCCCGGTCACCTCGTGCTCGGCGAGGACCCGCTTCAGCAGCCCGGCGTCGAGCGACGAACCCCGTACCAGCGGCACGTCCGCCGGAAGCCGCGCGGGAACCCCGGCCGAGAGGTCGTCCAGCGCGAGGACGCGCTCACCGGCCTCCGTCATGGCCCGCGCCACATGGGCCCCTATGTATCCCGCTCCGCCTGTGATCAGCCATGTCATGGTCGCCCACCCTATGCCGAGGCCCGACGGCCGACGCTATGTCCCAGATGCCCGATCCTGCGTTAGGCGGTTTGTGGGCGGGGCCCGTGATCGCCCATGATGATCGCGGCAAAGGCCGGGGGAGCCGCCGTCGATCGGCCCGTGAACGGGCGGTGAACGCGGGCTTCCCGGCATCCGATAGCCTCTGCCGACATGCCGCCCGGCCGTCACCGGCAAGGGGCGCCCCCACCGTGTACTCGCCGGCGTGCAGACGTCGGCACCCAGGGAGTGAGTTCGGTTGTCGACCGCCATCCTCACCGGTCAGCCGGTCCCCGGATCGTCGATCGAGGGCGATCTGCGGTCCCTCGGCTTCGACGTCCGCACCGCCGCCGACGCCGCCGAGACCGAGACGCTCCTCGCCCAGGTGCCGGGTGACCAACGCGTCGCCGTCGTCGACGCCGGCTTCGTCGGCCACCTGCACGCCCTGCGCCTCGGCCTCACCGACCCGCGCTTCCCGCTCGCCGCGATCCCCGGCGCCGTCACCGCCCAACCGGCCGGCCGTCAGGCCCTGACCCGCGCGATGGCCCGGGAGAACAGCGCGGGCGGCGGCACGGCGGTCGCCGTCGACCACCTCGCCGACCGCGTCGTCGCCGCGCTGGACGCGGACGACGCCGGCGTCCACCACCCCGAGCTCGGCAGCCTCGTCGCCGTCGTCCCGGCCGACCCGCAGGCCCGCAACGAGGCACGGCAGGCCGTCGCCGCCGTCGACGACGAAGCCGTACGCCTGAAGTCGGCCGTGAAGTCCCGCGACGGCTTCTTCACCACGTACTGCATCAGCCCGTACTCCCGCTACATCGCCCGCTGGTGCGCCCGCCGGGGCCTGACCCCGAACCAGGTCACCACCGCCTCGCTGATCACCGCCCTCATCGCCGCGGCCTGCGCGGCCACCGGCACCCGCGGCGGCTTCGTCGCGGCGGGCGTCCTGCTGATCGCCTCCTTCGTCCTCGACTGCACCGACGGCCAGCTCGCCCGCTACTCCCTCCAGTACTCCACGCTCGGCGCCTGGCTGGACGCCACCTTCGACCGAGCCAAGGAGTACGCCTACTACGCGGGCCTCGCGCTGGGAGCGGCCCGCGGCGGCGACGACGTATGGGCGCTCGCGCTCGGCGCGATGATCCTGCAGACCTGCCGGCACGTCGTCGACTTCTCCTTCAACGAGGCCAACCACGACGCCACCGCCAACACGAGTCCTACGGCGGCTCTGTCCGACAAGCTCGACAGCGTCGGCTGGACGGTGTGGATACGCCGCATGATCGTGCTGCCGATCGGTGAACGCTGGGCGATGATCGCGGTCCTCACGGCGCTGACCACCCCGCGCATCACCTTCTACGCGCTGCTCATCGGCTGCGCCTTCGCGGCGACGTACACCACGGCGGGCCGGGTGCTGCGCTCGCTGACCCGCAAGGCCAAGCGGACGGACCGGGCGGCCCAGGCGCTGGCGGACCTGGCGGACAGCGGGCCGCTGGCCGAACTGCTCACCCGGGGGCTGCGCACCAAGGCCCACAGCCTGGCGCCGCTGAGCGCGGGCTTCGGCGGGGCGCTCCTGGCGGCTACGGCCGCCGTGTTCGGGCCCGGCTGGCAGGTCGTCGCGGCGGCCGGTCTGTACGTCATCCTGGCCGCCGAAGCCGTCGACCACCCCCTCAAGGGCGCCCTCGACTGGCTCGTCCCGCCCTTCTTCCGCGCCGCCGAGTACGGCACCGTCCTCATCCTCGCGGCCAAAGCGGACGTGAACGGAGCCCTTCCTGCGGCTTTCGGGCTGGTGGCCGCGGTCGCCTACCATCACTACGACACGGTGTACCGCATCCGCGGCAACGCCGGCGCGTCCCCGGCCTGGCTGGTGCGCGCCATCGGGGGGCACGAAGGGCGGACGCTGCTCGTCACCGTCCTGGCCGCCGCGCTCACCGCCTCGCAGTTCACGGTCGCGCTCACGGCTCTCGCCGTGGCCGTGGCCCTGGTGGTGCTCTTCGAGAGCATCCGCTTCTGGGTGTCCTCCGGGGCGCCCGCCGTACACGATGAAGGAGAACCCGCATGATCGGCCTCGTGCTGGCGGCCGGCGCCGGACGGCGTCTGCGCCCCTACACCGACAGCCTTCCCAAGGCTCTGGTGCCGGTGGGCCCCGCGGGCATAGAGGGCGAACCCACGGTTCTCGACCTCACTCTCGGCAACTTCGCGGAGATCGGGCTGACCGAGGTCGCGATCATCGTCGGCTACCGCAAGGAAGCCGTGTACGCGCGCAAGGAGGCGCTGGAGGCCAAGTACGGCCTCAAGCTCACCCTCATCGACAACGACAAGGCCGAGGAGTGGAACAACGCCTACTCCCTGTGGTGCGGCCGTGACGCCCTCAAGGACGGCGTGATCCTCGCCAACGGCGACACCGTGCACCCGGTCTCGGTCGAGAAGACGCTGCTCGCCGCCCGTGGCGAGGACAAGAAGATCATCCTCGCCCTCGACGCCGTGAAGTCCCTTGCGGACGAGGAGATGAAGGTCGTCGTGGACCCCGCCAAGGGCGTCCAGAAGATCACCAAGCTGATGGACCCCGCCGAGGCCACCGGCGAGTACATCGGTGTCACGCTGATCGAGGGCGACGCCGCCCCCGAGCTGGCCGACGCGCTGAAGACGGTCTGGGAGACCGACCCGCAGCAGTTCTACGAGCACGGGTACCAGGAACTGGTGAACCGTGGCTTCCGGATCGACGTCGCGCCGATCGGTGACGTTCAGTGGGTGGAGATCGACAACCACGACGATCTCGCCCGCGGACGGGAGATCGCGTGCCTCTACTGACCCGGCTCATCCCCGCGCCGGTCGTCGTCGACATCCGCCCGGGTGCCCTCGACGACCTGGTCGGCGTCCTCGCCGACGAGCGCATCTCGCACTCCGGCAGGCTCGCCGTCGCCGTCAGCGGCGGTTCCGGCGCCCGGCTGCGCAAGCGGCTGGAGCCCTCACTGCCCGGCGCCACCTGGTACGAGGTCGGCGGCGGCACCCTCGACGACGCCGTCCGGCTGGCCAGTGACATAAAGGCCGGCCACTACGACGCGGTCGTGGGCCTCGGCGGCGGCAAGATCATCGACTGCGCCAAGTTCGCCGCGGCGCGGGTCGGCCTGCCGCTGGTCGCCGTGCCGACGAACCTCGCGCACGACGGCCTGTGCTCGCCGGTCGCGACCCTCGACAACGATGCGGGCCGCGGCTCCTACGGTGTGCCGAACCCGATCGCGGTCGTCATCGACCTCGACGTCATCCACGAGGCTCCGGCCCGCTTCGTGCGCGCCGGGATCGGCGACGCCGTCTCCAACATCTCCGCGATCGCGGACTGGGAGCTGGCCAACCGGGTCAAGGGCGAGAAGATCGACGGCCTCGCCGCCTCGATCGCCCGCCAGGCAGGCGAGGCCGTGCTCAGGCACCCCGGCGGCATAGGGGACACCGACTTCCTCCAGGTGCTCGCCGAGGCGCTCGTGCTCAGCGGCATCGCGATGTCGGTCTCGGGCGACTCCCGCCCGTCCTCCGGCGCCTGCCACGAGATCAACCACGCCTTCGACCTGCTCTTCCCCAAGCGGGCCGCCGCCCATGGCGAGCAGTGCGGCCTCGGCGCCACCTTCGCGATGTTCCTGCGAGGCGCGCACGAGGAGTCGGCGTACATGGCCTCGGTACTGCGCCGGCACGGCCTGCCGGTGCTCCCGGAGGAGATCGGCTTCAGCGTGGACGAGTTCGTCCGCGCCGTGGAGTTCGCCCCCGAGACCCGGCCCGGCCGGTACACGATCCTCGAACACCTCGACCTCAAGACCGACCAGATCAAGGATCTCTACGTCGACTATGTCAAGACCATCGGTAGCTGAACTCCGTCCGGTCGTGCACCCCGCAGGGGTGAAGGACCGGCGCAGCGGTGAGCACTGGATGGGGCGCCTCTACATGCGCGAGGTGTCCCTGCGGGTGGACCGCTACCTGGTGAACACCAGGGTCACGCCCAACCAGCTCACGTACCTGATGACCGTCTTCGGCGTCCTCGCGGCCCCGGCACTGATCGTGCCGGGGATTCCGGGGGCCGTCCTCGGTGTGGTCTGCGTGCAGATGTATCTGCTGCTGGACTGCGTCGACGGCGAGATCGCCCGCTGGAAGAAGCAGTACTCGCTCAACGGCGTCTACCTCGACCGGGTCGGCGCCTATCTGACCGACGCCGCCGTCCTCGTCGGCTTCGGGCTGCGCTCGGCCGACCTGTTCGGCAGCGGCCGTATCGACTGGCTGTGGGCGTTCCTCGGCACGCTCGCCGCGCTCGGCGCCATCCTGATCAAGGCGGAGACCGACCTCGTCGGCGTCGCCCGGCACCAGACCGGCAAGCCGCCCGTGCAGGAGTCGGCGGCCGAGATGCGCTCCTCCGGCATGGCGCTGGCCCGCAAGGCCGCGTCCCTGCTGAAGTTCCACCGCCTCATCCTCGGCATCGAGGCGTCCCTGCTGATCCTGGTCCTGGCGGTCGCCGACCAGATGCGCGGCGACCTGTTCTGGTCCCGTCTCGGGGTCGCGGTCCTGGCCGGCATCGCGCTGCTCCAGACCCTGCTGCACCTGGTGTCGATCCTCGCGTCGAGCAGGCTGAAGTGAGCGCCCCCGCCAGCGCGCCCCTGAAGGTGGGCGCCGTCATCATCACGATGGGCAACCGGCCCGAGGAACTCCGCGCCCTGCTCGACTCGGTCGCCAAGCAGGACGGTGACCGCGTCGAGGTGGTCGTCGTCGGCAACGGCTCACCCGTCCCGGACGTCCCCGCGGGCGTCCGCACCATCGAGCTGCCCGAGAACCTCGGCATCCCCGGCGGCCGCAACGTCGGCATCGAGGCCTTCGGCCCCAGCGGCCGTGATGTCGACATATTGCTCTTCCTCGACGACGACGGCCTTCTGGCGAACCACGACACCGCCGAGCTGTGCCGCACCGCGTTCGCCGAGGATCCGAAGCTCGGCATCATCAGCTTCCGCATCGCCGACCCGGACACCGGCGTCACCCAGCGCCGCCACGTCCCGCGACTGCGCGCCGCGGACCCGATGCGCTCCTCGCGCGTGACCACCTTCCTCGGCGGCGCCAACGCCGTCCGCACCCAGGTCTTCGCCGAAGTCGGCGGCCTCCCGGACGAATTCTTCTACGCGCACGAGGAAACCGACCTGGCATGGCGGGCCCTCGACGCGGGCTGGATGATCGACTACCGGTCCGACATGGTGCTGTACCACCCGACGACCGCGCCCTCGCGGCACGCGGTCTACCACCGCATGGTCGCCCGCAACCGCGTCTGGCTCGCCCGCCGCAACCTCCCCGCCCTCCTGGTCCCCGTCTACCTCGGGGTCTGGATGCTGCTCACCCTGCTGCGCCGCCCCTCGCGGCCCGCGCTCAAGGCATGGTTCGGCGGATTCCGGGAAGGCTGGACGACTGCGTGCGGCCCACGCAAGCCCATGAAGTGGCGTACCGTGTGGCGGCTGACCCGACTGGGCCGGCCCCCGGTCATCTGACAAGCTCGAACCAGAGAGCGGCCGGGTCGGCACCCGGCCCTGGCTCATGCCCAAGCCCGCACAGGCTGCGCATCTCGAAGACGAAAGTTTCCACCAGTGAGTGAGACAACGCATGACGGCGGAGTCGCGGTGACCGCGCCTCCGTCGCCCGACGAGGGCCTCACGGCGGCCGAGCTCGCCGCCAAGTACGGGCTGTCCGTGAGCGGTGCCCGCCCCTCGCTCGCCGACTACGTCCGCCAGCTCTGGGACCGGCGCCACTTCATCCTCGCGTTCTCGCGGGCGAAGCTGACCGCCCAGTACAGCCAGGCCAAGCTCGGCCAGCTGTGGCAGGTGGCCACCCCGCTGCTGAACGCACTGGTCTACTTCTTCATCTTCGGTCTGCTGCTGGGCGCCCGGAAGGGCATCCCGCACGACATCTATGTGCCGTTCCTGGTGACCGGGGTGTTCGTCTTCACCTTCACCCAGAGCTCGGTCCTCGCGGGCGTGCGCGCGATCTCCGGCAACCTGGGCCTGGTGCGGGCCCTGCACTTCCCGCGGGCGTCCCTGCCGATCTCGTTCGCCCTCCAGCAGCTCCAGCAGCTGCTCTACGCGCTGATCGTGCTGGTCATGATCATGGTGGCGTTCGGCAGCTACCCGGGCCTGTCCTGGCTGCTGGTCGTCCCGGCCCTGGTCCTGCAGTTCGTGTTCAACACCGGCCTCGCCCTGATCTTCGCCCGCATGGGCAGCAAGACCCCCGACCTCGCCCAGCTGATGCCGTTCGTGCTGCGTACGTGGATGTACGCGTCGGGCGTCATGTTCAGCATCCCGGCCATGCTCGCCGACAAGGACGTTCCGGGCTGGGTCACCGAGGTGCTGCAGTGGAACCCGGCCGCGATCTACATGGACCTGGTCCGCTTCGCCCTGATCGACGGCTACGGCTCCGAGTACCTGCCCCCGCACGTGTGGCTCTTCGCCCTCGGCTGGGCGGTGCTCGCCGGCGCGTTCGGGTTCGTCTACTTCTGGAAGGCGGAAGAGAGGTACGGCCGTGGCTGACACCGAGCAGAAGGCGGTCCCCCAGGACCCCCGCCCCACCGTCATCGCGGACGACCTGCACATCGTCTACCGCGTCAACGGCGCCAAGTCCGGCAAGGGCAGCGCCACCGCCGCCCTCAGCCGCATCGTCAAGCGCGGCGAGGAGCGCGGGGTGCGCAAGGTGCACGCGGTGCGCGGTGTCTCCTTCGTCGCCTACCGCGGCGAGGCCATCGGCCTCATCGGCTCCAACGGCTCCGGCAAGTCGACGCTGCTGCGCGCCATCGCCGGTCTGCTGCCCGCCGAGAGCGGCCGGGTCTACACCGACGGCCAGCCCTCGCTGCTCGGCGTCAACGCGGCCCTGATGAACGACCTCACCGGCGAGCGGAACGTCATATTGGGCGGGCTCGCCATGGGCATGTCCCGGGAGCAGATCAAGGAGCGCTACCAGGAGATCGTCGACTTCTCCGGCATCAACGAGAAGGGCGACTTCATCACCCTGCCGATGCGCACCTACTCCTCCGGTATGGCGGCCCGTCTGCGGTTCTCCATCGCCGCGGCCAAGGACCACGACGTCCTGATGATCGACGAGGCGCTGGCCACCGGCGACCGCAAGTTCCAGAAGCGCTCCGAGGCGCGCATCCGGGAACTGCGCAAGGAGGCCGGCACGGTGTTTCTCGTCAGTCACAACAACAAGTCGATCCGTGACACCTGCAACCGTGTCCTGTGGCTGGAGCGCGGCGAGCTGCGCATGGACGGCCCGACCGAAGAGGTCCTCAAGGAGTACGAGAAGTTCACGGGCAAGTAGTCCACGCGGGCGTGGACGAACCGGGTCATGACGCTTGGCGGGGCCCCGCGGAACTGCTCCGGCGGGGCCCCGCGTCTGCAAAGGAAACGTCAACTTCGGTACCCCGAAGGAATCTTGAAGTCAATCGGTGTGTTGTTGTGATGTGCAGGACACCCCGACGATCCATGCGGAGCTGTACAACGTAAGCTGTACCGGTCCCGAATCGCGGCAAGTGGGGCGATAATGCCCCACACCCTCAGTCAGGGCCGCCGCGCGGAAGGCTGGGCGGCGTGTCCGAAATAGTGTGTATTGGGTCGGCGGTGTAGAACGGGAGATGTGACGGCTATGGCTACGGAAACTCCCCAGCTCAACGCATGTGCCGTCCGCGCCCTGGGCAGTCGGCGGTGACGGGGACCGACAGGGCCCGCGCCTCGGATCCGGAGCGCGGCACGCTGGACAAGGCCGCGGGTGAGAACTTCCCCGTGGCTCCCTTCTTCCTGCCCCGCGCCTGGCGCGCCGACCTCATGGCCGTCTACGGCTTCGCCCGCCTCGTCGACGACATCGGCGACGGCGACCTCGCCCCCGGCGGCGCCGACGCCCGGCTCCTCGGTGTCTCCCCGGAGGAGGCCGACGACCGTCTGGTGATGCTGGACGCCTTCGAGGCCGACCTCGACCGGGTCTTCACCGGCGAACCCCGCCACCCCCTGCTGCGCCGCCTCCAGCCCACGGTCCGCCGCCGCGCGCTCACCCCAGAACCCTTTCTCGGCCTGATCGCCGCCAACCGCCAGGACCAGTTGGTCGCGCGGTACGAGACCTACGACGACCTGCTCGCGTACTGCGAACTGTCGGCCAATCCCGTCGGCCGCCTGGTCCTCGCCGTCACCGGCACCTCGACCCCGGAGCGGGTCCGCCTCTCCGACGCGATCTGCACGGCGCTGCAGATCGTCGAACACCTCCAGGACGTGACCGAGGACCTCGGCCGCGACCGCATCTATCTGCCCGCCGCGGACATGAAGCGTTTCCATGTCCAGGAGGCGGATCTCGCCACGGGGACCGCAGGCGCATCGGTGCGCGCACTGGTTGCGTACGAAGCAGAACACGCCCGCAGTCTCCTGAATGAAGGCGCCCCTCTGGTGGGTAGCGTCCACGGCAGGTTGAAGCTGCTGCTCGCGGGGTTCGTGGCGGGGGGAAGGGCGGCGATCCGAGCGATCGCCGCCGCCGAATACGACGTACTTCCCGGCCCGCCCAAGCCCGGCAAGCTCCAGCTGCTGCGCGAGGTGGGCGTGACTCTGCGAGGAGAGGGGTGATCCGGACCGTGGAGGCCGAACCACACGTGTCCGCACCGGTACTCGCCGCCTACAGCTACTGCGAGGCCGTCACCGGACAGCAGGCACGGAACTTCGCGTACGGCATCAGGCTGCTGCCGTTGTCCAGGCGCCGCGCGATGTCGGCGTTGTACGCCTTCTCGCGCCGCGTCGACGACATCGGCGACGGCTCGCTGGCGCCCGACGTGAAGGCCGCGAGACTCGAGGACACCCGGGCGATGCTGGCCCGGGTGCGCGAGGGCGCGGTCGACGAGGACGACACCGACCCGGTCGCGGTCGCCCTCGCCCATGCCGCGACGGCGTTCCCGATCCCGCTCGGCGGCCTGGACGAGCTGATCGACGGCGTCCTGATGGACGTCCGCGGCGAGACCTACGAGACCTGGGACGACCTGAAGGTCTACTGCCGCTGTGTCGCGGGCGCCATCGGGCGGCTCTCGCTCGGCGTCTTCGGTACCGAACCGGGGGCGCGCGGCGTCGAGCGCGCGCCGGAGTATGCCGACACGCTCGGGCTCGCGCTCCAGCTCACCAACATCCTCAGGGACGTCCGTGAGGACGCCGGGGACGGGCGCACCTATCTCCCGGCCGACGACCTCGCGAAGTTCGGCTGCTCGGCCGGGTTCAGCGGGCCGACCCCACCGGAGGGCTCCGACTTCGCGGGCCTCGTCCACTTCGAAGTGCGACGGGCCCGCGCCCTTTTCGCCGAGGGCTACCGGCTGCTCCCCATGCTCGACCGGCGCAGCGGCGCCTGTGTCGCCGCCATGGCCGGCATCTACCGCCGCCTCCTGGACCGCATCGAGCGCGACCCCGAGGCCGTGCTGCGCGGCCGGGTCTCGCTGCCCGGCCGGGAGAAGGCGTACGTCGCCGTGCGCGGGCTGTCCGGACTGGACGCCCGGCATGTGACCCGCAGAGCCGTCAGGAGGCGCGCCTGATGGACAAAACGGCCCAAGGTGATGACACCGAAGAAAAGTGGCAGGCAACCCTCCGGCAGGGCACGGCGTCCCTGACTGCAACGGCCGGCCGCGCACCGATCAACCACCGCGGCGGCCGCGCAGGGGAGGGTGCACGATGACCGACGGCCATCAGTCCGGGCGGGACGCCGTCGTGATCGGCGGCGGGCTCGCCGGCATCACCGCCGCGCTCGCCCTGGCCGACGCGGGTGTCCGCGTCACCCTGCTCGAAGGCCGGCCCCGCCTCGGCGGCCTCGCCTTCTCCTTCCAGCGCGGCCAACTGACCGTCGACAACGGACAGCACGTCTATCTGCGCTGCTGCACCGCCTACCGCTGGTTCCTCGACCGCATCGAGGGCACCGCGCTGGCGCCGCTGCAGGATCGTCTCGACGTGCCCGTCGTCGACGTCGACAAGCCCGAGGGACGGCGGCTCGGCAGGCTGCGGCGGGACGCGCTGCCGGTGCCCCTGCATCTGGGGCGCAGCCTCGCCACGTACCCGCATCTCTCGCTCGCCGACCGCGCCAAGGTGGGCCGGGCCGCGCTCGCGCTCAAGGGGCTCGACCTCGCCGATCCGGACCTGGACTCGCAGGACTTCGGCAGCTGGCTGACCGCGCACGGTCAGTCGGCGCGTGCCGTCGAGGCCCTGTGGGACCTGGTCGGGGTCGCCACCCTCAACGCGGTCGCGGGCGACGCCTCGCTGGGGCTCGCCGCGATGGTGTTCAAGACCGGTCTGCTGTCCGACCCGGGCGCCGCCGACATCGGATGGGCGCACGTCCCGCTGGGCGAACTGCATGACCGGCTCGCCCGCAAGGCGCTCGACTCAGCGGGCGTGCGTACCGAGGTCCGTACACGCGTCACCTCCATCTCCACTGACGAGAACGGGGCTTGGACGGTCCAGGTTCCCGGCGAGACGCTGCGGGCGGACGCCGTCGTCCTCGCCGTACCCCAGCGCGAGGCCCATGACCTGCTGCCCGAGGGTGCGCTGGACGCTCCGGAAAATCTTCTGCGGATCGGGACCGCGCCGATCCTCAACGTGCACGTCGTCTATGACCGCAAGGTGCTGGAAAAGCCTTTCTTCGCGGCCCTCGGCACCCCGGTGCAGTGGGTCTTCGACCGCACCGACGCCTCCGGGCTGCGGGAGGGCCAGTACCTCGCGCTGTCGCAGTCGGCCGCGCAGGACGAGATCGACGAGCCCGTCGCCGTGCTGCGCGAGCGCTACCTCCCGGAGCTGGAGCGACTGCTGCCCGGCACCCGGGGTGCCGAGGTGACGGACTTCTTCGTGACCAGGGAGCGGACGGCGACGTTCGATCCCGCCCCCGGCGTCGGGCGGCTGCGGCCCGGCGCCCGTACCAGAGCCCCCGGCCTCTACCTGGCCGGAGCGTGGACCGCCACTGGGTGGCCCGCGACCATGGAGAGTGCGGTCCGCAGTGGCGTGAGTGCGGCGGACGCCGCGCTGAGCGCCCTGGGCCGGCCCCGCCCGAGTCACCTCTTCGACGTAGAGGAGGCGGCATGATGCTCGATCAGCATCCGGCAGGCCCCCGCACCCCCGGTACCGCAACAAGAGGAGAGACTGTGCCCACTGTGCCCCCGGCCTCGAAGGCTGCCGACGCGGTGGACGTGACCGCGCTCCTGGAGCGCGGCCGGACCCTGGCCACACCGGTACTGCGGGCGGCGATCGATCGCCTGGCCGCTCCCATGGACACCGTTTCCGCCTACCACTTCGGCTGGATCGACGCCGAGGGCAACCCCACGGCCGGCGACGGCGGCAAGGCCGTGCGTCCCGCGCTCGCCGTGCTCTCCGCCGAGGTCACCGGCGCCGAGCCCGAGGTCGGCATCCCCGGTGCCGTCGCCGTGGAGCTGGTCCACAACTTCTCGCTGCTGCACGACGACCTGATGGACGGCGACGAGCAGCGCCGCCACCGCGACACCGTGTGGAAGGTGCACGGCCCCGCCCAGGCGATCCTCGTCGGCGACGCCCTCTTCGCGCTCGCCAACGAGGTCCTCCTCGAACTCGGCACCGTCGAGGCCGGCCGCGCCACCCGCCGCCTGACCGCCGCCACCCGCGCCCTCATCGACGGCCAGGCCCAGGACATCTCCTACGAGCACCGCGACCGCGTCAGCGTCGAGGAGTGCCTGGAGATGGAGGGCAACAAGACCGGCGCCCTGCTGGCCTGCGCCAGCTCCATCGGCGCCGTGCTCGGCGGCGCGGACGACCGCACCGCCGACACCCTGGAGAAGTACGGCTACCACCTGGGCCTCGCCTTCCAGGCCGTGGACGACCTCCTCGGCATCTGGGGCGACCCGGTCTCCACCGGCAAGCAGACCTGGAGCGACCTGCGCCAGCGCAAGAAGTCCCTGCCGGTGGTGGCCGCGCTCGCGGCGGACGGTCCGGCCGCCGAGCGGCTCGGCGAGATCCTCGCCGCCGACGCCAAGAGCAGCGACTTCGAGAACTTCTCCGAGGAGGAGTTCGCGGCCCGCGCCGCCCTCATCGAGGAGGCGGGCGGCCGGGACTGGACGGCCCAGGAAGCACGCCGTCAGCACACCATCGCCGTCGAGGCCCTGGACGCCGTCGACATGCCCGACCGGGTACGGGCGCAGTTCACGGCCCTCGCCGACTTCGTCGTCGTCCGAAAGAGATGATCACTATCGGTCGAATAGCCCTCGCGTAGTCGCCGGCCGGTGCCGAAGGCACCACTGGGCACCGGCCGACGGCGGACCCACAGCAGAGCACCACTTGCACACTGCACGAAGGGGAAGCCATGACAGCGACGACCGACGGAAGCACCGGGGCACTGCCGCCCCGCGCTGCCGCGGCCAGCGAAACCGACATCAACACCCCCGTGGCGGCCGGGGTGCGCGAAGCCGCCGCGTCCGCCGTCCGGCGCGCCACCGACCACCTGCTGGCGCGGCAGGACGCCGAAGGCTGGTGGAAGGGCACCCTCGAGACCAACGTCACGATGGACGCCGAGGACCTGCTGCTCCGTCAGTTCCTGGGCATCCGCGACGAGTCGACCACCCGCGCCGCCGGACTCTTCATCCGCGGCGAGCAGCGCGAGGACGGCACCTGGGCCTCCTTCTACGGCGGACCCGGTGAACTGTCCACCACCATCGAGGCGTACGTCGCCCTGCGGCTGGCCGGGGACGCCCCCGACGCGCCGCACATGGCGAAGGCGTCGGCATGGATCCGTGAGCGGGGCGGCATCGCCTCGGCGCGGGTCTTCACCCGGATCTGGCTCGCCCTGTTCGGCTGGTGGAAGTGGGAGGACCTGCCCGAACTCCCGCCCGAGCTCATCTACTTCCCGAAGTGGATGCCGCTCAACATCTACGACTTCGGCTGCTGGGCCCGGCAGACCATCGTCCCGCTGACGATCGTCTCCGCCAAGCGGCCGGTGCGGCCCGCGCCCTTCCCGCTGGACGAGCTGCACACCGATCCGAACGATCCCAACCCGGCCAAGCCGCTTGCTCCGGTGGCGAGTTGGGACGGGGCCTTCCAGCGGCTCGACAAGGCGCTGCACCAGCTGCGCAAGGTCGCCCCGCGCAGACTGCGGAGGGCGGCCATGAACACGGCCGCCCGCTGGATCATCGAGCGGCAGGAGAACGACGGCTGCTGGGGCGGTATCCAGCCGCCGGCCGTGTACTCGGTCATCGCCCTGCACCTGCTCGGCTACGACCTCGAACACCCCGTGATGCGCGAGGGGCTGGCGTCCCTGGACCGCTTCGCCGTCTGGCGCGAGGACGGGGCCCGGATGATCGAGGCCTGTCAGTCGCCGGTGTGGGACACCTGCCTCGCGACCATCGCCCTCGTCGACGCCGGCGTGGCCCCCGATCATCCGCAGCTCGTCAAGGCCGCGGACTGGATGCTGGGCGAGGAGATCGTCCGGCCCGGCGACTGGTCCGTGAAGCGTCCCCAACTGCCGCCGGGCGGCTGGGCGTTCGAGTTCCACAACGACAACTACCCCGACATCGACGACACCGCCGAGGTGGTCCTCGCGCTGCGCCGGGTCCGGCACCACGACCCGGAGCGGGTGGAGAACGCCATCGGGCGCGGGGTGCGCTGGAACCTCGGCATGCAGTCCAGGAACGGGGCCTGGGGCGCCTTCGACGTCGACAACACCAGCCCCTTCCCCAACCGGCTGCCGTTCTGCGACTTCGGCGAGGTCATCGACCCGCCGTCCGCCGACGTCACCGCCCATGTGGTGGAGATGCTGGCCGTCGAGGGACTGGCCCACGACCCGCGCACCCGGCGCGGCATCGAGTGGCTGCTCGCCGAACAGGAGCCGAACGGCTCGTGGTTCGGACGCTGGGGCGTCAACTACATCTACGGGACGGGGTCGGTGGTCCCCGCTCTCGTCGCTGCCGGCATCCCCGCCGCGCACCCGGCGATCCGCCGGGCCGTGATCTGGCTGGAGTCCGTCCAGAACGACGACGGCGGCTGGGGCGAGGACCTGCGCTCCTACCGGGACTCCAAGGAGTGGAGCGGCCGCGGCGCCTCCACCGCCTCGCAGACGGCCTGGGCGCTGATGGCCCTGCTGGCCGCCGGCGAGAAGGACTCCAAGGCCGTCGAGCGGGGCGTCGAGTGGCTCGCCGCCACCCAGCGCGAGGACGGCTCCTGGGACGAGCCCTACTTCACCGGGACCGGCTTCCCCTGGGACTTCTCCATCAACTACCACCTCTACCGGCAGGTCTTCCCGCTCACGGCACTCGGCCGGTACGTCCACGGAGAGCCGTTCGCACCGGCGGGGGAGGGATGAGATGAGCACCCCGCCCGCCCCGGCCCCGCTGCTGATCGCCTGCGCGCTCGGCATCGAGCACCTGGCCCTGCGCAGCGGCGACCGCGGCGGCGCCGACGGGCCGGTCACCGTGCTCCGCACGGGCATGGGCCCCAAGGCGGCCCAGCGGGCCGTCACTCGGGCCCTCGCGGAGCCGGCGCTCGCAGACGCCGCCGTGCTCGCCACCGGCTTCTGCGCCGGGCTCGCGCCCGGCATGCACCCGGGCGACCTCGTCGTCGCCGAGGAGACCCGGGATGCGGCGGGAACCGTTCCGTGCGTGGGGACCGACCTACTCGTCAAGGAGCTGGTGCGGGCCCTGCCCGGACGCACCGTCCACACCGGACCGCTCACCGGCTCCGATCACGTCGTGCGCGGTCATGAACGCTCCGATCTGCTCGCGACCGGCGCGATCGCCGTCGACATGGAGTCCGCGGCCACGCTCCACAGCGCCGTGGGCACGGGCCCACGCCCCGTTGCGGCCGTCCGGGTGGTCGTGGACGCTCCAGAACATGAACTCGTCCGGATCGGCACGGTGCGCGGTGGAATATCAGCCTTCCGCGTCCTTCGTTCCGTCCTTCCCGCTTTCTACGAATGGCACCGTTCCTTGCTGCTCCCCAGGAGGTGAGCCAGATGGCCATGCCGCTGCGTCAGTCCATCAAGGTCGCTACATACTTGGCCGAACAGAAGCTCCGCAAGCGGGACAAGTTCCCGCTGATCGTGGAGCTGGAACCCCTCTTCGCGTGCAACCTGAAGTGCGAGGGCTGCGGCAAGATCCAGCATCCGGCGGGTGTGCTCAAGCAGCGCATGCCGGTGGCGCAGGCCGTCGGGGCGGTCCTTGAGTCCGGTGCGCCGATGGTGTCCATCGCCGGCGGTGAGCCGCTGATGCACCCTCAGATCGACGAGATCGTGCGCCAGTTGGTGGCGAAGAAGAAGTACGTCTTTCTCTGCACCAACGCCATGCTGCTGCGCAAGAAGATGGACAAGTTCACGCCCTCGCCCTACTTCGCCTTCGCCGTGCACATCGACGGGCTGCGCGAGCGGCACGACGAGTCGGTGGCCAAGGAGGGTGTGTTCGACGAGGCCGTGGAGGCGATCAAGGAGGCCAAGAAGCGCGGCTTCCGGGTCACCACCAACTCGACCTTCTTCAACACCGACACCCCGCAGACCATCATCGAGGTGCTCAACTTCCTCAACGACGACCTCAAGGTCGACGAGATGATGATCTCGCCTGCCTACGCCTACGAGAAGGCCCCCGACCAGGAGCACTTCCTGGGCGTGGAGCAGACCCGTGAGCTGTTCAAGAAGGCCTTCGCGGGCGGTAACCGCCGCAAGTGGCGGCTCAACCACTCCCCGCTCTTCCTGGACTTCCTGGAAGGCAAGGTCGACTTCCCGTGCACCGCGTGGGCGATCCCGAACTACTCCCTGTTCGGCTGGCAGCGCCCCTGCTACCTGATGAGCGACGGCTACGTCCCGACGTACCGCGAACTCATCGAGGAGACCGACTGGGACAAGTACGGCCGCGGCAAGGACCCGCGCTGCGCCAACTGCATGGCGCACTGCGGCTACGAGCCCACCGCCGTCCTCGCCACCATGGGCTCGCTCAAGGAGTCGCTGCGCGCGATGCGCGAGACGGTCTCCGGGAACCGGGAGTGAGGTCATGACCGCCGTCTCCCTCGGCGTCCCCGAGCTGCCGGTCCGGCCGATCGCCGAGCGACGGGTGTCGCGGCAGATCCAGGTCGGGCCGGTGGCGGTCGGGGGCGGGGCCCCGGTGTCGGTGCAGTCGATGACGACGACCCGCACCTCCGACATCGGCGCCACGCTCCAGCAGATCGCCGAACTCACTGCGTCCGGCTGCCAGATCGTCCGCGTCGCCTGCCCCACGCAGGACGACGCGGACGCGCTGGCCACCATCGCCCGCAAGTCCCAGATCCCGGTGATCGCGGACATCCACTTCCAGCCCAAGTACGTGTTCGCGGCGATCGAGGCCGGCTGCGCGGCCGTACGCGTCAATCCCGGGAACATCAAGCAGTTCGACGACAAGGTGAAGGAGATCGCGCGGGCCGCGAAGGATCACGGCACGCCGATCCGGATCGGGGTCAACGCCGGTTCTCTGGACCGGCGGTTGCTCCAGAAGTACGGCCGGGCGACGCCCGAGGCGCTGGTCGAATCGGCGCTGTGGGAGGCGTCGTTGTTCGAGGAGCACGGGTTCCGGGACATCAAGATCTCCGTGAAGCACAACGACCCCGTGGTGATGGTGCGGGCGTACCAACTGCTCGCCGAGCAGTGCGACTACCCGCTGCATCTGGGCGTCACCGAGGCCGGTCCCGCGTTCCAGGGGACGATCAAGTCGGCGGTGGCCTTCGGGGCCCTCCTCAGCAGGGGGATCGGCGACACCATCCGGGTGTCGCTGTCCGCGCCGCCCGCCGAGGAGGTCAAGGTCGGCATCCAGATCCTGGAGTCCCTGGGCCTCAGGCAACGCCGGCTGGAGATCGTGTCGTGCCCGTCCTGCGGGCGCGCCCAGGTCGACGTCTACAAGCTGGCCGACGAGGTCACGGCGGGCCTGGAGGGCATGGAAGTGCCCCTGCGGGTAGCCGTGATGGGTTGTGTGGTCAACGGCCCCGGAGAGGCGCGGGAGGCCGACCTCGGGGTCGCCTCCGGCAACGGCAAGGGGCAGATCTTCGTGAAGGGCGAGGTCATCAAGACCGTCCCCGAGTCGAAGATCGTGGAGACCCTCATCGAGGAGGCGATGAAGATCGCCGAACAGATGGAGCAGGACGGCGTCGCGTCGGGGGAGCCGGCCGTCACCGTGAGTTGAACAGCACGGACCGAAGGGGGCCCGAGCGTGACCATTCTGGAGAACATCCGGGGACCACGCGACCTTAAGGCGCTGTCCGAGCCGGAACTCGGCGAACTGTCCGAAGAGATCAGAGAGTTCCTGGTGCACTCGGTCGCCAGGACCGGCGGACACCTCGGGCCCAACCTGGGGGTGGTGGAACTCTCCATCGCCCTCCACCGGGTCTTCGAGTCGCCCGTCGACCGCATCGTGTGGGACACCGGCCATCAGAGCTACGTCCACAAGATCCTGACGGGACGTCAGGACTTCTCCAAGCTGCGCGGCAAGGGCGGCCTGTCCGGCTACCCCTCGCGCGAGGAGTCCGAGCACGACATCGTCGAGAACAGCCACGCCTCCACCGCGCTCGGCTGGGCCGACGGACTCGCCAAGGCCCGTCAGGTGCAGGGCGAGAAGGGGCACGTGGTCGCGGTCATCGGCGACGGCGCGCTCACCGGCGGAATGGCCTGGGAGGCGCTGAACAACATCGCGGCCGCCAAGGACCGGCCGCTGATCATCGTCGTCAACGACAACGAGCGGTCCTACGCGCCGACCATCGGCGGTCTCGCCAACCACCTGGCCACTCTGCGCACGACCGACAGCTACGAGAAGGTGCTGGCCTGGGGCAAGGACGTCCTCCAGCGCACCCCCGTCGTCGGCATGACGGTGTACGAGGCGCTGCACGGGGCGAAGAAGGGCTTCAAGGACGCCTTCGCGCCGCAGGGGCTCTTCGAGGACCTGGGGCTGAAGTACGTCGGCCCCATCGACGGACACGACATCGGGGCCGTCGAGTCTGCGCTGCGGCGCGCGAAACGCTTCCACGGGCCCGTCCTCATCCACTGCCTCACCGAGAAGGGGCGCGGTTACGAACCCGCCCTCGCCCACGAGGAGGACCACTTCCACACCGTCGGCGTGATGGACCCGCTCACCTGCGAGCCCCTCTCACCGTCCAACGGGCCTTCCTGGACCTCGGTGTTCGGCGACGAGATCGTCAGGATCGGGGAGGAGCGCGAGGACGTCGTGGCCATCACGGCGGCCATGCTGCACCCGGTGGGCCTCGGCAAGTTCGCCGAACGCTTCCCGGACCGGGTGTGGGACGTCGGCATCGCCGAGCAGCACGCGGCCGTGTCGGCGGCCGGCCTCGCGACCGGCGGGCTGCATCCCGTCGTCGCCGTGTACGCCACCTTCCTGAACCGCGCTTTCGACCAGTTGCTGATGGATGTCGCCCTGCACCGCTGCGGAGTCACCTTCGTCCTGGACCGGGCCGGGGTCACGGGCGTCGACGGGGCCTCCCACAACGGCATGTGGGACCTGTCGATCCTCCAGGTCGTCCCCGGCCTGCGGATCGCCGCGCCCCGCGACGCCGACCAGTTGCGGGCACAGCTCCGGGAGGCCGTCGCGGTGGACGACGCGCCGACGCTGGTGCGGTTCCCGAAGGAGTCGGTCGGCCCCGCGGTCCCCGCGGTGGACCGTGTGGGCGGCATGGACGTACTGCGCCGCGGGGAACGGCCCGAGGTGCTCATGGTCGCCGTCGGTGTCATGGCGCCCGTCTGTCTCCAGGCCGCCGAGCTGCTGGAGGCGCGGGGCATCAACTGCACGGTCGTGGACCCCCGTTGGGTCAAGCCGGTGGACCCGTCGCTGCCCGGCCTGGCCGCCGAGCACCGGTTGGTCGCGGTCGTCGAGGACAACAGCCGGGCGGCGGGTGTCGGTGCGGCGGTCGCGCTCGCCCTGGGGGATGCCGAAGTCGACGTACCGGTACGGCGGTTCGGCATCCCGGAGCAGTTCCTCGCGCATGCCAAGCGCGGCGAGGTGCTCGCCGACATCGGCCTCACGCCGGTCGAGATCGCCGGACGGATCAGCGCGAGCCTGACCGTCAAGGAGGCCGAGGAGACCCTGGCCGTCGAGGAGCAGACCGACGGCCCCATGAAGGAGAAGGCTGAATGACCACCGAGTTCGACCTCGGCAGACTCCTCGCGGAGCGCGGAGCCGAGCGCTACGAGCTGCACACCAAGTACCTCAACCACCAGCTCCCGCGCATGCTGCACACCATCGGCTTCGACAAGGTCTACGAGCGGGCCGAGGGCGCCTACTTCTGGGACGCGGACGGCAACGACTACCTGGACATGCTCGCCGGGTTCGGGGTGATGGGCCTGGGGCGCCATCACCCCGTCGTCCGCAAGGCGCTGCACGACGTCCTGGACGCTCAGCTCGCCGACCTCACCCGCTTCGACTGCCAGCCGCTGCCCGGGCTGCTGGCCGAGAAGCTGCTCACCCACAGTCCGCACCTGGACCGGGTGTTCTTCGGCAACAGCGGCACCGAGGCGGTCGAGACCGCGCTGAAGTTCGCCCGCCGCGCCACCGGCAAGCCGCGGATCCTGTACTGCGACCACGCCTTCCACGGCCTGACCACCGGCTCCCTGTCGGTCAACGGCGAGGACGGCTTCCGGGACGGCTTCGCCCCGCTGCTGCCCGACACCGCCGTACCCCTCGGTGATCTCGACGCCCTGGCCAGGGAGTTGAAGAAGGGCGACGTCGCCGCCCTGATCGTCGAACCGATCCAGGGCAAGGGCGTCCACGAGGCAC
The DNA here is from genome assembly GCF_001514065.1 of Streptomyces antibioticus. Classification (GTDB taxonomy): domain Bacteria; phylum Actinomycetota; class Actinomycetes; order Streptomycetales; family Streptomycetaceae; genus Streptomyces; species Streptomyces antibioticus. The sequence continues at coordinate 479,112 of NZ_KQ948427.1, read as the reverse complement.
CGCCCGGCTATCTGCGGGCCGCCCAGGAGCTGCTGCACAAGCACAAGGCACTGCTCATCGCGGACGAGGTGCAGACCGGGCTCGGGCGCACCGGCGACTTCTACGCCTACCAGCACGAGGAGGGCGTCGAACCCGACCTGGTGTGCGTGGCGAAGGCGCTGTCCGGCGGGTACGTGCCCGTGGGCGCCACGCTCGGCAAGGACTGGATCTTCAAGAAGGTCTACTCGTCGATCGACCGCGTCCTGGTCCACTCGGCGAGCTTCGGGTCCAACGCACAGGCCATGGCCGCCGGCCTCGCGGTCCTGTCCGTCATGGAGAACGAGCAGATCGTCGCCAACGCCCGGGCGACGGGCGAGCTGCTGAAGTCCCGGCTCGGGGCGCTCGTCGACAAGTACGAGCTGCTCGCCGACGTGCGGGGCCGGGGCCTGATGGTCGGCATCGAGTTCGGGCGGCCCAAGTCGCTGGCGCTGCGCAGCCGTTGGACGATGCTCCAGGCCGCGCGCAAGGGGCTGTTCGCCCAGATGGTCGTCGTACCGCTGCTCCAGCGGCACCGGATCCTGACGCAGGTCTCCGGCGACCACCTGGAGGTGATCAAGCTGATTCCGCCGCTGACGGTGGGGGAGCCGGAAGTGGACCGCTTCGTCGACGCCTTCACGGAGATCATGGACGACGCGCACGGCGGGGGCGGGCTGATGTGGGACTTCGGCAAGACGCTAGTGAAGCAGGCGGTGGCCAACAGGTAGCCGCCCGCCCAGAAGGCTTTTGCCTCTGAGGCAAGAAATTTGCCGCAGAGGCAAACCTCCGGCTGAATGGAGAGCATGAGCTCTCCGGAATCCGAGCCGGGCCCGGCCGACGCCCCGTCTGCCGACGTCCTGCCCGCCGTCGCGCCACAGCTGCGGGCGCTGCGCCGCCGCGCCTCCCTGACGCTGGAGGCCGCCGCCCGCAGCGCCGGGCTCTCGCCCGCGCACCTCTCCCGGCTGGAGACCGGGCAGCGCCAGCCCTCGCTGCCGATGCTGCTCGCGCTCGCCCGTATCTACGGTACGACGGTCTCCGAACTGCTCGGCGAGACGGTCACCGAACGGGACGCCGTGGTGCGCGCCGCCGACATGGAACCGACCGCGGCCGGAGGCTGGACCTACTGGCAGGCCGGCGCGGCCGGACGCGGCATGCAGGCGCTGCGCGTAGAGGTGCCGTACGGCTCCCAGGGCGACATCGTGCGCGTGCATCCCGGCGAGGAGTGGCTGTACGTGCTGCGAGGCCGCCTCCGGCTGCGGCTCGGGGACACCACGCACCGGCTCGGCCCCGGCGACAGCGCGCACTTCGACTCGCTCACCCCGCACCGCATCGCGGCCCAGGACCCCGACGGGACCGAGCTGCTGTTCGTCCACACCCTGTTGCAGAGCCCCACGGCCACCCTGTGCCTGGGCCCGAACCCTGGAGAGATGCCATGACCGACATGGAGGAGAAGTTCCCGCGGGCCCTGTGGGTACGGCTGATCATCTACATCGCCGTAGGCCATCTGTTCGCGGCCTTCATCTACCTGCTGTTCGAGGTGGGCGCCGGGCAGTAAGCCCGTGCACCGGGCCGTCAGTCGAGCAGGCGCTCGCGCAGCCGCTCCCGGATCTCCGGCGTGATGCCGAGCCCCTGCTCCAGGTAGGCGTCGACGCCGCCCCAGGTCTCCTCGATGGTCTCGAAGGCGGCCTCCAGATACTCCGCGCGCGCGTCGAAGAGCGGCGCGAGCAGCTCCATGACCTCGGGGGAGTAGGCGGCGGCCGAGCTGCTGCTGCGCTTCACCTTGTAGCGGCGGTGCTTGGCGTTGGACTCCAGGTAGTCGGCGACGATCGCCTCCCGCTCCACACCGAGCGCCAGCAGCGTCACCGCTATCGACAGGCCCGCGCGGTCCTTGCCCGCCGCGCAGTGCATCAGCGCCGGGACGCTGTCCTCGGCGAGGGAGTGCAGCACCCGCGCGTGCTCCGCGGTGCGCTCCTTCACGATCTTCCGGTACGAGGCGATCATCCGGTCCGCCCCCTTGGTGCCGCCGAGGATCTCGCGCAGCTGCTCGATCTCGCCGTCCCGGACCATCTTCCAGAACTCCGCACCGTCCGCCGGGTCGCTCAGCGGCAGGTTCACATTGCGCACCCCCGACAGCTCGACGTCCGGACCCTCCAGCTTCTGGTCCGAGGCGTTGCGGAAGTCGAAGATCGTGTGCAGCCCCAGGGAGTCCAGGAACGCGGCGTCCTCGTCGGTCGCGTGCGCGAGATGGCCGCTGCGGAACAGCACTCCGTACCGCACCCGCCGGCCGTCCTCGGTCGGCAGGCCGCCCACGTCACGGAAGTTGCGGACTCCGGCCAGCTCGGGCTCGGTCGACGGGATCTGCTGCGTCACGGGGGCTCCTCCCAGCCGGCCCCGTCGTCGCGGCTCGCCGACGGGCACGCCCTCGACGATACGACATGGGTTCCTGGGGCAATGAGTTGTCCACAGGCGTTTGCGTCCGGGCACCTCAGGCCTCGATGATGTTGACACTTGAGTACCACTGTTCGCCCCTGTTCGTATCTGTGAGGTTCCATGCTGGAGATCGCCCCCAACGGCCGCACCTGGCTCCTGACCGGGCCCGCCAGCAGCTACGCCGTCCACCTCACCGAGGGCGACGAGCTGCTGCATCTGCACTGGGGCCCCACCATCGCCCTGGCCGACGCCGAGGCGCTCGCGGTCCGTCCGCTGCCCGACTACTGGCCCTTCGAGTCCCCGCTCGACGGACGCGAGGAGTACCCGGTCGAGGGCGGCTCCCGCTTCGTCCGGCCCGCCCTTTCGGTGCGCACCGACGAGCGCCGCGGCACCGAGTGGAGCTTCGAGACGTACGAGACCGACGCCGACGCGGACGAGCTGCGGCTGCGGTTCCGGGACGGCGGGCTCGTCGTCACGCTGCACTACCGGATGCGCGGCGACGTGGTGGAGCGCTGGACCACCCTGGAGAACCAGGGCGACGACGCCCTGGAGCTGCTGCGCGCCGACTCCGCCACCTGGACGCTGCCCGACCGCGACGAGTGGCGACTCTCCCAGCTGCACGGCCGCTGGGCCGCCGAGTCCCGGCTCGTGCGCGCCCCTCTCACCTACGGTGAGAAGGTCATCGGCAGCCGCCGCGGCCACACCAGCCACCAGCACCTGCCCTGGGTGGCCCTCGACACCGACGCCGGCGAGGAGCGCGGCGAGGTCTACGCCTGCGCGCTCGGCTGGTCGGGTTCCTGGCGGATCGCGGTGGCCCAGCTCCCCGACGCGCGCGTGCAGATCACCGGCGGTGCCGGGTACGACGAGTCGGGGCTGCTGAGCCTGGCGGCGGGAGAGTCGTTCACGACCCCCGTCTTCGCCGGGCTGTGGAGCGACGGCGGCTTCGGCGGCGCCAGCCGCGCGTGGCACGCCTACCAGCGGACGTACGTCATCCCGGACGCCGAGCAGGACCGGCCGGTGCTGTTCAACTCCTGGGAGGCCACCAATTTCGACATCTCCGAGCAGCAGCAGGAGAGCCTCGCGCGGCGGGCCGCGGCCATCGGCGTCGAGCTGTTCGTCGTCGACGACGGCTGGTTCGGCACCCGCACCAGCGACCGCGCCGGACTCGGCGACTGGACGGTCAACCGCGACCGCTTCCCGGACGGCCTGAAGCCCCTCGCCGACCACGTGCACGCGCTCGGCATGCAGTTCGGCATCTGGGTCGAGCCCGAGATGGTCAACCCCGACAGCGACCTGTACCGGGCGCACCCCGACTGGGTGCAGTTCCAGCCGGGACGAAAGCGGACGGAACTGCGCAATCAGCTCGTACTCAACCTCGCGCTCGAGGACGTCCAGGAGTACCTCTGGGGGCAGCTCGACGCCCTGCTGTCCAGCGCCCCGATCGACTACGTGAAGTGGGACTTCAACCGCTGCTTCACCGACGCGGGCTGGCCCGGCGAGGCCTATCCGCAGCGACTCTGGGTCGACCACGTGCGCGCCTTCTACGCCCTGCTGGACCGGCTGCGGGCCGCCCACCCCGGCGTCGCCTTCGAGTCCTGCTCGGGCGGCGGCGGCCGGATCGACCTCGGTGTGATGAGCCGCACGGACCAGGTGTGGACCTCGGACAACACCGACCCCCTCGACCGGCTCGCCATCCAGCACGGCTTCAGCCAGATCCACCCCGCGCGCGTGATGGCGGCCTGGGTCACCGACAGCCCCAACACCCAGCTCAACGGGCGGGTCAGCCCGCTGCGCTTCCGGTTCGTCAGCGCCATGGCCGGCGTGCTCGGGGTGGGCGGGGACCTCGCGGAGTGGACCGAGGAGGAGCTCGCCGAGGCCCGCGAGTGGGTGGAGCTCTACAAGGACATCCGGCCGCTCGTGCAGCGCGGCGACCAGTACCGGCTGCGGGCGCCGCAGGGCGACGGCCTGAGCGCCGTGCAGTACGTCCTCGGGGACGAGACCGTCGTCCTGGCCTGGCTGCCGGCGCAGCACTTCGGGGAGCCCGTTCCGGCGCTGCGTCTGCGCGGCCTCGACCCCACCGCCTCGTATGAATGCCGTGAAACGGGCGAAATTCACAGAGGGGCCGTATTGCTGCATCACGGACTGCGCGTCGGATTGCGGGGCGATCTGGATGCGACGGTTCTGCGGCTGCGTCGCATCTGAACTTTCTGTCCGAATTGGTAGCTTCCGTAGCCTTCATTCCAACTCGCTCTGGAATACGGGGAGCTGTGAAAACGGCACGTGAGCAGGGTCATATCGGTGACCCTGAGTCGTCCGTCATGTTCACGTAATTCGCCGTCAAAAACTGGGTGATTGCGTTCCGGGAAGGCCGCCAGAACACGGAGGGTGACCGTGGATTTCGCGGCGGATCAAGAGGAACGCAATCACCCGGGAACCTCTTACTTGTCCCTTTGCGTCTTCCTCGCTTACGTTCGCCACCAATCCGGACGGACGCCCAATCCTGCCGCCGACCGGAATCCGCACAACTCACCCGTGAACGGCAGGAGCGGGGGACCCACAGGTACAACTGCCTGGGCCGGTCTTCCGGAACAGGCTTGGGGTTAAGCCGCACCTCGGTGCGTCCGGACATCTCCAGTCCGCACCCGACAGCTCACCTCGTAGGCGCCGGAGAGGAATTCGCCATGCCCGCGAAGGGTAAGCACCGTCGCCCGAAGTCCCAGCGCTTCACCCGCTCGATCGCCGTCGCCGGAACCGGTGGCGCCGCACTCGCCCTGCCCCTGATGGGTGCCGCCGGCGCCCACGCGGCCACCGGGCAGTCGGTTTCGGAAAAGGCCGTCCAGTCCGTTCCGGTCGCCGCGAAGACGGCCGGCGAGAAGGCCACGCAGAAGAAGGGCGCCGCGAACACCGCGACCGTGCGCACCTATTCGGTGAGGGCCGGCGACTACCTCTCGAAGATCGCCGACGAGCAGAATGTGACCGGCGGCTGGAAGAAGCTGTACTCGGACAACCGCGAGGCCGTCGGGTCCGACCCCTCGCTCATCCACCCGGGTCTGAAGCTCACGCTGGGCAAGAAGGCGGCGGCGAGCACGGACAGGTCCAAGACCTCCGAGAAGTCGAAGAGCTCCGAGAAGTCCACGAGCTCCGAGAAGTCCTCGTCCTCCTCGAACGCCACGACCGCCACCCAGAGCAGCGAGTCGGCCGGCAGCAGCAGTTCCAGCGGCTTCACCCTGCCCGTCTCCGGCGCCACCGTCGGTACCGGCTACCACGTGGCCGGCAGCATGTGGTCCAGCGGCTACCACACGGGCGTCGACTTCGTCGTCCCGACCGGCACCTCGCTGAAGGCCGTGGGTGCGGGCACCGTCGTCTCCGCCGGCTGGGGCGGCGCGTACGGCAACCAGGTCGTCATCAGGCTCGCCGACGGCTACTACGCGCAGTACGCCCACCTGTCCGCGCTCTCGGTCTCGGCCGGCCAGACCGTCACCGAGGGCCAGCAGGTCGGCCTCTCCGGTGCCACCGGCAACGTGACCGGTCCGCACCTCCACTTCGAGATCCGGACGACGCCGGACTACGGCTCCGACATCGACCCGGTCGGGTACCTCCGCTCGAAGGGCGTCGCCGTCGGCTGACGCTCCCCCCGATGCCACCGAAGGCCGGACCCCGATCCCCGGGTCCGGCCTTCGGTGTCGGGTCTTGCGGTTTCATGATCGGTTCATTGCGGTCTCGTGGCACGGCCGTCCAAAGCGTCGACAGGGAGGGGAGGGTGGGACCACAGTGATCTCCGAAGCGATGCAAGCGCTTTCTGTCCGTCATGGCATCAGCACCCGCATCCGGAGGTCCCCGTGCCCGGCGTCGACCGACGCACCGTCATCAAGGGCGCCGCAGCCGCGGCTGCCGCGGCCCAGTTCTCCTGGGCGCTGTCCCGCACCGCCGCCGCGGCGGACTCCGACGACACCGAACTGCACTGGCTGGAGGGCTCGGCGCCCGACGTCCACGCCGGTGCCACCTGGGGCGTGCCGTGGGCGCGCGGGGCGTACCGGCCCGAGCAGTCCTTCCGGCTGACGACCGCCGCGGGCGACGACGTCCCCGTCCAGAGCTGGGTCACCGGCCACTGGCCCGACGGCTCGGTGAAGTGGACGGCGCACGCCCTCGCGCCGGGCGCACCGAAGGCCGCCGCCTACAAGCTGGCGGCGGGCACCCCGGCCGTGCCGGAGCAGCGGGTCACGGTCACCCGGTCCGCGGGCCGCGTCGCGGTGTCGACCGGCGTGATCACGGCCGTGTTCGGCGCCAAGGGTTCCGACACCGTCGTACGCAGTGTGCGTCGCGGGCCGACCGAGATCGCCCGCAACGGCAAGCTGGTCGCTCTGCGGCAGGAGTCGGTGCGGGAAGGCGCGGACATCTCGCACTTCGCCGGCCGGGTCGAGAAGGTCGAGGTGGAGCAGGACGGTCCGGTGCGGGCCGTCGTCCGCGTCGAGGGCCGGCACCGCGACGGCGGGCGGGACTGGCTGCCGTACACCCTGCGCTTCTCCTTCTACGCCGGTGCCGACTCCTTCCGGCTGGTGCACACCTTCGTCTGGGACGGCGAGCAGACGCCGGGCTCGGACCAAGGGGACTTCCTGCGCGGTCTGGGTGTCCGCTTCACCGTGCCGCTGAGCGACCGGTCCTACGACCGGCATGTGCGGTTCGCCGACTCCGGCGGCGGTCTCTTCGGCGAGGCCGTCCAGGGCATCACCGGACTGCGCCGCGACCCCGGGGCGGCGGTCCGCGCGGCCCAGATCGCCGGTGAACGGCTGCCCGACACCTCGACCTGGGACACCCGGGTCGCCGACCGCCTCGCCTACATCCCGACCTGGGGCGACTACACCCTGACTCAGCCCAACGCCGACGGCTACACCGTCCGCAAGCGCACCAAGGCGGGCTACGGCTGGATCCACGCCGCGGCCGGCCGCCGTGCCGGAGGCCTCGGTTACGTCGGCGGCGCGAGCGGTGGACTCTCCTTCGGGCTACGGGACTTCTGGCAGCGCCACCCGGCCCAGCTGGACGTGCGCGGAGCCGCGGGAGACGCCGCCGAGGCCACCGTATGGCTGTACTCGCCGGAGGCCCAGCCACTCGACCTGCGCTTCTACCACGACGGGTTGGGTCAGGACACGTACGAGGAGCAGTCCGACGGCGGCCTGGAGATCACGTACGAGGACTACGAGCCGGGCTTCGGCACCCCGCACGGCATCGCGCGAACGAGTGAACTGACCTTCTGGGCCGCCGAGAAGACCCCCTCCGCCGGTGTTCTCGCCGCGCAGGCCGCCGCCGTCGCCACCCCGCCGCTGCTCACCGCGACGCCCCAACGGCTGCACGCTGCCGGGGTGTTCGGCGACTGGGCGCCCGTCGACCGCTCCAGTGCGGCGCGTTCGGCGATCGAGGACCGCCTCGACGACCTGTTCGCCTACTACCGAGACCAGCGTGAACAGCACCGCTGGTACGGCTTCCTCGACTACGGCGACGTCCAGCACACCTACGACAACGACCGGCACGTCTGGCGGTACGACGTCGGCGGATACGCCTGGGACAACTCGGAGTTGGGCACCGACCTGTGGCTCTGGTACCACTTCCTGCGCACCGGCTCCGCCGAGGTGTTCCGGTTCGCGGAGGCGATGACCCGGCACACCGGCGAGGTCGACGTCTACCACCTCGGCAAGTGGGCGGGCCTCGGCACCCGGCACGGCGTGCAGCACTGGGCGGACAGCGCCAAGCAGGTCCGCATCTCCACGGCCGCCAACCGCCGCTTCCTCTACTTCCTCACCGGCGACGAACGCACCGGGGACCTGCTGTCCGAACTCGTCGACGTGGAGCGGACGTTCCTGGCAGTCGACCCGCAGCGCAAGGTCCGCACCGACGGCTACACGCCCGGCGACCGGCACGCACTGTCGGTCGGCTTCGGCACCGACTGGGGCGGCATCTCGGCGGCCTGGCTCACGGAGTGGGAGCGGCGGGGCCCGAACGCCGAGAAGGCGAAGGCCAAGCTGGTCAACTCGCTGCGGACGATCGCCGCCCAGCCCAACGGCTTCTTCACCGGCACGGGTCTCCTCGACGCGGACACCGGCAAGTTCGCGATCACCACGAGCACGGCCGTGAGCGTGTCCCACCTGAGTGCCGTGTTCGGCCTCGTCGAGACCACCAGCGAACTCGTGTCCCTGTTCGGCGACGAGGAGCCCGCGTTCCGCACCGCCTGGCTGAACTACGCGCAGTACTACAACGCCACCGACGCCCAGAAGAAGCAACTCACCGGCTCCGCCTGGAAGTCGGCCCTGCCCGCCGCACACTCGCGGATCACCGCCTACGCGGCCCGACGCAGGAACGACCCGACGCTCGCCACACGCGCGTGGAAGGAGTTCTTCACCGGCAGCGACACCTACTTCCCGTCCAACGACTGGAACCCCGTGACGATCAAGGCGCCGGCCGTGCTGCGGACGACCGACGAGATCCCCTGGATCTCCACCAACTCCTCGGCCCAGTGGGCGCTCGCGGCGATCCAGAACCTCGCCCTGATCGGCGATCGGATCCCGTCATGAGACGTGCCGCACTCATCGTGGCAGTGGCCGCGGGCCTGGTCATGGGAGCGGTACAGCCCGTGGCTGCCTCCGGCGACCTCGTGCGGCCGGACGACCGGCGCCTTGCCTACGACGGCCACTGGGGTCGCACCGCGGAGGCAGCCGTCACCGTCAACTCCGGTTCCCGGCTGGGCTTCCGCTTCACCGGCGACAGCGTCCACGCCCTGTTCGACGTCTCGTCGGTCACCGTGCCCGCGCAGCTCTACGTGTCGGTCGACGGCGGCCCGAAGCGGCTCACCGTCGTCGACCGCGAGGACATCGAGATCACCGCCGCCGGGCGCGGACCGCACCGCGTCGAACTGTCGGTCAAGGACGTGTTCTCCCGCGCGAACCGGTGGACCCCGCCCCTGGAGACCGGTGTCGTGCTGACCGGCGTGCGCGGACGGCTGCTGCCGCAACGGCCCGTGCACAAGCCGCGGTTGGCCTTCTACGGCGACTCCGTCACACAGGGCGTCATGGCCCTGTGCGAGGTCAACTCCTCGGACTGTGCCGACGGCACCGCCGCCTACCCCACGCTGGTCGCCGACGCCCTGCATGCCTCCCTGACCCAGGTCGGCTTCGGACGGCAGGGCGTGCTGCGGACGGGCAACGGGGGAGTGCCGACGGCGTCCGACGCCTACGGCTGGAACTACGCGGGCTCCAGGGCGGATTCGGACCGGTACGCCGATGTGATCGTGGTGAACCAGGGCACCAACGACACGGCGTGGGGCTCGGCCGAGTTCCGCGCCGCCTACCGCACCTACCTGGACAGGCTGCGGGCCGCCGCACCGCACGCGCGCATCCTCGCGCTGCGGCCCTTCACCGGGGCACACGCCGACGACATCGCGGCCGTCGTGGCCGAACTCGCGGACCAGCGCGTCGAGTTCGTCGACACCAGCGGCTGGCTCTCCCCGGCGGAGGGCGACTTCCACGGGGACGTCCACCCCAGCGCCCAAGGCCATCGCAAGGTGGCCGACCGACTGATCGCCCTTCTGGAAGGAGCCGTCTCCCATGACCACCACCCGTAGAGCCTTCGGAGCCCTCGCCGCAGGCGCCGCCCTCGCGGCCCTCGCCCCCGCCGCCGGCGCGAGCGCGACGCCCCGCCACCGCCGTCTCCTCGCCCACGACGACTTCCGCCACGGCCTCGGCCAGTGGGCGGTGGAACTGGAGAAGGGCGGTACCGTCACCGCCTCCCGCGGCGTCCTGGAGTCCGACGTCCCGGCCGGCGCGACGATCTGGTTCCGGAAGCGCCTCGAAGGCCCGTACGCCATCGAGTACACGGCGACCCCCGTCTCCGCGGGCGGCGTCAACGACCGGGTCTCCGACCTCAACAACTTCTGGAACGCGACCGACGTCCGCTCCCCCGACGACCTCTTCGGCACGCAGCGCGGCGGCGCCCTGGCCGAGTACGACTTCCTGAAGACGTACTACGTCGGCTACGGCGCCAACACCAACACCACCACCCGGCTGCGCCGGTACGTCGGCGAGGCCGGGGTGCGGCCGCTGATCCACGACTACACGCAGCCCCTGCTCGTGGCCAACCAGCCGCACCGGGTCCGGATCGTCTCCCACGGCTCCACCCAGCGGTGGTGGGTCAATGGGCAGCTCGTCTTCGACTACAGCGACCCGGAGCCGTACACCCGTGGGCATTTCGCCTTCCGCACCACATGGAGCCACTTCCGCTTCAGCGACTTCCGGGTGTGGCGATTGAGCCCACAACATCCCTGATCGGGGAGGTATTCCGAGCTTGGCCAACACTTTAGGAGTGGCTTATCTCACCGAGCGTCAACCCTTCCTTACGGTCGCGTAGGTCACATTCGAAGGTGAATCATGGGCCGATGTGGCAGCCGATTCGAAGAGTGACAGCAGAGCAGTGATCGGGTCGTACGTCGCGGTGGGGGACAGCTTCACCGAGGGCGTGGGCGATCCCGGCCCCGACGGGGCGTTCGTCGGCTGGGCCGACCGGTTCGCGGTGCTTCTCGCGGACCGGCGGCCCGAGGGCGACTTCCAGTACACCAATCTCGCCGTGCGCGGGAAGCTCCTCGACCAGATCGTCGAGGACCAGCTTCCGAAGGCCGTGGAACTCGCTCCCGACCTGGTCTCCTTCTGCGCGGGCGGCAACGACATCATCCGGCCCGGCACCGACCCCGACGAGGTCGCCGAGCGCTTCGAGCGGGCGATCGAGCGGCTGACCGCGGTCGCCGGCACCGTCCTGGTGACGACCGGCTTCGACACCCGTGGCGTGCCGGTGCTCAAGCATCTGCGCGGCAAGATCGCGACGTACAACGGACATGTGCGGGCCATCGCCGACCGGTACGGCTGTCCCGTGCTCGACCTGTGGTCGCTGAAGACCATCCAGGACCGCCGGGCCTGGGACGGCGACCGGCTCCACCTCTCTCCCGAGGGGCACACGCGCGTGGCGCTGCGCGCGGGCCAGGTGCTCGGCCTGGAGGTCCCCGCTGACCCCGACCAGCCGTGGCCCCCGCTGCCGCCCCGCGGCACGCTCGACGTGCGGCGGGACGACGTCCACTGGGCGCGGGAGTACCTGGTGCCGTGGATCGGGCGGCGGTTGCGCGGCGAGTCCTCGGGCGACCACGTGACGGCCAAGGGCGCGCTGTCGCCGGACGACATCAAGATGCGGATCGCCAAGGTGGCCTGACCGGGCGCGTGATCCACCAGTGAGGTGACCGCCCGGGAGTGGTGCGCGGTCCGGTCCATGACGTGGTGCTGGGATGACCGCACTGTCGCCCCACCCCGGAAGGAACCGGACGCGCATGCCCGTTCCCCGTACGCCGGTCGCGGCGTTCGCCGTGATCCTGCTGGCCCTGGGCCTGTCCACCGTCGCGGCCCCGGCGGCCCTCGCTGTCGGTTCCGGCGGCCACGCGCCCGCGAACGCCGTCGCCGCGGCTCCCGCCACCGTCACCGTGACCGGCGAGGGCAGCGCGGTCGGCGAGCCCGACATCGCGCTGGTCGGCGTCGGGATGGAGGCCGTCGCCAAGACGACGCAGACCGCGCTGGAGGCGCAGAACGCAGCGTCCGCCGCGCTGTTGCAGGCGGTCCGCGCCCAAGGCGTCGCCGACCGGGACATCCGGACCGAGAACGTCTCCCTCAGCCCCGTCCACGACTACACGGACGGCGAGTCCACGCTGAAGGGCTATCAGGCCGCCCAGTCCTTCTCGATCAAGGTCCGCGAACCGGCCGCCACCGGTGCGCTCCTCCAGGCCGTCACCGACGCCACCGGCGACGCGGGCCGCATCAACTCCGTCGTCTTCGACCTCGACGACCGCCGCCCGCTCCAGGCCCGCGCCCGCGAGGCCGCGCACGACGACGCCCACGCCAAGGCCGCCCAGTACGCCCGCCTGGCCGGACTGCACCTCGGCCGCCTCGTCTCCTTGAACGAGGGCGGCACCGGCTACTTCGCCCCGTCCCCGCCGGTCTCCGCGGACGCACCGGCCGGCTTCGGTGCCGTACCGCTGGCGCCCGGGGAGATCAAGGCCACGGCGACGGTCACCGCGGTGTACGAACTGACCTGAGCGAGGTCCACCGCGGCGGGCCGTCGTCTTCAGCGCTCCTGGGCGCTCAACGTGTCGGCTCCCAGCCCGAGTTCCCGGGCCAGTGCCTCGTCCGCCCACTCCTGGGCGCGCGCCCGGGACACGGCGCCCGGGTACGACGTCAGCTGGACGGCGAGTCCGTCGAGCAGCGCGGTCAGCCGCAGGGCCGAGGCGGCCGGGTCCGGGCACCGGAACTCGCCCGCGGTCACGCCCTCCGCGATGACCTCGGCGATCGCCGCCTTCCACTGCTTGTCGAGGTCACGGGTGACCTCCTGAAGGGTCGGCTCGCGCAAGGCGACCGCCCAGCCCTCGATCCACAGCCGCCAGCCCTTGGCCTGACCCGTGGGCGCGTACCAGCGCACGGCCGACCGCAGCCGTCGCAGCGCCGTGGTCCGACGGCCGAGAAGCTTGCGCAGCTGGGCGAGGTCGTCCTCGGCGGCGTACGTGAACGCGGCGGCTACCAGCTTCTCCTTGGTCGAGAAGTGGTACAGCACCAGCGCGTTGCTCACCCCGAGCGTCGAGGCCACGTCGGCGATCCTGACCGCCGCGACGCCCCGCTCCTCGATCTGCCCGATGGCGGCCCGCAGCAACTCCTCGCGCCGCTCCGCCACGCTCAACCGCACTCTCGCCACGCGGCCACCCTAATCCGTGCGGGCGCGCGTGGAGACGCGACCTCCGCGCCTACCGGTACCACCGCCGGTGCCTGGGCACGCGAGATCTCCGCCCTACCGGTGCCGGTCCCGGTCCGCGGGGCCTCCGCCCCTACCGGTACCACCCGAACCGCTCGGCGATCACCGGCAGCCGGTCCGCGACGATCGCGTGGGCGGCGGCCCGCGGGGAGGTCCCGTCGGCCTCCGCGCGGGCCAGCATCTGTTCGACCAGGGCGCGCATGGAGCGGCGGGTGTGGGTGAACGCCTCGTCCGCGTCGGCGCCGATGTCGCCGAACAGGGTCCACCACCACCAGGCGTTCGTGCCGGAGTTCACGACCACGTCCGGCAGCACGGTGACGGCCCGCGCGGCCAGCAGTGACTCGGCCGCGGGCAGGACGGGCATGTTGGCCGCCTCGACGATCCAGCGGGCGGTGACGCGCTCCTGGTTCGCGACGTCGATCGCGTACGACACGGCGGCCGGCACCAGCACCTCCGCGTCGGCGGACAGCCAGGCGTCGCCCGGCAGTTCGCGGTCGCCGGGCCCGAGCGCGGCGCGGTCGACGGTGCCGTAGGCGTCCCGCGCGGCGAGCAGCGCCTCGACGTCCAGGCCCCCGGGGTTGGCGATGGTGCCCTTGATGTCGGCGACGGCGACGATCGTCAGGCCCGCGCGCGCGAGGAACCTCGCCGTGGCCCCGCCCATCGTGCCGAGCCCCTGTACGGCGACCCGCGTCCCGGCGTACGGCACCCCGGCCCGGTCCAGGGCCGTGAGCACCGACTCGGCGACCCCGCAGCCGCCGACCAGTTCGTCGAGCCCGATGCCGTCCACCTCGACGGCGAACGCGTCCGCGAGCCGCCTGCGCGCCGCCTTCTCGTCGTCCAGCAGCGGATAGACGGCCTGGACGGACGAGACGAGCCCCGCCTCGGCGGCCGCCCGGTCCACCAGGTCCTGGCTCAGACCGAGGTCCTCACCCGTGGTCCAGAAGCTCTCGACGTACGGTCGCATCGCGCGCAGGAAGCGCACGAGCAGGGCGTACGCCGCCGGGTCCCGGGGATCGCAGTCGATGCCGCCCTTGGCGCCACCCAACGGGACGTAACGGCCCTGGGGGTTGTAGTGCAGCGCCTCCTTCATGGTCATGCCGCGGGCGAGCCCGGTGACCTCCTCCAGGGTGCAGCCCTCGCGCATCCGCAGCCCGCCGCTGGAGACGCCGCGCACCAGCCGGTCGACGACCAGGAAGCCCTGGCGGCCGGTGACGTGGTCGGTCCAGGTGAGCGACAGCAGGGGGGTGGTCATGGGGGCTCCTGGAGATTACTGAATGAAGGGTCAGTATCTTCTTGACATGTATCAGTCGCTGTCAATTCGCGGGAAACGCGATTGACGGGGTGCAGGTCGCCCTCGATAGGTTCCTTTCGGCGTATCGATCATCGGAGGGGGCGGGCATGGTCAAGGTCGTCGAGTTGACGTACTACCCGGTCAAGGGATGCGCCGGGATCTCGGCGAGCGAGGCCGTGGTGACGCCGGCGGGTCTCGCCCACGACCGCTCCTTCATGGTCGTCAGCGAGGACGGGGTGTTCCGGACGCAGCGGCGCGATCCAGGGCTCGCGCTGATCCTGCCCGGCATCGACGCGGCCGGGGAGCGGCTCACCCTGCGGGCGCCGGACCACGGGGAGGTGGCCGTCGACGTCGACATCACCGGCGTACGGCGACCGGTCGAGCTGTTCGGGACGCCGTACCGGGGCATCGACCAGGGCGACACCGTCGCACAGTGGCTCTCCGAGGTGCTCGGCGCCCCGAGCAGGCTCGTGCGGGTGCCGCCGGAGCACGACAGGGTGACCGACGGCCGGACACCCGGAACCGCCGGCTGGGCGGACAGCGGCGCCCTGCATGTCCTGTCGCGGTCCAGCCTCGACCTGCTCAACGGAAAGCTCGCCGAACGCGGCGCGGAACCCCTGGCCATGAACCGCTTCCGCCCCAACATCGTGATCGGCGGCTGGGACGTCCCGCACACCGAGGACCGCGCCCATCGCATACGGATCGGCGACACCGAACTGGCGTACGCGAAGCTCGCCGTCCGCTGTGCCGTCACCCTGGTGGACCAGGAACGCGGCGCCAAGGACGGCCCCGAACCCATCCGCAGCCTGGCCGGGTACCGGCGCGCAGCCGCCGGCACGGTGTTCGGCGTGAAGTTCTCCGTGCTGCGGCAGGGGAAGGTGGCGGTCGGCGACGAGGTGGACGTCACGGCGTGGGGCGAAGCCGAGGTGCCGTTCACGCAGCCGTGACCAGGGTGTTCCGGGGATTGTCGGAGAGGCCGACCATAATGGAAGACCTCACCGACTCCACCTGGAGGTACCGTGTCCGTTTTCGGCTCCCTGAGCTCCGGGCTCCGCAGCCTGCAGCCCGATGCCTTCGGCGTGGACCCGAGCGGTGAGCGCCTCGCCCGCATCCGCAGGTCGCCCCACTTCAAGGACGGGGTCTTCCAGAACCCGGGGGGCGAGGCCCGGATCCGGCCCTCGGGCTCGACGCTGGAGTTCGCGAAGGTCTTCTTCGACAAGGAAGAGCGGCCGCTCCGCTCGCCCAAGGGCACGATTCCGGTGCACCCGACCACCCTGGCCGACATCGCCAAGCCGCCCGTCACCGGGCTGCGGCTGACCTGGATGGGCCATTCCAGCGTGCTCGCCGAGATCGACGGACACCGGGTGCTCTTCGACCCGGTCTGGGGCGAGCGCTGCTCCCCGTTCCCGTTCGTCGGCCCCAAGCGGCTCCACCCGGTGCCGCTGCCGCTGGCCGCGCTGGGCCCGGTCGACGTGGTCGTCATCTCCCACGACCACTACGACCACCTCGACACGCCCACGATCAAGGCGCTGGCCGACACGGACACCCTGTTCGCCGTGCCGCTCGGCGTCGGCGCCCACCTCGAACACTGGGGCGTCTCCGCCGACCGGCTGCGCGAGCTGGACTGGCACGAGGCGACCAAGGTCGGCGGCCTCACCCTCACCGCCACTCCGGCCCGCCACTTCTGCGGCCGCGGTCTGCGCAACACCCAGCACACGCTCTGGGCGTCCTGGGTCGTCGAGGGGGAGGCCCACCGGGTCTACCACAGCGGCGACACCGGCTACTTCGACGGCTTCAAGGAGATCGGCGCCGCGCACGGCCCGTTCGACGCCACGATGATCCAGATCGGCGCGTACAGCGACTTCTGGCCTGACATCCACATGACGCCGGCGGAGGGCATGCGCGCCCACCTCGACCTCCAGGGCGGTCCGTCGGCCGGCCTCATGCTGCCGATCCACTGGGCCACCTTCAACCTGGCCACGCACGCGTGGGCGGAACCGGGGGAGGGCACGATCGCGGCGGCCCGCGCGGAGGGCACGCGCATCGCCCTGCCGAAGCCGGGCGAGCCGTTCGAGCCGACGGGGGAGGGCGTGCCGGTCGAGCCGTGGTGGCGCGGGGTCGCGGCGGAGCCCTCCGGGGGCTGGGCGGCGGGGGAGCTGGTCACGGAGGCCGCGATCAAGACGACGTCCGAGGGGGCGGCGCGGGCTCAGGCGGAGGCGGCGGAGCCGGAGGGAGAAGGGAAGAGCGAGGGGAGCGGGGAGCCGGAAGTGGTTCCGGCGGGCTGATGAGGTGCGCTCTCCGCGGTCAGGGGACCGCGGCACGCCTCTGATCGCCGGCGCCCTCCTGGATGCCCCTCGTAGTGTGGTCCTGGCTCTTTCCCGTCCCATCCCCACTGGACGTTCACCCGCGGGCAGGTGACCCGCCTCCGGTGCCCTCGCGAGTCGCTACGGAGAGTGAAGCGTAGGGGGGTGTTCGTCCGTGCGGAGAGGCGGCGCGGAGTGGCGCCCCCATGGCCGGAGGTTGCAGCCGAGGCGCGTGAGGCGCAGATTCGGGTGCTTCGTTTCTGACCGCCTCTGACCAGCGTTGATCGATCCCTGAAGTGAACTGCACGGCCCGTCGGCGGGCTTATCGGGCTCCCGTGCGACCCCTCATACCAGAGCGGGACGCTCCCCGTACGAGTTTGTCAACTGCCCACCGCACATGATGCGTTGCCGACTACTGTGAGTGGCCGTCGGGCGACGCAGGGCCGAAATCCCCGGCGCTCTCGACCGACACCGTGTCGTGAGGACCAGACCGGAGGAGGGAGTCGACGCGATGGGGATCCCCCCAGCTCGACCGCGACCGGGAGCCGGGGGAAGCCGGTGACCGACGACCGCGTCGGAGTGCGTGCCACCCGTGGCGAGCGCACCCGGGAACCGGCAGGAACGCGCACCGGGCCCCGGGAGCCCGGCCGTGGGCCCGCGAACCAGTCCGGTACGAACCAGCCCGGCCGCGGGGCCGCGAACCCCGCCGGCCGTGGGGCCGCGGGCCAGTCCGGCCGTGGGCAGATGAGCCAGTCCGGCCGTGGACAGGTGAGCCCGCCCGGCGATCAGCCCGCCCACCGGGCCAGTACACGGGCCGGCACGAGGACACCGATGTCCCAGCTCCGCGCACCGGCGGCACGCGCCGACCGCCGCGAGGGCGGTCGGCACGGGAAACCGGCCGCCAGGCCCGCGACCACGCTGCCCGAGACCCACATACGGCCTCAGCTGCTGCGGCTCGCCGTGCTGCCGCCCATCGCGGTCGCCCTCGCCGCCTCAGCGGCCGTCCTCTTCACCGTCCGCTCCACCGGCGCCCGGCCCGGCCTCACCTTCTGGGGCGTCCTCGCCGGCGCGGTCTCGGTGGCGTTCGCCGCCATCCTCATCGCCGCCGTCGCCGCCGACCGCGCCGCCAAGTCCGTCAGCGACCGCATCGGCGCCCTGCGCCGCACCGCCGCCCGCGGCGAGGCCGATCTGCGGGCCCTCGTCGAGGCGTTGCGGCGCGGCGACGGGCCGCCCCAGCGCACCCCGCGCGGCGGCCCGCCGGACGGTGCCGACGACTTCGACCTGCTCGCCGCCGACCTGGCCCGCGCCCACGACGGCGCCGTCACGGCCGTCGTCCAGGCCGCCCAACTGTCCAGCCAGGCGGGCAGCGAGCAGAAGCTGGAGGTCTTCCTCAACCTCGCCCGGCGCCTGCAGTCGCTGGTCCACCGGGAGATCTCCATCCTCGACGAGCTGGAGAACGAGATCGAGGACCCCGACCTCCTCAAGGGCCTCTTCCACGTCGACCACCTCGCCACCCGCATCCGCCGCCACGCCGAGAACCTCGCCGTGCTCGG
Source organism: Streptomyces antibioticus (assembly GCF_001514065.1). GTDB lineage: Bacteria > Actinomycetota > Actinomycetes > Streptomycetales > Streptomycetaceae > Streptomyces > Streptomyces antibioticus. The sequence continues at coordinate 460,699 of NZ_KQ948427.1, read as the reverse complement.
CGGCGCCGTCTCGCGCCGGCAGTGGAGCCACCCCGTCCCCATGACCGAGGTGCTGCGCTCGGCCATCGCCGAGGTCGAGCAGTACTCCCGCGTCAAACTCGTGCCGCCCATCGACGGCACCCTGCGCGGGCACGCCGTCGCCGACGTCATCCACCTGCTCGCCGAACTCGTCGAGAACGCCACGGTGTTCTCCGCCCCGCACACCCAAGTGCTGCTGCGCGCCAACCTCGTCACCTCCGGGCTCGCCGTCGAGGTCGAGGACCGCGGCCTCGGCATGCCCGTCGCCGAGCAGCACAAGATGAACGCCCTGCTCACCGACCCCGACCAGGTCAACGTGGGGAGTCTGCTGGCGGACGGCCGCATCGGACTGTTCGTGGTCTCGCAGCTGGCCCGGCGGCACGGCATCCACGTCCGTCTTCAGACCAACATCTACGGCGGTGTCCAGGCCGTACTCGTCGTACCGCAGGGGCTGTTGGGCGCTGAACCGGGTGCGCCCGGAGTCGTCCCCGGGGCCTCGGACGGGACGGGGGCCGCGGGGCCCGGTGGCGGGGGAGCGGGTGTGGGTCCGGCGTCGGCCGGGGCGCCGCGATCGGCTCGCGGTACGGCGGGAGACGTACGGCCGTCCATGCCGGTGCCGGGCGCTCCGGGCACCTCCGTGCCGCCGCGGCAGTATGCGCAGGAGGGGGCAGGGCCAGAGGCCCTCGGAGACACCGGGCCGCAGCGGGTCGTTCCCGGCGCCGGTCCCGTCGTACGGTCCGCTCGGCAGCCCGACGCTCCGCGCGGCTCGGGACCGGCGGCGCACGGGGGTGAGCCCGCCGTACCGCTGCCCGTGCGCGGCAGTCAGCAGGAGCGGCCCAACCCGGCGGAGGCCGTGCCGGGCATCCGGCCGGACGACCGGCGACTCGTCGCCCAGAGCACCGCCATGCCGCCCACCCCGCGCACCGGCACCGTCCGCGGCACCATGGGCAAGCCCCAACTCCCCAGGCGCCGCGCCCAGGAGCACATCGCACCCCAGCTCCGCGACGGCCCGGCGGCGCCACGGCCGGACGCCGAGTACCCCGCCGGGCACGACCCGGGGCTCATGGCGGCCTTCCAACGCGGCATCGGCCTCGCCGAGGCACAGCAGCACATGGAGGCGGAGGCCACCGGCGGCACGGACCTCAGCACGTACGCGATGGGGGCGACGCCCATGGGCACGCCCCACATGGAGCCGTCCCCCATGGAGACGCCGCCGATGGGCACGCCCCACATGGAGCCGTCCCCCATGGACGCGGCCCACCTGGACGCGCCGTACACACACGCATCGCACACAGACGCATCGCACACGGACACACCGCCCCACAGGGGTGCACTGCACATGACCACGGACTCGATCACCGACACCGACCGGAGCCGTATCAGCCTGACGGACACGGGCCTGACGGACCGAAGCCTGACCGACAGAAGCCTGACCGACACGGGTCCGTCCCCCACGGGCCCGAGCCACCTGGACCCCGGTCACACCAGCCCGGCTCACGCCCGCCCCGACCACACCCCCACCCGGCACGACGGGAGCGCATCAGCCGGATGATCACCCCTGCCACCTCCCACGCCCCCACCTCTGCCCCCACCCCCAGCGCTCCCGCAGACCTTCGTACCTCAAGGAGTCGATCCACCATGGCGAGCGAAGCGCCGACCGGCCATGTATCCGATCTCGACTGGCTGATGAGCGGCCTCGTGCAGCGCGTACCGCACACCACCAGTGCGGTCCTGCTGTCCTGCGACGGGCTCGTGAAGTCGGTCCACGGGCTCGACACCGACAGCGCCGACCACATGGCCGCCCTGGCCTCCGGCCTGTACTCCCTCGGACGCAGCGCGGGCGTCCGCTTCGGTGACGGCGGAGACGTCCGTCAGGTGGTCGTCGAGCTCGACTCGACCCTGCTGTTCGTGACCACCGCGGGCTCCGGCACCTGTCTCGCCGTGCTCGCAGGGCGCGAGGCCGACGCGGCGGTCCTCGGCTACGAGATGGCCATGCTGGTCAAGAGCGTCCGCCCCTACCTGGTGACCGCACCCCGGCAGCACGCCGTCGAGTCCCCGGCGTCCCCGGTGATGAGGCCTTGAGCGTGGCGGCGGCCGGTGACGGGCCCTGGCTCGACGACGCGGCCGGACGCCTGGTGCGGCCTTTCACGGTCAGCAACGGCCGTACCCGGCCCACCGTCGCGCTCGACCTCCTGTCGCAGGTGATGGCCACCGGCGCCACCCCTCTCGGCTACCTCGGCCCCGAGCACACGCAGGCGCTCGACCTGTGCCGCGCGCCCGTCTCGGTCGCCGAGGTCGCCGCACATCTGAAGCTGCCGGCCGCGGTCACCAAGGTGCTGCTGTCGGACCTCGTCGACTGCGGGGCGCTCACCACCAAACCCCCGGAGTTCCACCACAACCCGACTGACCGGGCCCTTCTGGAGGCAGTGCTCGATGGACTACGACGACAGCTCTGACCCCTTCCCCACCGCACTCAAGATCCTGGTGGCCGGAGGCTTCGGAGTAGGCAAGACGACCTTCGTGGGCGCGGTCAGTGAGATCGCCCCGCTCAGCACGGAGGAACTGCTCACCACGGTCAGCGCCGCGACCGACAACCTCGACGGCATCGAGAACAAGGTCGAGACGACCGTCGCCATGGACTTCGGCCGTATCACCCTCGACCCGGAACATGTGCTGTACCTGTTCGGCACGCCCGGGCAGGAGCGGTTCTGGTTCATGTGGGACGAGCTCTCGGAGGGCGCGCTCGGCGCGGTCATCCTCGCCGACACCCGGCGCCTGGAGGACTGCTTCGCGGCCGTCGACTTCTTCGAACAGCGCGGCCTCGGATTCATCGTCGCGATCAACGAGTTCGACGGCTCGTACCGCTACGACCCCGAGGAGGTCCGCGCCGCCATCGACCTCGCCCCGGACATCCCTGTCATCCGCTGCGACGCCCGGATCTCCAGCTCGGGTGTCCAGACCCTGCTGACCCTCGTACGCCACCTCATCGCCCACGCCCCGGCGCCCGCGCCGAGCCACGGCGCCCACATGTGATCGCCTTGCCCACCTTGCCGACCTTGCTCGCCTTGTCGTCCACCAGTCCATGGAGCCGCATATGACCTTCGCCCACCGCGCCGGAACCCGCCGATGAGCTACGACCCGGTGCGTCCCGCCGGTCGTCTGCTGCTCACCCCCGAGGACAAGGAGGCCCCCGCCCGGGCCCGCCGCCTGCACGGGCTGGGGCTGGGGGAGCGCCCGGAGCCCGCGCTCGACGCGTTCGCCGACCGGCTCGCCGAGGTGACCGGGGCGCCGTACGCCATGGTCAACTTCCTTGGCGAGTACGGGCAGTTCTTCGCCGGACTGCACGTCCCCGCCGTCCGGCCGGTCCTCGTCGACGCGGACGGGACCAAGCCGGAGCTCGGCCGCCGGCTGGCGCGCGACCAGGGCTTCTGCCCGCATGTGGTGGTGCGGCGCAAGGCGCTGGTCCTGGAGGACGTCAGCGACTATCCGCGGTTCGCCGGCAATCCCGTCGTCGACGAGTTCGGCATCCGCTCCTATCTGGGCGCGCCGCTCATCGACCGGGGCGGCATGGTCCTCGGCACGGTGTGCGTCGCGGATGTGGAGCCGCGGCCCTGGGGAAAGAGCGGTCTGGAGACCATCAAGTCGGCGGCCGCTGAACTCGTCGCGCGCGTGGAGCAGATGGAGGCGGACGGCCTGCCCCTGTGAACGTGTGCTGACTCCGTACGCCCTGACGCCCCGCCGGCCCTCACACTCCGCCCCGCCAGATGTTGTCGAACGCGGCGCTCTCGATCGCCCGCCGCTGCCGCACCGCCTCCAGCTCCATCACCGCGTCCCCGACGGCCGCCAGCACGGTCGTGACGGTGTCGTCGGTGAAGTCCGCCGGGTCGCCGGCCGGTTCGTCCTGGATACCGGCCGCGGCGGCCAGGGCGGCGAACACCGGCTCGCCCGAGGCCCGGCGCTCCTCGGCGCGGTGCCGCTCCGGCGAGTCCACCAGCCCGGCGCGTCCGGCCTGCCGCGCGATCCGCAGCCCGCGCGGGCGGACGGTCAGCCCCTCCTGCTCCAGGGCGGAGTCGTACGCGGAGGAGAGCCCGCGGCCCCGGCGCCACAGCCAGTCCTCGACCGACTCGTACGGCTCCTGTCGTACGACGGTGGCGGCGGCCTGCGTCAGCAGGGGGTCGACCGGCGCCGCCTGTGCGCCGGGCACGACATGGTCGCCGTCGACCTCCAGCGCGCCCGCCTCCACGAGGTCGAGCAGCTCGGAGGCCGCGAGCGCGAGGGACAGATCGCCCTGTTCCACGGGTCTGTCCGGGCCCGCCGCCAGGGCGACGATCGCGAGATCACGTGCGGTGTTCATCGGCGGCTCCACATCGGTCGCAGGCATCCTCGCCCCTCCCAACGGCCAGGTCGGCGGCGGTGTTCCCCACCCAGGGACGGCGTGAAGAAGATCTGCGGCTGCGCTTAAGAAAACCTCGATGGACCTGAGGGGGCGTCGTACGGCAGATTGCTAGGCGATTCCACCCCTCTTCCCGGCTGCGGGCCTCTTCGGCGTGCCCGCGCGCGGGAACGCACCCACAGGAGCCGTAGCGGTGAAGGCGCTGGTCAAGGAGAAGGCGGAGCCCGGGCTGTGGCTCGCGGACGTCCCCGAGCCCGCCGTGGGACCCGGCGACGTACTGATCAAGGTGCTGCGCACCGGCATCTGCGGCACCGATCTGCACATCCGGTCCTGGGACGGCTGGGCGCAGCAGACGATCAGTACGCCGTTGGTGCTCGGGCACGAGTTCGTCGGCGAGGTCGTCGAGACCGGCCGGGACGTCGTCGACATCGCCGTGGGCGACCGGGTCAGCGGCGAGGGGCACCTCGTCTGTGGCAAGTGCCGCAACTGTCTCGCCGGCCGCCGCCACCTGTGCCGGGCCACGGTCGGGCTCGGCGTCGGACGCGACGGGGCCTTCGCGGAGTACGTCGCCCTGCCCGCCTCGAACGTGTGGGTGCACCGCGTTCCCGTGGACCTCGACGTGGCCGCGATCTTCGACCCGTTCGGCAACGCCGTGCACACCGCGCTGTCCTTCTCACTGGTCGGCGAGGACGTGCTGATCACCGGCGCCGGGCCGATCGGCCTGATGGCGGCGGCCGTGGCCAAGCACGCCGGGGCCCGCAACGTCGTCGTCACCGACGTCAGCGAGGAGCGCCTCGACCTCGCCCGCAAGATCGGCGTCAGCCTCGCCCTGAACGTCGCCGAGTCCTCGATCGCCGACGGCCAGCGCTCCCTCGGGCTGCGCGAGGGCTTCGACATCGGCCTGGAGATGTCCGGCAATCCGACCGCGATGCGCGACATGATCGCCAACATGACGCACGGCGGCCGGATCGCCATGCTCGGCCTGCCCGCGCAGGAGTTCCCGGTCGACTGGGCCCGCGTCGTCACCTCGATGATCACCATCAAGGGCATCTACGGCCGTGAGATGTTCGAGACCTGGTACGCGATGTCGGTCCTCCTGGAGGGCGGCCTCGACCTCGCCCCCGTGATCACCGGACGCTACGGCTACCGCGACTACGAGGCGGCGTTCGCGGACGCCGCCAGTGGCCGCGGCGGCAAGGTCATCCTCGACTGGACTGCGTAACTCCGGACTGCGTAACCCTTTAGGAGCCCCTCCCATGTTCGACTCTGTCCGTGACGACCTCCGCGTCACCCTCGACGAGATCCGCGCCGCCGGTCTGCACAAGCCCGAGCGCGTCATCGGCACCCCGCAGTCCGCGACCGTGAACGTCACCGCGGGCGGCCGTCCCGGTGAGGTCCTCAACTTCTGCGCCAACAACTACCTCGGTCTCGCCGACCACCCCGAGGTCGTCGCCGCCGCCCACGAGGCGCTCGACCGCTGGGGCTACGGCATGGCGTCCGTGCGCTTCATCTGCGGTACGCAGGAGGTGCACAAGGAGCTGGAGGCCCGCCTCTCGGCCTTCCTCGGCCAGGAGGACACGATCCTCTACTCCTCCTGCTTCGACGCCAACGGCGGTGTCTTCGAGACCCTCCTCGGCCCCGAGGACGCGGTCATCTCCGACGCCCTCAACCACGCGTCGATCATCGACGGCATCCGTCTGTCCAAGGCCCGCCGTCTCCGCTACGCCAACCGCGACATGGCCGACCTGGAACGGCAGTTGAAGGACGCCTCCGACGCGCGCCGCCGACTGATCGTCACGGACGGCGTGTTCTCCATGGACGGCTATGTGGCCCCGCTCGCCGAGATCTGCGACCTCGCCGACCGCTACGACGCCATGGTGATGGTCGACGACTCGCACGCCGTCGGCTTCGTCGGCCCCGGCGGCCGCGGCACCCCCGAGCTGCACGGCGTCATGGACCGCGTCGACATCATCACCGGCACCCTCGGCAAGGCGCTCGGCGGCGCGTCCGGCGGCTATGTCGCGGCCCGCGCGGAGATCGTCGCCCTGCTGCGCCAGCGCTCGCGCCCGTACCTGTTCTCCAACACCCTCGCCCCGGTGATCGCCGCCGCCTCCCTCAAGGTCCTCGACCTGCTGGAGTCGGCCGACGACCTGCGGGTCCGCCTGAACGAGAACACGGCCCTGTTCCGCCGCCGGATGACCGAGGAGGGCTTCGAGATCCTGCCCGGCGACCATGCCATCGCCCCCGTGATGATCGGCGACGCGGCCAAGGCGGGCCGCCTCGCGGAGCTGCTCCTGGAGCGCGGCGTGTACGTGATCGGCTTCTCCTACCCGGTGGTGCCGCAGGGCCAGGCCCGGATCCGCGTCCAGCTCTCCGCGGCGCACTCCACGGAGGACGTGAACCGCGCGGTGGACGCCTTCGTCGCGGCGCGGGCCGAGCTGGAAGCGGCGGCCTCCGCGGAGTCGGCGGGCTGAGCCGGAGCACACGGGGGCATTTGAGACAATCGATCCCATGATCGAAGCGCGGCGGCTGCACATCCTCCGAGCGGTGGCCGACCACCGTACGGTGACGGCGGCTGCCGCCGCGCTGTATCTCACGCCCTCGGCGGTGTCCCAGCAGCTCACGGCCCTGGAGCAGGAGACCGGGCACCGCCTGGTCGAACGCGGCGCGAAGGGCGTACGGCTCACCGCGGCCGGCGAGATCCTGCTGAACCACACCAACGCCGTCCTCGCCCAGCTGGAGCGCGCGGAGGCCGAACTGGCCGCGTACGGCTCGGGCGAGGCGGGCACGGTCACCGTCGCCTCCTTCGCGACCGGCATCGCCCTGGTCGTCGCGCCCGCGGTGGCGAGGCTCGCCGTGACCTCCCCCGGCATCCGCATCCGCGTCCAGGACGCCGAGGGCGACGCCAGCCTGCCGATGGTCCTTGACCGGCAGGTCGATGTCGCGGTCGCCGTCGAGTACCGCGGGGCACCCCCGGCCGACGACCCGCGTCTGACCCACGTCTCCCTGTACGCCGAGCCCTTCGACGCGGTCGTCCCGGTGAGCCACCGGCTGGCGGACGCGGGCGAGGTGCCGCTGGCGGAGCTGGCCAAGGACCCGTGGATCGGCCCGTACCCGGGCAACCCCTGCCACGAGGTCGTCGTCCTGGCCTGCGAGAACGCGGGCTTCCAGCCCAGTCTCGAACACTCCTCGGACGACTTCCGCGCGGTCGTCGCCCTCGCCTCGGCCGGCGCGGGCGTGGCGCTCGTACCGCGCTCGGCGCTGATCGGGATGGACCTCACGGGCGTCGTCGTGCGACCGGTCGACGGCGTCGCGCCCACGCGGCGGGTGTTCGCGGCGGTACGGCGGGGCGCGGAGGGGCATCCGCTGATCCGGCCGGTGATCGAGGCGCTGGCGGGGGCGGCGGAGAGCGGGACGTAACCTCGTTGTTTCATATCCGGGATACCGTCCCGGATATGAAACAAGCGGAAGCCGAGACCGCCCCGGACCCCGTCGACGCCCGACTGGGTGCTCGCCTGGCCGAGCTGCGCGCCGAACGCGGCTGGTCCCTCGGGGAGTTGGCCGAGCGCACCGGCGTGAGCAAGTCGACGCTGTCCCGGGCCGAGCGCGCCGAGATCAGCCCGACCGCCTCCCTGCTGAACCGTCTGTGCGCGGCCTACGGACGGACCATGTCCCAGCTGCTCAGCGAGGTCGAGACCGAACCCCCGCTCCTGGTCCGGGCCGCCGAGCAGCCCGTGTGGGAGGACCGGATCTCCGGTTTCGTACGACGTTCCGTGTCACCGCCCCACAGCGGGCTGCGCGGCGAACTCGTCGAGGGACGGCTCGCCCCGGGCTCCGACATCGCGTACGACAGGCCGCCCGTTCCCGGGCTCGAACAGCACATCTGGGTGTTGGAAGGCGCGCTGGCCATGACCGCGCAGGACGTCGAGCACCGACTCGACGCGGGGGACTGTCTGCGGCTGCGGGTGTGGGGGCCGACACGGTTCCGGTGCGCCGGGCCGGAGCCGGTGCGGTACGTGCTGGCGGTGGTGCTGCCGTGATCGTCACGCGGCTCGACGCGGACCAAGTGCAGCTGTACGGCGAGGAGTTGGCCGACCTGATGGCCGACACCGTCGACGGCGGCGCCTCCATAGGTTTCCTCGCGCCCCTCGACCGTGCGGCGGCCGTCGCCTGGTGGAAGGGCCGGGCGGCAGGAGTGGCGGCGGGACAACTCGCCGTCTGGATCGCCCGCGCCGACGACCGGACGCTCGGCACCGTCAGCCTGGCCTTCCCCGACAAGCCCAACAGCCGCCACCGCGCCGAACTGGTCAAGCTGATGGTCCACCGGGACGCACGAGGACGCGGTCTGGGACGCAGGCTCCTGACGACCGCCGAACAGGCCGCCGGCGACGCCGGCATCACCCTGCTCCACCTCGACACCGAGACCGACAGCCCGGCGGAGCGCCTCTACACCTCGGCCGGATGGACCAGGGCAGGCGTGATCCCCGACTACGCGGCCGACCCGGGCGGGGTCCTGCGGGGCACCACCCTCTACTACAAGAAGCTCGGGAAAACCGCTCCCACCAGGTGATTGTCAGTGCCAGCCGCTACGGTGCGTGTCATGCCGGATGCCGAAGACGTACGCCGTATCGCCCTGTCCCTGCCGGACACCACGGAGAAGATCGCCTGGAGCATGCCCACGTTCCGGGTCGCGGGGAAGATGTTCGCCACGCTGCCCGAGGAGGAGACCTCCCTCGCGGTCCGCTGCCCCAAGGAGGAGCGGGACGAACTGGTGCTCGCCGAGCCGGAGAAGTTCTGGATCGCCGACCACGAGGCGCAGTTCGCCTGGGTCCGGGCCCGCCTCGCCGCCCTGGAGGACGAGGACGAACTGCGGGACATCCTGGCCGACTCCTGGCGCCAGGCCGCCCCGCCCCGACTCCTCGACAGCTATCCGGAGTTGGGGCGTCCGGCCGGCGAGTGAAATTCCCCGGGGGCTGTCAGTGCCCCGTGGCATGATCCGAAGGCGTGGCGGGTGGGGCGTCTGTGGGTGCGGGTGGTGCCGGGAGGAGTGTGCGGATGACCGGGGTGTCGTCGAAGGGGGAGGCGTACGGTGCGAGCGCCGACGACATCAGCCCTGCTCCGGCGCGCGAGGTGGTGGGGTCCGCTGGTGACGTCGCCCCTGGTCGGGCGCGCGAGAGGGCGACGTCCGCCGCCGACGTCACCCCTGGCCCGACGAGCCAGGCGGCCGTCCCCGCCGTCTGGTCGCGGGACTTCGCCCTGTTCTTCGTCGCGCGGGCCGTCGCCGCCCTCGGCCACACCATCCTCCCCGTCGCCCTCGCCGCCGGTCTGCTGGAGCACGGCTACGGCGCGGGCGCGGTGGGCCTCGCCATGGCCTCCTCGGCCGCGTCCTTCGCCGCGCTCGTGGTCTTCGGCGGCGTCATCGCCGACCGATTCGACACCCGCAAGGTGATGATCGGCGCCGACCTGGTGCGCCTTGGCACCCAGACCCTCGCCGCCGCGCTCTTCTTCTCGGGGCATGTGGTGCTGTGGCAGATCTGCGCCATCGGCTTCGTCAACGGCGTGGCGGGCGCCCTGTTCCAGCCCGGCGTCGCCAGCACGGTTCCCCGTCTCGCCGGCGATGTGCAGGGCGCGAACGGCGCGATACGCATCGCGGAGGCCGGCGCCCAGCTCGCCGGCCCCGCCCTCGCCGGACTGCTGGTCGGCTTCGCCTCGGCCGGCGGCGTCTTCGCCGTGGACGCCGCCATGTACGCGGTCAGCGCCCTGTGCCTGCTGTTGCTGCGGCTGCCTGCGCGCGCCCCGGACGACGGACCGGCGCCGCGGGCGGCCAGCACCTTCCGGGCCGATCTGGTCACCGGCTGGCGGGAGTTCAGGGCCCGCACCTGGCTGTGGGGAGTCATCGCCATCTGGGGTCTGTACATGATCTCCGTGTCCGGCCCGACCGTCCCGCTCGTCGCCACCGAGGTCGTCCAGGACCACGGCCCGCGCGCCTACGGCCTGGTGAACTCCGCGCTCGGCGCGGGCACCGTCGTGGGCGGACTCCTCGCCCTGCGGCTGCGCCCGCACCGGATGCTGCGGGCCGGGTCGATCGCCCTGCTCGGCTTCGGAGCCTTCCCGGCGGCCGTCGGCGCGGGCCTCGGCCTGCCCGCCATGATGGCCGGAGCCGCCGTCGCCGGGACGGGGATGGCGTTCTGGAGCGTGATGTGGTCGACCAGCATCCAGACCCAGGTCCCGCCGGACGCCCTCAACCGCATCCACGCCTACGACGTCGCGGGCTCCCTCGCCCTGATGCCGGTCGGCCAGGCGCTCGCGGGCCCGTCCGCCGCGGCCCTCGGCGCCGACCATGTACTGCTCGTCGCCGGGGTGATGAGCCTGGTCGTCTGCGCTGCCCTGCTCTCGGTGCCGGCCATACGCAACCTGGTGCGCGCCGACGCCGTGGCTTCGCCTTCCCGATAAACGGGTGCGCGACCACCGACCCGAGTGCGGTATTGTTTCACTGCACGTTCGGCCGGGGGAAACCCCAGGTCAGACGGACACCGGGACGTGGCGCAGCTTGGTAGCGCACTTGACTGGGGGTCAAGGGGTCGCAGGTTCAAATCCTGTCGTCCCGACGGTGTGAAGGGTCTTCGCAGGCGAGAGCCTGCGGGGCCCTTCTTCGTTGTGCCGACCACCCCCCCGGGTGGTGCAGCGGGACAGCCCGGACGGGATCGAGCTGACCGGGACGGCGATCGTCACACTGTGCGCTCACGCCGAGTACGGCTGGTCACTGGCGATCTGTGTTGTGACTCCGGTGAACGTGTTGCCGCTCGAAGTACCCAGAACACCTTTGTAGTTGTAGATGGCCCACTGCATTCCGTCGAACGCGTTGTCGTAGACGTTCGCGCCGATCCAGTAGTTGATGCTGACGCCGAACTTGTCCGCATACCCGAGGTCATGGATGCGGTTGCCGTAGACGTTCAGGTTTCTGGCGGCGTTGTACGGACCACCGTTGACCCCGATGACTGCGACACCGTCGGTGAATCTGGTTCCGCTGATGTCGTTGTCGTGGATGTTGATGTTGTCGGCCGCTGCATTCTGGAAGCCGCTGTACACAATGCCCGGCAGAGTACCCGTACCGGCTGCGGAACCGCCGACGATGATGTTGTGGTGAACGAACACAGCGGACAGGATCTCGGCGGACGAGTTGGGTTCGAGGTCGATGGGCCCGGGCATTCCGGAACGTGAACAATTGACAAAGGTGTTTCCGTGCACCTCGATGTTCGTACCTGCGACGATGGAGACACCGTTCCGGTTGAAGTGGTCGGATGTGAACCTGTTGTCCGGTCCGATGGTGATGTTCTTGGCCGAACTGCCGATGTTCACATAGACACCGTCGCCGATGATGTTATTGAACTCACAGTTCTTCACGATCACGTTGCTGAAGTTGCCGAAGATCGTCAGGCAGTGGCGGTGCTGGGACCAGCTGGTTCCCTGGTTCGCCGCACGCCCGTCGAACTTGAGATTGTCGATCGTGACGCCCGAACCGCTCACCTTGAGGATCTCGTCGCTCTGAGTGGTCGACGCGGTGGAGTGGTCCGGGAACCGCAGGGTCGATCCGTTGCCCTCGACATGGCAGTTCGCCGGGATCGACAGCGACGTGAGGGTGTACGTCCGCCCTGATGGGAAGACGAGGCGCTTGCCTCCCGCGGCATTGGCGGCCGACTGAGGTGTGGAGTAGTCCGCCACGTACACAACACTGCTGTCGGAAGGCCGTCGCGCTGCTGCCAGGAGAGGGATGGACGCCAGGGCGAACATCGACCTGCGGGACACATGGCGGGAACCGGTGGATATGCGCACCGGTGATCTCTGTGCTCGGAACAAAACCTAAAACTCCTCGGTAGGCGACCTCGGCGGACGAAACTCGGTTGCCGCACTCTAGTCCAGATCTGCCGAATGGCCAGGCTGCCCGTCCTGGACTTTCCTTGAATTGATCTTCAAATTGTGACATCGAATACGGTGATCTCTTTTAGCTGCGCATCGTATTGACTTTGCGCGATTGCGGGATCAGTGTGTAAGTATACGTCGTAAATATATGGCCTTGGAGATCTCGGCCCACCTCTGCATGCCCGCCCTGGGAAGGAGGCACCATGACCGCGACGACCTCGCCGGGGCGCGACAACGGCCAGCCCCAGCGCATCCTGATCGTGGCTCAGCTCGATGGGTACGCCAACAGCGTCAAGCCCCTGGCCATTGAGCGGTATCTGCGGGAACACGGTCGTGACGTACACATGGTGGACACCTACTGCCTGGCACGGGCGTCCAGGACGGCGGGCTCCCTCGGGCGAATGCTCCCGGGATCCCCGCATCCCCTGAAGTTGATGCTCTATGTGAACGACGTCGCCTCCAAACTGCTCACCCGCCGGTGGGGATTCGGGCGCCGTCACCTCTCTCATCACGTGCTGCTGACAGACCACCGTCTGCGCCGCCACATCCTCAGTCGTGATCTCGCGCTGGATGACTACGACCTCGTCATCTGTGAGACCCCCTATGACGCGGGAGTGCTGACGACGGCCACTTCCGCGAAGACCCTCTACGACTGTCCCAACCCCTGGGCCGACGAAGTGCTCAACGAGGGCCGGCTCACCGCCCGGCAGCATCGGAAGTTCCAAAACTGGGAGAAGGGCTTCCTCGAAAGCATGGAGCACCTGTCGTTCTCCTGGGAGACGTACGGCCGGTACGCACAGGCACGGTACGGGATCAGCGGGAACAACTTCCTTCAGCTGAACTGGGGATGCACACCTTCGCCCGACCGGGCACGCTTCTCCGGTCCGCCGCGCGTGGCCTACCTCGGCTCGCTCGCCGGGCATTTCATCAACCTTCCCCTGCTGTCACGGCTTTCCCGGATGTATCCGTATATCGACGTATATGGCGGACCGCCCCCTGACCCGTCCTTGGGACTCGACTACCGGGGCTACGCATCCGCCGAGGTCCTGCGCGACTACCAGTTCGGGTTGATCACCTGCACCCGGGACCCCATCCGTGAGGAAGGATTCTCGGCCAAGCATCTGCACTACCTGGCGTACGGTCTCCCTACCCTGGTCCCCGGTTGGCGGCGCAACCTCGACCTTCTGCAAGGGTCGGTTCCCTATACCGAGGACGATTTCGTCTCCGTGATCGAGGCGCTGAGTGATGAGAGGAAGTGGCGGGCGATCAGTGACGAGGCGTATGAACAGGCGCGGCGGTTGGACTGGAACCGCACCCTGCAACCCCTGGGGCAACTGCTGGACGGGTTGTCGGAAGGCAAGGGGCGGATTCCGGCACGAGCTGCTAGCGGCCAGGCCTGACTCCGAAGCCCGAGGCCAGCGAGTCGAACCCCCGTCGGGCACCGCGTTGCAGCGAGAGGGGAAGCCACCGGCACGCAGCGGACTTCGCCCGGCTCAGACCCCTGCTCACGATCACGTCGGGCAGCGTTGCGGAATGAGTTCTGCGATGCCGTACGGCCGAATACAGGCGAATGTCGGCGGTTGCCTGCTCCGTGAAATTCTCGGGACGCCGAGCCCTGACGAACACGCCTGGTGAGTCGCTGGAATCGGACTCGACGGACTCCAGTGTCATATCCGCGAGTATCCGAGAAATATCAGATACTTCGTATCTCCAGAAGTCTGCGGGATAGCCGTGGAAATGGAATCCGCGCGATCTGGTGGTGATGAGTAGGATTCCTCCGGGGCGCAGCACATTTTTGAGGTTATGAATGACGGTGCGCCAGTCGCGGACATGTTCAAGCATTTCGGTGGTCACGACGACGTCGAATGACTCGTTGCCGAATCGCTCGACGAGCTTCTCTGCCGGGCAGATCAGGTCGACGCCGGGGCCCGAGACGATGTCGACGCCGACGTATTTGGCTGGGCCCAGTGATTCCACCAACCGCCTGATGGTTCCATTGACGTCGCACGAACCGACTTCCAGTACCGGCTTGCCGGAAACATCTGTCCGGCTCAGGTGAGTTCGCGCGAATTCGATGCATCCATTAGTGCACATGCCGCCTCCTCGACCTTTTCGGCCGATGGCTGTGGTTCTGCTGTATCACGGCGGCCACATATTTTGTGTACAGCCGGAACGCCACTGCGACAGCGCGGACTTCATGTCCCCTTCTCCTTGCCAGTGCGAGTGCGAGTCGGCTGGGGAATTCAATGAGAAGGGTCATCGCTGTCAGGGTCAGCGTCTGCCGCCGCGGCCAGTACAGTCGGGCAAATTCCGTCCTGCCGTGCAGAACATAGAAGATGCGGGGGCCGATTATCTGTGATGAGCTCACATTGCCCTTGTGGATCACAGGGGCATCCGCGAGGAAATAGCTGAGAAACCCGGCTATTCTGGCCCGGTAGGCGAGCTCGATCTCCTCGTAGTAGAGGAAGAAGCGCTCGTCGAAGCCTCCGAGATCTTCGAACAACGGCCGCCGCATAAGGAAAAAGGCGCCGATCACATGGTCCACCGGTTGGCTTTCCTTGATCTCGTCGACCGAAATCCATTGACTTGGCGTGAGCGACGGGAGCAGCCGGGCGGCACCGGTCGCCTTTGCCAGGAACATCGGCAGTCGGGGAAACCGGGCACATGATGCCTGAAGTTTCCCGTCGTCGCCGATCATCTGCCCGCCACAGATACCCACGCGTGCCGCCTCGGGAAGCGCAAGGAAACTGAGCACCCGATCGAGTGTCTCCGGAAACAACGTCGTGTCCGGGTTGAGGAACAGCACGAAGGGTGCGGTTCCCTCTTTGGCACCCTGGTTGCAAGCGGTCGCGAATCCGAGATTCTCGGCATTGTGAATGACGTGCAGTTGTGGCAGTGGCACGTCGTCGGTTCGGTCTGCGGATCCGTCGCTGGAGGAGTTGTCCACCACGATGACCGAGTCCAGCGTGAAGGCTGTGTGCCGGGAGGCCGCGATGGAGAGCAGGCAGTTCCGCAGAAATTCGCCCGTGTTCCAGTTGACCACCACGATGTCGAGGCCGGGCAGTGCCTCCGTTGCCCCGGCGGATGGCGTGGGAGCAGGGCTCGTCCTGTTCCTCGCCGGTATCTGCTTCACCACGGCCGCGCCTCCTCGGAGTCGTCTGGATCTCCGGCGCACCTGTTCGACGGGGCGGCTAGTGGGCCCGCACCCGACGCCGTGCGTTCCGTGCGGCGTCCAACAGGACGGGCGGGGTCACGCGCTCGACCGTCCTGCGTGCGCGCCCCTGACGCTCGCCCGGGCGCTGCTGGTAGAGAGTGCTGTGCTCGGGGCTGCGTTCCTCCGCCGGGCGGCCGTTGCTGTAGTAGTAGAGGGCGAGCGACCGCCGAGTCAGATCGGGCGGGCAGGTCAGCGGCTCGGGATGGCCGTGGTAGGCGAAGTCCGTCGTGGCGAAGACGACGAAGCGATTGAAGACGGGAAAGACTTCCGTAACCGCGTGGGTCATCTCCCGATCCCACAGTTCCAGAGCACCCCCGTACGACTCCTGCCAGTTCCGGTTCAGGTAGACGAGGACGTTCAGCCGTCGGTCGAGGCGCAGTTTGGGCTGCCAGTTGAAGTCGGCGTGCACCTTGAGGAAGCCGCCCCGCTCGATCTGGTGCAGGCCCCCGCCCTCGAAGTACGGGTCCGGTACGAGACCGTCGATTCCGGTCAGCCGCTCCAGGAAGCCGAGGAAGGTCGCACCGTTGAACTCCGCCAGCAGATGACGGCTGAACTCACCGAAGAGCGCATCCCCTTCGCTGGCCAGCTTCTTCGAGGTGGACTTGTCGAACTGCTTCCAGGGGGCATCGCCGGGTCCGGGGAACTCCGCCACGACCTGGTCCAGGACCCACTCGGGCAGGAAGTCGTCGATGACGACATGGGGGAAGGGTTCCGCGCTGCGGAAGCGGTCGCGAGACCGGTCGGCGAGCGGGAACAGTTGATCGTTCGAGAAGCGGTATGTCTCAAACATTGCTCGTCACCCTTGGTGTCGAGGGGTACAGGTGAAGACGTATTCCTGTTTACATCGTAAATATACGATATCATCTCAGGGCGAGAAGGGGTCGCGACCGGCGTCGGTACCGTGTCGGATCGTGCCGCGCCCGCGTGTACACCCGCCTGGTGTCGGGCCGTACCCCGCGATGTTCAGTTCCGCGCGCGCGACACCGACCCGAGCGCCTCGTCGATCGTCGGACGGGCGAAGTCGAAGCCGGCCTTGAGCAGTGCCGACGGAACCGCGCGGCAGCTGCACGTGATGCTCGTGGCGAACTCGCCGAGCGCCGCCCTGAGTGCGAAGGAGGGAACGGCGGCGAGCGTCGGACGGTGCAGTGCGCGGCCCAGCGCCTGAGTGACCTCGCTGTTGGTGACGGGCTGCGGGGCCGTGAAGTTGACCGGACCGGACACATCCTCGGCGGCGATCACGAAACGCAGCGCTGCCACGTGGTCGGTGAGCGAGATGAACGGCCAGTACTGCTCGCCCGAGCCGAGCCGGCCCCCGAGGCCGAAGCGGAACAGCGGCAGGAGCGTGCCGAAGGCGCCGCCCTTCGCGGAGACGACGAGGCCGGTGCGCGGATGCACCACCCGGACTCCGGCCTCCCGCGCCGGATCGGCGGCGCCCTCCCAGGCGGCGCACACGTCCGCCAGGAAGTCGTCCCCCGCGGGCGCGCTCTCCGCGATGACCAGGTCACCGGTGTCGCCGTAGTAGCCGGTCGCGGACGCGGAGACGAGCACGCGAGGGAGTGTGGCCGCCTCGGCGCAGGCCAGCGCGATCGTCTCGGTCCCGGCGGTACGGCTGCGGCGGATCTCCGCCTTGTACGCGGCGTTCCAGCGCTGGTCCCCGATTCCGGCGCCCGCCAGGTGCACGACCGCGTCGACCCCGTCCAGCGCGCCGGGCTGGACCTCGCCGCCGACCGGGTCCCACCAGGCCGACTCGTGACCGCCCCCGAGGGTGACGGCCGATCGGCCGCGCACGAGGCGGACGACGGCATGGCCGTCGGCGAGGAGTGAGTGGGTGAGGGCGGAACCGATGAGTCCGGTGGATCCGGTGATCGCGACGCGCATGGCGTCCTCCCAGGCTGGGGTTGTGCACCTTAGTTGTTCAAATTTGAACTCAACCTACTCCGTAACTTGTCCCGATCGCCGTCGAGGAGTCTGTGACATGGCTCATCGCGCTGCTTCCCCAGCGGTCGGACGGCGGATGCCGGCCGTCCGGCGGAGCTCGTCCTTCGCCTGGAGCATGGTCAAGGAGTCGGCCAACGGGCGCAGCGGCGTCTGGAGTTGCCCGTCGCTGACGCACTGGGCGACCTCGGCGGCCTCGAACTGCAGGCCCTCATGGGCGGTCCGGGGTTCCGTGTACGCCAGCGTCGTACCGCCACCGGACGGGGTCAGCGCCAGATCGCCGGGCTCGGCCAGGACCGTGTGGATGTCGCCGAGGACGCCGGACTCGAGAAACTGCCGGACGACGTCGAATTTCGGCAGGTAGAGAGTCCAGAGGGCCTCCGCGCAGAACAGGCCGCGCGCCGAGGCCAGTTCGGCGATCCGCGCCGCCTCGGACGCGTCGAGCGCAAGCGGCTTCTCCACGAGTGTGCTTGCCCGCTTCCAGGGCGAGGCGGGCGCAAGCGAGGTGGGCGGTGTGCTCCGTGGCGACGCACACCACGTCGACGTCCGAGGCCGCGACCAGCTCCTCGTACGACCCTTAGCCGGCCGGGATGCCGTGCCGTTCGGCGAAGGCCTTGGCGCGGCCGGCGGCGCGGGAGGCGACGGCCGTGAAGCGCTGCCGGGTGTGCCGCTGGACGGAGGCGACGAAGGGCTCGGCGATCCAGCCGGTGCCCAGGACGCCCCAGCGCAGGGGCGGGGCGTCCATGGAAGGTGGGGTGCGAGGTGTCGGGAGGGTCAGCGGGAAGGCGGGCATACGAGGTCACCTGCGAGGGGGACGGCACAATGCGGGGCGGCGAGACTCCACGACACGGCGGCACCTCGACACCGACCACGCGCCCCCCGTCCTTCATGGACGCGATCACCGCCTCCGAGACCGCCCCCGCCACCAGGCCGTCGTGCGCCGACGCCAGCGGCGACGGGCGGCCGGCCCGCACCGCGTCGCTCCACGCCTGGAGTTCGAGGCGGTAGGCGTCGGCGAAACGCGGGCGCCAGTCGGCGGGGTGGGCGGTGGAGCGGGTCCGGGACGCGTGGTGACCAGGCGGGCGGGGTCGGTCAGGGCGAGGGTGCCGTGTTCGGTGACCACCTCGCAGCCGACGTCGTAGCCGTAACCGGCATTGAGGAAGGTCTCGACGGTCGTCAGGGCGCCGTCCGCCGTGCGGAGCAGCATGAGCTGCGGGTCCCGCAGTCCGGTCACCGTGGAGGTGCTGCGGCCCGCATGCCAGCTCACCTCCACCACCGGGGAGTCCAGCAGCCACGGAACGGTGTCGAACTCATGGATCGCCGACCCGGTGACACTGAACTCGTCGGTGCAGCCGGGGGCGGAGGCGACACCCCGGCTGACGCAGTGCAGCAGCAAGGGCGCTCCGTGGGTCCCCGACGCGAGCGCCGTCTTCAGCTCGACGTACGCCGGGTGGCTTCCCGCGCGCACCGCGGCGATCGCCCGGTCGGCGTGCGTGGAGTCGTGGGAGGCGATGACGATGGCGTCCACGTCCGGATCGGTGATGAGCTCATGGGCGTCGGTGGTGCCGCGGGCGCCCGTCTCGGCGGCCACCGCGGCTGCCCGCTCCGCGTCCACGTCGGCGGCCAAGGCCACTTCGGCGCCGGAGGCCCAGCGGTGCAGCGTACGGGCGTGATCGGCACCCATGCTGCCCGCACCGACCACCCCGACGCGCAGCGCGCTCGCGCTCACATGAGGTCCACCCAAGCCCGCCGCTCCGCGGACCGCGTCATCGCGTCCAGCGCCGCCGCGCTCGCCACCGCGTCCTGGAGCGTCGCGCCGTACGGCGCCCCCTCGGCGATCGACCGGAGGAACCCGTACGCCTCGATCACCTTCAGGTCGTTGTAGCCCATGGTGTTGGCCGAGCCCGGCTGGAAGGCGCCGAACTCGCCCGCGCCCGGGCCGACGTAGAGCGTGCTGACGGGCTGGTCCTGGTAGGCCGTGCCGCGGCTGACGCCGAGCTCGCCCATGCGGCGGTAGTCCCAGAAGACGGCGCCGGTGGTGCCGTGGATCTCGAAGCCGTAGTTGTTCTGTTCGCCGACCGAGACCCGGCAGGCCTCCAGGACGCCTCGGGCGCCGGAGGAGAAGCGGAGGAGGCAGTTGACGTAGTCGTCGTTCTCGACCGGGCCCAGCTCCCCGCCCGTCGCGCGGGTGTGGCCCGCGGTGGCGCCGGTGGGGCGGGCCCGCTCGGGGACGAAGATCGCGGTGTCGGCGGTGAGCGACTCGATGTCGCCGAGGAGGTGGCGCGCGAGGTCCACGCCGTGCGAGGCGAGGTCGCCCAGCACTCCGCTGCCGCCGCGCTCCAGCTCGTACCGCCAGGTCAGGGCCCCCTCGGGGTGGGCGGCGTAGTCGCTGAAGAGGCGGATGCGGATGTGCGTGACGGTGCCGATCTCGCCGGCGGCGATCAGCTCCCGGGCGGCCTGGACGGCGGGCGCGTTGCGGTAGTTGAAGCCGACCGTGCCCTGGACGCCGGCCTTGGCGACCGCGTCGGCCACCGCGCCGGCGTCGCGGGCGGTCAGGCCGACCGGCTTCTCGATCCAGATGTGCTTGCCCGCCTCGGCCATCGCGACACCGATCTCGCGGTGCAGGAAGTTCGGGGCGGTGATGCTCACGGCCCGCACCCGCGGGTCGGCGGCCACCTCGCGCCAGTCACGGGTCGCGGACGCGAAGCCGTACTGCTCCGCGGCCTGCTCGGCGCGGCCGGGCACCTCGTCGGCGACCGTGACGAGCTCCGGCCGCAGCGGCAGCTGCGGGAAGTGGTGCGGCAGCCGGGCGTAGGCCTGGGTGTGCACCCGCCCCATCCAGCCGAAACCCACCACGGCGATGCCGAGCCTGTCCACGATGACCGCCCTTCCTCGTACCTGTCCTGGAGCTTTGGACCGTTCCAAAGCTCCGGTGGCCTCACCATGGAGCCGTCGATGCTGAGTGTCAAGGGCTTGCGAGGCGAACAGAAGGTGTGGAACGGTCCATGCATGAGGACCCCGACCATCCGTGACGTCGCCGAACGCGCCGGCGTGTCCAAGTCGCTGGTCTCCCTGGTGCTGCGCGGCTCCGAGGGCGTACGTCCCGAGAAGCGCGCGGCCGTCCTCGCCGCCGTCGAGGAACTCGGCTACCGGCCCAACGCCGCCGCCCGCAGCCTCAGCGAGCGCCGCACCCGCACGGTCGGCGTGCTCCTGAACGACCTGCGCAACCCCTGGTTCGTGGAACTCCTCGACGGGCTCAACTCCCGGCTCTACGACAGCGGACTGCACACCCTGCTCGCCGACGGGCACCTCAACCGCCGGCTCGGCGAGGACCTCACCCGCACCTTCACCGAACTGCGCGTCGACGGCCTGATCGCGGTCGGCACGCTCCAGGACCCCGATGCCCTGCGCACCGCCGCCGGGCGGGTGCCCACCGTCGTCGCGGGCGCCCGGGAACCGGAGCTGCCCGGCGTGGACGTCGTCGCCAACGACGACGAACAGGGCGCCCGCCTCGCCACCGAGCACCTCATCGCGCTCGGCCACCGGCACATCGCGCACATCGCCGCCCAGGGAGCCGTGGGCGAATTGCGGCGCAGGAGCTTCGAGGCGGTGATGCGGGAGCACGGGCTGGCCGGCACGACGGTCACGGAACAGGGGGACCTGACCGAGGAGGGCGGCTACCGGGCCACCGTACGGCTGCTCAGCCGCCCGCAGCGGCCCACCGCGATCTTCGCCGCCAACGACATGACCTGCGTGGGCGCGCTGTCCGCAGCCGAGGAGAGCGGCCTGCGGGTGCCGCGGGACCTGTCCCTCGTCGGGTACGACAACACCTATCTGTCCCGCCTGCGCCACCTGTGGCTGACCACCGTGGACAACGCCAGCCGCGACGTGGGCCGGCGCGCGGCCCAGCGGCTGCTCGACCGGATCGAGGACCCGGACCGTCCGCGCGAGGTGGAACTCGCCACGCCTGTCCTGGAGGTACGCGGCACCACGGCGCCGCCCCGCTAGTCGGCGCGCTCATGCTCTCACCGCAGACGGTCAGCCGCCGCCGTCGAGGTCCGTGCACTGGCGGAGCACCCGCAGCTCATGGCCGTCGAGCTCCATCTCGTACAGCTTCCCCCGGGCGTTCTCGAACGGCCGGTGCAGGATCATCGTCAGCCGGCCCTCGAAGGTGCGGAACAGCATGCCGTGGCCGCTGTCGCCCCGGACCAGCGGCCGCCGCTGACGCCATGGGCCCCGGAGGTCACCCGACTCGGAGACGGCGTACGTCTGGACGTAACCGCCACCGATGGTGCCGTCCGGGCCGACGACGTTCTTCTCGTAGGTCGACCACAGCATGAGCAAGGAGCCGTCCGGCGTGGGGTACAGCTGGGGGCCGTCGGTGATGTACGGGGGGAGCTGTCCCGGGACGCCGGCGGGGATCTGCTCGCCGAGCCAGGGTGCGTCGGACGCCTTGAAGAGAAACACCGGGTCGCCGATGGTCTCCGTCAGGTCCGGGGCCAGCCGGATCGCCTCCATGGTGCCGTCGATCGTCTGGAGCCATTCGTGCGCGTAGACCATCCAGGGCTGCCCGTCCCGGTCGACGTGGAGAGTGCCGTCGAGGGTCATCAAGTGCGGGGGAGGGGTGGGGCGTTCGGGGTCGACGACGGTGAACGGGCCCAGCAGGGAATCGGACACGGCGGTGATGGTGCCGCGCAGGTGGTTGCCGAGCTGGAAGGGGGTTCCCCATCGGGTGGGGGGCGGTACGGGGAGGGGGCGGTTCTCGTCGTGGAGGGTGGTGAACAGGTAGTACCTGCCTGCCCACTTGTGCACCTCCGGTGCCCAACCGCCGTCCGTGGCCCAGAGGTTCTTCTGGTCGGCGGTCAGGAAGACCGGCACGGGAGGCGTCCAGTCCCGCAGGTCGTGGCTGCGGTAGACCATCGTGCCGGTGCCCTCGACGCCGGACACGGACGGGTCGTTGGAGGTGTAGAGGTGGTAGGTGCGGGTCTCTTCGTCGGCGACGACGAACGGATCGTGCAGCGGCATGTCGGGCAGCCGCATCAGTGTGTTGTCGACCACGCGCCGAACAATACGGCCGTCAGGGTCCTGGGCCGGCCAGGACGTCGTGGGCGAGGGTGACCAGATCGGGCAGCGCCGGATGTCCCGCGCCCTCCCGCCAGGCGAGGACGACGGGGACGGGCGGGGCGTCCGTGAGCGGGCGGTAGACCAGGGAGGGGTGGGCGTGGTTGCCGGGGGTGGCCGTCGTCGAGATGCCGACCGCGCGGCCCGCGGCGATGGCCATGAGCCACTCGTCGGTGTTGCTCACCTCGATGGTCGCGGACGGGCGGGCCGTCGGCGGCCACAGGTCCATCGTCGTCGTACCGGAGACGACGTTGACGGCGATCGGACTGTCCACGAGATCGGCCAGGGTGACCCGGCGGAGGTCCGTCAGCGGGCTGTCCGACGGGAGGACGACCACGCGCTCCTCCCAGGTCAGCAGCTCGGTGCGGAGCCCGGGCGCGGTGACGGCCCCGCGCAGCAGGGCCGCGTCGACCTTGCCCTGGGTGAGGCCTGCCGTGCGGTCGTCGACGCGGAGCAGTTCGAGACGGGTGCCCGGGTGGGTCTCGTCCCAGCGGCGCAGCAGCGCGACGGTGTGGTCGCCGAGCGCCGCCCAGGGATGGCCGAGGCGCAGCGGCCAGCTCCGCAGCCCACCCGGATCGAGGGCGGTGTCCACGGCGGACAGCGCGGCGGCGGCCTTGTCCCGGAAGACGCGGCCCTCCGTGGTCAGCTCCAGATGATGGGTCGAGCGGTCGACGAGACGGGCGCCGAGATGGTCCTCCAGCCGGCGCAGGGTGCGCGACAGCGCGGGCTGGCTCACATGCAGGCGGGCGGCGGCACGGGTGATGTTGCCCTCCTCGGCGATGACGAGGAAGGCCCGCAGATGCCGCAGTTCCACGGTCATGCTTCCAGAGCATAACCGCAGGGAAATCGGCATTTCACGCGGAGCGGTCGGCTGCCTAGCGTGAACGCCATGACCACTACGGTGACCAGCTCCCCCCTTCTCGTACGGCATCCCGCGGGGCGCGGCAGCCTCGCCGGCGTCGGCCTCGTGCTGGCCGGGTCGGTGTCGGTGCAGTTCGGATCGGCCTGCGCCGCGCTCCTGTTCCCGCGCGCCGGGGCGCTCGGCACGGTGGGCCTGCGGATCGCCTTCGCCGCGGTGCTGCTCCTGACCGTCACCCGGCCCCGGCTGCGCGGCCACTCGCGCACCGACTGGGTGGTGGTCACCGGCTTCGGCCTGGCCCTCGGCGGCATGAACCTCCTCTTCTACCAGTCCATCGCCCGCATCCCGCTGGGCGCGGCCGTCACTCTGGAGGTCCTCGGCCCGCTCCTGCTGTCGGTGCTGGTCTCGCGGCGCGCGGCGAGCTTCCTGTGGGCAGCCCTCGCTCTCGCCGGGGTGTGTCTGCTGAGCGGCGGAGACTTCGGGAGCCTCGACGCGGGCGGAGTGGCGTTCGCGCTGGGCGCCGGGGCGATGTGGGCGGCGTACATCCTGTTCAACGCCCGTGCGGGCGCCCGCTTTCCGCGTCTGGACGGGCTCGCGATCGCGATGGGCGTCGCCGCGCTCGTGAGCCTGCCGCTGGGCATCGGGGAGTCGGGGGCGGCACTGCTGGAGCCGGGTGTGCTGGGCCTCGGGCTCGCCATCGCGGTGCTGAGCTCGGGAGTGCCGTACACCCTCGAACTTCTGGCCCTGCGCCGACTGCCCGCGGCGACGTTCGCGGTCCTGATGAGCCTGGCGCCGGCCCTCGCGGCGACGGCGGGGTGGCTGGTGCTGGGGCAGGGGTTGTCGCTGGTGCAGTGCGGGGCGATCGGGCTGGTGGTGGGGGCGAGTGTGGGGGCGGTGCGGGGGTGAGAGAGGGAGCCCTGTGTCGGGCCAGGCTCCCTCTCGACGACTGCGGCGGTTACTGCTGAGCCGCCCTGCGACGTCGTACGACCATCACCGCGCCCGCGCCCACGGCGACCGCCGCCGCGGCCGCGCCCGCCAGGGGCAGGGTCGCGCCGGAACCGGTGCTGGCCAGGTCGCCGCCGGCGGTCGTGGCGGACCCGGAGGTGCCGGAGGTCGAGGAGCCGCCGGACGTGGTCGAGCCGCCGCCGGAGCCGGAGCCGCCGGAGGGGGAGGTCCCGGAGCCACCGCCCGTGGACGACGAGCCGCCATCGGTGCCGGCCGACCCGCCGCCGTTGCCGGACGAGCCGTCCGTGACGTCGAGCGGGAGGGTGATGCTGTCGTTCTCCGGGTTCTTGTCGTACGGCCGGGCCGGCCCCGTCAGCTTCGCCGTGGCCTTGGCGCCGGTGACGGCCTTGTCGATGCGCAGCTTGAAGGTGCGATATTCGACGGCGTTCTCCTTCAGCCAGCGCTGGCCGGTGCCGCACTCGTAGACCCCGGCGCGGACCTTGGCGCAGGGCGCCTCCTTGGTGACGGTGGTGCCCGCCGGGATGGTGACGCGGATCTTCGTGGCGGAGTTGTCCTGCTCGCCGAGGACCCAGCCGGGGCCGGCGTTGGTGAGCGTCACCTTCAGCGACACCGTGTCGCCGACCTTGCCGCTCAGTTCGTTGCCGGTCAGCTGGAGGTCGGCGGTGTTCGCCGCGTTCACCGAGATGTGGGCGTCGTCCCAGCCCTCGTGCTCGCCACTGCCGGGCTCGGCCGGGGTCGCGTCGGGCTTCTCGACCAGCTTCACGGCGGGACCGGTGCCGGGCACCGGCCGGCCGGTCTCGTCGCCGGGGAGCGAGCCGTCGACGTCCACCACGACGCGGAGTTCGTCGTGCAGCGCGTAGTCGAGGACGTTGAGGGTCAGCGCCTTCTCGGGGGCGTAGACGACGCCCGGCTCGACCGTCTGGTCGAACTCGCAGATGGCGTAGGACTTCTCCGGCAGCTCGTCGTAGGAACCGACGTCGTAGCGGACGCAGTTGGAGGGCAGTTCGGTGTGGCTCAGGCCGCGGGTGACGGAGTACTGGAGGTAGACCTTGTCGAGCGCCGCGGTGCCGGTGTTGGTGAAGGAGACCGGGACGACGTCGTAGGTGCCGCCCGGCTTCAGCCCGTCGACCTTCGGCGCCATCTCGCCCAGCACCAGGTGGGGCGTGGGCGCGGCGTCGGCGGCTACGGCGGGCGCGGCGCCGAGTGCCATCAGGGCGAGGGCGCCGACTGCGCCGGTGGCCTGTCGGAGCGTACGGATGCCGGGTGCGGCGTGGCGCATGAAGGGTCCTTCGCGGCGGTGGGGGGTGGTGACGGGTGGGTGAACCTCGGGGAACGTGTTCCCGAAGATCAGACGTCCCTGGCCGCCGAACGGTTGTACGGCGTACCCGCCCCGCCTTTCACACCGGTCGCCCCAACCGGCCCATCTCTGGGGTGAATCGGAGATTCACGCCTCCCCGCTGAAACGGTCGAGCAGCGCGTCCAGTCCCGCCACCAGCCCCTCCGGCCCGCCCCGTTCGGCGAGGGCGGGAGCGGCCGCGCGCAGCCGGGGCAGCTCCTGGGGCGGCATGTGGTGCAGGCCGAGCCGGAAAGCGGGGTCGGGCTCGTCGGGGTTGTCGACCATGGCCTGGAGTTCGACGGAGACGTAGCCCAACACCCAGGCGGTGAAGGCGCGGAACACGGCTGCCGCACGCTGGGCGTCGAGCCCGGCGGCTTCCTGCAACAGGGAGAGGACCCGCTCGTGGTGCCGCAGGGTGGCCAGTGGCCGCCGCGCGAGGGGGACGGCCAGCATGCGGGTCGACAGCAGCGGCACGACCTGGGGGTGGGCCAGGCAGACGTCGTACGTCGCCCGGGCCACCCGACCGAGCTCGGCCCGCCACTCGCGGGCCGCGACCGCATCCGCGGTCAGCCGTTCCTCCAGCTCCAGATGCAGTGCCTCGACGAGACCGTCCAGCAGGGCGTCCTTGCTCGCCGCGTACCGGTAGAGAGCCATCGCCTCCACCCCGAGTTCGGCGCCCAGGCGCCGCATGCTGAGCGCGGAGAGGCCGTCACGGTCGACGAGTTCCAGGGCGCTGGTGAGCACGCGCTCACGGCTGAGACGGCCGTAACGGCCACGGTCGCTGGCGCGACGCGCGGGGGCCTCGCCGGGATCCCTGCCCTGGGTGCCCTTGGCCATGCTGTGCCTCCAGACGGTCGACGGCCTGCTTCTGTTGACTCTATGCGCCTCCGGGGGCAGGGTGTACGTATACGACGTAAATATACGCCTTTCGATTGCATTTCAGGCGTCGTCATGCCCCCAGGAGCACCGACATCGGGGAGCGAGAGATGACAGTCCACCGGCTGCGGCCCCGACAGGAGCAGGCGCCCCGCACCGCCCGCGAACCCGCGGCCCACGTTCCGTCTGACGCGGGTGTGCCGTTCGCCGCGACCTGGATCAGCCCCGAGGCCCGCCGCGCCGCACGGCGCGTGCTCGACTCCGGCTGGGTGACCACAGGCCCCGAGACGCAGCTCTTCGAGACCGAGTTCGCCGCCCATGTCGGGGCGCGGCACGCGGTCGCCGTGAGTTCCTGCACGGCAGCCCTCGAACTCTCCCTGCGCGCCCTGCGCCTGCCGCCCGGCGGAGCGGTCCTGGTCCCGGACGTCACGTTCTGCGGTGCGGCGGAGGCGGTCCTGCACGCGGGCCTGCGCCCCGTCCTGGTCGATGTGGACCCCACGACCGCGATGCCCACCCCGCAGACCGTCGCCCGCGCGGCCAGGGCGTGCGGCTGCCCCCACGCGCTGATGGCCCTGCACTACGCCGGAGCCCCGGCCCCCGTCGCCGAACTGGCGGAAGCGGCACGGCTGCCCCTGGAGTACGTCGTCGAGGACGCCGCCCACGCTCTGGGCGCGACCGTCGGGGACAGGCCCGTGGGCGGCCTCTCGCGGGCGACCTGCTTCAGCTTCTACGCGACCAAGAACCTGCCCATTGGCGAGGGCGGCATGGTCACCACGAACGACACCCAGCTCGCCGAGTGGCTCCGCCGCGCCCGGCTGCACGGCATGTCCGTGGACGCCTGGCGGCGCAACCTCCCGGGCGGCACCTGGCACTACACCGTCGACGAGCCCGGCCTCAAGGCCAACATGACCGACCTCCAGGCCGCCATCGGCCGGGCCCAACTGCGGTATGTCGACGAGTGGCAGCGCCGCCGGGAGGAGCTGGCGGAGCGCTACGACGACGCCCTGAAGGCAGTCCCCGGACTCCGGCGGCTGGAATCCACCACCCCGGGCAGACACGCCCGGCACCTGTATGTCGTGCGGGTCCTGGCGGAGTACGGCACCTCCCGCGACGAGCTGATCGCCCGCCTGGCCGAGCACGGCATCGGCACGTCGGTCCACTTCACTCCGCTGCACCGGATGCCCCTCTTCCGGGCCACGGCCGTCAACCCGCCCGGAGGGCTGCCGGGCGCGGACGCCCTGTTCCCGGAGCTGCTGTCGCTGCCGCTGTATCCCGGGCTGACCGAGACCGCGGTCGACCAGGTCTGCGAGAAGCTGGCGGGGCCCACCGTCGCGCGCCGGCCGGGAGGACTGCGCACCCTCGTGGTCGGGGCCGGCGAGGCGGGGCGGGCGCTCGCCCGGGATCTCGCGCGGACGCCGCAGTTCGGGCTCGAACCCGTCGGCTTCGTGGACGACGATCCGGTCAAGCACCGGTCCGCGGTCATCGCCGAACTGCCCGTGCTGGGGAAGCTGGACGAGACCCGGGAGGTCTCCCTCGCTCATCGGATCGAGGCCGTGGTCGTCGCCATCCCCGGGCTGAGCCCGGACCGCTTCCGCCGGGTGGCGAGGGCAGCCGAGGCGACGGGCGCGAGCGTGCGCTACCTGCCGTCGTTCATCGCGGCGCTCCGCCGTGACGTCGTCGGCAGCGACATGCGGGCCCTGGACGTGCACGAGCTGATCGGGCGGGCCGAACTGCATGTGGCGGGACCCGAGACACGCTCGACCGTCGCGGGACGCCGGGTGCTGGTGACCGGCGCGGGCGGCTCGATCGGCAGCGAACTCTGCCATCAGATCAGGGCCTTCGGCCCGAGCCGCCTGTTCCTCCTGGACCACGACGAGTCGAACCTGCACCGGCTCCAGCTGGAGCTGTACGGCGACGCCCTGCGCAGTGACGACATCGTCATCTCGGACATCCGGGACCGTCCCCGCATCGACCAGGTCTTCCACGAACTGCGGCCCGAAGTGGTCGTACACGCCGCCGCGCACAAACACCTCCCGCTTCTCGAACGCCACCCCTGCGAAGGCGTGAAGACGAATGTCCGGGGGACCGAGAACCTGGTGCGGGCCGCCGGCTCGGCCGACACCGAGCGGTTCGTGCTGATCTCCACCGACAAGGCTGCCGACCCGGTCTCGATGCTCGGTGCCACGAAGCGGCTGGCCGAACTCGTCGTCCGCCGCGCCCAGAACAGTGCCGCGCCCGGCACCGTCTTCTCCGCCGTCCGGTTCGGCAATGTGCTCGGCAGCCGGGGATCGCTGCTGTCGGTGGTGGCCGAACAACTGGGAGCCGGATCCCCGGTGACCGTCACCCATCCCGACGTGACCCGCTTCTTCATGACCGTGGAGGAAGCGGTGGGTCTGGTTCTGGAGGCCATGCGGATGGCCCGGGGTGGTGAGGTGTTCGTCCTGGACATGAGCGACCCGGTGCGGATCGTGGACCTCGTCCGCAAGTTCGCCGGCTCACTGAACGTGCCGGACGTCGACATCCGCTTCACCGGTCTCAGGCCGGGCGAGAAACTCAACGAGACCCTGTTCTCCGTGCGCGAGGACCACACCCCCACCGCCCATCCGCGCATCCTCGCGGCGACCCCCACCGGCCGCCCGGACGACGACGCCGCCCTCACCGAACACCTGCCCGAGCTGTACGCGGCCGCCGAGCGCAATGACACCGGCGAAGTGCGCCGCGTGCTCGCCGAACTCCTCCCCGGGTTCCCCTCGACAGTGCCCCGGCCCCCCGAGCCCCCGGTCATGGCCGCCCCGTACCCGGACGACTTCTGATGTCCGCACAAAACCACTGGCCGACCTGGGCACCCCGGGCACGCACCCGTTCGCGGCGCCGTCTCCTGCGGCTTGTCGTGGTGTGCCTCCTGGCCGGCGCCCTGGCTCTGCTGGGCGTCGTCGCCGGCGGGATCTGGTGGGGCACCAACCACTACGGCGACCAGGTCACCCGCATCCCCGACGCCTTCCCCACAGAGCCGCGCCCGCCCAAACCGCCCTCCCACGACGGCGGTACGACCTTCCTTCTGGCCGGCGTCGACAGCCGATCCAAGCAGCCCACCACCGGCAGCGACGCCACGGGCCGGCTGTGGCGGTACGGCGCCCAGCGCAGCGACACCCTCATGCTGGTCCACCTCGGCGCCGACGAACAGAACACCTACACGATGTCGATCCCCCGGGACAGCTGGGTGCCCATCCCGGGCCACGGCTCCGCGAAGGTCAACGCCGCGTTCTCCTGGGGCGGCCCCCCGCTGCTCATCCGTACCGTCGAGCAGCTGACCGGCACCCGCATCGACCACTTCGGCGTCGTCGACTGGCACGGCTTCAAGGCGTTGACGGACGCTGTCGGCGGCGTGCGGGTCACCGTCCCGGCGGATGCCTACGACCCGGAACAGGACCAGCACTTCAGCGCGGGCACCCAGACCATGCACGGCGACGAGGCGCTGGCGTACGTCCGCCAGCGGCACGGCTTGCCCGGCGGCGAACTGGACCGCATCGAGCGGCAGCAGCAGTTCCTGCAAAGCCTCGTCGGCGAGATGCGCGACGAGGTCAGCATCACCGACCCGCTGGGCACCAGCCGCATGCTCGACGCCATCACCCGTGCGGTGAGCGTCGACGACCGGATGTCCAACGGCGACCTGCGCAACCTCGTGCTCGGTCTGCGCCACCTGGACGCCTCGGACGCGACGTTCACCACCGCACCCATCGTGCGGCCCCAGATGATCGACGGGCAGTACACGCTGATCCTGGACAAGGAGAAGCTGCGGGCGCAGTGGCGGGCGGTCGAGACGGGACATCCGCCCGGCGGACAGTGAGGCCGCCATGTGGTCCCGGAACCACTCCACACACCTGACGGAGCACGGGACCGACACGCCCTCGCGGCACCTGCTTCCGGCGGTCGGCTTCAGCGCGCTGGCCCAGGGAGCACCCCTGCTCACCAACCTGGTCCTCACTCCCTACCTCATCCGCCATCTGGGCCTCGACCGGTTCGGTGTCTGGTCCCTGATCCTGGTCCTGCTGGCCACGCTCACCGTGCTGGACGGGGGCATCGGAGCCTCGCTGGCCCGCTTCCACGCCCACCACGCCGCCCGGGGCGACCAGGAAGGGGCGGGACGGCTCGTGATCGGATCACTCGTGGCCTTCGTCGGACTGGGGGCCGTGGTCACCTGTCTGTGCCTGGCCCTCACCCCGGCGCTCGTCACCGCCCTCGACGTACCGGTCCGGCTGCGGGAGGAGGCGCGACAGCTCCTGCTGGCCCTGGGCCCCTTGCTGACCCTGGCGCTGGCCTCCAACTCAGCGGTGGCCCTGCTCCAGGCGAACGCCCGCTTCCGTGGCCTGGCCGCGGTCACCGGGGGCTCCTGCCTGGCCTACGCCGTCGCGGTGACCGTACTGATCGACCACGGGCCGGATCTGCCGCTGCTCGCCGTACTGGCGGCCGGCCGCTATCTGCTGGTGACGGTCGGCGGGCTGGCCATTGGGGCACAACACCTGCGGATCCAGCGGCCATTGCTGCCATCGCGCGCCGAACGCCGTGAGTTCGGAGGCTATGCCGCACGTATGCAGATGTCCGGCTTCACGGTCTTCCTCAACGGCGAGATCGACGCCCTGGTGATCGCCGCACTGCTGCCCGTGCGCTACGTCGGCATCTACGCGGCCGGCTATCAGGCCGCCACGGCCCTGCGCAGCCTGCCGCTGTACGCCTTCCCGCCGATACTGACCCGCATGACCCACATCTACACCCGGCACGGACTTCCGGGCGCGGCACGGGAGTTTCCCGTGCTGCAGGCTCGCTGGCTGCCCTGCGTCCTCACCTACGGCGTGGTGACGACGGCGGCCGTCGGTCTCGCGGTGCAGGTCTGGCTCGGCCCGGCCCTCGCCCTCAGCGGAGCGGTCGCCGCGGTGCTGCTGGCCGGCTACTCGGTACAGGTGGCCCTGACCGGTATCCGGACCTGCTTCGTGCGGGCGATCGGCAGGCCGGGACACGAGACGCGCTATTCGTGGTTCTCGACGGCGGTGAACCTCGCCCTCACCGTCCCGCTGACGCTGCTGTTCGGTGTGGTCGGAGTGGTGCTCTCGACCGCGTTGGGCATCATGGCCGGCTCCGCGTACTTCGTCGTGCTGTGCCGACGGCTGGCCGGGCTGCGGGAGCAGCGTCTGCCGCGTCGCTGGCCGGGCGCGACCGCGGCGGCCACGGCCGTGGCCCTGCTCGGCGATCTGCTGGTGCTGCGCCTCGGTCTGCACGGGGTGCTGCCGCTGCTGCTGGCCGGGCTTCCCGTCCTCGCCGGTCTCGTGATCGCCGCGGCCCTGCTCCGGCCGGAACTCCGAGCCCCGCATCCCGCGGAAGAGGAGGACGCCGCATGAACCCCGACGCGCCGGGTGGCTGTGCCTGACGGTCAGGGCGGCATCCGCGAGGAGACGTTCGTTGCGGTCATCGAGGAGCCGGGCGACTGGGTGTGCGGGCGGCGGGCGGGCACCACGGGCAGGAGAACGGCGGTGAGCAGGGTGAACGTGAGCGAGTTGCTGATGCCGAACGACCAGGGACGTTCCAGGAGCGAGGCGAGCAGGACGGGCAGCAGCACGCTCGCGGCGGCCGGGAAGCCGCGGACCCCGCCCTGCATCAGCAGGTGGACCAGCAGAAGCAGGAAGAGGACCAGACCGGCCAGGCCGCCCGCATAGAGAACGTCCATCCACTGGTTGTGCGGCGAGGGCGAGAGCGCGGCGGGGATCTCGCCGGCCTGGTACTTGGCCGACCATGCCTTGGCGCCGAAGCCCATGAAGGGCGACTCGCGCAGATCCTGCACGGCTATCTCCCAGACGGTCGCGCGGTCGCCGAGCCGGTCGGCCTCCGGCCGTACGAACGGCAGGGCAAGACCCACGGCGGCCACCGCGCCCAGGACCGGCACACCGAACAGGATCCGGCTCGACAGCGACTGCGACCGGGGTGGACCCGGTTCGTCCGGGAGCCGAGGGCGCAGCACCGCGAGGAAGATCACGGCCAGGACCGCCGTGGCCCCGGCCAACTGACTTCCGGTGGCGACCGCCACGAACGCGACGTAGCAGGTCAGCACCACGCGCACGGGGCCGCGCAACCCCAGCCACACAAAGGGCAGGCCCACGATCAGCAGCAGGCTGAAGATGTTCTCGTTGGTGAAGACGCCCGTGTAGTGCACCCCCAGCGAACCGCACGGATTGTCGGCCCGGCACTCCCGCAGAACCGAGCCCGGCTCGACGAGCGCCTCGATCCCGCCGAGGACCGTGCACACCATGACGACCGCTGCCCCGCCCAGCAGTGCGGGGCGTCCTGGCCGGGCGACGGCCGCCGCCAGCAGGACGGCGACCAGGACGATCTGCCGGGGCGCGAGCGGTTGTTGCCCGTGCAGCCCGTCGGACAGCGCGACCAGGACGACGAGCGCGAGCGCGACGAGCGGCGCTGTGTTGATGTGGGCACGCCGGGCTAGGAGCCGGTGCAGAAAGAACACCCCGCAGACGACCACCAGCAGACCGTTCGCCGCGATTCCTACCAGGAGCACCCAGCCAGGGAATCCGATCACCACCTCACCCAGGGGGTCGAGCCGTTGCGGCCGACCCGTGCGCAGGACGTAGGCGAACGTCGGGAGGTTGGCCAGGACACCGGTCAGCAAGACCAGCCAAGAGGTACGGTCCCAGTCCCCGTGGGCGTGGGCGCGGCGTAGCGCGACCACCCACGGGACCAGGGACAGCAGTGCCAGCACCCCCAGGAACAGCGCCATGTCGGTCTGGGCCCGTGTCACCGGATCTCACCGCCTACGGATGACGTCCGGTCGGCACCCAGTCGGGCACCGGGGAGGAAGCCGGACGCTTCGGCTCCGCGGGCGGCTGCCAGTCGGCCGCCCCCTTCGCCCGGGCGCCGGTGAGCACGGCGCCCAGGACGCGTGCGCGCACCGCAGTGAGGGAGTCGAGGGCACGCTGCGCGTCACCGGAACGTGTCTTGCCGGCCCGCGCCACCAACAGCACACTGTCGGTGAGAGGGGCGAGCAGGGCAGCGTCGGCGAACGTCAGCAAGGGCGGGCTGTCGAGGACGATCAGATCGGCGTCGGAGCTGAGGGCGCGCAGCACACGCGGCAGGTCCGGCGAGGACAGCAGCGTGCTGGGATCCGCGGCAGCGGGACCGGCGGGCAGTACCCGCAGCCCGCCCTCGTCCCAGGTCCGCAGAGCCTGGTAGAGCGGGGTGTCGCGGGCGAGGACATCGGTCAGCCCGGGACCGTCGCCAAGCCCGAGAACCGCGCCCAGACACGGCCGACGCAGATCGGCCTCCACCAGGATCACCCGCCGGCCGGTACGGGCGACGGTCGTGGCCAGGTCGACGGCGGTCCGAGTGCGCCCCTCCTCGGGGAGCGCGCTGGCCACCAGGACCGAGGCCGGTATGCCGTTGTCGGTACTGAACCGCAGCCGTGTACTCAGCTGGGTCAGTGCCTCGGCGCGCTGTGTCGTGCCGGCCCGTCCGGTGGCGCCGGGGCGGCCGGGCGGGGAAACCGCGCCCAGCACGGTGACGCCCAGGCTCGCGCCGAGGTCGTCCACCGAGCGGACGGTCGTGTCGAGCGACTGGCGCAGCACCGCGCCCGCGACGCCCACCACGGCTCCGGCGAGCAGTCCGATGGCCAGGTTCAGGGCCGGGCGTGGGCTGGTCGGGGTGGAAGGGGGCTCGGAGCCGCCGACCACGCTGGCCTTGATCAGCGGTGGGGTGCCGGGAGCGGGGGCCTCGATGGCGGCGATGTACTTGGTGAACTGCAGAGCGGTCTGGTCGGCGATGTCCTGGGCCCGCTGCGGTGATCCGTCGCTCACCCGGATGTCGATGAGCGTCGTGTCGAGTGGCGCCTGGGCGTTCATCTTGTCCGCCAGCTGCCCAGGCGTGGTGTTGAGCCCGAGTTCGGAGATGACTCCGTCCAGGACCGCGGGGCTGGTGATGATGCGGGTGTACGACTTCACGCGCTGCTGGGTGAACAGGCCGCCCTGGTAGGCGTTGCCGCTGTCCTCGTCGCTGGTGGCGACGAACAGCTGCGCAGTGGCCGTGTAGGTGCGGGGCATCAGTGCGGTCGCCGCGGCGGCGGCGGCGAGTCCGAGAAGCACGCACACGGTGACGAACCGCCACCGTCGGCGCAGGGTGTCGATGTAGTCGTGGAGATCCATGGGGCTTCCTCCCACGGGGCGGTTCGGGCCGCTCTTGACGTCCTGAGACTTGGGGAGCAGTATGGCGATTCACCGGATTTACGCCGTAAACGTACAATATCAGCATACGGTTGAGATGCGGAACCGCGGACTGGAACTCGACACCATGGATCGTCGCCTCGACCGCTGTGCGGTCACGCCGTACGGCCGGGGAGCCGGGAGCTCCCGGGTCCGGGTCTTCGCCTGGCTGGACCGCGTCGGCGCCGACTTCACCGTCGGCAGCTATCTGTCGCTGCCGGACGCCACCCCCTCCCGGCTCGCCCGGCACCCGGTCTCGCTGGCCCGGGCGGAGCTGCGGCTGGCCGCCATCGCCAACGGCCGGCCCCGCAGGCTTCTGCTGCATCGGGAAGCCTCCCCGCTCAGTCGCGGCTGGTGGGAGCGGCGGCTGCTGACGAGCGCCGAGTTCGCGGTCTACGACTTCGACGACGCCTTGCAGTGGGACCACGGCGAGGGCGGTCTCGTCCGCAGAATGGCCCCCAAGGCCGACAAGGCGCGCACGGCTGTCCGGTGCGCGGACCGGGTCGTTGCGGGCAACGCCGTTCTCGCGGACTGGGCCTCACACCACCATGACGACGTCGTGGTGATCCCGAGCTGCGTGTCCCTGGAGGACTACGTCCCCAAGACGTCGTATCTGCTGCACGACCCACCCCGGCTCGGCTGGATCGGCTCCCGCGGCAACGAGTCGTGTCTGCTGCTGATCGCCGACGCGCTCACCGAGGTCCACCGGCGCACCGGGGCGCGGCTGACCCTCGTCGGTACGACCGCACCCTCCCTGGGCCGGCTGGAGTCCTTCATCGACCGTGTCGCGTGGAGCCCGGAGAGTCAGCGGGCCGCGCTGGCCGACATGGACGTCGGCCTGATGCCCGTGCCGATGACCTCCTACAGTCTTGGGAAGTGCGGCTACAAACTGCTCCAGTACGCCGCCGCGGGACTGCCCGCCGCCGCCAGCCCGGTCGGCGTCAACGGCGAGTTGCTGACGCAGTTCGGCATGCCGGCGCCGCGCTCTCGGGACGACTGGACCTCGGCGCTTCTCGGCCTCATCGGGTCGTCCGCTGCCGACCGGGAGTGGCTGGGCCGGCTGGCCCGCGACATCGTCGGCCTGAAGTACTCGTACGACGCCTGGCTGCCCCGCTGGTCGGCCGCTCTCGAACTCGGGCCGGGGGTGTGACGCGCGGCGTCCGGACCCACGTCCTTGGAGCCGCCGACGCTCTCTGTGGACCTGCCATCGTCGTGGGTTTACGATGTAAACGTACGCCATCAAAGGCATCTCATGAGCACCGTCGACCGCACTCCCCAGCAGGCCCTGCGCACCGCGAGCCCGGTGCCGCCGAGCCCGGTACGCCGGACCCTGGACGTCACCGTCGCCCTCGCTCTGCTGATCGCCCTCGCCCCCGTGCTGACCTTGCTCGCGCTCCTGGTCGGTGCCACGAGCGGCAGGCCGGTCGTCTTCCGGCAGCGGAGGGTGGGGGAGGGCGCGGCGGAGTTCACCCTCTACAAGTTCCGCAGCATGCGAGCGGGCTGCGCCGGCCCCGGCGTCACCGGCGGCGCCGACGCGCGCGTGACACGGACCGGGCGGCTGCTGCGCCGCCTCAGCCTCGACGAACTGCCCCAACTGTGGAACGTGTTGCGCGGGGACATGACCCTGGTCGGCCCACGCCCCGAGGTCCCGCACCTCGCCGAGCGCTACCCACCCGAGCACCGCTGGGTCTTCCGGCACCGACCGGGGCTCACCGGCCCGTGCCAGTTGAGGTCACGTGCGTACGCCGCGGCGCTCGACGGGCGCCCCGACCCCGAGCAGTACTACCTGACCGTGCTTGTGCCGCAACGCGTCGCCCTGGACAGGGAGTTCCTCGCTCATCCCACCGTCGGCAACGTCCTACGGTTCACGGCCCGCACCGTCGTGTACGTCGTGTCCGCCCTGCGGCGCCGAGGAGGCCGATCCTGATGCGTGCCGTGGTGACCGGAGCAGCCGGGTTCATCGGCTCCCACCTGTGCGAACTCCTCCTGTCCCACGGGGACGAGGTCGTCGGGATCGACGCCGTGACCACTTTCTACGACCCCGCGCGAAAGCACCGCAACCTCGCCCCTCTGCTGGGCCGCGACGGGTTCGCCTTCCACCACGGCGACCTGCTGCGGACACCTCTGGAGCCGTTGTTCGCCACCGCGGACGCCGTCTACCACCTGGCGGGCCAGCCGGGCGTCCGCGGCTCGTGGGGCACCGAGTTCGCCCTGTACCTCGAACGGAACGTCCTGGTCACCCAGCGCGTTCTGGAGGCCGCCCGGGACACCCGGCTGCCCCGGCTGGTCTTCGCCTCCAGCTCCTCGGTCTACGGTGACGCGGAGACCTACCCGACTCCGGAGACCGTGCGCCCGCGGCCCGTCTCCCCGTACGGCGTCACCAAGCTCGCCGCGGAGCAGCTCTGCGAGACCTATCGCACCGTCTTCGGTGTCCCCACGGTGTCCCTGCGCCTGTTCAGCGTCTACGGACCCCGGCAACGACCCGACATGGCCTTCTCGCGGCTGATCACGGCCACCTGCGCGGGCCGCCCCTTCCCGCTCTACGGCGACGGCGGGCAGAGCCGGGACTTCACCTACGTCGGGGACGTGGTGGCGGCCATGCGCGCGTCGGCGCTGTCCGGGTGGACCGGGGTCGCCAACCTCGGCGGCGGCTGCGAGGTGACCATGAACCAGGCCGTCGCCCTGCTGAGCGAACTGGGCGCGCCGGTACGGGTGATACCGGGCGGTCCTCGCCCTGGCGATGCCCGGCGCACCGCCGCCGACATCACCCTCGCCCGACGTGCCTTCGGCTACCGCCCCGTGACGGACCTCCGCGCGGGACTGGCCGCGATGGTCCGGGCCGTGACCGCCCCGCCCGCCGTGCCCCGCGACAGCCGGCTGAACCGAAGCGAGGTGTGACCATGGCCCGGGACACGATCGTCGAGGAGAGCGTGGGCCGGGACACGGTCGACCGGTCCAGGACGCTCCCTTCTGGCCCCGCCACCCGCGCCGGACGTCGGCCGGGCCGGCCCGCGGCACAGGGCTTCGTGACCGGTGCGGCCCGCACGGCAGCCGCCTACTGAGCGCCCCGGTAGTACCGGACGATCTCCCCGGGAGACATCGGGGGCATCCCCGCCTCGTTCTTGCGCCCCAGGAAGAAGACCGCCGTCGCGTCGTCCTCGGCATACGCGGGCGGCACCAGCCGGTCCAGAGCGCGGAGCCAGGACAGCAGCAACCGCGCCCCGCGGCCCGCGGTGGCGGACCGGGTCAGACCGCGTACCAAGTGGTCGACGCTCCACAGGAGCTGGGTTCCCGGGCCGGCGACCGCCCCCGCCGCCAGTTCCTCGAACCGCCGGAACAGATAGCGGTGACCGCTCGCCGTGTAGCGGCTGAAGTCGTGTGCGCCGGCGTGCACTTGCTGGAGGAAGGGCGTCTCCGCGTAGACCAGACCGCCGTCCTTGAGGACACGATGGATCTCGGTCACCACCGTCGGCGGTTCGAGGACGTGTTCCAGCACCGCCTGCACCAGGACGGCGTCGACGCAGGCCGAGGGCAGCGGGATCTGGTGGGCGTCGGCGACGAACTGTGTGTGCGGACTGCCGACGATGTCGAAGGCGATCACTTCCACCCGCGGTTCCCGGTAGACGGCGCTCACGCCGTTGCCGACCGTGGCCCCGCCGACCACCAGCAGTCGCGGCGCCGGGCCGGGAAGGGCGCGCAGCAGCAGGTCGATGTTGCGGGCCGCGACTCGGTTGGGCGGCTTGACCAGGCGGCGCACCGGGGCGGGCAGGCCGTCGGCGCGTCCGGCGCCCTCTGCCACCACCACCTCGCGGTCCATGATGCTGCGCTCGAAGTCGACGAGGACCGGCCATGCGCCGGACCAGGGAAAGGCGCCCGCACGGGCGTAGGCGCAGTCCAGCGCGGTGCAGCGGAGGCCTTCGGTCTCCTCCGTGAGGCCCGACCGGCAGCGCGGACACACCAGCAGCTGTCTGATCCGGCTGAGCTCGGCCAAGGGCATGACGCCTCCCGTGCATGGACTCGCCTCCATTTTGGGGCGTGTTGACCGATACCGCCCAAAGGGAGATGATGTACGTGTACATCGTAAACGTACGCCTTTGCGCCGGTGGTGATCGAAGATGCGGAACGGGACGCTCGTCCCCGGCCCGGCCTGGCCGTCCACACCGGCCCTCGGCTGGCCCGCGACGTTGCCCCGAGTGGTACCGGCGGCTTTGCTGCCGTCACCGCCGGTGCTACCCCGCATCAAGGTCCTGCATGTCATCACGCGCTTCCAGGCGGGCGCCGGTGGCAACACACTGCTCACGGCTCTGGGGATGGACCGGGAGCGGTACGACGTCTGGATCGCGGGGGCACCGGGCGGGGACCTGTGGGCCCCCGCCCGGGCCGCTGGGCTGCGCACCGTCGAACTCCGCGGATTCCGGCACACACTGACCCCCGCCGACGCGCTGGTGCTGGTGCGGCTGGTGCGGCTGATCCGGCGCGAACGGTTCACGGTGGTGCACACCCATTCCGCCAAGGGCGGTTTCCTCGGGCGGGTCGCCGCTCGGCTGTGCCGCACCCCCGTCGTCGTGCACACGATCCACGGCTTCAGCTTCCACGCGCGCCAGCCGGCCCTCCGTCGCACCCTCTACCGGTTCCTGGAGCGGTCGACACGCCGCTTCACCCACCAGTTCCTCGCTGTCGCGCCGCGCGTCGCCCGGCAGGCCGTGGAGGAGCGACTCGCGCCACCCGGCCGCATCCATGTCGTCCCCTCGGCTGTCGACCTGGATCACGTCCCCGAGCGGTTCGACACCGCCGCCCGCCGGATGCTCGGTGTGCCGCACCCGACGGCACTGGTCGGAGCCGTCGGCCGGCTCGACACCCAGAAGGCGCCCCTGGACTTCGTCCGGATGGCGGCCGCGCTGCGCGAGCGGCGCCCGGACGTCGCGTTCGTCATGATCGGCGACGGGCCGCTGGCCGGGGAGGTCCGGGCCCTCGCCGACCACCTGGGCGTCGACCTCATCCTCACCGGCCACCGCCCGGACGCGGCCCGGCTGACGGCCGGACTGGACGTCTTCGTCGTCACCTCGCTCTACGAGGGGCTCGGCCGCGCCCTCACCGAGGCACTGGCCGCCGCCCGTCCCGTGGTCGCCACGGCTGTCAACGGGGTGCCCGACCTGGTCGAGCACGGCGCCACCGGACTCCTGGTCGCCCCGGCCGACCCGGACGGTGCGGCCCGTGCGGTCGGCTGGCTGCTGGACCACCCACAGGAGGCCGCGCGGATGGGGCGGCAGGGCCGGCAGCGAGCGCGAAGCGTCTTCTCCCCGCAGACCATGTGCACAGCCGTGGACGCCTCTTACCGCGAACTGCTCGGACTGCCCGCCCAGGAACCGTGAGCCGGCCAGGAGGTCACCATGCGCGTCACCGTCATCGGCACCGGCTACGTAGGAGCAGTCCACGCCGCCTGCATGGCCGACCTCGGCCACCAGGTCCTCGGGGTCGACATCGACCCGGCGCGGATCGCCGAACTCGCCGCCGGGAGACCCCCGTTCTACGAACCGGGTCTGTCGGAGCTGCTCAAGCGGGCGCTCGACACGGGGCGGCTCCGCTTCACGAACTCCCTCGCCGAGGCCGGTCGGTTCGGTGACACGCACTTCCTCTGTGTCGGCACCCCGCAGCGGCCGGGTTCCGACGCCGCCGACCTGACATACGTCGACGCGGCGGTGGATGGGCTGGCGCCGCATCTGAGCCCGGACGCCCTGGTCGTCGGCAAGTCCACTGTCCCCGTCGGCACCGCCGACCGCCTCGCCCGGCGGCTGCACGCCGACGTCGCCTGGAACCCGGAGTTCCTGCGGGAGGGCTGCGCCGTCGAGGACACCCTCTGCCCCGAGCGGATCGTCGTCGGGGTGCGCTCCGTGTGGGCCGAGGCGCGGATGCGGACGCTCTACGCGCCTCTCCTCGCCGCCGGCGCCCCCTTCATCGCCACCGACCCGCCCACCGCCGAACTCGTCAAGCTCGCCTCCAACTCCTTCCTGGCCACCAAGATCTCCTTCATCAACGCCATGGCGGAGATCTGCGACGCTGCCGGCGCCGACGTGCTCACCCTCGCCGAGGCGATGGGGCGGGACCCGCGGATCGGGCCGCGATTCCTCGCGCCCGGACTCGGCTTCGGCGGCAGCTGTCTGCCCAAGGACATCCGGGCCCTCACCGCCCGCGCCGAGGAGCTCGGCCAGGCCCCGGCCGTGGCCTTCCTGCGGCAGGTCGACGAGATCAACACAAGGCAGCGGGCACGGACCCTCGGCCTCGCCGAGGAAGCCCTCGGCGGTTCGTTCGCCGACCGCAACGTCGCTGTCCTGGGCGCCGCCTTCAAGCCCCTCAGCGACGACGTCCGGGACTCCCCGGCGCTCGCGGTCGCCGACGCCGTACGACGTGCGGGCGCCCATGTGCGCGTACACGACCCCGAGGCGATCGACAACGCCCGGTCCGCCCGGCCCGCGCTCCAGTTCGCGCTGGACGTCGCCAAGGCCTGCGAGCAGGCCGACGTCGTCCTGCACCTCACCGAGTGGCCCCAGTACCGCGAGCTGGATCCGGCCGCGCTGAAGGCGGTCGTCCGCGTCCCCGTCATGGTCGACGCCCGCAACGCCCTCGACCCGGAGGCCTGGCAGGAGGCGGGCTGGACCCTGCGCGCCCCCGGGCGGCCAGGCCTCTCGGAAAGGAGCGGGACGCCATGCGTGTCGTGGTGAGCGGGGGAGCCGGCTTCCTCGGGTCGCATCTGTGCGAGGCGCTCCTCGCCCGCGGTGACAGCGTCTGCTGCCTCGACAACTTCTCCTCCGGCCGCTCGGCCAACATCGCCCACCTCACGGGCAACCCCCGCTTCGACTGCGTCCTGTGCGACGTCACCGACCGGTTCCGGTTCTCCGGCGAGGCCGACGCTGTCGCCCATCTCGCCAGCCCCGCCTCGCCGTTCGACTACGAGCGGTATCCGCTGGAGACGCTGGCGGCAGGCAGCCGCGGCACCGAGAACATGCTGAGGCTGGCGGTCCGGCACGGTGCCCGCCTTGTCCTCGCCTCCACCAGCGAGGTGTACGGAGACCCGCTCGTCCACCCTCAGGACGAGGACTACTGGGGACACGTCAACCCGGTCGGCCCCCGCAGTGTCTATGACGAGGCCAAGCGCTTCGCCGAGGCGCTCTGCACCGCGTACCGCCGTACCAGGAGCGCCGACGTCGGCATCGTACGGATCTTCAACACGTACGGACCCCGGATGCGCGCCCACGACGGGCGGGTGGTGTCCACACTGGTCCGGCAGGCGCTCGACCGGGAGCCGTTGACC
Organism: Streptomyces antibioticus; assembly: GCF_001514065.1. Classification (GTDB taxonomy): domain Bacteria; phylum Actinomycetota; class Actinomycetes; order Streptomycetales; family Streptomycetaceae; genus Streptomyces; species Streptomyces antibioticus. The sequence continues at coordinate 418,497 of NZ_KQ948427.1, read as the reverse complement.
CTGTTCGGGGACGGCGGGCAGACGCGCAGCTTCTGCTACGTCGACGACATGGTCAGGGGTCTGATCGCCATGCTCGACAGCCGGCTGCCCGGGCCGGTCAACCTCGGCAACCCCCGGGAGCGGACCATGCTGGAGCTCGCCGAGCTCGTCCTGCTCGTCACCGGGTCCGACAGCGGGCTGCGTTTCCTGCCACTGCCCGTGGACGACCCCGTCCGCCGGCGGCCCGTCATCGCCCGGGCCCGGGAAGGGCTCGGCTGGTCCCCGACGGTGCCGCTGGAGGAGGGGCTGCGGCACACCGTGGAGTGGTTCGTGGCCGAACGGCACAGCGCACAACCCGTGGGGCGGCGATCATGAAAGCACATCGAGCGCCGAAGACGCTCAAAGCACTCGTCCTGTGCGGCGGAGCGGGCACCCGGCTCCGCCCCATCACCCACACCTCCGCCAAGCAACTCGTCCCCGTCGCCAACAAACCCGTGCTGTTCTACGGTCTGGAGGCCATCGCCGCCGCCGGTGTCACCGAGGCCGGCATCATCGTCGGCGACACCGCGCCGGAGATCCGCCGCGCGGTCGGCGACGGCTCCCGCTTCGGCCTCAGGGCGACCTATCTGCGCCAGAACGCCCCCCTCGGGCTCGCCCACGCCGTCCTGATCGCCCGGGACTTCCTCGGCGACGACGACTTCGTCATGTACCTCGGCGACAACTTCATCGTCGGCGGCATCACCGGCGTCGTCGACGACTTCCGGCGGGACCGGCCCGATGCCCGCATCCTGCTGACCACGGTCGCCGACCCCACCGCCTTCGGCGTCGCCGAACTCGACGCGACGGGGCGTGTGGTGGGGCTGGAGGAGAAGCCCGCGGTGCCGAAGAGCGACCTCGCGCTCGTCGGCGTCTATCTCTTCACGCCCGTCGTGCACGAGGCCGTACGGGCCGTGGTGCCCTCCCGGCGTGGCGAGCTGGAGATCACCGACGCGCTGCAGTGGCTCCTCGACCAGGGGCGGGACGTGCGCGCCACGACCATCTCCGGTTACTGGAAGGACACCGGCAACGTCACCGACATGCTGGAGGTCAACCGGACCGTCCTGGAGACACTCGAACCGCGGATCGAGGGAAGCGTCGACGCGGCCAGTGAGATCATCGGCCGGGTCCGGATCGACGACGGCGCCAAGGTGTTCGGCAGCCGGGTCGTCGGGCCGGCCGTCGTAGGAGCCGGAACGGTGATCGCCGGCTCCTACGTAGGGCCGTTCACCTCTGTTGCCGAGGACTGCCGTATCGAGGACAGCGAGATCGAGTACTCGATCGTGCTGCGCGGAGCGTCCGTCGTCGGCACGCGCAGGATCGAGGTCTCCCTCATCGGCCACCACGTCGAGGTGACCCCCTCGCCGCGCACCCACGCCGTGCACCGGCTCGTGCTCGGCGACCACAGCAAGGTCCAGATCCCGTAACCGAGTTCGTCATGATCACGACCCGCATCCTGGTCACCGGTGGAGCCGGATTCATCGGCTCCCACTACGTACGCACCCTGCTCGGCCCGGACGGACCGCCCGCCGTCGCCATCACCGTCCTCGACGGTCTCACCCGCGCCGGAAACCCCGCCAACCTGTACGAGGTCCGGGACGACCGCCGCTTCGACTTCGTCCGCGGCGACATCTGCGACGCCGATCTCGTCGACCGGCTCGTCCCCGCGCACGACCAGATCGTGCACTTCGCCGCCGAGTCCCACGCCGACCGCTCCCTCCCCGGCCCTGACGCGTTCGTCCGCACCAACGTCGTCGGTACCCAGACGCTGCTCGACGCGGCCCGGCGGCACGGCCTGCGGACCTTCGTGCACATCTCCACCGACGAGGTCTACGGCTCGATCCGCGCCGGCTCCTGGCCGGAGACCGACCCGCTGCGGCCCAACTCGCCTTACGCCGCGACCAAGGCCGCCTCCGACCTGCTCGCCCTGGCCCAGCACCGCACCCACGGCCTCGGCGTCCGGGTCACCCGCTGTTCCGACAACTACGGCCCGTACCAGTTCCCGGAGAAGGCCGTCCCGCTGTTCATCACCCGGTTGCTGGACGGCATGCCGGTGCCGCTGTACGGCGACGGCTTGCAGGTCCGGGACTGGATCCACGTCGACGACCACGTCCGCGGCATCGAACTCGTCCGCACCGCGGGCCGTCCCGGCGAGATCTACAACATCGGCGGCGGCAACGAACTCTCCCACCACGATCTGACGGCCCTGCTGCTGCGCGAGTGCGGCGCCGACTGGGGCATGGTCACGCACGTCGAGGACCGCAAGAGCCACGACCGCCGCTACAGCGTCGACTTCACCAAGATCCGCGAGGAACTCGGCTTCGCGCCCCGCACAGATCTCGCGACCGGCATCGCCCGGACCGTCCAGTGGTACCGCACCCACCGTTCCTGGTGGGAACCCCTCCTGCGGCGGGCCGAGTCGGAGGCCGCATGACCGCGAGCGGACCGATCATGAACGCACCCATAGAGGACTACGCCCTCCTCAGCGACCTGGAGACCGCCGCCATGATCGGCAGGGACGGTTCCGTCGACTGGCTGTGTCTTCCCCGCTTCGACTCGCCCGCCTGTCTGGCCGCCCTGCTGGGGACGCGGGACAACGGTCACTGGCGGGTGGCCCCCGTCGGCGGCGGTATCTGTGCGCACCGGGCGTACCGGCAGGACACCCTGGTCCTCGACTCGCGCTGGGAGACCCCCACCGGAGCCGTCCGGGTCACGGACTTCATGCCGCCCCGGCACCAACTGCCCTGTCTGGTGAGGGTGGTAGAGGGAGTGTCGGGCACCGTGCGGCTGCGCAGCGAGCTGCGGCTGCGCTTCCACCAGGGCCGGGTCGCGCCCTGGATCCGGGCCGTCGACCAGTGCGCGGTGGCGGTCGCCGGCCCGGACGCCGTCTGGCTGCACACCGACGGCCGGGTGCGGGAGTCCGCGCGTGACGACCGTACGGTGCACGAGTTCACCGTCCCGGCCGGGCGACGGCTGGCGCTCACTCTGGTCTGGGCCCCCTCGCACCTGCCGGAACCACCCGCGCCGCTGTTCGTGCCCGCCGAGACGGTCCTGAAGGAGACCTGCGACTTCTGGCGCCGCTGGAGCGCCCGGTGCCGCTACGAGGGCCCGTACCGCGAGGCGGTGCTGCGCTCGCTGGTCACCCTCAAGGCCCTCACCTACGCCCCCACCGGCGGCATCGTCGCCGCCCCCACGACCTCGCTGCCCGGCCGTCTCGGCGGCGAACGCAACTGGGACCACCGCTACTGCTGGTTGCGTGACTCCACCCTGACCCTCTCCTGTCTGCTGCGCAGCGGCTACCGGGAGGAGGCGACGGCCTGGCTGGACTGGCTGGTGCGGGCCCTCGCCGGAGACCCGGCCGATCTCCAGACCGTGTACGGCGTCGGCGGTCAGCGTCTGCTGCCCGAGACCGAGGCACCCTGGCTGCCCGGCTACGCGGGCTCCCGGCCGGTCCGCTTCGGCAACGCGGCCGTGAACCAGTTCCAACTGGACGTGTACGGCGAGGTCCTGGACACCCTGTACCTCTCACTGCGCGCCGGTATCCCGCTGCCGGCCCACCTCTGGGACCTGGTGGAGGCGCTCATGGCGTACCTCCAGCGGCACTGGCGCGAACCCGACCAAGGGCTGTGGCAGGTGCGCGGCCCGGCCCGGCAGTTCACGCACTCCAAGGTCATGGTCTGGGTGGCCGCCGACCGCGCCCTGAGGATGGGCGCGCTCCTCGGCCGCAACGGCGTCTCGGACCGGTGGCGGGCGATGCGCGACGATGTGCGCCGGCAGATCCTGAAGGAGGGCTGGGACCCGCGCCTGGGAGCCTTCGTCCAGTCCTACGGCTCCCCGGCCCTGGACGCCTCGGCGCTGCTGATCCCACGGCTGGGCTTCCTGCCCGCCGGGGACGAGCGGGTGCGCGCCACCGTCCGTGCGATGCGGCGCCTCGACCACGGTGGCTTCGTGCGGCGGTACGCCCCCGACGCCCCCGGGGCGCACGCGGTCGACGGTGTGCGCGGCGCCGAGGGGGCGTTCGTCGCCTGCACTCTCTGGTACGCGGACGCCCTCGCCGCCACCGGTCAACTGCCGCGCGCCCGGGAGGCGTTCGAGCGTGTCCTCGCCGTCCGCAACGACGTGGGCCTGCTGTCCGAGCAGTGGGACCCGGACGCGGGCCGCCAACTGGGCAACACTCCGCAGGCGTTCAGCCACATCGCCCTCATCGAGACGGCGTTCACGCTCAACGCTTCCCGTTCGGATGCCGCGCCGACCCCGCGTACCCCTGCGGGTTGAGCTGCTGGAACCGCCAGGAGTCGCGGCACATGTCCGCGAGGTCCCGGGTGGGCCGCCAGCCCCAGGCGCGCTCCACCGCGGACGCGTCGGCGACCAGTTCGGCCACGTCGCCGGGGCGCCGGGCCACGATCTCGTACGGCACCTCCCGGCCGGCCGCGTGCCGGTACGCGGCGACCACGTCCAGCACCGAACTGCCCCGGCCCGCGCCGAGGTTGAACACATGCATGCCTGGCCCGTCGACCAGGTGGTCCAGCGCCACCCGGTGTGCCTCGACGGTGTCCATGACGTGGAGGTAGTCGCGGACCGCGGTCCCGTCGTGCGTGGGCCAGTCGCCGCCGAAGACCCGCAGCAACTTCCGTCGGCCCGCGGCCACTTGGGCGACGTAAGGCATCAGGTTGTCGGGCTCGCCGCGGGGGGCCTCGCCAAGGAGGCCGCTGGGGTGGGCGCCGGCCGGGTTGAAGTAGCGCAGGCTCAGCACCGTGTACTCGGGGCGGCGCCGGCAGATGTCGGTGAGGATCTGCTCGCACAGCCACTTCGAGGCGGCGTAGGGGTTGGTGGGGCGGGCGGGCGTGGACTCGTCGAGGGGGCCGGGGCCGGCCTCGCCGTAGAGCGCGCAGGAGGAGGAGAACACCAGGTGGTGCACCCCGTGCTCGTGCATGGTGCGCAGCAGCGAGGTGGTGCCGCCGACGTTGGTGTCGTAGTACTCGGCGGGCCTGCGCATCGAGGCGCCGACCGCCTTGTGTGCGGCGAAGTGCACCACCGCGTCGACGGCGTGCCGGTCGAAGACGGCCGACAGGGAACGCCGGTCCCGCACGTCGAGCTCGTAGACGGCGCCGACGAACCGGCCGGCGATCCGCTCGACCCGAGTGAGGACCTCGGGCGTGCTGTTGGAGTAGTCGTCGACCACGATCAGCTCGTAGCCGTGGTCGAGCAGCTCGACGCAGGCATGGGAACCGATGAATCCGGCTCCGCCCGTCACGAGGACCGTGGACGGGGGGCCGGGGCCGCTGCGCGTCATGGCGATGACGCTCCCGAGTACAGGGGAGGACGCCGTATGTTTACGACGTATATCTACGACTGTCCACCCATTCCGCGGAGGCGTCAAGGCGCGGCGCCGCCGAAGGTCAGATCACGCACCCCACATGCGCCAGCGCCTGCTTCAACAGCACCCCGTGCCCGCCCGGCATCTCGCTCTGCACCGCCTCCGACAGCGCCTCCTGGGGGCTGAACCAGACCAGGTCGAGGGCGTCCTGCCGGGGGCGGCAGTCGCCGGTGACCGGAACGACGTAGGCCAGCGACACCGCGTGCTGACGGGGGTCGTGGTACGGCGTGATGCCCTGCGTCGGGAAGTACTCGGCGACCGTGAACGGCTGCGGGGCGGTCGGGATGCGGGGCAGCGCCACCGGGCCGAGGTCCTTCTCCAGGTTGCGCATGAGGGCGTCGCGGACGCGCTCGTGGTGCAGCACGCGTCCGGAGACCAGCGTCCGGCTGACCGTCCCGTCGGGGCCGATACGCAGCAGCAGGCCGACACTGGTGACTTCGCCGCTGTCGTCGACGCGCACGGGCACCGCCTCGACGTACAGGATCGGCATCCGGGCACGCGCCTGCTCGAGGTCGTCGGTCGTCAGCCAGCCGGGCGTGGTTTCGGTCGTATCAGACATTGCTTGATCATACTTTCAGGAGGGGTCGGGAAGGCGGTAGACCCGACGCGCATTGTGTGCTCCCGCCCACTCCGCGAGCCGCAGCGCGTCGGGCCGGCTCAGCTCGTCGGCGTCCACCCGGTCCTGGAGCAGTTCGCCCAGTCCCCGGCGGAACGCCAGCGCGCCCAGCCGATAGAACTCGGCCAGACCGTAGGCGTCGGAGCTGTACAGCAGTTTGCGGAACGGTGTGATCTCCAGTGCCTCCTCCAGGACGGCCCGGGCCCGCGCCGGGCCCACGTGGTGCAGGGTGAGGCCGACGTCCAGGTACACCTGCTCGAAGACCGCGGCCAGATAGCCGGCCTGCCGCTGGTACGGCCAGCAGTGCAGCAGCAGGACCGGGATGGTGCCGGAGGTCAGGTGCAGCCAGTCCGTGAGGTGGGTGGGGTCGACCCGGTGCAGGCGGATGTCGTTGTCGCCGAAGCCCGTGTGGAGCTGGAGGGGGAGGCCCAGGTCGACGGCGGTCCACAGGAGGTGCCGTACCAGGACCGGGTCCGTCAGTCGTCCTCCCGCCGCCAGCCGCTTCCGGGCCGCCCGCTCCACCTCCGCGGCCGACGGACGCGCCGGGTCCAGGTCGAACCCCGTGCGGTAGGCCGCCACCGACTTCACCGCCACCACACCCGGGCGCCGGACGGCCCGGAGAGCGGCCGTGCGGAAGGCGTCGGCGTAGTCGTCGGGCTCGACGCCCTTCGCCACCAGCGCCTCCTCCACGCTCTCCAGCCGTACGACCTCGTGCACGTCGTCCGCGGCCAGCTCGGTCGGGCCGAAGCCGGTGTCCAGGAAGTAGGTGCCGGTGCCGGCCGAGGCCAGGAAGCGCCGGTTCACCTCCCGCGCGCCCAGTTCCGCCCGGCGCGCCAGGTACTCCTCCGGCGGGGCGTGCCGGTCCAGGTCGAGCAGGGGTGCGCAGTGGCGGCGGACCGAGACACCGACCGGGGTGTCGAAGGGGGAGATGTCGCTGCCCGGCCATCGGCCGCCCTCGGTGAGGAGGGCCTCGAAGCCGTCCCGGTCGAGGTCCTCGGTGACCACACCATGGCAGTGGTGGTCGACCAGGCTCAGTCGCGCGAGCGCCTCCTGTACTGCGGTCATGTCAGTACTTCCAGCGGTACGCCGCCGCGATCCCGGCGTCGTCGAGCCCGGCCACGGACGCGCTCTCGCCTTCCCGTACGGCGATCACCGCGTCGGCGAGGACCGGGCCCAGAGCGCCCCGCAGGCACTCGTCCTTGCGGAACTCGGCGACCGCCTCGGCGAGCGAGGCCGGCAGCCGGCGTACCCCCTGGGCCGCCGCCCGGTCGGCGTCGAGCCGGGCCGGGTCGCCGGTGATCTCCTCGGGGAGCACGGCGGCCGAGGCGATGCCGTCGAGGCCCGCCGCGATGACGGAGGCGAACGCCAGGTACGGGTTCGCCGCCAGGTCGACCGGCTTGACCTCCAGGTTGGCGGCCCGGTCGCGCAGGCCCACCGTGCCGGTGACGACACGGACCGCCGCCTCCCGGGTCTCGCGGCCCCACGCGGTGAACACCCCGGCCCACTGGGAGGGTTTGAGGCGGAGGTAGCTCGCCGGGCTCGGGGCGGTGACGGCCGTGAGCGCGGGGAGGTGGGCCAGGACGCCGGCCGCGAACGCCTCCGCGTCGGCCGTCATGCCGTACCGGCCCTCCCCGCTCGCGTGCAGGTTGGTGCCGTCGCGCCAGGCGGAGAGATGGAGGTGGCCGCCGTTGCCGACGCCCTCGGCGAAGACGGACGGGGCGAACGACACGACCAGGCCGTGCTGTTGGGCGACCGCGCGGATCGTCTGGCGTACGAGCACGCTCCGGTCGGCCGCGGCCACCGGGTCCAGGGCGCCGACCGAGACCTCGAACTGCCCTGCCGCGTACTCGGGATGGAGTTGGTCGACCTCCACGCCCTGCGCCGCGAACGCCGCCAGCAGGTCGGCGGTGTAGTTGCTCAACTCGACCTGACGGACGGCCCCGTACGCCGGACCCGACAGCGCGGGCGTGAAGTCGCCCTGGGCCGCCGGGCCTTGGCCCACCGCCCACTCGACCTCGACGGCCGCCTTGAAGGTCAGACCGTGCCGCCGCTCGGCGTCCGCGACGATCCGGCGCAGCAGCGTGCGGGTGCAGCCGGGGTGCCGCTCGCCCTCCTGGGTGATCCGGTCGACCGGCGCCCACGCCCAGCCGGGCTGCCCGGCCAGGACCACCAGGTGGTCGAGGTCGGGGTAGAGGCGAAGGTCGCCGTCAGGGGAGCCCAGGACGTCGGTGGTCACGATGGAGTCGTTCGCGAGGAACGTGTCGAACACCGGGGACATGCCGACGCCCCAGGCCGCCGCCGAGGCGAGCTTCGCCGTGGGGATCGTCTTCACCCGGCCGACGCCGGCGGTGTCGACGTACGACAGCACCACCCCGTGCACGCCTCTCCCGGACAGCTCGCCGCTCAGCGCGGTGGCGCGGTCGACGTCACCGGGACGTCCGCCGGGTACGGGGTCGGCAAGGGTGGTCATACGTCCTCCACGACGGGTCTGCCGGTACGGGTCCCGCGTCAGGGTTTCACGGCCACCGCGCCGAACTGCGGCACCACGACAGGCGAGTTCACGTCGGGTCGCCACTGCGAGCACGACACCAGGCCCGGGTCGAGGAGGTCGAGGCCCTCGAAGAACGCGGCGATGTCCGTGCCGCTGCGGGCCGTGATCGGCGGGGTGGCGTTCTCGTTCCAGAACTTCATCGCCGGGATCTGGCCCGCGCCGCCGAGCTCGTGGTCGAACGTGGGGTGGGTCAGTACCAGGTAGCTGCCGGACGGGACCGCGGCCAGTACCTGGCGGACGATGTCCCGGGCCTTGTCGTAGTCGAGGACGAAGTTGAGGATGCCCAGCAGCATCACCGCGACGGGACGGGTGAAGTCCAGGGTGCCTCCGGCCCGTTCGAGGATCGCGGCCGGATCGTGGACGTCGGCGTCGATGTAGTCGGTGACGCCCTCGTGGGTGCTGGTCAGCAGGGTGCGGGCGTGGGCGAGGACGATCGGGTCGTTGTCGACGTAGACGATCCGCGCGTCCGGCGCGATGCGCTGGGCGATCTCGTGGGTGTTGTCGACGGTGGGCAGACCGGTGCCGATGTCCAGGAACTGCCGTACCCCGCGTTCCGTGGCCAGATGGGTCACCGCACGGCCGAGGAACTCGCGGTCGGCGCGGGCGATGTCCCGGATGATCGGGAACATCGTGGCGACGTGCTCGCCGACCTTCTGGTCGACCTCGTAGTTGTCCTTGCCACCGATCCAGTAGTTCCACACGCGCGCGTTGTGCGCGACGGCGGTGTTGAGCCTCGACGACCCGCTGGAGGGGGTGTCACTCACGTCGTCCGTCCTCTCCTCGCCCCTGTGATCCTGCGATCGCGCGATCGAGGCACCGCCGACCGCCGGTGCCATTGTGCCGCCCCATGATCACGATGTCCCGGGAATCGGCAGAGGGGAGCAGGGGAGCAGGGGGAAGCGGGAGCGCGCCCGCCCGCGGCTCAGTCCGGCCGCTCGGGGGAGCGGTGGGGGAAATGGGGGCGGTGACGCGGCGGGTGTGCGGCGCGTTCGTGTTCCGCCTTCCGGGCCCGCTCGGCGAGGCCCGCCTCCAGGACGCGCACCTTCCGGCCGCCGCACCGCGGGCAGACCGCTTCGGCGAGCGGCGATCTGACGGCCCGGCCCGCCTCGTCGACGTACTCCTGGGTGGTCAGGCCCGAGGGGTCCAGCGGGTCGGTGAAGAACATGACCTGGAACGTGGCCTCCCAGCCGTGCCCGCAGTCCCCGCAGGCGAAGGCGAAGGTCTCCGGCACCGATCGGGGCTGGCGGGTCACGGGTCCTCCGGTCCTCCGGCGTTTTCCAAGGGGCCCTCACAGCCCACCTCGGCCAGGGCCGCGCGGCAACTCGAACGCCCCGCCCGGCATGCCCGCCCCGCAGGCGGCGCCGACACTGGGCCCATGGCCCGTCCGCGTCCCTGTCCGCGTCCCTGTCCGCGTCCCAAGGAGTCGTCATGCTGCCCGGATTTCTCACCAGGGCGGTCGCGGTGTTGCTCGGCCGGGAGGGGCGGTCCCTGCATCTGAAGGCCGCGGGGGCGGCGACGGCCGTGCTGGTCGTGGTGATGCTCGCCGGGTCATGGGCCGTGATCGGGGCCGAAGAGGGTGCGCGGGGCGCGAATCTGACGTCGTACCCGAAGGCCCTGTGGTGGTCGATCGAGACCGCGACGACGGTCGGGTACGGCGACTTCTTCCCCGTGACCCCGTGGGGCCGGGTCGTCGGCGCGGTCGTGATGGTCGTCGGGATCACCACGTACGGCATGGTCACCGCCGCGCTGGCCACCTGGTTCGTCGGCAGGGAGCAGAAGCGTCGGCACCATCTGGCGCACGGCGCCCACGAGTTGGGCGAGGAGGCGGTGCGTGCGCTGCATGAGCGCTTCGACCGGCTGGAGCGGTTGATGGACGGGAAGTGAGCCGCAGCTGTTCAATGGGACTGCACACGATCGTCCACGAGAGGTGCCGCCCGTGCCCCCAGCCGACGTGCCGCCCGTCGGTGCCCGCATCCGCCAGGCGCGCCAGGAGCGCGGCCTGAGTCTGCGCGGCCTGGCCCGCGAGGTCGGCGTCTCCGCGAGCCTGGTCTCCCAGATCGAGACCGGCAAGAGCCAGCCCTCGGTGAGCACGCTGTACGCGATCACCACGGTCCTGAACATCTCCGTGGAGGCTCTCTTCGAGCAGCGGGAGACGGTCGCCGCGACCGGCAGTGCCCTGGTGGCGCACGCCCTCGCCGCCTTCGCGGCCGACCCTGCGCGGCGCATCGGACCCCTGATCACGCCCGGTGAGCGCGAGGTGCTGGAGCTGGACTCCGGTGTCGTGTGGGAGCGGCTCGGCCATGTCCCGGGCACGGACGTGGACTTCCTGCTCGTCACCTACCGGCCCGGTGGCTCCTCCTCCACCTCGGGCGGCCTGATGCGCCACGCGGGCACCGAGTACGGCTATCTGATCTCCGGCGAGCTCACCCTCACCCTCGGTTTCGAAACGCACACACTGCGTCCCGGCGGTGCGGTCTGCTTCGAGTCGACGACCCCGCACCGCTACTGCAACGATGGAGAGGAACCAGCCATCGGGGTATGGTTCGTGTTCAGTGACACTTGACACTCTCCTCGTGCGGTCGTTCACTCCGCAATGGGGGTGGTCGCCATGGCGATCCGCACATTCGGACCCAACGCGGTCGACTGGGAACAGCGCATCGACCTCGACCGGCTGCGGCGACAGCGGCTGGCCCGGCTCCACGAGACCCTGAACCGCTCCTCGCTCGGCGCGGTGCTCAGCTTCGACTTCGCCAACATCCGCTACATGACCGCCACGCACATCGGCACCTGGGCGATGGACAAGCTGATCCGCTTCGCCCTGCTGGTGCGCGGCGGCGACCCGGTCGTCTGGGACTTCGGCTCCGCCGCCCGCCACCACCAGCTCTACAACCCGTGGCTGGACCACAGCGACGGCAAGGAGGGCCCGCCCACCGGCGCCCGCGCCGGCATCTCCACCCTGCGCGGCGCCTTCCACCCGGACGCGGGCATCGCGGCGGACGTGGCCGCGAAGATCGCCGCCGAACTGCGCGAACACGGCCTGGCGGGCGAGCCGTTGGGCATCGACGTCGCCGAGATGCCGGTCCTGGCCGCCCTGCGCGCCGAGGGCATCGACGTCGTCGACGGCCAGCAGGTCTTCCTGGAGGCCCGCCGCACCAAGACCCACGACGAGATCTCCCTGCTCACCCAGGCCTGCGCGATGGTCGACGCGGCCTACGAGGAGCTGTACGGCTATCTGCGCCCGGGCGTGCGGGAGAACGAGTGCGTCGGACTGGTCAGCAAGGTCCTGTACGACCTCGGCAGCGAGTACGTCGAAGGCGTCAACGCCATCTCCGGTGAACGCTGTTCACCCCACCCGCACGTCTACAGCGACCGCCTGATCCGCCCCGGCGACCCCGCCTTCTTCGACATCCTGCACAGCCACCTCGGCTACCGCACCTGCTACTACCGCACGTTCGCCGTCGGCAGCGCCTCCCGCGCCCAGCGCGACGCCTATGTCCGCTGCCGGGAGTACATGGACCAGGCGATCGCCCTCGTCCGCCCCGGCGCCACCACCGCCGACATCGTCCAGGTCTGGCCGCGCGCCGAGGAGTTCGGCTTCGCCGACGAGACCGCCGCGTTCGCCCTCCAGTACGGCCACGGGGTGGGCCTGTCGATCTGGGAGAAGCCCATCTTCAGCCGCCTGGTCTCCCTCGACCACCCCGAAGTCCTCGAAGAGGGGATGGTGTTCGCCCTGGAGACCTACTGGCCCGCCGCCGACGGCTGGTCCGCGGCCCGCATCGAGGAGGAAGTGGTCGTCACCGCGGACGGCTGCGAGGTCATCACCAAGTTCCCGGCCGAGGAACTCCTCGTCGCGGGCCGCAAGTACTGGACGGTGGGCGGCGAACTGAACACCCGCCGGGAGTCGCAGTCCCACCTCAACACGGGGACCGCCGATGGACACCGCTGACCTGTCGACGGACACGGCCGAACTCCTGGCACTGTACGAGCAGATGGTCCTCATCCGCCGCACCGAGAAGGCCGCCCACGACCTCTTCCTCCAGGGCCTCGTCAAGGGCACCACCCACCTCGCCGCCGGCCACGAGGCGATCGCCGTCGGCGCGAGCGCGGCCCTGCGCGCCGACGACTACGTCTTCGCCACCTACCGCGGCCACCACCACGCGATGGCCCGCGGCGCCGGCCCGGAGGAATGCCTGGCCGAACTCATGAGCAGGGCGACGGGGCTGTGCGGCGCCAAGGGCGGCTCCATGCACCTCACCAAGGCCGCCACCGGCATGCTCGGCTCCTACGCCATCGTCGGCGCCCACCTCCCGATGGCGGCCGGTGCCGCGTGGTCGGCCCGGCTGCGCGGCACCGGTCAGATCGCGGTCGCCTTCTTCGGGGACGGCGCCACCAACATCGGTGCCTTCCACGAGGCGCTGAACCTAGCCGCCGTATGGAAGCTGCCCGTGTTGTTCGTCTGCGAGAACAACCTCTACATGGAGTACACGCCGATCGCCGACGTCACCGCGGTGGCCCGCCCGGCGGCCGACCGGGCGTCCGCGTACGGCATCCCCGGCGAGAGTGTCGACGGAAACGACGTCGTGGCGGTCCGCGAGACCGTGGCCCGGCTCGCGGAACGGGCCAGGGCGGGAGACGGGCCCGCGCTGCTGGAGGCGGCCACCTACCGGCACTTCGGGCACAGCAGGTCCGACCCGGCCGCCTACCGCCCGGCCGAGGAGGTCGAACGCTGGCTCAAGCACGACCCGTTGGACATCGCGCGCGGCCGGCTGACCGAGCGGGGGGTGCCCGCGGAGACGGTCACCGCGGCCGACGAGCGCGCACAGGAGGCCGTACGACAGGCAGTGGACGCGGCGAAGAACGCTCCCGCGCCCGACCCCGGTGACGCGTTGACCGACGTGTGGGCGGACGGAGGTGCCGCATGGCGGACGTGATCACCTATCGGGAGGCCGTCGCCGAGGGCATCGCGCGGGAGATGCGCCGCGACGCGGCCGTGGTCTGCCTCGGGGAGGACATCGGTGCGGCGGGCGGCGTGTTCAAGACCACCGCCGGGCTGATCGAGGAGTTCGGGCCGGAGCGGGTGTGGGACACACCGATCTCCGAACAGGCCATCGTCGGCGCGGCGATGGGCGCCGCGATGACCGGGATGCGGCCGGTCGCCGAGATCATGTTCTCGGACTTTTTGGCTTGTTGTTGGGACTACCTCGCCAACGAGATACCCAAGGTGCGTTACATGACGGGTGGTCAGGTCACCGTGCCCCTCGTCGTTCGCACCGCCAACGGCGGCGGGCTCGGTTTCGGCGCCCAGCACTCGCAGGCCACCGAGAACTGGGCGCTGACCGTCCCGGGACTGAAGATCGCCGCGCCCGCGACACCCGCCGACGTGGTCGGCATGATGGCGGCGGCGATCCGCAGCGACGACCCGGTGGTGTTCTTCGAGCACAAGGGCCTGCTGGCCGCCAAAGGCGCGCCTGCGCCGCCCGACCATGTGGTCGAGCTGGGCCGCGCGGCCGTCGTGCACGAGGGCGCCGACGTGACCCTGGTGGCTCTCGCCGCGATGGTCCCGCTGGCGTTGCGGGCCGCCGCGCTGCTCGCCGAGGAGGGCGTCGAGGCCGAGGTCGTCGACCTGCGCTGTCTGGTGCCGCTGGACATGCGCACCGTCCTCGCCTCGCTCGCCCGCACCTCGCGGCTCGTCACCGTCGAGGAGAACCCGTACCAGGGCGGCTGGGGCGCCACCGTCGTCTCGGTCGTCGCCGACGAGGGTTTCGGCCTGCTGGACGCGCCCGTGCGCCGGGTGGCGGGGGAGTGTGTGCCGCTGCCGTTCGCCGATGCACTGGAGGAGCGGGTCATCCCGACCGTCGACAAGGTCGTGGCGGCCGTCCGCGACCTCACCGCGTACTGAACACCCGAAGGACTCCACCGCGTACCGAACACCCCGAAGGAGGAAGGGCGATGACCGTTCGGACACTCCTGCGCGCAGGTCAGGTGATCTCGATGGACCCCGACATCGGGGACCTTCCCCAGGGGGACGTCCTCATCGAGGACGGGAGGATCGAGGCCGTGGCGCCGCGGATCGACGCGGACGCCGAAGTCCTCGACATGACCGGCCGGATCGTGATCCCCGGCTTCGTCGACACCCACCGGCACACCTGGGAGGCCTCCATCCGCGGGGTCGCCCCCGACGCCACCCTCGACGACTACTTCGTGGACATCCTCGACGCCTTCGCCCCGCTCTACACCCCGGAGGACGTGTACGCGGCGAACCTGGCCGGCGCCCTTGAGTGTCTCAACGCCGGCATCACCACGCTCGTCGACTGGTCCCACATCAACAACACCCCCGCCCACCCCGACGCCGCGATCCAGGCCCTCACCGAGTCCGGCATCCGGGCGCAGTACGCGTACGGCAGCGCCAACACCTCCCTCGCCGACTACTGGTTCGAGAGCAAGATCGCGATACCGGGCGACGACGTACGCCGCATCCGCACCGAGTACTTCGCCTCCGACACCGGCCTGCTCACCCTGGCCCTCGCCACCCGCGGCCCCGGGTTCTGCGTCAACGACGTCGTCACCGCCGAATGGGCCCTCGCCCGCGACCTGGACATCCCGATCACCGTGCACGTGGCGATGGGCCGCCTCGCCGGCCGCTTCGGCATGGTGAAGCAACTCCACGACCTCGGCCTCCTCGGCCCGGACACCACGTACATCCACTGCTGCTATCTCCACGAGGACGAGTGGCGGATGCTCGCAGACAGCGGCGGTACGGTGTCCATCGCGCCGCAGGTCGAGACGCAGATGGGACACGGCTGGCCACCGGTGATGAAGGCGATCGAACACGGACTGCGCCCCTCGCTCAGCATCGACGTCGTCACCACCGTCCCCGGCGACATGTTCACCCAGATCCGCGCGGCCTTCGGCGCCGAGCGCGCCCGGCTCAACGCGGACTGCTGGCACGCCAACATGCCCGTCCCTGACACCATGTTGACGGCACGTCAGATGCTGGAGATCGCCACCCGCAACGGCGCCCATGTGGCCGGCCTGGAGGGCCGCACCGGCTCCCTGACCCCCGGCAAGCGCGCCGACGTCGTCGCGATCGACGCCACCGCGCTGAACGTCGCCCCCGTGCACGACCCCGCCGCCGCCGTCACCCTGTCCGCCGACGTCTCCAACGTGGACACCGTCATCGTCGACGGCGTGATCCGCAAGCGGGACGGCAGGCTGACGGCCGACGTGGCCCGCGCCCGGCGCCTCGTCGAGGAGTCCCGCGACCGGCTCCTGGCGGCGAAGGCGGCCCGGTGACCACGCACCTGGTGCGTCGCGCCGCCGAGGTCCGGGCCCCGGACCATGACGAACACGGCTACCGGCGGCGGGAGTTGGTCGGTGAGGCGGACGGGAGCGTGCACACCGGCTTCGGTGTCTGCGAGCTGCGGCCGAACGGCCGGGTCGGCGCCCATGTGCACGCGTACGAGGAGAGCTTCCACGTCCTCGACGGCACCGTGATCCTCGACGTGCCCGAGGGGTCGTACCTCCTCGAGGAGGGCGACTACGGCCTGCTGCCGACCGCTGTCCCGCACGCCTGGCGGGGCGTGCCGGACACCGGCGCCCGCTGGGCGGACATGCTCGCGCCCGTGCCGCGCGCCCGCTACGGGTACGACACCCTGTCCGTGCCCGAGCTGCCCGCCCGGACCCCCGTCCGGATCGACGTCCGTGACCCCCGCACCCGCTCCTTCGGCCACTTCGAGCCCGCGCAGATGGACCCCGGCAAACAGTCCCAGGACCTGCTGGCGGTGTCGGCGAGCATGCGGACCGCGCTGCTCGTCTACAGCGGGATCACGGTCAAGATGATGGTCGACGCCGACCTGGGCGCGGTCGCCTCGACGATGTTCATCGTGCAGTACGCCGTCGACGGCGTCGCGGGCACCCACGACCACCCTTTCGAGGAGACGTACTTGATCCTCGAAGGGGTCGTGGAGGCGACCTTCGACGACGCGCGGTACCACCTCGGGCCCGGCGATCTCGCCTGGGCGGGCGCCGGTTGTGTGCACGGCTTCACCAACGCCGGTGCGGGGCCGGTGCGTTGGCTGGAGACGCAGGCCCCGCAGCCGCCGTCCCGGCACTCCTACCGCTTCACCCGGGACTGGGATCATCTGAGGGGTGTGCGATGAACCGGGTCGTGGTGATCGGCGGAACCTCGGGCATCGGCCGGGAGTTCGCCCGGATGCGCGCGGGACGCGGCGACGACGTGCTCATCACCGGCCGGGACGCCCACCGCACCGACACCGCCGCCAAGGAGATCGGCGCCCGCGGCCTCGCCCTGGACCTCTCCCGCCCCCGCGAGATCGGTGCCGCGCTGGCCGGTGCCGGACGCGTCGACCATCTGGTGCTGGCCGGGATCTCCCGCGACGACAACCGGGTGGCGGCCTACGACATCGACGCCGCCGTCCACCTCGTCACCCTCAAGCTCGTCGGCTACACCGAGGCCGTGCACGCCCTGCGGCCCGGCCTGCACGCCGACAGCGCCATCGTGCTGTTCGGCGGGCAGGCCAAGGAGCGGCCCTATCCGGGCGCGACGACCGTGGCGACCGTCAACGCCGGGGTGACCGGCCTCGTGCACACGCTCGCCGTCGAGCTGGCGCCCGTCCGCGTCAACGCCGTCCACCCCGGGGTGGTCGGGGACAGCCCCTACTGGCGGGACAAGCCCGCGGAGGTGCTGGCGGGACTGCGGGCGCGCACCCCGACCGGGCGGCTCGCGGCGATGGCCGACGTCGTGGACGCCGTGGACTTCCTGCTGCGCAACCGGTCCGTCAACGGGGTGGGGCTCGCCGTGGACGGGGGCTGGCTGCTGGGGTGAGGCCGACCGTGCCGCACTCCGGGCCGCGAAGCCGCCGCCGCGGCGAAGCCGTGGACTCGCCGGGGCGGGGAACCCGGCCACCAGGGCCACTTTCGAGGAGAGAGGGAGCGCGATGACCGACCCCGCCGCAGTCGCCCGGCTCACCGCGGACCTGACCGCCGGGCTGAAGACCCGTGACCTGGAGGACTTCTACCGCGATCTGCACCGCCACCCCGAGCTGTCCTTCCAGGAGCACCGCACCGCCGCCCGGCTCGCGGAGCGGCTGCGCGCGGCCGGGTTCACGGTGACCGAGGGCGTCGGCCGCACCGGCGTGGTCGGTGTGCTCGCCAACGGGGACGGGCCCGTGGTGTGGCTGCGCGGCGACATGGACGCGCTGCCGGTGCAGGAGGCGACCGGACTGCCGTACGCCTCGACGGTCGACGGCGTGATGCACGCCTGCGGGCACGACTGCCACGTCACCTGGCTCGCGGGGGCCGCCGAGGCGCTCGCCGCCGGGCGTGCCGCCTGGTCGGGGACGCTGGTGGCGGTCGGGCAGCCCGCCGAGGAGGCCGGCGGGGGAGCGGGAGTGATGGCCGCGGACGGGGTGCACACGCGCTTCCCGTACCCGGACGTGGTCCTCGGCCAGCATGTCGTCCCCGGCCGCACCGGCTGTTACTCGCACACCCCCGGCCTGATCATGTCGGCGTCCGACGGCGTCGAGGTCGTCGTGCCCGGCGTCGGCGGCCACGGCTCGCGCCCCGAGTCCACCGTCGACCCCGTCGTCACCGCCGCGCACATCGTCACCCGGCTCCAGACCGTGGTCTCCCGGGAGGTCGCCGCGAAGGACTCGGCGGTGCTGACGGTGGGGCAGTTCCACGCCGGTACGAAGAGCAACATCATCCCCGCCGAGGCGCGGCTCTCGCTGAACCTGCGCAGCCAGGACGACGGCGTGCGGGAGCGGATCCTCACCGCGGTGCGGCGGATCGTGGAGGGCGAGTGCCTGGCGGCGGGCTGCCCGGTGCCGCCGGAGATCACCGTGATCCCCGGCTATCCGAACACCGTCAACGACGCCGCCCTCGACCGGGAGATCGCGGCCGTGCACCGGGAACTGTTCGGCGCCGACGCGGTGTTCGACTTCGGCCCGGAGATGGGCAGCGAGGACTTCTCCCTGCTCGCGCCGCCGGGAGTGCCGTACGACTACTGGTACGTGACCTCGACACCGCACGAGGTGTGGGAGACGGTCCCGGGGGAGACGGACGCGGAGCGGTTCGGCAACGTGCCCGACAACCACAGCCCGTTCTTCGCCCCCGACCTGTCGGTGCTGGCACCCGGCGTACGCACGCTGGTGTCGGCGGCGCTGAGCCGCCTCACGGCCTGACGCTGAGCCGCCTCACGGCCTGACGCTGAGCCGCCTCACGGCTTGATGCCGAGCCGCCTCACGGCTTGATGCCGACCGCGCCGTACAGGGAGACCGGCCCGGGGCCGATGTCCGACTCGCCCTCCGCGAGCTCGGGACGCCAGTCCCGTACGGACACGATCCCGGGCTCGACGAGGTCGAGTCCCTTGAAGAAGCGGCCCACTTGGGCCTGGTCGCGGGCGACGAGGGTGACGCCCGACGCCTTGTAGGCGGCGATGCCCTCGTGCACCTGCTCCGGTTCGAAGTCGGCGGTCATGCACGACAGCACCAGACAACTGCCCGGCGCCAGCGCGTCGACCAGGGTGCCGACGATGTCGTAGGCGCCGTCCTCGTCCGCGATGAAGTGCATCAGCGCGATCAGCGAGAGGGCGACGGGACGCTCGAAGTCGAGGATCTTGCCCGCCCGTTCGAGGATCTGCTCCGGGTCGCGGGCGTCGGCCTGGACGTACTCCGTCACGCCCTCCTCGGTGCCGCGCAGCAGCGCGCCGGCGTGGGCGAGGACGATCGGGTCGTTGTCGACGTAGACGACCCGGGCGTCCGGGGCGACCCGCTGCGCTATCTGGTGCAGATTGGGCTCGGTGGGGATGCCGGTGCCGATGTCGAGGAACTGGCGGATGCCGACGGAGCCCACGAGCCGGCGCGTGGCCCGGTGCATGAACCACCGGTTGGCCCGCGCGGCCCGTGGCGCGTCGCCGTTCAACGAGGCGATCCGGCGGCCGAGTTCCTCGTCCACCGGGTAGTTGTCCTTGCCGCCGAGATACCAGTCGTAGACCCGGGCAGGGTGCGGCTTGGTCGTGTCGATCAGCGGGGCGGCCGGCTCGGTCCCGGTCACGTGTGACTCCTCTGCTCGCGCGGCAGGACTGCGAGCAGTGTTTCACGATCATCCGGACGCGGCGGAGTCGGTCTTCGGCCACCTCTTTCGCGTCAACGCCGGTGCCGTCCGCGGGCGTTACGGCCTGAGCGGATCGTGGCCCAGCGTCATCAGTTGGTGCCGGCGCCGGGTCTCCTCGGGCTCGGGTTCGTTCTCGACGTCCGCCTGTGCGGTGACGGTGTCCACCACCTCGTACATCACCTCGATGTCGTCGTCGGTGAGGTCCGTGCGCCGTTTCTGCAGGATCGCCAGGACATGCTGTCCGGTGGGGGTGCCGGCGTGCTCCGGCAGGGGTTCCGTCTCCTCGGAGGCGTCGCTGACGCGCAGCCAGGCGGCCAGCTCCTGCGAGGTCATGTTGACGACACGGTGGAAGTCCTCCCACAGCGCGTCGAGTTCGAGGGCGTCCGTCATGGCGTCCTCCTTCCTCGTGCGTTCGCGGTCAGTCCCGGGGCCAGTTCTCGGCCTCGAACATCCAGCGCTGCTTCTCCAGTTCGGCGGTGATGCCGATCAGCAGGTCCTGGGTGACCGGGTCGGCCTTGTCGGTGGCGTCGATACGGTCGCGCAGCCGGCCGATCGCCGACTCCAGCGTCTCGACCATCAGCCGCACCACCTCGTCGTCCCGCACCCAGCCCTCCTTCGCGCCGGGCAGCGCGTAGGCGGCGGCGACCGTCTCGGGCCGGCCGTCGGGCGGCAGCCCGAGCGCGGCGGCGCGCTCCGCCACCGTGTCGGAGTACGTGCGGGCCGTCGCGACCACCTCGTCCAGCTGGAGGTGGATGGACCGGAAGCGCGGGCCCACGATGTTCCAGTGCGCCTGCTTGCCGACGAGCGAGATCCCGAGCAGATCCACGAGGGTGCTCTGCAACGCCTCTCCGGCCACCTCGCGGGCGGCGTCGGGAAGGGTGCTCTTCACCACAGTCATACGGTGCTCCTCCTTGGGACATGGTCCGTGCCGGTACGGAGCAGCGCGGCGCGTTCCCGCTCACAGGTGCCGCCCCAGACACCCGAGGTCTGTCCGCTGCGGAGCGCCCAGTCGAGACACTCGGGAGCCACCGGGCAGCGGGCACAGACCCGCTTGGCCGCCGCGATCTCGCGCAGCGCGGGCCCTTCCGTGCCCACGGGAAAGAACAGCTCGGGGTCCTCTCCCACGCAGGCCGCGTGCCGCAACCACTCCATGCGGGCGCGGGTGCCCCGGGCCAACCGGTGCAAACGCCGTGCGGATCAACCGTGGAACACGCCCTCCAGGAAGCGTGTGAGGTCCGCGAACACCTCGGCCCGGTTCGTCTCGTTGAACACCTCGTGCCGGGCGCCCGGATAGATCCGCTCGGTCAGCCTGCCCCCGCTGAGCTGCTCCACCCCGCCCCGGCTGCCCGACAGCGGCACCAGCCGGTCGTCGTCGCCGTGCAGCCACAGCACCGGCAGCGCGCCGACGTCCCCGCCCTTGGCCACGGTCTCCAGCGTCCGTACGAACGACTCCAGCGTCGGCCGCTTCATCGGCCCGTGCCACACCAGCGGATCCGCCGCGTACGCCGTCCCGACCGCCGGGTCGCGGGAGAGCGAGGCCGTGCTGATGGGCGTGTCCGGGATCTCGTCGAGGGCGAGCAGCTGCCGGGGCAGGTACCAGTCGCCGATGACCGGCCCGGACAGGACGAGCGCGGTGAGCTCGGCGCCGTACCGCTGGGCGAAGCGGGCGGCGATCAGGCCCCCCATGGAGTGGCCGATGAGGACCAGCGGGACGCCCGGATGGGTGGTGCAGGCCAGGTCGGCCACCGCGTGCACATCGGTGACCAGGTCCTCGAAGTCCTCGATCAGCACCCGCTCGCCCGCCGATTTCCCGTGCCCCCGGTGATCGGGTCCGAAGACGGCCGCGCCGTGCGCGACGAGGACGCCGGCGAGCTCCTCGTACCGGCCGATGTGCTCCCCGTACCCGTGCACCACCAGGGCGAGGTACCGGGGTCGCTCGTTCGGCCACTCCCGTACGACCATCCCCGGGAGTGCGTGCTCGCGGGCCTCGGTCATGTCTCCTCCAGCTGCGTCGGTGAAGGTCCCGGGAGATCTTCCCAGGCGGGTGACAGGCGGTCTATAGTCCAAAACTAGCAGCGCTAATTAACAGGTCAGAGCCGTCAGGAGTCCCGTCGTGCGCCCCGTCCACTTCGCGGCAGCCCGCCGCACCCCCCTCGGCAAGCTGCGCGGAGCGCTGTCCTCCGTCCGCCCCGATGACCTCGCCGCGACCGTCATCCGCGGTCTCGTCGCCGACGTGCCGGCGCTCGACCCGGCGCGCATCGACGACGTCTACTGGGGCGCCGCCAACCAGGCCGGCGAGGACAACCGCAACGTCGCCCGCATGGCCGCGCTCCTCGCCGGCCTGCCCGACTCCGTGCCGGGGGCCACGGTGAACCGGCTGTGCGCCTCCGGCCTCGAAGCCGTCACGACCGCCGCCCGCGCCATCGCCGCCGACGAGGCCGACATCGTGCTGGCCGGCGGCTCCGAGTCGATGAGCCGCGCCCCCTTCGTGCTGCCCCGCCCCGACGAGGCCCTCCCGCACCGCATCGAGACCGTCGACACCCGGCTCGGCTGGCGCCTGGTCAACCCGGCGATGAAGGAACTCCACGGCCTCCTCTCCATGGGCGAGACCGCCGAGGAGGTCGCCACCCGCTACGGCATCTCCCGTGCCCGGCAGGACGAGTTCGCGCTGCGCAGCCACCAACTCGCCGCCCAGGCGCGCAAGGACGGCCACTTCGACGACGAACTCCTGCCCGTGGAGCGCCCGGACGGCGTCCTCGTCGACGCCGACGAGTGCATCCGCGAGGACACCTCCGTCGAGAAGCTCGGGTGCCTCAAGCCGGTGTTCCGGCCGGACGGCACCGTCACCGCGGGCAACGCCTCGCCGATGAACGACGGCGCCGCGGGCCTGCTCCTGGTCAGCGAAGAGGCCCTGAACGACCTTGGGTTGGAGTCGCTCGGCCGCTACGTCGCCGGCGCCTCCGCGGGGGTGCACCCGGACGTCATGGGCATCGGCCCCGTCCCCGCCACGCGCAAGGTGCTGGCCCGCGCCGACTGGGTCGTCGGCGACGTCCAGGAGGCCGAGTTCAACGAGGCGTTCGCCGCGCAGGCGTTGGCATGCGTGGACCAGCTGGGCATCGACCCCGAGCGCGTGAACCCCAGCGGCGGCGCCATCGCTCTCGGACACCCGCTCGGCTGCTCGGGCGCCCGCATCCTGACGACCCTCCTCCACCGCATGCGCCGCACGGGAGCGGAGCGCGGCCTGGCGACGATGTGCGTGGGGGTGGGGCAGGGCAGCGCGGTGCTGGTGGAACGGCACTGACCGCGTCCGGGCAGGACTGGCGGGGCACCCTCCGAGGAGGCCCAACCAGCGAGACGCGCCTTACGGCGGCCGGATAGCTGCGCATAGCATCGGTCTCCGCATGAACACGATGACACTCTGGAACATCTCCGGCTGGGGGTTCGCCGCACTCGCCTTCGCGGCGCTGCTCGTCGGCTTCTCCAAGACCGCCGTGAGCGGCGCCAACACCGTCAGTCTCGCCGTCTTCGCCGCGGTGCTGCCCGCCCGCGCCTCCACCGGCGTGCTGCTGCCGATCCTCATCGCCGGGGACGTGCTCGCCGTCCTCACCTACCGGCGGCACGCCCACTGGCCCACGCTGTGGCGGCTGTTCCCGGCCGTCGCGGCCGGCGTGGTCCTCGGCACGCTGTTCCTGGTGTGGGCGGACGACGCGATCGTCCGGACGTCGATCGGCGCGATCCTGCTGCTGATGGCGGGCGTGACGGTCTGGCGCCGCCGCACCGCCGACGCCGACGACGACCCGGACGCGGTCACCACCAGGGCGGGCCGTATCAAGGCCCGCTCCTACGGCGTCCTCGGCGGCTTCACCACCATGGTCGCGAACGCGGGCGGCCCGGTGATGTCGATGTACCTGCTGTCGGCGGGCTTCCGGAAACTCGGCTTCCTGGGCACGTCCGCCTTCTTCTTCCTCATCGTCAACACGTCCAAGGTGCCCTTCAGCGTGGGCCTCGGGCTGATCGACGGGAACTCGCTGCTCCTTGACGCCGCACTCGTGGCGTTCGTCGTGCCCGGCGCGTTCATCGGCAAATGGGCTGTGAACAGGATCAACCAGCGACTCTTCGAACAACTCGTGATCGCGGCGACTGTCGTCGGCGGCCTGCAACTGCTCCTGCGCTGACGCCCGGCCCCTGCTCTCCGCCGCCTAGTCCTGCGCCGACCACGCCCGCAACAGCGCCGGCAGATCGGCGAACGAGTCGATCACATGATCCGGCCTGCCGCTCGCGTCCCGCAGCGTCTCCGGCAGGAACTTCCCGGTCCGCACCAGCACCCCGGTCACCCCGGCCGCCTGCGCCGCGAGCACGTCCGACTCGACGTCGTCCCCGACCATCACCGCCTCGTCCGGACCGGCCCCCAGCCGGGCGAGCGCGGAGGCGAAGAAGGCCCGCGACGGCTTCCCGGTCACCACGGCCTCGACCCGCGCCGCCTGCTCAAGACCGGCCAGGAACGCCCCCGAGTCCAACTGCAACCCGTCCTCCGTACGCCAGTACAGGTTCCGGTGCATCGCCACCAGCCGCGCTCCACGCTGGAGATGCCCGAACGCCCGGTTCAGCGCCGCGTACCCGAACTCGTCCCCCGCGCCCCCCACGACGACGACGTCCGGATCGTCCTCGACCAGGTTCACGCCCTCCAGATCCTCCCGCACGTCCCCGCTGTTGAGCAGCGCACACCGCGCCCCCGGACAGTGCTCGGCGAGATACGCGGCCGTCACCGCCGGCGCCGTCAGGATGTCCTCCGCCGCCACCGGGAACCCGGCCGCCGCGAGCGTCCCGACGCTCGACGCCCGCGTCCGCGAGGTCGTGTTGGTCACCAGCGCCACTCCCAGCCCGGTCGCACGGATCTCCCGCAGTGCCTCGACCGCGCCGGGCAGCGGCTCCCAGGAGACGGTGAGCACACCGTCGATGTCGATCAGCACAACACGCACAGACGTCATGCCCGGACCATAGCGAGAGTGCCCAGGGCGATCGCCGTAGGCTCTGCCCCATGTCCCCCCACGTGCTCATCCTCGGCGGCACCACCGAGGCCCGGGAACTCGCCGCCGCGCTCACCGCACTGCCCGGCGTCCGGGTCACCACCTCCCTCGCGGGCCGCGTGACCCGCCCGGGCACGGTCACCGGGGACCTCCGCATCGGCGGTTTCGGCGGCGCGGACGGGCTCGCCACGTGGCTGCGGGACCAGCGCGTGGACGCCCTCGTCGACGCCACCCACCCCTTCGCCGAGGCGATCACCGCCAACGCCGCCCGTGCCGCCGCGGCGACGGGCGTTCCCGCGGTGGTCCTGCGCCGCCCGGGCTGGCGACCCGGCCCCCAGGACCGCTGGTACCCGGTCGGTTCCCTGGCGGAGGCCGCGGGCCTGCTCCCCCTGCTCGGCCCCCGGGTGTTCCTCACCACGGGCCGTCTGGGCCTCGCCGCCTTCGTCCACCTGACGGAGCTTCACTTCGTCGTACGGTCGGTCGAGTTGCCCGAGCCTCCCATGCCCCCGCGCACCGAAGTCCTGCTCGCCCGCGGCCCGTTCACCGTCGACGACGAGACCACCCTCCTCACCACGCACTGCATCGACGTCGTGGTGACGAAGGACAGCGGAGGAGCGGCGACGGCCGCCAAACTCACGGCCGCCCGCCGGCTCGCGCTCCCGGTCGTGGTCGTACGACGTCCGGCACTGCCCGCCGACGTGACGGCCGTGCCCGATGTGCCCGCGGTCCTGGAGCGGCTCGGCCTCAGCGCGCGATGACCGAGGCCCGCATCCGGTCGATCGCGCGCAGCACCTCGGTGCGGTTCTTGGCGCTCTTGATCCAGGCGGGCAGCCGCGCGACGGCGGTCATCTTGCGGCCGTGCTCGTACCAGGGGGCCCGCTCCCGCAGGTCCGCCGCCACGAACCGGCGGATCAGGTCGAGGTGTTCGAGGTTGTACGCCCAGATCTCGCCGTGCCGGGTCCCGGTCTCCAGCCACAGCGGCGGTCGGCGGCAGCCCTTCGTGGTCCGGCACAGCCCGCACGACCGGCAGACCACCCGCGCCTCGGGACGGGTGTGCCGCTCGTAGTGGGCGACCCGGTCGCAGCGCGGGCAGCGGACCAGCGCCGCGTCGGCGAAGGCGTAGTGGCTCAGGCCGGGATCGTGAAAGCGGACGGGAGACATGCCGGGAGTATGCCGACCGACAGCTCCACCCGGCATGTGGTTTTCAGTGGCTGCCGGCCAACTCCGGCTGCCGCTGCGGCAGTCCGGTGCTGAGGTCCTCCACCAGCAGCCGCTTGGAGATCGTGTCCACCGCGGCCCGCAGATCGGTGCCCGCCGGGCGGCCGATGTCCTGCTGCACCCGCTCCTCCAGCCAGGTCGCCCAGGCCTTGCTGATGACCCGGGCCTCGCGGGCGCCCGCCTCGGTGTGCGAGAACAGCGAGCCCGCGCGGGTCAGATAGCCCTCCTCGACCATCCGGTCGAAGACCGGCAGCAGCACCTCGGGCGGCATGTGGCGGCGGGCGGCGATCAGCCCGAGGCTGGCGTGCCCCACCAGCCGTGTGAACAGCTCCACCTGCATCACGGCCCACGCGCCCGCGATGTCGAGGCGGGTGTCGGAGTCCGCCATGATCCGGCGCGCGGTGTCCAGGTCCGTACCGCCGATGATCTTCCCGACGGCCGCCTCAAGCACCCGCTGCGAGTCCGCCCCGGACGGCTGCCCGAAGCCCTCGCCCATGTCGGTCGAGCCAGCCCGGGCACTGTCGCGCAACTGCACCTGCTTGAGGAACAGGGCGACGACGAAGCCGAGGGCCGCGACCGGCACCGTCCACAGGAAGACGGTCTGGATCGTGTCCGCGTAGGCGTCGATGATCGGCGAGGCGGCGGCCGGCGGCAGCTGGTGCAGGCCCTCCGGGCTGGTCGCCGCCTTGGCGATGGTCGCGGGAGCGACGCCGCTGCCCGCTCGCGCGGCCTCGGCGACGGCGTCCTTGAGGTTCGGGGCGAGGGAGTTGGCGTAGATCGTGCCGAAGACGGCGGTGCCGAACGAACTGCCCAGCGTGCGGAAGAAGGTGACGCCGGAGGTCGCGGTGCCGAGGTCGGCGTACTCGACGGTGTTCTGCACGGCGATCGTCAGCACCTGCATGCACAGGCCGATGCCGGTGCCCAGCACGAACATGTAGAGCGACTCCAGCCACGCCCCGGTGTCCGGCCCCATCAGGGACATCAGATACAGCCCGAGCCCCATCACCAGGGAGCCGACGATCGGGAAGAGCCGGTACTGCCCGGTCTTGCTCACCACGTTGCCGCTGACGACGGACGCGATGAGCAGGCCGATGACCATGGGCAGGGTGCGGACACCGGAGATGGTGGCCGAGTCGCCGTCGACGTACTGGAGATAGCTCGGCAGATACGTCATCGCGCCGAGCATGGCGAAGCCGACGATGAAGCTGAGGATCGAGCAGACCGTGAACACCGGGTTGGCGAACAGCCGCATCGGCAGCATCGGTTCCTTCGCCCGGGTCTCCGCCCAGCAGAACAGGCCGAGCGCGAGCGCGCCGCCGACGAACAGGCCGATGATGACGCCCGAGCCCCACGCGTACTCGTTGCCGCCCCAACTCGTCGCCAGGATCAGGGCGCTGGCGCCCGCCGCGACGAGGGCGATGCCGAGGTAGTCGATGACCGGCCGGGAGGCCGACTTCACCACGGGGATCGTGCGGGCCGCAGCGATCACGACGACGATCGCGATCGGTACGTTGACGTAGAACGCCCAGCGCCACGTCAGATGGTCGGTGAACAGGCCGCCGAGCAGCGGCCCGATGACCGTCGCCACCCCGAACACGGCCCCGATCGCGCCCTGGTACTTGCCGCGCTCGCGCAGCGGGATGACATCGGCGATCAGCGCCATCGCCGTCACCATCAGCCCGCCCGCGCCGACGCCCTGCACCGCCCGCCAGGCGATCAGCAGGGTCATGTTCCCGGCGAGACCGCACAGGAACGAGCCGGTGATGAACACGATCGCCGAGACCTGGAAGACCACCTTGCGGCCGAACAGGTCGCCGAACTTGCCCACCAGGGCGGTCGAGACCGTCTCGGCGAGCAGATAGGCGGTGACCACCCATGACATGTGCGCGGCACCACCGAGGTCCGACACGATCGTCGGCAGCGCGGTGCCCACGATCGTCTGGTCCAGGGCCGCCAGCAGCATCCCCAGCATGATCGTCACGAAGACGACGTTCCGCTGCCGCTTGTCCAGCACCGGCGGCTCGGCTGCGGGCGGCGGCGCGGTTTCCTCGGTGATCGTCACGAGGTCACGATCACACCGGTGGCCCAGCCCCGCATGCGGGACGGGCCCGCTCGGGTGCCCTATGCCTGCCCGGGGTTGCGGCGCAGCAGATACGTGTCCATGATCCAGCCCTTGCGCTCCCGCGCCTCCGCCCGCAGCCGCTCGATCCGCGGCCCGGCCTCGGCGATCGGCCCGGAGGCGAGGATCTCGTCCGGCGTGCCGATGTAGGCGCCCCAGTAGATGTCGATGTCGTCGTCCGCGTACTGCCGGAAGGTCTGGTGCGCGTCCAGCATCACCACCACGTCGTCCACCCCCTCCGGGAAGCCCTCGGCGAGCCGCCGCCCGGTGGTGATCTGCACCGGCCGGGCGACCCGGTTCAGCCCGGTCCGATGCCGCGCCACGAGCGCGGAGACGCTGCTGATGCCCGGTATGACGTCGTACTCGAACGCCACCGCGCCGCGCTCCAGGATCTCCTCCAGGATGCCGAGCGTGCTGTCGTACAGCGCGGGGTCGCCCCACACCAGGAATGCGCCGGTCTCGTCCTCGCCCAGCTCCTCGGCGATCAGCCGCTCGTAGATGGCCGCACGCGAACTGCGCCAGTCCCCGACGGCGGGGGAGTACGCCGCGCCGCCGGCCGTCCGGTCACGGTCGGGGTCACGCGCCTCGACGACGCGGTACGTCCCCTCCGGTATGTGCGTGTGGAGCATGTCCCGGCGCAGGTCCGTGAGATCGCTCTTCACCTCGCCCTTGTCGAGGACGAAGAACACGTCCGTGTCCCGCAGCGCCCTGACCGCCTGGAGGGTCAGCTGGTCGGGGTCGCCTGCGCCGATACCGATGACATGAATCTTTCGCACGCCCCGAGTCTGCCGCACGCCACTGACAGTGACGGAACCGCGTCCCAGGTCACGGTCGCAGGCGGGGCGCCCGGGCCCGCGGGTCGACGGCCTGGCCGCCCTCCTCCACGTCCTGCGCCAGCTCCCGCGCCCACCCGGCGAGACCGCCGAGATCCATGCCGTACGGCTGTGGGCGCGCCGCCTGCGACGCCCAGCCCTCCACCGCCCCGGCTCCGCGCCGCAGCAGCCGCGCCCCGCCCGTGAGGTTGCCCCGGGCCGCGTGTGTGAGCCCCACCGCGAGCTGGGCCAGCCCCCGCCACAGCTCCCGTTCCTCCTCGGGCCCCGACTTCCAGGCGTCCTCGAACACCTCGTGCGCATGGAACGGCTTCCCGGCGTCCAGCAGCTCCTGTGCCTCCGCGACGGACTGCTCCGGCGCCCGCAGCACGCCCTCGGGCTGCCGCTCCACACCGTCCGCGCCGTACGGCAGGGGCCGCCCGAGCCCGTCCCGCGGTCGCGCGTTGCGCGCCCGCCCCTCGTCGTCACGGTCCCGTGCCCCGGTCGGCCGTCCTGAGGATGTGCTGCCCATACACCGATTGTCCCGCGCCCACCGGGCACCCCTCACCGGGCCCTCTTCGAAGCGGTCCCCGGCGTGCGGTAAAGTACTCAACGCGTGATCACGCGGTTCCACCGCGCGAGAAACGCACCGGGACGTGGCGCAGCTTGGTAGCGCACTTGACTGGGGGTCAAGGGGTCGCAGGTTCAAATCCTGTCGTCCCGACTTCTCGACATCGTGGAAGTCGTAACGCAAAGGCCGTTTCAGAGGTATCTGAAACGGCCTTTCGGTTGTGCTGCGTCTTTTGGTCGTGCTGCGACGGAGGGGCCGGTCTGTGACCGGCCCCTCCGTGCGTTCTAGGCAGCGCCCCCCGTGGCCCTCCGGGGCGCCGTCCGGCGGCCGCCGGACGCCCGGCTCGGGGTACCGCCGGCTGCGGACCGACGGGTGGCGGAGGTCCGGCCGCCCGCCGCGGGGGCAGCGCTCTTGGTCTTGCCGGCGCCCGAGCGGCGGGTGGAGCCTTCGCTCGCTGCCCTGGGGGTCCCCGTCCTGGTGGCACCGCCCGCCGCGGCCTGGGGCTGACCGTCGCCACCGCCGCCACGGCGGCGACGTCCGGACCGGCCCCCGGGCTTGGCTCCGGCCTTCCGGTCCGGGCGGGAAGACGCCGGTGCCGTCGGCTGGGGGATCTCGATGGTGACGGCCACGCCGGAGGGCTCGCGGGCGCCGGTGATGGTGGTCAGCGCGGCGTCGCTCGACGTGACACGGGCCGTCCGGGGGCGGATGCCCGCGTCCGACATGAGCCGGGTGACCTCCCGCTTCTGGTCGGGAAGGACCAGGGTGACCACGCTGCCGGAACCGCCGGCGCGGGCCGTGCGGCCGCCGCGGTGGAGGTAGTCCTTGTGGTCGGTCGGGGGGTCGACGTTGACGACGAGGTCGAGGTCGTCGACGTGTATGCCCCGGGCCGCGACATTGGTCGCCACCAGCGCGGTGACCTGGCCGTTCTTGAACTGCTCCAGGGTGCGGTTGCGCTGCGGCTGGGAGCGGCCGCCGTGCAGGGCCGCCGCGCGGACCCCGACGGACAGCAGCCGCTTGGCGAGCCGGTCGGCGGACCGCTTGGTGTCGAGGAAGAGGATGACCCGGCCGTCACGGGCCGCGATGCGCGTGGTGACGGCCTTCTTGTCGGTCTCGTCCAGGACGTGCAGCACGTGGTGCTCCATGGTGGTCACCGCGCCCGCGGACGGGTCCACCGAGTGGACGACCGGGTCGGTGAGGAAGCGCTGCACCAGGCGGTCGATGTTCTGGTCCAGGGTGGCCGAGAAGAGCATCCGCTGGCCGTCCGGCCGTACCTGCTGGATCAGCTTGGTGATCTGCGGCAGGAATCCCATGTCGGTCATCTGGTCGGCCTCGTCCAGCACCGTGATGCCGATCTGGTCGAGCACGCAGTCGCCGCGTTCCACGAGGTCGTTGAGCCGGCCCGGCGTCGCCACCAGCACTTCGGCGCCGCGCCGGAGCGTGGCGGCCTGCTTGGTGATGGAGAGCCCGCCGACCACGGTGGCCATGCGCAGGTTGACGGCCGTCGCGTACGGCGTCAGCGCGTCGGTGACCTGCTGGGCGAGTTCCCGGGTGGGCACCAGCACGAGCGCCAGCGGCGCCTTGGGCTGGGCGCGCAGTCCGGACGTACGGGCCAGGAGCGCGAGCCCGAACGCGAGGGTCTTGCCGGAGCCGGTGCGGCCGCGGCCGAGCAGGTCACGTCCGGCGAGCGAGTTCGGCAGGGTGGCGCCCTGGATGGGGAACGGCGTGGTCACGCCCTGCGCGGTGAGGGTCTTCAGCAGCCCCGCGGGCATGTCCAGGTCGGCGAAGTCCTCGACGGCGGGAAGTGCGGGAGTGGTGCTTTCCGGCAGCCGGAATTCCTTCGACGGCGACGCGGACGGTGAGGGGGACGAGGCGCGCCGGTTCGACTTCTGGGGCCTGCGGGACATGCGGTGGTCTGCCTTCCTGGAAACAGCACAAACCGGGGTCCGCACCAAGACGGTGCGGACCCCGGTGAGCGGAATACGCGTCCGGCGATCAGGCGGGGACGATGTTCTCCGCCTGGGGGCCCTTCTGGCCCTGCGTGACGTCGAAGGAGACCCGCTGGCCCTCCTGCAGCTCACGGAAGCCCTGGGACTGAATGTTCGAGTAGTGGGCGAAGACGTCCGGGCCGCCGCCGTCCTGCTCGATGAAACCGAAACCCTTTTCGGCGTTGAACCACTTGACGGTTCCCTGTGCCATGACTTTCTCCTTCAGTAGGCAGAGGCCCCATCCGGAGATGCCGGGAAAACAAATAATGCGCCTGAGGATAAACATTCCCGTCAGGCGCACATAGGTTCATGGGTACCACAACTGCAACTCTGAGATCATAACACGTCGCGCGGCTCGGTGCCTGGGGATGATAGAAGGCGGGCATGACCGACTCGCACATCCTCCGCCTCCCGGCCGGTGCCCGATGACCGCCGGCATCGACACCCCGGACGGCCGCGGCCGCACCGGGCTCGACCGCACCGGCCTGGATCTCACCGGCAACCCCCGGGTCAAGATCCGCGACGTGAAACTGCTCTCCAGCCACTGGTACGTCGAGCGGGCCACCACCTTCGACCTCCAGCACGCGGACGGCAGTTGGCACACCCAGCAGCGCGAGACGCACGACCGCGGCAACGGCGCCACCATGCTCCTCTACGACGCCGACCGCGAAACCGTCCTGCTCACCCGGCAGTTCCGCTTCCCCGTGTACGTCAACGGCCACCCCGACGGCATGCTCGTGGAGACCCCGGGCGGGCTGCTCGACGACGAGGACGAGCACCCGGAGATCGCCGTGCGCCGCGAGGTGGTCGAGGAGACCGGGCACACCATCGGCGAGGTCCAGCACGTCTTCGACGTCTACATGAGCCCCGGTTCCGTCACCGAGCGCGTCAGCTTCTACGCCGCCGCGTACGGCCCCTCGACCCGGACCCACGAGGGCGGTGGCCTGGACGAGGAGGGCGAGGACATCGAGATCCTCGAACTGCCCTTCCGCAGGGCCCTGGAGATGATCCGCACCGGCGAGATCGCCGACGCCAAGACGATCATGCTGCTCCAATGGGCCGCGCTGGAAGGGCCGTTCGCACGTTCGTGACGCGTGCCGTGACCTCTTGACTTGAAGTGCGCTCCAGCAGGAAGACTCCCGTTCGCGCACCCCGACCGCGGGTGCGCAACGGGAGGGAACGCCATGAAGTACCGCACCATCGGCACCGATCCGAAGAACCGCCGCGAGGTCAGCGTCCTCGCCCTCGGCGCGATGCTGTTCGGCTCGCGCACGGACGACGAGACCTCCTTCGCCCTCCTCGACCGCTATGTCGAGGCAGGCGGCAACTTCATCGACACGTCCGACAACTACGCCTACTGGGAGGACGGCGGCCAGGGCGGCCAGAGCGAGGAACTCCTCGGCCGCTGGCGGCGCAGCCGCGGTATCGGCGCGGAGGTCTTCATCGCCACCAAGCTCGGCGCCCGCCCCCTGGCCCCGGGCACCGGCTACGCCGACAACGCCGAGGGCCTCTCGGCGAAGGTGATCCGCGAGTCCGCCGAGCGCAGCCGGGAGCGGCTGGGCGTGGACAAGCTGGACCTGCTCTACGCGCACATCGAGGACTACGACGTACCCCTGCGGGAGACGGTCGAGGGCTTCGCCGAACTCGTCGCGGAAGGCACCGTCGGACTGCTCGGTGTCAGCAACCACGCCGTGTGGCGGGTGGAGCGGGCCCGCGCGATCGCCGCCGCGGCGGGACTGCCCGGCTACGAGGTGCTCCAGTACGCCCACAGCCATCTGCGGCCCCGTCTCGACGTGCCGGACGAGTTCTGGCCCGACGGCAGCCTCGGTCACGCGGGCGCGGAACTCCTCTCCTATCTGCGCGAGGAGCCCACGCTCACCCTGGTCGCCTACTCACCTCTGCTCAAGGGCGCCTACACCCACCCCGACCGCCTCCCCGCCGACTACGACCACCCGGGCACCCCCGCCCGGCTGAAGGTCCTGCGGGAGGTGGCCCGGGAGACCGGCGCGACCGTCAACCAGGTCGTCCTGGCCTGGCAGATCGGCGGCGCCCTGCCGATCCTCCCGCTGGCCGGGGTGTCGACCCTGGCCCAGCTGGAGGAGAACCTGGCCGCCGTCGACCTGGAACTGACCGAGGACCAGCGGGCCCGTCTGGACGGGGTCCACTAGACAACACCTCATGGTCTGACGAGCAGCTGGAAGTCGAAGGCGTACCGGGACGCGCGGTAGATGTGCGTCCCGTACTCGACCGGCCGGCCCGTGTCGTCGTACGCCGTGCGCTGCATGGTCAGCAGTGCGGCGCCCTCCCGCTCGTCCAGGCGGGCCGCCTCCTCGGCCGTGGCGCAGCGGGCGCCGATGGTCTGGTGGGCGCTGTGCAGGGTGACGCCCGCCGAGCGCATCAGCCGGTACAGGCCTGTCGACTCCAGCCGGGCGGTGTCGAGTTCGAGGAGGGTCGCGGGCAGGTAGTTGCACAGGATCGCGACCGGCTGTCCGTGCGTGGCGCGCAGCCGTTCCAGTACGACGACGTCGGCGCCCTCGGCGACGCCGAGCGCGGCGGCCACGTCGGCGGCGGCCGGGACGTGCTCGTTGCGCACCACCTGCGTGGTCGGCCCCTGCCCGGCCGCCTCCAGGTCGTCGTAGAGACTGCTCAGTTCCAGCCCGCGCTTGACCTGGCTGTGCACCACCTGCGTGCCCACCCCGCGGCGCCGGACCAGCAGCCCCTTGTCGACCAGGGTCTGGATGGCCTGGCGGACCGTCGGGCGGGACAGGCCGAGGCGTACGGAGAGGTCGATCTCGTTGCCCAGGAGGTTCCCCGGGGCGAGGGCCCCGTGCTCGATCGCCGCCTCCAGCTGCTGGGCGAGCTGGTAATAGAGCGGCACTGGACTGCCCCGGTCCAGGGCGAAGTCCAGGGCGTCGAGCGCGGGGGCGGTAGCGGTGCGCGAGTGACCGCCGGTCTTCGCCATGGGGGTACCTCTCTGGGTGGAGCGGGCGCGGGGCGTCACAGGTGCGGGCGGCGGGCGGTGACCTCGCGGTCGTACTCCTCCCGCGCCCGTACGGCGGCCTCGCGGGACGCGGTCGCGGCCACCGGCACGTCCCACCAGGCCTCGGCCGGGGGAGCGGCCGGGCCGGCGGTGTCGGTCTCGACGTAGACGCAGGTCGGGCGGTCGGAGGCGCGGGCCGCGGCGAGCGCCTCGCGCAGTTCGCGGACCGTCTTGGCGCGCAGTACGTCCATGCCGAGGCTGCCCGCGTTGGCGGCCAGGTCGACGGGGAGCGGGGCGCCGGTGAAGGTGCCGTCGGCGGCGCGGTAGCGGTAGGCGGTGCCGAAGCGCTCGCCGCCGACCGACTCGGACAGGCCGCCGATGGACGCGTAACCGTGGTTCTGGATGAGGAGCAGGTTGATCGGCAGGCCCTCCTGGACGGCGGTGACGATCTCGGTCGGCATCATCAGGTAGGTGCCGTCGCCGACCAGGGCCCACACGGGGGTGTCGGGGGTGGCGTGCTGGACGCCGATCGCCGCCGGGATCTCGTAGCCCATGCAGGAGTAGCCGTACTCCAGGTGGTACTGGCGCGGGCTGCGGGCCCGCCACAGCTTGTGCAGGTCGCCGGGGAGCGAGCCGGCCGCGTTGATGACGACGTCCTCGTCCCCGACCACCGCGTCCAGCGCGCCGAGCACCTGGGTCTGGGTCGGTACGGCGTTCTCGTCGGCGGCGGTGAAAGCGGCGTCGACGACCGCGTCCCAGCGTTCCTTGCCGACGCGGTACTCCGCCTCGTGAACCGGGGTCACGCGGTGATCCGCCAACGCCTCTGTCAACGCCGTCAGCCCCGCCCGCGCGTCGCACACCAGCGTGCGGGCCGCCAGCTTGTGGGCGTCGAACGCGGTGATGTTGAGGTTGACGAACCGGACGTCCGGGTTCTGGAAGAGGGTGCCGGAGGCGGTGGTGAAGTCCGTGTACCGGGTGCCGACGCCGATCACCAGGTCGGCGGTGCGGGCGAGGTCGTCGCTGACGGCCGTGCCGGTGTGGCCGATGCCGCCGAGGTCGGCCGGGTGGTCGTGCCGCAGGGAGCCCTTGCCGGCCTGCGTCGAGGCGACCGGGATGCCGGTGGCGTCCACGAACGCCTTGAGGGCCTCCTCGGCCCTGCTGTGGTGCACCCCGCCGCCCGCGACGATCAGCGGACGCCCGGCGGCGCGGATCGCCGCCACGGCCTCCGCCAGCTCGTACGGGTCGGGCGCGGGACGTCGTACGTGCCACACGCGCTCGGCGAAGAACTCCTCCGGCCAGTCGTACGCCTCGGCCTGCACGTCCTGGGGGAGGGCGAGGGTGACCGCGCCCGTCTCGGCGGGGTCGGCGAGGACCCGCATGGCGTTCAGGGCGGACGGGATCAGGGCCTCGGGGCGGGTGACACGGTCGAAGTAGCGGGAGACCGGGCGCAGGGTGTCGTTGACCGACACGTCCGCCTCGGTGGGGTGCTCCAGCTGCTGGAGCAGCGGGTCGGGGGCGTGCGAGGCGAAGTAGTCGCCGGGGAGGAGAAGGACGGGAAGGCGGTTGATGGTGGCGAGGGCGGCACCGGTGACGAGGTTGGTGGCGCCGGGGCCGATGGACGTCGTCACCGCCTGCGCGGAGAGCCGGTCGAGCTGGCGGGCGTAGCCGACGGCCGCGTGCACCATGGCCTGTTCGTTGCGGCCCTGGTGGAACGGCATCGCCTCCTCGCCCGCCTCCAGGAGGGCCTGGCCGACGCCCGCCACGTTGCCGTGGCCGAAGATGCCCCACGTACCGGCGATCAGCCGGTGGCGTACGCCGTCGCGCTCGGTGTACTGCACGGACAGGAAACGCACCAGGGCCTGGGCGACGGTCAGGCGGCGGGTGGGGGTGCTCATCAGGAGGTCTCCGGGGCTGTCGGGAGGGGGAGGCGGGGGGCGGGATGTTCGGGGTGTTCGTGGTGGGGACCGGCCGCGTGGGCGTGGCGCAGGACGCGGTCCAGCTCCCAGCCGGACAGCAGGCCGTGGCAGAGCGAGCCGCCGAAGGCGTCGTCCGCGCCGAGGCCGTTGACGCCCTCGACGGTCACCGACGGGACCTCGGCGCTGCGGCCGTCGCGGTGCACCGCCAGCACACCCTCGGGACCCTGCTTGACCACGGCCAGTTCCACCCCGGCCGCCAGCAATGCCTCGGCGCACGCCCGGGGTTCACGGACTCCGGTGACGATCTCGCACGCGGCTAGGTCGCCGATCGCGACGGTCGCGTGGCGCAGGGCCTCCGTGTAGTAGAGGTGTGCTTCCTCGGGAGCCGACCAGAGCGCGGGGCGCCAGTCGAGGTCGAACACCGTGGTACCGGGCCTCGCTCGCGCCTTGAGGGCGGCGAGGGTCGCGGAGCGGCTCGGCTCCGCGCTCAGACCGGTGCCGGTGATCCAGAGCATCCGGGCCGAGCGAATGGCGAAGTAGTCCAGCTCGTCGCCGGTACCGGTGATGACGGCGGCGGAGCGGCCCAGCCGGGCGGCCGCGACGGCGACGTTCGCCGCAGAACCGCCCAGGAACTTCCCGAAGGTCTGCACATCGCTCAACGGCACGCCCGACTGCTGTGGGTAAGGATCGACTCCTGTGCGGCCGATCGTGATCAAGTCGAAGGGCTGGGCGGATCCGGCCATGCGCGATGCTCCTCGGACTCGGCTGGACGTGCGCCCCTCGCGGGGGCCTGCGAGTCTCAGGTGTAGGACGCGGGAGGTGACCCTGTCAATACTTTGTACTTACATTCGGACCTGATTGTGAAATGATGTCTTAACAAAGTATTGACAGCGGGCACGCCCAGGGATTTGATTCCGTCCCAGTACAACCGCCGTATTTGCGGCACGCGACCCGGACATGCCAAGATCCCGGGCCTCGGATCACCGAGATCTCCCTTTCCCCCGTAAGCACAGTGAGGTGCAGGAAAGATGGACCGCTCTTCTCGCTCTCAGTCCCGCAGATTCGCCCCGGTGGTGGCGTTGGCGGCGGCCGCTGCCCTGACCCTCGCCGGCTGCTCCAGCAGTTCCGGGGGCAAGAAGTCGGAGGAGAGCGCGGACGGCGCCTCCGTCGGCAAGGCCAGCACCCCCCGTATGACGGTCGCGCTGGTCACGCACCAGTCGCCCGGCGACACCTTCTGGGACATCGTCCGCAAGGGCGCCGAAGCCGCCGCCGCCAAGGACAACGTCAAGCTGATCTACACCAACGACCCGAGCGCCGGCGGTCAGGCCACCCTGGTCCAGAACGCCATCGACCAGAAGGTCGACGGCATCGCGGTCACGCTGGCCAAGCCGGACGCCCTGAAGGACGTCATCGCCAAGGCGAAGGGCCAGAACATACCCGTCGTCGGCCTCAACTCCGGTGTCAGCGAATGGCAGAAGCTCGGTCTGCTGGAGTTCTTCGGCCAGGACGAGACCGTCGCCGGTGAGGCGCTCGGCAAGCGGCTGAACGACGAGGGCGCCAAGAGCGCGGTCTGTGTCATCCAGGAGCAGGGCAACATCGGTCTCACCCAGCGCTGCGACGGCGTGAAGAAGACGTTCTCGGGCAAGTTCCAGACGGTCAACGTCAATGGCGCCGACATGCCGTCCGTGAAGTCGACCATCACCGCCAAGCTCAGCCAGGACAAGTCCATCGACTACGTCGTCGCCCTCGGCGCCCCCATCGCGCTGACCGCCTCGCAGTCCGTGTCCGACGCCGGCAGCAAGGCCAAGGTCGCCACCTTCGACCTCAACAAGGACCTGACCGGCGCCATCAGCAAGGGCACCATCGCCTTCGCGGTCGACCAGCAGCCGTACCTCCAGGGCTACCTGGCGATCGACTCGCTGTGGCTCTACAAGAACAACGGCAACTACATGGGCGGCGGCGAGCAGCCGGTGCTGACCGGTCCCGCGTTCGTGGACAAGTCCAACGTCGACGCGGTCGCGCAGTACGCCGCGAAGGGCACCCGGTGATCCGTATGACCCAGCACGCCGAGCCGGCGGTGACCACACCGCCGGCCCCCGGCCCGAAGGAGACCGACGGCCGGACCGCCGAACGTCCCCTGGCGCTGCGGCTGTTGGCCCGCCCCGAGGTGGGTGTCTTCCTCGGCGCCGTCGCCGTCTACGTGTTCTTCCTGATCGCCGCGCCGCCGGTGCGCGACGGCAGCTCGATGGCCAACATCCTCTACCAGTCGTCGACGATCGGGATCATGGCCCTGCCGGTCGCGCTGCTGATGATCGGCGGCGAGTTCGACCTCTCGTCCGGCGTCGCGGTCATCACCTCCGCGCTGACCGCGAGCATGCTCGCCTACCAGCTCACGCTGAACGTGTGGGCGGGCGTCGTCGCCGCCCTGGTCGTGTCGCTCGCGATCGGGTTCCTCAACGGCTGGCTGGTCGTCAAGACCGGGCTGCCGAGCTTCCTCATCACCCTGGGCACCTTCCTGATCCTCCAGGGCGTGAACCTGGCCGTCACCAAGCTCGTCACCGGCAACGTCGCCACCGACGACATCAGCGACATGGACGGCTTCTCCGGCGCCAAGAAGGTCTTCGCCTCGTCCTTCGAGGTCGGCGGCGTACAGATCAAGATCACGATCATCTACTGGCTGGTCTTCGCGGCGCTGGCGACCTGGGTGCTGCTGCGCACCAAGTACGGCAACTGGATCTTCGCGGTCGGCGGCAACAAGGAGTCGGCGCGGGCCGTCGGTGTCCCGGTGACCTTCACGAAGATCTCGCTGTTCATGCTGGTCGGGTTCGGCGCCTGGTTCGTCGGCATGCACAACCTGTTCTCCTTCAACACCGTGCAGTCCGGCGAGGGCGTCGGGCAGGAGCTGATCTACATCTCCGCGGCCGTCATCGGCGGCTGTCTGCTGACCGGTGGTGCCGGTTCCGCGATCGGCCCGGTCTTCGGGGCGTTCATGTTCGGCATGGTGCAGCAGGGCATCGTGTACGCCGGGTGGAACCCGGACTGGTTCAAGGCCTTCCTGGGCGTGATGCTGCTCGGCGCCGTCCTGATCAATCTGTGGGTCAGCCGTACGGCGACCCGGAGGTGACGTGATGACATCCAACGGAACCCAGGGAACCCATGGGGCCGTCCTCGCCGACACCGCCCCCCAGGGGAGCGACGGCACGATCGTCGAACTCCGCAACGCGGGCAAGTCGTACGGCAACATCCGCGCCCTGCACGGCGTCGACCTCAAGGTCCACCCCAGCAAGGTCACTTGTGTGCTGGGCGACAACGGCGCGGGCAAGTCGACGCTGATCAAAATCATCTCGGGGCTGCACCAGCACACCGAGGGCGAGTTCCTCGTCGACGGCGCCCCGGTGCGCTTCTCGACCCCGCGCGAGGCCCTCGACAAGGGCATCGCCACCGTCTACCAGGACCTCGCCGTCGTCCCGCTGATGCCGGTGTGGCGCAACTTCTTCCTCGGCTCCGAGATGACCAAGGGCCCCTGGCCGCTGCGTCGCCTCGACATCGAGAAGATGAAGAAGACGGCCGACCAGGAGCTGCGCAACATGGGCATCGTCCTGGACGACCTGGAGCAGCCGATCGGCACGCTCTCCGGCGGCCAGCGCCAGTGCGTGGCGATCGCCCGCGCCGTCTACTTCGGCGCCCGTGTCCTGATCCTGGACGAGCCGACCGCCGCGCTCGGTGTGAAGCAGTCCGGTGTGGTGCTGAAGTACATCGCCGCCGCCCGCGACCGCGGCCTCGGCGTCATCTTCATCACCCACAACCCGCACCACGCCTACATGGTCGGCGACCACTTCAGCGTGCTGCGCCTGGGCACCATGGAACTCAACGCCTCCCGCGACGAGGTCAGTCTGGAGGAGCTCACCAACCACATGGCGGGCGGCTCCGAACTCGCCGCACTCAAGCACGAGTTGTCCCAGGTGCGCGGCGTGGACGTCGAGGAGCTCCCCGAGGCCGGCGACCTCAAGGCGCCGGTGGTGGTGGCGAAGGACGACGCGTCGTGACCGCCCTGGACCGCATCCGGGTCGGCTCCGCCCCCGACTCCTGGGGCGTCTGGTTCCCCGACGACCCCCAACAGGTGCCCTGGGAAAGGTTCCTGGACGAGGTCGCCGAGGCCGGCTACTCGTGGATCGAGCTGGGTCCGTACGGCTATCTGCCCACCGACCCGGCCCGGCTCACCGACGAGGTCGCCAGGCGGGGCCTCAAGGTCTCGGCCGGCACGGTCTTCACCGGGCTGCACCGCGGCCCCTCGGTGTGGGAGCCGACCTGGGCGCACGTCAGCCAGGTCGCCGCGCTCACCCAGGCGATGGGCGCCCGGCACCTCGTCGTCATCCCGTCGTTCTGGCGGGACGACAAGACCGCCGAGCTCCTCGAACCCCCGGAGCTGACCCACGAGCAGTGGGCCCACCTCACCAAGGGCATGGAGCGGCTCGGACACGAGGTCAAGGAGGTGTACGGCCTGGACCTCGTCGTCCACCCGCACGCCGACACCCACCTCGACACCGAGGACCACGTCGAGCACTTCCTCGACTCGACCGACTCGGAACTCGTCAACCTCTGCCTGGACACCGGGCATTACGCCTACTGCGGCGGCGACAGCGTCAAGCTGATCGAGACGTACGGCGAACGCATCGGCTATCTGCACCTCAAGCAGGTCGACCCGGCGATCCTCGCCGACGTGGTGGCGAACGAGGTGCCGTTCGGCCCGGCCGTGCAGCGCGGGGTGATGTGCGAACCGCCCTCCGGTGTACCGGAGTTGGAGCCGGTGCTGGTGGCCGCGCAGAAGCTGGGCGTGGAACTGTTCGCGATCGTCGAGCAGGACATGTACCCGTGCGCGCCGGACAAGCCACTGCCGATCGCGGTGCGCACCCGCAAGTTCCTGAGGTCCTGCGGCGCCTGAAGGGGGCGACGACATGACGCGGAGCGACACTCTCCGAGTCGCCGTCATCGGAACGGGAAAGATGGGCGCCGACCATGTGCGGCGCATCCAGGGGGTCGTCAGCGGGGCTCGGGTCAGCGCCGTCGTCGACATCGACGCGGAGCGCGCCAAGGCCGTGGCGGCCCGCGTCGACGGCTGCACCGCCTACACCGACCCGGTCACGGCGATGGCCGCGGACGACGTCGACGCCGTACTGATCGCCTCCTCCGGCCCCGCGCACGAGGCCGCGCTGCTGGCCGCCCTCGACCG
Source organism: Streptomyces antibioticus (assembly GCF_001514065.1). GTDB lineage: Bacteria > Actinomycetota > Actinomycetes > Streptomycetales > Streptomycetaceae > Streptomyces > Streptomyces antibioticus. The sequence continues at coordinate 376,950 of NZ_KQ948427.1, read as the reverse complement.
CGACCTCCCGGTGCTGTGCGAGAAGCCGCTCACCCCGGACGCGGCCTCGGCCCTGCGCGTCCTGGAGGCCGAACGGCGACTGGGCCGCCGCCGCGTCCAGGTCGGCTTCATGCGGCGCTACGACTCCGAGTACGTACGCCTCAAGGCGCTGCTGAACACGGGCCAGTTGGGCCGTCCGCTGCTGCTGCACAACCGGCATCGCAACGCGGCCAGCCCGCCCTTCTTCACCAGCGAGATGCTCATCAGCGACTCGGTGGCGCACGAGACGGACGTGACCCGCTGGCTGCTCGGCCAGGAGATCACCGCCGTCACCGTGCTGCGGCCGAGACCCTCGGTGAACGCGCCGGACGGTTTGCAGGACCCGCAGTTCGTGGTGTTCGAGACGGACGGCGGCGCGATCTCCGACGTGGAGATCTTCGTCAACTGCGGCTACGGCTACCAGGTGCAGGCCGAGGTGGTCTGCGAACGCGGCACCGCCCGCATCGGCGACGGCCACGCCATGGTCACCAACATGGCGGGGCGTTGGGGCGGCACCATCGCCCAGGACTTCATCGACCGCTTCGCCGAAGCTTACGACCGCGAACTCCAGGCCTGGGCCGACGCCACCCGCCGGGGCGAGGTCACCGGGCCGAGCGTGTGGGACGGGTACGCGGCCGCCGCCGTCTGCGAGGCCGGGGTGCGGGCGCTGACGGACGGCGGGCGGGTGGAGGTCGAGCTGGTGGAGCGACCGGAGCTCTACGCGTGACCGGGGTTCTCGCTACACCTGACCCGGTTCCGGGAGCGCCCGCGTGAAGACCACCATGGGCTGCCCGGGACCGTTGTAGTCCTCCTCGACGCGGGCGTCGAAGCCCATACCGCGGTGGAAGGCGACCGAGCCCGTGTTGGTCACGGAGGTGATGGCCTTCAGCCGGACCGCGCCCTGCTGCCGCGCGGCCTCGGTGAAGGCGTCGTACAGCCGCCGCCCGAGCCCGGTGCCGCGCGCGTCGTCGCGGGTCGCGATCAGATGGACGTACCCGGTGGCGTCGGGCGTGACGAACCCGACGAGATAGCCGTGGATGCCGTCCTCGGCCCGGGCCACCAGACAGGTCGACCCGAACTCCTGGACCAAGGCCAGGAGATGGAGGGACCTGAGGTCCCGGTCGCCCCAGTAGCGGGAGTGATCGGCGAGGACCTGCTGGATGTCGGTGACCCGGGCGGGAACGATGTGCACGGCCATGCCGTCGATCATGACAGGCGCGGGACCACCGACCGGGGTCGCGGCTCGAAGCCCGCCGCGCGGTAGCTCGCGTCGATCAGCTCCATCGTCGCCACCGCGTCGTCCGCGTCCAGCGGCACCGGCGTCCCCTCGCGCACCCGCGCCGCGAACGCGTCCAACTGGTAGGTGTACGACGACCTGGTGCCGAGCCGCTCCGTGCGCTCACCCGCGTCGGTGCGCACCACGACTTGGTCGTCGAGGTGCGGCAGCACGAAGTTCGTCGCGGTCGCCTCACCTCGGCTGCCGATGATCCGGCAGCTCATGTCGAGACCGTCGTACGCCATGTGGCAGCGCGCGGACGCCGTGGCCCCGCCCGGGAACTCCAGCTCCACGTCCAGCCATTCGTCCACGCCGGGCGCCCCCGCCCGCTCACCGCCGCGCGCCGAGACGAGCCGGGGCGCGCCGCCGCCGAACGGGGCCAGCATGCGCACCGCGTGCAGGCTGTAGCAGCCCAGGTCCATCATCGCGCCGCCGGCCAGCGGCAGCGACCAGCGCGGGTCGGTGTCCGGGGGCGCGGCGATGGCGACCATCGTCTCCACCCGCTGGAGGTCGCCGAGTTCGCCGCTTTCCAGGAGCTCGTGCAGCCGCCGGGTGACCGGGTGGAAGAGGTAGTGGAAGGCCTCCATGAAGACCGTCCCGGACTTCGCCGCCGCCTCCCGCACCTCGGCGGCCTCCCCGGCGTTGCTCGCCGACGGCTTCTCGGAGAGGACGTGCTTGCCGGCCGCGAGAGCGGCCAGGTTCCACGGTCCGTGCAGGCCGTTGGCGAGCGGGTTGTAGACGACCTCGACCTCGGGGTCCGCGATCAGGTCGGCGTAGGAGTCCACGACCCGCTCCACGCCGTGCTCGCGCGCGAACTCCTCGGCGCGGGACCGGTCGCGGGCGGCCACCGCGACGACACGGTGGCCGGTCGTCCGGGCCGGGGCGATGAGGGAGCTCTCGGTGATCCGCGCTGCTCCCAGGACTCCGATGCGCAGTGGTTCCCGGCCCGGCTCGCTCATGCCTGCCGTACCTCCTCGATGGTGACGGGACGGTGCTCGTGCAGGGACAGTGTGCAGGCCTCGGCGATCCAGCCGGCCTCCAGGGCGTCCTCCACCGTGCACGGGGACGGCCGGGTGCCGGCCACGACCTCGGTGAACGCGGTGAGTTCGGCGCGGTAGGCGGCGGTGAAGCGGTCCATGAAGAAGTCGTGCGGCGTTCCGGCCGGGAACGTCACCCCGGGCTCGACCGAGCGCAGCGGCAGCTTGTCCTCCAGGCCGACCGCGATGGAGTCCTCGAAGCCGTGCAGCTCCATGCGGACGTCGTAACCCCGCTTGTTGTGCCGGGAGTTGGAGATCACCGCGATCGTGCCGTCGTCCAGGGTGAGGATCGCGCCGGTGGTGTCGGCGTCGCCGGCCGCCTTGATGTAGTCGGCGCCACGGTTGCCGCCCACGGCGTACACCTCGACGACCTCACGGCCGGTCACCCAGCGGATGATGTCGAAGTCGTGCACCGAGCAGTCCCGGAAGATGCCCCCGGAGGCGGCGACGTACGCGGCGGGCGGCGGCGCCGGGTCGAGGGTCGTCGAGCGCACGGTGTGCAGCTTGCCGAGCTCGCCACTCCGCACGGCGGCCCGCGCGGCCACGAACCCGGCGTCGAAACGCCGGTTGTAGCCGATCTGGATCGGCACGGTCGTGCCCTGGATCGCCTTGAGGACCTCGACGCCCTCGCTCATGTGCTTGGCGACCGGCTTCTCGCAGAAGACGGGGATGCCGGCCTCGACACCGGCCAGGATCAGCGCCGGGTGGGCGTCCGTCGCCGCCGCGACGACGATGCCGTCCACGCCGGCCGCCAGCAGGGCCTCCGGCGAGTCCACGACCTCGCCGCCGAACTTCTCCGCGGCGGACTTGGCGGCGTCCGCGAACGGGTCGGTGAGGACGAGCGACTCGACCGCGTCGAGTCCGGAGAGGGTCTCGGCGTGGAAGGCGCCGATACGGCCGAGGCCGAGGATTCCGATGCGCATGGGGATTGCAGCTCCTTGAGGGTTCTTACGGAAGAGCGGTAGTGCTAGTCGAGTCCGCCGAGGACGTTCTGGTCCCAGTCGATCACCGATCCGGTGACCACGCCGGACCGGTCGGACAGCAGCAGGACGACGAAGTCGGCGATCTCGTCGGGCTGGCCCAGCTTGCCCATCGGCAGCTTCGCCGCGGCCTCCTCGCGCCAGTCGTCGGCGGCGCCGTGGAAGGCCTTCTGGGTGGCGTCCTCGCCCTCGGTCGCCGTCCAGCCGATGTTCAGGCCGTTGATCCGCACCCGGTCCCAGCGGTGCGCGTGCGCGGCGTTGCGGGTCAGGCCGATCAGCCCGGCCTTCGCGGCGACGTACGGGGCGAGGAACGGCTGCCCGCCGTGCGCCGAGGACGTGATGATGTTGACGACCGTGCCGGGCGCGCCCCGCCCCACCATGTCGGCGACCGCGGCCTGCATGGCGAAGAACGGCGCCTTCAGGTTGATCGCGATGTGCTGGTCGAACAGCTCGGGCGTGGTGTCGAGCAGCGTGCCCCGGGAGGTGAGCCCCGCCGAGTTCACCAGGCAGTCGATCCGGCCGTACGCCGCCACCACGGACGCCACCGACGCCTTCGCCTGCTCGGCGTCCGCGAGATCGGCCCGTACGAACATCGCCTTGCCGCCCGCCGCCGTCAGCTCGGCCACCAGCGCCTCGCCCGGCTCGGGGCGCCGCCCGGACACGGCCACGACCGCGCCCTCGCGCACCGCGGCCCGGGCGATCGCGGCGCCCACGCCCTGGCTCCCGCCGTTGACGAGGACGATCTTCTCGTCGAGAAGTCCCATGTGCCGTACGCCCTTTCAGCTCTCGCGCCGCTCGGCGGCCGCCCGCAGCCCGTCCCGCAGCGTCCGCGGCGTCCACCGCTCGCGCAGCGCCCGCCGGACGAGATCCGCCTGGGAGGGCGGGGCCAGACCGTCCACCGGCGGATCGCTGTCGAGGTTGGTGGGGAAGGGGTAGCCCTCGGCGCTGGCGGCGATCACGTTGGCCAGCCATTCCTCGCTCGCGCCCTCCGTGGCGCGGCGCAGCAGCACGGGATAGACCGCGTTCGCCATCGTCTCCCGATCCACGGTCTCCATGGCCCGCCCGAACGCCGAGGACACCTGGAGCAGATTGGCGACCCGCCGGACATCGGTGGTGCGGTTGGTGCCGGCCGCGTGGAACAGCGCCGGATTGAAGAACACGGCGTCGCCCTTGGCCAGCGGCAGCTGGACGTGGTGCTCCTTGAAGTACGCCTGGAACTCCGGCCGCCGCCAGGCGAGGTAACCCGGCTCGAAGGTCTGGGAGTATGGCAGGTAGAGCGTCGGTCCGGACTCCACCGGCATGTCGCAGTGGGCGACCGCGCCCTGGAGCGTGAGCACGGGGGAAAGGCGGTGCACATGGGCCGGGTAGGCGGCCGCGACCTCGTCGGAGAGGAAACCGAGGTGGTAGTCGCGGTGCGCGGTCTGCGCGAGGCCGCCCGGGTTGACGACGTTGACCTGGGAGGTGACCTGGTAGCCAGGGCCCAGCCAGGCCTCGGAGACCAGGGCGAGGACGGGGTTGGCGTAGTAGTCGGCGAACGCCGTCGGGTCGTACAGGGCTGCCTTCTCCAGCGCGTTCCACACCCGCTCGTTGGCGCCGGGCTTCGCGAAGTGGTCCCCGGCGGTGGCCCCCGCCGCGTCCTGCTCACGGATCAGCGCCTCGAACACCGCGCTGGCCCGGTCCACGACCGCGGCATCGGGGAACGCGCCCCGGAACACCACGACTCCGGGCCCGTCGGTGAGGGCCCGCACCAGCTCCTCCTGGACCTCACGGCGTTCCTTGACCGCGCCGACGCGCTCACTGTCGTAGATCAGGACGTTCCGCTCCACGGCGTCGGCGTACGGGTAGTCGGCCGGGTCGGTGGTCCGCTCGACGAGCGGACGCAGGGCGGCGAGGTCGCAGTCCTGCTCGGACAGCCAGGCCCGGCGGTGTACGGCGATGAAGGACATCGGCGTCCTCTCGGTGACAGGGGCGACGCAGCGCTCGGGTGACAGGGGCGACGCAGCGCTGTCATTCTTGTCAGTACAAACCCGTCGAACAACCGGCACGGAGCCATCAAAAACCCCTCAAGGAGCCTGCCCATGGGCCACCCCTTCCCGATCCGGGAAATCGCACGTCAGGCGGGTTTGAGCGAGGCCACCGTGGACCGGGTCCTGAACGGCAGGGGCGGCGTCCGGGAGAGCACCGCCCGCGAGGTCCAGCGTGCCATCGCCGACCTCGACCGGCAGCGCACCCAGGTCCGGCTGGTGGGCCGCACCTTCATGATCGACATAGTGATGCAGACGCCCGAGCGGTTCAGCACCGCCGTCCGGGCCGCGCTGGAGGCGGAACTGCCCGCCCTGCATCCGGCGGTCGTGCGCTCCCGCTTCCACTTCCGGGAGACCGGTCCGGTCGAGGAGCAGGTCCGCACCCTGGACCGGATAGCCCGGCGCGGCTCCCAGGGCGTGATCCTCAAGGCCCCGGACGTCCCCGAGGTCACCGCGGCCGTCGGCCGCCTGGTCGCCGCCGAAATCCCCGTGGTCACCCTGGTCACCGACCTGCCCGCCAGCGCCCGCCTCGGCTACGTCGGCATCGACAACCGGGCGGCGGGGGCGACGGCCGCGTACCTCATGGGCCAGTGGCTGGGGGACCGGCCCGGCAATGTCCTCACCAGCCTCAGCAGCGGCTTCTTCCGCAACGAGGAGGAGCGTGAGATGGGCTTCCGCGGCGCCATGCGGGCCCACCACCCGGGCCGCACCCTGGTCGAGATCGCCGAGGGCCAGGGCCTGGACGCCACCCAGTACGACCTCGTCCGCGCCGCCCTCGCCCGCGACCCGGACATCCGTGCCGTCTACTCCATCGGCGGCGGCAACATCGCGACCCTGCGTGCCTTCGAGGACCTCGGCCGGGAGTGCGTGGTGTTCATCGCGCACGACCTCGACCACGACAACACCCGCCTGCTGAGCGAGCACCGCCTCTCCGCGGTCCTCCACCACGACCTGCGCCAGGACCTGCGCGAGGCCTGCCACCTCGTCATGCGGGCGCACGGCGCGCTGCCCCCGGCGGGGCCGACACTGCCGTCCGCGATCCAGGTCGTGACCCCGTACAACATGCCCAGCCGGGAGTGACGGCGCGACTGCCCGGTAGCCGTCTAGCCGAGATTGATCGCGTACGCCTTGCGCAGCTTCTCGTGCACGGTCCACGTCGTACGGTCGCCCGCACGGAGTACGGCCATGTCACCGGGCCCGACCCGAAGCGTCGGCCCGCCCTCCACCTCGACCGTGGCCGACCCGCTGAGCACCACGAACAGCTCGTCCGCCTCGGTGTCGGTGACGACGCCCGGCGTGATCTGCCAGATGCCGCGGATCTGCTTGCCGTCCGCCGACTCCCAGACCACCTTCCCGGTCACCTCGGGCGTCCCGGAGACGATCTGCTCCGGGGCGAGGGGCTCGGGTTCGAGCTCGGCGTCGGGGACGTGGACTACGAAACTGTGGCTCATGGGACGACCCTAGCCAGCGCGCACGCTCCGCGGACGTGGACAGGGTGTGGGGTATCAGCCCAGGTGGGAGGACACTTCGTCGCGACTGGCGGGCCGCCGCAAGGCGCGTGATCGTGGGAGACATGGCACAGGCCGCGGCATCGACCGCCGACGCACCGCACCCGCACGACACCCGCGAGGCCGTCCTGTTCGGCGGCGTCTACGGCGCCGTCCTCGCCTGCTCGATGGTCGCCGCGCTCACCCAGTACGGCCACACCTCCCAGGACAGCCGCCGCTACGACGCCCTGTGGCTCCTGGTCACCGCCTTCGCCTCCGCCCTCGCCCACGGCTACGCCCACTACATCGCCGAACGCACCCCGCACCGCCGCGGAGACGCCCTGCGCACGCTGGTCAACGAGTGGCCCCTGATCGCGGCCGTCCTGCCCACCGTCGCGGTCCTGGCCGGGGCGGGCTGGGGCTGGTGGCCCGCGAAGGGCGTGGAGTACCCGGCATTCGCCCTGAACATCACCCTGCTGTTCTGCCTCGGTCTGGTGACGGCCCGCTGGGCCCACCGGTCGTGGGCCGCCGCCCTGCTGATCGGCGCGGTGGACGCGCTGCTGGGGGTGGGGGTGGTCGTGGCCAACGCGGTCATCAAGTGACGGAGCGTAAGGTCGGGGGCGGCCGGGGGGAGCCTGTACGACCACCGATGGGGGGAAGGGAGCCCGTACGACCACCGATGGGGGGAAGGGAGCCCGTACGACCACCGATGGGGGGGGAAGGGAGCCCGTATGACCACCGACGTCACCGACGAGGCGATCGACAGCCTGCGCGACACCGCGGACCCGCGTCTGCGTGACCTGCTCACCGCTCTCGTCCGCCATCTGCACGACTTCGCCCGCGAGACGCGGCTGACGCAGGGGGAGTGGGAGGCGGCGATCCGCTTCCTCACGGCGACCGGACAGACCTGCACGGACACCCGGCAGGAGTTCATCCTCCTGTCCGACGTCCTCGGCCTGTCGATGCTGCTTGAGACCCTCCACGGCCACAGCACGCCCGACGCCACCGAGTCGACCGTCCTCGGCCCCTTCCACATGACCGAGTCCCCCGTCCGTGAACTCGGTGCCGACATCGACCTCGTGGGCGACGGTGAGCCCTGTGTGGTGAGCGGCCGCGTGCTGTCCGCGGACGGCACCCCGCTGCCGGGCGCGACCGTGGACGTGTGGCAGGCCGACGGCAACGGCTTCTACGACGTCCAGCGGCCGGACGTACAGCCGGCCGGCAACGGCCGCGGGCTGTTCACCACCGACCCCGAGGGCCGCTTCCGCTTCCGCACCTGCGTCCCGAGCTCCTACCCGATCCCCACGGACGGCCCGGTCGGAGACCTGCTCCGGGCCACCGGCCGCCACCCCTACCGCCCCGCCCACATCCACTTCATCGCCTCGGCCCCCGGCCACGCCCCGGTCACCACGCACATCTTCGTGGCGGGCGACAAGTACCTGGACTCGGACGCGGTGTTCGCCGTCAAGCAGAGCCTCGTCCGCGACTTCACCCCGACCGACGACCCGTCCCTGGCCGGGGAGTTGGGGGTGCCGAACCCCTTCCGGCACGCGCACATCGACCTCGTACTGGAGCGCGCGTGAACCCCCTCGCCGCCTTTACCCACGAGACGCCGCCCATGCGGGTCGTCTTCCGCCCCGGTGCCGCGACGACGGCGACCGCGGGGGAGGCCCAACGGCTCGGCCTGCGAAGGCTGTTGGTGGTCTCGGGCACGCACGGAGCCGACACCGCGCAGGCGGTCGCCGACTCCCTGGGCGCGGCCTGCGCGGGCCTGCACACCGGGGCCAGGATGCATGTCCCCGTCGAAGTCGCCGACCGCGCGGTGGAGGTGGCCCGGGCAGCGGACGCGGACGGCTGTGTGGCGGTCGGCGGCGGTTCGTCGATCGGCCTCGGCAAGGCCATCGCGCTGCGCACCGGCCTGCCGCTGATCGCCGTCCCCTCCACGTACTCCGGCTCGGAGGCGACTGCGGTGTGGGGCCTTACCGAACACGGCGCCAAACGCACCGGCCGCGACCCGTCCGTCCTGCCCCGCAGCATCGTCTACGACCCCGAGCTCACCCTCTCCCTCCCCGTCCCGCTCTCCGTCACCAGCGGTGTCAACGCCATCGCCCACGCCGTCGAGGCCCTGTACGCCCCCGACACCTCACCCCTGATCGCGCTGACCGCCGAGGAGGGCGTACGGGCCATGGCGGGTGCGCTGCGCCAACTGGCCGCAGACCCTCGGAACTTGGACGCCCGTAGCCGCGCCCTCTACGGTGCCTGGCTCTGCGGCTCCTGCCCGGGCGCCACCACCATGGGCCTGCACCACAAGCTCTGCCATGTCCTCGGCGGCACCTTCGGCCTGCCCCACGCCGAGACCCACACCGTGGTCCTGCCGTACGCCCTGGCGTACAACGCCCCCGCGGCCCCCGAGGCGGCGGCCGCCGTCGCCCGCGCCCTGGACACCTCGTCCGACGCCCCAACGGCCCTGTGGCGACTGGCCGGAGACCTGGGCGCGCCGCGCTCACTCGCGGAACTGGGCCTGAAAGAGGGCGACTTGGGGGTGGCGGCCGAGCAGGTGGTGGGTCAGGCGTACCCCAACCCGAGGGAGGTCACGGCGGACGGTGTGCTGGCGCTGCTGCGGGCGGCGTTCGAGGGAGAGGCGCCGGGGCGGACGTAGGGCATGAAGGGCCCCTGTTCCGAGGGGCTGGGTGCTCCTCCGGCAGGGGCCGGTCAGGTCGGCCGAGGCCGCGCCGTGAGGATGCCGAGCGCGTTCGCCCCGACGACGGCCGCGATCCCCGCCCACTCCGGTCCGCCCAGCCCCTGCCCGAGCACCACCCACCCGACCACGGCCGCCAGGACCGGATTGACGCTCATGAACAGGCCGAACACCGGGGCCGGCACCCGCCGCAGCGTGAACAGGTCGGCGAGGTAGGGCACCGCCGAGGACAGCACCCCGGCGGCCACCGCGCAGCCGGCCGCCGCGAGGGTCGGCGGGTGGCGTACGGCGACCACGATCCCGACCGGCAGGAACATCAGCGCCGACACCATGGCCGCCGCCGCGGAGCCCTGCGCTCCGGGCAGCCGGCTGCCGACGGTGCGGTTGAGGAGGATGTACGCCGCCCAGCAGGCGGCCGCCAGCAGCCCGAGCCCCATGCCGAGGTAGTCGGTGGAGGGCTGCGGGCGCATCAGCGTCACGACCCCCGCGGTCGCCAGCAGCGCACAGCACGCGTCCACCCGGCGCCGGGTGGCGGCCAGGGCGATGGCGAGCGGGCCGAGGAACTCCAGGGTCACCGCCAGCCCCAGCCCGACGCGGTCGACGGCCGTGTAGAGGGACAGGTTCATCGTCCCGAACACCACGGCCAGCAGCAGCACCGGCCACCACTGGCGCCAGGTGAACGACCTCAGCTTCGGCCGGCCGACGGTCAACAGCACGGCGGCGGCCACGTACTGACGCACCGCCACGACTCCCACGGGGCCGATGACGGAGAAGGCGAGCGAACCGATCGCGGCGCCGACCTGGTTGGACAGTCCGCTGCCGGCCATCGTGGCCACCCCGGCGACGGAGACACCGGAGCGCTCCCGGGCGCCGGTGGCGGGCAGGGGAGGGGCGGCGGGGCGTGCGGGGGCTCCTTGCATACGCCGATCGTCGGCCCCTTGGATGCTTGCGCAAAATGCATCCGCTCCTTCATCTATACGCTTGAGTCATGGATGTGGAGCTTCGGCAGTTGCGCTGTCTCGTCGCCATCGTCGACGAGGGCACCTTCACCGACGCCGCCCTCGCCCTCGGGGTGTCCCAGGCGGCCGTCTCCCGCACCCTGGCCTCGCTCGAACGCTCCCTGGGGGTACGGCTGTTGCGGCGCACCTCGCGCGAGGTGACCCCGACCGGTACCGGGGTGCGGGTCGTCGCGCACGCCCGCCGGGTGCTCGCCGAGGTCGACGACCTGGTCCGGGACGCCACGTCGGGCCACGCCCATCTGCGCGTCGGCTACGCCTGGGCGGCGCTGGGGCGGCACACGCTGCCGTTCCAGCGCCGCTGGGGCCGGGAGCGTCCGGAGACCGACCTGCACCTGGTGCGCGTCAACTCGACGACCGCCGGGCTCGCTGAGGGTGCGTGCGATCTGGCCGTCGTACGCCGGGAGTTGGACGACCGGCGGTTCGAGTCGGTCATCGTCGGACTGGAGCGACGGCTGTGCGCGATGGCCGCCGACGATCCGCTGGCACGGCGCCGGTCGGTGCGGATGGCCGACCTCGCGGGGCGGACACTGCTGGTGGACCGCCGTACCGGCACCACCACGCCCGACCTGTGGCCGCCGGAGGCCCGCCCGGCCACCGAGGAGACGCACGACGTCGACGACTGGCTGACCGTGATCGCCACCGGCCGGTGCGTGGGGACGACGGCCGAGTCGACGGCCAACCAGTACCCGCGGCCCGGGGTCGTCTACCGGCCGGTGCGTGACGGGGAGCCGATCGCCGTGCGGCTCGCCTGGTGGCGGGACGATCCGCACCCGGCGACACAGGCCGTGATGGAGCTGCTCACGGCGCTGTACCGAGAGGGGTGAAGGTGGGGCGGGTGTCGCCCGAGGCGGTGCACGCAATATGGCGGACAAAATTGTTGACAATCCTGTTCGGCCAGATCTACGTTCGACAGGCACTCACTCAGGGAGCGCAGCGATGCCGAAGGAAGCCCGTCCGAGCACCGGGGAGCAGGCCAAACAGCATGCGCTCGCGCAGCTGCGGCAGGCGATCCTGCACGGTGAGATGGCACCGGCGCAGCGGCTGGTGGAGAACGAACTCGCCGAGCAGTTCGGTGTGACACGGGCCAGCATCCGGGCCGCACTCATCGATCTGGAGGCCCAGGGCCTCGTCGAGCGGATCCGCAACCGGGGTTCCCGGGTGCGGGTGGTGACCGTGGAGGAAGCGGTCGCCATCACCGAGTGCCGGATGGTCCTCGAAGGGCTCTGCGCGGCGAAGGCCGCCGTCGCCGCCAGTGACGAGCAGCTCGCCGAGCTGACCGAGCTGGGCACGGCGATGAGCAAGGCCGTCGCCGACGGCGAGCCGGTGACCTACTCCGAGCTCAACCAGGAGCTCCACACCAAGGTCCGGGAGTTCTCCGGCCAGCGGACGGCCGTGGACCTGCTGGAGCGGCTCAACGCCCAACTGGTGCGCCACCGCTTCCGGTTGGCGCTGCGGCCCGGACGTCCGCAGCACTCCCTGAACGAGCACCTGGCGATGATCGACGCGATCAGGGCCAGGGACCCGCAGGCGGCCGAGACAGCCGTCCGTGCCCACCTCGCCGGCGTGATCGAGGCGCTGCGCGACTGATCACCACGGACCGGGGCGGGCGCCCACCTGTGACCAAGGGAGATGCAGCAATGACCCAGGCCAACGCGCCCGCCCCGCCACGGTCCAGCCTCGTCGTCACCGCACACGCCGGCGACTTCGTGTGGCGGGCCGGCGGGGCCATCGCCCTCGCGGCCGCGCGCGGCGAGAAGGTCACCATCGCCTGTCTGACCTTCGGAGAGCGCGGCGAGTCCGCCAAGGCGTGGCGCGAGGGGAAGAAGCTGGAGGAGATCAAGGCGATACGCCGGGACGAGGCCGAGCGCGCCGCCGCCACCCTCGGCGCCGAGGTCCGCTTCTTCGACGCCGGCGACTACCCGTTGCTGGTCACCCCCGAACTGACGGACCGGCTCGTGGAGGTCTACCGCGACACCCAGCCCGACGTCGTGCTCACCCACCCCGCCGAGGACCCGTACAACGGCGACCACCCGGCCGCCCACCGCATGGCCCTGGAAGCCCGTGTCCTCGCGCAGGCCATCGGCTACCCCGGCCCCGGCGAGATCATCGGAGCCCCGCCGGTGTTCTTCTTCGAGCCGCACCAGCCCGAGATGAGCGGCTTCAGGCCCGAGGTCCTCCTCGACATCACCGAGGTGTGGGACACCAAGCGCAAGGCCATGGAGTGCCTCGGCGCCCAGCGGCACCTGTGGGACTACTACACCGACCTCGCCGTCCGCCGCGGCGTCCAGCTCAAGCGCAACGCGGGGCCGAACCTGGGCCTGGCCCACAGGACCATGGCCGAGGCGTACATGCGTCCCTACCCGCAGATCGCGAAGGAGCTGGCATGAGCGGCGTGATCGTCACCGACCCGCCGAAGGCGGAGCTGAAGGACGTCGACGCGCTGGCCGGCCATGGCGTGGCGACCGTGAGCGAGGCGTTGGGCCGAACCGGCCTGCTGGGCCCGGGGATTCGGCCCGTGCAGCAGGGCGTAAGGGTCGCGGGCACGGCAGTGACCGTGCTCAGCTGGCCCGGCGACAACCTCATGATCCACGCCGCCGTCGAGCAGTGCGGGGAGGGTGACCTCCTGGTCGTCACCACCACCTCCCCGTGCACGGACGGCCTCTTCGGCGAGCTGTTCGCAACTGCCTTGCAGCAGCGCGGAGTCAGGGGCGTGGTGATGAACGCCGGCATCCGCGACACCCGGGAACTGCGCGCCATGGGCTTCGCCGCCTGGTCGCGTGCCGTCTCCTCGCAGGGCACCGTCAAGGCCACCGGCGGCTCCGTCAACGTACCGATCGCGATCGACGGCCAGGTCATCCGCCCCGGCGACGCGATCCTCGCCGACGACGACGGTGTCGTGGTCGTCCCGCGCGAGCGCGTCCGCGAGACGGTCGAGAAGTCCGCGGCCCGCGAAGCCAAGGAGGCCGCCACCCGGGCCGCCTTCCTCGACGGCCAACTCGGCCTGGACCGCTATGGGTTGCGGGAGGCCCTCCAGCGGCTCGGCGTCGAGTACCGGACGTACGCCGAGTACGAAGGAGGGCGGCCGTGAGCTCCGTGCCCGAGGAGGTGCCCTGTCTGCTGATGCGCGGCGGCACCTCCAAGGGCGCCTACTTCCTGGCCGACGACCTCCCCGCCGACCCGGCCGCCCGCGACGAGCTGCTCCTGCGCATCATGGGCAGCCCCGACGACCGGCAGATCGACGGCCTCGGCGGGGCGCACCCGCTCACCAGCAAGGTGGCCGTGGTCTCGCCCTCGTCCGACCCGGACGCCGACGTCGACTATCTCTTCCTCCAAGTCGCCGTCGACCGACCCGAGGTGAGTGACCGTCAGAACTGCGGGAACATCCTCGCCGGCGTCGGACCGTTCGCCGTCGAGCGGGGTCTGGTCCGGGCGGGGGAGGACTTCACCTCCGTCCGCATCCGGATGGTCAACAGCGGCGACCTCGCCACCGCGACCTTCCCCACCCCGGGCGGCCGGGTCGACTGCACGGGCGAGGCCCGGATCTCCGGAGTGCCGGGCACAGCCGCCGCGGTCGTCATCGAATTCCCGGCGGGAGCCGGGCAGTTGCTGCCCACCGGCAACGCCCGGGACGTCATCGACGGGGTCCCGGTCACCTGCGTGGACAACGGCATGCCGACCGTGCTGATCGCCGCCGCCGAACTGAAGGTCACCGGCTACGAGACACCCAAGGACCTGGAGGAGGACCTGGCGCTCGCCGACCGGCTGCGCGAGATCCGCCTGGCGGCCGGCCGGCTGATGGGGCTCGGTGATGTGTCGGACACGACCGTCCCCAAGCTCACCCTGCTCGCCCCGCCCCGCGAGGGCGGCGCGATCTGCACCCGCACCTTCATCCCCGTCCGCTGCCACACCTCGATCGGCGTGCTCGGCGCGGCCGGTGTCGCCGCCGGGCTGCGGATCGACGGCGGGGTGGGCGCGGAGCTCGCGGAGCTGTCTCCCGGCGTTGACCGCATGCGCATAGAACATCCCACCGGCTTCCTGGACATCGAGAGCAGCCTCGGCACCACCCCCGACGGTCTGCCCTCCGCCCGCCGCACCGCCGTGGTGCGCACGGCCCGCAAGATCTTCGACGGCACCGTCTTCCCCCGGGCCGCCGCACGACCCCGAGGAGGTCACGGATGACTCCGCCGCTCGGCGACATCGCGCACATCGGCCACGCCCAGCTGTTCACCCCCGACCTGGGCGCCAGCGTCGCCTTCTTCACCGACTACCTGGGTCTGACGGTCAACGGCCGGGACGGTGACACCGTCTACCTGCGGACTTTCGACGACTACGAGCACCACAGCCTGGTCCTGACGGCCCGCCGCCGGCCCGGCCTCGGCCGGCTCGCCCTGCGCACCTCCAGCGAGGAGGCTCTTCACCGCCGTATCAAGGCGGTCGAGGAGTCCGGCGGCACCGGCACCTGGGTCGAGGACGAACCCGGCCTCGGGAAGCTCTACGTCACCACCGACCCGGACGGCCACGAGCACGCCCTCTACTGGGAGAGCGAGCACTACCGGGCGCCCGAGGAGCTCAGGCCCGCGCTGAAGAACCAGCCGCAGGCCAAACCGAACCGGGGTGTGGGCGTACGGCGGCTCGACCACATCAACTTCCTCGCCGCCGACGTCCTCGCCAACGCCGAGTTCGAGCAGAACGTCCTCGGCGCCCGGCCGACGGAGCAGATCCGGCTGGACAGCGGGAAGATCGCGGCGCGCTGGCTGACGTACACGAACAAGTCGTACGACGTCGTCCACACCGCGGACCGGACCGGGAGCGCCGGGCGGCTGCACCACATCGCCTTCGCGACCGACACCCGCGAGGACATCCTGCGCGCGGCCGATCTCGCCATCGACACCGGGGTGTTCATCGAGACGGGGCCGCACAAGCACGCCATCCAGCAGACGTTCTTCCTCTACGTCTACGAGCCGGGCGGCAACCGGATCGAGCTGTGCAACCCGCTCACCCGGCTGGTGCTCGCGCCCGACTGGCCGCTGATCACCTGGACCGAGGAGGAGCGGAAGAAGGGGCAGGCCTGGGGCCTGAAGACCATCGAGTCGTTCCACACACACGGGACCCCACCGGTCGCCTGACCAGGGATTTCGTGCGGCCGAAGGGCCCGAGCCTTCAGGCGCCCGGGTCCTTCCGTACGCGTACGCCGTCCAGCGCGATCCCCAGCACCCGATCCCGCTGCGCGTCGTCCTCGAAGGCCGTCGCCATGATCCCCGAGACCATCCGCAGCAGATCCCCGAACTCCATGTCCGGCCGCACCTCGCCCGCCTCCTGGGCCCGCGTGAACAACGGACCCCCCGCGGCGAACATCGACTCACGGCACGCGGCGAAGACCTCCGACTCCCCGTCGAGAGCCTCCCGCACCGCCCGCTTGGTCACCATGTACCCCGCGAACCGGTCGAGCCAGACCGCCAGCGCCTCCCACGGCTCCCGGTCCGCCACCTCCAGTGCCAGCCGGCACAGCGCGTTGACCTCGTCCGCGTAGACCGTCTCGAAAAGGTGCCGTCGCGTCGGGAAGTTCCGGTACAGCGTGCCGATGCCGACCCCCGCGCGGCGCGCGATGTCCTCCAGGGCCGCCTCGGCGCCGTGCTCGGCGAACGCCTCCCGCGCCGCGTCCAGCAGGGCGTCGTAGTTGCGGGCGGCGTCTTTCCGGGTGGGGCGGCGCGCCGCGACGAGCTCGGTGACGGGGAAGGACTGGGTGGTCACGGGCGCCTCCCGGAGGTGAAGCGGAGGTATGCCTCCGATACGGGTTGAAGCGGAGGTGGGCCTCCGGTAGAGTGGAGGCGTACCTCCACTTTAGCAGTCGAGGTGCCTCCTTCATCCTTTCCGCGACCGCTCCCAAGAGGCTCCGGCCGCACCTCGTGCTCGGAGAGGCTTCTCCATGCCCCGCACTTCCACCCGCCTCACCTTCGCGGTCCTCGCGACCGGTGCCGGCGTGTTCGCCATGCTCCAGTCGCTGATCGCGCCGGCCCTGCCGACCGTCCAGCACGCCCTGCACACCTCGCAGTCCACCGTGACCTGGGTGATGACGGCGTACCTGCTGTCCGCGTCGATCTTCACCCCGATCCTCGGCCGCGTCGGCGACCTGATCGGCAAGAAACGCACGCTCGTCGCCGTCCTGGTGACCGTGGCAGCCGGCTGTCTGCTGGCCGCGCTGGCGCCGAACATCGGCGTCCTGATCGTCGCCCGGGTCGTCCAGGGCGTCGGCGGCGCCCTGTTCCCGCTGTCCTTCGGCATCATCCGGGACGAGTTCGCCGCGTCCGAGGTGAGCAAGAGCATCAGCAACCTGTCCGCCGTGATCGCCGCCGGCGGTGGCGTCGGCATCGTCGCCGCCGGGCCGATCGTCTCCGCGCTCGACTACCGCTGGCTGTTCTGGATCCCGGTCGCCGTCGTCGCGGTCGCCACGCTCATCGCCGTACGGTATGTGCCCGAGTCGCCCAACCGGGCCGAGGGCAGCGTCAATTGGCTCGGTGCCGGGCTGCTGTCGGCGTGGCTCGTCGCGCTGCTGCTGCCGCTCAGCCAGGCCGCCGTCTGGGGATGGGGATCGGCGCGCGTCCTCGGCCTGTTCGCCCTGGCCGTCGTGCTGTTCACGCTGTGGCTGTACTCCGAGGCCCGCTCCCGGACCCCGCTCATCGACCTGCGGGTGATGCGGCTGCCCGCCGTGTGGACCACGAACACCGTGGCGCTGCTGTTCGGCGCGGGCATGTACGCCCTGTGGTCCTTCCTGCCGGGCTTCGTCCAGACGCCGACGGCGGCCGGGTACGGCTTCGGCGCGAGCGTCACCGCCGCCGGGCTCCTGATGCTGCCGATGCTGGTGGCGATGTTCGTCTCCGGTGTCCTCGGCGGCCGTCTGGAGCCGGTGTTCGGGGCGAAGACGCTGCTGGTGACGGGCGCCGCGCTCGGTGCGGCGGCCGTCGGTCTCCTCGCCCTGTGGCACGACGAGCAGTGGCAGGTCGCCCTCGTCTCCGCCCTGTTCGGCCTCGGGATCGGGCTCGCCTTCGCCTCCATGGCCAACCTGATCGTGGGCAGCGTCCCGGCCGACCAGACGGGCGCCGCGACCGGCATGAACGCCAACATCCGCACCATCGGCGGCTCCATCGGCGCCGCCGTCACCAGCGTCCTGGTCACCGGACACCTTCAGCCGTCCGGTCTGCCCTACGAGTCCGGGTACACCCACGGCTTCACCCTGCTGGCGCTGCTGTTGCTCGCCGCGGCCCTGGCCGCGCTGCTCGTCCCCGTCCGCCGGGCCGTGCGGCAGGTCACCGCGCCGGCCCCCGCGCCCGCGGAGACCGTCGGCACCCGGGGCTGACGCCCTGCCAACCGGACCGGCCGCGCGTGTGAGGTAGGGTTTACCTGCGCGTTCGCACGGAACATCCGTGGCGATCGCGGCCGGGACGTGGCGCAGCTTGGTAGCGCACTTGACTGGGGGTCAAGGGGTCGCAGGTTCAAATCCTGTCGTCCCGACGGTGCGAAGGGTCTTCGCGGGCGAGAGCCTGCGGGGGCCCTTTTCGCATGGGGAACCGAGACGATCGGCCGATCGTCCTAGTGGGCGTGCCTCGTGCTCTCACCCCTGGAATCGGTCCGTTCACGGTGCCCGGTGTGGATAACGATGTCACGCGTGCGGCTTTTGACCAGAAGCCGGCGCGGACTCACGAGGCGGCGAAGCGGCGACTGTGACCGAGGGATGCGCCCCGCGCCCCTACAATCCTGGCGACCACATCGGGGGAAGTTCGGTATGGAAACGATCATTGTGCAGCCGCCCGGTCCGTCACGGCCGGGCGAAGTGGACATCAGCAGACCCGAGTTACTGCACATGGGACCGGGTGACGTGGCCGACTTCGGGCGCGGGACGCCCGGCGGCCGGGCAGTCTCCATCGTGCTGCCCGACCCCGGGATCTCGCGTCGGGCGGGACGGCTGGAGGCGGCCGAGGACTACTGGCGGCTGTCCAACTTCAGCCGTGACACCGCGTATGTGGTCGAGAACATGGAGGGGGCCGGCGAATACCTCACCGTGGCGCCGGGCCGGCTCGGAGCGCCGGTGCCCTTCGAGTTCTCCAGGGTCGTCCTGCCCGCGCTGGGCGGGACCGTCGACTTCAAGGTGTTCGCCCCGCAGCACGCCTATCTGGACGAGGAGTCCTCGCCCGGCGCCGGGGAGTTGACCGTGCATCCCTACGCGCTCGACGCGACGGCGAAGTACTTCCTGGTGCTGGTGGCCCTGTGCGAGCCGCGGCTGCGCGACCCATCGGACGGCGTACTGCCGGGCGCCGGGGACATCGCGGAGCGACTGCGCCCGCTGGAAAGCTGTCGTGGCCTGACCCGCTCCGCGGTGAACTACCACATCGACTACCTGGCCTTCGCCAAGCTGCGCCTGGACCTCGGCGACGAGCCGGGAGCCGACGGCAGCGGCCGCACCGGCGTCAAGCGCGCCCGACTGGCCTCCCTCGCCCTGCGCTTCGGCCTGGTGCGCGAGGAACACCTCGCCCTGTTGCCGTCCCACAGACGGCCCGCCCCGCAGAAGAGCGACGCATGACCTCCTCAGGCGCCGAACAGGGCGCTCTCGAAACGCCGCGTCTGCCGGCGGGTTTCCGCATCGAGGGCTGGCAGTTGGACGCCGTCATCGGTTCGGGCGGCTGGGGGACCGTGTACGAGGCCCGCGCGGTCGCCGACGGCACGGTCGTGGCGGTGAAGGTGCTGCCGACCGGTGCCCTGGCACCCGGCCAGCGTGCCGCGCTCGGCGAACTCGTCGCGCGCGAGGTGCGTTTCAGTGCCGAGGCGGACCACCCGCACCTGGTACGGACCCACGCGGTGTGCACCGTGGACGCGCCGGACCTGCCCGCGCTGGACGGTGCCATCGCGCTCGTCATGGACCGGGCCGAGGCCAGTCTGCGTCAGGTGCTGGACGCTGCCGCGACCGGCCGCCCGATCCCGGACGCCGTGCGGGTCCTGCGCGGCGTCGCCGCCGGACTTGCCCATATGCACGGCGCCGGCTGGGTGCATGGCGACCTCAAACCCGCCAACGTGCTGCTGGGCGCGGACGAAGCGGTCTGGCTCGCCGACTTCGGCCTGGCCACCGAACTGGAGGGCACCCACGCCTACGTGCCGCCGCTCGGCACGCTCGACCATGTGCCGCCCGAGTGGTGGTCCCAGCGCACCGGGGCGGAGGGGACGATGGTGCGGCCGACCGCCGACATCTGGGCCTTCGGCATCCTGGCCCACCAGGTGCTCACCGGTGGCCTCCACCCGTTCCCCGGCGCCACCGCCCGCGCCCGCTCGCTCGCCGCGCAGGCCTACGCCCGGGGCACCGCGCCGCTGCGTCTGGACGCCGGGCTCGACGACAACTGGCGCCGGATCGTCGAGGACTGTCTGGCGCCCGATCACGCGGGCCGCCTGCGGCACACCGCCGAGAGCCTGTCCGCCCGGATCGAACAGCTGGCGAGCCCGCGTGGCCGGCGTCGCCTGCTGCCGGTCGCCGCCGTGGCGCTCGCCGCGGTCTCGGCCGCCGCCATCGGCGGGGCCGCGCTGCTCGGGGGCGGCGGAGGCGAGGGAGACGACGATGAAGACCCGGGGCGGGGTGCACCAGCCATCATCGTCACGCACAGCCCGGCCGCTGGGGAGATCCCGGAGGACTCCGACGTACCCGAGGCACTGCGACCGGTCATCGTGAAGGCCGCCCACCGCTGCACCGACGCGGAGGTCACGCCCGCGTTCCTCGCCGCCATGCTCAAGGCGGAGAGCGGTTTCGACGTGAACGCGTCCCGCCCGGAGACCGAGGAGTTCGGCATCGCCATGTGGACGCCCTCGGTGTTCCGGGCCTGGGCGGTCGACGGCGACGGCGACGGGGACAAGGACTACATGTCGGCACCGGACGCGATCTCCACGATGTCGCTGTACGTGTGCTGGCTCGACCAGCAGTTCAAGAAGGCCGACCTGCCCGCCAAGGACCTTCCCGCGCTGATGGCGGCCGGCTACCGCACGAGCGACCGCACGGTCATCACGGAGCGCGGCGTCCCCGAACAGGTCAGGCCCCACGTCAAGAAGGTGCTCCGCTACCTCGCCGACTACGGAGGGTGAGGTGGCGGAGCTTTCGCCCAGGGCCGTTCAGCAGTCCTTGACGTCCGGCATCTTGTTGTCGGGCGAGTTGATGTAGATGTTGGAGATCCAGCCGTTGTACTGGGGGAGGTACGCCCACCATTCGTTGGTGTAAGGCGGTACGTTCACCACCTCGCCCCTGGCCTGGCAGCCCACCAACACCTCGACGCCCGCGGGGAGTTGGGTGATCCGTGTGTTGCCCGTGCCGGGGTCGGGGCGGACGTTCACATGGTCGCTCCACGTGCCGTACCACCATCCCGCGGGCCGCGTGGCTCCGGGGACGTTCAGGGAGCGGGTCAGCCGGCCGATGTCCGTGTACGCCTTCCCGTACGAGGTGCCGACGGGATGCAGGGTGAACACGGCCACGATGGACCGGTCACCGGCGCCCACGGTGCCCGTGCTGTGCAGCGCGGGCCGTGTCAGATCCACGTCGGCGGCCGGACTCCCTGCACGCGCCACGGTCGCGCGCGCGGTGCGCGTCGGGCCGCAGGTGCCCTTCTCGTACGACGATCCCGACCAGCCCTGCTTCACCGCCCACTGCCTGTCGAACGCCCCGGCGACACCGAAGTGCTGGTCGAACCCGTCCGAGGCGCACCGGGTGGACTGACGCAGGTTGCCCATCACGAAGTCGCGCACGGGGCCGGGCGCCGAGTCCAGGAGGTAGCGGTAGATCGTCACCGTGTCGCGGGCGGAGAGCGCGGTGTAGCCCCAGTAGCCCTCGTACCCGGTGGGCGGCGGTGCCGTGTCCTTGAGGCCGAGGCGGCTGACCATGCGGGTGATGATCGCCGTACCGCCGTGGTCCGACCAGTAGGTGCTGGCCGCGTCGTCGTCGCTGGCGCGCAGCATCGGCTCCAGCCACGCCCGGTCGGCGGCCGGGACGGAGTAGTCGGGGCCCCGGTTCCACAGGTAGTCCAGGGCCAGCAGCAGCTTGACGACCGAGGCGGACCGGAAGCGGGTGCTCGTGTTGAGCTGCTCGGTGAAGGTACCGGTCTGCCGGTCGAAGACGGCGACCCCGGCGCTGACCCCGGCGGGTACCTCGGCGGACGCGGCGGCGGTACGGGCCGGCTGTCCGGCCGGGGTGCCCGCGGCGGCGGAGCCCGCCGCACCGCCGATCAGCAGCAGCGCGGCGGCGGCAGCGAGAACTCGGGGCCTCACAGGTAGTGCTCCCTGAGGTTGAGCGAGTTGATCGGCGTGAGGTCGACGTACCAGCCCTCCTGCGGAGGGATGGACTCGTGGCAGTCCGTGTTGACGGACTTGCACAGCTCGACGAGGGCGCCGTCGTACTGGTTGTTGAAGACCCAGTGGTTGCCGTACTGGTTGTAGATGGGGTGGAAGCCGTAGGAGTAGAAGATGTGGCTCGGGTGCGGGTTGTTGACCGGGGTCACGTTCTGCGGGTAGATGCAGACGGCGCCGTAGGGGCAGCCGTCCCATGTGCCGCCCTCGGCCTGGGCCTGGGAGGCGCCGGTGAGAACGGCGGCGGCGGTGAAAGCGAGCGCGGCGGCGCCGCGCAGGATCCTGCGCATGGTCATGCCTTTCGGGTGAACGCGGGGAAGCGGGAACGGCGGGCGGGCTCTACCACCAGTTGGAGCAGCGGATCACGCCGTCCGACTTCAGCGATCCGCAGACGCGGAACTGGTACTGCGGGTCGGTGCTGGTGCGGCGGAACGGTGTGGTCAGGCCCTGCCCGGCCGAGCGGAGCCCTTCTCCAGCGTGATGCGGACACTGCCCAGGCTGAAGTCGGCGGGCTTGTCGGTGTCGCCCTCGGCGTCGTCGGGGTGGTCGCGGAAGCCATGTGCGCCGCCTTCGCAGTCCGAGGCCGAGGCGTGGGCGGGCTGCGCCGGTTGAGCGACGAGGACGCCGGTGGTGACCACGGTCAAGGCGGCGGCCGTGGCGAGAGTGGAGCGGAGCGGGCGCATGGGAGCCGTCTCTTCCTTTCGGTGGAGGGTGCCCCGCGATACCGCCGGGACCTGGAAGACGACTCGAACCCTAGAAAGGGGAAGGGGGCGGGCGGTCCTGACGGATGTCAGGGTGGCGGAAGGGATCCGGCTGTGAGCTCACCCCGACAGCAAGGTGACCAGCGCCCCGCCCGATGCCGTGTGCCGCGCCACCACGTGCTGTCCCTGTCGCTCGCGGGTGATGAGCCCGGCCGCCTCCAGCTGACCGCAGTGGTAGGTCACGGTCGCCGGCGTGCAGTCGAGTGCGGCGGCCAGGGAGCCCATGGTGCACGGGCGCGCCAGCTCGCGCAGGATGCCGGCCCTGAGCGCCCCCACCACGAGCTTGAGCCGGTCTCTGGCGACGGTGGCTTCCCGGGCGGTCCACAGCGTGTCCAGGCCGGGCACGGGATAGCCGAACCAGACGGCGTCGGAACGGTCGAAGCTGAACACCGAGGCGCCGTAGCCCGACACGATCGGCACCAGCACCACACGGCGGGTACCCCGCTCGAACGTCTCGGGGTGCGGATCGGGCACGTACAGCGTCTCCCCGGCGAAGCGGATCTTGGGCCCGAGCCCGGCGAGGACGAGCGGCAGCGCGTTGCTGACGACCGCCACCCCCACCCGTTCGGTCTCCTGGGCCAGCAGGGAACCGGCCCGCGTCCAGATCGGTCCGAAGGCCTCCCACACGGCGCCGAGAATGGCGCCGTACGCATGGATGAAGGCTTTCGGCCGGTCGACGACCGACTGCCACTGCCGGGGGACCGTCCCCCCGAAGTCCGCCTCCAGCTCCTGCAACAGCTGTGCGGGCGGGACGTCGGCCAGGCGCTCGAGCTGGACGGAGAGATCGGTCTCCCACAGCGGTGCCGTCGGCGTGAGGCAGTCGGGAACCATCGAGTACTCCCGGGTGAACAGCGGCCGCAGCACCGCCTCCGCGCCCTCGGGCACCGCGGAGCGCAGCGTGCGCCGCCAGGCGGGGTGCAGCCCCTGGGAACGACTGCCGAGCGCATCCGCGACGAGCGACATCAGAGTGACGCCGGGCTGCGCCACCACGGACACCGGCACTGTCTCCAGCGGCCCCAGACACAACTCGGAGAACCGGGCCATGAACACCCCCCGTTGACGACCACCACCTCTTGGGACGCACGGGTTTCGGCAAAGGTTTCGAAGACCTTGGGCAAAGCCGCAGACCGGAACGCGCTTTGAAGTTCTTCGAAATGCTGGGCCGCGCCCCTGTCTGTGGACAGACTGTGTCCGACCACGGGGGACGGTGGCGGCTGACCAACCGCACCCATCGCTGTGCCCCCGCGCACCTGAACGGGGCACCGCATGACCTTTCGACGCCGTGCCGGCTACGTCAACGACTGGTACCCCGCGTGATACGGCGGACCGCTCCGCCCTCCGCTCTTCTTGACCCGAGGAACTGACATGACGTCGAACAACCGCCGCCGCCTGGCCGCCGGCGCCACCCTGATCGCCGCGCTCGCGGTCGGGGTCGTCCCCACCACCAACGCCCACGCCGCTCCTGCCGTCCCGCGCGCGACCACCCCCGCCCCCGACATGGAAGGCGTCGTCGCCGCGCTGAACGCCGCCATGACCCAGGGCGCACCGGGAGCGATGGCCCGGTTCACGGGCCCCGAGGGCGTCCAGGTCCGCACCGTCGGAGTACGCGACCGGGACTCGGGCGCCGCCATGGACATCCGCGCCCGCTTCCGCATCGGAAGCGTCAGCAAGACCTTCTCCAGCGTGGTCCTGCTCCAACTCGTACAGGAAGGCAGAATCGAGCTCGACGCTCCGGTGAACCGGTACCTTCCCGGGCTGCTGCCCGACGACCGGATCACCGTGCGGCACCTGCTGACCCACCGCAGTGGACTCGCCGACTACACCGACGCGATGTTCGAGCACACCGTCCCCGGCTTCGAGGCCGTACGCAACCGGGTCTTCAGCTACCAGGAGCTGGTCGACCTCTCGCTGAGCGAGCCCCGCACCACCGAACCGGGGGTCGCGTACAAGTACTCCAACACCAACTTCGTGGTCGTCGGCATGCTGATCGAGAAGATCACCGGGAAGCCGGTCGCCCAGGAGTACCAGCGCCGCATCATCAAGCCGCTGGGGCTGCGCAACACCTCGTACGTGCACCCCGACGTCCGGATCGCGGGGCTCCACGTACGCGGCTATCTGCACCCGGACGAGGAGGGCGAGCCCCTGGTGGACTCCACGGAACAGACCGTCTCCTGGGCGCAGTCGGCCGGGGCGGTCATCTCCAGCCCGGCCGATCTCAACACCTTCATGACCGCGCTGATGCGGGGCAGGCTGCTGTCCCCGAAGACGCTGGAGGCCATGACCACCGTCACCCCGACCGACACCACCAACACCCGCTTCTACGGCCTCGGTCTGCGCCGCTACGACCTGTCCTGCGGGACGCAGATCTACGGCCACACCGGCACCGTGCAGGGGTACTACACCTACGCCTTCGCGACCCGCGACGGCCGGCGCAGCCTCTCCGCGATGGCCAACACCTCGAACAAGGGGTCCGCCAACACGGCGCTCGGCGGCACGCTCGAGGCCGCGTTCTGCGGCAAGAAGCCGGCCCCGACGGCGAAGACGTCCGCTCAGCCGAGGTCGTTCACGGTGCCGGCCGAGCCGGACCTGCCCGAACGCCGCTGACATCGGCCGACGGCAGACCGAGGGGCCTCGCGGGCGAATGCTCGCGAGGCCCCTCTCGTTGCCGCTCTCAGGCGTTCGGGTCGAAGGGGATGCCGGACGGCTTGGAGATGCCGAGGGCGTACTGGAAGTCCCCGTCGTCGATCTTGAGGGTGGCCGAGCCGAAGTCCGCGCCCAGGAGCTTGTCGCGGTAGCCGGCCGGGTAGCCGTTCCACCCGACGAGGCGGGGGAAGAACCAGCCGCCCGTGGCGTTCTCCGGCGGCTCGTCATTGCCGTTGGCGAAGCGGAAGCAGTGGGTGGACACACCGTCCTTGTGGTAGACGATCTTCGGGTGCGTGCCGTCGAAGCGGACCGACGAGCGCGCGGCCACCTGGTACCCGCTGTGCTGGGACACGGACACGTACTGGACCTGGTCCCCGCTGATCCACACCACGACGTGTTCCCAGTCGTGCCGGTGCCCGATGGCCGCCGGGCCGAGGGTGGCCTGGTCCTTCTCGAAGTAGCTGGCGTACATCACCGCGCACCAGCCGTTGTTGCACTTCGCGCGCGAGTAGGTGTTGGCGTTGGCGAGCTGGGCGTAGTCGTGGCAGTGGCCGTTGACGTCGCCGCCCAGCTTCAGACCGGGGTTGAGGGTGCCGTCGGCGCCGATCGCGGCGGTCGCGTAGCAGCCGTCGCCGTCGTAGTCGTAGGCCGGGGAGAAGGTCTGCTCCAGGCCGTCGGCGTTCTGCGGGAGCAGGGTGAGGACGTTCGCGTGGGCGGACGTGGGGACGGTCACGACGAGGGCCAGGGCGGCGAGCAGCGCCGTGGCGAGCGGTCTCGACTTGGGCATGACGACGGCTCCTTGTCAGCAGTAGAGGTTGCCGCCCGGCGCGACGCCGAGGATCGAGGTGAACCGGTTGTAGGCGTCGACGCGGCTCTGCACCTGCGCCGGGTTCCTGCCGTCGCACTCCAGGGAGCCGTTGATGGAGCGGATCGTCTGGCCGAAGCCGGCCTGGTTGACCATGGCGTTGTGCGGGGTCATGGTGCCGGGGCCGGACTGGGTGTTCCAGTACCACAGGCCGGTCCTCCAGGCCACGGACGCGTCGTTCTGCACCAGCCAGGGGTTGTTGAGCAGGTCGAGGCCCAACGCGTCCCCGGCCGCCTTGTAGTTGAAGTTCCAGCTGAGCTGGATGGGGCCGCGACCGTAGTAGGCGGCCTGGCCGGCCGGGCAGCCGTACGACTGGTTCCAGTCGCAGTAGTGGGGGTAGTTGGCGGTGTTCTGCTCGACGACGTACACGAGGCCGCCGGTCTCGTGGTTGACGTTGGCGAGGAAGGCGGCGGCCTCCTGCCTCTTCACGGTGTCGCTGCCGGTGTTCGCGAACCCGGGGTAGGAGCTCAGCGCCGCGACCAGCCCGCTGTAGGTGTAGAACGAATTCCGGTTCGGGAACATCTGGTTGAACTGCGCCTCGGACACCACGAACCCGGACGGGGTGCCGCCCCCGCCGCTCGCGGGCGCGTTCCACTTCTGGTTGGCCGTCCCGGCGCAGGTCCAGATCTGCAGCCGGGTGCCGTTGGCGCTGTTGTTGTCGCGGACGTCCAGGCACTTGTTCGCGGCCGGGTTGACGATGTCGCGGGCCGCGCTCACCACCCACTGCTGGTTGGCGCCGCCGTTGCAGTCCCACAGCTGGACGGCGGCCCCGTCGGCGGTGCTGCGGTCGACGACGTCCAGACACTTGCCGAGCGCCCGGAGCGTGCCGTCACCGGAGTTGGACCAGATCTGGGCGCCGGTGCCGTTGCAGTCGTAGAGCTGTACGGCGGTGCCGTTCGCGGCACTCGCGCCCGCCACGTCGACGCACTTGCCGGCGAGCCCGGATATCGAGCCGCTCGCGGCGTGCGCCGGGGTCACGGTCAGCAGTGCGGTGAGGACGGCGAACAGCGCGGCGAGGACCGGGAGTCGGGCCGCGCGAAGGGAGAAGGGCATGGCGGGGACGCTCCTGAGGGGGGTGTCGGGGGGTGAGCGGGCGTCACACGGGGGTCTGCTGCCCCGTTGCTGACCCGGAACCTAAAGGTCTGGACCAGTTCCGTCAAGGGGTGAAGTAAGCCTTGAGGAAAGGGAGTTGCCGACCACTTGCCGACCCCGCTCGGTCGAATCACCCCGACCGGAGGCATGATGGCGGCGACTGTGTGTTCCCTATGCACGGAACGGAGCGCAGATGGACATCGGAATCGGCCTTCCCAACACGGTGCCCGGCACCGAGGCACGGACCCTCCTCGACTGGGCGAAGCGCGCGGAAGGCGCCGGGTTCAGCACCCTCGGCACCATCGGGCGCCTGGTGTACGGCGGTTACGAGGAGCTGATCGCCCTCACCGCCGCCGCCGCGGTGACCAGCCGCATCCGGCTGACGACCAGCGTGCTGCTCACGCCCCTGTACACGAACACCGCGCTGCTCGCGAAGCAGGCGGCCTCGCTGGAGCGCATATCGGGGGGCCGGTTCGTCCTCGGCCTCGGACTGGGCGGACGCGACGACGACTACGAGGCCAGTGGTCTGTCCACCAAGGGCCGGGGGCGCCGGTTCGAGGAGCAGCTCGGTGAGCTGAAGCGGGTGTGGGCGGGGGAGGAGCGTGGGTTCGCCGGGGCGATCGGGCCGCGGCCGGTGCGCGAGGGCGGTCCCGAACTGATCCTCGGCGGCGGCAACGAGGCCAGTTTCCGCAGGGTCGCCGAGTTCGGCGACGGCTGGATCATGGGCGGCGGCACGCCGGACATGTTCGCCGAGGCGGCGGCCGGCGTCGACGCGGCCTGGCAGAAGGCGGGCCGGGCGGGCTCGCCGCGCAAGCTGTCCCTGGCCTACTTCGCCCTGGGCCCCGACGCCCGCGCACAGGCGGACGGCTACCTCCTCGACTACTACGGCTTCCTCGGCGACGTCGCCCAGCAGATCGCGGGGAGCGCGGCGGTGACCCCGGAGATGGTCACGCAGTACGTCGCCGCGTTCGAGGCGGCCGGCTGCGACGAGCTCATCTTCGTACCGACCGGATCGGGACTGGACCAGATCGACCTGCTGGCCGAAGCCGTCGCCTGAGCCGACCCGGCATGAGGCGTTCGGGAGTCACAGGAGGACGGTCATCCGGACGGTCACGTCGGCGTCGGTCGTCAGACCCCGGGGCTTGCGCACGGCGGCCTTGAGCGGCAGCAGATAGCGGCCGTCCTTGGGGAAGAGCGACGTGGTGAAGGCGGTCCCGCCGATGCTCGCCTCGACCGGGATCACCCCCCAGCCGTACGAGGCCGCCGTCGCCACCTCACGGATGTCTGCGGACTCCTCGTCCGGCACCGGGAGGAAGTAGTACGGCGCCGGGCCGCGCCATTCGATCACCCGACCGGTGAAGACCAGTTCCATGGGGCGTCAGCGTACGGGAACGCCGGGCGCCTCCGGACGGGGCCTTCACCGGTCCGTGACCGGCCTGTGGACGCCCTCTTGACGCCGCGCGACGGCCGATCGACACTCCAGATGGGAATCCTAGTGAACAGGTAGGGAAACATGAGGCGCCTTGAATCGGCCGACGGCCGCGTGAGCCGTACGTCTCGGCCGTCGCCTCTTCTCACCTCCCGCCGGCACATCGACCTCCAGCGCGTCTGCAGCGCCATCCGCGCCCGCGGCTGACCAGGTCGCTCTTCCCTGTCGCGTCCGCCCTGCCACCGGGCACCGGTACGCCCCCCTCCTTCTGGCCCGACGTCGCTTCCGCCGCGCGTACGTCCGCGCGCCCACCCCCGGGGAGATCCATGTCCGTCACACCGCTCGCCCCCGTCCCGACCACGCAGCCCACCCCCGCGTTCCGGGGCCGGATCGGCCGGGACGCGCGCAGCGGGCACTACGCCGTGCCGCGCCGCTACCGGCTCCATCTGTCGACCGCATGTCCCGACGGCCTGCGCATCGCCGTCGTGCACAGCCTGCTCGGCCTCGCCCAGGCCTGCCCCGTGACCTTCCTGGACGCCGTCCCCGACTGCCCCGACGGCGGACACTCCGCATTGCGCCCGCTGTACGAGGCGAGCGCGCACCACTACACCGGAGCGGCCGCCGGACCGGTCCTCAGTGACGACTGGTCGGGCCGCATCGTCAGCACCCACGCCCCGGACATCACCCGCGACCTGGCCCGGCACTTCGGCGGCGGCCGTGCGGCGCTGTACCCGTGCGGCTCGGAGTCGGAGAGCGAGGCCGTCGAGCGGCTGTGCGCCGACGGCATCGAGCGGGCCGCACAGCTCGCCGGAACGGCCGGCGGCGACCCGGCGGCGCTCGACAAGCTGCTGGAGACCCTCGGTTCCCTGGAGCGCTGGCTCGTCGGACGCGAGTACCTGATCCGCGATCAGATCACCGCGGCCGACGTCGAGTTGTGGGTCACGCTCGTCCAACTCGACACCGTGCACCGCCATCACCTGGACGCCTCCGCCGTGCAGCGGATCGCCGACCATCCCGAACTGTGGGCGTACGCCCGCCGGTTGGCCGCCCATCCCGCCTTCGGCGCCCATCTCGACCTCGACGGCGTCGCCCGCCGCCACCACGCCCGCTGTCGTGGCCTGGAGGCCGCCGGATCCGCCGTACAGATCCTGGACTGGGCCGCGCACACCGCCCACGTGGTGGAACGGCGTTGACATCCGTTCGGGCGCATGTCTTTACTTACGCCCCAGAACGGTCATGAGCGTCAGCGACAAGCCCTGGCTAGCTGACCGGCAACCCTCGCTCCGCGGTGGGGTGCCCCAGGTGACGACCGGACCGACGACATATCGGTAAGCGCGAGGGCCCCGACGGGCCGGAAGAACACGGTGACGGACATGTACGCAGCTCCCAGGACGGCCCCGCGCCGCTCCCACGGCTGCGTACTGCCGTACGTGGACCTGCTCGTCGCCGACCGGGCCGTCGATCTGCTCCGCGTGAACAGCGCACTGTGTACCGCACCGGGCCGTGCCCGCTGTCGGGGCTGACTCTCCACCTCCGCAGCCCCGCCCCGAAGACGAACACCGCCCTCGCGGTGTGCCGTTGTCCACCAAGCCCCGGTGCCCGTACGTCCTCGTGAGTCACGCCCCTTACGGCCGTGACCCGCCGCGTTCGCCGTACCCGGGGAATCGACTCCCGCCGGAGCCCCTCCATGAGCGAACCCCCAGGCGCCGCCGTGTCTCTCACCGATGCACCGCCGCCCGCGTCCGACGCCCCGTCAAAGCCCTTCGCGGCCCAGCGCGTTCTGCCCCTGCGCCGCCCCGGCCGGTGGATCGCCACCGCCGTCGTCCTGGTCCTCGCGGCCCAGTTCGTGCACGGCCTGGTGACCAACCCCTTCTACCAGTGGGACCGCTTCGGCTACTGGTTCCTGCGGCCGACGATCCTCGACGGACTGGTCGTCACGCTCGAAGTCACCGCCTACAGCGCGGTGCTGGGTCTCCTCGGCGGCGTCCTGCTCGCCCTGGCCCGGCTCTCCAAGAGCCCCGTCCTGCGGGCGGTCAGCTGGGTCTACATCTGGACGTTCCGCTCCATCCCGCTGATCGTCATCCTGCTCTTCCTCTACAACTTCAGCGCGCTGTACCAGACCCTCAGCGTGGGCGTCCCCTTCGGACCGGCCTTCTTCACCTTCGACGAGTCCCGGCTCGCCACCGACATCGTGGTCGCCGTCGTCGGCCTGAGCCTGAACCAGGCGGCGTACGCCGCCGAGGCGGTGCGCGGTGGCATCCTCTCCGTCGACCAGGGCCAGCACGAAGCCGCCGCCGCACTCGGACTGCCCAAGGGCTACCAGTTCCGCAAGGTCGTCTTCCCGCAGGCCCTGCGCTCCATCACGCCGAACTACGTCAACCAGCTGATCGACCTGGTCAAGGCCACCTCGCTGGTCTTCTACGTGTCGCTGCTGGACCTCTTCGGCGCGGCCCAGACGATGGGCGCCACCTACCCCGGCGACATCGTGCCGCTGCTGCTGGTCGTCACGGTCTGGTACCTGATCCTGACCACCGTCGTCTCCGTCGTCCAGTTCTACGTCGAGCGGTACTTCGCCCGGGGCGCCACCCGCAGCCTGCCGCCCACCCCGCTCCAGAAGCTGCGCACCGGAGTCAGCGACCTGCGCGCCCGCATCCGCAGGGAGACCGCGATATGAGCACCGAGACCCTCCAGATCGTGCCGGCCGCCGTCGAGGTCCACGACGTGCACAAGTGGTACGGCGCCCACCGGGTCCTGGACGGCGTCGACCTGACCGTCAGGGCCGGCGAGGTCACCGTCATCCTCGGTCCCTCCGGCTCCGGCAAGTCCACCCTGCTCCGGGTCGTCAACCACCTGGAGAAGCCCGAGATCGGGTACGTCAGCGTCAACGGCGAGCTCATCGGCGTACGCAAGCAGGGCGACCACCTCAAGGAGCTCAGCGAGCGGGCCATCCTCGCCCAGCGCAGCAACATCGGGTTCGTCTTCCAGAACTTCAACCTCTTCCCGCATCTGACCGTGCTGGAGAACGTCGCCGCGGCCCCGGTCGCGACCGGCAAGCTCGACCGGGACGAGGCCCAGAAACTCGCCCGCGAACTCCTGGACCGGGTCGGCCTCGCCGACAAGGAGTCCGCCTACCCGCGGCAGCTGTCCGGCGGACAGCAGCAGCGCGTCGCCATCGCCCGCGCCCTCGCGCTGCGGCCCGGCGTCATCCTCTTCGACGAACCCACCTCCGCCCTGGACCCGGAACTCGTCGGTGAAGTCCTCGCCGTCATCAAGGACTTGGCGAAGAGCGGCACCACGCTGGTGATCGTCACCCATGAGATCGGGTTCGCCCGTGAGATCGCCGACCGGGTCGTCTTCATCGACGGCGGAAAGATCGTCGAACAGGGCCCGCCCTCCGAAGTGCTGGACAAGCCGCAGCACGAGCGGACCCGGGACTTCCTCAGCAAGGTCCTCTGACCGCCCTCTCTTTTCTCCTCCCGTTTCACCTCTCACTCACACGACAAGGACAGCCATGCGCACGCACCTCACCCGACGCAGCCTGATACGAGGCATCACCGCGGCCACCGCCGTCGCCACCCTCGCCACCGGGCTCGCCGCCTGCGGGGGCGACAGCGACGCCGCCACCCAGACCAACGACGCGGCAGGCACGGTGACCGTGGGCCGGCTGTCCAACGGCGCGGCCACCGAGACCGCGCTGAAGGTCGGCGAGGTGAAGTCCATCAGCGCACTGCTCCCCGCCGACATCAAGAAGAGCGGCAAGCTGGTCATCGGCTCCGGCACCCTGCCCTCCGGGGCCCCGCCGCTCGGCTTCATCGGCAGCGACCAGAAGACCCTCACCGGCTCCGAGATCGACCTCGCCCGTCTGGTCTCCGCCGTCCTCGGCGTCAAGGCCGAGGTGCAGCGCTCCACGTGGGAGAACCTCTTCATCGGCCTCGACAGCGGCAAGGTGAACGTGGCGTTCTCCAACGTCACCGACACCGAGGAGCGCAAGCAGAAGTACGAGTTCGCCTCCTACCGCAAGGACGACCTCGCCTTCGAGGTGAAGAAGGACAACACCTGGAACTTCGACAACAACTACGAGAACCTCGCCGGCAAGACCGTCTCCGTCGGCAACGGCACCAACCAGGAGAAGATCCTCCTGGAGTGGAAGGCGAAGCTGGAGAAGGAGGGCAAGAAGCTCACGGTCAA
Organism: Streptomyces antibioticus; assembly: GCF_001514065.1. Taxonomy (GTDB): domain Bacteria; phylum Actinomycetota; class Actinomycetes; order Streptomycetales; family Streptomycetaceae; genus Streptomyces; species Streptomyces antibioticus. Next base: position 344,066 of record NZ_KQ948427.1, on the reverse strand, counting down.
GTACTTCCAGGAGACCAACAGCCTCTACCTGGCCCTCAACAGCGGCAAGATCGACGCCTACTTCGGCCCCAGCCCCAACCTCTCGTACCACACCACGCAGACCGCGAAGACGCCCCAGGCGACCCGTATCGCGGGCCAGTTCTCCGGTGCCGGTGAGACCCTCCAGGGCCTGATCGCCGCGACCGCCAAGAAGGACAGCGGCCTCGCCAAGCCGCTGGCCGCTGCGATCAACTACCTGATCGACAACGGGCAGTACGCGAAGTGGCTCAAGGCCTGGAACCTCTCCGGCGAGGCTGTCGCCAAGTCCGAGATCAACCCGCCCGGCCTGCCGCTGACCAACTCCTGACCGCTTCCCCGGAAAGGCCATCGTGGTCCACCAGACCGCCCTGGGCACCCGCCTGCTGGACAACCCCGTGTGGGCCGCGCTCGACGGCCCGCACGCCGGGTTCGCCGAACGGATCGGCCGGGCTGCGCGCTACCCGGCGGACATGTACGCGTTCGCCGCGCTCGCCGACCCGGCCGACCTGGCCGCCTGGGCCGACCTGCACCGGCTGCTCGGCCCGGCAACCACCGCCCGTATCAAGGGAGTCGACGGCGTCCCCGACGGCTGGGACGTCGTCGGCGGCGGCCAGGGCGTCCAGCTCGTCGACACCCGTCTGCGGGCCGAACCCGACCCCGAGGCCGTACGGCTCGGCCCCGACGACGTCCCCGACATCCTGGACCTCGTCGCCCGCACCCGACCCGGCCCCTACCTCGCCCGCACCGTCCACCTCGGCACCTACCTCGGCATCCGGCACCGCGGCCGGCTGATCGCCCTGGCCGGAGAGCGGCTCCACCTGCCCGGCTGGACCGAGATCAGCGCCGTGTGCACCGACCCGGCGCACCGCGGCCGGGGCCTGGGAACCCGGCTGGTCCGCGCGGTGGCCGCGGGCATCAGGGAACGCGGCGAGACCCCGTTCCTGCACGCCGCCGCCCACAACACCACCGCGATCCGGCTCTACGAGTCGCTCGGCTTCACCCTGCGCCGCCGCACGACCATCCTTCAGGTGCGCACCCCAGGAACAGACGCCGGGGCGCGGGCGTTGTGAGTCACGACGAGGCGCGCGCCGGCAGAACGGGAGGCGGGGACGTGTGTATCCCCTACCTCCGCCTGCACATCGACCTCCAGCGCGTCGCCGGCGCTCTCTGTCGCCCCTGACCCGTTTTCACCCCGCTGTGCCCCGCGCGCCCTGTGCCCGGGCCGGTGTTCTCGTACGGACCTCCAGGAAGGCACCCCTCGTGTCCCCTTCATCCCCGTTGCATCTCGCAGTCGCCCTCGACGGCACCGGCTGGCACCCCGCCTCCTGGCGTGAGCCGGTCGCCCGCCCCCGGGAGCTGTTCACCGCCGCCTACTGGGCCGACCTGGTCGCCGAGGCCGAGCGCGGACTGCTCGACTTCGTCACGTTCGAGGACGGCCTCGGCCTCCAGTCCTCCCACCACCTGGCGCCGGACGACCGCACCGACCAGGTCCGCGGCCGCGTCGACGCCGTGCTCCTCGCCGCCCGCATCGCGCCGCTGACCCGGCACATCGGCCTGGTCCCGACCGCGGTCGTCACCCACACCGAGCCGTTCCACCTCTCCAAGGCGATCGCCACGCTGGACTACGTGAGCACCGGCCGCGCGGGCGTCCGCGTCCAGATCACCGCCCGCCCCCACGAGGCCGACCACTTCGGCCGCCGCACGATCCCGCGCATCGAGGCCTACGACAGCCCGGTGGTGACCGACCTCTTCGACGAGGCCGCCGACTACGTCGAGGTCGTCCGCCGGCTCTGGGACAGCTGGGAGGACGACGCCGAGATCAGGGACGCCGCCACCGGCCGTTTCATCGACCGCGACAAGCTCCACTACATCGACTTCGAGGGCCGCCACTTCAGCGTCAAGGGCCCGTCCATCACCCCGCGCCCGCCGCAGGGCCAGCCCCTCGTCACGGCCCTCGCCCACCAGACCGTGCCCTACCGGCTGGTGGCCCGCCAGGCCGACGTCGGTTACGTGACGCCGCGCGACGCCGAGCACGCCCGCGAGATCGTCGCGGAGATCCGCGCCGAGCAGGGGACGGCGGGCCGCGCTCAGGAGCCTCTGCACGTCTTCGGCGACCTGGTGGTCTTCCTCGACGACGACCCCGCGGCGGCCACGGCCCGCCGGGAGCGCCTCGACGAGGCGGCGGGGGAGCCGTACGAGAGCGACGCGCGCATCTTCGCCGGTACCCCCGCCCAACTCGCCGATCTGCTCCAGGAGTTGCAGGCGGCCGGCCTGACCGGGTTCCGGCTGCGGCCCGCCGTCCTCGGCCACGACCTGCCGGCCATCACCCGCGGCCTGGTCCCCGAACTCCAGCGCCGAGACGCCTTCCGGCAGGCCTACGAGGCCGACACCCTGCGCGGACTGCTGGGCCTCGCCCGCCCCGCCAACCGCTACGCCGCCGCCTGAGACGCGAAGGACGCAGAAGCCATGACCAAGCCGCTGAAGCAGATCCATCTGGCCGCCCACTTCCCGGGCGTCAACAACACCACCGTGTGGAGCGACCCCGAGGCCGGCAGCCACATCGAGTTCAGCTCCTTCGCCCACTTCGCGCGGACCGCCGAGCGCGCCAAGTTCGACTTCCTGTTCCTCGCCGAAGGCCTCAGGCTCCGCGAACAGGGCGGGAAGATATACGACTTGGACGTCGTCGGACGCCCCGACACCTTCACGGTCCTCGCCGCGCTCGCCGCCGTCACCGAGCACCTCGGCCTGACCGGCACCATCAACTCCACCTTCAACGAGCCCTACGAGGTGGCCCGCCAGTTCGCCAGCCTCGACCACCTCTCCGGCGGCCGCTCCGCCTGGAACGTGGTCACCTCCTGGGACGCCTTCACCGGTGAGAACTTCCGCCGCGGCGGCTTCCTCCCGCAGGACGAGCGGTACTCCCGCGCCAAGGAGTTCCTCGCCACGGCGACCGAGCTCTTCGACTCCTGGCACGGCGACGAGATCGTGGCCGACCAGGAGACCGGCACCTTCCTGCGCGACGCGAAGGCCGGCGCCTTCGTCCACACCGGCCAACACTTCGACATCCACGGCCAGTTCAACGTCCCGCGCTCCCCGCAGGGCCGCCCGGTGATCTTCCAGGCGGGCGACTCCGAGGAGGGCCGCGAGTTCGCCGCCTCCGCCGCCGACGCCATCTTCAGCCGGTACGCCGCCCTGAAGGAGGGCCAGGCCTTCTACACGGACGTCAAGAACCGCCTCGCGAAGCACGGCCGCGGCCATGGTGACCTGCTGATCCTGCCAGCGGCCACCTTCGCGCTGGGCGACACCGACGCCGAGGCCGAGGAACTGGCGAAGGAGGTGCGCCGCCAGCAGGTCAGTGGCGCCACCGCCCTCAAGCACCTGGAGTTCGTCTGGAACCGGGACCTGTCCTCGTACGACCCGGAGGGACCGCTCCCGGACATCGACCCCGATGTCAGCGACAACCACATCTCGAAGGGCCGCGCCCAGGTCCGCATGTACCGCGACCCGCTCGCCATCGCTCGCGAGTGGCGCGAGCTGGCGGCCGCCAACAAGTGGTCCATCCGCGACCTGGTCATCAACACCGGCAACCGGCAGACCTTCGTCGGCTCCCCGGAGACCGTCGCCAGGACCATCAACGAGTACGTCCAGGCCGACGCGAGCGACGGCTTCATCCTCGTCCCGCACATCACCCCGACCGGCCTCGACACCTTCGCCGACAAGGTCGTCCCGCTCCTCCAGGAACAGGGCGTCTTCCGCACCGAGTACGAGGGCACCACCCTGCGCGACCACCTGGGCCTTGCCCACCCGGACCACGCGCGCGGCGAGCGGGCGGCGTCGTGAAGTTCCTCGCGATCACGCTGATCGTGCACCGACCGGACCCGGTCACCGGCGTGCTCAAGTCGACGCACGAGCGGTTCCGCGAGGTGCTCGACAACGCCGTGCTGGCCGAGGAGCTGGGCTTCGACGGGTTCGGCGTGGGGGAGCGGCACGAGCGGCCGTTCATCTCCTCCTCGCCGACCGTCGTCCTCAGCCACATCGCCGCCCTGACCCGGCGCATCCGTCTGTTCACCGCGGTCACCACCCTCAGCCTGCTCGACCCCGTGCGCGCCTACGAGGACTACGCCACCCTCGACCACCTCTCCGAGGGCCGCCTCGACCTGATCATCGGCAAGGGCAACGGCGCCGCCCAGCGCGAGCTGTTCCAGGTCACGCCCGAGGACCAGTGGGACCGCAACGCCGAGAGCTACGAGGTGTTCCGGCAGATCTGGCGGCAGGACAAGGTCACCGCCGACACCCGCTTCCGGCCGCCGCTGAAGGACGCCGAGGTGTGGCCGCGGCCGTACCAGCACCCGATCCGGGTGTGGCACGGCAGCGCCACCAGCAAGGAGTCGGTGGACCTGGCCGCCCGCTACGGCGACCCGCTGTTCTCGGCGAACGTCACCAACCCCATAGAGCCGTACGCCGAGTTGATCCGGTACTACCGCGAGCGGTGGGAGCACTACGGGCACGACCCCGCGGACATCGCGATCGGGGCCGGGACGGCGGGGCTCCTGGTGACCCGCACCTCCCAGGAGGCACTCGACATCTACCGGCCGCTCTTCGAGGCGAACACGGCCTTCTTCGAGAAGGCGGGCCTGCCCGTAGTCTTCTCGACCCTGGAGGACTTCGTCGAGCGCAGCTCCGCCCTGATCGGCAGCCCCGAGCAGATCATCGACAAGGTGCACCGCTACCACGAGCAGTTCGGGCACACCGTCCTCCATCTGCACGCCGACGCCGCGGGACTGACGGACACTCAGCACCGGGACTCTCTGGAGCTGTTCCAGTCCGAGGTCGCCCCCGTGCTCCGACGTGACATCCCGGACCCGCCGTTCGCGTGGGGACCCGTACGGGAGGAGTCCACCCATGCCTGACGTCCCCCTCGGCATCCTCGACCTGGTGCCCATCTCCAGCGGCTCCACGGCGGCCGACGCGCTGCGCAACTCCATCGACCTCGCTCAGCGCGCCGAGCAACTCGGCTACGCCCGCTACTGGTTCGCCGAGCACCACCTCAACCCCGGGGTGGCCGGTACGTCCCCGGCGGTCGTCCTCGCCCTGACGGCTGCCGCGACCTCCACGATCCGGCTCGGTTCCGGGGCCGTACAGCTCGGCCACCGCACCGCGCTGAACACCGTGGAGGAGTTCGGCCTCCTCGACGCCCTGCACCCGGGCCGCCTCGATCTGGGCGTCGGCCGCTCGGGCGGCCGCCCGCCGGGACAGCCGGCCGCCGAGCCGCCCGCTCCGGGAAACGCCCCCAACGGCCTGGTCATCCCACCCCGCTTCTCCTTCGAGCGCCTCCTGGGCTCACCCCGTATCGCCCTCCAGCGCAAGCTGCTCCTCCTCCCCGGCGCCGAATCGCAGGAGTACGCCGAGCAGATCGACGACCTCCTCGCCCTGCTGGCCGGCACCTACCGCACCCTGGACGGCGTCGAGGCGCATGTGGTGCCGGGCGAGGGCGCCGAGGTCGAGGTGTGGATCCTGGGCAGCAGCGGCGGGACCAGCGCGGAGGTCGCGGGCGCGCGGGGCCTGCGCTTCGCCGCGAACTACCACGTCAGCCCGGCGACGGTCCTGGAAGCCGTCGACGGCTACCGGTCCTTCTTCCAGCCGTCCGACGTCCTCGACAAGCCCTACGTCAGCGTCTCCGCCGACGTCGTGGTCGCCGAGGACGACGCCACGGCACGCGAACTCGCCACCGGTTACGGCCCCTGGGTGCGCAGCATCCGCACCGCGGAGGGCGCCATCCAGTTCCCGACCCCGGACGAGGCCCGCGCCCACCCCTGGACAGAGGCGGACCAGGAACTGGTCCAGGACCGCCTCGACACCCAGTTCGTCGGCTCACCGGCCACGGTCGCGGACCGTCTGGAACAGCTCCAGGAGGCCACGGAGGCCGACGAGTTGCTCATCACGACCATCACCCACGACCACACGGACCGGGTGCGCTCCTACGAGCTGCTCGCCGCCGAGTGGCGCAGGCGGGGTCACTCCTTCCAGTCGAGCTGATGCTGCTCGCCGGACGGTCACCCGTTACTGAATCAGCAGTGCGGCGCCACCCCAGCACGCCGCCAGGAACGCTGCCAGCAGCGCGGTCGCCAGCGCGTGACGCCTCTTGGCGGTGGCGACCTGAGCCGCGCCGGCGGCCCGGGAGCGTCGCATCGCGCCCAGGGACGAGACGCAGAAGGCGGCACACAGCACCGCCGTGATCGGCAACAGCCAGAGGATCAGGCGGAGCTGGTGCTCCAGCTCCGGGACCGTGCTGCCTTCCGTCGCAAGCATGAGCGGATCGTAGACCGCGCCGCCGCGCCTCGCGACCCCCGTGGCACGCCGCGTGGCCGGCCGATCGTCTCCCTCCCCCGAAGGCGACGATCGACCGGCCATTCCCCCGGCGCCGGACAGTGGTCCAGCCTCGCCCGTGTGCGGTCCGTACGTGCTGTCACCAGCACATGACCGCGGTTTCCCCCGAACCCCACGCGGAGTACAGGCGCACACGGACGAAGTAGCGGCGGCCCTTGACGAGACGGGCCTTGACGGTGGCGTTGTGCGGTGTTCCCCCGTCGTCCTGGCCGGCGAGGTAGCGGGGTTCCCCGTCCCGCTCCTCGAAGACCACGACCACGGTGTCGCTGTCGCCGAACGTGCCCACGCTGTACTCGCGGGTCTCCGGCGGCAGGACGGTGAAGTCCGCCTGTTCGCCCGGGCCGAGCCCGAGCGGCGCCGAGCGGAACGGCACCAGCGCGGGCGGCAGTGTGGGGCCGACCGACGGGTACCAGCGCTGGACGTACTCCTTGTCGGAGGGCGAGAGCGTCCCGGGCGGGGTCAGCCCCGCGCGGAACTGCTCCGGCTCCAGGATCAGCCCCGCCGAGAACGGATACTCCATGATCGACTGGGGGTCCCAGGCGGAGCCGCTCACCTCGGCGCTGTCGAGCTTGCGCAGAATGTTGAAGAACGTCTTGTCCCGGGTCCAGAAGTTCGGCGGGCCCGCCAGTTCGGCGTAGACGGCCTCGTCGTCCCAGTGGATCCCGGCGAACGGGTTCTGGTGCTCGTGGTGCATGCCCAGTGCGTGCCCGATCTCGTGCAGGGCCGTCCCGCGCTCCCCCGGCGCGGTCAGGTCCCACCCGAAGTTCATGGTGCGCTCGTGCAGTCCGACCTGGAGGGCGTCCTTGCCCACCGTGGACCAGGAGCCGTCACCGAGCTGGAACCCGATGCGCAGTTCCGCCTCGGAACGGTCGCGCACCTCGGCGAACGTGACACCGATGCCGAGGTCCTGCCACTCCAGGAAACACTCCCGTACGACGTCCCGCTGCTCCTCCGCGCCGACCCACGACACCCGCCGGGTCGCCCCGCTGCCGGGAACCGCGATCACCGAGGCGTCCGAATCGCCGTCGAAGAAGTAGTAGTGCAGGACGGTGTTGTTGACCCACATCCGGCTCCCGCTGACGAGCGCGCTCAGCCGCTCGGCGGTCAACCCCGGGGTGAAGACGGGGGCCGACTGCTGCGCGAGGGAGCAGTAGCGGGAAGCCATGCGCCAAGAGTGCCGTCGGCCGCCTGCGGGCGCCTGAGTCGAGGGCTACTCAAGTCCCCGTGTATCAGGAGTGAGTACTCGGCCTCTTGTAGGTGTGATGACTTTCGAACGGGACGCGAAAACCCTGGAACTGCCCTGGCCGTTCACCGGCCGGGAGGACGAACTCGAGCTGATCCGCCGGTCGTCGTCGGCCGGTCACCACGGCATCGTGGTCACCGGCCCGGCGGGCAGCGGCAAGACCCGGCTGGTCACGGAGGCCGTCCGCGGCACCGACTGCGCCAGGGTGGCCGGGACGCCCGAGACCCGGCACATCCCGTTCGCCGCGTTCGCCCATCTGCTGCCCGAGACGGTGTCCCTGCACCGGGCGGTCCAACTCCTCTCCACCGTAAGGCTGTTGCTGGTCGACGACGCCCATCTGCTCGACGACGCCTCGGCCGCCCTCGTCCACCAGCTCGCCGTGCACGGCCGTACCCGGCTGCTGGTCGTCACCACCGACGGCACCGCCGTGCCCTCGGCGGTCTCCCGGCTGTGGACCGGTGAGCTGCTGCCGCGCCTGGTGCTGGAGCCGCTGCCGCAGGAGGAGACCGCCCAGCTCGCCGCGGCCGGTGTCGGGGGCGGTCTTGAGCCGCTCACCGTCAACCGGCTGCACCGGCTGTGCCGCGGCGATCTGCGGCTGCTGCGCGATCTGCTCGGTGCGGTCCGCGAGGGCGGGCTGTTCACGCGGCTGCCCGGTACCGACGACTGGGCGTGGCGGGGGCCGGTGCCGGTGACGGCGACCGTGCGGGAACAGACGGCACAGGTCCTGGAGTGCGCGGACCGGGGGACGCTCGAACTCCTGGCGTTCGCCGAGCCGTTGCCGCTGCCCATGGACGGGCTCGACCTGCCCGCCCTCGAACGTCTCGAAGCCGACGAACTGGTCCGCGTCGACGACGACGGGGCCGTACGCCTCGCCCACCCCCTGCACGGCCCGGTGCTGCGGGCCGCGGCCGGCAGGCTGCGGGCGCGGCGGCTGGCCCGCAGGCCGGAACAGTGCACGGCGGCGCTGACCGCGGAGGCCGCCGCGCTGGCGGCCAGGATCGAGCGGGCCGACGTACGGGCCGCGGACGCGCCGGTGGGGGAGTGGCTGGTGGCGGAGGGGCAGCCGGTCCCGGCCCGCTACGCCGCGGTGCGGGCGCGGTTCGCGCGGCTGCGCGGAGAGCTGCGGGAGGCGGCGGCCTGGGCGAGGGAGGGACTGCGGGAGACGGCGGGCGACCCGGCCTGCCGTACCGAACTCGCTCTGGCGGCTGCGCAGTCGGGGGAGACGGCCGTCTTCGACGCCGGCACCGGCGCGGACTCCGGCACCGGCGCGGACTCCGGCGCCGCGCCCCGCCGTGCCGAACTCGACGCCGACCTGGCTGCGACCGACGCTCGCGCCGCCGCCTGGCTGGCCGCCGCGCGCGGGGATCTCGACGCCGCGCTCGCGGCGGTCGGGGACGGCGGCTACGACGCCGTACGCCTCGGTGCTCCCGGGCGGACCACCGGGCGGCTGCCGGGCGACGAGGTGTTCGCGCAGCACGCCGACGCGCTCGCCCGCCACGACGGTCCCGCGCTCGACCGGGCCGCCGAGCGCCTGGAGGAGCGTGGGTTCCTGCTGTTCGCCGCCGAGGCGCACGCACAGGCCGTGCGCGCCCACCGCGACCCACGCGCCGCCCGCACCTCACGCACCCGCGCGGTCGCCCTCGCCCGCCGCTGCCAGGGTGCCCGCACCCCGGCCCTGTCCGGGCTGGTCCTCGGTGAACTCACCGCCCGTCAGCGGCAGATCGTCACGCTCGCCGCCGCCGGACTGAGCAACCGGCAGATCGCGGAGAAGCTGACGCTGTCCATCCGCACCGTCGGCAACCACCTCTACAGCGCGTACGCCCGCCTCGGCGCGAACGACCGGGGCGCGCTGCCGTGGCTGGTGGAACTGCCCGACGCCCAGTCGGCCTGAGCCGACCCACCGACCGGCGGTCTGACCCCCGTAATCGGGGGAGGGGTCAGGCCGCCGACCTCTCTGTACGCACTCATGCGGCGCCGAACGCCGAGAACGCCCACCCCGTCGCCTGATGCGTCGCATCCCCCGGCAGCGCGGCCCGCGCGTCGCGCAGCGCCTCCGCCAGGGACAGCCCGCTGCTCAGCCCCTTGTGCAGCGCGAGCATCAGCGGCACCACCGCCGCGTCGTTCACCGGCGCGGTGCACGCCACCACGCCCGCCGTGCCCAGCGGCAGCAGCGCGGTGACCAGGCCGAGCAGCTCGTCCGCGCCGACCGAGGCGAAACGGGCGGTGTCGCAGCAGGACAGGATGATCCGGTACGGGCTGCGGTCGAGGCGTTCGAAGTCGTGCACGACGATCGGCCCGTCGGCCATCCGCAGCGAGGAGAACAGCGGGCTGTCGGCCCGGAAGGTGCCGTGCGCGGCGATGTGCGCGAGCGCCGCCCCGTCCAGCTCCTCCAACACCCTCGGCACCCGCGCCTCGTCCGCTTCCAGCACCGTCGATCCGCCGTAGCGGCCCGCCAGTTCGGGCACTTCGGCGCCTTCGGTCGCCAACCCCGGCCCGCGCACCAGCACTTGGCGCCCCCCGGGCGGCGGCTCGGTCTCGCGGGCCCGCAGCCAGCTGCTCGCCGACGGCGACACACTGAGCACCCGCTCCCGCAGCGACGGCAGCAGCGCCCACGGCACCCGGTGCAGCCGGCCCGGCGGTACGACCACGACCGGGCCGGAGCCGAGATGCGCCGCCGCCGGGCCGAGCAGCAGCTCCTCCAGACGGCGGCCCATGGCCTCCACCACTGGCAGCCGCGCATCCGCCCCGGGGTGGGCGAGCCGCCGCAGCCCGGCCTGCACATGCTCCGCCTCGGTCTCCGCCTCGGCGAGCAGTCCGGCCTCGAACCGCCGCACCCGCCCCTGCCCGCACAGCAGCACCTGAACACGCCCGTCGAGCACGGCCAGTTCGACCAGCAGCACGTCGTCCCCGAGGCGGTTCAGCAGCCTGCCGGGGTCGAAGCGGCTGCCGAAGCCCGGCGCGTCCCCGCGGATGTGCAGGGTCCTGCCGCGTATCTCCCGCTCCAGGCGCCGCTGTTCACGCTCCAGCGCCGGAATCGGCCGGCCCTCCATGCGGGCGGCCTCCGCGCGGGCCGCGATCTCCCGGAACGCCGTCAGGTCGCCCAGCAGCGCCGGGTCGGCCGGCGGGCGGGTCGGCGGCGCCGACAGTGCGGTGGCCCGCCAGCGCTCGCTCCACACCAGCAGCCGGCGCGGGCTGCCGGAGTCCAGGCTCGCCTGCTGCGCCAACGCGGCCAGTTCCGCGCCCTGTTCGGTGGCCCGGGCCCGCAGCTCCGAGGCGCCCAGTGTCATCCGGTGGTCGTCGAGCACGTCCAGGCCCCGGCGACAGGCCTCCAGCACACCCCGCTGCGACCCGGCGACCCGGGCCCGCAGCGCCTGCGCCGCCCAGCCGGTCATCCGCGCCAGCGGCGGACCGCTGTGCCGGCTGCGGGCGGCCACGGCCAGATGCCGCTCCGCGTCCGCCGTCCAGCCCAGGCCCAGCGCGATCCGGCCCGCGAGCAGCGACGCCTCCGGCGCGGCCGGCGCGCCGAACCCGGCGAGCCGTTCGGCGACCTCGGCCGCGTCGGCGACCAGCCGTCCCGAACCGCGCCCGGCGGCGAGCCGCGCCTCGACCAGCACCAGCCGGGCGTGCGTCTCCCACCAGGGCCGGCGCTGCGCGGCGAACAGCCGCACCGCGAGCGCCGCACGCGCGATCGCGGTGTGCGGATCGCCCGCGCGACGGGCCGCCCGCGCCGCCGCCAGCAGGAGTTCGGCCTTGAGGGTGGACTGTCCGCCGATCCCGTCGAGCACCGCGATCGCCGCGTCCGCCTCGGCCAGCGCCTCCGGCGCGAGACCGGCCGCCATCAGCACCTCGCAGCGCCGGATGTAGAGCATGAACGAGGGCGTGTCGAGCTTGGCGTACCGGTCCCCGGCCTCGTCGAACAGCCGCAGGGCCGCCGGGATGTCGCCGGACCGGAACGCGGCCAGCCCCCGGCTCTCCACCCCGTCCGCCTTGTCGTGCTCCTGGCCCGTGGTGTCGAACAGCGACTCGGCCGCCGCGAAGTCCGCCTCGGCCCGCTCCACCGCACCGACCGCCAGATGCACGGTCGCGCGCAGCGTCAGCGCCCGCGCCGTCCAGATCACGTCGTCCATCTGTCGCAGCACGGGAATCGCCCGGCGTACGTCCTCCAGCGACTCCCGGTGCCGGCCGAGCACCCATGAGGCGTAGGCGCGCCGGTACAGCACCCGTGCGCGGGTGTGCCCGCTGCTCACCGTGACGCCCCGCTCCAGCGCGTCCAGGCCCTGCCGGGTGCGGCCCGCGGTCACCAGCGCCACGCCGAGCGCGGCCAGCACGTCGCCCTCGCGGTCGGTCGACTCGGCGCGTACGGCGAGATCGCGGGCGCGCCGCAGATGGTGCAGGGCGAGCTTCATGTCGCCCCAGTCGCGCTGCCAGATGCCGATCACCTGGTGGGCCACGGAGGCGTGCAGCGGTGAGGGAGCGGAGCCGAGTACTTCCTCTGCCCTCGCCACCGCCTGCTTGGGCGCGGCGAACACCATGGGCAGCAGTTCGAGAACCGATTCGCTTCCCGCTGTCACTCAACGGATGGTAGTGCTCCGGGTCGTGTGCCACACAGGTTTGGCGCTGTATCAATCGATGGCCCCGAGACTCTGACTGACGACCGTCGCTCAAGTGGGAGGACACGCCATGGCACCTCAGCGATTCCCGGAGCAGTTCGACCAGATCCAGCGCTCGATGCCCGACGTCCCCCTCGCGATGGGACCGGACGACGCGGCCGAGTTCATCTACGAGAAGGGCGTGGTCCTCGCCCGGGACGGTGAGGAGGCGGCACTCGTCGAGAACACCGTCCGCGACCACTTCACCGCGGCGACCGGCCTCAGCGGCGACCAGGTCCGCCGCGCGGGCCCGCAGACCAACCGCTCGGGCATCACCCGCATCCAGGTCGGCGACCCCGGCCACGGCGACCGCCGCGCCGACCGGGCCGTCGCCAACGCCCTGCGCGCGATGCGGGAACCCGAGGGACGCGCCGGACGCCGGCTGGTCAGCCGCAACCACGTGGTGTCCATCGCCGTCAACTCCTGCCCCGGCGACGAGCCGGTGCCCGCCCCGCTCACCGGCGGCACCAACCCGGCTCCCGCGGAGGCCGGTTACGACACCGGCACCGCGGTCGGCGTCCTCGTCATCGACAACGGCCTCACCCACGACCACACGCTGGTCCCGCTGCTCTCGCACGTCCAGGGCGACCTGCACGGCACCGAGACCGACGACCAGGGCAACCTCAAGATCTACGTCGGGCACGGCACGTTCATCGCGGGCATCGTCGCGGCCGTCGGGCCCAACACGAACATCACCGTGCGCAACACCCTCAACGACGCCGGCGCGATCCTCGAATCCGACTTCGGCGAGGCCCTGTTCGCCGCCGTCGACCGGGACGGCTGGCCGGACATCATCAGCCTCTCCGCCGGCACCTCCAACGGCCGCACCGACGGCCTGCTCGGCGTGGACGCCTTCATGCGCGAACTGCGGCAGCAGCGCACCCTGTTGGTCGCCGCGGCCGGCAACAACGCCAGCGCGACGCCCTTCTGGCCCGCCGCCTACGCCTCCCTGCCCGAGTACGCGGACAGCGTCCTGTCGATCGGCGCCCTGCGCACCGACGGCGACCACGGCGCCTGCTTCAGCAACCACGGCTCCTGGGTCAACGCCTACGCCCCCGGCGAGCGTCTCACCAGCACCCTCACCGGCTTCGACGCGCCGATCCCGTACGTCTACCAGCACTCCACCTACGACGCCTGCCGCTTCAACTTCACCTACCTCTGCACCTGCCAACACCCCCGCCACACGGGCGTGCTGAGCGACGACGGCAGCTCCGCCAAGCCGGACCAGGTGATGTTCGACGGGTACGCGCACTGGAGCGGCACCTCCTTCGCCACCCCGGCCGCCGCCGCCCTGGTCGCGGCCCACATGACCGCCAACAAGGAGACCGACCCGCGGGCCGCGCGCAAGCAACTGCTCGCCGCCAACACCGAGTTCGCGGAAGTGCGCGGGGCGCACGTACCGGCGCTCATTCCGCCCACCTGGCGCCAGGGGACGGTCGTACAGCTCTCTCCTGGGGCATGAGGGCCGAACTCGCCCCCTCCACGGCGTACGATGACTTGCCGTACACGAGGGGTGGGGACGTGGACCGAGCAGATGTCGGCGCGTTGGTCCAGTCAGCCGTCGACGGCGACGCGGCGGCCTGGAAGGCGCTCGTGGAGGGGCTGAGCCCACTGGTGTGGTCGGTGGTGCGCGCGCACCGGCTGAGCGACGCCGACGCGCACGAGGTGTACCAGACGGTGTGGTTCCGTTTCGCCCAGCACCTCGGCCGTATCCGGGAACCGCAGAAGGCGGGTTCGTGGCTGGCCAGCACCGCGCGGCACGAGTGTCTGAAGGTGCTGAAGAGCTTAAGGCGGCTGACGCCCACCGACGATCCGCAGCTGCTCGACCGGGTCAGCGAGGACCGTACGCCGGAGCAGTCCCTCCTCGACTCCGAGGAGGCGGCCGTGGAGAGCGAACGCGTCCGGCATCTGTGGCAGGAGTTCGAGGAACTCGGCGACCGGTGCAGGCAGTTGCTGCGCATCCTGATGGCGTCGCCGCCGCCGAGCTACCAGGAGGTGTCCGCCGCGCTGGGCATCGCGGTGGGCAGCATCGGCCCGCTGCGCCAGCGCTGTCTGCGCCGGCTGCGGGCCCGACTCGAGGCACGGGGGGCGGTGTGAGGTACGAGATGGACGAGATGGACGACGACGAGACGTTCGACGAGGCGGCCTACGACGGTCAGGACGCCGATGCGGACCTGCTGGAGGAGGAACTCCGCAGGGCCGCCGGCATCCTCGACCCGGTACCGGCCCAGCTGCGGCAGATCGCCGTGGAGGCCTATGCCTTACATGACCTCGACGCCAAGATCGCCGAGCTGACCTTCGACTCGGTGGTGGACGCCATCCCCGTCAGGGGGGCCACGGACGTGCCGCGGATGCTGACCTTCCGCGCGGGTGAGGTCACCGTGGACGTGGAGGTCACGGGGGAGGGCCTGATGGGGCAGGTGCTGCCGCCCCAGCAGGCGTCGGTCGAGGTGCTCAGCGGGCCGCAGACCGGGGCCCCGCTGACCACCGACGACATGGGGCGCTTCACGTACGGCGGTTCCCCCGCCGGGCCCTTCGCGCTGCGGCTGCGCACCGGCAGGGAGGCGATCGTCACCGACTGGCTGACGGTCTGAGTCAGTCCCACGTCACGGGCAGGGACTGCGGTCCGCGGATCATCGTCTTCCGGCGCCAGGCCACCTGGTCGGCCGGGACCGCGAGCCGCAGCCCCGGCAGCCGGTCCAGGAGCGTGCCGACCATGAGCTCGATCTGGAGCCGCGCCAGCACCGCGCCCGTGCAGTAGTGCGCGCCGTTGCCGAAGGACAGGTGCGGGTTGGGGTCCCGGTCGAGGTCGATGCGGTCCGGGTCGGGGAAGACGTCCGGATCACGGTTGGCGGCCAGATAGGAGACGTACACCGGGTCGCCCGCGCGGATCAGCTGCCCGCCCACTTCGACGTCCTCCAGGGCGATCCGGGCGAGCCCGACCGCGGTGCGGTGCGGGATGTAGCGCATCAGCTCGTCCAGGGCGGTCGCACGGGCCTCGGGCTGGTGCCGCATGCGCTCCATCAGCTCGGGGCGCGTCAGCAGCAGGTACAGCGTCTGGCCGCAGTTGTGGGTGACCGCCTCGCCGCCGATCTGCAGGGGCGCGGCGAGGCCGACCGCTTCCCTCTCACTGATCTCGCCGCGCCGCAGGGCCGCGCCGATCAGCGAGTACACGTCGTCGCCGTCGCTGTTCGCGCGGGCCCGGACGGTCTCCGCGATCCAGCCGAACATGCCCTTCTTGGCCTCGGCGGAGGCCTCGGCCCCGCCCTTCGTGGAGACGATCTGCGCCGCCCAGGCGTGCATCTGGGGCCGGTCGGCCGCGGGCACCCCCATGACCTCGCAGATCAGGGTCACCGGGAAGGGTTCGAGGACCCGCTCGACGAGATCGGCGGGCGGGCCGTCCCGTACGATCCCCGCCACCAGCGGGTCGAGGAGTTCCTGCGCGCGCGGCCGGAGCCGCTTCATGGCACTGACCGTGAACGCCCCGGCCACGGCCTTGCGCAGCCGGTTGTGGTCGGGCTGGTCGGCCCAGGCGGGGGAGCCCGGTTGCGGACTGAAGTGCGGGGCGAGCCGGGTGACTTGGCGGTCCATGCCGGCGGTACGGCTGAACCGCGGATCGTTGGTGATCTGTTTGACGTCCTCGTAGCGGGTGGCGAGCCACGCCCACCCCTCTCCGAACGGCAGCCGGATCCGGGTCAGCGGCCCCTCCCGCATCAGCTCCGCCAGCACCGGGTCGAACTCCGTCCCGGCCAGGTCGAGGGCGGGCCACTCCCGTACGGGAGGGCCGGTGAGCGTGGTGGTCTCCTCGGTCATGTCATCCACCCTCACCGCGGTGCGGCCGGGTGTCGCGCGGGAGTGCTCCAGCCGGAGGTCAGCGGGACACGGCGTCGACGAGCGCAGCGAGCGCCGCGGCGAGTGGTCCGAGCCCCGGCCCGGCGGGCCCGCCCGGCTCGGTCATGTAGGTGTCCCGCCGGATCTCCACCATCAGCGCGGAGACCCGCGGATCACGGCCGTAGAACTCCAGCGGCACGTACGTCCCGCTGAACGGACTGTCCAGCCCGACCTCCCCGAACGCCTCACGGGCGGCGGTGACCAGCTCGGGCGGGGTGTGGAAGGGGTCGGTGCCGAGACAGACGAGGGGCCTCGGCCCGTCGCCGTGCAGCTCGTAGGGCAGGGCCGCGCTCGGATAGGAGTGCACGTCGACGATCACGACCCGCCCCGCCCCGGCCAGCCGCTCGGCCACGGCCTCGGTCATGGCCCGCGCGTACGGCCGGAAGTACCGCGCGAGCAGCGGCTCGGGGTCGGCGTCCGCGGGCCGCAGCACCTCCCGGTCGGTGGTCCGCGTGTATACGGCGCCCATCCCGACGGCGAGCATCTCCTCCCGCTCGTCCGGGAACCGCTCGGGATCGACGACCAGCCGCGACAGCCGGTTCACGAACCGCCACGGCGTCACGGCCGCCATCCCGGCCGCCCGCTCGGCGAGCTCCGCGGTGTGCGCATCGACGATGTGGTCCAGCTCCCGCTCCAGCGCGGAGTCGTCCAGCACGATCCCTGCCCGCACGTCGGCCGGTATCTCCCGCGCGGAATGCGGCACATGCAGGAGCACGGGGGATTCCCCGTTCCCGGGCACGAGCTCGAAGGACGGCACGGCGGAGGTCATGCGGGCTGCTCCCGGGGCGTTGTCAGTGGTGTGGTGCACGATCACAGCATGACGATCGGCAATGCACTCGTGGCCGCACACCCGTTTCTCAAGGCGCTCTACGAGGACGACTACTACCCCGACCAGGTGCTGGACCGGGGCCGGGAGATCCTGATGCGCCTGTGCGAGCGGATCGAGGCCGAGCACCCGACCGATCTTGCCGCGCTGTATGTGCTGACGCATGCGGCCACCCAGGAGTTCAACGACCTCGAGGCGGCTTTCGACGCAGCGGGCAGCGGGATCGAGACCTTCGCCCGGGAGGAGATAGGCGAGCAGTTCTGGTTCATCGCCCACGCCTACGGCTTCGCGGACGCGGACTCGGAGGAGCTGATCTCCGGGCGGAACTGGTGAAACGCGGCCCGCCCCGGCCGGGCAATTGCCGACCGGGGCGGGAGCAGTGGGCGGGGTGCGTCAGCTGAGGGACGCCAGGGCCTCGTTCCACGTGGTGGACGGGCGCATGACCGCCGCGGCCTTCGCCGGGTCGGGCTGGTAGTAGCCGCCGATGTCGGCCGGCTTGCCCTGGACGGCGTTCAGCTCGTCGACGATCTTCTGCTCGTTGGCGGAGAGGGTCTCCGCCAACGGCGCGAAGGCCTTCGCCAGGTCCGCGTCGTCGGTCTGGGCCGCCAGCTCCTGCGCCCAGTACAGGGACAGGAAGAAGTGGCTGCCGCGGTTGTCGATGCCGCCGACGCGACGGGTCGGGGACTTGTCCTCGTTGAGGAAGGTCGCCGTGGCGCGGTCCAGGGTGTCGGCGAGGACCTTGGCCTTGGGGTTGTTCGTGGCCGTCGCGTACTGCTCCAGGGACGGGACCAGCGCGAAGAACTCACCGAGGGAGTCCCAGCGCAGGTAGTTCTCCTTGACCAGCTGCTGGACGTGCTTCGGCGCGGAGCCGCCGGCGCCGGTCTCGAACAGACCGCCTCCCGCCATCAGCGGGACGACCGACAGCATCTTGGCGCTGGTGCCCAGCTCCAGGATCGGGAAGAGGTCGGTCAGGTAGTCGCGGAGCACGTTGCCGGTGACCGAGATGGTGTTCTCGCCGCGGCGGATGCGCTCGACCGAGAGCTTGGTGGCCTCGACCGGGGCGAGGATGCGGATGTCCAGGCCCTCGGTGTCGTGCTCCGGCAGGTACGCGTTGACCTTGGCGATCAGGTTGGCGTCGTGGGCGCGGGTCTCGTCCAGCCAGAACACGGCCGGGTCGCCGGTGGCGCGGGCACGCGTGACGGCCAGCTTCACCCAGTCCTTGATCGGCGCGTCCTTGGTCTGGCAGGCGCGGAAGATGTCACCCTCGGCGACCGGCTGCTCGATGAGCACGTTGCCGGCCTGGTCGACCAGACGGACCGTACCGGCCGCCTTGATCTCGAAGGTCTTGTCGTGCGAGCCGTACTCCTCGGCCTTCTGCGCCATCAGGCCGACGTTCGGGACGGAGCCCATGGTGGAGGGGTCGTAGGCGCCGTTGGCGCGGCAGTCGTCGACGACGACCTGGTAGACACCGGCGTACGACGAGTCCGGGAGCACCGCGAGGGTGTCGGCCTCCTGGCCGTCCGGGCCCCACATGTGGCCGGAGGTGCGGATCATGGCCGGCATCGAGGCGTCGACGATGACGTCGGACGGGACGTGCAGGTTGGTGATGCCCTTGTCGGAGTCGACCATCGCCAGGGCCGGGCCCTCGGCGAGCTCGGCGTCGAAGGAGGCCTTGATCGCGTCACCCTCGGGAAGGGCGTCGAGGCCCTTGAGGATGCCGCCCAGACCGTCGTTCGGGGAGAGACCGGCCGCGGCGAGCGTGGCGCCGAACTGCTCGAAGGTCTTCGGGAAGAACGCGCGCACCACGTGGCCGAAGATGATCGGGTCGGAGACCTTCATCATCGTGGCCTTCAGGTGCACGGAGAACAGCACGCCCTGGGCCTTGGCCTCGGCGATCTGCGCGGTGAGGAACTCGCGCAGCGCGGCCACGTGCAGCACGGACGCGTCGACGACCTCGCCCTCCAGGACCGGTACGGACTCGCGCAGCACCGTGGTGGCGCCGTCCTCGGCGACCAGCTCGATCTTCAGGGAGCCGGCCTCGGAGATCACGACGGACTTCTCGGTGGAGCGGAAGTCGTTCTGCCCCATGGTCGCGACGTTGGTCTTGGAGTCCGACGACCAGGCGCCCATGCGGTGCGGGTGGGTCTTGGCGTAGTTCTTGACCGAGGCGGGGGCGCGACGGTCGGAGTTGCCCTCACGCAGGACCGGGTTCACGGCGGAGCCCTTGACCTTGTCGTAGCGGGCCTGGATGTCCCGCTCCTCGTCGGTCTTCGGGTCGTCCGGGTAGGCCGGCAGCGCGTAGCCCTGTGCCTGCAGCTCGGCGATCGCGGCCTTCAGCTGCGGGATCGAGGCCGAGATGTTCGGCAGCTTGATGATGTTGGCCTCGGGCGTCTTCGCCAGCTCGCCCAGCTCGTGCAGGGCGTCCGGGATGCGCTGGTCCTCGGTCAGGTACTCCGGGAACACCGCGATGATGCGGCCGGCCAGCGAGATGTCCCGCGTCGTCACGGCGACACCCGCCTGCGAGGCGTACGCCTGGACCACCGGCAGGAAGGAATACGTCGCCAGGGCCGGGGCCTCGTCAGTGTGCGTATAGATGATGGTCGAGTCAGTCACCGGGTGCTCCGCTCCACGTCTGCAACATTGCTCGACATCAAGATATCTCGTGACCGAGCCCGGCTCGACAGGGGTCCTCGCACGCGTGGTCGGATTTTGTGTGCCCACTCATGCAACCCGCGCACCCGATCTTGGAGTCAAGGAGGGTGATCACACTCATCCGACGGCCGGAACCGACCACCCCGGCCGCCCGAGCGAAAGCGGACCATGAGATATCGCACCAGAGTGACGGCGCCTGCCGCCCTGATCGGTACCGCCGCTGCCCTGACCATCGGGGGAGCCCCGGCGCAGGCCGCCGCCAGGAGCGGCGTCGAGGGCCCGGAGACCCTGGGGGACCCCGTCTACCCGGCCCTCGGCAACGACGGCTACCGCGTGTCGTCGTACGACCTGGACCTCGCCTACGACGCCACGACCAGGCTCGTCGACGGCATCGTCACCCTGCGGATCACCACCACCGAGGCCCTGACCCGCTTCTCCCTGGACGCGCTCGGCCTGGACATACGCACGGTGACCGTGGGCGGACGGGACGCCGCCTTCGAGCAGGCGGGGGAGAAGCTGCGGATCACCCCCGCCCGCCTGCTCCCCGCCCGGTGCCGGGCCACCGTCACCGTGACGTACTCCGCGGACCCGCGCCGCACCCTCGCGCACACCGCCTGGGTGCCCACCCCGGACGGCTTCGCGGTCTGCCCCCAGCCGAACTCGGCGCACACCGTCTTCCCGTGCAACGACCACCCGATGGACAAGGCGGACTTCACCGTCCGCATCACCGTCCCGGCCGGTCTGAAGGGGGTCGCGAGCGGCAGCCTGACCGGTACCGAGGACCTCGGCGACGGCCGGACCGCGTACACCTACCGCTCCCGCGAGCCGATCGCCACCGAGCTCGTGCAGCTCACGGTCGGCGACTACGTGGTGAAGGACCGGCAGGGACCCAACGGCCTGCCGCTGCGGGACGTCGTCCCCGTCGCCCGCGCCGAGGCCCTGGAGCCCGCGCTCGCCCTCACCCCCAACCTGGTGAGCTGGATCGAGCAGCGGCTCGGCGCCTACCCGTTCGAGACGTACGGCCTGCTGCCGTGCAACAACGACTCCTCGACGGCGTTCGACTTCACGGGCCTGGAGACCCAGACCCTGACCCTCTACAAGCCGAACTACCTGCTCCAGGCCGAGCCGAAGATCGGCTCGCACATGATGCACGAGCTGGTGCACTCCTACTTCGGCAACAGCGTCAGCCCCGCCACCTGGGCCGACCTGTGGCTCAACGAGGGCCACGCCGACTTCTACGGGCTGCTCTACCGCTACGAGCGCGGCTGGACCGACTCGCTCGGCCTGACCACCATGGAAGCGCGCATGAAGGACACCTACGCCAAGGGCGACCTGTGGCGTCGGAGCTCCGGCCCGGTCGCGGCCCCGAACGAGGCCAACCTCTTCGACAGCCAGCGCTACCTCGGCGGCGTCCTGGTCCTGTACGCCCTGCGCCAGCAGGTCGGTGAGACGGTGTTCGCCTCGATCGAGCGCACCTTCCTCGACCGCTTCCGCAACGCCTCGGCGTCGACCGCCGACTACATCGCCGTCGCCTCCGAGATCTCCGGCCAGGACCAGTCCGGCTTCCTGCGGGACTGGCTCTACGGCACGAAGACCCCGCGCATGCCCGGCCACCCGGACTGGACGGTGACGCCGGTGAGTTCGTCGCTGCTCCGCCCGCAGAACCGCCCGAGCGGCCATCACGACAACTCGGCCACACTCTGAGGCGCGTATAGCACAGCACGTCCCGGTTGGGGTGGATTCATGTCAACTTAAGGGTCCTGAAGCCGGGTCGGTGCCACCATGAGGCATCGATCGGGGGACCCAATGGACGACAACACGGCGGTCAGACCGCCCCGACAGCCACCTGCCCCGCCCAAGGACCGCACGGTCCACGGGGCGGTCATCGCCGGCGCGTGCACCATCGTCGCCGCGCTGATCGGCTACCTCGGCCTGCCGGCGGTGGCCACCCCTCCGACGGCGAGCGTGCCGACGGAGACGGTCACGGCCCGGGTGACGGTCACGGCGACCGTCACCCGGGAACCGGACCAGAAGGGCGTCGGAGCGACTCCCGGAGCGACATCGGGTGTTCCGCAGGCGACCTCGCTGCCGTCCTCGGAGGGGTGGACCCCCGAGTTCAGCGACGTGCTGACCTTGGAGGCCACCTGGACCAACTTCGACCGGTTCCCGCCGGCCGAGGGAAGCGGGACCGATGTCCAGGTCGTCGGCTTCGTCGGCGGCGTCTACCTCAAGGCATGGCAGGCGCACACCATGGCGGCGGTCCCGGCCGGCGCGGCGCCGCCCACTCCGGTCGCCTGCGGCGACCTGGTCGACGCGAGCGCCCCCGACGCCAACCGCCTCACGGTCTCGGCCGGCGACCGCGTCTGCCTGCGCACGGACCGCGACCGCATCGTCCTGCTCACCCTCACCTCGACCTCGTCCACGGGCCGTGACACCAGCAGCGCGGCGGCGGCCGTGACGGTGTGGGCGGGCCCTGACACACCCGCATGAGCGACGGGGCGACGGAACGGGGGGATCACATGGTCGTTGCGGAGAGCGGTGGGGCAGGGCGGGCCTGGCGCGCGCTGGTCGTCGTCGGCGCCTTGGTGGTGGTCCTCGGTGGCTGCGGTGGGCAGGACCGGCAGGCCTCGGCGGCGAGATCGCCGGGCGGGGCCGCCGGAACCGGCGTCGCCCGCAGTGCCACGCCGACGTCCTCGCTCCCGGATCCTCAGGGCAAGGTCTACGTCGGGTTCACCCCCGCGGAGCCTCAGGACGCCCAAGCGCTGGAGGAGACCGCCGCGCTGATGCGGCGGCGGGCGGTCGACGCGGGTCTGAGAGGCGTCGACGTCCAGGTCGCGGGGCAGGGGTCGGGCGCGACGATCACGGTTTCGGGCGACCGGAGCCAGGAGGAAGGGCTCAGGGCGCTGGGTCGCACGGCGCGGCTGGACTTCCGGCCCGTGCTGGCCACCGAGCCGATCGGGGAAGCGGCCTGTCCGCGTCCCGACGTCACCGCCTCACCGGACGAGCCGCTCACGGCCTGTGAGAAGAAGGACGGCGACCACTACACGTACTCCCTCGACACCGTCGCGGTCCCCGGCACGGACGTGACCGACGCGGACGCCGTGTACGACGACCGGACACAGCAGGGCTGGCTGGTGCGGCTCCGGTTCAGCGCCGCCGGTTCCGCGCGGTTCGCGGACGTCACCGGACGGCTCGCCCAACAGCAGAGCCCCGCCAACCAGTTCGCGATCGTCCTCGACGGGGCCGTGCTGTCCGCCCCCTCCGTCAGCCAGGCGATCACCGGCGGAGAGGCGGAGATCTCCGGCGCCTTCACCGAGGCATCGGCACGCGCACTCGCCGCCGACCTGCGCACCGGCGCCCTTCCGGTACGCCTGACGGAGCAGAGCGTCACCCGGCTGCCACCGGGCTGATGGTGAGCGCTACGGCGTCATGTCGATCGCGTCCCGCTGCTGCGGGATCACCACCGCGCCCTGCTGGAGCGCCACCGTCCGTGCGGGAGCCGGGATGCGGATGCCCTCCTGGCGGTAGCGCTTGTGGAGCTGCTTGATGAACTCGTGCTTGATGCGGAACTGGTCGCTGAACTCGCCGACGCCGAGGATCACGGTGAAGCCGATGCGGGAGTCGCCGAAGGTGTGGAAGCGGACCAGCGGTTCGTGTTCCGGGACGGCGCCCTCGACCTGCGTCATCACCTCGGTGACGACCTCGCAGGTGACCCGCTCGACCTGCTCCAGGTCACTGTCGTAGGCGACACCGACCTGGACGAGGATCGTCAACTGCTGCTCGGGGCGCATGAAGTTGGTCATGTTCGACTTGGCGAGCTCGCCGTTGGGGATGACGACCAGGTTGTTGGAGAGGGCGCGCACGGTCGTCTGACGCCAGTTGATGTCCTCCACATAGCCCTCCTCGCCGCTGCTCAGCCGGATGTAGTCGCCGGGCTGGACGGTCTTGGAGGCGAGGATGTGGATGCCCGCGAAGAGGTTGGCGAGGGTGTCCTGGAGGGCGAGGGCGACCGCCAGACCGCCGACGCCGAGGGCGGTGAGCAGGGGCGCTATCGAGATGCCCAGCGTCTGGAGCACCACCAGGAAGCCGATGGCCAGGACCAGCACCCGGGTGATGTTCACGAAGATCGTGGCCGAGCCCGCGACCCCGGAGCGGGACTGGGTGACCGTCCGCACCAGACCGGCCACCAGCCGGGCCGCCGCCACCGTGACCACGAAGATCATCAGCACGGTCAGCACGTTGTTGGTGTTGCGCTGGAACCCCGACCGCAGCGGCAGCGCCGCCGCCGCGATGGCGATCCCGCCCACGATCGCACCCCAGGGCACCACCGTCCGCAGCGCGGCCACGATGACGTCGTCACCGGTCCACTTGGTGCGATCGGCGTGCTTGCCGAGCCACTTGAGCACCATGCGCAGCAGGAACGCCGCCACCAAGCCCGCGACCACGGGGATTCCGGCGACGACCAGGTCGTCCATGGTGAGATCCCGTTGAAATGCCGTCACGTTGCCACCTGTTCGAGTTGCTGGATGTGCGCTCGCGCCGACGGTGTGGGTTCCGTGGTCGGCGCGACCGCTCATCCTGCCGTATCGGGGACAGGAGTTCGTAGCCGGTGCGGGGCCGGACGGCGGGGTTTCAGACGATGCCCTCGGCCAGTTCGGCCTGTTCCTGGTCGGAGTAGGCGGCGGTGGTGGGCGTTCCGTACGTACGACGGGCGGCGTACCACCACACCGTGGCCAGGATCAGTACGACGGCCAGCGCCACGGACGCGTAGTTCATCGTGTCGACCGTCACCGGCGAGGACTGCGGCAGGCAGAACAGGACCGTCACGAACGCCACCCACGTCACGGCCGTCCAGCCGATCGGCCTGCTCCACTTGCCGAGGCTCCACGGACCCGGCTGAAAACGGTCCCCCGCGCGCAGCCGCAGCAGCACGGGAATGGCGTACGCCGGCGTGATGCCGATGACGTTGATGGCGGTCACCGCGCCGTACGCCGTCGCCGAGTACAGGGACGGCAGCGCGAGCAGACCCGCGACCACCACCGACAGCCACACCGCCGCGACCGGCGTCTGGGTACGGGCGCTGACCTTGCGCCACAGCCCGGAGCCCGGCAGCGCCCCGTCGCGGCTGAACGCGAACACCATGCGGCTGGCGGCGGCCACCTCGGCGTTGCCGCAGAACAGCTGGGCGACGATGACCACGACGAGCAGCGCGCTCGCCCCGTCCGTGCCGAGCCCGTCGAGGAGGATCTGTGCCGGCGGCACCCCGGTGTCGGTGGCCCGGGTGGCGTCGTAGTCCTGGATGGCGAACGTCAGCCCCATGAGCAGCACGAAACCGGCGATCCAGGAGACCCAGATGGAGCGCACGATGCCGCGCGCCGCCGACACCGACGCGTTGGAGGTCTCCTCGGACAGATGGGCCGAGGCGTCGTAGCCGGAGAAGGTGTACTGGGCGAGGAGAAGGCCGATCGCCGCCACGTACAAGGGACTTGACCAGCCGGTGTCGTTGACGAACTCGGTGAACACGAAGGACGGCGACTGATGGTGGTCGGGCACGATCGCCAACGCGCCGACGATCAGGGCGACACCGGCCAGATGCCACCAGACACTGACGGAGTTGAGCAGGCTGACCAGCCGGACACCGAACAGGTTGAGCACGGCGTGCAGCAGCAGGATCACCACGAAGATCAGCATCGTCTTCTCCGGTGTCGGCTCGAAGCCCCACTGGAGGTTCATGAACGCCCCGGTGAACAGGGCCGCCCCGTAGTCGATGCCGGCGATCGCGCCCAGCAGGCCCAGCAGATTGAGCCAGCCGGTGTACCAGCCCCAGCGGCGTCCGCCGAGCCGGTCGGCCATGTAGTACAGGGCGCCGGAGGTCGGATAGGCGCTGGTGACCTCCGCGAGCGCGAGGCCCACGCAGAGCACGAACAGGCCGACGCCCGCCCACCCCCACAGCATCACCGCGGGGCCGCCCGCACCGAGGCCGAAGCCGTACAGAGTCATGCAGCCGGACAGGATCGAGATCACCGAGAAGCTGATGGCGAAGTTGCCGAAGCCGCCCATGCGGCGGGCGAGGACGGGCCGGTAGCCGAGTTCCCGCAGGCGTTGTTCCTCGTCGTGCGGTTTCGACGGACCGTTGCTGGTACGGGACATGCGGAAACCTCCGGAAGAGAACGGGGTGGTGGGGGGTCACGCGGGGCGACAGCGCGCCCGGGCCTGGAGGAACACCTCCACGGCCTGCCCGCGGTCACCGGGTTCGGGGCTGCGGTACGCCCAGGGCACGGGCGTCCAGTACGGGCCGAGCGCGTCGAACACCCGGGCCGCCTCCGGGAATTGCAGCGCGCCCCACAGAGCGTGCGCGAGATGGTTCAGGTCCAGCGGGGAGCGCTCGGCGGCGAAGGTCTGCTCGAACCAGGCGTACCGCGCCCGCCCCGCCTCCCGGGTGGCGTCCTCGGCGACCCAGTGCAGGTCGAGCGCGGCGTCGCGGCCACCGGAGCGCCGGTAGCGTTCGACCCGGACGTACAGCGGCAGGACGTGCAGCGCCGAGCCCGGCGGCGCGGTGTCGGCGGCCCAGTGGGCGTAGCCGACCGCCTCCGCGAGCCGGCCCGAGGTGCCGTGCTCGTAGAGGAACTGGAGCATCCGGTGGTGGGCCTCGCGGTTGTACGGGTCCCGCTTGTCGGCCTCCGCCAGCAGGCCCCAGGGTCCCGGCGGCAGCATCGGCCCGGGAGGCGCCAGCCGGTGCTCCTCCCAGCGTCGCTCCCGGTCGAGCCGGGCCAGCGCCAGCAGGCACACCCACGGGACCGGGTCCTGAGGTGCCGCCTGGGTCGCCGTGTGGCTCGCCTGCCAGGCCTCCCGCCACAGGTCGAGGGTCCTGGCGTGCTGCTCGCGGTGGGCGCGCAACGCCCGCTCGACGGCGACCCTGGCGTGCATGACCGTGGCCGGGACGCTGTACGGCTCCTCCTTGAGCCAGGTCCGCACCACGTCGGTGCCCGCGGCGGCCGCGGCGAGGACCTGGGTGCGTTGCGTCCACTGCCACCAGGCCGTCGTCTCGCCGAGCAGCCGGCGCATCGACATCCAGCGTCCGGTGCGCACCTCCTGGAGGGTGGCCCGCAGGGCGGCGTCCTGGCCCGCGGGGTCGTATACGGGGCGTGCTCCTTCTCTGGCCATCAGCCGTCCGTCCCGGTCGGCGGGCGGGACGGGACGGCAGGGTGGAGTAACAACAGCCCTCCTCCGGGCGGCGGTCGAGGAGCTCGTGCCGGTCGGCGGCCCACTATAGAGGGGGAGGTTCCGCATCTCTTCCGGTTTCCCGATCTCTTCGAACTCCGTTGATTTGCAAGGGAGTTGAGAGGGATGGTGGTTGAAGATTCACCGACGGCTGGGGTCGCTTGACGTGGTGCGGCGGGCGACGGCAGGCTGGCGCCGTGGTGATCGCCGAGGGAGGGGCTCGATGACCGGTCCGGTGTTGGCCGTCGACCAGGGCACGTCCGGTACCAAGGCGCTCGTCGTCTGCCCCGAACGCGGAGTGATCGGCGCCGGGTTCGCCGAGGTGCGCCCGCGGCACCTGTCCGGCGGTCTCGTCGAGGTTGACCCCGAGGAGCTCCACTCGTCCGTCGTCGAGGCGGGCCGGCGCGCCCTCGCCGAGGCCCGCGAACCCGTGGTGGCGCTCGGTCTGGCCAACCAGGGCGAGACCGTGCTCGCCTGGGACCCCGCCACCGGCCGCCCGCTCACCACGGCCCTCGTCTGGCAGGACCGCCGCGCCGAGAGCGTCTGCGCGGAACTCGCCCCGCACGCCGGCGAGTTGCGCGCACTGACCGGCCTGCCGCTCGACCCGTACTTCGCCGCCCCCAAGATGGCGTGGATCCGCCGCCACCTCACCCGCGAGGGCGTCGTCACCACCACCGACGCCTGGCTCGTCCACCGCCTCACCGGCGCCTACGTCACCGACGCGGCGACCGCGAGCCGTACCCAGCTCCTCGACCTCGACCGCGCGCAGTGGTCGCCCCGCGCCCTCGACCTGTACGGACTCACCGGCGAACGGTTGCCGGGGATCGTCGGCAACGCCCAACCGGTCGGCGCGACACAGGAGTTCGGCCCCGAGATCCCGGTCGCCGGACTGGCCGTGGACCAGCAGGCGGCCCTCCTCGCCCAGAGCGTCACGGCACCCGGCGGCGCCAAGTGCACCTACGGCACCGGTGCGTTCCTGCTCGCCCACACCGGAGACGCCCCCAGGCGCGGCAGCTCCGGACTGGTCAGCTGCATCGCCTGGAACCTCGCCGGCCGGACCAGCTACTGCCTCGACGGCCAGGTGTACACGGCCGCTTCCGCCGTGCGCTGGCTCACCGACCTCGGCGTGATCAAGGGCGCCGCGGACCTCGACGCGGTGGGCGGCTCCGTGCCCGACAGCGGTGGGGTCACCTTCGTGCCCGCCCTGGCCGGACTGGCCGCCCCCTGGTGGCGCGGCGACCTGCGCGGCTCGCTCACCGGGCTCGGCCTCGACACGACCGCCGGCCACCTGGTGCGGGCGCTGTGCGAGGGGATCGCCGCACAGGTCGCCGAGCTCGTGGACGCCCTGGACTCCCCGCTGGAGACCCTGCGCGTCGACGGCGGCCTGACCCGCTCCGCCCTGCTCATGCAGACCCAGGCCGACCTGCTGCAACGCCCCGTCGAGGTGTCCGCCCTGCCCGACGCCACCGCTCTCGGCGTCGCCGCCCTGGCCCGCCTCGGCACGGAGCCGGGGCAGAAGGTCACCGAGGTCCTCCCGGAGTGGCGGCCGTCCGCCGTCTACACACCCCGGATCACCTCCGACCAGGCCGCCGCCCGCCGCGCCCGCTTCCGCGCCGAGGTCACCGCCCTCCTCGACCGGACCCCGGCATGACGGTCACCACCCACGGACCGCTGCCGAGCGCCTCGTACGACGTGATCGTGATCGGCGCCGGAGTCGTCGGCAGTGCCATCGCCCGGCAACTGGCCCGCCATCCCGGTCTGCGCACGGCGGTCGTGGAGGCGCAGGACGATGTCGGCCAGGGCAGCTCCAAGGCCAACACCGCGATCCTCCACACCGGCTTCGACGCCGTGCCCGGCTCCCTGGAGGCCCGGCTGGTCCGGGAGGGGGCCGGCCGACTCGCCGCGTACGCCGCCGAGTCGGGCATCCCCGTCGAACCGGTCGGCGCCCTGCTCGTCGCCTGGGACGAGGAGCAACTCGCCGCACTGCCGCGCCTCGCGGAGAAGGCCGAGCGCAACGACTACAAGGAGGCCCGCCTGCTGGGGCGGGCCGACCTGTACGCACGCGAGCCGCATCTCGGCCCCGGCGCGCTGGGCGCCCTCCACGTCCCCGGCGAGAGCATCATCTGCCCTTGGACGACGACCCTCGCCTACGCCACCCAGGCCGTCCGGCACGGCGTGGACCTGCACCTCAACTGCCGTGTGCGGAAAGTGAGTCAGGGACTGCTGTCGACCGACCGGGGACCCCTGCGCACGCGTTGGGTGATCAACGCCGCCGGCCTCCACGCCGACACCCTCGACCGTGACCTCGGCCACCACGACTTCACCGTCACCCCGCGTCGCGGCCAGCTCATCGTCTTCGACAAGTTCGCCCGCGCCCTCGTCCGGCACATCCTGCTGCCGGTCCCGACCGCACTCGGCAAGGGCGTCCTGGTCGCGCCCACCGTCTACGGCAACGTCCTGCTCGGCCCCACCGCCGAGGACCTCGACGACAAACGGGCCACCCAGTCCACCGCCGACGGCCTGACACGCCTGCGCGAGCTGGGCCGCCGCATCCTGCCCGGGCTCCTGGACGAGGAGGCCACCGCCGTCTACGCCGGTCTGCGCGCCGCCACCGAGTACGACGACTACCGCATCACGGCCCACCCCGAGCAGGCGTACCTCGCGGTGGGCGGCATCCGCTCGACCGGGCTGACGGCGTCGCTCGCCATCGCCGAGTACGTGGTCGGACAACTCCGCGCGAACGGACTGGAGTCGGGGCCGTCGCGCGAGCTGGAACCGGTACGCATGCCCAACCTGGGCGAGGCGTTCCCGCGCCCGTACCAACGTCCCGACCTCATCGCCGCCGACCCGGAGTACGGCACCCTCGTCTGCCACTGCGAACGCGTGTCACGCGGTGAGATCCGTGACGCCCTCGCCAGTACCGTCCCGCCGGGCAGTCTGGACGGACTGCGCCGCCGGACCAGGGCGCGGGGCGGGCGTTGTCAGGGGTTCTACTGCGGGGCCGCGGTGCGGCAGTTGTTCGAGGAGGCTCGCGGGTGACACGGCAGGTCGACGTCCTCGTCGTCGGCGCGGGCCCCGCCGGGCTCACCGCCGCCGCCCGTCTCGCCGCCTCCGGCGCCGGACGCGTCGAGGTGCTCGACCGGGAACAGCGGGCCGGGGGAGTGCCACGGCACTGCGCGCACGGCGGCTTCGGCTCCTGGCGGGACCCCCTGACCGGCCCGGCGTACGCCCGACGGCTCGTCGAGACCGCGCTGAGCGCCGGGGCGGTCGTACGGACCGGCGTGACCGCTCTCGACTGGGCGGGCCCCCTCGCCCTGAACACCGTCGGCCCGGCCGGGCCGGAGACGGTCGAGGCCCGCGCGATCATCCTCGCCACCGGGGCCCGCGAACGCCCCCGTGCCGCCCGCCTGGTGCCGGGGACCCGTCCCGCCGGCGTCTACACCACCGGTGAACTCCAGCAGGCGGTGCACCTCTTCGGGCAGCGGATCGGCACCCGTGCGGTGATCGTGGGCGCGGAGCCGGTGTCGTACCGGGCCGCCGACACCGTACGGGCGTCGGGAGCAGAGGTCGTCGCCCTGGTCACCGAGGCCGAGCGCGCGCAGGTGTCCCTCGTCCGCGCCCAGGACGCCCGCCTGCGTCGCCGGGTCCCTCTTCTCACCGGGACCGCCGTCGCCGAACTCCTCGGTCACGGACGTCTGTCGGGCGTCCGCGTCCGGCGCCGGGACGGTCGTACAGCCGAACTCGCCTGTGACACGGTTGTGTTCACCGGCGACTTCGTGCCCGAGAACGAGCTGGCGCGGCGGGGCGGGCTGAGCGTCGACGCCGGGACGACTTCGCGGCCCGGGGTGTTCGCCGCCGGAGGTCTGACGCACCCGGGGGAGAGCGCGGCCACGGCCGCACGCTCGGGTGCGCGGGCCGCCGCCGCGGTGATGCGCCCTTCGGGCGCCGCCCGGGATGCCGCCGCGGTCAGGCGCCCTTGAAGGTGGAGGAACTGTGCGGCCTGGCGGCGGTCATGCGTCGGCGAACGACCCGCGCCGCCTTGCCGAGGTCATGCGTCCGCGAACGAACCGTGCCACCTCGCCGCGGTCATGCGTCCGCGAACGAACCATGCCTCCCCACCGCTATCATGCGTCCTGGAACGGCCGTTGCGCCCCCGCAGTCACGCCTCCTTGAACGGCCCGTGCCGCCCCCGCAGTCACGCCTCCTTGAACGCCCCGTGCCGCCCCGACCCGGACGCGAACCGGGCCGCGCCCTCCAGGCTCTCCGCCAACACACCCATGCCATGCCCGAGTTCACCGCGCAGGGCGTCCGGTTCGGCCAGTCCCTCCTGGTCCAGCACGGACGCCCGGTCCGCCCGCAGACACGCTTGGGGGAACGCGGCGATCTCGGCGGCCAGTTCCTCGGCGGCGGTGCGGGCGGTGCCGGTGGGGACGACGCGGTTGGCGAGGCCGAACGCGTGGGCCTCGGGGGCCGGGACCGGACGTCCCGTCAGGATCATGTCC
This sequence comes from Streptomyces antibioticus, assembly GCF_001514065.1. GTDB lineage: Bacteria > Actinomycetota > Actinomycetes > Streptomycetales > Streptomycetaceae > Streptomyces > Streptomyces antibioticus. The sequence goes on along the minus strand of NZ_KQ948427.1, from coordinate 312,677 downwards.
AGGGCGCGGCTGGTGCCGATCAGCCGGGGGAGTCGTACCGTACCGCCGTCGATCAGCGGAACGCCCCAGCGGCGGCAGAAGACACCGAACACGGCGTCCTCCTCGGCGACCCGCAGATCGCACCACAGCGCCAGCTCCAGACCGCCGGCCACGGCATACCCGGCGACCGCGGCGATCACCGGCTTGGACAGCCGCAGCCGGGTGGGGCCCATCGGGCCGTCGCCGTCCTCCGTGACCCGGTTGCCGCGCTCGGTGCCGAGGGCCTTGAGGTCGGCGCCCGCGCAGAACGTGCCGCCCTCGCCCCACAGCACCGCCACCCGCGCCCCCTCGTCCGCCTCGAACTCCCGGAAGGCGGCGACGAGTTCGGCGGCGGTCGGACCGTCGACCGCGTTGCGGGCCTCGGGGCGGGAGAGGACGACCGTGGTGACGGGTCCCTTGCGTTCGGTCCGGACGGGCATCGTGATCCTCCTGACGGCGACGGACCCGACCGAGGCTACTTCTCCCAGTCCGGGGGCAGTTCGGTGATCTCCAGATCGGAGAAGACCAGGTCGAGGTCGTGCACCTGGGTCTCGATGCGGACCGTGTGGAAGTCGATCCCCAGCTCACCGGCCCACCGCCGCGCCGCGTCCGACGCGGGCAGCACCCGCGCCTTATCCAGGTTGGCCCACTTCGCACCCCAGACCCAGCCGTCGAGGCCGTCGGCCGTCGCGCGGTCGATGAGACGGTCGTCCAGCGACCTCTGCCACACCCAGGGGACCAGGGACGTCTCGCAGCGCGCCGCCACGCAGTACCGGAACAGATAGCGCAGGTGGGCCGGGAGGATGCCGGTGCGCGGATCTGCGGTCACGTACACCACGACCTCGTAGTCCCGCAGGTAGTCGGTGAAGCCGTGGTGCACGACGGCGCTGTCCTCGATCTGGTCGAGCGCCTCGGAGAGAGCGGTGATGTCCATGCGGCCGTTGTACCGGAGACGATCTTCCAGCGCGGCCGATCAGATGATCTTCAGCCGCACGAGGGCCCCCAGCGTCAACGCCCCCGGCAGCAGGGGCAGCCACACGGTGATGATCCGGTAGGCCAGCACCACCGCCGTCGCCACCGCCGCCGGTCCGCCCGCCGCCACCAGCGCCACGACCAGCGCCGCCTCCACCGAGCCCAGCCCGCCCGGTGTCGGCACCAGGGCGACCGCGACCGTCGCCGCCAGGTACGCCACCGCCATGTGCAGCGGCGGCACCGGCAGCCCCAGGGCCTGCCCCACCGCGGCCAGCCCCGCCGCCTGGAGCGCGGGAAAGGCCAGCGACCCGCCCCACAGCGCCAGCGCCCGGCACGGCCGGGTGTGCACCTCGCGCAGCTCACCGAGCGCGGTCCGCAGGAACGCCGCCACGGCCGTCCGTACCCGGCGTACGAGGACGAGCACCCCGGCCGCCACCAGCAGCACCGCCCCCAGCGCGGGCAGCAGCGCGCCGACCGCCTCCTCGGGCAGCAGTGAGCCGAGGCTCAGCGCGTCAGGGAAGGCCAGCAGCAGCGCGGCCAGCAGACCAAGCCGGCCGATCGACTCCGCGAGCAGATACAGCGCGAGGGCGGCGGAGGAGCGGGCGAGCGGCACCCCGCACACCGTCATGAACCGCAGGTTGACCGCGCTCGCGCCGAGCCCGGTCGGCAGCAGATGGTTGGCGGCGCCGGCCGCGAACTGCGTGGCGAGCAGCCGCCGCTTCGGCAGCCGCTCCACCACCGCACCTTGCCGGGTACAGGCCGCGGCGACCCACGTCAGACACGTGGCACAGACGGCGACCAGCAGCCACGGCCACTCGGCGGACCGCAGATGACCGAAGCCCTCGGCGAGCACCGAGCGGTGCTGGACGGCCACCACGGAGACGAGCAGCAGCGGCAGCAGACACAGGATCTGCCGGACTCTGCGACCGGGAAGGGGGAGGGGGACGCGGCGGGGGCTCACGTCCTGAGAGGTTTTCCGCGCCGCACCAACTGCGGGTTGCGGCAGGGGGGACGGGGCATTGCTGACGGTCATCGGATCCTTCGGGGAGGGGGACGCGACGGGGGAGGGGGACGTACGGTGAGCGATCCTTCCGGGTCGGTGTGTGATTCTTCCGGGAACGTTGACCTCAACAACGCTTGAGGTCCTACGTTCGCTCCCATGAGCATGGAAACCACAGCCTGGACACAGCTGCACAGCGTGATGAACGCGCAGACGGAGAGCCGTCCCTTCGCCCGCGCGACGCTGCGCCGCATCGGCGCGTTCGCCCGCCCGCACCGCACCCGCATCGCACAGTTCGTGGTGCTCGGGGTGGCCACCGCGCTGCTCGCCGTCGCCACCCCGGTCCTCGCCGGCCATGTCGTGGACGCGATCGTGACGGGCGACGACGAGGGCACCGTCGTACGGCTGGCCCTGCTCATCGCGCTCATCGCGGTCGCCGAAGCGGCCCTGGGCATCCTCGGGCGACGGCTGTCGGCCACGCTCGGGGAGGGACTCATCCTCGATCTGCGGACGGCTGTGTTCGATCATGTGCAGCGCATGCCGGTCGCGTTCTTCACACGGACACGTACGGGAGCACTGGTCTCCCGACTCAACAACGACGTCATCGGGGCGCAGCGGGCGTTCAGCAACACCCTCTCCGGAGTGGTCAGCAACCTGGTCACGCTGCTGCTGACGCTCGCCGTCATGCTCACCCTGTCCTGGCAGATCACCCTGCTCGCGCTCGCCCTGCTGCCGGTCTTCGTGATCCCGGCCCGCCGCATGGGCAGCCGGATGGCCCGGATGCAGCGCGAGGCGGCCGCCCTGAACGCGGCGATGGGCACCCGCATGACCGAGCGTTTCTCCGCGCCCGGCGCCACCCTGGTCAAGCTGTTCGGCCGCCCGGAGCAGGAGTCCGAGGAGTTCGCGGCCCGCGCGCGGCGGGTGGCCGACATCGGGGTGCGCACGGCGACCGCCCAGTCCGTCTTCATCACCGCCCTCACCCTGGTCTCCGCCCTGGCCCTCGCGCTCGTCTACGGCCTCGGCGGCTGGTTCGCCCTGCGCGGCACCCTGGAACCGGGCGCGGTCGTCTCCCTCGCCCTGCTGCTGACCCGGCTCTACGCCCCGCTCACCGCCCTCGCCGGCGCCCGTGTCGAGGTGATGAGCGCGCTGGTCAGCTTCGAGCGGGTCTTCGAGGTGCTCGACCTGAAGCCGCTCATCGAGGAGAAGCCGGACGCCCGCGAGCTCGGGGACGGCCCGGTCGCGGTCGAGTTCGACGACGTCCGCTTCGGCTACCCGTCCGCCGACAAGGTCTCCCTGGCCTCCCTGGAGGAGGTCGCCTCCCTCGACACCCGCGGCGGCGAAGAAGTCCTCAAGGGCATCTCCTTCCGCGCCGAACCCGGCCAGACCGTCGCCCTCGTCGGCTCCTCCGGCGCCGGCAAGTCGACCATCGCCCAGCTGCTGCCGCGCCTGTACGACGTCGACGAGGGCGCCGTGCGCGTGGGCGACGAGGACATCCGCGACCTCACCGCCCGCTCCCTGCGCGAGACGATCGGCATGGTCACCCAGGACGGCCACCTCTTCCACGACACGGTCCGCGCCAACCTGCTGCTGGCCCGCCCCACCGCGACCGAGGACGACCTGTGGGACGCGCTGCACCGCGCCCGTCTCGACGCTCTCGTACGGTCCCTGCCCGACGGCCTCGACACCGTGGTCGGCGAGCGCGGCTACCGGCTCTCCGGCGGCGAACGCCAACGCATGACCATCGCCCGGCTGCTGCTGGCCCGCCAGCGTGTCGTCATCCTCGACGAGGCCACCGCCCACCTCGACAACACCTCGGAGGCGGCGGTGCAGGAGGCGCTGACGGAGGCGCTGGAGGGCAGGACCGCGATCGTCATCGCGCACCGGCTCTCCACGATCCGCGCGGCCGACCAGATCCTCGTCGTCGAGGCCGGACGGATCGTCGAACGCGGCACGCACGACGAGCTGTTGGCGGCCGGCGGACGCTACGCCGAGCTGCACCGCACCCAGTTCGAAGAACGGGATTCGGCCAAGGTCGGCCAGGACATCGATCAGAAGGACACAAAGCTCGACAGCATCATTGCCACCATCTGACTCACAACCTAGTGTGCGTTCGGTTTCCCAACATCACCGAACAGGATCTGACGCTCCCTCAAAGCCGCACGGCCACCCGGCCGTAGTGAGGAAGGCAACGGTCATGTCGCACACTTCCGAGTCCCCCACCCGGACGCCCGTCAGCCGCCGCCGGCTCCTGGAGGGCGGGGCCGCCCTCGTCGGCGCCCTGGCCCTCCCCTCCTGGACCGCCGGCACGGCCCGTGCCGCCGCCGAGTCGCCCGAGTGGAACGGCCGCATCGACGTCTTCCGGCTCGGCACCCAGCCGCCCCACACCACCCTCATGCCGTACGCGACCCTCGGCCAGGCGCTCGCCGCCGACCGCACGGACTCGCCGTACCGGCAAAGCCTCGACGGCACATGGAAGTTCGCCCACGCCGAGCGCCCCGACGACCGCGACCCCGACTTCTTCGCCACCGACGTCGACGACAGCGACTGGGACACCATCCCCGTCCCCTCCGTCTGGCAGAAGCACGGCCACGACCGCCCGATCTACGTCAACATCACCTACCCCTACTGGGGCCCCAACGGCCTGGGCGAGGAGCCGCAGCCGCCCGCCGCACCGACCCGCTACAACCCCGTCGGCCAGTACCGCAGGACCTTCACCGTGCCCCGCGCCTGGTCCGGGCGGCGCACCTTCCTGCACTTCGAGGGCGTGAAGTCGGCGCACTACGTGTGGATCAACGGCGCACTCGTCGGCTATCACGAGGACTCCTTCACCCCCGCCGAGTACGACATCACCGACCACCTGAGGCCCGGCACCAACCAGATCGCCGTCGAGGTCTACCGCTACTCCGACGGCGACTGGCTGGAGGACCAGGACATGATCCGGCTGAGCGGCATCTTCCGCTCGGTCCACCTCTACTCCACCCCGGCCGTCCACCTGCGCGACTTCAAGCTCGACACCCCGCTCGCCGACGACCACGCCTCCGCGCAGTTGTCGGTGACGGCGAGCGTCCGCGCCTACGCGGCGGGCCACGCCGGCACCTACACCGTCGAGACGCAGCTGTACGACGCCGACGGCCACCCCGTCTGGTCCCGCCCGCTCCAGCAGCCCGTCGACATCAAGGCGGTCGGCGAGGACACGACCGTACGGACGGCGAGAGCCGTGCCCGAGCCGCGTCTCTGGTCGGCCGAACACCCGTACCTCTACACGGCGGTGCTACGCCTGCGCGACCCGGCGGGCAAGGTCACCGAGACGCTCTCCCACCGGGTCGGACTGCGCGAGTTCGCACTCAAGGACGGGCTGATGCGCATCAACGGCCGGCCGGTGTCCTTCCGCGGGACCAACCGCCACGAGATGCACCCCGAGCGCGGCACCGCCCTCACCCGCGCCGACCTGATCCAGGACATCAAGATCATCAAGCGGATGAACATCAACTCGGTCCGCACCTCGCACTACCCCAACAACCCGCAGTGGTACGAACTCGCCGACGAGTACGGCCTCTACCTCGTCGACGAGACCAACCTGGAGACCCACGGCATCCGCGGCGAGTACCCCGGCAACCACGCCGACTGGACCGCCGCCTGCGTCGCCCGCGCCCAGAACATGGTGCACCGCGACAAGAACCACGTCTCCGTCGTCATCTGGTCCCTCGGCAACGAGGCGGGCGCCGGCAGCACGTTCACCGCCATGCACGACTGGATCAAGTCCTACGACACCACTCGCGTGGTGCAGTACGAGGGCGACGACAGCCCGGGCGTCAGCGACATCCGCTCCCAGATGTACGAGAGCCCCGCCCGCGTCGAGGCCCGCGCCAAGGACACGGCGGACACCCGGCCGTACGTCATGATCGAGTACTGCCACGCGATGGGGAACTCCAACGGCAACTTCAAGAAGTACTGGGACGTGATCCGCGCCCACGACGTCCTCCAGGGCGGCTGGATCTGGGACTTCGTGGACCAGTCCCTGAACTGGCCCACGCCCGCGCGACAGCGGTTCACGGAGGAGGGCCCCGGCGCGTTGCGGGGCGAACTCATCGCGCCCAGCGGTTCGTTCGACCGCGAGAAGGGCGTCTCGGGCGGCACGGTCTTCGCCCGCGACGACCGCCTCGACCTCACCGGCTCCCTCACCCTCGAAGCCTGGATCACCCCGCACGTCCTCGGCTACCACCAGCCGGTCATCGCCAAGGGCGACACCCAGTACGCCCTGAAGCAGAACGGCGACAACCTGGAGTTCTTCATCTACGGCGGCGGCCAGTGGGTGTCCGTCAACTGGGCCCTGCCGAGCGACTGGACGGGCAGCGAGCACCACGTCGCCGGAGTCTTCGACGCGGCGGCAGACACCCTGAGCCTGTCCGTCGACGGCACGGTCCGGGCCACCCGCACCACCACGCGACGGCCCACCGGCAACACCGCGCCGCTCGCCCTCGCCACCGACGTCGACAACATCACCCGCGAGTTCAGCGGCACCATCCGCAGGGCGCGGGTGTACGCCCGGGCCCTCAGCGCCGCCGAGTTGGCCTCCGAGAGCCGGGGTCCCGGTGACGAGGGCGTCCGGTTCTGGTTCGACGCGGCGAGCGTCGGCCGCACGGCACAACGCCCGCGCGAGAAGACCTTCCTGGCCTACGGCGGCGACTGGGGCGACAACCCCAACGACGGCAACTTCGTCGCCGACGGCATCATCACCGCCGACCGGGGCCACACCGGCAAGGCGGCGGAGATCAAGCGGATCTACCAGGCGATCAACGCCACGGGCGACGCGGACTCGGTGACCCTGACCAACGAGCACCTGTTCACCAACCTCCGTGAATTCACGGGCAATTGGACGCTCGTGGCCGACGGGAAGCCGGTCCGGCGCGGCAGGCTGACCCGCGACCAGCTGGACGTGGCCCCGCTGTCCGACAAGACGATCACCGTCCCCGTACGGCTGCCGGCCGACCCGGCGCCCGGCACGGAGTACTTCCTGGAGCTGTCCTTCACCACCAGGGAACGCACGCCGTGGGCGGGGCCCGGCTTCGAAGTGGCCAAGGTCCAACTCCCGCTCGACGCGGGCAGCCCCGCCGTCACACCGGTGCCTTTGGACGAGGTGCCGCCCCTGGCCTACGACGACAGCGCGGCGCAAGTCACCGTCAGTGGCGCGGACTTCATCGTCACGGTCGACAAGAGCAGCGGCGTCATCACCTCCTACGAGGCGGACGGCACAGCGCTGATCGCCTCCGGTCCCGTCCCCAACTTCTGGCGGGCGCCCACCGACAACGACCACGGCAACGGCCAGCACACCCGCAACCAGACGTGGCGCGACGCGGGCGCCCGCCGCAAGGTCACCGACGTGACCGTGAGTGCCGTACGCGACAGGGCGGTCAGGATCGAGGTCGCCGGGACGCTCCCCACGACCACGGAATCGACGTACACGACCACCTACACGGTCTTCGGCAACGGCGAGATCAAGGTCGACAACACCCTCCACCCGGGCGCGAGTTCACTGCCGTACATCCCGGAGGTCGGCACGCTCCTCTTCCTCCCCGGCCGCCTGGACCGCGTCCACTACTACGGCCGGGGCCCCGAGGAGAACCACTGGGACCGCAACGACGGCACCGACGTCGGCCTGTACTCCGGCCCGGTCGCCGACCAGTGGACCTCCTACATCCGCCCGCAGGAGAACGGCAACAAGACCGACGTCCGCTGGGCCGCCCTCACCGGCCGCGACGGCACCGGCCTGCTGGTGAGCGGCGAGCCGCTGCTGGAGATCAACGCCTCCCGCTTCACCCCGGAGGACCTCTCGGTCGGCGCCCGCCACGACTACCAGCTCACCCCGCGCAAGGAGGTCGTCCTGCGGGTGAACCACCGCCAGATGGGAGTCGGCGGCGACAACAGCTGGGGCGCCCACACCCACGACGAGTACAAGCTCTTCGCCGACCGGGACTACACCTACACGTACCGGCTGCGTCCGATCAGGGACGTCACCGCGGCGACGGGGCTGTCCCGGCGGCCGACGGCGGCGGAGTGATGTCAGCCCCTGATCAGGCCCTGCTCACGTAGCTCCGCCCAGAGGCCGTCGGGGACGGGCTGAGCGTGCAGTTCGACGTTGCGCCGGACCTGTTCCGCGGTGCGCATGCCCAGGGTGACGTTGACGACGGCGGGGTGGGTGAAGGGGAAGGCGATGGAGGCGGCCGGCAGGGTGGTGCCGTGCCGCTCGCAGACCTCGGCGATGGCCTGGGCCCGCCGCACCAGGTCGGTCGGGGCGTTCTGGTAGTCGTACTTCATGCCCTCGGCGGGCCGGTCCTTGGAGAGCAGGCCGGAGTTGAAGGCACCGACCGCGACGACGCTCTTGCCGTGGGCCTGCGCCGCGGGCAGGACGTCGTCGAGGGCGGACTGGTCGAGCAGCGTGTAGCGCCCGGCCAGCATCACCACGTCGGCGGCGGTCTCGCGCAGGAAGCGGGCGAGCATGGCGGACTGGTTCATGCCGGCGCCGATCGCGCCGATCACGCCCTGGTCGCGCAGTTCGGCCAGGGCGGGCATGGCCTCTTCGGCGGCTTGGCGCCAGTGGTCGTCGGGGTCATGGAGGTAGACGACGTCGATGCGGTCCAGGCCGGTGCGCTCCAACGTCTCCTCCAGGGAGCGCAGTACGCCGTCGCGGGAGAAGTCCCATTGGCGGCGCAGGTCGTCGCGGACGACGAACCCTTGGTCGTCGACGCCCTTCGGGTGTTCGTTGGGGACGAGGAGGCGGCCCACCTTGGAGGAGATGACGTATTCGTCGCGCGGGCGGTCGCGAAGGGCCGCGCCGAGCCGGCGTTCGGAGAGGCCGAGGCCGTAGTGCGGCGCGGTGTCGAAGTAGCGGATGCCCGCGTCCCAGGCGGTGGCGAGGGCGGCCGCAGCGTCCTGCGGTTCGGTCACCCGGTAGAGGTTGCCGATCACCGCGGCGCCGAAGCCGAGTTCGGTGAGCTCGACGGGGGTGTGAGGGATCTTCCGGCGGTGCAAGGGATGCTCCTGAGGGGGTCGTTCAGCGTCGGACATGGGCCGAGCCGCCGGCGACGAGCGCCTCGACCTCGGTGAGGGTGGCCATGGAGACATCGCCGGGGGTGGTCATGACGAGGGCGCCGTGGGCGGTGCCGTAGGCGAGGGCGCGTTCCAGGCCGGCACCGGTGAGCAGGCCGTGGATGAGGCCAGCGGCGAAGGCGTCGCCGGAGCCGATGCGGTCCAGGACGTGCAGGCCGGGCATGTGGGGTCCGGTGACATGGCCGGTCTCGGCGGACCAGGCCGCCGAGGTCCAGTCGTTCACGCCCGCCGAGGGCACCTCGCGCAGGGTGGTCGCCAGGACCCGGGTGCCGGGCAGCAGGTCGGCCACCGCGGCGAGGGCGTCCGGCACCTCGTCGGCCGAGAACCGCAGGGCGCCCGGATGCTCGCCCGCCAGACCGAGGGCGCCCACCACGACATCGGCATGCCGGGCGAGCCGCAGGTCGACCTCGCGGGCGGCCTCCGCGCCGCCGCGGCCGGCCCACAGGCTCGCGCGGTAGTTGGGGTCGTAGGACACGGTGACCCCGTGGCGGCGGGCGGCCGCCATCGCCTCGTCGGCGACATCGACGGTGGTGTCGGACAGGCCGGCGAAGATGCCGCCAGTGTGGAACCAGCGCACCCCGGCCGCGAAGACGCTGTCCCAGTCCACGTCCCCTTTCCGCAGCTGGGAGACGGCGGTGTGGGCGCGGTCGCTGACGCCGAGGGCGCCGCGGATGCCGTAGCCGCGTTCCACGAAGTTGAGACCGTTGCGGGCGGTGCGGCCGATGCCGTCGTCGGGTACCCAGCAGATCATCGAGGTGTCGACGCCGCCCTGGAGCATCAGATCCTCGACCAGCCGTCCGACCGCGTTGTCCGCCAGGGCGGTGACCACGGCGGTACGCAGTCCGAAGCAGCGGCGCAGACCGCGGACGACGTTGTACTCGCCGCCGCCCTCCCACACCTGGAAGCTGCGGGCCGTACGGATGCGCCCCTCACCGGGGTCGAAGCGCAGCATGACCTCGCCGAGGGCGATCACGTCGGTCATGGCGTGCTCCGCTCCACGGCCTCTGCGGTCAACCGGCGGATCTCGTCGTAGGCGCCGCTCTTCAGGAGGGCGGGGGTGGCCATCCAACTGCCGCCGACCGCGAGCACGGAGGGTTCCGCGAGGTAGCCGGGCAGAGCGGCTGCGTCGATCCCGCCGGTGGGCATGAACCGCAACCCCGGGAAGGGGGCCGCGAGGGCCCGCAGCATCGCCCGGCCGCCGAGCGGTTCGGCGGGGAAGAGCTTGACGGCCTTGAGGCCGACCCGCAGGGCGTACATCACCTCGGTCGCGGTGGCGACGCCCGGCAGCACCGGCACTCCCCACTCCTGGCACCGGGCGATGACTTCGGGATCCAGCCCGGGGGAGACGACGAAGCGCGCCCCCGCAGCCACGGCCCGGTCCGCCTGCTCGGCGGTGAGCACCGTACCGGCGCCCACGACCAGGTCGCCCTGGGCGGCCATCACCTCTACGACCCGCTCGGCGTCCGGAGTGCGGAACGTGACCTCGGCGCAGCGGGCGCCGCCCGCCGACAGGGCGTCGGCCAACGGGGCGGCCGTGGTGGGGTCGGGCACGGTCAGGACCGGCACGATCCGCGCCTCGGCGAGGAGGTCGGTGAGGTCGGCGGTCATCGGCCCAGCCATCCGCCGTCGACGGGCAGGGTGACGCCGTGGACGTAGGCGGCCGCGTCGGAGGCGAGGAAGACGGTGGCGCCGGCGAGGTCGTCGGCGCTGCCCCAACGGCCGGCCGGGATGCGGTCCAGGATGGCCTTGCTGCGGACCGGGTCGTCCTGGAGGGCCTGGGTGTTGTCGGTGGCGATGTAGCCCGGCGCGATCGCGTTGACGTTCACCCCGTGCGGGGCCCACTCGTTGGCCAGCGCCTTGGTCAGACCGGCGACGCCATGCTTGGCGGCGGTGTAACCGGGCACGGTGATGCCGCCCTGGAAGCTGAGCAACGAGGCCGTGAAGATGACCTTCCCCTGGCCGCGGGCCACCATGGTTGCGCCGACGGCCCGGGTCAGCGCGAACTGCGCACTCAGATTGACCTGGAGCACCAACTCCCAGTCCGCGTCACTGTGTTCGGCGGCCGGGGCGCGACGGATCGTGCCCGCGTTGTTGACCAGGATGTCCACCGCACGCTCCCGCCCGGCCAGGTCGGCGCCCAGCGCCCGCACCGCCTGCGGGTCGGCGAAGTCGGTACGGATCGCCTCGAAGGTGCGCCCGGCGGCGGTGACATCCTTCTCCACCGCACTGCCGGACTCCTCCAACGAGGCACTCACCCCGATGACGTCCGCACCGGCCTCGGCCAGCGCGCGGGCCATGGCCCGGCCGATGCCGCGCCGGGCGCCGGTGACGACGGCGAGCTTCCCGGTCAGGTCGAAGGCGGTCATACGGCGGCCTCCTGGGCCTCGTCGGTGCAGTCCACCAGGATCTTCATCACGTCTCCGCCGCCCTCCAGGGCCTCGAACGCGGCGGGTGCCTGGGTGAGCGGGACGACCTTGCTGATCAGCCGCTCGGCCGGGATCGTGCCGTCGGCGACCAGGGCCACGGCCTTTTCGAAGTCGGAGCGGTCGTACAACCGGGCGCCGACCAGGGTGAGTTCACGCCAGAAGAACCGGTGCAGGTTCACCTCGCGGGGGCGCGGGTGGATCGCGACCAGACAGAGCCGGCCGCGCACGCCGAGCACCTCGACCGCGGTGTCCACGCCGCCCGCGGCGCCAGACACCTCGAAGGCGACGTCCGCCCCCGCGTCCCCGGTCCACTGCCGGACCAGCTCGGCCACGTCCTCGGCGGCCGGGTCCCACACGGTCAGCCCCAACTCCTCGGCGAGCAGACGCCGGTGGGCGCTGAGCTCCACCACCCGGACGTCTCCTCCAGCGGCCTGCGCCACCAGCGCGATCAGGACGCCGACCGGACCGCCGCCCACCACCACGACCTTCTCGCCCGTGGCGACCTGCGCCCGCCCCACGTCATGCACGGCCACCGCGGTGGGCTCGACGAGGGCGGCCCGGTCCAGGGGGAGGGTGTCGGGCAGCCGTATGAGAGTGGCGGCGGGCACGGTCCAGCGCTGCTGCATGGCACCGGGGGAGTCGATGCCGATGAAGTCCAGGTGCTGGCAGATGTGCTGATGACCGGCGCGGCAGGCCGGGCAGGTGTCGTCCCAGCGCAGCGGCATCACGGTGACCGCGTCGCCCGGTGCCCAGCCCTCGACGTCCGGGCCCACCCGTACGACACGGCCGGCCATCTCGTGCCCGAGGACGGCGGGCGCGGCGACCCGGGCGTCCATGTCGCCGTGGAAGATGTGCAGGTCGGTGCCACAGATACCGACAAAGGCAGGAGCCAGCTCCACCTCGCCGGGGCCCGGTGGCGTGCTGGGGGCGGGAGCCGTGTCGAGGGTGCGGGCGGACAGGTAGCGGGCGGCAAGTGGCATGGGGGGTCCCTTCGGCGCGGACCGGAGCGTGCGTGGCGAGGTGTCCGGCGCGGGTTCGGTGCGAGGGTCGGCGGTGGCGGTGGCGGTGGCGGTGGCGGTGGCGGTGGCGGTGGCGGGGTCAGGTCGTCGTGCGGGTCGTCGCGTCGCCGGCACCGGCGACGGGAGCAAGCCCGTAGAAGGCGGTCGCCGTGCCGGCGAGAAGCGCGTGGACGTCGCTCTCGCTCCAGCCGGTGAGCAGTTCGTCCACGGTGGCGGCCCAGCGGTTCCAGCCGCCCGCGAGGTTCGCCACCGGCCAGTCCGAGCCGAACATCAGCCGTTCGGGGCCGAAGGCGGAGACCAGGACGTCCCAGGCGGGGCGGATGTCGGCGGTGGTCCAGCGGGTGTGGTCGGCCTCGGTGATCAGCCCGGAGACCTTGCACACCACGTGCGGGTGTGCGGCCAGCCGCCGGATGCCGCGTTCCCAGTCGGCGACGTCCTGGCGGACGAGGTCCGGTTTGCCCGCATGGTCGAGGACCTGGGGCAGGTCGGGGAAGCGTTCCGCGAGCCGGATCGCCTGGTCGAGCTGGTGGTCGCGCACGAGCACGTCGTAGCGCAGTCCGCGATCGCGGGCCGCCCCCAACCCGCGTTCCACATCTGGGCGTTGCAGCCAGTTGGGGTCGGTCTCGCCCTGGACCAGGTGCCGCAGGGAGCGCAGATATCGGCCGCCCGGCCCGGCGATCAGCTTGTCGAGCACGTCACCGATCGCCGGCGAGGTCAGGTCGGCCCAGCCGACCACGGCCTGGATCAGCGGCTCCCGCTCGGCGAGGGCGAGCAGGTCCTCGGTCTCGGGCACGTCCGGGATGCACTGGACGACCACCGTGCCGTGCAGCCGCCGGCCCGCGACGGGGTGGGTGGCGGTGGAGCGCAGGTCCTCGGGGGTGAAGGTGCGGCGGATCGACGCCACGGCGGGGTCGTCGAGCCAGGGTTGCGGGCGTTGGGAGAGATCCCAGAGGTGGTGGTGGGCGTCGACCAGCAGGGGTGCGTTCACGAGGGGGTCCAAGTCGGCTCAGGCGGTGGCGTCGTCGCTGGGCGGGCTCAGGTGCCAGACCTCGGGGAGCTCGGTCCACTGGCGGCCCTCGCCCCGGTCGGGGAAGGGCTCCTGGCACGGGTCGGTGAGCTTCCACCAGCGCTGGGTCTCGGGGTCGGCCTCGATGGACGCCATGTCCCCCTCGAAGTCGTCGCCGATGTACTCCATGTAGGAGAAGAGCACGTCACCGTGGAGGTAGATGCTGAAGTTGCGGATGTTCGCCCGGAGCAGGGCGGCCTCGACGCCGGGCCACACCGCCGAGTGCAGCCGGAGGTACTCCTCGCGGTGCTCGGGGCGGAGCCGGATGGTCTGGGCGATGCGCTTCATGCCGATTCCCCTGTCGTCTCACGGGAGTTGGACGCGTCGAACGGTGAGCGATAGCTGGGTGTGCGGGTACGAAGCCCCAGCCGCAGGGTGAGCCGGATACGCGTGGACGCTGGCAGACGGACCGTCAGATAGGGGCTCTTGTACGGGACTTCGGCCTCGGAGACCACCGGCTCGGAGTGGCCGTAGTCGTACATGTCGCCGATCCAGCCGTCGTCCGTGCAGGCCGTGTACCGGACGCCGGTGATGGTGTGCTCGGCGAACGCGCCCGCCTGGACGATGACCGTGCGGTCGGTCTCGGGGGCCAGGTTGACCAGCTCTACGGTGGTCGCGTCGGGGTCGATGGAGCTGACCAGGGCGGCGACGTCGGCGGGCAGGCCGGCCCGGCGGGCGTCGGCGTCGTGGTAGCGCAGCCGGGCCTGCTGGAGACCGCCCTGGTACAGCACCTGCGGGCCGCCCCAGGTGAGTTGCACCAGGGCCTCGGTGACCACCGGGTTGCACAGCTGCCAGACGTGGATGTCGGCCTCGGGCACGTCCAGGTCGCGGTAGCGGTCGATGCGCCGCAGCCGGTGGCGGATCTGGGCCTGCGCCATGGCGAGGATGCGCTCGGGGTAGTCGGGGTCGTCGCCGGCGAGGAAGGCGAACCACGCCTTCTCGTGCCCGGAGTCCTCCTTGGACCGGAACGGCCGCACCGTGCGCCAGTCGATGCCGTCCGCCTCGCGCAGTCCCTCCAGCCGGGCCCGGTCGGCCTCGGAGGAGGTGTGGTGCCAGAGGGCCACCGGCACGGGGGGCGTGGCCGGGTTGTAGTCGAACCAGCCGGCGTCGTTGTGGCGGAACGGCAGGTGCGGCGTGGGCGTGTGCCGGTCCGGACCGAGTTCCACCGCCCACTTGGAGGGCAGGCTGGAGTCGGCCTCCGTGTGGGGCATGACCTTGGCCTGGCCTATGAGGGTGTCGAGCGAGGTCGCGACCATGGAGAGGTAGTCGTCGTCGCCGGTGACCGTGGCCGCCGCGAGCGCCGCCACGCAGGCCGCGTGGCCGAGGCTGTGCCAGCCGTGCGGCCAGGACCAGCCGTAGTGGCCGCCGTACCAGCGGCCCTCCAGCAGACTGCCGACGACTCCGTCTGGTCCCACGTTGTCCGGGATCAGGCCGCCGTTCTCACGGGTGCGCTCGCGCCAGGCGCCCACGTACTCGACGATCCAGTCCCGGTAGCGCTCCTCGCCGGACAGGATCCAGGCGTTGAGGACCAGACCGGCCGCGGCGAGGTTCATCGTGGTGTCGCCGACGCCCATCCGGTCCCGCATCTGGTCGCCGAGCCGCGGGTCCGCCGAGAGCGGGTACGGACCGTCCTGGGCCTCCGGCAGCCATTCGAGCGGGTAGCCGTAGGTCTCGGCCTCCTTGAGCAGCCACGGGTACACGTCACCGTCGAACAGGCCGGTGCGCTCGGGGTCGCTGCCGTTGTGGGGGCGGGTGATGATGCGGTGCTCGGGGTCGTAGTTGCCCTTGGCGGGATCGACGTACAACTCGGCGAAGCGCAGGGCGCGTTCGGCCCAGCGGTCGGGGGCGGCCATGCACAGGAAGTACAGGAGCAGCAGGCTCTCGCCCTGGTGGAACCAGTCGTAGCCGCGCTCGTACTCGTCGCGCAGCATGTCCAGTTCGGTCAGCTGCTTGGTGACGCCCTCCCAGTGCTTCTCGCTGGCGGGCAGCAGGTCGTCGGCGCCGCCGAGCAGGTACAGCTGGGGCCAGTTGAAGAAGACCTCGTAGAAGTCGTCGACGCCGTCGCGGGTGGTGAGCCGCTCGTTGTAGTTCAGCCGTCCGTCGGGACCGGTGAAGTCGCGGGCGAAGCGGCGCCAGGCGTGGTCGAGCAGGTCGAACAGGGCGCGCTGTGCGACGGCCCAGCCAGGGGGTTCGAGCACGGGGACCGTGGCCTGAACATCGGGTGTCGGGGCGCCGGAGGCGTCGGGGTGCGGGCTGAAGGACATGAGAGCGGTTACTCCTTGGTGGCGCCGGCGAGCATTCCGCTGACCAGGAAGCGCTGGGCGAACAGGAACACGACGAGTACGGGGGTGATGGCAACCAGCGTCGCCAGGGCCAGTTGCGGGCGTTCGATCGCCAGGTCGCCGGCGGTCGGGTTGAACGAGGGCACATTGCTGAGGAGGCTGCCGACGCCGACCTGGACCGGCATCTGGTCGCTCTCGGGGAGCATCACGTACGGCAGGAAGTAGTTCGTCCAGTTGGCGACGAAGCTGAAGAACCCGACCAGCGCGATGACGGGCGTCGCCAGCGGCAGGGCCACATGGCGGAAGACACCGAACTCGGAGCAGCCGTCCATCCGGGCCGCGGCCAGGAGATCCTTGGGCACGGCGGTGGTGAAGTAGATGTACGTCAGGTACACCCCGAACGGGTAGAACGAGTACGGCAGGATGATCGACCACATGGTGCCGATCAGATGCACCGCGTTGATCTCCAGGAACAGCGGCACCACCAGCGTGGCGTTCGGCATCAGCATCACGACGAGGGTCGCGATCAGGAGCGTGTGCCGCCCGCGGAACTCGGTCATCGCCAGCGCGTAGCCGGCCGGGATGGCCAGGCAGAGCGTGATGACCAGCGAGATGGCGGCGTAGACGGCCGAGTTGCGCAGCCACAGCAGGATGGCGTCGTCCTGGAAGGCGGTGAGCGCGTGCCAGTTGGCCTTCAGCGCGTGCCAGGACCCGAAGGACAGCGGGTTGTCGTGGACCAGCTGTGCGTCGGTCTTGGTCGCCGCGAGCAGCAGCCACACCACCGGCAGCACGAAGAACACCACGAACACGGTGAGCACCGAGCCCGCCAGCAGCCGGGAGGCCACTTTCCGCGGGGGCCGGCGGCGCCGCCCCGGTTCCCCGTGCCGGGTTCGGCTCGTCGACTTCGCACCCTGAGCGGTGAGAGGCGGAGTGGGGCGGGTCTTAGTCGGCATCGAAGAACCCCGATCGTGCGACGAAGACACCGGCGACCGACACGCTGACGACCAGCAGCTCCACCGAGACCGCGGCGGCGCCGTTGATGTTGTTCATCTGGAAGGCGAAGTCGTACGTCAGCTGGTTGAGCGAGTAGTCGCGGCCGGCCACGCCGGTGCTGGCGAGGGAGAGCAGCTGCGGCTCGACGAAGAGCTGGGCGCCGCCCGCGAAGGCCAGGATCACCATGTACACGATCCACTTGCGGAGCATGGGGATCTGCACCCGCCAGGCGATCTGCCAGCCGTTCGCGCCGTCGATGCGCGCGGCCTCCATGACGTCGGTGGGGATGTTGTTCAACGCCCCGTACATGACGACGATCCAGCCGCCCGCGCCGGTCCAGAACGCGATGATCGTGAACAGCAGCGCCAGGTTCCCGGGGGCGATGACCTCGCCGAAGGTGTGGAAGCCCAGCGTCTCCAGCAGGGAGCTGACCGGGCTGACCGTCGGGTCGAGCATGAACAGCCACACCAGGACGCTCGCGGCGCCCGCGAGGGCTCCGGGGATGTAGTAGAGGAAGCGCAGTGACTGGCTGACCGGCCCGGAGGACAGCCGGTGCAGGAGCAGCGCCAGGGCCACCACGAACACCACGAGGGACAGCAGCCAGAAGACCAGGTACATCGCCACGTGGCCCAGGGAGTCGACGAAGCGGAAGTCCTGTGCGGTGGTCACGAAGTTGGAGAAGCCGGTGAAGGTGCCTCCGGCGTTCGTGAACGCGAAGTAGATGGCGTAACAGGTGGGCAGCACGCCGAAGGCGATCAGCAGCAGTACGTAGCCGGCGACGAAAGCCATGCCGGCCCGGCTCTGCCGGGAGGTGCCGCGAGGGCGCCCCCGGACAGAGCCGGACGAGGAGTGCGTGAGCGTCACTGGGAGACCTTGTATCCGTTGGACTGGGCGTACTTGACGATCGAGTCCTGCCAGGCCGGCAGCAGCGATTCGATGGTCTTGCCCTGCGTCAGGCCGGGCTTGACGGTGGCGGCCCAGATCGCCTCCTGGCTGAACTGGCCCGAGCCCCAGTCGGACCACACCTGCGAGGAGGCGTCCTTGAGGGCTGTGAGGTCACTGGCGTAGTACCCGGAGGCGGCCTGCGCCTTCAGCCAGTTCTCGGCGGCGGGCGCGTAGGCCGGGAAGCCGGGGGCCTTCTCGCCCTGGTAGGCGTTGTCGGTGGTGACCCACTTCAGGAAGTCGGTGGCCGCCTTGAGGTGGGTGGAGTGCTGGGACACCAGCCAGGTGCCGCCACCCACGTTGCCGGTGGAGGGCGAGGAGTCGCCCTGCCACTGCGGGATGGGCGCCACCGCGATCTCCTTGGCCGGGGTCTTGAGCCCGCTCTGGAAGACCGCGCCGCCGTACCAGGCCGGGCCGGGCATGAGCAGGACCTTCTTGGCCTTGTTCTTGGTGAAGTCGGTGCTGAAGACACCGCTGATGGACATCGACTTGTTCTTGATCAGTACGTCCAGCAGCTTGGCCATCTTGGTGCAGGCCTCGCTGGTGGTGTTGACCGAGACGGCCTTGGGGCCGGTGATGTGGTTGGCGCCGCACTTGCTCGCCCACAGGTAGATCTCGGGGGTGAAGGAGTCGCCCGCGTCGCCCACGAGGTAGCCGGGGTGCTCCTTGGCGACCTTCTCGCCGAGCGCCTGGTACTCCTCCCAGGTCGTCGGGACCGTGTAGCCGAACTTCTTCAGCAGCGGCGCGTTGTACCAGAGCACCGCCTGGGAGAGGTCGTTGCGCAGGCAGTAGAGGGTCCCGTTGACCGTGCAGACGTCGTTGGCGCCCTTGGCGAATCCGTCGAGGGTCGCCTGCGGGATCAGGCCCTTGTTGAGCGGCGCCGCGAAGTTCGCGTCGACGGCCCAGCTCGCCTCGTTGTTCTGGGAGCTGAAGACGACGTCCGGCCAACCCTTGCCCGTGCGGTTGAACAACTGGACCTTCGTCTGGAGGTAGTTGGACCCGTTGGCGTCGCCGTCGTAGCTGACGATGTGCAGCTTCACGCTCGGGTGCGACGCCTGGTACTGCTTCGCGGCGGCCATGCGGGTCGCGTCCACCCAGACGGTCAACGCCCCGTCGCTCTGGGCGGCCTGCGTGAATCCGTCCTTGGCCGTGCCGGTCGAACCGCCATCCCCGCCACAGGCGGTCACGGTGAGCAGCACGGTGGTGGCACAGCCGGCCAGCAGTGCGGCACGCCTCCTGCTGGTCCCTGTCTCCCGGGTGACCGAAGGCTTGTAGACGGACATGTGCGACTCCACTCGTTTTGCGTGAGGCTGACGGCTCTGTCATTGCCGCTGCGGAAGAAATTAGCCGCCATATCAAAGGGTGCGTCAAGGGGTGTGTACGGCTTTTTTTGGAGCCCGGCGAGGCCGTCGAGACCGCTTCCTTGGCAGCCTTACCTGGATAAACACCCATGAATAGTGCCAAGTTGCCAGGAGCTCATGATCAAGTCCTGGAAGAATGAGTACGACTTATGCTTGGCTGGGGTACGATGAGCGCCAGCTTCAAACCGGACCAGTCACCTTCGCCGAAGTCACCCGGAGGCAGGACACATGAACGAGACGCCCGCCGTGCCAGCAGTGGTGAACGGCGCGGACGAGCGACGCGACTACCGGCCCGGATACGAGATCGTGGCGGAGCGGATCCTCGAGTTCATCGCGGAGTCGCGTCTGGTCCCGGGCGACCGGATGCCCACGGAGAACGACCTGGCCCAGCAGCTGGACACCAGTCGAGCGGTGGTCCGGGAAGCGGTGAAGATCCTCTCGGCGCTCGGCCGGGTCCGGGCGCACAAGGGCCGCGGTCTGTTCGTCGCGGACGACGAAGGCATGCTGATCACCAGCCGCTGGGGCGGTTTCTTCCGGCCCGTGGACCTCGACCACGTCCTCATGCTCTTCGAGTTCCGCCGGGTCCAGGAGACGGCGGCCGCCAGACTCGCGGCCACCCGCGCCACGCCGGCCGAACTGCGCGCCATCGAGGTCGCGATGCAGCAGTGCCGGCACGGGTACGTCCATGGTGAGGTCGAGGTCTTCAACCAGGGCGACGACGACTTCCACGCGGCGGTGGCGGCCGCCTCCCACAACACGTTCCTCGGCAGCGCCGTGCGCGACGCCCGCCGGTTGCAGCGCCAGTCCAGCGCGATCGGCATTCACGACAGCTTCAACGAGGGAACCTCGGCCGCGGTGGAGGAGCACGAGGCGATCTACCGGGCCATTCGCGACGGCCGAGCGGACGAGGCCGCGGAGGCCACGGCCATCCACCTCGACCGGACGCTGGAGGACTACCGGCGGGAGATCCAGCGGCGCCTGTTCGGCTGACCGCGGACCGGCACTCGGCGGTGCCCGGGCCGGACGGGTGCCCGGCGGCCGGTGAGCGGACAGCTCATGAACCCGTCGGCAGCCATCCGGCGATGACGCCCGCGAGTTCGGCCTGGCCGGTGAACAGGTGCCCGTTCATGCCGACGGCCTGCGCCGCACGGACGTTCTCCTCCCGGTCGTCGACGAAGAGGAAGTCGGCGGGTGTCGCCCGCAGGGCGACGACGCAGTGCTGGTAGGCGGCCGGGCCGGGCTTGGCCGCACCGATCTTCCCGGAGAAGGCGACGTGGTCGAGGTCGCGCAGCCAGGGCTGGGCGGCGAGAAAGGCGTCCGCATGGTCGGCCGGGATGTTGGACAGCAGGGCGACCCGGGCGCGGTTTCGCAGGTTCCGTACGTAGGTGACCATGCCGTCGTCGACGCGGGACCAGCTGTCGATGTCGGTGAGCCGTAGCTCCTCGATCGTGTCGGCGTCGGCGGGGCGGGACAGGGCGTGCAGTACGTCGGTCCAGTACGCGGACGCGATGTGCAGGCCGGCGTCGTAGGGCGGGCGGTGGGTCCAGTAGGCCGTGGCGAAGGCGTCGGGGGAGGCGTGGCACCGGGCGGCCATCTTCTCCAGGGCGCCCGGGCGCTGGTGGCGGGCTATGACCCCGAACAGGTCGAAGAGCACGATGCGGCGGCGGTCGGTGGACATGAGGCTCCGTTGCGTCGGGGTTCCGGACGTCCGGCTCAGTGCCGGCGGGGCAGGGCGCGGGCGAGCGAGTCGAGCGCGGACAGTGCGTCCGGGCCCGCCGGGGCGAGCACGACGCTGGTGGCGCCGGCCGCGTGACGGGCATCGATCGCCGCGCGGGCCTGGGCGGGGGTGCCGGCGATGCTCAGTTGACGGACCCAGGACGCCGGCATCGTCCGGGCGGACTCCCGGGCATCAGTGGCGGCGGCGCGGTGTGCGCGCAGCTCCTCGGCGAAGGGCAGGGGGTCGATGTGCGCGGCCCACTCCGGCTCGGCGACCACCTCCAGGGCGGCGCGGACGCGGGCCAGGGCGATGTCCTCGTCGTCGTCGACGGCGGCGGCGTCGTAGGTGACGATCTCGCGAGGGCTCGCCGAGGCGGCGCGGCCCAGGTTGCGCAGGGACGCGGTGATGTAGGCGGGTGCGGCGGGCTCGGCCAGGAGCAGCCCGTCGGCGACCTCGCCCGCGGCTTCCTGAGACTTGGGGCCGCGGACGCCCAGCACGACCGGCGGGACGATGTCCGGGATCTCGGTGAGTGCGACGCCTCGCAGCGCACGTAACGGCCGTTGACCGGGCCGGGCTCACCGGCGATGAGCAGCCGCAGCGCTCTCGCGTACTCCTTGATCAGCGTCAGCGGGCTGGCGGGCCAGGAACCGGCCTGGCGCATCCAGCCGGGCATGCCGTGCCCGATCCCCGCGATGAGCCGGCCGGGGTGGAGCTGGGCGAGGGTGGCCAGTTCCATCGCGGCGAAACCCACGTTGCGGGCGCCGGCGGGCATGATGCCGATCCCGACGGTGAGGTTCGAGGTCGACGCCAGGACGGTGGCTGCCTGGGCGACACCGCCGCGCCAGCCGAGGTCCTCCACCACCCAGACCTGGTCGAAGCCCAGCTCCTCGGCGCGCCGGGCGAAGGGCAGCACGTCACGGACGGGGAGATCGCGGGGCAGCATGACACCGACCCGGCCGCGGGAGGGGCGTGCGGGGGACTCGGACATCGGGGCTCCTTCGGTCGGCTGAGGGCCCCCGGCCAGGGTGACCGGGGGGAGAAGAAAGCTTGTGCGGCACGGTTGTCAGGGACCGTGCCGCACAAGCGGTCATCGGCCGCCGGCCGCCATCTCGGGGCGGCGGGGGGCGCGGTCGGGTCCTGAGCGCAGGACTCCGGCGGCCACGGCGGTGGTGGCGCACAGCAGGGTGAGCAGGATGAAGGTGTGGTTGAGGGCGAGGAGGTGGGTCAGCCAGCCGATGACGGCGGGGCCGGCGAGCATGCCGAGGTAACCGAGCCCGGCGACGCGGGAGACGTTGGCTCCGGCGGCCGCGGGGTCGGCGTGGCCGGCGGCGCTGAACAGCTGCGGGACACAGCCCGACAGGCCCAGGCCGAACAGGGCCCAGCCGGTGAAGGCGGCCCACAGCCACGGGCCGAGGGCCACCAGGGTGATGCCGACGGCGGCCATGACCGCGCCGTGGCGCAGGATCGCCAGGGAGCCGAACCGGGCCGTGAGACGGTCGGCGAGCAGCCGGCCGATGGTCATGGCCGCGGCGAAGGTGCCGTACGCGAAGGCCGCCGTACCGGCGGATGCGCCCAGGACGTCCTTGACGTGCAGGGCGCTCCAGTCGTTGGCGGCGCCCTCGCACAGCATGACCATGAGCGCGAGGACGGCCAGCAGCCAGACCCGGCCCGAGGTGCCGCTGCCCTCGGCGGGCGCCTCCACAGAAGCGGAACCGGCTGCGGGCAGCAGGGCTCGCGCAGACACGAGGGCGATCACGATGCCCACAGCTCCCGTGGCGGCCATGGCCGCGGCCGGGTGCAGGCCGACGGCCGCCGCGCCCGCTCCGGCGAGTGCGGCCAGGACGCCGCCGACGGAGAACGTGGCGTGGAAGCCGGACATGACGGGACGGCCGTACGCCTTCTCCACGTGCACGGCGTGGGCGTTCATACTCACGTCCAGGCAGCCGTTGCAGAGCCCGAAAACCAGCAGCGCACCGCCCAGCGTCCACGGATCGTGGGCGAGACCGGGCAGGACCAGGGTCGCCCCGCACAGGGCACCGCCGACGGGCACCACGACGCGCGCGCCCATTCGGTCGGTGAGGGGACCGGCCACCTGCATGCCGAGGAAGGCCCCGAGCCCGAGCACCACAAGAAGCCCACCGAGCGTGGCGTGGCTGATGCCCACGCGTTCCTCGATCGCGGGGATCTGCACCACCCAGGTGCCCAGCAGGGTGCCGTACAGGACGAAGTAGACGTAGGTGGCCACGCGGGCGGCTCGCAGGGGACGTTCCATGCCGACCACCGTAACGAACATTACTCATGTTTGAAAGCTCGGTAAATGAACAGGTTGCTTGTTCGTTTCATGGTGGTGTTCAATCGCGGCATGAGCAACGCAGACCGGCACGGGCTGATCGCGAAGACCGTCAGGGACTCCGGCCGCGCCACCGTCCAGGAACTGGCCGAGCTGACCGGCGCCTCCGAGATGACCATCCGGCGTGACCTCGACACCCTCGCCGCCCAGGGCGTCCTCGAACGCGTCCGCGGCGGCGCCCGCACCCTGCTGCTGCGGGGCGAGGAACCCCCGTTCGCCCTGCGCGCCCACGAGGCGGTCGCCGCCAAGCAGCGCATCGCCGCCGCGATCTGCGCACTCATCGCCGACGGCGAGACCGTCGTCCTCGACAGCGGCACCACCTGCCTGGAGGCCGCCCGCCTGCTGCGCGAGCGGCCCGTCACCGTGATGCCCCTGTCCTTGCAGGCCATCCACCTGCTCGCCGAGCCCCCCGGACCCGCCACGCTCGTCGTGCCCGGCGGCCGGCCACGCGCCGCCGAGGGAGCCCTCACCGGCCCCCTCACCCTCGCCTCACTGGCCGCGCTCCGCTTCGACACCGCGATCATCGGCTGCTGCGGACTGACCGCTGCCGACGGCCTGACCGCCTACGACCTCGACGACGCCGCCGTGAAGAAGGCGGCCATCACCTCCGCCCGCCGGGTCATCGCCGCCGCCGACGGCAGCAAGCTCGGCCACACCGCCCACGCCCACGTCGGCCCCGCCACGCTTGTGCACACCCTCGTCACCGATCCCACGGCCCCCACCGACGAGATCACCGCGCTCGAGGCCGGCGGCACCGTCGTCCGGACCGTCTGACCGCGAGCCCTCGGCGTCAGCCCGCCGACGTCCGGATGAAGGAGGCGGCCCTCTCGCCGATCATGATCGCAAGGACTTCTTGAAGAACGGCCCCGCCTCGATCAGTGCGACCGTGACCTCCGGATCCTCGGACAGCCGGGCCGCCACCGCACAGCCGGCCGAGCCGGCCCCGACGACGACGTAGTCGTACGATTCCCTGTCCATTTCGCCTCCATGAAGCTGGTCCCCGGAGAGGCTGGAGACGTCGGGCTCGCCCGGCCCATGCACGAAGTGAGCAAAACACGCGGCAGTCGTTACCCATTCCGTGCATGTGCCGCACCCGTGCCACTGCTTAGGCTCTTTTCGAAATACCGCTCGAAATACCGTGCCAAAGAGGGGACCCCGCCTCATGTCCGACCCGGTCCGTCATGACTACACACCCCCGGAGCTCAGGCCCGACGCCCTCGTTTCCGCCGGCACCGCCGAGGAGATCGACACGGACGTCCTGATCATCGGCTCCGGCATGGGCGGGTCCTCGCTGGCCTGGGCGCTCAAGGACTCCGGTCTGGACGTGCTCGTCGTCGAGCGGGGCCATTTCCTGCCGCGCGAACCCGAGAACTCGCAGCCCGCCGAGATGTATCTCAAGGGCCGGTACAAAAACGCCGGTTATTGGTACGACGGCAGCACCGGAAAGCCGTTCGCACCGGGCGTGTATTACTGGGTGGGGGGAAACACCCGTTTCTACGGCGCCATGCTGCCCCGTTTCCGGCGCAGTGACTTCACCGAGGTGGAACACCACGACGGTGTCTCGCACGCCTGGCCTTTCGCCTACGAGGACCTGGAGCCCTTCTACACCGCCATGGAGCAACTGCTCCAGGTGCACGGGCAGACCGGCGAGGACCCGACCGAGCCGCCGCGCTCCAAGCCGTACCCGTATCCGGCGCTCCAGCACGAACCGGAGATCGAGCGGTTCTCCCGGTCGCTGCGCCGGCAGGGCCTGCACCCGTTCCACACCCCGAACGCCCTGAACATCAGCACGCAGGCCGATCGCGCCGCCGTGACGGCCGCCGACGGCTGTCCGGACGAGACGGGCATGAAGTCCGACGCCGAGAACCGGCTCCTGCTGCCCGCGCTGAGCGACGGCGTGAAGATCCTCACGGGTGCCGAGATCACCCGCCTGATCACCTCGCCCGACGGGCGCAAGGTCGTCGCCGCCGAGGCACGCCACGCGGGCCGGGTCATCCGGATCAACGCCAAGACGTTCGCCCTCGCCGCAGGCGCCGTCAACTCGGCCGCCCTGCTGCTGCGTTCGGCCGACGACGCGCACCCTCAGGGGCTGGCCAACTCGTCGGGGCTGCTGGGCCGGAACTACATGGTCCACAACAGCACGTTCTTCGTCGGGGTCAACCCGCTGCGGACCAACCCCACGAAGTGGCAGAAAACCCTCGGTCTGAACGACTTCTACGAAGCCGGGCCCGGCACGCGCTTCCCGCTGGGGAACCTCCAGATGCTGGGCAAGCTCCAGGCGCCCATGCTCAAGCCCGCCCGCCCGTGGGCACCGACGTGGGCCCTGAGGCTCATGGCGGCCAGGAGCCTCGACATCTACCTGACGACCGAGGACCTCCCGTCCCGGGACAACCGGGTCCGCATCGACGGCGACCGCATCCTCATCGACTGGACGCCGACCAACCTGGCCCCCCACCACGAACTCGTGCGCCGGGTGACCCGGGCGGTCCGCAGGGCCGGCTATCCGCTGATCTTCACCCAGCGCATGGGCATCGAGACCAACTCCCACATGTGCGGCACGGCCGTGGCCGGTCACGACCCGGCGGCGAGCGTGCTCGATCCGCTGTGCCGCAGCCATGACGTCGAGAACCTCTGGGTGACGGACTCGTCGTTCTTCCCGTCCTCGGCCGCGCTGAATCCGGCCCTGACGATCGGGGCGAACGCCCTGCGCATCGCCCCGTCCCTGGCCAGGGCGACGAAGGCGGCGTAGCGGTCAGGTCCGCCGCAGTGTCGGCTTGCGCAGCAGGTCATGGCCGCGCACGGCCAGTTGGAGCCGCTGCTGATTGCTGACCTGCGTCAGGTCGAGGCCGAGGATCTCGGAGAGCTTGTCCAGACGGTGGTAGAGGGTGCGGCGCTGGATGAAGAGTTCCTCCGCGGCCCGCGCCTTGTTGCCACCGCAGTCCAGGAACGTGCGCAGGGTGGGCAGCAGAGGATTCTTCACCAGGGCGTCGTGCTCGAGGAGCGGGCCGAGTTCGTCCTCGACGTACCGCCTGAGCTCGGGACCTTCCGAGAGCGCGACGAGCAGGCGCAGCGCCCCCAGGTCGTCGAAGTGACGCACCTCCGCGGTCGAGGCCGCCGCGGCGACGGACGCCGCGCTGCGGCTCTGGCGCAGCGCCAGCGGAAGGGCCGCCGGCTCCACGATCCGGCTGACACCGGCCCGTACCCCGTGATCGGCCAGCAGCCTCTGGACATGGCCGGCGTCCGTCCGGGTGGGCAGGCCCACGACCGCCACGTCGAAGTCCCCGGTGTCGCCCACGACGGCGGGCCGGCCGGCCTCCTGGAGAAGGCGGGCGAGGAGGTGGTCCTTGAGGGGCTCCTCCTCGCCCGCCCATGCCGTGACGACGATCAAGTCCCGTCCGCGCAGGTCCTGGCCGAGCGCCAGGCTGAGGGTCACGAACCGCTCTCCCGTGATGTCGCCCAGGAGAAGCCGGTTGAGGAGCGCGGTCTGGCGCTGGGAGGCGCGGGCGCCGCTCTCCCGCTCGCTCAGCAGCGAGATCGCGACAGCCGCGGCGGCCCGCTCCAGTGTGCGCAGTTCGGGCGGGCTCGGCCGCTGGTCGCCGTGGAGGAGATGAAGCCAGCCCCATGACTCGCCGCGCAGCACCACTGGCTGCCGGGCGCACGGCGCGACCTCGCGGAACGACGCCGGCGTGGCGGTGGGCGCCCCGGGGCCCTGCGCCAGGAGCGACGGGTGGCGTTCGTGGATCGCCCGGGAGTGCGCGCTCCACTCGTCCACGACCCGGTCGGCCTCCGGCGTCGCGCCCCCGTACGCCAGCATCTGGTGGGCGACGTCCTCCAGCACCACCGGATGCCCGGTGCGCCGGGCCAGCTCCCTGACCACACCCACGTAGTCCTCGTCGGCCAGGAGCAGATCCATGAAGGCCTGGCTGGTGGCCTCCTCGGCGATCAGCTGCTTGACGCGCATCCCGACCAGGACCTCGTGGACCTGGGCCGACGTCTCGACGAAGGGAATCTCGTCGGCGAGCCCCACCAGGGGCAGACCGACCGCTTCCGCCTCCTCGATCACCGCCTCCGGCATGGCGTCGAACACGCGCCCGGCCAGCTCGATGACGAGCACCGCCGCGTGAGCGTCCGCGAGCCGCCGGATGAAGGCGCGCTGCTCCAGCGGCGTCGCGCCCATGCCGAGGCCCGCTGTCAGCAGCATTTCCTGACCGGTGAGAAAGCGGTGGATGTCCGGGATCTCGCCGGTGTGCACCCAGCGCACCGGGCGGTCCAGATTCCTCTCCCCGGCGTACACCCGCACGGTCGTGCGCGTGAACACCTCAAGCTCCAGGGCGGTGCGAACCGTCAGGACTTCAGCCATGAGCCACTACCTCGGTGTGTGCAGGACAGGCCGCCAATATTGCACACACTGTGCCTGTCGTCCCACCCGCCGTTTCCCCAGACTTCAGGTCAAGCCCGCAGGCACGACCCCTGCAAGGAGTGCAGAAGTGTCAGCACAACACCAGACCATCAAGGCGCCTGTCGCCGCGAAGACGGCGCGGACCAGCCGTCCGGAAATCGTCGAGACCGTCGCGGACGTGATCGCCGACGTACGAGCCAACGGCGACGCCGCCGTGCGCCGCTGGTCCCAGAAGTTCGACGACTGGAGCCCGGAGTCGTACCGGCTCGGTCCCGACGCGATCGCCGCCGTCGTCTCCTCCGTCCCCGAGACGGTCCTCGACGACCTGCGGTTCGTCCAGCGGCAGGTCCGCGGCTTCGCCCACGCGCAGCGCGACTCCCTCACCGCCTTCGAGGTGGAGACCCTGCCCGGAGTGTTCCTGGGCCAGCGCAACATCCCCATCGGCGCGGCCGGCGCCTACGTCCCCGGCGGCCGCTATCCCCTCACCGCGTCGGCCCACATGACCGTCCTGACGGCGAAGGTCGCAGGCGTCGAACGGGTCGCCGCGACGACTCCGCCGGACCGGGGCGCCCCGCCGCCCGTCAGCATCGCCGCGATGCACCTGGCCGGGGCCGACGAGATCTACGTCATGGGCGGCGTCCAGGCCGTGGCAGCCCTGGCCCTCGGCACCGAGACGATCGACGCGGTCGACATGCTCGCCGGCCCCGGCAACGCCTACGTGGCGGAGGCCAAGCGCCAGCTGTTCGGCGAGGTCGGCATCGATCTCTTCGCCGGACCGACCGAGGTGCTGATCGTCGCCGACGACACCGCGGACCCGTTCGTGGTGGCGACGGACCTGCTGTCCCAGGCCGAGCACGGACCGGACTCCCCGACGGTCCTCATCACGACGTCCGAGAACGTGGGCAGGCAGACCATCGCCTGGGTGGACAAGCTCCTCCCCGACCTGCCCACCGGAGACGTCGCCGGCCGTGCCTGGCGCGACCACGGCGAGGTGGTCGTGGTCCCCACCCTGGACGCCGCCTACGCACTCGCCGACGACTACGCCGGCGAGCACGTCCAGATCCTCACCGCCGAACCCCGCGAGGCGCTGCACCGCATGCGCAACTACGGCGCCCTGTTCCTCGGGGACAAGACCTGCGTCGCGTACGGCGACAAGGTCATCGGCACCAACCATGTGCTGCCCACCCTCGGCGCGGCCCGCTACACCGGCGGTCTCTGGGTCGGCAAGTACCTGAAGACCGTCACCTACCAGGAGATCAGGGACGCCGCGTCCAGTGCGCGGCTCGGTGAGATCTGCGGCAGGGCCTCACGCATCGAGAACTTCGAGGGACACGCGCGCTCGGGAGACGTCCGCGCCGCGCGCTACGGATCGGCCCGCCTCGACTGGACCGACCACACCTTCGAGCAGAGCTGATCCGCGATGACGGATCGCGCCTTATGCCGGACCGCTGAACCAGCCCGGCAGCCGTTCGACAAGGAGCAAGTCCCCCTCGACTCACGGAGATCGTCATGTCAGCCACGGACAACGAGGCGCACTCAGCGCCCACACCCACCCCCGTAGACCGCCCGGGCGGGGCGCAAAGCCCCGTCTCCTCGGCCGCGGACGCGGACATGCTCGCCGTCCTCGGCTACGAGCAGAAGTTCGACCGGAAGGTCAGCCTGTGGGGCAACTTCGCCCTCGGCTTCGTGTACCTCTCGCCCCTCGTGGGTGTCGTGGCCCTCTTCGCGGTCGGTCTGGCGACCGCCGGCGGGCCGTCCGTCTTCTGGATCGGGATCGTCGGGGCCGGCCAGTTCCTGGTCGCGCTGGTCTTCGGCGAGGTCGTCTCGCAGTTCCCCCTCGCGGGCGGCCTGTACCAATGGGTCAGACGGCTGTGGAACGGCCGCTATGCCTGGTTCAACGCCTGGACCTACATCTGTTGCATCACCATCGGCATCACCAGCACCGCACTGTTCAGCTCGGACTTCGCGGCCAGCCTCTTCGCCGGAACCGCCGCTGAGCCCGCCATCAGCTCCACCCCCGCCCAGCGCCTGTGGATCGCGGTCGCGGTGACCGTCGTCTGCCTGATCTGCAACTGCTTCGGCACCAGGACCCTGGCCCTGATCTCCAAGATCGGCCTCGCCGCGGAACTGATCGGCATCGTCGTCGTGGGCTTCTACCTGCTGATCTTCGAGCGCCGCAACTCCGTCTCGATCTTCTTCGAGACCAGCAGCTCCACCCACGACACCTACGCCCTGGCCTTCATCGCCGCCTCACTTGTCGGGCTTTTCCTCTTCTACGGCTTCGAGGCGTGCGGCGAGATCGCCGAAGAGGTCCCCAACCCGTCCCGCAGCATCCCGCGGGCCATGCAGCTGACCGTCGCCGTCGGTGGCGTGGCCGCCCTGTTCGCCTTCGTCGGGTACGCCCTCGCGGCGCCGGACCTCGCCTCGATCCTCTCCGGCAAGGACACCAACCCGATCCCCTCGATCCTGCAGAGCTCGGTCGGCACCGTCGGCACCAAGGCCGTCCTCACGGTGATCATGACCTCGTTCATCGCGGGTGTGATGAGCCAGCAGGCCGCCGCGAGCCGGATCGTGTTCTCCTTCGCCCGCGACGACATGTTCCCCGGGTCCCGCGTCTTCTCGAAGATCTCCCGCAGGCACCGGGTTCCCCTCAACGCGCTGCTGGCGGTGAACGTCCTTCCGCTGCTGCTCTTCGTGTTCGTCTACTACTCGCCCGACTCCCTCACCAAGATCGCGGCGTTCCAGATGCTGGCCGGATACGCGGCCTTCATGATGGTCGTACTGGCCGCGCTGCGGATGCGCCTGAAGGGCTGGCGCCCCGCCGGAGCCTGGACACTGGGCCGCTGGGGCTTCGCGGTGACCGTGGCGGCCCTGACCTACGGCGTGCTCGGGATGGTCCTTCTCGCCTGGCCCACCGGTGACTCCGCGACCCCGTTCGTGGACCGGTGGATCGCACTCATCGGGTTCCTCATCGTCTCGGCCGTGGGCCTGGTGTATCTGCTGACCATGAAGCCCGAGCGCAAGTCCACCGCGCCGGAAGGCGACGCGATCGTGGTGGCCGAGCGGCTGCGCAGCCGCGCCGAAGCCCTGACCCGTACCACCTGAGGGAGCACCGCATGACCCGCGTTCTGTATCTGTACGGAGGCTGGCCGGGGCACAAGCCCTACCAGGTGGCCGAGGAATGGGCCCTGCCGATCTTCAAGAACCTCGGTTTCGACGTCGACGAGACCCACGACATCTTCTCGCTCGACGCCGACCTCACCGGCTACGACCTCATCGCCCTCAACTGGAACAACGCCCTGCTGTCCGAGGGGCTGACCACCGCTCAGGAGTCGAACCTGCTGGGGGCGGTGGAGAACGGCACCGGGATCGCCGCCTGGCACGGCGCCGCCGCCGCGTTCCGCACGAGCCTCAAGTACCACTGGCTGATCGGCGGCAGCTTCCTCGAACACCCCGCCGGCGAAGGCGTGAAGTACCCCTACGAAGTCACCGTCACGGACACCGGCCACCCGGTCACCGCCGGGGTGAAGGACTTCCGGGTCGCCTCGGAGCAGTACTACATGTCCGTCGACCCCAACAACCACGTCCTGGCCGAGACCACGTTCACCGGTGAACACCTGCCGTGGCTTGACGGCAAGACCATCCCCCAGGCATGGACCCGGAGTTGGGGGCGGGGCCGCGTCTTCTACAGCGCGGTCGGACACGACCTCGACGACCTCCGGGACCCGGACGTCACCCGCCTGTGCACCCAGGGCTTCGCCTGGGCCGCCCGCACCTCCGACTGAGCCGCTGCCGAAAGGAAACCCACCATGCCCGTCCTCACCGGAGGCCAGATCGTCGCGCGGACCCTGCGCAACTACGGGGTCGACGTCGTCGCCGGCATCCCCGGCCACGGCATCTGGTCACTGACCGACGCCTTCCTCGACGACGAGTCCAGGATCCCCTTCATCCAGACCTTCCACGAGCAGAGCGCCGTCCACCTCGCCGACGGCTACTACCGCGTCACCGGCCGCCCGCAGGCCGCGGTCACCTCCATCGGCGCCGGCGCCAGCAACACCGTCATCGGCATGGGCACCGCGTTCACCGACTCCACCAGCGTGCTCGTCGTCACCGGCGGCCCGCCGACCCACATGCGCGGCCACGGTCTGCTCCAGGAGCTCGACCGCTACACGGCCAACGACTTCCCCAAGGTGGCCGAGGCCGTCAGCAAGCGGCACTGGGTCGTCACCCGGGTCGAGGAACTCCCCTTCGTCCTGCACCGCTGTTTCAACTCCATGCTGACCGGCCGCCCCGGCCCGGTGCACCTCGAAGTCCCCATGGACGTCCAGGCCGAGGCGGCGAACGTCGAGCTCCACGACCTGGAGCGGCGCATCCCCGTCGGCCGCCAGCACCCCGACCCGGAGGCCGTGGACCGCGCGGTCGACGTGCTGCGCGCGGCCAACCGGCCGGTCATCGTGGTCGGCGGCGGCGCGATCACCTCCGAGGCCTCCGACGTGGTCCTCGCGCTCGCCGAGAAGTGGCAGATCCCGGTCGTCACCACGTGGAACGGCAAGAGCGCCTTCCCCGAGGACCACGAGCTGTCCGCGGGCAGCGTCGGCCAGACCGGCACGATGACCGGCAACGCGATCGCCAGCTCCGCCGACGTCGTGATCTCCGTCGGCTGCCGCTTCACCGACTGGTCGGCCTCCAGCTACGCCAAGGGCATCAGCTTCTCGATCCCGCCCGCGAAGCTCATCCACATCGACATCGACCCGCACGAGATCGGCAAGAACTACCCGGCCGAGGTGGGCATCGTCGCCGACGCGCAGCGGGCCGTGGCCGCGATCGTCGACTCCCTTCCCTCGAAGGGCGTCGACCGGTCCGAGTACCTCGCCGAACTCGCCCAGCTCAAGCGGGACTGGGAGGAGAAGCTCGCCGGCCGCCGCGACAGCGACCGCTTCCCGTTCACCTCCCAGCGCCCGCTCGGCGCCCTGCGCAACGTGCTGCCGCGCGACGCGATCATCGTCGCGGGCTCGGGCAACACCCAGGGAGCGGTCAAGCAGACCTTCCCGGTGTACTCGCCGCGCACCCACCTCACCTCCGGCGGCTTCTCCTCGATGGGCTGGGCGATCCCGGCCGCGGTCGGCGCCAAGCTGGCCCGGCCGGAGAGCCCGGTCGTGTGCGTCCTCGGCGACGGCGACTTCCTGATGACCTCCCAGGAGATCGCCCTGAGTGTCACCGCCGGCGCGCCGGTGATCTTCGTGGTCCAGAACAACGCGGGCTACATGTCGATCCGCGGCGGCCAGCGCAAGCAGACCTCGCGCCACATCGGCACCGAGTTCTCGCACCCCGACGGCTCGCCGTACAGCCCCGACTTCGCCGCCATGGGCCGGGCCTTCGGCATCGAGTCGTACAAGGTCAACGACTCCGACTCCCTGGAGCCGACCCTGCGCAAGGCGGTCCAGTCCGGCGCTCCCGCCGTGATCGAGGTCCCCACGGACCGCGACGCCGCCGGCCCCTGGGTCCCCGGCTGGTGGGACTTCCCGATCCCGGCGTACATCAAGGACGAGCGCCAGGACGAGTACGACCGCATCAGGGCCACGGAGCAGCACCTCTGAGAACCGGCGACCGGCGACCGTCCGTGCGGCCGAGACCCGGCCGCACGGGCAGCAGGCCCTTGCCGTGTGAGGCAACCGACGCTCCTCTGACCCTTCGGGTCCGAGGCCCGCGCGTGTACAGTGACTGCCGCCTTTGACCTGCACAAAGCAGGCAGGGAGCCGACTTCCAGGAGTCCACAGTGCTGCGCACCATGTTCAAATCCAAGATCCACCGCGCCACCGTCACCCAGGCCGACCTGCACTACGTGGGATCGGTGACCATCGACGCGGACCTGCTCGACGCCGCCGACCTGCTGCCCGGTGAACTCGTCCACATCGTCGACATCACCAACGGCGCCCGGCTGGAGACCTACGTCATCGAGGGCGAGCGCGGTTCCGGGGTGCTCGGTATCAACGGGGCGGCCGCCCATCTCGTCCACCCCGGTGATCTGGTGATCATCATCAGTTACGCTCAGGTGACCGACGCCGAGGCACGGGCACTGGAACCCCGGGTCGTGCACGTGGACCACGACAACCGCATCGTGGCCCTGGGCGCGGACCCCTCGGAGCCGGTGCCGGGCTCGGACCAGGAGCGAAGCCCCCAGGCCGTACCGGCCTGAGCCACCGACGGCCGACACCAGGAGCGTGCCCATGAGCGACGACATCGAGATCCGCGACGACCGGCAGGCCGGCCGCCTGGAGGCGATAAGCGGCGGCGAAGTCGTGGGCCACATCCAGTACTTCGTCCTCGAGTCACCGGAGCGCGCCCTGGTCCCCGTGCACACGATCGTGGAACCGGCCCACGAGGGGAAGGGCATCGCGGGCTCCCTGGCCCGTGAGCTCTACACCATCGCCGCGGGCGAGGGCGTGGTCGTGGCACCCCTGTGCCCGTACGTCGTCAAGTGGGCCGCACGCCACCCCGACGAGGCCCCGGCCGCCGCCCCCGAGCTGCTGCGTGCGGCGAAGGAGTGGCTGAAGGCGCACCCGGAGGGCTTCTGATCCCGCCGTACGGGTGACTGGCCCGGCGCGGACCGGGTAGGCGGGGGAGAAGTCCAGGGCCGACGTCACATCTGGCTGGAGGACACGATGACGAACCCCCCGACCCCCTACCCGGACCCGGTCCACCCGGACCCGACCCCGGGGCCCACCCCGACACCGGGCCCGCCTCCGGAACCCCCGCAGCCACCGAACCCGACGCCCCCACCGGGCCCGGGCCCGGGCCCGGGCCCGAACCCTGAGCCGACTCCGGCTCCGTCCCCGATCCCGCCGGGTCCGGAGCCGGTACCGAACCCGGAGCCCGGCCCGCCGTTGAGCTGAGGGAGCGGCACTTGATGACGGTGGGCGGCTGAACGCCCCCAGGGGCGCGGGGCTGTGTCGATATGCGGCTCCGCCGCGTGAGCGCGATCAACCCCCACTCAGCCGCTCCCGCCGTACTGCCGAAACCGCCCCACCCCTCAGGCGCCGACCTCCGACCGGTCCCCACCCCACAACGTGTGGAACGATCCGTCCCGGTCCACCCTCCGATACGTGTGCGCCCCGAAGAAGTCCCGCTGCCCCTGCGTGAGCGCCGCAGGCAACCGCTCCGCGCGCAGCGCGTCGTAGTACGCGAGCGCCGCCGAGAAGCCGGGCGTCGGCACTCCCTGGCGTGTCGCCGCCACGATCACCTCGCGCCAGTCGTCCTGCGCGTCGGCGATCTCCCGGGCGAACGTCTCGTCGGACAGCAGGCTCGGCAGATCGGCCCGGGCGTCGTACGCGGCGCGGATGCGGTCCAGGAACGCGGCCCGGATGATGCAGCCGCCGCGCCAGATCGCGGAGACGGCACCCAGGTCGATGTCCCAGCCGTACTCCTCGCGCGCCGCCGCGATCTCGTGGAAGCCCTGGGTGTACGACACGATCTTCGAGGCGTACAGCGCCTGCTCGACCCGGTCGGCGAACGCGCCCGCCTCCGCCTCGCTCAGCGGCGTGGCCGAGGGCCCGGCGAGGCCGCGGGACGCCTCGCGCAGCGCCGCGTGGCCGGACAGCGAGCGCGCGAAGACGGCCTCGGCGATGCCGGACACCGGGACGCCGAGGTCGAGGGCGATCTGCACGGTCCAGCGGCCGGTGCCCTTCTGCTCGGCCTGGTCGACCACCACATCCACGAACGGCTTGCCGGTCGCCGCGTCCACGTGGGACAGCACCTCGGCGGTGATCTCGATCAGGTAGGAGTCGAGGCGGCCGGTGTTCCAGGTCCGGAAGATCTCCGCGATCTGTGCCGGCGAGTAGCCGGCGACGTCGCGCAGCAGCTGGTACGCCTCACCGATGAGCTGCATGTCGGCGTACTCGATGCCGTTGTGCACCATCTTCACGAAGTGCCCGGCGCCGTCGGCACCGACGTGCGTGACGCACGGCGCGCCGTCCTTCGCCTTCGCCGAGATCTTCTCCAGCATCGGGCCGAGCGATTCGTACGACTCCTTCGAGCCGCCGGGCATGATGCTGGGCCCGTTGAGCGCGCCCTCCTCGCCGCCGGAGATGCCGGTGCCGACGAAGTGGATGCCCTTGTCGCGGAGTTCGCGCTCGCGGCGCCGGGTGTCGGCGAAGTGCGCGTTGCCACCGTCGATGATCATGTCGCCGGGCTCCAGGAGCGGGGCGAACTCCTGGATCACCGCGTCGGTCGGGTCACCGGCCTTGACCATGATGACCAGCCGGCGGGGCCGCTCCAGGGCGGCGACGAACTCCTTGGCGGTCTCGGCGGCGATGAAGTCGCCCTCGCTCCCGTGCTCCTCGACGAGGGCGTGCGTCCGGGAGGCCGTCCGGTTGTGCACCGCGACCGTATAGCCGTTGCGGGCGAAGTTGCGGGCGAGGTTACTGCCCATGACCGCGAGGCCCGTGACGCCGATCTGCGCTGTAGTGCTCATACCGTCTGCTCCCAAAGATCCAGTGGATCGCGTAGGTCGTTATCGGTGCTGCCGCTCGTGCTGGTTAGCAGCCTACGCAGATACGGCTCGGGAGCCCTGCCGTGTTCAGCCGGAACATTCGGCGGGAACGGCCGGCCGGCACAGGCGGCTGATTGCCGTCTTGTCATGGCCTGTTCGGGGCGCTTACTTTTGGCCCTCCTGACGTACGTCGTAGGGGGAGCTCCATGGCCGTACGCGGCCGGCACCGCCGGTATCAGCCGAACAGGATCAACCGCGCCTCACTCACCGTCACGGCGGGCGGCGCCGGCATGGCGATCCCGCTCATCGGCGCCGGCGCCGCCCAGGCGGCCGACGTGGACACCTGGAACAAGGTCGCCGCGTGCGAGTCGAGCAGCAACTGGAGCATCAACACCGGCAACGGCTATTACGGCGGGCTGCAGTTCACCCAGTCCACCTGGGAGGCCTTCGGCGGCAGCCGGTACGCTCCGCGTGCCGATCTCGCCACCAAGGACCAGCAGATCGCCGTGGCGGAGAAGGTGCTGGACGGGCAGGGGCCGGGCGCCTGGCCGGTGTGTTCGGTGCGGGCGGGGCTCACCCGGGGCGGGGACACCCCCGACATCCATCCGGCCGGGGGCACCAAGGCCGCCGTCCCGGACGTGCAGCCGCAGACCACGCCCCAGTCCAGGGCCGGTTCCGCCGAGATGTACACCGTGGTCCACGGCGACACCCTCTCCGGCATCGCGGGCCGGGAGGACGTCAAGGGCGGCTGGCGGGGTCTGTACGCCGCCAACCGGAAGACCATCGGCGCCGATCCGGACCTCATCCTGCCGGGGCAGCGACTCAGCCTGCGCGGCAAGGCGGCCACGGGCACGGTCACGACGCAGACGTCCACCGCGCCGGCCACCGAGAAGAAGAAGACGAAGGACACCGAGGAAACCGGCCACCGCCTCGTCGCCCCGGTCGACGCCCCCACCGGCACCCCGTACCACAAGGCCGGTTCCGCCTGGTCGAAGGGCTATCACACCGGCGTCGACTTCGCCGTCCCCACGGGCACGTCCGTGAAGGCGGTCGCCGGCGGGCGGGTGGTCGCCTCCGGGTGGGCCGGGTCGTTCGGGTACCAGGTGGTGATCCGGCACTCCGACGGCCGCTACACCCAGTACGCCCATCTCTCCGCGATCTCGGTGAAGACCGGGCAGGGCGTGAGCGCCGGACAGCGCATCGGGCGCTCGGGGTCCACGGGCAACAGCACGGGCCCGCATCTGCACTTCGAGGTGCGGACGGGGCCCGGCTTCGGTAGCGATATCGACCCGGTCGCCTATCTCCGGGCCGGAGGGGTCAGGGTCTGATCGCGGGATCAGGACCGCCCCTCAGGATTTGACCCGCATGCGGTGTCGGTCGAGGACTGGCATCGGGATGTAGGAGGCGCCGTAGAGCGGGCCGACGTAGAAGATCGGCCGCTCCTCGGTGTCCGGGGCGGTGTCCGGCGCATCTGCGTCGTCCGGCTGCGGTGCCGGTACGAGGATGTCCTCCAAGGCCGGCTGCGGCGCCGGAATGATGACATCCTCCAGGGCCGCCTCGGCCGTCGCGACGAGGACGTCCTCCCGTACCGCCGAGTCGGCCGCCGCCACCAGGACCTCTTCACGGGTCTGGCCGGGCAGGCCGGGCAGACCAGCGAGCAGCTCCGCGGCCGAGGCGGGCACCTGCACCCGCAGCTCGTCCGCCTGCGGGTCCCGCACCGGCTCCGGGTCCCCGGACTGGGCCGGCACCCGCACCGGCTCCTGGGATACGGACTCGGTGCGGGCGATCCGCTCCGAGGTGAGGAGGATCAGGCCGCCCGCCGCCACCACACCGCAGCTCAGGGCGAGCGCGGTGCCCGTGGTGCCGTAGCGGAAGGTCTCGCCGAACATCGTGATGCCGACGACGGCCGCCACCACCGGGTTCACGACGGTCAGCATGGCCAGCGGGGCCGCGAGCCCGGCGCCCCGGTAGGAGGCCTGGGAGAGCAGCATGCCGGCCGTGGCCAAGACCGCGATCACGGCGAGGGAGGGCACGTCGGCCACCGAGACGCCGCCGGTCCAGTCGACCGCGACGGTCTTGGTGAACACCGACGACATACCGAACGCGATACCGGAGGCGGTGGCGAGCAGGATGCTGCGCACCGCCGGGTGCCGGTGGGCGGCCCGGCCCGCGATCATCAGGGCGACGACCGCGAGGCCGGTGACCGTGGCGACGGCCACCCGCTGGGCGGTGTCCAGGGACTGCGCGTCGGACGCGCCGACGAGAGACAGCAGACCGGCGAGACCGACGGTCGCCATGATCGCGCCGCGCCAGGCGGTCGCCCCGGCCTTGCGGGCGACGAACAGCGCGGCCATGGGCAGGGCGAAGACGATGGTGAGGGCGCCGAGCGGCTGGACCAGGCTGAGGGGGCCGAACGCCAGCGCCACCACGTGCAGCAGTCCGCCGAGGCCGTTCAGCGCGACCGCCGCCCACCAGCTCGGCCGGCGCAGCGGCGCGAACTGCTGCTCGGGGGAGGACACCGCGACCTGCTCCTGGACGATCGCCCCGCCGGCGTAGGCGACGGCAGAGACGAGCGACAGAACGACGGAGAACGCGAGGGCGCTCATCAGCAGCTCCTCTGCGTGAGGCAGGGGTGGTCACCCCGGCACGGCGAACGGTCGGCTTCCATGTCCAACACGATGCCGTGAAATGCCATTCCCGTCGTCGTACCTGAGCACGCAATGGGTCCTACTGCCGATGGAGTACTACGGAGGGTCAGTCCTCCCCAGGGTGGGTGACACTGCCCCGCGCCCCCCTGATGCCGCCCCCTAGGGGCCTTGGTACTACTGCTCCTCGTGGACCTCGACGCCGATCTCGCCGCGCTCCGCCCGCTCGGCGGCTTCTTCCTACTACGCACGGGTGCGCCGCCGCGTTCAACGCTGCCGACGCTCGCACAGGCGTACGGTCTCGAAAAGTCGGACGTTTACGGAGAATTCGTGACTTTTCGTGTCCGCAAGGTGGCCGATTCCCTCCAGGCGCCGGAACTGCGGATCGCCGCCTCGATCGCCCAGCAGGGCCTCGCCGCCCGCCTGTGGGCCGCGGCCCTCGGCTGCGCCGTGCTCTACGGTCACGTCCCCGACCTCGACGCCCGCCTCCTGCGCTGGGACGCCGACGGCAGCGCCCCCGACGACCTGTGGCTCACCGAGGTGCACGCGCTGCCCGGCGACGCGGGAACCCTCGCGGCGGTCGTCCTGGAAGGGCACCTGGAGCCGCTGGCGGCGGCGCTGCGGGCCCGCCACCGCCTGGCCCCCGGCCTGCTGCACGGCAACGCCGCCTCCGCGCTCGCCGGAGCCGCCCGCCAGCTGTCGGGCTGGGCGCGCACACACGGCCGTACCGAGGTGGCCGCCCGCACCCGCGTCCTCACCACGGAACTCCTCGCCCACCCCCTCCTCGCCGGCACCGGCACCCTGACCGGCACCGCCTTCCGGCGCCGCAGCTGCTGCCTCTACTACCGCGTCCCCGGCGGAGGTGTCTGCGGCGACTGTTGCTTCACACGACCCCCGCGGTCTTCCCCGCGCGCCGCATCTGGGTGACCATGAAGGGCAACCAGCCGCTGAGAACAGGGGGTTCCGGGTGCGAGTGGGCCTGCTGACCCGGGAGTACCCGCCGGACGTGTACGGCGGCGCGGGCGTCCATGTCGAGTTCCTCGCCCGGGAGTTGGCCTCCCTGGCCGACGTCGAGGTGCACTGCTGGGGCGAGGGCCGCGGCGTGGGCGTGGTGCGCCACCGCCCCTGGTCCGTGCTCGACACCGCCAACGACGCGCTGCGCACCCTCTCCGTGGACCTCGCGATGACCGCGGGCCTCGAAGGCCGCGAACTCGTCCACTCCCACACCTGGTACGCGAACCTCGCCGGCCACCTCGGCAAGCTCCTGTACGGCATCCCGCACGTCATGACCGCCCACTCCCTGGAGCCGCTGCGCCCCTGGAAGGCCGAGCAACTCGGCGGCGGATACGCCCTGTCGAGCTGGGCCGAGCGCACCGCGATCGAGTCCGCCGACGCGGTGATCGCGGTCTCCGGCGCCATGCGCGAGGACATCCTCAGGTGCTACCCCGCCCTGGACCCGGCCCGGGTGCACATCGTGCACAACGGCATCGACACCACCCTCTACCGCCCCGACCACGGCACCGATGCCCTCACCCGCATCGGCCTCGACCCCGACCGGCCCTTCGTGCTCTTCGTCGGCCGCATCACCCGCCAGAAGGGCGTGCCCCACCTGCTGCGCGCGGTACGCGACATCGACCCCGCCGCACAGGTCGTGCTGTGCGCCGGAGCGCCGGACACCCCGGAGATCGACCGTGAATTCCGGCAGCTGTACGAGGAGTTGAGCCGGGTCCGCGAGGGCGTGCACTGGATCCCGCAGATGCTGCCCCGCCCCGACGTGATCCAACTCCTCACCCACGCGGCCGTGTTCGCCTGCCCCTCGGTGTACGAACCCCTCGGGATCGTCAACCTCGAAGCCATGGCGTGCGGAACCCCCGTGGTGGCCTCGCGGGTCGGCGGCATCCCGGAGGTCGTCGACGACGGCAAGACCGGGTTGCTGGTCCCGGTGGACGACGACTTCGAGCCCGCCCTCGCCCGCGCGCTGGACGCGGTCCTCGGTGATCCGGAAGGCGCCCGGCGGATGGGCGAGGCCGGACGGGAGCGCGCGGTGGGGGAGTTCGGCTGGGACGCCGTCGCCCGGCGGACGGTGCGGCTCTACGAGGAGATCCTCAAACAGGCGTAGTGCGCCCCGGGCAGGGGCAGGCATGGGTCACAACCAGGGTGAGGGGAGCGACCATGCGTCGTGGTGGACCTTCGGTGCTCGGGATCGTACTGGCGGGCGGAGAGGGCAAGCGCCTGATGCCCCTGACCGGGGACCGCGCGAAACCCGCGGTCACCTTCGGCGGAACGTATCGCCTGGTGGACTTCGTCCTGTCCAACCTCGTCAACGGGGACATCCTGCGGATCTGCGTGCTGACGCAGTACAAGTCGCACTCGCTCGACCGGCACATCACCACGACCTGGCGGATGTCCAGCCTGCTCGGCAACTACGTCACCCCCGTCCCGGCCCAGCAGCGGCTCGGCCCCCGCTGGTACCTGGGCAGCGCGGACGCGATCCTGCAGTCCCTCAATCTCATCTACGACGAACGGCCCGAGTACGTCGCGGTGTTCGGCGCCGACCACGTGTACCGCATGGACCCGCGCCAGATGCTCACCCAGCACATCGAGGGCGGCGCGGGCGTGACGGTGGCCGGGATACGCGTCCCGCGCTCGGAGTCCTCGCAGTTCGGGGTGATCACCCCCGGCTCGGACGGGCTCACGGTGGACCGCTTCCTGGAGAAGCCCGCCGACCCGCCCGGCCTCGTCGACGACCCGGAGTGCGTGTTCGCCTCCATGGGCAACTACATCTTCACCACGAAGGCCCTGATAGAGGCCCTCCAGCGGGACGCCGAGGACGAGCGCTCCGTGCACGACATGGGCGGCTCGATCCTGCCCCAGCTCACCGAGCGCGGCGAGGCCCAGCTGTACGACTTCAGCGCCAACCACGTCCCCGGCGAGACCAACCGCGACCGCGGCTACTGGCGGGACGTCGGCACCCTGGACGCGTACTACGACGCCCACATGGACCTCATCGCCGAGCGCCCCGCCTTCAACCTCTACAACCGGCAGTGGCCCATCTACACCCACTCCGGCCAGCTGTCCCCGGCCCGTTTCAACGCCGGCGGCATGGCGAGCGAGTCCATCATCAGCGCGGGCTGCCTCATCCGGGGGCAGGTCACCCGGTCGGTGCTGTCGCCGGGGGTGGTGGTCGACCCGGGGGCGGTCGTGCAGGGGTCGGTGCTGCACGACAACGTCAAGATCGGGCGGGGTGCGGTGGTGAGAGGGGCCGTGCTCGACAAGAACGTGGAGGTGCCACCGGGTGCCACGATCGGGGTGAATCCGGAGCGGGACGCCGAGCTCTACGCGGTCTCCAAGGGCGGGGTGATCGCACTGGGGAAGGGCCAGCAGGTGTCCTGACCTTTGCGTGCGGTGCGGGAGTGAAGCCTGGGGCGAAGACGCGCCGACTTAATCTGCTGTTAACTGTGCGTAGCTTGATCGTACTTGACCGTAATCGCCGGAGAGCGATTGACTGCTTGCCCACCCGTCGTCGACGCGAGGCAAGCCATTGACTTCTGATCTGCTCGCCCCTCTCGACCTGGCGTTCTGGAACATCGAGTCCGCCGAGCACCCCATGCACCTGGGTGCCCTCGGCGTCTTCTCGGCGCACTCGCCCACCGCGGGCGCCCACGCGGCCGACCTGCTCGCGGCCCGGGCCGCCGCGGTGCCCGGCCTGCGGATGCGCATCCGGGACGTCTGGCAGCCGCTGTCCTTCGGAGGAGCGACGCGCGAGCCCGCCCCCGACTTCGACCCCCTGGACCACGTCCGGCTGCACGCGCCCACCGCCGACTTCCACACCGACGCGGGCCGGCTCATGGAACGCCCGC
Source organism: Streptomyces antibioticus (assembly GCF_001514065.1). Lineage (GTDB taxonomy): Bacteria > Actinomycetota > Actinomycetes > Streptomycetales > Streptomycetaceae > Streptomyces > Streptomyces antibioticus. Next base: position 270,032 of record NZ_KQ948427.1, on the reverse strand, counting down.
TGGAACGCGGCCGGCCGCCCTGGGAGGCGCATGTCCTGCCGGGGGAGGACGGCGTCTCCTTCGCCGTCCTCTTCAAGTTCCACCACGCCCTGGCCGACGGTCTGCGCGCCCTGACGCTGGCCGCGGCGATCCTGGACCCGATGGACCTGCCGGCCCGCAAGCCGCGCCCCGAGGAGCCGTCGAAGGGCTTCTTCCCGGATGTGCGCAAGCTGCCCGGGCTGGTCCGCGGCGCCGTCTCCGACGTCGGCCGGGCCCTCGACATCGGGGCGTCCGTCGCGCTCTCCACGGTCGGCGTACGCTCCTCGGCGGCCCTCACCGCCGAGCCGAGCGGCACCCGTCGCACCGCCGGCGTGGTCATCGACCTCGACGACGTGCACCGCGTCCGCAAGATCCGGGGCGGCACCGTCAACGACGTCCTCATCGCCGTCGTCGCGGGCGCCCTGCGGCGCTGGCTCGACGAGCGCGGCGACGGCAGCGACGGCGTCGCGCCCCGCGCCCTCATCCCCGTCTCCAAGCGCCGCCCGCGCACCGCACACCCGCAGGGCAACCGGCTCTCCGGCTACTTGGTGCGGCTCCCGGTCGACGACCCCGACCCGCTCGCCCGCCTGGACACGGTCCGCACGGCCATGGACCGCAAGAAGGACGCCGGACCCAACCGGGGCGCCGGTGCCGTCGCCCTGCTCGCCGACCACGTCCCGGCGCTCGGCCACCGGCTCGGCGGACCCCTGGTCAGCCAGGCCGCCCGGCTCTGGTTCGACATCCTCGTCACCAGCGTGCCGCTGCCCAGCGTCGGCCTGAAGCTCGGCGGCAACCCGGTCACCGAGGTCTTCCCGTTCGCCCCGCTGGCCCGCGGCCAGTCCCTGGCGATCGCCGTGTCGACGTACCGCGGCCACGTCCACTACGGCCTGGTCGCCGACGCGGAGGCGGTACCGGATCTCGACGCGCTGGCCAGGGCCCTGACAGCGGAGGTGGAGACGCTCATCACCGCCTGCGAGGCTTGACCCTCACGATTTTTGGAGGACCGGCCCGGCGCTCCGTAGAATTCCCCGTTCGAAAGCGGACGCGGTCGGAGCGCCGCACGGGGCAGCAGGGAACGGCAGCGCGATGACGGTGACAGAGGACGGCTCGGCGGTCACGGACGAGGCCGTGGACGAGGTCGTGTACGGCCCCGGGATCGACCCCGAGCGGCTGGCCGTCTGCCTCAGCGTGCTCGACGAGCTCGACAAGCTGGAGGTCGACCACCCCGACGCGATCGCCGTGCGCCGGGCCACCGCCGGCATCTACCGCACCGTCAAGCAGCGCCGCCGCCAGGAGCGCCGGGCCGCCAAGACCGCGCACGACAAGGCGGTCACCGAGTCCACCGCCACCGGCTCCGCGCAGCGCATCGACGACGAGACCGAGGGCATCCTGCCGTCGTCCGTCACCGAGGCCGGCAAGATCGCGGGGATACTCCAGCGCCCCCGCTCCTGCTACACCTGCAAGACCCGGTACGTGGAAGTCGACTACTTCTACCACCAGCTCTGTCCGGACTGCGCCGCGCTGAACCGCGCCAAGCGCGACGTCCGCGCCGACCTCACCGGCAAGCGCGCCCTGCTCACCGGCGGCCGCGCCAAGATCGGCATGTACATCGCGCTCCGGCTGCTGCGCGACGGTGCCCACACCACCGTCACCACGCGCTTCCCCAAGGACGCCATCCGCCGCTTCAAGGCCATGGACGACTCCGGGGACTGGCTGCACCGCCTGGAGGTCGTCGGCATCGACCTGCGCGACCCGGCCCAGGCCGTCGCCCTCGCCGACCAGGTCGCCGAGGCCGGTCCGCTCGACATCCTGGTCAACAACGCCACCCAGACCGTACGGCGCCTGCCCTCCGCGTACGCCGCCCTGGTCGAGGGCGAGAGCGCCCCGCTGCCCGCCGGTGAGCTGCCCGCCCACCACGTGATCGGCGCCTTCGGCTCCGGCGCCGTCGACGGCCTCGCCTCGCTGCCCGCCGGGATCTCCGGCATGGACGCCCAGCAGGTCGCCGACCTCGCGCTCGTCGCGGGCAACGCGAGCGTCGCCAAGCACCTCGACGGCACCGCCATCGACGCGGGCGGTCTCGTCCCCGACGTCGTCGACACCAACACCTGGGTGCAGACCATCGAGCAGATCTCCCCGGTGGAGCTCCTTGAGACCCAGCTGTGCAACTACACGGCGCCGTTCATCCTGATCAGCAAGCTGCGCCCGAGCATGGCCGAGGCCGCGAAGAAGGCGGCGAGCGGACGGGCCTACGTCGTGAACGTCTCCGCCATGGAGGGCGTCTTCGGCCGCGGCTACAAGGGCGCCGGCCACCCCAACACCAACGCCGCCAAGGCCGCCATGAACATGGTCACCCGGACCAGCGGCCAGGAGATGTTCCAGACCGACGGCATCCTCATGACGTCCGTCGACACCGGCTGGATCACCGACGAGCGCCCCCACTTCGACAAGCTGCGCCTCGCCGAGGAGGGCTTCCACGCCCCGCTCGACCTGGTCGACGGCGCGGCCCGGGTCTACGATCCGATTGTGCGCGGCGAACAGGGCGAGGACCTGTACGGCGTCTTCCTCAAGGACTACGCGCCCGGGAAGTGGTGACGCGCCGGCCGTGACGTGTCACGCGGCGCCCGAAGGGCACCCGGACCCTGGTGACCACCGCGCCAGGAGTGAGTCATGGCCAGTCCGCACCACATCGATCCGCGCGCTCTCGGTGACCCGCGCAACCGCTACGCCACCGACGAGCAGTTCTACGCGAGCGACCGCCCGGCACATGCCGTCCTCCCCGAGGACCGGCCCCGCGGCGGCGCCCACGACCCGTACAAACACCCCTGGACCTGGGGCACGATCGCGGTCGTCGCGTTCATCGTGCTGATCGTCCTCATGGGGATCGCGCTCTTCCCGTAGGAGTCCTCTCAGGGCTGCGGCGGTGCGTACGACCGCAGCCGGTCGTGGACGGCGTACCCGCCCGGGTGCGCCGCCCGCACCCGCGTGCCGCCGTCCACCAGCAGATCCGCCCCGGTGATCCACTCGGCCGCGTCGGAGGCCAGCCACACGACGGCCCGCGCCACGTCCGCCGGCTCCCCGATCCGCCCGAGCGGCAGCCCCGCGGCGACCTCCGCCTCGCCCGGCTCCCATACGAAACGGGCCATCTCGGTGCGGACGAGACCGGGCGAGACGGAGTTGACGCGGACGCGCGGTGCCAATTCCCCGGCGAGCTGCCGCGTGAGATGGAGAAGGGCCGCCTTGCTAGTGCCGTACGCGCCGACGTGCGGTCCGACGTGGCCGGCGCCCTCCGTGCAGACGTTGATCACCGAGCCGCCGTGCTCCCGCATCCACGCCCGCCACGCGCACTGCACGAGCCGCAGCGGTGCCTCGACGTTCACGGTGAACGCCGTGCGCCAGGCGTCCGGGTCGGCGTCCATCAACGGGCCGTACGGCTGGTTGGTCGCCGCGTTGTTGACGACGACGTCGATCCGCCCGAACGCCCGCAGGGCGAGCTCGGTCACCTCCGACAGATGAGCGGGGTCGGCCACGCTGCCCGCCAGCCCGACTCCGCCCAGCTCGGCGGCGGTCCGCCGGACGTCCGCCGCGTCCCGCGCCGTCACACACACCCGCGCCCCGGCGTCGGCCAGCTGCCGGGCGACCTCGCGCCCGATCCCCCGCGTCCCACCGGTGACGACGGCGGCCTTCCCGTCCAGTCCGTACGGCGACGTCATCGGCGTACCGTCTCATGACGGGCCGTCAGATGACAGAGGAGCCGCTGGGCATGTAGGCCGAACGGGTGAGCTTGCCGACAGGGCAATTCTGGGCAAATACCTGCATAAAGGCACCAATGAACACAGGGGACTTGCAATGGTTACCCCTTGTTTTCAGCCCCATCGAGCGGCGGCCCGCTCATTTGGTTAATCTGTAGCGGACGGACAGCAGTACGGGGTCCCACCCACACCCACGGTCCGTCCTGGGGCAAGTCGGTCACCACGGCCTGCACTCACCAGAGTTACCGGCGCCACCGCGTCCGAACTGATTTCGACTCAGACCCGAGCGGGCGTCCGGCGCCAGGCCGCATCCTGACTGATACGCCCCGAGGGTGACCCGACACATAAGGAGTGCGCGGTGACACCGGAGAAGACGAATCGCGAGCAACGCCCCAAGGAACGTCAGGAGCGCGCCGGCCGCAGCCCCGGCCAGCTCGGCAGCCTCGACGTGTGGGCGCGCTCCGCCCCCATCCGCCTCGCGGGCTACGAAGACGACCTGGCCGAGCCCCACATCCTGCCCAGCGTGGACTGACGAGGTCGGTCCCCCTCGCGATCGCCGACGGCATGGGTGTGCGAGACGCACACCCATGCCGATCAGAGGCACCGGGCGTCGCCTTTCCGGCCGAGTGCCGCGCGTACCTCAGTCCAGCGGTGCCGTCCGCTGCCACGGGTGCAGCTTCTCCAACTGTTCCGCCGTCTCCAGCAGCACCGACTCCGTGCCCGGGCGGCCGACCAGTTGTACGGCGGTGGGGGCGCCGGACGGCAGGGTGCCGAACGGGACCGCCATCGCGGGCCAGCCGGTGAGGTTCCACGGCGGGGTCATGGGCGAGTAGTTGGTGTTGGCGAGGATGTTGCGGAGCCAGCCGCGCTCGTGCCAGGGCGCCGACGCCGGGGAACGGCGGGCCAGCGCCGGGGTGAGCAGGATGTCGTACTCCTCGAAGAACGGCTCCAGGCGGCGGCGGAGTTCCTCGCGGGCCTTGCCGGTGCCGACCGTCTTCACGAAGCGGCGGCCCACCGCCGCGTGCACCCGGGTGCGCCGGGTCAGCAGGGCGGGGTCGAGGCCCTGGGCGTCCTCGGAGGTGCCGGCCGTCCAGTGGGCGAGCGAGGTGAAGCTCAGCGACACCGGGTACGACGGGTCGGCGCGGCGCACCTGGTGGCCGGCCTTCATGAGCACCTCGGCGGCGTCCCGCGCGGCTGTCTTGTAGGGCGCGGTGATCGCGATGCCGGCGATCGGGCTGCGCAGGGAGACCGCGACCTTGCGCATCCCGGACTCCGCCGGCCCTACGAACTCCGTGCCCGCCAGGATGCCCAGCATCAGCCGCGCGTCCTCGACCGTCGTCGCCAGCGGACCGTTCTCGGACATGCCGAACCAGTCGCCGTCGCTGACGCCCGCCGGGACCACGCCGTGCCCCGGCTTGATGGTGACGAGGCCGCAGTTGGCCGCAGGGATGCGCAGCGAGCCCATGCCGTCGTTGCCGAGGGCGATCGGGACCAGACCGGCGGCGACGGCGGCCGCGCTGCCGCCGGAGGAGCCGCCCGCCGTGCGCGAGGTGTCCCACGGGTTGCGGGCGGTGCCGTGCACGCCCTCGGTCGTACCGAAGACGCACAGCTCGGGCACGTTCGTCAGGCCCACGACCACCGCGCCCGCGGCACGCAGCCGGGCGACCGTCACATGGTCCTCCGCCGACGGCGTGTCGGGCGTCGCCGCCGAGCCGACGCGCTTGGACTCGCCGCGCACCGCGAGGTTGTCCTTGACGGCCACCGGTACACCGGCGAGGGGCAGTTCGGCCAGGTCGGCACGTGCGCCCACCTCGTCGGCCTCGGCGAGCGCCGCCTCGGCCCGTACCGTCCGGAAAGCGCCGACGCGGCCGTCGAGCCGCTCGATCCGGGCGAGGTGCTCGGCCACCACCTCGCGGGGCGTGGCCCGCTTCTCCCGCACGGCGGCGGCGATCTCGGCGGCGCTCCGGCCGATCCAGCTGGTCACGGGTTCTCTCCTCGTACTGGCGAGTATGTAGGGAGAACTGTGCCCCGGCTCGGTCGCGGAGTCGAGAGGGCGACGCTCTCGGACGGCCACCCTCTGGGGTCCGGCGTCAGGCCTCGCGTGCGGCGCCCGTGCTGCCCCGTTCGATCAACTGCGGCACCGGCACCCGTACGGTCCGTGCCGGGCCGCCGTCCAGGAGAGCGGTCAGTTCCCTGGCCGCCGTGCGTCCGAACTCGACGCTGTCCCGGGACAGGGCGGACAGCCACGGCTTGACCATGCGGCACAGCGCCGAGTCCTCCCACGAGACCACGGACACGTCCGCCGGCACGGACCGGTCCAGCTCGGCCGCGGCGGCGGCACCGGCGACGGCCATCACGTCGTTGTCGTAGATCAGCGCGGTCGGCGGGTCGGCGGACTCCAGGACCCGGCGGGTCACGGCGGCGCCCTCGGCGTCGGAGTAGTCGGTGGTCACCGACCGCACCCCGGTGAGGCCGCGCCGCTCGGCCTCGGCGCGCAGGGTGCGGATACGGCGCTCGGTGTGGGCGAGGCCGGGCAGGCCCGCGATGTGCACGATCCGGCGGTGGCCGAGGGCGTAGAGCCCGTCCACCACCGAGGCCATCGCGCCCGCGTCGTCCGCCCACACCGTCGACAGGCCGGGGTGGCGTTCGTCGGGCGCGCCGCCGATCACCACGGCGGGCAGGCCGAGTTCGTCCAGGAGATCGGGGCGCGGGTCGGCGGTGCGCGGGTCGACGACCAGCACTCCGTCCACCCGGTGCTCGGCCCACCAGCGCCGGTAGACCGCGCACTCGTCGGCGATGTCCTCCACCACCTGGAAGAGCAGCCCGAGATGGCGTTCCGCGAGCACCTCCTGGATGCCCGAGACCAGTTGTAGGAAGAACGAGTCCACGCCGAGGGTGTCCGCGGGGCGGGCGAGCACGAAGCCGACCGTGGCCGCGCCCTCGCCGGACAGGGCGCGGGCCGCCGTGCTGGGCCGCCAGCCCAATTCCTCGGCAACCTGCCGCACCCGGTCCCGGGTGTCCTCGGAGACACCGGGCCGGCCGTTCAGGGCGAAGGAGACCGCGCTCTGGGAGACGCCGGCATGCCGCGCGATGTCCTTCATCGTGGGCCGACGGGCCGGTGAGCGCTTGCCTGACAACGTGCTTCCCCATTCCTGCGAAGGATTTCGCGCCAGCTTGCACTAATGCGGTTCAGCGCTCAAGTAGCTAAACCGCATTAGTCACTAATGAGATTAGCCCTGCGAGGGTTATTGACGGGCCCTCCGCGGGGCGTGCAGGGTCTGCGTCGGGCCGACCCACCCCACCCACTCCGCCGCACCGACCCGTTGCAAGGAGGCCGTTCGCCGTGCCCGTTTCCCGCAGAGCCCTGGTCGCCGCCGCCGTCTGTCTCGTCCTGCCGCTGAGCGCCTGCGGCTCCGGAGGCGACGACGGAGGCTCGACCGACGCCTCCGGCAAGGTCGAGGGTGACATCACCTTCCAGACCTGGAACCTCAGGGCCAATTTCAAGCCGTATTTCGAGGGCCTGATCGCCGACTTCGAGAAGAAGTACCCCGGCACCCAGGTCAAGTGGGTCGACCAGCCCGCCGAGGGCTACGCCGACAAGATCAGCGCCGACGCCGCCGGCGGCACCCTGCCCGACGTCGTCAACGTCTCCCCGGACCTCGTCGCCCCGCTCGCCAAGGCCGGCCTCGCGCTCGACCTCGACAAGGCGGCCGGGCAGTACAAGAAGGAGTACCTGGAGGGGGCGTGGGCCAGCCATCGGATACCGGGCATGACCGGGACGTACGCCTTCCCCTGGTACCTCAACACCGGGCCGCTGTTCTACAACAAGTCCCTGTTCAAGAAGGCCGGCCTCGACCCCGACCAGCCGCCGAGGACGTACGACGAACTCTTCGCCGACGCCCTCCGGATCGCCAGGAACAGCGACGGCGAGGTCTCCACCCTCGCCAACGTGCCCACCGTCGAGGACTTCGGCCGCTACGGCGTCGAACTCATGAACCCCGCGGGCACCGCCTTCGCCTTCAACGACACCAAGGGCGTACAACTCCTCACCAAGTACAAGGAGTTGTACGACGCCAAGGCCCTCGACCCGCAGGCGCTGACCGCCACCCCCGAGTCGTCCGGCAAGAAGTTCCTCACCGAGGCCGTCGCCATGAACCCGGGCAGCGCCCTCGACCTCGGCAACTTCAAGAAGCAGGCGCCCAGCCTGTACAAGAACATCGGCATCACCGACCAGATCACCAGCACCGGCCACGTCAACATGTACGTGATGGGCGTGATGGTGAACGCGCAGAGCAAGAGGAAGCCCGCCGCGGTCGCCTTCGCGCACTACGTCACCGACGCCGCGCACCAGATGTCCTTCGCCAAGCAGGTAGCCATCTTCCCGAGCACCGCCGGCTCCCTCGACGACCCGTACTTCACCAAGGAGGACGGGACGGACGAGACGCGGGTGCGGGTCGCCGCCGCCAAGTCGCTGAAGAACGCGGTCAATTACACGCCGGTGCTGTTCAGCGAGCAGATGAAGACGGCGCTGCGCAACGAGGTCGCCAAGGCGTTGCAGGGCAAGGAGAGCCCGAAGGAAGCTCTTGACAACGCTGTCAAGGCCTGCGACACGCTGCTCCGGCAGCAGGGCTAGCCATGCTGATGCCGTCGACCGGGCCCCGGACGCGTACGGTGCGTGTCCGGCGCCAACTGCCCACCAGCCCCTGGCTGTTCGCCGCGCCCGGACTGCTGGTCATCGGCGCGTTCATCCTGTACCCGTTCATGTCGACCCTGGTGAACGCCTTCACCGACCGCCGCACCCTGATCCCGGGCGAGTTCGTCGGGCTCGCCAACTTCCGCGAGCTGCTGCACGACGACATGTTCTGGACCGGGCTGCGCAACAGTGCGTTGTACGTCCTCGGGGTCGTGCCCGCCCTCGTGATCCTGCCGCTGCTGCTCGCCCTGCTCGTGCAGAAGAACATCCCCGGCATCACCTTCTTCCGGTCCGCCTTCTACACCCCGGTCGTCGCCTCGATCGTCGTCGTCGGCCTGATCTGGGTGTGGCTCCTCGACGAACGCGGCCTGGTCAACGCGCTGTTGGAGACGATCGGCGTGGGCCGCGTCGGCTTCCTGAGCGACCAGTGGCTGCTCCTGATGAGCGCGATGGCCGTCACGGTCTGGAAGGGCCTCGGCTACTACATGATCATTTACCTGGCGGCGCTGGCGAACGTCCCGCGCGAACTCCACGAGGCCGCCGCCGTGGACGGGGCGGGTGCCGTGCGGCGCTTCTTCACCGTGACCGTGCCGGCCGTCCGCTCGACCATGGCCCTGGTCGGGGCGCTGTCCTCGGTCGCCGCCTTCAAGGTGTTCTCCGAGGTGTACCTGATGGCCGGCCCGAGCGGCGGCCCGGCGGGCGAGGACACCACGCTCGTGATACTCGTCCAGCGCACCGGCACCGGACTGACCGGACGCGTCGGGTACGCCTCCGCGATCTCCGTCGTCGTCTTCGTCGTCACCGTCGCCCTGATGCTGCTCGTGCTGCGGGCCGACCGCAGGAGTGAGGTATGACCCGCGTCCGCACAGGGGAGTTGGTCCTCCGGTACGTGCTGCTGCTCGCCGTCCTCGCCCTCACCGTGGGCCCGTTCCTGTGGCAGCTGTCGACCTCCCTCAAGGGCCCCACCGAGGACATCTACAGCTCCCCGCCGGCCTTCCTGCCCCAGCACCCCACCCTGCACAACTACGCACGGGTCTCCGAGACCATCCCCGTCTGGGACTACGCGTTCAACTCCCTGAAGGTCGCCACCGCCAACGTCGTCACCAACTGCGTCGGCGCCGCACTCGCCGGGTACGCCCTGGCCCGGCTTCGCTACCGGGGCCGCCGGGTCGCCACCCTCGCCTTCGTCCTGGCGATGCTCGTGCCGGTGGAGGGCATCGTCATCGCCCAGTTCACCACCATGCGGGAGCTCGGCCTGAACAACACCCTGCTCGGAGTGGTGCTGCCGGGCTGCATCGGCGCGATGAACGTGCTGCTGATGCGCAACGCCTTCCTCAATCTGCCCTACGAGATCGAGGAGGCGGCCTACGTCGACGGCGCCAACGTGTGGCAGCGGTTCCTGCGGATCGCGGTCCCGTCGGTCAAGGGCACGCTCGCCGTCGTCGCGATCTTCGCCTTCATGGGCGCCTGGGACGACTTCCTGTGGCCGCTCATCGTGCTGAGCGACCCGTCCAAGTTCACGCTCACCATCGGCCTCAACTATCTGCACGGCACCTTCGCCAACGACGAACGCCTCGTCGCCGCGGGCACGGTCATCGCCGTGGCCCCGCTGATCGCCCTCTTCGCCTGCCTCCAGCGGTACTTCTTCCGCGGGGTGGGGGAGGGTGCGGTCAAGGGCTGAACCACCCCCTGGGCCACTCCCTGAGTCGCAAGGACACCGCATGCCTTCTGCCGTGCGCTTCGGCGTCAACTACACCCCCAGCGAAGGGTGGTTCCACCACTGGCTCGACTTCGACCTCGACTCCGTCCGGGCCGACCTCGACTCCATCGCCGCGCTGGGCCTCGACCACATCCGGGTCTTCCCGCTGTGGCCGTACTTCCAGCCCAACCGCACCCTGATCCGCCCCGCCGCCGTGGACCAGCTGGTGCGGCTGGCCGACGCCGCCGCCGAACGCGGCCTGGACGTCAACGTCGACGGACTGCAAGGGCACTTGAGCAGCTTCGACTTCGTGCCGGCCTGGACCAGGACCTGGCACCGGCGCAACCTGTTCACCGACCCGGACGTCGTCGAGGGCCAGGCGGCCTACCTGCGGACACTCGCCGCCGCACTCGCCGACCGGCCCAACTTCATCGGCATGACCCTCGGCAACGAGGTCAACCAGTTCTCGGCAGGCCCCCACCCCGACCCCGACCGGGCCACGTCCGACCAGATCGACGCCTGGCTGACGCGGCTGCTGGCCGCCTGCGAGGAGGGCGCGCCGGGCCGGCTGCATCTGCACGCCGAGTACGACGCCACCTGGTACCAGGACGACCAGCCCTTCACCCCGGCCCAGGCCGCCCGCCTCGGCGGTGTCACGGCCGTGCACTCCTGGGTGTTCAACGGCACCGCCCAGCGCCACGGCCGTACCTCCGTGCCGACCGAGCATCACGCCGCCTACCTCGTCGAGCTGAGCAAGGCCTGGGCCGACGACCCGCACCGCCCCGTCTGGCTCCAGGAGGTGGGCGCCCCCGCCCCCCTCGTCCCGCCCGAGCACGCCGCCGCCTTCGCCGAGGCCACCGTCGCCAACGCCCTGGACTGCCCCGGCCTGTGGGGCATCACCTGGTGGTGCTCGCACGACGTGTCACCGGCGCTGGCCGACTTCCCGTCCCTCGAATACGGCCTCGGGCTCCTCACCAACGACCGCCGGCCCAAGGACCTCGCGCACGTCCTGGCGAAGGCGGCGCGCGAGCACACCTACGCCCCGGCCCCGCGCACCACGGCACTCGTCGTCCCCGCGCACCCGTCGCGGCGGTCGCTGTGCGCCCCCGGCGGACCCGTCTACGACGCCTTCTTCCGGCTGGTCGCCGACGGAGCCCGACCCACTACCGTCCTCGACACCCGCGCCGCCGACGCCGACCATCTCGCGGCCCGCGGCATCACCGAAACCGTCACGTCCGACCAGGTACTCCCCACCCCACAAGGAGGCACCCGCTCGTGAACCCCACCAGACGCACGGTCCTGCTCGCAGCGGCCGCGGCGACCGTGCTGCCCGCGGCACGCGCCACGGCGGCCCCGAGAGCGGCCGCCGCACTCCAGCCGTACGCCTCCTACTGGTACCCGGACTCGCTGCCCTCCGGCAGTCCCGGCACCGGCATCACCTGGCGCAGCCTGAAGTCCTGGCGCGCCGCCGACGACCCCGACCTCGCCTTCAACGCCGCCTCCGTCCCGCTCGCCCCACGCTTCACGCCGACCCCGGCCAACCCGACCGCCCGCTCCGGGCAGGCCCGTATCCAGTCCCTGGTCTCCTTCGGGCCGACGTCGAGCAACCCCTCGCAGGGTGCGGCGACGGCCGACTACTACGCGTTCGCGCACTGGGCGTACGTCGACGAACTCGTCTTCTGGGGCGGCTCGTCGGGCGAGGGCCTCATCCTCGCCCCCAACGCGCCGATCGTGGACGCCGCGCACCGGCACGGTGTGCCCGTCCTCGGCAACATCTTCCTGCCACCGGTCGCGTACGGCGGGCAGCTGCGGTGGACGCGGGATCTGGTGCAGAAGGACGCGGCCGGGCGGTATCCGCTGGCCGAACGGCTCGTGGCCGTCGCCGCGGCGTACGGCTTCGACGGGTGGTTCGTGAACGCCGAGACCGGGGGCGGGGACAGCGCGCTCGGGGCCGCCATGCTCGGCTTCGTGCGAGAGCTGAAGTCCCTTGCCGCCGCCCGGGGACAGCGGGTGACCTGGTACGACTCGATGACCGTGAACGGGTCGGTGAGCTGGCAGGGCGCCCTCAACAGCAGCAACCAGGCCTTCTTCGAGTCGGCCGACGACATGTTCGTGGACTTCCGCTGGACGGCGAGCAGCCTCGCCTCCTCGGGGACACGCGCCGACCAGCTGGGGCGCAGCCGCTACGCGTTGTGGGCGGGCGTGGACGTGGAGGCGAGCGGCTGGAACAAGTCCGTGAACTGGGACGCGATCGTGCCGAGCGGGCGCGCCCACCTCACCTCACTCGGTCTGTACCGGCCCGAGTGGACCCGCAACCACCTGCCCGCGACCCGTACGCCCGGGGACTTCCACGCGGCCGACGACCGCTTCTGGAGCGGCCGTTCGCTCGACCCCGCGCGGCCGGACGCCACCGACCCGTGGCGGGCGCCCGCGGTGTCGGTCGCCGACCGGTCCACGGTGACGTCCGTCCCCTTCGCGAGCGTGTTCAACACCGGGCACGGGCTGCGATGGTACGAGGAGGGCGCGGTCACGTCGGACCGGCCCTGGAACCACCTCGGCCTCCAGGACCGGCTGCCGTCGCGGCAGTGGGCGGTCCGCACGGAGGGGCAGCGGCCGGCGGTCGGCTTCGACTTCGCGGACGCGTGGCGCGGAGGGAGCAGCGTGCTGGTGGACGGTGAACTGGACGCGCCGATGGTGCTGGATGTGTATGCGGCGCGGTTGCCGATCGGTGGTGACACGGTTGTCGAGCTGACGCACCGGACGGATGCGGGAGCCGTGAACGTCGAGCTCGCGGTGGCGACGGGTGATCCGGATTCTGCCGGGTCGACACCGCCGTACGTCTATCTGCCTGTGAACTCGGTCAACGGCGGTGCGATCGCCGACTGGCAGGTGGCGACTGTACGGCTCACCGGCCTGACCGGGACGATCCATGCGCTCGGCGTGCGGCTGACCGCGACCGAGGGCGGCCCCGTGCGGTGGCGGCTGGGCGGCATCGCCGTCAGGGACACGGTGGAGACCCCCGCTGCTCCGACCGGTCTCCGCGTCACCGCCGCGTCCGGCGGCGACCTCCGCCTCGCCTGGAACCCCGCCTCCGGCGCCGTACGCCACCACACCCTGCACCGCGTCCTCCCCGACGGCACCCGACGCTTCCTCGGCGGCACCTGCCAGAGCGCGTACTTCGTCGGCGGCCTCCAGCCCGAACAGGGCGAGCGGGCGGCGCGGTTCGAACTGCGGGCCGTGGGGGAGCTGTACACGTCGTCGGCACCCGTCTCCGTCACCCACACCTGGTAACCCACACCTGGTAACCCACCACCCTCACCTGGAGTGCCCTCATGCATGACGACCGCCGTCTGGTCGAGGCCCGGCTCAAGCGGGTCCTCGACGAGCGCATCCGCCCCGCCGTGTATCCCGAGTCCGTGCCGCTGGAGGTGGCGGTCTGGCACGCCCCCGGCGAGCCGGTGCCCGTCGCCGAAGGGCTGGCGGCCGAGCCCGTGCCGATCGAGGTCGGCGCCCGCTGGGGTGCGCCGTGGGGTACCAGCTGGTTCCGGGTCACCGGGACGGTCCCGGAGGCGTGGGCCGGGAAGACCGTCGAGGCCCTCCTCGACCTCGGCTTCGACGAGAACATGCCCGGCTTCCAGTGCGAGGGCCTGGTCTACCGGCCCGACGGCACTCCGGTGAAGGGCCTCAACCCGCGCAACCAGTGGGTCAGGATCGGTGCGCCCGTCGAGGGCGGCGAGGAGGTGCGGCTGCATGTCGAGGCAGCCTCCAACCCCGTCATCCTCGACTACCACCCCTTCCTGCCCACGCAGTTGGGCGACAAGGAGACCGCGGGCAGCGAGCCCCAGTACACGCTCACCCGCATGGACCTGGCCGTCTTCGACGAGACGGTGTGGCAGCTCGTCCTCGACCTGGAGGTGCTCGGCGAGCTGATGCACGAGCTGCCGATGGACTCGGCGCGCCGCTGGGACATCGTGCGGGCGGTGGACCGGGCCCTGGACGCCGTCGACCTCCAGGACGTGAACGGCAGCGCCGCCCAGGCGCGGGTCCGCCTGGAGACCGTCCTCTCCGAGCCCGCCGCCCCCTCCGCCCACCACGTCAGCGCCATCGGGCACGCGCACATCGACTCGGCGTGGCTGTGGCCGCTGCGCGAGACGGTCCGCAAGGTGGCCCGTACGACCTCCAACATGACCGCTCTGCTGGAGGACGAGCCGGAGTTCGTCTTCGCCATGTCACAGGCGCAGCAGTGGGCCTGGGTCCGCGACCACCGGCCCGAGGTGTGGGCGCGGGTGAAGAAGGCGGTGGCGGACGGGCGGTTCGTGCCCGCCGGGGGCATGTGGGTGGAGTCGGACACCAACATGCCGGGTTCGGAGGCGATGGCCCGTCAGTTCGTGCACGGCAAGCGGTTCTTCCTCGACGAGTTCGGCATCGAGAACGACGAGGCGTGGCTGCCGGACACCTTCGGCTTCGCGGCCGGTCTGCCGCAGATCATCAAGGCGGCGGGCTCCAAGTGGCTGCTGACCCAGAAGATCTCCTGGTCCCAGACCAACAAGTTCCCGCACCACACCTTCCGTTGGGAGGGCATCGACGGCACCCGGATCTTCACGCACTTCCCGCCCGTCGACACCTACAACTGCTCCATGAAGGGCAGCGAGATCGCCCACGCGGCCCGCAACTTCAAGGACAAGGGAGTCGCCCGGCACTCCCTCGCCCCGACCGGCTGGGGCGACGGAGGCGGCGGCACGACCCGGGAGATGATCGCCAAGGCGGCCCGGCTGCGCGACCTGGAGGGCTCGGCGACCGTCGTGTGGGAGACCCCGGCGGAGTTCTTCGCGAAGGCCGAGGCCGAGTACCCCGAACCGCCGGTATGGGTGGGGGAGTTGTACCTGGAGCTGCACCGCGCCACGCTCACCAGCCAGGCGAAGACCAAGCAGGGCAACCGCCGCAGCGAACACCTCCTGCGGGAGGCCGAGCTGTGGGCGGCGACCGCCTCCGTGCGGACCGGATTCCCCTACCCCTACGAGGACTTGGACCGCATCTGGAAGACGGTCCTGCTCCACCAGTTCCATGACATCCTGCCCGGTTCGTCCATCGCCTGGGTGCATCGCGAGGCGCGGAAGACGTACGAGCGGATCGCCGAGGAGCTGACCGCGATCATCGACGCGGCTCAGCGCGCCCTGGCGGGGGACGGTGACCGGGAGCTGGTCTTCAACGCCACCCCGCACACCCGCGCCGGCATCCCGGCGGGCGGCGCCGGTACGCGGGCCGTCGAGGGCCGGACACGGATCACCGCCCGCCCCGCCGGAGGGCACCTCCTCGACAACGACCTCCTGCGGGTCGAGATCGACGGCGACGGACTGGTCGTCTCGGCCTACGACATCGAGGCCGACCGCGAGACCATCGCGCCGGGCACGGCCGCCAACCTCCTCCAACTCCACCCCGACTTCCCGAACATGTGGGACGCCTGGGACGTCGACGAGTTCTACCGCAACACGGTCACCGATCTGACGGCCGCGGACGAAGTAATGCCCGACGGCGGGACCGGCGTGCGGATCGTCCGCACCTTCGGCTCCTCCCGCGTCACCCAACTGCTGTCCCTCGCACCGGGGGAGCGGCGGCTGCTCCTTGACACGGAGGTCGACTGGCACGAGACGGAGAAGTTCCTGAAGCTGGCGTTCCCGCTGGACGTGCACGCCGAACGGTACGCGTCCGAGACCCAGTTCGGGCACTTCCACCGCCCCACCCACACCAACACCAGCTGGGAGGCGGCCAAGTTCGAGGCCTGCAACCACCGTTTCGTCCACCTGGAGGAACCGGGCTGGGGCGTCGCCGTCGCCAACGACTCGACGTACGGCCACGACGTGACCCGCACCGTACGGACGGACGGCGACGGCGGTACGACCACCACGGTCCGGGTCTCCCTGCTGCGCGCCCCGCGCTTCCCCGACCCCGAGACCGACCAGGGCGTCCACCGCTTCCGGCACGCGCTGATCCCCGGCGCGGGCATCGGCGACGCCGTCCGTGAGGGCTGGCGGATCAACCTGCCGGAACGGCGGCTCACCGGTGCCGGCGAGGTCACTCCGCTGGTCACGGTCGACCAGGACGCCGTCGTGATCACCGCGGTGAAGCTGGCCGACGACGGCAGCGGCGACGTGGTCGTACGGCTGCACGAGGCCCACGGCGGGCGGGTCAGGGCCACCCTGACCACCGGCTTCGAGGTGGCGGACGTGACGGCGACGGACCTCCTGGAGCGGCCACTGGAGGAAGCGGTGGCCCGGGACGGCAACCGCGTCCCCCTGCGCCTGCGCCCCTTCCAGCTCGTCACCTTGCGCTTCCGGAGGGCAGAATCCGGGGTGTGACGAGCACCTCGACGAGCCCCCCGGCGATCACCGCGCGGGAACTCAACCGAGCCACCCTCGCCCGCCAGCTGCTGCTGCGCCGCGAGCCGCTGGGAGTCGCTGACGCCCTCCAGGCGCAGCAGCCGGCGTCGCCGTACCTGGCACTGTGGAACCGGCTCGACGGCTTCGACGCGGCCGAGCTGGACGCGGCCTTCGCCGACCGCACGCTCGTCAAGGCGACCCTGCTCCGCATCACCCTGCACACGGTCCACCGCGACGACTACCGCACGGTCCGGGAGGCGATGCAGCCGACGCTGTACGCCTCCCGGCTCGGCTACCGCTTCGCCGCCGCGGGGCTCACCCCGGCGGACGCCGCCGAACTGGAGCCGGAGCTCCTGGAGTTCGCGGCCTCCTCGCGCTCGAACGGCGACCTGGCGGGCTGGCTGGCGGCGCGGGTGGGAGCGGATAAGAAGGACGGCGCGTGGTGGGGACTGCGGTCGTACGCCCCGCTGGTGCACGTGCCGACCGGCGGCCCCTGGTCGTTCGAGTACTCCCCGTCGTACGTCGCCGCGCCCGAAGGCCGCTTCACCGGCGAGCCGGGGCCGGTGGAAGCGGCGCTGCGCACCCTCGTCCTGCGCTACCTGGCAGGCTTCGGACCCGCGTCGGTGGCGGACATCGCCCAGTTCGCCATGGTCCAACGGGCGCGTGTGCGGGCGGCGTTGAAGGACCTGGGGGATACCCTGGAGGTGATCGCCGGACCCGGGGGCACAACGCTGTACGACGCCCGGGGCGGCCCGCGCCCACCCGCCGACACCGCCGCCCCACCCCGGTTCCTCCCCATGTGGGACAGCGTCCTGCTGGCCTACGACGATCGCAGCCGGGTGATCCCGCCCGAGTACCGCAAGCTGGTGACCCGCGTCAACGGCGACGTCCTGCCGACGCTGCTGGTCGACGGGTACGTGGCCGGCGTCTGGCGCCCCGTGGCGGGCGGCATCGAGGCGACCGCCTTCCACGACCTCCCGGACGCGACGTGGGACGCCTTGGCCGAGGAGGCGCGCGCCCTGCTCGCGTTCCTGGCGGACCGGGACCCGTCGGTCTACAGCCGCTACGCGCACTGGTGGACCAAGCTGCCCGCGGGGCAGGCACGGGTGCTGCCCGGCTGACCGGCCCGGCCGCGTTGTCAGTGCCCGTCCCTAAAGTGGCATCGATCTTGCGGATGCCGCATCGGGAGGGGACACACATGGGTGCCAGTGGTTGGGAGTACGTCACCCCGTTCGAGGGGACCGTCGAGGAGTCGCTGAAGGCGCTGCACGCGCAGGTCTTCGAGGAGGAGTACGGCGACGACGACACGTACGGGAGCCTTGCGGAGCTCTGGGAGGACGAGGAGTTCATGGGGGAGGAGGGGACGCACACGATCCTGGACATCGACCGGGTCGTCCACACGACCACTGCCCCGTCCGACCACGACGTCCAGGACCACGGAACCCTGCGCCCGCTCGCGCCCGAGCGCGTCAGACACCACTTCGGCACCGAGCACCCCACTCCCGACCAGTTCCAGGAGGCGGTGACCCGGGCCTACGCGTCCCTCGGGCAGGGCCCCGGCCCCGGCGGGACGCTCCTCGACGAGTGCCGTGTGCGGTGGACCGGCCTGTACGTCGTCCTGCACACCGGCGCGGAGCCCAGCCACCTGGGCGTGTTCGGCTGCTCCGGCGACTGAGCCGGAGCAGTCCCAGGCCTCATCGGCGACCGAGCCGGGGCAGTCCCAGGCCTCATCAGCGACTGACCCAGGACGGCCCTAGACCTCACTGTTCTGCGACCGCAGCCACTGCTCCACCTCACCCACGTGCGCCGCAGCCGCGGCCCGTGCCGCCTCGGGGTCGTGGGCGACCAGGGCGCGATAAATGGCGGCGTGTTCCCGGCGGGTGCGCTCGAAGGCGCCTTCTTGCTGATAGGCGCGCCAGACCCGGGCCCGGAAGGTGCGTGAGGACAGGCCCTCCAGGATCGCGGCCATGGACTCGTTGCCCGCGGCCAGGGTGATCTCGCGATGGAAGGCGAGGTCGTGGGCGAGGATCTCCTCGGGATCGTCGGTGGCGTTGATCGCCGTGAGGTGCTTCTCCACCTCGGCCAGCTGGTCCGGGGTGATCCGGGCCGCCGCCAGTGCCGTCGCCGTCGACTCCAGGATGCGCCGCACCTCCAGCAGCTCCAGCAGTCGCGGCCCGCGGGACAGCTCGGCCACCACCCCGAACGTCTCCAGCAGGTCGCCTGCCTCCAGCTGGGTGACGTAGATGCCCGAACCGTGCCGGGCCTCCAGCACGCCCATCACCGTGAGCGCGCGGATCGCCTCCCGCATCGAGCTGCGCGAGATCCCCAGCTGCACGGCCAGATCCCGTTCCGTGGGCAGCCGCTGCCCGGGCTCCAGGCTCCCCTGGGCGATCATCGCCTTGATCTGCTCGATCGCCCGCTGGGTCACCGTGCCCTTCTGCGGGGTCTCCTCCACGCCACCACTCCTCCACTGACCGTGCGCGGAAGTCTAACGACCGAAGTGGTCGGACCACTATGGGCAGAACACGGGAAGATTTGGCGTCGAAGGGTGTTCTGGAGGCGAAGTGGTCTGATAAATATGCGGGCAACTGCTCGATCACGCTCGACGCGAATCGAACACGAAGGGACACGCGGCATGACCGACTTCGAGGGCCTCAAGGCCCTGGTGACCGGCGGCGCCTCCGGCATCGGCCGGGCCACGGCGGAACTCCTGGCCGCGCGCGGCGCCCAGGTCGCCGTCCTCGACCTCGACCCGTCGTCCGTGACCAAGCCCCTGCTCGGATTCCGGGCCGACGTCAGCGACGACGCCTCCGTCCGCGAGGCGGTCGCCGCCGCCGTCGCCGAGCTCGGCGGCCTCGACGTCGTGGTCAACAACGCGGGGATCGGCGCCGTGGGCACCGTCGAGGACAACGACGACGCCGAATGGCACCGCGTCCTGGACGTCAATCTCATGGGCATGGTCCGGGTCTCCCGCGCCGCCCTCCCGCATCTGCGCCGGTCGTCGCACGCGGCGATCGTCAACACCGGCTCCATCGCCGTCACCGCGGGCCTCCCGCAACGCGCCCTCTACAGCGCGACCAAGGGTGCGGTGTACTCGCTGACCCTCGCCATGGCCGCCGACCACGTCCGCGAGGGCATCCGCGTCAACTGCGTCAACCCTGGTACGGCGGACACCCCGTGGATCGGCCGTCTCCTCGACCAGGCCGCGGACCCCGCCGCCGAACGCGCCGCCCTGGAAGCCCGCCAGCCCACCGGCCGCCTCGTCTCCCCCGACGAGGTCGCGGGTGCCATCGCCTACTTGGCGAGCCCCCTCTCCGGCGCCACCACCGGCACCTCCCTCGCCGTCGACGGCGGCGTGCAGGGGCTGCGCGTGCGCCCGGTGGGCCAGTGAGCACCCCGCGCGGCCTCGGCCTCGGCGGCGCCGGTCTGGGCAACCTCTTCTCGGAGGTCTCCGAGGAGCAGGCGCACGCGGCCCTGACCGCCGCCTGGGACCGCGGCATCCGCTACTACGACACCGCACCCCACTACGGCCTCGGCCTGTCCGAACGCCGCCTCGGCGCGGCCCTGCGCGAGCATCCGCGCGACGCGTACCTGATCTCGACCAAGGTGGGCCGCCGCCTGGAGCCGTCGGCCGACGGCGGTGACGACCTGGCGGACGGCTTCGCCGTCCCCGCCACCCACCGCCGCGTGTGGGACTTCACCGAGGACGGCATACGCCGCACGCTCGACGCCAGCCTCGAACGCCTCGGCCTCGACCGCGTCGACCTCGTCTATCTGCACGACCCCGACGACCACGCCGAACAGGCCTTCCGCGAGGGCTACCCGGCCCTGGAGAAGCTCCGCGCCGAGGGCGTCGTCGGCGCGATCGGCGCCGGCATGAACCAGGCCGAGATGCTGACCCGCTTCGTCCGTGACACGGACGTCGACGTGGTGCTGTGTGCCGGCCGCTACACCCTGCTCGATCAGAGCGCGGCCACCGAGTTGCTCCCCGCCGCGCTCGCGAAGGGCACCTCCGTCGTCGTCGGCGGTGCCTTCAACTCCGGTCTGCTGGCGGACCCGAAACCCGGGGCGACGTACAACTACAGCCAGGTGCCCGAGGAGGTGCTCAACCGCGCCCTGCGCATGAAGGAGGTCGCCGAGCGGCACGGCATCACCCTGCGCGCCGCCGCCCTGGCCTTCTGCGTCGCCCACCCCGCGGTCACGAGCGTGCTGATCGGCGCCCGCTCGGCGGCCGAAGTCCACGACGGCGCCGACCAGTTCGCGACCCCGGTACCGGACGCCTTCTGGCAGGAGCTGCGGGAGACGGGACTGCTGGGGGAACCATCCTGAGAATCGCCCTGAAGCAGGTCTACGACCTCTGAGCCACCCCCGCCAGCCGCGTCGGCGGCAGATACTCCCGCACATACGTCCGCTCCCAGCACGCGCCCGTCTCCCGCAGCTCACGCCAACTCGTGTACCGGTAGCGGAAGAGGCGGGCGCGGACATAGCGGGGCGGGGCGTCCGGTGGGAACGGGGAGCGGCGGAGCAGCTTGAGGGTGGCGCGGTCGTTCTCCAGCAGCCGCTCCACGAAGGTGCCGAACCAGGACCCCGCGTACCCGGGCGACAGGGCCGCGAACCACATCAGCCAGTCCAGCCGCAGGTGATACGGGGCGAACTGGCGCGGCCAGCGCCGTGGGTCGCCGGGCTTGCCCTTGAACTCGTACTCCCGCCAGTCCGAGTCCTCGCGCGGCACGTCGTCGGCCGTGCCCTCGACCACCACCTCGTAGCGGATGCGGCTGACGCTGCCGAACGCGCCGTAGGTGTTGACCAGATGGAGCGGGTCGAAGGAGCGGTTCATGACCTGACGGCGGGAGACCATGTTCGTCACCGGGTGGTAGCTGAGGCAGCCGAGCAGCGCGGCGACGGCCAGGACGACGATCTCGTACCAGAGCGGCGCGTCGGGCGTCGACGGGGCGTCGTACGGGAACTCCACCGCGGACAGGGCCAGCACGATGGTGATCCAGTTCAGCCATGAGAAGTTGCCCGACAGGACCAGCCACAGCTGGGTCACGATCATCAGCGCGGCGGCGGCCGTGGCCAGCGGCTGCGGGGTGAAGAGGAGGACGGGGACCACGAGTTGGGTGAAGTGGTTGGCGGCCACCTCGACCCGGTGCAGCGGGCGCGGGAGATGGTGGAAGAACCAGCTCAGCGGGCCCGGCATCGGCTGCGTCTCGTGATGGTGGTCCAGGCACGTCAGCTTCCGCCAGCACGCGTCCCCGCGCATCTTGATCAGCCCCGCCCCGAACTCCACCCGGAACAGGATCCAGCGCAGCAGGAACAGCACCACGATCGGCGGCGCCACATCGTCGTTGCCCAGGAAGACGGCCAGGAAGCCGACTTCGAGCAGCAGCGACTCCCAGCCGAACGCGTACCAGGTCTGGCCGACGTTGACGATCGACAGGTACAGCAGCCAGGGCAGCAGCCACAGCAGCATGCCCGCCCACAACGGGAGCCGGGAGTCCAGGCCGGCGAGCAGCGCCGCCGACACCGCGCAGCCCGTCCACGCGCACGCGGCGAAGAAGCGGTCCGAATAGTGGAGATGGAACAGGCTCGGGGCCGCCTTGAAGGGCATCCGTTCGACGTAGCGGGGGATCGGCAGCAGGCCGCGTGAGCCGAGCAGTGCGCGGAACTGGAGGGCCGCGGTCAGGAACGCGACGAGATACACACCGGCCAGAGCCCGCTGGAAGACCAGCCGACTCAGCCAGTAGCCGGATGCGGTGAACCAGTCCACGGCCAGGTGCTCCTCCCTGCCATTGTCGCGCGGGAAGCCTAGGTCACTCTCCGTGTACCGCGCCTCCGCTTGCGTAACCCAAGTGAGTGAAGCAAACAATGGTGACGAACTGCCCGGCATGAGGCGGGAGAACACGGTGCGTACCTTCACCGGAACCTTCGTCACGTCCTGCGCGCTCTCGGCGGCGCTGATCGTCGCCGGCTGCGCAGGCGGCAACAACACCCGGGCGAGCGGGGAACTCTTCCTCCAGCCCGTCGCGGCCCAGGGGCCCGACCCCTTCACCGCGTCCACGGCGACCGTGACGGCCACCCCCACGCCCGTCACCCGAACGCAGCAATCACAGCAAGCGCAGCAGTCGGGCGTCAGGTCCGTCTCCGGCGCCACACCCGGCCTCTACGGCGGCACCGCGCGGACCGGCAGCTGTGACGTGGACCAGCAGATCGAGCAGCTGACCGCCGACCCGGCCAAGGGGCGCGCCTTCGCGCAGGTCGCGGGCGTCACCCAGGACTCGGTCCCCGCCTATCTGCGCTCCCTCACCTCGGTCGTGCTGCGCGCGGACACCCGCGTCACCAACCACGGGTACCGGGCCGGACAGGCCACCAGCTTCCCGGCCGTCCTCCAGTCCGGCACCGCCGTCCTCGTCGACAACCGGGGCGTACCGCGGGTCCGCTGCGCCTGCGGCAACCCGCTGACCCCCTCGGCGGTGCGGAGCGGGAGCCCCGGCACCAAGGGGCAGTCCTGGTCCGGCTACCGGCCCGACGGGGTGATCGTGGTGACCCCCGCACCCCAGGTCGCCACCCACATCACGATCATCGACGTCGCGGACAACACGTGGATCGAGCGGCGCTGCGGACACGACGTACGCCATGACCACGTCGTACCCCGGCCGGAACCTTCGACCCCGATGCCGACATCCACGAGGCTCACGCCCGCCACGCCCAGTCCGTCGGAGAGCGCGAGCACGAGCGGGGACGCCGCCTCCCCGTCCGGTGAACAGCGGCCGACGACCGACTGCGTCACCCCGACGGCCACCGCCACCCCCGGCACGCCCGCCCCCGCGACGCCCGGCACACAGGATCCCGCCTGCCCGGCCGTCACCGGCACGGCGTCGCCGACGACCGCGCCGGAGACCCAGACCTTCCTCGCCCCGCCCTCGGCCACTGAGCCCCTGGACACCGGGCAGAACGTAGGCCCCGAGACCGTCCCGGACACCCCCGACCTGCCCGACGGCGGCGGGCTCATCCCGGACAGCCCCGACGAGCCGACCGGGGCCGACGAGCCCGCCGCCACGGACAGCATCTTCGACAGCCCCACAGACGTCTTTGGCGATTGACGGTTCCCAGTCGAAGAATCGGACAAATCCTGGCAAGGTGGGCCCATGGTTGATCGGGGAGCGAGCGCCCTGTCACTCCCGGACGACTGGCCCGCCCACCCGGACCCGATTCTGGCGCTCAACCGCATGGGCAGCTTCGACTGGGACCTGGACACCGGTCTGTTCCACATGGACGCGCAGGCCCACGAGGTCTTCGACCTGCGCCCCGACGAATACGACGGCCACCCCGCGACCCTCGCGATCCGGGTACCGGCACCCGAGGGCTACCGGCTGGACACCCTCGTCTCCCAGGCGATGAAGGACGGCAGCGAGAACTACGGCACCTACTTCCGCATCCGCTGCCGCGACGGTTCGCTGCGCTGGACCCACACCCAGGGCTACATCCGGCGCGACGAGACGGGCCGCCCGCGCCGGATCGTCGGCATCGTCCGCGACGCCACCCAGGAACTCGAGGACCTCGCCGACCGCCGCGATCAGGCCAGCCAGGACGCCGCCCGCCAGGAGCAGACGAACGTCGTCCAGCTCACCACGGCCGCCCTCGCCTACGCCCGCTCGGTCGACGACGTCATCGAGGTCCTCAAGGACACCCACGGCCTCACCCACCTGGGCGCCACCAGCCTGGTCATGGGCCTGGTCGAGGCGGGCAACATCCGGCTGATCGCCGAGGGTCCCGCGGGCAGCTTCGTGCCCGGCACCGACGTCACCGGCATCGACGAGCAGTACCCGATGAGCGAGGTCGTACGGACCCTGACCCCGCGCTTCATCGAGTCGCCGGAGGAGTTCGCCGAGCGCTACCCGCTGCTGTGGCCGCACCTCAGCGACCTGAACATCACCGCGGCCGCCTATCTCCCGCTGATCGCCCAGGCCAGACCGATCGGCGCGATGGGCCTGCTCTACAGCGACCGGAGCGGCTTCTCGCCCGAGGACCGCAACGTCCTCGTCGCCCTCGGCAGCAGCATCGCGCAGAGCATGCAACGGGCCATGTTCTACGAGCAGGAGAAGGACCTCGCCTCCGGGCTCCAGCAGGCCATGCTGCCGCGCACCATCCCCAGCGTGCGCGGCGCCGACGTCGCCGTCCGCTACCGCGCGGGCTCCGCCGCGGGCTCGCTCGGCCGGGACATCGGCGGCGACTGGTACGACCTCATCCCGCTGCCCGGCGGCCGGGTCGGCGCGGTCATCGGCGACGTCCAGGGCCATGACACCCACGCCGCCGCCGTCATGGGCCAGCTGCGAATCGTGCTGCGCGCCTACGCCGCCGAGGGCCACACGCCCGCCACCGTCATGGCCCGCGCCTCCGTCTTCCTCCACGAACTGGACACCGACCGCTTCGCGACCTGCCTCTACGCCGAGGCCGACCTCGCCACCGGAGTCGTCCAGGTCGTCCGGGCCGGCCACATCGACCCGCTGGTGCGCCAGGCCGACGGCAGCTGCCGCCGGGTCCCCGTCGAGGGCGGGCTGCCACTCGGCCTCTCCGCCGAGTTCGGCAGCCTCGAATACCCCGTCGCCACCATCGAACTCGACCCCGGCAACACCCTGCTGCTCTGCACCGACGGCCTGGTCGAACAGCCCGGCGCCGACCTCGACGACGGCATGCAGACGCTCACCGCGCTCATCGGCTCCGGCCCCGCCGACGTACGCGACCTCGCCGACCAGCTCATCGACGTGGCCGAGGAACGCGGCGGCGACGACGACGTCGCCCTGCTCCTGCTGCGCCGCCGGGGCCTGGACGCCCCGCAGTCCGGCGGGCGGCTCCAGCAGCACGTGGCCCCCGGCGACCCGGAGGCGCTGTCCGAGGCCCGGCACATGATCCGGGCCGCCGTCCGGGCCTGGGGCTCGGGCGACCGGGCCGACGAGATCGAGCTGGTCGCCGACGAGATGATCACCAACGCCCTGATGCACACCGAGGGCTCCGCCATCGTCACCCTGCGGGTCCTGGCCGGTCCCGAGCGCCGGCTGCGCGTCGAGGTCGAGGACTCCTCCAGCGCCCTGCCGCGCCGCCGGGAGGCGGGGGAGTCGGGGGTCTCCGGCCGGGGTCTGCTCCTGGTCGACCTGCTCACGGACGTGTGGGGCGTGGAGGCGCGGGGCGGCGGCAAGTGCGTGTGGTGCGAGTTCGTCGTCCCGGGACGCCCGTGACGGGGGATGGCACCCTGGACGTATGCCGGAACTCCCCGAGGTGGAAGCGCTCAAGGACTTCCTCACCGAGCACCTGGTCGGCCACGAGATCGTCCGGGTGCTGCCCGTCGCGATCAGTGTCCTGAAGACGTACGACCCACCGCTCACCGCCCTGGAAAGCCGCGAGGTCACCGCGGTGCGGCGGCACGGCAAGTTCCTCGACCTGGTCACGGACGGCGGCCCGCACTTCGTGACCCATCTGGCCCGCGCGGGCTGGCTGCACTGGAAGGACCAGCTGCCCAGCGGCATGCCCCGCCCCGGCAAGGGCCCCCTCGCCCTGCGGGTGGCCCTGGAGACCGGCGCCGGGTTCGACCTGACGGAGGCCGGTACGCAGAAACGCCTCGCCGTGTACGTCGTCCAGGACCCCCAGGAGGTCCCGGGCGTGGCCCGCCTCGGCCCCGACCCGCTCGCCGACGACTTCGACGAGGCGCGTCTCGCGGGACTCCTGGCGAACGAACGCCGCCGGCTCAAGGGCGCCCTGCGCGACCAGAGCCTGATCGCGGGGGTCGGCAACGCCTACAGCGACGAGATCCTGCACGCGGCGAAGCTGTCCCCGTTCAAACTCGCCGCGTCCCTCACCCCCGAGGAGACGACCCGCCTCTACACGGCCCTGCGCGACACGCTCACCGAGGCCGTCGAACGCTCGCACGGTGTGGCCGCCGGGCGCCTGAAGGCGGAGAAGAAGAGCGGCCTGCGCGTCCACGGCCGCACCGGCGAACCCTGCCCGGTGTGCGGCGACACCATCCGCGAGGTCTCCTTCAGCGACTCCTCGCTCCAGTACTGCCCCACCTGCCAGACCGGGGGCAAGCCGCTCGCGGACCGCAGGATGTCGCGGCTGCTCAAGTAGTGGGCATGCGGCGCTGGGTGACCGGCGCTCCGGTGAAGGCGTCCAGCAGGACCCGGTCGCCGAGCTTCCGCTTCAGCTTCACCGTGACCTTCTGGAACAGCAGCTGGAGGGTGCAGTCACCGTCGCTCGCCCCGACGATCGACCCCGACAGCACCACGCTGCCGGCCGTCTCCAGGACCTTCACGTCGGCCCCGTCGTCGCAGGCGCCGTGCCCTGCGAGGACCGTGACGGACCGCCCGTCCCGGCCGACCTCGACCAGCTGCCCGAGTTCCAGCAGATCGTCCGTGGTGTTCTCGAGCGGCTCGATCGGTGACCCGGGCAGGACCGAGGGCTCCAGCGCGACGCGCTTGAGGGGGGTGTCGTATCCGTCCAGGGTGAACAGCCAGGCCGGTACGGTGGCCGGCCCGCGGCTGGTGACGAGGGTCGTCTTGCCGAGCTTCACCGCCGTCACGGTCAGATGCGGTCCTTCGTTGCCGCCACGGGCGATACCGTCGTACGCCTTCCGCGCGTCCATCAGCGGCAGGCTGAGCGAACTCCCGCTCTCCCACTCGACCTTGCCCTTCTTCGGCGCCTCGGTGGGCAGTTCGGCGTCCAGGACGTAGTTCTCGGCGGAGTACGCCATCTTGTCGTCCTCGTTCCGGAAGGCGTTCTCGGGGAGTTGGACGACGTCCGACAGCGGGTAGTAGCCCGCGCGCCACACCTCGGCGGCCTTCGAACCGTCCCATGCGGCGGCCACGTCACGGGCGCGGTCCCCGGCGCCGGCGGACCGGGCGCCGGGGTCGCCGGACCGATCGCCGGTGTCGGCCCGTTCACTGCCGCATCCGGCCGCGAACAGGGCAAGTGGTACGAGGACGGCGGCGGTTCGTGCGAATTGTGCACGCATGTGTTCCCCCAGGAGCGGACGGCGGACCGTGTCGCTCCTGAGACGCGGGAAGCGGGTCCCGCGTTCGCCCGGACTCAGCCGGACTTCAGCGTCACCAGATGCTCGCCGTCCGAGGAGCGCACCTCGTAGCGGGCGATCTGGTCGGGGTGCAGCGACGACGAGCCCTGCATGGTCAGTTCGCGGGCGTCGTGGCGGGGGACGTTCCAGGTGGTGACGGTCTCCTCGGAGCCGTCCGTGCCGATGATGACCAGGCGACAGGTGCGGGGACCCGCCCCGTCCTTCACCTTCAGCTCCAGCTGGCTGCCCGAGGTGTAGTCCTCGGAGGTCACCTGCGCCCAGACGCCGGACCGTGCGTCGGTCGCGTCGATCTGTACGGCGCTGTCGCCGCTGCCGGTGAGGGCCACGAGCCAGGGTCCGGCCACCGCGAAGGCGACGGTGGCCGCGACCGCGCAGAGAAAGCGCCGGCGTCCGGCCCGGTGCCGCGCACCGACCTCCGAGAGCAGCCGGTCCAGCAGCCGCGGGCCCGGCTGGGTCATCGGGTGCACGAACTGCGGCGTGGAACGCCGGTACAGCAGCAACTGCCGGGTGATCGGGCCGAATTCGGTGACGTCTGCGGCGCACCTCGGGCATTCCATGAGGTGGTCCTCAAAACGGAACGCGTCCGCCTCGTCCAGCACGCCGAGCGCGTACGCGGCGACGTCGCGATGCCTCTCCTGGGACCTCATGCGGAATCCTCGTGCCGTTGGGTGCGGGTGGGGTTACTCCTTGCTCCCACCGGTACGCACCGGACCGCCGAATCACTCAAGCCCCAGACAGAATCGCAACCAAGGGATTCGGAGCGGCAGGGCACGAGGATTGGTCCCGTTCGAAAAAAGTCCGGGACGGATTGAACGCGGGCAGGGTGTGGCTAGAAAAGGTGGATGGCCAGATGCCCCAGCGGCAGTCCCAGCTGCCAGGCCGGGGTCCACACCTTCGGGCCCTCGTCCTCGCCGATCACCGCGCCGCCGCCCGGCACCGCGTTCAGATCGGGGGCGAGCAGCTCGGTCTCCTGGAGCCAGCGCCAGGCCGCCTCCGCGAGTTCCAGATCGGGCGCGGGCCGGCCGCGGTCCCGGGCCTCGGCCGTGAGCCGCGCCATGCGTTCACGGACCCAGTCCTGCCAGGGCTGGTCGTACGCCGTCAGCGACAGCCACGTCTCCAGCTGGGTGACGACCCGGATGCCGGACAGTTCGCCGTCGGTGTCGGACAGGAAGATGGTGAGTGCGAGGGCGTCCCGGCCCGCGCGGAACTCGAAGGACGTCGGCGGCATGAGATCGCCGGTCCGCAGCAGCTCGTCGGCGATGTACTCGGCGTACAACCAGGCCATGGGAACGGTGAGTTCACCGCCGCCGGCGCCGTCCGTGCTCTCTTGACCTCTGTGCAGCATCCCTTCCTGCCTTCCTCCGGTGCGTGCGCGCCCGTCGCCGGGCCCCCAGTCGGGAACACGGATGAAGACAGCCGATTACTCAACCATGGTCCTCAGCAAGGCGCTTTGCGAAGGCTTTGCTTCAGCATGAGTTTCATCGCAGGTCGGCCGCATAGCCCGGAAGCACCCGGCGCAGGGCGCGCAGCGCGTAGTACGCGCGGGACTTCACCGTACCGGGAGGAATTCCGAGGGTTTCCGCGGCTTCCGCCACACTCGCCCCCTGGAAGTACACGAGCACCAGGACTTCACGGTGCTCCGGAGTGAGTGTCTTCACAGCCTCACGCACATCGAGGGTCGCGGCGGCCCGCTCGGCGTGGTCGGCGCACACCCGCGCGTTCTCCAGGACCGCGTCGCCGACCTCCGGCGGCCGCGCCTGCCGGGCCCGCCGCGCGTCGATCGCGAGCCGCCGTCCCACGGTCAGCAGCCAGGGCCGTACGGAGTCGAAGTCGTCGGCGCGCAGCGCCTCGGGGTGCTGCCAGGCGCGTACGAGGGTCTCCTGGACCAGGTCCTCGGCGCGCTGCCGGTCTCCGTCGCACAGCCGGAGGAGGAGCGCGAAGAGAGGCCGGCCGTGCTCCCGCTGCACTGCGGCGAGCTCGTGCTCGGCGGTCGTCCCGTTCGTGAGCGTGGTTCCGGCCGTCATGGCCGTATGGCATCGCAGGGTGACGGCGAGGGACAGGGCGTGAACCCGGATCTGCGGCGGGCGGTCGATCGCGTCGACGAACGGTACGACGAACGGTCCCCTCCGCCTCGCCCAACGGTTGAAAGATGACCGCCGGTCAGTTTGCGGCTGTGCTCAGCTTCGTACCTATTTGTGCGTAAATATGATCACAGTGGGGTGAGCTGATGATTGCACGCAGTCGACAAGTGGCCCTGGCCCTGACCGCGGTCCTCGCCGCGGGTGCCGCCTGCCAGGCCCAGGGCCACGAGAAACCCGACCCGTCCGCCCGCAGCGGCCATCCGGCCCCGTCCGCCGGCGCCGCCCGCGGCTTCACGCTCGTCGCCTCCGGCGACGTCCTGCCGCACTCCTCCATCATCGACCGCGCCCGCTTCGACGCGGGCGGCGCCGGTTACGACTTCCGCCCGATGCTCTCCGGCGTCGAACCGCTCGTCTCCCGCGCGGATCTGGCGCTGTGCCACATGGAGACCGTCTACGGCGCGAACGGCGACTACACCGGCTATCCCGCCTTCAAGTCCCCGCCAGAAGTCGCCGAAGGTCTCGCCGCCACCGGCTACGACGGCTGCTCCACCGCCTCCAACCACAGCCTCGACGACGGCGCCGACGGCATCCGCCGCACCCTCGACGCCCTCGACCGCGAAGGCGTACGGCACGCCGGGACCGCCCGCACCGAGGGCGAGGCGCGCGCGGTCACGATCCTGCGCGCGGGCGCCGCGAAGGTGGCCCACCTCTCCTACACCTACGACACCAACGGCTATCCGCTGCCCGCCGGTCAGCCCTGGGCCGTCAACCTCCTCGACGAGAACAAGATCGTGAGCGACGCCCGGGCCGCCCGGGCGGCTGGTGCCGACGTGGTCGTGGTCTCGGTGCACTGGGGCACGGAGTGGCAGGACGCCCCCGACGACCGCCAGCTCGCGCTGGCCCGCTCGCTCACCGCCGCCCGCACCGGCGGCCGCCCCGACATCGACCTGATCCTCGGCACCCACGCCCACATCCCGCAGGCCTACGAGAAGGTCAACGGCACCTGGGTGATCTACGGCATGGGCGACCAGGTCGCCGGCGAGATGTTCAACTACGAGGGTGCCCAGGACCCGCGCGGCAACCAGTCCACGATCGGCCGCTTCACCTTCGCCCCGCCCGCGCGGCCGGGCGGCCGCTGGGAGGTACGGAAGGCGGAGTTCGTTCCGCAGCTGTTCGACATCGACGCCGGCCGGGTCGTCAACCTCAACCAGGCGATCGAGGGCGGTGCCGAGCTGAGCGGTGTGCGCGACCGCATCCGCGACGTGGTGCTGAGCCGGGGTGCGGCGAAGGACGGGCTGACGATGGGGGAGTAGATCAGTCGACGTCCACCTCGTCGAAGGTCCGCAGCATCTCCTTCAGCACCCGTCGGCACGCCGTGAGCTCGGCCTCGGTGAGGCCCCCTCCGACCTGCCGGTTCAGGGCGTGCTCGCGGTCGAGGATGGCCGTGATGGCGGCCGTTCCCTCGTCCGTGATCCGGATCAGGGACGACCGCTGATGCGCGGGGTTGGGTGTGGTCTCCACCCAGCCCCGCGCGAGCGCGTCGTTGACCATGCGCTGCACGAACTGCCGGGTCAGCGCCATGATCTTGCCCATCTGCGGCACCGTCATGGGCCCGTACCGGTGCAGGAGCCCGAGCACGGAGCGCACCCCGACGGACACCCCCTCCTCCGCCTCGGCCTGTTCGAGCTTGCGCAGCCCGCGCCGGTAGAGGGCGCCGATCAGGTCGAACACCTCGCTGACCCGGTGGCCGAGTTCGTCGGGAGGCAGCGGTTCGTCGATGTCGTTCACGGGGTCATCATGCACCGGACCATCATGACAACCAGGTTGTCAAAGTCCCGGAAAGATGACACCTTGGTTGTCATGACAGTTGCTTCGGAACTGAGCCGCTTCCCGTCCACCGACGGCGACCTCGCCTACCGCGACACCGGCAGCGGCGACCTCGTCGTCCTGCTCCACTCCGGCTACGTCGACCACCGTCTCTTCGAGGACCAGACGCCGGCCCTGGTCGCCGCCGGGTACCGGGTGGTCGCCCCGGACGTCCGCGGACACGGCTGGTCCGCCAACGCGAGCGAGCCCTTCCGCTGGGCCGACGACCTCGCCTGCCTGCTCAACCACCTCGACGCCGGTCCCGCGGTCCTGGTCGGCGTGTCGATGGGCGGGGCGATCGCCGGCGACACCGCGATCGAGTACCCGGAACTGGTGCGGGGGGCCGTCCTGAGCGGCGCCTCGGTCAGCGACTTCGAGTACACCTACGACAAGACCAGGGAGATCGTCGCCGAGTCGGCCCGCACCCTGCACTCCGGCGACATCGAGGCCTGGCTGAAGGTGTTCCTGCGGGCCATGGCGGGCCCGTTCCGCACCGCGGACGAGATCGACCCGGCCATCCAGGACCGGCTGCGCGAGATGGCCCTGCACACCATCGCCAAGCACACCCCCGGCGAGCGCAACTGGCACGTCCCCATGGCCGACACCTGGCCCCGGGTGCGCAAGCTCGGCATACCGGTGCTCATGATCAACGGCGCCCTCGACTCACCGGACCTGATCGCCGACGCCGAACTCTTCGCCCACACGGCGCGCAAGGGCCGCTCGGTCATCGTCGAGGGCGCCGCGCACTTCCCGAACCTGGAGAAGCCCGAGGAGTTCAACGCCCTCCTGCTGGACTTCCTCCGCGACCTGTAGGGCGACGGGTGCCGCGGCCCGTCGCTCAACAGTCCAACGGGACAAGGGGATTGACGGTCCGTGCGCAGGGCTCGACCATGAGTGCCCTGTGGCGCCGCTGTCACCAGGGGGGTCGGTGCCACGCCGACGCACAGGGTGGGGCATGACCACGCAACGAAGTGGGCTCGTTCGCCGGGTCCCGGTTCTCCAGCTCGTTTCCGTCGTCCTCGCCGTGACAGGGCTCGTGCTGGGGTACGTCGGATTCCGGGAGTATCTGGAGAAGCACCCGGAGTTCGGGCACGGCTTCTTCGATCTGCTCTATTACTCGTGCCAGTTGTTCGTCCTCGACGCCGACCCCCTGGACGGCACGGGGTCCCTGCCCTGGGCCCTGGAATGGGCCCGCTTCCTCGCGCCGCTCGCCACCCTCTCCGCTCTCGTCGAGGCGGTCCGGCTGCTGGGCGCCGACGAGCTGCGCCGGCTGCGGCTGGCCCGGCTGCGCGGGCACAGCGTGGTCTGCGGCGCCGGGAGCGCGGCGCAGATGCTCGCGGCCCGGCTGCGCGAGGCGGGCCGGACCGTGGTGGTCGTGTCCGCCGCCGGGGCCGAGGACGCCGGCAGCCTGTCGGTGGTCGGCGATCCCAGCAGCCTTGAGGCGCTCCGCGCGGCGGGCGTGGCCCGCGCGAGCGCCGTCTACGCCTGCGCGGAGGACAGCGGTGACAACGTACTGATCGCCGCGACGGTGCGCGAACTGGTCCAGCACCCCACCCACGCCCTCCACGTCCACGCCGCGATCGGCGACCAGGACCTGTGCAGCGCCCTCCAGGCCCGCCACCTCATGGGCGCGTCACGGGGACGGGTACGCCTCGACTTCTTCAACGTGGACATGCTCGCGGCACGGCAACTGGCCGCCACGGAACGGATCGAGGAGCACACCGCCACCCCGCCGCCGCACTGCCTGATCGTCGGTGTGTCCCCGTTCGCCCGCGCCCTCCTCGTCGAACTCGCCCGCCGCTGGCGACTGCGCGGCGGCACGGACCTGCTGCCGGTGACCTGGGCCGGCGCCTCGGCCACGGCGGAACTCCACCGGCTGAGCGACCAGTACGAGTTCCTCTCGGAGGTCTGCCGGATCGAACCGAGGGACATCGAGGAGACCGGCTCGGCGGTCAACGCCCTGCTGTCCGCGATGGGTTCACAGGCTCAGCGCGTCTACATCGCCGGACCCTCCGACGACACGTCCCTGTCCATCGCGTTGACGGCCTTCAAGGCATGGCGCGTTCCACCCGGCGGCCTCGTCCTCCAGTTGCGGGAGCACGGTCCCTTCGGGGTGTCCCTGGGCCACGACGACTCCGCCCTGCTGGACGACCTGGACGGGCGGCTGCGCACCTTCGGCGCTCTCGACGCCGCCTGCCGTCCCGATCTTCTCGGGGACGACCTGGTGGAACACCTCGCACGGGTCATGCACGAGCACTACGAACAGGCGGCACGCAGCAACCGAGGGGAATCGGAACAGACCCACGCGTCGGTGGTTCCGTGGGACCGGCTGTCCCCGCGGAAACAGGAGGACAACCGGCGGGCGGCCGTGGCCATCGGCGAGAAACTGCGGGAGATCGACTGCGCGATCGCTCCCCGCGTGGACCCCGCGCCCCCCTTCGTGCTGGCCGACACCGAGGTCGAACGGCTCGCCAAAATGGAGCACAGGCGCTGGCTGCGGGCACACCGCGCGGAAGGCTACGTCTACGGTCCGGACCGCGACGACGACGCGAGGATCCACCCCGACATGAAGGACTGGGCCGAGCTCACGGAGACCGCGCGCGAGAAGGACCGCGAGGCCGTACGCGTCCTGCCGGTCGTCCTCGCCACCGCCGGCTTCCAGATCATCCGGCTGGCTCCCGCGGGTTCATGACGGCGGCGGCACACCTCAGGGCACCACCGTCACCGGCCACCGCCCGGCCTTGACCAGCCGCACCGCCACCGAGCCCACGATCCGGTGGCCGGCCTGCTCCGAGGCGCCCACCACCACCGCGTCCGCCTTGAGTTCGTCCGCCGCCTTCACCAGGCCGCTGTACGGGTCCCCGCGGAAGGTGTGGAACTCCCAGCGCACGTCGAATATCCCCTTCGTGCGCTCGGTGGCCTCCCGGATCTGGGCCACCAGGTCCTCGGCGATCTCGTCGGTCGTCTCGGCGACCGGCGCGCCCATCGCCGCCCCCGCCGCGAGCACCGGCCGTACGTACACGACGGCGAGGAGCGCATGCTGGCGGCGGGCCAGGCCACCGGCATATGCCGCGGCCCTGAGGGAGGAATCGGAGCCGTCCACTCCCACGACGATGACCTTCGGGCCGTCCGTGCCCCGCTCGAACTGGTGCGAGTGCTGTTCCGTCACGCCACGGAGGCTATCGGACCGCGCAGGTCCCGCGGCCAGGCGGGACCTCCCGACGAGCGAGGTCGCCGGGCAGTTCCTACAGTCGGAACATGACCGCCACCGTCGAGGCCGCCCGGGCGAAGGACACCAAGGGGCCGATACGACGGCCCGGCAGCGGCCTCCTCAGCAGGGTCCCGGAAGGCTTCGCCACCTTCTTCGGCGCCCTGGGACTGCTCTGTCTGCTGCTGGCCTTCATCCCGCCGCTGCGCGGACCGCTGCGTCCCGTCGTGCGCTTCCTCGACGTCCTCATCGTCCCGGTCAGCGCCAACCTCGCCTACGCCGTCTTCCTCTTCCTCCTCGCCGCCGCGACCGCCGCCCGCAAACGCGTCGCCTGGTGGCTGGTGGTCGTCTACCTGGGCCTGCTGGTCCTCGTCGACGCCCTCGGCGTGGCCGTCGGCCTCTACGTCGACTCCATCCCGTCCCTGGTGGTGTGCTGCCTGGCCCTAGCCCTGCTCGTCGTCGCCCGGGGCGAGTTCTACGCCGAGTCGCGCCGCGGTGCGGTGCGCCGTGCCGTCGGGGTGCTGATCCTCGGCCTGGTCGTCGGCATCCTCGTCGGCTGGGGCCTGGTCGAGCTCTTCCCCGGCACGCTGCCCCGCGGCCAGCGGCTGCTCTGGGCGGCCAACCGGGTCTGCGGCGGCCTGGTCTCCGGCCGGTCCTTCGACGGGAGCCCGCCGCGCGCCCTGTACTTCCTGCTCGGCCTCTTCGGCGCCCTCGCGCTGCTCAACGCCGCCGCCACCCTCTTCCGCTCCCAGCGCATGGAAGCCGCCCTGCACGGCGACGAGGAGGACCGCATCCGCGCCCTGCTGGGGGCCTACGGCGACCGGGACTCCCTCGGCTACTTCGCCACCCGCCGCGACAAGGCCGTCGTCTTCTCCACCAGCGGCAAGGCCGCCGTCACCTACCGCGTCGAAGCCGGCGTCTGCCTCGCCAGCGGCGACCCGGTGGGCGACCGCGAGGCCTGGCCGCACGCCATCGCCGCCTGGCTCGACGCGGCCCGCCGGCACGGCTGGGCGCCCGCCGCGATGGGCGCCTCCGAGGACGGCGCCAAGGCCTTCGCCCGCGCCGGACTCGGCGCTCTCCAACTCGGCGACGAGGCGATCCTCAACGTGGCCGACTTCGACCTGAACGGCCGCGACATGCGGGTCACCCGGCAGGCCGTGCACCGCGTGCGCCGCACCGGCGCCCACTGCCGTATCCGCCGCCACTCCGCCCTCACCGACGCCGAGATGGAAGAGGTCGTCGACAAGGCCGACGCCTGGCGCGACACCGAGACCGAGCGCGGCTTCTCGATGGCCCTGGACCGGCTCGGCGACCCGGCCGACGGCGACTGCCTCCTCGTGGAGGCCCTCGGCGAGGACGGGAAACTCCTCGCCCTGCTCTCCTTCGTGCCCTGGGGCCGCGACGGCGTCTCCCTGGACCTGATGCGCCGTGACCGCAGCGCCCCCAACGGCGTCATGGAGTTCATGGTCGCCGAACTCTGCGCCGCCGCCCCGAAGCTGGGCGTCCGGCGGATCTCCCTCAACTTCGCCGTCTTCCGCTCGGTCTTCGAGGAGGGCGCCCGCATCGGCGCCGGACCCGTGCTGCGCCTGTGGCGCCGCCTGCTGCTGTTCTTCTCCAAGTGGTGGCAACTGGAGGCCCTGTACCGCTCCAACGCCAAGTACAGGCCCGAGTGGTACCCCCGCTTCATCTGCTACGGCGAGACCGGCGCCCTCGCCCGCATCGGCCTCGCCTCCGGAATCGCCGAGGGGTTCGTCTCGGTACCGTCGCTGCGCAAACTCTGGGGAAAGGGGCACCCGAAGGCCGGGCCCCGGCCGGCCACCACCGAAGGCCTGCCGTCGCTGTCGGCGCTCGGCCTCGCCGGAGGGGACGAGGCCCAGGCCGCCGATCCGGACGCGGGCCTGCCCGAACAGGCCCGCGTCCGCCGCCGCAAACTGGCCCGGCTCAGGGCCGAGGGCATCGACCCCTACCCGGTGGGCGTCCCCGCCCGCACCCATGCCCTCGCCGACGTCCGCGACGGCGAGCACGTCACCGTCGCGGGGCGGATCATGCGGGTGCGGGACTTCGGCGGCATCGTCTTCGTCACGCTGCGCGACTGGTCCGGGGACCACCAACTGGCGCTCACCCAGGACGGCGTGGACCGCTTCAGGTCGGACACCGACATCGGCGACCACATCACCGCCACCGGCACGGCCGGCGCCAGCGACAAGGGCGAGGCGACCGTCTTCGTCACCTCCTGGCAGCTGATCGGCAAGTGCCTGCGCCCCCTGCCCGACAAACGCCGCGGCCTCACCGACCCCGAGGCCAAGGTCCGCATGCGCTACCTCGACCTCGTCGCCAGTCCCGACGCCCGCGACGTCGTCCGCGCCCGCTCCACCGCCGTACAGGCCCTGCGCCAGGGCCTGCTGGAACGCGGCTACCTCGAAGTCGAGACGCCGATGCTCCAGCAGATCCACGGCGGCGCCAACGCCCGCCCCTTCACCACCCACATCAACGCCTACGACCTCGACCTGTATCTGCGCATCGCCCCCGAGCTGTACCTGAAACGGCTCTGCGTCGGCGGCCTGGAAAAGGTCTTCGAGATGGGCCGCACCTTCCGCAACGAAGGCGTCTCCTACAAGCACAACCCCGAGTTCACGATGCTGGAGGCCTACCAGGCCTTCGCCGACTACGACGTGATGCTCGACCTCACCCGCGAACTCATCCAGGGCGCCGCCACCGCCGCCTTCGGCACCCCCGTCGCCCGCAAGGACGGGCAGGAGTACGACATCTCGGGCGCCTGGCCGGTCAAGACCGTCTACGGCGCGATCTCCGAGGCGCTGGGCGACGAGGTCACCGCCGACACCGAACTCGCCCGGCTGCACCGGCTGTGCGACCGCGCCGGAGTGCCGTACACCCCCGACGACGGCCGCGGCGACGTCGTACTCGAAATGTACGAACGCCTCGTCGAGGAGAAGACACAGCTGCCCACCTTCTACAAGGACTTCCCGACCGACGTCTCCCCGCTCACCCGCCAGCACCGGGACGACCCACGCCTCGCGGAGCGCTGGGACCTCGTCGCCTTCGGCACCGAACTCGGCACCGCCTACTCCGAACTCACCGACCCCGTCGAACAGCGCCGCCGCCTCACCGCGCAGTCGCTGCTGGCCGCCGGCGGAGACCCCGAGGCGATGGAACTCGACGAGGACTTCCTCGACGCCCTCGAATACGCGATGCCGCCCACCGGCGGGCTCGGCATCGGGGTCGACCGCCTGGTCATGTTCCTCACGGGGCTGACGATCCGGGAAACCCTCCCGTTCCCGCTCGTGCGTCGCCACTGACGGTCCGTCATAGGCCGGGCGGGTGTATTCCTGCCGCCGCACCGGTGCTGTCCTGGTGCGTCGGCCGTGGTTCGGGCGACTGATTTGTCATGACGAAGGATCAGTTGCTCACCCGGCTGCTCACACGACGCCGTGCCCTGCTCGCCGGTGCCGCCGCCGTCGGGGCGGCCGGCACCGCCGGGCTCTTCGCGGCGCTCGGCGGCGAGGACCCGGTCAAGCCCCCGCTCCCGGCCGCGGGCCCCCCGGCCCGCCGCCCGCTCCAGCCCTCCGCCTACCGGCTCCAGCCCCTGACCGGATACGGCCCGCCCCGCACCGCCCCCGGCCGGACCCCGGTCCGCCGCGAACCGCTGCTGCGCATGCAAGGACGCGGCCGGACCATGGTGCTGACCTTCGACGACGGCCCGGACCCCCGTTACACGCCCGCCGTCCTCGACACCCTCGCCGAGTACGACGTCCGTGCGATGTTCTTCGTCTGCGGCGAGATGGCCGTCGACAACAAGGACCTGCTGGCACGCATGAGCGACGAGGGGCACATCGTCGGCAACCACACCTGGTCCCACCCCCTGCTGACCCGCCTCAGCCGCGGCCGCATCCGCTCCGAGATGGAACGCACCAGCGACGTCATCGAGGAGGCCTACGGTGAACGCCCCCAGTGGTTCCGCGCGCCCTACGGCGCCTGGAACCGCGCCGCCTTCCAGCTCGGCGCCGAACTCGGCATGGAACCCCTCGCCTGGACCGTCGACACCCTCGACTGGACCACGCCCGGCGCCCGCACCATCGAGCGGCGGGTCGAGAACGGCGCCGCCCCCGGCGTCGTGGTGCTCTCGCACGACGCCGGGGGCGACCGCTCCCAGAGTGTCCGGGCGCTGCGCGAGTATCTGCCGCAACTCCTGGACTCCGGATATCACGTGACCGTCCCGAGACGGCATTACGCATAAGCCGGATCGCCGGCCCGCCCGGTCGGGGAACGCTCGCTCAGCGGGCCTCGACCAGGCGGGCGAACGCGACGACGTTCCCCGCATAACCGTTCTGCTTCGAGAAACCGCCCCCGCAGGTGATGACCCGCAATTCGGGAGTTCCCTTCGAGCCGTAGACACGGTCGCCGGGGAAGTTCTGCTTCTCGAAGACCTCGATGCCGTAGATCTCGAAAACGGCCGTCTTCCCGTCCTTGCGCCGCACCTCGACGCGATTTCCCTTCTTCAGCGCACCGAGGCCGTAGAACACCGCGGGGCCCGACTTGTTGTCGACATGGCCCACCACCACGGCGGTGCCCTTCTCGCCGGGCGAGACCGCGCCGGTGAACCAGCCCGCCAGGTTCGGGTCCTCCGGCGGCGGCGCGCCCACCCAGCCCTCGGTGTCCAGACCGACGGGCATGACCGGCGCGTCCACCTGGATCGCGGGAATCCGCACCCGCTCGGGCTCGGAGAACGACAGCGGCGTCGCCGACCCGGAGAAGGTCCCGGGAACACGGCTGTCCGCCGCAGCCGCCGTCGCCGGCTGCGGCGGACCCACGTCGAACTCTCCCGAACCGTTCCGAATGAGCGCGAGGCCGGTCAGCAGAACAAGCGCTATCACGCCCCAAGGAGCGCGCCTCTTCCGCTGCTCCTCCTCTTCGGCCAGATCGGCCAGCTCGGACGCAGACATTCGCATTCCCCTCTCGACGCGGCCGTCGCCACGTCATTCGCGCATACGAGCACGCTAAGTGCCGGGCACCGAACCGGCGACGGGGCAAAGGCGAACGGGTGGCCGCCACCGGTGTGGGTGCGCCATCCGAGTTGACGCTCACAGGAAATTTCTGACGGTCCGTGACCTGCGGCAATATCCGATTGTGCGCTTTTCGGTCGGCGTGTCCTCTCACCAGGACGGACCATCGCCGAAATGCGCCCGCGTGCACGGCATCTGAGGGTCTTTCTGGGAGGCGTTTTCTCGCCGATCCACCGGGGACGGTTCCCGGGGCGCCTTCCGCGGAGGATCACATGCGTACTACCCGTGCCCTGGCGGCCGCCGGCGCCGCGGTCGCCGCCCTGGGCCTCGCCGCCCCGACCGCCGTCGCCGACGGCATGAACACCCCGTCCAACGTCACCGCTCTGCCGAGCGCCATCGCCCGCGGCGGGCAGCTGAACATCACCGTCAACAACTGCAACACGCCCGCGACCGCCAGCTCCGACGCCTTCCCGACGGTCACGCTGACCTCGGCCGGCGGCCTGGCGAGCGGCACCGCCAGGGTCGACAACAACGCCCGACAGGGCACGCACAGCATCACGGTCACGTGCGCCAACGGGACCCTGACGAACCCGACCGCCTTCACCGTCATCGGCGCTGTCCGCGGCGGTCTCGGCGGCAGCAACTCCAGCGGTGCCACCCCGACCGACATGGCCATCGGCGGCGGACTCGTCGCAGCGGCCGTCATCGGCGGCGGGCTGTTCTGGATGCGCCGCCGCTCGGAGAAGCGGATCTGATCGCCGTTCCTCCTTCGCGGACGCGCACCGCACACAACGGCCTTCGCCCCGGAACCTCTTCCAGGTTCCGGGGCGAAGGCCTGTGCGGTGCGCCGAGGTGCGGTCAGGCGCCGTCCTCGCCGGTGCGGCGCCGCGAGAAGTGGTACGCCGCCCCGACCGAGCCGGCGATGAGCGCCGCGCCCAGTCCGATCTCCTTGAGGTCGAAACCGGCGACACTGCCGCCCTCACCGGCGTGCACGCCCCGGTCGGGGTACGGGTACGGCGTCGGGTTGGTCGGGGTGGTGCGGCCGGTGGCGATGGTCAGCTCCGTCGAGCCGCTCACGCCGTTGCAGGAGAACGTCACCTTGTAGACCGCGCCCGGTTTGGCGTCCCAGTCGACGACCGCCGTCGCCGACGAGCGGTTGCCCGGGATGGTGATCGTGTCGAACACCCCCGAGCTGACGGTGGCGGACCCGGTGCAGCCGCCGCTGTCCCGGTCCAGTTGCAGGGTGACCTGGCCGCCCGCGGCGATCGTGGAGGGCATGACGCTGAAGCCGAACGGCGTGATGTTGCCGCCGCCGGACGCCACGGCGGCCGGAGCGGAGAGGGCGAGGGCGCCTACGCCCAGCAGTGCGGCCGAAGCTACGCGTATCGCGCGCATGGTGAGTCCTCCAGGTCCCCGAGGAGCAGCTGCGGACCTTTTCCGCCTTTGCCGGAAATGCACCTCGATGATCGGAACGCTAGGAAGGTACGCACACCTGCGCGAACGCTGTCGGGCGAATGGGGCACGGTTGTGGGCCGGCCGGGGGACGCCGACGGCGTGGCGGCGTCCCCGCTGGGTGCCCGTCAGGTGAGGGGCTGTCAGCCCCTGATGCCCGGGAACAGGTTCAGGAACGGTTCTGCCGAGGCCGTGATGCCCCGGCTGTAGGGCGCGTCGAAGTCCCAGATCAGGAAGAGCAGGAAGGCGATCAGGGCGGAGAACAGCCCGGCGAGGACCAGCTCGCGTGGTGTTCTGCGGATCTGGAGGGCCAGGACCATGCCGATGGTGATGACGGCCCCGGCGATCAGCCCGAACCACACCACCCCCGGCATCGTCGCGCCCATCGCGTTGGTCCGGGAGGTGCGCGCCGCGTCGGCCGCGGCCACCTGGTCGACCAGCGGCTGGTAGGCCTGGGCCTCGAAGTCGTTGGCCGGTTCGTAGTCGGTGACGTCCTGGCGGAGCTTCTCCAGCAGCTGGGTGCCGCGCTCGGTGACCTCGCCCTTGTCGGCCATCGTCTTCCACTCGGTGTTCACGACGTGTCCGACATAGGCGTTGACATCCTCCCGAATACGGTCACGGGCGTCGGCCGGGTAGACCCGGACGCGCTCCGAGACCTCGTGCAGGGCGACGGCCTCCGCCTGGACGTGGTCCTGGGCCGCGCTGCGCCCCTCCCACACCCCGGCGATGGCCAGGCCCAGCACGATGGCGTACACCACACCGATCCACATCGTCATGTACTCGATGACGTCCGGGGTCTCGTCGGGGTCCTCGTCTTCCGACGCCGCCCCGTGGCGGACGACGACGATGACGACCACCACGGCGCAGGCGGCCAGCATCGCGAGGGTGAGAACAAGCCATTCCGGCAAGGGAGGCCTCCAGGGATCAGCGCGGACGCAGCGCGGCGACGGCGGCGATGGCGGGCACCGCGATGAGCAGGACGAAGGTGAGCGGCGAGGTGCCGTGGTGCGGGGTCCGGTGCGGGGCCGGGGCGTGGTACGCCGGGTAGGTCACCGGGGTCGGGGTCGGCCGCGGGGTCGGTTTCGGTGACGGCTCGGGCGTCGGGGTCGGCGTGGGAGTGGGCGTCGGGCGCGGTGCGGGGGCCGCGGGCTGCGGGGCAGGGGGCGGGGGGGTCGGTTCCGGAGGCGGCGGGGTCGGTTTCGGGGTGGGCTGAGGGGTGGGGCTCGCCTTGGTCGGCGTGGGCTTCGGAGTCGGGGTCGGCTTCGGGGTCGGTGTGGGGGTGGGAATAGGGGTGGGGGTCGGCGTGGGGCACGGCGGCGGGGGAGTCGGCGTGGGGCACCCGGGAGGGGGCGTGGGCCAGCTCGGGCCGCTGCCGGCGACCGCCACCGCGACCGTGCCGTCCGGACCGGTCGACGCGGACGCGCAGGCGTCGGCCCGCGCGGTCCCGGCCGGTGTGCCGACGCACAGCCACGCCAGGGCCAGGGCGGTCAACACCCGTATGGCGGGGGCGTATTGGGTCGGTTCGGGTCGATGCACGACGCAGATCATGAACCCTGAACGCGCCGCGGTGCGCCCGGGTGGCGGGTGATTGCCCCAAAGGAGTGAGCGAGCCGCGCAGGGGTTTGAGGAGGGGGTTTCGCGTCTCGCGGTGGACCGCTGTCACAGCTTCCGGAAAGAAAAACGTGCCCCGGTTGAACACAACAGCCACTTCCGTCCGTACTCATGGCCGTGCGGCGGCGCAGTAGGGCGCTGCAACACCGGTACGAATGTGGGGAGTTGACGATGAAGGTCTCCTGGCGGAGTGCATCGCTCGTGGCGAGCGCTGCGGCGGTGCTGGCGCTGACAACGGCGTGCGGCCAGGAAGCAGCCCCGTCCGCGAGCAGTCAGAACGTGGGCGCGACGGCCGCGGCCGGTGACTACGGAAACGCGGGCTCCGGTATCGGTTCCGGCATCGGCAACGCCGGCGCGAGCCCCTCGGAGAGCGCCCCGGAGTCCGCGGCCAAGTCCGCGGGCAAGCTGGCCGTCGTCACCAACCCGGAGCTCGGCAAGGTGCTGACCGACAACGCCGGTCTCACCCTCTACCGCTTCGACACGGACACCGCCGAGCCGCCGAAGTCCAACTGTGACGGCGACTGTGCGACGACCTGGCCCCCGGTGCCGGCCGACGACGCCTCGGCCGGCGAGGGCATCGACAAGGCGCTGCTCGGCGAGGTCACCCGCGCCGACGGCAGCAAGCAGCTGACGATCGCGGGTTGGCCGGCGTACCGCTACGCGAAGGACGTCAACGCGGGCGACGTCAACGGCCAGGGCGTGGGCGGCAAGTGGTACGCGCTCGCCCCCGACGGCAAGAAGGCCGGCGGTGGCGGCGGGGGCGGTGCCGAGGCGGCCGACCTGCCCGGACTGTCCACCCGTGAGGACCCCAACCTGGGCGAGATCGTCGTCGACAAGAACGGCATGACGGTCTACCGCTTCCTGAAGGACACCGCCTGGCCCGACCCGATCTCCCGGTGCACCGGGGCCTGCCTGGAGAAGTGGCCGGCCGTCGGTCCCGTCGGGGCGAACGACACCAAGGGTGTCCAGAAGAAGGGCCTGATGAGCTTCACCCGGCCCGACGGGGTCAAGCAGCAGACCATCAACTGCTGGCCCATCTACACCTTCGCCCAGGACAAGGAGCCGGGCGACACCAACGGTCAGGGCGTCGGCGGCACCTGGTACGCCGTCGCGCCCGACGGAAAGCCGGTCGGCGCGCCGAAGAAGTAGCAGGAACAAGGGTCGCCCCTCCCGGCCGACCCGAAGGTCAACTCCCCAGGGCTGACCGCCCGACTCCCGACAGTGACGCATCGCGGAAGGGAGGCACGAGGATTCAGCGAGAGTGCCGGACGAACGGCCGGCGTGCGCGACCCACCGGTCCGCCCCCTGCGACCGCACGCAGGGGGCGGACCGGTTTGCCGTGAATTCACCGCTTCCATGGCAACGTCAACTCGGCACGTGCCGCAGGCAGTGACCGGGAACGGACGGTCAATTTCCGTTTCGGCTCGCTCCTTTGGCAGGCGATCAGTAGCCTCAGCTCGAACACCGGATCGCCTGAAGCCTTGGAGAGCTAGATGGAGCGTCCCGCCTGGGCCCCACGGAGCATCGACATCTCGGTGCCCAGTGTGTCGCGGATCTACGACTACTACCTGGGCGGCTCGCACAACTTCGAGGTCGACCGGGAAGCCGCTCGCAAGGCGATGGAGTTCATGCCGGGACTCCCCAAGATCATGCAGGCGAACCGGGCGTTCATGCGGCGGGCGGTGCGCTTCGCCGCCGAACAGGGCATCTCCC
This sequence comes from Streptomyces antibioticus, assembly GCF_001514065.1. Taxonomy (GTDB): domain Bacteria; phylum Actinomycetota; class Actinomycetes; order Streptomycetales; family Streptomycetaceae; genus Streptomyces; species Streptomyces antibioticus. The sequence continues at coordinate 225,461 of NZ_KQ948427.1, read as the reverse complement.
AGTTCCTGGACGTCGGTTCGGGCATCCCGACCTTCGGCAACGTCCACGAGGTGGCCCAGGCCGCCAGGCCCGACGCCCATGTCGTCTACGTCGACCACGACCCGGTGGCCGTCGCCCACAGCCAGGCCGTTCTCGCCGGGAACGAGCGCGCGGGCGTCGTCGCGGCGGATCTGCGCAAGCCGCAGGAGATCCTCGCGAGCCCCGAAGTACAGCAACTGATCGACCTGAACCGGCCAGTGGCCCTGCTTCTCGTTGCCATACTGCACTTCGTGGAAGACGAGGACGACCCGTACGGGGCGGTGGCCGAACTGCGCGACGCGCTCGCGCCCGGCAGCCTGCTGCTGCTCACGCATGCCTCGTACGAGGGAATGCCGCTGCCCGCGGAGCGGGCCGGGGGTGCGGTGGACGTGTACAAGGACATTCGCAACCCGCTGATCATGCGCTCGCGCGAACAGATCGCGCGGTTCTTCGAGGGGTACGACATGGTGGAACCGGGACTGGTGCCGATGCCGCACTGGCGGCCGGAGACGGAGACCTGGGACCCTGACGACGAGGATCCCTGGGCGTACTCCGGGTTCGCCGGCGTGGGGCGTACCGCGTGAACGCCGAGCCGGACGGGCCGGAGGACAGACTGCGCCGGTTCGCGACGATCTGGAGCCGGGCCGTGTTCCCGGTGACCACGACGTCCTCGACCCGCCCCGAGTTCGAGGAACAACTCCTCCCGTTGGCCCGCCGGTTGAGCGAGGCGCTGCGGGCCAGGGCCTTCGACGCCGACGAGGCCAGGGCCCTGGGCGCCGCGCTCGTCACGGTGCACTGCACCGACCCGGAGGCGCTCAGCCGCACGCTGGACTGCGTCGACGCCTATCTGGTGCTGTACTGCGGCGGCGACGGCGACCAGCAGGACCTGCGGCTGCGCGCCTCCCGACTCCAGCACGCCATGGCCGCCGGGTTCGCACAGGCGCTGCGCGAGCGGACGCGGGCCGAGCAGGAGGCGATCTCCGCGGCCGCCCTGAAGGCCCAGGGCGTGGTCGCCCAGGCACTGCACGCGAGCGAGGCCCGCTTCCGCGCGGTCTTCGAGGGCGCCGCCATAGGGATCGGCATGGCCGACCTCGACGGCAACATCCTCCAGGTCAACGAGGCGCTGCTGCGGATGTTCGGCATCACCGAGCAGACGATGCTGGGCCGCAACGTGGCGGAGTGGACCCACCCCGAGGACGCGCCGCAGACCTGGACCCTCTACGACGAACTCGTCCGCGGCGACCGCGAGCACTACCACGTGGAGAAGGCGTTCTCCCGCCCCGACGGCACGGCCCTGTGGACCAACCTCACGGTCTCCCTGCTGCGCGACGCGGACGGCAACCCGCAGTACCAGCTGGCGCTGATGGAGGACACCACCGAGCGCCGGCTCCTCAACCTCCGGCTGCGCTACGAGGCCACGCACGACGCGCTCACCGGCCTGCCCAACCGCACCTTCTTCTTCGAACGCCTGGAGAAGGCGCTCGGCGCGGGCAAGGGCCAGCGGTTCGGTCTGTGCTACCTCGACCTCGACGGCTTCAAGACCATCAACGACAGCCTCGGCCACGCGGCCGGCGACCGGCTGCTGGTGGAGGTGGCCGACCGGCTCCAGTCGTGCACGACCGCGCCCGGTGAGATGGTCGCCCGTCTGGGCGGTGACGAGTTCGTGGCGCTGACGACGGGGCCCGACACCGAGCGCGAGGTCGACGAGCTCGCCTCGCGGATCATGAACGCGCTGGTCGCCCCGGTCAGTGTCGACGGCCGTGAGCTGACCGTGCGCGGCAGCATCGGCATCGTCGAGGGCCCGGCGGGGGAGCGCAGCGCGGCGGAGGTGCTGCGCAGCGCCGACATCACGATGTACCGGGCCAAGGCCTCGGGCGGCAACCGCTTCGAGCTGGCGGACGAGGAGGCGGACGCGCGGGCGATCACCCGGCACGGCCTGACGACCGCGCTGCCCACGGCCCTGGACCGGGGCGAGTTCTTCATCGAGTACCAGCCGCTGGTCCACCTCGGCGACGGCAGCGTCCGCGGCGCCGAGGCCCTGGTGCGGTGGCTGCACCCGCAGCACGGCGTCCTCGGCCCCGACCGGTTCATCCCGCTCGCCGAGCACACCGGTCTGATCGTCCCGCTGGGCCGCTGGGTCCTGGAACAGTCCGTCCGGCAGGCCCGTGAGTGGCGTGAGCGGCACGCGGACGCGGGGCCGATGCGCATCAACGTCAACCTCTCGCCGTGCCAGCTCACCCACCCCGGCCTGGTGCAGGACACGGTGGACATCCTGGAGCGCACGGGCGTGGAGCCGGACGCGCTCTGCCTGGAGGTCACCGAGTCGGCGCTGATCGGCGCGGACGACGACCTGCTCAAGCCCTTGCGCCGGCTGGCCGAGATGGGCGTCGACATCGCCTTGGACGACTTCGGCACCGGCTACTCGAACCTGGCGAACCTGCGCCGCCTGCCGGTGAGCATCCTCAAGCTGGACCGCTCCTTCACTCAGAGCATGCAGCAGTTCCCGGCCGACCCCGTCGACCTGAAGATCGTCGAGGGCATCGTCTCGCTCGCCCACAGCCTGGACCTCGCGGTCACGGTCGAGGGCGTGGAGACCGGCGCCCAGGCCGAGCAGCTGCGGATACTGGGCTGCGACACGGCCCAGGGCTGGTACTACGCCCGCCCGGGCCCGCCGGAGCGGCTGCACGAGCTGGCGCTGGTGGACGCGACGGGGTGAGGGCCGAGCGGTGGCTGTCCGGTGTCCCCCTTCCTACGATCGAAGAGGGGCCACCGGCACCCTGAGCGGAGGGAGCGCGGACATGGACGTCACCAACATGCGTCGCCTCTTCGAGGCCCACCGCGAGGCCGAGGCGGCGCGCGACATCGACTCGATCCTGCAGACCTTCGTCGACGACTGCTTCCTGGAGACGCAGGCTCTGGGGCTGCGCAGCCAGGGGCGGGACGCGGTGCGGGCCGCGTACGAACAGCAGTACTTCATCGCCTTCCCGGACCTGGCCCCGCAGGACGAGGGCATCGCCTTCGGCGACAAGGTCATCGTGGTGTGGGGAACGCTGCGTGGCACGAGCCGGGGCGACTGGCTCGGGGTCCCGCCCGGCGGGGGTGCCTTCGAGGTGCCCTTCGCCAACGTCGTCCCCTTCGAACAGGGCCTCATGGCCGGCGAGACGATCTACTTCGACCTGGCCACGCTGTGCGAACAGGCGGGCATCCCGCTGGACGCCGTACGACAGGCCGCGGCGGCGCGCAGGGCACGGTAGGGGGCGGCCAGGGGGCTGTCACCTTTCGAGCAGCATCCGCTGCAACTCCCGCGCGGCCCGCGGCGGGGCCACGTCGCTGCGGTGGGCCAGGGCGATCGTGCGGTGCAGGCCGGGACGGGCGAGCGGGGTGACCCGCAGGCCGCGACCCGAGCGAGCCGCCACCATCCGCGGTACGACGGCCACCCCCAGGCCCGCCCGTACGAACCCCAGCACCGCGTCCATCTCCCCGCCCTCCACCGCGAAGTCCGGCTCGAAGCCCTCGGCGCGGCAGGCGGCGACGGTCAGTTCGCGCAGGTCGTAACCGTGCCGGAACATCACCAGACGTTCGCCCTCCAGGTCGGCGATGCGTACGGTGCGGCGGCCGTCGCCGGGCTTGGGAGCCTCCGGGGACGAGACCACCACCAGGTCCTCGCGCAGCAGCTCCACCGTCGTCAGCGCGGGGGACGGGGTCGGGAGCGGCAGGACGACCAGCGCGAGGTCCAGGGCGCCGCGGGCCAGTTCGCGGACCAGGTCGTGGGAGCCGCCCTCCTCGATGAGGAGGCGGATGCCGGGATAGCGGTCGTGGAAGGCGCGCAGGACGTCCGGGAGAAGGCCGGTGCACAGGCTGGGGGTCGCGCCCAGGCGGACCCGGCCGCTGCGCAGCTGGACCAGTTCCTGCACCTCGTACCGGGCGGTGTCCGCGTCGGCCAGGATGCGGCGGGCGAGCGGGAGCAGGGCCTCGCCCGCGTCGGTCAGGGTGATGTTGCCCCGGGCCCGGAGGAACAGGTCCGCGCCCAGCTCCCGCTCCAGCGCCTTGATCTGCTGGGACAACGACGGCTGGGCGACATGGACCAGGTCTGCGGCCCGGGTGAAGTGCCTGGTCTCGGCGACCGCCACGAAGTACTGGAGCTGCGTGAACTGCATGGTCGTACGATAGCCGCAGGCTATGGAAACAAGCCGGACCATGTCTTGGACCGATGGGGCCGAACGGCCCTAGCGTTCATGAACATGGCACTGGCAACGCGGACGGACCGACGGACGTCCATGGCACGCACCGTGTGGGACAGCTCCGTCGGCAAGAAGACGGTGATGGCCGTCAGCGGGCTGATCATGCTGTCGTACCTGGTCGTCCACATGATCGGGAACCTGAAGATCTTCTTCGGGGCCGGCGAGTTCAACCACTACGCGCACTGGCTGCGCACCCTCGGCGAGCCCTTCATGCACTACGAGTGGACGCTGTGGGTCATCCGCGTCGTCCTCGTCGTCGCGGTCGTCGCGCACGCCGTCTCCGCCTACCAGCTCAGCCGCCGCGACATCCGGGCGCGCCCCACCAAGTACGTCCACAGCAAGCCGCGGGCCAGCTACGCGACCCGCACCATGCGCTGGGGCGGCATCATCCTCGGCCTCTTCATCGTCTGGCACCTCCTGGACCTGACGACCGGCACCGTGCACTCGGGCGGCTTCCAGGAGGGGCACCCCTACCAGAACGTCGTGGACACCTTCTCCACCTGGTACGGCAACGTCATCTACATCGTCGCGATGCTCGCCCTCGGCCTGCACGTCCGGCACGGCTTCTGGAGCGCCGCGCAGACCCTCGGCGCCGGCAGCCGCACCCGCGACCGCGCCCTGAAGGCCACGGCCAACGTCCTCGCACTGCTGCTCACGGCCGGCTTCATCGCCGTACCCGTGGGCGTCATGACCGGAGTGGTGAGCTGAACATGACCTACGTCGACTACACGACCGGCTCGGCGCTGACGGATGGCAAGGCGCCGTCCGGGCCCATCAACGAACGCTGGGACAAGCGCCGGTTCGAGGCCAAACTCGTCAACCCGGCCAACCGGCGCAAGCACACCGTCATCGTCGTCGGCACCGGCCTCGCGGGCGGCTCGGCGGGCGCCACGCTCGCCGAACAGGGGTACCACGTCGTCCAGTTCTGCTATCAGGACTCCCCGCGCCGCGCCCACTCCATCGCCGCGCAGGGCGGCATCAACGCGGCGAAGAACTACCGCAACGACGGCGACTCCGTCCACCGGCTGTTCTACGACACCGTCAAGGGCGGCGACTTCCGGGCCCGGGAGTCGAACGTGCACCGGCTCGCGCAGATCTCCGTCGAGATCATCGACCAGTGCGTGGCGCAGGGTGTGCCGTTCGCCCGGGAGTACGGCGGCCTGCTCGACACCCGGTCCTTCGGCGGTGTGCAGGTCTCGCGGACCTTCTACGCCCGCGGCCAGACGGGGCAGCAGCTGCTGCTCGGTGCCTACCAGGCGCTCAGCCGGCAGATCGCCGCCGGGAACATCGAGATGCACCCGCGGAGCGAGATGCTCGACCTGATCGTCGTCGACGGGCGGGCGCGCGGCATCGTGGCCCGGGATCTCGTCACCGGGAAGATCTCCACCTACTTCGCGGACGCCGTCGTCCTCGCCAGCGGTGGCTACGGCAACGTCTTCTATCTGTCGACCAACGCGATGAACTCCAACGCCACCGCCATCTGGCGGGCCCACCGGCGCGGCGCCTGGTTCGCCAACCCCTGCTTCACGCAGATCCACCCCACCTGCATCCCGCGCACCGGCGACCACCAGTCCAAGCTGACGCTGATGAGCGAGTCGCTGCGCAACGACGGCCGGATCTGGGTGCCGAAGGCCAAGGGCGACGACCGGCCGCCGAACAAGATCCCCGAGGACGAGCGCGACTACTACCTGGAGCGCATCTACCCCTCCTTCGGCAACCTCGTCCCCCGTGACATCGCCTCCCGCGCCGCGAAGAACGTCTGCGACGAGGGGCGCGGGGTCGGACCCGGCGGACAGGGCGTCTACCTCGACTTCGCCGACGCCATCAAGCGCATGGGCCGCAAGGCGGTCGAGGCCAAGTACGGCAACCTCTTCGACATGTACGCGCGGATCACCGACGAGGACCCGTACCAGGTGCCGATGCGGATCTACCCCGCCGTGCACTACACGATGGGCGGGCTGTGGGTCGACTACGACCTCCAGACCACCGTCCCCGGCCTGTTCGCGATCGGCGAGGCCAACTTCTCCGACCACGGCGCGAACCGGCTCGGTGCCTCGGCGCTGATGCAGGGTCTCGCCGACGGCTACTTCGTGCTCCCGGCGACCATCAACGACTACCTCGCCCGCAACCCGAACCAGAGTGAGGTCAGCGCCGAACACCCCGTCGTCCAGGAGGTGCTGGCGGAGACCGAGGACCGGCTCAACCTGCTCCTCGCCGTCGACGGCGACCGCACCCCCGACTCCTTCCACCGTGAGGTCGGCGAACTCATGTGGGAGTTCTGCGGCATGGCCCGCACCGACGCCGGACTGCGCAAGGCCCTGGAGCGCATCCCGCAGATCCGCGAGGAGTTCTGGCGGCGCATCAAGGTCCCCGGCACCGGCGAGGAGTTCAACCAGTCGCTGGAGAAGGCGAATCGCGTGGTCGACTACCTGGAGCTCGCCGAGCTCATGTGCCTCGACGCACTGCACCGCGCCGAGTCCTGCGGCGGCCACTTCCGCGAGGAGTCCCAGACCCCGGACGGCGAAGCGGCCCGCCGGGACGAGGAGTTCGCCTACGCGGCCGCCTGGGAGTTCACGAGCACCGGCTCCTCTCCCGTGCTGCACAAGGAAGACCTGGTCTTCGAGTACGTCCACCCCACCCAGCGGAGCTACGCATGAAGCTCACCCTGCGCGTCTGGCGGCAGAAGAACGCCGACGCCGAAGGCGCCATGTCCACGTACGAGGTGGACGGCATCTCCTCCGACATGTCCTTCCTGGAGATGCTCGACACGCTCAACGAGGAGCTCATCCTGCGCGGTGAGGACCCCGTGGCCTTCGACCACGACTGCCGCGAGGGCATCTGCGGCGCGTGCTCCCTCGTCATCAACGGCGACGCCCACGGGCCCGAGCGCACCACCACCTGCCAGCTGCACATGCGGTCCTTCAAGGACGGCGACACCATCGACATCGAGCCGTGGCGGGCCTCCGCGTTCCCCGTGATCAAGGACCTGGTCGTGGACCGGTCGGCCTTCGACCGGATCATCCAGGCCGGCGGCTACATCACCGCACCGACGGGCGCCGCGCCGGAGGCGCACGCCACGCCGGTGCCCAAGCCGGACGCCGACTTCGCCTTCGAGCACGCCGAGTGCATCGGCTGCGGGGCGTGCGTCGCCGCGTGCCCCAACGGGGCGGCGATGCTGTTCACCTCGGCCAAGGTCAACCACCTCAACGTGCTGCCCCAGGGCGCGCCCGAGCGGGAGACGCGGGTGCTGGACATGGTGGCGCAGATGGACGAGGAGGGCTTCGGCGGCTGCACCCTCGCCGGCGAGTGCGCGACCGCCTGCCCGAAGGGCATCCCGCTGGTGTCCATCACGAGCATGAACAAGGAGTGGCTGCGGGCCACGCGCAAGGTCGCCAAGCGGTAGACCGCACAGGGGGTCCGCCCAAGAGGCGGACCACACAGGGACGTTCGCCGACAGGGTGCGGACGGGCGGGGCCGGGAGTGGTGCTCAACCCCGGTCCCGCCGAGCCACCTCGGCCAGGGCAGCGTCGATCAGGGCACGGTGCTCCTCGTCCTGGAGGATCGCGCGGTAGTCGCGGTGCGGCGAGAGCCGGCGGTCCTGGTCGCGCAGGGCGAGGAGGGCGGTGCGCGCGGTCTCGTCCAGGGAGCCGTGGCGGACGAGGGCGCCCACCGCGTCCTGGAACGAGCCGTACACGTCACCGCCCGCGGCCAGCGCCACGACCGGTTCCGCCAGGACCGAGCGCGCGGGCTCGGGCTCGCCCGTGATCGCCCAGAGGGCTGAGGCCGCCTGCACCCTGACCCAGCCCGTGCTGTGGTCGACTGTGTGCCGTACCCGCTCCGCGTAGGGCGCGGCCTCCGTGCCGAATTCGGCGAGGTAGCCGACCATTCCGGCGCCCGCGGCCTCGTCGTCGGGCGGCAGCCCCGCGCCGACGGCCCGTAGGTTCTCGGCGGGTTCCCCGCCGCCGATGCGCTGGAGGGCCCAGTGCAGCACATGGCGATTGCCGGGCCGTTCCTGGGCGATGCGCTCGATCAGGGCGGGCGCGGCGGCGCGGGCGCCCGGTCCCATGGCCGCGAGCGTCTGCATGGCGTCGTACCAGCGGAACTCGTCGGCGACGAAGGCCGTGACCTCCGGGAGCGCGGGCAGCGCGTCCGTCTCCCAGGCCCGGAGGACCGCCAGGAAGTCGGCGGTCGGGGGCCCGTACCCGGCAGGGTCGGCGAGGGCCTGGCGCAGTTCCTCCCGGATCGACGGCAGGATCGCGTCCGCGTGGGCCCGAAGGGGGGTCAGGACGTCCTCGATCTCGGGGCGGCGCGGATCGCCGAGGACATAGCCCCGGCCGTAGCCGTCGCGGTACGGCGCACAGAGCACGTCGACCAGACCGTCCAGGGCCCGAGGATCGCCCATCCGGGCCAGCGCCCACCGGGCGTGCTCGCCGACGGTGCCCTCCAGGAAGTCGGCCTCGCCCGGGTCGTCGAGCAGCGCGGCGAGCCGGTCGGCGTGGGCGGCGGCCCTGGGGCCGAGCAGCGCGAGGAGGTGAACGGCCCGGTAGCGCGGCTCGGGGTCCGGGTGGTCCAGCAGCCGGCCGGCGAGGGGGAGCAGTGCGGGCTCGACGGATCGGCGGCAGGTCAGCAGCCGCCAGGCCCGGTCCAGGACGCCCACCAGCAGATCGGTGTCCTCGGCGGGGTCGGCCGCCGCGGCCAGCCGGGTCAGGAACTCGGTGCCGAGGACGGGGCGGTCCTCGAACAGCTCGGCCGTCCAGACGGCGATGTCCTTGCGGTCGAAGGGGTACTCCGCGTCCGGCAGGTACCAGACCTGCTCCCCACGCGACCGCAGCGCGCGGTCGGTGAGCACGGCCACCAGCGATTCCAGCTCCCGCACCGGCAGCTCGGGATCCAGCGGCACGGCCGCGTGCACCGCCGCCAGCCACACGAGCGGGTCGTCGCTCCGCAGCGCCTCGTCCAGGACCGCCCGCGGCCCCTCGCTGCGCTCCGGGGCGGACCAGCCCAGCGCGAAGAGCACCGGCAACCGCACCGACAGGTCCCGCTCGGACCGCCACCGCTCGATGAGCCGACCGGGCCCGTCGGCGAGGGGCACGGCTGTCCGTCGTACGACCGGATGGGCGTCGGCGAGCAGTGCCTGGACCGTGTCATGAGCCCGGTCCCAGGCGTCGGCCCAGCCATCCGCGACCAGCTGCGGCTCGGCCTTCGCCGCGGTCCTGGCGAGGTGGATCAGCAGTTCGACGAGGGTCGTGCGCGCACCGGTTCCCGGATCGGCGGCCAGGGCGACGACGAACGGAAGGGCGGCCGGGGTCACGGAGGGGACGCCGCGGACCGAGTGGGCGAGGGCGTAGAAGAGGGGGTGGCAGTCGTCCTCGGTCGACTCGGCGCCCTTGCGGAACAGGCGCCTCAGCACCCGGCGTATCTCCTTGGCCGGCGTGTCCGGGTCCGTCGTCTCCAGTCGCTCCCACGGCAGCGCGTCGAGCCCCTGCACCGACCCCTGTACCACCCGTACCCCCGTCCTCGGTGATCGCCTCCGGACGGTAGACGGTGTTCCGGGGCCGTGGGTTGCCTTCTGCCGCTCACCTCCGCGACACCGGCCCGTCGGCGGAGTCGGGCACCTCCGACACCCGGCCCGCGTCGTTCAACCTCCCCACATCCGCGCTCCCGGAGCCGGTCACGTACACGCCAACCCGCGTCGGGAGAACAGGAGCGGGAGGCCGGAGCCCGCCGGCCCACCGGGTGCCGTCCCCGAACCGGCCCGTGACCTGGAGAGTGCCATGACCGGTGTTACCACCCTCGACCGACCCCCGCTGCCCGCCGCCCCCACCCGCTACACCGTCTCCCTCGCCCGCGACGAGGCCGACGTGCGCGCCGCCCAGCGGCTGCGGCACGACGTGTTCGCCGGCGAGATGGGCGCCCTGCTCGCGAGCCCCCAGCCGGGGCTCGACGTCGACGCCTTCGACGCCTACTGCGACCACCTGCTCGTCACCGACACGACCACCGGACAGGTCGTCGGCACCTACCGGCTGCTGCCGCCCGAGCGGGCCGCGATCGCCGGACGCCTGTACTCCGAGGGCGAGTTCGACTTGACCCCGCTCGACGCGCTGCGCCCCGGCCTGGTCGAGGTCGGCCGCTCCTGTGTGCACCCCGACCACCGGGACGGCGCCGTCATCTCGCTCATCTGGGCCGGCATCGCCCGCTACATGGTCGACCGCGGCCACGAGTGGCTGGCCGGCTGCTGTTCCATCCCGCTCGCCGACGGCGGCGCGCTGGCCTCCGCGACCTGGGACCGGGTGCGGGCCAAGCACCTGGCGCCCGAGGAGTACCGGGTACGCCCGCTGCTGCCGTGGGTGCCCGGCGAGCCCGCCGCCGGACGCAGTGAACTGCCGGCCCTGCTGCGCGGCTACCTCCGGCTCGGCGCCTGGGTCTGCGGGGAGCCCGCCCACGACCCGGACTTCGGGGTCGCCGACCTGTACGTGCTGCTGTCGATGCGCCGGGTCAACCCGCGCTATCTGCGGCACTTCCTCTCCCTCGTACCGGCCTGATGAGCGTCTGGCTGCCGAGCGCGCCCTGCACCCCGGGGACGTGCGTGGAGCGGACGGGGTCCGCCACGGCCGTACCGCGTGCCGTGCTGCGGCTGGCGGCGGTCGTGGCCCTGGTGCTCGCCGGGATCGGGCTGCTGCCGCTCGGCGGGAGGATCCCCGCCGAGCTGGTCAGGCGGTGGTGCCGGTGGATCGTACGGGCCGCCGGGGTCCGGGTCCGGGTCACCGGCACCGCCCCGCCCACCGGCGGCACCCTGCTGGTCGCCAACCACATCTCCTGGCTGGACATCCCGCTCCTCGGCTTCGTGCGCCCGGCGCGGATGGTCGCCAAGGCCGAGATCCGGCGGTGGCCGGTCGCGGGCGCGCTCGCTGCCCGGGGCGGGGTCCTGTTCATCGACCGGGACCGGCTGCGCGCCCTCCCGGACACGGTCGACCGCATCGCCCGCGCACTGCGTGCCGGCCAGGCGGTCGGCGTCTTCCCCGAGGGCAGCACGTGGTGCGGACGCGCCCAGGGAACCTTCCGCCGGGCCGCCTTCCAGGCCGCCCTGGACGCGCGGGTCCCCGTCCAGCCGGTGCGGCTGCGCTACCGCTTGGACGGCGGTACGGCCAGCACCGCGCCCGCGTTCGTCGGCGAGGACAGCCTGCTCGCCTCGGTGTGGCGGGTGGTGTCGGCGCGGGGGCTGGTGGCGGAGGTGGACATTCGGGAGGCCATTCCGTACGGCAGCCATCCCGACCGGCGCTCCCTCGCCCTGGCCGCACAGCCGGGAGTGACGGCACAGCTGGGGTGGATCCACACGGCGTTGGTGGCGTAGGCGCGCCGCCGGTCGGTCGACACGGGGCGAACCGTCCTGAGACTCTTCCTCGGCAGGCCATGCCTGTGCCGGCGAACTCGCCATCGAGGGAGTGGACATGAGCAGCGCGCACCCCGGACCGGTCCATGTCGTCGGCGCCGGGCCCGGGGTCGGCGCCGCGGTGGCCCGGCGCTTCGCCCGGGCCGGGCACCCGGTGGGTCTCGTCGCCCGCGATCCCGCCCGGCTCGCCGCACTGACCCTGGACCTGACCGCGGAGGGCGTCCCGACGGAGTCCTACCCGGCCGATGCGAGCGACCCCGCCGACCTCGCGCGGGCCCTCGCGGTGCTCGCCGAACGGCAGGGCCCCGCACAGGTGTTGTGCTTCGGCCCGCCGCAGGGCGCGGTGCTGAGCGCGTCGGTGCCGGACACCGGAGCGGCCGAGCTGGAGCAGGCGCTGGCGTTGCACGTCGTCGGCGCCGCGGCCGCCGTACGGGCCGTCCTGCCGGCCATGCGGACGGCCGGACGCGGCACGTTGCTGTTCGTCACCGACGGCGCCGTGGAGCACCCGGATCCCGACCGCGCGGCGAGCGCGGTCGCCGGGGCCGCTCTGCGGACGTACACCGCCCTGCTGTCCAGCGCCCTCGCCGACAGCCCGCTGCGGGTCGCCCACCTCGTGGCGGTCCGCCGGGTCGAACCGGAGCGGGTCGCCGACCGCCTCTGGCAGCTGCACGACACCGGGGGCCGGGCGTACACGGTCCTGGACCGATGAGGCCCGCGAGGGGAGTTCAGCCCAAGGCGCGTGCCAGATAGGCCGCCGTCGCGCTGCCCTCCGCGCGTGCCACGTCAACCGGCGGTCCGGCCGCGACGATCCGTCCGCCCTGGTCGCCGCCGCCCGGCCCCAGGTCGATCACCCAGTCCGCGCCCGCGACGACCGACATGTCGTGCTCGACGACGATGACGGTGTGCCCGGTGTCGACGAGGCCGTGCAGCTGGCGCATCAGGACGTCGACGTCGGCGGGGTGCAGGCCGGTGGTGGGCTCGTCGAGGAGGTAGAGGGCGTGGCCGCGGCGGCCGCGCTGGAGTTCGCTCGCGAGCTTGATGCGCTGTGCCTCCCCGCCGGAGAGTTCGGTGGCGGGCTGGCCGAGGCGCAGATACCCGAGGCCCACGTCGAGCAGGGTGCGCAGGCTGCGCGCGACGGCCGGGGTGTCCGCGAAGAAGTCCGCCGCGGTCTCCACCGTGAGGTCGAGCACCTGCGCGATGTTCCGTCCCCGGTAGGTCACTTCGAGGGTCTCGGGGTTGTAGCGGGCGCCGCCGCAGTCCGGGCACGGGGCGTAGGTGCTGGGCAGGAACAGCAGCTCGACGCTGACGAACCCCTCGCCCTGGCAGGTCTCGCAGCGCCCGCCGCTGACGTTGAAGGAGAACCGCCCCACACCGAAGCCGCGCCGACGGGCCTCCTCCGTCGCCGCGAACTCCTTGCGGACGACGTCGAAGAGGCCGGTGTAGGTGGCGAGGTTGGAGCGCGGGGTGCGTCCGATGGGCCGCTGGTCGACCGAGACCAGCCGGCCCACGCCCGCGAGGTCCTCCGTGATCTCCCCGATGAGCGTGGACTTGCCCGAGCCCGAGACGCCGGTCACGGCGGTGAGGACACCGAGCGGGAACTCGGCGGTCACGGCACGCAGGTTGTGCCGGGAAACGGGTCCGACCTTCAACTGTCCGCCGGGAGCGCGTACTTCACGCACCGGGACGGGTGCGCGGTCGAAGAGATACCGGGCGGTGGCCGACTCCTGGACCGAGGCCAGCTCCGCCACCGGACCGCTGTGCAGCACCCGTCCGCCGTGCTCGCCGGCCAGCGGCCCCACGTCCACCAGCCAGTCCGCGCCCCGTACGACGTCGAGGTGGTGCTCCACCACGAACACCGAGTTGCCCGCCGCCTTCAGCCGCTCCAGCACGGTCAGCAGTGCCTCCGTGTCGGCCGGGTGGAGTCCGGCGGAGGGTTCGTCGAGGACGTACACCACACCGAACAGGCCCGAGCGCAACTGGGTGGCCAGGCGCAGGCGTTGGAGTTCGCCCGCCGAGAGGGTGGGGGTGGCCCGGTCGAGGCTCAGGTAGCCGAGGCCGAGTTCGAGGACGGGTGCGATACGGGACCGCAGGTCGTCGGTGAGGACGCGGGCGGTCTCGCCGTCCGCGACGAGATGCCCGGCCAGCTCGGTCAGCGGCAGGGCGGCGAGCTCGGCGATGGTCCGCCCCGCGAACGTCACCGCCAGCGCCTCCGGACGCAGCCGGCTGCCCCCGCACGCCGGACAGGGCGCACTGCTCAGGAACCGCTCGGCCTTCGCGCGCAGGGTAGGGCTCTTGGAGTCGGAGAAGGTCTTCATCACATACCGGTGCGCGCTCATGTACGTGCCCTGGTAAGGCCGTTGGATGCGGTCGGCGTCCCGCACCGGGTGCACGGTGACGACCGGCTGCTCGTCCGTGAACAGGATCCACTCCCGCTGCTCGGCGGAGAGCTCACGCCAGGGCCGGTCCACGTCGTACCCGAGGGCGTCGAGGATGTCGCGCAGGTTCTTGCCCTGCCAGGCCCCGGGCCAGGCGGCGATCGCGCCATCGCGGATGGACAGGGAGGGGTCGGGTACGAGCAACTCCTCACTGGTCCGGTGCACTCGCCCCAGCCCGTGACACTCCGGGCAGGCCCCGGCCGCCGTGTTCGGCGAGAACGCGTCCGAGTCGAGCCGCTCGGCCCCCGGCGGATAGTCGCCGGCCCGCGAGAACAGCATCCGCAGCGAGTTGGAGAGATTGGTGACGGTCCCCACCGACGACCGCGACGTCGGTGCGGCCCGCCGCTGCTCCAGCGACACGGCCGGCGGCAGCCCGGTGATCTCCCCGACCTTCGGCGCCCCGACCTGATGGATCAGCCGCCGCGCATACGGCGCCACCGACTCGAAATACCGCCGCTGCGCCTCCGCGTACACGGTCCCGAACGCCAACGACGACTTCCCGGACCCGGACACCCCGGTGAACACGACGAGCACGTCCCGTGGGATGTCGACGTCCACGTTCCTGAGGTTGTGCTCCCGGGCACCGCGGACACGGACATACGGGTCATGTGGGGTGTGCATGAGGGGGAACTCTAGTCGGAGACGATCGAGGCCAGCCGTCGGTAGGAGTCCAGCAGTGCGTCGCGGTCGTACGTGCTCGTCGTGACCAGGACCTCCTGGGCGCCCGTCTCCTTCAGCACCGTCTCCAGCTCGTGGGCGACCTGGTCCTCGGTGCCCGCGAGGTGGCCGGTGAGGCCGGACTCGTAGAAGCCGCGCTCCTTGGGAGACATCGGGAGGGAGGCGACGCGGTCGGCCGGGGGCAGGGGCGGGAACGTGCCGTGGGTGCGGGAGTGGGCCATCGACCAGGCCTCGGGGACGAGCAGGCGGTGGGCCTCCTCGGGGGTCGCGGCCACGGCGATCGTGCCGGAGATGACGACGTACGGCTCGCTCGCCCAGCGGGAGGGGCGGAAATGGGTGCGGTAGTGGTCGATGCCGCGGCGCATCTTCTCGCGGTTCCTGAGGTCGCCGATGACCATCGGCAGGCCCGCCCGGGCGGCGATGCCGGCGCCCTCGCCCATCGCGAGGACGAAGGGCGGGACCGTCAGGCCCTCCGCGGGGCGGGCATGGACCCCGGTCGGGGAGGTGCCGGTGAACCAGCCGAGCAGTTCGCCGAGCTGGGCGGCGAAGCCGTCGGCGTCGTCCTTGTCACGGCCCAGCGCCTTGCGGACGCCGTCGGTGAAGCCGACCGAGCGGCCCAGACCCATGTCGATACGGCCGGGGAACAGGGACTCCAGCACGCCGAACTGTTCGGCCACGACCAGGGGCCGGTGGTTCGGCAGCATCACGCCGCCCGTGCCGACCCGGATACGCCGCGTCGCCGCCGCCACGGCCGCCGCCAGGACGGTCGGCGCGGAACCGGCGACACCGGGCACGCCGTGGTGTTCCGACACCCAGAACCGGTGATAGCCGAGCGCCTCCACCTCCTGCGCGAACCGCACGGTGTCCCGCAGCGCCTCGGCGTTCGAGTGCCCCTCGCGGGTGCGGGAACGGTCGAGGACGGAGAACCGGACGGTCTGCTGGCTGAGGCTCACCTCTGTCAAGACGCTGCGCAGGGGCCCGGTATTCCGTCAGCCGTGCTCGCAGGAGTCGTCGATCCCGTACGTGTCCCAGGCCGGGAAGGGGTCAGGGAAGGGCCTGCCGTCGTCCGGCGTCATGAGGCAGGTCGCGAGTGCGCTGTGCAGCCCCGCGTGGTCCAGCCCCGTGCCGATGAACACCAGCTCCTGCGCGTACGGCGCCTCGTCGTCGCGGGCCGCCGACGGTTCGAAGCGGGCCACCGAGCCCGCCTGGGACCACAGGCCCGTCACCAGGGGGCGGCTCGCGAGGGTGAAGAAGCCCTTCGAGCGCAGGATGCGGCCGTGGTCGCCGCCGTCGAGTTCCTGCGTCACGAACGTCCACAACCGGCCGGGATGGAAGGGGAGTTCGGAGCGGAAGACGGTGGAGGAGACGCCGTACTCCTCGGTCTCGGGGACGTGTTCGCCGTTGAGCTCCTGGACCCAGCCGGGCGCCTGCTGCGCGCGGTCCAGGTCGAACAGGCCGGTGCCCAGGACCTGTCCGAGGTCCACACGGGAGTGGCGGGCGTCGACGATCCGGGCGACGGGGTTGAGGCGGCGCAGGGCCGCGCGGAGGCGGGCCGCGGCGTCCGCGTCGACCAGGTCGAGCTTGTTGAGGACGAGGACGTCCGCGAACTCGATCTGGTCCACGAGCAGATCGCTCACCGTGCGCTCGTCGTCCTCGAAGGGGGCGAGGCCGCGCTCGGCGAGTTCGTCACCGCTGTCCAGCTCGGGCAGGAAGTTGGCCGCGTCCACGACCGTGACCATGGTGTCGAGGCGGGCGACGTCCCCGAGCGTGGCCCCGTCGTCGCGGGCGAAGGCGAAGGTGGCCGCTACGGGCAGGGGCTCGGAGATGCCGGAGGATTCGATGAGCAGGTGGTCGAACCTGCCCTCCCGGGCCAGCCGGTCGACCTCCTCCAGCAGGTCGTCGCGCAGTGTGCAGCAGATGCAGCCGTTGGTCATCTCGACCAGGCGCTCCTCGGTGCGCGACAGCGCGGCCTCGCCGCCCCGCACCAGCGCGGCGTCGATGTTGACCTCGCTCATGTCGTTGACGATCACGGCGACCCGCAGGCCCTCGCGGTTCGCCAGGACGTGGTTGAGCAGCGTGGTCTTGCCCGCCCCGAGGAACCCGGACAGGACGGTGACGGGCAGACGGTCGAGCTCAGGCATCAGGCGCTCAGCTCTCGGGACGCAGCAGGCCGCGCTCGTACGCCTTGACCAGGTTCTGCGGTACGAGGTGACGCACGCCGTCGATCGTGACGGGCACCAGCGTCGGCGTGGCCGCCTTCCACTGCGCGCGGCGGTGGCGGGTGTTGCTGCGGGACATCTTCCGCTTGGGGACAGCCATGACAGGGACCTCCTCGGTGGGGCAGCGAGCACCGAGGACGCTACATGAAAATGGATCCCATTAACAATTGCCGCTTCTTGGCTAGGGTGAGTGCCGTGACCGACAGCACCAAGCGCCCCCTGGCCGTGTTCGACCTCGACAACACCCTCGCGGACACCGCCCACCGGCAGCACTTCCTGGAGCGGAAGCCGCGGGACTGGGACGGGTTCTTCGCCGCCGCGCCCGCCGACCCGCCCCTCCCGGAGGGCATCGCCCTGGTCCTGGAGCACGCCGAGGAGTGCGAGGTCGTCTACCTCACCGGCCGGCCCGAGCGCTGCCGGCAGGACACGCTGGACTGGCTCGCCGCGCAGGGGCTGCCCGAGGGCCGCATCCACATGCGGCGGGACAACGACCGCAGGCCCGCCCGGCGCACCAAGCTGGAGATCCTCCGCAGCCTCGACCGCACCCGGGACGTCCGGGTGCTGGTCGACGACGACGAACTGGTCTGCGCGGACGCCGAGCAGGCCGGATTCACGGTCGTAAGGGCCCGCTGGACCGCCCCTTCCGCCGCACTGAAGAACGCGCAGGAGCGGGAGGGGCGGACCTGAGCAGGACGGACCCGAGCCGGACGGTCAGTCCGACTCCTCCAGGCGGAAGCCGACCTTCAGCCCCACCTGCCAGTGCGCGACCTGACCGTTCTCGATCTGGCCCCGCACCTGCGTCACCTCGAACCAGTCGAGGTTGCGGAGGGTCTGGGAGGCGCGGCTGATCCCGTTGCTGATCGCCTGGTCGACGCCGTCGGGCGAGGTGCCGACGATCTCGGTCACCCGATAGGTGTGATTCGTCATGGAACCACCGTGCCCCAGGCGACGGCCGAGCGCGAGCCGTCCGTCACCGCACCCGGCTCAGCGACAGCGCGAAGCGGCCCTCCTGGTCCGTCCACCAGTGGGACAACTCAAGGCCCGCGGCGGCCAGTTCGCCCCGCACGCCCTCCTTCCGGAACTTCGCCGAGATCTCGGTGCGCAGCTCCTCGCCCGCCGTGAAG
This sequence comes from Streptomyces antibioticus, assembly GCF_001514065.1. Taxonomy (GTDB): domain Bacteria; phylum Actinomycetota; class Actinomycetes; order Streptomycetales; family Streptomycetaceae; genus Streptomyces; species Streptomyces antibioticus. The sequence continues at coordinate 207,356 of NZ_KQ948427.1, read as the reverse complement.
TCCACGGCGAGGTCCAGCGCCGGGATCTTCACCGTCTGGGCGGTACGGGACCGCAGCCGCATCTCGATCCACTCGTTCTCCGCGTCCCACAGCGCCACATGGTCGAAGGCGCCGGGGTCGAAGTCGGCGCCCAGCTCGCGGTCGACGACGGTCAGGACGTTCTTGTTGAACGCGGCCGTCACGCCCGCCGCGTCGTCGTACGCCCTGACCAGCACCTTCTCGTCCTTCACGAGGTCCGTGCCGAGCAGCAGGGCGTCGCCGGGGGAGAGCAGGGCGCGGACCGAGGCCAGGAAGACCGCCCGCTCGGCCGGCAGCAGGTTGCCGATGGTGCCGCCGAGGAACGCGACCAGCCGGGGACCCGGCGTCTCGGGCAGCGCCAGTTCGGCGGTGAAGTCGGCGATCAGCGCGTGCACGCTCAGCGCCGGCCGCTCGGCGATGAGCGCGTGACCGGCCTGGGTGAGCGCGCTCTCGCTGACGTCGACCGGCACGTACGTGGCCAGTTCGGTGAGCGCGTCGATGACGTACCGCGTCTTCTCCGAGGAGCCGGAGCCCAGTTCGACCAGGGTGCGGGCTCCGGTCGCCGCGGCGATCTCACCGGCGCGGGCGACGAGGATCTCGCGCTCGGCGCGGGTGGGGTAGTACTCCTCCAACTCGGTGATCCGATCGAAGAGTTCGCTGCCGTGCGCGTCGTAGAACCACTTCGGCGGGAGCGTCTTCGGGGTGTGGGTCAGGCCGTGCAGGACGTCGGCGCGCAGGGCGGCCTCGGTGGCGTCCTCGGGCAGGGTGCGGGTGAGAAGGAACGGACTCACGTGCGGGGCTCCTTCGGTGGTTCCATGGACGGTTCCTTGAGCGGCGTGAGCAGCACGTCCGTGCCGCTGGCCGCGAGCAGGGTGCGGTCGGGGACCTCCTGCCAGTGCGGATCGTCGTCGTACGGCTCGGAGGCCACGACCGTGCTGCGGCCGGGGCTCGCGAGATACCAGAGCGTGTCGCCCCAGGCGGTCGCGGCGATGGACTCGCCGTTGGTGAGCAGCAGGTTCAGCCGGGACCCGGGGGCCGCCTCGGCGACCTCCAGGACCGTGTCGGCCAGCGCCTGCCCCTCCTCGTCGCCCGCCCGGAGCCGGGCGAGGACCAGCGCCCACACGAACGCCGAGTCGTTGCGGGCCTCCATCGAGAGCAGGTCCGCTGCCGGCACGGTCTCCGTCAACGGTGCCAGGGAGCCCGGCCAGCCCTTGACGGCGCCGTTGTGGCTGAACAGCCACGGCCCGCTCGCGAACGGGGCCGCGGCGGCCTCGGCGTCCGCGCCCGAGAGCGTCGCGTCCCGTACGGCGGCGAGGAGGGCGCCGGTGCGGACCACCCGCGCCAGGTCGGCGAAGGACAGGTCCGCCCAGATCGGGCCCGCCCGGCGGTAGCGGGCCGGCACCGGGTCGCCCGGCGCGTACCAACCGACCCCGAAACCATCGGCGTTGACCGTGCCGTACCGCTGGCGGCGCGGCGCCCACGACTGCCGGTACAGGCCGTGCGGCGGCGTCACCAGGAGGGTGCCGAGCGGCTCCTCGGGCCCCAGGTAGGCCAGGTGACGGCACATCAGACGCCCTCCGCGGACCGGGCGGTGCGGAAGCCGGAGAAGATCTGCCGCCGGATCGGGTAGTCCCAGTTGCGGAACGTGCCCCGGCAGGCCACCGGGTCCACGGCGAACGAGCCGCCGCGCAGCACCTTGTACTCGGGGCCGAAGAACACCTCCGAGTACTCCTTGTACGGGAACGCCTGGAACCCGGGGTACGGCAGGAAGTCGCTCGCCGTCCACTCCCACACGTCACCGATCAACTGGCGTACGCCCAGCGGCGACTCGCCCTCCGGGTAGCTGCCCGCCGGGGCCGGGCGCAGATGCCGCTGACCGAGGTTGGCGTGCTCGGGCGCCGGGTCGGCGTCGCCCCACGGGTAGCGCATCGAGCGGCCCGTGGTCGGGTCGTGCCGGGCGGCCTTCTCCCACTCGGCCTCCGTCGGCAGCCGCCGTCCCGCCCAGCGGGCGTACGCGTCGGCCTCGTACCAACTCACGTGCACCACCGGCTCGTCGGGCGGTACCACCTCGGTGACGCCGAAGCGCCGCCGCAGCCACTGGTCGCCGTCCCGGCGCCAGAACAGCGGCGCGTCGATCGAGTGCTCCCGGATGTGCGCCCAGCCCGCCGGTGGCCACCAGCGCTCGGTTCGGTAGCCGCCGTCCTCGATGAACTCCTGGTACGCCCCGTTGGCGACCGGCGCGGTGTCGATCCAGTACGGCGCCACCTCACGCCGGTGCGCGGGGCGTTCGTTGTCCAGCGCCCAGGCCTCGTCGGAGGTGCCCATCGTGAACGGGCCGCCGGGGACGAGGACTTCGGCCGGGCCGGTGTACAGCGGGGCCGGGTCCGGGTCGGGCGCGGTCAGGGCCTGGGGGCCCTTGCGGAGCTGATGGGTGATCAGCATCGTCTCGTCATGCTGCTGTTCGTGCTGGGCGATCATCCCGAAGGCGAAACCGGCCTCGGTGAGCCGGGTGCCGTGGAAGGCGGTCGACTCCAGCAGGTCGAGGACCCTGCCGCGCACCTCCGCCGCGTACTGCCGGGCCTCGACGGGCGGCAGCAGCGGCAGCTTGGGCCGTTCGGCGCGCGGATGCTCGAAGGCGTCGTACAGGCCGTCGATCTCCGGCCGCATCGCCTCCCGGCCCGCGACCCCCCGCAGCAGCCACAGCTCCTCCTGGTTGCCGATGTGGGCGAGGTCCCACACCAGCGGGGACATCAGCGGCGAGTGCTGGGCGGTGAGGTCGGGGTCGTCGACGCAGCTGGTCAGCAGCGTCGTGCGGTCGCGGGCCGTGGTGAGAGTGGTCAGCGCCCGTACGCGGAGCGTCTCGGCGTCGTCGGTCATGTGCGGAGGTCCTTCCCGTGCGGGCGGTCCAGTAGATCGCCGGCGGGGTTCGTGCCCCGCTGCCGGCCCAGTGGTTCGTCGGCGAGGTCCGTGCCGTGCGGCCGGCCCGGACCGACGCGGCTCTCGAGGGCGCCGAGGAGCAGGTCGTCGGCGCGGTCCGTGCCGTGCAGCCCGTCCAGCAGGTCGTCGGCAGGGCAGCGGCCCCGGCGGACGTAGCGCTCCAGATACGTGGCGACGACGCCCCGGACCTCGTCCGTCGCGCCGAGCCTCGGCAGGGCGTCGAGGGCGGCCGTGAAGCACTCCACCGCCACCTCGTGCAGCTCCGGGTCGGCGAGGCCGGTGCGTGCCGCGTCCAGCCACAGCGGGTTGTGCGGGGCGGGCAGCCCCTGCGCCCGCTCCGCCAGCGGCTTCACCGCGCGGTAGGCGGTCTCGGCGGCCTCGGGGTCGTCGAACAGCGCCGTCGTCACCGCCAGCGGGACGATCCAGCCGTCCTCGCCGGGCTGGGCGTCCATCATGCGCAGCTCGATGTGGCCCCGCGGCCTGACCGGCGGGAACAGGGTGGTGATGTGGTAGTCGAGATCCTCGCGGGTCGGGGGCCTCGGCACCCCGGAGCGGGTCCACTCCCGGAAGGTCATGCCGTCCGGGACGTCCCACGCCCCCTCGTCCTGCCGTATACACATCACCGGGGCGTCGAGCACATGCCGCGCCCAGGTCGCACGGGGGTCCCCCTCCAGCGGGGGCGCGCCCGCGCGGCCCGCGCCGATCTCCATCCACAGCAGCTGCCGGGTGGAGAGCCAGCCGGTGGGCTCGCGGCCGACCAGTGGTGAGTTGGCGAACGCGGCGACCAGGACCGCGCCCAGCTGGTGCGACAGCCACCAGCGCCGCCCGTGTCCCAGCGGGCCCGGCTCCTCGTAGCCGGCGTCCAGCGAGACCTGCACGGACGCGGAGGTGCACATCATGGCGCGGCCGGCCGGGCCGGTGCGGTCGAGGCACGCCTCCATGGCGTCGTAGCGGGGTTCGTGGAGATACCGGCGGGGCGGGTGCCAGGGATCGTGGCCGAGGCCGACGAGGCCGAGATCATGCCCGGCGAGCGCCGTGCGGACGGCGTCGAGGTCGGCGGAGACGGTGCCGATGCACTCCATGAGGGAGGCGGCGGGCGGCGAGCTGAGCTCCAGCTGGCCGCCGGGCTCGACGGTGAGCGCCGAGCTCAGGGACACGGTCTCCAGTGCGGCGTAGGCCGCTCGGAGTCGTTCGGGTGTGACGGGGAGCTGCGGTGTGCGCAGCTCGTGGACGAGCCATTCCACCTCGACGCCGACGGTGCGGGGCGGGCCGGTCTTGAAGCAGATGCCCCTGACCAGCGCCTCCACCTCGGCGGCGGACAGAGCGGTGCGGGGCTCCGTACAGTCGCTACAGTCGGTAACCGAATCGGACATGTCGGGATCCTCCTGAGATTCCACCATGCCACCGGCCCGGATGATGTTGGCCGGACCGGCAGTGCTCGTCCCACCCAAAACCCTCGAAGCGAATCGCACAAGGGTGCACTTTCCCGCAATCGGGGCCGAGGATCTCCGTTTCCTGCGTGTTTCCTGGGTGTTCTCGAAGCCGGGAAACTCCGTTGCACCGTAGGACCAGCATCGCCCACGATGCGTGCATGAGCACGACGGGGGAGCGCGCACGGCGCGCGATCGAGGCGCCCACGGGGGTGGCGCCATGAGCGCGCGCCTGCGGGGCATCGCACAGGAGACGGAACAGATCGTCGAGGCGGGCTTCTATCGCACCTCCGACGGGCGCCAGGTGTCCGTCGCGGCCGAGGTCGAGGCCGCCCGAGCCGGTACGCGGCTGTACGGGCCGGAGCCCGTGGCCGTGCCGTCCTGGGCGCCGGCGGAGCTGTTCGTCGAGGTCACCGGCGAGAGCAGCCTGGAGGCCGCCCGCCGGCTCGGCGGCGACCCGGCCGTCCTGAACTTCGCCTCGGCCCGCAACCCGGGCGGCGGCTATCTCAACGGCGCCCAGGCCCAGGAGGAGGCCCTGTGCCGGGCCTCCGCGCTGTACGCGTGCGTGCGCGAGACCCGGGACTTCTACGACCACCACCGCGCCCACCGCGACCCGTTCTACACGGACCGTGTCATCCACTCACCGGCCGTCCCCGTCTTTCGTGACGACCGCGGCCGGCTCCTGGACGAGCCGTACCGCTGCGGCTTCCTCACGGCCGCCGCGCCCAACGCCGGTGTCGTCCGCCGTACGGCGCCGGAGCGGGCCGGCGAGCTGCCGGGGGCCCTCGCCGTCCGCGCCGAGCGGGTGCTGGAGGTGGCGGCGGCCGAGGGGTACCGGCGGCTGGTGCTCGGGGCGTGGGGGTGCGGGGTGTTCCAGAACGACCCGGTCCAGGTGGCCGGTGCCTTCCAGGCGCTGCTGGCGCCCGGAGGACGGTTCGGCACGGCGTTCGAGCACGTCGTCTTCGGGGTCCTGGACCGCACGTCCGGGAGTGTGGTGCGCGGCGCCTTCGAGAAGGTGTTCCAGGCTCAGCCGTAAGGCGCTTGAGGCCCAGCCGTAAGGGGTTTCAGGTCCAGCCGTAAGGCACTTCAGGCCCGGCCGTAAAGCGCCTCAGGTCCAGCCGTAGCGCTCGTGCAGCCGCCTCCTGACCAGGTCGAACCGGCCGCGGTCCAGCGCGCACGCCTCCCGGCGCATGCCGTCCTCGTGCAGCCGCAGCACGCGGTCGACGTCCACCCAGGAGTCGCGGCCCGACCGGTCCCAGGGGCCGCTGCCGATCGCCACCCACTCACGGTCGCCGTCGTGCCGCTTGCTCGACAGCTGCACGGCGAGGAAGGTCCCGGCCGTCTCCCTGGCCACCACCAGCACGGGCCGGTCCTTGCCGCGCCCGTCGTTCTCCTCGAAGGGCACCCAGGTCCACACGATCTCCCCGGGGTCCGGGTCGCCGTCGTGCGCGGGCGAGTACTCGGTGCGCACCCGGCCCACCTCGCGGGGGTCGGCCTCGGTGGTGGCGGTGGCGCCGAAGCGGCCTGGGACGTTCTCATCGGTCTCATGGGTAAACGCAGTCACGGGGGCACCCTAAGGGGTACCCCCGTGTGCGCTGTCGGCTAGCTCTCCGCCACGGGCACCTTCTGCGCCGGCGGCTGCGGCGCGAGCCCGTTGAGGGACGAAGTCCCCGCCGGTGCCTGACCGTTCTGGTTCATGGACGCGAGCAGCTGGCGGGCCAGGCCGAGGCCCGTGCCGCCCATGGTGAGCGCCTTGGCGAACATGTCCGCCATGCCGTCGGCGCCATTGAGCACCACCATGTTGTCGACGTTCCCGAACGCGGACGCCCCGGCCTTCACGATCTCCGGCCAGTTCTCGGCGAGTTGCTGGGCGACCACGGCCTCCTGGTTCTCGGCGAGGGCGGCGGCCCGCGCCTTGATGGCCTCCGCCTCGGCGAGCCCCTTGGCCTTCGTCGCCTCGGCCTGCGCGAGGCCCTTGGCCTGGGCCGCGGCGGCCTCGGCCTCACCGGTGGCGCGGGTGGAGGCAGCCGTCGCCGTACCGCGCGCCTTGGTCGCCTCCGCTTCGGCGGCCGCGGCCGTCTTGACCCGCGTCGCCTCGGCCGCGGCGGCCAACTCGGTCTCCTTGGCCTTGGCCTGAGCCGCCGAGATACGCGCGTCGCGCTCGGCCTCGGCCAGCGTGCGCTTCTCGTACGCCCTCGCGTCCGCGGGTTTGCGCACGTCCGCCTGGAGCTGCTGCTCGGTGCGCTGCGCCTCCAGTTCGGCGACCCGGGTCATCTGCACGACGACCTCCTGCCGGGCCGCGGCGTCCGCGAGCGGTCCGGCCTGCTGGGCCTTGGCGGCGGCCTTGTCGCGCTCGGCCTGGTAGCCGGCCTGGAGGATCTCGCTGTCCCGGGTGGCCTCCGCCATCCGCGCGAACGACTGCTGCTCGGCCTCCGTGGCCAGCCGGTTCGCCTCGGCCTGCGCGATGCGCGCGTCCCGCTGCACGGCCGCGGCGTGCGGCATCGCGAGGTTCTGGATGTACCCGGTCGGGTCCTCGATCTCATGGATCTGCAGCGAGTCCACGATCAGACCCAGCTTCTCCATCTCCGTGCCGCACGCGGCCCGGGTCTGCCCGGTCAGCTTCTCCCGGTCGCGGATCATGTCCTCGACCGTCAACCCGCCGACGATGGACCGCAGATGACCGGCGAAGACGTTGTGCACCCGCTCCGACATCAGCTTCTGCTGGTCGAGGAAGCGGCGCCCCGCGTTGGCGATCGACACGAAGTCGTCGCCCACCTTGAAGATGACGACCCCCCGCACCTTGAGCGGAATGCCCTGGTGGGTCACGCAGTCCACGTGCAGCTCGGTCTCGTTGAGGTCGAGGGACAGCTTGCGCACCGCCTGCACGCCGGGCAGCACCAGCGTGCCGCGCCCCGTGACGATACGGAATCCCATGCCCTCTTCGAGGCCTTCGGTCTTGTGCTTGGAACCCGAGATGATGAGCGCCTCATTGGGCTCGGCCACCCGCCACATCATCTTGAACACACCGATCAGAACGAGGACCGCACCTACCGCGAGCCCCGCAACGACGCCGATGACCATCGGCATACGCCCCCTTTGCATGGTGCCCTTTCGGCACCGAACGAAGGGAGTGTGCGCCTCGGCGCAGCCGGGGTACAGACCCTGACGAACTCTTGTCGCAACCTTGACGCAAACGGCTCTCACCTGCGACAAGGCTCGCTCAACTGTCGTACGCCGCCTGCACGTAGACCGTTCTCGGCGCTTGGTACTCCACCACCATGACGACCGTGCCCCGCTCGATGCGGTCGCCGCCGGTGGCCGGATAGGCGAGGAAGTGCTCGGCGCCGCCGCGCACCCGGACGATCACCTCGCCGACGAGCCCGGGCCCGACCGTTCCCGTGACCCGCCCCATGAGCCCGACCATCGACGCATCGTCCATGGTCACAGGGTACGGGCCCGACGTCGTCACGCGGCCGGCGAGTCGGTGGCCGCCCTCGGTGCCGGCCACGCCTCGTGCCAGCGCAGCTCCGCCTCCAACTGCGCTGCGAGCGAGATCAGCAGCGGCTCGCTGTTGGCCGGCCCGAGCAACTGCGCTCCCACCGGCAGGCCGCCGTCCACGAACCCGGCCGGGACGTTCACGCCGGGCCAGCCCAGCACGTTCCACGGCCAGGCATAGGGGCAGGCCGCGATCATCGCCCGGTCGGTGGCGAAGCCGCTGAGCGGGAGCATCGAGCCGATGCGGGGCGGGGGAGCGGCCGTGGTGGGGGCGAGGACGACGTCGTACGACCTGAAGAAGGCGCCGATACGGCGGTGCAGGACCGCCTCCGCACGGCGTGCCGCCCGCAGCGGTGCCCCGCCGAGGAGCCGGCCGAGCCGGGCGGCGTCGCGGGTGCGCCGGTCGAGGAGGGCGGGGAAGGGCGCTTCGCCGACGCGCTCGGCGAGGCCGGCGGTGGCGCGCGGGATGAAGGTGAGCCAGATCTGGCCGTACGGCGGGTCGGCCTCCTCGACCGTGTGGCCCAACGCGGCCAGCTGCTCGGCGAGTTGCACGACCTTCGCCCGTACCGCCGGCTGGAGCCGGGCCGGCAGGGCGGTGAAGGGCGGCTTCAGGGCGAGGGCGATGCGCAGGCGGCCGGGGTCGCGGCGGGCGGCCCCGGAGGCGTCGACGGACGGCGGGCGGTGCGGGTCGAGGGCGTGGTTGCCGCTCGCCGCGTCGAGCAGGAGAGCGGCGTCGGCGACCGTGCGGGCCAGGGTGCCGTTGACGGTGATGCCCTGGAACGACTCGCCGCGCGGCCAGGTGGAGATGCGGCCGCGCTGCGGCTTGATGCCGATGAGATGGGTCCAGGACGCCGGGATGCGTACCGATCCGGCGCCGTCGGAGCCGAGCGCCGCCGGCACGAGCCCCGCGGCGACGGCGGCGGCCGAACCGCCCGACGACCCGCCGGGCGTGTGGTCCGCGTTCCACGGGTTGCGGGTGGCGCCGAAGGCGGGCCCCTCGGTGAAGGGCCACTGCCCGAACTCGCATGTGTTGGTCTTGCCCACGACGATCGCCCCGGCGGCCCGCAACCGCCGTACGGCCTCCCCGTCCTCGGCGACCGGCGGGAACTCGCCCCGGCAGCCGAACGCGGTGGGTTCGCCCGCCACGTCCATGTCGTCCTTCACGGCCACCGGCACGCCGAGCAGCGGTTTGCGCATCCCGGCCGCGAGTTCCTTGTCGGCCGCGTCGGCTTCGGCGAGGGCGGCCTCCGCGCGGACGATCCGGAAGGCGTTCAGCGAGCCCTGCCCGGCCTCGATCCTGGCGAGCGTCCGCTCGACCAGCGCCCGTGCCGTGACCGTGCCGTCGGCCAGCGCGCGTGCGGTCTCCACCAAGCCGGCGGAACGGTCGTGCGTCATACGGGACACCTCCGGTGACGTTGCCTACCGAACGGTAACCACTGCAAGCGCTTCGCCGGAACACCCTTTGGCGGGGCGGCCGTTCGGGGCCCGGCACAGCCGCCACACAGCCCCCGGCAGGTCATGCGCAAACCATTGACGCACCGCAGCCTCACCCCTACCTTCTGATCGACTTTCCGAACCTTGTTCGGTATTCCGGACGTTGAGCCGCGTCCTGTCCGAGAGAGAGCCGCCCGTGACCACACAACCCCCCACGCCGTCACGCCGTACCCTGCTGCGCGCCATGGCGGTTCTGCCCGCCTCGGCCGTCCTGCTGGGCGAACTGCCCGGCGCGGCCTTCGCCGCGGCCCCGCCGAGCGGCTCCGCCACCCGCTACACGATCGTGCCGTTCCTCGACAGCAACGACGGCACGGTGAACGTCTACCAGGCCGACGACGCCACCGACTTCCGGCTCGTCCAGGCGTCCGCCTACACGCCGCCGAGCAACAGGATCCGCGACGCCAGCGTCTTCAAGCACACCGACGGCTACTACTACATCACCTACACCACGCACACCTGGCAGGACGTCAGCACCACCATCGGCTTCGCCCGCAGCTCCGACCGGGTCAACTGGACGTTCCTGTACGACTACACGGTCCCGATCACCGACCTGTCCCGGGCGTGGGCGCCGGAGTGGTTCGTCGACAGCGACGGCAGTGTCAACGTCATCGTGTCCTGCTCGCTCACCAGCGACGAGTGGATCTTCACGCCGTACCGGCTGAAGGCCACCAACTCGGCCCTCACGGCGTGGAGTTCACCGGTGGCCCTGTCCGGCATCGGCGCGAACCACATCGACACGTTCATCGTGCGGATCGGCTCGACCTACCACGCCTTCACGAAGAACGAGACGACCAAGTACATCGAGTACGCCACCGCCTCGTCGCTGACCGGCCCCTACACGATCTCGCGGACCGGTGACTGGGCGGGCTGGGGCAGCTACCGCGAGGGCCCGGCGCTGGTGCAGCTCGACAACGGCGCCTGGCGGCTGTTCTTCGACGGCTACGGCGACGGCAAGTACTACTACAGCGACAGCTACGACACCTTCACCACCTGGTCCCCGCCGACGGCCCTGCCCGCGATCTCCGGTACGGCACGGCACTTCACGGTCATCAAGGAGACGGTCTCGGGCGGCCCGGCACTGGCGAAGAACGTCACGCGCTCCTTCCAGTCGGCCAACTACACCACCCGGTACTGGCAGAACCAGTCCGCCCTGCTCAACTTGCCGGTGGTGACCGGCTCCAGCACCTCCGCCGAGAAAGCGGCCTCCACTTTCACGGTCGTCGCGGGCCTGGCCGACGCCAACGGCTACTCCTTCCGCGACTCGTCCGGCAACTACCTGCGCCACTGGGACTTCCGGGCCCGCTTCGACGCGAACGACGGCACCTCGACCTTCGCCAAGGACGCCACGTTCATCGCCCGCACGGGCACGACGACCGGCTCGCTCCGCTTCGAGTCGTACAACTACCCCGGCTACTACCTGCGCCACTACAACTACCAACTGCGGGTGGAGCGTTCGGACGGCACGGCCCTGTTCCGCCAGGACAGCTCCTTCACCCCGGTGACGGCCTGGGCCTGACAGCAGGTCAGGGGCGCAGCACGATCTTGCCGTGGGTGTGGCCCTGTTCGAGTTCGCGGTACGCGTCCCGCACCTGCTCCAGCGGGTAGGTGCGGGCGACCGGGACCTCCAGCTCCCCGCGGGCGGCGAGGCGGGCCAGTTCGCCGAGGACGACCGCGCAGGCCGCCGAGCCCTCGCCGTAGGTGCGCGCGCCGACCTTGGCGGCGGCCTGCCAGTCGCGGATCGTGTTGATCCGCTCGGGCCGCACGCCCAACTCCACGGCCAGGTCCACGTATCCGTCGCCGAACGTGTCGATGAACGCGTCGACCTGTCCACCGGACGCTTCCCGGACCCGATCGGCCACGCCCTCGCCGTACACGACCGGGACGACCCCGCGCTCCTTCAACCAGGCGTGGTTGCGTTCGCCGGCCAGCCCGATCACCGTGGCACCCCGCCGCCGCGCCAACTGCACGGCCAGCGAGCCGACACCGCCCGCCGCGCCGGACACCACGACGGTGTCCCCGGGGCCGGGGTCCACGGCGAACACGGTGGCGTACGCGGTCGTGCCGGCCACGTACAGTGCCCCGGCCACCTCCCAGGCCAGCCCCTGCGGCCGGGAGACCAGGTTCACGTCGTCGACCACGACGAACTCCGCGTGGCTGGCCCGCCGATGGGTGTACCCCAGTACCTCGTCGCCCACCGCGAAACCGCGCACCTCGGGGCCGAGGTCCACCACCACACCGGCCAGATCGCTGCCCTGCCCGGAGGGGAACGTCGCCGGCCAGCGGCCGTGCCGCGCGCCCCTGCGGATCATCACCTCGCCGGGCTGGATGCCGGCCGCGCGGACCTCGACGAGCACCTGCCCCGGGCCGGGTGACGGGCGTGGCACGTCCTCGACGCGGAGCACGTCGATCTCGCCGTATGCGTGGAACCGTACCGCCTTCATGACTTGACCACCGCACCTCGGAGTCGGGGCAGGACCCCGCGTTCAACGGCCGCGGGGCGATCCCTGTTCCCGGACGTGTTGGGTGATACGAGCGTCGGCGGCCGGCTTCTTCGTGCCATTCGCCAGTACGGGCGCCGGACCGGGCGGAGGGAGACTCGCTGCCGCGTACCCAGACGGTCCGCAGCAGAAGGGGGAGACACATGAGTGTCCAGCAGTACGACGCGATCGGTGAGGCCTTCGAGGGGTTCAAGGCCCTGCCGTTGGCGCGCTTCGGAGAAGTGCCCAGCTTCCTGACCCTGGTCGGGGACGTGCGCGGGAAGTCGGTTCTGGACCTGGCGTGCGGAACCGGCTTCTACAGCAGGGAGTTCAAGCGCCGAGGCGCCACGGACGTCTTCGGGGTCGACATCTCCGGCGAGATGATCGCCGCTGCCCAGGACATCGAGCGGCGCGAACCCCTGGGCGTGCGCTACCAGGTGGGTGACGTGGCCGAACTACGGCCGCTGGAGACGAAGTTCGACGTGGCTCTCGGCGTGCAGTGTCTCAACTACGCTGCGACCATCGCCGAGTTGGAGCGAATGTGCCGCAACATCCACCGGAGCCTGGTGCCGGGCGGCGAGTTCTTCATACTCTGCCAGCGGCCCGACTACGGCTTCGACTGTGCGTCCCTCGACAAGTACGGCTTCCGCTGCGAGCCGACCGGCGAGGAGGCGGAGGCCGGTCCGCGGTGCCGGGTCACCGCCCTCCTCGAACCGCGGCCGGTCAGCATCCTCGGCACCGTTCCGCGCCGCGAGGTCTACGAGGAGTCGCTGCGAGCAGCCGGGTTCGGCGAGATCGAGTGGGTGCCGTTGAGTGTGTCCGAGGCCGGCATCCGGGAGTTCGGCGAGGAATTCTGGACGGACCTGCTCGCCCACCCGCCGCTGGTGATGCTGCGCTGCCGGGCCTGAGCGGCCGGCTCGGTTCCGCCCCGCCGAACGGACACGGGGCGGAACCCGATGTGAGTACCCGGATCGTCACCAGTTCTCGGGCGTGAGATCGGGGCCCAGGATGTGGCCGTGCGCGTGCGCGGAGTCATGGGTGAAGTGGGCCGCGTACCAGAGCACCACATCCGTGTCGACCAAGGACTCCGCCGGTGTCATCAGGGCATCCAGACGGGCCCGTGTCAGCGCGGGGTCGGTGGCGGAGTGCCGACCGCCGTCGTCGAGTTCGGTCGAGCGGTAGCGCAGCGCCCACAGGTCGCCGATCCCGACGGCCGCCGCCTCGGTGAACTCGTCGGCGCTGGGCAGGGGTTGCGCGAGGTAGGTGGCGATGTCCAGGTCACCGGTGGCGCGGGGGTCCGCGGCGGTCAGGTCGCCGGTGACGGCGAGGACGCGTTCCTCGTCGTAGTCGTAGACGAGTGCGCTGAAGCGGGCGGACGGCTGCGGTTCCTCCGTCTTGCGGGGGTCGGGCTCGGGCACGAGGGAGAGCAGGCGGGCGCGGGCATCCCCGAGCGCCTTGGCGACGGAGGGGTGGCGGAGCAGGCCCTCGCGGACTCTGCCGATGTCCCGTTCGAAGGGAGCGGCCGGTTTGGCCTGGATCTCCAGGTCGGGTTCTGTGCTCATGGCGGCCTCCTGTCGCCGAAGAAGCCGCAATGTAGTGCGGAGGCGATGCTTCGACCCCGGACCGGCCGCCGCGGCTTTCACCGGAGCGCGCGGTACCGGAGGTGGGCCTGTCAGTCCGGGGCGTCGGTGCCCGCACGGGTGCTGCGCAGATAGGCCAGCACGGCGAGTACCCGCAGGTTCACATGGGCGCGCTCATGGCTCTCCGGATGGGGCAGCCCCAACTTCTGGGAGATCGAGGTGACGCGCTTCTCGATGGTCTTGAGGCTGTAGTTGAGCCGCGTGGCGATCGCCGCGTTGGAATGGCCCTCCGCCATGAGCGCCAGGATCCTGCGTTCCACCGGAAGCAGCGGCGCGAGGGGATCGGTGGTCCGGGGGCGGGTCAGGACCCGCTGGACCACCTCGGGATCGACGACGACCTCCCCGGACGCCACCCGCTTGATCGAGTCCACGAGCCGGTCCGCGTCACGGACACGGTCCTTGACGAGATAGCCCACGGCGTCATCGGCAGCGCTGAGCAGGCGCATCGCGTAGGAGGTCTCGGCATAGTGCGAGAGCACCAGCAGGCCCACCGACGGATGCGCGGCCCTGATCCGCTCGGCGGCCTGCAGCCCCTCGTCGCGGTGGGTCGGCGGCATCCGGATGTCCAGGACGGCGACGTCGGGCGGATCGGCGGCGACGGCCCGGAGCACCTCGGGCAGGGAGGCGACCTCCGCGGTCACCACGAACCCGCGCGCCGTGAAGAGCTCGGCCAGCATCTGCCGCAGGAGGCCGGAGTCCTCCGCGATCACGATCCGCATGGCAGCTCCGCGGTCAACAGGGTGCCGGCGCCGGGCGGGCTGGACACCGTGAGCCGTCCGTCGAGTGCGCCCACCCGATCGCCGAGCCCGCGCAGCCCGGTGCCGCGGGCTGGGTCCGCGCCGCCGGCCCCGTCGTCGGAGATCCGCACCACCAGCCGTTCCGGGCCGTCCTCCACCGTGATGTGCACCTGTGTCGCCTCCGCGTGCTTGTAGGTGTTGGCGAGAGCCTCCGTGATGATGAAGTAGGCGGCCCGCTCCAGGTGTTCGGGCCGCCGTCCGTCGGGGATGTCGGAGAGGACCGGAAGCGGGGCGCGCTCGGCGAGGGCCTCCACGGCTGCCGCGAGTCCCTGTTCCGCCAGGGCGGGGGGATGGATTCCCTCGGTCAGTGCCCGGAGTTCGGCGAGGACCTCCACCAAGTGAGCTGCGGCGAAGGCGAGATCGGACCGATCGGCATCGGAGGGTGCCCGCGCCCGCTCCACCAGCATGGAGACGACCAGCAGCTTGTGCTGCACCCCGTCGTGCAGATCGCGCTGGATACGCCGCCGCTCGGCGTCGGCGGCCCGCACGACCCGGGCACGGGAGGCCCGTAGCTCGGCCAATTGGGCGCGCAGTGCGGCGAGCAGCCGGGCGTTGTCCAGCGCGAGCCCGGCCGCGGCCAGCACCGTGTCGACCAGCGGCCGCTGTTCGCGCAGCGCCGGGTCGTGGACGACGAGCGCGAGCGGCTCACCGCGACGCACGACGGGTGTGACGCAACGCCCCTCCTGGGGCAGGGAATCGGCGGTTCTCCCGTCCGTGCGCACATAGCGGACCCCGGACCGATCGGGTGTCTCGGGGCGCGGGAACCACAACTCCAGGGCGGGGTCCCCCAGCGCCTCGGCGATCGACGCCCGTACGTCCTCCGGTTCCGCCGACTCCTCCAGACGTACCACCAGATCGGCCACGCGCACGCGCGCCATGCGCACCCGCACCAGCCCGCCGGCCAAGGCCACCGGCGTGACCATCAGGGCCGTGGCGTACCCGAACAGCGTCAGTTGCTGTACGTCCCGCGGCGCGTCCAGCATCGCCGCGACCGCGCCCGCCGCCACCACACCACCCAGGGCCAGCAGCGTCGTCCACACCGGCGCGTAGGCACGCCGTACCGGTCGCCCGGCGGTGGACCAGCGGCGCACCACGAGAGCCGCGGTCAGGACCGTGAGGGCGAGGACGAGCGCGCTGCCGATCGGCGCCCAGACCGAGTACCGCGCATGCGGATCACCCCACAGCTGGGGCTGCGGCGGGTACTCGGCGACGTACCTGGCCCCCTGGGTCAGCGGCGGCATGACATACAGCAGCGCCACCACCAGACGTTCGCGACGGTGGTACAGCCGCCCGGCGGGCAGGGCCAGGACCAGATGGCCCAGGGCGGCGTAGGTGAGGTGATAGCCGCCGAACCCGAGCGCGAACAGCACCGTGCTGTCGCTGAGTTGAAGGTCGCCGATGTACCAGGTGAAGCCGACCAGGATCATCAGCCACCCGGTCCCGTTCGCCGGCCTCCGCAGCCGCAGGACCACACCGCACACCACGAAGGACACGCCCGCCAGGTGCACCGGCAGCCACAGCCACGCCGGATACGGGGCGACCTGCCAGGTGCCGAGGAGGGCGGCGGATGCGACGACAGCACCCGCCACTCCCCACGCGACAGGGGCGAACGAGCCGACGGGTTCCCGGTCGTCCCCCCAAGGCCAGGCAGTGGCCGGAGTCGGGGCGACGCCTTCCGCCGGCATGCCGCCATTGTCGCCCACCACCGGCAGGAGGGAAAACCCGCCGCCGTCGGGAGGGTTGCCCCGGCAGAGGCCCCAACACCCCGCTGCCAGGGTGGAGATACGACAACAGCACAGCATGCAGTCACCACGGGGGAACGACGATGCGAAGGAAACTCTTGACGGTCTCGGTCGGCGCCGCGCTGGTCCTGACGTTGACGGCCTGCGGCGGCTCGGACACGGACGGGCCGGCCGATCCGCCGGGCGTCGTGTACGACGATCCGACGGGGGAGAGCACGGACACGCCGTACGACGAGCCGGCGGGCGAGTACGAGGAGTCGACAGGGGACTACGACGACTCGTACACCGACCCGTCGTACGGCGTGCCCGAGGGGGATGTGCCGGACGAGGGCGTGCCGGGCGGCTCGGGCTCGGACTACTGGGAGCACGAGCAACTCGAGCGGGATCTCGGGGTCGACGGGCAGGGCCTGTTGGACGGTGGTATGGACAACTTCGAGCGGAACATGGGCAATTACCAAGGCTGGTGACCGTCGCGGCGGCCTCCGCAAGGGGAGGCCGCCGACAAGTGGCACGCCTCGGCCGCGGAGCGGTGGCGGGTGCCCCCGCCCCTACTCTCCGGCCTGGATCTCGACACGCTGCCGCAGGTAGGCGTCCGGATGGCTGCGGGCGATGTGCACCGCCTCGGCCACCAGGCCGTGGAGCTCGGCGGGTTGGCGTCGCGCGTTCAGGACGAGGCCCGGGAGGATGCAGCGGCGGACGTCGAGATCCTCGGTGGCGATGAACTCCCTGAGCGCCGCCTCCTGCCACTCGGCCCCGAGATCGGCTACCGAGTCGACCTCGGCCCGGCTCTCGGGCGTCATGACGCGGTTCTCCGCGTCGAGGTAGCGCACGGACACCCCCGTCCAGTACCAGGCGCGGGCTGCGCCGGCCCGCTCCACGTCGCTGCCGGTGCGCAGCACGTCGATCAGCGCCGCCTTCACCCGCCGACGGCCGTAGAGGCGGACGGCCGGTTCGATGAACTGCCGGTTGAAGCTGGGGTTCGGGTCGTACACCCCCGCGCGGACCAACTGCTCGAAGAGTCCCGCCGGGAGCGCGTCCGCCGTGCGCAGGGTGCGGCGGACGATCGAGCGGGCCTCGTGCTCCCACTCCCGGCCCGGGCCCGCCGTGGCGGGCAACTCGGCACCGAGGAACTCGATGAGCTCCGCCACGTGCCTTTGGAATGCGGCACGGCGGTCGTCCGGGCGGTCCGGAAGCGGAGCGTAGGTGCGAGGGCTGTCGTCGCTCACCGGTGTCGTCCCCCTGGGTGGTGGTGGCGGATTTCGCAGGAAGGGGCAAGCATGCCCGGACGGCCGGGTGCGTGGCACCCGGCCGCCGGTCGTCACGCGACCGGGCTCACGCGGACTTGCCGCCCGTGCAGGCGGCGCCCGGCTCCGGAGTCTGCCTCCCCTGGACGTACTTCTCCAGGAACTCGGACACCCGGGGATCGGACTTCTTCGTCACGTTCAGCTGGTGGCCCCAGGCGGAGAGCGTGATCGGCGAGGACTGGTCGGGGTAGGGGCTGATCAGCGTGTACGGCGTCTTGGCGACCTTGTCGGAGAGCGCCTTGACGTCGGCGTCCGAGGCCTTGTCGTTGTACGTGATCCAGACCGCCCCGTGTTCCAGGGAGTGCACGGCGTTCTCGTTCTGTATCGGGTCGGTGTAGACGTCGCCGTTGCAGTTCTGCCAGACGGGCGCGTGGTCGCCGCCGACGGGCGGTGTCATCGGGTACTTCACCGCGGTGTCGACGTGGGTCTGGCTCAGCTTGGCCCATGTCTTCTCGCCGGAGACCGGCGCCGCCTGGGCCTGTTCCTTCGCGTCGGCGGCGTCCAGCAGATACCAGCCGCCGCCCACGAGCCCGGCGAGGATCGCGGCGGACACGGCGACGGTGATGATCCGGTTGCGCCGCTCGCGGGCCTGCTCGGCGCGGCGCTGTTCCTCGACGCGGGCGCGGCGCGCCTCGGCCTTGGAGGCCTGGGAGTTCCTGTTCTTCTTCGGGTTCGTTCTGGTGCTCTTGGAGTTGGCGGAAGCCATGGTGAAATCCCTTGTGGGCAGCGGAGATCGACGGATGCCGATTGACGGAACGGACGGGGGTCGGCGTCCGGTCTAGGTCCGCAGCACCTGCAGGGCGTGGAGATCGGGGGCGCGGGGCTCCGCGGTGTACGGGGCGCGGGCGGGGACGGCGAGGGCCGGCCGGGTGTCCACACGGGTGGGCGGCGCGAGCGGCTGGGGGTGCGGCCCCGGGGCGGTGCTCGGCTTGCCGACGACGGCTTTGCCGCCGCACCGGTCGTGGCCGGAGGAGACGCAGACGTGCTCCCGTACCTGCTGGTCCGGCATGTCGAGCACGACAGCCGTGGGTGTGTGCCCGGCCGACGGCGGCACGCCTCGGGCACACAGACAGGCCGCGCCGAGCAGCGTGGCCAGGGCCACCAACAGGCCCAGCACCACGGCTCCGGTCCGCCGCCGCGTACGCATCGTCGATTCCCCGCCCTTTCGAGGTCTCAGGGTAGGTGAGGGTGCGGTGGGGGAGGCAGGTGGGGGAGGGTGTCCGCAGGGTGGCGCACGGCATACGGGGGCGGGGTTGGGAGAGTCGGAGATCGGCGGGCTGGTCGCCGGGCTCTTGATCGCGGTGGTCACCTCGCCCGTGGGAGTGTCCGGCGCGGTGTTCCTGCTGCCGGTGCAGTTGAGCGTGCTCGACGTGCCCAGTCCGGCCGTCACGCCGACGAACCTGCTGTTCAACGTGGTGGCCGGGCCGGGAGCGCTGGTGCGTTTCCACCGGGCCGGGCGGCTGCGCGGTCCGCTGACGCGGCTGCTGGTGGCCGGCACGCTGCCAGGAGTGCTGATCGGTGCTGTCGTACGGGTCTTCGCGGTGCCGGGGCAGGGCGTGTTCCGCCTCCTGGTGGCGGTACTGCTCCTGCCGCTCGGCCTGTGGCTGATCACGAGGACCCTGCGTCCGGCCCGGGTCACCGCGGCGGCGATGCCCTCCCCGCGCACGGTGACGGGTCTCGCCCTGGCGGTGGGGATCGTCGGCGGGGTCTACGGCATCGGGGGCGGTTCGCTGCTCGGCCCGCTCCTGGTCGGCCGTGGTCTGCCGGTCGCCCAGGTGGCACCGGCCGCGCTGGCGTCCACCTTCGTGACCTCGCTGGCCGGCGCCGGCGCCTTCGCCCTGCTGTCCCTGTCGGGCTCAGGAGACGTCGCCCCCGACTGGTCGCTCGGCCTGGCCTGCGGCCTCGGCGGCCTGATCGGCGGCTACCTCGGCGCCCACCTCCAGCCCCACGTCCCGGACACCGCTCTCCGCCTCCTGCTCGGCACACTGGCCGCCGCGCTGGGGGCGTCGTACGGCATCGCCGCGCTGATCTGATCTGAACTGAGCCGATGCAGGGGACGGGCCACCCCAACCGGGTCAGTCCGGACCGCTCCAGTCGAACGGGAAGTGCTTGCTCGACTTGCCCGAACGGTCCCAGGTGAAGCCGAAGGCGTTGGCGCGGTCGGTGGTGGCCCGGCCCCACGTGGCGATCTGGCCCGGTCCGACCTCGGCGCCGGGGGCGTTGTGGACCTGGACGCGGGCGCCGTCGGGGGTGGTGGGGCCGCCGAGGGCCTCGGCGACCGCCGTGACCCGGCCCGGCACCTCGGCCCGCCACGTGGCGAGGTCCTCGTCGACCTCGATGTGGACGGGGGCCACGTCCATGCCGCGCATCTCGGGGTGGAACATCTCCCCGAACTGCGCGGGCCAGCCGCCCGCCTCGCCGCCGAAGACGGCTCCGAGCGCGGCCCGCTGCTGTTCGTCGGCGCGTTCGTCGAGGAAGACCGCGGCGTAGGGGTCGGTGTGCTCGCCGGCCCACGGGTTGCCGGTGAAGGAGCCGAGCATCAGGACGTTGAGGCCGTCGAGCCGGACGTCGCCGTAGGTGCCCTCCCGGATGTGCCAGGCCAGGACGCCCTCGCAGTCGCCGTACGTCGGGGGCTGTGCGAACGTGCACGGGCAGGGGATGGCGCACTTGCACACGTCGAACCAGTCGCCGGTCAGATGCCAGCGCGGCGCGGTGGTGGTGGCCTGTTCAGTCATCTCGCTTCCCTCCTGCCGAGCCCTGGGGAGCTCACTCGGAGTGGCGAGACCGTGTGTGCCGAGCCCGGTCGTCCCGGGATCGGGAGACGGTCTCCCTTCCAGCTTGCACCTCCCGTCCCGCGCGCGGAACCCCGCCCGGTCAGGCGCAGGGGTCACATGCCGTCCATCGCCGGCATCGAGTCCCGCAGTCCCGGCAGCAGCCATTCCTGGAAGGGCGCGAGCACGGCCAGGACGAGGAACACGACGCCCATGAAGCGGCCCAGCAGCACGCCCCGGGGCGACAGCTTCTCCAGGAAGATCACCACGGCCAGCCCGGCCATCGCCGCCACGTTCATGACGCCCAGCGGCACCAGGACGACCATCAGCCCGGCGCAGCAGCCGACGCAGTACGCGCCGTGGTGCAGGCCCACCCGCAGATCGCGGACCGGCCCCCGGAAGCCCGAGTAGCGCACGAGGTGGCTCAGCGGGTCGCGGCAGTGCCGGAGGCAGACGTACTTCAGCGGGCCCAGCTGGTACAGGCCCGCGAGCAGGAAGGCGACCGAGCCGATCCAGCGGCCGGCGGTGGGGTGGTCGTCGACGACGCTTCCGGTGAGGGCGAGGGCCATGTACGCGAGCAGCCCGAACGCCGTCCACACCAGCAGGTATCCCGCGATGAACGCGACGGTACGGGCGGTCCGGACCCAGCCGGAGGACTGCCGGCCGATGCCCCGCACCCAGGTGATGGCCACCGGCGCCATGGACGGCAGCATCATCGCCGCCATCATCGTCACCCAGAGCAGCAGGAACAACGGCAGCGCCATCCCCATGGTGCCCGGCTCGACGCCCATGTCCCGGGCCTGTCCGATCGTCAGCACCCAGGCGGGCACCGCGATCAGCACCACGAGGAACCAGGCGGCCGCGAGATCCTTCGCCGGCAGCAGCCCGCCGCCCGCTCCGGTCGGTGCGACCGGCGGAGCGGAGGCGACGACGGACGTACGGCTGTGACGCATCGGCGTGCTCTCCCGCGACTGCTTCCAGCACAGCACAGGTCCCCACGCAACGCGACCGCGTCCGAACGGGGCGGTTCCGTGCATGCGCCGACCCTCTATACTCAATAATGCGAGTAGGTGTGTAGTTCAGTGCTCGACGGCGAAGCGGGGCGATCATGGTGGACGGCCGGTACGCGCGGTACGTCGCCCTCGGCGACAGTCAGACCGAAGGGCTCGGCGACGGCGACGACGTCCAGGGACTGCGCGGGTGGGCGGACCGGCTCGCCGAGCAGCTCGTCCGGGAGTCGCCAGAGCTGCTCTACGCCAACCTCGCCGTCCGCGGCCGCCTCGCCGGACAGGTACGGGCCGAACAGCTCGCGCCCGCCCTCGCGTTGAAGCCCGACCTGGCCACGGTCGTCGCCGGGGTGAACGACCTGCTGCGGCCCCGCTTCGACGCCGACGAGGTGGCCGGACATCTGGAGGCGATGTTCGCCGCGCTGACCGGTCAGGGCGCCCGCGTGGCGACGCTGACCTTCCCCGACGTCTCCCGGATCACTCCGCTGGCCCGTCCCGCCGGCCCCCGTATCGCCGCCCTCAACGCCCGTATCCGGGAGGCGGCGGCCCGGCACGGCGTCCTGGTCGCCGAGACCGCCGGCCCCCCGGTCGTCACCGACCCCCGCCTGTGGAGCACCGACCGGCTGCACGCCAGTCCCCTCGGGCACGCCCGGATCGCCGCCGCGGTCGCCCACGCGCTCGCCCTGCCGGACAGCGACGACAGCTGGACCCGGGACCTGCCCGCCGACCCGCGCGCCGCGTCGGGGCTGCGGGCCGTCAGCGGTGAACTGCGCTGGGTCGGCTCCTTCCTGGGGCCGTGGCTGGTACGGCGGGTGCGGGGCCGTTCGTCCGGCGACGGACGGCAGGCCAAGCGCCCTGAGCTGCTCCCGGTCCTCGCCCTGGACTGATCGAACCGGCTGTTAGGTTGAGTGCATGGCTCTGCGCAACGCGGTGATGGCGGCCCTCCTGGAGGGCGAGGCCTCCGGATACGACCTCGCCAAGGGCTTCGAGGCCTCCGTCGCCAACTTCTGGATGGCCACCCCGCAGCAGCTGTACCGCGAGCTGGAGCGCATGGAGAGCGAAGGGCTCGTCTCCGCCCGCGTGGTCCAGCAGGAACGCCGCCCCAACAAGCGGCTCTTCTCCCTGACCGACGCCGGGCTCGACGTCCTGCGGTCCTACGTCGCCCACGCGCCCGCCAAGCCGACGGCCATCCGCGACGAGCTCATGGTCAAGGTCCAGTGCCTCGACATCGCCGACCGCGACGACATCCGCGCCGTACGGGAAGCAGTCGCCGAGCGCCGGGAACGCTCCGCCGCGAAGCTGGCCCGCTACGAGCGCATGCAGGAACGCATGCTGGCCGGGCGCACCGAGGACGAGTACTTCGCCGAGGCCGACCGCATCGGCCCCTACCTCACCCTCCTCGGCGGCATGGCCTTCGAGCGCGGCAACCTCCGCTGGGCCGACACCGTCCTCGACCGCCTCGCACAGCGGACCGCCACCCGCCCGCCACTCGCCGGGGCCTGAAACCGGGGTCTCAGACCACGCCGTCGGCGCGCAGCACCTCGATGTCGTCGCCGGTACGGCCCAACTGCCCCAGGATCGCCTCCGTGTGCTCGCCGACGGCCGGTACCGGGTCCATGCGCGCGGGCAGCCCCGCGAGGTCGGCCGGCGGCAGCAGCGCCTGCACGGTGGCGCCCGGCACGCCCACCTCGCGCCAGCGGCCGCGGGCCGCCAGCACCGGGTGGTCGAGGAACGCGGCCACGTCGTTGACCCCGGCGCACGCGATCCCGATGTCCTCCAGCTCCTTGAGGATCTCCGCGGCGTCGGACCGGGCACAGCGCGCGGCGACGATCGCGTTGATCGCGTCACGGTGGGCGACCCGTCCGGAACCGGTGGCGAAGCGCGGGTCCTGGGTCAGCTCGGGGTCCTCAAGGAACTCGGCGCACAGGGCGGCCCATTCACGCTCGTTCTGGATCGAGAACAGCACGTCCTTGCCGTCGGCGGCCGTGAAGGCGCCGTACGGGGCGATGGTGGCGTGCTGCGTGCCCAGGCGCGGGGGCTGCGAGCCGCCGTAGCGGGTGTAATTGGCCGGCTGGCTCATCCACTCGGCCAGTGCCTCGAAGAGCGAGACCTCCACCGCGTGCGCCTTCCCGGTGGTGGCACGCGTGTACAGGGCGGTGAGGACGCCGGTGTACGCGTACATCCCGGCGGCGATGTCCGCGACGGAGATCCCGACCCGCGCCGACTCCTCGGGCGTCCCGGTCAGCGACACCAGCCCCGTCTGGCACTGCACCAGCAGGTCGTACGACTTGCGGTCCGCCCACGGTCCGTCGGTGCCGTACCCGGAGATCGTGCACGGGATCAGCCGCGGGTACCGCTCGGCGAGCGCGTCCGTGCCGAGGCCGAGCCGGTCGGCCGCTCCGGGGGCGAGATTCTGTACGAAGACGTCGGCGCCGTCGAGGAGTTGGTGCAGGATCTCCAGTCCCCGGGGGGCCTTGAGGTCCAGGGTGAGGGATTCCTTGGAGCGGTTCAGCCAGACGAAATAGCTGGAGTGGCCGTGCACCGTCGTGTCGTACCGGCGGGCGAAGTCGCCGTCGCCCGGGCGCTCCACCTTGATGACCCTGGCCCCGAGGTCGGCCAGCTGCCGGGTGGCGTAGGGAGCGGCCACGGCCTGCTCCAGGCTGACGACCGTGATCCCGGCGAGGGGCAGCTTCGGTAGGCTCATGAGGCCCATTTGTACGGGCCGGTTTCCGTCCCTGCCAACCCGCGCCCGGTGCGGAACGCACCACACGCCGGCCGTGACGGACCCGGAGGAAGGACGCGCAGTCCCGTACGCGCCCCCTCCCCTCTCACGTGCTCACGACTGGCGGCTCGGATGGCAGAGCACCATCACCGCGCGGGCGACGAGTTCGCCGGCGCCGCCCAGTTCCTGGCGGTACCGGTCCGTGATCTCCTTGACGGTCTCTGCGAAGTCGGGGTCCACGGCGCGGGCACGGGCGGGAGGGGGCAGTTGCTGGGCCATGGCGCGGCGGCGGGCCAGCAGGGCGATGATCTCCTCGTCCAGTCGCTCTATCGGTGCCGGTGAAGGGTCCGCCGTCAGGTCGGCGGCGTGGTGGGTCGTCACGATGCTTCTCCGTTCTCCCGCGGTGGCGCGACAAGCCTCATCGCGATGGGTCCTTCAACACCTTGCCCATGGCGTTGAGCGGCGACTCCTCCCTCAGTTGAGGGTGTCGGGGTCGGGACCCGTGCGCAGACCCCGGTCGAGCCCGGCGATCGCCGTCATCTCGTCCTCGGTGAGGGCGAAGTCGAACACGTCGGCGTTCTCGCGGATACGGGACGGGGTGACGGACTTCGGGATCACGACGTTCCCGAGCTGGAGGTGCCAGCGCAGCACCACCTGCGCAGGCGACTTGCCGTAGCGCTCGGCGATCGACGTCAGCACCGGCTCACCCAGCACCGCGCCCTGCGCGAGCGGGCTCCAGGCCTCCGTGGCGATGCCCAGTTCGGCGTGCAGTGCACGCAGTTCGCGCTGCTGGAGGCCGGGGTGCAGCTCGATCTGGTTGACGGCCGGGACGAGCGAGCTGTCGTCGAGCAGCCGCCGCAGATGGGCGGGCTGGAAGTTGGAGACGCCCGCGGCACGGACGCGCCCTTCGCCGGCCAGCTTCTCGATGGCCCGCCACGACTCGCGGTACAGGTCACGGGCGGGGGTGGGCCAGTGGATCAGATAGAGGTCGACGAAGTCGAGGCCCAGCTTGGCGAGGCTCGCGTCGAAGGCCTTGAGGGTGGCGTCGTAACCCTGGTCGGCGTTCCACAGCTTGGTGGTGACGAACAGCTCGTCGCGGGCGATGCCGGACGCGGCGAGCGCCTGGCCGACGCCTGCCTCGTTGCCGTAGATCGCCGCCGTGTCGATGCTGCGGTAACCGGCCTCCAGGGCCGAGGTGACGGCCGCGGCGGTCTCGGGGTCGGGCACCTGGAAGACGCCGAAGCCGAGCTGCGGGATCTCGATGCCGTTGTTGAGGGTCACGGTGGGGAAGGGCTTACTCATGCAGGCGACTGTAGTTGCAGGCGCGGGTTAATTGCAAACGCGGGTATGTGGTGACGAAAATGATGTGCCCGGGGCCTGATCAGCGGATACGTTCAACTCATGACCAGCCCACGCCTCGCCACGACCACCCTCTGGCGCCCCACCGGCCCCGAGGAGCTGGCCCTGGTGCGCGAGCTGAACTGGCGCGCCTGGCCGCCCCGACTGCCCGAGCAGCCGATCTTCTACCCCGTCCTGAACGAGGACTACGCCGTGAAGATCGCCCGCGACTGGAACGTCAAGCACAGCGGCGTCGGATACGTCACCCGCTTCGAGGTCGACGCGGACTTCCTGCGCCGCTACCCCGTCCAGCAGGCGGGCGGCCGGACGATCCTGGAGCTGTGGGTACCGGCGGAGGAGCTGGACGAGTTCAACGCCCACATCGTCGGTGAGATCGAGGTCGTCCACGAGTTCCGGTGACCTGTCGCCGGGAGAGCGTGATCGTGCGTCGCTCTCGGTCGATCCCGGTGACGGCCACCGTGATCCCGTCGCCGACCCGCACGACGTCCGACGGGGTCTCCACCGGTGTCCAGGCGAGCTCCCGCAGGTGAACCAGCCCCTCCAGTCCGTCGGCGACCTCGACGAAGGCGCCGAACGGGATCAGCTTGGTGACCCGGCCGGACAGGATCTGCCCCGCGGTGACGGTGTCGGCGAAGGCCTGAAAGGGGTCCGGCTGCCCGGCTTTCAAGGACAGTCGGGCCTCCAGGTTCCAATCGTCGAACTGGAGGAACTCGCACGACACGCGCTGTCCCACCTGTACGACGTCAGAGATTGCCTCGAAGCGTCGCCAGGACAGTTCGGCGACCGAGATGAACCCGACGCCGGGGAAGACCGGATGGGCTGGGCCGTCGTCCAGCGCCACGAACACACCGAACGGCTCGATCGCCGCGACGGTGCCGGAGAGGAACTCGCCGAGGTGCAGTGATTCCAGGAAGGTCCAGAGCTCTGGGTTCTCGGAGGGTCCACCCAACATGCTCCAAGCCTAAGCGCGCGCCAAGTGGCGCAGCGTCAGCGCCAGTTGCAGCCTGAACCGGCCCTGCGGGGTGCGTACCGGCCAGCCCAGCAGATGCTCCGCGTGGGCCAGGCGGTCCTGGAGCGTGGAGTGGTGGACGTTGATCTCCGTGGCGGCCGCCCTGAGGCTCGTCGTCGAGGCGACCGCGTCCAGCGTCGCGAGCAGCCAGGGTGCCGTCGCCGCGGCCGCCTCCAACGCCCTTACGTCGGCCGGGGGTTCGGCGCCGGGCGCGACGAGGTCGGCGAGCAGCGCGAGGCCGCCCAGCTCCTCGGCGTGCACGACACGACGGCCGGGCTCCTCCGAGGCGAACCGCAGCGCGACCCGGGCTGCGGCCCAGGACTCGGGCAACCGGAGCACCGGGACGGCGGGGCCCACGCCGACCCTTCCCGGGTGCGGCTCGTCCGTCGTCTGCTCGGGGGCGATCCTGGGCGGGCCGTAGGCCGGGGCGAGGGCACGCGCGCGTGCCGTCGGGTCCAGGCCCAGCCGGCGTGCCGCGTGCAACCGTGCCGACTCGGGGGCCGTCGCGTCGAGCAGCGTCTCCACCGACGCGGGATCGTCCGCCGGGGCCCGACCTCGCGTACGGTCGAGCACTTGTCGTACGGCACCGGCGGCGCGCTCCAGGATCACCGCGTCCACCACGCTGGGCGCCGCCCCGGCCCGCTCCAGCCACAGCGCGGGAACGCCGTCCGGCGACAGCGCGGCGGACGGCCACGCCGGGTCCGGCGGCACCGGGGAGTCACGCCGGGTGCCGTCGGCCTCCACGCGGACC
The DNA here is from genome assembly GCF_001514065.1 of Streptomyces antibioticus. GTDB lineage: Bacteria > Actinomycetota > Actinomycetes > Streptomycetales > Streptomycetaceae > Streptomyces > Streptomyces antibioticus. Next base: position 180,403 of record NZ_KQ948427.1, on the reverse strand, counting down.
TGCACCCGCCGCTCCCCGTCGAAGAGCCGTGCCGGGACCCCGGCCAGCACGGCGGCGCCCCGCACCAGCGCCTCCAGCCCGGCCCGCGACTCGGCCAGCCGATCGAAGTAGGCGATGACCTGCACCGCGGCCCCGGCATCCGGGTCCAGCGCGGTCAGGCGCCCGGCCAGCTCTTTCATGGGTCCATGGTGCGCGATGAGGGTGGGGAATGGGGAGGGCCGGGGGTGTGGGTGGGGGAGGGTGGCGCCGTGTCCACAGCGGATGGCTTCGCCCGACCCGCCCGACCCACCGGAGGCGAACCGTCCCTCAGCTCCCCAGCAGCCGTCGCAGCCACCGCAGCTGAGCCGCCCGAGCCGCCTGGGACACCGCCGCCTGCGGGGCGAAGCCGTCGAAGCCGTGGAAGCCGCCCGGCCAGACGTGGAGCTCCGCCACCCCGCCCGCCTGCCAGATGCGGGACGCGTAGGCGACGACCTCGTCCCGGAAGGTCTCCGCGGAGCCCACGTCGAGGAAGGCCGGCGGCAGACCGGACAGGTCCTCGGCGCGGGCCGGTGCGGCGTACGCCGGGACGTCCGGGCCGCCGCGCGCCTCGCCCAGCAGGGCCGACCAGCCGGTCTCGTTGGCTGTACGGTCCCAGACGCCGACGCCCGCCATCTGATGGGCGGACGGAGTGTCGTTGCGGTCGTCCAGCATCGGGCACATCAGGACCTGCCCGATCACCTGCGGCCCCTTGCGGTCCCGCGCCAGCAGGGCCAGCGCCGCGCTCAGGCCGCCGCCCGCGCTGGCGCCCGCGATGACGATCCGCTCCGGATCGGCGTCCAGTTCCGCCACGTGCTCCGCCGTCCACACCAGCCCGGCGTACACGTCCTCCACCGGCGCGGGATGCGGGTGCTCGGGAGCCAGCCGGTACTCGACCGACACCACGACCGCGTCCACTTCCTTCGCCCAGGCCAGCGGGACGTCGACGCCCACCCTGTTGTTGCCGATGACCATGCCGCCGCCGTGGACGTGATAGATGACGGGCCGCGGACCCGAGGCGGGCGCAGCCGTGGGGCGGCAGATCAGGAGCGAGATCTCGGGGGCGCCCTCGGGGCCCGGCACCTTGCGGTCCTCGACCTCGAAGAAGCCGTCGAGGGTGAGATCCAGCTCGGCGAGCAGCGCGATCCCCGGCCCCTGGCGTATCTCGTCGATCTGGTCGAGCGTGAGGCCGGGGGAGATCACGTCCTTGATCAGTTCCAGGGCGGCGGCCAGCTCGGGATCGAAGGGCGGCGGGACCAGGCTCATTTCTTCTCCTCACGCGGGGATGCGGCGGCTCGAGTGCCCATCATTGGCCGCATGTCCCGCGCTCCGGATGCCGCCGTCCGGCGGAACCTGTCCGCCGAACGGCGGGTGGCACCGGCGTGAACGCCGATCTTGCCAGGACATGACCCGTTGTTCGCCCTCCGGTGGTGGAAGGGATCAGAACCGGGAACAAGGCTGTGAAGCCCCCACCCCGCGGCCCCACCCGCGACAGGAGCAATCACGTGAACGTCTCCCTCACCACCTGGCTGGTGACCGTCGCCGCCCTGTGCGTGCTGATCGCCGTCGACTTCTTCATCGGCCGCACACCGCACGACGTGTCCCTCAAGGAAGCCGGTGTCTGGACCGTCGTCTGGGTCCTGCTCGCCTGTCTCTTCGGGATCGGTCTGCTCGTCTTCAGCGGGGGAGGCCCGGCCGGTGAGTTCTTCGCGGGGTTCATCACCGAGAAGTCCCTGAGCGTCGACAACCTCTTCGTCTTCGTCCTCATCATGTCCAAGTTCGCGGTGCCCTCGCAGTACCAGCAGCGGGTGCTCATGGTCGGCGTCCTGCTCGCCCTGGTGCTGCGCGCTGGGTTCATCGCGGCCGGCGCGGCCATCATCTCGGCCTTCTCCTGGGTGTTCTACCTGTTCGGTGCCTTCCTGATCTGGACCGCCTGGAAGCTGGTCCAGGACGCCCGCAAGGGGGACCACGAGGAGGAGTACGAGGAGAACAAGATGCTCAGGATGGTCGAGCAGCGCTTCGGCGTCGCCGACCGCTACCACGGCACCCGGCTGTGGATCGTGGAGAACGGCAAGCGGGTCATGACCCCGATGCTGGTGGTGATGCTGGCCATCGGCTCCACCGATCTGCTGTTCGCCCTCGACTCCATCCCCGCGATCTACGGGCTCACCGAGGAGCCGTACATCGTCTTCGCGGCCAACGCCTTCGCCCTGATGGGCCTGCGTCAGCTGTACTTCCTCATCGGCGGCCTGCTCAAGCGGCTCGTGCACCTCAGCTACGGTCTGTCGATCATCCTCGGCTTCATCGGCGTGAAGCTGCTGCTGCACGCGCTCCACGAGTCGGGCGTGCATGTTCCCGAGATCGGCATCCCCTTCTCCCTCGGCTTCATCGTGCTCGTCCTCGCGGTGACGACCTTCACGAGCCTGCGCGCCTCCAAGCAGCAGCAGGAGGAGCGTGTCTCGCAGCCGTAGCCCTTGACTTCGAGAGCGCTCGAAGTTCTAGCGTCGGCAAGGACGACAAAGGTCCAGCGGAACGGAGACCGCCATGCGGGTCGGCGTGCACATCAACCGGTTCGACCACCCCGGAGGCGGCCCGGCGCTCGCCGCCGAACTCGGCGCGGCGGGCGCCGCCGCCGAGGCCGCGGGGGTCAGCTGGCTGTCGGTGATGGACCACTACTTCCAGATGGAGTTCAACGGTGGCGCCGAGGACCCGATGCTGGAGGCCTACACGACCCTCGGCTACCTCGCCGGCCGTACCTCCACGGTGCAGCTCGGCGCCCTGGTGACGGGGGTGACCTACCGCCACCCCGGACTGCTCGCCAAGATCGCCACCACGCTGGACGTGCTGTCCGGCGGCCGGGCCACCCTCGGGATCGGCGCGGCCTGGTACGACCGGGAGCACGCGGGCCTCGGTGTGGCGTTCCCGCCGGTCGCCGAGCGTTTCGAGCGGCTGGAGGAGACCCTGCGGATCTGCCTCCAGATGTGGGACCCCGAGGCGAACGGCCCGTTCGAGGGCAAGCACTACCGGCTCGCCGAGACCCTGTGCGTCCCGGCCCCGGTCAGCAGCCCGCGCCCCGAGATCATGATCGGTGGCGGCGGTGAGAAGAAGACGCTCCGGCTGGTCGCCCGGTACGGCGACGCCTGCAACCTCTTCACCACCACCCCGGAGGAGGTGGCGCACAAGCTGGACGTGCTGCGCGGCCACTGCGAGACCGAGGGCCGCGACTACGACACGATCCGCAAGACCGTCGCCTACTCCGGCGAGCCGCTCGCCACCGGCGACCTCGACGCCTTCACCCGGGACATCACCGGCTACACCAAACTCGGCATCGAGACGGTGATCCTCTCGCCCCGCACCGCCGAACCGGCGGCGTTCATCGAACGCTTCGCGGCCCCGGCCGTGCAGCGACTCGCCGGGCTCGACTGAGGCCGGACCGGGGGGTCACGGAACCCGGGCCTACGCGGGCCCGCTGCGCGAGACGATGCGCGTCCCGCGGTCGTCGACGGTGCGGACCTGCAGGGAACCGCAGCCGCACCGCGTCCACAGCGTGCTGCCCGCGGCGGTCGCGTGCCGGGACACCACCTGGAACGGCTCGGCGTCGTCCGGCCAGCCGCAGTGCGGGCAGCCGGTGCGGGTCGTGCTGGTCATGAGAACTCCTCGTACGTCGTGGCCGGTTGGTCGGCGCGGATAGGGACCGTCGCGACACGATCCAGGGTGCGGCATCGCTTTTGTACACGTCCAGGTTGACTTTCCGGACGGCACCTTGAAGCGTGGACTTCATGATTGACCTGCGCCGGCTTCATGTCCTGCGAGCGGTCGCGCACTACGGCACGGTCACCGCGGCCGCCCGCGCCCTGCACTTCACCCCGTCCGCCGCCTCGCAGCAGATCCGTCAGCTCGCCCGCGACCTGGGCGTCGACCTCCTCGAACCGCAGGGCCGGGGGGTACGTCTCACCCCGGCCGCGGAGAGCCTGCTCTCGCACGCCGACGCCATTCAGGCCCGCTGGGAGCAGGCTGAGCTCGATCTGCGGGCCGAACGGGGCGCCCCGGCCGGGCCGTTGCGGGTGAGCGGGTATCCGGTGGCGATCTCGGTGCTGCTGGCGCCGATGGCGGCCCGGCTCCAGGAGCGGTATCCGCGGCTGGCCGTCCGCATCCGGGAGGCGGCCGTGCCGGAGAGCTTCGACCTGCTCTTCGAGGGCGAGGTCGATCTGGCCGTCGTCGAGGCGACCCCGTCCAACCCTCCGCTGAGCGACGCCCGCTTCGACCAACGGCCGCTCCTGGACGACCCGTTCGACCTCGTCGTGCCCGCCGATCACCCGCTCGCCGGCCGGGAGCTCGTCGACCTGTCGGAGGCGGCGCACGAGGACTGGATCGCGCCCATGCCGGAGAGCCCCTGCCACACCCACATCATCTCCGCCTGCGGGGAGGCGGGGTTCAGCCCCGAGGTGGTCCATCAGGCCGTGGACTGGAACGTCACCGCCCAGCTCGTCGCCCATCGGCTCGGCGTCGCGCTCATCCCGCGGCTGGCCCAGCTCACCGCGGACCTGCCCATCAGCCGGGTGGCGTGCACGCGCAACCCGCACCGCAGGTTCCTCACCTGCACGCGCCGCGGCGGGCATGAACGCCCCGCGGTGGAGGCCGCGTTGACGCAACTCAGGGAGCTGGCCCCGACCGCGGTCGCCTGAAGTGCCGAGGGCAAGCGGAAGGGGCCGGAGCTCCAAGAGCTCCGGCCCCTTCAGCGAGGTGCTTGCGATCAGACGGCGACCGCTTCCCCGGCGTGGCCGTGCAGCCGGGCGACGACCTCGGTCAGCTGCTCGGCGACCTCGGTGTCGTCGGCCGGGTGGGTCTCGGCGAAGCGGACCACGGAACCGGGGATGGACAGCTTGACGTCCTCCAGCACCTTGGCGCCGGCGATGCCCAGGGCCTTGCGGGTCTCGTCCTGCGCCCACACGCCGCCGAACTGGCCGTACGCGGTGCCGACCGCGGCGGCCGGCTTGCCGGTGAGGGCGCCGGCGCCGTACGGGCGGGACAGCCAGTCGATGGCGTTCTTCAGGACGGCCGGGATGGTGCCGTTGTACTCGGGGACGAAGAGCAGGAAGCCGTCGGCGGCCTGGGCGGCCTCGCGCAGCTTGGCGGCGGGGGCCGGGACGTTGCCCTCGACGTCGATGTCCTCGTTGTAGAACGGGATGTCGGCCAGGCCCTCGAACAGCTCCACGGACGCACCCTCGGGAGCGAACTTGACGGCCGCCTCCGCGAGCTGGCGGTTGTGCGAACCGGCGCGAAGGCTGCCGACGAGCGCAAGGATACGAACAGACATGCTAACTCCAGGGGTGCTGAAACACTGCCGTCACAATCCGGACCGGGGTCCGTTTACTGTGTACCACCCTAACCGGACCGCGGTCCAGTTTCATTCCCGATGCTTTACGCTGGCTTCATGTCCGCCGATCTGCCGCCGTTCCCGCGGTCCCAAGATCCTCTCAGCGAGACCGAGGTGCTCCAGCTCGGTACGCGCGAGGAAGAGCAGTGCCTGCGCGCCGACGCCGCGCGCAACCGGGCCCGGCTGCTGGAGGCCGCCGCCCGGCTGATCGCCGAGCACGGCGCGGCCGGGGTCACCATGGAGGCCGTGGCCGCCGCCGCCCAGGTCGGCAAGGGCACCGTCTTCCGCCGCTTCGGCGACCGCACGGGCCTGCTCATGGCGCTGCTGGACCACTCGGCGCGGCAGCTCCAGGCGGACTTCATGAGCGGCCCGCCGCCACTGGGGCCCGGCGCACCGCCCCTGGAGCGGCTGCGCGCCTTCGGCGTGGCCCTGCTGTACCGCTCGGTGGAGCAGCTGGACCTCCAGCTGGCCGCCGAGCCGGAGCCCACCCGCCGGTACTCCCACCCCTCCTACAAGGCCGTGGGGATGCACGTGACGA
>NZ_KQ948427.1:0-173793 GCF_001514065.1 Streptomyces antibioticus | reverse complement strand
TCCTGCTGCGCCAGATCGTGCCGGACGCCGACTGCGAGCTGCTGTCCCGGACCCTGCTGGCGTACCTCGACCCGGCCCAGATCCACCACCTGACCAGGGAGTGCGGGATGCCCATGGAGCGGCTAGAGGCCGGCTGGGTCGACCTCGTCGCCCGGGTCACGCGGACCGCGCCGCCCGCCTGAGTGCCCCGCCGGGAGCCGTCTCCACAGGTTCTGCAAGGATGCCGTACGTCATGGTGCAGATACCGAAAACGCCCGCCCCCGGGGCCCCCGCACCGCGCTCCGTGCCCACGAGCGCCGATGTGGCCCGCCTGGCAGGCGTCTCGCGCGCGACCGTCTCCTACGTCCTGAACAACACCAGCGCCGTCCGGATCAGCGAACCCACCCGCCGCCGCGTCCACGAGGCCGCCAAGGAGCTGGGATACGTGCCGCACGCGGCCGCCCGCAGCCTGCGCGCCGGACACAGCCGCCTGGTCCTGATGCCCGCCCCGACGATCCCCGTCGGCCAGCTCTACGGCCAGTTCATCAACGAGCTCCAGTGGGCGCTCAGCCGCCTCGACTACACCGTCGTCCAGCACGGCAGTGTCGGTCTGCACGGCGACGAAGCCGCCCGTGCCTGGGCCGAGTTGCGGCCCGTCGCCGTCCTGGTGCCCGGCGCCGGACTCGGCCCGAAGGGCGTCGCCGTCCTCAAGCGCTCCGGCGCCCGGGCCGTCGTCACCCTCGGCCCCGACACCGTCGAGGGCGCCCACGCCCTGCTCATGGACCACGAGGCCGTCGGCCACCGCGCCGGACGCCACCTGTGCGAGCGCGGCAGGCGCCGGATCGGCGTCGTCGTCCCCGAGGAGGCGGGCCTGGAGGCCTTCTCGCTGCCCCGCCTCGCCGGCGTACGCGCCGCCCTGCGCGGCACCGACGCCACCGTCACCGACCTGCCCCTCGCCTACACCGAGGAGGCCGGCGCCCGGCTCGCCGCCCGCTGGCGCGAGCTCGGCCTCGACGCGGTGTTCGCGTACAACGACGAGTACGCGATGCTGCTGATGCGCGCCCTGCTGGACCAGGGGATCGACATCCCCGGCGAGACCGCCGTGATCGGCGCCGACGACCTCATGCTCGGCCGGCTGCTGCGCCCCCGGCTCAGCACGGTCCGCCTGGAGCTGCCCTCCGGCCGCGACCTCGCCGAACTCGTCGACCGCGCGGTGCGCAACCCCGCCGGGCCGCCCGAGACCCACAAGGTGCTGGAAGCCGCGGTGGTGCACCGCGAGTCGAGCTGAAAGGCTGTCGCGCAACCGCTCACCGAGGGGAGACGGGCCATGCGCACGACGGTCGGCATCATCGGCGGCGGCCCCGCCGGACTGCTCCTCGCCCGCCTGCTGCACCGCGCGGGCATCGACTGCGTCGTCCTGGAGGCGCGCACGCGGGAGTACGTCGAGCAGCGCCAGCGCGCCGGAATGCTGGAGCAGGGCACGGTCGACGCCCTGCGCGCGTGCGGCGCGGCCGACCGGCTGAGCGCGCAGGGCCTGGTCCACCAGGGCATCGAGCTGCGCTTCGACCGGGAGCGCCATCACATCGACTTCCCGGTCCTCACGGGCGGCCGTACCGTCACGATCTACGCCCAGACCGAGATCGTCAAAGACCTCGTCGCCCTCCAACTGGCCGACGGGCCACCGCTGTTGTTCGAGGCGGAGGCGGCGGCGATCGAGAAGCCCGAGTCCCAGACGCCCGTCGTACGGTTCCTGCACGAGGGCCGTGAGCAGACGGTGCACTGCGACTGGGTCGTCGGCTGCGACGGCTTCCACGGCATCGCCCGCGACACCTTCCCGGCCGGGACGGGGCGGACCTACGCCCACGCCTACCCGTACTCCTGGCTCGGCATCCTCGCCGATGTCGCCCCGTCCTGCGACGAGTTGATCTACGCACGCGGCGCGGGCGGCTTCGCCCTGCACAGCATGCGCTCGGCGCAGGTGTCCCGCCTCTACCTTCAGGTCCCCAACGGCACAGACCCTGACGACTGGCCCGACGACCGCATCTGGGACGAACTCGCCGCCCGCTTCGCCATCGACGCCGACTGGACGCTGCACCGCGGCCCGATCACCGCCAAGTCCGTGACCCCGATGCGCAGTCACGTCCACGAACCCCTGCGGCACGGCCGGCTCCTGCTCGCGGGCGACGCCGCCCACATCGTCCCGCCGACCGGCGCCAAGGGCCTCAACCTCGCGGTCTCCGACGTCCGTCTGCTCGCCCGCGCCTTCGCGGAACTGCACCGCACCGGCTCCGAGCGGCTCCTCGACCGCTACTCCGCGTCCTGCCTCGCCCGGGTCTGGCAGGCCACCCGGTTCTCGTACGACATGACGACGATGCTGCACACCCGCCCCGACGCCGACCCCTTCGACGACCGGCTCCAGCTCGCCCGGCTGCGGCGGATCACCGCGTCCCGGCACGCCGCCGCCGAACTGGCCGCGAACTACACGGGACTTCCCCTGGAGCGGTGAGCACCCCAGGGCAAGTCCCGCGGCACTACTGGCCGTTCTGCTCCGCGTTCGCCTGCTGTTCCTCGACCGCCTTGCGCACCTCGTCCATGTCCAGCTTGCGGGCCTGACCGATCACATCCGTCAGCGCCGCCTCCGGCAGCGCGCCCGGCTGCGCGAACACGGCCACCCGGTCACGGACGATCATCAGCGTGGGAATCGACTGGATACCGAAAGCCGCGGCCAGCTCCGGCTGCGCCTCGGTGTCCACCTTCCCGAAGACCAGGTCCGGGTTCTCCTCGGCGGCCTTGTCGTACACGGGCGCGAACTGACGGCACGGCCCGCACCAGGACGCCCAGAAGTCGATCAGGACGAAGTCGTTCTCCGTGACCGTCTGGTCGAAGTTCTCCTTGGTGAGCTCCACGGTGTTGCTCATGGCGTGCATCCCTCTTCCTGATGTCGGGGCCTAGCCATGCGCACTAACACGGCCTGCCGAGTAGGTATTCCGCGCGCGTACCCATGTGGCCCGAGCGCACACCACCCAGCAGACTGACCCCTATGACGGAAACGGAATCCACTGTGTACTCCTCTTACGATGTAGTGGTGCTCGGAGCCGGGCCCGTGGGGGAGAACGTCGCCGACCGCACGCGCGCGGCCGGCCTCTCCACCGCGGTCGTGGAGAGCGAACTGGTCGGCGGCGAGTGTTCGTACTGGGCCTGTATGCCCAGCAAAGCCCTGCTGCGCCCGGTCATCGCCCAGGCCGACGCCCGCCGACTGCCCGGCCTCGCCCCCGCCGTACAAGGCCCCCTCGACACCGCCGCGGTCCTCGCCCGCCGCGACGAATACACCTCCCACTGGAAGGACGACGGCCAGATCCGGTGGCTCGACAGCATCGGGGCCGACCTCTACCGCGGCCACGGCCGCCTGACCGGGCCGCGCACCGTGACCGTGGGCGACAAGGTCCTCACCGCCCGGCACGCCGTCGCCGTCTGCACCGGCACCCGCGCCGTGCTGCCCGGCCTGCCCGGACTCGACGCGGTCAAGCCCTGGACCAGCCGCGAGGCCACCAGCGCCCAGGCCGCGCCCGGCCGGCTGATCGTCGTCGGCGGGGGAGTGGTCGCCACCGAGATGGCCACGGCCTGGCAGGCACTCGGCTCCCGGGTCACCCTCCTGGTGCGCGGCAAGGGCCTGCTCAACCGCATGGAGCCGTTCGCCGGCGAACTGGTCGCCGAGGCGCTCACCGAGGCCGGCGTCGATGTCCGCACCGGCACCTCGATCCAGTCGGTGACCCGGGAGAACGGCACCGTCGTGGCCGTCACCGACACCGGCGACCGCATCGAGGCCGACGAGATCCTCTTCGCCACCGGCCGCGCCCCGCGCACCGACGACATCGGCCTGGACACCGTCGGCCTCGAAGCCGGCTCCTGGCTCGACGTCGACGACAGCCTCCGCGTCACCGGCACCGACTGGCTCTACGCCGTGGGCGACGTCAACCACCGCGCGCTCCTCACCCACCAGGGCAAGTACCAGGCCCGCATCGCCGGCGCCGCCATCGCCGCCCGCGCCTCCGGCACGGACGTCCAGGCCGACCCGTGGGGCGCGCACACCGCGACCGCCGACCACTCCGCCGTACCCCAGGTCGTCTTCACCGACCCCGAGGCGGCCGCCGTCGGCCTGTCCCTCGCCGAGGCCGAACAGGCCGGCCACCGGGTCCGCGCCGTCGACTACGACCTCGCCAACGTCTCCGGCGCCGGCCTGTACGGCGAGGGCTACCGCGGCCGCGCCCGCATGGTCGTCGACCTCGAACGCGAGATCCTGCTCGGCGTCACCTTCGTCGGCCCGGGCGTCGGCGAGCTCATCCACTCCGCGACCGTCGCCGTCGCAGGAGAAGTGCCGATCAGCAGGCTGTGGCACGCCGTCCCGGCCTACCCGACGATCAGCGAGGTGTGGCTGCGCCTGCTGGAGACGTTCCGCGACAGCTGACAGCTGACAGCAGACAGTCAGTCCGGCAACCGGAAACCCAGGGAGGCAGCCGCCTCCCTGGGTGTCGGCTGCGCCCAGCGCTCCGCCACCGCCTGGTTCGAGGACAGCGAGCGCAGCTCCGCCCGGTCCAGGTACAGCGTGCCGTCCAGGTGGTCCGTCTCGTGCTGCACGATCCGCGCGGGCCACCCGGAGAACACCTCGTCCACCGACCGCCCGTGCTCGTCCTCGGCCGTCAGCCGCACTCGGTCGAACCGGTCCACGACCGCCTGCCAGCCCGGGACGCTGAGACAGCCCTCGAAGAACGCGGCCCGCACGGCACCGACCCCTTCGTAGGACGGATTGACCAGCACCCGGAACGGCTGCGGCACCCGCCCCCGCGCCAGCCGAATCTCGTCCGGCACCGGCGCCGGGTCCTCGATCACCGCGATCCGCAGCGGCACCCCCACCTGCGGCGCCGCGAGGCCCACCCCGGGAGCCGCGTGCATGGTGACACGCATCGCCTCGACGAACCGGGCCAGCAGCGTGGAGTCCAGCTGGCCCTCGAAACGCTCGGTGCCGCGTCGCAGCACCGGATCACCGGCCGCCACGATCGGCAGCGGACCGTCGGTGGCGAGGAGTTCCTCGACCAGCTCGGCAAGGGGCGCGTGATCAGGGGGAGTTGCCATCGCGCCAGGATGCCATGTCCTCCGCCCGTGTGACGCAGGCCACTTCAACCGCCGGGAACTCAGGGCGTGTTTCTCCCGACTACTGGACCGACCGAAACAAGCCATGCACGTCCCCACCCTCCGGAGTAAGCCGCCGATGACCTCCGCTCCGCCGACGACCGCCGACGAGACCCCGAAAGCCGCCGACCCGCCCCCGCAATCCGGCAGTTGGGCGCCGCTGCGCCCGCTGGTGCTGCGTCTGCACTTCTACGCAGGGCTGTTCGTCGCACCCTTCCTGCTGGTGGCCGCGGTCACCGGATTCCTGTACGCCACCTCGTTCCAGGCCGAGAAGATCCTGTACGCCGACGAGATGACCGTCTCCGCCGTCGGCGACGCCAAGCTGCCGATATCCGAGCAGGTCACCGCCGCCCGCGAGGCCCACCCCGAGGGCTCCGTCAGCGCCGTCCGGCCCTCCCCGGCCGCCGACGCGACCACCAGGGTCCTGCTGTCCGGCGTCAAGGGCGTCGACCCCGACCACACCCTCGCCGTCTTCGTCGACCCGTACACCGGCAAGGTCGAGGGCGCCCTCGAACAGTACGGCTCCACGGGCGCGTTGCCGCTGCGCACCTGGATCTCCGAGCTGCACCGCAATCTGCACCTCGGCGAAACCGGCCGCCTCTACTCGGAGTTCGCGGCGAGCTGGCTGTGGGTCATCGCCGGGGCCGGCCTGGTGCTGTGGTTCACCCGGCGCCGGGCCCGGCGCAAGGTGCGCGGGACCGAAGGGCGGCGCCGCACGCTCGGGCTGCACGCCACCGTCGGCGCCTGGGCCGCCCTCGGCTTCTTCTTCCTGTCGGTGACCGGTCTGACCTGGTCCACCTACGCCGGCGCGAGCATCGACGACCTGCGCAGTTCGCTCAACCAGACCACGCCCTCGGTGTCGGCGACGGCCGGCGGCGACCACTCCGGGCACGGCACCGCCGCTTCGACGGGGGACGCCGAGCACGGCGTAGGCCTCGACAAGGTGCTGGCGGCGGCCCGCTCCGAAGGCCTCGGCGATCCCGTCGAGATCGTGCCGCCGGCCGACGCGTCGTCGGCGTACGTCGTCAAGCAGATCCAGCGCAGCTGGCCCGAGAAGCAGGACGCGGTCGCCGTCGACCCGGCCACCGGCCAGGTCACCGACGTGCTGCGGTTCGACGACTTCCCGGTGCTCGCCAAGCTCACCCGCTGGGGCATCGACCTGCACACCGGCACCCTCTTCGGCCTCGGCAACCAGATCGTCCTGATGCTCGTGGCGCTCTCCCTGATCCTGCTGATCGTGTGGGGCTACCGCATGTGGTGGATGCGCGGCCGCGGCAACGCCTTCGGCCGTCCGATCCCGCGCGGCGCCTGGCAGAAGGTGCCCCCGCAGATCCTGCTGCCGTGCGTCGCGCTCATCGCGGTCCTCGGCTACTTCGTGCCGCTGCTCGGCATTCCGCTGGCCGCGTTCCTCGTGGTCGACGTGGTCCTGGGCGAGATCGCGCACCGGCGGCAGAGCCACGCCTGACGCGGGTACGAGGACGGGGCCCGGTTCCGTGAGGGAACCGGGCCCCGGTCATGCGGTGCGCGTTCGTCTACAGCTCGTCGAAGTCGCCGGCCAGCGCGGACGCCAGGCGCAGATGCGGCTCGGCCTCCTCGTGCCGGCTCTGCCGCTCCAGCGTGCGGCCCAGCATCAGACGGGCGTAGTGCTCCACCGGGTCGCGCTCCACGATGATGCGCAGCTCCGCCTCCGCGCGGCGCAGTTGGGCCGAGTGGTAGTAGGAGCGGGCCAGCAGCAGCCGCGGTCCGGTCTGCTCCGGCACCTCCTCGACCAGCTTGCCCAGGACCCGTGCCGCGGCGGCGTAGTCCTTGGCGTCGAAGAACATCCGTGCGCGCTCCCAGCGCTCCGCCGGCGTTCCGTGGTCGTAGTACGTCATGTCCACTCTGACCTCCTTCGAGGCCGTCAACGGAGCGCGGTGATTGAATATTCCACTAACCGTTCAGGGTGGTGAGTTCGGCGTTCGCCCGCTCGGTGATGAGCGTCAGCACCCGTCCGGCGACGGCGAGATCCTCCACGGGGATGTCGGCGTAGACGCGGGCGCTGATGGGAGCGGTCTCGGCGGACGTCGTGTCGTACAGCTCCCGTCCGGCGTCCGTGATCCGCACCGACGACGGCTCCTGGGGCGCCAGTAGCTGCGCGGCGATCAGCTCGTCGACGACGGCTGAGGCCTCCGCGGCGTCGATCTTCAGCGAGCCGACGACGCCGTCGACGAGGTCCTCCCGCTCCACCGGCCCGTCGGCGACGGCGGCGAGGCGGAGGGAGACGGACTGCTGGAACGTCACATCGTGGCGGGCCAGCACCTGCTCCAGGACCGCTCGGGCCGCATAGTGCGCCAGGGCTATGACGCGCGGGTTCAGCAGGGGAGGTGTGGTGGTGGTCATGGCTGCTCCTTGTCGGACTCACTGGTGCCGGGGAGTGGATCGAGAGGTGCGTCGAGCAGGGTCACGAGTTCGGCGCTGAACTCCCGGGTGCGTGGGCTGTCGAGCCCGCCGAGCGGTGCCAGGAGCTGCTCCAGCAGCCCCTGGACGACCTTGATGGCCTGCCGGGTGGTGTCTCGGCCCTGCTCGGTCAGCGCCAGCTGGACGGCGCGCGGATCGCGCGGGTCCCGGGTGCGTTCGAGCAGGCCCGCCGACTCCAGGGAGCGCGCCAGTTTGGACACGTACAGCGGTTCCAGGCCGGTCTGGTCGGCCAGGCGCCGCTGGCTGGGGCGCTCGCCGGCGCGCTGCAAGCCGTAGAGGGAGGCGGTCAGCGAGTACTGCGCGTGCGTGAGGCCCAGCGGGGCCACCGCGCGGTCGACCGCGGTCCGCCACTTCATCGACAGCCGCCACACCAGGAAACCGGGTGTCGCCTTCTCGTAGCCCTTGCTCATGACAGATACAGTACATGGCTACTATGTACATGGCTACTATTTTTGGAAGCGGCCACAGCGAGGGCGACGGACTGACGGGACGCCGCCTGCGGGGCTAGGTTGGGCGGCATGAGCAATCTTGATCGCGAGGCGGCTCCCGCCCTGTGCGGCGGCCGCGGCTTCGTGGTGGCGGAGCCCGTTCGCGAACTCCTCAGCCCGCGCACCGTCAAACTCGGCGAGTCCAGCGAGGTCCGCCGACTGCTGCCCAACCTCGGGCGCCGCATGGTCGGCGCCTGGTGCTTCGTCGACCACTACGGCCCCGACGACATCGCCGACGAACCCGGCATGCAGGTGCCCCCGCATCCCCACATGGGCCTGCAGACGGTCAGCTGGCTGCACGAGGGCGAGGTCCTGCACCGCGACTCGACCGGCAGCCTCCAGACGATCCGCCCGCGCGAGCTGGGCCTCATGACCTCCGGACGGGCCATCAGCCACTCCGAGGAGAGCCCCAGGTCGCACGCCCGCTTCCTGCACGGCGCCCAGCTGTGGGTCGCCCTCCCGGACGGCCACCGCCACACCGACCCGCGCTTCGAGCACCACGCCGAGCTGCCGCAGATCACCGCGCCCGGCGTGACCGCCACCCTCATCCTCGGCGACCTCGACGGCGCGACCTCGCCCGGGACGACGTACACCCCGATCGTCGGCGCCGACCTGGCGCTCGCCGCCGGGGCGGACGTACGCCTTCCGCTGGTACCGGACTTCGAGTACGCCGTGCTGTCCATGTCCGGCGAAGCCCATGTGGACGGCGTCCCGGTCCTGCCCGGCTCCATGCTCTACCTCGGCTGCGGACGCACCGAACTGCCGCTGCGGGCCGCGTCGGACGCGGGTCTGATGCTGCTCGGCGGCGAGCCGTTCGAGGAGGAGCTGATCATGTTCTGGAACTGGATCGGGCGGTCCCAGGAGGAGATCGAGCAGGCGCGCGCCGACTGGATGACGGGGACCCGCTTCGGCGAGGTGAAGGGGTACGACGGGGCTCCGCTGCCCGCACCGGAACTGCCGCCTCTGCCGCTGAAGCCGCGCGGAAGGGTGCGCTGACTTCGCCCTCCGCATGCCTCGGCGCGAGCCGCCCGCCACGGGAAAACGGCGGGCGGCTTTGTCGTGGGCGCGCAGCGCACCGCACCCCGGATTGGATTGGACTGTACGTCCAGGCATTGGACGAGTAGTCTAGATGTGCTGGTCGGTCGTGAGAATGCGGGGTACGTCATGACATCCGAGCGAGCCCTGGAAGCCGAGCGGGACGCCATCGTCGCCGCCCTGACGCCGGTCGTCGACGGGCTGGTGGCGACGTTCGGGCCGCTGTGCGAGGTGGTGCTGCATGACTACCGGAACCCCGAGAGGTCCGTCGTGGCCCTCGCCGGATCGGTGACCGGGCGCGCGGTGGGCGGGGCGATGAGCGAGATCGGCCTGCGGATCGTGGCCCGCGGCGACGAGGCACGCGACGAGCTGAACTACGTCACGCGCACGGGGACCGGCGCAACCGTCAAGTCGTCCACGATGGTGCTGCGCGACTCCACGGGCACCGTGTTCGGCGCCCTGTGCGTCAACCTCGACGTGACCGCCGTCAGCGAGGCCCACGCCCTGCTCGGCCTCCTGGCCGGAGGCGCCGCCGCCCCCGCCGAACTGCCGGTCACCACCTTCGGCGACGACATCGACTCCGTCGTCGACGTCATTCTCGACTCCCACCGGCACCAGCCGTGGGGCGCGCTCGACCGCGCCGGCCGCCTCGCGCTGTTCCGCGGCCTCGACGAGCGCGGCGTCTTCGCCGTGCGCCGCGCCATCGAGCAGGTCGCCGCCCGCCTCGGCATCTCCCGCGCCTCCGCCTACAGCTACCTCTCCCAGGCCCGCGCCACGACTTCCCACCCTTCCGGAGGACCCGCGTGACCATCGTGCCCCCGCCCGTCACCCTCGACGACATCCGCTCCGCCGCCGACCGGCTCAAGGGCGTCGCCCACCGCACCCCGGTACTGCGCTCGCGCACCCTCGACGCGCGCGTCGGCGCCGAGGTCTTCCTCAAGTGCGAGAACTTCCAGAGGGTGGGCGCCTTCAAGTTCCGCGGCGCCTACAACGCGGCCTCCCGTCTCACCCCCGAGCAGCTCGCCCGCGGCATCGCCGCCTACTCGTCCGGCAACCACGCGCAGGCGGTCGCCCTCGCCGCCCGTGAGCTCGGCAGCACCGCGGTGATCGTCATGCCCGAGGACGCCCCGCCCTCCAAGCGGGCCGCCACCGCCGGCTACGGCGCCGAGATCGTCTCGTACGACCGCTACACCGGCGACCGCGTGGCCATCGCCGAAGCGCTGGCCGCCGAGCGAGGGCTCGCCCTGATCCCGCCGTACGACCATCCGCACGTCATGGCCGGACAGGGGACGGCGGCCCTGGAACTCCTGGAGGAGACAGGGGAGCTCGACGCACTGCTGGTGCCCGTGGGTGGCGGCGGGCTCATCGCCGGGAGTGCCACCGCGGCCAAGGGGCTGTATCCCGGTGTCCGCGTGGTCGGCATCGAACCGGAGGCCGGGGACGACACGAAGAGGTCGCTGGAGGCCGGTCGGCGCGTCGCGATCCCGGTGCCCCGCACCATCGCCGACGGACAGGCCCTCGACATCCCCGGGGAGCTGACGTTCCCCGTGAACCAGCGGCTCGTCGACGCGATCTCGCTGGTCACCGACGACGAGATCCGGGACGCGATGCGCTTCGCCTTCGAGCATCTGAAGATCGTGGTCGAGCCGAGCGGCGCGACACCGGTGGCCGCGCTGCTGTCCGGCCGGGTGGCGGAGCTGCCGCGCCGCGTCGGGGTGATCGTCTCCGGCGGGAACGTCGACGCGGCACGGTTCGCCGAGCTCTGCGGCCCCGCGGGGGACTGACGCCTCACTCGAATGGCGGGGCCGAGTGGACAGGCGGACGATGGAGTGCGGGGCGTGTGGTGAAGGGAGAGCCGACATGCTGGAGACGAAGACCCTCGACAAGCCGGACGAGCGGCGGGACTTCCCCCGGGGCCACCTGGAAGCGGTGCACCTCACCGGCCTCGACTTCGCGGTGGGGACCTTCGAGCCCGGATGGCGCTGGTCCGAGTCCGTGGCACCCATCGTCGGGACCACGAGCTGCGAAGTGCACCACAACGGCTATGTCGTCCAGGGCCGCATGCACGTCGTCATGGACGGCGGCGGCGAGACCGAGGTGGGACCCGGCGACGTCTTCGTGATCTCGCCCGGCCACGACGCCTGGGTGGTCGGCGACGAACAGTGCGTGGTCTACGACTTCGCGGGAACCATGGCCAACGAGTACGCCAGGCCCACCGAGGGATGACGGGCACGGCACGCAAAGGCTGCTGTCGGCTAGATCGGCAGCAGCCTTCCCACGAGCGCGCCCAACTGCCGTACGTTGCGGCACTCGTGCATCTCCACCAGCTCCGCGTACTCGGGCGCTGCGGAGTCGCCCGTGCCCCACAGTGAGCGCTGCTCGGGGTTCAACCAGTGGACCCGGCGGGCCCGTTCCGTGATGAGCCGGACGGCCGCGAGGTTCGGGTCGCTCATGTTCGTCCGCGCGTCACCGAGGACGAACACCGTCGTACGGGGCCCGACGGCATCGCCGTGCCGCTCCGCGAACTCCCCGAGGGCGACGCCGTAGTCACTGCTGCCGTGCCAGCCGGTGAGCGTCGCCTCCGCCTGGATCCGGGCGCCGAGCCCCGCCGCGTCGGCGGCGCCGTGCTCCAGGAGCCCCGTCACCTCGTCGATCCGGTTGACGAAGGCGAACACCCGCACCTTGCTGAACTGGTCGTGCAACGCCTGCACCAGCAGCATCGTGAAGTCGGAGAACCCCGACACCGAGCCCGACACATCGCACAGCAGCACCAGTTCGGGCCGGGCCGGGCGGCGCCGGCGCAGCACCGGCCGCATCGGCACCCCACCCGTGGACAGCGAGCCGCGCAGGGTCCGCCGCAGATCGATGCTGCCCCGGGCGGCCCGCCGCCGACGAGCGGCCAGGCGCGTCGCCAGCTTCCGGGCGAGCGGCTGAACCGTCCTGCGCAGCTCGGCCAGCCGGTCCTTCCCGGCGAACAGGAAATCGACCCGGTCCGCCGTCGGCGCCACCGCGCGGCGGGCGATCTGGTCCCGGTCGCGCCGCTCGGCGACCCGCCGCCGCGCCTCCGTGGCCACCAGCCCCCGGAACGCCTCGATGCGGCGCCGGATCTCGTCGTCGAGCAGCCGGTCCGCGAACCCCGAACTCCCGTTCCGCGCCCCGACGTCGGCGCGGACCCGCGCGAGCAGCGTCTGGGGGCGGACCCGGTCGAGGGTCTGGTACGACGACCAGCCGTCCGAGCCCGGTGCGGAGCCGTAGCCGCCGAAGCCGTCGACGGCCTCGGCCGCGAGCCGTGCCAGCAGCGCCTCGTCGTTCGCCGCGAGAGCCGCCGCCAGCCGGTCGCGCAGGTCGTCCCGGTCCGCCGTCCCGGGCTCCGGTGCGCCGACACCGCGCGGGAAGTACAGGTCGAAGACCGGGTCGAACACCGGCCGTTGGGCGATGCCGTGCAGCAGTGTCGCGGCCAGCCCCTCGCGCAGCAGCTCCCGGTCCTCGAAGCCGAGCGCCGCCATGGCCTGGGCCGCGTCCACGGTCTCGCCCGTCCCGACCCGGATGCCATGGGCGCGCAGCGCGGCGACGAGCGAGGTGAGGCGCTCGGCGACGGGCGTGGTCACAGCGCGTCCAGGTCGAGCTTCGCGGCCGCCTTCAGGACGTCGTCCTGGTGCTTGAGGAGAACGCCCAGGGTGGCCCGTACGACGGTCTCGTCCAACGAGTCGGCGCCGAGCGCGAGCAGAGTGCGCGCCCAGTCGATGGTCTCCGCCACCGACGGCACCTTGCGCAGGTCCATCGCGCGCAGCGCGCCCACCACGCGGACCACCGACTCGGCCAGCGCCGCGTCGAGGCCCGGCACCTTCAGCCGGACGATCCGGCGCTCCAACTCCTCCTCGGGGAAACCGATGTGGAGGAACAGACAGCGGCGGCGCAGTGCCTCGGACAGCTCGCGGCTCGCGTTGGAGGTGAGGACGACGAAGGGGCGCCGGGTGGCGGTGATCGTGCCCAGCTCGGGCACCGTCACCTGGAAGTCGCTGAGCACCTCCAGGAGGAGGCCCTCCACCTCGACGTCCGCCTTGTCGGTCTCGTCGATCAGCAGGACCTTCGGCTCGTCGCCCCGGATCGCCGTCAGCAGCGGGCGGGTGAGCAGGAACTCCTCGCTGAAGATGTCGGTGCGGGTCTCGTCCCAGGTCTCGTCGCGGCCCGCGCTGATGCGCAGCAGCTGCTTGGCGTGGTTCCACTCGTACAGCGCCCGGGACTCGTCGACGCCCTCGTAGCACTGCAACCGCACCAGCTCGGCCCCCGCGATCTCGGCGACGGCCTTGGCGAGCTCGGTCTTGCCGACCCCGGCGGGGCCCTCGACCAGGAGCGGCTTGCCGAGGCGGTCCGCGAGGAAGACGGTGGTGGCGACCGAGGGCGAGGCGAGGTAGCCGGTCTCGGCGAGGCGTACGGAGACGTCGTCGACGGAAGTGAACAACGGGGCCTCCCGGGCGGTGGCGGGTCATGAGCCGTGCGGTGGTCCACCTATCTAAGCGCTTGTTCAGGACTCCTGTCACCCGGTAGACCGATCGGTTTCCGAAGCGATGCGGCAGCGGAGGAGGGGCGGCTGCTCAGGCAGCCGCCCCTCCTCGCCCGCAGACCGTTTGTTCACGCCGCCAGCGTCACCGCCTCCGTCGCCGGTGTGCGCAGCACCTTCCGGGCCGTCGCCAGGCCTGTCCCCACCGTCACCGCCGCCGCGACGGACACGACCGCGAGCCAGATGCCGACGGCCTGCCCCGGCAGCACCGCGTCGCTGCGGACCACGGTGAACGGGACGATCCCCGCCAGCGCCGCGACCGTGCCGAAGAAGACCCCGGCGACCGTGAGGACCAGCCCCTCGGCGCCCACCATGCCGAGCACCTGCCCGGGCGTCGCACCGGCCAGCCGCTGCTGGCCGAACTCCCGGCTGCGGTACGTGGTCGCCGCGTACAGCGAGTTGACCAGCATCACGCAGACGAAGACCACGATGATCCCGACGACCGTGAAGTTCAGCGTCTCCAGGTTCTTCGCGTCCACCGACTTCACCAGCCCCGAGGCCGCGACCTCGTCGCTCTCCACGGCCTGCACGGTGAGCGTGGTCGTGGCCACCGCCGTGAACAGGATCAGCGACATCAGGATCCCGGCGAGCTCCCCGGCCCGCTCCCGCAGATTGCGCACCGCCAGCCAGCCGCTCGCCCCGGACAGGGCCAGCCGGTCCAGCAGCCCCTTCAGCAGCCGCGGCGCCAGCAGCGCGAAGCCCACCGACAGCAGGATCGCCCCGTAGGCCGGCGGCGCCATCAAGGCCTCGTCCGTCGCCTTCATGAGGAACGTGCTGCACACCGCCAGGGTGCCGGTCGCCAGAGTGGCGTACGCGAGGAAGGTCCGCGCCCGGGCCCGCCGCCGCTGCCCCCGCGTCGCCCGCCGCACGGCGAGGAACGCGGCGCCCACCGCGGCGACCAGGGTGATGTCGACGCCCGTCAGCAACGCGATCGGACCGAACGAGTAGTCCACCGACTCCGCCACCTGGCCGCTGTCCTGGAACAGATCAAGGAGCGCCCGCCCGCCGAGCATCGCGGGCCCGATCGCCAGCGCCGCACCCACCAGGGCGACGGCCAGCGCCTCACCGACGACCATCCGCTTCAGCTGCGCCGGAGTCGCCCCCGAGCAGCGCAGCAGCTCCAGCTCGGCGGCCCGCTGACGGACGTTCACCGTCAAAGTGGAGGCGACGGCGAAGAACACCAGCAGCGAGCCGTAACCGCCGACCACGCTCGCCGCGGTCGTCAGCGTGTTCGAGCTCACCGAGTCGACGCCGCTCCCGGCCGCCGTGTCGTGCATCGAGTTGAACGTCATGATGATCGCCGCGCCGAGGAAGGCGGACAGCAGCGTCGCGAGGAACCGTCCGGGCCGTTGCCGGATCGACCGCAGGGCCAGTGTGAACATCGCTCACACCCCCGCCGTCACGTCGTCGCCCAGGTGCGCGAGGCGTTCGGCGACCGCGTCCGCCGTCGGCGCGTGCAGCCGGCCGGCCAGCCGGCCGTCCGCGAGGAACAGCACCGAGTCGGCGTAACTGGCGGCGACCGGGTCGTGCGTCACCATCACCACGGTCCGCCCGTGCACCCGCACCGCCTCCTGGAGCAGCCGCAGCACCGTGCGCGCACTGCGCGTGTCCAGAGCGCCGGTCGGCTCGTCGGCGAAGATCACCCGGGGTTCGCAGACCAGCGCCCGGGCGATCGCGACCCGCTGCCGCTGACCACCGGACAGCTGGTCGGGGCGGTGGCCCAGCCGGTCGCCGAGCCCGACCTGGGTCAGGATCTCCCGGGCCCGCCCGCGGTCGACGCGCCGCCCGGCCAGCCTCAGCGGCAGCACCGTGTTCTGCGCGACGGTCAGCGTGTCCAGCAGGTTGTACTGCTGGAACACGAAGCCGACCCGCCCGCGCCGGAACTTCGTCAGCTCCGCCTCCGTGCCGCCGGTCAGCTCGGTGCCGTCCACGACCACGATGCCGTGATCGGGCCGGTCGAGTCCGGCCGCGCACTGGAGCAGCGTGGACTTCCCGGAGCCCGACGGCCCCATGACCGCGGTGAAGGTGCCCCGGGCCAGCCCGAGCGTGACGCCGTCCAGGGCGGTCACGGCGCTGTCGTCGCTGCCGTAGGTCTTGGTGACCTTGACCAGCCGCAGCGCCTCGGCGGCGGGTCCCGTGTCGTGCCTGCGTCGCGAGCCTGTGCGAAACATCGTCATCACCTCTCGGTCGGGCACCCCCTGTGCCCCGCCAACGAAGCTACGGAGACGAAGGCCAGGCCACACGGGGCGCAGAACCCGTATCCGAGGGTGTACTCAGCACCACCCCGTACGGGTCACCAGAACGCGCCGACCCGCTGCCCCGCCCGATCCAATGGCTCCATGACCGCGCCCCCGGACGACTGCCTCGCGCGCAACAAGGGGGTCCCCCCGGTTCGAGCGAAGCCGAGAACTGGGGGAGGATCTGCGGCGAGTATCTGAGCACCCGTCGCCAGATCCTCTGGGACGCGGTCGTCCAGCACCTTCAGCTGACCGCGGTCTCGGTGCTCATCGGCCTCGTCATCGCCCTGCCGCTCGCCGTCCTGGCGCGCCGCTGGGGCTGGGCGGCCGGACCCGTCCTCGCCGTCACGACGATCCTCTACACGATCCCGTCCCTGGCGATGTTCTCCCTGCTCCTGCCCGTGTACGGGCTCTCCGCGAGCCTGGTCGTCGCGGGCCTCGTCCTCTACTCGCTCACCCTGCTGGTCCGGAACATCCTGGCCGGCCTGCGGGCCGTCCCCGAGGAGACCCGGCAGGCCGCGCGCGGCATGGGCTACGGCCCGATCCGCCTCCTGCTCACCGTGGAACTGCCCCTCGCCCTGCCCGCCGCGATGGCCGGACTCCGCATCGCCATGGTGTCCGCGGTGTCCCTGGTGACGGTCGGCGCGATCGTCGGCCACGGCGGACTCGGCAACCTCATCTACGCCGGTATGAACACCTACTTCAAGGCCCAGGTCCTGACCGCCTCCGTCCTGTGCGTCGTCATCGCGATCCTCGCCGACGTCCTGCTCCTCGGAGTGCAGCGGCTGCTCACCCCCTGGACGAGGGCGACGCGCGGATGACGACCCTCACCGACGCCTGGGACTGGCTCACCGACCCCGCGCACTGGACGGGCGACGACGGCGTCTGGCACCGGCTGCTGCAACACCTCGCCCTCACCGTCGTCTGCCTGGTGATCAGCTGTCTGATCGCCCTGCCGATCGCCCTGGTGCTGGGCCACCTCGGCAAGGGCGGCGCGCTCGCGGTCAACATCTCCAACATCGGGCGCGCGGTCCCCACCTTCGCCGTGCTGGTTCTGCTGCTCCTGACCCCGATCGGCGACTGGGGAGAAGGCCCCACGGTCGTGGCGCTCGTCCTGTTCGCCCTGCCGCCCCTGCTCACCAACGCGTACGTCGGCATGCGCGAGGTGGACCGGAGCGTCGTCCAGGCGGCGCGCGGCATGGGGATGACGGGGCGGCAGACGATGGTCCAGGTGGAAGTGCCCCTCGCGCTCCCGATGATCCTCAACGGGGTCCGGATCGCCGCCGTCCAGCTCGTCGCGACGGCCACGATCGCCGCGCTGGCGGGCGGCGGAGGACTGGGCCGGATCATCACGGCCGGTTTCAACCTCGCCAGTACGCCGCAGGTGGTGGCCGGGGCGGTACTGGTCGCCGTCTTCGCGCTGATCGTCGAGGGGGTCTTCGAGATCGCGGAACGGCTCGCGCCGCACTGGGCGAGGGGAAGCCGATGAGGCGGCTGTGGGGAGTGGCCGTCGCGCTGCTCCTGACGGGCTGTTCCACCGGCCCGTCGCTGGAGAACCAGGACGCCGTCACCGCCGCACCCGGCGACAGCCACCAACTGACCGTCGGCTCGGCCGGGTTCACCGAGAGCGACCTGCTCGCCGAGATGTACGCCCTGCTGCTGGACCAGGCCGGCTACCGGACGTCCCTGCTGACCGTCGCCAACCGCGAACTGTACGAACCGGCCCTGGAGTCGGGCCAGATCGACGTCGTCCCCGAATACGCGGCCACCTTCGCCGACTGGCTCAACGCCAAGACCCACGGCACCGACGCGGCCCCGGCCGGCTCCCCGGACCTCGACGCCACGATGGCGGCCCTGCGCCGGCTGGCCACGCCACGTGGTCTGACGGTCCTCGACCCCGGCAGGGCCGTGGACCAGAACGCCTTCGCGGTGAGCGCGTCGTACGCCCGCGAGCACGACCTCAAGACCCTGAGCGACCTCGGCGCCTCGGGACTGGAGGTACGGCTGGCCGCGGGCGACGAGTGCGTGCAACGACCTTACTGCGCGCCGGGGTTGAAGAAGACCTACGGCATCGACATCACCGGCGTCGACCCGAAGGGCGTCGGCACCACGCAGGCCAAGCGGGCCGTGCAGAGCGGTCACGACCAGATGGTGCTGACCACCACGACCGACGCCACCCTGAGCGACTTCGGGCTGGTGCTGCTGGCCGACGACAAGCATCTCCAGAACGCCGACTACGTGGTCCCGGTCGTCAACCGCGCCCGCGCCGGCAGCGAGGGCGTCACCAAGGCGCTGGGCGGACTCAACGACGTCCTGACGACGGCCGACCTCGCGTCCATGAACCAACAGGTGGACAGCTGGCGGCGGTTGGCGCGGGACGTGGCGCGGGCCTATCTGGAGGACAAAGGGCTGCTGAAGTGAAGTGTCAGTGGGGCCTCGTAGATTGCCGCCATGGGTGTCTATCTGGTGGATGTCGGCGCGGAGGACTGGCGCGCCGGGTACGAGGGCGGGTACGGCGAGATCGCTGCGGCCCTCGACGAGAGACTGAGTGCGCGAGGCCTGCCGCGGTTCGAGGTGCCCGCGGCATGCCAGGGACTGGAGTTCGAGGAGAAGCTCAGCCCCTCCATGGACGGCTTCGTCGAGCTCTGCCGCGCGCATCTCACCCCGGACGAGGAAGAGATGCTCTGCGGCTGGTCGGTGCTGGTGCCGGTCCCGCTCGACGAGACGATCGAACTGTCCGTGGGCTCCGCCTACACCGATACGACCGTGGTGGCGGGAGCGCCCCAAGTGCTGTCCCTCGCCCAGCGGTTGGCGACGGCGATCGGGCTGCCGCCCATGCTGCCGGTCTCGGCCACGAACCTCGACCTGACCAACTGGTTCCTTGACGGCCAGGCCGAGGAGACCGCCGCCGCCCGCCCCGGCCCCTGGGCCGAGGACCTGGCCGCCGCCTTCTACGTCGCCCTCTACCTCCGCGCCGCCCAGCACTCCCTGCGCCGCGGCTGCCCGATCGTCTTCGGCTGACGTGACGGCTCCGTGACGTCGGTGACCGTACTGGTGCGGTGGCAGGCCTTCCCGGCGTCCGCCCGGGCGGGTACACCCAGTCCATGGGGGACAACGGGGGATACCGTCACCCGTGGTGGCGGGGAACGCGTGCATCGGTCGACCGGGCGGACAGCGAGCTGCGGCCCGAGGGACTCATCAATGTGGTGCCGGTCGGAATGGACCGGGCCTATGTGCAGTTCGGCGATCTCTATCCCGAACAGCAGCTCCAGCTTCAACTGCTCTACGGCGCCTCGCAGAGCGCCTTCGAGCCGCACACGAGAGTGTCAGCCCGCGTCACCGTGCTGCGGGTGCTCGGCAACGCGCTGAGCGACCCGCGGCTCGGCGACGCCAAGCCCAACGAGCACCTCACCGAGTATCTCGACCAGGAGATCGCCGACCTGCGGGGCCGGCTGGCGCAGGACAGCGCGACAGCCGTCAGCCGGGGCCTGAACATCGGCCTCGGTCTGGGCTCCGCCGCGAGCCTCGTGCTGCTCGCGCTGCCGCTGCTGGGCGGCGTCGGCCTGCTCGGCACGCTCGGCGTCACCCTCAACTGCACCAATCGCTGGAGCCTGTTGGGCGCCGTGGTGTGCGGCGGGGTCGGCGCGTTCGGCGCGGTGCTCAGTGTGCTGGTACGGCTGCGGGGCAGCGCGGACCAGCTGGCGCGACGGCAGACCGACGGCCGGGAGGGTCTGGCCGTCCCGGGGCAGATGGCCCGCAGCATGCGGCACGAGGGCCTCTACCGGGTGTTCGTCGGCTGGGTGCTCGCGCTGGCCGTGTACTTCCTGTTCAGCGGCGGCATCGTGCCGATCTTCGAGGTGCCCGCCACGGCGGCCGACATCTGCCCGGCGCCCGGGAAGCCCGGGTCCCCGGTCAAGGGCACGGACTTCTGGGGCTTCTGGTGCGCCGTCGGTTTCCTGGCGGGCTTCAACGAACGGTGGGCGTTCGGCATCCTGGGGCGGGACGCGGCACGGCGGCAGAGCAAGGGCTAGGCGCCGGCGGTCCGTTCAGCGTCGAGGTCGTACTCGAACCACACCCGGTGCGTGCCGTCCGCGTCGATCGCCATGCCGCCCGACCCGGTGATCCCGGCCAGCGCATCCGTGCCGCTGCCCGGGACGATGACGAAGAACTCGCTCTGTCTGTCCGTGCCCAGGGTCGTCGCCGAGTGGGCGAAGTTGAACGCGCCCGCCCGGCCGCCGAGCGAGCCCTCGAAGGACTCCATCGCGACATACGTACCGACCCCGGTGCCCTGGTCGTACGCGGCGGTGAACAGGGTCGCCGAGCGCCCCGTGACCTCACCCTCGTACGTCTTCTCCATCGTGGCGACCCCGACCGGCACCGCCGTCTCGATGGCAGGCGCCGGCACCGGGGCCGGTGTGAAGTCCGCGACCTTGAACGTTCCCGAAGCTCTCATGCCCCCGAGACTAGGACGCGCCACTGACAACGGCCCGGCGCCGACGTCTCCTACGCGGCCGTGCTCGGCCCTCCCCGGCGGATCTCGTCGATCAGCAGCTTCGCCGCCACCATCGCCCCGTCGGTGCGCATCGTGCCCGCCACGGCCTCGGCCCGCTCACGGGTCTCCGGGGACAGCGCCGTCTCCAGCGCGGCCGTCAGGGACGCCAAGGTCGGCGTCGGGCCGTCGTGCGCCACGCCGATGCCCAGCTCGGCCACCTGGGCCGCCCACAGCGGCTGGTCCGCGACCTGCGGCACGATCACCTGCGGAGCGCCGGCCCGCGCCGTGGTCGTGGTCGTCCCCGCGCCACCGTGATGGACGACGGCGGCCACCCGCGGGAACAGCAACTGGTGATTGACGTCGCCGACGGCGAAACAGTCGTCCTGGCCGTCCACCAGCGCCAGGTCGGCCCAGCCACGCCCCAGCAGCACC
The DNA here is from genome assembly GCF_001514065.1 of Streptomyces antibioticus. Classification (GTDB taxonomy): domain Bacteria; phylum Actinomycetota; class Actinomycetes; order Streptomycetales; family Streptomycetaceae; genus Streptomyces; species Streptomyces antibioticus. The sequence goes on along the minus strand of NZ_KQ948427.1, from coordinate 152,925 downwards.
CGGCGCCCCTGCGCGCGGACCGCCTCGATCGCCACCGGTCCGACATCGCTCGCGGCATGCATGGCCATGCTGCCGAACCCCACGTACACCGGCGGCGCACCGGCGGCCAGGAACGCCTCCAGCTCGGCCGGCAGCGGCCGGTCGTCCGGCCGGATCCACGCGCCGGTCGGCACCAGTTCGAGGTCCGTCATCTCCTGCCACGGGCCCAGCGCCGGGTCCGCCGCCAGCCACGGCCGCTCGGTGAGGACGTGGTCGCGGACGTTGTCCACCGGTGGCATCCCGAGGGCGGCCCGATGGGTGTTGAGGGCCTCGCCGTACAGCGCGTTCACGCGCTCCGCGTCCAGGCGCCACAGCTCCTTGAGGTCGGTCACGCCCGGCGGGTTCGGCTTGCCCGGCCGCTTCAGCGGCGCGTACCGCGACGACGGCAGCCCGCACGGATGGAAGCAGGCGAGCACGTAGGGGATGCCCAGATGCTCGGCCACCGACCGCGCGCCGGCCGGCATCAGGCCGGTCGCCAGCAGCGCGTCACACCCCTCGGCCGCCTTGGCGACCTCCCCGAAATGACCGGCGACCAGCTCGGCCGCGACCTTGAACGCGAGATCGGGGGACGGCACCCGCGCCCCCGTCACCAGCGCCCGCACCGACGAGCCGAACGACACCACCTCCGCACCGGCACCGGTCAGCAGCGCCGCGAGCTCCTCGTCCGGAGGCACACACGCCCGCACCTCCACATCGAGCTCCCGCAGCGCCGCCGTCAGCCCCGCAAGCGGTTCGACGTCCCCACGCGACCCGTACGACATCAGCAACACACGCACTTCGACACTCCCGTTTCCGCTGGTCCAGGCGGTCAGGCCGGAGATTCTGCGGCATGAGGGGGGCCTTGCGGCAAGCCCCCCGGTGCGCTATAGGTTGATAGTGGCGGGGAGTTGATGAACTCCCTGCCTTTCGTATGCGGTCCTGCTGCGGGCCTGCTTCCGTCTGCCGGCCGGGCCGGTCGGCTCCCGCCTACGCGTCCGCCACCGAATCGAACCGCACCTGATCCCGCGCCACCCCCAGCGCGTCCGCGTCCACCGACCGCCGCAGTGCCTCGTGCAGCTTCGCCGGGGTGAGCACGCCCAGGAAGCGCGCCCCGTCCAGGACCGCGACCCACCCGGCGTCGTGCTGGAGCATCACGCCGAAGGCCTGCTTGAGGGGCGCTCCGACCGGCACCCAGGCGTTCATCCGGTGCGTGTGGTCCGCGACCGTGCCGTCCGCCGCGAGGTCGTCGGCGCCGATCCAGCCGTGCAGGGTGCCGCTGTCGTCGAGGACGACGGCCCAGCGCGCGCCCTCCGCCCCGAGCCGTTCCGCCGCCGCCCCGGTCGGCTCGTCCAGGCGGGCCAGCGGCGGCTGCTCCAGGTCGTCAGCCTCGATCTCGGTGACCGACAGCCGCTTCAGCCCGCGGTCGGCGCCCACGAACCCGGCCACGTACGGCGTCGCCGGTGCCCCGAGCACCGCCCCGGGCGTGTCGAACTGCTCGATGCGGCCCTGTCCGTACACGGCGATACGGTCGCCCAGCCGCACCGCCTCCTCGATGTCGTGCGTGACCAGCAGCACCGTCTTGCGCACGGCGGCCTGCATCCGCAGGAACTCGTCCTGCAACTGCTCCCGCACCACGGGGTCGACCGCGCCGAACGGCTCGTCCATCAGCAGCACCGGCGGATCGGCGGCCAACGCCCGCGCCACGCCGACCCGTTGGCGCTGCCCGCCGGACAGCTGGTCGGGGTAGCGCGGCCCGTACCGCTTGAGGTCGAGGCCCACCAGGTCGAGCAGTTCGGCGGCGCGCGCCCGCGCCTTCGTCTTCTTCCAGCCGACGAGCGCCGGCACGGTCGCCGTGTTGTCGAGGATCGTGCGGTGCGGGAAGAGGCCGGCTGGATGACGTAGCCGATGCGGCGCCGCAGGCGTACCGGGTCGACCGTGGCGATGTCGTCGCCGTCGACGAAGATCCGGCCCGAGGTCGGCTCGATCAGCCGGTTGACCATCATCATGGTCGTCGTCTTCCCGCAGCCGGAGGGGCCCACGAGCGTGACGAGCTCCCCCTCGGACACCTCGAAACTGAGCGCGTCCACGGCCGTCGTACCGTCCGGATACCGCTTGCTGACCTGCTCGAACCGGATCATGACCTCACGCTAAGGGCGCGCGCCTGATCACGCCCTCCGGCAGGATCTCCAGGGTGGATTTCACTACGCCGAAGGGACCTCCTGCGGCGGGTTGGCCTCCGCGCCGGGCTGAGCGCCGACCAGCACCACCTCCAGGGCGCGCGGACCGTGCACCCCCTCCACCCGGTCCAGCTCGATGTCACTGGTCGCCGAAGGACCGGAGATCCACGTCAACGGGCGGAGCGGGTCGAGGCGTTCGAGGGCCTGCGGCACCGAGCCGACGACCTGGTCCGGGACCCGGACGACACAGATGTGGTGGTCGGGAACCAGCGTGATCCGGCGGCGGCCCTGGTCCGGGCCGCAGTCCAGCACGATCGTGCCGGTCTCGGCGACGGCCACCGCGCAGGCCGTGACCACGCTGTCGATCCGGTCCAGTTCGTGCGGGGTGCTCTCCGGCCGGTCGGGGACCTGCTCGGCGTCGGCGTCCGCGAGCCACGCCGGGTCGAGCCCCGGCGGCACGAGCACCGTCTTCGCGCCGCGCGCGGCCAGCATCCCCGCGAGCGTCACCGCGAGGTCGTCCGGGGAGCAACGGTGCACGATCGCACGGTAGTCGGCGAGGTTCTCGGCGAGGAGTTCGGTGGTCTCCTCGACACTGCGGTCACCGTGCTCGCGCAGATACGTGCGCTCGATCGGCGTGTTCTCGCCCGGGGCGTCGGCCAGCGCGCGCCGCACCCGGCCCAGAATCCGTTCCCTGCTGCTCACTTGGCACTGCCCTGAGTCCGCTGCCACCAGTCACGGAACGGCTCCGCGGGCACGGGTGGCAGATCCCGTGTCTCGCTCCACGCCTTGCCGGGACCCGGCAGCGGCAGACGGCGCGGATGCAGCCGACGGGTGCGGGAGGCGAGGCGCTGGCCCGCGCGCACCGCGCCGGGGCGCGCGAACGCCCAGCGGGCCGCCCGCATCGCCGCCCGCTCGGCGGCATGCCCCTTGGCCGGCTTGAGCACCACCTTGTTGCCCTCGCGCGTCACCTCACCGCCCTGCACGACCCGCTCCCGCAGATGCACCAGCACCTCGGGGATGTCGATGGCGACCGGGCACACCTCGTAGCAGGCACCGCACAGCGACGAGGCGTACGGCAGGGAGGCGTCGATCTCGCTTGTCGTGCCCCGGAGTTGGGGGCTGAGGATGGCGCCGATCGGGCCCGGGTACACCGAGCCGTAGGCGTGGCCGCCGGCCCGCTCGTAGACCGGGCAGACGTTCAGACAGGCCGAGCAGCGGATGCAGCGCAGGGCCTGGCGGCCGACCTCGTCGGCGAGGGTGTCGGTGCGGCCGTTGTCCAGGAGCACCAGGTGGAAGGTCTTCGGTCCGTCGCCGTCGGTGGTGCCGGTCCACGTCGACGTGTACGGGTTCATGCGCTCGGCGGTCGAGGAGCGGGGGAGGGTCTGGAGGAAGACCTCCAGGTCCTGCCAGGTGGGCACGATCTTCTCGATGCCGACGACCGAGATCAGCGTCTCGGGCAGGGTCAGACACATCCGTCCGTTGCCCTCGGACTCGACGACCACCAGGGTGCCGGTCTCGGCGACCATGAAGTTGGCGCCGGAGATGCCGACCTTGGCGCGCAGGAACTTCTCGCGGAGGTGGAGGCGGGCGGCCTCGGCGAGTTCGGCGGGCGTGTCGGTGAGGCCCTGGGGGGCCGGGCGCCCCCACTCGCTCATCTCCCGCTCGAAGATGTCCCGGATCTCGCCCCGGTTGCGGTGGATGGCCGGAACGAGGATGTGCGAGGGCCGGTCCTTGCCCAACTGCACGATGAGCTCGGCGAGATCGGTCTCGTAGGCGCGGATGCCCGCCTCCTCCAGCGCCTCGTTGAGCCCGATCTCCTGCGTGGCCATCGACTTGACCTTCACGACCTCCGACTCGCCGGTGGCCTTGACCAGTTCGGTGACGATCCGGTTGGCCTCCTCGGCGTCGGCCGCCCAGTGGACGATGCCGCCCGCCGCCGTCACCGACTCCTCCAACTGGACTAGGTAGTCGTCGAGATGACGGAGGGTGTGGTCCTTGATCCGCTTGCCCGCCTCGCGCAGCTCGGCCCAGTCGGAGACCTCGGCGACGGCCTTCTCGCGCTTGGCGCGGATCGTGTGCGTGGCGTGGCGCAGATTGCCGCGCAGGGTCGGGTTGTTGACCGCTTCGTGCGCGGCTTTCGGGAAGGCCGGCATCCCTACAAAGGTCCCGCTCATGCCGCCGGCTCCTCCTCCGTGCTCGCCAGGATCTCCGCGATGTGCACCGGCCGCATGTCCACCTTGAGTCGGCTCATGGTGCCGCCGATGTGCATCAGACAGGAGTTGTCGGCCGCGCACAGCACCTCGGCACCCGTCGACTCGGCGTTGCGCACTTTGTCCGCGCCCATCGCCGCCGAGACGTCGGAGTTCTTCACGGAGAAGGTGCCGCCGAAACCGCAGCACTCCTCCGCCCCCGGAAGCTCCGCCAACTCCAGCCCCTTCACGGCCTGGAGCAGCCGCCGGGGCCGGTCACCGAGCCCCAGTCCGCGCAGTCCGTGACAGGTCGGGTGGTAGGTCACCTTGTGCGGGTAGTAGGCGCCCACGTCGGTCACCCCCAGCACGTCCACCAGAAACTCCGTGAGCTCGTACGTCTTCGGCACCACGGGCGCCAGCGCGGTCGCGAGCCCGTCCCCACGCCCCTCCGCCCGCGCCCGCTCGCCCAGCCGCGGATACAGCTCCCGCACCATCGCCCCGCACGAACCGGACGGCGTGACGATCGCCTCGTACTCCCCGAAGACATCGGAGAAATGCCGGGCCATCGGCTCCGTCTCATGGCGATAGCCGGTGTTGTAGTGAGCCTGCCCGCAGCAGGTCTGGGCCATCGGGAAATCGACCTCGACGCCCAGCCTGGTCAGCAGTTTCACCACGGCGCGGCCGGTGTCCGGATAGAGCGTGTCGTTGACACAGGTCAGGAACAGGGCGACACGCATCGCGGCTCCTTGTGATCGATCATCGGATGAGTGCAGGGTAATGCGGACTCGTCGCCGAGGGGAGACCCCCGCTCACCCTGTGGCGAGCCGGGCCTCCGCCGCGCGCCACGGCGCCGTGTCACCCTGGGGCTCGTACCGGGTCAGCGGCTGGGTACGGGTGAGCAGCGCCCGCCCGTCCGCGAGGTCGCCGACCAGCCCGTGCGTCCGTGCCTGGACCAGCACGTTCCCGAGGGCCGCGGCCTCCGTCGGACCCGCCACCACCGGCAGCCCACAGGCGTCGGCGGTCAGCCGGCACAGCAGCGCGTTGCGGGTGCCGCCGCCGACGATGTGCACGACGTCGACGGGACGGTCGGCAAGCCGCCCGGCCTCCTCGATCGCCTTGCGGTGCGCGAGCGCCAGCGAGTCGAGGATGCAGCGCGTGATCTCCCCGGGCGTCCGGGGCACCGGCTGCCCCGAGGCACGGCACGCCTCGGCGATACGCTCCGGCATCCGGCCCGGCGCAAGGAACACCGGATCGGAGGCGTCCACCACCGACCGCAGCGCCGGCGCCTTCGCCGCGTCGAGGAGCAGCGCCCCCAACTCCGGCTCGCCCCAGGCCCGTACACACTCCTGGAGCAGCCACAGCCCCATGATGTTGCGCAGATAACGGACCGTACCGTCGAGCCCCAGCTCATTGGTGAAGTTGGCGGCCCGGCTCTCCTCCGTCAGTACGGGGGCGTCGAGTTCGAGCCCCGCCAGCGACCAGGTGCCGGTGCAGATGTACGCGAACCGTTCGCCGGCCGTGGCCGGGACGGCGGCCACCGCGGACGCGGTGTCGTGCGAACCGACGGTCGTCACCGGCACCGGCCCGCGCAGCCCCGTCTCCTCCAGCACCTCGGGCCGCAGCACCCCGGCAGGGTCACCGGGCCGCCGCAGCGGCGCGAACAGCCCGAGGTCGATCCCCAGCCGGGAGGCGATGTCGTACGACCACTCGCGCGTCCGGGGATCGATGAGCTGGGTGGTGGAGGCGTTGGTGAGTTCGGTGCCCTGCTCGCCGGTGAGCCAGTACGTCAGCAGATCAGGGATCATCAACAGGCGCTCGGCACCCGCGAGATGATCGGCCGTCAGCTGGTACAGCGTGTTGAACGGCGCGTACTGCAAACCGGTCGCGGCGTACAGCTCCGCCGCCGGCACGGTCGCCCACACCTTCTCCGCGACACCCTCGGTACGGGAGTCGCGATAGTGCACCGGGTTGCCGAGCAGCGCCCCGTCGGCGTCCAGCAGGCCGTAGTCCACGGCCCAGCTGTCGATGCCGACGGAGTCCACCTGCCCTGCCGCTCTCAGCCCGTCCAACACCCCGGCGTACAACGAGAGAACGTCCCAGCGCAGCCCCTCCGGAACCCGCACCGGCCGGTTCGCGAATCGGTGCGCCTCGGCCAGCTCCACGCTGTCGGGGCCGACGCGGCCGACCATGACACGCCCGCTGGACGCGCCGAGGTCGACCGCGGCGTACGACTTCACGAGCGCGCTCACCGCAGGAAGGCGGCCGCGACGCCGGCGTCGACGGGGACATGCAGACCGGTGGTGTGGGTCAACTCCCCACCGGTCAGCGCGAAGACCGCGTTGGCGACGTGCTCCGGCAGCACCTCGCGCTTGAGGATGGTCCGCTGCGCGTAGAACTCGCCCAGCTTCTCCTCCGCCACGCCGTACACGGCCGCCCGCTGGGCACCCCAGCCACCGGCGAAGATCCCGGAACCGCGCACCACACCGTCCGGGTTGACGCCGTTGACGCGAATGCCGTGCTCACCCAACTCGGCCGCCAGCAGACGCACTTGGTGGGCCTGGTCGGCCTTGGTGGCGGAGTAGGCGATGTTGTTGGGACCGGCGAACACGGCGTTCTTGGAGGCGATGTAGACGATGTCGCCGCCCAGTCGCTGCGCGATCATCACCCGGGCCGCCTCGCGGGAGACGAGGAAGGAGCCACGGGCCATGATGTCGTGCTGGAGGTCCCAGTCCTTGCTCGACGTCTCCAGCAGCGGCTTGGAGATGGAGATCCCGGCGTTGTTGACGACCAGGTCCACCCCGCCGAAGGCGAGCACGGCCGCCTTGAAGGCGTCGGCGATCTGCTCCTCGGAGGTCACGTCGACGGTGACGGCGACGGCCTTGTCGGGCCCACCGAGTTCCTCGGCGACGGCAGCGGCGTTCTCGGCATGGAGATCGGCGATGACGACGCACGCACCCTCGGCGACCAGCCGCTGCGCGATCGCCTTGCCGATCCCGCTGCCCGCACCCGTCACCAGCGCGACCCGGGTGGCCAGCGGCTTCGGCTTCGGCATCCGCTGGAGCTTGGCCTCCTCAAGGGCCCAGTACTCGATGCGGAACTTCTCGGACTCCTCGATCGGCGCGTACGACGACACGGCCTCGGCGCCCCGCATCACATTGATCGCGTTGACGTAGAACTCGCCGGCGACCCGGGCGGTCTGCTTGTCCTTCCCGAAGGAGAACATCCCGACCCCCGGGATCAGCACGATCGCCGGGTCCGCACCGCGCATCGCGGGGGAGTCGGGCAGCGCGTGCCGCTGGTAGTAGGCGGCGTACTCCTCACGGTAGGCGGCGTGCAGTTCGCCGAGCCGCGCGACGACCTCCTCCAGGGGAGCCGTCGGAGGCAGGTCGAGGACGAGCGGGGCCACCTTGGTGCGCAGGAAGTGGTCAGGGCAGGAGGTGCCCAGCGCGGCGAGCCGCGGGTGCTCGGCACGGGCCAGGAACTCCAGCACCACGTCCGAGTCGTTGAAGTGCCCGACCTGGGGCCGGTCCTGCGAGGCGATGGCCCGTACGTGGGGAGCCAGCGCGGCGGCCCGCTGGCGTCGCTCACGCTCGCCGAGAGCCTCGTACCCCTCGATCACCGGCCCGAAGGGCTCGGCCTTGCCGCGTTCCTCCAGAAACTTCTCGGCCGTCCGGATGATGTGCAGCGAGTTCCGCTCGCACTCCTCGGCGGTGGCGCCCCACGCCGTGATGCCGTGCCCGCCCAGGACGACACCGATCGCCTGTGGGTTGGCCTCCTTGATCGCGGCGATGTCCAGCCCCAGCTGGAACCCGGGCCGCCGCCACGGCACCCAGGCCACGGTGTCGCCGAAGCACTCGGCGGTCAGCTTCTCGCCGTCCGCCGCACAGGCCAGCGCGATCCCGGAGTCCGGGTGCAGATGATCGACGTGCGCGGCGTCGACGAGTCCGTGCATCGCGGTGTCGATGGAGGGAGCGGCCCCGCCCTTGCCGTGCAGGCAGTAGTCGAACGCGGCGACCATCTCGTCCTCGCGCTCGACACCCGGGTAGACATCGACGAGCGCCCGCAGCCGATCCAGCCGCAACACGGCAAGCCCCGCCTCGGTCAGCGTCCCGAGATCCCCACCGGACCCCTTGACCCACATCAGCTCCACATCACCCCCGGTGACGGGATCACTGTCGATACCTTTCGCCGACGCGTTGCCACCGGCGTAGTTGGTGTTACGGGGGTCGGCACCGAGCCGGTGGGAGCGGGAGAGGAGGGCAGCAGCTTCGGGATGGATTGCCATGACTTCCAGATCCTTTTAAAGAGGGGATGCGTTTCCAAGGGGCGCGGGGAACTGCGCGACCAGCCACGAACCGGCCCGCACCCCGCATACGACAGAACCCGGCAGACGTTTACGCCCCCCACCCGGCCTGCTGCCCACCCACTCGCTCAGCCACGATCTTCTCGGCCCACCCGGATCGCCGGTACGCAGCAATGGGGTCGGCATCCAACCCCAATTCCTCCCGCACCTCCCGCAGAAGCGGTCGCACATCCGTGTTGTACGCATCCATGATCACGGCGTTGGCCTCAAGCACATCCCCCGAAGCCTGCGCAGCAGACAACGCATCCCGGTCGACCAGCAACGCCTTCGCCGTGGCCTCCTGCACGTTCATCACCGACCGGATGATCGCCGGAATCTTCGCCTCGATGTTGTGGCACTGGTCGAGCATGAACGCGACCCCGGGCGTGAACCCACCCCCGCGCACCACCTCGTACATGATCCGGAACAGCTGGAACGGATCGGCGGCCCCGACCATGAGGTCGTCGTCCGCGTAGAACCGCGAGTTGAAGTCGAACCCACCGAGCTTGTTCTCCCGCAGCAGCGTCGCGACGATGAACTCGATGTTGGTCCCCGGCGCGTGATGGCCCGTGTCGACCACGACCTGCGCCTTCTCCCCGAGCTTGAGGCAGTGGGCGTACGCCGTCCCCCAGTCCGGCACGTCCGTCGAGTAGAAGGCCGGCTCGAAGAACTTGTACTCCAGCAGCATCCGCTGCCCGTCACCCAGCCGCTCGTACACCTCGGCGAGGCCCTCGGCGAGCCGGTCCTGCCGGGACCGGATGTCGTCCTGCCCCGGATAGTTCGTGCCGTCGGCGAACCACAGCTTCAGGTCCTTCGACCCGGTCGCGTCCATGATGTCGACGCACTCCAACAGGTGATCGACGGCCTTACGGCGCACCGCCGCATCCGGGTGGCAGATGCTGCCCAGCTTGTAGTCGTCGTCCTGGAAGGTGTTGGAGTTGATCGCGCCGAGCTTCACCCCGCGCTCCTGCGCGTGCTTCGCCAGCGCCGCATAGTCCTCCACCTTGTCCCACGGGATGTGCAGCGCCACGGTCGGCGCGACCCCGGTGAAGGCGTGCACCTGCGCGGCGTCGTCGAGCTTCTCCCAGGGATCACGCGGGACGCCCTGTTGCGCGAACACCTTGAAGCGCGTTCCCGAGTTCCCGTACGCCCACGACGGCGTCTCGACTGCCTGGGTCTTGAGCGCGGCCTTCACCGCGGCGAGCTCGGTCACTTGAGGGCTCCTGTGACGTCGGGTCCGAAGGGTTTCCGAACCGGTTCACTGTGAAACGATTCAAGACGCGAAAGTATGAGGCGCCCGGTGGGGTGTCAAGCCCTGCGACCAAGGCTGTTGCTCGTGACTCGGCCGCGACCTATGAGTCTCGAAATTTTTTCGACACGAACCCATTGACGCGATGTGGGCGCCGTGTCTAACGTCCCGGCAACCAAGTTGAAACCTTTCACGGCGCCGTGAGGGCAGTCCCCGGGCGTTGTCGAGGAGCCCCTCATGACCCACCCGTCCGATGCGGGACCGGCCCCGGTGCTGGCGCTCAAGGACATCTCGAAGTCCTTCGGAGCCGTACGCGCCCTGCGGGACGTCTCCCTGGAGCTGTTGCCCGGCGAGGTCCACGCCCTCGCCGGCGAGAACGGCGCGGGCAAGTCGACTCTCATCAAGACCCTCGCCGGGGTGCACCGACCGGACGCCGGTCAGGTACTCCTCGACGGCGAGCCCGTCGTCTTCCACGGCCCCGGCGACGCCCGCGACGCCGGTATCGCCGTGATCTACCAGGAGCCCACGCTCTTCCCCGACCTCTCGATCGCCGAGAACATCTTCATGGGACGTCAGCCCCGGAAGGCCCTCGGCCGGATCGACCACAAGGCCACCCACGCGGCCACCGCCGCCCTGATGCGGCGTCTCGGCGTCGAGCTCGACCCCGACCGCCCCGCACGAGGCCTGTCCATCGCGGACCAGCAGATCGTCGAGATCGCCAAGGCGCTCTCCTTCGAGGCCCGCGTCCTGATCATGGACGAGCCGACCGCCGCCCTCACCGGCAGCGAGGTGGCCCGCCTGTTCGGCGTCGTGCGCACCCTGCGCGAACAGGGCGCGGCCGTCCTGTTCATCTCGCACCGCCTGGAGGAGATCTTCCAGATCTGCCAACGGGTCACCACGCTCCGCGACGGCGCCTGGATCTCCAGCGAGCCCATCGACGGCATGACCGAGGACGACCTCGTGCGCCGCATGGTCGGCCGCGACCTCGACGAGCTGTACCCGAAGCAGGAGGTACGCCCCGGCGAGGTCGCCCTGACGGTGAACCGCCTGACCCGGGAGGGTGTCTTCACCGACGTCTCCTTCCAGGTGCGGCGCGGTGAGATCGTCGGCCTCGCCGGCCTCGTCGGCGCCGGCCGCACCGAGGTCGCCCGGACCGTCTTCGGCATCGACCGCTGGGACGCGGGCGATGTCTCCGTGGACGGCAGGCCACTGACCAACGGCGCCCCCTCCGCCGCCATGGCCGCGGGCCTCGCCCTCGTCCCCGAGGACCGGCGCGCCCAGGGCCTGGTGATGGACATGTCCATCGAGCGCAACATCGGCCTCACCGGACTTCGTACGACCGTGAAGGCCGGCCTGATGGACCGCGGCGCCGAGCGCAGCCGGTCCCTCGACTGGGCCGTCAAGCTCCAGGTCAAGTACGCCCGCATCGCCGACACGGTCAACACCCTGTCCGGCGGCAACCAGCAGAAGGTCGTCCTCGCCAAGTGGCTCGCCACCGGCCCCAAGGTGCTGATCGTCGACGAGCCCACCCGCGGCATCGACGTCGGCACCAAGGCCGAGGTGCACCGGCTGCTCGGCGAACTCGCCGCCGACGGCGTCGCCGTACTGATGATCTCCTCCGACCTGCCCGAGATCCTCGGCATGGCCGACCGCGTGCTCGTGATGCACGAGGGCCGGCTCACCGCCGAGATCCCGCGCTCCGAAGCAACCGAGGAAACCGTGATGGCAGCAGCCACGGGGAGGGCGGCCGCATGACGGTGACCGCACCCAACCCCGCTTCGACCACCGGGGTGCCCAAGTCCAGCGGCACCCGGCTCGTCGACCGCGTCTTCAAGATGCGCGAACTCGCCATCCTGGTCGTCTTCCTGGTGATGATCGCCATCACCCAGGCCGGCAACAGCGAGTTCCTGTCCGAACAGGGCATCAAGGACCTGCTGCTCAACGCGACGATCCTGGTGCTGGTCGCCACCGGCCAGTCGCTGGTCGTCATCACCCGGAACGTCGACCTGTCGGTCGGCTCCACCCTCGGGATCAGCGCCTTCGCGGCCGGCGTCCATCTCCAGGACGGCGGCAACGCCGGGGTGGCCGTGCTGCTCGCGGTGCTGCTGGGCATCGGCTTCGGCTTGCTCAACGGCCTGCTGGTCAGCTTCGGCCAGGTACCCGCGCTCGTCGTCACCCTCGGCACGATGTACATCGTCCGCGGCATCGACTCCATCTGGGTCGGCTCCCGGCAGATCACCGCCGCGGGCCTCCCCGACGGGTTCATCGACTTCGGCTCCGGCGGTGTCTCCGCCGTGCCGTATCTCGCGCTCATCGCGCTGGCCGTGCTGGTGGTCACCGCCTACTACCTCAAGCACTTCGGCAGCGGCCGCGAGCTGTACGCCCTCGGCTCCAACCCCGAGGCCGCGCGCCTCGCGGGCATCCCGGTGCGCAAACGGATCCTGACGGCCTACACCTGCTGCGGGGCCCTCGCCGGACTCGCCGGTGCGCTCTACCTTGCCCGGTTCGGCAACGTCGACTCCGGCACCGGCACCGGCTACGAGATGACCGTCGTCAGCGCGGTCGTGGTCGGCGGCGTCGTCTTCACCGGCGGCTCCGGCAGCGTCTACGGAGCGGCCCTCGGCGCCATGTTGCTGACCTCCATCAACAGCATGCTGCCCGCGCTCGGCGTCAGCTCCGTGTGGGTGCTCGCCATCAACGGCATCCTGCTCATCCTCGCCATCGCGGTCGACCGGATCGTCGCGCTGCGGGTGGCCTCGGCCCTGAAGAAGACGGCCCTGAAGAAGACGACCTCGAAGAACAGGAACGCCCGCCATGTCTGAGTCTCTGACGCGAGCCGTCCGCTGGGACACGGTCGTCGGCGCCGTTCTGATCGTCGTGCTCCTGCTGTCCTTCGCAACGGTCGACGGTTTCGGGAACGCGCTCAACCTGTCGTTCCTGATCGGCAACACCCTTCCGATCGCCCTGGTCGCCCTCCCGATGACCCTGCTGGTCGTCTCGGGCGAGATCGATCTCTCCGTCGCCTCCACCGCCGGACTCTCCGGCGCCGTGATGGGCCACCTGTGGAACCAGGGCATGACGATCGAGACGATCATCCCGGTCTGCCTGCTGCTCGGCGTGGTCTGTGGCCTCGTCAACGGCCTGCTCGTCACCCGGCTCGGGCTGCCCTCCCTCGCCGTCACCATCGGCACCCTCGCCGCCTACCGGGGCATCGCACAGATCGTGCTCGGCTCCGACTCGGTGACCGACTTCCCCACCCAGTACCTGGACTTCGCGGCCGGCCGGATCGGCGACACGTTCGTCCCGCAGGCCTTCGTGCCCTTCCTCGTGCTGCTCGTGATCGCCGTGATCGTGCTGCACGCCACGGCGTTCGGGCGGGCCACGTTCGCGATCGGCGCGAGCGAGGAGGCCGCGCGGTTCGCCGGCATCCGCGTCAAGCGGCAGAAGCTCGTCCTGTTCACGGTGACGGGCCTGATGGCCTCGCTCACCGGCGTCTTCTGGGCGCTGCACTACGCGTCCGCTCGGTATGACAACGCGACCGGGCTTGAACTGTCCGTCATCGCGGCGGTGTTGCTCGGTGGCATCGATTTTGACGGGGGCAAGGGGACGCTCGGTGGGGCCATTGCTGGGGTGTTCCTGCTGGGGGCGCTTCAGAACGTGATGAGCCTCCAGGACGTTTCGGCGCAGTCGCAGATCGTCGTCACCGGTGTCCTGCTGGTGCTGTCGGTGCTCGGGCCGCGTGTAGCTCGGCAGATTGCGATCGCTAGGGCACGAAGGCTCACGTCTTAACGCCGTTTGACGCTGCGGGTTCGCTGTGGCTGGTCGCGCAGTTCCCCGCGCCCCTAGGTACCTCCACTCATCCTTCTTTCAAAGGAATCCCCGCCATGCGCAAGTCATCCCTCCGCCGTGTCTCCGCGGTCCTCGCCGCCGGGACCTCTCTCGCCCTCGCGCTCACCGCCTGTGGCGGCACCACCAAGAAGGACGTGGAGAACGAAGGCGCCTCCGCGGCCACCACCGCCAAGGCCGACCCGAACGCGGCCACCAAGAAGGGCCTGACCGTCGGCTTCCTGCCCAAGCAGGTCAACAACCCCTACTTCACCTCCGCCGACAAGGGCGGCGAGGCGGCCCTGAAGGAGCTGGGCTCCAGCTACAAGGAGGTCGGCCCCTCCAACGCCACCGACACCGCCGGCCAGGTGTCGTACGTCAACACGCTCACCCAGCAGCAGGTCGACGCGATGGCCATCTCCGCGCAGGACCCGGGCGCCCTGTGCACCGCGACCAAGCAGGCCATGAAGAACGACATCAAGGTCGTCACCTACGACTCCGACACCAAGCCCGACTGCCGTAACGCCTTCGTCTCGCAGGCCTCCGCCGAGGACCTCGGCCGCACCGAGGTGCAGCTGCTCGCCGAGCAGATCGGCTACAAGGGCGAGATCGCGATCCTGTCGGCCGCGCAGACCGCGACGAACCAGAACGTCTGGATCGACTTCATGAAGGAGGAGCTGAAGGACCCGAAGTACAAGGACATCAAGCTCGTCAAGGTCGCCTACGGCGACGACGACGCCCAGAAGTCCTTCCAGCAGACCCAGGGCCTGCTCCAGCAGTACCCGAACCTGAAGGGGATCATCTCCCCGACCACCGTCGGCATCAAGGCCGCCGCCCAGTACCTGTCGGGCTCCAAGTACAAGGGCAAGGTCAAGCTGACCGGCCTCGGCACCCCCAACGACATGCGCAAGTACGTCAAGAACGGCACCGTCGAGGCGTTCGAGCTGTGGGACCCGGCGAAGCTCGGCGACCTCGCCGCCCGCACCGCCGTCGCCCTGGCGTCCGGCCAGATCACCGGCAAGGAGGGCGAGACCTTCAAGGCCGGCGACACCACGTACACCATCGGCAAGGACGGCGTGATCAACCTCGGCAAGCCGACCGTGTTCGACGCCAAGAACATCGACCAGTTCAACTTCTAGGCCCTGGAGGGTCGTTGATGCAGCGCGTGTGCTTCCTTCTGAAGGTCCGTGCGGACCGCCTGGACGAGTACCGCGAGCGGCACGCCGCCGTGTGGCCGGAGATGCTGGACGCGCTCTCGGCCACCGGCTGGCACAACTACTCGCTCTTCCTCAGAGAGGACGGCCTGCTGGTCGGCTACTTGGAGACCGAGGACTTCGCCGCTGCCCAGGCCGGCATGGAGGCCACCGAGGTCAACGCCCGCTGGCAGAAGGAGATGGCGCCGTTCTTCGAGTCGCTGGACGGCGCCCGCCCCGACGAGGCCATGAAACCGCTCACCGAAGTGTTCCACCTCGCCTGACCTCCCCCTCAGGAGCCGCCTCCATGAAGAGACGTACCGTCCTCGCGTCCGCGATACTGGCCGCCGTGGCAACACCGGGCATCGCGCGGGCCGCCGTCCCCGGCCCCTCCGTCACCCTGACGGGCACCACCACCCTCGACAGCCAGGCCGTCTTCTTCGTCTCCTACGACGGCCTGGTCAACAACAACTCGTTCCAGAAGAACGGCCTGCTGACCTACAAGGGCTACCAGTACGCCGTCTGGTACACGGCCGACAGGAACGCCGTCGTCGGCCGTCGCGCCCTCGGCGGCGGCACCTGGTCCACGGTCCGGGTCGGCCACACGCTCAAGGCCGACGACTCCCACAACGTCATCTCCACGGGCGTCTCCAGGACCGACGGCCGGCTCCACCTCAACATGGACTCGCACAGCGACGGCTTCACCTACGTCAAGTCGGTCGCCGGGCTCCTGGACAATCCGGCCGGACTCAGCTGGACGGCGGCCCGCTTCGGCGCTCCCCAGTCCACGCTGGACGGCCTTGCCCTCACGTCGCAGTTCACCTACCCGCAGTTCGTCTCCACCCCCGAGGGCAAGCTGCAGCTCAGCTACCGCGTCGCGATCTCCGGCAACGGCCGCAACGCGCTCGCCGAGTACGACGGTTCGACCTGGACCGCCCTCGGGGAGTGGTCGAGCTCCACCGGCACGTACACCAGCGAGCACGGCTCCTCGACGGCCCGCAACATGTACCTGCACGGCATCGACTACGACAGGAACGGCCGACTGCACGCCTTCTTCACCTGGCGCGAGCAGAACGGCGCCGTCATGTGCTCCTCCGGCGGCATCACCAACCACGACACCGGCTACGTCTGGTCCGACGACCGCGGCCGCACCTGGCGCAACAACGCGGGCACCGTCGTCGGCACCACCGGCGGCTCCGACAAGGTTGCCGTCACCGACCCCGGCCTGGTCATCGACGCGCTGAACCCGGACCACTCCCTGATGAACCAGGAGAGCCAGTTCACCGACTCCGCCGGCCTGCCGCACGCGATCATCAGCTACGTCCCCGGCCGCTTCGGCCAGTGCACCACCAACTACGTGGCCGACCGCACAGCGAACGGCCGCGCCTTCCACGTCCGCAAGAACTCCTCGGGGACCTGGCAGAAGACCGAGATCCCGGTCCCCCTCAATTCCAGCCAGCGCACCAAGCTGGTCCTGGACAAGTACGACAACGCCTACGCGATCCTCCCGTTCGGCCGGATCGCCGGCGCCTCCAAGGCGTCCGGCCACACCGACTGGACGCTCCTGTACGACGGCAGCGGCCTCAACGCCTTCGGCGAGGTCGTGATCGACGAGACGCGCATCGCCCAGGACGACGTCCTGTCGGTGATGTACCAGGAGAAGTCCAGCGGTACGACGCCGTCGGCGCTCCATGTCGTCGACTTCGCGCTGCCCGCCTGACCGGGATCGCTTCGGGGTGGAGTGCCGGTAATGTGATGGCCTGCCCGCCGCCCCTCTTTCACCTGGAGGTTCCTGTCCGATGGCCCAGTCGGTGGGTATCAAGGACGTGGCCCGCGCCGCCGGAGTGTCGGTGGGCACGGTCTCCAACGTCATCAACCGCCCGGACTCCGTCGCGACCGAGACACGCGCGCGAGTGCTCTCCGCGATCGACCGGCTCGGCTACGTCCGCAGCGAGTCCGCCCGCCAGCTGCGCGCCGGGCGCAGCCGGATCATGGGGCTGCTCGTCCTCGACATGGGCAACCCCTTCTTCGTCGACGTCGCCCGCGGCGCCGAACGGGCCGCGCGGGACGCCGGGCTCGGCGTGATGGTCTGCAACAGCGCGGAGAGCCCGGGGGAGGAGGCCGAGTATCTGTCGCTCTTCGCCGAGCAGCGGGTCCGCGGCGTGCTGCTGACCCCGGCCGACGCGACCGGCCGCAACATCCAGAGCTTCCGCCGCCACGGCATCCCCTTCGTGCTCGTCGACCGGGTCGCCGAGGGCACCACGGAGTGCTCGGTCTCCGTCGACGACGTCGCCGGCGGCGCGCTGGCCGTACGGCATCTCATCGACGCCGGACACCGCAGCATCGCGTACGTCAGCGGTCCGCCCGGCTTCAACCAGGTCCGCGACCGCCGCACCGGCGCCCTCAACGCCCTCGCCGAGGCCGGCCTGAGCCCCGACGTGCTGCGCGAACTGCCCACCGAGCGCCTCGACGTCGCCGCGGGACGGGACGCCGGCGCCCGCCTGCTCGGCCTCGCCGACCGCCCCACCGCCGTCTTCTGCGCCAACGACCTGCTCGCCCTGGGCGTCCTCCAGGCCATGTACGCGGCCGGGATCAACGTCCCCGACGACCTCGCCATCGTCGGCTACGACGACATCGAGTTCGCCGCCGCCGCGGCCGTCCCGCTCACCTCGGTCCGCCAGCCCGCCGTCACCATGGGCGCCCTGGCCGCCGAACTGCTGCTGGAGGAGACGGAGGCGGAGACCGCCCCGCGCCGGCACGAGCACCGCCGGGTGGTGCTCCAGCCCGAACTGGTCGTACGCCGCTCCAGCCTCTCCGCCCGCTGATCCGCCGTTCAGTCCGATTTCATGATCCCAGGCATCGGATATCGGACGGACATGTGCTGAACTGGGACGCGTCCGCACATCCGTCCGTCCCGGGAGCCCCGTTGACCGCGACCTACCGCCAGCCCGGCGTCGTCCTCACCGATCACCACTTCACCGTGCCGCTCGACCACGACACCCCGGACGGGGAGACGATCGAGCTCTACGCCCGTGAGGTGGTCGCCGGTGACAAGGCGCGGCAGGACCTGCCGTGGCTGGTCTACCTCCAGGGCGGCCCGGGCTTCGGCGCCAACCGTTTCGTCGGCAGGCCGGCCTGGCTCGGCCGCGCCCTGAAGGAGTACCGGGTCCTCCTGCTCGACCAGCGCGGCACCGGCCACTCCACGCCCGCCAACCGGCAGACGCTCCCGCTGCGCGGCGGCGCCGCCGAACAGGCCGACTACCTCACGCATTTCCGCTCCGACTCGATCGTCCGTGACTGCGAGACCATCCGCCCGCAGCTCACCGGCGGCGCCCCCTGGACCGTCCTCGGCCAGAGCTTCGGCGGCTTCTGCGCGGTCAACTACCTCTCCACCGCCCCCGAGGGCCTCAGCGCCGCCGTGATCACCGGCGGCCTGCCCTCCCTCGACGCCCACGCCGACGACGTCTACCGGGCGGCCTACCCGCGCATCGAACGCAAGGTCGCCGCCCACTACGCCCGTTACCCCCAGGACGTCGAGCGCGCCCGCCGTATCGCCGACCACCTCCTCAGCCACGAGGTGGTCCTCCCCAACGGCTACCGTCTCACCGTCGAGGCCTTCCAGTCCCTCGGCATCGTCCTCGGCGGCGGCGAGGGCAGCCACCGTCTGCACTTCCTCCTGGAAGACGCCTTCGTGCCCACCCTGCAGGGCCCGGCGCTCTCCGACGCCTTCCAGGAAGAGGTCCAGGCCCTCCTGTCGTACGCCGGACACCCCCTGTACGCCCTCATCCACGAGGCGATCTACGGCCAGAACGACCGCCCCACCGCCTGGTCCGCGGAACGCGTCCGCGCCGAGTTCCCGCAGTTCGACGCGGCCAAGACGCTCACCGGCGACGGACCGCTGCTGTTCACCGGCGAGTCGATCCACCCCTGGATGTTCGAGACGGACCCGGCCCTGCGCCCCCTGCGGGAGACCGCCGAACTCCTCGCCGCCCGCACCGACTGGAAGCCGCTCTACGACAGCGCCCGCCTCGCCGCCAACGAGGTTCCGGTCGCCGCGGCGGTCTACCACGACGACATGTACGTCGACACGACCCACTCCCTCCGGACCGCCCGCACCATCCGAGGCCTGCGCACCTGGGTCACCGACGAGTTCGAGCACGACGGCGTCCGGGCCGGCGGCCCGCGCGTCCTCGACCGGCTGCTGGCGCTGACGCGCGACGAGGTGTGACGTTACTGTGCGGGCATGACCGAGCCGACGATCATTCAGCTTCAGCCCATGCCCGAGGACTGGCAGCGCGCCCTCGCCGTGGTGGCCCATCCGGACGATCTGGAGTACGGCTGCTCGGCCGCGATCGCCGCCTGGACCGACGCGGGACGCGCGGTCGCCTACGTCCTGGCGAGCCGCGGCGAGGCGGGGATCGACACCCTGGAGCCGGCGAAGTGCGGCCCGCTGCGCGAGCAGGAGCAGCGGGCCAGTGCCGCGGTCGTGGGAGTGTCGGCCGTGGAATTCCTGGACCACCGGGACGGCGTGATCGAGTACGGCACCGCGCTGCGCCGGGACATCGCCGCCGCGATCCGCCGGCACCGGCCGGAGCTGGTGATCACCCTCAACCACCGCGACACCTGGGGCGGCACCGCCTGGAACACCCCCGACCATGTCGCGGTGGGCCGGGCCACCCTCGACGCGGCCGGCGACGCGGGCAACCGCTGGATCTTCCCGGAACTGGTGGAACAGGGCCTGGAGCCCTGGAACGGCGTCCGCTGGGTGGCCGTGGCCGGCTCGTCCTCGCCCACCCACGCCGTGGACGCGACGCCCGGTCTGGAACGCGCGGTGCACTCGCTCCTCGAACACCGCGCGTACATCGAGGCGTTGACGGACGAGGACCCGGAGACATACGTCCGCGGATTCCTCACCGGCGTCGCGGAGCAGACGGCGGAACGCTTCGGCGGGACACCGGCCGTGGCCTTCGAACTGTTCAGCAGATGACGACGTGACGACGACAACGGGGGAGAACATGACCGACACCGACGTCCTGGCGGACCGCTTCGAAGAGCACCGGCCGCATCTCAAGGCGGTCGCCTACCGCATGCTCGGCTCCCTCGCCGAGGCCGAGGACGCCGTGCAGGAGGCCTGGCTGAAGCTCGGCCGGAGCGACGCGGACGACATTCGCAACCTCGGCGGCTGGCTCACCACGGTCGTCGGCCGGGTCTGCCTCGACATGCTGCGTTCCCGCACCACGCGCCGCGAGGACCCGCTGGACGACACCTTCGTCCCCGACCCGGTGCTCACCCCGCTGTCGCGGATCGACCCCGAGCAGGAGGTGCTCCAGGCGGACTCCGTCGGCCTCGCCCTGCTCGTGGTCCTGGAGACCCTGGAGCCGGCCGAACGGCTCGCGTTCGTGCTGCACGACATGTTCGCCGTGCCGTTCGACGACATCGCCGCGATCGTGGAGAAGAGTCCAGCCGCCACCCGGCAGCTCGCCAGCCGCGCCCGGCGCCGGGTCAAGGGCGCCACCCCGTCCGCCGAGCCCGACCTCGGCCGGCAGCGGCAGGTCGTCGAGGCCTTCATGAGCGCCGCCCGCGGCGGGGACTTCGAGGCCCTGCTCGCGGTCCTGGACCCGGACGTCGTGCTGCGGGCCGACTCCGGTGCGCTGGTCGGCGGGGCCGCGGTGTCCAAGCTGGTGCGCGGAGCCAGGCCGGTGGCCGAACAGGCCGTGCTCTTCCGGCAGTTCGCGCAGTACGCGGAGCTGGTGCTGGTCAACGGCGCGATCGGGGTGTTCAACGCGCAGGAGGGGCAGCTGCTCTCGGTCATGGGCGTCACCGTCGTGGACGGCCGGATCACCGAACTGCACATCCTGGCCGACCCCGAGCGGCTCGCCCGCCTCGACGTCCCGGGCACGGAGGGCTGAGTCAGGCGGCCACCAGCATCGCGCCGACCGGGCGGTGTGGGCTCACCGCCCGCCCGTCCGGGAGGAGTTCACCGGTGTCGTCGAAGACGATGGTGCCGTTGCACAGCAGGCTCCAGCCCTGTTCGGGGTGGGCCGAGACGATCACCGCGGCGTGGTGGTCGGAGCTCTCGGCGGTGGGGCATGCGGGCTGGTGGCTGCACATGATGTCTCTCCTCGATGCGGGGTGGCTCCTGCTTCCGTCGGCTGCACCTCAGTGGTAGCCGAGTTTGTTTTCCTGTGTATGTGGAGACCCCCACACCGGGGAAAATTCACCGGTGAGTTCTCGTTCCGTATCCTGGACACATGCAAGATCACACAGCCCTGCGCGGGGACTGCGGGAACTGCTTCGGGCTGTGCTGCGTCGCCCTGCCCTTCACGGCCTCGACGGACTTCGCCGTCGACAAGCCGGCCGGCAAGCCCTGCGCCAACCTCCGGGACGACCACCGGTGCGGCATCCACGCCCGACTGCGGCAGCAGGGCTTCACCGGCTGTACGGTCTACGACTGCTTCGGCGCCGGGCAGAAGGTCTCGCAGGTGACCTTCGGCGGCGCGGACTGGCGGACCGGCGGGCGTGAGCATGCGCGCCGTATGTTCGACGTCTTCCCGGTCGTGCGCCAGCTGCACGAACTGCTCTGGTATCTCACGGAGGCGCTCACCCTCCCCGCCGCCCGCCCGGTCCACGCCGACCTGCGCCGCATGCTGGAGCGGACGGAGGAACTCACGCTCCTGCCCCCCGAGGAGTTGGGCGCCCTGGATGTGGGCGCGCACCGCCAGGAGATCAACGTGCTCCTGCTGCGGACCAGCGAACTCGTCCGGGCCGGCACCCGCGGCAAGAAGAAGGACCGCCGGGGCGCGGACCTCATGGGCGCCCGCCTCCGCAACGCCGACCTGCGCGGCGCGAACCTCCGCGGCGCCTACCTCATCGCCGCCGACCTCACCGGCGCCGACCTGCGCGGCGCGGACCTGATCGGCGCCGACCTCCGCGACACCGACCTCACGGACGCGGACCTCACCGACGCCTTCTTCCTGACCCAGCCCCAGGTGAACGCGGCGCGGGGCAGCGCGGGCACCCGGTTGCCGACGACGGTCACACGCCCGGGGCACTGGGCGGGGGGCTGAGCCGCGCCGGGTGCCGGCGGCCTGCTGTCCGGCTCCGAGGGCCGTTGGGTTGGGCTGCGTCGGGTGGCGGCGGCCCTGTTGTCCGGCTCTGAAGGCCGCTGGGGTGACTGCGTCCGCTGGTGGCGGCCTGCTGTCCGGCTCCGAAGGCCGCTGGGTTGAGCTGCGTCGGGTGGCGGCCGCCTGCTCCCTGCCCCCGAAGACCGCCGGGCGTCCGTGGCGCCCGCGGACTCAGTCCCCGACCCCGTGCACCGGGCACCGCGTCTCCGCCCCCGGCGCCACCTCTGTCTCGACCCCCGAGCCCGCTTCAGCCGCCGAGCCCGCCTCAGCTCCTGAGCGCGCCCCGGCCCCCGAGGCGACCTCGGCCCCCGCGTCCGCCTCCACCCCCGAGCCGACCGGCACCCCCGCCCCTCGCCGCTCCAACCCCAGCCGCAACCCCTCCGGCATCAAGGTCAACCGCTCGGTCACCCTCAGGCGGTAGGCCGGGTCGGCGTGCAGGTCGTAGCGGCGCAGCAGCAGGCCCAGCACCAGCGTGGCCTCGTGCAGGGCGAACTGGCGGCCGATGCAGGCCCGGGCGCCCGTGCCGAACGGCTTGAAGGTGTGCGGGGCGCGCTGCCGTACCGCCTTCGGGTCGAAGCGGTCCGGGTCGAACCGTTCGGCGTCCGGGCCCCAGACCTCGGGGTCGCGGTGCAGCATCGGCGTGAGGACGAGCGTCCACGCGCCGCGCCGCATCGGGTGCTCCCCGGCCAGCACCGTGTCCTCGACGGCCTCGCGGGCGAAGGCCGGCGCCGTCGGCCACAGCCGCAGCGACTCGTCGAGCACCCGGCGGACGTAGCGGAGACGGGCCACCTGGTCGTAGCCGGGTGACTCCGCGTCGCCCCACACCCGGTCCACCTCCGCACGGGCGCGCGCCGCGACGTCCGGGTGGCGGGAGAGGTAGTGCAGGGCGAAGGACAGCGCGCCCGAGGTGGTCTCGTGCCCGGCCACCAGGAACGTGATCACCTGACGGCGGACGTTCTCCGCGGACAGCCGCTCCCCGGTCTCCGGGTGGGCGGTCTCCAGCATCCGGTCGAGGAGATCCCCGTCGCCGCCGTCGGCCTTCCGGCGCTCCCGCACCAGGTCGTCGACCGTGCGGTTCAGGTAGGAGATGTCGGCTTCGTTCCGGCGCCCCGCCCGGCGCAACAACCCCGGCCACGGAACCGAGTTGAGCCGCTGGGCATAGGTCAGCGTGCCCACCATCGCCGTGATGAAGGGATGCGGACGCGAACGTTCGAAGGAGCCGAAGTCGTGGCCGAAACCGGTCCGCGCGATCGTCTCCAGCGTCAGCTTGGTCATGTCGCCGGGCACGTCCACCGTGCGGCCCGCCGCCAGTTCCGCGTCCCAGTGGTCCGTGAGCTGCCCCGCCACGGCCAGCATCATCGGGTGGTAGCCCTCCATCGCCTCCCGGCTGAAGCCGGGCGCGAGCACGTCGTGCGCCAGCTGCCAGTTCGGCTCGTGGTTGTACGCCGTGAACAGCCCGTCCCCGGCGACCGGCCGCAGATTGGCCACCCCGAGCCCCACATGCTTCGCGAACCGCGTCTCGTCCGCGAGGTCGGCGGCCAGCTCGGCGCCCCAGACGAACACGAACTCCCGGCCGAAGGCCTTGCGGCGGTAGATCGGCCCCAGCTGACGGGCGTACTTGAGGGAGTCCTGGAGCGGGGTGCGCCGGTTCGCCCCGAGCACATCGCCGAGGAGGGGCAGCCGGCGCGGCGGATGCGGGATGCGGTGCAGCTCGGGCCAGCCCTGCTCGGCGCTGCGGAACCCCTTCGGCAGCGTCGCCTGGGTGCTCTCCGCCATGACGCGATCTCCCTTGGTACGGGGGCGGGTTGGGGCGTGTTGTACGTGGGTTCAATAACGTGCTCAAGTCTGGTCCCGCTGTTGAACCGGCGTCAAGTAAAGGAACCGCGGCCGGGATAAGGTGCGGTCATGGCCGCCAACCAGGGGGAGCGCACCCGCCGCCGGCTCAGCACCGAGGAGCGCCGGGAGCAACTCCTGGCCGTCGGTGCGCGGCTGTTCTCGGAGAGCCCGTACGACGACGTGTGGATCGAGCGCGTCGCCGAGATCGCCGGCGTCTCACGCGGGCTGCTCTACCACTACTTCCCGAACAAGCGGGATTTCTTCGCGGCGGTCGTCGAGCGCGAGAGCGGGCGGATGCTGCGCATGACGGCGGCGGTCCCCGGCGTCCCGGTGCGCGAGCAACTGGCCGCGGGACTCGACACGTTCCTGGAGTACGTCGAGGCCCACGCGCACGGCTTCCGCGCCTTCCACCGGGCCGACGCGGCCGGGGACCAGGCCGTGCGCAAGGTGTATCAGCAGGCCCTGGCCGCGCAGGAACGCCAGATCCTGGCGGCGCTGGCCGCGGACCCCGAGTTCGGCGCCGGCTTCGAGGCGCGGCCCGAGACCACTCTTGCCGTGCGTGGCTGGCTGGCCTTCATCACGGCGGTCTGTCTGGAGTGGCTGCGGGGCTCGGAGTTGTCCCGGGAGCAGGTGCGCGACCTGTGTGCTCGCGCGCTGCTGGGCGTCCTCGGCGTCTGAACTTTCGCGAAGGGTCAGGGGTGGTGGTTGGCGTGCGCCCCGAACTCCGATAGGTTAGGCAAGGCTTACCTAAGGAGGTCTGGGATGGGTGCTGGGATCGGTGACAGCCACAGCTGGGCGGCCGCGCCTTCCGCGGCGGAGCGGGCGCGCTCGGTGCTCGCCACCGCGTGGTCGTGCGCCGTGACCGCGGACGGCGGTCGCGAGGAACTCGTCGGCGCGCACACGGTCGCCGAGGACGGCCGGGTGCACCTCGACGTCCCCGACGACAGCGGGCTGCTCGCGGCCGCGATCTGCGCCCCGCGCGGAGAGCCGTCCGCCGTGCTGGAGTTCGCCGACGTCTCGCCCGTTCCCGTGCGCAACCGTATCCGGGCCCGGCTGTGGCTCGCCGGCTGGTTCGCCCCCGAGGGCGAGCGGCTGGCGTTCACCGCGACGCGGGTCGTCCTGCGGGAGCCGTCCGGCGCCGTCGTCGTCGGCCTCGACGAGTTCGCCGCCGCGGCACCCGACCCGCTGGCCGGAGCCGAGGCGCGCCTGCTGACGCATCTCGCCGACTGCCACGCCGACGCGGTCGAGCGCCTCACCCGGCTCGTCGAACCCGACAGCCTGCACGGCGCGGTCAAGGTCCAGCCCGTCGCGATCGACCGGCACGGACTGACCCTGCGCATCGAACGCGTCCGGGCCCACGGCGACGTACGCCTGCCCTTCCACCGGCCCGCCGACGACGTCGGACAGCTCACCGAGCGCATGCACGTCCTGCTCGGCCAGGCCGCCTCGGCCTCCTGCCCGCGGGCGCTACAGCGGCAGCGCACAGACGGCGACGGGTGACGCGAACGGCCTGCCCGCCAGCCGCAGCCGACCGCTGTCCGGGTCCACGCGGAACACGCTCACCGTGCCCGACCGCTGGTTCGCCGCGAACAGCAGCGTGCCGTCCGGCGACAGGGCGATCTGCCGCGGGAAGTCACCGGCCACCGGCACCGTGTCCAGCAGCCTGAGCCGGGCGCCGTCCGCCTCCACCGCGTAGCGCGTGAGGCTGTTGTGGCCCCGGTTGGCGAGGTAGGCGTACCGGCCGTCCGGCGTCACCACGAGCTGCGCCGGATAGCTGGTCCCCGAGCCGGTGCCCGTGGACTGCGCCCCGCCGATGGTGAGACGCCCGGTGCCGACGTCGTAGGCGCAGACGGCGACGGTGTTGTCGGCCTCGTTGGCGAGGTAGGCGTACCGGCCGCCGGGATGGAACGTGAGGTGCCGCGGCCCGGCCCCCGGCCGGGTGCGGGCCTGCGCGACCTGGGTGAGCTGTCCGCTCCGCTCGTCGAGGCGGTACGTGTAGACCGTGTCCGTGCCCAGGTCGACGGCGAGGAGATGACCGCCGTCCGGGCTCGTGACGAACTGGTGGGCGTGCGGGCCCTCCTGCCCCGGCCCCGGTTCCGGTGAGGAGTGCGTGACGAGGTCCGCGCGCTCGCCGATCGCCCCCGAGGCGTCGAGAGGATGCACGGCCACACTGCCGTCCTCGTAGTTCGCGCTCAGCAGCCAGCGCCCGCCCGGATGCACCGACAGATGACAGGGCGCCCCGCCACCGGTGCTCCGGCTGCCCAGCACCGCCCGGTCGGAGAGCCGTACGGCGGTCACGGCGCCCTTCTCGCGCTCGTTCACCGCGTACAGCGTGCGCCCGTCGGGGTGCAGGGCGAGATACGACGGGTCGCCGACGCCGGTGAGCGTGCTGCCGCCGGTCACCTCGCCCGTCTCGGTGTCGTAGGTGGCGAAGGCGATGCCGGTGCCGCCGTCCTCGACGGAGGTGTAGGTGCCGAGGGCCAGGGGGCGGGGGCCGGACGGGGTGGGGGAGGGCGACGGGCCTGCGGTGCTCGGACCCGCCTCGGGAGCCACGGCCCGAGGCGTCCGGGCCGTCTCGGGCCCGGCGTCGTCGCACGAGGAAAGCACCGTCACCGTGGCCGTCCCCGCGAGCGCGCCGACGAACCGACGCCTGCTCCAGTCGCCCCTGCCCATGCACACACCTCAGGTCGGTTGCCCGGTCGTCGGCCACCATGACCCGAACCGCGTCCCGTACGCAAACACACGCACGCCCCTGTCGGTCATCTCACCGGGAACGCCTGGCGGGAGCGAGCCGGTTCCTGCGTACACGCTCCTGGAACTTGGTGAGCCGCGGCAGCCGCTCGCGCTGCTCCTGGGAGGTGCGGTCCAGCTCCTCCAGCAGCCGCCGCGAGCGGTGCTCGGTGTCCAGCTCGTCGAGGATGCGGTTCACCTCGGTCAGCACCGCCCCGTGCAGCTGCCACTGGCGGGCGTCGCGCTGCACCTCCTCCAGGAGCAGCTGGGCGAGCTTGTCGCGGGTGGCCGCGGCCTGCCGCAGCTCGGAGGCGAGCCGCTCCTCGGCCGACTCGGCGCTCTGGCTGACATGGGCGGTGACCAGCACCGCGAAGCTGACGATGGCGTCCGCGATCTCGGACAGCAACTGGTCCACGGCGGCGCCCGACTGCGCGCCGAACAAGGGCTCGGGGTCGCGTTCCTTGGCGAGGTCGGCGAAGGTGCGGGCGAGGACCCGCAGCACGACCGTGCAGATCTCCAGTGTGTCCAGGCCGGTGCGCAGCACCACCCGGTGCAGCAGTCCCTCCCGGACGCGCGGATTGAGCCGCAGGCTGTCCTCGGCCTGCCTCAGGGCGGCGTCCACCTCGACGATGTCGTGGTCGAGCCGGCGTGCCTCGTGCAGCCGCTCCCGCGCGCGCTCCACGGGTGTGCGGCCCGCGGCCTCCTCGCCCATGCGCAGCATCAACTGGCGTACCCGGCGGGCCAGATCCTCGATCGACTCGCCCGCCTCGTCCACCCACACCGGTGGCGCGAACAGCAGGTTGAGGCCGAGGCCGACGACCGCCCCGATCAGCGTCTCCAGCACCCGCGCCCACGCGGTGTCCCCGACCGTCGTCACCCCGAGGACCAGCATCGCGCTGATCGCCACCTCGGGCACGTACTCGTCGACCTTCACCAGATGCCCCACCGCCAGCGAGGCCAGGATCAGCAGCCCGAGGCTCCACCAGGTCAGTCCGACCAGCAGGCTGAAGGCGATGGCGACCAGCACACCGGCGACCACGGAGTTGACCCGGCGGATGCCGTTGGTGAGCGTCGCGTAGAGGGTGACCTGGACGACCAGCAGCGCGGTCAGGGGCGCGGTCAGCGGGGCCGGCTCCGGGCTCAGGCGCAGCGCGATGACGTACGCGATCGTCGCCGCGGCCGCGGACCGCACCGCGTGGACGACCGCGGGGTCTCTGCGTCGCTTCACGAAGCGCAGCAGGGGCGTCATCCACTCACGTACATCCAGCATCCTCAGGCTGTTCCTCTTCCACATGTGCGGGGTCGTACTCATTGCGGACCGTAACTGTCCGCAAGGGTGCCTAGATTGTTGGCAACAGCAGATCGGCGGCAAGAGGGGAGACCGGTGATGGCGGACACCCGAGGGTTCGAGGTTCTCACAGGTGCGCACGACTATCTCCGTGAGGTGGTCGCGGGGGTGCCGGCGGTGGCGTGGGGAGCGGCGACGCCGTGCAGCGAGTGGACGGCCCGCCAGGTGTTCAACCACGCGCGCATCGACCAGCAGGGCTACGGTCTCGCGATCACCGGCGGGTGCCCCGACTCCGATCCCTTCCACCCCGAGGACGCCCTCGCCGCGGACCCGTCGGCGCAGCTCGACGAGGTGCTGCGGGCGGTGGCGGCCGCCTACGCGGGGCTGCCCGCGGACAGCGAGGCGGTGCCCACGCCCCTTGGCCCGCTGCCCCTGCCGTTCGCCGCCGCGGCGGCCGCGATGGACGCGGCCGTGCACGCCTGGGACATCGCCGTCGCGACGGGCCAGGACCTGCCGCTCCCGGAGGAGCTGGCCGAGGGCATCCGGCCGGTCGCGGACCACCTCGTGGACCATCTCCGCGACGCCTACCAGGTGTTCGCCCCGGCACGGCAGGTCCCGGAAGGCGCGGGACACGCCGAGTCCCTGCTCGCCTTCCTCGGCCGCGACCCGCACTGGAAGCCCTGAAACCCCGAGGTCAGGCGCTGCCCACGGCCCGGCTGCGGGACCGGTAGCCGGCGATCTTCGCGAGGTTGCCGCACCGCTCCATCGAGCACCAACGCCGCCGCCGGGCCTGGGAGTCGTCGAGGAACAGCAGGGAACACTCCGGGTTCTCACACTCCTTGACCCGCGCCATCAGCGGCCCGCTCGCCAGCAGTACGGCATCCCGCGCGACGGTGGCCAGGGCCGCCCGCGCGGGATGCCGCGCCGTCCAGCGCACCGCGCCCCACTGGGGTGCCAGGTCCGGCCGCGCCGCCGTGGCGTTGATCAGCCCGACATCGGCCGCGTCCGGCCCCTGCCCCGCCATGGCGGCCCGCACGAAACGGTGGACGGCCTCGCGCAGCAGCCGGGCGTCCGCGAGATCCCGTGAGGTCACCCGCACCGGCTCCTCGCCCGCGGCCAGCTCCGCCTGGGTCAGCCAGCGCGCCAGGGCGGCGGTGTCCGGCAGCCGCTCCTTGGGCGTGGCGTGCCGTTTGCCGAGCGTGGCGACGAAGTTCAGGCAGGGGCGGCCCCCGATGAACGGGAAGACGAGATCGGGGTCGGGGCTGGTCGTGGTCACGACGCCGAGCCTACCCGCAGGGGGCCAGACCTTGACACCCCTTGAACCAGTGTCGCAAGGTGACACCTGTTCAAGAGGTGTCAGCGACGTGTGAGAGCGGGTGGGGTATGCGTGCGGTGCGGATCGACGAGTTCGGCGGGCCCGAGGTGCTGGTCGAGGTCGAGGTGCCGGAACCGGTGCCGGGACCGGGGGAGGTGCTCCTACGGGTCGCGGCGGCCGGCGTGAACCGCGCCGACGCCCTCGTCAGGCGCGGTGTCTATCACCGCGCCGGCAAGCCCCCGCTGATTCCGGGCGCCGAGGCGTCCGGTGTGATCGCCGAGCTGGGGGAGGGCGTGGAAGGGCTTGAGGCCGGGCAGCGGGTCGTCGCCCTGGACGCGGGGAAGTCCCCTGGCTTCTACGCCGAGTCGGCCGTGGTGCCCGCCACCCAGGTGGTGGCGCTGCCCGACGGTGTGAGCCTGGTCGAGGCGGCCGCTCTGCCCATCGCGTGGCTCTCCGCCTGGTACTGCGTGCGGCACCTCGCCCGGGTCGGCAAGGACGACACCATCGTGGTGAAGGCCGCGGCGAGCGGGGTCGGCACCGCGGCCGTGCAGATCGCCGCCGACGCGGGGGCCCGGGTGATCGCGCTCGCCGGATCGGCCGAGAAGGCCGCCTGGGCCGGGGAGTTCGGGGCGGACGCCGTCCTCGACACCTCCGCGCACCCCGGAGACGCCGAGGTCGAGGAGGTGCTGCGGCTGACCGGCGGGCGTGGTGCCGAGGTCGTCCTCGACACCGTCGGGGGCGCGTCCTTCGGCCGGAGCCTGCGCCAGGTCGGGCAGGGGGGCCGGGTCGTCGCGCTCGCCAACGTGGCGCTGGAGCCCAGCACGATCGACACCCGCGACTTCTACCCGAAGAACGTGACGATCCACGGCTTCCAGCTCACCAACCGGCAGTTGCAGGGCTACGACCCCCGGGCCGACCTGCGGGAACTGGCCGACCGGGTCGCCGCGGGCGTGTACCGGGTGCCGGTCGAGACGGTGCTGCCGCTCGCGCAGGCGCGCACCGCGCACGAGCGGCTGGAGAACAGGGCGAACCGCGGCAAGATCGTGCTGGCCGTGGGTGCCCTGGACTGAGTCAGGCGTCCAGCTTGTCGAGGAAGGCGGACAGATTGCCCGTGGTGCGGGCGATCTGTTCGTCCAGCGTCAGGCTCTCCTCGATCCGCAGCGTGCTCTGCGGCACCTTCTTGCCCCGGACGTACAGCGAACAGGCCAGGTCGGAGCACATGTACAGGCCGACCGAGTTGCCGTCGCGCCCGGCCGCGCCCGCCTTGCGTGCGGTCATCAGCGCGACGCCGCCGCCCGGGTGGGTCGTCAGGCACAGCGAGCACATGCTGCGGTGCAGAAAGCCGCGGTGCGCGGACGCGAGTCGCATGCTCAGGGCGACGGGCCGCCCGCGCCGCTCGGCGACCAGGTAACTGCGGTCCGGCGCTCCGGGATCTCGCCAGCCGAGGAAGTCCAGGTCGTCCCAAGGGCGTTCGTCGAGATCGCGCGGCACGGTCAGACGCTTGGCCTCTCCTTTGGAGCAATTGACGAAAGCATTGCGGATGTCGTGCTCGGTCAGTGATCTCATGGAAGAGCCTCCTTGGGAGTCTTGCTTCATGCGAAACAAGTGGGCGAATTACCTAGTGCCCCTAGGTTCCGCCAGGGTAGTCGACCCCCCCGAGGAGGAGCCAGTGAATTTCGAGGGCATCCGGTCACCGAGGGCCCGGGCGGCGCTGCGGCACGTGGCGGCACTGTCGTCGGGACCGGCCGTCGACCCCGACATACGCATCACGCTGAACTTCCACCCGACCGGCTGACCGGCGGGCTGCCCATCCTGGAGGCGCTGTTGCGGGACGGCAGCTACCACTCCCAGTTCGTGACCGGCACAAGCAACGGCGGCCTCACCGCGCACCCGGGTGGCGACCGCTGGCGCTGGGAGAGCCGCATCCTTTCCGGCTGACCGGCACCGCGCTGCCCCGAGCCACCTTCTGCTATCCGGACAGCGCCGCCGAGCCGGTCCACTTCGGTGTGGCCGCCGGGATGTCCCTCATCGCCCTGGCCGAGGCGGACGACCAGGACGCCCTCAACGACTACATCGAGGCCCAGATCCACGGCGGCGTCACCCTCGCCGGGGACGTGGAGGCGCTCGTGCTGGACGCCTGCTACCGCGGCACGCCCGTCGAGGCGGCGGCCCGGCTGCTGCCCTGCCCGGTCGAATGGCACCCCGGCTACCGGCTCAGCGTGTCGGAGCTGTGCCGGCGTGCGGCCTACCGGGGCGAGGAGTACGCCGAACTCGGCGCCCGGATCGCCGAGGACGGCCACATCGACCCGAGACTCATCGGCAACGCCGCCCGCACCGGCCGCCACGACCTCCAGGACCTGAAGATGGTCTGGCACACCCTCGCCCGCTACGGCGCCCCCGTCGCGGAGTCCGAGCGTGAGACGGAGACCCCCGTCATAGTTCACATCGTGAATTAAGAGGGTGGGGAAAGTCGCCTTTCGTGCCCTCGCAGCGGTATGTTGCAGGTCGGACAGGGGTCGGAGGGGAGCCACATGGCGGGGCGGAACGGGCGCACGGTACGCGATCTGAGGCGGGCCAACCGGACAGCCGTGCTGCAACGGCTCTACT
The DNA here is from genome assembly GCF_001514065.1 of Streptomyces antibioticus. Lineage (GTDB taxonomy): Bacteria > Actinomycetota > Actinomycetes > Streptomycetales > Streptomycetaceae > Streptomyces > Streptomyces antibioticus. The sequence continues at coordinate 121,032 of NZ_KQ948427.1, read as the reverse complement.
TCGACGGACCCCTCAGCCGCTTCGAACTCGGCCCGGCGACCGGCCTCAGCTCCGGCTCGGTCAGCAACGTCGTCGCCGATCTCGTCGCCGACGGCCTGCTGGAGGAGGCGGGCAGCGTCGACTCCGACGGCGGCCGCCCCCGCACCCTGCTGCGCGTGGCCCCCGGCAGCGGCCACATGATCGGCGTCGACGTCGGCGAGACCCGGGTCCGCGTCGAGCTGTTCGACCTGACGCTCACCGAACTGGCCCGCGCCGAACGGCCGTTGACCCAGCAGCGTTACGACGTCGAGGTCATCGTCGGGCACATCCGCGACGGCGTCGCCGAGGTGCTCGCCGACGCGGGCATCGCCCCCGAGCAGCTCCTCGGCGTCGGCATCGGTGTCCCCGGCATCGTGGAGCGCACCCCCGAGCGGGGCGCGGTGGTCCACGGCCAGACCATCGGCTGGGACGCGGTCCCGCTGGAGGCCCTGCTCCGCTCGACCTCCCGACTCCCCGATACGGTCCGGTACTTCATCGACAACGGCGCCAAGACCCTCGGCCAGGCCGAGATGTGGTTCGGCGGCGGACGCGGCGCGCACAACGCGGTCGTCGTCCTCTTCGGCTCCGGCGTCGGCGCCTGCCTGGTCACGCCCGAGGTGGAGAACGGCCGGGCGGTCGAGTGGGGGCATCTGACGGTACGGGTGCGGGGCCGCCGCTGCCGCTGCGGCGCGCTCGGCTGCCTGGAGGCGTACGCGGGCGCCGAGTCGCTGCTCGACCGCTGGCGCGAGGAGGGCGGCCGGCCACCCGAGGGCACCGACGAGGAGACGGCACTGACCGCGATGCTCGCCGCCGCCTACCCGGCCGACGACAGCGCCGCCGACCCGGTCGCGCTGGCCGTGCTGGAGGAGACCGCCGAGTACCTGGGCGCGGGCCTGTCCGACCTGATCAACCTCTTCCAGCCCGAGCGCATCCTCATCGGCGGCTGGGCGGGCCTCCAGCTGGGCACCCGCTTCCTGCCCGCCGTACGCCGCCACGCGGCCTCGTACGCCCTGCGGCACCCGGCCGAGAAGGTCACCATCGACCTCGGCCGGCTCGGCCCCGACGCGGTCACCGTCGGCGCCGCGATCCTGCCGCTCGCCGACTTCTTCGCCCGCGGCGGCCGCCGCCCCGAACCCGCCCCCGAGGGACCGCACCCCGCCTGGCGCACGGCCCTGGAGGAGCGGAGCCCGCACTGAGCGCCCGCATGCCGGTCACCGGGTTTCACCGGCGACCGGCGGAGGTACTCGCGTGTCTCCCCACGACGCGAAGGGAGGACGCCGTGGCCGACAAGCACCGCCGGGGCCCGGACGGCGAACCCGTCCCGAGGGACCTGCCGGACCAGCAGGCCGGACAGGGCGAGGACCGCTGGGACGCGACCCCCGAACCGCCCGACGAGAACGAACCCACCACCGACGTCCCCGACACGGACCAGGCAGGCACGGGCCGCCAGGGCGCACCCCACTCCGCCACCGTGCACCCCGAACATCCGGAACCACAGGAGCCGTCCGACTGACGGAGAACGTCCACTGATGCGGGCCCGGGCTCAGCCGGTCTCCCGGCCCGCGATCAGCTGCGTGCGCGCCGCCTCAGCCCGCCTTCCGCCCCCGCATCGGCACCGTGTCCGCCCCGGCCCCCTGTTGGAACCCCTTCAGGAACTCCTCCAGCACCTCGGTCGCCGTGTGGTCCGGGCGCCAGCGGAGTTCTGTGCGGGCGCGGGTGCAGTCCATGAGGGGCAGGCGCAGGACCGCGTCGAAGAGGTGCGGAGAGGCGGGCAGCAGATGGAGGCCCCAGGCCGCGGCGATCGCCGAGCGGGCCGCGGTGCGGGGCAGGCGGACCGGGCGGGCGCCGAGCAGCTCGCCCAGCAGCTCCGCGTCCACCAGCGGCTCCGCGGCCAGGTTGAAGGCGCCGCGGGCTTCTGAGCGCAGGGCCAGCCGGTACGCCTTGGCCGCGTCGTCCGTGTGCAGGGCCTGCACCCGCAGGCCCGGGATGTCCGGCAGGAACGGCAGCAGCTCCGGACGGACCAGCGGCCCGGGCAGGAAACGGCCGCCGAAGATACGGCGCTGCTCGCTCGCCGACTCCCGCTTGAACAGGAACGCCGGCCGCATCCGCACCACCCGCACCTCGGGGTGGTCGCGCTCGAACGTGTCCAGGGCCCGCTCCAGATAGGCCTTCTCCCGGCAGTACGCGGCATCCGGCCAGCCGTGCGTCGGCCACGACTCGTCCACGGCCTCGTCCTTCGGCCCCGGTGAGTACGCGCCCACCGACGACGTGTGCACCAGCGTCGGCACCTTGGCCGCGGCCACCGCCTCGAACACCCGGATGGACCCGAGGACGTTGGTGCGCCAGGTGACCGCCGGATCATGCGTCGGCTGGAACGCCCAGGCCAGATGCACCACGGCGGACGCACCGGCGAACTCCGCCGCCAGATCCGTCTCCTCGGAGGACAGGTCGACCGTGACCCAGTCCGTCTTCGGCGGCGACCACTCGGGGGCCCGGCGTGCCAGCCCCACCACGGAACCGACGTCCGGATCCTCCGACAGGAGCCGCACCACACTGGTGCCTACGTTGCCGGTGGCGCCCGTGACGACGATCCTGCTGCCCGTTGTGCTGCTCACCTTGGCTCCTCTCGGGCCTGCGCTGCGGGGGAGCACCCGAGTACCCGGGCAGCCGGACCCGACGCGCCCATGCGTGGACGGCATGCTTCATACGGCTGACGCATGAGGCCGGGTAGGGTTGGCGGGGTGGGACTGTCCTTGGGAGAACGGGTGAGGTCGTCGGTGGCCGCGTTGATGCACGCGACGGGTGAGTCACAGGCGGACGTCGCCGTCGCGCTCGGCGTGAGCCAGGCGCAGGTGAGCCGCCGCCAGTCCGGCAGCGCCGCCTGGAGCCTGGCCGACTGCGACGCGCTCGCCGCGCACTTCGGCATCGACGTCCTCGACCTCCTCGCCGGCCCCACCAGGGCCTGCGAGACCCTGCCCGTACGGAAGCGCCGCTCCGGTGGCCCGAGGGCGGTGGCCCGATGACGGACTTCGACGCGATCGACGCCCTGCTGGCCGGCGCCCGCCAGGAGGTGCCGCTGCCGCCGGTCGACGTACGGCGCGCCCTGCGCGAGGGCCTCAACCTCTCCCGTGCCCAGGTGGCCCAGGCCCTCGGGGTGAGCCCCTCGACCGTGGGCGGCTGGGAGGCGGGGCGGGACCCGAGCGGGGAGGTGCGCGAGAAGTACGCGTACTTCCTGGAGGGCGCCCAGGCCAAGCTGGCGGACCCTGCGGAGGAGGAGAAGGCGGCCGAGGAGGACGTAGAGCCCGAGACCGATGAGGTGGACACGGGCGAGACCGATGAGGTCGAGGCCCTCGCCGCGCCGCAGCCCTGCGTTCTCTGCGGGGCCCCCGCCCACCACCAGGTTGCCGGCTTCCCGCAGCACCTCGACCCGGCCGACTGCGGTACGACGACACCGGCGGCGCCGGCTCCGGAACCCGAGCCGCAGAAAGAGCCCGTTCCCGAGCCGAAGAAGCAGCAGGCCCCCGCCCCCGCCCCCGTCCGCGTCGTCCCCGTAGGACGCCGTATGCAGGCCGCCGCCTCCCAGGAGCCCGACCTCATCGCCTCCGCGGTCGCCGGCGCCCTCGCCCAGCACGGCGGGGACCTGGAGGCCGCGACCGCGGCGCTGGTGAAGAAGGCCATCCCGGACGCCATGGCGCTGCTGGACGAGACCCGCAAGGGCGGCCGGTACGACGTCGTCGCGCACCCCTGGATCCCGGACATCCTGCGCAAGCAGACCGCGCGCGGCGCCGACCGCATCTGGGAGGCCCGCCCCAAGTGGGCCCGCACCGAACTCCCGCCGGGCCTGCACGAGGTGACCGCGCTCGACATCAACGGCGCGTATCTGTCGGCGCTCAAGACCCATCTGCCGATCGGTCAGCTGGAGCACTCCACCGGCTTCGACCACGACCGCCGCCGCGCCGGCGTCCATCTGATCACCCCGCCGGCCTGGGACCACGAGGCCGAGCTGCCGAACCCGATCGGCAACCGCGACGAGCCCGGCCCGCTCTGGGTCACCGAACCGACCCTGCGGCTCCTGCTGCGCCTGTCGGGGCCGAAGTACGGGCTGTGCGACCCGCCGGAGATCCACGAGTCGTTCACCTCAGGCGCCACCGAAGGCCTGCTGGAGAAGTTCCGGGTCGCGCTGAAGGAGGCCCGGGACCGGGCGATCGCCGAGGACGACGACGTGACGCTGGAGTACGTGAAGGCGATGTACTCCAAGTTCGTCTCCACCATGGGGGAGTCGAACTACAACCGGGAGCTGTACCGCCCCGACTGGATGCACCTCATCCGCTCGCAGGCCTTCGCCAACCTCTGGATGAAGGCGCTCAAGGCCCACGAGGAGGGCCTCACGGTCGTCCGCGCCATGGGCACCGACGAGCTGCATGTGATCGGTGACTGGCGGCGGGTCTTCCCGGAGGGCCGCGGGGTCTCCGAGGTGAAGGTCAAGGACACGTACACCGTCGGCGAGGAGCCCGACCCCGCGGCCGCGGGGGAAGACGACTGAGGCCGTCTAGGAGGCGAAGGCGTTCACGCCCGTCAGCTCCGCCGACAGCTCCCACAGGCGCGCCGCCTGCTCCGGGTCGATCGCCCAGGCCTTGACGCCGCCGCTCACATCGCCGTCGACGGCGGGCTCGGCGATGTCGCAGTCCTCCAGGTAGACCCCGCCCAGGCCGTCCAGCTGCGGCGACGTCGCCGCCCACACCTGGGTGGCCGCGCCCTGCTCCGGGGTCTTGAAGGAGCCGGGGTTGAGGAGGGTGCCGTCCTCGTCGATCCAGCCGCGCTCGATCATCTCCTCCTTGGGGATGTGGCGCTGGAGCGGGGTGTGGATGCCGCCGGGGTGGAGCGAGAAGGCGCGTACGCCCTGGTCGGCGCCGAGCTTGTCGAGGTGGACGGCGAACAGGACGTTCGCGGTCTTCGCCTGCCCGTACGCCTCCCACTTGTCGTAGCCCTGCCGCCAGTGGACGTCGTCCCAGCGCATCCCGGAGAAGTGGTGGGCGCGCGAGGACACCGAGACCACGCGGGCGCCGCCGGGTGCGATCGCCGGCCACAGCCGGTTGACCAGGGCGAAGTGACCGAGGTGATTGGTGGCGAACTGGGCCTCCCAGCCGGGGCCCACCCGGGTCTCGGGGCAGGCCATGATCCCGGCGTTGTCGATCATCAGGTCGATGGTGCGGCCGGAGGCGAGGAAGCGGTCGGCGAAGGCGCGCACGCTGTCCAGGTCACCGAGGTCGAGGGTGTCCACCTCGACGCCGTCGATGCCCGCCAGCGCCTCACGGGCGGTGTCCGGGCGGCGGGCCGGGACGAGCACGCGGGCGCCCGCCTTGGTGAGCGCACGGGTGGTCTCCAGGCCGAGTCCCGAGTAGCCGCCGGTGACGACGGCGAGCTTCCCGGTCAGGTCGATGCCGGCGAGGACGTCGTCGGCCGTGCTGTGGGCGTCGTACCCCGAACCGATCTTGTGCTGTGCAGTGCTCATGCCCGGAACGCTACGAATTGGAGTGCGCTCGAAGTCAAGTGCGGGCCGCAGGTGAACCGGACAAGAGAAAGCCCCGACCGGACGGGGGAATCACGGTCGGGGCGGTCTGTGGTGGGCACGGACGGCGGTCGCCTCTCGGCGAAAGGCTCCACAGGGCTTCAGCCGAACGATCGTCCCTGTGGGCAAAAGGTGAGGCCCGGGGACACTGTCCCATCCGTACCCACGTGTCGTTCAACGGGCAACCACCCCTGGGTGTTCCCCGGACTGTCGCGTTATGGCGTGAGGTACGTCACTGGCCGAACGGAAGCCAGGCGAACGGGCTGTCCGCGAGCGAGGAGAGCAGGTCGGCGGGGTCGTCGTAGACCGCCTCCGCGCCCGCCCCGACGAGGGCGGCGCGCGGGATGCCGCCGCACAGGACGCCCACGCAACGCACCCCGGCCCGGCTGCCCGCCTGCATGTCCCAGACCGTGTCGCCGAGGAAGACGGCCCGCTCGGCGGGGACGCCCGCCAGTTCCAGGGCGTGCTCGACGGGCTCCGGGGCGGGCTTGCCCTCCGTGACGTCGTCGGCGCTCGCGGTCGCCCTGATCGCGTCGTCCGCGCCGATCGCCCGGCGCAGCGCGGACAGCTCGGCGCCGCCCGCCGAGGTCGCGAGCACCACGGCCCAGCCCTCGTGGTCCAGGCGCCGCAGCAGCCGTCCGGCGTCCCGCAGCGGGGGCAGCCGGTCGAAGTACTGCCCGTAGAGGGCCTTGTGTGCGGCGCTGAGCTGCTCGTCCTGGTCCTTGTCGCGGTCGTCGCCGAGCAGATGCGCGATCAGATCCTCGGAGCCGAGCCCCACCGCGCGGTGCACGGCGTGCATCGGCACGTGGTGCCCCGCCTGGCGGAAGGCCTCCCACCAGGTGGTCACATGCAGATGGTTGGTGTCGACGAGTGTGCCGTCGACGTCGAACACGGCCGCCCGTTCCATGCGCCCCGTCCTTCCCTCGCTTCACCGCACGGGTACCACTTCACGAGCGGATCACTCGGGGCGGCGTCCGGCGCTCCCGGGTCCAGGTGAGCAGCTCCTCCAGGGACCATGTGGTGATCACCCGCTCGGCGGGCACCTCGCACTCCTCGGCGCGGGCGCAGCCGAGGATCTGCCAGTCGAGCTGCCCGGGCGCGTGCGCGTCGGTGTCGATCGAGAAGAGCGTGCCCGCGGCCACGGCCCGGCGCAGCAGCCGGCGGGGCGGGTCGAGCCGCTCGGGGCGGCTGTTGATCTCCACGGCCGTGCCGGACTCCGCGCACGCGGCGAACACCTCGTCCGCGTCGAACTCCGACTCCGGCCGCCCGCGCCCGGTGACCAGCCGTCCGGTGCAGTGCCCGAGGACGTCCGCGTGCGGATTGCGTACGGCGGCCACCATGCGGCGGGTCATCGAGCGGGCGTCCATCCGCAGCTTGGAGTGCACGGAGACGACCACGACGTCCAGCCGCTCCAGCAGTTCCTCCTCCTGGTCGAGCGAGCCGTCGTCGAGGATGTCGCACTCGATGCCGGTGAGCAGCCGGAACGGGGCCCAGGTCGCGTTCAGCCCCGCCACCACGTCCAGCTGCTCGCGCAGCCGCTCGGGGGAGAGGCCACGGGCCACGGTCAGGCGCGGGGAGTGGTCGGTGAGCACGGCCCACTCGTGGCCCAGTTCCGCCGCCGTCCGGCCCATCTCCTCGATCGGGCTGCCCCCGTCCGACCAGTCGGAGTGCAGATGGCAGTCGCCGCGCAGCAGGGCCCGCAGCTTCTCGCCGCCCTGGACGGCAGGCCGTTTCGCCGCCTCGGCCTCCAGCTTCTCCAGGTAGCCCGGCACCCGCCCGGCCAGCGCCTCGACCGCCACCTGCGCGGTTTTCGGACCGACGCCTTTCAGCGCTTCCAGTGTCCCGGCGGCCGCCCGCTCGCGCAGCTCCGCCTCCGGCAGGCCGGCCAGCACCCGGGCGGCTGTACGGAAGGCGCGCACCCGGTAGGTGGGCGCGAGGGAGCGTTCCAGCAGGAAGGCGATCCGGTCGAGCGCCTGCACCGGCTCCATGCCACCACCTCCGCGGCGTCCCCTTCAGGGTTCCCCTGTCCGGAATGCGTTCTACGCTCTATTGCATGACCGAAGTCGCGAGTCCGCACATCTCCCACCCGCGGATCCTGGTGCTCGGGGTGCAGCCCGGTACGCCGCCGTTCCGCATCGTGGAGATCGATGGAGAAGTGGTCGGTGAGGCGAAGACCGTCATCGACGTCCTGGAAGCCGCCGCCGCGTTCGGCATCACGGTCCACGACCTGGACGACCCGGACGTGGTCCGCTGGGTGGGCGGCGACAAGTTCACCTGGACCCGGCACCAGCCCTGACCGGCGGCCGGCCGGTCAGCCGACCGTCCATTTCTGGTTGGCGCCGCCCGTGCAGGTCCAGATCTGCAGCCGGGTGCCGTTGGCCGAGCTGTTGCCGGTCACGTCCAGGCACTTGTCGGCCTGCGGGTTGACGATGTCGTGCGCGGCGGTGACCGTCCAGCGCTGGGCGGCGGTGCCGTTGCAGTCGTAGAGCTGCACGGCGGTCCCGTCCGCGGTGGCGCCGCCCGTCACGTCGAGGCACTTGCCGAGCGCGCGGAGCGTGCCGTCGGCGCCGGCCGTCCACTGCTGGGCGGCGGTGCCGTTGCAGTCGTAGAGCTGTACGGGGGTGCCGTTCGCGGGATTCGCGCCGGCGACGTCGACGCACTTGCCGGCGAGGCCCTTGATCGCGGCGCCGGTGGCGGTGTCGCCGGTGGTCACCGAGACGTGGTCCACCACCAGCTGCTGCGGGAAGGCGGTGGAGCCGTCGGGGTCGCCGGGCCAGTAGCCGCCGACCGCGAGGTTCAGGATCAGGAAGAACGGCTTGTTGAACACCCAGGTGCGGCCGCCCAGGTCGGCCGGGGTGCGCCGCTGATAGACGGTGCCGTCGACGGACCAGGTGATCGAGTCCGGTGCCCAGTCGACGGCGAAGGTGTGGAAGGCGTCCGCGAAGGCCTGCCCGCCCGGGAGGCTGTAGGCCGCGCCGATGCCGCCGGAACCCGAGTAGCCGGGGCCGTGGATCGTGCCGTGCACGGTGGAGGGCTCGAAGCCGACGTTCTCCATGACGTCGATCTCGCCGGAGTCCGGCCAGTTGACCGGGGTGCCGAGCATCCAGAACGCCGGCCACATGCCCTGCCCGCGCGGGATCTTCATGCGCGCCTCGACGTGCCCGTACTGCGCGGTGAACTTCCCCGAGGTGTTCAGCCGGGCCGAGGTGTACTGGCAGGTGCCGTACCAGCACTGGTAGTTGGCGGGGTTCTCGCGGCGGGCCGTGATGACCAGATGGCCCTGGCCGTCGAGGGCGGCGTTCCGGTTGCCCGCCGTGTAGTACTGCCGTTCGTGGTTGTTGACGTTGTCGCCGGTCTCGATCTGCCACTTCGAGGTGTCGACGGAGGCGCCGGCGGGGCCGTCGAAGGTGTCGGAGAAGCTCACCGCCGCGGCGATGGCGTCGGCAGGCTGCTGCGCCTGCGCGGAGCCGGTGGCGGCGGTGGCCACGAGGACGGCGGACAGAGCGGCGAACAGGCACTTCCGGAGCAGGCGTGGGGCTGTCACGGCTCTCCCTTCCTGAGGTGGGGGTTGAAGGCGTCGCCTCTTGATTTAAGAAGTGAGATAAGGGCCCGTCAATACCTTGGTACAGACCAGCAGTTGACACTTCGGCCGACGCCGAAGCCTCCGGTTCCTAAGATCGCCCCATGGAAGGCCTCGGAGAGATACTCGCCGTCCTCGCCGCGGGCGTCGGCGCCGGTGCGGTCAACGCCGCCGTCGGGTCGGGCACGCTCATCAGCTTCCCGGTGCTGCTCGCGACCGGCCTGCCCCCGGTGACCGCCGCCGTCTCCAACGCGCTCGGCCTGGTCCCCGGCTCGATCAGCGCCGCCATCGGGTACCGCAAGGAACTCGTGGGACAGCGCGGCCGGGTGCTCAAGTGGAGCGCCGGCGCCGTGCTCGGCGGTCTCACGGGCGCCACCCTGTTGCTGGTCCTGCCGGCCGCGGCGTTCGAGACGATCGTGCCGGTGCTGGTGGGCCTCGCGCTCGTGCTGGTCGCCCTCCAGCCGCTCATCGGCCGACGGCTCCGCGAGCGCCGCGGCGGCACCGGCCGGAGCGCCGTGCGGGCCGACGGCGGCCCGCCGCTGTTCGTCGGGCTGACCCTGGCGAGCGTCTACGGCGGCTACTTCTCCGCCGCCCAGGGGATCATCTACGTCTCCCTGATGGGCCTGCGCCTCGACGACGGTCTGCAACGCCTCAACGCCGTCAAGAACGTCCTCGTCGCCCTGGTGAACACCGTAGCCGCGCTCTTCTTCCTCTTCGCCGCCGACTTCGACTGGACGGCCGTCGCGCTGCTCGCGGTCGGGTCCGCCGCCGGCGGGCAGCTCGGGGCCGCGGCAGGCCGCCGGTTGCGTCCGGCGGTCCTGCGCACCCTCATCGTGGTGGTCGGCACCGTGGCCGTCGTCCAGCTGTCGACGCGCTGACCCTCAGCGGTGCACCGCCCGGCTCAGCCGGCGCCCCAGCAGCAGGTAGCCGATCAGCGCCCCCGTGGTGTTCAGGATGACGTCGTCGATGTCGAAGGCCCGCCCCGTGATCAGCGCGCCCTGCGCGAACTCCACCAGCAGCATCACGATGGCCGTCAGCAGGAGCACCCGCAGCACCCCGCGGGTCCGCGGCGCGAGGATCGGCACCAGGACGCCGAACGGGACCCCCAGCAGGATGTTGCCGCCGATCTGCTTGACGGCGTCCCGCAGTTCGGGCTGGTCGAGATAGGCCCGCAGGGAGCGGCCCGGGTGCAGATTGGTATGGGTCAGTGCCTCCGACGCGGGCGACGGCTCCAGGGTCAGCCGGGCCAGCACCACCGCGAACGCGACCATGAAGGCGAACGCGGCCACCATCGCCACCGCGCGGCGGACGACCGCGAGAGGGCTGCGCCGCGGTTTGGCCGCCGGCTCGGGTTCGGGCTTGTCGGGCTTGTCGGACCTGGTGGTGCGCAGGCGGAACGCGGAACGCGGACGTAGCGCTGCTCGGGCCATGCGATCCTCCAGTCTTCAACTTCCCTGCGTCGTAAGGCGATTACCCCCGAACCCGCCGAGAATGCGGCGCCGCCCGGGTCCGGTCGCGGGGCCCCGCGGTTTCCCTTCGTACGGGCGGGGCACTCCGGGCTGAGACCCGCGCGCGCCGCCGCCACCCGTCGCCGGGACGGTGTTTGGATGACGCGCAAGCCGTGCCGGCAGGTCCCGAGGAGGTGGCGCATGAACCGGCGTACGACGCTCCTCCTCGCGGCCGAGGCCCTGGCCTGGTGGTGTGCGCTCGCCGCGCTGTGGCTGGTCCTCATCAGCACGGTCGACACCCTGGAACGCGTGGTCGGCGCGAGCGTCGCGGGTGTGGCGGCGCTCGCGGCCACCGCCGCCCGGCGGGTGGTGAGTGCCCGGTGAACGGCTGGATCCTCGCCGCGACCGTCGCGCTCGGCACGGGCCTGGGCACCGCCCTGTGGGGAGTCGCCACCGGTCCGCTGCGCCGCCGGGTGGTGGCCCAGAACATGTCGACCGCGCTGGCCTGCCCAGCCCTCCTGCTGCTGTCCCAGGGGTACGCCCGGCCGTCGTACGTCGATCTCGCCCTGGTGCTCGCGCTGCTCGGCCCCGTCGGCACCCTCGTCTTCGCCCGGCTGCTCGCCGACGACCTGGCCGACGACCCGCCCCGCGCCTGGGGCGTGACCTGGGTCGTCGCCGGGTTCGGCGCCGTGGTCGTCGGGGCCGTGTGCGCGGCCACCGGGCCGAGCCCGGAAATGGTGAAACTCCTCGTGATCGGGGCGTTGCTGATCGGCGGCAACGTCCTCGCCTCCCGCGCGCTGTCCGGCGGATTCCCCGGGGCCGGCCGTGGCTGACGCCGTGATCGTCGTCGTCCTCCTGCTGGTCGGCGCCACCGCCACCACGGCCGTCGCGGTCCGCGACCCGGAGCGCCAGGCGCTCGTGCTGTCCGTCCTCGGCGTCGTCCTCGCCGTGCTGTTCACGGTGCTGCAAGCGCCGGACGTGGGCCTGTCGCAGCTCGCCGTGGGCTCCGCGCTCACCCCGCTGTTGCTGCTGCTGACGGTCCGCAAGGTCAGACGGCGCGCCCAGGACAAGGGGCGCCAGGAGTGAGCCGGCGTGCCCGGCTGTGGCTCGTGGCCGTCGGCGGCGGCGCTCTCGCCGCGCTGCTCGTGGCCGCCTGCCTCGACCTGCCGGCCTTCGGCGGCACCCGGCACCCCTACGGTGACCGGGCCGTGCGCGAGTCCCTCGCCCGGCACACCGCCAACACCATCGCCTCCATCAACTTCGACCAGCGGGCCTTCGACACCCTCGGCGAGATCAGCATCCTGTTCGCGGCCGTCCTCGGGTGTGTGGTCCTGCTGCGCCAGACGCGCGACGAACACCGCGCCCGCCCCGAACCCGAGCCCGTGGCCCTCCCGGTCCGCCGCTACGCCCTCGCCGTGCTCCCCGTCGCCCTGCTCACCGGCCTCTACGTCATCGCCCACGGCCAGCTCAGCCCCGGCGGCGGCTTCCAGGGCGGCGTCGTCGCCGCGACCTCCCTGCACCTGCTCTACCTGGGCGCCGACTACCGCGCCCTGGAGCGCATCCGCCCGGTCGGCCTCTACGAGGTCGGCGACGCGCTCGCCGTCTCCGCCTACCTCGTCACCGGCATCGCGGGCCTGATCGGCGGCACCGCCTTCCTCGCCAACACGCTGCTGCCGTACGGCACGTTCAACACGCTCTCCTCCGGCGGCACCGTCCCGCTGCTGAACGCCGCCGTCGGCATGGAGGTCGCCTGCGCGGTCGTGGTGCTGCTCGCCCGCTTCCTGGACCAGGCCGTCGAGATCGAGGAGGGGAAGTGATGGGCGTCCTGCCGTACCTCGTCGCCGCGTGGATCTTCCTGGCCGGCTGCTACGGCCTCGCCACCAGCCGCAATCTGATCCACGCCGTCGGCTGTCTGGCCGTGTGCCAGTCCGCCACCTACGTCCTGCTGCTGGCCGTCGGCTACCGCGACCACGCGACCGCACCGGTCTTCTCCGATGTGCAGCCCGGCTCCCGGCCGGTCGTCGACCCGGTCGTCCAGGCGCTGACCCTGACCGACGTCGTGGTCGGCGCCACCGTCACCGCGCTGCTGCTCGCCCTCGTCGTACAGGTCTCCAAGCGGCACGGCACGGTCGACCCCGACGCACTCTCGGAGCTGCGCGGCTGATGAACGACCTGCTGCCGCTCCTCGTCGCCGTCCCCCTGCTCGGGGCCGCGCTGCTGGTCGCCGGGGGCCGCCGACTGCCCCGTGTCGTCGCCGAGTCCACCGGCTGTGCGGCGTCGGCGGGCACGGCCGCCCTCGCGATCGTGCTGCTGCTCGACTCCTCGCCGCCCATGGTCGAGTGGGCCGGCGGCTGGGTGCCCGTGAACGGCGAGAGCGTCGGCATCGTCCTCGTCGGCGACGGACCCGGCCTCGGCATGGCCGCGCTCGCCTCGCTGCTGACCCTCGCGGCGCTCACTTACTCCTGGCACTACTTCGACGAACCGCCGCGCCGGCACGCGGGCTCCTTCCCCGCGCTGATGCTGCTCTTCCAGGCCGGCATGTGCGGCTTCGCGCTCGCGGGCGACCTGTTCAACGCCTTCGTGTGGTTCGAGCTGATGAGCGTGTGCGCCTACGCCCTCACCGGCCACCGCGTGGAGGAGGCCAAAGCGGTGCAGGGCGCCCTCACCTTCGCCGTCATCACCTCGCTGGGCGGGTACGCCCTGCTGATGGGCATCGGGCTGCTGTACGCCCGCACCGGCGAGCTGGCGCTGACCCAGATCGGGCGGGGCCTCGACGCGCACGGCCCGCCCGACGCGCTCGTTCTCGGCGCCTTCGTCCTCGTCCTCACCGCGCTGCTGGTGAAGGCCGCCGCCGTCCCCTTCCACTTCTGGCTGCCCGACGCGCACGCCGTCGCGCCCACCCCGGTGTGCATGGTGCTGTCCGGCGTGATGGTCGAACTCGGCACCTACGGCGTGTGGCGGGTCTACACCACCGTGTTCTCCGGGCCCGGCGGCGTCCCGGCCGCCGACCTGCACCGGCTGCTCGTCGTGCTCGGCGTGCTGACCGCCGCGGTCGGCGCCGTCATGTGCTGGTACCAGCGCCACATCAAACGCCTGCTCGCCTACTCGACCGTCGCCCACACCGGCCTGTTCCTCATCGGCATCGGCCTCCTCGAGCCCGAGGCCGACGACGGCGTCGCCCTGTACCTCCTCGGCCACGCCGGGGTGAAGGCCGCGCTGTTCGCCTGCACCGGCATCCTCCTCGACCGCTACGGCAGCGTCGACGAACACGCCCTGCACGGCAAGGCACGGCAACTGCGCGGTGTCGCCGTGCTGTTCACCCTGGGCGCCCTCGGACTCGCCGGGCTGCCGCCCTTCGGCACGGCGCTCGGCAAGGCCCTCACCGAGGAGGCCGCGGGCGGGCCCCTCACCGTGCTCTACGTCGCCGTCAGCGCCGTCACGGCCGGTGCCGTACTGCGCGTCGCCGCCCGCGTGTTCCTCGGGCTCGGGCCCAGGCCGTCCGACGAGGGCGGCTACGAGACGACCGGCTCCGGCGAGGAGCCCGAGACCGGGCAACGGCTGCGCCGGGTCCCCGGCACGATGACGGCGGTCCCGGCCCTGCTGCTCGCCGGGTCACTCACGGTCGGCGTGGCACCCGGCTTCGGCGACGTGGTCGCCCACGCCGTGAACGAAGCCGGGTCCGGCGGGGTCGTGGTGGCCCCGGTGCACTGGACGCCGCTCGGTGTCCTGCTGGGGATCACCTCCACGCTGCTGGCCACGGGCCTCGCCGCGGTGGCGGTCACCCGCCCGAAGCTGCTCGCCGCCCCGGGCTGGGCGCTGCCGCTGCGCCGGCTCCAGTCCGGGCACATCGGGGACTACGTGGCCTGGCTGCTGGTCGGCGCCGGACTGCTCGGGGCGCTGGCCCTGCCGGGCATTCTGACCCCCTGATCAGGCCTTGTAGGTGACCTTCACCTCCTTGAAGCCGAGCGAACGCAGCAGACCTTCGAGCATGTCCGTGGTGTTCTTCTCGGCGCGCCCGGTCAGCGCGCTCTCCTTCGCCGCGTCGCGGATGTGTTTCACCGCGAGCTTCTGCACGGCCTGCTCGCCGTTGGGGTTGTCCGAGAACAGATCGCCCAGGCGGTCCAGGAGACCGCGCTGCTTCGACACCGCGTAGGAGCGGTCGGCGTCGAGGGCGGGCTTGCCGAGCTGGGCGTGCGGCAGCACCAGCGTGGCGGACGTACGGTCGTCGTTTACCTTGACGTCGTTCTCGCCCAACTTGCCGAGGTCCACGAAGGCGTCGACGGTGCCCGCCCCGACGTACAGGGTGCGGGTGCCGCGGATCGCGTCGGGCAGGTACTTGGCGTCCTTCTCCAGGTCCACGACGACCTGGAAGTTGCCGGAGGCGGCGTCGTAACGGCTGATGTCCTGGATGGACTGGAGCAGAGCGGGCCCCGAACGGTCACGGGTCTCGGTGCCGAACAGGTCCTTGAGGCCCGGGAGCAGGCTGAAGCGGATACCGGCGAAGAACACGACGAGCACCAGAACGACGGCACTCACCAGCTTCGCCCAGCCGGGCATGCGTTTGGACATGCGCCTGATGGGAGTCACGCGCCTAGTGGGAGTCGTGCTCCTAGTGGGAGTCGTCATGCGACGGCCCTCCTTCCTTCTTCAACGAATGCCCCCCAAAGCCCTTGGCAGACCGGGGCGTTGGCCGATTGACGCCCTGACGGGAGCGCGGGCGGCGCACTAGCGTGGAAAGCCTTTCTGAACGGCACGTCTGGAGAACCGGATGAGTGCGGAGAGCGCGTCCAGGCCGTTACGTCCCATGCATCGCATCAGCCTTCCCGAGTCCGGGCCGCCCCGGCTCGTCACCCTCGCCACCGGCACCCCGGTGTGGCTCGTGACGCGGTACGCCGAGGTGCGGCAGGTGCTCATGGACCCCCGGTTCGACCGGCGGTCGCTGCACGCGGAGACCGCCCCGCCGCTGCTCGTCGTACCGAATCTGCTCGACAACCCCGACGGGCTGGTCAACCAGGACGGCCCTGCCCACCAGCGGCTGCGCGGCACCGTCCAGCGGGCGTTCACCCCGCGGGCCGTCGCCCGCTGGCGGCCCTGGGTGGGGTCCGTGGTGGCCTCGCTGCTCGACGACTTCGCGGCCCGGCCCCGGCCCGCCGACATCATCGAGGGGTTCACCCGGCCCCTGCCGGTGTCCGTGATCTGCCGGCTCATGGGGCTCGACCACCTGGACCGCGACCGCATCCGTCACTGGGCCGACCACGCCCTGTCCGGTGGCGCCCACACGGCCGAGGAGGTCGTGGCGGCCATGACGGAGTTCGGCGTCTTCGCCGCCGGGCTGATCGCCGAGCGGCGCAGGGAGCCGGGCGACGACCTGGTCAGCGGCCTGGTCGCGGCCGGTGACGAACTCGGCATCGAGGAAAGGCAGTTGATCACCCTCACGCTGGGCCTGGTGGTGGCCGGGCACGAGACCACCATGAGCGCCCTCGGCAACGCCGTCGTCTACCTCCTCACCGACGGGCGCGACGGCTGGCCGCTGCTCGCCCGTGACGAGGAGGCCGCGGCGACCGCGGCCGAGCAGCTGCTGCGCACCGTGCCGCTCAGCGAGGGGCGGGTGCTGCCCGGTCTGATCCGGCGTGCGGTCGCGGACGTCGAGGTCGGCGGGGTGCTGATCCCCGCGGGCGGCGTGGTCGCCGTCCAGACCAACGCCGCCGGCCGTGACCCCGACGTCTTCCCGCCGGGGCCGCCCGACCTGTCCGCGCCCCTCACCTCACCCAGCATCGCCTTCGGCGCCGGACCCCACCACTGCCTCGGCGCCTGGCTGGCCCGCCTTGAACTCGAACTCGCCCTGCACCACCTCGCCGCCCGCTTCCCGCAGCTGCGGGCCGAGTTCACGCCGGAGACGATCGAGTGGCGGGTGGGACAGATGACCCGCAGCCCCTCGCGGCTGCCGGTGTCGTGGTGACCACGCCGGTCAGTGCGCGCGCAGTTCGCGGTCGCCGGACGTACGGGACCACCACATCCCCTCCCCGTGCGTGAGACCGGGCAGTCGCAGCTCCATCTCGCGCACCCGCCGGGCCGGCAGCTCGCCGGTGATCACCCACGCCGTGCCGCCGCCGGTCGTGCCGGTGAACTCCGCTCCCAAGGAGGCGAGTTGCGCGGTCACCGGCGCCAGTGCGTCGAGCGGGACCTCCGTCTCGAAGGCGTGGTACGGCTCGAAGAGCCTCGTCCGGGCCCGCTCCAGGGCACGGCGCAGCACGTACGGGGTGAGCCCGCGGAAGTCCCCGGCGGTGCTGAGCGGGGCGACGAAACCGGAGCGGATCAGGGTGACCCGGTAGTCCGTCACGGCGGCGCCGCTCAGCCCGGTGCGCATGCTCATGTGCACGGTGTCCTCGACGGCCTGGTGGAAGGCCCGGGGGAGGGCGCCGAGTTCGGTCTCGTACGTGAACACCCCGCCGGATCCCCGCTCACCCGGTTCCACGCGCAGCCCGATCGTCGCCCAGTGGCGGGTGCCGTCGAGCCAGGGGTTCTCCTCGCAGGCCTCGCCGACCCCGCGCGGGCGCTCCAGGAACCGCACCCGGCCCGGTGCGAAGTCCGCCTCGATGCCGAAGTCCTGGGCCAGGCCGGCCGCCAGCACCTCCATCTGGACCTCGCCGTACAGCAGCAGCGCGGTGCTGCCGTCGGCCGCCGGGCGGGCGTGGATCAGCGGGTCCTGGTCGGCCAGGGCGAGCAGCGCGGCGCGGAGCCGGGCCGCCTGCTCGGGGCGGCGGGCGGTGACCACCGTCTCCAGGGTCGGCGGCGCGAACTGGGCCTCCTGCTCGGTGAGTTCACCCAGCCGGTCACCCACGCGGACGCCCGCGAGACCGGTCAGCGCCGCGATGTTCCCGGCGGTGAGTGGTCCGCTGCCGCCGATGACGTCCAGGCGCGTGACCCGGCCGGAGACCTCGGCGGTCCGGCCGTCGGCGTCGCGGCGCAGCAGCGTGAGTCTTTGACGCTCCGTCACCTCGCCGTCGTAGAGCCGGAGATACGCCGTGCGCTCGCCTCCGGGGCCGGGCCGGACGGCGAACACCGTGCCGCGCGGCGGGCCGCCCGCCGCTGTGGGTGCCGGCGGGACGAGCCGGACCAGGGCGTCGACCAGGTCGCCGACGCCCTCGCCGCCGAGCGCGGAGCCGAAGAGGACGGGGTGGAAGGAGCCGTCGGCGGTGTGTGCGGCGAGGGCCTTGTGCAGGTCGGCCGGAGTGGGCGCGGGGCCGTCGACGACCGCCGCGAGGATGTCCGGGTCGACGTCGGCCAGGGGCTCGGCCAGGGAGGCGAGCGGCAGCGCGGTCACGCGGGCCCGCGGAGTGCCGATGTCGCGGACCGTGGTGAGCGGCGCGACGTGCGGGGTCAGTCTGCGCCGGACGTCGTCGAGCAGGCCGTCCGCGCGGGCGCCCGCCCGGTCGACCTTGTTGACGAAGACGAGCGTGGGCAGCCGCAGCCGGCGCAGGGTGCGCATCAGGACGCGGGTCTGCGCCTGGACGCCCTCCACGGCGGAGAGCACCAGGACCGCGCCGTCCAGGACCGCCAGGGCGCGCTCGACCTCGGCGATGAAGTCGGAGTGCCCCGGGGTGTCGATGAGGTTGACCTGGGTGTCGCCGACCGTGAAGGCGGCGACGGCCGAGCGGATGGTGATGCCGCGCTGCCGCTCGATCGCCCCGTCGTCCGTACGGGTGTCACCGGCGTCGACGCTGCCGAGCCGGTCGATCGCGCCGTGGTCGAACAGCAGCCGCTCGGTGAGGCTGGTCTTACCGGCGTCGACGTGGGCCAGAATTCCGATGTTCAGGGTGTGCATGCGTGGGTGAGTCCTCGAGAACCGTGGGCCTGTGGAAGGGCTGGGGGATTCCGAGGAGTCGGCGCATGCGGGTCTTCCTGACGTGAGGGAACACGGACGGCTCCATCATGGCCGGGCGGTGCGGGCGGAACGCAAGCGAATATCGCCGGCCACCAGCACCTCGCTGGTCACGAGCACTTCGCCGGTCAGTAGCACTTCGCTGGTCAGTAGCATGAGGGGCGGCAGCCCGAGATGATCATCCGAGGAGCGGTTCGTGCGAGACATCGCCGTGTTCAGCGGTAGCGCCCACCCCGAGCTGGCGGCGGAGGTCTGCGCGCATCTCGGTGTGCCGCTCAGCCCGACCCGGGTCAGCCGGTTCGCCAACGACTGTCTGGAGGTGCAGCTCCAGGCCAACTGCCGGGAACGGGACGTCTTCCTGATCCAGCCGCTGGTCAAGCCCGTCCAGGAGCACCTCGTGGAGCTGCTGCTGATGTGCGACGCGGCCCGCGGCGCCTCGGCCCGCCGGATCAGCGTGGTCATGCCGCACTACTCCTACGCCCGCTCCGACAAGAAGGACGCGCCCCGCATCTCGCTCGGCGGCCGCCTCGTCGCCGACCTCATGGTGTCGGCCGGCGCCAGCCGGGTCCTCGCCATGACCCTGCACTCGCCGCAGGTGCACGGCTTCTTCTCGGTCCCCGTCGACCATCTGCACGCGCTGCGGGAACTGGCCGCGCACTTCCAGCAGTACGACCTCTCGCGCACCACCGTCGTCTCCCCGGACCTCGGCAACGCCAAGGAGGCCGCCGCGTTCGCCCGGCTCATCGGCGCGCAGGTCGCCGCCGGGGCCAAGCAGCGGTTCGCGGACGACCGGGTCAGCATCAGCGACGTCATCGGCGAGGTGACCGACCGCGACGTCATCGTCCTGGACGACGAGATCGCCAAGGGCAGCACCGTCCTCGAACTCCTTGACCGGCTGCGCGAGTTGAAGCCCCGCTCGATCCGAGTGGCCTGCACGCACGGCCTGTTCGCGGCCGGCGCGCTCAAGCGGATCGGGGAGCAGCCCGACGTGCTGGAGATCGTCTGCACCAATACAGTGCCGGTGCCCGAGGAGGAGCGCACCGACAAGCTGCGCATCCTGTCCATCGCCCCGGCGCTCGCCGAGGCCGTGCGGCGCATTCACAACGGTGAGTCCGTCAGTGCCCTGTTCGACGCGCGGCCGAGCGAATAGACAGGAGGGAGAGCCGGGTTCGGCCCGGCACCCGTCAGGTGACCTGGAGGCCCCAGTGGCGAAGGCGAAGTTCGAGCGGACGAAACCGCATGTGAACATCGGCACCATCGGGCACATCGACCACGGCAAGACCACGCTCACCGCGGCCATCACGAAGGTGCTGCACGACAGGTTTCCGGACCTGAACCCGTTCACGCCCTTCGACCAGATCGACAAGGCGCCCGAGGAGCGGCAGCGCGGCATCACCATCTCGATCGCCCACGTCGAGTACCAGACCGAGCACCGGCACTACGCGCACGTCGACTGCCCCGGTCACGCCGACTACATCAAGAACATGATCACCGGCGCGGCCCAGATGGACGGCGCCATCCTCGTCGTCGCCGCCACCGACGGGCCGATGCCACAGACCAAGGAACACGTCCTGCTGGCCCGGCAGGTCGGGGTGCCGTACATCGTCGTCGCCCTCAACAAGACCGACATGGTGGACGACGAGGAGATCCTGGAGCTGGTCGAGCTGGAGGTGCGCGAGCTGCTCACCGAGTACGAGTTTCCCGGCGACGACGTGCCCGTCGTGCAGGTCTCCGCGCTGCGGGCGCTGGAGGGCGACGAGCGGTGGACGCGGTCGGTGCTGGAGCTGCTCGACGCCGTCGACACCGCCGTCCCCGAGCCGCAGCGGGACGTGGACAAGCCGTTCCTGATGCCGATCGAGGACGTCTTCACGATCACCGGGCGCGGGACCGTCGTCACCGGCCGGATCGAGCGCGGTGTCCTGCACGTCAACAAGGAGGTCGAGATCATCGGCATCCACGAGACGAAGACCAGGACCACCGTCACCGGCATCGAGATGTTCCGCAAGCTCCTCGACGAGGGCCGGGCGGGGGAGAACGTAGGGCTGCTGCTGCGCGGCATCAAGCGCGACGACGTCGAGCGCGGTCAGGTCGTCATCCAGCCGGGCTCGGTCACCCCGCACAAGGAGTTCGAGGCGCGCGCATACATCCTGTCCAAGGACGAGGGCGGCCGGCACACGCCGTTCTTCGACAACTACCGCCCGCAGTTCTACTTCCGCACCACCGACGTCACCGGGGTGGTGACGCTGCCCAAGGGCACCGAGATGGTCATGCCGGGCGACAACACGACGATGAACGTGCAGCTGATCCAGCCCGTCGCCATGGAGGAGGGGCTGAAGTTCGCCATCCGTGAGGGCGGGCGGACCGTCGGCGCCGGTCAGGTCACCAAGATCCTCAAATAGGCCCGGTCACAGCGACCCGGACGTGGCCTCGGACTGTCCCAGGGCCGCGTCCAGCGTCGCGTGCGGCGGCAGTAATCGGTGCAGCCCGGTGACCTTCATGATGCGCAGGGTGAGGGGGTGCACACAGACCAGGCGCAGCTGCCCGTCGTGGTCGAGCACCCTGCTGCGGGCGCGGTAGAGCAGCCGCAGGCCGGAGCAGTCGAAGAACTCCACCTGCCGCAGGTCGATCACGACCCGGGAGTGCTCGCGCCCGGTCGCCCGGTCCAGGTGCGGGACGATCTCCAGGGCGGCCGCGATGTCGATCTCGCCGCGGAACTCCAGCACCGTGTGCCCCCGGTCCTCGCGGACGCGCAGGTGCCGACCGATCGGCGCAGGTTCCTGCTGCACGACGACATCGCCTCCAACCGGCCCTTCGAGCGACGGGGTGCAGGTCACCGGGGGCTGGGGTGACATCGTGCAGCGAGCGTACGAGCTGCCGCCGTGCCACCGCCCCCGGAGTGCGTTCAAGTTCTTTCCCCGCCCTGCAAGTTACCCTCGATGGAGTGAATTTGAGCATGTTCGATTGACATATGTCTGTGAATTGCGACCCAGCTTCAGGACAGGGCGTGCCACGCGCGGGACAGGGCCTGGCGGAACTGCTCGGTCTGGTGCGCGGTGAGGTCGCGGACCATCCGCTCCTCCAGCTCACGGACCGGCTCCGCGTACCGCGCGAGCAGCTCGCGCCCGGCATCGGTCAGCAGGATCAGCAGCTCCCGGCGATTGCGCGGATTGCGCTCCCGGCGCACCAGCTCGCGGTTCTCCAGTGACCGGACGAGATCGGCGATCGACTGGGCCGTGACGAAGGAGTCGCGCGCGAGCTGCGCGGCCGAGAGCCCGTCGTGTCGCTCCAGGACGGTCAGCGCGGTGTACTGGAGTGCCGTGATGCCGGACGGTCTGACCAGCTCGTCGAGGTGGGACCGGACGACGAGTTCCACTTGTTTGACCATGTAGAGCAGGGACGGGGCCGTCTTGGTCGCCTGGGTTTCGAGCATGACTTCACCCTAGGGCATTGACAGGAAACCTGTCCGTAATGAGACTGCGGACATACCTGCGAACCAACAGGAATCCTGTTGGTTGAAATCTTGGCAATGAGGCTGAGGAGTGGTGATGACCACCTTCGAGATCGAACCCGGGCGGCTGTTCATCGGCGGACAGTGGCGCGAGGCCGCCGACGGGGCCCGCACCGAGGTGGTCGACCCGTCGCGGGGCGCGGTCGTCACCACCGTCGCCGAGGCGGGCGCCGCCGACGTGGACGCGGCCGTGCGCGCCGCGCGGGAGGCCTACGACGACGGCTCCTGGTCCGGCCTCAGCGGCCGGGAGCGCGGCCGAGTGCTGCACCGCGTCGCCGAGCTGATCCGGGAGAACACCGACGACATCGCCCGCCTGGAGAGCCTCGACGTCGGCAAGCCGATCACCCTCGCCCACGCCGTCGACGTCACCAACGCGGCCAACGACTACGAGCACTTCGCCGCCCTCGCCCACTCCCTGCACGGCTCCCACCGCGACACCCCGATGAACGCCCTCGCCTACACCCGGCGCGAGCCGCTCGGTGTGGTCGCCGCGATCACGCCGTTCAACTTCCCGCTGATCCTGGCCGGTTCGAAGATCGCCCCGGCGCTCGCGGCGGGCAACACGGTCGTCCACAAGCCCGCCGACGAGACCCCGCTCAGCGCGCTCTACATGGCCGAGCTGTTCCGGCGGGCCGGTGTCCCCGACGGCGTGGTCAACGTCGTCACCGGCACCGGACCGGTCGCCGGAGAGGCCCTGCTGCGGCACAGCGGCGTCGACAAGATCGCCTTCACCGGCTCCACCGCGGTCGGCCGGCACGCCGCGAGCGTCGCCGGCGAGAACCTCAAGCCCGTCACCATGGAACTGGGCGGCAACGCGGCCCACCTCGTCTTCGAGGACGCCGACCTGGAGCAGGCGGTCGGCGCGATCATCAAGGCCTTCGTCTTCAACTCCGGCCAGTTCTGCATGGGCGGCCCCCGGCTGCTGGTGGCCCGCTCCGTCTACAGCACCCTCCTCGGCATCCTCGAACAGGCCGTGCCCGGCGTGCCGTTGGGCGATCCGCGGCAGCCGGAGACCGTCGTCGGCCCGATGGCGGGGGAGAAGCACCTCAAGAAGGTCGAGGAGTACGTCGAACTCGCCCGCAAGGAAGGCGGCCGCATCGTCTGCGGCGGCGAACGCCTCGACCTGGACGGCGGCTACTACTACAAGCCCACCGTCATCGCCGACCTCCCGAACGACTCCCGGGTGATCCAGGAGGAGATCTTCGGCCCGGTCCTCACCGTGCAGCCCTTCGACTCCGAGGACGAGGCCGTCCGCCTCGCCAACTCCACACCGTACGGCCTGGCCTCGGGCGTCCAGACCAGCAACCTCGCCCGCGCCCACCGCGTCGCCGACCGGCTCCAGGCGGGCATCGTCTGGGTCAACGACTGGGCGATGCTCGACCCCGCGGTCCCCTTCGGCGGCGTCAAGGACTCCGGCTTCGGCCGCGAGTACGGCCCCGAGGCGCTCGCCTCCTACACCAAGGTCAAGTCCGTCGTCGTCTCACTCGGCTGAACCGCCCCGAACCGGCCGCAAAGACAAGGGAGTTCGTACGATGTCCATCTCCACCCGTGCCGCGGTCGTCGAGTCCGGCGGGGCGCCCTTCACCCTCGCCGACGTCGAACTCGACGAGCCGGGACCCCGCGAGGCGGTCGTCCGCATGGTGGCCACCGGGCTCTGTCACACCGACCTCGGGGTCGCCGGTGGCGGCCTGCCCTTCCCGCTCCCCGGGGTGCTCGGCCACGAGGGCGCCGGGGTCGTCGAGGCCGTGGGTCCGGCCGTCACCGGGGTCGCGCCGGGCGACCATGTCGTGCTGTCGTTCACGTCCTGCGGGGCCTGCCGCAACTGCGACGGCGGCCACCCCGCGTACTGCGCCACCTGGCTGCCGCTCAACCTCATCGGCGGCCGGCGGGCCGACGGCAGCAGCACCATCAGCCGGGGCGGCGCACCGCTGGGCGGCCACTTCTTCGGCCAGTCCTCCTTCGCGGAACGGGCGTTGGTGGACGAGCGCAGCCTCGTCAAGGTCGACCCCGAGGTGCCGCTGACGTCGATCGCCCCGCTGGGCTGCGGGGTGCAGACCGGCGTCGGCGCGGTCTGGAACGTACTGAAGCCTGTCACCGGCAGCACGGTCGTCGTCCTCGGCGCCGGAGCGGTCGGCCTGTCCGCCGTCATGGCCGCCGCCCTGACCCCCGCCACGACGATCGTCGCCGTCGACCGGGTCGGCGAACGCCTCGCACTGGCCAGGGAGTTGGGGGCGACGCATGTGGTGAACGCCGTTGACGACGACCTCGGCAAGGCCCTCGCCGCGATCACCGGCGGCCAGGGCGCCGACGGCATCGTCGAGACCACCGGCAACGTCGGCGTGCTCCGCCAGGGCGTCGACGCGCTCGGCGCCCGTGGCACCCTGGTCGTCGTCGGCGCCCCGCCGTTCGGCACCGAAGTCGCCCTGGACGTCAACGGATTGCTCGGCGGCAAGAGAGTCGTCGGTCTGACCCTCGGTGACGCCGAGACACAGTCCTTCATCCCCGCCCTGGTCCGGCTGGTGAAGGAGGGACGACTCCCGCTGCACCGCCTGATCAGCACGTACGCGTTCGCGGACATCGACCAGGCGGTGCGGGACATGGGAGCCGGCAAGGCGATCAAGCCGGTCCTGACCTTCTGACGCAGTCCGACTCAGTCGACCGTGAGGACCAGCTTCCCCGTGGTCCGGCCGGTGTCGCCGAGGGCGTGCGCCTCGGCGGCGTCGGCCAGCGGGAAGGCGCCGGCGATCGTGGCACGCAGCTTCCCCGCCTCGACCAGTTCCGCGATCGCCGCCATCCCGCTGTGCGAGGCGTCGACCAGCATGCGCAGCGCCCGGACACCGAGCCGCTCGGCCTCCTCGAAGAACTCGGGCGAGCCGACCGGCAGGATCGACACCACGATCCCGCCCGGCCGCAGCACCCGCAGTGAGCGCACGGACGTGTCACCGCCGATCGTGTCCAGCACGACGTCGACGTCCTTCACCGCCTCGGCGAACTCCGTGTCGCGGTAGTCGATCGTCTCGTCCACGCCCAGGCCGCGCAGGAACTCGTGCTTGCCCGCGCTCGCCGTGCCGATCACATACGCGCCCCGCGCCTTGGCGATCTGCGCCGCCACATGCCCGACACCGCCGGCCGCCGCGTGGATCAGCACCCGCTGCCCCGGCTGCACGTCGGCGTACTCCACCAGCGCCTGCCACGCGGTCAGCGAGACCAGCGGCAGCGCGCCCGCCTCGGTGTGGTCGATCGATTCCGGCTTGTGCGCGAACCAGCGTGCCGGGCCGGTGACGTACTCGGCGTGCGAACCGTGCCCCCACGGGTAGGACAGCATGCCGAACACCTCGTCGCCCGGCTTGAACCGGGCGACGCCGATCCCGACCGCCTCGACCACGCCGGAGACGTCCCAGCCCAGGACGAAAGGCGGCTCGCCCAGGAAACCGCCGGTGGCGCGGTGCTTCCAGTCGGTGGGGTTGACCCCGGCGGCCCGCACCCGGACCAGTACCTCGTTGGTGCGCGGCTCGGGCCGCTCCACCTCGATCTCCTTCAGGACCTCGGGACCGCCGAGGACGTCCTGGCTGATGGCTCGCATCGTCTTCACAGTGCTCATGGTCAACCAGCCTGCCGGGGGTCGCCTCCTCGGAAAATGGCATGATGGCCAACCTTCGATAGAATCGTGCCATGAGTGTCATGAGTGCGCAGCAGCGGGTCGAACGCGTCGTGGTCCTGGCCCTGGAGGGCGTCTACCCCTTCGAGCTGGGCATCCCCAGCCGGATCTTCGGCGCCGCCGACGGGCACTACGAGGTGCTGACGTGCAGCGTCGACGGCCGGCCGGTGCGCAGCAACGCCGACTTCACGATCGGGGTCGAACACGGCCCGGAGATCCTCGCCACGGCCGACACCGTGGTGGTCGTGTCCATGGCTTCGGACCACATCCCCGTCGAGCTGCCCGCCGAGGTCGCCGCCGCGCTCGCCCTGATCCGGCCGGACGCCCGGATCGTGTCGATCTGTACGGCGGCCTTCGTGCTCGCGGCGGCGGGCCTCCTCAAGGGCCGTAGGGCCACCACGCACTGGCAGGTGACCGAGCCGTTCCGGCGTCTCCACCCGGACGTCGACCTGGACCCGGACGTCCTGTTCGTCCACGACGGCCGCGTCCTCACCTCGGCCGGCGCTGCCTCCGGCGTGGACGTCTGCCTGTACATCGTCCGCACCGACCACGGAAGCGAGCTGGCCAACGCGGTGGCCCGTCGCTGTGTCGTGCCGCCGTTCCGCGACGGAGGGCAGGCGCAGTACATCGAACAGCCGGTGCCGGAGAGCGGGGCGACGAGCACGGCCGCCACCCGCGAGTGGGCCCTGACCCGCCTCGACGAGCCCCTCGCCCTGACCGACCTCGCCGCCCACGCCCGGATGAGTCTGCGCACCTTCGCCCGCCGCTTCCACGACGAGGTCGGCGTCAGCCCCGGCCGCTGGCTGATCCAGCAGCGCGTCGCCCGCGCCCGCCACCTGCTGGAGTCCAGCGACCTGTCGGTGGACCAGATCGCCGGCGCGGTCGGCTTCGCCACCGGCGCCTCGCTGCGCCAGCATCTGCATGCGGCGATCGGGGTGTCGCCGCAGGCGTACCGGCGTACGTTCCAGGCGGCCCGCTGAACGTTTCCCCGCGCTGCCGCGTCGGAGGAACGGCAAGGACAGCGGGTGAACAGGGGTGGGGATGCGCAGAGGACTCGTGGCCGTGACGGCGCTGGTGGCCGTGGCGGCGGTGGGATGCGGGGATGCCGGGGGCGACCTAGTGGTCACGGGCATGGCTCCGCCCACGCCCTACAGCGGGCCGCTCCACATCGCCGGCAAGGACTGGGACGAGGAGAAGGACGACCGCTCCGACCTCGTGAACACCGGCGCTGCGGCCCGCGCGCTGGAGTGCGACTGGCCGATCGACACGGCCGGCGGCAGCGAGCCGTGGAGCGCGGGCGACGGGGGAGAGACGCCGGAGGAGGGGCTGAAGGCGTACTTCGACATCGAGCAGCCCGGCCTGCCGCAGGAGGGCTACCGGGTGGAGCGCGAGGAGGGCGGCCGCGTCCTGTTCTCGTACGACGTCGACGGCCGGACCAAGGTGGCGGTGATCGTCGCCAAGGACCGGAAGAACAGGCCCGGTTGGGGACCCGAGACCAGCGCCTCCTGCGACCCCGCCGAGTTCGAACCGAGTTTCACCGACTCCCAGGAGTACGAGATCTGGACGGACCGCAGCGGCAAGCGGGTGCCGCTCACCGTCATCAACAGCTCGGTCGGTCCCGCCCACTGCGACTGGCAGGAGGCGCACTTCCTGGGCCTGGGCGAGCGCAGGGACCACAAGATCTACGCCCGCGATCCGCACGGCGTGCTGCGCAGCGACATGCTGGCGACGCCGTACGACGGGGACGTCCGCCTGCCCGCCGACGCCGAGGACACCGGATACCGCCTGGGGGACTGGCAGTTGTGGCTGACAGCCGACAAGGGCACGGCATACGTCCGTACGCCCGACGGCGTGGAGGCCTGGCCGCGGGTGACGGGCAAGCTCTGCGCCTGATCCGTCACCGGCTCGCGTGCAGCGCGACGAGCAACTGCCAGACCTGGTCGGCGATGTCACGCGCGTCGCCGTCCAGCAGTCCGTGCAGCCAGTCGGCCAGCACCCCGGCGAAGGTGGCGGCGACCGCCGAGGCCACCAGCGGGGCGTCCGCGGCGCCCGCCAGCTCCCGCTCGCGCAGGCTGTAGGCCCGCAGGTCCCGGTGCAGCACCCGGCCCAGCGGACCGCCGCCGCCCGGGCTCAACAGGGCCCGGTACAGGCCGGCGTGCGGGGCGAGCGAGGCGAAGAACTCCGGGAGCGCGGGCGGGGCGTGCACCGGGTCGGGCCGGCCGCGCCAGGCGTGCAGCGCCTCCACGGCCTCGCGTACGACATCGGCGCAGGCGTCGACGGCCAGGGCCTCCAGGTCGGCGTAGTGGACGTAGAACGTGGCCCGGCCGACCCCCGCCCGGCGCACCAGGGCGGCCACGCCGACCTCGGCGAGCGGGCGTTCGGCGCACTCGGCGAGCAGCGCCCGGCGCAGCTTCTCGCGCGTCCGGGCCGCCCGCGGGTCCTCGGCGGCCGTCACCGCGCCAGCAGGACCGCGCCCAGTGCCAGCGCACCGGGCAGGGCCTGCGCGACGAGGATGCGGACATTGGCGGTGACCGCGCCGTAGACGCCCGCGACGATCACGCACGACAGGAAGAAGACCTGGGCGCGGAAGCCGGTCGGGTCGGCGGCGATCAGGCCCCAGACCAGGCCGGCCGCGAGAAAGCCGTTGTAGAGACCCTGGTTGGCGGCCATCGCGGCGGTCGCCTTGGCCATGTCCCGGTCGAAGCCGTGGAAGCGCATCCCGGGCTTCTTCTGCCACAGGAACATCTCCATCAACAGGATGTACGCGTGCAGCGCGGCCACCAGGCCCACCAGAACGTTCGCGACGGCTTCCATGATCTCCCTCGGGGGGTGCGTCTCTTTCTTGGACAGGTGTCCACTATAGCTGGACAGGTGTCCATGATGTCGGCGGCGGTCGCTAGGGTGCGGGCATGAGTGATGCAGACGTGGTCGTACGGCGGGCCCGTGCGGAGGACATACCGGGACTCGTCGCCTCCAGTGCGGGGCTCTTCGCCGAGGACGGCGGCACCCGGGACGCGACGATCAACGTGGACTGGCCCCGGGAGCACGGCGCGGAGTCCTTCGCCGCGGCCCTCGACGACCCGACGCGGCTGGTGCTCGTGGTGGACCACGGCGGGCAGGTCGTCGGGCATCTGATGGGTTCGGTGACCGGGCCGACGGACAGGCGGCTGGTCGGCTCGGCCACCCTGATCAGCATGTACGTCCGCCCGGCGCACCGGCGGGCCCGGGCCGGGGCACGCCTGATGGGGGAGTTCCTCGCCTGGGCCAAGGGTGCGGGCGCCGAGCAGGTGGAGGTGACCGCCTACAGCGCCAACACGGACGCCATCCGCTTCTACGAACGCAACGGATTCGGCCCGCAGTTGCTCACTCTGCGCCGGCCCCTCTGACGCCCCGGCGCAGTTGCAGCGCCCGCAGCGCCAGCATCATCTCGAACTGGGCCGCGGGGTCCTGGAGTTGGTCCCCGAACAGCTCGTCCAGCTGGCGCATGCGGTAGCGCACCGTCTGCGGGTGCACCGCGAGCCGGACGGCCACCTCGTTGGCGTTGTGGCCGGAGCTGAGCCAGCTGAGCAGCGTCTCCGCGAGGCGCTCGCGCTGCGGTGGCCGAACCTGCTCCAGCGGGCGCAGCCGGCGTTCGGCCATGGCGTCGACCAGGGCGTCGTCGCGCAGCAGCAGAAGCGTGGCCAAGTGGTCCTGGCAGCGCACCATTTCGGCGTCCCACAGCACGCCCCGGCGCACCAGCTCCAGCGCCTCGGACGCCCAGCGCAACGACCGCGCGCCCTCCTGGAGCGACACCGTCGGCCCCATCGCGGCCCGCAGCCCCTGCAACGCCCCGGCCACCGCCCGCGCCCGCCCGGGCCCCTCGGGGTCGGGCACCACCAGCACGGCGGGCTGCACATCGAACCGCGCGAGAAACTCCGGCGGCACGATGGGGCCCCGCACGGGCAACGCCGGCCGCCCCAGGGCACCACGCGCGGTCGGCGGTGGTGTCCGCGGGGCGTAGTCGATCGCCAGCACCGCCAGGGACTTCGGCAGCGGCCAGCGTGCGCTGTGTGCCAGTTCCGCGATGGCCTCCGCCGATGCCGGTGGGTCGGCGGTCAGCAGGTCGATCAGGCGCATCCGGCGCTGCTGGAGCTCGCCGGCGGCGTGCAGCCGGGCCTCGGTGTACCCGGCCGTCGTCGCCGCGGCCATCTCGTCCAGGTGCAGGAACAGCGCCTCACCGAACGCGCCCAGCACGTTGCGCGGCAGCAGATCGGCGTTCACGAGCGCGTTCACCCGGCGCCACGTCACGCGCGCACCGAGCCGGAGCGCCGACTGGAACGAGTCGAGGCTGCGCCCTTCCTCCGCCTCCCCGCGTCCGATGCGCTGGTACGTCTCCTGCACCGGCTCCCAGTCACTGTCCGGTTTCGCCATCCGCTCCAGGAACCCCCGCAGCGCGTGGTCCACACCCCGGTGCACCCCCTGCATGTACGTGTCGTCCGCAGGGCGCGCGTACTCGGGGATCTCGGTTCTGATCGCCCGTACGACCTCCTCGGTGATGTCGGCGAAGAACGGTCTGAGGTGTTGGTGAAGATCCGGGGGGAGTTCCGCGAACGGACCGCCCCCGTCATCGGTCACCATGGCGGCTCTCTTCGACACGAGGGCGACGATACCCATCAGTAATACGTCAGGGCTTATCAGCGACGGACAGGCGCGGAGTGCCGATCTGTCACCCGATGACAACGTCCGTTTTCGCAACTGTGCTGGTCAGTATGGGCATTTGTCGACTGTTCGATACTGGCGGACAGTGACGGAACCCTCACCTCCGGCGGGTCCCGGGAGTTGATCCTTTCGGGTTCAAACCCGATAAGCTCCCCTGCGGCGCCGCGAGTTGATCCGGTTGTTACCGGTCATCTCGCGGTGCGCATTGGACAGTGCGCTCCCCCCTTGCACATCCCCCTGTTCGATCGTGTTGCCTCGAAGGATGCAGATGGAACTCGCCACTCCGCCGCCGGCGGCGCGGGCCCCGGTCGCCTGGTACAGCTGGTGGCTGATGCCGCTGGCCTTAGGAGGCGGGACGGTTGCCGCCACGTTCATGAGCTCGGAGCGAATAACCGCGGCCGTCGCCGGCGCCGCCGCCACCGCGGCGAGCTCGGTGTGCGTCCGGCTCCTGGTCCGCACCCGCAAGCAGCTCCACCGGGCCGAGAGCGGCTTCCGCAGCGCACAGGCCGAGCACTCCCAGCAGTGGCAGCAGCATGTCGCGGGCCTGGAGCGGAAGTTCGCCGCCGAGCACGCCGCTCAGGACGCCCGGCTCGCCGACCAGGCCGCGGGCTACGAGGAGCGCCTCGCCGAGCAGGTCGCCGGTTATGAGGAGCGGCTCGCCGAACAGGCCCACGCCTACGAGGCCCGGCTGACCGACCAGGCCACGTCGTACGAGGCCCAGCTCGCCGACCAGGCCGAGGTCTGGCAGGAGCAGCTGGCCCACCAGCTCTCCGCCGTCGCCCGGCTCGCCGACGAGCAGCTGCCCGAGGCACTGGAGCAACTGCGCGCCGGTGACGCCGTCGACGACCTGCTGCCGGCCACCAACCAGTGCGCCAAGGTGAGTTCGGAGCTCCAGACCGAGCTGCGCAAGGTCCTGCGGACCGCGCTCATCGGCGTCGAGCGCGAGCTCGACCGGTCCACCGCCGCCGAGCAGGCCGTCATCGGTATCGGCAACCGCATCCACGTGCTGACCAGCAAGCTGCGCGGCCGACTGCACGAGATGCAGGGCGAGCACGGCCGGCTGCCGTCCGTGGCGCGGGGACTCATGGAACTCGACCAGGAGATCGGCCCCGCCGACTGTCTCGCCGCCAGCATCGGCGTGCTGGGCGGCTCGGACCGGCCCGGCCGGCAGTGGCAGGAACCGCAGCGGCTGCTCAGCGTGGTCCGCGGCGGCATCGGCCGGATCAAGGACTTCCACCGGATCGACGTACGCCAGTTGCCCGAACTCGGCGTCGACGGCGGCCTGGTGGACCACCTCACGCTGATCTTCGCCCACCTCCTCGACAACGCGGCCCGCTACTCGCCGCCCACCGAGCCGGTGCTCGTCTCCGGCAAGGAGGTGCCGAACGGCGTCGGCATCGAGATCCAGGACTCCGGCAAGGGCCTGAGCGAGGAGAAGAAGCGCGAGGCCGAGCAGGCCCTCGCCGGCACCGGCTCCGGTCCCGGACTCGGCGGTGTCTCCGAGGACGCCACCATCGGCCTCCGGGTCGTCGGCATCCTCGCCCGGCGCTACGGCATCCGCGTCACCTTCGCGGACTCGCCCTGGCTCGGCACCTCGGTGGTCGTGGTGGTCCCGCACAAGTACTTCAGCCCGCTGCCCACGGCGGCACCGGCGGTGCAGGCCTCCGCCCCGGCCCCCGTCAGGGAGGAGACCCCGACGCCCCCCGCCGTTGCGGCGGAGACCGTCGAAGTCGGCGAGACCGCGGAGACCACGCCCGGCGGACTGCCCCGGCGAAGAAGCAGGCGGAGCGAGGAGGCCCGGTACCAGCCGGGCGAGCGCACCGAGCGGACCCAGGAGGAGACGTCGGCCGTCTCCGCCGTCCCGCCGGACGCGTCCTTCGCCGGCCTGGCCGCCTTCGCCACCGCCGGACGCGAGTCCGACCCGGCCCGGGGCAACGACGCCTCGGCCGACGGCCGCGAGTCCACCGAGCACCGCACTGAAGAGAGCGACTGAGTCGACATGACGCAACAGGGAACCGACGTGAGCTGGGCGCTCCGTGATCTCGTGGAGTCCATCCCGGAGATCCGTTTCGCCCTCGTGGCCTCCAGCGACGGCAAGGCCATCACCTCTTTCGGCGCCGAGGACCCCGACGACGTGGACCGCTTCGCGGCGGTGGTGGCCGGCCTTCAGGCGCTGGCCCAGCCGGTCGCGGAGCAGTTCGCCCGGCCCGGCGGACAGCTGGGTCAGTTGCGGCTGGCGATGATCGAGGTCGACGGCGGCCACCTCTTCGTCGTCCGCGCGGGCGTGGAGACGTATCTCGGCGTGCTCGCCCGGGAAGGCCTCGACCAGGGCCTGCTCGGGCACCAGATGAGGGATCTGGCCCGCAGGATGGGCGAGCTCCTCGGCACCACTCCGCGGCTGGAGGAGCACTCTGCATGAGTGCTCCCCGCCGGCCCACGGACCCGTCCGGTCTCGAGCGTTACTACGTCCTCACCGGAGGACGTAGCGGACCGGGCGGTTCGGCGTCGAGTCTCGACGTGGCGACCCTCATCGTCTCCCGCACCGCCCCCGCCCCGGGGATGCAGCACGAGCACGAGGAGATCCTCCGGCGCTGCCGCGATCCGCTGTCGGTCGCCGAACTCGGCGCCCACCTCGGACTGCCGTTCAACATTCTCGCGGTGCTGCTGGCGGACCTGCTGGAGGCAGACCGCGTGGAAGCCCGTGACCCCATCCCGGCGCACGACGCCCGCCGCGGGCCCGACCTCGCGCTGCTTGAGGAGGTACTCAGTGGACTTGAAAGGCTTTGACCACCCCGGCGGGCCGGGTGACGAGGGCACCCGCTCGGTGAAGGTGATGATCGCCGGCGGCTTCGGCACCGGGAAGACCACGATGGTCCGCTCGGTCAGCGACATCAAGCCGCTGACCACCGAGGAGACCCTCACCCAGGCCAGCGCCGACGTCGACCACCTGATCGGCGTCGCGGAGAAGACGGAGACCACCGTCAGCCTGGACTTCGGCAAGATCGGCCTCAACGACAGCCTGATGCTGTACCTGTTCGGCACCCCCGGCCAGGAGCGGTTCTGGTTCCTGTGGAACGGGCTGTTCAAGGGGGCGCTCGGCGCGGTCGTGCTGGTGGACACCCGCAGGCTCGCCTCCAGCTTCCGGGCGATCGAGGAGATGGAGCGGCAGAACGTCCCCTTCGTCGTCGCCCTCAACGTCTTCCCGGACTCCAAGGACTACCCGGTCGAGGAGATCCGCGACGCCCTCGACATCCCCGAGCACATCCCGGTCGTGGCCTGCGACGCCCGCGACCGGGAATCGAGCCGGGACGTGCTGGTCACCCTGATACGTCACTTGAAGGACCGCTCAGCCGTCGCTCTGGAGTCCCGATGACCGATCAGCCCTTAAACGGCGCCGACACTCCGCGCGGCTGCCCCGTCGCCCACGGCGGAGCCGATGTCGCGCGGCTGTACGGGCCGGAGGCGGCGACCGATCCGCAGGGGATCTACGAGCGGCTGCGCAAGGAGCACGGTTCGGTCGCGCCCGTGCTGCTGGAGGGCGACGTGCCCGCGTGGCTGGTCCTCGGCTACCGGGACAACCGGCGCGTGCTCGACAACCCGCGGCAGTTCAGCCGGGACGCACGGATCTGGCGGGACTGGCGGGAGGGACACATCCCGGAGACGCATCCGCTGATCCCGATGATCGGCTGGCGGCCCGACTGCATCTCCCAGGACGGCGAACCGCACCGCCGGCTGCGCGGCGCGGTCACCGACGGACTGCTCGCGGCGTCCAGCCGCGGGGTGCGGCGCCATGCCACGTTCTTCGCGAACAAGCAGATCGACGCGTTCGCCGACACCGGGCGCGCCGACCTGGTCGCCGACTACGCCGAGTACCTGCCGATGCTCGTGCTCACCCGGATCCTGGGCCTTCCCATGGCGGAAGGGCGGCGTCTGGTCGAGTCGTGCGCGCAGGTCCTCAAGGGCGGCGAGGGTGCGCTGGAGCACAACGGCAGGATCATGCAGATCCTCTCCGAACTCGCCGAGCGCAAGCGGGCCGAGCCGGGCTCCGACTTCGCCACGGCCCTCATCCAGCACCCGGCCGGCCTCGACCACGACGAGGTCGTCAGCCATCTGCGTCTGGTGCTGATCGCCGCGCACACCACCACCAGCAACCTGCTGGCGCGGGTGCTGCAAATGGTCCTCACCGACGCCGGCCGGCTGTCGGGCCTGGTCAGTGGGCAGTTGACCATCTCCTCCGTGGTGGAGGAGGTCATGTGGGACACCCCGCCGCTGTCCGTGCTGCCGGGCCGGTTCGCCGCCTCCGACCTGGAACTGGGCGGCCACCACATCCAGGAGGGCGAACTGCTGATCCTGGGTCTGGCCGCCGGCAACGTCGACCCGGAGGTACGGCCCGACGCGGCCGTCACCGTGCAGGGCAACCAGTCGCACCTGGCGTTCAGCTCCGGACCGCACGAGTGCCCGGGACAGAGCATCGGCCAGTCCATCATCGAGATCGGTGTCGACGTCCTGCTGCACCGGCTGCCGGGCCTGCGGCTGGCCGTGCCGCCGGAGGAGCTCTCCTCGACCGCCTCCACCTGGGAGTCCCGGCTCGACAGCCTGCCGGTCGCGTTCTCGGTCTGACACCACCGCCGCCGCCCGGGCCAGGAGTTCGGCCCGGGCGGCGGCGGTGTCTGCGCGATCAGCCGTCGAGCCAGTCCCCGGCCACGTCCGTGGGCACGTATCCCATGGCGTTCCACAGGAAATGCGGATGCGCGCAGGCGAACATGTACGCCAGCAGCGCGATGTCCTCCCTGCCGGTCCGCGGGTCGTGCAGGGCGTGGAACCTCTCGGCCCCGACCACGCCGGCGTCCACCTGGACGTCACGGGCCCGGCCCGGGGACGGCGCGGCCACGGAGGACTCCACCCCGGCTATGTAGGTGCGGCGCAGGATCTCCCACGCGTTGTCGACGTCGCCGGACCAGGGTCCGTGCACGGCCTCGAAGGCGTGCAGCTCGGCGTCGAACAGGGCCCAGGCCTGCGGGTGCCAGTCCCTGCACCGCGCGGACAGCTCGGCGGCCCGGGCGCTCAGCGCCGGTACGGTCGCCCGCGGTGCGATGGTCAGCTCGGTGCCGTCGGTGAGGATGCCGGTGCACGGGTTGGGCTGCAGATCGCACAGCGGACAGGCCTCGGCGGGCGGGAGGCCCTCGGTGATGCCGTCGAACCACAGGGCGTGGCGGCCGGTGAGCCCCATCCACACGATGGTCGTGGTCATCAGCCAGGTGTTCCACATCGGTTCGTGCGCCTCGGGCGCGCAGCCGTACTTGACGAGGGCGATGGCACTGGCGCCGTAGAGGGCCTTGGTGTGGGTGGGCAGGTCGGCGAGCCAGAAGTTGCTGATCTCGCCGGTGAGGGCGTCGGCCCGGACGTCGGCCATGTCGTCGATGACGCGGCACAGCAGCAGCGAGGCGAGGTTCTCCTCCTGCCAGAGCTCGGTGTCGGGAGCGACGTGCCAGAACAGGCAGTCCATCATCTGGAGCGCCGAATAGGTGCTGTGGCTCAGTGGGTTGGACTGGGGCAGCGTGACGTCGCCCGCGCCGTGCTGCTGGAGCCAGTACTCGTCGACGGCCCGCTTGTGAGCCGCGAACAGGCCGGCGACCAGGGCCCGTGCCGTGTTCGTGCTGAAGTTCTCGGCCAGGCGGTCCTCGATGAGCTGGGTGAGCCGGCTGGTGTCGATGGTGTCGATGACGCGTTTGTACTCGTGGAAGACGAGGATGTCGTCCTCGTAGCGGTGCCGGTGGCCGAGATCGTGCTCCAGGTCGTTCATCTGCCGGGTCCAGGACCAGCCACCGGTCAGGACGCTGTCGAGTTCCCGGCGGTAGGGCCAGGTCTTGACGGTGAGCGGACGGCCGGCGCTGTGCCGCCAGTCGTAGTCGCCCAGGGTGCGGACGGGAGGTGTGGGCAGCCGGCCGCACAGAGCGCAGTCGCAGTCCGCCGCCTGCTCCTCCTCGCGCGGCGGGGTCTGTGCCCGGCTGCGCCAGGCGCCTTCCAGCATCGTGCAGGTCAGCCGGCAGATCTCGACGTCGGTGCGGACCTGGGGGAAGGCGGCCTCTATCACCCGCAGACCGGCGTCCAGCTGCCGCAGCCGGGCGAGGCCCTGCTCGTCGGGGGGCAGGTAAGCGGGCCGCGCCGATCGGAGGGCTCCCTCAAGCCGCAGCGCGGACCCGCCCTGGGGGGAGCGGAGCTCGTCCAATCGCTGGTGTACGGAGGTCTGGGAACTTCGGTGCCGCTCGGTGAGCCCCTTGATGTGCTGCGTCAGGAGGCGGATCAGAGCGGCAGCCGCCTCCGTGGACTGGTGGTGGCCGGTGGGGGCGTCGGAGGGCAGGTCGGACGTGACGGCCTGAGGCATGTGGTTCCTTTCGGGAGACGGCGCGCAGAAACCCCCCACCCCTGGGACTGGGCGGTCCAGGGGGAGACCGCCCATGCACTCGAACTCGCCTTCGTGGCGCGAAAGTTGAATCGAGAAGCGGAACGAGACTTCCCAGAGAGTAGATGATCTACGCCGTGACCCGACCGTGATCTCCGTTACTGCTCATGCCCCTTGAGCTGCGTATACTCGCGCGCCCCCGACGTACGTCAGCGCCACGCGCGTGTTCGCGATCTCCGCGGACGGAATGTCGAACGGGTCGCGGTCCAGCACGACCAGGTCCGCCAGCGCCCCCGCGCGCACCTCCCCGGTGTCGTCGAGATGGTTCACATACGCCGAACCCGCGGTGTACGCCGTCAACGCCTCGGTGAGAGCGATGCGTTCGGCGGGCAGGAACACCGGCGCGCCGTCCTCGTCCGGCGCCCGCCGGTTGACCGCGACATGGATGCCCGCCAGTGGATCGGGGCTGCTCACCGGCCAGTCACTGCCCGCCGCGAGCCGGGCGCCGGACCGCAGCAGCGCACCGAACGGGTACTGCCACGCGGCCCGTTCGGGCCCCAGGAAGGGGATGGTCAGCTCGTCCATCTGCGGCTCGTGCGCCGCCCACAGCGGCTGGATGTTCGCGGTGGCGCCGAGTGCGGCGAACCGCGGTACGTCGTCGGGGTGGACGACCTGAAGATGTGCCAGGTGGGGCCGCGTGTCGCGCTGTCCGTTCGCGGTGCGCGCGGCTCCGATCGCGTCCAGCGCGTCGCGTACGGCACGGTCGCCCAGGGCGTGGAAGTGGCACTGGAAGCCGAGCGCGTCCAACTCGGTGACGTACTTGGGGAGTTGACCGGGGTCGATGAAGCTGGTGCCACGGTTGGCGGTGGCGCAGCCGCACCGGTCCAGGTACGGGTCGAGCAGCGCCGCCGTCCCGGTCTCGGCGACCCCGTCCAGCATCAGCTTGACCGTGCCCGCCCGGAACCGGCCGTGGCTCAACGCGGCCCGCCTCTCGACGAGTTCGGGGATCTGCTCGGCCCCGCGCTCCCGGTCCCACCACAGGGCGCCGACGACCCGCGCGGTCAGCGAACCGTCCCGGGCCGCCGTCAGATACGCCTCCGCGGGGTCGTCCATGCCGAGGAAGTCCCCGATGAGCGCGTCCTGCCAGGCCGTGATGCCGAGCGCGTGCAGATGGCGCTGGGCGTGCAACAGGGCGGCCAGCCGATCGGCCGCGGTGGCCGCGGGGGCGAGGCGTCCGACGAGCTGCATCGCCCCTTCCTGGAGGGTGCCGCTCGACTCGCCCGAGCCCGAGGCGTCCCGCTCGATGCGTCCGTCGGCCGGGTCGGGCGTGTCGCGGGTGACACCGGCCAGTTCGAGGGCGCGGCTGTTGACCCAGGCGCCGTGATGGTCGCGGTTGGGCAGGTACACGGGCCGGTCGGGGACGACCGCGTCGAGCAGCTCCTTCGTCGGCGTGCCGCCCTCGAAGGCCTCCATGGACCAGCCGCCGCCGGTGATCCACGCCCGCTCGGGATGCGCGTCGGCGTAGGCGCGCACGGTGGCGACGGTCTCCGCGGCGGTCTTCGTGCCGGTGAGATCGCACTGCGTCAGTTCGAGGCCGGCCGGCACCGGGTGCACATGCGCGTCCTGGAAGCCCGGCAGCAGCAACCGCCCGGCGAGGTCGACCACTTCGGTCCGCGGCCCGCGCAGGTCCAGGACCTCGTCCCGTCCTACGGCGGTGATGCGGCCGCCGCTGACGGCCACCGCGGTCGCGGTGCGGCCCTCGGGGGTGAGGACGGGGCCGCCGGTGAAGAGCAGATCTGCGTACATGGTCCGTTTCCTGGGAGGTCGGGTGAGCTTCGGCGCGCCTCGAAGGGGCGCGGGGTCCGGAAGACAGGCGGCGAAGCGCTCACTGAGGTGTCGGGAGCAGGCGAGGGGAGTCCGCGTCGGTGCCCTCGCCGGTGCGGAAGTAGGCCGATCCGCGCACCCACTTGGCCCACGCGGCGGCCACGAAGCCGGACGCGATCATCGCCAGGGGAGTGCTGAGCAGGAACCAGCCGTTGTCCGCGCGGAGCGCGAAGTGATCGGTGGAGGTGTAGAAGGACCAGCCGAGATAGCCGCCGAGCCCGAGCAGGGCCAGCGCGCTCAGCGTCGGCAGCACCACGGCCCGGACGCCCTCCCGCCAGTCCTCGCGCAGCAGCGAACGGAAGCGGACGGCGGCCGCGAGGGCGGTCAGCGCGTACGACAGGGCCACCACGATGCCGATGGCGCTGACCGTGGCCATGATCATGTCCGCCAGGCGGGGAATGACGAGGGCCAGGAGCGCGACCCCGGCCGCCAGCATGCCGATCAGCACGGTCCCTGCGGCGGGAGTGCCGTACCGGCTGCTGACCTTGGACCACACCGGCCCGAGCGTACGGTCCCGGCTCATCGCGAACATCCCGCGGGCCGTGGGGATCACGCCTGCCTGGAGCGAGGCGACCGCCGAGAACATCAGCGCCACCAGCGGGAGCGCGGCCAGCGGCTGAGCGGCCAGCCGGTCGCCGAAGAACGCCAGGCCCTCCGCGCCGTGCCCCGCCAACTCCTGCTCGGACAGGACGCGTTGGAAGGCGATCGAACCGAGGAGAAACAGGCCGAGCATCGTGAACAGCGTCGTCAGGCCGGCCCGCGAGGCGTCGCGGGGGTCGCGGACCTCCTCGGACACGCTGAACGCGGCCTCGAAACCCCAGTAACAGAACACCGACAGCAGCAGCCCCTGGGCCAGCGCGGTCGCCGACGGGATCGCGAACGGGTCGAACCAGCTCCAGCTGAAGGCGTGCGGGCCGGTGACGATGCCGTATCCGCAGAAGCCCAGCAGCACGACGTACTCGAAGACCAGCAGCCCGGCCTGCAACCGTGCCGCGGTCCGCACACCCGTGACGGCGGTCAGGGTGACCGCGGCGAGGACCACGACCCCGAGGAGTGTCGTCTGGGCCGTCGACCCGGGGTCCAGGGTCAGGCCGCCGAGCCGGTGCACTCCGGCGTCCCCGGCCAGCTGGATCAGGGCCGAGCCGGTGACGGCCGTGGTGTAGGCGAGGAACGCCACCGTGGCGACGATGTTCACCCAGCCGACCAGGAAGCCCAGCCAGGGAGTGAGCGAACGCCCCACCCACACATAGCCGTTGCCGGCGTTCGGCTCGACGCGGTTGAGGCGGGCGTAGGCGCCGGCGATGCCGAGGACCGGCAGGAACGCCAGCAGCATGATCGCCGGAAGGTGCAGCCCGACGACCCCGGCCGTGACCCCGAGGCCGATGCCGATGCTGGTGGTCGCGGCCGTGCTGGACGCGGCGATGGCGACGCCGTCCAGGACGCCGAGGGACTTGCGCAGCACCGGCTGCGCGGGAGACGCGTGAACTGGGGGTGTGTCGGGCATGGCCGGTTCTCCGCTCGCACCGGGGGGCCTGGTCGGCCCCGGTGAGGCGACATGAAACTGGCCGGGGGGTTAACAGGTCAACGGTGTTGTCGTAAGGTGCGGCCATCGCACCCACGGAGGCACGCCATGACCGACCGCGTCGTCCCGTCCACCGCGCGGCAGCGCAGACGGCCCACCAAGCAGGGCGTCGTCCTGTCCGAGGAGCTGATCGTCGAGACGGCCATGCGGCTGATCGAGGAGCACGGTGCCGAGGCCCTCTCGGTGCGCCGTCTCGGCCGCGCCCTCGGCGCCGACCCCAGCTCCCTCTACCGGTACTTCCGGCACACCGACGATCTGATGCTCGCCGTCGCCGACGAGCTCATCGGCCGCACCCTGCGCAGCTGGCGGCCCACCGGCGACTGGCGCGCCGACCTGCGGGACCTGGGCCTGCGCATGCACGCCGGGGCGCTCGCCCACCCCCGGGCCGCGGTCCTCAGCTCGCACCGGGTGACCGGGCGCGACCACGAGATCCAGGCCGTGGAGACCATCATCGGCGTGCTGCGCGACGCGGGGTTCCCCGACGCCGAGGCGGTACGGATCTACCACGCCTTCGTCGACCAGGCGCTCGCCTTCGCCGCCCTGGACTCGGCGAGCACCGCCCTGCCCCGGCCGGCCCGGGAGGCGGAGGCGGCCGTGTGGCGGGCGACGTACGCCCGGCTGCCCGCCGACACCCACCCGCACATCGCCGCGACCGCCCGCCACCTCATGACGGACATGCCGCGCAGTTCCTACCCGATGGCACTCGACCTGCTGCTGAGCGCGGCGGCGGCCCGGCTCGCCGAGATCCGGGACGGGACGCAGACCTGACCGCGAGACTGTCCAAGACCCTTCCCGACGACCTCAGGAGGCCGGCCACCGATGGCGAACCCGCCCGCACGTCCCGCGAAACAGCGCAAGCAAGACACCCTGCACCG
The DNA here is from genome assembly GCF_001514065.1 of Streptomyces antibioticus. Classification (GTDB taxonomy): domain Bacteria; phylum Actinomycetota; class Actinomycetes; order Streptomycetales; family Streptomycetaceae; genus Streptomyces; species Streptomyces antibioticus. The sequence goes on along the minus strand of NZ_KQ948427.1, from coordinate 79,927 downwards.
CCTGGAGCACGACGAGGACGTCTGGGTCGCGACGGCCGACGCCGTCGGCGGGCTGCCCTTCCTCATCCCCCTGTCCTTCCTCTGGGACGGCGCGACCCTGCTGCTCGCGACCCCGGCCAAGAGCCCCACCGGCCGCAATCTGCGCACGACCGGCCGCACCCGGCTCGGCATCGGGCCGACCAGGGACGTCACGATGATCGAGGGCACCGTCGAGACGATCCCCCTCGCCGACCTCTCCCCGGAGGAGGGCGACCGCTTCGCGGCGAAGACCGGCTTCGACCCCCGTCAACTCACCACCGTCTACGAGTACTTCAGGGTCCGTCCGGTCAGGGTCCAGGCCTGGCGGGAGGCCGACGAGCTCGTCGGACGGGAGCTGATGCGGGACGGGGAGTGGCTGGTCGCCGACTGAACCGGGCGGACCGGGTTATCCGTGAGGTACAGGGCCGCGGGGCACGAACGCCCCGCGCCCCGGACCGTACGGAGGAGACTTGGCACTGGTCAAAGCGGGCGTCGTGGTGCTCGACTGCGCCGAGCCGGAGAAGCTCGCCGGGTTCTACAAGGAGTTCCTGGAGGGGGAGGAGACGGACGCGACCGCCAACCGCGTCGAGATCAGGGGGGCCGACGGGATGCGGATGGCCTTCCGCCGGGACATGAACGCCACGCCGCCGAGCTGGCCGCGCCCCGAGAACGCCCTTCAGGCCCATCTCGACTTCGTCGTCGACGACTTGGACGAGGCGGAGCGCAGGGTCATCGGGCTCGGCGGGCGCCCGCTGGAGACGAAGGACGCCTCGGGCCCGTTCGAGGAGCGCGGCTATGCCGACCCGGCGGGCCACTCCTTCACCCTGCGCCGCGTCACCCCGACCGCGCCCAAGACGGGCTGACGGCGGGGTGCGCAGGCGGAGTTGACGCTACGTCAGTCCCGGCCGCCGTCGTCGGTCGGCCAGACGCCGGTGGACCGCTCGATGGCCTTCGCGCCCGTGCGGTCCACCGCGCTGCGCACCACCGCGAAGATCGCGCCCTGCACGGCAGCCGCGAACAGGATCTCGCCCCAGGTCCGGTCCCGGTCCAGGGCGTCGGGCGCGTTGTCCTCGTGCCGGATCACCTTCCACGTCTTCTGGAACGCGATCCCGGCCAGCGCCCCGCTCGACCAGCCCAGCACGAAACCGAGGGGCTTGTAGGCGAGGGGGAGCTTCATCTTCTTCTTGTTCTTCTTGGCCATGCGTCTCTCCTTCGTCCGTTCCGCTACTTCGGTGTGGGCCGGCCCTGCGGTGACACCTGCTCGTCGGGCGGCGGTGGCCCCGGCGGAGTCCCGTCGCCGAACGGCCGGCCGGCCAGCTCCTCGCGGTGGTGCGGGGTCAGCCAGCCCGACAGATCCGGTCCGAGCGGCACGATCCGCGTCGGGTTGATGCCGGTGTGCACCTGGTAGTAGTGCCGCTTGATGTGGTCGAAGTCGACGGTGTCACCGAAGCCCGGCGTCTGGTAGAGGTCGCGGACGTACCCCCACAGCACCTTGTTCTCCGCCAGCTTCCAGCGGTTGCACTTGAAGTGGCCGTGATAGACGGCGTCGAAACGCACCAGCGTGGTGAACAGGCGGATGTCCGCCTCGGTGATGGTGTCGCCGACGAGATAGCGCTGCCGGGCGAGCCTCGGCGTCAGCAGCTCCAGCCGTCGGAACACCGCCGAGCAGGCGGCCTCGTACTCCGCCTGCTCGGTGGCGAAGCCCGCCCGGTACACGCCGTTGTTGACGTCCTCGTAGACGTCCGCCATCACCGCGTCGATCTCGTCGCGCAGCGCCTCCGGATACAGGTCCGGGGCGCCGTCCCGGTGCAGGGCGCGCCACTCGGTGGCGAGGTCGAGCGTGATCTGCTGGTAGTCGTTGGTGACCAGTTTCCCGCTGGGCACGTCCACGATCGCCGGCACGCTCACCCCGCCCGGGTGGTCCGCCTCCCGTCGGTCGTAGGCCTCGCTCAGGTACCGGATGCCGAGGACCGGGTCGCGGCCGTCGGGGTCGAGGGTGAAGCGCCAACTGCGGTCGTCCTGGATCGGGTCGGCCACCGCCAGCGACAGCGCGCTCTCCAGGCCCAGCAGCCGCCGGGAGACCAGGGCCCGGCTCGCCCAGGGGCAGGCCCGGCTGACCACCAGCCGGTAACGGCCGGGCTCCACCGGCCAGCCGTCGCGGCCGTCCGCGGTGATCCGGTCCGTGAAGTGGGCCTTGGACCGCTGGAACGTCCGGTTCCCGTACGCGCTGTTGCCTCCGTCCGAGCCAGTCATGCCGCCTCCTGTCGTGCCCTGTCGTGCACTGTCGCCGTGCGGGTGTTCCATGACCGCGTTCCCAGATTTCGGCGTGTGAGCCCCGCCAGTCGGGGCAGTCGGCGAAGGTGAGTGGGACATCCTCGAACACGACCTCGAACGCATCCCCGTACACACGGCGCCAGGCATCACCGGGGGCCCCGGCACAGGAGACCGAGGGCCACAAGGCGGACCGCAGAACGCGCGTCACCGTCCTGGTGGCGCTCGCCGCCAATCTGGTCATCGCCGTCGCCAAGGCCGTCGGCGGTCTGCTCGCGCACTCCCCGGCCTTGCTGTCGGAGGCCGCGCACTCGGTCGCCGACAGCCTCAACGAGGTCTTCCTCCTGGCCGCCCTGCGCCGCAGCCGCCGCCCCGCCGACCGACGGCACCCCTTCGGCTACGGCAAGGAGCGGTTCTTCTGGTCGCTCCTCGCCGCCGTGGGGATCTTCGTCATGGGCGGCTGCTTCTCCTTCTTCCAGGGCTTCGAGGCGCTGCGCAACGGAGCCGAGGAGGAGCTCAGCGGATACATCGCCGGGCTCGTGGTCCTGGGCGTCGCCTTCGTCGCCGAGGGCGCGTCGCTGGCGCGGGCGCTCCACCAGACGCGCCGGCAGGGCGGCATGAGCGACGGCCTGCGCGACCCGGCGCTGCGCACGGTCGTCGCCGAGGACGGCACGGCGGTGCTGGGCGTCAGCCTGGCCATGGCCGGCATGGCTCTGCACATGGTCACCGGGCAGGTCGTGTGGGAGGCGTCCGCGTCGCTGGCGATCGGGGCGCTGCTCGTCTACGTCGCCTACCGGCTCGGCCGTGAGGCGCGCGACCAGCTGATCGGGGAGGCCGTCGACCCGGAGACGGGCGACCGGATCCGGGCGCTGCTCCAGGAGCAGCCCGAGATCGACAGCGTGGAGGCACTGTTCACGATGAAGACGGGGCTGGAATCGGTCCTGGTGGCGGCCCGCGTCGACCTCGTGCCGGGCCTGGACAGCGAGCAGGTCGAGGAGGTCGCCGTACGCATCAAGCGACACCTCGCCGACACCTTCACCGAGGCCGACCAGATCTTCCTCGACATCACCGACCGGCCCGCGCGCGAGGCACGAGAAAGCCCCGCCGCGACGGGGGAGCGCGGCGGGGCCTGAGGCTCTGGTGCCCGGCCGACGGAGCTTCATGCACCCCGTCCCAGAATTTTTTCGAGAGATCTTTTGAGATCCTTTTCAGGGCCGGTCGGTCAGCTCTCCGGGGACGGTTCCAGGACGAAGACCGGGATCTCGCGGTCGGTCTTCTTCTGGTAGTCCGCGTACGGGGGATACGCCGCCACGGCCCGCTCCCACCACTCGGCCTTCTCGGCGCCGGTGACCTCGCGGGCGGTCCTGTCGCTCTTCTCGGGTCCGTCCTGGAGCTCCACGCGGGGGTCGGCCTTGATGTTGTGGTACCAGACCGGGTGGGTGGGCGCGCCGCCCTGCGAGGCGACCACGGCGTACGTGCCGTCGTGCTCGACCCTCATCAGCGGTGTCTTGCGGATCCTGCCGCTCTTGGCGCCCAGGGTCGTCAGCAGGATCACGGGCATGCCGGTGTCCATCAGGGTCGTCCCCTCGGTACCGCCGGAGCTCTCGTACAGCTCCACCTGCTCGCGCACCCACGCGGTCGGGCTGGGTTCGTACTGGCCCTCGAGAGGCATGGCTTCCGTCCCATCGTCGTCGTGTCCCTGCGGCTGACTGCCACCGCCGCCCATAACACCGGAGCGCCGCGGATTCATCCATCCCGCCATGACCTCGGGGGTAATCGCCCCGCTGGGCTCCCTCGCGGCACAGTGGCAACCGCCGAAGGGGAGGAGAGGCCATGACCACCACCATCGAGACCACGACCCGCGCGGTCATCGCGGAACTGCTGCGGCGCATCGGCCAGGGCGACCCGGAGCGGATCGCCGAGCTGTACGCCGAGCACGCCGACTGGAAACTGGACTGGCCCGAGGACGAGCACGGACGCGCCGCCACTCCGTGGATCCGCCACCGCGTGACCCGCGCGGACGCCGCCGCCCACTATCGCGAGCTGGCCGCGCACCACGCGCCCGGGGAGGCGGACACGACCCGGATCGAGCGCGTCCTGGTGGACGGTGCCGACGCGGTGGTCCTCGGCGAGATCCGGCAGACGGCACGGGAGACCGGGCGCTCCTATCGCGCCAGGTTCGCCCTCCATCTGACCGTCGAGGCCGGCCTGATCGCCCGCCACCACGTGTACGAGGACAGCCTCGCGGTCGCCAGGGCCTTCGCCCCCTGACCAGCCGCCACCCGGGCCCTGATGCCTGACCGTCCGCCGCCAGGGCCCCCGCCCCCGTGACCGCCGGTCGCCCGGGCCTTCGCCTCTGGCCGGTCGTGGCCGGGGTTCCGGCCTTCTGGCCGGTCGTGGTTCGAGTTCGGGCCCGTGGCCGGTCGTGGTTCGGGCCTCCGTCGTCTGGCCGGCCGGGGCTCGGGTCCCGCCCCCTCACCCGCCGTCGCCCGGGCCTTCGCCCTGGCCAGCCGCCGACCAAGTCCTCGCTCAATGAGCGCCGCGTACGCCGCCCGCCTCACCGCATCATCCGCACCGCAAGCAGCCCGATCACCGCGCTCGACGCCAGTGCCGTCACCAGTCGGCCGCGTCGCCCGGTCAGCGTTCGGCCGAGCAGTGCCCCGCCCGCGGCCAGCAGGACCTGCCAGCTCGCGGACGCGGCGAAGGCCGCCAGGACGAACGCGCCCTGCTCCAGCGGCCGGACGGGGTCCGTGGTGCGGGTGCCGAGGACCAGGGCCACGAAGTAGATCACGGTGGTCGGGTTGAGGAGGGTGATGCCGAGCAGTGACAGGAAGGCACGGGCGGGGCTCGGGGGCGGCGGCTCTGTGCGGATGCCGAGGCGACGGCCGCGGTACTGGCGTACGGCGACGACCGCGCCCCGTACCGCCAGCGCGAGCAGCAGCAGTGCCGAGGCCCAGCGCAGCGGCCCGAGCAGCGGACGCAGCGTGGCCGCCAGGGCGGTGCCCCCGACCGTGGCCACCAGGGCGTACAGCCCGTCGGCGGCCGCGACGCCGAGGGCGGCGCAGACGCCGGTGCGCAGGGACGTACGGGCGGTGAGCGAGACGAGGTAGGTCGCGACCGCGCCGACGGGCATGGCGATGCCGTAGCCCGCGAGCAGGCCCGCGACGAGCGCCCCGGTCACGAGGCGGGAGGTGTCGGTCCCTCCGGACGGCCGGTCTGCTGCTGGAACCGCACCGGCGTGGCGGCGGCGGTCAGCGGCAGAAGGGCGTGGTTCGTCGTAGGCATGGCGGGATTCTGGGCCGGAGCCGCCTTCGCCCACAACCGGTTTTCGATTCCCGAGCGAGCATCCCCGGCCAACCTCCCGGCGCCACCGATCTGGCCGAACTTCTCGTCGCCGCATAGATGCCCCGGGCATCTAATGAAGATCCGTGCGATGCCGCGTCAAGCATCGCGAAGATCTGCGCGATGCCGCGTCAAGCATCGGGCACGAAGCTCACTTCGTCTGCGAGGTCTCCCATGACGGCAACGCCCCCCACGCAAACGGAACCCGTCGCCTATCCGCAGGACCGCACCTGCCCCTACCACCCGCCCACCGCCTACTCCTCCCCGCACGACGGCCGCCCGCTGGCCCGCATCACCCTCTACGACGGCCGGCCGGCCTGGCTGGTGACGGGCCACGCCCTCGCACGCACCCTCCTCACCGACCCGCGCCTGTCGACCGACCGCACCCGCCCGGACTTCCCCGCGCCCACCGAACGCTTCGCGGCGGTACGCAACCGGAGGATTGCCCTGCTCGGCGTCGACGACCCGGAGCACCACACTCAGCGCCGGATGATGGTGCCCAGCTTCACCCTGCGCCGGGCCGCCGAACTGCGGCCGCAGATCCAGCGGATCGTCGACGAGCGGCTCGACGCGATGGTCGCGCAGGGCCCGCCGGCCGAGCTGGTGAGCGCCTTCGCGCTGCCCGTGCCCTCGATGGTGATCTGCGCCCTGCTGGGCGTGCCGTACGCCGACCACGACTTCTTCGAGGGGCAGTCGCGGAGGCTGCTGCGCGGCCCGAAGGCATCCGACACCCAGGACGCCCGCGATCAACTCGACGCCTACTTCGAGGAGTTGATCGACCAGAAGCTGAAGCAGGAGCGGCCCGGCGACGGAGTGCTGGACGAACTCGTCCACGACCGGCTGCGCACCGGGGAGTTGGATCGCGTCGGCGTCATCGCCCTCGCCACCATCCTGCTGGTCGCCGGACACGAGACGACCGCCAACATGATCTCCCTCGGCACCTTCACCCTGCTCCAACACCCCGAGCGGCTGGCCGAGTTGCGTGAGCGCCCCGAGCTGCTGCCCACCGCCGTGGAGGAGCTGATGCGCATGCTCTCGATCGCCGACGGGCTGCTCCGGCTGGCCACCGAGGACATCGAGGCCGGCGGCGAGACCATCCGGGCGGGCGACGGGGTGGTCTTCGCGACCTCGGTCATCAACCGTGACGAGGACGTCTACCCCGCCCCCGACACCCTGGACTGGCACCGCTCCGCCCGCCACCACGTCGGTTTCGGCTTCGGCATCCACCAGTGCCTCGGCCAGAACCTGGCCCGCGCCGAGATGGAGATCGCCCTGCGCACCCTCTTCACCCGGCTGCCCGCACTCCGTCTCGCCGCCCCCGCGGACGAGATCCCCTTCAAGCCCGGCGACACGATCCAGGGGATGCTGGAACTCCCCGTGACCTGGTAAGAGGCTCAAGGCCATGCACATCGACATCGACAAGGACGTCTGTATCGGCGCCGGCCAGTGCGCCCTGGCCGCCCCGGCCGTGTTCACCCAGGACGACGACGGATTCAGCACCCTGCTGCCCGACCGGGAGGACGGCGCCGGGAACCCGATGATCCGCGAGGCGGCCCGGGCCTGCCCCGTGGGCGCCATCACCGTGACCTAGCCGGCCCACCGTCAGCGGGCCGTGGCCCGCAACAGCAGTCGCGCCGCCTCGCGCGCCTCCCGCGCGGGGGCGGTGCTCCCCGTGATCCCCGCCGTCACCATCGCCCCCTCGGCGAGCAGGAACAGCTGCCCGGCCAACGCGCCGGGCAGTCCCGCGTCCGCCACCAGGCCGTCGAGGTACCGCCGGAACGCCCCTTTGTGCGCCCGCACCTGGGCCGTGACCCGGGCCGAGGTCGCGCCCAGTTCGCCGTACGAGTTGATCCACGCGCAGCCGCGGAAACCGTCCTCGCCGAACCACGACTCCAGCCAGTCGAAGACGGCGAGGATCCGCTCCTGCGGGTCCCCGCACCTCGCCACGTGCTCGGCCAGCCGCCCGCGCCAGCGGACGTCGCGGCGCTCCAGGTAGGCCTCCACCAGCTGCTCCTTCGCGGGGAAGAGCTGGTAGAGCCGCTTGAGGGAGACACCGGACGCGCCACGGACGTCGTCCATGCCGACGGCCTGGATGCCGCGGCCGTAGAACAGCTCCTCCGCGGCGTCCAGTGCCTGCTCCCGGGCGGTCGCGCTGTCCATGAGGGCCACTCCTTGACGCTCCTTGGCGATGACTGACGTCCCTTGACGCGAGAACGTGCGTTCTCCTACGGTAGCAGCAGCATGGAGAACGCACGTTCTCCCTTTCTGGTCACGGAGGATGACATGACCGACCGCCCGCCCCTGCCCCCGTTCACCCGTGAGACCGCCGCCCGGAAGGTGCAGGCCGCCGAGGACGCCTGGAACACCCGCGACCCGCACAAGGTGGCGCTCGCGTACTCCGAGGACTCCGTGTGGCGCAACCGCGGCACCTTCGTCACCGGCCGGGACGAGATCGTCGCGTTCCTCACCGCCAAGTGGGCGCGCGAGCAGGAGTACGCCCTGCGCAAGGACCTGTGGGCGTTCGACGGCAACCGCATCGCCGTCCGCTTCCAGTACGAGTCCCTCGACACCGACGGCCAGTGGTGGCGCAGCTACGGCAACGAGCTCTGGGATTTCGACGGGCACGGCCTGATGACCCGGCGCGAGGCCAGCATCAACGACGTCCCGATCGAGGAGCGGGACCGCCGCATCTTCGGCCCGCGTCCCGAAGCCGAGCACGGGCGGTCGTTCCCCCTTCAGTAGGGTTCCGGAGTGACCGAACAGGTTCAGAAACCCTTCCTCTACGTCGTCGTCTGCGCCGCCGGCATCGCCGCCGACGTCGGCGAACTCATCACCGCCGCCCGGCACCGGAATTGGGAGGTCGGCGTCATCGCCACCCCCGTCGCGGCGAACGGGTTCTTCGACTCCGCCGCCGTGGAGGCGCTGACCGGCCGCCCGATCCGCTCCGCCTGGCGCACCCCGGGCGACCCGCGCCCCTTCCCGCCGCCGGACGCCGTCGTGGTGGCGCCCGCCACCTTCAACACCGTCAACAAATGGGCCGCCGGCCTCGCCGACACCCTCGCCGTGGCCACTCTGTGCGAGGCGTACGGCCTCGGCGTCCCCATAGCCGTACTGCCGTGTGTGGCCGATGCGTTGGCCGCCCACCCCGCCTACCAGGAGAGCCTGATACGACTGCGGGGGATGGGTGTGCGGTTCGGGCCGCCGTTCGCGGGTGAGCCGGGGGCGGAGTTCGGCTGGGAACAGGCGCTGGACCTGCTCGGACGGTGAGCCGCTGAGGGGCGCGGCCGGACACCGTACGCTCCCCTTCATGACCACTCGGAAGGCAGGAGCAGCAACGATGCAGTACGTGAAGCTCGGTTCGACCGGCCTGGACGTGTCGCGGATCTGTCTGGGGTGCATGACCTACGGCCTGCCCGACCGCGGCGTGCACGAGTGGACCCTCGACGAGGAGGCGTCCCGGCCGCTGATCCGGCAGGCGCTCGACGCGGGCATCAACTTCTTCGACACCGCGAACGTCTACTCCGACGGCACCAGCGAGGAGATCGTCGGCAAGGCGCTGCGGGACTTCGCCGACCGCGACGAGATCGTCCTCGCCACCAAGGTGCACGGCCGGATGCGGCCCGGACCCAACGGCGGCGGGCTGTCCCGCAAGGCGATCATGACCGAGATCGACCACAGCCTGACCCGCCTCGGCACCGACTACGTCGACCTCTACCAGATCCACCGCTACGACCCGCACACCCCGGTCGAGGAGACGATGGAGGCCCTGCACGACCTGGTCAAGGCGGGCAAGGTCCGCTACCTCGGGGCCAGTTCGATGTACGCCTGGCAGTTCTCCAAGATGCAGTACACGGCGGAGAAGCACGGCTGGACGAAGTTCGTCTCCATGCAGAACCACTACAACCTCCTCTACCGCGAGGAGGAGCGCGAGATGCTCCCGCTCTGCGCCGACCAGGGCGTCAGCGCGCTGCCCTGGAGCCCGCTCGCCCGGGGCCGGCTGACCCGGGACTGGGGCACGGTCACCGACCGCAGCGCGGGCGACAACTTCGGCAACCGCCTCTACCAGGAGGGCGACCGCACCATCGTCGAGGCGGTCACCCGTATCGCCGGCGACCGCGGCGTCCCCCGGGCCCAGGTGGCGCTCGCCTGGCTGCTCCATCAGGACACGGTGGCGGCCCCGATCGTGGGCGCGGGCAAGCCGCACCACATCGAGGACGCGGTCGCGGCGGTCGAACTCGCCCTCAGCGAGAAGGAGATCGAGGAACTGGAGCAGTCGTACACCGCCCGGCCGATCGTCGGCCACGGATAACCGCTCCTCAGTGCGGTCCCTGCGGTGCGAACTCCGTCCCGCAGGGACCCGCGCCCTCGCTCTCCCGCAGGGCGACCCGCTCTCCCCGCATCGACAGCGTCCGGTAGTACGCGCCGATCCGTTCGGCGGACGCCCCCACGTAGTGCCCGATGAACGAGCGCCGGAACCGCGACGCACTCCGGTTCGGCTGCGAGCCGTGCACCACACTGCCGTTGAAGAACAGGACGTCCCCCGGCGCCATGTCCACCGGCACCGCCGCGAGTCCCGCCGGCGGCGGCACGTACTCCCGGGCGAACGACACCCCTTCGTCCGCCTCCTCCGGGCAGAACAGGTCCATCCGGTGCGTACCGGGAACGACCTCCAGGCCACCGTTCTCCCGGTCGATCACATCGCACGCAACCCAGGCCGCGACACACGTCCCCGGCTCGACCCGCAGATAGAAGTTGTCCTGATGCAGTGCCTGCCCGCGCGCCCCCGGCGGCTTGAAGTAGAACATGCTCTGCGCGGCCAGCACCTCCTCGCCGAGCAGCCCTTCCAGGACACCGCGCAGCCGGGCGTCGAGCAGCATCCGCCGGGCGAACGCGTTGATCTCGTGCGGCTGCATCACCCGCGGCCACACCGCCAGCGGGTCGTCCCCGGGCCGCGGCTCGAAGTGCCCGCGCACCGGCCCGGCCGCGTGCAGGGCCGTGAACTCCGCGCACAGCCGGTCGATCTCGTCCGCCCCGAACAGCCCGCGGACGACGAGGAACCCCGCCTCCTCGAACTGCCTCACACGGTCGGCGGCTTCCTTGTCCAAGACGGTCATGCGTCCACTCCTCGGTCGGTGTTGATCCGCGTGTCACGCTAGGTGGGCGGCGATGCGAGGAGGATGCCCGTGACCGCTGACGGACTGCCCGGGACTGCTGCCCCGGGTGTGCCCGCGCCGCCCGCGGGCCTGGTCGTGCTCGGCCGCTACGACGAGTCGCCGGGCTACGTCGTCAACCGGCCGCAGGGCTCGGACAGTTGGCTGTTCACCTGGACCACGGCCGGCGGCGGGGAACTGCGCCACGGCTCGGCCGCGACCCGGGCCGGGGCCGGCGACCTCGTCGTCCTCGCGCCGGGTTCCCCGCACGGCTACGGCGTCGCAGCGGACGCCGCGCACTGGCGGTTCTGGTGGGCGCACTGCCAGGCCCGCCCCTCCTGGCTGCCCTGGCTGCGCCCGTACGACCGCGGCGCCGGCCTCTACGTCGTCACCCCGACCCCGGCCGCCCTGCGCGCCCGCGTCGAGTCGGCGTTCCACCGGATGCGCACGGACGCCCGCCGGGCTCCCGGCGCCGCGGAACCGGCGCCGGGACGCGAGGCCCCGGACGACCGCATCGCCGTGGCGCACGACACCGTCGCGCGTGAACTCGCCCTGTGCGCACTGGAGGAGATCGTCCTGCTCACGGCCGGGGCCGCACGCCGGCGTCCCCCGGCCCCCGGCCTCGACCCGCGCATCGTCCGCGTCCAGGAACTCATCGCCGCCGACCCCGGCGCGCCCCACACCGTCGACTCCCTCGCCGGGCGTGTCGCACTGTCGCCCTCCCGGCTGGCGCACCTGTTCACCCGGCAGGTCGGGCAGTCGCCGATGCGTGCCCTGCGCGAGGCGCGGCTGCGGCACGCCGCGCGACTGCTGGAGGCCACCGACCTGCCGGTGGAACGGGTGGCCACGGCCTCGGGGTTCGTGAGCCCCTTCCATTTCCACCGTGTCTTCCGTGAGCGATTCGGTATGCCGCCCGGCGCGTACCGATCCGGCGGCCCAATGGTTGGCACGTGACGCGCGTGGACCCGCCGGACAGTCGCTGGAGTGGCGGTTCAATGGTTTGCCGCAGGAAGGGCTTTCCTCGGCGTTCTCGATATTGACTCATCGTCAAAAGCACGGGGTGCGCACACAATGCACAAAACCGTGGGATCTCTTGTTACATCTCGCTGACCTGTGCAAAGGTGGGGCCTTGTCGGCGCGCGGACAAGGAGATTCCGGTTCGCGCGCGACTCCTCCCGTACATCCCCCACGCTCCACAAGAGCTGTTGTCGGCGGGACCCCATGCCTATTGGTATGGACTTTTTGTGCAAGCCCCCGAGAGGAATGCCGCCGTGAAAGACGCAGGCCTGCCGAATTCCACCGCTCCGGCTCGCCTCTTCGACGTGACGGACGCGCAACTCAGCGCGGAACTGAAGAAGTGGACGGGAACGGCGCCCGCCCTCCACCCCGTCGGTGAACTCCTCGACCGGCACTGGGAAGCGGCCTACGTCTATGCCCGGCTGTGCACCGACGGGCCGCGTTCCGCCGGAATGCTCACCACCGCCGCATTCACCCGGCTCTTCGGCGAGTCGCTGCGGCACAACGGACCGACGGCCGCGTGGCGCCCGCAGATCCTCGTCACCGTGCGCCGCATCGCCGCCGAATGGGACACCGACCGCCGACGCGAACAACTCCACCCCGAACTGCGCTCCGAGAACGGCCACGGGGAGCGGGCCTCGGCCCGGCTGCTGCCGCCCGCCGGCCGGCGGCTGCTGTCCGGCGCGTTCCAGCGGCTGCCCCAGTCCGCCCGCGCGCTGCTGTGGCACAGCGAGGTCGAGGGCGAATCGCTGGAGATACCCGGCGCCCTGTTGGGCCTGGACGAGGAGGACGTCCGCGTCGAACTGGGCCGCGCCCGCGAGCGGTTGCGCGAGGAGTGCCTCCAGGTCCACCGCGAACTCGCGCCCGAGCAGGAGTGCCGCAGCTTCCTGCGGATGCTCGACGTCACCTACCGGCGCGGCGGCATCGACGTCGACCCCGACCTGCGCGCCCACCTGGACCGCTGCAAGCACTGCCGGCAATCCGCCGACCAGCTGAACCAGTTCAACGACCAGGGCCTCGGCATCGCCCTGGCCGAGGCGGTCCTCGGCTGGGGCGGGCGCGCCTACGCGGAGACCCGGGCCGCCCAGGAGGCGGCGGACGCACCGCTGCCGGAGGCGCCGGCGGCCGCCGCCGCCCACATCATCGCGGGCGAGCCCTTCTTCGACACGCCGCCCCTTCCCCGTACCGCCCCTTCCGTCCCCGGCGCACCGCCCGCTTCGCGTGCCGCAAGCCCCGCGCCGACGCGAAGAAGCCACAGACGGCTCTCGGCGAAGAAGGCCGCCGCCCGCCGCCGCAACCTCACCGCGACCGCCGGTGCCCTCGTCGTCCTGCCGCTGGTCCTGTGGTCCATGAGTGACGGTGACGACACCGCCCCGGCTGCGGGCGCCCGCGCCTCCGACACGCCGGGCACCGGTACGGACCACTCCACCACCGACCCGGCCCTGGTGGGCGCGGGCAAGAAGGGGCAGGGCACCCTGAGCGGCCGGATCCACAACGTCGACTCCGGGCTCTGTGTCGCCATCGCCGGCAAGAAGGCCGTCAAGGGCGCCGAGACCGAGGTCACCGACTGCTCCTCGGACGCCGCGCAGCAGTGGACGTACGAGACCGACGGACTGCTGCGCAGTTCCGCCGACCCCGAGCTCTGCCTCGACTCCCACCTCGGCTACTCGGTGCAGCTGGCCCAGTGCAGCGGCGCCGGGAAGGCCGAGGACGAGGACGTCCGGTACGACTTCACGGCCCGCGGCAACCTGGTGCCGCGCTGGGACGAGGACCTGGCCCTGACCCCCGCCGCCACCGACGGCACCGGCGCCCTGGTCCTGAAGTCCCGCGAGGACGACACCGCCGTCCAGCGCTGGGTCTTCGACACCTCGAAGGCCGACCTCCAGATGGAGTGGGTCAACTGGGACGCGGTGGCCGAGCCCACCCCGACGCCGACCCCCACGCCCACCCCGAAGAAGGCGACCCCGACGCCGACGCCGTCCACGACTCCGTCGACGGCGGCGCCGACCCCCGGCGGTGCGTATCCGACCGATGTCCCCTGCTACTACACGAACTCCTGCGGCGGGGACGGTCAGTACGGCGGCGGGTACGGGTACGGGTACGGCGGTGGGTACGGGGGCTACGGCGGGTACGGAGGGTACGGCGGCGGCCGGCGCTGACCCGGCGCCGCTCAGGCCCCGATCAGCTGGATCGAACCCCACAGGGCCAGCGTCGCCGGCACCAGCGCGGCGGGGACGGCGAGCAGGCCGAGCCGGGTGAACTCGCCGAGTTCGACGTCCTGGCCGTCGCGCTGCACGATCCGCCGCCACAGCAGCGTCGCCAGCGAACCGGCGTACGTCAGGTTCGGGCCGATGTTGACGCCGATCAGCACCGCGAGCACCGCCCCGGGCCCGGCCGCCGCGGTGAGCGGCAGCAGGACCAGCACCGCGGGCAGGTTGTTGATGAGGTTCGCCAGCACGGCGGCCAGCGCGGCGATCCCGAGCAGCGCCACCACCCCGGACCCCGCCGGGATCACCTGGCGCAGGGCCTCGGCGAGGCCGTTGTCGACGACCGCGCGCACCACCACGCCGAGGGCGAGCACGAACGCCAGGAACCCCGGCGCGGCGGCCTTCACCACGGTGAGCGGCGTGGCCCGCCGCCGTACCAGCGCCCGGCCGGCCAGCACCAGCGCGCCCACGAGCGCCACCCACGCCGGCTCGACACCGACGGCGGACGCCACCACGAACCCGGCGAGCGTGCAGCCGACGGTGACGAGCGCGAACACCGGCAGCTCGGGCGCCTCACCGGTGTCGGGAGCCGTGACGGTGGCCACGAGGTCGTCCGCGAAGTAGCGCCGGAACACCAGGTACTCGGCGCCGATCGCGACCAGCCAGGGCAGCGCCATGAGGGCCGCGAACCGGGTGAAGCTCAGACCGCTCGCCTCGAAGGCCAGCAGGTTGGTCAGGTTGGACACCGGCAGCAGCAGGGACGCGGTGTTCGACAGGTGTGCACAGGCGTAGAGGTGCGGTCGGGCCCGTACGCCGCTGCGGGCCGCGGTGGCCAGCACGACCGGCGTGAGCAGCACCACGGTGGCGTCCAGGCTGAGGACCGCCGTGATCGCCGACGCGAGCACGAACACCGAGGCCAGCAGGGTGCCGGGGCGGCCGGCGGCCCGGCGGGACATCCATGCGCCGCACGCCCGGAAGAGCCCCTCGACGTCACAGAAGTGGGCGAGCACGAGCACCGCCGCGAGAAAGCCGACCACCGGTCCGAGCCGTTCGGCCTCGGCCCACGCGTGCTGAGGCGAGATGGCTCCGGTGGCGATCGCGAGCCCGGCCGCCGGGACCGCCAGCACCGCCTCCGGCAGACCGCGTGGACGGCTCACGGCCCAGGCGAGTACGGCGACGAGCAGTGCTATGGACAGGACTTCGGCGAGCGGGGTGTTCAGGGGGAATCCTTCGGAGCGGGTTCGAGCCGTGCCCGCTCATGAGAACAGGCGCGGGTAAGAGACGCCGGTGGTAGGGGAGTCAGGCGCCGGGGCCCTCGTCCAACACCGTCAGGAAGACCGTGGACTCGTTGCCGGAGACCGGCACCTCTCCCGCCGACCACGACACCTTCAGCGGCTCCCGCTCGTCCGGCGGTGTCACCAGCAGGGCGTCGGGGTTGGCGGTGCGGGCGCCGCTGATCTCCGGGTTGGCGAAGGTGATGCCCGACCAGGCGCTGTGCCCCGGCGCCAGCCGCACGGTCGTGGGCGTGCCGGGGGAGCGCTCGGGGTCCGGCCCGAGCTGCTTGCCGGCGGCGTCGACGAAGGCGGCGCCCGGATAGCCGTGGACGGTGCAGGTCCGGGAGGACGTGTTGGTGAGGATCACGGGGAAGTTCTCCTGCCCGGCCCCCGGGTCGTTGCGGCCGAGGACCGCCTCCAAATCGGAGGTGTGG
Organism: Streptomyces antibioticus; assembly: GCF_001514065.1. Taxonomy (GTDB): domain Bacteria; phylum Actinomycetota; class Actinomycetes; order Streptomycetales; family Streptomycetaceae; genus Streptomyces; species Streptomyces antibioticus. Next base: position 64,214 of record NZ_KQ948427.1, on the reverse strand, counting down.
CAGCGGCTGCCGGCGGCCGGGCTCGTGGTCGGCGGAGCCGAGGGGGTGGGCGAGGTCGGGCCGGCGCTCGGCGGCACCGAGGGCGTCGCCGAGGTCACGCCGCTGGTGGCCGGCGCGGCGGTGCCGGGCAGCGTCGAGGGCGCGGTTGCCGCGTCGCCCTCACCGCCACTGCCGCCGCCGCAGGCGGTCAGCAGGCTCAGCAAGGCGGCCGTGCTCGCGAGCAGGGCCGCCCGGTGTACGGGCCGGTACGTGTTCACCATGTCGTCTCACTCCTCGTACGGCGCGTTGTGCCCCGTCATGAGAGTCCGATGCGCCCACGGCCGGAAAAGTTCGCGCCCTCAGCCCCCGACCCGCACCGAGCCGAGGACGTCCCCAGCCGCCGCACCGTCGCCGTCCGTCCTGATCTGCACGTACACCTGCGGCCGCCCGCCCCCGTCCGGGGGAGTGAGCCCGGCCTCGACGACCGAGCCGCCGCCCGGGCAGTCGCTCCAGGTGCGGACCCTGCCGTGCCCCACGGCCAGGGTGCGGTCACGGGCGCCGTCGTAGTGGCACTCGGGATGGGCGAGGCGGTTCACCACGGCTCTCACGTCACCGTGTTCCAGTACCCCGGCGAAGACGCCGTTGACGCCCGCGCCGAGGTCCGGCCACTTCGCCAGGTCGTCGGCGATGGCGAACCCCGGCTCGTGCCCGGCGCGCAGACCGAGGACGGCCGGGTCCCAGCCCGTGTCGCGCACCTGACCGGCCCAGGCGGCGGGCACGTCGGCCGACACCCGCCCCGTCACGTCCACGATCCGCCGGTCGGTGGACGCGGAACCGTGCGGCCACAGTGCGAAGGTCGCGCCGATCAGCGCCGCCGTCACCGCCGACCCGGCGAGGAGGGCGGGCCGCCGCCGGGACCGCCGTCCCGTCGCGAGCCGTTCCAGCTCGGCCGCGAACGCCCGCGCGTCGGGCCAGCGCCGCGTACGGTCCGGACGCAGGGCGCGCAGCAGGGCCCGGCGGACACCGGGGTCCAGGCCCGGACGCAGCCGGTCGGGGCGTACCACCTTGCCGGGTGCGGCCGGTACCGCCCCGGTGATCAGGTGGTAGCCGACCGCGCCCAGGCTGTAGACGTCGGCACGCGCGTCGATGCCGGTGCCCGGCTCGGCCTGCTCGGGCGGCCGGTACCCCGCCGAACCGGCGGCCAGCGTCAGCCCCGACGCCTCGGCCAGGATCTTGGCCAGTCCGAGGTCGGCCAGCAGCACCTGACGGGCGCCGTCAGGGCCGGTGCGCAGCAGCAGGTTGGACGGCTTGATGTCCCGGTGCACGATCCCGGCCTCGTGCAGTGCGGCGGCCCCGAGTGCCGCCGACGCCGTCAGCCGCAGCGCCTCGTCGACGGGGAGCGGGCCGTCGACGAGCAGCTCGGCGAGAGTGCCGCCGTCGACGTACTCCATCACGAAGTACGGTCGGCCGTCCGGGAGTTCACCGATGTCGTGGACCTGCACCACACGCCGCGACGCGGCCCGGCGCAGCAACCGCGCCTCGGTCAGGAAGCGTTCGCGGACGTCGAGCCGGTGCGACCAGTTGTCGGCGAGCACCTTCACGGCCACCGGCGCGTCGAGCGTGTCGTCGTACGCGAGCCACACCGTCCCGAACGCGCCCGCCCCCAGGGGCCGTTGGATCCGGTAGCGGCCGATCCGCTCGACGGAGTGCATACGACTATCATGCCTGCCGCACCGACCACACCGAGGGAGCAGCCGTGCCGGACCAGCCGCCGACCGAGGACCTCGCCCGGCGCGCGGCCGGCGGTGACCGGGCCGCTCTCGACGCGCTGCTCGCGGCGATCCGCCCCGAGGTCGTCCGGCGCTGCGGCCGGTTCCTGCCCTGCCGCGAGGACGCCGAGGAGGCCGCGCAGGACGTGCTGCTCCAAGTCGCCCGGAAGATCGGCACGTTCGAGGGCCGCAGCCGCTTCGGCACCTGGCTCCACACCGTGGTGGCCAACTGCTGCCGGCAGAAGTACCGCGAACTCAGGCGGCGCTCCGCCGAACAGCCGGCCCCCACGGTCGACGACCTCCGCGCCGACCCGCGCACCACGAGTGTCATCGCCGGTTCGCGGATCGACCTGCTGGAGGCGCTGGACCGGCTGGAGCGCGAACACCCGTTGCTGGTCGAGCCGTTGGTGTACCGGGACATCTGCCGGCTGGAGTACGCGGAGGCGGCCGAACGGGTCGGCATCCCGCTGGGCACCTTCAAGTCCCGTCTGCACGAGGCACGTCGGCAGGTCAGACCCTGGCTGGCCGAGGCGCCGTGACAGGTCACTCCTCCTCGAGCAGCCCGATCTCCGCCCAGATGGTCTTGCCGTCGGTCGTGTGCCGGCTGCCCCAGCGCTGGGTGAGCTGGGCGACCAGCAGCAGCCCGCGGCCGCCCTCGTCCCAGGTCTTGGCGCGGCGCAGATGCGGCGCCGTGTGGCTGGTGTCGGACACTTCGCAGATCAGTGTGGTCGCGTCGTGGATCAGGCGCAGCCGGATGGGGTGGGCGCCGTACCGGATGGCGTTGGTGACGAGTTCGCTGACCACCAGTTCCGCCGTGAACGACGCCTCCGACATCTCCCAGGTGGCGAGCTGGTCGACGACCTGCTTGCGGATGGGGGCGACGAGCGCGGGGTCGGCGGGGATGTGCCAGGTCGCCACCTGGGACGACGGCAGTCCCCGGGTGCGGGCCAGCAGCAGGGCCACGTCGTCGGTGGAGCCGCCGGCCGGCAGCAGGGCGTGCAGGACCCGGTCGCAGGTCTCGTCCAGCGAGTCGGAGAACACCGCCAGCGCCTGGCTCAGCAGTTCGTGCCCGGCGTCGATGTCGCGTTCCGGGGACTCGACCAGCCCGTCCGTGTAGAACGCCAGCACCGAGCCCTCGCGCAGCTCCAGCTCGGCCGACTCGAAGGGCAGCCCGCCCACGCCCAGCGGCGGCCCGGACGGCAGGTCGAGCTGCTCGGGCGCGCCGCCGGGCCGGATCAGCACCGGCGCCGGATGCCCGGCCCGGGCCAGCGTGCAGCGCCGTGAGACCGGGTCGTAGACCGCGTACACACAGGTCGCCCCGACCTCGCCCGGACTGCCCTCGGCACCGGCCTCCGCGGACAGCCGTACGACGAGGTCGTCGAGGTGGGTGAGGAGCTCGTCCGGGGCCAGGTCGATGTCGGCGAGGGTGCGCACGGCGGTGCGCAGCCGGCCCATGGTGGCCGAGGCCTGGATGCCGTGACCGACCACGTCGCCGACGACCATCGCGACCCGCATCCCGGACAGCGGGATCACGTCGAACCAGTCGCCGCCCACGCCCGCCCGCGCGGCCGGCAGATACCGGGAGGCCGCCGCCACGGCCGCGGTACGCGGCAGTGAGCGGGGCAGCAGGCTGCGCTGGAGCGCGAGCGCGGTCTCCCGCTCGCGGGAGAACCGGCGGGCGTTGTCGATGCAGACGGCCGCGCGGGCCGTGACCTCCTCGGCCAGCAGCACGTCGTCCGGCGTGAACGGATCGGGCCGCCGGAAGCGGGTCAGCACCGCGACCCCGAGGGTGAGACCGCGGGCCTGGATCGGCACCGACATCGTGGAGTGGACGCCTAGCTGCCGGACGGCCTCGCCGCGCGCCCGGTTCCAGTTCAGCCACTCGTCCAGCTGCCCGGAGGCCACGGTGGCGACGATCGTACGGCCCGCCACCAGTGAGTCCGCCTGCGGCGAGGAGGCGGGGTACACCTCTGCCTGCCCGGGCTTGATCACCGCCTCCGGGGTGCCCGGGTTGACCGACTGGTGGGCGGCCCGGCGCAGTGCGATCGGCGCGGCGACCGGTGGCAGCGGTTCGCCGTTCTCCTGCGGGTCCAGCAGGTCGACGCTGACGAAGTCGGCGAGCGCGGGCACGCACACGTCGGCGAGCTCCTGAGCCGTCCGTGTGACGTCGAGCGTGCTGCCGATACGGACGCTCGCCTCGTTGACCAGTTGCAGCCGCTCGCGCGCGAGGTAGTTCTCGGTGAAGTCGTGCGCCGCGAGGCAGACGCCCCGCACCCGTCCCTCGCGGTCGGTGACGGGGGCCATCCGGGCCAGCCAGGCGTGTGCCAGGGACTCGCCGCCGGTGCGCATGTAGGTCTGGACGTCCTCCGCCCGGCCGGAGGTGAGCACCCGCAGCAGATGCCCCTCCAGCTCCGCGCTCTGCGGCTTGCCGCCGATCTCCGACAGCCGCAGGCCGCGGATGCGCTCCTCCGGGAGCCCTATCACCTCGGCCATGGCGTCATTGAGATGGCTCAGCCGCAGCCGCTCGTCGTAGACCGCCACGGCGCACGGCGACTGCACGAGCGCCGCGGTCGCCAGGGGGTCGTCGCCGGTCGGGGGGCCGTCGCCCTCCAGCGGGGTGACGACGAGCCACCGGCCCGGCGTGCCGTCGTCGGAGGGGCGGTGGTGCGCCAGCAGCCACACGGACACGGCGCCGCCGTCGCGGTGGCGCAGTGTGACCGTGCCGTCCCAGCGGGCGCCGGCCGGGGCGAAGGCCGCCCCCGCACCGCGGTCGGCCAGGAGGTTCTCGGCGGGACGGCCCACGACGTCGGTGGCCGGGTGCCCGAGCAGCCGCTCCGCGCCGCCGTTCCACTCCACGACCCTGCCTCGCTCGTCGATGACAGCCCGTGCCGTCGCGGCATCGTCGAACGGGTAGTCCGGGGTCATCGTCGCCACTCCATTGCGGACACTCACAGTGAACAAGGCAGTCACTTGAGTTCCAGCCTAGTGCGTCCGGCCCGGGCGCGGACGGGAACCCCCTCAGCCACCCGGTGGCGAGGACGCCCCGGGTCAAGGGGGAAAACCGGCCGATGTGGCGGGTTGGGGCGGTCGGACGGCTCCGCGCTCTCGACGATCCTGCGGGGCGCCGGAGTTCGACACGGTCCGGACGATCTGACCAACCAGTCCCGTCCGGACCGTTGACGAGGTGTCATGCCTGCAACAAGCATGGCCTCCGACCGTCTCTTGGGAGCGCTCCCATTCGAGCGCCGCCCGTAGCTCACCGAGGAGCCCGGACGTGAAAAGACGCAACACCACCCTGCTGTCCCTGACGGCCCTGCTGGGAGCGGTACTTGTCGCCGCGCCGTCCTCGCCGGCCACCGCCGACGAGGTCGAGCAGCTCAAGAACGGCACCTTCGACACCACCACCGAGCCCTGGTGGGCGACCAGCAACGTCACTGCGGGCCTGTCCGGCGGGCAGCTGTGCGCGGACGTGCCGGGTGGCACCGCCAACCGCTGGGACGCCGCCGTCGGCCAGAACGACGTCACGCTGGTCAAGGGGGAGTCGTACAAGTTCGCCTTCACCGCGAACAGTTCGCCCGACGGACACGTCGTGCGGGCGATCGTGGGGCTCCAAGTGGCGCCGTACGACACCTATTTCGAGGTCAGCCCGCAGCTCAGTGTCTCCGGCAACACGTACTCGTACACCTTCACCTCGCCCGTGGACGCCACCCAGGCGCAGGTCGGCTTCCAGCTCGGCGGCAGCGCGGACGCCTGGAAGTTCTGCATGGACGACGTGTCCCTGCTCGGCGGGGTGCCGCCGGAGGTGTACGAGCCCGACACCGGGCCGCGCGTGCGCGTGAACCAGGTCGCCTATCTGCCGTCCGGTCCCAAGAACGCCACGCTCGTCACGGCCGCGACGGGCAAGCTGCCCTGGCAGCTGAAGAACGCCTCCGGGACCGTCGTGGCCAAGGGGTCGACCACGCCGCGGGGGCTCGACGCGTCCTCCGGGCAGAACGTCCACTCGATCGACTTCGGGTCGTACCGCAGGGAGGGCACCGGCTACACGCTGGTCGCCGACGGCGAGACCAGCCGCCCCTTCGACATCGGCACCGCCGCCTACCGGCAGCTCCGCCTGGACGCACTGAAGTACTACTACACCCAGCGCAGCGGCATCGCGATCCGCGACGACCTGCGCCCCGGCTACGGCCGCGCCGCCGGCCATGTCGACGTGGCCCCCAACCAGGGCGACTCCGCCGTCCCCTGCCAGCCCGGCGTCTGCGACTACAAGCTCGACGTCACCGGCGGCTGGTACGACGCCGGTGACCACGGCAAGTACGTCGTCAACGGCGGCATCTCCACCTGGGAGCTGCTGAGCACCTACGAGCGGGCCCTGCACGCCCGCACCGGCCGGCCCGGCAAGCTCGGCGACGGCACCCTCGCCATCCCGGAGAGCGGCAACAAGGTGCCGGACATCCTCGACGAGAGCCGCTGGGAGCTGGAGTTCCTGCTGAAGATGCAGGTGCCCGCGGGGCAGCCGCTGGCCGGGATGGCCCACCACAAGATCCACGACCAGGCGTGGACCGGCCTGCCGCTGCTGCCGAGCGAGGACCCGCAGAAGCGTGAACTGCACCCGGCGACCACCGAGGCGACCCTGAACCTCGCGGCCACCGCGGCGCAGGCGGCCCGACTCTACAAGCCCTACGACAAAGCGTTCGCGGCGAAGACCCTGGCCGCCGCCCGCACGGCCTGGACCGCGGCGCTCGCGCACCCCGCCCTGCACGCCGATCCGAACGACGGCACAGGCGGCGGCGCCTACCCCGACACCGACGCCACCGACGAGTTCTACTGGGCGGCGGCCGAGCTGTATCTCACCACCGGGGAGAAGCAGTTCGCGGACTACGTCCTCAACTCGCCCGTCCACACGGCCGACATCTTCGGCCCGCTCGGCTACGACTGGGCCCGCACCGCCGCCGCGGCCCGCCTCGACCTCGCGACCGTGCCGAGCAAGCTGCCCGGCCGCGACAAGGTCCGCCAGTCGGTCGTCAAGGGCGCCGACCGCTACCTCGCCACGCTGAACTCGCAGGCGTACGGCATGCCGTACGCGCCCACCGACAACCTCTACGACTGGGGCTCCAACCACCAGATCCTGCACAACGGCATCGTCATCGCCACCGCGTACGACATCACCGGCGGCTCCAAGTACCGGGACGGCGCCCTCCAGAGCGTCGACTACCTCTTCGGGCGCAACGCGCTGAACATGTCGTACGTGACCGGCTACGGCGAGGTGAACTCCCACAACCAGCACAGCCGTTGGTACGCCCACCAGCTCGACCCCAACCTCCCCAACCCGCCCAAGGGCACTCTCGCCGGCGGACCGAACTCGGGCATTCAGGACCCCTACGCGCAGAGCAAACTCCAGGGCTGCGTCGGCCAGTTCTGCTACATCGACGACATCCAGTCCTGGTCGACCAACGAGCACACCATCAACTGGAACTCGGCGCTGGCCCGGATGGCGTCCTTCGTGGCGGACCAGACGTAGGCGGAAAACGGTTCGCGGGGGCTCCACGCGCACGGTGATACTCCGCCCATGAGCAGAATCGCGGAGGTCATCGTGCTGGCACTGGGCAATTCAGGGAAGGTCATGGGGCCCCTTCTGGAGTACGACGACGAGCGGAGCTGGAAGGGCAGGTTCGTGCCCGTCCCCAGCTCCCTCGGCGCCGGCACGATGTACAGCTGGGCCTCGGAGTTCGTCCGGGTGGGATCGCGCACGGGGTTGCTGAAGCATCTGGAGTCGCTGCCGTGGGACCGTCCGGAGTCCGTGCAGGTCCTCATCCACGACGAGGAGGACGACTGCTTCGGGCTCTGGATGATCCACGACGGGAAACTGGTCGAGATCGAACTCCCGCGGACCGTACGCCTCCACGACCCGGCCCCGGAGACCTTCGAGTTCGCGCCGAGCCCGGGTTACCTCGTCCGCACGGACCAGCAGGACAACGACTGGCGCCCCGAGCAGACCCCGGAACACCTGCGCGACCCGCGCCCGGCCTGGTGACTGGGGCCTGTCCGGCGGATCATGCCGCGGACGCGGGGTCTGGCACGCCGGCCTGCGGCGTTGTCGTCGGTTGCCGACTCCTCCACGCTCGAACAACCTCGCGCGGGAGGGGCCTCATCGCGTCGCCGCCCTCCTCCGCCTTGCAGTCTGGGGGTACCTCCCACGCCCTTAAGGCAGTGGGGGAGCACCAGACCCCGCTCACCAGCGCCATATGAGGTGCCGCGCTTTCCTGCGACCTGATCCGCCGGACAGGCCCTAGCGTTCGTGCTCCACGAGCTCCTTCGGCCGTTCATGGGCGGTCAGGGTGTGCAGCCTGGCCTGGTCCAGGGGCTCGTGGATCTCGACGTACCCGCCGTGCGGGAGGCGTTTGATCACGCCCGTCTCCCGGCCGTGCGACACCAGCTCCCGGTCGCGGAGCTGCAGGCCCAGGCAGATGCGCCGGGTGACGACGAAGACCGCCGCCGGGACGGCGAACACCCCGATCCGCACCACCCAGGTCACCGTGTTGATCGACAGGTGGAGGCGGGTCGCCACGATGTCGTTGCCGCCGCCTGCCAGCAGGATCAGATAGAGGCTGATCCAGGCCGCGCCGATCGCGGTGCGGACGGGGCGGTTGCGGGGGCGGTCCAAGAGGTGGTGCTCGCGCCGGTCGCCGGTGATTCTGGCCTCCACGAACGGGTAGACGCCGATGAAGATCAGCAGCAGCGGGAACACCACGATCGGGATCAGGACGCCCAGCACGAGCGTGTGCCCCCACAGGGTGATCTCCCAGCCCGGCATGATCCGCACCAGACCCTCGGCGAAGCCCAGGTACCAGTCCGGCTGGGCGCCCGTGGAGACCTGGTCGGCGCGGAAGGGACCGTACTGCCACACGGGGTTGATGTTCGCCACGGCCGCGATCAGCGTCAGGACGCCGAAGACCAGGAAGAAGAAACCGCCCGCCTTCGCCAGGTAGACCGGCATGAACGGGGCGCCCACCACGTTGCGTTCGGTCCGGCCGGGGCCCGCGAACTGCGTGTGCTTGTGATACACGACCAGGAGGACGTGGGCCACGACGAGGGCCGCCATGATGCCCGGGATCACCAGGATGTGCAGTGAGTAGAACCGGGCCACGATGTCGTTCCCGGGGAACTCACCGCCCAGCAGGAACATCGACAGATACGTCCCCACGACCGGCACCGCCAGCAGCGCCCCGTTGACGAACCGCAGCCCGGTCCCCGACAGCAGGTCGTCCGGCAGCGAGTAGCCGAAGAGGCCCTCGAACAGCCCGAGGAACAACAGGGTCCAGCCGAACACCCAGTTGACCTCCCGCGGCTTGCGGAACGAACCGGTGAAGAAGTGCCGCATCATGTGCGTCAGCATCCCGGCCACGAACACCAGCGCCGACCAGTGGTGCAACTGCCGGATCAGCAGACCGCCCCGCACGTCGAAGCTGATCTCCAGCGTGGAGGCGTACGCCTCGGACATCCGCACCCCGTTGAGCGGGACGTAACTGCCGTGGTACGTCACCTCGTTCATCGAGGGATGGAAGAACAGCGTCAGCCACACCCCGGTGAGGATCAGGATGACGAAGCTGTACAGGCAGATCTCGCCCAGCAGGAACGACCAGTGGTCCGGGAAGACCTTGCGCAGATAACGCCGGCCCAGGGAGTGCAGGCCGAGGCGGCCGTCCAACCAGTCGGCGATCCGCTCCCCGCTCATCGCTCCTCCCGCTCTACGTGCCCGAGCTTGTCGGGGTTGGTGACGACGTAGATGTCGGACACCCGGTCGCCCTCGGATGTGAGGTCCATGACCATCACCGCGTACGGCGCCCCGTCCTCGAACAGCACGGCCGCCGCGTCGCCGTTGGCCTGCCCGTAGCGCACTTCCAGGTCGAGCGAGGCACCGCGGGAGCGGAACCCGTCGATGAGACGCGCGACCTTGTCCCGGCCGCGCACCGGGCGCAACCCCGCCCCCCGGCGGTTGCCGCCACCGTCCGTCCACACCGTCACGTCCGGCGCGAGGATCTCCATCAGCGCCCCGATGTCCCCGCCGAGCGCGGCCTCCACGAACCGCTCGGTCGCCTCCCGCCGCACCCGCGGATGCGCCTCGTACAGCGGCCGCCGCGCATGCACATGGTCCCGGGCCCGGTGCGCCACCTGCCGAACCGCTGCCGGGGTGCGGTCGAGGATCTCCGCGATCTCGGTGTGCGGATACCCGAACACCTCGTTCAGCACGAACACCGCGCGTTCCAGCGGGGTCAGGGACTCCAGGACCACCAGCATCGCCAGGGAGACCGACTCGGTGCGCACCGCGGTGTCTTCGGCGTCGTCGTCCGCGACCAGCGGCTCGGGCAGCCACGGGCCGACGTACGTCTCGCGCCGCCGGTTGATCGCGGCACGACGGCCTAGGGCGTGGTTCACGGCGATACGGACGAGATAGGCGCGCGGGTTGGCGATCCCGTCCATCGGCGAGGCGGTGACCCGGCGCCGGGCCGTCCAGGACAGCCAGGTCTCCTGAAGGACGTCCTCGGTGTCGGCGACGCTGCCCAGCATGTTGTAGACGATGCCGAACAGCAGCTCACGATGGCCGACGAAGACGTCCGTCGCCTCGTCGGCCTCGGGGAAACGAATCTCGGACATGCGTGGGCCTCCCGGTACGCGCTCACCACTGCGACGGCTTCCGGGGGCGCGAATGTGACATCGGACGGCCGGAATGTGACGTGCGCCTCACCGAGAGGGCGCCGTGTCACACCGCCGCGACGCCCCGGCCTCTTGACCGCGAGTCCGCACACGTGGGCCTTGAGGAGGACCGGTGACCATCGACTTCACCGCCATGTACGCGTCCCACGACGCCTTCCGCCGCGATCTGGCCCGGCTGGCCGACGCCGTCGCCGAAGGACGGGCCGGCACATCCGCGGTCCGGGCCGGCTGGCGGAACTTCCAGCACCAGCTGCACGTCCACCACACCGCCGAGGACGCCGGGCTGTGGCCGCGCGTCAGGGAGCGGGTCGCCGGGCGGCCGCGCGAGCTCGCGCTGCTCGACGCGATGGAGGACGAGCACTCCCGCATCGACCCGCTGCTGGCCGCCGTCGACAGCGCGCTGGCCGACTGCGCGCCCGAACTCGGAGATCTGGTGCGGGCGTTGACCGCCACGCTCGACGATCACCTCAAGCACGAGGAGGACGATGCCCTGCCCTTGATCCAGGATGTTCTGACGGACGCCGACTGGGGCACCTTCATCGGCCGCATTCGGGAGACCCAAGGGGTGCGCGGCGCCGCGCTGTTCGTGCCGTGGGTCGTCGACGGCGCCCGACCCGCCGACCGCGCCAAGTTCCTCGGCAGCATGCCACCGCCGGTCCGCGTCCTCAACCGGCTCTTCTGGGAGGGCGGTTACCGGCGCAAGGGGCTCTGGGCGCGCACCTAGGAAGCGTCGTGGAAGACCAGGCCCAGGGTGTGCCGGTGGCCCGAGCGGACCGTGCTCACACCGTGCCGCATCGCGCCGGCGGACCAGCCGCGCCGGGTGCGCACCGGCCGGTCCCGGGTGGTGAAGACCAGGCCGTGGCCCTGCCGCAGCACGGTCGACGTCCCCCGGGACTGCGCCCTGGGCCGCTGCTCCACCATCAGGAACTCGCCGCCCGTGTAGTCCGTGCCGTACACGTCGAGCCCGACGACGACCTGGAGCGGAAAGACCAACTCGCCGAACAAGTCCCGGTGCAGGGCGTTCCAGTCGCCCGCCCCGTACCGCAGCAGGATCTGCGCCGACCGGTCCTGCCCGGCCGCGTGGCAGCGCTCCAGCCACTCGGCGAGGGAGTCCGGCCAGGGCGCCGGACGACCCAGCCGGGCCGCCCACTCCCGGGCGACCGGGAGCAGCCGCGGGTAGAGGGCGGCCCGCAGCGAGGCGACCGGGGTGGGCAGGTCGTGGGTGAAGTACCGGTACTCGCCGGAACCGAAGCGGTGCCGGGCCAGGTCGACGGTCGTGCGGAACAGCTCCGGCTTCTCGTACAGGGCCGCCAGGTCACGGCACTCCGCGGGCGTCAGCAACGGCCCCGTGGACGCGCTGCCGTACTCGTCCAGCTCCGCGGCGAGCGTGTCCCATTCGGTCCCGGCGACGCGGCGGCGGGCCTGGTTCAGGGTGAGGGGGGTGAGGGTCATGAGGGTCCTCCCGTCAGAGGAGCGTCGGTTGCAGCGCGCCCTCGTGCGTGAGCAGCCGTACCTTGCGCTCCACGCCGCCCGCGTACCCGCGCATCGAGCCGTCGGCGCCGATCACCCGGTGACAGGGCCGCACGATCAGCAGAGGGTTGGCGCCGAGTGCCGCGCCCACGGCCGGGGTGTCGGCCCGCGCCACACCGAGGTGCGTGGCGAGCGCGCCGTACGTCGTCGTGGTGCCGTACGGGATCGCGTCGACCGCCTGCCACACGCGGCGCTGGAAGTCCGTGCCGTCGGCGGCGAACCGCAGGTCGAAGCGGGTGAGCCGGCCCGCGAAGTACGCGGCGAGCTGGGCGGTGGCCTCGGGGAAGGCGTCGTCGTCGCGCCGCCAGCCGGGGCGGACGGCCGGGGCGGTGCGCTGCCCCGGCATCGACAGCGAGGTGAGCATCCCGGCCCGGCCCACGAGGAGCAGTTCGCCGAGGGGGCTCTCGAGCGTCGTGAAGGTCGTCGTGTCCGTGGTCGTGTCCGTGTCAGCGTGTGTGTCCATGGCTACGAGTCTGCTGCGCCGGGCGGCTCGTCACCGGCGGGATTCGGACGTCGTGCTGAGCGCCCGAGGTACCCGTCGATAGTGGCTTTGAGCTGGGGGTATTTACGGGCCAGTACCCCAGCGGTACCGTTGGGGCATGCCAGCTCTCAACGTGGAGTTCAGTGATCGTGAGCTAGAGGACCTGCGGCAGATCGCCAAGGAGCGCGGTACGTCGATGAAGGCCCTCGTCCGGGAGGCGGCCGCCGCCGACATCGCGCGGCATCGCGCCCTGAAGGAGGGCGCGGAGGCGTTCCGGCGGTTCTTCGCGACCCATGCCGACGAGTTCGCGGCCGCCTTTCCCGACGACGAACCAGCCGGGCACGGCGAGCGGCGGGCCGTCTGACCGATGGCCTCCGTCGTCCACATCGACGTCCCCTGGCTGCTCCAGCGTCATGAAGAGGTCCTGCCGGACCAGCCCACGATCAACGACTTCTCGGCGCTGGTGGCCGCCGTCGCGCGGCACCGCGTCGACCCGCCCCGGCTCGGCGTGGACTCCGACCCCGCCTGGCGGGCCGCCGCGCTGCTGCACACCCTCGCCCTGCTCAAGCCGCTGCCCGCGGCCAACGCCCGCTTCGCCTGCGCGACGGCGGTGGCGTACATGTTCGTCAGCGGCGTCGGCATCGACCCGCCCTACGGCGCCCTCGTCGACCTCGCCCGCGATCTGATCTCTGGCAAGACCGACGTCTACGGCGCTGCGGACCGGCTGCGCTCCTGGCAGATCTGAGACGCGAGGCCGAGACGCCGCCGTATGAGGCACTGGCGGACCGGCCGGCAGATCTGAGACGCGGCCGCGCCAGGCGTCGGCCGGCCTGGCCGACCCCGGTCTGCCCTCGGGGCCGCCGACCGAGGGCGGGAGGATCGGGGTCGGCGGCCGGTTGCGCACAGGAGAGCCGCCGTCCTGTGCGTGGCCTCCGAGGGGCCGATACCAGTGCACTACGGGGTGGTGCGCGCCGGGAGCGTGCGCGATGCCCCGGCGCGTGCGCGTGTTTCACACGGGGCGTGTGGAATACCGAAAGCCAGGCGGTGAGAGCTGCACGGACGTTGTTTCTGACTATCTTTCAATGATGCTGATGTTGCTCAAGTGCCTTGTTGGTCATGACCCCGTTGTGCAAGGGTGAACTACCCGTGCGGGGGGTATTGGCCGGGTCTTCATTCGTCCCGTGGGGAACCGGGCCGGACGAGCCGCCGTGAATTCACGCTCCTCGCGCCTCACCGAAGAGGACGCATCCGTCCCCGCTCCTTTTCGGCGAGTTGAACCACCGAACCACATGCGCGTGGGAAGGAACCCGCTCAGTGCCCACCCCCCACCCCCCTCGCCCTCCGTACCCGCCGCCCGGCGGGGTTCCGGGGGAATCCGACGACGACCTCGCCGCCCATCTGCGCGGCCGTCCGGACGGCGAGGCGGCCCAGTCGGCCGCGCTCTTGATGGCGCGTCACTGGCAGCCGGTCCACGAGTACGCCGTCATCTGCCTGGCCGCCCGCTCGGAGGTGGCCGCCATGGTCACCGCGGCCGCCTTCCACCAAGTCCTCGACCGGCTCGCCCTCGGCGAGCCCGCCACCGCGCTGCGTCCCCGCCTCCTCGTTCGCGCCCGGGACACCGTCCGGGAGTGGTCGGCCGAGGACCGAATATCCGGCGTTCTTCCGGACCTCGCGAAACCCGCCGGCGGTCGCGGTATGCGGGCGGCGAAGTCCATGACGCCCGAAAACCGCAAACTCGCCGAGCGGTCATTCCTCGCGCTGCCCGGACTCGCCCGCTGTCTGCTCTGGCACACCGAGGTCGAGTCCGAGCCGATAGCCGTCCCCGCCGCCCTGCTCGGTATGGACACCGTCAGCGCCTCGGCCGCTCTCGAACAGGCGCGTGACAAATTCCGCGAGGGTTGTGTACATGCCCATCGGGAACTCGCGCCGACCAAGGATTGCCGGTTCTACAACCGCCTCCTCGACGTCCCCATTCGCCGCGGCGGAGCGCTGTTGCCGGATGTCCAGCAGCATCTGGACGAGTGCCCCTACTGCCGATTCGCCGCCGAACAACTCAGTCATTTCGAGGGCGGGTTGGGCCTGCTGCTCGCCGAGGCGGTGCTCGGCTGGGGAGCCCGCCGCTATCTCGACTCCCGGCGCGGGCAAGGCGCGTTGGACTCCCGCGCACAGGGCGGCGGCCGCCACGGCGGCGGACGCCGACGACTGCTGTCCCGCATCCCCTCGCCCGGCCGCCGTCCCCCCGAGGGCCCCCGCGCCTCCCGGGTGCTGCTCACCGGTGTGGGTCTCGCCTCCGCCGGGCTGATCGCCAGCGTGTTCACCGCGAGCCTGTGGTCGGACGACGGCGGCGCCGACCCGGCCGCCTCCACCAGCGCCACCGGCAGCGAGTCGGCCCCGGACGGGGTCTCCGCGTCGCCACCGGGCACCGCCCAACTCCCCCTCGTGCCCAGCAGATCCAGGCTGCGCAACGTCGGCTCCGACCTCTGCCTCGACATCCGGGGCGCGGTGCGCAAGGGCGCCGCGACCGAGCTGGAGGCCTGCTCGGACGACGAGACCCAGAAATGGACGTACGACGAGGACGACGGGCTGCTGCGCAGTGCCGCCGACCCCGACCTGTGCCTCGACTCGCACGCCGACGCTGGTGTGGTCATCCTCGGCACCTGCGCAGGCGACAAGGGCAAGCGGGCCGCCGACGTGCGCTACGACATCACGGTGCAGGGCGAGTTGCTCACCCGCTGGGACGATCAGCTCGCCGTCACCTCCACCAGCGGTGAGCCGGACTCTGACATCGTCGTCAAGGTCCGTGACGGTTCCGACCAGCAGCGCTGGGTGACGGACTCCGTCTCACCCAGCGCCGGCGCCCTGTCGGAAGGCGGCTCCGGCGCCCCGTCCGTGCGGGCCGTCGACCTCAGCGAGCAGGGCCGGGCCCGCTGACTATGTCCCGGGGCGGATCGCCCGCCAGGTAGCCGGCCACGTTCTGGACGGCGGCCAGGGCGATCCGCACCAGCGTCTCGCGGGTGACGCCCCCGACGTGGGGTGACAGCACCACGTTCGGGGCGCGCAGCAACCGCAGGGCCGGGGTGGGCGGTTCGGGGTCGAAGACGTCGATGCCCGCCCCGGCCAGGGCGCCCTTCTCCAGGGCGTCGGCGAGGGCGTCCTGGTCGATCAGCGCGCCCCGCGCGGTGTTGACGACGAACGCGGTCGGCTTGAGCAGCGCGAGCCGCGGGGCGTCGAGGAGGTTGCGGGTGTCGTCGGTCAGGGGCGCGTGCAGCGAGACGTAGTCCGAGACCCGCAGCAGTTCGTCGAGCGGCACATGGCGGGCGCCGCCCAACAGCGCCTCCGTCTCCGCCGGCACCCGGCGCCGTCCCGCGTAGACGACGCTCATGTCGAACGCGACCGCGCGCCGGGCGACTTCGCGCCCGATCTGCCCCAGGCCGACGATGCCCAGCGTCTTGCCCGACAGCTCGGTCAGGGACCGCTGGAGTCGGGGGAGCGCCCAGTCGGCCTCGACGAGCGCGGTGTGGGCCGGCACCAGCTGCTTGGCCAGCGCGAGCATCAGGGCGAAGGTCTGCTCGGCCACGTTCTGCGCCTCGGCGCCGCTGGAGCCGATGGTGCAGACCGGCACACCGAGATCCCGGGCGGCCTCGACGTCGACGTAGTCGAAGCCGTGGCTCGCGCACTGCACCAGCCGCAACTCGGGTGCGGCGGCGAGGTGTTCGGCGGTGACCGGGGCGAGGCCCGTGACGATGATGTGCGCCGCGCGCAGCGCCGCCGGGTTCTCGTCCGCTCGCTCGACGACCGTGACCTCGGCCTCGCTGGGGAAGAGCGTGGCGAGCCCGGCTCCGGCGGTCCGGCCGCCGACGTGCGGGGCGATGACGGCG
Source organism: Streptomyces antibioticus (assembly GCF_001514065.1). Classification (GTDB taxonomy): domain Bacteria; phylum Actinomycetota; class Actinomycetes; order Streptomycetales; family Streptomycetaceae; genus Streptomyces; species Streptomyces antibioticus. The sequence continues at coordinate 47,865 of NZ_KQ948427.1, read as the reverse complement.
AGTACGTTCTTCGGGACGGTCATGGCGGGCCCTTGGGGCTCGGGGGTGGTTGGGGCGGGCTCTTCCGCTCCGGGAGTGGTTGCGGCGGGCCCTTCGGCCTCGGGCGCGGTCATGCGGGGCCCTCGACCAGGTCGGCGGGGCCCACCGTGGTGGGTGTGGCGTGTCCGGACAGGGCGAGGGTGAGGTCGAGTTCGGCGAGCAGACAGCGGATCACGTGCTCGACGCCGGACTGACCGTCGAGGCCGAGACCGTAGACGTACGGCCGTCCGACGAGCACCGCCTGCGCGCCGAGCGCGAGTGCCTTGAAGACGTCGTCGCCGGTGCGGACGCCGCTGTCGAACAGGACGGTGAGCCGGTCCCCGACCGCCTCGGCGACCAGGGGCAGCGCGTCGGCCGCGCCGATCGCCCCGGCGACCTGCCGGCCGCCGTGGTTGGAGACCACCACGCCGTCCATCCCGGCATCGGCGGCCAGCCGCGCGTCGTCCGGGTGCTGAATGCCCTTCAGGACGATGGGGCCGTCCCAGTTCTCGCGCAGGAACGCCAGGTCCGGCCAGGTCTTTGCGGGGTCCGCGAACATGCCCACGAAGTGCAGCACCGCCGCGTTCGGGTCCTCGTGCACCGGCTTGGCCAGGGCCGCCTGGAACGCCGGGTCGGAGAAGTAGTTGGCGGTGCCGACGCCGTGCAGGAACGGCAGGTACGCCTGGTCCAGGTCACGGGGCCGCCACGCCAATAGGGGAGTGTCCAGCGTGACGACGAGCACCGTGAACCCGGACGCCTTGGCCCGCCGCAGGAAGCTCCGGGCGACCTCAGGGTCCTTGGGCCAGTACAGCTGGAACCAGCGCTCGGCGTCCCCCATCGCCTCCGCGACCTGCTCCATCGGAGTGCTGGAGGCGGAGGACAGGATGTACGGCACGCCCTGCGCGGCCGCGGCCCGGGCGGCGGCCGACTCGGCGTCCGGATGCATGATCGACAGCACGCCGACCGGTGCCAGGGCCAGCGGGGCGGGCAGGGACCGGCCGAGGACCTCGACGGCGAGGTCCCGCTCGTGCACGTCCCGCAGCATGCGCGGCACGATCCGCCGGCGCTCCAGCGCCGCCCGGTTGGCCCGGGCCGTGCTGCCGTCGCCCGCGCTGCCCGCCACGTACCCGACCGGCCCCGGCCCGAGCCGCTGCTCGGTGAGCTCCTCCAGGCGGGTCAGATCGGTCGGGAGCCGCGGTACGGCCCCCGAGAGCCCGTTGAGATAGATCTCGTACTGGAAGTCCGCCCAGTGCTTGGCCATCCGTGGGTTCCGCCTCTCGTCGCTGAGAACGCGTTGCGCTCCGACGATACTGGCGGGTAAGGGCCGGTCAGCACACCGGGGTCAGCCGCCGTTCGCCGCGCTGACCGGCGCCGGTTCGGCGGACTCCGCGCCCGGCCCGGTGATGGCCGGCACCGGCACGTCGACGGTCCGCGCCAGCCGCGCGCCCTCCGGCCCGTACACGGCCCGCGGTTCGGGGAACACCCGCAGCAGCGTCAGGAACAGCACCGCGGAGACCACCAGCGACAGCGGCAGGCTGATGTCGACACCGTTGGCGAGGTCGCCCAGCGGGCCCACGAACTGGCCCGGGATGTCGGTGAAGAGCACACCGAGCAGCGCGGAGACCCACCAGGCGGTCATGCCGCGCCAGTTCCAGCCGTGCGCGAACCAGTAACGGCCGCCGCGCTGACGGCGGTTGAAGACCTGGAGCGCGTCAGGGTCGTACCAGCCGCGCCGGGTGTAGAAACCCAGGATCATCACGACCATCCACGGCGTGGTGCAGGTGATGATCATCGTGGCGAACGTCGAGATCGACTGGACGAGGTTCAGGCCGAAGCGTCCGATGAAGATGAACGCGATCGACGCGACGCCGACCAGCAGGGTCGCCTGCACCCGGGACAGCCGCGGGAACACCGAGGAGAAGTCGAGGCCGGTGCCGTACAGCGCGGTCGTGCCCGTCGACATGCCGCCGATCAGGGCCAGCAGACACACCGGCAGGAAGAACCAGCTCGGCGAGATGGCGAGCAGTCCGCCCACGAAGTCGGGGGCGGCCGGGTCGACGTAGTCCGGTGCCTCGGTCGCGATGATGCTGGCGGTCGCCAGGCCGAACAGGAACGGCAGCAGCGTGGCGATCTGCGACAGGAACGCGGCGCCGATGACGCGGCGGCGCGGGGTGCTCGCCGGGATGTAGCGCGACCAGTCGCCGAGGAACGCGCCGAACGACACCGGGTTCGACAGCACGATGAGCGCGGCGCCGATGAAGGACGGCCAGAACAGGGACTGCGTCGCCGCGTCCGCCGAGTCCGTGAAGACGCCCGCGTACGACGGGTCGAAGTCGCCGGCGAAGGCGATCGCGCCGACCAGGAACAGCACGCTCGCCGAAGTCACCGCCACTTTGTTGACGAACAGCATGAACCGGAAGCCGTACACGCACACGGCGAGGACCAGACAGGCGAACAGCGCGTAGGCGACGACGTAGCTGAGATCGCCGCGCGGCAGTCCGAACAGCCGGTGGGCGCCGCCGACCAGGGCGTCGCCGGAGCTCCACACCGAGATGGAGAAGAACGCGATCGCCGTCAGCAGGGAGAGGAACGAGCCGACCACGCGGCCGTGCACACCCAGGTGAGCCGAGGAGGAGACGGCGTTGTTGGTGCCGTTGACCGGCCCGAACACCGCCATCGGACACAGGATCAGCGCGCCCGCGACGACGCCCAGCAGGGTGGCCGCGAGGCCTTGCCAGAAGGAGAGGCCGAACAGGATCGGGAAGGCGCCCAGCACACAGGTGGAGAAGGTGTTGGCGCCGCCGAAGGCGAGCCGGAACAGGTCCAGCGGGGTGGCGGTGCGGTCCGCGTCGGGGATGCGGTCCACACCGTGGGTCTCGACCTCGGTCAGGGACGGCGCGGACGAGGGGTCGGGCTGCGAGGGCTGCGGGGACTGCGAGGACTGCGGGGACTGCGAGGACAAGGGGGCTCCAGCGAGGGGGACCGGCGGTGGAGCGCGTCGTGGCGCGGGGGAGGGGCTTGTCGGGGGCGGCCGGTCGTCGTCGCGGGGGTGTGCGGCGGGAGAGGAGGCCGTCCTCTCGGGGGTCTGCCGACGGTAAGGCCGGGGTCGAGGGCCGCACCAGAGGACGGTTCATCCATCATGCGTGTCGGGGATGTGCGAAACCTCCATCACTCGGGGGCGGTGCCTCCCTCGCTCGTATCCGTCGGGGCGTCCTCCGGTTCGGCGTCGGGGCCCTGGGCGCGGACCCGCTGCACGTGCTCGAGGGAGTCGCGCAGTTCGGTGAGCCAGTCGTCGGTGTGCTTCTGGACCAGGCGGACGCACCAGGCGAGCGCGTCGCTGCGGCTGCGGGCCACGCCGCCCGCGATCAGCGTGTCCAACACCTGGCGCTCGGGCTGCCGCAGCCGGGTCATCACGGGCGCGGCCACATGCGTGAACAGGGCCCGTTCCCCGGCGCACTCCACGCCCCACGACACCTTGCGGCGGAAGCGGTGCTCGGCCTCGCGGGCCACCTCGATCCGGGTCTCGCGGGTGCGCTCCCGGAACTCCTGCATCCGGCTCCGCACGGCCGCCTCCCGTTCGGTGGCCGAGGCGTCCTCGGTCAGCCGGGGTGCGGGGATGCGGCCGATGACGGTGATCTCCTCGCGGTCGACGGTCAGTTCGGCCAGTTCCTCGAAGAGGTCGTCGGGCAGGCGGCCGGCGAACCAGCCGCGCAGTTTCTCTCGTTGCTCGGTCGTAATCATGTAATGACGATTACTCCACCCGGACATGAACGCAAGGGAACGGGACGGAGTGCGCCGAGAGCTCAACCGGAATGTTTCAGGCCGATTGCAGAGAGGGTGTGAACCGGCCATTCGGTCGGTGACGACGATCAAGAACCGCGTGGTTACTGGGCTCCGGTGTTCGAATTCCGTGACTTCGCGCCACTGATTCAACACGAAAGGTTACTGAAACGCGTGGGGTCGATGTGTGTTCCGGCCGCGGACTCGGCAGACTCGCGCTCGCCGCCCCGGCACCGACCGTGCCGGGCGCGGCACCACCCTCGTATCAGCGGAAGGATGCACACCATGCGGAACACCGCGCGCTGGGCAGCGACCCTCGCCCTCACGGCCGGCGCCGTCTGCGGCCCCCTCACCGGAGCCGCGCTGGCCGCCCCGGACTCGCTCTACGCCCCCTCCGCCCTGGTCCTCACCCTGGGCCACGGCGAGAGCGCCGCCACCGCCACCCCGGCCCGCGCCGTCACCCTGACCTGCGCCCCGACCGCCTCCGGGACGCATCCCGCGGCGGCTCTGGCCTGCGCCGAACTGCGCGGCGCGGGCGGCGACCTCGACGCGTTCCAGGCCCGTGACGACGTGCACTGCACCAAGCAGTACGACCCGGTGGTCGTCACCGTCGACGGTGTCTGGCAGGGCAGGCGCGTCTCCTACGAGCGCACCTTCGCCAACGAGTGTGTGAAGGGCTCCCTCGAGTCGAGCCTCTTCACCTTCTAGAGCCGGGGTCGCGGGGTTCCCGTGAAACCGGACGGCCGCCCGTGGCTGGGGAGCGCGGGCGCCGTCACGAGGACACCCGCGATCTCGCACCGAGGGCCGGCCGGGCGGAGTGGGGCCATCCGGCCGGCCCTCGCAGCCGTCGTATACACGAACTTCCCGACGACGTCAGGTCCCGGGCCTGCCGTCGGGTTGCCTTCCAGCCGGTTTTCCAGCTGCTGGAAGCCCTTGCAGGGTGCCCTGTTCAAGCGCTCCCCGGCGTCGTACAGTCGCGGTGCTGCCCCGGTCCCCGGCCGCATCCGCTTCGACGCAGGGGGTGGGGCGTGGGCACGCCGGTACGGACGAGCGCGGAGGAGCCTCCGCTGCTCACCGAGTTCGGGCTCTCGGAGCCCGCCTTGGAGATGGAGTTCACGGCGCACTTCCCGCGCGAGGGCGGTACGGCCGCCTCGGACGCCGCCGCTGCCGCGGTCATCGGCGTGATCGAGGCCCCGACGGCCTTCGTCGTCGCCCTCCTGGACGCCGCGCACCGAGTGAACGGCTGCCTCCTGGCCCGTACGACGGCCGAGATCTGCCGGATCGTCCTCACCGCGGACCGCGCCGGCATCACCGTCGCGGGCACCGACGACACGACGATCACCCTGGACCGCGCCTACGAGGACGGGACCCGTGACCTGCCCGTGTCAGCCGTCGTCGACGGGCTGCACATCCACCACGGACCCGAGGGCCACGTCTGGGTGGTGTGGCACGGCGTCTGGTCCGCCGGGGCCGACGACAGCGTGTCCCCGCGCAGGGTGCACTAGGGCCTGTCAGACAGGGCCTAGCGCCCTAGTCGCCCTCGGACTCCTCCTGGGCGCGGGTGTTGGGGGTGATGGCCTCGCCGGCCTCGCCCTGCCGGCGGCGCTGTTCCTCGGTCTCCCGGGTGTGGCGCTCCGCCTCCTCGATCTTGCGCAGGACTTGCTCCGTGGCCGTCTCGGGGCGCTTGTTCTCGTGGGTCATCGCTCTCTGTCCTCTCTCAGGTCGTCGCGGCCGCGATGCGCAGCGGCACGAATTCCTGTTCGCCGTTCTCCTCGCTGCGGCGGCTGACCCCCGCCCACCAGGACGGGCCGTCCTCGATGTGGCGCAGCAGGACGCCCTCGCGGATCGCCCACGGGCAGATGCTGACGGTCTTGATGCCGGCCAGCTTCAGGGCCGTGTGGCCGACCAGCGCGCCGGCCAGGCTCTGGGCGGCCCGGGGCGCGGAGATGCCGGGGAGCAGGGCGCGCTCGGCGGCGGGCAGGGTGGCGAGCCGGGTGATCGCGGCCCCCAGGTCGGCGCGGCGCAACTCCCGTTGCATGAACGGTCCGTGCCGCCCGGGCGGCGCCCCGCACAGCCGGCCCAGCTGCTGGAACGTACGGGATGTGGCCACCGCCGTGTGCGGCCCCTCCCAGCGGATCCGGGCCGCCACGTCCCGCAGCTGATGCCGGACCCGGCGCCGCAGCGCCCGCAGCAGCTCCGGCGACGGCGGGTCCTCGCCGCGGAAGAACTCATGGGTCAGCCGGTTCGCGCCCAGCGGCAGCGAGGCCACGAAGTCCGGCAGCCTCCCGCGTCCGAAGGCCACTTCGAGGGAGCCGCCCCCGATGTCCAGCAGGGCCAGCGGCCCCGACCGCCAGCCCATCCAGCGTCGTGCCCCGAGGAAGGTCAGCTCCGCCTCCAGCTCGCCCGGCAGCGTGCACAGCTCGACCCCGGTGCGGGTCCGTACGGCGCGCAGCACGTCTCGGCGGTTCGGCGCGCTGCGCACCACGGCCGTGGCGAAGGCCAGCGGAGGGGCCGAGCCCCACTCGGTCGCCGTCCGGTCCGCCTCGGCCACGGCGGCGACCAGTCTGTCGACCGCCTCCTCGGGCACGGAGCCGCCCGGCTTGACCTGTTCGGACAGGCGGAGCCGCCATTTCGCGGTGTGCACGGGCAGCGGCACCCCGCCCTCGGCGTCCGCCACCATGAGCCGGACCGTGTTCGACCCCACATCCACCACGCTGATTCGCATGGACCCGTGAGTACCCGCTTTGGGGCGTTCCCTCACCGCGCCGGGGTGTGAAGCGCGCTAACCGGCCAGGCACGGCAGCGCAGAGGGGCCGCCGTCTCCCTGATGACGGCGGCCCCTCTGCTCGGGGGGGGGACTACATGTGGACCACGGTCGCGGCGTCCGGGTCCTGCTCCGGCACTCCGCGGCGGTAGAGCAGGAACGCGATCAGCGTGCCGACCGCGAACAGGCCCGCCGACCACCAGAAGGCGGTGGTGTAGCTCTCGATGGTGGCCTGGGCCTGGACCAGCTTGTTGCTCGGGTCCTTGCCGGCCAGGTAGTCGGTCGCGGCGCTCGCGGCCAGGGTGTTCAGCAGCGCCGTACCGATCGAACCGCCCACCTGCTGCATGGCGTTGACGGTGGCGGAGGCGACACCGGCGTCCTCCGCGGCGACTCCGCCGGTGGCCAGCTGCATCGCGGGCGGCATGACCAGACCGAGTCCGAAACCGACCACGATCAGCTGCGGCAGCACCGCGCTGGAGTACGAGGACCCGACCCCGATGCCGGTCAGCCAGGCCATGCCGACCGCGGCGATGCCGAAGCCCAGCGGGATGACGGCCTTCGGGCCCAGCCGCGGCACCAGCTGGGTCGTGCCGACCTGGGCGGCGATCATCAGCGCGGCGACCATCGGCAGGAACGCGACACCGGTCTTCGTCGGGCTGAAGCCGAGGTTGAGCTGGAGGTAGTAGGTGAGGAAGAGGAACACACCGAACATGCCGCCGCCGGAGATCAGCACGGCGAGGAAGGAGGCGGCGCGGTTGCGGTCGAGCAGGATGCGCAGCGGCAGCAGGGGATGCGCGGCCTTGGTCTGCCACCAGGTGAAGGCGACCAGCAGGACACCGCCGGCGATCAGGAAGCCCCAGGTGGCGGGCGAGTCCCAGTCGTGGGTCTCGGCGTTGGAGAAGCCGTAGACCAGGGAGAACAGACCGGCGGCGACCAGGACCGTGCCCGGGACGTCCAGCTTGGCGTTCTCGGCGTCGCGGTGGTTGTGCAGCAGGAGCCAGCCGCCGGCGAAGGCGACGACGGCGATGACGACGTTGACGTAGAGCGTCCAGCGCCAGTCGAAGGCATCGGTCAGGATGCCGCCGAGCAGCAGACCCACCGCACCGCCGGCGCCGGCGATGGCGCCGTAGACGCTGAAGGCCTTGGCGCGCTCCTTGGCGTCGGTGAACGTCGTGTTCAGGAGCGACAGCGCGGCGGGCGCGAGGAGGGCACCGAAGGCACCCTGGAGAGCACGGGCGGTGACCAGCATCTCGAAGTTGGTCGCGGCACCACCGAGGGCGGAGACCGCGGCGAAGCCGACCACTCCGATCAGGAACGCCGTCTTGCGGCCGAAGAGGTCGGCGATGCGGCCGCCGAGCAGCAGAAGGGAGGCGAAGGCCAGCGCGTAGGCGGTGACGATCCACTGCCGGTTGCCGTCGGAGAACCCGAGGTCGGCCTGTGCCGAGGGCAGGGCGATGTTCACGATGGTGGCGTCGAGGACCACCATCAGCTGGGCGAGGGCGATGACGGCGAGGATCCACCACCGCTTGTTCGAGGAGGCGTCGGACGGCGCCTCGACCGCGCCCGCCTGGGCGTTCTCGGTCAGGGTCTTCTGGGACATGGAAGAACCACTCCAGGGAAGTCGTTCGGATTTCACAAAGTCGTAAACGAAACTGTTTCGTACACGTCGAGGCTAGAGCACTTCCAGCGAAACGGCAACGTTTCGCTGGGGAGGGAGTTCGGGTGTGACCAGCGACACGTTCGAGGTCGAGAACGCGGAGTTGTACTACGAGCTGCGGGGGAGCGGTCCGCCGCTGCTGATGATCAGCGGGGCGGGCGGGGACGCGGGCTACTACACGCAGGTCGCGACCGACCTCGCCGACGCGTTCACGGTCATCACCTACGACCGCCGCGGCAACTCCCGCAGCACGGGCCATACCGGGGCGCCGATGGACCTCGCCGAGCAGGCGGCCGACGCCCGCGCGCTCATCGACGGGCCGGCCGGCGGCCGGGCGCTGGTGTTCGGCAACAGTGCGGGCGCGATCATCGGGCTGACGCTGGCGGCGCTCCATCCCGAGTGCCTGGCCGGGCTCGTCGCCCACGAACCGCCGGCCGTGAACGTCCTGCCCGCCGACGATCCGGAGCACGGCTTCTTCGCCGACGTCGCCGACCGCTACGCGCGGGGCGGCGCCCCGGCCGCGGGGCGCCGGTTCGCCGAGACGGTCCGCGGCGAGGGGACGTATCGCTGGCCGGACGATCTGTGGCGGCGCTTCCTGGGCAACCAGGACCATCTCTTCGGCACCGAGTGGCCCGGCTTCGCCGGCTTCCGGCCCGACGAGGACGCACTCAGGTCGGCGCCCTTCCCGATCGTCCTGGCCGCCGGCGCGGAGGACCGCGACACCTACTACGCCCGCCCCTCCGTCGAGATCGCCCGCAGGATCGGAGCGCCCTGGGTGGAGTTCCCCGGCATCCACATGGAGTTCCTGCGCGATCCGGCCCGGTTCGCGACGGCACTGCGCGCGGTGCTGGCACGGATGTCGAGTGAAGGCCCGCGTGGATACGCTGGACCGGCACCCGGGCGACGCAGTGGCTGACGCCTACGCCATCTGCCGCCGCACCAGCTCGTGCAGCCGTCCGTTCGTGTCCGCGAGGAGTTGGGCGGGCGGGCCCTGCTGGGCGACCTTGCCGTCCTCCATCACGATCACCCGGTCGGCGTCCAGCACCGTGGACAGGCGGTGCGCGATGACGATGCGGGTGGCGTTGAGGGCCTTGGTGGACTCGATGACCGTGCGCTGCGTCTCGTTGTCGAGGGCGCTGGTCGCCTCGTCGAAGAACAGGATGCGCGGCCGGCGGATCAACGCCTGGGCGATTATGAGCCGTTGACGCTGGCCGCCGGAGACGGCACCGCTGCCGGAGACGATCGTGTGCAGACCCATCGGCATCCGCTGGATGTCCTCCGCGAGCCCCGCCATCTGCGCGGCCGCCATGACCTCCTCCGGGGTGTACGGCTCGGTGCCGCAGATGACGTCCATGATCGAGCCGGTGAACGGCTGGGCGTGCTGGAGCACCACCCCGCACTGCCGGCGCACCGCCGACTGGTCGAGGGCCGCCAGGTCCTGCCCGTCGTACAGCACACTGCCGGAGACCGGCGGGTCGAAGCCGATCAGCAGCCTGAGCAGCGTCGACTTGCCGCAGCCGCTCGGGCCGACGATCGCCACGAACTCGCCCGGCTTCACCTCGAAGGACACGTCGTCGAGGATCAGCGGGCCGTCGTCCGAGTACCGGAAGGACAGCCGGCGCGCCTCGATCCCGCCGGTCAGCGGGCCCGGCCGGGTGCTCGCCGTGCGCACCTCCGGGGTGGCCTCCAGGACCGGCTTGATCTCCTCGAACAGCGGCAGCGCGCCCACCGCCGACACAAACGCGCCGGTCAGCTGGGTCACGGACGTCAGCACCATCGTCACCGAGGTGTTGAAGCTCAGGAACGCCGCCGCCGACATCGACCCGCGGGCCGGGCCCGCCAGCAGCATGAACATCAGCAGGGTGCAGACCGGCAGATACACCGCGCCCATCACCGTGGTGAGGTTCTTGATCCGCCCCACCTTCTGCTGGAGCTCCCGGCTGCGCGCGAACTGGGCGGCCCAGGCAGCGTAGGCGTAGTTCTCGGCGGCCGCGACGCGCAGCTTGGGCAGGCCGCGCAGGGTCTGGAACGCCTGGTTGTTCAGCTTGTTGCCGAGCACCACCAGACGCCGCTGCCAGCGCACCTGCCACAGTCCGAGCCCGAGGAACACCCCGGCGATCACGACCAGCATGCCGATCGCCGCGAACGCCATCGGCACGCTGTACCAGAACAGCAGCCCCAGGTTCATCGCGCCGACGGTCACCGACTGTGCCACCACCGGACCGACTCCGGCCAGCAGCCGGCGGATCGAGCTGATGCCCATCGCCGCGCTCGCCAGCTCACCCGTGGAACGCTCGGTGAAGAACTTGGTGGGCAGCCTCAACAGCCGGTCCCACACGGCCGGTTGGAGGGTCGCCTCGATCCGGCCCTCCAGGCGCAGGATCGTCAGGTTCTGCAGCAGCATGAAGGTGGCGGCGACGAAGCTGGCGACCATCACCGCCAGACAGACCTGGACGATCAGATGCGTCTGGGCCTTCGGTACGAACTCGCCGAGCACCTTGCCGGTGGCGATGGGCACGATCGCGCCGATCGCCACCGTGACCAGGCCGCTGAGCAGGAGGTTCGTCAGGTCGCCGCCCATGTTCTGCATGCTGAACCGCAGCAGCCGCAGCGGACTGAGCGCCCGGTCGGGCAGCGGACGGTAGAACATCACCGCGCGCGGCTCGAACTCCTCCGCGTTGGCCTTCTCGACCGGCGTCTCCCGGCCCGTCGCCGGATGCACCGCCACATAGCCACCGCGCCGCCACAGCAGCGCGACCGGCGCCCCCGACAGTGCCCGATGACCGACCAGCGGGCCGATGTTGTCCCGCCACCAGGTGCCGTCCAGCCGGACCGCCCGGGTGCGGACCCGCGAGGCGAGCGCGATCTGCTCCACCGGGTCGAGCCGGTCGCTGCCGGTGCCGGACTGCGCCGGGTCGGCCAGGGTGATCCCGGCCGCCTGCGCCACCAGCTTGCACGCCGCGTACGAGGCGTCCGCGTCGGCGGCCGTGGCGCGCTTGCCGGACGGCTTGCCGATCGACGCCAGCAGCGTCCGGTCGGCCTGCGCGCGCACCGCCTCGCCGGCTTTGATGCCCTCGGCGGTGCGCGTCTCGTGGGTGCGCTCCAGCTGCTCGATCCAGCGGTCCAGCGTGGTCAGCAGCCGGTACTGCTGGTCGACCATGGACTGCCACACCGCGGGGTCCATCAGCAGATCGGCGGCGGCCTCCGCGCCGTACAGCGAGCCGTACTGCACACTGCCCGGCGGGACCTGCATCCAGAAGACGTCGTCGTCGGTGATCTCCGCGGCGCGTTCGCTGGCCATCGGCGCCTGGAAGAGGATGGACAGGCTGCGGCCGACGCCGAGGGCGAGGGCGTACTCCAGCGGGCTCGTCGTCGGCGGGACGTACTGCGGGTTGCCGTACTCGTCGTAGGACCAGGTCTGCGTGTTCGCGGGCTGGTACAGCTCGCGCAGCCCGATGCGGTGCACCACGCAGTCCCGCAACGGACGGGCCACCAGGGTGTGTTGGGGTCCAGGCGTCGGGCCGAGCAGCAGCGAGCCCGCCTCCAGGCGGCCCAAGTGGTGCCAGTGGCCCTGCTGTTCGGCGTCCACCGCGAACAGGTCCACGGCCCCCGATGCCACCAGCCACAGCACCTGCGGCCCCTCGAGGTCCAGGCGGTTGTGCCCGGCGAGGTCGTACGGCGTGCCCATCGAGCCGAGGGCCTGGAGGACGAGGTCCCCCTCGGGTGCGGTCGTCATCTCAGCGCTCCCTGACCAGAGCCGCGTACGCGCCACCGCGTGCCACCAGCTCCTCGTGCCGTCCGCGTTCCACGATCGTGCCGTGCTGGAGTACGACGATCTCGTCGCTGTCGCGCACGGTGCTCAGCCGGTGCGCGATCACCACACAGGCACAGCCGCGCTTGCGGAGGTTGTCCATCACCGTCAGCTCGGTCTCGGCGTCCAGCGCGCTCGTCACCTCGTCGAGGACGAGGATGCTGGGGCGCCGCACCAACGCCCGCGCGATCTCCAGGCGTTGCCGCTGGCCGCCGGAGAAGTTCCGGCCGTCCTGCTCGACCCGGCTGTTGATGCCGCCGGGGCGGCGCATCACCACGTCGTACAGGGCCGCGTCGCGCAGCGCGTCCACCACCGCGTCGTCCGGGATCGACGGGTCCCACAGCGCCACGTTGTCGCGGACCGAGCCCTCGAAGAGGAAGACATCCTGGTCGACGAAGGACACGGAGGAGGCGAGGGCGCCGCGCGGGATGTCCTCCAGGCGCCGGCCGTCGATGCGGATGACGCCCTCCCACGGCGCGTACAGGCCGGATATCAGCCGGGAGACCGTCGACTTGCCGCTGCCCGAACCGCCGACCAGCGCCACCTGCTGACCCGGGCCGACCGTCAGGTCGAAGCCGGTCAGCAGGGGCTTGTCCAGCGGGTTGTAGCCGAAGGAGATGTTCTGCAGCTCCACGTGCCCGTGCAGCCGGCGGGTCGACTCGCCGCCGGGGCGGCCGTAGAGCGGGTCGGCCTGGAAGTTCTCCACGTCCTTGAGGCGGGCCACATCGGCCGCGAAGTCCTGGATGCGGCCCGCGACGCCGTTGAGGCGGGTGATCGGGGCGGTGAAGCGGGTGACCAGCGACTGGAAGGCGACCAGCAGACCGACCGAGATGCCGCCCTCGACGGCCCGCATGCCGCCGATCCACAGGATCACCGCGCTGTTCAGCGAGGCCAGCGTCGGCGCGACCACGCCCAGCCAGGCGGACGGCACCCCGAGCCGCTGCTGCTCCTCCAGGGTCGTGGCGTGCTGCCCGGCCCACTTTCGGAAGTAGCCGTCCTCGCCGCCGGTCGCCTTCATCGTCTCGATCAACTGAAGGCCCGTGTAGGCCGTGTTGGTCAACCGGGCGCTGTCCGCGCGGAGTTTGGCGGTGCGGGTGGCGCGCAGCCGGATGACCACGCGCATGGCGACGATGTTCAGCAGGGCGACGCCGATGCCGACGAACGTCAACTGCGGGTCGTAGGTGTAGAGGAGGACGGCGTACAGGACGACGACCACCGCGTCCACGCCTGCCGCCGCGAGGTCGCGGGCCAGCGTCTCGGCCACCGCGTCGTTCGACTGGAGGCGCTGCACCAGGTCGGCCGGGCTCCGCTGGGAGAAGAACGTCACCGGCAGCCGCAGCAGATGGCGCAGGAAGCGAGCGCTGGACAGGGTCGAGGAGATGATCCGGCCGCGCAGCAGGTTCGCCTGTTGCAGCCAGGTCAGCACCAGGGTGAGCGCCACACACGTCCCCATCGACGCGAACAGCACGCCGAGCAGCGAGGTCTGGCCCCCGATGAGGAACATGTCGATGTAGACGCGGCTCAGCGCGGGCACCGCCGCGCCGACCAGCACCAGCAGCAGGCTCGCCAGCACCGCGGCCGGCATGGTGCCCGCGGTGCCGCGCAGCCGGGCCGGCATCGCGCCCAGCACCCCGGGCTTGCGGCCGCCCTTGGTGAAGCCGTCGCCCGGCTCCATGATCAGGACGACGCCGGTGAAGCTGGAGTCGAAGTCCTCCATCGGCACGAACCGGCGGCCCTTGCCGGGGTCGTTGATGTAGACCCCGCGGCGGCCGAAGCGGCGGCCCATGCCGTCGTAGACGACGTAGTGGTTGAACTCCCAGAACAGCACCGCCGGTGCCTTCACCTCGGCGAGGGCGGCCGTGTCCATCTGCATGCCCTTGGCCGTGAGGCCGTAACTGCGGGCCGCCTTGAGCAGGTTGCTGGCGCGCGAGCCGTCGCGGGAGACCCCGCACGCGATGCGCAGCTCCTCCAGCGGGACGTGCTTGCCGAAGTGGCCCAGCACCATCGCCAGGGACGCGGCACCGCACTCCACGGCCTCCATCTGGAGAACGGTGGGCGTGCGGACCGTCTTTCCCTTGCCCTTCGGCACCGGGCGCTTCGGCGGGGCGGACCGGCGGCGGCTGCGAGTGTCCTGTGCGGTGCTCACGGCAGCAGCCAATCGATGGGACGCTGGTCGGCGAGACGGATCGAACCCTGGGCCACGGTCATGGAGGTGAGGGCGAACGGCGGCCCGTCCGCGGACGACCATGTGTAACCGCTCTTCGTGCCGGACGACTTGTCCAGCTTCACCGTCACGGCCACCGGCCTGCCGTCCTTCGTGAACTGCTCGCCGAGCTGGCTGTCGCCGAGGAACGCGGAGATCTGCTGCGCCGACTGCGCCGAACGGTCCACCGACTTCACATGGCCGCGCAGCACGCCGTACTCCTGCGTCGGCACCGACGACACCGTCAGGTCCACGGCGGCGTGCGCGGGGATCGAGGCGGCGTTCTCGGCGGGGACGTACACGGTGGCGTAGAGCGGATCGGAGGTGTGCGCGACCTTCTCGACCGCTGCCACGTTGGCGCCGGTCTGGATGATCTGGCCGATGGTGGCGGCGAGCGCGGTGACGCGGCCCGCGGCGACCGACCGGACGACGGTGTCGCCGTCGGCGGTACGCACCTTCAGCACCGGGGAGTTGGCGGGCAGCTGCTCGCCCTGCTTCGCGAGGACGGCGGTGACCTGTCCCGCGACCGGGCTCTGGAGGATGTAACTGCCCTGCCCGTGGGTGAGGATGGCGGGCGCGCCCACGGTGGAGGCGACCGAACCGGTCACCGCCCACACCGACGCGGCGGCCATCACGACCACCGTCACGGACAGCGCGAGCCAGCCCTGCGGGCGGGCGAACCGCACCGGAAGGTCGAGGTCCTCCGGTGACTGGAGCTTGGCGAGGGCCTGTTGGCGGAACTGCACGGAACTTTCCCTCACCTGAAAACGAGGAAGGACCGGCTGTCGGCAGCCGGTTGAGTCAGGACATCCGAGAGTCCCGGAGCCGGGGAGCGGCTCCGGGACTCACGGCACGAGGTGCGATCAGAGACCGGCGACCAGGTTCGTGACCGGGGCCACGGAGAGGCCGGTGGTGCCCTCGACCGTGCCGACGACCGTGTCGACCAGGCCGGAGACCGGGGCGATGCCGTCCACCAGGCCGGTGACGGTGCCCAGGGCGTTCAGCTGCAGGCCGCCGGAGACGTTGTCGAGCTCGGCGTCGGAGATCTCGACGGTCTCAACCTGGGGGGTGGAGTTCATGGTGGAACTTCCCTTCATATGGATATTCACAAGGGGGAGCGGACCCCTGGCAGGGGCGACCGCGTGCCGCAGACGCCAGGCCCCCGTTCCCGGAAAGCCTCGGCGGCTGCCGCGGTGCGATGGATGTAAGCACGCGCCGGGCGCGGGCTTCCAATCAACCAACCGCCTCACCTGGGCACTTGAGTCCCACAGGTGCCGAACCGTGCAGGCGTGCGCACGTCTCGGCGCCGACTTCTTCACACCCGGCACGTCTTCGGTTCATACAAGGACTTGCGGCCCGGGAAGCGAATCCGACACTCCCGCCCCAATGACGTACGCGGCGGAGCACGCTTGTGCAGATCCGCCGCGCACGGTGACTTGGTTGGGTATTGGATGTGCAGATTCGCTGAAGCCGGGATTCCGCGGGAACTTCGGGACGGACCGTTGCCGACCGATCGCGGACCGTGTCAGATCGGTCGTCAGGCGAGAAGTGCGTAGACCGTGCTCGCCCGCGCCGCGAGCTCCCCCGACTCCGCGTCGGTCATCGTGATGTCCGCGAACGCCATGCGCCGGCCCAGCTTGGTGATCACCGCCTGGATCAGGACATCCGAACCGGACACCGCCCGCTGGAACGAGGTCGACTGCTGCACGGTCGTCATCGGCCCGTAGCCGCCCCGCGCCGCCGCCACGGCGATCACGGTGGCGGTGTCCGCGGCGGCCATCAGCGCCTGGCCCGACAGCGCGCCGCCCTCCCGGGACAGCCGGTCCGACCAGGGAAGTCGCAGGGTCGCCCGGTCCTCGCCCAGGGACTCGACCGACAGGCCCAGGTCGAGCACCCAAGGGGCGAAGTTGGCGGAGAGGATCTTGTCGGCTTCGGCGGTGGTCATCGTCATATGGGGGATTGTTCCCGCTCCCGGGCCGCCGGACGCGGACCCCGGCCGGTCCCGTGGCCGATTCGGTACTGCAAAGAGACTGCCAACAAACGGAATTGAACGCCCCACGTGCCTCCTGCGTACCCACTGCCATCCAGGCGCCCCGAACAGCCGCCGACGAACGGTGGCACTGACCCCGTCCTTCAGGAGGTCGAGAAGTTTGAGTCACAAGCGAATCCCCAAGCGCAAGGCCGCTATCGCGGCAGGCGGCGTGGTGGCGCTCGGAGCGGCGGCGATCCTCCTGCCCAACGCGAACGCCTCCCAGGACGGCTCCTCGTCCAACGGAGCCGCGGTCGCCCCGAAGACGCTGAAGGCGTCGGACGCATCGGATCTCGCCTCACAGCTCCAGGAACTGCTCGGCGAGGCCTTCGCCGGTTCGTACTACGACACGGACCAGAAGCAGCTGGTCGTCAACGTCATCTCGGGCGACAACAACAACGTGGTCGTCCAGGCCGAGAAGGCCGGCGCGAAGATACGCGAGGTCGACAACAGCCTCGCCGAACTCGCCGCGGGCGCACAGACGCTGAAGGCCCAGGCGACCATCCCGGGCACCTCGTGGGCCGTCGACCCCAGGACGAACAAGATCCTGGTCACCGCCGACAGCACGGTCACCGGCGCCAAGTGGGACCAGCTGGAGTCGACGGTCGACACGCTCGGCTCGGGCATGGCGACCATCAAGAAGTCGGCCGGCACCTTCAAGACCTTCGTCTCCGGCGGCGACGCCATCTTCGGCGGCGGCGCCCGCTGCTCGGCCGGTTTCAACGTCACCGCGGGCGACGGCAGCCCCGCCTTCCTGACGGCCGGTCACTGCGGGGTCGCGGCCGCCGAGTGGGCCGACGCGCAGGACGGCCAGCCGATCGCCACCGTCGACCAGGCCACGTTCCCCGGCGACGGTGACTTCGCGCTCGTGAAGTACGACGACCCGGCCACGGTCGCGCCGAGCGAGGTCAACGTCGGCGACGGCAGGACTGTGCAGATCTCCCAGGCCGCCGACGCCGAGGTGGGCCTCCAGGTCTTCAGAATGGGCAGCACCACCGGGCTCAACGACGGCCAGGTCCTCGGACTCGACGCCACGGTGAACTACCCGGAGGGCACCGTCACCGGCCTCATCCAGACCGACGTCTGCGCCGAGCCCGGCGACAGCGGCGGCTCGCTGTTCACCCAGGACGGACTGGCCATCGGCCTGACCTCCGGCGGCAGCGGCGACTGCACGGTCGGCGGCGAGACCTTCTTCCAGCCGGTCACCACCGCCCTGGAGGCGGTCGGCGCGACCCTCGGCGCGGGCGACGCGGCGGGCGGCGGCCAGGAAGCGGGCGCCGGTGACCAGGCCGGTGCGGGCGAGGAAGCCGGCGCAGGACAGGAAGTGGGCGGCGAGGAGGCCGGTCAGGAGGTCGGCGGCCAGGAAGTCGGCGGTGAAGAGGCCGGTCAGGAGGTCGGCGGCCAGGACACCGGCCAGGACACCGGCCAGGACGTCGGCGCGGGCGCGGACAACGGCGACTCCGGCCTGACCGAGACCCACTGACCCCGCGTCACCAGCGCTCCACGGACACGCGGTCCGACCCTCCGGCGGGAGGGCCGGACCGCGTTCGTGTCACCGCGCCCGCAGCAGCAGCAACGCCACGTCGTCGCTCCGCTCCTGTGCGGCCCCACCCTGCCCCACCAGTTCGTCCGCCAACTCGTCCAGCGGCAGATCCCCGGCCTCCGCCAGCAGCCGGCCCAGATCGGCGAGCGCGTCCTCTATGTCGACCCCGGGCGATTCGATGAGGCCGTCGGTGTAGAGGGCCAGCACACTGCCCGGAGCCAGCTCGACCTCGGTCGTCGGATACGTCGCCGAGCCGTCGATGCCCAGCAGCGGGCCGCCGGCCAGGTCGAGGACGCGTACCTTGCCGTCCGGGCGGCGCAGCAGCGGCGGGGGGTGGCCCGCCCGTGCCATCACGGCCCGCCCGTGGGCCGGCTCCAGCCGGAGGTAAAGACAGCTGGCGAAGAGGTCCGAGCCCAGGTCGATCAGCAGCCGGTTGGTGCTGCTCATGACGTCCTGCGGGGCCTGTCCGACGGTCGTGTACGCCCGTACCGCGGTCCGGATCTGCCCCATCAGCCCGGCCGCCGTGACGTTGTGCCCCTGCACGTCCCCGATGACGGCAGAGGCCACCCCGTGCGAGGGCACCAGGTCGTAGAAGTCGCCGCCGATGTCCATCCCCTGCGTGGCCGGCAGATAGCGGGCGGCCGCGTGGATGCCGGGCAGCGCCGGGAGCGTGTGGGGGAGCAGGGCCTCCTGGAGGCCGTGGGCGAGCCGGTGCTTGGCGTCGTACAGCATCGCCCGTTCCATGGCCTGCGCGATCAGCCCGCCGAGGCTCGTCAGGACCGCCCGTTCGTCCGCCGGGAACTGGTGCCGTTCGGCGTAGGCCAGCACACATGTGCCTACCGGCCGGCCGGAGGCGATCAGCGGCAGATACGCCCAGGCGGCGAACCCGTCCGGGGTCGCGTTCCGGGCCGGATACAGGCGCTCCAGCTCCTGCCGCGAGTCGAAGAACGCCGGCACCCCGCTGTTCAGGGCGTGCGTCCCCGGCGTCGGCTCGGTCAGCGGCAGCCCGTCGAACCGCTCCACGACATGCGGGTCGGGATAGCCGCGGTGGCCCAGCACATGCAGCCGCCCCGCCCGGGACCCGAGCATGGCCACGGCCTGGCCGCCCACCGCCGGGACGATCTCGTCCGCGACCAGCTGCACCACGTCCTCCACGCCCGCCGCCTCGGTGAGCGCCCCGGCCAGGCTCAGCACCTGCGAGATGGTCACGAGCCGGGAGGGGGCGCCGTCGCCCTGCGGAGCGCCCCGGCTCATCTCCGCCACCGCCCGCGCCCGGCTGATGCGCACGCTCAGCCCGGTCGTGCTCGGATACAGCCGGAACGACAGCCAGTCGCCGGGCGGCCGCAGTGCCACGAACGACGTCGTCTGCTGACTGATCAGCGCGGCCCGGTAACGGTCCTCGTACACCGGGTCGTTGAGCCACGGCACCGACGCCCACGGCTGGGTGCCGAGCAGGCTGCTGACGGGGACGCCGATCAGTTCGGCCGCCGCCGCGTTGGCGAAGGCGATCCGGCCGTGCAGATCCAGCGAGCACAGTCCGTACGGCAGCCGGGACACCATCCGGGCCGCCTCCACCGTGCCGAGCGTGCCCGCCGCCCCGCCGACCGCCGTCCCGGCCAGCAGATCCGGTTCCGGGAACACCGGGCGGCTCTCCTCGGCGGCCCGCTCCAGGCGTACCGCCAGCCGCCCGCAGGCCGCGCTCAGATGGTCCCGCTCCCGGTCCGACAACTCCGGCGGATGTGAGCCGGGCCAGGTCACGAAGACCGCGCCGTGCACCTTGGTGGCCGTCGCCACCGGCAGCGCGGCCAGCGCGAACGGGTAGGGGAGCACCACCGCGATCCGCGGATAGCGGCGGGCCATCTCCTCCTCGCCGCCCACCCACACCAGCCGCCGCTCCCGGACCGCCTCGGCGACCGGGATCGGCGCGCTGAGCCCGACCCGCTCCCACGGCGCCGCGAAGGCCCGCGGCAGCCCGGCCATCACCGCCATCTCCAGGACCGGCTCGCCGGACGCCAGCAGGTACACCGCGCCCGAGTGGGCGTGCACCTCGTCCATCATCGAGGCCAGTGCCAGGGACAGCAGCGGCCGGCCGACCCGCGTCCGGGCGGTCGCCGGCGCCTGCGCGGCCCTCGGCACGTCGGACACGCCGACCACCTCCTCGCGCGCCCCGAAGGGCCCGGAGCCCGGCGTGCGACGGGCTCCGGGATCAAATCTGCCCCCTGGCGGCGGGACGCGCACGGCGAGGCGGACCAGGCCCCGGTGGCAGCCGCGGCCTGTACCCCGTCAACCTCGGCCCATGCCCCTGCATTCGAAGCGCGGGGCGGGGTACGAGAGCCGCCCGTGCGCCCCCGCGCACCCTGATGGCCGGTTCTTCGCGCCCGGGAAAGGTGCCGGACGCGAACAATGGGGCAGACGTTTCTCACCCATGGAACCGGCGAACGGCAACGCGAGGGGACGGGCAGTGATCCGGGTTCTTCTGGTGCACGACGAGTGTCTGGTCAGATCGGTCCTGGCGGAGTGGCTGCGCCGGGAACCGGACCTGGCGGTCCACGACACCCCGTGGCGCAGCGCGCCGGGCCGTCTGCGATCCCTGCTGCCGGACGTCTGCGCGGCCGACCTGGAGTGCGCGGACAGCTACGGGCTCCCGCCGCTCGGCGACCTCGGTGCCCGGTCGGCGGGGACGTCCGCGCCCCGCCTCCTCGTCCTCGCCAGCGCGAACCGCCCCGGCCTGCTGAAACGGGCCGTGGAGGCGGGGGTGCTCGGCTATGTCGACAAGGAGGGCTCGCCCGAGCATCTGGTCCGGGGGATCCGCCGGGTCTCGGAAGGAAAACGTTTCGTCGACGACTCGCTGGGCTTCGGCTTCCTCAAGGCCGCCGAGATGCCGCTGACCCGCCGCGAGCTGAGCGTGTTATCCCTGGCCGCCGAGGGAGCCTCCGTCGCGGAGATCGCCGGTAGCCTGCACCTGTCCCACGGGACCGTGCGCAACTACATGGCGGCCATCAACCGCAAGACGGGGGCCCGCAACCGCGTCGACGCCATCCGGATCTCCCAGGGCGAGGGCTGGCTGTGACGGCACCGGCGACCAGCCGCCGACGAGGTCGCGGTAGAGCGCCGAACGCTCCAGCAGCTCGTCGTGGGTGCCGTACGCCGTCGTCCGCCCGTCCATGACCAGGACCCGGCCGGCCCGCCGGGCCGAGCTGATGCGGTGCGCGACCACCACCAGCGTGCCGCCGGGCCGCGCGGCGAAGGCCCGCTCCGCGCGTTCCTCGGCGGACGGGTCCAGATGACAGGTCGCCTCGTCGAGCAGGACGAGCGGGGCGTACGACAGCCAGGCCCGGGTGAGGGCGATCAGCTGGCGTTCCCCCGCGGAGAGCGCCGCCGGGTCGACCGTGGCGGCGGGGCCGCCGAGCGCGTCGAGCAGCGGGAGCAGGCCCACCGCCTCGGCGGCGGCGCGGAGTTCCGCCTCGGGCACGGGGTCGGGCCGCAGCAGCCCCAGGTTCTCGGCGAGCGTGCCGGAGTGGACGTACGCCTCCTGCGGGACCAGCACCCGGCGGGCCGCGGCCTCGGACCCCGGCACCGGGTACCCGCAGACCCGGATCACGCCGTGCCCGGGCTCCAGCACCCCGGCGACCAGCGCGGTGAGCGTGGACTTGCCGATGCCGCTCGGGCCGACGACGGCCAGATGGGCGCCGGGCGGCAGCTCCAGGTCGAGGCCGTCGACGACGGGGGCCGCGGCGGGGCCGTAGGCGAAGGTGACGGACTTGAGGGTGAGGGCCGGGATGCCGGGCGGGGTGTCGGCGGGGCGCCGTGGCTGTCCCGTCGGGGTGGCGAATGCCGGGCCGTCCTCGCGGAGCAGCCGCCGCAGGACCACCACCAGGCGTGAGCCGCTGGTGCCCAGGCCGTGGACCAGGTTGCGCAGGGCGGGCAGCAGGGACTGGGTGACGTAGGACAGCGCGCCGACCAGGGCGCCCGGGGTGACGCCCTGCCCGAGCAGCCAGGGGGCGGCCACCAGCAGGAGCACGATGGGGAGCTCGCCGCCGATCGTCAGCGCGGCCACCCGCAGCACGCCCCAGCGGGCCAGCGAGGTTGCCGCCCGTCGCTCGGTCTCGATGTGGCGCCCGGTGTCCGCGGCCACCCGTTCCTCCGCCCCGGCCGCGGTGATGTCCCGCAACCCCGGGCAGACCGCGCCGTACCGCTCGGCGAGCGCCTCGTCGGCCGCGAGGAACGCCTCCTGTCGGCGGGCCAGCGGACGCAGCGTCGCCAGGAAGAGGACGAGGCCGGCGACCAGGGGAAGGCCGACGACCAGGAGGAGGAGCGGGGCGAGCGAGAACAGGCCGATCAGCGCGCCGGCCGCGGTGAACACGAACGAGCGCGACACCATCACCAGCCCGGCGAAGGCGTCCCGGGCGATCTCGGTCTGCTGGGTGAGCCCGGACAGCGCCGCGGGGTCCCCCTCCCGGACCCCGCGCGCCACGACCCGCCTCACCAGCCCGTCCCTGAGCGGTTCCACCAGCTCGGCCACCGCCGTGTGGACCCGGGCCGTGCCGAACGCCCCGAAGAGCACCCCGAGCCCGGCCACCCCGAGCCAGGCCAGCCCGGTACCCGGCCGCCCCGCGAGGAACCCGTCGTCCAGGGCGCGGGCAGGGGCGTAGCCGGTGAGGAACGTCTGCCCGGCCTCCAGCAGCGACCAGACGGCGAGCCGCACGACGACCCGCCACCGCTCCCGGAGAAAGCGCAGCCCGCGCCGGGCGATCACGGCTCCTCCCCCTCCGCGAACACCGCCCGGTACTCCCGCAGTTGCCACAGCTTCGCGTGCGCTCCCACCGCGCGGACCCGCCCGCCGTCCAGCCAGGCCACCGCGTCCGCACGGGCCGCCGTCGCCGCGCGGTGGGCGATCAGCAGCCGGGTGCCGTGCGTGCCGGAGCCGAGCAGGGAAGCGGTGATCTGCGCCTCCGTCACGGTGTCGAGGCTGGAGAGGGCGTCGTCGAGGACGAGGAGGCGGCTGTCGTGGGCGAACGCCCTTGCCAGGCCCAGGCGTTGGGCCTCGCCGCCGGAGCGCGGGGCGTCGGCGCAGAGCGTGGCGTACCCGGCGGGCAGCCGGTTCACGAAGTCGTCGGCGTGGGCGGTGCGGGCGGCTGCACGGACCCGGTCGGGGGAGGCGGGCGTGGGACCGAGGCCGATCTCCTCCTCCAGCGTGCCGCCCAGCAGCGCGGGCCGCTCGAAGGCGTGCCGGACCGCCCCGCGCAGCTCGTCGTGGGTCAGCTCGCGCAGCGGGACACCGTCGAGCAGCACTTCCCCGGCGTCCGGGTCGGCGAGCCGTCCGGCGAGCGCGGCGAGCAGGGACTTGCCGGCGCCGGACCGGCCGACCACGGCGAGGGTCGTCCCGCCGGGCACCACGAGGTCGACGCCGTCCAGGACCGGCCGGTCGCCGCGCCGGGCGGTCACCCCGCGCAGTTCCAGCCGCCCGGGCCCGGGCGGCAACCGCCGGTCGCCGTGCACCCGGGCGGGTTCGGCCAGCACCTCGGTGAGCCGGCCGGTGGCCGCGCGGGCCCGGGCGAGGCCGGCGAGCTGCCCGACGAGCATCCCGACGCCACCGGCGAGGACCGCGTACCGCGAGGCCGCGAGCATCTCGCCGACGGTGACCCGGTGCCTGGCGAGCAGCAGACCGGCGACGGCGACGACACCGAGCTGGAGCAGCGGGGCCACGGCGACGGACTGGCCGGCGGCCCGCCCCTGCACCCGCCACATGCGGTGTCCGGCCCGGGACAGTGCGGGCAGCGGCCGGAGGATGCGGGCGCTCTCCCGCTCCGCCGCACCGGCCGCCCGGATGGTGCGATGCCCGTCGAGGGCCTCCGCGAGCGCCGCCGCGATCCGTCCCTGTTCGCGCTGGTACTGGGCGACGCACTCGCGGGTGTCGCGGGCGAAGGCGCGCAGCAGCAGCGCCAGCGCGGGTGCCCCGGCGAGCAGGACGGCCGCGAGCCACGGGTCGATCAGGGCGAGGGCGACCAGTCCGCCGACCGGGCTCGCGAGGGCGGCCGGCAGGGCCGCCCGGGCGGTGGGTGCGGTGCCGGCCTGTGCGGCGTTGCCGACGAGGCGGGCGACGAGGTCGCCGGGCCCGAAGCGTGCGGCGGCGCGCGGGCCGACGGCCAGGACATGGCCGGTCAGCCGCTCGCGCAGCCAGGAGGTGGTGCGGGCGTCGAGGGTGCCGCCGAGCACGGTCTCGGCCGCGTCGAGCAGGGCGAGCAGCAGTACGAGGGCGGCGCAGTACGCCACCCAGCGATTCGCCGGTGCCGCGGTCAGCAGCAGGTCGAGGGCGCGGCCCAGCGCGGCGGGCAGCAGCAGCCCGGCACCGACGGCGGCCGTGCTCACCAGACCCAGGGCCACACACCGTCCGGGCGCCGGCCCGAGCAGCCCGAACATCGTCGTACGCGCTGCCGGTTGCGTGGTCATCCGAACCTTCCCTCCGACGTACGGACCCCGGGCGGCCCCTCCCTCGCGGGAGCGGACCGCCCGGAGCCCTGTGCACACGCGTGCGTCAGAGACAGAGCGTGATGCTCGCGGCGCTGACGCAGGACAGCAGGCTGAGGCTGCTGTTGCCGCCGCCGCCCGTCGTCTCGTCGGCTTCCATCGTCTGCAGGTCGAGAAGTGCCATGTCGGTTTCCTCTCATCGGTGTTGTCGTCACCCGTGGGGACGGGATCGGATCACGGCTCCGTCAACTCGCGGAACCGCGCTCTGGGGGCCGCCCGAGCGGCGGCAGGAAGGGCAGATGCGCATCCGCCCCGGCGTCGAGGGCCGCGCCGAGCGCGAGCAGACAGCCGGCCGTGCCGGTGCCCAGGTCCATCGACAGCCGCATCATCTGGTGTCCGGGGAAGGCCAGTTGGCCCTGGTAGGACATGGAGAACCAGCCGAGTCCGTCGATCTGCTCGGCGAGCCGGTCCCTGGCCCCGGGCGTGGAGGTACGGGCGAGATGCAGGATCAGCCCGGCCCGGCCCTGGAACAGACCCGGCTGTACGTAGAAGCGGAAGGTGGCGGCGGTGAGGATGCCGGCCCGGACGTCCGCCGACTCGCTCCCCGTGTGGGCGAGATGGTCGTCCAGCACCATCCCGATGCCCGCGCTCCCCTCGCCGAGGTAGGGCAGCGTCCGCCAGCCCTCGTCGACCTCCAGCGACCCGTTGGGGTGCGTGACACAGACGTCGAGGTCCCGCTGGAGCGCGACCCCGGCCGCCTTCAACAGCCGCTCCTCACCGGTGCGTTCGTACTCCCGCAGCAGGAACAGCGCGGGCCCGCTCGCCCCGCGCAACAGCCCGGCCCGGCGCCGCCGGGTGCTGTCCGGAAGAGGCTCTTCGAGACGTCGTACGAGGATGTCGGCGGCCTCCGTGGCACGGTCCCGCAGCTCCGACTCGCCGGTCGTGCGGGCGAGTTCGGCGAGGACCAGGCCCAGGCCGGCCAGCCCGCCGTGCAGGTCGGAGGAGAGGTTCTGCCAGCGTTCGGCGAGGATCGAGCCGACCAGGTCGAGGGCGCGCTGCCGGTGGCCGAGCCGGTCCAGCACGTGGGCGACGCCCGCGAGCCCGTCGTAGAGCCCGAGCGGGGTGCCCGTCGGCGGGGGCGCGGTGCGGGCGAGCAGCCAGCGTTCGCCCTCCTCGTACCGCTCGGCGCCGACCGCGTCCAGCGCGTGGAGCACGCCGGCGGCGCCGTGCGCGAGGCCGAGTCCGCCGCCGTCGTTGAACTGGGTGATGTCGCCCGGGAAGAGCCGGTCCTCGCGCTCGGGGGTGGCCGAGGCGAGGATCGCCTTCACCATGGAGTCGCGGCTGTAGGGCCAGTCGGCGGCCTCGACGAAGGGTTTGACCAGTGCGGGGGCCGACCCTCCGGTGTCCCGGGTGATCTCCGCCACCGCCTCGTCCAGGAACTCCTTCGGCACGTGCGGGAACTGACGCAGGATCACCTCCGCCAGATGGGCCGCCTTGCCGCGGTCGACCACGAAGAGTGTGGTGACCGGCAGGAACAGGGCGATCCGCAGACATGCCAGCGCGTAACGGTCGACGTCGGCGCCCGTGCGGTCCGGCGGGGCGAAGAAGCCCGGATGCGCGACGACCTGGCGGCCCTGCTCCTCGATCGGCGCGGCGGCCTCGAAGTCGAGCAGGGAGACCGACTCCCCGCCGGGGCCGATCATGATGTTGAAGACGTGCAGGTCGTTGAAGACGATCCCGCGGTCGTGGATCGCCGCCACCGCCCGCTCGACACCGGCGTGGACGCGCAGCGCCCAGGCCGTGTAGTCGGCCACCGCCCGCGGGTCGGGATCGGGGGTGAGGAGCGGGTGCCGTTCGGCGAAGAACGAGTTCAGCGGCCGCCCCTCCAGGAACTCCATGACCAGGAACCGGTGGTCGCCGAGCGTGAACCAGTCCCGCACCTCCGGCACCACACCGGTCCCCGCCAGCCGCTCCAGCGCGTACTTCTCGCGCTCCAGCCGGGCGATCGCGTCCGCCCCGTCCGCGGCGAGGCCCGCGTGCGGCCGGCCCTCCTTGAGGACGACTCTGCTGCCGTCCCGGGTGTCGGTGCCCGCGTAGACCCCGCCGCCGTTGGAGAAGT
Source organism: Streptomyces antibioticus (assembly GCF_001514065.1). Lineage (GTDB taxonomy): Bacteria > Actinomycetota > Actinomycetes > Streptomycetales > Streptomycetaceae > Streptomyces > Streptomyces antibioticus. The sequence goes on along the minus strand of NZ_KQ948427.1, from coordinate 21,473 downwards.
GCAGAGCCTTCTCGATCCGGTACGGCAGCTCGCCCACCGTCGTGGTGTTGCGCGCCGCCAGGTGCGGGGCGAGGAAGGCCGGCAGCGTCACCCACTCCGGGACCTGGAAGGACGGCGCCCTGCGGTCCGGCACCAGGGTGCCCTCGCCGTCCCGCACCGCCGGCACCAGCGACCCCCGCTCGTCGACCACGAACCGGCGTGCGAACGCCCCGTAGCGGACGTAGAGCGGCCCCTCGCCCCAGCGCAGGTCGGTGAGGATGTACGGCCCCTCGAACCCCTCCAGAAGCCGGCCCAGCTCGCGCAGCACCGTGTGCAGCTGCTCCTCGTCGGCCGGGTACAGGGTGACGAACTTGCCGCTGCTGTCACGGGCCGCGTACTTGGTGTTCCGCAGGTGGAGCAGATGCGGTCCCGGCACGAACTTGAACGGGATGCGACGCGGCACGCAGTAGTCCCAGACGATCGCCGCGATCCGCTCCGCGTTCGCCCGGGTGGCCGAGGCGTGGACCTTCCAGCCCTGCGCCGGACCGGCCACCGGCCCGCCGTCCGGACCGAGCGGCGTCAGCGTCAGCCAGTCGCCGATGCGCGCCGCGTCCCAGCCGGGCGGCACCTCGCGCCGCGCCGCCTCGAACAGGGGCGCCGCCTGGCGCGCCTCTGCGGACAGCCGGTCCGGCGTGTCGTAGAAGTGCCGGTCGGCGAGCGCGTACACCTCGTACCGCTTGTCCATGCCTCCCCCTCCTTGGCCCGACATAGAGCTTCCAGCGGGCACGGCGGCCACGGACAGTCACCGGTGTCACGAGATCACCGTGCGGAACGCATGCGTAAAGAATTGTTCGGCGATTTTCGATCCCGACCCCCGCGCCACCCCCGCGGACAGCCCACGGAACGGTCACAGGGGCTGCGCGCATGGCGCATAAGCGCTGTAATGGCGGACGTGGTCAGTGAGGGAGCCGCGGGGCGCAGAACGAGAACGCTGCGTGCCGAAGTTGCCCTCAAAGCGCTCACGGCCGGTCCCGACTCACCGGAACGGCTGCGGAGCGTCCTCGAACAGGTGCTCGTTTTCGCAAGGGCCTCCCTCGCCGCCGTGTACGCCCCGAGCGAGGACGGCGAGCTGCTCTGCCTGGTGGACGCGGCCGGGGTGCCCCGCACCCTGTACGGACTGCGGGACGCCTACCCCCTGGCCGGCGGCTCCCCGCTGGCCGACGTGCACCGCGGCGGCCGGTCGGCCTGGCTGGGCCCGGAGGAGCTCGCCGACTGCGCCGAGGCACGGCGGCTGCCGTCCCGGGACTTCCATCTGGCGGTCCTGCCCGCCCGCCGCGACGGCGGAGGCTGCCTCGTCGCCGTCAGCGAGCGCCCCGACGGCTTCGACACCGACGACCGCAAGTGCCTGGAGCTGCTCGCCGACGCCGTGGCCTGCCCCGCCCCGGCCGCGGCCGCCGAGAGCGGGGAACTGCCCGCGGGCGCGTTCAGCCTCGCCATGGACACCGGCCGCATCGAGGTCGGCGACGACATCCTGGACCTGTTCGCGCTGCGCAGGGAGGACTTCGACGGCCGCGTGGAGACCCTGCTGGCGCTCACCGTGCCCGAGGACCTGCCCAGCCTGATGTCCGTCACCGAGGCCGACCACATGTCCCTCGGCGACCGCGAGCTCGAGTTCCGGGCCCTACAGCCCACCGGACCACCCAAGTGGCTCAGACTGCGCGGCCGACTGCTGCCGGGCGGCGAGGGCCGCCCCGCCGGCCTCGTCGGCACCGTCGCCGACGCCTCCACCCTGCGCTCCGACGTCACCGACGTGGCCCGCGTCCAGCGCCTGGCCGCCGCCCTCGCCACCGCCGGCACCGTCCGTGACGTCAGCCAGGCCGTCGTCTCCGCCCTGCGCAAGCCGCTGCGCGCCGACCGGATCGCGCTGGCCGAGCTGGAGAACGACCGGCTCGTCGTCACCGTCCTCGACCCGCCCGACCCCGAGTCCTGGCCCGAGCTGTGGCGCCTGGAGTGGCGCACCGAGTGGCCCGACGCCCCCGTGCGCGCCATGCCGACCCTCGCCGCCGCCCTCAGCGAGGGCCGCGCCCAGATCTGGCCCGCCGGCACCGCCCTGGAACCCGCCCTCGCCGACGTCGGCCCCGGCGGCCTCGCCGTGCTGCCGCTGCCCGCCGCGGGACGCATGGCCGGCGCCTGCCTGATCGGCTGGGACGCCCCGCACGAGTTCGGCCCCGACGAACGCGCCCTGCTCACCGCCTCCGCCGGGCTCGCCGGACAGGCCCTGATGCGCGCCCACGCCTTCGACGCCGAGCACGAACTCGTCGGCATGCTCCAGCGCCAGCTGCTGCCCCGCAGGCTGCCCGAACTCCCCGGCGCGATCGCCGTCGCCCGCTATCTGCCGAGCACGGCCGGACTGGAGCTCGGCGGCGACTGGTACGACGTGATCCCGCTGCCCGACAACCACGTCGCCCTCGTCATCGGCGACGTCCAGGGCCACAGCGCCGGCGCCGCCACCCTCATGGGCCAGATGCGCACCGCCCTGCGCGCCTACGCCGTCGAGGGCCACCCCCCGGACGTCGTCGTCTCGCACGCCAACCGGCTCCTGACGGACATGGAGACCGACCTCTTCGCCACCTGCGCCTACGTCGACCTCGACATGGAGGAGGGCTCCGCCTGGTGCGTCCGGGCCGGCCACCTCCCGCCGGTGCTGCGGCACCCGGACGGCACGACCGAGATCGCCGAGACCGAGGGCGGCCCGCCGCTCGGCGTCGTCGCCCAGGCGGACTTCCCGATGACCCCGCTGCGGCTGCGACCCGGCACCCTGATCGCGCTGACCACCGACGGGCTGGTGGAGTCCGCCGACGCCGACATCGACGAGGGCATGGACCGCTTCGCCCACGGCCTGGCCGCCTCCGACCCCTCCCACCTCGGCCTCGTCGCCGACGCCCTGCTCGGCAACGCCCGCCGCAGCGACGACGTCGCCCTGCTCCTCGTGCGCTACGACGGGATGGCCACCCACCCGCTGCGCGAGAACTGGACGGTCTGGCGGGTCCCGCAGGCCGTCGGCCACGCCCGCCGCTTCACCCGGCGCACCCTGCGCTCCTGGAACGTGCCCGAGGACGCCCAGGACACCGTCCTGCTCATCGTCTCCGAACTCGTCACCAACGCCCTCGTGCACACCGACGGCCGGGTCCGCCTCGACCTCATCCTCGTCAACCACCGCCTGCGCGTCGCCGTCGCCGACGCCTCGCCCCGCACCCCGGTCAAGCCGACCAGCATCGGCTGGGAGGCCACCGGCGGCCGCGGCATCCTGCTGGTCGAGGCCATGTCGGCGGCCTGGGGGAGCCTGCCGGTCAGTGGCGGCAAACAGGTGTGGAGCGAGGTCACGTTCTGACCACTCGTACGAGTGCACCATGAACCGATCGCGCACGGCGCCGGCCGGTCGCGGCCACCCCGCGTCACCTCGGCCTTTCCGTCGGATGCGAGCCACCCCGCGCACGGTCGGCCACGGGCGAACGCGACTAAGGTGAGCCAGATGAAGGCTCTAGTCCTCTCTGGCGGTGCCGGTACCCGCTTGCGGCCGATCACCCACACCTCGGCCAAACAACTCGTTCCCGTGGCGAACAAGCCCGTCCTGTTCTACGGCCTGGAGTCCATCGCGGCCGCCGGGATCACCGAGGTCGGCATGATCGTCGGCGACACGGCCGCCGAGATCGAGGAAGCGGTCGGCGACGGCTCGAAGTTCGGTCTGGAGGTCACCTACATCCCCCAGGAGCGCCCCCTCGGCCTCGCCCACGCGGTGCTGATCGCCCGGGAGTTCCTCGGCGACGACGACTTCGTGATGTACCTCGGCGACAACTTCGTCGTCGGCGGCATCGCCGCCCTCGTCGACGAGTTCCGCACCCACCGTCCCGACGCGCAGATCCTCCTCACCCACGTCCCCGACCCGCGCGCCTTCGGTGTCGCCGAGCTCGACGCCGCGGGCCAGGTGATCGGCCTGGAGGAGAAGCCCGAGACCCCCAAGAGCGATCTCGCCCTGGTCGGCGTCTACCTGTTCACGCCCCTCGTCCACGACGCGGTGCGGGCCATCGCCCCGTCCTGGCGCGGCGAGCTGGAGATCACCCACGCCATCCAGCACCTCATCGACGCACGCGCCGACGTCCGCTCCACGGTGATCAAGGGCTACTGGAAGGACACCGGCAACGTCACCGACATGCTGGAGGTCAACCGCAGCGTCCTGGAGACCGTCGCGCACCGCATCGACGGCGAGGTGGACGAGCGCACCGAGCTCGTCGGCCGGGTCGTCCTCGAAGAAGGCGCGCGGATCGTCAACTCCCGCATCGTCGGACCCGTGATCATCGGCTCCGGCACCGTCGTCGAGGACTCCTACGTCGGCCCCTTCACCTCGGTCGCCGAGAACTGCCGCGTCATCGACAGCGAGTTGGAGTTCTCCATCGTGCTGCGGGACTCCTCGATCCGGGGCGTGGGGCGTATAGAGTCCTCCCTCATCGGCCGGCACGTCGAGGTGACCCCGACGACCGGTATGCCCGCTGCCCACCGTCTAGTGCTCGGAGACCACAGCAAGGTGCAGATCCGTTCATGAACCTCCTCGTCACCGGCGCCGCCGGCTTCATCGGCTCCCAGTACGTGCGCAGGCTCCTGGCCTCGGCGGACTCCGACGCGTCCCGGATCACCGTGCTGGACAAGCTCACCTACGCCGGCACCCTGGACAACCTCGAACTCGAGCACCCCCGCCTGGAGTTCGTGCAGGGCGACATCCGGGACGCGGAGCTGGTCGACAAGCTGATGGCCGACGCGGACCAGGCCGTGCACTTCGCCGCCGAGTCCCATGTGGACCGCTCGATCGCCGGCGCCGGCGACTTCGTGCTGACCAACGTGGTCGGCACGCAGACCCTGCTGGACGCCGCCCTGAGGCACGGCACCGGCCCGTTCGTGCACGTGTCCACCGACGAGGTCTACGGCTCCATCGACGAGGGCTCCTGGCCCGAGACCCACCCGGTCGCGCCCAATTCGCCGTACTCCGCCTCCAAGGCCTCTTCCGACCTGCTCGCCCTGGCCTACCACCGCACCCACGGCCTGGACGTCCGTGTCACCCGCTGCTCCAACAACTACGGGCCCCACCAGTTCCCGGAGAAGGTGATCCCGCTCTTCATCACCAACCTCCTGGACGGCAGGAACGTCCCGCTGTACGGCGACGGCAGCAACGTCCGCGACTGGCTGCACGTCGACGACCACTGCCAGGGCGTCGACCTCGTCCGCACCGCGGGCCGGGCAGGCGAGGTCTACAACATCGGCGGCGGCACCGAACTGAGCAACAAGGAACTCACCGGGCTGCTGCTCCAGGCATGCGGCGCCGGCTGGGACATGGTCGAGTACGTCGAGGACCGCAAGGGCCACGATCTGCGCTACTCCGTCGACTGGACCAAGATCCGCACCGAACTCGGCTACGCTCCCCGGCACGACTTCGCCACCGGCCTCGCCGACACCGTCGCCTGGTACCGCGCCCACCGCACCTGGTGGGAGCCGCTCAAGCGACGCATCACCCCTCACTAAGCACGGTCCGACCGTGGGCCCGACCGCCGGCCCCAGGAAAGGAATACGTCGAACTATGTCGATCAGAACAACTGTGAAGAACGTGTTGGGTGAGAAGAACGTGCGTGTCGTGCGCCAGCTGAAGCGACGTATCTCCGGTCAGCCGCCCCAGCCGGTCAAGAAGAAGCCCACCGGGATCGATGCCATCTCGCACGACCTCAACAAACTCGCCGTGCACTTCAAGACGGACAAGTGGGGCGCGCACCGCTACACCCAGCACTACCAGAAGCACCTCCAGCACCTGAAGAACGAGGAGTTCAACCTGCTGGAGATCGGTATCGGCGGCTACAACCGGCCCGGCCAGGGCGGCGCCTCGCTGCGCATGTGGAAGGCGTTCTTCCCGAAGGCGCAGATCTTCGGCATGGACATCCAGGACAAGTCCCATGTCGACGAGGACCGCATCACGACGTTCATCGGCGACCAGTCCGACCCGTCGTCGCTGAACGCCGTCGTCGACAAGATCGGTGACCTCGACGTCATCATCGACGACGGCAGCCACCGCCCCCCGCACGTGCTCACCACGTTCGCCACGCTCTTCCCGCGCCTCAAGGACGGCGGCATCTACGTCGTCGAGGACACCCAGTCGTCGTACTGGCCCGAGTGGATGGGCAGTGAGGACCTCGACGACCCGAACACCAGCATGGCCATGCTCAAGCGGCTGACGGACGGCCTCAACTACGAGGAGTTCGTGGACGAGCACTACCAGCCCAGCTACACGGACCTCAACGTCGTGGGCGTGCACTTCTACCACAACCTGGTGATCATCGAGAAGGGCAAGAACGCCGAGGGCACCAACAAGCGCAGTGCGCTGAAGGCGCGTTACGCCAAGAAGTGATCCCGGTCCCGCCCCGGACAGCGACTGAGCGCGGCCCCCAGGAACTCCCTGGGGGCCGCGCTCAGTCGCTGTGACCTACTTGCCGCGGTTCCTGACCCGGTGGGCCGCCCCGCGCAGCACCCTGCCCAGCGTCCGCCGGACCTTGCGGGCCAGCCGCTGCGCAGCGCCGTGGCCGGGCGCGGCCACCGGACGGACGGTGTCCCCGGAGACGCGCAGGGCGAGCGGGAGCACGAGGAAGCGCGGCTCGGGGGCGTTCGGCACCGGGCTCAGCGCCACCCGCCACCGCGCGCCGTTCAGCTCGGCGAGCGGCAGATCGGCCTCCAGCACCGACCCCAGCTGCTCGTCCGCGGCGGGGGAGAGGGTGCCCGGCACATCGACGATCTCGGCCGCGCCGAGCCGCAGCACCACCTTGGTCTCCTCGGCGACCTGGAACGGCACGGCGGTGCTGATCCGGGCGCCGTCGACGGCGACGGTGCCCGCAGTGACCCGGTCGAGGCCCAGCCGCTTGGTCGCCCGGTCCACGTCGAGGGCGAAGTTGCCGTGCGGATGGGTCCAGTACGGCAGCACCACGCGCCCGCCGCCCAGACCGGCCTGCGGCCGGGGCCGGTTCTCGGCCGGGGCCGGACCCAGCCGGCACTCCTTGGTCCAGCCGCCCAGCCGGACCCGCACGAAGGCGTCCCACAGACCGTCGTCCGGCGCCGCCCCGCCCGCCGCCGTGGCGGGATCGACGGACGCCGTCGCCCGCAGGACGAGCCGCACCCGGTCGCCGCCCTGCTCGGGCACCGTCTCCCGGACGACCCGGACAGGCTGGAAGTGCTGGGCGGAGCTGGTCCGTTCCCGCAGCAGCAGATCGCCCGCGGCCTGGTCGAAGCGGGCGACGGAGTCGGCGCACACCCAGGCGATCGCCTCGGCCGCCTCCAGCGGCGGAGCGTCCTTCGCCAGGGCGCCCTGCGCGGGGAACCGCATCGGCGCGCCGCCCGAGGTGAACTCGGTGCTCAGCGAGACCTCCAGCACCCCGTCCCGCCACTCGACGCCCTCCGGAACGGCCTTCAGGGCGATCCCGGCCTCCCACTCGGCGAACGCCACGAGGTCGTCGTAGCGATGGGCGGTGATCAGCGCGGCCACCACCCGCTGGGCGGGCGGCAGACCGGCCGCGACACCGGGGCCGAAGCGGTCGACGACGGTCGAGTGGATCTCCGCGAACAGGGCCCGGCGGTAGTCCTCGGGCAGCCCGAGCAGACGCCGGCCGCGCATCCGCTCGACCATCTCGTTGCGCAGCCAGCGCCGGAAGAGCCGGTCCCGCAGATCGCCCGGCTTGGTGTAGGTCTCGACGACGTCGAGGGCCTCGCGCAGGTGCTTGAAGTACCCGGCCGGTTCGAACTGCTGGAAACCGGCGTTGGAGGCGTCGTCCCGGCGTACGTGGTAGTAGCAGACGTAGTCGCTGAGCACGGACACGTTCTCCGCGCGCAGATACGCCTCGGCGATGAAGACATGGTCCTCAAGACGCCGTCTGCCCTCCGGGAAGCGCAGGCCGATGTCGTCGAGGAACGCCCGGCGGAACATCTTGTGCGGGGTCAGGCTGTCGATCAGCGGCGCGTTCTCGACGCTCGCGTGCGGGCGGTTGCGGCGGAACAGCTCAACCGGCACGGGACGGCCCTTGCCCGCCATCTTGCCCACGATCACATCGGCGCCGTTGGCCACGCCGTAGTCGTACATCCGCTCCAGGGCCTCGTCGCCGAGGTAGTCGTCGTTGTCGACGAACATCACGAACTCGCCCCGGGCGGCCTCGATCCCCACGTTGCGGGGCTTGCCTGACCAGCCGGAGTTCTCCTGGTGGATGACACGGACGCGTGGGTCCTCGGCAGCGAGCTCATCGAGCCGGCCGGGCGTTGAGTCGGTGGAACCGTCGTCGACGAAGATCACTTCGTACTCGTCGGGAGGCAGTGACTGCCTCTTCAGAGACGCGATGCAGTCCTCGATGTAAACCCCGGGGTTGTACACGGGGACGACGACGCTGACCTTGACCGGCATGAGGCTCGGTCCCCCTTGGGTCGCTTGTCGTTTCTGTCATGGTGCGGTGCTTGTGGCCAGATGCTAACCCGACGCCGCAGTGGTTGATGTTGCGACCACCGCTCGGAACGCATACCGATCGTGTCAAGGTTGACGATCTTCCCCGGATAGTCTGACCGCGTGCGTCTGCTTCTGCTGTCCGACACCCATCTGCCCAAGCGCGCCAAAGTACTCCCGGCTCCGCTGCTGGCCGAACTCCCGCGCGCCGACGTGGTGTTCCACTCGGGGGACTGGGTCGACACGGCCACCCTCGACCTGCTGGAGCAGCTCAGCCGCCGCCTCATCGGCGTGTACGGCAACAACGACGGACCGGACCTGCGGGCCCGGCTGCCGGAGGTCGCGTACGCCGAACTCGACGGCCTGCGCTTCGCGGTGGTCCACGAGACCGGCCCCGCGCAGGGTCGGGAGGCACGCTGTGCCGCCCGTTTCCCCGACGCCGACGTGCTGGTCTTCGGGCACAGTCACATCCCCTGGGACACCACCGCCCGGACCGGTCTGAGGCTGCTCAACCCCGGCTCCCCGACGGACCGGCGGCGCCAGCCGCGCTGCACGTACATGACGGCGGCCGTCGAGGACGGTCGCCTGGACGATGTGCTGTTGCACCGGCTGCCTCAGCGGTAGCCGGCGACGGCACCTCACGAGGATCCGGGCCGCTCCGTGCGTCCGGAAGCGGCCCGGGCGCTGCGAGTGTGCGCTGTCACGGACCTCCTTCCACAAAGAGGTGTGCCGAAGAAGAGGCGCATCGCTGTACGTCCTCCTCCTTTGCGCGCCGACTACCCCTGGGAGCCGGTCTCAACCCTCCCATTCGTCGGACGCTGCCGCCGTCGCCCCGCTGAGATGGACGGCGTGCTGACCGACACCACGCTCGTACGCCGTCTGCTGACCGCCCGGTTCCCGCAATGGGCCCACCTCCCGCTCGCCCCGGTGCCGCAGCCCGGCATGGACGACGCGACCGAGCGATACGTGCTGCGGCTCAGCGTCGCCGCCACCGACGTATCCGCCGCGCCACCAGGACCGTCGCGACGGCGGCCACGACCACCGGGGCCGGTGGTACCGCTCGACGCTCGCCCCGGCGTGCAGGGCGCCATGCGCTCGATGTCCAGGAGCGCCGTCCACGACTTCCTTCGTCAGGTCGCCTCGGGATGGATGGCGCCCGCGGTCGCCGTCAGCGGAGTGCCCGTGCCGCCCCACCGCAGCGCGACGATCTCCGCGGCGACGGAGACGGCCACCTCCTCGGGCGTACGGGCACCGAGGTCGAGCCCCACAGGGGAGCGCAGCCGGGACAGCCGGCGGTCGGTCAGCCCGCCGTCGACCAGCCGCTTCATCCGGTCGTCGTGGGTACGCCGGCTGCCCATCGCGCCGATGTACGCGGCGGGCCGGCGCAGCGCCTCCTGGAGCAGCGGGACGTCGAACTTGGGGTCGTGGGTGAGGACGCAGATCACCGTGCGCTCGTCGGTGTCGGTGCCCTGGAGGTAGCGGTGCGGCCAGTCCACGACGACCTCCACGCCCGGCGGGAAGCGCTTGGGGGTGGCGAAGACCGGGCGGGCGTCGCAGACCGTGACCCGGTAGCCGAGGAAATCGCCGATCCGGGCGACCGCGGCGGCGTAGTCGATGGCGCCGAAGACCAGCATCCGCGGGGGCGGGGCGAAGGAGTGCAGGAAGACACTCACCGCGTCCTCCCGGCGCTCACCACGCGGACCGTAGTGCCTCAGACCCGTTGCCCCGAGGGCGAGTTCACCGCGCGCGTCGGCGGTGACCGCCACGTCCAGGCCCGTCGTGCCGAGGGTGCTGGCGACCCGGTCCGGCCACACGGCGAGGGTCGCACCGCGCGGCGCCGGACCGTCGGTCACCGTGGCCACGGTCACCGGCCGCCCCGCGGCCACGGACTCGGCGACCTCGCCGAACGCCGGGTCCAGCGCCGGCGTGACGGGCCGCACCAGCAGCGTGATCTCGCCGCCGCAGGTGAGCCCGACCGCGAAGGCGTCCTCGTCGCTGTACCCGAAGGTCCGGAGCTGTGCCGCCCCGCTCGCCACCACCTCCTGCGCCAGCTCGAACACGGCCCCCTCCACACATCCCCCGGACACACTGCCGACGACCTCGTCACCGGGCCCGACCGCCATCGCGGCACCCGGATCACGCGGCGCACTGCGGCTCACGGCCACGACGGTCGCCAGCCCGAACGGCGACCCCGCCGCGTACCAGGCGCTCAGCGCCGGGAGAATCTCACGCACGATCCGCTCCTCTCACGACCGCAGCAAGCGTCGCATCCGGGCCGCCGGCAGCTCCGTATCGCCACACTCCACCCGCGGGTGGGGCGTTAATCCGTTGCCGCCCCGCGCGCCGGTCTGCTGCACTGCAAAGGAGCCGTCGGCCATCGATGAAGGAGAGCAGTAGTGCGCACTGCACGCATGTCCACCCAAGAAGGAATGACCCCCTCTTCGAAGGACATGACGCTTCGTGCACTTGCTCAACCTCGGGATTCTCGCCCATGTCGACGCCGGTAAGACCAGCCTGACCGAGCGGCTGCTGCACTCGGTCGGAGTGATCGACGAGATCGGCAGCGTCGACGCCGGCAGTACGCAGACCGACAGCCTCGCGCTGGAGCGCCGGCGCGGCATCACCATCAAGTCGGCCGTCGTCTCGTTCGCGGTCGACGACGTCACCGTCAACCTCATCGACACCCCCGGCCACCCCGACTTCATCGCCGAGGTGGAGCGGATTCTCGGCGTGCTCGACGGTGCCGTCCTGGTCGTCTCGGCCGTCGAGGGCGTCCAGGCGCAGACCCGCGTCCTGATGCGGACGCTCCAGCGGCTGCGCATCCCCACGCTGATCTTCGTCAACAAGATCGACCGCCGCGGCGCACGGTACGACGGTGTCCTCGACGCCCTCGCCGAGCGGCTCACCCCGGCGATCGTGCCGATGGGGCGGGCCGTGGAACTCGGCACGCGGGAGGCGGCGTTCGTGCCCGGCGCGGTGGCGCCCGACGTCCTCGCCGACCACGACGACGAGTTGCTCGCCGCCTACGTCGACGGGACTCTCACGGACGAGCGGCTGCGGGCCGCTCTCGCCGCCCAGGCCCGGCAGGCCCTCGTCCACCCGGTGTACTTCGGCTCGGCCGTCACCGGCGCCGGAGTGCCCGAACTGATCGACGGCATCAAGGAATTGCTGCCCGCCGCCGACGGCGACCCCGAAGCGCCGGTCTCCGGCAGCGTGTTCAAGGTCGAGCGGGGTCCGGCGGGGGAGAAGGTCGCGTACGCGCGGCTGTTCTCCGGCACCCTGCGCACCCGTGACCGCGTTCCCTTCGGTCCCGGTCGCGAGGACGGCCGGGTCACCGCGGTCAGCGTCTTCGACCACGGGACGGACGTCCGTGCGGACGCGGTTCCGGCGGGCCGGATCGCGCGGCTGTGGGGGCTGGGAGACATCCGCATCGGCGACACGATCGGCGAACCCCGCAAACGGCCCGGCCACTTCTTCTCCCCGCCCACCCTGGAGACCGTCGTCGTCCCCGGCCCGGGCACCGACCGCAGGTCGCTGCACCTGGCCCTCACCCAGCTCGCCGAGCAGGACCCGCTGATCGACCTGCGCCATGACGAGGTGCGCCAGGAACTCTCCGTCTCCCTCTACGGCGAGGTCCAGAAGGAGGTCATCGAGGCCACCCTCGCCGAGGAGTTCGGGCTCGCCGTCGGCTTCCGGGAGACCACGCCGCTGTGCATCGAGCGCCCGGTGGGGACGGGCGCGGCCGCCGAGTTCATCAAGAAGGACGCCAACCCCTTCCTCGCCACGGTCGGCCTGCGCGTCGACCCGGCCGCGCCCGGTACCGGCGTCACCTTCGGCCTGGAGGTGGAGCTGGGCGCGATGCCGTACGCCTTCTTCCGGGCGGTCGAGGACACCGTCCGCGAGACCCTCGCCCAGGGGCTGCACGGCTGGCAGGTCGCCGACTGCGCGGTCACCATGACCCACTCCGGCTACTGGCCCCGGCAGAGCCACGCCCACCAGGGCTTCGACAAGAGCATGTCCAGCACCGGCGCCGACTTCCGCGGTCTGACCCCGCTGGTCCTCGCCGCGGCGCTGCGCCGGGCGGGCACCCGGGTGTACGAGCCGATGCACCGTTTCCGGCTGGAGGCCCCGGCGGACACGCTGGGCGCGCTGCTGCCGGTGCTGTCCGCGGCGCGCGCGGTGCCGGAGACGACCGAGACGCGGGGCGCGCTGTGCGTGCTGGAGGGGGTGGTCCCGGCGGCCCGTGTGCACGGCCTCGAACAGCGGCTGCCCGGGCTGACCCGTGGCGAGGCCGAGTGGGAGAGCGCCTTCGAGGACTACGCGCCGGTGGCGGGCGGGGACGACGTCCCCGAGCGTCCGCGGACCGACCACAACCCGCTCAACCGCAAGGAGTATCTGCTGAACGTAACCGGTCGAAGAGGGTAGTGGGGTCAACGGGCCGAGAAAACCTGAGACTTACTCATGAGTCAGAAGGTATTGACGGTGTCCTGATATCACCGGACTGTAGTGAACATGCCGAATATCCGGGCCCGTCTGCTGGTTGTTCTGGTTGTCCTCTGCGGACTCTGCGGTTTCGTCACGGTGGCGGGCTCCCCGTCCGCCACCGCGGCCACCGTCTCCGACTCCCTCCCCTTCGACGGCACGGCGCTCACGGTGTCCGGCGGTCGCTTCGTCGACGGAAACGGCCGCGAGGTCGTGCTGCGCGGCTACAACGTCTCCGGCGAGACCAAGCTCGCCGAGAACCACGGCCTGCCCTTCGCCTCCGTCGCCGACGCCCAGAAGTCGGCCAAGGCCCTGCGTGCCCTCGGCGGCGGCAACTCCGTCCGCTTCCTGCTCTCCTGGGCGTACGCCGAACCGGTGCAGGGCCAGGTCGACACCGCGTACCTGTCCGCCGCCACCGCCCAGATGCGCGCCTTCCTCGACGCGGGCATCCGCGTCTACCCCGACTTCCATCAGGACCTCTACTCCCGGTACCTCTTCGACGACGACAGCTGGTACACGGGTGACGGCGCCCCCAAGTGGGCGGTGGACCTGGGCAATTACCCCGACGAATCCTGCGGCATCTGCTTCGTGTGGGGCCAGAACATCACCCAGAACGGCGCGGTGAAGGCCGCCCAGTACGACTTCTGGCACAACGCCCACGGCCTCCAGGACGCCTTCCTCACCACGGCGCAGAAGGTCATGGCGTACGTCAAACAGAACGTGAGCACCGAGGAGTTCGCCGGTGTCCTCGGCTTCGACCCCTACAACGAGCCGTACGCCGGCACCTACGACTCCGGCCAGGCCAGCCGCAGTTGGGAACGCGACCTGCTGTGGCCCTTCTATGTGAAGTTCCGGGCCCGTATGGACGCGGCGGGCTGGCAGGACAAGCCCGCCCTGGTCGAGCCCAACCTCTTCTGGAACGGCAACGTCAGCAAGGAGGAGGGCGGCCTCCTCGACGCGGGCTCCATCGGCTCCCGGTACGTCTTCAACACCCACTTCTACGACCAGAAGGCCATCTCCGGCATCCTGATGTGGGGCAATGCCTCGGACGGCCAGTACGTGAGCGACTTCGGCACGGTCCGCGACCGCGCCACGGCGCTCGGCACCACGGCCGTCGTCAGCGAGTTCGGCCACCCCCTCAACGGCTCCACCGCCGGCAAGGCGCCGACCGTCCTCAAAGCCATGTACCAGGCCCTGGACTCCCGGGTGAAGGGCGCCAACTGGTGGACCTCGCCCGCCGGTTCGGGTCCGGTCCTGTCCGGTTCGCAGTGGCAGTGGGACATCTACAACGGCCGCCACAGCGAGCTGATGAACGGCAACCCCGACAAGGTGCAGACCGGCGGGGACGCCTGGAACGACGAGGACCTGTCCGCCGTACGCCTCGACAACAACGGTGTGGTGACGCTTCGTCAGGACGCCAGGCTCCTGGACCGCCTCTACCCGAGCGCGACCTCCGGCAGCACCCTCGCCTTCACCTACGAGGACCGCTCCCGCGACGGCTCCACGACCCTGTCCTGGAACCCGGTGCCCAGCTCACTGCCGAACCTGTCCGCGCTGGTGGGCTCCGGCCAGTACGGCCTGCTGGTGTGGCGCTCGGGCAGCGGCACCGCCCCCACCGAACTGCACCTGCCCGCCTCCTTCCCGACCGCGACGACCACGGTCGTCTCCGACCTGGGCACGGCGTACGCTCCGCCGGCCTACACGTCCTCGACCCCGATCGGCACGGCTCCGGAACCCGGCGGCACGGGTAGCCGACGGCTGCTGCTGACTGACGGGGACTCCGGTGCCCTGCATTATGCGCTGGTCACCAATGGGGCGACCGCGCCGTCGGCGACCGTGCTGAACGCGGCCAAGGCCGAACTGGCGACGTGGATGGCGTCGAAGTTCGGCTGAGGAGGTCGCGTGCCGGGTGCGGGCGCGTCGTGGCCGTTCGCGCAGTTCCCCGCGCCCCTTGAGGCCGGACCAGGCGTCGTGCCTTTTAGGGGCGCGGGGAACTGCGCGACAAGCCACGACGCACCCGCACTGCCCCACGACCGAACCCGAACCTCAGCTGGCCGGGCTCGTCCAGTTCGCGGCGACATGGCCGAGCCGCACCCGCTGCGGATGGTCGCCCACCGGCACGGACACCGTCTTCTGGCCGGTGGCGAAGTCGATCGCCGTGACCTGGTCGGCGCCGCTCTCGGAGATGACGCAGCTCTTGCCGTCGCCGCTGACCGTCGCCCAGTACGGCTTGGACGCGGTGACCAGCGGGCCCTCCTGGAGGGTGCTGCGGTTGACGACGGTCGCGTAGTCGTCCATGGTCCCGGCGACGCACAGCTTGCTGCCGTCGGGGCTCATCGAAAGCCCGTGGTGGCGCGAGTCGTTGACGAACGTGGTGCGGTCGTCGCTGGTCGCCGGGTTCTTCGGCAGGGTCTTCGTCCGGGTGATCCGGTCCGTGGCGAGGTCGTACTCGAAGAAGCCGTTGAAGAACGACACCTGGAAGTACAGCTTGGACTCGTCCGGCGAGAACACGGCCGGGCGCACCGCGTCGGAGTAGTCGGTGAGACCGAGCGCGTCCAGCTTCGGCCGCATGTCGATGGTTCTGACCTGCTGGTACGTCGTCGCGTCGACGACCGTGATGTGCCGGTCGCCCTTCGTCCAGTCCAGCCACGGGGCGTCGGTGCTGGTGTTCACGTCACCGATCGACATGTTGTAGATGTACTTGCCGTCCTTGGTGAAGATGTTCTCGTGCGGCTTGTCGCCGGTGGCGAACTTGCCGACCTGCTTGCCGGTGTTGATGTCGAGGACGTGCACGGTGTTCGCGGTCGAGGCGGACACCGCGACCCGGGTGCCGTCGGGGGAGACCGCCATGTGGTCGGAGCGGTAACCCGACACCGGGAAGCGCCAGTTGATCTTCCCGGTGGCCAGGTTGATCGACACGACGTCGGCGAAGCTCGGCCGGGAGACGACGACCGAGGTGCCGTCCGGCGTGGTGTACATGTCGTCGGCGAACTGGTCGTGGCCCTCGCCGACACCGTTGCGGATCGCCATGAAGTAGATCCACTTGATCGGATCGGCGTTGATCTCCGCCATCCGCGCGTCCTTGTCGGGGATGACGTTGATCCGGCCGACCTTGGCCAGACTTCCGCTGGACTGGAGGACGTCGGCGGTGCCGTCCCAGTTGTTGCCGACGAACAGCACCTCGCGCAGGGCGGCGGCATCGGCGGCGGAGGCGGCGGATGCCGCCGGGACGGTGGCGGCCAGGGCGACGGTGGCGGCCAGGAGGCACAGGTGCCGGGTTCTGAAGGCAGGCATGACGGCTCTCTCCTCTGAGTGGGGTTCATGAGTAGGACATGCCAAAGCAGGACTCGGAAAGGCGCGGCTCTGGGAAACTGAATACGGGTGCTTTCAGAGTCAACTTACTGAAAAGTAAGGAAGGGGCGCCCTGTCCACAAGACTCCGCGCACGACAAAATTGGCGAGCCAGTGGACGATCAACGGAGGTGACCGTGGCGGGCAGGCTCAAGGCGCCGACCGGCCGCTACGGCGGCAAGACCGCGGAGGAACGGCAGGCGGAGCGGCGCCGCCGTTTCCTGGACGCCGCGCTGCAACTGTTCGGCGGCACGCCGGGCTACCGCAACACGACGGTGGCGGCGCTGAGTGAGGCCGCGGGCTTGTCCACGCGACAGTTCTACGAGGAGTTCCGCACGCTCGAGGACGTCCTCGTCGCGCTGCACCTCCAGGTCAACGGCTGGGCGGAGCAGGCGGTGCTGACGGCGGTGGCCGACGCGGATGCGCTGCCGCTGGCCGAGCGGGTCGCCGCGATCTTCCGGGCCTACGCCGCGAACGTCACCAGTGACCCGCGCCGGATCCGCATCACGTTCGTCGAGATCATCGGGGTCAGTCCGCGAATGGAGGAACAGCGGCTGGCCCGGCGAGCGCAGTGGGTGGAACTGGTGTGTGCGGAGGCGGGGGCGGCGGTGGCGCGGGGGGAGGCGGTGCCTCGGGACTATCGGCTGCCGGCGACGGCGTTCATCGGGGCCGTGAACGGACTGCTCCACGACTGGAGTTCGGGGTGGGTGGACGCCTCGTTGGATGAGGTGGTGGAGGAGTTGGTGCGGCAGCTGTTGGCGATCTTGCGGCCGGTGGGGTGGGGGGACTGACTTCTTGTGCGGCGCCGTGGGGGCTGGTCGCGCAGTTCCTCGCGCCCCTAAGGGCGTTGCCGCTCAGCCTCTCAGGCAGTTCACCGCCTCCAACACAGGAGCTACCCCGTCCTCCTTGCGAATCCGTGCCCCCAGCTCCCGTGCCCGCTCCCGGTACCCGGCATCCCGCGTGATCGTCCTCAGCGCCGACGCCAGTCTGTCCGTGGTCAGGCGGCGGAGCGGTACCGTCGTCGGGGCTACGCCCAGGGAGACCAGGCGCTGCGACCAGAACCCCGCGTCGAACTGGATCGGTACCGGCACCGCGGGCACCCCGGCCCTCAGCCCCGCTCCGGTCGTTCCCGCACCCGCGTGATGAACGACCGCGGCCATGTGGGGGAAGAGCGCCGAGTGGGCGATCTCGCCGACGGTCAGCATGTCCTCGCCGTCCGCTGCGAGCCCTGCCCAGCCCTGCTGGAACACCCCACGCAGCCCCGCCCGCCGCAGCGCGCGCACGATGTCGGCGCTGAGACGCTCGGGGCCGGGGACGGTGGCGCTGCCGAGGCCGACGAAGACCGGGGGCGGGCCCGCGTCCAGGAAGTCCCGCACCTCTGACGGGAGTTCGGTCGACACGTCGTACGGCCACCAGTAGCCCGCGATGTCCAGACCGGGGCGCCAGTCACGTGGCCTGGCCACCACCAGCGGGCTGAAGCCGTGCTGGACGGGCCAGTTCCGCCGCTCCCGGCGGCGCAGTGCCGTGACGCTTCGTACCTGTCCCAGGCCCAGGCGGGTGCGCACCTCCGGGACGACCGACGAGAAGACGTGCTCGATGGCCATGCTCACGCCGTGTCCGGCCGCCCGGTTGCCGAGCCCGCCCCAGGAGCCGCCGCCCAGCATGGGAGGAGCGAACTCCCTTGTCGACGCGACCGGTTGGAGGCTGAGGCCGAGGGTCGGCAGGGACAGGCCCTCGCCGATGGTGTGGCCGAGGGGAGCGAGGGAGGCCGACAGGAGGAGTACGTCGGCGGCACGGGCCGCCGCCACCAGGTCGTCGGCCATCGTGCTCGCCAGGGCCCGTGCCATCGTGACCGCCCGCAGCAGCTTGCCGGGGCCGGTGGCGCTGCGGTGCAGGCCCTTGCCCCGTTCGGACTCCAGCACGGTTCGGGGGTCCACCGGCAAGGAGTGGAAGCCCAGCCCCGAGCCCGCCACCAACGGCTCGAAGGAGCCGTGCGTGACCAGGGTGACCTCGTGCCCGGCCCGCAGCAGGCCGTGCCCCAGACCGGTGAAGGGGGCCACATCGCCCCGCGAACCCGCCGTCATGATTGCTACGCGCACGAGCGCCAGTATGTCGGGATCGCGGCCCGACAGAGGGCAACGACCCGTGGGAAGCGGCGAGTTCACGCCTGTCGCAGCCGTTGACTTGCGACTCCCGCGGCTCTACCTTCGGCGCGCGATACGTTCGGTAATTCGGTCTCAGTTCGATATATCGACCATGCCGAGCGTTCTTCCCCTCCGAAGGAGCCGCATGTTTCCCCCACCCCGCACGCCTCGCGGCGGGCTCGTACGGCGTACCGGATCCGCCGTCGTACGCGCCGTCGTGCTCGCTCTGACCGCCTCCGCCGCCCTGCTCTTCGCCCAGCCCGCCCCGGCCCAGGCGGTGACGGGCCGGCAGATCGCCGTGCCCGCCGCGCCGATGGGCTGGGCCTCCTGGAACAGCTTCGCCGCCGCCATCGACCACGACGTGATCAAGCAGCAGGTCGACGCGTTCGTGGCGGCGGGGCTGCCCGAGGCGGGCTACAGGTACATCAACATCGACGAGGGATGGTGGCAGGGCACCCGGGACAGCGCCGGGAACATCACCGTCGACGAGTCCGAGTGGCCCGGCGGCATGAAGGCCATCGCCGACTACATCCACAGCAAGGGCCTGAAGGCGGGCATCTACACCGACGCCGGCAAGGACGGCTGCGGCTACTACTACCCGACCGGCCGCCCCGCCGCCCCCGGCTCCGGCAGTGAGGGCCACTACGACCAGGACATGCTCCAGTTCTCGCAGTGGGGCTTCGACTTCGTGAAGGTCGACTGGTGCGGCGGTGACGCGGAAGGCCTCGACGCGGCGACGACGTACAAGTCGATCAGCGACGCGGTGGCCAAGGCCACGGCCGCCACCGGGCGACCGCTCACCCTCTCGATCTGCAACTGGGGCTACCAGAACACCTGGAACTGGGCCCCGGGGCTCGCGCCGATGTACCGGACCAGCACCGACATCATCTTCTGGGGCAACAGCCCGTCCCAGACGAACATGCTGTCCAATTTCGACCAGGGCCTGCACCCGCTCGCCCAGCACACCGGCTACTACAACGACCCCGACATGCTGATGGTCGGCATGTCCGGCTTCACCGCCGCCCAGAACCGCACCCACATGAACCTGTGGGCCATCTCCGGCGCTCCCCTCCTCGCGGGCAACAACCTGGCCACCATGTCCACCGAGACGGCGAACATCCTCAAGAACCCCGAGGTCATCGCCGTCGACCAGGACGCGCGCGGCCTCCAGGGCGTCAAGGTCGCCGAGGACGTCACCGGCCTTCAGGTGTACGGCAAGGTCCTGACCGGCCAGGGCAACCGTGCCGTCGTGCTCATGAACCGCACCTCCGCCGCGCAGAACATCACCGTCCGCTGGTCCGACCTCGGTCTGACCAACGCGAACGCGACCGTCCGTGACCTGTGGGCCCGCTCCGACATCGGTTCGTACGGCACGAGTTACACCGCGAGTGTCCCGGCGGGCGGCTCCGTGATGCTGACGGTCACCGGCGGCACCGAGCAGTCGGCCGGTACCTACGCCGGCACGGCGAGCTTCACCGGTGTGGCCGCGGGCAGCACCGGGATCAAGACCGTCGACGTCGCCTACACCAACAACACCGCCGGCGCCCGCACCGCCACCCTCAAGGTCAACGGCCAGGGTTCGACGACCGTGTCCTTCCCGCCCACCGGGTCCTCCCAGGGCACGATCTCGGTCATGGTCGGCCTGTCCAAGGGCTCCTCGAACACGCTGACCTTCACGGGCGCGCCCACGCTCGCCGACATCACCGTCCGCCCGCTGCCCGGCGCGAACAGCACCCTGGTGGTCGGGACCGGGTCCGGCCGCTGCCTCGACGTCTACGACAACACCATTGCCAACGGCACCCAGGCCGAGCTCTGGGACTGCAACGGCGGCCAGAACCAGCAGTGGACGTACACCTCCCGCAAGGAACTCGTGGTGTACGGCGACAAGTGCCTGGACGCCAACAACAGCGGGACCGCCAACGGCACCAAGGTGATCATCTGGACCTGCAACGGCCAGAACAACCAGAAGTGGAACGTCAACAGCGACGGCACCCTCACCAACGTCAACGCCGGTCTCTGCCTCGACGCCTACAACGCGGCCACGGCCAACGGCACGCAGCTGGTGCTGTGGACGTGCAACGGCCAGAGCAATCAGAAGTGGACGCAGAACTAGCGCGCACAACAGAGGGCGAAGGCGCCGACGACCGCCGCGCAGGTGAGCAGGAGACCCGCCAGCAGTCGTCGGCGCAACGTCCGGAATCTCGCCTCGTACTCGTCCCGGAGACCCCCGGCCCGCACCGCCGTGCGCTGCCAGGAGGTGCGGGCGAGCGCGAGGTACTCCGCCTCGAAGCGGCGCTCCAGCTCGGCCCGCTGAGTGTCCGTCAGCCAGTGCAGCGGTGCGGTGAACCGCTCGGCGGCCGTGCGGCCCTCCTGCCGGGTGGCGGCGAGCAGCAGATGGCCCTCGATGTCGTTGACGAACGTGTCCCTCATCGCGCGGTCAACTCCCTTGCCGGCGCCGGGGCGTGGTGCAGGTCGTACGCGGGGGACTCGCTGCGGATGCGGGGCAGGGCGGTGAAGTTGTGGCGCGGCGGGGGACAGCTGGTCGCCCACTCCAGGGAACGGCCGTGGCCCCACGGGTCGTCGGACGTGACCGGCTTGCCGTACTTGGCCGTCTTCCAGATGTTGTAGAAGAACGGCAGGAGCGAGGCGCCGAGCACGAGCGAGAAGATGCTCGACAGGGTGTTGAGGGGGGTCAGGCCCTCCACCGCCAGATAGTCCGGAATCCGGCGCTGCATGCCGTTGACCCCGAGCCAGTGCTGGACGAGGAACGTGCCGTGGAAGCCGATGAACAGCGTCCAGAACGTGATCTTGCCGAGGCGCTCGTCGAGCATCTTGCCGGTGAACTTGGGCCACCAGAAGTGGAAGCCGGAGAACATCGCGAAGACGACGGTGCCGAAGACGACGTAGTGGAAGTGCGCCACCACGAAGTACGAGTCGGAGACCGCGAAGTCGAGGGGCGGGGACGCGAGCATCACCCCTGTCAGGCCGCCGAAGACGAACGTGACC